>NZ_CP096294.1:0-4546316 GCF_033676005.1 Providencia sp. PROV252 | reverse complement strand
TCATTCTTTTACACAGTTTTTATGCTTTTTATCCACAGGTAAATGTGATAAGGCATCGCCTATAAGGAAGAAGTTAGCTGGGCTACTTGAATTTTTGTTCGTTTTTCCACATGGCTGGGGATAACTCTAGACGATTTAGTGAAAATATTCCTTAAGATCAAAAAATATTTTTAGATCGCGGGAAGATCCTTGCGCTTTAGGGTGGAGTCCGTATAATCTTCCTCCCTGTGCACAGTGCTGATGTGGTTTTTACACGAAACTGAGGTATACTTGTTGGGTTCTGCGTTCTGTTCTCGCGTTAACGTTAGACTTGAATACAGACGAAAAGCAGGTTGTCAGTCAGTATGAAAATAGAATCATGAGTTGACTGTCACAGCATATGTCGGCAAACCGGTCAGCCAGGCTATAAATAAAAGTGGTTTGATTGCGTCATTTTATTGACGTGACCCCCTATGTTTTATTACAATCCTGCCTCTTTCTATATTGTTGCGATAGAGGCACAGGTGTAAATCAGTTTCCACTGGTTGCCAACGCGTTTACTGAATCAGTAATAAATTTTAAAGTTAGGTAGAAATCGTTATGAAACGCACTTTTCAACCGTCCGTACTGAAGCGCAACCGTTCACACGGTTTCCGTGCTCGTATGGCCACTAAAAATGGTCGTCAGGTCCTGGCTCGCCGTCGTGCTAAAGGCCGCGCTCGTCTGACCGTTTCATCTAAGTAATAAAGCTAGCCCTCTATTCCAGTGGTTACGCTCGCTTTTACCCGGGAGTTACGCTTGTTAACTCCCAGGCATTTCGATAATGTCTTTAAGCAGCCGCAGAGGGCGAGTTCCCCAGAGATAACAATCCTTGGTCGCCTAAACGAGCTGGGGCATCCCCGCATCGGTCTTACCATCGCCAAAAAAAATGTTAAACGAGCTCATGAGCGAAATCGTATTAAGCGATTAGCGCGTGAATACTTTCGTCTGCATCAACACGAGTTGCCTTCAATGGACTTTGTGGTATTGGTAAGGAAAGGGGTTGCCAATCTCGACAATCAACAGATCACGGAAGCATTGGATAAGTTATGGCGTCGTCACCGTCGCTTGGCTCAAAAATCCTGATCATGCTGATCAGAGGCTACCAACTGGCGATTAGCCCGTTGTTAGGGCCTCGTTGTCGCTTCAATCCTACTTGTTCAAATTACGGAATTGAGGCATTGCGCAGGTTTGGTATGCTAAAAGGGAGTTGGTTAACGGCGAAACGCGTATTAAAATGCCACCCTTTACACGCTGGTGGAGATGATCCTGTCCCACCCAGAAAAACTGATGATAATAGAGAATTATAACGATGGATTCGCAACGCAATCTTCTACTCATCGCTTTGTTGTTCGTGTCGTTCTTAGTTTGGCAGGCCTGGGAGAGCGATAAAGTTGCTCAGGACGTTAAAACTGTTCAAACTTCGCAACAAGCGGATATGCCAAGCAGTGATGCCCAAGCAGTAACTAGCAGTGGGCAAGGTAAGCTCATCACCGTTAAAACGGATGTACTGGATATTCGCATCAATACTCGTGGTGGTGATATCGATGAGGCTGACCTGTTAGCCTATCCTGCGACCCTTCATTCGGAAGACCCTTTCCGTTTACTGGAAACTAACCCAGGCTTTGTCTACCAGGCACAAAGTGGTTTGATTGGCCCTCATGGCCCAGACAACCCAGCAAATAATAACGGTGAACGTCCGCTATACTCTGCAGATTCTGCAACTTTCACATTAGCGAACGGCCAAGACGTATTACGTGTACCAATGTCATTTACGGATAACAACGGCGTTGTTTACCAAAAAACGTACATTGTAAAACGCGGTCAATATACGGTTGAAGTTGAATACAGCATCCAAAACCCTACAGCACAGCCGCTAACGTTGGCGTTTTTCGGTCAGTTAAAACAAACTATCGAATTACCAAAAGAACGTGATACAGGGAGCAGCAACTTTGCTCTGCACACATACCGCGGTGCGGCGTATTCTTCCGATGAAAACAACTATAAAAAATATAGCTTTGGAGACATCGAAGATAAAAACCTGAGCCTGACAACGAAAGGCGGTTGGGTTGCGATGTTGCAACAATACTTTGCGACAGCTTGGATCCCTGCAAGCGCAGAGAAAAGCACGTTCTACACCATCGACCTTGATAAAAAATCTGCCATCATTGGTTATAAGAGTGAACCAATGACGATTGCCGCAAATGGCGCAGGTACTTATTCATCAACGTTATGGGTTGGCCCAGAAATTCAGTCTGAGATGGCAGCAGTTGCACCACACTTAGACTTAACTGTTGATTACGGTTGGTTATGGTTTATCTCTCAGCCATTGTTTAAATTGCTGAAATTTATTCACGGTTTCGTGGGTAACTGGGGTATTGCCATCATCGTTATCACCTTTATCGTTCGTGGTATCATGTATCCGCTGACTAAAGCGCAGTACACCTCCATGGCGAAAATGCGTTTACTGCAACCAAAACTGGCGGCAATGCGTGAGCGTATTGGTGATGATAAACAGCGTATGAGCCAAGAAATGATGGCGATGTATAAAGCAGAAAAAGTAAACCCACTGGGTGGTTGTTTACCGCTGCTTATCCAAATGCCTATTTTCCTTGCACTTTACTACATGTTGATGGGTTCTGTTGAACTGCGTCATGCACCGTTCTTTGGTTGGATCCAAGACTTGTCTGCACAAGACCCGTACTACATCCTGCCAGTATTGATGGGTGTGACGATGTTTGTTATCCAGAAAATGTCACCAACAGCAGTCACTGACCCAATGCAGCAGAAGATTATGACGTACATGCCAGTCGTGTTCACTATCTTCTTCCTGTGGTTCCCATCAGGTCTGGTACTGTATTATATCGTGAGTAACTTAGTAACCATCATCCAGCAACAAGTGATTTACCGTGGCTTGGAAAAACGTGGTCTGCACAGTCGCGATAAAAAAGAGAAAAAATAATCTCGGTTCTCAGTAAGATGGGAATGGCTTCACAAAGCGGGATTCTATAGTAGTATTAAGGCGACCAGATAAGGTCGCCTTATTCTTTTCAAAAAGTCAAAGACAGAGAAACATCATGCTGATTAACGATACTATCATCGCACAGGCAACACCTCCCGGTCGTGGTGGTGTCGGTATTTTACGTGTATCAGGCCCGAAGGCGGCACTGGTTGCTGAAACCGTATTGGGGAAACTTCCTAAGCCGCGTTATGCGGATTATCTCCCTTTTCGTGATGTGGAAGGCGCTGTTCTTGATCAAGGCATTGCGATTTATTTTCCTGGCCCCAACTCCTTTACAGGGGAAGATGTTCTTGAGCTACAAGGGCATGGTGGCCCGGTCATCCTTGACCTATTACTGAGAAGAATTCTAGCTATCGATGGTATTCGTATCGCAAATCCTGGAGAGTTTTCTGAGCGCGCATTTTTGAATGATAAGCTCGACTTAGCTCAAGCAGAAGCTATTGCAGACTTGATCGATGCAAGTTCTGAACAGGCTGCGCGCTCTGCGATGAACTCTTTACAAGGCGCATTTTCTTCCCATATCCACCAGTTAGTGGAAGCACTTACTCACTTGCGGATTTATGTAGAAGCAGCCATCGATTTCCCTGATGAGGAAATTGATTTCTTATCTGATGGTAAAATTGAAGCCAAACTTAATGAAGTTGTGGCGGATTTAGAGCAGGTTCGTTCCCAAGCTCGCCAAGGCAGTTTGTTGCGTGAAGGAATGAAAGTGGTTATTGCTGGGCGTCCAAATGCGGGTAAATCAAGCTTATTGAATGCATTAGCAGGGCGTGAAGCCGCAATTGTAACCGATATTGCGGGGACCACGCGTGATGTACTGCGTGAACATATTCATATCGACGGGATGCCACTGCATATTATTGATACCGCAGGCCTACGTGAAGCAAGCGATGAAGTTGAGCGTATTGGTATCGAGCGCGCATGGAAAGAGATTGAACAAGCTGACCATGTGTTGTTTATGGTGGATAGCACCACAACCAATGCCACGGAACCACAAGAAATTTGGCCTGAATTTATGGCGCGCTTACCTGATGAACTTCCGGTCACCGTCATTCGTAACAAAGCAGATATGACAGGCGAACCAGTTGAGTTTATTGATAATACTCGTTATCCGTTAATTCGTTTGTCTGCACGTGAAGAAAAAGGTATTGATTTGTTGCGCGATCACCTAAAAGAAACCATTGGCTTTAATAGCAATACTGAAGGTGGTTTCCTTGCTCGTAGTCGCCATTTACAAGCACTGAATGCAGCGGCCGTTCACCTAGAACAGGGATATGACCAGTTAGTGAATGCTCGCTCCGGTGAATTACTGGCCGAAGAGCTGCGTTTGGCTCAGCAAGAACTGAGTGAAATTACAGGTGAATTTACCTCTGACGACCTATTAGGGCGTATTTTCTCCAGTTTCTGTATTGGAAAATAGTAAAATCTGAGAGGGTATCAGCCGATTATTGAATTCGTGCTGATACCTGACCTAAAAACAGCTGAGCAACGCATTACATATAAGTCATCATTCACTTTTGAATATTAAATCACTACTAAAATTGTTATTTACCCTATTATTTTTATTTTAATTAAATAATAAAAAACAATATTAATTTTTATGTTATTTTTTACATGAATAAAAAAACTATCATTAACCCTGTAATTTAAATTTTAAATAAAGGGCTCAATGATGGAAATATATGATGTAAAAAGTGTTAATGAAAAAATTAATATTGATATTATTAAAAAAAATAGCAAAGAAAAGCTTCATACCTTTTTTTTCGAACGCACTAATTCGAATTTTTTAAAGTTGTATTTCTCACATATTAATTTACCTAAAAATAGTTATGTTGAATTTGAATATGGGGATAGCGTTATACAGCGAGAAAGTTTTTATCAGATGAATGAGGCGATAATGACGATCCCGAGTAGCGGCGTTAATATTCGTGTTAGATTACCATTACTCACTGATGTAGAAAATGTTTTTTCGTTTTTCCTAGATTCGATTGAGCACGATAATCACTCAAGGGTGATTATCGGCCAAGACGAACGAAAACCTTATATGTGTTATGAAGGAAGCACAATTGCGGAGTATGCGTTATCAAGTGCAGCTGCACGTATTGGTGGATGGGGGTCTTGTTCCTTAATTGGTAGTGAAAACCATGTTCTCACTAATAACCATGTTGTCGAAAGTGATCCTAATTTAATCAATGGCGAAATATGGTTTAATTGGTTTAATGAGACTTGTAGTTCGACATCCGCAGTGACTGAACCTGTTCGTTTAAAGCCGGGCAGGGTATTAAAGCGGGGGATCAGCGCTAGCGATAATGATTATGCATTATTTACCTTAGATGAATTTGACTATTTAAATTCTAATGTGAAAGCATTATTTGGTGGGCTAGCATTAAGCCAAAGTAATCCGGTTAAAGGCGAGAATATTTATATTCCACAATATGGTGATGGTGGTTTACGCCCAATGCATATTGGCGATATAAAAAATGGCAAATTTGCTGAGATATTAAACGTTGAAAATAATGGCAATAAAATAGTTCATAATGCTGATACCCAAGGGGGATCATCAGGTTCTCCAGTTATATCAAGAGCCAGTAATCAAATTATTGGATTACATTGGGGGGGCGGGACTGTCAATGTGGGTGTCGCAGTTCAAAATTTGAATGCTGAATTAGGCGGGTTGATTGGAAATAGCAATATATCCGTTATTGGGCTTGGTCATGTTGCATCAACCAACCTGGAACTAAATCCCATTAATGCGTTAGAAACATTAATACCGATATCACTGAATGAAGGGAGTAGTATTATTCCTTTTGATACGGTGAAAATTGAAGACTATGAAAATTATTCAATAATGTATGTTGATGCTATTGATTTAGTGACTCATGAGATATTCCCGTTGTCATTTAAAGCAAGTGTAGTGAAAGAGGGGCATCAAACACATCTCCATGATGATGAGATCACAGGAGATGTGTTCTTAAAGTTCTATCATTTTGACATTGAAGCAGAAAAATTAGTGAAATGTTGGATTGCATTCAAAATATCTAATGATAATCAAAATATTAAAAATCACGTTATCCGGTTGATTTATGATAGATATGATCCTTATGTGGCCCCATTTGATATCGAAAGTGCTGAAATGTTAGCATTGAACCTTAGCCAAGATAAAAAAAATGCGACAAGCTACACGGTAAATGGCAATGATTATTATGGGTTTGTTGCGTTGTATCGCGGGCAGGGGCCACTGTCTTTGGTCTGGATTGAAAAAGCATACTCACAGGTAAAGGGGCTGTTAAAGAATTCATTAGGTGATGAAGTCCTTGTTAATTTCAGAGCTTCTCGCCAAACAGAGTGCGCTACGAACTCAATGAATACGGCTGCTTCATGTGCTTCCCAGAATAAATTCTCTCGGCTAGTATTGGAATACTTTCCTAAAGATAACCCACACCTTGTATTAGAAAATAGTGTTTATGAAGGGATCATTCCGTTGCAGGCAAAATCATGGCAAGGGGAACCCAGCAAAAACATTTTAATTAAGGTCTCTTTGCAGTCTGAATAACTGTCGTGATTTAATATTTCTCTGTATTTGAATGAATTAAGGTGTTTAGTAAATCAATATTGCCATCCAGTGTATTAGCTGAAATTTAGTGTATGCACTGTTTATTAAGGCCAAGTTCGAATGTGAGCGTTTTAATCTGCTATTAATCCCTTTCTTGTTTGTGGGTGGGGTGCTGCATTCACTTTCAGGCTCAACACGTTAATCCGTAATACGGCTACCATGGGTAAACACCGTGGCTTTCCCCTGACGGCAGAAGCCGACTAACGTCAAGTTGGCTTTTTCCGCTACTTCAATCGCCAATGACGTCGCGGCAGAAACGGCAAATAAAATTTCTGCGCCGCAACTCGCGGCTTTTTGTACCATTTCATAACTGGCTCGGCTGGAAACCAAAACGGCTCCTTGTTGCCATTGATGACGGCTTTTCATTCCCAGTAGTTTATCAAGAGCAACATGGCGGCCGACATCTTCACAACCACCGACTAATTGACCTTCTGGGGATATCCATGCAGCGGCATGGGTACAGCCTGTTAGTGCGCCAATTTCCTGTACTTTTTTCAATTCATGCAATGCATTATCAAGGTGCGAGAGAGAGAAGGTTTGGCTGAAAGGTAGGGGAGAGATAGGCTTAAAGATTTCATCAAGCTGCTCTGTACCACAAATACCACAGCCTGTGCGGCCTGCTAAATTACGACGACGTTCTTTGAGTTCCATAAAGCGGCGGCTAGATAATTCCACGTGAACTTCAATGCCCCGATTGCAGCCTTCAACGATATCAATTCCACGAATTTCATCACTGGACTGTATTATGCCTTCCGAAAGTGAGAACCCGACAGCGAAATCCTCAAGATCTTTTGGGGTTGCCATCATTACCACATGGGATATGCCATTGAACACTAATGCAACAGGATATTCTTCTGCAACGTAATCTTTCACTGGTGAGTTAAGGTTGCCTTTTTGTTGCACAATTGTGCTGTTTAAGCCAATCATTTGGGTGATTTGGGAGTCATTTGTAGTATTTGTTTCATACATTAGATGAATTCCTAGCATTAATGATACATAATATTAATTATGGGTAAAAAGAATTTACACCATTTGCCAGGCAATGAACCTGGGACGTAAGGAAGACGTTGAATAAAAACAGTTTACCTGATTATCGCAATTGACGTTAGGTAAACATGAGCAATGTAAATGAGGAGATCCCCATGCAAGTCAGCAGAAGGCAGTTCTTTAAGATCTGCGCTGGCGGTATGGCAGGTACGACGGCAGCGGCGTTAGGTTTTGCACCTGCAACCGCGTTAGCGTCAACGCGCCAGTATAAATTACTGCGTGCGAAGGAAACCAGAAATACCTGTACCTACTGTTCTGTCGGCTGTGGGCTGTTAATGTACAGCCTCGGTGATGGCGCGAAAAATGCAAAAGAGAGCATTTTCCATATTGAAGGGGACCCGGATCATCCGGTAAACCGTGGTGCACTTTGTCCGAAAGGTGCTGGACTTATCGATTTCATCCACAGTGAAAGCCGCTTAAAATACCCCGAAGTGCGTGAGCCTGGTACCAATGAGTGGAAACGTATCACGTGGAACGACGCTTTTGACCGTATCGCTAAGTTGATGAAAGAAGACCGCGATGCGAACTTTATCGAAAAAAATAAAGACGGTGTCACGGTTAACCGTTGGCTAACCACCGGTATGCTGTGTGCATCAGCTGGAAGCAATGAGACTGGTTTTGTAACACAAAAATTCACCCGCGCTCTCGGCATGCTTGCCGTAGACAACCAAGCGCGTGTCTGACACGGACCAACGGTAGCAAGTCTTGCTCCAACATTTGGTCGCGGTGCGATGACCAACCATTGGGTTGACATTAAAAATGCAAACCTAATCGTTGTTATGGGTGGTAATGCGGCAGAAGCGCATCCAGTTGGTTTCCGCTGGGCGATGGAAGCTAAAATCCATAATAAAGCCAAATTAATTGTTATTGACCCACGCTTTACCCGTACAGCGGCAGTGGCGGATTTCTACACGCCTATCCGTTCAGGTACAGATATTGCGTTTTTATCAGGTGTTATCAAATACTTACTGGATAATGAAAAAATTCAGCGTGAATACGTGGAAGCGTATACCAATGCGAGTTTAGTGATCCGTGAAGATTTTGGCTTCGATGATGGTCTATTTACTGGCTATGACGCAGAAAAACGCCAATACGATAAAACTACGTGGAACTATGAGATGGATGAAAACGGCCTTGCGCTGCGCGATCCGACTCTAAAACACCCACGTTGTGTACTGAATTTATTAAAAGAACACGTTAGCCGTTATACACCAGAAGTGGTGAATAACATCTGTGGTACGCCAATCAAAGACTTCCTGCAAGTCTGTGAATACCTTGCAGAAACCAGTGTTAAAGATAAAACAGCATCGTTCTTATATGCGTTAGGTTGGACTCAACATACGGTGGGTGCGCAAAACATCCGTACGATGGCGATGATCCAATTGCTCTTAGGTAATATGGGTATGTTAGGGGGTGGTGTAAACGCACTGCGTGGGCACTCCAATATCCAAGGTCTGACTGACTTAGGTTTGTTATCACAAAGCTTACCAGGTTACTTGACATTACCATCAGAAAAACAAACCACATTAGAAAGTTATTTAGCGGCGAATACGCCGAAAGCCACGGTGGCCGGTCAGGTGAATTATTGGGGGAATTACCCGAAATTCTTCGTGAGCTTAATGAAAACCTTCTACGGTGATAAAGCGCAGAAAGAAAATGACTGGGGCTTTGACTACTTACCGAAGTGGGATCAAGGCTATGACGTGCTGCGTTATTTCGAGATGATGGATAAGGGCGAAGTCAATGGTTATATCTGCCAAGGCTTTAACCCATTAGCGTCATTCCCGAATAAAAACAAAGTGGTTAAGTCGTTATCAAAACTGAAATTCTTGATTACTATTGACCCACTGAATACGGAAACGTCGAATTTCTGGCAAAACCACGGCGAAATGAACGATGTAAATCCAGCGGAAATTCAAACGACGGTATTCCGCTTGCCATCTTGCTGTTTTGCTGAAGAAAATGGTTCGATTGTTAACTCAGCACGTTGGTTGCAGTGGCACTGGAAAGGTGCAGATGCCCCAGGCGAGGCCATCAGTGATGGTGAGATTCTGTCGGGTATTTTCCACCGTTTACGTCAACTGTACAAAACCGAAGGTGGGGCACTTCCTGAGCAAGTGCTTAGCATGACTTGGAACTACTTGGATACTGATAATCCAACGCCAGAAGAAGTCGCGCAAGAAAACAACGGTTATGCATTAGTTGACCTCAAAGACGCTGACGGTAACGTTCTGGTTAAAAAAGGCGATCTACTGAGCTCGTTTGCACAGTTACGTGATGATGGTTCAACTGCAAGTGGATGCTGGATTTTTGCTGGTAGCTGGACGCCGAAAGGTAACCAAATGGCGAATCGTGATAACTCTGACCCAACAGGTCTGGGGAACACGTTAGGCTGGGCATGGGCATGGCCTCTGAACCGCCGCGTCATTTATAACCGTGCATCGGCAGACCCAATGGGTAAACCGTGGGATCCGAAACGTCAAATTCTTGAGTGGGATGGCAGCAAATGGACGGGAATGGATATTCCTGACTATAGCAATGCGCCTCCTGGAAGTGGTGTAGGGCCGTTTATCATGCAGCCTGAAGGTATGGGACGTTTGTTTGCACTGGATAAAATGGCCGAAGGCCCATTCCCTGAGCACTATGAACCTATCGAAACGCCGCTGGATACTAACCCGTTGCATCCAAATGTGGTGTCTAACCCTGCGGCTCGCGTGTTTAAAGACGACTGGGCGCAAATGGGTAAAGCGACAGAATTCCCTTATGTGGGAACAACTTATCGCTTAACAGAGCACTTCCACTATTGGACAAAACACGCCCTGTTGAATGCCATCATTCAGCCACAGCAATTTATCGAAATCGGTGAGCGCTTGGCGAAAGAGAAGGGTATCGAGCAAGGTGATACGGTGAAAGTGAGTTCTAAACGTGGCTACATTAAAGCAAAAGCGATGGTCACCAAACGTATTCATACGCTGAAAGTGGCTGGAAAAGATATCGATACTATTGGTATTCCAATCCACTGGGGCTTTGAAGGTTTGGCGGTGAAAGGCTTTATTGCCAACACGCTAACGCCATATGTGGGCGATGCGAATACACAAACGCCGGAATTTAAATCATTCCTTGTCAACGTGGAAAAGGTGTAAGGAGATAAATTATGTCAATGCAATCTCAGGACATTATTCGTCGCTCTGCCACCAATTCCCTGACTCCCGCGCCTCAGGTGCGGGACTATAAGGAAGAAGTTGCAAAGCTTATCGACGTAACGACCTGTATCGGCTGTAAAGCGTGTCAGGTCGCGTGTTCCGAATGGAACGATATCCGTGACAAAATCGGCACCAACGTTGGGGTATATGATAACCCAACCGATTTAACCGCCAAGTCATGGACGGTAATGCGCTTCTCTGAAGTAGAAGAGAACGATAAATTCGAATGGCTGATCCGTAAAGATGGCTGTATGCACTGTGCTGACCCAGGCTGTCTGAAGGCGTGTCCTTCAGAAGGTGCGATTGTTCAGTATAAAAACGGTATTGTTGATTTCCAATCAGAACACTGTATTGGTTGTGGTTACTGTATCGCGGGTTGCCCGTTCGACGTACCGCGTATCAACCCAGAAGATAACCGTGCATACAAATGTACGCTGTGTGTTGACCGTGTTGAAGTGGGTCAAGAACCTGCGTGTGTGAAAACATGCTCAACAGGTGCTATTCACTTTGGTAGCAAAGAAGACATGATTGGCATGGCGGGTGAGCGTGTTGAAGAGCTGAAAACCCGTGGTTATGCAAATGCAGGTTTATATGACCCTGAAGGTGTTGGCGGTACGCACGTGATGTACGTCCTGCACCACGCAGATAAACCTCAGTTGTACCACGGACTGCCAGAAAACCCGACAATTAGCCCAACAGTGACTTTCTGGAAAGGTATCTGGAAGCCGTTAGCTGCGGTTGGTTTTGCTGCAACATTTGCGGCGGCCATCTTCCACTATGTGGGTATTGGTCCGAACCGCGTCTCCAAAAAAGATGAAGAAGAGGCTCTAGAAGATTTGCATAATGCAATGTCATCTGATGACACTTCCAAGTCAAAAGAAGGGGAGGATCAGAAATGATGCCAGATGATAACGACAAAATTATCCGCCATAAGCCGATTGAAAGGATCAATCACTGGGCGGTTGTGATTTGCTTTTTGTTCACAGCAATCAGTGGCTTAGGGTTTTTCTTCCCCTCACTGAACTGGTTTATGAATATTTTAGGCACGCCACAGCTGTCGCGTATTTTGCATCCATTCGTGGGTACGGCGATGTTCTTGCTGTTCGTGTTCATGTTTTTCCGTTATTTCCACCATAACTTCATTAATAAAGAAGATATTAAGTGGGCAAAAAATATCGGCAAAGTACTGAAAAACGAAGAAGCAGGCGATGTAGGTCAGTATAACCTCGGTCAAAAAGGGGTGTATTGGGTGGTCACTATCTGCTTATTGGCGCTGGTGGTCACCGGTGTCATCATGTGGCGCCCTTATTTTGCCGAATACTTCCCAATCCCTGTTTATCGTGCAGCGATTCTGATCCACTCACTCTCTGCGATTGCGTTGATCATTATGATTGTGGTTCACGCTTACGCGGCGATTTGGGTGAAAGGTTCGGTTCGTGCGATGGTCGAAGGTTGGGTGACCCGTGGTTGGGCGAGAAAGCACCACCCACTGTGGTACCGCCAACTTCTTGAAAAAGAAAAGCAAGAAAAACAACAGCAAGAGAAAAACTAAGTTTTATCTTGTCACGTAATAATAAGGCCTGCTCTTGATGATATTGAGGCAGGCTTTTTTATTGGAGAGAAGAGTTAATAATTAGAGGCTAAACGTGTCGCAATGCGTAACATTCTAAGTATGCGAATGTGATTATCTTTTTTGTTAACTTGATAAAGTATGAAAAATGGAAAATTAGGAATGATTAATTTTCTGTAACTTTCTTTGTTTTTAACTTTCACACCAGAGTAGGGGGTGCTTGTGGTAATTCTGTAACTTATTGAAATCGATTGTTAATTTTATCTGCGAGTAATATTCCTGCATGTTTAAAAAAATAGTGATAAATGTGTTCCCTATCTGTTTGTGCCGCTTTTCCCAAAGCAGTTTTATCATTTATCATCTCCACAGAGTTTTTTTCGTAATTGAGCCATTCGTTTTTGACTTTCACCATGTTCTATAAAAGCCGCTTTACCACTTTCATTATTATTTATCGCATTAATTTTGTTAGGTCTGTTTGGTGGCGCTTTGCAGCTTGCATCGCTAAGCGCTTTGTTTCTTCATCAATTCTAAAATGAATAGTATCCATAATAAGCCTAATGTGTTGTCATTTGTGTTATTTTATTATGATTACAGTAATCAAAAAATCACCTATCATTAATGGTCAGGCTATAGACAAAAGCCAGTGCTAGCAGTATCAACACAAAAGAAAAACCGAGGAATTGGTAATTGACGGATAACACCCCGCCCGTTAATCCCCCCAGAATAAAAGATAATACGGCGAGGAACAGCACCTTTTTGCTGCTATCACCTTGCACGTTTTTTAAAAAAGCATTGATGCAGGATGTTGTCATCCCAGTAACATACGTTGAATGAATACCAACAGTCCCCGCCTTATTAAAAAAGCCGTTTTGTAACCCCATGGATAAACTAATGATAAATATTACGATATTGTCAGAATAGACGGCATGGGCGAAGAAATAGAGCGCAAACACCCCAGTAAATAATAAAAATGATAAACCAATCAGAAAACGGTAATCACGTAGTGAGTTATTTTTTAACCGTTGCCATGAACCAAGGCAAGTCCCTAGAAAAAAACCACAGATAGAAACTGCGGAAAGTAGGAGCATTGGCCAATCTAACTTGGCGAGGTACACCATGCTTAAAATACTGTTCCCCGTCAGATGCCCCGTGAACACTTCAAAAATCACGAAAGAGCAGGCATCAACAAACCCGCCAATAAAGGCCAGTAAGAGGAAAAAGGGCGTATGGGAGTTGGCTTCAAATTGGAATAATGTCATTGGTTGTTCTGCCGCTCATCAAAATAGATAGTGATGGTGAGTATATGCATTATTTAGAAAATAATAAAAAAACCTGATACGGGAAGTATCAGGTTTGAGAGTTAACGACGTTTATCAGTGGATAATTACAGCGAATGTTCGCGGTTTAATGCTTCAATGGTTTTTTTCGCACCGTTATCACGCAGTGATAGGTAAAACGCAGTCACTTTTTCAGTAAATAACGGGTTGTTGACCAATTCTTGGGTAAACAAACTTTCCAGTGAGAGCAATGCCTTAACGCGGTTTTCATCATCCTGACTTTGCGCCACCAGTTCAGCCAGTTTAGCGGCCTGTGGGTCACTCACTTGAATATCTGCACCCTGATCGTCTTTCCCACTGACATAACGCATCCACCCTGCAACAGCTAACGCTAAATAATCAAATGATTGGCCATTTTTTAGGTGAATTTGAATCGAATCCAACAAACGTTGAGATAGTTTTAGGGTTCCATCCATCGCAATTTGCCATGTGCGGTGTTTGAGCCCCGTATTTTTAAAGCGTTCAATTAACGCGTTTGCATACTGAGGTAAATCGACATTTTTAATGGAAAGTGTCGATGCTTGCTCATTCACCATCAAGTGGTAAGCCGCTTTTTCATAAGCACTGTCTTGCATACATTCATTAATGTACTGATAGCCTGCTAAGTATCCCAAGTAAGCAAGGAATGAGTGGCTGCCGTTTAACATGCGCAGTTTCATTTCTTCAAATGGGATAACATCCGTGACTAACTGGGCACCTGCTTTTTCCCATTCAGGGCGGCCTGCAACAAAGTTATCTTCTATCACCCATTGCTTAAAAGGCTCACAGGCAATCGCAACTTTATCAACAACAGAACCAAGTTGGGATTGAATTTTCTCTGCGGTTTCTGTGGTCATTGCAGGTACAATTCTATCTACCATGGTTGACGGAAACGTGACATTTTCCTCAATCCATTTGGCTAACTCTGCATCGCGCTTTGCCGCCATCGCAAGGATAACATTTTTCGTAATATGCCCATTTTCTGGCATATTGTCGCAGGACATCACGGTAAAGGGTGCTAATCCTAATACTTTGCGGCGACGAAGCGCTTCAACAATCACGCCAGGTAATGATTTAGGTGCTTCAGGGGACACTAAATCATGGGCGATAGCGGGGTTATCAAAATCAATTGACCCAGTTGATGGAACGTAGCAGTACCCTTTTTCTGTGACCGTCATGGAGACGATAGCAATATTTGGGTCTAACATACGATTGATAACAGCATCAATACCGTGAATGGTTGGGTGTAGTGCCTCTTTAACCACGCCAACGGTACGGGTTTGCCAGTTATCACCTTGCATTTCAACAACGTTATACAAGCAGTCTTGAGCCAGTAAATCTTCGATTTGCTGCTCGCCACCCACTAAGTTAACTTCACAAAATCCCCAATCACTTTGGTGATCCGTCGCTAAAATGTCTGCAAAGATGGCTTGATGGGCGCGGTGAAACGCGCCGAAACCCAAGTGAAGCATTTTAACGTTAACCTGATTTCTATCGTAGTTTGGCACTTTGATAGCCGCAGGGAGTTGGTTTAGGTTATTGATTGACAGTTGCATATTTGGCCTTACCTTTACTTTTTTGTTGCTCAACTTCTTCAACCGCATCCAGTGGGCTGGCTAAGTCACGGTCTTTGACTTCAGGCATGATGATGGCGGTAATTAATGAAATGGCAGAATAAACAATGATCATAATAGCGATAGGCCACCAGCTCCCTGTGATGCTACAGAAGATACCTGCAAGCACTGGGCCTAAGCCAGATGCAATTAACCCACCAATTTCTTTTGCAACAGCCATACCCGTAAAACGGTTACGTGAGTTGAACATTTCAGCCATCGTAATATTTTCAAGAGCAAATAACCCGAGAACTGAACAGTTATGGACAATAATAATACAGATGGTGATTAAGCTGACACTGTTGGCTCCGTTTACGATGACGGAAAGCATCGGGTAGGCGAGCAGCATCGCGGATAAGCTAAGGATAATATAAGGAATACGGCGACCAAATTTATCTGATAGTAGGCCAATCACAGGGATTGTAAGGAAACCTACAACGGAGCTGATCATGATCGCATCAGTTGGAATACTTTTATCGAATAATAGACTTTGAACTAAATAACCCGCTAGGAATGTCTGGATAAGCCCTGAGTTACCTGCTTGGCCAAAACGAATACCTGTTGCCAACCAAAACGCTTTCGTTTTGAACATCGCAAAGAAACTTTCTTTTGGTGGTGTTTGGACAGCCACCTGAGCTTCTTGCTCTTCCGCATTTTGAACTTTCTCAAACACTGGGCTTTCTTTGAGGTTCAGTCGTAGCCAGACAGCAAACAGCATCACAACAAAACTTGCTAAGAATGGTACACGCCAACCCCAAGCCAGTAAGTCTTCTTTGTCTAACCAGAAGAACATAAATGCCCAGATAGCCGTTGCGCTCAGTGTTCCGCAGTTTGTACCTAAACCAACCAGTGAAGCGACAATACCGCGGCGGCCTTTTGGCGCATATTCGGCGAGCATGGTTCCTGCGCCTGAAATTTCAGCACCAGCACCTAAGCCTTGAATAATTCGCAAGAGAACTAATAGCAGCGGTGCGAGGATACCAACCTGTGCATAAGTCGGTAATACCCCGATTAAGGTGGTACACACCCCCATCATAGTGATGGTAATGAATAACACTTTTTTACGACCGATTCTATCCCCCATCTGACCAAAGAAGACTGCACCAACAATACGGGCGACATATCCCGCACCATAGGTACCCATGGCGAGGATTAACGCCATTGATGCCGATTGCTCTGGGAAGAAAATTTCGTGGAAAACAAGTGCTGCACCTAGTGAGTAAAGCTGAAAATCCATAAATTCGAGGGCGGTTCCAAGCCAACCAGAAACAGCAGCTTTGGTGAGATCCCCAGAGCTACGTTCGACTTTCCCTGATTGGTCTATCGACTGAGTATTCATATTATTATCCTATTAATCACGTCGGGTAGTATTTGAAATAATTATTTTTTTTGTAATAAAATTAAAAGGTTAAAAGAATTTTACAGCAGGTTTTTTGGTCTTTCTCAAAGGTTAGAATTGCCTCTTGCGCCTCAGTGAATGGGAACTGATGGGTTAAGATTTTGGTTGGGTCGATTTTGTTCGACTCAATCCAGCTAATCACCTCTGGGAATTTTTTCGCATTTAGGCGTGAAGAGAATAGGGCAATCTCTTTACTGGTAATGCTCTGTTGTGTCACGGAACTTGGCTCACTCGAGAATCCCATAATAGATACTCTTGCCGCAGGAGATGCAATTAAAATCGCTTCTTGCAAAATAGCGGGATGGCACGCTGCATCTAACACAACCGTAGGTCGTAGATTTAAGGCTTTGAGTTGTTCAGGAAGCGGTGTTTGTGAGTTATCAATCACGATATCCGCTCCACATGCTGTGGCTCTGGCTAATCGCTCAGCAACACGGTCAACCACAATTAAGGTTTTGACTTGGTAAACGCCTTTTAAGACTTGTGCACAGGTTAATCCAATCGTGCCTGCACCATAGACTAAGGCCACATCATCTTTGGTTGGCTGAACGTGCGAGGTAACGTTGGCTGCGATAGAGTAAGGCTCGACAGTCACTGCACACTCATCACTGATTGAATCAGGAATGGTATACGCATTGGCTGCAGGCACAGTGACATACTCAGTAAAGCCGCCATCAGTATGAACGCCCAAGACTTCTAAGGTTTCACAGACATTTGGTTTACCAATTGAGCAAGGGTAACAATGACCACAACTGAGTACAGGGTCGATAGAGACGCGTTCACCGATACGTTTGCTATCCACACCGCTACCCACTTTTTCAATGACGCCAAAAAACTCATGGCCGATGATACGAGGGTATTTTGCAAATGGGTTGTGACCACGATATATATGGCTATCAGAGCCACAAATACCCGCTAAGCGAACTTTGATTTGCACTTGATTTTCAGCAGGTTCAGGAATTGAACGCTCTTCTATCAATAATGTATTGGGTTCTTTTATCACTACAGCTTTCATATTTAACTCCGAATTATCTAAAAATCACCAATTCCATAAAGTACCGTCTTCAAGACGGGCAATAGGTAGGTAAGCTGGGTTGTACGGGTATTTCGCTGCCCGTTTTTCATCAAAATCGATACCTAAACCAGGCTTATCACTTGGGTGCATGTAGCCGTCTTTAAATGTCCAGTTAGGGCTAAAGACAGAGAGCATTTCTTCGGAGTACCCCATAAATTCTTGTACACCAAAGTTGGGTACCCATAGGTCAAAGTGCAGGGCAGCAGCGTGACAAATAGGGGACAGATCGGATGGGCCATGTGAGCCCGTTCTAACTTGATAAAGTGAGGCGAAATCTGCAATTCGACGCATACCTGTAATACCGCCCGCATGTGTAATAGTGGTACGGATATAGTCGATAAGCTGTTCTTCGATTAGTTGTTTGCAGTCCCAAATACTATTGAAAACTTCACCAACGGCGATTGGGGTGACGGTGTGCTGGCGGATCAATCTAAAACAGGATTGATTTTCCGCTGGTGTTGGATCTTCCATCCAAAATAAACGTGCATCTTCAATGCTTTTACCAAAGCGAGCCGCTTCAATCGGTGTTAAGCGGTGATGGACATCGTGCAGGAGGTGTTCATTGAAACCGTATTTATCGCGAACAGCTTCAAACAGTTTTGGCATGAAATCGAGGTATTTTTCGGTTGACCAAAGTTGTTCTTCGGGGTGGTGTCCTTTGGTGGCAGGTTCGTAAGCAAGGTTTTGTCCTTTGCTTTGACCATAGGTCGTTGCCATACCAGGGATCCCACACTGCACGCGGATGGCTTTAAAGCCTTTTTCCTTATATTTTGCGTAGTTATCTAATGCTTCAGGAATATCTTTACCTGTTGTATGGCAGTACACCATCACGCCTTCACGGGATGCTCCACCTAATAATTGGTATACAGGCAAGTTAGCAATTTTGCCTTTAATATCCCATAAAGCCATGTCGATGGCTGAAATGGCAGACATGGTCACTGGGCCTCTACGCCAATAAGCCCCTTTGTAGAAAAACTGGTAAATATCTTCAATTTTGTGTGGGTCACGACCAATAAGCTGAGGGCATAGGTGGTCTTTTAAGTATGAAACAACGGCGAGTTCACGACCATTGAGTGTCGCGTCACCCACGCCATACACGCCTTCATCCGTGGTAATTTTTAATGTGACAAAGTTACGACCGGGGCTACATACAAACACTTCTGCGTTTACGATTTTCATTTTTGCCCATATCCATATTTATGTTAACCAACTGATCAACCAAAATGAGAGAAAAACACCTAACTGGTTTATTTATTGGTTGACCAAATTTTCTTTTTTTCACTCTATCAACCAAGAAATTAAAAGACAACGACTAAAAAGCCGACAATAAGTGAAGGTGATCACAAATTGGTTAACTAATTTGGCCAAAATAATGGATAAATTGGTTGACCATTATCAAGAGTGACGATAATCTACAATGGAAGAACTAAATTTAATTCGACAACGCGTTGTACATATATATGAAAACTCAATACCGCTCGTACCAGTACCTAGGTCAGCAGTTAAAAGAGCTCATTGCTTCTGGTGAATATCCGATAGGAAGTCGTTTAATGCCAGAACGTGAGATCGCTAAAAAATATGATGTCAGTCGCTCATTGGTACGTGAAGCGCTCATCATGCTGGAAATTGAAAAGTTGGTTTCTATCAAGAAGGGTTCAGGTGTTTATGTCATTAATCATCCAGACTTGCTTATTGATGAAATCAAGAGTTTGGATCATGGGCCTTTTGAAATTCTACAAGCTCGCCAAGTGATTGAAAGCGCAATTGCGGCATGCGCTGCCTTGTCAGCAACAAAAGCAGATATCCAAGAAATCCGTGCGTTACTCGAAGATGAACGGATTAAAGTTGCTAATAATGAAAGCGATGATGAAAATGATCATAAGTTTCATGTGCTTATTGCTCGCGCAAGTAAGAACGACATGATGGCGAAGATCATTGATGATATTTGGGCTGTACGGTTACAAAGTCCAATGTGGGACAAATTGCATGAGCATATCGATAACACGACTTACCGTAAGAAGTGGTTGATTGATCATGAAAATATTTTAAATGCACTACAAAAGCGTGACCCTGAATTGGCGAAAAAAGAGATGTGGCAACACTTAGAGAATGTCAAAAATACTCTAATGCAGCTTTCCGATTTTGACGACCCCAATTTTGATGGTTATTTATTTGAAACAATTCCTTATCAGACTATTTTTGAATAAGTGAAGGAGATGTACTCATGGAGCATACGTGGCGTTGGTATGGGCCTAATGACCCAGTTTCTTTAAGTGATGCAAGGCAAGCTGAGGCGACAGGGATCGTTTCTGCTCTCCATCATATTCCAAACGGTGTTGTTTGGAGTGTTGAGGAAATCGTAAAGCGTAAGGCTATCATTGAGGACGCTGGTTTAGTTTGGTCTGTTGTTGAAAGTATCCCTGTTCACGAAGATATTAAAACCCAACAGGGTGATTTCGAAAAATATATTCAGAATTATCAGCAAAGTATTCGCAATTTAGCCTCATGTGGCATTAAAACAATTTGCTATAACTTCATGCCAATTCTTGATTGGACGCGTACCGACCTTGGCTATACGTTGCCTGATGGTTCTAAAGCATTACGCTTTGATAATATCGCGTTTGCAGCATTTGAAATTCATATTTTAAAACGTGAAAATGCAGCAGCAAGTTATTCAGAACAAGAAGTTAAAGAGGCTGCTGAATATTATGCGGCAATGTCATCCGACGATATTGATAATTTAATTAAAACCATTATTGCAGGGCTACCTGGAGCAGAAGAGGGCTATACATTAGACCAATTCCGTGAGCGCTTAGCATTGTATAATGATATTGATAAAAACCAATTGCGTGAAAACTTACGTTATTTCTTGCAGAAAATCGTACCTGTCTGTGAAGAAGAAAATGTTGTATTAGCAATTCACCCTGATGACCCACCACGCCCTATTTTAGGTTTACCACGTATTGTTTCAACAATTGAAGATATGCAGTTTATTAAAGAAAGCTGCGATAGTATTCATAATGGTTTTACGATGTGTACGGGCTCGTATGGTGTACGCGCAGATAACGACCTTGTGAAAATGATTAATACATTTGGGGATCGTATTCATTTTACACATTTGCGTTCAACGGTGAGAGAAGAAAACCCAAATACTTTCCATGAAGGGAACCATATTGCGGGTGATGTCGACATGTTCGAAGTCGTTAAAGCGATTTTAGCGATTGAACAAAAACGCAATGAGGCGGGTTTACCACCTATTCCAATGCGTCCTGACCATGGTCACCAAATTTTGGATGACCTAAAGAAAGTTACAAACCCAGGTTACTCAGCGATTGGTCGTTTAAAAGGACTGGCGGAAGTACGGGGATTAGAGCTAGCACTTAAGCGGATGTATTATCCTGAGTTATTAAAAGCATAATTTATCTTCATAATGCTTGCTTTGATGATTTGGCATTATTGAACTATCGAATAGTTAGATATACTTAAATATACGCGATCAAGATAAACTGGTCGCGTATATAAATACGGTTTTAAATTAAAATTTAGCACCCCATCTATGATATCTTGGTAAAATATTGCCAAATTTAATGCTGTGTTTTTATTATGACTGAATTTTCCCTAATAGTAACCCCGTTAATTTTTCAAGTTATCTAATATTAATATATTGTTATTTAATATTTTATTTATACTCTCATTGTGGGCGGGATTTTATTAAATAACGCAATGCTATCGTCTGAAATAAGTAGTTTGTTTTTCTACTAACATGTTCTTTCCAAGCTTTTATCGAGTAAAATTAAACCTTGCGATATCCCTAAGGATGTGACGTTGATAGACTCATCCGATTGATTTAGTGAGCTATTTTTAGTCAGAGCAATAAATTGGTTTAATTATTTTGAGAAAAATATAACTGTCCTTAGTTGGTTGGTAGATTATAAGTTAGGTTATCAGACCATTGATGATGTATTACGATAAAAAATGCAATTAATATTATTATAAAAGCATTAGATTGCTAATGTTGGCTTAATTATATTTTTGATTTCACTATGATTAGATAAGAAATAAAATTGAGTGATTTGGACGTAAAATTAACAATATGTGAATTGTTTCTCTTTATTTTCTTTCTCTGTAATAATTTATTATTACTGATTAAGCCGAAATTTTATTTAACTGCATTTATTGAATAATTAATAATTTTGATATTATTAAAATTTTATGAACTTCACAGGTTAGAGTGCTTCGATAATTTATAGCATTGAAATAGGCATAATCCATACTTCAAAAACGGATTTTTATCGATTACTCAATATCATAATTGCCGATTCTTTAAGGTAAATTTGTCGGTGTTTTTTCTTTAGTTGTCCGCAAAACCCTTATCAGATCAAATACCCGTATTGATACAAAGGGGTTAAGGTAGCGACCCAACCAAATTTGTTTTATCCTGAGCAGTTAATAGCAGCAATTTTTGCTGATGGCATAAAATAGGAATGATAAATTTGTGTATAGGCTTACCCTATATGCTCAAAAAATCGTTCAGAAAATAGAAAAGTGAGAATGCAATGGGTATTCGTATCGTTCCTAAAGAAGAGTTAGGACAAGAAAGATTAAAAGAAAAAGGCATTGGTTTTATTCCGCCAGTACTGTTCCCTAACTTAAAAAGCTTATACCAACGTCGAGCTGAGAGACTGAAAGAGCTAGGTATTGGGGAACATCCTTTTGCTGATTATCTTAGCTTTGCAGCTGAAGTGGCAACTGCACAACATAATGCACAGCATGATAATCCACTAGATATTGATATGACAGTAGTTTTAGAGCGTTCAATTCATACTAATAATCCGCCGTTGGATGCTAAAACGCTGCCTCGTACAACACATTGGCATAAATTATTAAAATCAATAATTGCAGAATTAATGCCAGTTGTTCCTGAATCTGTACGTCCAGCGCTCGAAAATTTAGATAAGGCATCTGAAAATGAATTAGAGGCCATGGCAACAGCGTTATTAAATGAAGAGTTTGAAAAGGTACCTGCAGATAAGTCTATGTTTATCTGGGCCGCGCTTTCTGTTTATTGGGCGCAAATGGCGGCGAATATTCCAGGTAAAGCGCGTGCAGAACACGGTGATCATCGTCATTTTTGCCCTGTGTGTAATAGCATGCCTGTTTCTAGCATCGTTCAAATTGGGACTTCTCAAGGTCTACGCTATTTACACTGTAACTTGTGTGAAACTGAATGGCACATGGTGAGAGTGAAGTGCAGCAATTGCGAGCAAACAGGTAAGTTAAACTATTGGTCTCTTGATGATGAAAATGCGGCGGTGAAGGCGGAAAGTTGCGGCGATTGCGGCAGTTATCTTAAAATTCTTTACCAAGAAAAAGAAGCCAAAGTGGAAGCCGTTGCGGATGATTTAGCCTCAATTATTCTTGATGCGCGTATGGAAGAAGAAGGCTTTGCTCGTAGCAGTATTAACCCATTCCTGTTTCCTGGCGAAAAGTAAGTTGTAAAAGAGAATAGTGACTATGGTGGAAGCAAACTTAGCGTTATATCGACAATTACCCTCAATTGACAAACTATTGCAGCTTGATGAAGTGCAAATATTGGTTGAACAGTCGGGGTTGCATTGGGTCACCACGTGTTTACGTGAAATGCAGGAACAAGCGCGAAAGTGTATCTCTCAGCAGGGACAGCTACCAGATTGGCATATTGACTGGCTAAAAGAACTCGCTAAACGCCACGATGAATTAGGCCAAAGTGCATTAAAAAATGTCTTTAATCTAACGGGAACGGTTTTGCATACCAATCTTGGGCGAGCAGTGATGTCCAAAACAGCGATTGACGCAGTTAGCAAAGCGATGAGTTCATCTGTCACATTAGAATATTCTCTTGATGGCGCAATGCGTGGTCATCGGGATCGCGCAATTGCAGACTTACTTTGCGAGCTCACAGGCGCAGAGGATGCTTGTATTGTAAATAATAATGCCGCAGCAGTTTTATTGTTGCTTGCAACGGTGGCAAATGGTCAGCAAGTGATTGTTTCTCGCGGTGAGTTGGTTGAAATTGGCGGTGCTTTTCGTGTGCCAGATGTAATGTCTCAAGCGGGTTGCCAACTGGTTGAAGTGGGTACCACTAATCGTACTCACTTACGTGATTACGAAAATGCGATTAATGAGCACACCGCACTATTAATGAAGGTGCATACCAGTAACTATAGCATTGAAGGCTTCACCGCTGAGGTTGAAGGTCATGAACTGGCTGAGTTAGGCAAAAAATACCAGCTTCCCACAGCAATTGATTTAGGCAGTGGTTCCATGATTGATATGACGGCATATGGTTTGCCTGAGGAGCCTATGCCTCATACTTATCTCACTCAAGGTGTTGATTTGGTTTCTATTTCAGGAGATAAACTGCTAGGAGGCCCACAAGCAGGTATCATTCTTGGAAAGAAAAAATGGATCGATGCTATACAAAAACATCCGTTAAAACGTGCATTGCGAGTCGACAAAATGACGTTAGCGGCACTGGAAGCGACATTAAAGCTCTATCTTACCCCTGAAAAACTGACTAATGATTTACCGACATTACGTTGGTTAACGCGTGACCCTGAGACAATTCGTCGTAGTGCAGATAATGTGTTAGTGGCTTTACAGGCATTCTATGGTGACAAGTTTATCGTTGAAATTGAACCTTGCTTGTCACAAATTGGTAGTGGCTCATTACCTATTGATAGATTGCCAAGCTTTGCGATTACCTTTGCGCCTCTCAATGGTAAAGGCGGTACACTGGAGCAGTTAGCGTCTCATTGGCGTCAACTATCTGAACCTGTGATTGGACGAATGAAAGATGGGAAACTGTGGCTAGATTTGCGCTGCCTCGATGATGAACATACATTATTACAGGTTTTACTTTCATGATTTTCGCAACTGCAGGCCATGTTGACCATGGAAAAACATCATTAATTCAACTAATTACAGGCGTAAATACTGCGCATCTTCCAGAAGAGAAAAAGCGTGGGATGACTATCGATTTGGGCTATGCCTATTGGCCTCAACGTGATGGTAGTGCTATTGGTTTTATTGATGTTCCAGGGCATGAAAAGTTCTTAGCTAATATGTTGGCGGGAATCGGCGGGATTAATCATGCACTTCTCGTCGTGGCGTGTGATGATGGCGTGATGGCGCAAACTCTTGAGCACTTGTCTATTTTAAGGCTTGCAGGTTGCCAAGATCTTACGGTTATTTTAACGAAAGCAGACCGCGCTGATGATTTACGTATCGAACAGGTGGCTGAACAGGTTAAAGCTGAATTATCTCAACAAGGTTGGTCTAATGCGACTTTGTTTATCACCTCGACCCTAGATGGCCGCGGTATTGATGCATTACGCGAATACTTGCAGCAGTTACATCAGCAAAGTGGAACACATGAAAATTTACAACGCCGTTTTCGCTTAGCGATAGACCGTGTTTTCCATGTTAAAGGTGCAGGGATTGTTGTTACAGGAACGGCCCTTGCAGGCCAAGTTCAAGTCGGCGGCTCATTGTGGGTGACAGGCGCAGATAAGCAAGTGCGCGTTAGGGGGATCCATAGGCAAAATCAACCTGCAGATTTTGCACAGGCGGGTGACCGTGTTGCATTAAATCTTTCAGGTGATATTGATAAAGAAGATATCACCCGAGGTGATTGGTTACTGGCCGAAAAACCTGCATTTATTGCTAATCGTGTGATTGTTGAACTGGAGTGTGACTCGCTAATTAAGCATTGGCAGCCTGTCCACTTATACCATGGTGCAAGTCATATCACTGGGCGAGTTTCTTTATTGGTTGATCAAGGGGAAACACCTGTTCTTGCCGAGTTAATTTTAGATACCCCATTATGGTTAGCTGATAATGACCGATTGATTATTCGAGATATCAGTGCCCGCCAAACATTAGGGGGGGCTAGAGTGCTCAGATTAACCTCTCCTCGTCGAGGAAAGCGCCTTCCAGAATTTTTAGATTGGTTAGCTTTATTGTCGAAAGAAGATGATGAGCTAACGCATTTCAAGTTGCAACTTCCTCAAGGTGAATTAAACCTACAAGATTATGGTTGGGCTAGGCAGTTAACAGGTGATGCACTTGAAAACATATTAGTGCAAACGGATGCAGAACATGTTGGAAATAGCGTTCTCTCTGCGTTTAAAGCACAAACTGCGAAAGACCGATTAATTCAAACTCTTGAAAAATTTAATGAAGTACATAGCGACCAGATAGGCGTTGGAAAAGCGCGTTTAAAACGTATGGCACTGCCTTCAATGAGTGATGCGTTAGTTTTCAAATTAATTAATGACTTGATTGAAAATGGAACGATTAAGCAAACGCGCGGTTGGTTGCATATGCCGCAGCATGGACTTATTTTTGATGCCCAGCAGGAAGTGATTTGGCAACAAATTTTCCCTTTATTGACGCGCAATGAGGCATGGTGGGTACGTGATTTAGCAGTAGAAACTGGGAATGAAGAAGAGGCTATGCGCCGAGTACTCAAAAAAGCGGCTCAAATGGGGTTAATTACTGCTATCGTTCGTGATCGTTATTATAGCCATGAGCAAATTAATCATTTCGCATCACTAATCCACCGTCATTGTTTGGAAAATGACGTCATTTTTGCTGCTGATTTTCGTAATGAGTTAGGGATTGGTCGAAAACTTGCGATACAAATTCTTGAGTTTTTTGACAAAAGCGGTTTTACTCGTCGTAAAGGCGATGGTCACTATTTACGAGATAAAGGCATTTTCGTTGAATAAATTGAGTGTTTTGATCCGCTATAGTGGTGCCTCATAGCAAACCCCTCATATTAAACTTGTGGTAAAACTGATGAAGAAAAAGTTATTTGCAGGCTTTTATCTAGCATTGATCTTTATTGGCTCTCTTTTCTTGGTGTTTGAGAAAGGTAGCGTGATTTATCCTGCACTCATATCGCTCAGTGTATATGCTGTGTTATTTGGTATTTTAATGGTATTAACCGCACGCTGGTTATTTTCTGTCGTAATTACCAGTACCCTGTTTATTATCATAAAATTCCTAAATCAGTTAAAAGTCCATTATTACAAAGAACAGCTTTTCTTCACTGATATTAATATTATGACAGACACCTCTAATATGGGCACGTTAAGCCATTATTGGTTAGCAGGTGTTGCGCTAGTTGGGCTATTAATTCTACTGGTCGTTAATGGTGCCATTAGTTGGCGTTTAATTAAGTCGAGCAAATCACATGTTTCACGCATTTTAGGTGTGATACTGGTTGTTGTGGGTTATTTTGGCGCTAATTTTGCTAGCTCCCATTATTATGACCGATGGTCCCAGACGTTGCCAAAAGGCCGCGGGACTGTGACTAATATCATTATGTCCGCAAAAAATTCCAGTTACCAATCTCCTGAGTTTGTGGGTACCGCTGACTACTTTATCGAAAAAGCGGCGACAGTCTCATTAAACAATAGCACCTCGTCAGAAAAGCCAGACATTGTTTTATTACTGCAAGAATCAACGGTTGACCCGCACATTTATGATTTGCCAGAAGGCACGAAACTCCCTAATTTATTTATGTTCCAGCAGGATGCTGGGGTCACTGCTCATAGTCAAATGCGAGTCCAAACCTTTGGTGGTGGCACTTGGTTATCTGAGTTTTCAGCGTTAACTGGGTTAAATAGTGATGATTTCGGGGCACAAAAAAGTGGTGTGTTTTACTTTATTGTCGATAACTTGAAAAATAGCTTATTTAAAGAAATGAAAGCCAATGGTTATTATACTGTTGTGCTGACGCCATTTAATAAAGGGGCTTATCATTCGGGTCATGCATATGAAACATTAGGCGTGGATAGAATTATTCAGCCCCAGGAACTTGGCTACCCAGGGAAATTACAAGATAATCTATGGACTATTAGCACGGACGACATGCTGAAGTACGTCAAAGAAATCTTAGCAAAAGAAACGGATAAGCCAGTCTTTATTTTCTCTTTAACCATGTATGAACATGGGCCTTATAAAGAAACACATAGTGATGATTTCGGTATAAAAGATAAAATTAAGCATCAAGATGCAGCTGGTGAATTTAGCCACTATATGGAAAAAATTACCGCGTCCGATGGGGCGATGCGAGATTTCGCTGAGTTTATTGATAAGCGCGACCGCCCGTTAATGTTTTTATATTTTGGGGACCATCAACCAGGTATTAGCCTAAATCAGTACGATTCACCATTTTCATCCCCTGCGTATTTAACGCAATTTACATTGCGGGACAATTTAAAATCAGGTACTGCAATCAAAACAGGGGAATTAACCGATATTTCATTCTTGGGTGGAATTTTGCTGGAAAGAGCAAACTTAAAGATTTCTCCATTCTATGAAGCAAATATCAAAATGCGTCATTTATGTGATGGTAAGCTCAATGATTGTGAAGACCAAAAATTGTTAGATAGTTACCGTAATTACATTTATCGCACATTGGAAGCGGCAGATAAAAGCGGTACTCAATAAATTGTGATGATTGGCCGCAGGTTGGAGCAAACTTGCGGCTTTCTTTTATGTCGATTTTTGAAATCTTAATACTTCCTTAAAATTCACTGCTTTTTTACACATTATTATTCTAACCATAAAACCATTCACTGTTTTTTTTGTCTTAAATTAAGTTAATTTTTTCTGTGAAACTTGGTGCTCTATTGAGCTTTGTGAATGGTTTAATGCTAGAAGACGATAAATATGAAATACTTGGTCACGGGAAGTGCGGGTTTTATTGGTTTTAGATTGTGTCAGCGTTTATTAGAAAATGGGCATGAAGTCGTTGGAATTGATAACCTAAATGCCTATTACGATCAGGGCCTTAAACAATCTCGTTTACATTTATTAGAGCAACACCCCTTATTTCGCTTTATTCACCTTGATTTGACGGATCGTGAAACGGTCAGAGTACTATGTACCCAAGAGCAGTTTGACCGAGTGATCCACCTTGCCGCTCAAGCTGGTGTGCGTTACTCGTTAGAAAATCCATTTGCTTACGCGGACAGCAACTTAACTGGGCATTTATCGATTTTAGAAGGCTGCCGTCAAGCGAAAGTGAAGCATCTGGTGTATGCTTCTTCTAGTTCTGTGTACGGTGTGACGGATAATGCGCCATTTACCACGGACATGCCTACAGATCACCCCATTTCATTGTATGCCGCAACAAAGAAAGCCAATGAATTAATGTCCCATTCCTATTCACACCTATATCAGTTACCAACAACAGGTTTGCGCTTCTTTACGGTATATGGGCCATGGGGACGTCCTGATATGGCGTTATTTAAATTTACTAAAGCCATTTTAGCGGGCGAAGCTATTGATGTTTATAATAACGGCAATCTGAGCCGTGATTTCACTTTTGTTGATGATATTGTCGAAGGGGTGATACGAATTTCCGATATAATCCCTCAAGCAGACCCAAACAATCATTCGACATCACCAGCGCAAAGCAGCGCACCGTATCGCATCTATAATATTGGTAACGGCCAGCCCGTTAAGTTGATTGAGTTTATTTCTGCGTTAGAAAAAGCCCTTGGAAAAGAAGCAATTAAAAACTTTTTACCGATGCAAGCTGGGGATGTGTACACAACGTGGGCAGATACTGAAGACCTGTTTAATGTAACAGGTTATCGCCCACAGGTTTCTATTGAACAGGGTGTTCAGGCGTTTGTTGATTGGTATCGTTCTTATTACCATCAATAATATCAACAACCTGTAATATCCGTAGCAGGATTTGAGAGGCAAGTTTGAAAATAGCAATCGCAGGAACCGGCTACGTCGGTCTATCTAACGCCATGTTACTGTCACAACACCACGAAGTGGTTGCTGTGGACATCATTCCCGAAAAAGTGGCGATGTTAAACAACCACCAATCACCCATTGTCGACACGGAGATTGAGCAGTTTTTAACGGAAAAAACACTGAATTTCCGCGCCACGGAAGATAAAGTGGAAGCTTATACGGGTGCGCAGTACGTTATTGTTGCTACACCAACAGACTATGACCCAAAAACTAACTATTTCAATACTAAATCGGTGGAATCGGTTATTCATGATGTAAATGAAATCAACCCAACCGCCACGATTATCGTGAAATCGACCATTCCTGTCGGCTTTACCGCACGTTTACGGGAAGAATTTGGTTATACCAACGTGATTTTCTCTCCAGAATTTCTACGTGAGGGCCGCGCATTATGGGATAACTTGCACCCGTCCCGTATTGTGGTCGGTGAGCGTTCTGAGCGCGCGCAAATTTTTGCCGATTTACTACTTGAAGGCGCCATCAAAAAAGATGTTCCGGTGTTATTTACTGATGGAACTGAAGCCGAAGCCATTAAGTTGTTCGCTAACACTTACTTAGCGATGCGAGTGGCGTATTTTAATGAGCTAGACACTTACGCAGAAAGCCGCGGTTTAAATGCACGCCAAATTATTGAAGGTGTTTCGTTAGACCCGCGTATTGGCAGTCATTATAATAACCCATCATTCGGTTACGGCGGTTATTGTTTACCGAAAGATACCAAGCAATTGCTCGCTAACTACGATGATGTGCCGAACAACCTGATTAACGCGATTGTCGAATCCAACCGCACGCGTAAAGACTTCATTTCGGACGCAATTATTGCCAAAGCACCACGTAAAGTCGGTGTCTATCGCTTAGTGATGAAAGCAGGGTCAGATAATTTCCGTGCTTCTGCGGTGCAGGGCATCATGAAGCGCATCAAAGCCAAAGGCATTGAAGTGGTGGTGTATGAGCCTGTGATGAAAGAAACCGAGTTTTTCCGTTCAAAAGTGGTCAATGACTTAGCGGAATTTAAAGCCCAGTGCGACATCATTTTGGCTAACCGTATGGTGCCTGAAATCGAAGATGTGGCAGATAAAGTGTATACCCGTGATTTATTTGGTAATGACTAAATATTAATAGTAAGAATGGGTTGGCAGTTTGCCAGCCTATTTTTCACCTTTTCCTTCCTAAAAACCGCTCATTTTGTGCGGTATTCCACAACTTCTTTATTTTTGAACCATTTTTGCAAGAATCGCTAAGAAATGTCTTTTTTCATTTGTTAGCATCCGCCGATTGATTAAAAAGCGGGCGCTCTGTCATGCAAAAAATTATAAAAAAACAAAGAGGTGACTTCATAACTTACCAAAAAGCAGGTGAAATTGATTTTTGGCAAGTCATGACTGACTATATTGATGGACGAATTGTTGGTAAAGATTTAGGCAGTGGAAATGCAGAACGAAGTGTCGAACGTATTCAACTAAATGGCCAAAATTATATTATCAAATGTGAAAAAGAGCGGGATAAACGCATTGAAAAAAGAGTAATGCGTATGTTATCTGGCCCATTTTATTCACGTTTATTAATGCGTTTAGTCTCCGCACAAAATCAGGGCTGCACTGTTACAAATGACATCTATTTTGTGGCAGAAAAAATGCAATGCCGTGAATCAGTTGAAACGTGGATTATTGCTGAATATGTTGAAGGAACTGTCCTATCAGAATTGGATGATCTAACACCTTATTATGCTGAAATGAAATCGGTTATCGACCAACTTCATCGCTATGGTTTATCTTCTAATGATATTCATGCAGGAAACTTTGTTTTGACAGAGAATGGACTGAAAGTGATTGATTTGTCTGATTACGGAAATTTAACCATATGTAAAGCAAATGATTTAATCGCCTTAAAACGTTTTTATGGTATTGAGCCAGACAAAAAAAACGGGGCTTATCGGTTTATTCGTTTTAGGGATAACTTTCGCCATTGGTCTAGAAAGTTGCGAGGTAAGAAAACTCGGTTATAGACTAAATTGAGTTTTCTTATCGGTGAATTTATGGGTTTAATTGATAAAGTGCATCTAAAAACTCAGGGATAAAGCTACCAGTACCGCGACAGCGCTGTGTCGCTGTTTCCCCTGCCTGTTTCATTAGTGCACAAGCGGTTGCAACATGTTGTAGCCTATCACCAGATAGCGCACAGCTAGCGGCAACGACAGCGGATAGTGCGCATCCCGTCCCAACTACGCGAGTCATTAAAATATCCCCGCCTGCGATAGCAATTGTGCGTTTGCCATCAGTGACATAATCAATTTCGCCACTGATGGCGACAATGGTATTCGCTTGTTTGGCCAGTGATTTTGCTGCAGGAAGGGCATCATTTGTGGAGTTTAGGGAGTCTACCCCTCGACCACCGAGACTGTTACCTGCTAATGCCATAATTTCGGATGCATTGCCCCGAATTGCAGCAGGTTTAAGGCCAAGAAGCTCATGACAGAAGCGGGTACGAAAAGTGAGAGCACCAACAGCAACAGGGTCAAGAACCCAAGGTTTTTCCGCGGTATTTGCACTATGTACAGCGCGTTTCATTGCTTGTTGCCTATCCGTCGTGAGTGTTCCCACATTAATTAATAAACTGTTTGCTATGGCAGCAAATTGCTCAGCTTCTTCAGGTTCAATGACCATGGCAGGGGAACAATTTAGCGCTAACAGAACATTTGCGGTAAAGGTTTGAACGACATCATTGGTCATGCAGTGAACGAGAGGAGATTTGCTGTGAAGTTGCTGTAATATCGGTGATATTACAGTATCGTTGATATGTTCAAATTCGCTCATGATCCCCTCATTTTGCGTGATAGAGTATAAAATAGTGGATTTATTCTACACTCTATCTCTCTTAATGAAAGAAGTCGTTAATCTGAAAGGTAATTTTCCATTACCATTCCCCCAGCACCTTGTGCGACAATTTCATAAGAGTCATTAGCTGCATAAATACGTGTTTTGATATGAGGGAAGGCGGCTAATTTTTCTTCAACGGACTTTTTCGTCATCTCAAAGAAATGATTTTTTGGTGTTAAGGTTCCACCACAAACAACGACATCTGCTTGAGTCGTTAAAATAGCATTCGCGATAGCGATTCCATAATAATAAGCCGCTTCTTCAAGAGCTTCGAGACAAATGGTGTCGTTTAATGTCAGCGCTTGGAAAATTGTGTGGTAGTTAATATCTGCTTCATTATTAACAAGATCATTAATGACCGAGCTTTTACCTAATCGGAGTTGTTGGATCACCCGAGATTTTATGGCGGACAACGAGCTGTATTGCTTTAAACAGCCAAACGAGCCACATTCACAGCGTTGCCCATTAATATCAATCGTTGTATGGCCAAATGCCTGCGCAGTGCTAATTGGTGCGGGTGCGTAATGATTATTGATGATCGTGCAACTGCGAATGTCCGTGTCGCAGGTGGTAAATAAAAATCGTTGGCTATCAGACGTATAATGTAAACGGTATTCGGCGAATGCGGCAAAACTGATCCCGCTTCCCAGTAGCACAAAGCACGGTACTTTTTGCGTGATGTAGTTATAGAGCCCTTTGATGCGCGAGTTATATTGATGATAGGGGAGTTTGTCACGCTCTAAAATATGGTCGATAGCAATGCCGATACCGAGCAGGTTTTCTACACTTAGTTGATGTCCTGCAAGGAGGGTGTCAACTTTACTAAGCAGATGATCGAGCATGTTCTCAGCCGTTTCAAGGTGCTCATATTTGACTTTCACCATCCCTAGAATTTCGAGTTTTAGGTTTTGTAAAACAATAGTGGAATAGATATCACTCATTTCAATGCCAACAAGGTAACCATCCGCAGGGTTGATACTGTACAAAATGGGCTTACGTCCTCCAGTGGATTCACCCAGCTCAGAGGTTGAAATTAATTGGCATTTACTCAGCTCATCTAGCAATCTTGCACAGGTGGCTGGCTTCATACTCGCGAGTGTAGCGAGCATCTCGGCTCGAATTGGCCCGTGATTGAGAACTAATCGGTAAAGCACTTTCAGTTTTTGTGTTTTTGAATTTTTTGAGGTGCGAAATTCATTTAATAATGTATGTAACAAGCGCCCCACTCCTTTTCGTTCCAACCATTAGGCTTAAGATTAGCAAATCTATATATAAAGTTCTGCATTATGCCGCACATCATACCTAAAATCTTTTTCTTAAAATGAGATTAAGATCGCTGTTCTGTTTCTAAATTACGCTATGATCGATTTCAACAATCAGTATTCGATTTTAATTTGGAGATAGCCATGCACCAGACGAAAGATATTTTAGAAAGCCTGAAATTTATTCAGTCACGTACGGAATTAAAGCCAACTGTTGGGATTATTTTAGGCTCTGGATTGGGCCCATTTGCAGATACGCTAGAGAATGCGGTTCATATTCCTTATAGCGAAGTGCCTCATTTTGCTAAGTCTGAGGCTGTTGGCCATGCGAATGAATTAGTGATTGGTACGATTGCTGGCAAAACGGTAGTTGCGATGAAAGGCCGTTTTCACTATTACGAAGGTTTTTCATTAGACCAAGTGACTTTCCCTGTGCGTTTGATGAAAGCACTCGGTGTTGAAAAATTAATTATCACTAACGCCTGTGGCGCGGTAAATACCGATTTTAACCCAGGTGACCTGATGATTATTACCGATCACATTAACCTGACAGCAAATAATCCATTAATGGGGCCGAATAACCCTGAGTTGGGTGTTCGTTTCTTGGATGTGAGCGAGGTATACAACAAAGAGTTACGCCAAACAATCAAAGATGTTGCTTCTGAACAGGGTGTTTCTGTACGTGAAGGGGTTTACGCATGGTGGACAGGCCCGACTTACGAAACACCAGCGGAAATTCGCATGATCAGAACATTAGGGGCTGATGCAGTCGGTATGTCGACAGTACCAGAAGCATTAGTTGCACATCATTCACAAATTAAAACCGTAGGAATTTCCTGCTTAACTAATATGGCATGCGGAATTTTGGAACAACCATTAAGCCATGATGAAGTGATTGAAACCGCAGAAAAAGTGAAAGCGACATTCTTGAAACTCGTCACGGGTGTGATTGCGCGTTTCTAATTTAAAGACTCTTTTTCTCAAAATAAAATAAAGATGCTGTAATTATTAATAAGGTGAATATTGAAATGAAATTTAAAGGTCTGATTTTAGTTTCTTTAGGCGCTTGTAGTTATGGCATTCTTTCAACATTAGTTGTACTGGCTTATCGCGCAGGTTATTCCTTGAATGATGTAATCGGTAGCCAAACGGTACTTGGTGCAATTTTGTTATGGTTTTTTGTTGTTGTCGGCGCATTAGTGAAAAAAGCTCGCTTAATGTGGCCAACTCGGCAACAAGGTCTTTTGATGTTGTTAACGGGGACGACGACGGGCCTAACGGGGTTATTATATTACGCATCGTTGCAGTATTTATCCCCAGCATTAGGTGTGGTGCTATTTCTGCAATTTACATGGATGGGAGTGGCGATTAATGCTGTCGTAAACCGTCAAATACCACCATTAATGACAATTGTTTCTGTAATAGTGATCTTAATTGGTACCATACTGGCGACAGGGTTATTAAATAGCCAAGATATCGTATTTCATTGGGCAGGCGTGCTATTAGGATTATGTGCAGCATTATCAAATGCGATACGGGTGTATGTGAGTGGCGCATTGGCTGTAAAAACGGATCCGATGATGCGCTCGGCAATTATGGTGACGGGAGGCGCAATCTTGACCTCTATTATCGTGCCACCAACATTCTTATTTAGTGTATCAACGTTTCAATCGCTATTTTTTACTTATGGATTACCTCTGGCTTTCTTTGGTTCTTTCTTCGGTATGTGGATGTTTGCTAAAGGCACACCTCTGATTGGTACAAGCTTAGCGACCATTGTGAGCTCAATGCAGCTGCCCGTTACTATTTTACTGTCAGTGACTGTTCTGCAATTACCCCTCGAATTCATTCAGTTTATAGGTGTTGCCGTCATTTTAATGGGGGTGGCTATCGCTGAGCTGAAAATAAAAATAAACACATGTAACTCCAAACGGAGCTTCGTATGAACATTAAATCCCGCTTGAAAATCATGCTTTTCCTGCAATATTTTGTTTGGGGAAGTTGGTTAGTTACGCTCGGCTCGTACATGATGAAAACTTTGAGTTTCTCAGGTGCTGAAGTTGGTTTAGTTTATAGCTCTAAAGGCATTGCGGCTATTTTAATGCCAGGGCTTATCGGCATTATTGCGGATAAATATATCCCAGCGAATCGCTTATATATGATCTGCCATTTGATAGGGGCAGCTGCACTATTTTATGCCGCTACAGTCACCAGCTCATCGGTGATGTTTTGGGTGATGTTGATAAATGCGATGGCATTTATGCCGACAATTGCCCTTTCAAATACCATTAGTTATTCATCACTAAGCCAATACCAATTGGATTCGGTCAGTAACTTCCCTCCAATTCGTGTATTTGGAACGGTTGGGTTTATTGTCGCCATGTGGAGTATTAGCTTATTAAAATTTGAACTCAGCAGTATGCAACTATATATAGCAGGGGGATGTTCGCTGCTATTAGCCGCATATTCCCTAACATTACCTAAAATTGAAGTGAATAAAAAAGCCATTTCAAGTAGCTGGATGAGCAAGCTAGGCTTAGATGCGTTAGTGTTATTTAAGAAGCCAATAATGGCTGTATTTTTCTTATTCGCTATGTTGCTTGGTGCGGTTTTACAAATAACCAATACATTTGGTAACCCGTTCTTACATGATTTTGGTCTCAATCCGCTGTATCAAGATAGTTTAGTGGTGCAATATCCCTCCATATTATTATCTATCTCGCAAATGGCGGAAGTGTGTTTTATTTTAGCAATTCCATTCTTCTTAAAACGCTATGGCATTAAAACCGTTATGTTATTAAGTATGTTTGCATGGACATTGCGGTTTGGGTTCTTTGCCTTCGGAGATCCATCAGCGATTGGTTTGATGTTCTTAATCATGTCGATGATTGTGTATGGTTGTGCATTTGATTTCTTTAATATTTCAGGTTCAATATTTATTGAACGAGAAGTCGATACACGAATGCGTGCGAGTGCCCAAGGGTTATTTATGACCATGGTGAATGGTGTCGGTGCTTATTTTGGTGCAATTCTCAGCGGGTTGGTTGTCGATTACTATACTGTTGACGGTATTAAAGATTGGCAAATGATTTGGCTGGTCTTTTCGTCTTACACAATTGTTTTAGCGATTATTTTCCAATTTACCTTCCATTATAGTCATGATAAAGACGCGGCAATGAAGGAAGCCAAATCCAGCTAAGATAATCTGTTAAACATAACGAACAAAACGTAAAAAGAGAAAGCCATTAATTTGGCTTTTTCTTTTTGGCGCAACTCAACGCTAAACATAGTTACGTTTACCTCGTAGAATATGTTCTGTCAGAGTTTCTTCTGCTTGGCTGAAAGCCTTTTGCTTGAGTTGTTCGACAAGTTGTTGATGTTGACGTGTAGACTCAAAGTAATATTCATTACGATAAATGGGGTCTGGCTGAAAATAAACACGCTGGCGAATATTATCCGCTAAATCTAAAAAGACAGTGTTATCGAGTAACTCTAAAAAGAATCGATGAAAGCGCTCATCTTCTTTAATCCAACCTTGGTAATTATTTTCGGCAAGTAGCGCTTTTTGCTGTTCAATTATCGCATCTAAGCAAGCGAAGTGTTCCTCAGTTAAATAATCACGGACGAGTTTAATTGCATGAGACTCAATGGCTAAACGTAAATCATAATTATCCCGCGTTTCTTTTAAGGACAGTTTTTGGATAAATACCCCTTTGCGTGGAATAATTTTAACCAAACCTTCATTTTGTAGCTGATATAGCGCTTCACGAATTGGAGTACGGCTCATACCAAGTTCTTCAACTAAGCTGTTTTCAGAGGTATAGCTTTCCTCGCCAAACTGCTTACTGAGAATTTTATGTTTAATAGCCGTATAGGCTTGTTGGCTGAGTGGTTTATCTTTCATCAGGATCTTGTATCAAAATTAGAAATTTCAGTGAGTATAGAAAGGAATAGATTGGTATACAAGTAAAGTACCAACTTTATATTGTTTAGATAATAAGCAAATGGCGGTTAATTATTGGTGATAATATGGATAATAAACCAGCATCCGTGCCAGTTTTGATTGCGTTAATATAATTCAGGACGGCGGTTTTCCATACAGGGCAATTTTTGACGAGTTTCAGCTGTGTGCTCGGGGGAAATTTCAGCGAAGAACACGGTTTCATCATAGCCTGCAGAAGCAATTGTTACGCCAAGAGCATCACAAATTAAGCTGCGCCCAATAAAAATATTACTGGTTTGGTCACACGCACAAACAGGTATGGTATTTTCTAGAGCACGGGCTTTTACTAGGGTTTGGTAGTGCTCTTCTTTGAGAGGACCACTGACCCAAGCTGTTGGGACTAGGAGTAAATCTGCCCCTGCTAATGCTAATTTACGGGCGACTTCTGGGAAACGCAGCTCATAGCATACTAAAATACCAATTTTCCCAAATTCGGTTTCGACAGGTTTCAATTCATTATGACTTTGAATGATATTGAGTGACTCTTGATAAGAGAATGCGTCATATAAATGCGTTTTTTGGTAATGATAAATGAGTTCCCCTTGGCGGTTTAACATAATGGTGGTGTTAAACGCGCGTTTAGGTTCATTCTCAGCCCGTTCATAAATACCACAAACCACATAAATTCCATACTCTTTTGCTGTTTTGGCTAGTTGAGAAACAAAAGGACCATCAACGTTCTCTGCGACATCCGCATAGCTGATACCACTATCCGCGGGAACAAATGCCATAAACATTTCAGGTAATAGAACTAAATCTGCTCCGCCTTGAGCCGCCTTTTGTATGGCATCACAGGCTTTTTTCAAGTTTTGTTCTTTATTAGGGCTACTGGCTAGTTGGGCAATTGCAACTTTCATGTTGGCTCCTTATTCGAAATATTTTGCAGCGCCTGAGATAGCGGCTAAGGTTTCACCTGCATCTATGCGTTTTTTGACATCAATTTCAGCATGTTGTGCATTAAGCGCGCGTTGGCGATATTCTTGCAATGTCACTTCATCAGCCACTAAAATGCCATCACCATCTGCAATAATTAAATTACCTGGGTGGATAGTGACGCCATCGACACTGATTGGCACATTGATTGCGCCTTCAATGCCTAGGATTCGAGTTGTTAGCGGACTGACTTTGTGAGCAAATACAGGGACACCAATCTCACGCAGCGCTTTGATATCAGTTACGCAACCATCGATAACAGCCCCAGCAATTTTTTTCGCTCGCGCCATATAGGACACCATCTCACCCCAACAGGCGCGGTCATAATCTCCTGACATATCAATGCAAACAACATCTCCTTCTTGAACAATATCAAAGACTTTATGTACTGCTGAAGAGTCCATATGTGGAATTCGCACAGTTACTGCGTGGCCAATGAACTGGTTTTTTTCAATTTGTGGACGTAGTGTTTTGATGAAGCCAAAATCGGTCATATGGCCAATTGTTGACGGGCAAACATCGCGGCAGCTTTCGATCACTTCTTGGCTAAAACAGGTAACTCGAGGATTTAACGTAAACATAGGGCACCTTTATTCGTTATATTAGAGTGTATGAGTAAAACTAATCTTGGTTTACAGCCGCTGCTAGAGGTTTATCAGGTTGAATGAAGAACCAGCAAATAATGGCTAAACTAATAGGTATCACGTTGAAAAGTAAGGCAACCGTCCACCCAAAGTGTTGGGCAAGCCAGCCGCATAAAATTGGAGAAATAACACCACCCAAATTGCCCCACAGATTCATCCATCCACTCACTGATCCTGCATATTGACGGCCTTTATCAGCGGCAATTGCCCACGAAGTCACAACGGGCAGGCCTAAAGCACCGAGGGCAAGGGTTAGCCATGCGACACTTACAACAGCGCTCTCCGTTTGAGCAGCACCACAAATCCCAACAATAAACAGGATAAAACCAGTAATGGCGATGTAGCCCCTTGCCACTAATTGGGAGTAGCCTTTATTGAGTAGCCAGTCAGATACTGAACCCGCGGTAAGCACAGCAATACAAATGGCTAACCATGGGAAACTTGCCGCAACACCCATTTGAGTTAGTGAAAATCCGCGTGCTTCTTGGAGGTAAGTTGGTAACCAAATCATAAATAACGTAGTCATATAGGCGACAAAAAAGTATTGAAAGCCTACAGCCCAAAATGGACGTTCTTTCATAAACTTACGCCATGGAGCTTTGACATCTTCACCGCCATTCTCACTGATTGTTCGGCCACTTTGTATAAATGCGATTTCGCTTTGTGAAATCTTAGGGTGCTGTTCTGGTTTATTGCGAGCGCAGAAGTACCAGATCAAACCAATTAAAATACCAATGACTCCAAAGATATAGAAAACAGCGTGCCAACCGAAAGAAATCATAATGAAAACAGTAAGGGTAGGAGCGATGACTGGGCCAAAATAAGAGCCTGCCAATAAGAAGCTTGCCGCTCTGGCTTTTTCATTTTGACGAAACCACCAAGTATTAAAGACAGCATTTGAAGGGTATAGAGGCGCCTCGCCAACACCAAAGAAAAAACGAACGATACATAACCAGAGGTAAGTCGGTGCAACCACCGTTAGAATGGTAAACGCAGACCAAACATATAAGCTTATTGTCGCAATTAACCGGCTGCCAAAGCGTTCCGCTAATATTCCACTTGGAATTTGTGCTAATGCATAACCAAGAGAAAATAATGCGCCTAAAAAACCAAATTGGACTTTACTCATACCTAAATCGGTCATCATATGTTCCGCAACAATGGAAATGTTGGCGCGATCCATATAGGCAATTAAACCGATAATAAAAAATATTGCTGCTAAACCCCAGCGTAAACGCCCTGGTGTGTCTTTTGCTGTAGGTGCTATCACAGAGTCTTTGTATGACATAGTCTTACCTTTTTTATTGGTCTGTAGAGGTAATTAATTTTATTGTATTTATATTGAATTCAACTTGTATACAAGATGGATGTTAATAACCCGTTATTGGCCTGTCAAAGATCTGTTTTGTTATCTGTGATTGAAATCAAAACATTTGGTGAATTTATGAGCGAGCTCATGTTTTTTCGACAAAACAATTATCAAAGATTAATTTGTTATTAATCAATGTATTATGCTTCTGAGGGAGCATGGGTAAATTAAGCGTTTGTTGCCGTGGGAAATAGTTAAATCTAGAAATGCCGACGTATTTCTAGATTTAACATAGACGTTATTTATCAATTTTCTTTTTTTTCGCCTCTTTTTGAGCGAGTTGTCTTATGCTTTTTTCTGGGGTAGGCAGATTTTCTGGCATGGTACCGCCAAGTGTTTCTCTCACTTTTTGGCCAACTTCAAAGTGAGTTTGATTCGCTTCTGTTTTACTTTGGATGTTATCTCGTTTGAGCTTTCGTTTAGCACCAGAACCAATTTCGACCATATCGATGATCTCCTCGAAATGGTCTTCAATGGCATGTCTACTTTGCAAACATGCCTCTTTTGCTTTTTCTAAAACAGGTAAGAATGCCGATATTCCGAATATTCGAGGAGTTTAGACAACTCTCTCGCTGACCAGTATTCATTTCCCGAATTATCCGTTTTTCTAATATCTTCAAAAGGCTGTTGCGGCACCATTTGACTCTCCAATTTTTGAGTAAGTGATTTTTTGGGGGAAGAAAGATAGTTTATCGTGGAGATTATTTGAGCGCCTAAGGATTTTCAAAAAATAGGATTTTTAAGGCAGTTTATGCGATTTTTATTCCAAAATTGCGGGGGGATCCACCTATTTCAGGTTATTTGGATATTTCAGTAAAATAAAAAAAGCCAATTTACACAGAGCATTAATTGGCTTAGTCATGCATGACAGTCAGAGAGATTACTCAATATTCTGAATTTGTTCTCTCATTTGTTCGATTAATACTTTCAGTTCAACGGCGGAAGTGGTGACTTCGCTATTAATCGATTTTGATGCTAACGTATTAGACTCACGATTAAATTCTTGCATCATAAAGTCAAGGCGGCGCCCATTGGCTTCTTTTTTCTTCAAGATATTACGCGTTTCTTTAACGTGCGCTTCTAATCTATCCAATTCCTCAGCAACATCAACACGTTGGGCGAGCAAAATGAGCTCCTGTTCTAAGCGGTTGTTATCCACTTGGATTTCCGCTTCTTCGAGCTTACTTTGAAGGCGATCGCGCTGCCATTGCAGAATTTCTGGCATATGTTGACGAACTTTTGCCACTTCAACTAAAACACCATCAAGGCGTTGTTCAATTAAGGCATGCAATGAAGCACCTTCCGCTTCTCGGCTTTGGATAAAAGCATCGATAGTTTCATCTAAACCAGCCATTAACTGTTCGCTGATGGCATCTAAATCTTGCTCGCCAGCCGACATCACACCTGGCCAACGTAAAATCTCTAGCGGGTTGATTTCACCTTCGTGGCTGTAATTTTTGACCCAATTTGCTGCGCTAATTAATTGGCGGGCTAATTGTTCATTGAGAATTAATTCGCCACGGTTTGCACCGTCTAATTCAAAACGCAGGTTACATTCCACTTTTCCGCGCGTTAAGCGTGAACGAAGGCGTTCACGAATAACGGGTTCAAGGCTTCTGAATTGCTCAGGTAAACGGATATACGTTTCTAAATAACGTTGGTTTACGGAACGCAGCTCCCAGGCCGCATTCCCCCATTCACCCTTGATATCACGGCGGGCAAAAGCGGTCATACTACGGATCATAATTCGTTCCTATTATCGATAAGATAATGGGATTATAACGCTATGAGAGATGACAGGATAGGCATTATCGTTTTAAGGACGTATAATGCGTCCCAATTTGAGTTGATAACGGAGATAACACCATGCGCCCAGCAGATAGACAAGCGGACGAAATGCGCCCGATTACCATCACGCGCAATTATACAAAACACGCAGAAGGCTCTGTTCTTATTGAGTTTGGCGACACGAAGGTGTTATGCAATGCAACGGTTGAAGAGGGTGTACCTCGCTTTTTAAAAGGTCAAGGTCAAGGTTGGGTAACCGCTGAGTACGGCATGTTACCTCGCGCAACAAATTCACGTAACCAACGTGAAGCGGCTCGTGGTAAACAAACTGGCCGTACAATGGAAATTCAACGTTTGATTGCCCGTTCATTACGTGCAGCTGTTGATCTGAAAAAATTGGGTGAATTCACCATCACTTTAGATTGTGATGTTATCCAGGCTGACGGCGGTACACGTACAGCGGCGATTTCAGGTGCTTGTGTGGCACTGGTGGATGCACTGAATAATATGGTTGCTCAGGGGAAAATTGCAAAAAGTCCTCTGAAGTCGATGGTTGCTGCAGTTTCGGTCGGGATTGTGAACCAAGAAGCGCTTTGCGACCTTGAGTACGTTGAAGACTCTGCGGCAGAAACGGACATGAACGTCGTGATGATGGATGATGGCCGTATGATTGAAGTGCAAGGCACCGCAGAAGGCGAACCATTTAGCCATGAAGAATTATTGGCTCTATTAGCATTAGCCAAAACAGGGCTCGACACCATTTTTGAAGCTCAGCGAGAAGCGCTGAAATAAATTAATGTTTAAATAGGCGGCTGAAAAGTCGCCTTTTTTATGTCTGCTAAATGGCAGATAACGCAATTAGCAAAATAACAAATTTAATATACATAATCGTCATCAATGAGGAGAATGACCAATGAAAGCCTATCAGCGCGATTTTATTGAACTTGCCATGAAAAAACAGGTATTGAAATTTGGTGAGTTTACGCTGAAATCAGGTCGAAAAAGCCCTTATTTTTTTAATGCAGGGTTATTTAATACTGGGCGTGATCTGGCACTTGTCGGTCGTTTTTATGCACAAGCGCTACAAGAGAGTGCAATTGAGTGTGATGTGATTTTTGGGCCAGCCTATAAAGGTATTCCCATTGCAACTACAATGGCAGTTGCATTGGCTGAGCATCATGATATCGATATGCCATATTGCTTTAATCGTAAGGAAGCAAAAGATCACGGAGAAGGTGGTGTATTAGTTGGTAGCCCTCTGCAAGGACGTGTTGTTGTGGTTGATGATGTGATCACTGCAGGTACTGCAATTCGTGAATCAATGGAAATTATTAAGCAGCAAAAAGCGACTCTCAATGGTGTTTTGTTGTGTTTAGACCGTCAAGAAAAAGGAAAAGGGGAAATCTCAGCCGTACAAGAGGTTGAGCGTGACTATAACTGCAAGGTTTATTCAATCATTACGATGAGTGATTTGATTACGTATCTTTCTGAACAAGAAGGTATGGAAGCACACTTAGTGGCAATGAAAGCTTATAGAGAACAGTACGGTATTTAAAAAAATCCCCTCGCCCAAAAAACGGGCGGGGTGAGTAGTACTAATAACTGTTATTGTAACTGAGCTAAAATTAAAGGCCAGCGCGCTTCAAATTCGACAGTCGGTCGGTAACGAAATTCTGAACGTACGAAGCGTGATAACATACCTTCGCAATAAGCAAGTAATTGAGAAGCAAGTAGCGATTCATCATGGATAAAGCCATGACCATCACGTATTTTTTTCTCTTTTAACACTTGGCGCAATTGAGACTCTATTCGCTCAAACAATTGGTTAATTCGGTCTTGTAGCCTGTCTTGCTCAAACATGAGCGCATGGCCTGTCATTATACGTGTTAAGCCTGGGTTTTTCTCTGAAAACCCTAAAATTAACGCTAACATTAATTTAATTCTAATGATGGTATCTTTTTCATCATTTAAAATCAGATTGATACGCGAGACCAGTGAATCTTCAATAAACCCAATAAGACTATCAAACATTTTCATTTTACTGGGAAAATGACGATATAACGCTGCTTCTGAAACACCAACGGAGGCTGCAAGTTTTGCAGTCGTAATGCGTTGGCTACCATCACTACTTTCTAACATTAACGCAAGAGCCTGTAAGATCTCGTCACGTCTGTTACGTTTTTGTGTTGTCGCTTTTTCTGCCATGTCTAATAAGACCCCTGCTAAAACAGCAAAACAAACTATCCAAAATTTTGCTCTTAGTAAAGAGACTTACAGAGCAAAATAGGTTTAAAAATGTAGAGAGTATAAGTAAATTTTGAACAATTTCCTGTTTAGTAATATGCGACTGATTGTTTTGATTCATAAATATAGAACCTAAAGTAGGTTCTATATAGCATATTAAATATCAGAATATTTTATTTATTGGCGACCTGAGTGACCGAAACCACCTGCACCACGTTCTGTTGCATCAAAGTCGTCAACAATATTAAATTCAGCTTGAACCACAGGGACAAAAACCATTTGTGCCATGCGCTCGCCTGGCTCAACAGTAAAGGTTTTATCACCACGATTCCAAACAGAAACCATGAGTTGCCCTTGATAATCGGAGTCAATAAGTCCGACAAGATTCCCGAGTACAACACCGTGTTTATGGCCCAGCCCCGAACGGGGAAGAATAACTGCAGCGAGACTTTCATCAGCGATGTGAATCGCTAAACCTGTTGGAATTAATTCTGTTTGACCTGGCGCTAAATCAATAGGTGCATCAAGACAAGCGCGCAAGTCTAAACCTGCTGAACCTGTTGTTGCATAGGTTGGTAAAGGAAATTCATTACCGATACGGTTATCAAGGATTTTTAGGTCAATTTTTTTCATAACGTTGAAGTATCTCGTCAAGTAAATAGTGGCTTAATTCAATTTTACTGCTATGTGGCAACCGAGTCTCACCGTTGGCATCAAATAGATGTAATGCGTTGTTATCGCTATTAAAACCGTTGTCTGCAAGGGAAACATCATTGGCACAAATTAAATCTAATTGTTTTTGTTGTCGTTTTTGGCGAGCATATTCTTCCACATTTTGGGTTTCAGCTGCAAATCCCACAACATAAGGGCGATTTTTCGTAAGAGCCCCAACACTTGCGACAATGTCTGGGTTTTTCACCAGTGTAATCGTGAACTCATCGCCTTGTTTTTTTATTTTATTTTCAGCAACCGTTTTGGCTCGGTAATCTGCAACAGCAGCGCAACCAATAAAAATATCTTGCTCAGCGATAGATTGGTGCACTTTTTCATACATATCTAAGCCGCTAATCACGTTAATTCGATTAACGCTCATCGGTGTAGGGAGGTTAACTGGCCCTGAAATTAATGTCACATCAGCCCCTCGTTGGCTTGCTGCTTGTGCGATAGCAAACCCCATTTTTCCTGAGCTGTGATTGCTGATAAAACGCACTGGGTCTAGATCTTCACGAGTTGGGCCCGCAGTGATCATCAGTTTAATGCCTTGTAAATCTAGCTTAGGATTGAAATATTCACCAGCCAAACGAACAATTTCGAGCGGATCAATCATGCGGCCTGGGCCAATATCACCACAAGCTTGACTGCCCTCATCAGGCCCCCAAATCATACACTGGCGTTGTTTCAATCTGATTAAATTATCTTGTGTTGCACGGGCCCGATACATTTGTTGATTCATTGCGGGTACAACGGCAATCGGCGCAGCGCTAGCAAGGCATATTGTGGTAAGCAAATCATTTGCCATACCTGCATTAAACCTAGCAATTAAATCAGCAGTTGCTGGGGCTAAAATAATCAAGTCAGCCCATTTTGCTAATTCAATATGACCCATTGCTGCTTCAGCCGCTGGATCTAATAAATCGTCTGCGACTGGATGGCCAGAGACTGCCTGTAAAGTCAGAGGGGTAATAAAGGCTTTCGCACCTTGAGTCATGACGACACGTACGACCGCGCCTTGATCACGTAAGCGACGCGTTAGTTCTGGAATTTTATAGGCGGCGATGCCCCCACTGATACCAATAACTATCTGTTTACCCAATAGTGATAGTTGATTCATTATTTTTATCCACTTTGCTCAACATGAACGGCATATTACCACATTGCACGTTTAGGTGGCGCGCTCGATTTTGCATCAACTTATTATTTTTGCGAAGCGCTACGCAAAGCCTTATGAGCGCAATTGTGATTCACTGAAAACTCGATAAAAGTGGTGAGAGAGAATTCAAGGACGAATAATATCATGAATGAACACCAAAACTTACCGCCCAGAGAGAAGCTACTTGCTTATGGTGCAGCAGCGCTCTCGGATGCCGAATTATTAGCGATTTTTTTGCGAACGGGGAGCCAAGGAGAGCCAGTTTTGAAACTTGCTGAACGGCTAATTAAGGAGTTCGGTTCTTTGTATTTATTAATTCAAGCCGATTATACGAAGCTAATGCAATGTAAAGGTATGGGAAGCTGTAAATTCACGCAGTTGCAAGCCATTAGCGAGTTGGCTCGTCGTTTTTTTTCGGAGCAATTTCTGCATGAGGATGTAATGAGTGGGCCTGACCTCCTAAAATCTAGATTGCTTGATTTGTTTGCGGGGCAAGAACGCGAAGTCTTTATTGTGTTATTTTTAAATACTCAAAATCAAATTATTTGTTATGAAGAAATGTTTAAGGGCACATTAAACCGCGTTGAAGTTCATCCAAGGGAAATTATTCGTTTTGCAATAAAAATGAATGCAAGTTCAATCATTTTAGCGCATAACCACCCATCAGGTAATCCTGAACCCAGCGCCGCAGATAGAGAAGTCACTGAACGGATCCAGAGCGCTTGTTCCATTATGGGAGTGAAATTACTCGACCATTTTGTTGTTGGGCACAAACGATGCGTCTCCTTTGCAGAGCGAGGGTGGCTGTAAAATCATTTTTTGCCTAAAAAATGACAACTTTTACGTTGTTGGGCTTGAGTGAAAACGATTGAAAGCGTATACTACGCCACCTTTAAGGATCTTGGGTTTGGCGAGAAGGGCCTATCTCAGTAAATTTTTTACTTAGGTATAAACGGTTTTTTCAGTCACTAAAAGTTTGCTGAGATGGGCTCCTAAGCCTGACGAGGCGGCCATACCCAGAACAAAAAAGCTCGAGCTGATTAGATTTTTGGAGAATAGACATGTCACGAGTCTGCCAAGTTACCGGCAAGCGTCCAATGAGCGGTAACAACCGTTCACACGCATTAAATGCGACCAAACGTCGTTTTTTGCCAAACCTGCACTCTCACCGTTTCTGGGTTGAGTCTGAGAAACGTTTCGTAACACTGCGTGTATCTGCTAAAGGTATGCGTGTTATCGATAAAAAGGGTATTGATGCTGTTCTTGCTGAACTGCGTACCCGTGGTGAGAAGTACTAAGGAGCTAAAAAATGGCTAAAGGTATTCGCGAGAAAATCAAGCTGGTTTCTTCTGAAGGTACAGGTCACTTCTATACCACTACGAAGAACAAGCGCACAATGCCAGAAAAACTGGAACTGAAAAAATTCGATCCAGTTGTTCGTAAGCATGTGATCTACAAAGAAGCAAAAATCAAATAATTTTGCTTTCTGCGTTAAAAACTCAGCCTAGGCTGAGTTTTTTTTTGCCTAAATTTTAATTGAATGGCGATATGCGCACAGGAGGCTATGACCATTATTCTGAAAGTAGTAACATAGCGAATATTGATTGAATTAATGATGATATTTATTGTCGAATATCTATCGTCTTTTACTTTTTATACATAGACCTGACTAAGAGTGCCTGGTGAAAAAACAGTTTAAAAAAATTCTTGTTATCAAGATGCGGTTTCATGGGGACATGTTGCTGACAACGCCAGTTATCAGTTCATTAAAACACCAATATCCTGATGCTGAAATTGATGTTTTGCTTTATCAGGATACGCTCCCTATCCTATCTGAAAACAGCGAAATTAATGCGCTATATGGGATGGCAAATAAAAAAAGTAGTGGGATAAGTAAAGCGTGCAATTTTATTAAATTGCTTTTAGTGCTGCGTAAAAATAAATACGATTTGGTTGTTAATTTAGCAGATCAGTGGATGGTAAGTTTACTGGTGCGTTCAATTCCTGCGGGAACAAAAATTTCGCACCAGTTTAGTCATCGTGATTCTAAATATTGGCGTAACAGCTTCACGCATTTAACTATCCCCGAAGGGGAGCATGTTGTTTTAAATAATTTATCTGTGCTTAAACCGTTAGAATTAAAAGAACTTAAAACAAATCTAACGATGTCTTACACAGCGGATGATTGGAAAAATATTGACCAAAGGCTATTAGACTTAGGCGTGCATAGCAGCTATGTGGTTATTCAGCCAACAGCGCGGCAAATTTTTAAGTGCTGGGATGATGAGAAATTCTCTGAAGTCATTGATGCATTGCAATCGCGTGGTTACCAAGTGGTATTAACTTCTGGGCCAAGCAAGGAAGATCTTGAATGTGTCAATAATATTGCGAATGGTTGCCGAACAAAGCCAGTGACTGAATTAGCGGGTAAAACGACGTTTCCTGAACTTGGCGCATTGATTGCCCATGCTGCATTATTTATTGGTGTAGATTCAGCACCGATGCATATAGCCGCAGCTGTAAATACACCAATTGTGTGTCTTTTTGGCGCAACTAATCACATATTTTGGCGCCCATGGACGGATAATGCAGTACAATTTTGGGCGGGTGATTACGAAGCAATGCCACCACGGGATGAATTGGATAGAAATAAAAAATATCTTTCGATTATTCCTGCCTCAGATGTGATTAAAGCAACGGAAAAATTGTTGCCAATGAATATCCGTTCCATGATGACAAGGTATTAATATGAAATTGGCATTTTGCTTGTATAAATACTTCCCTTTTGGTGGTTTACAGCGCGATTTTTTGCGCATTGCGACAGAATGCCAATCACGGGGTCATCATATTCGAGTGTATACCCAATCATGGGAAGGCGAAAAACCTGATGGGTTTGAGGTTGTCATTGTCCCCGTGTCTTCAAGCACCAATCATGGTCGAAATGCACAATATTGTGACTGGGTACTCGCAAATATTAAGCAGCACCCTGTTGACCGTATTGTTGGCTTTAATAAGATGCCTGGTTTGGATGTTTATTATGCTGCGGATGTGTGTTATGCACAGAAAGTTGCTGAAGAAAAAGGTTTTTTCTATAAACTGACACCACGTTATAAGCATTATGCGGCATTCGAAAAAGCCGTTTTTGATGTGGATAAACCCACACAACTATTAATGTTAACACCACATCAAATCAAACATTTCAAAAAGCACTACCAAACTGAAGATGTGCGTTTCCATATGTTGCCACCAGGTATTGCTTTGGATCGTAAATACGATAAGCAAATTACTGATGCAAAACGGATTTATCGCCAAAAGAACCAAATCCCAGAATCTGCGTTTTTGCTATTGCAAGTAGGCTCTGACTTTAAGCGTAAAGGTGTTGACCGTACGTTAAGGGCTCTTGCTGCACTACCAGAGAACATCAAGAAAAACACATTGCTGATGGTGGTAGGCCAAGATAAACCGTCAAAATACCAGCAGTTAGCACAATCATTAGGTATTAGCCAGCAGGTATCTTTCTTTAGTGGGCGTAATGATATTGCAGAATTAATGGCTGCGGCCGATATCTTAATGCACCCTGCGTACCAAGAAGCTGCGGGTATTGTCTTATTGGAAGCGATTACTGCGGGCTTACCTATTATTGTTACTGAAGTGTGTGGTTACGCCTCGTTTATTCAAAAAGCGCAATGTGGAGTCGTTATTAACGAACCTTTTGAGCAATCAGAACTCAATTATGCGTTACAAAATGGTTTAGAAGAGACAGAAAAGCGCATGACGTGGGTTAAAAATGCCCAAAAGTTTGCAGATACGGAAGACTTATATAGTCTACCGCAAAAGGCAGCTGATATTATTTTAGGATGCCAAAATGATTGAATTAAAATCACCTTTTGATGAGCTTTGGAAAAATAAAGATCCATTTATTGAAGCGGATAAACTGCAAGGTGAGGTTTTTCGTGCATTAGAGACCCGAAAAACGCTACGTTTTGAGGTTGAAAGTCGTAGTTATTTTATCAAAATTCATTATGGTACAACCTTAAAAGAAGTCCTGAAAAATCTGATTTCTTTTCGGTTGCCTGTTTTAGGTGCAGATAGAGAATGGAATGCGATTCATCGGCTTACACAAGTGGGTGTCGATACGATGAATGGACGTGCCTTTGGGCAAAAAGGGGTAAATCCGCTGCGTCGCCATTCATTTATTATTACAGAAGACTTAACGCCAACCATTAGCTTGGAAGATTATTGTGCAAATTGGTTAAATGAGCCCCCGTTATTTCGTACGAAACAAATGATTATTCGCCGAGTTGCTGACATGGTTCGTGGTATGCATAAAGCGGGTATTAATCATCGTGACTGTTATATTTGCCATTTTCTACTCCATTTACCTTTCACCGAAAATGAAGGTGATTTAAAAATATCCGTGATTGATTTGCACCGCGCACAACTGAGAAAATCAGTCCCAATGCGTTGGCGTGACAAAGATTTAATTGGCCTCTATTATTCTTCGCTAAATATTGGGCTTACCCAACGTGATATTTTTCGTTTTATGAAGATTTATTTTTCCTTACCATTAAAAGAAATTTTAAAAAAAGAGCAAGCACTTATTGGAAAAGTCAGTCGTAAAGCTGAAAAGATAAAAGAACGTACGATTAGAAAGTCATTGTAAATACAATCGAAATTAGAGAGATAGAATAATGTTCTTCAATAAGGAAAATGCAGTTACAAAACAGATTGATTTATCATCATCTGATACGGTTATTGGTGATGATAGCTTGCATGTTTCGTATGGTATTGACCGTAATTTTTTATATGGTTGTGGGATTTCCATCGCATCATTATTAAAAGCAAATTCTGATATTTCATTCTCATTTCATGTTTTTACAGACTATTTTGATGATGAACAATCTCGATTGTTTAAGGCGCTTGCAGAACAATACAAAACTAGTATTAAAATATATCTTATTGATTGTGAACAACTAAGATCATTACCGAGTACTAAGAACTGGTCCTATGCTACCTATTTTAGGTTTATTATTGCGGATTATTTTTCGAATCAATTAGAACGGATGATCTACATGGATGCGGATATTATGTGCCAAGGCTCATTGAAACCGCTATTAGATATTCAGTTTGAACAAGATGAGATTGCAGCAGTAGTACCAGAAAGAGACAAGGTATGGTGGCAAAAGCGGGCCGATGCTTTAGGGATCCCAAGTATTGCTTCTGGCTATTTTAATGCAGGTTTTTTGGTTCTTAATTTAGTCAATTGGTCAAAATTTGATATATCGACTAAGGCAATGGAATTACTTTCTCAAGAGACCGTTAAAGCGAAACTATCTTATCTCGATCAGGATATTTTAAATATGCTCTTAACAGAGAAAGTTATTTATCTTGATGGGAAATATAACACCCAATACAGCATCAACTATGAGCTACAAAAAGGTAAAAAAGAAAATCCAATAACATCTGATACTGTTTTGATCCATTATATTGGACCGACTAAGCCTTGGCATGAATGGGCCAATTACCCCACTGCTCAGCCTTTTATAGATGCAAAAAATGCATCTCCATGGAAAGATATTCCCTTATTAAAAGCGAAGAGTAGTAATCATTTACGCTATTGTGCCAAGCATTTAAGCTATCAGAAAAGATATTTTGCATGTATCAAAAATTATCTAAAATATTTACTAAAAAAGGTAGTTTGATAATATTCATTAGCTATATGTAATTTCTATGTTAGGTGACAATATGAGTTTTAGTGAATTTAAATATAAAATAAAATCAATAATTCAGCAGACTAATATGCTAAAACTAGCTAGTTACGAGGAAGGAGAGAGTATTAATTCAGTATGTCTGATTTTGATTAATGTTGGAATTGGTGATGCAATAATGGCAACCTCATTTATTCATGAACTAAAAAAGTTAAATAAGAGCATAGATGTTATTATTGCTAAAAAAAACTTTGACATATTCACTAATAATAAAGATGTGAGAAATGTACTTTGCATTGATGAAAAAAAAACAAATCAGCAAAAATATGATTTAGTTGTGGATCCTTATAGTCACTGTGGATGGTTTTTTTCTTATAGATATTATAAACTATTAAGTGAAATGAAGTATAAGTATTTGAGTGGTTTTAATGTTAAAAATCCAAGTAAATATAGTGATAATTTTCTTTCAGAAAATGATATTCATATAACTGATTATTATAATCATGTTTTAAAAAAATTCTTTAATAGTAAAATTGAAGGGCAATATATTGTTAACATACCAGATGGTGAAATAAAAAAAGCCCATGAACTACTAGGTAATATTCCAACGTCAGATTTAAAAATTGCATTTTGCCCATTCGCATCAACCCTAGAAAGAAGTTTTAGTGATGAGCAAGTTAATGCAGTTTTAGGTAAGTTAAAAAAAGAAAAGAATATAAGTATTATTATACTCTGCGAAGAACACAGAGTGAAAAATATTAATATTGATGAAAATGTTTACTTTTTTAAAACAGAGAGCTTTATTTCATCTGCTGCAATATTAAGTCTTTGTGATTTTTGTATTTCTTCAGATACATCTTTTGTTCATTTAGCAAATAGCAAGGATATTCCTTTGCTAGCATTTTATAGTTCAGTATTTAATGATGGGTTCAACACGGATTTTTTATGTGCTCCAAACTATGCTAAGTCCTGAGAGATCCCCTCATAATTTCCCCAAAGCGTAACCATGTGTGAATAAATTTTGAGCTAGTAGGGTTGCAGCCACGAGTAAGTCTTCCCTTGTTATTGTGTAGCCAGAATGCCGCAAAACTTCCATGCCTAAGCGAACTGTTGAGAGTACGTTTCGATTTCTGACTGTGTTAGCCTGGAAGTGCTTGTCCCAACCTTGTTTCTGAGCATGAACGCCCGCAAGCCAACATGTTAGTTGAAGCATCAGGGCGATTAGCAGCATGATATCAAAACGCTCTGAGCTGCTCGTTCGGCTATGGCGTAGGCCTAGTCCGTAGGCAGGACTTTTCAAGTCTCGGAAGGTTTCTTCAATCTGCATTCGCTTCGAATAGATATTAACAAGTTGTTTGGGTGTTCGAATTTCAACAGGTAAGTTAGTTGCTAGAACCCATGGCTCCTTTGCCGACGCTGAGTAGATTTTAGGTGACGGGTGGTGACAATGAGTCCGTGTCGAGCGCTGATTTTTTCGGCCTTTAGAGCGAGATTTATACAATAGAATTTGGCATGAGATTGGATTGCTTTTAGTCAGCCTCTTATAGCCTAAAGTCTTTGAGTGACTAGATGACATATCATGTAAGTTGCTGATAGGTTTCCAGTTTTCCGCTCCTAGGTCTGCATATTGTACTTTTCCTCTTACTCGACTTAACCAGTACCAACCCAGCTTCTCAACGGATTTATACCATGGCACTTTAAAGCCAGCATCACTGACAATGAGCGGTGTGGTGTTACTCGGTAGAATGCTCGCAAGGTCGGCTAGAAATTGGTCATGAGCTTTCTTTGAACATTGCTCTGAAAGCGGGAACGCTTTCTCATAAAGAGTAACAGAACGACCGTGTAGTGCGACTGAAGCTCGCAATACCATAAGTCGTTTTTGCTCACGAATATCAGACCAGTCAACAAGTACAATGGGCATCGTATTGCCCGAACAGATAAAGCTAGCATGCCAACGGTATACAGCGAGTCGCTCTTTGTGGAGGTGACGATTACCTAACAATCGGTCGATTCGTTTGATGTTATGTTTTGTTCTCGCTTTGGTTGGCAGGTTACGGCCAAGTTCGGTAAGAGTGAGAGTTTTACAGTCAAGTAATGCGTGGCAAGCCAACGTTAAGCTGTTGAGTCGTTTTAAGTGTAATTCGGGGCAGAATTGGTAAAGAGAGTCGTGTAAAATATCGAGTTCGCACATCTTGTTGTCTGATTATTGATTTTTCGCGAAACCATTTGATCATATGACAAGATGTGTATCCACCTTAACTTAATGATTTTTACCAAAATCATTAGGGGATTCATCAGTGCTAAGTCTAAACAAATAGTAGAGTCAACAGGAATTAGTAATCTTAATGTGAGTGATATAGTTAATGCTATTTTACACGAATTAAAACTCTTAGATAAAGTTGGAGGAGACAATGAATAATCATATATTTATTGTATGCTCACCTTTGCAATTAAGTATAGTCTCAAAAATAAAAAAAGAATTTAGTGTTTTTGATAATGAATTTCATGTTTTGTATCTCAAAGCAAATTCTATAATTAATAATGGGATAAGGAAAAATATTCTTACTGAATATGATTCCTACTTAATTTCTGGGATGGATTATGGGATATTTAATTTCAAGCATATCATGAGATTTATTTCCAAAATAAAAAATGGAAACCTTTTTGTGTATCTTGCAAATGCAAATGATTTAACTATTCATTATATATTGTCAAATATAAAAAGTGATTTTATTATTAGAACATTTGATGATGGAATATTAAATATCAATACAATTAAAAATATTGATTTGGAATTAAAGGAAAAAAGAAAAATAAAACATAAATTAACTAAACTATTTTATCAAAATAACTATAGTATAAAGAGAATAATTAATGAGAGTGATGTTCATTATACTATTTTAGATAATAATAGAAAATTAAATGTTAAATCTAAATTGGTGAAGATTAATTTGTTTGATTTTGATTTTAAAAATAACGTTCAGAAAGAAAATATTAACATATTTATAGGGTCAAAATTTAAGGATATACTGAGAGATAAAAATGAAGAAAATTTTAATTTATTACTTGGTAAAATAAGAGAATTGTCAAGGCAGTACCCTAATATTATTTATCTTAGACATCCGAGAGAAAATTTAATTGACGCATTTTCTATGATAGAAAAAAGTGTGGATACGATATCTGAAGATTTTATTATAAAACTTATTAGTGATGGGCACTCAGTTAATTTAATTGGATTTGCTAGCACATGCCAGCTAAACTTAATGAAAATGAATAATGTAAAAATAACTTTGTTAAGGACTAATTTAATTAGGGAGGATATATTTGAATCATTTTTATTATTTGATTTGTCTAGGGAACTTATCATAATTGATCTTGATTGAAAATTGCCTATTAACATTAATAGGCAAAATAGGGAATTCTAAGCTATTTTTCACTCACATCAATGGGTAAGTCAGTATCCCCATTTCTTAGTCTCTCAAATTGTTGTTCAAAATTATATCCATCATTGTCTTTTTGTTCTGTAAATAGGCTGTAATTAGGCTGAATCTTACTATTTTTGATATTCAGCCAATTTGCTATACCTTGTATAAATAATTTTCCTGATTTTTTTGTTTTTATATATTCCTTTTTGGAGCTATCAGAGTTGAATACCATTAATGGAGTTCTTAGAACTTGAGTAGATGAATTACTTAAGTTTAATTTTATTTCATCATCAATCATGGTATGCGAAACACCATGGTCTGCAAAGTATAACATTGAAAAACTACGATTATTTTCTTTTTCTTGTATTTTTAATATATTATAAATTGATTCAAGGATATTGTCTGTTTTTTCGATACTTGAGACATAACATGAGATATTCGTATATTTTTTATCTTTAGTGACATATTTATTTTCATAATCTTCAATACGTGCACAAGCATCAGGGTGAGAACCATATAAATGGATGACAAATAACCGTTTTTGATTCTTATTTACTTTTTCTTCTAATTCATCTTTAAACATATTTACTAAGCTAAAGTCACTTGAATCGTTGGAGTTAAAGGCCCCCATCTTGTTGAACTTTTTAACATCACTCCTTTTGGCGATAAACGTTATTGGTGTATCAAATTCACCAAGAAAACCTTGATTTGAGATCCAGTAAACTTTATAGCCAGCTGATTTTGCTAAATCAACAAAATTTTGCCCATAGTTGGGTTCCCAGCTTTCTGTACTTGATTGTGTTAACATTACGCGTAACGAAGAAACGGTATTGGTTCCACCAGAAGTTAATCCTTCAACTATTATACCATTAGTTTTATTGATAAATGGGGTGTTATCTATTGGGTACCCATAAGCGCTCATATAATCTCGGCGAACACTCTCGCCGATAACTAAAACATAGTCATCATATTGAGTCCTATCCTTTATTAATGTTGATTTTCCCCATTCACTATTTTTAGTGAACTCACTGAGGCTATCAACTTCCTTTTTTACATTTAGTGTTGATTGATACATATTATCAAAAAGTTTAAAAGGAGACTGGTTAATCAATGCAAGAATAGCTAAGCAAACAAGTAGTGTTCTATTTTTATAAAAGTATATTCCATTCTTAACGGTTATCTTTCGATAGAAAATAAACCCAGCTACAATCACTATCGAAAAAAGATAATTTTTTATCGGAATTTAAGTGAAAAATTCTTTGGACTCTATCGCATCTGTAGCAATAACAGATGAAATATATTGATAAGTAGGCTCACCGAAGTTTAAGCCAATAGGCGTGTATATAGCATTAACCAATACAATTGGAAATCCTATGTACCAGTAAGATTTATTTGAAGAGCTTAATATAATAATTAAAAAACAAACTAACGTTATTTCCCTTACTGTAGGGTGTGCATTCCCCGAGCCTAGTAACATAAGTTTAGCTATAGAGGCTAGGATAATTAAGGAAAATAAAACCAATAAGGTTTTTTTTAACTCTGGTTTTTGTATCATAGAGCAGCCATGTGATTAAAAATAAAACTGTTATACTCGTTAGTCATTGAGCTTATTGTATTTCTATAGAGTATGTTTTGTATAATGCTTTACTTCGTGATTATAAAGGAAAACTAAAGTATTTACACGAGTAAAAGGGGACTACTTAGAGTTATGGGTATTGTGTTTACTAATGAATAAAGGTGAGCTTCAATTTGTTAACAACGGGGGAATGATAGTTATTATCATTTAGTGCATTGGTTCTATGATGTTTTCCGTGAAAAGAATAAAGTGTAAAACTACGTGAATAACCTAAAATCAAACCAAGAATAGTTTATACTATTGATGATACTTATAGAAAGTGGCGTTAAAGTTAAAATGGTAAAAAGCTTGCAATGGGAACATATGATGTTAAGTAATGAGATGATAAAATCAAAAATAGAAATAAGCTCAGATACCAACATCAGTGATGGAGACTTTTTTCATATCGCTTATGGTGTAGATGAAAATTTTTTATACGGTGTAGGTACTTCAATATCCTCAATTCTTATCTATAACACTGAACGTCGTTTTCATTTCCATGTTTTTATTGATAAATTAAAAAATGAATTGCTTTTTCATCGCTTGATTGAAGGAACGCAACATAGGTTAACTATTTATTTGATTGATAACGAAAAATTTCAATCATTACCTTTGCCATCGAAAGGCTGGAGCTCTGCAATCTATTTTCGCCTGATCATTATCTCTTATTTAGCAGGAAAAAGTATCAATAAGTTATTGTACTTAGATGCAGATATTATCTGTAAAGGTAATCTATCTTATCTTGATTCATTAGAGTTTAACGAAAATATTTTTTTGTACGCGGTAAAAGATAAGTTTTGTAGCCAGAAAAAAACATTGCCAATGAATATGTCAATGTATTTTAACTCTGGCTTTTTATATATGTCAGTAAAAAAATTAGCTGAATATAATATTCCAAATAAAGTGATTGAGTTAGTTAGTGATAATGATTTTAGTCACCCAGACCAAGATGCCTTGAATATTTTATTAAATACGAAGCTAGTTAATATTAGTGAGAATTTTAATTATATGTTCTCTTTAGACTGGTATATAGGGAAAAAATCCAGCATCCCTAAAATAACTCAAGATGTTGTTTTTATTCACTTTGTTGGCTTGACTAAACCATTTCATGAGTGGGCAAGATTTTATGAGGAATATGCTTTTTTTGAAGAGGCAAGGCGCCAGTCTCCATGGAAAGACATCGATTTAATAAAGCCAAAAGGGTATAAACAGTTATCAAGAAAGAAATCACATTTAAGGAAGAATGGAGATTATTTAGGTTTTCTGTCTACAACATTTAAGTATTTAGTTAAAAAGATATTTTGATTTTAAAACCCTGTTTATTTACGTTTATACGGGGCCTTTCTTTACTTGATTAGTATTTTTCGAATAAAAATAGCCGTTAAAATATTATATAAAATAAAGATATCGATAAAAATAAATTCAAATAGACAATAAACTAAAAAGTAGCCGATAGATGAAACAAATATCCCAACATTAAAAATATCTTTTTCAACTTGAATACTTTTAAATAAGTCTCTCATATTGATGGCAAATGTTACCAAAAACAGAACTAATCCAATTAGGCCTATATTATAGCTAATATTTAGAAAGAAAGGTTCATCATTGTTGTAAAATGACTCTTTTTTACTTCTAGAATACCCCATTCCACCACTGAATTTTGGGGCATTATTATCAAATAAAAACTGATTATAAGCGACTGAACCATAGCCCGCTCCCATCAATTGATATGAGAGATTTTGAGTAAAAATTGGATATCGAGTATCAATGATTTTACCTCGAGATGAAGTGATGTCTGACGCATATAGAGATTGGTTTATTTTATTTTTTACTTGCGGGATGTAATGATAAGAGGCGAAAATAACTACTATTGCTAAAACACCAAAACTCACAATATTAACAATGAGTTTTTTGTAGTTTGAGGATAAAATAAACAAAATAATAGCAGCTTCAATAATAACAGAGAGGAAACCTCCTCGGCTACCAGTATACAATATGAACAAGAAGGCCAATACAGAAAGAAGTAGCATAGAGGCTTTTAATATTCTTTGTTTGAATAGAAATAAGGCGCTGAAAGTAAAGGGAAATAAGAGTGTCATATAATGTGCGAAACCATATCTAAGTTGTAAGTAGAGAGGTAAAGCACTATTTTTAAACTGTTTTAGAATTGGAATAAAAAATATTATAAAGGCCAATGTGGCAATGAGTGCATAACAGATTGTTTTTTTTGATTTATCACCATCGCTTTTAAATACGAGAAGAAAGAAAGTAATAATAAAAACATATCGCCAATCATCAAAGAATGCTTTGATGGCCTCTTGAGTGAAGCCTGAATAAGTAAAAAATATAGCGCAAAATAGCCCCCAGCCACCAAATAAAAAAAGCATCTTTCTTGCCTTAATTAGAGCGAGAAGGTCAGTTTTGATATTAACTCTATTCTTTAAAAGTGTGAAAGTTGTATATAAAAAAAGCAAGACAACTGAGACATTTAATACCCCCTGCGTATCGTTGGTAAACATTCCCAGTGTGACTAAAAATAGTAATAAAAAAGGAAATTGGTGGAGGAGAAAGCTGTTTATTTTCACGAAATTGCCTTTATTGTCTTTGATTTAATCTCAAAAATTGATGCTTATCATGTAGGAAAGAGTATGGAATGTAAACATAGCACATTCATAACGAAGCAAAGAAATCCAATGGATAAAAGGATTCTATCTGGTAACCTATTTCGTTTAATGAGCCACATACTGTATTGTATATTTAATATCTGATTTATGTAGGGTTTAAAATGCCAGAACTACCAGAAGTCGAAACCAGCCGTCGTGGCATTGAACCACATTTAGTCGGTAATACAATCTCTTATGCAGTCGTAAGAAACAGCCGTTTGCGTTGGCCGGTCAGTGAACAAATTAAAAGTTTATCTGATGAAATTGTTTTAAGTGTACAACGCCGTGCGAAGTATTTGCTGATTGAATTGAAAAAGGGCTGGATTATCGTTCACTTAGGGATGTCAGGCAGTGTGCGTATTTTAACGCAAGAGTTACCTGAAGAAAAACATGACCATGTAGATTTAGTCATGCGTGACGGTAAAGTTTTACGCTATACCGACCCTCGGCGTTTTGGCGCTTGGTTGTGGTGTGACGACTTAGAAAATAGTTCGGTACTCGCGCACTTGGGCCCTGAGCCCCTATCTGATGCATTTAACCCGCAATATCTTTATGAACTCTCACAAAAAAAGAAAGTGGCGGTCAAGCCTTGGCTGATGGATAACAAAGTCGTGGTTGGCGTTGGCAATATTTATGCAAATGAAGCTTTATTTGCGACAAAAATCTCACCTGAAAAAATAACCAATACATTAACATTGGCTGAAATCACGGAGTTGGTTAAGCAAATCAAACTCGTGTTAACACGGTCGATTGAGCAAGGTGGTACAACGCTGAAGGATTTTTTGCAGTCAGATGGTAAACCGGGGTATTTTGCACAAGAGTTGTTTGTGTATGGTAAAAAGGGAGAGCCTTGTTCAATGTGCGGAACACCAATTGAAAGTATTAAACAAGGCCAGCGTAGTACTTTTTTCTGTCCGCAATGCCAAAAGTAATCTGTAATAGCTATTTTTTATTGAGCTTTCTTAGCATCGCATCTGCAACGACAGGGGGAAGAAAAGAGGAAATATCACCATCATGAAGGGCAACGTCTTTGATTAAAGAGGATGAAACGAAAGATAGGCTTTGTGATGGGAGTAAAAATACCGTTTCTAATTCAGGGACGAAGTGGCGGTTCATATTCGCTAATTGCCACTCATATTCAAAATCAGCCACGGAACGGACACCACGAATTAGAATATTCGCCCCTTTTTTTTGTGCAAAGCTCGCCATTAACTCAGAAAAACCCACGACTTCAACATTATCAAGATGAGACGTTACTTCCCTTGCAAGGGAAACTCGCTCATCAAGGGTGAACATGGGGTTCTTGCGTTGGCTATTGGCTATCGCGAGTAGCACATGGTCAAACATTGCCGCTGCACGGGTGACAATATCAACGTGCCCTGATGTGATCGGGTCAAAGGTACCTGGGTAGATGGCTTTATGTTCCATGGCGATAGTATCTCATTGTTTGTTATTGCTTATTCAAAATATTAGCGTAAATAAGCGATGTGAGCGTTTAACCTTATCGGCTATCTCGTATGGTTGCAACAAGAGTTAGCGAGGCTCTGTGAATTTTTAGGTGCATATTCTGCACACTTTTGCAGAAGGTTTATGGTAAGATAGCGCCAATTTTGGTAAGTGAATCAGATCGAATGTTATTGCTGCGGTTATATCAGGTACTTCTTTATCTTATCCAGCCATTTATATGGGTTCGCCTTTTACTGCGTAGCCGAAAAGCGCCTGCGTACCGTAAACGTTGGGGCGAGCGCTATGGTTTTTGTGCGGGTAAAGTTAAGCCTCAAGGCATTTTGCTGCATTCGGTGTCAGTTGGCGAAACGCTCGCTGCAGTCCCTTTAGTCAGGGCACTCCGTCATCATTATCCTTCTTTGCCCATCACTGTTACAACAATGACGCCAACAGGGTCGGAACGTGTACAGTCCGCATTTGGTGATGATGTTAGCCATGTTTACCTACCCTATGATTTACCTGGCTCGATGCGTCGTTTTCTTAAGCAGGTTGATCCTAAGCTTGTGATCATCATGGAAACTGAGCTTTGGCCAAACATGATAAATCAATTACATAAGCAAAAAATTCCTTTAGTTATCGCCAATGCGCGATTGTCAGAGCGTTCCGCAGCGGGTTATCAAAAATTAGGCAGCTTTGTGAAGCGTATGCTGCGTAATGTCACGATGATTGCAGCACAGCACCAAGAAGATGGTGAGCGCTTTGTTCAGTTAGGGTTAAGGCGTATGCAGTTAACAGTGACGGGAAGCTTAAAATTTGATATTTCTGTTACCCCTGAATTAGCCGTTCGAGCCATTACACTTCGCAGGCAATGGGCTGCTCATCGCCCTGTATGGATTGCGACCAGTACTCATGATGGTGAAGAAGCGATTGTCTTAGAGACACACCAAAAGTTATTAAAACGTTTTCCTAATTTATTGCTTATTTTAGTCCCTCGCCACCCTGAACGTTTTACGAAAGCTGAAGAGCTAACTCAAAAAGCGGGCTTAACGTTTATTCGTCGTAGTGCCAACACTATTCCTAGCGTAGATACTCAAGTGGTTATTGGCGATACCATGGGTGAATTGATGTTGCTGTATGGAATTGCAGATATTGCCTTTGTTGGTGGAAGCTTAGTTGAAACGGGAGGGCATAACCCTCTAGAAGCGGCAGCGCATGCATTACCCGTTTTAATGGGACCGCATACCTTTAATTTTAAAGATATTTGTGGAAAGTTAACGCAGGCAGATGGGCTGATTACTGTCACGGATAGTGAATCGATGGCCCAAGCTGTAACTAGCTTGCTTTCTGATGAAGACTACCGTTTATATTATGGCCGCCATGCTGCAGAAGTTTTACATGAAAACCAAGGCGCTCTGCAACGGCTATTAAAATTATTGCAGCCATATTTACCCCCAAAAGAACAATAATAATCAAGAGTGTCTTTTTTAGATAGGCTAACTTGAACATTTCAACAATGAACAGTGAATATTTTCTCCCACACCTTAGTATTATATTTAAACTATAGTAGACTGCACCGTTTGTTATAGGGGTATTCTATTTTGCTTTTTAAGTCATGAATAGAGTACTTGTTTTTTCCTTATATTTTAAGACAGTATGCCAGCAATCAATCAACCAAATTCAAATAAATATGTTTATTTATGGATCATAGGCTATGCCGTAGCATGGATCTTAGCGAGCTTTTATTTTGACCCAACAGTGCCTTATGACACGGTAGAAGCTGTGAATTGGGGAATGAATGGGGAATGGGGCTCCCCGAAAAATCCCTGGTTTGTTGGCGTATTGATGTGGCCAGCTATCTATTTGGGGATTTCGTATAGTTTTTATTGGTATTTGATCCATTTTATCGGTATTGCGTTTGGTCTGTTGGGGGTCTGGAAGCTGGCTTATCGTTTAACTGGGCGTCGTGATCTCGCTTGGTTTGCAATGTTGATGCTGAATTTATCAGGTGTCATTAATTTCGATATCATTCCTTATAATGATAACTATATTTTAGTCACTTTGTGGCCATGGGTGTTGTATTTCTTTTTGCGTGCGGTGGACGATAATCCAGCGTGGTGGTTGCCTTTTGCCTTGTTTGCTGGGCTGGCAACAATGGGTAAATACTCAACATTGGCTTTAGTCGGCTCGGTTTTTTTACTGACTATTTTTGTTAAGCAAGCGCGTCAAAGCTATCGTTATCCTGTCTTTTATTTGGCTATCGCACTGTGGTTTGCGTTAGTTCTACCTAATTTCTTTTGGTTGATGGCAACGGATTTCTCTGCTTTCAAATGGGTGGATTCGCAAATTGACCCTGGTTTTAATTTCCATACAACTCAAGCGGCACTTAGTGTTTTTTACCCGTTAGTGATTGCGGCCATTATTATTTATTGCAGTGGCGGGAAACTTGGGTGGCCTAAAGCATTGCCTAATCGTATGGCAAATTTCATTATTTTATTCCCTCTAGTTGTTATTTATGGCTGGTTCTCGTTCCATGATGGCGGGCGGATTACAGAATGGTTACAGCCTTTTATGGCGATTATTGCACCTTTGTTTGTTGGCTCAATAACTGTGATGCCAAGAAAACCGTTTAACAAATCACTCATTGGTTTTGCGATTTTTGGGGTTTTAGTGGTTGTCGGCTATATCACAGTGCAAGCGGCGAATATCCGCGGAGCAGGGCAAAAATTTATTGGTGTTAAAACCTTAATTGCTGATGGTGAACAGCGTTGGTATCAGCGCTATGGTACACCCGTGAAATACGTCGGTGGCGAAGATAACCAATATCAATGGTTTATTATTTATGGGAAAGACAGGCCGCATGTTATCCAACCTTGGTCGATGGAGAAACATATGCCGCCAAATGTATATAACCGTGATATCACTGAAGCAGAAATTCGCCAGCATGGTGCTTTGTTATTAGGTAAAAAATACGATGATTGTGCCCATGAGAATTTTGCCAAAGTACGTAAGTTCTGGCCGCAATTTACCATCGAAAAAGAAGATGTCATTTACCAGTCAGAGCCTGATGCCGCGCCTGAAACGATGTGCTTTGGGTTTATTGCACCGCAGAAATGATCTAAAGAAAAAATCGGCGATATGCCGATTTTTTATCTTATGAAATAAATTGAACCAGCTGTTGATAAACTGTATTTGGTGTAATATTAGCCATAACCTTGTTGGTTGATATCAATTCGTGCTGTTCTTGCCCATAACCCCCAATCAGCCCTGGATCGGTAGGGCCAAAGAGCGTGAAGTTAGGTTTATCCAGTGCAGCAGTTAGATGGCTTAGCCCTGTATCAACAGAGACAACAGCTTTGGCATTGGCAATTTGCTGTGCAACTTCAGCTAACGTGAGTTTAGGTAAGACCTCAACAAAATCAAAACCGTTTGCCAACCGCTGTGCGCGTTGCTGTTCATGTGGCGCTCCCCACGGTAGCTTTATTTTTATGCCACTCCCCGCCATTAATTCAATTAAATTCCGCCAACTTTCTTCAGGCCAGTGTTTATCATCACGGGTGGTTGAGTGTAGGAAAACCACGTAAGGGCATTCCTGACGAGTTGAAGATTGTCGGAAATGCTGCGCAATAGCGTAATCGCCTTGCTGTACTGGGCAAACATACCCAAGGCTTTTCGCAAATAATTGACGGATGCGTTCAACGGCGTGTTGTTGCTTGCTAATAGCATAACGGTGGTCGTAGAAAAAACTGGCAAGAGGTTCACGAATGCTATGGCGGTCATAGCCGTGTTTATCGCCATGTGCCAAGCGCGTAACAAGAAATGCGCTTTTTAGTAGGCCTTGAGCATCAATAATTGCATCATACTGTGTTGCTTGCAGTTGCTGGCGAAAAGCTGCACGTTCAGCCCTGATCGGCGCAGAAAACCAGTTTTTTCGCCAACGGCGGATAGCGACAGGGATCACTTGGTTGACCGCACTGTGCCATGTTGGAATTTGAGCGAAACCTTCCTCAACGACCCAATCAAATTGAATATTGGGAATAGCTTGCTGAGCGTCGGTTAATGCAGGTAAAGAATGTAAAACATCGCCCATTGAGGATGTTTTGACTAATAATACTCGCATTATTCAATACCTATATTTAAACGGGCTAATGCGTCTAAAACCATTTCTGGCTGGATATCGATCAGGCTTTGGTGATAACCGCTTTCACCATCCCCTTTACGAACTTTATGATACCCCTCGATTAAGCGGATCACTTCTGCTTTATCAGATAAAGGCGGTGTGAAATCTGGGCTGCTTGGGCCATAAAGTGCAACTAAAGGTTTATCTAATGCGGCAGCGACATGCATAAGGCCTGAATCGTTACTGACAACGGCATGGCAGGCATCAATTAAGTTAACGGCTTGTTCTAGCGAGGTTTTCCCTGCAAAATTATAGCAGTACGATTTGGCATCATCCGTTAGACTTTGGCGAATATCTTCCCCTGCGGGATGGTCTTTTTGGGAACCAAATAATAAGACTCGGTAGCCTTTTAAACTGATTAGCTCTTGAGCGAGCGTTGCATAATGATAGTGCGGCCAGCGTTTTGCGGGGCCGAACTCTGCACCTGGGCAAAAACCAATAATTGGGCGAGAATCATCAATGCCAAAGGTTTGCAGTGTTTCGTTGACTTCTTGTGGCACCGTGACAAGTTTAGGTTTTAATATTGGTGATGGGATATCAGCAGCAGATTGAATAGTTTGCTTATCATAAGCAAGCGCAACGTAGCGTTGTACCATGAGTGGAAACGCTTCTTTATTCAATGGGCGAATATCATTGAGTAACCCATAACGCATCTCCCCGCGCCAGCCCGTTCTTTTTGCAATGTGAGCAAAGAACGGAACAAGTGCAGATTTTAATGAGTTAGGCAAAACAATCGCTTGGTCGTACCCATTTCCCCGCAAACTGATGCCTAATCGACGACGTTCACCGATTTCAAGGGCACCATGGCCTAAAGGCATCGGGATGGCTTGATTGACTTCAGGCATTTTTGCTAATAAAGGACGGCACCATTGTGGTGCCATCACATCAATTTGTGCGTGAGGATGAAGCGCCTTTATCGTACGATATAGGCTTTGTGACATCATCATATCCCCTACCCACGAAGGGCCGATCACCAATATTTTCATAAATACTAATTACGCGTCTTTATTGAGTAACTGCATGTATTCAGTGACACCTTCTGCAACCGTTTTAAATGGCGCAGTGTAACCAGCGGCACGTAACTTGGTGAGGTCCGCTTGTGTGAAGCTTTGGTAGCGACCTTTTAATTTTTCTGGGAATTCAATATATTCGACAGCCACATTTTTGTCTTTGTGAAATTCAGTCACGGCATCGGCAACGGCTTGGAAAGACTCTGCGCGCCCTGTTCCACAGTTAAAAATACCTGAAACGTTATTTTCCCAGAACCATAAATTCACTGCGGCAACATCGCCAACATAGATAAAGTCACGGCGGAATGTTTCGCTACCCTCAAACAATTTCGGGTTTTGCCCTTCATTAATTTGTTTATTTAAATGATAAGCAACGCTCGCCATGCCACCTTTGTGTTCTTCATTTGGGCCATAAACGTTGAAATAACGGAAGCCGCAAATTTGTGACTCAGCTTCTGGCAGGATTTCACGAACATATTGGTCAAATTGGAATTTAGAGTAACCATAGACATTTAATGGCTTTTCGAACTCACGTTCTTCAATAAAGTTGTCGCTACGGCCGCCATAAGTGGCGGCAGAAGAGGCGTATAAGAAGGGAATTTCGCGTTCTAAGCAGTAATGTAATAACTCTTTAGAATACTGATAGTTATTATCCATCATATACTTGCCATCCCACTCCGTAGTGGATGAACATGCACCTTCATGGAATACGGCATCAACATCGCCAAAGTCATCACCTGAAAGGATGCTAACAAGAAAATCTTCTTTATCTGCGTAGTCCGCAATATCAAGGTCAACAAGGTTGGCAAACTTAGTGCCATCTTTCAGATTATCTACCACTAGGATATCTGTGCGGCCGATTGCATTTAGGGCTCTAACAATATTGCTGCCAATAAAACCAGCTCCACCAGTGACTATGATCATTGGGTATACCTCAAATGGGTTAAGAAAATGGAATAACAATTGATGACTATAATAACATCTCTTGGCGCAGACGGTAGCATTGATAGCAGAGAATTGAACTAGGGGCTGAATGGGAACAAGGTAAATATCGTGATCTTGGCTACAAACTTAACTTATTTATGCTGTGAATATCGCTACACACAGAGACTATTATTAAACTCTATAAATAGTCACTATACAGGAAGAAATCATGTCAGAAAGATTTTATCAGCAGATTCAAGACCAATTGGTACAAATTGAAGCGGATGGGTTATTTAAACACGAACGCATTATTACGACCTCACAAGATGCCGACATTGAAATTGTCGGAGGCCAACGAGTCATCAATTTCTGCGCTAATAATTATCTTGGGCTTGCGAACCACCCGGTGTTAATTGAAGCGGCTAAACAAGGCATGGATACTCATGGTTTTGGAATGGCTTCCGTCCGTTTTATTTGTGGAACGCAAGACAGCCATAAAGTTTTAGAGCGCAAACTGGCTGATTTCTTAGGCATGGAAGACGCTATTCTCTATTCATCCTGTTTTGATGCTAACGGTGGCCTATTCGAAACCTTATTGGGGCCAGAAGATGCCATTATTTCTGATGCATTAAACCATGCTTCAATTATTGATGGTGTGCGGTTAAGTAAAGCTAAACGCTACCGTTACAGCAATAACAATATGGTTGAGTTAAAAGAACGCCTAGAAGAAGCAAAAGCGGCGGGGGCTCGTCATATTTTAATTGCCACTGATGGCGTTTTTTCAATGGATGGTGTGATTGCTGATTTACAATCTATTTGTGACTTAGCGGATGAGTACCAAGCGTTAGTGATGGTTGATGACTCCCATGCCGTGGGTTTTGTCGGCGAAAATGGGCGCGGTAGCCATGAATACTGCAATGTAATGGGGCGTATCGATATTATTACGGGAACGTTAGGTAAAGCACTTGGCGGTGCTTCCGGTGGTTATACGGCAGCGAAAAAAGAGGTCGTTGAGTGGCTACGTCAGCGTTCTCGCCCTTATTTATTCTCGAATTCCCTTGCGCCTGCGATTGTTGCCGCGTCTATCAAAGTGATTGATATGATGGAAGAAGGCCAATCACTACGTGAAAAACTATGGCGTAACGCGGTGTTATTTAGGGAAAGAATGACGGCAGCGGGTTTCACGCTTGCCGGAGCCGACCACGCTATCATCCCTGTTATGTTAGGTGACGCCAAGCTCGCCCAAACTTTTGCGAAAGAGCTACTTGATGAAGGTATCTATGTCACTGGCTTTTTCTACCCAGTTGTGCCGCAAGGTCAGGCACGAATTCGTACACAGATGTCCGCAGCCCACAGTGAGGAGGATATTTTACACGCCGTTGAAGCATTCACCCGCATTGGTAGAAAACTAAAAATAATCAAATAAAAGGTCTTTTATGAAAGCACTGTCCAAACTAAAAGCTGAACCAGGTATATGGATGACGGACGTTCCGAAACCGGAACTCGGGCACAATGATGTGATGATCAAAATTCGTAAAACCGCTATCTGCGGTACAGATGTACATATCTATAACTGGGATGAATGGTCACAAAAAACCATTCCTGTCCCGATGGTGGTCGGTCATGAATATATAGGGGAAATTGTTGCGATTGGGCAGGAAGTCAAAGGTTTTAAAATTGGTGACCGAGTGTCAGGAGAAGGGCATATTACATGTGGTCACTGCCGTAACTGTCGTGGTGGCCGTACCCATCTTTGTCGTAATACAATTGGTGTAGGCGTGAATCGAGAAGGCTGTTTCGCCGAGTATTTGGTGATCCCAGCTTTCAACGCATTCAAAATACCCGACAATATTCCCGATGAAATAGCCGCTATTTTTGACCCATTTGGTAACGCTGTGCATACAGCGCTTTCGTTCGATTTAGTGGGTGAGGATGTGCTGGTTTCTGGAGCTGGGCCGATTGGCATCATGGCTGCCGCGGTCTGTCGCCATGTTGGCGCTCGTCATGTAGTTATTACGGATGTGAATGACTATCGCCTTGAATTAGCGAAAAAAATGGGTGTTTCCCGTGCAGTCAATGTGAGTCGTGAAAACCTAAAAGATGTGATGAACGAACTTGGCATGAAAGAAGGTTTTGATGTGGCATTAGAAGTTTCGGGGGCGCCTGCGGCTTTTCAAACCATGTTAGACACCATGAACCATGGTGGACGTATTGCATTATTAGGGATACCTCCAGCCTCAATGGCAACAGATTGGAGCCAAGTTATATTCAAGGGACTGTTTATTAAAGGTATTTATGGCCGAGAGATGTTCGAAACTTGGTATAAAATGGCGACACTGATCCAATCAGGATTAGATTTATCACCCATCATCACTCATCAATTTTCCATTGATGATTTCCAAAAAGGCTTTGACGTTATGCGCTCAGGCCAAGCCGGAAAAGTGATTTTAAACTGGGATTAATTAGCGAGTTATTCCCTTCTGGGTTATTACCTTCAGAAGGGAATGATGTATGTGGGAGCTAACCTCTAAGATTCGGTTTTAAAAAGCATGCGCTTTTTCGTTGGCGCTTCTTGTTTAAGCAATGGTTGCAATGTTTTGTCTTGATAAATATTTTCGACAATCGACATAATTAAATCGATACCTTGTAATTTCGTTTCAGGTATTGTGACCTCACAAATGCCTAACTCTTCGACAATAAGTCCATCTTCTGGTTTGCTTTCAATCGATTCAGTTGACTCTGGTGCTTTTGGCTGCTCACTGTCAGGCTGTTTCTCTTTAGGTTGCTCAGGTTTTTTCTGTGCTTCTTCAGAGAGCATTCTGAGTGATGTCACAGGTTGCTTTGCAGGATCTTGAGGGTTAACCAATGCACTTACTGCAACCAGTTCGATATCAGCGGGCAGTTGTGGCAAATATTTTTGCAGTGCACGCACAGTAGAGGGATGCGGGTGACCTATCGCTACAGCGCTACCGTGTTTTCGCGCATAAGCAACGGCTTTATTTAGTTGGGTACGTGTTTCTTCTTCTGATTGGTGGTTATCAATAAAGATGTTACGGCGCAGTGTTGGGACGCCAAATTCTTTTGCGGCATTTCCTGCCTGGGTATTGCCGATAGTCACACTATCGAGAAAAAATAAATTTGATTGCGACAGGCTCTGCATCACATTACGCATACCTGGCAGGTTGGATGTCATTTCGCTACCCATATGATTATTCATGCCTTTTGCATGGGGTACACGGGAAATAGCATTTTTAATAATACGGTCAATTTCCGCCGCACTCATTGAGGGGGCGAGAGTGTCTTTTTCTAAGGGCTGGTTACTCAATGGTTTCATGGGCATGTGGATCAGAATATCCCGTCCTTGCTGGTAGGCTTTTTCCGCCACTTCACGGCCATGGGGCGAACTGGGTAAAATCGCAATCGTGACCGCGGGGGAAAGTGCTAAAATTTGGTTATCTTCTTTAGCGCGATAGCCAAAATCATCAATAACTATCGCGAGTTTTGCGGCGCTCACCTGCAGGCTCATCAGTAACAGCGGTAAACTAATGAATAATCTAAAGGGTAAGCGCTTCAACATAATTTCATCCTAATCGTTTGATTTTAAGTTTTCTGGGTTATCTTCCTAACCATGGGCGAGGATTAACAGTTTTACCTTGCCTGCGAATTTCAAAGTACAAGGATGGTCGCTCTTGACCACCACTGCTACCGACTAGAGCAATTGGCTGGCCAGCACGAACTTCTTGGCCCACATTGACTAAGGCACTCTGGTTATAACCATACAGGCTCATGTCACCTTTACCATGCTCAACGACCACAACAAGGCCATAACCTTGTAGCCAGTCTGCCAGTAAAACGCGACCATCTGCAATGGCTTTGACTTGTGTGCCTTCATTGGCGGCAATAACCATGCCTTTCCAACGTAGTTCACTGGAAATGACATCGCCATAATTGTGAAGTAGGGAGCCACGAACTGGCCATATGGCTTGGCCTGCGGGACGCCCTAAACCACCTGTACGGGACATAAGTGATCGCTCACTTTCAGAAGGTTTATAAGTCGCCCCTTTCTGTTTTGCTTGGCGTTCTTTTTCTGCCACTTGGGCGCGAATACGTGCCGCTTCTTTGGCTTCGCGTTCGGCTCTGGCTTTGGCTTCGCGTTCTGCACGAGCAATTTTGTCACGCAACCTTGCTTCATTTTGTTTTAAAACCGCGAGATTTTTTTGATCTTCTTTTAAGGTACTTTCAAGGGCTGTCAGGGTTTTTTGCCGAGAGGCTCGGGCGTTATCTAATTTACGCTTCTCTTGTTGTTGGCGGGTAAGTGTACTTTTTTGTTCCGCCTGTTTTTTTTGTTCTAATTGTTTTTGTTGTTGTAGCTCTTTAGTTGTTTCTTCAAGTGCAACAATGTTTTTTTCACGCGCTTGATTTAAATAACTATAGTACGCCAAGATACGCTCTTCCCGTTGGCCTTCTTCCCCTTTAAACATCAGGGTTAGGCCTTGGTGTTTACCTAAACGAAAAGCGGCATCGAGCTGATCTGCAAGCATTTTTTCTTGTTGTTGTTTCTTAGTTTGTAGCTGTTTGATATTGCTATTTAAGGAAACAATTTCTTTATCTAGCTGTTTTAATTGGTTTTGTGTTTCATGTAAGCTACGCCCCGCAGCGGAAATGCTTTGTTCTTGCTGTTTGAGCTGTTCCAGTAAGTTAGAACGCTTAGCCTGCTGTTCTTTAACACTTTTTTCTTTTTCAGCAATACTTTTGAGTAAATCGTGTAATTGCCCTTTATTTTCAGTGATCTGGTTTGCGAAAGCGGTATGTGTAGGGGCAAGCGCAAAGAGCCCTAAACCAAGTAGGGCGGATGTAATAGCCTGACGAAGAAATGTTGTTTTCATTCGATATTGTGTATTGGCCATTGTGATAGATCACCTCAATTAAATGCAATAACTGATTATTTCATCTGCAAGTGATGGTTTCCAGCACTCTCTAATAAATAGTATTGAAAACACTTATAAATTCGGACTTTTGCCCTGAAACAAAGGCTAATTAAGTCAAATAATATAGTTTTATTATCACTGATTTATTTTGTATAGCTAGTTTTGAACGGTTTTTTATTATTGAACGCCTATTTAATCTACAGGTTAGTCCCGTTTAGGCATGTTTATGGTAAAATATTTGCGTACCGCTTTGAGAAAGAAATTCTATTTTTCAGTAAAATGGTATTAATTTTGCGTACATTACCGCAAAAAAAACACAGTAGTTTGCGTGAATTGGCTGTAATTAGCTCAACACACAGGTATACTCTGAACCCTTTGATATTCGATTTTAACTAACGGGAGTGATTGCCCCCCATGATCCAAGAAATCATGCAATTTGTAAGCCGGAACATGTTATTGAGTCTGGTTTGGATAGCGCTATTAGTTGCTGTGGTCGTCATGACCTTTAAAGGCCTCTTTTCTAAAACGAAAGTGATTGCTCGCTCACAAGCGATTACACTGATTAATAAAGAAGAAGCGGTTATTGTGGATTTGCGTTCTCGTGACGACTTCCGTAAAGGCCATATCATTGATTCTATTAATTTAACGCCGTCTGAAATTAAAGATAATAATTTAGGTGAGTTAGATAAACACAAACAGAAACCTGTGATTATCGTTTCTGCAAGTGGCATGGAATCAAACAAACCCGCAGAGCAACTCGTGCAACACGGTTTTGAAAAAGTCTTTGTCCTGAAAGAAGGGATTGCTGGTTGGGCAGGTGAAAACCTTCCACTGGCTCGTGGTAAGAAGTAGTTACCGTTACCTCAAGCTGCCTATATCAATAGGTAACTTGGGTAGCGCAATGCAGCGAACACCCCAGTAGCTCAGAATAACAGGGTTTCCCTTAAATTATTTGGGCTACAGGTAGGCAGCAAGTGAAGATATCCAAGGAGCATACATCAGTATGTGACTTGGGTAGCGCAATGCAGCGAACATCCCAGTAGCTCAGAATAACAGGGTTTCCCTTAAATTATTTGGGCTACAGGTAGGCAGCAAGTGAAGATATCCAAGGAGCATACATCAGTATGTGACTTGGGTAGCGCAATGCAGCGAACACCCCAGTAGCTCAGAATAACAGGGTTTCCCTTAAATTATTTGGGCTACAGGTAGGCAGCAAGTGAAGATATCCAAGGAGCATACATCAGCATGTGACTTGGGTAGCGCAATGCAGCGAACATCCCAGTAGCTCAGAATAACAGGGTTTCCCTTAAATTATTTGGGCTACAGGTAGGCAGCAAGTGAAGATATCCAAGGAGCATACATCAGTATGTGACTTGGGTAGCGCAATGCAGCGAACACCCCTGTAGCTCAAAGAATAACAGGGAAAATTCATATGGAAGTTAAAGGTACATAAACTATGTCAGAACAAAACAACTCAGAAATGGTTTTTCAAATTCAACGTATCTACGCAAAAGACGTTTCATTTGAAGCACCTAACGCGCCGCACATCTTTCAACAAGAATGGCAGCCAGAAATTAAATTAGATTTAGATACTTCTTCAACTCAGCTGTCAGAAGGCGTTTATGAGGTTGTTTTACGTGTCACTACGACAGCAACTTTAGGTGAAGAAACCGCTTTCCTGTGTGAAGTCCAGCAAGCCGGTGTTTTCTCTATCGAAGGTATCGAAGGCACTCAAATGGCGCATTGCTTAGGTGCATACTGCCCGAACATTCTGTTCCCATATGCACGTGAAGCGATCACCAGCTTAGTGGGCCGTGGCACATTCCCACAATTGAACTTAGCGCCAGTTAACTTTGATGCACTGTTCATGAACTATTTACAGCAGCAACAAGGTGAACAAGCGCAGAACTCAGAAGTTCAACAGGACGCTTAATGAATACTGCTTCAATGACAGTGATCGGTGCCGGCTCTTACGGCACCGCTTTAGCCATTACACTTGCACGTAATGCACATCAGGTGGTGTTATGGGGCCATGACCCAAAACACATTCATCAATTAGAACAAGATCGCAGCAATCAGGCGTTTTTGCCTGGCGTTTCTTTCCCTGATAGTTTATCTCTCGAAACGGACTTAAAACGCGCCGTTGAGGCGAGTCCCAATATCTTGATAGTCGTACCGAGCCATGTTTTTGGTGATGTACTCAAACAAATCCAACCTTATTTACGACCTGACTCCCGCATTATTTGGGCAACGAAAGGCTTAGAAAGGGATACTGGCCGTTTGTTGCAAGAAGTGGCACGTGAGGTATTAGGCAATGAAATTCCTCTGGCGGTATTATCTGGCCCAACGTTTGCAAAAGAATTAGCCGCAGGTTTACCAACGGCAATTTCTGTAGCGGCGAGCGACAGCCAATTTGGTGATGATTTACAACAATTATTCCATTGTGGCAAAAGTTTCCGTGTTTATAAAAACCCAGATATGGTTGGGGTGCAACTGGGTGGCGCAGTAAAAAACGTCATCGCAATCGGTGCGGGGATTTCTGATGGCATGGGTTTTGGGGCAAACGCACGTACTGCATTGATTACCCGTGGTTTAGCTGAAATGAGCCGTTTAGGTGCAGCTTTGGGAGCAGACCCTGCAACCTTTATGGGAATGGCAGGCTTAGGCGACCTTGTGTTAACCTGTACCGATAACCAATCCCGCAACCGCCGTTTTGGCATGATGCTCGGCGATGGTATTACCGTTGAAGAAGCGGAAAAAGAGATTGGCCAAGTGGTTGAAGGATATAGAAATACCAAAGAAGTCCGTGCACTCGCTGAACGCGCGGGTGTCGAAATGCCAATTACAGAGCAAATTTATCAAATCCTTTACCGTCATAAAAATGTGTTAGAGGCGGCGCAAGCGCTATTAGGCCGAGCGACGAAAGATGAAATTGCAGATATGCCAAAACTGCAGGATTAATAAAAATTAGTCTGGTTAAGTTACATAATAGGGTAAATATAAAAATAGATAGGTGAGTGATTATGTCGCGTGAAGAATTGGATAGAATTTGGGGCTTCATTAAAGAAGAAGCGAAGTCGCTTGCTGACTGCGAACCACTCCTAGCCAGTTTTTTTAACGCGACATTATTAAAGCATGACAACTTGGGCAGTGCGCTCAGCTATATGCTGGCGAACAAGCTCAGCTCGCCTATCATGCCTGCTCTGGAAGTGCGCGAAATCGTTGAAGAAGCCTATCGCAATGACGAAAGTATGATTTTCTCTGCGGCTATGGACTTAGCTGCGGTTCGCCTACGTGACCCTGCCGTTGATAAATATTCCACTCCATTATTGTACTTAAAAGGTTTCCACGCCTTGCAAGCCTATCGCATAGGCAATTGGTTGTGGAAAGAAGGCCGCCAAGCACTCGCGGTTTACCTACAAAACCAAATATCAGTGTCTTTCGGTGTGGATATTCACCCTGCTGCTCGTATTGGTTGTGGCATCATGCTCGACCATGCAACGGGTATTGTGATTGGTGAAACCGCCATCGTGGAAAATGATGTGTCGATTTTACAGTCGGTTACCCTTGGCGGGACAGGCAAAACCTGTGGCGATCGCCATCCCAAAGTCAGGGAAGGGGTAATGATTGGGGCAGGGGCAAAAATTTTAGGCAACATCGAAATCGGCCGCGGCGCAAAAATTGGCGCGGGTTCGGTTGTTCTTCACCCTGTACCTCCTCATACCACAGTGGCGGGGGTTCCTGCACGCATTGTTGGCAAACCAACCAGCGATAAGCCATCCTTAGAAATGGATCAAAACTTTAATGGTAGTATTTGGGGTTTTGAAAATGGGGACGGGATTTGAGTTGTAGGTAGGCGTAAAAGATAGTGAGTTGCTATTCTTCAATAGTATGTTTTTTTTAAACATATTTCCCATTTTAAACTGAGTAATCGATTTATTTAAATGTTCGGCATTAGCGGGTGAACGTAATAAATAAGTGGTTTCATCGATATTATCCAGTGGTGCATTAGTGGGTTGCTTAGATTGTTTAATAACTGTCTCTTTCATGGATATATCTCGCTTATGTTTAGAGCTATCCTCTAAATAATTCGAGCGGTATGTAGCTTGGGTATTGGCGTGAAGCCACACTCATACCGCTTGAGGTATATTGAGTAATTCTAGTCTTTTAGTAGAGCTCCTGGATAACCCAACTGCCTCCATGCCTCAAACACCACCACGGCCACTGAATTGGATAAATTCATACTGCGGCTATCGGCCAACATTGGAATGCGAATTTTTTGCTCCATTGGCATATTGTCGAGCACATAAGGTGGCAACCCGCGCGTTTCAGGGCCAAACATTAAATAGTCATTTTCTTGATAGCTGACATTACTGTGGCTTGGCTTACCTTTGGTGGTTAAGGCAAACACGCGCGCCCCACTTTCAGATTGGTTATTATCCGGGTTTAGCCCTTCACTTTTCAAAAATGCATAATAATCATGGTGATGTTTGATATCGGCAAACTCACTGTAATCTAACCCAGCACGGCGCAGGCGTTTATCATCCCACGTAAACCCGAGCGGGTGGATAAGGTGCAAACTAAAGCCCGTATTGGCACAGAGGCGAATGATATTACCCGTGTTTGGTGGTATTTCAGGTTCGAATAAAACAATGTGTGGCATAGCGTTTAACTGATATTGTGATGATAAAAATGATGGGAAGAGTGTACGCGCAAATGGGTTTGTTTTCATGTGGAACTTTTAGTTGCGTGCTAAAAACAAAAAACGCGCCACAGAGGCGCGCTTTTAAAGTTGCTAATTGAGGTTAGCTTTTATAACCATTTGGGTTCATGGACTGCCAGCGCCAAACGTCATCAGCCATATCTTGGATGGAGTATTTTGCTGTCCAACCTAGATCACGTTGTGCTTTCGCTGGCGTTGACCAGTATTCTGCAATATCACCAGGACGACGTGCTGAAATAGTATAAGGGATGGGTTTACCGACTGTTTTTTCAAAAGCAGCAACGACTTCCAAGACACTTGTCCCAGTCCCTGTTCCTAGGTTATAGATATGTAGGCCAGCTTGCTGACTAACTTTATTTAAAGCAGCAATATGGCCATCTGCTAAATCCATCACATGGATATAATCACGCACACCCGTACCATCTTTAGTTGGGTAGTCTCCACCAAACACCGCGAGCTCTTTACGGCGACCTACCGCGACCTGCGCAATAAATGGTGTCAGATTATTTGGAATACCATTCGGGTCTTCCCCCATCAAACCTGAGTTATGAGCACCTACAGGGTTAAAATAGCGCAGTAATGAGATAGACCATTCGCTATCTGCAATATTTAAGTCAGTCAAAATGCGCTCAACCATATACTTGCTGGTACCATACGGGCTATTGGTATTACCCACCGAAGCGTCTTCCGTTAATGGAATATGCTCAGGCTCACCGTATACTGTAGCAGAAGAGCTAAAAATCAGGCTTTTTACACCCGCTTTTTTCATGCTTTCCACTAATACCAGTGTGCCATTGACGTTAACATCATAGTATTCAATTGGTTTTTCAACCGACTCACCCACGGCTTTAAGGCCTGCAAAGTGGATCACTGAATGAATTTGGTGATTAGCAAAAATGGCGTCTAAAATTTGGCTATCGCGCACATCACCTTGGTAAAATACGGGTTTTGTGCCTGTAATCGCTTCAATACGGTTAAGCACTTCAAGGTTAGCGTTATGCAGGTTATCTAAAATAATCGGCTGCATTCCTTGCTGGATCATTTGCACACAGGTATGGCTACCAATGTAGCCAAGACCGCCGGTGACTAGAACTTGATTATTCATCAATATTATCCCTGATTCTTAGTATTCGTAGTGATAGTTATAATCGTCAGATCTTGCGTCGATACCATTTAATATCACACCAGTGATTTCGATGTCATTTTGCTTAAAGCGTTTGAGTGATAAGTCAACGTCTTTTACGGTATTCACGCCATAGAACGCAATTAGCAGTGAAGTGCCGACATATTTACCAATAATCGCCGAGTCAGTGATAGCTAAGATTGGTGCGGTATCGATCACCACAATGTCGTATTGGTTTTTGACTTTATCCAGTAACTGCTTAAAGCGCTCACCCATTAATAACTCAGAGGAGTGAGTAACATTTTTACCACGGCAAATCACATCGAGGTTTTCAATCACATTGCTGTGAATGGTAGGGGACTCTAAACTTTGTTGTGATAAATATTCGGATAGCCCAGCTTTGTTGCTTAAGGCAAAAGCTTTATGCAAACGGCCTTTACGTAAGTCGGTATCGATTAATAATACTTTTTTACCTGCGTTAGCCAGTACCACTGCCATATTGGAGGTGACAAAACTTTTCCCCACCCCAGGAGATGCACTGGTCACCATCACTAGGTTATTACCTTGGTTCATGACCGAGAAATAAACACTGGTACGTAATGAACGGATAGCTTCAACGGCGGTATCCGCTGGGTTTTCTATCGCTAATGGGTTCTTATTGCCCGCCTCAATCAGTTTTTTCTCATAGGTAGAGAATGGGATGGTGGCGTAGACATTGACACCCAATGCATCAATATCTTCAGTACTTTTAATTTTGTTATTAAAGAACTCACGGGCAATCACATAAGCACAGCCAACAATAAAGCCAAGGATTGTGGCGAGTACAACAATCAGTGCTTTTTTAGGAGCTACTGGTTTGGGCTGAGACTCAGCGGAGTCGATAATACGTACATCGGCAGTGATACCAGAGTTTAATACATTCAACTCTTGCTGTTTGGCTACTAGTTGAGTATAAATCGCTTGCTCGGAGGCAACATCACGGGTTAAGCGAACGATTTCTTGCTGGGTATTAGGCAGTTTTTGGATAGCTTTACTGATTTTTTCTTTTTCACGTAACAGTTGCTGGCGCTTATCAAGTAGCGACTGATAAGCGGGATGGTTACGAGTATACAGCTGCTGTATTTCTACTTCTTTAAAAGTGAGTTCGTTAAGTTTTTCTTCAACTTGGAGTGCAGTATCCAATGCGGCCTTGGCTTCTAATGAGAGATCAATAGATTCATTTTTTTTACGGAATGCATTGAGCTGGTTTTCATAGTTATCTAATTTGGTTTTGACAGTAGGTAGATAACCATCCAGGAAAATCAAGGTATTATTGGTCACCTCTTTCTTTCGTTCAGTATTTTGGTCAACATAATTTTGAATAATACTATTGAGGATTTCTACATTCTCAACTTGATCCGCACCTTTAATGGCTAAGCTGATAATACCGGTACCTTTACCCACTTCAGCGATAGTCAAAGTATTACGTAAATCCTCAATGGTGGAGTAACGGGCATTTTTAACCAGTGAAAACTCTTCACCAGTTTCAGCTGCGAAACTGGAAATTAATAGGTTAATTTCATCTTGTTTCAGAACTTCACCCACCTTACCTTGTAACACTTGGCCGTCCACATTTAGGGAATAATTATTATCCCCTAAATAAGTCAGGGTAAATGGCTGGCCAATCAGGTTCTCAGGTAATTGGAACAGGTCAACCTGAACGGGTGCTACTTCACCAAGTAATTTACTGATAAAGCCTTCAGGGGCTGTTTGGGTGTCTAAATTGAGGTCTGCAACGGTTTTGCCCAATACCATGCGGGACTTAATCACTTCGATTTCTGAGTCCACTTGGTTATTGCTGTTACCAAATGGCATCACATCACTCATTTGGTCGAGTAATGAAACCTGGCCTAATTTGTCATACTGTAAGGTCGCATTAGCTTGGTAAATTGGCGTTGCCAAGAGGCTATATGCCACTGCAACAGCTGCAAAAAACACAGTAAAAAACCCAATTTTAATGGTGTTGGATTTCAAAACTTTAAACAGAGCGAGCAGATCAATTTCATCTGAGGCAGGGGAGCTATTTTTTGTTGTGTTCATAATAGGTTAAATGTTAAGTCATCCAATAAATAAAATTAAATTTTGCCTTGCCAAGCAATCGCGGCTTTTTCCATCAACTGGTAAACATGTTCAAACATTTCATCACTGCGTTTGTGCGGGTCAGGGATCTCGGTTTTATTGATCCATTGCCCAAATAACATCACTTTGCCGCGGGTTTCAGGAAACTGTTGGTGGATTTTAGCAATATGGTCGTTTTCCATCACTAGGATTAAGTCGGTTTTTTTACATAATTCGCTAGTTAACCGACGTGATTGATGGTTTTCAAGGGAAAGACTATGTTGCTTAGCAATCCGGATGGCACTGTCATAAGCGGGCATATCATTTTTGGCGATAATACCCGCCGAATGAACAGTTTTTCCGGGAAAATGCTGTTGCAATAAACGCTCCCCAGTAGGAGAGCGACAGATATTTCCCATACAAACAACAAGAATATTATTAAACATATAGATTACCAATCGTGAATACGCTTGGTACCTTCGGTTAACTGATTATATGAAGCGATAGTTGGTAACAACTGGGTAATCAGACGGTTCCAACGCACAACTGGTGCCGCAGTCACATACACTAAGTCATAAGGCTGCAATTTAAATTCAGTTCCCATCACAAGTGATGTTGCATCCGATAAATCTAGCTGATAGACAGCGGCCATTTTTTTCGGTAGCAGTGCTTCGAGTTCTTTGTCTTCCGCTGGCTGGTTTTTAATTGGGCGGATAACAAATACCCCAGTTGCATTGGCGGTTGTTTGGTTAAGGCCACTCGCTTTGCTTAGGGCTTCAGTAATACTCATACCCGCACGGTCAATGGTTAGCGTGGTTGGCTGGCCGACTTCACCCATCACAAATACTTTTTGGCTATCATTACGTGGCACATACAGTACATCACCTGGCAGCATTAGGTAGTTTTGGGTTAAATCACCGTACTGAACCAAATCTTGTAATGACACTTTGATTTCTTTGCCATTGCGGGTAAGAACCACATTATCCCAATCGGCCTTTTCGGTTAAGCCGCCGGCATTATTAAAGGCTTCTAAAATAGTCAGTGGGACGTTAGTGATAGGTAATGTACCCGGTTTGGCGACTTCGCCAGACACATACATTTTTTGCGAACGGAAGGCGGCAATACTGACATCCACTTGTGGGGATTCAATATATGTCGCTAAGCGGTTGCTGATTAAGGTACGGATTTCCGTGACAGTTTTACCGATAACCTTAACTTTACCGATATACGGGTAGTAGATGGTGCCATCGGAATGTACCCAGTTACCAGAGTCTTGCGCACTACGGTATGAACCCGCAGGGATAGTCAGTTCAGGGTGGTCCCATACTGTGATGGTTAATACATCACCAGCACCCACGCGGTATTCATAGTGAGTCAGCTGTTTTTCTAACTGTGCATTCGGTTTGGCAATAGTTGGTGCGGTATACATATCATCCAACAATTTTGGTGAGATTGGGTAAATATCGACCAATTTGGTTATATCACGGTCACCCGTATCAACCACATTTTTGCCCGAGGTCGAAACATAGGCACCGGGGGTGACGGTGCAGCCTGTCAATAAGATACTGATTGTTAATAGTGTAAGTGGGAGACGCTTCCTAAGCACGGTACCATCCTATGATAAAAAATGATTAGATAAGGTATAAGTGATGATGGATATCATCATTCCCACTTATACATATAACTACAAATGAGAGCAGTTTATATTGATGTTCGAAATTTGGCAAAAATTGCGATAATAATAACTAAGTTAATCATTACCAAATAAATCACGAGTATAGACTTTATCGGCCACATCTTCGATTTCAGGCACCATACGGTTGGCTAAAATAATGTCGCACTGGGCTTTAAATTCCGCTAAGTCATTGACCACTTTTGAACGGAAAAACTCGGTTTCTTTCATCACAGGCTCATACACCACCACTTCAATGCCTTTGGCTTTGATGCGCTTCATGATGCCTTGCACCGCAGAGGCACGGAAGTTATCAGAGCCGGCTTTCATCACTAAGCGATAGACCCCCACTTTGCGTGGTGCTTTGGCAATAATAGCATCGGAAATAAAGTCTTTACGGGTACGGTTCGATTCCACAATCGCATTAATCAGGTTGTTTGGCACGTCATCGTAATTGGCTAATAACTGTTTGGTATCTTTTGGTAAACAATAACCGCCGTAACCGAATGATGGGTTATTATAATGGCTGCCAATACGTGGGTCTAAAGATACCCCTTCAATAATTTGACGGGCATTTAAACCACGGCTTTCTGCGTAAGTATCGAGTTCGTTAAAGTAGGCTACGCGCATCGCTAAGTAAGTGTTAGCGAACAACTTAATGGCTTCGGCTTCCGTTCCATCCGTGAATAACACGGGAACATCCTTTTTGATGGCACCTTCGAGCAACAAGTCTGCAAAAATTTGCGCGCGCTCAGAACGCTCACCGACCACAATACGAGACGGGTGCAGGTTATCCCATAATGCGCGGCCTTCACGTAGAAATTCAGGGGAGAAAATCACGTTGGTGTAGCCAAATTCTTCCCGCAAACGTGCGGTAAAACCGACAGGAATGGTCGATTTTACGATAATCGTCGCATCGGGGTTAATTTCATTCACATCATGAATGACGGATTCTACCGATTTGGTATTGAAATAGTTGGTTTTTGGGTCGTAGTCGGTAGGTGTCGCAACAATCACATATTGTGCACCGTTATAAGCGGCGACTTTGTCTTCCGTCGCCCGGAAATTAAGTGCTTTTTCCGTTAAAAACTGTTCAATTTCGGCATCAACAATCGGTGATTGATGATTATTTAACATCGCCACTTTTTCAGGGATGATGTCCAGCGCAACCACCTCGTGGTGTTGTGACAGTAACATGGCGTTAGATAGGCCGACGTAGCCGGTTCCTGCGATTGCTATTTTCATATGTGAACCAAGTAGATTAATTTTCAGAGAAAGTTTGAATATTTTTTAGTGATTGTTGCACAATGGACTGTGCGGTTTGGTGATCATTAGCTTCGGCATAGCACCTTAGTTCCGGTGCATTACCTGATGGTCTTAGATGAATAATATTACCATTTGATAATGTTATTCTTAGCCCATCAATTGTATTCAAATTTAGTAGTTGTTCGTCACCAAAGCCTAAATGTTGCAGTAAGTGTTTTGGGTTTTCTTGAGCTTTTTTAATGATAGATTTACTTTTTTCTGTTGCGAAGTTTTGTATTCTATCGCTAAAGGTAATGCGTTGCGGTAATGAATTAACTAATTGAGAGATACCATTCTCTTTTGCTGCAGATAACAACATCAAAAAGGGTAACACCGCATCTCTGGTTGGTAGTGCAGATAATTTCTTATCATTAATTTCAATATTAGAACCTAAAAGAAAACCACCATTAGCTTCAAAACCCGCTATGTTCTCATAGTTTTTAGCTAAATCAGAAAATGCTTCAATAACGTAAGGGGAACCAATTTTAGTTTGTTTTACGCACTTGAAAGATTTATGAGATGAAATGATAGTATTGCAGCTAACAGGGATTGCTAATGCTTCTATTTTCATCTCTAATGCACATAACAAACCTAATATATCCCCACGTAGCCATTCTCCATTCTCATCAGCTACAAGTGGGCGATCTCCATCCCCATCTGTAGAGAAAATAGCATCAAGTTTGTGTAACTTTGACCAATTTTTGGCTTTTATTTTGTCCTCTTCAGACACAGCTTCAGTATCAATTGGAACAAATTGGTCAGTGCGTTCTAGAGAAACAACTTCAGCGCCAAGTTTTTTGAATAAAATTGGGTATATATCACGCCCAGCGCTAGAATGCTCATAAATACCAATACGCTTACCAGCTAGTAAATCTCTATTAAAAATAGACAAATACCGATTGAGGTACTCTTCTGCCGCTAGTGTATTTATAGATAAGATCTGTGGAATAACATCTGGTATCTCAAATTGCGAGTTATTATTTAAAATAGCGACCTCATCAATTTTAGTGATTTCACCATCTGGTCGATAAAACTTTAGTCCATTTCTATCGAATGGAATATGACTTCCCGTCACCATGATACAAGGAATATTATTTTTCATTGCAGTATATGCAAGCGCAGGTGTTGGGATGACACCATAATATAGAGGTTCTATACCTTGTTGCTTTATCGCTGTTATACAAGCGGTAGCAATAAATTCACTGCTTGGGCGGTTATCTATGGCGATTGCTATTTGTTTGAAATCAAATTTATTTTTTACGCTATTAATAAATGCATGGGTAAATGCAGAACAGGATTCATTGGTAAATTGAGTAACTAATCCTCGAGCGCCACTAGTACCGAATTGAATTTTTGAGTTTTTGATTATATCAGAGCTATTCATCATGATTATTAAAACCGTATTATTAAGGACGATTATTATTATATTCTTCTAGTCTAATAATATCGTCCTCTTGTAAATAGTTACCAGAGCGAACTTCTATTAGATGTAAATCAATTTTTCCAGGATTTTCAATTCTATGAGGAGAACCTATAGGAATATAGGTTGATTCATTTTCACTGAGTATATAAATTTTATCACCATTGGTTACTTGTGCAGTACCTTGTACTACAACCCAATGCTCGGCTCTATGATAATGCATCTGTAATGCAGTTTTTTCACCCGGTTTTACTTTTAAATGTTTGACATGAAAGCGCTGACCTTCTGCAATATCATCATGTGTACCCCATGGACGATAGGCTTCTCGATGTTGCTCACATTCAGGGCGACCAGCATTTTTTAGTTGATTAACAATACTTTTTACATCTTGTACATTATTTTTATCTGCGACTAAGACGGCATCTTTTGTTTCCACAATAACTAAATTGTCTATCCCTACGGTAGAGACAAGCTTGTTTTGGGAGTATATATAACTATTAGTTGTATTTTCTGTAAGGACATCACCAATGATTACATTGGACTTTTGATCTTTGGGGGATACTTCCCAAAGTGAGCTAAAAGAGCCAACATCACTCCAACCCGCATCCATAGGAACAACCAATACGTTTTCTGCATGTTCCATGACGGCATAATCGATAGAGTTATTTGGGCATGAATTAAAAATATCGTAACTGATACGGATAAAATCTAAGTCGTGATGTGCATTTTGCATTGCTGATTCACACGACCTCAGTATATCGGGACAGTATTTTTTCAGTTCATCAAGATAACAAGATGCCTTGAATAAAAACATACCGCTATTCCAAAGGTATTCTTTACTTGTAAAGTAACTTTCGGCTGTAGTCAAATCAGGCTTTTCGACAAAGCGTTCAACAGTGAAAGTGTGATTGTTTACGCAATCACCTGTTTTGATATACCCATAACCAGTTTCTGGACTTGTGGGCACAATGCCAAACGTAATAAGATTTCCTTGCTCTGCAGCCTCCACTGCTTCCTCTATTGCTGCAATAAATGATTCATGATCCTGAATGACATGGTCTGCGGCGAGAACTAGAAGTAATGGGTCGTCACCTGCCTGTGTTGCATGTATGGCAGCTAAAGCTATAGCTGGTGCTGTGTTACGGCCTATCGGCTCTAAAATTATTCCACTATGTTTAAAGTTTTCCTGTCTCAATTGTTCTGCAACAATAAAACGATGTTCTTCATTACAAATGAACATAGGTGGTTTGTGTTTTAAAGTATCTAACCTTGCGACAGTTTCTTGCAACATTGTTTTTTTACTAGTTAAGCTAATAAACTGTTTTGGGTATAGGCTACGAGAAAGAGGCCATAAACGGCTACCAGAGCCTCCCGCCATAATAACAGGCAATAACATGATAATTTACCGTAAGTTTAGATGGTTATTGATAAAATAAGCTTTTGTATTGTCGTGAACTCTGGAAGAGTTGAGAAGTTCATCAATATTCCACCATTGATAATTTCTATGTTGTTCCAAAGGTAACTTATTGAGGTCAAGATCTTCTTCTATTAAATACCCTAAAACTACATAATGGGTTGAGAAATTATCGCCAGAAAAATTATCTTGATAAAGATGTTGATAATGACCAATAAATGTTGCGTCATTTATACTATAGTCAATACCTAGTTCATCAATTGCTAAACGTTGAAAAGCGATGTCAAATGTTTCATCTTTGCAAATACGCCCTCCTGGTACAAACCAATAACCTTGGGCAGGACGATTATTTCGTAGCCCTAACAATGTTTGGTTTTTTGAATTACAAATGACCAGATCAATAGAAACTAAGGGAGTAGATGCAACGATAGTCTTAAACGTACTTAATGCTAATCGTTGCGTCATATTTATTTAAATTCACTACTTACGAAAATTATGTTGATTTTGCAGGAACCACTGATAAGTTTTATTTAACCCATTTTCAAGTTCAATTGAATATGTCCAACCTAGATTTTTTAAGCGAGACACATCCATTAACTTTCTTGGGGTACCATCAGGTTTAGTGCTATCAAATACAACGCTACCCTTAAAGCCGACAACTTTAGCCATAGTTTCAGCCATTTCGCGAATAGTACAGTCAACACCTGTACCAACGTTAATATGAGATAACATTGATTGAGTGTTTGCTTGGTATATCTCTTTATCTAATTCCATGACATATATTGAGGCAGCAGCCATGTCATCGACATAAAGAAACTCACGCATAGGTGTTCCTGTGCCCCAAACAACGACTCTTTCGTCATTATTAAGTTTGGCTTCATGGAAACGGCGCATTAGCGCTGGGATAACATGTGAGTTTTCCGGATGGAAATTATCGTTTTCTCCATATAAGTTGGTTGGCATAACACTGCGATAATCTCTCCCATATTGCCGGTTATACGATTCGCAAAGTTTGATACCAGCGATTTTTGCAATTGCATAGGGCTCATTTGTTGACTCTAGAACACCAGTTAGTAACGCATCTTCAGACATTGGCTGTGTTGCCAATTTAGGATAAATACAAGATGAGCCTAAAAATAGTAAATGCTGAACATTATATTTATGAGCAGAATGGATAATATTACATTCCATAATTAGATTTTCATAAATAAAATCTGCAGGGTAAGTGTTGTTTGCATGAATACCACCTACTTTAGCAGCTGCTAAATAAACTTCGTCGATATCATTTTGAGCAAAGAAGTTATCAACTGCTAACTGACTTGTGAGATCTAATTCCTGACGTGATTTTGTTATTAGTTCAATATCGCTACGGGCTTGTAATTGCCTAATTATTGCTGAGCCAACCATGCCATTATGGCCAGCAACAAATACTCTTTTTTTCACATTGTAACCCTTAATTTTCTAAAGAAATAGATACATCAAATCCATTAGCTTTAAGTAATGCATGTTGTTTTGCTTTTTCTATATCTGACGCGACCATTTCAGAACACATTTCTTCTACTGTGATTTCAGGAACCCAGCCTAGTTTTTCTTTTGCTTTTGTCGGATCACCTAATAGTGTTTCTACTTCCGCAGGACGGAAGAATTTAGGGCTAACACGGACAATAACGTCACCTACGTTAACGTGAGGTGCAATACCATTATTTACAGCAGATACGGTAGCTATTTCATTAACACCAGTACCACTAAAAGTCAGCTCGATACCAGCCTCTTTTGCAGACATACGGACAAATTCACGCACAGAGATTTGTTTGCCTGTAGCAATAACAAAATCATCAGCGTGATCTTGCTGTAGCATCATCCATTGCATACGAACGTAATCTTTAGCATGACCCCAGTCACGTAATGCGTCCATATTACCTAGATATAAGCACTGTTCTAAGCCCTGTGAAATATTAGCAATAGTACGAGTTATTTTGCGAGTGACAAAAGTTTCACCACGACGAGGGGATTCGTGGTTAAATAAAGTACCATTACATGCATACATGCCATATGACTCTCGGTAATTTACGGTGATCCAAAAAGCATACATTTTTGCCACAGCATAAGGTGAGCGTGGATGAAAAGGTGTTGTCTCGCGCTGTGGAATCTCTTGTACTTCACCATAGAGCTCGGATGTAGATGCTTGGTAAAAACGAGTTTTCTTTTCCAGTCCATTAATACGAATGGCTTCTAATAAGCGTAAAGTACCTATTGCATCAACATCCGCAGTATATTCTGGGGATTCAAAAGATACAGCCACATGGGACATAGCACCTAAATTATAAATTTCATCCGGCTGAATTTCTTTAACGAGCCGAATTAAATTTGAAGTGTCTGTTAAATCCCCATAGTGTAATTTAATTTTATTATTATTATTTATAACAGAATCAATGCGCTCTGTATTAAATGAGGAGGCTCGTCGGATTAAACCATGTACTTCATAACCTTTCTCTAAAAGAAATTCAGCTAGATAAGAGCCATCTTGGCCTGTTATGCCAGTAATTAAAGCGGTTTTCACAATATCGTTCCTATGAGTGTTATATATTCTTTTTCAAGAAATCTAATAAAATTTTAGATTGGTTATCTGGAATATGATGAAAAAATTCAATGAAACCATCCTCATTGGGAGTGGCATTTTCTATTGCAAAATGTAATTCATCAATATTGTTGATAACTAAGCCAGTATTCCAATAGGAATAGATAGGTTTACTTTTCCAATCCATTTTCGAGCAGTTAATAAAAATAGGTCTAATTTTTGTATTACATAATGCAAATTCAAAAAATTGGCTACTAACATCACCAAGGTAATAATCAGCGTGTCCTACGTATGTACCATTGATTAAGTTTGGCGAACTTAGGTCAATGATAATATTTGGAGTATCAATGTATTCTTGGGGGATGCTGATTTTATAAAATTTATCTTATAATAAGTGTGGTGCAAAAATTAAATTGAATTGATTATTTTCTTTGAAAAACTTTAATATATCCAATCCATAATTAAACCAAGAGGATTGGTTTAGTCCATTATCCCAATGAGGATTATAAACAACTATGGGGTTATCATTATGGAATAATTTCTCTTTGTTTTTGTAAGAATTAATAATTTCTTTTTTAAGATATGCATTTTTATAAAAAATTGTGTTTTTAGGTATTTTGATTCTTTCTTTTAGTTTGTCTTCTAAATTCACTTGTGGGGATACGACAATATCACATTGCCAATCTTTAAAATATGGATTGTCATTAGATATAATTCCATGAAGAAGCCAAACCAGCTTAACAGGAGAGTCTAACAACCATGGACTCCCTTTTAGTTCAGTTGTCAGTACCACATTTTGGGAAAGAAAGAAATTAGAGTTTTTTTTATAATGTAAGGAGTAGTCCTCCGTAGTATTAGCTGATTTTAATTTTAGAAATAATTTTCTAATAATAGGAGTTACTTTATGTATATGCAGAATATTGATTAAGGATAGCGTTTTTCGTTTTAGTATGTTTAATCTATTATCTTTGAAAAGATAAATATCTACATTGGCAGGCAGCTCGCATTGATAACATTCTAAGTATTGTTTTTTCAAAATTAAAATGTTTTCTTTTTTATTGGTGTAAAGAGTAACTAAGATTGATGTATCATTACAACATTCGTGCAGTAAAGGTAACATATGTCCATGTTGAGCAATGTTGTCTGAGACCTCAAATGCAAAATTATATTTTTTATTCATTTTATTTCTTTCTTGCTGACTTTATAGCGTAAATCAATCCGTAATACAATTTATAACCAATCAACCTAATGATTGTATACTTAAAATAAAGTTTTGTTTTTAATTTTACCTTGGATAGAGTATTGAGGTTTCTAGAGTTAACATCAATGAACTCATTAATAAAAATTCTTAGTTTAGAGAATGTCTTTGCCCCAATACTCGATACTCCACCTACTTCATAAATACTGATGGTTTCATTTACGTTGATGTGTGTTTTGAGTGAATAAAAAGCTGATTGCACATTTACTCGATCCGCGAATATTTTGTACTTTATGTCAAATTTATTCTGTACCATATAATTACGAGGAATAATTATAGACTGATGACATGGAATCACTTTTTCCCACCATGAGTCATATGAGTCATTAACTTCATCAAGGTAAAATAAATGGTTTAGTTTTCTCAATGTATTACCGTAGATAATACAGTCAGATATATCTTTATTTTCTAAAATACTATTTATTTTTTCAAAAGAAAAATGTGGGTGAAATTCATCTCCAGAATTCATGAAAATAATAAAGTCACCTGATGCAATATCAATTCCTTTGTTCATTGCATCATAAATACCATTATCTTTTTCTATCAAATACTTGTCAGCAAATGAGCAGTTTCTAATAAACTCAGGAGAGTTATCAGATGATAGTCCATCAATGATAATCCATTCAGTATTTTTAGCTAATAAGGGTATAACTGACTTACTTGTTCTTGTTAGTCCAGAGTGATTATTATAATTTATAGTAATTATAGAGTAAATTATACTCATCTGAGTTTCCTGATTGGTATGTATGAGTTAAATATTATTAATAAAAAAATTAGTCGGACAGCACCACCACCTTCAATTATAACATCTGACATAAGAGACATTATAATTATTAAATTTACAATGATATTTTTTTTATTTTTCAATGAGATAGATTTTATTATATAGTAGCTTAGTAGGATTAATAAAATACATAATGGAATTAAGCCAGAAGTTCGAGCAGTGTCTAACAGTATATTATGAAACCAAACCCCTTGATAATCTGATACATTAAATGACATTCCCCCAAATGGGTAGTCTAGAATATTATTCAGACCTTGTTTCCACATTTCATATCTAGGAGAGTCAATACCTCTTTGACCTAACCTATCAGTAAACAAAAAAATTTCATCAAGATACATGTCTAAATAAAAAATAGAGGCTGAAAGAACACAAATTAGGCTAATAATCATAGGTGCTATTTTTTGATATTTAATAGCTTTAAAGTCAATAGAGAATATAAAAAGTAGTATTGTTATTAGTAAGCCAGTTCTAGAACCAATGTATAATAATAAAACTATACTAATAATGGCCATAAGTAATTTCGTAAATACTTTGACTTTACTTATTAATAAATATGTCGATAGTGAAATAGACAGTAATATTCCAATTATTGGGCTGTTGATTTCTTCTCCTGTTTGGTAAAAGAAAAGTCGACCTCGTCCATAATAGCTTGAGTCTAAATAATATGAATGAATAATTATAATTAACTGAGCTAACCACGTTGAAATGCAAAATATTTTAATTATCTTAATTAAATCATTTTTTTTCAAGTAAGATGTTATAAATACGATGTAAACTATTGTTAAAATAAATCGTATATAAGTAATAGGATCGCTATTTGTTAGCCGTGTATAGCCAAAAATATATAATGATATAAAATAAATGCTCCAAATAAGTAATGTGATTACATTGATATAATCTACATTCGAGTTTTTGAAGTCCACTGCTATTATTATTATCGAAAGTGCTGCAAAGGCCATGAAGTAATAGTTAAATTCTAATCCAAAGAAAAAAAATGAAATAGAACTTAGCACTAAATTTAGTTTATACATTTGGGTTTATAATTATTTAATGGAAGAGTTTTTTGATAGAATACTTTGATATATATCATTGTAATGTTCTATAATTATATCTTTTCTCCAGCTACTCAGGGCTTTTTCTCTTGCACCTTTACTGAGATATAGTTGTTTTTGGGAGTCATTCAAAATCTGAGCCATAGAAGATGCCAACTCCATAGTATCAAATGGTTTTACTAAATACCCAGTTTTTTCATGATCAACTGTATCTAGCAATCCTGTCGTTGCAAAACAAACTACAGGTATCCCACAGGATTGAGCTTCTGTTGCTGTTTGAGGTAGATTTTCTGCTCTAGAAGGAACTACCATTAAAGTAGCTGTATTATAAATTAAGGCTAAAGTTATATCATCGTTTATATGCCCAAGCCAGTGAGTATTAAAGGGTAGCTCTATAGGGCTTTTAGGCTCACTCTGCCCAAAAATGACACATTCAACTGAGTTTGGGTCTATCAAATTTCTTAGCTGAAAAAGAGCTTTTTTTAGTAAGTCATAGCCTTTTCTAGGGTCATTTCCGCCCCCAATAGCACCAAACAAAATAATATTTTTATCTATTGGGAGTTTTAACATCCTCTTACAGAAGTTTTTATCAATGGGCTGATATACATTAGTATCTAAAGGGTTAGGTATTGTACTGATATGATTGTTTTGAAATAAAACACTTTGCTTGGCACAATCAGCTAGCCACTGACTAGGAGATATAATATGCATATTGGTGTTCTTCCATGCTTTCTTTTTGCGCTCCCATGTTAATCTATCAATATCAATTTTGCTTTCATGTGGAAGCCTATTGTTTTTTTTGTAGCCAGTTAGCCATCTTGCTTTCTGATCATCATTAGTATAATGTTCTGCTCCACAAAATGGCCACATGTCATGCATAGTCCACACTATTGGTTTTTTTATTTGGCCAATATCTTCAATTGATAAAGTTTCACTACCCACCCAATGTATATTTACAATATCAATGTCACTAGAATTTATTTCTTTAGACCAAGAAGAAGGAAGCCAATTTACTGAGCGTAGGTTTATATTATCAGAGTGCTGTAGCTTACTTAATTTTTTACCTAGAGTTGGTCTAAGAAGATTAAATAATTTTTTTGTATTTGAAAGAGTTGATAAAACAGTCCAGTCATCTGATTTTTTTGTTCTTACGAACATTTGAGAGTCAATTCCTGATTCTTGTAAAGCTTTATGTAAGCGGTATGCAGCCCTTGCAGCCCCTCCAGAGATATCTGAGTTCGAAAGATGAATAATTTTCATTTGAAAGCCTTTTTTATTTTTGCGAGTACACGAAGAAATAAACCTGGTTTATTTGAGTCATAAAATTTTTTAATTAATATTAATATATCAATATTTTCCTCGATTACTTTTGGCCATATATTTATATGGTTGTTACTAAGCGAGTTTTTATATATATCCTTATCACTACAATTTTCACCACTTCCATCATTACCATTATTGTAAACTAAGCTTCTTATAGGATTAAGGCATAACCCGCTATTTTCAAAAATGGTTGCATACCAAAAAATGGCCCAAGTATCAATTTTCTTATTATTATTTTGGATTACTTGAGCCCAAAAATTATAGTGACCATCAAGATTAAATTTTTTTATTTTATTTTTTTCCCAATTATTAATAAGGTTTTTTGGGTCTTTATTAAAACTATTCCATCTATCTTCCCATGTAGCCCAGCCCCAGCAGTTCATTGTTCGCCAAAAAAATGCCTCACATTCAATGTTAGAAGTATTTATAGGGTAATTCCAACCACTAATATGCCAAACTGATTTTTCGTTTTTGTATTTATTAAGTGAGTCATTCATGAATTTGAGGAAGCTGGGTGATGTAATAATATCATCTTCAAGTATTATTGCTTTACCATACTTTTTACAGGTTTCAGAGACTCCGCTTATTATATTTTTTGCTAATCCATGATTTTTTTTTCTAAGATTTATTGTTACACTTTTAAAACCTTTTATGTTTTTAATTAAATCACGAACTAGCCTTACATTTTTTTCATGAAAATTATTTTTAGGGGCATCAGAGTAGATAATTAAATTTGAATTAATGCACTCTGGATTATTTTTGAGTGAATTGATTGTTAAGCGAGTATGCTCAGGTCTTGCATAGACGAATAAAACAATTGGAGCTAATGTATTTTCATTCATAATTTATAACTAATTCATAACTAATTTATAACTAGTTTATGTTTTCCATTGATAGTTTTTTTTATTTCATTTACATATGTTATATTTACCTGGAATTTTCCATCGAAATATAATTTTTCTTTTATTTCAGCCTCATCATTTTCACAGTAATTTCTACCTTTGACTATATTAATATTTAAAATACCATTTTCTTTGTTAACAATCTGCCAGGATAAAATATTACCAAATGCTTTAAAGTGTTGACCAAAAATTAAAGCGGTTACTGAGAGTTTCTTTCCATTTTTATCAGTTACATAATCCTGCGATCTACCTGTTATATTATATACTTTTACAATGCCATTGTTGGAATCTTTATATATAGCTAAGTCACCAGTGTCATAACGTATGAATGGTCTAGCAAAATTATGGTATGATGTAACAACAATTCTACCTTCTTCACCAGGCAAAACATGTTGATCATTACTATTTAGTATCTCAACAGAACCATATAATGGAGAGAATGAGTAGCAGTCTTCATCAGGGTATTTTGATGCTATAGTGCCTGCTTCAGAATGACCATACTGATAGTAAATAATATTTCCCCAATAATTTTTAATTATATCTTCTTGTTGTTTTGAAGTAGCTTCTGATGTTAATTGTATTCCTTTTAATATAAAAGGCTTTTTTTCAAATCCATTCTCAATTAGTAATAACGTAAGGTCACACATTGATGAGGGGTAGCTACGAATAAAGTCTGGTGGGTTTTTTTTTAATTCTGTAATGTAACAATTAAAATATTCTTGAGTTAAAAAATGAGCGCTAAATTCTTTGCTTCCAAATGGTAGTTGGTTTTTGCTTTTTTTTCTTCGCCAGAATATACTTTTTTTTATGTCTAATAGGTTTGGCATAAAGCCATTTATAACAAATATCTTATCATTTTTACTCTCGAAGCCAGCTTTTTGGTGCTGGTATTTTTGATGAAGATTATCGATAAAGCCCGCTCGTACATCTACATGGAAGTGAAATGGCTCTCCAGTACTTCCACCTGTATTCATTTTATATTTTGCTATGAAAGTAGAGCGGTCAGAAAAAAAAATATCCTCATCATTATCTTGAAATATTTTTTTTGATGTAATAGGTAATTTATTAGATTTGAAACTTTTGTAATATGGAACATTTTGAGTCACATATTTTAAAATTTTATTTTTTAGTTTTCTACTGATTTCAGTATAATCTTCATTATTATTTTTTAAATAAAAGTTTTTCAATTCTCTTTCAATCTTAAACATTGAAAAAGAATAGACTGTTTTTGCTATTTTATTTATGATTCTATTGATTTTTCTCATGGTTTATATCTACTTTTAATAAGGAATAGCGATAGTATTTGGACTTTAAATATGGATGGTGAAAATATTATGTTTAATAAAATAGTTGAGAATGCTTGAGTTAGAACTGCCGATATAGCAGCTCCAATTAAGCCATATTTAGGTATTAAATAAAAATTAATAGAGACTAAGAATAATGCACCTAGGCTAGTCCTTATTAGGCTTAAGTGACCTTTTCGTTCGTTAAGCACCCAAAACCCTAATGCTACACCGCTACAGATAAATAAATTTGTGAAAATATAAATAGATAATATATCACCCCCTAAAGCATATTGTTCACCATATAAAAAGCGTATAAGAAAAGGCGATAAAAAGTAGATGGGAATACAAATTAACCATCCTAGTATAGAGTAAACTAAAAATACTTTAGCTAGAGTTTTTTTGTATTTTTCTTCATTTTCAATTTTTAATCTACTTATATATGGCATCAAGCTTGTATATATTGACATTGGAATAACATGCCAGAGAGTGGATAAAGGTAACATCGCGGCATATATTCCTAATTGCTCTGTTCCTAATATATCTTCTATCATAATAATATCAATTCTCATATAAATTATTATTGTTAATCCACTGAGAACGAATGTCCAAGACTCTTTAAATAGAATAATTATTTTTTTTGGTATTATTGACCATGGAAGGGGGCAGGGATATTTTTTATAAGCATAAAATAGACTTACAGCCCCTATTAATCCCTCTAACGCAGTAATAAATGCAAAGTATGTTAGTGGGGATTCTGAAAGGATTAGTATGACTTTTAGGCTATTGGATATTATATATGCTATAAGCTTAGCTAATACAGTTCGCTTACTTTGGCTTTGACTTTGGAACCATAAGTCAATAGTATCGCTAGATTGGAATACCAATATTGAACCAATGATTGCTGTCAATACAACTCTGAGATCTGCCCATCCATATATTATAGCCATAATAATAATAGCAAGAATCCAGCATAATAACCCTGCTACGCATTGTAAAAAAAAGGCTGTGCCTAAGATTGTAGGAGCTTCGTTTGGATTTTTCGATATATCTCTGACTATAATTCCATTCATACCTAAGAATGATATGACCTGAAAAAATGCTAAGTATGTAAGGACGAACGCTAATTCACCATATAAAGTTGGGCCTAAATAGCGAGCAACCCAAGCTCCAACTAAAAGGCCTAGAATCATCCTAATTAATTTGTCAAATAATAACCACCCACTGTTATAAATGATTTTTTTTACCTGTGCATTCTTATTAATTTTTTTACTGATAAACTGTGGGATTTTGTTTATTTGCACAAATAACCTTTTTGTAACTAATTATTAAATATATGTGTATTCAATGCAGTGAGAATAGCTACCGCACTGGGTTATCGGGTCCCAGAGCACCATTGAATTTGTAAATGCATACTTATTAATTGAAAACGTTACATTTTTTGCTATCGCGTTCAATTGATAAGCATGGCTTATTGTTTTTTGCCGCCCAAAGGGTATGCCTCATGGCGAATCGGGTCAAGCAAAAGCGCTTAATAATACCACCAAACCTAGGTAGTGACTATCACTGCGATTGTCTTAGAGAATAGTCCTAATAGGAGTATTAAATGAATAAGTTATTTTAAATTATCAGGTTATAATTCTTATTATACGCTTGTGCCGTGATTAAATATTTTGCTTAAGTTAAGTCTTTTATATCATTGCATTTAATGTGGATATAATTAGCTCAAAAATAAAACATACCTATTTTTACGCGAATTTAGTGTTACGATGGATTAATAATATGCGTGATTGATAATATTAATTTACCCAATTTTTACGTTTATTTTTCAGCCAGATATGTTTTACTGCAAAACAGAAACAAATTGGCAAAAAACGGATTATAGTTTACCTATAATCCGTTTCAATAATAAGCATGGCTTGTGACTATAAGATGATTACCACTTAAATGGCACGTTTACTGTTACCGCGGCACCTACATCATTACGTGTTTCATAATCGGTTTTTGAAACCCACACTTTTGCGTCAGTGCTGACATCATTATCAAAGTTATGCCACCAACCGAAATCAACGCCTTTAATGGTTTCAGATTTAGGGAACAACTTGTTGCCATCAAAGTTAGATGTGTTAACTTTTGCATAGACTAAACGGGTACTAACACGGTTGTCATCATCAAGGGTATATTCCACTTTGGTGGTTAACATACGTCCATCACCGCCCATACCGTGGCCAAGTGCTGCGCCTTGTTGGTAGTAACCATTTTTATAGACGCTATGGCGATACATGACTTTGTCTTTGTTCCATTCATGATGCGTATTGGCGCCTTCAATATACCAATTCAGTGGCTGGCCCCACAGCGTGTGATAACCTTCGATACCGCCCATAAAGGCATTTTTCGATGGGAACAAACCTGCTTCATCTTCACCGACCATTTGTCCATAAAAACTAACAGGTAGGTCAATTAATGGGTAGAGTTTTAGTTTAAAGTCTAAACCAGCTAGCTGGTTACCAGGGTCTTTATTTTTATTATCGGTATTATCCCTTCCGCCCATGGCATTCCAGAAAGAATTCCAGTTATTAGGACGGCCATCGCCTCCCCACATCACCACGCGGGAACCGCCGAGTTCGAAGAAGTCGGTTGGATTCATGGTCATGCGTAAACCAATCAGTTTAGTGTTTGGCTGGGATGAGTATTGTTTGATTTGGCCAGCGGTGAGCTGATATTGCCACGAGCCAATCCAAGAAAGCCATGGGGTTTCAAATGGGCTTTGGTCGGCGCGTTGCAGCAAAAAGCCAGTGACAGGGCGGGCGGCATCGGTACGGATTAAGCTGCCGTCGTGACCAGGGCCCCACCATTGTGGGATCTCACCAAAAGTGACCCATTGGTTCCAAATTTTTACACCACCATATGAGCCATTGAGGTTGTAGTCAGAACCATTTTCAACGCGCAGAGCGCGCTCACCATTAGCGGTGAGGTTTAAATCCACATCGTCTGTGCTGTAGTTACCTGAAACGGTGTAACGAATGTCACTTTTTTCACTTTGGGCAAAGCCTTGCGGCATAGAGTTATGGCTAGAGGCAAAGTGCGTTTCCAGTTGAACACTGTTCTTTTTACGGTCTAGGTTTTTCTTAATACGCTGAATAATCGCTTCTTGTTCGCTATTGGTAATATTTGCATTATTCAACGAGCGGGTAATTTCTTCTTGGGAGAGTGGCCAAGTGGATAAGCTAATTTGAATGACGTTACGCTCTGAAAGCCATGCTAAATCACTACGTAAGTTATCATTGGGTAGGACTAATCCCCCCGCCACACTGTGTGCGCTTATTGCGCCTAATACCGCAAGCATTGCCAGCTTGGTAAGCTTGAATTTTTTCATTGATAAATCCGTTTGAAGTTGAGTTCGCCTAATATTGAACAGGTCAATAAAGATAAATAAATTTCTAAAAATTAAACCAATATAAAGTGTAGTGATATTTTGCTTTATTATAAGTATGCTAATTTTAACGGGTGAGCCACCCGTGTTATGTCGAGAAGCAATCATCACAATTAAATTAAGTAAAATAGAATATCAGATTAAACTATTCGGGATAGGAAAGAGTAACTTATTAAAATATATAGCAATGTGATATGTATTAGATTTGTGTGTCTATTATTTCAATTTTATTGAAATTTAATTTTACTTTGTTATTTTAATTTAAAATAAACAGATTAATATTTTGTGAGATGGTTTAGGGTTTATTGCTATGGGAACTCAATATAAGAATATTCTATATTAGGTGCTTATAAATCCATTTGGGGAATAGAAATAAAAAAGCCCTCTATTTTAAATAGAAGGCTTTTGGGAGTAATGTTTGAAATGGCTTAACGGCCGTGCTCAGGTAGCCAGATTTGTAACCTTAGCCCGCCCAGAGGGCTGTCATCGGCTTTCACCCAGCCTTTATGCTGTGTAATCGCAGTTTCAACAATTGCTAAGCCTAACCCTGTACCGCCAGTTTCACGGTCTCGCGCTTCATCGGTACGGTAGAATGGGCGGAAGATATGCTCACGGTCTGCAGGGCTAACACCTGGGCCATCATCATCCACAGTAATCAAAATACCGTTGTTTTCTTCTTTAAAATCAACAGCAATATGGGTATGTGAATAACGCAGCGCATTACGGACAATATTTTCAAACGCACTACCCACCGCTGAAGGATTGCAATACAACGGCCAAGGGCCTGGGTTTGAGGTGATATCGAGCGTTTTGTTCATCTGTTCCGCTTCGAAGCTAGCATCATCTAAAATATCCCCCCAAAGTTCATCGGCTTTGATATTTTCGCGCAGAATTTCATTTTTATGTTGGCTACGTGAGAGCACCAACAAGTCATTGATCATGCTATCTAAACGATGCGTTTCGGTTTCGATGCGCTCCAGCTCTTTACTTTCACCATGGCGACGGCGTAATAGGGCGGTTGCCAGTTGTAAGCGAGTGAGTGGGGTGCGTAGTTCATGTGAAATATCAGAAATTAAGCGCTGTTGTGCACTCACCATGCCATCAAGTGCGCTGATCATCTGATTGAAACTGTTCCCTGCGGAGAGGAACTCTTGAGGCCCAGCTTCCAGTTCAGGGTGCGGCCGCAAATTCCCTTTGGCCACATCATCGGCTGCCATTTTCAGTTTTCGCGCGGGTCGAGCTAAGCTCCAAGATAGCCATAATAACAGTGGGGCACTGATTAACATGGTGGCAATTAAGAGCAAGAATGGCCTATCAAACAATAAGTTAATAAAGTCAGATTGCGGGCTGCTGGCTGGGCGCACTAAATAGAGTTGATAGTGGTCTTCGCCATCACGAATAGAGAACGGCCCGAGAATTTCAGCTCGGCCATATTTTTTCTTTTTGGGGTGATCGGCGTTATCGGATTGACCAATAAAGTTACGGATCACCTGCATTTCACTGGGCATCGCACCAATAACACGGCCTTCACTGGTGACAATAATTAGCCGCTGACCCGGCGGCGCCCATTTTTTGATGGCGTTGGAAATCCGACGCCACCAAAGTAGGTCATTCATGGGAGCTTGTGCGAGTTCGGCTTCAATATGTTGCTCAAGCATCTCCCCTTGGCGTTGTTCACTTTCCATCAGGACGGTGATTTGCCGAGAGTCGAGCTTGGGCACCATCAGTACTAGCATTAGCACTAGTGCGAGGGTAAACCAGAAAATCGCAAAGATCCTTGCGGTTAAGCTGTTGATCATGTGGCAGAAACCATTAAGTAACCACGGCCACGTAAGGTTTTAAACCAAGGTTGGCCATCAGTGCGTTCTGGTAATTTACGGCGCAAATTCGAAATATGCATATCAATAGCGCGGTCAAACGGTGTTAGGCGTTTACCCAAAACTTCTTGGCTAAGGTGTTCTCGTGAAACTACTTGGCCTAAATGTTGTGCTAACAGATATAACAAGGTGAATTCGGTGCCCGTTAAGTCCAAAATTTCATTATCGAAACTGGCTTCTTGGCGACCTGGGTTGAGTTGCAGTTTATCAACTTGCAATACAGGGGTATTGCTGTTGCTATCCTGTGTTTGTTCACTCCAGTTTGAGCGGCGTAATAACGCACGAATACGTGCCACGAGCTCACGGTCATTAAACGGTTTTGGTAGATAGTCATCCGCACCTAATTCCAAGCCCAGTACTTTATCTAACTCACTACCACGAGCGGTTAACATAATGACAGGGGTCTGATGAATTTGGCGCAATTCTTTGAGTGTCTCAATACCATTTTTTTTCGGCATCATGACATCCAATAAAAGCAAATCAATGGATGAGTCAATCTGTTGCAATGCCTGTTCACCATCATAAGCGATGACGACATTGAAACCTTCCATTTCCAGCAGTTCTTTTAAGAGCGACGTGAGTTCACGGTCGTCATCAACTAATAGGATTTTATGCATTTTTTAAGTCCTCCAACTGCCAAAATACGATAACAATCTGTACGATTCCATGACTTTACGTTCTTTTACATGCTCTGACGCTAGTTTGCAGCCACAGGTGTATATTTATTCACATTGAATCACGAGCACAGTTCGGAGACAAGGTGTCAAATGCGAAGAACAACACATAGCAAAGTACATAATACAGTACATAAAACCGCAATGTTAGTTTTAGCTTCTGCATTTGTGTTCGGACCAACAATTGCTTTCGCAGAAGTTTCACAGAACGTTGCGAATGATGAAAGCTCAGTGCCATTAATGTTGCAGATGCAGCCTGAGGAAGTACCTTCGACAGCTCACCAAGTCGTTGTGCCATTTCAGTCACATGACATGTTTAGCAGTGAAGAACGCGCCAGCACATTTATGTTTAATGGTATCACATTAAATGAAAAGCAACGCCAGCAGCTACGTGATTTGATGGCAACGCAGCGCCATTATCGCACTGATAGCACGGCATTAGTGCAAGAGCGTGAAGCGTTACATAAATTAATTATAGCGGATAGCTTTGATGATAAAGCGGTTCGCCAGCAACTTGAAAAAAGAATGCAAAAAGAATTGGAACAACGCGTTGAAATGGCAAGAATTCATCATGAATTATACCAATTATTGACGCCAGAGCAGAAAAGTGAGCTTGAACAGATTCACCAACACAAAATGGCTGAATATCAAGCGATGCAGTTCCAATAAATCAGATTGAGAGTACCCGTAGTTGTAGTTGAGTAAGTAAGTTAATTTCAGATCCTTAATTTTGAAGTAAGTAGTGAAGTAGCAATAAATGAAGTTTTTCCTTGCCATAGACACCATCCCTGTCTTTTATAGCCCCTGTTAGGGGCTTTTTTTTATCTCAAAAATAAATAAATCCTTTATTTATCAATGTGATAATGTTTTCATTAGGCGTCCATAAAAGTCACGAAAAATCATAAGTGTGGACAGTCCGTGGACACTTTGAACGCCTATTAATGCTTAAATACTAATACCCCCATTTAATGGATTTAAGGTAATAGCAAATTGCAAATAATCAGGGGCTAAGTGAGCATAAGCCATTGTCTGTTGAATATTGGCGTGACCTAATATTTGTTGCAGCGCAACAATATTGCCACCATTCATCATGAAGTGACTTGCGAAAGTATGCCTAAGAACGTGCGTAGCTTGACCGTCTGGCAAATCAGGTTTAACAGCTTTTAGTTTCAGCCTGAAACTTTCGTAATCAACATCAAACAATAAGCCGGTTTGCTTAGTTTTTATCTCCTTTTCTAATTCCTCAGAAATAGGAACTATGCGTGATTTCCCATTTTTAGTTTTCAGAAAAGTAACTCGCCCATTTTTTACTTGTTTACTCTGCAGTGTTGCTGCCTCTCCCCACCTTGCGCCTGTGCTCATACAAAATATTGCGATTTTCTTTTCTTCTGATGATAGCTGAGATAGCAATAAACTAATTTCATCATGAGTTAAGAATGTCATTTCAGGCGGTGTTTCTTTGAGAGGTGGCAAGCCGTTAAGTGGATTATCTGCATTAAACACCTCAAGCTTTTTGAGTGTAGAAATCATGCCTGATAAACGATACATATCGCGATTAATAGTCGCTGCACTTGTTCCACTTAGTAACCTATCACTACGATGCTCAAGTAATACTTGTTTATTCAATCTGTTAATAGCGGGGTCACCAAGAAACTTAATTGTTTTTTTAAGTTGTCTTTTCTCTATCGAACCATTTTCAGTTGTTTGGCCATAATAAAGCCACCAAAGTTCTAATAGATCACTTAAAAGCCGCCTATCTGCTTTCGTTCCCGCTTTTTTAGCATTCGCCATTGTGTAACGTTCAAAGGCAATCGCTTCTGATTTTTTATCAAATGTCTTCCTGATCCGGTTTCCTTTCCGCCCAAGAGGTCTAATGTCCACCATGTATCGACCATCATCGGTTTTTTTAATTGGCATATTGCAGCCCTCCGATGTGGCATATTGAATTGTTATCAATCCAATCAAGTAAATCAGTATGTATTGTCAGCCAGTTTTCCGATCTGAGCGGGGTAATATTTGAGCATTTTGCCCATCAGGGGAGAGAGTTGGGCTAATTTGTCCTATTGATTCATTAGTTTTGCCTGTTAGTAGCCATAACGTGTACTTTTCAAATCTGGGGTGGTTTGTGAATTTAACTATTGATGACTCTGTAAGTTGAATCCCTTTAGTTTCATAGTTGTTTAATGAGCCATATGAGATATCTAGCAATTCAGATAGCTCTTTTCTGTTTAGTCCTTCCGCTTCACGTATTAAGCGAATTTTTTCACCAAGGCTTGACGTGTTGGTCATATGTGTCTAATATCCTCTTTAGTTGGTCATATGTGGCTAACTTATATGCGAGTCTTAAAATTGCCTATATAAGCTTTTATAAGCATTCACACAAAGAGGATTATGCAACATGAGCGATAAAGAATCAGCAAAGTATTTACAAGTTCACTATCCAGTGGATGCGGTTCCTTATAAGAAATTCGCTGATCTGATTGGTAAAAGTGAATCAGCAGTAAAAAATATGGTTGAGAGAAATAAGTTACCGCTGATTGTTTGGCAGAATCCAGATCATGAGGGTGATGTTAAAGTCCGTGGTGAAAACTGGATTTATATCCCTGAATTCAACCGTGCAATGCGTGATGCATTTTTGAATAGACCAAAAGAACAACGTGATGCGTGGTTATTATGGGTTGGGCTGTAATATGCAAATATTGCAGCTTAAATCTCATTGCTTTATTTATCGTGGCTTCACGATAAATAAAATACCACGGAATAAATTGCGCCACATTACACGCTATCAAGTTTCACAGAATGAGCAATCATTCGGGTTATTTGATGCAATGGCAGAAGCGACAAAATATATAGATAAACTTTACGGGGTTTAATATGGGTAACACGGCGATGAAAGAAATAGATAATAAAGGCGAGAAAGTAAATACAGCCGAGATTATTAGTTTTCAATCAAAGCTGGCTGATGCCCCTAACATAAAAAGAAAGTCTTATGATCGGTACTCTAATGATGGAGGAACACTCACAGAGCGCACCATAGCGCTGAATAAAGCGGCAGAGCTGAGAGCTCAGTTACTACAATGCCGTAATGAAGAACCAACAAATCAACAATTATCAGGTTTCATTGATTACTTACGTAAACAAGATAAAAGAATATTAGATATGATTTTTCATCTTGCAAATCTAAGTGATAAAAAAGAAATGAGATTTGATGATTTAATTGTTAACGAACAAAAGCAATTTATTAATGCACTCAATCAAATAAAGGCATTAAACGCATTATTGCCAACACATATAGTAATGCCAATCTAATTTAAATTTAGTTATTAAAAAATAATGACGTTTATTCGTCAGGGCTTTTTACAATCAAAATATAGGTAATGAACATGAGAACATTTCCTGATCCAATATTTACCCCTGTAGCAGAAAACATAAAAGCTAACCGAGAAGATGAACGCAAATCAATATTTGACAAATTTTCACATCATCTTGATTCGATTGCACACAAAGCACGTAAAGAAAAAATGACCTCAGATGAAATTATTCAATTAATTCATGATGAGTCTGAGCATTACTCAAATCTGGCTGCGGAGCTGGATCATGTCTAAAGAAATTGACCGCGCTAGCGACCACGAAATGTTAATCCGTGAACAACAAATAAAGGCAATTACTGACCGCCCGCGCGGTGTATCCGCTTTCTTTTGTGAATGTTGCGGAAATCCAATACCTGAAAGCCGCCGTATTGCGTCCATTGGTTGCACTTTGTGCATTGGCTGCCAAACGGTATCCGAACTTAAAAGTAAACATTATCGGAGTGTGTAATGGCAAGGGCGTATTACAACGAAATAGATCCGTATGCTGCGCAATGGTTGAGAAATCTAATTGATGCGGGGCTGATTGCCCCTGGCGATGTTGATGAGCGAAGTATTGAGGAAATAAAACCCTATGAGCTTGAAAAATACACACAGTGCCATTTCTTCGCAGGTATCGGGATCTGGTCACTTGCATTGCGACAAGCTGGATGGCCAGACGATAAACCCGTTTGGACAGGGAGTTGTCCTTGCCAACCTTTCAGCGGCGCAGGTAAAGGAAATGGGACTACTGACGAGCGGCACTTATGGCCAGCGTTCTTCCACCTCATTGAGCAGCAGAAACCTAACACTATCTTTGGTGAACAAGTTGCGAGCACAGACGGACTTGGTTGGCTCGACATTATACAAACTGACTTGGAAGCAGCGGGCTACACCACAGCAGCAATCGATTTATGCGCTGCGGGCTTCGGTGCCCCGCATATCAGGCAACGCTTGTTTTGGGTGGGCTACTCCGACAGCAAGAGCACATGCAGACAGGGGCAACATTCGGAACTCATTCATCAGAAAAGATGGAAAGATAAGGAGCGATACGCTGTATCGACAAATGTGGCTACATGCATTTGGGATGACTGGCAACCCAACCAAGGAGCAGATGAAAAAACTAGAGTCTTACCTGCCGGTTATGGCCTTGAAACTGATGGGATTACCAACATTGTGGGACGAGTGCGCGCCTACGGAAATGCCATCGTCGCGCCAGCAGCGAAAGAGTTCATAAAAGCTTATATCGCTGTTTTAGAGGGGGTTAAGTAATGATGCTTGATCCTATTAATGGCGTTTACATTAGCGGTACTCGCTTCGCTATTCAGCGCCATGTTGATACAGAAAACAATAAAATTATCTGGCGGTTGCTGTCATATAACCGCCGTAATCGTTGTTATAGCCTTGTTTGCTGTCATTCTGATCCGTGGATGCTGGCAATTGATTTAGTTTCTTATCATGTTCAAAACGTTAAAGGGCGAGGCATTAAAACATTAGATGTTTATCGTGAGGCGGTAGATATCATTTCTCGCCGGTGTGAAACCGCGATTAATCTTTTAAGACCTGAAACATTAGGCGGGGCGCTTAATGTCTAAGGTATTAGATTTCACCACGTTACCGCTGACTTATACCGCGGATATGGTATTTCCGTATCCGTGGAATAAGCCAAAAGATAATGATTACTATAAATCCGATATAGAAAGACCGCTTACCCGTGAACAGATTGTTCAGGGGCAAGCGATTTTAAGTGATATTCAAACCTTGCCGCGCGTTCTGCGCTATCGCTATCAAAAACACTATGACAACTTATTAAAAGAAAGTGGGTTACGTAAAGCCTACGACTTTTTATATTACCGTTTTCATGAGCAAATATGGCAAAGATTGCTTGTTATCAATGCACGTTATGAAATTGAAACAAAAGCATTATTAACAATCTCAACTCGTTTATCGCCTGATGTTAGCCAATATAACCGGTTGTTTGATTTGAATGATAAATCGGTGAAAAAGCTTGCTGAAATTATTGCTGCCGGTTTCTCTAATTTGTATGAAACCTATTGCGATAAGTTTACAGAACAGAATAACGGTGATCGTGAAGTTATCTATCAAGATTCAGTACAAACAGAAATTTATGCGCGTTTGGCTGAGTTGGTGAAAGGGTTACATATTGCACCGCTTCATTATAAAGCCTACTGCCGAGTTTTGAAAAATCGCAAAAAAGGCAAAGGTAAACAAAATCTAGAAATTCGAAAAGTGATAGCGGCTGTACAGCGCTTGGTTAATGCAGACTTTTGGTGTCGAAAGTTAAAAGCCCACCGCACGCAATGGCTAGAAGCATTAATGATTGCCAATATGGATGTTTGCCAAAATCGAAACCCATATGCGAGTAAACAAGCTATTCGCGCAGTACAAGCGCAGCGTTTATCGAATATGCAATACCTGCAAGGTATGGATATTCAGGATGTTGAAACTGGTGAGCGCTTTGATTTGTTCGATAAAGTTATGGCGAGTGTTTCAAATCCTGAAATTCGCCGTATGGAGCTTATGGCTCAAATGGCGGGAATTGAACGCGTAGCAAAAGAACGTGGTGATATCGGTATGTTTATTACCATGACTTGCCCGTCAAAATACCACCCAACAAAGCTACGTAAACGTAAAAAAGATGTGATCGCGGTACTTAACAGCAAGTGGAAAAATGAGGCCTACACACCAAAGGACGGGCAGCAGTATTTAGTTAAAGTTTGGTCGCGTATTCGCTCGGCATTTAATGATAATAACATTGATGTTTATGGTGTCCGCGTTGTTGAACCACATCATGACGGAACACCACACTGGCACATGTTGTTATTTGTTGATAAAGCCAGTCGGGCAAAAGCCATTGAGATCATGCGCAAACGTGCATTAAAAGAAGATGGTGACGAAGCCGGAGCACATAAATACCGTTTTGAATGTAAACACATGAATCGCGGTGGTGCGGTAGGCTATATTGCAAAATATATCGCTAAAAATATCGACGGCTACGCCCTTGATGGTGAGATAGACCACGAAACCGGCAAAGATTTAAAAAGTATGGCGGCGGCAGTTACCGCGTGGGCTTCAACTTGGCGTATACCACAATTTCATTTCTATAAACTCCCATCAAAAGGCGCTTATCGAGAGTGTCGCCGTTCTTGTTTGCGTGGTGTTTCTATTGCTGATCAGCTTGGTGAAGTTGCAGAGCGCGTACGTGCGGCAGCAGATAGCGGTGATTTCTTTGAATATGTTATGTCACAAGGTGGCCCATGTATTCGCCGGCGCGAAGAAACAATACGTGTTGCCCGTGAAGTCAGTGATGTAAATGTCTACGGTGAAGATGTTCAGAAAGTTGTTGGTATCTACAACCAATTAAAAGCCGGCGCCCCAGTCATTAAAACGCGCGACAGAAAGTATCAAATCGTCAAGAAAAGCGCCGTTGACGTTGACCTTAATCTTTTAAGAAGCGACAGCGGAGCGCCTCGGAGTCCTGTCAATAACTGTAGATCGCGGATCACATCCAATCTATCAGATGTGCAATTTTACGAGCCTGAGCACGGCTCAGGTGAAGTATGCAACATTAAGGAATACGGTTTTGCGTTTATAGAAACAGATGCTAATAACGCCGCAGGCAGCGAAATATCACAGGGTAATCAGCAAAGACAGATATCAAAAATTGAATTAAGCGAGAGTGATAAAGAAATTCAGTCGGAAATAGTTACTTTTGCCAATGAGGTCGGTATTGATTTCGATATTCCCCACGTTGAAACCATGTTTGCTAAAGGCATGGGAGTTAGTGACGGTAACTATTATCTGAAATTAGACGGGGAACGGCTGAGGTTAGAGTTAACAGAAGATGGAAAAGAGCAAAGAAAACAAGAAATAGCAGAACAAAATAAAGCTAGAAGTCAGAAGTATAAACAACGGTGTGCTGATGTGTTGGTTAGGGTAGGTATCACCAAAAGTTAATTTTGGTTATGTTTAGTTTTTGTTTAATGAATATAAAATTGATTATTTTTTATGTTATAGCGGTATTAATATAACAGATACAGCATATAGTGTTTTATTAATCATTTTTTACTATATATAGTTTATATCTATATGAAAAAGCTAAGAGATATATTAGAAATAATGTGAACAGAGTTGTTTTGTTTGTTGAATTAATCAGCTATAATCTGTCTAAGAAAATGTCTAAATGCATAAAATTGAGAGGAACACCAATGAGAGGGAGATATGAACAGGCTCCTTTATCCTATGTTACTGCGAGGTTGGTGATAAAGGAATTAACCCAGTTGTTTTCAGACCAAAACAAGTTTCTTATCCAAGAAATGAAATTAATAGGTTTTATTTATAGGGAAACAGTTACAGGAAGTAAAATAGAATTCAATTTAAATTCTGACTCACAGAAAGTGGTATCTGAAGAGCTAATACGCACTTGCTTTTTAACTAGTGATAGGCGAGAAGCGGTCCTGTTTGATGATGATGGGATTGAGTTTAGAACCACAAAATATAGACGTTTTGATGATCTGTGTGAATCATTCCAAAAGGTTATGGAGGTTATAACTCAGATAAAGGTCTATAATTCATTGAAAATAGAAGAAGTTGCTTTAGCGTACGTCGATGTCATTGTGAGTGATGGTGTTCATCAGTTGAGTGATTTTTTTCACCATGGTAGTAATATATTACCTTTGAACTTTCTTGATGATGAAGATTGCTTAATCTCCTTTGGTAAAAAAGAGGTAAACAAGGTTTTAAGGCAAAACCATAGAGTGGAGATTTGCTTAGAAGAATTACCTCAAATGGCTAATCAATATGTACCTAAAGATATGGCAGAATTAGAACCACGGTTTCATATGCCGATAGATATACCATACAAGCTAGACCCGCGCCTTAAAGATAAATATGTTCTCGTTTCTACAATAGGTTATGAGCTACATGGAGAAGAAATCAATAGACTAGATGATGGTAATCTATCAGGAAAATCTATTAGAGAATTCTTTTCACAATCACATGAAACATGTAGGAAAGAGTTTAACAAAATCATAAATAAAGAAGTTTGTGATAGAGTTTGGGGTTACATTGAAGATTAGTAAAGGGGCTGATTATGTATTACATAGATTCTAATGATGTTTCTATTTCTAATAGTCAAGCAGAACAACTTGATTTTTATGGGCGTTTAGCTAATAAAATCAATAATGGAGCAGGTTTAACTAAAAATAATGAGAATAGGTTAATAAGAGCTTTTAATGGTAAAAGCAGTCACTGCACGCTATTAAAGGAAGATAATGCTTACGTTCTTGTTACTCAATCTCCTGAAACTAATACTGTTACAACTAGTGATATTAAGGCAGAGCAACAGGTTATTAGCATCAATGATGCGGTTTCTACTTTAAAAAGTAAATTAGGTTTGCCTACATTAGTAATTGCTGAAATGGCTGGAGTGTCAAGGGCTACACTCTATAATCATATGTCTCTGTCGAATGATGTAACATCATTTGAAAGTCAGTATCAAAGAATTTTTGATATCGCAATTTACTTAGAAAAAAACAATTTAACTATAAAAAATGGTTTGAAATCTGTCTTAGTCGATGGAAAAACATTGCTTAGTCATCTAAAAAATAAAAATTTAGAGACTGATATACTGATCTCTTATATTGATCAAGTTGCTGAAAAGTTGACTAAAGTTAAGTTGGCGAAACAACTTTCAATTGAAGAAGAAAGATATTTGTTATCCAACACAAGCTATAGCTGAGTATTGTAATGAATTTAGTTTCTGATTGGGATGTTCAACAATTTACGTGTTTTCCTTGTGATATGTTCAGTCAGGACTTTCTTGAGCATTGCCAACAAGGAATGACACTAAAAAATGAAAGAGAGGTTCCTGTAACTGACAAGATGTTTTTAGTTATAGTGAGCCAAACATGTGACATCTCAAATAATGGTGTTTCTTATATTGAAGGTTTTATTTTCACAAAAGCTAAATCTAAGCAGGTAAAGGACGGTGAACGTATAAAACACACTAGAAATTACCAAAAAATCCTTATTAATGAACCTGTTTCTGGTGATGATAGGTGGTTTCTTATAAAGAAAGATAAACGTTTCTTTCTAGATAAAGACTTACTTATTAATCAATTGGTAAGGGTTGGCAATTCTGGGAAATTTAGTTTTTTAAAAGATAACTGCACAATGTTATTGGAGTGGTTAATAAAATCATACACTAGGGCAGCGTTACCTGACGGATTTAATAAGGCATTTATTGATGATTGCAGAGACAAAGAGCATCCAGTTCATCTGTTTTTGATTCGCAATCGTGAAAATATTCTTGATATATTCGTTTTCTGTACTCCTTTAGATGATGAAGATGCTGAAAGGTACGATGTTACATTCACTGCATTAGTATCATATAAGTGTGATGATGATACAAAGGAAAGTTTAGCGGATGAATTTAAAGCCATACTGGAAGAGATGTCGAGAGAGTCTAGTAAGCTAAATCTACTACAGCTAGGAGGGGGCGCCTTAGATGAAGTTATCCATGAAGGGGCACTTATGGATTTTGTACTTTCAGCTGATGAGTTTACTAAGAAGGATGAGTATCTGACTCATCGTTTGAATCTTGATTTTATATGCTTTATGAGTTCTGGAAGTGAATAATAGTTAGCTTATGAATTATCACTTCAATTTTTTAATTTTGCCGCCAACCTTGGCGGTTTTTTATTGCCTAAAATAACCTCACAATTTCGCATCAAGTTGCACAAATTTAACGTTAGCCGATTTGCTACTCCGTGCCTGTATTGGTGCGGGTTTTGGTGATCGGCACAACTGCACAAAAAAGCACACCTTTTGTGTGCGGGCGAGGCGGGGGAGCAATCGCGCGCAATGGGTTGTAGGTGGGGTTGTTTTTTCGCACGTTTGAGGCATAAAAAAAGGCGCTTTTTTGCGCCTGTGTGGGGTAGGTTGGTGCGTTTTGATTTAAAACGAGGCTAGCTATAAGTAATAATTGAAAGCGGTGTGATAGCGTACAGCTTGATACAGAGGAGAAGTATTTTTATCTTTCTATCACTTGCTACCTAGGGCATCTAACAAAGCGTACGTATTGAAGCGTACAACCTCTTCGCCTAGCCATTCATTGATTGACTTCAAGCTTTCAATGATGGGGGATAATTCATTGATAGAAAAGACTTTAGCGGCTTTTTCTATATCACCAAAGTTACTTGAGCCACTTGGCACGATACCCATAAGTTGAGGGGGCACGCGGTGCATGGCGAGCAAGTCATCGCGGGTTGTATCTTTCACGCTCATAAATTCATCTTTCGCCGCGATTTGGCTAAATGGTAATATTTGAATCCCGTCTTTCTTACCGCCGGCAGCGTAGACAAAGAGATTTTTAAACGCACCGCCTTGCCGTGATTTCTGCAACGATTCTTTTAAATCATTGACACCGTTGGGATCGGCGAGGGTGTCATTTAGATAAACAATCACACCGGCATGCGAACCATTTTCATAATAGTTAACACGAAAGGTTGTGGCTGAACGATTGAGCGTAGCGGAGATTAGACCAGCAAGATATTCAGGTAGACCATAGATTTCTTGGTTTATGTCTGGATTGATTAAGTGAAACACATCACCGCGTTTAAACTCGTGAGCGTCACGAAAGTTTTGAACAAAAAAATAGTTATCCAGGTCAACACCACGGCGAGTATATTTAGCCGGTGAGCGTTTTAGCTGCAGTAAACCGCCCAGGCGATTAATGCGCTTCTCAAAGTAAGCATTACCGAATACCAGGTAATCCAATACATAAGCGCTCATTTCTTTATAGGTCAGTGCCTTATGTGGAATAAAGCAACTCATTATCACATTACGCTTAAAAAATAGCGGCGATTGGTGATGTACTGCAGAATGAAAGGCGCGCGCAATGCCGTAAAAATCCAGCGGTGTCTCATACCACTTGCCATTTTTGGCACACTCCATGCAATCCAGTAAATCATAGGTGCCCATAATGGGTATGGGGTTATCAAAAGTGAATGCGGCACATTGATTTTCAGCAGGTAAGTTTGTTGTGTTGGTGACAACGGGTAATTCAGTTTCCATTTAAAACTCCGATATGCAGGAACCTTCATTTGCAGTTTCACTGCCAATAGGTTCGCCATATAAAACATTCATGATTGACCAGGCAATATCGCCGTGATCAACGCCGCGTGTTCTTTCCGATACGTAGGTAACAATGCCGCCTGGTGTGATTACCTTTTTAATTGTCATAAACGATGAGGCAATGTGTTGTGCGCCGGCATCATATTCAAGGCGACCATTACGAATTAACATTTGTGTTTTGAGGACCATTAGCCGTTTAACCGGTGCGGAGTAACCAATCATGGTTGCTGCGGGATAGAATTTCTTAACCAACTCATAGACGGCTTCACCCGTCCCGCCAGTTCCGTCAATCGTGATCCCGATAACGTTATAGCGCAGTGTTAATTTTTTGATTTCTTCGGCTTGTTTTTCAAAGGCCATACCACGAAAACGCAGGGCTTCAATGACTCGCCATTTACCGCCCGTGACTGCAGGTGGAGAAAGAACGGCTATCCCTAAGCCGTCACCATTGCCACCAGTGCCTGTTGGGTCAGCACCGATATGTACCGGTTTATTGCCAAGAGGGCGGTTGGTATACGGTTTCCAATCAGGCCAAACTTCACGGTTATACCCGTCAACACCTCGTGCAATCAGGGCGTTGTAATCAAAGGCTCGTTCACCGGCTTTAACAAACTGGCAGTTATACAGGTTTTCAAAATCATCAGGGGTATTTTCGCTCTCGATTTCTTCCAGGGAAACCAGGTCAAAGCCAGAGTTAAGCGCATCATGAATCGTAACGATTTGACGCCAGATATTATCACCGCCTAACTGCCCGTTTTTTAATGTTTTATGGCTGGTATCAATAAGGATTTTTTTACTTTCAGTACGTGCATTATTGAAGAAATCCCCCGTCCAGAACGGATAGGCTTCGTGTTCTTCTGACGAGGGCGTCGAAAAGTAAGTACGGCGTAAACCAATTTGCGTTGCCATTGCTGCAGCGACTTTACGCAGTTCCATAAAATTCGCTGTCCAAAAGAACTCGTCAAAATGGAGATCACCAGTGTATGACTGTGCGGTAGCCGCCGATGTGCCAAGGAAAAACAGCGTTGCACCATTGGCTAAAATAATTTTATCGCCGCCTTTTAATTCAACGCCGACAAGCCGTGCGAGGGCCTGAATGAAAACTTTAAATTGCAATGCCTGGGCGCGGCTAGCCGATAGAAATATTTGGTTATTACCAGTTTCTAGCGCATGAATTAATGCTTCCCTGGCAAAATACCAAGTCGCCCCGATTTGCCGTGACTTTAAAATCATCCGGTTACGGCGGTGTTTTTGTTTGTACCATTTCTTTTGATGTTCATAGAGTGAATCCAATACGAGGTCGCGCAATTGGTCTATTTGCTCATCGGTGAAATGGTTTTTCGGGGTTTTCGGTTTCTTTTCTGTTTCGTGCTGCTCATTCGATTTGTTAAAGCGTTCTAGTTGACGCCCTAAAAAATCAATGACTTTGAAATCATGAGCGGTCAAATTCTCTTTTGACATTAACCGCAATATACGGACATGGGTTTCACCGCTAAGGCGTTGCATTACCTCGGTTTCATCCCATTTATCCCGCCGGCGCCATGAATAAATAGTATTCGCACTCACATTTAAGTGAGTGGCAATTTGTGAAATGCTGTAGGCCTGCCAGTAGAGGCTTTTCGCTTCCTGTCTCGGATCGCGTAATGAGTCTGTCATCATGTATCAACTTTCCCACATCGCGCGCGTAGTCCTCCACGGTTTTAACTTGTCACATTGACACGACAAGGCAAAGGTTTTGAATCATAAACAATCACTTGCGAAGATATAAGCACACAGAATTGTCGCTATCTTCGGAGTAAAAACCCAATGCCAAAGGACAATAAAACACTACAAGTCATCGTCTGTACGGAGGGTGGAACGCTTAACGGCTTTGCTGTATCGCGTGACCAAATCCAGCAGATGGCGGACAACTACAGCCCGCAACTTTATGCTGCACGAATTAACTTAGAACACATCACCAGTATTTTCCCTGATAGCCAATGGCGCCATTTTTCCATGGTCGATTCCGTTCGTGCTGTTGAATTGGAAGATGGGCCATTAAAAGGGAAATTAGCCTTAGAAATTACCGCGACCATTGATCCCGTAAAAGACGCTGGATTATTAGCGCTTAATCAAAGTGGTCAAAAAATCTTTTCCAGTATCGAGTTTTTACCGGATTGCCCGAATGATGCCGCAAAAGGGGCTTATCTGACAGGTGTTGCGTTAACAGACACACCAGCGGCATTTGGTACGCAAGTTATCAAACTGAGTAACCGCGAACGTGGCTTACCAGATGATGCAAACAACACGTATACGGCATCCCTGGAAACCGTTGTAAAGCTAACTGCAGCAGCAGTGAAAGATAAAACTGATAAGCAATCATTATCAGAGCAATTCTTGGATGGGCTAAAGAAAGTATTAGGTATTCAGCGTGATACGGCGTCACAAGAAATTTCAGCTCTCAGAGAGGGGATTAACCTCACGGCAACAACGTGTGCCAATGCGTTAAAAGAAGTGGAAGCGCTAACAGCGAAAAATGAAGCTCAAGCGGGTGATATCAGCAAACTTACGCAGGAAATTGAAGCCCTGAAAACGCAATTGAGTAACACAGATGCGGGCGGTGAACAACGTCAACTTTCCACCGGTAACGGCGGGTTTGTTCAGTCTGAGTATTAATTAAACCCGACTATTAAGGAATGGCCTCAATGTCATATACACCAGAAGTGCAAAAGGCGTTTTTATCCTATTTAGATAATCAAGCGCGTCTAAATCATACTGTCAGAACAGATGATAAGCTGCAGTTTTCGGTTGATCCGTCTGTACAGCAAAAAATTGAAAAAGCGGTGATGGAAAATCACCCATTTCTAAAAGAAATCAACTCATTCGGTGTCACCGAGCAAAAAGGCGAAACGATTTTAATCGCTGTAAATAAGCCTATCGCGGGTCGCAACACCTCGACAACTGATCGCCGTGAACCACAGTCAGTACATGATTTAACTGCAAATCGATATTCATGTGAACAAACCAACTTTGACACCATGATTTCTTATACGCAGTTAGATGCCTGGGCGGGGCATCCTGAGTTTCAGAATTTGATTAATCAGCAAATTTTACAGCGTGAAGCCTTAGACCGTTTGATGATTGGTTTTAACGGTGAGAAATGTGCGCTGAAATCTGACCGTAACACCTACCCATTACTGCAAGATGTCAATATTGGTTGGCTGCAATTAATGCGTGAACGTGCGCCACAACGTGTGATGAAAGGTATCACCCTGACTTCTCGTGATGAGGACGGGAAAATTATCACAAAAGGGCAATATGCCAATATTGATGCGCTCGTTTTCGATGCTGTGAATAGCTTACTTGATCCGTGGCACAGACAGGCCGTGGGGCTTGTTGCAATTGTTGGTCGCCAACTGGTCACACAGAAAAACTTCAAAGTTATCAATCAGCACAGCCAGCAAAATCCAAATATGGAACTGCTCGCCGGTAATGAATTGTTAAAACTCAGTGCCTTGGGGGGCATTCCGACGGTTCAAGTGCCTTATATGCCTGATGGTGCGGTATTTATCACGACCATGAAAAACTTATCGCTGTACTGGCAGAAAGGGAAGTTAACCCGCTTTATCAAAAATGAACCGGAATATAACCGTATTGCAACTTATGCACAAAGCAATGACGGCTATGCGGTTGAAGATTACGGCTTAGGTTGTCTGATTGAAGATATTACCTTTGCTGGTGCTAACAGCGGCGAGTAACAGTAAAACCACCGGTGTCATTGTGGCACCGGTATTTTAACGGGGAGCGTGCAATGGAACAACTCACACCGGCGCAGAAACACTGGCGCCACGTCATGGCAGAACGCCGAGGCGATGAACAGACAACCGAAAACATGACGGCATACGAACAAATTTTACATCGTTTACGTCACGACCAAACCCGACTTAGCAATATTCAAGGTACGGAATTTAAGGTTGAGTATAAAAAAACAATACTTGAACAGTACGAACCTTGGATTGACGGCGTGTTATCTGCCAATACAGGGCAATCAGACGAAGTTTTTACAACGCTCCTTGTTTGGCAAATTGATTGTGAAAACTATGACCGTGCGCTTGATATGGCTGATTACGTTCTCGCCTATAACTTGCCGTTGCCAGAACGTTATAGCCGCACACCGGCAACGATGGTGATTGATGAAATTTGTGATAGAGCGCTGACGCTGTTTGCGGCGGGTGTTGATAAAGAAAAATTAATTTCTATCAATGTATTAGAGCGTTTAAGTGGGCTAACTAAATCATACGATGTGCCTAATGAAGTTCGGGCAAAACTCTATAAATCATTGGCTTATACATTGCGTTTAAATGATGACATTAACGACAAGTCACGGGCGGTTGAGCTGATGCAAAGCGCAGTGTTACTGCATGAAAAAGTGGGTGTTAAGCGTGATATTGAATTACTGCAGCGAGAAATCAAAAAAATCACAGTAAAACAAGATGATACTCCACCACAAGAGCCTGTCATTGCCGAAAATCCAGAGCCTAAAAAGGCGGCAGTGAAGAAAGCCACCACGAAAAAGACAACAACGACACGGAAAAAAGCCGCGTCTTAACCGAATGCACCCCCGTGTGCCACGGCGGCACGGTGAAACAGGGTAAATAACGTTGTTTCATCGTCCACCGCCGTTTTTTATTGAGGTGACCGAATGAACGGGCTAGTTGCTAAGAAAACCATTGCGACAACAGATGAAACCATCGATATCAATGACCAGGGCGAAACGGTTAAAAGCATCCCTTTTTACCCTGAGATTAAGCTTTCAGATCTCCGATGGGCGATGCGTATCAATGGCACAGTCACAACTGCCAGGCTAAAACATGCCACCACGAATTCGGTTATCTATGTCAATAATTTATTAAGTCACTGGCAAAGTCAGCAAGCGGTTGATGCATTGGAAAAAATACCGTCACCGCCCGTGAATAACGAAACTAATCATACCTTTTTGTATCGTCATGCGGTGTACAGCTACACCAAAGCGTACTTGATTGAAAACTATCGTGATATTGACACAACGCGAGATGGTGAAAAGCACGCCGAGGCATTGAGCACGCAAATTGATGATTTAAAACGTGATACCCAAAATGCGATCCGTGATTTGACTGGCGAGAAACGCATGATTGCGGAGTTAGCGTAATGAAAATTCAGGCACATCAAGGCGATACCGTAGATTTGTTGTGCTTCCGCTATTACGGGCGAACACACGGTGTCGTTGAGCAGGTTTTAGAAACTAACCCGGGGTTGTGCCTGACAACTGAATTAAATGCGGGTCAATGGGTTGATATGCCCGACATTACCGAGCCTAAACAGAAAGACATTATTCAATTGTGGGATTAGGGATGGACGAACTTTACAGCGAACTTCACAGCAAGCTTACTTACTTTTTCGCCACCGTTGGCGCGTTCTTTTCTGGTTTCACACTTTATGAAGTTGGCTTTCTATTTGGGCTTATTGTCAGTGTTGTTTTGGGTGTTCTGAATTATTTGCTTAATCGTCGTTCACAGCAAAAAAGGACGGAAATATGGGCCGACTATGTGAACACCTTAAAAAAACAAAGTGAATTAGGTAATGCCTCCGAGTCAGTGAAAGACTTTATTACCGCACCTAAACAGGATTTGTAATGCGACAAAATAACGTGAACTTATTCAGTAAAGCCATGATTGGCTTGTTATTAGGTGGAGCTGGTGCAACAGCAATCCTTGACCAATTCCTTGATGAAAAAGAAGGGAATTTGCTGACGTCTTACCAAGATGCGGGCGGTATCTGGACAATATGCCGAGGTGTTACACGAATAGAGGGTAAGCCCGTACAAAAAGGCATGACGATGACCGATGAACAGTGCGCCAAGGTTAACCGTATTGAAGCTGAAAAGGCGGTTAACTGGGTGCTACGTAATATCAAAGTCCCCTTAACAGACGCACAGGTTGCCGGTATTGCCAGTTTTTGCCCCTACAATATCGGCCCTGGTAAATGCTTTACTTCGACATTTTATAAAAAGCTCAATAGCGGCGATAAAAAAGGGGCTTGCCAAGAAATCAAACGTTGGATTTTTGATGGCGGCAAAGATTGTCGTCAAACAAAAGGGCAGAAAAACGGGTGTTACGGGCAGGTGTTACGCCGTGAGCAAGAATCAGCGTTAGCGTGTTGGGGGCTTGATGATGAATAAAAGTGGCCTTTCAACGTATCTCGTTATTGGTTTGGCCCTATTGGTGATTGTGGGTAAATGGCATTACGACAAAAAGCTAGCGGTACAAACGGCAATGCATGAAACAACCATCACCGCGATAGCCCTTGAGGCGAAGATGCACAGTGATGCCGTGATTGAGCGTATGAAGTTAGCACAACGTGCCGCCGCTGAATTAGATGCGGAATATTCAGGAAAACTTAAGCATGAACTTAATGAAAATGATCGTCTTCGTCGTTCCCTGGCTAATGGTGATAAGCGGTTGCGGTTCGCCAAAGCCGACCTTGCTATCTGTGAGTTGTCAGCAAGTCGAAATACCAGCAGCGGCAGCGTGGGCGATGGAACCGAAATCCGATTCTCTGCAGAAGCTGGACAGCTTATTTACGATATCCGAGCCGGCATTATCAGTGACCAAGCCAAACTAGATTATTGGCAAGCCAGGGCGATAAAGCTTGAAAAGCAATGCAGGTTAACACTATGAAAAAAGCACTTTGTGCAATCGGCATCATTTTATATTTGTGCATTTTTTGGGGATTTAGCTTTTACATTTCTATCGATAACAGTTGCAAAGTGGATAAGCCAAGCCTTGAAAAACGTTGTGTTCGTGCCATTGAGCATTATAGGGGGCAGTGATGTTAAAGCCGAAATTATTAAGGGAGTTTATCGCAAAAAGCGATCCCATTTTTCAGCAAAGTGCCGAAGCACTTGAAGTCTATGTGACTGAGGGGCAAGTCATCGCCACCGGAACGGCAAGCAATTCATTTTTGTATCGCTACAAATTGAATGTATTGGCAATGGATTACCCGAATCCCTTGGATAACTTAACGTTACCGGTGATGAAGTGGGTTCGTGAACAGCAGCCTGATTTGATATTCAACCCAGATAAACGTGAAGCCGGCATTCGTTTTGATGCAGATATTTTAGATAACGATACCGCCGACATTTTGATTGTTTTGCAAGTGACTGAACGTGTCACCGTTGACAGTTCCAGCGGTAAAGATGTGATCACGCACTTACCAGAACCGAAATTTCAACCTAAATAACGAGGGGTAAATCGTGAGTAATGAAAATTCACTGTTTGCACAGCTAGATGATGAATTATCACGATTGCTTTCAACAACAAGCCCCGCTTATCGTCGCAGATTATCTGCCAGGCTGGCAAAAGCGATTAGAACAGATCAACAAAAACGTATTCGTAGTCAAAAAAATCCTGACGGGTCAGCGTACCAGGCAAGAAAAACAAAAGTGCTTCGGTCAAAGCAAAGTGTTGAATTTTTGTATAAAGGCGAGGTTCGCCGGTTGCGTAGCTGGCGCAGTACGAAAGGTCGTAATGGTCGGATGATAACAGGATTTGATGAGGAGCGCGGCGCGCTAAGGTCATTCTACCGTAGTGATATTGACCGATTTTTAGCGATTAATTTATCAGAAACACGGCGTAGCACTAAGCGACCTGATCCCATGTTTCAACGGTTACGCACCGCCAGATTTCTACGGATGCAATCAACGCCAGCCGCTGCCGTTGTTGGTTTTCAAGGTCGTGCGGCGGCGATTGCAAGGCAGCACCAATACGGGCTTAACGGAACGATTAACGAACTTGCAAAAACACAGTATCCACAACGTGAGTTATTGGGGCTATCACCTCATGAACGAATTGGATTACTGGAAATCATTTACCAGGATTTAATGAGTGCAAAATGAGTATTACTGAACTTGAGCGCCTAATTTCAAATATTTTGCGGGTCGGCATTGTTGAAAAAATCGACCTGGCGAAAAAAGTATGTCGCGTAAGAACGGGTGAAAATCTCACCGATTGGATCATGTTTGGTGCAGACCGAGCCGGTGCGGGTCGTTCTTGGTGGGCGCCAAGTGTTGGCGAGCAAGTGTTGATCGGTGCGATTGGTGGTGAACTAAGCACCGCATTTATTTTGTGCTCGTTGTATAGCTTTACTCATGATGCGCCAAGCCATTCAGCAGAGGCCATGCACAAGACGTTTAGTGATGGTGCGGTGATTGAATATGAGCCAGCCACGGGGCAATTATCTGTGACCGGTATTAAAAAAGCTGTCGTTAATGCCAGTGATGCCATTGACGCAACGGCGCCAACCGTCACGGTTAATGCTAGCAGTAAAATTAATTTCAATACGCCAACTGTTATATGTTCGGAAAACCTGACGTGCGCTACGTTGAATGTAACAAAAGGTGGAAAAATGAGCGGAAATATTACCCATACAGGCGGCGCGTTTTCCTCTAACGGTGTTGTTGTTGATGACCACGATCACGGTGGTGTGCAACGCGGCGGTAGTAGAACGGATGGACCCAAATAATGTATAGCGGATTTGACAGAAACACTGGGCGGAAAATTAATGATGATGCGCATATTTGCCAGAGCATTAATGACATTTTAATGACTCCAATTGGTTCGCGAGTGATGCGCCGTGAATATGGTTCGCTTTTGATGGAATTGATTGACCAGGCAGATAACAAGCCACTGCGATTAAAAATAATGAGTGCCTGCTATATGGCGTTATTACGTTGGGAACCTCGTGTAAGTTTGCAAAAAATTGAAGTGAAACAAAATGATGAGGGCGTTACAACGCTTTACCTGCAGTGCATGAAAAATGACGGTCAACCTTTAGCAACAACAATCCCCGTGAGGTAAGCCATGCCAACTATTGACTTAAGTTTATTACCGCCGCCGGATGTTGTGGAATCGCTTGATTTTGAGATTTTATTTGCAGAGCACAAGGCGGCATTGATTGAAGCTACGCCAGAAGAACAGCGAGCCGCTATTGCGCGAACATTAGAATTAGAGTCTGAGCCGCTCGTTAAGCTATTACAAGTTAACTGTTACCGTGAGTTACTTTTGAGACAACGTGTGAATGAGGCGGCAAGGGCTTCAATGGTCGCGTTTGCAACAGGGGCAGACCTTGATCAGTTAGCCGCCAATAATGGCGTTAAGCGCTTGGTGCTATTTGCCGGTGATGAAACTGCTATTCCACCTATTTCGCCAGTGTATGAATCCGATTCTGATCTCCGAGTGCGTATACCTGGTGCATTTGAAGCGTTAAGTGTGGCGGGTCCAATTGGCAGTTATGAATATCATGCCCGTAGCGCCGATGGTCGTGTCGCCGATGCATCCGTAATTAGCCCAAAGCCGGCTTATGTCACTGTTACGGTGTTATCTCGTGAGGGGAACGGCACCGCACCGGCTGATTTGATTGAAAAAGTGAATGTGGCTTTAAACGATGAAGATGTTAGGCCAGTGGCTGACCGTGTGACCGTTCAATCCGCAAAAATAGTGAATTATGAAATTGAAGCGGTGATTTATTGCTATCCAGCGCCTGAATATGAACCCATCACCGAAGCGGCAGAAGCACAACTAAAACGCTATACAACACAACAACATCGGCTAGGCCGTGACATTGTACTGAGTGCCATTTATGCGGCCTTGCACGTTCAAGGTGTTCAGCGGGTCGAAATTAAAAAGCCGGCTGCAGATATCAAACTGGATAAAACACAGGCCAGCTACTGCACCAATATTAATGTGGTGTTAGGCGGTTCCGATGAATAGCCAGTTGTTACCCGTAGGTTCATCAAAGCTGGAAATTGCGGCGGCTGAGGCTTGCGCTCAAATTGAGAAAGTCCCTGTTCCTATTCGCGAATTGTGGAACCCTGATCTATGCCCTGTACATTTACTTCCCTATTTAGCCTGGGCGTTCAGTGTTGACCGTTGGGATAAAAACTGGACTGAAAAAGCCAAGCGTGACGCTATTAAATCCGCGATGTTTATTCATAAACACAAAGGCACGATAGGGGCATTACGCCGTGTTGTTGAACCGTTGGGCTATTTAATTCGGGTTGTTGAATGGTGGAAAACCAATGAAACACCAGGCACGTTTCGCCTTGATATTGGCGTGCTTGAAACGGGTATCACTGAGGAAATGCATCAAGAGTTAGAAGCACTAATTTTTGATGCGAAGCCAGCGAGCCGCCATTTAGTCGGGCTCACTATTCAACTTGAAACTCGTGGTGAATTTTATTGCGCAGCTTCTAGTTACACGGGGGATTCGCTTACGGTTTATGCGTATACACCGCCTTTAATTTCTGTTTCTGGCCTTGATGTTCAAGGCACTGCGATTCACTTAATTGATGAAATGAGGATTAATCCACAATGAAATACTTTGCCTTACTCACAAAATTAGGTGAGAACTTATTAGCCCAAGCGACAGCATTAGGCACAAAGCTTGAATTAACGCACATGGCGGTGGGTGATGGCGGCGGAAAGCTACCAACGCCTGACACAAATCAAACTAAATTAATTGCCGAAAAACGCCGTGCAGCAATTAATACATTGTTTATTGATGATAAAAATAAAAATCAAATCATTGCTGAACAAATTATTCCCGAAGCAGAGGGCGGTTGGTGGATACGTGAAATCGGCTTATTTGATAAGACTGGTAATTTAATTGCCGTGGCGAACTGCCCTGAAACGTATAAGCCGCAACTTGCCGAGGGGTCGGGTCGTACACAAGCTATTCGCATGATATTAGTTGTTAGCCATACCGAGTCAGTCACCTTAAAGATAGATCCGTCCGTCGTTTTAGCCACCCGAAAGTATGTGGATGATTTGATTACTGCGCTGGATATCAAATTACAAAAACAAATTGATAATAAAGTCAATAAAGCAGGTGATAGTGTCACAGGAACATTGAAATTTAACGGTGTTGCCCCTTTAGCGTATGACATTGAAAGTTTAACGGGTAACAAAGATGAAATTGCAAATTATCTAAGGAAGTTTAGGTACTTATACAACTCGACTATTTTTCATGAAATTGTGACGAAAGATGGCATTCAAATAGCGACAGGTGCTGAGCCAACAAATCTCATTTATTCTTTATCATCCAGTGGCAGTCTCATTTTAAAAGGGCGCGTGATCCCAACGGATTTTTTAGATTTTAATCAGCGTTATTTGGGAATCAATAACCCTGCGATTGCAGCAAAAAAACTGGATAAACCAAGTCGTATCGCAGGTCATACATTCCAAGGACAAGGGGAAGATATTAAAATCACTCCTGCTGATATAGGTGCTCAACCCGCGGGGAGTTATGTTTCACCCAAAGAACTCAATGATGAGCTTAGTAAGAAACTTGATAAAACTGGCGGTCAAATAACAAAAAATGACCAGGCACTGGCAATCAAATTGGCAAGTGCAAATCAAGCAAACTACATTGGTTTTTTAGATGCTTCTGGCTATCGCCGAGGGCTTATTGGATACGGAAACACAACAGATGATTTTGTTGTTAGTAATACGCGCTCTGGCATTACATTAAAATTGACTGCGGATGGAAAAGCGTTAATAGGTAGTTCAGAAATTGTAAAGATTGGCGATTTTGGTATTGGTAAAAATAGCGGTGTCATGCTAGCGCAAAGCGGTGTTGTTGTTTCGGATTATCGTATAAATGGCCCCGGATACTGTTATGGTGGAGCTACTTCCGATACTTATAACAAAGGAAACCACACACTCTTTAATATTTTCGCACACACAACAGGTAACTACGGCGCCCAGCTAGCATTTCCAATTGGTGGTAAAAGTGACTTTGGTTTTCGAGTCATAAATAACAATGCTGTGCTGGATTGGTGCACGTTGTATCACACTGGCAACACAACAATAGACCGAAACGGTAATTTAAGAGATGTTAGTTCTTCAGGCGCATTAAGTGATTGTCCTGTGGGTTCGCCGATTCCGTGGCCTCAAGCGACTGCCCCGACTGGTTTTTTAGTTTGTAATGGTCAAACTTTCAACAAAACAACTTATCCATTATTAGCCTTGGCGTATCCATCGGGAAAATTACCTGATTTACGAGGTGAGTTCATCCGCGGACTTGATGCAGGGCGAAATATTGACAGTTCTAGAACTGTGTTATCTGCACAGGATGACGCGATTAGAAATATTACGGGCGAATTTGCAATGAACGGCGAAGGAAATCAGCCAGATAATAAATCGGGATGGGCAACTGGAGCATTCAAGAAAAACTTAACGGGATTGAAATCACACACGAATCAGTCACTCGGAGGAATTTCATATACGTTTGATGCTTCTCGTGTCGTTCCTACAGCAAACGAAAACCGACCACGCAACATTGCATTTTTATATATTGTGAGAGCAGCATAATGAAAAACTATAATTTAGAAATTGAACAAGCCGAAATCGGCGAAAATGGTTTAGCAACAAAATCGGGTTGGATTAAAACGTATATCGCAGACCCACAAACGCGCGAATATGTAAATGCAACGATGGAAAATATTTATTTTGATGTGAGCGTGTCGGCCAGCGCTTATGTTGATGCGCCTGAATTACCCACAAAAGCAGGTTTCGCGGTTGTTCGCAGTGAAGATGGCACTAAGTGGGAAATCGTAACAGATAACCGTGGGAAAACGGCGTACAGCACGGAAACCCGTCAACCACTGGAGATTGATTTTATTGGTGACTTGCAAAGCGATTTAACATTGTTAGCACCAAAAACAGAATTTGATAAGTGGAACAGCAAAAAGTGGGTAACAGATACCGAAGCTCAAAAAGCGGCATTTATTGCACAAGCAGAGCAGGAAAAGGCGCAGCGATTAGAGGAAGCGAATGCCGCTATCACGTATTTACAAGATGCCATTGAAGTCGGTCTTGATGATGACGATTACCAAGCAAAATTAACAGCGTGGAAAAAATACCGTGTTCTGTTAAATCGTGTTGATACTTCAACGGCTCCTGATATCGAATGGCCTGAAAAACCAGAATAATAAAAGGGGCGTTATGCCCCTTAACTATTTATAAACTAAAGTGAAAGTATATCGTTTAAATCCATACCGGCTAACTTCTCTCTTGAATCCTCACTTACCCTGGTCAACGTGATCGTAAATTCGATTCGCTTGGCTTTACCATCACCAAAAAATAACGTCCTGCCCTCGCTCATACTATCCATGACATACATACCATAAATTAAGCCAGTGCCATCAATCAGTGGATAAGGGCGCCCGCGATAAGCCGATGTACGTAATAGTTCCAGGGAAATATCACCGCCAGTCACTTCGGGTACTAACACACCGGTTAATGTGATCTTATCTTCACCGGCGCCAATGTATTGATAAGATGCTGAACGACCAATCAGATCATTCTTGGCGTAGCGCCAATTCATTGAACGCTGTAAGTTTTGATACGGTATGGTTTCCAACATGAAAACAAACATACCAAAAATCATCATCATAATGATTATCCTATATCGGTTAAGAGAGAACGACGGCGCGTATCCGTTTCACGTTTAAGTTTTTCCAGTTCCTGGCGAACAATGGAGGCGATACTTTTGGCATCTTTCATATCAACACCGTGAAAATGGAATTCGTACTTATTCCCCTCTTGCTTGATATCTTGCTTAACAGGGCGTTGCATTTCCATTTTCGCCGGTGCAACGTCAGAGGCTGCGAGCACATTAGGCACTGATACCCCGCGCACAGTTGGGTCTTGGTAAAGTCCATCGACCGCTTTAATGGCTGGGAAGTTTTTAAAAACAATTTCGCCAAGTTTGTTTGGGTCCCGTACTTCTTTATCGGGCGTAGAGATACCGCCACCACTAGAACCTTTGTTTTTGGCTTCGCCAGGGTTGTAAACATCCGTTCCAAATTCAGGTACTTTTACTTTTGGTGGTGTGATATTGCCATTTTCGACATTTTCATTGTGCTTTGCTGTCTCTTGATTGGTTTTGGCTTGCTCCTGGTTTCCTGCTTTGATAACGGCGGCGATGCCCTGCAGCGGTGAGCTAAACGAATCCATGACCGCTTTGGTTTCCGCTGTCAGTTCAACCGGCTTCATTTTATTAATTTGGTTTACCGTATCACTGGCAACCTGCGGCGCCATGCCTAGCGCTTCAAGTATCCAGTTAATCCCTTTGGCAACCATCGTTATCGGTGTCATCAATGCCGAAATAGCGAATCCGACAACTTCACCAAAGGTTTTACCCGCCTCAGTACAATCTTTTAATGCTTCATCGGAGGCCTTAATAGGCGCAAATAATTCAGTTAACCATTGCCACGCTTTTTTAATAGCGTTCCAAATTGCATCGAAAAGAGGGGCAACGGCAGAAAATGCACCACTAAATGCCTCTCTTATTGGGGCAAGGCCAATCATAAGCCCATCAAAGAAACCACTAAAGAAAGCCTTGATGTGATCCCAATACTTATAAATAGTGAGGGCAGCAATGACTAGGGCGGTAACAACTAAGCCAATTGGGCCAAACATTGTTGTTAATGCAACGCGTGCGATAGAACTACCTGCTTTTATTACATTGAAGAAATTAGAGAATGCGCCTTGAGCACCTAATAGGCCTTGCCCTCCCGTTAAGAGTGAGAGGCTTAAACGCAAGGCAGCAAATGGGAGCATTACCGCAGCGGCGCCAATTGCTAATGTTCCTAATGCTGCAGTCAGACCAGCAATGATTAACCCTGCTTTTATCAACATAGAAGTTAATTGCGGGTGCGCTTGCATCCACTTTCCAATACTGCCGACAACGTTGGTTATGCCTTGGGTCAAGCTACGTAGCGGGGAATCAACGCTTTCTTGCATTTGAATACCGAGATCTTCCCAGGCTGATTCCAGTTGTTTCAAGTCACCTTTTAAGTTATCAATTTTTATTTTTGCGTTTTTATCGGCCTCGCCAAGTGCGCCTTGGTTGGCTTTGAGAAGTTCGTCATATCGCCCGCTGAGAGTGGCATCAATGACGGCGCCCATACCCACCATCGCCTCTTCACCGAAAATGTCTTTTTTAATGCGGATCTGGCTAGCCTGGTCATATTTTCGCAGCGCCTTACCCACATCTTTTAAAATATCGCCAGTATCACGTAATTTACCGTTGGCATCCTTTACAGAAACGCCTAGGGCGCTCATAGCGGCTTGCCCTTTGCCTAACGGGGCTACGAGTCGAGATAAACCCGCTCGCATGGATGTACCCGCCATAGAGCCACGAATACCATTATCTGCCATTGTGCCCGCCATTGCTGCCATACTTTCAAGGCTAACGCCAAGTTGTGCAGCAACGGGGCCAGCATACGTCATCGTTTCGCCGAGCATTCGTAAGTCGGTATTGCTTCGGGTGAATGTGGCGGTAAGGACGTCTGATACACGGTTCATTTGGTCAGCATCAAGCTTGAACTGTGTCAGAACGTTAGAGCCAATGTCTGAGGCTTCGCCGAGATCCATATCACCGGCTAACCCCATGTTTAAAACACCAGGTAAAGCGGATTTAATGGCCTCGGGAGTAAAGCCTGCCATTGCTAGAAACTTTTGACCGGAGGCAACATCCGTTGATGTATAAGCTGTACTTGCGCCAAGTTCACGCGCTTGTTGGCGTAGCATCGCCAGTTGAGGCGAGTTTTTATCTAGTCGGGTGAGGGCTTGAACACCTGACATACCCTCGTCAAAATCACGACCTGGTGCCATGACGCGCGAGGCTGCATAAAGCGCCCCGCCACCAGTAGCAACCGCAGTTGCACCGCCAATTGCTAACTTATTACGGGTTTCTTTGGCTTTTTGATATTGAGATTGTGCGCGAGTCACCGCCGTAAGCCGTTGCCGCTGCATGTCAAGTTGTCGATTATATGCTTCTGTTCGTCTAGTGATTTGGGCGGTAGCGTTATCGCTATTGCGAATAGAAATACCGTGTCGGTATAGCTGTGCTGCAGTCGCTTGTAACTTTCGTTTTTCACTATCCAATGATCGGCCTAGACGGTCACGGGCGAGCCTCGCTTGATCGAGTGCGCGTTTTTGTTCTTCGGTGCGTTGATTTAATGCGGGGTAACTATCACGTAGTGCCTTAACTTTCGTTTTTGCTTCTTCATACGCCGTATTGTTGCGTTTAACTGACTGTGAGAGCCGGTCAAATGTGCTAGCTTGGCCAGCCAGGTTTCGAATACTGTTTTGTGTGGCCCTGATTTGAGAAGCAAAACCGGTAGCACTGCGTTGTGCAGCACTAACCGGTGATGTAAGACGATTTACGGCGCTGAGAGATACCCGAATGTTGAGATTGCGATCTGTCATTCGTTTTGTCCTATGCGAGCCGCCGCGAGCCTATGCCACTTTATCAATTCTGAAATTGTCATTTCATCAAAAGAGGAGGGAGGCCAATGAAACACCATCGCAATATCGGCGATGATGTCATCAATATCGATTGCGGGTATTTCGGGGATTAGTTTTCCTGTGCGTCCGTCTCTTCGAGTGGGGCACTCGGCGCTAAAAAAGTGGCGACCTCATTGGCTAACTGAGCAAAACAATCAATTGGCATTGAGGCAATATCTTGTTCCGTGAGGCGAGGTTGAGTGACGCGAGGTAACAGCGTGATCAGTGAGTTAACATCACCGGTTGCGACTTCCCACAATTTTAAACCACGCAATGCACCCGCTTGGTGCATCGTATCTGTGATCGTGACTTCTGTAATTTCACGTCCACCTTGGATTTGTACAGGGCTATTAAATTTAACAATAGACATTATTTATTCTCCAACAAAAGAGGGTATTAGCGCCACGCATGACGCTATCAAAAATTAGTGACCGATATTGGCTCGGTGCTCGGCAAGGCGATCTATGCCGCCAGAAATCCACTTCATATTGAGTAAATCAATTTCAATAAGCGTTTCACCGTTAGCCGTGATCTTGCAATAAGTATTTTTCAGGGTGTACTTATGCTGAGTGTTATCACCGGCTTTTGCGGTTCCCTGGTCAAGTTCATTAAAACGACCACGGGTTTGAAGTTCATAGGCGGTTGTTTCACCCGTTGAATCATCGTAATAAGAGCCAGCGAAACGGAACTGTGTACCGTCAATCGTGCCGCCCCAATCTTTGATAAGTTCAATATTTAAACCGCCCATCGTGATATCCATATCTAATGCGCCAGCATCAAAGCCGAATTGCGGTGCAACGGAACCGAGCATTCCCCCACCTTGGTAATCTTCCGTTTTTAACGTAAGTTTCGGGGGCGTGACCTCTTCTACTTGTCCAAGGTAGGTTTGACCATTAATGAAAAGGTCAAACATATAGAGTTTTTTAGGCATTCCCATGTGTTACGCTCCTGAGCCTAATTGGTCGAATACGGCGAAATACTCATCGGTGAAGGTCTGCTCTAATCCAAGACGCTCAAGCGGTGGTACTGGCGTGTATTTATATTTAATGATGGCGTGACCATCACGTAATTGGGTTGTTGGGTTTGCCGATGGGTCATACCAGCAATTAAAACCAAGTAGGCGACCTTGTGTAACCAGTTGATCACCTTTCTTTTGAATGCCGTCAATCACATCTTTTATCAATGATGGAGTGAGTGGCTTATCAACATAGGCAAAATGCGCCTCTGCGATCATTTCAGCTAAGATTTGCGCCGTGCGGGTATATACTTCAAAAACATAAATATCTTCATCGCACGTACGGTTGCCCCAAAAACGATAACCTTGGTACTTAATTAAGGTGGTGATGCCTTTTTCGTTAAGGTCGTTTGAGTCGGTATCTTTGTCTTGTAATGACCAGTACACATCTGCAGAAATACCCAGTACACCATTAACCGGCACGTTTGATAGTGATTTATGCCAACCTTGCTCATCATCAATACGAGCACGTAAGCCTGCAGCAATAGCCGGTGCCGCAATCACTTCATTTTTACCGGTCTCAGTGTTAAACCCTAAGTAATCAGGGTAAATCACCATCACTTCACGTTGGCTAAAGTCTTTGCGGTATTCTTTCGCTTCTGAAATGGTGACGCAGCCATTTGCAGAAACATAAGCAAACGCTTTGAGCTTTTCGGCAAAGATAGCCATTTGTAGCGCAACGGGTTTAGTGTCTAACCAAGGTGCAATAAGAATACGTGGCTGTTCATCCACTTTCGCTTTAGCAGTTAACCAGGCATACATACCGGTGTAGCGTCCGTCTGCACCATTGCCGCCAATCACAAGCTGGTCTTGTGTTTTTGTTTCGCCATTTTCGGGCTTCACATTGGCAGCATCGGCAACACGAATAACAACCACTTTAGGGCTGCACTGGTCAGAAATCGCCTTGAGCGTTTTATACAATGTGCCGGTTTTACCTGCTTTACCTAACACATTATTAATACGCGTAATTAATACGGGCGTATCGAGAGGAAACAAGCTTTCATCCGCATCATCACCCGTACAGACAACACCAATAGTTGAGGTGTTTAAGTCACGAATTAATGTGGTGAGTTTTGTTGTCTCTTTGACTTCCACGCCGTGATGATAAGTCATAATTGAGCCTCACTAGAATAATATCAGTCACACTATTGTCTTAATAAAAACCTGTAAAATCATGCGGTTTGACTTGTCACATTCACACGACAAGGAAAAGCTATACCAACTCGCGCGCGCGATGTGGGAAAGTGTCGGCATACGGGGAGAGGATTATGTTTGAGCAATATTTTGATTCTGAGCTAGTGAAACAACCGGCGTTTGATATCACGATAGGCGGTAAGCAAATACTGAGTTTGAATGACCGGCTAATTGGTCTGACGATAACCGACAATCGCGGGTTTGAAGCTGATACGCTGGAAATCACCATTGATGACACTGACGGAAAAATAGAACTGCCGCCACGCGGTGTTGAGGTCAGTATCGCAATTGGTTGGTTGAGAGAGCCACTGATACACAAAGGTATTTTTACTGTTGATGAAATCAGCCATAGTGGGGCGCCTGACCAAGTGATCATCACAGCCAGGTCTGCAGACTTTCGCCAAGAATTTAACGTTAAGCGCGAATATAGTTGGCATGATATCAAAGTCGGTAAAGTTGTGAGTGCAATCGCAGGGCGCTACAACTTAACGCCTGCCGTCAGTAAGCAGTTAATTGATATTGAAATCGACCACGCAGACCAAACAAACGAGAGCGATATTAGTTTTTTATCCCGTATAGCTGAAATGCTTGGAGCTATTGCGACGATTAAAAATGGTAACTTACTGTTTATTATTCCTAACCGTGGGCTAACGCAAAGCGGAACACCAATACCCGAAGTGGTGATTAAGCGTGATGTGGGTGACAAGCACAGCTTTCGAGTGGCAGACCGTGACGCCTACACAGGCGTTAAAGCCAATTGGTTAGACTTGAATTTTGGTAAAAAGCCAGCCACGAGTGTTAAGCGCAAAAAGAAAAAAACGACCAAGCCAAAAAAAGAGAAAAAGGCGAAATCCAGTAGTAAAGAGGGCGAATATTTAGAGGGAGCTGAGGGTAATGTTTATGTATTACGTCAGACCTATAAGACCGAAGAGACCGCAAAACGTGCAGCAGCGGCGAAGTGGTTAAAACTGCAAAGAGGTGCAGCAGAATTTAACATTACCCTAGCAAGAGGGCGCGCCGATTTATACCCAGAAATGCCAGCGGCGGTGGTTGGTTTTAAAACGGTTATTGATAGTCACCGGTGGATCATTTCTCGCGTGGTACATCAAATCAGTGATAACGGGTTTCAAACGCAATTAGAATTAGAGTTAAAGATTGATAATGACAATATGGTGGACGGTGATAATTCAGCCAATTGATATAACGTGTTATAATTAGGTTAGGCAAATCCAAGAACCAAGGCTTTACAATGGCGTTTAATTGTCCAAAATGCGGCGCCGCATCTTACACTCGTACCAGTGAGCCAGTAACAGAAGAAACAAAACGCAGTTATCATCAATGTCAAAATGTTTTATGTGGCTGTACGTTCACGACATTACAAAGTGTCGAACGCTATTTAACGATACCCAACCCTCAACCGTTACCAGCTGATTTTAAATTACCTGGTGATGCGTTTCCGAAAAGTCACTACGGTGAGAATCAGTTATTGTTACCGATGTAAAGAGAAAAACCTCGGAAGAGGTTTTTCTTTCTTAGTTAGTTCAAATATTTTTTTATTATATTAATCATATTATTTGAGTTTTTTAAATGATCAGAGAAGAAGCCATGATTATTTAGTTTAGTACAATACTCTTGAATAATAAGTAATCGCGATAATATCGATTCTAACATGCCTTTATTAATATCAAATTCATATTTAAATAAAAGTAGTCCAGATTTTGCATTGTCCTTGCTAGTGATGAAATTATTTATTCGATGCTCAAGGTGTGAGTGCTCTCTTCTAATTTCATCAGCAAGATAATTAAATTTTTGCTCATCATTGAAAATACTATATTGTTTGAAAAATAAATCTATATTATACCTGTATGGGTTTTGTTGTTTATCATGATTTACTCCATCCATATATCCTGAACTTTTCATTAGATTTGATATTTCTAAGTCCAGTGCAGTATTGTTTTTATTTTGATATACAGCACAAAATATATCATTTATGTTTTCAATGGGGACGATATCATTTTCTATATTAACAGTTCTAATACCGTGTGATGCCAATATAGTTTTTGATTTATCACAAAATAGCTTTGTAGATTTAGTATGTTCTTCATGGAGTGATTTCTCTGTTGCATGTTGAATTTCTTCTGGTGTACCTAGTATAACTGCATTCTGTACTTCTTGTAGCAAGACTGAGCGTTCTATATCTGCAGGAGAACAATAGTTAGCATCAGAAACTAATTTAATATCGGCATATTCGTAACAGGTGGCAACTAACCTAGAGCAAAATTGTTTTTGAGTTGCAGCAGGCTTTTTATCTTTGATGGTAAGTACAGCTTCTTTCAAACTATATGGCGTGCTAGAAATTAACCCTGCTTTCTTTATTATTTTCCTTACTTGATCCTCAGTTGGCTTATTTTTTAATCTAAGTACTTTCAAGTCTAATTTTTCTCTAACTGAGATTCTATTAGGTATTCTGCTGAAAACCCCACCTTTTAGTGTAGCTTCGATAATAGTATTTCCTATGTATATCATGGCATGTGAATAATGACTACCGGTAGCAATGCTAATAATAGGGGATTGTATATTATAACCGCGTTCTAATATAATATCTCCAGGCTCTAATAAATTAAGATTAAGAATATACTTGGTTTTTTTTCTATCAGTGCTATCCATATTTATTCCTACAGTTCATTATAGTTGAAAATATAAAAACTATACTTTGTTAATAAAGAATAAGCAAAATTTAATCTTATATATCATTGAATGTTACATATGATTTTAGACTGACTTTACTTAGATTGATATATGTAGGAATACACGTGTTTGAGTAGGGAGTTATGTAAATAAAGTTAAGCCCCTTTTTTATTCGGGGCCTTACTTGCATATATCAATAATGGTCGATGTGGACGGAACGTGGACGGTGAGAATTGCAAATTAATATATAACAATAACTTACAATTTAATAACGAACACCATCCCTGTCTTTTATAGCCCCTTTTAGGGGCTTTTTTTTTGTTTAAATAGGTTGGATGTTAACTATAGTTGACAATTTGTCGAGGGCGATTAAGATACAGGTATTAAGACAAGGAGACGTCTTATGATAACAGTATTAACGACAGATCTATTCGACAACTGGATACGCGATCTCAAGGATTTAAGGGCGAAAACAAAGATTCAAGTGAGAATTCGGCGCCTAAAAAATGGAAATTTTGGCGATATTGAGCCAATTAGTGATGGCTTTTCAGAGCTGAGGATACATGAGGGGCAAGGGTATCGTGTTTATTTAAAACAGAAAAATAACGTTATGGTCATTTTGTCCTCAGGAGGGAGTAAAGGAACCCAGCAAAAAGATATCATCAAAGCCAAACAGGTTTTTAGTCAAATTGAAGGTGAATTATGGCCATAAAATTAAAAGAATATGATATTGCTGAGCATTTAAATAGCGAAGAAGAAATCCAATTGTATCTTAATGAGATCTTGGAGGAGGGTGACCCTGCTTTAGTATTATCGGCTCTCGGGGATATAGCAAAAGCTCGCAATATGAGTCAACTAGCTAAAGAGGTAGGGATGAGCCGTGAAGGTTTATATAAAGCATTATCAGGTCAAGGTAATCCTACATTCACCACAATCATAAAAATAGTTAACTCTCTTGGTTTGAAGCTACAATTTAAAAGTATTTAATACTCTGTTTTTATTAAAATAAAAACTTCTTATCTCATTATCTTGCTATTACCTCTCTACTAAAAAATAGGATAACGTTATGGTTCAGGTGTTAACAGCTCAGGATTATCGCAGTATGCCTTGGAAAAATGGGCAAGGCGTCACGTTGGAAGTGGCGAGAAGCCATGGTGAAGGGCTTGATGATTTTGACTGGCGGGTATCAATTGCGGATGTGAAAGCTGCGGGGCCTTTTTCTCATTTTTTAAATCGCCAACGTATTATTGGTGTGCTGGAAGGGAATGGGATGACTTTGCTTGTGGATGACCAGAGCCCAGTGACGTTACAGCAAAAAGAATTCTTTGCCTTCAAGGGGGAGAGCAATGTGCATGCTGAATTAGTTAAAGGCGCTATTCGTGATTTTAATCTCATTTATAATCCTGCAAAATATTCAGCACGCCTACAGTGGGTAAATTCAGCATCGGGTAGTTCTTGGATTAGCGATGCAGCCCAAATTCTCATTTTCAGTACTGCGCCAAGTATGAGCTTGGACGTAAACTCGCAACCGTTTGTGTTAAAACATTTTGAAACGTTGTTAGTGAGAAATAATATCCAGCCACTGCAATTTTCAACCCAGCAATCTGCAGGACAAGATTTCTGCATAATAGAGTTGTTTATTAAATAGTTAGGGACTTAATGCTATTTATTTGGATGTTTTTCCAATATTTTTAGCATTAATTATTTTTTAGGTTGGGATATTACTCTGTCGATTAAATTATTTTAGTAAAAATGTTATCAAATTCATAGAACCTGTAATTATGGCTTTATTCCTATTGTTATTTTCCGCAAAATTTATAGTCTTTAGCGTCACTAAAAAAATAAGAATGGTATTTCTTAAAGGAAAAATGATCTATGAAAATGAAAGCGCTTGTCGCCGTTGCTGTCTCTGCTGTGATTTTAACTGGCTGTAAAAATATGGACCAAGGGATGTTGACTAACTCTGGAATGCAATTATTCCAAGCAGCAACACTGAGTGATTCAGATGTTAAGCAATTAAGCGATCAATCTTGTAAAGAGATGGACGCACAGAACAAAATTGCTCCTTCATCAAGCAAATATTCCAAACGTTTAGACAAAATCGCTAAAGCTCTGGGTAACGAAGTTGATGGTACACCCGTTAACTATAAAGTTTACATGACTAACGATGTAAACGCATGGGCGATGGCGAATGGTTGTGTGCGTGTATACAGCGGCCTGATGGATGTCATGAACGACAACGAAGTTGAAGGCGTTCTGGGCCATGAAATGGGTCACGTAGCATTAGGCCATACTCGTAAAGCAATGCAAGTTGCTTATGCAGCAGTTGCAGCGCGTACAGCGGCAGCATCAGCTGGCGGCGTAGTTGAACAACTGAGCGCATCACAAGTTGCTGCGTTGGGTGAAAAACTGATCAACTCCCAGTTCTCTCAACACCAAGAAAGCGAAGCGGATAACTTCTCTTATGACTTACTGAAAAAACGTGGTGTAAAAACTGACGGTTTAGTGACTGGTTTTGAGAAATTGGCAAAAATGGGTAGCCAAGAGACCAGCATGTTTGACTCTCACCCACCTTCAAGTGAGCGCGCACAAAACATCCGTGACCGTATCGCTGCTGATAAAAAATAATTATTAATTATTTTTTGATAATAAGGTGTAACAGTGTAAATAAGCATTGTTGCACCTATTATGTATTTCTTGCAGATATTCTTATTTCAGAATTAGAAATCAGAACTTCCCCCGTTGTACTTCCTTAAATCACTCACTATCTTATCTATTAAATAATATTCAGGTTTTTTCATGGTGTTGCAGTTTTATGTTTGATAAAACGCTAACAAGGAAAAAAGATGGAAAAAGTGCAGAAAATTTCCCTTCTTGCAAAAGGAATGGGAATGCTGTTATCGGGAACTTGCCGTTTATTAACAGGGGTTCGTACTCGTTGGGTTGGCTGCCAGCCTGCCATAACCCCGCGTATTTATTATGCAAATCATTCAAGCCACTTAGATGGGTTAGTCATTTGGTCTGGTTTACCGCCGCTGATGCGCCATTTTGTTCACCCTGTCGCCGCGAAAGATTATTGGGATAAAACGCCATTTCGCCGTTATTTAGTGAATAACGTTTTTCGCGCTGTCCTTGTCGATAGAAAAGGGGACAAACCTGCGCAAGGTAATATCTTGGAGCCTCTTGAGTCCGTTTTGGCAGCAAAGCATTCATTGATATTTTTCCCCGAGGGAACCCGTGGTAGTGGCGAAGTGCTAGGTCAATTTAAAAGTGGCCTGTACCATTTAGCGAAAAAATATCCCGATGTTGAAGTCGTCCCCATCTACCTTGAAAACCTTAACCGCGTATTACCAAAAGGGTCTAAATTAGTTGTGCCTGTTATTTGCTCTGCGGTAGTCGGTAAGCCTATCTCTCCTTTAACCGAAGCTGAAAATAAAACTGAATTTTTGCAACGCGCCAAAGAAGCGCTAGAGGAGTTGATGCCATGAGCGTTTGGGACAGCGAATTAGCCTTACTGTTATCGGGTGTGTTTGGAATATTAGTATTTGCGAGTGTCGTTGGTGGGATCTTGGCTTACCGTTATTCTGGTGATAAAAGCAATCCAACAATTGATAACCTGAATGCTCGTATCCGGGCATGGTGGGTGATGTGTATTATCTGCGTATTGGCGGTAGTACTTGGCAACATTGCAGTCGTTATTTTATTTGCATTGATATCATTCTTTGCGTTGCGCGAGTTTATTACTTTAACGCCAACACGGCGAAGTGATCATGAAGCGTTATTTTGGTGTTTCTTTATTTTCATTCCATTGCAATACCTTCTGGTCGGTATTGAGTGGTATGGGATGTTTTCAATTTTTGTGCCTGTGTTTGTTTTCCTCTTTTTACCTACACGTATTGCACTCGCAGGGGATACCTTTCATTTTCTTGAGCGCACGGCAAAAATTCAATGGGGGATGTTGGTGACGGTTTTCTGTTTAAGCCACGTTCCCGCGTTGTTGATGCTCAATATTGAGGGTTATGAAGGGGAGGGTGTGAAATTATTGCTCTTCTTAATTATTGTGACGCAAATTTCCGATGTCTTGCAGTATGTATTCGGTAAACTGATGGGTAAACGTCCGATTGTACCTAAATTGAGCCCAAATAAGACGATAGAAGGCTTTGTTGGTGGGATCTTATCCTCTGTACTGATTGGAATTTGCTTATATTGGGTTACGCCATTCAGTTGGTGGGTTGCTGGTTTAATGTCATTGGCGATCACGATTATGGGGTTTGTGGGTGGTTTATGTATGTCAGCCATTAAGCGTGATAGTGGTATTAAAGATTTTGGGGCGATTATTGAAGGGCATGGGGGCATGCTGGATCGCATTGACTCATTGTGTTTTGCCGCGCCTATTTTTTTCCATTTAACGCGTTATTACTATACATAGGCCAATTTTATTTTCGTTTTTGTTCGTTAATTAAAAGAGCACCAAATGGTGCTTTTCTTTTGTTTTATAGGTACAGCATAGAAGGAATTTAAGTGTTATCATCAGTACTTAATTTTTATTTCAAACTAAGATTCAACTAGGGTAATTCGCTTGAGTTGGTACTCTAGGGCTTTTTTTGCATTGAAAGATTTACCTATTGGGGTGATCGGCTAGAATTATGTAAACTGGATCACAATAAAACATAAAAGCTTGATGGAAAGCAGATGCATAATTCACTCTTTGCCGTATTATGCTGTTAGGTGAATCAATTCAGCACTAGTAAGCCAGCGTAATTAGCGTTAAAAAGATTAGCAGCGTAACGGTTTTATCGATTTGCAATTTTATGTTCATTAATCAGAGGTCATCATGGTCAAGCAGATTAAAAGAATTGGGGTTTTAACGAGTGGTGGCGATGCACCAGGTATGAATGCCGCGATCCGTGGTGTGGTACGTGCTGCTTTAGGTGAAGGGCTAGAAGTGATGGGTATTTTTGATGGGTACCTTGGCCTGTATGAAAACCGCATGAAACAATTAGATAGATACAGCGTATCGGATATGATCAACCGCGGTGGCACCTTTTTAGGCTCAGCTCGTTTCCCACAATTCCGTGATGAAAAAGTACGTGCAATAGCCTTTGAAAATCTGAAGAAAAATCATATTGATGCGCTAGTCGTTATTGGTGGTGACGGTTCCTATTTGGGTGCGAAAGCACTGACCGAAGCAGGCTTCCCGTGCATTGGTCTACCAGGTACAATCGATAATGACGTTGCAGGAACCGATTACACCATTGGTTATTTTACTGCGCTTGAAACCGTTGTTGAAGCAATTGACCGCTTGCGTGATACCTCTACATCTCATAAACGTATCTCTATTGTTGAAGTGATGGGACGTTACTGTGGTGATTTAACATTATCTGCGGCGATCGCGGGCGGGTGCGAATTCCTTGTATTGCCTGAGCAAGAAATGGCGTTCGATCGCGAAGAATTGTTATCTGAAATCAAACGCGGTATTGAAAAAGGCAAACGCCATGCAATCGTTGCTATCACTGAACACGTTTGTGACGTGGGTGAGTTAGCCAAATATATTGAGCAAGAAACACACCACGAAACTCGCGCAACGGTTCTCGGCCATATTCAACGTGGTGGCTCGCCAGTGGCTTATGACCGTATTTTAGCATCACGCATGGGCGCATACTCCATTCAATTACTACTTGAAGGCTACGGCGGCCGCTGCGTGGGTATCCAAAATGAGAAATTGGTTCACCATGATATCATTGATGCGGTAATGAATATGAAACGCGTCTTTAAGAAGGATTGGTTTGATACAGCTAAGAAGCTCTACTAAAATCTTCGTCATATTTCAAGCTGTAGGGGTGTTGGCTACGCTCACTAACCCTAGTCACATACTTATGTATGCTCCTAGGGATTAGCTTTGCTTGCCGCCTACCTACAACTTGAACTATTTAGAAGATAGATATTTGTCATATTTCAAGCAGTAGGGATGTTGGCTACGCTCACTAACCCTAGTCACATACTTATGTATGCTCCCCGAGCTATCCTCGTTTGCCGCCTACCTACAACTTAAATTATTTAGAAGATGGATATTTGTCATATTTCAAGCAGTAGGGGTGTTGGCTACGCTCACTAACCCTAGTCACATACTTATGTATGCTCCTAGGGATTAGCTTTGCTTGCCGCCTACCTACAACTTAAACTATTTAGAAGATGGATATTTGTCATATTTCAAGCAGTAGGGGTGTTGGCTACGCTCACTAACCCTAGTCACATACTTATGTATGCTCCCTGAGCTATCCTCGTTTGCCGCCTAGTCACAACTTAAATTATTTAGAAGATGGATATTTGTCATATTTCAAGCAGTAGGGGTGTTGGCTACGCTCACTAACCCTAGTCACATACTTATGTATGCTCCCCGAGCTATCCTCGTTTGCCGCCTAGTCACAACTCAAATTATTTAGAAGATGGATATTTGTCATATTTCAAGCAGTAGGGGTGTTGGCTACGCTCACTAACCCTAGTCACATACTTATGTATGCTCCCTGAGCTATCCTCGTTTGCCGCCTAGGCACAACTTAAATTATTTAGAAGATGGATATTTGTCATATTTCAAGCAGTAGGGGTGTTGGCTACACTCACTAACCCTAGTCACATACTTATGTATGCTCCTAGGGATTAGCTTTGCTTGCCGCCTACCTACAACTTGAACTATTTAGAAGATGGATATTTGTCATATTTCAAGCAGTAGGGGTGTTAGCTACGCTCACTAACCCTAGTCACAACTTAAATCTCTCCCTTATCTGTTCATATATTCCCCGTAAGCATAAGTTTTTCTTTTTAATTATTTCCAGTTATTGATGCTATCTGTCAGCCTCGCCTTATCGACAATTTGATGAGGGCTCAAAATGGCACGTTCATGGCAGGTAACAAAATCACAATTAACGACCGCATTGTTATTAATATTGACGACGGGGGCTTGGGCGAAAAATATTCAACTGTTGAATGTGTCTTATGATCCTACGCGTGAGTTCTATCAGCAATATAATCAGGAGTTTAGTGATTATTGGCAAAAGAAAACGGGGGATACTGTTACCGTGCGTCAGTCTCATGGTGGATCTGGTAAACAAGCTATCTCAGTTATTAATGGGTTAGAGGCGGATGTTGTTACGTTAGCCTTAGCCTATGACGTGGATGCTATTGCGCAAAGTGGGCGAATAGATAAAAACTGGATAGAAAAACTCCCCGATAACTCAGCTCCTTATACCTCAACGATTGTCTTTTTAGTCCGTAAAGATAATCCAAAAAACATTCGCGATTGGGATGATTTAGTCCGCAAAGATGTCTCTGTGGTGACGCCAAATCCGAAAACTTCAGGCGGTGCACGATGGAATTATTTAGCTGCTTGGGGTTATGCACTAAATAAAAATCAACAAGATCCTGAAAAAGCGAAGCAATTTGTGAAGCAGCTTTATCAAAACGTAGAAGTATTAGATTCAGGGGCTCGAGGGGCGACAAATAGCTTTGTTGAACGCGGCATTGGTGATGTATTAATTGCCTGGGAAAATGAAGCGTTACTTGCTATCAATGAATTAGGTGAAAATGGCCAGTTTGAAGTGGTTACACCCAGTATTTCCATCTTAGCAGAGCCAACGGTCGCAGTTGTTGATAAAACAGTTGATAAGCGTGATCGCAGAGAGGTCGCAGAGGCCTATCTTACACATCTTTATTCACCAGAAGGGCAAGAAATTGCTGCTAAGAATTATTATCGACCACGAGATAGTGAAGTTGCAAAAAAATACCAGCAGCAGTTTCCAGAATTGAAGTTGCTAACGGTAGATAAGGATTTTGGTGGCTGGCAGGCAGCGCAAAAAACACATTTTGCGAATGGGGGAGTATTTGATGAGATAATTCAGCGTTAATACTCGTCATATTTCAATTTGCAGGGAAATTTCTTCATATTTTGAGCCGCAGCGTTGTTGGCTGCGTGCGCTCACCCTAGTCGCATATTTATGTATGCTCCTGTATTTTCTTCATATTTTGAGCCGCAGCGTTGTTGGCTGCGTGCGCTCACCCTAGTCACATACTTATGTATGTTTCTAGGGATTCACTTACTTGCCGCCTAGCTGCAACTCAAACTATTTTGAAAATTGGTATTTTGATATTTTAAACCGTAGAGTCACATACTTATGTGTACTAACTAGTGCGGTTACCAAAGGTATTTTACGCCAATGTTTCCGAGATAAAGCGTCTGCTTATTATTATTACCAGATGTTGTACCATCATCTTTTGGATGTTTCCATGTTGAGGGTTCATAGGCGACACCACCCCATAATGTTAAGGATGGAGTGGCTTGATATTCGATATTTGTTCCTAGACGAAAACCGTTATTAATTTTTTGAACGAGATAAAAATGTTCATCATAGGTGTCTTCCTGTAAAGCATAACGAACATAAGGCGTAATACGCCAATCAGACTTTAAAGTGAAAGGTAAATAAACGCGGACTTGTGATTGCATAAACCGAGTACTGAAGTGTTTATCCCATGCTTTGTCAAAGTATAAGGTCAGTTTTGCTTTTAAGGCCTCAGAGTGTTGGTAAGTGGCTCCAAATTCTGTTTCTGCTTCATGGCTATTAGAACTAAAATAATTACTGTAATAATAATAAGAAAGCCAGAAATTAAAAGACCATTTATCATTAAAATGATAGTTACCCGCTGGTGTTAGTGCGTATAAGCTATTGGAGGAGCGTATTTTGGTTCCTGGTGGGGAGTCATTAGATTCTTTTCGATATCGTGCGCCAATTTCAATGTCTGATTGTGGTGTTTTAACAAATTGTTTTGTAATGTCAAGTTGAGTGCGGCTACGAAGATAAGAATCACGGGAAGTACTGAAATTACGCCCATGGTTTCTCAGTGATTCGCGGTGTTCTATGTCAAATCGCCACTGAGATGCTGGGTTTGTCAGGGATAATTGGCCTACGGTACTGATTTTATCGTACACTTTATTTTTAAATGCATCGACTTGCCCTTGATATTCTTCTATTTCCATATAGACATTGGTTTTAATTCGCCAAAAATCATTATTTGTTTCTGAAAAGCAAATGGCTGGAAATATAATTATAATATTAAATACTAAACTAATTATATATTTCATTTTCATCCTTTAAAGTAAACTTTATTAATTGTTATTTACTAATTTGTTAAGCAGGATAAATTTGAATTAAACTTTCAGTAGTGTCTATTGTTATTATTTGATAGTGGATAAACTAAAGATGTGAATATTATATTTATCACTTTGAATTTAATTGGTTTTATTGTTTTTTATTTTTTGTGTGAGGTAATGAGTTTTCTCAAACGTTTGATTTTAAAAATAATATTAATTTAAATTATTCGTAACTTTAATAATTAAAAATTTGCTACTCGTTAAATAAAAAAACCGCCAATAATGGCGGCTAATCATTAAAAACAAAATAAATTTATTTTGTTTTTTTCGCTTCAGCGGCTGCTTTGACAATGACAGCAAATGCATCTGCTTTCAGGGATGCGCCACCCACTAATGCGCCATCGATATCTGGCTGAGTAAATAATTCAGCAGCATTGCTTGCATTGACTGAGCCGCCGTATTGGATGATGACTTGCTCAGCAATCGCCGCATCTTTTTTCGCAATATGGGTACGAATGAATTTATGAATAGCTTGTGCTTGTGCTGGCGTTGCGGATTTGCCTGTACCGATAGCCCAAATTGGTTCATATGCGATGACGGCACCTTGGAATGCTTGCGCACCTAAGGTGTTCAGCACTGCGTCAATTTGACGAGCACAAACTTCTTCAGTTTTACCTGCTTCGTTTTCCGCTTCGGTTTCACCAATACACAGAACAGGGATTAAGCCTTGCTCTTTCAGCACTGCGAATTTTTGAGCAACAAACTCATCACTCTCTTTGTGGTAAGTACGGCGCTCAGAGTGGCCAATAATAATGTATTTTGCACCTACATCTTTAAGCATTTCAGCCGATGTTTCACCCGTGAATGCGCCAGACAAGTTAACGTCAACGTTTTGTGCACCTAATGCAATGCGGCTGCCCGCTAGAGCATGTTTTGCTTGAGTCAGGTAGATTGCGGGTGGTGCGATAGCTACATCACAGCCATCGACGCTGCTCAGTTCGTTACGCAGACCTGCGATCAGGTCATTGACCATATGGGTGCTGCCGTTTAATTTCCAGTTACCCATTACCAATGGATGTCGCATGTTATTTCCTCCAACCAGAGAGTTTGAATGATTAATCAATAAGTTATTCATTGCGCATTAATGTTGCCAACGCAACGGGACAGTTTTGTCGCCATTCACCTTAAGTATTATAAGAACATTAGGGCATAATAGCTTTGCTTTTCATCATGCTTGTTCTTAGAGCGTGATCACAGTCTGTTTAGGGTGTTTGTTGCTCTAGCTTAATCGGTTCAACAGCAAAAGTAAGCACATTATTGTCACTTTTTACTAAAATATATCGCAGGTCGCCTAACCGAGCTTCTTCTGCACGGGTTGGGTTTTGATCTGCCATAAATTTATTTAAGGCAGTGGTTAGCTCTGGGGCTTTATCTAAAGAAACATCTGGGGCAAATTGATGGATGATTGCAAGCGTATAGCGTTCCATTAATTGACGGTTTTCTTGGGCTTCTTGTACGTTATCTGTTGGGAGTAAGGTAATTTGTAAGCTTTTAATTTTTTCACTACCGCGTTCTAACACTGCAGAAGAATAAATTTGTTGATTGATACGGGAAGCGGCACGAATATAAGGAGCTGCAATGTCTTGGCTCGCAATGACTTTATATTCATGAAGATATAAATCTTTATAGGCTTGATTAAACTGAGTGCGTAACTCAGGGATGGTGAGGTTAAAAGAAGCCGCATCAGGGGCTAAGTAAGCGACTTCAAAATCAGTATCAGGTAAGGTTGGCACTTTTTGGGCGAATGCCAATGGTGGCGCACTGAGTGTAAAAATGGTTATGATGGCGGATATCGAACGAATTAAGGTTTGAGTCATTTTTTTGCCACTCATTCTTTGGGTTTTCACATTGTATCAGGATTATAAGTAATGACATTACAACAATGGGCTTTTTCCTTCAAAGGTCGAATAGGGCGGCGACCATTTTGGGTCGGTATCGCTGCCAGCTTTATTTTGGTGGCTGTGATTGTCCTGTTACAGAATACGTTTTTATTACCTGAAATGGTTACTCTTTTTCTTTTTGTCCTCTTGCTTTATCCTTTAGCCGCGATTTTTTCAAAGCGCCTACACGACAGAGGGAAATCAGGTGGGTGGTTCGCATTAATTGTATTGGCTTTTGCGCTTTATTCAATGGATGTCAGCCAGTTCGAACCTATTTGGCAGTGGGGAATTGGGCGATTCTTACCCCTATTTATTGCGATGATTATGCTATTGGATTGTGGTGTGTTTGTCGGAATGGATAGTGCGAATAAATACGGTGAAAAAACTGAGACTGTGAGTTATTTATAACGCATTGACTACCCTGAAATATTCAGGGTAGTGTTTATCTCTCTTTACCAGTATTGCTCGCTGGAAATATGACCAGGCTTACGGCGCAAATGCTTAATCATTCCATGGCTAATTTTTAGCGTATCTCGTGTGTCACGTACCATTTCAGGGTTACCACATAACATCACATGGCAAGTTTCAGGCGAAAGGGATAAACCAACCGCATTTTCGAGAGCATGACTTTCAATTAAGGCAGGGACTCGACCATGCAAAGATGTTTGGGTTTGCTCTCGACTGACAACAGTGACAATTTTTAATTTTCCTTGGTACTGTTGCTCAAGTTCCTGCATTAATGGCAGATAGCTCAAGTCTTTTTCATATCGAACAGCGTGCAATAAAACGATTTTTTCAAATCGTTCGAGATCTTTTCCTTCTTGTAAGATTGATAAGAATGGGCCAATAGCTGTCCCAGTTGAAAGCATCCATAAATTTTTACACGCTGGAATTTCATCTAAGACAAAAAAACCTGCCGCTTCATCTGTTATTTGTAATGTATCGTTAGGCTTTAGCTGTGCTAATTTGGGACTCAGTTTGCCCCCGGGAACAATCACAAAATAAAACTCAAGTCGGTTATCGCTGGGGGCATTCACATAAGAATAGGCACGTTGAATTCGTTCTCCCTCGATTTCAAGGCCAAGTTTAGCGTATTGTCCTGCAGTAAAAGGTTTAATGGGGGCGTCGATGACAAGGCTAAACAATGTATCAGTCCAAAACTTGGCTTCAATCACTTTCCCAGTTACCCAATTTGCCATAAATCCACCTCTTATTATTTCAAAATCAATCCCGCTAAGTGAGTGATGTTTTACCTTAAGTTAGTCGGGGTATTGCTCATTAGGATTTAATACTAAAACAGTTCACTATTTATGCTTATCGATAATGTGTTCCAGTGTTTTATTCTTAATAATAGTTATTTATTAATTTTAATGTACAGTTATGTTGACAGATGTGGCGAATATAGCTGCCGTTGGTGTGTAAACTAAAATGTCGAGCTACTTAGAAAAAATCGTAAATTTTGTTATCTTAATCACATTAGAGCAAAACGTGCTATCTGTTGTTTATCTGGGATAGTTCTAATGCGTAAAAACAACATTTAAATATTCGTCATTAAATTCCAATATTCGGTTTGTATTATTAACTTTTAATAATACTGGGTTGCTGTGTGTCTGGAATTTTTGCTGTGTCCGAGAGAAAAATGAGAAAGCTGGAACATTTCAATCTGTTATTAATGCTTATTGCATTGGCGGCTGTTGGCCAAATGACGCAAACTATTTATGTCCCTGTGATTGCTGAAATTGCAGTGTACTTTAATGAACCTTCTGGTGCCGTTCAGAAGGTGATGGCGGCATATTTATTTTCATATGGTTTTTCGCAACTATTATATGGGCCATTATCCGACCAAATTGGTCGTCGTCCTGTTATTTTAGCGGGGCTGACTATTTTCTTATTTTCGACCATTGTGGCGATTTTTGCGCCGACTTTAAATACGCTCACTATCGCAAGCGGTATGCAAGGCCTTGGTACAGGGGTTGCGGGTGTTATGGCGAGAACCATGCCCCGAGATTTATATAAAGGCACGGCATTGCGCTATGCAAATAGTTTATTAAATATGGGTGTTTTGGTAAGTCCATTATTAGCGCCGATGTTTGGTGGAATATTGGCTCACTTTTTTGGTTGGCATGCCTGTTATATTTTCCTATTTATCCTAGGTGCGGGCGTATTATTTAGCATGTATCGGTGGCTACCTGAAACACGGCCTGTATCCCCAGAAAAACGTAAAATGGTGGCGTCATATTGTGAGTTACTCTCTAATGGGGCATTTTTGTCTTATTTATCGATGTTAATTGGTGCGCTGGCGGGAATTGCTGTTTTTGAAGCGAGTAGCGGTGTTTTAATGGGCGGTGTATTGGGCCTCAGTAGCATTACTGTCAGTATTTTATTTATATTACCTATCCCCGCTGCCTTTTTTGGTGCGTGGTATGCAGGGCGTGAAGGAAAAACGTTCTACAACTTGATGTGGCAATCGGTATTGATTTGTTTGCTTGCAGGTTTAATGATGTGGATGCCGAGTTGGTTTGGCATCATGAATACGTGGACGTTGTTAGTCCCTGCCGCCGTATTTTTCTTTGGAGCAGGTATGTTATTTCCGCTTGCGACCACAGGAGCGATGGAGCCATTCCCTTATTTGGCGGGCGCTGCGGGCGCACTTGTGGGGGGCTTACAAAATGTCGGTTCTGGGGTTGCAACATGGGTTTCTTCATTAATGCCACAGCATGGGCAATTTAGTCTTGGCTTGCTGATGTTTTTGATGTCGGTTCTTGTACTCTTGTGTTGGCTGCCGCTGGCTCGTCGTATGGGGCATTCGGAAAGAACAGTTTAATATTAAATAGTTAGGCGGGGCACCCGCCTAATTATTTATTGAGTAGGTATCCCCATTAAATAGGGTTTCGGTGTGGCAATATCGGACGATGAAGTCGCCGTGTATGCCTCCTGTGTTGGAAGCGCCGATATAAGTTCCGCTTGGTTGGCGAGTGCATTAAACACAACTGGACGATGATAATCTAAAAATGTCTTATCCTCTGTTAGCAGTGAGTTTTTGTCTTGTACAAGCCAAATTTTCCTCGCGTTGATACTATCTTGTAAATGTGAGTCAATATGAATAACGATATCAGTGCATTCTAAGCCTGGTGTGCTGTCAATGGTTCCTCTTACTGTTAATGTCGTCTTTTCATGTGAAAAGTGCCAATCCTCCAGTGGCGTCTTTTCTTGTTGTTCACCCTTTTTATCAACCATCTTTAGAGTTACCCAATAACGATACTCACCTTCAGGTAATGATAAGCTCGTTATGTCAATTTCCTGGTAAATATTCATATCAGCAATCAATAACTGTTCAGCGCGGACGGCGATACATACAACTTCCTGTGATGTTTCTATCTGTTTATTGAGGTGATTTATTGGCGTGAAAGATTGAGAAGTATACACGTTATCTTTCACGCCAAATGGGTCAGATAAAGAAAAATACTGTTGATGTAGTTTGCCACCTACAACCCAATTTGCCTTTAGTGCACTTAGTGGTGTAATTTTTTCTTTATTTACTTTACCCGTTGAAAAATCAATAGCATCTGCATCTGTACTTGCCCAAAAAAGTGTATTTCCTTGCCAGTAGTTATCCAAAATGAGTCTCTCTGGCAATTCATCAGTGTGGCTATTTGCAAATAAACGATTTGCCAATGAGGAAGGGTTGGTGTATCGGATAATTTCTCGCCCCAGTTCTTTTTGAGGGTTGAGCGGGTATATTGCGAATTTAACCAGCTCTCCTTTGTCTGCAATATTTAAGCTAATATCATTTTTATATATTTTGACTTGTAACTTTTCTGTTATTAGGCCTTTGGGTGTTGCATAAGTCACCACAATGGCATGGCTATGATAGGGGTAATAAGGGCGGCCTTTACCCGTTTCAAGGTTATGATAATCAGCGGATAGGTTACCGATTGTACGGTCCACCAGTAAAGTATTATAAGGATGAGGAATGTCGTCCTTGAAGGATAACTGACCGCGAAGCCAATACACTGGTACATCACGTTGATGGGGCCATTCATCGATATTTTTGTATGGATAATATTGGGTGAAATTTTCCTGCGTTAAGGTTTCCCACTGTTTTTCTGCTTCGTTCCAACGTTGGTAAAAACCATCCCCTGCAAAGTTGTTATCCTCAATATCTTCCCCTTTAATGTGATTCGGTTGCCAGCGTGTTTTTTGGCTTAAAAATTGCGAAATACGTTGGTTAAAATAATCAGCGTGGGGCAAAAATGCATCATATTGTTCGCTAGTAAAATCGGAGAGGCTGGAGTACATCGCTGGGTAAAGGGGAACAGTGGTTCCATGTTTATCTTGGTATTGATAAGTGGAATAGTGCTGGCGGTGTTGGTTATAGGCAGGCGTTGGGCCGTGGGCTGTTGGGTCATAAGGGTATTTCGTATTTTTAACATTGGTATGAGATAAGCCTAACCCATGACCAAAGATTTCATGCCATAAGGTTGCTGGGTCATGTATGCCGCCGCCTACATGTTGCCTCGCCAAGCCGAGAACATGATAACGGAGTGATGCGGTAAATGGCTGAATCGCCGAATAATGGTAAATTTCATCTGAATGATTTGAATTGTGAAATTGTGAACTATTTAAATATGCCCAGTTGATTTGTGAGTTGAGATGGTGAGGAGCTTTTTTGGGATTATCATATTTAGGGTGAATTAAATTTTCTGCGTCATAAGCGAGTTCTTTATAAGGGGGCACGCCTGGGCTTCGAGTGGTTGCAGGGGAGCTATACAGAGTGAGTTGCTTAATTGGCAACATCGTCACTGCTTCTTGTCCCCAGCTCAGTGGAGAATAAGCATAAATACCGTGGCCGTGCTGGTATAGGGTATAGTTATCAACATAGGCGGTGATATGACTATCCAATGTGACGTTGGGTGAAATGAGGCCGTATTGGTTTGTTTCTGGGGTAATCAAGGCTTTTTGGTTGGCAACGATAACAATTTGAAAACCAGGTTGTACCCATTCACCTTTTATGGGTGCGGTAAAACTTTGGGCGTGCTGGTGGTAGGCTAAGGGATTCGTGGTATTAGGGAGGGGGGTTAATTGAGTTGGTAGGTTGTCAGGCCCCGTCAGAGCGACTCGTGCCAATATTTTTTTTTCTTTATTGCTGACAATAGCCACTAAATCAGGGGAATTAGCTGAATAGGGATGCGTGATATCCACTTTGAGCAGTGCCCAGCGGTTAGCGGTTAGGCTAAAATAAGGGTCATTTGGTGACTGTAAGTGAGTTTGCGCCAGTTGAATAGCATGAACCTGCATACCCTCTGGTGTGGGGTGATATCGTCGTTTGGGAGCCTGGTAAATCGGGTCTGAAAGGGTAAAGGTTCGTTTTCCTGGTATAACGACTTGGGGAGCTTCATCCGTTTGTAAATGAATGGAAATCGGTGCAGATTGGCGACCATCGTGGCTGATTGTCGCTAAATCAAATTGATCTAGGTTTGATCTTAATGCAGTTTCATGGGGGATATAGATCCATTCTCCAGTTTGCGGATCGACGGTCACATCGCCAAATTTAGCCTGCTCAAGAATCTGATATCGCTGAATATTATCATGCTGAGCTAATTGCCCTGTTACGGTGCCAATAATCAGTTGATTGGGATGTTTATGGGGGTTTTCAGTCACTAAAATCGGTAGTATTTGTTCCCCTCGTTGTTGCTTTAGCTGAAATTGTGAAAAAACAATGTGCTTTCCCGTCATATTCAGCGTGTTATTTTGATATCTCACCGTGATAGGGTTTTGCTGTAATGCTGCTATCTCTTGATTTACATGGAATTCAATCGCTTGAGCGATAGAATTCCATGATGTGTGGCGTTCAAGGGCAATATCATGCAACGTAACAAGTGGTTTGCCATCAGTGTCGTGAATGGCAATCGAAAAATATTGTGTATTTTCCAATAAAGCATCGGTTAATTTGAGTGCATTGATTGAGGTTGGGGAAAGCGTAATGGTGTGTTGGTAACCATGGTGTTTCACTCGTGATGGCCGAATTTTATTTTGCTCTACAGGGGATAATTCAGCTATCAATTGCTGGACTGGTTGAGATGCTGCTTTTTGGCTATCTCGAATGATTAACAGACTCCCCCCAGTTAATTCCAGCCAGTGACGAATTAATTCAACTTGTTTATCGTTGGCGCTTTCAGAAAGCACCACGATATCATAATGGCGATGCCATTGGCCGCTGGGTAGTAGCAAATCGGCAATTTGTTCTTGAGCGCGGGGTTCGCCTTCACGCCATTCGTGGGGTGAATTAAAACTATCAACAAATAGGCCCTGTAGTGAATGAAAGGCAAAACCCGAAAATGTTTCCTCGGGTAGGGTGCTAAGCACAAAGTGATACTTAGTTTCTCCAATCATTCTAGGCTTATCAATTAGCCAGCTGAATAGGCTATGTGACGCTTTTGCTTCCTGAGAGGACACGGGATTTTTTTGTAATGCGTCCAACCATGGCGAATTTGCATCTAGTACTGCGACTCTGCCTCTATTTCGATATAACCCTAACTTTAATACTTTCTGTTGTTTTTGTTGGTCATCCATAACCTTGTACCTTTTATAAAATACGTCATTTTATGTACATGTGAAGCAACGATTTTAAACAAGAAAATAGTGTCTTTCTAATTTATTATTAGTCTGATTATTTACATTCTATTTATTAGCGAATTGATTTATAAAAATAAAAAAGGCGGCACCGAAGTACCACCTTTGTGACAACGAGATCAGTTTTAAGTTAATGCCTACGCTTTATCTTCCCACTCTTGTGCCCGTGCGACTGCTTTTTTCCAGCCTTCGTATTTGAAATTACGCTCAGTGGTTTCAATACCTGGTTTAAAGACGCGCTCAATAGTCGCTTTGCTTTGCAGCTCATCCAGGTTATTCCAAAAACCAACCGCTAGACCAGCAAGATAAGCCGCACCCAGTGCAGTGCTTTCACGTACTTCAGGGCGTTCAACAGGCGTGCCTAGGATGTCAGATTGAAACTGCATTAAGAAGTTGTTTGCCACTGCACCGCCATCAACACGCAGTGCTTTTAGGCGTTCGCCAGAATCGGCTTGCATCGCATCAAGCACATCACGGGTTTGGTAAGCGATAGATTCTAACGTTGCGCGAATGATGTGGTTACGGTTCGCACCGCGCGTTAATCCAAAAATCGCGCCACGTGCGTATGGGTCCCAGTATGGTGCCCCTAAACCAGTGAAAGCAGGCACCACATACACGCCATTACTGTCTTTCACTTTGGTAGCGAAATATTCAGAGTCTGTGGATTCATCAATCAGTTTTAGTTCATCACGCAGCCATTGAATGGATGCACCACCAACGAACACTGCGCCTTCGAGGGCGTAATTCACTTCCCCTTTTGGCCCGCAAGCAATGGTGGTTAACAGCCCATGGTTAGAACGAACCGCGGTTTCCCCTGTATTTAACAGCAAGAAACAACCTGTTCCATAGGTGTTTTTGGCCATGCCTGGTTTTACGCACAACTGACCATACAGTGCCGCTTGTTGGTCACCTGCCATGCCCGAAATGGGAATACGCGTACCACCTTTACCCCCAATGTTGGTTTGACCATATACTTCAGAAGAAGGGCGAACTTCAGGTAACATGGCACGTGGGATATTCAATGCTTTGAGAATTTTGTCATCCCACTCTAAATTGCGAATATTAAACAACATGGTACGAGATGCATTGGTGTAATCAGTCACATGTACGCGGCCTTGGGTCATTTTCCAGACCAGCCAGGTATCGACGGTACCAAATAGCAATTCCCCTTTTTCAGCACGTTCGCGAGCACCCTCGACGTTATCTAAAATCCACTTAACTTTTGTTCCTGAAAAATAAGGGTCAACCACAAGGCCTGTATTTTGGCGAATATACTCTTCTAAATCTTTTTCATTTTGCTTGAGATGAGTACAGAAATCAGCGGTACGGCGGCATTGCCACACAATCGCATTATAAATAGGTTTACCTGTCTCTTTTTCCCAGACAATGGTTGTTTCACGTTGGTTGGTGATACCAATCCCTGCGACTTCATCGGTACGAATATCTGCTTTAGCTAATACTTCGACCAATGTGGAACTTTGTGATGCCCAAATTTCCATTGGGTCGTGCTCTACCCAGCCAGGCTTAGGGTAAACCTGAGTGAATTCACGTTGTGAAATGCTCACAATATTCGCATCGTGGTCGAGTACGACAGCTCGAGAACTGGTTGTGCCTTGATCAAGTGCAACGATATATTTTTTTTCAATGGTGGTTTCAGTTGTCATAATTTAAGCCTGTTCCGAGGATTTTGGGTTTTTGACGGATAATTTTTCTGCTTTGGTCTCTTCTTCACATACCATGCAAGGCAAGTGGCGACCGATTAATTTGCGATAACCGAAGGCTCCTAGCAGACCACCGACAATAGGCGCTGTCAATGGGACAAGGAAATAGGGAATGTCTCGACCACCCGTGAAGGCAATGTCACCCCATCCAGCGAGATAAGCGACAACTTTAGGGCCGAAATCACGTGCTGGGTTGAGGGCAAAGCCTGTCAGTGGACCAAATGAACCGCCGATAACCGCAATTAAGATACCAATTAATAGGGGGGCGAGAGGGCCGCGTGGCACACCGTTACCATCATCAGTTAAGCCTAAGATTAAGCAAACGAGGATGGCAGCGATGACGACTTCAATAAAGAATGCATGAAAGACGCTAATTTGCGGAGCGGGATATGTTGAGAACACCCCAGCGGTAAATAAGCTTTCTTGTGTGCCGCGGATAATATGGTGAACTTGTTCGTAATCGAAAAAAACAGGGGAATACATGGCGTAAACGAGTGCAGCGGCACAAAAGCCACCTAACATTTGCGCAATGATGTACGGCACAACTTTGCGCTTATCAAAGCATGCAAACAGCCAGAGAGCGAGGGTAACTGCAGGGTTAAGGTGGGCACCTGAAATACCTGCTGTGAGATAAACGGCTAAAGCGACGCCGAATCCCCAGATAACACTAATTTCCCAGAGGCCAAGTTGTGCCCCTGCGATTCTGACGGCGGCAACACAACCTAAACCAAAGAATACAAGTAGCGCAGTCCCTAAAAACTCCGAGATGCACTGACCAGTGAGTGATGTTGAGGTCATTTGGCTCATATGTTTCTATCCTACGAAAATGAAAATTATTGTAATGTTTTTTTAAGTTAAGATTTTCTAATGGAAAACCCTTATCTGTAAATTTATCGTTAAAGAACATAAACGAGAAATATCGAAATTGAAAATTGTGTGTTACATCACTAAAGCGAACAAAAACAAACAAAAATAGTGATGTAATCGACCTTTGCTATGTGATCAGACCAGTGTTTTTATCATCACAATGTACTGATTCAGATGGAAGGAGCTGGACACAGAGGATCATGCTACTTACAATCGTGTAAAAGCTGATAAGGGAGACCAGAAACATGTCATTTGAAGTATTTGAGAAGCTCGAATCCAAAGTTCAACAAGCGATTGATACAATTACCCTGTTACAAATGGAAATCGACGAATTAAAAGATAAAAACGGTGCATTAAGCCAAGAGTTAGAAACTGCAAAATCAGGGACCGATTCACTCGTGCGTGAAAATGAACAATTGAAGCAAGAACAGCAAGCTTGGCAGGAGCGTTTACGGACTTTGCTAGGTAAGATGGAAGAAGTGTAATTTCTCGTCATACTTCGCGTTGTAGGGGTGTTGGCTTCGTCTCTTCGCCCTAGTCACATACTTATGTATGCTCCTAGGGTCTTATCGACTTGCCGCCTACCTACAACACGAATTATTTAGAGAAATGTTTGTTATACCTCACGTTGTAGAGCGCTGGCTTCGTTTGGATACCCGAATCACATACTTATGTATGCTCATCGGGATATCCTTCACTTGCCGCCTACCTGTGACTCGAATTATTTTGGAGTATGTTTTCTGAGATATGTGAAAAGTGAGTGAAAAAACAGAAAGCGGAAGGCAGAACAAAAAAGAAAAAGGCAGATATTCGAATCTGCCTTTTTTTATTGAATTTGGTGAGGCTTATTCGTCGAATTCATTCTCTGTAGTTTCTTGAGTGAGCGGTTCTTCAGACAAAATCATGCCAGTATTATCCGCATACAGATAATCACCTGAGAAGAACGTAACACCACCAAAATTAACACGGATATCGCTTTCGCCGATACCTTCATCAGGGCAGCCCGCAGGCATCGCAGCGATAGCTTGGATCCCAAGGTCAAGTTCCATCAGGGCATCAACTTGGCGCACGGCACCGTAAACTACAATGCCTTCCCAGTGGTTATCGACAGCTAACCTTGCCACTTCGGCATCGATTAGTGCTTTACGGACAGAACCGCCACCATCAACGAGCAGAATACGACCAGCGCCTTCTTCTTCCAGCAAATCATACAGGAGGCCGTTATCTTCAAAGCACTTCACTGTAATGATTTGACCGCCAAATGAAGTACGTCCACCAAAGTTGGAGAAAAGAGGTTCTACCACGTTAACGCTTTCTTGGTATATATCGCAGAGTTCGGAAGTATCATATTTCATAGGATTTAGGTCTTTTTTTGCTGCAAGAGGATGCCAGTATATCCCTTTTGATCTGTACTTGGCAAAATTCCCCGCCTAAAAATAGGCGGAAAAAGTCAAAAAATGGTCAAATAACGCAGGTTATTTACTCATTACCACGCCAACAGCGAATAACACGTTCGTCACAAGGGCGGCTTTAACCATGTTCTCAAGAAGCGGGCGCATCCCTTCGGGGGTGGGGTCGGTCAGGACACGGCGAAGGTGATTGAGCAATATTGGGACTGCGAATAAGAATAACCAACCACTCCAGCCTGATAAGTAAATCAACTTGAACAGCACTAAACATAAAATAGCCACAATAATAATAATGGCATGGTAAATACGTGCACCTTGTGGCCCTAAACGAACCGCTAAGGTATTTTTTCCTGCTTTGATGTCGTTCTCAATATCACGCATATTGTTGATATTTAATACGGCGACAGAAAGTAGGCCACATGCGGTAGCAGGTAAGACGGTGATGATGTTGAATGTATTCGCTTGCAAATAATAGGTGCCAATCACACTTAGCCAACCAAAGAAAATTAAGACGGAGATATCACCTAACCCCAGATAACCATAGGGTTTTTTGCCCACGGTATAGGTAATCGCGGCCACAATCGCCACGAGGCCTAGCGCAAGAAAGCCAAAGGCATCTTCAGGCTTTTCGCAGGCGACAATAATCAGTAATAACCCTGATAGGCAGGCTGCGGTAATATTGAGTTTCAGCGCTTTTTTCATATCCGCTTGGGTAATCACCCCTTTTTGCATTCCGCGCAGTGGCCCAATGCGTTCAGCGGTATCCGACCCTTTTACGGCATCGCCGTAATCATTCGCGAGGTTTGATAAAATCTGGAGTAAGCCTGCTGTAATTAGCGCAAGCAAGGCGACTGGCCATTTGAAATGACCTGTCAGGTAGGTGAGTGCAGAGCCAGTGACAATGGCGATAACCCCAAGAGGCAGGGTTTTAGGGCGAAGACTTTCAATCCAAGCTTGTTTACGACTTATTGTTGTGGATGTCGGCTGCATGCAGTTACCTATAATTCAAACTCTTTGAGATACGTTCTTAAAAATGTAATAACCCACCGCATGAAGAAATACCAGAGTATATTCAATGCAATGGGCTGAATATTTCATAGAAAAAGTGCAGCGATAAAAGCTGCACTTTAGTCGATGTATATTAAGGATACATGAAAACCTGATAATTAATAAGATTATAAAATAAATCTACTCAAGTCTTCGTCCGCAACCAGCTCATCTAAGTGCTGTTTCACGTATTGCGCATCAATTTGGATGGTTTGGCCATTACGGTCGCTTGCATCAAAAGAGATGTCTTCCATTAAACGCTCAAGCACTGTGTGCAGGCGGCGTGCACCGATGTTTTCGGTAGACTCATTGACCTGCCATGCAGACTCAGCAATCTTACGAATACCGTCAGCAGTGAACTCAATATTTACCCCTTCAGTGGCCATCAGTGCTTTATATTGTTCCGTTAAAGAGGCATTTGGCTCCGTTAATATCCGCACGAAATCTTCCGTGGTCAACGCTTGCAATTCAACGCGAATTGGCAAACGGCCTTGTAATTCAGGAATTAAATCCGATGGGCTAGAGACTTGGAAGGCACCAGAGGCAATAAACAGGATATGGTCGGTTTTTACCATACCGTGTTTAGTCGAAATGGTACAACCCTCGATGAGTGGCAGTAAGTCACGTTGTACCCCTTCACGAGAGACATCTGGACCTGAACTTTGCCCACCGCGTTTACAGATTTTGTCGAACTCATCGATAAACACAATACCGTTTTGCTCAACGGCTTCGATGGCTTGTTCTTTTAACTCTTCAGGGTTAACTAACTTAGCGGCTTCTTCTTCCACCAGCAACTTGAACGCTTCTTTGATTTTCATCTTACGCGGTTTTTGTTTTTGCCCTGCGAGATTTTGGAACATCGATTGCAGCTGGTTGGTCATCTCTTCCATACCTGGAGGTGCCATAATCTCAACACCCATCGGTGACGCAGCGACTTCAATCTCAATTTCTTTATCGTCTAACTGTCCTTCGCGTAATTTTTTACGGAAAGTTTGGCGTGCTGGCGAATGCTCATCTGCAGGCTCCGTTTGTCCCCAGTTATTTTTTGCTGGTGGGATCAACACATCCAGAATACGTTCTTCTGCCATTTCTTCCGCACGGTAGCGGTTTTTTTCAATAGATTGCAAACGCACCATTTTTACTGCGGAGTCAGTTAAATCACGAATGATTGAGTCGACTTCTTTACCCACATAACCTACTTCAGTAAATTTGGTGGCTTCAACTTTAATAAATGGCGCGTTGGCTAATTTAGCTAAGCGGCGGGCAATTTCAGTTTTACCTACCCCTGTTGGGCCAATCATCAAAATATTTTTAGGCGTGACTTCATGGCGTAACACTTCGTTTAACTGCATGCGGCGCCAGCGGTTACGCAGAGCAATGGCAACAGAACGTTTGGCTTTATTTTGGCCAATAATATGATTGTCGAGTTCGCTGACAATTTCGCGTGGAGTCATTTCGGACATGCTAACAATCCTTATGATTTTGAAGAAATTTCTTCAAAGTTGACATTATGGTTGGTGTAAATACAGATATCGCCTGCAATGGCGAGTGCTTTTTCAGCAATTTCTTTTGCGCTTAAATCTGTATTTTCTAACAGTGCGCGTGCAGCAGATTGTGCATATGGGCCACCAGAGCCAATAGCGATTAAATCATTTTCTGGCTGAACGACATCACCATTACCCGTGATGATGAGGGAGGTATGTTCATCTGCTACGGCAAGCAGTGCTTCTAGTTTGCGCAGCATACGGTCTGTACGCCAATCTTTAGCGAGTTCTACGGCCGCTTTGGTTAAATGGCCTTGGTGCAGTTCGAGTTTGCGTTCGAACAATTCAAAAAGCGTGAATGCGTCTGCGGTGCCACCGGCAAATCCGGCAATGACTTTGTCATTATAGAGACGGCGAACTTTGCGGACATTGCCTTTCATGACGGTATTACCCATCGTCGCCTGTCCATCACCACCAATTACGACCTGGCCATTACGGCGAACACTTACGATTGTTGTCATGAGTTAGCCCCTGGTTTTATTACAAAAAAATGCAGTTGAGTTTTATTTTCAAGAGATAAAACCCAAGTGATAGTTGTTGATTAGCTATCACTTGGATTAGGTTAAAGATAAAAACAACCGCTCATGAGTGCGTTAAAACAGTAGATGGGGTGGGGGATGGGGTTTTTCAACCCCCTGATGCACGAAGAATACAACCTGAAACGCCAACACCTGCTGCGCGGTCACGCATTTTCTCTGCAGTTGACTTGGAATAAGGGCCAAGAACAATTCGATGCCAGCCACCACCCGCAGTCACGCGGCTTTCAATCCCTGCAAAAGCTAAAGTGGCGCGAACAGACTCCGCTTGGTCAGCGGTACGGAATGAGCCACATTGTACCAACATGTTTTGCATGCTATTTGCGGGCTTTGGCTCCGCAGGTGTTGCAGGTTGTACAGGGGCAATTGGCGCAGTAGGGCGAGTTTCTGGTTTTGGCTCAGCATTCACCACGGGTTTACGTTGAACAGGCTCAATAGGTTGAGCGCGCTCATTGATAATCACTTGAGAACGAGGAACAGGTTTGCCGTTGGACGGCACTTCTTGCAAATTCGTGACGGGTTGGCGTCTATCTGAATCCATTTGCTCTAATAATTGGCGTTGTTCAGGGGTTAAGTCTGAAGGGCGCAGAATATTATTACCCGAGCTAGGTTGCTGGGTATTTGGCAAATCAACGCCACGGCGTTCTAATTCTTTAATATAGCGCCAGCGCTCTTCAGGTTTGGGGGGAAGCGTGCTGCCTGCAGGAGCTGAAGGTGTAACAACTTGCGGCTGCGGCGCATCCTTTTTGTTGTGGGTGATATAAAACAGGCCACCAACAAATAGCACAACAATTGCCACCGCAACAACCAGCGTGGTCATTGGTAGACCTTGTGCTTTTTTTGATTTCCCTTTGCCTTTTTTACGGGCGGATGACCGCCCACGAGCTACATAATCTTTTTGTGCCACGCTATTAATTCACTAGTTATCAATCGTTAGTCATCATCTGGATTAACATGTTACTTAACCTGAACAATTTTGACTAGCTTTTAGGCGCTTTTGTGCTCTCTCTGATGATTAAATCAGAATCTAGGAGACGTGAACCTGGTGTAACGTTGTTGCCATGGATTTGTTCAAGTAGCAATTGCATTGCATGATGACCAATTTCCGCGCGAGGTTGGTTAATTGTTGTTAACGCAGGTAAGGTATATTTTGCTTGTTCTAAATTATCAAATCCAACAAAAGATAAATCATCTGGCAGAGTTAACCCCATCTTTTTGGCTTGCCACATTGCGCCAATAGCCATGATATCACTGTGGCAAAAAATCGCAGTTGGTGGTTCAGGGAGAGATAACAGTGTTTTCACGGCTTCAGCGCCACCCTCATGTGTAAAGTCACCACGAATAATATAGTCATCACGCAATTTTTCCCCTGTTCTCAACATCGCTTTTTTGTAGCCTTCTAAACGATACTGGCTAAGTGGCATATGCGATGGCCCTGCAATACACGCAATCAGCTTGTGGCCTTGTTTTTGAAGGTAATGGGTGGCATTAAATGCTGCTGTTAAGTTGTCAATGTGTACAGTCGGTAGTTTTAATTCAGGGGCGAATTCATTCGCCATCACAATAGGGGGTAAGTTTTTTTGTTCTTCAGTCGAAATATCGAACGGGATATTTGAGCCTAATAACACCATGCCATCGATTTGTTTGGTGATTATTAGATTAATAAAGGCATTTTCCTGTTTTTCTTGGTGTTTGCAGTCACCAATCAACACAAAGTAGCCTTCTTGTGCGGCAATTTCTTCAATGCCACAGACCACGTCACTAAAAAACGGGTCACGAATATTGGGAACTAACACCAAAATGGTTTTTGATTCATTGCGTTTATAGCTTCTTGCTAAGTTATGAGGATAGTAGCCAACATCCATAACCGCTTGTTCGACTTTTTGGCGGGTCTGTAAGGAGACCTTTTCAGGGTTCATTAATGTTCTGGAGACCGTCGCTGTCGAAACGCCCGCGGCACTAGCAACATCTTTCATTGTTGCTGTGTTATTGTGTTTTTTACTTTCCACAACGCCTTCCTTAGATTGATTTAATCGTTTGCTTTTTTTTGAATGGCGCAAGCACGTCATTATTTATGATTAGAAGTTATTCTAATTGGATTCTCAATAATATCTGTTACCTAGTTTGCATAAAAAGTGTGACATGCGTCATTTTTTAGAGCTGCTTCGCAAATTTCAAAAATAATTTAGGATGCAAAAAGATAGGTGAAACTCAATCTGTTCGAAATTCACACAAAAAATGATATTTATGCAAAAAAAGTAGATAGCTCATAATATCAATAAACTGAACGCCAAGAGACGAAGAACGACTGATAGAATAATCAGGGTAAAATAAAATACCCCTTTAAATATCGGTCATGCTTTAGCCGTCTGTTGGGTCGACATCTACATTCCATTTTACTTTGCGACTTTCTGGCTGCTTAAGAATTTCAGGGAGTAACTGCGCCATAAATTGTTGTAAATAAGGGCGAGAAGGGTGCTGTAACAGCAGTTGCCAGCGGAAACGACCGCCACGTTTTGCTTGAATCGACGGAGATGGCCCTAAAATCCATAGCTTAGCATCGCTTTGTGGGTGCTCTGTGATGTACTGACGGACATTTTGTAAGAACTGTCGTGAGTCCTGGTTATTATGATCTTCTGAGCGGATCAAAATATGGTTGGTATAAGGTGGGAGCATTGCTACACGGCGTTCTTCCATCGCTTCTTGAGTAAATGCGTTATAGCCGTTTTCCAATAAGGTTAATAGTAAAGGGTGTTCAGGGTGGTGAGTTTGTAAAAGTACTTCCCCTTGTTTACCCGCACGACCTGCACGACCTGAAACCTGCACATACAGTTGAGCAAAACGCTCTGCGGCGCGAAAATCACTGGAAAAGAGGGCACCATCGACATCCAGTAATGCGACTAGCGTAACATCAGGAAAATGATGGCCTTTGGCTAACATTTGCGTACCAATTAAAATGCGAGCTCCGCCCTCGTGGACTTGGTTCAAGTGTTGTTCAAGTTCCCCTTTACGGCTTGTTGTATCTCGGTCAATGCGTGTGACAGGGGTATTAGGGAATAGCTCCGATATCCCTTCTTCGAGTTGTTCCGTTCCCATGCCAACGGGAACTAAATGGGTTGAGCCGCATTGTGGGCATTGGCGAGGAACGGGGCGCTGGCTATCACAGTGGTGGCAGCGTAACTGGTGGAAGTTTTGGTGCAACGTATAGTAGTGATCGCAGCGTTGGCACTCAGCAATCCAACCACATTCATGGCAAATCAGCGCAGGGGAGTAGCCGCGGCGATTTAAAAACAAAATCACCTGATTATTTTGTGCTAGATGCTCTTTAATGTGTTGGATAAGCAAGTGTGAAAGACCAAACTTCAACGGTTGGCCTTTTAAATCAATTAAATGCTGTGTAGCAGGGCGTGCATTTCCTGCGCGGATAGTCAGATTTAGTTGGCGATATTTTTGTTGCTTCACATTGAGTAAGGTTTCGAGTGAAGGGGTTGCAGTGCCCATCACTATTGGGATGTTATTTTTTTTCGCTCTAAAAACGGCCAAATCCCGTGCGTGATAACGCCAGCCATCTTGTTGTTTGTATGAATTGTCGTGTTCTTCATCAATAATAATGATGCCGAGGTTGGCAAATGGCGTAAAAAGGGCAGAGCGCGTACCAATGATAATGGCGGTTTGGCCTAATTTAGCGCGTAACCAGACGGCTAAGCGTTCGCTATCATTAAGAGCGGAATGTAGCACATCCACAGGGGCTTTAAACCGTTCGCGAAAGCGGTTAATCGTTTGTGGCGTTAAACCAATTTCAGGCACCAGGACGAGCGCTTGTTTTCCTTGTGCCAGCACATTTTCTAGCACACTCAAATAGACTTCTGTTTTCCCTGAGCCCGTGATACCTGCTAGTAACCAAGGCGAAAACTCATCGTCTTGAGCACGTATCGCCCCGACAGCTGTAGCTTGTTCACTATTAAGACGTAACCGTTCACCGCACACTTCAAAAGTGGATTGCCATTTTTCGGCAGTCGGTTGCACAGGATGTAGTTCGACATACTCTTTCTTTTTAAGGGATTGTAGCGCGCTTTCACTGATTTCAAGCTCACTAACTTGATGGCGATAAACCGCGCGGCGTTTGAGGAGTGCTAGCGCTTGTTGCTGTTTGGGCGATCGCTTAAATTCATTGAGATCGGCAGCGCTTCCCGTTTTAGTGACTTGCCATTGCCAGATTGGCGTAAATTCAGCGGCTTTCCCTTGGCGCAGTAATATTGGTAAGGCATGAAAGAGAACCTCGCCTATCGGGTAATGGTAATATTGAGAAGACCACAGTAAGAGCTGCCACACATCATCAGGAAACAGTGTTTGTGTGTCGAGAACCAGTTCGATGGTTTTTAGCTGATCTTCTGTAAACTCGCTTTTATCGCTATGTTTGACCACAATACCAAGGGCTTGGCGTTTACCAAATGGTACCATCACACGGCTCCCCACAACAGGAAGAGGCATGTTATCTGGCAGTCGATAATCAAAAGTGCGGTTTAAAGGAACAGGTAAAGCCACCTGAACGACGATCATAACTGGGTTTCCGTCTATTTTTTATGCGATGATAACAATAATATTTCACTAGAGTATCACAAAATTTACTCGGTTTTCATTGCGTGATAAACAGAATTTCTGTATGATCCGCCGCCTTTGGTACTTAATTTTACCAATACGTAAATTCAATCAACACGACGTGTGGTGTCCGGCGTTAGGGCTGGAATGGCGACACGGCCTTAATAGAGGTTCTCCCATGAAAAAAGGTATTCACCCTAAATACGAAGAAGTTACTGCAACTTGTTCTTGCGGTAATGTAATGAAAATTAATTCAACTGCTGGTCACTCGCTGAACCTGGACGTTTGTGGTAACTGCCACCCGTTCTATACTGGTAAACAGCGTGATGTTGCAACTGGTGGTCGTGTTGATCGCTTCAACCAACGTTTCAGCATCCCAGGTTCTAAAAAATAATCGAACTTGTGAAATGCGAAAAAAAGGGAAACTCAGTTTCCCTTTTTTAATGCCTAAAATAGGCGTTTCTTGTTTTTAACCGAATAAATTAGAAACGGTTAAGCATGACGAACATGCCATCATTACTACGGGCTTATACTTTAGACTTGAGTGTATCGCCATCGTCGTTATAACTGACATCAGATTTACCCGCGTCTAAGAAGCGATAGCTTATTATCTATCGCTTACGGCACGGAGCCGGTGCGTATTGCGTATCTGCTGGGAACGGATTGGCTTCACAATCAGGTAATTCTTCACGGACTTCAAAAAGTGCAAAACCAATGACGCCAATATTTCGTTCATCGCCTTGGGCATTTTGATTCACATAGGACTCTTGCGGAGCGGCAAAACGGAATGCGGCGACTTGGTCTTGGCTTTTACGGAAGCCTTCAATAGTCACTTCACTTCTAGGGCGAATTAAATATCCACTATTTTGATAAGAACCTGTGCGGCCATTTAATACATCAATGCCATCGACGCTTGTCACCACTTCATAAATCCGATTTCTATCGGTATTTTTGATGGTTAATTGGTAACGTTGGCCTTCTTGAGCAGGCAAAATATATTGCCCTTGGTTATTACGGTACATTGGCATTTTACGACCACGTTCATCTGTCACCTGAATTTCGACGGGAGATAACGCGATATAGCTCATGGTTTGAAGATGGTTAGGAACTCGTTCGCCACGGTAATAGATAGCAGCAGTATCAAAAGGCGTGTTGGTTAAGCGTGTGGCATTAACGGTGGTAACCGCAGAATTGACATCTTCCCCCCATTTTGTCCCAAGTTTTTTCGCTGAAGATTGGGAGGCTGCGACATCTTTATTGTCTTGGAATTCCGCATATGGGCGATTCCCACACCCCGCGGTGACCAGTAACATACCGCTTAGTAGCCCAATTAAAGCCAGATTGTATTTATTCATTGCACTATCCTTCGTGATTTTAACTATTAGCTATGGCTATGGATTAATACTCGAAAGTGTAGAACGTGGGAGTGAATAAAGCCTGAGGGGGATTCTGAATTGAAAATAATTCAGAAGAATCTAGCCCATTTTTTATCTAGGAAACGGCACTACGCCACAGAGATTGTGGCGTAGTACGGGTATTTGGAATGCGTAAGTGCAATTCGTAAGAATTAATATTCCCACGTTTCTGGGTCAATACCCAATTCGCGCATAATTTCTTTTGCGGCTTCTGGGATCTCGTCATTGCGTTCTTTACGCAGATCTTCATCATTTGGCAGTGGTTGTCCAGTGAACGCATGTAAAAATGCTTCACACAGTAATTCACTGTTAGTGGCATGACGTAAGTTGTTAATCTGACGGCGAGTACGTTCGTCAGTTAAAATTTTGAGTACCTTTAACGGAATAGATACTGTAATTTTTTTTACTTGCTCACTCTTTTTGCCATGTTCAGCATACGGACTGACATATTCACCATTCCATTCAGCCATGAGATACCTTGGATATTTTCAGTAATAATAAAAAATAATATGCATATTCTTTTTAATAGAAACTTATTCTAAGCTCTAAATCGAGAATGCCTGCATATATGTTAGGCGCGACTTAATGTAGTTTAACACAAAATATTGCGTAAAATTAACGATCTAAGCCTACTTATGCGATTGACTATCAATTAACACATAATTATTAAGGCTGATTATTCCATTACTTGATATAAACGTAAAGAGGTTTAGACGTCTAGATATGTTGACGTCTAAATATCCAATGGGTATGATTTGGTCTATCACTGTTCAGGAGAAGCGTTTATGACTTACAAGCCGTCAACCATCGCAATTCATAATGGATTAAATGAAGACCAACAATTTGGTTGCGTAGTGCCTCCCATTTATTTATCCAGTACCTATAATTTTACTGACTTTAATGAGCCTCGGGCTCATGATTATTCACGTCGTGGCAACCCAGGACGTGATATTGTGCAAAAAACATTGGCACAGCTGGAAGGTGGTAGCGGAGCAGTGATGACAAATAGCGGTATGTCGGCGCTTCACCTAATATGTACTGTATTTTTGCGACCAGGAGATTTATTAGTCGCCCCACATGATTGTTACGGCGGCAGCTACCGTTTATTTAACAGTCTGCATGAACGCGGGGCATATCAAGTTCAGTTTGTCGACCAAAGTGATGAAACGGCATTAAAAGCGGCGTTGGCGAAAAAACCAAAATTAGTTCTTATCGAAACGCCAAGTAACCCGCTATTAAGAATTTTTGATATCCAGCAGATTACTCAGTTAGCCCATGAAGTTGGCGCATTGGTCGTGGTGGATAACACGTTTTTGAGCCCGATACTTCAGCAACCTATCTCGCTCGGTGCCGATTTTGTTGTGCATTCCTGTACAAAATATCTTAATGGTCACTCAGATATTGTGGCAGGGGTTGTGATTGCAAAAGAAGAGAAATGGGCAATAGAATTAGCGTGGTGGGCCAATAATATTGGCGTAACAGGCGGGGCGTTTGATAGCTATTTATTGTTGAGGGGCATTCGAACCTTGTCCCCGCGTATTTTACAGCAACAACAAAATGCACATGAAATCGTAAAATATCTTAAAGCTCAGCCTTTGGTCAAAAAATTGTATTATCCTGCACTGGAAGATCATCCAGGCCATGAAATTGCACTCAAACAACAAAAAGGGTTTGGGGCGATGTTAAGTTTTGAATTTGCAGGTGATGAGTCACAATTACGTCATTTCTTGCGTGCACTAAAGCTGTTTACATTAGCGGAATCATTAGGTGGGGTAGAAACATTGATTTCACATACAGCCACAATGACCCATGCAGGGATGTCAGCACAGGCGCGTTTTGAGGCAGGTATTACAGACAGTTTATTGCGTATTTCAGTCGGGATTGAAGATGTGCAGGATTTAATTGCAGATTTAGATCAAGCATTTAAGGTTGCGGCACAACGTTAGCGGAGTTTTTTGATGAGTGTACTAACAGCGGTTGAGGTGGCTCCTTGTCACCGTCAGTTACATAAGTTTGGGGGAAGTAGTTTAGCGGATGCAAAGTGTTATCAGCGGGTCGCAGCTATTATGGCAAACTATAGCCAACCCGATGATTTAATGGTGGTTTCTGCAGCTGGCAGTACAACTAATCAATTGATTAATTGGTTGAAATTGAGCCAAAGTGACCGTATTTCGGCTCATCAGGTACAGCAATCTTTACGTCGTTATCAGCTTGAGCTAATTGAAAATCTTTTGCCAGAAAAACAGGCAGAGACTTTAGGGCGGTTATTTATTCAAGACTTAGAGCGTTTAAGCGCTTTGCTTGATCATCCCGTTAATGATGCGGTTTATGCGGAAGTGGTTGGCCATGGTGAAATTTGGTCGGCACGCTTAATGGCGGAAGTACTCACACAAACTGGCATGCCAAGTGCTTGGTTAGATGCACGTCTATTTCTACGCGCTGAACGTGCTGCACAGCCACAAGTTGATGAAATAAAATCACGTTATTTATTACAGCAGCAGTTAACGCAATTACCTAATCGCCGTATTGTTGTGACTGGGTTTATCTCGCGTAATCAGCAGGGTGAAACAGTTCTATTGGGGCGCAATGGGAGTGATTATTCGGCGACCCAAGTGGGAGCATTGGCAGATGTGGCAAAAGTCACAATTTGGAGTGATGTTGCAGGGGTGTACAGTGCGGACCCTCGTAAAGTGAAAGATGCCTGTTTGCTGCCCTTATTGCGCCTTGATGAAGCAAGTGAATTAGCGCGTTTAGCGGCTCCTGTTTTACATACACGTACTTTACAGCCTGTTTCTGTAAGCAATATTGATTTGCAACTTAGGTGTAGTTACCAGCCAGAGCAGGGCTCTACAAAAATTGAACGCGTTTTAGCCTCTGGTGCAGGGGCAAAAATTGTCACAAGCCATGATGATGTCTGTTTGATTGAGCTGCGTATTGCAGCAGGTCGTGATTTCAAACAAATTTGCAAAGATGTGGACTTACTGCTCAAACGCGTTCAGTTACGTCCACTTGCGCGGGGAATTCACGATGACCGTGCGTTAATTCAATTGTGTTATACCTCTGAAATTGTCGAAAGTGCGCTAAATGTTCTCGAAGAAGCGGCTTTACCAGGGGCATTATCGTTACGGGAAGGTTTTTCTTTAGTCGCTTTAGTTGGCGCAGGTGTTTGCAAAAAACCACTACATAGCCATCGTTTCTATGAAGAGCTTAAAGGCCAGCCTGTCGAATTCATTTGGCATTCAGAAGATGCCATTAGTTTGGTTGCAGTGCTGCGAACTAATCAAACTGAGCACCTGATCCAAGGTATGCACCAAAGCTTGTTCCGCGCCGAAAAACGTATTGGCTTAGTGTTATTTGGTAAAGGGAATATTGGCGCACGTTGGTTAGAGCTTTTCGCGGCAGAACAACCGAATATCTCTGCTCGCAGTGATTTCGATTTTGTGTTGGCAGGTGTGGTGGATAGTCGTCGCAGCTTATTGAATTATCAAGGTATCGACCCAAGTCGTGCATTAGCCTTTTTTGACGATGAAGCCATTGAACATGCAGACGACAACTTATTTCTTTGGATGCGTTCCCATCCTTATGATGACTTAGTGGTTTTAGATGTTACAGCCAGTGAGGCATTAGCTGAAAGCTATATAGATTTTGCCAGTTATGGCTTCCATGTGATCAGTGCCAACAAAATCGCTGGGGCGGCACAAACAGAGCAATATCGCCAAATTCGTGACGCCTTTTCAAAAACAGGTCGCCACTGGTTGTATAACGCGACTGTAGGTGCAGGGTTACCCATCAACTACACAGTGCGTGACTTGAAAGAAAGTGGAGATGGAATACTGGCGATTAGCGGTATTTTCTCGGGGACGTTGTCTTGGTTATTTTTGCAATTTGATGGCTCAGTACCGTTTAGCGAACTTGTCGAGCAAGCGTGGCAGCAGGGTTTAACTGAACCTGACCCACGAATTGACCTTTCTGGGCAAGATGTGATGCGTAAATTGATTATTTTAGCACGTGAGGCGGGTTATGATATTGAACCCGATGAAGTACGTGTTGAATCATTAGTACCAAAACAAGCACAGACAGGTTCTTTGGATGAGTTTTTCGAAAACAGCGCGGTGATCAACGAGCAAATGCAACAGCGTTTAGAAGCGGCACAAGAACTAGGGTTAGTGCTGCGTTATGTGGCTCGGTTTGATGCAGTGAAAGGGAAAGCGAAAGTGGGTGTGGAAGCGGTAAAACCAGACCACCCATTGGCCTCATTATTGCCAGGCGATAATGTATTTGCTATCGAAAGTCGTTGGTATCGTGATAACCCATTAGTCATCCGCGGCCCTGGTGCTGGACGCGATGTCACTGCTGGGGCAATTCAATCGGATTTAAACCGATTATCTCAATTGCTGTAGTTATTTTTTGTTTGTATTGGTGCTCTTATTTTTATAAAGAGCGCCAATGCATCCATGAAATTTTTTAATTCTCGCCATTTTTTCCCTTTTTTTATTCTGATGATTTAATTCTTCAACATTATTCATGTCTTAAAAGTGCTGAATCGACGATATATTGCGCTGAAACAATACTTAAATAAGAAAAATTAATAAAAATAAGGCTGTAATTAAATTTCAGAAAAATCCCCCAAAGCCATTTTTTTCTGATATGAATATACACTCAAGGGTAAATTTAGCGGGCTGCATCACAAAACGACAACTCTAACGCAGCCGACTGAAATTTTGTTACAGGAAACAGGTCGCAGTCTGTTAACCGTGCTTAGTGCGGGGATGCATTCTGCCAGAAGCACAAGGTCAGGAGTCTCATGAATCAGCAATATTCCGCAATGCGCAGTAATGTCAGTATGCTGGGTAAGCTACTCGGCGATACCATCAAGGAAGCACTAGGCGAGGACATACTTGATAAAGTTGAATCCATTCGTAAGCTTTCCAAATCCTCCCGTGCAGGTAATGAAGTTCAACGCCAAAAATTGTTGATGACATTACAAAACCTTTCGAATGATGAATTGCTTCCCGTTGCAAGGGCATTTAACCAATTTTTAAACCTGACTAACGTGGCTGAGCAGTACCACAGTATTTCTCCACACGGGGAAGCGGCAAGCAACCCAGTGGCACTGAAAAAATTATTCAGCCGCTTAAAAGACAAAAGTTTTACCGATAACGATATCCAAAAAGCGGTGGAGCAGTTATCCATTGAGCTGGTGTTAACCGCGCACCCAACTGAGATTGCGCGTCGTACTCTGATCCACAAATTGGTCGAGGTAAATAATTGCTTATCACAACTCGATCACGATGATATTGCCGACTATGAACGTAATAACATCATGCGCCGTCTGCGCCAATTAGTGGCTCAATCCTGGCATACGGACGAAATCCGTAAAATTCGCCCAACGCCAATTGATGAAGCAAAATGGGGATTTGCGGTTGTAGAAAATTCGTTGTGGGAAGGGGTTCCTGCGTTTTTACGCGAGTTTAACGAGCAACTGGAAGAGTCTATTGGGGCTGTTCTTCCTGTCGAAGCTAACCCAATCCGTTTTACATCATGGATGGGTGGCGACCGCGATGGTAACCCAAACGTAACAGCAGATGTCACTCGCCACGTCTTGCTATTAAGCCGTTGGAAAGCGGCAGATTTATTCCTCAAAGATATTCAGGTTCTAGTCTCTGAGTTATCCATGACGGAAGCCACACCTGAGCTGCGTGCGTTAGCAGGGGGAGATGATGTTGACGAACCTTATCGTCAGATCGCAAAAAACCTGCGTAGTCAATTATTCTCTACGTTAGAATATTTAGAACGTCGTGTGAAAGGCGAACAAGTTCTGCCACCTGCAGATCTGTTAACGGATAACGCCCAATTATGGGACCCGCTATACGCCTGTTATCAATCATTGATTGCCTGCAATATGAAAATTATTGCCAATGGTCAGTTGTTAGATACCTTACGCCGTATTCGCAGCTTTGGTTTACAACTGGTGCGTATCGATGTGCGCCAAGAAAGCACACGTCATACCGATGCGATTGCAGAACTTACTCAGTATTTGGGATTAGGCGATTATGCACAGTGGTCTGAGGAAGAAAAGCAGCAATTTTTATTAACAGAATTGCAGTCCCGCCGTCCATTGATCCCGCAAGATTGGCAACCAAGTGCTGAAACCCAAGAAGTGTTTGAAACGTGTCGCGTGATTGCGAAAGCGAAGAATGATTCCATCGCAGCCTACGTGATTTCAATGGCAAAAGTCCCTTCAGATGTTTTAGCAGTCAAATTATTGCTCAAAGAGGCGGGTGCTTCTATTCGACTGCCTGTTGCTCCGTTATTTGAAACCCTTGAGGACTTAAATAACGCACAAAGCGTCATGACAAAACTGTTAAGCATTGACTGGTATCGTGAGCTTATCGATGACCGCCAAATGGTGATGATTGGTTACTCAGACTCCGCGAAAGATGCGGGTGTGATGGCCGCATCATGGGCGCAATATCGTGCGCAAGATGCGTTAATTAAACTGTGTGAAAAAGAAGGTGTTACGCTGACGTTATTCCATGGCCGTGGTGGTACCATCGGTCGCGGCGGTGCACCAGCACATTCTGCATTACTGTCTCAACCACCAGGAAGTTTAAAGGGTGGCTTACGCGTGACTGAACAAGGGGAAATGATCCGCTTTAAATTCGGTCTACCACAAGTCACCATTAGCAGCCTTGCGTTGTATGCAAGTGCGATTTTAGAAGCGAATTTATTACCACCACCAGAGCCAAAAAATGAGTGGAAATCTGTCATGGATTCGCTGTCTGACGTTTCTTGTACTATGTACCGAGACTATGTGCGTGAGCAGCCAGACTTTGTCCCTTACTTCCGTGCTGCAACCCCCGAGCAAGAACTGGGTAAATTACCATTAGGCTCACGTCCAGCAAAACGTCGCCCGACGGGTGGTGTGGAAACCTTGCGTGCAATTCCATGGATTTTTGCCTGGACGCAAAACCGCTTAATGCTCCCTGCATGGTTAGGTGCTGGGGCGGCACTGAAACATGTAATTGAGCAAGAGGGCAAGCAATCTGTGCTTGATGAAATGTGGCAGCAATGGCCGTTCTTTAATACCCGAATTGCGATGTTAGAGATGGTGTATGCCAAAGCTGACCTGTGGCTGGCGGAATACTATGATCACCGTTTAGTGGAAGAGCGTTTGTGGCCATTGGGGCAAAAACTGCGTGACCAGTTATCGGATGATATTAAGAGTGTGCTGGCGGTATCGAAAGACGAAGCACTTATGGCGGATTTACCGTGGATTGCCGAGTCTATCGCCCTGCGTAACGTATATACCGATCCACTTAACGTGTTGCAGGCAGAATTACTGCACCGTTCTCGCCAACAAGAACACCCAGATCCACGTGTTGAACAAGCACTGATGGTGACTATTGCTGGTGTTGCGGCAGGGATGCGTAATACAGGTTAGTAGCGAGTTACCGATTTAGCTGAGAATTGAAAGGTTACCTATTAAGGTAACCTTTTTACTTTTTATTGATTTGCTTTCCATTGATCCCATTTTTCCCATTCATTTTTTGGTGTAATGAATTCACGGATTTCATCGTTGGATTTTAAACTAGCAATCTCCTTATTAGTTGCTTCTTCTTTAGCTAATTTAATTGGTTTGGGGTTGGTGGAATATACTGGGCCGCATTTAAATAGGAAGCCCTAATATCGCCATCAAGTGTGTAGCCACTGATTTTAGACGTCATGGCATCTTCAGTACCGTATTTTTTTGCGTGCTTGATTAAGCCTTCAGCAACGCCCTCTTTCCAAGGTGGCATATCGTAGTAAGGTACGGTACTTTTTAAGGATAAATACTCGCTGAGTGATTGAGCTTTGCTCATCATGTTCAATGAGTATAACTAAGTGGAATTAGAACGCTTTCATAAAGCAAGCAATGCCGTGATGTATTATCAAAAACGCATCACGACAATGAGGGATTAAGGCCTAACCCCTAAAGTATGGCAGATGGCATAGGTGAGCTCAGAACGGTTCAGTGTGTAAAAATGAAAATCTTTCACGCCTTCGCGGCTGAGGATCTTCACCATGTCCATCGCGATGGATGCCCCAACAAGGTTGCGGCTTTCTGGGTCATCATCTAACCCTTCATACATTCTGCTCATCCACGCAGGGATGCGCACGTTGGTCAGTTTGGCAAAACGCTCTAATTGGCGGAAATTGGACACAGGCAAAATTCCTGGCACTATTTCCACATCAATACCCGTTGCTACGCAGCGGTCACGAAAACGTAAATAGCTTTCGACATCAAAGAAAAACTGGGTGATAGCGCGATTAGCCCCTGCATCAATTTTCTTTTTCAGGTTAATTAAGTCAGCTTGTGCGCTTTTGGCTTCAGGGTGAACTTCAGGGTAAGCCGCGACTGAAATATCAAAATCGGCCTCGCCTTTTAATAACTCAACCAAATCTGTCGCATACATATCAGGTTTATGGCTGCTATCGGGAAAATCACCTCGTAAGGCAACGATATGGCGAATACCATTATTCCAATAGTCACGAGCGATAGATTTTAATTCATCTTTACTTGCGTCAATACAGGTTAAGTGTGGTGCAGCTACTAAGCCAGTTTTGTCTTTGATATCTTTAATGATGCTATGGGTTCTGTCCCGTTCGCCTGAGTTAGCGCCATAGGTAACAGAGACAAATTTAGGTTTCAGGTTTTTGAGCCGATCGATGGATTTCCAAAGCGTCTGCTCCATCTCTTCACTGCGAGGTGGGAAAAATTCGAATGAAACATTAATTTGGCCATCTAATTCAGCTAAATTTTGATTTAGCGCCTCGCGCTGATTCGCGTGAAAAAAACTCATACCCTGTAACCTCGCAATTAGCAGACTAACTATTATCTTTGTAAATTATTATATCCATGTATGCATCTATACGTTTAGACGTCTAAATAGAAATTACCAGATCGGTATCAATAGTCAATACTTAAATTAAATTATGTCGCTGATGTTTTTTCAGTCAGAACAGGAAAAAAATTCATGATAAAAAAACGCGACTCTTTTCAGCGTCGCGTGAGGTTGTTGACAAAGCAGGATAAAAGCGTGGTTTTTCCTGCTTTGTGTTATCAGCCAAAAATCAATGAATTGATTTTTCTCGTTTATTTTCAAAACCAATCCAACCTGCAGTCAAACCTAATCGGTTTGTCAGCAGTTTGACGCGACCCTTTTCAGCGTCGCGTTTATATGAGTGGCTAGTTAGATTTATTCGGTGAAACAGAAATGCTCAATCATTTGGCTAATTAATTGGCGAGTAGGTTCGATAAAGCGCATATCGATAAATTCATCGGGTTGATGAGCTTGTTCAATAGAACCTGGGCCGAGGACTAAAGTAGGGCAAAGTTCTTGAATAAATGGCGCTTCGGTACAGTAGTTCACGGTATCCGCTTTTTGACCCAGTAACTGCTCAATCACGGCGACCATTTTGTGGTCTGTCGGGCATTCATAACCTGGGATCGGTGGGTGCATTGACTCAATCGCCAAACGACCTGGCCATCTTGCCCGCACAGGTTCGAGGGCATCATTCAATAGCTCATCCAAATCTTGCAATGTCAGCCCTGGTAATGGGCGAATATCCATATGTAATTCACAGCAACCACAAATACGGTTCGCCGCATCACCGCCATGAATATGACCAAAGTTCATGGTGGGATAAGGGATCACGAAAGCTGGGTTATTAAAACGCTCTTTCAATGTGTTACGCAGCGTCATTAAATGAGAAATCGACTCATGCATTAGCTCAATGGCATTTACACCACGCTCAGGGTCACTTGAATGTCCCGATTGCCCCGTAATGCGGATAGCGTTAGATAAATGGCCTTTATGTGCACGTATCGGTTGTAATGAGGTTGGCTCACCGATAATGGCAAAATCAGGGCGCAGTGCTGTATTCGCTGCAAAGTAACGGGCTCCTGCCATCGAGGTTTCTTCATCGGCAGTCGCAAGGATATGCAGAGGGCGCTTGAGTTTGGCAAGATCCATATCGCGCAATGCATCGACAATAAAAGCAAAAAAGCCTTTCATGTCAGCAGTACCAAGACCGTAAAGCTTACCATCATGTTCAGTAAGCTCGAAAGGGTTTTTACTCCAACGTCCATCATCAAAAGGCACAGTATCGGTATGCCCACATAGCATCAGGCCGCCATTACCCTCTCCAATGGAAGCCAGCAGGTTATATTTATCACGTGTTTCCGGTACGGGCTGAATATTGACCGAAAACCCCAGAGTCTCTAACCATCCACCAAGGAGTTCCACAAGGGCTTTATTGCTTTGATCCAAATGAGAATCAGTTGCACTAATCGATGGAGTGGCAATTAATTGACGATAAATCTCAATAAATGCAGGTAATTTAATATTCACTGTTGACAGCCTTAATCCATAATAGTATCAATATTCATGCACTTTATTTGAATAAAAATACACATTAAACTGTTTGAGTCACGAGTACAAGGTAGAAAGCACATGTTGAACACACTCATTATCGGGGCTAGTGGCTATACTGGAGCAGAATTAGCCGCTTATTTGCAACGTCATCCTGAAATTAACCTTCAAGGGTTGATGGTATCGAAGCAAAGTGCCGATGCAAATAAATGTTTTTCTGATTTATATCCTCAGTATAAAGGCATTATTGACCTTCCTGTACAGCCATTAACTGATGTGGCTGAGGCGGCAAAAGGTATTGATGTTGTTTTCCTCGCCACGGCGCACGAAGTAAGCCACGATATCGCTCCGCAATTCCTTGAGGCAGGCTGTGTGGTATTCGATTTGTCGGGTGCTTACCGCGTTCAAGATCCTGCGTTCTACACGCAATACTATGGCTTTGAACATACAAATACCGAATGGTTAATGCAAGCAGTTTACGGTTTGGCAGAATGGCAAGCCGATAAAATTCGTCAAGCTCAATTAGTTGCAGTGCCGGGCTGTTACCCAACCGTTTCACAGCTCGCGTTAAAGCCGTTAATTGACGCAAAATTATTAGACAACAACATGTGGCCTGTTATCAATGCAACCAGTGGTGTGTCAGGGGCAGGGCGTAAGGCCTCAATGACAAATAGCTTCTGTGAAGTGAGCTTGCAGCCATACGGTATTTTCACTCATCGCCATCAACCTGAAATCTCCACACATTTAGGGCAAGAAGTGATTTTCACGCCGCATCTGGGCAACTTCTCAAGGGGGATCCTTGCCACTATTACATGCAAGGTGAAAGCAGGTGTTACGGCAGAGAAAATTGGCGAAACGTTTAAAGAAGCATATCAAAACAAACCATTGGTGCGTTTATATGATAAAGGCGTTCCTGCATTGAAATCGGTGGTCGGCACACCGTTTTGTGATATCGGTTATGTATTGAAAGGGGAACACCTGATTTTAGTCGGTACAGAAGATAACCTACTAAAAGGTGCCGCTGCACAGGCTGTACAGTGCATGAATATTCGTTTTGGTTTCAATGAAACTCAGTCATTACTTTAATAAGGACAACCCATGCAACCCTTAGTGATTAAATTGGGCGGTGTGTTACTCGATAGTACCGAAGCGTTAGAAAAACTTTTTACTGCCATTCAAACTTACCGCCAAACGCATAAGCGTGAGCTGGTAATTGTCCATGGTGGAGGCTGTCTAGTTGATGAATTAATGCAGAAACTGCAACTTCCTGTGGTGAAAAAGCAAGGACTGCGTGTCACACCCGCGGATCAAATTGACATTATTACGGGGGCTTTAGCGGGTACGGCAAATAAAACCTTACTGGCATGGAGCATCAAACACCAGTTGCCCGCGGTGGGGTTATCACTCGGTGACGGACAAAGTGCGGTTGTCACACAGTTAAATGACGAACTGGGTCATGTTGGGAATGCAAAACCAGGTGACGCCAAACTATTAAAATTGCTGCTTAGTGCGGGTTATTTGCCAATCATCAGTTCTATTGGGATCACTGCACAAGGTGAGCTGATGAATGTGAATGCAGACCAAGCCGCAACCGCTGTAGCCCAAGCACTCAATGCCGATCTGGTTTTATTGTCGGATGTCAGTGGCATTTTAGATGGTAAAGGCCAAAAAATTGATGAGATGACCACGCAAAAAGCGCAGAAACTCATCGACCAAGGAATTATTACAGATGGAATGATTGTTAAGGTGAATGCTGCATTAGACGCAGCTAACGCACTACAACGCTCCGTCGATATTGCAAGTTGGCGTCACGCAGAACAACTTCCTGAGCTGTTTAATGGTACAGCAATCGGAACTCGGATCTTGGCATCGTAATCGAGCCATACACATAAAAAATTAATTGAGCGGATAGGTACGTTATGAAAAAGGGCATTAAAAAGATTGTATTAGCATACTCTGGTGGTTTAGATACCTCGGCAATTATTCCATGGTTGAAAGAAAACTATGACGGTTGTGAAGTGGTTGCATTCGTTGCCGATGTGGGACAAGACAGGGAAGATCTCGTTGGTGTTGAGAAAAAAGCACTGCAATCAGGCGCATCAGAATGCTATGTCGTTGATTTACGTGAAGAGTTCATCAAAGAATATATCTATCCAGTATTAAAAACGGGTGCGTTATATGAAGGTAGCTATTTATTAGGCACATCAATGGCTCGCCCAATTATTGCGAAAGCACAAGTTGAAATCGCATTAAAAGTGGGTGCGGATGCCGTTGCTCACGGTGCAACGGGTAAAGGAAACGACCAAGTGCGTTTCGAAAGCACCTATACGGCGTTAGCGCCGCAACTGCAAGTGGTTGCACCATGGCGTGAGTGGGATTTGCGTTCTCGTGAAGCGCTGCTCGATTACCTGAAAGAGCGTAACATCCCGACAACAGCGAGTCTTGAAAAAATCTATAGCCGTGATGAAAACGCATGGCATATTTCCACTGAAGGTGGCGTATTAGAAAGCACATGGAATGCAGCCAACCAAGATTGCTGGGTATGGACTGTTGATCCGCAAGATGCGCCAGATGAAGCGGAACTGGTGACTGTTGGTGTGAAACAAGGCGAAGTGGTTTCTGTTAACGGTAAGGCATTGTCTCCTCTAGGGTGTTTAGAAGCACTGAACACGCTGGGTGCGAAACACGGTGTTGGCCGTATCGACATCGTTGAAAACCGTTTAGTCGGTATGAAATCTCGTGGTTGCTATGAAACCCCAGGAGGCACCATTATGATGGCTGCACTGCGTGGGATTGAGCAATTAGTATTAGACCGTGACAGCTACAAATGGCGTGAGCAGCTAGGTTTAGAAATGTCGTATGTGGTCTATGATGGCCGTTGGTTCGCGCCATTACGTCATTCATTACAAGCAGCGGCAGAGTCCTTAGCACAAGACGTCACGGGTGAAGTGGTACTGAAACTGTATAAAGGCCAAGTAACAGCGATTCAGAAAAAAGCGGATAAGAGTTTGTACTCTGAAGAATTTGCGACATTTGGTGAAGATGAAGTTTACGACCACAGCCACGCTGGTGGGTTTATCCGTCTTTATTCCCTGTCCTCACGTATTCGTGCGCTGAAAGAACAAAACAAAGCAAAATAAAGCTAATCGCAGTAACCCGGCAGTTACACAGCTGTCGGGTGTTAAAAACTTATTTTATCAATCAGGTAGGGATCCGTTATGGCACTTTGGGGTGGACGTTTTAGTCAGCAGGCAGATCAGCGGTTTAAACAATTTAATGATTCATTGCGTTTCGATTATCGCTTGGCGCAACAAGATATTATCGGTTCAGTCGCATGGTCAAAATCATTGGTCACCGTCGGGGTGTTGACAGAGAGCGAACAGCAATCTTTAGAACAAGCGTTAAATACATTATTAAAAGAAGTTCAAGATAACCCTGACATTATTTTGCAAAGCGATGCGGAAGATATTCACAGTTGGGTTGAAGGTAAGCTGATTGATAAAGTTGGTGATTTGGGTAAAAAGCTGCATACAGGACGTAGCCGTAATGACCAAGTGGCGACAGATTTAAAACTGTGGTGTAAAGACCAAGTCGCATTATTACTTGAAGCAGTCACTGAGCTACAGAAAGCGTTAGTGATCACTGCAGAAAATAATCAAGATGCCGTGATGCCAGGCTATACCCATTTACAACGAGCGCAACCAGTGACATTTGCTCATTGGTGTTTAGCCTATGGTGAAATGTTAGCGCGTGATGAAAGCCGCTTAAAAGATACCTTAAAACGTTTGGATGTTAGTCCATTAGGTTGCGGGGCATTAGCGGGCACAGCGTACGATATTGACCGTGAGCAGTTGGCTTCTTGGTTAGGTTTTTCATCGGCAACGCGTAACAGCCTTGATACCGTTTCTGATAGAGACCACGTTCTCGAACTGCTATCTGATGCCAGCATTGGTATGGTGCATTTATCTCGTTTCGCTGAGGATTTAATTTTCTTTAATAGTGGGGAGGCGGGTTTTGTTGAGTTATCTGACAAAGTAACGTCAGGTTCTTCATTAATGCCACAAAAGAAAAACCCTGATGCACTGGAATTGATCCGTGGAAAATGTGGTCGTGTCCAAGGCGCTCTTACTGGCATGATGATGACACTCAAAGGATTGCCCCTTGCATATAACAAAGATATGCAAGAAGACAAAGAAGGCCTGTTTGATGCATTAGATACTTGGTTAGATTGCATACACATGGCTGCGCTGGTTCTTGATGGTATTCAAATTCGTCGTCCGCGTTGTGAAGAGGCAGCAAAACAAGGTTATGCAAATGCAACGGAGCTGGCGGATTATCTAGTGGCGAAAGGTGTTCCATTCCGTGAAGCACACCATATTGTGGGTGAAGCGGTGGTGACTGCAATAGCACAAGGTAAAGCGTTAGAGGAAATGGCGTTAAGCGATCTGCAGAAATTCAGTGAAACAATTCAATTAGATGTATATGAGGTTCTCTCGCTGCAATCATGTTTAGATAAACGGCTTGCAAAAGGTGGGGTATCTCAGAAACAAGTGGCGAAAGCGATAGTGGAAGCGAAGAGTCGATTGGGGCTGTGATAGCGAGTTGAATATTAAAATGGGGGGTAGTATGACTACCCCTATTCCCATAACGTGTTTCTGATTAAATATATTTAATCGTCAGCATCCCCATCTGTTTATCCTCATTTACCCAATTATATGAATACTCACCCCTACCATCATTGATGACTTTCCACCCTTGGATATTTGTCACATCATTTAAGTCTATTTTATTAGTAACCATATCCGATTGGCTATTCAAACATTTCATTTTGATATTTTTTTCATTGATTTCATTGAAGCATGATGGAAATACAATGGCACCCGAAAATTGAATAATACCGGTGTGTTCATCATTGCTGGCATTCACATTCATTGATGTAAAAGCGGCTACAAGAAATAAGCTGGTTAATGAGCAAATACATGATTTTTTTAACATTAATAGTGAATTTTTCATAATAGTATTCCGTCATTGATTTTTAGTGAATCAACTTGCTGTATGTTTAAATTGAAGATGTCTTATATAGATTAAAATAATAATTCGTGATTAATATTCCCTGATGTTTTGAGGGAAGGAATTATAATTAAAAAAATGCCAGAAATGTGTAAATCAAAAAAATGAAATGTTTAAAAATATAAAGATAACTAACGTGATTACATTAGTTTATTAAATTGTTCTTTGGATTTTAAGTGGTGTAAAATTCTAATTAATTGCTATTTTTGCATAATTTTATGGTTTTATGCTTTCTTGGTGTGCTTTTGGTTGGTTTGATCTTCTAGCGAACGGAGTAGGGTTATAAGCGTGTAATAACTTTTTGTGGGGATTTAACAGAAAGGAATCGTGATTTTACATTTATTTTTATATAAAATCTTACAAAGTTTAACGGTGAGTGAAAGAAAATATAACAAAATATTTCAACCATGAAAATAAATATAACTTTATCTAGGTAATTTATTAACGTTTAGAGGGATACTAAATAAAACAATAAGGTTTATGGTGACCCTCAATCTGAGAAAGGGCTCTAATAAAGAGCCCTTGAGGTTGTTGACAAAGCAGGATAAAAACGTGGTTTTTCCTGTTTTGTGTTATCAGCCGAAAATCAATAAATTGATTTTCCTAATTTATTTTCAAAACCTATCCAACCTGCAGTCAAACCTAATCGGTTTGTCAGCAGTCTGAAGGGCTCTTTATTAGAGCCCTTTCGAAACACTCTTTTTAGTTTATTGATATCTAATTTTAACGAGCCCTTCTTTATGATCACTTCGCAGCCATTCGAATTCATAACTTCCAAGGTGATTTGAAAGTATTGAGGCTTTAGTTGTATATGCCAGTTTATTAATATCGATATACTCAGTCTTCATATTAGCGTGTCCATCTAATAAATACTTCTAGTAAGCCAATGGTTGCTTTTTTTCGACAAAAATAATTTAATTGTTTTGTACGATTTAAGAATAAAAGATACGAGTTACATATTATAAAAACACGAATATTTCATCTATTTGGGTCTTTATCTCGAAAACTGTATGGTTAATAAATTTAATTATTTTTGAGTTGTCATCAATATCACCAATCAAAAACATGGGATACAATTTTATTTCTAAATATTGCAAATTATTTCATTTTATTGCATGAAATTGTATGAAAAGTGAAGTATGGCGATATTTATTAATTTATTAATAGATAAAACAGAACAATATCGATATAGTGATTGGTATTATCTATCTTTGGTTTGACAAAGAATTCACGAAAGGAAAAGAAATATGAATATTCGAGATTTAGAGTACCTCGTTGCACTCGCCGAACATAAACACTTTAGACGCGCCGCGGATTCTTGTCATGTCAGCCAACCAACATTAAGCGGTCAAATTCGTAAATTAGAAGAAGAGCTCGGCGTCATGTTATTAGAAAGAACGAGCCGTAAAGTTCTTTTTACCCAGCAAGGTTTATTACTTGTTGAACAGGCTCGAACTATTTTGCGAGAAATAAAAGTGTTGCAAGAAATGGCTGCTCTGCAAGGGGAAAGTATGTCTGGCCCACTGCATATAGGCTTAATACCAACGGTCGCACCTTACTTATTACCTCATATCATCCCACAATTACACCAAGCTCATCCTAAGTTAGAAATTTACTTACATGAAGCTCAAACTCAGCAACTATTAGCTCAATTAGATAGCGGCAAATTAGATTGTGCAATTTTGGCTGATGTGAAAGAAACAGCGCCATTTATTGTTGTGCCTTTATTTGAAGAACCAATGAAACTGGCTATTTATGAAAGCCATCCATGGCATGACCGTGACACCATTGAAATGGGGGAGCTGTCAGGTGAAAAATTATTAATGTTAGAAGATGGGCATTGCTTACGTGACCAAGCAATGGGTTTTTGTTTTCAAGCAGGTGCAAAAGAAGATACGCATTTTAGGGCAACCAGTTTAGAGACATTAAGAAATATGGTTGCAGCGGGAAGTGGCATTACACTTTTACCTGATTTGGCGGTGCCAAATGAAGCGTGTCGTGATGGCGTGTGTTACTTAAATTGTATTGAGCCTGAACCTAAGCGGACAATTGTTCTGGTATATCGCCCAGGTTCACCTTTACGTGGTCGCTATGAACAATTAGCTGAAACTATTTATAACTCAATGGATAATTATTATAAAAACAGAGTTTAGGAATAAAGCGCTAAAATAAACGTTTAGTAGATTGATATGATGGTTGCCAAAAAGAGGCAACCATCAAGACAGGCAATTAAAATAGTCGATTTAAACCATTTAATGCTGCAACGCGAAAAGCCTCTGCCATCGTTGGGTAATTGAACGTCGTATTCACAAAATATTCGATAGTATTGCCTTCACCTTTTTGTTCCATAATCGCTTGGCCGATATGTATAATTTCAGCCGCTCTTTCGCCGAAACAGTGAATACCTAATATTTGCAATGTTTCACGATGAAATAAGATTTTCAAACTACCGACATTCATTCCCGCAATTTGCGCACGTGCTAAATGTTTGAATTGTGCACGGCCGACCTCATAAGGCACTTTCATTGCAGTAAGTTCTTGTTCGGTTTTACCCACAGAGCTTATTTCAGGAATGGTATAAATGCCCGTTGGAATATCTTCCACTAAATGCGCATCACCAAGACTACCACCGATTGCACGTGCTGCAATTCGGCCTTGGTCATAAGCCGCAGAAGCGAGACTTGGGTAACCAATCACATCACCGACAGCATAGATATGTTCATTCGTTGTGCGGTAAGCTTTATTCACCTTAACAAGACCACGGCCATCCGCGTCAATGCCAACATTTGCAAGGCCTAAGCCATCTGTATTACCCGTTCTTCCGTTGGCATATAATAGGCAGTCAGCTTTCACTTTCTTGCCAGATTTCAAGTGAACAATAACACCATCATCGACACCTTCGATTTTTTCATATTCTTCATTATGGCGAATGACAACGCCACTATTCCAAAAATGGTAAGACAATGCATCAGACATTTCTTGGTCGAGGAAGGCTAATAAATGATCTCGCGTATTGATTAAGTCTACTTTCACACCTAATCCGCGAAAGATTGAGGCGTATTCACAACCAATAACACCTGCACCATAAATAATGACATGGCGAGGTTCATGGGTAAGGTTGAGGATTGTATCGCTGTTATAAATTCGCGAATGGTTGAAATCGACATCCGAAGGGCAATAAGGGCGTGAACCCGTTGCTATTACTATCTTATCGGCACTTAAAACATCACAGCTACCATCGGCGTAACGTACACTAACATGTTGATCATCAATAAACGTGGCTTCACCCGAAAACATCTGGCAACCGTTTCGCTCATAAAACCCTTGGCGCATGCGAGTTTGTTGGCTAATGACCGTTTCCGCATGTTGCAGAATTTCAGAGAAAGAGGAGCTTAAGCTACGGGAGTTATCGCTATAAAGGGGGTTTTGATTGAATTCGATAATACGACTAACAGCATGACGGAGGGCTTTAGAGGGAATGGTTCCCCAGTGGGTACAGCCTCCGCCGACATTATTATAACGTTCTATAACAGCAACGTTTTTTCCTTGTTTTACCAGCCCCATCGCGGCGCCTTCGCCACCAGGACCAGAACCAATAACTATTGCATCAAAATGGGTAAGTTGCATGAGGTAAGACCTGCTCTAAAACAAAATGACAACAAGATGTTATCATTAGTTGGTTATTTCGCCTAATTTCCCGTTCCCTTTGTCTTTCTAATTAAAACGTCGTGAATCTCTTTCACTGATTTACTTCAATCTGAAATTCGAGAAGAAAGCACATCCGGGAAAAGCAAAAAATAAAGTGCATTTTTGGTGAATCTATTTTTTAGGGTTCAGGTAGGGTAGAAGGAAGTGAGAACATTTCTCTATATAAGAAAGCGGTGTCGGTAATATGCGAAATTCTGAAAATTGCTAATTTGCAGTAAGAGTCGATTTTTCTCTAAACCAGATTAAGAAATTTCAGGTATGCTAGAAGGTGAACTCTTGCTTATTATTAACCTTCAATAATGCGTTCATTAATATTTAATGACATAGAAATTAGGATCACCGTGAGTAACACTATTGGCGTTAGAGCAAAACAAAAAGAAAAAACTCGGCGTTCACTCGTCGAAGCCGCATTTAGCCAATTAAGCGCTGAACGGAGTTTTACGAGCTTAAGTTTACGTGAAGTTGCTCGAGAAGCAGGCATTGCACCAACGTCATTTTATCGTCATTTCAAAGACGTTGATGAACTCGGCCTAACAATGGTCGATGAAAGTGGCTTGATGTTACGTCAACTGATGCGACAAGCGAGGCAGCGTATCGCAAAAGGTGGGAGTGTGATCCGCACATCAGTCTCAACTTTTATGGAGTTTATTGGTAATAACCCCAATGCCTTTAGGTTATTATTGCGTGAGCGTTCAGGCACATCAGCTGAATTTCGTGCTGCCGTTGCAAGGGAAATTCAACATTTTATTGCGGAATTAGCTGATTACCTTGAACTTGAAAGTCGCATGCCTCGCCATTTTACTGAGATGCAGGCTGAAGCGATGGTAACGATAGTCTTTAGTGCAGGCGCAGAAGCGCTTGATATTGACGAAGAAAAACGCAGACATCTTGAAGAACGGCTGGTATTACAGTTAAGAATGATTGCTAAAGGCGCCTACTATTGGTACCGCCGTGAACAGGAAAAACAAAATCAAACTGACCCAGACCTTACTAAATAATAAGGAGAATCAATGACGGATCAAAAAAGTTATGAAAGAAGTACACTATTGCTCGCCTTTGTTATCGGACTTGCAACCCATGGAACCTTTTCAACGTTGTTCAACTCGCTAGTCGACTTTTCATTTTTTCCAATTTTGACCTTAGTATTGGCTGCGTATTGTTTACACCAACGCTACTTACACCAAGCGATGCCAATCGGACTCCCTAAATTTGTTGCAGGCAGCTTTTTCATTGGGATCTTTGGTTATGCCGCGATTTTACGCGTTCAGAACCCTGAAATTGGTTCTAACTTTATTCCAGCGACGTTTATCGTGATTCTAGCGTTATGGATGTATGCAAGCTGGAAAGCGCGTAAGAAAGAAAAAGCTGAGCTAGCACTTGAACAAGAAACTGAAAACGAAGTTTAAAAAACGTATTTAGACTAAAACGCCGCAGGATATTGCGGCGTTCTTATATGGATTATGAATATATTTAAAAATTAGCGACGCGTTAATAAAACACCACTTTCCATATGATGGGTATAAGGGAATTGGTCGAACAAGGCTAGCTTCTCAATTTTATGCGTTTTTGTCAGCTCAACTAAATTATCGCAAAGGGTTTCTGGGTTACAGGAAATATACAAAATATGGTCGTATCCCTGGACAAGTTCTACGGTTTTATCATCTAAACCACTACGTGGTGGGTCAACAAAAATCGTATTACATTGGTAATCCGTTAGTGTAATACCTTCCAAACGTCTAAATTCACGTGCCCCTTGCATTGCTTGGGTAAAATCTTCAGCAGACATTCGGATAATTTGCACATTATTAATGTTGTTTGCTTCTATATTATATTGCGCTGCAGCAACGGAAGGTTTAGCAATTTCAGTGGCTAAAACACGTTCAAAGTTTTGTGCTAATGCCAAGGAAAAGTTTCCATTTCCGCAATACAATTCTAATAAGTCACCCGTTGAATTTTGCGTCGCGGCAATTGCCCATTCCAGCATTTTAATATTGACCTGTGCATTCGGCTGCGTGAAGCTATTTTCAACTTGGCGATAAACCATATCCTTACCATTTACAGGTAGCACTTCATCTACATAATCATTATCAAGCATGATTTTAGTTTTTGAGGCGCGGCCGATTAACTGCAGGTCAAAGCCTTTTTCCACCAATGTGGCTTTTAAACTTTTCGCCTCAGCGGTCCATTCATCACCTAATTTTTTATGGTAAAGCAGTGAAACGATCAGTTTGTTGCTCAGTGTCGACAAATAGTCGATTTGGAATAACTTATGGCGTAGTAATTCATTCTGTTTAATTAATGGTAGCAATTCAGCCATCATGTCATTAATTAATTGACTCGCCACTGGGAATTGGTCAACACGGATACGTTCTTTGGTCTCTTTATCAAACATGATATGAAACAAATCATCATTATCATGCCAAACTCTGAACTCTGCCCGCATCCGGTAATGCGAGGTTGGAGATGAAAAAATTTCAGGTTCAGGTGCGTTAAACGGGGCCATCATAGCCTTTAAACGGTCAGTTTTCTCTGCGAGTTGCAGTTCGTAGTCTTTGGTGTGCAACGTGTTTGGCATACTTGGCCCCATAAAACAGTAAAAAATTCATATCAGGGGCGAAATTGTAGGGAATGCGGCGAAGATGTCCAGTTTTCATTATCGATCCGTAGACACTCATAACTATTCAACTTACGATAACAGTGTGTGGTTGAGGGAATTTGGTTGAAATCCAAGACTGACGCGCAACGGTAATTAAGGTATCCCCGTTATTCTTCAAGCTACATGGGTGTTAGCATCGCTCAGCTACCCTAGTCACATACTTCAGTATGCTCCTAGGGATGTCTTCGCCTGCCGCCTACATGTAACTTGAATTATTTAGGATATATACAAGCATTTTTCTGTTTCTTTTATTATAGAAATAACGCTTTGGAACTTATGAGTCCGATACCTGCCACACGTCTTATCGCTTTGTTGAATATCAGCGCGAACCTTTTATTCAACTTCGCGGAATTTTAATTTAATTGATTTTCCGAGTGTAATCATAATGAATAATAACAAGTTGCTGCCGTTATCGGCCGCTGCTGTGGCAGTGTTATGCGGTGTTTCTTCTCTGGCAAGTGCAAATAATAAAGCTGACGAAGTTGTCGTATCAGCCAATCGTTTCGAACAACCAATTTCTTCTATATTAGCGCCCGTGACAGTGGTCACTCGTGAAGATATTGATCATTGGCAGTCAAATACCGTGATTGATGTGTTAAGGCGTTTACCAGGAGTGGATATTGCGCAAAATGGGGGAATGGGGCAGCAAAGTTCCCTTTTTATTAGGGGAACAGAGTCTCGCCATGTTCTAGTGCTAATTGATGGTGTCCGTTTAAATCAAGCAGGTATTTCGGGTTCATCAGATATGAGCCAAATTCCAATCTCATTAGTTCAACGTATCGAATATATCCGTGGTGCGCGTTCCGCTGTTTATGGTTCTGATGCTATTGGTGGCGTAGTGAATATTATTACTCGCAGTGATAACGATGGAACAACATTAAATGCGGGTATTGGTTCGCATGGCTATCAAAACTATAACGGCTCGACCCAGCAAAAAATTGGTGAAAATACCACAGTAACCGCGGCGGGCGCTTATACGTATACAAAGGGGTTTGATATAGAGGCGAAAGGGTTTAGTGGTGATAGGAAGCAGCCAGACAAAGATGGTTTTTTGAGTAAGGCATTATGGTTAGGTGTTGAACATCAGTTTTCATCAGATATCACCGCTTATGCGAGAGCATATGGGTATGACAATAGAACTGATTATGAAGCTTATTATGATAAACATACAAACTCTCAAGTTGATACTCGAAAATTATATAGCCGCACCTATGAAACAGGCTTGAAATATCATAATGATAAATATTCAACCATACTGATGGGCAGCTACGGTACAACAAAAGATTATAACTATGATCCAAAATATGGGCAGTATGGGAAATTTTCGAATTTAGATGAATCGAAGCAATATAATCTCCAATGGGGCAACAGCTACCATCTAGAGAAAGGTAATATCAGTGCTGGTATTGACTATCAACGTCAGAGTGTTGAACCAAGTAGCTATACAATGATCAGCGAGAAACAAACGTTAAATAACACTGGAGTTTATTTAACGGGTCAATACGCACTAGTCAACTCTGTTGTAGCTGAAGCTGCGGTTCGTTCAGATCACCATTCAGAATTTAATTGGCATACAACTTGGCAATCAGGATTAAGCTGGGAATTCTACGAAGGCTATAAACTGGTTGGTTCATATGCAACAGCCTATAAAGCACCAAATCTGAGCCAATTGTATGCACATGTGGTTTCTCCTAGCTGGTCTACTATTGGTAATCCAAATTTAAAACCAGAAGAGAGCAAGCAATGGGAAATCGGTGTTGAAGGTAAAACTGGCCCATTATTTTGGCAGTTAAACACATATCATAATGATATTAATAACTTGATTTCATATGACAATGGTTATCCAATCGCTAGTTATGAAAATATTGGAAAGGCTGAAATTAAAGGACTTGAATGGGTTGGTGAACTAGATACGGGAATTTTCCATCATCAAGTTACTTATCAATATATCGATCCTAGAGATAAAGAAACAAATGAGGTTTTACTGAGAAGGGCTAAGCAACAAGTCAAATATCAACTTGATTGGGATATTTATGACGTTGATATGGGGGTCACTTACCAGTATATAGGCTCTCGGTATGACAAAATGGGGAATGGGCAACGCACAAAAGTAGGCGGCGTTAGCCTTTGGGATCTCACAGCTGCATATCCAATCACTTCACATCTCACAATTCGTGGTAAAATAGCTAATATGTTCGATAAAGACTATGAGACCGCGTATGGTTATCGCACCGCTGGAAGAGAATATTTCCTTACCGGAAGTTACAACTTCTGATAACACCTTATCTGTTCGCCCGACCATTCTTGTGTTTGACTCAGGAGTGGGCGGGTTATCTGTCTATCGCGAAGTTAAAAAACTGATCCCGAATGCGCACTATATATATGCATTCGATAACGAAGCTTTTCCGTATGGTGAAAAAAGTGAAGAGTTTATTATTGATAGGGTCTATCAAATTGTTAATGCAATAGCAGCAAAGCATCCTTTAACAATTGCGATCATTGCATGTAATACTGCAAGTACCGTCAGTTTGCCTAATCTAAGAGCGCACTTTACTTTCCCTGTAGTCGGTGTGGTTCCTGCAATCAAGCCTGCTACTAAACTCACGCGTAATGGCGTGGTCGGTTTATTAGCCACGAAAGGCACTGTGAATCGCGAGTACACGAAAGAATTAATTGACCGTTTCGCTACGGACTGCAAAGTGGTTTCGCTGGGCTCTGCTGAATTAGTCCAATTGGCAGAAAGAAAGTTACATGGGGAAACTTTACCGTTAGATGAAGTGGCTCAAACGGTAAGGTCGTGGATCAGAATGCCTGAACCGCCAGACACGGTTATTTTAGGCTGTACCCATTTCCCTCTATTAATAGAAGAACTCGAAAAAGTCTTACCAGATGGAACAAGGTTTATAGATTCAGGTTCTGCTATCGCTAGAAGAGCCGTTTGGCTGATAAACAATCAGGCAGAAATTCATGATTCTAACGAAGAAGACTTCGCTTATTGCCTCTTAATGAATGATGCTGTGCAAGATTTAAGGCCTGTACTTGAAACTGAAGGGTTTATTTCGCTGGAAAAACTAGCGCTTTAACTTAAATTTGCTGAAAAGCTGAGCGAACGAAAAAAAAATGCAAAAAAGGGGTTGCCAGATTTTTCTGACTCCCTATAATGCGCATCCGTTGTCACGACAAACCGATTCGGCGAAAAGGGGAAACCCAGTGATAACAGAGGTGAAGAAAGAAAAAGTTGAAAATAAACACTTGACTTTCTAAAAGAAAAACGTAATATACGTCACCTCGCAGCAACGACCCAGAAGGTCAAATTTCACGACGAAATGCTGCAACGCTCTTTAACAATTTATCAGACAATCTGTGTGGGCACTCACAGGACACTATCAAAAAAATATTTGATTTTAAGTCTTGAAGAGTGACTAACACGTTAATTCATATATATGAACTAATAGGTAATATGTTTTCGTAAGAAGACATACGACAGTAAACATTCTTTGAGCATCAAGCTTTTTAATTGAAGAGTTTGATCATGGCTCAGATTGAACGCTGGCGGCAGGCCTAACACATGCAAGTCGAGCGGTAACAGGGGAAGCTTGCTTCTCGCTGACGAGCGGCGGACGGGTGAGTAATGTATGGGGATCTGCCCGATAGAGGGGGATAACTACTGGAAACGGTAGCTAATACCGCATAATCTCTAAGGAGCAAAGCAGGGGAACTTCGGTCCTTGCGCTATCGGATGAACCCATATGGGATTAGCTAGTAGGTGAGGTAATGGCTCACCTAGGCGACGATCCCTAGCTGGTCTGAGAGGATGATCAGCCACACTGGGACTGAGACACGGCCCAGACTCCTACGGGAGGCAGCAGTGGGGAATATTGCACAATGGGCGCAAGCCTGATGCAGCCATGCCGCGTGTATGAAGAAGGCCCTAGGGTTGTAAAGTACTTTCAGTCGGGAGGAAGGCGTTGATGCTAATATCATCAACGATTGACGTTACCGACAGAAGAAGCACCGGCTAACTCCGTGCCAGCAGCCGCGGTAATACGGAGGGTGCAAGCGTTAATCGGAATTACTGGGCGTAAAGCGCACGCAGGCGGTTGATTAAGTTAGATGTGAAATCCCCGGGCTTAACCTGGGAATGGCATCTAAGACTGGTCAGCTAGAGTCTTGTAGAGGGGGGTAGAATTCCATGTGTAGCGGTGAAATGCGTAGAGATGTGGAGGAATACCGGTGGCGAAGGCGGCCCCCTGGACAAAGACTGACGCTCAGGTGCGAAAGCGTGGGGAGCAAACAGGATTAGATACCCTGGTAGTCCACGCTGTAAACGATGTCGATTTGAAGGTTGTTCCCTTGAGGAGTGGCTTTCGGAGCTAACGCGTTAAATCGACCGCCTGGGGAGTACGGCCGCAAGGTTAAAACTCAAATGAATTGACGGGGGCCCGCACAAGCGGTGGAGCATGTGGTTTAATTCGATGCAACGCGAAGAACCTTACCTACTCTTGACATCCAGAGAACTTAGCAGAGATGCTTTGGTGCCTTCGGGAACTCTGAGACAGGTGCTGCATGGCTGTCGTCAGCTCGTGTTGTGAAATGTTGGGTTAAGTCCCGCAACGAGCGCAACCCTTATCCTTTGTTGCCAGCGATTCGGTCGGGAACTCAAAGGAGACTGCCGGTGATAAACCGGAGGAAGGTGGGGATGACGTCAAGTCATCATGGCCCTTACGAGTAGGGCTACACACGTGCTACAATGGCGTATACAAAGAGAAGCGACCTCGCGAGAGCAAGCGGAACTCATAAAGTACGTCGTAGTCCGGATTGGAGTCTGCAACTCGACTCCATGAAGTCGGAATCGCTAGTAATCGTAGATCAGAATGCTACGGTGAATACGTTCCCGGGCCTTGTACACACCGCCCGTCACACCATGGGAGTGGGTTGCAAAAGAAGTAGGTAGCTTAACCTTCGGGAGGGCGCTTACCACTTTGTGATTCATGACTGGGGTGAAGTCGTAACAAGGTAACCGTAGGGGAACCTGCGGTTGGATCACCTCCTTACCATTGAAGTGTTTTTGTGAAGTGCTCACACAGATTGTCTGATGAAATTAAAGTGCGGTATCGATAGGCTTGTAGCTCAGGTGGTTAGAGCGCACCCCTGATAAGGGTGAGGTCGGTGGTTCAAGTCCACTCAGGCCTACCAAATTTTGTTTATTCGTTGTTGCAGATTAGCTCGTTTACCCAAAAGTAAACTTCGCCAATCCGCGCCTAGACTAAACAAAATTGGTAACTTTAAGCATACTAAAAGCGAAAAGCAGACAATTAATTGTCTATTATTGATACTGAAAATACCTTTATGGGGCTATAGCTCAGCTGGGAGAGCGCCTGCCTTGCACGCAGGAGGTCAGCGGTTCGATCCCGCTTAGCTCCACCATAAATTTTTCTGATTATTCAGAATAGATTAGTCAAATAGTCTATTGCGAATAATTATGCTCTTTAACAATCTGGAACAAGCTGAAAGTTGAAAACAACGCACATTGTTTATCGCTTAAACAATGTGAGAGTCTCTCAAAAATCTCAACTTGAATAGTGTATTTTGACCTATCGAGTCGACGAGCGAAATGAGTTCAAGGCAGCCCGCGCACAGCAAGCGCAGCGTACTTAAGGTACGTGAGCATTGCGCGCACGGACTAACGCCGAAATCATGAAGCACAGTCACTCGTTATCAGAAGACACCTTCGGGTTGTGAGGTTAAGCGACTAAGCGTACACGGTGGATGCCTAGGCAATCAGAGGCGATGAAGGACGTGCTAATCTGCGAAAAGCGTCGGTAAGGTGATATGAACCGTTATAACCGACGATATCCGAATGGGGAAACCCAGTGCAATTCGTTGCACTATCGTTTGATGAATACATAGTCAAACGAGGCGAACCGAGGGAACTGAAACATCTCAGTACCTCGAGGAAAAGAAATCAACCGAGATTCCCCTAGTAGCGGCGAGCGAACGGGGAGCAGCCCAGAGTCTTAATCAGCATTAGCATCAGGAGAACAGTCTGGAAAGGCTGGCAGTAAAGGGTGATAGCCCCGTATCCGAAGGTGTTGGTGTTGTGAACTCGACGAGTAGGGCGGGACACGTGTTATCCTGTCTGAATATGGGGGGACCATCCTCCAAGGCTAAATACTCCTGATTGACCGATAGTGAACCAGTACCGTGAGGGAAAGGCGAAAAGAACCCCGGCGAGGGGAGTGAAATAGAACCTGAAACCGTGTACGTACAAGCAGTGGGAGCACCCTTCGGGGTGTGACTGCGTACCTTTTGTATAATGGGTCAGCGACTTATATTCTGTAGCAAGGTTAACCGTATAGGGGAGCCGTAGGGAAACCGAGTCTTAACTGGGCGAATGAGTTGCAGGGTATAGACCCGAAACCCGGTGATCTAGCCATGGGCAGGTTGAAGGTTGGGTAACACTAACTGGAGGACCGAACCGACTAATGTTGAAAAATTAGCGGATGACTTGTGGCTGGGGGTGAAAGGCCAATCAAACCGGGAGATAGCTGGTTCTCCCCGAAAGCTATTTAGGTAGCGCCTCGTGAACTCATCTTCGGGGGTAGAGCACTGTTTCGACTAGGGGGTCATCCCGACTTACCAACTCGATGCAAACTACGAATACCGAAGAATGTTATCACGGGAGACACACGGCGGGTGCTAACGTTCGTCGTGAAGAGGGAAACAACCCAGACCGCCAGCTAAGGTCCCAAAGTCATAGTTAAGTGGGAAACGAAGTGGGAAGGCTCAGACAGCCAGGATGTTGGCTTAGAAGCAGCCATCATTTAAAGAAAGCGTAATAGCTCACTGGTCGAGTCGGCCTGCGCGGAAGATGTAACGGGGCTAAACTATGCACCGAAGCTGCGGCAGCGATATTTAGATATTGTTGGGTAGGGGAGCGTTCTGTAAGCCTGTGAAGGTGTACTGTGAGGTATGCTGGAGGTATCAGAAGTGCGAATGCTGACATAAGTAACGATAATGCGGGTGAAAAACCCGCACGCCGGAAGACCAAGGGTTCCTGTCCAACGTTAATCGGGGCAGGGTGAGTCGACCCCTAAGGCGAGGCAGAAATGCGTAGTCGATGGGAAACGGGTTAATATTCCCGTACTGGTGATAATTGCGATGGGGGGACGGAGAAGGTTAGGCTGGCCGGGCGACGGTTGTCCCGGTTTAAGGATGTAGGCAGGTGAATTAGGCAAATCCGGTTCACTATATGCTGAGGTCTGATGACGAGTCACTACGGTGGCGAAGTAGCTCATACCCCGCTTCCAGGAAAAGCCTCTAAGCTCTAGATTATCATTAATCGTACCCCAAACCGACACAGGTGGTCAGGTAGAGAATACTCAGGCGCTTGAGAGAACTCGGGTGAAGGAACTAGGCAAAATGGTGCCGTAACTTCGGGAGAAGGCACGCTGGCGCTAGGTGAAGTGGTTTACCCATGGAGCTGAAGCCAGTCGCAGATACCAGCTGGCTGCAACTGTTTATTAAAAACACAGCACTGTGCAAACACGAAAGTGGACGTATACGGTGTGACGCCTGCCCGGTGCTGGAAGGTTAATTGATGGGGTTATCCGTAAGGAGAAGCTCTTGATCGAAGCCCCAGTAAACGGCGGCCGTAACTATAACGGTCCTAAGGTAGCGAAATTCCTTGTCGGGTAAGTTCCGACCTGCACGAATGGCGTAATGATGGCCAGGCTGTCTCCACCCGAGACTCAGTGAAATTGAACTCGCTGTGAAGATGCAGTGTACCCGCGGCAAGACGGAAAGACCCCGTGAACCTTTACTATAGCTTGACACTGAACATTGAGCCTTGATGTGTAGGATAGGTGGGAGGCTTTGAAGCGTGGACGCCAGTCTGCGTGGAGCCAACCTTGAAATACCACCCTTTAATGTTTGATGTTCTAACGTTGCCCCGTTATCCGGGGTGCGGACAGTGTCTGGTGGGTAGTTTGACTGGGGCGGTCTCCTCCCAAAGAGTAACGGAGGAGCACGAAGGTTGGCTAAGCATGGTCGGACATCATGCGGTTAGTGCAAAGGCATAAGCCAGCTTGACTGCGAGAGTGACGGCTCGAGCAGGTACGAAAGTAGGTCTTAGTGATCCGGTGGTTCTGAATGGAAGGGCCATCGCTCAACGGATAAAAGGTACTCCGGGGATAACAGGCTGATACCGCCCAAGAGTTCATATCGACGGCGGTGTTTGGCACCTCGATGTCGGCTCATCACATCCTGGGGCTGAAGTAGGTCCCAAGGGTACGGCTGTTCGCCGTTTAAAGTGGTACGCGAGCTGGGTTTAGAACGTCGTGAGACAGTTCGGTCCCTATCTGCCGTGGGCGTTGGAAGATTGAAAGGGGCTGCTCCTAGTACGAGAGGACCGGAGTGGACGCACCACTGGTGTTCGGGTTGTCATGCCAATGGCATTGCCCGGTAGCTAAGTGCGGAAAAGATAACCGCTGAAAGCATCTAAGCGGGAAACTTGCCTTGAGATGAGTCTTCCCTGACCCTTTAAGGGTCCTAAAGGAACGTTTAAGACTAAGACGTTGATAGGTTGGGTGTGTAAGCGTAGCGATACGTTGAGCTAACCAATACTAATGAACCGTGAGGCTTAACCTGACAACACCGAAGGTGTTTTTAGAGAGACGAGATAGTTTTCAAATGTGCGTGAGAAGCCGAAAGGTGAAGGACACAGCAGCTTGTTCAAGATTGATGTTCTGGTTTAGCGAAGAAAAGCGCTGAACGGGAACAAAACCGAATTTGTCTGGCGGCAATAGCGCGGTGGTCCCACCTGACCCCATGCCGAACTCAGCAGTGAAACGCCGTAGCGCCGATGGTAGTGTGGGGTCTCCCCATGTGAGAGTAGGGAACTGCCAGACATTAAATTTAAAGGTTGTGTCAGTACTAACTGACCGCACCATATTGCTGATATGGCTCAGTTGGTAGAGCACACCCTTGGTAAGGGTGAGGTCCCCAGTTCGAATCTGGGTATCAGCACCATATAATCGGCATTTAAAAAGAATTTACCTAGCGGCAATAGCGCGGTGGTCCCACCTGACCCCATGCCGAACTCAGTAGTGAAACGCCGTAGCGCCGATGGTAGTGTGGGGTCTCCCCATGTGAGAGTAGGGAACTGCTAGGTTTTAAATATAAGAAGCCACCCAATGGGTGGCTTTTTGCTTTCTGACGCTTATGAAAAGTAAGTAAATCATTCCATAATGATCCCGAAATTATCTTATTTTATTATTCTTGCTACCCACGATTAAGTCTGGCTGATAGACTTACTTCATTATTGTTATATTTTTCCTGAAGGTAGTAATGAATCCAACTTCTGAACTCAAACCATTCAACAGCTTTGGTATTGATGCAAAAGCATTATCAGTTTTTATAGTAGAGAATAAACAATCACTCCATCAACAATGGCTGAAAGCGAAAAATGATAATTTACCAGTATTGCTGCTTGGTGGGGGGAGTAATGTTTTATTTGTAGAGGACTTTGACGGTGTCGTTATCATTAATCAGCTAAAAGGTATTGAAATTACAGAGTCTGATGATTATTGGTATGTGCATGTTCAGGCCGGTGAAAATTGGCATCTATTACTGGAAAAATTACTACAAAAAGGTATCTATGGTGCGGAGAATCTTGCTTTAATCCCTGGATGTGCGGGGTCCGCGCCAATTCAAAACATCGGTGCTTATGGTGTTGAACTGAAAGATATTTGTGATTATGTGGATATTCTGTCACTTGAAACAAATCAAGAAACGCGTATTGCAGCGAGTGAGTGCCAATTTGGTTACCGTGATAGCATTTTTAAACATGAGTACCAACAGGGTTATGTGATTGTTAGCGTTGGGCTGAAATTCGCAAAAAAATGGCAGCCTAAACTTACCTATGGTGACTTAACACAGTTTAATCCCGAAACAGTAACACCTAAGCAAGTTTTTGATGCAGTGTGCCAGACTCGAAGAAGTAAATTGCCTGATCCTGCAGTTACTGGTAATGCTGGTAGTTTCTTTAAAAATCCTGTGATTTCAGCTGAAAAAGCAGCAAAAATTAAGCAAGAAAATCCAAATTGTCCTCAATATATCCAAGCCGATGGTAGCGTGAAATTAGCGGCTGGTTGGCTTATTGACCAGTGTGGTTTGAAAGGGCATGAAATAGGGGGAGCGGCAGTTCACACTCAGCAGGCGCTTGTTTTAATTAATAAACATGAAGCGACAGGGGGTGATGTTGTTAACCTAGCGAAATACGTTAGCCAAAGCGTTGCAAAGCGTTTTGATATTATTTTAGAACCTGAAGTTCGGTTTATTGGTCGTCAAGGTGAGGTTAACGCAATGGATTATATTCAATGAAAGAGACATCAATCCCTTTACAGCTGATAGATATTTTATCGGATGCTCAAATACACTCGGGCGAGCAACTCGGCGACAAACTTGGCATGAGCCGAGCTGCGATTAATAAACATATTAAAACATTACGCTCATGGGGTTTGAACATCGAAACGGTGACGAGTAAAGGGTATAAGCTGCCTCACCAAATAAATTTACTGAATAAAGACAGGATCAAACAATACGTTAATGGCGTCAATATCATTGTGGAACCTGTTATTGATTCTACGAATCAGTATATGCTTGAACGCATTCCAAGTTTAACATCGGGAGATACTTGCCTTGCAGAGTACCAGAGTGCAGGTCGAGGCAGAAGAGGTCGTCAATGGATTTCTCCCTTTGGCTGTAACTTGTATTTATCTATGTATTGGAAGTTAGATCAAGGCCCTGCGGCTGCGGTTGGTTTGAGCCTTGTTGTTGGAATAGTGATTGCGGAAACTTTAAACAAAATAAGTAAAGAAAAAGTAAAGGTAAAGTGGCCAAATGATCTGTATATGAATGATAAAAAGCTTGCAGGTATTTTAGTTGAATTAACGGGTAAAACAGGTGACGCTGCTCATATTATTATTGGTATTGGCATTAATATTGGAATGAATAAAACCAATATTGAAAATACAACTGCAATAACGCAAGAGTGGGCATCTTTGAGAGATGAAGTTGAAGATATAGAACGAAATGAATTATCGGCTAATATTATTCAAGCATTAAAAGATTCATTAATTTTATTTGAAAAAGAAGGATTAAAACCGTTTTTGGATAGATGGTTTAAACTTGATAATTTTTTAAATAGAAAAGTTAAGTTACTGATAGGTAATGATATTATTTCTGGTGTTGAGCGTGGAATTAATGAGCAAGGTGCATTGTTACTACAAAAAGATAATGGCGACATAATTCCTTATATTGGCGGCGAAATATCATTACGGCCAAACGAGTAATATATAATTGGCCGAAAAATTTCGGCCAATATAGATTTTATTTCCTTAGTCTGACATTTTGAATTGAATGGTTTTCACCTTTTGTCATTATTAAGCTTGCACGCTCTTTGGTAGGTAAAATATTCTCTTCGAGATTTAGCCCATTAATTTCATCCCAAATAGAACCTGCAATATTTACAGCTTCCTCTTCACTCAATTTAGAATAACTATGAAAGTATGAATCTGGGTCGGAGAATGCGCCTTGCCTAAACTTAAGAAAACGACCGATGTACCATTGTTTTAATAAAGCAGGAGCTGCATCAACATAAATTGAGAAATCAACAAAGTCAGAGACAAATACATGGTGTGGATCTTGTGGGTAGTCCATATCACTTTGTAACACATTGAGCCCTTCCAAAATTAAAATATCAGGCTGATCAATAACTTGTTCTTGGTCAGGCACAATGTCGTAGGTTAGATGGGAATAGACCGGGGCACGGACATTTCGCGCGCCTGATTTAATTTGAGAAACAAAGTTAACCAGTTTTCGCATGTCATAAGACTGTGGAAAACCTTTTTTCTTCATAATATTCCGATCTTTTAATACTTGGTTCGGATGAAGAAAGCCATCAGTCGTAATTAAATCAACTTTACGGTGCTCAGGCCAACGGGTTAATAGTGCTTGTAATAAACGTGCTGTTGTACTTTTACCTACAGCAACGCTACCAGCGATACCGATGATATAAGGCACTTTTGCTTCACTAGTTCCTAAAAACTGCTCTAGGACAGCCTGACGACGTAAGTTAGAACTAATATAAAAATTCAATAAGCGCGATAAAGGTAGATAAATTTCAATAACATCTTCCATTGAAAGCTCTTCGTTAATCCCTTTTAACTCGAGAAGCTCACTGGATGTTAATGTCAAAGGGACGGAATCACGGAGTGTTGCCCAATGTTCTCTATCAAATTCTAAATATGGCGTAGTAATAAAATTTTCGTTCTTTTTCATAAACCAACATCTGCCTATTTTATGCAGGTTGGACAGGTTGCCTAAACACCCGTATCCAAAAAATTTGCTAGCATCATAGCGAGTGATGGGGGGGAGGCGTAGGTTTTTTTATAATATTTGTGAATTTTTTTTGAATTACACAAAAAAAATAGGTGTGATCGCTTGGAAAATAACCGATTAATCAGAGCCCTAAAAATGTGATGGGGACTAAAAAATAACATTTGAAATGTTTTGATTCGATTATCGGGCTTTACGGACTAAATAATAATGGATTATAGTTAACAGCTACTGTTGATGTTTTAATCTCAAAATAGTTAAAAAATCAACAAAATCACAAAAAGCGAACAAAATGTAAGCAAACGAACAAAAAATTAAATTTTTTTGTTGCAACATGCGCTCACTCTTCCTAGAATGCGCAGCACTTGATGCCGGCATAGCTCAGTTGGTAGAGCAACTGACTTGTAATCAGTAGGTCCCGAGTTCGACTCTTGGTGCCGGCACCATTAAAAATTTGGATAGGTGGGATACCCAAGCGGCCAAAGGGAGCAGACTGTAAATCTGCCGTCACAGACTTCGAAGGTTCGAATCCTTCTCCCACCACCATCTCCAAGAAGATTTCTTTATAGAAACTTCAAGGAACAGTTTAACAGCTGATAACTCAGGTAGCCGAGTTCATTGCGGGCATCGTATAATGGCTATTACCTCAGCCTTCCAAGCTGATGATGCGGGTTCGATTCCCGCTGCCCGCTCCAAGATGTGCTGATATGGCTCAGTTGGTAGAGCACACCCTTGGTAAGGGTGAGGTCGGCAGTTCGAATCTGCCTATCAGCACCACTTCCCTTATGTTCTCAATTATCTCCCTGATTTGTCTCCTGAAAAAAACAAGCGAAATAATTTCTTGCTTGGTTGATGTGGTTTAACCACCGATTCCGTGTCTTAGAGGGACAATCTAATGTCTAAAGAAAAATTTGAACGTTCAAAACCGCACGTTAACGTTGGTACTATCGGCCACGTTGACCACGGTAAAACTACTCTGACAGCAGCTATCACTACTGTTCTGGCAAAAACTTACGGCGGTTCTGCTCGTGCATTCGACCAAATCGATAACGCACCAGAAGAAAAAGCGCGTGGTATCACCATCTCTACTTCTCACGTAGAGTACGATACTCCAACTCGCCACTACGCACACGTAGACTGCCCAGGACACGCCGACTATGTTAAAAACATGATCACAGGTGCTGCACAGATGGACGGTGCAATCCTGGTTGTTGCTGCGACTGATGGCCCAATGCCACAAACTCGTGAGCACATCCTGTTAGGTCGTCAGGTTGGCGTTCCTTACATCATCGTGTTCCTGAACAAATGTGACATGGTTGATGACGAAGAACTGTTAGAATTAGTTGAAATGGAAGTTCGTGAACTTCTGTCTCAGTACGATTTCCCAGGCGACGACACTCCAGTTGTTCGTGGTTCAGCACTGAAAGCGCTGGAAGGCGAAGCTGAGTGGGAAGCGAAAATTGTTGAATTAGCAGGTTACCTGGATTCTTACATCCCAGAACCAGAGCGTGCAATTGACCGTCCATTCCTGCTGCCAATTGAAGACGTATTCTCAATCTCAGGTCGTGGTACAGTAGTAACAGGCCGTGTTGAGCGTGGTATCATCAAAGTTGGTGAAGAAGTTGAAATCGTTGGTATCAAAGAGACTGCGAAAACAACTTGTACTGGTGTTGAAATGTTCCGTAAACTTCTTGACGAAGGCCGTGCGGGTGAGAACGTTGGTGTTCTGCTGCGTGGTACTAAGCGTGAAGAAATCGAACGTGGTCAAGTACTTGCTAAACCAGGTTCAATCAAGCCACACACTAAATTTGAATCAGAAGTTTATATTCTGAGCAAAGATGAAGGTGGTCGTCACACTCCATTCTTCAAAGGTTACCGTCCACAGTTCTACTTCCGTACAACTGACGTAACAGGTACTATCGAACTGCCAGAAGGCGTAGAGATGGTAATGCCAGGTGATAACATCAACATGATCGTTACCCTGATCCACCCAATCGCGATGGACGACGGTTTACGTTTCGCAATCCGTGAAGGTGGCCGTACTGTAGGTGCGGGTGTTGTTGCAAAAATCATTGCATAATACATAGCATCACAAAATGTTAGAAAAGGGCACCTTAATTGGTGCCTTTTTTATATCTGCGCGTATCCCTTCTCCAATGTTTTAACTTCTCCATAGAAATTATTTCTCTTAGAAAAATTAGTTATTAGATATTAATTCGTTATGCTTATTGCAGAATTGCAACTTATGTGTCGGTAAATAAATATGAGTCGAAATGAGAACTATTTTTAAATTAAATATAGATGTAGAAGCCTGTGTAAATAATCTGTAATGGTAATTGAAATGCGAATCATTTTTATTTAAAATATACGTATATAATTTATACAGGCTAAAAAATATGTACGTTTGTCTTTGTGAAGCCATTACAGATAAGCAAATCAGAAATGCGGTAAGGAAATACCAAGTCAGCTCATTAAAAGGGTTGCGACAAGTATTGCCTGTCGGTCGTGAATGTGGAAAGTGTATTCGGCAAACAAGAGAGATTTTACAACAAGAGCTTATCCAGCTAGAAGAGATTTGTGCTATTGAAGTTGCATAATCGCTTACCCTTCAAATTATCTTCCAATTAGTTTTATTGCCTTTTACATAAATGCTTGTGTAAAAATTACTCTGCTAATCAATTTCAGTACTACACTTAAAAGACTGGAAGCGATGGAGGGTACAAATGAAAGGCGATAAAAAAATGATAGCCCACCTTAATAAATTGTTGGGCAATGAGCTAGTCGCAATTAACCAATATTTTTTACATGCACGTATGTTTAAAAATTGGGGGCTGACACGTCTCAATGAGATGGAATATCATGAATCAATCGATGAAATGAAACATGCCGATAAATACATAGAGCGTATTCTTTTCCTTGAAGGTATTCCTAATTTACAAGACTTAGGTAAGTTAAACATCGGTGAGGATGTGGAAGAAATGCTTAAGTCAGATTTACAGCTTGAACTTGATGGCGCAAAAAACTTAAAAGAGGCAATTAAGTACGCAGATTCTATCCATGATTATGTCAGCCGAGATCTGATGATTGAAATTTTAGCGGATGAAGAAAATCATATTGATTGGATAGAAACACAGTTAGATTTAATTGTTCGCTTAGGTATTCAAAATTATCTACAAGCTCAAGTGATCGAAGAGTAGTGACTTTAGATTTCAATCTTCTGTGAGATTTTTGATTTTGATAGGCGCCTAACTTCTGAATCCATCAGAGTTGGGCGTTTTTTTGTTATGACCATGAGAAAATTCGCACATATTTTCCCCGATTGCTTGCGTTTCGCAATAATTTACGTATAATGCGCGGGCTTACTGATGAGTAAGCCCTAATTTATTAGGACTGAAATATCAGTATTGAGCCAACGATTTGTTGCTCATTTAGACAATACTCCCGATATGGGGGTTACACTAAGACGATTACACTCCCCCATCAATCGAAATGGGTGCGAGGAGTAATCATTTACGTTTATAAAATAGTTGGAGCTCTGGTCTCATGCAGAACCAAAGAATCCGTATCCGCCTTAAAGCTTTTGATCATCGTTTAATCGATCAATCAACTGCGGAAATCGTAGAGACTGCTAAGCGCACTGGTGCGCAGGTACGTGGTCCTATCCCGCTGCCGACACGTAAAGAGCGTTTTACCGTTCTGATTTCTCCGCACGTTAATAAAGATGCGCGTGATCAGTACGAAATTCGCACTCACAAACGTCTGGTTGACATCGTTGAGCCAACCGAGAAGACCGTTGATGCTCTGATGCGTCTGGACCTGGCTGCCGGCGTTGACGTGCAGATCAGCCTGGGTTAATCAGGTCGTCGAACGATTGAGAGGTTGAAACAATGATTGGTTTAGTCGGTAAGAAAGTGGGAATGACACGTATCTTCACTGAAGATGGTGTTTCTATCCCTGTAACTGTTATCGAAATTGAAAATAACCGCGTTACTCAGGTTAAAACTGCAGAAACTGACGGTTACAATGCAATTCAGGTTACTACTGGTAGCAAAAAAGCTAACCGTGTAACTAAACCTGAAGCAGGTCATTTCGCTAAAGCTGGCGTTGAAGCTGGCCGTATTCTGCGCGAATTCCGTACTGAAGAAGGTGCTGAATTTACTGCAGGTCAAAGCATTAGCGTTGAAATTTTCGCTGACGTTAAAAAAGTCGACGTTACTGGTACATCTAAAGGTAAAGGTTTTGCTGGCACAGTTAAACGCTGGAATTTCCGTACTCAAGATGCTACTCACGGTAACTCCTTGTCACACCGTGTTCCGGGTTCTATCGGTCAGAACCAGACTCCGGGCAAAGTGTTCAAAGGCAAGAAAATGGCAGGCCAACTGGGTAATGAACGTGTAACTGTTCAAAGCTTAGATGTAGTACGTGTTGACGCTGAGCGCAACCTGCTGCTGGTCAAAGGTGCTGTTCCAGGAGCAACTGGTAGCAACCTGATCGTAAAACCGGCTGTCAAGGCTTAACGTCAAGGAGATAGGAATGGAATTGGTAATGAAAGACGCGCAAAGCGCGCTGACTGTTTCCGAAACTACCTTCGGGCGTGATTTCAATGAAGCGCTTGTTCACCAAGTAGTTGTTGCGTATGCAGCTGGTGCTCGTCAAGGTACTCGTGCTCAGAAAACTCGTGCTGAAGTTTCTGGTTCAGGTAAAAAACCATGGCGTCAAAAAGGCACAGGCCGTGCACGTTCTGGTTCAATCAAGAGCCCAATCTGGCGCTCTGGTGGTGTTAGCTTCGCAGCTAAACCACAGGACCACAGTCAAAAAGTTAATAAAAAGATGTACCGTGGTGCTTTAAAAAGCATCCTCTCTGAGTTGGTACGTCAAGATCGTCTGATCGTTGTCGAACAGTTCTCTGTTGAAGCACCTAAAACTAAGTTGCTGGCACAGAAATTGAAAGATATGGCTCTGCAAGATGTTCTGATCATCACTGCTGAATTAGATGAAAATCTGTTCTTAGCAGCACGTAACCTGTACAAGGTTGACGTTCGTGATGTAGCAGGTATCGACCCAGTTAGCCTGATTGCTTTCGACAAAGTGGTTATGACTGCTGATGCTGTGAAGCAAGTTGAGGAGATGCTGGCATGATCCGTGAAGAACGTCTGCTGAAAGTACTGCGCGCGCCGCATGTATCTGAAAAAGCTTCTACAGCGATGGAAAAAAGCAATACCATCGTTCTCAAAGTTGCAAAAGATGCAACTAAAGCAGAAATCAAAGCTGCTGTACAGAAACTGTTTGAAGTTGAAGTTGAAGGTGTTAACACTTTGCTGGTTAAAGGCAAAACTAAACGCCACGGTCAGCGTACTGGTCGTCGTAGCGACTGGAAAAAAGCTTACGTTACGCTGAAAGAAGGCCAGAATCTGGACTTCATTAGCGGCGCAGAGTAAGTCGGAGGAGTAAAGAACAATGGCAGTTGTTAAATGTAAACCTACGTCTCCGGGCCGTCGCCACGTAGTTAAAGTGGTTAACCCTGAGCTGCATAAGGGTAAACCTTATGCTCCGCTGTTAGAAAAAAACAGCAAATCCGGTGGTCGTAACAACAATGGCCGTATCACTACCCGTCACATCGGTGGTGGCCATAAGCAGCATTATCGTTTAGTTGACTTTAAACGCAACAAAGATGGTATCCCTGCTGTTGTTGAGCGTTTGGAATATGATCCAAATCGTTCTGCGAACATCGCACTGGTTCTATATAAAGACGGTGAACGTCGTTATATTCTTGCACCAAAAGGCCTGAAAGCTGGCGACCAGATTCAATCTGGTGTTGATTCAGCAATCAAAGCTGGTAATGCAATGCCAATGCGCAACATCCCTGTTGGTTCTACAGTTCACAACATTGAACTGAAACCAGGTAAAGGTGGTCAGTTAGCGCGTTCAGCAGGTACTTACGCTCAAATCGTTGCTCGTGATGGTGCTTATGTAACATTACGTCTGCGTTCTGGTGAAATGCGTAAAGTATTAGCAGATTGCCGTGCAACCTTAGGTGAAGTTGGTAACGCTGAACATATGTTACGTGTTCTCGGTAAAGCTGGTGCTAGCCGCTGGCGTGGTATTCGTCCTACCGTTCGCGGTACTGCGATGAACCCAGTAGACCATCCACATGGTGGTGGTGAAGGCCGTAACTTTGGTAAACACCCAGTAACACCATGGGGCGTTCAGACCAAAGGTAAGAAAACTCGTAGCAACAAGCGTACTGATCAATTCATCGTACGTCATCGTTCTAAAAAATAATTAGAGGATAAGCCATGCCACGTTCTCTCAAGAAAGGTCCTTTCATTGACCTGCACTTGCTGAAGAAGGTAGAGAAAGCGGTGGAAAGCGGAGACAAGAAGCCTCTCAAGACTTGGTCCCGTCGTTCAACGATCTTTCCTAATATGATCGGATTGACCATCGCTGTCCATAATGGTCGTCAGCATGTTCCAGTTTTCGTAACCGACGAAATGGTTGGTCACAAACTGGGTGAATTCGCACCGACTCGCACTTATCGCGGCCATGCGGCAGATAAGAAAGCTAAGAAACGTTAAGGATAGGAGGAAGAGATGGAAACTTTAGCTATACATCGCCACGCTCGTTCTTCTGCCCAGAAGGTTCGCTTAGTCGCCGACCTGATTCGCGGTAAGAAAGTGTCGCAAGCTCTGGAAATTCTGACCTACACCAACAAGAAAGCTGCTGGTTTAGTGAAGAAAGTACTTGAATCTGCAATTGCTAACGCAGAGCAAAACGATGGCGCTGACATTGATGACCTGAAAGTTGCGAAAATTTTCGTAGACGATGGTCCAACTATGAAACGCATCATGCCGCGTGCGAAAGGCCGTGCAGATCGTATTCTTAAGCGCACCAGCCACATTACTGTGGTTGTGTCCGATCGCTGAGACTCTGGAGACTAGCAATGGGTCAGAAAGTACATCCTAATGGTATTCGCCTGGGTATTGTCAAACCTTGGAACTCTACTTGGTATGCGAATACTAATGAATTCGCTGACAACCTAGACAGCGATTTTAAAGTACGTCAGTACTTGAATAAAGAACTGGCAAAAGCGTCAATCTCTCGCATCGTTATCGAACGTCCTGCGAAAAGCATCCGTGTGACTATTCACACTGCTCGCCCAGGTATCGTTATCGGTAAGAAAGGTGAAGACGTTGAAAAACTGCGTAAAACAGTAGCGGATATCGCTGGTGTTCCTGCGCAAATCAATATCGCCGAAGTTCGTAAACCAGAACTAGACGCAAAATTAGTTGCTGACAGCATCTCTTCACAGCTGGAACGTCGTGTTATGTTCCGTCGTGCTATGAAGCGTGCAGTACAGAACGCAATGCGTCTGGGCGCTAAAGGTATCAAAGTTGAAGTCAGTGGCCGTTTAGGCGGTGCTGAAATCGCTCGTACCGAGTGGTATCGTGAAGGCCGTGTGCCACTGCACACATTACGTGCTGATATCGATTACAACACTTCAGAAGCGCACACTACATATGGTGTTCTCGGCGTTAAGGTATGGATCTTCAAAGGTGAGATTCTGGGTGGTATGGCTGCTGTTGAACAAGCTGAGAAACCAGCTGCTCAACCTAAAAAGCAGCAGCGTAAAGGCCGCAAGTAAGGAGAGTCGCTGATGTTACAACCAAAGCGTACAAAATTCCGTAAGGTGCACAAGGGCCGCAACCGTGGTCTAGCGCAAGGTACGGATGTTAGCTTCGGCACTTTCGGTCTTAAAGCTGTTGGCCGTGGTCGTCTGACTGCACGTCAGATCGAAGCGGCACGTCGTGCTATGACCCGTGCTATTAAGCGTCAAGGTAAAATCTGGATCCGTGTGTTCCCAGACAAACCAATCACTGAGAAACCACTCGAAGTTCGTATGGGTAAAGGTAAAGGTAACGTAGAATATTGGGTTGCCTTAATCCAGCCTGGAAAAGTCCTGTACGAAATGGACGGTGTGCCTGAAGAGCTGGCTCGTGAGGCATTCTCTCTGGCAGCAGCGAAACTGCCTATCAAAACCACCTTTGTAACTAAGACGGTGATGTAATGAAAGCACAAGAGCTGCGCGTAAAAAGCGTTGAAGAGCTGAATGCTGAACTGCTGAATCTGCTGCGTGAACAATTTAATTTACGTATGCAAGCTGCAAGCGGTCAGCTACAACAGTCTCATCTGTTGAAACAAGTGCGTCGCGATATCGCACGTGTGAAGACTTTACTGACTGAGAAGGCAGGTGCGTAATGAGCGATAAAATCCGTACTCTGCAAGGTCGTGTAGTTAGCGATAAAATGGAGAAATCTATTGTTGTTGCTATCGAGCGTATGGTGAAACACCCTCTGTATGGTAAATTCATCCGTCGTACGACTAAATTGCACGTACATGACGAGAACAATGAATGTGGAATTGGTGACGTGGTAGAAATCCGCGAAACTCGTCCACTGTCTAAGACTAAGTCTTGGGCCTTAGTTCGCGTTGTAGAAAAAGCTGTTCTGTAATAGAATAGATTTTTCGTGATGAATAAACGGCTCTTTTTGACTGAGCCGTTTATTTTTTTCTGTCCATCGCGTTGATGTGGTGTTATAATGCCGCGCCCTCGTAGTATGGGTATATTTGAACGGCCTCTTCATAATGAGGTGGCTCAGTAGTAGTTGACATTTAGCGGAGCACTAAAATGATCCAAGAACAGACTATGCTGAACGTGGCCGACAACTCCGGTGCACGTCGCGTAATGTGTATCAAGGTTCTAGGTGGCTCGCACCGTCGCTATGCACATGTAGGCGACATCATTAAAATTACTGTTAAAGAAGCAATTCCACGCGGTAAAGTTAAAAAGGGTGATGTCCTGAAAGCGGTAGTGGTGCGCACCAAGAAGGGTGTACGTCGCCCTGACGGTTCTGTCATTCGCTTCGATGGTAATGCTTGTGTGTTATTAAACAATAACAGCGAGCAAGTAATCGGTACGCGTATTTTTGGGCCGGTAACTCGTGAACTTCGTAATGAGAAGTTTATGAAAATTATCTCTCTGGCACCTGAAGTACTCTAAGGAGCGAACTATGGCAGCGAAAATCCGTCGTGATGACGAAGTTATCGTGCTAACTGGTAAAGACAAAGGTAAGCGCGGTAAAGTAAAACAGGTTCTTTCTTCTGGTAAAGTTATCGTTGAAGGTATCAATCTGGTTAAAAAACATCAGAAGCCAGTTCCGGCTCTGAATCAACCAGGTGGCATCGTTGAAAAAGAAACGGCTATTCAAGTTTCTAACGTTGCAATCTTTAACGCGGCAACTGGTAAGGCAGACCGTGTAGGCTTTAGATTCGAAGACGGCAAAAAAGTCCGTTTCTTCAAATCTAACAGTGAAACTATCAAGTAATTTTTGGAGTATACGATGGCGAAACTGCATGATTACTATAAAGACGAAGTTGTTAATAAACTCATGACTGAGTTTAGTTACTCTTCTGTCATGCAAGTCCCTCGGGTCGAGAAGATCACCCTGAATATGGGTGTTGGTGAAGCGATTGCTGATAAAAAACTGCTGGATAACGCAGCAGCTGATTTAACAGCTATCTCTGGTCAAAAACCATTGATCACCAAAGCACGCAAATCTGTTGCAGGCTTCAAAATCCGTCAGGGCTATCCAATCGGCTGTAAAGTAACCCTGCGTGGTGAACGCATGTGGGAGTTCCTTGAGCGTCTGATTTCTATTGCTGTACCACGTATTCGTGACTTCCGTGGCTTGTCCGCTAAGTCTTTCGATGGTCGCGGTAACTACAGCATGGGTGTTCGTGAACAAATCATCTTCCCTGAAATCGATTACGATAAAGTGGATCGTGTACGTGGTTTAGATATTACTATCACCACTACTGCGAAATCAGATGACGAAGGTCGCGCACTGTTAGCAGCGTTCAACTTCCCGTTCCGCAAGTAAGGCAGGGTACTCATGGCTAAGAAATCTATGAAAGCGCGTGATGTTAAACGTGCTAAATTAGCTGAGAAGTTCTTCGCAAAACGCGTTGAATTGAAAGCTATCATCTCTGATGTTAAAGCATCTGATGAAGATCGCTGGGACGCTGTTCTCAAGCTGCAAACACTGCCACGTGATTCAAGTCCTTCTCGTCAGCGTAACCGCTGCCGTCAAACAGGGCGTCCGCACGGTTTCCTGCGGAAGTTTGGTCTGAGCCGTATTAAAGTCCGTGAAGCCGCTATGCGCGGTGAAATCCCGGGCCTTAAAAAGGCAAGTTGGTAATTCCATTTGAATCACGGGAGTAAAGACAGATGAGCATGCAAGATCCCATCGCGGATATGCTGACCCGTATCCGTAACGGTCAGGCCGCGAACAAAGTTGCGGTCACCATGCCTTCCTCCAAGCTGAAAGTGGCGATTGCCAAAGTGCTGAAGGAAGAAGGTTATATTGAAGATTTTAAAATTGAAGGCGACATCAAGCCAGAATTGGAACTGACTTTACGTTATTTCCAAGGTAAGGCTGTTGTAGAAAGCATTCAGCGTGTAAGCCGCCCAAGTCTGCGCATCTATAAGAAAAAAGATGAGCTGCCACAAGTTATGGCTGGCCTAGGTATCGCTGTTGTTTCTACCTCTAAAGGTGTCATGACTGATCGTGCAGCTCGCCAAGCTGGTCTTGGTGGCGAGATTCTCTGCTACGTAGCTTAATTCGGGAGGAAAGAATGTCTCGTGTGGCAAAAGCACCCGTCGTCATTCCTGCCGGCGTAGAGGTAAAACTCAACGGTCAGGTTATTTCGATTAAGGGTAAAAACGGCGAGCTTACTCGTACTATCCATAATGCAGTTGAAGTTAAACATGAAGATGGCCATTTAACTTTCGGACCACGTGATGGTTTTGAAGATGCGTGGGCACAAGCGGGTACTACTCGTTCACTGTGCAATGCAATGGTTGTTGGTGTTACCGATGGCTTCACTAAAAAGCTTCAACTGGTTGGTGTTGGTTACCGTGCAGCAATCAAAGGCAATGCTGTTAGCTTGTCTTTAGGTTTCTCGCATCCGGTTGAACACGCACTGCCAGCAGGCATTACTGCTGAATGTCCAACACAAACTGAAATCGTACTGAAAGGTGCGGATAAGCAAGTGATTGGTCAAGTTGCAGCAGAACTGCGTGCTTACCGTCGTCCTGAGCCTTACAAAGGTAAAGGTGTTCGTTACGCCGATGAAATCGTGCGTACCAAAGAGGCTAAGAAGAAGTAAGGTAACACTATGGATAAGAAAGCAGCTCGTATCCGTCGTGCGACCCGCGCACGCCGTAAGATCCAAGAATTGGGTGCGACTCGCCTGGTGGTACATCGTACTCCACGCCATATTTATGCGCAGGTTATCGCACCAAACGGTTCTGAAACATTGGTTGCAGCTTCTACTACAGAAAAAGCTATCAATGAACAAGTTAAGTTTACTGGAAACAAAGACGCAGCAGCAGCAGTTGGTAAATTAGTTGCTGAACGCGCACTGGAAAAAGGCATCACTGTTGTTGCTTTTGACCGTTCTGGTTTCCAATATCATGGTAGAGTCCAGGCACTGGCAGATGCTGCCCGTGAAGCTGGCCTTCAGTTCTAAGGTAGAGGTGTAAGATGTCTCACATCGAAAAACAAGCTGGCGAACTGCAGGAAAAGCTGATCGCGGTAAACCGCGTAGCAAAAACCGTTAAAGGTGGCCGTATTTTCAGCTTTACCGCACTGACTGTAGTTGGTGATGGTAACGGTCGCGTTGGTTTTGGCTACGGCAAAGCGCGCGAAGTTCCGGCAGCAATCCAGAAAGCGATGGAAAAAGCCCGTCGCAGTATGAAAACCGTTGCTCTTAACAACGGCACATTATTCCACCCAGTGAAAGGTACACACACCGGTTCCCGCGTGTTTATGCAACCTGCTCACGAAGGTACTGGTATTATTGCCGGTGGTGCAATGCGTGCAGTGTTAGAAGTAGCTGGAGTTCGCAACGTACTGGCTAAAACCTACGGTTCCACAAACCCAATCAACGTGGTTCGTGCAACACTGGATGCTTTAGACAGCATGAAGTCTCCAGAAATGGTCGCAGCTAAGCGTGGAAAATCCGTCGAAGAAATTCTGGGGTAATCAGCCATGGCTAAGACTATTAAAATTACACAAGTTCGCAGTTCAATCGGTCGTCTGCCTAAGCATAAGGCAACACTGGTCGGTTTAGGTCTGCGTCGCATTGGTCATACAGTAGAACGTGAGGATACTCCTGCCGTTCGTGGTATGGTCAACTTGGTTTCCTACATGGTTAAAGTTGAGGAGTAAGAGATGCGTTTAAATACTCTGTCTCCGGCTGAAGGTGCCAAGCACGCGCCTAAACGCGTAGGTCGTGGTATCGGTTCTGGTCTGGGTAAAACTGGCGGACGTGGTCACAAAGGTCAGAAATCTCGTTCTGGCGGTGGCGTACGCCGTGGTTTCGAAGGTGGCCAGATGCCTTTATACCGTCGTTTGCCGAAATTCGGCTTTACTTCACGCAAAGCAATGATCACTGCAGAGATTCGTCTGTCTGATTTTGCAGCTGTTGAAGGCGATGTTATTGATCTGAACGCACTGAAAGCCGCGAACGTTGTTGGCATCCAGATTGAATTTGCGAAAGTTATTCTGTCTGGCGAAGTGAACCGTGCAGTTACTGTACGTGGCCTTCGTGTTACTAAAGGTGCTCGCGCTGCAATCGAAGCTGCCGGCGGTAAAATTGAGGAATAAGTGACAGATGGCTAAACAACCAGGATTAGATTTTCAAAGTGCCAAAGGTGGAGCTGGCGAACTTAAACGCAGACTTTTGTTTGTAATTGGTGCGCTAATTGTATTCCGAATTGGTTCTTTTATTCCAATCCCTGGTATTGATGCCACTGTGCTTGCCAAATTGCTCGAACAGCAACAAGGCACCATCATTGAAATGTTTAACATGTTCTCTGGTGGTGCTCTTAGCCGTGCTTCTATCTTTGCTTTGGGTATCATGCCGTATATTTCGGCATCGATCATTGTCCAATTATTATCAGTGGTTAATCCACGATTAGCAGAGATTAAGAAGGAAGGAGAAGCAGGTCGTCGGAAGATAAGCCAATATACTCGTTGGGGTACTCTGGTATTAGCAATATTCCAATCTATTGGTATTGCAATGGGTCTACCGAATATGCCAGGGATGCAAGGATTAGTGATTGATCCAGGCCTTCCGTTCTACTTTACGGCAGTTGTTAGCTTAGTCACAGGAACCATGTTCCTTATGTGGTTAGGCGAACAGATAACTGAAAGAGGTATCGGTAACGGTATTTCAATCATTATCTTCGCTGGTATCGTTGCGGGATTACCGCCGGCCATTGGCCATACCATCGAGCAAGCTCGGCAAGGCGATCTGCACTTCCTCCTGTTGCTGTTGGTTGCGGTGTTAGTATTCGCGGTAACTTTCTTTGTTGTGTTTATGGAACGTGGTCAACGTCGTATTGTCGTTAATTACGCTAAACGTCAGCAAGGACGCCGTGTTTATGCAGCACAAAGTACACATTTACCGTTAAAAGTGAATATGGCGGGTGTAATTCCTGCAATTTTTGCTTCCAGTATCATACTATTCCCAGGTACAATAGCATCTTGGTTTGGTGATGGAACTGGCTGGGACTGGCTGACTACAATTTCTATGTACTTACAGCCTGGTCAACCGTTATATGTGTTGCTTTATGCTTCTGCGATCATCTTCTTCTGTTTCTTCTATACGGCGTTGGTTTTCAACCCGAGAGAAACAGCAGATAACCTGAAGAAGTCCGGTGCATTTGTACCAGGAATTCGTCCGGGAGAGCAAACGGCCAAGTACATTGATAAGGTAATGACTCGCCTGACATTAGTTGGTGCGTTATACATTACCTTTATCTGCCTAATCCCGGAGTTCATGCGTGACGCAATGAAAGTACCTTTCTACTTTGGTGGTACTTCCCTCTTAATTGTGGTTGTCGTTATCATGGACTTTATGGCTCAAGTGCAAACTCTGATGATGTCAAGTCAGTATGAGTCTGCATTGAAGAAAGCAAACCTTAAAGGTAAATAATCACTTAGTGTGGTTATGGTTTGCTAGAAGTTACGGAGAGTAAAAATGAAAGTTCGTGCTTCCGTCAAGAAATTATGCCGTAACTGTAAAGTTATCCGTCGCCATGGTAGCGTTCGTGTAATTTGCAGTGTTGAACCAAGACATAAACAACGTCAAGGTTAAGAAAAAGCATTTTTTTCTTGCAAAGTTGGGTTGAGCTGGCTAAATTAGCCAGCCAATCTTTTTTATCTAAGATACATTATTGTTTGAGTATCCTGAAAACGGGCTTTTCAGCACAGTAATGTATATTTTAACTTAGGAGTGCATAGTGGCCCGTATAGCAGGCATTAACATTCCTGATCATAAACATACCGTAATCGCTTTAACATCGATTTTCGGAATCGGCAAAACACGTTCACAGGCTATCTGTGAAGCAACTGGTATTGCTGAAAATGTTAAGATCAGTGAGCTGTCTGAAGAACAAATCGACAAGCTGCGTGACGAAGTTGCCAAGTATGTGGTAGAAGGTGACCTACGTCGTGAAATTACCCTGAGCATCAAGCGTCTGATGGACCTTGGATGTTACCGTGGTTTACGTCATCGTCGTGGTCTTCCTGTGCGCGGACAGCGTACTAAGACTAACGCTCGTACCCGCAAGGGTCCGCGTAAGCCGATCAAGAAATAAGTCGGGGTATTGAATAATGGCAAAGGCACCAGTTCGTGCACGTAAGCGTGTAAGAAAACAAGTCTCAGACGGTGTGGCTCATATCCATGCTTCTTTCAACAACACAATCGTTACAATTACTGACCGTCAGGGTAACGCATTAGGTTGGGCAACTGCCGGTGGTTCCGGTTTCCGTGGTTCTCGCAAATCCACTCCGTTCGCAGCTCAGGTTGCGGCAGAGCGTTGCGCAGAAGCTGTGAAAGAATACGGAATCAAAAACCTGGAAGTTATGGTTAAGGGACCGGGTCCGGGTCGCGAATCAACAATTCGTGCTCTGAACGCCGCTGGTTTCCGCATCACTAATATTACTGATGTGACTCCTATCCCTCATAACGGTTGTCGCCCACCGAAAAAACGTCGCGTTTAATACGTTTCGTTTTTTTTAGGACTGTTGGAGAAAGAAAATGGCTAGATATTTGGGTCCTAAGCTCAAGCTGAGCCGTCGCGAAGGAACAGACCTCTTTCTGAAGTCTGGTGTTCGCGCGATTGACACCAAGTGTAAATTAGAACAGGCACCAGGCCAGCACGGAGCGCGTAAACCGCGTCTGTCTGACTACGGTGTTCAGTTACGTGAAAAACAAAAAGTTCGTCGTATCTACGGTGTTCTGGAACGTCAATTCCGTAACTATTACAAAGAAGCAACACGTCTAAAAGGCAACACAGGTGAAAACCTGCTGACTCTGCTGGAAGGTCGTCTTGATAACGTCGTTTATCGTATGGGCTTTGGCGCAACTCGCGCAGAAGCACGTCAAATGGTTAGCCATAAAGCTATCATGGTAAATGGTCGTGTTGTTAATATCGCTTCTTATCAGGTTTCCCCGAATGACGTTATCAGCGTTCGTGAGAAAGCTAAAAAACAGTCTCGTATTAAGGCTGCTTTAGAGCTGGCTGAACAGCGTGAGAAGCCAACTTGGCTGGAAGTTGATGCTGCTAAAATGGAAGGTGTGTTCAAACGTATTCCTGAACGTACTGACTTGTCTGCGGACATTAACGAACACCTGATCGTCGAGCTTTACTCCAAGTAAAGCTTAGCACCAAAGAGAGGACACAATGCAGGGTTCTGTGACAGAGTTTCTAAAACCGCGCCTGGTAGATATCGAGCAAGTGAGTTCGACGCACGCTAAGGTGACCCTTGAGCCTTTAGAGCGTGGCTTTGGCCATACTCTAGGTAACGCACTGCGCCGTATTCTGCTTTCGTCTATGCCGGGTTGTGCGGTGACAGAGGTTGAGATTGATGGTGTACTGCATGAGTACAGCACCAAAGAAGGTGTACAGGAAGATATCCTGGAGATTCTCCTCAACCTGAAAGGGCTGGCGGTAAAAGTTCAGGGGAAAGATGAAGTTATTTTAACCTTGAATAAATCTGGCATTGGCCCTGTGACTGCAGCCGATATCATCCATGATGGTGATGTCGAAATCGTCAAGCCACAGCATATCATCTGCCACCTGACTGACGAAAACGCATCAATTAATATGCGTATTAAAGTTCAGCGTGGTCGTGGTTATGTGCCGGCTTCTGCCCGAGTTCATTCGGAAGAAGATGAGCGCCCAATTGGTCGTTTGTTAGTCGATGCTTGCTACAGCCCTGTAGAGCGTATTGCCTACAATGTTGAAGCAGCTCGTGTTGAGCAACGTACTGACTTGGATAAGTTAGTTATCGAAATGGAAACTAATGGTACAATCGATCCTGAAGAGGCGATTCGCCGTGCAGCGACCATTCTGGCTGAACAGCTTGAAGCTTTTGTTGATTTACGTGATGTACGTCAACCAGAAGTTAAAGAAGAAAAACCAGAATTCGATCCTATCTTATTGCGCCCAGTTGACGATCTGGAATTGACTGTCCGCTCTGCTAACTGCCTTAAAGCAGAAGCTATCCACTACATCGGTGATCTGGTACAGCGTACAGAAGTTGAGTTGCTTAAAACGCCTAACCTTGGTAAGAAATCTCTTACTGAAATTAAGGACGTCTTGGCATCTCGTGGTCTTTCTCTGGGCATGCGCTTAGAAAATTGGCCACCAGCAAGTATTGCTGATGATTAAGATCACAGGTTAAGGTTTTACTGAGAAGGATAAGGTCATGCGCCATCGTAAGAGTGGTCGTCAATTGAACCGCAACAGCAGCCACCGCCAAGCTATGTTCCGTAACATGGCTGGTTCTTTAGTTCGTCATGAGATCATCAAGACGACTCTGCCTAAAGCGAAAGAACTGCGTCGCGTCGTTGAGCCGCTGATTACTCTTGCCAAGACCGACAGCGTAGCTAATCGTCGTCTGGCATTCGCACGTACTCGTGATAACGAGATCGTTGCAAAATTATTTAATGAACTGGGACCTCGTTTCGCAGCTCGTGCTGGTGGTTACACTCGTATTCTTAAGTGTGGCTTCCGTACAGGCGACAACGCTCCGATGGCTTACATCGAGCTTGTTGACCGTGCTGTTGAGTCTCAAGAAGCAGCTGCAGAGTAATCTACAGTAGCTTTCAAGAAAACCGGGTATATTTGCCCGGTTTTTTTGTACCTGCTATTCTTACCCTTCGAATGATTTGTTCTTCCCTTGAATTTTCTACTATCAATCCTTATTTACAGGTAAAGCATTATGAGTATGTATAAGATAGGTGAAATTGCCAAGTTAGCCGATGTGACTCCCGATACAGTTCGCTTCTATGAGAAACAAGGGCTAATGGGGCACAAAGTACGTACCGAAGGTGGTTATCGTTTATTTACAGAACAAGACCTTCAGAGATTACGTTTTATCCGTTATGCAAAGCAATTAGGTTTTACTTTAGAAGCAATATCAGAGCTATTGTCTATTCGTGTTGATCCAGAACACCATACTTGCCAGGAGTCTAAACATATTGTCGATATCAGATTACTAGAAGTTGAAAAAAAGATTCAAGAGCTTATTATCATGCGTGATTCACTGAAGATGTTGAGTTCTGCATGCTGTGGTGAGGAACATGCGTCAACATACTGTTCTATTATGGAGATTCTAGAGCGGGGTGCATCTAAGGTTTATTAAGGTTATTAACTGAAACTAAAGAAGGTATATTATGAGTAAATATCAGCACAAACGTGGTGAGATAAAAGATAATGCAATTGAAGCATTACTTCATGACCCATTATTTCGTCAACGAGTAGAAAAAAATAAAAAAGGAAAAGGAAGTTATACAAGAAAAGGAAAAAATAATAAGGCAAATAACTGGGAGGCCAGTGGTAATAGGTTTATTTACTTATTACCACTGGCTTTTTAGTTATTTTTTATTCTGCTCTTTCAATAAATCACGAATTTCTGATAATAAAACTTCTTCAGTAGAGGGGGGCGTTGGTTCAGCTGGTGCAGCTTCTTTTTCACGACGAACTTTATTCATTACTTTAATTGCCATAAAGATCGCAAAAGCTACAATAACAAAGTCAAATACAGTTTGTATAAACATCCCATAATTAAGTACAACAGCTGGCAAATCACCTTGTGCTTCTTTTAGTACAACACTAAATGATTTAAAGTCTACCCCACCAATGAGTAGGCCTAATGGGGGCATGATGACATCAGCAACTAATGAAGAAACAATCTTACCAAATGCAGCACCAATAATAATACCGACAGCCATATCTACTACATTGCCTTTCATGGCAAATTCGCGAAAATCTTTTAAAAAACTCATCGACGACCCCTTAATAAATAACTCAATTGAAACAAAGTGTGTTAGGTTAACAAATTATAGTCGCTAGATTTATTAAGCTGCAAATATTTACGCTCTTTTTATTATTTTATAAAAAGAACGGGCTTGGCTGGAATAATTTCTCTACGTCAGGAACGTATTTTTTATCTGTAATAAACATAATGACATGGTCACCTTGTTCAATAATATGATAATCGCTAGCTATAATAACTTCCTCTTCTCGAACTATTGCGCCAATAATTGTTCCTGGAGGAAGTTTAATTTCAGATATTTTTTTACCGACCACTTTTGAGGTATTTTCATCACCGTGTGCAATAGCTTCAATGGCTTCAGCGACACCTCTTCTTAAAGAAGAAACACTAACAATATCGGCTTTTCTTACATGGCTTAATAAAGCAGAGATTGTGGCTTGCTGAGGAGAGACGGCAATATCAATCACTCCCCCCTGAACAAGCTCAACGTAGGCTGAACGCTGGATAAGCACCATTGCTTTTTTGGCCCCCATTTTTTTCGCTAACATTGCAGACATAATATTAGCTTCATCATCATTTGTGAGGGCGATAAACACATCCATTTGCTCAATATGTTCTTCAGTGAGTAGCTCTTGGTCAGATGCATCACCATAAAATACGATGGTATCATGTAGCAGTTGTGCTAATTCTGTCGCGCGTTGCTGGTTTCGCTCGATAAGCTTAACGCTATAATCTTTTTCTAAACGCCGAGCTAGACCCGCACCAACATTTCCTCCACCCACAATCATTAAGCGCTTATAGGGTTTTTCCAGCCTTTGTAGCTCACTCATTACTGCGCGAATATGTTGTGTTGAAGCGACAAAGAAGACTTCATCACCTGCTTCAATAACCGTTGAGCCTTGAGGACGAATAGGGCGATCTTGCCGAAATATCGCAACAACTCGCGTATCTATATGTGGCATATGTTCACGTAAGCTAGATAAAGCATTCCCTACCAGTGAACCACCATAGTAAGCTTTTACAGCAACAATACTGACTTTACCTTCCGCAAAATTAACAACCTGAAGAGCACCAGGATATTGAATCAGTTTATAGATATAGTCGATAACCAATTGCTCAGGTGATATCAGGTAGTCAATTGGGATCTGCTCAGGAAGAAAAAGCTTATCTGCCTCACGGATATATTCGGTGGCTCTGATCCGTGCAATTTTATTCGGCGTATTAAATAGGCTATATGCAATTTGGCAAGCAATCATATTTGTTTCGTCAGAGTTAGTGACCGCGACTAACATATCAGCATCTTCAGCCCCTGCGTCACGAAGCACGCGTGGATGGGAGCCATGACCATTGACGACACGTAGATCGAATTGATCTTGCAGCTGGCGCAGACGATCGCCATCGGTATCAACGACTGTAATATCATTGTTCTCATCAACTAAATTTTCAGCAAGTGTGCCACCGACTTGCCCAGCGCCTAGAATAATGATTTTCATTGCATATTCCTATATTAGGTAACTCATGACTTATTATTGTGCTTGTTTTATTATACGTGCATAAAAGAAGCCATCACCACCTTCAGCACTTGGCAATATTTGCAGTCCTGCCTCTGTCCCATCATTTAGATGTGCATCGGAATGTTTAGTAAGGAACCGTTGTATTTGCTGACAGTTTTCTTCAGGCATGACAGAACAGGTCGCATACAATAAAGTACCACCTGCTTTTAGATAAGGCCAAACAGCCTCTAAGATTTTAGCCTGTAATTCTGCCAGTTCATTGATATCGGAGTCACGACGTAGCCATTTTATATCAGGGTGGCGACGGATAACTCCAGTCGCCGAACAAGGTGCATCAAGTAAAATCCGATCAAATTGCTGCCCATCAGCCCATTTTTCGGGCTGTGTACCGTCTCCTTGCACGACAGTAGCGTGTTGCTTAAGACGAATTAAATTATCTTTTACTCGTTTTAGACGGGTTTCATCAATATCAACTGCAAGTACATTAGCTTTTGGTGCGAGCTCTAAAATATGTGTTGTTTTGCCACCTGGTGCCGCACATAAATCTAAAATATTTTCACCATTTTGTGGTTCAAGTCGTTCTGCACAGCCTTGAGCAGAAACATCTTGTACTGTTGACCAACCCTCATCGAAGCCTGGTAATTTTATGACTGCGGTAGGTTCCTCTAAGCGGATAGCACTGGGATGAGTTGAGTGCAAGTGTGCCGTTATTTCTGCTTGTTCTAACAGACCAAGATATTGCTCAGCAGTATGATGTTGGGAGTTGACTCTTAGCCACATAGGTGGGCGCTGATTATTTGCTTCAACAATAGTTTGCCAATCATTAGGATAAGCAACTTGTAAACGCTTGAGTAACCAACTCGGGTGAAGGTATTGGCTATTGTTATTCGCGATCCGTTCTTCTAATTGAACCTGTTGGCGTTGAAAAGAACGTAAGACACCATTGATTAAGCCTTTTAGTTGAGGGCGTTTGAGTGCGACGGCACCATTTACGGTTTCAGCTAATGCTGCATGTGCTGGTATACGTGTGTAGAGTAGCTGATAGATACCGACCATAATTAGATAGTGCAAGGTTCTCTGTTTACCCGTGAGCGGTTTTTCCATTAATTGGCTAATAAACCATTCAAGCTTAGGTAAATAACGTAGAACACCAAAGCAAATCTCTTGTAATAATGCTCTATCTTTATCGTTGATATTACGTTGCAAATCAGGCAAAACAGTACTTAATGATTGCCCATTATCGATAACTTGGTTAATTGCAGTCGCAGCGAGACTACGCAAATTGTATGTGTTTTTCATAAGTGAAGATGGGTCTTTTAGTTACTAAAATAAAACTGCCTGATATTTCAGGCAGTTTACAGATTCGTTAATCGAGAATTTGCTCTGGGGTAAACCATTCACGGCGGGAGTTTAGTATGTCCTGCGCACTCATGGCTTTTTTGCCAGGTGGTTGTAATTGGGTGATATTTAATACGCCATTCCCCGTAGCAATGCATATCCCATTTTTATCCGCACGAATGATTGTGCCAGGTTGCTTACCTTGTAAATCTTCAATCACTTCAGCTTGCCAAACCTTAATCAGTTGTTCCTGAACCATAAAATAGCTCATCGGCCATGGATTAAATGCACGGATACAACGTTCAATATGAGTCGCATCTTGTTGCCAATCAATACGAGCTTCTTCTTTAGAGAGTTTTTCTGCGTAATTGGCAAGAGCATCATTTTGCTTTTCTGGTGTACATTGGCCCGTAGATAACATATTAACCGTATGAATTAAAGCTTCTGGCCCAGTGATAGCGAGTTTTTCATATAGGGTTGCACTGGTGTCGTTCGGCGTGATGGGGCAGACAGCTTTATACAGCATGTCGCCCGTATCTAATCCCGCATCCATCTGCATAATCGTCACCCCTGTTTCAGCGTCCCCAGCCCAAATTGAGCGTTGAATCGGTGCCGCTCCACGCCAACGAGGCAATAAGGAACCATGTACATTCAAACAGCCTAAGCGAGGAATGTCTAAAACAGCTTGGGGTAAAATCAAACCATATGCGACAACTATCATGAGATCTGCATTTCTGTCTTTGAGCCACTGTTGATTTTCAGCGCCTCTTAGAGATATGGGTTGAAAAACAGGGATGTCATGTTCCTGCGCTAAAACTTTTACAGGGCTCGGCGTTAGTTTTTTACCTCTACCTGCAGGTTTATCATGGCGAGTAAGAACGCCAACGATTTGGTGCTGGGTTCCAAGAAGAGCAGCTAAATGTTTTGCTGCAAAATCAGGCGTTCCTGCAAAGATAATTTTTAATGGTTCTGACACGTTAATTTCCCTGTTTTTATTCACTAAACTAGCTATTTTTTGCCTCTTTCGCTCTAAGCCTATCGAGCTTTTCAACTTTCTGGCGAATACGTTGGCGTTTTAACGGCGATAAGTAATCAACAAACAGCTTACCAACAAGGTGATCCATTTCATGTTGGATACAAATAGCCAATAAACCATCAGCTTCGAGTTCAAAAAGCTCGCCATTATAATCTAATGCACGGATTTTGACTTGCTCTGCTCGAGGAACAAACCCTTGCTGCTCAGGAATAGAAAGACATCCTTCTTCGATACCCGTTTCACCTGATTTATCTAATAATTCAGGATTGATAATCACTAAACGTTGGTCACGTGTTTCAGACACATCAATAACAATGATCCGCTGGTGGATATCGACTTGCGTAGCAGCGAGCCCAATACCTTCTTCCTCGTACATGGTATCGAACATATCATCTACAATGCGTTGAATTTGCGCATCAACTTTTTCGACTGGCTTAGCAATTGTGCGTAAGCGCTCGTCTGGATAATGTAATACGTTTAAGACTGACATAAATTTTTCGAGCGGTTTCCAAAAAGTGAATGGGAATTAATGCTTATTCTAGACATTTCTCGGGCATATTGACAGTATTGGTTATGATTTGTTCACTGAGGAACATATCTACTAATCAGTCAGGATGACGAAATGAACCTCCAAGAAATATGGTTAAGAATGTCTCTGGTAAGTCGGTTATTACCCATTCATGCAGTAGGCATTATTAATGAGCTAAAACAACTTAGTAAAATCAGTAATAGGGCTTTGCAACACTGTGGTTTAAACGAAATACAAAGGCTACAATTCCTTAATGTGCCAAAGCACCGATTGGAAAAAGTACAACAATGGTTAATGCATAAAAGTAATCAAATGATTACTTTTATAGACCCTCTTTATCCTTTTTTATTAAAACAGATCCATCACCCGCCACTTTTGCTTTTTGTGGTAGGAAGAAAAGAAATACTTGCAACGCAACAAATCGCTTTAGTTGGAAGTCGGCAAGCGAGTGACTATGGTAGAAAGTGGTCGACGGAGTTTGTTAAGGATTTTGTTCAATATGGGATGGCGATTACCAGCGGGCTTGCGTTAGGCATTGATGGGATAAGCCATAAGGCTGCACTTGATAACAATGGCGTGACTATTGCCGTTTTGGGTAGTGGCTTGGAAAATATTTATCCGAAACAACATGACGCGCTTGCTGAACAAATAAAAGAAAATGGGGCTCTCGTATCGGAATACTGGCCAGATACTCCACCATTACCCAAACAGTTTCCAAGACGAAATCGAATTATTAGCGGGTTAAGTAAAGTGGTAGTCGTCATAGAAGCGGGTATGAAAAGTGGCTCCTTAATTACAGCGCGTTATGCTATTGAGCAAAATCGTGACCTTTTTACGCTTCCTGCACCTCTTGGCAATCCTGCATTTGGTGGTAACCTCTGGTTATTGCAACAAGGCGCTTATTTATTAGTGGATGCTGAGGATATTTTACAGCATTTAAGGGATGGGCTAAATTGGGTCCAATCTGAGCGTCCCATCGATGCTTATAAGAACAATGACACGCTTCCCAAGCTTAGTTTGGTTGAAAATAAAATTTTTGATGTGGTGGGCTACCAAGTTACACCAGTGGATACTATTGCGACTCAAGTTCAGATGCCGATTACTCAAGTTGTTTCAATATTAACAGAAATGGAAATTAATGGTGTGATTCGCTCCTGCTCTGGTGGATATATCAGACTAAGTTAATTGATTGATTAAAAGTAAGAGAAAAAAATGTCGAAACAATTGCCTTTTGATACAGATAAAAACGAATATTGCCCAGAGTGTAATTCTTTGCTGGTGATCCGTAATAGTAGCCATGGGCCTTTTCTTGGATGCTCTAGTTATCCAGAATGTCACTATATGCGCCCATTGAGGCCAAGTATTGAAAGTCATGTTATCAAGGTGTTAGATGGGCAGCTTTGTCCTCAGTGTGGGCATGACCTGGTATTGAAACAAGGTCGGTTTGGTATGTTCATTGGTTGTAGTCATTACCCTGAATGTGAGCATATTGAGCTCATAGATAAACCAGATGAAACAAAAGTTCCTTGCCCACAATGCCAAAAAGGCAATTTACTCCAAAGAAAATCCCGTTTTGGGAAGACTTTTTATGCCTGTGATAACTACCCTAACTGTCAGTTTATTCTTAATAATAAGCCTACTGTTGGTAAATGTATGTTTTGTGAATATCCATTATTGATGGAAAAAAGAGGGGGACTGGGAGTAAGATTATTTTGTGCCAGCAAACGCTGCGGTAAGCAACAAGAAGAATAATGAGTTAAAACTATGTCAAATGAATCTACACCTGCAATTGAAAGTATTATTGTTTCGTTAAAACAAGAAAAAGTGATCGCCTATCCAACTGAAGCTGTTTTTGGTTTAGGTTGTGACCCTGATAGCGAGACGGCAGTTCATCAGCTTTTAGACCTTAAACAGCGTCCTTGGGAAAAAGGATTGATTCTCATAGCTGATACTTATGAGCAATTAAAAGATTACATCGATGATGCACAATTAACGGAAGAGCAAAAACAAGCGATGTTCGCGACATGGCCAGGGCCTGTGACATGGGTTATTCCAGCTAAAGCGACAACACCTAAATGGTTAACAGGGCGGTTTGATACACTAGCCGTGAGAGTTACCGACCATGCACTTGTCAAAAAACTTTGTCGTCATTATGGTAAGCCATTGGTATCAACAAGTGCCAATTTAAGCGGGTTTGAGCCATGCAGAACCACTGAAGAGGTTATTGCACAGTTTAATGACAGGGTGCCTGTGCTTGATGGAAATGTTGGTGGCCGCCAGAACCCATCTGAAATCAGGGATGCCAAGACAGGCGAATTGTATCGTAAAGGATAATATTAATGGAAATGTTTGCAGTCTTTGGAAATCCGATTCAGCACAGTAAATCACCGTTTATACATAAGATGTTTGCAGAACAAACGGGGATTACTCTTGAGTATGAAAAAATTTTAGCACCGATAGAAAACTTTGAAGAAAGTTTGGGCGTTTTTTTTTCACAAGGTGGAAAAGGCGCAAACATCACCTTGCCATTTAAGGAACGAGCTTTTTTAGTTGTTTCTGAGTTGACTGAGCGTGCTCAAATTTGTGGTGCGGTCAATACGGTGATGAAGCTTGATGATAACCGACTGCTTGGTGATAACACAGATGGGATGGGGTTACTGTTAGACTTACAACGTTTAGAATTTGTGCAGCCAAATAGTCGAGTACTCATCATCGGTGCTGGTGGAGCAACACGAGGTGCATTATTACCGCTTTTAGAGTTTGGTTGTGATATCACACTGACAAATAGAACGTTTTCTAAAGTAGAAACGTTAGTTAATGAGTTCTCCTCATTAGGCAAGATCCGAGGAAAAGCGCTCGAACAGATCGGCTCAGCAGATTTTGATCTGGTTATAAATGCGACGTCATCAGGTGTTAGTGGAGAGATCCCTGCGATTAACCCAATTGTTTTTACAAAGAAAATTGCTTGTTATGACATGTTTTATCAAGCAACATTAACACCTTTCCTTGAGTTTGCGCGTCAACATCAGGTGACAAAAATTGCTGATGGACTTGGGATGTTAGTTGGGCAAGCCGCATTTTCGTTCAAATTATGGCATGGTGTTCAACCAGAAATTACACCTGTTTTGTCTGCTTTATATAAGGAATTAAAAGGTGAATCAATTGATCCAATTCCCCGATAGGGAAGAATGGGATGAATCATCTGGGGTGGTGTGTTTCCCTGTGTTAATTAGCGGTCTACTTGCGGAATGCACTATTTCGCAAGCTCTTTTATTTCAACGATATGGTGAAGAAGAAACGGCATTAGTACTTTTTCAACAAAATCGATGGGATGTAGAAGAAGAGTTCGAAGCCTTGATCGCACAAGGCTTCGATGATGAAAATGGAATTTACGTATTATCAGAAGATAAATAATTATTTTTCCATTCAACATAATTATTGGCGGAATAACGTAAATGCGCGAGTTCAGCATCAGTCAGTTTCCTGATGGCTTTTGCTGGGCTGCCCATATATAAATAGCCAGATTCCAAACGCTTACCTTGAGTAACTAGACTATTCGCACCAATCACGACATCATCTTCTATTATAGCCCCATCAATTACGATTGAACCCATTCCGACTAATACTCGATTACCAATAGTGCAACCATGAAGCATAACTTTGTGCCCAACAGTGACATCTTCACCAATGATTAGTGGGTTTCCCTCTGGATTGCTGGCGGATTTATGTGTCACATGTAATACGGAGCCATCTTGAATATTCGTACGAGCACCAATAGCAATGTAGTTAACATCTCCACGTAAAACGGAAAGAGGCCAAATACTAACATCTTTAGCTAATCGTACATCACCAATAACCACTGAAGATGGATCGATAAAAACTCGTGGTTCAAGTGAAGGATAGATGCCCAAGTAAGATCGTAAAGGTTTATTCATATCAATAGCCATAAAAATGAAAAAGAAAGAATGATAAGTAACTTGTTAACTTATTATGAGTTAATGTACTAAATAAGTACGTCAAAGTAAGAATTATAGGTGGAAAATTGCTCTTTTTATAACCATTGTGAGGCTAAAAAAGGCAAGGTGGTGATTTTATCCTCAAACAGTGTTTTTTTTTAAAAAAAAGGTTGTGTAATTCTGCCACCTCCCTATAATGCGCATCCGTTGTCACGGCAAACCGCTTCGGTGGTGAGGTTAGAAAATAAAAGCCTTAAGCCAAACTTGAGAAAGTAAGTGATAACACGGTGTGAAGAAAGAAAAAGTTGAAAATAAACACTTGACTTTCTAAAAGAAAAACGTAATATACGTCACCTCGCAGCAACGACCCAGAAGGTCAAATTTCACGACGAAATGCTGCAACGCTCTTTAACAATTTATCAGACAATCTGTGTGGGCACTCACAGGACACTATCAAAAAAATATTTGATTTTAAGTCTTGAAGAGTGACTAACACGTTAATTCATATATATGAACTAATAGGTAATATGTTTTCGTAAGAAGACATACGGCAGTAAACATTCTTTGAGCATCAAGCTTTTTAATTGAAGAGTTTGATCATGGCTCAGATTGAACGCTGGCGGCAGGCCTAACACATGCAAGTCGAGCGGTAACAGGGGAAGCTTGCTTCTCGCTGACGAGCGGCGGACGGGTGAGTAATGTATGGGGATCTGCCCGATAGAGGGGGATAACTACTGGAAACGGTAGCTAATACCGCATAATCTCTAAGGAGCAAAGCAGGGGAACTTCGGTCCTTGCGCTATCGGATGAACCCATATGGGATTAGCTAGTAGGTGAGGTAATGGCTCACCTAGGCGACGATCCCTAGCTGGTCTGAGAGGATGATCAGCCACACTGGGACTGAGACACGGCCCAGACTCCTACGGGAGGCAGCAGTGGGGAATATTGCACAATGGGCGCAAGCCTGATGCAGCCATGCCGCGTGTATGAAGAAGGCCCTAGGGTTGTAAAGTACTTTCAGTCGGGAGGAAGGCGTTGATGCTAATATCATCAACGATTGACGTTACCGACAGAAGAAGCACCGGCTAACTCCGTGCCAGCAGCCGCGGTAATACGGAGGGTGCAAGCGTTAATCGGAATTACTGGGCGTAAAGCGCACGCAGGCGGTTGATTAAGTTAGATGTGAAATCCCCGGGCTTAACCTGGGAATGGCATCTAAGACTGGTCAGCTAGAGTCTTGTAGAGGGGGGTAGAATTCCATGTGTAGCGGTGAAATGCGTAGAGATGTGGAGGAATACCGGTGGCGAAGGCGGCCCCCTGGACAAAGACTGACGCTCAGGTGCGAAAGCGTGGGGAGCAAACAGGATTAGATACCCTGGTAGTCCACGCTGTAAACGATGTCGATTTGAAGGTTGTTCCCTTGAGGAGTGGCTTTCGGAGCTAACGCGTTAAATCGACCGCCTGGGGAGTACGGCCGCAAGGTTAAAACTCAAATGAATTGACGGGGGCCCGCACAAGCGGTGGAGCATGTGGTTTAATTCGATGCAACGCGAAGAACCTTACCTACTCTTGACATCCAGAGAACTTAGCAGAGATGCTTTGGTGCCTTCGGGAACTCTGAGACAGGTGCTGCATGGCTGTCGTCAGCTCGTGTTGTGAAATGTTGGGTTAAGTCCCGCAACGAGCGCAACCCTTATCCTTTGTTGCCAGCGATTCGGTCGGGAACTCAAAGGAGACTGCCGGTGATAAACCGGAGGAAGGTGGGGATGACGTCAAGTCATCATGGCCCTTACGAGTAGGGCTACACACGTGCTACAATGGCGTATACAAAGAGAAGCGACCTCGCGAGAGCAAGCGGAACTCATAAAGTACGTCGTAGTCCGGATTGGAGTCTGCAACTCGACTCCATGAAGTCGGAATCGCTAGTAATCGTAGATCAGAATGCTACGGTGAATACGTTCCCGGGCCTTGTACACACCGCCCGTCACACCATGGGAGTGGGTTGCAAAAGAAGTAGGTAGCTTAACCTTCGGGAGGGCGCTTACCACTTTGTGATTCATGACTGGGGTGAAGTCGTAACAAGGTAACCGTAGGGGAACCTGCGGTTGGATCACCTCCTTACCATTGAAGTGTTTTTGTGAAGTGCTCACACAGATTGTCTGATAGAAAGTAGAGCAATAGGCTATACGTGGGAGACTTATTCGCAAGAATAGGGCTTACATGAAAAGCGCAAAAAGTTTTTGTGATTTTCGTGTCCCCTTCGTCTAGAGGCCTAGGACACCGCCCTTTCACGGCGGTAACAGGGGTTCGAATCCCCTAGGGGACGCCAATTGCGCCGATATCGAGTGAAAGACGATGTCCCCAATAATGATTAAGCCAATTATGTAGATAGTTGGTTTAACAATTATGCTCTTTAACAATCTGGAACAAGCTGAAAATTGAAAACAACGCACATTGTTTATCGCTTAAACAATGTGAGAGTCTCTCAAAAATCTCAACTTGAAGTGTTTTTCAAGCACACAAGCGAGTGGCATGAGCGAGCAGTGTGAAATTCAAGGCGGCTAGCGCACAGCAAGCGCAGCGTACAATAGTACGTGAGCATTGCGAGCACTACCCAACGAAGAAGTTCACCCCGCACAGCCATGACGTTACGTGTCGTCTGATAAAAAGACACCTTCGGGTTGTGAGGTTAAGCGACTAAGCGTACACGGTGGATGCCTAGGCAATCAGAGGCGATGAAGGACGTGCTAATCTGCGAAAAGCGTCGGTAAGGTGATATGAACCGTTATAACCGACGATATCCGAATGGGGAAACCCAGTGCAATTCGTTGCACTATCGTTTGATGAATACATAGTCAAACGAGGCGAACCGAGGGAACTGAAACATCTCAGTACCTCGAGGAAAAGAAATCAACCGAGATTCCCCTAGTAGCGGCGAGCGAACGGGGAGCAGCCCAGAGTCTTAATCAGCATTAGCATCAGGAGAACAGTCTGGAAAGGCTGGCAGTAAAGGGTGATAGCCCCGTATCCGAAGGTGTTGGTGTTGTGAACTCGACGAGTAGGGCGGGACACGTGTTATCCTGTCTGAATATGGGGGGACCATCCTCCAAGGCTAAATACTCCTGATTGACCGATAGTGAACCAGTACCGTGAGGGAAAGGCGAAAAGAACCCCGGCGAGGGGAGTGAAATAGAACCTGAAACCGTGTACGTACAAGCAGTGGGAGCACCCTTCGGGGTGTGACTGCGTACCTTTTGTATAATGGGTCAGCGACTTATATTCTGTAGCAAGGTTAACCGTATAGGGGAGCCGTAGGGAAACCGAGTCTTAACTGGGCGAATGAGTTGCAGGGTATAGACCCGAAACCCGGTGATCTAGCCATGGGCAGGTTGAAGGTTGGGTAACACTAACTGGAGGACCGAACCGACTAATGTTGAAAAATTAGCGGATGACTTGTGGCTGGGGGTGAAAGGCCAATCAAACCGGGAGATAGCTGGTTCTCCCCGAAAGCTATTTAGGTAGCGCCTCGTGAACTCATCTTCGGGGGTAGAGCACTGTTTCGACTAGGGGGTCATCCCGACTTACCAACTCGATGCAAACTACGAATACCGAAGAATGTTATCACGGGAGACACACGGCGGGTGCTAACGTTCGTCGTGAAGAGGGAAACAACCCAGACCGCCAGCTAAGGTCCCAAAGTCATAGTTAAGTGGGAAACGAAGTGGGAAGGCTCAGACAGCCAGGATGTTGGCTTAGAAGCAGCCATCATTTAAAGAAAGCGTAATAGCTCACTGGTCGAGTCGGCCTGCGCGGAAGATGTAACGGGGCTAAACTATGCACCGAAGCTGCGGCAGCGATATTTAGATATTGTTGGGTAGGGGAGCGTTCTGTAAGCCTGTGAAGGTGTACTGTGAGGTATGCTGGAGGTATCAGAAGTGCGAATGCTGACATAAGTAACGATAATGCGGGTGAAAAACCCGCACGCCGGAAGACCAAGGGTTCCTGTCCAACGTTAATCGGGGCAGGGTGAGTCGACCCCTAAGGCGAGGCAGAAATGCGTAGTCGATGGGAAACGGGTTAATATTCCCGTACTGGTGATAATTGCGATGGGGGGACGGAGAAGGTTAGGCTGGCCGGGCGACGGTTGTCCCGGTTTAAGGATGTAGGCAGGTGAATTAGGCAAATCCGATTCACTATATGCTGAGGTCTGATGACGAGTCACTACGGTGGCGAAGTAGCTCATACCCCGCTTCCAGGAAAAGCCTCTAAGCTCTAGATTATCATTAATCGTACCCCAAACCGACACAGGTGGTCAGGTAGAGAATACTCAGGCGCTTGAGAGAACTCGGGTGAAGGAACTAGGCAAAATGGTGCCGTAACTTCGGGAGAAGGCACGCTGGCATTAGGTGAAGTGGTTTACCCATGGAGCTGAAGCCAGTCGCAGATACCAGCTGGCTGCAACTGTTTATTAAAAACACAGCACTGTGCAAACACGAAAGTGGACGTATACGGTGTGACGCCTGCCCGGTGCTGGAAGGTTAATTGATGGGGTTATCCGTAAGGAGAAGCTCTTGATCGAAGCCCCAGTAAACGGCGGCCGTAACTATAACGGTCCTAAGGTAGCGAAATTCCTTGTCGGGTAAGTTCCGACCTGCACGAATGGCGTAATGATGGCCAGGCTGTCTCCACCCGAGACTCAGTGAAATTGAACTCGCTGTGAAGATGCAGTGTACCCGCGGCAAGACGGAAAGACCCCGTGAACCTTTACTATAGCTTGACACTGAACATTGAGCCTTGATGTGTAGGATAGGTGGGAGGCTTTGAAGCGTGGACGCCAGTCTGCGTGGAGCCAACCTTGAAATACCACCCTTTAATGTTTGATGTTCTAACGTTGCCCCATTATCTGGGGTGCGGACAGTGTCTGGTGGGTAGTTTGACTGGGGCGGTCTCCTCCCAAAGAGTAACGGAGGAGCACGAAGGTTGGCTAAGCATGGTCGGACATCATGCGGTTAGTGCAAAGGCATAAGCCAGCTTGACTGCGAGAGTGACGGCTCGAGCAGGTACGAAAGTAGGTCTTAGTGATCCGGTGGTTCTGAATGGAAGGGCCATCGCTCAACGGATAAAAGGTACTCCGGGGATAACAGGCTGATACCGCCCAAGAGTTCATATCGACGGCGGTGTTTGGCACCTCGATGTCGGCTCATCACATCCTGGGGCTGAAGTAGGTCCCAAGGGTACGGCTGTTCGCCGTTTAAAGTGGTACGCGAGCTGGGTTTAGAACGTCGTGAGACAGTTCGGTCCCTATCTGCCGTGGGCGTTGGAAGATTGAAAGGGGCTGCTCCTAGTACGAGAGGACCGGAGTGGACGCACCACTGGTGTTCGGGTTGTCATGCCAATGGCATTGCCCGGTAGCTAAGTGCGGAAAAGATAACCGCTGAAAGCATCTAAGCGGGAAACTTGCCTTGAGATGAGTCTTCCCTGACCCTTTAAGGGTCCTAAAGGAACGTTTAAGACTAAGACGTTGATAGGTTGGGTGTGTAAGCGTAGCGATACGTTGAGCTAACCAATACTAATGAACCGTGAGGCTTAACCTGACAACACCGAAGGTGTTTTAGAGAGACGAGATAGTTTTCGAATGTGGGTGAGAAGCCGAAAGGTGACGGACACAGCAGCTTGTTCAAGATTGATGTTCTGGTTTAGCGAAGAAAAGCGCTGAACGGGAACGAACCGAATTTGTCTGGCGGCAATAGCGCGGTGGTCCCACCTGACCCCATGCCGAACTCAGCAGTGAAACGCCGTAGCGCCGATGGTAGTGTGGGGTCTCCCCATGTGAGAGTAGGGAACTGCCAGACATTAATTAAAAGTTTATTGCTCAATAGCAGTAAGCTGCCGAAAGGCAAAAGAATAAGTGGAGCGGTAGTTCAGTTGGTTAGAATACCTGCCTGTCACGCAGGGGGTCGCGGGTTCGAGTCCCGTCCGTTCCGCCACTTAATTTAGGGGCGTAGTTCAATTGGTAGAGCACCGGTCTCCAAAACCGGGTGTTGGGAGTTCGAGTCTCTCCGCCCCTGCCAGTTACCAATTAAGTAATAATAAAAGAAGTATCTATTGATAACCCGGTTATATTAATCGGGTTTTTCTTTATCTAAATTTTACGAACACCCTTTCATTATTGCTCCTTGTTTATTATTACCACTCTTGCTTTCTTCAAATTCTCACAGAAATGCCATTAATTATCACTTTTTGGTGATTGATATATAATCAAATTACTCTATCGTATTAGTATGACACTCGATTCTTACTTATCTCTCTGGTCAGTTATATTTGAATATCAAGGACAGGGCGATATCAGAATAAAGAAATCCGCGCTTCTGCATTTTGCTAAAAGGATTCAGAAAATTAAATTAAGGGTAAGGGTGCGATTGGAGTTAGTACGCCCTTATTTATCAATAAAAACCTATCTTAGGCTCTATTTTAATAGCTTTTGAGTTCACCTTAAGCAGATAGAATATGTTTTAGGGTATTTAATACCATCATCGAGAAACAGAATGAGCAAATAATTCATTTTGCTTAATTAGTTTCGTGCAACGGCGCATTTTTTATTGGTGTTTTAATTAATTGATTAATAAGAGCCTGTTGATCATTTTTTTGTAACCATACGGCATAGAGTGGCTTACTTATAGGGGATTCTGACAGCGTTTTTAGTGCAGGATATTGATGTATCCAATGTGCGGGTAAAAATGCCGCTGAAAGCGATACAGGAAGTAATTGACGGGTAATATGAGCGGATGTCGTGATCATCACTGGTGTATCATCTTGAGTTAGTGCAGATTCATTTTTTGGATGAAAATCAGCCCCCCACTCTAGTTTTATGTAATTGTAATTTGTCAAAGCAATATTTTTTTGTGAAGCCATTAGTTGCAGCTCGATAGTTCCAATAATCGTACTTTCGAACTCATCCATTTTTGGCGGCTCAGTGGCAATTAGCAAATCTAATTCTCTTGAGTGTAGCTGTTTTACGAGAGACTGTCGGGTCGACACTCGAGCTTCTAATCGTAATTCATCATGCTGAGTATAAAGCGCTTCCACCCAGTCAGTGAGGTAGCCTTCCCATAGAGAAGCGGTAGCACCGATTGAAAGCTCTGTATGCTGTGATGCGTGAGAAATTTCTTTTTTGGCTTGTAACCAGGTGTTCATCAACGATTCAGCATACGGTACTAATCGCTCACCAGCGGCGGTTAATCGAATATTATTTCTATGGCGAGTGAATAAACTGGTGCCAAGTTGAGTTTCTAACTGTCGGATACGAAAGCTGACAGCAGATTGCGTTAAGTAGAGTGATTCCGCTGCTCTACCAAAGTGCCTAGTCTTGCTTACCTCTAAAAAAGTTCTCAATAACTCGCTGTCCACATACATCTCCAATTATTTTTGTCGTGATGATTTAAATGTTTTGTTTTACAGATTGTCAATGCTGTCTAATACTCCGCGCCATATAGAGTTTGACTGCAATAAGTTAGGAGTGTGTCAGATGGCAGATAGCTTCATCACGACTAATCGTTTTTTTGATAATAAGCATTACCCACGTGGCTTTTCTCGTCATGGTGATTTCACCATTAAAGAAGCTCAGTTGCTTGAACGCCTAGGTCAAGCTTTTAACGAGCTTGATACAGGTAAACGTGCTGCACAAACTGACGAGGAAAAACTCTTCGTTGCTGTTTGCCGCGGTGAGCGTGAGCCAGTTACTCCAGAAGAAAAAGTTTGGGTAAAATATTCTAGTCGTATTAATCGTCCAAAACGCTTCCACACGCTATCTGGCGGTAAACCACAGATAGATCCTTCGGAAGACTATACTGATACAGATGACTAATATCACCATCGTATAAGATAAGGGACTTCGGTCCCTTTATTTTGTACGGTGGAGCATATTTTATTTCTCCTCTCCTCAGCTTACTTGTTTTTGCAAATGAAGCAATAACTTATCCATTGCTCTGTAGCCAAGAGCTTCTAATAAATGCACTCGTTCAATATTTGAGCATTCCTTGAGATCTGCAATGGTTCGAGAAACCTTTAAAATCTTATGCCAAGCTCGGATAGAAAGACCTAATTTGTTTAGTGCATGTTCTAAGAATAAAGCGTCTTTAGAGTTGAGAGCGCAAAACTGTGTCACTTCTCTTGATGTTAGTAAAGAATTGATTTTCCCTGCCCGTGCTAACTGTTTATTTCTTGCGTCAATGACGCGCTGTTGTATTTGCTCGCTAGTTTCTCCTTGAGGGTTTGGGGTGCTGAGTGAACCTATAGGCAACAAAGGAATTTCAATGGAAAGGTCAAATCGGTCCAAGAATGGGCCTGATATGCGGGAAAGGTAACGTAGAATAGATATTGGTGAGGAACGGCTCATTGCACCTTGATAATGCCCTGTTGGACTTGGATTTAGTGCGGCAATAAGTTGAAAATTGGCAGGGTAACAGACTTTTGCTTTTGCCCTAGAGATACTAATTTCTTTTGACTCAAGAGGTTCTCTTAATGAATCTAAGACAGCACGGCTAAACTCGGGTAATTCATCTAAAAATAAAATACCGTGATGAGCGAGTGATATTTCCCCTGGTTTAGGAAGTGAGCCACCACCGATTAGCGCTGCCACTGATGCACTATGATGAGGAGCTCTAAATGGCCTCATTGGCCAATCTATAGCACTTTGAGTAGCTTGACTTAAACTATGTAGCGAAGCGACTTCTAGTGCTTCCTGAGGCGTAAGAGCGGGTAATAGTGTAATGAGCCTGCTAGCTAACATTGTTTTACCTGTTCCAGGAGGCCCTAAAAGGAGTAAATGGTGTCCTCCTGCAGCACAAATTTCAAGTGCTCGCTTACCCTGTTCTTGGCCAATAATATCGTTGATGTTATCTTCATTTTTAGCTGATGGGGGGGGTTGATTTATCTGGTAGTTAAACTCAAGCTCATTGTTTCCATTAAAATAATGGCAAAGTTCTAGCAGAGAACTTACAAACTGAACGCTTTTATTGGGTAATAAATTTAATTGATGCCGATTTTTAGTTGAAATGATTAATATGCGTTGTTGTTTTAATGCGGCTTGTGCCGCAGGAATAGCACTATTGACGTAACGAATATCACCAGAAAGTGCCAGTTCACCTAAAAATTCATGTTTTTTTAATGCATCATGTGGGATCTGGCCTGATGAGGCGAGTATCGCAATTGCAATAGCAAGGTCGTAGCGACCACTTTCTTTTGGTAAATCAGCGGGTGCTAAATTTACCGTTATTTTTTTTGCGGGATATTCAAACCCACTATTGAGTAGCGCACTCCTGACTCTATCCCTGGATTCTTTGACGGCTGTTTCGGGTAAACCGACTAATGTTAGCCCTGGAAGCCCATTACTAATATGAGCTTCAACAGTGACAAGTGGTGCTTCCATGCCTATCGAAGCTCTAGTGTAAACAATCGCTAGTGCCATAAAACCTCCGATATAAATAACAGAGTAATATTCTGTTAAAAACTAGCTGATATTTAATGGATAAAAATACTATTTGCGAAGCCACTCGATAATTTATTTGTTTAGTGACTTAGCTGTTTCATTTTTTTGGGGGGTGCTCTGAGGGGTTGGTATATCTCGGCTTGATGTTTTTTTTGTCATTGTGCATTTTGATAAAGCATTGGATACGCTAAAGAAAAAATAATCAATTGGGAGAAGTGAGATTGAACCATTTTTATTAAAAGGTCATGGGGGATACAGCTGATTATGCTATCTAATTCATGGGTAATTACTGCTTTCTTACTATTCTTATAGCATATTGTTCCGTTTTTTACTTAACTGCATGAATTTATTTAAGATAAATATTTTGATAATAAATAACCTAAATAAAAGTTGTCAAAATGATTTTAAAATGATACCTCTTTAATAAGGACAACAAATAAAGTTAAAAAAGTAAAACTCATGAACGCATTTATCCAAGCAGTTAGCCTAATTATTATTAGCGTGGTGGTGATTATTATCCCACCGTGCGGGGCTGCACTTGGACGACGAAGGCTAAAATAACAGCCAGATCTTACGAGAACCCCGCACCGAAAGGCGCGGGGTTTTTTTTGACACAAATTTTGTTAATCCAAAAAAATATACAAAACATAATAAATACAAACAGATAAAAAGTAGGCAGACAGGAGAGAAGCATGAACGGAGCACAATGGTTGGTTCAGGCGTTGCGAACTCAGGGAGTTGATACGGTTTTTGGCTATCCTGGGGGAGCAATTATGCCAGTTTATGATGCATTGTATGATGGGGGTGTAGAACATTTACTGTGTAGACATGAACAAGGTGCGGTTATTGCAGCAATTGGATATGCACGCTCAACGGGTAAAACGGGAGTTTGTATCGCGACATCAGGCCCTGGTGCAACAAACGTTATAACAGGATTAGCAGATGCATTGTTAGATTCTGTTCCCGTTGTCGCCATTACTGGTCAAGTGGCTTCTGAATTTATTGGGACGGATGCTTTTCAGGAAATTGATGTTTTAGGTTTGTCTCTGGCTTGTACAAAACATAGCTTTTTAGTTGAATCGATAGAAGATTTGCCTCGCATTCTTGCTGAAGCTTTCGCAATCGCAAATAGTGGGCGTCCAGGACCTGTACTGATTGATATTCCGAAAGATATTCAGCTACAACACGCAGAGCTATCACCGTTCTTAATGCCAGTAGAGCAAGAAATGTCATTCCCTGAGATTGAGATACAGCAAGCGAGAGCATTGTTGGAACAATCAGAAAAACCCATGTTATACATCGGTGGTGGTGTAGGGATGTCGGGTGCGGTTTCGGAGTTAAGGGAATTTATCGCCTACACTGGCTTACCCTCTGTTTCAACATTAAAAGGGTTAGGCGCGCCAGATCCAGCAGATGAAAATTACTTGGGAATGTTAGGCATGCATGGCACGAAAGCCGCTAACATTTCTGTTCAACGCTGTGATTTGCTTATCGCCGTCGGAGCACGTTTTGATGATCGTGTCACTGGGAAATTAAATACCTTTGCACCAAATGCCAAAGTCATTCATATCGATATCGACCACGTTGAATTGGATAAATTGCGCCAAACCCATGTAGCCTTACACGGTGATGCGAAAGTGTTATTGCCAAAGTTAATGCTGAAAAAAGCCATTGCACCATGGCAAGCCGAGGTTCAGCAGCTGAAAACAGAATTTGGTTGGCGTTATGACCACCCAGGTGAACCTATTTATGCACCACTCTTATTGAAACAACTGTCCGATAAAATGAAACCGAACACGGTTGTTACAACGGATGTAGGGCAACATCAAATGTGGTCAGCGCAGCATATTACGGTGGATGCCCCTGAAAATTTCTTAACATCAAGCGGTTTGGGCACGATGGGTTTTGGTATTCCCGCTGCTATTGGCGCGCAAGTAGCGAGACCTGAAGATACCGTTGTTTGCGTGTCTGGGGACGGCTCGTTCATGATGAATGTTCAAGAATTAGGCACCATCAAACGCAAACAATTGCCTGTCAAAATTCTGTTATTGGATAATCAACGCTTAGGCATGGTTCGCCAATGGCAAGAGTTGTTCTTTGAACAACGTTACAGCGAAACGATATTAACAGATAACCCCGATTTTGTTGCTTTAGCCAGTGCGTTTGGCATTAAAGGGCAGCGTATTACGGATAAGTCGCAAGTAAATGCAGCATTAGATGAATTATTGAATAGCGAAGGTGCCTATCTATTACAGGTATCAATTAATGAATTAGAAAACGTCTGGCCGCTGGTTCCACCAGGGGCGAGTAATGAAAAAATGATGGAGAAACCATTATGATGCAACATCAACTCTCGATATTGGCCCGTTTCCGTCCTGAGGTTTTAGAGCGTATATTAAGGGTCACTCGCCATCGTGGATTTAAGATAAATGCCATGAATATGGGACAATCATCAGATGGCGATAATGTTAATATTGAACTGACTGTAAGTAGTCAGAGGCCGTTAACCCAGCTTTGCGCTCAGTTAACGAAGCTTTCCGACATTACAGAAGTTGAAGTGCTACAACAAGAATCACGACTATTACGCACACAAAGTGCAATGTAAGGAAGATTAAAATGACTAAGAAAGCTGACTTTATTTGGTTTAACGGTGAAATGACGCCATGGGCTGATGCAAAGGTTCATGTTATGTCTCATGCTCTGCATTATGGTACATCAGTGTTTGAAGGCGTCCGTTGCTATGATTCTCACAAAGGGCCTGTCGTTTTCCGCCACCGTGAGCATATGCAACGTTTGCACGATTCTGCAAAAATTTACCGTATGCCTGTCAGCTATAGCGTAGAAGAGTTAATGGAAGCGTGTCGTGCGACTTTACGCAAAAATAACTTAGTCAGTGCGTATATCCGGCCATTAGTTTTTATTGGTGATGTTGGCATGGGGGTTAACCCACCAGATGGTTATAACACTGACGTCATCTTAGCTGCCTTCCCGTGGGGTGCTTATTTAGGTGAAGAAGCCCTAGATCAGGGAATTGATGCGATGGTTTCTTCATGGAATCGCGTTGCACCGAATACCATTCCTACTGGCGCAAAAGCAGGTGGTAACTATTTATCATCTTTATTAGTGGGGAGCGAAGCACGTCGTCATGGTTATCAAGAAGGTATCGCTTTAGACGTTCATGGGTATCTCTCTGAAGGTGCTGGGGAAAATATTTTTGAAGTGAAAGATGGAATTTTATATACGCCTCCGTTCACATCATCTGCATTACCAGGTATTACTCGTGATGCGATCTTAACCTTAGCAAAAGATATGGGTATTGAAGTCCGTGAGCAAACACTATCACGTGAATCTCTCTACCTTGCGGATGAAGTCTTTATGACGGGTACTGCAGCAGAAATTACCCCTGTACGCAGCGTTGATGGTATCCAAGTAGGTATTGGTCGTTGTGGCCCAGTGACTAAACAAATTCAACAAGCATTCTTCGGTTTATTTAATGGTACAACGGAAGACAAATGGGGCTGGTTAGATCCAGTAAACCCTCAATAACTAAATTGAAATAGATGTTACAGGCGGACGTTCCCCGCCTGTTTTTAAACACGGGAGTTAAAGATATGCCTAAGTACCGTTCAGCAACAACAACACATGGTCGTAATATGGCGGGGGCACGCGCATTGTGGCGAGCAACTGGAATGACCGATGCTGATTTTGGAAAACCCATTATTGCAGTTGTTAACTCATTCACTCAGTTTGTACCTGGTCACGTACATTTACGCGATCTTGGCAAACTGGTTGCAGAGCAAATTGAAAACGCAGGCGGCGTAGCGAAAGAGTTTAATACAATTGCGGTTGATGATGGGATTGCCATGGGGCATGGCGGAATGCTGTATTCCTTACCTTCCCGTGAATTAATTGCCGATTCTGTCGAGTATATGGTTAATGCGCACTGTGCGGACGCTATGGTGTGTATTTCTAACTGCGATAAAATTACCCCAGGTATGTTAATGGCGTCATTACGTCTTAATATCCCAGTTATTTTTGTTTCTGGCGGTCCGATGGAAGCAGGGAAAACCAAGCTTTCAGACCAAATTATTAAATTGGATTTAGTCGATGCGATGATCCAGGGGGCAAACCCGAATGTGAGTGATGCAGATAGCGAACAAATCGAACGTTCTGCTTGCCCAACCTGTGGTTCATGCTCTGGTATGTTTACGGCTAACTCCATGAACTGCTTAACTGAAGCATTAGGGTTATCTCAGCCAGGTAATGGCTCGTTATTAGCGACTCACGCTGACCGCGAGACCTTATTTATCAACGCAGGTAAACGTATTGTCGAGCTAACGAAACGCTATTACGAAAAAGATGATGAAAGTGCGTTACCTCGTAATATTGCCAATAAAGCGGCGTTTGAAAATGCCATGACCCTTGATATTGCGATGGGGGGCTCGACGAATACCGTTCTTCACTTGCTGGCAGCAGCACAAGAGGCTGATGTTGATTTTACGATGGAGGATATTGACCGTTTGTCTCGTCAAGTTCCGCATTTATGCAAAGTGGCACCAAGCACACAAAAATACCATATGGAAGATGTTCACCGTGCAGGTGGGGTTATTGGTATTTTAGGGGAGCTGAGCCGCGCAGGCTTACTGCAAGAAAATGTCACTAATATTTTAGGGCTGACTTTCCAAGAAACATTGGCGCAGTATGATGTCATGCTGACGAAAGACGAAAGTGTTAAGTCTATGTTTTCCGCAGGCCCTGCAGGTATTCGTACCACCAAAGCATTTTCACAAAATTGCCGTTGGCCTTCGCTGGATACTGACCGTGAAAATGGCTGTATCCGTAATATTCAGAATGCTTATAGTTTGGATGGTGGTCTTGCTGTCTTATCTGGAAATATTGCGGAAGATGGCTGTATCGTCAAAACAGCTGGGGTTGATGAGGGTAGCTTAACGTTCCGTGGCCCTGCAAAAGTATTTGAAAGCCAAGATGATGCAGTTGAATCCATCTTAGGTGGTAAAATCGTTGAAGGTGATGTGGTAGTGATCCGCTACGAAGGGCCAAAAGGTGGGCCAGGCATGCAGGAAATGTTGTACCCAACGTCCTACCTGAAATCAATGGGCTTGGGTAAAAGCTGCGCGCTTATCACTGATGGCCGTTTCTCGGGTGGTAGTTCAGGTTTGTCTATTGGCCATATTTCGCCAGAAGCAGCCAGTGGCGGCTTATTAGCTCTGGTTCAAGATGGCGATATTATTGATATCAATATTCCAAAAAGAACGATGGTGCTGGATGTCAGTGAAAGCGAACTTAACCAACGGCGTGAGGCGGAATTAGCCCGTGGTGATAAGGCCTTTACTCCACGCGATCGTCAGCGCGAAGTGTCTTTTGCACTGCGTGCCTACGCTTCCTTAGCAACTAGTGCAGACAAAGGCGCTGTGCGCGATAAGTCAAAATTAGGGGGCTGATGTGGCAGCGGCAAAACCATTACCCGCAGCACCTACAAGTGCTGATTATTTAAAGGCGGCGCTGAGTGCGCCAGTCTATGAAGCGGCTCAAGTTACGCCGCTTCAGCAAATGGATAAATTATCTGCACGTTTAGGCAATACAATTTTAGTTAAACGTGAAGACAGGCAGCCTGTACACAGTTTTAAGTTACGTGGGGCTTACGCCATGATCGCAACGTTAACGGAAGAGCAGAAAGCCAAAGGCGTTGTGACGGCATCAGCGGGGAATCATGCTCAAGGTGTCGCCCTGTCGGCAAGCCGTGTGGGTGTTAAAGCCAAAATTGTCATGCCAGTGGCAACCGCAGATATCAAAGTGGATGCAGTTCGTAGCTTTGGTGGTGAAGCCATTTTACACGGTGCAAACTTTGATGAAGCAAAAGCGAAAGCGATCACGATGGCGGCAGAAGAGGGATATACCTTTGTCCCGCCTTTTGATCACCCATCGGTAATTGCTGGGCAAGCCACTATTGCGCTGGAATTATTACAGCAAGACGTGCATCTCGACCGTATTTTCATCCCTGTTGGCGGGGGCGGTTTAATCGCGGGTGTGGCGGTTATCATCAAACAATTAATGCCTGAAATTAAAATCATTGGTGTCGAAGCGGAAGATGCAGCGTGTTTGAAAGCGGCGTTAGAAGCGGGTCACCCCGTTGATTTACCTCGTGTCGGGTTATTTGCGGAAGGTGTCGCAGTTAAACGTATTGGTGATGAAACGTTTAGATTGTGCCAACAATATGTCGATGATGTCATCACTGTGGATAGCGACTCTATCTGTGCAGCACTGAAAGATATTTTTGAAGATGTTCGCGCAATTGCAGAACCATCAGGCGCTTTAGCACTGGCAGGGCTGAAAAAATATGTCCAACAACATAACATCAAAGGTGAGCGTTTAGCGCATATTTTGTCTGGTGCGAACATGAATTTCCATGGGCTGCGTTATGTATCTGAGCGCTGTGAGATTGGAGAACAACGCGAAGCGCTGTTGGCGGTGACGATCCCTGAGGAAAAAGGCAGTTTCTTACGCTTTTGCCAGCTATTAGGCCACCGCGCAATCACGGAGTTTAATTACCGTTATACGGATGTAGACCCTGATCGTGCCTGTATTTTCGTTGGGGTGCGCTTAAGTGGTCGTGATGGTGAACGTGAAGAAATTATCCAAGAACTCAGAAGCAATGGCTATGATGTTGATGATTTATCTGATGATGAAATGGCGAAGCTTCATGTACGTTACATGATTGGCGGTCGACCATCTAAACCGTTAGATGAAAGACTGTATAGCTTTGAATTTCCAGAGTCTCCAGGAGCGTTACTGCGATTTTTAGAGACGCTTGGAACCCACTGGAATATTACGCTTTTTCATTACCGCAGCCATGGCACGGATTATGGACGAGTGCTGGCGGCATTTGAACTTGCGGGGCCAGAAGTGCGCTTTGATAGGCACCTTGATGCACTAGGATACGAGTACCACGACGAGACGGGCAATCCTTCTTTTCGTTTTTTCCTAGCGCCACAAGATAGTCAAAAAACCTTAGATTGAGTTGTCTGGGAGTAGCTCCCAAAATGCTTTAATTAGCGGCTCACTTAGGCGTTTGCTTAATAGGCAAACGCCGAGTTCGAAGGGTTCCACCATTGAAATATTGTCGAGCTGTGAGATACGGCTACGGACAGGCTCAGGACTATTATCCACAACGACACTTGGGATCAACGCGATACCACAACCAAGTGCAACCATAGATACAATCGCTTCATGGCCAGACACTGTGGCGTAAATCACAGGGTTATTGATGTGATGGCGGCGAAACCATAATTCGATACGTTTTCGTGATGGGCCATGTTCTGGCAGGATAAACGGTACCGTTGACCAATCAGGTTCTGCTTCAGTCACCATCGAACGTACAGCACAAGGCAGTGATGGTGCAATGAGCACCAATGGGATTTCACCAATTTTTGTGAAACGCACATTGTCGGGTAAACGCTCAGGTTTGCCTGCAATACCAAGGTCTGCCTCATGGGTTTCCACTTTTTCTACCGCATCCGCGGCATCGCCAGTGGTGAGCTTTATTTCGACTAATGGGTGCAAAGCACGGAATTTATCTAAAACTTGTGGTAAATGACTGTATGCGGCAGTGACTGAGCAAAAAAGATGCAACTCACCACTGAGAGATGGGCTTTGTTGGTTAAGGGCATGCTGCAGTTGCTGATATTGCAACAAAGTTTGCTGGGCAAATTGTTTTAGGTGCTCCCCTGCTTGTGTGAGTTTTACCGAACGATTATCACGGACAAATAATGGGTGACCCAATTGCTCTTCTAGGCGCTGGATTTGTCGAGACAGCGTTGAAGGGCTGACATGCATGGCTTTAGAGGTACGGCCAAAGTGGCAGCTCTGTGCTAAATGCAAAAAAAGTTTCAGATCACGAATATCCATTTTGCCCTCGGATAAAGTCATTAACTACGTTGCGAATATTGCAACATTGTATTGTTAATATATCAATTTAAGCAATGCGAAACATCGCATATAGTAAATCCATAAACGCTTAAAAATAAGCGACAGGCAAATTGATTGCCTGACATAACGAACACAACAGAACAATGGAGTATGACAATGGCGAATTATTTTAACACATTGAATTTGCGTGAGCAGTTAGCTCAGTTAGGCAAGTGCCGCTTTATGAAACGTGAAGAATTTGCGGACGAAGCTGGCTACCTGAAAGGGAAAAAAATCGTCATCGTCGGTTGTGGTGCACAAGGTCTGAACCAAGGCCTGAACATGCGTGACTCTGGTTTAGATATCGCTTATGCATTACGCGCAGAAGCGATTAGTGAAAAACGTGCTTCATGGCGCAAAGCCACTGAAAATGGCTTTAAAGTGGGTACGTATGAAGAATTGATCCCAACGGCAGACTTAGTTGTTAACTTAACGCCAGACAAACAACACTCTACCGTTGTTCGTGCTGTTCAGCCTATGATGAAACAAGGTGCAGCACTGGGTTATTCACACGGTTTCAACATTGTTGAGGTTGGTGAAGAAATCCGTAAAGATATTACTGTTGTGATGGTTGCACCAAAATGCCCAGGTACGGAAGTTCGTGAAGAATACAAACGTGGTTTCGGGGTTCCAACTCTGATTGCTGTTCACCCAGAAAATGACCCGAAAGGCGAGGGGATGGCGATTGCTAAAGCATGGGCGGCTGCCACAGGTGGCCATCGTGCAGGTGTTCTGGAATCCTCATTTGTTGCGGAAGTTAAGTCTGACCTGATGGGTGAGCAAACCATTCTGTGTGGTATGTTGCAAGCAGGTGCATTACTGAGCTACGACAAAATGGTTGCAGACGGTGTTGAGCCAGGCTATGCCGGTAAATTGATTCAATTTGGTTGGGAGACTATCACAGAAGCGCTGAAACAAGGTGGTATCACGCTGATGATGGATCGTTTATCTAACCCTGCGAAAGTCCGCGCATATGCGTTGTCTGAGCAACTGAAAACCATCATGGCACCACTGTTCCAAAAACACATGGATGACATTATTTCAGGTGAGTTCTCATCAACAATGATGGCTGACTGGGCAAATGACGATAAAAACTTGCTGACATGGCGTGAAGAGACAGGCAAAACAGCATTCGAAAATTACCCTGAATATGCAGGCAAAATTGCAGAACAAGAATATTTTGACCATGGCGTTCTGTTAGTTGCGATGGTTAAAGCGGGTGTTGAGCTGGCGTTCGATACGATGTTAGAAGCGGGTATCTTAGAGGAATCAGCATACTACGAGTCTCTGCATGAACTGCCACTGATTGCGAACACCATTGCGCGTAAGCGTTTATATGAAATGAACGTGGTTATTTCAGACACGGCGGAATACGGTAACTACCTGTTCTCATTTGCAGCTGTGCCGATGCTGAAAGACTTCATGACCAAATTACAAGCGGGCGATTTAGCGAAGCCAGTTGCTGATAATGGCACAGACAACGCGCAGTTACGTGATATCAATGAAGCAATCCGTAATCATCCTATCGAGAAAATCGGTAAGACGTTACGTGGTTATATGACGGATATGAAGAAGATTTCAGTTGGAAGTTAATTTTTCGTCACTCTTCGCGTGATAGGTGCGTTGGCTACACTCGGTTACCCAAGTCACATACTCATGTATGCTCCTTGGGATAACCTCCTTTGCCGCCTTCCTCTAACACGAATAGCTTAGAAAAAGAACAATGCAAAAATTTTTTAATGAAAGCCGTATAACAAAGTGTTATGCGGCTTTTTGTTTTTTATTGTATTCAGGCTGAAAAAATAGGGCGGGTGCATTGGGATAACCTCCTTTGCCGCCTTCCTCTAACACGAATAGCTTAGAAAAAGAACAATGCAAAAATTTTTTAATGAAAGCCGTATAACAAAGTGTTATGCGGTTTTTTGTTTTTTATTGTATTCAAGCTGAAAAAATAGGGCGGGTGCGTTGGCTATACTCGGTTACCCAAGTCACATACTCATGTATGCTCCTTGGGATAATCTTATTTGCTTCCTACCTAGAACGCGAAATGCTTTGGATAATCATCATATTGTCTATAGTAATAGCTTAGGAAAATATATTTTTAATATAGCGACATTATTCTGGTGAATAGTGTAGTTTCTTTAATTAGATCTTTGAGGAAATAACTTGAGCGTACGTGTTAGTTGGATTGAAGTTGGCGATAATGAGTGACTCTTGAGTCTCGCTGGCTTCAGCCATTAATATGCCATGGTTATCCCAAATAGCACTTCTTCCTGTGCCGAGGAATGAACCAGATACGCCGCAATAGTTTGCCATAATGACAGGAACCTGATGGTTTTTAGCGTAATTTTGTAATTTTTTCGTGTCAGCGTCATAGCCATTGGCTGTAATCAATACAGAGCTTAAGTAAAAAGAGGCGCCTTGATTGATGGTATCATCGGTGTGCTTTTCATGATTAGTATCTGCACATATTGCGAGTCCTAGCTGGTTTCCTTGACAATCAAAAGTGCATATAGCTGTACCTGGCGTGTAGTATTTGTCTTCCCCTGGGTGTAGATAAATTTTGCTGTAGTGGAAAGTAGCTTGATGAGGAGAAAGTACGAATAACCCTATTTGCGGCTGATCTTTTCCTATATTAATCGGTGCACCGGCAATAATCGTTATATTGTATTGATCAGCGAGTATACGTAGTGCTTCTAGCCTTGAGTCATTGTCAGTGAAGGCTAATTTTTGTGCGACATCATGTTCATAGCCTGTTAAAGATAATTCAGGAAAAATAATGACATTAACCTGATTTTTGATTGCTTGAGTGATGAGCCGTTGGTGGATTTGGATATTACTATTAACATTTCCATTGATGGGAGCAAATTGCGCAGCGGCAATGATGAAATCGTTTTGCACCAAATATTCCTTAACAGATGTAATGAGCAGAAAAGTAATTATATGTGTATAAAACTAAAAATACACAACCAGGAATATGCTGGCTATAGGGAGCACTAAAATTCTCATTATAGTAACTGCTCAAGACTTTATGGTGTTTCTGCTATAATGCGTTTTTCAGTCTTCTTTGTATGAAAGAGTTCCCATGCGATTAAACCCAGGCCAGCAACAGGCAGTTGAATTTGTCGATGGCCCTTGCCTTGTATTGGCAGGGGCTGGATCAGGTAAAACCCGTGTTATTACCAACAAAATTGCACACTTGATCCGCCAATGTGGTTATCAACCACGGCAAATTGCTGCTGTCACTTTTACCAATAAAGCCGCGCGGGAAATGAAAGAGCGTGTGGCACAAACATTAGGTAAAAAAGAAGCGCGTGGGCTCATCATTTCAACCTTCCATACATTAGGTTTGGAAATTATTAAGCGTGAATATAAAGCATTGGGTATTAAAGCCAATTTTTCGCTGTTTGATGACCAAGACCAAATGGCATTACTTAAAGAACTGACGTTTGATTTACTTGAAGAAGACAAAGATCTGCTACAGCAGTTGATCTCTTCGATCTCAAACTGGAAAAACGATCTGATCTCACCACAACAAGTTGTTGGGCAGGCACGAACGGAAAAAGAACAGCATTTTGCAGAGTGTTACCGTCGTTATGAATTACACCTAAAAAGCTGCAACGTATTGGATTTTGATGATTTAATCAGTAAGCCAACGCTTTTATTATACCAAAATGAAGAAGTGCGAGAGCGCTGGCAGCAAAAAATTCGTTATTTGCTGGTGGATGAATACCAAGATACCAATACCAGTCAATACCAACTTGTTAAGTTGCTAGTGGGACAACGCGCTCGCTTTACGGTGGTTGGGGATGATGACCAATCTATTTATTCATGGCGTGGCGCAAGGCCGCAAAACTTGGTGCTACTTAGTCAAGATTTTCCTAAGTTGAACGTGATTAAGCTTGAGCAAAATTACCGCTCTTCAGGCCGAATATTAAAAGCGGCGAATATCCTAATTGCAAATAACCCTCATGTATTTGAAAAGAAACTCTTCTCAGAGCTAGGCTACGGTGCGCCGTTAAAAGTTTTAACGGCAAACAATGAAGATCATGAAGCAGAGCGGGTGATTGGTGAGCTCATTGCCCATCACTTTATCAACAAAACGGAATACAAAGATTATGCGATTTTATATCGAGGTAATCACCAGTCGCGCATTTTTGAAAAAATGTTGATGCAAAACCGTATTCCATATCGTATCTCTGGCGGTACTTCATTTTTCTCACGTCCTGAGATTAAAGACTTACTGGCTTATTTACGAGTGTTGACTAACCCTGAAGATGACAGTGCTTTTTTGCGTATTGTGAATACCCCACGTCGGGAAATTGGCCCAAAAACGATTCAAAAGCTAGGGGAATGGGCGAACCAACGGGGAAAAAGCTTATATCAAGCCAGTTTTGATTTAGGGCTAGAGCAAACCCTAAAAGGAAAAGGATTAGAGGCATTACAACGGTTTACCCAGTGGATGGACAGTATTGTTCGAACATCAGAGCGGGAGCCGTTGATTGCGGTGCGTGATTTACTGCGTGAAATGGATTACGAAAGTTGGTTGTATGAAACATCAACCAGCACTAAAGCTGCTGAAATGCGTATGAAAAACGTCAACCAATTATTTACATGGATGAGTGAAATGGTTGAGGGGGATGAACTAAACGACCCGATGACGCTTGGCCAAGTAGTCACGCGTTTTACATTACGCGATATGATGGAGCGTGGCGAAGATGACGAAGAATCAGATCAAGTTCAGTTAATGACATTGCATGCATCAAAAGGCCTTGAATTTCCTTATGTTTTTTTAGTCGGTATGGAAGAAGGGTTACTGCCTCATCAAAGCAGTATTGACGAAAACAATATTGATGAAGAGCGTCGCTTAGCGTATGTGGGGATCACTCGAGCACAAAGAGAGTTGTTTTTCACTCATTGCCGTGAGCGCCGTCAATATGGCGAATTAATTCGACCTGAGCTTAGCCGTTTCCTACTTGAATTACCGCAAGATGACCTTGAATGGGAGCAACAGCGAAAAGTGGTAAGTGCCGAAGAGCGTATGCAAAAGGGGCAATCCGCACTAGCTGATATCAAGGCGCGTTTAGGACTAAATAAGAAAAGCGAGCCATAATCATTTATTGAGGTTCCACACTAGAGTGACTCTAGTGTGGAAATAATTAACAATTTGAACTGTTACGTTCTTCTAATTCTAGCATCCAATTTACATAACCTTGCCATTGCACTTCCTGTTGCAGGTTTTCTGCTCGCAGTGGATGTTCAGATAACCAGCGATATGGCAACACAATCGTGAGTCTATCTGCATTTGCATTTAATCTTAAAGCAGGCAATGTGTCATCACGTCGTCGGCTTGCAAAAATAATGGCTAATCTAAGTAAACGGCACAAACAATAGGCTTGTTGCATCGGTAGTGCATTTTGTTGGCTAAGCGGCGCTAAATCGACGGGGCCTTGTTGATTTTTTAATAAAGCCGCCAATAGCCGTTTTTGTGCAGGGGTATAGCCAGGTAAATCCAAGTGAGTGATCAAATAGCTGGCATGTTCAGAGCCTTTGCGAAAATCAACACTTAGGCCAATTTCATGCAACGCACATGCGCTTGATAATAAATCACGACAGCGGGTATCGAGTTGCCAATCTTTCGCCACTTGCAGATAAAAATATTCGGCTAACTGACGAACGCGGCTAGCTTGTTCGATATCGACTTGGAAACGACGCTGGATATTGCGTACAGTGCGAGCGCGAATATCTTGCTCAATCGGCAGTTCTAACATGCCATAAACGAGCCCTTCACGTAGAGCACCGCCTGCAAGTGTCATACTATCAATATCTAGCGCTTCAAAAATGGCAATTAAAATGGATAAGCCGCTTGGAAATACTAAAGCACGCTCGAAGGTTAAACCTTCAATTTCAAGCTCTTCAAGTTTTTGGCATTGAATGGCTTTGCGTTTTAGTTGCTGCAATTTAGGCAATGTAATAAGTTCATCCATGCCTTGTGCAATCATAATTTCTTGGATTGCTTGTACAGTACCTGATGCGCCAACGCAGATTTTCCAGCCGTGAGCTTTTAAGGTATCGGCAACGGGTTCGATAACCTTCCTTGCTGCTGCTTGTGCGGCTGAAAAATTGTCTTCTGTTAAGCTTCTATCACTGAAATAGCGCTCAAGCCATGTCACACAGCCCATCTCAAGGCTATAGAGCTGCTGTGCTTTTGCGCCAGTTCCTGTTACAAGTTCAGTGCTTCCCCCTCCAATATCCACCACCAAGCGTTGGTCGGGGCCGCCTGTCGTATGTGCAACACCTTGATAAATTAAGCGGGCTTCTTCTTCCCCTTGAATGACTTTAACGGGATTTCCTAGGATATTGCTGGCTTTTTCGATGAAAATATCGGCATTTTTCGCTAAGCGTAGTGTTGCAGTCGCGACCACACGAATTTGTGTTGTCGGAATATCTTGTAGATGTTCCGAAAAAAGTCGTAGACATTGCCAACCACGTTCCATCGCTTGTTCAGAAAGGTGATTGTTTTTATCTAACCCAGCAGCAAGACGGACTTTTCGTTTAACCCTAGAAATAACCTGTATGCTGCCAGCGGTTTCACGTACGACAAGCATGTGAAAACTGTTAGAACCTAAATCGATAGCAGCATAAAGAGAAGAAGATTTCAGCATAGCGTTTTTACTCAGCCTGGACGTTTATGGTTATTACGCGGACCATTGTGGCGGCGCGGTGCATTTGAATTGCGGCGCTGGCCTCCAGGGCGTGGGCGATGACGACGTTTAGGTGCGGGTAAGTCACTTAATAATGCATCGCTGTTATATTTACTCACTGGAATCGAATGTTGAATGTATTCTTCGATTGCAGGCAAGTTAAGAGCATATTCTTCACAAGCTAGGCTAATTGAATTACCACTTTCCCCTGCACGGCCAGTGCGGCCTATACGGTGAACGTAATCTTCACAGTCGTCAGGTAAATCGTAGTTAAAGACGTGGGTCACTGATGGAATATGTAATCCACGTGCAGCGACGTCCGTTGCCACTAAAATATCTAGTTGGCCCTGTGTAAATTGTTCTAAAATACGTAAACGTTTTTTCTGTGCCACATCGCCAGTCAGTAAGCCAACACGGTGACCATCGGCCGCTAAATGTGCCCAAATGTCATCACAACGGTGCTTAGTATTGGCGAAAATGATGCAACGCTCAGGCCACTCTTCTTCGAGAAGAGTCTGAAGTAAACGCATTTTTTCTTCATTTGAAGGATAAAAAAGCTCTTCTTTAATGCGATGGCCCGTTTTTTGTAAAGGCTCAACTTCAACATATTCAGGGTTATTCATTTGCTCAAAGGCGAGTTCTCTCACGCGATAAGACAGTGTGGCAGAAAATAACAGATTTAGTCTGTCAGCGGCCTCTGGCATACGACGGAATAACCAACGAATATCTTTAATAAAACCAAGGTCGTACATGCGGTCAGCTTCATCAAGTACAACGACTTGAATGGCGGCTAAATCTACATGGCCTTGTTTCGCATAGTCAATAAGACGGCCAGTCGTTCCTATGAGGATATCGACACCGTTTTGTAACACTTTTAGCTGTTCATCGTAGCCATCGCCACCATAAGCGAGCCCCATTTTCAGACCCGTATATTCTGCCAACTCTTTGGCATCAGAGTAAATCTGAACAGCGAGTTCACGAGTCGGTGCCATCATGAGTGCACGTGGCTGATTCGCTTTTTTCCCTTCAATAGCAGGGTGAGTTAATAGATAATGAAACGTTGACGTTAAGAATGCTAACGTTTTACCTGTACCTGTTTGCGCTTGTCCCGCAACGTCTTTGCCTTCGACAGTGAAAGGCAATGTTGACGCCTGTATAGGCGTGCAATAATTGAAGCCTTTCTTGTTCAGAGCTTCAATGACTTTAGGGTGCAATGCGAAGTCGGAAAACTTCTTTTCTGTCAAGTGTGCTTTACTCATAGTATGTTAGAATATCAGTTAACGGTTGGTTTACGAAAGTGTATCTTTTGAAATAAAGCATACTGCTGCCAATAATGTTACACTAAGTCTGCAAAAAGATGATTCTTTGGAGTACAACATGAGCGACAAAATTATACATATAACTGATGCAAGCTTTGAAACTGCAGTTCTGAAATCAAATTCACCTGTTCTCGTCGATTTCTGGGCAGCATGGTGTGGTCCTTGTAAAATGATCGCGCCTATTCTTGATGAAGTTGCTGAAGAATATACAGGCAAATTGACCATCGCAAAACTGAATATTGATGATAATCCGGCTACTGCTCCAAAATACGGAATTCGTGGTATCCCGACATTATTATTATTCAAAAATGGTAGTGTAGCAGCGACAAAAGTTGGTGCATTATCTAAAACGCAACTGAAAGAATTTCTAGACGAAAATCTGTAAGTTATCGTTATATGTGATCTAAAACGTTTAGCGGCGTATCTATTTTATCAAGAGAGTCGCTAGACGTCCTCATCTAAGCATGATAAGTTATCACTATTCCTCGTGTAGCACCCGTATGAATTACTCTGTATTCCATTGCTCTTATCTTATATATCAAGCTAGTTAGTTCAGTATTTTAATGATTTTTGATTATCAAAACTAATGGCACAATGATTTTAAATATGAAAACTGAGAACATAGACATTGAGTTAAGCACCCGCTAGATTCAATATTGTTGTTTCACATGAATTTTTCATATACCTTAAAGATAGTGCATAAGCAGTAGTATGACATAAGACGTTGTTAAGTCTTCGGATGTAAAAACGTATCGGGAAAAATTTAGTGTGCAGGGAATGTGTTTTTAAATGCGAAGCTGAACCTAAATTTGCGATCTTGGGATAGATGTTGTCCTAAATGTACAAAAAACTATTGCTAATGTTGTGTGTGTTTCTAATAATATGCCAAACATCGTTCAGATGAGCTATGGTCATATGTTAAAACAGATTTAGCAGTGGCTAGCACAAATTTTTATGCATTGTTGTTGGCTTTATTGAGTTGGCTACCAACAGGGCAGTTAAGTTAAACTGGCACTTAATAAATAAGTTGCCGTCAATTAACGTTCATAGTTCGAGAATTACCCCGAGTTAAAGAACCCACCATTATGAATCTTACCGAATTAAAAAATACGCCAGTATCAGAATTGATTACGTTAGGCGAAAATATGGGGCTAGAGAACTTAGCCCGTATGAGAAAGCAGGATATTATTTTTTCCATTTTGAAGCAGCATGCGAAAAGTGGTGAAGATATTTTCGGCGATGGCGTACTGGAAATATTGCAGGATGGATTTGGTTTCCTCCGTTCCGCAGACAGTTCTTACCTCGCAGGTCCCGATGATATCTATGTTTCTCCTAGCCAAATCCGCCGTTTTAACCTACGTACAGGTGACACCATTTCAGGAAAAATTCGACCTCCTAAAGAAGGCGAACGTTATTTTGCTCTCCTGAAAGTCAATGAAGTTAACTTCGACAAACCTGAAAACGCACGTAGTAAAATCCTTTTCGAAAACTTAACACCATTACATGCAAATAGTCGTCTTCGCATGGAACGTGGTAACGGTTCAACAGAAGATTTAACGGCGCGAGTTTTAGACTTAGCTGCACCAATTGGCCGTGGTCAACGTGGGCTGATTGTTGCTCCGCCAAAAGCAGGTAAAACGATGTTGCTGCAAAATATTGCCGCTAACATTGCACACAATTATCCAGATTGCGTTCTGATGGTTCTGTTGATCGATGAGCGTCCTGAAGAAGTAACAGAAATGCAGCGCTTAGTTAAAGGTGAAGTTATCGCTTCTACTTTTGATGAGCCAGCTGCGCGTCACGTTCAAGTGGCTGAAATGGTTATCGAGAAAGCAAAACGTCTGGTTGAACATAAAAAAGACGTCATTATCTTACTCGACTCCATTACACGTCTTGCTCGTGCGTATAACACCGTGGTTCCTTCATCTGGTAAAGTTTTAACAGGTGGTGTGGACGCAAACGCCTTACATCGTCCTAAACGTTTCTTCGGTGCTGCCCGTAATGTCGAAGAAGGTGGAAGCCTGACAATCATTGCAACTGCACTGGTTGATACAGGTTCGAAAATGGATGAAGTTATTTACGAGGAGTTTAAAGGTACAGGTAATATGGAACTGCACCTTTCTCGTAAAATTGCGGAAAAACGTGTATTCCCAGCGATTGATTACAATCGTTCTGGTACGCGTAAAGAAGAATTACTTACTTCACAAGACGAACTGCAAAAAATGTGGATCCTACGTAAAATTATTCATCCAATGGGTGAGATTGATGCGATGGAATTCCTCATTAGTAAGCTCGCAATGGCAAAAACTAACGAAGAGTTCTTTGATTTTATGAAGAGAGCTTAGTTGTTTTGGTTTCTAGCTTCAACGAAAGGTGCCTACATGGCACCTTTTTTTGTGCGTATATCACATCATGATATATTTGAATTAAAATCTTTTTGAAAATCCATCACTCATATTAATTTGATAGATTAGTATCTAATTTTAAGATGAGAGTATTGATAATAAGTATTGTTGGAGTAATTCAATGCTGTTTATCAGGTTTACTATTTTGACTGAAATTAGTTTTTTGGTTTATTAAAAGATGTGGGGTGTCGTGAAGGCTACTAATTGATTAACACTATTTCAGTGTATTGCTTTTATGGCATGCATCTTGCAGCTATTAAGTATAAAATGTGTCAGATTCCATTATTGAATGAGCAACACGAATAAAGTGTGTTTTTTAATAATGTTACAGTTATCTCTTTATGAATATAGATTCGTCTTATAGTAGATTTTATTACTGAGATGATAATGCAGTAGCGATTGCATTTTTATCGGCATTCGCCAATAAAAGTTTAGTATTGATAGTTAAATAAAAATATTAAGAGAGTCAAACAGTGGACACCATACACTTTGTAACCAACCTCTTCTACGTCTTCTTGTTTTCGTTAGTTTTTATTTTCTTCGCCCGTATCGTTGCGATAAAAATCGGGTTAGTTGATAAGCCTAACTTCAGAAAGAAACACGTAGGGCTTATTCCTCTTGTTGGGGGAATATCCGTTTTCTTTGGGATCTGTTTTGCATTTTATATCACAGAGGAATATATCCCTCATAAGTGGTTATACATTGCGAGTGCTGGGTTATTGGTTTTTATCGGTGCATTAGATGACCGATTTGATATTAGCGTGAAGTTAAGAGCAGGGGTTCAGGCGATTGTCGCGGTCGTTATGATGACAGCTGCAGGGCTTAAACTGGAATCATTGGGTCATGCTTTTGGCCCGTGGGAATTAGTATTGGGTCCGTTTGGTTATATTGTCACTTTATTTGCAGTATGGGCGGCGATAAATGCCTTTAATATGGTGGATGGTATTGATGGGTTACTTGGCGGGCTTTCTTCTGTTTCCTTTGGAGCACTAGGTTTCTTACTGTATCAAAATGGTAACTATGCATTAGCATTTTGGTGTTTTGCTTTTATTGCAGCTATTCTTCCTTATATCCTTTTAAATTTAGGTGTATTAGGCCGTCGATTTAAAGTCTTTATGGGGGATGCGGGAAGTACTTTAATTGGGTTTACGATTATTTGGATTTTGGTGGCTTCAACACAGGAAGAGGTTCACCCAATCAACCCAGTTACGGCACTGTGGATTATCGCAATCCCTCTGATGGATATGGTTGCAATTATGTATCGTCGAATCCGTAAGGGAATGAGTCCGTTTTCTCCAGACCGTCAGCACATTCATCATTTGATTATGCGCTCAGGTTTTACACCAAAAGGGGCTTTTGTTCTGATTACGTTGTCAGCCGCATTTTTAGCTTGCATTGGTATTATCGGTGAACGCTTAGCATTTGTACCAGAATGGGTAATGTTGGCATTATTTTTGCTTGTATTTATGATGTATGGTTATTGCATCAAACGAGCTTGGAAAGTCGCCCGTTTTATTAAACGAGTTCGACGCAAAGCGCGCAGGGGTGCAGTACGGTAACGAAAAAACGAAAATAGAGGTTCTGTGCAGTGAATAACTCAGAAACACAACCGAGTCAGCATCAAACACCAATAGAGCCAGAGTTGGATATCCGCGGTTTATGCCGCTCCTTGTGGCAAGGAAAAGTTTGGATCGTTGCATTTGCCGTGATTTTTGCGGCAATTGCATTGGGAGCATCCTATTTTATGCAGCCCAAATGGAGTGCGACAGCGATTACGGATTTACCAACTGTAAATAATTTGGGAAGTTATTACTCTCAGCAACAGTTTCTGCGCAACCTCGATTCCCGTATTAATAGTACTGGGCAAGAAGGGCAATTGCCGACAATTGCAAAAGAAGCTTATCAAGAGTTTACTAAGCAACTCGGTTCTTACGATACCCGCCGCCAATTTTGGTTGAGCACAGATTATTACAAGCAACGGTTAGAAAATGATCCAAAAGCGGATGCTGCATTATTGGATGAGCTCATCAATGATATTGAGTTTACACCCGCTGATGAAGTGAAAAATCTAACGGATAGTATTAAATTAGTGGCTGAAACATCAACAGACGCAAACCAGTTGTTACGCCAATACACGCAATTTGCGAATCAACGTGCAACCGCGAATCTGAATGATGAAATTAAAGGCACTTGGGCAACTAAAATGCAATCAATGAAAGCGTTGGTTAAACGTGAAGACATGGTGGCAACCGCCGCTTATGAAAGACGATTAAACGCGTTGGAACAAGCACTAAAAGTTGCTGAAAAACAAGGTATTGTGCGTAATCAAAGCGCAACACCAGTCGATGAAATCCCTGATTCTAAAATGTTTATGTTAGGTGCCCCATTATTACAGGCACAAATTGAAACATTAAAAGCAACGGGCCCAGATCATGACTCAGATTATGACCAAAACATCGCAATGTTATCAACATTAAGCGTTGGGCCTACTCTCCAAGATAATTTTCAAGCTTACCGTTATTTGCGTACGCCTGAAGATCCTGTCAAACGTGATAGCCCACGTCGAGCCTTTATGATGGTTCTATGGGGCGCTATAGGGTTATTAGTGGGTGCCGGAGTGGTACTTTCTCGCCGCCGTCCATCTTGATTTTGGGATAAGCCACTGACACATTTATCAGTGGCTTGATAAAGTCATTAAGCTTAAATAAGCAGCACACTGCAAAAGATAAATATAAGAGAGTCATCGTGAAAGTATTGACTGTATTCGGCACTCGACCAGAAGCCATCAAGATGGCGCCGTTAGTTCATGCACTGGCGAACGATGCTGATTTTGAAGCAAAAGTTTGTGTCACTGCACAACATCGTGAAATGCTTGATCAAGTACTGAAATTATTTGAGATCACACCCGATTACGATCTCAACATTATGAAACCAGGGCAAGACTTAACGGATATTACCTGTCGTATTCTTGAAGGGCTGAAAAGTGTTTTTGCCGATTTCCAGCCTGATGTTGTTCTTGTTCATGGCGACACTGCAACTACTATGGCAACGAGCCTCGCTGCGTTTTACCATCGTATTCCTGTTGGGCATGTTGAGGCAGGGTTACGTACGGGGAATCTTTATTCGCCATGGCCTGAAGAAGCTAACCGCAAAATTGCGGGGCACTTAGCGATGTATCACTTCGCCCCAACAGAAAACTCACGCCAAAATTTATTAAAAGAATCGATCCCTGATAGCCACATTTTTGTGACTGGCAATAGCGTGATTGATGCGCTGTTATGGGTGCGAGATAAAGTCATGAGCGACCAGCACATGATGGAAAAGTTGGGTGCAAACTACCCATTTATTGACCCTAATAAGAAAATGATTTTAGTGACAGGCCACCGCCGAGAAAGTTTTGGTGGCGGTTTTGAGCGTATTTGCCACGCATTGGCTGACATTGCTCAGGCTCACCCAGATGTACAAGTTGTTTATCCTGTGCATCTGAATCCAAATGTGAGTGAGCCTGTAAAACGTATTTTGCATAATATTGATAATATTATTTTAATTAGCCCTCAAGAATATCTTCCATTTGTCTACTTAATGAATCATGCCTACTTGATTTTGACTGATTCAGGGGGAATTCAAGAAGAAGCGCCTTCTCTCGGTAAACCCGTTTTAGTCATGAGAGATACCACTGAGCGACCTGAAGCCGTTGACGCAGGTACAGTTCGTCTTGTGGGAACAGATACACAAAAAATTGTTAACGAAGTTAATCGGTTACTGACAGATGATGCGGAATATCATGAAATGAGCCGCGCACATAACCCGTATGGGGATGGTCATGCTTGTCAGCGTATTCTTACAGCATTAAAAAGTAATCAGGTGAAATTATGAGTTTTGAAACTATTTCTGTTATTGGCCTTGGTTATATCGGTTTACCAACAGCAGCAGCCTTCGCATCACGTAAAAAACAGGTTGTCGGTGTGGATGTTAACCAACATGCGGTGGATACTATTAATCAAGGGAAAATCCACATCGTGGAACCTGAACTTGATATCGTGGTGAAGAAAGCCGTTGAAGAAGGCCATTTGAAAGCTTTTACAAAGCCACAGCCTGCCGATGCTTATTTGATTGCTGTTCCAACACCATTTAAAGGTGATCACGAACCCGATTTAGCTTATGTCCGTTCTGCGGCAGAGTCGATTGCGCCTGTGCTGAAAAAAGGTGATTTAGTGATCCTTGAGTCTACTTCTCCAGTAGGTACAACGGAGCAAATGGCACAGTGGATGGCGGAAGCTCGCCCAGATTTAACGTTTCCACATCAAGCGGGTGAAGACGCGGATATTGATATTGCTTACTGCCCAGAGCGTGTATTGCCAGGGCAAGTGATGGTCGAATTAATTAAAAATGACCGTGTTGTGGGCGGCATGACACCGAAGTCTTCACTGCGAGCGAGTGAGTTATACAACATTTTCCTTGAAGGGGAATGCGTGATCACCAATTCAAGAACCGCAGAAATGTGCAAATTAACGGAAAACAGCTTCCGTGATGTTAATATCGCATTTGCGAACGAATTGTCATTAATTTGTGCAGAGCAAGATATCAATGTGTGGGAGCTGATCAGCCTAGCAAACCGCCACCCGCGCGTGAATATTTTACAACCAGGCCCTGGTGTTGGTGGTCACTGTATTGCCGTTGACCCATGGTTCATTGTTGCTCAAAATCCGAAACAATCACGTTTAATCCACACCGCACGTTTAGTGAATGACGGCAAGCCAATTTGGGTCGTTGATCAAGTGAAAGCAGCTGTTGCGGATTGCTTAGTGGAAACAGGCAAGAAAGCCAGCGAAGTGACGATTGCGTGTTTTGGCCTTTCGTTTAAACCGAATATTGATGATTTACGTGAAAGCCCAGCAATGCATATCACTAAAATGGTGGCGAACTGGAACCCAGGTAAAACTTATGCGGTTGAGCCACATATCGAAGAGTTACCAACATCGCTGAAAGGCATTTCTGAATTAGTTTCAATTGAAAAAGCGGTGAATGAAGCGGATGTGATCCTAATGTTAGTTGACCACAATGTTTTTAAAGGCATTCAAGGTTCAGCAATCCCACAAAAATGGGTTGTGGATACAAAAGGAGTCTGGCGTTGAAACGCATTCTAATCACTGGAGGTGCGGGGTTTATTGGCTCCGCAGTGGTGCGTCATATTATTGAGAATACGAACGACAGTGCGATTGTGATTGATTGCCTGACTTATGCAGGCAACCTTGAATCCCTCGCGCGTGTCGCGAGCAGTGAACGCTATGCGTTTGAGCAAGTGAATATCTGCGACCGACAAGCACTTGACCACGTTTTTGCTCAATATCAACCCGATGCTGTTATGCATCTGGCGGCGGAAAGCCACGTGGACCGTTCTATTGACGGTCCTGCCGCTTTTATTGAAACCAACATTGTGGGTACTTACACACTGTTAGAAGCCGCGCGTCATTATTGGTCTGTGTTAGATGAAGGGAAAAAAGCGGCATTCCGTTTCCACCACATCTCGACAGACGAAGTATACGGTGATTTGGATGGTCCTGAAGGTTTCTTCACAGAAACAACACCTTATGCGCCAAGCAGTCCATACTCTGCCTCTAAAGCATCCAGCGACCATTTGGTGCGTGCGTGGCAAAGAACTTATGGTTTGCCAACGATGATCACCAACTGCTCAAATAATTATGGGCCATATCATTTCCCTGAGAAATTGATCCCCTTAATTATTTTAAACGCCTTAGCGGGCAAACCACTGCCAGTGTATGGCAAAGGTGAGCAAATTCGTGATTGGTTGTTTGTGGAAGATCATGCACGCGCTTTACATTTGGTGGCAACAACGGCGCAGCCAGGCACAACGTACAATATCGGTGGGCATAACGAACGCCGTAATATTGAAGTTGTTGAAACCATTTGTGAGCTGCTGGAAGAGTTGCATCCGCAAAAACCACAAGGTGTAGCACATTACCGCGATTTAATTACTTATGTGAAAGACAGACCTGGTCACGACATGCGCTATGCTATTGATGCAGCAAAAATTGAGCGTGAATTGGGCTGGAAACCTGAAGAAACTTTCGAGTCTGGTATTCGCAAAACAGTGTTGTGGTATTTGAATAACGAAACGTGGTGGCGTCGTGTACAAGATGGCTCCTACGCAGGTGAACGCTTAGGCCTTGGCAATTAGGTGAAACCATGAAAGGTATTATTTTAGCGGGGGGATCGGGAACGCGTTTACACCCAATTACCCGTGGTATTTCTAAACAATTATTGCCTATCTATGATAAGCCAATGATTTATTACCCGCTTTCTGTCTTGATGTTAGCGGGTATTCGCGAAATTTTAATTATTTCGACTCCCGATGATTTACCGATGTTCAAGCGCCTATTGGGGGATGGACATGAATTTGGTATTGAACTGAGTTATGCAGAGCAGCCATCACCAGATGGATTAGCACAAGCCTTTATTATTGGTGAAGAATTTATCAATGGTGATAGCTGTTGTTTAGTCTTAGGGGATAACATTTTCTTTGGTCATTCGTTTAGCCCGAAACTGAAATCAGTCGCAGAACGCTCACATGGGGCAACGGTATTCGGCTACCAAGTCATGGACCCAGAGCGCTTTGGTGTGGTGGAATTTGATGATAATTTTAAAGCGTTATCTATCGAAGAAAAACCGACAAAACCGAAATCAAACTGGGCGGTAACAGGGTTATATTTCTACGACTCTCAAGTGGTTGAATTTGCTAAGCAAGTCAAGCCATCTGAACGCGGTGAATTAGAAATTACGTCTATCAATCAAATGTATTTAGAGCGCGGGCAGTTAAATGTTGAACTGCTTGGCCGTGGTTTTGCTTGGTTGGATACGGGCACCCACGACAGCTTGATTGAGGCAGGTACATTTGTACAAACCGTTGAAAAACGACAAGGTTTTAAAGTTGCCTGCTTAGAAGAAATCGCATGGCGTAATGGTTGGCTAACCGACGAACAAGTCGCAGCTTCCGCGCAGCAACTGAAGAAAACCGGTTATGGGCAATATTTAGAGGATTTACTCCGTGTCCGTCCGCGCCAGTATTGATGGTTTGCAGTGGGAGAGCGACTTCTTTCATCGCTCAACCGCAAAATTAAATTTCTCGGGGGAGAACCTCGAAACTGTCCTTGCTTATCAAATGGATGCGTACGATATCATCCAAGCCAAGGTTGCAGCATCTGAAACGTTATTGATTGATGACTTAACCAGTATGGGGTTTGCATTTGTCGAAGGTGAAATTGATTTTGCCCTCACTATTGGCACAGAAAATGCTTATCTAAAGGCGGGGTTAACGGTGGCAGATAGCATCGTTGCGGCGCAAGTGGATGACGTCCCTTTACTGCAACAAGCAGCTGCCTCTGTCTTTAGTAATAGCCGTTTTCGCGCGCCTTGGTATCGTGAAGGGGACAGCGGGCGGTTTTACGCGTTGTGGATAGAAAAAGCCGTGCTTGGTACGTTTGACCATACTTGCTTATTAGTCAAAGACGCCTCTGACCGCATTTTAGGTTTTGTGAGTTTGCGCCATATTGATGATGATACTGCACGCATCGGGCTTTTAGCGAAAGTGCCTGAAGCGCAAGGGCGAGGAATAGGTCGCAAGTTAATGTCTGCGGCATTCGACTGGTGTGTGCAACACCAAAAAAGACAGTTAAATGTTGCCACCCAAATCAGCAATGTTGCGGCATTAAATCTTTATTCACGTAGCGGTGCGGCGATTGCCAGTACCGCCTATTGGTTATACAGGGGACAACATGATTCCATTTAATAAACCACCCGTTGTAGGCACTGAATTAGAGTATATGAGACAAGCCATGGAAAGTGGCAAGTTGTGTGGTGATGGTGGTTTCACAAAACGTTGTGAAGAGTGGATGGAAAAACGTTTTAATTGCCCAAAAGTGCAGTTAACACCATCTTGCACCGCGTCATTAGAAATGGCGGCAATCCTGATTGATATTAAGCCTGGCGATGAAGTGATCATGCCGAGCTTTACCTTTGTATCAACCTCAAACGCATTTGTTCTGCGCGGCGCGAAAATTGTGTTCGTTGATATCCGTCCAGATACGATGAATATTGATGAAACGAAAATCGAAGCGGCGATTACTGAGCGTACGCGTGCGATTGTGCCTGTTCACTACGCAGGGGTTGCCTGTGAAATGGACACCATCATGGATATTGCCAAAAAACATGACCTATTCGTCATTGAAGATGCGGCACAAGGCGTGATGTCAACCTATAAAGGCAAGGCTTTAGGGACAATTGGCCACATTGGTTGTTACAGCTTTCATGAAACCAAAAACTACTCTTCCGGTGGGGAAGGTGGCGCGACGTTAATCAACGATAAAGACTTAATCAGCCGTGCTGAAGTGATCCGTGAAAAAGGGACAAACCGTAGCCAATTCTTCCGCGGACAAGTGGATAAATACACATGGCGTGATATCGGTTCAAGCTACCTGTTGTCTGATTTACAAGCGGCTTACCTGTGGGCTCAATTGGAAGAAGCAGACAAAATCAACGAACGCCGTTTATTGCTATGGAAACGTTACTACGAAGCGTTGCAACCGCTGGCGGATGCAGGCCGTTTAGTATTAGCGACTGTGCCTGAAGGTTTAGTGCACAACGCCCATATGTTCTACATCAAATTGAAGGATGTGGAAGAGCGTACTGAATTCAATGAGTTTATGAAATCTCACGGCATTTTAACTGTGTTCCACTACGTTGCACTACACACAAGTCCTGCGGGGCTGGAGTTTGGTCGCTTCCATGGTGAAGACAAATACACTACGAAAGAAAGTGACCGACTGGTGCGTTTGCCGATGTTCTACAACATGACGGATGCAGAACAACAAACAGTTATCGAACAGATTAAGGCGTTCTTTGCCTAATGTCGTTAGCTAGAGCCTCTGTTTGGACTGCTGGGTCTACCCTGATTAAAATCGGGGCAGGCCTGCTTATCGTTAAATTACTGGCGATTGCATTTGGCCCGAGCGGTGTTGGGTTGGCGGGGAACTTCCGCCAATTGATCACCGTTCTGGGTGTATTGTCTGGTGCGGGGATTTTCAATGGTGTCACAAAGTATGTGGCAGAGCACCATCAAGACCCCGTCAAGCTTCGTGCTGTTTTAGGGACATCATCAACGCTAATCCTCGGCTTTTCAACGCTGTTAGCCATTGTTTTCTTATTATTCAGTGGTGCTATTAGTCAGGTATTATTTGATAGTCCTGATTACGCCTCTGTGATTTATGCTGTGGCTTTTATTCAGATGGGGATAGCCTACGCAAACTATTTTTTAGCCATCCTAAAAGGTTATCGAGACGCATCGGGTAACGCTCAAGCTATCATTTTAGGGAGCTTAGTGGGTGTTGTTGCCTATTATTTGTGCTATACCTTGGGAGGATATGAAGGTGCGCTTGCAGGCTTAGCCCTTGTACCAGCCTTAGTTGTCCTGCCCGCAGGCTTGATGATTATTCGCCGTAAACAATTTGCACTGTCAATGCTTAAACCCGCGTGGGACAAAGCCATTGCAACGCATTTAGGTAAATTCACTGTTATGGCGCTATTAACGTCAGTGACATTACCTGTTGCTTATATCATGATGCGAAATCTATTGGCGGAGCGTTATAGTTGGGATGATGTCGGGTTATGGGCGGGGGTTAGCACCATTTCAGATGCTTACTTGCAGTTTATTACCGCATCATTTTCAGTGTATTTGCTGCCAACACTTTCCCGTTTACAGCATAAAAGCGAAATTTCATCTGAAATTATCAAAGCATTAAAATTTGTCTTACCCGCTGTCGCGGTGGCCAGTTTTATGGTTTGGCTCCTGCGTGATTTTGCCATTTGGCTGCTATTTTCTGAGAAGTTTACAGGAATGAGAGACCTTTTTGCTTGGCAATTGGTGGGGGATGTCCTGAAAGTTGGCGCATATGTGTTTGGTTATTTGGTGATAGCCAAAGCCGCATTGCGTTTTTATGTTCTGACAGAAGTGAGTCAATTTGTGTTGCTGATGGGTTTTGCTCACTGGCTTATTCCTGAGCATGGCGCAGTTGGTGCGGCACAGGCCTATATGGCTACTTATATCGTATACTTTATTTTATGTTGTTGCGTATTTTTGATTTACCGTAGGCGAGCATGACAACCTTAATACATGTACTGGGATCGAATCTCCCACACCATAATCAGACGGTTTTGACGTTTTTTAATAGCGTAATTAGCCAGGAAATGGCGCCGTCACAAAAACTGCATTTTATGGTCGTAAGCGATGATGCGCGGCTTGCTGACGCTTATCCGCAGCTCGAAATTGATATTTTTGAGAGTAAAAAAGCCATTGCAAATAGTGTGATCAAGCGGGCGAAAGCAGATCGCCGTACCCGTTTCTTCTTCCATGGGCAATTTAATGCACCGATTTGGCTGGCACTGTTATTTGGCCAAATCAAACCTCACCAATTTTGGTGGCATATCTGGGGTGCGGACCTGTACGAAGAATCCAATTCACTGAAATTTAAACTGTTTTATGTTTTACGCCGCTTAGCGCAAAAAAAAGTTGGGCATGTTTGTGCGACGCGTGGCGATTTATGTTATTTCCACCAGTCGAACCCGAAAGTGCCTGCTTCAGTGCTGTATTTTCCAACACGGATGGATCCTGCTTTAACGATAAGCGAACGTAAGCCACGTGAAGGCGAGCAATTGACTATCTTGCTCGGTAACTCAGGTGATCGCTCTAATCGCCATGTAGAGGCTCTGATTGCGATTAAACAGCAGTTTGGTGATAAGGCTCGCGTGATTATCCCAATGGGGTATCCTGCGAACAACCACGTTTATATTCAACACGTGGAAGACGCGGCAAATAGCCAATTTGCAGCGGGCCAGGTAGAAATCCTTAAAGAGCGTATGGAATTCAGTGATTATCTTAACGTGTTGAAGACCTGCGATCTCGGCTATTTCATTTTTAATCGCCAGCAAGGTGTTGGGACGGTTTGTTTATTAATTCAATTTGGCATCCCATTTGTGATCAGCCGCCAAAATACGTTTTGGCAGGATTTAACGGCACAAAACGTGCCTGTATTTTTTTATGGTGATGAATTGACGACCTCGCTGGTGGATGAAGCGCAACGTCAAATGGCTTTGTTGGATAAAGCTAATATCGAATTTTTTGCTCCAAACTTTACTGAGGGGTGGAAAACCATTCTCAGTATCGCGGAGGGGCGAGCATGACGCTAATGGAGTTAGGTGGCTTAGCGTTGGTCTACCTGATATCAATCATCTTTATTGGCACTTTGCTCTATAAAGAGTTTTTACGTGTCCGCTTTAACTTCAACATTTTCTTTTCAATGTTGTATTTATTGACATTTTATTTTGGTTTTCCGTTAACCTGCGCCTTAGTGTTCCAGTTTGATGTGGCGGTTGTGACAGCTGATTATCTCTTGTATGCGCAGCTTGCGGCGACCAGTTTTTATGCCATTTATTACGTGGCTTATAAAACGCGGCTATCGCGCAAAGTGGAGACTTCACGGCGTGCGCTGTTTAGTATGAACAAAGTCGAAACCAATCTCACTTGCATGTTATTAATCGCTATTGCGGTAGTGACGGTAGGTATTTTCTTCATGCAGAACGGTTTTTTACTATTCAAGCTGAAATCCTACAGCCAAATTTTCTCCAGCCAAGTTTCAGGGGTCGCATTGAAGCGGTTTTTCTACTTCTTTATTCCTGCCATGCTGATTGTGTATTTTCTGCGACCAACACAAAAACGCTGGATTTTCTTCCTTGTCAGCACCGTAGCTTTTGGTTTTTTAACCTATGTTATTGTGGGTGGGACAAGGGCGAATATCATCATCGCTTTCGCACTATTTTTATTTATCGGTATCGTCAGGGGGTGGATCACTCTGTGGATGCTGGGTGCGGCAGGTGTCGCCAGTATTGTTGGGATGTTCTGGCTGGCATTAAAACGCTATGGCTTGGATGTGAGCGGCTCCGAGGCGTATTACACTTTCTTATACCTGACTCGAGATACGTTCTCGCCATGGGAAAACCTCGCTTTATTACTCAGCCATTATGATGAGATGGATTTCCAAGGACTTGCACCGATTATTCGTGATTTTTATGTGTTTATCCCATCGTGGGTATGGCCAGAGCGACCAGATACCGTACTAAACTCGGCGAACTACTTCACTTGGGAAGTGCTGAATAACCATTCTGGATTAGCCATTTCACCGACTTTGATTGGTTCATTAGTGGTGATGGGTGGGGTGATTTTCATTCCGCTCGGTGCAATCGCGGTGGGGTTGATCATTAAGTGGTTTGACTGGATTTATGGCATGAGTTTGCAAGAGCCAAACCGCTATAAAGCCGCGATTATGCAGGCATTTTGCTTCGGTGCGATTTTTAACATTATCGTATTAGCGCGTGAAGGCGTCGATTCTTTTGTCTCACGAGTGGTTTTTTTCTGCTTAATTTTTGGGTTATGCCTGATTCTAGCAAAACTCCTGTATTGGTTATTTGAAAGTGCGGGGCTTATCCGCACAAAAACAGCTTCTTTTTTAAGAAGCCAACAACGTGAAAGTCGTTAAGGAAGCATCATGGAACCGTCATCAACTCAATCTTCATCTGTTCCTCAGTATTCGATTCGTGGACATAATATTTGGGGCTTCAAAGATATGGCCCACTTTTTGAATTATTTGTTTGCGAATGGTGAAACCAAAACGGGTACTTTGGTCGCGATTAATGCGGAAAAAGTGATGATTGCGGAGAAAGACACCGCGTTAAATACCTTATTAGGCCAAGCTGAATATCTGTACGCAGACGGGATCAGCATTGTGCGCGCCATTCGCCGTAAATACCCAGAAGCTCAGGTTTCCCGTGTTGCAGGTGCAGATTTGTGGGAAGGACTGATGGAAAGAGCTGGGCGCGAAGGTACGCCTGTATTCTTAGTCGGTGGTAAGCCAGAAATCCTCGAACAAACCGAAAGTAAACTGCGCGCTCAGTGGAATGTGAACATTGTTGGTTCGCAAAATGGCTATTTTACCGCCGAAGACCGTGGTGCTTTGTTTGAACGCATTCATGCGAGTGGCGCTAAAATTGTCACAGTCGCGATGGGGTCACCAAAGCAAGAACTCTTTATGCGTGATTGTCGCGTTATTCATCCAGACGCACTGTATATGGGTGTTGGCGGGACTTACGATGTTTTTACAGGTCACGTGAAGCGTGCTCCGAAAGTGTGGCAAAACTTAGGCTTAGAATGGCTATATCGCTTATTATCACAACCTTCACGTATTACTCGTCAGTTTAAATTACTGAAGTTTTTAGGCTACTATTATGGCGGTAAGCTGTAAGTTTATTTCTGAGTAATAATGTATTGATAAAGCGGGATTTTTCCCGCTTTATTTTTGTTTACTTATTAGGTTTTTTATCTTTCCTTGCTGATTGTAAAATCACTCAGTGGCGTATTCGCTGGTCTCTTTCCTCAAATATTTCTATAATTCATCAAAAATAAATGTAGATCATGGTTTTTCTCTATAATTTGGGTCTATGACATGCTTTTCAGTCGACAAGTCGGCTGTTTTTAATAAATTACAGTAATTATGACTAATTTCGTTCCAATTCACGCTGTGGTTTAACGATAATAATTGATGACAGGGGTATTTATGGGGAATCCACAACAGGGACTTCAGCGCGGGTTAGAAGCTCGGCATATTGAGCTTATTGCGCTAGGTGGAACAATTGGCGTTGGGCTATTTATGGGCTCAGCCAGTACGCTAAAATGGGCAGGGCCTTCCGTACTGCTCGCATACATCATTGCGGGTATTTTTGTTTTCTTCATCATGCGTTCCATGGGGGAGATGCTTTTTCTGGAGCCTGTCACTGGGTCGTTTGCTTCTTTTGGTTATAAGTATCTGAGCCCATTTTGGGGGTGCCTCACCGCATGGGGTTACTGGTTTATGTGGGTGGCTGTTGGGATCTCAGAAATTACCGCCATCGGTGTTTACGCCGAATATTGGTTCCCAGATGTACCTCAGTGGATATTTGCCATTGTTGCCGTGGTTTTGGTCGCATTGGCCAACCTTGCTGCCGTTCGTTTGTATGGCGAGTTAGAGTTTTGGTTTGCGATGATCAAAGTCACCACCATCGTGGTGATGATCCTGATTGGTTTAGGGTTAATTTTTTTTGGCCTTGGGAATAACTTCGAGCCGATAGGGCTGGCTAACCTGACGGAACATGGTGGCTTCTTTGCTGGGGGCTGGAAAGGCTTTTTATTTGCCTTGTGTATCGTTGTGGCTTCCTATCAAGGCGTTGAATTAGTAGGGATCACCGCAGGCGAAGCGAAAAATCCGCAAGTCACGCTGAAAAAAGCGATCAATAACATTTTATGGCGTATTCTGATTTTTTATGTTGGCGCGATTTTTATTGTTGTTACCTTATTTCCGTGGACTGAAGTCGGGCAGCAAGGGAGTCCATTTGTCTTAACGTTTGCGAAAGTGGGGATTGTCTCTGCGGCAGCGGTGATCAACTTTGTAGTACTCACTGCGGCGCTGTCTGGGTGTAATAGTGGGATGTACAGTGGCGGTCGTATGTTGTACGCATTAGCGCAAAATAAGCAGCTTCCCAGCGGGCTACTGAAGCTCACAAAAAACGGAGTTCCTGCACGTTGTGTTGGTTTTACAATACTGTGTCTCGTTGCAGGCTCTAGCTTGAATTATATTATTCCAAATCCAGAAAAAGTGTTTGTGTACGTGTACAGCGCAAGCGTTTTGCCAGGAATGGTACCATGGTTGGTCTTGCTCACCAGCCAAATTCGTTTTCGCCAGCAAAATAAAGAACAATTAGTGGGACACCCGTTTAAATCAATTTTATTTCCATGGGTCAACTATGCGACGTTACTCTTTTTGGCCTGTGTATTAGTGGGCATGGCGATAAACCCAGATACACGGATGTCATTAATTGTCGGAGCACTCTTTTTAGGGGCAGTTTCCCTGCTTTATTTTTTAATTCAGGCGTTAAACGGCCGCAGTAGAAAAGCCTAGGCAAGATATTTTCTCGGCGCTTTTATGGGTGTCGAGCAAAAAAGAGGGCAAAAATGCTCTCTTTCTCGGCGAAATGGATAAAAGGCAAGCAATCGATATTTTTATTTCAAAAAGGACTAGACAGCGGGTAGATAAATCCGTACTATCCTCTCCCGCAACGGCGTTAAGCGCCCGTAGCTCAGCTGGATAGAGCGCTGCCCTCCGGAGGCAGAGGTCTCAGGTTCGAATCCTGTCGGGCGCACCAGTTTTAGCACGTCGCTACGGTTGGCAAAATGACGTTGTATGTAGTATGATAGCAACGCTTTGAAAAAAGTGAAGTTATGGTGGCTATAGCTCAGTTGGTAGAGCCCTGGATTGTGATTCCAGTTGTCGTGGGTTCGAGTCCCATTAGCCACCCCATTTTTTTTGTGACATTGCGAGGGTGGCGGAATTGGTAGACGCGCTAGCTTCAGGTGTTAGTGTCCTATGGACGTGGGGGTTCAAGTCCCCCCTTTCGCACCACGAAAAAAATTGATGTGAAGCAGTACATTTCGGCGAGTAGCGCAGCTTGGTAGCGCAACTGGTTTGGGACCAGTGGGTCGGAGGTTCGAATCCTCTCTCGCCGACCAATTTAAAGAACCCCGCTTAATAGCGGGGTTTTTGCATTTTTAACCCGATGTTGATTTTTTTATACTCACTGTTGGACGAGCTTGCTCGCTATCTTTTAAACCCCTTCTTTTCTGTTCCTTTTGAGTGCATGCACGTCATTAATTCGCTATATCACACCATAATCTTTAACGCATTGTTTTTTATGTAAAAAATAAGTGTCGTAATTTTTATACAAACCCATACTTCCGTGTCGCCAAAAAGAGACATTTTACCTATTGATTTATAAGGTTAAATTTATAAGTGAGTTAAGGTGTCTCTATATTGAGACAAAGAAATACGCTTTCATTCATGCTAAAGGTTAAAAAAAGTGAGGTGAAGGGAGCGTGCAAATTTTCTGGGTTCAAAATACCCCGTAAAACTAAGATATACAGAAACGTTAGGAATAGCAGGGAAAAAATAGGATGATGGAAAAAGTTGGCACGCATCCTGCATTATTAAATATGTAGATGCTCATCTCACTTCTTATGATAGCAATGCTTCATAAACCCAGAGATGACGCAAAGCCGATTATCGGTGCCTATTGTCCAACTTAGATGATCAAGAGCTCATCCTCTTACCATCAACGAACGGGCGAAACGTTGAGTGAGGCACCATCCGTCTGTAGACCTGATTGTATTTTACACCTGCCTAGTGCAGGTGTTTTTTTTTGCATTTTTTATGGTAGGCCTCTTATTTATAGGAATAAGAGGCTGAAATCAAATAGGAAGACTAATTTTTACCTTTGCTAAACCATTTGCTGAGCCAGCGAGTAATGTAGGTATAACAAAGAATAATAAACGTAATGATGAAAATATCTTTACTGAGGTCTTCAGTATTAAAGCCGATGATCATGATAAAAACAAAAGGTGATAAAACTAACAGAAGTAGGTCAAAAAAGATTTGCAAACGGTTTGGTGTCGCGATAATCCAGCGCCAAATAGCTTTAACTACATTCATATATATTTCCTAAATTCATTCAAGGCAAAAATGCATATAGTGTTTTATACACTATGTGTTTGTTTTATGACATAGCTGAACTTGTTTTGTTTGCAATGAATTGATTATGTTTTTTAGCGATAGGCATTTCTTCATACGGTATACCGACGATAATACTTTATTTGTCTTTTTTAGATATTAATGGAGTCACAAAGTGGGGCGAAATGACCCTTTTTGTCAATTTATCGGCAGTTAGAGGACGAAATAAAAACGCCACTTCAGAGTGTGGCGTTTTTATTTTGAGGAATAACTAAGTGCGTTCTTGTTTCAAGGAATGCGTTAGGGCTTCTTGGCGGATCTTAGCGGCTTCGTTTGGTTTATGTAGCTTATCGTAGGTATCGGCGAGCCATGAAGCATCTTGAACATCAAAGCGTTGTGCTAAAGCTGCTTTGAAGTAGGATTCTGCTTTTTCCCATTGGGCATTATGTAACGATAAAACACCTAGTGTGCTGTTTAATAAAGGTGTGGCACCATTTTGTTTTTGCAAATGCAGTAACGTTTTCTCAATAGCTTCAGGGTGATCGCTGTTAACTTTTGGTATTAACAAGAGTAAGCGCTCATCATATTGTTGCTTTAAGCCATCAATAATCATTTTCTCTGCGCTTTTGGTATCACCACACTCAATCAAGTGTTCAGCCAAGAAGGCTTGAAGTGCGGTTTCATGGCGGACACGGCGAGGTTGTGATTTCCACCAATCTTTAAGGCCATCACTTCCACCTTCAGCCATACATTGGTTCATTAACCCTTTGTAAGCTTTAAGTTTTAATGCATCAAGCTCGTCTTCATTATGAAACTGAACTTTTGCCATCACGGGAAGTAATTCGATTAATGCTTGGTAAGCGCCTGAACGTAAGTAAGCTTGTTCGGCAAGGCGTAGAACTTCGGGATGCCTTGGGGCTTTATCAATTAGTTTATCGATACCATTACGGGCAGCGTGGACTTCACCTTCAGCAAGCTGAATACGCACACGGCAAATATCGACAGGGAGTTGGTCACTACCAGCGGCTTCAGCCGCGCGGTCTAAATACTGGTGAGTGCGGAACTCATCACCACGTTGCTGCGCCGCTTCAGCGGCCATCAAATAGTTAATCACCGGCTGCTGAGAGAAATCAGCGTGCTTACTCATCAGCTTTTCAACTTGCTCAAAATCACCTTCAGCTAATTTCAGCAATGCTTTTTGAGTTTGAGTGTGGGCTTTATGGTATTTACGACCGCTTACCCATCCTTTCGTGCGTGAAGTGGTGCTCATAAAACGGCGATAACACCAACCAAGGAATAGCAGTACAAATTGCAGCAAGATGAAGCCTAAAACTAAACTCGTGACGCTGGTAGTGATGTCATAATTATCTGTACGAATAAAGACATACCCTTGGTGACCTGCCAAGAGAGGTCCTAAGATCACACCTGCAATCAGGACTAGAAAGAGGATTAATACTTTAATCATCATTACCCCCTATTGCCCGCAGGCTCTGCGGATTCAAAAGGGTGCTCTGTATCCGAAGTTTGTGCATCCGTCGCAGGCATTGCATCTTCCGCGGCTTTTGTCGTGTCTTTTACCGCCTCAGCTGCTGCATCAACTGCGCCATCAGTAGATGGGCTTGTTTCAGACTGTGAAAGCAAACTGCGAACGCGTGTTTGCATCAGTTTTTCCAGCTTTTCTTGGCTTTCGAGTGCCTCTGGCATGTCAACATCAATAGGTTGATTGATGAGCTCATCAATGGTGGATAAAAAAGCTTTCGTAGCTGGCGCCTCAGTATCAAAATAAGCCCTTACCCAGGTAGAAGCTTGTTCTAATGACTGTTTATATGTTTCTTCTTGGTAACGAGGAACAGCTTGAGCGGCAATTAAAAGCTGAGAACGAATATTTTCACGTAAATAAATATCTTGGTTTGGCGCTAATAATGGTGCTTCTGAACCATCACGTGCTCGGACCGTAATAAAGTCACTGGTAAAGCTTTTCCAACTACGTGACAAGTTTTGTTTCCAATCGGAAATATCATCACTCACGTCATTGTTATTGTCGTCTGTTGCATCACCGCTGTTTAAATCCGCTAGACGTAAGTTATCAACTTCATTACTGAGCTGGTTTAATTTTAAGATAATGCCGTCATAGTCAATTTGGTTAATCGCAGCCAGTTTTGCCATGTCATTATTGATGGATTTACGAATATCAAGCAGGCTTGGGTCGTTCATTTCCGCTAAGCTGGAGTCTGCGCTTTTTAGTAAAACAGCCGCAGTAACAGGATCATGATCATTCCACAATTTACGGCCAGCCATTTTTACCATGAAATCCGCTTGGGCGATTAACCAGCTTTTGACATCGGTACTTGAAAGCGCCGTAACATGAGCTTGCAGCTCCTGCATACGGCGATTTAGTCTGTCTTCGTATTCAAGTGCATGATTTTTGATATCTTTATTTGCGGCAATTAAAGCATCTACACGTTGCCTATCTGAGTTTTGCTGGTCAATTAAATCACTTAGCTGCTGTTTTAGTTCATTGTTTTCATTGACTAATTTTGCATTGCTTTGCTGAGTGAAATAATAGAGACCACCACCAATGGCGATGATAACCGCAATCGCAATAATCCCGCCTACGAGACCAGAACGTTTTTGTTCCGAAGAGGGCTTAGTTCCGCGATGAACTGTTGATTTTTCATCTGTTTTTGGCGTCACCGTCTCGGTTGTTTTATCGTGTTCCGTCATAAATTAGCATCCCATATCGGTTGAGATTAATGCTTTAATTAAAGCATTATTATCTGCGCTATTCGCTACACAGACCTTCTGCCATCCACTTTGGCGGGCGAGATCTGCAATCCGTTCACTGACAACAAGCAGGCGGCGGGAAAACCACCATACCCGATATTCATCGGTGATTAATTCTTCAAGTAAGGCTAACATTTGCCCGCTGGTGATCACGACATCAGTAATATCGGTTTGCACCCATTTCTGATTGAACTGTGTTTTGTCGTAATGCACTGGCAACCTTGTGTAACATTCGCAATAATCAACGTGGGCACCACGTGAGCGTAATGTGGATGCGAGAAGCTCTCGCCCACCATTTCCCCTCAATAAAAGGGCGCGTTTACCCTCTAAAAATTGGAGTTCAGGAAGCGTTAGAAGTACTTCGCTGGTTTCCCCATGTTCAGCCCAACGTGCTATTTGCCCAGTCGTGTGCTGAAAATACTGCCCAGTAGAACGACCTATTCCATAGTAAGATAACTTATCAGACCAGCTACGTCCTATTTGTTCAAGTGCTAAATTTGCGTACTCGACTGCATTTTTGGACAAAAGAAAGACCAGATCGTTCGTTTCTAAGGCATCTAGCTGGGTCGTTAAGGTATTGAGCTCAGCACCTGGCCCAATACAAATTAAAGGAGCAGCATAAGCTTGCCCACCCATTGAGGTAATTGCCGTTATCAGCTCTGAACCAGCGGGCTCAGGGCGTGTGACAAGGACTCTCATGCAGGTGGATTTCCTTTATAGACCTCAGCCAAAATTTCTCTCGCGCCTTGTGCTAACAGCTCTTCAGCCAGTGAAATACCTGCTTGGCTAGCCTCTTGTGGCGCGATAAGGCGTTCACCGCGAATAATTACGCTACCATCTGGCGCACCGACAAGGGCACGCAACCAAATTTTATCATCCTGCCAAATCGCATAGCTACCGATAGGCACTTGGCATCCGCCTTCTAATCGCATATTCATCGCACGTTCGGCAAGTACACAAATAGAAGTATCATCATCGTTGAGTACCGCAAGTAACTCACGGGTTACCACATCATCCAAGCGACATTCAATGCCAACAGCACCTTGACCAACAGCGGGTAAACATTGTTCAGGTTCGAGCGCAGTACGAATACGCTCTTCAAGCCCTAAGCGTTTCAAACCAGCAACGGCGAGGATAATGGCATCGTATTCGCCGTTATCAAGTTTTGATAATCGTGTGCCCACATTACCGCGTAAATCACGAATGACTAAATCAGGGCGAAGCTCTCTGAGCTGGCATTGGCGGCGTAAACTTGATGTGCCAACGATACTGCCTTTCGGCAAAGCGTCAATATTGTCATATTGGTTAGACACAAAAGCATCGCGAGGGTCTTCGCGTTCACAAATAGTGACTAAACCAAGCCCTTCAGGGAATTCAACGGGTACGTCTTTCATTGAATGAACGGCAATATCAGCACGTCCTTCTAATAGTGCAAGCTCTAGTTCTTTAACAAATAACCCTTTCCCACCGACTTTTGCCAGTGGGGTATCAAGAATGATGTCACCCTTTGTGACCATTGGGACAAGTTCAACCTGTAAGCCAGGGTGAAACTGCTCTAATTTGTCTTTGACAAAGTGCGCTTGCCATAAGGCGAGAGGGCTTTTACGCGTTGCAATACGCACGATATTTGTTGATGTCATTTTGCTGTTTTCTCTGGCGAAAATTGCCGTGTATTAACCATACAATTGGCATTAGTTTTAACATGTTAAGGATTTTTTTTCCAGTTGGGCACAAAATCGCCATTCAGATTATTTGTAACAGATTTATATTTGTAATCATGATGCAGGAAAGTGATTCAAAAGATGATGACTTGAGATAGCTATTCGATTATTTTTTTAGCTTATCGTGCTATTTATTGAGTTGGCAGGAGGGAAGGCAGTATAAATTTGTGTTGAAGCGTGCAAGCACAGGCTCTGTGCGTATTGTACTTAATATCGTTTTGAGTTGTTGCTTTATTAAACAATTCACGTGAGTGATATTATTCCATTGAAAAACAAGGGATATTCTATCGAGTTAAAAAATAAAAAGTCTTTTTATACAATATGTTGAAAAGCATTTTGTATCAAAAATAAGCGTATAAAATTATGTGATCTACTTTACCCTTTTGCTCCAAGGTGTTAAATTGATCACGTTTCCGACAATTCATTTGAAAACTTTTTTAAATCTATCTCTATCTGTTGGGTGCTGGGAAATTTCCAGATTTGTATTACATTCATTACAGTCAGGCGTAACCTTTGTATCTCTATATTGAAACCTTAAAGCAAAGACTTGATGCGATAAACCAATTACGGTTAGAGCGCGCGACGGCGTCTATGAGCGAGACTTTTTCTCAGGTTTATAGTTTGCTGCCAGTCTTGTTTCATTATCATCATCCAATGATGCCTGGTTTTATCGAAGGTAGTGTGCCCCATGGTGTGTGTTTTTTCTCCCCAGATACAGAACAGATGAAATGGTTAGGGCAATTTGAACGCTTCTTACCTATTGATTCAAGTGCAAATGGTGAATTACCTATCACTGGAATTTATTCGATGGGCAGCACATCTTCTGTTGGGCAGAGCCACTGTTCTGATATTGATGTGTGGGTCTGTCATCCTTCATGGCTCGATCACGAAGAAAAACGTTTTTTGCAAAAAAAATGTACATTAATTGAGCAGTGGGCAGCTTCTTTAGGTATTGATGTCACTATCTTTTTAATCGATGAAAACCGTTTTCGTCATCATGCGAGTGGGCATATTGGTGGGGAAAACTGTGGCTCAACGCAGCATATCCTGTTATTAGATGAATTTTATCGCACAGCAGTGCGCATGGCAGGAAAACGTTTGCTATGGACGATGGTGCCTGTCGAAGAAGAGCAACATTACGATGAATACGTTATTGGGTTATATGCACAAGGTGTGTTGACGCCCAACGAGTGGTTAGATTTAGGGGGGTTAGGTGAGCTATCCGCTGCTGAATACTTTGGCGCTAGCTTGTGGCAGCTATATAAAAGTGTCGATTCCCCTTATAAGGCCGTCCTGAAAAGTATTTTGCTCGAGTCTTATTCTTGGGACTATCCGCATGGTAAATTGCTGGCAATGGAATTTAAACGCCATTTACATGCAGGTGAAATTGTTAGCTACGGTTTAGATTCATACTGTTTGATGTTAGACCGTGTTACGCGTTATCTCACTGAAATCAATGATTCTACCCGCCTTGATTTGATCCGCCGCTGTTTTTACCTCAAAGTCTGTGAAAAACTCTCTGAAGACGATGGCAACGCCTGCTCTGGTTGGCGCCGTGATGTGTTATCTCAACTCGTTGAGTCATGGGGATGGAGTGCGGAACGTTTAGCATTACTTGATTCGCGTAATCAATGGAAAATTGAACGGGTTCGTGAAGCGCACAATGAGTTACTCGATACGATGATGCAAAGCTATCGAAACCTTATTCGTTTTGCTCGTCGAAATAATTTAAGTGTTAGTGCGAGCCCACAGGATATTGGGGTATTAACACGTAAGTTATATGCGGCTTTTGAAGCCTTACCAGGTAAAGTAACATTGGTGAATCCACAAATTTCACCTGATTTAAGTGAATCTCACTTAACTTTTATTTACGTACCTGCAGGGCGCGCGAATCGCAGTGGTTGGTATTTGTATAACCAAGCTCCAAATATTGACGCGATTATTGGTCATCAGCCTCTTGAATATAACCGCTACTTGAATAAGTTGGTGGCGTGGGCGTATTTCAACGGGTTACTCACTGAAAACACGCAAGTGTATATGCACAATGGGAAATCCCAGTGTGATGAGCGAAAACTGCTTGAGTTAATGCATGACGTTTCCAGCCACTTCCCGATCCGTTTGCCTGCACCCACACCAAAAGCGTTGTATAGCCCATGTGAAATTCGCCACCTTGCCATTATCGTTAACTTAGAAAAAGATCCAACGCAGGTTTATTCTGAACAAGTGGTACACGTGGATTTCAGAAAGCTTGATATTTTCAGCTTTGGTGAGACGCAACAATGCCTTATCGGCAGTATTGACTTGTTGTACCGCAATTCATGGAATGAGGTGAGAACTCTGCATTTCAGTGGTGAGCAGTGCATGTTAGAAGCGTTAAAAACCATCTTAGGTAAGATGCACCAAGATGCGGCACCGCCTGAAGCTGTTGAAGTTTTTTGTTATAGTGAGCACTTGCGTGGTCTGATTCGTACTCGTGTACAACAGTTAGTTTCTGAGTGTATTGAGTTGCGTTTATCCAGTAATCGCAATGATCCAGGGCGCTTCAAAGCGTTGCGTATTGCGGGTCAAACATGGGGGCTGTTTTTTGAGCGCCTAAACGTTTCTGTACAAAAACTTGAAAATGCGGTCGAATTCTATGGTGCAATTTCGCATAATAAATTGCATGGTTGGCCAGTAAAACTGCAAGCAAAAAGTGATAATCATTTACCTGCAGTCGTTGATGGCTATGCAAGTGAAGGTATTGTGCAGTTTTTCTTTGAAAACACACCAGACAATACGGGCTTTAATATTTATGTTTTAGATGAAGCAAACCGTGTTGAAATCTATTCCCATTGCGAGGGGTCAAAAGAAGACTTAGTGCGTGATGTGAGTAAGTTTTACTCCTCTTCCCATGACCGTTTCACCTATGGTGCAAATTTCATTAATTTTAACCTACCTCAATTTTACCAAATTATTAATCAAGAAGGTAAAAACCAAGTGGTGGCGTTCTCTGGCGCGACATGGCCGTTTGGTACAGAAGACGACAGTGATGAAACTGGGCATGATATGCGCTCAACGCTATTAGGGCAGCAACAAGCGCACTATTATTAAAGGTGGGTTGGTTCTCAATAACTAACAGGTTACCGTTTCTTAGAAAGAAAATGGCTCTTGGCTTTGAAACGCGATAGCCTCTGCTAATTTTGCTTTAAACTCATGACCAGAGCGGTCACAAACCCAATTTCCATCTTGGTAATCATAGTGATACCCACCTTGTTTGGTCGCTAACCACATCTGGTGAAAGGCTTCTTGCTTATTAATAATGATCTTGCTGCCATCTTCGAAGCTCAAGGTCATCACGCCGCCATTAATCTCACAATCAATATCGGCATCGCCGTCATAATTATCTAAATGCTCTTCAATTGTGCTAAGCAGCGTTTCCGCTAGCTGGTGAAATTCACTATCATTCACGGTTAAGTTCCTGTTTGCTCACAATTATTTAATTGAAGTTATTATTGTTAATTGAAATTATAGGGGGGAACGAGCGGTGAGGGAAGCCCTTAAAATTTTCAGATTAAATTTAGCCTAAAGTATATAATGTCAACATGCTTGATAAACGGACGTGATTTGCGGGTTCACTCCTGCTATTGTGTAAAAATATCAGATGTCAAAAGTGAGTATTACAGGCGAAAAAGAATGAAAAAAAGTTTAATTGGGCTGAGCGCACTTGTTGTTTTATTTACCCTTTCTGGCTGTGGCTTAAAAGGCCCACTTTATTTCCCACCAGAAGAAAATGCTGCACCTACGCAAGCGTCTGATGTGCAACCTAGTGCCCCAAGCAGCTCGGCAAAAGAGCCTGCCCAAGCAACTAGTCACCAGTAAGTTGTCGCTATGGAGCGTGAAATGCAATTCTCTAAAATGCATGGCTTAGGCAATGACTTTATGGTGGTTGATGGAGTAACCCAAAATGTGTACTTCTCCCCAGAAATGATTTGTCGCTTAGCTGACAGGCATACAGGGGTTGGCTTTGATCAGCTTTTGTTGGTCGAAGCGCCTTATGATCCTGATCTCGACTTCCATTATCGTATTTTTAATGCCGATGGTAGTGAAGTCTCACAATGCGGTAATGGGGCGCGTTGTTTTGCACGTTTTGTTCGTCTTAAGGGCTTAACTAATAAGCAAAAAATTAAAGTTAGCACCCAATCTGGACGTATGACATTAACCATTAATGAAAATGATGATGTTAGCGTTAATATGGGTGAGCCTGATTTCGAGCCGCAAAGAGTTCCATTTCGCGCTGTTAAAGAAGAAAAAACCTATATTATCCGCGCTCAAGAACGTACAGTATTATGCGGTGTAGTTTCAATGGGTAACCCACATTGCGTTATTCAAGTGGAAAGCATCCATACTGCAGAAGTCGAAATTTTAGGACCTGCACTTGAAAGTCATGAGCGTTTTCCTGAGCGTGCTAATATTGGTTTTATGGAAATAGTTAGCGCAGAGCATATCCGTTTGCGTGTTTATGAACGTGGTGCAGGGGAAACTCAAGCGTGTGGTAGTGGTGCGTGTGCCGCCGTTGCTGTTGGGATTTCTCAAGGTTTATTGGCTAAGCGAGTCAGAGTTGATTTACCAGGGGGGTCCCTTGCTATTTCTTGGGATGGACCTGGAACGCCTTTGTATATGACGGGCCCTGCGGCACATGTTTATGATGGAGTGATCCACGTCTAATCTTGAAAGGGCTAAGAGGATAGTATGGATAAAACTGAAAAAGCATCCGAACAAATTCATCAAATGGATGAACATGGTGTGATGCAGTATTTAAAGGACAATCCTTATTTTTTTCTGCGCCATCCAACGCTTGTTGAGCAAATAAATGTTCCTCACGTAGTGAACGGAGCGGTTTCCTTGCCTGAGTTAGTGATGAGCCGTCAACGGATCAAAATTAAACAGCTCGAGCAAGATATCCGTTTTATGGTTGAACAAGCACATGAAAATGTGGAGCTTTTTGATGAGTTATTACTGCTGGTGATTGAAATGTCATCATCAAAAAGTTTACAAGAAATGCTACAAGCGCTGAATCGTTGGGCAAAAAAACTCGGTTTATCAGGTGCTTCGGTTCGCTTATTTAGTGATAGCTGGCGCTTGTCAGCCCCCCTCGATGCGCATCAATTAGTCATTTCCCGTCGCGTTTTTGAACCTGTGAGGATTCAACGGTTTGGCGAACGACGCAATTACCTTGGTCGCTTAAATGGCCCTGAAATTCAGTTGTTATTACCTGATGCGTTGAATGTCGGCTCTGTTGCAATTTCACTATTTGGCCAGCATGGTGAATCGGGAATGGTCATTTTTACTAGTCGTAATCGTGAACATTATCAGCATGGTATGGGCACCGTCATGTTAGAAAAAGTCGCGCAAATTCTTCCGAGGTTATTATGCCAATGGATAGAGCGCCTGTAGGGGTTCAGCCAGAAGGGCTGATGATCCAAATTGAAGCCTTTCTACGTTACCTGCGTGTTGAGCGTAGATTAAGTCCTGTAACGATAACAAACTATCGGCGTCAGCTTAGTGTCATTGTTGAAATGCTGGTTTCGTTGAAAATTGATGAGTGGCAGAAACTCGATACTACGTTAGTTCGCAACATTGCAGCAAAAAGTCGAAAAGCTGGCCTTCAAGCAGCGAGTATGGCGCTACGGCTTTCTGCCTTAAGAAGTTTTTGTGATTGGATGGTTCATCAAGGTGAACTGCCAGCAAACCCAGCAAAGGCGATTCAAGCGCCGAAGGCCAAAAAACGCCTACCGAAGAACATGGATGTGGATGAGGTTTCCCAGCTTCTCAATATGGACAGTGGTGATCCACTGGTTGTTCGAGACAGAACCATGCTCGAAGTGATGTATGGTGCAGGGCTGCGTTTGTCGGAACTGGTCGGGTTAAATCTCCGTCATCTTGATTTAACAACGGGTGAAGTCTGGGTGATGGGTAAAGGCAGTAAAGAACGCAAAATTCCACTGGGAAAAACTGCCGTAAGTTGGTTACAGCGCTGGTTAGAAATGCGCGAATTGTATGAACCAGAAGACGACGCCGTATTTATTTCTACTCAAAGTGGCAAGCGAATTTCTAATCGAAATGTTCAAAAGCGGTTTGAACAATGGGGTATCAAACAAGGGGTTAATAGCCATATTAACCCGCACAAATTACGCCACTCTTTTGCGACACATATCCTTGAATCAAGTGGTAATTTACGTGGAGTGCAGGAACTTTTAGGGCATGCGAACTTATCGACAACACAAATTTATACGCACCTAGACTTCCAGCACTTAGCAAACGTTTATGATGTGGCTCATCCGAGAGCAAAGAGGGAGAAACCTTAATGCATTTTTACCGTCCGCTATCGCCAATTAAAGCGATTACGTTTGATTTGGATGACACGCTTTACGATAACCACCCTGTTATTGATAAAACGGAAGAAGAAGTTTTACGTTTTGTGCGTGAATATGACCCACAATTCAATCATTTTAGTAACGATGATTTATATGCTTTTCGTCGTTTAGTGGAAGAACAAGAACCTGAAATTTTCCACGACATTTCACGTTGGCGCTGGCTTTCATCGAAAATGATGTTTTGCCATTATGGTTATTCGCGGGAAAACGCCGAAAAAGGTGCGGATGATATTATGGCGCATTTTACCTATTGGCGTAATCAAATAGATATCCCTGAATCAACACACAGAACATTAATTCAGCTCGCTGAGAAAGTCCCACTTGTTGCTATCACTAACGGCAATGCACAGCCTGAAGCGTGTGGTCTGGGTGAGTATTTTCAGTTTGTTTTAAAAGCTGGTCCCGATGGACGTTCCAAGCCTTTTTGTGATATGTACCGGTTAGCGGCACAGCGCTTAGATATCGAACCACAATTTATTTTACATGTGGGGGATAATTTACTCACTGATGTTGAGGGGGCGATTAATAGTGGTATGCAAGCTTGCTGGATAAACCCAAGTCAAAAAACACTGATGGAAGAAAAAGACGTGCGTTTATTACCACACGTTGAAATTTCCCAGTTGGAATCTCTCTTATCATTGGTATAATCATTTTTCATGTATAAAAATACAGTGGTGTTTGCCACTGTTTTGCTTTGATGGTAACTATGGACGTCTCTTATCTGCTTGAAGGTCTAAACGACAAACAGCGCGAAGCGGTTGCAGCCCCGCGTACCAATTTACTTGTTCTTGCGGGAGCAGGGAGTGGGAAAACGCGCGTATTGGTACACCGAATTGCATGGTTGATGTCCGTTGAAAATGCTTCACCATTTTCAATTATGGCGGTGACATTTACCAACAAAGCCGCGGCTGAAATGCGTCATCGGATCAATCAATTGATTGGAAGTAGTGAAGGCGGCATGTGGATTGGTACATTCCACGGTTTAGCACACCGTTTGTTACGCCAACATTATATGGATGCGAATTTACCGCAAGATTTTCAAATTTTAGATAGCGATGACCAATACCGGTTAATTCGTCGCTTGCTTAAAGCGATGAACCTTGACGAAAAGCAATGGCCTCCTCGCCAAGGAATGTGGTACATCAATGGCAAAAAAGATGAAGGCCTTCGTCCGCAACATATTGAAAGTTATGGTAACCCTGTTGAGGCAACATGGTTAAAAGTCTACCAGGCTTATCAAGAAGCGTGTGACCGCGCAGGTCTGGTGGATTTTGCAGAGTTGCTGTTGCGGGCCCACGAGTTATGGCTGAATAAACCCCATGTGCTGCAACATTATCGTGAACGTTTCACCAATATTTTAGTGGACGAATTCCAAGATACAAATAGCATTCAATATGCATGGATCCGTGTGCTGGCGGGTGAAACGGGCAAAGTCATGATCGTTGGGGATGATGACCAATCAATTTATGGCTGGCGTGGTGCGCAAGTTGAAAATATTCAGCGTTTCCTCAATGATTTTCCAGGTGCAGAAACTATCCGTCTTGAACAAAACTACCGTTCAACTAACAATATTCTAAAAGCCGCAAATACGTTAATTGCCAATAATAGCGACCGTTTAGGGAAAAATTTATGGACTGAAGGCGGAGACGGCGAACCGATTTCTCTTTATTGTGCATTTAATGAATTAGATGAAGCTCGTTATGTCGTTGGGCGCATTAAACAATGGCAAGAAAATGGCGGTGCTTTACAAGATTGCGCCATGTTATACCGTAGTAATGCCCAATCTCGTGTACTTGAAGAAGCCTTAATTCAAAGTGCGATGCCGTATCGTATTTATGGTGGGCAGCGCTTTTTCGAGCGCCAAGAAATTAAAGATGCGCTGTCCTATTTAAGGTTGATTGCTAATCGTAATGATGATGCTTCGTTCGAGCGAGTCGTGAATACGCCTACGCGTGGGATTGGTGAACGTACATTAGATACAGTTCGCCAAACTGCACGTGACCAGCAATTAACATTATGGGAAAGTTGCGAGTACTTACTTCGTGAGCAAGTCCTTGGTGGTCGCGCAGCGGCTTCTATCGAACGCTTTTTAGAGCTTATTGATGCGCTAGCGAAAGAAACCCAAGATATGCCATTACATGTCCAAGCGGATAGAGTGATTAATGACTCAGGCCTACGTGCAATGTATGAACAAGAAAAAGGTGAAAAAGCACAGGCTCGAATTGAAAACTTGGAAGAGCTCGTCAATGCGACTCGTGATTTCAGTTATCAAGAAGAAGACCAAGATCTCATGCCATTACAGGCTTTTTTATCTCATGCTGCACTTGAGTCAGGTGAAGGGCAAGCAGATGTAAGCCAAGATGCCGTTCAATTAATGACTCTGCACTCTGCCAAAGGTTTGGAATTCCCCGTTGTCTTTATTGTGGGAATGGAAGAAGGGATGTTCCCAAGTCAAATGTCGATGGATGAAAGCGGTCGTTTAGAAGAAGAGCGCCGATTAGCTTACGTCGGTATCACCCGAGCCATGGAAAAGCTCACCATCACGTATGCAGAAAGCCGCCGTTTATATGGCAAAGAAGTTTACCACCGCCCATCGCGTTTTATAGGTGAACTACCAACGGAATGTGTGGAAGAGGTTCGTCTTCGGGCTACAGTTTCACGTCCTGTGAGTCATCAACGCCTTGGTACACCTATCAGCCAAAATGATTCAGGTTATGCTTTAGGGCAGCGTGTGATGCATCCAAAATTTGGTGAAGGCACGATTATTAACCTTGAGGGAAGTGGTGAGCATTGTCGCTTACAAATTGCGTTTCAAGGTCAAGGGATTAAGTGGCTGGTAGCTTCTTATGCAAGGTTAGAAACCTTATAGATTTGTTTTCTTAACACCGCCAATTGGCGGTGTTTTTATATCAATTATTCGTAAATAAAAATAATCATTCTCAGTTTTATATATAAAAACTAAATTAGTAAATTCTTTGTAATTCAACTAATATTTTATGGTTAGTTCACTTTGTTTTTTATATTAATTAAAAGGAATGGTTATATGGACATTAAATTTTCATTAAGTAATGAGAAAATGGGAAATATTGATATTATTTTAAATAAGCTAAATAAAAGGCTAACACGTTTAGAGAATTCAATATCAAAAGCTTATTTTGAACTAAAGACTATCGCGCATCAAATAGATAAAACGGGCAAGTCAAACTCAGGTTTGTCAATATTAGAGGCTCAATCAATATCTAATCAATTAAATATAGTTTTAGAAAAACACCGTAAAAATATAGAGAGAATGAAACGGGTTGTTTTGAATAAAAAATCAGAGCTGGAAGAGGGGGTAGTATCATTTTCAAATCAGAATTTTGATGGAAAAGAGCTGGCTTATGAAATAAAAAAAACGCAAGAAGAGATTAATAAAAACCACAGTGCATCAGATGAAAAATTTAAAAACACTATTTTAGTTAAAAAGATATCTCACCAATTAATTAATTCGAAATCTAAAAAATTGAAAGAATATATTATTCAAGTTAATAATGAAAGTATACATATCAATGGATTATTAATCGATGTGAGAACATCAACAGTTCAACTGATAAAGGAATATAACCAAGCGAGGCTTGAAGCGCTAGAACATGCTAGCCTACAAAGTGTAAAATCGAGTGCTGGTCAGTTATTGAGTGATCAAATAGCAAGCTTTAAACCATTGCAATATGGGGGTAGTCTAGTTTTAGAAAAGAATGATGCGATTCAAAGCAAGCCTCGTTTATGTTTATATGGTGGTAGAGAAAGAACAGCTTTCTGCTAGTTATTTGAGGGTATTTTAGATGCCCTATATTTAGTTTCAAGCAGGCGGCTTATAGATATCAATGAGTTGCCTTATTGAAGAGGGTGCTTTGTAGTAGTGATAGAGTTTGATTTATTGGGCTAATCATCAAGATTTAAGTTTTTAATTTTATTTTTTTTGCGCCATGACGTATAAAGTTTTACCGAATAACCTTCCTAATATTCATCATGTCAATTCATAAACTTATTGATTCACTTTCCTCACAAGGTTGGTATGTGTGGGATGATTTTCTGACCCTGTCAGATATCCAAAAAATAAAACAATGTATACCAAATGCATTGCAAGATGCGCGTATTGGGCATCGAGATTCATTACAAAGCAACAAAGCGGTTCGCGGTGATCAAACCGTTTGGTTAGAACCAGAGATGGGAACCCCCATTGCTTTTTATATGGAACAAATGGAGGAAATACGGCAAGCACTAAATTGCCAACTGTATTTAGGATTGCGGGACTTTGAAACTCATTTTTGCCGTTATCCCAATGGTGGTTTTTATAAAAAACACCTTGATAACCCTAGAGGTGCTGGTCGTCGTAAGGTAACAACAGTTTTATATATGAATGAATTATGGAAATTAGGGGATGGTGGTGAATTAGTTGTTTTTGATAAAGAAGATAATCATTTGTTTAAGTTAGAGCCTTTAGCGGGAAGAATGATCTTTTTTATGTCAGAAGAGTTCCCTCATGAAGTACTACCTACAGAACAAAAACGTGAAAGTATAGCTGGTTGGTTTTTAACTGAAAAAAATCTCTAGCATATACCCCTCTATGCCGCCTCTGAAAGGAGGCAGGCAGTTAACTGTTCATTCGATAATGAAATAGATGTTGAATTCCTGAATAATTTGGTTATTTTAATTTTGCCATTTACATACGGCTATAAATAACGACTAATTTATCATTAATTTAAATAGAAATTATAAGGGTGGATTAAGTTATGAATTTATTTTTTAATAGAGATAAGTATCTAAATATTTTAAATGAAGAAAAAGAATATCGAAAAGAACTTGAAGGCTTAATCGGTTTTAATAAAAAACAAATAAAAAATGAAATTAAATCAGATAATAAAGATGAGAATTTAATTAACTATCTTGAAGCAGAAAACAAAGATTATCAAGTGACGCTCGATGCGGTGAATAAAAAAATAGAAGAAATTGAATCAGCTTTTGAATTAATTTATCACACATCTTATGACTTTAAAAATGAGTTAATGAATAATGGCTTTGTTCAGCAATCAAGCAGTGATGTAATGCTAAGAGAGCAAATAGCCAGCTTTCCATTACAAGACGGGGTCACATTGGGTGGAACAGAGAGTTCTATTGCAAGGCAATCTGTAGAGACATACTCGATGTTGTGTAGAGCATAGTTAAGTTTGTCCAATTAGCCACCCTATAAATCAAGGGTGACTAATTTTTATTTTATATCAATCGCTTAAATTCTTTACCTTCAAAGATAATGGTCGCATTTCCTCTCTCAATTTGGTAATGAGAAAGATGGCGCTGCTTATCCAATGCATTTAATTGTTGTGATTGATGCTCATTAAGCTTCCATTGTATCAACTGTTTAGCCAATTTTTTGTTCGCATGTTGGCTACGTTCAGATTGAACTTTTACGGTGATCCCCGTTGCAACATGCCTTGCTCTAACAGCAGATGAGGTTTTATTCACATGCTGCCCTCCAGCACCTTGAGCTTTAGTGAATTCAAATTCGATTTCATTGTCTTCAATCGGTTGAATTGGTGAAAAAGTGGTCACACTCATAAACCAATTTTTTCGTTTGTGACGAGGGCGTAAAGGGCTCTGGCATTGCCATTGCACCGTTCCACACCAAGTTTGGAGTAGCTGTTCCGCATGCTCTCCTTCAAGAGAAAGCAAAGCGGATTTTAACCCATGTCTGGAGGGGAATGACTCTAGAATATCAATGGTTACCCGAAGATTTGTTGCTTCTTGTAAAAAACAGGCTAGGGCTTTTTCAACCGCAATGCAGCATTCTGCAGGGCCTTGTGCAGAGGAAAATTGTAATAACATAATTAACATTCTCCACTGGTTTTATACGTGATAACGGGCTTTAGCCGAGCCACGACCTGAATAACACCCATATTCGCCATACTTTCAATCACGGTATCAATAGACTTATAAGATTGTGGGGCTTCTTCGTAAATCAACTGTTTATTTGCACAAATAACACGACTACCTAATGCAGTTCGAGAGAGCTGAAGCGGTGTATAACGGTGTGATAATCGTCCTTTGCATTCAGTTCGCATCCACTTGCGACCCGCGCCATGAGCAAGAGAATTAAGACAAGCTTCATTCGGCTGAGGGGCGACTAAATAACTGTAATCCCCTCGTGAGCCTGGGATTACAACAAAACCTCGATCAGAAGGCGTTGCGCCTTTACGATGAAGCCAGCCATCAATCCCGTTGATATTATAGGGCTCAACTAAATTATGGTTGATATCTAAGCTCAGCTCCCCTGTTGCTTTAACTTGTTGCAACAGGCGTAAGCCAATTAAACGTCGGTTTACCTGTGCAAAATTGAGTGCACACTGATGCGCATGTAGGTATTCTTTTGCATCATCAGAGTCTTCATAAAGTCCGTTGTGGCTGTGACGTTCCACATGTTGACGTAAGATAGTTTGCCCTAAACCACGGGAGCCACTGTGAACGAGTAACAGCAACTGTTGTTTATTTAAACCGCTTTCGGCAAATAATTTAGGCTGTAATATTTCATCGATTGATTGAAATTCAGCAAAATGATTACCGCCACCAATAGAACTTAGTGATGCCATAAAATCATGTGATTGCATGTCATTAGGGACATGCTCATCAAGCCATGCTAACGGGGCGTGGTCTGGCATTTCAGAAAGCTGTTTTTCCAGTTTATCGAGGTTAACTTTAGATTTTTTGATATCTGTTTGAAACAAACTCATTCCGCAGCCAATGTCATTGCCGACAAGGGCAGGGTAGAATCGTTTGGCGGAAAAAAATGCTGCACCAACTGGGTATCCACGGCCAGGATGGAGATCTGGCATGCCAACAACGGATACCATATCAGGTAAGTTAGCAGTAATTTGTAATTGTTGGATTGCTTTACTTTCAATCCATGTTGCTTCTGTGGCGATATAACTCACGTGTTCGCTCACAGAATGAAAGGTATTGCCCATAAGTCATTAACTCATTTCTAATTAAAAAATAAGGTGAATTAGCAGGCAAAACTGAATAGAAAAAATCTAGTACTGAGTATGCCCGCAAAGAGTGTGATTAGTTGTTGTCATGATAAACCTCCTTGCAGTTTGTTATTGAATAGAAAACGCTGCGGATATTATCGAGATATATTTTTTTTTGCAAGCGTTATTTTTTTTAATGAAAAATTTAGCCTTTTTCCTAAAGTTAATAACTTAAATAACAAGTTAAAAATAGATTTTTATTTAAATCGATATTTAATTATTTTTTTTAATATCTAAATCAAGTGTTTTGAATAAATGCTTTTCTGAGATTAAATGTGCTAAAAATATAAAATTTTGCTACTCTACTGTTGGGTGCTTGAGCCTTTCTGGTTCAAGTAACTTATTTTGGATCAGAAATGAAAAAGCCCCGTTGTTGTTATTCACCAACGAGGCCCAATCCAAACCTAGACAGTTAGAATTAATTAAGAGGTCAAGGGAAATGAGCAAGTTCGCAGTGATTGCGTTTATATCGGCGTGTATTACCGTGTTAGGTATTTCGTTATTAATACGCGACAGAGTATGTTATGTCGTGATTAGTCATCGAAATACGGTTGTTCAGACAATATTTTCTTACTAAGAATAATGTTGTATTACGAAGGCGTTAATTCCCTCGTAATTTCTCTTTTTAATTGTGTTAGGTTTTGGAATTAAGCACTCAATTAAAAACACCCCAAGGTTTTATTTAATCCATGGGGTGTTTATTTTGTCATCGCTTTATTTTAAATAATTAAATAAAGACAACTACTAAGCAATATGAACCGTTTTTCCGCCGATAATCGTACGCAGTACTTTTACATTTTCAATATCATCCGCAGGGATTTCAAATACATTACGATCCAATACAATCATATCTGCGAATTTACCTGCTTCTAATGAACCAAGGACGTCTTCTCGGTGCTGTGCATAAGCCGAGTCAATCGTTGCGCTGCGAAGAACTTCAGTCACAGTCAGGTTTCGGTCATTATCTAGTCGTGGTGCTTGTTGGCCATTAATATCACGGCCTCGGCGTGTTGCTGCCACTTTTAAGTCATACCACTCATCAAAGTCATCGATAGGCCAGTCGCTACCAAATGCGACAACTGCACCAGCATCAACAAATTTAGCGATTGGCTCTAATTGCTCAAAACGTTCTTCACCCAGCATATTCTTTTCAAATGCAGCCAACTCAGGTGTTGGTGCTGCCCACTGGAAAGACAAGCAAGCAATGGTTTTTAAGCGAGCAAAGCGTGCGTAATCATCCGCATGAACAAGTTCGTTGTGTGCTAGGCCTGGGCGAATATCTTTTTCAGGGTGAGCTGCACGCATTTTTTCGATGGCATCTAAAACAATCGAAACGGCACCTTCGCCAACGGTATGCAAGTGTGGGTCATAGCCTGCCGCTGCAATTTTTTCCATTAGCTCATCGAGGATTTCAGCAGTGAAATAGAGGTCGCCATAGTTGTCGGTTTCAACCCAATTTGGTGCATCATCGGTACCTTGGTTAATGCGATAAGGCTGTAATAATGACGCCGTCATGGTTGGAAATTGCATCACACCATCGACAAACATCTTAATATTATTTAAACCGATACCTGGTGTTGGAGTCCAATCAGCTTGGTGCCATTTTTTAGCGAAGGCAACCGCTTTCTCAACTGCAGCAGCAACAGAGGCCACATTAGGCGTTTCATCTGGCGTGATTTCACGAGCCGCTTGGAAACGAATTGTGAGGTCACCGCGTTGTTGTAATTGTGCAAATGCCTCGAGTTGTTGCTCAGAAACTCGGGCGTCCATCACCATGGTAACACCTTGCTGATTAAGCACTTTTTGCACGAGCTCTGCAACTTCAATCGCTTGGTCATCACGAATAGAAGGGATGCTATCAGCAGCACGCATCGCAGGGGCATCTTCTAAAATACCGTTAAGTTCACCATTTTCATATTTACCAATTTTACCATCTGGTGGCTCAGGGGTGTCTTTGGTAATACCGAAGAGCTCGAGAGCACGGCTATTGGCAAGCAATGTGTGGCAATCGTTCGAAAAGAGCACGACAGGGCGTTTGGTATTCAGTTTGTCCATGTCTTCGCGGTACATATCAATACCTGCGGGGATCATGCCTTGGCGTAACCAAGCAGTGACTTTTAACCAATCATTTTCACCCGTACGTGGGTCTTTATCTAAGTGATCTTGTACACGTTCGAGAATTTGATTAATGGTCAGTGATTCATAGTTTAAATGGCAGCCGAATAATTGAATTCCCCCCCAAAAAGGGTGCATATGGCCATCAATGATGCCAGGCATCATCATTTTGCCTTCTAAATCGATACTTTCCGTTTCTGGCCCAACGAATTGATGAAGCTCATCAGACGAGCCTGTGGCTAAGACATAACCATCACGAACAGCAATCGCATCAACGATGCGGTCTTGAGTATCTGCGGTATAGATATAACCGTTAAAATAAATAACGTCAGCAAATTGATTATTCATTGTAAACCGTCTGTATCAGTGGCGCTTGAGAAGAGCCAGAGCTAAAAAAACAACGGGGAAGGCTAATGCTTTCCCCGTAATCATTTATTAGGCTTTGAATGATTAGTTAATAATCATCTCAGTTTCATCGTCAGAAATTGCAGGTGGACGACGAGTAAAGCCATGGGTGAGCAATGCCAAATAAACGGCACCTGCTGCTAACCACCATAAACCGACCTTAAAGGCTTCGCTATCAAGGCTTGTCCATAACCATAAGGTGAGAACAACACCAATGGAAGGCATGATAAGGCAGGTAATAATTTTTGTATTATCTAATGACGCTTTGCGATCAATATAAAAATGCTTAATGACCGATAAGTTCACGAAGGTGAATGCAATAAGGGCACCAAAGCTGATCATCGAGGCGACCATGCTTAAAGACAGTACTAGCGAAAGCAAGGACGCAACCGCAACAAAGATAATTGAATAAATTGGTGTATTAAGCCTTGGGTGCAAATAAGCAAACAGTGAACGAGGTAGTACACCCTCACGGCCCATTGCATAGAAAATCCGCACGATACTGGCTTGTGATGTCATCGCAGAAGCAAAAACACCAATCACATAAGCGGTAATAAAGCTGGATGCCATCATCGCACCGCCAACTTGTTTCATCACCGCAAGGCTAGCAATATCTGTATTCGGAATGAAATCTTGCCACATTGGGTACACTAAATGCGCACCATAGGAAATAACCACAAATAAGGTACCAGCGATAAATACAGTGTATAAAATCGCTTTTGGTAATGCGTTACGTGCATCTTTGGTTTCTTCCGCCATGGTTGAAATCGCGTCAAAGCCTAAGAATGCTAGACATAAGACGGCGGCTCCCGCAAAGAGTCCTGGTACTTGATCTGCCATGACTGTAATTGGCGCTAATAAGGCATCAGTATCCAATACAAATGATGTTTTAAAGCTTAAGTATAAAAACACGCCAATAAACACAATTTGCATCAAAATGATTAGCATATTCATTGAGGAAACTAACTTAATTCCCAAAATATTCATAATGCTAACAATAGTGATGGTACTGCAAATAATCACATACATTGGAATATCAGGGAAAGCTTCATGAACGAAGATCCCAATGGCAATGTAGTTGATGATCGGTAGAAATAGATAGTCGAGCAATTGCGCCCAACCCACTAAAAAGCCGAGTGTGCCGCCAAAGGTTTTTTGCACATAAGAATAGGCCGACCCCGAAAGTGGGAGTGCGCTAGTCATACGACAATAGCTCATAGCAGTGAAGAAGACGGCAGCTAATGTAATTAAATAAGCGACAGGGAGATGCCCTTCACTTAATACAGTGACTTGCCCATAGGTGGTGAAAATCCCGAGTGGCACCATATAGGCCAGCCCGAAAAAAACTAACGCAGGAGTGGTCAGTACGCGTTTCATTTGAACGGTATTCTGTTGCATTTTGAAGCCCTTCCCAAAAGCCCTTAACAACGTCAACTCTGTCTGAATGCACAGGCGGAGTGAACCTAAAATGCAGCCGTACTCGTCATACTTCGAATCACAACGTTGTTGGCTTCGCGCGTTCGCCCTAGTCACATACTTTTGTATGCTCCTAGCGACTCTCTTGCTTGCCGCCTAGTTGTGTTTCCGAATTATTTAGAGTCATACTCGTCATACTTCGAATCACAAGATTGTGGTTTTGCGCGTTCGCCCTAGTCACATACTTTTGTATGCTCCTAGCGACTCTCTTGCTTGCCGCCTAGTTGTGTTTCTGAATTATTTAGAGTCACACTCGTCATACTTCGAATCACAAGATTGTGGTTTTGCGCGTTCGCCCTAGTCACATACTTTTGTATGTTCCTAGCGACTCTCTTGCTTGCCGCCTAGTTGTGTTTCCGAATTATTTAGAGCCTTACCGCTACATGATTGTATTAAATTAAATTTTAGAGCCGGCTGTATTCAATTTCAGAAAACCTCGCACCAGGACATCTTAAATTGAATGTCATCGTGCGCACTTTAATGAAACGTCAGTGATGAATCGGACCATCACCATCCGCTGGGGTGAATACAAACGGCGTACAATATAATTACCAAGTTCCTATTAAGCAATCATTAATTGAAAAAAATAAACAACTACTTTTATTTCAATAAGTTGTTTAGTAGATGAGATATTAATTGAAGTGAATTTAAGATAAGTTAAATAATAATCATTTTAAGAAGAAAATCAAGCTTAATTAGTCGGGTCTAACTCTTTGATTTTTATGTCATATTGTTGGTTACGGAAGAGAGGTAAGGATATTTAATGATAATTAATCTATTTTATTTACGGTTATTTAAAAATAAAAGACATAGGACATTGAAAATTAAATTCATGAAATCTCTTTCATTAATTAAATTAATTGTTTTGGTTCCATATAATGAAACACCAACACCGATTTAAATATAAAACGGACGCTGGTGTTTGAGTTTAGGGCTAATGAACAGCTAATTGAGATACAAAAATACAATAAGCGTTATTTTTTTCTCAGTTTTTGTTGAGTATATAATGCATCTAATGTAAATAAAATTAATGCAACCCAGATAAAACCAAAGGTGATTAGCAACTCAGATGTCATGACTTCGCCATACATAAACACTGCCAATAAGAACATAATACTTGGCCCCATGTATTGGAAGAAGCCTAATGTTGATAGTCTTAAATGATTAGCCGCTTCAGTAAATAACAGTAATGGCACCGTAGTAATAACCCCAGCAGCAATTAATAATGCATTGAGATGCCAATCATTCATTGCCATATTGCTAGTCGGACTGTCTGCAAAGAATAACAGGAAGATAATGCCGACAGGGAGTAACCAAAGTGTTTCAAAGGTCATTCCAATTTGTGCATCAACCCCTAATTTTTTACGTAATAATCCATAAGTTGCGAAGGTTACAGCAAGACTTAAGCCAATCACGGGAACAGAACCGAATTGCCACAATTGGATTAAAACGCCAGTTAAAGCGAGACCTACGGCTATCCATTGCATGCGGCGGAAACGTTCTTGTAGAAATAGCATCCCAAATAAGACGTTAACGAGCGGGTTAATAAAATAGCCAAGGCTGGCTTGTAGCATATGACCATTATTGACAGCCCAAATATAGATCAGCCAGTTACAGGCAATCGTGGTTGCGGTAACACCTAAAATTAATATTTTCTTTGGTTGCTTGATAACTTGGCGTAGATAACTCCAGTGCCGTGTTACAGTTAATAACAAAAGCATAAAGAAAAATGACCAAATAATACGATGAGTCAGGATTTCTTCTGCGGGCACTTCTTGGATGCTTTTAAAATAAATAGGGGCGACACCCCAAATAAAATAGGCGCCTAAGGCACATAACACGCCTTTGGTAGTATTTTGCTGGCTCATTGTTGGCTCTGAAATTGAATTAAAGACAAAAAAGAAACTTATACAGAGATAACGAGCCGTAGATTATGCAGATCATGCGGCTCGATTTTTGATGCTTCTAATGTGACATTGCTCATGTTTTTTTACAAGCTATTAGTTTACTAGGTAACTAATTATTTACAAGATTGGTTTATCCTACGAGATAAGTTGCCGTTGCCGTTGCAATATGTTGATTATTTTCATTATGTAATTCACAACGCGTGACAGCAATCTTATTACCATCCCGCAATAAGCTTGCACTCGCTGTAAATACCTCTCCGCGACCTGGACGCAAATAATCGACACGTAAATCAATGGTGCCCATGCGAGACATTTTATCGACAATTTCAGAATGAGTGAGCGGATTAATGCGCTGTAAAATGCGGTTAATGCACACCATCCCGCCAGCAACATCCAAAATAGAAGCAATCACGCCACCATGTAGAATATTTTGCGTAAAATTGCCGATCAACTCTTGGCGATTCTCAATGGTGAGTTGAACAAAATCATCGTTAATGTGTGCCAGTTTAATACCGATTAGCTGATTAAAAGGCATTTTATAGATAAATGCGTGGCTCATTAGCTCACTGGCTTCTTCTAAAGAATAAGTACGGTCATTCATCGGTTTCATCCCTTAAATAATATGTAAATAGAACGTTAGCATTATGTATTAACTATGTCTCTAACAAACATATGAATAATCTTTCAACAGCAAAGCAGTTTTGTGTGTAAAATAGGACAAACTTTATTTTTATGACACTGAAAATAGGAATGACTAATGCGCGCTTTACCGATGTTGATAAGTGCAGTGCTCTGTTTTTGGTCTGCTTCACTGTTTGCTACTGAAAATACGGATGTTCAAGCTGATCAGAATATAAAGGATAACACGCCAATTCGCGGTAGCATTATTTCTGGTTTATTGCAAAATTATGATAATCCATTTGTTTTGTATCCTTATGAATCTAATTACATTATTTATACCTATACCTCTTCGATGAATAAAAACGCAATCTCCAGTTATAACTGGGGTGATGATGCGTTAAAGGATGAAGTTAAATTTCAATTAAGCTTAGCATTTCCACTTTGGGCGGGTATTGCTGGGGATGACTCTATTTTAGCGGTTTCGTATACTCAGCGTTCTTGGTGGCAGCTGAGTAATAAACAAGAATCCTCCCCTTTTAGGGAAACTAATTACGAGCCCCAAGTATTTGTCGGTTGGTTAACTGATTATCAATTTGCAGGCTGGACCCTACGTGAATTTGAAACGGGTTTTAACCATGAATCCAATGGTCGCTCTGACCCTACATCCCGCAGTTGGAACCGTATTTATGCACGAGCCATGGCGCAAAATGGAAATTGGCAGGTTGATCTCAAACCGTGGTATCGCATTCATGAAAGTGAAGGCAGTGATGATAACTCAGACATCACAAAATACATGGGATATTACCGTGTAAAAGTCGGCTATGCGTTGGGGGACAGTGTCTTTACTACTACTGGTCGTTATAATTGGAATACAGGGTATGGTGGTGCAGAATTAGGTTGGAGTTATCCAATCAGTAAACATGTGCGATTTTATACCCAGTTATTTAGCGGTTATGGTGAGTCAATGATAGACTACAATTATCGCCAAACACGTTTTGGTATTGGTGTTATGCTAAACGATATGATGTAGTTTAGATTCCCCATCGCCCCATATTATCTGACAAGGCTAAATTGCCGTGTCATAAACCAACAATTTCGCTGCTCACATGGGCAGCGACTTGTTTTAGAAATAGAGGAAGTTTGTGTCCACTGCTTGTGTCATTAACCAACTTTCACTGGCTGAAAACGTGCTTAATAGCACGTTTGGTTATCAGTCATTTCGTCCAGGCCAAGATGCGGTCATCGGTGCTATTTTAGATAACCGTGATTGTTTAGTATTAATGCCAACGGGTGGTGGAAAGTCCTTGTGTTATCAAGTCCCTGCGCTTGTAAAGCAAGGCGTGACGTTGGTGGTTTCACCGCTTATTTCCTTGATGAAAGATCAGGTTGACCAGCTACGTTTGCATGGTGTGAATGCGGCCTGTTTAAACTCATCTCAAACTCCGTTAGAACAGCGTCAAATCATGGAGTTATGCAGCAGTGGTGAGATCAAATTGTTGTATGTTGCCCCTGAGCGGCTATTAACTGATTATTTTCTCAATCAGCTTTCAAGCTGGGACATCACGTTATTAGCGGTGGATGAAGCTCACTGCATTTCTCAATGGGGACATGATTTTCGGCCTGAATATCGTGCATTAGGGCAGTTGCGCCAAGCGTTACCCAATGTGCCTGTTATGGCACTAACCGCAACGGCCGATGAAACCACACGAACCGATATTATCCGCTTATTGGAACTCCATGATCCACTCGTTCATATCAGTAGTTTTGATAGGCCGAATATCCGTTACACCTTGGTCGAAAAATATAAGCCTTTAGATCAGCTTTGGTTTTTCATTAAAGGCCAAAAAGGCAAAGCAGGTATTGTTTATTGTAATAGCCGTAGCAAAGTGGAAGAAACCGCGGAACGTTTGCAAAAACGTGGATTAAGTGTTGCAGCTTACCATGCAGGGTTAGATAGCCAACAGCGTGAGTGGGTACAGGATGCATTTTTAAAAGATAATTTACAGATTGTCGTTGCGACAGTTGCATTTGGTATGGGGATAAACAAATCAAATGTCCGTTTTGTGGTGCACTTTGATATCCCACGTAATATCGAGGCTTACTACCAAGAGACTGGGCGAGCAGGGCGCGATGGTGTTGAAGCTGAAGCTGTCTTATTTTATGACCCTGCGGATATGGCGTGGCTGCGTCGTTGTCTTGAAGAAAAACCCGCAGGCATGCAACAGGATATTGAACGGCACAAACTTAATGCCATTGCTGCCTTTGCTGAAGCGCAAACTTGTCGTCGTTTAGTTCTACTTAACTACTTTGGCGAAAACCGTCAGCAGCCTTGTGGTAACTGTGATATTTGTTTAGACCCACCAAAGCAATACGATGGGTTAATTGATGCTCAAAAAGCACTTTCTTGCATTTATCGTGTTGGTCAGCGCTTTGGTATCGGCTATATTGTTGAAGTATTGCGCGGGGCAAATAACCAACGCATTCGTGATTTAGGCCATGATAAATTACCTGTTTATGGTATCGGCAAAGAGCAAAGCAATGAACATTGGATAAGTGTGATCCGTCAATTGATCCACTTAGGGATGATCACTCAAAACATTACTCATTTTTCCGCGCTGCAGTTAACGGAAGCGGCAAGGCCCATTTTACGCGGGGAATCTGCGTTACAGCTTGCCGTACCACGGGTTTTAGTCACAAAAAGCCGTAATCAGCAAAACAAAGTTTACCATGGCAACTATGATAAGAAGCTGTTTGCCAAACTGCGAAAATTACGTAAGTCGATAGCAGATGAGGACAATATCCCGCCATTTGTAGTTTTTAACGATGCTACATTAATCGAAATGGCAGAACATGTTCCGACAACTTCCGCAGAATTGTTGCTAATTAATGGTGTTGGTGAACGCAAACTGGAGCGTTTTGGCGAGTCGTTTATGACTCTCATCCGAGACCACCTTGAAGGTTATGAATGAATAAATAAGGAACTGTAGGATGACGCCTGAAAGCCTAAAAAAGCGCTGGTTAACGCGAGAAACTCAGTTTTCAGCTTTTGCGAATGGTCCGCTTTTAGACTTCTGGCAGCGTCGTGAAGAACTGCATTTTCAGGGCGTCGATGATATTCCTATCCACTATGTTCGTTTTATTCATCCGAAGCATCATAAAGCTATTGTCATTTCTCCTGGTCGTAGTGAAAGCTACATGAAATACCCTGAAGTGGCGTATGATTTTTATCACTTAGGTTATGATGTTTTTATTCTTGATCATCGTGGGCAGGGGCGCTCGGGGCGCATGTTAGCCGATCCCCAAAAAGGCCATGTCGAAAAATTTACTGATTATATCGATGATTTTGAAAAGTTTATTGAGTTAGAAGTCAGATATCGCCACTACCTGAAGTGTTATGCATTGGCGCACTCAATGGGGAGTGCCATTTTAGCGGGTTATTTGCTGCGGGACCATGTGACCTTTGATGCAGCCGCGTTATGTGCACCAATGATTGGTATCAATTTACCGATGCCACGTTGGATGGCCAGTTTTATCGTTGATAGAGCCGAATCACGTGAGAGTGTGCGTAATGATTACGCCGCTTCAACGGGCAAGTGGCAACCTTTACCGTATTTAATCAACGTATTAACCCATAGTTCAGAGCGTTATCGGCGCTATTTACGTTACTATGCGGACTACCCTGAATTGCGACTTGGTGGCCCAACATACCACTGGTTGCGTGAAAGTTTTGCGATTGGTGATGCGCTAATTGCAAAAGCGGGAGAAATTGATGTACCACTGATGGTGTTAGAAGCAAGTGAAGAAAAAGTGGTCAGCAATAAAGAGCTACAAGCTTTTTGTCAAAGTCGGCAAAAAGCGCAAATAGGACGAGAAGAAAAATTACCCCTCATTATCGAAGGGGCTCACCATGAAATCCTATTTGAAGTGGATGCATTAAGGGCCATGGCACTCAATGCTATCTGTGATTTTTTTGACCAGTATTAGTTAGGGTTCGAATATGAAATATCCGTTAGTGGCTTCCGATTTGGATGGGACACTGTTATCGCCCAACCATGATTTAACGTCTTATACTAAAGACACCTTAAAACAACTCATTACAACACAAGATGTCCGTTTTGTGTTTGCAACGGGTCGCCATCATGTGGATGTTGCACAAATCCGTGATGGGTTAGGCATTGATGCCTATATGATTACCTCGAATGGGGCAAGGATCCATAATACCAATGGGGATTTAATTTTTGAGCATAATGTGGATGCTGAAATTGCGCATGAACTTTGTTTGATGGAATTTGATAATCCAGAACTTATCACCAATTATTATCACGGTGATGACTGGTTTATTAACCGAGAAAGCCCTGAACAAAAAGAATTTTTTAAAGAGTCAGTTTTTAATTACCAGTTATTTGATCGCCATGACTTTGCAACATCTGAAGTTTGCAAAGTCTATTTCACGAGTGAAGATCACGATTTGCTGGTGGATTTACAGCAGCGCATTCAAAACCGTTGGCAAGACCGCGTGAATGTCACGTTTTCTCTACGCAGTTGCTTGGAAGTCATGGCGGGAGCGGTTTCTAAGGGAGAGGCTCTCAAGCAGGTTGCGGCGCTGCATGGCTTAATGGCCAATGACAGTATTGCGTTTGGCGATGGCATGAATGACAAAGAGATGCTGACTGTCGCAGGAAAAGGCTGCATTATGCAAAATGCCCATCAATTACTTAAAGATGCCTTACCACAAATGGAGGTCATTGGTTCAAATGCGGATGACGCCGTTGCACGTTATTTAAGACATCAATACCTTAATCAGTAACAATCTATTTTTATGATATAAATAAGCCAGATAGACCCCATGTTTGTCTGGTTTTTTTGTATTTCTGGATTAAAAATCAGAATAACCCGTGTGTTATGCAGCGAAACGTGCTTTTTGTGAAAATTAGGTCACTTTTCCTATTTTTTCCTACTTAAACTGAATTTACACTAGGGGAATGGGTGTTTGAGTCGATATTAATGGATAGCACTGTGTTCACAGTTAGCAGATTGCACTGTTGAGGGTTCCTTAGGATGAAAAAAGTTGCGTTAGCACTGTTGTTGGGTTCTGTTTGTTTTAGTTCTGTTTTAACGGCTAAGCCTGTTGTTGCTCCGACAGCGGCTTCATCAACACAGCAGCCTACCCTTGAGCAAATTACACAGTTAGCGCAAAAAGGTGACCCAAACGCTCAATTTCAACTGGGTGAACGTTATTTCAAAGGCCAAGGTGTTTCCCAAGACTCTAAAATTGCTGCTGAGTGGTTTATTAAGGCTGGAAACCAAGGTAACTCTGATGCTCAGTTTCGCCTTGGTACCATGTTTGTGAATGGTTTTGGCGTTCGCCGCGACTATGACAAAGCGATGCTGTGGTATGAACAAGCTGCAGATAACGGCGACACACGTGCAGAAACCAATATGGCAATGATGTATGCGCAAGGCCTTGGTGTGACGCAGAATTTAGAAAAAGCGGCATTTTGGTTTAGAAAGGCAGCACAAGGTGGAAATGTGATCGCACAATTCCATATTGGTCAAATGTATTCAATTGGTAGTGGTGTTGATTTAGATGATGAAAAAGCCGTGTTCTGGTTTCGCAAAGCGGCTAAACAGCAAGATGCTAAATCTCAAGACCGCCTTGGCGTGATGTATTCTGAAGGTCGAGGTGTGAAAAAAAACCTATCGCAAGCTTATGCTTGGCTGTCAACCGCGGTGTATAGCGGTAATGCGGAAAGCCATCGCCTACAAAATAAAATCGCCGCTCAATTAAGCTCAGCGGAACTGGAGCAAGCACAAAAACTGGCAGAAGGTTATATCAAGTCTTACGGGCATAAAGCGGGTTAATTCTTATTGATTAGCGGGAGAACAACTGGGCTCCCGCCATGATGATTATGGACACAATAAGGTAGCCCCAACTCAATCGGTAAAAGCGGTTATATCCCCACCCACGTCGGATCTCTAGTTGCAATGGCTTTGATGAAAGCTTGGCTGCAAGCATTCGAAATACCCCAATATAAACCAGGCAATAGATTTGCCAGAGATAGAGAGTGTTGAAAGCGAATGCCTTTCCAATAATTAATAAGATAATTAATGGGATCAAAAAGAAGAGAATCGACCCAACCCGTTCGAGTTGAGTGATCCGCAATATAATACCTTCGTCTTTATCATTTAAACCTTGCGCCATAATACGGTTTACAGCTCACCAGATTTACGTGAAGGATTACGCGCAGAAAGGTTGTTAGTTGCACTTTGCAGCGAGTTATCGCGTACATCCACCCTTGCTTGGAATGGTGGAAACGGCAAGGTAATGCCTTGTTCTGCGAAGGAAGCCAAGATATTTTGATGAATTTCATGGCGAGCGGGTAAACGGTGCCCCATTTCTGCTGCATACACCCGCAATTCAAATATTTGAATACCTTGTTGCAAATCAACCAAATAAACCTCAGGAGCTGGGTTGTCTAAGATCATTGTGGAGCGTTTTGCCGCACGCAAAATTGTATTGGTGACTAGTTCGCTATTTGCATCAGATGGCGCAGGGATAGTCATCACGATACGAGTGACGGTGTCGGAGAGCGACCAGTTGATAAACTGCTCAGTGATAAAGGCTTTATTTGGCACGATGATTTCTTTTCTATCCCAGTCCGTTAAGGTCGTCGCACGGGTGTTGATCTTGGTAATGCTGCCCGTTAAGTTGCGGATTGTAACGGTATCGCCAATACGGATAGGCTTTTCGAATAGGATCATCAAACCTGAAATAATATTGGCGAAGATCTCTTGTAAACCAAAACCAAGCCCAACCCCCATCGCAGCAACTAACCATTGCAGTTTTGACCATTCGATCCCTAACATTGAGAAACCAACAATCGTGCCAATGATCGTAATGGTGTATTTCGTCAGTGTGCTAATGGCGTAGCCAGTACCTGGTGTTAAGTCCAAATGCTGTAATACGGCTAATTCAAGCAATGCAGGCAGGTTTCTTACCAACTGTGCGGTGACAATAATCGTTAAAATCGCAATAAAAATGGATCCCATCGTAATCGGCTGCACGGTGTCCACACCGTTGACAGTGGAGGTCACATCCCAGAGGCGAATATTTTCAAGGAAAGAAAACGCCGTATGCAATTCAGACCACAGCCAAATTAAGGAAACCAAGGCTATCATGGTTAAAATTGAGCGCACTAGGCCAACAGATTGGGTACTAATAGTATCAAGGTCGATAACCTGTTCCTCGATATCAATATTCCCTTCGCTACTGCCGCTTGATTGCGCATTATCGTCTTCCCCTTTTGCTCGTTGTGCGAGGATTTCAGCACGGCGCTGTTTCGCACGTTCAAAGGCCAGTTTACGGCGCTGCATCGACATCCAACGGCGAATGGTGTGATAGACAATTAAAATCACAAACCAAATCGCTACAGAGGTTTCTAAGCGAGCAAGTAACGCTTGTGATGTGGAGAAATAGCCGAGGATAGAGAAAAATGCCGCCACAATTGGGGCAAGCAAGATCATCCACCATAGGCCTTTATTAACAACATTATCCCCTGAACTGTGCCTATCCAAATAGAGTGGGATCTGAGAACGGCGTAAGTTATTGGTGATTAAGCTTAAAGCGATACAGAGGAAAATAAAGCAAAAACGGCCGACACTGGCAGCGAACTCGCGGTCGCTATAGTGTTCGAAGGTAATAATTGACATAACCAATGGAACAATGACAAATATCGCCATACGGTAATAACGCATCGCCCGTTTTACCGCGTCTTTATCCCAGCCAAAATGCGCAATAAATAAACCTGTTGGACGAGAGAACGTTTCACTGATCATAAATAGCCATAATAGCGGTGTAGTCGCGCTGACACCATAGCCAATGGCGGCTGCCATCGGATATTGCCATGCGCTCTGTAGCCCATAACCAATAGCAGACCACATCATGGGTAATGGCAGAGCCACGATAATTGACCAAAAGATAGTTCTGATAGTCAAATAAAAGCGGTCTTGCGTCACTTTACCGATACGTAAACTGGAGCGATCAAGAAAGGCTTGATAATGCTTGCGTGTACTCACGCTGAAGATAACCAAAATGATAGAACCCAAAAGATACAAAAAGGTATCTTGCGTGGTGAGCATCACATTCAGTGCACCAGCGACTTGGGAAAGCGTATCCAGTGATAGCAACTGTGTAATATCAGTAACTAATAAGACTGGATATTTAATATTAATAGGGGGGACATCAGCCACCCAGAATAGATAGCGGTTTGAGGCATCTTTGACTTCTTTAAGCGCATCAGTGAGCTGCCCTGTAGCCACATTGAGCTTAGTCAGTTCCAACATTTCGGCATCAAGGCCTGAAATCAATGAGGTAAGGAGCTCTCGGCGAGTTTTGATCAGCGATTGATATACTTGAACTTGCGCTGGGTTGAGGGCATGTTCAGTTTCTTGCTCGGTGGTATCAATTTTACCTAATCTATCAAGGGCATCTTCGTAATTTAAGCGCTGAACACGTAAATCTGCCATTTCGCGGTCTAGCTGTTGGCTTTTGGGAATATCTGGCAAGCGAGATAATTGCGTTCTTAGAGCTTCACCAAGGGTACTTGAACTGCTGATCCACTGAGCTTGCTCACGGATTGTTGTCAGCGCTTGGCGTGCATCGCGAATGCTGGTGGACATTTCGGTTTGACTGGTATTAATCGCACTCATACGTTGAGCTTGCTGAGTCAGCTCCTGAGACATCTTGCGGTTAATATCTAATTCTTCTTTTAAGAAGGGGGTCAGCTCTCCTTGAGCAGCCAACATTTCCGTGTGTTCTAGCGCCAAAATTGCTTTTTGCTGGCGCTGAGTATTCTGGAAATCACGTAGGTTTTGTAGCTCAAGTTCCATGCGTTGATAGCGTTTTTTATACAGCTCCAACGTCAGGCGTGAAATTTCTTGGCGGTTATTGGCGGAAAGCTGCGCCATTTCCAGTTCGTTTACTGTAGATTTGCGAGCACTTACTTCGGCTTGAGCCAAGGTATATTGGGCATCAGCTAAAGGTGTTGATGCAGTACTTAACGACTGGAAGCGGGATGTTGCTTCCGTGAGTAAGCGCCTTGCTTCAGACAATTGTTGAGGCAAAATGCTCAATGATTCACTGATTTCACGGCCTTTATCTTGTTCCTGCTGTGTTAAACGGCTTTGATCTAGTAATTGGCTACTTAGTTGGATAATGCGTTGCTCAAGTTCACTTAAGCTAATTCCAACAGGGATAGGGGCAGGTTCATCGTTTTCATTAAGTAATTTTTGGCGTATTTCTTTGATAATTTTAGGGAAGTTATCAATGGCTTCTTGGTAAGACTTTACTTTGGCATCGGAATCGCGGGTTTCGCTCATCCAATTGAGCGCACCTTGCAATGCCTGCGCAATTTCCGCGTCTTTTGGGTTAGTACTCGATTCAAGTTGTTTGAGCTCCTGCTTAATCTGTGCTTCATCCTGCGATGCTATGGGCGCCGCAACAGAAGAAAAAGCGATTAACAAGCTAAGTACAAAACTGATAATCAAACGCACAGTGAGGAGCTCCTTCAAGGACATAACCGTAAATTAAACGCCGACAGATTCGTTATGAGTCTCAACCGAAACCGTCTCGGCGAGTAATTCACCCATGCGTGTTGCATAGCCTGGGATGAGTGATGAATTAAAGGTCACTTTGTTTGGTTCAAACAAGTTAATGACGGTAGAACCTAACTTAAACAGGCCCATTTCTTCCCCTTTTTTCAGGAAAACAGCGCCTTCAGAATTTAATTCAGGGTAAACCCAACGTTTGATTACGCCTTCACGGCAGGTATTTACACAACCACTCCAAACCGTTTCAATGCTACCCACAATAGTGGCACCGACTAAAATTTGCACCATCAGACCAACAGGGGTATCAAAGACACAAATTAAGCGCTCATTACGGGCAAACAGGTTTGGGACGTTTTGTGCCGTTAATGGATTTACAGAGAATAAATCACCTGGAACATAAATCATCTCTTTAAGTAAGCCATCGCAAGGCATGTGGACGCGATGATAGTCACTTGGCGAAAGATAAGTGGTAATGAATTCACCGCCACGAAAACGCTCTGCTAATTGGTGTTGACCTGCCAGTAAGGCTTCAACGGTATAGTTATGGCCTTTTGCTTGGAAAATTTGGTCATCATGGATAGAACCTAATTGGCTCACTGCGCCGTCAGCTGGCTGTGCTAGTTGGTTGTCTTTTTCAACAATTGGGCGAGCGTCTTCTTTGAGTAGACGAATAAAGAAGTCATTAAAGGTTGCGTATGCGGTGAGTTCGCTTTTTTGCGCTTCATTCATATTCACTTTATAGGCTTTAGCAAATAGTTTAATTGCCCATTGCGTCATAAACCCAGCGTTGCGACTTGCAAACCAGCCTGCAAATTCAGTAAGGCATTGTTTTGGAAGCATATATTGCAAGCGAATTTTAATTTTGTCTAGCACGTTAACCTCTGATTTTTAAAGGTATGTTAGCGAAAAGGCCGCTATTGTACACAGTTTACTCGTTGTATTTCAAACTGTCGCGTTAGGGGCTATTACCCAGCGATAGCTTGAACTATTTAGCGCAAATTAGCGTCAATTAGAGCAAAGAATTGAGTAATAAAATTGTAAGTACTTACTAACTTTATTTCTCTTTTCCAGTGAAATTGCCGCGCGGCTTCACTTGTTCCATGCTTTCTAAGATGCGATGGTAATTTTCAAAGCGCGATTCTGCAATTTTGTTTGTTTCTACGGCTTCACGTAACAAACAACCTGGGTCATCTAAATGTTTACAGTCACGGAATTTACAACCGCCAAGGTAATCTTTAAATTCGACAAATCCTTTCGTCACTTGTTCCGTGGTTAAATGCCACAAACCAAATTCACGAACGCCAGGGGAGTCAATCACATCGCCACCGAGTGGGAAGTGGTATAAGCGGGCAGTCGTTGTGGTATGTTGCCCCAGACCTGAGTTATCTGAAACATCGTTAACTAAAATGGTTTCTTCGTTATGCGGGAGCAATGCATTGAGTAGGCTGGACTTACCGACACCTGATTGACCCACAAATACTGAAACTTTCCCTGCTAGCGCGTTAGTAAGTGCTTCCATTCCTTCATTAGTATGGCTGGAGACTTCTAACACTTGGTAGCCAATTTCGCTGTAAATTGTCATCAAGTCGCTCACCCACTCACGGTTTTCGTCATCAAGTAGGTCAACTTTGTTAAGGACGATAATCGGTTGAATGCCAATTGTTTCGCAGGCGACAAGATAGCGGTCGATAATATTGAGCGAAAGTTCTGGCAAAATTGCAGAAACAACGACAATTTGGTCGATGTTTGCAGCGATTGGTTTCAAACCATCGTAATAATCAGGGCGAGTAAGTACAGAGTGGCGCTCATGAACAGCTTCGACAATGCCATTAACCTTGATCTCAGTTTGTGTATTCAACGCAGGGCGCCACACCACGTTATCCCCTGTGACGAGGGATGAAATAGTTCTGCGCAAATTACAGCGTTGAATGGTGCCGTCGTTCGCTTCAATATCAGCATGTTGCCCAAAGCGGCTAATGACTAAGCCTTCTTGTGCTTCACCTAATTGGCTATCATCGATTTCAACTGTTTTTTGTTTTTTGAGTCTTTTTTGATGATTTTCTTGAACTCGGCGCTGTTGGCCTTTCGAAAGTTTCTGTTTAGCCACCTGTCCTCTCTTCACTATTGGCTGTCGTTGGAATATCACTCACGCATTAAGGCATGAAGAGTGCTATCATACCCTAACTTCACAGAATGCAGTTAGGGTATATCATGCAAAAGAATGAGAATAATTTAATTTGGATCGATTTAGAAATGACTGGCCTCGATCCCGTTCGTGATCGCATTATTGAAATTGCGACCATTGTAACAGATAGCCATCTTAATATTTTAGCAGAAGGCCCTGTGATTGCAGTTCATCAGACGGATGAGCAATTGGCTCTGATGGACGAATGGAATGTGAATACGCATACAGGAAGCGGTTTAGTTGAACGTGTACGTAAAAGCACAGTAAGCGAACGTGAAGCAGAGCTAGCCACGATTGAGTTCCTTGAGAAATGGGTGCCTAAAGGAGCATCGCCAATTTGTGGTAACAGCGTTGGGCAAGATAGACGCTTCTTATTTAGTTATATGCCTGAATTAGAAAGTTATTTTCATTATCGTTATTTAGATGTGAGCACATTGAAAGAACTTGCTCGTCGTTGGAAGCCTGAAATTTTAACGGGTTTTTCGAAGAAAAATACCCACCAAGCGCTTGATGATATTCGCGAATCAGTCGCTGAGCTGGCTTATTATCGAGAAACATTTATCAAAGAATAAATGTTGAATTAACGAAGGTGCCGCCCTTGAGGCGGCTTTTTTGTCTTTAAATATGATACTGCATTACACATTGCATTACATTTGTCATTACATCACCCTAACAGTAGATCCTGAAAGGAAATTATGATGAGTACTATACAAATTAGAGTTGATGAACAGCTAAAAAAAGATGCGTATCAAGCATTTGATAAATTAAACCTTTCTCCATCCGAAGCGCTAAGGCTATTTCTCCGTTATGTTGCAGAGAATGAAAAGCTTCCGTTTTCTGAGGTTTCTATTGTTGTGAGTGAGGCGGATGAAGATGAGGATATTTTAGCTGTTGTGCGTAATCGTTTAAAAAACCAGCTAAACGAATAAGAGTGAATATTGATGATATTTGATATTGCATTTGATGGCGTGCTTTAAGGGAATGGAAAAAGCTTGATTACAGTATCTGAGAACAATTTAAAAAGAAGTTAAAAAAATTACAATTAAACCCTTACATAGAATCTTTGCGGTTACACGGAGAGTTATCGAATTGCTATAAAATCAAATTAAGGGCATCAGGGGTTCGCCTTGTGTACCAAGTTATCGATGATGAAATTGTTATTTTTGTTGTCGCAGTTGGTAAAAGTGAAAATGAAAAGGTTTATAAATCTGCGACCCATAGGCTGATATAAATATTATCGTTGAGTAAGTTACCAATGTTAATGTATTGAAATCAGGTTTTTACAACGTGTGTTGATAAAATCACCATTGTGACTATTTTGTCGACAAACGAACAAAAAAATAAAAAATTTGAGTGCAAAGGCTTGCTAGTCTCTGAATTTTTCGTATAATGCGCTCCCCGTACCGATTAAGTTTTTGTAATAATATCGGCGCGGAAAACATCCAGAAATGGTATGCGGGAATAGCTCAGTTGGTAGAGCACGACCTTGCCAAGGTCGGGGTCGCGAGTTCGAGTCTCGTTTCCCGCTCCAAGCTTTCTTGATGTTTTAGCTAAAGCACTATTTTCGTGATGCGGGAATAGCTCAGTTGGTAGAGCACGACCTTGCCAAGGTCGGGGTCGCGAGTTCGAGTCTCGTTTCCCGCTCCAAACTTTCTTAGTGTTTTAGTAAAATTGCAGTACCCACCAAATGCGGGAATAGCTCAGTTGGTAGAGCACGACCTTGCCAAGGTCGGGGTCGCGAGTTCGAGTCTCGTTTCCCGCTCCAATCTCTTGTTTATACCATCTAAATTTTTTCTTTGTAATTTCAATCCAAATGATATTTTAGTATTAAAGCATTAAGTGGAATTACTAATTTCATCTAACGGTTTTTTGTACGTAATTTTATTGTTGGTACCCTTGCTAAGCTAGGATCCACACGCCTTCGCCGATCTTTCTTGGATCTAATTTGGATTTTTGCTTGCATTCAACTTCGGGTCACCATAGAATAGCCACCCCTCAGTAATAGGGCATTCTAAAGGTATTTATGTCCTTAAGGTAAAAGTTTAAATAATAAACAAAAATGTGTTTTTTATTTAACTCAGGCAAATTTTCGTTTTAACCTAGTTTTTTGGCAACTTTTTTCGAGTAGTTAACGTAAAATCAGCATTTTTCTTCACAATTCAGCATCAAAAAGTTATCCACAGCTTGTTGAGTTGCGCCCCATCTATATGCCAATTTGAAATAACTTATTGCACAGAGTTATCCACAGGCTAACTTCACTATTCTTTTCTTACTGTCAGGTAAAGATAATCAGAACTCTTATCTGTAACTCATTGATTTATAGTCGATGAATTTATTTTTTGAAAATGTGCTAAGCACAACTTGCAAATTCTTTACCTATTGTCTGCAAAGCGATTTTTTATTTTATTCACATCGATTTGACAATTATAGATTTCAGTTATATAGCAGGCCTTTTTTTAGGCGTCGCGAGGTAAACCTTTAGTAATCGCCCGTACAAGGCGTTTTTGTTGTGAAGTTTGAATTGTCACTTGGTTCTCAAGACGTCGGCTAAGCTGTTGTTGTATAGACCAATGAAAGTGCTCGTCTAACATTTCATTGATCCCCAACCTATTTTGTAATGCAAGCACAATACTATCTTGATAAGGCGCATTGCCCAGTGCAACACTGATGTTTCTTAACCATTTAATATAGCCAATACGGCGGATTGCAGAGCCTTCGGTTACCTTCAAAAACCTGTCTTCATCCCACGAAAATAATTCAAGAAGCTCTGGCGTATGCAGCGCTTGCCTTGGGCTAAAATCTTCTTCGTCAGTGAGTTGGGAGAAACGGTTCCATGGGCAAATTAATTGGCAGTCATCACAACCATAAATTCGGTTACCCATTAATGGACGAAACTCTTCAGGTATCGCGCTATCAAGTTCAATTGTTAAATAGGAAATACAGCGTCTTGCATCAACAGTATAAGGCTCAACAATGGCGCCTGTTGGGCAGGTTGTCATACAGGCAACGCAGCGGCCGCAGTCATCTTCAATGGGTTTATCGACAGGAACAGGTAGGTTGATCAGCAGTTCTCCAAGGAAAAACCACGAGCCTGCTTCACGATTTAATACCAATGAGTGCTTTCCAGTCCACCCTAGGCCAGCTTTAACGGCAAGAGGCCGCTCTAAGATTGGCGCAGAGTCAACAAATGGACGAAAATTAAGATCCTCAACGGTTGTACCATCCGCAAGGAGCGCCCCATCAAATTCACGGCAGTAAGCTAAAATACGATCTGCAAGGGCTTTTAAGCGTTTTTTTAATAGCTTATGATAGTCGCGACCAAGGGCGTAGCGGCTAACATACCCGAGCTCAGGGTTATTCAGTGTGCTGGCAAACGCCGCTTTGGCGGGCAAATAGTTCATGCGAACACTGATGGCCCGTAAAGTGCCAGGATGGAGCTCATGGGGACGTGCCCGCATCATTCCGTGGCGGTTCATCCATTCCATTTCACCGTGGTATTGCTTGTCGAGCCATGCCTGCAGTTTGGGTTCTTCCGCGGACAGGTCAGTATCGCAGATCCCCACCTGTTGGAAGCCTGCTTCAATGCCCCATTGTTTGATAAGTTGAGCGAGAAGGTTGAGATCGAGAAATGCTGCCATCAGATCCTGTCACAGTAAAATAAAACGGCTGGCACTCTACCATGGAAGCGGTTTTTTCTCAAAATTGATGAAAAGAGTGCCTTTCGGTGTTCAGATCTATTATAAGATATTTCTGATCTGATAGTTTCAGCAATGTTAATTAAGAAAAATGACGGCGCTTAGGTTAATATAGTCAATGGTATTTGGAAGAACTGAAACAGGCTTCCTCTCGGATACTGATAACAGTCATTAGACAATAATTTGGCGACACAGCCCATCAATAATGCCACAAAAGAACACTATGAAAGAACGTAGAATACAACTTGCTGATGAAGCGCAAACTGTTGCGCTTGGTCGCGCAATTGCAGGTGCTTGCCATCAAGGTGTGGTAATTCACCTGTATGGTGATCTCGGTGCGGGAAAAACCACGTTTAGTCGTGGTTTCTTACAAGCTTTGGGTCATCAAGGCCATGTAAAAAGTCCAACTTACACACTGGTTGAACCTTATGAATTAGCGGATCGTTATGTTTTTCACTTTGATCTCTATCGTCTAGCAGATCCTGAAGAACTTGAATTTATGGGTATTCGTGACTATTTTTCTGAAAACTCGATCTGCTTGGTTGAATGGCCGCAACAAGGTAAAGGTTTTTTACCTGAAGCGGATCTTGAGCTCCATCTCACATATCAAGATGAGGGGCGTCAGGCTCACATCGTTGCTTTGTCTGCAAATGGGGAGTCGTTGTTAGAAGCATTACCCCAATTCTAAGGAACTTATTGCTCATGTTGAATGCATCAATGCACAGAATAACAAGAAAGGGTTTTTTGGCGGCTTTTGTCCTTTTTATGCTTTCATTCGCATGGCTTTTTGCTATGCAAGCACAAGCCGCAACACTGTCTAATATTCAAGTGAATAATAGCCCATCACAAGCTGAGGTCACACTAAGCTTTATTGACGGTAAGCCTGATTACTCTTATTTTCCCTTGCATTCACCTGAGCGACTGGTTGTTGATGTAAAGCAACGAGGTGAAATCCTTGGCTTGCCACTAAAAGTGCCTGCAGGGGATTTGGTAAAAGTGGTGCGTTCAAGCCAACCTTCTGATAACCAACATAAACGTCTGGTGATGGAGCTATCCCGCGTCGCAAAAACCAAAGCTGTTTTAAAGCAAGTGGGTGGCGAATATCAATTAGTTCTGACGATTTCAGCAGGTAACTCAACCAGTTCAACGTCATTTAATCGCACCAATAATAATGTTGCTCCTGTGGTCAATAACACACAGGACAAACCGTTAAAAATGAATAATCCAGCGCCTGTTTCAACGCCTGCCCCTGTAAAATACAAAAATATGCCTAAAGGCAGCAAACAGGTGGTGATCGCTATTGATGCAGGGCATGGTGGTAAAGATCCTGGCGCGATTGGGAAAAATGGTTATAAAGAGAAAGATGTGACTCTGAGTGTTGCGAAAAAACTCTATCAGCGTCTTGAAGCTGACCCTATGTTCAAACCCGCTATGACGCGTGATGGCGACTACTTTATTTCTGTTAGTGGACGTTCCGATGTTGCTCGTAAAAAAGGCGCGAACATGTTGGTATCCATCCATGCGGACTCAGCCCCTAACAGCAGCGCACGAGGTGCCTCTGTTTGGGTATTATCAAATCGTCGTGCAAATAGTGAGTTAGGTAGCTGGTTAGAACAACGTGAAAAACAATCTGAATTATTAGGCGGTGCAGGGGATGCGCTCAGTGGCGCAGATCCGTATTTAAGCCAAGCAGTATTGGATTTGCAGTTCGGCCACTCTCAGCGCGTGGGCTATGATGTCGCTGTTCAAGTTATTCAGCAATTGAGAAAAGTGGGTAATATCCATAAAAAAACGCCAGAGCATGCCAGCCTTGGGGTTCTGCGTTCTCCCGACATTCCGTCAATCTTGGTTGAAACAGGCTTCATCAGTAATGCAGCGGAAGAGCAACTGCTCAAATCCAATGAATTCCAAGATGCAGTGGCTGAGGCCATTCACTTAGGATTGCGCCAATATTTCCTTGCGAATCCGATTCAAGCTGCACCTAAATAAGGAATTGAGCGATGGCAATACATATTCTCTCTCCTCAATTAGCGAACCAAATTGCGGCGGGTGAGGTGGTCGAAAGGCCTGCATCTGTCGTAAAAGAGCTGGTTGAGAACAGTCTTGATGCCAAGGCAACACGCATTGATATTGATATTGAGCGTGGTGGAGAGAAACTGATCCGTATTCGTGATAATGGCTGTGGGATTAACAAAGATGAATTAATCCTCGCCCTTGCGCGCCATGCGACCAGTAAAATTGCGACGCTCGATGACCTTGAAGCCATTATGAGTATGGGCTTTCGCGGTGAAGCATTAGCGAGCATCAGCTCTGTTTCACGATTAACGTTGACGTCAAAACCCGCGGAACAAACCGAAGCGTGGCAGTCTTACGCTGAAGGGCGGGATATGGAAGTCACAGTAAAGCCTGCAGCGCATCCTAATGGTACGACGGTTGAAGTCCTCGATCTCTTTTATAATACCCCTGCAAGGCGCAAATTTATGCGCACTGAAAAAACCGAATTTGGCCATATTGATGAAGTGGTTCGCCGCATTGCATTATCGCGCCCTGATGTGTCTATTAATTTGACTCATAACGGAAAACTGGTGAAACAGTACCGTGCTGCCCATGATGAAGTGCAGCAAGAAAGGCGGCTTGGGACTATTTGCGGTACTGGCTTTATGCAAGGCGCATTAGCGTTATCTTGGGAGCACAGCGACCTGGCAATTAAAGGCTGGGTGGTTTCCCCATCGAATACTCCTGTGAGTGAAACTCAGTATTGCTATGTGAATGGACGGATGATGCGCGACCGGTTAATTAACCATGCTATCCGCCAAGCATTTGAAGGCTATTTAGAAGACAATCAACAGCCCGCTTATGTCTTGTATTTAACCATTGATCCGAAACAAGTGGATGTAAACGTCCATCCAGCGAAACATGAGGTACGTTTTCACCAAGCGCGGTTAGTACATGATTTTATTTATCAAGCCGTACGTACAGTACTCCTTGAAGCGGCATCAATAAGTGAATTACCAGGAATAGAGCCAGTACATGCTGAGCTCGAAAACCGGTCTTCAGCAGGAGGGAATTATTTTTCTTCCCCAACATCAACTTCGAAACCAAATTATACCGAATCATTGCCACAGGCTGAGAGAACCGCTCGTGAACCGCAGGTCGCTTATAAGCCTGCAACCACGGCGACATCGAGTTCTTCCCTGCCCAAATCCGCATCACAATTCGTCGGGAATGTAGAGCAGAAAAACTACGGCACTAACTACGATAAAAAAGCGGGAGACCTTTACCAAAGCTTGATGTCAATTCCAGTTCCTGAAACGGAGAAAAAACCGCTTTTTCCTGAGCGCCAACCTGTGGATACGTCTCAAGTTTCTTCACAACCTGTAGCAAAAAATGCGGATAACTACCTTTTTGGTAAAGTATTGACAATTTACTCAAAAAACTTTGCATTAATTGAGTCTTCGTTGGGACTAATCCTGTTATCCTTAACGGAAGCTAATTATTTATTGAGATTAGCGCAATTGTCGCCAGAGGGTGAAAACCTCAAGCCACAACCTCTTTTGATACCGCTAAAATTGTCACTTAAAAACGATGAAATAGAGGTTTTACAGCGGTACAAGGAACAATTGGCAATATTTGGTATCGAAGCCACGATATTTCATGGAAAAGTAACAATTCATACGGTATCGTTACCATTAAGAACACAAAATTTATCGCAACTTTTTTCAGATTTGATCGGTTTTTTATCGACAAAAGAAAGCATCACACAACAAGATATCGCACAATGGCTAGCCAAAGCGGTTTCACAGGTGAAAACAGAAGAAAGTTGGAGTTTAGCACAGGCTGTTCAGTTGCTGGCTGATGTTGAGCGGATTTGTCCGCAGTGGGTAAAAAATCCCCCACCAACATTATTACAATTAATTAATTTACAATCCGTGGTAGCTACACTAACAAATGAGTGATTTAGTAACTCAGAAAAAACCTGATGCAATATTCCTTATGGGGCCGACTGCTTCAGGTAAAACCGCTTTAGCGATAGAACTTCGCAAGCATTTGCCTGTGGAAATTATTAGTGTCGATTCGGCGTTAATTTACCGTGGAATGGATATTGGTACAGCAAAGCCAACAGCCGAGGAACTCAGCCAAGCCCCTCATCGTTTGATTGATATTCTCGATCCAGCTCTACCTTATTCTGCTGCTGATTTTCGTCGTGACGCATTAAAAGTAATGAGTGAGATTACTGCTCAGGGTAAAATACCGTTACTTGTTGGCGGTACTATGTTGTATTTCAAAGCATTGTTAGAAGGACTTTCACCATTACCTTCTGCTGATGCAAATGTGCGCACCCAAATAGAACAGATAGCGCAAGAACATGGATGGAGTGAAATCCATCGCCGTTTAGCGGAGGTCGACCCTGTTGCTGCGGCTAGGATCCATCCTAATGATCCACAAAGATTATCCCGTGCTTTAGAGGTATATCTCATTTCAGGACAAACTTTGACTGAAATGACACAAACAGCAGGGGAAGAATTGCCTTATAATGTGTTTCAGTTTGCTATTGCGCCACAAGATCGTAAAATTTTACATGAACGCATAGAACAACGCTTTCATCTGATGATAGACGCGGGTTTTGAAGAGGAAGTCCGTGCTCTTTACCACCGAGGTGATTTACATGTTGATCTTCCCGCCATTCGTTGTGTGGGCTATCGGCAAATGTGGTCATACTTGGACGGCGAAATTAGCCATGATGAAATGGTTTATCGGGGAATTTGTGCAACACGCCAATTGGCAAAACGCCAGATTACCTGGTTAAGAAGCTGGGATAATGTTCAGTGGTTAGATAGTGAGCAACCTCAGCAGGCGCTTGACACAGTTATGCAGGTAGTACGTGCATAGGACTGATGTTTGTGTACAATTAGAACGTTAAGCGCAATTTTTGAGTAGTTACTTTTGGAATCATAAAGATTCTCTTTTAAAAACAACAAAATAAGGAAAACATAGAATGGCTAAGGGGCAATCTTTGCAAGATCCGTTCCTGAACGCATTACGTCGTGAAAGGGTTCCGGTCTCTATTTATCTCGTTAATGGCATCAAATTGCAGGGGCAAATTGAATCTTTTGATCAATTTGTCATTTTATTGAAAAACACAGTTAGCCAGATGGTTTATAAGCACGCTATCTCTACTGTTGTCCCTGCACGTCCTGTTTCTCACCACAGTGGCACAACAGGTGGTAGCGCAGGTAATGGTAATTACCATTCGGGTGCACCTGCATCGCAGGATGGCGAAGTAACTGAGTAAGTTTGTACGCTAAAAGACAAGGAAAGCATGGGTAGGGAGACTGTACCTGTGTTTTCCTTTGCAATTATTGTTTAGCCTAAGAGGTTGCACCTTGTTTGATAGGTATGAAGGCGGTGAGCTTGCTGTGTTAGTCCATGTCTTTTTTTCCCAAGAAAAAGACGTTGATAATCTGGCAGAGTTTGAGTCACTCGTGACGTCTGCTGGGGTAAAGCCAGTACAAATAGTCACAGGCAGTCGTAAGGCACCTCACCCAAAGTTTTTTGTTGGGGAAGGAAAAGCTGAAGAGATAGCCCAAGCCGTTGAGGAAAGTGGCGCAGATGTGGTGTTGTTTAATCACACGCTAAGCCCTGCTCAAGAACGTAATCTCGAAAGGATTTGCCAATGTAAGGTGGTTGACCGTACAGGGGTAATTTTAGATATATTTGCTCAACGGGCGCGTACGCATGAAGGTAAACTTCAAGTTGAATTGGCACAGTTACGTCATTTATCCACTCGCTTAGTGAGAGGATGGACACACCTTGAGCGCCAAAAAGGCGGGATTGGTTTGCGTGGTCCTGGTGAAACTCAACTTGAAACAGACCGTCGGTTATTAAGGGATAAAATCAAACAGATTTTATCGCGGCTTAGCCGGGTAGAAAAACAGCGTGAACAAGGGCGTCAAGCGAGAAGTAAAGCGGATATTCCGACAATTTCTCTCGTGGGTTATACCAATGCGGGTAAATCGAGTTTATTTAACCGTATGACGTCTGCAGATGTTTATGCTGCAGATCAGCTATTTGCGACACTTGACCCAACGCTTCGCCGTATTAATGTCGAAGATGTCGGTGTTGTCGTTTTAGCAGATACCGTGGGTTTTATTCGCCACTTACCACATGATTTGGTTGCCGCATTTAAAGCAACCCTGCAAGAAACTCGTGAAGCAACGTTACTGCTGCACGTTATCGATGCAGCAGATGCTCGCTTGGATGAAAATATCCATGCGGTTGAAAGCGTGTTGGAAGAAATTGAAGCGGATGAAATACCAGCACTTTTAGTGATGAACAAAGTTGATATGCTGGAAGATTTTGTCCCGCGTATTGACAGAGATGAGGATAACAACCCTGTTCGTGTCTGGGTTTCGGCGCAAACAGGTGAAGGTATCCCATTGCTGTTACAAGCATTGACGGAACGCCTTTCTGGTGAAATCGCACATTATGAATTGCGTTTACCACCAAACGAAGGTCGTTTGCGTAGCCGTTTTTATCAACTCCAGTCAATCGAACGTGAATGGTTGGAAGATGACGGTTCAATCGGCCTTGAGGTGCGTATGCCAATGGTGGATTGGCGACGTTTGTGTAAACAAGAGCAGCAATTATCTGACTACGTGGTTTAACAACGTAGCCAGGCAATGGAATTGATATTAAGAGACACACAAACTCAGCATACTTCCAGTGTGTTGAGCGGAGCTCTTAGCCCTGAAAATCAATCATAAAGAATGGAGCTAAAACATGGCGTGGAATCAGCCCGGTAATGACGGACAAGACCGCGATCCGTGGGGAAGCGGCAATAAAGGCGGCAACTCTGGCGGAAACAAAGGTGGTCGAAAACGTGGGGCTTATGATCTCGACGATCTCTTTCGTAAAATAGGCAGCAAGCTAGGTGGGAACAAAGGCGGCAACGGTGGTGATGGCGATAACAAACAGCCTTCACAAATCAGTGGTCGTTTAGGGATGTTAGCACTTGCTGCTATTGTAGTTGTCTGGGCAGGTTCAGGCTTCTACACCATCAAAGAAAGTGACCGTGGCGTAGTGTTACGTTTTGGTGAATACAGTGGTATTGTTGGGCCAGGTTTGAACTGGAAGCCAACATTCATTGATAGAGTCGTGCCTGTCAACGTAGAAACTGTACGTGAGCAAGCGACTAACGGCATGATGTTGACGTCAGATGAAAACGTGATCCGCGTTGAAATGAACGTTCAATACCGTGTGACTGACCCTGCGCAATATTTATTTAGCGTGACTAACCCAGACAACAGTCTGCGTCAGGCGTTAGACAGTGCTGTGCGTGGTGTTATTGGTCAATCTGCCATGGAGCAAGTATTGACTACGAATCGAGCCTTTATCCGTGATGTGACACAAAAAGAGCTTGAAGCGACAATTGCACCATACAAAATGGGTATCACACTGCTGGATGTCAACTTCCAAGCAGCGCGTCCACCTGAAGATGTTAAAGCAGCATTTGATGACGTAATCTCAGCAAGGGAAGAAGAACAAAAAACTATTCGTGAAGCGCACGCTTATCGAAATGAAGTTCTTCCACTGGCAAAAGGTAACGCACAACGCCTGATTGAAGAAGCCGAAGCGTATAAAGCGAGTGTGGTCTTCAAAGCAGAGGGTGAGGTCGCAAGCTTTGCGAAAATGCTACCTGAATACCGTGCAGCACCAGAAATCACTCGTGAGCGTCTTTACATCGATACGATGGAGCGTGTGTTAAGTAATACACGTAAAGTTATTGCGAATGATAAGAGCAACAGCATGTTAGTGTTGCCGCTTGACCAAATCATGCGTGGTACAAATTCAGATGCGGCTTCAACATCAAAAGTTAATCCGTCAGCAAGAATGGCGACGCCAAGCATTAATTCGTCATCATCTGCTGCAACGCCTGCACAGCCAAACAGCGCTGTTCGTGGTGATGCTGTTAGAGTAGGGAGACAATAATCATGCGTAAATCGCTAATTGTTATCGTTATTGCCATCTTGGCAGTTGCATACGCATCTATCTTTATTGTTCCTCAAACTGACCGCGGCATTGTATTGCGTTTTGGTAAGGTTCTGCGTGATTCTGAAAACAAACCGATCATTTATGAGCCAGGTTTGCATTTCAAAGTGCCATTTATTGAAACTGTGAAAATGTTAGATGCACGTATTCAGACATTGGAAATCCAAGCTGACCGTTATTTGACAAGCGAAAACAAAGATTTAATGGTGGACTCCTACCTGAAATGGCGTGTTACTGATTTCAGTCGCTACTATGTAGCAACTGGCGGTGGTAACCCATATCAAGCAGAAACCCTGTTAAAACGTAAATTTAGTGACCGTTTACGTTCTGAGTTTGGTCGTTTAAGCGTTAAAGATATCATTACTGATTCACGTGGTCGTTTAACCGTTGATGTACGTGATGCCTTGAACAAAGGTACGGCAATTGATGATGCGACAAAAGAAGCAGATGCAGCGATTGCGGATGCCGCAAAACGTGTAGAACAAGAAACTAACTTGAAGCCACTGGTTGTGAATGCAAACAGTATGGCGGCGTTAGGTATCGAAGTTGTCGACGTGCGTATTAAACGTATCGAACTGCCAAACGAAGTTTCTGAAGCTATCTATGCACGTATGCGTGCAGAGCGTGAAGCGGTTGCACGTCAGCACCGTTCACAAGGTCAAGAAGAAGCGACTAAGATCCGTGCGGTTGCAGATAAAACTGTAACTGAAACACTGGCAGAAGCAGAGCGTACCGCGCTGACCTACCGAGGTGAAGGCGATGCAATGGCAACAAAACTGTTTGCTGATGCATTCAACCAAGATCCAGAGTTCTATGCGTTTATTCGTAGCTTGCGTGCTTACGAGCAAAGCTTCAAGAGTGGTGAAGACGTGATGGTATTAAGCCCAGACACAGACTTCTTCCGCTTCATGAAAGCACCAACTAAGCTTCGTGCAACAGATTAATAAATAATCAGACTAAGTTGCGTGCAACCTAGCAAAATAACTGTTAATCTATTAAAGAAAAGCCCGCTTCGGTGGGCTTTTTTTCGCCTGTCGTTTTAAGTATAGGATTTTTCAGGGAAAATTTAAGCTGCTCAACTGGTTACATTCATTTTGGGTTTACGGCAGAAATAAAAATACCATTTAACTTGCTTTCCAGAAAAAAATTTTAGTAATGCCAAAATATCACTGGAACAGTTCATTTTTGATGGTAGAATTCATTTTTAAGCAACCGAGTGTATTTCGAAATGGGTAAGAACGTTGTCGTACTGGGCACCCAATGGGGTGACGAAGGGAAGGGCAAGATCGTCGACTTGCTGACAGAGCGCGCTAAATATGTAGTTCGCTATCAGGGCGGCCATAATGCTGGCCATACGCTTGTTGTAAACGGTGAAAAAACCGTTCTCCACTTAATTCCATCCGGTATTCTTCGTGAAAATGTCATCAGTATTATCGCTAATGGCGTTGTTCTTGCGCCTGACGCATTAATGAAAGAGATGAAAGAATTGGAAGACCGCGGTGTTCCAGTTCGCGAACGCTTACGTCTTTCAGAAGCATGCCCACTGATCCTGCCTTATCATGTTGCATTAGATAACGCCCGTGAAAAAGCACGTGGTTCCAAAGCGATTGGAACAACGGGTCGTGGTATTGGTCCTGCTTACGAAGATAAAGTTGCTCGTCGCGGCTTACGTGTTGGTGACTTATTCGATAAAGCAACTTTCGCAGAAAAATTAAAAGAAATCGTCGAATACCATAACTTCCAACTCGTTAATTACTATAAAGAACCTGCTGTTGATTACCAAAAAACACTGGATGATATCATGGCAGTGGCCGATATCCTGACAGGCATGGTAATCGATGTGTCTGATCTGCTGTACAAAGCAAGCCAGAACAACGAATTTGTGATGTTTGAAGGTGCACAAGGCACATTATTGGACATTGACCACGGTACTTATCCGTATGTAACCTCTTCAAATACCACCGCGGGTGGTGTTGCAACAGGTTCTGGTTTAGGCCCTCGTTATGTTAATTACGTACTGGGTATTATCAAAGCTTACTCAACACGTGTTGGTGCGGGTCCATTCCCAACCGAATTGTTTGACGAAGTGGGCGAATTCCTGCGTGAAAAAGGCCAAGAATTTGGTGCAACGACGGGTCGTAAACGTCGTACTGGTTGGTTAGATATCGTTGCAATCAACCGCGCGGTACAAATCAACTCACTGTCAGGTTTCTGCATGACTAAACTGGACGTTTTAGACGGTTTAGAAGAAGTGAAAATCTGTGTGGGCTACCGTCGTCCAGATGGCAAAGTGCTTGAAACAACGCCTTTAGCTGCGGATGAGTGGGATGGTTTAGAGCCAGTTTACGAATCCATGCCTGGTTGGAAAGAAACCACTTTTGGTGTGAAGCAAAGAGAATTACTGCCGCAAGCAGCGCTGAACTACATCAAACGTGTTGAAGAATTAACGGGTATTCCTGTTGATATTATTTCAACTGGTCCAGATCGTTCTGAAACAATGATCCTGCGTGACCCGTTTGACGTTGAGTAATAACATTGACTGCGCCTAATACAGGCGCAGTTTTTTTACTGCTTTACCTCCCTCCGCGATGCAACTTCTTTGATAAAACAGTCAAAATTCCCCATAATGATTGAACTAAGTTACTTTTGTGTGCAGATTCTGTGCAATTAGATGCATATTTGCGATACGTAATACGCTAAACTGTATTTATGAACACATAATTTATTTGCATGCTATATTTTGTGCATAACCAAGTGGGATTTAGGTTCAAATTAGGTTATTTGCAATTAAAATACGTGAGAAAATTTTCGACCAACTCATTTTGGTCGTATAAGTAAAAGCCAAAATTTTGAGGTGATTGTGCAACTGACGAGTTTTACCGACTATGGATTACGAGCGCTTATTTATCTGGCTTCTCTGGGTGAAGGGAAGATGACCAGTATTACAGAGGTGACGGACGTTTATGGCGTTTCACGTAATCATATGGTTAAAATTATCAATCAGCTCAGTCATTTAGGTTATATAAAAGCCACTCGTGGCAAAAATGGCGGGATTACACTAGGGCAACCAGCAGAATCAATTCGTATAGGGGATGTTGTTAGAGCATTAGAACCCCTAACCCTTGTTAATTGTAGTGGTGAGTTTTGCCACATAACACCTGCGTGTCGTTTAAAAGGTGTGCTACACCAAGCAATACAGCAGTTTTTACAAGAACTTGATCAATATACGCTGGCGGACATGGTGAAAGATAACACCCCGCTCTATCAATTACTGCTTGATTAATATTCGCAGTAGTTATGAATTCTGATGACAACGGAGGTAACGATGTCACAAGATCCTTTTCAGGAAAGAGAAGCAGAAAAATACGAATCCCCAATTCCAAGCCGAGAATTCATCCTCGACTTAATCTCGAAACGTACTGCCCCAGCTAATCGCGAAGAAATCGCCCAGTTACTTAATCTTTCTACGGAAGATGAATTAGAAGCTTTACGCCGCCGTTTAAGAGCAATGGAACGTGATGGTCAACTCGTGTTCACACGCCGTCAATGTTATGCATTGCCAGAGCGTTTAGATTTATTAAAAGGAAAGGTTATTGGCCATCGCGATGGCTACGGCTTTCTGCGTGTTGAGGGTAAAAAAGAAGATTATTATTTATCTCAAGATGAGATGAAACGTGCGCTGCACGGCGACGTGATTTTAGCACAGCCATATGGGCAAGACCGTAAAGGTCGTACTGAAGTGCGCGTGGTTCGCGTATTAGAGCCAAGAAACAACCAAATTGTAGGCCGCTATTTTATTGAGTCGGGCATGGGGTTTGTGGTGCCAGATGATAGTCGTCTCAGTTTTGATATCTTGATCCCGAAAGACCGTATTTGCGGTGCTCGCATGGGTAACGTGGTGGTTGTTGAGTTAGTGACTCGCCCACAACGCCGTTCTCAAGCAGTCGGGAATATTATCGAAGTGCTTGGGGAAACAATGGGAACGGGTATGGCGGTTGAAATCGCGCTGCGTACTCACGAAATTCCTCATTCATGGCCGCCACAAGTTGAAAAACAAGTCGCTGATTTAAGTGAACATGTGCCTGAGTCTGCGAAAAAAGGGCGTATGGATTTGCGTGATTTACCATTGGTCACTATCGATGGTGAAGATGCTCGCGATTTTGATGATGCTGTTCATTGTGCGCCGAAAAAAGGCGGTGGCTGGCGTTTATGGGTCGCAATTGCGGATGTTAGCTATTATGTACGCCCGCAAACATCGTTAGATACTGAGGCGCGTAGCCGTGGTAACTCAGTATATTTCCCATCTCAAGTTGTGCCGATGTTGCCTGAAGTTCTTTCTAATGGCCTTTGCTCATTGAACCCAGGGGTCGATCGCCTGTGTATGGTGTGCGAAATGACGGTATCGGCCTCAGGGAAGCTGTCTTCCTATAAATTCTATGAAGCAGTGATGAATTCCCATGCAAGGTTGACCTATACAAAAGTATGGAAAATCTTGGAAGGTGATGAAGAACTGCGTGAACATTACAAAGCATTGGTTCCACATATTGAACATTTACATCAGTTATACAAAGCATTAGATGCGGCACGAATTGAGCGTGGGGCGATATCCTTTGAATCGGAAGAGGCGAAATTTATTTTTAATGCAGAGCGCCGTATTGAAAGTATTGAACCTGTCGAGCGAAATGATGCACACAAATTAATTGAAGAATGCATGATTTTAGCTAACATTGCGGCGGCTAGATTTGTGGAGAAAAACGAAGAGCCTGCGTTATACCGTGTGCATGATCGTCCAAAAGAAGAGAGCGTAATGAATTTACGTTCAGTATTTAGCGAGTTAGGGCTCACATTGCCTGGTGGTATGAAGCCAGAGCCAAAAGATTATGCACAAGTGATGAATGAAGTGGCTGAGCGCCCTGATCACGAATTGCTGCAAACCATGATCTTGCGTTCGATGAAACAAGCGATTTATGACCCTGAAAACCGCGGTCACTTTGGTCTAGGGCTGAAATCGTATGCGCACTTTACCTCGCCAATTCGTCGTTATCCTGACTTAACGTTGCACCGTGGTATCAAATATTTGTTGGCAAAAGAATATGGCCATTCAGATAAGCGCTGGACAGAAACAGGCGGCTGGCACTCTGATATGGACAGCATGTTGCAACTGGGTGAACACTGTTCGATGACAGAGCGTCGTGCTGATGAAGCAACGCGCGATGTGGCTGACTGGTTGAAGTGTGACTTTATGCAAGACCAAGTGGGTCAAATTTTCACGGGGTTAATTACCAGTGTGACAGGCTTTGGCTTCTTTGTTCGCCTCAATGACTTGTTTATTGACGGTTTAGTACATATTTCTACCCTTGATAACGATTACTACCGTTATGATGCTGTCGGCCAGCGCTTAATTGGTGAATCATCAGGCACGACCTATCGACTTGGTGATGAAGTGGAAATTCGTGTGGAAGCGGTGCATATGGATGAACGCACCATTGATTTCGCGTTAATTTCAACAACTCGTAAAGCGAAAGCCCCTGGCAAAACTGCACGGGATAAAATGAAGCAAGAAGTAAAAAATGCTACGCGGCCAGCTCGCCGTAAAGCGCAAGGGAGCAAAGATAAAAACTTCGAGCCTGATTCTGCATTTCGCCGTTCTGAGAAAAAAGGGAAAAAAAGCGAAGCACAAGCTGATGCAAAAGGGAAAGGAAAGGGAAAAAAACCTTCCGATAAAACTAAGAAAATTACAGCAAAACTAAAAGCAAAACGCGTTGCGAAGAAATCCTCAAAACAAGAGGGCTAATATTTTTGCTAGCGTAGTGCTTTGTTAATTAACGAAAGTGGCGTGTTTGCGCCACTTTCCTCATTTAGATTAAAACATAAGACTGTTATGAGCGAAATTATTTACGGTATTCACGCAGTGAAAGCCTTGCTTGAGCGTTCTCCGCAACGCATTAAAGAAGTGTATATCCTAAAAGGGCGTGAAGATCGCCGATTGATGCCTATCGTGCATGAAATTGAAGCACTAGGCGTTGTTGTCCAAGTCGCGAATCGCCAGTGGATGGATAGCCAAACTGAAGGTGCTGTTCACCAAGGGATCATTGCGAAAGTATTACCAGGTAAGCAATACCAAGAAGGTGATTTGCCCGATTTATTAGAAAGCACACCGTCACCATTTTTACTGGTACTTGATGGTGTGACGGATCCCCACAATTTAGGGGCTTGTTTGCGTAGCGCAGATGCAGCAGGTGTGCATGCAGTGATTGTTCCGAAAGACAAATCGGCGCAATTGAATGCAACTGCAAAAAAAGTAGCTTGCGGTGCAGCAGAAAATGTTCCTCTTATTCGTGTGACGAACCTAGCAAGGACATTGCGCTTATTGCAAGAATACAACGTATGGATTGTGGGGACGGCGGGTGAAGCAGACCATAATTTATACCAAAGCAAACTGACAGGCTCTATCGCATTAGTGATGGGAGCAGAAGGTGAAGGCATGCGCCGTTTAACCCGCGAGCATTGTGATGAATTAATCAGCATCCCGATGGCAGGTTCAGTCTCCTCTCTGAATGTGTCAGTGGCGACAGGGGTTTGCTTGTTTGAAGCCGTACGCCAGCGCTTACCTGTTTCAGGTGAAAAATAATATTTGTGTAAAACTGCATCCATCTCTTGAGTTTTATCTCAGGGGTGGGTATAGTTACGCGTCAATTTTTTAGCCGCACTCAACAAGTTCCTTGCCTCCGCGGGCCGCGGTTAACCCAGACAGGAGGCTAATAATCCGTAAGGAGCAACTACTAATGCGTCATTACGAAATCGTTTTTATGGTCCATCCTGACCAAAGCGAACAGGTTCCGGGCATGATCGAGCGTTACAGTGCAGTAATCACTAACGCACAAGGTCAGATTCACCGTCTGGAAGACTGGGGCCGCCGTCAACTGGCTTACCCAATCAACAAACTGCACAAAGCTCACTATGTTCTGCTGAACGTAGAAGCACCGCAGGAAGCGATTGATGAGCTGGAAACTAACTTCCGCTTCAACGATGCCGTTATCCGCAGCATGGTTATGCGCTTAAAACACGCAGTAACAGAAGCTTCTCCAATGGTTAAAGCTAAAGACGAACGTCGTGGCCGTGACCTTTCTGATGAATATCAGGATGAAGAAGTAGAAGAAACTGGGGATTCTGAAGAGTAATTGCGCAGGTGTCCACTAATCGTTTGGTGCTAACAGGCACAGTCTGTAAAGCATTGATTCGAAAAGTGAGTCCGTCGGGCATTCCACATTGTCAGTTTGTTTTAGAACATCGTTCACAACAACTGGAAGCGGGATTGTCAAGGCAAGCATGGTGCAGAATGCCCATTATTGTTAGCGGACAAACCTTACAAGCTCATACTCACAGTTTAACGGTCGGCAGTTGGATTACAGTTAGCGGTTTCATTAGTACCCATCAAGGGCGCAATGGAATTAGCAAAATAGTCCTCCATGCCGAGCAGATTGATTTGATAGATTCTGGAGACTAGCCATATGGCACGTTATTTCCGTCGTCGCAAGTTCTGCCGTTTCACAGCGGAAGGCGTTCAAGAGATCGACTATAAAGATATCGCAACGCTGAAAAACTATATCACTGAAAGTGGTAAAATTGTACCAAGCCGTATCACCGGTACTCGTGCAAAATATCAGCGTCAGCTCGCTCGTGCTATCAAGCGCGCTCGCTACCTGTCTCTGTTACCATATACTGATCGTCATCAGTAATTGGTACAGTCCATTAACGACTTAAGAGGATAAGGTAATGCAAGTTATTCTGCTTGATAAAGTAGCTAACCTAGGTAGCCTGGGTGATCAGGTTAACGTTAAATCGGGCTATGCTCGTAACTTCTTAGTTCCACAGGGTAAAGCTGTTCCTGCAACTAAGAAAAACATCGAATTCTTCGAAGCTCGCCGCGCTGAACTGGAAGCTAAATTAGCTGACGTTCTGGCAGCAGCACAGGCTCGTGCAGCAGCTGTTACTGCACTGGGTTCTGTTACTTTAGCTTCTAAAGCTGGTGACGAAGGTAAACTGTTCGGTTCAATCGGTACTCGTGACATCGCTGATGCAGTAACTGCAGCTGGCGTTAAAATCGCGAAAAGCGAAGTTCGCCTGCCAAACGGCGTTCTGCGTACTACTGGTGACCACGAAGTTCACTTCCAGTTACACAGTGATGTTTTCGCAGAGCTGAACGTTATCATCGTTGCTGAGTAATCAATAATGATGGTAGGTATTGTCGACTTATCGGCAATACCAATAAAAAACACCGGCTAAGTCCGGTGTTTTTTGTTTTCTAGTATTCCATTTTAGCGATGATTAACGCCTAAGGTGTACGATAGTAACTGCCGTCGCTTAACCGTGCAAAACTATATGTTTTTCCATCAGAAGCCGTAGTTTCCAGCAACTGAACTTCCCCTTTCTCATTTGCTTTTAAGCGAATTTTTTGCCCCTGACGTAAATTACTTAGCGGTTTTTCAACCCCTTCAACGCGAGCCATGATAAAGGCATCGTTAGCCTGCACATTATTATCACGGAATAATTGCGCCAGTGTTTTCCCTTTTTGAACGCGGTAATTTTGCCACTTATTTGCCGATGGGCTTGTGACCTGAGGCTCTTGTGTATTTGGTGTTGTTGGTGGTGGCTCTGTTGGCACAGGTTCTATGGGCTCAGGCACAATTTCAGGTTCTGTTGGTATTTCCTCTATATTACCTTCAGGTTCTTGACCAGATGGCGTCTGAATAGGATCAGGAATGATCTCAGGTGTTGTTGGTGGGGGAATGACAATAGGCTGATTTTGCGGCGTATTATTCAAAGGTTTATCGCCAGTTGGCCAAAACAGGGCAACCACAACAATCAGTGCTAATACGGCGATACCATAGCGATGAAATTTAGACAGTTTAACCATCACTCCTCCTTGATGAGGCAATGCATTAACTTGGGCGTATTTATACGCATACTAACACTGTTTTTGGGTAATTTAAGTGCTTGATATGATTTTTCGGAGAACACTGAGCAAATTTATACGCTATCGGGGTAATTTATTATTTAGATTGACGGTTTGGGTTTACCCATAGCAGGGGGGCTGTTATTCTTGGTTTTTATCAAAAACCATATGGGTATTTTAATGGCAAACCAAAATTTTGATTCAGTAGAAGCTCAAGCGAGTTACGGTATTGGTCTACAAGTTGGCCAACAATTATTAGAGTCAGGGCTAGAAGGCTTAGTACCAAACGCAATTTTAGCGGGTCTGGTTGATGCTTTAGAAGGCAACATGCCATCAGTGCCTGTTGAAACCCTGCACAAAGCATTACGTGAAGTTCATGAGCGTGCAGATGAAGTCCGTGTTGCTCGCCAAGCTGCAATGGCAGAAGAAGGCCAAAAATTCCTCGATGAAAACCAAAAACGTGAAGGCGTTTCAACGACTGAATCTGGTTTGCAATTTTCTGTGATCAACCAAGGCGAAGGTGCGATCCCATCTCGCTCTGATCGTGTCCGTGTTCATTACACTGGCCGTTTAATTGATGGTTCTGTGTTTGATAGCTCTGTTCAACGTGGCCAGCCAGCTGAATTTCCAGTTAGCGGCGTGATCCCTGGTTGGATTGAAGCATTAACGCTGATGCCTGTTGGTTCGAAATGGGAGCTGTATATCCCTCATGAATTAGCTTATGGTGAGCGCGGTGCAGGTGCATCAATTCCACCATTTAGCACACTCGTTTTTGAAGTTGAGCTGTTAGAAATCTTATAAGAATAGCGGTTTTAATCACTATTTGAATTGATGCCTTGGTGTTTTTATTCACTAAGGCATTTTTTATGGCGTAAATTTTACACACTTGCTACTCTTGCTGTAAAGGTCAACGGGAGAGAGGTGAATAACATGCTACAACAAATTTGCGAACTTGCTCAAGAAGCGGGTTATGCCATTATGGAAACCTACAATGCGCAAGAACCGTTGCGGGTTGATCATAAAAGTGACAACTCCCCTGTCACGGAGGCGGATATTGCCGCACACCATATTATTGCTGCTGGCCTCACCCGCATTGCCCCTGATATTCCACAACTTTCTGAAGAAGATCCTCCGGAGTGGTCAGTAAGACAGCATTGGCAACGCTATTGGTTGATTGACCCTCTTGATGGCACCAAAGAATTTATTAACCGCAATGGGGATTTTACCGTTAACATTGCGTTAATTGAAAATGGGGTACCCGTTATGGGGGTCGTGTATGCTCCTGCAAAAGGGTTGCTTTATTATGCAGAGGGAAACCAAGCGTGGAAAGAAGAAGGCGGTCATAAGCAGCAAATCCATGTGTATGATGGAAAACCTCCTGTCATTGTGATAAGCCGTTCTCATCAAGACAGCGAGTTAATGGATTACTTGGCGCAAATGGGGGAGCATACGACCGTAGAAATTGGTTCATCACTGAAATTCTGCTTTGTCGCGGACGGAAAAGCGCAGCTTTACCCACGTTTTGGACCGACGAATATTTGGGATACTGCAGCGGGTCATGCGATTGCGATTGGGGCAGGTGCGAAAGTGGTTGATTGGAATGGAAAAACTTTAGACTATACACCGAGAGAGTCATTTTTGAACCCTGGCTTTCGAGTGATTTTATTCTAATAATCAGATAAGGTTGGGAAGTCATGGAAGTCATTTCCCAACCTTATCTGTAGCTAATTATCTAATTGCAGCACTTTAGCGGTTGCAGTACGAATATCTAAACACGCTTTTGCGTCCTGTTTTAAATCAATACCATAAGTTGGAATAATGTCTTTTAACTTAGTTTCCCAGCCATCCGCTTTAAGTTGATTGGCAAAACAATCTTTTAGGACATTTAGCGCAATAAAGGCGGCGGTTGATGCCCCTGGCGAGGCTCCCATCAATACAGTAAATGACTTATCTGCACTGGTAATCAGCTCGGTACCAAATTCTAAAATACCTTTTTTATCATGATCAGGTTTGATAATTTGCACACGCTGGCCTGCAACGACTTCTTTCCAATCCTCATGTTGTGCATCTGGGTAAAATTTTTGCAGTGTGGCAAATTGGTGTGCAGAGGTTTGCAGCACTTGCCCGACAAGGTACTCAGCTAACGACCAATTATCTTTTGCGATAGCCAGCATCGGCTCAATATTATTGAGGCGAATGGATTCAAACAGGTCTAAATAAGAGCCGTGTTTTAAAAATTTACTGGAAAAGCCTGCATATGGGCCAAACAGTAAGGAGCGTTTGCCGCCAATAATACGAGTATCTAAATGTGGAACTGACATCGGTGGAGAACCTTTGTCTGCTTTGCCATACACTTTTGCATGGTGCCTTGCAGCCACTTTTTCATCATCGCAACGTAGCCAAATTCCACTGACAGGGAAGCCGCCATAGCCTTTTCCTTCAGGAATACCTGATTTTTGCAGTAATTCAATAGCACGCCCTCCTGCACCGACAAACACAAATTTTGCGGATGTGACGTGTTTTTCATGGGTCAATAAATTTTTGACTTCCACATTCCAGCGCCCATCAGAGGTTTGAGTGACATCAACGACTTCATGTTTATAGTGAAGAGTAAAACCAGACTGTTCGCTGAGTTGTGCCATTAATAAATGCGTCAATGCACCATAATCGACGTCTGCCCCTGTAACTACACGGGTGACAGCAATATTTTTGTCATCGTCACGACCTTCCATCAACAACGGTGCCCAATCATTAATTTGTTTTGGGTCATCACTGTATTCCATGTTGTGGTAGCAGTGGTGAGCTGACATTTGCTTAAAGCGTTGTTGTAAAAATTTGACATTGTCGGCGCCCCAAACAAAGCTCATATGGGGGCAAGGGTGAATAAAATCGCGTGGATTTTTAATTTTTCCTTTCGTGACAAGGTATGACCATAACTGGCGAGATAAATCGAATTCTGTATTAACTTCAAGGGCTTTGCTGATATCGACCGTGCCATCAGGATTCGGCGGGGTGTAGTTCATTTCACAGTTTGCAGCGTGGCCTGTTCCTGCGTTATTCCACGGATGTGAACTTTCTTGTGCACAATCATTTAAGCGTTCAAAAACCGTAACCGTCAGTGATGGGTCGAGTTCTTTTAATAAAGTACCGAGTGTCGCACTCATAATCCCTGCACCGATCAGCGCAATATCAACGTTTTCTGCTATAGGTTTAGTCATAAAAAAGCCTCTATTTTTTGGTCGGTATGAAGCACAGATCAGTGCCTTCTTGATAGACAACATAAGCACGTCGCCATGGGTCGTCACCGATCAATCGCCACTTATGGCCTGTTCCAGTATTATCCTGTGCGAGTAAAATATCACCTGGATTAATGATAAATTTTGAACCATCTTTGGTTTCAAATTCTAAGGTGCCAGTGAGGGTGATCACATAACGAGGGACAGGATCTTTATGCCAATCCCAAGATCCACCTGAGACAGTTTCACGGAAAGTCAGTTCGCTGACTGAAATGGCTGGGGTTTGACTATCTCCACGGGCAACACTATCCAGTTCCAGTGTGCCTTCTTCAAACAGGGAATTTCCATCTTCACCTGTCCACATACGAACACAACGTATCATCTTATTTAGCTCCTTAATGAAAATGGTATGACTTGAAATTAATTTAGATTCATTAGTGATAAAATTAGGGTTCGTAAAATGACAATATTAAAACGGCGAAAATATATAATGTTTTTAATTTAAGGTTTTTTAAGTGGCAGGTCAAAGTTAAAGTGTCTTTATTTATAGTAAAGATGGTATGTTTGTATTTAATTGAATTATAAGGTTTATTTTTATCTTGTTTTGATTGTCGTTTATTGATTGGCGTGAGCCAAATACCTCTTTTAATGAAGGAAATAAATAATTAGGTTGTTAAAATAGAGAATATAAAATAAAACTCACCGTAATGTAGTTCAATTACAGTGAGTCGATAAAATAATTAGCTTTTAAGAATTGAATTTAAGGCGAGGTGCTGTATTAACATAATTGTCTTACCATCGACGATTTCTCCTGTTTTGATAGCTTCGAGTGCTTTAGGGAATGGCCACTCTAATACTTCAATATCTTCGCCTTCTTCTACCAGCCCTCCGCCTGCATTGCTACGGTTATTATCGTTATACTCGGCGATATAAAAATGCAGTTTTTCTGTGACAGAGCCTGGACTCATAAAGGCTTCAAAGACTTTTTCCAGTTTATCAACTTTAAAGCCCGTTTCTTCTTCTGCTTCGGCAATAATACGTGCATCTGGAGAGGCATTTTCAAGTAAGCCTGCGGCAGCTTCGATTAAAAATTTCGGGTAGCCACTGACATACATCGGCATACGGAATTGGCGGATGAGAATAATGCTGTTTTTAATTTTGTTGTATAACAAAATAACGGCGCCGTTTCCTCTGTCATACACTTCGCGTTCTTGTTGTTGCCAACTTCCATCGCGTCTTTGTAATTCATAGGTGTATTTTTTTAAAATATACCAATTATCTGAAAGGAGTCTTTCTTGAATATTACGCAGTTTCGGTTGTTTAACAGTCATTGTATAGCCTTAGCGACAATTGTATTTAAGGCTAATTTAGCACTGTTAAAAATAGCAAGAAATAAGATTTTGAGGAAAGCCAGCTTTTTGCTAAGGGCTGAAAGCTGGCGATATAACTGGTGAGCTCAATTATTTGATTAACTGGATTTGTTTAACTTCAACTTCCCTTGAGTTCCAATCCTTATCGATTTTACCGCGAATTTCGATTTTATCTTTTGGCGTGACATTAATGCCATTCCAGCGTTTTTCGCTGATCTCAAGGTTAATGGTGCCTGTACCGTCAGTGAATTCATAATGTTTATGATCAAGCTGTTTAACAATATTACCGCGTAGGATAACCCAGCTATCATCTGACATATCAAGTGCTTTTGCGACAGTCATTTCCCCGCTATTTGGGCCAATAAAGCCACCTGCTTGGGTATTCTGTGTGGCTGTATTGGCAACAGCACCTGGGCCATCAAAACCGCCATTAGCAGCAAAAACAGGTGCAGAAGCAAGAGCGGCAACTAAAGCAATTAAAGGTAATTTTTTCATCGTCGTTATCTCCAAATAAAGCATTAACTGGTTCGTATGGAGGGTATTAAAGCAGGTAAATCTTAACAGGATCTTAAGAAATTCTCATAATGTATTATATTTTTAATTTGCTTAATAATAGCTAGTCATCTTATTGCGTATGGGATAAATATAATAATATTCCGATATGGGGGAATTATGCGTATTTTATTAATTGAAGATGACAGACTCATTGGTGACGGGCTAAAAGTCGGTTTAACGCAGCTTGGGTTTACGGTTGACTGGTTTATGGACGGTAAACAGGGGCAACTTGCGTTATTTGATGCGCCTTATGATGCAGTCGTTCTGGATTTATCCCTACCAAATATTGATGGTATGGATATTTTAAAGTACTGGCGTACAGAAGGGCGGGATGAACCCGTGTTAATTCTGACCGCGCGAGATGCCCTTGACCAACGAATTCAAGGCTTGCAACAAGGTGCAGATGATTACCTATGCAAACCTTTCGCATTGATGGAGGTGATGGCGCGTTTGCAAGCATTGATCCGCCGTAGAAGTGGACAACTCACTCCCAAACTTAGCCATGGTGTGGTTGAAATGGACCCTGTTGCGATGACAGTGACGGTGAATGGCGAATCCGTTCAACTCAAAGGCAAGGAACTGGCGTTATTGTCCCTCTTTTTACACAATCCAAACAAAGTGTTGTCCCGTGCGTTGATTGAAGAAAAGCTTTATAACTGGGATGAGGAAGTATCGAGTAATTCCGTCGAGGTACATATTCATCATTTAAGGCGCAAATTGGGGAATAAGTTTATTCGAACAATTCACGGTGTCGGTTATCGATTAGGTGATAATGAACAATGAAAACGTTTAGTTTGCGGCTAAAACTCACCTTAACATTATTATTTCTTGCGTTGCTGACGTGGGGAGTTGCCAGCTCGTTAGCATGGTACCAAACCTATAAAACAATCAATGAGTTATTTGATACACAGCAGATGGCTTTTGCCAAGCGGTTATCGGTATTGCCTTCAGATCTTGAGTTAACGAAACCCTCACTAACCAAAACAAAAAAATTATTACGGAAGAACCGCGGGTCTCAAGACGATGATGCGCTGGCGTTTGCTGTGTTTACTCCTGAAGGGGAACAGGTGCTCAATGATGGCGATAATGGTCGTGATATTAGTTTTGAGTTCACACGAGAAGGTTTTTCAGATGGCATGATGAAGGGGAGTGATGACCCTTGGCGATTTGTCTGGTTAAAATCTCAGGATGGACAATATGTGATTGCAGTAGGGCAAGAGTGGGAATATCGCCAAGAGATGGCGACAGATATTATGGTTGCCCAATTTATGCCATGGTTAGTGGCATTACCTGCGATGTTATTGATATTTTTATGGTTATTAACTCGTGCCTTGCGCCCGCTTAAAGATGTTGCCAACCAGTTGTATCGTCGAAAGCCCAATGAGCTAACACCAATACAAGTGACACGGATCCCCAGTGAGGCGAGGCCTATTATCGACTCAGTGAATGGGTTGTTTGGTCGCATTAACCAAATGTTTATGCGCGAACGGCAATTTACGTCTGATGCAGCCCATGAGCTACGTAGCCCTCTTGCTGCGTTAAAAGTACAGGCAGAAGTTGTTCAAATTGCAGGAGATAACCGTGAAATACGTCGTCATGCTGTTGAAAATTTAACGGAAGGTATTGATAGAGCCACTCGGCTTGTCGACCAATTGCTGACCTTATCACGATTAGAATCTTCTGCGCAGCTAGAAGATTCCAATGAACTTACGTGGGAGGCATTAATTAACGCGGTAGTGAAAGAGATTGAGCCAGATGCGATGCGCCACGAAACTCACATTATTCAAACAGTTGTTTCAACGCCAAAGCCTTTTCAAGGGCAAGCACTGCTCCTGAGCGTGTTATTACGCAATTTACTTCATAATGCCATTCGTTATGGTAAAGAAAAAGGCGAAGTTAAACTTTCATTATATGCGGATCGCCTTGAAATCCAAGATGATGGCGAGGGTGTAACCCCAGATGTGTTACAGCGTTTAGGGGAGCGTTTTTATCGCCCGCCAGGGCAAGAAAAAACAGGAAGCGGGCTGGGATTGTCTATTGTTAAGCGCATTGCTGAGCTGCATAATCTGCACGTTATTTTTACCCATAGTGAACTGGGTGGTTTCTGTGTCAAAATTCGTTGGGCACACTAAAATACCCTTAGTTAGAGTGATTGATTATTAGCAAAATGAAAATAATTATGCATATTTACTATAAGGGCATTTTAGAATAACTCACTATTTTTGAAAAATACCATGATAAGTTAATCCCTTCATTTATCTGGCTAAGTGAAGGGATTAATTGCGCGACTATTTTAAAGCGGAAATGAGTAAGCCAATGACTTTCTCAATTTCTTGCGAATTTAACTCACCATCTTTGAAAAATAGCACTTTTCCTTGGTTATCCAATAGGATAATCGCAGAACTTTCAGGTTTTAATCCCCATGCTGTTTTGACTACACCATCGCTATCGACAATAAATTGAGAATAGGGAAACTCTTTTTTGCTGTCTTCGACACTGTTTTTAACGAAAACGCCCGTTCCAAAAATTGCATCATCCGTATTAATAATCGTCGTGGTTTGATAGGTATCGTGCGGAAATCTAGCATTTTTAATGGCTTCGATGAGAGGTGCGTTGAGTTCTTTTGCGGATGAACGCCCAGCAATATGCTGAATAGTGCGCACTTTACCCACTAATTGCTGGCTTTTCCATGGCTGGTAATCGAGTTTGTTTTCTTTATTAAGAATTAGTTCGCCTTTATCTGTGACTGAAACTGCAGGAACAGATTGATTTATTTGAATATTAGCAGCTGCCGCTAGCGTGGATAAGCTGAGTAAGCAAATGGAAATGAAGACGTTTTTAAACATAAAAGCCCCTTGAATTGTAATGTGGTTTGAGCCCGAAGATTATTTTTCTTCGTGTATTTATAGCATAGCTCATCGGATGAGTTTCAATGTGAAATTTAACAATTTTTTAAAATTCAGAATAAATACACCGTTTAAAGGGGATTTAACAGTTATTTGACAGTGTCATGTTATGTCAGCAAATTGAATAAAACTGCAATTTTAGAACCAAAGTCGAAATTTCTGGTCTATGATTATTGTACGGTATGCATTATGAGATGCCGTACGTAAGAACAAAGGGGAGGAAAAGTTCTAATGAAAATTTTTAACCGTTATAACCCATCTAAAATTGCTCTTTATGTTAAAACACTTTTCAGTGGTCGGCTCTATATAAAGGATTTTGGGGCATTCGAGTTTAATTATGGGAAGATTTTACCGCCAAAAGTCAGTGATAAACGCCATTACAGTGTGATGAGTGAGGTTAACAAACACGTTTTATTACTACAGGCTGAATTAGGATAGGTTAATCAATATTGTTTATTGATTAACAAAGCGCCACAGAAGGTGGCGCATTGAAAGAAACGGCTTCGCGAGTAAGCACTAGTGGCCAGTATTTTTTGTTTGCTGTTTTGCGTCAGCCGTTTCAATGGCACTTTTTCCTGGCTGTACAACGACGGGGGAAGGGGTAGAAGTAATCCGTGTGACAAGCAACTGGTCAATTTTGTAGTTGTCGATATCCACCACTTCAAACTTATAGCCTGCGTATTTCACGTAATCCGTACGTTTTGGCATTCTTCTCAAACGGTACATCATAAAACCAGCGATAGTTTCATAATTACTAAAGTCTGGAAAATCATCAATATCTAAAATACGTTGTACATCTTCGATAGGGGTTCCCCCATCGACTAGCCACGAGTTTTCATCACGAACGACGATTTGTTCTTCCTGTCCTGATCCGACTAAATCCCCCATTAGGGTAATCATAACGTCATTGATGGTAATGACCCCCATCACTAAGGCATATTCGTTGAGAATAACAGCAAAATCGACACCGTTATTTTTAAAGGCTTCTAGTGTATCTGATAGCGAGAGTGTATCTGGCACCATCAGAGTGCTACGGATATGTACGCCATCATTTAAGTTTAAACTTTGCCCATTCAGTACACGATTAAGTAACTCTTTGGAATCGACATAACCAATAACATGGTCAATATCCCCTTCACAAACGAGGAACTTTGAATGTGGCTGAGTGGAAATTTTATGTTTAATACTGTCTTCAGTTTCGTTTTTATCGAAGTAAATAATGCTTTCACGCGGTGTCATTGCCGATGGTACGGTGCGCGATTCTAATTCGAACACATTTTCAATTAATTCATGCTCTTGTTTACGCAAAACACCTGCAACGGCACCCGCTTCTACCACCGCAAAAATATCATCAGAAGTAATATCTTCATTACGTGCGATAGGTAGTTTGAATAGTTTAAAAAATAGGTTAGCTAGGCCATTAAAGAACCAAACAAGGGGGCTTAATACCACTAAACAAAAGCGCATTGGATTAACAATGCGGATTGCGATGGCTTCTGGTTTCACCATACCAACGCGTTTTGGGGTTAAATCAGCCACTAAGATAAATAGGCTGGTCACGATAGTAAATGAGAGGACAAAGGCAATTTTTTGTGCCCACTCAGGGGATAAAAACTGAATGAAAACATCATATAAAGCAGGGGAAAATGCAGACTCGCCAACAATACCAGCAAGGATGGCAACCGCATTTAAGCCAATTTGCACCACGGTAAAAAACATACCAGGCATTTCTTGTAATTTCAGAACACGAGCCGCATTAATGTTACCTTCATCGGCCATTAACTTGAGTTTTATACGGCGGGAAGCAGCCAGTGAAATTTCTGACAAAGAGAAAAATGCGCTAATAGCACATAATAAAAGGACGATCAGTAAACTGTTGAGCATAAGTTATCCAGCCTTTCAAAGGGTGAATTTATAAAATTCAGAAATCTTTAAAGGCATAGTCTCGAATATTAAAATATATTGAGTAAGCAAATATACGGTGCGCGACATGCGCAAATTGTTGATATGTGTCGTTAGTATAGATGGCTGGCGAGATATTCGTCAATATTCTTCATTCTTCGCGCTGTAGGGGGAGTTGGCTTCTCTCAGCTACTCGGGTCAATATTCTTCATTCTTCGCGCTGTAGGGGTGTTGGCTTCTCTCGGCTACTCGGGTCACATACTTATGTATGCTCCCCAAGCTATCCTCGTTTGCCGCCTACCTACAGTACGAATAATTTTGAATATATATTTATTGTGGGAACCTAAATTAAAGAATAAAAAAATTAAATAAAAGAAGGATCAGTTATGTGCTAAATAGTTAAAGACGGTGGCATGCAAACACCGATACCGCCTAAGCCACAATAACCATTTGGATTTTTATACAGATACTGCTGGTGGTAATCCTCAGCGAAATAAAAGGTTTCCAATGGCGTGATTTCTGTAGTGATTGGGCGAATATCGTTTTGTGCCTTCATGGCTTCTTGGTAGGCCTGCAACGTTTTCATCGCTTGCTGGTCTTGTTCTTCTGTTAATGTATAAATGCCTGAACGGTACTGGCTACCGATATCGCCCCCTTGGCGCATGCCTTGGGCGGGGTCGTGGTTTTCCCAAAATAGCGTTAATAGTTGAGCGTAACTGATAACTTGTGGATCAAAAACAACGCGTACAGCTTCTGCGTGGCCTGTTCGGCCTGAACAAACTTCTTCATAGGTTGGGTTAGGTGTCACCCCCCCGCAATAGCCTGCAGAGGTCGTGTAAACCCCCGGTTGCTGCCAAAATAATCGTTCTACTCCCCAAAAACAACCCATTGCAAAATAAGCTATTTCCATATTCTTAGGAATAATCTCAATCGAATGATGGCTAACAGCGTGATATGGTGAATAAGAAAGTGCGCTGGTTCTGCCATGCAGAGGCTGTGAAATATTTGCAGAGTGAAATTTATTAAAAGGCATAATGATTCCTATTGGTCTTGACCACACAAATAAGCTAAAAATTAGGATAAAAACTTGTGTCTCGCGCTAATTTTACTCAAAATAAATTGATATGAAGCCTTTAGTCAATCTTTTTACCACCTTAGGAGCAGGCGTGTCGAAATACCCTCTAATCTGTTTTCTCTGCTTAACTGCGGCTGTGCCAGTGGTATATGCAGCTAATCTTCGCCTTAATATAGAAGGACTTGAAGGACAACTTAATCAAAACGTTCGAGTACAGCTTTCTAATATATCCCAAGACGAAGTGGTGCCCAATGGCCGTTTTCGAGCGCGTGTCGAGAAAGCAATTCAGGAAGGTTTAAAGCCGCTGGGTTATTACGAACCGACTGTTGAATTTAGTTATGAAGAAAAAACACCGCCCGCACGCTCGATATTAACCGCAAAGGTGAATCCAGGTGAGCCTATCTTACTGAAAGGCGTGAAGGTCGAACTTCAAGGTGGGGCAAAAACAGATCCAGATTTTAAAGAGATGGTGTGGAAATTCACACCAAGGCTCGATATCGTGCAAAACGATGGTCACTATGAAGATTTTAAAGGCCGCTTTAGTAGTTTAGCGATTCGTAAAGGCTATTTCGACGCAGTGATGGAAAAGAGCCAGCTAGGGATTTCCCTCGATCACCATGCCGCATATTGGGATTTTGATTTTAATAGTGGCGAACGTTATCGGTTTGGCTCTATTTCTTATCAAGGTTCGCAAATTCGCTCAGATTACCTCAATAACCTCGCACCCTTTAAAGAAGGGGAATATTACACGTCAGAGCAACTTGCTGAGTTTAACCGTCGCTTAGCGGAAACAGGTTGGTTTTCTTCGGCGATTGTGACGCCAAATATTGCTAAAGCACGCGATGATGGTTCAGATGTATTGCCAATGGAAGGGGTTATGGTGCCTCGAGCGAGGAACTTTATCGAGCTTGGTGGCGGCTATGCAACGGACGTTGGGCCTCGCGTGAAAGCGACATGGAATAAACCGTGGGTTAATTCACGAGGCCAAAGTTTAACGTCAAGTATCAGCTTGTCCCAGCCTGAGCAATTGATTGATGCTAGCTATAAAATTCCCTTAAAAGCCAATCCACTTGAGCAATATTATGCAGTGCAAGGTGGCTTTAAACGTACGGATTTGAATGATACCCAAGCGAATACGACGACGCTGAATGTATCTCGTAACTGGGAGTATTCATCGGGTTGGCAGTATGGCGTGAATATGCGCTGGATGCTGAGTAACTTTACTCAAGCTAACGTCACTAATACCACCATGCTGTTATATCCAGGCGCTTATGTTAGTCGCATTCGTCAGCGGGGTGGTGTTATGCCGACGTGGGGCGATAGCCAGCGTTATTCCATTGATTACTCAAATAAAATTTGGGGTTCTGATATCGACTTTGCAGTTTTACAAGCCAAAAATGTGTGGATCAGAACGCCGTGGGAGGGCCACCGTTTCGTTGTGCGTGGTAATGTAGGTTGGATTGAAACCAATGACTTTGACAAAGTGCCACCTGACTTACGTTTCTTCGCAGGGGGGGATGGTAGTGTTCGTGGTTATGGTTACCAAAAAATCTCACCAGAGGATAGTCGCGGTAAGCTCACAGGGGCATCAAAGCTAGTCGTTGGGTCAATTGAATACCAATATAATTTTACGGGAAACTGGTGGGGGGCGACCTTCGTGGATAGCGGCGAAGCCGTCAATGACATTAAAACCAGTGACTTCAAAACGGGGGCTGGTGTTGGTGTGCGTTGGGTTTCTCCTGTTGGGCCGATTAAATTTGACCTCGCAACACCGATTGGCGACTCCAATAATGACAAAATACAGTTTTACATCGGCTTGGGGACAGAATTATGAGGTGGTTGAAGTGGTTAAAATGGGTCAGTCTTGCCATTTTATTCATTCTGGTTCTGGTGATTGGTGCGCTTAGCTGGGTAATTGGCACAAAATCAGGTTTTCACTTTGCCTTAAATTCGGTAACACGCTTTGTCCCTGAATTAACTATTGATGGCATTGATGGTGATATTCGTGACCTCACCTTAACGGGTGTGAAATACCAAATGCCAGGTATAGATGTGAATGCAGGGAAACTGCATTTGGCCGTGAAACTAGGGTGTTTGACTAGTCGTGAACTGTGTATTAACACATTAGGTACGGAAAATGTCACGGTTAACGTTGATACCTCACAGCTTCCGCCATCGGAAGAGACTCCGCCTTCTGAGCCGTTGACAGAGCTAAAAGCGCCTTTAACTATCCGTTTAAGTCAGCTGTCATTTGTGGAAACGCATGTCATTGTGGATGGCATGGCTATCGATTTAGCAAAATTTACCACTGGGGCAACATGGGAAGGGAAGGCGATTACCCTCGCTCCAACGGATATTATTAATCTGGCAATTAATATTCCTGAAAGCTCGGATGTGAAGCCTGAAGAAGAAAAACAGCCAGACTTGACACCAATCAATGAGCAAAAATCCCTTGCGGATGAGCTTAAGGCGTTATTTTCGAAGCCATTACTAGCCGAATTACCAGAAGTTATTCTCCCTGTTGATTTAAATGTGGAAGGGATTAATGCCTCGAATTTCCAATTAACGGGCAGTACTGACGTTAAAATCAACCAATTGCACCTCAGTTTATCCAATCAAGGGCAGCAAGTATTGGTTAAACAGCTCAAAGTGGATGCGCCGCAAGGCAATGTGTCGTTATCGGGTACTGCAACGCTGCAAGATAAATGGCCAGTTTCATTGTCGGTTATTGGGGAAAGTCGTTTAGATGATTTGGATGGGCAGAAAGTCGATTTATCCCTTAAAGGTGGGTTGATTGATGAATTGAAATTGGCACTTAATTTACAAGGGCCAATTAATGCTACGCTTGATGCAGAAACTGACTTATCCCAAGCAGATTTGCCAATTTTACTCACCCTTGAAAGCGATAAACTTGCGTGGCCGTTAGTTGGGGATGCGCAATATCAATTAGATGGCACGCGCCTGCGTTTAAACGGTCGTCCATCAGCTTATGATTTGTCGTTGCGTTCTGCAATCACGGGGCAAGATTTACCCCCATCGACCTTGATGCTAGATGCAAAAGGTAACGAAGCGCAAATCAATTTAACGCGTTTACGCCTTGCCGCGTTGCAAGGAAATGCGGATATCACGGGTGTTGCTGATTGGAGCAAAGCCATTAGCTGGAATGCAATACTGACTTTGTCTGGGATCAATACAGCAAAACAGTATCCAGAATGGCCTGCAAAAGTGGACGGTAAGATTGCTACCCGTGGTAGTTTATACGGCGGTAGTTGGCAGTTAGATATCCCTGAAATTATGCTCGATGGTAATGTTAAAAATAACTTACTCAAAGCCCGTGGGCAGGCGAAAGGTAATGCCGCAGGCCAATGGGATATCCCTCATTTTAATTTAGCTTTAGGCAAGAATAATGTAGACGTTAAGGGCTCTCTTGCCGAGAAATGGAACCTTGATGCCAAAATTAGTGCGCCCGCACTAAACGGGTTATTGCCAGGGCTTGGTGGCGTGATTGCAGGGGATGTGAAATTACGCGGTAATTTACAAACGCCGGAAGCGTTGGTTGACCTGACTGCACGAGGCGTGAAATGGCAAAATGATCTCGCTATCGAAAATGTTGCTATCAAAGGTAATGTTGCGACTGGTGAGCAAATCAAAGGGGATTTATCTGTTGTTTTACGTCAGTTAAGACAAGGGGATTTAGTCGTTAGCAACCTGACGTTAGATGCCAAAGGTAGCGAAAAACAGCATACCCTGAAATTAAATATGAAAGGTGAACCTGTTTCTGGCCAGTTAGCATTAGCGGGTGGGTTTGATCGCCAAACTGAGGTGTGGAAAGGCACGTTATCAAATACGTTATTTGATACGGTGGTTGGCGAATGGCGCTTAAACCAAGCTATGTCACTCAATTATGCAAACCAAACGCAAGAAGTGACGATTGGCAGCCATTGCTGGGTAAATCCAAACGCGCGTTTGTGTGTGCCAAAACCTATTAAAGCAGGAAAAAGCGGCAGTGCGGACATTGTGTTAGAGCGTTTCGACTTAGCAATGATAAAACCGTTTATGCCAAAAGATACCCGTGTTAGTGGTGTGTTCAGTGGTAAAGCGAACGCGAGCTGGAAAGCGGATGGTAGCATGCCGCAAGTGCAGGTCGATCTACGTGGCAATGATGTGAAAGCGACCCAGTTTGTTGAAGGGACGCGTTTACCCATCGCATTCGATACGTTAACTCTCAGCGCCGCCTTGAAAAATGGTAAAGCAGACCTTAATTGGTTATTTGGCCTCGCCAATAACGGGCAGATGCGTGGAAACTTGCAAGTTTCAGATATTGAAAAACGCCGTTTGTTATCGGGAAATGTTGAAATCAACTCGATTACCTTGGATTTAATCAAACCGTTACTTGGTCAAAAAGAAGTGGCGAATGGCCGTTTAAATGCAAACCTTCGTTTAGGTGGTTCAGCGAATAACCCGCTGTTAAATGGGAACTTATCACTTTCTAGCTTAGAAATTAAATCTGCTATGATCCCGTTTGATATTAAAAGCGGTCATTTAGGCATTAATTTCAATGGCACGAGTTCGGTAATGAATGGGCAGATCAATACCCCTGAAGGGTATCTGAACATTGATGGTGATGCGGATTGGCGAAATATCAATGCGTGGCGTGCGAAAGTCATGGCGCGCGGGAACAACCTGCGTGTGTCCATGCCACCGATGATTAAAATTGATGTGCAACCTGATATTGTGTTTAATGCTTCGCCATCGCTCTTAACGTTAAGTGGTTCTGTGACTATTCCATGGGCAAGAATTACGGTTCAAGAGCTGCCTGAGTCAGCAGTTAGTGCGTCTTCTGATGTGGTGATGTTGGATAACAACTTGCAGCCGATAGAAGAAAAAGCGCCTTCTATTCCGATTCAAACCAATTTAGATATTAAAATTGGTAATGATGTACAGCTAGATGCATTTGGTCTAAAAGCGCGGTTAACGGGCTTACTGAAGGTATTGCAGAATAAGCAAGGGCTCAGCTTGAATGGGCAGATTGACATTCCTGCGGGGCGTTTCCGTGCTTATGGTCAGGACTTAATTGTCCGTAAAGGGCAAATTCAGTTCTCAGGACCTGCGGATCAACCGTTCTTAAATTTAGAGGCGATTCGTAATCCAGAGAACACGGCAGATGATGTTATTGCAGGTGTTAAGGTCACAGGGCTTGCAGACAAACCGAAAGTCGAGATATTCTCTGAGCCAGCCAAGACACAACAAGAAGCGCTTTCCTATCTGTTAAGAGGGGAAGGCTTAGAAAGTGGTGACGCAAATGGCTCCCAAATGACATCGATGATTATCGGCTTAGGTGTGGCTCAAAGTGGGCAACTGGTAGGTAAGATAGGTGAAACATTCGGGGTTTCTGATCTGGCACTCGATACTCAAGGTGTGGGCGATGGTTCCCAAGTTGTGGTGAGCGGTAAGATAACCAATGATTTACAAGTGAAGTATGGAGTTGGTATCTTTGACTCATTGGCAACCTTGACCTTACGCTATCGGTTAATGCCAAAATTGTATTTAGAAGCTGTGTCTGGTGTGAACCAGGCCTTGGATCTCCTTTACCAATTTGAGTTTTAGATTATGCGTGTAATTGTTTATGGCAGCTTAAGACAAAAGCAAGGAAATCATCACTGGATGACTTATGCTCAATTGTTAGGCGAGCACAAGCTAGAAGGCTATGAACTGTATGATCTTGGATTTTATCCCGCTGTGGTGAAAGGCGATGGAGCCATTGAGTGCGAAGTGTACCGCATCAACCCATCGATTTTGACCGAGCTAGATGAGCTAAAGAAAAACTCCCAGGATTATGTAAGAGAGTTGATCCCAACGCCATATGGCAACGCTTGGATTTATCTGTATAAGCATTCGGTTGATGGCCTGCGCCAAATTAAAAGCGGCGACTGGCTCAAACGTGATGAAGAAAAATAACCACACACTATTTTGTTGAGTGGGCAATGTGCAGTACGCCGGCAATATTGCCGGCGTTTTTACATTTAAAGGCATAAAAAAAGCTCTGGGGTTAACCAGAGCCTTCAATAATATTTCCTGAAGGGGAAAATTATTTTTTCGCAGCGCGCTCGAAAGAGGCGATAATTTCCGCTTTAGCAGCTTCTGCGTTATCCCAACCATCAACTTTAACCCACTTACCTTTTTCTAAATCTTTGTAATGTTCAAAGAAGTGAGTGATTTGTGCTTTCAGTAACTCAGGGATATCGTTCACATCTTTAATGTGGTCGTATTCTTTGCTCAGTTTAGTGTGTGGAACAGCCACTAATTTCGCATCTTCACCTGATTCATCGGTCATTTTCAGGACGCCAACTGGGCGACAACGAATAACAGAACCAGGTTGTAATGGGTATGGTGTTGGGACTAACACGTCAACTGGGTCGCCATCTAAAGACAGTGTGTTGTTGATGTAACCGTAGTTGCATGGATAGAACATTGCTGTTGACATGAAACGGTCTACAAACAGCGCGCCAGATTCTTTATCAACTTCGTATTTGATAGGATCTGCGTTAGCTGGAATTTCGATGATAACGTAGATATCTTCTGGCAGATCTTTACCTGCCGGTACATTGTTCAGGCCCATTTAAATGTATCCTTTGTGTGAATAATGAATTTACCCGTTTACTATTAACGTACTGATTAAATAGTGTTAGTTATCGACTTTCAAGCCGCTCACATTTTCGGGTAGATAGCGTGGGGGACATTATAGCCGCAAAAAGGGGAAAAACTCACTAGTTGGCGAAAAAAAGGGACAAAAAAGGCGGGAAATCCCGCCTGAGCATTAGTGAATTAGATTATTCAGCGTCTGGGAATTCACGCATGAATGATTCAGCTTTTTCCACCATAGATTCGGTTCCGACGAAGAACGGAGCACGTTGGTGTAATTCACTTGGAATAATATCTAAAATACGGTTCGCACCATCGCTTGCTTTACCGCCAGCTTGTTCAGCTAAGAATGCAATTGGATTGCACTCATACAGTAGGCGCAGTTTTCCATTTGGGTGACTTGCTGTGCTTGGGTAGATATAGATACCCCCTTTGAGCAAATTACGGTGGAAGTCTGCCACTAAAGAGCCAATATAGCGCGTGGTATAAGGGCGGTTAGTTGCTTTATCTTCTTCTTGGCAGTATTTAATGTACTTTTTAACACCCATAGGGAACTTGATATAGTTACCTTCGTTAATGGAGTACATTTTGCCTTCCGATGGGAACATGACTTTCTCATGAGATAAGCAGAATACGCCTAATGATGGGTCGTAAGTAAACGCATGCACACCAACCCCTGTGGTATAAACCAACATGGTTGATGAACCGTAAACAACGTAACCTGCAGCAACTTGGCGGTTACCTGGTTGCAGGAAGTCTGCTTCAGTCACAGGTTGGCCAATTGGTGTAATACGGTGGTAAATTGAGAAAATTGTCCCGACGGAAACGTTTACATCGATATTCGAAGAACCATCTAGTGGGTCCATTAATACGACATATTTTGCGTTTTCTGCACGGTCTCCTTCGAAAATGACAATTTCGTCTTCTTCTTCAGAGGCGATACCAGCGACTTCTCCGCGTGCTTTTAGGGCCGCTTTCAGTTTTTCGTTTGCATACAGGTCAAGCTTCATCTGGACTTCACCTTGAATATTCGAAACACCATTAGTGCCAAGAATATCGACGAGTCCAGCTTTGTTAATATCACGGTGGATAATTTTAGCGCCCAGTTTAATTGCTGACAGCAGTGACGTCAGCTCACCTGTTGCATGAGGAAAATCTTGTTGCTTTTCGACGATGAATTCGCCTAATGTTTTCATGACGAAGGTCCTGAATAAAATTGACAAAGGTTTTGCGGGACGATTATACCCCGCGCGGGGGAGAGTTTAACTAAATAAAAAAAAGATTAATAGGTTAATGCATTTATAAACCTGCTATTGATGGGTAGAATAGTGACAAACCTCATGCTAATTGGATGAAAAAGAATGCACATACATATTTTAGGTATATGCGGTACCTTTATGGGAAGTTTAGCAATATTGGCGCGATCTTTAGGCCATAAAGTGACGGGATCAGATGCAAATGTTTATCCACCAATGAGCACATTGCTTGAAAATCAAGGCATTGAGCTTATTCAAGGTTATGATCCTGCTCAGCTTGAACCGATCCCAGATATGGTGGTGATTGGCAATGCCATGACGCGTGGTAACCCGTGTGTTGAAGCTGTATTAGAACGAGGTTTACCTTATACTTCAGGCCCTCAATGGTTACATGACCACGTATTACCTGAGCGTTGGGTACTTGCTGTGGCGGGAACACATGGTAAAACCACGACAGCAGGAATGTTAGCGTGGATCTTAGAAGACTGCGGTTATAAGCCAGGCTTCTTAATTGGTGGTGTGCCAGGCAATTTTGATGTGTCCGCTAAACTTGGCGAAAGCCCATTTTTTGTGATTGAAGCCGATGAGTATGATTGTGCATTCTTCGATAAACGCTCAAAATTTGTGCATTACAGTCCAAAAACCTTGGTTTTGAATAACCTTGAGTTCGACCATGCGGATATTTTCGAAAATCTCGAAGCAATTCAAAAACAATTTCATCACCTTGTTCGTATCGTCCCTGCCAGTGGAAAAATCTTTACCCCAGACAATGACAATCATTTAAAACAAGTGATTGGCATGGGGTGTTGGAGTGAGCAAGAGCTGGTGGGCGGTGAACATGGCGAATGGCAAGGGGTGAAGCTAAACCACGATGGTAGCCACTTTGAAGTGTATTTTCAGCAAGAAAAAGTGGGCGAAGTCTCTTGGTCACAAGTGGGTAACCACAATATCCAAAATGGTTTGATGGCGATTGCAGCTGCTCACCATGTTGGTGTACCTGCTAAAGAGGCTTGTATTGCATTGGGTAAATTTATCAATGCACGTCGTCGCCTTGAATTGCGTGGTGTGGAAAATGGTGTCAGCGTTTATGATGATTTTGCGCATCACCCAACCGCAATTTTGGCAACACTCGAAGCGTTGCGTAGCAAAGTGGGTGGGACTTCACGAATTATTGCTGTGTTAGAGCCCCGTTCAAATACCATGAAAATGGGGGTGAATAAAAATGACATTGCGCCTGCTTTAGGCCGTGCAGATGAAGTCTTTTTATTCCAACCAACCAATATTCCGTGGATGGTCACTGACATCGCTGAAAAGTGCGTTCAGCCCGCTCGCTGGAGCGCGGATATTGACACACTGACGAACATGGTGATTGAAGCTGCACAGCCTGGTGACCATATACTTGTCATGAGCAATGGTGGCTTTGAGGGCATCCATGGGAAATTGCTAGCGGGTTTGAAAGCGAAAGCGGAAACTGAAGTAGATGAGTAATTAAGCCTACTGATAATAGTCTAGATAGACCCCAGTGTTCATTAAGATTGCTGGGGTTTTTTAATGTCTGATGTATCGAATGGGCATTGGTCTATCACCCAGCTTAATGTTACTGGGTTATTCATTTCTTTTTTTAGGCTGCCCATATAGCAATCGAGTGAATCGGTAAAAAGATGGAATAAGCACCCGACAGCCACAGCTTTAAGCTTCCAAGATGGCATAAACAGTAAAATGACATAGGCAATCGCGGCCCAAAGGGAATGAAGGGGATGGAAGCCAATGCCACAGCGATCAGGGTCAAAAATAGGGTCTGCTAATAAGTGGTCTAAATCGATAGCCATTGTTGCAATCATAATCAATGCGGCTAACTTCCAATTTTTTCGCCAAAATAGATAGGCGAACAAAATTGGCATCAAAAAATGAAAGCCGTAATGCACAATATTGCGAAAAACTTCGAATAGCACGGTAAAGCCCCTAATCTTTGGCTTAAATAAAAAAGGGAAAGTCGATACTTTCCCCCTTAGTTTGGCATCAAACGATTGATGTCAATTAGAGCTCTTGCTCGAATAACGCTAAAATCGCTTCGTATAGCTCTTTCGTCGTGAAGTTATTCGCTGGTGTAGAGAAAATCGTATCATCCCCTGCAATACTCCCTAAAATACCTTCGGCTTTACCTAATGAGTCTAGTAAGCGAGCAATTAATTGAGCTGCGCCTGGGCTAGTTCTAATTACCACAGCTGATGGGTTGTAATCGATATCCAAAACGAGGTTTTTCAATGGACTGGTGGCGGTTGGCACACCAGGCTCACTTGGCAAGCAATACACCATTTCCATTTTCGCATTACGAGTGCGAACAGCGCCAAACTTGGTGAGCATTCTGGAAATTTTAGATTGATTAATGTTTTCGTAGCCTTCTTCCTGCAAAGCCGTGACAATTTCAGCCTGAGAGCTAAATTTTTCTTCTTTGAGTAGGGCTTTAAAAGCCTTAACTAAGTCTTCTTGTTTAGACGGAGTACGCATAATTAACCCATTCATCGGCATTAAACTAAGTTGTATTATCCGTAAAAGTGCATTTTTATGCAACAAAATTGCGTTATGATGATTTAATAATCAATGATAATGGAATCTTTTAGGTTTTATGTTGTTTTATTTACAGCGCTAAAAGTCAATTTATCTTAAATTGTTAGTGTGGAAAATTAGCATAATATATCAATGAATTTAGCTTATTAAAGTTGTAAGTTTATTGTTAATAAAAGGGTTTGTGCTTGAATAATGAACAGTAAAAACAACTTATTGTGCGAAAAGCAATAGTGAGAAAAACTATTTGTTAAAAAAGTGTCCGTTATCTCATTAACAGATAAGGAATTTGTTTAGAATAGGGGGAATTAGTCAACAAATTCTCTAGCGTTAAACTCTCTCTCTATCTGTTAAGAAATTGTTTTTTATACGTAATGCGTTTAGTGCATAACCAAATAAAGTCATATTTTTTTAAAGTACAAATTAAGGAGTTTCAGAATGAAAGTTGCAGTCCTAGGTGCAGCAGGTGGTATCGGTCAGGCTCTCGCCCTTCTTCTCAAAAATCAGCTTCCAGCTGGTTCAGAACTCTCCCTCTACGACATCGCACCCGTTACTCCAGGTGTTGCTGCTGACTTAAGCCACATCCCAACAGACGTTAAAGTGGCTGGTTTTGCTGGTGAAGATGCGAAACCTGCACTGAAAGGTGCGGATATTGTTCTTATCTCTGCGGGTGTTGCACGTAAACCTGGCATGGACCGTTCAGACCTGTTTAACATTAACGCAGGCATCGTTCGTAACCTTGTTCAACAAATCGCAGAAACTTGCCCGAAAGCATTAATTGGTATTATCACTAACCCAGTGAACACAACTGTTGCAATCGCTGCCGAAGTTCTGAAAAAAGCAGGTGTATACGACAAAAACCGTTTATTCGGTGTGACAACATTAGATATCATCCGTTCTAATACTTTTGTTGCGGAATTAAAAGGCAAAAACGTCAACGATATCGAAGTTCCAGTTATCGGTGGTCACTCTGGCGTGACGATCCTGCCTCTGTTATCACAAATTGAAGGTGTAAGCTTCTCTGATGACGAAATCGCAGCATTAACTAAACGTATCCAAAATGCAGGTACTGAAGTGGTTGAAGCAAAAGCCGGTGGCGGATCAGCGACACTGTCTATGGGACAAGCAGCAGCACGTTTAGGTTTATCTTTAATTCGTGGTCTGCAAGGTGAAAGCAACGTGGTTGAGTGTGTTTACACTGAAGGTGAAGGCCAACATGCACGTTTCTTCGCACAACCTGTTGTTTTAGGTAAAAACGGTATCGAAAAACACCTGCCAATTGGCAAATTAAGCGCATTTGAAGAAAAAGCGCTGAAAGACATGTTAGATGTCCTGAAAGCGGATATCGAATTAGGTGAAAAATTCATTAATGGCTAATGCTAATTAATTTTTTCTAATCGAAAAGGTTGAGTTTCTTTTTATAGAACTCAACCTTTTTAATTTCTATGAGACGACTACGAGGCATGCTGTCGCATCCAATGATCCCAGTGTGGATCTGACGGTATTTTTTCCACTAAAAAATCAATAAATGTTCTGATTTTCGGTGAGTGTGTATGAGCTGGGTGATATAACGCATACAGTGCAAATGGTGTCGATTTGGGGTCATAATCCAGCAAGACAGGGATCAGCTCGCCATTTTCAATATAATTGCCTAACATATATGTGGGTAAGCAAACAATGCCCTGGTGGCAACGTGCAGCTTCTAATAAACCTAAGCTACTATTCACCTCAATCATATTATTAATTTCCAAAGGATAAGCGCTACCATCTTTATCCGTCATTCGCCATGTGTCAGGAATATTCGGGTTAATTAAGCAATTATGTAATGCAATATCGGCGGGGGACTGAGGAATACCATAACGCTCAAAATACGTCCGACTACCACAATATACCCAGTTAATGTTGCAAATTTTTCGTAGCGCAAAATTCTCAGGCGGGTGACTAGTAATACGTAATGCAATATCAAAATCCACTTCATTTAAATTAATTAGCTCATCATTAAGGTCAACGGATAAACTGACTTTGGGATTCGTTTCGCGGTATTCACTGTAGATTTGCATTAAATGGCAGACACCAAATGCAATGGAACAGGTGATCTTTAATTGCCCTTGAGCATGTTGGTAGAAACTTGCGGTATTGATCAGAGAGTCATCAAGATCAGCCAATAAGTTTTGCGATCTCTGCAATAAATAGCGCCCGGCATCGGTCAAAATAAAATTTCGGGTTGTTCGTTTTAGCAAGACTACACCCAATTGATCTTCTAGCTGCTGTAGCCCTCGGCTGACGGATGACGGCGTTACATTCAGCTTCTTCGCCGCTAGGCTAAAGCTATTACATTCGACGATTTTGATAAATAACTCTAAATGTCGAAAAATCGCGTAGCTGTCAATTTTTGCTTTGAACGCAAAAGTGTTTTTATTTATTAGCATTGTCCCGCCCTATCAAACCCATTTATTCCAGCATACTATAATTGTGAATTTATCGCAGTTTGCTCGAGCCACACCAGTATTAAAAAACGGCGATAATGAAAAATTAACGCCTACAAATAATGTTGTTCCTAACTTTTTTAATAATTAAATCTATAACGTTGAGGAATAGACTATGTCTAATAGTATTCAGGCAAGTGCAGGTAATCCTATTGATACCAAAAAGATCCCTTTTACAAAATATGATGTAGGTTGGGTGATTTTATGTATCGGGATGGCGATTGGCTCAGGAATTGTATTTATGCCTGTGCAAATTGGTATTAAAGGCATCTGGGTGTTTATTGCCGCAACCATGCTTTCTTATCCAGCCATTTATTGGTTACAAAATTTATATCTTAGAACGCTATCTGAATCTGAAGAATGCAATGATTATGCGAGTGTTATTACGCAATACTTGGGTAAAAATTGGGGGATAGCATTAGGGATAGCTTACTTTTTAATGCTATTGCACGGTATGTTTTCTTATTCATTAGCCGTGACCTTCGACAGCGCCTCGTATATTAAAACCTTTGGATTAACCGAAGGGTTATTATCTGACTCTATTTGGTATGGGTTGATTATTATTTCCGTATTGGTCGCGATAGCGGCGCAAGGAGAGAGGCTACTGTTTAAAGTGTCAGGCCCAATGGTTATTGTGAAATTTGGGATTATTGTTCTGCTTGGTGTTGTCATGGTGCCATATTGGAATTTTGCGAATATCACTGCCTTTCCTGATTTTCTCCCATTTATGCGAGATGTTTTCTTAACATTACCATTTACGTTGTTTTCTATTTTATTTGTGCAAATTTTGAGCCCAATGAATATTGCTTATCGTAAGTTAGAAAGCGATAAACGCATTGCGACTTACCGTGCAATACGGGCTAACCGCGTTGCCTATATTATTTTAGCCGTCGCCGTATTATTCTTTGCATTTTCGTTTACCTTTTCAATTAGCCATGAACAAGCGGTATCCGCTTTCGAGCAAAATATTTCTGCATTAGCGATTGCTGCGCAGGTGATACCAGGTGCTGTGGTGAAAGTGATGACGGCATTATTGAATATTTTTGCAATCTTAACGGCATTCTTAGGGATTTACTTGGGCTTCCAAGAAGCGATAAAAGGCATTGTGGTGAATATTCTCACTCGATTCATGCCTGAAGAGCGCATTAACCAAACGGTACTGCACTATGGCGTATGCTTAGGCGTGATTATCGCACTGTGGTTCTGGGTTTCAACACGATTCTCAATCCTGTTTTTTATGCAGTTAGGTGGTCCATTGTTTGGTATCGTTTCTTGTTTGATCCCATGTTATCTGGTTTACAAAGTCCCAGCACTGCACAAATTTAAAGGCCCAACAGTGTGGTTTATCATTTTCTTTGGTGTGCTGTTGTGTCTGTCACCATTCTTTAAGTTTTTCGAATAAATAATGATGTTGATGAGAGGATCTCATGAAGAAAAAAGCAGTTTCTGAGTTTCATGTTGATACACAAGTGACCCAGCTTGGAAGAGACCCTGCGAAGCAATCAGGGTTCGTGAATGCCCCAGTTTATCGTGGTTCGACGGTGGTGTTCCCAACGGTTGATGCCTTAATCAACGATAGAGCCGAATTTAACTACGGTACAGCGGGCACGCCAACCATTAAGCAACTTGAACAGGCGTGGTCTGTTCTCGCAGGGGCAGAGGGGACGGTGTTGTCACCGTCAGGATTAGGAGCAATAGTCCTAGCCTTGTTAACGACACTGAAATCGGGTGATCACCTACTGATGCCAGACAGTGTTTATCGGCCAACCCGTAAGTTTTGCCACGGGTTATTGGATAAAATGGGGATTGAGACCACTTATTACGATCCGATGATCGGTACAGAGATTGAAACACTTGTGCAGCCAAATACCAGCACCATTTTTTTAGAGTCTCCAGGTTCTCAAAGTTTTGAAATTCAAGATGTTCCTGCGATTGTTGATGTTGCGAAACGGCATAATATTGCCACCATCATCGATAACACATGGGCAACACCGTTGTTTTTTAAAGCGCATGAACTGGGCTGTGATATTTCACTCGAAGCAGGAACAAAATATTTAGGTGGTCACTCTGATTTGCTGATGGGGATTGTGTCTGCAAATCAAGCATGGTGGCCAAAACTACGTGAAACTTATGACTACATGGCGATGTTGCCTGGAGCGGAAGACTGTTTTCTGGCTTTACGTGGTATGAGAACGTTGCCTATTCGCTTAAAAGAAGCCCAAGAAAGAGCGCTAAATATTGCCCACTGGTTACAGCAACGCCCTGAAGTTATTCGAATTTTACACCCCGCATTTCCTGATTGTCCTGGGCATGAAATATGGAAAAGGGACTTTACAGGGTCATCAGGGTTATTTTCCATCGTGTTAGACCCGAAATACACCCAGACTGATATTGCGAACATGTTAGATGGGCTATCCATTTTTGGTATGGGCTACTCATGGGGTGGTTTTGAAAGCTTAATTATTCCATTTAATTGCGCTGAATACCGTACAGTCACACATTGGGAGCCAGGTGGCCCAACACTGCGACTTCAGATTGGTTTAGAAAATCTGGATGATTTAAAGCAGGATCTGTCTGACGGTTTTGCGCGTATGAAATAATATTTTCTTTATTGAGTAATGATAAAAAGATAAAGCCGTGGATCAATAAAGTTATTATTCACGGCTTTATAACTATTTTCATTCGATTTTAATCTTCCATTGGTGTTTTTTCTCTCACTTTCCTTTCTAATAAATTACCTGTTATCGGGTCGTAATATCGGCTTGGCCAGATTTCAGATGGGTGAATTCCTAAAAAATTGGCAATAATCCATTCTCCTTTAGGCCATGGACGTGAAAGGGCATTCGCGAGAGTTGAAGAGCTCAGCCCTGCTTCACGTGAAATAGCAGCAAGTGTTGTTCCACGCTTACGTAATGCTGCGATGATGTCTGCTGGGTGCCAGTCTGACTTCCGTAAAATCATTTTTTAGTCCTTTTTTCATTCAGAATCATGTAGAGTTAATGGTACGAGTAACGGGATATTGTGATACATTCAATACAATCTCCCTGTTATTGGAAATAAAATAACAGAAATTTTCCAAAATAATTTCTGGTTTTTTCTAAAAATTCTATTTTATGAAACTATCGTGGTTTTTGTGAAATTAAATGGAAAGTTAGAATTAATAACTGTGAATTAAGATAAAACTTTGAAAATAAAACTAACTCTTTCGAGTTAGTATTGGGAATGGCGTATTTACTGTTACCCGTTACTTGTATTGGTAATATATCTAAATTACTCAACAAAATTACTTAAATTATTAGCGAGTAAATTATTTAATTGTCTGTTATTAAAAGAAATTAAAATGCAAATAACATATATGATTTGTATATTATTATTTCCTGTTATTAATAAAATGAATGATTTAACTGTTTTTAAGAAAGTATAGATAGTTTTCAGCAACTGAAAGTGCGTTGTCATCAGGACTAGGAGGGTCAGTATGTACAAGGAATGGCTAACAGCAAAAGAGTTAGTTGGGTTGCAAGGGCTTCCAATGACGACTCAGGGTATTAATGCCATGGCTAGGCGTGAAAATTGGACTTGCCGCAAAAGGAAAGGTATCCAAGGAAAAGCGTTGGAATACCACATTAGTTCGATATCGATAGATATTTTTGACGGTCAATTTGTTAGCGAAGCTTTGCCAAGCTATCAGGTAAAACGAAATGACAATTCGTTTATTTGGCAAGAAGCTTATAACCAACTCTCTAATGATGAGCGTGAGGTGATCTTGGCATTCATTATACGGGAAGGGGCTTTAGCACTAATTGATTTAATTAATAAAAAGTCGTTTACAAATACTTAAGTTGTGAATAATTAATTATATAAAAATAATATTATATTCAGTCTAAATCTTTTTTAACAGATGACGATTCGGTAAAGCTGCAATAGCAGGTTTCATAATATAAGCGTGAAAGTGAAGATATGAAAAAATTGTGGTTCACTGCGAAAGAGCTCGCAGGGCTAGAAGGACTGCCAACCTCGCCACAGGGTGTTAACCTGATGGCAAGAAGAGAGGGCTGGAAACATCGGCGAAAGCGAGGTGTCCAAGGTAAAGCTGTTGAATATTATATTGAAAGCCTACCAGGAGAGATCCAAGGCCAATTAAGCTTATGCGAGCCGTCAGTGCCTTATCAAAGCCAAAGAACAGATGCATTACAGATCTGGTCAGAAGCTTATTATCAACTGACAGAGACTGAACGTAATAAAATCGTAAAATACATTTTGCGTTATGGTCTATCTTCACTACTTGCACAGATAGCTGAAGACGAAAAAGGGGAAAAATAATTTTCCCCTTTTCTTAAACAGCCTATAGCGAGTTTTAGGAATGACGTTGGATGGCGATGTGAGCAAGTCCAATTAAAGCTTCTTTATAAATAGAATCATCAATGACATTTAGCGCATTAATCGCTTTTTGTACTTCTTCTTGTGCACGAATATAAGTGTACTCAAGTGAGCCACAGCGCTTCATCGTTGCTAAAACGGTCTCTAACAAATGGCGGCCGTTACCTTGTTCTATCGCTTGGCGAATCAATGCTGATTCTTCTTCATTCCCATTTTGCATGGCGTGAAGAAGAGGAAGCGTGGGCTTACCTTCATCAAGGTCATCACCTGTATTTTTGCCTAACTGGGCGTTATTAGCATCGTAATCCAGTAAATCATCGATCAGCTGGAAGGCTGTGCCGATATAACGACCATAATCTTGTAATGCTTTTTCTTGCTCAGGTGTTGCATTCGCTAAAATAGCGGATGCATGAGCCGCTGCTTCAAACAAACGTGCTGTTTTGCTGTAGATCACCTGCATATAGTTTTCTTCAGTAATATTAGGATCATTGCAGTTCATGAGTTGTAAAACTTCACCTTCTGCAATCACGTTAGTGGCTTCGGACATGAGTTTAAGGACTCGCATCGAATCAAGATCCGTCATCATTTGGAAGGATCGTGTATAAATAAAGTCACCCACCAATACACTTGCAGCGTTACCAAACACGGCATTTGCGGTTTGTTTTCCACGACGCATGTCCGATTCATCAACAACATCATCATGCAATAATGTTGCGGTATGGATGAACTCGATCAATGCTGCGACTTGGGTATGTTTATGCCCCGCGTAGCCTAAGGATCTTCCTGCCAGTATCGCGATCATTGGGCGGATCCTTTTGCCTCCACCACTGACAATGTAATAACCAAGCTGGTTAATTAGTGCAACATCTGAATTCAATTGACTGAGGATGGCTTTGTTTACTGCTGACATATCCTCAGTTGTTAGTTCAATAATAGATTCTAAATTCATCGTAATTTATTCATATTATTAGTTTTTGGTTCATTCCCTGAATAACAAAATGGGAGACCGAATAGAACACTTATACCATTAGCATAACATTATTAATAATAAGATTATCAGGTGTGATGCAAAAAATGTTTAAATAAGTAACAATTTGAGTAATTAGTACCAAATCAGTACTAAAAAGAGGTTGTTGAGAAAAAAGTCGTATTTTTTGTCATCTAACCGCATTATTGGCTTGTGTTCTGATGCTTTTTTGCGTAGAATTCGCGCCCTATTGTGAATATTTTATAGCGTGCTCTGGAATTGAAATATTTAGCGAGTACGCGGAAAGCGGAGTTAATATGTACGCGGTTTTCCAAAGTGGTGGTAAACAACACCGAGTTAGCGAAGGTCAAACTGTCCGCCTAGAAAAGCTGGACATCGCAACAGGTGAAACTGTTGAATTTGATCAAGTTTTAATGGTTGCTAATGGCGATGAGATCCAAATCGGCGCTCCTGTCGTTGAAGGCGTTAAAGTGAAAGCGGAAGTGGTTGCACACGGTCGTGGCGAGAAAGTAAAAATCGTCAAATTCCGTCGTCGTAAACATAGCCGTAAACAACAGGGTCATCGTCAGTGGTTCACTGATGTTAAGATCACTGTCATCGCTTAAGATTTAGGAGAGCAGATTAATGGCACACAAAAAGGCTGGTGGTTCGACTCGTAACGGTCGTGACTCAGAAGCAAAACGTTTAGGTGTTAAGCGTTTTGGTGGTGAAGCTGTATTAGCAGGTAGCATCATCGTTCGTCAACGTGGTACTAAGTTCCACGCAGGTAACAACGTAGGTTGTGGCCGTGACCACACTCTGTTCGCATTAGCGGATGGTAAAGTGAAATTTGAAGTTAAAGGTCCTAACAATCGTAAATTTATCAGCATCGAAGCTGAATAAGTTTTCTGATCTTTAATTCAGACTTAAAGCCCTGCAAAACTTTTTGCGGGGCTTTTTATATTCAGATATTTGATCTTTAATGAACTACACACATATTAAAGATACACCATCTCTGAGTAGAACAGCCATCCAGCGTTATGCGGCTCAGAAGCGGAGAGAGAAATATGAAATTTGTAGATGAAGCCAAAATATTGGTCGTGGCAGGAGATGGTGGCAATGGTTGTGTCAGCTTCCGCCGTGAAAAATATATCCCGAAAGGGGGGCCAGACGGTGGTGACGGTGGCGATGGTGGGGATGTTTACTTACAAGCAGACGAAAACCTCAACACGTTAATCGATTACCGTTTTGAAAAATCATTCCGTGCAGAACGTGGTCAAAATGGCCAAAGCCGTGAATGTACAGGTAAACGTGGTCAAGATATCACAGTGAAGGTGCCCGTCGGTACGCGTGTACGCGATCTTGGCACTAATGAAGTACTTTGTGATATGACGCGCCATGAACAGCGCCACATGGTCGCTAAGGGCGGTTTCCATGGCCTTGGGAATACTCGCTTTAAATCATCAGTAAACCGTGCTCCACGCCAACGTACTATGGGTACGAAAGGTGAGACTCGCGAAATACTGTTAGAATTGATGCTGTTAGCAGATGTTGGGATGTTGGGAATGCCTAATGCAGGGAAGTCCACATTCATTCGTTCTGTCTCCGCGGCAAAACCAAAAGTGGCAGATTATCCGTTTACCACATTAGTACCAAGCCTAGGCGTGGTGCGTATGGACAACGAACAAAGCTTCGTTGTCGCGGATATTCCTGGGTTGATCGAAGGCGCTGCGGAAGGTGCAGGGCTTGGGATCCAATTCCTAAAACATTTAGAACGTTGCCGCGTCTTGCTGCACCTGATCGATATTTGCCCGATCGATGAGTCAGATCCTGTTGAAAATGCGCAGATCATCATCAGCGAATTAGAAAAATACAGTGAAAAATTGGCAGCGAAACCACGTTGGTTAGTCTTCAATAAGATTGATATCTTAGGCGAAGAAGAATCTGCAATACGTGCAGCCGAAATTGCCAAAGCAATGGGCTGGGAAGATAAATTCTACATGATTTCAGCGGTTAACCATGAAGGTGTGAAAGCACTGTGCTGGGATATCATGGAATTTATGAATACTCAACCTCGTGATATGGCAACGACTGAAGATGTCCAACAGCCAGAGAAAGTCGAGTTTATGTGGGATGATTACCACAAAGAGCAACTTTCAGGTGCTGAAGACGTTGACGATGACTGGGATGATGATTGGGATGAAGATGACGATGAAGGTGTCGAAATCATTTACCAAAAATAATTTATCTTAGAAATACAAAAAGGCGCAAAAGCGCCTTTTTTAATGAATGAAACTTAGCAATTAGTTGTTTTTATACAGGTCTTTATATAACCGGCTCTCGAAACGAACTAATGGTACTCGGCGGCTACGTTGCTGGCTTTGTGGAACCGCATAAGCAGAGATAAACTGCACAAATGCAACGCGTTGCCCGCTCGCGGTGGTAATAAAGCCTGCGAGGTTATACACCCCTTGTAATGCACCTGTTTTCGCTGAAACTTTTCCATTTACGCCTGCTTCATCGAAGCCTCCACGGTAGCGTAATGTGCCATCATGTCCAGCGAGAGGGAGCATGGAAATGAAATCAAGTTGTTGATCATTTTTGGCTATAAACTGAAGGATCTCCATCATCGTTGCTGGCGTGATCAAGTTATGGCGCGAAAGCCCAGATCCATCCACCATCACTGTATTACCAAGGTCGATCCCTGCCTTTTGTTTTAACACTTGTCTAACAGCATCGGATCCTGATCGCCATGTACCTGGAACGCCATAATATTCGCGACCAATCGTCCGAAAAACAGTATCGGCGATCATATTGTCAGATTTTTTAAGCATCACCTTGAGTAAATCATGAAGAGGCTTAGATTCCGTTTTAACCAACACTTGTGACTGTGTGGTTGGCTGCGTGCGTTTTTTCACATTACCAGTCAGTTCAATACCCGCAGTTTTTAATTCATTTTTGACAATCGCCCCTGAATAGCTCGCCCCATTTTGTACGGCAAAAGCAAGGGGAAGTGGTTCACTACGTTGAGTCAGGCAGCCTGTTAGTGTATAGCGGTTTAACTCCCCAGGTACGACGTCCAACTCACAGTAGCGCGCCTCAGGTGAGCCTTTAGCGAGCGTTTTGACCTCACTAAACATATTCACAGGGTAAAAATTGGCAGTTTTGATAAACGCCATATCGCCAGCACGCTCAGCAGGGTAAAGGGAAACAGAAAAACAGTTTCGGTCAATAATTGCGGCTGCTGGAGGAGCACTAAAACACTGAGTCATATCATTCCACACCCAGCCAGGTGCTTTATCGTGGCTAGCGAATGCAGAAATATCGACAATTAAGTCCCCGTCAACTTTATGGATCCCAATTTGTTTCAATGCATTCGCCATATTGCGAATTTGTTGGCGGGTCAGTGTTGGGTCGCCACTAAAGCGAATGACTAAATCCCCCGACAATGTATTATTATTCAATTTGGCGCTGGTTTCGAAATTGGTGACAAAACGGTAATCAGGCCCTAATTGCAATAAGGCGGCGAGTGCAGTAACCACTTTTTGTGTACTTGCAGGGAGCGCCATTTGTTGTGCGTTATAATCAATTAATGGGGTGTTACTTCCCACTTTCTGCGCAACCAGAGCGAGGTTAGTGCCGTCTGGCAGGTGTTGCTTGTACTCATCAATGGGGATAGCAAGAACTTGACTACTGGCTAAGGTAATCCCGAAAGTGAGTATCCATTTTCTGGTTAAGTTAAGTAATGACATAGATTTCACGCATTAAAGTGGACATACTGCACATACTAAAGTGTAATGCCTTATAAAGTAAACGATGACCCGTTATTAAGTCTCAGTTAAAATAACGTACATTATGATAAGATAAATGAGTACATGAGTCTGATTGAGTTATTTACTTGGAGCCCCCTGGTATTCAGAGGTGCTCGGTGTACTGTTGTTACAAAATCAGGAAGATACTTGTTTTTAGATAGGATTGAAACCGAGGTATTTATTAATGAAACAGATCCCGATGACGGTATTTGGTGCGGACAAACTAAGAGAGGAACTTGAGTTCCTGAAATCGGTCCGCCGTCCAGAAATCATTGCGTCAATCGCTGAAGCGCGTGAACATGGTGATTTAAAAGAAAATGCGGAATATCATGCAGCTCGTGAGCAGCAAGGCTTTTGTGAAGGCCGTATTCAAGAAATCGAAGGGAAACTTTCACACGCACAAGTCATTGATGTGACCAAAATGGTCAACAATGGCCGTGTAATTTTCGGTGCAACAGTAACGGTATTGAATGTTGATACTGATGAAGAGCTGACGTATCGTATTGTGGGTGATGACGAAGCGGATATCAAAGTGAATTTAATTTCTGTTAACTCACCAATAGCGCGTGGTTTGGTTGGGAAAGAGGTCGATGACGTGGTCTCAATCAAAACCCCAGGCGGAGACGTTGAGTTCGAAATTCTTAAAGTTGAGTATATCTGATTCCTATTTCCCTGAATTAGCTATATTATTTCCCTGATTTAACGAAAAAGGCCGCAGGCGGCCTTTTTCTTCATATAAAACGTGCTTTCAATGGCATTTTTATATAAATGATGGGTTATTATTTAGGTAAAATGATTTTGCGATCTGCCGACGGGCGATAGATAACAAGAATTTTACCGATAATTTGTACATTTACTGCACCAGTTTCGCGAACAATCGCATCAGCGATCAAATTTTTAGTATCACGATCTTCGCCTGCGATTTTGACTTTGATAAGCTCATGATGTGCTAGTGAGATTTCAATCTCAGCCAAGACACCTTCGGTTAATCCGTTGTTGCCAATCATAACAACAGGGTTTAAGTGGTGAGCGAGACTTTTAAGGTGCTGAATTTGTTTTTTATTAAGATTCATCGATTTTTTGCTTGGTTAGTATTGAAAATGGCTTATTCTACCGCCATCTGATATCTATCACCATCAATTATATCTGTTCGATGGTAAAGAAGCAGCAATATCGTTGTAGATCTTTTAGTATAGTTGGAAAGCACAATGGCCAATAAAAAACGTTCGGCAAGCTCAAGTCGCTGGTTGCAAGAGCATTTTAGTGATAAATATGTTCAGCAAGCACAAAAGAAAGGGTTACGCTCACGTGCATGGTTTAAACTGGAGGAAATCCAGCAAGGTGATAAAATTTTTAAACCAGGTATGACCGTTGTTGATTTAGGTGCCGCCCCAGGGGGTTGGTCACAATACGTTGTTAGTCAAATAGGTCATAATGGTCGAGTGATTGCATGTGACTTATTACCGATGGACCCAATCGTTGGCGTGGATTTCCTTCAAGGGGATTTTCGTGACGAAGCAGTGCTCGCCGCTTTGCTCGAACGAGTTGGCGACAAAAAAGTACAGGTGGTCATGTCTGACATGGCGCCAAATATGAGTGGGACACCGGCTGTTGATATTCCTCGCTCTATGTATCTAGTTGAATTAGCATTGGATATGTGCCGTGCAGTATTGGCACCTGGAGGAAGTTTCATTGTCAAAGTGTTTCAGGGAGAAGGCTTTGATGACTACCTTAGGGATATCCGTTCCCTGTTTACGAAAGTAAAAGTTCGTAAACCTGAATCTTCGCGGGCTCGATCGCGTGAAGTATACATTGTAGCGACAGGACTAAAACTATAGTACCCTGAGCGTTATTTGTTAACACAGTTGTAATATGAGGTTAATCCCTTGAGTGACATGGCGAAAAACCTGATTCTCTGGTTAGTCATCGCAGTTGTTCTGATGTCCTTGTTCCAGAGTTTTGGCCCAAGCGATTCGAATAGTCGCAGAGTTGATTATTCTACGTTTATCAATGAGTTAGCCCAGGATCAGGTACGTGAAGTTCGTATCACAGGTCGTGAATTGAACGTCAGAAAGGCTGATAATAGCCGCTATACAACTTATCTTCCTATGCAGGACGAGAAGCTGTTAGACACCATGCTGAATAAGCATGTGACTGTCGTTGGTGAACCACCAGAAGAACCTAGCTTACTGACATCTATTTTCATTTCCTGGTTCCCAATGCTTCTGTTGATTGGTGTCTGGATTTTCTTTATGCGCCAAATGCAAGGTGGCGGCGGCAAAGGGGCAATGTCATTCGGCAAAAGTAAAGCCCGCATGCTGACAGAAGATCAGATCAAAACAACATTTGCAGACGTTGCTGGGTGTGACGAAGCCAAAGAAGAAGTGGGTGAGATAGTCGAGTTCCTGCGTGAACCCGCTCGCTTCCAAAAACTGGGTGGTAAAATTCCTAAAGGCGTCCTGATGGTAGGCCCTCCAGGTACAGGTAAAACCTTACTTGCGAAAGCTATCGCAGGCGAAGCAAAAGTGCCATTCTTCACTATTTCGGGGTCCGATTTCGTCGAAATGTTCGTGGGTGTGGGTGCTTCTCGTGTTCGTGATATGTTCGAACAAGCGAAAAAAGCAGCGCCTTGTATCATCTTTATTGATGAAATCGATGCCGTGGGTCGTCAACGTGGTGCTGGTTTAGGTGGTGGTCACGATGAGCGTGAACAAACCCTGAACCAGATGCTGGTTGAGATGGACGGCTTCGAAGGCAACGAAGGGATTATTGTTATCGCGGCAACTAACCGTGCAGACGTTCTTGACCCAGCGTTATTACGTCCAGGTCGTTTTGACCGTCAAGTTGTGGTTGGTTTACCAGACGTACGTGGCCGTGAACAAATTCTGAAAGTGCATATGCGTCGTGTGCCTATCGACCCAAGCGTAGACACATTCATTCTTGCGCGTGCAACACCAGGTTTCTCTGGTGCTGAATTAGCAAACTTGGTTAACGAAGCAGCTCTGTTTGCGGCTCGTGCAAATATGCGTGTCGTTTCCATGGTTGAATTTGAAAAAGCGCGTGACAAAATTTGGATGGGTGCAGAGCGTCGTTCTCTGATGATGACCGAAGAGCAAAAAGAATCAACGGCTTACCACGAAGGTGGCCATATGATTATCGGTCATTTGATGCCAGAACATGACCCTGTTCATAAAGTAACTATCGTTCCTCGTGGTCAAGCGTTAGGTGTGGCATTCTTCTTACCAGAAGGTGATGAAGTGAGCCGTAGCCGCTTGAAACTCGAAGGTATGATTGCAACAGCTTATGCAGGTCGTATTGCTGAAGAACTGATTTACGGTCGTGAAAAAGTCACCACAGGTGCTTCTTCCGATATTCAGTTTGCCACCAATACAGCACGTAACATGGTCACGCAGTGGGGCTTCTCAGACCGTTTAGGCCCAATGCAATACTCGAAAGAAGAAGGTCCTGCATTCTTAGGTCGTTCTTCTGGTAATGGTTCAGGAATTTCTGATGAAACAGCGCGTATTGTCGATGAAGAAATCAAGAAAATCTTAGATCACTGTTACCAATTGGCATACAAAACATTGGAAGACAATATTGATATTCTGCATGCAACGAAAGATGCATTACTGAAATATGAAACTATCGATATGCCAATGATTGATGATTTAATGAATCGTCGTCCAGTACGTGAACCTGCGGGTTGGGATGAGGACAAAAAAGTCAGCAATGTGACAGGAACATTTGGTAAAGGTCCATCAAATGTTGAGAAAACAGCTGAAAAACCTCAATCTGAAGAACCACAGAACAGTGCTGAAGAGCCAAGTAATAATTCTGGTGAATCAAACCCATCAGATAATAACGATAACAAGCCACAATAAGCTGTCGTTAAAATAAATCATAAAGCCCCAGTTCGCTGGGGTTTTTTTCGTTAAGGAAAAATAAATATGCATATCAAAGCCAGAGGCCGCCTCCTTGACTTATCTACTGTGCAAGTGATGGGGATTTTGAATGTTACTCCTGATTCATTTTCAGATGGTGGCACCCATAATCTTTATCATGATGCGCTAGAGCATGTTGCTAAAATGGTACAAGAAGGTGCAACGATTATCGATATCGGTGGCGAATCAACACGCCCTGGTGCCGCTGAGGTATCAGTGAATGAAGAATTAGACCGTGTTGTTCCTGTTGTGGAAGCCATTGCTAAGCAGTTTGATGTATGGATTTCTGTTGATACTTCGAAAGCGCAAGTCATGGCTGAAGCAGCAAAAGCAGGTATGCATATCATTAATGATATTCGTTCACTTCATGAACCAGACGCATTACGCGTGGCGGCGCAAACGGGGTTGCCCGTGTGCATTATGCATATGCAAGGTCAGCCAAGAACGATGCAAGAAGCACCTAATTATGAAAATGTGGTACACGAAGTACAAACCTATCTTGAAGGCGAAATTGCCCGTTGTATGGCCGCGGGAATTGAGCGGCAGCAAATAATCCTTGATCCAGGCTTTGGATTTGGGAAGAACTTGTCGCATAATTACCAATTATTGGCAAACTTAGAACAATTTCATAATTTCGGACTACCGCTATTGGCAGGGATGTCACGTAAATCTATGATTGGACAATTATTGAATGTTCCACCGCAAGAACGCCTCGCGGGCAGCCTCTCTTGTGCAGTGATTGCAGCAATGCAAGGGGCACATATCATTCGTGTCCATGATGTGAAAGAAACCGTACAAGCGATGCAAGTGGTACAGATGACTCTGTCAGAAAAGGAAAAATAAGCGTATGAGCTCTCGTAAATATTTTGGTACTGATGGTATTCGTGGCAAAGTGGGTGACAGCCCAATTACCCCTGATTTTGTTTTAAAATTAGGTTGGGCTGCAGGAAAAGTGCTAGCTCGTCACGGTTCACGTAAGATTATCATCGGTAAAGATACGCGTATTTCTGGCTATATGTTGGAGTCTTCCTTAGAAGCAGGTTTAGCTGCCGCGGGTTTATCGGCCTCTTTTACGGGTCCAATGCCAACCCCTGCTGTTGCTTATTTGACTCGTACTTTCCGCGCTGAAGCGGGGATTGTTATTTCGGCTTCTCATAATCCTTATTATGATAATGGCATTAAATTTTTCTCTATTGATGGGACAAAACTTCCTGATGAAGTAGAGGAAGCTATTGAAGCCGAAATGGAAAAACCGATTACTTGTGTTGAATCTGCCGAATTAGGCCGTGCAAACCGTATCGTGGATGCGGCGGGGCGTTACATCGAATTCTGTAAAGGGACGTTCCCGAACGAACAAAGTCTCTCTAGCTTAAAAATTGTCATCGACTGCGCAAATGGGGCGACTTACCATATTGCACCAAACGTATTTCGCGAATTAGGTGCTGAAGTTATCACGATTGGTTGCGATCCAAACGGTATCAATATCAACGAAGAATGTGGTGCAACAGATGTTCGCCAGTTGCAACAAAAAGTGTTAGAAGAAAAAGCCCATGTTGGCTTAGCGTTTGATGGTGATGGTGACCGTATTATTATGGTTGACCACCTCGGCGAAAAAGTTGATGGCGACCAGATCCTCTTTATTGTTGCTCGTGAAGCACTACGCCAAGGTCAATTAAAAGGCGGTGTTGTTGGTACATTGATGAGTAATATGGGGTTAGAAATCGCCCTGAAACAGCTTGGCATTCCATTTGAACGTGCAAAAGTGGGTGACCGCTATGTACTCGAAAAACTACAGGAAAAAGGCTGGCGCATGGGGGCTGAAAACTCAGGCCACGTGATTTTGCTGGATAAAACGACTACAGGTGACGGGATCGTTGCGGGTTTACAGGTGCTGAGCGCCATGGTTCGCAATCATATGAGCCTTCACGACTTGTGCAGCGGTATGAAATTATTGCCACAGGTGTTAGTCAACGTACGCTTTAAAGGTAAGCACGATCCTTTGCAAAGTGATGCCGTGGTTGCTGCTAATGAAGAAGTTGAAAAACAATTGGCAGGCAAAGGCCGTGTATTGCTGAGAAAATCAGGAACTGAACCGTTAATTCGCGTCATGGTTGAAGGCGAAAATGAAGCTGATGTCACTGCGATGGCAAATCGTATTGCTGATGCGGTAAAAGCGGCAGGTTAATTGCGGTTAAGTTAGGTTGAGTAATATTTCACTGATTTGTTGTTTTTTTCTGCAAATAAGCAAATGAGCTCAAAATAGACTTGCTTGTCGGCTCAGCTTTGGTTAGTATTCGCACCTGCTCAATCCTGTAAGGGCTTTCCTTTATCGCAGTGAATGAGTAGGTGTGCAGTAATAGAGGTCATAGCAAAGGCTATGCACCGCAACTGAATAGGTAACTCAAATGTACGTAGCTCTTTTAATTATCCTCTTGATAGCAGCTATCAGCCTGATTAGTCTGATTATGTTACAGCAAGGTAAAGGTGCTGACATGGGTGCATCATTCGGTGCGGGCGCTTCTGCAACACTGTTTGGTTCATCGGGTTCAGGTAACTTCATGACCCGTATGACTGGAATCTTGGCTGCTGTGTTTTTCATCGTCAGTTTAATACTTGGCAACATGACTGCGAATAAGTATGGAACTGGTAGTGGTAGTAAGTGGGAAAACATTAGTGAACCTACAAAAGTCGAGCAACCAACAGACGTTCCGGCAGCACCAGCTACACCAACGAGCGACATTCCTCGTTAAGTGTTAAAGATTCCGAATGAAGGCAATTATGCCATCATTAAGCAGTAAACTCAGAAATGAGTAAGAAGTTAAAAATTTGAGGTTATTGATGTCCCATTGGTAACCTCGCCTCAGTGCCGAGGTGGTGAAATTGGTATACACGCTACCTTGAGGTGGTAGTGCCTACAAAACGGGCGTACGGGTTCAAGTCCCGTCCTCGGCACCATTATTTTAGATAGCTTGTGATTTACAGGTTATCTGTGTAGAATATGTCACGTTTTCGAACGCGGGATGGAGCAGCTTGGTAGCTCGTCGGGCTCATAACCCGAAGGTCGTTGGTTCAAATCCAGCTCCCGCAACCATTTCTTATTTAACATACCTTGTTAGTATCATAGTCAATAACAGTTATCCGATGTAGTCATCATGCAGTAATAAGGTTTATTATCAAACCTAGCGCTCAAATTTCTCATCGATTTCTCTAGACTTTAAAGGTATAATAAGAACATGGTGAACCCGTGCACTACAGGGTCCAGTTACAAAAGCCCCGAATTTCGGGGTTTTTTGTTATTTGACAATCGAATTAACTGGGCTATATGCCCTTTTTTTATGTCTGGGGGTGGGCTTGTCCACATTAGAACAGAAATTAACAGAGATGATTTCAGCACCGGTGGAGGCACTAGGCTTTGAATTTGTTGGCTTAGAGTTTGTCCGTGGTCGCACATCGACACTGCGTGTCTTCATCGATAGTGAAGAAGGCATCACTGTTGATGATTGTGCTGATGTCAGCCATCAGGTGAGTGCGGTATTGGACGTCGAAGACCCAATTTCCGTGATTTATAACCTGGAAATATCGTCACCAGGGCTTGAACGCCCATTATTCACCGTTGCTCACTATGAGCGTTTTATCGGTGAAGAGGTTGCTCTGGCTTTACGTATAGCGATGCAGAACCGCCGTAGATGGCAAGGTATTATCAAATCCGTAGACGGTGAAATGATTACGGTTACTGTAGATGGTAAGGATGAGGTGTTCGCCCTCGGCAACATCCAGAAAGCTAACTTGGTACCCCACTTTTAATAAAGTTCAATGAGGCAACTAGGATGAATAAAGAAATTCTGGCTGTTGTAGAAGCGGTTTCTAACGAAAAATCCCTCCCTCGTGAAAAAATCTTCGAGGCTCTGGAAACTGCATTAGCGACGGCGACCAAAAAGAAATACGAGCAAGAAATCGATGTCCGTGTTGAAATTGACCGTAAATCAGGTGATTTCGACACTTTCCGTCGTTGGTTAATTGTTGATGAAGTGACAATGCCAACGCGTGAAATCACGTTAGAGGCAGCACAATTTGAAGATCCAGAACTGCAATTAGGCGGTTATGTTGAAGATCAAATTGAATCTGTTGTGTTCGACCGTATTACGACGCAAACAGCAAAACAAGTTATCGTACAGAAAGTACGTGAAGCAGAACGTGCGATGGTTGTTGACCAATTCCGTGAGCATCAAGGTGAAATCATCACCGCTCAAGTGAAGAAAGTTAACCGTGAAAACATCACATTAGACTTAGGTAACAATGCTGAAGCGGTTATTTTGCGTGAAGATATGTTGCCACGTGAAAACTTCCGTCCAGGTGACCGCATCCGCGGAGTCCTGTATGATGTACGTCCTGAAGCTCGTGGCGCACAACTTTTCGTTACGCGTTCTCGCCCTGAAATGCTGGTTGAATTATTCCGTATTGAAGTGCCAGAAATTGGCGAAGAAATTATTGAAATTAAAGCTGCCGCGCGTGATCCAGGTTCTCGTGCCAAAATCGCAGTAAAAACCAACGATAAGCGTATTGACCCAGTGGGTGCTTGTGTTGGTATGCGTGGTGCGCGAGTTCAAGCCGTTTCAAGTGAATTAGGCGGCGAGAGAATTGATATTGTGTTATGGGATGATAACCCAGCTCAATTCGTTATTAATGCAATGGCTCCGGCTGATGTTGCATCTATCGTAGTCGATGAAGACAAATGTACGATGGATGTTGCCGTAGAAAGCAGCAACTTAGCCCAAGCAATTGGACGTAACGGACAAAACGTGCGTTTAGCGGCTCAGTTACTGAAGAAACACCGTGGTGATGACAAATGGGAACTCAACGTCATGACCGCAGAAGAGCTGCAAGCAAAACATCAGGCAGAAGCACACGCTTCTATTGACACATTCACCAAGCATCTTGATATTGATGAAGAGTTCGCCACTGCACTTGTTGAAGAAGGCTTCTCGACGTTAGAAGAACTGGCTTACGTGCCTATTAATGAACTTCTGGAAATTGACGGTCTTGATGAAGATACCGTTGAAGTTCTACGTGAAAGAGCGAAAGCGGCCCTCACCACCATTGAATTGGCTCAAAAAGAGAGTCTTGGTGATAATCAGCCAGCAGAAGAATTGTTGAATCTTGAAGGTATGGATCGTACTCTGGCCTATAATTTGGCAACTCGTGGTATCTGTACACTGGAAGATCTTGCTGAGCAGGGCATCGACGACCTGATTGATATTGAAGGTCTGGATAATGAGAAAGCAGGTACGCTCATTATGGCCGCACGTAATATTTGCTGGTTCGGTAACGATGCGTAAACACTGTAGCAGGAAGGAACGGCATGACAGAAACTGTAAAATCATTGGCAACGGAAATTCAAACTACTGCTGATCGCCTGGTACAGCAATTTGCTGAAGCAGGGATCACAAAAAGTGAGAATGACTCTGTTAGTCAGTCTGAAAAAGAAGCTTTACTGAACCACTTAAACCGTGAACAAGGCGGAGCAGCGGGTCAGCCAAGCAAATTGACACTACAGCGTAAAACTCGTAGTACGCTGAGCGTCCCCGTCACCGGTGGCAAAAGCAAATCGGTAAATGTTGAAGTCCGCAAAAAACGCACTTATGTGAACCGTGATGCTGAAGAAGCTAAAGCGGAAGAACAGGCGCAGCGTGAAGCGGAAGAGCAGGCACAGCGCGAAGCTGAAGAACTGGCACAACGTGAAGCACAAGCTAAACGTTTAGCAGAAGAGACTGCAAAACGCGAAGCGGATGAATTGGCAAAACGTGACGCCCAAGAGAAAGCAAAACGTGAAGCAGCAGATAAAGCGACGCGCGAAGTAGCGGAAAGAGAAAAAGTGAAACCAAGCGAAAATCAACAAAAAGCAGGCAAAGCGCCAGAAAGCAATGCCGACAAACAACGCCGTGAAGCCGAAGCTGCGGAATTAAAACGCAAAGCGGAAGAAGAAACTCAGCGTAAAGTTGAAGCAGAAGCGCGCCGCGTTGCTGAAGAAGCTCGTAAAATGGCTGAAGAAAACGGCGAAAAATGGACGGCTGAAACGAAAACTGAAGAAGACAGTGATTATCACACAACCACCTCTACGCACGCTCGTGCTGCAGAAGATGAAAGTGATGAGAAAGAAGAAGGCCGTCGTTCACGTAACCGTACAGCGAAAGCACCTCGTCAGAAAAAAGGTAACAAACTTTCTGAGAAAGCTGATCGCGAAGAAGAGCGTGCAGCAGGTCGTTCTGGTCGTACGAAAGGTAAACAGCGTAAAGGGAGTTCTTTACAGCAAAGCTTTACTAAACCAGCCGCTGCCGTAAACCGCGATGTCATTATCGGTGAAACCATTACTGTTGGCGAATTGGCTAACAAAATGGCGGTTAAAGGTTCTCAAGTCATCAAAACCATGATGAAGATGGGTGCAATGGCAACCATCAACCAAGTTATTGACCAAGAAACTGCACAATTAGTGGCAGAAGAAATGGGTCATAAAGTTATTCTGCGTCGTGAGAACGAGTTAGAAGAATCGGTAATGAATGACCGTGACACTGGCTCTGCGGCACAAGAACCACGTGCACCCGTTGTGACCATCATGGGTCACGTTGACCACGGTAAAACCTCTTTACTTGACTACATTCGTTCAACGAAAGTGGCATCAGGTGAAGCGGGTGGTATTACTCAGCACATTGGTGCTTACCACGTTCAAACTGACAAAGGTATGATTACCTTCCTAGACACCCCAGGTCACGCCGCGTTTACATCTATGCGTGCTCGTGGTGCTCAGGCAACAGATATCGTTGTTCTGGTTGTTGCAGCGGACGATGGCGTAATGCCACAAACTATCGAAGCTATCCAACACGCGAAAGCAGCGGGTGTGCCGATCGTTGTTGCTGTGAACAAAATTGATAAGCCAGAAGCTGATATTGACCGCGTAAGAAATGAACTGTCTCAGTACGGTGTTATTTCTGAAGAGTGGGGCGGCGACACTCAATTTATCGGTGTCTCTGCGAAAGTGGGTACTGGTATTGACGATTTACTTGATGCGCTGTTACTGCAAGCAGAAGTTTTAGAGCTGAAAGCGGTTTATACAGGCATGGCAAGCGGTGTGGTTGTTGAGTCATACTTAGACAAAGGTCGTGGCCCAGTGGCAACAATCCTTGTTCAAGAAGGGACTCTGAATAAAGGTGACATCGTACTTTGTGGATTTGAATATGGCCGTATTCGTGCAATGCGCAACGAACTCGGTAAAGATGTTCAATCTGCAGGTCCATCAATGCCTGTTGAGATTTTAGGTCTGTCTAGCGTTCCTTCTGCTGGTGACGAAGCGACTGTTGTTCGTGACGAGAAAAAAGCGCGTGAAGTTGCTCTGTATCGTCAAGGTAAATTCCGTGATGTTAAATTAGCACGTCAGCAGAAATCTAAACTGGAAAACATGTTTGCTAACATGGAAGATGGTAAAGTTTCTGAACTGAACATCGTACTGAAAACGGATGTTCAAGGTACGTGTGAAGCGATCACTGACTCTCTGATGAAACTGTCAACAGATGAAGTTAAAGTGAAAATCATCGGTTCTGGCGTTGGTGGTATCACCGAAACAGATGCAACACTGGCTGCGGCATCTAATGCAATTATCCTTGGCTTTAACGTTCGTGCAGATGCATCGGCTCGTCGCGTCATCGAAAGTGAAAGCGTTGATTTACGTTACTACTCCGTCATCTATAGTCTGATTGATGAAATCAAACAAGCGATGAGCGGTATGCTGGCGCCTGAATACAAACAGCAAATCATTGGACTTGCAGAAGTTCGTGATGTGTTTAAATCACCGAAGTTTGGTGCAGTTGCTGGTTGTATGGTTACAGAAGGTACCATTAAACGTAACAACCCAATCCGTGTCCTGCGTGATAACGTGGTTATCTACGAAGGTGAGTTAGAATCTCTGCGTCGCTTTAAAGATGATGTCAGTGAGGTTCGTAACGGTATGGAATGTGGTATCGGCGTTAAGAACTACAACGACGTCCGCGTCGGCGATATGATCGAAGTCTTCGAAGTCATTGAAGTTAAACGTTCTATCGACGGTTAATTTTGTGAGAGCCCACGAAGTATCGTGACTACAAAATAGTGTTAATAAGGGGGCGATTGCCCCCTTTATTGTCAGGAGACATAACGATGGCAAAAGAATTCAGTCGTTCTCAGCGCGTTGCGCAAGAGATGCAAAAAGAAATTGCGATCATTTTACAACGTGAGATTAAAGACCCACGTATTGGCATGGCGACCGTTTCAGGTGTCGAATTATCTCGCGACCTTGCATACGGTAAAGTCTTTGTCACTTTCTTCAATATCGCTAATGATAAAAGCGAAGAGGAAATGGTGGCAGATGGTATTAAAGCATTAAATGAAGCCGCTGGTTTTATTCGTTCGTTAATTGGGAAAGCAATGCGCTTACGTATTATTCCTGAATTAACGTTTGAATATGACAACTCCCTTGTTGATGGCATGCGGATGTCTAATTTAGTGTCAAACGTGATCCGTGATGATGAAAAACGTCGTGCGGATGTTAGTGATAAAGAGGAAAAATAATGGGGCGTCGTCGTAGCGGCCGTAATATTGACGGCGTAGTGCTGCTGGATAAACCCACGGATATTTCTTCAAATGATGCGCTGCAAAAAGTGCGGCGCTTTTTTAATGCTAACAAGGCTGGACACACGGGGGCACTAGACCCACTTGCGACAGGTATGCTGCCTGTTTGCCTTGGTGAAGCAACGAAATTTTCCCAATTTTTACTCGATTCAGATAAGCGTTATCGCGTGATTGCTCGTCTTGGGCAACGTACTGACACGTCGGATTCACACGGCGAAATTATCAGTGAGCGTAACGTAGAGTTTACACAGCAGCAACTGGATGATGCCTTAGAATTTTTCCGTGGTGATACATTGCAAGTTCCTTCAATGTATTCGGCGTTGAAACACCAAGGTCGTCCATTATATGAATATGCACGTAAAGGCATTACTGTCGAACGTGAAGCGCGTCCAATTACCGTCTATGAATTACTGTTTATTCGTTTAGAAAATAATGAGTTAGAACTTGAAGTTCATTGTTCGAAAGGCACGTATATTCGCACTATCATTGATGATTTAGGTGAGATGTTAGGTTGTGGTGCGCATGTCACTTATTTGCGTCGATTACAAGTGGCGAACTACCCTTACGAACGCATGGTAACATTAGAACAATTGGCGGCATTGAGAGCGAAAGTGGATGCAGAAGAAGGGTCATTTGAATCCTTGCTGGATGCCTTATTGCTACCGATGGATACCGCAGTTGTTCATTTTCCCGCGGTGAATATTACAGAGGAAACAGCGGCTTATTTCAAGCAGGGGCAACCTGTGCGAGCTGCAGTTCAAGGCCTTGAAGCTGGTTGCATGATTCGTGTCACCTGTGGTGAAGAGCAACGGTTTATTGGTATTGCGCTTATCAGCGAAGATGGCCGCCTTGCACCGAAGCGTTTGGTCGTGGAAAATGAACAATCCGCATAGTGGCTCTTATTGCTTTGCGGCGTTAAGCAGCGTAGAATAGCGGCGCTTAATCTTGAGATGCTAAATTAGAGATTGGCTCTCATCACTTACATTAATCATTTTGGAGTTTATTATGTCTCTAAGTAATGAAGCGAAAGCTAAAATCGTTGCTGAGTTCGGCCGCGGTGAAAATGACACTGGTTCAAGCGAAGTTCAAATCGCTCTGCTGACTGCACAAATCAACCACCTGCAAAGCCACTTTGCAGAGCACAAAAAAGATCACCACAGCCGTCGTGGTCTGCTGCGTATGGTTGCTCAGCGTCGTCGCTTACAAGCTTACTTGAAAGGTAAAGATATCGCACGCTACACAGCTCTGATCGAGCGTCTGGGTCTGCGTCGTTAATCTTGTCAGTTTCAGAGGAAAGGGGCCAAATGGCCCCTTTTCTTCTAAAAGTTATTTTGAAAGTTGAAGTAATACTCGAATTGTACTTAACTTAAATGTTAAGCTATAAGTCGTAATTAACTGTTTTAGTATGCCTCTTCGCTACATCCGATTCGCGCGGCTAATGAGAACGTTGATGACTGGAATATCAATCTTCTCATTAGTCGCGAGGCTGTAGGAAGAATAAGCCAATGCTACCCGAGATGCTCAGGTAGCCTTACAAAAAGGGTATTATTGTGTTAAATCCTATTGTTCGTAAATTCCAGTACGGTCAACATACCGTCTCGATTGAAACAGGCATGATTGCTCGTCAAGCATCAGCCGCAGTTATGGTTAACATGGATGACACCGCAGTATTTGTGACTGCCGTGGCACAGAAAAAAGTTAAAGAAGGCCAAGATTTCTTCCCTTTAACGGTTAACTATCAAGAGCGTACTTACGCTGCTGGCCGTATCCCAGGGAGTTTCTTCCGCCGTGAAGGTCGTCCTGGTGAAGGTGAAACGTTAATCGCTCGTTTGATTGACCGTCCACTGCGTCCTCTGTTTCCAGAAGGTTTCTTGAACGAAATCCAAATTATTGCAACCGTTGTGTCTGTTAATCCACAAGTTAACCCAGATATCGTTGCGATGATCGGTGCATCTGCAGTATTAGCACTGTCAGGTGTTCCATTCAATGGCCCAATCGGTGCTGCGCGTGTTGGTTTTATCGATGACCAATATGTTCTGAACCCAACGGCTGATGAACTGAAAAAAAGCCGCTTAGATTTAGTCGTTGCAGGTACTGACAACGCAGTATTGATGGTTGAATCTGAAGCTGAGCTGTTAAGTGAAGAGCAAATGTTAGGTGCAGTGGTATTTGGCCATGACCAACAGCAAGTTGTTATTCAGAACATCAATGAATTAGTTAAAGAAGCGGGCAAAGAGAAATGGGATTGGCAGCCAGAGCCAGTTAACCAAGCCCTGCATGATCGCGTGGCTGCATTAGCAGAAAGCCGCATGGGTGATGCTTATCGTATCACTGAGAAACAAGAGCGTTACGCACAAGTTGATTTAATCAAAGAAGAAGTCACTGCAGTATTAGTTGCGGAAGACGAAAACGTTGATGTATCTGAAGTGTCAGATATTTTAGCTAACTTAGAAAAGCAAGTTGTTCGTACTCGTGTTATCCGTGGTGAGCCGCGTATCGATGGTCGCGAGAAAGACATGGTTCGTGCACTGGACGTTCGTACGGGTGTTTTACCACGTACTCACGGTTCCGCACTGTTTACGCGTGGTGAAACTCAGGCGCTGGTAACGGCAACTCTGGGTACTGAACGTGATGCGCAAGTTATCGACCAATTAATGGGCGAATACACTGATCGCTTCTTGTTCCACTACAACTTCCCTCCATACTCTGTTGGTGAAACAGGCATGGTAGGTTCACCTAAACGTCGTGAAATCGGTCATGGTCGTTTAGCGAAGCGTGGTGTGTTAGCGGTGATGCCAGATCACGCTGATTTCCCATACACAGTCCGTGTTGTTTCTGAAATTACTGAATCCAATGGTTCATCATCAATGGCGTCTGTTTGTGGTGCATCATTAGCACTGATGGATGCAGGTGTACCAATCAAAGCCGCTGTTGCTGGTATTGCAATGGGCCTGGTGAAAGAAGGTGACGATTTCGTTGTTCTGTCTGACATCTTAGGTGACGAAGACCACCTAGGTGATATGGACTTTAAAGTTGCAGGTAGCCGTGAAGGTATCAGTGCACTGCAAATGGACATCAAAATCGAAGGTATCACACGTGAAATCATGCAAGTTGCTCTGAACCAAGCAAAAGGTGCGCGTCTGCACATTCTTGGTACAATGGAACAAGCGATTAATGGTCCACGTGAAGAAATCTCTGAATTTGCACCACGCATTTATACAATCAAAATTAATGCAGACAAAATCAAAGATGTCATCGGTAAAGGTGGTTCAGTGATCCGTGCATTAACGGAAGAAACTGGCACAACGATTGAAATCGAAGATGATGGTACTGTGAAGATTGCAGCAACTGATGGCCTGAAAGCGAAAGAAGCAATTCGTCGTATTGAAGACATCACCGCTGAAGTTGAAGTTGGTCGCATTTACCCAGGTAAAGTGACGCGTATCGTTGATTTCGGTGCATTTGTTGCAATCGGTGGCGGTAAAGAAGGTTTGGTACATATTTCTCAAATCGCGGATAAACGCGTAGAGAAAGTGACTGATTACCTGCAAATGGGTCAAGAAGTTCCTGTTAAGGTATTAGAAATCGACCGTCAAGGCCGTATTCGCCTGAGCATGAAAGAAGCCGTTGCACCAACTGAAGAGTCAGGTGCACAGCCACAGGACTCAGCAGAGTAAGCTGACCTAAAAAACAGCACCCTACATTGTAGGGTGCTATCGGCCAATTGGCTGAAACCATAATTTGTAAAGCGTGGTAATGTAAGGACGGAGTATGCTGAACAGTATCTGTCTTCGGGTGAGAGATTATCGCACGCTCCCGCGTGTGCTCTTGGCGCTTATCTTTTTTGTTATTATTGGATGTAGTAGCAAAGATTGGCGAAAGAACGAGGTATTTGCCGTTCCTCTTCAACCTTCATTACAGCAAGAAGTGATATTGGCTCGTATGGAACAAATCCTTGCGAGCCGATCTTTAACCGATGATGAGTACGCACAGCTTTTATATGAGCGCGGTGTGTTGTATGATAGTCTCGGTTTAAGGGCGCTGGCACGTAACGATTTTTCGACTGCGTTAGCCATACGTCCTGATATTCCTGAAGTTTTTAATTTTTTAGGGATATATTTTACGCAGGCAGGCAATTATGATGCTGCCTATGAAGCGTTTGATTCTGTTTTAGAGCTTGATCCAACTTACAATTTCGCGCGGATGAATCGTGGCATCGCATTATATTACGGTGAACGGTACAAACTAGCGCAGGATGATCTGCTGGCGTATTATCAGATAGATCCAAATGATCCTTTTCGTACTCTGTGGCTTTATCTCGTCGAGAAAGACATAGACCCGCGTATGGCGCAAGATAATCTTGCTGCCCGCTACAACCAAGCGGAGAAAGGGCAATGGGGCTGGAATATCGTAGAATTCTATCTTGGCAATATCAATGAAAATACATTGATGGCGCGTTTGAAAGAAACATCTACGGATAACACTTCGCTCGCTGAGCATCTCAGTGAAACTAACTTCTATTTAGGTAAACATTACCTAAGTCTGGGGGATAAGGATAGCGCACTTGCGTTATTCAAACTGACGGTAGCTAACAACGCTCACAGCTTTGTTGAACACCGCTATGCATTGTTGGAATTGGCGCTGTTAGGCCAAGAACAAGACGACCTTTTAGAATCGGGCCAGCAATAGCTGACGAACATTTCATTGAAAAATTTTTAAGTCATCATCCCTCGGGGTGAAGGCCTATTTGTTCGTTTAATAAACACAATTTGAGCCAGTTCACATTTTAAATGAAAATGACCGAAATGATTTTCCGATGGTTATGTAAACTGGCTGCCACTATGTATGAGGCACCTTTACATGACTACTGAGACCGATATTTCTTTTGCTGAGTTAGGTTTATCAGCATCTATTTTGACAGCACTGAACGACCTGGGATACGAAAAACCCTCTCCAATCCAGCAACAATGTATTCCATTGTTAATGGATGGCAACGATGTATTAGGTATGGCACAAACGGGTAGTGGTAAAACCGCTGCATTTAGCTTGCCATTACTGCAAAACATTGACCCAGACTTGAAAGCTCCGCAAATTTTAGTGCTTGCACCAACTCGTGAGTTGGCTGTACAAGTTGCTGAAGCAATGAGCGATTTCTCTAAACATATGAACCGCGTGAACGTTGTTGCCCTGTATGGTGGTCAACGTTATGACGTGCAATTACGTGCATTGCGCCAAGGGCCACAAATTGTTGTGGGTACACCAGGTCGTCTGCTTGATCACCTGAAACGTGGCACGTTAGATTTATCTAAATTAAAAGGCTTAGTCTTAGACGAAGCTGATGAAATGCTGCGTATGGGCTTCATTGAAGATGTTGAAAACATCATGAGCCAAATTCCAGCAGAACACCAAACTGCGCTGTTCTCTGCAACAATGCCTGAGCCAATTCGTCGTATTACACGTCGTTTTATGAAAGACCCGAAAGAAATTCGTATTCAGGCTAGCATTACAACTCGTCCAGATATTGCTCAAAGCTATTGGACTGTGTATGGCATGCGTAAAAATGAAGCGTTAGTACGTTTCTTAGAAGCAGAAGACTTTGACGCAGCGATTATTTTCGTGCGTACCAAAAATGCAACATTAGAAGTCGCTGAAGCGTTAGAACGCAATGGCTACAACAGTGCGGCACTAAACGGTGACATGAACCAAGCACTGCGTGAACAAACTTTAGAACGCTTAAAAGATGGCCGTTTGGATATCTTGATCGCGACTGACGTTGCAGCGCGTGGTCTGGACGTTGAGCGTATTAGCTTAGTGGTTAACTACGACATCCCAATGGATGCAGAGTCTTACGTTCACCGCATCGGTCGTACTGGCCGTGCAGGTCGTGCAGGTCGTGCATTACTGTTCGTTGAGAACCGTGAGCGCCGTCTGCTGCGTAACGTTGAACGTACCATGAAGCTGACTATTCCTGAGGTTGAGCTGCCAGATGCTGATCTGCTGAGCCAACGTCGTCAGGCGAAATTCGCTGAGAAAATTCAACAGCAATTAGAAAGCAGTGATTTAGACCAATACCGTTCACTGTTAGCGAAAATGTCTCCATCAGAAGATGTGGATATGGAAACGTTAGCTGCGGCGTTATTGAAGATGGCTCAAGGTGAACGTGCTCTGATCCTGCCACCAGATGCACCGCGTCGTCCACGTCGTGAATTCAATGACCGTGATGACCGCCGTGGTGGTGACCGTCGTGACCGTAATAGCAATGGCAACGGTTTTGACCGTGCAGAGCGTGGCGAACGTGGTGGCCGTCGTGAGCGTCGTGATGTTGGTGACATGGAAATGTACCGTATCGAAGTTGGTCGTGATGATGGTGTGGAAGTTCGTCACATTGTTGGTGCGATTGCTAACGAAGCGGATATCAGCAGCCGTTATATCGGTAATATCAAATTGTACGGAACTCACTCGACAATTGAATTACCAAAAGGTATGCCAACAGATGTGCTAACTCACTTAAGCCGTGCGCGTATTTTGAATAAACCAACGCAAATGCAACTGATCGGTGATGCACAGCCATTCGAACGCCGCGGTGGCGGTGAGCGTCGTGGTGGCCCACGCCGTGAAGGTGGTAGCGAAGGTGGTTTCGGTGCAGGTCGTCGTAATGACCGTGGCGGTGAGCGCCGTGGTGGTGGTGAACGTCGTGGTGGTGGTAACCGTGACCGTGGTAATTCCGCTCCACGCCAAGATGGCCCGAATGCGGCACCTCGTCGTCGTAGCAGCAGTCATAACGCGTAATTGCTAGGTTTTAGGGAAGTTATTCCCTAATAAAATGAAAACCCGCATTTCTTGGAAATGCGGGTTTTTTGTTAGCCATTTTTACCTAAGTATGTAGTAGCGATAAAGCGTTTTTTCTAAATCTTGTGCTGTGCTGATAAAAAGTAGGATAACAACGTGATTTGTTTGCATATCAAATTCATATAAACAACGATACTGGCTAGTTATACCGATTCGCTCCCGAATTAGTAGACCATTATCGGCTAACATTTGATTTGGGCGATAACGCTTAGGATCTTCTGATATTGCTCTAACGGATGATAAAAGTAGCTCATCAACAAACGCGGCTGCTTGAACACTGCTCATAAAATTGATTTTAAACGATTCTACATCCTGTAGTGACCATAATGCAGTTTCTGCGAGGGTGACCGTATAGGGGTGTTCCATCACAATTTCCTTTCATTATTTTCTTGCTGCACGTAATTTTTCTAGCGCTTCTTCTGGTGATAAGGTTCTTTTATTTTTAACATCATCTTTTGCTGCCATCACCAATTTTAGCAGCGCATTTGCTTGGCGCTCTCTTTCCCTTTCTTTTAGCTCTATTTCACGTTCTTCACTTGTTTGGATAAACAGCTCAGATTGCCCATTTTTTGTTACAAAAACGCCGCCCTTAAAGAGCTCAGGGTTACCAAGGCCTTCACGTGCTGCTTTTTGCGACATTGTATTAGACATATTTTGTTCCTATAAATAGTGAACACACAACCCAGAATAACGTATTGTGTATTTTTTGAACTTATATTTCTGATTATAGAAAAAATCAGTTAGATGTACAAATTTATTATTAATTTATACACCAAGTTTGTGCGTAGGAAGTTGAAGCGTCACTCAAACCAACCCCAGCGCTTCTTTTAGCGGCTTTAGGTAGCGGCGGCTGACAGGAATATGTTCACCAGAGCTGAGCACCAACTCGGCTTGCCCGCTATCACCAAACAAAATTTCATTCAGTTGGGTCATATTCACCAAATATTGTCGGTGGCAGCGCACCAGCGGGGTACGCATCTCTAATGTGCGTAGTGTCAGCTCAGTAAAACCTTCTTGTCCTTGTGTGCTCATCACATAAACACCGCTCATACGCGATGTGACATACAAAACTTCATCAAGCTTCATCAAGTAAATACGGCTATGGCCTGTACACGGGATAAATTTCAGCGGCTCATTGTTGCCCAGAAGTTCAAGGTTCTGCTTTTGCTTACCTTGGCGTAAGCGATTTAAGGTTTTTTCGAGTCGTTCAGGTTCAAGGGGTTTTAACAGGTAATCAAACGCATGTTCTTCGAATGCTTGGATGGCAAATTCATTGAAGGCGGTCAGAAATACAATATAAGGGCGGTCTTCGGGATCCAACATGCGCACCATTTCTAAGCCTGTTAGTCGCGGCATTTGGATATCAAGAAAGACCACATCAGGCTTTTTTTTATGAATGATGCCTATTGCCTCGATGGCGTTCGCGCATTCACCAATAATGTCAATATCATCGTGTTCTTCGAGTAAGCAACGGACGTTTTCCCGCGCAAGGGGTTCATCATCAACAATTAATACATTCATAGGGTTACATTATCATTATTAGGGTGCCGCCAAGTACGGCAGACGGATTTTCATTCGGGTAAATTTTTCTGGTTCATGTTCTACGTTAATGCCATATTGTTCGCCATATTTTAAGCGCAGGCGTCTATCGACCAAGCCCATCCCAAGACCATCACTTTGTTTTGCTGGTTTATATAACCCCGCATTGTCCTCTATTTCGATATATACATGTTCACTGCCGATATAGCTGCGTATTGTAATATATCCTGTCTCTAATAACTGTGAGGTGCCGTGTTTAATTGCATTCTCAACAAGGGGTTGCAAGGTAAATGCGGGCAGTTCGACGTGTTTAGCTTCTTCTTGAATTTCAATATGGATTTGCAAGCTATCTTGAAAACGCGCTTTTTCTATCTGCAAATAGGCATTGATATGTTCGATTTCCTCACCCAAGGTAGCGCTTTGTTCTGGACGTTTGAGGTTATTACGGAAAAAGGTCGAAATATATTGAACCAACTGCCCCGCTTGTTGGCTGTCTTTGCGGATCACGGCCTGCAACGTATTGAGTACATTAAACAAAAAGTGAGGATTCACTTGGGCATGGAGTAGTTTCACTTCCGATTGCAGTAGTGACTGTTTATTGCGTTCGTATTGACCCGCTAAGATTTGTGCAGAAAACAAGCTGGCAATACCTTCGCCTAATGTACGGTTAATTGAGCTAAATAAGCTATTTTTGGCCTCATAAAGCTTTATGGTGCCAATGACTCGGTCATTTTCTCCCCGTAAGGGGATGACGAGAGCAGAGCCGAGTTTACACGTTGGGCACAGAGAACACTTATAGGGTGTTTCATTGCCATCAGCATAAACAACTTCGTTATTATCAATGGCTTGTCTGGATTGATTGGATGAGATTGGTGTGCCAGGTCGGTGATGGTCTGCACCGATACCAATAAAGGCGAGTATTTTTTCTCGATCCGTAATTGCAACCGCGCCAATTTCGAGTTCTTGATAAATAATTTTGGCGACCTTCATACTGTTATCTGCATTGAAGCCTTTGCGTAAAATACCCTCAGTGGTTAAGGCGATTTTAAGGGCTTGTGCAGAAAAGGCTGTGGTGTATTTTTCCACAATCGCACGTCTGTCGAGCAGAATACGAATAAACATGGCAGCGCCAATGGTATTCGCGACCAGCATTGGTGCGACAATACTTCTCACCAGTTCAACCGCTTCATCGAAGGGGCGAGCCAATAACAGGATAATGAGCATCTGAAGGACTTCAGCAACAAACGTGGCACAACTGGCGGTAACAGGGTTAAAAATTTTATTAATTTCACCGCGTTTCATATAGTAACGATGCACCAACCCACCAATTAGCCCTTCCACAATCGTCGAAACCATACAGGCAAATGCACTCATTCCCCCTAATGAATAGCGGTGGATCCCACCTGTAAAACCGACAGCAAATCCAACAGCAGGGCCACCAAGTAAGCCGCCTAATACCGCACCAATAGCACGAGTGTTAGCGATGGAGTCATTGATATGCAGGCCGAAATACGTCCCAATAATACAAAACACAGAGAAAATCAGGTAACACATCACCTTATGAGGTAAGCGGATAGTGACCTTTAATAATGGAATGACGAGCGGAGTGCGGCTAAGGGCCCAAGCAATAACCAGATAGACGCACATTTGTTGGAGTAATAGTAAAATTAAATCAAATTCGTACATGCTTGTCATATGCTCGTCATATTTCACATTGTGGGGGTGTTGACTGCGTTCGGCTACTTGGGTCACATACTGATGTATGCTCCCCAAGATATCCTCTCTAGTCGCCTACCCACAATGCGAACTATTTAGAGCATGGCTCGTCGTGTTTCACATTGCGGGGGTGTTGGCCGCACTCGGCTACTTGGGTCACATACTGATGTATGTTCCCCAAGATATCCTCTCTGGTCGCCTACCCACAATGCGAACTATTTAGAGCATGGCTCGTTAAATTTTGCATTGTGGTAAGTGGAGAATTCGGCGATTTCACGACAGACTTTTTAGCGCTGTGTATGAGCGGAATTATTCACTTGGGCTATCTATTTTTAATATTTATTTTCTTCGTAATTATACCGTAAGTCATTGGTTAAGTAATCGACATTTGAATTAGGGTGTTTCATCACTATTTGACATAAGAAAAAAATCGATTCAATATTAGACAAAGACCTGCCTTTTCGTGATCTTGCGCACGAATATATTAACGCTATACCTAATTTTCTTGTCATACTCTAGGGATGATAGTTTCCCCCGTTATTATTTAAGGTTCGCATAAATAATGAAAAAAAGAACAATAGTACTGATTTTGCTGATGCTTATCTTAATTGCAGCAGCGGCGTTGTTTCATTCCCATAATCAATATTTATTGTTACAGGGAGAAGTGGATGCGCCTGAAGTGATTGTGACTTCAAAAGCCAAAGGACGTGTGATGGAACGGCATGTAGAGCGTGGCGATGATGTTAAACAGGGACAATTATTGTTAACCCTTGAAAGCCCTGAACTGCAAGCACAGTATGAAGCTGCCAAAGCAGCAAGAGACCAAGCCAAAGCACAACTTGACCAATCTCTAAATGGGACACGAGCGGAAACTATTCGCGACTTACAAGCATTGTTAGCGCAAGCCAATTCGCAATACCAAAATGCATCCCGGGAATATGCGCGTTTAAGTAATTTAAAAAGCAAAGGCTATGTTTCAGCAAATGAGCTGGATAATGCACGTAAAGCCAAAGAGGTTGCTTTCTCACAAGTCCAAGGGGCAAAAGCCCGTTTAGATGAAGGGCAACATGGGGATCGTATTGAGCAGCGTCACCAATATGAGGCGGCTTTACAGCAAGCAGAGCAAAAACTGGCTGAGATCCAAGTACAAATTGATGATTTACAGGTCAAAGCCCCTGTCGATGGTGAAGTTGGCCCCATTCCTGCCGAAATTGGTGAGTTATTCAATGCGGGGAGCCCGCTGGTATCACTGATCCGCCTACCGCAAGCATATTTTATTTATAATCTGCGCGAAGATATTTTAGTGGGTGTGAAAAAAGGCGATAAAGTTCAGCTCGATATCCCCGCTTTAGGTAATAAAATGGTTGAGGCAGAAATTCGTTATATTGCACCAAAAGGGGATTATGCGACGAAACGAGCGACGCGTGCAACAGGGGATTTTGACTTAAAAACCTTTGAAATTCGTTTATATCCTGTTGAGCCAATCGATGGGTTAAGACCTGGTATGAGTGTGTTATGGCACTGGGATAAGTAAAGGTGTTGCCATGAAATTAAAGTTCGCTTGGCACGGCTTTGAACATGCTTTTAGCCGCGAAACACAAATGGCTATCCGTAGCCCTGTTTTTCATTGGTTGAGCTGGTTGTTCCCGCTGATGTTGTTTACGTTAGTTAGCGCTAACTTTTCTGAGGGAACTTTGATGGATCTGCCTGTTTCGGTGGTGGATGATAACCATAGCCCAGTGTCTCGGCAAATTATTCGCGATCTGAATGCGGGACCTCATGCAGATGTAAAAACGGTGGACGATAACCTCAGTACCTCCATTAAAAGGCTGGGGAGCTCAAAAGACTACGCATTATTGTATATTCCCCATAATTTCGAAGAGGATGTTCTTCGCGGGCGTCAGCCTGAATTACGGATGTATTACAATGCATTATTTTACGCGTCAGGGAGTTACGCTATTCAGGACTTTAGTGGGCTGGTGGCAGAACTCAATGCGAAATACCGTCAAGAAATGGCAAAGTCGATGGGAAAAGCCTTGCCGCCGTTAGCGCAAGTGACACTTTCCTATGACAGCTTGTTCAATCCAAGTGGTAGTTATATTTATTATCAACAGTTTGCCGCGACAATCCATATGCTCCAACTGTTTGTGGTAACGGCGACAATTTACACGATGTCGCGCGGTACGACTTTGCAGAGTGTCAAGCCTTTTGCCACTGCTTTGTTAGGTAAAATGGCACCTTATACGTTATTTTTCAGTACATTATTATCCATTGAACTGGCAGCATTAGTCACAATTTTTGACGCCAAAGTGATAGGGAACCCGCTGTATATGATTGTGGTTGGTTTCTTCTATGTGATAGCGGCGCAAAGTATCGGGTTGTTGCTCTTTAGCTTTACCTCGAGCGCCATCATGGCTTACAGCTTAATCGGGATGCTAGTGAGTATCGCATTAGCTTTCTCTGGGATGGCTGTGCCTGAATTAGCGATGATTTTGCCTGCGCAGATTATTTCGAATATCGAGCCGTTAACTCATACGCTTAATGCCATGTTTGATATTTTCTTACGAGAAATTTCGTTTGGTCGGATAGTCGAAGTCTGTTTGTTTTTACTGATTTACCCTGTTGTTACCGCTTTTTTAGTGCGTAAGCGTTTGGTGAAACGATTGGAAACCCAAGGAGGCGCTGCATAATGACTGTGTATTTTGCGACCTTCCGGAAAGTGTTACTTGGGATGCTAGAAAAACCTATGTGGCTGCTCCTTTTGGTCTCACTGTGTGTGATGAGTTTGGTGTATGCGAGACCCGTATTATGGGACTTACCTGTTGCGGTGATTGATATGGATCACAGCACGGCGAGCCGCGAATTGATCCGTGATTTAGATGCGACCCCTAAAGTGCAGTTGCACGGTTATGATAATCTTGCGCAAGCTCGCCAAGATATGATTGCTCGAAAATTATTTGCGATAATTATCATTCCAACAGATTTTCAACAACATTTATTAAGTGGTAAAAATATTACCGTGCCTGTGTATGGGGATGCAACAAACCGCTTGGCGAGTGGGCAAATTCAGCAGGAGCTTTCTAAGGCGTACCAAACATTGCTTAATGCCTATAACACGCAATTATTAACCAAAGCGGGTTATAGCCAAGAACAAGCCAAGGTCATTATTACCCCTGTGCGTAGTGAAACAGAGCCCTTGTATAACCCAGGTGTTAGCTTTGCGGCGATTGTTTTCCCAGGCTTGTTGGTTATGCTGTTACAACACTCCTTGTTGATTGCTTGCGTGCGAGTCAGTATTGCTGTTCGTTCTACACCTAAAGGAAAACCGCCGTTAGCTGTTTATTTAGGGGCATTATCGGCGTTGATCCCGATTTGGCTGTTTTTATCAACGGTATTTTTTGCCCTTTGGCCATGGGTATTGGGGTTCCGACAAGAAGCGCCACTGTATGTGATTTGGTTGTTTACTTTCCCATTCTTGTTAGCTGTGCTTGGCCTTGGCAAGTTGGTCACGGAATGCTTACGCAGTGTGGAAATGATTTACTTAACATTGGCGTTTATCACTACACCCGTGTTTTATATGTCAGGTACGATTTGGCCGTTACAAGCCATGCCCGATTGGGTGCGAATGATAGCCTCTGCACTGCCGTCTACATGGGCAACAAATGCCATGGCTGGCCTTAACCAAATGGGCTTACCGTTTAGTGATGTACTTATGGATATTGTGATGATGCTGACGCTAGGCGTGATTTATACCGTCATCGGGGTCTTTATTGGTATGCTGCGTGATGGGGAGTTACGTCATATTAGCCATATGTATAACCGCTGGCGCAGGCATCGGCATTAATATTTAATAGTGTTTATGGTTTATTGGAAAAGGTAACTTAGAGAGAGTGTGTGACTAATTTATCGGCAAATGCTATACTAAGCCATAATGTAGCCACAATGTAGCTACATTTAGCATGTGTGAGGTATGATATGTCAACACTATTGAAAACAACTGATGTTCGTAGTCGAATTGATGAACAATTAAAAGCGGAAGCCGCAAGTGTATTACAAGACTGTGGTTTGACTATTAGCGCAGCTATCCGCTTGTTTTTAGAGCAAGTGGTTCAAGAGCAAAGAGTTCCTTTTGAAATCAAGCGTAAACAACCTTCGCTAAAAACGACACTAGCGTTGAAAGAAGCTAAAGTTATTGAGCAGCATTACGATTCAATTAACGAAATGATGGCGGAGTTAAGCAAAGTTGACTCAAAAGCCAAATAATAAGCGAGCTAAGCAACCAAGGCAGGTTGCTTATACACCGACGTTTAAAAAGTCATGGGAACGATATAATCGAGCAGGTCGTAGGGACATGAATGCGGCTATTCTTGTTATGGAACTTCTGTTTTCTCAAAAAATGATACCAAAAGAATATTTTGATCATGAATTAGAAGGTCATGAATGGCAAGGGGCTAGGGAGCTTCATATTGGTGGTGATTTCTTACTGGTTTATCGCTTGTCAGATAAGGGTAATTTAATCACTTTCGTTGATATTGGTTCGCACAGTGAACTATTTGGTTAAGGTAATGAGCCATAGTTCGAGCTCATTACCTATTGTATATCAAGGCACCATCAACAAGCCCGCAATTTGTCGCCAGTAGCCGTTACAGCTCTGGTTTTCAATACGCAATGGCACCATGCCATCTTCATTGGCTTTAAACTGAGTAAGTATATCTAAGGACTCAACGCTTTCAGGGGAAATGCGCACAATATCCACCAAACCTTTCATCGATGCCAACTCATTCCCGAGGTTATAGCAGTCACCACTGAGTGTTTGGATACCATTTAAGGTAAACACTTGTTGTTGCTCTTGGGAAAGCACCTTGCGCCCTTGAGGGTAATTAATACAGCAGGTTTCACAATCATCTTTTTGTTTGTTTTCTGAACGTGCGGTAAAGCAGCGTGCAGAATAGGCAAGGGGAAGATGACCGTAACTCATGACCTCCACCTCGAATTTATGACGAATACCGATTTCTTCACATTGATTGAGTAAGTTAATCAGCCAATCACGGGAGAGCTCAACAGGCATGCACCAACGGGTCATTCCTTGGCGCAGTAGAATATTCAGCGCTTGGGCGTTGTAGCAGTTGAGGCCATGCCCAGCCACAAATGGCAGTTTTCTATCCACTAACATGTTAATCACGCCAAAGTCGTGCGCTTCAAGTAAAAACTCGCCGTTATCGACTAATTTTGTTATTTCTTTTAGTTCTGAAGGTGCTTGCAGTAGAGCAAGGGAGCTCAATACAATCTGCTTGCCACTTTTAGCTAATTGCTGGGCAAGATCTATCCAATCATTGGGTTTCATTTCACGGCGCTTGCTACACACCATTTCACCGAGATAGATAATATCAGCTTCACTTTGCATAGCGAGTTGATAAAAGTCGTTTAATGTCTGTTTTGACCAGTAATAAAGCACTGATCCTAAAGAGTACTGCATGATAGTTTTACCTTTTAATTATTGCCATTTGCGATGATAAGCACCCAATGTGGTTTGACTTCCTTCAGAAAGCTTTCCTAGCGCTTTCATCCATTTAGGATCGGTGACAAAGTTATCGGGGTTGGCTTTATAACGGTCAATGGCTTGGCGCCAAATACGTGCCACTTCAGAAACATAAGCGGGGCTACGTTGGCGACCTTCAATTTTCACGGAGGCAATATTCGCCGCCATTAGCTCAGGTAATAATTCAATCGTATTCAAGCTGGTGGGCTCTTCGAGAACATGGTATTTCTGCTCATCCACCAAATAGCGCCCTTTACACAAAGTGGGGTAACCTGCGTTTTCATCGGCTTTATAGCGGTCGATAAGTACATTATTTAGGCGTGATTCCATGCCATCAGCCGTTTGTTGCCAACGCACAAAGCGGGCAGGGGAACAGGCTCCAACGGTATTTGGGGATTCTCCCGTTAGATAAGAGGATAAATAACAGCGCCCTTCAGCCATAATACACAGGCTGCCAAATGCAAACACTTCGAGGGGAACAGGGCTATTTTTTGCCAGCTGTTTAACTTGATGAATCGAGAGTACGCGAGGCAGCACCACACGGTGAACATCAAAGTTGCGTTGGTAAAAGCGGATCGCTTCGGTGTTGGTTGCAGAGGCTTGAACAGAAACATGTCTTTCAATGTGCGGATATTTAGTGGCGGCGTACTCTAGCATCGCGATATCGGCGATAATCAGGGCATCAGCGCCAAGGTCAGCGGCAAGATCTACCGAATCTTGCCACCTTTGGTAGCCATCTGGGTGAGCAAATGTATTGATGGCGATATGTAGTTTGCGATTGCGGCTGTGAATATAACGTTCTGCTTCATGCAGTTTTTTTTGCGTAAAATTTAAACCTGCAAAATGGCGTGCGTTAGTATCATTTTTTAGCCCGATATACACCGCATCAGCCCCATTATCCACGGCGGCTTTTAAAGCAGGTAAGTTTCCTGCTGGGCAGAGTAATTCCATTGACCTATCCCTGTATAAATTTTGATAGCCGCTATTTTAGTCAAGGGAACTGTTATAGATTTTGATTTAGAGCAGAGAAATTGTTAATGGATGTTTGTATTCGTTAAGCAAATAGCAAAACAGGTAGATAAAAAATAAATATTGGCGAGATGGGCAAAAATTGATATAGGATCAGACTCATGACCCTATTTTTTGGCAAGATACTTATCATAACCCAAATAACGCATCAATAATATCAATGAATGTGATTATTGATTGTTAGAATTTTTTTAAATTGTGTGTATAGACAACATGTTACCCTAATTACTTCGAGCTGCTACTCTGATTAGGTAGTTACACGAAAACGGGCAGACAATGAATACGGGAGTCAGTATTGTGTTAGGTAAAATTCGTTCTCAACTCATCACAAAAGGCCCTTCACTTTTGAAATTGCCTTTAAAAGTGACCCCATTTGCTGTGCAGCGTCAGGTACTTGAACAACTGTTAAGTTGGCAGTTTCGTGAGTCAGTAAAAGAAGGGGAGCTTGATTTTCTAGAAGATAAATGGCTCAAAGTCGAGATCTACGATTTAGCGTTGGTGTGGTTTATCAGCTTGCAAGACGGCCAGCTTGTGGTTAAGAAACATGCAGAAGAAGATGTCAGCGTCAGCGGTAATGCCAATGATTTAGTACTGATCGCGGCTCGCAAAGAAGACCCAGATACATTGTTTTTTCAACGCCGTTTGGTAATTGAAGGGGATACCGAGTTAGGGTTATACGTGAAAAACTTGATGGATGCTTTTGAGCTCGAAAATATGCCAGCGCCATTGCGGTTTGCATTATTGCAACTCGCTGGAGTGATAAAAACGGTACAAGACAACGAGGACGCAGAGCATAAAACGCCTGTGTTGACCTCATGCTAATTCGGGTTGAAATTCCTGTTGATGCCATGGGCATTGATAGATTGCTGCGTGAAACCTTCCCAACTGAAGCGGAAGCTAACCTTGTTCAGCATTTACGTGAAGATGGTTTGCTGACATTGGGGGTTGTTGCCACGAATGATAATGGCGAAGTGATAGGTTATGTTGGTTTCACGCCTGTTGACCTAAATGGTGAAGATGTACAGTGGGTAGGGTTGGCACCTTTAGCTGTTAATAAAGCTCATCAAGGGCAAGGCATTGCAGAGAAACTGGTTTATGAGGGGTTAGATAGCCTGAATGAATTTGGTTATGCTGCAGTCGTTGTGCTTGGCGATGAACGTTACTATTCACGCTTTGGGTTTGTCCCTGCTTCTAAACATCATATTCGTTGCCAATGGCCAGAGCTACAAGCTCACTTTTTAATTTGTGGGTTAGAAAATGGTGGGATAGGCGAGCAGCAAGGTGATGTGGTCTATTCTTCACATTTTGATAATTTGACCTGAGTTAAATAAGCGGTCAAATCGCTGGGCTGGTCGATGACCAGCCTTTCTTTTGTCTTTTTACTCAGTTGCTTCACCTTATATTCCATTTGGGATGCGGCTGAACGCGAACCGATCAGACATGAAAATGCTAATGTTAATGGCATTTTCCCTCTCAATGCTTTTGCCCCCGTTCCTGCTTTGTGTTGCTCAAACCGGCGCTGCACATCCGTCGTGATCCCACAATAAAGTGCGTTATTTTTCTCTCGCACTAGGTAGATATACCAGCTATTTTGCTTTAGCTCGCTTTTTTCTGAGGTGATATTTGTCATTTTGTGCTGCTTTTTTAGTTAAAAACAATGGGTTAAAGACGAATATATTCGTTAAGGGAGTTATTTATAACACATTAATATATAAATAAAAAAGGCAATAAAGTTGTCACAAAGCTGTAACCTCAACATAGGTTATCATTCAGTTTATTTGAACAACTATAGCAAAATATGCTAATTTTCATTCTAATTTAAAGCGCATAATATGATCCATATCACAGGGGGACAGTAAAAACCCCGATTAAAAATCAAGTTTACAAAAAGGAACATACGATGAAAAAATCAACATTATTTGCTGCTGCTTTAGCTTTGGGTGCTGTATCATTTGGTTTAATGGCGGCTGATGAAGTTCAACATTCTAGTCAACCAGCTGCGGGTTATGTCTCAGTTACTGGTGCAGTTAGCGTAAATGACCTGACAGCACAATTAGCCAAAAAAGCTGATGAAGCTGGTGCAACTTCTTTCCGTGTGATTTCTGCTGGCGGTGAGAATTCTATGAGTGGTACTGCAGCTATTTATAAATAATTTTATTCGTCATAATTCACGTTACAGCGTTGTTGGCTACGTTTACTCGCACTAGTCACATACTTATGTATGCTCCTAGCGTCTCGTTCACTTGCCGCCTAGCTGTACCACGAATTATTTAGAATAAATACTCGAATTTAGTTGGCGTATAGACCTAAAAATATTTAGGTTAATATTTCAGCTAGTTAGAGTATAGTAATAGCGAATTTTATGCCTACGTTCAGAACAGTTTAAGCAAGCTTAAGGGGAATCCCCCAAAAGCTTGTTCTGAACGGGTTTATATGGAAACCGCTATGACGCCTGAACAAACTTTAAAACACATCCAACGCTATATTGCCCGCCAACACGTTTTCTCTCTTTTTACTCATCATAACAATGATATTTGGCCTGCCAGTTGTTACTATGCATTTGATGCGAAAACGATGTGTCTGATTTTAATGACAGACCCGAATTCAAGGCATGGGCAATTGATGGTGGCTAACCCGCAAGTTGCTGGCACAATATCAGCGCAGACCAAAGCTGTTAATGCAATACAAGGTATTCAATTTACAGGTGAAATTAAAATATTAGAAGGTGAGGAAGAACGGCTTGCCCGCGGTTTTTACTGGCGTCGTTTCCCTGTGGCATTAGTAGCGAAACTGCCTGTTTGGCAGCTTCACTTGCAGAATATTAAAATGGTCGATAATAAATTAGGTTTTGGCACCAAGCTATATTGGGAACAGCAAATTTAACGTAGTTTGTGGATCACCTGATTTGAACTGCCGCGCCAAATTAAGCGCGGGTCATGTAAATCCTGCTCAAATTTACCGTCAATCACGGTATTAACTAAACTCACCACTTTTTGTTGTTCAAGCGTCAAATCACTCAATATGTATCCTGTCCATAACCAAATATCTTTATCTGGGCAAACCGTTTTCACTCGCTTCACTAACTTGAGCACCGCTGGCAAATTAGCTGGGTGCAGAGGGTCTCCGCCAGAAAGGGAGAGCCCTTGTCGGCGGATGCGGGAATCTTGCAAATCTTGAATGATTTGGTCTTCCATTTCTTGAGTGAATGGCACACCTGAATCCACTCGCCACGTACTTTGATTGTAGCAACCGCGGCACTGGTGGACGCACCCCGCGACAAACAGTGTGCAGCGGGTACCAGGGCCATTAACCACATCAACAGGGTAATATTGGTGATAATTCATACCATTAACCTATTTGACCATTGCCTAAATGCTTGATACGGCGCTTTACTTCTTCTTGTTTACCTGCATTAAACGGGCGTGCATCTGGGCTACCTAAATAACCACATACACGGCGGATCACTGAAACGCGGTTGGTGTCATGGTTACCGCAAGCTGGGCAGGTAAACCCTTTGCTGGTACAAGAAAACTCGCCAGAAAAGCCACATTCATAACATTCATCTATCGGTGTGTTGGTGCCATAATAAGGAACGTGTTGATAGCTATAATCCCACACGTCTTCTAGCGCTCTGACATTATGTTGCAAGTTCGGGTATTCGCCGTAACAGATAAAACCGCCATTCGCGATTGCAGGGTACGGCGCTTCAAAGTCAATTTTGTCGTACGGATTGACTTGTTTTTCAACATCTAAATGGAAGCTATTGGTGTAGTAGCCTTTATCTGTGACGCCATTAATGACGCCGAATTCCGCGGTATCGATGCGGCAAAAACGGTCACACAAGTTTTCGCTCGGCGTGCTATATAAGCTGAAGCCGTAGCCTGTTTGTGCTTTCCACTCATCGGTTGCTTGGCGTAAGCGAGCGACAATAGCGACTGCTTTTTCACGTAACTTTTCGTTGTCATACACGTGGGTTTCTGAACCGAATAGTGCATTGATCGTTTCATGTAACCCAATGTAGCCTAAGGAAATTGATGCTCGACCATTTTTGAAAATCTCAGCGACATTGTCGTCTGCTTTTAATCTTACACCACACGCACCTTCCATATATAGGATAGGAGCTACGCGGGCTTTTACGGTTTCTAAGCGGGCAATGCGTGTCATTAAGGCTTTTTTCGCGATAGCGAGGCGCTCATCTAAGAGTGCCCAGAATGCATCTTCACTACCTTGTGCTTCAATAGCGATACGCGGTAAGTTCAGGCTAATGACACCTAAATTGTTGCGGCCATCATGAATTTGTTCGCCATTTTCTTCATAAATCCCTAAAAAGCTACGGCAACCCATTGGCGTTTTAAATGAGCCAGTGACATCAACAACACGATCATAATTGAGAATATCGGGGTACATGCGCTTGCTGGCGCACTCTAATGCTAATTGCTTAATATCGTAATTTGGATCGCTAAGTTTGTGGTTTAGGCCATCTTTGATAGCGAAAACCAGTTTAGGGAACACGGCGGTTTTGCGGTTTTTACCTAGGCCCGCAATACGGTTTTTTAGAATAGATTGCTGAATTAAACGCGCTTCTTTTGACGTACCCAACCCAAAGCCAAATGTAACGAATGGCGTTTGGCCATTAGCAGTATGTAGCGTATTCACTTCATACTCTAAAGACTGGAATGCATCGTAGCATTCTTTATCGGTACGGCTTTGCGCGTAACCTTCGGCATCTGCAATTCCCCACTCTTGTGCGACTTCTAAGTGTTTTTGGTAACTGATCGCCACATAAGGGGCTAAAATTTCATCAATTCGATTGATGGTTGTACCGCCATAAATATGGCTAGCAACTTGAGCAATAATTTGTGCTGTTACCGCTGTTGCAGTTGAAATAGATTTAGGAGGCTCAATTTCTGCATTTCCCATCTTAAATCCATCAGTTAACATACCTTTTAGGTCAATAAGCATACAGTTAAACATGGGGAAAAATGGCGCATAATCGAGGTCATGGTAGTGAATTTCGCCTCTTTCATGAGCTAGAACGACATCGCGAGGTAAAATATGCTGTTTGGCGTAATGCTTTGCCACAATCCCTGCGAGTAAGTCTCGTTGAGTTGGGATCACTTTACTGTCTTTATTGGCATTTTCGTTGAGCAAGGAAACATTACTTTGTTCAATCAATCCGCGAATATCATGGGTTAGTTGACTGCGTTTTTCACGCTCACTGTCCCTATCATGGCGATATTCGATGTAGGCACGGGCTAAATCTTTGTATGGCCCTGCCATCAGTTGGTTTTCGACAGCGTCTTGGATCTCCCCAATATCCACTTGGCTACGGTTGCAAAGTTGCTCAGTGACGATAGAGGCAACTTGAAGACAATAATCGTCATCCTTAACATCCACCGCAGCGGCAGCGCGCTTTACGGCTTCTTGAATCCTCGGAAGGTCAAAATTGACCTGACAACCATCTCTTTTAATGACAACCGTTCCCACTGTCTCTCTCCTTTTTAAGTTATCCACAGTGATAACGGCGTTATCCGTTATCTTCCTACTGAGCGTTTTTCTGTGGATAAAATGTGAATAAATACTACATATTGTGTCTATGTTGGTAATTAAAGCACAATATATAGGTTATTGCTTTTTTTTAGCTGACATTAGTTTGATCCAAAACAAAGAAAATAATTAAGTACCTGAATATCCAAAGCGGCGCTGAAAATAAATAATTTTATGGGTAATAAAAAAGTTTCACTTAAGTTTCGATGCGGTTAATGGATGTGACGCAGTATTTGAGAAAGGCAATAAGCAGGAATAAGGGGATTGGGGAGAACAACACCCCACAGATATCATGGGGTGTCTATATTGAATTAAGCGTTATTTGCGAACGGCAATGGCTTCAATTTCAATTTTCACGTCTTTTGGCAGACGAGCAACTTCAACACAAGAACGTGCTGGGAATGGTGCGTTGTGTTGTTTGAAGAATTCTTCATAGGTTGCATTGACTGTTGCAAAGTCATTTAAGTCTTTAACGAATACAGTGGTTTTAACGATATCTGCTGCGGTTAAGCCTGCTTTTTCTAAGATTGCTTTGACGTTAGCCAGTGATTGGCGAGTCTGTGCAGCGATATCTTCAGGCACTTCCCCTGTTTTTGGATCAACAGGGATTTGGCCTGAAGTGATAACCATGCTACCCAAATCAACGCCTTGAACGTATGGGCCAATGGCTGCGGGTGCGTTTTCTGTATTGATTTCGTATGACATAATTACTCCGTTTCATCACGTAAGAGAAGCGACTCACCTAATATAACCTAGGCTGAGCCACATTTTTATGGCTATTAGGCGCTATTAAAACACGGATTGCGCCCAGACAACACCGAAGTCTACGCTGAAATAACCTATTGATTATTGATCACGGCGTCTCTATCGAACTCTTTTTCACAGAAACGGCAAGTCAGAGCGACTTCTTTGCCCACTTTTTTCACGCGGAAACTGCTTGAAACGGGTTCATTGTGGCTAATGCAGTTGCTATTTGGGCATACCAGTACGTTATCAATATGCTCTGGCAACGTTAATTCTAATTTTTCAACAACTTGGTAATCTTCAATACGGTTTACGGTCGCTTCAGGCGCGTACATCGCCAGTTGGTTGGCTTGTTCAGGGGTTAAAAAGGTATTCTCAATTTTGATAATATCTTTTTTACCCAGATTACTAGAGGGTAAATTTAGCCCAATAGTTATGCGCTCATCTGTTTTGGTCAATTTAAATAATTTCAGTAGCTTAAAACCAATTTGAGCAGGAATATGGTCGATAACCGTACCGTGGCTAATGGCTTCAACTTGTAGTTTATGGTCGTGTGTCATGGTGTTGTCCTCCTCAGATAGCCAATTCTTTATTTAAAACCAGTGATAGCAACGCTTGGCGTGCATAGATGCCGTTACCTGCTTGCTGGAAGTAATACGCATAAGGGGTGCTATCAACATCGACTGTGATTTCATCGATACGTGGTAGTGGGTGCAAGACTTTTAGATTCGATTTTGCCGAGTGCAGGTCTTCAGCACGCAAGATAAATTGCGCTTTTACATTGGCATATTCAGATGGGTCGAGGCGCTCTTTTTGGACGCGAGTCATATACAGAATATCTAACTCTGGCATGACTTCATCAATGTTATTGTGCAGGCTGTAAGTCGCCCCTTTTTCTTCCAAAATATGCAAGATATGGTTTGGCATGGATAGTGCTTCTGGTGCGATAAAGTAGAAGTGATTGCCTTCAAACTTAGATAAAGCCTGCGTCAGTGAGTGTACTGTTCTGCCATATTTTAGGTCACCGACCATTGCCACTTGTAAGTTTTCTAAGCGGCCTTGTGTTTCTTGGATAGTAAATAAATCCAGTAGCGTTTGTGTGGGGTGCTGGTTAGAACCATCGCCCGCATTGATAACAGGGATTTTGCCAGCAAACTGGCTAGCTAAACGTGCCGCACCTTCTTGAGGATGACGCATCACGATTGCATCAACATATTGGCTGATAACCGAAATCGTATCCGCTAACGTTTCGCCTTTTTTCCCCAACGATGTATTTGTGCTATCAGAGAACCCTACGACTGAAGCACCTAAGCGGTGGATCGCCGTTTCAAATGATAAACGGGTCCTCGTTGATGCTTCAAAGAAACAACTCGCAACGACTTTATGTTTTAGAAATTCAGGTTGTGGCTGTTTTTTTAATGACGCAGCCACGTTGAGCACAAGCTCAAGGTCTGAGCGGTCTAAATCGTTAATCGAAATAATATCGCGAAGATATAAAGGATTCGGCATGGTTGTTCTCCTTTGTCAGCAAGACATGTTAGGTCTATAGGCCAAAAAAAAGCCCCTCAATGAGGGGCTTTTTTATGAATACGGAGGGGAAAAACAGGCTGTCCAGACCGCTCGAAGGCAGTGCGTTGGAGGTGTTCTGTGTAAAAAATACAACAGCAGCGTTCATGGTTTCTCCCGACAAATTGTGGCGCATTATACGCATGTCTCTCGCTGACGCAAGCGTTTGCATAAAGAAAAATAAATTTTTTTTATTTTTTGTTTTTAGATTGAAAATTAAGCAAGCAGATAAAAAATTAAAAATCAGCAAGATGGAAAAATTTCCACCGTCGTTATAGTCGGGGAATTATTTATGGGTAATCTATCGCCAAATTTCCTGCGAGGTTAAACGAGTGTTCGCCATAATCTCCAACAGTATTTGGAGCGATTCTCACGAGTGCTGCATCGAGATAATAAATTTTTTGGTTTTGAGTCATCGTAATAGCAACGCTTTTATTTGGTAGGATTGCCTCTCCCTGCCAACTCAGTTTGACGGCGTGCGCTTTACTCGAAGTTTGGAATAGCTGACTAGAATGGACACTTGCAGGGGCTGTAAATGATAACTGCGCACTCACTGTTGTTCTGCAGTCAATCGAAAGCGGAATTTTGTGTGTTCCAGTTTCTTGCCCCATTTTTTTAGAGGAAATAGGCCCATGAGTAAAGTTTGAAAAAGAAGAGTTATCGGTAATTTGACACAATAATGGGGCATTTGAAAATGTTCCATTAATACGGATAGGCATATTTTGTGTTGCAGATAAAGAGTAAGGTGTAATACCGAATAATAATATAGATGGAATAAATATTTTTAATTTAATGGCATGCATTATAAATATCTCAAATAAAATAAGCGTTATTACTCATTTATTAGTATCAAACATTTTGAACTGAGTGATAATGTTACTCAGTTCAAAATGTAGAGATGATATATTACTGGTAAGTAATAGCTAAATTACCGATGATATCAAAAGTATGGTTACCAAAATCATTTGGACTGTTGGCGGATAAGCGTTTCATACTTGTCTGGAAAGTAATATGGTTAGTACCTTGACTAATTTTAATATCATTAGACTGACCAGGTTTTACTTCAGTGCTGTTGTATTTTAATTTAACACCAAAAGCATCACTCGATGTTTTAAATACATCAGGTGCATTTGGTGCATTATTGGCACTGAACGTTAACTTTGCGTTGGCAGGAAATTCGCAGGTAAAGTTTAAATATCCTGAGCTTCTGTAGGATGTTTCATCACCCACTTTTTCTAGCGTGTTAATCGCGCCGAAAGCCGTGGTACTTTCAAGCTTAGCATCAGTACAAGGTTGGGTAACATTAGAGAATGTGCCTTTAATATTAATTGGCATATTTTGAACAGCGGATAGAGCAGGTAAAGAGACACAGACAAGCAATGCTAAACCACTTTTTTTTAGCAAGTTCATGAAAAAATTCCTTTTAATTAATATTAAGATTAAATATTTTAGTCAATATATTATTTTTATTGAAGAGAGATAGTGAAAATAAAGATATAATTTTTGGTTTAATGAGCAATACAAGGTTAAATTCTTTTTTTAAACTGTAGTAGATTAGTTGGTTTAAATTTCTAGCATAAGTACTTAATGATATTTTTTTAATTTAATAATTTAATTTTAAATTGCACGTTTAATTACGTAAGTATTATTTTTATCTTTTATGGTTAATTTTCATGGGTTATTTAAAATAAGTTAAATGTGTTAATTTATTTAAACTGAAAACGATATTAAAATAGAATTCAAAAACCTTATAGTTTTTTTAGAGGGGATTTTTGACCTAATGCGGTTGTTGTTATCCCCTCAACCCAATAGCTGGCGTTGAGGGGGGGAGTTTAGAAAATATTATTAGGTAACTCAGGTGCTAATGTTGCTACCATCACGGCCTTAATCGTGTGTAAACGGTTTTCTGCTTGGTCGAAAACAATGCTATAAGGGGATTCAAACACGTCCTCGGTGACTTCTAAACCGCCGTACATATTGAATTCTTTCGCCAATTGCGCGCCGAGTTTGGTGTCTTCATTGTGAAATGCAGGTAAGCAATGTAGGAATTTGACATTCGGGTTACCTGTTAACTTAATTACATCCATATTGACCTGATACGGTTTTAACAGGTTAATTCTTTGCGCCCAAACTTCCTTGGCTTCACCCATCGACACCCACACATCCGTGTAAATAAAGTCTGCACCTTTAACCCCTTCGGCAACATCTTCCGTGAGCGTGATTTTTGCCCCTGTGGTTTTGGCAACGTCTAGGCAAGTATCAATCAACGCTTGCTCAGGCCAGCAGCTTTTAGGCGCCACTAAACGTAAATCTAACCCCGTCAGTGCGGCAGCTTCTAACATAGAGTTACCCATGTTATTGCGTGCATCGCCTAAGTATGCAAATTTGATTTCAGAAAATGGGGTGTTTGGTCGGTGTTCTTGTACGGTAAGTAGGTCGGCTAATAACTGTGTGGGATGGAATTCGTTAGTTAGTCCATTCCATACAGGCACTCCCGAGTGTGCGGCTAGTACGTCAACGGTGCTTTGTGCGAAGCCCCGATATTGGATACCGTCATACATCCTACCGAGGACTCTTGCAGTATCTTTCATGGTTTCTTTGTGGCCAATTTGGCTGCCTGAAGGCCCTAAATAGGTGACTCTAGCCCCTTGATCAAAGGCACCGACTTCGAAAGCACAACGGGTACGAGTGGAGTCTTTTTCAAAGATCAGAGCAAAATTTTTCCCCGCAAGCAGAGGTTGCTCTGTACCTGCTTTTTTTTCTGATTTTAACCATGCTGAAAGCTTTAACAGTGAATGAATTTCGTTAGAGGTGAAATCTAATAATCTTAGAAAATGCTTACTATAGAGGGGATTCATAAAATGCAGCCTTTTTTGATTGAATTAATATTCAATTTATATTCATAAAAATTCAAAATCAACCCCCAATGAAAAAGAATTATTCTGAAAAGTATGGTTTCACTGTTAACCCTATGGGAGAATGGCGCAGAGAATAGCGATAATGGAATAAGGGGTGTGGATATGGTTGATAAAGCGGAACTCGACGCGCAGTACGAAGAAACTCGTCTAATTATCGAAGAATTACTGGAAGATGGCAGCGATCCTGACGCATTGTATGCCATTGAGCATCACTTTTCAGCGGATAACTTTGCGTTATTAGAAAAAGCTGCGGTTGAAGCGTTCAAACTGGGCTATGAAGTGACAGACGCAGAAGAGCTCGAAATCGAAACGGGTGAAACATTAATGTGCTGTGATGTAATCAGTGAAAGTGCATTAAATGCAGAATTAATTGATGCACAAGTTGAGCAATTAATGAAACTGGCTGAAAAAATGGGCGTCAACTACGATGGTTGGGGCACTTATTTTGAAGACCCAGATGCCGAATATGATGATGAAGACGGTGACGATATCGAACCAGAAGACCGCGTTCATTAATTATTAGTCACATCGTTCAAATACTTAAAAGGATAGCTAAAAACTATCCTTTTTTGTTTATGACAGAACTATAACGCCTTCAACATGCGAATTTCACAGTCGCTATGGCCTGTGCTTCCGAGAGCTTCATCAATAAATTCAAAGCCTAACTTTTCATACAGCTTAATGGCTGCTTGTAGTTCTTTTGTGGTTTCCAAATAGCAGCGAGTATAGCCTTGTGATTTGGCAAACTCTAATGACATCAACACAATTTGCTTCGCTAAACCTTTGCCACGTAGAACCGAAGACAAATACATTTTTTGTAGTTCAGCTGTTTTATCATCACCGCCTGCCAGTTGTGACACGCCGCCACCCCCGACAATCTCCCCATCCATTTCCACCACCCAATAAGCGCTACGTGGTTGGCTATAAACTTCAAATAAGGTGTCTAAAATAGGATCAGCCACTGCGAAGCCTTTGTCCGCGGTTAAACCATGTTCTGCAGAAACCTCACGGATTACTGAGGCAATCCCTGCATTGTCTTGTTGCTCGATAAGACGAACTTTGTAGTTTTGTGTTGTCATGTGAAACTCTTGATTATTATTGTGTACAACTCAGTGTAGAGAGAACCTGAAGGGCACTTCAATCTGAGAACTGCGAACGCAGTCTTTTAATGATACGCGAATTAGTCAGCAAGAAAAAGCCCTTATCCGCGAACGAATAAGGGCTTTCAAACTGATTGATTAATCAATGATTATAAAGAGGCGATCGTCACTTTCTGCGCTTCAATTTTCGCTTTCGCTTCAATATTGGCAGCGAGGCGCTCACGTTCTTTTTCGACAACCGCAGCAGGTGCGCGGCTGACAAAACCGTCATTGGCCAGCTTGCTTTCGATAGTGTCGATTTCTTTCGTGACTTTTTCCAGCTCTTTATCTAAGCGTGCTAATTCTGCGTCTTTATCGACTAAGCCCGCCATTGGGATCAACAGCTCTGCACCGTTAACCAGTTTGGTCACAGACACAGGAGCCTCTTCACCGTCCGCTAAAACACGGATTGTTGCAAGGCGAGCCATCGATTTGATAAAGTTTTGGTTCTCTTCAACGCGACGTTGTGCATCTGCTGAAGCGCCGCGCAGCATGACATCCAGTGGTTTACCTGGGGAGATATTCATTTCAGCACGAATATTACGTACTGCAATAATCGCTTCTTTGATCCACTCAAGGTCGTTGAGCGCTAGCTCATCCACTTTCGCCGCATCAAATTCAGGGAACGCTTGTAACATAATGGTATCGGCTTCGATGCCTTTAACCACTTTCACCCGCTGCCAGATAGTTTCAGTGATAAACGGAATGATAGGGTGTGCAAGGCGCAGTAAGCCTTCAAGCACTTCAATCAGCGTGAAACGTGCTGCACGAACTTGGGCTTCGTTACCTTTATGAACCGCAGGTTTAGACAGCTCTAAGTACCAGTCACAGAATTCGTTCCATGTGAAATCGTACAGGATATTCGCTGCGATATCATAACGATAGGTATCCAACGCTTCACGGTAAGCTTTAACCGTTTGGTTAAACTCTGCCATGATCCAGCGATCGGCTAATGAGAAGCTCATTTCGCCCCCGTTTTGGCCGCAATCTTGATTTTCTGTGTTCATCAGCACGAAACGGCTTGCGTTCCAAAGCTTATTACAGAAGTTACGGTAGCCAGATAACCGCTTCATATCCCAGTTGATGTCACGACCCGTTGAAGCCAGTGCCGCTAAGGTGAAACGCAGGGCGTCAGTACCATGAGCTTCGATACCTTCTGGGTATTCTTTGCGAGTACGTTTAGCAATTTTTTCAGCCAGTTGTGGCTGCATCATGTTGCCCGTACGTTTTTCTAGCAGGTCTTCCAGTGAAATCCCGTCAATCATATCCAATGGGTCAATCACGTTCCCTTTGGATTTCGACATTTTTTGGCCTTCTTCATCACGAATAAGACCTGTCATGTAGACGGTTTTAAATGGTACTTGTGGCTCGCCGTTTTCATCTTTGATGAAATGCATGGTCATCATGATCATACGGGCAATCCAGAAGAAAATGATATCGAAGCCGCTGACTAATACATCTGTTGGGTGGAATGTTTTCAGGGCATCGGTATTTTCTGGCCAGCCGAGTGTCGAGAACGTCCATAGGCCTGATGAGAACCAGGTGTCCAGCACGTCTTCGTCTTGGCGCAGTGCAACATCTGCCGATAAATTATTTTCACGGCGAACTTCGTCTTCATCGCGACCGACGTAAACATTGCCTTTTTCATCATACCATGCAGGAATGCGGTGACCCCACCATAATTGGCGAGAAATACACCAGTCTTGAATATCGCGCATCCAAGAGAAATACATGTTTTCGTATTGGCGTGGGACGAATTGAATTCGGCCATCTTCAACGGCTTTGATAGCGTCTTTCGCTAAAGGTGCAGTACGCACGTACCATTGGTCAGTTAGCATTGGTTCGATAACAACACCACCGCGGTCGCCATAAGGTACGGTTAAATCGTGTGGTTTAACTTCAACTAATAAGCCGAGTGAATCGAATTCAGCAACGATGGCTTTACGTGCAGCAAAACGCTCCATTCCACGGTAGTTTTCAGGAATTTCACAGCTGTACGCGGTAGATGGGTGCCCGTTAGTATCAAAAACTTCCGCTTCGTGACGAACGTTACCGTCTAAGTCCATCATGTTAATCATGGTTAACTGATGGCGTTTACCCACTTCATAGTCATTAAAGTCATGAGCTGGGGTGATTTTCACGCAGCCTGTGCCTTTTTCCATATCTGCGTGTTCGTCACCCACAATTGGAATACGGCGATTAATAATTGGTAGAATGATTTCTTTACCAATTAAATCTTTATAACGTGGATCTTCGGGGTTAACTGCAACACCCGTATCCCCTAACATGGTTTCAGGGCGAGTGGTTGCAACCACTAAATAATCTTTGCCTTCAGCCGTTTTTGCGCCATCAGCCAGAGGGTAGCGCAGGTGCCACATGGAACCTTTGATTTCACGGTTTTCGACTTCAAGGTCAGAAATCGCGGTATGCAGTTTGGGATCCCAGTTAACCAGACGTTTGCCACGGTAAATCAGGTTTTCTTTGTACATGCGTACGAAAGCTTCTTTAACCGCTTTGGACAGACCTTCGTCCATGGTGAAGCGCTCGCGATCCCAATCAACAGAGTCACCTAAACGGCGCATTTGTTGGGAAATTGTGCCGCCTGATTCTGCTTTCCACTGCCAAATTTTGTCGATGAACGGCTCACGACCGTAATCGTAGCGAGTTTTACCTTCTTCTGCCGCGATTTTACGCTCAACCACCATCTGGGTTGCGATACCCGCATGGTCAGTACCCGTTTGCCATAAGGTATTTTTACCTTGCATACGCTGGTAACGGATCATGGTATCCATGATAGTTTGTTGGAAAGCGTGCCCCATGTGCAGGCTACCCGTGACGTTCGGTGGTGGAATGACGACACAGAAACTGTCCTGGGTGGTATCCCCATTAGGTTTAAAATAACCGCTTTTCTCCCAATGAGCATACAAGTTTTGCTCAATCTCTGCGGGGTTATAGGTTTTATCGAGCGAAGGCTCATTCATTGGGCTATCTGGTTTCTTTTCCATCGTCTTTATATTCAGTAAGTTGGCGGCGTCGCCATAGTCAAATTGAAGCCGACGCTACGGTATGTTTTATACCGTTCACGCGCCAACTGTTTTAAAGTTTCATCAATAGGTACGAAGTCTATCACTTCATGGAAAGCTGTTGCAAAATCTGCGAACTTCGACTGCAAATTAATCAAAATATCCCGCGGCGTATTACCCCGCTTTGTTGGCCAACAAATTTCAATGGGTGCACCATAACGAGGGCCTTCTCCAGCCAAATTATGCGGCACAAACTGATGAGGGTCACGTTGCCACAAAGCTTCATCAATCTTTTCGGCTTGCTGCTGTGTTTCACAAGCAATCAAAACCCGCTTCCCATGACGCCACATTTGTGCGGCAAGCTCACACGCTAACCATTCGTGGGCTTCGTATTCAGCTTGTGGGGAGGGCTGGTCAAGTTGATAGAATGTACCTTTTTTCATAATACCCGTTATACCCGTCATACTTAAATTTGTAGGGGTGTTGGCTTCGCGCTTTCACCTTAGTCACATACTTTTGTATGCACCTAAGGCTTCAAGCCCTTGCCGCCTACCTACAAACTGAATTATTTAGGGTATAGCTTAAATGGCTATCCTTCAATTTGTAGGGGTGTTGGCTTCGCGCTTTCACCTTAGTCACAGTCTTTTGTCTGCACCTAAGGCCTCAAGCCCTTGCCGCCTACCTACAAATTCAATTATTTAGGGTATAGCTAAAAATGCCATACTTAAATTTGTAGGGGTGTTGGCTTCGCGCTTTCACCTTAGTCACAGTCTTTTGTATGCATCTAAGGCCTCAGGCCCTTGCCGCCTACCTACAAATTCAATTATTTAGGGTATAGCTAAAAATGCCATACTTAAATTTGTAGGGGTGTTGGCGACACTTTTTAAGTCGCCTAGCGCAAGATGATATCTATGCTGAATTATATCCTTTTTTGTGGCTGCCTCAAAATGGCTTTATGCGTGTAGCGAAAACCAAAAAAACAATATCCCGAATCGCTATTGCTCATCGGGATATTTTTATGGTCGAAGTACAGCGATTTCACCTAAACGGGATTATTCGTCACCATTTAAGCCAGCACGGTTCAATAAGAACTGCGCTAACATGGAAACAGGGCGACCTGTTGCCCCTTTCGCTGCGCCTGAACGCCATGCTGTTCCTGCGATATCGAGGTGCGCCCAGTTATATTTGGTCGCAAAACGAGACAGGAAGCAGCCCGCAGTGATCGCACCCGCCGGACGCCCACCCGTATTCGCTAAATCCGCAAAGTTCGGCGTGATTTGGTCAAAATACTCATCCGCTAACGGTAAGCGCCATGCTCTGTCACCTGCTTGCTCAGAGGCATTTAACAGCTCATGCGCCAGAGGATTATGATTCGACATCAAACCGGTGTAGTGGCTACCTAAAGCAATCACACACGCACCTGTTAGGGTTGCGATATCGATAACCAATTCTGGGTCAAAACGCTCAACGTAGGTCAGCGCATCACATAACACTAAACGACCTTCCGCATCGGTATTTAACACCTCAACCGTTTGGCCTGACATGGTTGTGAGAATATCACCAGGGCGATAAGCACGGCCACCTGGCATGTTTTCACAGCCAGCCAGTACCCCAATCACGTTGATAGGCAACTGTAACTCAGTGATAAAGCGCATCACACCGTAAACAGACGCGGCACCACACATATCGTATTTCATTTCATCCATGCCATCGGCAGGTTTGATTGAAATACCGCCTGAGTCAAAGGTTAAGCCTTTGCCTAACAGAACGATTGGTTTGCTCTCTGGGTCTGGATTGCCTTTATACTCCATGATGGACATCAGGGATTCATTCTGTGAACCTTGACCCACTGCGAGATAGGCATTCATACCCAATTCTTTCATTTGTTCTTCACCGATCACGCGAGTGGTCAGTTTGCTGTCTGAAAGGTCTGCTAATTGGCGTGCTTGAGACGCTAAATAACCCGCATTACAGATGTTTGGCGGCATATTGCTCAAGTCTTTAGCGGCTTTAACACCCGAGGCGATAGCCAGACCGTGAGAAATTGCACGCTCACCGCTGGTCAGTTCACGGCGAGTTGGTACATTAAACACCAATTTACGCAGTGGACGGCGATGTTCTGTTTTATTACTTTTCAGTTGATCAAACACATACAGCGATTCTTTTGCAGTTTCGACGGCTTGACGGACTTTCCAGTAGTTATTGCGGCCTTTTACATGTAATTCAGTTAGGAAGCACACAGCTTCCATTGAGCCTGTTTCATTCAGAGTACTAATTGTTTTCTGAATAATTTGTTTAAATTGGCGCTCGTCTAACTCGCGTTCTTTACCGCAACCGATAAGTAGAATGCGTTCAGACAGAACGTTAGGCACATGATGGAGTAGCAGGGATTGACCTACTTTACCTTCAAGTTCGCCACGGCGCAGCAGGGCGCTGATATATCCGTCACTGATTTTGTCCAACTGTTCAGCAATTGGGGACAGACGGCGTGGTTCAAAGACACCGACAACGATACATGCGCTGCGTTGTTTCTCCGGGCTACCACTTTTTACACTAAACTCCATGCGTTCTCCTGAATCTTAAAGACAAAGGCCGATGCTCCCGCTAAAATTAGCGTTTCGCATGATCTACCTCATAGAGAATAAACTCTTTATGTTAAACTAACCATCTATACGCGAAATAACTCACGTTGTATGCTGTTTATCGCGAAACAACGTGAAGTATGGCAAGTATATCTGGTTTCACGAATATTAAGCATGTTCTGATATTTCAATCAGTATAGAGAATGCTTTTATATCATTCTAGCCATACAATAAACCAGAGTATATGTTAGTAAATGGCAGACATTTAACGAACTTAGCCATTTTCTTCCCAAAAGACAAGTTTTCACAGGCGTAATAAGCGTGATCATTATTAGATATTTGGTACGGGAAACCCTGAAAAGTCAGTTAGCCATACTTTTTGTATTGATGCTAATCTTTTTTAGCCAGAAGTCGATAGACATTCTGGGCGCAGCTGTTCAGGGCAATATTCCCTCAAACTTAGTACTTCCTTTGTTGGGGTTAGGTGTGCCTGAAATGGCGCAGCTTATCTTGCCTTTAAGCCTATTTCTTGGGCTATTGATGACATACAGTAAACTTTACACTGAAAGCGAAATTACGGTGATGCATGCCTGTGGCTTGGGCAAAAGTGTGTTAATTAAAGCCGCGTTAGTTCTTGCCGCGATCACCGCCATGGTCGCGATTGCCAATATTACATGGATGTTGCCATGGTCATCGCAATATCAAGAACAAGTGCTTGCGGATGCAAAAGCAAATCCAGGGCTTGCGGCAATGGTGGAAGGGCAATTTAAAACCACAAAAGATGGCAACTATGTGCTGTATATTGGTGATGTTAAAGGAAGCAACTTTAAAAATGTTTTCCTCGCCCAGTTACGTGCGGCGAACGAACAGCGCCCTTCAGTTGTCGTGGCAGATAGCGGCTATATGAAAGAAGATCCAGACGGTCGCCAAGTGGTTGTTCTTAATGAAGGAACTCGCTACGAAGGAACGGCATTGCTGCGAGATTTTCGTATTACAGATTTTGTGAATTATCAAGCAATTGTGGATCATCAATCAGGTGAAACACGTAATGACCGTGTTGAGCAAAAAAATATGCTGCAACTGTGGGAGGAAAATACCCCAGAAGTCAATGCAGAGTTTCACTGGCGCTTGACGATTGTTTTCTCTGTGGTGGTCATGGCCTTGATGGTGGTGCCATTAAGTGAAGTGAACCCGCGTCAAGGGCGCGTGCTCAGTATGTTGCCTGCAATGTTGCTGTATTTAATTTTCTTCTTGCTGCAAAGTACCTTACGTAATAGTGCAGATAAGGGTGATATTGACCCGCGTTATACTATGTGGGCGGTGAATTTAGGCTACTTGGTCTTGGCGGTGATCCTCAATACGTGGAACACGGTCCCAATGCGCCGTATGCGTCTTAAATTGAGTAAAGGGGCAGCTTGATGTTTGGAGTTTTAGATAGATATATCGGGCGAACCATCCTAAATTCCATTTTGGTGACGCTATTTTTATTGGTTTCGCTGTCTGGGATCATTAAATTTGTCGAGCAGCTTCGCAAAGTCGGTGATGGTGATTACACTGCGTTGAGTGCAGGGGTGTTCACCCTCTTGACCGTACCAAAAGACATCGACATTTTCTTTCCGATGGCTGCGTTACTAGGTGCTTTAATGGGACTTGGCGCATTGGCCTCGCGTAGTGAGTTAGTCGTTATGCAAGCCTCGGGTTTTACACGCTTGCAAATCGCCTTGTCTGTCATGAAAACGGCTATTCCTCTGGTGATTGTCGCGATGTTTATTGGCGAGTGGGTTGCGCCCGCGGGTGAGCAATGGGCGCGAAATTACCGTGCAGAAAAAATTGTCGGTAACTCGTTAGTCGTGACAGATGAAGGAATGTGGGCGAAAGATGGTCGTGACTTCATCCATATTCAGCGCATTAACAATTCAACATCGATCCAAGACATCTCTGTTTATCGCTTTGATGAACAACAAAAATTAAAATCGGTGATGTTTGCTTCAAGTGGTGAGTATGATACCGCTAATCAGCAGTGGGTGTTATCTCAAGTGGATGAGTCAATTTTAAGCAGTGAGAAAAAAATCACAGGTTCACAACGACTTAGTGTTGATTGGAAAACGAATCTGACCCCTGAAAAACTGGGAATTGTCTCTCTGAATGCGGATTCGTTATCAATCCGCGGACTGTATCAATACGTCTCATACCTTAAAGAGAGTGGCCAAGTGGCGGCGGTATATGAGCTGAGTTTGTGGAAAAAAATCTTAGCTCCGTTATCTGCGGCGGTCATGATGTTAATGGCGGTTTCCTTTATTTTTGGGCCATTACGTACCGTACCCATGGGTGTGCGAGTCGTATCGGGGATTGTCGGCGGTTTCTTATTTTACGTGCTAAACCAAGGGTTTGGTAACTGGAGCCTTGTCTATTCGGTTCCACCCATTATTGCTGCTATCTTGCCAAGTTTACTGTTCTTAATTGTCAGTATTGTCTTATTAGTCAAACGAAAATAATCGTTTTGTTATTGATAAAAGGCTGTGGATCTTCGGATTTCACAGCCTTTTTCTTTTATTACCATTTACTCAGAAAATAATTACCCAAGTTGCTGATGAGTTGGAGTAATTTAGTTTGTGGCCGAAACAAGATGTATTGCTGCTTATTTCCTTCCGTTGCCCTGATATATTCCCCTTTAACGCCAATAACGTTCGAACCGCTTCTATTGGCTAATTGCTGCGCATAAGAGAAAATACCACCATTGGCTGTGTAGGATTGCTGTATACGATAGGCATTTTTCCACTCTTTTTTTGCAAATTCTTCCTGTACTTGTTGGCGTGTATCACTGACCAATTGCTTATATTCTTTTGTGTCTTCCTGCTTAATTTTACATGTTTTTAATTGATGACAATTTAATTGGTTAAGGTCTATTTCGATACTAGTGGGTTTCTTAGGGGCAGGAAAAGCATGTTGGTGATTGCAGCTCTTTCTGAGCTGCTGCGCTAATTCAGAGACGTTTCCTTGCTTAGTGGCGCTGGGGCGGAGTACATGAGGTAATAAAAAAGATGCGATTTTCATCTTAAATCCTGTCTTTTGTGGCCGAAGAGGTTTTAAGAATATCGTTTAGATTGGACGAGGTATTACACAAAACGCTGAAAGGAAAAACAGCCTGAATGGCTCAGGCTGTTGTTGCAATTAACGTGAGAACTCGGGTAAACCCGCGTTTTAGGGTAGGGGTATAGCTCGCCATTGACTGCAAAGCGTCGACGGTACCCTTTCAATGTTTTCCATACGCATGGTTAGATGAGAGGGATGCGACCAGGTCATTGACGCCAATAGTTAACTTACTAAATTTACTGCTATCCTTGCGCGTCATCACCACAAAGACCCCAATATTTTGTTGTGGAATCATCGCCATATAGGTATTAAACCCACCACCACCACCTGTTTTTTGGTAAATGCCAGGAATGCCATTTTTCGGTTTCATATACACCCAACCAAGGCCTAACCCATCAGCATGACCCGCAACATCCATTCCTTTAATTTCTAACAGCTTTTCACGAGGGAAATAAATACCCTGTTCTCGCGCAGCTGTAGCTTTACGCAGGTTAGTATCAGTGGATAAAAACTGTTGCATCCACTTTTGCATATCCGCAGGGGTTGAGTACACACCGCCACTGCCAGCCGCCGCAAGGGTGTTATGACAAGGACTTGGTTTAGTCCCTTCCATTAAACGGGCGCATTGCGCATTACTTGGGGTATAGGTGGTTTCTGTCATTTTTGCAGGTGAGGTGACATAGTGGCTAAATAATTGCGGGTATGGCTGTCCAGTGGCTTTTATCATCGCGTCAGCTAATAAGTCGTAAGCAAGGTTGGAATAGGAGGCTTCTGTTCCTGGTGTTGCATCTAACTTGCCTGTTTTTAGCCATGTCCAGCGGTTATCTTGTGTCGGCCAAATAAACACAGGGCGACCCCATTTTCCACCAGGTTGTTCACGCGGCAAACCACTGGTGTGGCTAGCAAGATGATATAAGCGAATTGGCTGCCCACTGGCGTTGTCAGGCACGGTAACACCTTGATAAGCATACTGTTGTAGTGGGTCTGTAATTAGCAGTTTTTTGTCTTGTTCAAGCTTAATTAATATTTCGCTTGTCATTAATTTGGTAATTGATGCTATGCGAATTAATGAATTTGGGCCGGGTTTTTTTCCATTACCCGGTGCAGTTTCCCCATAATAACGAGATAACGTTTGGTTATTATCGATAACAATAATCGCCATACCTCGCGCATCACTTTCATTAAAAATACGATTAGCATATAAATCGACAATCTTAGCGACGCGCTCGTAAGTCCTTCTATCTCCCTCAAAAACCTGCCAATCTGAGGATTCAACATCATTACCTTGTAAAAACTTAGGTGTTTTCTCTGTCTTGGTTGAACATGCCATTAAAGCAAGGGACAACGCAGATACAGACAGAATTTTTAGAAATGATTTCTTCATGTTTGGAGCCAGCCGATATGATTGTTTGTAAGTGGCTTTTCAGCCAATCTTATTTTTTCTTAGCGAAAATCTTCATCACCACACCAATTAAGATGCCAATAAAGATACCTGTTGCTATCCACCCAACAAAACCCATGATAAAGCCTTTCAACATTGCACTAGATTGCGGTTAAACTAACAAAAATAATAGGCTATCGCTAGCCACCCAAGCATGGATACGATAAAAATAATTAGCAAAAAACTAACATACTCATAAATGAATATATAAACAAAAGAAGCTTTCCTACTCGCACACGATATTATTGTTCAATATGCTTTATTTTTAATCGAACAATCGCTCCTTGTACGAATAAGTGTTGCCAGTAGACACAAGGCAAGTATAATGGCAGCGTTTTCCAAGAAACACATCACTTCAGTGCCGGAGTGGCGGAATTGGTAGACGCAGTTGATTCAAAATCAACCGCCTTCGGGTGTGCCGGTTCGAGTCCGGCCTTCGGCACCATAAGAACATCAAGAGACGTCAACCGACGTCTTTTTTTGTATCTGAAATCCCAGTTTTACAAGGCTTTTCCCCACTTTTCAGTCTTCCCAAGTATACTAAGGTCAACCCACATCAAGTACCTATTGTTGGTATATGTGTTGGTATCTCTCGATTCGATAATAGTTTGTACCAACGCAAGGAGATAAATTATGGCTCTTACTGATGCTAAAGTCAGGGCTGCCAAGCCTTTGGATAAATCGTATAAATTGACTGATGGTGATGGTATGCACTTGATGGTACATACCAACGGCTCAAAATATTGGCGTTTACAGTATCGCTTTGGCGGTAAGCAAAAAATGTTAGCTCTGGGTGTTTACCCTGATATTTCACTCGCAGAAGCCAGAGAGAAAAGAGATGCCGCCAGAAAGTTAATTGCTAACGGATTTGATCCAAGCGAAAAACGCAAAGAAGTGAAAGAAGAGCAACAAAAAGAATTTAATACATTCGAGAAGGTTGCACGTGATTGGCATGCAACAAATAAGAAGTGGTCGGAAGGGCATAGCCATCGAGTTCTAAAAAGTCTTGAGGACAATATCTTCGCTGCTATTGGTAAACGTAATATTGCCGAACTGAAAACTCGTGATCTCCTCGAACCGATTAAAGCTGTAGAGATGTCTGGACGTCTTGAGGTCGCTGCACGTTTACAACAACGTGTGACAGCTATTATGCGTTATGCCGTACAAAGCGGTTTAATCGACTATAACCCTGCACAAGATATGGCTGGCGCAGTTGCGACAGGCAAACGAGTTCATAGAGCGGCATTAGAGCTTAAACGCCTACCTGAGTTCTTACAACGCATCGATGATTATAAGGGAAGACCTTTAACTAAACTTGCAGTCAAACTTACCTTATTAGTCTTTATTCGTTCCAGCGAACTGCGTTTTGCACGTTGGGATGAAATCGATTTTGAAAATGCCATGTGGACGATACCTGCTGAACGAGAAGCGATAGAAGGCGTTAAACACTCACATCGCGGATCAAAAATGCGTACTACTCACTTAGTACCTTTAAGTCGACAAGCCATTGAGATCTTAAAACAGATCTATCAATTCAGCGGCAACCACGAACTGATCTTTATCGGCGATCATAATCCTAGAAAGCCAATGAGTGAGAACACGGTAAACAACGCATTACGTGTGATGGGCTATGACACTAAGACGGAGGTGTGTGGTCATGGTTTCAGAACGATGGCATGTAGTTCGTTAATTGAGTCAGGGCTATGGTCGAAGGATGCTGTAGAAAGGCAGATGAGCCACCAAGAGCGTAATTCAGTCAGGGCTGCTTATATTCATAAGGCGGAGCATATTGAGGAAAGGCGGCTGATGGTACAGTGGTGGGCGGATTATCTGGATGCGAATAGGGAGAGGGAGATTTCACCGTTTAGTTTTGCTAAGTTGGGTGACTCATTAAAGGAGATTTAAATTAGGTTATTGATTTATTAGAGTATAAAGAATGGTTTCCGCGGCATGATGAGTTGATATTGCATGAGAAGGAATTTAATTCAGTATGGATTGAAATTCAGCTCGTGCATATTGACAAGAATGTTATTCGTGGCGCGTATAACTATGCTCAGTATTTGGAGGGTGTAAAATTATGCAATGGTATGTAGATTACATGGATGAGTTGGGGGAGGGGCGTAATTTGGGGGAACTTTTAACTAAAACTAGCTATCCTTATTTGTGGTAGTATACAGGTAAATATTTTAATCAAAATAAATTGTAATTAATTATAAAAAATTAAGCTCAGATATATTTTAATTCTTTAATATATCACAAAATTGAATTCATCTTTAATGGACTAGTTTGAGGATATTGATATGAATGTGAGTGGTTTTACTATTAATCCTATTTTATGGCAAAGTCTTAGAAACTGTCAGAAAGAAAGTATTAGAACTGCACTTAGTTACTTGAGAAAACCATTAAATGAAGATATTAATTCTTGCTTAATTAGTTTACCTACAGGTGCTGGAAAATCTGGTGTAATCAGTATTTTATCACATAAGGCTACACAAAAAAGAGTCTTAGTACTATGTCATCGAAGAGCTGTATGTGATCAGCTTTTCAAGGAGATAAATGGAAAATTTTTTAACGATAGAGCAAAAAATGAAGAAATCACACTCAAGCCAGTATTTGATTGTGTAAATGATATTTCTAAAAATGGAATTTATGTTTCCACTTTCCAAAAATTGCAAACTTTTACCAGTGATCAACTTGAGCTGTTAAAGCAAAATATAGACCTTATTATTATTGATGAAGGACATGCTGAACCTTCACCAGTTTGGAGCACTTTAGTTCGAGGTTTTGATGCTCACAAAATTGTTATTACGGCAACTCCTTACCGTAATGATCTATTTCAATTCGATATTACGTCTGATGCTAGTTATATTTATACTTTTGAAAGAGCGCTGGCTGATAATGTTTTAAAAGATCCTACTTTTATATCTGTGGCCCCTGATAATTTAGTCTCAAATATTCGTCAGTTCTTAGATATGAATGAAGGGATAAAATGCATAATAAAATGTGAAAAATTTGAAGATATAAGTCACTATTACCAGCTGTTAACTGATGAATTTAATGTTCTGGCAATTCATGAGCAGTTTATGAGAGACGAAAGGGAAAATGTAAAAGTTTCCGTTCCTGCAGATATTAAAAATTCTAGCTATGAAGTAATTATTCATCAGCGAAAACTTGATGAAGGTATCGATATCCCTCAAGCAAAATTGTTAGTATTGACTTATACGGTAAATAGTGGGAGAGAGTTAGTCCAAACTATTGGGCGGGTTGTTCGTTTATACGAGGAAGTGGAACCAATAGTTTTAGAAATAAATAATGATGCAAATGAAAAAATGTGGCAAAACTACAGACAATTTGATAGTTCACTTAATAGTTCAGCTGCGGTTAAAAAATTTATAGCCTCCTTAGATAGTAATAAACTGATTGAGCGGTATTTGGAAGCATTCCCTAATGCTAGCTATTATGGAAATCGTTTTGTAAGCAAGTTTGATTTAAACACATTTGATCCAATAAAATCATTAAATATTCCAACAGCTTCTATCTGTTTTCTAAACCAATCAACAGGTTTTTGTAGTCAGCTAATGTCTGATCAGCTTTATTGGCGTTGCAATAAAGAAGGTGAGCTTGCGAAAGAGTTTGATACTGAAATGGGTATTCGTGGCATTATATCTATTGCCTTTAATAAATCTAGATTTTTGACAGATCAGTTTTTCTTCGAACCATCGCTTGAGATTACATTGTTTAAACAACTATCAAATAATGTTGTTGCTATTTATGATAGCCGTGGACGTCGGTTTAGTGGCGATAAAGATTTAAATCTTGGTTCTGTATTGTCTCAAGATAAGTTATTTAATGTGATGTCATTGGGTGAGTCGTCATCAGCAAAGGAAACGAGCAGTAAATCAATCAGTTCTGCAAGAAAACGACCAGAGAGTATTGCTGTAAAAGGTCGTAATTTAGAGCAAATGATTGACATACAATCAAATGCATCATATAGGCTAGCGACTATGAGATGTGATACATATGATCAGTGGAAAAAAAAGAAAGGTAGTTATTACGTAGGTATTGATTCTGGCCGTATATCAGATCAAAAGGAATCATCATTTAGTTTAGCAGACTTGAATGACTGGCTTTTGGGTATTGATAATGTGATATCTGCGAATATAAATCTAAATAATGCATTGGTTCACTCATATGCAAAACCAATTCTAGTTGATGAAACTTTTGAAGTACAGAGTTTGATTTTTGATTTTTTAACTGATTTCAATTCACCTATTCATCTTTTGATAAATGGCAATAGATACTCTCTGGATAATTCATTTTTATATTTGGAATATAATGATGGTGCTTTACTTGTTGAGGGTATTGATGAGAGTAAAATATTAGTTAATTTACAAAGTGAAGAACCATTTTTAAATATAGTGCCAGAAACAGATATGCTTTATTCAATAGATGGTGAAAATTATCAAGAAATAAAAAATCTTCTCAATGAAAAATTATACAAAGCTTTGCTTGCTGATGGAATAGGATTTTCTCAAGGAAAATTTTATCAATTAAAGTTACCATTGGCGGAAACTTTTGAACTAGGTACTTCTAACCTTGCTAATGTAATTATAGGTCTTGATTCTTTGCTTGGAGATAATCTAGATGAGAAAGGCTATCAAAACAATAATTATCAAATTATAAATGAAGGTTTTTGTTCTGACTCTATTTTTTATTTGGTAGATCAATTGAAATCTAATGGTTTAGCTAATCCCACTCTACGTGATCTAGGTCCATTTGCTCCATATATCCCAGAAGCCGATTTATTAATTATTACTGACATGGGCACTGAACCTGCAGATTTTATTGTTTCATCTAAAAATAAGTTGGTTTTTGTTCATGTAAAATGCGGTAGTTCTGTTAATCCTCAATCATCTGCAGGCGCGCTTGCGGAAGTTGGTACTCAAGCTATTAAAAATATCGAAATGCTTATTAGCAGTGATGTCAACTTACGACCAAGTAATTGGGGAAGACTTAGTACTGCTTGGCCTTCATCAGGAGCGACTCAATGCATTCGTGAAAGGATTCGAATTTTTAACGGTGATTTGTTTAGTGCCCATAATGAACAGGATAGGCAAGAAAGACTCAACGAACTTTGGGATACTGTCGCTGCAAGAAGACGTTCTACTGCCGTTAAGAAAGAAATTTGGATTGTATCAGCAAATAGTTTTTCTGCTGATCATTTTGAAAATCAATTAAAACTTGGCCCAGAGGCAAATGGTGAAACATTACAAGCTTTTCAATTAATCAATAGTTGGTTAGCGACAGCTCATGACTATGATGTGGATCTTAAAATATTTGTTTCGCCATAGACGAATAACTATAAAAACAATATGTTATAAAATGATAATATAATTTATATATGTCACAAGTCATAACTATACTAGCCACTTTCGATTTGTGGCTATTTTTTATTGTGGCATTGTATTTTCTAACAATATTTTTTTATCCAATTGGATATGCTATTAATATCGAAAGCTCGCAGCCCGTATTCCTTGTTAAGTAATATTTCTGGTAAAAATTCATCATATTTTTCAAGGCATTTTTCTGAGATTTTTTCCGCTAAGACTGATTCTGTAGGTAATCCCTCTCGAAGAATGTTAGCTAGCATCTGTTTAACTTCAATAACTGTTGTTTTTTCAACTTCAATAACACCTGCGAATGAGCCTGCTTTAAAGCCATGTAGGATAAGCAATGCTGACAGAGTATTTACAGTTTGATCGCCCAACCAAGGGAAAATATAAACATGCTGTCCCTGTTGGATAAAATATTCCGAAGCTAGATTATTACTACGAAAACATTGTAGCCCCTCATCAAATAATGCTCTGGCTGTAGTATCAGCAAAATCAGCTTTACGATCATCAATAGCGATACGGTAGTCGCCTTCTTGATAAATCATAAACATTTCTTGGCGAACGATATCATGAATAGACATTCCTTCACCGCCAAAAATAGGTGGTTGCCCTCCCTTTGTTGTTTCGACATAAATAATTTTTTTTTCATCGTCGATATCAGTCACTTTCCAGCGTCGCCCACCAAAAATAATATGCTGTTCTGGCATTAGTGGTGAATCAACAGGAATGGAACCTAGTGTTTTATTTCCTGCAACAATACGAAACTCTTCTGGGGTATTGAATACGGCATAAAAAGTGTACTGATTAACGTGATATTCACCTTCTACTCCGAGAACTAATTCACCACTAGAAGTTTGCGTCAGAAATTGATGTTTCCCCATATGGTGTAACAGCATTTTAAAGTCATCGATGCAAACGTTTCGAAACGGTCCTTGTTGACATAACTGTAGCCAGAGTTGATCTGCTCGTACACCTCCCCATTGTGCAATAATCGCCAATATTTGGTGAAACAGCGTGGAATAATGCATTTGACGAATATCCGCTGGCTCAAACCATTTACTGCCAATAAGTAAGCGTATCATTGCCAATGACTGAACAAGCTGAAGCCTGAGTTGGTCAACTATACCTGATGTAGGCACCAGTTCATTCTCGGCAATTAACATTCTTAATATAGCGGGAGAACCACGTCGGCCTGAACGGCCCATTCGCTGGCGTAAACTAGTGACGGAGTGAGGGGCAGTAACTTGCACTACAGAGCTAACTTTACCAATATCAATACCGAGTTCTAAAGTCATTGTACAAATAGCGGTGGTAGGGATATTACCTTTCTGGAGCCGTTGTTCGAGCGTTTCTCGCAGCTCTTTTGATAATGAGCCATGATGAGGAAAGAACTCATTGGGGACGATATTCATTTCACTGAGATCGCTAAGTGTAGCTGCAATACTTTCTGTTCTCTTACGGCTATTAGCAAACACTAAATGGGAATCACCACGGCAAAATCGAAAAATATCGTGGCAGATTTGTATTTCGGCTGACATAGGGGGTTGCTTGCCTGAAATGACTAGAGGTTCCAAATAGCCCTTAACCTGTACCTTCAGTGTAGAGTGAGTTTGATTGTCAGTAACTATATCACAGGGCAAACTTTGATTCGGTCGGAGAGATAATGGTACTTGTTCCAGTTCACCTAGAGTGGCACTTAACGCGACTCTGGGTATCGGATTATTAATCCTTCCTAGAAGATGGTCGATACGGTTTAATAAAGAGAGAAGCTGCATACCTCGCTCGGATCCGATAAAGGCATGAAACTCGTCAATGACGATATAAGATAATGGAGTAAAAGCCTGTTTTAGCCATCCTGTATTACGGATAAGCATTGCTTCTAGTGATTCAGGCGTTATCAGTAAAATCCCAGAAGGATTTTTTTTAATCTTTAATTTTTTGCTTTGTGTAACATCGCCGTGCCAAGGTGTGACTGGCATTTCTAGTGTATCACCTAAGCTTTCCAATCGTCGGTACTGGTCATTAATTAAGGCTTTTAACGGGCTAATATACAAAATTCCAAAGCCATTCCTAATGTTTGCAGTCACAGAGCAGGCTGGTAGAAAAAAAGCTTCAGTTTTACCCGCGGCGGTAGCCGCGCTGATTAACACATCTCTATCACCAGACAATATTGAAGGAATTGCTTTTTTTTGCAGCTCTCGGAGATCTGTCCAGCCTTGCCGATATATCCACTTTTGTATGCGTGGATCTAACAACTGATATTCAGCCGTCATAATTTGAAATCCGCGAGGCCGTCCTCATCAGTATTCCCTGTTGATATAATTTCATCCATATCACTCGGCTTCTCTTTCTCAATGGTGACATTTGAAATTAATTGAGTCCATTGAATGGAAGGGTTTTGTTCGAGTACAGCTAGCATGTCTAGGAAAGCTTTAATGGTGTTTCGTGGTGTACGAAAGTAAGCATCACCGATAGTATTACTACAATGGTGTAAAAATGCTGTTAATGCCTCATCAGGAACAAGATAGTTATCCATGTTTCCGCTGGAGTAAACGTGACGAAGATTTTTTAGCAAGATATATAATTCTTCGGGTGTCAGACTTGCTAAATGTAGTGATGGAGATGAATAATCAATAACTCCCGCTCGCTGAGCAAAACTATTTTCAGCTAATCGTGATTGGAGCGCTTCGTAACTGTATAATCCCTTACGTGGATCAAATAGGAACTCCGGTGTGCCGCCAAGTAAAAAACCAATATACTCAGCCGTTCCTTGTAGACAATCATTTAAAATACGAAGTATTTGCTCATAGTTAGCAACCCGGGCTTGGGTATTACTCAGTTTGTATAAATTAACTAGTTCATCCAAATTAATCAGCAAACCAGCATATCCAGCTTGTCGAACAAATAGACTCATTAGCTTTAGTGAGTCATAAAAGGAAGAGTCCGAAATAATGGAACGTACACCTAGGTCGATACGAGCGTCGGTTTTTGTCGTGTATTCACCCCTCAACCACCGGATAGCATTTGATCTTAATGTTTCATTATCTTGCTCATAACCCAGCCAGTAACTCTCAATAACTTTAGCAAAGTCATAGCCACCAACCATATCAGAGAGCTCAGAAAGTTTTTGATGAATGATTGTCGGAACAGAGGAGTTTTTACTATCGGCTTCCTTTCTAGCTTCGGTGATAAACCGCTCAACCACGGTTAATAAAGCATTGCCATCCGGTTTGCTTCGAGTGGATAGATTTTTCATTAGTTCTGAATAGAGGTTGCGAGCCTGCCCTCCTGTAGCATGAATACGGCGCTCTGGTGATAAATCAGCACTGACAGTTACTAGCTTTTTCTCTAATGCAATTGAACGAACGACACTTAGAAAAAATGTCTTACCTGAACCGTAATCTCCGATAATTAGTCGGAAACACGCACCGCCATCAACAATACGCTCGATATCTTGATACAAAGCTTTTATTTCGTTAACTCGACCAACTTGAATATACTGGATACCAATTTTAGGGGTCACGCCTGATTTCAATGAGTTAATAATGGCGTCTCGTTCTTTGAGTCGAATACGAATATCAGACATAAATTATCCTTTGAGTTCTTGTGCAATTTCTAAGTCGACGTAAATGCCATCATCGTCTTCATCAAGAAGAGGTGCATCAACCTGTTCGAAAGACCAATCATTAATAGCTTCGATTGCACCGATTAACATCAAATTAAGTTGCTGACATAGTTCAGCGACTTCATTTCTTTCCCAGCGATTTTTCTCTAACAAAAGTTGATAGAGTTGATGGTGTGTTTCATCAAGAGTAACTGTTGAATTTGATGGAATATCTTTTGGTCGCTCTTCTGTGGCACTATCTTCTTCAAAAATTGTGCTCAGCAACTGATGAACATTTGCTGTATCGGATTCATGACGGGCAAGAGCGTGTTCATCAAGTGAGAAAATATTATTTCTTTCCAATACTGTTTGTGTTCTGTGCTCTGAAGTTTTTCCTGTCATTGACAGATGATGGAGATCGTTAGTAACAGCTTTGCTGTCTAAGCCAAGGCTGGAGTAGATTTTTTCTAGTTGCTTAATTTCAGCTAAGTCAATTTTTCCATCAGCGCAAGCGACCCTAAGAATTACATTACCAATAGTAGATTTTTCTTTATCGTTCAGTTGTTCAATTTTATTTTTCAAGCCAGCCATATTGGCAGGTGTATTGAGTAACCATCTTAGGTAGGCATGTAGCGAGCGTTTTTCAGTTGGTGACAAGGTGCCATTATGATCAATCGTTTTTTCCAGTACAATCTGTTCAGTAATGTCTACATCTTGGTCCATTTGCGCAATCATTGCACCCAATCGAAGTGCTACAGACACTGACAAAAACTCTGTAGAGGGCGTGAAGAATTCACCATGACCCTCTAAAAATAAAACGATATTTCCGTCAGGCTCAGGTTTTACATGGTGATAACGTGTATCTGGTGCAACGCCGTAACCTGTGCGTTGAATAAAATTTTGTATCAATTCGGCTTCTTTTTTATTGATCTTATCTGGGGCAGGAATATCAAGTATTGCCCAAAAGCTAGCAACTTTTACTAATCCTGCATTTTCACTAATTTGTTCATCAGCCCAGCGTTTAAACTTCGTAAACGTATGTTCTGCATCTTCGTTTAGGACTTCATCAGGGAGAAGCATTATGGCGGCAATATCACTTCTTGACGCTTCTTTCTTGCCGAGATAGCGGCTATAAGCATCCAAAGAATCGGTACAAGATTCTGCAATTTGTATTAATTTCTGTACCGGAGCTCTTAATACGCTAGGGTCAGGTAGATTAAGATGCTCAATGTTAATTCCACGTAGTGTACTGCTTGCTGGATAATAATTTAACTCCAAACGGGTCTTGTTTGGCTTGATGATAAGGCCATTGTTGAATTTATCTGCATAACGTTGTTTAAATAGAGCCGTAAATTCATTAACACAACGTCTTGCTGGAGTTCGTAGAGCATATTCGGCGTAATATTTTACCCAAGCCAAAGCCAGATCGACTGGCAATGGTTCCCCTTGTTCCACTACTGTAGCTAGGCGGAATCGGAACAAAAGTGAACTCCCTGATGCAAAGTAATCGCTCTCATTTTCAATTTTGATAACATCAGGTCGAAGAAGTAACATGGTTTCTATTAATTGAGTAGAATACCGATAGAAGGAGTTGTTTAATTTAAATATCGACCTTAAACGTGAAACTTCTCCAAATAATGATTTGAATTCATCGGCAGGTATTGCTTTCTGTGCTCCATCTACCAGTATGCGACGTTCAAGACCATAGAAATAGATAAAAACATAACCAATAGGGCAGCTTGCATCATTTCTATCGCTTGCTAACCAGCTAAGATAAGCCCCTCGAGAAGGTGGAGATAGTGTTGAAAAGCTAGGCCAGTATCCCAGTGATTCATCCTGATGATGTACCGAAGCATGTTGGATTGATAAAGCACTGTTAACTAGAGATGCATCGGAATTGTCGTTATAACGATAGTGATGCTCTCCTGATGAACCCGCTTTTAACTGTCCACCGAAATAAAAATAACCACCATTAATGACGATATTTTCAATTGTTACGCTTTCATCTGGTTTTATCCATCGTGCGGGTGTTGTATGGCGTTGGGATAAATTTTTTTGTGGTTGTTCTTGCCTAGTGTGAAAATCAACTACTTGCTCGTTAATGAAAGTAAAAGTTGCTAGTTCATCTTCGTCAGGTGCCCGAGAGTGTATATTTGATAAGTTGTTAGTTGATTTACCAGAAGATACTTTGTTAATTGGTTTTTTGTTATTCACCTTAGGAGCCACCGGTTTTTTCTTTTTGAAAAATAATGACCAAATAACGAACAGCGCAAAAATAAATATCCAGAAACTCATTTTCAATATCCTTAGCTGATAATGATGCTTTTCATTGCGCTTTATGAATAGTAAAGGCGGTAAGCATAATACGGCGAAACAAAGCATAAAATCATACCGTGTCAGTGAGGGAGCACAAGTATAAAAATTCACAATCTTGATTTGTGTCTCTCCGACAACATGGATAGATATTTAGATTATGTGTTCAATCATTTTTTTTCACATTTTTCTTTTGAATGTGAGTGCCATTATTTAAGATCTATCCTGCTTTGCCATTCTAAAATAGATATGAACGATATTTTTTAATTCTTTCTGAATATAGGATTGTTTTTCGTGTACTTAGGTAACGCTGTTTTTAGTGTCTATTTTCCTAAAATTAAAGCCCTAATAATTTGTTTTAAATGTTTTTATTCCTAGTGAAGCTTTAGATTCATTGACGGACTAAGTTACTGTGGGGATATTCTAGACGTTTTCTTTATCAACCAAACAACACATAATCATCCATTATCCTCGTCAGTCCCCAGTTCTCCATTTGCCTGCCAATTATCCGTTTTACCAACTGTTCTTCAGTTTTCATCTTCAGGGTATTCAGCCCATCATCTAAAGGAAAACCTAACATCAAATCATACCAGCACAACCACATCAGTTTGGGGCCTAGCTCAGAGTTATTGTACTGGTTAAACAGACCAATAAGTTTGTTGGCAAATAAACATTGTCCAATCCTCACGTACTCGTTGAGAAAGATACTCTCCAGCATCGGGGGGGATCTTAGCAGGGGGTTATCGGTGATTAAGCTGACATCCATTTCATCTTGGACAGATAATAATTCAGGAAGCATTTTAGTAAGTATCAAGCGGTACAGTTATACCGGAACAACAGCGAGTGTGTTGTCGGTGTCATGAAAGCATATATCAGCTGCCATACACTGGCGGTTATTTTCGTTAGGGATGTCTCCTTCACCGATAAATGGCGATTTTGGTAAAGCCAGCTAGCTCTAGTCGTAGTGTAGCTATACCTCATGAGAGTCATGATACTTTTTTATTGTTGAATTTTCGGTGTGATTTAAAAGCTGATGCGATTGATACGGAAGGCGGGGAGATGGGTTAAGCTCTGGATTCGGCAATACGTGCCTGTAGCCAATTTTCAACCTCGCTCTTTAACCAACGAGAACTACGCCCCAGTTTTATCGGCTTTGGAAACTCCCCATCTTGTATCAACTTATAAAACCATTTATCAGTTAGTCCAGTTAAACGGGTTATAAATTTCATATCAACGAATTGATCATCTAATAAGGGAATAGCTTGAGTGCTCATTATTGAACTCCTGTCTTTAAAGTTAAAAGGCAGAAGGGATATCGATAAGTGTTTAGGGATATCTCTCTTCCAAAAGATATCCCCCTCATGTTTTTTATTGGTAGATTAACGGCTACATCCAAATGAACGCTCACCATCACCATAATATTTTGTATGTTCTTTGGCTAAGTAACGACAGCGCTGGTTTAATTCGAATATCGTACTTTCATTGTTGGCATTATTGTTATCTAGCCAAGTAACAGCGTTATCTGGGATATGAACTAAATAACGCTCCGTAGAGTAGTTAACACCAATTGCACTACACCATGCTTGTTGTACTAATGCATAAAGCGTTCCTTCCGCTCTAGTGTAATCACCTAAACTCCAATAGACGTCCTTATTGACTAGCAGCAATAAGTGATAGTGCTTTCTGCGATTGATTTCACCAAACTCTCTCACCCAAACATAAGATAAGGGGCATGAATAATTACGAGCCCATACTTTATTTTTGCGTTTTAGGTCTGCGCCTATTTTGGCTTTTAGGGATTCAATAAAACGAGTTATGACTGTTGAATCCTCATGGTAACAAGTTGTCGATGACGGGAAGCGTAAATCTACGCGAATAGCTGTGACACGATTATTGGTGAGGAGTGATTTACGGACTGTTCGGTCTATCTGACGAAGATAGTCCTCATTGTAGGTATAACTAGACATGATTTATTCCTTAAGGTTTTTTAAGTCATATCTAGTTCGATGGATGTAAAAAATAGATAAGTTAGTCAAGATTGTTTGAGTGATCTTTAGGTCTATAAAATGCCATTCTTACTCTATTAAATATATAACTATACCAGCACCGTTTTTACACACAGAAGTCCTGCTTGTCAGAGACTCAGTGACTCATCTCATTAAAAAGTACTCTGATATTAATTTTCTAACGCGAAATGGATAACAGCGTCACTTTCACAATATTAGAATTATTTTTTTAGTATGCTTATCAATAAAAACAGCACTATTGTATTAGTATAAGCCTAATAATCTATGTATAACCCTTTAAAATTAAGGAATGAAAGAACATGAATATCACGATTAAATCATGAATAAAAATGTGTTTTAATTAGCTATTTATTGGTGGTTTTAATAGTTTTTTATTACCGTATTATAAAATAATAATCATATTTTAATTGATGAAAAAATGAGGCTTTCATGACGATGAATTATTCATATATAGAGAATGAAATTTATGGTTATATGAGAAAGAATAAAGTTTTTTGTTACCTCATATGGCGTGTGTTGAGCAACAGCAAAGACGCTAATTTTTATATGTTCAAAATACGAAACTACTTAACAGATCTCACAGTTAAGGACGACTTTAGTAGTGTTATAAAAACAGTAACGAACGGTTTTTTTGATAAGAAATTTATTTTTGCACCGAAGAGTCATGAAGGGCGATATGTAGAATCTATTGAATATATTAACTTTGTTGTAGCTAGGCTTAATGCTTTTCAATACTCAGATTATGTTACTGATATATATAGTATGCTTGACTACTTAAGAAATGACGTAATTAAGAAAACCTGCCATTACAAGTACTTTGATTGGTTAAAACCATCCGATATAAAAATGTGCAAGTGGGCCTATAACTATCTGGTCAAAAGTAAAGCATTGACTAAAACCGAATATCAGGATAGTGAAGAGCTTTATCTTTACATTGTGACTGGTTTTTATTTATGGCAATCACCCCAAGATGAAAAAGATAAGCGCTATAAAAAATTACTTCTAGCTCGAAATGAGCGAAAACACAGAACAACTACTAAATCAAAAGGTTCGGTAAGGCCAAAAAAAACACCGAAAGATATTCAACTTTCAGCAGAGGCAAGAACTAAATTGACAGAGTTAGCCCTTAACTATGGTGTACCCGCGTCGGAGTGGTTAAATAGCTTCATTATTGATGAATATGAAAAAATGAAATAAATTTCAAATATATATCATCTATGCGAACTTAACATATATTAAGGTTGCAACGATGAATAAACTCGAAAATCATTTTCTTTTCCTCCCTAAAGGGGTTAAGGATATGTTTTTATCCCATTTGAATAAACTTATCAATTACTCCCCCACCATAGGCTTAATGGGTAAAACAGGGGCTGGAAAATCCAGTCTGATTAATGCTCTGTTCCAATCCCGTCTATCGTCTGTGAGTAATGTTTCAGGTTGTACGCGCCAAGCCCAACGCTACAGTATGACGATGAACAACCATACACTCACCTTTGTTGATTTACCCGGCCTGGGGGAAAGCATAGAACGAGATAAAGAGTACCACCAGCTATATCGTAACTTATTACCAGAACTGGATTTAATTATCTGGGTACTCAAAGCCGATGATAGGGCATGGTCTTCTGATGAACAGTGTTATCGCTTTCTCACTGAGCAATGTGGTTATCAACCAAACCGCTTTCTATTTGTGCTGAATCAAGCTGACAAGATAGAACCCTGTCGCCAGTGGAATGAACTGTCTCACCAGCCATCCTTAGAGCAAGCAGCTAACTTAGAATTGAAGCAACAAGCCGTGATAACAGCATTTAAGCCGAATCACCCTGTGATGGTTGTATCTGCAATCGAAAACTATCAACTGACTGTATTAGCAGAGCAATTAATACAGGCGTTACCGGTGCAAGCCAGTAGCGGGGTAGCTAGACAACTGAGCAGCACTTACCGGACGCAATCCGTAGAGAACTCTGCACGTAATGATTTTGGGCAATGCGTCAGTGATATCGTCGATACGCTGATAGACATCCTTCCCCTACCTGTCTTGATAAAAAGCACGATTGGTACAGTCAAAAACAGCATCGTTTCCGTCGCTAAGTCCCTGTGGAGCGTATTCTTTTAGCTTCTTAAATTAACGCAACATTAATGACATCTAGCGCCACTCCTTAACGGGATTGGCGCTTTTTTATTTCTTTTTAATGGAGTATCAACTAATGAATCATTCAACTGAATCTGCTATCACAATGGAATTAGTCCCTGATGAGCAACGCCTAGATTTTTGGTTCAACCATTTTGGTGCAGTAAAAGGCTGGGCTACCTTTGAAGTGGTGATCTTCACCACGATGGGTCAATTCTGCGACGAATATCATGGCGGTTACTGGGAGTACGGCGTGCTCAGTAATGGCGGTGCCTTTATATTCCCCGATATCAACGCAGACACCTTAACCCTATTCAACATGCACAACGGCAATGAAGCCACTGTGAGTCAAGAAGCGGCAGGGATTGTGGTGTGTCTGATCCTGTACAGCATCTGGTCGTTCCAAACGGAAAGCGAAGTGATGTGCGACCGTTTTTATCAATTGCGTGACTACGCTTCACAACATCCCGAATCCGCTGCCATTTTCCGCTTAATTGATTAATCAGGAGTCTATCATGAGTTTATTAGCTTCGCGTTTTGGCTCTGCTAACAGTATTCGTCGTGAGCGTCCACTCACTATCGAAGAGTTATTCCGTACTGTACCGAGTGTGTTTTCTGAAGAAAAGCACGATTCTCGCAGTGAACGCTATACCTACATTCCGACCATTACCTTGTTAGATAGCCTGCAAAAAGAAGGCTTCTATCCGTTCTTTGCCTGCCAGACTCGGGTACGGGATATCAGTCGTCGAGAGCACACCAAGCATATGTTACGGCTCAGACGACATGACCAAATCACGGGTATACAAGTCCCTGAAATTATTCTGCTTAATAGCCATGATGGCTCAAGCAGCTATCAGATGTTGCCGGGACTCTTTAGAGCCGTATGCTCCAACGGTTTGGTGTGCGGCGATGTATTAGGGGAAGTGAGAGTACTTCACAAAGGGGATGTGGTGGGGAAAGTAATTGAAGGGGCGTATGAGGTACTCGATACGTTTGAGCAAGTGGCTGAAAAACGCGAAAGTATGCAGTCGTTATTGTTACCCCCACCAGCCCAGCAAGCCTTTGCTGAAGCGGCTTTGACCTACCGCTTTGGTGAAGAGTTCCAGCCAGTCACACGAGAGCAAATTCTACAGCCTCGGCGCGTTGAAGATAAGAAAGAAGACCTTTGGACGGTATACCAACGTTTACAAGAAAACCTGATTAAAGGGGGATTATCAGGCAGAACCGCAAAAGGAAAACGTGCTCGTACTCGTTCAGTAAATGGGATTGATGGCGATATCAAACTCAATAAAGCCCTGTGGGTGATGGCGGATACTTTATTTAACCAACTCGCCCCTCGCCAGCCCAACTAATTTTCCCGCCCTGACAGGTTGTGTCGTTACGCCTTACTTTCTTATCGTTCAAATAAAAAGCATAACGTTATTTATCAATGAATTACTTATAGTGATTTTTCACTAAAAAGTCCAATGAGAATTTTTCCCAACAGACATAACCTGTCAATCCCCTAAGTTAAACTCCCTCACTTCTTAATTTCCTAACGCCTGTTATTGAGAGCAATACGTTATGTTTCAGACTAACCGAAAATATGACCGCATGGCTGTGCGACTCTCTGCGTTGATTGCCCGCTTAATGGCAGGAGAAAGCCTTGTGCTCTCATGTTTAGCCCAAGAGTTCAATGTTTCTGAACGCACGTTACAGCGCGATCTACGTGAACGCTTGGCTTATCTGGGGGTAGAAGGTCGGCAAGGTTGCTATCGCTTGCCCATCAATACACTAAAAGCTTATCGAGACAAAGATGTTCTTACCTTTGTGAAACAGATTGGGATGACTCGGTTGTTTCCGGGGCTAGATAGCCGCTTACTCGGGTTACTGTTAACCCAGCAGCCCCATGCGCCTTGTTTGATTTGGCATCATGCCCATAAGATTTCGGCTTTGCATGCCGACCATTTCTATCAATTGGTGTATGCCATTACCAGTAAGCAATCCATTAGCTTACTCACGCCTGAGCGTCGTTTTAATCCACTACAACCTTATCAACTCATTTATCGTGAAGGCCAGTGGTATTTATTGGCGGAATACCACCAGCAAGTACATGTCTTGTTGTTAGAGGATATCCAGCAAGTTCAATCACTCAATACCCCCTTCACACCGAAACACGCAGTGATGCAACTGTCACAACAAAACAGTTTTATCGCAGCCTTACCGCATTTTCGATTGATATCACAAGTACTTACCTCTCTTCCATCACACAAAGAAAGGAACCGACCATGACGTTATTAACCCCACCAGCATCGCATCCCACACATTGCCCTCACTGTTCTTCTGAGCAAGACATCATTGCATGGGGTACGGGCTGGATATGTCGCGATTGCGGTCACGAATGGGCCATGCCCATTCAAAGTCACCATCACACTGTGAATTCATCATCACATAAGGAAGCTTAAAAATATGAACACCATTTCACACTTACAACGGGGTTTAGAACGCATCGCTATTGTTATCAGTATTTTGTTATGCCTTTGGATCACTGGCGTATTGTTAACACATTTCCAACTTATCGCTCTCATCATGAATCCGTATGGGATCACATTGATGTACTTCGTTTTATATCTCTTAGCTTTGGTTACCCCACAACTCTTGGCGCAATTAGGCTTATGGGTTTTGAGTGCTTTTAAGGGGATTGACTATAAAATCCATTTCAATCCCAAATTAATTGCCATTATCTCGTCCATCATTATCGGATTAGCCCTCTCTAGCCTACTGATCATCATGTCATCCGGTTGGCTATACGGTTTTACTGAAGGTATCGCCACCACGATATTACTGGTTGATTTGCTTATCGCCACTGGTATTGCCTTTTATCTTCATCGGCGAATTCGTCACTGGATTTTAGTGCGACTTAACCGTCAGTCATCACATTAAACATGATCAGCAATTTTTGTTGTGGATACCTTATTCACCATTCACCCGATAACCATCGAATACGCCATATCAGGGAAAACCAAGCACCCATTAGACGGTGTTCATCAAGCGTCAATCTGACGTTTCTATTTATGTTGATAGGAATTTATAATGAAAAGATATGTAGTTGTAACTGTATTGGCCTCACTGTGGTTGATGACATCATCCGCCTCTGCCACCAGCCGGCCCCCTAAAAATACCATTTGGGAATATAAAGGCGATGGCGGTAAAACCTTATGGCAAGTGTGTGGAAGCCAAAATAGTACTTGTAGGATTGTTGGTTCAACCAAGCACTATGTTGCTATATTGAATCATAAATCTGCGTCAGGTTGCGCATTTGGTGATTTTTATATCGTGGCAAGAACTGACGGAAACTGGCAACAACGTGATACAGGCACTTGTAGCCCTAATGCTTATGTCCAAAAAGGATACATTAATAACGGGCAATATTCGTCAGTTGACATTGGTGTCAGCGGTACTATCGTCAAACGCTATCCGATAGGTTATTGGAACCAGCAAAAAGAATTATCAGGCAAGAATCGACCGCGCTGGAAAGAAAAAGATCGTACTAAAGGTGGATTCCAAACCAACCAACAATAAATAACATTCTCGCTACCGTTACTTGCGGTAGCGAGGACTATACAAGATAACAAAAGGTAACGGAATGAATAAGATAAAAAGTATATTTGCGATGAGTTTATTAGCAGTCAGTGCATTTAGTTTGGCTGAAGAACAACAGCGTTATGCGAGCATCACACATACCAGCTCAAATTTTATTAACCAAGGTTACTGTGGTTACTCATTTACCCTCGATAATGGTGGTAGCCATATGGTTCTAGACCATGCGGAGTTTGGTGCGCTTGAACTAACGCTGCGAATGAAAGATGGAAAAGGAAAAGTATTAGGGGATACGATACTGGAAGTGGAACCTTTTGGCGATTCTAGCGCTACTCGTGCCACGTTTACTGGATTAGAAATTCCTTGCGAGGACGTCGCTGAGTTTGAAGTCGTTAAAGCGGTGGAAGATCAGAATGGGCGTAAGGTTGAGTTACCGCTATCGATCTTTCAGGCTAATAATCCAGAGTTGGCTAAGGTTTCGGTAGCAGGAAAGTGATATGTTAGTAATGTTGATGGTTTCGTCAGCATTACTCTCAAACTATAAGGTTTATTAATTTAACATATTGAAGATGAAAGGATCACATGAAAATATTTAAAGAAATAAAAGAAAATATTTATCTAATTGTATTTTTATTATTATTGACCTTTAATTTTCTTATCGTTAATTTTAGCTTCCCACTTAAATACGAAATTGTTATTCTTTCTTTTTTTATAATAATTATACTTTTCTGTGTCCTGTGTTTTAAAATGGGATATTCATTTCTAAGGTTTTTAGTTATAGATGAAGATGAAATAGAAATTGATTACTCTAAGTTCTTAACGTTACTTTCTTGTTTTTCATTTTTATTACTATCGGTACTTATTAATTTGAATGAAGTGGGAATTGCTAGATATGTTCTTCTCGTATTTATCATTTTAGTGTTGTTTAATGGTGTTTTTTTCTTTTATGATCTTGAAAGAAAGGGGAATAAATTTATTTCGAGATTTTGGTTTTTTCTTTTATCAGTAATATCTATAGTATATTTTGTTGTAAGCGCTATAGCAGCTAGTTTTTTCATGAAAATAAGTAATATGGATATAACTAATTCACCATTTCTTGAGTTAATATGGACATTCTCATCCATGGTATTTATTTTCTTTTTAGTTCTTCAGCCGCTTTTGTATATATTCTTTTTGAAAATGGCTGGTAAATTGAAGGGAATTCGCTTCATGACTACAGTACTTCTTTTGGCTGCTGCTACCATCGTATTATCATTAGTTTTACGGTGGATTCCAAATTTCATGGTGCTAGCTCTAGATATTTCTACTGATTATGAGTGGAGAGTCTCAGCACATTGCGGTCAATTGGAAATTTCAGAACCTCAAGAAAGATACTTTGGCTTCCATGTTGATAAATACACCGTATATTTTTCTGATAGAGATGGAAAGTGGGGCTTTGAAGAGTTGAGATGCATCAAGGATGAACTTGGTGATGATAGATATATAAGATTACCTATAGATGGGAGCTCCATGCCTAAGTGGTTTAATGATTCCGAGAAAGAGTAAAGTAAAATACTTTACTTAAATAAGGTCTCTTACAGGGTATAATGCAATAATACCATGTTAAAGTTAGTGATGTTGGTCTGCTTACTAGAATCACAATTACCTGAATTGGATAACCATCAGAAAAAGTAAGAATTTCATCTGTTGGTACATGCGTTGGTATAAATAATTTTATACTTTTATATTTTAATTTAGATCATGAGGTTAAGTATTATGTATGAGTCCGGCCTTCGCACCATAAGAACATCAAGAGACGTCAACCGACGTCTTTTTTTGTATCTGAAATCTTAAGTTTACAAGGCTTTTCCCCGCTTTTCAGTCTTCCCAAGTATACTAAGGTCAACCCATATCGTTAGTGTATTTCGCTTAACAACAGTTAGTAAAAAGATTGATAAATCAAATTGTTGATGGTGTCTATAATAGCACTTGACATAATGACTCCCTCGTTAAGAACTAATGTTGGAATAATCAAAATAAAGGTATACTATGCTATCAAAATAGGCCTATACTGGTTTTATATACAGTTATTGGGTGTTGTAAATGATAGTAGGGTTTATTAATGATAATGACAGATGGCTTTTTAGATGGTGTTGTTAATGATAAAAAATAACTCAAAGTTCACTTTTATTGATTTGTTCGCAGGCATCGGTGGATTTAGACTTGCGTTGCAAAACTTAGGTGGGGAATGTGTATTCTCTAGTGAATGGGATGAGTATTCAAAGAAAACCTATAAGGCTAATTTTGGTGAATTACCATTTGGTGATATTACTTTGCCCGAAACAAAAAACGCCATACCTCAGATGTTTGATTTTTTATGTGCTGGTTTTCCTTGCCAAGCATTTTCCATTGCAGGAAAGCGAGGAGGATTTGAAGATACCAGAGGAACACTTTTCTTTGATGTTGCTGAAATTATTAAAAAACACAACCCTAAAGTCTTCTTACTTGAAAATGTTAAAGGTTTAACAAATCACGATAAAGGCAGAACACTCGCAACGATCCTCAATGTGTTAAGGGAAGATTTAAATTACTTTATTCCTGAGCCTCAAATTATAAATGCTAAAGATTTTGGTGTTCCTCAAAATAGAGAAAGAATATTTATTGTTGGTTTTAGAAAGGATTTGAATATTGATACATTTAAGTATCCTAAGCCTACTAATATTACCACTTGCGTGAATGATATTTTAGAAAAAGAAGAGGTATCCGTAAAATATTACCTTTCAACACAATATTTATCCACATTAGAGAACCATAAAAAACGACATGAAGATAAAGGCAACGGTTTTGGATATCAAATTTTAGATAGCAAGGGTATTGCAAATGCCGTTGTTTGTGGTGGAATGGGGCGTGAACGTAATTTAGTTATAGATCATAAATTGTCTAATTTTACGCCTGTAACTAAAATAAAAGGTGAAGTTAACCGTAAAGGAATACGAAAAATGACGCCAAGAGAATGGGCAAGGTTACAAGGCTTTCCTGATGAGTATGAAATTGTTGTATCAGATGCTCAAGCATATAAACAATTTGGTAATTCAGTTGCAGTTCCCGTTGTCCAAGCGATTGCTAAAGAAATTTTAACATTATTAGGTGTCAAATGAGTATAACAGGAAATATTGGTGAGTGGAGTGAGGTATATGCGTTTTTAAAGATATTAGGGGATGAAAAACTTTTTGCAGGTAACGAGTCGTTAGAAAAATTAGAAGGAGTGGTTTACCCAGTCATTAAAATACTAAGGGAAGAGTCTGCGGGTAAATTTGAGTACTCGATAAATAGAAATGTTGTGTTTATTACCCATGATGGTAGGGAACTGCTAAGATTACCTATTTCTGAGTTTGCTCAAAAGGCAAAAGAAACACTTGAAAAGATCATTGAGAACAAAAAACAAAAAAATACAACTTTTTCTATTCCTGAAATTGAAGCTTTTATGGCGGCTATATACTGTAAGTCTTTGAAAGCTTCCTCTAGAGAGAAAACAGATATAATTATTGTTATTCATGATGAGAGAACGAATCAGCAGCCAATGCTTGGGTTCAGTATTAAATCTCAGATTGGTTCTGCTTCTACATTATTAAATTCAAGTAAAGCAACTAACTTTAGATTCAAAGTCGATGGACTCGCTTCTTCCGATATAAAAAAAATTAATAATATACAAAATCCAAAAAAAATTCTAAATAGAATTGCTAAAATTACTGAATTAGGTGGTGAATTAACATTCAACAAAGTCGTTAGCGATACATTTTCAAATAATTTAGTGCTAATTGATAGTTTGCTACCCCAAATAATAGGGCACATTCTTCTGAGCTATTTCACTTCAAGTATTTCAAAAGTTAAAGATTTAGTTGAACAATTAGAATTATCAAATCCTATGAATTTTGATAATAAACAAAAACACCTTTTTTATACTTATAAAATAAAGCGATTACTTACAGATATTGCGGTAGGTCTACTAATGCCGACGAAAGTATGGAGCGGTAAATATGATGCTACAGGTGGGTATTTAGTTGTTAAGAATGATGGGGATATATTGTGTTATCATCTATATAATAAAAATGAATTTGAAGATTACTTATTTTTTAATACCAAATTAGACACTGCGAGTACAAGTAAGCACTCTTTTGGTGAACTTTATGAAGATGAATTAGGTGATGTTTATTTGAATTTAAATTTGCAAATAAGGTTTTTGAAATAATGTGATTATAATAAATAATTTTCACTAATGACGCCATAAAAATATGTCTGAAAAATATAAAAAATATTTTTATGGAAAATAGTCTTAAATTTATCTTTTAATTATTTAACTAAAGTTATAGATAGCCTTCAAAAATACCTAAAACATCATACATATTATATTCTGTTGTTTCTCGCTAAAATATGTCCATCACAAGTTGCTTTATTATTTACTCGTAAAATATCCTATTAGTATATTTATCCTTTTTTTACTTAAATATTATTTTTAATCACCTATCTAACTACAATAAATAAGAGTGACTGTCGGTGATTTTGATATAATAGAAAAATAAATAGAGTGCTATGATAGTAATTTACTTAAAGGAGTCATGTAGTTACGTGATCCTATTTTTAAAACCCAAGCTACTAAATACACGTTTAATTATATGAAAACTTAGCAGGAATGAAGATGACTAAAACTTATTAATATTGATAAAAACAGCGTATATTAGTTAAAATACGCTGCTCAAATATCAAGTTGGTGAATGGTTGGGTTTTAAGTTTCTTATTAACTAATTAAATGCAATGATGACTACGGCATTGCCAGTGTAATATCCAGGAGTTACCGTTCCTGATGCATGTAATTCAGACGTGAATGTAAATGAATTCGCCGCATTATTTCCAGAAATATTCATGTTTGCCCCATTCCAGCCACTTTGATTGTTAATTAATGGGTCTGAATAAAAGTTAGGAGTCGAATTTAAATATACATAACGCTCACCCGTCGTTGAACGAGCAAATAAGTTGATATTTGTAGCCTGTGTACAGGCGATATTGCCAGAAACTGAGTTTCTCTTACCATTTAAGCTTGTGTTACTGAGTGCCCCGTGACTAACAAAAGAAGGTAAAGAAATACTACATGTTTGATTTGTCGGTGGAATTTTACCACAGACACTACCAGGCCATTGGATTGCATTCCTAACACCCGCAGTTGGTCTATGGTTAACATAGAATAATCCTATACAAGTTGCATTTGGGCTATCAATAACAAATGATGCACGATAAGGGATCCCTTTTGCAGATCGAAAAGCCTCAGCGACTTCTTGCGCTGTTCGATATTGGTTAATTCGAATGCAGTTACCATAATCTAAGCAAGAACCACTCAACGATGGTGCGCCAGATGCATACAGAACATCTGGGCCTATCCAGCATTCTGTTGACCCATAGCAAGGGTTAGTTATACCACTTGCTTCAGACCAAGAAAGAATATCCATCTCAACACGAGGCCAAGCTCCAGAGGTCATACTTACAGGCATTACATACGCGATCGCATTGGCTGGGCGAGATGGGAATAGAGATGCTAACGCGATGATTAATAATAAAATACTCAAACGGCTTGTATTTAACATTCCGTATATTTTTGCTTTTTTCGCATACATAATGATTTACTCATAATCTAATTTGAATGTGGCACTCGCAGCCCATGAACCGAGCACAATTGATTTATTTTGCAATGCAGCTGGCTCAGCTCTCACATACGCTTGAAATCGTAGGTCATTATTATTTCCGGTATACAGCCCTTGGGTATAACTACCACTGTTAATTTTGATAGCTGCGCCAGAAATACTTTCAATACCAACTGCCACTCCGGATGCTTGACTTCCTGCATCTAGCGCTAGTAAACCAGGCAAAGCCGAACTTTCTGCGCCAATAAATGTGACTTTTACTTCATGGCCTAATGCTAAATCACAATTAATTAATCGAATGGTAAAAGGTTGGCTATTTGTTTGAGTATTCAGATACAGGTATTTATCCACTATCGTACCGAAATCTAATTCAATCGATTCGTCGCCTGGATAAACGTCACAAGCATCTTCAATCAACGTGCCATCAAATTCCACATTTGCAGAAAAGGCCATGGTGGTACCCAAAAACCATAAGCCAAAGGCAAAGGCAAAGCTCATATTACGTTTAATATTCATAGTGATGACAGCTGCCTCCTATTCAAAAATAATGGTTAATGTGCCTGATGCAGTAAAATTATCCCCAACGAGTTCGCTTCCCGAACGCATAACAGGAACCGCTGAAAGGGATGGCAGAGAAGCTGCATTAATCAAAAAAGCTTCATTCAATGGCTGAGGTTGGCCATTTTTCTGAATTTGAATTCCTAATTTGCCATTATTCAACGGTGTCACCGTTCTTAATGTCGCATTATCAAATCCACTTCCCGCCGGTGTTCCTCCGAATATCAAGCTGATATCCCACGGTTGTGTCATATCGCCAACACAATTTAATTGAAAAGGAATAGGTTGCTTGAAGGCGGTACCATTGATTTTTCGTACGCCCACTTTACCGAATGAAACTTTTATCGGGTCGTCATGGCTTAATTGGCAAACAGGAGGAATAATTAACGTGCCATCAAATGCCCAATTTGCTTGCGCTGAAGATATGGACATCACCATTATAAACCCTGCCATCCAATGCTTAATTTGCTTGTTATTCCACATAATCATTCTCACTGATACTCTATTTTCAGTGTTGCCAGCGCGGTAAAAAATCCGCCATCGGTATTCGTAAAATCGGCGTTACTGTTTTTTACCGGCGCAACCTCCAAGGTTGGCAGCGCTGTATATAACACATTGAAAGGCTGGTTAATAACTTGCTTAGCATTGTTCACATAAAAGGAAAGCCCTAGTTTTGGGTTACTCGTTTTCAATGCGCCATTGCTATTAAATGATGTATCATCACCGATAAGCGTGAGCTTTATAGCGTTTTTCGCTAGGTTTGTGCAGCTGAGTCTCATCGGTACAATACGCTTGTATTGGATTCCATCGATACGTGGGAGCAATATATCGCCAAAATGTATAGCTTCTTGTTGGTTGTTATTCAAAATGCACTCGGGCGGTGTCACCAATAATCGACCTTTTAGCTGGATACTAAGTGTTGATGCTTGGCTTTGGCCAAACAGGCTAAGCATCATGCAGACCGAGAGAAGATAACGGAATAATTTCATTGATATCATCCTATTGGTAATCCAATACCATCGTAAGATTGCCCGTAAAATCACCACCCGATGTTAAGTTTACCCCTGTAGGTTTAACGGGGACGGCATATAAAGAAGGTGAACTCCCATAATTAAAATTGAGTGTCGCGCCATTACTGAGTCGGGTTCCATCACGGTAAATGGCAATACCTAAATCTGGGAGATTGGTGGTCACCGATGAGGCACCATTAATTTGCCTATCAGTCCATTTCAGCGTCATCTTTAATGTATTTTTATATAAGCCATTACATACCAAATTGTAATTAATAGGTGAGCGCCCATAAGTGCCGTCAATCTTTGCCTGATGTATATCGCCAAAATCTACAGAAGTCGTTGTTGCACCGCCAAGGGTGCATTCTGGCTCACCGTATACTGTCACACGAATTTGAATATTAGTGCTTAAGTTTGCAGCGATAACTTTGTAAGAAAAGCTGAGTGAAATCAGAGCACCAAAGAGTATTACCCCTGAGAGGGCAAGCGCTTTAAAGCATATCGTAAGAAAATAAGCTTCTCTCATCTTCATGCCCCTATTCATAACTTACCTGGAATCTAATTAACGCCTGATAAGCCCCTGCATTTAGTTGGGCGGAGGTACGCACTGGCGTCACATAGTAAGTTAATTGGTTTTGCCCAGGTGAAATCAACTGTGGTGTACTGTACTCACCTAAGTTAATTGGTGAACGCGAGGCATCACTTAATTGCAGGCCAATTCCTTGAACACCAATAACCTCTGCCAAGCGCGGGTCTTGAATATCGATAGGCGCTAAAAAGCGAATTTTCATCGCTGGCATCTGCTGGCTCCACAACAAATTCCCCTGTGCAGTGCGGCTGCGGCTTTCGCCACTTAGACAATCTTCTAAACGCAGTTCAATCGCAACAGGGTTACCTGTTTGCCCGACATGTTGAAGCTGTCCTGTTCCCACAGTACCTAAATTAATAGTTTGATACGCTGATGACATTGCTAAGCGACAAGCACTTTCCGTCAGGGCTCCATGGACATATAGCGTGCCATGTGAACCATCGACATCCCAGTTATCAACTTTATTTAGGGCGGTTCCCATCGCCATACTACTGAATAAATTCAGCGCTAAACTTCCTAAGCCCACATAACGGAGCATCCTGCTTGTGTTTGCCATGATATTCTCCTGCTATCTCATCGCGCATTTCAAATCAGTCTATTTTTTTTCAGGTACCACATGGCAGCTATTTCCCTGACATGTAAACGACAACGTTGGACGACCACCATAATCATTGATATAGGTCAGCACAGGTTTATTACCTAATGCATCTGCACTGACGTTCAGTGCTTTGCTACTTTTGGGAGCAACCATCACTGGCTCAAATCCTGCGACCGTTTGTCCATTTTTGTTGGGGACAGCATCGACAAAAGAAACGTAATACGCAGTTGGATTATTAATCGTATATTGGTTACCTTGGCGCGTAAGAGTCACTTTTTCCTGCCATGGGTTATCCATTTGTTCACGTGTTGGAATAATTGATTTTGGTCGATAAAACAATTTGATACGTGTCTGTAATGCCAATTGCAGCGTATTCGGCTTATCACTTTTTGGTGGAATCTCACGCAAATTAAAGTAATACACAGATTCTCTGTCTTGCGGCAGTGAAGCAGCACTTGGCAGTGCTTGGATTTTGATTTGGCTTTTTGCGCCAGGTTCAACACGCTGCACTGGTGGTAATACCGTAAATGGGTCGCTTATTTTTTCACCTTTCTCGTTTTCCACCCAACCTTGAGCGAGATAAGGTAATTGTTTGTTTTCATTGCTGATATTTAAACTGATCGATTTCTCATCTCCCGTGATAATCGCTCGAGTTCTGTCTAATGCAACCGCCGCTTGAGCAGAAGATAGCGTTGCTGAAGTTAATACAACGCCAACCAACGCTAATGCTGTTCTATGGGCATTTTTTTTATTCATCATTTTATTTTTCATCATGTTATTCATCATATTGTTATCTTCTATGGTTAAGGAGCATTCATCTCTCTTTGCGTACCACCATTTTTATTATTTTTGTAACCAGCGACCTGATGACTTTGGCGCAGTTCTTTCAACAACAGGCACAACAAGTTCTGCTGCTTTCGGCATTGCTTCTAATGCACGGCTGGCTGATGGTGTCTTTATGGTCGCTGGCGATGCGGCTTTTGCTCCCGGTTTATGGCACGGTAATAACCAGCTTGCCTGTAAATATTCATCTTCTGGCAAGGTATCAGGGAGTGTGATTTCACACTGCACTTGGTCATCCCAACGGACTTGCAAGGTATCTTTTGCTTTTAAACCAGTGAGATAGGTATTTCCATCATCACCCACCATACCGACTTGTTGGCCACGGCCATTTAATACGATTGCTCCGAAAGGCGGTGTGCTATTGTCCGACAGCCTTAACAACGCCATTGCACTGCTTCCAGCGACAACATCAAATTGACGGTAACCAATCGCCCCTTCGGTTAAAGTACCTTGCTTTATTGATTGGGAGACTTGCGCTTCATCTGGTAATGCATTCAAATCAACACTAACTTGATTACGGTAGTAACTATTCACATCACTAATAACGGCTTGTCCAAAGCGGTTAGTACGTACAATAGAGCCATAACCACGTAACGGGATATTAGGTACACCATCGGTATCAACAAATATGCGAGTACCGCCAATTTGGCTGCTACGATGTAGTACGGCGCCTTTTTCCGTTGCTGTGAAGCCACCTTGTAAAGAGAATCCCGCTGACCGATAACGGTCTTGCTGGTAAGTTGCATTCGCATTGAGCTGTGTTAAATCTCCTTGATGGGTGTAATAGCCACTCACGAGTGCACCTGAACGCGCCCACCCCGTACTTAGTTGATAATTATTTCTTTCATCGATAGTGCTGTAGTAATTCACACGCTGTGAGTTATCATTTTTATCCCAGCTACTGTTGTAACTAACAGAGCTTTTTTCTCCCCAAGGCACCGTGAGTGACGCATATACGCCATCATCATTACTTTCACGATAACGATTTCGATATGCCGTCAAGTTGAGGCTAAGATTCTTCCATTTACCAATATCAAAATAGCGCGCTAATGAAATGCTATAGCGGTCATTATCAGGCTGATCCCAATAGGTTTGATGGTAATAGTTGATAAATGCACTTAGCCCTAACTCTGAAAATTGTTGGTTATAAGAGATGGTATACATTTCTTTGCTGTTGTATTGGCGAGCACCTGTTTCCTGCGCATCCAAATACTCAGACATACTCATAAAACCTTGTTCAGAGAATCGATATCCTGCAAATGTCACTTGGCTGTTATAAGTGTCAAAACGCTTTGAGTAACTTAAACGGTATGAACTTCCTCGATGCGTTTTATTTCCAATATCACTTAAGTTGGTTAAATGTGCTCTGGCATGAGTGATATCAAATGATAATGCACCAAATACCATTAAGTCACGACCAATCCCTATAGCTGCGGATGCATAGTTTTCCGCACCAATTCCACCACCATACAGTGACCAGCCGTTGTTAACCCCCCAAGAGAATTCGCCACTTGCAAAAGTATCGCCGCTCACATGGTGACGCCAATTTGTTGGGCGTCCAGCGGCTAATTTGTAGCGCAGTTGTCCTGGTCGTGTTAAATAGGGAACACTTGCAGTATTTACAGTGAAATTCTGTGTTGAACCGTCTTGTTCTTTAACTTCAACATCGATTTGCCCAGCTAATGCATCGTTCAAGTCTTGGATACGAAATGGGCCCGCAGCGACTTGAGTTTGATAAATAATTCGTCCTTGCTGGCTCACAATAACTGTCGCATTACTTTTTGCGACCCCAGTAATTTCTGGTGCGTATCCACGCAGATTAGGCGGTAGCATATTGGTATCAGTAACCAAGCTAAGCCCTGTAAATCTGAAACTATCAAAAATATCAGAGGTTAAATAATCTTCACCTAAGGTGAGTTTTGCGCCTAATGATTTGATGGCTCGGTAGAAATAATAACGAGTCCAATCTAAGGACGTAGTTGTACTTTGCCCTTGTTGCTTATCAATGCGCATTTGCCAGTCTGCACGAACACGCCAAGCGCCCAAGTTAACACCAGCAACACCATTACCGCTGGTACTGTAGTTGGTTTGTTGTCCTGAACGAGTTTGTTGGCCGACTTGGGCATTGAGGTTGTAATCAAATAGTGCACCAGGTAAGCCTTCTTCCCAGCGAGCAGGGGGATCCCAATTCTCAGCGGTATATTCGAGGTAGGCTTGCGGCAAACTAATGTACATAGCGGATGTCGCAAGATCAGCTTTAACCTCAGTTCCTGGTAAACTTTCAAGTGATAAACACTGCCCATCGTGCCACCACTTTAATGTCGACATCAACTCAGGCTTGATACCAAATTTTTCAACTAAAGTGGGGCTCAGACAAGGTAGGCTTTCATCCGATTTATCTTCAGGTGCATAATAAAAGACAGTTTCTTCAGGCATACTTTGCTTATTTAAGAAAACTGTAAAACTGTATTCGCCAGGCATGAGGTAGCCAGGGCGTGAAAATTGGCTTAAATCAATGTTGCTACGATCATTGACGTCTAGCATTTCCATATTAAATTTAATATCGGATGCGTGACCACCAAAGCTAATTGCCAATGCGACTAAAAGCCCTAATCTGCAAGGCCGAGTTATCCGTAACACAGGCGTGTGAATGAAATTCAGGGTCATCATCTCGACCTTCTTTTGCGTTCTTTTATCCGTAATGTCATTTCGCTCGTGAAGCTCACCTGTTAAAGGCGATCTTCATTGATGAGAGGAACCGACTATTCATAATCCAGTTTGAAACGTAATTGACTGTAGTATTGACCTGATGCTAATGGGCGATTATTCGCCACCAATCGCAGCCGATAGGTGAGATCTTTTGTTCCTGCCGTCAGTGAATTCACGGACATTCCTTGGCCTGGTATGGCAATTTCACCATCCCCCTCACGTTGAATTTGTAATCCAACACCTTGAGCTTGTCCGTTAACACCAAATAACCCTCTATCATGGGAGCCATCAAATGTTATACGAAAGTATTGCCAATTCGGCTTATCAGGATTTTGGCGTTCAAGAACACAATTCACTAATCGGATAACAAAAGGGCGAGCAGGTCCTTGCCCATCACGGCGAATTTGAGTCAGTGCAATACTTCCCATATCAATAGTTTGATCACGGCTGCCGACATCAATAGCACATGCTGTTTCAATAATGCTTCCATTCATATTCACTGAGCCTTGAGCCTTTGCAGTTGATACCGCGGTTAACAGGCTTAAACTTAAGATCAATGAAAACATTCCAAAGGTTATCGAATTATTCATTGCTTCCTCTCTTACACTCAATTCAGTCGAAATGAGCCAACAAATGAATTTTGTTGGCTCAGGATGAATTACTCGTAAGACAGAGTGAAATCCGCTACTGAGCTAAAGTCACCAGCAGTGATCGTACTGATATCGCCACCATTACCTTTTAAGTAAGCTGCGAAATTCAAGGTGTTATTACCATTTTGAATTTGTTGGAATGGTGCCGCTGTTCCTAAAGTCACCACATTACCGCTACCATTAGTGATCTGAACCCCCGCACCAGCACCAGTACCAACAATACCTAATGTTTTATTGGTATTGTCGAAAGATGCAGCAGCACCACTAAAGGTTAATTGAACGCCTTTAGTCAGTTTCGTGATATCACAGTTTTCTAAAGTAATTTCAAATGGACGTGGCGTTGATTTACCACCATCAACTAATGCCATATTAGAAATTTGGCCTAATTCAACAGTTTGGTCGATTGAGTTAGGAGAGATTGAGCATGGAGCATCGATAATAGCGCCTTTAAACGTTACTTTACCGTGACCTTGATCTGCTGCATTTGCTGCAGAAGCTAATCCCAGAGCCATAAAAGTTGCCATTGCAATAGATTTCATTTTCATGAATATAAAGTCCTATGTTTTTGTTAAATAAAGAATGAGTGTCAGTTTTCATTGCTCATTGCAGACACTCTATTTGCAATGAACTGGAAAAAGCAAAGCCCGAGGACTTGATTCAAAAAAATCAAATCCTAATAAATAAAATTGAGTTATTAATTAAAAATTAAAATCAAAAAATATATTTAGTCGTCTGTTAAAAAAACTTGAATTGGCACCTTAAATAACTCTGAAAACTGAGCTAGAAAATCAATGTTTATATGGTTTGCGCCTGATTCATAACGAGAAATTTGTTGCTGGCTTACGCCAATATATTGCCCTAACTCCTCAGCGGTTAATTTCATTTCCTTTCTATATTTTTTTATTTTCTTTCCGACAATAATATTAAATTTTTGTGTTTTTGTGATTATTAACATAATGTCAAACCTATTTCAGACATTGACTAGATAGGGAAAACAACCCTTCAGATTTAAAATAACACTCCATATTATGGATATAATTTATTGAGCTATTTTGAAATCCAACGCCATCTAATAAATAATTAATATCGACATCAAGCGAGCTAGCAATTTGCTGAATTTGTTCTAAATGCAGCCGAATAACTCCACGCTCAATACGTGACACATGTTGTTGTGAGCATAAAAGTAAATCAGCTAGATCAGAACCACTTAAGCCTTTTGCTCTACGGGCTCTAAGTATATTGCTCCCAACAATTTCCTTAGGAGATAAGTTAGATGGCATAAAATTCTCTCCGTGAAATAAATAAGTTATCTATTAACGGTTGTTTAACTATTGTCAAAATGCACCAAATTGACAACAGTAATGCTTTGTTAGAGTAATATTTTCAATATTGATTATTATTTTGTATTTAATTTTTTATTTAATGAATTATTGGTTAAATAATTCAAAAAAATTATTTCAAAATATTACAGCGTGTAAGCTTGGAGTGTTACGAAGAGTTTAAATAGATGAAAAAATTAATGAATTCAATGATTTTTCATAATGAGGTGTACTTGATTTTAGTAATATATACATAGCGTTATTTACACGCTACGTATTTGACGAGTATTTTCATTTAACTTAAGATGCACCTAATTCGTTACGTTTGTCAATTTGGTGCATTTTGACAACTCTTCTAGTGGTTTTCTCTTACCATACCCCCCGAAATCTTGCTGGGTTACTTGCTGTATATCGCACTGTATGTTGTATATTCGTGTGTCCCAAATAATCCTGAATTAAACGTGTATCGGCGCCTTTATCCGCTAATGCATAACCGCATGCATGCCGTAACATATGAGGATGAATACCTAAAGTCAGCTTAGCTAGCTCACCGAGTCGTGAAAATAGTTGATAAAAGCGCTGGCGAGTCATGGCAGTCCCTCTTTCAGATAAAAATAACCACTGATTTTCTTCTCCTTTCCATGTACGCCTTACATTTAACCAAGCTTTAATCAGCGGGATCTCTTCATCAATCAGTGGGTGATTAACAGAAAAACCGTTCTTTAAGCGATGTACATATAGCTCTTTACTTTCTAAGTTAAGATCAGATAACTTTAGCGATAGAGCTTCGCTTGCTCTTAATCCATGTATAAAGCACATATAAATTAAGCAAGAATTACGTTCGGGATGACGAGATAAACGACAAGCAGCTAAAAGACGAGATATTTCTTGGTGAGTTAAATATTTACGAGTGGACATGAACATTTCCCATTTTAATCAGAAAAAGCCAATCATATCTAACTTATTCCATCTAACACATTACTTTTTAGATAAATATAATTATTTTATTCTATAGGTGAAATAAAAGTTCATTTTCTATCCGCTAAAATAGTAATAAAAGTTTAATTAACTAAATTTAATATTTGTAAAATCATTTTTCACATATTTTTTGAATGAACGTTTATTTGGATTACCGTATTCATCTGGCTTTGAAGCTAGCTTTAATTACCTAAAACTAATATACCTAAATCAATAAGACCATAGGCTAGATTTTCAGCAGGTTCATTAAAGCCTAGCAGCTCGGCTGCTGCTTTGTCGCCTTCACATAAAGGGGTTTTGAACATCGCTATTTTCTTGGTCGATTCCCATTTTTTCTTCATTACTCCTATTTTTCTTCATCACTCCTATTAGCTCAGTCGGTTACTAGAGGCACAATCATTTTAAAATACGGCTTCTATGTAACTTATTGAAATAAAATTATTTAATGTTAATTTCTGAATCAAGGTCACCCTCCTTACTTTTGTCATACATTATTGATCGCGCACAATACCCATCTATATGCCCGCTATAAAATAACTATTGAAATCAGAGAAGTGAAAAATACCAAAAATAAATTTCAAAAAAAATTATTTATAACATTAAGAAGCAATGTTAAGTGAGGCAGATATGGATAAAGCATTATCTGATGGATTACTCCAATCGGAGATCAGCCGTCGAAAACTAGTGCAAACCAGTACGGTGGGCGGGCTCGCGCTTGCTAGCGGTGCATTAAGTTTACCTTTTAGCAATGTTGCCAATGCCAATGAAGCGACGCCAACCCCGGAAGAAAAAATTGTCTGGAGTGCGTGTACCGTTAACTGCGGAAGCCGTTGCCCGCTGCGTATGCATGTGGTGGAGGGGGAAATTAAATACGTTGAAACCGATAACACGGGTGATGACGTGTATGGCGATAAACACCAAGTGAAAGCCTGCCTGCGTGGTCGCTCTATGCGCCGCCGCGTGTATAACCCTGATCGTTTAAAATACCCAATGTTGCGTGTGGGCGCGAGAGGGGAGGGAAAATTCAAGCAAATCACTTGGGAAGAAGCTTACGACCTAATTAGTGGTAACCTCAAGCGCATTATTAAAGATTACGGTAATGAAGCGGTCTATTTAAACTACGGTACAGGTACTTTAGGGGGGACAGTTGCGCGTTCATGGCCGCCAGCAAACTCGCCAATTGCGCGTTTAATGAACTGCACGGGTGGTTATTTAAACCATTACGGAACATACAGCACAGCACAAATTAGTTGTGCAATGCCATATACTTATGGCAGTGGTGCGGGTAATAGCGTGTCCGATATCGAAAATTCAAAATTGGTGGTGTTGTTCGGAAATAACCCTGCGGAAACACGGATGAGCGGTGGGGGGATCACTTATCAATTAGAACAAGCCCGTGAACGTTCTAACGCACGAATGATTGTTATCGACCCTCGTTATACTGACACTGCCGCAGGGCGTGAAGATGAGTGGATCCCTATTCGTCCAGGTACTGATGCCGCATTAGTGGCAGGGCTTGCCTATGTGTTGATCACTGAAGATTTGGTTGATCAGCCATTTTTAGACAAATATTGTGTTGGATATGATGAAAAAACACTCCCCGCGAATGCGCCTAAAAATAGCCATTATAAAGCGTATATTTTAGGGCAAGGGGATGACGGCATTGAAAAAACACCTCAGTGGGCAGCAAAAATTACGGGTATTCCAGCCGATAAAATCATCAAATTAGCACGAGAAATCGGTAGTGCGAAACCTGCTTATATTAGCCAAGGCTGGGGGCCACAACGCCATTCTAACGGGGAACAAACCGCACGTGCGATTGCTATGTTGCCGATTTTAACGGGGAACGTGGGGATCAGCGGAGGTAATACAGGGGCGCGTGAAGGAAATTACGATATCCCCTTTGAGCGAATGCCAACCCTTGAGAACCCAGTTAAAACCAGTATTTCGGTGTTCTTATGGACGGATGCTATTGAACGTGGCCCTGAAATGACCGCAACTCACGATGGTGTGCGTGGTAAAGATAAGCTGGACGTACCGATTAAATTTATTTGGAACTACGCTAGTAACAGCTTGATTAATCAGCATTCTGATATTAATAAGACTCACGACATTCTTCAGGATGATAAAAAATGTGAAATGATTGTGGTCATTGATAACCACATGACCGCATCGGCAAAATACGCGGATATCCTTCTGCCCGATTGCACGGCTTCTGAGCAAATGGATTTCTGTCTCGATGGTGCTGCGAGTAATATGGGCTATGTGATTTTTGCCAGCCAAGCCATTGAGCCACGTTTTGAAAGTAAAACTGTGTATGAGATGTGTACGCAAATCGCACGCCGTATGGGGGTTGAAGAAAAGTTCACTGAAGGGCGCACTCAAGAAGAATGGCTGCGCTATTTATATGAAATTTCAAGGGAAAAACTGCCTGAGTTACCAGATTTTGAGACCTTCCAGCAGCAAGGGATCTACAAAAAAATGAACCCGCAGGGGCACGTGGTGGCACATAAAGCGTTCCGCGAAGACCCGATTGCGAACCCATTAAATACCCCATCAGGCAAAATTGAGATCTACTCCGACCGTCTAGCCGATATCGCTAAAACATGGACTCTTGAAGAAGGGGATCTTATTTCGGCTATCCCGATGTATTCCCCTGGCTTTGAAAGCCATGAGGATAAACTGACTAAGCAATACCCACTGCAGCTGAGTGGCTTCCATTATAAATCCCGTGTTCACTCTACATATGGCAACGTAGATGTGATTAAAGCCGCTTGCCTACAGGAAATGTGGATCAACCCAATTGATGCTGCGCGCCGTAATATTAAAAATGGCGATATGGTACGTATATTCAATGACCGTGGTGAAGTGCATATCAATGCGAAAGTGACGCCACGAATTATTCCAGGTGTTGTGGCAATGGGGGAAGGGGCATGGTATGCGCCAGATGAAAACAAGATAGACCACGGGGGAAGCCTTAATGTCCTGACCACGCAGCGCCCGTCGCCGCTGGCAAAAGGCAACCCGCAGCACAGCAATCTTGTTGAAGTGGCTCGGGTATAGGGAGGAGATAAATTATGACAACACAATATGGTTTTTATATTGATTCAGCCCGTTGTACGGGGTGTAAAACGTGCGAATTAGCGTGCAAAGACTACAAAAATTTATCTCCCGAAGTGAATTTTCGGCGTATTTATGAATATACAGGCGGTGACTGGCAAGAAGATAACGGCGTCTGGCACCAAAATGTTTTCAGTTATTACCTGTCAATTTCGTGTAATCACTGTGAAGACCCCGCGTGCGTCAAAGTGTGCCCAAGCGGGGCGATGCACAAGCGTGAAGACGGCTTTGTGGTTGTGGATGAAAGTGTCTGTATCGGTTGCCGTTACTGCCATATGGCTTGTCCATATGGTGCACCACAGTTTAATGCTGAAAAAGGGCATATGACAAAATGTGATGGCTGTTATGAACGTGTGGCCGAAGGGAAAAAACCGATTTGTGCTGAATCTTGCCCGTTGCGTGCATTGGATTTTGGCCCAATCGAGGAGCTGCGCAAAACGTATGGCACCTTGGCGGAGATAGCGCCATTGCCTGAAGCGCATTACACCAAGCCAAATATTGTTATTAAGCCGAATGCGAATAGCCGCCCTGTGAACGACACCACGGGTCACTTAGCTAACCCAAGGGAGGTATAAGATGGGCAACGGATTACATGAATGGCCGCTGATCCTGTTTACAGTATTAGGACAAAGTATTGCGGGGGCAGTGATTGTGACTGGCCTTGCGTGGTTATCGACAGATGATAAACAGCAAAAACAGCGTATTGTGAATGCAATGCTGGCTTTGTGGGTGCTGATGGGGTTAGGTTTCTTGGCGTCCATGATGCATATGGGGTCGCCGTTACGTGCATTTAACTCAATGAACCGTGTTTTTTCATCATCACTGAGTAATGAAGTGCTGTTTGGCTCCCTCTTTTTTGCACTGGGGGGCTTATGGTGGCTGCTGGCGGTGCTGAAGAAAATGCCTGAAGGGCTCGGTAAAATTTGGTTGCTTCTCACCATGGCGATGGGACTGTTATTCGTCTGGGCGATGACTCGTGTCTATATGATAAGCACAGTACCGACATGGAACACGCCACATACCACGATTGGCTTCTTTATGACTGCCTTTGTCGTTGGGCCGATTTTAGGTACGTTGTTATTACGTATTGCTAAATTTCCGTGCCACAGTGGGCGGCTCGCACTGATCAGCATTGTGGCGTATGTGATTACGATTGCCTCTGTGCTGGTGCAAAGTGGTGAAATCGCACTGATAGCATCATCGGTACAACGTGCGAGTGCTTTAGTTCCTGATTTTGGTTCGCTGCAAATGGTGCGTTTAGTGGCAACAAGCCTTGGTTTGATGTTATGGATTTTACCGCTAATGAAGCAAAACCAGCCATCCGTTATCAGTTTGTTCATCGGCACATTGTTGGTGTTGTTCGGCGAATTAATTGGACGCGGGCTGTTCTATGGTCTACATATGACAGTAGGAATGGCAGTCGCCTAATCGGTAAAACATCTCAACGTAGGGAGCCAGTTTCCCTACGTTGAAAACGCAGAGACAATCAATATGCATGATGCGCAATTTCTTGAACACGTTGCTGTAACGGGGCGGGTTTTGGGTTCTTTATTTTATTTTGCTCCAGACAGTGAAAATAACGCGGAGCTCATCGCGATTTTGCGAGAGCCAACATGGCATGAAGAGTGGCCATTTTCGTTGGCATCACTCAATGAAATTAACGCATTATTTGCAGATTCAACAAAACAAAATGAGCCACTTGATGAAGCGTGGCAGCGGTTATTTATCGGCCCCTATGCCTTACCTGCACCACCTTGGGGCTCTGTGTGGTTAGATAAAGAAAATATTATTTTTGGGGATTCTACCGTTGAGCTGCGCCAATGGATGCGTTCAAAAGGTATTGAACCTGCCACAACGCAAAAAGAGCCTGAAGACCACATTGGTTTGATTTTGATGTTAGCCGCCTGGCTGGCGGAACAAGATAGGCGAAATGACCTTGAGGAATTGCTAGGGTGGCACTTGCTACCTTGGTCAGCACATTTTCTTGATGTTTTCGCCACGCAAGCCAATAGCAATTTTTACCGTGGTCTCGCCATGCTAACGCAAGAAACGCTAGCGGGAATTCAAAAGCAATTATCTTTACCCGTTATGCAAAAAACGGTGTATTACAAAGGGAATGCGCCGGAGTAATACCTGAAAAGAAAGCCAAATTTTTGGCTTTCTTTCTTTTGGACCGTTAAACCAACCGCCAAACCAATTCTTGCCTGTTATCTATCGTCCAATGTGATTTTTTTCCTGAAAAACTCACTCCGCCAACCCATCGTGTTTCTTCAATGTAATTGAGTGCATAGGCGTGACCATTAAGTACGTTTTCGCCTATATCACTAAGGAATAAAGGTTGTTTTTCAAAAGGTCGTTGTTGGTCGTTTGATGTTAATAGTGGTGTGGCACCGATTAAACAAGGTTTGAGTAGGCAATAAAACATCAAATCCCCTAAAAATGGCAAAGGTTCCAGGTGCTCAATAAGGGTTTTAAACGTATCCTCAAGGGTCGCACCAGGGTTATCACGGAGATAATGCAGTGCTAGGGATTCTGTGAGGGACAGCCCTGTTTGGTTATTGGGATACTCTTGCAACATTCTGAATAATGCAGGCGCAAGCAGTGGTAGAGTGGGGTAATGCTGCCGCGCGGCTTTGGCAAAATTTGTTGGGTTCTCATCGGTAAATGCTGCCCAGACGTGCTTGGCAATCTCAATTTCTGTCCGTCCGATAGTTCTTCGTTGTGCCCATAGCCAAGGTAAAATCTCAGGCGAAAGCTGGCCGAAGCCGACAAAGCGTTTTATGCCAGGAATGCTAGCTATATCAATCAGTTCAAGTGAAGGATAAGTCGGGTTGAGGTTTGCCAGAACACGAATTAAAAACAGTTGATCATATGGGTCTGCTTCACACCAGAAAATGACTTTTTCGCTCTCCGCTAGCTGAGATAGAGCATGGTATTCTTGATCAAATTGCTGGGTAATTTTCTTAAGTGGGATAGAAAAATATTGGCTAAGTGTATGAGTTCGCAACGAACGATACTGATCAAAAGGCAGAGAAGGGACGGGACCAAGGCAAAAGGGGTCAGTAAATGGGACAAAAGCTCCAGTAAAACCCGCCACCCGCAGTTTATGTTCAATATCATGACCGCAGCGCCAATGCGTTGTTTGGCTTTCATTATCGGCGCTAAAGTTTGGGTTATTTGCGGCAAATAAAACCGTATCGACATGGGCTTTTAGCTTTGGCCAGCTTGAAAAGCCAAGTTCATTGGCAACCAACCATTGTGCAGATGCTAAAGTGATATCAGCGTGAGGATGGGTTTGCTCAAGCAATAAACGTTGCTCTGAAGCTTGCCCCGCTTTCATTTGTTGCAGTAGCTTTTTGGCTTTTTTACGAAAAAAATTTAGGTTGATTAACCCGTTATTAACAGGAAATTTTGGCATACGAGCTCCTTGATTACCGATATCCGCATTCAGGTAGGGCCGTAAGATAAATGAATAAGTGAGTTAGCCTGAGCAGGGCTCTTTCCGCGGATGGATGCATGGCAGATGCACAGCTCGAAATATAATAAAAATAGCGGGGGGAGGCAAATAAAATAGCACCGTAGCCTAAGCCTGCGGTGCTATTGAGATACAATTCAATCAATTCTTATTGTGCTTCGCTTTGTGGGACATACGGTGTGTAAACACCTGTTAGGCTCTTCAAGAAAGCAACAATATCGTCGACATCTTTTTGTGGTAGCTCTTTACCGACTTGATAACGCAGCATCAGTTTCACTGCCTCATCTAAGGTTGCTACGTCACCACGGTGGAAATACGGCGCGGTTAACTCAACATTACGCAGTGTTGGGACTTTTTGACGTAGTTTGTCGCGCTCTTCAGAGGTGACATTCATACGGCCAATATCTTGTGCAGTGACTTCACCGAATTCATAGTCTTTCTTCAAGCCTAACGGTTCGAAAGAACGACCACCGAGGATCACGCCGCCGTGGCAAGTCGCACATTTATTCTCTTTAAATAATTGGTAACCATGCAACTGTTGCGCCGTCAGTGCAGTGCTATCGCCACGTAACCAATTATCAAACGGTGAATCAGGGGTGATTAAGGTTTTTTCGAATTCCGCGATGGCATCAGTGATGTTGTCTCCTGTGAATCCTTCAGGGTAAACCGCATTGAAATCCTGTTTTAATACTGGGTCTTTATCCAGTTTTACAATGATTTCATCCCATGATTTGGACGCCATTTCAATTGGGTTTAATGGCGGACCACCTGCTTGTGCTTGTAAGTCAGGGGCTCGACCATCCCAGAATTGCTCAACGTTAAACACGGAGTTAAATACGGTTGGTGCGTTGATTGGACCTACCGCCCCGCCAACACCGATAGAAGTTTTACGACCATCAACTCCACCTGCGTTTAGCGCATGGCAGTGAGCACAAGAAATGGTGCTGTCTCCCGATAAGCGAGCGTCATGGTAAAGGCGAAAGCCTAGTGCGACTTTTTTATCATCCACTTCCATCGATTTTGGAATAGGTTGGATTGGCTCATTGCGGTGCTCCGCAGCAGTGTCTTCAGTGGCATAATGCTCAGCACGTTGCTTCGCAATCCAACCGAGTAACTTAGTGCGTTCTTCATCACTCACGCTACTTGCCCAGTGCAGTGCGACATAGCGTGTTGGTGGCATGGTGTGATTCTGCATCACCCACTCAATTTTATTCAATTCACTCTGAGGAACGGGTTCTCCCGCAATTAACGCAGCGCGAGCGGCTTCAAGGTTAAAGGATTTATAACCCAGCTGGATATCGTATTCCATCAGTTGTTTAGCGATTGGAAATGAGGCATAAGCAGGTAAGTCAGTTGACGGCGTGTGACAGTAATCGCATCCTTTTTCGGCAAAGAATTGGAGGACTTGATTATTTTCTGCAATTTTAGATGTCTGAATGTCATTATTTTGTCTTCGTTGATCATCGTGGTACCACACATATCCCGATAACCCAAAATAACCGAGTAAAAGCAAAAATATGACAGCGACCGTAATGCGAGTAAGTTTTTTCATTACACTATCCTTGGAAGATTGCGGTCAAATATAATTAAATATTTTTAGTTAATATAATTCTATAGCTGGACTATGATGGATAAATAAAGCGCAATGGTTCTTGATTTTTATCAATGATAACCATTGGTTTAATCGATTGCTGAAATAAGATTTACCTATCAATAAGAATAAAATATATTTTTATCGTCTTTTGTTTGTTGTAGTTTGCTGATTTTATTGAATTATATTTATTTTCGTGATTTTATTTTTATTTGAAATTATCATTTGTTACTGACTGGTCATTAATGATGACTTTGCTGTTAATTCAAATAAATTAAGTAAATTTAACCAATCTCAATATAATTTAAGTCAGGTTTTATGTTTATTGCAAATTAAATGCATATTTAAAATGAATCAAATAAAGAAATAAATAAAGCGTAAATTAAAAATAATGATGTAAAAATAGTGAATTATTTTTATTTTATTACCGAAAAATCGTTAAAAATGATTCAGTCAGTAAATTCTCTTCTAAAATTCATTTCCTTCGAAAATCCTTGCGATTGCAGATGTGTGTCGATAATGGCTATTTACCCCCCTAACTTCATCGTCATTAGTGTCGAACTTTTAATGTTTTTTATTTAATTAATTGATAAATAACAAAAATAATCATGGCATGAAATATGCTAATACCATCCTATCAATATTAATAATTCGACCAATTTGATTGGAGGGTAAGGCGAATGAATCGCTTTGTGATTGCCGACCCGCAACTCTGTATCGGATGTAATACCTGTATGGCTGCATGCTCAGAAACACATAAAGCACAGGGATTACAATCACATCCGAGACTGAGTGTGGTGAAAGTAGGAGAGCTAACCGCCCCGATGCTGTGCCGTCAGTGTGACGATGCACCGTGTGCGCGGGTGTGCCCAGTGAATGCGATTACACATGAAAATGACATGATCGTATTGAATGAAAGCCTGTGCATCGGGTGTAAGCTCTGTGGTTTAGTGTGTCCGTTTGGGGCGATTACGCCATCAGGCAGTAAACCTGTCGATATGCCTGATTTCTTTGAGCAATATGTGCCAAAAGAAATGCTGCTCGATGTGCCAGACAGTTTGCCGACCATGAACCCATTCTTAGCGTGGAATGCGGGTATTCGCAATATCGCCGTGAAATGCGATTTATGTGACTTTAGCGAAGATGGCCCTGCATGTGTGAAGGTTTGCCCAACCGATGCCCTCCATCTGGTTGAGGAAAACCAATTGGAACACGAAAGTGCGAAACGCCGCAATGCGTCTGTCGATGCGATGCCGCCTGAGTTCGACATTTTTGTCTCACGGCAGGAGAACCTTTAACATGACAGCGCTTCAATTACTTTTGTGGTCAATTGCCTTATATACCGTCGGTGGGTTTGCTTCACTGCTGTTTAAGCGCCAAGAAAAAATCGCTATTTATGTGGCGGGGATTTCGGCAATCATTGGTGGATTATTGGGACTATGCAGCGCCATCCCTGTCTTAATGAACGGTGAGGTTCTGACGTATATGGCGCAAGGGCCATTCCCATTTGCCCATTTTGTGGTGCGGATGGATAGCTTAGCCGCCTTTATGGTGATGGTGATTTCGTTGCTGGTTACCGTTAGTGCCCTGTATTCATTGAACTATGTTCAAGAATATTGCGGACGTGGGGCGTGGAGCATGGGCTTCTTCCTCAATCTGTTTATCGCCTCGATGGTGGCCTTGGTGGTGATGGATAATGCGTTTTATTTCATTATCTTATTTGAGATGATGTCACTCGCATCTTGGTTTCTCGTCATTGCTGACCAAGACGATAAATCGATTCGTGCTGGCCTGCTGTATTTCTTTATCGCCCACGCAGGGTCGATTCTGATCATGATAGCGTTCTTCTTAATGTGGCGACAAAGTGGCAGCTTAGATTTCGATTCCTTCCGCCAACTCACCCTTTCGCCAACCATGGCATCCGTCGTGTTTTTATTGGGATTTTTTGGCTTTGGCGCCAAGGCAGGGATGCTCCCATTACACAGTTGGTTACCGCAAGCTCACCCCGCAGCACCGTCACACGCCTCCGCTTTGATGTCAGGGGTGATGGTGAAAATCGGTATCTTTGGGATCATCAAAGTGGGTATCGACCTATTAGGTGCAACCCAAGGCTGGTGGGGTATTGTGGTGTTGGCCTTCGGTGCTGTGTCTTCTGTCCTTGGAGTCATGTACGCACTGGCAGAGCACGATATTAAGCGCTTACTCGCTTGGCATACCGTTGAAAATATCGGGATCATCTTGATGGGGGTTGGTGTTGGCATGGTCGGTATGGCAAATAATATGCCAGTACTGGCGACCATTGGCCTGCTCGGTGCGGTTTACCACTTGCTCAACCACGCGGTATTTAAAGGGCTGTTATTTCTTGGGGCTGGGGCGGTGATTTACCGCATTCATACCCGTGATATGGAGAAAATGGGTGGGTTAGCGAAACTCATGCCACTAACGGCAACGGCCTTTTTAATCGGCTGTATGGCGATTTCAGCGTTGCCACCCTTAAACGGTTTTGTCAGTGAGTGGTACACCTATCAATCCCTTTTCTCAATGAGCCATGAAGGCACATTCATCATGCGTATCAGTGGCCCTATCGCCATTGTAATGTTAGCCATCACAGGGGCGTTGGCGGCGATGTGTTTTGTGAAAGTGTACGGTGTCAGTTTTTGTGGAGGCGCGCGCAGCGAACAAGCCACTAAAGCACGGGAAGTGCCTTGGACAATGACCGCGGCGATGCTGATTTTAGCGGTTATCTGCGTGATCTTAGGCGTGGGTGCCAGCGTGATTGCTCCAGTATTGGCAAATGTGGCGATGTCATTAACTAGCGCAACGGATATTACCGTCGCCCAAGGAGCGATGTTAATGCCTGATAGCGCGGCACAAGCGATGATCTCCCCAGCGATGACCTTCGTTTTGTTGCTCGCCTTACCGCTTATTCCGTTCATTATTTACTTGGTATTCAAAGGCAAGCAAATGGGCTTTCGCCGCAAAGGCGATGCGTGGGCATGTGGTTATGCATGGGAAAAAGACATGTCTGTATCTGCGGGGGGCTTCACTCAACCGCTGCGTTCTATGTTTGCGCCACTATATCGCATGCGTGAACAACTCGACCCATCGGCACGGTTAGCACAAACCTTAGAAGTGACGAAAGCAGGGGCGGGGCAAGTCGAGCCTTTCTGGGATGAAAAAATTATTTACCCATTCGTCCGTTGTATCAATCGAATTGCGAAGCGCATGCAGTGCTTACAAGGTGGGGACTTCAGACTGTATTGCCTGTATGTCGTTGCTGCGTTGGTGGTGCTGCTCGTCGTGATCGCGGCGTAAGGGGAGAAATCATGACAATTCAAGAAACACCGACATTGATGATGGGCTTCTTTGCCGTAATTCAAGCTGTTATTTTGCTGCTGCTAACCCCGCTATTTACGGGTATTTCACGGCAAATTCGCGCCAAAATGCACTCGCGCCAAGGCCCTGGTATTTGGCAGGATTACCGCGATATTACCAAACTGCTAAAACGCCAATCTGTTGCGCCACGTGACTCAGGGGCTATATTTCGCATCATGCCGTATGTGCTGCTTGGCAGTATGCTGCTGTTAGCGATGGCTTTGCCCGTTTTTACCCTGAACTCGTTGTTTAGTGGTGCGGGCGACTTAATTATCGTGCTGTATATTTTTGCGCTTTTCCGCTTTTTCTTTTCACTCTCAGGTTTGGATACTGGCAGTCCATTTGCAGGAATTGGCGCAAGCCGTGAGCTTACCCTTGGGGTGTTAGTCGAACCAATTCTATTCCTTGGCCTCTTGGTGGTGGCGCTGATTGCCGGCTCAACCAATATCGGCACCATTAGTTCAGTGATGAGCGAAGGCTGGATTTCGCCCACCGCCACTTTTTTAGCACTGTTAGCGTGTGGTTTTGCCACCTTTATTGAAATGGGGAAAATCCCGTTTGACGTGGCAGAAGCAGAGCAAGAGCTACAAGAAGGGCCATTAACGGAGTATTCAGGTTCAGGTTTAGCGTTAGTGAAATGGGGCATTGGCCTCAAACAGGTGATTGTGGCGGTGCTGTTTTTATCCATCTTCTTCCCATTTGGTAATGCCAGTGTGTTGACAGTGGGAAGCTTGTTGATTGCGTTAGTGCTGTTGCTGGTGAAATTACTGGTGATTTTTGTGCTGGCGTCGCTGGTGGAAAACAGTTTGGCGCGTGGGCGTTTCTTACTGACACACCATGTGACTTGGCTAGGATTCGGTGTTGCGGCACTCGGATTCGTTTTTTACCTCACTGGCCTATAAGGAGCGACACAGCATGTTAGAAAATATTGCACTCGCCACGCTACTTATTCCATTTATTGGTGCGTTACTGGTGAGTAGCTTACCCACCCGCATGGCACCGTGGCTGAGCACCATTGTTGCATTGATTGCTTCAATCGGCACAGGGATACTCGGCTGGTTGTATTTATCGGGTGGCAAAACCGCTACCTCACTGACGCTAATTCAAGCAGGGGAGGTCGAACTATTTGGCTTCACAATTGACGGTGTCAGTACCCTGATTGCGTTTGCCGTGGTGTTCTTGGGTTTTTTAATCTGTTTATATTCAACGGGTTATTTAACTGAGGGGAACCGTGAACACGCCCATGGGCCAACCCGCCGTTATTATGCGTTCTTGCTGGTATTTATCGGGGCAATGGCTGGCGTGGTGTTATCGTCCACTATTTTAGGTCAGTTGGTCTTCTTCGAAATTACAGGGGGATGTTCTTGGGCATTGATTGGTTATTACCAAACCGAAAAATCCCAACGCAGTGCGATGAAAGCACTGCTTATCACCCACATTGGTTCGTTAGGGCTGTACTTGGCTGCTGCCACCTTATTTATCAACACAGGGACATTCGCGTTGAGTGCCATTGGCCAGCTCAATGAGTCTGCAAGTTTGATTGTGTTTGGCGGAATTTTGTTTGCGGCATGGGGGAAATCAGCCCAATTGCCTCTGCAAGCTTGGCTACCCGATGCGATGGAAGCACCCACCCCTGTGAGTGCTTACTTACACGCCGCATCAATGGTGAAAGTAGGGGTCTATATCTTCGCCCGTAGCTTGATGTCTTCGGATCATGTGCCTGAAATCATTGGTTGGGTAGGCGTGGTGATGGCAGTCATCACTCTGGTGTATGGTTTTATGATGTACCTGCCACAAAAAGACATGAAACGTCTGCTTGCATGGTCAACCATTACTCAACTGGCTTATATCTTCCTTGCCTTATCGTTATCTGTTTTTGGCTCTAAGGAGGCCTTCCAAGGGGGGATCGCCTATATCTTCAACCACGCATTTGCCAAAAGCTTGTTCTTCTTGGTTGCAGGCGCGCTGAGTTATAGCTGTGGAACAAGGATGTTGCCACGTTTACGTGGCTTAGCAAAACGTTACCCACTGTTGGGCGTGGGGTTCTGCGTTGCCGCACTGGCAATTGCAGGGGTACCACCACTTAACGGCTTCTTCAGTAAATTCCCTATCTTCGCAGCAGGCTTCGCCCTTTCTGAACACTTCTGGATACTCACACCAATCATGGTGCTGGTGTTGATTGAATCGGTCGCGAGCTTTGCGTGGCTGTTGTACTGGTTCGGTAAAGTGGTGCCTGGTGAGCCAAGTGAGGAAGTGGCGAATGGTAGCGCGGTTCCATGGGCAATGCAGTGGGTGATTGGTTTGCTGATCGTGATGTCCTTCTGTTCGAGTGTCATCGCTGTCATCTGGCTCAATTAAGGGAGAGAAAGTATGACTGGTTCCATGATTGTGAATAATTTAGCGGGATTGATGATGATCACCTCGCTGTTGGTTATCGGGGCGAAGCGCCCGGTGACCTCGTGCTGGTTCTATGCCTTGCAATCGCTGGTGTTAGTGGCGATTTTTGGCACCTTGTCCCAGACCCTCAATGCGCCTGAATTAGCCATGTGGGCAGGTTCGGCTTTTATCACCAAGGTCATTTTAGTTCCTGTGATTTTAGGTTATGCATTTCGCAAGCTGTCTGACCCGTCAGCCAACGGTGGGGTGATCAGCCCTGCGTGGTTAATGCTAGCGGCAGCAGTGATTGTGGTGTTGTGCTGGTTTGTAGTCGAGCCTATCAAATTGCCGATTGCCACAGAGCTTAAACCTGCGTTGGCAGTCTCCCTCGGTCACTTTATGTTAGGCCTACTGTGCATCGTGACGCAGCGCAATATCCTTAAACAGGCGTTTGGTTACTGCTTGATGGAAAACGGCTCTCACCTAACCTTGGCCTTACTTGCTTATAAAGCGCCTGAGCTAGTGGAAATCGGTATTGCTACTGATGCGATTTTCGCTGTGATTATCATGGCGGTACTGGCGCGTAAAATCTATCGCACGCTCAACACACTGAACGTGGATCAACTGACCGCGCTGAAGGGGTGATGAGATGAGTCAAAGTATGTTGTTAACATTATTAATGGCAACGCCGCTGGTTATTTCACTGCTGGCCTTTGCGTGCCGATTGCTGGGCAACGGTGCAAAGCCAGTTGTCACACTGGTGCATATCGTCGGCATTGTGGCGCTGTTGGTTTTGTCATTGTGGATGGTCAATACCATCAATGAGGTTGGTGATTTACTGATGGCAGGGAATTGGATCCATTTGGATAGCCTTGCAGGGTTATTTCTCGCCATCTTAGGTATTGTCGGATTCTTAACGGGTTTGTATTCCATCGGCTATATGAATCATGAAGTGGCAGATGGTGAAATTAGTGTAGGAACATTATGTAATTACTATGGTTTCTTCCACTTGTTCTTATTTACCATGCTGTTGGTGATCACCAGTAATAACTTGATTTTAATGTGGGCAGCGGTGGAGGCAACCACACTTAGTTCGGCATTCTTAGTGGGTATTTACGGGCAGCGTTCTTCACTGGAAGCGGCGTGGAAATACATCATTATTTGTAGCGTAGGCGTTGCATTTGGTCTGTTCGGGACAATTTTAGTGTATGCGAATGCGGTCAATGTGATGCCAAACCCTGAACTGGCCATTTTCTGGACCGAAGTGCTGAAATACACTGAATTACTCGACCCAACCTTAATGCACTTAGCCTTTGTTTTTGTGCTAATTGGCTTTGGTACCAAAACGGGTCTATTCCCAATGCATGCTTGGTTACCCGATGCGCACAGTGAAGCACCAAGCCCAACGTCTGCATTACTTTCTGCGGTACTGCTTAACTGCGCGCTGCTGATCATCATTCGCTATTACATCATTGTAACCTCGGCGATCGGCGGTGAATTCACTCAAACGCTACTGCTAGTGTTTGGTTTGCTCTCTGTGGCGGTTGCGGCATTTTTTATCTTAGTGCAAAAAGATATGAAACGCCTGCTGGCCTATTCCAGCGTGGAAAACATGGGGTTGATTGCGGTGGCGTTAGGTATTGGTGGCCCACTTGGCGTGTTAGCAGCGCTGTTGCATACCTTGAACCATAGTTTGGGTAAAACCTTGCTGTTCTGTGGTTCTGGGAATGTTCTATTGAAATACGGTACGCGAGATATCACCGTGGTGAAAGGTCTACTGCGTACCATGCCATTTACGGCAGTGGTATTTGCGGGAGGCGCATTAGCCCTTGGCGGGATGCCGCCATTCAATATTTTCCTCAGTGAATTCATGATTGTGGTTGCGGGGATCGCAGCTGACCATTTTTGGTTAACACTGTTGGTTTTAGTATTGATCACTATCGTGTTAGGTGGGTTAGTACGCATGATTTCGAAAACCTTATTTGGCGCGCAACCTGATTGCGTGTCCCGTGGTGAGCTGGGTATTTTAACTACCTTACCAATGGCTATTCTCATCGTATTGATGTTAGTGATGGGAACGCATATTCCGCAGCCTGTAAGCCGCTTACTTGAAAATGCTGCCACCATTGTCTTAACCGATAGCACAGCACCAACAGAATCTACTCAATTACATTATCAATGGCCGTGGGGTGTTAGCGCCTCTACCGCATCAGTGCAGGAGAAATAACGTGAGCTATCAGAACTATACAGATACCCTTCAAGGCGTTCGTAAAGGCGTTGGCTATCTGGCACAAGTCCGCGAGAAATTTCCCCATGCGGTACTGGATGAAGAGTGGCAAACCGCTAATCAGCTCACCATTACCGTAAAAACGGATATGCTACCTGACGTGGTAGAGTTTCTTTACTACGGCTGTGGCGGTTGGCTGCCTGTTTTATGGGGCAATGATGAACGCCCACTTAACGGCCAATTCGCGGTGTATTACGCACTCTCGATGGAAGAAGGGGAAAAATGTTGGGTGACAGTGAAAGCCTTTGTTAGCCCAATCACCCAAGAGTTCCCGTCTGTAACGCCGCGTGTCCCTGCTGCAGTGTGGGGAGAACGTGAAATCCGTGATATGTACGGCCTGCGCCCTGTTGGCTTGCCTGATGAGCGCCGCTTAGTGCTGCCCGATGATTGGCCTGAAGATTTATACCCGCTGCGCAAAGACACGATGGACTATCGCCAGCGCCCTGCGCCAACCACAGACACTGAAACTTACGAGTTTATTAACGACAGCAAAACCCAAAGCCGTGTTGTGCCAATCGGCCCATTGCATATTACTTCTGATGAACCAGGTCACTTTCGTTTATTCGTCGATGGTGAGCGTATTGTCGATGCGGATTACCGTATGTTCTATGTGCACCGTGGGATGGAGAAACTTGCGGAAACTCGCATGGGCTATAACGAAGTGACGTTTTTATCTGACCGTGTCTGCGGGATCTGCGGCTTTACTCACAGTGTGGCGTATACCTCATCCGTAGAAAATGCCCTTGGTATCTACGTGCCGCAACGTGCGCACACCATTCGCAGTGTCCTTTTAGAAGTTGAGCGTCTTCACAGCCACTTGTTGAATATTGGCCTAGCGAGCCACTTTACAGGGTTCGACACTGGGTTTATGCAGTTTTTCCGTGTGCGTGAAAAATCCATGACCATGGCGGAGTTGCTGACAGGGGCGCGTAAAACTTACGGAACTAACCTGATTGGTGGTGTTCGCCGTGATTTTCTCAAAGAACAGCGCGTAAAAACTATTCAATTGGTACAAGAAATGCGCCGCGACGTTACTCAATTAGTGGATATGCTACTGAGCACGCCAAATATGGAGCAGCGTACCGTGGGTGTTGGTCGCTTAGAGCCACAAGTTGCCCGTGACTACAGCCCTGTCGGGCCCATGATCCGCGCGAGTGGTTTTAAACGTGATGTGCGCTTTGATCACCCATTTGCCGATTATGGCAACTTACCAAAAACCTTATTCAGTCTTGATGGCTGCGATGTGTATTCAAGGGTGATGGTGCGTATTAAAGAAACACTGGATTCCTTGTCGATGATTGAATACGCGCTGGATAATATGCCAGAAGGGCCAATCCTCACAGAAGGCTTTACCTATCAACCACATAAATTTGCGTTGGGCTATACCGAAGCGCCGCGTGGGGAAGATGTTCACTGGAGCATGTTAGGGGATAACCAAAAACTGTATCGCTGGCGTTGCCGTGCGGCGACCTATGCCAACTGGCCAGTGCTGCGCTATATGCTGCAGGGCAATACCGTTTCTGATGCGCCGCTGATCATCGGTAGTCTTGACCCTTGTTACTCTTGTACCGACCGTGTGACGCTGGTGGACGTGAAAAAACGTAAAGCGAAAACAGTGGCATACAAAGAACTTGAGCAGCACAGCATCGACCGTAAAACGTCGATAATGAAATAGGCGGAGGGCATATTATGTTTAAACTGTTTAAAACCCTTCAAAATGCAGGAACGGCAACGGTGAAATACCCGTTCAAGCCCCTCGAAGTGGCACACGGATTTCGCGGTAAACCCGAGTATGACCCACAGCAGTGTATTGCCTGTGGGGCTTGTATTTCGGCTTGTCCCGCCAATGCATTAACCATGGAAACTGACTTAGCAAGTGGTGAGCGTCGTTGGCAGTTATTCCTCGGGCGCTGCATCTACTGTGCCCGTTGTGAAGAGGTATGCCCGACTCGCGCTATCCATTTAACGGAAGAATTTGAAACAGCAGTCATGAACAAGGCTGATTTGTACATGAAAGGCACTTTCCGCTTACAACATTGCCGCGAATGTGGCGAAGCATTCGCCCCTAAAAAATCGGTGGATTACGCGATGGCGTTAATGGTGGCATCAGGTATCGAAGAAAGCGGTATTGAAGCGCTACGCCCGATGTATGAAACCTGTCCATCCTGTAAACAAAAAAACAATTTGCTGAACAATGGCCGCCAAAATTTCCGCTTGCACATTGAGGGAGATAAATAATGAGTCTGCCAGATATTCCTATTAATCACCATGTTAGCCAGCCTATCCAATTGGATGAGCAAGTGGCTAAACTGAAAAGTACGCTGCTCAAAGACATCAAGCGTTCTGCCTATGTGTATCGTGTTGACTGTGGTGGCTGTAATGGCTGCGAAATCGAAATTTTCTCGGCAATTACTCCCGTTTTTGATGCAGAACGTTTTGGGATAAAAGTGGTTGCCTCCCCGCGCCATGCGGATATTTTGCTATTTACTGGCGCAGTGACTCGCGCCATGCGCATGCCAGCACTGCGGGCTTATGAATCCGCCCCCGACCCAAAAATTTGTATCTCGTATGGGGCGTGCGGTTGCGGCGGCGGTATTTTTCATGATCTGTATTGCGTGTGGGGCGGTAGCGAGCACATCGTGCCAATCGATGTGTGGATCCCTGGTTGCCCGCCAACACCTGCGGCGACCATTTATGGCTTTGCCGTGGCACTGGGTTTACTGAAACAAAAATTATCAGCGCAAGACCACCATGAAGCTGATGGTGAACGAGTAGAACTTTTATTGCCATCAATTCCATTAGCCACTCGGGTGATGATCGAACGTGAAGCACGCCGCCAAGCGGGTTATTACCAAGGCCGTGAAATTAGTGATCGATTTTTATCCTTATTGGATGGCGCAAGCCCTGCCCAAGTGCAAAGTACGCTACAAGCGTGGCTTAACGAAGAACAAGACCCTCGTCTGCGTGACATTGTTAACCGTTTAGTCACTGTGTTGAAGCAAGGAGGCATTCATGAGTAGTCCAGCTTCGGCTAGCCCTTCGCCAACGGAAGGCGAAGTCTTTTTTTGGTCTTTGCGCCAAAAGTTTGTCGACAGTGACGATGACATTCCAGAAGATGCCCAGCAAGTGATGTATTACTCGTTGGCGATTGGTCATCACGTTGGGATGATTGATTGCCTAAAAACGGAGTTAGTTTGTCCGCTAGCGGGTTATCAATCATGGGTTCAAGCCTTACCAGAGGGTGAGGCTCGTCGTAAGTTACAAGGCTTAATCACCTTTGGCGAAATTAATATCGACTCGACCCATACCAATATGTTAGCGCTGGCATTAGATGGTTTTGCCAAAGACCCGCAGTCCCCTTACCAAGCGTGGAGCGAAACGCTGATTCAGCTGCTAGGTGAAATTGAGCGGGAACCCGCCATTTATTTGATTGTGAAGCGGCAGGGCGTGGGGCATACAACCCGACAAAGTTCGATGTTATTCGACGATGAGCCTTCTGCAAAGAATTCATTACGTTCGCAAAATCAATTGCCTTCGCAAAATCAATCACCAGTGCAAAACTTAATGTTAGCGGTGGGGAATAGCATGATGGGGGACGACGGTGCAGGACCGATGCTATTTGATTTAATGCAAGCCAACCCCATTGAGGGCTGGCAGGCAATTAACGGCGGGAGCAGCCCTGAAAGCGTGTCTCACCAAGTACGTGCATTAAAACCCCAGCGCTTGTTGATTGTGGATGCCGCCGATATTGGTTTAGCCCCAGGGGAAATACGAATTATTGATCCCGATGATATCGCTGAAATGTTTATTATGAGCACCCATAATTTGCCGCTCAATTTTTTAATCGACCAATTAAAAGAGGATATTGAGGAGATTATTTTCTTAGGTATTCAACCCGATCTAGTGGGTTTTTATATGCCAATGAACGAGAAAGTGATTTCAGCTGTTCAGCAAGTGTATGCCGCGCTGCCGCAGTGGCAAGGGTTAGGTGGGTTTACCCTATTTGAAGGGGAATAAACAGCCCCTAAGGGGGGAGGGTCGCAGTGCGGTGAGGCGCTGCGATTTGTCCTCGGCTTAAGCATTACCTCGTAAAAAGTAGCCTACATCTTCCTCGACTTCTTCCATCGCCATGAGTGCGGCTAGCGTATCGTTGGCTTCTTGCTCATCAATGATGCTCATCGCAAAGCCCACGTGAACAAGCACCCACTTGCCAACCATTGCAGCAGTTTCCCCTTCACACACCAGCGCAATATTCACATCGCGTTTGACGCCGCAGACTTCAACTTGGGCGGTATCCATTGGGGACTCGCCTACGCTGACCACTTTCCCTGGGATGCCTAAACACATAACAAACTCCTACATAGAATATTATTCAACTTCAATCTGTTTGACCTGCATGCTACTGCTGCTGTCTACGTGCAAGTTTCGGCTACCACAGTGTGGGCAACCCGCTTCAAATTGGGTAATTTGCACGGTACGTTGGCAATCGCGGCATTGTGCCTGTGCGGGCACGGTAGACACATGGAGCATAGCCCCTTGCGCAAGGGTATTGCGGCAAATAATGTCGAAACAAAAATGCACCGCAGATTCTTCAACACAAGAGACCGCACTTAATTCGAGCCAAACCCCTGTGACGCGCTGTGCATGGTTTTGCTTAGCGTGTTGCTCAATGATTTCAAAGGCATTTTGGCATAATGCGACCTCATGCATGGCACGCTCCTTACAATAAGATTTCAGGGGGAATTTCAAAGGCAGCACGGCGTCGACGTTCTTTAACGATTTCATCCATGCGGTTTCTATCGACAATCATTAACGCTTCGGTTGGACACACTTCTACGCAGGCAGGCCCGCCCTCGCGGGTATGGCACAAATCACATTTATGGGCTTCAGCGCGGTATTGTGGAATGGTATTGAGGGCGGTCACTTGCTGGTCGACTTGGCGGCTAATGACTTCCATGGTGCCGTAAGGGCAGGCGATGACACAGGTTTTACAGCCAATACATTTTGATTGGTTAACATAGACAAAGTCATCTTTACGGCTAATCGCGCCATTTGGACACACATTGGCACAGGGGGCATCCTCACATTGGCGGCATACCACCGCCGTACTGACGGTATAACCTTTTAATACATGAATACGCGGGAAAAATTCATCTTTGACGACCGTGGCGATCCCCGTTTCTTGTTCTTGGTGGGACACCACACACGCGACTTCACAGGTATGGCAGCCAATGCATTTTTTTGGATCTGCAATGATGAAACGGTTCATCCTACTCTCCTGAATGATAGATGAGACAATACATTCAACGTTCCGATGTAATTGTTTTCAATTTAGATACTCAGTTATAAGCATGGATCGTGCCAAATTGATGGAATAATTAAATTCAGTTAAATCAGTAGATTAATAAATAACGAGGTGTTTTATCTGCGGAGAAAAATATATTCGACACGTCATTCGACAATAATGACGACGTTTAATTTTAATCGCTATATAAAAAAATATATTACATTTTAATTTGCAGAAAAAAATAGGGGATTGGATCAAAGTTAAATCAGTCAATGATATTATTTTTCTTTAGAGTCATTACAATAATCTTATTTGGTGTCGTATTGATGTTCAATTATATCAATGGCCATTAGTTTGAGTGTTTATAACATCTCAAGGAAATGATTAAAAAGAATGGGGTATTTGTGGGGATCTCTGAAAGCAATGAACGTATACGCCATGAACGCGACCAATATCGAATACTGGTAGATATTACTAATTCCGTTTTATCACACTTAGAAATGGATGGATTAGTTGCAGAAGTGTCTCGGGAAATTTACCGTTTTTTCGGTATTAGCCAAATTAGTATCGCCCTGTGTGATAATTATAGCTCAGCGGTATACCTTTGTTATTCAAGCTATTATTGCCGCGGAAAACCCGTTGAAAAGACCCAATATCATTTAAACGAATTACATCCTGATTTAACCCAAGTACTTGAAAATAACCAATCTATGCGGTTGACTCTTGACCAATCTACCCAAGACCCGCTGTATCAGCACCTGTGTGCTCAAGGGATGACGGAAACATTATTATTGCCGTTAGCATTTAACCATAAACCCCTTGGTGTTTTGGTATTATCCCATGAAGATACCCGCATTTTCACCGACGATAACTGCAATTTACTCAAGCAGATTGCGGCGCGTTTTGCGATTGCAGTGGATAATGCAGCGGCATATGGTGAAATTACACGTTTAAAAGATAGCCTAAAAAATGAAAATCTCTGGCTGAATGAGCAAATTCACGGCAATGAAAGCTTTAGTGAAATTATTTTCCAAAGTGCAGCCATGCGTAATGTGCTCGAACAAGTGGATTTAGTGGCACGCAGCGACAGTACCGTATTGATTTTAGGGGAAACAGGGACAGGCAAAGAGCTAATTGCTCGCGCTATTCACAGGCTAAGTGACCGGCATCGCCGTGCAATTATTAAAATGAATTGTGCCGCTATCCCTTCAGGCTTGTTGGAAAGTGACTTATTTGGTCATGACAAAGGTGCGTTTACTGGGGCAACGACAACGCACATTGGCCGCTTTGAAATGGCGGATAAAAGCACGCTTTTTTTAGATGAAATCGGCGATATGCCATTGGAATTGCAACCAAAATTACTTCGCGTGCTGCAAGAACGTGAAATAGAACGTATTGGTGGTAACAAAGTCATTCCTGTGGATGTGCGCTTGATTGCGGCAACTAACCGTGATTTAAAGGGCATGACGGATGAGCGTGAGTTCCGCGAAGATCTGTATTATCGGCTGAATGTGTTTCCGATTATGATTCCTCCGCTACGTGAAAGGCCTGAAGATATTCCACTACTTGCCACCCATTTTACGCAAAAAATTGCGCAGCGTATGAACCGTAAAATTGAGTGTATCCCCCGTGATGCACTAGCGCAGCTATCGTTGTATCCATGGCCTGGTAATGTCCGTGAGTTGGAAAATGTCATTGAGCGGGCAGTGATTTTAACCCGCGGAAATACCTTGAATTTACAACTGCATGAACTCAGTATCCCAAAGCCTTCACGCCTTAAAAATGCTTTTGAAAAACCAAGCGCTATAGAAAAACGCATGCAAACAGCTGCCCCCGAAAGTGATGATGAAGAAAGGGATCGAATTATTGCGGCGTTACGGGCAACAAACGGTGTGGTCGCTGGGGCGAGGGGGGCGGCAACTCGCTTAGGGTTAAAACGCACCACATTATTATCACGTATGCAGCGGTTAGGGATCTCGGTTCAAGATTTATTCTAATTCTTTATTTTTTGATTATATTTATCAGGCTGGTTATTGTTATTTTTGTATAATTGGTAGTCATATGAAAATAAATAATAATTTCCTTAATGAAATTAATTATTATTTATATTTGAAAGTCACTACTGTGATTAAATTTATTCAAATATAATTTAATTTTTTTGAAATCAGACTGAATAACAAATTACCAATATTTTATTAATATATTCATTATTAATTAACTAAATAAAAAAGCCAATGGTTTGATTGAAACCATTGGCTTAATTGATTGTTTAACGCAAATTAAAGGCCTTCTGCGGCCTCGCGTAAACGACGTTTAATTCCAGTGTATTCCTGAACAACGAAGTACTCGGCTTTTTGTTGATCCGCAATCGGTTCAACTCGCACTGCACAGTACTTATATTCAGGGGTCTTGGTGATTGGACTGAGGTTTTCTGCCACGAGCTCATTACAGGCACCAATCCACCACTGATAAGTCATATATACCGCGCCTTTATTGGGTCGGTCACTGATATTGGCTCTAGTAATGACTTTGCCTTGCCGTGATGCCACCCAAACCAGCTCCTGATCTTTTATCCCTAACGCTTTTGCATCTGCGGTATTGATTTGCACAAAACCAGGTTCATCCGCTAATGCTGCCAACGCTTTACAGTTCCCCGTCATTGAGCGACAGGAGTAGTGACCCACCTCACGCACTGTAGCTAACACCATTGGGTATTCCGTGCTGACTTGATCAATCGGTGGACGCCAGTCGCAGGTAAAGAATTGGCCTTTGCCATTTGGCGTGTCGAATTGACCACCTTCGTACAAATACTCCGTGCCAGGGCTTTCTAATGTCTTACACGGCCATTGAATATAGGCTAAGTCCGCCATTTTTTCATAGGTCGCGCCATAGTAAATCGGGCACAATTCACGTAACTCATCCCAAATTTCTTTGGTGTTGTTATAGTGCATTGGGTAGCCCATGGCCGTTGACATTAGGCTGATGATTTCCCAGTCTGTTTTCACGTCGCCGACAGGCTCAACTGCTTTATAGAAGCGTTGGAAACCACGGTCAGCGGCGGTATATACCCCTTCATGTTCCCCCCAAGAGGTGGCAGGGAAAATCACATCGGCAATCGACGCAGTTTTGGTCATGAAGATGTCTTGGACAATCAACAGCTCGAGCTTATCGAAGGTACGGCGGATAGTGGCAAGGTCTGGCTCTGTTTGTAGTGGGTCTTCCCCCATCACATAGTGGGCTTTTAATACGCCCTCATCAATAAAGTGTGGTACTTCGCTCAGTGGAATACCGTTTTCTGCAGGCATGCTTTCAATCCCCCAGAATTTGGCAAATTTTTCCAGTGCAGCGGTATCCGACACATATTGATAGCCTGGCAGAGTATTTGGTAGTGCCCCCATATCGCAGGCACCTTGCACGTTATTTTGACCACGAACAGGGCCAACACCAACATGTGGTTTACCTAAATTCCCTGTTAATAGCGCAAGGCTAGTAAGGGATTGAACGGTTTCAACACCTTGATAGAATTGGGTGACACCCATGCCCCACAAAATTGTCGCGCTTTCTGCTTTGGCGTACATGCGAGCCGTTTTGCGAATGTCTTCTGCTTTGATACCCGTCGTTTCTTCCACTGATTCAGGAGTATAAGGTGCGACTAAGGTACGATATTCATCGAATTTTTCAGTATGTGCATCAATAAACGCTTTGTCATACAGATTTTCTTCGATGATCACGTGGGCAAACGCATTCAGTAACGCAATGTTTGACCCGTTTTTCAAAGGTAAGTGAATATCTGCAATGCGCGCAGTTTCAATATAACGCGGATCGCAAACAATAATTTGAGCCCCTTTTTCTTTCGCTTTTAAAATTCGGCGAGCGACAATAGGGTGTGAGTCCGCGGCATTGTAACCGAAGACAAAAATACATTTGGTATCCTCAATTTCAACAATTGAGTTGCTCATTGCGCCATTACCGACCGAACGCTGCAGACCTGCAACCGAAGGGCCGTGTCAGACACGTGCGCAGCAGTCGATATTATTGCTACCGACTGCCGCTCGAACAAATTTCTGCATCACAAAGTTGGCTTCATTCCCTGGACCACGGGATGAACCTGTCGTCATGATGGCTTTAGGGCCGTATTTTTCTTTGATTGCCAGTAATCGAGAACTGGCAAATTCAATGGCTTCTTCCCATGAAACCACTTCAAGTTTGCCACCACGCTCACGACGGATCATCGGATTTTTTAAGCGAGGCGTTAAGATTTTCGTATCGTGAATGAAGTCCCAGCCATAATAACCTTTTAGGCAGAGCTCCCCTTCATTGGTGTGACCATTTGCGCCCTCTGCGCCGATGATCTTCCCGTTTTCCACCTTCAGGTATATTTTACAGCCTGAGGCGCAATACGGGCAGACGGTGATGACTTTTTCCATCAACATTGCTCCTGTGTTTTTATGTAGCGGTCATTGCCGCCTTAACACTTAAGCTAATGCAGGGTTTATGCCAATTTTTAAGGTAAATTTATTGTTATCTAACTGATTGAATTTATTGTTTTTGATTTGTCTAGCATCGTCTTGTAGCGTTTGGCGAACTCCGTGATCGTCAAAAGTGTCGACGGCTATTGACGAGCTAAATGGTTGATAAGCTGCTCTACCGCAGGGGAAGATAATGATTGGATGGCATAACATACGCCAATACGCCGAGAAAGTGCATGAGTTGGCAAAGGGTGAAAAACAATATTGGCATGTTCACTGGCAAGGGATTGCGGCACGATTGCTACGCCTAAGTTGAGCGCGACTAGACCAAGCGCGAGGGAAAAGGTGCTGGCATGAGCAGAAGGGGAGTTTGCCGTCGCGCCGTAAATCGGTAAAAAACGCTGATGCCAAGTGAGCTCAGGGCACATAACCCAACACAATCCGTGTAACTCAGCGGATGTCATGGTCTTTTTACTGGCGAGCGGGTGCTCAGGTGACATTGCTAAAACAAAGGGCTCACTAATGAGTGGAATAAACAGCTCATCTTCACAGCGCATTTCTTCGCAAGCAAGACGGATATCCCCTTTGCAACCCGACTCTAGGACAATTAATAAATGAAAATCAGGGTCTTGAACTTGTTTTAGGAACGCGCAAATGTGCTGATTAGCGATATCCTCTTCAATGCCAATTTGCAGAGGCTGGCGGTTTTTTTCACGTTTAAAGCTGCTTGCCAGCGTGTCTAGTTCAGCCACCATGCGTTGTGCGTGAGGGTATAAAATTCGTGCATCTTCAGTGACATCAACGCCTCTTGGTAAGCGCTTAAACAGCTGAGTGCCTAGGTTATCTTCCAGCGTTTTGATCGTTGCTGAGAGCGCAGGTTGTGTGAGAAATAACCGTCGTGCAGCCGTGGTGATATTGCGTTCTTCGAAAACGGCGATAAAGGCGTGAAGTTGGCGATAATCCATAGATTTTTTTGATGTCTGTGAGAAGAATAAACCATTTTAATGCAACTTACGGATGAAATATAGTCTGCTCATGGTTTTAGACATCAATTAAATTTATATGGACGCAATATGCAAAATGTAAAATCATTAGTGGTGATTACTGGCGCGAGCTCAGGTATTGGTCTTGCGACGGCAAAAATGTTATCCAATGAAGGTCATGCACTTTTATTACTGGCACGCCGTATTGAGCCAATGTTGGCATTAAATTTACCTAATACGTTATGTAAATCTATAGATGTTACGGATAGAACCGCATTTGTGAATGCCGTTAAAGAAGCAGAGGCGCAGTTTGGCCCAGTTGATGGCTTAGTCAATAACGCAGGTGTTATGCTTTTAGGTGACATGACTAATCAAGATCCAAATCAATGGGATATCATGGTGGAGGTGAATATTAAAGGCGTGTTGAATGGCATTCATGCAGTTGCGGATGGCATGGTTGCGCGTAAAAGTGGCACGATTATTAATATCAGTTCAGTTGCAGGGCGAAAAACCTTTCCAAACCATGTGGCGTATGTGGGCACTAAATTTGCTGTTCACGGTATTTCTGAAAATTTACGCGAAGAGCTTGCCCCGCATAATGTTCGTGTGATCACCATTGCACCAGGAGCGGTTGAAACAGAATTACTTAGCCATACCACAGATGAAGGGATTAAATCAGGTTACCAAGAGTGGAAAAAAGAGATGGGGGGACTTGTGTTGTCAGCAGAGGATGTTGCCAATACCATTCGTTTTGCTTATCAACAGCCACAATCGGTGTGTATCCGTGAGATCGTTCTAGCGGCAACTCGCCAGCAGGCGTAGTCTGTTCATTGTTTCATCACTTTGTCATAAAACTACCATCATGTTGTCATGCATCTGACTTAAGTTCGCAGTAACTCAGCTCGGATGGAGATAACATGATGTTTAGTGTCGATGCCTTACTCCACGATATATACCCACATCAAGCCCCACCTGCATGGAAACGCAGTGTATTAAAACGCCTCCTTTTCGAAAAAGAATTTAGTCAATTTGCCCAAGACTACCCTCATTTGAAAGGGTTGGATCTTATTGAACAAGTCATTGAGCATTTCAATATTCGCTGTGAATTAACGGATGGTGATTTGGAAAATATCCCCGCAGAAGGCCCTGTTGTTTTAGTGGCAAACCATCCAATAGGCTCGTTAGATGGACTAGCATTATTACGAACCGTGGCAACCGTACGCCCTGATGTGAAAATTGTTGCAAACCAGTTTCTTAACTATATTGAACCACTAAAAAGCTTGTTTATTACCGTTGATAATATCAACAACCGAACCAATCGCCAGCAAGTGGAAGCAATGCAACAGCACTTGGATAACCGCGGGGCGCTAATTGTATTTCCAGCGGGGGAGGTTTCACGGCTCAGTAGTAAAGGCATTCGCGATAATCACTGGCGCACGGGTTTTTTACGCTTAGCCGCGAAAGCGCGCGCTGCGATTGTGCCAATGCATATTCAGGGGCGAAATAGCCATTTGTTTTATTTGGCATCATTGGTTTACAAGCCGTTGTCCACGTTGATGTTAGTCAGAGAAATGTTTCAGCAACGGGGTAAAAAACTCAAAATTCGTGTTGGGGGGCGTATTCCTTTTAGTCATTGGTATGATGGCCACACGAAAGCCCACGAATTGGCAGAACGCTTTCGCCGCCATGTCTATTTATTAGGAAAAGAAAGAGAAGGGCTGTTTAGCAGTGAAGCGGCAATTGCATTACCTGAAGACCGACTTGAGCTGAAAAAAGCATTGGCGGCTTGTGAGCGTTTGGGGACATCGCCAGATGGCAAAGCGATTTACCTTTATCAACGGCATCAAGAAGTTCGCTCGCCCATATTGCGTGAATTAGGGCGACTTCGTGAGATTTCGTTTCGTGCGGTAGGGGAAGGTTCAGGCAAGCGCCGTGATTTAGATAGCTATGATGACGATTATTATCACTTGGTGTTGTGGGATGACGATGAGCTCGATATCGTTGGCGCTTATCGTTTTATCCCCACTGAAAAGCAAATTGAAACCAAAGGGTTAGCGGGGATCTACAGTTCTAGCTTATTCCACTATGACGAAGGCATGCTTCCCATTCTTGCTCAAGGTATTGAATTAGGCCGTAGTTTTATTCAGCCGAAATATTGGGGAAAACGTGGGTTGGATTATTTGTGGTTAGGCATTGGGGCCTATTTAGCCAAATACCCCCAATACCGTTATCTATTTGGCCCTGTCTCCATTTCGGGGGCGATGCCTATCGCCGCGCGTGATTTATTGATCACTTTTTACCGCTTATATTTTTCTGCTGAACAGTCAATGGCACAATCCCACAAGCCCTATCCAGCCTCTTTACCGCAGGTGTTAGCGCAATTCACTGGTGATAATTACCAAGAAGACTTGGTAAAACTCAAAAGCTTATTAAATAACATCGGTTGTTCTATCCCGACACTTTATAAGCAGTACACTGAGCTATGTGAGCCTGGTGGCGTGCAATTTATGGATTTTGGTACAGACCCATCATTCAATGATTGTATCGATGGTTTGGTGTTGGTGGATTTAACCAAGCTAAAGCCAATACGTTATCAGCGATATGTTGGGGTGCACTTATAAATTTTGATTTCGGTACTGTTATTTTTTTGTAAATTGTAGTTTTTATTAGTGATTATCATTTAATAGAATGGTAATCACTAATAATATTCATTTTCGTGTAACAGCTTAATTTGTTTTCATTATGAAACAAATGCATCACTATTCCATTTTACTTATCTAAAATATACTCATTTAATAAGTTAATTTTTTTATTTTTACATTACCCATAAAATGGGTTATGAGTTTGGTATTCCTTTGATATTTAATTTTCCATTGGAAAATATTGTCATTTTATCCTTGTTAATATGATTTAAATGCTATTTGGTTTTATTTTAATGTTATTTCTCTCCCATGTTTCTATATAAAAATAAATGTAACTATATGTAATATTATATTTCACAATCAATTTAAAATATCAATTTATATGTTAAATTTTGTAATTAAAAAATTAAAAATATAACATTAAATATATTATCAAAAAATAAAGCAACCGTTTATTATCAGTTAGTTAATTGAGTTTTATTTATTTAGATGATCGGTATTTCCGATCAAATAATCTATTGTGATAGGTGGTAGCTATCAATATTATATTATCGATCGGCACAAACGTTTTTACTCTAATATCATGTGCCAATATATTATGCGAAATCCTACTTATGTTGAATATTTGAATTTTATAATTAAATAGGGGGTAGGAATGAATGAACACTCTAGTTTTATAAGACCAAATATTTTTAATAAAAAAATTGGATGTTTTATTAGAAATAAAAGAAAACGCATGGACATAACCGGGAAGGATTTAGGTGTTATGTTGAATGTGAGTCAGCAGCAAGTATCCCGGTATGAGAATGGAATAACAAACATTACCGTTACAATGTTAAATGACATATTGAAAATACTAGATGTATCTTGGGAAGAATTTTTATCATTTAATGAGTTAAATGATAATTCTTAATGTTTAAGTTTTTATTTCGTAGTTTGATTATTAATTAAAAAATTAATATGTATACAAATATGGAGAGTTATTTAATGAAAAAATTATTATTACCATTAATGGTAAGTGGCGCGCTATTCAGTGGATATACCTTTGCTAATACCGGTGAAGTTCAGTTCATTGGCGCAGTGACATCAGAAACCTGTGATATCGATACAGAAGTGGGTGGACTAGTTAAATCAACTATCGATCTAGGCCAAATGACCACTGCAGATAAAAATGGTGATTATGTTGAGTTTGATTTAGTCCCACGTACTGATGAATGCTTGAAAAAAACTAGCGGCCAAGTGGGTTGGCAGAGCGCAGGGTTTACTAACTCAGGCCTTGCAAACATGAAAGGGACTGCTAATGGCGTGTCAATCCAACTGACAGCAACCAACTCGACAACGCCTAACCAAGATGTCACGTATAACAGCCAAACCGTTGATTTTGGCAATGGTACTGATGCTATTGGAAACATGAAATTCAAAGCAAGAATGTTAGCGACGACAGGTCAAACTGTGACTGAAGGTACAGTGATTTCAAGCGCAACATATGCCGTAGCATATAAGTAATTAATATTAATAAATAAAAAGGGTCTTTGACCCTTATTTTAACTTACAAATAGCTATGGATAATATCAATGCGTTTAAAACCGATTAATGCTTTTATGTTATCCCTGTTAGTAAGTCCATTTTACGCAGATGCAAATTTAAATATGGACTTCTTACATGGAGGAGTTCAACCGCAAGCTGCAAGCGTTTTTGATGAAAGTGTTAAATACCCTGCAGGTCATTATATTGTTGAAGTCATTTTTAATCGTCGTTCTATTAATCGAAAAGAACTCATTATTTTACCAGAGGATAAAGAGGTTTTATGCTTAAACTCAGACTGGATATCAGAGTTATCATTACCGATTAACCTGACTTTGCTTGCAAATAATTTTGACGCGGCGAGAAACTGCTACAAGATTAGCCAGTACCCAGGCGCCGAAGTTTTGTTTGATAACGCAAAGCAGACTTTGTCTTTTAGTGTACCTCAAATTGCTTTGGATGAGACCAAAAATCAGCAAGAATGGGATTATGGCATTCCAGGCATTAAGGTGAATTATTCAGGATATATATCAAAAACGTCTTCTGAAAAAACTCAAGTTTATGGTGATTTTGATTTATATTCTAACATTGGCCGATGGGTGGCCTATGTCCGTAGTAGTTACCTTAATGATTCAGGAACTGAAACGTCTGAAGCCACTATATCTACTGCAATTAAGCCAATACAAGGCAGTTTTATTGTCGGTAAGACGTTAACATCTTTATCTATTTTACCTAATTTTGTTTTTTATGGTTTGTCTTTACGCTCTGAAAGAGATATGCGTCCTTGGGAAATGCGAGGCTATGCTCCTATTATTTCTGGCGTTGTTAATTCGAATGCGAAAATTACCATATCGCAAAATGGGTATATTTTAAGCTCACAAGTGGTTCCTGCGGGTGCCTATCAGTTAAAAGATATATCACCAGTGAGTAATGGTGATATTACGGTGACAGTTGAAGAAAATAACGGAACAAAAACAGTTCGTTATTACCCTGTTGCAACGCTTCCATCTTTACTGCGTGCCAATGAAATTAATTATAACGTCGCAGTAGGAGAAAGAGAGGTTACGGGAAAGCGAGAAAACCGTTTGTTTTTTCTTGGTGCATTCGATTATGGACTCACTCACTTTACCTTTCATACCGCAGGTATTTTGCATAATGATTATAAAAGTGCAGGATTAGGTGCGAGTAAAGACTTAGGTCAATTTGGTGCGATCTCATTTAATTTAAATACAGCCGTGAGTACGTTTCAAAAGCAAACTCCAACTATGTCAGAATCTCGGCAATCTGGGATTAGTTATATGCTTAAATATGCTAACTCATTGTCCAATAATACGAATTTACAGTTATTAGCTTACCGTTATACAGGTAAGGACTATGTTGATTTTAATGAGTTTAATTCAAATGCGTTATATCATCGAAGTAATCGCAAAGAACGTTATGAAACTATCTTATCGCAGAATTTTGATAATAGTTTTGTCAGTGTTTCAGGTTGGGTTCAAACATATCGTAGCCAAATACATAATGAAGTCGGTGCGAATATTACCTACAACACAACTTTGAAAGGTGTGGATTTATCTGTATCGGCAGATTACCAAAAGTTAAATGATTATGACCGTGATAACTATGTTTTATCTGTTGGTGTGAATATTCCATTTAGTTTATTTGATAAGAATCATTATTGGACAAACTCGGTGAATTATGACCGTAGAAATAAATCGAGTTTTAACTCAGGTGTTGCAGGTAATATTAATGAAAAAATCAACTATAGCGTAAATACAAATAAAGACCGCGAAAGTTGGTCTAATTCTGCTTATTTCGGGGTTAATCAAGATATTGTTAATACGGGGTTCGCAATTTCGAAAAATGAGAATAAAACAACAGGCTCAATAAATGCATCAGGAAGCTTACTTGCAACCCAGCAAACGGGATTATTGTTGAGTAATGTTCGGCGCGATACGGTCGCCATTGCGAATATTAGCAATATTAAAAATATTACCTTTAATGACTCCCCCCCTACGGATAGAAATGGTAATACGGTCATTGGGGTATCACCTTACGTTGAAAATAATTTAAAAATCAATACAGAAGAAGTTCCTAATGACATAGAGTTGCTGGATTCAGTACAGGGGTTTGTGCCAACTGATAAGGCGATTATTTATCGTGAGTTTAAATTCTCAACGATTTATAGATATATATTAAGGCTGAAAAAATCAGACGGTCAATTTGTTTCAGCGGGTAGTTCGGCAAGAACAGAAAGTAATGAATATGTCGGGTTTGTTTCTAATGGTGGAGTGTTACTTTTAAACTTACTTAACAAACCGAAAAAGATTTTTATTTCTTCCTCAGATAATGAGGTATGTACATTAAATTTGGAAAATATAGAATCAAATGAAAATAAAATTATGGAAGTCGAATGTAATTAATAAAATGGCATCGCATTTTATTATATTGATATCGTTGTTTACCTGCGCAAATGCTTATTCTGCATTTACTTTGAATGGGACTCGGTTTATCTATGATGAGGGGCGTAAAAATATTGCTATTGAAGTAAAAAATAATAGCGATAAAACCTATGGCGGTCAGGTTTGGGTTGATAATTTAAGTGGCAATGATGTTTTTTTTATACCAGCACCTAATTTGTTTAAAATTGCGGGTGAAGAAAAACAGTTAATCCGCTTACTTTATGTGAATGATATTTTACCCAAAGATAAAGAGTCTTTGTTTTGGTTAAATGTTCAGGAAATCCCCCCTATTGCTTCTGCTGATGAAGGTAACGTCCTCGCTGTTGCTTTGAATACGCAAGTGAAACTGATTTATCGCCCCAAAGTACTCGCTGAGGCCCGTGAAGATGCAGAGAAAAACCTCACGTATTCAGGATCTGTGTTGAAAAACCCAACACCCTATTATTTTGCATTGACTCAGGTGTTTGTGAATGGTCGTCCATTGGCTTTATCAAAAGAAATTGAGCAATCAATGAGTTTATTTCCCCCTTTCAGTGAAGTGAATTTACAGCAATCGTTATCTGGGAAAGTCACGGTTGAGGCCATTGATGATTACGGGGCTAGGCGTGTTATTGAGCTTCGTTAAGGACATTAGCATGAATAAAAAGTCTTATTATTTCATCGCATTAATGATTTTGCTTTTTTCACTCGATGCCTCTGCGGCAAGGTGTCGAAGCTTATCGTTGAAATATAACTTTCCAGCGCAAATTGATGTTACGAACAAAAAAGTCGGTGACCAACTCTATTCTTTTGGGAACCCTGGGGCGCCAATTACGTTTGCAGGGCAATGTCTACGAGCATCAAGTGGAGCAGGCAATACAACAGGCAACTTTATTTATATCGTTGATAAATTTGGAGCCTCTCCTAATGACTGTTCTTATGGAACTGTAGATAAAAACTCGGCGGATGGTTATTTAAGATTTCGTTCAACTGGAAGTTGTGGAAATACGGTTTGGTTATTACTGGCGGATTATAAAACAAGCGGAACAGGCTATACCAACTTAGCTGGGCCAGGTGGCAGTACAGACTCAGGTGTTGTCTATTTACAAAAGAAGCCACCCCCAGGAAAAACAACCGTTAACCCGACATATATGTTAACCCGAAATTTTTATTCACGAATTGGTGAAAACAGCCGGACATTACAAAAAGAAACCGTGGCTTTTAGTGCACCAACATCGATGACACTGATAAACAATGCCTCCTGTGCAGTTTCTGTCAACGATGTGGCTTTTGGAGTGCAAACAGCGAGTTCAGTAAGAGCGAATTCGATTGCCGCTAAAACAATCAATATTGCATTTACCTGTAATGCAGTACTTCCTGCATATACTTTAAGTTTTTCAGGTAGAGACGGCGTAAACAACGCAACGACAGGCATTATTAATGTAAAAGGGAATAGTTCGGTTGGTTATCAATTTACGTGGGGAAATAACACTGTGAAGCCAGTTAATAGTGCGGTGGTGATCAATGGCACGGCAATTACCCCTAATTCAAAACCCACAACCAATAACTTTACGATCCCAGTGACGGTAAAGCCTGTTGCTTTATCAACACAGCCTATTCCTGGGTTAGCGAACACCGCATTAACGATTAATGTGAAATTAAATTAAAAGGAGTGAATCATGATAAAGAAAACGTTATTTATTTCTCTTGGCTTTCTATTTTCTGTTTCTGCTAACGCGACCAGTTTTGCCTCTAATGTGACTGGCGGTACCGTAACATCAAATTTAAGTATGACCGTAAAAGCATCTTGTAGTGCTAGTGTTGCTGATGTGGCTTTTGGTGACCAAGCGGCGGGGGATATCAAGAAGGGAACTGTGGCAGATAAAGTAATGACATTAACAGTGACCTGCGATACAACGCTCGCAAATTATACGTTAGCGTTTACGGCCGCTGATGGCGTGAAAGATGTGGCTAATGGAATAATGAATACAAAAGGAAATTCAACAGTTGGATATCAATTAAAATGGGGAAGTTCTACGGTTAAGCCAGTCGATACCGCATTAGCGATTAATGGCACTGTGATTACGCCAACCACTAAGCCCACTGCGGCAAGTTTCAGTGTGCCAATTAAAGTAAAGCCTATCGCATTGGGCGATGTTGTTTCTCCAGGGGCGGCAAATACGGCTTTGAATATTAAGCTGACATTTAATTAGTTAAGGGCAACTATGTTCAGGTCTATTTTGCTTGCTGGTTTCTTCATACTTAGTGCGCTACCAAGTTATGGTGAAGTGCCAAAGCAAACATCGATTGTTGGTGAAGCTATTCAATCGCAGTTTAGTATGAATGTGAGAATAGCGACTTGTTTACCTGCAACTGTAGATGATGTGAGTTTTGGATCTCTCGATGCTGCAACGATTTTATCGGGTGAAATTGAAGGGCATTCGATACTTTCATTAGATTGCTCAGGAACGATTAAGCCGCAGCGAATATCAATACGGTTTGAGCCAGCAAACCCCCATTTAACAATGGCTTCCTCGGGATATATTGGCTCAAAAAATACGACATTGGGTTACCTTGTTTCATGGGAAGATGACCAAGTCGGTACTGTTGGCTCGGGGGTTCCTATGGGGCAAGAGCTCTTTTTTAAAAAAATAGGCGCGTCTTTGATGAAGATAAAAATCAAAGTAAAGCCTGTTGTACTACCGCTTGGAGGGCAGTCTATCAATTTAGGCAGTGGGAATACACATATTACAATTAAGATTAAATATATTTAATGTGGATAATAATATGAATAAAAAGATATCAGCTTCTTTAATTGCCACTATTCTGATTGGCTATTCACATTACGTTTTTTCTGATGAAGTGTTACCCGATACAATATTAAAGATTTCGCTCGATATCGTGAATATTACCTGCGACATTAATGATGGAAAGGGGTTTAACAAAATCGTTGATTTTAAAGTCATTAATGAAGGTGATTTATTGGCAGGAAAGCAACCTGCGGTAAAGACGCAGTTTATTGTTGATTGCCAGAAAAGTGGCTTTAAGCCCAGTCATATCGATATTAAGTTTCGCCCAGGTAGCCAAGGTGCCCTTAATAATGGGACGGGTGGTGAACTAAAAACAAACTTATCGGGTGTTGGTATTTATTTATCTTGGTTAGATGCCACCCCCATTGATTTATCAGGGACGAATACGCGATTTAGTGCGAATAACAATAATCAGTTTGATATTAGCTTTTATGCAAAACCTTATGCTCAGGCTCAGAGTATTGAAAAAGGAGTGATGAAGAGTAGTGTAATCATCGATATGCTTTATAAATAAGATTAAGTTGAATGAAGTTTAACTAAAATATTTCATTCAACTTAATCATTAGAGTAGGAAAATTAAGGAACTGGTACCGCCTCACCCTTATAATTATCTAAAATAAATTTCTTCGTTTCATCGCTTTTCAGTGCAGCCATCAGTTTCGTAATTCGCGGGTCATTTTGGTTATCCTCACGCGTCACTACCACATTGGCAAATTTACTGTTAGCTGCAGGTTCGCTATAAATGACGTCTTTCGTTAAATCTAAACCGGCATTAATCGCAAAATGGCTATCAATAGAGGCAACATCGGCCTCGCCATTTTTATAAATTTGCGGCATTAATGGTGCATCATAAGTAAATAAAAACTGTAAGTTACGTGGGTTTTCAACAATATCGTCAATGGTTGCATCATCAGGGTCAATATCACTGCGTAATTTAATTAAACCTTCGTCTTGGTACAATTTTAGAATATGACCGTGTTGGGAAATATTGTTGCTGCTCAGTACTTTTGCTCCATTGGGTAAGTCTTGCAGGCTCTTGTGTTTTTGCGAAAAAAAGCGGTATGGGTGCATATGCACTGCGCCAACAGACACGAGTTTCCAATCTGGGTGGTCTGCCAATGTTTTATTTAAATATGGAACATGCTGGAAAAAGTTCGCATCTAATTCTTTGTCAGCCAATGCTTGGTTCGGAATAATGTAATCATTAAATACACGGATATCTAAATTAATTCCGTCTTTTTCGAGCTGTGGTTTAACGAACTCTAATATTTCCGCATGGGGTGTTGAAGATGCTCCAATTGTTAATTTATTGCTTTTTTCTTGTTGGTCTGGCTGGCAAGCAGTTAGTGCTAAACTGGTAATTAATAATGCCCCAAAACGTGTTAATAATGATAATTTCATACTGTTATTCCTAATTAGCTGAGTGTAGATAAAATTAATAATTCGTTGACCTAGGTTGATGTTATTAACGTTTATCAATCCACCGAACTAGGGTGTCTCCTATCACTTGAATACATAAAACAATGGCTAAAATCACTAATGTAGCGACCCAAACGACATCCATATGGCTGCGTTGGAATCCTTCTAAATAGGCCAAATTTCCTAACCCGCCCGCACCAATTGCACCAGCAACCGCGGTGCCTCCCACTAATGAAATCAGCGTAACCGTTAAGCCTGAAATCAAAGCAGGGGAAGACTCGGGTATCAATACATTAAAAATCAAGGTGTGCAGTTTTGCTCCCATAGACTGGCTAGCTTCAATAACCCCTTTATCGACCTCGCGTAAGGCAATTTCCACTAACCTTGCATAGAAAGCACTCGCTGAAATCACTAAGGCAGGAAGTGCCGCGTTAACCCCTAAAATAGTGCCAACGATCCATTTGGTTACAGGGAATAATAAAATGATTAAAATAATAAACGGCACAGCACGGAAGATATTCACAATAAAAGAAAGCACACGGTAAACCGCAATATTTTCTTTTTTACCCTCTTGTGCGGTTAAAAATAAAAAAGTACCAATTAAAATTCCCAACATGCCCGATAACGCACCAGAGACCAATGTCATATATAACGTATTGAGGGTTTCAATGCCCAAAACATGCAATTTTAAATAGGGTAAATAGCCACTAACCCAATGCTGTATATCATCCATGACTAAATCACCTCAACAACGATATTTCTTTTATTTTTAAGATACTCAATAGCATCCGTTAATTTTTCAGTTTCAGGTAGAAATTGAAGATATAAAAAGCCAGTACCTTGGTTAAACGCCCCTTTAATCAATTTAATCGGCTCATTAAATTGAGAAATTAAGTCATACAGCAAATAATGGCTCTGTTTTTCTTCATCTAAAACGACGCGAATAATCGGGCCATCAGTCAATATTGCCTTTAAGTCTTCAGGGGTATCTGTCGCAACCTCACTTTGTGATAAAAACTGCCGTGTAATTGTATGTTGCGGGTCATGAAATACTTGGCTAACGAGCCCTTCCTCAACAATACGGCCTTTATCAATGACAGCCACTTTATTGCAGATACTCTTGACGACCTGCATTTCGTGGGTAATTAGCACGATGGTGATATTCAGCTCGCGGTTAATACGTGCCAATAATTGCAAAATAGTTTGTGTGGTTTTTGGGTCTAGCGCAGACGTTGCTTCATCACACAATAAAACATCAGGGTTGTTGGCAAGGGCGCGTGCGATACCAACCCGTTGTTTTTGCCCTCCACTCAGCATGGATGGGTATTCATCAGCCTTATCGGTTAGCTCAACTAATGCCATTAATTCATCAACACGGGCTTTACGTTTCTTTTTATCGAACCCTGAAATTTGCAATGGAAATTCAATGTTCTCTCGCACTGTCCGTGACCACAGTAAATTAAAGTGCTGAAAAATCATGCCTATGGATTGGCGTATTTTTAAAACTGCTTTCTCATCGCTGTGGGTAATATTATGTTGCCCAACAATTATTTCACCGCTAGTAGTCTCTTCTAACCGATTTAGCAAACGAATGAGGCTACTTTTGCCTGCACCGCTATAACCGATGATGCCAAAAATATCCCCAGCCGCAATATTGAGGTTGATGTTATCAACCGCTACGGTCTGTTTTTTATTACGGCTGTAGATCTTGCTGACATTCTTGAGTGTTATCACGCTGATCCCCTTGGATGTATTGGTTATATCATAGATCCACAAATGGATATCTAGACGTCTATACCGCTAAAATAATCAGGAATGTGATGAATGTCAAATAAAAGATAGGGATGAGTTAGATGAAAATAGTCTAATCAATAGAAACGTTAATAATCATTGGATTATTATTTTTTTGTTCGTTATTCAGAATAAGGATTATGGGATTAGGTTGAAATAGAAGAAGTTGAGGGAGTGATACTCCCCCAACCATTAAAAATTATTTCGAAAATCGATGGCCAATCAAATAGATAATCGAGGATGAAACTAACCCAGCAACGACAACGGAGAGTTCTGGAGCATAAGCATTCACGATTAACGCAATGCCAGAGGCGAGTATCCAAGAAACGAACGCTAAGGGCTGCCAATTTTTTGCTTCGTTATTTTTACGTTTGAGTACTAACTGATCCATGATGATAATGGCAGCGATTGGCGGCACAATTAAACCCAGTAAATTCAACCATGTTTGGAATGCATTCCAAATGCCTGTTACAGCAACGATGATCCCAATAACCCCCAGAATAATGGTTAAGGTTCTCATTTTACCTTTAGTAATATGAGACCAACCTACCGCACCATTGTACAAACAGTGAGTACAGCCAACGCCCAAGTTAACAAACACAAAAATAATCGCGAGTACGGAAAGCAGTGGGCTTGAATTTGCTAAAATAGTGATGAAATCACCCCCCGTGACTTCTGGGTGCATGACCACTCCAGTTGCCACAATAATTGCACCAATCACTTCCGCAAAAAATTTGGAAATCGGGAAGGCAGTAAAGGCAGCGAGAAAACCTTGTTTGCCATTTTTTGCCCAGCGAGTAAAGTCAGCCGTCATGGTGCCTGAATCTGTAAACGTGGAGAAAATCATGGTAACTGCAACACCAAAAGATAATGCTCCAGCACCTGCTAACGGTTGGTAATTGAGAATATCTGAAGAGCCACTTTTCATCGCAATGTAAACGGAGATTAACCCTAAAATCAAATACATTGGTGCTGCGATATACCCCAAAATGGCGAGGGCTTTAATGCCGATGAAGGTTGCGCCAACATATAGCACTCCACCTAAAATCGTCATCAGTAATAAGTCCTGCCCAAATGAGCGGAACATTGTATCACCCGTAAGGCCGACCATTAATGCAAACCAGCCGATAACAACAGTGGCAAGCAAACCTGAAACAGCGATATATCCACGCTGCCCAAAGGTTCTTTTTGCGGAGATCGCGAAATTTTCCCCGGTTTTCCCAGCTAAATAACTTAAAGATCCAATGACTAAACACAGTAATAAGTTACCCACTAAAATAGCGGTAACGCCCATTTTAAACCCTAACATGGCAGTGACGACGCCACCAATAACAGCACTGGTTAATACTAAAGGGAAGCTATACCAAACAGCAGAAACCGAGGCAAAACTTTTTCGGTGTTCGAGGGGAACGGGAACATGTTCATATTCGGAATCTAATAAAATATTATCTTTTTCTTTATTTGACATATTAGGTGAACCTCATTTTAATTAAAATTAATTGGAGTACCTATAAAAATTAATAATAAAATTTCTATAATTTAAATTTTATGGATATGAATTAATTCGCTAAAAAAAGAAAATAAACCCCATGGTGAATAAATTGCTTTATTAACCTGTAATTAATTGATTTTTTTGGTTCGTTTTATGGTGTAGCAAGCATAGCAATAGTTAGTACAGAATAGAATCCATTTAAAAAGTATTCATCAATAGGGTGGATGATTGTTGATTTGTTTTCAATAAAGGTGTTTTAATGTGATTGCACGCATCGTTAATGAGTGAATTAATGTTGTTTTTAGATGATATTTAAAAATTAAAAATATATTTTTATATTTCTATTAAAAAATAAATTTAAATTTGTGATTTCAATCAAATTGAATGTTTTATATTTGTTAAAATATTATTTATATAAATATAATAGATTTATTAAGTTGTCATTTTCCATTCACAAAACCTTCATCAATCTGACGTATTACCCCCGTAGCATCATCGGCAACGATTAAGTCCCAAAGAGGATACCAAGATGATGCAACAGGCTCTCTCTTCATCGAGTGAGTGCTCGACTATTTTGCCTTTCAGGCAAACGGCGAGCGACTTACCCATGATCGCAATACAAAATCTATCACAGGCTTTTTCACAACAATATGTGCTTAATGGCATCGACTTAACGGTGGAAAAAGGCACGGTTTTAGCACTACTGGGGCCATCTGGCTGCGGCAAAAGTACCTTGCTCAAACTGTTAGCAGGCTTATTGCAGCCCACTGATGGCACTATCCAATTTTCGGGCAATATCGTCGCAAGTGCTCACCACCTCGTCCCCCCAGAGAAACGCAACCTCGGCATGGTATTCCAAGATTATGCTTTATGGCCGCATATGACCGTTGCGCAGAATGTTGCATTTCCTTTGAGAATGCGGGGAGTGGGTCGCCAGCAGATTGAAGCTCGCGTAGTTCAGGCCCTTGAGCGTGTTGGATTAATGGATTTTGCCAAGCGAAAACCCGCGGATTTGTCTGGCGGGCAGCAGCAGCGCGTCGCATTGGCTCGAGCCATTATTGCTGAACCTGAAATTTTGTTATTCGATGAACCTCTTTCCAACCTCGATATCGCCCTGCGCCAATCTCTTTGTGAAGAAATGGCGCAATTGCTGAGGACACTGGAAATTACTGCGGTGTATGTCACTCACGATCCCGCGGAAGCCAATACGTTAGCACACCAAATCGCCCATATGCGAAATGGCAAAATTGACCGTTTGACGACCTTATGAAGAGAGAAATTCCATGCAAAAGTTAACCGCAAAACACGTTTTTTCACTAAAGGGTATTACCATGAGCCTTAGCCTTTCCTGTGCACTGTTTTCTGTTTCAACGCAAGCCATTACTGTGTATACCGCGGGGCCTGGCGCGATGGCAAAACAACTGGCCGCAGGGTTTGAAAAACAAACAGGCACGAAGGTGGATGTATTTCAGGCCACAACGGGCAAAGTGATGGCTAGGCTTGAGGCCGAACAAGCAAACCCGCGTGCGGATGTGCTGATTTCCGCTTCATGGGATACCGCCGTTGATTTACAACAAAAAAACTGGTTGTTGGCCTATGAAAGTCCAAATGCACAGCAAGTGCCTGCGCGATTTAAAACCCCTTATTATGTCGCCCAAGGGATTTCAGCTCTTGGTATTGTGTGGAACAGTAAAAGCGGCACGCCAAAACCAACGGATTGGCAAGATTTAGCACAGCCTGTATTTAAGGATAAAGTGACGATGCCAGACCCAGCATTATCTGGGGCATCACTGGATTTAGTTTTGGGTTTACAAAATGCAAAAAAAGAGGCTGCATGGTCACTTTTTGCTGATTTAAAAGCCAATGGTATGGTGATTTCGGGGCCAAACGCACAAGCGCTCACCCCAGTACTACAAGGGGCGAAAGCCGCTGTATTTGGTGCGGTGGATTACGTGGCTTATGGCAGCATTGCCAATGGTGAATCCATTGAAGTTATTTTCCCCAGTAGCGGTACCGCGATAGCCCCGCGACCAATGATGATTTTAAAAAGCAGCAAACAGCCTGATGAAGCGAAAGCGTTTATTGACTACGTGCTGTCAGCTGAGGGCCAAGAGATCGTCGCCAATGCATGGTTGATGCCTGCTCGAGCGGATATTGCAGGGAAACGTCCTGATTTCTCGACACTGACATTATTGCCAGAAGCCACAACAGATAGCGCAGAACGTAGCGATGTTCTCTCTCGTTTAAGCGCCTTGTTCCGTTAGTTTTTTCGGCAATAATTAGCAAACCGCTGGGTAGGCCTCTTACCCAGCAGGAGTGTTGTTTCTAATGATAAAAATTCGTTTCCTCCCTTTAATCATCATTATTGCACTCGCCATTTTAGTGGTGATCCCTCTGTGCTTTATTGTGCTACAGGCGCTGTTTCCACAACTCGGGCAAGGGCTATTTTCCCAACCGTTCGCGCCGATTATTCATTTAATTAATGAGCCTGAGTTACCCGAACTACTACAAAACACATTATTGCTCCGCGTCGGCGTTGCACTCATTAGTGCGGTAATTGCGATCCCTTTAGGGGCGTTGCGAGGCTTATTTAATTTGCCGTTTGCCAAGACTTGGGATTTACTTTTTCTGATCCCATTTTTGATCCCACCCTATATTGCAGGGTTATCATGGATGCTGACATTGCAGCCGAATGGGTATTCCCAACAGTTGTTTGGTGTTAGCCCAGGAAGCGCGATATTTTCCTTAGGTGGTATGATGGGAATCATGGCGCTGAATTTATTTCCTGTGCTGTACTTTGCCGTTTCACGCAGTATGGCGGCAAATGGTAACCGTCTTGCTGATGTGGCTCGAGTTCATGGCGCACCGCCTTGGCAGGCCTTTTTCAGGATTACCTTTCCGTTATCCTTACCGTCAATAGCGGCTGGGTTATTGTTGGTGTTTACCTTAGCGATTGAAGAATATGGCATCCCTGCTGCAATAGGTGCACCGAATGGTATTCGTGTATTAACAACGGATATTGAACAGCGTTTAGCGGATTGGCCGATTGATTTACCTGGTGCGGCGTCGTTATCGTTGATTTTGGCGAGTGTGGCTATTTTTGCTTATACGCTACAACGTTCTATTGTTTCGGGGAAAAATGTGGCGACGACGACAGGGAAAGCCGCGGCGTTGGTGACACGCTCTCTTGGGGTATGGCGTTGGCCTGTTGTCGGGGTATTTGCAGTGGTGAGCTTTTTAGCCGTCGGGATGCCGCTACTGGCAATGTTTGGTACCGCATTTTCATCGACGGTCTCAGGCGGTTTAGCATGGGATAATTTAACCTTAAGGCATTTCTCTGGTTTGGTTGACTCCCAAGCGGAAGCGCTAGATGCGTTATTAACCAGTGTGTCATTAGCCAGCGCAACAGCGATATTAACGGGGGTTTTAGGGTTTTTATCTGCGTGGCTGGTGGTTTCTCAACGTATCCGTGGGGCTGTTATCATTGATGCCTTGTCTTTATTACCCATTTCCATTCCAGGGATAGTGATTGCCGTAGGGATGATTTTGGCGTGGAATCAGCCTTTCTGGCCTGTCACGCCATACCATACTTGGGGCATTTTATTGCTTGCTTACAGTTGTTTGTTGTTGCCATATCCCGTGCGGTATTGCAGCGCAGCGCTAACACAAATTGGTGGTAGTTTAGCGGATGCGGCGAGGGTACACGGCGCATCTGCAATAACGACATTGCGTTTGGTGCTGTTCCCATTAGTGTTGCCAAGCTTATTGGCCGCGATGATGTTGGTATTTGCCGTGGCATCGAGGGAACTCGTTTCCTCACTTTTACTCGCTCCCGCAGGAATGCAGACGGTATCTATCTTTGTGTGGCGGCAGTTTGAGCAAGGCTCCATCGGCAGCGGCATGGCGATGGCCTGCATCGCAGTGTTGATCAGTTTAAGTTTTATGCTGTGCGCACAATGGGTACAGGGGCGGTATAGCAAAGAATAATGTGGAAGAACTAAAGGTGGCAATATGCCACCTTTAGTTTGTTGACAAAGCAGGATAAAGCGTGGTTTTTCCTGCTTTGTGTTATCAGCCGAAAATCAATAAATTGATTTTCCTAATTTATTTTCAAAACCTATCCAGTCTGTAGTCAAACCTGATCGGTTTGTCAGCAGTCTGAAAGTGGCAATATGCCACCTTGATGATATTGGTTAGTTAATATCACTCGCATCGTGGCGTTCGCGTACTTGTTGTGCGGGATCGCCTTGTAAGCGATTGACGCGGCGGCCGCGTTGTACTGCAGGGCGTGCATAAACTTCATCTGCCCAGCGAATGACATTTTTGTACTCATGCACTGATAAAAACTCGGCGGCGTCATATAGCCAGCCTTTGACTAAGGCGCCATACCACGGCCAGATGGCGATATCAGCGATAGTGTAGTTATCACCTGCCACGTATTTATTGTCTGCTAGGCGTTTGTCTAACACGTCAAGCTGGCGCTTGGTTTCCATGGCAAATCGATTGATTGGGTATTCGTATTTTTCAGGGGCATAGGCGTAAAAATGACCGAAACCGCCTCCCGCAAAGGGGGCTGAGCCCATCTGCCAAAATAACCACGATAATGTTTCGGCGCGCTCAGGCTGTGTGGTAGGTAAAAAGGCAGAAAATTTTTCCGCCAAATAGGTAAGAATTGAACCTGACTCGAACACGCGGATAGGTTCTTTACCACTTCTGTCGACTAATGCAGGGATTTTTGAATTCGGGTTGATATCCACAAAGCCAGAACCAAATTGGTCACCTTCACCAATATTAATCAACCAAGCATCATATTCGGCTTCTTGAATACCCAGCGCTAACAGCTCCTCAAGCATAATTGTCACTTTTTGCCCGTTAGGTGTGCCTAGTGAATAGAGCTGTAGTGGGTGCTTACCAATTGGAAGTTCTTTTTCATGTGTGGCACCAGAAACAGGGCGGTTAATATTGGCAAATTTGCCGCCATTGCCTTGCTGCCATTGCCATACTTTTGGTGGAATATACGGTGTGTCTGCCATTGATTATCTCCTTAATTATTTCGAAGAATTTGATTCAATAATCCCATTGCTAATGGTTCCACTGTAGCAAGCCATTGCCAATTCGCCAGCTTTTTTATCGATTTTTAGGTGTGATCAGGTTGTGAACTGTGCAGCGTGCATGAACTTCATCTTTAAACAGAATGTTTTTTTTGCATAAAATCTGATTGGTGAAATTACGCTGGTGTTGTTAATGCGCACAACGAGTCAGTAAAAAAATCGCCCTTAAGCTGAGATAGCTTAAGTGTTAAGTTGATAACTAAAGGTAAATATTTATCTCGGCAATCAAAAAAACACCTTTAATTGACACTTAAGCGAAAAATATTTAACAAACGAATTGTGCAAATAACTAATCCAATTAAAAAAAGGATGTGAACAATATGTGAACATTGGCACTAATTTCGCAGGGGGCATTTTATACATTGAATACCAATAAGAGATATCCGTTGGTTGGAGTGCGCCCATGTTTGCATCAAATTCAAATATCTATCAAAGCCTATTAAATAGGGCAAACACGCAGCCTGATGCTGTCGCTATTGTTTTTGAAGAGCAGCATTGGCGTTATCGCCAGTTATTGGTGAAGGTCAACCAAACGATGTTTTGGCTAACATCGACCCTACAATTGCGAAAAGGCGACCGTATTATTTTGGGGTGGGGAAACACCATAGAGTTTTGCCAGCTATTTTATGCGGCGGTGGGGCTGGGTATTCAGGTTATTCCATTAAGCACCAAAATGAAGGAGTTTGAGGGCAAAGAGCATCTTTCACGTATTAATGCAGATGCCATTTTTTGGGATGATACCTACCAGCCGTGGTTGGGGGACTTTAATGTGAAAGGTATCAGCCTTTCTCAATGGAAAGCATTAACACTGACGGATGAAATGACGTTTGTGAATCATGTTAATGAAGAAGACCCCGCCGTCATTATTTTTACATCAGGGACAACAGGGGCACCAAAAGGTGCAGTCATTACGCATAAAAATATTTTGTCAGCGGTTTATGCTTATCAACAAACATTAAAATTAACTGAAAATGATAAAACGATATTAGCCGTACCGATTTACCATATTACTGGGCTATCGGCTATTTTGGCATTATTTATTCATATTGGTGGAACTATTTTTCTACATCAAAAATTTAATGCTAAAGAAATGATTTCAACAATTGCGAAAGAAAAAATTACTTTTTTACATGGCTCACCGACAGTTTTCATTTTATTAGTTCAAAAGATAAAAGAAAATAAAAGCATTAATTTAGAAAGATTTAATTCTTTGAAAATGATTGCCTGCGGTGCAGGGCATTTAAATGAAGGAACGATTAAAGAGCTATCTTATATTTTTGCAAAAACATCAATTCATTCTATATATGGTTTAACGGAAACATCGTCCCCTGCAACGGTATATTTAGATGATATTCGAAACAGCCCGAAAAAAGCCAGTTCAGGCACACCAGTTCCAGGGCTGAAAGTTTCGATTAGAAGTGAAAAGGGTGAAGAAAAACAGGTAAATGAAACAGGGAATATTTGGGTTAAAGGGGATGTTGTCATCCAGCGTTATTGGCCTGATAGCCCTGCAAATACCACGTCGTTTCAGGATGGGTGGTTCTTTACTGGGGATATTGGTTATCTGGATGAAGACGGCTTTCTTTATATTCAAGATAGAATTAAAGATATGATTAATCGAGGTGGGGAAAAAATTTATTCTATCGAAGTTGAAGATTTAATTTCCAATTACCCTGGTGTCAATGAAGTCGCCGTTATTCCAGTAGAAAGCCCAATTTATGGTGAAGAACCGATAGCGTTTATTATTCCAGAAAGCCAAGTGTGTTTAACCAGTAAAGAAATTATGGAATGGCTAAAAGAACGGATACCTAATTATAAAGTCCCTGTAAAAATTATGTTTACCCGTAATTTCCCAAGAACATGGAATGGGAAAATAAGTAAGAAAGATTTAAAACAGCGATATTATTCTTTAAATAGCTAATAGCTAATTCTTTTTTAATTTATCAAATAAAGGGCTATGAAATATTAGCCTTTAGGTAGGTTTTATCATGAATAATAAGTTTATCTCTAAACAAGAAGCCGCTGAATTAATTAATGATGGCGATACAATTTGTACTGTGGGAATGACATTAACCAGCGCAGCTGAGTCTATTTTGTCTGCCATTGAACAGCGTTTTTTATCAGAAGGTTCGCCAAAACAATTAACGTTAGTGCATGCGGCAGGGCAATGTAACCGTATTCGCGGCAATCAACATTTTGCACATCAAGGCATGGTGAAACGTATTATTGGCTCTCACTGGGGATTAGCGCCGCGTTGGATGCAGATGATCAACGACAATGAAGTTGAGGCCTACTGCTTACCTCAAGGGCAAATGGTGCATTTGTATGGCGCGATGGCAGCAGGTCTTCCTGGTCGTTTATCCAAAGTCGGTTTAGGGACATTTATTGACCCTGATTTAGAAGGCGGCCGAATGAATGCTAAAACGCTAGCACTGCCACCGCTGGTCGAAAAAGTGAGTTTTAAAGGGGAAGATTGGTTGTGGTACCCCGAAATTCCGCTGGATGTTGTGGTGATCCGCGGTACGCATGCAGACAGCAAAGGCAACCTGACCACTGATGAAGAAGCCATGTCGTTGGAAGTGTTGCATGCGGTTTTAGCGGCAAAACGCTTCGGTGGGAAAGTCATTGCTCAGGTGAAGTATTGCGTGGAAGAAGGCACTTTGCACCCGAAACGCGTTACTGTTCCTGCCAGTTTTATTGACCACATTGTGATTTGTGATAACCCAGAAGAAGACCACCGCCAGTCTTCAAGTTGGTTCTTTGACCCAACACTGTGCGGTGATATCCGCACGCCTGTACAGCAAACCACACCATTGCCGCTCGATATTCGCAAGTTGATCGGGCGTATCGCCTGTCGTTACCTCACTGAAAACTGTGTGATTAACTTAGGGACAGGGATCCCGAATGATGTGATCGGTTCAATCATTCAAGAGGAAGAGGCCACGAAATGCGTGGATATCACTGTGGAATCTGGCATTTGGGGCGGAGTTCAAGCGGGGGGGATTGATTTTGGTATTGGCCGCAACCTGTCTGCGATGATCAGCCACCAAGATCAGATGCTTTACTACAACGGGGCGGGGGTAGATATCACCTATATGGGCGCAGGGGAAATGGATGCCAGCGGCCATGTGAATGCCACTTTACTTGGCAATATTTGCCCAGGAGCAGGTGGGTTTATTGATATCACACAAAATGCCCGCCATGTGGTTTTTTGCTCAACATTTACTGCGAAAGGGTTAGATATCCACTGTGAAAACGGGCAGTTAAAGATTACCCGTGAAGGGGATATTCGTAAGTTGGTGAATAACGTTAGGCAGATTTCTTGGAACGCAGATGTGGCACGCCAGATTAACCAAACCATGCATTTTGTCACGGAGCGTGCGGTATTTACCTTGGGTGGAAAAGTGCCTGTATTGGTTGAAATCGCACCAGGGATTGACATTGAGCGTGACATTCTTGCCCATATGGATTTCGTGCCAGAAATCTCCCCTGATTTGAAAGTGATGTCCTCTTCATTATTTGAAGAAGCGCCTTTTGGTTTGGTTTCGTATTTATAGTTTCAATATTAAAGAGGAATTTATTTATGTTAGTCAAAGACAAAGTTGCCATCGTCACGGGCTCAGCAAGAGGTATTGGTTTTGCTATTGCACAGGTACTGGCAGAAGAAGGTGCAAAAGTGGTGATTTCCGACCTCGCGATGTCCTCTGGTGAAGAAAGCGCAAAACAGCTACAGGATCAAGGCTTTGAAGCCGTGTTTATCCCGTGTGATATTTCCAAACGCGAGCAAGTAAATGCACTCTTTTCACAAGCTAAAGAACACTTTGGCGCCATTGACGTGATTGTCAATAACGCAGGGATCAACCGTGATGGCATGCTGCATAAGTTAAGTGACGACGATTGGGATAAGGTTATCGACATTAACTTGAAAGGCACGTTTAACTGTATGCAAGAAGCAGCAAAATTGATGCGCGAGCAAGGAAGTGGTCGCATTGTGAATATCTCTTCCGCAAGCTGGTTAGGAAATGTGGGGCAAGCTAACTATGCAGCCTCAAAAGCAGGGGTTATCGGCTTAACGAAAACCGCTTGTCGCGAATTGGCGCGTAAAGGCGTCACCGTCAATGCTATCTGCCCTGGGTTTATTGATACTGACATGACCCGGGGTGTGCCTGAAAAAGTGTGGGACATCATGATCAGCAAAATCCCTGCGGGCTTTGCGGGTGACCCACGAGACGTTGGGCAATGTGTGGCGTTCTTAGCGTCAGACAAAGCGCGCTATATCAATGGCGAAGTGATTAACGTTGGCGGCGGTATGGTGCTGTAGGAGAACAGAATGAAAAACGCAAATGATATTGTGATTGTCAGTGGTGTGAGAACGGCGATTGGTACCATGGGTGGCAGTTTTGCGAACACGCACCAACACGATTTAGGGGCTGAAGTGATCCGCGAAGCCGTAAAACGTGCAGGGATCGCACCAGAAGATGTGGATGAAGTGATTGTCGGAAACGTGGGGCAAATCGCAGAAAGCGGTTTTATTGCGCGGATCTGTCAACTACGTGCTGGCTTACCAAAAGAAACTACCGCTTATTCTGTTAACCGCCAATGTGGCTCGGGGCTACAGGCACTGGCAGATGGCATGATGTTGTTGCAAACAGGGCAGTCGAATGTGGTTGTGGCATGCGGAACGGAAAACATGACCATGCTGCCGTACTACTTGCGTAAAGCGCGTTATGGCTACCGCATGGGCAATGATGTTTTAGAAGATGGATTGACGTCGATTTTAACTTGGCCTGAAGGCCCATACCACAACGGGATGACGGCGGAAAATGTCGCAGAGCAATTTAATATTTCCCGTGAGGAAATGGACGATTTTGCCTGGGATAGTCAGCAAAAAGCGCTGAAAGCCATCGAAGCAGGTTACTTTAAAGATCAAATCCTGCCGATGGAAATTCAAGAAGGGCGTAAAGGGACACGTATTTTCGATACGGATGAACACCCACGAGATACGCCAAGGGAAAAACTGGCAAAATTACGCCCTGCATTTAAAGCGGATGGTGTGATTACTGCAGCCAACTCTTCAGGGATTAATGATGGTGCAGCGGCATTAGTGATGATGCGCCGCGAAGAAGCGGAAAAACGTGGTTTGAAGCCACGGATGAAAGTGGTGGATTGGGCGGTTGCAGGATGTGAAGCCGCTATTATGGGGTTCGGTCCCGCACCTGCGACACGCCGCTTGATGGAAAAAATAAAGATGGATGTCAAAGACATTGATCTCATTGAGTTAAATGAAGCTTTTGCCGCTCAGGCGATAGCAGTTATGAATGATTTGTCATTAGATAGTTCACGGGTCAATGTGAATGGCGGCGCGATTGCACTGGGTCACCCCGTTGGGGCGAGTGGGGCGATTTTACCCGTTAAGTTAATGTATGAAATGGAACGCCGTCAGGTTACTACAGGGTTAGTGACGATGTGTATCGGTGGTGGTCAAGGGATATCAATGTTGTTCGAAAGAGAATAAGAAATACCGCAAGTAAAAAGCCCGACGTGGGGCGTCGGGCTGTTGCTGAGGTAATAACAACAGGTAGGGGAATGTAAGAAAGCACCAAGCCTGTTTCACTGCAACATGAGGATCTTATCTATGTTTTCTACAAATGCAAAGTTAGATTATGCGGCACAGGGTAAAAAGACCAACGCAAAGATATATCGCAACCTGATGCCGTTATTGATTTTGGCTTATATTATTAGCTTTATTGACCGCACGAATATCGGGATGGCAAAACATGCGATGTCGATAGACCTCGGATTATCTGCCACGGCATTCGGGATCGGCGCGGGGTTATTTTTCCTGACCTATTCAATTCTTGAGATCCCAAGTAACCTGATCATGGAAAAAGTGGGTGCGCGCTTTTGGATCACGCGGATCATGATCACGTGGGGGTTATTGTCTGCCGCAATGGCATTCGTTACAGGGCCTACGTCTTTTTATATTCTGCGCCTATTATTAGGGGCAGCAGAAGCGGGGTTATACCCTGGTGTGATCCTGTATATGACCTACTGGTTTAGCCAAGAAGAACGGGCTAAAGCAACTGGGTTATTCTTATTAGGGGTGTGTCTTGCCAATATCATTGGTGCACCATTGAGTGGTTTATTGTTAAGCATGGATGGGCTATTAGGTTTCCATGGTTGGCAATGGATGTTTGTGATTGAAGGTTTACCTGCGGTTATTTTGGCTTTTGTCGTGTGGTTTGTTTTACCGAATAAACCAGAAGACGCAAAATGGTTAGATGAAGACGATCGGAATTATATTAAATATAAACACGAGCAAGACCAAAACAGCATTAGCGTCAGTAATAACAAATTCTCACTTAAGGCGGCATTTAAAAATAAAGCGTTTATGATGATTGTCGCGATTTATTTTACGCACCAATTCTCTGTATACGGCTTAAGTTATTTTTTACCAACGATTATTGGTGAATACGGTAAATTAACGCCAATTCAAATAGGCTTATTAACGGCAATTCCTTGGATTTCAGCGGCTATTGGCGGCATTTTTGTGGCAAGAAAAGCGAATACTCCGCGTCGTTCGTCCCGCATTTTAATTTCGGGTTATGCGGTGATGGCTGTTGGATTGGTGATTGGGGCACTTGGCGGGCCAGTGGTTGGGCTAATCGGCTTTTGCTTAACTGCCTTTATGTTCTTTGTTGTGCAATCTATTATTTTCTCACTTCCACCAACGTATATGAGTGGTAGTATGCTGGCAGGGAGTTTGGCCTTACTGAACTGTTTAGGGTTATTTGGCGGTTTCTTAGGACCATTTATTTTAGGTTTCTTTGAAGATTACACAGGCACTGCCACCTCTGGATTATGGTTTGGTGTTGGCTTGTTGGTTATCGGAACACTTATCGCTTCGCGAGTGAACACCAACGGTATGAGCAACAGCGAGAAAGTAAAAACGCCAACATCGGTACAAGCAAAATAACGCAACATCGCCATTTACAATAGGAAAGCCTACATGAAAATTGTTATCGCACTTGATTCCTTTAAAGGAAGTTGCTCAGCACAGCAGGCATGCCAAGCAGTTGCTGAGGGTTTCAAGCGTGTATCCTCCGATTTGGATATGACGTTATTGCCAATATCTGATGGCGGAGAAGGCCTGTTGGAGTCACTAGAGCATAGTCCAGTTTTATCTGGTGTAACGCCTTACATATTGACGTGTACAGGGCCTTATGGCAGCCAAGTTGATGCACGGCTGTTGGTGCTGGACGGAAAAACCGCTTTTATTGAAATGGCACAATGCAGTGGCCTAGAGCTTGTCAAACCTGAATTTCGCCATGCAGAAAAAGCCTCAACATACGGTTTGGGGGAAATGGTGAAATATGCCCTCGACTTGGGGTGCAACCGCATTATTCTTGGTATAGGTGGAAGTGCAACAAACGATGGCGGGGCGGGCTTTGCGCAAGCACTTGGCGCACAATTTTACGATAAAAACCATCAACTGATTAGCTCGCCAATAAATGGTGAGAACCTTATTAATATCGCAAAAATTGACTTGGATAAGTTTGATCCTCGTGCTGCGGCCGTTGAATTTAACGTATCTTGTGATGTGGAAAACCCGCTGCTCGGCAAAAATGGAGCAACGTATATTTATGGCCCACAAAAAGGGGCTGATAAAACTGTACTAGACCAGCTGGAAGCAGGTATGACGCATTATGCACAATTAATGTCGAGTACCTTAGGGAAAGATGTCTCATCAGAAGCGGGAAGTGGCGCGGCTGGTGGACTCGGTGCAGGATTGCGTTGGTTTGTCGATGCTAAGCTCGAAAAAGGGATTGACCTTGTTCTCGGGTTATTGGGTGCAGAGGCTTATATTCAACAAGCAGACTTAGTGATTGTTGGAGAGGGGCGGATGGACAGCCAAAGTGCCAACGGTAAAGCACCCGTCGGTGTCGCCCGTATGGCAAGCCGCTTTGGTGTGCCGACAATCGCCTTATGCGGTGGATACAGTGAGGATAGTCGAATTTTGTATCAACACGGGATTACGGCGATGTGGTCACTTTGCCCTGGACCTGTTTCTTTAGAGCAAGCGATGGTTAATGGAGAGCGTTACCTAGTGGATACCGCTGAAAACTTACTAAGAACAGTATTAGCAAGCCAAAAAATTTAATAAAACAATAAGATGAGGCGGTAATATGCTACTGACTGAAAAATTAGCTAATGATATTGTCACGCGTGCGATGGGGATCATCCACCACAACGTCAATGTGATTAACAGTCAGGGGATGATTATCGCTTCAGGTGAAAAAAAACGTATTGGTGAAACACATGAAGCCGCAGTGGAGGTGATCCGCTGCGGCAAACGGATCACAATTTACAATGAAAATGAAGCCCGTGCTTATTCTAATGTAGCCCCAGGGATCAATCATCCGATTATTGTGGCTGACAAAGTGGAGTTGGTGATTGGCGTGAGTGGCGATCCCGTGGTTATTCAGCGTTATGCGGAATTAGCGATTCTTACCGCGGAGTTACTTATTCAGCAAGAAATTGAGCGTCGTAGCATCAATTGGCAGCACCGCTTACGGGATATGTTATTTGTTCAGTTTATTGAAAGTGCCACACCTATTCAGGGACGTAGTGCATTATTAAAGCTGCATAACTCAGGTTTTTCGTTTTCGCTACCCACGATCCCAGTGATTATTAATATTGAAGCCATTCAATATCGCCCTGAAATCTTAGATACCATCATTACAGAATTATCGGCGATGGAAAAAAGTGATGTATTGCTACTCAATAGCCGTGAAGTATTGATGCTATTTCCCTCAAAACACTATCAAAATGAATCATTTATTCCTAACCTACATTTTATTTTGGATGGTCAACTGAGTCAGTACTATATTGGTGTTGGTGTGCAAGCCGATAGCGAAGAACATGTGCGTGATGCGGTGCATTTTGCTCGCTCAGTGATTGATGTGGGACGTCAGACAGTCCCTGAAAAACAGGTTTTCTTATTTAAAGAAATGGCTTCATTTTGTTTATTTAATGAGTTAGAAAACAGTTATTTATTTAATTTCTTTTTGGATATTTGCAACAAAATTTTATTGCATGATTCAGGGGAAAGTTTGTTGGAAACGTTAGAGTTATTTTTATCGCAAAATGGTGAAATTGGTAATACCGCTTTGCAGCTTGGTATTCACCGCAACACGTTAAGTTATCGGCTACAACAAATTAAAAAGCAAACGGGGCTAGACCCAACAAAATTCACTGATTTGATTCAACTATCGGTGGCGATGCATGGCTACCGTCGGCGTTATCCAAAACAGCAGCCATGGTTAGATGCATTAACCTAATTATTACTTTTGCTGTAAAACCCAAATAGCGGCTTCAATACGCGATTTTAAATTGAGTTTTTTCAGTAAATGCTTCACATGTACTTTAACGGTACTCTCCGTAATATTTAATTTATTGGCAATCTGCTTATTGGATAGCCCCCGTGAGATTAAATCTAAAATATGCGTTTCTCTTGGGGTGAGTACCGATAAATTATGTTCAGTAGATGTGCGATTATCTCTTAATGATTCGGCTAAAACAGAGGCTAATGTTGGACTGACAACCATTTTACCGCTGGCGGCTTCTTTCAATGCAACAATAAGTTTTTCGGGTTCCATATCTTTTAATAAATAGCCATCAGCACCGTGTTTTAGCGCATTAATTAAATCTTCACCATAGTTAGAAACGGTGAATAAAATAATGCGGCCAGAAAGTTCGTGGTTGCGTAAATTGCAGAGGACTTCAAACCCGTTCATTCCTGGCATATTTAAGTCTAATAGGATTAAATCCGGATCATATTCTTCGGCGATTTTAATGCCTGTTTCTCCGTCATCAGCTTCCCCAATGACTCGCAATGTCGGCTCTAAGCTGATTAGTTGCTTAACCCCATTACGCAGCATCGGATGATCATCAATGAGTAAAATTGTGGATTGGCCAGTGGTGATATTTTTGTTTTCCATCAACAAGTAACTCCAATTTAATTAAGCCACAGCGAGTGGGAATGTGACACTGACTGTTGTTCCCCCCTGAACACGAGGTGCAATTTGGTATTCTCCGTTTAAGCTCAGAGCCCTTTCCCTCATGATAATCAGTCCATAATGGTTATTTTTTGTGGGCAGGGGTTGAATACCGTCACCATTATCTTCAATGGTGACGGTGATAACGTCTGCATTTTCGAATAACGAAACTTGCGACCAATTTGCATTGGCGTGCTTGAGAATATTGCTCAAGGCTTCTCGGATTATCTGTATGATATGAATAGCTTGGTGTGGCGAAATGCTTTTTGCTGGCAGTTGGTAATTCAAATTTATTTCAAAGCCAACACGTTGGCTAAATTCATTGATAGTACTTTCTAAAGAGGGCAATAAACCTGGTTCAGTGAGCTTTAACCTAAAAGTGGTTAATAATTCACGTAATTGGCTATAAGCAGAGTTAATTTCATTGCGCATTTCATTGAGTAAATCTTGTTGTTTATTGGGCAAAGATTCTGGCTGCATTTGCAGATAGCTAATTTGCATTTTTAAACATGATAACGATTGGGCAATAGAGTCATGGAGTTCTCTGGCGATTGCCGAGCGTTCATCCATAATTAGCAATTGTTGTTGCTGCTCTAATTGGTGCGCCATTGCTAACATACCAGTGATTTGTTTGACCAACATTAGCACTAAATTATTTTGCTCATCGGATAAAGGCCTATCTATTGAGATCTCAGCTAGGATAACCCCATAGCGGTGTAAATTATCGGAGATATCCCACGATAACATTGTTGGATGTTCCACGGTTTCAGGGGCTGGAAATTCACCACAGTGGATGTCATGAAAATAGGTATCGTTATTTTCTTCATATAGCCGCAAGCTAATATTTTTAAGGGGGATTAGGTTTTGTAGTTCTATCAGTACTTTTTCTAGGCGTACCGCCAGTGGGTCGATGGAATGCAAGGTACGATTTGATTGATACAGGTACAGCAATACTTTGTTTTTATTCTGTAAGTCTGCCGTTTTTTCTTCGACACGAGACTCTAATTGACGGTAACTTTGCGCTAATTCATCAGACATTTGGTTTAATGTTTGTCCAAGAGCGCTAAGCTCATCATGTTTTTTATACGTTGGATAACGTTGGTTAAAATCCCGATGACTAATCGCATTCACCATATTTAACAGTTTTAGCCAAGGGTAATAAATTTTCTTCCTAAAATGGCAAATGGTGAAGAGTAATAATAGAGAAACGAGGCCGATAAACACCATTTGTGTCATGGCGACATAGGTCATTTTACGTTCTGTTTTTTCATCGATACTTTTTACTAACTCATCGATTTTATTAACAAAAGTGATAACCTCAAAACGTGCATCATTGGGGGAATTGGCTTTTGCTAGCGCAGGTCTTAAGTCGTTTAGCCAATATTGGTGAAGCTCGCTAAATAGATTAGTTAAATCCTCTATTTCGACCACTTGGGTTAATTCAGGGCTTAATAAATCATGTTCAAGTTCATTCAGATAAATATCCGAATAGGTATTGAGTGGTGTTAATGAAAGCAAGTGATAACTTTGCATTCTTAGCGACCCCGATTTATTTATTGCGTGAGCGTTCCCTTGCACGCTAATAATCATTTGGTTGGAAATTGTCATGCCAATAATACCGAGTACAGCAATCAATAACATTAAGCCAATAACTTGGTTAATGATTGAAAATCGGCGGTTCGCAGTTGGCATACATAATCCTTAATTCCATGACATCATTATTCAATATTTTTTATAACGCTATTATTGTTCCTCTATTAGACAAAATTGAATATGCCACTTCGGTATTACTCCCTAATATCTCGCCGAGTCTTTTTGCTAAAATTTGCATCAATGAATGTTTTTAATGTATTAAATTATTCGTTTATATTTAATTGGTTAACTAAAAATACCCCTAATACTCCTCTGGTGGACGGTCTGAATTTCGTGCCAAATTTGATTTAAATCTACCTTGATTTAGATCAGCTTCATGCTGGCTTATTCGCCACACACTGCGCTCAGAAAATCGTATTTATCGGGGTGAATTATGTCTCAACGAGAGAGGATTAATAATACGGCTGCGCAGCCAAAAGGTGTTATTCAGGATTGGCGTCCTGAAGAAAGCCAATTTTGGCAGCAAACAGGCCAGCGAATTGCCAAACGTAATTTGTGGATTTCAATTCCGTGTTTATTGCTTGCATTCTGTGTATGGATGCTATTTAGTGCGGTTGCTGTTAATTTAAATAAAGTGGGTTTTAATTTTACCACTGACCAATTATTTTTATTAACCGCACTGCCTTCCGTTTCTGGCGCCTTATTACGCGTGCCCTATTCTTTTGTTATTCCTATCTTTGGTGGTCGTCGTTGGACGGCAATTAGCACTGTATTTCTGATTATTCCGTGTATTTGGTTGGGGTATGCGATTCAAGACCCAACAACGCCATACCAAGTATTTGTGATTATTTCCCTGCTTTGTGGTTTTGCTGGGGCAAACTTTGCATCAAGCATGGCGAATATCAGTTTCTTTTTTCCGAAAGCTCGCCAAGGTGGTGCGCTGGGCTTAAATGGTGGTCTAGGAAATCTAGGTGTTAGCGTGATGCAGTTAGTCGCCCCGTTTATTGTCGGTGTGGGGGTGTTTGCTTTTGCGGGTGGAACAGGAGCGGTTCAGCCTGACGGTTCTGTACTTTGGCTGGAAAATGCTGCGTGGGTTTGGGTGCCATTCTTGCTGTTCTTTACGGTGATGGCATGGTTTGGCATGAACGATTTGGCAGCAAATAAAGCCTCCTTAAAACAGCAACTTCCTGTTTTAAAACGTGGACATCTGTGGATTTTAAGCCTGTTGTACCTCTCAACATTTGGTTCATTTATCGGTTTTTCCGCGGGCTTTGCCATGCTGTCGAAAACCCAGTTTCCCGATATCGTCATCTTGAAATTTGCCTTTTTTGGCCCATTCCTTGGTGCATTAGCCCGCCCACTTGGCGGCATGCTGTCTGACCGTTTTGGCGGCGTCAAAGTGACTTTCCTGAACTTTATCGCCATGGCTATTTTTTCAGGGCTACTGTTCTTTACCTTGCCAGAAAATGGCCAAGGCGGCTCCTTCGGTGCGTTTTACGGTGTGTTTATGGTGCTGTTTTTAACGGCAGGTTTAGGCAGTGGTTCCACATTCCAAATGATTGCCGTGGTTTTTCGCAAATTAACCATGGACAAGGCTTTATTAAGAGGTGCTTCAGAGCAAGAAGCACAAAAAGAAGCAGTAACAGAAAGTGCGGCAGCGCTTGGGTTTATCTCTGCCATTGGTGCAATTGGTGGCTTTTTTATTCCAAAAGCCTTTGGGACGTCGTTAACCCTGACAGGCTCACCCGCTGATGCCATGAAAGTGTTCTTTGTGTTCTATCTCTCTTGTGTGTTTATCACGTGGTTAGTTTACGGACGTACCCACAAATAATAACAAGTTAAAAAAATCCTTTTTAAGCAATGTACGGCGGCGGTCGCCGTCTCTTTGGAGGCAATCCGAATGAGCAAATTTTTAGATAGATTTCGTTATTTTAAGCAGCTGGGTGATACCTTCGCAGGCGACCATGGGCAAGAGCTCAATGTTAACCGTGATTGGGAGGATAGTTACCGTAGTCGCTGGCAGCACGATAAAGTCGTACGTTCGACCCACGGTGTTAACTGCACTGGTTCATGTAGCTGGAAAATCTACGTCAAAAATGGCCTTGTGACGTGGGAAACACAACAAACTGACTACCCACGCACCCGCCCAGATTTACCTGATCACGAGCCTCGTGGTTGTCCGCGTGGTGCCAGCTATTCATGGTATTTATACAGTGCAAACCGCGTGAAATACCCGATGATGCGTAAGCGTTTACTGAAATTATGGCGCGATGCAAAAGCAGAGCACCAAGACCCCGTCGCAGCATGGTTATCCATCATTAGCGACCCAGAAAAAGCGCAGAGTTACAAACAAGCTCGTGGTCGCGGTGGTTTTGTTCGCTCCAGCTGGCAGGAAGTGAACGAGTTAATTGCAGCTGCTAACGTGGCGACGATTAAGGAATTTGGTCCTGACCGCATTGTCGGTTTTTCGCCAATCCCTGCGATGTCGATGGTGTCTTATGCGTCAGGTGCCCGTTATTTATCTCTCATTGGTGGGGCTTGCCTGAGCTTCTACGATTGGTACTGCGACTTACCGCCTGCATCCCCAATGACGTGGGGGGAGCAAACGGATGTACCAGAATCCGCAGACTGGTATAACTCATCTTATATTATTGCTTGGGGCTCGAACGTCCCGCAAACTCGTACGCCTGATGCTCACTTCTTTGCAGAAGTCCGCTACAAAGGGACGAAAACTGTTGCTGTCACGCCAGATTACGCCGAAATCACCAAATTCTGCGACCATTGGCTGAACCCAAAACAAGGGACTGACAGTGCCATGGCGATGGCAATGGGGCATGTCATCCTCAATGAGTTCCACGTCAAACGTGAAGCGGAATATTTCCGTGAATATGTTCGCACTTACACCGATATGCCGATGTTGGTGATGCTCGATAAACATGAAAACGGTGCGTATGTTGCTGGGCGTATGCTGCGTGCTTCGGATCTCGTTGATTCTTTAGGCGAAGAGAAAAATACCGAATGGAAAACCATCGCGATTGATGAAGAAACAGGGGCACTGTGCGCCCCTCAAGGCTCGATGGGGTTCCGTTGGGATGACAGCCAAAAATGGAACTTAGAACCGCGCGCAGGGCAAGATGCACACCAGATCAAAATGCAACTCAGCCTTGCAGATACGCACGATGAATTTGTTGAGGTTGGCTTCCCATACTTTGGTGGTTTAGAAAGCGAACATTTCCAACGTGTTGAATTGAAAGATGTTTTGTTGCACAAATTACCCGCGAAACGCATTCAGCTTGCGGATGGCAGTGAGTCACTGGTTACTAGTGTGTATGATTTGATGCTTGCTAACTACGGTATTGACCGTGGTTTCGGTGATGAAAACTGTGCCGTTGATTACGATGATATGAAAGCCTATTCCCCTGCATGGGCTGAAAAAGTCACTGGGGTGAGCCGCCAAAATATCATTCGCATCGCCCGTGAATTTGCGGACACCGCAGAGAAAACCCACGGCCGTGCGATGGTAATTGTTGGGGCTGGTATCAACCACTGGTACCACATGGATATGACTTACCGCGCAATTATCAACATGCTGATTTTCTGTGGCTGCGTGGGGCAAAGCGGCGGTGGTTGGTCACATTACGTCGGCCAGGAAAAATTGCGCCCACAAACAGGCTGGACGCCACTGGCTTTTGGTCTTGATTGGCAGCGTCCACCACGCCATATGAACAGCACATCATTCTTCTATAACCATTCAAGCCAATGGCGTTATGAAACGGTAGGGACGGAAGAGTTACTCTCACCTTTAGCGGATAAAAAAGCATTTAGCGGCAGTTTAGTGGACATGAATGTGCGTGCTGAAAGAATGGGCTGGTTGCCATCTGCACCACAATTAAGCGTTAACCCAATCAAAATTGCTAAACAGGCACAAAACGTGGGGCTTTCCCCAGTAGATTACACCGTTAAGCAATTGAAGGACGGCAATATTCGTTTTGCAGCAGAACAGCCAGATGACCCACAAAATTTCCCACGTAATCTGTTTATTTGGCGCTCAAACTTATTGGGTTCCGCAGGGAAGGGCCATGAATATTTATTGAAATATTTGCTGGGTACTGAAAATGGTATTCAAGGCAAAGATTTAGGTCAACAAGGTGGCGTCAAACCTGAGGAAGTAGAATGGCAAGATACAGCAGCACAAGGGAAAGTGGACTTAGTGGTGACTCTCGATTTCAGAATGTCGAGCACCTGCCTGTTCTCAGACGTTATTTTACCGACCGCCACTTGGTATGAAAAAGACGATATGAATACCTCGGATATGCATCCGTTTATTCACCCATTATCCGCCGCGGTTGACCCTGCTTGGGAATCGAAAAGCGATTGGGAAATCTACAAAGGCATTGCCAAAGCTTTCTCAGATGTCAGTGTCGGCCATCTAGGCAAAGAAACGGATGTCGTCACACTGCCGATCCAGCACGACAGTAAAGCTGAAATGGCGCAACCTTTTGATGTGAGAGATTGGAAAAAAGGCCAGTGTGAGCTGATCCCTGGAAAAACGGCGCCGCACATTATTTGTGTTGAACGTGACTACCCCAATACTTACGCACGTTTTACCTCCCTTGGTCCATTAATGGACAAATTAGGGAACGGTGGGAAAGGCATCAGTTGGAATACGCAAGATGAAGTTGATTTCCTGAAAAAGCTGAACAAAACCCAGCCAGAAGGGGCTAATGCAGGCCGCCCTAAAATTGACACTGCCATTGATGCTGCCGAGGTGATTTTAACTTTAGCCCCCGAAACCAATGGGCAAGTGGCAGTGAAAGCATGGGATGCGTTAAGCAAGGTGACAGGGCGCGACCATACGCATTTAGCACGCTACAAAGAAGATGAGAAAATTCGCTTCCGCGATATTGTGGCACAGCCACGTAAGATCATTTCCAGCCCAACGTGGTCAGGCTTAGAAGATGAACATGTCTCTTACAACGCTTGTTATACCAACGTTCACGAGATGATCCCATGGCGTACACTTAGTGGTCGTCAGCAGTTATATCAAGATCATGAATGGATGCGTGCCTTTGGTGAAAGTCTCGTGGTATATCGCCCGCCAATTGATACGCGTGCGGCTCAGCCATTAATGGGTAAAAAATCCAACGGTTACCCTGAAAAAGCGTTGAATTTCCTAACGCCACACCAAAAATGGGGTATTCACTCCACTTATAGCGACAACTTATTGATGTTGACGCTCGGTCGTGGTGGCCCTGTGGTTTGGCTAAGTGAGGACGATGCTCGCGAGTTAGGCATTGAAGATAATGATTGGGTTGAAGCGTTTAACAGCAATGGGGCGCTGACAGCAAAAGCGATCGTCAGCCAACGGATCCCTGATGGCATGATCATGATGTACCACGCGCAAGAACGGTTGATCAATTTGCCGGGGTCAGAAATTACGGCGCAGCGCGGGGGTATTCATAACTCAGTAACGCGTGTTTGCCCGAAACCTACCCATATGATTGGCGGTTACGCCCATCTAGCTTATAGCTTCAATTACTACGGAACCGTGGGTTCTAACCGTGATGAATTTGTGGTTGTTCGCAAAATGAAACAGGTCGACTGGCTGGATGGGGAAAACGATGCCTATCAGCAGACCCTGAGCGGAAAGGAGAAAGCATAATGAAAATTCGTTCTCAAGTCGGCATGGTGCTAAACCTCGATAAATGTATTGGTTGCCATACATGCTCAGTGACCTGTAAAAATGTCTGGACCAGTCGCGAAGGTGTTGAATACGCATGGTTTAATAATGTCGAGACCAAACCAGGTATCGGCTATCCCCATCACTGGGAAGATCAGGAAAAATGGAAAGGCGGTTGGATCCGTACCATCAAAGGCAAGCTGGTTCCTCGTATGGGGAACAAAGTGGGCGTGCTGTCTAAAATCTTTGCTAATCCTGATGTACCTGCTTTGGATGATTATTATGAGCCATTTAATTATGACTACGGCCATTTAAAAAATGCCAAAGAAGGCAAACATGTGCCAACTGCGCGTCCACGGTCATTGATCACAGGCGAACGGATGAGCAACGTGAAAATGGGGCCTAACTGGGAAGATGACCTTGGTGGCGAATTTGCGAAACGCGCCGCAGACAAAAACTTTGAGCACATCCAAAAAGAGATGTATGGGCAATTTGAAAATACTTTCATGATGTATTTGCCACGTCTGTGTGAACATTGTTTGAACCCTGCTTGTGTTGCAACGTGCCCAAGCGGTGCGATTTACAAGCGCTCTGAAGACGGTATCGTCTTGATTGACCAAGACAAATGCCGTGGCTGGCGTATGTGCCTGACAGGCTGCCCGTACAAAAAAATCTACTTTAACTGGAAAAGCGGCAAGTCAGAAAAATGTATTTTCTGTTACCCTCGCATTGAATCTGGCATGCCAACGGTTTGCTCGGAAACCTGTGTTGGGCGTATCCGTTATTTAGGTGTGTTGCTGTATGACGCCGATAAAATTGAATCGGCGGCGAGTGTAGAAAAAGAAACGGATCTGTATCAAAGTCAGCTCGATGTCTTCCTTGATCCACACGATCCTAAAGTGATTGAAGAAGCGCAAAAACAGGGGATCCCATTAAGTGTGATCGACGCTGCTCAGAAATCGCCAGTGTATAAAATGGCGATGGAGTGGAAACTAGCGCTGCCGCTGCATCCTGAATATCGCACATTACCGATGGTGTGGTATGTGCCACCTCTGTCACCCATTCAATCTGTCGCTGATTCGGGTTTATTGGCTAACAATGGCGTATTGCCTGATGTGGAAAGCCTGCGCATTCCAGTGCAGTACCTCGCCAATTTATTGACGGCTGGGGACACAGAGCCTGTGCTGTTAGCACTAAAACGTATGTTAGCGATGCGCCATTATAAACGTGCTGAAACCGTAGAAAACCAGTGTGATACCAGTGCGTTGGAGCAAGTGGGATTAACGGAAGAGCAAGCCCAAGAAATGTACCGTTACTTGGCAATTGCTAACTATGAAGACCGTTTTGTGATCCCATCCAGTCATCGTGAATTAGCACGTGAAGCGTTCCCTGAAGCCAAAGCTTGTGGCTTTAGTTTTGGTGATGGTTGCCATGGTAGTGATAGCAAAACCAATCTGTTTAATAGTAGACGTATTGATGCCATTGATGTGACGCCAAAAACAGCGCAGGAGAACACACTATGATGACGTTAAGAGTGATTTCTCGGCTGTTAGAATACCCGTCAGAGGCGCTTTGGCAGCACCGCGATGAGTTAATCGAAGCATTAGAGCAAGCAGATGAATTACCTGTTACTCGTGCTATTCAGTTGATGATGTTTGTGCGCGAATATCTCAATGACGACTTGTTAGATATGCAGGCACAATATTGTGAGCTGTTTGATAGAGGGCGCGCAACATCGTTACTGTTATTCGAGCATGTTCATGGGGAATCCCGCGACCGCGGTCAAGCAATGGTCGATTTAATGGGGCAGTACCAGCAGCATGGCTTGCAAATTGATTGCAAAGAGCTACCCGACTATTTGCCTATTTACTTGGAGTATCTCACTGTTTTACCACCGCAAGAAACTGTGGGGGGCTTGCACGATATCGCGCCAATCTTAGCGTTACTAGGGGAGCGATTAAAACAGCGTGAAAGCCGCTTTGCGAGCTTGTTTGAGATATTACTTGAGTTATCCAATAGCGAAATTGCCACTGAGCAACTTAGCGAAAAAGTGGCATCAGAAGCGCGGGATGACACGCCTCAAGCCCTTGATGCGGTGTGGGAAGAGGAACAAGTGAAGTTTTTTGCGGATGAGAAAACCTGCGGTGGGGAAGTCACCGCCCATCAACACCGTTTTGCCAATGCCGTCACGCCGCAATACTTGGACCTTGGTACGAGCAGCCATGTAGGAGTGCAAAAATGAATTTTCTCAATCAATTCTTCTTCGACATCTATCCGTATATTGCAGGCACCGTGTTTATTGTCGGTAGCTGGCTGCGTTATGACTACGGTCAATACACATGGCGTGCGGGTTCGAGTCAAATGTTAGATAAAAAGAATATGCGTCTGGCATCCAATTTATTCCATTTGGGGATTATTGGGATTTTTGTCGGCCATTTTCTGGGGATGTTAACACCACATTGGATGTATGAATCTTTCCTACCAATGCATATCAAGCAGTTGATGGCGATGATCGGGGGCGGCTCTGCGGGGGTGATGATGTTAATTGGTGGAGCGATGTTACTGAAACGCCGACTGACTAACCCACGTATTCGCGCCACATCTTCCTTTGGTGACATCATGATTATGGTATTGCTGGTGGTGCAAGTGTGTTTAGGGCTACTCACTATTCCATTCTCTGCACAGCACATGGATGGCAGTGAAATGTTGAAGTTAGTGGGATGGGCGCAATCAGTTGTGACATTCCATTGGGGCGCGTCGAATTACCTTGAAGGCGTTGGCATCGTGTTCAAGTTACATATCGTGTTGGGGATGACAATATTCTTACTCTTCCCATTCTGCCGTTTAGTGCACATCTGGAGTGCACCTATCGAATACCTAAGTCGTCGGTATCAGTTGGTGAGAAATCGCCACTAAGTTCGGGTTTCACAGGGAAGTGAGCCAGTACATTGCTCTTGTGTAATTGATTCTTGTGTAAACAACAAATATGGCTATTTTGGCACCCCACCTAACATGTTAGATGGGGTTTTTTTGTGTTTATTTGCTGACGGCGGGTTCGATATAGCCCAGGCGGCGAGAAATCAGCAAACAAACATGGGCAAGTTCATCGTTGACCCTATCTATTTTGGGTAACATACGGTGTGTTGGGCCTGCAACACTGATAGCCCCAACAATGTTGCCAGTGTAGTTAAATATTGGCCTTGCAACACACGTTAGCCCTTCTTCATTTTCTTCATCATCTAAAGAAAAGCCTTTCAAACGAATATCTGCCAACAATTCATACAGTTTCATTCTATCGACAACGGTTTTTTCCGTGAATTTCACCAGAGGTTTATCCAGAACCTCATCAATTTCTTCCAACGGTTGGAACGCTAAAAGCGCTTTCCCAATCCCTGTGCAATAGGCGGGTAGCCTTGCCCCTAATTTTGCAGTTGTTTGAATTGAGAGGGTACCTTCACTTTTATACAGGTACACCACATGCCCGCTGTTATAGACCCCCAAAAAACATGTTTCGAATGTTGAGCTCGATAGTGTTTTTAAATAAGGGATTGAAACTTCAACTAAATTGACATTCATTAAACCTTTAATGCCAAGTTCAAGGCTTTTTAAATCAAGGTTATAACGCTCTGTAAGGTGATCGATACTGACATATTGGCGTTCTTTTAACGTCTCTAATATCCGAAACGCAGTGGTTTTGGCGATCCCTGTGTTTTTAACTAATTCTGCCAATGAAATTCCATCGGAATGATTACTTATCTCTTCAAGGATGGTCAGTACTCTATCAATGTTTGATGAGTTTGCTTGGCTGTCTTTCGTCATTGTTGGCTCCTTACATGCGCTGGGGATCATTGTACGCACAATTTCATGTGAATTAAACGTCGTTCCATTTTCTCCTTGTTGTGACTCTTTTTGTGTGTAAAGGCGGGAGATCTGTAATTAATTGATAAGCCTTGTCTTTACGTTACTGATTGTGATCACGATCGTCATTCTTATAAAAACGGAACGACATTCCTATATTTTGATGTATCTTATAAAAAAAGGAACAGCGTTCCGTTATTTTAAAGGGATAAATATGTTGATAGTGACCATTGATACAGGGACAACAAATACCCGCGTGAGAGCATGGCGAAACAATATGGTTGTGGGAGAGCTGAGCGCGGAAGTTGGGATTCGGGATTGTGCGAAAAATGGAAATAATGTGCGTTTAATTCAATCAATAAAAACGCTTTTGGCACAACTTTTAGCAAAGTTTAGTGATGAAGAAAGGGAAAATTATCGCTTAGTGGCATCGGGTATGATTACTTCAGAAATTGGGTTATGCCATTTGCCTCATGAAGTGACTCCAGTTTCGATGAGACAGCTCGCACAAAAGGCCAGTGCGCGCGTGATAAATGAAATTAGCGAAAAGCCAATTATTTTTATACCAGGAATTAAAAATAAAACCACGGAATTAACGTTTGACTCTATTGAAAGCATGGATGTGATGCGCGGTGAAGAGGTTGAGATCTTCGGTATCTTATCACAGCAGCCAGATTTAGGCGCTTCGCTGGTTATCTTACCAGGTTCGCATTCAAAGTTTGTTCGCATTGATGACAATAAAAATGTGATTGCACTGGCAACCACGATGGCAGGGGAAATCTTCGATACGCTGACGCACCAAACGATACTCGCAAGCTCATTAGAGCATCAATTTGTTCAGCAACTTGATCGCGAATATTTACTTAAGGGTGCCGAGTTAAGTCAGCAAGTAGGGATTGCCAGAAGCTGTTTTTCAGTCAGATTATTAGATCTTTTTACGGAAGCTACTCTTGACCAAAAATCGAGTTTTTTATTAGGCGCGATTTTAGCATCAGATTTACTTGCGATAAAAAACAGTCAAGCCTTATGTGTGACTAACGATATAAAAATTGTGATTAGTGGAAAACCTATCTTAGCAAATGCGCTTCAATTATTAATTAAAAATGATAGTTATTTCACGGGTGAAATCAGCGTATTAAAAGATAAAAAGGAACAGCCGTATTCTGGATTAGGTGCAATTTCAATATTAAACCTTACAGAATATAAATAAGCATTCTTAATAATTTGTTATTAGGTGATTATATGAATCTTGAAAATGAAATTCCTTTAATTGCAATATTGCGTGGAATTAAACCTGAAGAGGTTTTAGAACATATTTCAATACTGGCGGAAGAAGGTTTTCAATATATAGAAATTCCATTGAATTCCCCTGAATGGGAAAAGAGTATTCCATTGGCTATTCAGCACTATGGCAATAAATTAAAAATAGGGGCAGGAACTGTCCTGAATCAACAGAATGTTGAAAAATTAGCAGCAATGAACGCAAAGATTATTGTCACACCGAATATTAATGTTTCGGTGATCAAATCATCTTTAGCAAACAAGATGGAAATATACCCAGGCTGTGCAACAGCCACTGAGGCATTTACAGCGATTGATGCAGGTGCTTGTAACTTAAAAATATTTCCAACTGCGCCGCTAGGAGTTAACTACGTTAAGTCACTGATGTCAGTGATCCCTAAAGATATAGCTATTTATGCCGTTGGTGGCGTAACGCCACAAAATTTACATGAGTACCTAAGCATAGGCTGTTATGGCGCAGGGCTTGGGAACGACCTTTACCGTGCAGGCCAATCACCAGAGAAAACCAGAGAAAACGCGAAAGCATTTATATCTGCATATATCGCATTTAAAAATTAAAATTATTAATTTAAAAGAGATATTAAAATGAAATTCGATTATGTTTTTAAAAGTGCCACTGTTATTGATGGCAGTGGTAAAAATGAATTTATTAGCGATGTGGCAATTAAAAATGGCCGTGTTATTAAAATTGCTGAAAATATTAACGAAGAGTCTGAAAAAATAATTGATTGTTCAGGGTTAATTTTATCGCCTGGGTTTATTGATGTTCATACGCATGATGATTTAATTGTCATAGATAAACCAGAATATATTGAAAAAACATCACAGGGTGTTACCACCATTATTGTTGGTAACTGTGGGATCAGTGCTGCATGCGCCACATTAAAAGATGAAGTTCCTGACCCAATTAATTTGCTGGGGGAATTAAATGAATTTAATTTCGTAGATTTGGCTAGCTATAAGCAGAAAATTAATGAAATTACGCCGACCGTTAATGTAGCGACATTGATTGGCCATACCACATTAAGAAATAACTGTGTTTCGGATTTATTAAAACCTGCAACCCAGAGCAATATTGCACAGATGAAGCGGGTTTTAGAATCTGCATTAAATGAAGGTGCTTTAGGGCTAAGCACAGGGCTGTCTTACGGTAATGCCATTAACTCATCCACGGAAGAAATCTGTGAGCTGGCCGAATTATTAGCAGAGCATCAGGGCATTTACACCACGCATATGCGTACTGAATATGATGGAATCATCGATGCAATGCATGAAGCTTTTCATATTGGCCGCCATGCAAAAGTACCTGTGCAAATTTCTCACCATAAGTGTGCTGGGGCAAAAAACTGGGGACGTACTAAAGAGACGCTTGCGTTAATCGAAAAATATCAAGCAATGCAAGATATTAACTGTGATTGCTACCCCTATAGAGCGGGCTCTTCAAACTTAGATATCACGCAAGTCACTGAGGATTATGACATCCTAGTGACTTGGTCAATGCCATTCCCTGATGTTGCAGGTAAGACACTAAAAGATATCGCCATAATGTGGAATATCGATATTTACCAAGTGGCGGAAAAAATTGTCCCTGCGGGCGCTATTTATTTTCAAATGCATGAAGACGATGTTCGCCGTGTATTGCAGCACCCAAGCAGCATGGTTGGTTCAGATGGCTTACCCCGCGACCCTAATCCGCACCCACGTTTATGGGGCACCTTTCCACGCGTAATTAGTCACTACAGCCGTGATGAGAAACTGTTCCCAATGACCACCGCAATTTACAAGATGACGGGCATGTCGGCTCAGCGTTTTTCTTTGAAGGATAGAGGGCTTATCAAAGAAAACTTTTTTGCAGATATCGTCTTATTTGACCCAATAAAAATTAATGAAACCTCGACGTTCCAAGATCCAAAGCAGAAAGCAGATGGCATTGAATATGTTTTTGTTAATGGTGTTCTGACCTATACCGCAAAAGAAATGACTGGGGATAGAGCAGGTAAATTCTTAGAAAGAAATAAATAAAAGAGAGAAATAATAATGATTAAACGATTTGGCGTTGAAGGTTCAAAAGGGACTGGTGGGCAATCATTACCTTTTTCGAAAGCTGTGCTAGCGGACGGCTGGTTATATGTGTCAGGCCAAACACCGATGGTTGATGGTGAAGTGATTGATGGCGGCATTATTGCACAATCAAAACTGGCTATCGAAAACTGTTTAAACATCATGAAGGACGCGGGATTTGAGCGCCAAGATATTGTGCATATGAAAGTGGTTTTGAGTGATGCTCGATACTTTCAGTCCTTTAATAAAGTGTTTCAGCAATTCTTTGCTGAGCATCCACCAGCAAGAGTCTGTTTTGTTGCGGATCTTGTGGTTGATTGCATGGTTGAAGTGGACATCACCTGCTTTAACAGCAAGTTCAAATCTTAATCGCTGAGACGATGAGGGGCTATTATGGAACATAATAATTTCTTAATGTGGTTTTTGCTGTATGCGTTCGTCATGATGTTCATTGGCTGGTATGTAACAAGGCATCAAAAGACAGGTGAAGATTTCATTCTTGGCGGCAGAAAATTACCGATGTTACTCACCTTAGGGTCTACTGTCGGAACGATGGTGGGAACAGGGTCAAGTATTGGTGCGGTGAGTTTCGGTTATTCGAATGGTTGGGCTGGTATGTTATATGGCATCGGCGGCGCAACGGGGATCTTACTCACCGCTTGGTTATTTGCGCCAGTAAGAAACTATCGCTTTATGACAATGAGTGAGGAAATTTGTTACTACACAGGTGGCAGCCGCTTAGTCAAAAACCTGGTTGCGATATTAATTTTCTTAGCATCAATTGGTTGGTTAGGTGCGCACATCCTTGGGGGCGGCTTATACTTGGCATGGGCTGCAGACATTGATATCACAGTAGCGAAGATCATCATTGCTGTCGGGTTTGTATTCTATGTGGGTATCGGTGGTTATAAAGCTGTTTCATGGATCGATACATTACAATCCATCGTCTTATTCCTCGGGTTTATTATTCTTGCCGTCGCCTCAGTGAGCTACGTCGGCGGATGGGATGTCGTTGTACAAAATACGGATCCGAAGGCGTTCACGTTATTTGGGATTGGTAAACTTGGTATGCTACCTGCTATTTCACTTGCAATTGTGATTGGTATTGGTGTTCTAGCGACACCTTCCTATCGTCAGCGTATTTATTCAGCAGCGTCAACAAAAGCCATTCGCCAATCATTCATTATTACTGGCGTCTTATATATGGGGTTCTCGTTCTTACCTGCAATTATCGGCATGGCAACCCATGTAATGGAGCCTAATTTAGAAAACAGCAGTTTTGCTTTCTTATATGCAACCAATGCATTACCGCATGTACTGGCAATGGTGGTATTGATCGCAGGTATGTCAGCTAACATGTCATCAGGTAGCTCTGACGCCATCGCAGGGGTTTCGATAATCCTACGTGATATCTATACGATGGTAACAGGGAAAATGCCACCACCAGAGAAAGCCATTAATTTATCTCGGATCTTCTTACTTGGCGTTATCTTGCTTGCACTGGTATTCGCATTGACCTCAAATGACATCATTGGTTATATCACTAAAATGATTTCAATGATTATGTCAGGGCTTTGTGTCACCGTGTTATTAGGTAAATTTTGGCATCGCTTTAACTGGCAAGGTTGTATAGCCGCGCTGGTGGCGGGAAGCTCAACATCGTTAACGATTATTTTAACGCCAGAGTGGTCTGCAAAATTAGGTAACCCCGTGATCCCTGCATTATTGATCAGCTTGGTTTGTGCTGTGGTTGTCACTTTAGTGACACCAAAAAATAAACTCAGCCGTGAGGAAGTTTTAGAAAACATTACCCACGAAAGAGAAAATACGGCGAAAAGTAAATAAATGTCCAAATTGAGAGATGCAAATGACGAAATATAATTTTCTCGAAGAGATAAAGCATAAGTCGGCGAGGTTGCCTAACTCAGAGAGTGTGCAGATAAACATTCTTCACGAGGACGTGTGTTTACCTGCGGTGGTCGTAAAACAGCGTGAATTAGAAAATAATATTGCATGGATGCAACATTATGCGAACACCGTAAATGTGTCGTTATCACCTCATGGTAAAACGACGATGACTCCCGCAATTTTCAAACGCCAAATCGCACAAGGTGCGTGGGGGTTGAGTGTTGGAACTGTTTATCAGGCAAAGGTGGCAATTGAATCGGGTATTAAGCACATTGTGATTGCTAATCAGGTTGTTGGTAAAACGAATATTCGGTTACTTGGCGAACTGGTTAAACTCAATCAAGCCAACTTGTATTGTTGTGTTGATAGTATTCAAAATGCGAAACAACTTGCCGAGGTTTTTTCACGCGAAAACCAAACATTGAATGTTTTGATTGAACTGGGTGTTAATGGAGGGCGTTGTGGTTGTCGTACAGAGGATGAAGCGCTGTTGTTAGCCGAAGAATTAAAAGCATTACCCTCTCTAGTCATTGCTGGAATTGAATTTTATGAGGGTGTTATTCATAGCGATGATGCAGAAAAAGACATTAATGAGGTGCAGCAATTCTTACAGCGAGTCTTAGCGACGAGCCAAAAACTCGATAGATTGGGGGTGTTTGATAGATATCAGGGAGAGGTATTACTCACAGGAGCAGGTTCAGTTTGGTATGACCTTGTGAGTAAGAAGGTGGCAGAGTTTACCTTTTCAAAGGCTTTTCGCTTTGTCATTCGCCCTGGTTGTTATATTACACATGACCATGGTATTTATGATGAGGCTCAACAAGCCCTAAAAGCGCGGGATAGTATCGCTTGTCAGTTAGAAGGGGACTTGATGCCCGCAATGGAAATTGTGGCATTAGTACAGTCGGTTCCTGAAAAAGGGCGGGCAATTGTTAATTTTGGTAAAAGAGATGTCGCATTTGATGCTGGGTTACCTCAACCTTTAGCACAATATCGAGATGGTCAGCGGCTTTCCTTCCAACGAGGAAGTGCAAAAACGTTTGGCTTAATGGACCAACATGCCATTTTATCTTTTGATGAAAGTTGTTATTTTCAAGTAGGGGACATCCTCGTTTTTGGTACATCGCACCCGTGCATTACGTTTGATAAGTGGAAAGTTATTTATCTGACGGATGATGAATATAACGTGCTAGAAGATATGCCAACATTTTTCTAAACCGCATTCTTGTTTGTTAATTAAAACCAGCTTCTTTGTTAAGTAGCTGGTTTTTTTATTTATTTTTGTAATGCCAACTGGCTGTGTTATTGGATATTAGCGTACAACGTTTGAATTGCCAGCTTTAGAGTCTTACCTCATAAAGTGATTTTACGATATCAGAGGTATTTCAGTTTTTACTGACAAGACAGTGGCAGGAATTGATGTTTTATCACTATAAATTAAACGATAGGTGTCAGGTATATTCAATTTTTCTAGTGCAGATAAAGGATTCCCTTGACATAAATCAAACGGTATTTAAGGAGATCTTAAAAAGATGATGTTAAGTTAATATTAGATAAAATGAGGATAATAATAGATGGTAGCATCTTCATTATTACGTAATCATCGCTAGTGTAAGGTATAAATTAATAATTATGAATAATATTTAAATGATGAAACTATTCAGTACTATTTAATCAGTATAATTCCTAGCATTTTGGGGGGTATCGAGAGTAGATGAGTTTATTGGCTTATGTAAGGTGTCTTAATACCTTCATTCATTAGTGTTGTTGACTTTGATTTTGTCTTTTATAAATGGATTTTATGGTTGTTTTATTCCGTAATTAATATTGAAAGTTACAAAAAAACACACTTTGAATATTTTTGTAATGCTTTTCTTAGTGTTTTAATACGACTTGATATTTTTTTACTATTTTTTATTTAATGATTTTCTGTTGTGTTGTTTTATTTTTGCTATATATATGTGAGTGTGATTAATCATTAGTAATTGTTAATCACACATATTTCTACTCGTTTTTTGTTATATGGCTATTTTATGGTAACTATTTGTAATTTAATGTTTTATTTTTTATTTTCATTTAAACTAACACATTAAATGTGTAACAGAAGGTAATATTGGAAACATTATGAAATTATTTAATATTTAAAATTAAGATGTTTCTTATTAAAATAAAAACATGGTTAAATGTTTTTTTTGTTATTTATTTCTGATTTTTAGTTATATTTTATTTTTAGTCATTTTTTTTCACTAATAAGCACCCGTTTTATGAGTATAAAAAACTTTATTATTGAAGAATGGAGTTATTTTGTGGTTTTTTATTAAAAAAAGTCTATTTAAATTGAAGTGTGGTTACTTAATTATCCTATATTAGAGTATTTAATGGCTGTAATTTTTGAATTATTTTATATATTTCACAAACTTACCTCTCTGGGTTGTTTATTAACTCTATAATTTGACATAATTAAAATGAGATATAATAATGGCTTCGCATTGATACATTGTTTAATTATCTGGTTTATTAGCGGAGCCTAATAAATTAGGGATAGTTAGCATGTCAATTTTTAATGTTTACTAACCAAACATATTTTAAGAAAAAATTAAAATAATCAGATTAATAATAACTCGTTATTTTAATTTGTGTCGTCTTTTTTATCTAATGGAAATGTATAAAATGAAATTAAATAAACTTGCTTTAGTATTAGGTTTAGGTCTGGCTGTTGTTGCTGGTTCTGCTTCTGCAAACCAAGGTTCTGGTACTGTAACTTTTAAAGGTTCAATCATTGATGCTCCTTGCTCAATCCCACCAGGTTCTGAAGCATTTGAAGTTAAGATGGGTGCTATCGCAACTTCAGCATTAAACGGCGGCGGTAAAAGTGTTGCTCGTCCTTTCAATATTGAGTTAGAACAGTGTGATATCACTACTCTGAAAACTGTACAAACTACATTCACAGGTACGCCAAGTACTTCTGTTAATGGTGGTTTAGCTATCGCTGGTACAGCTAAAAATGCGGGTATCGTTATCACTGACGTTAATGGCGACAAAATTGATTTAGGCGCTAAATCTCCATCTCAAACTCTGTTTACTGGTGCTAACACACTGCGCTTCACTGCATTCTTACAAGGTGATGCAGACGCGACAAACAAACCTGCTGTTCCGGGTGAATTTGATGCAATCGCAACATTTGCTCTGAGCTACCAGTAATTGGTACCGCCCGTACAAGGATGTATGGGCACTAATTTTAATGAATTGAAATTGCTCATTAAGTTGAAATGGAGTCGTTATGAATCACTTTGGCACAATTGTCATGGTGCTTTCAGGAATAATGTTTGCCCCAATAGTTAGTGCACAAAATCAAATTTCTCGGGCAAAAGGTCCATTCGAAGGAACCGTCACAATGGGTGGTTCAATTATCGAAACCCCCTGTGCAATTGATGCAGATAGCCGAGATCAATCAGTAAGCATAACTACTGTGCCTGTTAGTCAAATAATTCATGACAGAGAAAGTCCAGTTCGTAATTTCTCGATACGTCTTATTAATTGTGTTCTAACACCGGTAACGCCTGGAACTCCTAATTGGCAAACTTTCAATATTACATTTTATGGTCCGACAGATGGTCGCAATTTTGATGTTTTCGGTCACGCAAATGGATTGTCAGTAAAAATTTCTGATGCTGATGGAAATGTTGCAATCCCTGGTAAGGCGATGCCTGATTTGCCTATCAAAGCAGGTGAAACAACACTTCACTATAACGTGCGTGTTGTGCCTAATAATAAACGTTTAAAGCCAGGAAACTATCAGACCACTATCCGTTTTAAGATGGATTATTACTGAGTTATTACTAAGGGACTATTATGGCTCTGTTATTAAAAAGTAAAAATAAAGTATCTAATAACTCAGTAAGTTATTTTTTAACACCTGTAGCGGCTATGGTGTTCATTGCAATTGCTCATATAAATTTAGCTAATGCGAATAATGATAGTATTGAGTTTAATACCGATGTTTTAGATCTTCAGGATAAAAGCAATATTTCTTTAAATGAGTTCTCTCGTGCTGGCTATGTGATGCCAGGGAAATATCCATTTAAGGTTAATTTAAATAACCGAGACCTCGCTGATAGCTTTGATATTGAATATATTGCTGATCCCAATGATCCTAGTATCACTACGCCATGCTTGACGGCAAATATTGTCGATAGCATTGCTTTACGAGACGAATGGAAAAAAAAGGTTCAGTTTGATAGCAAAGGGCAATGTTTAATTCCTGAAAGTATTCCAGGAATGACAATAGCTGGCTCGTTGGCTAAAGAAACTGTCACGTTGACTGTACCACAGGCTTATATTGAGTTTACTTCTGATAATTGGGATCCGCCATCCCGCTGGGACGAAGGTGTACCTGCCTTACTTTTTGACTATAACTTGAATGCTAACATCACAAGACCTGCAGATTCAGCCAATACCCAATCATTAACAGGGAATGGAACAACTGGCTTTAACTTAGGTGCATGGCGCTTTAGAGCAGATTGGCAAGCAAGTTATAATCGCACTAATGGGCAATCCACAGACCGTCGTTGGGATTGGAGCCAATATTACGCTTACCGAGCTGTAAAAGAGCTAAATGCAAAGCTGACAATGGGTGAACAGTTTTTGCGTTCAGGGCTGTTTGATTCATTCCGTTATATGGGGGCAAGTTTGATCTCTGATGAGAGAATGCTGCCGCCAAACTTACGTGGTTACGCACCTGAAGTTACAGGTGTTGCAAGAACAAATGCAAAAGTCATTGTAACTCAGCAAGGGCGAGTGATTTACGAAACCCAAGTCGCACCAGGGCCTTTTCGTATCCAAGATTTAAGTGATGCTGTTAATGGTAAGTTAGATGTACGGGTTGAAGAACAAGACGGCTCAGTACAAGAATTCCAGATGAATACTGCATCAATACCGTATTTGACTCGACCTGGTTCAGTGCTTTTCAAAGTTGCGGGTGGTCGCCCAAATAATATGGATCATAAAACCGAAGGGCAAGGGTTCGTCATGGGCGAATTCAGTTGGGGTATCTCTAACGGTTGGTCATTATTCGGTGGTGGGCTTGCAGCAGGTGACTATAACGCATTATCACTCGGTGTTGGTCGAGATTTGCTAGCCTTCGGTGCTATCTCATTCGATGTGACTGAATCACGCGCAAAACTAAAAACGGATAACAAAATTTATACAGGTGCATCGTATCGTTTAAGTTATTCAAAACGTTTCGAAGATTATGATAGCCAAGTGACGTTCGCAGGTTACCGATTCTCTGAGCGTGACTTTATGAGTATGAATCAATACTTAGATCGTCGCTACAGAGGCGTGGAGTTTGATAACAGTAAAGAGTTATACACCATTACGTTTAATAAATACTTTACAACTGCAGATCTGACGGCATATCTGAACTATAACCATGAAACGTATTGGAATAAACCAGCAGCAAAACGTTACAACCTTTCCGTTGCTAAATATTTTGATCTTGGTCGCTTTAAAAATATTAACTTAAGTCTCACGGCATTTCGTAACAAATTTGATAATAAAAACAATGATGATGGGTTATACATGAACCTGTCTGTGCCTTGGGCGGATAGAGCGTCCATAAGCTACAACAACATGATCACAAAAGACGGTAACTCACACACTGTCAGCTATTTTGACGCCATTGATGATAAGACAAATTATCGTGTTGGAACTGGGTTGAGTAGTCGAGGTCGTGGAACTATCGATGGCTTCTACACGCGTTATGCTGATTTGGCAACGATGACAGCGAGTACGAGCTATATCAATGGTGATACATCTTCAGCAGCATTCTCATTACAGGGTGGTGCAACTGTAACAGGCCACGGTGCTGCATTACACCGTATCAATACACCAGGCGGAAGCCGAGTCATGGTCAGTACAGAAGGTGTGGGGAACGTGCCTATTCAAGGTTTTGGGCCAAATACAGAAACTAATATGTTCGGTAAAGCTGTCGTTGCAGATATCAGTGACTATTACCGTACCAGTACGCGAATTGATGTGACTAACTTGCCTGACAATGTGGAAGCAGTTCGAACATCTCAGCCAATTACACTGACAGAAGGTGCCGTCGCTTACCGTGAGTTTGAAGTGTTATCAGGGATAAAAACGATGGTTAGGCTTGCGCTTGCTGATGGTAGCTATCCACCATTTGGTGCAACAGTACGAAATGAGAAAAACAGAGAGTTAGGTATCGTTACGGATAATGGTTCTGTGTATATCTCAGGTGTGAATCCAAATGAAGTGTTGGATGTTTATTGGGATGGTAGCGTGCAATGCAAGATTCAGATTCCTGAAAATATTAGCACGGCAGAGTTTAATTCCCTGTTATTACCCTGTACTAACAGCCCGAATGCCAAGCCTGGTTATATACCAGCAAAAGCGGTACCCGTGGGGAAACCAGCGCCAGCTTATAAGCCAGCGCCAATTCAGCAGGGAGTCGCACCGAGTCAGCGTTGGTTATTGAAGCCACCGGATCTCGCTCAAATTATCGATTATACCGAGTAAACCGGGTTATTAGAGTTTAAAAAGAGTTGGTACTTATGAATATTAAAAAAATTGCGTTTTTTACGACAACAATTACGTTATCGACTGTGCTGTGCGGCCAGGCGTTAGCTGCCATTGCACTGGATAGAACCCGTGTCATTTATAATGGCGCTGATAAGACTATCAGCTTAAATATTAAAAACGAAAACACTGAATTACCTTATCTTGCGCAAGGTTGGATTGAAGATGAGAATGGTAACAAAATTGAAAGTCCATTAACGGTTTTACCGCCAGTTCAACGCGTAGAAGCAGGTGAAAGTAGCCAAGTTAAGATTCAATCGCTCCCTGATGTATCCGCATTGCCACAAGATAGAGAAAGTGTTTACTACTTTAACTTACGTGAAATTCCACCACGTAGTAAAGAAGCTAACGTATTGCAAATTGCACTGCAGACACGCATTAAGTTGTTTTATCGACCAAAAGCGCTATATGCCACACGTACTGACCTCGAAAACCCATGGCAGGAAAAAATTACGTTAACGCGCAAAGGTGATGCTTATGAAGTCAGTAATCCAACGGCTTATTTTGTCACCATTGTGGATGCCAGTTCAAAAGTGGGTGGTGATACGGTTAAACAATTTGAACCAGTGATGATTTCGCCAAAAAGTAATGGAATGCTAAAAGGCAGTGCAAGTTCAATGGGTGCAAAACCAGTTCTAACGTATATCAATGACTATGGCGGAAGGCCAAAATTAACGTTCGGCTGTGCAGGCACAACATGTAAAGTTGAATCTTCGACGGACAGATAACGGAGAATAATGTATGAAAAGGACTCTCCTGTTTAGCGCTATTATATTCAGCGTCGCGCCTGTGTTTACCAGCAGCGCAGATAGTTGGGATATAGAGGGTTTACATGGAACATTGACAGTAAATGGCATGATGACAGAAGCAGCTTGTACTATGGATGTGACTAATTCAATGCGCCAAGAAGTGTCTCTAGGGGAGATCCCTTCATCTTCACTCCGTAAACCAGGTGATAGAGCTGAGCCTGTCTCATTCGAATTAGAATTTAGGCATTGCATTCGCACGGCAAGCCGAATGAGAGACATTCGAACCGATACGCCAATTTGGGATGCGATGCAACCTGTGATAACCGTCTCTTTTGTTGCGGTATCAGATAAATATTTCCCTGAAATGTTGAGTGTTAAAGGTGTCTCTGGTTTGGCATTAGAAGTCACTGATGCGCAAAGAGGTGATATTCGGCTTGGAAGCCAAGGGCGTCCTCAGTTTCTTGATGCACCACAGGGTACTCTTCAATATTTTGTCACGCCAGTGAGGACCCCCGAAAAACTAACGGAAGGAAGTTTCAGCGCTGTAATGGACTTTAAGGTGGATTATGAGTGATTTAAATAAGCAGAGGTACCTGCTGGCATTCTGCCTTGCTGGAATATTTTCAACGTCAGCTTCATATGCAGGGCTACCAGACTCACGTATTAGCCCTTCAGCGGGAACAAGGGCAACGATAACTCCTGGTATGGTGACCGTTCCGATTAAAGGCGTTGTTTTAGCACCACCACCTTGCGTCATTAATAACGGTAATATTGTCAAGGTGGACTTTCAAGAAATCATGAGCACGCGGATTGATGGCTCTGCTTACGCTAAGCCAGTTAATTACAATATAAAGTGCGATAAAAGACCCACTGAACAAATGAAAATGACCCTGGTTGGGATCCCAATATCTTTTGATTCAGGGGCAGTTGAAACGGATATTCCTGGCTTAGGTATTGCGTTTCGTTATAACGGAAACAAACTTCGCTTAAATCAAGAAATTAAGTTTGTTTATCCCAATGCACCTCAATTTGAAGCGATACCTGTTCGCGATTTATCGAAAACACTGACACAAGGTGGTGCTTTTCGTGCAGGTGTCACTATCAAACTTGATTATCAATAAGGGGAAGAACAATGCAAAAATTCATAAAAAAACTTCCTCTGGTAATGAGTTTGTTAGTTATACCTACGGGTATAGCTATTGCTGATGACGTGGAATTTACAGGCACTTTATTAATACCACCTCCGTGTACTGTATTTGAAGATAAAGTGGAAGTTATTGATTATAAAGATATTGGCTTACATAAAATTGATGGTACTAACTTCACAAAACCGATTAATTATGCGTTGAAATGTGATGCGAATTTAAAAGGTTGGGATTTAATACTCACTATTAAGGGGACGGCAACTGATTTTGACAAAGCCGCTCTGCAAACCAATATTCAAGACCTTGGAATGCGCATTACACAAAATGGCCTTGGTTTTGAAATTAATAAGCCAATGAAAATTGTTTATGGGCAAGCGCCTGTTCTCGCGGTGGTGCCTGTGAAGAAACCAGGCATTACGTTGCCAGAAGGAAGCTTTACCGCAACAGGGACATTGCTCGCGGAGTACCAATAATGAACAAATTAATTCAATGTGCAGTTGCTGGTGCTTTATTCATAAATGTGAATGCGGCTTTTGCTGTACCAGATAACTTAAAAATTATCGGTAACTTAGTGGAAGAACCCTGCACAATTTTGCCTGGTGATGAAAATATCCCGATGGATTTTTTTGATACGCCAGAAAAGAACTTTTATGCCTATGGCGAAACGGTACCGAGGGAGTTTGCGATTAAATTAGCAGACTGTGATACCACAATTGGTAAATCTGTTGAGGTGACTTTCTCAGGAACACCAAACCTCGCATTACCTGGTTTTTTAGCGCTTTCAACAAGCAGTGTGGCATCAGGTTTTGCTGTGGGACTGCAAAACAGTGATAAAACAGCGCTCGATATCGAAAAAAAAGGCGCGAAGATTACATTACAAAATGGGGCTAACCAACTGCGCTTTTATGCCTATTTAAAAGGTGAGCCTGAAGCGATTAAGAACAAGACAATTAAAGTGGGGCCATACAGTGCCGTGGCCACATTTAAATTAGATTATGAATAATAAGGCTGTGAACTAATATGAAAGTTTTCTTATCTCTATTAATTGGTGCAGTCATGTTTTCATCTTCTGCATCGGCATCCATATTCTCTTATATCACAGAGTCAAAGCCAGGAGCCAATCCAGCTAGAGGGGATGCAGACTATAAATATGTTATAGCCCGTTGGGATCCTGAATCACCCAGTGTGATGAACCCTTGCTATGGTTGGCCTCAATGTTACCTCACCATTAGCCATAAACATACAGCGAATGGAACGCCTGGTGCGGCAACAGTAAATATTGCTGAAATTTCTAAGTACCGGACGATGAGAGAGGTTCAGAACATCCCTGGAGTGATGACTAAAGCACTGGCTCCTGCAACACAATGGGCTGTACACACAGGTGTCAGGTTACAGAATAACCAAGAATGTGTGGGATTATTTTATCAAGAGACGACAGGCGTGACAAATAATGGAGGGTTAATCCCTGGTTCATTATGTGGTATTGCACCTCCACCAATTGGCGCCTGTAAGATCAATAACAGTATCCCAGATATTAACTTTGGTGCAATTAGTGAAGCTGATCTCGCAGGGCAAGCAAAAGAAGTCCCCATCACTGTAACATGTAATCTAGCGATGGATGTGCTGGTTGTCGCAACAGGGGTTAACGTTACAAATGGTCGGGTTAACTTAAAGCCAGATGGTAGTTTATATGCCAACTTATTTTTAGGGGCGAATAACACGCCAGGAGAGGCGGGTTATAAATTTTATGTACCTGCTGGGGGAACAAATACCGTCAACCTGAAAGCCGTATTAGGGACGAATGGTCGTGTTCAACCTGGCACATTTGAAGGCGCGGCAGCCCTTATTCTAACTGTACCTTAATAAATGGTGAAAATATGTATTCAGAAAACGGTAGTGAAAAAATCCATTATATGGTCGGTCAAAGGATCTTAGAGAAACGCAGAGAGCTCGGTTATACGGGTTTTCAACTGGCTCAACTGCTAGGTGTAAGCCAGCAACAAATCTCTCGTTATGAAAGAGGGAAGATCAAAATTGACCTGTTTCATTTATTTAAACTTTCATTTTTGATGGAAACACCAATTGATTGGTTTCTGGAAGATATCAGCTCCCAACTCATTGAAAATGGGCGGCTAGATGACATTCATTGATGAGCGTTTAAATTGGTATTAATGATAAATAGGCTGGGATTATAATTTCTGTCGTTCGTTATAATTGAGCTGCCAGAATGCAAATGTAGTTGAAGACTCAGCCTATTTGTTTTTGCCCTGTATTTAGGGCGTTGATTATCCATCATTGCAATGAGTTCCTTTCTAATATTTCTTTCCTACGCTTTATTTTGATTGATATCCATTTATAGAATTGGTGATTTTGTGCGTTCTAACATCTTTTTAGCAAATGCAAATGCAAACTAATATCATTAGCGCTTAATAACGTGTAAGATACCCCCTCTTCGAGACGTTGACATTTTATCGTCAGTACTTTTATAGATGGATGGAGGAAATAAGATGTTTGCAAAATCATTAGTTTCAGGTCTTGCCTTATTATCCGCTTTAGTTTTGGCGGGTTGCGATAACGCAAAAGAAACGCCAGAAACAACCCAAGCGGCAGAGAAACAAACCATTACAATTGAACATGTACAAGGCAAAACTGAAATTCCTCGCCATCCACAAAAAGTGATTGTCATGAACATGGAAACGCTGGACATCATGGATGCATTAGGTGCACCCGTCGCAGGGGTTCCACAAACCAACGTACGTTTTCCTGAATTCTTAACGAAATACAGTGGCTCTGAGTATGTGAATGGCGGAACGCTGTTTGAACCTGCTTATGAAACATTAAGTAACGCAAAACCTGACCTGATTTTAGGTGGTAGTCGTGCTCGTGATGCATATGATAAATTGAGCGGCGTTGCTCCAACGATTTCTTTAGATATCGACAACAAAAACTTTATCGGTAGCTTAACTGAGCGTACTAATGAGCTTGGCGCCCTGTTTGGTAAAGAAGAAGAAGCAAAAAAACTGATTGCCGATTTCAATACCAAAATTGACGGTATTAAAACTAAAGCCCCAACTGCGGGTAAAGCGATGGTGATTTTAGTCAGTGGCGGTAAAATTTCTGCTTATGGCCCAGGTTCACGTTTTGGCTTTATTTTTGATGTGTTAGGTTTCGAGCCTGCATATGTCTTTGAAGAAAACACGGGTCGTCACGGTAACATCGTCAATGCTGAATTACTGGTAAAATTAAACCCAGATTGGCTGTTTGTGATTGACCGTGATAGCGCGATTGGTAAAGCAGACGCACAACCTGCAGCGGAAGTACTTGATAACGCATTAGTGAGAAAAACAGCTGCATGGGAAAAAGGCCAGATTACTTACCTTGACCCAACAGCGGTATACATCTCAGGCGGTATCCAGACCTATTCCAAATTAATGGATGATATCAATAACGCATTAGAGAAGAGCCAAGCAAAATAACCAATGAAAACGCTTTATCTTTTTTGTGGAATTATCACGTTATTGGTTTTAGCGGTATTAAGCTTGTTTGTTGGAGCGGGTGACGTGTCACCCGTTTCGCTTTTCACCGACCCAGAGATGCAAGACATCTTTTTTATTAGCCGAATTCCTCGAACCGTCTCCCTAATTTTAGCCGGCAGTGCCATGAGTGTTGCAGGGCTTATCATGCAATTACTCACACAAAACCGCTTCGTTGAGCCCTCGCTTGCGGGTACAACACAGTCTGCCAGTTTAGGCTTACTGGTCGTGATGATTCTATTCCCAGCGGCAAGTATTATGACCAAAATGGTCGTTGCAAGTGGCTTTGCCCTGATTGGCACGATGCTGTTTATGCTGTTATTACGCCGTGTCATTTTAAAATCAGCGTTGATAGTACCATTAGTGGGTATCATGTTAGGTGCGGTGATTAGCGCGTTAACTATCTTTACAGCCTATTATTTTGATTTACTTCAGTCCCTTGGGGCATGGATGAGCGGCGACTTTTCTAGCATCATTCAGGGTCGCTATGAATTGCTTTGGCTGGTGGGCATTCTCACGTTAATCGCCTGCTGGATTGCAGATAGTTTTACTGTTGCTGGTATGGGCCGTGAATTTTCCATTAATGTGGGGCTCAATTATCGTAAAGTCATGACCATCGGCTTATCCATTATCGCGCTGATTAGCGGTGTCGTGGTCGTTGTGGTTGGTGCGTTACCTTTCCTAGGCTTAATTATTCCAAATCTTGTGAGCTTAGTGATGGGGGATAACATTCGCAAAACCATTCCGTGGATATGTATTGCGGGTGGTGGTTTAGTTTTACTGTGCGACATTATTGGGCGTTTGATCCGCTATCCATTTGAAATCCCTGCGAGTGTGATTCTAGGTGTGGTTGGCGCTGTTATTTTCTTATATTTATTGTTGAAGCAACAACGTTATGCAAAAAGTTAACTCCGCAATTGCGTTAGCAAAACCTAAAAAAGGGTTAACGCCACTGCAAAGAATATGGATATTGTTGGCTTTATCGCTGCTATCCATTGTGCTTTATATGACAATCAACTTAGGCAATAACCTTGCGTATATTCTACCGCATCGTGGTTATATCGTGTTGACCATGATTGTTGTGGCGTTTGCAGCGGGGGTATCGACAGTATTGTTCCAAACCATTGCAAATAATAAAATATTGACGCCATCAATCATGGGGCTTGAGGCTTTGTTTGTCTTGTTGCAAACCGTCTTTATTTTTTATACTGACAGCTTCCCTGCTTCATGGTTACTAAATATCGGTAAGTTCCTGTTGGAATCGACTTTGCTTGTGCTGTTTTCGGTTCTGCTTTATCGCTGGTTATTTGTCTCTGTGAAAATGAATATCAACCTGGTATTGATGGTAGGTATCATTTTAGGCACGTTATTTCGCAGTGTGGCCACATTACTCCAGCGTCTAATGGATCCAAATGAGTTTTCCATTTTACAAAGCCGCATGTTTGCAACGTTCACTCGAGGTACGCCAGAGCTTATTTTCTTTACCTTGCTTATTACTGTTGTCGTTGGCGTTCTCTTGTGGCGGATGCGTTATTGCTTTGATGTCTTGGCATTAGGGCAGGCCAATGCCGTTAATTTAGGGATTAATTATCGCCAACAAGTCACGGTTATTTTACTGCTGATTTCCATCTTAGTCGCTATCTCAACCGCCTTGGTTGGGCCTTTAACCTTCTTAGGACTGATGGTGGCAAACTTGGCTTACTTTATCAGTGGGAGTAGCCAGCACCGCTATTTATTACCCGTGTCTTTCTTGTTAGGTGTGATAGCGCTGATTGGCGGACAGCTCGTTCTTGAATATGGTTTAAATATGGCGGGAACCTTGTCCGTTGTTATTGAGTTTGTTGGCGGAATATTCTTTATTTATATGGTGTTAAGAAGGTTTTAGTATGATTGAGATTAGTCAGATATCGAAAAGTTATCAGGATACTAAGGTCTTAGATAACGTCACAACAACCATTAAAAATAGCGGTATCACTTCGATTATTGGGCCCAATGGGGCAGGTAAATCCACCTTACTGTCGATTATAGGCCGTTTGTTAACACCCGATGAAGGCGGTCATGTTAAGGTCAATGAATTAGATGTTTCGACAACACCAAGCGATAAGTTAGCCAAATGTTTATCTGTCTTGCGCCAAGAAAACCAGTTTGCGAGCCGTTTAACAGTAGAAGAGCTTGTGGGGTTCGGGCGCTATCCCTACACTAAAGGGCGTTTAAACCTTGAAGATAAACAGAAAATTGATGAATCACTGTCATTTCTGAATTTATCTGATTTACGCCACCGCTATTTAGATGAGCTTTCTGGTGGACAACGCCAGCGTGCTTATGTGGCAATGGTTCTGTGTCAAGATACCGAATACGTTCTACTGGATGAGCCCTTAAATAACCTCGACATGAAACACGCAGTGATCATGATGAAGTTATTGCGCCGCGCCGCAGATGAGCTGGGTAAAACGATTATTTTAGTGATCCACGATATCAACTTCGCATCCGTGTATTCAGACTACATTGTTGCACTAAGAAATGGCCGTTTGTCTTATCATGGCAAGCCTGAAGACATCATGAAATCAGAAATTATTGAGGATATCTTTGACACGCCGGTTGATATTAAGCAGGTGGATGACCAGTATATTGCTTTGTACTATTAACTCTTTTAAATTTTCGTCATCCTTTAGGTTGTAGCCGTGGCGGCTACAACCTAAATTAGTCAAAATAATAGGATAGGAAAATAAAACGCCTACGGTGAAATCTCAATATCTTCATCGGTTGTCAGTAAGTCTAGTGACTGCAACACTTCTAAACGTTTTATCCCATCGGCATTGACTACTAAGCGCGCCAGTTCATTGTAGGTTTTTTTATTAATAGTGACGCGGCGGCAAAGGTAAATGTGATACACCTTTTCACCAATAATTGCAGGTTCATCATCATTGACAGTTAATTCTTCATAACTGATATCAATATATTTCAGGAAATCCGAAATATTAAAACGCGTAATATCAGCGATTGATGACTGGTTTTTTTCAAACACTGAATGGCGGTTATGCAGTAGCACATCTTTGCGATAATACAGGATATCTTCCATTCGCTGGACATTAACTAAATTGACCCAATGGGATTTTTGCCTCATCTCACGGATATCTGGGGAGAGTGAGTTTTCACTAATAAAGCGAAAAGACTCTTTACAAATACCCACAGGTGCTTTTACACCCTCACGATAAATACGTAATTGGCGGTCAGGGATCCATTTTTGGAATAGGCGATACAACTGCTCTCGACCTACTTCTTTCAGCCTATCTTTGAAGATATAACCGATGACCATCGCCAAAAATAAATTTGCACTTAAGGCTCCATATTTTCCCTGCCAGAAAAAGGCGATAACAGTAGCGAAAAGCATTGAAATTGCAGCAGCAATACCATAAATAGAGTGTAATAGCAGGGGAAGTCCCCGTTTATGACGAATTTCTAAATAGAGATATCGATTGATATATTTTTTCAATAAATTACGACGATAAGTCACCAACTCAGCATCGGTTTCATCACTGGGGAAACAATCAGGGTATTGTTTTTTCAGGTAACGCATTTCTTGATACCAAAAATGACGTATTTCTTCCCGTAATGGCATGTGTTTATCGGCTAACAAATCACGTAAATAATTTATGGTGTAGTAAGTCATAAACTCGTCACAGTATGAAAACGCGTTGGAATGAATATGTTTTTCAATCAGGGTGGCCTGAGTGGCGAGCTCACGATAAACAGATAGGCATTTTGCAATATTTGCCATTAATTCCGTTAAATATTCCGCAGTCTTCCGTTGTGGGTTTTGGCTCACCATTTTGATATTAATTCGTACGGTTCGCTTAAAGGTTAAGGTATAGCGCTTAAGCCTATTTTCATACTCATCTAGCGAGGGGGGATTGAGTGGATCACACTGCTCCAACCAACGTTTTAAATCGTCTAACTCCCCGTTTTCTTCCGGTAAAGCAGACAGTTTTACCGTAGGAGGGCTGAGCCGAATGTAATTTTTAAGGCTGCGCTGCAGGCTAGAGGCTGTGTATAAGTCAGGATTGATTTGCAGCGAAGAAGGCAAAAAGAAAAAGGTCTCTACTTGGTAGCGGATCTCTTTAGACTTACGTGGAATTGACACTTTTTGTTTAATCTCAAACTGTTTTTTTCCATGGATCTTGAGAGATTCTTTAATCATATTGCGCCTTTATTGGGAACTTTTATCTTTTTTGCTTCTTTATCAATCAATGAAGCATAACATGGTTTTATAAAAACCATAAAATAGCGGAAATCACGGTGACAGTCTGTGAAAGACAATGAAAAAGTATTGCGAGGGAAGGGGAAAGAGAGAAAATATAACGAGGCATATTGCTATGCCCCATTATCGATTCGCTATTCGTTAGAATAACTTATTTTTTCGCAGCAGGACGAACCGCTGTTACTTCAATTTCCACTCTCCAAGCTGGGTTAGCCAGTTTAGCGACTTGGAAAGTTGAACGAGCTGGTAGGTTAGTCACTTTCTCAGACTCATAGAACTTGTTGTAACCAGCCATAAAGCCAGCAAAGTCCATAGTCCCTTGAGTTTCTTCACCACCAACTAAGAATACTTGCATTTTAACAACGTCGTTCATAGTCAAACCCATACCTTCAAGGTTAGCTTGGATTTGTTTTAACACGTTGATAGTTTGTGCTTCGGTATTACCGTAAGACTCTAAAACGCCTTCTTTGGCATCTGCAGAGATTTTAGAAGGAACTTTTCCGCTTAGGAAAATAAGGTTGCCCGCGCTGATTTCTACTGATTCAGAGATAGGGAATCCTTTCACAGGAACGCGTTTAACATCTTCAGCTGCATTTGCACTCGCTACACCTAAAATCAAAGGCAGAGAAAGCAATAAAGTTTTATAGCGCATGTAAACTCCTTAACATTATCAAAGTAAACGGGAACTATCAGTTTCACTTAAGGCCAGTTTTTAGTTTAGCCTAATTCCATTGACTGATAGATCCCAGTAAAAAAAAACGCGACTTTTTCGCTTATTAGTTAAAACGAGAAAGTTTGTACGGCGTTGGATCGATAAATGGTGTTTCACCCATTAACAATTCAGCCGTTAAGCGACCAGATGCAGGACTTTCAGTCATACCCCAACCTGTTGCGGTATTGATGACTAAACCTGGATACTGTTCGACTGTTGAAATAATTGGAATTTCATCATCTGTTGGTGCAACGGTACCACCCCAACGTTCAACTACTTTAGACTCTTTAAATACTGGGAATTCTTTTCTCAGTCTTTCCAGAACGCCATCTAAGTGTTCATTGTTTGGTGTATTGGTTGCAGTACGGAATTCTTCAAATGGTGTTTTCTCATCTAAATTCCAAGATGTCGACATCATGAAGGAGTTAAATAAGTCTTTACCAATAGAGAATTCTAATGGTAATTCTCCGCCGCCTAATACGTGTAGGAATCTTGGGCCTAACAGGAAGCTGTCTTTAACGATAGAGCTGGTAAAGATACGTGGTGCAACCGCGTAGGTACCATCTGCTTGTTCACGGAAGTGAATACCGTTAGGTAAGTGGACGTTGCCTTTCGGTGCACCAGGAACGCCTGAAATACGTTGTTGTGACAGATAAACGTTGAGTGTTGGAACATCAACACCTAAGTTACCCATAAACAGGCGAGACCAAATACCACCAGTCAGAACGACGCGAGAGGTTTTGATAGCGCCTTTTTCAGTCACAACATCAGAAATTTTACCACCCGCTGTTTCAATGCCGCGTACTGCACAATTGGTATAGATACGGATACCGATTGATTTTGCGTAGTTTGCCATTGCTGGGGTGACGGTTTCTGGGTCAAGGCTACCTGAATCTTCTTCAAATCCACCGATTTTCCATGGAGTTTGAGCATCAACCAAGCGATTTGCCAGTTCAGTACCTTCGATCATACGGGTACGTAATGGGGTATCGAAACCTGGGTTTTCAGAAGCAGCTTTGATCCAAGCTCTTGAAACTTCTAAATCTTCTTCGCTTGAAGGAACTTCAACACGGCCTTGAACACGGTAGCTAGTATCAGCACCGATTTTTTCGTTCATACCGAGCCATTGGATTTTTCCGTAGTGGTGTAAAGGGAAAATCGCTGGTGAGGTTTTATAGCTGATGATTTGGCTATATGCACGGCCTGATTGCTCACCGCCGACAACGCCTTTTTCACAAATAACAACATTCAAACCTTTTTCAGCAAGGTTAATGGCTGTCATGATCCCTTGAAGGCCAGCACCGATGATGACTGCATCTGCAGACTCAGGTAATTTGCCTTCAGTGCCAGCAACAGCTGGTACGCGCGATGGTGTAGATTCGAAACGGCCTTCACGACGGATCATCGGAACAACTGTTGCACCCCCTGCCAGAACACCAGCAGCACCAACCCCTAATAATAGCTTTCTTCTCGAGATTTTCATCTATAACCTCAATAACAATCTTGTTTTTTATATAGTAAATAATTTCAAATTGAGATAATGATCTTATCATATATTTTGAAATTGTTAAGTGGGGGTAGCATTTGTTAATAAAAGTCGATTAAATGAATATGAACGTAAATTGGTGTGCTCAGTGCTGTAAAGGGTTTGTCGGAGATCATTCAAATTTATGTATTAGCTAATTAATGATTTTGAAATATTAATGTAATTAAAAGTGTACGGGTGTAAAGTTAATTATTGTACTTAAGTTGTGCTTTTTGGTATTAATGCAGTGAAAAATTAAAATAATGAATGACAGAACAAAATGCTAAATATAGGTTAAGTCATGTAGCTAATCATATAATATAAAAATAATTTTTTAATTAAATGCTTGCGCTAATTTCATTCAACTTTTGGTTAATTAAACGACAGATTTCATCTTCTGAATGGTAATACTCTGGTTTGGTGTATTAACTTTACTTTTTGATTTGCTCATGAATCTATCATTATGAAAAATAATAGTTTTTAAATTTATTTTTAATTGATGAATGACCTAGTGTTGATGAGGGTAATAACTTGGGGGATTTAAAATGATTTATTTCACGATGAAAAATAAATATAACCAACGCGTTGTTTATTTGAGCGAATACTCAGATATATCAGAATGTGAAATAGGTGAGATAAATATAGTGGGATTAAAGATCGAATTGTTTAATTAAATATTATTAATAAATCTATTAATTAATAATATATTTATAAAATTTCTTGTGATAAAAATACAAAAATATTAAGCACCTATCAGTTAGATGGAAAAATAACCATCTAATAATGGGGTGTATATCATTCAGTTATTTTACTTTATTGGTCGATATACACCACATAGAGGTTAATTATTAGTAATATATTCATTTCCTGTGGGGATCTGAGCGAAAAAATCAGCATAATCCTCGGCACGAACCTGTTGAAGGATGATCTCTAGCTTAGTTAAGGGGGCTTCTGACCAGTCACAACGTATATCAATATCGGCATATTGGCGGTTACTCCATATTTTTAGCGCGGCTGAACGTATGCCACGATAATCCCCACCTGATTTTGCGCCTGCTTGCATAGCGAGTAATAGCCTATCGGCGAGTTCAAGACCCCTATTTTTCTGGTAGCACTGGTGCATGGCATCAATGACTTGTTCACCCACTAACATATTTCCCGCTATTGCAACATTTTTTTCTGACAAGCTCCCGCACCAAGGCAAACAAGCTTGCCCAGTCCAATCTGCACTATTGCCAGCATGGTCGATAATAACCCACTGCCGTCGTTCAGGAGTTTCATCTTCCGTTAACAATCTGTTGAGGCATGAACTTGCAAATAGACCATGCTGTAAGTGCTCAATTCCCCTTAAACCTGCAATGGGATTTGTCATGGCTTGTGTGGCGATTGCACCAGCATAACTTGCACCATGCAGGACTAACGCCCCTACAGCAGGGCCGCCAGTTGCCGTTGCTGCACCAATTTTCCCTGTTTGTGGACAACGCGCCACAATTGAAAATGTCATTTTACACCTCATAAATTAGACATCGATCAAATTTATCATTATAAATTGTTGCGTGAAATATAATTTATCATCATAAATAAAGAAAAAGATAAAATAATTAACAAAATTGACACAAATCACATTTCAAATACCACATAGCACGGTTAACACTGGGGGGTTGTATGAGAATACGTTTAGGTAGGTGGATTGCAGCTGTTTTGCTGCTCTCTTTGTTTTCATTACCGACTCAGGCGTCAAAATATAATGATGTGCTGCTGTTAGGGCAGGTTGCAGAACCGCAATCTCTAGACCCTCAAGTGGCAACGGCAGCGAATGACTCACGGATTTTAGTCAATATCTATGAAGGGCTGGTACGCAATACGGATGGCACGTTGACGCTTGAACCTGCTCTCGCAAAGTCATGGAACGTCAGTGATGATGGGCTAACTTATACTTTCCAGTTACGTGACAATATTCGGTTTCATGATGGTAGCCCATTTAATGCGCAAGCCGTGAAGTTTACATTTGAACGTATGTTGGATAATCAGCACCCTTACTATTTTACTGGGCCATTTCCGCTGTCGTTTTTCTTTTCTGCTATCGACAAGATTAATACCCCCAATGATTTAACTGTGGTTTTTACGTTAAAAGAACCTTTTGCACCTTTTTTGTCGAATTTAGCGACACCCGCAGGCCTGATTGTGTCACCTGCTGCGGTTAAGCAATACGGTAAAGATTTTAGTCGCCACCCAAGTGGTACAGGGCCTTTTAAATTCGATGAGTGGACTGCCAACCAACGAGTGGTTGTGTCAGCTAATGACAACTATTGGGAGGGTAAACCAGCCCTAAAACACGTGGTTTTTCGTCCAATTACTGATGCCAATACGCGCGTAGCAGAGATGTTGTCTGGGGGCATTGATGCAATGGTTGAAGTCCCTGCTGATAATGTTCCCCTTTTTGCAAGGGATAGTCGCTTTCGGGTATACGAAGCTACAGGCCCTCATGTGTGGTACAGCATGTTAAATGCTTCATTACCACCGTTTGATGATGTGCGTGTTCGCCAAGCGGTGAACTATGCAGTGAATAAGCAAAATATTGTTAAATATATTCTTCAAGACTCTGCGGATGTCGCGGAAGGTCCGATCCCTTCCGCGTTCGATTGGGCATTTGATAAAGAAACCTCAGCATATCCTTATGATCCGAAAAAAGCCCGCGAGCTTATTAAAGAGGCTGGAGCCGAAGGGCAGAAAATTGTGTTTTACGTGACAGAAGGGGGCTCAGGCATGTTAGACCCTATTCCGATGGCAACAGCAATCCAAGCGGATTTAAAAGCGGTTGGGTTATCGGTGGAAATTCAAACTTTTGAATGGAATACCTATCTGTCGAAAGTCAATGCGGGGCTAAAAGAGGCGCACATGGCGGAGATGGCATGGATGACCAATGATCCTGATACATTGCCCTTCTTGACCTTACATTCCGCCTCTTGGCCTGATAAAGGCGGGTTCAATTCAGGTTATTACAGTAATAAACAACTTGATGCATTGTTGGATAAGGCGCGGGTCACCAATAGCCTTAAAGAGCGTGCTGCACTGTATCAACAAGTGCAAAAAATTGTTCATCAAGATGCGCCTTGGTTATTTGTCGCTAACTGGAAGCAAAATGCCGTGGCAAGTGAGCATGTTCAGCACTTCAAATTACAACCGAACTTTAATTTATTACTTAAAGATGTTCGTAAAAACTAATTTTATGGGGAAAAAATGATGTGGTTATACTGTTTAAAGCGCATTTTAGCGACCATTCCCATATTGATTGGTTTGACGCTGATTGTCTTTTTGATCATGGCGATGATCCCTGGTGACCCAGCTCAAGCGCTCCTTGGGCCTTGGGCGACACCTGAGAATGTTTCGCGTGTAAAAGCGGAGCTTGGTTTAGATAAACCGTTATACCAACAGTATTTTATTTGGATGCAGAATTTAATATCGGGGGACTTTGGCCGCTCGTTTGTACTGAACCGCCCCGTCGTTGATGAAGTATTAGAACGTTTTTCGGCGACCTTAGTCCTGGGGGGTAGCGCTTTATTATTGAGCTCCGTGTTGGGCTTATTGGCAGGGATCATTTCTGCTATTCGCCAGTTTAGTTGGAGTGATAGATTCATTACTTTAGCGGTTTTATTAGGGATTTCAATGCCATCCTTCTGGATTGGGTTATTGATGATTATGGTTTTTTCCGTTCAACTGCAATGGTTCCCTGCATCAGGGATGTATGATATTTGGCAAGGTGGCGGCTTAGGGGATTTATTGCATCACCTTGTATTACCTGTCATTACGCTATCACTTGTTGCTACTGGCGTCATTGCCCGATTAACACGAACGGCCATGCTAGAAGTTTTACGCCTCGATTTCATTCGAACCGCGAGAGCCAAAGGGCTCAGTGAGCGTAAAGTCATTTTCCGTCATGCCTTTCGTATGGCACTGGTTTCCGTTATCCCCGTCATTGGGATTCAAGCGGGTTTTGTGTTTGGTGGCGCGGTGTATATCGAAACTGTTTTTCAGTGGCCAGGGCTAGGTGCAATGTTGGTCAAAGCCGTGGCAACCCGAGACTTATTCTTAGTTCAAGGGGGCGTCTTGATTGCAGCGGCGTCTTACGTGTTTATCAATTTGTTTGCTGATGTCCTGCAAGCCATGTTAGATCCGAGGTTGAAATCATGAGCCAAACGACAACACCGATTATTCAACATCGCCATCGACAATCTATTGGCTCGCTATTGCTAGCGAACCGTCTTGCGACGATTGGGTTGGTAATTTTAATGGTCATCATACTACTGGCATTATTGGCGCCTTGGCTACCATTGGATAACCCAGATGAAACCAATCTAGTGAACCGCTTATTACCTGTTTTTTCATCGGGGCATGTTTTAGGTACCGACCATTTGGGGCGTGATATTTTATCGCGTTTATTATGGGGGACAAGAGTATCACTGATGGTGGGGATCTCTGCCACGCTTATTGCTGCCGTTTTTGGAACGTTAATAGGCTTAATTGCAGGCTATGTTGGTCACCGTACAGACACTATATTGATGCGTTGTATCGATATGCTTATGGCATTTCCTTATATTTTATTGGCACTGGCCATTGTCGCGGTATTAGGGCCAGGCTTATTAAATGCGTTATATGCGATTGCTTTAGTCAATATTCCCTTTTTTGCACGAAATATCCGTGGGTTAACGGTCGGGCTGCGTGATAGAGATTTCATTCAGGCAGCAAGATTGTCAGGTAAGAATCATTTACAGGTGTTATTAACTGAGGTTTTACCTAATGTACTGCCAATTATCGTGGTCACTATGTCGACGACTATTGGTTGGATGATTTTAGAAACCGCAGGGCTTTCGTTTTTAGGTTTAGGCACACAACCGCCGAATGCTGATCTCGGTTCGATGTTAGGGCAAGGGCGCGCACAAATGTTTGTGGCGCCTCATGTCGCTTTAGTGCCAGGTATTATGATTTTCCTAATTGTTATCAGTTTTAACTTATTGGGTGATGGCGTGCGTGATATTCTCGATCCACGTTTAAAATCAGGGGCTTTACACCGATCACAGCCAATGACCCAAACAGATCGCGTGAATATCCCAGCTAAAACGGCAGGCACTCAGGCCGTGCTGGAAGTGAAAAACCTTGCGGTGGCATTTCGCCAAGGCCACCAGCTACGTCCAACCGTCAAAGGGATTAGTTTTACCGTTGGTGCTGGTGAGTGCCTTGGTCTCATAGGGGAAAGTGGCTCGGGTAAGAGCGTGACCGCGCTGTCCATTATGGGGTTGTTGGCTTCGCCGCCCGCGGTGATTACAGCGGGTGGGGTGTATGTGGAACATGAAGAGATGTTGTCCTTGCCGCTTTCTATTATGCAACGGCGGCGTGGCGCACGGGTGTCGTATATTTTCCAAGACCCACTGACGACACTGCATCCGCAGTTTACGATTGGCGTACAGCTTCAGGAGGCTATCACCGCTCACCAAGCGTTATCCAACCAAGTGGCGAAAGTGAAAGCCATCGAACTTCTTGATAGCGTGGGGATCCCTGATGCGGCTGACAGATTCAGTGCTTATCCTCATGAGTTATCAGGCGGGCAACGCCAGCGGGTGGGGATTGCCATGGCGCTGGCAAACGACCCCGTGCTTATCATAGCGGATGAACCGACAACGGCGCTGGATGTGACTGTTCAAGCAAGAATTTTAGAATTACTGAATAAACTGCGCCGCGAACGGGGTGTAGCACTGTTGTTTATTACCCATGATTTCGCCGTGATTAACCAAATTTGCGACCGGGTTGCTGTGATGCAACAAGGGGAAATAGTGGAAACGGGCGTGACTCAAACGGTATTGCAGCACCCGCAACACCCTTACACGCAACGGCTAATTGCTAGTGTTCCAAAACTGGGGGAAGGCCGTCAATTTTTAACGCAAGTGGCCGCGCTTTATCGCAATGAAACCGATGACAAAAGTCTAAACGCAGCGCAGGAGGCACCATGAATACTGTGATTGAAGTGAATCAGCTAGTGAAAACATTTGGGCAGCCTCGTAGCCTATTTCATCCCAAAGGGCGGGAAGTCCATGCTCTGAAAAATATTTCACTGTCATTGTATGAAGGGGAAACATTGGCGGTTGTTGGCGAAAGTGGCTCAGGGAAAAGTACGCTCGCCCGCATTTTAGTGGGGCTGGAAAATGCCACCTCAGGGGACATTCAGGTTTTGGGTCAAAGCAAGGCACAGTGGCAAAAGCAAGGTGCTAAGGCCTTTGGACAAGCGATTCAGTACGTTTTTCAAGACCCTGTTGCATCGTTAAATCCACGAAAAACCATTGGGGAAACTTTATCGGTTCCATTGAAATATTTAAAGCACATGGCTCCCTCACAGCGTACTAATCGATTGGTAGAATTACTTGAAGCCGTCAATATGCCAATGGATTCATTAGCTTGCTACCCCCATGAGTTTTCAGGTGGGCAGGCTCAGCGCTTGGCGATAGCAAGGGCACTTGCTGCTGATGCGCGGGTATTGGTGCTTGATGAGCCCGTAAGTGCTTTGGATGTATCCGTGCAAGCCCAAGTTTTACTGCTTCTGGAAGAGTTAAAAGCGCAATTTTCACTCTCCTATTTATTTATTAGCCATGATTTAGCCGTCGTGGAATCAATCGCTGACAGAGTTGCCGTGCTGTATTTAGGGGATTTGCTTGAGTGCAGTGAAACCCGTCAGCTATTTGCGGCTCCTGAACATGCGTATACTCAAAACCTATTATCGAGTGCGCCACGTATTCGGACCTATTAAAACTTGTTGAGAGCAACTATGAGTATCGATAAGCCATCGGCAATTGAGCCGGTTCGCATTAAACGGACAGATGAAATTGTGAATGCCATTAAAGAAACCATTATGGCGGACAATCTCAGCCCCGGTGATCGGTTACCCCAAGAAAAAGACCTGATTGAGCGTTATAGCGCGAGTAAAAGCACGGTCAGGGAGGCGTTAAAATCCCTCGAAGTTCAAGGGCTGATAAAGACCAAAACGGGCCCAGGAGGCGGTGCATTTATTGATTCAATGACGGAATCACGGGCCATGAGCTTGTTATCTAACTATTTATTTACGCGGGATATTTCCATCAAGGATATCTATACATTGCGAAAATTGTTGGAGCCTGTTGTGGCAGTGAGTGCGATGGAAAAAATCGATAATGCAGGCATTCAAAAACTGTACGAAATCATCGCTATTTACGACCATGAACCTGCTGACGAAGAAGAGCGTTGGCAACAGCGGATGGCGGAGCTCGATTTCCACACGGTTGTCGCGAGCTATTCGGATAATGTGCTTTTAGTATTTATTTGTCATTTTCTTCAGCGGTTACTGAAAGATTTAGCCGTCTGTAAAGATATTTATTTGAAACCTGAACCCGTTGATAGACGCCAAGGTATTGAATACCAATACCAATTGATAGAAGCCTTGCGCCGCAAAGATGCACAAAAAGTACAAGCGGTCATGGAAGCGCACATGGATTATGCAGAACACGCCATGTTGGCTCTACAAGCCACCTTACAAGAACGTTTTTTAAGTGAAGATAGGTAATCATCATGATCGACACAGCATATCTAGCAAATGTATTACGCACATTGTTACAAACGCCGAGTCCTGTTGGGATGACTGATAAAGCGGTTGCGCAGACTCACCAATGGCTGACTGAATTGGGCTTCAAGCCACAGTATACGCGCCGTGGGGTACTGCACATTACATTAGGGTGGGATGAACCCAAACGTGCACTGGCTGCTCACTTAGATACCTTGGGAGCCATGGTCACCCAGTTAAAGTCTAACGGCCGCTTAGCGTTACGTAACACGGGGACATGGGCTGCGCGTTTTGCAGAAGGTGCAAGGGTGACAGTATTTAGTGATAACCACCAGTACCGCGGCACAATTTTGCCTTTAAAAGCATCAGGGCATCGCTTCAATACAGAGGTTGACACTCAAGTGGCGGATTGGGATAACCTCGAAATCCGCTTAGATGCTCCTTGTTATAACCTTGCTGATCTGCAATCTCACGGTTTGAACGTGGGAGACATTGTTGCGGTAGATGCTCAACCTGAATTCATTGATAACGGTTTTATTGTTTCTCGTCATTTGGATGACAAAGCAGGCTGTGCCGTCATGTTAGCTGCTCTGAAATCGCTGGTGGATGATGGCGTTGTGCCTGCGGTTTCTTGCCAAATGATGTTCACGATTTCTGAGGAAGTTGGTATTGGTGGAACCCATGGTTTTGGCTCACAAGTGCAAGAGTTATTGGCGATAGACAACTCAGTATCAGGGCCAGACCAAGCAACGCGGGATGATTCACTGACGCTAGCGTTTCGCGATAGAACAGGGCCATTTGATTTGGCAATCACCCGCCATTTATTGCAACTGTGCCAGCAATACGATATTCCCCATGTTCGCGATACGTTCAAACATTACCGCTCAGACAGTGCCGCGGCGATTGATGCAGGGTGGGATATTCGTGCGGCATTGGCGTGTTTTGCACTCGACAGTTCCCATGGTTGGGAAAGAACACACATGGATTCATTGGTGGCATTAGCCACGCTAGTCAGGCGTTATATTGAAAGTGATTTAGTTCCACTGCCTGGGCAGTAATCGATGAGAAACCCCCTCCACAGTATTGAAGGGGGTAGGATGATTAACTCAGTTTGGCTTGTGCTAAATATTTTTGCATTTCGTCACTCGGTACCATGCCGCCACCTGTTGCCCAAACAAGGTGAGTGGCATTCGCCATTTGCTGTGCACTAAGGCCTTTAGACTGCCAGTAATTAGTATTCTGTGTGACATGCACGCAGCCTGTCATACCCGCAAGAGCAGAGGGTTCTAGTTTGATGTCTTCTGTTTTGTTGAGTAACCCTAACAAGTTATACATGTCTTGGTCATCAAGGGTGTAATACCCGTCGATTAACCGCTCCATCGCACGGCCTACAAAGCCAGAGGCACGCCCTACAGCAAGGCCATCTGCGGCAGTGATATTATCAATACCAATTTCTTGTACAGAAATACCATCGTGTAATCCAGTGTGGACGCCCAAAAGCATGCACGGTGAATGCGTTGGTTCCGCGAACAGGCAGTGTGCGTCGTCACCAAATGCCAGTTTCAACCCAAAGGCAACCCCGCCAGGGCCACCGCCGACACCGCAAGGCAGGTAGACAAACAGTGGGTGGTCTTTATCAACAATAACACCTTGTTCCGCAAATTGTTTTTTCAGACGCAGCCCCGCGACGGCATAACCTAAAAATAGGGTTGTGGAGTTTTCGTCATCAATAAAGAAACAATTTGGGTCTTGTTCTGCTTCTTTACGACCTTGTTCAACGGCAATGCTGTAATCTTGTTCATATTCAACGACATTAACGCCATGTGAGCGTAGTTTGTCTTTCTTCCACTGGCGCGCATCCGCAGACATATGCACACTGACGCTAAAGCCTAATTTGGCACTCATGATGCCGATAGACATCCCTAAGTTACCTGTTGAGCCAACCGCGATACTATATTGGCTAAAGAACTGGCGGAATTTATCAGAAAATAGAACTTCATAATTATCATCAATGGATAACAACCCTGCCCCAAGTGCTAGTTTTTCGGCGTGAGTGAGTACTTCATAAATCCCCCCGCGCGCTTTGATAGAGCCAGAAATAGGCAAGTGGCTATCTTTCTTTAATAAAATTTCCCCGGTGATTGGCGTTTGGTAACGCGCTTCGAGCGCGGTTTGCATATTGGCGATTGCAACTACATCAGATTCGATAATCCCTTGAGTAGCTTGTGTTTCTGGGAACGCTTTCATCAAATACGGTGCAAAACGGTTTAAACGCGCTTCGGCATCTTGAACATCACTAATGGTCAGCCCCACATAAGGTAAACCCGCTTCTGTGGTGGTGGCGTTAGGGTTGAACCATGCCACGTGTTTTAAATTGATTAAGTCCTGAACTAAAGGGTAGTCAGCAATTAACTTATTCACGTTTATCTGAGTCATAATTACTCTCTTTTAAATCACAAATGAAAGTGCAAAGGTGCCTGCCAGCGCAACAAGGGATGCGATAAGGGTGGCGACACTATAAAAACGGAATGTTTCAGCCAAGGTGGCATTACAATATTGTTTAACCAGCCAGAACAGGGAGTCTGTGACGATAGTACAACCAATCGCACCAGAACCAATGGCTAATGTCATAATTTCTGGGCTGATGTGTGGGTACATTGGCATTAACGGTGCCACAATGGCGGTGGCGCCCATCATGGCAACAGTGGCGGAGCCGACAGCAGCGTGCAGAATAATCGCCACTAACCATGCCAGCAAAATTGGGTGCATGTCGATACCAGAAAGCACTAACGCAAGAGAATCACTCAGTCCGCTACCTTTTAAAATGCCGTTAAATGCACCACCTGCACCAATAATCAGTAAGATATTGGCGATCGAACTAAAGCTTTCTTCGGTTTTACTGAGTAATACGCTCATGCCCATATTACGGCGAATACCTAACATGTAATACGCGACAAACGCGGCAATAAACATGGCGGTAATGGGGTTACCGATAAACTGTAGTAAGGTATATAACTGATTGTCTTTACTCATGTTTAAATCAGCGGCTGTTTTGATTAACATGAGAATAATTGGCAGTAAAACGGTAAATAATGTGGCACTTAAAGAGGGTAAGTCTTTTTCGTCACGCACCTCGAGGTCAGAAAATGCCTCTGGTACGGTTTTAAACGGTAAACGCTCACCTAGGAATTTCAGAAATAGTGGCCCACCCACTAATGAAGCCACTAGCCCCACAGCCAACCCTGCAACAATTACCGTACCAATATCTGCACCTAATTCATTGGTGACAAATAGCGCGGCAGGGTGTGGTGGCACGATGCAATGCACTGCCATCAGTGCAGTACAAAGTGGAATAGCGAGTTTTAATAACGAGGTATTGGTTCTTTTGGCAATGGAAAACGCCAGTGGGATCAATAACACCACACCGACTTCAACAAACAGGGTGATACCACAGATTAAACCAATTAACACCATGGTGACATCGGGGGTTAACCAGCGGCTTTTTTGTAAGGTGACGCCGATGCGTTCCGCAGCCCCCGAGATTTCCATCATTTTTCCGAGGATAGTCCCCAGCCCGATAATGGCGGCGAGGAAACCAAGTGTACCACCAATCCCATTTTCAATGGCATTTACCATTTCTAACGGGTTCATTTTCATGGAGATACCGACAAAGAAGCTGGCGAGTAAAAGGGCTAAAAAAGGGTGAAACTTAAATTTAATAATTGAAACGATGATCAGCAAGATACTAATAACCAGCGTGCCGAGCATCCACATTGTAGAGTCCATATCCTACCCCTAATCATTTTGTTGTTGTGCCTATATTGGATAATAAATATGCAGGAGTGACAAACGATGAAACTTAAGTCTTAGGTGAATTAAATTAACTCAATGGCGTGATATTGGTCATAAAAAAGGGTGATTTACCGATTTGCATCATAATAATTCATGTTAAACGCGCTATTCTGGAAAAATGCAGAACTGACCGAGGAGGTTCGATGTCACCTAATCTTAATCCCTTTGAGCAATCGGGTTTTATTCAATGGCATAAGCGGCTGTCAAGCCATCAGCTTTCCCGTTTACACACTTTTGAAGCGGCGGCTCGTCATTGTTCTTTTGCCCTTGCATCACAAGAATTGGCGCTAACGCCTAGTGCAGTGAGTCACCGAATTAATACCCTTGAAGAGGAATTAGGCTTTAAGTTATTTGAGCGTTTTCATCGGCGTATTGAGCTAACCGCGGACGGCGAGCGGATTTATTGGGCACTGCGCAAAAACTTGGATGATATCAACCAAGAAATTCTGGATATTAAAAACCAAGAGATTTCAGGGGAATTGACCGTGTATTCACGGCCTTCTATTGCCCAGTGTTGGCTTATCCCTAAAATTGCTGACTTTACTAACCAATACCCGTCAATTCAGCTCAATTTATTAACGGGGAATGATGACGTTAATTTTCGTGGTTATGGTATTGATGTGGCGATTTATTACGATGATATTACGCGGCCTAACTTGTATTGCGAAGATTTAATGCCTGAATCCATTGTGCCTGTATGCAGCCCACAATATGCCAAGCAGCATGATTTGATGGACAATATTTATCAACTCAAAAACTGTACTTTGTTGCATGACAGGCAGGCTTGGAGCAGTAACTCCGATTATGATGAATGGAAAGCGTGGAGCGAACACTACCAGTTATCGTTATTTCCTCACCGTCGGAACCTGTGTTTTGACCGCTCAGACTTGGCGATTGTAGCAGCCATGAACCATGCGGGCGTGGCAATGGGACGCAAGCAGTTGGTTGAAAAGCGCATTAAGCGCCAAGAGCTAGTGATGCCTTTTGGTGACATTGCACTCAAGTGTCAACAACGCCACTATTTTGCGATGTTAAATGAAAAACGTAACCCCAAAGCAGATATTTTTATTCAGTGGCTAAAACAGCAAGTTAGATGAATATGGCAAGAAAATTGCTGTTAATTAGAGTAAGATAAGGCATTAGCCTTTCTTTTCATCACATGGAAAAAACGCGCGCGATGGCACCGAAAATTCAAAAAGTAGCAACAATTAAAGATGTGGCTGCCAAAGCACAGGCAGGGAAAACCAGTATCTCACGTTATTTAAACGGTGAATTACATTTGCTGTCGGATAACATGCGCCAACGTATTGAAGCAGCAATCCAAGAATTGAATTATCGCCCAAACCAAATGGCGCGTAGCTTAAAGCATGGTCGTACAGGGTTGATAGGGTTGATTATTGCCGATATCGGAAATCCATTCTCGGTGGAGGTGCTTAAAGGGGTCGAGTCAGGGTCCATCAAGCAAGGGTTTATGACGGTGGTGTGCAATGCAAACAATAGCATTGAGCTGGAATGCCAATTTATTCAGTTATTAAAAGGCTACCGTGTTGATGGGTTAATTATTAATTCAGCGGGGGTGAACGCACAATTTATTGATGTGCTAAAACAAACCACATTGCCTTTTGTTTTACTCGATAGAAAAATCGAGGATTTCCCATGTGATATGGTCGGCTTAGATAACCCTGCATCTGCTGAGATGGCATTTAACCACTTGATAGAACAAGGTTTCGAGGCAATTTGCTTTGTGACCGAACCCATTGAATATAACAGCGCGCGTAAAGAGCGCCTACAAACCTTCCAACGCTTGCTAAACCAGCAAGGGCAAGTAAAAGGCGAGTTTCACCAAATCACCTTACCAGACCCAGCGCAATTAGATTCCATCGTTGCCAACTTTTGCGCTTCGCACCGTGGTATGCGTAAAGCGATTGTGGCGGCAAATGGTGTGTTAACCTTGCAGCTTGCCTATGTGATGAACCAACAAGGGTTACGTTGGGGGGCAGATATTGGCTTTCTCAGTTTTGATAACCTCGAATGGGCGGCCTTTGCTGGGCAAGGGATCACCTCTGTTTCACAGCCTACAGCCGAAATGGGCCACAAAGCGGTTGAGTGTTTATTAGAAAAGCTGGAAAATCCCGAAAAAGCCCCAACACAATATCTGTTCCATGGTGAGTTAGTGGTGAGGAATTCAACCACATTGTAAGGCCGGATAACACAAAGAGGGGAGCGCCTCTTTGTGTTATCGATAGAAACTAGCGTGCTTGTATCGCGCTTATATTGGCGCAATTTTCGCTAAGGTCACCGTTTAGTGCGGCAATGAGGTTATCGACTGCACATTCGACCATCGCATAGCGCGTTTCATGGGTGGCAGAACCGATGTGGGGCAGGGCAACCACATTCGGTAATGTGAGCAGTTTAGAATCTGTTGGTAGTGGCTCCACCTCAAACACATCCAAGCCCGCACCGCGTATCGTGCCATTTTCTAAGGCTGCAATCAGCGCCGCTTCATCAATAATCTTCCCGCGAGAACCATTGATCAAAAATGCGCTAGGTTTCATTTTCGCCAGCTCGGTTTTACCGATCAGTTTTTCCGTGGATGGCAATAATGGGACTACCACGCAAACAAAGTCAGACTCTTTCAGTAGCGTATCTAAATCACAGCGTCGGGCATTCAGTTTTGTCTCAGCCTCTGCATGTGCATGGTTGCTGTAATAGAGAACAGGCATGCCAAAGCCTGCATTTGCGCGCTTTGCCACGGCATAACCAATACGACCCATACCTAAAATACCGATGGTTTTGCCATTCACGTTACTGCCGTAATCACTTTCGCCAATGCTTTTTGTCCATTGACCATTTTTCACCATTTCCGCCATTTCAATAATGCGGCGGGCACTGCAAAGTACTAAGGTGAAAATAGTGTCTGCGGTGGTTTCAGTGAGCACATTGGGGGTGTGCATTAAGGGGATTTTACGAGCATTCATAGCGTCAATGTCAAACTGGTCAACGCCAACTGAAATGGTTGATGCTGCTTTTAAGTGTGGCGCCAGGGCCAACTCTTTTGCCGTAATCGGGTAGCTTGCGCCAATAATGCCCTCTGCGGTACTTAATGCTTGCTGGAAACTCGCTCTGTTTTCTTCTGTCACTTCATCAAAAACAGTAACATTAAATTGCTGCTGTAAGCGTGCAAGTTGCGTATTGGGGATCGTTTTATACAAAATAACATTCTTTTTCATGGTTGCCCCTTATTAAGCGTGTTTGGCGATAGCGGAACTGTTGTTCGGTTCTTGGTTGGGTTTCACAATTAGCGTAAAGAACACTGAGGCTAATAATGCTAGACCCATAAACATATAGGAAGCACTTGGGCTTCCTGTGGCACCATTGAGGTAACCGACAAACCATGAGCCAAAGAATGACCCCAAGGCCCCCATGCTGTTGATCAGCGCCATTGCGCCTCCAGCCACGTTTTTCGGTAACATTTCAGGGATAATCGCAAAAAATGGGCCATAAGGTGCGTACATGGCGGCACCCGCAATCACCAGTAATGTATAAGATAACCAGAAATTTGAATTGCCTAGCATGTAAGAACCAAGAAAGCACACTGCGCCGATTAAGAGCATTGGCCAGACAAATAATTTACGGTTATGCATACGGTCTGAAGCCCATGATACCAAAATCATCGCCAACGTGGCGGCAAGATATGGCACCGCAGAGAGCCAGCCTGTTTCTACCATGCCTAAGTTTGATGCACCACGAATAATCGAAGGTAGCCATAACACAAAGCCATAAACCCCGATACTCCAGCAGAAATATTGTGCGCACAGCAGCACAACATTGCGTGATTTGAACGCCTCGCGGTAATTGCGTACAGGTTTAATATTTTTTTGTTCATCACTGAGGATTTTGTCTAAATCGTCTTTTTCTTGTTGGCTTAACCAATTAACTTGGCTTGGTTTATCACGTGCAGTTCGCCACCAGAAAAATGCCCATAAAACCGCGGGAACACCTTCAATGATGAACATTTCACGCCAACCAAAAGCTTGGATTAAGTAACCCGATAACACTGACATCCATAACACTGTTACGGGATTACCTAAAATTAAAAAGGTATTCGCTCGTGAGCGTTCGGATTGAGTGAACCAGTTACTGATGTAGATAAGCATGGCTGGCATGACCGCGGCTTCGACCACACCTAAGCTGAAACGGATAATCACCAACATGGGGATATTGCTGACCATCCCTGTCAAGCTGGCAAACATACCCCACAGGAAAATACAGGCAAAAATCAGTTTTCTGACGCTGCGTTTCTCCGCGTAGATAGCCCCGGGGATTTGGAAGAAAAAGTACCCCAAGAAAAACAGGGAACCAAGCAGGGAGGACATCCCTTTGGTAATCCCTAGGTCGGCGTTGATCCCTGCGGCAGCGGCAAAGCTATAGTTAGCGCGGTCGAGGTAGGCAAGGCTGTAGGTGATAAACACGATTGGCATAATGCGCCACCAACGTGACATCGCAGGAGCTCTGATTGTCATAATCTATTCCTTCTTAGCACGCAGCATCTGCGGTGGTTGAGGGGGAAAATGCCATTATTTCTTGCTGTAACTGCGCTTTCGTCGGTAAGCCTTCACTATCACCAATCACTTGGATAGCCCTTGCACCGATAAAGTTTCCTCTTTCGACGGCTTGAGGTAAAGATAACCCTTCGAGAAGCGCGCTAATAACCCCAACGGCAAAGCCATCGCCAGCGCCAACGGTATCCACCACATTTTTGACTAAGTAAGCAGGGACGATACCTTGCTGGTTATTTGATGTTTTATAATAAGCGCCTTGCTCGCCTGTTTTGATGACAACGGCTTCTACCCCTTGCGAGAGGTAAAAATCGGCAATGGCTTCGGGTTGGTCAAAACCTGTGAGGATTTTCCCCTCTTTTAAACCTGGCAAGACCCAATTGGCGTGAAAGGCTAACTGGTTTAATTGCGCCACCATTTCATTTTCACTGCGCCATAACGATGGGCGCAAGTTAGGGTCAAAAGATAATGTTTTTCCTACATTTCGCATCCATTTCGCAGCATAGAGTAATAATTGGTAACTGGTGGCAGAAAGCGCTGCGGCGACGCCGCTTAAATGTAAGTGGCGTGCAGAGGAAAAATAATCTTCATTGAAATCAGTGAGGTCTAAATGACTTGCAGCTGAACCTTTACGGAAATACTCCACTTTGGGATCGGTTCCATTTTCAGCTTTAGATTTAAGCTGAAAGCCCGTTGGGTAATTTTCATCGAATTTAACACATTGATGATCAACATGTTCTTTATCTAGTGTACTTTGGATAAAGCGCCCAAAAGAATCATTGCCTAGGCGACTCACCCAGCCGCTTTTTAAGCCGATACGAGAAAGACCTATCGCCACATTCAGTTCTGCTCCCGCAGCACGGCGAACAAAGCTTTCAACTTCATGGAGCTCACCAGTATTTATCGCCACAAACATCATCATGGCTTCGCCGAGGGTTACAACATCTAATTGATTTTTCATGAATTAAATCTCCTTTAACAGAGAAACATAGTGTTCAGTTTCCGCGCGTAGGTCATCACCCTCAAGAGGGAATTCAATCCCGCGGGGAACGTTGTTAGGTAGTAATTTTAAGACGGCTTTCCATGATCCGTTGCTATCATCAAGGGCAACAGCAACGCGTTTATTATCTGCACGTAACTGGCTGGCTTTTACGTGGATGTAGGCGACCAAAGGGGCAAAGTGTTGTGCGGCAACGACAGGGTTTTCACCGAGCCAGTGCCAATTGGCCATATCGAATGCCATTTTGATTGGCATATTTTGTGCCACGACATCCTTAAAAAAGCGTCGGAGTGGGGCAATATGACCACCGACCTCTGTTTGGTCATTTTCGATAACTAGCCGGGTGGAATAATGTTTGAGTAGGTTGATAACGTCCGTTAAATCGTATTGTTCTGGCAGGTCACCTAACGAGAGTTTAAGGAAACAGGCATTCAACTTTTTTGCATCGTCGAAATAACGCTGTAGTTTTGTGATTTCAATCGGTAAATGGTGCTGAAACAAGGTATCTGGCACAGAATAGACCGCGCTGAGCTGCCTTGTTTGCAGCCCATTAGCGATATCATCAAGGTTATCGTTGGGGAGCAATAACTCTTGACGGATCTCGACACCATCAGCGTTTGCCCCTTGAATAACATCAAATAAAGCCTGTTGACCCCCCAGCTGTTTTACGGTTTGTGCGCCGTAGGCGGCGGTAACGACAATAATTTCTTTGCTCATGACTTTCCTCTGTCTTCTTGGAGGGGACAAACCCCATTGCCATTGCGAATAACTTATTATGGAATCGGTTCCATTTTGGTTTCTAGCGAGGAAAATGGAAAATAAGAGCTATATCACTAATCCAGGCTTGGTAAACGCTGAATTACCGATCTCCATCACAACTCTTAATGTAATGAATGCAAGTGAAAAAAATGCCGAATAGGAAGGCAGCTATAACTCAGTAATTATTTGTTTAATAAAGAAATTAAAAGCTGAGTAAAGGTCGTGATAACACAAACAAGGTATTTTTCTCTCCATTTTAGATATTTTTTATTGGTACTTGTATCCTAATTTCTTAACCTAACGCTTTCAATGAAATATTATTTCAATATATTGACTGAGTGATGAAATTTTGGTGCATGCTGTTATGACAAAAAGCTATGGAAAAAGTTATGCGAAAAGCCATGCAAAAAAATTTTATCGGTTTGCTCCATCAGTATAGAAAAAATAAACGATAAAAATGAAGGATCTGGAGATGAAATTAATCAATACCACCGCATTCTACAGCACGCTGTTACTGACTACAGTTTCATGGGCGCAGGCGAACACCACCGAAAATGCAGGAGTGTATACCAAAGCATGTACGCCTGAACTCATACAAGCAGCAAAATCCAACGCCGATCTTTGTTATGGCGTGAATACCAAAACAGATATTCAAATTACCAAGAAAAATGCGGACAAATACAAGATAAAGGTTGTCATCATCGGGGAAAGTACCAATAAAAACTATATGCACACCTATGGCTATCCATTGGAAAACACGCCGTTTCTGTCTTCAGTAAATGGTCGTTTTTTTAACCACTTTATCAGCGCTGCGTCGAATACGGTACCAACGCTGACTCGTGCATTAGCCAAAAATGATCTCAGCACTATCGCTGAGCACCACGAAAAGCCATATTACAACAATAATTCCATTGTTGACCTTGCCAACCAAGTGGGCTATGAAACCTACTATATTGGTAATAACGGTAGTTTTGGGGACGATGAAATCGGTTTTACGAACTACTTTTTAAAAGCCAATTATTTTTTACCCGTAAGGGACAGTAAAGCTGGGTTTGAAAACTTGTTTGTACAAGAGAAATTTACGGTTGACGATAGTGTGAATAAACTCACTAACGACTTCAAAATGCTGCCCGCCTTTAAAGCTGCATTAAATAACCCGTCAGACAAAGAAAAAGTGATTTTTGTGCATATGTGGGGGCCACATCATGATGGCTGGCCAAAAGGCGCATGTGGGCTTATCAAAGAGAACTACAACATCAATCCTGAGCAGTTTGATACAGGGTGGGGCAGTCTGGTGAATTGTTATGTCTCAGGGATAAAACTCAGTGATGATTTTATTGGTGACGTGTATAACATTTTGCAAGAAAACAATAAAAATGGTGAAAACCCATTCTCCATCCTGTATTTTGCTGACCATGGGCAAGGTTTAGTGAAAGCGAATAAGCAGCACGTTGCGGCTTTGGAGGCAGAATATAAAGGCTTCATTAAAGAGGGCAACTTGTATCTACGCCACGGACAATTGGTGAAAGGGGCGTATCAAATTCCGCTAGTGGTGATGAATTCGGACGATACACAACGTGAATTCCGTGATGAAACGTTAAGTGAGTGGAATTTGTTTGATTACTTTGCGTCTTGGTTAGGGGTTGAAACGAACCTGACATCTCCAGCAAAAAGTATTGTCGCGGACACTATCACACCAGAAAAAGATATCGATGTGTTTGTTTTCCCACGAGATGAGTTTGTGAAATATGACAGCTTACCGCAGGATACCGTGCTTTCCCCTGCAACGGTTAACACAAAAGTTGTTGCGGATTAATTGAACAAAAATAAAGGCAGGGCTTAATATCAGCGCTGCCTTTATGATTTTCGTGTATTTAATGACGACTTAATGCATCCGCGACCGCTTTAAAACGCGTGAATTTATCACGTAATTGCTGGTGACCTAGCGCATTAGGTTGGTAAGTGGTGATTTTGGGCGTACTCGCGGCAATCGCCTCATCAAAACCTGAATAATACCCACTCCCTACCGCAGCACACAATGCCGCAGCTTGGCAGCCAGATTGTTGCACGTTCACAACATCTAGCGGCAAATTACTGGCATCACAGAACATCTGCATCCACAGTGGTGATTGTGTTGGCCCACCCGTGAAACGGATGGATTCAGTGGCATTATCAAGGCCAACAATGCGGTCTTGGTGCAGTAAATGCGAGAACACGATGCCTTGGTAAATAGCGTAAACAATGTCCGCGTCGGTGTGGTGTGAGCTCAACCCTAATAAGCCGCCATGTAGGTTACTGTGGTAGTTCGAACCGTACAGCCAAGGAAAGAACAAAATATCGTTTTTCCGTGTTGCCCCTTCGGCAACGCAATGGTTTAGCACGTCATAATCTTGCAACCGTTGGTTGAAGAAATGGCGAGTAAACCATGCCAAATTACTGGCTGACGTTGGGCTGCCCTCATGGACAAAATAGGTGCCTGGAATACAGTATTTGCTCCAAACATACGGGTAGTCTGAGGGAACAATTTCGTCGAAAACACGAGTGGAAATTGTCCATGTTCCTGCAACTGCGCTGAGTTTGTCTTTTTGACTGACACCCGATGCTAATGCTGCGCCAACGACATCAAAGAAGCCGCCAAATACAGGCGTTCCTTCCATAAGGCCTGATTCTTCAGCCGCTTGGCGAGTAACTGTCCCCGCAAGCTCTGCGGAATTGATAACAGGGGCGAGCTTATCATTCACCTCATCAATGCCGAAAAGTTGGCAAAGTTTAGGGTCATAACCCGATTGGATTTGGTTAAACAGCTGGCTACCTGAAATATTGGTTTCTTCACACGCAATTTGTTCAGTTAGGCGGTACCGAATATAGTCGTGTACCATCAAAATATGGCCCGTATCGCGGTAGTTATCGGGCTCGTTTTCTTTTAACCAACTCAGTAATGCGACAGGGTGTGAAGCCCACAGCTGCTGCAAACTCAGCGGATAAGCGTTGTCTGCGGTGCCATTTTGATGCCATTTATCGACAATGGCTTGGGCGCGTGAGTCCGAGGACACAATCCCTTTGCGAACAGGTTTACCCTGTTTATCTAATAAGTACAGGCCTTTACCGTGTGAGGAAAAACTGACGCCAGATATTTGGGATGCATTTAATCGGCTGTTTTTGATGGCATCGCGGATAACATGGCAAGAAGCTTGCCATAGTTCGTTCATATTCCGTTCGCTGAAGCCCGCCTCAGGGCTTTCGGTGGGAAACGGGTGTTCAGCAACAGTAATTTCTTGGCCTTCAGGCGTGTAGATCCCCGCTTTAATGACTGTCCCACCGAGGTCAACACCCATAAAAAATGTGCTCATTTTGGGCTCCTTTACGCGTTGTTCCAACCCGCTTGCTGCATTTTATCTTCCATCCACTGACGCGCTTTAATAATTTCGACTAGTGGCTCATCGGCTTTTTCCGTCCACATTTCAATTAAGAAAGTACCACGGTAATTTAGACGTTTTAACAGCTTGAATAAACTCACAAAGTCGACGCAACCTTCACCAAATGGCACATCGCGAAATTGCCCTTTACAGGTGTCAGTGACAGCATAAGTATCTTTTAAATGAATAGCCGCGACATGTTCAATACCTTTTGTGAATTCTTGCTCTACATCATTACCCCAAGCTGTCAGGTTGCCGACATCTGGGTAAACGCTGAACCATGGTGAGCGAATTTTGTCGGATAATGCTTGCCATTTACTAATGGAATTCATAAATGGTGTATCCATGATTTCCACCGCACACATTACTTGGGAAGCGGCTGCGATTTCACTGACCCATTGCATCCCTTTTTCAAAATTTGCAATGGTTTGGGCATCTTGCTCTTCATAGTAGACATCGTAGCCAGCCAACTGGATAGTGCGGATACCTAAGTCTTGAGCTAGTTTGATGGCTTTTTCCATTAAGGTATATGCCGTCAAGCGCGTGGCTTCATCATGGCTACCAAATGGGAAGCGACGATGACCAGATAAACACATACTTGGGATGCGAACGCCAGTGTCTTGCATGGCTTTGACGAGTGCTAAGCGCTCTGCTTGGCTCCAGTCTAATCGGGCAAGGCGCTCGTCAGTTTCATCCACCGACATTTCAACAAAATCAAATCCCGCGGCTTTGGCTATGGCTAACTTTTCTAACCAGCTGCTGTTTTTCGGTAAGGCTTTTTCATAAATTCCAATCGGATGCTTGCGCATAATAATCTCCCTGAAAAATTTAACTTTGTGACGATGCTTTATTGAGTTTTTGGTTACGGGTCATCGCACGTTTGGCGCTCCATTTTTCTTTAAAGAATTTGAACGCTAACGCCAAGATTAAGGTGATACCCCAAACCGCAAGGTTAAAGTGCAAGCTGATACCGAGCAGGCTTAAACCTGTAGCAATCACCTGCAAAACCAAGAGTGCACAGAACACACGGCTCACCTTACCAACTCCCCCGAATGGGTTGGTTCCGCCTAATACGATAGCAAGGATGGTCAGTAATAAATAAGAGTCACCGTATCCCATACGCGCCGAGTTAAAGCGCGCCATCATAATCAGCCCTGCCAGCACACACAGCAGGCTCGAAATGGTGTAAATCGCTATCATCACACGGTCAGTTCGAATGCCACTGAACCACGTTGCGTTAATATTGCTGCCGCTCATGTAGATGTTTTTACCCAAGCGGGTACAGCCTAAGAACAGCGCCAATAAAACAGCGGTGACAATAAAGATAATCATGGCAATCGGTACACCAAAGACGGTATCAGAACCGATAGCGCGTACAATCGGTGGCATCCCACTGAGCGCCGCACCTTTGGTCAGGTATACGCCAATACCGCTGATGATGGTCATTGTCCCTAAAGTCACGAGGATAGGGTGGGCACCGATATGGGAAATCATTAACCCCGTTAAGCTACCGATAATCACGGCGATCACTGTGGCGCCCACTAAAGCTATCACGAGCCACATAATCTGCGTGCCCGTACCTGCATCGACGGGGAGATAGTTGATAAATACCCACGCCATAAACAACCCAGTTAAGTTGGCAGTACTGATGATCGCAAGGTTCAAGCCGCCGCTTAACATAGGCACGAACATGGCAAATGTCAGTAACCCCAACTCAGGGAGCTGGAAGGTAATACTCAAAAATGTATTTTGAGTGAAAAAGTGCCCTGGCATCGCGATACTGAAGGCCGCGATAGCCAGTACAAAGATTGAAAGCAGTCCGATAACAGAGCCATCAATTTTAAAAAAAGCTTGTTTTTTCATGGTGATATTCCTGTTAAACAAAACCTACGTCCGTCTCTTTGCGTTTCTTATAGTGGGTAATACAAATCGCAATGAGAATAACCATACCGATGACGATATTGACGAAGTAGTTTGAGACACCAATCAGGTTAAGGCCGTTTTTCAAGATACCGATGAGGAATACCCCCATCAGCGTACCAATAACGCTTCCGCGCCCACCAGATAAACTTGCTCCCCCTAACACGGCTGCCGCGAGTACATCTAACTCACCTCCCACGAGAGCACTTGGCACGACTTCGCTCATACGGTAGGTCTGCAACATGCCGCCAATGGCCGCCATTGCACCAAGATAACCGTATGCAAACAGGTAAATTACCCATACCCGAATCCCGATGCGAGATGCTGATTCTTGACTACCCCCCACTGCATACAGTTGGCGACCAATGTGGGTTTTGTTCATTAAAATCCAGGTTAAACAGGCGATCCCCAACATAACAACGAGTGGCAAGCCAATTTGGTAATATTCCCCGTCTACCTCGAAAGGTAAGATGGTCACAGGATCAACCCACCAATCAGGCAGGTCATAAATGCTGTGCCCGTTAGTTAGCCACATCAACATACCAAATAGCAGTGATTGCATACTGATGGTGATAATGATCGACACCACATTCAGCGAGTAGATTAAAATCGCGTTGATTAAGCCAAAAGTGATCCCGATGATAATCGCCAGCGTGATGCTTAATGCTGGGCTGGCAATAAAGCCTTGAAGTAGCCATGTCGCTATGACGTACTGCACCACAGAAGCCACGGCAGCGAAGGAAATATCAATCCCGCCGGTGACTAAGACAACAAATAATCCTAATGCAAAGATGCCTGTAACCGCATAGCTTTCACTGAGGTCGAGTAAGTTTTGGATCGTCAGAAATTGCGGGCTCATGGTGGTAAAGAAAATCACCATAATTAGGATGACCCACGTTAACCAACCTTCGACAGATTGGGGACGAAGTTTTTGCCAATTAGCCATTGATGATTTCCTCCAATTGCTGCTCATTGATGGAATCCGTCACAATCTCTTTAACGATAGAACCTTGTTTCATATGTAGAATTCGGTCACAGTTGTAATAAGCTTCGGAGGCTTCATCGGTAATTAATAAAATGGAAATTCCCACACCTGATAAGCGGTGGATTAGCTTGTAAATACTGTCTTTTGCACCAATATCGACCCCAACGGTTGGTGAATCTAAAATTAACACTTTAGGGCGTGTTAAAATCCATTTCGCCAGTACCACTTTTTGTTGGTTACCGCCCGATAACGTCGAAAGGGCGTTATTGGGGTCAGTGACTTTGATGTCTAAGTCGGCGATCCACTCTTGCACAATTTCTTGGCACTGTTTTTCATCGATTAAATGCAGTGGGGTTTTAAGGCGATCCAGAATCGAAATCACCATATTGTCCGCGATGGATTGTTGCAAAATCGCACCTAATGTCAGGCGGTCTTCAGAGACATAACCAATGCCGTGTTTAATCGCATCGGTATTGTTTTTTAACTTAACTGGCTTGCCTTCAATTTTCATTTCACCACTATCGGGATGGGTGATCCCAAACAGCGATAAGGCGAGCTCAGTACGGCCAGAACCTAACAAACCACATAAACCCAGTACTTCACCGCGTTTTAAGTTCAGTGAAACATCGCTATATTGCCCCGCACGGCTTAAGTTTTTCAGCTCTAACACGGAACGGCGGTCTTCGGCATTATTTGGTGGCTTACGCTCATGGACGATGTCTAAGCCCGTCATGAGTTCAGTGATTTTACGGGTAGTGAGGCCTTCTGCTGGCCATGTGCCAATTTTTTGCCCATCACGGATAACCGTAATGCGGTCTGAAATTTCTTTCACTTCTTCCAAACGGTGGCTAACAAATACGACCGTAATACCTTTATTTTTTAAATAGTTAACTGTAGATAAAAGCTGGTTGACTTCGGTACGGGTTAAGGAAGCTGTTGGCTCATCCATAATCACCAGACGTGCGTCTGCGACTAATGCACGGCAAATTGCGACTTGCTGGCGCTGGGCGATGGGTAAAAACTGCACGGGCGTGTCTGGATTAATGGTAAAAGCGAGTTCGTTTAAGATCTCTAATGCTTTTTCGCGCAGTTGTTTTTGACGAAACCAACCAAAATAGCCTTTGAGATTCAGTTCAAATGCAATATTTTCCGCAACGGTTAAGTTCGGAAATAACGATAAATCTTGGTAGATAACTTGCACGCCCAATTCACGGGCTTTGTCTGGGGTAAGACGGTTGTAGCTTTTGCCGTCTATCTCAATTTTGCTACCGTCATCAGGGGCATAGACACCACTAATGGTTTTGATCAGTGTGCTCTTCCCACACCCATTCGTGCCCGCTAAGCAGTGCACTTCACCTTTGTTGAGCGTCAAATCGATATTGCGTAGCGCGCGGTGGCCGCCAAAGCTTTTTGAAAGGTCGCGCAAGGTAATGAGTGGATCGGATTTGTCAGCTTTTGAGGTGGTTGTCATAAGTACAATTCCTACTGCAAATAAATTGGTGTTGGCTTGTTCTTCATCATTCAAGCTGCCACGCTATTGGTGGCAACTCGAACGATTTGAAAACAGAAAATTTAAAATCTGGGTAAATCTTATTTTTTTGTTTTATATGACATTTTATAGAGGGTAATTACAGGCCGACTTCAACCAGTTTTTTGGTATTCTCAATATTCAGGTTAACTGGGTTATCGCTTAAAATTGTGTTGCCACTGACTTTAATTTCACCCATATCCCCGATTGAAACGCCATCTTTGATCGCTTCGCCATTCATCATTGCGGTCGCAACTTGAACGAAAACTTGCCCTGCCACTTTTGGATTGGAAATATAACCGCCATCAATTGCGCCTTTTTCCAGTAATTTGATGCCTTGGCCTGGGGTGAAAGTACCGAATACGCATGTTTCAGCATTTTTACGGCGTTTATCGATAGCACGACCCGCACCGATAGGGCCTTGTGAACCGAATGACATGATGCCTTTTAGGTCTTTATGTTTGGATAACAGGTCATTAGCGGTACGCATTGAGTCATCAACGGATTCAGCTACGCCGAAACGGTCATCGACCATTTGCATTTTCGGGTAGTTGGCTTTTTGGTAAGCGATGGCCGCATCTGCCCACTCATTTACCAGAGGAACGGTTAAGCTACCGACAAACATGGCGTATTTACCTTCTTCACCCATACAGGCAGCCATATCTCTCATATGGTTAGCGCCCATACTTTGGGTGTCGAGTAATTCGAAGTCCCAGTCTGCGTTCGTTTGGTTTGGTGATTCGTGGGTGATAACTTTGATACCCGCTTCTTGTGCACGTTTCAGTACAGGCTCAAGCACTTTTGCATCATTTGGCACGACACCGATAACATCCACTTTTTTTGCGATTAAATCTTCGATTGCACGAACTTGTTCTGCAGGATCAGCGGTTGTTGGACCAACTTGGAATGCATTCACACCGAGTTTTTTACCTTCTTCTGTGATCCCTTGTTCCATCACGTTAAACCAAGGAATACCACCGACTTTCACCACAACGCCCATGGTAAAGGGTTTTTGTGCTTTTTGAGATTCAGCCATCGCAACATTTGAAAACAGTGCAACGCTCATTAAACAAGGTAAAACTAGCTTCTTCATGTTCATAGTTGTATTCCTTAGTGTAGATGGATACTAAAATCGGCTATCTCATCAACGTAGGGTCAATGTTATTATCGAATTTAGGTATGCCTATAATTAAGTGCTTAGGAATTATGGGTACATAATATCCCTGCACTTTTTTAATACAGAAAATAAATTAACAATTATTATTTTACTTACATTACGGTTACGGACTTTTTATATTTTAATAAATTACTTATCGCACTCGATAATATTCAAATTCGGAAATTGTGTTTGAAAATTAGTATCATTAAGCTTATTGGTAATTAGCACATTAATATCATCAAATGTACAAACTTGGCTAAACGCATATTTTCCAAGCTTACTGTTATCGGCGAGCAAAACAGTATTCTCAGAAACCTGCAGCATAATATTTTTCAGTTTTGAGTTTATTTCGCTACCATCACGAATACCATTTTCAATATTAAAACCTTGGCACGATAAAAATAAGGTTTTAATTTGGAAGCTACGGATAATGCTTTCTGCAATCGGGCCATGAAAATCATCATGGCGTTCTGAATATTCACCGCCAATCCCAATAACACGTACTCGATCGCGGCACGCTAAGGCTTGGATAATTTTGACAGAATTCGTGACCACAGTGATATCAATGTCAGGGATCTGTCTTGCTAGAAACCAGCAAGTACTGCTGTTATCTAACATAATACAATCACCAGGCTGGATAAATTTCAGTGCAGCTTTGGAAATCTTCATTTTCGCATCGGGGTGCTCTTCAGTTCTTTTGCGAAAAGACTCTGCACCATCAACCATTTGACTGAGTTTGACTGAAGATGGCATCACATTGACCATCGGTATTTCTTCTTGGTCAATGGCGACAGCACCACCGAAGCTACGAATGATACGATTCTCGCGCTCCAGTACCGTTAAATCACGGCGAATAGTTTCTTGGGAAACCAGACATAACTGAGCTAATTCACGCACTAACGCCGAACCATTTTGAGCAACATGGGAACAAATTAATTTATGGCGTTCGGCTTGTAACATTTTTAGCTCCTATTCTTTCCACGATATTTATTCTGCCTGCGTTACTTTTTTTTTGTCGTGACTAGATTCAAGTAATCCCTTTTTGAAAAAAACAAAGCATTTTAAAGTGATCTTTATTTCAGTATTTGAAATGCAGGGAGTTTCGTTACATTCAATTTGTGATTTGAATATCATTATTTGCGTTATCTTTCGGTGTAATCCATGAGAAACAAAAAAAAATGGGCTAACTCAGTCACTTTTCCACATATGAAATTTGACTAAATGCGACCAATTACGACCGAGTATGACCGAGTAGGCCTGATTTGTTGCGAGTTTGTAAATGTGGCTGCTTTTTAAATCAGCAGAATCTGTTTACCTTAATAGGTAGAGACAGGTTATCAACACACAAAACACACCCAGAGAATAAATTTTTGTTGTTGATATTTAAGCAAATTTTATAGCTAGGGGATCATTATGTTAGAGAAACTCAAACAACAAGTCTTTGAAGCGAACCTTGCTTTACCAAAGCACAACTTAGTGACGTTCACATGGGGGAACGTGAGTGGCGTTGATCGTGACGCAGGGTTAATGGTGATTAAGCCATCTGGCGTGGATTATGAAACCATGCAGGCTGAAGACATGGTCGTCGTTTCATTAGAAACGGGGAAAGTGCTTGAAGGGAAATACCGCCCTTCTTCTGACACAGACACACATTTGGCGCTTTATAAGGCATTCCCAGAAATTGGTGGCATTGTGCATACTCACTCGCGCCACGCAACTATTTGGGCACAAGCAGGGCAACCATTAAGCGCGTTAGGCACCACACACGCTGACTATTTTTATGGTGAAATTCCGTGCACGCGTTTAATGACTGAAAGCGAAATTGCCGGTGATTATGAAAGGGAAACGGGCAACGTCATCATTGAAACCTTTAGAGAAAAAGGCATTACAGCAAAAGATGTTCCTGCGGTACTAGTCAATAGCCACGGCCCGTTTGCATGGGGAACGAACCCTGATAACGCCGTGCATAATGCGGTCGTTCTGGAGGAAATTGCCTATATGAATTTATTTACTCGTCAATTACAGCCTGCGGTAGGGGCAATGCAGCAAGAATTGTTAGATAAGCATTATTTACGTAAGCACGGCAAAAATGCGTATTATGGTCAAAAGTAAATTTTCAATAATTCATATTTAATAGAATAGTTAATGATGATCTTGAGTATTTAATCATTATCGTTATTTTTTAAATAAAATAGCCACAAAGAACGATTCAGTGTGGCTATTTTGTCATTTTTTGAAAATGAAATTCCCTAGCGTTTAATCAGCTAAATTAATCAACTCTAATTTTTTAAAATAAAAATTAATCTAAATAAATAGATTTTAATTTTTTGATATCGTTATCGGTAAATTTAAGCTCATTTTTAATATAAGCTTCAACTGAGCCTGAGATTTCTTCCATTGCATTAAAGACTTCAATAATAAACGCCTCTTTGGTATCAATTAATGAAAGTAAATAATCCAAAACATTTTGGTCTTGTGTGATCTTTCGATAACCTGCCATTTTAATTTCATTGCGCGCAAGCCGATTAAAATGGGTCACCATGTAGTCTTGCACAATGGTTTCTTTGGGCACGCCTAACATTGAAAGGATCAACAACGCGCCATAACCTGTTCGGTCTTTGCCGCCTCTACAGTGTTGAATACTCGGGCTATTATGCTCATCAAGCAACACCTTAACCATTTGGTGGAAAGCAACTTTGGATTTCTCGCTGACAACAAATTGGCGATATTGCTCCAATATTTGCAGCCCATCCCCGTTAACCATTTCTTTGGGAATATGGTGGATAACGCTCTCAATCAACGCTTTGTCTTCATTATCTGGCGAGGCCGCAAACTGCGCGGCAAGTTCTGCGGTTTGTGCTGTTGCATCTAAATGATAAGTTTTATCTTCACCAATATGGCAGTTGGGAAATTTATTGATTTCATTCTGGGTTCGATAATCAATAATACTTTTAATGCCGAGGTGAGAAATATAGTTTTTTGCCTGCTCACTTAAATTAAACAGGTGATTAGAGCGGTATAACATCCCCCATTTGACCTGCTTCCCTTCCGTTGTGGTATATCCCCCAAAGTCACGAAAGTTATTTAACCCTTCAATGGGTAAGGTTCGTTCAGCAAACAGTTGGCACCCACTTTCGGTTTGCAAGATAAAATAAATACGTTGTTTGGCATTAAAAGGGTCGTGCACAGTCAGTGCACTTTCCAGTTTATCGGTAATAAAATTATCAGGGCGAATTTGTGTATTCGCCTCATCAGTCCAATATAAAGCCGCTGGTGAGCTGGGTATTTCACTGAATTTAATTTCCAGCGTGGACGCGTTAATTCGATTTACTGCGATTTCCATATATTTTCCTTAATCATCCTAAAATTCCAAACATAGAACACACCACGCCGAGAACCATAATGGCCACAATCAATGCAACTGTGTGTTTCCCCTGTAACCGACGGACTAGGAAGAAAATACCGAGTGCAAACAGTAGGGTAAGTAAGTTAGGGATAACTTTGTCAAACATCTCTTGCACTTTGATGGATTGCTCACCCACGGCAATAGTTAGCGGGGTGGAGAGTTTGACGGTAGTCGCTATCAAGGAGCCTAGGACCATCACCCCGACGACGTTCGCTATATTGGTAATACGTTGAATAATATTTGATTTTTTCGATTGCTCGATTAAATCAACCCCTTTGTTATACCCGTAATGAATAAAGAAATATTTGGTACCGATGTTGACGATGTTAAACAGTAGGAACATCAGTATCGGGCCGATAATATTACCTTGAAGTGCAAAGGCCGCACCGATACTTCCGCAGATTGGCAACCACGTAAATTTTAATAAACTGTCTCCAAGCCCTGCAAAAGGCCCCATAAGACCAGCCTTCACGGAAACAACGGCCTCTTTTTCTTCTTCAGTGGTTTTTTCTTCTAATGCCGCGGTCACACCGAGGATCAGTGCCCCCGCGTTTATTTGAGTATTAAAGAATTCAAAGTGGCGTTGCATCGCTTTAATACGTGTTTCTTGGTCGGCTTTTTCATACAGCTTATCGAGTACTGGCACCATGCAATGGGCAAAACCAATGGTTTGCAGCTTTTCATAGTTATAGGAAAATGACATGGTCTGAATTCGCCAAAACATCCCATTTAACTCTTTTTTCGTGAGTTTTTTCTGTTCAGAAGCCGTATCTGAAACAGTATCGGTAGTGATATCGGTCATAGGTCGTACTCCTCTTCTTCATTTTTCTGGGAGGTTTGAGTTGTTTTTTCTTCTGGTGCTTGGCGCATGCCATTAGCGAACGCCATGTCATACAGGACGGCGAAAGCCAGGGCGATAAAAGTAATTGGAATGATTGGCAGTTTTAAATAGGTGGTGAGCATGAATCCGAGTAGGAAAAAGAACCACATTCTGCCTTTGAGTAACATCAATAACAGGATACAAATACCGACGGCTGGGATCAGTTTAGAAGCCACGCCCATACCCGTTAGGATACTTTCTGGAACGGCATTTAAGATACTGTTGACTAAGTCACTACCGAAGTAGACGGCGATAAAACATGGAACTGCCCGAATGAAAAACCACAATGGTGTTGAAAAATAATGGACTTTCGTTAAACCGCTATAGTTACCATCGAGTATCGATTTACTGGCCCAGACGTTTAAGAAACTGGCAAACGAGCGCCAAATGATCAGTAATTGCTGACATAAAATGGAGACAGGAACGGCGAGGGCAATACCTGCTGCAATCCCACCATTTGAAGCGATACCCAGCGCAACACCAATAATTGAACCAGCAATAATATCAGGTGCAGAATATGCGCCCACATTACCAATACCCATCCACATTAACTCTAATGTGGCACTGATCGCTAACCCTTGAACCATATCGCCCATAATAATACCAGCGACAGTACCCGTTAATAGTGGGCGTCGGAGCATTTGTGGACCAACATCATCCAGCGAACAAATCCCCGCCCAAATTGCGATTAAAATGGCCTCAACCAACATAATAGGCTCCTTGCTTATTATTCAAAATAAGCATAATTAAATGAATTAATTGAGTAATGTTTTCAATTCAACAATCGGGTCTTTTGGCACCATCTGAATTTCAACGGCCACGTTATTGTTGATTAATGACTTAAAGGCTTGTTCTTCTTCAGGTGTCACTGCAACGGCGCGGGATAAATTGCGGCGTCCTTCTTGCATTCGCATTCCGCCCACATTGAGTTTTTCAAGTTTTAAGCCATTCTCAACCAGCTTGTTCACATCGACGCTGTTGGTGAAAAGCAGCATGGTGCGGCGTTTGATTTCAGCTTTTTTTAATACCTCGATAAATTTGTCAACGCCAAAAACGACCACTTTCAAATCAGGTGGTGCAGCCATGGTGAGAACAGATTGCTGTACGCTATCATTGGCAACTTTGTCATTCACGATAATGACTTGTTCAATATCGAAGTTTTTTACCCACGTGGTAATCACTTGTCCGTGGATCAGTCGGTCATCTATACGAGCAACATTAATTGGCATGGTTTACTCCTAAAGTTCGGTTTCATCTTGAATTACAGGTTTAAGTTGTTCACCTACATTAATGCAGCTGTCTGGGAACACGTCATTGATAACTTGATGAATTTCATGTAAAGGCAAATCGCGATTACTTAAAATCTCAAGGAAAGTAGGGACGTTGATCCCGCAATACAGCGCAACATCATTTTGTGTTAACACCAGTTCGCTGGCTAAGTTGCACGGTGAACCACCGAGCAGGTCAACTAAAATGAGCACACCATTGCCTTGGTTGATTCGCTGATAGGTATCGAATAATTGCTTTTTGACCTCATTAATATTGCTTTCTCTTTGGATGGATATCACGCTGATATCTTCCTGAGTACCAATTAACATTTCTGCACACTCCAGTAGCCCTTGTGCAAAAGGGCCATGGCTTGCCAGTATGATGGGTAGTTGAGAGCTCATTTTTTCCCCTTTATATCTTGCTTTTTATTTTAGTAATAAAGTTACTTTTATATATTTATTTTTAAGTAACAATATCACAAAAAAGAGGAATGAAAAGGATTAGCCAGCAAGAAAGGGTCAGTTTTGTGAGCGAGATCGAAGTGGCGATATCGTGCCACCTCGAGAAGATGAAGAAGAGAAATAAAAATTAATTGTTGCTATTTAAGCGTGAGAAACGCTCTGCACGGGTGCTAATTTGCTTTTGGATACGCTCATCATACTGATTAATAAACAAGTTAGTAATCAACATATTAATGACAGTTAGCTGTGAAATTTTTGAGCGAATAGGGATAATCCGCGAGATATTTTCGGTTGATGTGGTATGTAAAATGGTTTCTGCCAAGGAAGAGACTGAGCTTTGCCCCATCTTAGTTATGGCGATAGTTGGCACCTGTAATTCACGGGCTAATGTGAGTAACTTAATGCACTCGTGGTTTTCACCTGAATGGGAAATCACAATCACCAAGTCATTTTTATCTAATGTATTCACGATGCTAAATTGAATACTGTAGTCGAGGTGGCAATTCACGTCTTTTTTAATTTTAATGAGTTGATATTCAAACTCTTTTGCAACTAATCCACTGCTACCTGCGCCGTAAATAACTATTTTTTTACTTTTGCTAATCAGCGCATTAGCCTGTGCAAATGCATTAAGATTCACTAAAGCACAGGTTTCTTCTATCGATGACTTTTCGATTTGGCTGACTTTAAAATTCACCGTTTCCATCGAATCATTAATATCAATATCTTCTTGTAGCAGCGTGCCGTATGATTTGTTGTTTATCGATGAAATTAAATCAATTTTTAGCTCGCTAAAGCCTTGGTAACCAAGCTTATGGCACAGGCGCAAAATAGTGGTAGTGCTGACTTTGTTTTCTTGTGCCAAAGATTGAATGCTAATACTTTGCATGTTTTTTTTATTAGCAATAATGTATTCAGCGACCTGCTTTTCCTTGGTTGATAGGCTGTCTCTGGCTTCCCTAAGTTTTAGATCTATCATCGTTCACCTTGCTAATAAATTGAAAATCGTTATCTCAGCGTGATCCTACCATATCTTAAAAATAGCGAAATGATGACTTTTCTTTATTGTGCGCAAGTGAATAACAATGGGTGATTATTTACATTTAGGAGAAAAATAATGAAAGGGTCCCTATTGCTTCACAACAGCAAAACAATAGGGATGGACTTGATATTAAAGTGTGACACCCATTTTGAAAATGGCTAATTCACGAAAATCGTTGATTTCATTTTTGGTTTGTTCGCCATTGACGATTTTTACCACAAGCTGAATAAAATCAGCCAGTAATTGATCCATGGATTTACCGTTTAACAGTGCGCCTGCGTTAAAGTCAATCCAGTGGGGTTTTTTCGCCGCTAACTCATTGTTTGTCGCAATCTTTAACGTTGGTACGAAACCGCCATACGGCGTTCCACGACCAGTGGTGAATAACACCATATGGCAGCCTGCAGCGCCCAATGCACTGGTTGCAATGGCATCGTTACCTGGTGCGCTCAATAAGTTGAAGCCAGGTGTTGTCAGGCGTTCACCATATTTTAAGACGTCCATTACTTGGCTGGTTCCCGCTTTTTGCGTGCAACCAAGGGATTTTTCTTCAAGGGTTGAAATACCACCTGCTTTATTACCTGGTGATGGGTTTTCGTAAATAGGTTGGTCATGGGCGATAAAATACTGTTTGAAATCGTTGATCATTTCGACCGTTTTTTCGAAGGTTTTCTCGTCATGGCAGTGGTTCATTAAAATTTGTTCTGCGCCAAACATTTCAGGTACTTCCGTCAATACAGTCGTCCCATTATGGCTCACTAAAAAGTCAGAAAAACAGCCTAATAGTGGGTTTGCAGTGATCCCCGATAGCCCATCGGAGCCGCCACATTCGAGGCCAAATTTCACTTCACTGAGTTTGCCTGCAACACGTTTATCTTGCCTAACAAGTTGATATAACTCATTAAGATGCTCAACGCCTGCTTCAATTTCATCTTCTAATTGTTGGCACACCATAAACTTAACGCGGCCTGCATCAAATTCACCGAGGGTCTCTTTAAAGGCTGCAACTTGGTTATTTTCGCAACCAAGTCCAATCACTAATACGCCCCCTGCGTTAGGGTGCTTGACCATATCTTGCAAAATTGTACGAGTGGTTAAGTGGTCATCCCCCAATTGGGAGCAGCCTAAGGTATGGTTGTATAAATACACTCCATCAATATCATCAGGGTTGCCATTTTGTTTTTGGAATCGCTCGATCATTTTGCGGGCGAGGGCATTGACACAACCCACCGTTGGGATCACCCAGATCTCATTGCGAATCGCTACTTCGCCATTGGCTCGGCGATAGAGTCGGACATCAGGATCAGCCACGGTTGCAGAAATTGCATTATGCTCAGGGTGATATTCATAATCATTTAATGCGCTAAGATTGGTCGCGGTATTATGGGTGTGCACATGCTCCCCAGTGCTAATGTCTACGGTGGCGTGGCCTATTGGCGCCCCATATTTCATGACATTTTTACCTGTTTTAATGGGGGTTAAGGCAATTTTATGGCCGCGGCTCACATCTTCTTTCAATGTAATCGATTGATCTTCAATCGTGAATGTATCCCCAGCGAACCTATCGATTAGTGTGACGGCGACATTGTCATTAGTGTGTATTTTAATTATTTCTTTTTGCATGTTTTGCTCCCTGAGCGGTACATCGGACTGAAAAGATCAGTAGGGTGACTATCTTCAATTTTGCTGCCTAATTTTCATGCATTATACGATCTGGTTTATAACTTTGAAAGGTGTTATACCAATTTTGTGGTGAAATTATTTCTTGGCCATATTCTTGCTTCCCCATCATTGAGTTATTTCGTTATACTAAAGCCATAAAAGCATTGCCGAGTTAGGCCATACTGCAAAAGGAGAAAATCATGAGCTCAGCTGAGAGCGAACCGCGCCTGTACCAGCAAGTGGCTGCACTGGTTAAAGAACGTATTGAAAATGATGAGTACCCTGTTGGCACTAAACTACCCGCAGAAAGGCTATTGGCAGACGAAATGAATGTCAGTCGCACAGTGATCCGCGAAGCTATTATCATGTTAGAGGTGGAAGGATATGTGGATGTTAGGAAAGGCTCTGGTATACATGTTATCAGCAATCGGTCTAATAACTCTGTCAATACTGAGGGCGGCTTGGAGTTTAGCCGCTGTGGGCCGTTTGAATTATTGCAAGCAAGGCAGTTGATCGAAAGCCATATTGCGGAGTTTGCAGCGACTCAAGCCACCAAAGAAGATATTTTAAAACTGCTTGAAATTCAAAAGAATGCGCGTAAAGAGGACCGTTTTCGTGACTCAGCGTGGGATCTGGCATTTCATATGCAAATTGCGGCTTCGACCCATAACAGCGCGATGGTGGTGATTGTCGAACAAATGTGGAGCCAGCGGTTACTTAACCCGTATTGGTTAAAACTACATGAGCACATCGATAACCGCTCTATTGAAAGTTGGTGTGATGAGCACGACCAAATCTTACAAGCGTTAGCCCGTCGAGATCCAAAAGGCGCAAGGCAAGCCATGTGGCAGCATTTGGAAAATACCAAAAAGATGCTATTCAACGCCACTAGTGATGACTTTGAATTTACCATGGATCGCTATTTCTTTGCGGATAGCCCACCCGTTGACCAAAGCGACTAGCTAGTCTTCATCATCCTCTGAAATTTGCTTTAATGCGGGAAGGTTGACTAAGACAATTTTCCCGTATTTTGCATCAATCCAGCCTAATTTTTCCCATGCTACCAAGCGCTTATTGATAGTTTGGCGAGTGGTATTAATAATGGTCGCAAGGTCATCTTGAGTAAGGTATAGACTCAACTGAGTGCCTTTTTCATGGGGTTCTCCATATCCTTCCGCTAAACTCAGGAGGCGCTTTGCAAGCCTCGCCGAAACAGAAAGTAGGGCGCTGTCATTGATAATGGTGAACGCATTGCGAATTACTTTACAGAGCAGAATATTCAAAAACTGATAGAAAACAGGATGTTTTTCCAAGATCAGAGAAAGATCTTTTGGGGAAATGGTCAGCAAGATTGTTGGGCTAATGGCTTTTGCATCGTGGGTACGCGCCGATTTATCTAACATCGCAATTTCACCAAACCAGTTGCCTGGGGACAGGTAGCGAAACACACATTCACGTCCATCGGTGGAGATCGAACTGACTTTTACTGAACCTTGGATGACCGCATACAACCCACGAGCGGGGTCGCCTTGGTAATGAACCATCTCACTATCATTATAAAAACGCAGTGTAGCGCACTCCATTAGCGCACTAATCAAATAGTTTGGTAAGTTACTGAACCAGCTATTGGTTTGTAAAACGTCTAGCACATCATCATGCGTCATAACTAACTGACTGTTTTGTACAACAATGTTCATTTGAATGCTCCCTGCATGAATCGCGAACTTTATCATGGCATTGGGTGGGGTTATGTTCAATCATGAACAACAGCAACAGGTAATTCAATGGGTTTGATCTAAAAATAGAAAATCCCGAGCCACCAAAGATGACTCGGGGGAGCTCACATCAATCGAAATTAATCTTCAAATTTCTTTTCGATGCCGAGTTTTTTTAATGTGAGGATTAATAGGCCCCCGATAAAGGCGACTAAGGCAATGAAATATAAGCCAGCTCGTGCGGATTCAAAGGTGGTTTCTGCCCAGACCCTTAAGTTTGGTGCCACAAAACCGCCTAAGTTACCTACCGAGTTAATTAAAGCGATACCCGATGCCGCTGCCGTTCCGCCTAAATAAGCCGATGGGAAGCTCCAGTACAACGGTTGCATCGCTAAGTGACCCGCAGCAGCCACACACAATGCAATGATGGCAATCACTGGGATGCTATCGAACAAGCCAGATACAGCAATCCCCGCAGCGCCTAACATAAAGGTAATTGCAGCCACTTTACGGCGTTCTTTTAAACGCTCAGAAATACGGGGTACATAATACACTGCGATAGCGGCACATAATGGTGGAATTGCTGTCACAAAGCCGACCAACACACCCACTTTGCTACCTAGCAAGGTTGCGATTTGTGTTGGTAAGAAGAAGTAAATGCCGTATCCACAGACCTGAACAGTGAACCAAATCAAGCACAGGTACAGAACGCGCATGTCTAGCAGGGCACTCAGCGCACCTTTCGGGCTGTGGCCTTTTTTCGCGTCTTCTTCTAGTGCAAGTTTTGAAGCAAGGGCATTTTTTTCATCATCTGTCAGCCATTTTGCTTTTTCTGGGCGGTCATCAAGGTAGAAGAATACCCAGATCCCGACAAGAGAAGCTAATAAACCTTCCACAACAAACATCAATTGCCAGCCGTATAATCCGAAAGCAAAGGATGAGCCCTCCAAAGCAAGCAATGAGCCTGATAATGGGCCACCAATAATAAATGCTAATGGCGCACCAAACAGGAAGTAGCCAGTGACTCGTGCACGGATATTTTGTGGGAACCAGAAGGTTAAATATAAAATAACCCCAGGGAAGAAGCCTGCTTCACTCACACCGAGTAAAAAACGCAAAACAATAAACGTGGTTTCATCATGGGCAAACATCATTGCCGCAGAGATTAATCCCCACGTGACCATGATGCGTGATAACCAAACTCGCGCCCCAATGCGGTATAACAAGATATTACTCGGTACCTCAAACAATGCGTAACCGATAAAGAAAATCCCTGCGCCGAATGCATAAGCGGCGTCGCTTAACCCTGTTGTTAGCTGAAACTCTTGTTTAGCAAAGCCAATATTTGAGCGATCTAGGTAAGCTAATATGAACATTAATACCACCATTGGTATTATTTTTCGTATCGCTTTGCTGGTCGCTGATGATAAGTGGTCAATATTGGTGGACATGGTTCACCCCAGTATTTTTTATAAGGTAATGATGTTATCTATTCATTTTTATTACGTGTTTAGCCCACCACTGAGAAATCAGCAGAGTAGAGTATAGAGCTATTAAATAGGTAATTTAAATGAATAATTCTTGTTATATATTTCCCTTTCCTTTGCTGTGAATAATTAAAATATCAGGAAAGGGATTTTTATTATTTCACGTTAAATTTTGCTAATGCTTCTGGTTTTAACGTTGTTCCTGCGCCTGGTGCGGTTGGGGTGCTGTACACACCATCAACCACTTCCACGGGATCAACAAAGCAGTCCAGTGTCCATGGAATAAATTCCAATAATGAACAGGCAGGGTGCGCCATCACGAGATGCAACTGTGCTTGCATCATATCGCCATGGTGCGGAGTGACTGGCAGGTTAAATGCCATACCTAAGTCGGCAATTTCCCATACTGCGGTTAAACCACCACAACGAGTTGCATCGGGTTGTAAGTAGTCAACAGCGCCAGCGAGTACAAATTCTTTAAATGAATCATTGTGATATAGTAATTCACCTAAAGCGATTGGCGTATCCATATAAGCGGCTAATTGCTTATGGCTCGCCACATCATCGTGCCACAGTGGTTCTTCAAACCATTTGATATTGAAATCATTTAAACGGTGGCCATATTGTTTGGCGATGCTGATATCCCATTTACCATTTGCATCAACCATTAAGTCAATATCGTCGCCGATTGCGTTGCGAACAGCTTCGATACGTTGTAAATCTTCGCGCGGATCAGGTTTACCAATCTTCATTTTTATCGCTTTAAAGCCTTCTTCGAAGATCATTTTTTTACAGTCATCGACAAGGTCGTCTTGGCTGCGAACTAACCAGCCGCAGTCGGTATTGTATGCATTGACTTTATTATGTTTAGAACCACCAAATAATTGCCACAGAGGTTGCTGAGCGGCTTTGGCTTTTAAATCCCACAGTGCGATATCAATGGCGGAGATAGCCATTTGCATTAAACCACCACGTCCCACCCAAATATTGGTTGAGCTACGAGTAAGTTTACGGTGCAAATAACGCACTTCGTTCGGGTCTTCACCCAGTAACATTGGGCCAAAAACATCTTCAATAATGGTGGTAATTAAACGGTCTGTTGTAATATCTGCATGTGTGCCAGTGTGGCCATAGCCCACTAAACCGCACTCTGTTTTAATCATCACACCAGGCATCCCCCAGTGGGTAATGCTGTGGGTTGAATCGCCAATCAGGTCATTAGTGACCGGAACGTGCATGATAAAGGTGCTAATTTCTTTTATTTTCATTGCTATTCCCAAGTGTTGAAAAGTACTTGAAAGTCAATCTAGCAGTGAGAATTGGAATTAACTGTCAAATGATTTACAGATTGTGCCAATGCCGCGTTTTTAAATGATAAATATGAGCTAGATCTCTTTATTTTGTATGATAACTCATAAAAAAACTTAAAATTGGTATAACAACTTTATTTGGAACACTGAATTTTGAAAAGGAAAGTTTGAAAAGTGAATAACAATGTCACTAATTTATTGTTTTTAATTAAAAATAAAAATTTTTATCAAAGTATAGGGTTACTTATTGAGTAGGTTTAGAATAATTACGGTAAAATTCAGCGGATGATGGATAACAAATGTGTAAACGATTTTTTTTGCTGTTTTGCGTGTTATTTGTAAATTCAATTTCTCAATCGTTAGCGGTTGAGATAAGCAATACCGACGATTGGAAGCTTGCAGATATTCCGCCTAAATTAGTACAAACGAAAGAAAATGAAATTATTTTTTCGCTCATAGCAGGTGAAATGAGAGCAGTCGCTGAGTTAAATGCAGACCATGGTTTTTACGCTTATTCCCCTGCAGGGGACTATTGTGCGCTGCAATTCGGCAATGATTATGCCTTTGTTAAAACTAGCTCTTTTGCGAATAAAAAGCCGCGTTATGCACCAGATGCAGACCGACTCAATGATTTGCAAAACCCGATTTATGATTATTTGGTTACGCATCAAAAAACCCCAGTTTACCGAACAACCGACAGCAATAGCCCACAAATAGCTTCTTTGTGGGATAATTTGCGCTACCCTATTTTGGCTCGCATGATTAAAACCGATAAAGCGGGTGAGAAGACGGCATGGTTAACTATTCGCCTTGGAGATCGTTTAGGGTATGTGCGTTTACAGGATGTCGCATTGGATAAAGGTATTCCTATCTTAACGTATCACCATATTTTGCAAGATAGCGAAAATAAACACTTTCGCCACACCTCGACGACGACATCGGCTAAGGCATTCAGTGAGCAAATGAATTACCTGAAAAATGCAGGTTACCAAACGTTGTCCCTAGAAGATGTGGAAGATTATTTAAATCAAACGGCCAATCTGCCAGGCAAAGCCGTGGTACTCACCTTTGATGATGGTTTGAAGTCGGTTTACCGCTATGCGCTGCCTATTTTAAGGCATAACCAGCAGCAAGCGACGTTATTTGTGATTTCTTCACGGATTAAAACACAGCCGCAAAAGTGGTCGGCTGACTCATTACAATTTATGAGTAAACAAGAAATTAAAGATAGCCAAGATGTATTTAACATTCAGTCCCACACACATTTTTTGCACCGTTTGGATAATCACAACTCTCCCATTTTATTTAGCCGAAAAGAACATACGATTATGTTGGATTTTAAACGATCGATGAAGATTTTGAGCCACTTCGAGCCAGATCAACGTTATTTAGCTTACCCGTTTGGTGGCTATAACGCATCGGCGATGGAAGCGGCGAAAGAGGCTGGGTTACATCTCGCGGTGACGACGATACAAGGAAAAGTGAAGCTGGGGGATAACCCATTTGCCTTAAAACGCTTATATGCGTTTCGTACCGATCCACTGGATAAATTTGCCCAAATGGTAGGTAACAGCGAACAAAACGTTGTGAACCAAAATATTATTGTTGATAAGTAGCTAGCCCTTCGTAACGCACTGAGTTTTATGCTCTGAAAACTCAGTGCTCATCGAGCTGTTTGCCTGACCCCATCTCTTTTAAGAAACGCTGCTGATACACAAACAATTCTTTGGCACTAATACAGTGGTAATCCATTGAAAACTGCTTTGCGGTTTGCTCAATAATTTTTGCCAAAGCAGGGTAATGGCGATGATTCCAGTTGGGAAATAAGTGGTGAGTCAGATGAAGGTTTAGCCCGCCTAGCCAATAGGTTAGCCAGCGTGGTGTGGTTTGCCAGTCATAAGTGGTTGAAAATGTGTGGGTATAAAAACCATGAGGCATGTTTCCTTCTTTAGGCGGGGTATAGAAGGTGGCTTTTGCCCAATGGGTGCCGAGTATTAGTACAACAAATATTAATGATGCAAACATTTGGCTGAGTACGTAGGTCAAGAGCAGCGTGCCAAGGCTGATATCGTGCAAAACGATTGCGGGGATCACAATGGCCATCACCAAATGCAGTAATTTTGCCATGATAAACGCCAATATACCTTGCTGCCCTTGATGACGCATATGGGGCGCTACGCGGGTAAAGTGAAACCTGTCCATCCAATCAAAAAACCAAATGAGTGCAGGGAATGTCATTGCTGCAATCAATGGCCAATACAGGTGTTGGGCTCGCATAAAAGGATACCAACGTTGGTAAGGGGTTTGGCGTAAAACAAAATTCTCTTCAATATCCAAATCGTAATGGCGAATATTGGTATGAGCATGATGAAAAATAATATGCCGCACGCGCCAACACTCAGGGTCTAAGCCAAGGGGAATGGTGATCCAAAAGTTGAGCCAATAATTGGCTTTGGCGTGTTTAAAAATCGCATTGTGTGAGGCGTCGTGTACTAAATTAATGGCCAATAATAAAGCGAAGCAGACAAAACAGGGGTAAAAAACAAAAAAGGCCCAAGGTGTATCGAGTAACAGTGCCGCGAAATAACTGCCTAAACAGCACAATAGCAACACGGCGCTTTTGGCATAAAAACGTCCGTCAGCAAATCGATGATCGGCATTATCATGCAAATATTGTTTAGCCGCTTTATTCAAGGCTTTTTGGAAGTCTTGATCATGGCGGTGCTGGTAACTGAGTGGCCTAAGCGGTTTAAGCGACATTCGCCACCACTATCGGTTTTCGGCCAAACCCAACTAACATCAATAAGCTGTGCAACCACAACGCACTGGTAAAAATGACCCAGAAGGCTGTCGTCCATTTCCAAATAAATACCACACAAATCAGTAGTAAGCAGGCGATAAAAAACCAGCTCATTAACCCTGATTTTCGCCCATCAGAAATCCCTGATAATGCCACGGTTCCTAGTGCCAAAAGCACAAATAAAACGACTTGTTGCAGCGTAGTGCCTTGGTAGCCATAACCGTAAAGGTAGACATAGCCGATAACTAGGGAGAATAAGAGTAATGTTCCCATTACTAAGGCAACTTGGTTTACGCGAAATAGCGGCGTTGGTTTTTGTGCGGGTTTACTGGCACGTTTAATCATCCGCCAGAAAGGTAAGTTACTGTCAATAAAGGGGTTTTCAGAGGCTGGAGTACCTTTAATACCAAAATGATGTTCAGTTTCAGGGAGTTTGGCAAACGTACCGAACAGCTTATCCCAAAAAATAAAGCTTCCTGCAAAGTTGCGATTGGAATAATGCCCTTCTTTGACGTGATGAACGCGGTGGTGCTGCGGCGTCACCATAAATTTCTCTAACCAACCCAAGCGCGGGATCAGGGCGCTGTGGTTAAAGAACTGAATGGTATAGTGCAAAATCGACACAGTAAGGAAAACCTCAAGCGGAATGCCCATTAACGCTAATAACATAAAGAAGGGGATTGATGTGAGTGATGAATACCACGAATTTCTCACCCCTAACGACAAGTTATAATGCTCCCCTTGATGATGCACAACGTGTACTGCCCAGAGTATTCTATAAGTATGGTGCAATCGGTGGAGCCAATAGAAGCCGAAGTCCCACGCTAAGATTGTAAAAACCCAAACTAAAATTGTTGGCCAGTTTTCAACAAGGTCGAAAGAGTAGTGAGTGACCACAAACCCATAGCAAAAAATCTCTAACCCTCTAAATAACCACAACATAATATGGCCAGAGTTCAGGTTGAACACCAATTCTTGCCAGCTTACCGTACCCTTTTGTGTTTTGGCGATCACTAAGCCTTCTGCGACGACGATCGCTAACATAAAAATAATGGGAAAGGTTAATTCATTCATGAGCGTTTTCTCTCTAAGCGGTATTTTGCAGCGTGGACAACCCACAGCGCGCAACAAGCCGTTACTGCTCCAGTGACAACATCAATAAACAAGTGGCGTTTTAACACCAATACGGACACGCAGATAGCGGCGGCCCATAAACAATAAGTTAATGTGCGAAATTTATATTTTACTGACCATAATGCATTCAGTACCACAAGAGTCAATGAGACATGTAGAGAAGGTAATAAATTTTGTGGGCTATCGATATCGATCAATGCCGATAATGCATGACCAGAAAATGTTGTTAAATCATATTCATGGTACAGCATCGTGGTGGGATACAGTAAATAAACTGCGCCAGAAACCAACGCACACAATTGCATGGCGAACATTAATAAACGGGCGCGCTCAATGGGGCTGCAAAAATAGCCTAGTGGAATAAATAAAAAGAACGACAGATAAAACCAAACTGCATGTGGGGAGAATGGCACGATGTTATCAACGGCACTTGGGCTTAAGATATTGGCATTCTCAACAATTTGCCCTGTGTAGTTGTACACAATGCCAACGGTTCCCCAGCCAATCAAACAATAGGTTAAGCGCTGGAATAAGACGTTGCTTGTCATTGCGGTTCCTTGCGGGTAATGCGGCGTTTTTTGATGGAAAGTGATTGTTCAATAGGTTTAGCTAATAATTCCCAATGTAACTGCTGAATATCCACGCGTTGACTGGCTAAGTAATTTTCCAGTTGTTGATGGCAATGAGCAAGTTCTTCTTCACTGCACTCGGCTTGCAAGCATAAATGGTAACCTTGTTGGGTAAGCCGAAAATCCGCAGTGAGGGGTAAATTATTCACGATGACTCTCGCACAAGGATCGGCAAAAATTGTGGTCATATTACCTTGTTGATCAGTCAGTTGCAGTAAGTCATCACAACGTCCTTCAATACGTTCAATGGCAAGTTCTGGAGAGCCACAAGGGCACGGCGCTTGTTTGACCACCAATACATCATCAAGCTGATAACGCACAATCGGCTGTGTTTGGCGGGTAAAATCGGTGATTATCGGCGAAAACCGTGTTTCATCTAACCAATTAGGTTCAATATGCAGGAAAGACTCATTTAAGTGCAGCGTGCCATGTGAGCAGGTACAACCCAGAAAGCCTTCTGTGGCTTGGTATACCTCGCCCACTTGTGGAAAACAGCGCTTAAGCTTCTCTTTGTCTTGTTGTTCAAGAACTTCTGCCACTGAAATCACTTTGTGGGTGGTTAGCTGGATTTGCTGGTGGATAATGGCATCAGCAATGGCACACAACACTTGTGCAGGTGCGACAATAATTGAGGGTTGATAGGCTTCAAGGGCGGACAGTTGCTGCTGAAAATCCGCAAACAGGTCGTAAAACCGTAAGGATATCCAGCGGTTATTCACGCTTTCATACAAATTATTGTTGGCACGTAAAAAGAGGGCAACTCGCTCACCGTGGAATAGTCCCTTGGGCAACATTTTAGCTAACATGCTGCCAGACCAGATACTTTGTTCCTGTGGGCTCACCACGAATATGCCGCGCCGCCCTGATGTACCAGAAGATAACCCAACGCTATAACGGCCAACTTTTGGGGCAAAATCACGCGATTGCTCACTTTTCTGTGCACATTCGAGAAGCATTTGGCTTAAGAGGCCAGCGGTATTCATTTGGTCAAAATTTTCCATCATGATGGATTTGTTCATAATAGGAAATTCATGTAGAGGGCGGTCGATATAGGCACGAAAATAAGGGCTTTTTGCCAGTATTTTGTGTTTAAATTGAGCCAAACGCTTTTGCTGGTAAGCCTCTAAATCTGTGCGGTTTTTGAATGACAAACGGCGTGCTCGCCAATAGTGCCAAAGCATCGACAATATCACTGTAAATCACCTTCATGGCAGAGCTGAATAACAATATTTTGCTTATCAATTTCATGCAATTTATTCAGTGTTTCATAATACGCTTGTTTGTCATCCATGATGATATTAGCGATAGCCATCGGGCCCCGTAGTTCACGGTAATTGGTGGGCGACCATGCCGCATCCCCTGCAAGCAGCACCCATCCTGCCTCCGTTAACACGCATAAGCCAATATGGCCTGCTGCGTGCCCTGGGAGTGGCACAATTAATAAGGTTTTTGACTTATTCACAGCAAAGCCTTCACCGAGTATTTGTAATTCACAGGGGAGGGCAACACGTTCAAAGCCTTCATAAAATACGGTTCGCTGTTCAAAGTCATCAGGTAATAAGCCGCGAACAAACGCACTTTTCAGGGCGGCAAAGCCCGTTAATGGACGTGTTTTTGCCCAACCATCACCAGAACAAATAATTGGCATCTCGGGAAAATCGCGCAGCCCTGCGATATGGTCACCGTGGAAATGGGATAAAATCACACCATTAATGTCCTTCGGTTTAAGTCCGTCGCTTGCCAGTTGATTGACTAACGCATCTTTGCTTTCGAAATAAACAGGAGTTACCGTACGATAGAACCGCATGATGCCTTTGCGTGTATGATCATAAAAATGGGTGGCATATCCCGTATCAAATAACCAACGCTGATTTTCGTCTTCAATCAACCATGCACGGGCAGGGAATTTGCAAGACTTAAAACTGGCACCTTTTAGGGCCACACAGCCTGGATGTGTGCAGTACCCAACTTCATATTGGTGAATGGTTAACATCAATTCTCCTGCTGTTTTAGCCAGTTAGCGGTTAAATGAATTCCTTGCTCCATGGAATATAACGGGTAATAACCTAGTTCTTGTTGGGCTTTTTGGTTATCAAGCGTCATGGTGAAATAAGCTGCACCGAGGCTATAACGGGTGAGAAGCGGCTCTTTTCCAGTGAGATGGCTGATGCCCTCAAGTAACACAGCAATGCTATATAACAGGGGATAAGGTGCGGAACGAATTTCACACTCGAGTTGAAGCTCATGGAAAAGTTGCTGCAATGTGTGTTTTAGTGCTTGCGGCTGTTGGTTGGTAATATTATAGGTTGCGCCGCTTTGTAACGCGTCTTTATGCGTGGCCAGTTGCATGCTGTGAACCACATTCCCCACATAGGTTAAGTCAAAATGGTTATTTCCCCCGTTAGGAAGTACTAACTTACCCTGACGAGATTTGATTTGTGCCAATAGCCTCGGCAGTAGCACGCGGTCATGAGGGCCAAACAACCCACGAGGCCGCAATAGGGTATAGCGGGTATTGGGATACTGCTTAACACATTGCTGAATAGCTGTTTCCGCTAAATATTTTGTTCTCGCATATTGATTGGCGAAATGAGTATTCTGGGTGGTTTCTGTAATATCACGTTGATGGGTGAAATTGAAATAAATGGCGGGGGTCGAAATATGAATAAAACGTGCTATTCCTAGCTCGCCAGCTGCGGTGGCTAATGTGTGAGTCGCATGAAAATTAACACTTTCAAAATGTTGGCGCTTGCCCCATGGTGAAGAGAGTGCCGCACAGTGCCAAATGGCATCACAGCCAGTCATCATCTCTTTCGCTTCTTGCAAAGAGAGCTTTGCCAGTTCACAAGGGGCAAACTCAGCACCCATTGTGATTAACTGTTCTCCTGCTTGTGGATTTCGCCCGCAAGCGACAACGTCAAAACCTCGCCCCAGTAAGTACTCACTAGCATTTCGGCCAAGCCCACTTGTGGCACCTGTGACTAAGATTTTCATGGCACTAATACCATGGCACACAGCGCTAAACCTGCGGCAGTACCAATTAACATCACATGTTGTTTTTCATAAAAACGGTCTGTGATAATCGCTTCGTGCAGTGCCGATGGAATCGATGCTGCAACTTGGTTACCTCGATGGCGATAGATATCAATGAGCTGATCGGATGTCACGCCAACACGTTGACGCATGTGTTCTAACGATAAATGGCTCGCTTGGTGGGGCACGACAGTATCAATTTGCTCGAGTTGTAAGTTTGACTCGGTGAAGACCCGCTGCATAAATTCTTCAATTAAGGCAGATGCCATGCGGAAAAGTTTTTTACCTTGCATATGAAACAGGAAATCATCCTCAGTCATTCCTGAACGTGGGTTTTTCCGTGTTCCACCTGCGCGAATTTCACAAAAATCAATCCCGTCAGTGTGTGTAGTGTGAGTGTAAGAAAGAATGCCACTGGTGCCATCCCCTTTTTCAACAATCACACACGCTGCACCATCACCAAAAATGAGCGATGATTCCTTATCTTGCCAGTCGATGCCCCGTGAGGCTATGTCAGCAGAGACAATGGCTATTCGTTGGTATTGGCTTGTCGCTAACATGCCCGCAGCCACTTGTAGCGCAGTAATAAAGCTAATGCAACTGGAGTTGATATCAAAGCAGGCAATACCATCATTTAAATTTGATTGTTCAAGGATGTGGGCAGCAGAGCAAGGTAATGCCTGAACAGGGATCGCTGAGGCGTTAATCAGCATATCAATACTTTGTGGTGATAACTGATTATGCTGTAATGCATTTGCAATGGCCTGTGCAGCCAACTGTGCTTGTGAATCAGTATTATTTGCATGATAGCGATATTCGATACCTGAATGTTTCTCCACAAACCCTTTTGTTTTATTGAATTTTTCATCGAGCATAGAGGAGTAAATTTTGTTTTCAGGCAAAGCAACGCCAGACGCGATGATTTTAAGTGGAGCAATTGACCTATTAGCGGACATATATAAAGTGCCTATCTAACCAAGATAACAACAATAAATATCAGAGTTCATTTATTTAATATATAGGAATTACGGAGTTCTTCTTATTGCCTATCGCTCACGGGGTTTCATGCATTTCATCAATCAAAGTGCGGAAAGTGCGTTGCCATGCTTTGGGTAATGAAGCCTGCCAAACGACATCGATTTGCCAATTTGCTGCCTCACAGTGGTGAAGAGGAATAAAGTGGATATCTTCTTGTGCAATATATTTTGCACTGTAAGGAATAAGGCTAACGCCCACTTTGGCGGCAACCAATGCAATAAGCGTTTGTATATCGCTGGCCTCTTGTAAGGGAGAGATATGTAACTCTTCCGATTGCAGGTAACGCTGAATCTGTTGGTAAAGGCCAAGGCCGCGCTCTGCACGTAACATAAGCAATGGATATTGTGTTAAATAATCCCGTATCGAATTATGTTGTGCGTATTCGCGTGATATAGCGAGGGCTAAAACTTCCGTTTTTAAGGGTTGGCTAATAATATTTGTTATTGAACCATGGGAGACACGGCGAGTGAATGCAATATCTAATTGATGAGTAAGAAGATTCTCTCTCATTATATGTGATGGCATATCGTCCAACACAATGGCAACGCTAGGTAGTTTCTCCCGTAAGTGAGCAACAAATAAAGAGGCCTCTTGAAAAGATGAGATCCCAAAACCGACATTCAAAACTTTAGGGGGCTCTTCCTTGATCGTCAATGCTTGATTCAATAATTCTTGTACGTGGTTCAGGACTAATTTTGCATGGGGTAGCAATGTAAGGCCATGCTCTGTCAGCATTGCGCCGTGGCGGCCTCGTTCAAATAGCCGTAAATTGAGTTGCTCTTCTAATAACTTAATTTGCTTTGTTAATGCAGGCTGGCTTATGCATAAGCGTGTTGAGGCTTCTTTGAAATTTTTTGTATCCGCAAGAGTAATAAAGGCGCGAAGAAGTCGGGTATCCATATTTACCTCTTACAGAAAATGATAAACGCTATAGTATCTATATAATGAATAAACCACTATAGCATTCGCTATTTTACAGGGACTGATTTATTTTTTGATAAAAGGTGTTGCTTGAGATGCGAAACGAACCTGATGAATATCTGTTTCGTAACCCATTGTAGTATTAAGAATTGTGTAGAGTTCGGGACGTCGTCCCATTAACCAACGTCTCCCATTGGAGTTGGGGAGTAAGTTAAGGTCTAAATCAGCGATGACCATGTCATTTTCAGTGGCAGTCGTTTCTTGAATAATGCGGCCATAAGGGTCGATTATCATCGCATTTCCTGTTCGAACTTCGTCGTCGTCACGGCCAACGCCATTACTAAACAGGTAAAAAACACCGTTATCATGGGCGCGTGAAGGTAGCCAGCGTAATAACCAGTTTCGACCATTTTCCCCTTGAAATGCATCGATCAGTGCTTGTCGGTCTTGTTCTCTGTTTTCCCATAAATGCAGTGGTATGCGCTTCATACCATACGGGCTACTGGAGTTTGTTCCACCCGTTTGATGAGGTGCAAGGATAATATCAGCGCCAAGTAATGCAGTAGCTCTCGGGTTTTCAATCAGATTATTATCCCAACAAATCAATATGCCGACTTTGACACCCCAGGGGGTGTCAAACACCGTGTAGTTATCACCGCTTTGAATAACTGGATGCTCAAAGGCATGCAGTTTTCGGTGCGCATATAACTGCCCGTCAGGCATGCAAGCGACCCAGGTATTATAACATTTACCATTGAGGCCTTTTTCAATGAATCCAACGCCAATAAGCATATCTAATTCGATGGCACGTTGGCGAATAGGGGCTAATGAAGGGCTGTCATGCAAGATTTCACTGAGTGCATAAACGTCTTCATCAGACAGTTTTGGGACATGCCAATACCCAGTAATACACATTTCAGGGAATATGAGCATTCTGACCTTTTTTTGTGCAGCTTGCGTAATGAAGTTGTGGATACAGGCTAAGTTGTAGTCTTTATTGCCTGCTTGGTGTTGGAATTGCACCGTTGCAGCGCGAAGTAATGGTTGTCTATTCATCAATATCTCCTTTATTAGCAAAATAAAAACACGTTATTTTGAAAAAAAATAATGAGTTATTTTTCATTTTAATAACCATTGGTTATCGAAATGGAAAAACTAGTCGAATATCGATGATTTAAATTGAGTGAAAAAGTTGAAATGCATTATATTCTTCGAAAAAAAATCTCTTATTAGGTGGAATATTCTTATATAATCTGCAGGGATAAAAAATAACTTATTGATTAGCATTTAGTTATTTAACTAAAAAGCCGTAAAAGGGCTTAATTAGCACTAAAAAAGTACTCTATTCTTGTGATTAAGCGCTTAATTTCCGTCTAGACTGAGCTGGTGAATATTGTTGTTACTAGATCATCGAAGTTTTTTTACCTAAAACAGGGTGATTAACTAAGTATAAATACCTGTTTTACACTTTTTCCGTGAGCTAATTACTCAATTATTATGTTTTATTTTTGTTACTAGAAAAAAAACGTCTAATTTCATTAATAATATTTATCACTTGGTTACAATTTGTAGCAAATGTAACTATATGTTAAATAAAAGGTATTTTAGTCGCTTGGTGTGACCACTTTACTTAAAATGGCATTATTTAATGATATCGTTAACATTCCTGCTTAAGGGCGCGATAATTTGCTAGATTTACGTATTTAAAATGAGTTACCTTCTCTTAAATCAATTTTCTTATATCTCGTACTCGTTTAATGAGTTAATGAGATTTCCTGTATATTTAATTTTAAAAAACCATAAAAATTAAAATACCATTGAGAGTGGTATTTTTGATATAAACTAAAATAATGTAAATTAAAAATTAATTTACCTATTTTTTATGTAAAAAAGCTTATTAATCAAGATGTCTATTTTGAATAGTAAATATTTAATCACTAAGTTAAATAATCTAAAATAAACCTGTATTTATCTAAGTTACCATTGTTAATGGTAATCTATATTTACTTAAAATAAATCAAAAGGTTAGTTGTTGTTTTTCTAATTATTCTATATTAAAAAATTTAACTTTATTGAGTTGTTTTTCATTGGTCACTATTTAAATTTGAAATACTCTAATATTGATAGGTTTCTCTGGCTTTAATCTATTTTATTGATCGTTATAAACAGTTTTACTTTTATATCTTCAAATTTATAATTAACTCAAATTTCGTGTTTTAATTGATTTGCAATATTTTAATTTGCATTTCAAAAGATAAATTTTTATGTTCTAAAGGTTTTTGATCTGTAATATAGTTTAGCCGTTTAATATTTTAAGTTTGTTGGGCTATAGTTGATGATAAATGTAAATCGTATTGTAGGTAGAGAAATAAGAAAAAGAAGAAAGCATTTAGGTCTTTCTGGCATTGAGCTTGCAAATCTTGTTGGTGTAAGTCAGCAGCAGATCTCACGCTATGAAAGAGGGGAGTGCAACATTAATATCGAAAATTTGCATGTATTAGCTAGTGCTCTAGAAACAGAGATGATTTGTTTTTTTATTGACGATGTGTTCTTAAATAAAGAAAGTAATTAACTAAGAAAGTTAAGGATATTCTCATATCCAATATAAAAATAATATAAAAATAAATTCAATTAAATAAAACTAATTTATTCCTTAATTAGAGGGATAAATGTTATTTTTACTATATCCTCAGCAAAAAAATATCAACTTAATAATTGTTTTAATTATTAAGTGATTGGTACATCTGTCGTCTTTTTATAGGAAAATATAAATGAAATTAACTAAAATTGCATTAGCTACAATTATCGCTTCTTCGTTTGGTATTGCTAATGCAGCACCTGTAGACCAAGGAAGTGGTATCATCAACTTCACTGGTAAAGTTATCAATGCACCTTGTTCAATCCCAGGTGATGGTACAATTAACGTTGACCTTGGCCAAGTTGCTAATAAAGTATTAGAAACTGGTAATAAATTTAGCCAAAGCGTTCAATATAATATTCAATTAGAAAACTGTGATTTAGGTGAAGTTAAAGATGCTTCAGACACAGTTATTTTCCCTGCAGTTAGCAAAGTTAAAGTGACTTTCACTGGTACGCCAGATACAACGGCAAAAGAACTGTTAGCAAATACAGGTACTTCTAAAGGTGTTGGTGTTCGTCTGATTAATGCTGATGGCGCAACAATGAAAGTGGGTGACACAAGTGTTGAATTGCCATTAGCTGACGGCCCTAACAAATTAGCATTTAGTGCACGTGTTGAAGCAAATGGTAACAAAGTAGAAACTGGTAGCATCATTTCTCAAGCGACTTACGCTTTAAATTACCTCTAATCTATACCTTAAATAACAGGCATATTTTTGCCTGTTATTTTCCCTTTTTATTTTGATTTTTTATCTTTTTGACAGGGAACATCATGTCTTTATTGCCTCAGTTTAAAATGAATAAAATATTATTTTCTATTGTATTGGCATTTTCTTTTTCAGGAATGTCCAATGCAGTCGAATTTAATATGAATATTATTGATGCAAAGGACAGAGACAATATTGATTTAAGTCAGTTTTCAAATCCTGATTTTATCCCTGCTGGTGAATATCTTACGGATATTACACTGAATGGTAGGAAATTAGCGGGTCAACATCTAATTAAATTTATTGAAGAGAGTAAAGATAATTCAACACTCTGTGTTACACCAGAGATGGTCACTCTTTTTGCATTAAAAAAGAAAGTTCAGGAAGAACTTCTGCAAAATAATAATAACCAGTGTGTTGAACTATCTAAAAAGCTAGATATTCACTATCGATTTGATAAAGAGAACCAGAATATCTTATTTTCTATTCCTCAAGCTTGGTTAGAATATGATGATCCGTACTGGGTTCCGCCGTCCCAATGGGAAAATGGAATCGCAGGCGCATTTCTCGACTACAACCTGTTTTTAAATTACACCTCCCCTAAAAATACCAGTGAAACATTTAGCGGTAGCAGTAATGGTACGGCTGGCGTGAACTTAGGTGCTTGGCGTTTCCGTGCAGACTATCAGTATCAATATAATCGTTCTCAAGGAAAAACGAATGAACGATTTGATTGGACTCAGCTTTATGCATTTCGTGCATTACCTGAAATGGGCGCAAAAGTTTTACTTGGGGAGTCTTATTTAAAAACAGATTTGTTTGATAGTTTCCGTTTTATTGGGGCATCTCTCTTTAGTGATAATCGTATGCTCCCTCCTTCATTGCGTGGTTATGCACCACAGGTGACGGGTATTGCTAAAACCAATGCCATGGTGATTATTTCACAAAATGGGCGTGTCATTAAACAAGCTAAAGTGGCACCTGGTCCCTTTAATATTCAAGATATTACGGAAGCAGTACAAGGTACGTTAGATGTGACCATTGAGGAAGAGGATGGCTCAAAAACGACTTATCAAGTGACGGCGGCATCATTGCCATTTTTAACGCGCCAAGGGCAGCTTCTTTATAAATTGACGATGGGGCAGTCGGATCCGTTTGGGCGTTCTCAGAAAGTCGAGCCACGGTTTATTGCGGGTGAATTATCTTATGGGTTATTTGGCAATACCTCCATTTTTGGCGGGTTAATTGCCACTGTCGATAATAATAATTATCAAGCCGTCAACCTGGGTATTGGGCAAAACATGAATGTGTTTGGGGCAATATCGCTGGATATTACGCGTACCCATGCAAATTTAGATCATTTTGGTTCTTATTCAGGAAACAGTTATCGTCTGAATTATTCGAAACGTTTCGAATCCACCAACTCACAAGTCACTTTTGCGGGCTACAAATTCTCTGAAAAAGAATTCCTAACCATGCCGCAATATATTGATGCTGCTAATGGTGTTCTTGATTTTAGGCGTGATAAAAACGTGTATACCGCTTCTTTTAACCAATACATTAGCCCATTGGATTTAACGGTTTACTTTAATGCCTCACACCATCAGTTTTGGAGCAGTGAGTCGACAACAAACTTTGGAATGAGCCTGAGTAAACTGTTTAGTGTTGGGCAGCTTAAAAATATTTCAGGAACATTGTCTCTCAATAAAATTAAATACGAAGAAACCGATGACAATCAAATTTATCTGTCATTTTCAATTCCGTTAGAAAATGGTGGATCAGTGAGCTATGACGCCCAATACGCAGATAATGATCATAACTTTGGGCAATCTGTCGCCTATTACAGCCCAAATGAGCAAAATAATTACTGGAGTATGCGAGTAGGTGGCGATCAGCATGAACTCGGGCGTGCAGAACCGAATATTAGTGGTAGCTATCAACGCTCTTCCCCATATGGCGTATTAAATGTTAACGCAACGGAAAATGTGAATTCTTATCGCGCCTTTGGTGGGAGCTGGTATGGCTCTATGACAGCCACTAAATATGGTGCTGCGATGCACCGTAATGGCACAAACAATGAACCGCGCGTCATGATTGATAGCGATAACGTTGCGGGTATTTCTATTGATAATGGCGAGTCCGTCACCAACCGCTTCGGTATCGGTGTTGCAACAAGTTTGAACAGTTTTTCAAACTCGGATGTGTACATTGATATGAATACGTTACCCGATGATGTTGATGTGAATGACAACATTATTGGGAAAACATTAACTGAAGGCTCAATTGGTTATCAAAAAATAAAAGCGAACCAAGGGAAACGTATTTTAGCTGTGATCCGTTTGAGTAACGGTAATTATCCACCTCTGGGGACGAGTGTCATCGAAGTGAATACCTCTAGGGAAGTTGGCATTATCGCAGACAGTGGTGTCGCTTATTTGACTGGGATAGACCCAGATGAAAGTTACATTGTTAAGTGGGCAAGTGGTACAAATCAATGTCGCTTGAACTTACCGAATATGACTGAAAAGAATCAAGGTAAAGTCTTGATCCCTTGCCAATAAGGAATGATGTATGAGTAAAAAGTATGCAGTTGTTTTTGGGTTTTCATTAATCTTTGCTGGCATGCAAGTCGCCTCTGCGGCAATTAATATTGATCGCACCCGTATTATTTTTCCAGGCAAAGATAAATCGATTAGCTTAGTGATTAATAACCAAAGTAAAACAATGCCGTATTTGGCGCAATCATGGATGGAAGATGCGAAGGGGAACAAAGTCTCAGAGCCTTTTACTGTTTTGCCACCTATGCAACGTGTTGAGCCGAATGCAAAAAACCAAATTAAAATTATTAAGACTGAAGGGATTGATACATTGCCTCAGGATAGGGAATCGCTGTTTTACCTGAATGTGCGTGAAATCCCTCCTGTTTCAGATAAAGAAAATGTGGTGCAAATTGCGATTCAGAGCCGTTTAAAAATGTTTTATCGGCCACCTCAAATTGAAAATAACAGCGATAAAGTGTGGGCGAAAGAACTGAAGTTTACGCATTCTGGTAGTCAGTTGCTCATTGAAAATCCAACGAAATACTACGTCACGTTGGGTTATTTAAGTCACAACAATAAGAATAACTTTCCAGGTTTTGAGAGTGTCATGGTAGCGCCATTATCAAAAGAAAGTGTTTCTGTACCAAGTGCAAGTTTTAGCCAACTTTACGCGGGATATATGGATGACTACGGCGGAATGAAAATGTTGACGTATCAGTGTGCGGCATCGATATGCCAGCTGTCAAAAGAAAGCCAATAGGATTTTAGAGATGAGAAATTATTGCTTTTCAATAGGTTTTTTCATGCTATCCCTGTTTGGGAGTCATGCATACGCAGACAGCAGCATGATGCGAGGCGACCTCAATTTTACCGGTAATGTCGTGGCTTTGCCTTGTAAAATCACGCTTTCCTCGATGGATCAAAATATTGAACTAGGCCCAATTTCTCTTAATTATTTCAATGAGATCGGAGATAGAAGCCCTAAACATGAGATCAAATTGAAATTTGATGACTGCATTTTCCCAAAGCGGGATCGTGATGACCGGGATCCTGTCGTTAGGATCATGTTCATTTCAGAACCCACAGCGAGTACTGACCGTAATTTATTTGGTGGTAAAACAATTTTAAATGGTTATGGCATTCGTTTGCTGGATAAGCAGGGCAATACAATCCCAAATGGTGAATATCGAAATTACCCAGTTTATTTCGATGATAATCAACAGATTGTGATTTATTCCATGTTGGAAAGCTATCTTTCAAGAAGTGAATTAACAGTGGGTAATATTAAAACGCAAATTACCTTAAATATTACCTATATATAAAGGTGTATAAATTATGATACACAAGTTTATTAAGCAGTATGGGTTCTACTTTTTATTCTTATTTGTTTTTATCAGCCCAAAGACATTTGCATTGGATTGTGTTGAAAAAGGGACGGGGGTTGTGATTAAACCACCTGTTCCTGTAGGGCAACTTGCTATACCAGCGGATACCCCTGAGGGAACGATTATTTGGCAATCAGACCCACTGACCGTTACGGTATATTGCGATAACGTATTGGGAAACATGGTTGACGTTGTTCATATGTATTTTAACCCGACATCACAAAAGTTAGGGACAGGTTTGTTACTTGGAGCGAACTATCAAGGTGAACAACTTGAACACGACCAGCAAAAAGTCAGTTTAGGCACACCACCGATTAGCGGTAAGCAAAATGTCACCGTGACGGTGACGTTTACTTTATACATCAAAGTGACAGGAGTGGTTCCACCATCAGGCAACTATTTGGGTGATAACCAATTTACCGTTTTCCAATTTGATGGAAGTGGGGGGATTAATACCACTCCAGGGGCTAAAAACTTACGCTATTCTATTTCAGGGCTTCAAGGGATCCGCTTTTTAAAATGTGGCGCCGATATCAAGGTTTTTCCTGAATCTCAGCAAATTGACTTTGGCCAATTGATGATCACAGAGCTTAATCAAGGTAAAGAGTTTAAAAAGGATTTTCAGGTTCAAGCGGTAAAAAGAGGGTGCTTGGATAATTTCTCCATGAATATCAATTTTGAAACCACGGATCCACTTAATGGTGAGTATGCAATTGATTTGAAAAATGGTATGAACCTTGTGATCAAGGACGATAAAAACAGCGACATTAAGTTTAATTACTTCCAGTTTTTCGGTAGTTTACCGCAAGGAAGTACATCAGTAACTCGTGATTACAGTGCGACGGTAAAGAAAACGGGCACAGTAAAAACAGGTGGCTTTCAAGCATCTACGATAGTTCGTATTAATTATTATTGATAGAACTAGGGAATAAAAAAGAGCAGGCAACATGCCAGCTCTTTTATTTTACATTGCTCATTGGCGACACTAACTAACTTCAGCTAGCGTATTCCGTTGGTACAGTGCAATGGCGCTATTTTATGCATTTTTGGCAATTTGTATTCTGAACTTGCTCAAAGAAGTTATTTCCCTTGTCATCAACAAGGATAAAAGCAGGTAAACCTTCAACTTCCATTTTCCAAATCGCTTCCATACCTAATTCTGGATACTCTAAGCAATTCAAACTCTTAACATATTCTTGCGCTAAGATTGCCGCCGAACCCCCGATGCTACCTAAATAGAAACCACCGTGTTTTTTACACGCGTCAGTAACGGCTTGAGTACGGTTCCCTTTTGCGAGCATTAACATACTACCACCATGGGATTGGAACAGATCAACGTAAGGGTCCATACGGTTACCCGTTGTTGGGCCTAATGAGCCAGATACCATGTCTTCAGGTTTCTTGGCAGGTCCTGCGTAATACACCATATGGTCTTTGAAGTATTGCGGTAACTCTTCGCCGTTATCTAAACGTTCTTTGAGCTTGGTGTGCGCAATATCACGCGCGATGATCAGTGGGCCACTGAGAGAAACACGGGTCGATACAGGGTGTTTACTCAATTCCGCCAAAATATCTTTCATTGGACGGTTAAGGTCGATATGAACCACTTTTCCTTCAGTTTGGGTACGCATTGATTCAGGGATATATTGCGCTGGATTATGTTCCATTTTTTCCAGCCATAGGCCGTCTTTGGTTATTTTTGCCTTGATATTACGGTCTGCTGAGCAAGAAATGGCTAAACCGATCGGGCAAGATGCACCATGGCGAGGTAAACGTACAACGCGGACATCGTGAGCAAAGTATTTACCGCCAAACTGTGCACCAAAACCAAGATGACGAGAGGCTTCTAATAACTCATTTTCTAGCTCAATATCACGGAATGCACGGCCATATTCATTACCTGTTGTCGGCAAATTATCATAGTATTTTGCAGAGGCCAGTTTTGCTGTTTTTAGCGTTGTTTCCGCTGAAGTTCCACCAATAACAAAAGCAATATGATAAGGCGGGCAAGCCGTTGTTCCCAGATTGCGCATTTTTTCAATTAAGAAATTTTTTAGCTTAGCTGGGGTTAAGGTTGCTTTTGTTTCTTGATAAAGCGCGGATTTATTAGCAGAACCGCCACCTTTATTGACGAACAGGAAGTGGTATTCATCACCTGTGGTCGCAAAGATATCAAACTGTGCGGGCAGATTAGTGCCAGTATTCACTTCGTTAAACATATCTAGCGGGGCATTTTGAGAAAAACGTAGGTTTTCGTGTTGGAAGACGTTATAAATTCCACGAGAGAGATACTCTTCGTCATCGCAATCCGTCCAAACTTGCTGGCCTTTTTTCCCAACCACCGCAACGGTTCCTGTATCTTGGCAGTTTGGTAAAATACCTTTTGCGGAAATTTCAGCGTTACGTAGCAACTGCAGTGCAACATATTTGTCATTTTCGCTAGCTTCTGGATCATGCAAGATAGCCGCAACTTGCTTCTGGTGTGCGGCTCTTAGGAAGAATTGCGATTCATAAATTGCCCGTTCAGCAAGCAGTGTTAATGCTTCGGGGTCAACTTTTAAAATGGGTTTCCCTGCGAATTGCTCGACGGAAACATATTTATCAGAAACATGGGTATATTCAGTTTTATCCTCAGATAGCGGATAAGGTTCTTGATAAAAAAACTCTTTATTAGCCATTTTGCTCACTCACATATTAATTTCAGTGGAATATCCAAAAAATAATCACCCGTAGGCTTGTGCTTATTCTTTAATAAATTCAGTACAAAGGAACAAAGTAAAATTTATAAGTGTAATTATGAAACGAAAATCACAAAAGAAATCACGAAAAGAAACAATTTAGGCTGAAATTATACCAATTTGGCCATTATATTCAAAGGGATGCGGTTGATAATATGATGTTGGTTAAAGTTATCGAGATAAAAACCACTTCACGATAAAAATTAGATATAAATCACATAAAATTATATTTAATGATGTTTTTCTCTTTATCATTGTAATTATGAATTATTAGTTTTTAAGTATTTCATTAGGATAAATTACATTTCCAGTTGTTTTAGTAAGTTTAAACGATTCAGTTTTTGATAATTCTATTTTAATCAGTGGGATATTTTATGAGTTTGTAGCAAGATATATTCCTCATATCTTAATTTAAGAAATAATTAAATTTTAAATGAATTTAATTATTCATCTATTAGCGACTAACTTTGTGAATTGTAAGGTATTTAGCTTAAGGGAGGAACTTAGATGTATAAGGGAAACCTATAGATAACGGCATAGTAACAATATATATCGCTATGTTGCTTATTTTTATCAAAAAACAGTTTTATTTATTGTGAATTCATAATGAAAGGCAAACGAAGTGTCGAAAATGGCTTTCAATTTATAAAAACTGTGTTTATCATGCAGGGCTCAATGAATTTGAAAAATGGCGCTACTGGTTTTGGGCTTTGCTGGGGAAAATTATTTACTCAAAATAATTCCAGTGATATGTAGGCCGCAAATGATGGCATCTCGATGAGCATACATAAGTATGTGGTTCGAATGGCAGCGTGAAGCGAGCACCCATATCACTTGAGGTATGAAGAGAGTAAACCTCCGACAAGCTTATACAGTCTTTAACGGTGGCGGTTCTATCTGCATTATTCCTAGGGATAGAGTGTATTATAAATGACTGAGACAACCTCTCTGACACCACTCGTCGAATTAAAATCTTTAAATAAAGGTTTTGATGGCAAACAAATTATATCTGAACTTGACTTAACCATTCAGAACGGTGAGTTTTTGACCATTCTGGGGCCTTCTGGTTGCGGTAAAACGACGGTTTTACGTCTTATTGCTGGGCTGGAAGATGTCGATGATGGTCAAATTATTCTTGATGGTCAAGATATTACGGATATTCCAGCGGAACAACGTTTCGTGAATACCGTGTTCCAAAGCTATGCTCTTTTTCCTCATATGACGGTTTATGACAACGTCGCTTTTGGCTTACGTATGCAAAAAACGCCTGCAGCCGATATTCAAAAGCGCGTTGATCAGGCACTGCGTATGGTGCAATTGGAAGATTTTGCGCAGCGAAGGCCGAATCAACTCTCTGGCGGGCAGCAGCAGCGTGTGGCAATCGCCCGTGCCGTGGTGAATCGCCCAAAAGTCTTATTACTGGATGAATCATTGTCTGCGCTGGATTACAAACTGCGTAAGCAAATGCAGAATGAGCTAAAAGCCCTTCAGCGGAAACTGGGAATTACCTTTATTTTTGTTACCCACGACCAAGAAGAAGCCTTAGCAATGTCTGACAGGATCATCGTCATGCGTGAAGGGAAAATTGAGCAAGATGGTACACCTCGTGAAATTTATGAGGAGCCTAAAAACCTATTTGTTGCTCAGTTTATCGGTGAAATTAATATTTTTGATGCGAAAGTGTTGTATCGCATTGATGAAAAACGTATTCGTGCCAATGTTGAAGGCCATGAGTGCGATATTTTCACTGAGCTCTCAGTCAAAGAAGGGCAGCATCTTAATGTACTTTTGCGCCCTGAAGACTTACGTGTTGAAGAAGTGAATGATGCAGAAAATCATCCAGGGCTGATTGGTTACGTGCGTGAACGTAATTATAAAGGCATGACTTTGGACTCTGTGGTTGAGATGGAAGACGGCAAAATTGTCATGGTGAGCGAATTCTTTAATGAAGACGACCCCGATGTTGACCACTCCTTGAATCAAAAAGTTGCTGTAACTTGGGTGGAAAGCTGGGAGGTCGTGCTGGATGATCATTCGTAAACACAAGATCCTGCAAAATGTGATCATCACTGGGATTGTCGCTTGGCTGGTCTTGTTCGTTTTCTTGCCAAATGTCATGATCATCGGAGCCAGTTTTCTAACACGCAGTGATACCAATCTAGTGGATCTGATCTTCACATGGGATAACTACATCCGTTTATCCGATCCCATGTACGCAGAAGTGATGCTGCATTCACTGAATATGGCCTTGATCGCGACATTCTTTTGCCTTGTGATCGGCTATCCATTTGCATTTATTTTGGCGAAATTACCCAAACGCATCCAGCCACTTATGTTGTTTTTGTTGATTGTTCCGTTTTGGACGAATTCGCTGATCCGTATTTATGGTTTGAAAGTTTTTTTGAGCACCAAAGGCTATCTGAATGATTTTTTGCTGTGGATTGGGATTATTGATAAACCGATTCGTTTAATGTACACCCCAGAAGCGGTTGTGCTTGGGCTTATTTATATCTTATTACCTTTTATGGTGATGCCGCTGTATTCGAGTATTGAGAAATTGGATAAGTCATATTTAGAAGCAGCTAGGGACCTCGGCGCTAATAAATTTCAGACCTTTGTGAAAATCATCATTCCATTAACGATGCCAGGTATTATTGCAGGGTGTTTATTGGTTTTATTGCCTGCGATGGGGCTGTTTTATGTCGCCGATTTAATGGGCGGCGCGAAAAACCTCCTAATTGGTAACGTGATAAAAAGCCAGTTCCTCAATATTCGTGATTGGCCATTTGGTGCCGCAACCAGTATCTTCCTGACGGTGATGATGGGGCTGTTGCTGTATGTGTATTACCGAGCGGCTAAGCTTTTGAATAAAAAGGCGTATGAAGAATGATCGGGCGTACTTTGCGGGGTGGCTTTATGGCCATCGTCTATGCGTATCTTTATATTCCAATCATCATTTTGATTGTTAACTCCTTCAATGAATCGCGTTTTGGTATTCAGTGGCAGGGTTTCTCAACAAAATGGTATGAACTTTTAAGTAATAACGACAGCTTATTAGAAGCGGCGGGGCACTCATTAACCATGGCGGTGTTATCCGCCACATTTGCCACTGTGATTGGCACATTAACGGCGGTTGCGCTATTTCGTTACCGTTTTCGCGGCAAGCCCTTTGTGGGGGGAATGTTGTTTGTGGTGATGATGTCCCCCGATATCGTGATGGCAATATCGTTATTAGTGCTGTTTATGATTTTGGGTGTTTCATTGGGTTTTTGGTCGTTGCTGTTTTCGCACATTACCTTCTGTCTGCCTTTTGTAGTGGTAACGGTATATGCGAGGTTAAAAGACTTCGATGTAAAAATGCTGGAAGCCGCGCGGGATCTCGGAGCGGGTGAATTTACTATTTTACGTAAAATTATTCTGCCATTGGCGCTCCCTGCGATAGTTGCGGGTTGGCTGCTTAGCTTCACATTATCGATGGATGATGTAGTTGTGTCGTCGTTTGTGACGGGGCCAAGTTATGAAATTTTACCGTTAAAAATCTACTCAATGGTCAAAGTGGGCGTCTCCCCCGAAGTGAATGCGCTGGCAACGGTGCTACTGATTATGTCGCTGGTACTTGTTTGCTTAAGCCAATGGGTAATGCGGGATAAATACGGTAAAAAAACGCAGTAACAAATGACAGGATGGCACGGCACTCTTGTTTTGTCGTGCTTTTTAAATGCCATAAGGCGAGAGGGTGGGCTCCAATTGAGCCTATAAGATATCACCCCTAAATCATTCAAGTTACAGCTTGATGCAGGCAGGGATAAAAACACGTTGTTGAGGGAAACTCAGTCATGAAAAAATGGTCCTATCTACTGGCAGCAGGCTTAATGGCTGCAAGTATTGGCACGGCGACTGCCGCTGACGATAACAAAGACGTACTGTATTTCTATAACTGGACAGAATATGTTCCCCCTGGTTTATTAGAGCAATTTACCAAAGAAACGGGCATCAAGGTGATTTACTCCACCTATGAATCCAACGAAAGCATGTACACTAAATTGAAGACCTATAAAGATGGGGCTTATGATTTAGTTGTACCATCCACTTACTTTATTGCGAAAATGAGTAAAGAGGGGATGCTGCAAAAGATTGATCAAAGTAAATTAACCAACTTTAAAAACCTCGATCCAAATTTAATCCACAAAGAATTTGACCCAAATAATGACTATTCTGTGCCTTATATTTGGGGCGCAACAGGTATTGGCATTAATGGTGAAGCCGTTGACCCAAGCTCTGTCACATCATGGGCAGATTTTTGGAAGCCTGAATATAAAAATAGCCTATTGATGATGGATGATGCACGGGAAGTATTCCAAGTCGCATTAAACAAACTGGGTTATTCAGGCAATACCACTGACCCGAAAGAAATTGAAGAAGCCTATCAAGAGCTGCAAAAATTGCGCCCGAATATCTTAGCCTTTAACTCGGATAACCCTGCCACACCGTTTATTGAAGGGGAAGTAGATGTAGGGATGTTATGGAATGGTTCCGCATTTGTCGCAAGGCAAGCAGGCTTACCGATTGAGGTGGTGTGGCCAAAAGAAGGCGGTATCTTCTGGATGGATAGTTTAGCTATTCCTGCCAATGCGAAAAATGTTGAAGGGGCTCATAAACTGATTAACTTCTTATTACGCCCTGAAATTGCGGCACAAGTTGCTGAATCAATTGGCTATCCAACCCCTAATTTAGCCGCTAAAAAGATGTTACCTGCAGAAATTGCTAACGACCCATCTCTTTACCCAAGTGAAGAGGTATTGAAAAAAGGCGAGTGGCAAAGCGATGTTGGGAATACCAATATTCTGTACGAAGAGTATTTCCAAAAGCTAAAAGCTGGCCGTTAATGGTTTAATAAATAAAAGGCGCAATTTTATGCGCCTTTTTTGTTTCAATAAGTTGTGTACGCGATAACTTATTTGCTCACAGCGTTATGGGCAACAAACTGAGCAAAGGTATCCGCCCACGGTTGTAAGAAATCTTTGCTTTTCGGTGAAATATTGCCTTGCTCATCTACCATACCGTCATACCATTTCAGGTAACATTCAGGTTGGTTCATGGTTGGCATATTCAAAAAGGCAAGGCTGTTGCGCAGGTGTTGTTGGGCAATTGCCGTGCTGATATTACCGATGGAAACACCTAAAACCCCCGCAGGAATTGCATTCCACGAGTTATCTCCCCAAGGGCGAGAGCCTTGGTCAATGGCATTTTTTAATACACCAGGAATAGAACGGTTATATTCAGGGGTGGCAAAAATAATGCCGTCACAGGCTTTAATTTGAGATTTAAAATTGGCGACAACAGGAGGCACATTTTGGTCAGCATCTTGATTGTAGAGAGGAAGGTCGCCAATGTTGATAAATTTGAATGAGAAATTTGCAGGGAATAACTTAATGATGGCTTTAGCGACGGTTAAATTATAAGAATCCGCACGTAAGCTACCCACAATAACACCAATATTATATTGTTTTGACATGGTAAAACCTCTTCTATCGACGGTTAGTGACGAATGTGACAAATAATTTGTACTTTGTCAGAATTTTATTTTACATCCATTATTAAACATCATAACCCGAATTGGCGCAAAACTAAGTTAAATTTGAAACTAGCCAAAGCAGAGGTGCAAAATAATTTTAAATTATCAATTAATTACGGGGTTATAGCCTATCTAAAATGGATATTGTGAGTCCCATTCCACTATTTTGATTTAACCTTGAACAAAACAGGGTTACTTGATTTGGGTCAAAATGAAACATACCGACTGGTCGGTATCATCCATTACATGAACAAAACAGCGCAGCACAGAAAAAAAGATCCCGTCAAACTTCAAGTGGAGTTATTAAAAGCGGCTCGCATAATTGCGGGTAGGGACGGCATTTCTGCATTATCCCTTAATGCGGTTGCACGGGAAGCGGGTGTCAGCAAAGGGGGGCTGATGCATCATTTCCCAAGTAAGCAAGATCTTATCCATGCGCTATTTTTGCAATTACTGAGCATTATGGATGAGCGTATTAGTTTCATTATGGAAAATGACATCAATACTTATGGGCGTTTTTCCCGTGCATATTTGCACTATATTGGCGAGCTTAAAGAATCAGATGAAAGTTTTCAGCTCGCGTTATTGTCGTTGGCCATGCCAAATGAGCCTGTATTGCGCAAATGTTGGCGTAATTGGGTGCTGGGTCATTTAGCAAAAGGTGACTCGTTCGATAACAGCTATTTAGGGGCGCTAGTGCGTTATGGCGCAGACGGCTTGTGGTTGTCATCATTAACAGAGGGTGAAACGTTATCAAAACAAGAGCGTGATGCCATTGTGAGTCGTTTAACGGCGATATCGTTTGAAAAGCTACCTTAATATGGATAAGTAAACACCGAAAATACCGTCATTAATATAATAAAAACATGGGGCGCCAATGAAATATAAAATCAATGCCTTCATTATATATGATGCAGTCGATGGCACTTTGTCTTTGAAAGAAGACGAGGTGGATACGCAATTGTCTATTACCGCCAATGCACTGCTTTATTATTTTATCCAAAATAGGGGTGTGGTATCCCGTGATGATGTATTAAAAGCAGTGTGGGATGATAATGGATTAGTTTCATCCAACAGTAATTTAAACCAATATTTGAGTTTATTAAGAAAAGCATTTCGCCAGTATGGTATTGAAAATATCATTATCACGGTGGCCAGAGGGAGATTGGAATTTAATTCAGAAGTGACGCTAGAACGTTTGAATGATGCTAAAATGCACCCTGCTGAATTTATTAAAAACTTGAGTGAGATAGATGCCGCTGAAGTTGTATTATCACCCATTATTGACCCCTCTTTAATTGAACCAGAAACAATCTCAATATCCCCCGTTAAAAGCCCTGAGCCATTAACAAAGGCAAAAAAAGAAATGTGTTGGTATTTCGCCAGTGGTGCATTTTTGCTGTGCTCTATCTTGTTATTAATTATGGCTTATTTATCAAATCAACCATCTCAACCGATTAATATGACGGTGCTGGAGCATGCTAACTGCGATGTGCTTTCAAATGAAAAAATGATTAATGGCACCGTCGCACAAAATTATGTGCAAAATTTTGACAAGGTGAGAAATAACTTAAATCTTGCCTGTGTAGAAAAAGAGCGATTTGTTTTCTTTTATGGGGATAAATTACAAACTAATGGATTAGGCCGTGTGTTTTTAGCCCACTGTGCCGTAAATGAAGACAATCCTTTTAGCTATTGCGATAACTATTTCTATTATTCTTGGAAGCCATCATGAAAATATCTGGGAAAGTATTATGTTTACTGAGTGCTTTGCTGTTTATTATGGTGGTGATTTACACACAATCGGTTTTATTTTCCAATAAACAAGATGGATTAATGGTGTGTTCTACCAAAGGCATCATGCGCTTTGAAAATATGAAAGATGAAAACGTTAATGGCAATATTCATTTCAATTTTGGTGCGAATGGAAAAGGGTCTATTGTTGTTGAAGGCTATACAGACTCTAAAGCAGGGTGGCTGTATTTACAGCGCTATGTGAAATTTAATTATACGACCAAACGGGTTTCCCCAACGGAACGCCATTATAATATTAGCCAATGGGAATCGAGCGCCTCTTCCATTGATGAATCCCCCGATGTGATTTTTGACTACTTTATGCGAGAAATGTCAGATAGCCATGATGGCTTATTTCTTAATGCCCAAAAGTTGAATGATAAAGCGTTGTTATTAAGTTCAATTAACTCTCCTCTTTATATCTGCACATTAAAACCTGGCAGTAAATTTGACTAACAAAATACAGACCTAGGGCATTCAAGTTGGCCTATCATTTTGTGTGTTTTCCCGTTCTAACCGTCTTTAACTGTCTTTGAAATGGCTTACATCTTCAGTGTTATTCATAGGCTTCTTAGTGTGAACTGCTTGCCTCAAATAAGCACACTTTCCTGAGTACCTTAATATAAAAGAGCTTCTTTATTTGCGAGTAAAGCTTATAAGCCAGTGAGCCACCCCACAGTTATCATTGTGTAAATTACCCCTTGGTATCAGCTTAATAATATCCTGTTAACAATCCTACCTGATTAATCCGTAATCTATTTTTCGTGTTTTTTATTCACCAGACAGATGCGTGAATTTTTCGTTTTTTCAGCATTGATATGTGAATTTAGGGGCTAATAAATCTAATTTTTAGTTAAATATTCTAAGTATCTTCATGTTGTGGATTTATATTTTGTTTTTATTTTTCACCTCTATAGTGAATTTGAAGCCAAAGGCTGCGTTCAATTAATCACCGCGCAGACACTGTTGGCGTAAATGATTACCTCGGTTCTTCAAGAAACATGTATTCGGACACATCAACTTAAAGAGCGCGGTAAAGAAAAATGAAGAAGGCTTCTCGGAGGAAACAACAATGGGTGATGCATTAGGTCTTATCGAAACTAAAGGTTTGGTGGCTTGCATCGAAGCGGCGGATGCAATGTGTAAAGCCGCAAACGTTGAGCTAATCGGTTATGAAAATGTGGGTTCAGGTCTCGTCACCGCAATGGTTAAAGGCGACGTTGGTGCAGTCAAGGCGGCGGTTGATTCAGGTGTTGAATCTGCTCAGCGTGTTGGTGAAGTCGTGACATCACTGGTCATTGCGCGTCCACATAACGATATCAACAAAATTGTGATTAAACATAAGGCATAACTTTTTCCGGAGGAAAAAACATGGGTGACGCATTAGGTCTTATCGAAACTCAAGGGTTAGTGGCATGTATTGAAGCGGCTGACTCGATGTGTAAAGCCGCAAATGTTGTGCTGATTGGTTATGAAAATGTTGGGTCAGGTTTAGTGACGGCAATGGTGAAGGGGGATGTCGGTGCGGTAAAAGCAGCGGTTGATTCAGGTGTTGAATCGGCTTCTCGCGTTGGCACTGTTGTGACATCTCTGGTTATTGCTCGTCCTCACAGCGATATTCAGAAAATCGTCGCCCAGTATAAAGTCTCGGAATAAAAAGGAAATTACTTATGAAAGAAGCACTTGGACTAATTGAAACTAAAGGTTTAGTGGCCTGTATTGAAGCCGCTGATGCCATGTGTAAAGCAGCCAACGTCGAACTGATTGGTTATGAAAATGTCGGTTCAGGGTTAGTGACTGCCATGGTGAAAGGCGACGTCGGTGCAGTTAACGCAGCGGTGGAATCTGGTGTTGAAGCCGCAAAACGTGTTGGCACCGTAGTGACATCACGCGTTATCGCAAGACCACATAACGATATCGGCAAAATTGCGCAGCAACATAAAGCCTAAGCTGTTGGCTGATAAGTAAATAAAACAACAAGTTAATTAGTTAATTTTGGCTCCGATACGGGGGAAGACATGGTTGCATTAGATAAAGATCTGCAATCCAGACAACTGGCAAGAGAGCTAGTTAGAAACGCGAAACAAGCGCAGAAAGTATTCGCGACTTTTTCGCAGGAAAAAATCGACAGTATCGTTAAACACATCGCGATTGAATCAGCTCTTCACGCTGAAGAGCTGGCGAAAATGGCCAATGAAGAGACAGGTTTTGGTAAGTGGCAAGACAAAGTCTTGAAAAATACCTTTGCTTCAATGCGTGTCTATGAACACATTAAAGATCTCAAAACCGTTGGCATCATTAATGATGACAAAATCAACAAAGTCATGGATGTAGGCGTTCCGTTAGGGGTGATCACGGCATTGGTGCCATCGACAAACCCAACATCGACCATCATCTACAAAACGTTGATTGCCTTAAAAGCAGGTAACGCCATTGTCTTCTCCCCGCATCCTAATGCCAAAGCCTGTAGTTTCCGTACGTTAGACATTGTTAAAAAAGCGGCATTAGAGGCTGGCGCACCCGCAGGGATCGTTGATGGTGTCACAATGTTGACCCTTGAAGCGACCAAAGAGCTGATGCACAGCAAAGATGTTTCCTTAATTTTAGCGACTGGCGGGGAGGGCATGGTGCGTGCAGCGTATGCATCGGGTACGCCAACAATCAGTGGCGGTCCGGGTAATGGCCCTGCCTTTATTGAGCGCAGCGCCAATATCAAACAAGCCGTGAATGACATTATCACCAGTAAAACGTTTGATAACGGGGTTATTTGTGCGTCAGAGCAATCAATTATCGTCGAACGTTGTATTTATAACGAAGTGCACCGCGAGCTGTTAGCGCAAGGCGCTTACTTTATGAATGAAGACGAAGCGAAGCGTATGGCGTCAATGTTATTGCGGGCAAATGGCACTATCAACCCTGAAGTGGTTGGGAAAGATGCCATTACCTTGAGCCAGCGTGCAGGGTTTAGCGTACCTGCCAATACGCGTGTGCTTATTGCCTTACAAGACACCGTTTCACCGAAAAACCCCTATTCGCGTGAAAAACTTTGCCCAATCTTAGGGATGTATATCGAAGAAGATTGGCAATCTGCTTGCCATCGTGTGGTGGATTTGCTGACTAATGAAGGCTTAGGCCACACATTGGTGATCCACACCCAAAACGAAGATGTCATTCGTCAATTCTCCCTTGAGAAACCTGTTAACCGTATTTTGATTAATACACCTGCGGCACTGGGGGGCATTGGAGCAACAACCAATATTACGCCTGCATTAACCTTAGGTTGCGGTGCAATCGGTGGCGGTTCGAGCTCAGATAACGTCGGGCCAATGAACTTACTGAACATTCGTAAAGTGGGTTATGGCGTGCGTTCTATTGATGATTTAAGGCAGCCAGCACAGCCGTGCCCAGTTGCTCAGCCTGCGGCTTCAACCACAGTGAATCAATCGCAAATCAGTATTTTAGATGATGACCGTTTTCGTCAGCCAGTGACGGCTTCTGCACCTGTTTCTCATGTAGCAGACAACCGTTTTAGCACGGCGGAAATTACGCAAGCTGTTGTTTCGCAAGGTGATATCACCGAAGAAAATGTTGAGCAAATCATTAAGGCCGTTCTCGGTCGCCTAAATAAGTAATTCATTGAAATAAGGCGGTATAAACCATGATTTTGGCAAAAGTAATCGGACATGTTGTCGCAACGCAGAAATGCCAAGAACTTAGCGGAAGCAACTTATTGATGGTCGCTGCGCTGGGGGATGATCTTGAACCGTTGAAAGACCGAACGTATGTGGCGGTAGACAGCGTCGGTGCAGGTATCAACGACATTGTGTTAGCTGAAGAGTACTTCGCGTTGAACAAAGACAAATACAAAGCCATGTCAGTGGTTGCCATTGTTGAAAAGGTTTATACCAAGGAGTAAACAACAGCATGAACCAGTTTCTCATTAAACCGCGAGTTCAATTTGGTGCTAATGCACTGGATTTTATCTCACAAATGCAAGCTCAGCAGGCTTTTATCGTGACCGATAAAGCCATGGTGAAATTTGGCTTAGCAGAGGAAGTCACTCGTCGGTTAACACACTCAGGCATTGCGTTTTCAATGTATGACGATGTCCTGCCAGACCCTGATATTTCAGCCATCGTAAAAGGCATGAAAGTCATGGACGTGCAATATCCCGATGTGGTGATTGCACTGGGTGGCGGCTCAGTGATTGATGCGGCGAAAGCGATTATTTACTCCTTATGGCACACGAAAAGCGACGCCAATCGGGCAAAACCGCAGTTTATTGCAATCCCAACAACCAGCGGCACAGGCTCTGAAGTTACCTCATTTTCAGTGATTAAGTCCCACTCTGAAAAACTGGTGCTAGTGGATGAGTTTATGTTGCCCGATGTGGCGATCCTCGACCCTGTTCTCGTGAAATCCGTGCCTGCGTCGATTACCGCAGATACAGGGATGGATGTGCTTTGCCATGCATTAGAAGCGTATGTTTCCCGCACTGCATCTGATTTTTCTGATGCGCTAGCGGAAAAAGCGGTGCAGCTGGTTTTCGGTCACTTAATTGACTGCTACCGCGAAGGTGGCAATTTGCTTGCTCGCGAAAAAATGCATAACGCCTCTTGCATCGCAGGAATGGCATTTACCAATGCTTCCCTTGGGATCACGCACAGTTTAGCCCACGCATTAGGCGGTGTATTCCACATTCCACACGGCCGAGCCAATGCGCTATTGATGGCACATGTGGTGGCATTTAATGCCGAGTTAGAAGGGCGTTGTGATAGCGAAGCCGCAAAACGTTACGCTCATCTCGCGAAAAACTTGAATTTACCCTCTTCAACAATACGTGAAGGCGTTGAAAGCTTAATTATGGCAATCAACGTATTGAAAGATGAAATGAATATGCCAAAAGGCATTCAAGCCACAGGCATTAATGAAACCGATTTTAACGCCCGTTTAGGGGAAATGGTGGGGCAAGCACTGCGTGATAGTTGCACTCCGACCAATCCACGGGATGTGAACCAAGTGCAACTTGAAACGCTATATCGGCAATCTTTTTAACAGCCGCAAGCTGTTAGGTGATGAACAACAAACTAGAACGAACATCAGGATAGGCTAACATGACTAAATATGCTCTGACCCCACGCGTAAAAATGCTGGCTGAACGCTTAAGTGCCCGCAATAGCTCAATTATTACTGAACGTGCCAACATTTTAGAAGCACTGGAAAACCAACTTTCGGGTGCACCGCAGGCAATAAAACCTGCTCAACGTTTTTATGAATTTATCCGTCATTTCCCTGCGTTTATTGCGCAAGATGAATTGATTATTGGTAGTCAATCGTCCACACCGCGTGGCGCGATTTTCTTCACTGAAAACGAAATTCACAGCAACAGTATTTACACCTTCTTAGCAGGGGATAGCACCGTTGATGCCCCTGACTATTTAGCGGTACTGAACATCGGTTTTTTAGAAATTAAATCCCAATTGGAAAACCGAGTCAGAAACATCGGTAGTGCAGTCAGTCGTAATAGTATTGATGAGGCAAATAATTGCCGCGCTGCAATTTATGCATGTGATGCAGCAATTCATTTTGCACAATCCCTCGCGTCAAAAGCGGAAAGTATGGCAGCGGTGGAATCAAACCAATATCGCCGTTTAGAACTGCAAGAAAGCGCGGCGATTTTACGTAATGTTCCTGCCAAACCTGCACAAACCTTTAAAGAAGCTTGCCAAGCATTCTATTTATTGCAGCTTATTTTACATCTGGAAAATGGCAGTTACGCGGTTAACCCAATGGGCTTCGACAAAGCGGTTTATCCGTTCTACCAACGGGACATCGAGCAAGGCCGTTTAACACCAGCCCAAGCGTATGAAGTGGTTGAAAGTTTATGGCTGAAATTGGCTGAGCTTTCTGAAGTGCGTTCGACAAAAGTGGTGGATGGCTACCCAATGTTTGATGCATTAAAAGGTGGCGTATATTTAACCGACCCTCACGTATGCATTAATGAATTATCCGCCATGATGTTATCGGCTCATGAAAATATCATGGCCGTCAATAATGGGTTAAAAGTCCGCTTATATTGCGGCCAAGCAAGCACGCAACCGCAATACTCTGCGCCGAATGCCAGCTATGTTGCACCGTCTGCACAAGCTGAGACAGAATTTAAAGTAATGGAAGGGCTGACCCCGCGTTTACAACGCCTGCGTAACCGCTATTTAGAAGCGCGCCCAAGTGTTTCTATCTACCGTGCTTTAGCCTTTACTGACGTTGTCAAAAATAACCCAGGTTTACCGCCGATTTTACTGCGTGCAAAAGCATTCCGTCGCGCATGTGAAACCGCACCAATCTTAATCCAACCAGAAGAATTAATTGTTGGGCATCCGTGTGGTAAGCCACGTGCTGGTGCATTCTCCCCAGATATCGCATGGCGCTGGGTGGTTGAAGAGCTCGACACCATGAGCACACGCCCACAAGACCCATTTGTTATCTCTGAAGAAGACAAAAAAGTCATTCGTGAAGACATTGCACCGTTCTGGGAAGGCCGCTCATTAGATGAAATCTGTGAAGCACAATACCGTGAAGCGGGTGTGTGGGAGTTTAGTGGCGAAACGTTTGTCAGTGATTTGTCTTACCACCAAATCAACGGTGGGGGTGATACATGCCCAGGCTACGATGTCTTGTTATTCACCAAAGGCATGAATGGGATCAAAGCGGATGCACAGGCGAAACTGGCTGAGCTTAGCATGGAAAACCCAGAGGATATCGACCGTATCTATTTCTACAAAGCCTCTATTGAAACTTGTGAAGGTGTTGTGTCTTACGCGCACCGTATTGCAGAACATGCTCGTGAGTTAGCCGCAAAAGAAACAGACTCAAAACGCCGTGAAGAGTTATTGACTATCGCACAAGTAAATGAAAACGTGCCAGCAAATCCGCCTGTGACCTTGCAAGAAGCCCTACAAAGCATTTGGACAGTAGAATCCCTGTTTGAAATCGAAGAAAACCAAACGGGTTTGTCTTTAGGGCGCCTCGATCAATATTGCCTGCCAATGTATGAAAACGACATCAAAACAGGCCGTTTAACACAAGACCAAGCGCTGGAAATGATGCAGGCGTTTATCATCAAATGTGCTGAATTAATGTGGATGTCCAGTGAGTTAGGCGCGAAATATTTTGCGGGTTACCAGCCGTTTATCAACTTAACAGTAGGCGGGCAAAAACGCTCGGGGGGCGATGCGTGTAATGACCTAACTTATTTAATTATGGATGCGGTGCGTTTCGTTAAGGTGTACCAGCCATCACTGGCTTGCCGTATCCATAACCAATCACCACAAAAGTACATGGAAAAAATTGTCGATGTCGTTAAAGCTGGTATGGGCTTCCCTGCCTGCCACTTCGATGACTCCCACATCAAAATGATGTTACGTAAAGGTTTTGACTTTGAAGATGCGCGTGATTATTGCTTGATGGGTTGCGTTGAACCTCAAAAATCAGGCCGAATTTATCAATGGACTTCAACAGGTTACACCCAATGGCCAATCGCGATTGAGTTTGTCTTAAATCGTGGGCGCATGGTGCTGTTTGATAGTTACCAAGGCTTAGATACAGGTGAACTGCGTGACTTGAGAACTTTTGAAGATTTTGACCGCGCAGTGAAACAACAAATCGCTCATATCGTCCGATTATCCGCGGTCGGTACGGTGATCAGCCAACGAGTACACCGTGATGTTGCACCAAAACCATTAATGTCTTTGCTGGTGGAAGGCTGTATGGAAAAAGGGAAAGACGTTGCCGCAGGTGGTGCGATGATTAACCACGGTCCAGGTTTGATTTTCTCTGGTCTTGCAACCTACGTCGATTCAATGGCAGCCATTCGTAAGCTGGTTTATGAAGACAAACGTTATACCCTTGAACAAGTACGTGATGGCCTATTAGCTAACTTTGAAGGCTATGACGAACTGCGCCGCGACTGCTTGAACGCACCAAAATTTGGTAACGATGACAACTATGTTGACCAGTATGCGCTGGATATTACGGAGTGGACAGAGCGCGAGTGCCGCAAATACGACATGTTGTATTCCACACTTAGCCACGGAACCTTATCGATTTCGAATAATACTCCAATCGGGGAATTAACCGCAGCGAGTGCGAATGGACGTTTAGCTTGGATGCCATTATCAGATGGTATCAGTCCAACGCAAGGTGCGGATAAACAAGGCCCAACCGCCATCATTAAATCCATCAGCAAGATGAATGTTGAAACAATGAACATTGGCATGGTGCATAACTTTAAGTTCTTAAAAGGCTTGTTGGATACGCCTGAAGGCCGCCACGGCTTAATTACCTTGCTAAGAACGGCTTCTATTTTAGGAAATGGCCAAATGCAATTTAGTTATGTCGATAATGAAATGCTGAAAAAAGCGCAGCAAGAACCTGAAAAATATCGTGATTTAATCGTTAGGGTCGCAGGTTACAGTGCTTACTTCGTCGAACTCTGCAAAGAAGTTCAAGATGAAATTATTAGCCGTACTGTGATTGAGAAGTTCTAAATCGATATCGGCAGGTATGGCAACATACCTGCCACTTCATAATAAAAACGATAAATTTTTCAATGTGTTGAGGTGTGATGATGAGCGCTGCAGATATTAAAGGTCGGATATTTAATATCCAAAAATATTCCATTTATGACGGTGATGGTATACGCACGCTGATCTTTCTTAAAGGGTGCAATATTCGTTGTCCCTGGTGTGCTAACCCTGAGGGATTAAGCAGCCAGTTTCAAGTGATGTTTTCCCATGATAAATGCGTCAATTGCGGTAAGTGTGTCGATGTTTGCCCAACAGGTATTCATTACAAAACAACCAATGAGCAAGGTGAACAAATTCACCGTGTTAATCGCAGCATTGATTGTATTGGTTGTCGTAAGTGTGAAGAGGTGTGCATTGGCGGTGCGCTGGACATTATGGGCAAAGATGTCACGGTTGCCGAAATGATGGAAATCATCATGCAAGACTATGATTTTTATATTTCTTCTGGTGGTGGTGTCACGATCGGTGGTGGGGAAATGAGTCTACAAACCGATTTCGCCGTTGAACTGCTGCGTGAATGCAAAAAAATGATGATCAATACCGCGGTAGAGACCCAAGGGACAACATCATTAGCTAACTATGAAAAGCTCGCTCAAGTCGTCGATTTATTTTTGTATGACATCAAACACATCGATAGCGTACAGCATAAAAGTATCTTTGGTATTGGTAACGAAAATGTGCGCCAAAACCTTGAAAGACTTATTGAATTAGGTGCAAACGTGGTGGTGCGGATGCCGTTGGTGCGTGGGTATAACGATTCGTATGACGCAATCACTGGGGCCATTGAATACGCGATGGCGCTATCCAAACGCGGCAATGTAAAACGTATCGATATTCTACCTTACCACCAGTTGGGACGCGGTAAATACGACAAACTGGACATGATTTATCCAGTAAAACAAGACCCAACCTATAGCGCAGAAGAACTCGATCAATTGGAAGCGTTCTTTAAACAGTTTGATTTTGATATTCGACTGGTTCGTCACTAAGTAGGAGAGACAGATGAAAAGTTTAGGTGTTATTGAAACGCGGGGACTGACATCCGCGATACAGGCAGCTGATGCGGCGTGTAAGGCCGCCAGTGTAGAAATTGTCGGCTATCGTAAAATTGGCTCTGGCTTAGTATCCGTTTGTTTTCAGGGGGAAATCAGCGCAGTGCGCACCGCCGTTGATCACGGTATTGAGGTGATCAGCGATAATCAATTATGCGTAGGCTCACTCGTGATTGCACGCCCTGAAGAAAGTGTAATTACAAAATTATTAACAGTAAAAAGTAAAAAGGGCGAGTTAGAAAAAAGTGTCGAACAAGCTGAAAAGCTGCAAGAAAAGCTTGTGGTTGAGGAAAAATCTGCACCAGAGGTGACGGAAAATAGTATTAAAGAGCCTAAAAATGACCTGCGCAAAGGTAAAAAATCATGATGAATGAGCAATTGATGGGCAAAATTTTGTCTCGTCTTTCAGCATACAACCCAGCGAATGGAATGCAATCTGCTATAGCAATCCCAGTGGGGGTATCTAATCGCCATGTACACCTTTCGCAGCAGGATGTCGAAGCCTTATTTGGTCAAGGTTATCAACTCACGCCGTTTAAAGATCTCAAGCAGCCAGGGCAATTTGCGGCGAAGGAATGTGTAATGGTTGTTGGGCCAAAAGGCTCAATCAGCAAAGTCAGAGTGTTAGGCCCTGTGCGCCCAAAAAGCCAGTTAGAGGTTTCGAAGGCCGATTGTTTTGCTTTAGGGATTAAAGCCCCCGTGAGGGAATCAGGGGATTTAGCCGATTCAGGTAGTGCATTGTTAATCGGCCCAGCTGGTTATGCAAACCTTGAATCTCAAGTGATTTGTGCACAACGACATATTCATATGAATACGATAGATGCCAGAGCATTAAACGTGGTGAATGGACAAAAGGTCAATATTCGTACGGAAGGTGAGCGTCGTTTAGTATTTGATGAAGTTGTTGTGCGTGTAGATGAGCGCTTTTCTCTTGAGTTTCATATTGATACTGACGAAGCCAATGCAGCGGGTCTGCGCAATAATGACAGCGTATTTATTGTTGGTTAAGGGACGGTGGCAAGGTGAATGAAAAACAGATTGAACGGATAGTTGAACAGGTATTAAGGCAACTAAACCCGCATGTTCTTGTGGTGTTATCCCCTGTAGAAGGCTACCAACAGGCGATTTACCAACGGTTAACGCAATTTTTATCGGTTTCTTTTTCGCTCTATGCCACCCAATTAATGCCTGCAACACCTTATTTTGCACAGTGGGCAACATTGGGAACAATATTAGATAAAAATACGTTGCATCTAAATGCATTAGGAAACTACCACTGTGTATTTTTACCTTTTATTGATGCCAAGGTGGTTGGTGAAGTCGCAAACGGCTTATTTACCAGCGAAGAAAGCCAACTGATTTTGCATGCGCTTGCACAAAATATTCCTGTGCTGGCATTAAAACATCATTGCTGCCCAGAGAGTGAACTCAACCAAATTTTAGGTTTAGATAAAAATAAAAAATACAATAATATTATTAAAGAAAATATGTCGAAACTTATTTCATTAGGTGTGGAGTTTAATACACTAAATGAAATTGAAGGTAAATTATTGATAAATGATTTTAACCAAGAGTTGAAACCTAAAAATAACTATCAAAAAAATCGCTATATTACTTTAAAGGAAGTAATGAAAGACCCTGGAGGGTATATTGCGAGTAATAATAAATTAACTGATTCAGCTGTCGATTATTTAAAGTCTTTAAAGTCTTTAAAGAAATAAAACATCAAAATTAATTAAATCTAATTTTTCTATTTATTGTAGGAGTATTATCTATGTCCCCTAAAGCAAAATCATGGCTTTGGATGCTGGCGGTTATTATTTCAGAAACCTCAGCAACCTCTACATTGAAAATGTTTGATAATAGCGAAGGGACTACGAAGTCCTTATTATTAGCACTGATTGTTATACTGTATGTTGTTTGTTATTACTCACTTTCTCGAGCTGTTAAATATATCCCTGTAGGTTTAGCGTATGCAACATGGTCAGGCACTGGGATTCTTATGGTATCTACACTTGGCATGCTGTTCTATGGGCAACATCCTGATACTGCAGCAATGATCGGTATGGCGGTGATTGCAAGTGGAATTGTGATCATGAATCTGTTCTCCAAAATGGGGGCAGATGAAGAAGACACAGAAGAGCCAAATAAAGAAACGAAAGAGTCATTATTATCCACCAATAATAAAGCTGTTCATTAATTAAAATTTAAGGGGGAAATTATGTTTACTGGATTTTTATGGCTAGCACTTTCGATTGGTTCTGAAATAACTGGAACCTCAATGATTAAAAAAACCAATAGCTTTAGCAAATTAGGGCCTTCTATTTTAGTGATCATTGCCTATTGTTTATGTTATTTCGCACTGACTCGTGCAATGGGGTATATCCCTGTAGGTGTAGCTTATTCATTATGGTGTGGATTTGGTATTGTTGGTGTGACATTAGTTTCTATGATTTTATATAAACAAAAACCAGACTTTCCTGCGGTATTTGCCATGGGGTTAATTATCTCTGGTGGGATAATTATGAATACATTCTCAACAATGTAAGTCTTGTTTTATTTTTGCTCTTTATCTCGTTCATTGTTTGCCCTCAATTGTTTTGTGTTGAGGGTTATTTTTTTGCAAATCACCTGAGGTCACTGATTTTTTCTCAATATAAAATGATTGTTTGACGATAATGCCTTTGGCTTGTCCTATGCTAATTTAGTGACCAACAGTGATTTAGTTTAGGAATGGAAGTATGCAAATTATTGAGTGGGATGATTTTACCCGTGTTGAAATGCGTGTTGGCACCATTATTAGTGCAGAGCTAAATAGTAAAGCAAAGAAACCCGCATACGTGATGGAAGTTGATCTTGGTGAGCTGGGTATCAAACGCTCTAGCGCACAAATTACCGTGAATTACACCCCTGAAAGCCTAATCGGCAAGCGCATTCTCTGCGTCTGTAACTTTGAAGTAAAACGTATAGCAGGGATTAAATCTGAAGTGTTAATAACAGGGGCTCCTGATGAAAAGGGCGCTATTGTGTTAGCCGAGTTTAATTTACCACTCCCAAACGGCGCTTTACTCGCTTAATGCCCAATGCTCGTCATACTTCGTTTTATCGCGTTGTTGGCTTCACTCACTCGCCCTAGTCACATACTTTTGTATGCACCTAGGATCTTTTGCTTGCTGCCTAGCGATAAAACGAATTATATAGAGCATTCAATTTGATATAACTTTTCGTTATATTTATTTTAATTCTCAAGTGATGGCATATTGGCATCACTGCCATTTATAGGTAAAAAGGTTATACTGCTATTATCTGTATCAGTAGGAGTGTTTCCTTTGCGATTACCTGAACTGCATTTTCGACAATATTCTGACGAGGTCATTTCTCATCAACACGATGGGCAGTGGCAAGTCGTATTGTCGTTGTCAGGGCAAATGGAAATCAATATGCATCGGCAGCATTTTCAATTAGATGCAGGGAAGGGTATCGTGATCCCGCCAAGTGTGAGCCATGCGTTTAGCGGTCAAGAAGGTAATAAAAACTATGTTTTGGAAATGCCTGCAACGGCGCAGTGGGCATTGGACGAGAAAATGACCCAATTTGCTCTGACACCTTCAGCAATTGGTTTGCTTCATTGGTTACAAAGCTTTCCCCAAGCACCTGAAAATAATTTTGCGGTGGCACGTTTACTGTTGGCGCAATTAAAACCCGAAAGTCAGTGGATTGATACCGTTTCTCAGTGGATTGAGACTCGGCTACATTTGCCCATTAGTTGTGAAGATATGGCATTCGCTTTTTGTATGTCAGTCAGTACGTTACAAAGAAAAGTAAAAGCGGAAACACACTTAACGGTGATGCAATTTATTCAACAAAAGCGGATGGAAGCTGCGGGGAGTTTATTGCTCACAAATAGCAGTATAGAAACCATAGGCCTTTGTGTGGGTTATGATTCACACTCTGCATTTAGCCATGCGTTTAAGAAATACTATGGCAAAACCCCTCTTGAATATCGAACTCAAGCGATAATACCCCGTTAGAGCTACCTCTCAGTTTTTGCCAATATGTGTTGAAATTGACTGTGAATATTCACCCTGTAAAAAATCGGTATTTACCCCCGCTTGCCTTAATTTTAATTCAAGCAGCGCGAGTTGTTTGCTCACATTGACATAATTAGGGTCATCAACCGACAGTCCTTGAAGTAGATGGCTCAGTGTTAGCGCGTCTTTTCTTTGCTGTAATTCAGCAGGTAAATATCCCGAATTCTTTAATAAGCGATATCCAGCCCTTAGCTCAGGCGGAACCAGGCTGTCATCTTCAAGCTGCAAAGCTTTACCTTCCCCAGCTAAATTTGAAAGTTCACCTCTACTTAGCGCTTCTTGAATATGGCGTTCAGCCCAAAGGTCGATAACTGACATGATAGAGGCTCCATGAGTTGTTTTTTACTATTATAACCTTCTATATCAATATAAATACATTGGCAGATTATTCTTTATTAAGCTTGTTATTCCGAATTATAAACAAGGTTTTATCGAGTATTGATAAATAAGGGTTTTACGATTTATATAAAATAAAACTACTAAAAAATGATATTTAATTAGTGATAAATGACGAAAAAAAGCCATAGATAATATGAAAATTGTTATGTTGACCACACTTATCGAAATTAATTTACCAAGATTATTTTGGTTGTAATTATCCTCTTTGGCTAAATTAATAATATTAATAGCTAATAAAAATGAGTTAGTCCTAATCATGTTGAATTTTATGTCTGATTTGTATGAATTTTGTTGATTTAGAATTATCTATTTGTAAATAGCAAAAAGCAAAAACATTGTGTAATGTCCGTTTTTCTTGTTTATAAGGAGAAAATATGGAACAAAAAAAGCAAGAGGGAAGCCGTTTTTTACGAACGGTTGAGTGGCTAGGCAATGCTCTACCACATCCTGTTATTTTATTTATTATTTTAATTGCGATTTTATTAGTTTCCTCAGCAATTGGTCAGTACTTCGGTGTAAGTGTGCCGGACCCTCGTCCAGAAGGTGCAAAAGGGCGCGCAGAAGATGGTATTATTCATATTGTGAGTTTATTGGATGCCGAAGGGATCCGAAAAATTATTGCGAATGTCGTCACCAATTTTACAGGCTTTGCACCGTTAGGAACGGTACTAGTCGCATTATTAGGGGTAGGGATTGCTGAACGAGCAGGTTTACTTTCCGCTGCCATGCGTTTGGTTGTCACCAAAGCCCCACGAAAATTAACCACAATGGCGATCGTGTTTGCTGGGATCATGTCAAATACCGCGGCAGAGTTAGGTTATGTGGTACTTATTCCGCTCGCAGCTATCATTTTTCATTCATTAGGTCGCCACCCTTTAGCAGGCCTTGCGGCCGCATTTGCTGGGGTTTCCGGTGGTTATTCAGCAAACTTATTATTAGGTACGGTTGACCCATTATTGTCGGGTATCACTCAACAAGCAGCACAAATCATTGACCCAACTTATATCGTGGGCGCAGAAGCAAACTGGTATTTTATGTTTGCGAGTACGTTTTTAATTACTATTTTAGGTTATTTAATTACTGAAAAAATTGTTGAGCCACAATTAGGCCCATACACGGGTGGTGCTGTTGATGAGGATGAAAATAGCCTTTATGCATCTGCAAACGTCACCCCGTTAGAGAAAAAAGCCTTATTTTGGGCATCTGTGACTTTTTGGGGATTGGCTGCACTTTTAGCGTTAATGGTAGTACCAGAAAATGGAATATTACGTAACCAAGACACTGGCTTAGTCAGTAACTCACCGTTCTTAAAAGGTATTGTGGTCTTTATTTTTGTTTTCTTTGCTGTTCCCGGTATTGTGTATGGCTATATAGCAAAAACTATGCGTTCGGATAAAGATATTGTTGATGCAATGGCGGGCGCGATGAGTACGCTAGGTTTATACCTCGTCATTATTTTCTTTGCCGCACAATTTGTTGCCTTCTTTGGCTGGACCAATATTGGGCAAGTTATCGCAGTTAAAGGTGCCAATTTCTTAAATAGTATTGATCTTCATGGTGGTGTACTGTTTATTGGCTTTATTCTTATCTGTGCATTTATTAATTTAATGATCGGCTCAGCATCAGCTCAATGGGCAGTAACCGCACCTATTTTTGTTCCTATGCTAATGTTAGCGGGTTATGCACCGGAAACCATTCAAGCTGCATATCGTATTGGGGATTCTGTCACCAATATTATTACGCCGATGATGAGCTACTTTGGTCTGATTATGGCGATTGTGGTGAAATATAAGAAAGATGCGGGGATTGGTACATTGGTTTCAATGATGTTGCCATATTCGATTATCTTCCTGATAGGCTGGTCATTGTTCTTTATTGTCTGGGTATTTGTATTAGGTATCCCAGTCGGACCTGGTTCACCAATTTATTTTACCCCAGGAAGTTAATGACTATTTAACTTTTATGGCATAAAAAGACCCCCAATAATTGGTTGTCCAACTATTGGGGGCACTTTTATAACCACTTTTTTATTCGATAAATTATCAGGTAATATTTTACCTATACCTATACCATGCGGATCCCTTCGAACGGATTCCACCCATCAAGTCCCTTGGTTTCTTTTATATAATAAGCATAATTAGCAATCATCGCCCAGAGAGCTGAAATCCCGACGGAAAGGCCGGTATAAGCTCCATTAGGAATCGTACCACCAATCATAAAATCAATGACATTGAGCACCAGACCTAAACCAATAGAAATCCCCAGTAGGACTAAACCTTTTTTCCATAATCCTAAAATCAAAAAATAAATAATACCGAAGAAAAAGGCGAAGAAATTCATGCTAATGAGCAGGCGTCCACCGAAAGACTCCGCTTTCAATGCGGCTTTAAACTCTGGCGTATCGGGTGCTCCATGAGTGTCAAAAAAGTTAAAGCGCTTCTGCCATTTCTCAGAATATTGTTTTTGCTCCATTTTATCCCTCTGTGATTAACTAATAAAAATTATGTAAATGATAACGAAATATATAGAGTATGGAGGTATGAATAATCTGAATAATCACAATAGTTAAGATGTTTAGTTCAGAGCCCAATAAAACCTTAAGAAAGTTTATAGTCTTAAGGTATCTTATTTTATAAGCATAGGTTTCACCAAAACTTGGTGATATAAAATTTCATTAAAACGTAAATGTTAACATTTAGTTAATAAATAAAATTTAGCATTGATGATTTATCAGATAAAAAAACTGTATTTTTATGATATGTGAGATAAGTAACCATATTTGATGATGGCGTTTACCCGAAAAATGACGAGTTCGCTAGATAATGTTTCATAAACCTTACTTATATTAAGTGTGGATCATATATTAATAGTCAAAAATCAGAGATTTTAATAAATAAAATTAATGTTTAGTTTTATTTATTACTCGTATGTGAGTTTGTTATTTTTATTTTATTTAATTAGTATTGCTCGCAGTTAGTTATTCTTATGTTATTCAGTATCTACTTTGTATTTTTCAGAAAGGAAATAAAAATGGCAGCTAGATATCCTATTGCCAAAATAGTAGGGAGCAGAATAAAGAAGCTTAGAAGGGAGTATGGACTAACGGGAACTGAAGTGGCAATGGCTTTGAATGTTAGTCAACAACAGTTTTCCCGCTATGAACGAGGTATTAATAGAATAGATATCGATTCATTAGTTATGATTGCAGACTTCCTTAAAGTCAGTGTTCATTATTTCCTTGAAGATATAGATTTAGAGCAATCAAAAAATTGGATCTCTGAATATAATTCATTATTAAGTCATGGTTTTTATTCAAAAAATAAAAAAAATGAAGATTAGTATTTGTTTTAAGGATCTCCTTATATTTACGGTTCATGTTAGTAGTTATATTACTTCACATGTTATCGGACATCTCAAGTCATTAAAATAATGATACGAATAAAGTTAACTGAATTCTAGTTATATCAATAATACTATTGGTATGGCTGTGTACCAACTAAGGTATTGCCTTAGTATATATTAATAATATCATGAAATAAGGGTTTAAAATGAAAAAGACGCTATTAGCATCTTCAATTATCGCATTAACATTCACTGCTGCATCAACTTCATTCGCTGCGGATGTAGGAAGTGGTACTATTGAATTTAATGGTACAGTGAATACTGGTGCTTGTACTATTGCTCCTTCTTCTGTTAACAAAGAAGTTCAATTAGGTTCTGTTCCAGCGGCATCATTACAAACAGCTGGTTCACAAGGTCCAAATGTTGATTTTACATTAGAATTAACGGATTGTATTTTGGACCCTACTGCTAGTGGTACTGATTATTCTAAAGTAACAGTTAAATTCACTGGCCAAATGGATGCAGCAGGCACTTTATGGGCAAGTACTGGTACTGCTACCAATGTTGGTGTGTTATTCCAAAATGCAAGTGGAGCAAATTTAAAAACAAATGATACTGTTGAGCAAAGCTTAAATGCAGGGACAAATGTTATTAATTTATCTGCTCGTATGCAGGCATTAGGTGCAGCTACTGCCGGTTCTGTTAAATCTACAGTCGCTTACGTTTTAGATTACCAATAAGTATTAATATAAAAATATTAAAAAAATAATAAATCTTATATTTGCTGATTATGCTGTGTATAGCAATTGCTTCACAGCATTTTCAGTTATATGAGTTAATTCAATAAATCCATTATAGAATATTGCGGCTAATGAAAAAGAACAATTTTAATAAAAACATAGTGACTAGTTTAGTATCTAGTTTATTGTTTTACACTTACTATGTTAATGCGGATTCTGTTCAATTTAATGAAGACGCATTATCTATTTTGGGTAATACTAATATAGATCTAAGTGCATTTGAGAAAAATAAAATTAGTGAAGGTTCTTATTTTTCTAATGTATCGGTAAATGGTCGAAGAATTAATTATTTTGATCAAATAAATTTTTTAAAAAAAGATGAAAATATACAACCTTGTATTTCTAGAAACTTAGTAGAAGTTATTGGGTTAAAAGAAGAGTTTATTAAAGAAGTGCCTACATGGGAAAATGGTCAGTGTTATGACCTTACATCTCAGGATAAAAACATTCAGGCTAGATTCGATGATGAAAAGCAAGAGTTAATGCTTTCAATACCTCAAGCTTATTTTCAGTACTCTGATGAAAATTGGGTTCCGCCTATGCAGCGGGAAGTTGGGGTTAATGCGCTCGTTTTGGATTACAACCTTGTTGAAAACTATATTAAATATAAGAATACTCGAGACATTAATAATTTTAGCTCATTCGGTTCTGTTGGTGCGAATGTAGGGCGTTGGCGTGTCCGCAGTAATTATCAATACCAAAAAGACTTTAATGATAATAAAAATGATAATTTTAAATGGGTACAAACTTATTTATTTACAGATTTACCTAGTTTATCCGCAAAATTTTTTGCGGGTAAATATTATACAGTAAGTAATGTATTTGATTCTGTACGTTTTAACGGTGTTAGTGTCTTTACTGATGAGAACATGTTACCGACTTCTCTAAGAGGGTATGCACCGAGTGTTACTGGAACCGCGACAAGTAATGCGACGGTTACTATCTCGCAAAATGGACGTATCTTGAATCAAATGAAAGTGGCACCAGGGCCTTTTTCAATTGATAACTTAAGTTCCTCTTTATCGGGGGCTCTTGATGTTAAAATTACAGAGGAAGACGGCTCTATACGTGAGTACCAAGTTTCTTCGACTAATATTCCATTTTTAACACGCCCAGGCATGGTGCAATATAAACTAAATGCAGGTCGGTTAGACCCAATGGGATATAAAAACATTAATGATGATTTTATATCAACTGAAGCTTCTTGGGGGATCCTCAATAATTTGTCTATTTTTGGTGGTGTTTTCGCAACCACTAATGATGAATACCATGCCTATAATGCAGGTGTTGGGGTAAATATGGAACGCTTTGGTGCAGTATCTTTTGATATTACACAGTCGAGAAATCAATTACAGGATGTTGCTTTACATACTGGTGAAAGTTACCGTATTAATTATGCAAAACGTTTTTCAAATTCGAGTCGATTGGATTTAACAGGGTACCAATTTTCTAATGAAGGCTTTATGTCAGTGAATGACTATATTAGCTTAAAAGAAACTCCGTTAACGCCACATTATCGGCAGAAAAATGTATTTACGACTTCTTTTACACAACAACTCCCTGATTTACAGGCAGATATAAGTTTAAGTTATTCACGGGAAAGTTATTGGAAAGAATCAAAAAATAACAATACTCTTAATTTATCGTTTAATAAAACCATAAACACAAGTTTTATAAATAATGCGATTTTATCATTATCAATTGGTGAAAGTAGCTACGTAAAAGGTACACGCTCTAAGCAAGCATACCTTTCGTTAAGCGTCCCATTTGGTGGTGAAAGAAATTCACGGATTCAATACTTTAGTTCTTATAATGATATTGATAAGAAATATAATAGTAATATTAATTACAACTCTAAAATTAATGATAATAACGTTAGTTTAGGTTTATCAAGTAAAGACTTTTTTGAAAATGCGGCAATGAATGCATCCGTTTATCGTGATACGCAATATGGTACTGCACAACTAACGGGTTCCTATGGCGAAGACTACCATACATTAAGTGGGTCACTAGATGGCTCTTTGACCATTACCAGCCAAGGCCCAGTCTTACACCGACGAGTTTATGATAACCAAGCTCGTATGGTTATTGATACAGATAAAGCGAAAGGGGTATCAATTAATAAAAATGAATCAGTCACGAATGGGTTTGGTTTAGCCGCAATTAGTAATGTTCCAACCTATTATAGGTCGACCCAGTATGTTGATCTTAATAATGTACCAGACAATGTCAGCATTGATGACAGCGTGATTGAATCAAATTTAACTGATGGTGCAGTTGGTTATTCAAAGCTTAATACATTAGTGGGTGAAAAAGCGTTAGTCACAATTAAATTCCCTGACGGCAATACGCCTCCATTTGGTGCTTTAGTTTATGGCTCTGATAATAAAAATGTATTGGGAATGATTGCAGAGGAAGGGCAAGTTTATTTAACTGGCTTCCAGCCAGACCAACAATTAACAGTTAAATGGAGTGGTGACCAGTCATGTCGAATTATGCTAGGTAAACAAACTCATTTAACCAGTAAAAACATAACCTGTAATAAAGAATAGAAAATTATGAAAAAACTTAAATTAATAATGAGTGCTTTAATTTTAATTAGCACATACACACATGCATCAATTTCTGTTGACCGTACTCGCGTTATTTATGATGAAGCAAGTAAAGGTGTTAGCGTTGTGATTGAAAATATTGATAAAAAAGATCCTTATTTAGTTCAATCATGGATCGAGAATGAAAATGGCGAAAAAATTTCAGAACCACTGATTGCTTTGCCTTTATTACAACGTGTTGAAGCGAATCAAAAAAAGCAGGTTAGAATTAGTTTGTCAAAAAATGATGTAAAAATACCGAGTAACCAAGAGTCATTATTTTATTTTAATGTATTGGGTATTCCACCAAAAACAAAGCTAGAAAATGCAGTTGAAATTGTCATTCAATCACGTTTTAAATTATTTTATCGCCCGAGTGAATTGAAAAAATACCCTAATAATGATTGGCAAAAAGAGTTGAAAGTGGAGAAAGTGGGAGGGTCATTAAAACTAATTAATCCGACGCCCTATCACATTGTTGTGATTAATGTTAATGATAATGAATCTAAAGTTCCTGATTTTAAAGAAATTGTCGTGAAGCCAAATAGCAATGCAACATATTTACTATCAGATAAACAAGTGAAATCACCAAAAATGATTGTGACTTATATTGATGATTATGGAACACCAAACTTATTGAAATATACATGTAATACCACTTGTTCCTTGTCAAATGAAAAGGATAAGAGGTAAATTATGTTAATTTTGAAAAAAATAAATACATTCACTATATTATTTTTATTTTTGCTAAGTTTTCAGTCAGTAGCTGCGGTTAATAATTGTGTACCGAGTTCTGGAGCTACATCTATAGAACAAGAATTAACCTTTGATATTACAAATAATAGTACTTCAATTCCAAATGGTACTTTATTGACATCAGCAATGAGCTCATATGTATCAGTGACATGTGAGTTTACTGGCTCATCAAGTACAGCTAATGCAGTTTACTTTAAAAATACAATGCCGAATGCAATTAAAACATTGTTGATTAATAGTGGTGTCAGTGTGACACAACAAAATGTAATTTCATCTCCTAATCCAGTAACGATAACCAACCCAACTGTTCCAAATATTTATTTAGGGTATTGGAGTCAACCAGAGACAGGAACTACACGTAATATTGCTTTCATGTATAACTTCTATGTTTACAAGGGGGCTAATGCTCTTAAACCTTTTGATACTGGGTTATTTTTATTAGGAACTCATGTGGATTACTTAGGTAAGGATTTAGGCGGACCAACTTATGTGCGAATTAAAGGGGATTTAACCCTACTTTGCCCTACACCTGCGGTGAATATCACGGCTTCTAATGGGGGAAGCGTAAATTTTGGCACTATTTCACCAAAACAAATGAATGCGGGAGAGGTAGTTAGTCGAACTTTTAATTTAGGCATGTCAGTGCCACAAGACTGCGAAACAGGGCTGAATATATCAGTTCGTTTTGAACCAAATAATAATACGGTGCTAGGCGGAAAATATCTTGATATGGGTAATGGATTACAAACGCTATTAACCCGTAATTCAACTGATATTAACTATAATGAAAGTTACAGTATTGGTGAAATCATGCCACAATCACCGATTAGTGTCCCTTTTACTGCGACATTAAGCAAGATTGCAGGCAGCACCATCGCTTCAGGTCCGTTTTCTAAAACAGTTCGAGTTGTTGTTTCATATTAAGAGTGTTAATTGACATTTTTTCTATGGTGTTATATTGAATATACATATTCTGATGCTGAGTATTATTAAATGAAAAAACTCAAATTAGTATTAGTTGATGATCATCCCATTGTGCTTTCAGGTTTGAAAGATACACTTTCTCAATCAATGAATTTAGAAATTTTAGGTGCCTACACTCAGGATGCTGAACTATTTTCTTTTTTGAAAAAAAATGAGGTTGATGTGATCGTAACTGATTATATGATGCCTAATAATACCCAATCTAGCGATGGCCAGAATTATATTCAATTTTTACGTCGTCAATACCCAAATATTGCCGTGATTGTATTAACGATGGTTTCTAACCCAATGATTATACAAATGTTATATGATTCAGGGGTGAGCGCGGTGGTGTCAAAAGAGGCACCATTAAGCGACCTGATGAAGGCTATCACATTAGCAGGGCAAGGCCGCCAATATCGAGTTCCTGTTGCAGATATGACAACGACATTAAAAAGCCGTAATGCGGTAACATTAAATGATAGGGTAAAGACATTATCACCTCGTGAACTTGAGGTATTGCGCCTTTTTGTTCAAGGAAAGCCTATTGTTGATATTGCAAAGCAATTAAACCGCAGTGATAAAACTATCAGCTTACAGAAAAATGCCGCAATGCGTAAATTGGGTGTTGATAATAATCAAGCGTTAATCAGTTATTGCCTTACACATCATTTATTTGACTGATTTTTTTTATCCAATTAGCTAATTGATTGCAGATATTCTGGTTAACCTGAATATCAATGTGTGTTGATGCCTGTGAGTCTAATGTTGCCTCAAACTCACGAAGCTCATTAGCTAATTCACGTTGTTCCACACTAATTAATGCGCCACGGATACGATGGGATAACTGTTTTATTTCATCAATATTGTTATCTTCAACAGCTTGGCAAAATTGAGTAATATCGGTAATAAAATGATGAATAATTTTTTCTCTATCTTCTCCATTTAGCGGGTTAATCATTTCTAGGGGAGCCATTTCTAAAGTTGATGAGGAGTAAATCGGGAATAAACGGTTGAATAATTGAATTAAGGTTTCTAGCTCTATAGGTTTTACAAGCCATGAATCCATTCCAGATTCTAGGCATCGCTCTTCTTCTTCTTTTAATCCGTTTGCAGTAACACCAATAATCGGACATGTTTCGCCTTCACTGCGCAGCTGCTGTGCAAGTTCATAACCATTACGATAAGGCATATTAACGTCTGTAAGGATGATATCGACAATTTCGTTATCCCAAATCACCAACGCTTCTTCACCATCATTGGCAATAAATACCTTACAACCGAGTAATTCAAGCTGCTCTTGTAGAACAACTTGGTTAATGGGGTTATCTTCAGCAATTAAAACGCGAAGCGGGTATTTATGCATGTGAGTTTGTATACGAGATGTTGGACAAATAAGGGATCTCTGTTCTTTATTATTTTGTAGTAAGAATAGCTGCTGATTTAATTCAGATAGTCGGAAATTCATCTCAGGACTTACCCATTGTTGTCCATCCCAATGAGTTGGCAGAGGAAACGATGGAATTAAGATGCCGACAGCAATAACGGATGAGGTATCTATGGGGAGGCTATTTTCTGTGAAATAAACATTAGCCCCCCAACGTTTTAGCCATTGCGTTATATTTTCAGTCAATAATGGGTTTGGGGTTTGTAACCAAATATTGGTATTTTTTAGTGGTAGCCAATGTGGTTGCTGTATATCGAGTGCTAAAGGTAGTGTCACGAGAAACGAGCTACCAACCCCAACTTCACTCTGTAGGCTTATCTGCCCATCCATCAATTTAATGAGCTCAGAGCAAATAAATAGGCCTAAACCAGTACCGCCATAGGCATGAATTTCTGAATGAGCTTGATAAAATGGCTCAAATAATTTTATTTGTTGTTCAGGGCTAATTCCAACACCGGTATCACTGACACGTATTAATATATTATTATTACTTCTTTTGAGTTCAATAGTAACCGTGCCCCTGTGGGTAAATTTAATTGCATTACTGAGTAAATTACCTAAAATTTGTTGCAGTCGAGCAGAGTCACCAATTCTATTTGCTTGTACGCTTGGGTCAATAACAGCAAATAGGAGTAACCCTTTTTGCTGAGCAATACCTTGATATAGTTGAACGGTTTGTTGTACTAATTCTAATAAATCAAATGGATGATTATGGATTTGAATTTGGTTAGCTTCTATTTTGCTAATATCTAAAATATCGCCAATTAATTGCATAAGTAGTTGGGACGTTGTTGATATTCTCTCAATAAAATGAGCTTGTTGAGGTGAAAGAGAGGTGTTTGCGAGTAATTCTAACGTACCGATTAGGCCATAAAGTGGAGTTCTTATTTCATGGCTCATTGTTGCTAAAAATGTCGATTTAGCTCGGTTGGCTTCTTCTGCAAGCCGCTTCGCATCATCAAGTTGTTTTTCAGTTTCTGCTTGGATGGTGATATCAGTAAATGCGCATAAAATAACAGGGCGCTGTTGGTAATAAGTTGCTGTACTCACAACATAGAGGACATGCTCCCCTGATTTTAAAGTCGTTTTAACGTGTTCTGTGTCAGAAAGAACCTTGACGAGTAATTCATTATATTCATTTGAGTCGTGGGGAGTAGATATATTGGTTATTTTTAGCCAGTAACGAGCTAACTCATTCGCGAAGCGTAACTGCTGGGTTTCTTTATCTATTACACATAGGCCGATAGGGGTTGTTGCGATAAGCGTTTGGTTGAATGCTTCATTTTCTAAGATGGCTTGCTGGGAGTCTATCGCAGGTTGTAATATTTTTCGCTGGTACCAGCGGTGATATCCCCATCCACAAAATAAACTAAAGAAAAGAGCGATAACTAAACTGATAGGAAACCACAGGTTGTCTTCAAAAAAAGCAGCATAACTAATTCTATAATATCCAGTCCATTCATCAGTTTTAGATGAAAGCTTAAGAACCAGGCCATCTTTGGTATAAAAAATACCTTCTAATGCTTCTTCCTCAGGCGCTTGGGTTGTTCCAAGTAACTGACCATATTTCGTATGAATTAGCCAAAATTGATGTGTGAGTGTGGGGTTTAACATTCGTTCCAGCACACTTAACCTAGCTTGGCTTAACATACTGACCGCATAAATATTTTTAGGGGAAATGTGAGCATTCTGCCATAAATGCTCATCAAAACCTGCGGGAATAATCCCGATAAGAATATTATCAAAAGGTACTGGACGTAACCAAATAATTTGTTTTAAATCAGTCGGTTGTGATTCTGAAAACTGTGCGTGGATAGCAGGTAAATTTTTCCTGACGTTATCAATAACGGAATAATATAAGTTTGGAGATATCGATTCATTTCCTAATACAGTGCCAACAGAAGGCACACTGATACTAATTTGGTCGTGCTCATTGACAAAAAATACAGCGGCGGCAGGGAAATAGGACCCACCCCAAAACGTGGAATAATAATCAGCTAAGTAAGCGCCTAAAGAAAATAATATACTGGGTACTCGGGAGCATTCTAAACTTCTATCACAGGCCAGCGTGAATGGCATTGCGACTAAAGACTCTTTACCTTCAAGTAAATGTAATGATAGCTTGGTTGGTAGTGATTGCTCTTGTATTGCATAGGTTCGGCTTTCAACTAGCTCTGATAGATCTTGGTTTTGCTTATTTAACGATCTTAAAAATTTCTCTTGCTCATTGATATAGCCTATTAGTGACCTAAAATCGACCTCTAACCGCCTAGTTTCTTGTTGGACAATTCGTTCTGCGCTCCAAAATAATGTTGCTATTAGAATAAACAACAAAGGAAAAGTAACAGTGAGTATGCTGTTTGTGCGTCCTGATGTGCGAGTTATCCTTGAAAATGCAGTCGGAGAAGGGGTAGGCATAGTGCTGTTCTCATCGATTATAGGCAAACTCCATAATTTTCATAATAATATAAAATAAACAAATTAAACAATATTTCTTTATGCCAAAGGTTAGACAATTGCTGAATTGTAATAGTCTTTCAAATCATCTAATTCCCAACCAAAACCATTTAAATTAGTGATATGGTGTGAAAGTTTAGGATGATGGCTAACGATATAGAATAGCCTATGGTAAAAATCTGGAAAGTTAATACCGAGTATAAGAATAAATTTAAATAATACATCTACGGTTAATGCATTCTCACCTCGTTCATAACGAGATAATTGCTGTTGGCTAATACCTAGCTCTTTCGCAATGCTCTCACCGCTAATACCTAACTCTTGTCGGTATTCTTGTAAGCATTTACCAACTAGCTGGCTGATATAATAAGTTGTATCTTTTTTCTTTTTCATGTGGAAACTTGACCCTAGTATCATTGATTCATAAAACTATTTTTATCTTGAAGAGTAAATTATGACAAAAATAAGATTTTAGAATATAAGGTATTCCTTAATTAAAAATAATGTTAAGTCATTTATTTCAGGTTCATATGTAGAGACTTATTTTAAGCATTATATTTATTTTCTTTTTATTTCAGAGAACTATTTTTGTTACTCAACAGTATGTTAAGTATTGATTGTGAATTGCTTGGTAAGGTTTAGTTGACTTATTGCATTAAGGCTTGGCTACATTCTCATTACAAATTATTATTATTTATTGTTTAATATTGTATTTGATTATTTTTTTAGCTCAATAGATGGGAATAAAAAATGATATTATAGTTTTTTAGTGGTTTATTTGAATAACTATTAATATAAAAACTTATTTTTAGGTTTTTAAATGAGACAACAAGCCAGTAAATACACGTAATAAGAGTGAGTGGGCGCCATTTAATGGATGAAATGAGAAAAGGGTGAGAATAATAATCTAGTTATAAACCTTAGCGTTTGGCTTTTTCTAGTTCCCTCCTAATTATTTAGTATAAGTTAAGCCAATTAACTTTGGTTTATGGTTATTTTTATATCTATATTCTGTATATAGGCTTATTACTCATAGCTTGCAAACAGAGAGTATAGAGAAATAGGTGTTTAGATGAGAGTAAAGGCCATTCCGTGTCTTTAGCCTAGTTAGCTAAGTATGAGTGTTTGAAAATACAAAAGCAAAAACCCGCCTTTTGGGCGGGTTCTTTAAATAGTGGTGCCCGGACTCGGAATCGAACCAAGGACACGGGGATTTTCAATCCCCTGCTCTACCGACTGAGCTATCCGGGCAACGGGGCGCATTAAACCGTATTCAGCTGTTTGCGTCAATGAGTTTTTAATAAAAAAACGTTTTTTTTTACTGAGTGTTTTCTTTTTCAGCAAAAGGTGATTGTTTAACGTGCTAATGTGGCTTTTTTAGCTTAGCGCCCCTTTTTTACGGCATAATGCGATCGTCAAAATATCTTCAGAAAGGTGCTGCGCTGTTTCAACATCTTGAATGTCACGTTGGACTAATAAACGGTTTAAGCACCCTTCGAGAACCAGTTCCATTTGGTTTGCAACAAGCTCAGAGTCTTCGATATCAAGTTCATCCAATAAATTTTTGGTAAAATTAAAGGAATTGTCTTTTTGTAGGCGACTGAGCTGGTGAATCGGGTGCTCTGAGTCGGGGTAATAATTACAAGCAGAGATAAATAAACAGCCTGGAAAACGCCCCTCACTCACTTTCTCGGACAATTGTTGGTAACGGGCCATTAATTTCTGCTGTGGGCTTAGCGTTTCCTCTAGGAGCGTTTGGCGCTGCCATACTTCAATTTGTTGTCCATGAAAGCGCAAGCAATCATAAATAAGGGCTTCATCATCAGGCCAAAATTGGCGAATAGTCGAAAAATCAGATTCAATTTCACTGAGTAAATTTTCTGTTGATGCGGATAACCCCTGAATTTCTAACTGGTTTAATGCATGGCTTAAAATTGTTTCGCGCTGGATAGGCATTATGAACTCCATCGGCATCGTGTCTGTTTTTTTCATCATAGCAATGATCAATATTGAATTATAGCGCTTTGCTCAATAGCAATGGAGCTGGCGGAGCTACATAAATGAATAAACGGGGCATTTTTTGTAGAAAGGCGGGAGGAACAGGAGGGGGAAATATCCCCCCTGAATCTAAATTGACAGTGAATATCAAATTTAGACTGGAACGTTAATTAATCAAATTTGCCTCTAGCGCAACATCGATATAATAAAACTGAAAAATTTTCTTCATAAAATCATCGACATCATGCTTTCTTAACTCAAGGGCTTGTAAGATATCTAACAGACCTTGTATGGTGATGGCATTTTTACCCCTTTCGTAACGAGAAATTTGTTGCTGGCTAATGCTTAATCGTGATGCTAATTGCGCACCTGTTAAACCAACCGCTTTTCTTCGGTGTTTTAGATAGGTTCCAATATAAATGGAAATATCGGTATTATCATTTCGTTGAGTACTTAACATTCCTCCCCCAAATAAATTAATGCTGATGAGATAAATTATTTTAAGTAATGGACTTATTCTATAATTTAGCGCTCGTTTAACGGGTTTAAAAGAGAACCTGAATGGTTTTCTAATACCTATTAGACAAGGATGAGTTTAGCATTACCAATATTTATGGCGGATGGATTTTTGGGTATTAATAGATAGCGCCTATTTATAATACACAATAAAAGAGTATGCATTGTTGATTTTAAAGGATTATATATAAGGTTTATCACGTTAATATCTGTTTTTTTTGAAATTATACATTTAAAAATATCGTTATTTTAGCTATATTGTTTTTGTTGTTTTCTGACGAACTTAGCGGAATTACACTGAGATTTAATCAATATATTCATTGCTTGTTACACTTATATTGAGGTTATTAATATAAATGTTTCATTGGAAAAATTTGGTTTATTTTATTCGATTTTTATATCTTATTTTGGTGTATTGAATATATATAAGATAGCTATGGTTTATATATTTACCTCTTTTATTAAATTTATAATATGAGACAGAAAATAATGTTGATGAATGATCTTTACAGATTTTATATTTATCATTGCCACTTTAGTGACAATGATAAATATATTTTCGAACAGAAAAAACCCGTGAATGATGTCACGGGTTTTTTAGGCTGTTCAATTGATGAATAGGGCTAGAGCATCATTCCACCGAACAGGAAGCCGAAAGTGACGGCTAATGCGACAGCAATGGTACCAGGGATAAAGAATGGGTGGTTGAAGACGAAGCGACCAATGCGCGTTGTCCCTGTATCATCCATTTGTACCGCAGCAACCAGTGTCGGGTAAGTCGGCAGAATAAACAGACCAGAAACCGCAGAGAATGACGCAATTGCAGTCAGTGGGCTAACACCTAAAGCCAGTGCCATTGGCATCAATGCTTTTGCTGTTGCTGCTTGTGAATACAGAAGCGCAGAACAGAAGAAGAAGATAACCGCTAGCATCCAAGAATGTTCGTGGATTAAGTCACCCGCAGTTGCTTTGATCCACTCAAGGTTGTGTTGTACGAAAGTATCACCTAACCAAGCCACACCTAAGATACAGATACATGCACTCATACCTGCTTTAAAGGTACTGGAGTTCAAGATAGCATCGGTATTTACGCGACAAAGGATAGTAATCAACGTTGCTACAGTCAGCATGATGATCAAAATCGCATTGGTGGTGTTCATCAATGGTGTTTCGACAATCCCTAAGCTTGGGCTATTGATGATGGCATAACAGACAACACCGATAACACCTAATAAGAACAGCATAACGGAAGATTTAGCACCAGGTTTGATTTCTTTGACTTGGCTACCACGCAGTTCAATTAAGCCTTCTGCTAAACGTTTTTGATAGATTGGGTCATCAGAAAGTTTAGAGTTAAACGTCCAAGAGATAATAAATGACATCAACATAATCGCGAGGAAGGTTGATGGCAGTAAAATTCCCAGCAGGGTGATGTAGCTGACTGTATTACCAGCACCCATCATCGCAGGGTTTTCCATGACCGATGCCATATAGACAACCGCAGCAGAAATTGGTGATGCAGTAATACCAATCTGAGCAGCAACGACCGCTGTTGATAATGGACGGCAAGGTTTAACGCCTTGTTCTTTTGCGACTTCTGCAATTACAGGTAGTGTGGCTAAAGAGATATTACCTGTACCTGCAAAGAGCGTCAGAAAGTAAGTGACAACTGGGGCAAGAATAGTGATGTATTTAGGATTGCGGCGCAGTAATTTTTCTGTTTGAGCAACTAAATAATCTAAACCGCCTGCAATTTGCATCGCAGAGATAGCGGCGATAACAGCCATGATGATGGAGATAACGTCAAATGGAATGGTACCTGGTTTCACGCCAATTGCAGCGAGTACCAGTACACCAAGGCCACCGGCAAAGCCGATACCTATCCCACCAAGACGGGCCCCCAAAAAAATGGCCAGCAGAACAATGACAAATTCTACGGCTAACATAGTGTTTACTCCTCGACAAAATGAAAATTAAAATTATGAAACTGTTATGTTAATTTTTTGTGTGTGCATGAATCAAAAAAGGCACGCTTTCCGATGAGAGGCGTGCCTTTATTTTTTTAAGTATTATTTATGATAAACATAAACTTTTAGTCATCAAAACGTTTTGCTTTGTAAGCTGGGTGTTTTAAGTTCTCAACAGAGAAAATATCATCCAGCTCTGCTTCAGTTAGTAAACCGCGTTCAAGCACAACTTCACGGACGCTCTTACCTGTTTCTGCACAGATTTTACCTACGATATCACCGTTATGGTGGCCAATGAATGGGTTCAAGTAGGTCACGATACCGATTGACTTAAAGACAAACGCTTCGCAGATTTCTTTGTTCACAGTAATACCGCTAATGCATTTCTCTTGCAGATTGCGACATGCATTGCTCATCAGAGAAATAGACTCGAACATTGCTTGACCGATAGCTGGTTCCATTACGTTTAACTGTAATTGGCCTGCTTCAGCTGCCATTGTTACGCAGATATCGTTACCAATAACTTTGAAACACGCTTGGTTAACCACTTCTGGAATCACTGGGTTAACTTTTGCTGGCATGATAGAAGAACCTGCTTGCAACTCAGGTAAGTTGATTTCTTTAAGACCTGCACGAGGGCCGGAAGATAGCAGGCGTAAGTCGTTACAGATTTTAGACAGTTTCATTGCCAGACGTTTTAAGCCTGCGTGAACAGTGATGTAAGCACCACAGTCAGAAGTTGCTTCGATTAAGTCTTCAGCAGGAACGCATGGTAAACCAGTCACTTCAGCTAATTTTTTCACTGCCAGTTCTGAATAACCAGGTGCGGTATTCAGGCCTGTACCGATAGCCGTTGCACCTAAGTTAACTTCGAGCAGTAATTCGATGCTACGTTTCAGATTTTTCTCTTCTTCTTTCAGAAGGGTAGCGAAAGCATGGAATTCTTGGCCGACGGTCATTGGAACGGCATCCTGTAACTGGGTACGACCCATTTTCAGAATGTCTTTGTATTCTTCAGCTTTAGCTTCAAAGCCTTTTTTCAGGTATTCAACAGATTCAATTAACTTCAGTACAGAGTTATATACTGCGATACGGAACCCAGTAGGGTAAGCATCGTTAGTGGATTGGCTTTTGTTCAGGTGGTCATTAGGGTTTAGGAATTCATATTCCCCTTTTTTATGCCCCATCAGTTCAAGACCGATATTTGCAAGAACCTCGTTGGTATTCATATTCAGTGATGTGCCCGCACCACCTTGGAATACGTCAACAGGGAACTGGTCCATGCATTTGCCTTCATTTAAAACAACATCACATGCTTTGATGATGGTTTCCGCGATATTACGTGGAATTGTGTGTTGTTCTTTGTTGGCTAAAGCCGCCGCTTTTTTAACCATAACCATGCCGCGAATAAATTCTGGGACATCGTTAATAGTGCGGTCGCTGATATAAAAGTTTTCAATCGCACGCAGAGTATGAACACCATAATAGGCATCGGCTGGAACTTCTTTTTTACCTAACAGGTCTTCTTCGATACGAGTATTGTTTGACATGAGAACCTTCTTAATTAGATTACAGTTACTGTCCGTTTATGCGCTTTTTAAAAATCCATATATCGTAAAAACAAAACTTAACAGGTGATTAATATCGCAAAATAAAACTTTACAAGCGATTAACACCTTCTACTACGTTATCAGCATTATGATCTACTGATTTATGGGTAGATAATATGCCTTTAATGAAACAATGCCTTGAACCTAGATCACTATATAGTTTGATTTATGCAACAGATTTTACGTTGTGTGATATTCATCACAGATAAGTCTGGTTAATCAAAAAACTCTATGAGTTGAAAAACGTTATCTTTGCCCCAATTATTATGGCTATACTAAAGAAAAAAGCGAACATTGATAGTTGTCTCTTAGATGCAGTTCACAAAGGTTTTCCGAGGGGCGTAAAATAGTTGATAGCTTATTGAAATAAAGGAGAACTTGTGCGCTGGTTACCACTAATTCTGATATGTATTCTCATTTACATTGAATCGGTTATTTTCGTGAGAGTCGCTTCCGAAGTGGGAGTTCTAATGACACTAATTTTAGTGGTCTTAACTTCCTGTTTGGGGGTCTCCTTGGTGAAAAACCAAGGCATGAAAAATGTCCTGCAAATCCAACAAAAATTAGCGTCTGGTGAAAGCCCAGCGGCAGAGATGATTAAAAGCGTTGCGCTCGTTTTAGCGGGCTTTTTACTCATCGTGCCAGGGTTTTTCACTGACTTTATTGGTTTATTGTTATTACTTCCACCAGTACAAAAACTTATCGTAATGCGATTAATCCCGCATATTCGTTTCTATCAACCTGGCGCGGGTTTTAATCAGTCAAGAAATGGCGGATATCAAAACGGTAATACGTTTGATGGCGAATTCCAACGTAAACAAGACGACCCGTCTTTTACCATTGATAACACTGATAAATCAGACTCATCAGATAAAGACGACCGTCCGAAACCGTAAATCCTTCGTATTTGTGGGGAGATAAAAATGAAAAATTTTTTATCTCCCCCCTTGAAGTCCCTCTGTCTAGCCCCAATCTGCTCAAACATGGTACTAGTTTATTTAAGACATGCTGGTATCGTCCTTTTACCTAGTGTGGACTTTATTTATAGGAGAACTATTAATGAAAATTCGTCCATTGCATGACCGTGTTATCGTTAAACGTAAAGAAGTAGAATCTAAATCTGCGGGTGGCATTGTTCTGACCGGTACTGCGGCAGGCAAATCAACGCGTGGTGAAGTTCTGGCAGTAGGCCAAGGCCGCATCCTCGAAAATGGCGAAATTAAAGCGCTGGATGTGAAAGTTGGCGATATCGTTATTTTTAACGACGGTTATGGCGTGAAAGCTGAAAAAATCGACAATGAAGAAGTCCTGATCATGTCTGAAAGTGACATCCTGGCAATTGTTGAAGCGTAATTTTCACTTAAAACTTCTCAACGAACGAAAAGAATTTGAAGGAAAGAGATAATGGCAGCTAAAGACGTTAAATTTGGTAGTGATGCACGTACGAAAATGCTTCGTGGTGTGAATGTTCTGGCAGACGCAGTTAAAGTAACCTTAGGTCCTAAAGGCCGTAATGTTGTTTTAGACAAATCATTTGGCTCACCTGTTATCACTAAAGACGGTGTTTCTGTTGCACGTGAAATCGAATTAGAAGATAGATTCGAAAACATGGGTGCTCAGATGGTCAAAGAAGTTGCCTCTAAAGCAAATGATGCTGCGGGTGACGGTACAACAACAGCAACAGTGTTAGCACAAGCTATCATCACTGAAGGTTTAAAAGCGGTTGCTGCGGGTATGAACCCAATGGACCTGAAACGTGGTATTGATAAAGCAGTTGTTGCTGCGGTTGAAGAGCTGAAAGCACTGTCTGTTCCATGTTCAGATACCAAAGCGATTGCACAGGTGGGTACTATTTCTGCAAACTCTGACGAAACCGTTGGTCGTTTAATCGCAGAAGCAATGGATAAAGTCGGCAAAGAAGGCGTTATCACCGTTGAAGAAGGTACAGGTCTGGAAGATGAGCTGGATGTGGTTGAAGGTATGCAGTTTGACCGCGGTTACCTGTCTCCTTACTTCATCAACAAACCAGAAACTGGTGCAGTTGAGTTAGAAAACCCATTCATCCTGTTAGTTGACAAAAAAGTCTCTAACATCCGTGAATTACTGCCAGTATTAGAAGGCGTTGCGAAAGCAAGCAAGCCACTGCTGATCATCGCTGAAGATGTTGAAGGTGAAGCGCTGGCTACCTTAGTGGTTAACACCATGCGTGGTATCGTTAAAGTGGCAGCGGTTAAAGCTCCAGGCTTCGGCGACCGTCGTAAAGCAATGCTGCAAGATATCGCAACTCTGACTAACGGTACTGTTATCTCTGAAGAGATCGGTATGGAGTTAGAAAAAGCAACATTAGAAGACTTAGGTCAAGCTAAACGTATCGTGATCAACAAAGACACCACCACTATCATTGATGGTATCGGTGAAGAAGACGCGATCGCAGGCCGTGTTGCTCAAATCCGTCAACAAATCGAAGAATCTTCTTCAGATTACGACCGTGAAAAACTGCAAGAGCGCGTTGCTAAATTAGCTGGCGGTGTTGCGGTAATTAAAGTTGGTGCAGCAACTGAAGTTGAAATGAAAGAAAAACGTGCTCGCGTTGATGATGCTCTGCATGCAACTCGTGCTGCTGTTGAAGAAGGCGTTGTTGCTGGTGGTGGTACTGCACTAGTTCGCGTTGCAGCTAAACTTGATGCACTGAGAGGCGACAACGAAGAACAAAACGTTGGTATTCGTGTTGCTCTGCGTGCGATGGAAGCGCCAATGCGTCAAATCGTCACCAACGCAGGTGAAGAAGCGTCTGTGGTTGTTAACAACGTGAAAGCAGCGAAAGGTAACGAGGGTTACAACGCAGCAACTGACACTTATGGCGATATGATCGACATGGGTATCTTGGATCCAACTAAAGTCACGCGTTCTGCTCTGCAATTTGCAGCCTCTATTGCTGGCCTGATGATCACCACTGAAGCGATGATCACTGACCTGCCAAAATCTGATGCACCTGACTTAGGTGGCGCTGGTATGGGCGGCATGGGTGGAATGGGCGGCATGATGTAAGCCATTTGGCAAACATCATGCACTAGTCACGAATATTTGTGACTTAGCCTGAATAAGACCAGCACGGTGGAGTTATCTCGCCGCGCTGGTTTTTTTTTGGTTTTTAATTATATCGAACCATTAATTATAGATAATAATTAATATCCCCAATCAATGTACAATTGATGCGAAACACGATTTATTTTTGCGTCGACATTGCTTAGCGGGTTATATTTAACGTAAGGTAAGTGGTTTGAATTAGCAAAGAATAGGGCAGTTTCTTGATTAATTTGTGGTAGACTCTATTCGGCTGGTGATGTGTGGCAATTGTGACGCAGTATGCGGAGCACTTCCTAGCGATTTATGATATACCGTATTAGGGCTAATAATTTTTCAAACCAGCTGCAAAAACACAATGAAAAATGAGGGAAAACATGCGAATTAAAGTCTTGCTTGGTGCTGCTGCGTTACTGCTATTAGCGGGTTGTTCGACGTCAACTAACTTGACTGCGGCAGGCTCACAAGTTCGTTTTGTTGAGAATCAACCTGGAAGTGATTGCCAACTTCTCGGTCAGGTTGCAGGGACACAAAGCAACTGGTTGAGTGGCGTAAATAATGAATCCAGCTCAATGCGTAGCGCAGCGAATGATTTGCGCAATAAAGCGGCTGAAATGGGCGGAAATGTGATCTTCGGTGCAACTAGCCCAAGTGAAACTGTGTTATCTAGCTTTATCCCACTAGATAGCAAAATGGTTGGCCAAGTGTACAAGTGCCCCTAAAATGAATTAGCGACGCCCAAATACCGATTATTTGGGCGTTTTGCTGATTAGCTCTGCCTTAAATTGAGATCGAGCAGTGTTTTGCTTGGTTCTCCTCCAATTTCCCGTGCAAGTTTAGGCACGAGATACCCAGATACTTTGCTCAATAATTGTTGTATCAATTGCCGAGCTTCAATATCGCTGACGAGAAAGTGGGCCGCACCTTGCACTTTATCCAATACGTGTAGGTAGTAAGGTAAGATCCCAACATCAAATAAGGCATTACTCAAATTCATCAGTGCCGTTACGTTATCATTGACTTGTCGCAGTAAAACACTTTGATTTAATAATGTTACACCTGCTTTTTTGAGCTTTTGCATTGAGTTCGCTAATGCTTTGTCTATCTCATTAGCGTGGTTGATATGCGTCACCATAACCACTTGTAAGCGTGAGCGTGCTAGTCTTTCGCACAAGGTATCTGTGATACGCTCAGGGATCACAACAGGCAAACGTGTATGAATTCTCAAACGGGTGATATGGGGAATTTCTTCCAATTGGCTTATCAACCAATCGAGTTCATGGTCTTTTGCCATTAATGGATCACCTCCAGAGAAGATGATTTCATTGAGTTCGGTGTGGTTTTTTATATAATCCACAGCCATCAACCAGTTATTTTTATTTCCTTTGTTATCTTCATAAGGAAAATGCCGGCGAAAACAGTAGCGACAGTTCACTGCACAGCCACCTTTAACGAGCAGTAATGCGCGGTTGTGGTATTTATGCAGTAAACTTGGGATCTCATTATCCTGCTCTTCCAGCGGGTCGGTAGAAAAACCAGGATGGACATCAAACTCGGCTTTTGCGGTTAATACCTGCAATAACAGCGGGTCTAGTGGATCGCCTTTTTTCATTCGTGAGATAAATGGCATTGGGACACGCAACGGAAATAATTGACGTGCCTCACGGCCTTCTTGCGAAGCAAGATGATTTTCCAAGTTCAGTATTTGCAGCAATTCATCAGGATTAGTGATTGCTTCAGCAAGTTGTTGTATCCAGACTTCTCTGGATGAGGTATTTTGAGTTACAATATCGACCATTTTTTGGCTATGCCATTTTTAGTTTATAAATTAGAGGATCACCATGGCTACTTATAGTACCAATGAATTCCGCTCAGGTCTTAAAATCATGTTAGATGGCGAGCCTTGTGTCGTTTTAGAAAGCGAATTCGTAAAACCAGGTAAAGGTCAAGCGTTCGCACGTGTGCGTATCCGTAAACTGATTTCTAACAAACTGTTGGAAAAAACCTTTAAATCTACTGATTCTGTTGAAGGTGCAGATGTCATGGATATGAACTTAACTTACCTGTACAACGACGGTGAGTTCTGGCATTTCATGAACAACGAAACTTTCGAGCAGTTAGCCGCGGATGAAAAAACCGTTGGCGACAACGCAAAATGGTTAGTTGACCAAGCAGAATGTATTTTAACACTGTGGGACGGTCGTCCTATCGCGGTAACGCCACCTAACTTTGTTGAGTTAGAAATTACCGATACTGACCCAGGCCTGAAAGGTGATACCGCAGGTACAGGTGGAAAACCTGCAACACTGAGCACTGGCGCAGTTGTTAAGGTTCCTCTGTTTGTTCAGATCGGTGAAGTTATCCGTGTTGATACTCGCTCAGGCGAATACGTTTCACGCGTAAAATAACGGCGTATCCTATACGGAATCGTTAAAAATAAAAAGCCGTGGTCGAGTGCCACGGCTTTTTTTGCATCTTTTTCTGGCCTAACAGCACTTAAACCCACCTTTTCCGCCATAACGTGCATCTTGGCGCTCTTTAAAAAACTCCTCGTAAGTCATCGGAGTTTGATCGGGGTGAGTCCGCTGCATATGGGCGACGTAGTTGTCGTAGTCGGGAACGCCGACCATCATTTTTGCCGCTTGGCCGAGGTATCTCGCTGCTTTTCCTAAGTTTCCAAACATAAATCCTCGTCATATTTTGTGTTGTAGCGGTGTTGGCTTCGCTTGTTAACCCTAGTCACATACTTTGTGTATGCTCCTAGGGCTTAACAAGCTTGCCGCCTAGCTACAACGCAAACTATTTAGAGTATTTTGTGTTGTAGCTTCAATTATTTTGGAGAAAGAGCGTGTACCCGCAACATGAAAAACTTTTCCGCGAAAATCAATGATGGCGCGTATTTGCCACGATTTCCTCGTAGTTGGCAGGCATTGGCTCGTATGGTACTTCATTCGCAGTTGGTTGGTCAGATTTTAACGCCTTCAACGCAGTGCGGATGGAGAATAGAGCCAGTAATACCACGACAATCATAAAGAAAATCGTTAAGCCTGCATCTAAACGGTTATTGAAAATCAACTGTGTAAGCTGAGATTCGGTATATTGCACTGGAATATTGCCACTATCAATCATCGCTTGGAATTTATTCGCTACAGCTAAGAAACCAACGCGGGCATCTTCACTGAAGGTCTTTTCCCAGCCTGCCGTCATAGTACAAATCAGCAACCAAGCCGTTGGGACAAGGGCAACCCATGCATATTTTTGGCGCTTCATTTTGAACAGTACCACGGCACACAGCATTAACGCCATACCTGCCAGCATCTGGTTTGCGATACCAAAAAGCGGCCATAAGGTATTAATACCACCAAGTGGGTCGACAACACCTTGATGGAGGAAATATCCCCATGCGAGCACACACAATGCCGTTGCAATCAAGTTGGCAGGTAATGAATCAGTACGTTTCAAGGATGGAGACACCACTCCCAGTAAATCTTGTAGCATAAAACGTGCCGCTCGAGTTCCTGCATCCACCGCGGTTAAAATAAATAATGCTTCAAATAAGATGGCAAAGTGGTACCAGAACGCCACATTCATCAGACCACCAAGCGCCCCATGCAGAATATAGGCCATCCCAACAGCAAGCGTTGGCGCACCACCAGCACGGGAGATAATACTGGTTTCACCGACTTCATTGGCAATGGTGTTGAGCTGCTCTGGGGTGATTTGGAAGCCCCAACTGCTCACCACTTGTGCGGCAGAAGCGACCACATCTTCGGTGCCTGCTGGTGCCAACATTGCCATTGGACTGTTCATGGCGAAATACACACCAGGGTCAATCACACACGCTGCGACTAACGCCATGATGGCAACAAATGACTCCATTAACATACCGCCGTAGCCGATAAAACAAGCTTGGTTCTCATTCGCTAACATCTTCGGCGTAGTACCCGAAGAAATCAGTGCATGGAAGCCAGAAACAGCACCACAGGCAATAGTAATAAATAAGAATGGGAACAAATCTCCTGCCCATACAGGGCCTGTACCATCAATATATTTCGTGAGTGATGGCATTTGCAGGTTTGGGTTTAAAATTAAAATACCAATAGCGAGACCAATAATCGTCCCGATTTTTAGGAAGGTTGAAAGGTAATCACGCGGTGCAAGCAGCAACCAAACGGGCAAAACAGCGGCAACAAAGCCGTATCCAACTAACATCCACGTTAATTGTACGCCAGTATAGTCAAAGTACGGTGCCCATGTTTCACTTTCGGCAACCCATCCACCTGAAATAATAGCGAAAACAAGGAACACCAGCCCAATAATAGACACTTCACCAATGCGCCCTGGGCGAATATAACGGGTATAGATCCCCATAAAAATCGCCAGTGGAATAGTGAATGCGACGGTGTAGGTTCCCCATGGACTGTGAGTTAAGGCTTTTACTACGATCATCGCAAGTACTGCTAAAATGATCACCATGATCATAAAGCAGGCTATCAAAGCGAGAACACCTGCGGTATTGCCCATTTCTTCTTTGACTAACTCGCCGAGCGAACGTCCATCTCGGCGTGTCGAAACAAACAACACCATAAAGTCTTGTACGGCGCCTGCGAGTACGACTCCAGCAAGCAACCACAGCATACCAGGGAGGTAACCCATTTGCGCGGCAAGCACTGGACCGACTAAGGGGCCAGCGCCTGCAATCGCAGCAAAATGGTGACCAAATAACACTTTTTTATCTGTTGGAACGTAATCTAATCCATCATTATGACGAATTGCTGGTGTCATACGTGTTTCGTCAACTTGCAGGACTTTTTTCGCGATAAACAACCCATAATAACGGTACGCAATGAGATAAATACATACTGCTGCGACCACAATCCACAGCGCATTTATTTGTTCACCACGATATAAGGCGATGTAACCGAGTGAAAAAGCACCGAGCAGAGCGAGCACAATCCAAATAAATTGTTTACCCATAGTCATCCCCATCTGTTCAATGAATGATATCTGTTATTTATTTAAGTAAAACTGAGGAAGATATAGCGATAGTTAAGTTAAAGAAAAAGTAGCTAAAACGAGACACCTAATTGAAATTTTAGATAAATTCGATAATTGCAGTGAATATCACTAATCCAAGATCATTTATTGGATTTTATCTGGTTTTGAACTAGCGAATAGCTAGTGGTGTTGGTATTTATCTTATTTTTATTAATAATGCAATATTTTCATCTAAAAAAAGAGGTGGGAGAATAAAATGGAAACGAATGAGAGTGTTGATTACCGAAAGTTAAAAACCTTCGGTAATCAAATGAGTTATCTTAGGTGTGTCTTAAGCGTTGGATAATTTTTTTGCCAAAAAGCGTCGTAATAAGACCGAACATGATCAAAATTAAACCAGCGACTTGTATGCCATTAATATGCTCACCAAGGAATAATGCACTGCTGCTTAAACCGAACACTGGCACTAATAATGAAAACGGTGCAACACGCCATGCTTCATAGCGCCCGAGCAGTACACCCCATAGGCCGTAACCGACAAAAGTGGATAAATAAGCTAAATACAAAATCACTCCGAGCACAGGCCAATCAAAGCCTGTTAATCCGTCCACAATGGCATCTTCGCCCTCAAGTATCCACGAACTAATTAGGAAAGGAATAATGGGGATCAGCGCACTCCAACTGACGAGAGACAACGCACTGCATTTTTCTGCACCTTGATTTTGCATAATAATTCGGTTGGTAATATTACCACAAGCCCATGATAAACCAGCAATTAATGTGAATGCCAAACCGAGCATTGGAATATCATCTAACCCGCCTGCTGTCGCACCATTGGCTAACACCGTTAATCCTGCGATAGCGATAAACATGCCAATAAAATGGGTTGGTTGTAGCGTTTCCTTTAAAATCATGGCACCAAGTAATAAGGTAAAAAAGGCTTGAGATTGCAAAATAACGGAGGTGATCCCCGCAGGCATACCAACGCGGATAGCACAGAATAAAAAGGCAAATTGACCAAAGCTGATGGTTAACCCATACAATAATAACAATTTAAACGGAATTTTAGGCCGCTTGAAAATAAAAATGGCAGGAAAGGCAACAAAAACAAAGCGCAATGCCCCAAGGAGTAATGGCGGAAGCGCGGTCACACCGAGCTTGATAATGACAAAATTAACACCCCAAATAATGACCACACAGAGGGCAAGTAATATATCTTTGAAATTCATGCTAATTTCTCGATGGATAGGCTCGATAAGATTTTCTACTTTACCCTTGCTAAGGAGGGAGTGCGATATCAATGATGCTTATGAGCAAAAAACAGAATAAACAGGTTAAAAAAGGTCGCTAATTTATATTTATTTGTTATTTTTCGTTGCTTGAGTCTGTGCTGGTGAATGTTTATAATGAGGTACACATCACACGTATTCAGGACGACCTGGATCTCGTCATTCAATTATGGGGACGACCCCGAGTTATATACGGGAGCAACGACCATGGCATGGATCGTCCTTTTATTTGCAGGTTTACTCGAAGTGGTTTGGGCTGTAGGGTTAAAGTACGCCCATGGCTTTACACGCTTAACACCTAGTATTATTACAATTGTCGCGATTATCGCCAGTATGGGCTTATTAGCCTATGCTATGCGTGACTTACCTGTCGGAACGGCTTATGCAATTTGGACGGGGATTGGTGCTGTGGGTACGGCTATTGTTGGGATTATTTTCCTTGGTGAATCTGCGAATATGTTTCGTTTATTAAGCCTTGCGTTGATTATTACAGGGCTAATTGGCTTAAAAATATCGAGTTAGTTTTCAAATCAAGTATTATTTAATTAAAAATGAATAATAAGCGGGTGACAGAAAAAGTTACCCGCTTTATTTTTTGATATTTTTTGGGCATAAAGAAAACGGCTCTTTTGTTATTTTTCGTTATAACGAGATGGCCAAATTTCTGCAGGTTCCATACCTAAAAACTCTGCAATGATTCTTTCTCCCTTTGGCCAACGCCTTGATAGTGCATTGTTAAGTGTTGATGAATTTAGCCCTGCGGAACGCGATAATTCAGCAAGGGAAGAGTCTTTTTTCTTTATTGCCGCAATGATGTCAGCTGGGTGCCAATCTTGTTTCATAATATCTCCAGTGTTATTAGTTGAATAATGCTTGGTAGTTTTAAGAATAATATTACTGTATTTTTTATTTTCTTTTTTTAATACTATTATTAAATTATACTTTGAATGTTTTTTATTCTGTGATAGTGATATATATCCTTGGTTATTATTTTTTTTATTAACATTTAATTATATTAAAAGGAATTATTATGGATGTTAAGGGTGAACTCTTGGAAAAAACATGTTCAGGTTTAAAAAATACTTTTTCTAATTATTTTGATTGGAATGATATTGACTTGTCTTTTTCAAAAGTAGATATTTTAAATAGGCAGGTTTATACTACATCGAGTAATTATGATTGGGTTCTGATGTATTGGGATGCGGATTTGGATAAAGTGATTGGTGAGCGGCTATCGACAGGGATACAGTATTGGAGTAACTACTCAAAAGAATATATGAACACCTTATTAAGAACAGATAAGTGTAAACTAAAAGTGGATTTTTGTGCTAAATATGGAAGTGTATATGAAATTACGTCAATTAATTCTAAACGAAAGTTATCGATAAAAGATATAATGGCAATATATAAATGCCGACCTATTATTTCTGATTATACTCACGGAGTATGGAAACAAAATGATGAAAATTATTTACCATTAAGAAGTCGTTTAGATATACCAATAGAAGGTAAGAACAGTATTAATGACTTAGAAAGTGAAATTTTAGATATTCACCAGTATATGCGTTTTGGAAATATTCGCTTTACTCGAAAAGAAATTATTACAATAAGAATGCTTCTATCTCATTGTAAAATAAAGGAAATTAGCTATGCACAGGGATGTTCAGAGGTGTGTGAACACAAACGAATTCAAAGGATTAAAGAGAAACTTTCTTGCCCTCATGCTTCTTCAAGTGGCTTATTTAGTGCATTAAAAGAAAATGGAATTACACTCGCCTGCTTAGAAACTTTAGTCAATTATCCTTAATTTTCAATGTATAAGATAGCTGATGTATGAAATTCTAGGGATGATAAGGATAAAAAGATGAAATGGAAATTCAGGTTTGGTGCCGTCGCAGGTAATGCACTCGAATACTATGATATTGCTGTTTTTGCTGCAATATCAACTTATTTGAGCGCTGAGCTAACAAAGTTAGGTTATGAGCAAGCGACAGAAATGGTTTGGGGGATATTTGCACTGCGTTTTTTAATACGGCCTTTAGGCGGATATATTATAGGGCGCTATGCAGATACGGTTGGGAAAAAACCTGCCTTAATATTAACAAGCTTAATTACAGGTATTGCAACATTAATGATGGCTATATTACCTATTGAACTATTAGGTAACTATACACCAGTTGCTATATTAATATTACAACTCGCTTTGTCATTTAGTTTTGCAGGGGAGTATCCGTCTTTAATTACCTACTTATTTAAAGATGCACATATTAGAGAGCAAGCAAGAGTTTCGTCTATTATTGTCGGTAGTTCTTTGCTTGGTGTTATTGCTTCTTTAGGCATTGTTTTGGTGTTAAAAAATACGCTGAATGAAGATATGATGCAATCAATAGGTTGGCGAATTCCCTTATTCATAGGGGTTGCAAATATCTTAATGAGTTTTTGGTTTAGGTTTAATCTTCCAAATTATCAAGTGATTTCTAAAGATAAACAATCAATTAATTGGAAGAATGTGTTTTGGGTGTTTTTATTCACAATTCCTGGAACTGTTACATTTTATTCTCAAAACCTATCAACATCATTGATAATAGAGCAATTAAAGATTGAAGAAATAAAAAACTATTACGCAATTTTATCGTCAAGTTTACTTTTACTCCTCATGTTAATATGTGGTTGGCTAACGGATAAATACAGCTCAGCTAAGCAGGTCTTTAATATTGGCGTCATATTAATGGTTTTCTGTTCTGCACCGCTTTATCTCATATTGCAAACGAATAACTTATTACTCGTACTAATAGCTCAACTACTAATGTCTGTTTATTCAGCAATGATATTGTGTAATTTATCAGCAGTTCTCATCAGTAAGTCAAATGGGCAGGCGGCAATTTTAGGCATTGGTTATAATGGCGCTTCAGCTTCTCTTGGAGGGATCACGCCTTTAATTGTCAGTTACCTTAGCCAATATCACTTAGCTTACGTTGGGGCATTTATCGCTGTTTGTGGGTTATCGTATTTTATTTCCTATTTACTACCAAAGCACGCTCATACTTAGCTTTTTCTCCATTCATCCCCTCGTTCAATGAGCTGAATGAGGGGATGCGCACTATTTTTTAGAGTAACAAAACCGCTACAAGACCCATGCAGTCCGGGCACCGACAGTGGTACTTTTATGCAATCGAGTATGGCTAAGGCAAAATGCATCAATGCCTGCGCTATGTTGTGAATACCACGCACCACCGCGCATTAAGGCGCGTTCACCATAGTTACGCAGATAGATTTGATCATCTGATTGTTTAATTTTGTAAGGGGCGAGACCCAATATCTTCAATAAAGTCGGAATTTGTTCACCCTCGGTCGTTCCAACCAATCGAAACGGGCTATCTAACAGGCCCAGTGGGTAGCCTGAATCCATTGGCTCACCATTAAAATGATGGATCTGTGTCGAGATTATCGGGGTGCCAGCATTGCCATCAAGTTTGGCTATTGGTGAATCATATTTTGCACTTGATGGGCTATTAGGGGGGATTAACTCACCACTACTCATATCAATAGCTCGCCAATCTAACAATGCGTCATCAAGATGAATAGCGGCATCATTATTTTTTATGATTTGAATTTCTCCCGCGACTAGGCGTGCACCTGTTTGCCACTCCCAAAGGTTACCGACCAAATCGCTTATCCCTGAAAGTTGGTGATTATGGTACCAGCTTTCCCATTGTGCATTAGTTGGGGTTGTCGGGGTGCCTTGCAAACCGCCAGTCGCTAGCCCGTCAATTCGTGGAATAAATTCATCATGGTTAAAATAATTACGGCCGTAATCCGTATTACCATGAATAAGGTTATTGTGTTGATTAGTTAAGGCTGAGATGGCACTCCACTCTGCGTTAGTACTGATATGGCAGCCTTTACCTGATTGTTGCGCTAATGATTGAAATTGCGCTAAATCTAAATTGCATGCGGGTGATTGGTTGGGTTGGCTAACTAATTCATCATCTCGCAAACTTGCGCTGTAACAGGCGTAGAAAAAGGCATCAATAGGGCGCTCATGAATGATAAAAGCTGGATGGATACCAGTGCCTAAAGAGGGGGAAATGTCTTGTAAATCAAACTGGGGTACGATGAAGACATAGTTCGGCTGGCCTTTAGGGCTGTAAATAATGGTTCGTTGCCCATGGCTTTGTTTTTCAACTTGGGTTCGTAGTGGATCAGGGGAATAAATTGTGGTCATCATAATCCTCTGTTTTAAAGGGAAACCCAGTAGCCTTCTTGCCACTTGATGGGTAAGAACTGTTCAGTAAAATCTTTGAAAACCGTATTAACATCCAGATCAGGGAATATGCTAGGGTGTAACCAAGTCGCAAATTTTAGAGCGGCAATAAAGCCAAATGGGCTGTCGTAAAAAGTGTGCCAAATAGCATGAACATGCTGCTGTTTGACTGCATGCAATGTTTTAAAGGCATTACGCTGCATTAAAATTTTAAGCCTTTGTTTTGCTAGCGGTAAATCTGCACCAGGGCCTAATCCTACCCAATTGCCTTTCGGGTTATAGCCACTCCAATCGGTGCCGGTGACAATCACCATTTGAGCTTGGGTGTGAATAATCGTCTCTTGGTTTAGAACACCATATGTTCCATGAATGTATTGGTTAGCAATATTCTCTCCACCCGCAAACGAGAGAAACTGACCAAAATTTCCGTCTCCGTAGGCTAAGCAACACTCTTCAGTAAAACCTGCTGCACGCTCAAGGAGTACTTTTGGCCTTATAGGATTTGCATTAGCGAGGCGAGTATTTACATTATCTAGTTGTGTTTTAATAAATCGATTGATGCGATGAGCCCTTTCTTGTAAACCAAAGACTTTCCCCATAATCGCAATGCTTTTCGGCGTATTGGTGAGTGGGTCAACACTCATATCAAGGGCAATAACAGGGACATTAGCGCGCAGTAAAAGCATAAGAAGCCCATTGGCTTGTAGACCCGAAAATGTGCCCGTTGTCGTGAAAATAATGTCAGGTTTGAGCTCCAAAATCGTTTCCAAATTAGCTTGCGCCCCGCCGATCGCGGGGAGGTGGGGTAATTGTTCAATCTTAGGAAACGCCGTACAGTATTGTTGGTAACTACGCAAATCAGCAGTACGAAAGTTACTGGGAACAGCGACAAGTTTCTCCACAAAATTGGGTATTCCCAATGTGGCAAAGAGAAAAATCAGTGATGGGTCAGCCAAATAAATTTTCTGTGCATTTTCTGGGTAAGCAATAGTGCGTCCAAGGATGTCTGTCACCTTGGGCATTGCGGCTGCGACAACTGGGCAAGGCATTGCACTTAACGTCGCCATTGCTAACCCTGCCTTAATCAAATTCCTTTTAGAACTTTCCATAAGTTGCTTACCTATTGAATTAAAAGTAGTAATTAAGTGTGGCAAGTAACGTTCTATTCGTGCCAATACTGCAATAGGTGGAACTGGTACAGCTGGCAACGTAGGATTTATTGGTGACATTACTGACAGTTAACCCCAATTCCATACCCGTGAGTTCAGGGGCTAATGCATCCATTTGGTACCTTGCGCTAATATCGCCAAGCCAGACTGCTGGTACTTTAAATGTGTTGGTGTTGTCACCCCATGTTTCGCCGAGATAACGCACGCCAACGCCGACTAAAGCGCCTTCGAGGTAAGGGGAGTGAAAACGGTAGTCAACCCATGCGGAGCCGCTGTGTTTAGGGACTTGAACAGGGTGCTTATTTAAGACTGAAAGGTCTTGGCTTTCGGTGATTTTATTATCAGTAAAGGCATAGCTCACCATGACATTCACTGACGGTGTTAATGCTATACGGCTTTCAAAATCAACCCCACGAGAGCGAATTTTCCCTGTTTGATTATAGTAATCTGGATTTAGCGGGTTATGGGTGGTGACATTTTTTTGTTCTAACTCATACGCTGCAACGCTTGCCATGAGGTTATCCGATTGGTATTTAAGCCCCACTTCGGCTTGTTTTGATTCGGTTGGGATAAAGGATTTTCCATCCGCATCTGTCCCTAAAACGGGGTCAAAGCTATCGGAAAAACTGATCCATGGCGAAAAGCCATTTTCAAAAGCATAGGTTAGCCCAACGCGTTGGCTCCAAGCGGAAGTGTCATTTTTTTGCGTTGTGTGAGAGAGGTTATTATCAGTATCTAAATAAGACCAATCATAGCGTCCACTGAGGATCAAATCCCATTGTTGCCAACTAAGTTGGTCTTGTAGATAAACCCCATAACGATCAAAACGTTGGGTTGTTGATGTGCGGGAAACGGGGTAAGGTTTAAATTCAGGATGATGAGGTTTCACCCATGGATCGAAACTGACGGTTTGCGAGCCCCACCAGTCTTTATCCAGCTTTCCAGTTTGAAAATCAAACCCAGTGAGTAACTCGTGGCGAATATCGCCAGTTTTAACTTTATAAACCAGTTGGTTATCAGCAACAAAGGTTTTGGATTTGCTTGGTGAATCTTGGTAAACCGCGGTGAGTAACCGATCCCCCGCTAAGAAGCCGCGCGTGAAGTCTCGTTTAATGTGGGTATCTACATCAGAGTAGCGCATATTTTGTTTCAGTGTGACGGACGAGCTGACTTGGTAGTCAACTAATGAGGTCACTGACCACTGTGTACGTGTGGATTTTTCATGTTTGGGGTCACTGTAGTTTTGAGTGAAATCCAGCTTTCCATTTGGGTTCGGTAGCAAGCCAATTGCTTGAGCAGGCAAGGTATTATAGTGGCCAATGTGTGGATCATGTTGATATTGGCTTAAGACTGTCCAATTGAGTTTTTCATTGGGTTGCCATGTGATAGAAGGGGCCAGTAAGTAGCGAGATTGCTTCGAGGAATTCACTTGTGAATCCGTTGATAGCGCTAATCCATTCATTCTATATAGCAATGTTTCATCGTCATTCATGGCTCCAGTGGTATCAAATTTGACGGCATTGTTATCAAAATTGCCTTTTTGGAACTGAATTTGATGTGATTCATTGGCACTTGGGCGGCGTGATTGCATATTGATAACCCCCCCAGCTCCTCCTTGACCATACAGTGCAGATGACGGCCCATGAACGGCTTCGATACTATTGAGTGTCCATGAATCAACTTGCGGCCCCCAGATCCCACTGTTGCCGATAACCCGTAATCCATCCAAGTAATAATCTGCATCGAAACCACGAATTTTTGAAAAATCGATACCGCCACCAAAGGCGCCAAATTTTTCACTGGTTACGCCTGCGCTGTAGCGTAAGGCTTGGCTGATTGATTCAGAAGGCAAAGTATCCATTTGCTCGCGTTTAATCACCGAAACAAATTGCGGCGTTTCCAATAAGGTGGCTGAGCTTTTTGTGGCAGTAGATTGAGTTTTACTGGCATAGCCAATAGGTTCTTGGCCTTGGTTTTCTGCGGCAGTGACGACCAAGACGTCTGTTTTGGGCTTTGCATTTGCGGTATTTGAGCAAATCAGGGCGCAGACCAATAAACTTAGGGTGGAAAGCGTGTAGGTTCGATGAGTAAATTTATGCATGCAATTTTAGCCAATAAAGTAAAAGAGAAATTTTATGGCGTTAGCATAGATCGTCGACCGACCATCAGTCAATCTAATTAATAATCATTTGCATTTAATATTGAAGAAAGGGATTCGTAGGGTGAGTGAGAAATTATTTATCGTATTGATATTAAAAATAAATATGACAGCGTTCGAAATATTTTTTTGTGTGAGATTAAAACAACGCGAGCTCGTCTGGGCGATTCACTCGCTGTATTTTTTATTTAATCAGTTGGCTAAATCGCTTATACAAAATTTCGCCTAAATTTTGTTGAGTATATTCATGGCTATTGGCGAGGTTGTCCACGGCGGCATGCATAGAGTGGTAAATCATGGTGGCAAGAAGGTCTGGAGGAAGGGCTGACCATTCTTGGTTTTTTTCGCCAAGGGTTAAAATTGCTTTGATTTGCAGGACTGCGCGCGTTTCATGGTCATTACTGCGACCGTGATATTCATCATGAAACAGCATGTCATGAACCTGTTGTTTTTCAACGTAATATTTGACACTGTTTTCGCACCAAGACTGGAGTTTATGCGCCGCACTTTTTTGCAGGGCGAGCGCGTCATCAATATTTCCTAAATACCAATCCATATAGCGAGTGCGTAAGGCTTCCATGATGTCATTTTTTGACTGGAAGTAGTGGTAAAACGTCCCTTTCGCCACATCCGCAGAGCGCACAATTTCACTGACAGTTGTGTTGACAAACCCTTTAGACAGAAAGAGCTCTTCCGCTGCATTCATCAGGTCATCAAGCCGTTCTTCTGCAGGTTTTGTTCTTGGCTTCTTAGGTGGTTGTGTCATTGGGTTTGTCTCTTAATGTCTTGTTCTAAAAAACAGTAGGAATAATGCATCATAGCATTGAAAGGCGATGTGTTAAAAGTTAGTCCATTGAAAGTATGGCCTTCTTGGTTCTATAGGTTACTTTTTGCTGAAAAAGTAAATAAGCGATGATCAAAAATAAATACATTAACGCCCCAATTAACCACACCCAGCCATCCCAAAACGATAATGTTTGGCCATAAATAAAGCTAAACAACAGTGGGCCAACGACGCCTGTGGCATTGGTTAAACTGACAAGAATACCTTGTAGTTTACCTTGGTTTTCTTGGCTCACTTGCGTAGACATTAGCCCTTGAAGTGCAGGAAGGGCGATGCTGCCCCCGGCTAGCAGAATTAGCGTTGGGTAAATCATCCAGCCTTGTGTGAGCAGTGATAAAATCAAAAATGCGCAGCCATCTACCATGAAGCCCAGTAAAATCGTTGTTTTTTCATTAAATTTCTTAGCAATTGCCCCTGCAACGAATGCTTGAAATAACGCATGCATCACACCAAGCCCCGCTAAAGATAATCCGACTTCCATACTGCCCCATTGAAAGCGGCTTTCGGTAAATAATACCCAAGTAGTGGCAGGGATCTGCCCAATGAGCTGTGCCATAAAAAAGACGAAAAGCAGCAGGATGATTGGTTTTATTATTTGCATAAAGGGAATTGGCGACGGTTGATCTTCATGCTGATCATCCTGTACGGCGGTCTTACGTTGATCTTTAAAAATAACCCAAATCACCACAAAAGAGCATGCATTTAAGACCGCCGCAATCACAAAAGGCAAGTGAGGAGATAACTGCCCAGCAAAACCGCCAATTGCAGGGCCAGCGATTAAACCCACGCCAAACGCAGCCCCTAAACGACCAAACCACTTGGTACGTTGTTGTGGCAGTGTATGGTCGGCAATAACAGAAGCGGCGACCGCACCTGTTGCACCGGTGATCCCTGAAATTAGGCGGCCTAAATACAGCATCCATAGTGAACTGGATAAAGCCAACAAAGTGTAGTCCAGCGCTGCCCCTGCAAGGGAGACCAACAAGATGGGTCTGCGGCCGAATTTATCAGACCATTTGCCAAGTATTGGAGCAAAAAAGACCTGCATGATGGCATATAAAGCCAACAAGATGCCGTAATGATTTGCCAAGTGTTCTATGGAGACATATTCACGGAGTAAGGCTGGTAAAACTGGCATGATCAACCCGATCCCCATCGCATCAAGGGCGGTGATCGTTAACGCGGTAATCGCAAATTTATTCATGGTTTTTTCTCTATCAGTGATAGATTTGGAATATATCCCTATCAGTGATAGAGTGTCAATGAAAAAATAAGGAGATGCTCATGGCGCGATTAAACAAAGAGACCATTATTACCGCTGCATTAGACTTACTAAATGAAGTGGGGATGGAAGGGGTAACAACACGAAAGTTAGCTCAAAAGCTTGGTGTAGAGCAGCCAACGTTGTACTGGCATGTGAAAAATAAGCGGGCTTTGTTGGATGAATTATCCGTTGAAATGCTAAAGCGCCATCATGACCACCCATTGCCAAAAGACAGTGAGACATGGCAGGAATTTTTGCGAAATAATGCGTTAAGCTTCCGTCGAGCGCTATTGAGCTACCGAGATGGGGCAAAAGTACATCTAGGGACTCGGCCTAGTGCGGAGCAATATTTCACGGTAGAAACCCAGCTGCAATTTATGGTGGATAACGGCTTTTCATTAAAAACGGGTTTGTATGCGATTAGTGCAGTGGGGCATTTTACATTGGGAAGCGTACTTGAGCAGCAAGAACATCGTGCTGCACAGGGAGAGAGAGAACAGAACGATGAGAATGTAATGCCTCCATTGTTACAATCTGCTATCCAAATTATGGATAATGATGATGGAACTGACGCATTTTTATTTGGTTTAGATGCGTTAATTCAAGGCCTTAAACCTTAAGTGTTAAGGTATGGCAAATAAATGTAGAGCCATACCTTAAACTGGGGAAAACTATTTAGAGCATTGCTTATCTATTTGGCGTTTTCTATCGACTGCTTTTTGTGCCGTTTGCATCGCCAATTGTTGGTCTGCTTGCATTCTTTTTGCGAATGCTTCAGGGTCATTACCCACTAACTCATAGAACAATTTATACTCAAGTGGTGCAACACACTTACATTTTTTCTCAACAGCCGCTTGTTGCTTTGCCCGTTTTTTATCTACTGAAGATTGTGCTTCCCCTGCCATGGGCAAATAACTGTAGGTGTTTGTGCTGACACATTCATTATAGAAATCTTTTTCGGTTGGCATTTCATTAGCACTTTCATTTCCCGTAGAAAACGAATTGGCATGGGCGGGTAATATTATGACTCCAGAAAGAAACAGCGAAATAAATAATCCTTTAAATTTCATTTTATTTTCTCTTACCATGAGTGATATAAAAATAGAGACGGTTAGTCTCTAACTTGTTTAAGTAAATATGATTAGTTTAACTTATTGATTTAAATTGGATAAATTAAGTTTTTATTATCCTTTACTTATCATAACAAGCCGATTTTTTATAACAACTAAGGTTAGTCTGAATTAAAATAAACACTATTTTAGAACAGGTAATATCTATTTTTGCGTAGTTTAAGGGTTATTTTCTATTAAATTTCATGATTAAACTTTAATTTCCTAGCCATAAAAAATACCCCATCGTTTTCACGTATGGGGTATTGGTTCGTTTTTAGATTATTGCGTGATTACAAGGTAAATACACCAATCAGGGCAATAACACTAATGATTGCAGACCCACCATAGAAAACCCATTTTGTCGCTGGGACATGGATTTTAAAATCGTGCAGTGTGTGGTGGATACGGTGCATACCACACCAAACTGGCAGGATAATCATCAGTAATAAGAAAACACGGCCGATAAAGCTTTGGCTAAATGCCATAATACGCTCATAGCTCAGCATTTCTGGTGCAACACCCAGTGGAATTAAAATTCCTAACAGAATGATGATAGCAGGGCCAATTACGGCGCTCCACATACCACCTGCACCAAATAATCCCCAGAAAATCGGCTCATCGGAACGTTTAGGCGTTAGATTCATCAGATTCTCCTTAGATTAAAATAACAATGCGATAGCTAAGATTGCTGCGGTAACAACAATCGTGAGAGCCCAGAAGCCTTTAACGATAGGCTCATCAGACATTTTCTTATCTTTCACAATAATACTGACGGCCTTTGGTGCAAGGTTGAACCACGTTGTGGTGTGCAGCAATGTAGCAGCCAGTGTAATAATGTTAATGATAAGAATGATTGGGTTACTTAAGAACCCAACAAAGCCAGCCCATGATTCAGGACCGCTTTTTAGCGCAAATACCCCATACAGGACTAAAATACTGAACCAGACCTGAAGGACTGAGGTGCTTTCACGCATGATGTAAAAGCGGTAGAAACCCAGCTTTTGCCACCAGTCGCCCTTCATTTCTCTGACATAGGGTTTACGTTTTGTAGTCATGACTTCAATTCTCCTTATCGTGGCTTCAGCATGGCGATAACAAAGTCTTGCGCGCTGGCAACTTTTCCTTGCTGAATAGCGCCAGCAGGGTCGACATGCTTAGGACAGACTTCAGAACAGTAGCCTACAAACGTACAGCTCCAGACACCATTGTCACCATTTAATAAGGTCATGCGCTCTTTCGCACCATGGTCTCGGTTATCTAAATTGTAGCGCTCTGCCAATGTGATTGCTGCTGGGCCGATGAACTCTGGGTTCAGTCCAAACTGTGGGCAAGCTGCATAGCACAGACCACAGTTGATACAGCCTGAGAACTGATGGTATTTGGCCATCTGTGCAGGCGTTTGTTTGTTTGGACCCTCAGAAGGTTTACGATCATTACCGATGATGTACGGTTTGATGGCTTCTAAACGCTCAATAAAGTGGGTCATATCGACAACAAGGTCGCGCTCGATTGGGAAGTTACCTAATGGCTCAACTTTCATACCTTGCGGGTATTCACGCAGGAATGTTTTACACGCCAGTTTAGGCACTTTATCGACCATCATACCGCAAGAACCACAAATCGCCATACGACAAGACCAACGGTAAGACAGGTCTGGAGCGAGGTTATCTTTGATATAGCCTAATGCATCTAACAAAGAAGTTTGCTCGTCGTAAGGGACATCATACGTCACCAAATGGGGCTCACTATCCGTTTCCGGATTGTAACGCATGATCTCCATTTTTAGGTGTTTCATATCATCCATTAGCTTGCTCCTTCTTTGCCTTATCTTGAGCTTCAGCTTCGGCACCGTAAACACGTTTAGCTGGCTGAGATTTCGTGATTTTCACATCACTGTATTCTAAACGAGGGGAGCCCTCTGGGTTATAGAATGCCAAAGTATGTTTAAGGAAATTCACATCATCACGCTCAGTGCAGCCTTCGTCCAGACGTTGGTGAGCACCACGTGATTCTTTTCGGTTAATTGCAGAGTGAGCCATACATTCCGCCACATCAAGGCCAAAGCCTAATTCAATGGTATACAGTAGGTCAGTGTTAAAGACGCTGCTATGGTCAGTAATTTCGACGTGTTTAAAGCGTTCTTTCAGTTCGGCAATCTTATCAACGGTTTTTTGCATTAACTCAGGTGTACGGTAGATACCGCAACCTTCTTCCATTGAAATACCCATTTCATCGCGAATTTTCGACCAGCTCTCTTTCCCTTTCTGGTTCATGAGTTTTTGCAGGTCATTTTCGATATCGCGGGTACGTGCTTCAATGGCGCTGGCATTTGCAGGGGTTGCTTCGGCGGCATGGCGTGCAGCTTCTTCACCCGCTAAACGACCAAATACCACCAGTTCTGCCAGTGAGTTAGAACCTAAACGGTTTGCACCGTGCAAGCCAACAGAAGAACACTCACCCACTGCAAATAGGCCTTTAATGCGTGTTTCAGTGCGTTGATCTGTTTCGATACCACCCATGGTGTAGTGAGCGGTTGGGCGGACAGGAATTGGGTCTGTTACTGGGTCAACGCCCACGTAAGCTTTCGCTAATTCACAAATGAACGGTAAACGCTCATGGAGTTTTTCTGCCCCCAGATGGCGAAGATCCAGATACACAACATCACCACGGTGTGTGCTAATGGTGCGTCCTGCACGCCATTCGTGCCAGAAAGCTTGAGAAACTTTGTCACGAGGACCGAGTTCCATATACTTGTTTTCTGGTTTACCAAGTGGTGTCTCAGGGCCCATTCCGTAGTCTTGCAGGTAACGGTAGCCATCTTTGTTAACCAGAATACCACCTTCACCACGACAACCTTCGGTCATTAAGATACCTGAACCTGGTAATCCAGTTGGGTGATATTGAACAAATTCCATATCGCGCAGTGGTACGCCATGGCGGAATGCCATACCCATACCATCACCAGTTACAATACCACCATTGGTGTTATAACGATAAACACGGCCTGCACCACCCGTCGCCATCACGATCGCATTTGCACGAATTTGAACTTTCGTACCTTCCATCATGTTAAGTGCAACGAGTCCACGAGCTTGACCTTCATCAACAATGATATCGAGAACAAAATGCTCATCAAAACGTTGAATTTGAGGGTATTTTAATGATGTCTGGAAGAGTGTATGGAGCATGTGGAAGCCGGTTTTATCGGCAGCGAACCATGTGCGCTCAATTTTCATCCCACCGAAGCGGCGAACGTTAACTGAACCATCTGGTTTACGGCTCCACGGGCAACCCCATAATTCGAGTTGGGTCATCTCTGTTGGGCAATGTTCGACGAAATAATCGACGACATCTTGCTCACACAGCCAATCCCCACCTGCGACAGTATCATTAAAATGATAGTCATAGGAGTCATGAGCCTGAGTAACTGCGGCTGATCCTCCCTCTGCTGCCACGGTGTGGCTACGCATTGGGTATACTTTTGAGACCAGAGCAATCTTGATATTGGGATTTGCTTCAGCGGCAGCAATCGCTGCACGTAAGCCTGCGCCCCCGGCCCCGATAATCGCTAAATCGGCATTGAAGGTTTGCACTGCGCTTCTCCATTGTTCAAGTGTAAATTGATAAATTCTTTTAAATACTTTTGATAATTAGCTAGGTCATTTTCAATTCAACCTAATGTCAAATTGTCAAATCTCTCTTTTTTAATAGTAAATAATATAATAGCTAATAATGACTTATCGTGCTGTGAATTATAACGAATAGTCCAAGAGATAAATTTGATATAGAGGGGGGTTTTGGGTGAATTTACCCACGAAATGTGAGGTGGGTCATCTTTTTATAAAATGTTTTTACAATGAGAGTATTTTTAGCGTGTTAAGAATGAATAAAAAGAAATTTCAAATGATTATCATTATTTTTACATAAAAAGGCAGGATTAAAAACCAAGTAAACTAGTCGGATTTTATTCAAAGTAAGAGGATAATACTGTTATTTGCTGTGAAGATTTTAATTCATCTCGAATATTAAATTGGGACTTGCTTCACTCTTTATTTAAATACACTTTTTTATTTTTTAATTTCTCTATTTTAACGTATTGAGAAAGCGAATTGTTTCATTTTTTTGTTAACAGCTTTGTCACATAATATAAGTAATAATCATGTTTTCCCTCGCATAAACCCAGACGTTTAACATGACCTTACGACGTTATTTTTAGGTAAAAGCCCCGTTATCTGTAAAGGTTTGCTTAATCGAGTAAAGCCGAGGATAATCATGCCATCTTTACTCACCCTTAGTATGAAGAAGCCTGATTATTTCTTGATGGTGTTTTGCACTAGATAAATGTGCTTTTAAGCATACGAATGCATTGTGCGTCGTCCGAGAGGTGAGTACACTGCACGACTAAGTTTATTTTGGAGTCATCTTAATGAGTGATATAGCGAATTGGCAGCCAACCGCCCCCATCGCTAACCTGTTACAGCGTGCAAAAATTATTGCTGAAATCAGACGTTTTTTTACTGATCGCTGTGTACTAGAGGTCGAAACCCCCGCAATGAGTCAGGCTACTGTGACTGACTTTCACCTAGTGCCATTTGAAACACGTTTTGTGGGCCCAGGCGCTGCGCAAGGCATCAATCTTTACTTGATGACCAGTCCTGAATACCATATGAAACGCTTACTTGCTGCTGGCAGTGGGCCGATATATCAGCTTGGCAAAAGCTTTCGTAATGAAGAAGCGGGTAGGCACCACAATCCAGAATTTACGATGCTGGAGTGGTATCGCCCACACTTTGATATGTATCGCTTAATTAATGAGGTGGATGACTTATTGCAACAAGTGCTGGAATGTGAAAGTGCAGAGCTTCTTTCCTACCAACAGGCTTTTTTACGCCATTTAGATATCGACCCGTTATCCGCAGAAAAAAGTGAACTGCGCGAAGTGGCGGCACGCCTTGATTTAAGCAATATAGCTGCTCATGAAGAAGATAAAGATACGCTTTTACAGCTGCTGTTTACGATGGGAGTTGAGCCACATATTGGTAAAGAAAAGCCCGCTGTTGTGTATCACTTCCCTGCCACTCAAGCTTCTTTAGCGGTGATTAGCACTGAAGACCATCGCGTCGCAGAACGTTTTGAAGTGTATTATAAAGGTATGGAGTTGGCTAATGGCTTCCATGAATTGACGGATGCGAGCGAACAGCGCCAACGTTTTGAACAAGATAACCGTAAGCGTGCAGCGATGGGGCTATCTGTTCAACCGATTGATGAACATTTATTAGCGGCATTAGAACATGGATTGCCTGATTGCTCGGGTGTTGCTGTCGGGGTTGATCGCTTGATTATGATTGCGTTAAATGCTGAAAGGATCAGTGATGTGATTGCTTTTCCTGTCACGATTGCATAACGCTTATCAAGCTTATAGATCGTTATATAATGCAGCCAAATGGCTGCATTATTGTTTTTGGCACGGAAGCGATTATTTCTGCTTCTGTTGCTCTAAGAACTTAACCCCTAGATCAGGGAAGTCGGTAAAGGCACCATCAACATCGGCCTGATTGTATATGATGTCATAAAGCTGTTGCCCATCTTTGGCATATTTAGGTAGTTTATCGACACGAATAGTGAATGGGTGAACCGCCATGTTGTTTTCGTGGGCTTCTTTTACCATACCATTCACTTTGATATTATTTGGAGTGGAATCTTCATTAATTAACATATGATAATCAGGGCCAATACCATCTGCATAAGTTGCAATTTCTTTCATCGCACCTGGTTTCATCATCCAATCGTAATTATAGTTTACCCATGTTCCATCCGGTTTTTTCTCTTGTGTTTCTTCCCAATCGGTATAGGCAATCAATTGAACTAATTTAAGGTTCATCCCCATTTCAGGCATTAATGTGTTTTTGATGCGTTTTAGATCATTGGGATCAAAAGATTGCAGATAAACATTCGAGTCTTTATCTGTGTAACCATACGCTTTTAACACCTCTAGGGTTTTCTTGGTAATATCTTTGCCTTCTTGCTGGTGGAACCAAGGCGCTTTAATTTCTGGATAAATACCAATATTTTTGCCCGTTGATTTGTTCAAGCCTTGAACAAACTCAATTTCTTCTTGGAAGGTGTGAACACGGAAATCAGATTTACCCATAGGGAAACGGTTCGGATAGCTTTGGACTTTCTTACCATCAACAATATCGAACCCTTCTGTGAACTTCAGGGATTTAATTTCTGGCAGCGTAAAGTCAATCGCATAATAACGGCCATCTTTTCGTGCGCGATCGGGGAATCGCTCAGCCACATCTGTTACGCGGTCAAGATAATGGTCATGTAGCACAACCAGCTCATTATCTTTCGTCATCACTAAATCTTGTTCTAGAAAATCTGCACCTTGTGCATAAGCCATCGCTTTAGCGGGTAAGGTGTGTTCAGGTAAGTAACCACTTGCACCACGATGGGCAATGACCACTTTGTTTGTCGCTTGCGCGGCTGCGGACACTGACATCACTAAAACCATACTTGCCACCAACGTTTTTAATGGAAAGCTCATGATTATATCTCCTTGGCACTTTTTGGATAAAAAAAAGGCTATATCATTATGATATAGCCCTCAGGTTTAGCGTTTATTCATAAACGAAATGTTTATTGAGAGTTCGCTAATTCGCGTTTGTGTTTGCTTTCGCTAATCATAACGATAAACAGCAGAACAACAGCAAGGGCTGAACCACCAATCATCACAGCGAAACCACCGTCCCAACCGAAGTAGTCAACGGTATAACCAACGATAGCACTTGCAGCTACTGAACCACCGAGGTAGCCGAATAGACCCGTAAAGCCAGCCGCAGTACCTGCTGCTTTTTTCGGTGCAAGTTCAAGGGCGTGCAAGCCAATTAGCATGACAGGGCCATAGATTAAGAAACCGATGATTAACATACAGGCCATATCGATATTTGGGTTACCTGCTGGGTTCATCCAGAACACGATAGTCGCGATGGTGACAAGAACCATGAAGAATACACCTGTTGCGCCACGGTTACCGCGGAACACTTTATCCGACATCCAACCACATAATAGTGTGCCTGGGATACCAGCGTATTCATATAAGAAGTAAGCCCATGAAGATTTATCCATTGCGAAGTGTTTCACTTCACGCAGATAAGTTGGTGACCAGTCAAGAACACCATAACGTAATAAGTATACGAATACGTTAGCAATCGCAATCATCCATAACAGTTTGTTCGGGAAAACATACTTCATGAAGATTTCTTTTGCAGTCAACTCTTGTTCATCAGATGCTTTATAGTCTGTTGGATAGTCGTTTTTGTACTCTTCAATTGGAGGAAGACCACAAGATTGCGGGGTATCGCGCATTAACGCAAATGCAATGATTGCAACGAGGATAGCAGCCAATGCAGGCATATACAGTGCGGCTTTCCAGTCGTTAAACCATGCCATACCTAACATGAATAGTAATGGCGGGATACCACCACCGACGTTGTGTGCACAGTTCCAAACCGAAACGATACCACCACGTTCTTTTTGTGACCACCAGTGAACCATGGTACGTCCACAAGGAGGCCAACCCATACCTTGGAACCAACCACAAAGGAACAGTAATACGAACATTACCATTATGCTCGATGTCGCCCATGGCACGAAGCCCATGATCAACATCACTGCGGAGGCTAGTATCAAACCAGCAGGTAGGAAGTAACGAGGGTTCGCGCGGTCAGAGAATGACCCCATGATAAATTTAGAAAAACCGTAAGCAATTGAAATTCCTGATAAGGCGAAACCTAAGTCACCTTTAGAAAACCCTTGCTCAACAAGGTATGGCATTGCTAAGGCAAAGTTCTTTCGGACGAGATAATACGCTGCGTAACCAAAGAAAATACCCATGAAGATCTGCCAACGAAGCTTACGATAGACGGGGTCTATCTTATCAGCTGGCAGCCTCTCTATATGAGGTGCTGGTTTAAAAATGCTTAACATATACGCCTCCGATGGCATGCTAATATTTATTTACACTTGATCGCTCTCGGTGCTGAGAAAGATTGAGTGTTTATTATTGGTGAAGTAACAAAAACGAAAACAATCGAGTAATTTAAGAGCTTTTATTTTCTTAATTGCTCTAAATTGTAGTCATTAAAAAACAATTTATCTGTAATCCAACGCACAATTATTGATTTTGTTTATGAAGTTGCATAGTAAATGACATTTGTGAATGGAATGGAACTAGAAATGTTAATTATTTTGTGATTTTCATCACGATTCTGTTCTTTTTAACCCTAAAAATGTACAGATCGCTTTCGTTTTTGTTCCTTATCAAACATTGAGCACGTTTCTGGTCTATATTTAATAATAGATTATAAAAATAGAATCTATACTTATCGATTATAGAAATTATTTATTAATGTGAGGAATGTGACATGAATGGCTCATCTGTGACTGAAACGGATGTCATCATTATCGGTGGTGGCGCAACAGGTGCAGGAGTCGCTCGTGACTGCGCTCGCCGAGGTTTAAGAACCGTTTTACTCGAAAGGCATGACATTGCGACTGGTGCAACAGGGCGTAACCATGGATTACTTCATAGTGGTGCACGTTATGCAGTTACCGACGGTGAATCTGCCAGAGAATGTATTGAAGAGAACAAAATCTTAAAGCGAATTGCTCATCATTGTATTGAGCGAACGGATGGTTTGTTTATTACATTGCCTGAAGATAGCCTCGATTATCAGCAGAAATTTATCACGGCTTGCCAAAGTGCAGGTATTGACGCTAATGCCATTGACCCTGCAGAAGCTATCCGTCTTGAGCCATCAGTTAACCCCGCATTAATTGGTGCTGTTCGCGTGCCCGATGGCACCGTAGACCCATTCCGCTTAACGGCTGCAAATATGTTAGATGCCAGAGAACATGGTGCAAAAGTACTGACTTACCATGAGGTTATTGGCCTTATTCGCGATGGTGATACTGTTCGCGGTGTGACAGTTTACGACCATCAGGTAAAAAAACAGTATGACATTTACGCAGAAATTGTCGTTAACGCAGGCGGGATCTGGGGACAAAAAATTGCCGAATACGGTGAGTTAAAAATTAAAATGTTCCCTGCAAAAGGGGCATTGCTCATTTTAGGTCATCGGCTAAATAACATGGTGATCAACCGCTGCCGTAAGCCTGCGGATGCGGACATTTTAGTGCCTGGCGATACAATTTCGCTGATTGGAACGACTTCCACACACATTGAATATGACCAAATCGACAATATGTATGTCACCCCAGAAGAGGTTGATATTCTTATTCGTGAAGGTTCGATGTTATCACCCGCATTGGCGACAACGCGCATTTTACGCGCCTATGCAGGCGTTCGTCCCTTAGTAGCTAGCGATGATGACCCTTCAGGGCGAAATGTGAGCCGTGGAATAGTGCTTTTAGACCATGCGAAACGCGATGGGATGGAAGGCTTTATCACCATTACAGGCGGTAAATTAATGACTTATCGACTGATGGCAGAATGGGCAACGGATAAAGTCTGTGAAAAACTCGGTCATTCAGCAAAATGTACAACGGCTGAAGCTGCACTGCCAGGTTCTCAACACAGCGCGGAAGAAGCCTTGCGCAACGTGGTTTCTATACCTGCACCAATTCGTGGTTCTGCGGTTTACCGCCACGGTGACCGTGCTTCCGCTATTTTAAGTACCGATCGTTTAGATAAAAGTTTAGTGTGCGAATGTGAAGCTGTAACGGCAGGAGAAGTACGTTATGCCGTCAATTCGCTCACTGTAAACAATTTATTGGATTTACGTCGCCGTACCCGCGTTGGGATGGGAACTTGCCAAGGAGAGCTGTGTGCTTGTCGAGCGGCAGGTTTACTCAATCGGTTTAATGTCACGACACCGCATGAAACTGAGCAGCAACTTGGTCATTTTCTCAATGAGCGTTGGAAGGGCGTTCGCCCCATCGCTTGGGGGGATGCATTGCGCGAAAGCGAGTTTACCAGTTGGGTTTATCATGGGTTATGTGGGATGAATGAAGCCACATTAGGCAAAGCATCTCAGAAGGAGGCGGATAATGAAATATGATGTGGTTGTGATGGGAGGTGGCCTCGCGGGGCTGCTTTGCGGTATTCGCCTAACCCAGTCTGGTCTATCTTGTGCGATGGTGAGTGCTGGGCAAAATGCGCTGCATTTTTCATCGGGTTCATTGGATTTATTAACGCATTTACCTGATGGCCAAATTGCAGAAAAACCACTGACAATGCTTAGTGAGTTAAAATCGCAAGCACCTTTTCACCCCTATAGTTTGATGGGGGAAAATCAAGTGACTGAGCTGGCTAGAATGGCAGAATCCATCTTGCAGCAAACGGGAATTCGCTTAAAAGGTTCTTGCGAAGAAAATCATTATCGCATCACACCGTTAGGCCATAAACGCATGACGTGGCTGAGCCCTGAGTCAGTCCCTACCATTGGCTTACATCAAAAAATGGATGTCAGCAAAATTGCCGTTGTCGGTATTGAAGGGTTCTTGGATTTTCAGCCACAAATGGTAGCCGATGAGTTACAACGAGAAGGAATACAGGCAAGTGCTCATTATGTGCATTTGCCTCTACTTGACCGACTGCGCGAAAACCCAAGTGAGTTTAGAGCGATTAATGTCGCTCGTTGGCTCGACAGACCCGAAAACATGGACCAAATCGTTGGGGAGATTTCGCCATTAATTGCTGATGCCGAAGCTGTTTTTATGCCTGCTTGTATAGGGCTGGACAGCGAACAGCCAATGTTGGAATTACAGAAACGATTAGGTAAGCAACTGTATTTATTACCCACTTTACCACCTTCATTATTAGGTATTCGCCTGCATGAGATGCTATTACGTCAATTTCGTCGCCAAGGTGGGATTGTCATGCCAGGGGACAAAGTGACATCGGTAAATCATTCAGAAGGCCGTATTGAATCTGTGCAGACTCGCAATCACGGGGATATTTCGCTCAAGGCTAAACATTTTGTGTTGGCAACGGGGAGCTTCTTTAATAATGGTTTAGTCGCTGAGTTTGACCGTGTGTATGAACCGCTGATGAATTTAGATTTGTGTGAAATTTCAGAACGTGCGAAATGGACCAATCAAGAGTTTTTTGCTTCCCAACCTTATATGGCCTTTGGTGTGAAAACAGATGAAAATCTGCGGGCTCAAAAAGCGGGAAAAGCGATTGAAAACCTGTATGTTGCAGGAGCGGTACTTGGTGGCTTTGACCCATTAACCCAAGGCTGCGGTGCGGGGGTTTCAATGATTAGCGCATTATTTGCCGCGAATGAAATCATTAATGAAGTGAGTAAAAACAAAGCGATGCAGGTGGAGGTGGCACAATGAGTATTCAAGATGCAAGCTTTGAAAGCTGTATTAAATGCACGGTATGCACGACATATTGCCCCGTCGCGAAAGTGAATCCATTGTATCCGGGCCCAAAACAAGCGGGGCCAGACGGTGAGCGTTTACGCTTAAAAGACCCGATGCTCTATGATGAAGCTCTTAAATATTGTACTAACTGTAAACGTTGTGAAGTTGCTTGCCCATCGGATGTAAAAATTGGCGATATTATTGCCCGTGCAAGAAATACCTATAGCCAGCAAAAACCGAAAATCCGCGATGCAATCCTCAGCCATACGGATTTAATGGGCTCACTTTCTACGCCATTTGCTCCCGTGGTAAATACTATTACAGGGTTAAAACCTGTTCGCCAAATTTTGGATAAGGCGTTAAAAATAGACCATCGCCGTGAATTGCCTAAATATTCATTTGGGACATTCCGTCGTTGGTATTCTAAGCAAGCGGCAGAACAAGCTAAATTTGAAGAGCAGGTTGCGTTTTTCCATGGTTGCTATGTCAATTATAATCACCCGCAGTTAGGGAAAGACTTAATTAAAGTCTTTAATGGGATGAATATTGGTGTGCAACTGCTTAAACGTGAAAAATGCTGTGGTGTTGCATTGATTGCTAACGGTTTTATGAAACAAGCGAAACGCCAAGCTAACGTTAACTTAGAATCACTCCAAGAAACGATCTTAGAAAAACATATACCTGTGGTCGCAACATCGTCGACGTGTACATTTACAATCCGTGATGAATATACCCATGTATTGGATGTAGATACCTCAGAAATGCGTGACAATATCGAGCTGGCAACGCGTTATATTTACCGTCTTTTAGAGCAGGGGCGAGAGCTTAAGTTGAAACACACACCATTAAAAGTCGCCTACCATACTCCATGCCACATGGAAAAAATGGGTTGGACATCTTATACGCTAGAGTTAATAAAACGCGTGCCTGGTGTTGAGTTAATAGTACTTGATTCCCAGTGCTGTGGTATTGCAGGGACTTACGGGTTTAAGAAAGAGAATTATGAAGTTTCACAAGGCATTGGTGCAGGGCTATTCCGCCAGATAGAGGAAAGTGGGGCTGATATGGTCATTACAGACTGTGAAACCTGTAAATGGCAAATTGAGATGTCCACAAGTAAGAAATGTGAGCACCCAATTTCACTCTTAGCAAAAGCATTATAGTTAACTGAATTGTAGGGTTGTTATTCTTTGTTTTAGCTGAGTTTAACCCAGTTGGAGATAGCATTTCGCTATCTCCTTTTTTATGCTTAATGTTGACGAATTAATTGTTTTTTTTCTGAATTTGCAAAGAAGTATTTCAAGATGAAATTCAGTAAAACGCCATAAGCAGGTAAGAAAAAGAGCATACAAATAAGTAACTTAAAGACGTAATCGACTAACGCGATTTCCACCCAGTTTGCCGCCATAAATGGGTCACTACTGCGGAAAAAGGCGATAAAGAAGAAAGCGATGGTATCAATTAAATTACCAAAAAACATGGCGCAAGCAGGTGCAACATACCAGCGTGCATTTTGACGTAATTTATTGAAAACGCTGACATCTAATATTTGCCCAAGTACATATGCCATAAAACTTGCGGCAGCAATACGCGCAACGAATATATTAAACTCAGAGAGCGCAGTAAAACCTTGCCATTCACCTTGAAAAAATAGCGCAGAAATAACATAGGAAATCAGCAGTGCAGGCAACATGACTGCCGTAATAATTCGCCGAGCAAGCGGTGCGCCATAGATACGGACGGTTAAGTCAGTGGCCAAAAAGATAAAGGGAAAGGTAAACGCGCCCCAAGTGGTATGGAAGCCGAAAATATTAATCGGCAACTGCACAAGGTAGTTACTGGATGTAATAATTAAAATATGAAATAAAGATAGCCAAATTAACGCAGTGGCTTTTTGCTGCGGAGTAAAATCAAACATATTGTACCTTTTTAGTCGCAATGGGGTGAGGGAACCCATGATATTCATCCCTAAATCGGGAGTAGCGCATCATACGCCTGTTGCGCAACAAAAGCAAAACTGTTCATTCATCAACGCGCATTTTATTATATAATCAATCCATTGATTCTTTTAAGAAGTCGTTTATATGTCTGATTTATTTAATAATGCAACCAAAACCCTTGATACACTAGGCTTACGCTGCCCAGAGCCCGTGATGTTAGTGCGTAAAACGGTTCGGAATATGGCCGAAGGCGAGACATTACTGGTTATTGCCGATGACCCTGCAACGACCCGTGATATTCCCGGTTTTTGCCGTTTTATGGAGCATGACTTGCTGGCGGTTGAAGCTGAAAGCGCCCCTTACCGTTATTTGTTACGTAAAAAAGCCAGCGGATTATAGGTTATAGTGCTGGTTGAGCGCTTGAGCCAACAAGGGAACAACCCGTTGAAATTCATCGCGTAAGTCCTTGTGTTTCATCGCAAGCTCCATGACGGCAACTTTGCGATGATTGACGAGTTCATCATCAATAACCGTGATATCAACAATGGGAAATGTTTTGCTATATAAATCTGATGCGACATCTGGCCAACGAAAGTAATGTGTCCAAGGTTGAGCATATGGATAAGGGCTCACTTTTCCGTGGTAAAATAATACAGGTACAACTAACGGTAAGTCTTTATTGCCTTGTTGTAGATGTTGATTCATGGCTAAAAAGCGTAATGCATCAACCGCCATCCCCTTAGCTTATCTGGCGATGATTGGTGCTCAACTAACATATAAATATACCCATCACCTTGCTGTGTTTCGACGGTATACAAGACATCTGAGAAACGCGAATACAGCTGTTTATCAATAAAAAATGTGTTGGTTATCGCTAATGTGTCGAAATGGCATAATTGCTTAATATGGGGGAAGGTGGATATCAAAAAAGTCACGCGCATTATCTACTTTAGACATAAACCCTTTAAAGGCGGCGTCATTGGGTGTTGAATCACGCTGTTTTACCATATTGATTTCCCACTTAACAAATAGCTTGCTTACGTGGGTAATTTTACGCAACTTTCGGACTCACGGATAAAAAGTTTGTCCTAAAATTATGGATGAGATGGTAATTAACTAATTGTAATAATTGATTATATTAAGTTGTGATTCGAAAAAAAAAGCGCCACATTGGGCGCTTTGCTTAGTTGATGAAACACTACTTTTTCACTTGAGGTAATTTTACTCGAAGTAACCGTACAGCATTCGCGGTTACAAGTGCGGTTGCACCTGAGTCCGCAAGCACTGCTACCCAAAGTCCAGTGATCCCGAGTAAACTTGTGACTAAAAATACGCCTTTTAGCCCAAGCGCTATCGTGATGTTTTCACGGATAATTTTCCGCGTTGCACGGGATAGCGCAATAATTTCTGGTAAGCCTGTTAAACGGTTATGAGTTAAAGCGGCATCCGCGGTTTCTAACGCAACGTCAGTACCACTACCCATTGCCACACCAATGCTCGACGCTTTCATTGCAGGGGCATCGTTAATGCCATCACCGACCATCATGGTGCTATGGTTACGGTTCAGCTCCATAACTGCGGTGACTTTATCTTCTGGTAGTAAACCCGCACGGAACTCCATACCTAATTGGCCTGCAATTGCTCCCGCAGCACGCGGGTTATCCCCCGTTAACATGACGGCATTGACATTGAGCGCTTTGAGCATGCTCATCGCATCAGTGGCATCTGTGCGTAATGTGTCTTGTAGCGCAGTTAAACCAATAACTCGGTTATCTTCCAATGTGACAACGACCGTTTTACCTTCAGCTTCCAATGCTTCAACTTTGCTTTGCCATTCATTTTCTAATGGCGTCTCTAAGCGATTCGGTGCACTGACTAGTATGTGCTTATTATTCAGGAACCCTTCGACACCTTTTCCTGCAAGCGCTTTACGGTCTTGTGCTTCAGTTACAGCTAAAGAGAGCTCTTCTGCTTTATTTACCACTGCTTTTGCCAATGGGTGGTGTGAGCCAACTTCAACAGATGCTGTGATTTGGACTAACTCACTTTCGGTCATTCCATCAACAGGAACCAAGTTAGTGACGTGGGGTTTACCTTCCGTCAGCGTACCTGTTTTATCTAATGCGATAGTGGTGATGGTACCGAGTTGCTCAAGTGCTGCGCCACCCTTAATCAATGCACCGCGACGTGTTGCTGTTGCAAGGGCTGAGGTTATTGCCGCAGGCGTTGATATCACAAGCGCACATGGACAACCAATTAAGAGTAATGTTAAACCGCGGTAGATCCATGTTTCCCAAGGTGCAGAAAAGAAAATTGGTGGGATAATAATCACTAACGCTGAAATTAACATGATAATCGGCGTATAAATACGGCTGAAGCGGTCGATAAAGCGCTCAATAGGTGCACGGCGTTCTTCTGCTTCTTCAATCAGCTGCAAAATACGGTCAATCGCGTTCTGGCCTTGCTCTGAAACCACTTTCATTTGAACTGCACGGTCAACGGATAAGCAACCTGCTGCGACTTTTTCACCTGCGTTGCGTTCAACAGGAACGGATTCCCCTGTTAGTGCACTTTCATCAAAGCTCGCAAAACCTGAAACTAACACGGCATCCGTTGGTAAACGCCCGCCTGGTGCGACTTCAATAATGTCCCCAGGGCGCAGTTGTGCAACAGGAACTGTGGTTTTTTGCCCATCTTTAATGAGAATTGCATCTTCTGGAACCAGAGCCATTAATGCGCTGACCCCGCGACGAGCTCGACCTGCCGAATAGGACTCGAGCATTTCTCCTAGCATAAACAGTAAGATAACCATAGCGGCTTCTTCTGTAGCTTGAATAAAAATTGCCCCTACAGCGGCAACGGTCATCAATGTTTCGATAGCAAAAGGGGTGCCCGTTCGAATTAAACGTAATGACTTACTCGCGATAGGGTATAACCCATATAAGGTGGTTAAAATAAAGGCGATGTTCCCGATTTTCGGGCTAAATGCTTCAATTCCCCAGCTGATTGCCATCAATATTGCTAAGATAATGACTGGCTTAGCTTCGCTCAGTAAGCTTTGTGGTGGTGCAATAGCCGCCGCGTTATTACTACCGACTTCGAGTAATTCATAGCCAGCAGCTTCTACGGTAGAACGAACCGCTGCACTGATGTTAGTATTTGCATCAACCACTAATTTTTCAGTAGCAAACAAGACCTTGGCTTGTTTGACGTCGCCGATTTGGCCAACAGCATTTTCAATTTTATTGGCGCAGCTTGGGCAATCCATCCCACGGATAATCCAGCTAAAACGCTGCCCAGCGGCTTGCAAAGGTTCAACTTCATCAGTGGTGTTTGCTGTTACTCCACAACTACCACTATGTTGGTGCTCGTGAGCCCCATGGGAATGCTCTCCATGGTTGTGATCTGAGTGACATCCACCACTGTGTCGGTGGGATTCCTCATCGTCATCAGGGTGTTTTTTGACGTCGCTATGCTCATGAACATGTGAGTCATTACTCGCCAGTGTACTTTTTTGTGGCACAGTGGATGAACATGCACTTGTGCTTGAACAGCAAGAGCTTGTATGTGTATGATTTTCTTTATGAGAGTGTGAGTGCATAAGCGCCCCCTTATCCAACTATAATGAGTTCCATCACTGATTGTTGATAAGTCTACACTCTGGAGTCTACTCCAGAGTCAAACGAAAAGAGGGAAGCCAACTGATAAAATTCTCAAATAGCATTTTTTATCAATTGGCACTTATTGCAGGAGGCGTTATAAATAAATTGCGCGGACAATAAAAAATTGTCCAAGGAAATATAATGCAGCAACAACCGCTTTTGAGGCTTTGAATGGTAAGCGAAAATGGGCAATTAACCACACGCAGTTAGATAAGAAAAGCAGCGATGCCCCCACCATTATGGAGAAGTTATATTCACGCCCAAGGCCAAAATATTGATCGCCAGCGACCCAAGCCATAATCATACACATGATTAAAGATGCAAAAACAATGGCTTGTAGGTTTTCCAACTTGCCCCAAATAAGAACAAGTGTGATAGCAGCAATAATGAGAGGCGCGGCTAACCAAGGCAAAAATAAACCAAAGTTTAATTGCATACCAAAGCTAATCGTGTAAATCAGGTAGCTAAGGAACATGAGGGTGACAGAAGTTAGTAAGTGTTCACTTGAAAACATTCGTGAGAGATCTGCAATCAGTGAAACCAACAACCCACCAAGAATAAGGTAATTTTGTAGATTTAAATCATCGGAACTCCAGCCCCAAAAAAGTAACAATAACAGCGTGATAGGGCGGAATAACCAACGTTGCCATCCTGGACCGCGATAGGCCGCATCGACATATAACCAGCCAGAAAAAAGCACTGCAAGAAATGGCCAACTAATCATACACATATCCTTATAAGTTCAATAAATGAAACGACAAAGGGTCGCTCACTGAGATAACGTGTTCTGTTTCTACAAATAAGATAAACTATAGTTAGGAACTTTTTAAGCGAAATGCACAAATTATGAATAAACCAATATTATTGATTATCGTTATTGCAATCATTGCCGTGCTTGCGACTAAACGTTTTTTTGACCAACGCAAGCAAAATGAAATCAACGATAATTCTTTACCTGTTAGTTACTTAGTAAAAGTAGATAACAAAAAAGATTATCCTTATCCCAATATGCGTTCCCGAGAACGTGATGTGGTTTCCCCTGAAACTTTTCGCTACGAGATTTATTTTAAAACGTTATCCAGTGGCGAAGTGATTAAATCCATTGTAACAGAAGAACAATATCGCGGTGTTGAGTTAGGTCGAGAAGGTAAACTCACTCTACAAGGAACGCGTTTTATCCGTTTTGAGCCAAATTAACTTATTGCCCTGATTGTTTTTTTTTCGCTTCGTCTAAGGCAGCCTTGGTTTTTTTCTGCATCGCTAACATTTCGAATACCCCAAAGAAAAAGATGCGAGTTTGCACTAAACCTGAAATTTTTTCGCCTTTAGGTAATGTGGCTTTTAGGAAAATGGTTTGCAATGCATGCATGAAAATCATAAAGACCATTGCGATATCCATAAAATATTTCAATGGCTTAGGAAATGGGTGGATCAAGTTGAATACCATAAAACCCCAAACGCAAATCATAAGCAGGCGACCAACGTTAATTAACATACTTTTTTCCTAAAGTGAGGTTCGAATAAATAAGCGATAGGCAACTTGGCCCGCAATTTTTTCACGATGAAGCTGCCAGTTTGCTGGAAGGTCAGTAAGTGGTGACTCCGCTTCTGACTCTACGTATACCCAGCTTTCGTCTGCTAACCATTGGTTTTTTTCGAGTAATTGAATTGTTTCAGTGAGCAAGCCTTTACGAAATGGAGGGTCAATAAATACCACGTCAAAAGGGCTTCCCTGTTGGCTTAATACGGTCAGGCTACTGTTATTAATAACGGTTGCATCCTCTGCCTGTAAACGCGCTTTATTTTCAGTGAGCAATTGTGAGTTTTGTTTATCCAGCTCAATAAATGTGACGTTTTGCGCAAAACGTGAAAGCGCCTCAAAACCGAGTGAGCCACTTCCTGCAAAGCAATCAAGGCAGCGCGCATCACGAATAACTGGCATTAACCAATTAAATAATGTTTCTTTGATGCGGTCTGTAGTTGGACGTAAGCCCTCACTATCACGGACTGGTAACTTTCTACCACGCCACTTCCCACCAATAATACGAATTTGCCCTAAAGGGGCTGATTGTGGTTTTCTTGCCATAATATGTATTGCTACTTAGCTAATTGTGTACTTAAAAATGATTGTTACCATTGTATACCTGTCAGGCGATAAGTTGCAGTGTTGTTATCCCCAATTGGCTGAATTTCGATTATAGCGTGTCGTTTTCACAGTTTTAACATAAAAATTCCGATTAAATTGTCAGGATTTTTCTTTCAGATATGTGTTGCGAGGCGATGAAATGATAGACTGCATGTAATTTGATTGCGATTTGATTATCGAGCGCCATATTTTTACCGCGAGGAGTGTAGTGGCAGATGGCTAAAGACAAGAAAAAAGGCTTTTTTTCATGGCTAGGTTTTGGTCGTAAAGATGAAGAAGAGACTCAAAAACAACAAGCTCAGCAGGAAGAAGCTGCAAATGAGGTTGAAAATCAACACCCTGTAGAAGATGCCGCTGCCTCAGAAGCAGAACGTCAATACCAAGCGGAGCAAGCTGCGATTAAAGCAGCAGAGGATGAAGCTGAGCGCCAGTATGAAGCGCAACAAGCCGCAATAGAAGCCGCAACAGAACAAGCAGAACTTGAACGTAAGGCTCAGCTAGAGGCGATCCAAGCTGCGCAAGAGCAAGCAGAACGTGAGCGTTTTGCAGCAGAAGAAGCGCGTTTAGCTGAAGAAAAGGCAGAGCGTGATCGCCAAGAAGAAGCGGCTCAACGCCTTGCTGAAGAAGAGTTAGAGCGTCAGCGTGAAGCTGAATTGGCTGCGGTCAAGGCCGCAGAAGACGCAGCAGAGCAGCAACGTCAAGCCGATTTGGCCGCGATTAAAGCAGCAGAGGACAAAGCTGAACGTGAACTGCAAGAAGCTGCCCGTTTAGCCGAAGAGCAAGCAGAGCAAGAACGCCAAGCCGCTGAAGCTGCGCGTTTAGCTGAAGAACAAGCAGAGCAAGAACGCCAAGCTGCGGAAGCCGCGCGTTTAGCCGAAGAGCAAGCGGAACAAGAACGCCAAGCCGCGGAAGCTGCGCGTTTAGCGGAAGAACAAGCAGAGCAAGAGCGCCAAGCTGCGGAAGCTGCGCGTTTAGCGGAAGAACAAGCAGAGCAAGAACGCCAAGCTGCGGAAGCTGCGCGTTTAGCCGAAGAGCAAGCGGAACAAGAACGCCAAGCCGCGGAAGCTGCGCGTTTAGCTGAAGAGCAAGCGGAACAAGAACGCCAAGCCGCGGAAGCTGTGCGTTTAGCGGAAGAACAAGCAGAGCAAGAGCGTCAAGCTGCGGAAGCTGCGCGTTTAGCCGAAGAGCAAGCGGAACAAGAACGCCAAGCTGCGGAAGCCGCGCGTTTAGCCGAAGAGCAAGCAGAACAAGAGCGCCAAGCCGCGGAAGCTGCGCGTTTAGCTGAAGAAGAAGCAGAAGCTGAACGTCTTCGTTTGGAAGAGGAAAAAAATAGTTTATCAAAAGAGCAAGAAAAACCGAAAAAAGAGGGTTTCTTTGCTAGGCTGAAGAAAGGGTTATTAAAAACTCGTCAAAATCTGGGGTCAGGTTTTCTTAGCTTATTTACGGGTAAGAAAATTGACGATGATTTATTTGACGAATTAGAAGAACAGTTGCTAATTGCGGATGTTGGCGTTGAGACAACACGTAAAATTATCGACAACCTCACGGCTCATGCAAGCCGTAAAGATCTCAAAGATGCCGAAGCGCTGTATGGTAAATTGCGTGAGGAAATGTCTGATATTTTAGCGAAAGTCGATAAACCGCTCGTGATCGAAGATAAAAAACCCTATGTTATTCTTATGGTTGGGGTTAATGGTGTCGGTAAAACCACTACGATTGGTAAATTGGCTCGCCAATATCAATCTGAAGGCAAAAGCGTGATGTTGGCTGCGGGGGATACATTCCGTGCTGCTGCGGTAGAGCAATTACAAGTTTGGGGTGAACGCAATAAAATCGCTGTTGTTGCGCAACACACAGGTGCAGATCCAGCGTCTGTTATTTTTGATGCTATTCAGTCTGCCCAAGCCAAAGGTGTAGATGTGTTGATTGCGGATACCGCGGGCCGCTTACAAAATAAATCACATCTGATGGAAGAATTAAAGAAAATCGTCCGAGTAATGAAAAAACTGGATGAAAGCGCACCGCATGAAATTATGTTAACGCTGGATGCGAGCACAGGACAAAATGCGGTGAGTCAGGCGAAACTTTTTGACGAAGCGGTAGGTCTGACAGGTATAACATTGACTAAGCTCGATGGTACAGCAAAAGGTGGCGTAATTTTCTCGATTGCCGATCAATTTGGTATTCCAATTCGTTATATTGGTATCGGTGAAGGGATTGAAGATTTACGTCCATTTAAAGCCGATGACTTTATCGAGGCCCTATTTGCCCGAGAGGAATAATTTTCGATGATTCGCTTTGAACACGTTAGTAAAGCTTATCGCGGTGGCCGCCAAGCTCTCCAAGGGGTTGATTTTCATCTACAACCCGGGGAGATGGCATTTCTAACAGGCCACTCAGGCGCAGGTAAAAGTACGTTACTCAAACTCATTTGCGGCATAGAGCGCCCAAGTGCGGGTCATATTCTGTTTAATGGTCATGATATTAGTCGATTGAAAAATCGGGAGATCCCTTTTCTGCGTCGGCAGATTGGAATGATTTTTCAAGATCATCACCTGCTATTTGACCGTACAGTGTATGACAACGTTGCGATGCCACTAATTATCTCTGGTGCAAGCACGGAAGATATTCGTCGACGTGTTTCTGCGGCATTGGATAAAGTGGGCTTATTAGACAAAGCAAAAAACTTTCCAATTCAATTATCTGGTGGTGAGCAACAGCGTGTGGGCATTGCTCGCGCAGTGGTTAATAAGCCGACAATGCTCTTGGCAGATGAGCCAACGGGTAACCTTGATGGTGAATTATCGGAAGGGATTATGCGGTTGTTTGAAGAGTTTAACCGTGTGGGAGTGACAGTTTTGATGGCAACCCATGATGTTGCGTTGATTGAGCGCCGTAACTACCGTGTTCTGACATTAAGTGAAGGTCGGATGCTTGGAGGTCAACATGGCTAAAAATGCTCGAAGAGCCAAGCCTGAACGTGCAATGCAATCAAAAAGCAAGGCACTCAAAGGGGGATGGCGCGAACAATGGCGTTATTCTTGGTTGAATGCACTGGCAGATATGCTCAGACAGCCTTTGGCAACCTTTTTGACCATCATGGTGATTGCGATTTCATTAACTTTGCCAAGTTTATGTTATGTGGTTTGGAAAAACGTATCTCAAGCTGCGGCACAGTGGTATCCGACGCCACAACTTACGGTTTATCTGGATAAATCCCTTGATGAACAAGGTGGGCAAAATGTCGTAACGCAACTGCAAGCACTTGAAGGCGTTGATCATGTGAATTATTTATCACGGGATCAAGCCATGAGCGAGTTTCGCAGTTGGTCAGGCTTTAGTACCGCATTAGATATGCTAGAAGAAAACCCATTACCAGCTGTGGCTATCATCACACCCAAAATTGATTTTGAAGGGTCGGATGTCTTAACGACATTAAGGGATAGAGTCGGCCAAGTTGATGGTATTGAAGAAGTACGTATGGACGATAGCTGGTTTGCGCGGCTTGCTGCCTTGACGAGCCTGGTGGGCAAAATAGCTTCAGTCATTGGTCTTCTCATGATTGTGTCTTTGTTCTTAGTGATAGGTAATAGTGTTCGTCTCAATATCTTCGCAAGGCGAGACACCATTAATGTAATGAAATTAATTGGTGCGACAGATGGTTTTATTATGCGGCCATTTTTAAACGGCGGCATTGTGCTCGGTGGTGTGGGGGCGATTATTTCGCTGATCATGACCTTCTTATTGGTTTGGCAACTAGGTAGTGGTGTGGCACAAGTCGCGAGTGTGTTTGGCACACAATTTCATATTGAGGGGTTACTTTGGGAAGAATCCCTATTAATCCTTTTATTGTCAGCGATGGTGGGGTGGATTGCGGCATGGTTAGCCACATTACAACATTTACGTCATTTTACACCTGAGTAACCGTTTGTTTTCTTGTCATTTTCAGTAAGGGCTATTGGTGGTTATATTACCCTAGCCCTTGATTATATTAGATATTGACTTTAAGAATGAACTTAGTCTGAATTGTTTTGTCCTATATTGACCCACCGTTAACAATTCTTGTATATAATTTATTTAATGCGGTGAAACTGGTAGACTATCTACTTGTTTACAGCATATCGTTTTTTCATTGTTAACCTATATGATGGTTATCAACATCGAATAAATTTCATTCCTAATATTTATAGAGGATCTGAATGACCAAAGACATGCAATCATTAACGCTTGTTCCGCAAGGAAGTATTGAAGCCTATGTTCGAGCTGCTAATGCTTACCCAATGCTGACCGCTGAGGAAGAAAAGGAACTTGCTGAACGGCTGCATTATAACGGCGATCTGGATGCTGCAAAGCAACTGATCTTATCGCATTTGCGCTTTGTTATTCACGTTGCTCGTAGTTATGCAGGTTATGGTTTACCGCAAGCGGACTTAATTCAGGAGGGTAATATCGGCCTGATGAAAGCCGTGCGCCGTTTTAACCCTGAAGTGGGAGTGCGCCTCGTTTCCTTTGCCGTGCATTGGATCAAAGCGGAAATTCATGAATATGTTTTGCGTAATTGGCGAATTGTTAAAGTTGCCACTACAAAATCGCAGCGTAAATTATTTTTTAACTTAAGAAAAAATAAGAAGCGTCTTGGTTGGTTTAATCAAGACGAAGTCGATATGGTCGCCCAAGAGCTTGGTGTGAGTACCAAAGATGTCCGCGAAATGGAATCACGCATGGCGGCGCAAGACATGGCATTTGATATGTCAGATGACGACGACAGTGCTGATTTCGGAGGCCCTGTTGCGCCTGTATTATTTTTACAGGATAAATCATCTGACTTTGCTGGCTCAATTGAAGATGATAACTGGGAAAGCCATGCAACTGATCGTTTAGCGGATGCGCTAGACTCATTAGATGAGCGCAGCCAAGATATCATTCGTGCTCGTTGGTTAGATGACGACAACAAAACCACATTGCAGGAATTAGCCGATAAATACGGTGTTTCTGCAGAACGTGTTCGTCAGTTGGAAAAAAACGCAATGAAAAAATTGCGTCTAGCGATGGAAGAAAACGACGACGAAATGTAGTTCATTTCACCTAAAGTTATCTGCATTTATTGCCTCTAAGAGGGAATAAATGCAGATGCTCATATCAATAAGTTATACAGCTAACTGCAGCAGACTTCATATTTATTCATCACTATACAACTCTAACGGCAGGCCATCAGGGTCAGCAAAAAACGTAAATCGTTTTTGTGTATAGGGATCGGTCCTCACCGCTTCACATGTAATGCCTTGTTTTGTTAAATAGGCAATCCACTCATCTAACTTATCAACGCTAAAAGCCAAATGGCGAAGCCCTGCGGCTTCAGGGTAACTAGGCCTTGCTGGTGGGTTTGAAAAGCCAAATAATTCAATTTGATAGAGCTCACCAAATGCTAAATCGGCCTTCCATGAGTCATTGTGAGGGCGATAATGTTCACTAAGTAAATTCAGCCCTAAAATGCGGCAGTAAAAATCTTTACTGACTTCATAGTGGGAAGCAATAATCGCAATATGGTGAATTTTATTTAATTTCATTTAAATGGCCTACGATGAGTTTCCATACACCAGTCTGTGAAGTGGCGTGAAATCCACAAGTGGTTAAAAATGCATGCATGACTTGAACTTGTTTTTCATCTAACTGATTAAACTTAAATTGCCATACCATGACTTCTGGGTGTGCTCGGTGTATTTCTTGTAATAAATAAAGGCCAACACCGCGCCTACGAGTGACTTCTCGCACGCAAAAATCATCAATAATGCCTTGTCTTTGGTCGATGGTGACTTTTGCTGCGGCAAGTAATCTATCATTAAAGCGGGCTGCATAAATTAAGTGCATTTCACCGAGCGGTTGTACACGTTTATCAATCTTCTGGTCTGGCCAGATTTTATCCAAGTCTTGGTACTGCTGCTCAGTAGGATTGACCAAAGGGATAATAGTGAGTCTCATGATGTTTTATCTGTTTCCCTGCAAGGGTTGCAGCTACTCGTCCTGCCAGAGTGATCTGTAACCGATTTTTTGATTTTAGAGAGAAAAATTTTGTCAGACTGCATTTTCCGAGTTTCACTCGGATTAATTTAAATTTAACTAGAATATAACACTAGTATTTACAAAAAACCTACTTAAACACATCAGTTTTTTATTCTGCATCTAATGTAATAACCTACCATATCCATTTGCTATTTAGCATAATTATCTTGTTTAATACTATGAAATATATAGCCTTATTCGCTGTATTTTGAAATATCAGGCATTGTACCTGTCAACCATAATAAACGATTATAAATCAAACACAAACACTCAGAACCATGAAGACGGGGACGATAAAATGAAGAATATAAATAAAGCAGTATTAGCGGGCTGCATCGCAATGGCGTTCAGCTCAGCAGGATGGGCGAAGGAAATTAAAATAGCAGTTGTGGGCGCGATGTCTGGCCCTGTCGCACAATATGGTGATATGGAGTTTACAGGTGCTCGCCAAGCGATTGCAGATATTAATGCAAAGGGTGGGATCAATGGCAACACATTAGTTGCCGTTGAATACGATGATGCATGTGATCCGAAACAAGCGGTTGCGGTTGCAAACAAAGTTATCAATGACGGAATTCGCCATGTTATTGGTCATTTGTGCTCCTCTTCCACACAACCTGCATCGGATATCTATGAAGATGAAGGCATTATCATGATCACGCCTGCGGCAACCAATGCGGATTTAACGACACGTGGTTACCAAATGGTGCTGCGTACAACGGGTTTGGACTCTGACCAAGGCCCTACGGCAGCGAAATATATTCTTGAAGAAATTAAGCCGTCACGTATCGCTGTTGTTCATGATAAACAACAATATGGTGAAGGTTTAGCGCGTTCTGTTCGTGAAAGCCTCAATAAAGCAGGGACGAAAGAAGTGATGTTTGAAGGTGTCACGGCTGGAGACAAAGATTTTTCTGCCTTAGTCGCGAAGCTGAAAAAAGAGAACGTGGACTTTGTTTACTTTGGTGGTTACTACCCAGAAATGGGGCAAATTTTACGCCAAGCAAAACAGGCAGGCCTGAATATTCGCTTTATGGGGCCTGAAGGTGTGGGTAACTCTTCGCTGTCTAACATTGCAGGTGATGCATCTGAAGGGATGTTAGTGACATTGCCAAAACGTTATGACCAAGTCGCAACTAACCAACCAATTGTTGATGCCATCAAAGCGAAAAAAGAAGACCCAACGGGGCCATTTGTGTGGACAACTTATGCGGCAATCCAAGGTTTAACCACTGCAATGGAACGTACAGGGAGCATTGAACCTGAAGACTTAGTCAAAGATCTGAAAGCAAATCCAGTAGATACCGTGATGGGTACACTGAGCTGGCAACCAAATGGTGACCTGAAAGGGTTCGAATTTGGTGTGTTTGAATGGCACAAAGATGGGACTTCCACTCCTATAAAATAGTACCCAGTAGTGTTCCAACGTAGTGAACAATAACCGGAAGTGAGTTGACTCGCTTCCGGCTTCTGTTCTCTATTCAGGACAAGCAGTTCGAAAGGAAAGTCTTATGTCAGATCAAATTCTTTATTTTATTCAGCAATTTCTTAATGGATTAACCCTTGGCAGCACCTATGCGTTGATCGCTATTGGTTATACGATGGTGTATGGCATCATTGGGATGATTAACTTCGCCCACGGTGAAGTGTATATGATTGGGAGCTACGTCTCTTTTATCGTGATTGCAGGCTTGATGATGCTAGGGATTGATGTTGGTTGGATCCTCGTAGCAGCCGCCTTTATTGCGGCGATCATCGTTTCCAGTGCGTATGGTTGGAGCATCGAGCGAGTCGCTTATCGGCCAGTGCGCCATTCTAAACGTCTGATCGCATTAATCTCAGCGATCGGAATGTCAATCTTCTTGCAAAACTATGTCAGCTTGTCTCAAGGCTCCCGCGATCTTGCATTACCTAGCTTAATTACAGGCCAGTGGGTATTAGGGGAAAGCGATGGTTTTGAAGCAACCGTGACAAAAATGCAGCTCACTATTTGGGTGGTTACGCTCCTTGCCATGTTGGCATTAACCCTTTTTATTCGCTATTCGAAAATGGGGCGTGCTTGCCGTGCTTGTGCTGAAGATCTCAAAATGGCCAGTTTATTGGGGATCAATACTGACCGTGTTATCTCACTAACCTTTGTGATCGGTGCTGCAATGGCTGCTGTAGCAGGGGTTTTATTGGGGCAATTTTATGGTGTGATCAATCCTTACATTGGCTTTATGGCAGGAATGAAAGCTTTTACTGCTGCAGTATTAGGTGGGATCGGCAGTATTCCAGGTGCTATGTTAGGTGGCTTGATCCTCGGAGTTGCAGAGGCGATGACTTCTGCTTATTTAAGTACTGAATACAAGGATGTTGTGTCATTTGGTTTATTAATTGGTGTTCTGTTAATCATGCCGACCGGCATTCTGGGACGTCCGGAGGTCGAAAAGGTATGAGAAAAGAAAATTGGATTAATGCCATTGTGGCATCGGCAACCTTCTTTGTTTTAGCCTTATTTATGATGGGCTTACAGCTTGCGCTGGATGGTACGAAATTGGTGGTAACCGTGGGGGATTCTGTTCGTTGGAACTGGATCATCGCTGGGATTGCGATCATTTTTGTTTATCAATTGGTTCGCCCAACCTTAAGCAAGGTTTGGCAAGGTGTACCTAAAAAAGCGTGGTCGATCCCTGATTTTGACGGCTCGACGACTAAGCAAAAAATTCTTGCTGTTGTTATCATTATCGCAGCTATCATTTGGCCATTTATTGTTTCACGTGGAAGCGTTGATATCGCCACCTTAACCCTTATTTATGTGATGTTAGGGTTGGGGTTAAACGTGGTTGTGGGCTTATCGGGCTTATTGGTTTTAGGTTATGCTGGCTTTTATGCGATTGGCGCTTATACCTTTGGTTTGTTAAACCATTATTATGGCTTTGGTTTCTGGGAAAGCTTACCAATAGCAGGGCTAACAGCCGCATTGGCTGGTTTTTTACTGGGCTTTCCAGTTCTAAGGTTAAGGGGAGATTACCTCGCCATCGTAACGTTGGGTTTTGGGGAAATTGTCCGTATTTTATTACTGAATAATACGGAGATTACGGGAGGTCCGAATGGGATCAGCCAATTGCCAAAACCGACGTTTTTTGGCCTCGAATTTAGCCGAACAGCAAAAGATGGCTGGGATACTTTCCATAACTTTTTTGGGTTAGATTACAATCCAGGCGATCGGATCATTTTCCTTTATTTTGTCGCTTTATTGCTGGTGGTTTTAACCCTATTTGTGATCAATCGATTACTGCGGATGCCATTAGGCCGCGCTTGGGAAGCTCTGCGTGAAGATGAAATTGCATGTCGTTCACTTGGCTTAAGCCCGACGCGTATCAAACTCACTGCATTCACTATCAGTGCCGCATTTGCGGGGTTTGCGGGAACGTTATTTGCCGCAAGGCAAGGGTTTATTAGCCCTGAATCATTTACATTTGTTGAGTCCGCGTTTGTTTTAGCCATCGTGGTACTGGGGGGAATGGGCTCACAAACCTCTGTTATTTTAGCGGCGATTATCTTAGTTGTATCAAGGGAAATGATGCGTGACCTCAACCAATACAGCATGTTATTGCTGGGTGCATTGATGGTGTTAATGATGATTTGGCGACCGCAAGGCTTATTGCCGATGAAACGCCGTCAAGTTCAGGTGAAAAAAATACCTGAAGGGGAGGGGGTATGAGCCAATTAACCACGCCTTTATTACAAGTCAGCGGGTTAACCATGCGCTTCGGTGGTCTACTTGCTGTGAATAATGTTGAGCTTACCCTTAATCAAGGGGAAATTGTTTCTCTAATTGGGCCAAATGGTGCAGGGAAAACAACCATTTTCAATTGTTTAACGGGGTTTTATAAGCCAACTAGTGGAACGATTTTGTATCGAGAAAAGCATCTCGAAGGTCTAACAGGGCAAGCTATTGCGCGTCTTGGTGTGATCCGCACATTCCAACATGTGCGGTTATTTAAGGAAATGACTGTCATCGAAAACCTGTTGGTCGCGCAGCATCAGCATTTAAAAAGTGGTATTTTTTCAGGGCTTTTGAAAACGCCAGCATTTCGCCGCGCAGAGTCTGAGGCTTTAGACAATGCAGTTAAGTGGTTAGAACGTGTGGATTTACTACCATTTGCCAATCGGCAAGCGGGTAACTTAGCTTATGGCCAGCAACGTCGGTTAGAAATTGCACGCTGTATGGTGACACGCCCTGAAATTTTAATGTTAGATGAACCCGCAGCAGGGCTTAACCCAAAAGAAACCAATGATTTAGATGATTTAATTGCCGAATTACGGACTCATCATAATGTTTCAATTTTATTAATTGAACATGATATGAAGCTGGTCATGGGAATTTCAGATCGCATTTACGTCGTCAATCAGGGCACACCATTGGCGAATGGCACACCGAGTGAAATACGCCAGCATCCTGATGTTATTAAAGCCTATTTGGGGGAAGCTTACTGATGTTAGAATTTAAAAAAGTTTCTGCTCATTATGGAAAAATTCAAGCATTACATGAGATTAGCTTAAATATCCAAAAGGGTGAGATTGTCACCCTGATTGGGGCAAATGGGGCGGGTAAAACCACGCTTTTAAGCACGCTTTGCGGTGATCCAAGGGCCTCTGAAGGGCAAGTATTGTATCGTGATGTGGATATTACTCAGTTACCGACCTCAAAAATAATGCGTGAAGATATTGCACTTGTGCCAGAAGGGCGACGAGTTTTTTCCCGTATGACTGTGGAAGAAAACCTTGCGATGGGCGGCTTTTTTGCCACGCGCCAACAATATCTAGAACGCATTGAGCGAGTGTATAAGCTGTTTCCTAGGTTATATGAGCGTCGTACTCAGCGTTCAGGGACGATGTCTGGTGGGGAGCAGCAGATGTTGGCAATCGGACGAGCATTGATGAGCCAACCTGAATTATTGCTACTGGATGAGCCTTCATTGGGACTAGCGCCAATCATCATTATGCAGATATTTGACACTATCCAGCAGCTGCGGGAAGAGGGAATGACAATTTTCCTCGTGGAGCAAAATGCGAATCAAGCCCTAAAACTCGCTGATCGTGGGTATGTATTGGAAAATGGGCACATAGTGCTAGAAGATAGCGGGAAAGCGTTATTGGCTAATGAGGCAGTGCGCAGCGCTTATCTCGGTGGCTAAAATTTTCGTCTCCCTTCGTGCTGTGGCGGTGTTGGCTTCGTTCACTAACCCTAGTCACATACTTGTGTATGTTCCTAGGGCTTAGCTTCACTTGCCGCCTAGCCACAACGCGAATGATTTAGAAAATTAAATTTTCGTCTCCCTTCGTGCTGTGGCGGAGTTGGCTTCATTCGCTAACCCTAGTCACATACTTGTGTGTGTTCATAGGGCTTAGCTTCACTTGCCGCCTAGTCACAACGCGAATGATTTAGAAAATGGCAGTAAGTTAGAAAATTAAGTCATCATTCACTTTTTTTGATTACACGGGTTGCTTGTTGATGAAGGTAGCCCGTTTTTGTTTTTTATGTACTGCATTTTGGGCGGCAGTGTAAATTTGGTCTCTATACATTGTTGCAAGGTTCTGTGAAGCGACTCGCAAATCCATTATTTGCTTGTTTCTATACATAAAATTAAATGTATATACAACTTTTCCTATAGAAACAGAGAGCTACTTATTGTTGTATAACTCCCCTTTCCTTCAGACCTCCACTCTTCGTATAAAATTTCAAAATTAAATGTATATACTTTGTGAAGTAAATGTATATATATTTAAACGCAAGAGAAATAGCTTCAGTGAATAAATAGCTTTGAGCAAGTTGGTGAATCATTAATCAATTGATTTTCAATTGATTAATTGACTTAAAATAAAAGTGTACAGTCACTAACAAAGTACCTCACAGATTATTATCACCAAAAGTTGTTAATTTAGCGTTAATTAAAAAATGGATGATAGGGGATACAACCATGTTAAACCGTACTGACTCAACACGTGTGATCCGCGCACCCCGTGGCAGCGAAAAAACCTGCAAAAGTTGGTTGACTGAAGCCGTTTACCGCATGCTTCAAAACAACCTCGACCCTGAAGTGGCTGAACACCCGCAAAGTCTTGTGGTGTATGGTGGCATTGGTCGTGCAGCCCGTGATTGGGAGTGTTACGACAAAATTTTAGAGGTGCTAAAAACACTGGATGACGACCAAACGCTGTTAGTCCAGTCAGGTAAACCTGTTGGTGTATTCCCAACCCACGCTGATGCGCCTCGCGTTCTGATTGCTAACTCCAATATCGTGCCACACTGGGCAAATTGGGATCACTTCAATGAGCTAGATCGCAAAGGCTTGATGATGTACGGCCAAATGACGGCAGGATCGTGGATTTACATCGGTTCCCAAGGGATCGTCCAAGGTACATACGAAACCTTTGTTTCACTAGCAAAACAACATTTTAACGGTAAGACAGCAGGGCGTTGGATCCTAACTGGTGGATTAGGTGGGATGGGCGGTGCACAGCCATTAGCGGCCACGATGGCTGGGTTTAGTATGATTGCTGTCGAGTGTGATGAAAGCCGTATCGATTTCCGTTTAAGAACACGCTATGTCGATAAAAAAGCGACTTCCCTTGATGAAGCGCTGCAATACATTGAAGAAGCCAAAGTTTCTGGCAAGCCTGTTTCTGTTGGCCTATTAGGCAATGCTGCGGATGTGTATAGCGAATTAGTGAAACGCAATATTACACCTGACTCAGTCACCGACCAAACCAGTGCTCACGACCCTGTACACGGCTATTTACCGCAAGGTTGGACATTAAGCCAATGGCGTGAAAAACAAGAGACTGCACCAGCCGAAGTGACCAGCGCTGCGAAAAAAAGCATGGCCGTGCAAGTGGATGCGATGTTAACCATGCAAAAACGTGGATCAGCAGCGTTTGATTACGGTAATAACATTCGCCAAATGGCTAAAGATGAAGGAGTGGCAAATGCCTTTGATTTCCCAGGCTTTGTTCCTGCTTATATCCGCCCTCTATTTTGTGAAGGCATCGGCCCATTCCGTTGGGTAGCCTTGTCTGGCGATCCTGAAGATATCTACAAAACAGACCAAAAGGTCAAAGAATTACTGCCTGACGATAAGCATCTACATAACTGGCTAGACATGGCGCGTGAGCGAATTGCTTTCCAAGGCCTACCTGCGCGTATTTGTTGGGTTGGCTTAAAAGACCGTGAAAGATTAGGACGTGCTTTCAATGAGATGGTGAAAAGTGGCGAACTAAAAGGCCCTATCGTGATTGGCCGTGATCACTTAGATTCAGGCTCGGTTGCTAGCCCTCATCGCGAAACGGAATCGATGAAAGACGGCTCTGATGCAGTTTCCGACTGGCCATTACTGAATGCGCTACTAAATACCGCGGGTGGAGCGACATGGGTGAGCTTGCACCACGGTGGCGGCGTTGGCATGGGCTTCTCTCAACACTCGGGTGTTGTGATTGTCTGTGATGGCACTGATGCTGCGGATAAACGCTTAGCGCGCGTTCTGCACAATGACCCTGCGACAGGCGTGATGCGCCATGCGGATGCAGGGTATGACATCGCCATTAATTGTGCGAAAGAGCAAGGTTTGAATTTGCCAATGGTGAAGTGATGTCGTTTGCCGGCTTAGGTCGGCAACTTTCTGGAAAATAAGGAATTCAGTATGAATGCTGCGTCAACTCAGAAAAGACAAGGGCCACTGGCTGGGATCAAAGTGATTGATTTAAGCCGTGTTTTAGCAGGGCCTTATTGCACGGGAATGATGGCTGATCTCGGTGCAGAAGTGATCAAAATTGAAGTGCCAGATCATGGGGATGACAGCCGCCACTTAGGGCCTTTTATTGAAGGTGAAAGTGTTTATTACGGCTTGATCAATAGAGGGAAGCGCAGCATCGAGCTGGATCTCAAAGCAGAGGAAGATCGTGCCATTTTATTTCAGCTGGTTAAAGAAAGTGATGTAGTGGTCGAAAACTTTCGCCCAGGTGTGACCAAACGCCTTGGTATTGATTTTGACAGTTTAAAGCAGCACAACCCAGCACTGATTTACGCAAGCATTTCCGGTTTTGGGCAAAATAGCCCATTAGCGAGCTACCCTGCTTACGACATTGTGGCACAAGCTATGTCAGGGCTGATGAGCGTGACGGGTTTCCCTGAAACGGGGCCAACGCGCAGTGGTGAATCTATTGGTGATGTGTGTGCGGGGATGTTTGCCTCTTGGGCGATTAGCAGTGCGTTATTTGCCAGAGAGCGCCATAACGAAGCGGCGCAATATATCGATGTTGCGATGGTTGATGTTTTGCTCAGCATGCAACTAACGGGACTTTCTAACCTATTTGCACATGATAAAGCACCGAGTTTAGTGGGTAATCGTCACCCTGTATCCACACCATTTGATACTTACCATGCCAAAGATGGTTTAGTGGTGATAGCCATTGCGAGTGAAAAACTGTTCCAACGTTTTTGTGAATGTATGGGAAAAATGCATTTATGCCAAGACTCACGCTTTCAAGATGACCCAAGCCGTACACGCCATCATGGGGAGTTAAGGGGGGAAATTGAGGGGTGGACTGCGCAAAAAACGGTAGATGAAGTGTGTGATTTACTGCTAAATGCAGGGGTTCCCGCCTCGCCTATTCATAATCTACAGCAAGCGACACAAAGCGAGCATGCTCAAGTTCGGCAGGTTCTCACACACCTGAATGATGGTGGGACTCCATTGATCTCTCAGCCAGTGTTCTTTAATGGCAGAAAACCCCATTCAACACGAAGAGCCCCTGTTTTGGGCGAAGCAAATGCACTGTATAAATCGGCAAGAACAATAAGCAAAAATAGGGAGGCCGTACAATGAGTTTTGAAATTAATGAAACAGAACAAGCTATTGTGGATGCAATTGAAAAAGTGTGTCGCGATATTTTGCAACCCAATGCACAGCGTTACGATGAAACGGAAACATTTTGTGCAGAAAGCTTAACCGCATTAGGCGAAATGGGCGCTTGGGGAATTAACCTACCTGAACAATATGGCGGTTTCGGCCTTGGTAGTATTGCGATGAGTATGATTGTTGAAGCGGTCGCGGCAGCTTGTGCCTCTACATCATCCTCTTTAACCGCTCATTTTTTAGCCACTGACTCTATTTTGATCGGTGGAACGGAAGAACAAAAAGCGTATTGGTTACCGAAAGCCGCTTCAGGTGAGTTACTGGGTGCTTTTGGTTTAACTGAACCCGCTGCGGGTTCGAACCCTGCAGATATGCGTACTATTGCAACACGTGAAAATGGTGGCTGGCGTATTCGCGGGAATAAGCACTATATTACTAACGCCAAAGAAGCGGATTTTATTGTGTTATATGCCAAAACAGATGTTGAAGCGGGGGCTCGCGGTATTAGCGCATTTATGATCCCAAAAGGCACTGAAGGGGTGGCATTTTCTCAGCCAGAAAAAACCATGGGGTTACGCGGCAGTACAATTTACGAGCTAGCACTGAATTGCTGGCTACCTGAATCTGCCTTACTCGGTGAAGAAAATAAAGGCTTCCATACTGCAATGGAAGTCTTAGACAAAGGCCGTGTTGAAGTCGCTGCAACATCACTGGGCATTGCTCGTGCGGCGATGGAAAGCACGTTGGGCTGGGTAAAAGAGCGTCAAATTGGCAAAAAGCCATTAGCGGCATACCAAGGCACACAATGGCGTCTAGCAGATATGCATACACAGCTTGAAGCTGCTCGTATGTTGACTTGGCGTGCTGCAGAGCTGCGTGATTCAGGTGAGCGTTTTAGTTTGCAATCGGCGACAGCAAAACTGTTTGCGGCGGAGTGTGCGGGGTTTGTCACTGATGCTGCGCTGCAACTTCATGGGGGATATGGGTATATTCGTGATTTACCCCTTGAGCGGTATGTTCGTGATGCACGTATTTTGCGTATCTTTGAAGGCACATCCGAAGTTCAAAAAATTATTATTTCGCGTGCTGTATTGGATGCAATGTAATTTATTGAAATCATTATTTTTACCAGAAGCGGGTAGACGGGACAGGCGGCTACTCGCGAGTCAAGCAACATAGGAAGCACTACCTGACAACAGGATCATGGAATTAAAAACACAACAACAATCAGGTTTAAGAATGTATTTCAATTATTGATTATGGGTGGATAACAGATAAAACATCACCCAATGTAATGTGTAATCACTGTACTCACCATCACAGTTTTTACGAATTCATTACAGTTAATTGGTTCATTCTTTAAGCCAGCCTGCTTAAAGAGGAGTTACCATGACAGTTTCAAACGACATCGCAACAGGGCAAAAAGGTCGGCAGGACAATGTCCCGCTTATTGAAGCGCGTTCCATCGATTACATTCCTGAATCTGAACGCCATGGCACCTTATCTAGCCAGTTTACACTTTGGTTTGGTGCTAACTTACAAATTACCGCTATCGTTACAGGGGCGCTCGCTGTTGTGCTTGGGGGCGATGTATTTTGGTCATTAATTGGATTATTTATTGGTCAATTATTAGGTGGAGCTGTGATGGCATTGCATGCGGTGCAAGGGCCTAAACTGGGACTACCTCAAATGATTTCAAGCCGTGTACAATTTGGTGTTTATGGTGCGGTTATTCCTATCTTATTGGTTTGTATGATGTATGTTGGGTTCTCTGCCAGTGGAACGGTATTAGCAGGCCAAGCGGTTGGGCAGCTGCTTCATGTGACGGATTGGGTTGGGATCTTAATTTTTGGTGCGGTGATTATCGGGATCACTATCTGTGGTTATCGGATCATTCATATTTTAGGTAAGGCCGCGAGTGTTGTTGGCGTTATTGCATTCTTTTATCTATTCTTCCGCCTGTTTTACATGAATGATGTCTCCGTATTAATGGAAAATCGCCATTTTGATTGGACACATTTCTTATTAGCCATGTCACTCTCAGCATCTTGGCAAATTGCTTTTGGCCCTTATGTTGCTGACTACTCGCGTTATTTACCAACTAAAACACCAACTATTAAAGCCTTTCTGGCGGTGGGTTCAGGGACGGTCATTGGTACTCAAGCGTCAATGATTTTAGGGGTGTTTGCAGCGGCCTTAGCGGGGAATAAATTTGCAGGCAACGAAGTTTCCTACATTGTGGGATTGGGAAGTACAGGCCTCATTGCTGCACTGTTATATATCACAATTTTCTTTGGGAAAGTGACCATCACGGCGTTAAATGCATACGGTAGCTTTATGTCGATGGCGGCAATTGTTTGTGGGTTTAGAGGGAAAAACACCATTACGAAAGGGCAAAGATTGTTTTTTATCGTTTTAATGGTGAGTTTTTCAACCTTATTAGGGTTAGCTGGCCAGCACTCGTTCTTAAAATTATTCTCTGCTTTCTTACTGTTTTTACTGGCATTCTTCACTCCATGGAGTGCGATCAATTTGGTTGACTACTACTGGGTGACAAAGGGCCGCTACGATGTGCCTGAACTCGCAAACCCGAACGGTCGTTATGGCCGCTGGAATAAAGTGGGGATTTTCACTTACATCATTGGCGTATTGATCCAATTACCCTTTATTTCAACAGGTTTCTATACTGGCCCATTAGTTGAACACCTTGGTGGCGTCGATGTTTCATGGATAGTGGGCTTAGTTGCGACCAGCATTATTTATTATATCGCGATTAAAAAATGGCCAATGTCTGTTGCTGATAGGCTGATATTACCAACCACGAAATAACCAAATGAACCATTTGATTTAATTAATAAAAGAATACATTGAGCGAGCCAATAGCAGTGAAGCTTTCACTGCTAAGGCTTCCCTCAACCTAAAAACGATTCAAACCACCTTAATAAAAGCCAATCGTTAATAGAATTGGGATAGGAGTTGCTATGAAAATTTTAGTCGCAGTGAAGCGAGTGATTGACCATAACGTTAAAGTACGCGTAAAAGCCGATGGCTCGGGGGTTGAGCTAGCTAACGTCAAAATGGCGATGAACCCCTTTGATGAAATTGCGGTTGAGGAGGCTGTACGCTTAAAAGAAGCAGGCAAAGCGACTGAAGTTGTTGCCGTTTCTATTGGTGATATTAGCTATCAAGAAACTTTGCGTAGTGCGATGGCGATTGGGGCAGACCGTGCCATTTTAATTCAACGCCCAACGGAGTTAGTTTTAGAATCACTCGATATTGCGCGTCTATTACAGCAAGTGGTGGCAAATGAGCAACCCGATTTAATTTTATTAGGCAAACAAGCGATTGATGATGACTGTAACCAAACAGGGCAAATGTTGTCAGCATTATTAGACTGTGGGCAAGCGACATTTGCATCACAAATTGTTGTTGAAGGCAACGCATTGCAAGTCACTCGTGAGATTGATGGTGGTCTGGAAACACTGGAGATGGCGCTCCCTGCGGTTGTGACAACCGATTTACGTCTCAACGAACCCCGTTATGCAACTTTGCCGAACATCATGAAAGCAAAGAAAAAGCCGTTAGATATCATCGATATTTCGAATATGAACTTCTCTCCTTTGGGGCAAACCAAAACTATCAAGGTGTCTGAGCCGAAAAAACGGGCTGGGCAATGTACTTTACTCAATGATGCAGCGGCATTAGTGAGCGCCTTACAAGCAAAAGAAGTGATTTAACCAAGGGGAATGACAATGAGCCAATCATCAGTTTTAGTTATTGTTGAGCATGATAACCAGACAATAAAATCATCAACTTTTCATAGTATTACGGCTGCACTGGATATTCTATCTGTGGGTGGACAATTGCATTTACTTGTTGTGGGCGACAACACTGAAAACGTGGTGGAACAAGCAGCGGGCTTAAAGGGGGTGAATAAAGTATTAACGATTCAATCAGATGCTTTGAAAGACCAACTGGCGGAACCCATGACCAGTGCGATTGTTTCTGTTGCACAAAATTATAGCCATTTACTGTTTCCTGCGACAACCTTTGGTAAAAATATCGCCCCACGTGTTGCCGCAAAATTAGGTATCGCACAAATTTCTGACATCACACAAGTTATTGATGACCAAAATTTTATTCGACCTATTTATGCAGGGAATGCGTTGGCAACAGTACAGAATAATGGGCAGCAGGTGGTGATCACTGTACGCAGTTCGGCATTTAGCGGCGTATGTGAAGCACAACATAGCGCAGAAATTGAACACATCACCCCAAATAAACTTATTCAACGAGCTCAATTGAAAAGCCAGTCACTCACACAAGTTAGTCGCGCAGAATTGAGCTCAGCGAAAGTCGTGATTTCGGGAGGGAGGGGGTTAAGTTCGGGTGAAAACTTTGCGTTATTAGAAACCATCGCAGATAAATTGGGTGCTGCTGTCGGCGCATCCCGTGCAGCGGTAGATGCGGGGTATGTACCCAATGATTATCAGGTGGGGCAGACAGGAAAAATTGTCGCGCCAGAGTTATACATTGCCGTTGGGATTTCTGGTGCAATTCAACATATTGCAGGGATGAAAGAGAGCAAAGTGATCGTTGCCATAAATAGCGATCCAGAAGCGCCAATCTTCCAAGTAGCAGATTACGGTATTGTTGGTGATCTGTTTGAAATCTTACCTGAACTTGATAAAGCGCTTGCGTAAGAGGTGCATATGGCTATCGACAATAGAGAAAATGTAAGCGAGGCTCCTGAGCGGGAATCGATGGAATTTGATGTCCTGATTGTCGGTGGGGGGCCTGCGGGATTATCAGCGGCGATCCGTTTAAAGCAGGTTGCTGCTGAGCAAGGCTCTGAACTGTCAGTATGTTTGATTGATAAAGGTGCAGAAATAGGTGCCCATATTCTGTCAGGTGCAGTGATAGATCCTCGTGCATTAAATGAATTATTACCTGATTGGCAAGATAAAATTTCGACGCCGCTAACCTCCGTCAGTCAGGACAGCTTTTTATGGCTAAAAGAAAATAGCTCAAGCCAATTACCGTTACCACTATTGCCTAATTGTTTAAAAAATAAAGGAAACTTAATTGGTAGTCTAGGGCAAGTAAGTGCGGCTTTAGCTGTTGAAGCCGAGGCTTTGGGTGTTGACGTTTTTTCTGGTTTTGCTGCAACACAGGTACTTTTTGATGATGCAGGCCAAGTCATTGGTGTGACAACGGGTGATATGGGGTTAGATAAAGCGGGTAACCCAACGGCGATGTACCAACCTGGAATGAACTTGCTGGCTAAAATGACATTTTTTGCCGAAGGGTGTCGTGGTCAATTAGGTAAGCAGTTGATAAATCATTTTAATTTGGATTCAAATAGCAGCAAACAAAGCTATGGTTTAGGGATTAAAGAAATCTGGCAGATCCCGAAAGATCAGCATCAAGCAGGGTTAGTTATTCACTCTGTTGGTTGGCCGTTAGATAACCACACTTACGGCGGTGGGTTTGCCTACCACTACGGTGAGAATTTAGTTGCGATAGGGTTAGTTGTTGGTCTGAATTATGAAAACCCGTATTTATCTCCATATGAAGAGTTTCAACGCTTAAAAACACACCCCGCCTTTAGCACTTTTTTATCTGGTGGGGAAAGGCTCAGTTACGGTGCGCGAACGATGGTTGCTGGGGGATTATCCGCACTCCCTGAATTGAGTTTTCCTGGGGGCGCATTAATCGGTGATGATGCTGGATTTCTCAATGGGGCCAGAATTAAAGGAACACATTGTGCAGTAAAAAGTGGATCATTGGCTGCAGACGCTTTTTTAGCGTGCTTTAAAAATCAATCGATTGATTTTACTCAATTTACTCTTGAATATCGCCAAAGATTTGAGCAGAGCTGGTTATATCAAGAGCTTTACCAGACTCGTAACTTCAAACCTTATATGAAAAATGGATTAGTGATGGGCTCAATGTTATTTGGTGTAGAGCAATTATTGTTAAAAGGCCGTAGCCCATGGACATTAAAGATTAAACAGGCGGATCACGAAAGATTGAAAGAAGCTAAAAACTTCAAGCCAATCACTTACCCTAAGCCTGATGGAAAACTGACCTTTGACCGACCCTCTTCTGTATTTTTATCGAATACTAACCATGAAGAAGATCAGCCTTGCCATCTTAAACTGGTAGATACAAATGTACCGATTCGAGTCAATTTAGAGAAATATGCCGCGCCAGAAACGCGTTATTGTCCTGCTGGGGTCTATGAAATTATTGGCGAGCAACACCAAGAGAAGTTACAGATTAATGCGCAAAATTGCCTGCATTGTAAGGCTTGCGATATTAAAGACCCGCAGCAAAATATTACTTGGACTGCACCGCAAGGTGGGGAAGGGCCAATATATCAGGGGATGTGAAAACAAATTTGTTGTGATGCAGATGTGCTTGATGTCTTTTTTATATTTATCAGTCGCTTTGGGGCAATTTTGCCCCATTTTTTTATCTTTGCATTAATTCTCAATACGCGAATGCAATTTTAATTTGTAACGAGAACCTGCTGTGACCATATTGACGTAGCTAATCAGTGTATTTCCAGTCCAAGTTCGACGCCTAAGTTGCAGGCAAGGTGAATTTTCTTTAATCGATAATGATTGAGCGATGGATTTTGTGGCTAATGCCGCTTCTATGGTGTGTTCCATTTCACTTACAGGAAAATGGCGTTGTAAATAGCCACTTGGTGTTTCTGTATCCCCATATTTTTGCTTAACAAATTCAGGAACGATTGCGTGGTTAACGTAGCGTTCTTCCAACATGAGAGGGATATCATTTTCAAAATGTAGTACTTTACAATAACCGACCTCACTTCCTTCACTAATTCCGAGTTGTAGCGCAATTTCTGCAGATGCAGGGATGACTTTTAATTGCAGTTGATGCCCACTATACTTCTTGCCGCTTAGGGATATTTCATCAAAGATATCAAATGCTTTTGTCACTGGAAGCTCATGCTTTTGTGTCGCAACAAAAGTACCTTTACCTGCAATTCGGTTTAAAATCCCTTTTTGGCTTAATTCAGAAATGGCTTTGTTTACTGTCATACGGCTGACATTAAACTGCGCACATAGCTCAAGCTCTGTGGGAATCTGTGTTTCGGGTTTAAAAATACCCAAATCAATGCTGCGTAAAATGTAAGACTGAATTTGCTTATAAGCAGGTTGTGATGTCATCGCTTTTATTCAAAATTGTCGTTAGAGGAAGGCCGAGTAAATCGATTTTATTGCCATATTATATGTATAGACTTTTTTGTGATTGCAAGTTTATCAGTAATTATTGGCTTTACTAGTAGATAGCGCGTATTTCGAAATATAAAACCTCGAAAAATAGGTGCTTAAGGGCACTCGTCATTATCTGAATTATTTTATTATAAGATAAGTTTCACTAGGGCAATATGCCTTTATTTATTATCATAATGTTAAATTTACTTAGCGAAATAGGCATTATTCATGCGAGTTCAATATTTCCATGTCAATCTTACTCAGTGTGATTATCAAAATGTCAGTCCAATTGGTATGGCAAGGCTGATAGCGTCAGGGAAAGTTTTTTTCTTTAATCAAGATGACTTTAAAAATAGTAAGATTTTTTTGGAACGCCTACAAGAAGGCGATTCTTTGGTTATTTGTGCAGAAGAACTGAACGATGGCAGCTATTGGTTAGAATGGGTCTATCATGAAAAACATGGTCGATTAGAGCCCGATAGAAATGTGAGTTTTACGCGCTCTCTTGGTAAGCAATATATCATTTCGCTCGTGTTAATGGCCTTAATCCCTGTAGTGTATTATTGCTTTATGGTTGCCGAAGATAGCTTTCTAATGATAGCGCTGGTGGCAATTTTGGGTTGTGCCGCTTTTTGTGGCATCGTTTTATTTGGCCTAGCCCTTGCACAAACGAAGCGCATTATTAGTCCTAAACGAAAACAAATTTTAAAAGTATTAGACCTTATTATCGAGGGGCGATTCAAAATTAACGAACAAAGCCCATTGATTGAAATTGACGGTATTAAAAACCCTAAATCTAAGGCCAGTAATTTACGTAAGACTAAAGATATTAGCATTGATAAAACCTCATTATCGGTTACTCGCGGTAAGGTGAATATTACAGATAATCAAAGTTTGACCATTAAGGCAGGGGATACAGAGCAAGCGCTAAACCTTATCAGCTTACAAATTAATAAAAGCCATATGGAGGTTTTAGTTTCAGCCAATGAGCCTTTGTTTAATAACCACAACTTATTTATTGCGCAAGGTGATGAGCTCGAAGTTTTCCATAAAAATATCCAAGATCACTCAAATGAACAGGCAATATTTGGTATCTATAACCATCAAGATGGACTTGCCTACAGTCTAATTGGCCGAGGTGCTCCACAAGAACGTGGTTTTTATTTCGGCTTATGGGGATTTACCTGCTTTCTTTTAATTTTCTTTGTTCTTATTGCTGTCGGGCTAACAACTTCTGAAACAATAGAGAAAGGCAATTATTGGGACTATTGGGATTGGGTTAATATCTTAGATACAGGAGGAATGTATATTAGCGTTACGACAACCATTTTATTGGGGATAAGCTTTTCAATTGGTTTGGGCGTTGCAATATATTACCAATTCTCTCGACGAGGTAAGGCCTATTATCAATCACAATATATTTTGAAACATTTACGTCGCCAACATGGTCAAACAGATTATGTGACGGAGGTGCGTTCATGAACCCCTTTCTCAGTAAGCGTTTTATCTTATTAACTGCAGTTTTTGCATTAAGTTTGTTATCGACCGTTTTAATTTTTGTGCGAGACGGTAGTATTGCTTGGCAAATAGAACATCATCAAGAAAACCGTTCTGCAATTACCAATTATGATTGGGCGACGACTTTCCCCGCTGAAAATGGCACATTAATTGTGACGCAAAAAAGCCAGAGTTCAAATTATTACTACTCATCATATAATCCATACGCATATGAAAGAGAATATGACTACCAAGTATTATTTGCAGATAATCAAAGTATCCGTTTTATCACTCGTGGTGATAAAAGCTTTTATAATGCGATATGTGAGAGAAAACAATGCTTATTGTTTCTTAGAGATGGCTACCAAACTATCGATTTAACAACACTATCAGCCAGTAACATTATGCCATGGGAAGATAAATCTGGCGTTCAATTTGCAGGGTTGATAACAGGTAAAATTTATCAATCTAAAAATTATCCTGCTTATGTTGTGGCAAATAATGAAAAAATTTTTGTTAGCCAAGATAAAGGTATGACATGGGAACATTTTATGGATGTTCGGGAGCTCGCTAAGTCACTGTACCCTGAGGAAATAGAGAGTCGCTCTGAATTTGCTTTTGCCACATACAGGGACAAAGTCGTTATGTGGTATAGCTATGGTCATCAAATGGGATCGTTGGAAGTAGTTATGGATATTCCGACTAAACAAGTGGTTAGTAGTAAATGGCTACCCGTGCGTATTAATGAAGCAGCACAAAACCTGAATGGTGATATTTTTGTTATTGCTCAAGAACCGTCTCGCCGATTGTTTTCGTTAATGCAATTTCACCCCAATGGAAACTTCGAATTAATCGCAGAGAGTGGCTATAACAATTTACATAGTTTAAATGTTGGTAACCAAGGATTAATTGTTTCGATTTCAGGTAATGGCTCGCAACAATATTTGATGATGGATATTGCTACAAAGAAAACTCGCTATCGTCCAGATCTCTCACTATACAAAAAAATATTTAATGGGGAAAACCAGTCTTTTATTGAAGTAGAAAGTACTTACTCGAATGAGGGAACTCTCACTAGAGGTGCTCAGGTTTCTTACCAATCTGCTTTTTAATATAGCTAATCTATGAGGTGTGTTATCACACCTCTATTTAATAGTATAGTTATACAATATTTTAGTATTTCCATAATGAGTTAAGTCTGTTAAATAATATTTAACGAATTAAGGCGTCTAGTTTATTTTTTATTTAACATTAATGATTGATTTTAATTATCTTACTTTTCAAGTTGATGGGGATTTGAATTGGAAGTAATTTATTAATTTGAATTACTATTATTTTTATTTAATTCTTTAATATTGTTTCCTCTTTAAATTATATGACAATTAATGGCTATTTAAAGTAAACAATCCGTCCAACAAGAAAAGGCAGATTTTAAATGAAAAAAAACATAACCTATTTTAATAATTCTAAATATGATAGTGATACTTATGGTGATCTTAAAGGTACGGTCTATTATGTGCAAAATAGTATTATACCCGCAAAAAATCATGTGAGTAATGATATTCAACCAACGTTAATATCAAATAGAAAAACAATGTTTATGTTTAAGCCTCATGACGATTTATTAAGCGAATCTCCTATTCGAATTGCTATTTATAATGAAAATTCTGATATTTTATTTAATCAGGAAATGTTATCTCCTGAGCACCTAACCAAGACCTGTTCGAACGTATATGCTGAAATAGAGGCTGATTTTTCACAGCCATCCTATTTTGATTTTACCTTAGATAATAGTGAACAATTACAAAACGCTAAAGATCCATTGTATTTTAATAAGTTTATTGACGAATATAACACAATAAATGTAGTAACTTATGATGGCGGATACTCTCCATCCTTTGAGTTATTTTATAATTTGGATTATGCGGGTAAAAAAGTGTTATTCCAATGTACATCAACATGGGGGATTTCAATTCTCTTTAATTCTACAAAGAAAAATCTTGAACAAGGGGATTCCTTATTACTTGTTAATGAAAGAGGGACATGGTACGAGTCAACTGACAGCAATAGTGATGGAAAGTTTTTATCAGAAATTCAATATATAGGAAATACTTGGTCTGTCGTTGTTCCTCAAGATGTTATTCAACCAGGAATAAAGCTTAAATTTATCCGAGATAATAAATTTGGCTTTATTGATAAGCCTATAGTAAGAGCACCTAATCAGTTGTTCTTAAATACGATTGCAATTGGTATGTTAACTCCCCATAGAGAGAAATTTGAATTTCAAGAAAACCCTGAATATCATCGTCAATATTTTCAACAAATTCCAGTATCTCGTTTAATCGTCAATACATATGATCCTATCGATTTAGATGAGGTGATGCTGTCTGATGGACGCTTACTTACTGGCCATGCACCAGGGAATGGTGGCTGGCACGATGGAATTATGAGGGAACAAATTGCCAAGTCACTGATTGCTTCAGGAATTAACTATGCAAATTATGGTATCAATGTAACAGGTAGAGAGCTTGGTCCAAGGGGAAATACATCACAATTTACAGTACATACAAGTATAGGGATGTATGAGAATGGCATACAAGTTCATGGAGGATCGGGTGGAAGTGGCATGGTGACGCTAGATGACACGATAGGAAATGAATTTAGTCATGAAGTTGGGCATAACTTTGGTTTAGGGCATTACCCTGGGGATTTTGATGGCTCAGTTGCTCAGATCCCAACTCATCGAAACTCTACATGGGGATGGGACTGCGATAATAATTTTTTTCTGCCTAATTTTAAACAAGATATCACCAACAAACCTACATATCTAGAAGATGAAGGAATTGGGCCGTGTGCACCCCCTTTTGAAGGCCACTCTCTTGGTAGAGATGCTATGGCGGGAGGCAGTCCAATGTATGAGAAGCACAATGTTTTTACTTTACATACACCATATTCATTATTTTATATTCAAAATGATTTGGAGAGCAAAGCGATATTTGATCCAAATTCTAAAACAGGATTTAGCATTTGGAATAATCAAGAAAATAAAATGGTAGAGTATGAGAATAAGGTAAACAAATATGATTTTAAGTGGGTCACTATTAAAAATTCTGTAGATATTACAGCTGATTATATAAATGATTACTTTGAAGAAAATAAATATATTTATATTGATATTTATGACGGGAATTGGGCTGGAAATGTTTATTTTCCAGATGCGAATGATGACAATAATGGCAATGTTATAAAAATCAACTCGAGATCTAGTTATGGTGTTTATTTACATATGAATGGAACTATTTTATCAGCTGAAAAAAATATTGAATTATACTATGTCTCAAATGGCGTTATTTGGGTTATTGAAGACGAACCTTATGTTGACTTGGTTCCTTTAGAACAAGGTAGGAAAGTAATTACTATTATTGGGTTTTACGATCCACGTAATGAATTACCAAGTTATATATACCCTCCGTTAAATTCAGCATATGGAATGATATATGAATCAGATAAGGTTATGGATAATAGTAATTGTTACCTTGAGGTTGAATATACTGATGGTTTATTGAGTTTCCATAAGCTGAAGAATATTAGAGTTAGAGATGATGAAATGAATCAGTTTCATATTAATGTGAGTCGAGATTTATCTCCAAAATTAGCTCGTATCATTGTTCGGGGGGGGGTTGTCGCGGAGAAGTCAATAAATCTTGGGAGTGATAATTTAGCATACACAATTAATGAGCATTAATTATTTTAAAGCTAATGCCATTATTTAGATTAGAATTAAAATTGATGGAATCTTTAAAAGGATAGAATATATTCTATCCTTTTATCATATTATACGATCTGTTTGGCTGGTAATAAGATAACAGCAATCGCAGCAATAATGGCGACAATAGCAAATGCAATGAAATTCCAACTTGTGGCAATTCCAAGGCTCGCAATATATGCACCAAACATTGGCCCTGTCATAGCACCAATTCGTGAGAAGCTAAGTGCCCAACCCGTTGCAGATGCGCGCGCATTGGATGGGTAATAATTGGCAATATAGCCTGTTAATATCAATGCAGCTGAAATACTGCCGACCCCAGCAAAGGCGACGAGCATATAGTTCATATAAATATTTTGCTTGAATATCAAGCTTCCCACGCCAATAGCACCAAGCAAAAAGAAGAAGGCCACAGAATTTCGAACACCATATCTGTCTGCAATTTTTCCTAAGAATAACCCCCCCAGCGCAGAGGCTAAGCTAAATACAATTAAAAATGTTAAGCTGGAACCTAAGTTATATCCTTCTTTACGCATAATAGAAGGTAGCCAAGTATTTAATCCATAGACTAATAACATACCGCAGAATAAGGCTATCCAAAAACAAGCTGTAGCTCGTAAGTGGCGCCAAGCAAAAACAACGGAAACAATTTCTTTAATACTTTGGGGGTTATCTTGCACATGCTCAGATGTCGATTGGTAATTAATATCAAGTTTTTTAGCTAATGCCTTGGCTTCACTGTGTAAGCCTTTATGGGTTAAATATTCGAGTGATTCAGGAAGAATGCGTGCCATTGGCCAAATAAGTAATAATGGTAATGCACCAAAAGCAATCACGCTTCGCCAGCCGAATTGTTCAAGCAACCATATCGCGACTAGAGCTGCGCTTAAAATCCCCAATGAATAACCAGAATACATAATGCCATAATTAAATGAGCGTTTTTCACTGGGGGAATATTCAATGGTTAAAGCGGCGGCAACAGGAATTACACCCCCTAAACCAATTCCACCAATAAAACGCATGATCCCAAAAACCCATGGTGTGGGTGCCAATGCAGCGCCTAACATGGTGACTGAAAATAACGTTACGCAGGCTAATAACATGCGCCGCCGACCATATAATTCGCTTAGTGTGCCAATAATAAAGGCACCAAAAAACATACCTATTAATGCATAACTACTTAGAGCTCCTAGCTCAAGAGGCGATAAACTCCATTGCTTGTATTCGGCAAGGGTAGGTAGTACCGCCCCCATTACGCCGACATCGTATCCTTCAAACAAAATACTCATCCAGCAAATCAGCAAAACCTTTGATGTTGTTTTTGTGGAAGTAAATGATTTCACAGCGATTGTTTGCATCGTCATAATTAACTCTCTTATTATGAGGGTTTAATAATTTTTAGTAGCAGGCTTATTTTTATGGTCACAACGTGCCCTCCCTACACTTACTGTTTCTGAGAGAAAGCACAATCATTAATGTTAATAAAAAGTTAAAATAATGCAGGATGTGGATATTTTGTGCAGAAAATTTCATGGCATACAGAGGGTTATTCTCATTAAAAATAAGTTTTGTTGAGTGTTTTATTTAACCCGCACTAAGAAACTATGGGTTACATTTGTTTATAACTCCTCTTCAAATGGTATTTTAGGTGCGCTAGTTTCTGCTGTTATGAATCAGATAGCAGATACGATGACAGATAAAAGCTATGCAATAGCGGGTATAACAAGTACTCGGTTATTATCTGCAGGTAGCCCTAATGGGATTTTATACGGTCCAAAGTCAACAAAGTATGGCAAAGATGCTCAGTAACGATTAGTTAAGTAATGGATAAAGCCTTATTGTAAGATTCTATCCATTTAATTTTAATTAAGATATTTTTATATTAAGCTAAATTATTCTTTATAATTATTCAACTAACATACTTATTATCAGTTCCTTGTGAAATAAGTTAATTAATTAAATTATTTTTAACACCTAAATTGCATAAAATAAACATTGTGACTGAGCTCAAAGGGTTTATGCTATTTAGCCTAAATAATGTGATATAAGTATAATAATATGACAATAGGGGTTAATTTAAGAATGTAACTGTTATATATATAATGCAGATGGTTGTACTAATTCCTTGTTGATAGGAGTCATAGTATGTTCTTGTTAAACGAGTCACTAATATCAAGGTATTTCTTCTATATGAAGAAATGGTTCAATATTGATATTTCCTTAGCCTTCTTTTTTCCAAATAATTAACCTTTCAATTTTTCCTCAGTTAAAAGTTTCGTTAGCTTATTTTTTATAAGTTCGAATTCTTATATTTATTATTTAATGAAAAATTAAAGGTATTATCATGGCTAAAAGAATCGTAGAACCATTTCGTATTAAAATGGTAGAAAATATCCGTATCCCATCAAGAGAAGAGCGTGAAGCTGCATTAAAAGAAGCGGGATACAACCCATTTTTATTACCAAGCAGTGCTGTGTATATCGATCTCTTAACTGACTCTGGTACCAATGCCATGAGTGATCACCAGTGGGCAGCGATGATTACGGGTGATGAAGCATATGCAGGGTCTCGTAACTATTATGATTTAAAAGATAAAGTTAAAGAGATGTTTGATTACGATTATGTCATTCCCGCTCACCAAGGCCGTGGTGCTGAAAATATGTTGTTCCCTGTATTGCTGAAAGTCAAACAGGAACAAGGCGGAGCGAAAAAGCCCGTATTTATTTCTAACTTCCACTTTGATACGACAGCAGCCCACGTTGAGTTAAACCATTGTAAAGCAATCAATATCGTTACAGAAAAAGCCTATGACTCAGATACCTATGATGATTGGAAAGGTAACTTTGATATTCAAAAATTGAAAGATAATATTGCGCAGTATGGTGCAGAAAACGTTGTTGCGATTGTTTCTACTATCACCTGTAATAGTGCAGGTGGCCAGCCAGTATCTATGGCTAACTTGAAAGAAGTGTATGAAATCGCAAAACAACATAATATTTTTGTTGTTATGGACTCCGCACGTTTCTGTGAAAATGCGTATTTTATTAAAGAGCGTGATCCGAAATATAAAAATGCAACGATTAAAGAAATCATCCTTGATATGTACAAATATGCTGATGCATTAACGATGTCAGCGAAAAAAGATCCGTTATTAAATATTGGTGGATTAGTTTGTATTAAAAATGATGAAAATATCTTTACACTAGCAAGACAGCGCTGTGTTCCGATGGAAGGTTTTGTAACTTACGGCGGTTTAGCTGGCCGTGATATGGCAGCGATGGTGCAAGGCCTTGAGGAAGGCGCTGGTGAAGAATACCTACATTATCGTATTGGCCAAGTAAAATATTTAGGTGACCGTTTACGTGAAGGTGGAATTTCAATTCAATACCCTACAGGTGGACATGCTGTATTTGTGGACTGTAAAAAACTGGTCCCACATATTCCAGGTGATCAATTCCCAGCGCAAGCTGTTATTAACGCGCTATATTTAGAGTCAGGTGTTCGTGCTGTTGAGATTGGCTCGTTTTTATTAGGACGTGACCCCGAAACTGGGAAACAAAAACATGCAGACATGGAATTCATGCGGTTAACTATTGCAAGACGTGTTTATACTAATGACCACATGGATTACATTGCAGATGCTCTGATTGGCTTAAAAGATAAATTTGCCACCTTAAAAGGGTTGGATTTTGAATATGAGCCACCAGTATTAAGACACTTCACAGCAAGATTAAAACCTATTAAATAAAAAATAGGTATATATTATGGTTCCCGTGCAATGCGGGAACCTCATCCTTATTCTTAAGGTAAACACCATGAATAATTCGGCAGCCAAGAAAGAACCCTCCATAATGGTAGGGGGTTTTGTGCTAGGCGGTGCCATGATAGGGGCGGGAATGTTTAGCTTGCCAACTATTATGGCTGGAGCTTGGTTTATTAACTCTGTAGTTATCTTGTTAGTTGTTTGCTTTTTTATGTTTCATTCAGGGATTTATATTTTAGAATGTATTTCTAAATATGGCGCAGGGACGAATTACTTTTTTATATCAAAAGAACTTTTACCAAGATGGGCCTGTTATATTGCTAACATGGCATTAATATTTGTCCTTTATATATTAATTTATGCCTATATATCTGCAGCGGGATCTGTTATTAAAGAAGCTGCGGCTATTTATGGTTATGATATTAATTTAAGAGTTATTTTTATTGCCTTCACATTAATACTAGGTGCGAGTATTTGGTGGAGTGGTGTTGGTGCGAGTCGTTTAACATCATTATTTTTATTTATAAAAATTATTTTGTTTATCCTCGCATTCTCTGGATTATTTTTGATTGTCAAAACGGACTTATTATTAACATCACCTGTTGAAGGTGGGCAAACCGCATTATTACCTTTTGTATTTATTATTATTCCCTATGCAATTACTTCATTTGGTTACCATGGTAATGTGTGCAGTTTGTACAAGCTATATCATGAAAATGAAAGAAAAGTGGTTAAGAGCTGTGTGATTGGTTGTGTATTAGCACTCGTTCTTTATTTTCTTTGGATTATGGGGACAATGGGTAATCTACCAAGAACTGAGTTTTTAACAATAATAAATAAAGGCGGTAATTTAGACGCATTTATTGAATCACTTTATTCCGTTCTGAATAGTAAACACATTGCGACATTTTTACTTTGGTTTTCTATTAGCGCTGTATTTTGTTCATTCTTAGGTGTTGCTATTGGGTTATTTGATTACATACTTGCATCTTTGAGCTTTAAAGATAACCCATCAGGGCGAATGAAATCAGCATTACTTTGCTTTTTACCCCCTTTAATTCTTTGCATGTTATTCCCAAATGGTTTTTTAATCGCAATAGCATATGCTGGTATGGCAGCATGTATTTGGGCGATAATCTGCCCTGCTATTATGGCATTGAAAGTCAGAGAACGTTTCCCGGATTCAAAATTTAAAGTATGGGGCGGTAAAGGGTTAATCTATGCCGTTATTGCTTTTGGTATTTTGGGTATTATCTGCCAATTACTCGCTCAGTTTAATTTTTTACCGATATACCGTTAATTTTTCAATCTTGTTTTAAGCTAACTGTAAAGGTACAGCGGGGTTTGCTGTACCTTTTTTCTGCTTAATGGCGGAGGGAATTCTAAAGCACATGCCATTTTGAAGAGGGATGTTAATACTTTTCCTTGGGGATAACGAAGGTATTTAGGAAGGGTGGGTATTTGTATTTAGCGATCCTTATCAAACTTATAAAATTAATTTATAGCGTATACAAAATTAATTCTCTTAAAACCAAATAATAACCCTTTTGAATTATAAGCGTTTTTACTTATTTTATTGTTTTTTGTCTATTAACTAAGCCGTTTAAGTGGCTAATTTTTTTCTCTTTATCGCCGATAAAGTTAAATATCGTCATTTTATCCCACCAAAAGAGAAATTGTATGCAGAAACTTCGAAACTACTCAATTCGTGCTGTTATGCTCATTTTATTAGGGCTTCTATGCTTGATCTTGGGGGGAACCAGTCTCTATAGCGGTTGGTCTTTGTCTCGGATTGCTGATGGTAATGATATCGATAGGCAATTGGTGAAACAGATGACAGTACTCAGTCAAGGAAATGACCAATATTTTCGTTTTGTCACACGGTAAACGCGTGTGATGGAAAGTAAAAATGAGGGAAAAGCTATCGATTATGCACCTGTTAAAGATGCGATGGAGAATATGGCAAGCTATCTTGAGCAGATGAAAGCGATTTCGCCAGGGCCGATGGATACTGAGATTTCTGAGCAAGTGATTAATAGCTGGCAGGCACTACTTGATGAGGGTGTTAAGCCACAGTTAGTTCTAGGCATGGGAGATAATTCACAGGAATATTTAACCCACGCGCATAATGTGACCCCAGCATTGAGCAGAACATTTGGCGCATCAATCCAAAAGTTTAATCAATCAGCAGAAGAGATGATCAGTGCAACACGTGACCAAGTTGATAATCAAATGGATATTACGCGTGTCGTAATGATTGTTGCGACGGTACTCGGGGTATTAACTCTAATTTTCACCGATCGCTACCTTGCAGCTATGATGCAAAAGCCATTGGATTTGCTAAGACAATATTTTTCGCAAATAGCGAAAGGGGATTTAAGTCATTCAATTAAGCCTTTCGGAAACAATTGTGTTGGTAAACTATTTCCGTTGCTTGAAGAGATGCAAACAAGCTTGCGCGGATCAGTTAGTATTATACGGCAGGGCAGTGAAAATATTTATCTCGGGGCGAGTGAAATTTCCAATGGTAACAGTGATCTTTCATCGAGAACGGAAGAACAAGCGGCAGCGTTAGAAGAAACGGCGGCGAGTATGGAACAAATTACTGCGGCTGTGCAGCTGAATATGGAAAACACTCTTCAAGCGAACCAATTAGCAAGTGAAGCGTTTGTCGTAGCAAACAAAGGAAATACGATCGTTGATTCAGTTGTTGTGACAATGAATGAGATATCCCAAAGCTCACAAAAAATCGCAGATATCATCAATATGATTAACGATATTAGTTTTCAAACCAATATATTAGCGCTAAATGCCTCCATTGAGGCGGCAAGGGCGGGTGTACACGGCCGTGGTTTTATGGTCGTCGCGGCTGAAGTCCGTAAGCTAGCGAGTCACAGCGCGGATGCGGCAATGGAAATCGAACGTTTGATTGCGGATTCAGGGGCCTGTGTTGAAAAAGGGACAGGACTAGTTAATGAAATGGGTAAAACCATGGAAAACATTCTGCAAGGTATCAATGAAGTGACTGCGATTATGAAGCAGATAACGGTGGCTTCTGAAGAGCAAAGTAAAGGTATTGCTCAAGTTGGTGTGGCGATTACACAGATGGACAGCGTTACACAGCAAAATGCTTCTTTAGTTGAGCAAGTGGCAACGGCGGCCAGTTCATTAGCTGAGCAAACTCAGGAGTTACAGCAGGGGGTTAGAAAGTTTCAACTAACGAGTGTGTAACCCGTTAGTTGATTAAGTTGAAATAGGGGGATAGGATAACTAACTGTATTTGTTAGATTATCTTATTCCTTTGCGTAGGTATTCTGGTCAATTTGACTCAGGAACGCTTCAAGGTCAGTTTCTAATTGTAAACCACTAAGGGGGCTATAAGAATATAAGCCATCACTGATTTGTTAATCAGACTTAACGCATCACCTTGTGCTTATTTTTTGGAATCGCTTGTCATGGGGCGATATTGTTGATTACCGCGATAAGTGCCAAGAGATTGTGAGCAGAATTTTGGGGGGGAGGGGGAACAAAAAAGCATTCCCTGAAAAACAGGAAATGCCTTTAAAAACACTGCATTAACCGACTAGGATTAGTTCATGCCGTATTTTTTCAGTTTCTTACGCAGAGTTCCGCGGTTGATACCCATCATCAGGGCTGCACGGGTCTGGTTTCCACGGGTATATTGCATAACCATGTCCAACAAAGGCTGTTCTACCTCAGCCAATACCAGCTCATATAAATCGTTAACATCTTGATTATTTAATTGAGCAAAATAGTTCTTCAGTGCTTGCTTAACTGAGTCACGTAACGGTTTTTGAGTTACTTGATCTTGTGAATTTACAGTAGCAACGGTTAGTACGTCAGAATTTACGCGTTGTTCGAACATAGTTCTGTCAGCTCTTATCTTTATTTACGCAAAAATTTTCAAAAAATGCTTCCAACACCTCCAGCTGTTCGCTGGCATCCTCAATGGCGTTGAATGAGCGCCGAAACTGGTCATCAGGTGCATGTTCTTTTAAGTACCAAGAAACATGTTTGCGCGCGATACGGGCTCCTTTGCCTTGACCATAAAAGTCGTGCAATTCCTGTACGTGCGCGAGCATAATGCGTTGTACCTCTGCCATAGGCATTGGTGGCAAGAGCTCACCTGTGTCCAGATAATGCTGGATTTCCCGAAAGATCCAGGGTCTTCCCTGAGCGGCTCTGCCTACCATCAAGGCATCCGCCCCTGTGTAGTCTAGAACTGCTCTGGCTTTATGCGGGTCAGTAATGTCGCCATTGGCAATAACCGGAATGGTAACAGTCTGCTTAACTGCCCGAATGTTGTCATATTCAGCCTCCCCATTAAACAGACAGGCTCTAGTTCTGCCGTGAATAGTGAGTGCTTGAATGCCGCAATCTTCGGCCAATTTGGCAATCTCTATGCAGTTTCGCTCTTCAGGTGACCAGCCTGTGCGGATCTTAAGCGTAACGGGAACATCCACTGCTTTAACAACGCCTTCGAGAATCGATTTAACGATGTCTGGATAACGTAACAGTGCTGAACCTGCAAACTTACGATTCACTTTTTTAGCTGGACAGCCCATGTTGATATCGATGATTTGAGCGCCACTCTCAACATTAATTTGAGCCGCGGCAGCCATTTCATCGGGATCATTGCCAGCTATTTGAACAGAACGAACCCCAAGTTCATCACGATGAACCATTCTGAGTCTAGATTTGTCTGTCTTCCAAACTTGAGGGTTAGAAGAAAGCATCTCCGATACTGTCATCCCTGCACCCATGTCATAACAGAGCGACCTAAACGGTTTATCTGTAATGCCTGCCATGGGGGCAGCAATAAGACAGTTTCTCAACTGATATTGTCCGATTCGCATATCTAAATGGGGGCCATACTGTGACTGCAAGGGCGCGTATATTACGCATTTTTTACGAGATATGAAAGGACAAACTTTGAGCAAACGGTTATTTATCACTAATTTTTTTATCTTGCATTTTTGCAATTTTAAAATTAGTTATATTTAACAAATAGTTAAGATAACTACGTAACCATTTATTAAAATAACTGTTATGCTGTTCAAATCTCGTGCAGAACAGATTATCGCCAGCAACTGAGCAATATTTGAGCTATAAGATAATCTATTCTGCGCTTATTTTCAAAGAAATTATTCTCTGATTTTTATAATTTTTCTATTAAAAATGCTTGACACCTGTGATGCGGCACCATTCTTCTTTCTCGGCAATAGGGTCGATTTCAAAGGTTGCGCGGTAAGCATCTGCGACACTTTCTGCCTGTGTTGCGAGAACACCCGAAAGTCCTAGTAACCCACCTGCACGCGGTAGCACGCTTATCATTGGTGCTAATTCACGTAGTGGGCCAGCAAGGATGTTAGCGACGACGACATCAGCTTGGAGCTCTTGGGGTTGGTCTTTCGGTAAGTAGAGAGATAAACGCTCTGAAACGCCATTACGTTCAGCGTTATCACGGCTTGCCGTAATCGCTTGAGGATCAATATCGATCCCGATGGCATGAGCGGCACCGAGCTTGAGTGCAGCGATCGCTAAAATCCCAGATCCGCAACCAAAGTCAATCACCGTTTTACCTTCTAAATCAAGGCCATCAAGCCACTGTAAACACAGGGATGTGGTTGGGTGAGTTCCTGTTCCAAATGCTAAGCCAGGATCAAGCATCACGTTTACCGCAGTTGGATCAGGGACATCTCGCCAGCTCGGGCAGATCCACAAGCGCTCACCAAAGCGCATTGGGTGAAAGTTATCCATCCACTCTCTTTCCCAGTCTTTGTCTTCTAACTGTTCGATTTTGTGGGCAAAACCAGTGCCCAGTAGAGGGCTATTTTCTAATTGAGCAACAACGAATTTCATCTCCGTTTCTGCATCAAATAAGCCAATTACATCAGTATCACCCCACAGACGGGTTTCCCCAGGTAGCGGTTCGAAAACAGGGGTATCGTGGCTGTCTTGAAATGTTACAGAGACTGCGCCTGTTTCAATAAGTTCATCACCCAGTGCTTCCGCATGTTGGGCTGTGGAGTTAATTTTGATTTGGATCCAAGGCATAGTATTCCTTAAATGCTCACTATGTTTTGGGCTATCGCGTAATTGGTGCAGATAGCCCACACGATTTAGAGCATGAATGTCATATGACGAGACAATGTCAAAAACAGGTCTCTAAATTAATTTGTCGTCAATTGTACTGGATTTTTGCCAAAAAGATTACCGACAAGAAACGCAATTAGGCTAAAAATCAGTGATGGTACGATGGCGTGGAAATCCATGATTTCGATTTTGAAGCTTGCTAAGATTGCATAGCTTACTCCTCCGACAACCATGCCACTAACCGCGCCCGTTCCGTTGGCTTTCTCCCAATACAGTCCGAGTACCAGTGGCCATAAGAAAACGGCTTCTAACCCACCGAAGGCTAACAGGTTTAGCCAAATGATCATTTGTGGTGGGTTCCACGCAGCAATGAGGAGTAATGCGCCCAAGATCAGAGTAGAAAAGCTGGAGATCCGTGCGAGCTTCTTCTCATTTCTTATTTGTTCTGGTGCTGCGTTCAGGTAAATATCTTTGACGATAGTTGCTGAAGATTGCAGTAATTGGGCATTAATGGTGGACATAATTGCCGCCATAGGCGCTGCTAAGAAAATCCCTGCGGCAAAAGGCGGTAGTACTTGTACCATCAAGGTTGGAATGACTTGGTCAGGGATAGTGAGGTCAGGTATGATTGCTCTACCTAATGCGCCAGCAAAGTGCATTCCAAACATCAATACCGCCATCACGATAGTGCCCAAAATAATACCACGGTGAACGGCTTTACTGTCTTTGTATGAAATACAGCGTACCGCAGTGTGCGGTAAGCCAATAACACCAAAGCAAACCAAAATCCAGAATGATGCTAAGAACGGCCCACTTAGAATATCATCGCCCCCTGCTGGGGAGACTAATTTCGGATCAATAGACTGTATTTTTTCAATTGCAGCAGGGAGGCCCCCTGCATGATAAATGATGGCAACAAGTAAAATCACCGTGCCAAGCAGCATGACGAGCCCTTGTAAGGCATCGTTTAATACACTCGCCCGAAACCCGCCAATCGCGGTATATAGCGCGATGGAGACACCGAAGATAATTAACCCATATGTGTAGGGAATACCTGCGGCGGTTTCGAGTAGTCTTGCCCCGCCAATAAACTGTACAGTCATTGCCCCAAAGAAGGCAATCAACAGGCTAACACTAGCGAACCAGACTAAAAATCGACTTTGGTAGCGAGCGTACAGCATATCGTTTAGAGTCACTGCATTATAGCGACGTGCCAAGATAGCGAATTTTTTCCCTAATACTCCGAGAGATAACCAAATAGCAGGGAGTTGGATCATAGCAAGGAGCACCCAGCCCAGACCATATTTATACGCTGCACCAGGCCCACCAATAAATGAGCTTGCGCTAATATAGGTTGCTGTAATGGTCATGGCTAGGACAAAGCCGCCCATGGAACGGTTACCTAAAAAGTACTCATTGAGGAATTCCCCTTTCGTCCGTTTTCTATAGGCGTAGACGGATAACAGGAAAACTAGTGCTAGATAACCAATTAAAGGTAGAAGAACTTCAATCTGCATCCTTCTCCTCCAGAGGAATATCTTTAAAAATGATTTTGACCATCATAATGCAGAGCAAAATAAAAATGACGGGGACAATAATGCATGACCACTCAAACCATAACGGTAGACCAGTGATACCACGCGTATTGTCGGGTAGATAGGCACTAATTATCCAGCCTATCATGTATGCGATGGTCAAATAGAGAGACCAACGCGCTTCCTTATTGGATTGAAGAAAACGTTTATCCATCCGTTATTCCTCCTCACTCACAGAAAAATAATCAGGGATTGTACGATAATCCGCAGGTAGAGTGTAAGAAAAGGCAGAATAAAAGTGCGAGAAAAGGTATTTAATGCAAAAAAATGCCGCGAAGCAGGGCTTTGCGGCATTAATTGACGATGAGTCAAACAGACAATTTCAAAATTACTCAGAAATGCCCAGTTTTTTCTCTAAATAGTGGATGTTAGTTCCACCTTTTTGGAAGTTTTCATCGTTCATGATCATTTGGTGCAGTTCGATGTTGGTTTTGATGCCATCAACGATTAACTCATTCAATGCATTTTTCATACGAGAAATAGCAATTTCACGGGTTTCACCATAGGTGATCAGTTTACCAATCATTGAGTCATAGTACGGAGGCACTGTATAGCCTGCGTAGATATGAGATTCCCAGCGTACACCGAAACCACCTGGAGAGTGGAAGCGTGTGATTTTACCTGGGCTAGGAATAAAGGTTTTCGGATCTTCTGCGTTGATACGACACTCAACCGCATGACCGTGAACCACAATATCTTCCTGTTTCACTGATAATGGTAAACCCGAAGCAATACGTAATTGCTCTTTGATTAAGTCAACGCCCGTGATCATTTCAGTCACTGGGTGCTCAACCTGAATACGGGTATTCATTTCGATAAAGTAGAATTCACCGTTTTCGAACAGGAATTCAAAGGTACCTGCACCACGGTAACCGATTTCAATACAGGCATTTGCACAGCGTTCACCGATGCTACGGCGAATTTCAGGGGTGATCCCTGGTGCAGGTGCTTCTTCAACCACTTTTTGGTGGCGACGTTGCATTGAACAGTCACGTTCTGCTAAATAAACCGCATTGCCTTGGCCATCAGCCATAACTTGAATTTCAATATGACGTGGGTTTTCAAGGTATTTCTCCATGTAAACCATATCATTATTGAAAGCGGCTTTCGCTTCAGCACGCGTCAGATTGATGGAAGATTCCAAATCTTTTTCGTTGCGAACCACACGCATACCACGACCACCACCACCACCAGATGCTTTGATGATCACAGGGAAACCGATGCGTTTTGCGATGGTTTTATTTTTTTCGGTGTCATTACCTAGTGGGCCATCAGAACCTGGCACGCACGGAACTCCTGCTTTTTTCATCGCGTTAATCGCAGAAACCTTGTCACCCATTAGGCGGATGGTTTCAGCTTTGGGACCGATAAAAATAAAGCCCGAGTTTTCAACTTGTTCTGCGAAATCAGCGTTTTCAGCCAAGAAACCATATCCTGGGTGAATCGCTTGTGCGCCTGAAATTTCTGCTGCGGAGATAATCGCAGGGATATTTAAGTAGCTTTTTGCAGAGGCTGCTGGGCCAATACAGATAGTTTCATCAGCCAGCAACACGTGTTTTAGATCGCTATCAGCCGTGGAGTGAACCGCTACAGCTTTGATGCCTAATTCTTTACAGGCACGCAAAATACGTAGTGCGATTTCCCCGCGGTTTGCGATGACAATTTTTTCCAGCATGGAGACGCCTCGTTATTCGATGACAACTAATGGCTCGTCAAATTCTACTGCATCACCGTTTTGCAACAGAATGGCTTTAACAACGCCTGCTTTGTCTGCTTCGATTTGGTTCATCATTTTCATCGCTTCAACGATGCAAAGTGGGTCACCAACACTCACAGTTTGGCCAATTTCAACGAATGCTTTCGCTTCTGGGCTTGGCGCACGGTAGAACGTTCCTACCATTGGTGAGCGAACTTGATGCCCTGCAACGGTTGCAGGAGCAGCTGGTGTTGCCATTGCTTCAGATGGTGCAACAGCATTTGCCAGCGCAGGTTGTTGTGCAACAGGTGCTGAGTAAAATTGTTGAGGTGCAGCCATAACTTGAGAAGCAGGAGCGACACGGCTGATACGTACTGACTCTTCACCTTCAGAAATTTCCAGTTCAGAAATGCCAGACTCTTCGACCAGCTCGATCAACTTTTTAATTTTACGAATATCCATGGATATGATTCCGTACTCTTATATTTGGATTGAATTAATTAGGCGCACGCGGTTAACCGCTGCCTGTAAAGCAAAACGGTAGCCATCAGCACCTAGACCACAAATTACACCGACAGCTTGGTCGGAGAAATAAGAATGTTGGCGAAATGGTTCTCTCGCATGCACATTAGACAGGTGGATCTCGATAAACGGGAGACACACCGCCAATAACGCATCACGTAGAGCTACGCTAGTATGTGTGAATGCAGCCGGATTGATGAGAATAAAATCAACATCATGGCGTGCTGCATGAATTCTATCGATCAGTTCATGCTCTGCATTTGATTGAAAATGACTCAATTTTACACCTAACTGGCCTGCTTCAACGCCCAATTTTGCGACGATATCAGCAAGTGTCTGGTTGCCATATTTATCTGGCTCCCGTGTACCTAGCAGGTTTAGGTTTGGCCCGTTCAAGAGTAAAATGTGAATATCTTCTGCCATTATGCTGCTAACTCCGACGATATATCAATAGTCCGACAACATAACGCGATGTTGAGCGTTTGTCATCTTTTATCATAAAAATAAATGGAATTTCTACCGACAAAGGACGCTATTATAATTATTTCGTGGCATATAGCAGCAAAATACTGGTCTTATCAGAGAAATTACCCGAATTTATTTTGTGAAATGTGCGGTAATCCGTATTTTTGCCAGAGAGCCGCACGTATTCGGTTATTTTTCGCAAAGATTGACTAGAGTACGTCCAGTCACTTCATTTTTTAAGAGTTTTTTTGCATATTCTGCAGCTTCTTCCAATTTGATTTCAGAGCATACTTGCTCATAGAAAGCAGCTGGCAGCAATCGTGCAAGGCGTTCCCAGACTTTCGCGCGTTTTGCCGCAGGAAAATAGACTGAATCGACTCCTTGTAGGCGCACATTACGTAAAATGAAAGGCATCACACTGGTCGGTAAGTTAAAACCACCAGCCAAGCCACAAGCTGCAATGGCACCATTATAATGGGTTTGTGCCAGCAAGTTAGCCAGCAATTCACCACCAACGGTATCGATAGCCCCAGCCCAAAGCTGTTTATCGAGTGGTTTTGCGGGATGTGTAAAATCACTGCGCGGTAAAACGCGTTTTGCGCCTAGCGTCTGCAAATAAGCGTTATTTTCTTCACGTCCAGAAATGGCGACCACGTCATAGCCTAATAAAGATAACAGTTGAACCGCGGTGCTGCCGACACCACCACTTGCTCCACTGACAACGATTTCGCCTTTATCTGGCGTAATGCCTGCATCTTCTAGAGCCTGGACACACAGCATAGCGGTAAAACCCGCAGTGCCAATAATCATCGCCTGTTTTAAAGAGAGTTGCTCAGGAAGGGGGGTTAAATAATTTGCAGGAACACGGGCTTGTGAGGCTAAGCCCCCCCAATGGGTTTCACCGACCCCCCAACCTGTCAATAAAACATGCTGCCCAACTTGAAAACGAGGGTCTTCACTGTGGTGAATGACGCCAGAAAAATCGATACCAGGCACCATCGGGTATTGCCTTACTATACCCGCTTTCCCATTAATGGCGAGCGCATCTTTATAATTTAGTGTGGACCAGTGAATATCGACTATAATGTCCCCGGCAGGTAGCATTTCTGTTGTCAGAGATTGGATATTAGCGGTGATTTTTTCATCGGATTTGTTTAGGACGAGAGCTTTCATCGTTCACTCCTAGTGAAATGATTAAATATGTCATTTAAAATGCCGAAAATTTAAAGGTCTTTCATTGACGTAATAACGGTTCTTAAGCTATTAGTAATGTAATTATTTTGTAAAAATTTATTTTTTTCTGGCATAAATAGGCTTTTATCATGCAAAATAACGCATCACGACGAATTCATTTTGCGTACTAATACAAATTTGCCTCATTTATGGTAGATAATAGAGCGAACACTCGTGAAATTCATCTGATTTGTAGTGAAAATAACCAGTGCGTAGCAATAATAAAAAGATCAAAATATTATTTGAACTTGTAGTCACAATTACTTGTCACACTGGGAATACAAACAATGGAGTATATAACAGCCAAAGAGTAGGGGTTATTTTTACGTAATTCTATCTAGTGATGGGAAAAGTGAAATTAATATCTATTTTTGAGGTTTTTATCTGCTTCGTTTCGATAAGAAGCATGTACAGTACGGTACGTGAAAAATAGATGAATTGACCATATTTATAGAAGCAGCTCATTAACGTCTTGAGGCCGCTTCAAGTGGTTGGTAGAGTAGACGGGTTTATATTCGTCCCCAGCTTGCAGGATAACTCTTTCGTTATGTTTAAAAAATTTCGTGGCATGTTTTCTAATGACTTGTCTATTGACTTGGGTACGGCCAATACCCTCATTTATGTCAAAGGACAGGGCGTAAAATTAAATGAACCCTCTGTAGTCGCTATCCGTCAAGACCGTGCAGGTTCGCCGAAAAGTGTGGCCGCAGTCGGTGGTGAAGCCAAACAGATGCTGGGACGTACACCAGGTAATATTTCTGCAATCAGACCAATGAAAGACGGCGTTATTGCTGACTTTTTCTTGACTGAAAAAATGTTACAACACTTCATTAAACAAGTTCATAGCAACAGCTTTTTGCGTCCAAGCCCTCGCGTGTTGGTCTGTGTACCTGTCGGTGCAACTCAAGTTGAACGTAAAGCCATTCGCGAATCCGCCTTAAGTGCTGGTGCGCGTGAAGTCTTCTTAATTGAAGAGCCTATGGCTGCGGCTATCGGTGCGGGTCTTCCTGTATCTGAAGCAACAGGTTCAATGGTGGTTGATATCGGTGGTGGTACTACGGAAGTCGCTGTTATCTCATTAAATGGTGTGGTGTATTCATCCTCTGTTCGTATCGGTGGTGACCGTTTTGATGAATCCATTATTAACTATGTTCGTCGTAATTATGGTTCACTGATTGGTGAAGCAACGGCTGAGCGTATTAAACATGGTATTGGCTCTGCATTCCCAACTGATGAAGTGTTTGAAATTGAAGTCCGTGGTCGTAACCTTGCTGAAGGGGTTCCACGTGGTTTCAAAATGAATTCCAATGAAATCTTAGAAGCATTACAAGAGCCGTTAACGGGGATTGTTAGCGCGGTTATGCTTGCACTGGAACAGTGTCCACCTGAATTAGCGTCTGATATTTCAGAGCGCGGAATGGTCTTAACGGGCGGTGGTGCACTTCTTCGTAATTTAGATCGCTTATTAATGGAAGAGACTGGTATTCCAGTTATCGTTGCAGAAGATCCTCTAACCTGTGTCGCCCGTGGTGGTGGTAAAGCGTTAGAAATGATTGATATGCACGGTGGTGACCTGTTTAGCGAAGACTAAATGGCCAACTATAAGCAGTTAGGTTGGTGCCTAGCTGCTTTGACTATTTTTGATCCTCTGACATTAGCGAAACTTAGCCACACATGAAGCCCATTTTTAGGCGAGGTCCATCCCTACAGTTACGCATTTTTTTTGCGGTAATTATTGCACTTGTGCTGGTGGTGATTGACCATCGATTCGAGCCCTTCAATAAAGTCCGTAACTACTTAGACACGGCGGTCAGCCCATTCTATTTTTTAGCTAATGGCCCACGTCAGTTCCTAGACAATATCTCAGAAAGTTTCTCTTCACGGGAACAGCTGCAATTTGAAAACAAAGCATTGCGCCAAGAGCTGCTACTGAAAAAAGCCGATAACCTATTACTGGAACAACTTAAGCAGGAAAATGCGCGCTTAAGGGAGCTTCTCGGTTCGCCATTACGCCAAGATGAACACATGATGGTGACGCAAGTTATTTCAGGTGCGAACACGCCTTATCGTGATCAAGTGGTGATTGATAAAGGCAGTAATGAAGGCGTTTATGAAGGTCAGCCCGTTATTAGTGATAAAGGCGTTGTCGGCCAAGTGGTGGGAGTGAGTAACTTTAATAGCCGCGTATTATTAATCTGCGATACCACACATGCTCTTCCAGTACAGGTTCTGCGCAATGATGTGCGTGTCATTGCCGCGGGTTCAGGGTGTGCGGATGATTTACAGCTTGAGCCATTACCTGAAAACACCGATATCCGTGTTGGGGATGTGCTCGTTACCTCTGGCCTAGGTGGGCGTTTCCCTGAAGGTTACCCCGTTGGGGTAGTCTCTGCGGTGAAACATGATACACAACGTGCATATACTATCATTAGCGCCAGACCAAGCGCTGAGCTACAACGTTTACGTTATCTTCTGCTTTTATGGGGTAATGATAGTGACCCGAAAACGCCGTTACAGCCATCAGAAGTGTACCGTGCAGCAAATGAACGCTTAATGAAAGTGCTCCCGCAAGTTTTACCGAATCCAAGTGAAATTCAAGGGCCACCATTGCCACCATCAATGGCATCGCAACCATAGGTAAAGGAAATATTATTATGGTTATGGGTAGGAGGAATGAATTAAATGGATGAATACCGTGGTAATGGACGTGCTATTATCTGGCTGTCCTTTATTATTGCTCTGATTTTGCAAGTCATGCCGTGGCCAGAACAGCTTAATTTTTATCGGCCATCATGGTTGCTGTTGATTTTAGCGTATTGGGTGATGGCGTTGCCACACCGCGTGAGCGTTGGCACCAGCTTTATTTTAGGTATTATTGTTGACTCCATTCAAGGCTCTGCTCTGGGCGTTCACGCGCTTTCCTTCAGTATTATTTGTTATCTCGTCGCCTATAAACATCAATTATTACGCAATATGGCGCTATGGCAGCAAGCGCTCGTCATTATGTTGTTGACCATTATCCAAGATCTGGCGGTATTTTGGGCTGAGTTTTTATCATCTCAGGTATTATTCCATCCGCAAGTATTCTGGAATAGTCTCGTCAATGGTATCCTGTGGCCATGGCTGTTTTTGCTTTTACGAAAAATTCGTCGACAGTTTTCAGTGTGTTAAGGGCTTTAACTGTCGTATCTGACGGAAAATATTTTTTATGAATTTAATCTATTTGGCATCAGGTTCACCCCGCCGACGCGAATTGGTGCAATATCTTGACTATTCTTTTGAAATTTTACGTCCAGAGGTAGAGGAACAGTGGCAACCGGGTGAGACGCCAGAAGGTTATGTACAGCGACTAGCGTGTGATAAATCCTTAGCAGGTGTTGCCATTGCACCGGAAGATAAGCCTGTCTTAGGGGCGGATACGATTGTGGTTCTGGATGGGAAAATCCTTGAAAAACCAAGGGATGACCAGCACGCTCAAGAGATGCTCAGCGCGTTATCGGGTAAAACTCACCAAGTGATGACAGCGATAGCAATTTCCGATCGCCAACAGACATTACACGAGTTGATTGTGACAGATGTGACATTCAGCGGGTTATCTTTACTTGAAATACAGGATTATATACAGTCAGGTGAGCCTATGGATAAAGCGGGGGCCTATGCAATCCAAGGCCTTGGTGGTCGTTTTATTCGTAAAATTAATGGCAGTTACCACGGTGTAGTGGGTTTACCTTTGGTCGAAACAAATGAATTAATTCAACGATTTTTAGCGTTAGGTGATGGTAAGGGGAAGTCATGACAGCGGAACTACTAGTGAACATTACACCATCTGAAACGCGCGTAGCTTATATTGATGGTGGGATTTTACAAGAAATACATGTTGAGCGAGAAGCAAAAAGAGGACTTGTAGGGAATATTTACAAAGGCCGCGTGAGCCGCGTTTTACCCGGAATGCAGGCGGCCTTTGTTGATATTGGTCTGGAGAAAGCCGCCTTTTTGCATGCATCCGATATCATGCCGCACACCGAATGCATTGCGGGTGATGAGCAAAAAAACTTTCACGTCAGGGATATTGCCGAACTGGTTAAACAGGGCCAAGACCTGATTGTACAAGTGGTAAAAGACCCGTTAGGAACCAAAGGGGCGAGGCTGACGACAGACATTACTCTGCCTTCACGCTATTTAGTTTTCATGCCAGGAGCTTCTCATGTGGGGGTTTCTCAACGCATTGAAAGTGAAGAAGAAAGAGAACGCTTAAAGCAATGTGTTGCCCAATATTGTGATGAAAATGGTGGCTTTATTATTCGTACTGCAGCGGAAGGTGTGGGGGAAGATGAAGTCAAACAAGATGCCGCTTTCTTAAAACGTCTTTGGGCAAAAGTTATTGAGCGGAAAAAACGCAATGTTACCCGAACAAAGATTTACGGTGAATTAGCGCTCGCTTTTCGTATTATCCGTGATTTTGCAGGCGCTCATCTCGATAGAATTCGCGTTGACTCCCGTTTGACCTATACTCAATTACAAGAATTTATCGAAGAGTATGTGCCAGAAATGACGGCAAAGCTGGAGTTATACCAAGGTAACCAGCCGATTTTCGATTTATTTGATGTTGAAAATGAAATTCAACGGGCGATGGACAGAAAAGTTGAGTTGAAATCAGGTGGTTACCTGATCATCGATCAAACTGAAGCCATGACCACCATCGACATCAATACGGGGGCATTTGTTGGCCATCGTAATCTAGAAGAAACCATTTTCAATACCAATATTGAAGCGACTCAAGCGATTGCACGTCAGTTACGCTTACGCAATTTAGGCGGGATTATCATCATCGACTTTATTGATATGACTGATGCTGAGCACCGCCGTCGTGTATTAGCATCGCTGGAACAAGCGTTAAGCAAAGATAAAGTTAAAACGACGATCAACGGTTTCTCGCAACTTGGCTTAGTGGAAATGACCCGTAAGCGGACAAGAGAAAGCCTTGAACACGTATTGTGTGATGATTGCCCAACTTGCCAAGGCCGTGGTACGGTGAAATCAGTGGAAACGGTATGTTATGAAATCTTACGTGAAATTGTGAGAGTTCACCGCACGATCGATGCTGATCGCTTCTTAGTCTATGCATCACAAGCTGTGGTGGATGTGCTCAAAGGGGATGAATCACACGCACTAGCTGAAGTAGAAATCTTCGTTGGGAAGCAAGTGAAAGTTCAGACTGAGCCGTTATACAGCCAAGAACGCTTTGATGTTGTGATGATGTAGCCTGTTTGCTTAAAGGAGAAATAAGTGAAACGACTGCCACGTGTAGTACTGGTGACCACTGCGGTTATTTTATTGCTGTGCGCGCTGGTGCTGACAGGGCTGCGTTTCCTTTTACCGAATATTGATAGTTATCGCCCCGATCTTATTGCTTATATCGAAAAAAAGGCCGATGTTTCGGTAAAAATAGGTAAGATTGAAGGGGCATGGCGTTATTTTGGCCCTATTCTTACGTTATCTGATACCACGTTGCAAAATGAAACAACGGATGTAAGTGCCAAGCAAATCCACCTCGAACTGGATATTTGGAACTCGCTTTTTTCCCTGCGTTGGCGCTTTCGCGACCTGACATTCTACCAACTCAATGTTGATTACAAAATTCCCTTTTCTTTTGAAGGCTCCCCCGAAGGTGGGTCATTAGATGGCGTTGAAGAGCTATTTTTACGTCAATTTGACCATTTTACGTTAAAAGACAGTCAATTGACCTTCTTAACGCCTTCAGAGCAAAAGACCACGTTAATTCTGCCAGAACTTTCTTGGCTGAATGAAAATGAACGTCACCGCGCTCAAGGCTTTGTCAGCCTTGAAACCATTAATAAACAGCATGGGTATCTGCAAGTTAAACTGGATGTATCAGATAAAAATGGTGCATTGAGTGATGGCATTTTTTATCTTCAAGCCGACAATATTGATATGCAGCCTTGGTTAAGTCGCTGGTTACGAGATAACACATCATTACGTGATGCGAACTTTAGCCTATCTTCTTGGATCAGTTTAAAAGATAACCGTATTGAAAGTGGCTTGATTCAACTGCGTCAAGGGGAAGCTAACTGGGGGACGGGAGAGTTAGCTCAGAATTTGCAAGTGAATGATTTACTGCTACGAATGAAAAGGCAGGGAGATGGTTGGTTATTTAATATTCCTGAGCTTGATACATTAAAAACCAATGAATTCATTTGGCCGCAAGGTAGTGTGTCGGTGCTGTATTTACCTGCATCGAAAAAATATCAAGATAACGACCATTGGCGTGTTCGAGCAAAGAATATTGAGCTTGAGCGTCTAAGTGAAGTCCTACCAACGTTTTCATTTCTCACACCAGACATGGTGCAAGATTGGCAACACCGACAACCAACAGGGATCGTGAGCGAATTTGCGCTGGATGCGACGCAAAATAGGCCTGAATCTTTGCAAGTTAGCTTAGATTGGCAGGATGTTAGCTGGAAAAAATGGAAGGCGCTTCCTTCTGTGGATCATTTCTCTGGTGTATTGATAGGGGGAATGCAAAGTGGTGGGCTCTCTTTCAACCTGCAAGACAGCGAAGTCGATTACCGTGATGAATTTAAAGCGCCTTTTACGATTTCCACTGCAAAAGGGCAGCTGTATTGGGTAGATAACGACAGTGAATTTAAGCTTTGGAGCCCTGCCTTAGATGTACAAGCCACATCGCTGTGGGCAAACGGCGAATTTCGTTATGCCAAAGCCAAAAAAGGCAATTATGCCGATTTAGCCATTCTATCGGGCATTCGACTGGATGATGCAGGAGATGCATGGCGCTATTTCCCTCAAAAATTAATGGGGCAAGATGTTGCTGACTACCTGACAAAAGCAATTATTGCAGGTAAGGTCGACAACGCCACATTGGTGTATAAAGGCGACCCTGCCAATTTCCCATATGACCACAATGATGGTCAATTCCAAGTGTATGTGCCGCTGAGAGATGCCACTTTCGAGTATGACAGCGAATGGCCAGCGTTACTCAACTTGGACATGGATTTAGATTTTCGCCGTGCAGGTTTGTATATGCATGCGCCAACGGTCAAACTGGCAGATGCAACCGCAACCAACCTTGATGCGATTATCCGTGATTACACCGACGAAATGCTGTATATCGATGCGGATATTAGTGGCACAGGAAAGCAAATTCAGCAATATTTTGTGCACACACCGATGAAACATTCCATAGGTGATACCTTGGAAGAGTTACAAATTGGTGGCATCGTGAATGGACAGCTCAGTTTGTCTATCCCATTAACTGCGGGGAAAGATGTTGTCGCAAAAGGGAAGGTTAACCTTAATAAAAATGATTTATTCATTCAGCCGATTGATAGCACTATTTCGTCGCTAACAGGCAGTTTTAGCTTTAATAATGGCGACTTGATTGGTGATAAGCTACAGGGACAGTGGTTTGGGCAACCTATTTCTGTTGATTTTACAACGTTGATGGGCTCGAAAGATTATCAGGTTGATGTGAACATCGCGGGGAATTGGGCGCTGAATAAATTGGCGATGCTCCCTGAAGAAATTAAACAGAAAGTGTCTGGTACCAGTGATTGGAAAGGTCATGTCACGATAAATTTACCTGACTCAGCAAAAGAAAAAGTGAATTTGCAAATTGATGTCACTGCTGGCTTGAAGCAGCTACAAAGCCAATTACCTGCGCTAAATAGCCAGTTACTGGCAGAATTAGGGCAAATTAATGTTCAAGCAAAAGGCGATACTGAGCAATTGACCATTGGTGGTGATATCGGCAAACGTCTTGGCTTTAATACAGTGTGGAACTTGAGTGATAAGCCGTTAAGGCTAGTCAAAGCTCACATTGCCCCATGGCAAAACCAAGCACCTGAATTACCGAAAAATACGGCGATTGTTGTCTCTCTTCCCCCTGTTAAGGCCATGGACTGGGACAAACTCGCTGGGTTGTTAGTTTCATCAAACAGCCGTCAAGGTGGCGTTAATATTCGCCTTCCTGAAGTACTGGAGGTCAAACTGGCTTCTATTTACCTTGGTGGGCAGTATTGGAAAGATTTAAACTTTTCGTATGATTTACAACGGGATGACCAAGTTGTTAGCGTAGATAGTGAAAATCTAAAAGGTTCGCTGCAAATTTATGCCAAACAGCCTTGGAAAGTCGAGATTGATTACCTGTATTACAACCCAAGTTCAATCGTGGAAAGTACAACGGGTTCCGAGCGCTTTGATTTTAGCCACTGGCCTCAACTGAATGTGGCTTGTAAAGAGTGCTGGCTAGCGGGGCAAAAACTGGGTGAGTTTAGCGCGAATATCATTCCGCAAGGCAATGTGTTGCAACTCACTGGTGGTGTGCTAAACAATAGTGCAATGCAGCTAAAATTGGATGCTATTTGGCACAGCGGTGATGGCAATAAAACCGAAGTAGCGGGCTCCTTAACGGGAGAAGCTTTCGATGAAACGGCGGCTTATTTCGGTATGTTAGTGCCAATTATTGAGTCCCCTTATACGATTGAATTTAATTTAGACTGGGGTAATTTGCCGTGGTCACCAGACATTGCCTCATTAAACGGTAAGCTCTCGGCAAAACTGGGTAAAGGGGCGATAGCGAAGATGGGCGGTGGGCGTGCAGGGCAGATCCTGCGCTTAGTCAGCTTCGACGCTTTATTACGGAAGTTACAGTTCGATTTTCGCGATACGTTTAACAACGATTTCGATTTTGACTCGATTAAAGGGGATGCAACCCTTCACAATGGCGTAATGACATCAAAAAACACAGTTGTGGATGGCTTGGTCGCGGATATTGCTTTAAATGGTGAGGTTGACCTTGTTAAACGTCAAATTAACTTAGAAGCGGTCATTACTCCTGAAATTTCTGCTACAGTAGGGGTAGCAACCGCATTTGTGGTCAACCCATTTGCAGGCGCTGCGGTATTCGCGGCGACGAAAGTGCTCGGTCCATTATGGAGCAAAGTTTCTGTTATCCGTTATCGTGTAACAGGTAGCTTGGACGAGCCAAAAATTGATGAAGTATTACGTCAACTAAAGGAGACTCAAGAGTAATGAAAAATGGTAACGTTGCACTTTTGCAGTTATGTAGCGGAAATAATACTAAGCACAATTTGGCGCAAATCGAGCAACAAATCAAACAGTTGCCAGAGACTGTTCAGTTAGTTTTGACACCTGAAAATGCATTGCTCTTTGCGGATGCCGCGACTTACCGTAAACAAGCTGAGGTCCAAGGAAAAGGCCCGCTGCAAGACGCTATCAGCAGCATGGCGAAACGGTATAATGTGTGGATCCTCGTTGGGTCTATGCCGATGGTCAGCCGTGAAGATCCCGAACGTATTACAAGCAGCAGCTTATTATTTGATTCCGAAGGCAATATCAAAGCTCGCTACGATAAAATTCATATGTTTGATGTGAATATTGAAGATGAGCAAGGGAACTATAATGAGTCTGTGATTTATCAACGCGGAGAACATATTACGGTGGTGGATACCCCTGTGGGTCGGTTAGGGATGACGATTTGTTATGACTTACGTTTCCCAGGCTTGTTCCAAGCGCTGCGCGAACAAGGTGCGGAGATTATTTCTGTTCCAGCCGCATTTACCCGTTATACCGGTCAAGCACACTGGGAGCCATTATTGCGCGCTCGTGCGATTGAAAACCAATGTTATATTTTAGCACCTGCTCAAGTGGGTGTGCATGGAACCCGCCGCACGTGGGGTCATAGCCTTGCCGTTGATGGTTGGGGTAAAGTGATGAAAAAGAACGTGGATGCAGTGGCATCGACGGTATTGAATATTAAAACAGACAGTTTGAGTGTCATGCGTGAGCAAATTCGAGTCGTTAAACATAACCGCTTCAGACCGCAACTGACCTCTCTGATTAAAAAAGACGCAACCAAAGAGTAACGAATATGAGTTTAGCTTCTGTCAGCGAACATTTGCTGGCCGCCAACCGCCTTGGGCAAGAAAATCTGTATGACATTTTAGGGGTATTATCTGAGCGCCATCTGGATTATGCGGATCTGTTTTTTCAATCAAGTTTCCATGAGTCTTGGGTACTTGAAGATAGGATCATTAAAGATGGCTCTTACAATATTGACCAAGGTGTTGGTGTAAGAGCGGTAAGCGGGGAAAAAACAGGGTTTGCTTATGCAGACCAAATTTCACTGCAAGCGCTGATGCAAAGCGCTACCGCAGCACGAAGCATTGTGAACGAACAAGGCTCTGGTAAATCACGCGTTTTAAGCAATGTTGAATACAAAAAACTGTACTCCGTAGTTGATCCATTACAGAGCCTGTCGCGTGAACAAAAAATTGATTTATTGCACCGTGTTGACCAAGTCGCCCGTGCTGAAGACCCGCGTGTTATCGAAGTGAATGCGAGTTTAACAGGTGTTTACGAGCAAGTACTGGTTGCCGCAACTGATGGTACATTGGCGGCAGATATTCGCCCATTAGTGCGCCTTTCGGTCAGTGTATTAGTCGAACATGACGGCAAGCGTGAACGTGGTGCCAGTGGCGGTGGTGGCCGTTATGGTTATGAATATTTCTTAGAATTACATCAAGGCCAAATTGTGGCAGAGCAATATGCCCGTGAAGCGGTACGTATGGCGTTGGTGAATTTATCTGCCGTTGCAGCACCTGCTGGAATGATGCCTGTGGTACTGGGAGCGGGTTGGCCAGGTGTACTGTTACACGAAGCGGTTGGCCATGGCCTTGAAGGTGACTTTAACCGTCGTGGGACATCCGTATTTTCTGGGCAAATGGGGGAGCAAGTGGCTTCGCCACTGTGTACTGTGGTGGATGATGGCACGATTGCGGGTCGTCGTGGTTCTCTTGCTATCGATGATGAAGGGGTACCAGGGCAATATAACGTCCTAATAGAAAATGGTATTTTACGTAATTATATTCAAGATAAACTGAATGCACGCCTGATGGGCGTTTCCCCAACAGGTAATGCACGTCGTGAATCTTATGCGCATCTGCCAATGCCGCGCATGACGAACACTTACATGCTGGCAGGTTCTTCAACGCCAGAAGAAATCATTGCTAGCGTCGACAAAGGCATTTACGCACCGAATTTTGGCGGCGGTCAGGTTGACATCACCTCGGGTAAATTTGTGTTTTCAACCTCTGAAGCCTACTTAATTGAAAATGGGAAAATCACATCGCCAGTGAAAGGGGCTACACTGATTGGCTCTGGTGTTGAGGCGATGCAGCAAATTTCCATGGTAGGTAATGACCTCGCACTAGACAAAGGTGTCGGCGTTTGTGGTAAAGAAGGCCAAAGTGTGCCAGTGGGCGTCGGTCAGCCAACCCTGAAATTAGACAAAATGACGGTGGGTGGTACTGCATAATTTCGCGATATCCCACGTTATAGCGGGTTAAACGGCAGCCTTTGCGCCAGTATGGGTTGCCGTTATTGTCATTATGAAGGTAATAAATGAATAAAAGAGTTATATCACTGGTGTTGATGGCTGTTTTGATTGTACTGAGCCTATACTTTCGTGGTGGTGATGTTCAAGATAAACCACAAGCAGACAAACCAGCGATTCCAGAACAAACAATCGCTCGAGAAAATGCCCTTCCTAAAACTATTGACCAACTGACTGATCAACAGAATGTCGTTAGTTATATGCAGAAATATCAAAAACTTCCTGCATTTTATTTAACGAAAAAAGAGGCGAGACAAGCGGGTTGGGATGCCAAAAAAGGCAATCTTTGCGATGTCTTACCTGGGCGGGCAATTGGGGGGGATCGTTTTTCGAATCGCGAAAAATCATTGCCTATCGCAGATAATCGCCAATGGTTTGAAGCGGATATCAACTACCGTTGTGGGCACCGCGGGGCCGATCGTTTGCTATACTCTTCAGATGGGATGATTTTTGTTACCCACGACCATTATAAGAGCTTTAAACAAGTTAATTAAAGGAAGCATCGCGATGAGCAAACAGGTGAGCTTTGATTTTCGCCAGATAAACACACTGAATGATTTTTATCAGCAATTTGCTCAGCAATTTTCGCTTCCAGATTGGTTTGGTCATAACCTCGATGCTTTGTGGGACATGGTTTCTGCAGGCATTGAGCTTCCCGTGACAATTATTTTTAGCCACATGAGTGCAGAACAACGCATCGAATTTTCCGATATTATTGATGTGATGAATGATGCACAAGACATGTGGGAAGACGAATTTGTTTTTGCTTTAGATATAACAAAAAGTGCTAACTGATTTTCCAATCACTCATGGTAAAGTCTAAGCAAGATGACTGAGTTGATAGGAATTCTAAGATGAGCAACTTCACTTCGATGTTACGGCCATTAATAAATCAAAAATTCGTTATTATCCATGGCTATACAGCATCCCCCGAAAAAAATTGGTTCCCATGGTTAAAAAGCCAGCTTGAAGCGCTTGGCGCGCAAGTTGATGTGCCAGACATGCCAGATTCTTTATCCCCTGATCCAGTAAAATGGCAGCAGCGCTTGCAACAGCTTCCTTTTGACATTGATAAAGAGTCTGTGTTGATTGGCCATAGCCTTGGTTGTGTTACCGCATTGCGTTTTTTACAAAATAAGAATCAAGCGGTTAAGGGGTATGTCTTAGTGTCTGGTTTTGATGAAGAGCAACGGACGCTACCTGAGCTGCGTAGTCACACTTTGAGCCCACTCGGCTATGCAACATTAACTGATCTGGCTGATAAGCGAATTTCAATCATATCGACCAATGATGAAATTGTCTCACCATCCTCATCAAGAGTGCTGGCGGAGGCATTAAAAACACAGGTTATCTTAGAAGAGAATGCAGGGCATTTTCTGGATAGAGAAGGCTACACGACGTTTCCCACCTTGCTTGAGGCAATTAAACAGCAGTTTGGTTAAGGATGTGAGGGACTGCATCTTCCAGTAAGGCTATCAGTTCAGGAGCCATATACTGATAATCATCAGGAATATCCAGAACATGGAGGGGCTTGTGTTCAAGTAGGCGCGAAAAATCAGCTTTAAGGCGGTTTTTGTGTTTTTGTTCCATCACAAAAATGACATCAGCCCAACGGATTAAATCGGCATTAACGGGGCGTTTGGCGTGGCGGCTGGTTCCCGCTGAACGGGTGACCCAGCTTGCATGATTGCGCCAGATCTGTTCAGCGGTTGGGCTACGCCATTGATTTTTACTGCAAATGAATAAAATATTCATTAATCTTCTTGTATCTCATCAAGGCTATTACGCACAAGCTTGGCGCTGCTTACTTGCGGGTAGGCCATGCCGAGTTGGGCTGCGCGGATCATTTTTTCACTGCGCCCATACATCTGTTTCCAGTTTTTTTCTGGCGCATAACAGTCGACGAGGCGAGCGTTCAGTTGATCACGTGATTTATTGGTACGAGCTTGGGCTCTGCGCCATGCTCTATTTCGAGTATTATCCATATCTTCCTCATTATTTATCGGGGTTCAGCAGCCGCGATAATACGGGTCAGAGTATGACTAACAGGCGAATAGTACGCCGCTTTACGCGGGCTATCAATGGAAGGGATGCTTTTTAGGATTTTCCCCTAGGGGCTGTTTATCTTTGATGGTCAATTTTTATTCGAATTAAAGCGATTTTAGGCAAGGCGAGAGGTTCGCCGCCTAGTGAACTAGGCAAGAGCCTCTCAACACAGTATCAAATGAGTGAAACGCGCTTTAATCGAACCCGCAGGGCAGCGTTTAAGCACAATAGCTAACGTAGATAATAGCCAGTCATCTTGATTGACACATTTATCATTGTTTTAATTGTTTTTTGACCTTTTTAGCGGTAAAAATCAGCAGCAAAGATAAACAGCCCCTAGCCCAAAATAGGCGTAGGGGAAAACGATTAGGCGATTTCAGATTGGTCTTTCAAATATTGGAATATTTGACGATACGCTTTTGGCGGTTTGTTGCCTTCACGTTCTTTTTTCGCATTACGCACAAGGGCGCGCAGTTGTTGCCTGTCCGTTGTTGGGAACAGCGTCACCACTTCTTCAATCACATCATCACCCCCTTCCAACAAACGGGTGCGTAAATCTTCCAATTTATGCAGAATAACGACTTGCTGGTTATGGCGGTTTTTCAGTTTATCAAGGGCTTCGGTAATCGGTTCCACTTCACGTGAACGTAATAACTTACCGATAAGCTGTAATTGTCGACGGCGACCTTCACGTTTAATTTTTTGAGCGAGCTCAATGGCCTCAAGTAGTTGAGTGTCCAATGGAATACGTTCAAGCTCGCTTTTACTTAAATCAACGAGTTCAGCCCCCAGTTTTTTGAGGATCTCAGCATCGCGTTTAATTTCGCTTTTGCTGACCCAAATGATCTCCTCGTCTTCTTCGTCTTGCGGCGCTGGGATGTCATCCAGCCAGTCATCAGGCTGTTTGGCCATATCGATTTTCCTTTTTCCAAACACAGTCGTGAAATTACACGTAATTAATATGATTTACTGCGTTGTGAGTGTTAACATTTGACTATTATCTATTGTAACTGGGAAAACCCCTTTATGACTACCTAGCATTTGCATGTTAGGGCAGAAAAACATTTTCCCCACATTATTGGATTGAATGCATGAGTGTAACCGAACAAGTCACAGAACAACGTAAAAAACTCGAAGATGCAGTTGCGCACGCATTAGAATTTGCAAAGTCACGTTGTGATGCCGCGGAAGTGGCAGTGAATAAAAGCACAGGGATAAGCGTTAGTACCCGTCAAGGCGAAGTTGAAAATGTTGAATTTAACAGTGATGGTGCCCTTGGGATCACCGTTTATCACCAACAGCGTAAAGGTAGCGCATCTTCAACAGATTTAAGCCCTGAAGCCATCGAGCGTACCGTTCAAGCCGCTATCGATATTGCGAATTATACCTCTGAAGACCCTTGTGCGGGCCCAGCAGAAAAATCATTGCTGGCGTTTGAAGCACCTGATCTTAAATTATTCCAAGCGACAGCGCTCTCTCCTGAAGAAGCTATCCGCTTAGCGTCTATCGCTGAAATGTCAGCGCTCAATGCGGACTCGCGCATTGTGAATACCGAGGGCGGTAGCTTTAACGGCCACTACGGTGTGCGCGTGTTTGGGAACTCCCACGGCATGCTGCAAAGCTATTGTTCAAGTCGTTATTCTATGTCGAGCTGCGTTATTGCAGAGCATAATGGTGATATGGAGCGTGACTACGCTTACACCATTGGTCGCAGTGTGGATGCATTGAAATCCCCTGAGTGGGTGGGTCAAGAATGCGCTCGCCGCACGTTAGCGCGTCTATCCCCAAGAAAACTGCCAACGATGAAGGCCCCTGTCATTTTTGCGTCAGAAGTGGCGACAGGGTTGTTTGGTCACCTTGTTGGGGCGATCAGCGGCAGCAGCATTTACCGTAAATCGTCCTTTTTATTAGACAGCCTTGGCAAACAAATTTTACCAAGTTGGTTAACCATTAATGAGCAGCCACATTTAATTGGCGGTTTAGCCTCCTCACCTTTCGATAGCGAAGGTGTACGCACAACTGAGCGTAATATCGTGGAAGATGGCGTTCTACAAACGTGGCTAATGACCAGTTATTCAGCTCGAAAGCTGGGCTTACAGAGTACAGGCCATGCGGGGGGAATTCATAACTGGCGTATCGCTGGGCAAGGGCTTTCTTTTGATGCATTGCTCAAACAAATGGGAACAGGTTTAGTCGTTACTGAGTTAATGGGGCAAGGTGTGAGCGGCATTACAGGGGATTACTCTCGTGGTGCATCAGGCTTTTGGGTTGAAAACGGCGAAATCCAATACCCAGTGAGTGAAATTACTATTGCAGGTAATTTAAAAGATATGTGGGCCAATATGGTCACTATTGCTGATGATATCGAAACTCGCAGTAATATTCAGTGCGGCTCTGTGTTGATCCCAGAAATGAGTATTGCAGGGGAGTAAGGCTTTCCTCATCTAACGAACAACTTTAAGCGCCTAATACTTTTTATTAGGCGCTTTTACTTGGTGATAATATTATCTAATTTATTGATTTATAAACTGTCATGTTATTGTCGTCCCTCTGTCGCTAAGGCGTCGTGGTCAAAATTCTATTGAGTTGACAGTATAGCCATACACGAAGATTGCTAGGTCTAAGGTAGGTTATGATGGAAAACAAAGTCAAGCAGCTCAGATTGGCAAGAGCTTGGTCGCAAGAGCAACTTGCTCAATTGTCATCCCTAAGTACAAGAACGATCCAACGCATTGAAAATAATGAAGTGCCAAGTTTAGAAACTCTAAGTGCACTCGCATCCGTTTTTAATGTGAGTGTATCAGAGCTAACCTCTGAGCCTTTACTCGAAAGTTATGAGTTGGACAGCCGTATAGAAGAGGCGAAAAAGCGGGTTAATGATGAAATAAAATTACTGAAGAACATCATCATTGCGATTATTGTGTGTGCCGTATTGTATACCGTTAACTCTTTTTATACTCCGCAGCGTGATTGGCCAATTTGGGTGATGTCTATTTGGGGGGGGTTATTAGCGATAAAGGTGATTAGGCTCTTTTTATTGGATAAATTTTTTCGCCAGTGGCAACACAAAAGGCTACTGCGTATAACGAAAAAACCGTAGCATCATCTATCAAGATAACTAGGCACAAAAAAGGCACTCAATGAGTGCCTGAATATGCCAGAAGACTTGCCTGAGTTTTTCAAGAAAACTTTTTTCGCTAAGCCATCCTTAATTCAGCAAGTCGAAATTAACGGTGAAATTCACCAGCCGCTTCTGGCTGATACACGATTTCAAGAACACGAACGCGTGTTTGCACACCGTTTGGCAGCTCCCAGCTAATTTCGTCGCCAACGTGCATACCTAATAGTGCAGCACCGATAGGCGCCATAACAGATAACTGTTCTGAACTGTCTTTTAGCGAGGCAGGGTAAACTAATGTACGTGTGCGCTCTTCATTACTAATGAGGTCTAAAAAGCGAACCGTACTGTTCATTGTGACCACGTCAGCAGGAATTTCTTGTGGGCTAAGAATATCCGCACGGTCAAGTTCATCATTGAGCGCTTCAGCAACAGGGGTGCCTGCGTAAGCTGGCTGTTCCATTAGTGCATCTAAGCGTTCAGCATCTAAATCATTGATAATAATTGTTGGCTTTGTCATACCACACTCCAATAGAGACGTACAAAGCAAACACCCCCCACCCAGAAGGTAGGGGGTGTTGCTATTAATAAATTTGTTTAAAATATTAGGCGCTATGCGCTTTAAAGGGAAGAGATCAGGATCACGATCTCCAAGCCTGCCTTTGTAAAAATACGCATATTGATATTTTTATTGTTAGGTAGAAATAGGCTTACTCTTCATCAAACCCACTCTCGAATAGGTTAACAATTGCGGATAATGCCTGATTTTCATCTGCACCACTCACTTCAATATCAATTTTACTGCCTTGTTCCGAGTCTAACATCAACATTGCGATAACGCTATCCGCCTCTGCCTCAATTTGGCTATTATTCCGCAAAATAACCTTAGAGTTAAATTGTTGAACTAAATCATAAAGTAACATAGCTGGTCTTGCATGCATTCCAAGGCGGTTTTTTAGCGTTATGGTGGCTTTTACAGTCATTTCAGCTACTTGCGTTTTTCGAGAGTCCTGTGGCGCGATTGCACGTTTTTACCACGGGAGCGGAAATAGTCAGCAAGCTGTTCTGCAACATAGACAGAACGGTGTTTCCCCCCCGTACAGCCAATCGCAACGGTTAAGTAGCTACGGTTGTTCGTTTCTAACATCGGTAGCCATAACTCTAAATAGCTACGGGTTTGGTAGATAAAGTTGTGAACTTCAGTGTGCCTATCCAAGAATGCAGCAACAGGGCGATCAAGGCCTGTCATTGGGCGCAGTTTCGGGTCCCAGTGTGGGTTTGGTAAAAAGCGCACATCAAAAACATAGTCCGCATCAATAGGGATACCATGTTTGAAGCCGAAAGATTCAAACACCATTGTCAGCTCACGCTCACGTTTGCCCATTAAACGCGTTCTTAGCATTTCTGCAAGTTCATGCACAGACATCTCAGAGGTATCGATAACTAAATCTGCCCGTGAACGAAGTGGCTCTAGGAGCTCATTTTCTTCGTCAATTGCGCTTTCAAGAGACAGGTTTTTACTTGAAAGTGGGTGTAACCTGCGAGTATCGCTGTAGCGGCGGATCAGGGTGTTGCGATCGGCATCCAGAAACAATAGTTGTGGAGAGAAGCTAGCGGGTAATTTATCAATCGCTTCTTCAAACACTTCTGGATTGTCGGGCATATTACGCACGTCGATACTCACTGCTGCTGAGATGTTACGATCAGCCAGTGAATTGGCTAACTCTGGCAGTAATACGACTGGCAGGTTATCCACGCAATAGAAACCCATATCTTCCAGCGCACGTAAGGCAACGGATTTCCCCGAACCGGAACGGCCGCTGACAATCATCAGCACCATGAGCTTACTCCCTTTCGTTTCCTAATGATGTATTTCTTAATAAACTGTGTTTTGCATGTTTTTAATGATAAAAACCATAGCAATATCATTAATCTATAGCAAGACACATAAATTATCACTTACTCAGTAATAATACTATATAGTTCATCATCACTTTGTGCGCTACGCAGACGCTTACAGAATGTTTTATCGGCCAGCTTTTTGGCGATAAGTGAGAGCGTGTGTAAGTGCGTTTTGCATTGATCAGATGGCACAAGTAGTGCAAAAAGCAGGTCAACAGGCTGATTATCAATCGCATCAAAGGCAATAGGTTCTTCTAAATGCAAAAATACACCAACAGCATGGGAACTTTCGCTTTCATCTAACTTGCCATGAGGGATTGCAATCCCGCCACCAATACCCGTGGTACCGACTTTTTCTCTGGTTAATAACGCTTCAAATACCGTATTTTCAGGTAATTCCAATTCAACGGCAGCCAGCTCACTAATAATTTCTAGGGCTCTTTTTTTACTGGTGCACACAATATTATTACGTGTACAGGCTGATGATAAAACATCGTTTAACTGGATTTCTATATCACTATTCATTTTATTGTTCACTTAGGACTACAAAACCAGATGATGTATGCCACCATCTGGTTTGAAACATTCGTTGGCTAACGAATCAGCCACCTCAATGTATTAATGTTGTCTCAGTTTTTCTTTATGTTTGGTTAATTGGCGCGACAGTTTGTCTACCAGTAAATCGATAGCGGCATACATGTCATTTTCTTCCGCTGATGCATGGAGCTCCGCTCCATTGACTTGCACGGTTGCTTCAGCAATTTGCTGAACTTTTTCAACTTTCAGGACGACTTGGATACTGTTAATACGGTCAAACAGTTGCTCTAATTTACTGAGTTTTTTCTCAACAGTTTCACGCAGTGCTGGAGTAACTTCAATATTGTGTCCAGTAATCTGAAATTCCATACAACCTTCCTTATTTTATCAATTAAACCAGTTGTTTACGCTGGTTTGAGGGCGGAATAGATAACGATTCACGATACTTAGCAACAGTACGACGAGCCACTTGAATACCTTGCTCTGCCAGCATACTCGTCAATTTACTGTCACTCAATGGTTTTGCGGGGTTTTCCGCAGCAACCAGTTTTTTCACCAAGGCCCGAATTGCGGTAGAGGAGGCTTCGCCACCTGTATCCGTGCTTACATGGCTGGAGAAAAAATACTTCAACTCAAAAATGCCTCGTGGGCTGTGGAGAAACTTTTGAGTTGTCACTCGCGAGATGGTGGATTCATGCATGTCCACTTGATAGGCAATATCCGCCAGTATCATGGGTTTCATGTGTTCCTCTCCCAGCTCAAAGAATTCTTGTTGCTGTTCGACAATACAGGTCGCCACTTTTAACAAGGTTTCATGGCGGCTTTCTAAGCTTTTAATCAACCATTTTGCATCTTGCAGGTGGCTGCGAATATATTGTGTATCATCATCGCTAGCTGAACTATTTGCCATCGAAGCATAATGATTGTTAATACTGAGTTTAGGAATGCTATCTGTATTTAACTCAACTTGCCAGTGCCCAGCTATCTTTTTCACTAAAACATCAGGAATAACATATTCCGATTCACCTGTATTGATAGACTGCCCTGGCTTTGGATTTAATGCGAGAATTAAGTCGATAGCCGTTTTTAAAGCATCTTCCTTTAAACGCGTTAATTTACCAAGCTGCCTAAAATCACGGTTAGCCAGTAAATCAATATGGTTGGTAATGATTAACTTTGCTTCTTGTAGACCTTCCGTTTCTTTTGGGTAGAGCGAAAGCTGAATTAATAAACACTCTTTTAAATCTTGTGCCGCGACACCAAGTGGGTCAAAGTGCTGGATGCGTTTAAGTACCGCAATCACTTCTTCTAAACTAATTTCTGGATTATCAATCCCTTCATGTATATCAGAGATTGTTGTTGTGAGATAGCCAGAGTCATCTATGGAGTCAATAATTGCGGTGGCAATCGCACGGTCAGTATCCGTAAACGGCGTGAGATCCGATTGCCATATCAGGTAATCTTGCAGTGTCTGAGTGGTTTCACCTTGGTAAACAGGGAGTTCATCGAAGCTGTAATCGTTGCTGGTACCTGAAGGTGTTCCTGCTGTGTAGATTTCGTCCCAATCCGCATCAAGAGGAAGTTCTTCAGGCATGTCATTGTTTTCTAAAGCGTCTTTGGTATCGAGCTCACTGCTGTCTGTGGTGGCAAGGGAATCAATCGAGTCAGTTTCAGAACCTAACTCTTCTTGCTCAAGAAGCGGGTTAGTTTCCAACGCAAGTTGGATTTCTTGTTGAAGCTCAAGTGTAGAAAGTTGCAGCAGACGGATTGCCTGTTGTAATTGAGGGGTCATCGCAAGTTGTTGACTGACTCTGAGCTGCAAACTTTGCTTCATGAAACTGTTTTCTTCTCCCTAACAATAGAATACGACATACGGTTTATAACCGGAAACCTTCACCTAAGTATACACGTTTCACTTGTTCATTTTCCAATATCATGGTTGGTGTACCATGGGCAATCAGGTGACCTTGGCTGACAATATAGGCTCTTTCACACACATCTAACGTTTCACGGACGTTATGGTCGGTAATCAAAACACCGAGGCCATAGTCACGTAAATGTTGGATAATTTTTTTAATATCCAAGACAGAAATTGGGTCGACACCCGCAAAGGGTTCATCCAATAAGATGAATTTTGGGTTAGCGGCGAGGGCCCTTGCAATCTCAACTCGGCGGCGTTCCCCACCAGAAAGGGATTGCCCCATGCTGTCGCGAAGATGTGTGATGCTAAATTCTTCCATTAACTCTTCAGCACGTTCTTTACGTTGGGAAGAGGTTAAATCTTCGCGGATTTCCAATACCGCCATCAGGTTATCATAAACGCTAAGGCGACGGAAAATAGAGGCTTCTTGAGGAAGATAGCCAATACCGCGGCGCGCACGTTCATGCAGTGGCAGTAAGCTGATATCTTCACCATCAATTAAAATTTTGCCCGCATCCCGCTGAACAATGCCCACAACCATATAAAAGGTGGTGGTTTTACCGGCACCATTTGGCCCTAACAGGCCAACAATTTCGCCTGATTTAACTTCAAGGCTGACATCTTCAACAACCTTGCGTTTTTTATAGGATTTAGCCAGATTCTCTGCGGTTAGTGTCGCCATAACGATTATTTACTCTTACCCGTAGTTGCTGATGAATTGTTTGCTGCTGGGCCTTTTTCTTGCAATTGCGCTGGCAAAATCACAGTAGTCACGCGCTTGCCTTTATCACTAAAGGCTTCCATTTGCTGTGTTGGCACAACATAGGTGATTTTGTCGCCTTTAATATTGCTGTCTAGCTGCTCTAAATACGCACCGCCCGTTAACGTGACGAGCTGTTTATCAACTTCATAACGCGCTTTGTTTGCATGGCCTTTAATTGGCTTGCCGTCATCTTGTAGCTGATAAAAGGTCACAGGGTTACCAAATGCTTCGATGACGATTTTATCGGAGTCGCTGCTTGGACGTGTTACAACCACTTTGTTGGCTCGAATATCAATTGAACCTTGTTTAATGATGACGTCATCGGTAAATGTGGTGACGTTCTTTTCTAGATCAAGGGATTGCTTAACCGAGTTAATTGTCATCGGTTGCTGGGTGTCACTTTTTAATGCCATCGCTGGGAGGCTAAGAGCCAAAATTGCACTGGCAACCGCTCCTTGAATAAAACGCTTCTTAGTTACTTGATTCATTTTGATGCTCTTCTGGTTGTAACACATAATGAGTTTTCACATCTTCGATTAATTCTGCGGTTCTAGTACGAAGATTTCCCTTCATTTTTAGACCAGTAGAATTAAGGCCATGTCCAATAATGGTCACTTTATCGTCAGATGAAACGTCTTGTGTTGTCAAATTGACAACTGCACTTTCAGTTGTAATTCGTTGGATTTGCGACTCTTTCGTTAAGCTATCGACTTGAACATCACTGTACAGATAAAGCACTCGATCGTTTGTTAACCTTGCTTTAAAGGCAGTGACTGTCCATGTTGGCACGCCCGCTTCATTATAAGTGGTTAAAACGGGTTTCGAAAACCACGTGATTTTTCCTTCGGTATAATTATCAATTTTATCCGAAACGAGTTTATACGCTAGATTTCCTGTTGGGTTATAGACGTAAGTTACTGAATCATCAGTTTGATAATTAGGTTGCCCATCATTGATTACTTTTTCCTGTGAGTCTGATGTGTCATTACCCGCTAAATTCCAGCCGATAAGCCCCAGCACAACTAAGGATAAAATAATGATTAACCACTTCTTCGCATTGCTCATGAATTCAATCTATTCGTTATATCGATAAGCCTTTTGCTTCTTCCAATTTACCTTGGGAAAGAAGGATCAGGTCACAAAGTTCACGTACTGCACCCTTTCCACCAGCGATGCGTGTTATGTAGTTCGCTTTTGGTAATAGCAGTGGATGTGCATCCGCAACAGCAACAGATAGCCCAACTCGAGCCATTACTGGCCAATCGATAAGGTCGTCGCCAATATAAGCTACTTCGTCTTCTGCTAGCTGTAGTGTATCCAACAGTTCGCGATACGCCAAAAGCTTATCGCTTTGGCCTTGGTAAAGATGTGTAATGCCTAAAGTTTTTGCTCTATCTTCAAGGAGTTTCGCTTTTCTGCCTGTAATAATGGCGACGTCAATATTGGACGTTAATAGACAACGAATGCCATAGCCATCACGTACATTAAAAGCTTTGAGCTCTTCACCACTATTGCCCATATATACCAAGCCATCGGACATCACACCGTCAACATCACAAATTAGCAGCTTAATTTTAGCGGCTTTTTCGATAACGGATGTTGCCACAGGGCCGTAGCAAGTATCCACGTTTTGAGAACTCATGGTATTTCCTTATATTATACAACACCTGCTTGGAGCAGATCGTGCATGTGTAAAACACCGACTAATTTGTTGTCTTGTGCGACTAATAATGAGGTCACGTGTTTTGATTGCATTAAATTAAGCGCTTCAACCGCGAGCATATTGGGCGAAACCCGAATGCCACCTGGCGTCATGAGATCTGCAATTTTCGCGTTATTTAGGTCAATTCCCATATCAAAGATACGGCGCAAGTCACCATCTGTAAAAATGCCCTCAATATTCATATCGTCATCACAGATAACCGTCATACCCAGTTTTTTACGGGTTATCTCGACTAAAGCTTCCCGCAAAGACGCGCTTTTAGGGATATGGGGGATATCTTCACCCGTATTCATTAAATCACGAACTAAGAGTAAAAGTTTGCGCCCGAGTGCGCCGCCTGGGTGAGAAAGTGCGAAATCATCCGCTGTAAACCCACGGGCAGTCAATAATGCGATAGCTAAGGCATCACCCATGACTAAGGTTGCGGTTGTACTGGTCGTTGGCGCGAGCCCTAATGGGCAGGCTTCCTGTGGTACTTTAATGCACAGGTGCACATCTGCATATTTCCCCATATTACTATCAGGGTTGTTAGTCATACAGATTAAGGGAACCTTAATACGTTTTAAAACAGGTAGTAACGCTAAAATTTCCCCTGATTCCCCTGAATTTGAAATGGCTAACACCACATCTTTACTAGTGATCATGCCAAGATCGCCATGGCTAGCCTCACCAGGATGAACAAAAAACGAAGGTGTCCCAGTACTAGCTAATGTTGCGGCAATCTTCCTGCCAATGTGCCCCGACTTTCCCATACCCATAACGACAACTTTGCCTTTGCAGCCGAAAATCAGTTGGCAAGCACAGTCAAAATCATGATTAATATATTGTTCGAGGTTTTTTAAGCCGTCGTGTTCGATATGGAGAACTTCTTTACCTACTTTCTGAAAATCGAAGTTTGACATTTCTAGTTCCATGCGTAGCTTTTAAGTTAATCGGATTAGCGAAATCAAATTGTATAACGAATACTTAGTATCAGTAAGTATTTTGTCTGTTAAGCTATTCTTAATGATAGTTTTGCACCTAATCGCTATTTTGTTTATGTTTAAGGCGTATGAAATACGCTGTCATTAGCACCCTAAACCAAAAATGTATTCGCTAATTCACGTATTCTCATGCTAGTAAATTGCAACACTCTAAGAGCTATCTGCTTTTATTAATGAAAGAGTTACCTAACTATAGGTAAATTCCATAGGGAGTTAGCCGCTTTTTAGAGATAAAAAACAGCTACAATATTAACAGTTACCTTTTTGACGCTATGATACTATAAATTCCACTTTGTTGTGATATTTGACGATTTTCAGTTTATCTTTCGGTAATATCTGAACGGATAAATGCATACTCAGGCATGATGTATAACGAGTTATTTAATAATGCAATCACAGACAGACAACTTAATTGAAGTACGGAACATGTCCTTTACTCGAGGCAATCGGAAAATATTTGAAAATATTAACCTGACTGTCCCTCGTGGTAAAATTACGGCAATAATGGGGCCATCTGGGATTGGTAAAACCACATTGCTGCGCTTGATTGGTGGGCAATTACGGCCAAGTGAGGGGGAAATTTGGTTTGATGGTGACAATATTCCGTCGCTATCACGTTCCAAGTTATATCAATCACGTAAAAAAATGAGCATGCTGTTCCAATCAGGAGCGCTGTTCACCGATATGGATGTGTTCAATAACGTGGCATTTCCGCTGCGAGAACACACAAACTTGCCAGAGTCTTTAATTCACACGACAGTGATGATGAAATTAGAGGCGGTTGGGTTACGCGGCGCCGCAAAATTGATGCCATCAGAGCTTTCTGGTGGGATGGCTCGCCGTGCTGCACTCGCACGTGCCATTGCCCTTGACCCTGATTTGATCATGTTTGATGAACCCTTTGTGGGGCAAGACCCAATTACTATGGGGGTCTTAGTTAAATTAATTGATGAACTGAATCAAGCGCTTGGCGTAACGTGTGTGGTGGTTTCTCACGATGTGCCAGAGGTATTGAGCATTGCAGATAATGCGTATATTGTTGCCCAGCAGCATGTTATTGCTCAGGGAACGGGTGAAGAGCTGCGTGATAATCAAGACCCTAGAGTGCGCCAATTTCTTGATGGTATCGCTGATGGTCCCGTGCCGTTCCGTTTTCCTGCCAATGATTATCTGGCCGATTTATTAGGGTAAAATAAGATGATAATAAAGGCGATAGCAGCCTTCGGACGTCGGTGGATTGATATTTTTTCTGCCTTTGGTCGAGCTGGATATATGCTGTTTCGTGCCTTATTGGGGAAACCTGAATTTGGCAAGCAGTGGCCACTTCTGATGAAGCAACTGTATGCTGTGGGCGTACAGTCTTTATTGATTGTGGCCGTATCGGGCTTATTTATTGGCATGGTACTGGGGCTACAAGGTTATCTTGTCCTCACCACATTCAGTGCAGAAGCTAGCCTTGGCATGATGGTGGCGCTTTCTTTATTAAGAGAGCTTGGCCCTGTTGTGACGGCCTTGTTATTTGCAGGGCGTGCAGGTTCGGCGTTGACCGCCGAAATTGGCTTAATGAAAGCTACGGAACAGATTTCGAGCTTAGAAATGATGGCAGTTGACCCATTAAGACGGGTTATTGCGCCACGCTTTTGGGCGGGTTTTATTAGTATGCCTTTGTTATCACTGATTTTTGTGGCTGTCGGGATTTTAGGTGGCGCATTAGTCGGTGTGGATTGGAAGGGGATTGATGAAGGCTTTTTCTGGGCATCAATGCAATCTTCTATCGACTGGCGATTAGATCTGGTTAACTGTGTTATCAAAAGTTTAGTGTTTGCTTTTACGGTGACGTGGATCGCACTGTTTAATGGCTATGATGCAATTCCAACCTCGGAAGGGATCAGCCAAGCAACAACGAGAACCGTTGTTCACGCGTCATTGTCTGTTTTAGGACTGGATTTCGTACTTACCGCACTGATGTTTGGGAACTAAGTCATGCAAAGTAAAAAAAGTGAAATATGGGTTGGCTGTTTTATGTTGTTGGCGATTGCCGCAATTATCTTTTTGTGTTTAAAAGTCGCCGATTTGAAATCAATTGGTAGCCAATCTACCTATCAAATTTCAGCGTCTTTTGAAAATATTGGTGGCTTGAAAGAAGGTTCTCCGATCAAAGTCGGTGGTGTGGTTGTCGGCCGTGTTGCCAGTATCACTCTCGATAAAAAGAACTATGTACCTGAAGTGAAAATCGACTTATTAAGTGAATATGACAATATTCCAGATTCAAGTTCTTTATCCATTCGTACATCAGGTTTACTGGGTGAACAGTATATTGCCATGAATATTGGCCCTGATGATGAGGAGTTAGGGATTGCGATTTTGAAAGATGGCGGACGCCTTGAGGATACTAAACCCGCTATGGTGTTAGAAGATTTAATCGGGCAGTTCTTGTATAAGAGTGGCGATAGCCAAGGTGCAGAGCCTGCATCTAAGTAATGTGAAGCTCCCTCAAAATAGTTAAAGGAATGAATTATGTTTAAACGTTTAATGATGGTTGCCATGTTGGCTATTGCGCCATTTGCGATGGCAGTAGACCAAACTAATCCGTATAAATTAATGGATGAGGCGGCAGCAAAAACTTTTACTCGGTTGAAATCTGAACAGCCGAAAATCAAACAAGATCCTGAATATCTAAGAACGATTGTCCGTGAAGAATTACTGCCTTATGTGCAAATTAAATATGCAGGTGCACTCGTTTTAGGTACTTACTATAAAGGCGCAACACCCGCACAACGTGATGCCTACTTTGCGGCATTTGAAGATTACCTTGAGCAGGTTTATGGCCAAGCATTGGCGATGTACCATGGTCAAACTTACCAAATTGCACCAGAACAACCCATTGGTGATAAAAACATTGTTGCCATTCGCGTAACGATAACTGATACCAATGGCCGCCCACCAGTACGCTTAGACTTCCAATGGCGTAAAAACAGTAAAACAGGTTACTGGCAGGCATATGACATGATTGCTGAAGGCGTAAGCATGATCACCACCAAGCAAAATGAGTGGGGGGATATTTTACGTAAGCAAGGTATTGATGGCTTAACAAAACAGTTAGAAATCAGTGCAAAAGCCCCAATTACGTTAGAAGAGAAAAACTAATATGAGCCAGGTATTGGCATGGGAGAAAACGCAATCAACGTTGTATCTGACGGGGTCATTAGACCGTGACTCATTGATGTCGTTTTGGGACAAAAAGTCCCCACTGCTGGAACATATTGAGAAAATAGATGTTTCTGGCTTAACCCATGTAGATTCAACGGGGCTGGCTATGTTAGTTCGCTTAAAAGGTGAGTTTCAAGCCAAAAAACAGCCTCTGAATATTATTGGGGCCAGTGATAACTTGAATACACTTATTGAGTTATATGGGGTGAAAAGCATCATTCTAGATTAAGGCGATGAGTCTTAAATTTAGTCAAGTTATGTAAAAATAAGCGCCTCTACGTGCATTTGTGCGTAAGAGGCGTTTTCTTTGGTTTAAGTGTTAGGCGTAATCCTTTAGGATAGGCGTTTATGCTCTTTTAATTCGAGTTGTGACTAATTGGGCACATTCAACTAGAATTAGCCAGAGTAAAATTAAAAACCACAAATAATCATAATAGAGTCACTATGGAAACCAACGAAATAAAACAAGTATTGATGGAAAAGTTGTCTCTGGATGAGGCTATTGTTACGGGTGATGGTAGCCATTTTCAGGTTATCGCTGTCGGTGACATGTTTGACGGTATGAGCCGTGTTAAGCAACAGCAAGCAATTTATGCGCCATTGATGGAATATATTGCGGATAACCGCATCCATGCTCTATCAATTAAAGCGTACACCCCTGCGCAATGGGAGCGCGATCGTAAACTTAGTGGCCTTTGATTTCAAAGCCTAAGCGAACAGCCTGTACAATTCGACATACGAGAATACTTGAATGGATAAGTTTTTAGTTAAAGGACCAACCCGTTTATCGGGTGAGGTTACTATTTCTGGCGCGAAAAACGCTGCGCTGCCAATCCTGTTCGCTGCTCTATTGGCTGAAGAGCCAGTAGAAATACAGAATGTTCCTCATTTGAGGGATATCGACACCACCATCAAATTATTGAACCAGCTTGGTACGAAAGTGAAACGCAATGGTTCTGTATTTGTTGATGCGAGCACAGTAAGCACTTACTGCGCGCCTTATGACCTCGTGAAAACTATGCGTGCTTCTATCTGGGCGCTGGCACCTTTAGTGGCACGTTTTGGTCATGGTGAAGTTTCTCTGCCAGGTGGTTGTGCTATTGGTGCTCGTCCTGTTGATCTACATATTTCTGGTTTAGAACAGTTAGGTGCAAATATTGTTTTGGAAGATGGTTATGTGAAAGCTACCGTCGATGGCCGCCTGAAAGGGGCATGCATCGTGATGGATAAAGTCAGTGTTGGAGCAACTGTTTCAATTATGACCGCAGCCACATTAGCTGAAGGCACTACCGTCATTGAAAATGCTGCGCGTGAGCCTGAAATTGAAGATACTGCCAACTTCTTAAACACTCTTGGTGCAAAAATTACAGGTGCAGGAACTGACCGTATTGTGATTGAAGGGGTGGAACGTTTAGGCGGTGGGACATACCAAGTTCTGCCAGACCGTATTGAAACAGGCACATTCTTAATCGCAGCTGCTGTTTCTCGTGGTAAAGTCATTTGCCGCAATGCACGTCCAGACACCCTAGATGCGGTATTAGCAAAACTGCGTGAAGCGGGTGCAACGATTGAAATAGGTGATGACTGGATTAGCCTAGATATGGAAGGTAAGCGCCCTAAAGCGGTCACTATTCGTACTGCACCACACCCAGGGTTCCCAACGGACATGCAAGCACAATTTAGCTTACTTAACCTAGTGGCTGAAGGTGCAGGGCTTATTACTGAAACGATTTTCGAAAACCGATTTATGCACATCCCTGAGCTTATCCGTATGGGGGCTCATGCAGAAATTGAAAGTAATACAGTGCTATGTCATGGAGTTGAGAAATTAACTAGTGCACAAGTGATGGCAACAGATTTACGCGCATCTGCAAGTCTAGTGATTGCTGGCTGTATTGCGGAAGGCACTACAACGGTTGACCGTATTTACCACATTGACCGCGGTTATGAACATATTGAAGATAAACTGCGTGGCTTAGGGGCAGATATTCAGCGTGTTCATTCAGACGACTAGTTTTCTCGTTTATTGAATTGAAACAAAAATGCCGTTCAAACTGAATTGAACGGCATTTTTATATTAAAATTCATTTGGTAGCATCATCCTGCTTGCCCTTCAGGATTTTCTTCTATAATCACATCGATCGTTTTCATTTCACCATCGCGTAATATTTGCACCGACACTTTACTGCCAGGGCGAATTTCTGCAACTAAGTCCATCGTTTCAGCGGCAGAAACTGCAGGTTTTCCATCAACAGATAAAATAATATCCCCTTGCATAATACCCGACTTAGCGGCTGGGCCATTTGGGGCAACTTGGAAAATACGCAGTCCTTGTATCTGATTGATATTATTGTTGTTTGACCTTATTTGCGGTAGTTCACGTGCAGTAATACCAATATAACCACGGATCACGCGGCCATCACGGATCAGCTTATCCATAATTTTTGTTGCAAGCGCGGTTGGGATAGCAAAACTGAGGCCTTCAGAGGTAATGCCTTGCCCCGCGGTAAAGGACAGAGTGTTAATTCCCACTAACTCACCTTCGGTATTAATCAGTGCTCCACCTGAGTTACCTGAGTTAATCGAAGCATCTGTTTGTAAGAAATTTTGCCGACGAGTGGAGCTTAAGCCAACACGACCTGTCGCACTGATAATACCTTGAGTCACAGTTTGACCAATATTGTACGGATTGCCAATGGCTAAGACGACATCCCCCACATGGGTGACACGTTGAGTATTAATTGGGATCACTGGGAGGTTATCGGCATCAATTTTTAATACCGCAAGATCGGTGAGCGTATCAGAGCCTACCAGTAACGCATCAAAAATTGCGCCATCTTGCAGTGCGACTAAAATTTGGTCTGGGTTATCAACAACATGCTTGTTAGTAATGATATAGCCATTCGGGCTCATAATGACACCAGAGCCTAACGATTTAAGTTCACGACCAGACTGGGAGAAGCTACCTTTGGAGCTACTGTAGACATAAACCACGGCAGGGGCTGCACGGCGTACAGCTTTGTTATAACTAACAGGCTCACTATCCGTTTTGCCATACAGTAAATCAGCTAAACCTTGCGGACGCAATGAAGGTACCGCAATGATGATAATCAATGCAGCTAATAGGCCTAGCATGACAGAAATAGTAAGCTTCTTTACCATAAAATATTGGAGATTCAGTTATTTCTTAAACATGTACTGAGCATAACATAAAAAAACAGGCACAGTAGAGTGATACTGAGCCTGTTTTATTGACTTTAAGACCGATTTTTATCAATTAATTACGCATTAATAAATATAAGGTTTCGCCGTCACGTAATACTTTCATTGCCAACACGGGTGGTTTGCCATCGATAATTTTACGGAATTGATCAATAGTTTCAACTCGTTGGTCATTGACGCCAAAGATTAAGTCCCCTTTGACTAAACCAATTGCGGCAGCTGGAGACTTAGGCGCGACGCTATCGACTTGAACACCACGTGTATTGCTAATGGTTGCATTAGAAATAGTTGCACCTAATAATGACTCAGTTAATTTTTCAGCTCTTGTTGCTGAACCTTCATCATTTTCAAGGACGACTTTCACGTCCATCGGTTTACCCGAGCGGATCAGGCCGATAGTAATTTCTTTACCGATTTGGCTAGTGCCGATTTTGGCTCTTAATTCTGCGAAGCTATTGATGCGTTTGCCATCAACAGAGACTAATACGTCCCCAGACTTAATACCCGCTTTTGCAGCAGAGGATTTCGGTAGAACTTCACTGACGAATGCACCACGTTGAGCATCAATATTAAAGGCTTTTGCGATATCAGAATTCATCTCAGTCCCTTTAATACCGAGGATACCGCGCTTAACTTCACCATGTTTAATCAGCTGCTCACTGAGATTTTTTGCCATATTACTTGGAATAGCAAAACCAATGCCGATATTACCACCACCTGGCGCTAAAATAGCGGTATTGATACCAATCAGTTCACCATTTAAGTTGACTAAAGCACCACCAGAGTTACCCCGGTTGATAGAGGCATCGGTTTGAATAAAGTTCTCTAAGCCTTCAAGATTTAAGCCACTACGGCCTAATGCTGAGATAATACCTGACGTTGCCGTTTGCCCCAACCCGAATGGGTTACCAACCGCGACAGCAAAATCACCAACTCGTAACTTATCAGAGTCTGCGATATTAACTGCAGTTAAGTTTTTGATATCTTTATCGTTAGAGATTTTAAGCAATGCAATATCTGTTTGTGGATCTTTACCAATCAGCTTTACAGCGATTTCACGGCCGTCATTGAGTTGAATTTGAATTTTATCTGCACCATCAATGACATGGTTGTTAGTTAAAATATAGCCTTGTTGCGCATCGATAATCACGCCCGAACCGAGGCCTTCAAAAGGACGCACGCTTTGTTGTTGCGAAGGTGCATTTGGGCCAAAGAAGAATTTCAGCTCTTCTGGAATTTGTTGATTTTGCACACGTGTTCCTGACACATGAATATTCACCACCGCAGGCAGAACTTTTTCAAGCATAGGTGCAAGGCTTGGCATGTTTTGGCTTTGCGCTGTTGCTGGTAATGTTGCAGGTAGCGCCGCGCTACTTATCGTTGGGATAGTGGCCAGTGATAAGCCTAAACTCATTGCTACAGCGGTAAGAAAAAAGTTTTTTCTTTTCATAATTCAGTTAATTCTCTCAAGAATAAAGGTTCAATTCACTGTGGAGCCTTTTATTAGGCAAGCACAATGCGTTTCTATTTGGTTGGTATAAGATTCAATTTTACTGATGACTATGACCACAGATTATGCGCAAAAGTTCCACTTACGGATAGCAATTAACCACTCTTTTACATCTATTTACATGTAATTTAAGTAAGACTTTAACTTCTATACGGTAGTTAAATAAATTGTCTAATTAAATTTAGATGGAAATATTGTTCAAGATTATTAAATGATTATTTCACAGCAGATGATGCGAGTTGAATGGGGGGTTTTAGTTAATACAACAAGAAATCACCAGCAAGTGAGACTTACTGGTGATATACAATTAGAAACTATTTTTCTTTCTCTTCGATAGGTCGAAATAAGCCTGATGCGCTATCCGAATAATCTCTTGGTGGCATTTTTACTGGCGCTTGATCGTTATCGGCTTCAGATTCCGTTAAACGATAGTTAAACGGGTTATCTTGTGCTGGCATATCTGGCATTAATTCAGATGAACTTTGTGCCATATGTTGGTAAAGCTGACGGTAATCACGCGCCATTTTATCCAATAATTCTGCGCTACGAGCAAAGTGGCTGACTAATTCTTTACGGTACTCTTCCAGTTCAGTACTTTTTTTGTCTAGCTCAGCTTGCGCTGTTTTTTGTTGGCGAAGTTTTGGATTACCATAGCGGACAACTAATGCACCGATGATAAAACCAACAATCAATCCGATTAATGCATACTCCCAGGTCATGCTGACTCCTTCATTACTTCAATGTTCGCAGAAATTAAGCGTCGTTACCGTTACTATACCTTAAATAATTCAAGTTGCATGTAGACGTCAAGTAAAGCATCTCAACATATTGTAATTTGGCCGTTAAGTGATGATAAAACCCACAGCGCTTGAATCGAGTAATTGTAAAACAATTAACCGCTTTTTTAAGAGTAGAATCTTAAGGTGAATTTCCTTACTCTATGGTGATTCGTTAACCGAAAGTTAAATGGTAACTGAATCTGGTTATAATAAAGGCAGTGTATATCAAATAACGGTAAAAAAACCGAAAATTTTTTAAGGATTATTCAGTTAATGTCACCGATGACCCCTACAATGCGTTATCAACAAGCGCTAGCGGATGGCAATTATCAGCCAGATGACGTGCAAAAGCTTGCCGTAGAACGTTTAGATAAAATTTATCAGCAACTGACTCAAGTTGTTTTAGCTGTGCCAAATAGAAAGAATAACGGTTTTTTTAGCCGATTATTAGGGAAAAACGCGGCCAATAAATCAATAGAGCCTGTTCAAGGCTTATATATGTGGGGCGGGGTAGGTCGCGGTAAAACATGGCTTATGGACATGTTTTATGAAAGCTTACCTGGTGATCGTAAACTTCGGTTGCATTTCCATCGTTTTATGAAGAAAGTGCAGGAAGATTTGATGGCTTTACAAGGGCAGGAGAACCCGCTAGATATCATTGCGGATGAATTTAAAAAGCAAACTGATGTGCTGTGTTTTGATGAGTTTTTTGTCTCTGATATTACTGACGCGATGATACTGGGAACACTGCTAGAAGGTTTGTTTGCCCGCGGGATCACGCTGGTTGCCACGTCAAATATCATTCCTGACAATTTATATCGCAATGGCTTACAGAGGGCACGGTTTTTACCTGCTATCGAACAAATCAAAAAATATTGTGATGTAATGAATGTTGATGCAGGGATTGACTACCGCTTACGGACTTTGACGCAAGCTCACCTCTTTTTATCTCCGATAAATGCACAAAATCGCCAGCACTTGGATGAGATTTTTGTCAAATTGGCGGGTAAGGAAGGTAAGTTAAACCCAGTTTTAGAGGTCAACCATCGGAAAATGCAAGTGCTTCGCTCAGCGGAAGGCGTTTTAGCCGTAGAGTTTAAAGTGCTATGTGAAGAGCCGCGTAGTCAAAATGACTATATTTACTTATCAAACTGTTACCACACGGTTTTATTGTACGATGTCCCTTCGATGGGGTCGAGAGATGAAAATCCTGCACGGCGTTTTCTTGCGCTGGTGGATGAGTTTTATGAGCGTAAAGTGAAATTGGTGATTAATGCAGAAGTCCCGATGGAATCATTATATCAAGGGCAACTTTTGGCCTTTGAATACCAACGCTGTTTATCTCGCTTACAAGAAATGCAAAGCGAAGAATACTTAAAAATTCCACATTTGGCTTAAGTTTTTTGCTTGCATGCGAGTTTCAGCGCAAAAATAAGCTAAAACGTTTAAATTAAGTACAAATGGCGTTTGATATTCACACAAACGTAAAAAAAATGCATTTGGGGTCGATTTTTGTTTCTGACTTCTCTATAATCTTGCGACCCCACGTTACAGCGCTATTTTTTATTTCCCAAAAAATAACGCATAATGCCAGTTAGGCTGCTCGAAGGGGTAGGTTTACTGGACAAAGAGTCGTGTGAACCTCAGAAAGCTTATGAACATGAGTGTTCACCAACGTGTAACTTCAATATTGGGTAAGTTTTAATGAAAACTTTTACAGCTAAACCAGAGACCGTAAAACGCGACTGGTACGTTGTTGATGCAGATGGCAAAACTTTAGGCCGTCTTGCAACAGAAATTGCTAGCCGTCTGCGCGGTAAGCATAAAGCGGAATACACTCCGCACGTGGATACTGGTGATTACATCATCGTTCTGAATGCAGAAAAAATTGCTGTTACCGGCAAAAAACGCGAAGACAAAATCTACTATCGCCACACTGGCCATGTAGGTGGAATCAAGCAAGCAACTTTCGAAGAAATGATTGCTCGCAGTCCTGAGCGTGTGCTTGAAATCGCGGTTAAAGGCATGTTGCCAAAAGGACCTCTGGGTCGTGCAATGTACCGTAAACTGAAAGTTTACGCAGGTAATGAGCACAACCACGCGGCTCAACAACCGCAAGTTCTTGACATTTAATCGGGATTATAGCAATGGCTGAAAATCAATACTACGGCACTGGTCGCCGCAAAAGCTCATCTGCTCGTGTCTTTATTAAGCCGGGTAGCGGTAACATCACAATCAATCAGCGTACGCTGGAACAGTACTTTGGTCGCGAAACTGCGCGCATGGTCGTTCGTCAGCCGTTAGAATTGGTTGAAATGTTGGAAAAACTGGATCTGTACATCACTGTTAAAGGTGGTGGTATTTCAGGTCAAGCAGGCGCAATCCGTCACGGTATTACTCGTGCACTGATGGCTTATGATGAGACTCTTCGTTCTGATCTGCGTAAAGCTGGTTTCGTTACCCGTGATGCGCGTTCTGTTGAACGTAAGAAAGTGGGTCTGCGTAAAGCTCGTCGTCGTCCACAGTTCTCCAAACGTTAATTTATTGCCCTGTGGGCATAAAATTGATGAAAAAACCCGTCTTTATGGCGGGTTTTTTATTGCCTAAAAATTAATAAACTGACGTTTAAAGATAATTTAAAAAAGAATTAAATATAATTAGCAGAAAAAGACAACGAATTAGTCTAAAATTTAAAATAATCACTCTTTGGTAATAAAAATTGTTTTTTTTATCATATTATTTAGATAACTATGGAGTTAGCTTTAAGGTTTATTGTTTTTTAATTTTGGTTAGTTTTATTTTTTATTTTGATTTTTGTGTAATTGTTCTTCTTCAATGAAATAAACCTATGATTTTTCCTATCACTCCCCCCTAAGCTGTACAAAATCTGTTAGAATATGCCCCTGTTTTTTTATTTCATCATTTCTCGCCTTTCTGTGCGGGAGGGTTGTGTTGACTTTCAGTATGGATAAATGAAAGTAGGACACAGGGGATTTTAAAATGGGTAACGGGTAATTAAAAATTAATTACATTTCGTCCATTTTTGTAATTTGGAGGTTTTAATGGCTGTCGCTCCTAACAAACGTTCGGTAATGACATTGTTCTCAGGCCCAACTGACATTTTTAGCCATCAGGTACGTATCGTCCTGGCAGAAAAAGGGGTTAGCGTCGAAATTGAACATGTTGAACCTGGTCATCCGCCTCAAGATCTCATTGATCTCAACCCGTACCAAAGCGTTCCGACACTCGTTGATCGTGAGCTGACTTTATATGATCCGCTGATTATCATGGAATATCTTGATGAGCGTTTTCCTCATCCCCCATTAATGCCTGTTTACCCTGTCGCGCGTGGAACTAGCCGTCAATTAATGCATCGCATTGAAAAAGACTGGTATTCTCTGATGCACAAAGTAGAAAAAGGCAGTGCTCAGGAAGCGGATAGCGCCCGTCGTCAACTAACGGAAGAGTTAATTGCCGTTTCGCCTGTTTTTGCTGAAATGCCATTCTTTATGAGTGATGAATTTAGCTTGGTTGATTGCTACTTAGCGCCGCTGTTATGGCGTTTACCTGTACTGGGTATTGAATTGAAACCTGCTAATAGCAAACATTTACAGATGTACATGCAACGTGTATTTGAGCGTGATGCATTCTTAGCATCTTTGACGGAATTAGAACGCGAAATGCGTCTGTCAGCAAGAGGCTAAAAGTATGATGGAAATGACAGCAATGTCACCACGTCGCCCTTATCTGTTACGTGCCCACTATGAGTGGCTACTCGATAACGATATGACCCCGCATTTGGTGGTTGATGTCACTGTTCCTACTGTTAACGTTCCAATGGAATTTGCTCGGGATGGGCAAATTGTATTGAATGTTGCACCACGTGCTGTGGGTAACTTTGAAATTACCAATGACGAAGTGCGTTTTAATGCACGTTTTGGTGGAGTTCCTCGTCAAGTGTATGTCCCAATGGCCGCAATTATGGCTGTGTATGCGCGTGAGAATGGTGCAGGGATGATGTTTGAACCTGAAGCAGCCTATGATGCACAAATATCTTCTGATTTTGAAGACGTAGATGATTCGCAAGAAGAAGGGATTTCATTAGTTCAAGATAGCTCATTAGTTGAGCATAGCGCTGAAGAACCTTCGGATGATGAGCCACCAAGACCACCAAAAGGCAGACCTGCGTTAAGAGTGGTTAAGTAGCAAATTCACTTCATGTTGATAGAAAAACAGAGGGATTTTCCTCTGTTTTTTTATGTTCTTCTATACCCCTAAAAAAAGTAAAATACCCTCGGCGGCACTGCGTCCATCGGCAATTGCATTGACAACCAGGTCTGAACCTCGAACGGCATCCCCCCCAGCAAATATTTTTTCATGGGAAGTTTTGAAAGGAAACGGGCTATTGCGATTTACACAAATATGCCCCTGCGAGTCAAATTGTACAAGGCTATCTTCAACCCAAGGTTGTTTGTGCGGGCGAAAACCGAAAGCAACAATGACGGCATCCGCTTCAATTGTAAAATCTGAATTTTTGATAGGCTCTACGGCGTTTCGTCCCTCTTTGAGTTCACCATTTTGGGTGCGGACGACAGAAATTCCGCGGACTTTTTGAGCCTCATTCAAAAGAATCTCAGTGGCTTGTAAATGAAAATAAAATTCAGCCCCTTCTTCAATTGCATAATTTATCTCTTTTAGTGAAGCAGGCATACTTTGTTTGTCACGCCGATATATACAGGCCACCTGCGAAGCACCTTGGCGAATCGCTGTTCGCACACAGTCAATTGCAGTATCACCTCCGCCGAGCACAACCACATTTTTTCCCTGTAAATCGATATAAGGTTCAAGAGGTAAAGGTGGGAGTTGCATCAAATGACGTGTGTTAGCAATTAAATAAGGTAGGGCATCATAACAGCCCTGAGCGTCATTCCTGAGCAGTTCACCTTTAATTGCACTGTATGTACCTGTTCCGAGGAAAATCGCGTCATAATCCGTCTCAAGCGTATTGAGATGTATATCCTTGCCGATATCGATGTTAAGTTGAAATTGAATTCCCATTTTAGTGAAAATGTCGCGTCGTTGTATCATGACCTGTTTTTCTAATTTAAATGCGGGTATCCCAAAGGTTAATAAACCACCAATTTCGGGGTGTCTATCAAATACAGTCACTTGTACACCATTACGCGCTAAAACATCTGCACACGCAAGGCCAGCAGGGCCTGCACCAACAATAGCAACACGGAAATTCACTGGCGTGACATGGGAAAGATCAGGCCGCCAACCTAGAGAGAATGCTGTGTCATTGATATAACGTTCTATGTGTCCAATGGTGACAGCGCCAAAGGTATCGTTCAATACACAGGCCATTTCACACAGTTTATCCTGTGGACAAATGCGGCCACAGATTTCAGGTAAGCTATTGGTATGATGAGATAATTCAGCGGCTTCAATAATACGACCCTCCTCTGCTAATTTTAGCCATTTAGGGATGGCATTATGCAAAGGACATTTCCATTCACAGAACGGACTACCGCAGGAGAGACAACGACTTGCCTGTTGCTGCGTATTGTTGACATCATCAGGCTCATAAATTTCGACGAAATCTATTTTTCGAATATTGACTGCTTTTTTTTGCGGTTCATTTCGCGGGAGACCGATAATTTTGGCGTTCATGGTAGTCCTTACTGAACTTAGTCTGATTTTACATCATACAGTGCGCTTTGAAACCTAAAGCTTAGCACGACAAAAGTCAGTATAAGTCGCACGATTGATCTATTTTTCAAACGATTATGATGAAAAGTAACCCGAGATACATTTTTACTCGAGCTAAAACAAAGAAAATACCTGATTGTTATTTATCATTAATGATAAAAAATGGCTATTGAATGAGCAGGATCGACATTTTGTATTAATAAACATCCGAATCTGCCCTGTTTGATATATGATTCAAAGAGAATTTTACTAAGGGGTGGTTATGAAAGTACTTCGCGGCCTTGCGCAATACTATGTCGATTTGATGATGAAACTTGGATTGGTGCGATTTTCACTATTACTTGCATCCGCACTTGTTGTACTCGCCATGATAATGCAAATGGCGGTCGCTATCTTCTTGCGCGGGCATGTAGATAGTTTAGATATGGTCGGGTCTATTTTCTTTGGGCTTATTATCACTCCACTTGCGGTTTACTTCCTGTCTGTTGTGGTGGAACAACTGGAAGAGTCACGCCAACGATTATCGCGTATGGTGGATAAGCTTGAGGTAATGCGCAAGCGTGACGCTGAATTAAACACGCAATTACAAGGGAATATAGAGCAGCTCAACCTCGAAATACTTGAGCGTGAAAAAGCGGAACGTGCACATTTAGAATTACTTGAACAACTTAAGCAAGAAATGAAATACCGTGAGCAAACTCAAATTGAACTTGAGCAGCAATCGGTATTGTTACGCTCATTCCTTGATGCCTCCCCTGACTTAGTTTATTACCGTAATGAAAATAACGAATTTTCGGGTTGTAATAGGGCAATGGAACTTCTGACTGGGAAAAGTGAAAAACACTTAGTTGGGCTAACCCCTCTAGATATTTATGATGTGGAAATCGCTTCTAAAGTGATGGAAACCGATGAAAAAGTTTTTCGCCATAATGTTTCTCTAACCTATGAGCAATGGTTGGTTTACCCAGACGGTAGAAAAGCCTGTTTTGAGCTACGAAAAGTGCCATTTTATGACCGAGTTGGCAAACGTCATGGCCTCATGGGTTTTGGTCGCGATATAACAGAGCGTAAACGTTACCAAGAGGCATTAGAGAGCGCGAGTAGGGAGAAGACCACATTTATCTCAACAATCAGCCACGAGCTTCGTACTCCCCTTAACGGCATTGTTGGCTTGAGCCGAATATTGTTAGACACTGAGTTAACTTCGGAACAATCTAGCTATTTAAAAACGATTCATGTCAGTGCAGTGACATTAGGAAATATTTTCAACGATGTCATTGAGATGGATAAGATCGAGCGCCGTAAAGTTCAGTTGGATAACCAGCCAATCACATTATCTGAGTTTGTGAATGATCTCGAAAATTTAAGTGGCTTATTAGTTCAGCCAAAAGGGCTTAAATTTGTCATGGATGTCGCCCCAGCATTGCCGAAAAAAGTACTAACTGACGGGACGCGCTTGCGCCAAATATTATGGAACTTAATTGGTAATGCAGTCAAATTTACACAACAAGGGGAAGTCAAACTCAGCATCTGGCAAGAGTCTGAAAATAAGTTGTTTTTTAGGGTACAAGACAGCGGAATTGGTATCCCCAAAGATGAGCTAGATAAAATTTTTGCAATGTACTACCAAGTAACAGATTCTGCGGGTGGTAAGCCTGCAACGGGAACGGGGATTGGACTTTCTGTATCTCGCCGGCTAGCACAAAATATGGGGGGAGACATCCAAGTTGAAAGTCAAATAGGCGAAGGTTCTACATTTACGTTATCTATTTCTGCGCCTGTTGTTGACGATGAAGTTGTGGAATTTGAAGAAAATGATGATGATTACCCATTACCTGCTTTGCATATTTTATTAGTGGAAGATATTGAGCTAAACGTTGTTGTGGCGTGCTCTGTATTAGAAAATTTAGGGAATACAGTTGATGTCGCAATGACAGGCAAAGATGCGTTATCCATGTTCGCACCTGGTGAGTACGATTTAGTCTTATTAGATATTCAGCTACCAGATATGACAGGGTTGGATATTTCAAGGCAACTGAAACAGCAATATGACAAGGAGGATTTACCTCCACTCATCGCACTGACCGCAAATGTGCTTAAAGATAAAAAAGAGTACTTTGATGCAGGTATGGATGGCGTTTTAAGCAAACCATTATCTGTTCCAGCGCTGACTCAAGTTATTGAGCAGTTTTGGGGCGAGCAAGCCGCTCACTCTGAAGACGAGGTTCAAAGCGATATCCCTAAATCAACGGTTGATGAATCAAGGTTAGATTGTGAAATGTTGGAGCAATATATTGAATTGGTTGGCCCTAAATTAATTTATGATGGGCTAGACGTATTTGAAAAAATGCTTCCAGGCTACTTAGCAATTCTCGATTCTAATATGGTTGCAAAAGATCAAAAGGGTATCGTGGAAGAGGCCCATAAGATTAAAGGTGCAGCGGGTTCTGTGGGCTTAAGGAATTTACAGAAAATAGCTCAGCAAATCCAATCTCCTGATTTACCAGCTTGGTGGGATAATGTACAAGAATGGGTTGATGAATTAAAACAGGATTGGAAAGACGATATAGAAACTTTAAGAAACTGGGTTGATGTGCGCACAAAAAAATAACCCCAACCGAAGTTGGGGTGCGCGAATACTGCGCCAACACCAGGGAAATCGTTGATTTGCATGTGGTTTTCATTCTAGGCAAATCATTAAATTAGGTTAATCGCGGTAAGCAATAACATCAAGATACCAAAATTTAGCGAATCTGTTACAAGATTCATTAAAATCTGTGATGAAGATTGATGTTTGCCTGCCTTATCGCTTGAGAGATAATTTACTACAAATGGAGCAAGATATGAAATCAATTGCGGTTATTTTAAGTGGCTGTGGTGTATTTGATGGAAGTGAGGTTCATGAGTCAGTATTAACAATGTTAGCATTGAGTCAAAATAATGCTGAAGTTCATTTTTTTGCACCTGATGAATTACAACCGACTGTTATAAATCATATAAATGGAAAAGAAAAAACAGAAAAACGTAATCAACTAGAGGAATCGGCCCGTATTACACGTGGTAAAATATCCCCTTTGTCCTCTGCGGATGCCTCTAAGCTGGATGCGCTCATTATTCCTGGTGGGTTTGGTGCGGCAAAAAATTTATGTGATTTTGCAGTTAAAGGAAGTGACTGTGAGATTAATAAAGAACTATTAAGTTTAGTTCGCCAAATGCACCAACAAAAAAAGCCTCTAGGGCTGATGTGTATTGCACCTGTTATGCTTCCGAAAATGTTAAATACATCAGTGAAATTAACTATTGGTGATGACAGCAAAACGATTGCTCAAATAGAAAATATGGGAGGAGAACACATCAAATGTTCAGTAGATGACATTGTTGTTGATGAAGTTAACCGAGTTATAACAACCCCTGCTTATATGCTGGCACAATCAATTTCTGAAGCAAATACAGGGATTAATAAACTCGTTAAGAAAGTATTGGAAATGGCGTGATTATTTGAATGCTAACTATTGTTTCTCGATTATGGCGCGGGTTAAAGAAGATCACAATTTCATTACTTCTGGTGTGGTTTTGTACTGTCATTGTCTTTAAATATGTGCCCGTGCCATTCTCAGCGGTTATGTTTGAACGCCAAATTAGTGCATGGTTAAACTTAAATTTTTCTTATGTATCTAGCTCTACTTGGGTCAGTGAAAAACAGATCTCTCCGTATATTTATTTAGCGGTTATCGCATCTGAAGATCAAAATTTTCCACATCATTGGGGTTTTGATCTTGATGCAATAGAACGTGCTTATAAACATAATGTGAACAATAAACAATCAATTAGAGGTGCCTCAACAATATCCCAGCAGACCGTTAAAAACTTATGGTTATGGGATGGTAGAAGCTGGGTTAGAAAAGGCCTAGAAACAGTGATGACACCAATAATGGAGCTTATGTGGTCTAAGCAGAGAATACTGACCATTTATCTTAATATTGCTGAGTTTGGTGATGGGGTTTTTGGTGTTGAAGAAGCCTCAAATAAATTCTTTAATAAGCCTGCTAGTCAGCTTTCCATGAGTGAGGCTGCACTTTTAGCAGCAGTTCTTCCTAATCCACACCGATATAGTGCGAAATCACCATCTTCTTATGTGTTGAGACGGCAGGCGTGGATATTGAACCAAATGCACCTTTTGGGCGGTAAGAATTTTCTGAAAGTAAATGATATTTTGTCTGAATAAGAAAAAAGCCATAGTTTTTCACTAATGGCTCTTATTCTTATTCGGATATATTATTGTTTATGATTAATTGAGATAAGTGAAAGCCGTCGTCACTCGACGAACACCATCAGTTTCACTGGCGATTTTAGCTGCAGCATCACCCTCTTGCCTTGTTAATACGCCAAGTAAAAAAACCTCACCATTCTCAGTAATCACTTTTACACTACCCGATTTAACGCTGTCACTCGCTAAGATTTTTGATTTAACTTTAGTGGTTAACCAAGTATCTTTGGAAGCAGTACCTAAATCGACAGGTTCACCGTTACGCACTTCATTATAAACGGATACGGTGCCATCAACATTCGAGGCGATTTGTTTGGCGCGTTCAGCCCATGACATGTCAGGACTTTGCCCAGTTAATAGCACATTACCTTTATATGCAGTGGCAATAATTCGTGCCTTACCCGTAATTTCTTTATCTTTATTGAGCTGCCCGCTCACTCGAGCTTCTAATGTGCCATCATCAACTTGCTGGCCAACGGTCCGTGGGTCAGAAGCACTTTTCGTGGCAACAGCGGCAGAGCCAACAACTGCAGCACCAATACAGCCTTGTAAAAGAATCGTACTGATTACTATGGCAAAAATGGGTATTAATCGCATTTTGTCTCCTTAATCATCCTGATGAGGGAAAAGGGTATTATCTATAAGATCACATAGACAATTTACAGTAAGAAGATGAACTTCTTGAATTCGAACACTGCGCTGAGAAGGAATACGAATTTCAACATCTTGTGGGCCAAGCAGGCCAGCAAGCTCTCCTCCATCGTAGCCAGTAAGAGCGACAATGGTCATATCCCGTGTAACAGCGGCTTCAACAGCTTTAATAATATCGCTACTATTACCATGGGTGGAAATTGCCATTAAAACATCACCATGCTGGCCTAATGCTCTCACTTGTTTCGCATAAATTTCAGTAGGTTGCTTGCTACCTGAAATTGCGGTAAGTACCGCATTATCGGTATTCAGTGCAAGAGCAGGAAGACTAGGGCGCTCAGTTTCAAATCGGTGGATCATACTCGCAGCAAAACGTTGTGCAGTAGCAGCAGATGCGCCATTGCCACAACATAAAATTTTGTTGCCATTAAGCAAAGACTGAACCATCATCATAGCGGCTCTAGAAATCGCATCGGGCAGCGCCTCAGCGGCTGCAATTTGAGTTTGAATACTTTCGGTAAAACAAACTTTTATTCTATCTAGCACTGGTTTTTTCCTGTAAAAATTTACCCGTCATTCTTCGCGCTGTCGCTGTGTTGACTGCAATCGCTAACCCTAATCACATACTTTTGTATGCTCATAGGGATTAGCTCACTTGTCGCCTTACGACAACACGAATTATTTAGGGTAAACCCGTCATGTTTGCGCTGTCGCTGTGTTGACTGCAATCGCTAACCCTAATCACATACTTTTGTATGCTCATAGGGATTAGCTCACTTGTCGCCTTACGACAACACGAATTATTTAGGGTAAACCCGTCATGTTTGCGCTGTCGCTATGTTGACTGCAATCGCTAACCCTAATCACATACTTTTGTATGCTCATAGGGATTAGCTCACTTGTCGCCTTATGACAACACGAATTATTTAGGGTAAACCCGTCATGTTCGCGCTGTCGCTGTGTTGACCGAAATCGCTAATGATAAAGAATATAATAGCTTATTGACGAATATTAGCCTTCATCATTAAAGGCATTTTGTATCCATTCGAATTGATTACCTGTAATAGCACAAATATCAAATCGACAGGCACTGGTTTCGAAACTCTCTTGTCGCTGTGCAAGCCAAATTTTGGCTGCGGCTAATAACTTTCTACGTTTATGCCAGTTTACTGATAAAAGCGCATCACCGTAATCACAATTTTTGCGAAATCGAACCTCAATAAATATCCAACCTGTTTTATCACGCATGATGAGGTCAATTTCCCCTCCTCGATTTCTCGCATTGCGTTCAATAAAGGTTAGTCCCTGTTTTTTCAAAAATGCGAGAGCTTGATTTTCGTAATATCGGCCTGTTAACCATCTTAAGGGTTTTTGAATTGCTTTCATGACGTCCTTGTCTGAAAAAAGCCATCATCCTGATGGCTGAGGTTGTTGACAAAGCAGGATAAAAGCGTGGTTTTTCCTACTTTGTGTTATCAGCCGAAAACCAATAAATTGATTTTTCTAATTTATTTTCAAAACCTATCCAACCTGCAGTCAAACCTAATCGGTTTGTCAGCAGTTTGAGCCATCATCCTGATGGCTCATCTTTTTTTATTGCGCAGGGACAACTTGCCCTTGTTTAAACTGTAACCATGGCAGTTCTCGGAATACCACGCAGTTAGCTTGTGTACTTAGTGTTCCTGATGCACCATTGATTCTCACTTGTCCTGCTTGTTGCAGTTTGTCATAGCTATTTGCTAATGACCATGCATCAATACCCATTGCATACAGGCGGAATAACGAATAGTCATTATTCAGTTTTTGTTGCGCCTGTTTGCGTAGGTTATTATTTGCTCCCGCAAGCAGTGGGATTTCGCTAAATTTTACGCCATCCATTTCAAAACGGTAGTCTGCACCTGAACCTGCTTGGTTGCTACGAGAACTAGTATAAAGTGCAGGGCGAGAGCGAGAACTGATCGCCATTTCAATCATCGGTTTAATCAGTGTGAGTTCATCACGAGTTGCAACGATATAAACAGAGTCAATTGCATCACTTGTTTCGCCTAGCGGGTTACCCGTGTTAACCAGCGTTCCCGTCATTCGAATTCCTGCACCACGGTTAATGGATTCTTTTAAAGAAGGCACTGAACCGAAGGTTTGCATTAATACCGTACCGCCACCTTTTGATTGCCACCCTTGAGCGAAGGCTTTGGCGATTCTATCTCCAAATGCATTAGCAGGTACTAAAACCAAAGGCATTTGCTTGCCTTGTGCTCGCATATACGCAGCAGCATTTTGCGCTTCATCCTCAGGAGAAAGCGAAAAGTAGCAAAGATTTGGACGTGGCTGTAATTGGTTAGCATCCAACTCATTCAAGGCTAATACGCTAACAGGTGCACCCATTTGTGCGATAGTTTGAACATCATTTTTCAATAGCGGGCCAACAACGAGGTTGAAACCTTCGTTTTTCGCTTGTTCCAGTAATTGGGGCATTTGCTTGCCTGTGGTATCAAACACTTTGATTGTTTGTGTATTCACAGGTGTAGCATCAATTTGTAGGCTAGAGGAGACGATGTCTGTATCTGTGGGGACGTCGCCTGCGGTATTCGCAACTTCTGCATAAATTTGGTCTAGCACATCGTTGCCGCTACTCGGCTGCGGGGCTGTTCTTGCTGGCGTTGCTGAACCTTGAGGAATGCCTTTTTGTGCATCCATAAACCCTTGCATGATGGCCTGACCAAATACTTTGCCTTGGCCGCTCATTGGGAGAAATAATGCAATTTTGGGGCTATTACCGACGCGCGGTAACATTGCTTGAATTAGCTGAGTTGGGGCTAGCGCAGCACCAGGGTTGTTGGAGTAGCGCATTTTCCAGTCGTTAAAACCCGCACGGAGGGCATCAGGGTCATCTTGGTTATTTTGATAAATATCGAGCAGATCAACCCAGCCTTGGAGAATATTTTCCTCTGCGCCAATTCCGTGAATCTGATCTGGTGTCAACTGTGTTAACATCTTCCATAATCCATCGATGTTAACTTGGCGCTCGGCAGCTGTCTTTAATAATGGTTCTTGGCTAATGTAGGCACGAAGTGCTTCCAGAGAGGGTTTGCCTTGAGCCGCATCAATGATAGCTTGGTAGCCGCTGGCATCGGACGTGCTTTGCTCAGGTGTTTTTTGGGTGGAAGGAAAATAATCTGAGACAATTTGGCACCCAGAGAGTGCAAATGTGGACAGCATTGCTGTGCAGATTAACCCTTTTTTCAAATGCAAAAAAATTGAAGGACGCATACTGTATCCAATGGTGTATTTTTCAATTGCTTAATTTTAAACCGGCTATTCGGATGAAACAATGAACCAACCTAATCAAGCTGTGGTTATGGCATCCACGCTGTATATCGTCCCAACACCGATTGGGAATATGGGCGACATCACGCAACGCGCGCTGGATGTTCTTAAACATGTTGACCTTATTGCGGCAGAGGACACTCGGCATTCAGGCATTTTATTACAAAATTTTGCGATAAATGCACGACTGTTTGCTCTGCATGATCATAATGAACAGCAAAAGGCAGATCAATTAATTAGCAAACTTCATCAAGGTGATAGTATCGCATTAGTCTCAGATGCAGGTACACCTTTAATTAATGATCCAGGTTATCATTTGGTCAATCGCTGTCGTGAAGCGGGTATTCGAGTGGTACCTTTACCTGGTGCTTGTGCGGCGATTACTGCACTATCAGCTGCGGGCTTACCATCAGACCGTTTTTGTTATGAGGGTTTTTTACCTGCGAAAACAAAAGGCCGGAAGGACGTTTTACAATCACTCGAACAAGAAACACGAACGCTAATTTTTTATGAATCAACCCATCGCTTACTAGACAGTTTAGCAGATATGGTGGAAGTCTGGGGACCAGATCGCCATGTTGTGTTAGCCCGTGAACTGACAAAAACGTGGGAGTCTATTGAGGGACGTCCTGTGGGGGAGTTGTTAGCTTGGGTGCAAGAAGATGAAAACCGCCATCGAGGTGAGATGGTGTTGGTTGTAGAGGGTTATAAGAAACCTGAAGATGACTCAGCAATTTCACCTGATGTTATCCGCACTCTCAATTTATTGCAAAAAGAGCTCCCCCCGAAAAAAGCAGCAGCGATTACTGCCGAAATTTACGGTTTAAAGAAAAATATGCTGTATAAATTGATGTTAGATAATCAAGGTGATGAATAACTTTTAAGCAAATAGCGCTATCAAGGGCTTAAGTCGTCAATTGCCTGTTCGAAAGTCTGTACAAGCCGTAGCAAAGTGCCTATAATTCGCCGCGGAGTTGGCCAGACAACCGCTGCTTTATCGTAGTCCCTTCGGGAGACGGGTAGAGGGGAGGAAAGTCCGGGCTCCATAGGGCAGGGTGCCAGATAACGTCTGGGAGGCGCAAGCCTACGACTAGTGCAACAGAGAGCAAACCGCCGATGGCCTGTTTACAGGATCAGGTAAGGGTGAAAGGGTGCGGTAAGAGCGCACCGCGCGACTGGCAACAGTTCGTGGCACGGTAAACTCCACCCGGAGCAAGACCAAATAGGGGTTCATATGGTGCGGCCCGCATTGAACTCGGGTAGGTTGCTGGAGCCAGTGCGCAAGTGCTGGCCTAGATGAATGGTTGTCCACGACAGAACCCGGCTTATCGGCCAACTCCCTTTTTTCGTCATATTTCGCGCTGTACCTTTGTTGGCTGCATTCAGCCACACGGGTCACATACTTTTGTATGCTCCCCGCGCTGTCTTCATTTTGCCGCCTCGGTACAACACGAACTATTTAGAAAAAATCTTAGTTTGTTATTTTTTTGTCATACTTCAAGCTGTGCCTGTGTTGGCGTCATTCGTCAACCCTAGTCACATGCTGGTGTATGCTCCTAGGGATTTCCTCATTTTGCCGCCTTGGCACAACTCGAATTATGTTAGAAAAAATCTGATTTTGTTATTTTTTTGTCATACTTCAAGCTGTGCCTGTGTTGGCGTCATTCGTCAACCCTAGTCACATACTGGTGTATGCTCCTAGGGATTTCCTCATTTTGCCGCCTTGGCACAACTCGAATTATTTAGAAAAAATCTGATTTTGTTATTTTTTCGTCATATTTCGCGTTGTACCTTTGTTGGCTGCATTCAGCCACACGGGTCACATACTTTTGTATGCTCCCCGCGTTGTCTTCATTTTGCCGCCTCGGTACAACACGAACTATTTAGAAAAAATCATAATCTTTTGATTTAATATAAAAACACTTTTCTTCTTTCTTTTCTGGTTTGTCTTCACCATTTGCTACATCAAATCATCAACGTCACAACCCTCTGATGTAAATCAATACGCTTTGTGAATATGTAAATACAATAGTGGTATTTATAATGCATGTTAAAGAGATATGTGGACATGATAGAAAAACCACGTGTAAGGTACCAACGTCGCCCTGGTACGGTGGGCGGTAAGCTTCCTTGGAATGACTGGCGAAATGCCTCAACATGGCGAAAAGTCGTCCAAATTATACTGCTGGCGATAAACCTTTATATCGGTATTACTTTCTATTACTGGGTACGTTACTTCGAAACTGGAGGGGAAACGTTGTACCTTCCACGTCCTGGAGGTATTGAAGGCTGGCTACCCATTGCGGGGTTAATGAACTTAAAATACACATTAGAAACAGGGAGCTTCCCACCTATTCATGCGGCGTCGATGTTTCTGTTAGTGGCTTTTATTCTTATCAGTTTATTGCTGAAAAAGTCCTTTTGTTCATGGATGTGCCCAATAGGCACAGTATCGGAATATACAGGGAAATTAGGGAAAAAACTGTTTCGCTATCAAATCAATCTCCCTAAATGGCTAGATATTCCCCTGCGAGGCCTAAAGTATGTGCTGTTAAGCTTCTTTCTTTATATTGCATTTTCTATGTCAGCGCAGATGATTCAATACTTTATGATGTCGCCTTATGGGATCATTATTGATGTGAAAATGTTGGATTTCTTTCGCCATATTAGCGATTTTGCATTGATTAGTGTGGTAGTTTTGGTGGTGCTGAGTGTGTTTATTCGCAATGCTTGGTGCCGTTATCTCTGCCCTTATGGCGCGCTGTTGGGGCTATTCTCACTACTTTCTCCCGTTAAAATTCGCCGAAATGTGGAAAGTTGTATTGATTGTGGAAAATGTGCAAAAAATTGCCCATCACGTATTCCAGTGGATAAACTCATTCAGGTAAGAACGGCGGAGTGCACGGGGTGTATGACTTGTGTGGAATCCTGCCCAGTTGCGTCAACGCTGGATTTTTCACTGCAAATACCCACGCAAAAACGTCAATTTCCATTATCAGGGATTGTTATGATGGCTTTGACCTTGGCAATTTTATTTATCATGATTGGTATTGCTGCTTTCTTCGAGGTATGGGATAGCCCTGTGCCAGATAATTATTGGTTTCATATTATACCGAATGCGCGAAGCATAGGTCATTGATAGAGAATGAAAAAAAGCCCCACACAGACAAGATGAGTGGGGCATTTGTTGTCTTGGTCACTTTGTCACAATGACTCAGTTTGTAACGTTCGCTTATATTTATTTTCTGACTTCTTTTTACTGCTTTTAACGCATCAATTAACCGCTTGCTTAACCATCTGCAATAACTGACGCACATCTTCTGGGCGTGTATTGCCCGTATCTTTATCAATAATTGAACTATAAATATGAGGAATGATTTTCTTCACGCCTGCATCGAGGGCGATTTGCAAAATTTCGGCAAAATTGTCTAGGTCAATGCCGCCCGTCGGCTCTAAAGAAAAATCAAATTTGGCACAGGCTTGAGCGATAGCTTTATATTCTTCAATATAGGTTAACCCTTTCATATTAAAGAATTTAACAGAGTCAGCCCCCATGTCTTTTAGCATCATAATTGCGGTTTCGATAGGGACGATACCGTCAGGGGCTTGGGAGCTTAATGGGCCCGTGGAAATTTTCACCATGCCAATTGTGCCCGTTGGGGAAATCAGCGCATTCACAAATGTCTCATTTTGGCCTAATAACGCACGGCTGATTGGCGCTCCTGTAAACACTTGGTTGACGTGCTGTGGCTGAATTTCTTTTGAAATCAAGGAGACCATTGTGGATTGATTCGGGTCACCTGCACCGAGACCCACAGATAATGCATTGTCCGTTTCTTTGGCATAAATGCGCATATCAGCGATAGCACTGTCTAAATCAGGGTAGTTTTTAGATAATACACCGACGACAACAAAGGTTTCTGCGGCGGCATAGATATCTTTGGCATTTTGGTGGCTGCCAGCCAATACATTTAAACAAACGCGGTCACGGTAAAAATTCGGTGACAATTTCATCTTAAATTCCTTCTACTAACAAGCGAATATTCTTTGAAATAACATCAAGTTGATCAGTACTGACGCTGCGGATATCCGCCTCGACTTTCCCTTCGTTGGCTTTATATTCACGGAAGTAAATCGCGGTATCGCCTTGTTTTAAGTCAGCCATAATTTGGTAGGTTGTTTTACCAATCACTTTTTCATCGAAGCTGATTTCGGTACGGGCGATGTCGCGCCCTGCGGCGTCCCAGACGACTTGGGCTGAAATGCCCTTTATGGCATTTAGATCACTGATAAACTTCGCCATTCGCGTGACCATTTCTGCGCCAGTTTCTTTTTGTGCAGTTAAGTACTGTTCGATGGCAAGGGTTAAGCCCAAAATGCCTTCCTTACCCACTTTCATGGCACGGCCAATACCTTGGTTTTGGCGTTTTACCCACTCAATATACTGTTTTTTACCAACGACTAAGCCACTGGTCGGCCCTTCAATGGCCTTTGCACCACTGTAAATCACAATATCGCCACCCGCTTGGTAATAAGCGGTTAACTCTTCTTCTGCTGCAGCATCAACAATCAATGGCAGCTGGTGGTCATGTGCCACTTTAGCCGCTTGCTCGACGGTTAACATACTTTTTTGCACGGTATGATGGGATTTGATATACAAAATTGCTGCCGTATTTGGGGTGATTTTTGCGGCTAATTGGGCTGCACTGCATTCGTTTGCAAAGCCCGCTTCAATGACTTTTCCGCCGCCTAAAGACACCATTGTGTCAACTGGCGCACCAAAGTTGACGTTATGGCCTTTCGGTAAAATAATTTCACGCGGAACAACTTTTTCCGATGAATGCAGGTTCAATAATAAGTCATCATCGTCTTGCACAATCACACCCGCAACGGCTTGGGCAATACCTGCTGAGGCGCAAGAGACCACAACAGCAGCTTCGACATTCAATAAATTGGCGATGTATTCACCTGTTTTATTGACTAAATCTTTAATTTCAAAGTAATTATTAAGTCCGTAAGCGACACGTTCAACAACTTCAGGCGTTGGTGTCGATACGCCTAGAATGGTCATGCGGCCAGACGCGTTGATAACGTGTTTTAACTGATATTTCTCATAAATCGATTGCATATTCGGATTCGCCTTGTGCATGAATAATATGTTTACCACCAACGATAGCGGCAATAGGAACAAAGCGGTGCGTACCTACGCGATGTTCGCCTTCTGCGTCAGTGAGTTCAGTTTGTTCTTCTTTCAGATCAAACAACGTAATGTCTGCATCGAAACCAGGTCTTAAATACCCTTTCGCAGGCAGCGATAAGAAATTAGCGGCTTTTTCTGTAACACAACGTAAAATTTGCTCTGCGCTAAAGCCCATGCACAGGAATTTAGTCATCACAAATGCAAGGCTGTAAACAGGGCCATTCACACGGTTGCGATGATAAATATCGGAGCTGATAATGTCAGGGTATGTACCAATACGCATGGCTTGTTCAGCGACTTTAAAGCTAAAACTTTCACCGCCATGGCCGACATCTAAAATCACACCACGTGCCAGAGCTCGAGCAATTGAGGGTTTAAGATAGCCATCGTCACCTAAAATTTTATTGGGTTTACCATTAAAGCAGTGTGTGATGATATCGCCACGCGTGAGCAAATCAGCGACTTCATCAATATCTGGTGGGTTATTACCGATATGCACCATCAATGGGAGATGGTGTTTTTTCTGCATCTCTTTGGCTTGAATCAGTGGTGCGATGCCATTTTCACCCACAACGCTTTTACTCATACGGGCTTTCATTCCCACGACAAAGCCTTGGTGGCGTTCGATAGCCTCTTGAAAACACACTTCGTTGATATTGTTCATATCGGACAATTCATTTTGTGCAATGATGCCAATTCGTGAAATATTCAACAAAGAAAAGACGTTGGTTTTGGACTTTTTGGTTAATTGATAAAATTTATCAATATCGTCAGCGCCCACACTCCCCGCATCAACCAGTGAGGTAACGCCGCCCGCAGCGCCTGCTAAATCGGGGTCATCAAAGTAGATTGGTGATTCGGCAAAACAGTGTGCATGAGAATCAATCCATCCCGCGCTGACATACGTTTTCCCTTTCAAGTCAATCACTTTGTCAGCTTGTTGGTTGCAGGCTAACTCTGGGCCTGCTGCCTCGATTTTTCCGTCTTTAATCAGTATATCGATAATTGTGCCGTCGATACGTTTACCGTGTTTGATGATGAGTGTGTACATGTAGTTACCTTCTTCATACTCGTCATACTTCAAACCGCAGCGTTGTTGGCTGCTCTTCCGCTACCCTAGTCACATACTTTTGTATGCTCCTAGGGATATCGTCGTTTGCCACCTAGCTGCAATTTGAATTATTTAGAGTATGCTTAAATGTTTATTCTAAATGATACGAATCGCAGTTTTTCAAGGCCCTAACCACATGCAGATATATGCGCCTAGGGTTATCGTCATTTGCTGCCTAGCTGCAATTTGAATTATTTAGATCATGCTTAAAAGTGTGTTCTAAATGATGCAAACCGCAGTGTTTTTGCTGCCTAGTGACCCGGGGCATATGCCCCGGGATAATGCGCATTAAGCAACGATAGGGAAGAAATAACCGAATAACATCGCGCCTAAAATTGCCCCGCCAGCAACGGGTTTTTGCCATACATAGAAAATTAGAGCGCCAATCAGTGAACCGATCCCGATTGGAATGGATGCTGCCATTGCCGCTAAGATAATCAGTGGGCCTAAGAATCGGCCTGAAGTATTACCTGCACCCATCATGACGTCAGCGCCAAAGGTTGAGTTGGCTTGAGCAATAGTGAATTTACGTGCAAAAACAATTAGTAAACCGATTAATACGCCAAGGAATAAGCCTGTCAGTAACGAAATCCAAAAGTTAGTGACTAAAATATCCCAGCCAGCCGCGAGAAACAGAGCGGGGACACCAAGGCCAATCCCTGTTTGCAATGCGCCACCGATATCCAAAATCCCTACCAGTGAACCTTCGATAATTCGAGCGAATAAGAAACTCGCACCGAATGCCGCTACTGCACCGTAAACCCCAGTGTCGAGCCCTGCGCGTAACATGGCGACAAAAGCCACTTCGTTAAATGCGCCGAACCCGTAAACCACGTACATATGAGTACCTGCGAAGATCCCTGCTGATAGCAGCCCAACAAAGATGGGGAATGACCACTCGGCGTACCAAAAATCGTCTTTATTAATTTCAGTTGTCATGATTATTTCCCGCTCAGCAGTCCGTGGACGTATTCAAGCCACAGTGGTTTGTCTAGGTTGAAAGAGGTGATCATCTTCAGGTCAAACTCACGGAAGAAGCCACTCAGAACGAACAATAGAACGACTGTTATCATCATTGTGCGTGTGATGCGGTTCCAGCCGTTATCATCAACGCCTTTACCTATCAAGATACCTAATACTAAACCAGGGATAGCATTACCCATGATTAGCTGAGCACAACCACCGAACAGCGTTGCCCAGAAACCAGAACGGCGGCCTGCATCCATCGCTGCTAACCAGAAAATCACTGGCATCACCGTATTCACCAGCAGGTTTGCTGCAGGAACGAGAACGTTAATTGCCGTGGTTTGCAGTGCTGCAGGAACAGCGGATGCGGTGGTATTTAAGAAGGCCACCACAAATGCCCCGATGATGGCACAGGCAATGGCCATTTTTTTCGGGTTATGTAGGGTTTCTGCTACATTACGGTTTTTAGTTAAAAGTGCCGCAGCCCCCCAGTTTGGGATGATACGGTGGTCAACGTCTTGCGTGAATGCACCCGCAGCAACGGACGATGCCCATGCGTTAAAGAAGAACCCTAAGCCGAAAGAGAAGTGAGATGCAGGGTCGCCTTCACATGCGTTAAGTTCGCCCAATGTACGAAATGCCCCCATCCCTTGCACGGTCGGTGCGTGGAACATACGTGCCGCGCCTGCGCCTAAACCGAAGCCGCAGAGCCCACCGATAATGAGGGACATGCCCAATATTTCTAAAAAAGATGCAGTTTCACTCATGGAATTAACTCCAGACCTGATTGCTATTATTGTTCTGTAAATGGTATTTCGTTGACAGAAAGTAAGGTGACATCCAGCGAAACGTCGAGTACAACACGGAAATGTTCACGTTTGCGTGGCAAAAAGATGAAAAGAAATTTTTCTGTCCGCGAGTGCGAGTGAGCACTAACAACCTCAACATCCTTTGGTTCTATCCGCAGGATGATGTCTGTGCTGTTTTTCAGTACGGTTTTTTGAATCGAATTTAAGGCGTCCGCAATGGCTTTTTGCTTGGTGTCGCCTTGCCCTGTCACCCGTACTGTCGTTTCGATCGATTTTTTCATTAAGCGTTGCCGTATTTTTTATTAAATGCTTTAACTAAGCGCTCGCCTAACTCTTCCTTGTCCATAAAACCGAAACCTAATACATTGCAGCCCTCTGCAATGGCGGTTTCTCCCTCTTCAATAGAGCGCATCCCATAACGAGCTTTATAGCCATATTTGGTTTGAGCGGTGATAGCGCCTGCGCCGCCACTGCCACAAAATGAAATCCCAAGGTCGGCTTGCTCTGCGTTCATGACATCACCGAGTTTCATATCTGCTGCCACACCTGGGACAACAATCGCTTTTCCGCCAGCTGCTTCAACGCCTGCGGCAACTTTTTGCCCTTTACCTAAACGGTCTCCGATCACAATAACGATCTGTTTCATATAAATATTCTCCAATCCTACAACTTAAAAATTAATCATTTGAACGAACGACTTCAAAGTGAACAGAAAGCAAATATGTCTCTTCTGGTGCTAAGCCAGGGAGCGTATCGACAACTCGCTGAGCTAATGCAATCGAATGTTGAGATATCTCATCGAATAGACTGATATCAACCTCAGGTAATGCTTCGCCAGTTTTCGCTCTCGCTACCATGGCACGTAGATGAGACTCCAACATTTGTTGTTGTACATCGGTGGTGTAGCAGTCCTCTTGCTTGAGCCAGTCAGTAATCACTGCCAGCAGTTTTTGTGTGACCTCATCAATATCAAGATCGTGCTCTAACATTTGAAAAACGACAACTGATTCACTCATAACTATTTAAAATCCAAAGTAATATTGCTAGTTAGACTACTCTGTTCCTTCATGTCTTATACATTAGACGCTTATTGGCACTTTTTGCAGGCAGTGAATTTCCACTTAGAAGTGGAAATAATTTGGAAATCAAACTAAGTAAAATTAGTTTATTATTTAGACTATTTGGAAGTTAAATGGAAAAATTGACATGTATCAATCATCAGTAAGCGACTAGACTGATGAGGGGATACAATTAATTTTAATAAAATCAAATGGATATATTTTTTGTGGTATAACTGGAAATGGAGCATACAATTGGAAGGATAAGTGGAAATAGAAAATTAGAGTCGGTTACTTTTGGTGGTTATTGTTTCCACTTAGCCGTTTAGGGGGTAAAACCTGCAAGTATGACGAGAAAAAGATTTCGTAGAGTTGTGGTTAGGATCACGTAAAAGACGGCAACTCCCACTTTTCCACCTGGAAGTGGAAGTTGCACGAGGGCTACAGCACCCTTGCCAAGCTGTCCTTGGCGATCACTTGGAATTCATTGAAGTTTTTTACACTAATAAGGCGGCGCGTGGTTTTTTCTTTCACAAAGGTGACGAATAAATCGTAAATCGCCATCGCTTCTTCATAATCTGCCTTACTGATGGCGAGTAGGAAAATAACATAGGCATTTTCTTTGGTTTCTTGATTCCATTCAATGCCTTTGGGTGCGACAACCGTTGCAACAACGGTCTTGTTTGCCAATAAACCTAATGAATGGGGCAGGGCGATACCTTCACCTAAAAGGGTGGAAACGATGGACTCACGCTCTTGCAAAGATGGGTAAAATTCAGGTGTGACGTAACCTTCTTGCTGTAATTTATGGCAAACCGTTTGAAATAACGCTTCTTGGCTGATTTTTTCGTTAATCACCATAAAAAATCGTTCGTCAAAAAAACGCTCGATAATGTAAGGACGCGTTTGATCCACCATCGCGAGTCGCCCAACTTGCTCTAATTGGTAAGGCGTTGGAAAGGGCGCGATTTTGATAACAGGTTTATTTTTTTCAGAAATTCTCACTGTCGTGATCACAAAATCTTCACTCACTTCACTCAGCGATTCATATTCTTGCAAGGTTAGCCCGCGGCTAAATTTCAATTGTGGAAATTCGCGCATAATTTTTGACTCAACCACACGGAACGTTGAGTTCCCCGCATCCGTAACAACGAGCACCTCGGTTTGGCGTATCGAGCCAGCACCATAGTTACGCTCAAGGCTCACACCAATATGAACTGCAAGGTAGCCTAGTTCGTCTTCACTGATGGGGTGAGGAAGTAATTGCTTACTCGCACTGGTTAACGCACTGAGCGTGACATCATAGGCGAACGGATAATACTGTTTAATATCAGATAAAAGCGGATTTGGTGTGGAAATATGGTACTGCAGGCGCGTGATCAGCGCGGCAAGATGCGTGTTGAGATCTTTTTTAAGCTTTTCATCGTTTCGTAAATCATAGTTATATAACTCGTTAATATAATTCAAGATATATTCTGAAAGCTCATTGTGGCTGCCACTTTTTTGTGTGGATGAGTCTTGGTGGCTAATGCGCTGGGCAATAATTTGGTCATGTAAATAGCTGAGTTCCGCATTAGAGAGGTCATTCCCCAGAAAGTAAATTAGCCCTTTTGATATTTCATCACTGGCTTTGCGGATCACTTCTTCCGCTTCATCATTTTTGACGGGGGTGGTGAGTTCATGGCCCCGAGTGATGCGTAAAATGGTCACGGCGCAGTTAAAAACGAGGTAGAGATGCCCCTCATTGCTAATACGAATATCAAAGCGATTCATACTGTTATGAAGCACTTTATCAATATAGGTTAAATCCAAATTATCCAAGCTATCTGGGCGGAATGTGGTTAAATCAGGCGTGATTTGCTCCGAATAACGGCGCCATAAGGTTTCTGTCATGCAAGCACGAATCGCCCATTCGCTGCCATTGAGGCGAATACCTTGATGTGGAATACTTTCCAGCGCAATTTGGTATTTTTGTAGCTGCTCCCTGACTGCACCCATATCTTGTTGCAGCGTACCGCGACTGACGAACCACTCTTCCGCAATGTCATCAAGCTTGACGGGAAGGGACAACATTAATAATTTCAATAATAACGCATCAATACGTTCTTTGCTGGTGCGAGGGATAACGCTGTCTTCTTCGCTACGTTGTGTAAAGGTGGCAAATAGGGTTTCATCTTCAACTTTTAAACGGTAACCACGCCCCCGTTCATACACGATATGTGCGTGATATTCTTCAATCAATTCATTGATTTCATTGATATCAGAACGGATTGTCCGCGTTGAAACGGAAAAACGCTTAGCAAGTTCATCTTGAGGAACAACCTCATTGAGAATTTGGGCAAAAATTTGATTGTGCCGTTGTTGAGTGAATAGCGCCACGAAAACACCTTTAAAATCAAAACGAAAAAAGCCATTGAGTAAAAAATAGTTAAATTTCTCACTCGCTAATGGCTGGACTCTATCACAGGCTTGTCAATATATAGGATATGTAAATGATTAAATTTGCGAAACGGCTCGCAAATTTTCCCTCATACTCGACTAAATATGAGGGATTCTGGATTAATGGTGACAGGAAGTTGCCAGTAAACTTAGTTTTGTTCACCTAGGTCAATCAATAAACCGCGAAAATCTTTATCAGCAGTAATTTCAAACTCGTCTTCATTTTGTAAAAAGACCCCATCATTACAATTCATGGTTAAAGCCTCACCGTGTTTATTGCGCAAAGTGGCGCCACCATGTATTGATTGCAAAAAGGCATTTTGGCCTTTTATGGATATCGTGGATGATGACTTCGGCGCTAAGTGAATTTGGTTTATCCAAATTTGTTGACGTAACTGAATACTGTTTTTTTCGCCATCTGGCGATGCCACAAGGCAATTTTCATTTTCAGAAATCGTCACTTTCTGCAACGGTAATGACTCTTGCTGTGGACATGCATTTAACCAAAGTTGTAGGCGTGTTAATGGCGTCTGTGGGCAGATATTCTGCTCGCTGTAACTCAGGTCTGGGCGGGGTGAAAATCGTACGCAATCACCTTCGTTTGCATCAATGGTATTCCCTAAGCTATCACGGTATTGCGCATGCCCTTTTAGCACGATGTTTAATATATCGACATGGGGATACATTCTTGGCTGTAATGAGTTTTGCGGCGCTATAACCTCTTGGTTCAGTACTCTTAATGTTTTGAATCCCATAAAGTCTGGGTCAAAATAGTGGCCGAAAGAAAAAGCATAGCGAGCTTGTAGCCAACCATAGTCTGCTTTTCCGCAATGGTTAACGGGTCTTAATGTCATCATAATGGTTAACCCTCATCCAAATAATAAGTTAATAATCTATTGTTATAATAAATAGCTGGACGTTGAATTGTTAGCCAGTTAATCTGTTTCCCTTGTTCAAATTTCCTGAAAGAGATACATCATGAGTAAAGAGAGAGCATTAACGCTTGAATCATTAAGGGTGATGGATGCAATCGACCGACGTGGCAGTTTTGCAGCGGCAGCAGAGGAGTTAGGTCGAGTGCCATCCGCGCTAAGCTATACCATGCAAAAGTTAGAAGAAGAGCTCGATGTAATTTTGTTTGACCGTTCAGGACATAGAACTAAATTTACCAATGTCGGCAGAATGCTGCTGGATAGAGGCCGTATTTTACTCGAAGCGGCGGATAAGCTGACATCAGATGCTGAAGCACTTGCTAAAGGTTGGGAGACCCATTTAACAATTGTTTGTGAGGCATTGGTGCCAGCCCAGTCGTTGTTCCCATTAGTGGAGCGTTTGGCTGAAAAGTCAGAAACGCAATTATCATTGATTACAGAAGTGCTGGCAGGCGCATGGGAGCGTCTTGAAAGTGGTAAGGCAGATATTGTGATTGCGCCCGATATGCACTTTCGTTCATCGTCAGAAATTAACTCGAAGCCGTTATACACCATTAACCATATTTACGTAGCGAGTCCAGATCATCCCATCCATCAAGAGCCAGAGCCACTTTCTGATGTGACGAGAGTGAAATACCGTGGGATTGCCGTTGCTGATACAGCTCGTGAACGTCCTGTGATCACCGTACAATTGTTGGATAAACAGCAGCGTTTGACGGTTTCTAGTATCGAAGATAAGCGTAATGCATTATTAGCTGGACTTGGTGTAGCGACAATGCCGTATCCGTTGGTGGAGCAAGATATTCGCGAAGGGCGCTTGAAAGTTGTCGGGGCCGAGTTTAGCCATGAGACGACAATTATTATGGCGTGGCGGAGGGATAGTATGGGGGAGGCGAAGTCGTGGTGTTTGCGTGAGATCCCTAAATTATTTAGGGTGTAAACTCGTCATATTTTGAGTCGTAGGGGTGTTGGCTTCATTGAGTCACCCGAGTCACATACTTATGTATGCTCACGGGATGACTCCATTTGCCGCCTACCTACAACTCCAAACTATTTAGAGTTTACGAGCCACGTGATATCAGTGGTGATTCAACAAGAATAAATAAAGCTGCTCAGATTAATTTTCATTTACTGATAACGATGATTTAGTTTCTATTAACTTCAAAACAATTATTTTGAATAAAAAAACACCTCCCGAGGGAGGTGTAAGTTGGACAAACAAATGAAGACAAATCAGAAATCAATAAGGGTGATATGAAACGCGTATTACCATTTTTTGCCGAGTAAATGATCGATACTGAATTTACCTGGGCCTGTAACCGCTAACAGTAAGAAACCGCCCGCGATAGTAAAGTTCTTCATAAACATCAAGCTGTTTGGTGCCACACTAAAGTCGATGTGGAACAGCAATGCGGTTAATACAGTGAAACCTGCAGTGAACAAAGCAACGGTACGAGTTAAGAAACCAAACAGAACCGCTAATCCGCCGCCTAATTCTAATAAAATTGTTAAAGGTAATAAGAAGCTAGGAACACCCATGGCTTGCATATATTGTTGTGTGCCTGCATAAGCATCACCCAATTTTCCATATCCAGCGACAATAAACAGGATTGGCATCATGATACGGGCCAATAATATCGCACCACTTTCTAAATTTTTCATCGAGATTCTCCAGACTAATAAGTCATTAAATATGAGTTAATTGCGATATATGTCGCTTTATAAAGTTATTTTTAGCACAAATTGGCTAGAAATCATTTGATGGGCTTATAGTAGCTATTTGCTCATTCAATAAAAAGCTAAGGTTATTAACAAAGATAGACAAAAAAATTGAATGAACTTATTGGGGAAATAAAAACTAGAAAGATATGTTATTTATCCTATTGAATAATAATGAATTATTCTCAGATGGAGGGGCGGTTATTTTTTGCTGGTTTGAATTGCGCTTTGAATTGAACGAACTAAGCCCCAAATAGTGATGGCTTTTCGACCTAATAATAGAATTTTTTGTGGTTTGCGAAGGGAGTAGACAGAGAGCAAGCCTGTGGCGGCAATGACTAAAGGGCGAAAGGTCACGATCGTTTGCCAAGCACGGTCATAAGGTGCGGTAGTGTGTAGCCAGTCAGAGGACGTTTCAGCCAACTCTTGGCGTTGGCGCTCAATTCTTCTAATTAAGCGCTGCTTTTTGGCTACCAGTAATTGCTGCTTATTTTTGTTCATCATCCTTTCTCGCTAACGCGTTGGCATCTTGAGCGAGTTGCTCCCGTGTTGCACCTAGTAAGGTTGATTGTTTTGCCTTTTTTAACGCCCAAATGGCAAAAATAATGGCAAGCAGGATTAATGCACCTGTTGTCATCGCCAGTGCTTGGTAACGGTAAATTGGGTCAACAGACCAAAAAATTAAGCCGAGTAAGCACATCAAACCAAATGCGGTGAAGAGTAGCGTTAAACCAACCAATAAAAGAAGTTGGATAAGGTTGAGCTTTTCTTCTTCTAGCTCAACGGCGATTAACTCTAGACGCGTTTGCACCATACCCACTGAAATATTGGCAATGCGCCGTAAAGTTTCAAGGACCCCTTTACCGGGGCCCTGGCGTTGCTGGTTTGGTTCCATAAGCAATTAACGTTTAGCGAGTAACACGCCAAGAACAACACCCACTGCTGCGCCAATACCGACGCCTGTCCATGGGTTTTCTTTTACGTAGTTATCTGCGCGCCCCGCAATTTCTTTGGTTTGCTCGGTGATCCTTTCGGTGGTTTGACCGAGTTTTGCGCGAGATGAGCACAGTGCTTCTTGTGCTTTTGATTTTAAGCTTTCGATCTCTTCTTTCGATTTTTCGCCGGTATCACTAAGCATCGCTTCCAGAGAATCGGCTAAAGCACGGAGCTCCGCACGTAGTTCGTCTGATGAATGATTCGATGACATATACAACCTCCTATCAATAGAAAAAGCGCATTCGTAGTATTAACAATAGCGATTTTTACACTAAGTGCAATCAAATATTCGGAATTGTTATGTGCAATAAACAAAAAATGACAAATAGAGTATTCTAAAAAATAGCGGTTTAATCAGTAGATTAATGAAGTTTTTTACAGAGAATAAACAGAAAAGTAAAAATGAGTAAAAGTGAAAATGCGGGGAAGCAAAACGCCCCCGCAAATTGAATTAGTTTGCTTTTTTGCCTGACAGTTTTTTCTTTACAACGACAGCAATACTGCCGACTAAACCGATAACTAACAGACAAACAGGGATTAACATCAATACATTCATAATACGATGTTCATATTGCTGGAAAATCGGGCTTTTACCAAAACCATAACCTATAGCGGTTAAAATAAGCACCCACAATAAGCCACTCAACCAGTTAAACACTTGGAAGCGAGCATTTTTCAAGCCTGCTAAACCTGCAATGGTCGGCAGTAATGTTCTTACGAAGGCGAGAAAACGACCTATTAACAGAGCAGCAAGACCATGGCGGTGGAATAAGCCATGAGCCCGTTGGTGATAATGTTCAGGGAGATGTGCGAGCCAGCCTTTGACTATCTTTGTATTTCCTAGCCAGCGACCTTGTATATAACCTACCCAGCAACCTAAGCTTGCGCCTGCTGTTAAAATCACGATGGTTAGAGGGTAGCTCAAGGTGCCTTTCGCAATCAGAACACCCACTAAAATCAATAAGCTATCACCAGGCAAAAAGGCTGCGGGTAAAACCCCATTTTCAAGAAACAGGATAGCAAACAGCATAAGGTAGATAGCCCACATCAATGATGGGTTAGAGAGCGTGACATAATCTTGGTGCCAAAGGGCAAAAAAAAGTTCTTTAACTAATTCCATTAATGTTTCCTAAACGGCAATAACAGCAACAAACTTGTTGTTGGGCAGGGAGAAATGGATTAAGTGAATACCTGAGTGAAAGCGTTGTTTCCTCAGGCTGTTAGTGTAAAGCACGCTCACTTTAACAAAACAGAAAATAACTAAACAGCAAATTTTAAGCATATTTTTAGAATTCATTTAAGTTGAGCCGTATTTTTACAATTAATCATACCAATTGTAACAAGGGAAACTGGCTAGAAACGCACATTAGTAGAGGTTTCTCGCTATAAAATGCAAAAATTTGAAGTTAATTTGTTTTTTAACACAAAAAAACATCGTTAAATCTAAGATAGCTAATTATTGCATTTTAAGATTATTTACCGTATATTTTGCGCATAGCAAAGGGGAGTAACTTCTTCTTGTCGGTTTATCGTCATTACGGTGTACACATTACACCCGGTAGCCGAGCACCACAGTGCCTGTCCTTGGGTTAATTGTGTTGTAAGTGAGACCTTGCCAGAAGGCGAGGTTTGCTCATAATTTACAACCAATAGATAACTCCTTGAGGTTAAAGAATTTTAAGCGGCTGATGTCTTCTGGATATCAGCCGTTTTTTGTTTTTTAAGGGATAGGAAAATGCACTCAGTCGGTAACCCTGTTTTATGGGGTAGTTTTGCAGTTATTATTTTACTTATGTTACTTATCGATTTGTTTTGGCAGGGTAAACACAAAGGCCAAGCCATGTCGATGAAGCAAGCTGCAGCTTGGAGTATTGTGTGGGTCACGCTTTCGCTAATTTTTGCGGCAGGTTTTTGGTGGTATCTCAATGATAATGTAAGCCGTGAATTTGCTGATAGCCAAACGATGGCATTTTTAACGGGTTACTTGTTAGAAAAAGCCTTGGCAGTGGATAACGTTTTTGTTTGGTTGATGTTATTTAGCTATTTCGCCATTCCAGCCAGTTTACAGCGCCGAGTCTTAGTTTATGGTGTTTTGGGCGCTATCGTATTAAGAACTATCATGATTTTTGCTGGTAGCTGGTTGGTTACACAGTTTAGTTGGATTTTATATATCTTCGGCCTATTTTTACTGTTTACGGGGCTTAAAATGGCTTTTGCCAAAGAAGATGACTCGCCAATTAATGATAAACCGTTAGTGAAGTGGGTGCGTTCACATCTTCGGATGACGGATGAGCTGCATGGCGAAAAATTCTTTATTAAACGTAATGGCGTGTTGTTTGCAACGCCACTGATTTTAGTGTTGATCTTAGTTGAAATCAGCGACGTCATATTTGCAGTGGATAGTATTCCTGCTATTTTCGCAGTGACCACTGACCCGTTTATTGTTTTAACGTCTAACTTGTTTGCTATTTTAGGGTTACGTGCGATGTATTTCTTGCTGTCAGGGGTCGCAGAGAAGTTCTCAATGTTAAAATATGGCTTAGCGGTAATTTTAAGCTTTATTGGTATAAAAATGCTGCTTATTGACATCTACCATATTCCAACGCCGATTTCGTTGGGAACGATTGCCGCAATATTGGTGGTAACATTAATCATTAATACAATTGTTAACAAACGTAACGAAGCAAAAAGCAAATAATTCCCTTCAAAATTTAAATCCCTTACCGATGAGGTAGGGGATTTTTGTTTTAACCCTCTGAAAAGATTCAACCATTCTTCTTTATGCCATTCTACTATAAGAAACAAAACTCTATTGCGATCACAGTTATGTAAAATATTTGTTAAGTAAAATCAATCATTGTGTATATTTTGAATAATAGCCTTTTCACAAGGTATTTATTCCTTATACTGGCTCTGCAAACACATTTAATTCCTAATAAAGATAAATAATATAGGTCTACTATGGATACAAATAAAACAGGGTTATGGCGAGTGATCACTCACGGTAGCTTGGTCAAGCAAATATTGGTTGGCTTAGTTGCAGGTATTTTATTGGCATGGTTATGGCCATCGGCAGCAAAAAACGTAGGGCTGTTAGGTCATTTATTCGTGAGCGCGTTAAAAGCGGTTGCACCAGTCTTGGTGTGGGTATTGGTAATGTCTTCCATTGCTAACCATCGTCAAGGGCAAAAAACCAGTATTAAACCAATTTTGGTTCTGTATATTTTAGGGACATTCTTCGCTGCATTAGTGGCGGTAATTGCCTCATTTATATTCCCATCAACACTTGCCTTGGCGGGCAGTGAAACAGAAATGAATCCACCAGGAAACATTGCTGAAGTTTTAAGTGGCCTATTAAACAATGTATTTACTAACCCCGTTGATGCGCTGATTAATGGTAACTATATCGGTATCTTAGCGTGGGCTATCGGTTTAGGTATTGCATTTCGACATGCGACGGATACGACAAAAACACTGTTACTTGATTTCTCTAATGGTGTGACTCAATTAGTTCGAGTCATTATTAGATTGGCACCATTAGGTATTTTTGGTTTAGTGTCATCAACAATTGCGACAACGGGTTTTGAAGCGTTAAAAGGCTATTTCCATGTATTAGCTGTTTTATTAGGCTGTATGATTATTGTCGCTTTAGTTGTCAACCCGTTGATTGTATATTGGAAATTAAAGCGTAATCCCTATCCATTAGTGTTCGCGTGTTTACGTGAAAGTGGTGTTACCGCATTCTTTACTCGTAGCTCAGCAGCGAATATTCCTGTGAACATGGCAATGTGCCGTCGCATGAATCTCCATGAAGACACTTATTCTGTTTCTATTCCATTAGGCGCAGCCATTAATATGGCAGGGGCTGCGGTAACGATTACTGTTCTGACGTTAGCTGCGGTTTACACCAAAGGTATTCCAGTGGATATCCCGACTGCATTATTGTTAAGTGTCGTGGCTGCAGTGTGTGCTTGTGGTGCATCAGGTGTCGCGGGTGGTTCATTATTATTGATCCCATTAGCGTGTAATATGTTTGGTATTCCAAATGATGTTGCGATGCAAGTCGTTGCTGTTGGTGTGATGATTGGTGTACTGCAAGATTCAGCGGAAACTGCAGTGAACTCTTCCACTGATGTTTTATTTACGGCAGCAGTTTGTTTGGCAGAAGATGAAAAACTCGCAAATTCAGAGGCTCAGTTCTCCCATAACGACTAATAGTTTTATGTGATAAACGAGAAGGCAGAATAGATATTCTGCCTTTTTTGTTTTTGAATTAAAATTCATTACGTAATCGGCGATAGCCTTCAACTAACTGAACATTGGTTGCCGCGACTTCCTCCGAAAATTGCAATGAAGCGCGATCAACTTGTTTGAAACCCGATAAATCACTGTGCCCGTTAACATGTACACAAGAGGGAATATAGCGAGCAGGGGGAAGTGTTAGGCCGTCAACCACCGCGTTGTAGCGGATTACACAGTTTTCGCCAATCACACAATTAAATAAAACGCTATTGAAGCCGATAAAAACTCGCTGTGCAATCTCGCAAGGCCCATGGACAATGGCACGATGAGCGATAGACGTGTGTGACCCGATATGTACGCCAGCACCACTCTTGGAGTGGATCACTACGCCATCTTGAATATTTGAGTGCGAGCCTATCACTATGGGTGACATATCTCCGTCTTCATTCAGTTCATCTGCGCGGATCACCGCATAAGGCCCCACATACACGTAATCTTCAATAATGACTTTGCCACAAATAATCGCTGTTGGGTCAATGTAAGCCTTTTCAGAAACAACAGGCACATGGCCTGATGGGTTTTTACGCAGCATGGTCACCTCGTTTCCAGCTTGTGCGTGCAGCTGCATTGTGTGCATGCAAACTTTCTTGGTGGTCTATTTCAACGGTAACTTCGTCAAATTGGCATTGGTGACTAAACGCATTGATTAACCTTCTTGCCGCATCTTCACAGAACATTAAGTTTTGCCCATTAGTGATGGCAAATGCTTGCTCATCACTGCGTTTCACCACGGTTTGAACAGGTGTGAGAAGGATGTTTTCGATGCGGTTTATCAATTCAATAACGGGCAGTTCTTTCCCCTCGGCGTTTAAGGTTACAGTAACCCACGCCCAGCTTCTTTGGCTATGAGGTGTTGCAGGCAAGCCTTGCTTAACCAGCCAATCAAGGACTTGAGCTTGCGGTAATAGGGGCGCTTGGTTATCAAAATCCAGTGCAAATTGCTGTTGCATCACTTGGGCACAAAGCGCGGTTGAACTGGGGCAGGTAGAAGAATAAGGCACGCCAACCTTTAACATAATAGGGAATGAATTTTTAAAATTAACATCTATTTCAATAGGATAAGACTTCCAACCAAACTGATTAGAGACTAAAGAGCGGCGAGATAGCAATATATCACCATAAATACGAAGATAAGCTTTAGAGGATGTTTGAATATGAGAAGACAACGCCTGTTCTAACGTTTGCCTTAGCAAATCACAAGTTAATTCACTTTGGGTAAGTGCATCTAGGGATTGGTAAAGACGAGACATATGAATGCCTTTTTGTCCTTGGAAATTAATCCCAATATCGACATTTGCATTAACAGGGCGACCTGCTAACTCGATGGGTAAGGCAATCCCTGTCATACCCACCCAATCAAGCCCTATTTGGCTGTGAGTATCACTTTGTAGTTGTGCATCTGCGAGTGGGGTGGTGAGTGTTTCGGTAGTCAATGACATAGAGCCTCAGTAATTTAGAATGCAAAAGATATGTTATAACATAACAATTAGTGGCGTTGAAGTGAGGTAAACATATAAATAGCACTGGGTCTTTGAGATAGGTATTAAATTTTCCCTCTTGCTCAATACATTCAACCAAGAGGGAAAAGGGGGAGGGAGAGTTAAAGCTGATAAGCGATTTTCATGCCTTGTTCGATAGCCCTACGCGCATCCAGCTCTGCGGCCACATCTGCTCCACCAATGACATGGGCATCAATTCCATGTTCAGCGAGCTGAATTTTTAATGGGCGATAAGGCTCTTGCCCTGCACATAACACCACGTTATCGACAGGCAAACACTGCGTTTTATCTTGATAACGAATATGCAAACCCTCATCGTCAACACGCATGTATTCCACGCCATTGAGCATTTTTACACCGCGCTTCATCAGTGACAATCGGTGAACCCAACCCGTTGTTTTTCCTAGTCCTGCCCCTACCTTGCTATTTTTTCGTTGCAATAAATAGAGCTGGCGAGGCGACCCTACGGTATTTTTATTCTTCGGGTAAATTCCCCCTGTTGAATGAATAGTTGGGTCAATGTTCCACTCTTGATTAAACAGTGAAGTATCTAGGCTGCTACTTTTACCTTCTTGCGTTAAGAGTTCTGCTACGTCAAAACCAATTCCCCCAGCACCAATAATGGCCACATTTTTACCAACCGTTTTCTGGTGGGTGATAACGTCAATATAGGAAACCACTTTGTGATGCTCAACGCCTTCTAGCTGAATTTTACGTGGAGTGACGCCAGTGGCAATAATGACTTCGTCAAACCCTGAGAGGCTTTGTGCATCAGCGTATTGCTCAAGGCGAACATCTACATTTAGCAGCTGTAATTGGCGGCAAAAATAGCGGATGGTTTCATGGAACTCTTCTTTGCCAGGAATTTGTTTGGCTAAATTAAATTGCCCGCCAATCTGGTTCGATTTTTCAAATAAAGTCACTTTATGACCGCGTTTGGCCGCATAAATGGCACATGAAAGCCCTGCAGGGCCTGCACCAACAATTGCAACAGACTTACTTTTAGCCGCTTTTTCATTGGGATAATCCATTTCCCTGACAGCTTGGGGGTTAACTAGGCAACTGGCAAGCTTTCCACTAAAAATCAAATCAAGGCAAGCTTGATTGCAGCCGATGCAGGTATTGATTTCGTCAGCACGGTTTTCGGCGGCTTTACGGACAAAAGCTTCATCTGCAAGGAATGGACGAGCCATTGACACCATATTTGCTTGCCCATTAGCTAGAATTTGTTCGGCAACAAATGGGTCATTGATACGGTTTGTGGTAATCAATGGAATATTCACTTTGCCCATTAATTTTTGGGTGACCCAACTGAATGCGTGACGAGGGACTTGTGTTGCGATGGTTGGGACGCGGGCTTCATGCCAACCAATACCCGTATTGATCATACATGCACCTGCTTTTTCAATTTCGTTAGCAAGGTATTCTATTTCTTCCCACGTTGAACCGTCCTCCACTAAATCTAACATCGAAAGTCGATATATAATAATAAAGTTAGCCCCAACAGCTTCACGAATGCGCCGTACAATTTCAATAGGAAAACGAATGCGATTTACGTAGCTGCCACCCCATTCATCAGTTCTATGATTTGTGCGTTTTGCAATGAATTGATTAATTAAATACCCTTCAGAGCCCATCACTTCGACACCATCATAGCCTGCTTGTTGGGCTAATTTTGCGGTATTCACGAAATCATCAATGGTATTTTGAACCTCATCCTCTGAAAGCGCTCTAGGTGCAAATGGAATAATTTCGGCTTGAATAGCACTTGGAGCCACTAATAATGGATGTAATCCATATCGACCTGCATGTAATATTTGTAGGGCGATTTTGCCATCCGCTTGGTGTACTGCATCGGTAATTGTGCGATGAAATGGCAGCTGAGCTGAGTTATTCAATACAGCACCATGGGCGGTTAGCGCACCTGCAGGGTTAGGTGCGATGCCTCCTGTAATAATCAGGCTGACACCATTTTCTGCACGTAAACGATAAAAATGGGCAAGGCGCTCGCTACCCTCAGGATGTTCTTCGAGCCCAGTATGCATAGAGCCCATTAATATCCGATTTTTAAGAACCGTATGCCCCAAATCAAGGGGGGTAAAAAGGTGTGGAAAATTGCTCATATGATGCTCCCATTCGGGATTTATTTAACAGGTCAGATGAGTTAACTGTAGCGTAATGATCTCGTAAATTGGTAAAGATGTTAAAATTTTGTGATTTTTATCATATGTTTTAGGTTAAATTGCTAAGTCAACACAGTTAAGTGACGTCCTTTTATTTTTATGTCATATAAAAAGATTAAAAAAGTAGAAACACATCGCAAAAAAGCCACATAGGGAAACCATGATGAAAGAGATTTGCCAAGCTATTACTTTAGAAGGTGAATGTGTTCGCCTTGAGCCTTTATCTCATCAATATGATGCAGAACTTGCGGCGATTATCCGTCGTGATGGGCTGCATAATTTATGGTATGCCTTAGTTCCCGATCCTGATAATTTCCCTCAAGATGTTGAAAGCCGTCTTGTACGTTTTGCACAGAAAGAGTGTTTGCCATTTGTGGTTATCGACAAACGCACGGGGAAACCTGTTGGCATCACGTCGTATAATAAAGTGGATAATGCCGTGCAACGGGTTGAACTGGGAGCAACGTGGTACGGTGTTGAGGTTCAGCGCACTGCAATTAATACAGAGGCTAAATACTTATTGTTAAAGCATGCCTTTGAAGAGTTAGGGTGCGTTGCGGTGGAGTTTCGCACTCATTTTTTAAATCATCAGAGCCGTAAAGCCATTGAGCGTCTAGGCGCAAAACTGGATGGTATTTTGCGTAGTCATATGAGAACCAAAACGGGTGAACTGCGTGATAGCTGTGTTTACAGCATTATTGCATCTGAATGGCCTGCCATTAAACACCATTTAGAATGGCAGATGGTAAAACCGCGCTAAGTCGCTTGTGAGTAAAAAGCCCACTTCATTCGTACATGTCGAAGTGGGCTTTACCGTTTAACTATAAGTATTCATGCATCGGTTTAGTCATATAGACATTATTTGGCATTTTTTCCGTGGTGGTATAGCCCGCGGGACTATTAATCAGCGCTGGGATACGGTTAACCAAATTCGCACAGGTTAGCTCAACCGTTGCTGGGTTATTCACCTCGATGGCAGTATCTGGTTCACCGATTAATTGCCAGCTATTTTTGTCACACTCATCAGCAGTTAAAATTTTACCAATACATTCAGTTTCGAGGGTCACACCTTCGGCCGTTTGTGTGATGACAACTGCGGATAATCCAAGGACATCACCTTTTTTCACCGTCATTTTCAGTGTGTCAGAATAAATATCGGCTTGTGCGATTTGTGGAACGCAGCGCTGTGTTTGGCTGATGATGGTTAAACCAAGGCGACTGCATAGCCAGCCATTTTGTGTCCACATGTAAGGTGGTGCATATTCTCCACTCTCAATTTTTTGGGAAATGACGTCATAAGGCAAGTCATTGTAATTACCAATTTGTTGGTTAAATTCATCGACGGTGAGCCCTGCACCGTGGCCGACTGCTAATGCTATCCCGTAATCTTCTACGTTATAACAGCTAGAACCTTTTATTTTCACCAGTTTGTGCATTGATCCTGCCAGTGTATCAATCAACACACCCCAATACATATCTGGATAGCCGCTTCCCGCTAAAGTACAATTATTTGCTTTAGCTAATGCATCAAGTTTTTGAGTGATCTCTGGGGATGAATTCCAAGGATAAAGCGCTTCTTCACCCGTAGAGATTGCGTTAACGCCGTGACGAGCGAACAATGAGAATGCGTCTTCTAAGTCAGCCATGGTACTGAGGGTTGCAATAATTCCGACATCAGGTTTTAAGGTTTCAAGGGTCTCATCTGCTTCATGGAGAGGCTGAACTTTTACACCTGTCGGCTTAGTACCTGCAATTTCGCCGATATCTTTGCCAATGACCGCATCGTTGATATCAAAAGCCGCGACAACTTCAGCGCCATGCTCTTGCAAGTAACGGATTAAAAATTTGCCCATTTTTCCGCAACCATATTGAACTGCACGTACTTTTTTCATCATTTTTGTCCTATATGCGAATTATCTATGAATCATATTGAGAGATCTAAGGTATAAAATTATTGTTCTATATCAATTAATTGAATAAAGGATGTTTAATAAAATTGATTGCCTTTATGTGGCCATTTATAGAGTGAATTTGATATAAAACAGTGCTAAATATAAATAAAATATATAAAAGCCAGTTTAATAAAAATTAGCAGTGGCGCAAAAAAAAGGAATATCATGGTGCGATTGATATGTTTGGGGAATGCTATTACGTTGAAATATAAGTGTGATAACGGTTTTGCACACAATTTCGCCATACGGTTTTGAAATACTAGACCTACGATAAAACTGCACGTATAATCCATCCCACTTTGGCCCCTTAGCTCAGTTGGTTAGAGCAGTCGACTCATAATCGATTGGTCACTGGTTCAAGTCCAGTAGGGGCCACCAAATTTTAGCTGTTAAATCAGCGCATTAAGCCACTTCTTAGTAAGTGGCTTTTTTGTATCTGATGGGTTGGCATACAAACAAAAAGAGCAGCCTTTAGCTGCTCTGGTTGGGTCTAAATCAATTAAAACAACTTTTTCTGTGGTGGGCCTGAGAAATTCATTTTGCCGATTTTATCCATGAGAACCTCGACCACGACAGGTTTTTTTAAATCAATAGCTTGCTGGAGAGTGGGTTTAAAATCAGTGGCTTTGTCGATGGTAAATGCAGTAATACCCATAGATTGAGCTAATTGATTGAATGAAGGCGTCAGTAATTCATTGTAATATTGCCTACCTGAGAAATATTTTTCCTGAATGCCTCGCATCACGCCATATCCATTATCATTCATAATAATCAATACGATAGGAAGTTGTTCTTGTGCCATGGTGGCCAGTTCGCCAATCCCTAACATCAAACCGCCATCACCGACAAGGCCAATAACCGAGGTGTCTGGGTTGGCTTTTGCGCTGCCAATCGACATTGCGAGACCCAAGCCAATTGCGCCAGCAAGGGAGTGAATATTGTGCATTGGCTCAGTGGCTTTTAATAACCGACTGCCCCATAAGCTCCCTGAGACCGTAATATCGCGCACAAAAATACCGTCTTTTGGTAGAACTTGTTCGACAGCATCACTGAGGCCACTATAAGCACCGCATTGTTCACGTAGTTGTTGCTCAGCTTGCTGAACGGCGTCTTGTACCTGTTTTTTCCAAGAATCAGAAACAGGGCGCTTGGCGAGCTCCATTTTGTCTGCCAGTGCTTCCAGTAAGGCTTTAGCATCGCCAGTAATATTGATATCAGCAATATAATTTCGATTGGCAGCTTGAGGGTCAATATCAAGTTGGATCAGCGGGCGCGGTAAGGGCAATGACCATGTTTTGGTTTCATTGCTGCGCAAACGGGAACCAACTACTAAGGACAAATCACAGCTGCGCATTAAGGCATCGATGGAATCTGCATTATGAAAGGCGCGTAAGCTAAAAGGGTGGTCATCGGGCAGAATCCCGCGTCCGTGGGTACTACTAATCACGGCAATACCTTGATTTGCTAAACGTTTTACGGCATCAGTGGCTTGTAATGCCCCTGCGCCAATCCACAATAATGGCTGTTTGGCTTGTTGAAGTTTCTCCCAAATAGTGTCGACGTGAGATGCGTTGCATGCAGGCAATACCGAGGGAACAACGGGGGGGCTTAATACGGAAATAGGCACTTGAGCACTTTGAATATCGATTGGGATTTCAATAGATACGGGGCCGTAAGGCACAGTTTGAGCGACTTGGATAGCTTTGTGTAAGACGGAGATCGCTTGCTCTGCACTGTGTACGCGAAAAGCTTGCTTGGAACTTGCTCGCAGGAAGCTGAGTTGATCTGGGGTTTCATGGATAAACCCTGCATCCATATCTAAATAGGCTTTTTCCACCTGACCCGTAATATGGATCATCGGTGAACACGCATTCATCGCTTCAATCATTGAACCAACGGCATTCCCTGCGCCCGCTCCTGTACTGGTTAATGCCACACCTAACCCGCGAAAACGGCTATGGGCATCAGCCATTGTCACCGCGCCCGCTTCGCCACGGCTTGGGGTAAAGTCGATGATCCCGCGGCGGCCAATTGCATCAGCAATGGGTAAATTATGAATCGAAATGACACCGTAAACCGTGGTGACTTGGTATTGCTCTAATGTTCTGGCGACGGCTTCGCCAACCGTAATCATGTCAGACATTATATTCTCCTAAATGCTTGAATAATCCTTTAACGGATTGGTTATTCACACCAACGGTTTGGTTGTGGGTTAAGTGCCAGAAACAGACTTTTTTGTTGCATATAGGCCTTGAGGCTTTCGATACCTTTTTCGCGACCAAGACCACTTTCCTTGAAGCCACCAAATGGGGTTGAAATAGAAAAAACTTTGTAGGTGTTGATCCAAACGGTGCCTGTTTCAAGAGCATCAGCAAGTTTAAAGGCGCGGGTATAATCACGCGTCCAAATCCCTGCCGCGAGGCCATACACGGAGTCATTGGCTTCTTGAATGAGTTCATCTTCGTTATCAAAGGGGATAACAACCAAAACAGGGCCAAAGATTTCTTCTTGGCAAACACGTGTTTGGTTATTTAAGCCTTCAATAATGGTGGGGCAATAATAGTTCCCCGATTGCAGGGCTGGGTCTGAAGGGATTTTCCCGCCAAGACGAATTTCTCCACCTTCTTGAATGGCCAGATCAACGTACGCCTGAACGCTATCGCGGTGAGCAGGGGAAATTAATGGGCCAATGTGTACGCGTTCTTGGCGAGGGTCACCGATAATTAGGTTTTGGGTTAATACGGTGAGTTTTTCCATAAATTTATCGTAGATATCACGGGCGACAAATAAACGTGAACCTGCAATGCACGCTTGCCCCATCGAACTAAAAATGCCGTAGCAAACACCGTGAGCAGCAAGGTCAAGGTCGGCATCGGATAACACGATCGTCGGGGATTTTCCGCCTAATTCTAACGAGGTGGTGATCAGTTTATCTGCCGCAATATGCGCCAGTTGTCGCCCTGTATTGGTGCCCCCTGTGAAGGATATTTTTCGTACTAAAGGGTGGCGTACGAGGGCATCCCCGATAATTGAGCCTTTTCCAGGCAGTACGCTTAACAAGCCGCTAGGTAAGCCCGCTTGCTCAAAGATTTCAGCGAGTTTTAACGAAATTAGTGGCGTTGCCTCCGCAGGTTTCAAAATAACGGCGTTTCCTGCGGCAATTGCAGGGGCAATTTTTTGCATATCACTGGCAATCGGTGAGTTCCACGGCGTGATCGCTGCAATAACGCCAATAGGTTGGTAAGTACTTATTGTCATGATATCCGTCTGGCGGCGAGGGGGAAGCTCTCCACCCAACACTTCACAAACCGCAGCAAAATAACGTGCGGTAGCCGCTGCACTTATCACAAGGCCACGGGCTTCAGCCCAGGGTTTCCCGTTATCTAATGTTTGTAAGTGGGTTAATTCTTCGCGCTGTTCGTCAATTAAGGTGCTGACTTTATATAAAATAGCCGCACGCTGGTGGGCGGGCATATTTCGCCATGAAGGCTCTCGCCATGCGGCTTCTGCGGCTACAACCGCATCCTCGACATCTTCAAGGCTAGCGCTATTTAGGGTTGCGACAATATGGTTGTCGCCAGGAAAACGCGATTGCATCTCTTTGCCACGGCCCAATTGCCATTTTCCGCCGACAAAAATATCCATTTTATTCATGATGTACTCCGTCAAATGGCATCCTGTTCAGCAACATGGCGGCAAATCGCCACCGCACTCAGTGCTGACAACATGGATGTTTTAGGGTTAGAGGGAAGTGGGTTGCCATTGAGTTCGATGCAAAATTGCCCAAAATCACCTTGTACTTCAATGCGATGGGTATTTTTTCTCGTGTTTGGGTCAACAATTAACTGTACTTGTGTGTCATCCATACCGATTCCGTAAAGGGCAACGGTTGCAGCAACATTGGCATTCGCTGGGAAGTTAAGTGCGGCCTCCCGAGCACTACCCGTAAAAAATACAGTCGCTTCAGTTACTTGGGATAAGTCGATAAATTGTTCGGCGGGGCCATTACGCCAACTCGCTGGGCTTTTGCGTGATTGATAAGTTACCTGCGTAATATTGGCCTCTTTCGCTGCACGCAGCCCATCAAGCCCTGCAATGGCTCCGGTTAGCGGAATTAATTGCCCATGATGTTGTTTGGCTAACGCGGTTAAATGTTGTGCCGTTGTGGTGTCAGCGAGTGCACCCGTTGAAATAATTGCTAGTCGCCAGCCCTTTTGTAAAACGAGGGGGGCATACTGTTTAACGGCTTGATGGCTGGCACATTCCAACACAAGAGAGGGTTTTTCATTAACTTGGTTGATATCCTCAATCGGGGTGACCTCCCCATGAAAGCGCTTAAGAATAGCTTCGTGGTGATGCGCGCGTGCCACAATCCAGCGCAGCGTTATTCCACGAGGTAAGCGAGTAATCACCTCTTCTGCCATCGCGCCATAGCCAATTAGCATTAACGTTTTCATATTTCAATCCTTTAAATTTGATGGGCAAAGCCACCAGAGACATCCAAAGCGGCACCTGAGGTAAACGACGCCATCGGGGATGCTAAGAAAACCAGTGCACGAGCAGGTTCTTCAGGTTTACCCAAGCGCTGCATGGGAATGCCGCGGTTTTTGGCGATGTTGCCTATCCATTGTTCCCATGTGAGGTCAGTATCGCTGCGATTTTCGAAACGGCGTCGCCATTGGTCTGATTCCACCATGCCAAGTAAGATGGAATTGACACGGATACCTTTAGGTAACAATGTCTTAGATAAATTCAGTGTCATGTTTAATAATGCGGCTCTTGCAGCGGAGGTTGCGACCATGTGTGGCTCAGGTTGCAATGCTAGCAATGAATTCACGCAGGTAATTGATGCGATATTGGACTGTTCTAAGAGTGGTAAGAATGCATTCACTGGGTTTATCACCCCAAATAATTTCAGTTGGGCTTCATGTAGCCAAGCTTCTTCAGGGGTATCTGAAAAGCTGGCGACATAACCTTGACCTGCGTTGTTAATCAGTAAATCAACGTGCCCATATTGCTGGCGAACTTGTTCAGCAAAGGCCTCTGTTTGGGTTTTATCTAATACATCGCAGATTACAGCGGTAAAATTTCCTTGTGGGTATAAGGCCATTAATTTTGTTGTTGCAGCCTGTAATTTATCTTTATTTCGACCACAAAAGGCCACTTTGCACCCTTCGTCGAGTAATAATTTGACGGTCGCAAAGCCAATGCCAGAGCTTCCGCCAGTCACGACAGCCACTCGGTTATCTAATTGTAAATTCATGCGTTTTTCCTTTGCAAAGCGGCCGATAGAAAGTGAGTTAGGAGCTGGTTAAATTCAGCGGGTTGGTCAAGGTAGCTCGCATGACCCGCTTGTGGAACATAAAACAGCGGACACTGCTTCTGCTGCGCTAATCGGCTGACTTGCGAAGGCGGAGTGATGGTGTCCTCTTCACCAACTAGCATTTCGAGCGCACCAGTATAGGCCTTTAAATACAGGCTGATATCGTCATGAGCCAGCATCCAAGCGGCGGATAAAAAACCTGGTGGGTTGAGTTTTCTCATATTTTGCTGCACCCACTCGATTTTTTCTTGTGAAGCAGTGGGTGAAAGTAAGGCTGCCGCGCGGTTTTGTGCATAAGCCTCGATGCCTGAGCTAAACACAATATCGTGCCTTTGGTCATACACGCGGTTGCGTTCTTCAAGGCTTTTTGTTCCATAACCTTGTGCGGGGTTAGCGAGAAATAAGCCATTGACGCGCTGAGGATGCAAAGAGGCAAAAGCACAGGCCATTAAAGCCCCCAGCGAGTGGCCAACGAGGGTCACTTGCTGTAAATCCAGTCCATCAAGAAAGGCTTCTAACGCATCGGCGTAATCCAGCGCTACAGGTGTTTTTGTCGCCAATTCAAGGCTATTCATATAGCCAGGGGCATCCCAACAATAGAGATGATAGTGATGAGTCAGTGATGACGCCGTCAGTTGAGAAATCCATGAGGCCGATCCTGAACTGATACCATGGAGGAGGATCACTGGCTCACCTTGGCCTGCCTCCCGCCAATTAAGGCGATATTGACCAAAGTTGGCAAGCTGTAACTCGGGTAAATTTTCAATTGGCAGATTCATCACTGATTACTCCTGTTATCCGCGTTTCACTTTTGATAGTGGGTGGTCTTCTGGGTATGTTGGGATAGCGGGTTTTTGTGTCCCAATCATCACACACATTAAGGCCTCCTCTTCCCCGTGATTGAATAAGCCGCGGTAAATTCCCGCAGGGACAGAAATCAAATCACGTTCTTTTAATACCGTTTCATATTCTTCATCACCGTCTTTGATAAACAGCGTGATGGTGCCTTTTAGCATGAAAAAAACTTCTTCAACGTCAGGGTGCAAGTGCAGTGGCCCTTCACACTTAGCGGGTAAGACCATGGTGGAAAAGGTGAAGTTTTCTGCAGGAACAGTATTTACATCGCTTGCGACTCCTGTTGCGCCAGTGCCGATATAACGCATTTGTGCGCGGCGATATTTCGGGTCGTAATCGGCTTGGAATTTCAATGCGTTCCAATCGTATTTGCGCCCTTCAAGGCGGGCTACTCGGGATTCAATCCACTGTGCCATTGGGATCCCTTGTGGTTTGATTTGAGGTTGTGACATGGCGTTATCTCCTAAAAAGGCAGTGTTTAGTATTTTTTCAGTAAGGGGAGCAATAACAAGCTACCCACTAAACCAATAATGACGATAAATAACAGCCCACTATCCATAGTGTGGGTAACGGTAATCAACACACCCATTAATAGCGGTGCGGCAGCGCCAGCAAGGTTTCCAAGGCCATTGAATATCCCACCAGCAAGGGCACTGACTTGTTTTTGTGTTGCTTTAGCGAGTAATGCGAAAATGTTAGGAGCACCAGCTCCCCACATAAACATGCTGAATGCCATCATTAAAATGATGCTGTAGGTCTCAGTGAGGAACAGCACGCCCGCCAAACCAAGCACGGCACCCAACAACGAGATAAAACACACTAAGGCTCTGCGGTCGTAGCGGTCAGAAAGCCACGCGCCAATTGCTTCACCAAACAGCATGGCAATGAATGGGAGGGAAGAGAGGATCCCTGCGTGTTCCAAGTGAATGGATTTCCCTTTAATTAAGTAGCTTGGTAACCAGCCATTCATGCCCCAGAGATAGACTAAAAACGCAATGTTGAATATGCAGATAATCCAAAAATGGCTATTTTGAAATAGGCGTTTTTTATGAGCTTTCATTTCTGCAATTTGTTCTTCAGGTCGTTTTTCCCCTGATGCTGTTTTTAACTGAGCACTCCGATTGACCAAATTTGGGTGGCGAATTCCGAAGACCACCAACCACCACACGGGCACGGTAAAGGCTGCCATGACGAAGAAGGTACTTTGCCAGCCAAAATTATTTAATAGATACAACGAAATAGGGAAACCTAGTGCTGCACCTAGCGGAGTGCCCAGCAACCAGAGCATCGTGGCTCGAGCCTGCATTTTGGGCGGGAAGGTGCGGCGGATAATGGCATAGGCGATGGCTAACAATGGCCCTTCGGCTATGCCGAGTAATACGCGTAGGAAAACCATGGTGCCATAATGGTGGGTAAATCCCATAAAGATCATTAAGAAGCACCAACTGCTGATCATAAATAACAACATTTTTGTGGGGTGAAAGCGGTCACCAATCCCACTCAGTAACATGGATGAAACGCCATACGCGAATAAGAAAGCGCTCATCAATAAGCCTAAACGAGTGGGATCAAAATCGATCCCCAGCGCTTGTTGGAACTTTTCGTCTGAAAACAGTGCAGCGATGCTAATTTTGTCGAAAAATGCCAGTAAAACGCAGGAAAATAGGCCGATTGGGATCAGCCAGTTCACTTTTTCTGGTGTATCCTGCGTACTTTGTGCATTTTCATTGGCGGGTATCGTGATACTTTGATTTGCCATGTTTTTTCCTCGCTGGCACTATTTAAGTGACATTAGTGAAAATGTGGGGTCGGCAAGCTCTGAGGGAACCAATTTACGCTGGCTTTGCAACCAACGTTTACCCAGTTTGATCGCGCGAGCATCATTAAACGCCACCATTTGAACCAATTCGTTAGCTTCATTTAATGCAAAGTGAACCTCTGAATTTTCGCTGTGGCGTTGGATGTGTTGCAGAGTCTGTGTGCTCGGGACTCCTAAAATTTGTATGTTGTCTTGGTATTGATCAGACCAAAGCCAAGCGGGTTCATTAAACCCTACGGATTGCGGGTTAAGCATCGCTTTTGCTGTGGTGATGGCTTGGTTTTGCGCATAAGCCCAAGATTGCAAACATAAAGAAAGTGTTGGGTGGCATGCAACGTCCCCCGCGGCGTAGATGTCAGGGTGGGAGGTTTGCCCTTGAGCGTCGATCACGATGCCATGTGTGACCGTTAACCCCGCATCTTTTGCGAGCTCAAGGTTGAGCTCAACACCAATCCCCATAACGGCAAGGTCAAAGGACTGAGTTGGGTATTTTTGACAACCGATTTGTAAAGCGTCGTTGTCATCAACCAATTGAATATCGCCACAATCTGTAATGACCTGTACGCCAGCCTCATGATGGCGCTGCGCTAATGCGTCGGAGACACTTTGCGGAACACTGCGCTCACACAGACGGTTTTGGCGTTCAAAAATCGTCACATCAAGACCCATTTCCCGTGCAGAAGCTGCGACTTCTAAGCCAATCCATCCACCGCCAATGATGGCAATTTTTTTTGCGGATAAGAGGCTGGAGCGTAGTGCTTGGGCATCATCCCATGAGCGTAGGGCAAATACGTTAGGGTGTTGTTGCCATGCTTTTGATAGATAACGAGGACGGCCACCTGTTGCAATAAGCAGTTTATCAAAGCTAACTAACCGCCCATCATTGAGATAAACACACTTAGCTTGCGCATCAATTCGCTCGGCTCGAATGGGTCGAAACCACTGCAGGTTCAATGCTCGGGTATCATCTTCACTAAATAAACGCGATAAAACAGCGTCTTCTTGCGTGAGAACTGCTTTTGACAGTGGAGGACGTTCGTAAAAATCGTGGTTTTCATCACTGATCACCGAAATAGTGCCTTGATAGCCTTGTTCTCTGAGCGTTTTTGCAGCCCAGCCACCAGCTTGGCCACCGCCAATAATGACAATACCGCCTTGAATTAGAGTGCTCATCTTATGACTCCTTGGCGGGTTTAACTTGGCGGCGTGTTTCATAATCTAAGCCACCTTCAACCGCCCATTCGGTAAATGAAACCAGTGAGTGTTCCAGTTCCCTTGGCTGCCATTTTTCCGTGAGGTAGTCGTCGTTGGTGTAGTATTCGAATGCGCCGCCCGTTGGGCTATTGACGTACCAAAAATAAGCGGACGAAATCGGGTGGCGACCTGGACCAATAAAGGTACTCCAATGATGGCGGTTCATAGCTAAGCCCCCACCAATCACCTCGTGAATATCCCGAACAGTAAAGGCAACGTGGTTCAAGCCACTGCCGCGATGCGGTAACTTGAGTAAGAACAAATTATGGTGGCAGCCATTAATTTGAGCGCGTAGGAAAACGGCGCGATCGATGTAGCGATCCGAAACTTGGAAACCTAGCTTTTGGCAATAAAATGCTTCTGTTTCAAGGAGGTTATCAACAAAGAAAACAACATGACCCACGTTAATAGGTGTAGCTTTTTCATAAATTGGGCTAGGTTCATCAATGCGGCGAATGTCTCCCCATTGATTGATACCTGTGACGTCGAGTTGGACGTCTTTTTGTTGTGAAAGGCAAAAAGCGACAGTCATGCCATTAGGATCGCGGCATTGTGCGCCAGAAGATGTTCGCTCAAATCCATCACATTCCTGAATATTATCAATAAGTTGATTTAGGTTAGTGAGGTTCTCAACGCCCCATGTAATGCGCCTTAAGGTTGATCCCGTTTCAAAAGGTGCAGGAAGGGAAGCATCATCAAGGGGGAATAATGCCAGCTCGGCGCCTGATAGAGTGGTAAACACGTTTGGATTATTGTTAGAAACATGTAAGCCAAAGTCATGTAAAAATTTTTGGCAGGCTTTAAGGTCTTCAACGCCAAATTCTAATTTTTCTATTCCAATCACTGACATAGCTTAATCCTCTGTAGGTTGGTGTTATTGCCTGATACGTTTTTTGGGCAAAGGAAAGCCGAGGCTTATGGCAATAAACCGAAAAATGGGTAAGTTTTTCGCTAACGCTAAATCACTTTGGCTGGGATGATGCCGCCAATAAATTCAGTTAGCTTTTGTGCTGCACTGCGCACTTCATTTTGCAAATATTGGCGCTCCTGCACAGGGATGCTGTCCATGGGAACCATGATACTGATTGCCGCTTCGACCCCATTGTCTTGGTTGTAAACAGGATAAACAATGGAGGAGATGCCACGGCGATAAAATGATTCACCGATAACATAACCCCGCAGTTTGTCAGCTTGGATCATGTTCCAGAATTCGTGTTTGCTGCCCGCGTTATCAGGTAGCTCTTCATCAGGGTAAAGAGCATCAAATTCTGTAGAAGAAAGCCCGCTTAATAGCATTCGCCCTAAAGATGTTCGATGAGCTAATAAGCGTGTGCCGACGCTGACATGGTTAATTTTTGATTCCGCACCGCTGACGCGAGCGATGTAAATAATGTCTCGGCCATCGCGAATTACAAGATGGCTATTGCACTGGCTTCGGTCTCGCAAATGTTCAATAATCGGTTGGCCTAATTGGGTTAAATCAAGAGAGGCGATATAACCGAGACCAAGGCTAAGTACTTTGCGACCAAGTGAAAATGCCCCTGTTCTCGGGTGTTGGACAAGGAAATCCAAATGTACCAAGGTTTGTATCGCGCGATAAGCCGTGGCTTTAGGCATATCGACTAAGCGTAGGATTTCGGCAAACGTGAGCTCGCGGTGCTGCTGTGCGAGCAAGAGAAGAAGTTGCAATCCTTTTTCCAGACCAGGTATCAAGTACTTACATGTTGAATTCAATGCCTTAACCTCGCCGCCCACGCGGTCATCAATTAGTTAAATACAAAGCCGCCGTTGACGGGGATGAGCTGCCCCGTCACAAAATTAGCCATATCAGAAAGCAAGTACAATGCAGTACCAGTGACATCTTCAGGTAATTGCTCCCCTTGTAAGGCGCGACCATTTTCATAAAGCTGGTGGCGTTCTTCAGGGACATATTCAGTGGCTTCAACTTTTGTCAGCCCTGGCGCGATCGCATTAACGCAAATGCGGTGTTGGCCTAACTCACGGGCCATTGAGCGAGTCATACTGATAATTGCCCCTTTACTGGCGACATAGGCCATTAGCCTTGGCGCCCCCCAAAGGGCAGTATCAGACGCAATATTGACGATTTTTCCATGTTGGCTTTGCTTTAATAGCGGTAACGCCGCTTTTGTTACCAGCCATGTTCCTTTGACATTTACAGTCATGACGCGATCCCAAAGCTCAAGATCGTATTCATCTAAGGCTTTCCCCCCCACGCCAGTCGCAAGAGCCGCATTGTTGATCAACCCATCAATGGCACCTTGTTGGGAGATGTGTTCAAAGGCTCGGCGAATAGAGGCGGGATCAGCAAGATCGATACAGTAACTTTGTGCATCAAACCCTTGGCGGCGCAATGTTTCGGTACTTTCTTGCAAACGTTCTTCAAGAATGTCGCACAGAATGACCTTAGCGCCTTGTTCTGCGACGGCTTGGGCAAAGCTAAAACCCAGCCCCCTTGCTGCGCCAGTGACCACAATACGTTTTCCCGCCAATAGGTTATGCATTTTCAGTTTCCTTACTGTAAATCAGTTCAAACTGTTTTTTGGCTTCACGCTGCATGATGCGACGAAGACGGGATAAACCGACATCGTGTTGATAGAGAAACTCATGGTTACGTGCATTTGGTGCGAGGTTTTCTAAAATAATGCGGTCTTGCTCTAACACATCCCAATGCAGCCCCTCTAAGCGGTTACGGTACATAAAGCGCCAGAGATCGCGTTGCCAGTCTTTGACTTTACGAATTCGCCAGAAGAATACGCGGCAGTGATCTTTATCTTCTGGAACGACCATGCCGATGATCCAAAAGTGCCCACCTGGTCCAAAACGTTTTTGATATGGGATGGATAAACGAAGCCAGTTTGCACCTGTGCTGGCAAACTCCACCCAGTCGAAGTTGACACCAATTTGATCATTCTTACGAAAAATAAAACCCGTTTGAGTGGCTTCAAGGATCATCTCAGACTGTTTATCCCCTTCAGCCATGGAGTGTGACGAAGAGTGTAAATAGGTGCCATGCATCGGATCCATCACGTTTTCAAGGGCATACTGATAGTTGCATTTCCAAGATGCAGTGCAGAGGAAGTGGCTGTGGTTTTCGTTATCGGCTAATTCTTCAGGGAATTCAAGCGCTGGCGGCGTTTCCCCTTCAATCACAGCAAAATAGAGGAAAATCGCACCGTGAACTTCCTGAACTGGGTAGGTTTTTAAGCATTTTTGGCCTTCAAGAGGGCATTGGCTAACCGCTGGAACGTCCTTGACAATACCATCTCCGCCTACTTCAACGCCGTGGTACCAACAAGCAATGCGCTCACCAAGGTTCCAGCCCATGGATAAACGTGCACCGCGGTGAGGGCATCTATCTTCTAAGGCATGAATTTGGCCTTTATCATCGCGCCATAAGACAATTTGCTCTTCAAGGCGAGTGATGCCGATGGGATTACTGCTAACTTCCCAGCTTGATAATACGGGGTACCACTGTCCTCGTAGCCCCACATCTAAATACGCTTGATAGTTTTGAGGTTGTGTATTCGTTGTCATAATTTGCTTCCGATTATCAAAGGTTATTTTTATTTTTGTATAAATTACAAAGTATTAATATCCATTAACGAGCAAAAATTCGCGGAAACTGCTGGATGTCCATGCGTGACCTTGCCGGTCAAATAATTGTTGTTGGTTTAAAGCTTCAACGAGGGCTTCGAGAGTTTCCGTTCCTGATGCAAATAAATTTTCTAATGCGGCGATCAACGCTGTTTCGTATTCATCTGGAAGTCGCGATCGTGTTTGCCAGACAATATTTGGCGCACTTCCAGGTGCTTGAATACTCCCTTTTCCACCTTCTCGTGCAGGAATAATTTGGTTATTTGCCGGGAGGTAAGGATTAATATTTTGAATCGGTTCCATGTTTACTCCTCAATTAAGCTAATTTCGATTTGGTTTTCATGAATGCGAGTTTGATAGGTTTTTAAATCTCGACCACCAGGTTCTCGCAGACATTTTCCTGTTTTGATATCAAAGATGGCTTCATGTAGGGGACACTCAACTTTTCCATCTTCAACAAACCCTTGGCTGAGTAGGGCATAAGCGTGAGGACATACATCTTCTAAAGCGTAATATTGGTCTTCAACCAAAAAAATACCGATTTCGTTGTTATTAACTTTGGCTGAAAAGGGAAATTCTTCTTGAACTTGTGAAACATCGCACACAGCAATCCAGCTCATTTTTTTCTCCTCTTAATACGCAGTAACATTTTGTTTCATATACGAAACGTTGTTTATTATTTAAAACCAGATTAAATGTAGGGGTGATTAATAGTCAATCGAATGTTGACTATATGTAAAATATTCGTTTCAAAATGTGGGGTGTGTCGAGCTTATTGCGTTGTTTAGTTTCATATAAGAAACAGAAGGGGATTTATCAGCGATTGTGTGAGTTAATATCAGAGCCAATCATAGCCACAAGGTAGCCTGTGGCTATTTTGGTTACATTATTTTAATTCAAACCGTTGTAAGTCTTTACTTACGGTGACTGGGCCAGAGTATTGCTTTCTAACCTCCTTGATCCAAACTTCATCAGTAATCGATGGGTCATCTGCGGGAACAAGGTGGGTGAGTACCAAATGTTTTACATTGGCTTCCTTCGCGATTCTACCGACCTCTTCTGCGGTGGTGTGATGGGAAATAATCGCTTTTGCAAGGGTCGAGCCATTGCCAATTCGGTTTGCTAAGTTTTCAACGCCAGAAACCAGCACGACTTCACTGACTAAAAGGTCGGCATCTTTGGCAAATTCAGTAATTTGTTTATTATCAATCATATCACCCGTGATAACGACGGTTTTCCCCTCTGATTGGATTTTATAGGCCAGGGCTTCATCGGAATTAAAAGGGGGATGGGGCACAAACAACGCACTGATTTTTACACCGTCTTTATCAACAACGACACCTTCAGAAATATCTTTGGCGGTGACCATATTACGTAAATCAGGTTTGCCTTCATCTTTAATACGTAAATCAATATCGCGCTTAAAGGTGTCCCAAACACCTTTGGTCATGCTCTCTGTACCCACTGGACCATACACCGTAACAGGGTGGTTTAGCCCACTGTTCCATGCATTTAATAATAACGCAGGGTAATCGGCAACGTGGTCACTGTGCAGGTGAGTAATAAAAATTGAGTCGATATTTTTTAGCGGGGCTTTGGATTGAACTAAGCGCAAAGTTGCGCCGTATCCTGCATCAAAAAGATAGGTTTTATCCCCTTTAATAAATGCTGTCGATTGCGGTAAGCGAGCTTCACTTAATATGGATGGCCCACCTTTTGTTCCAAGGGTAATAATTTCATCGGCATTAGCTAAAGAACTTGAACCGAATAATGCCGCCGCGAGAGATAGAGAGATAAACAGTGGTTTGATTTTCAAAATAGTACCTCTTTTTATTATTAATGAATTTACACGGGTATTGAATAATTATAATTAAAATCTATATGTTGCTAAATTGTTAACATGTGAATGAGCTTACTTTTGTTTGGGTGATGTGACTATCGTTCTTTAGGATTAATTATAAGGTTTTTTATTTAACCTATTAATAACAGTGAGTTAAATGACATTGGAATTCTACGGTTATATAAACTGACTTTATTATTTAATTAAGAAAGAGAGTTTATTTAATAATGCAATTTAAATTAGATTTAAAAACTAATAGGAATGAGTTTATTAAGTTTTATTAATTAGAGTTATTGGAAATATAATGAATCAACGAATTTAGCGATGTAATTCCCCATATTTTCTTATGTGTATCCCACCTTTTTTTGATCTCACGTGAAGTTTTTTGAGGCTGTTAGCGGGAAAATAGCTTCTATTGAAATAAGAGGGTGTGCAAGTGAGCAACGGAATACAGCTTCGGGTTAAAGGTAAAGTACAAGGGGTGGGTTTTCGTCCCTATGTTTGGCAGTTGGCACATCAGCAGCAGCTGTATGGGGATGTCTGTAATGATGGTGAAGGGGTATTAATCCGCCTACTCGCAAATGCAGATATCACTAAATTTAGCCAATTATTACAACAACACTGCCCTCCTTTAGCGCATATAGAGAGTATTCAATCACAGTCTTTTCAGTGGGATGTTTTTCCCGATGAATTTACCATTCGCCGTAGTGGCGAAGGGAAGATGGATACGCAAGTGATCCCCGATGCGGCAACTTGTGATGCTTGTCAGCAAGAGATTTTTGACCCTACTAATCGCCGTTTTCATTATCCATTTGCCAATTGTACTCATTGCGGGCCGCGCTTTACGATTATTCGCCATATGCCTTATGATCGCCCAAATACCGCGATGGCTGATTTCCCGTTATGTCCTGAGTGTTTGGTGGAATATCAATCCCCCGCGGATAGGCGTTTTCATGCGCAGCCCAATGCGTGTGCTGTATGTGGACCTGAAATTAAGCTCAGTGATGCTTTCGGGCTGACGGTGGCGGAGAAGGAAGGGGCGCTAATATCGGCATCGCAATATTTACTCATGGGTAAAATTATTGCCATTAAGGGGTTAGGTGGTTTTCATCTTGCTTGCGACGCAACGGATGACCATGCAGTGCAAGCGCTACGCATGCGTAAACATCGCCCAACAAAACCATTTGCGGTGATGATCCCGTCTTTAGATTGGTTAAAAAACCAAGGGGTGAGAGTGAGTGATGGGCTAGCCTCATTGCTAAAAAGCCCCGCAGCGCCGATCGTTTTAATCAAGCAGTGGAAAAACAGCGGTCTAAGCCAGTTTGTCGCCCCCCATTTGACTGAGTTAGGGGTGATGCTGCCTTCAAATCCCTTACAGCATTTATTAATGGCGGAAGTAAAAAAACCGTTAATCATGACGTCAGGGAATGCATCTGGGAAGCCCCCTGTTCTTACAGAGCAAAATGCGTTCAAGGATTTAGCTAATATTGCCGATTTTTACCTGACGCATAACCGCGATATTGTGCAACGTGCTGATGATTCTTTAGTTCGTTATCACCAAGGCGAGGCTGAAATGTTACGCCGTGCTCGTGGGTATGTACCTGATTCTGTAGATTTACCTGAAGGGTTTGAAAACTCCCCCTCTATATTAGGGTTAGGGGCTGACCTGAAAAATACGTTTTGTTTACTGCGCGATAAAAGCGCGGTATTAAGCCAGCACCTTGGGGATTTGGACGACTTAGATATTTTTGAGCAATACCAAAGTTCGATTGATTTGTTTGAGTCAATTTACCGTTTTACACCAACTGCATTGGTTGGGGATATGCACCCAAACTATGTCAGCCATCGCTTTGCTAAGCAACTATCTGCACAGTTAGATATTCCCTTTGTGCAAGTTCAGCACCATCACGCCCATATTGCGGCCGTTATGGTGGAACACGGTTTGCCAAGAAATACAGATAAGGTGATTGGTTTAGCACTTGATGGGTTAGGTTTTGGTGATGACCAACGTCTCTGGGGTGGGGAATGTTTACTCGTAGATTATACATCCAGCCAATATTTAGGTGGGTTGCCCGCGGTCGCTTTACCTGGAGGCGAAATGGCGGCAAGGCAACCTTGGCGTAATTTATTGGCTCATTGGTTACAGTTTGTTCCCAACTGGCAACAGCAATCAGATGCAATTCAACTTCTTGAGTTCCCTTGGCAAGGACTGGAAAAGGCTATCGAACGCGGGCTCAACTGCCCAACGGCGTCTTCCGCGGGGCGGTTATTTGATGCTGTTGCTGCTGCCCTGGGTATTTGTACGGTACAAACGAGTTGGGAAGGTGAGGCCGCGTGTCAGCTTGAAGCGCTGGCGATGAACTCTGAGGTTATGACACACCCAGTGACGATGCCATTAGTTGGTCAACACCTTGACTTAGCGACATTTTGGCGTGAATGGTGTGCTTATCAAGCGCCTAAAGCACAACGCGCCCATGCGTTTCATGTCGCATTAGCAAATGGGTTTGCGCAGCTTGCGAAAACATCTGCCCAGCAATATGGCATTAAGACAATCGTGCTATCGGGGGGCGTGATGCATAATAAATTATTACGAAATTTATTAATGAATAATTTAAATGAATTTGAGGTATTAACGGCAAGGCAGTTCCCGATGGGGGATGGTGGATTGGCATTAGGGCAAGTGGCGATAGCCTCAGCAAAATTAAAGCGTTAGCCAATGAGGAATATTGCAAGGCCTTTAGAGTGTATATTAGGCTGATTTTTGTATATTTTAATTTTTAATTAAAATATTCTTTTTTTGATATTGATTCTTATTTAGATAATTAATAATTATATTAATGGATTGGTTATTAATAATACTCTAATTTCGTTTAATTAAAAGATAAACAAATAATGAATTCCTATATATCAATGATAATTAATGAAATTTATATTTAAATTAATGTGATATATAGCGCATTATTGAATAATAAACGATGGAGTTTTATTTCAGGTATCACTTTTACCTCCCAGTAACTGAATCGATTTTTCTAACAAATATATAAAAAAGATGAAATTTCTTATTTCCTCTTGATGAAGATCAAGTGATTAAAAATCGGTAGGAATAGGATCCTATTTTATATATATGCACCAGGTTACTTAAATAAGAATTTATTTCATTAAGCTCAGTTTTGTTGTCAATTTGAATTGCAATGATACAAGCGTAAGGCGTAAGCGTATTTAGCACGTCGGGTTTTGTGGCATTTCTAACGCAAGGATAATCAACGAAATTTGTTTAATGAATAGGTTCTAAGCCACCCATAATAATAGGAAAAAAGAATGATAGGAGATAACTCTATTAATTCTCCTCACGGTATTAACCGCCGTGATTTTATGAAGTTATGTACAGCGTTGGCAGCAACGATGGGGCTAAGCGGGAAAGCAGCGGCCCAAATTGCTGAATCTATTAGCGACCCAGCTCGTCCGCCTGTCATCTGGATTGGCGCACAAGAGTGTACGGGTTGTACCGAGTCCCTGCTGTGTTCTACCCATCCAACCCTCGAAAACTTAATTCTGGATACAATTTCACTGGAATACCATGAGGTGTTATCTGCCGCTTTTGGTGAACAAGTTGAACAGAATAAGCATAATGCGATAGAAAAATACAAAGGAAAATATGTTCTTGTCGTTGATGGTTCTATCCCGCTGAAAGACAACGGTATTTACTGCATGGTTGCAGGGAAACCGATTGTTGAGCATATCCGTGAAGTGGCTGAACATGCCGCCGCCGTGATTGCAATCGGTTCTTGTGCCTCTTGGGGCGGTGTTGCAGCGGCGGGTGATAACCCAACGGGCGCTGTTGGGCTAAACCAAGTTATCAAAGATAAGCCGGTGATTAATATCCCAGGTTGCCCGCCAAATCCACATAACTTCCTTGCGACCGTTGCCCACTTAATTACGTTTAATCGCCCGCCAGCACTGGACAGCAAAAACCGTCCAATGTTTGCTTATGGCCGATTAATTCACGAGCACTGCGAGCGCCGCCCTCATTTTGACGCAGGCCGTTTTGCCAAAGAGTTTGGCGATGATGGTCACCGTGAAGGTTGGTGTTTATATCACTTAGGCTGTAAGGGCCCTGAAACTTACGGCAACTGTTCAACATTGCAGTTCTGCGATGTTGGCGGTGTATGGCCTGTGGCGATTGGCCACCCTTGTTATGGCTGTAACGAAGAAAACGTCGGCTTTCACAAAGCGATTCACCAACTTGCGAGTGTGGAAAATCCAACGCCACGGGCGGATAAACCTGATTTAAATAACCGTGAAGGCGGGCAAATATCATCAACCGCCGTTGGCTTAATTGGTGGTGTTGTGGGGTTAGTCGCTGGGGTGAGTGTGATGGCGGTACGTGAATTAGGTCGCCAAAAACGCCAGCAAGACCATGACTCACGGGGAGAATAACCGTGAATAGACGAAATTTTCTTAAACTCTCCGCAGGGGGAGCGCTCCTTGCGGGCAGCTCACCAAGCTTGGCGGGAGCGGAAAACCGACCGCCAATTCCAAACTCCCTTGGCATGCTGTACGACTCAACTTTGTGTGTTGGGTGCCAGGCCTGCGTGACAAAATGCCAAGATATTAACCACCCAGAGCGTAATCCTGTCGGGGAGCAAACATGGTCGAACAACGACAAGCTTACCCCATACACCAACAACATTATTCAGGTCTGGAGTAGCGGCACGGGGGTGAATAAAGATCAGGAAAAAGACGGCTACGCCTACATTAAAAAGCAGTGTATGCATTGCGTTGACCCAAATTGCGTCTCTGTTTGCCCTGTTCAAGCACTGAAAAAAGACCCGAAAACGGGCATCGTTCATTACGATGCAAGTGTGTGTACGGGTTGCCGTTACTGCATGGTGGCGTGTCCGTTCAACATTCCAAAATATGCTTACGATGATAAGTTTGGTGCTATCCATAAGTGCGAGCTATGTAATCAAAAAGGTGTTGAGCGTTTAGATAAAGGCGGTTTACCTGGCTGTGTGGAAGTGTGCCCAACTGGGGCGGTGATTTTCGGTACGCGGGAAGAGTTGCTCGCCGAAGCAAAAAAACGCTTAACACTCAAAGTGGGGGATGAATATGGCTTCCCACGTCAAACCCTGCATAGTAATGATCCAAATGTCATCAAAGTGCCGAAGTATGAAAACCATGTGTATGGCGAGCTTGAAGGCGGCGGAACGCAGGTCATTGTGCTCTCTGGCGTGCCATATCAACATCTTGGCTTGCCTGAATTAGAGCAGCTTTCGACAGGTGCGCGCTCTGAATATGTTCAACACACGCTATACAAAGGCATGGTGTTGCCGTTAGCGGCGCTAGCAGGGCTGAGCTTCTTGGTGTATCGCAATACCAAGAATGACAAACACGAAGGAGATGACTCAAATGACGACGCATCATAAAGAAAAGCCGCTAGGCGGGCGTTTAGTCAGTTGGCCAATTATGGTCTTTGGGCCATTGGTGTTGCTTTGCGTCATTCTGATTATCAAACGTTTAGTTTTCGGCTTAGGTTCGGTTTCTGATCTTAACGGCGGTTACCCGTGGGGGATTTGGATCGCCTTTGACTTGCTGATAGGGACAGGTTTTGCCTGTGGTGGCTGGGCACTGGCGTGGGCGGTGTATGTGTTTAACCGCGGAGAATATCACCCACTGGTTCGCCCTGCATTACTGGCCAGTTTATTTGGTTACTCCCTAGGTGGTTTATCCATCACTATCGACGTGGGGCGTTACTGGAATTTGCCGTATTTTTATATTCCAGGCTTCTTCAACACCAATTCGGTGCTGTTCGAAACCGCCGTGTGTATGACGATTTACATTGGTGTGATGGCGTTAGAATTTGCCCCAGCCTTGTGTGAACGTTTTGGCTGGAAAGTCTCATTAAAACGCTTGAATAAAGCGATGTTTTTTATCATCGCATTAGGGGCATTGTTACCAATGATGCACCAATCCTCAATGGGATCATTAATGATTTCAGCGGGATACAAGGTACATCCAATTTGGCAAAGTTATGAAATGTTGCCGCTGCTCTCGCTGTTGACCGCGTTTATTATGGGTTTCTCGATTGTCATTTTCGAAGGCTCATTGTTGCAAGCTGCCTTAAAAGGGCAGGGGGCAGATGAACGGCCACTGTTTGTGCGGCTAACGCAAATTCTGCAAGTGCTTTTAGTGTTGTTCTTAGTGTGTCGATTTGGCGAGTTGATTTATCGCGAAAAACTGCACCACATCTTTAATGGCGACTTCTACGCCATGATGTTCTGGATAGAAACCGTGTTAATGGTGATCCCATTAATTATTTTCCGCATGCCATCGCTACGAAATGATTCGCGTTGGTTATATATCAGCGGATTAAGCATGTTAATCGGGGCGGCAATGTGGCGAATGAGCTATTCCCTTGTCGCGTTTAATCCTGGGGGCGGTTACGACTACTTCCCAACATCAGAAGAACTTTTAATTTCAATGGGTTTTGTGGCAATTGAGGTCTGCGCGTATATCTTGCTGATCCGCCTACTACCCGTTATTCCAGCATTGAAAAAAACAACGATGAGCCATTCAGAGGCCCGAGGTAAAGCATGAGCCAACGTATAACAATAGATCCAGTCACTCGTATCGAAGGTCACTTACGCATTGATTGTGAAATTGAAGATGGAAAGGTCACCAAGGCTTGGGCTTCAGGCACCATGTGGCGCGGTATGGAAGAAATCGTCAAAGGGAAAGACCCTCGTGATGCATGGATGATTATGCAGCGTATTTGTGGGGTTTGTACCACTGTTCACGGCATTGTATCTGTACGTACCATTGAAAGCGCTTTGAATATTGATGTGCCCGTTAATGCGCAATACATCCGTAATATGATTTTAGCGGCGCATACCATTCAAGACCATATTGTCCATTTTTATCAATTATCGGCGCTAGATTGGGTAGATATCACCTCCGCGTTAAATGCAGACCCAAATAAAGCAGCAGAAATCCTCAAAGGGGTTTCCACATGGCCACTCAATAGCGCAGAAGAATTTACTCGCGTACAAGACAAAATCAAAAAACTGGTGGCGAGCGGGCAATTAGGGATTTTTGCGAATGGTTACTGGGGTCACCCAGCGATGAAATTGTCGCCTGAAGTGAACTTGATTGCGGTTGCGCACTATTTGCAAGCCCTTGAATGCCAACGGGATGCAAACCGCATTGTGGCATTGCTTGGGGGTAAAACACCACACATCCAAAACCTCGCCGTGGGCGGTGTCGCGAACCCGATTAACCTTGATGGCGTGGGTGTTCTTAACCTTGAGCGTTTAATGTATGTGAAATCCTTTATCGACCGTTTAGGGGATTTTATCGAGCAGGTATACAAAATCGATGCAGCAGTGATTGCAGCGGGTTACCCAGAATGGTTAGAAGTCGGCCAAGGGGCGAAGCATTACATGTGTATGCCTGAAATGCCGATGGACGGCAAAAATGGCAGTTTCTTATTACCGGGTGGCTACCTCGAAAATAGCGATTTCAGTACCTATCGCCCAATTACCAGCCACATGGACGAGTATTTGATCAACGGTATCAAAGAAAGTAGCAAGCATGCGTGGTACAAAGAAAACGAGCCACAAGCACCGTGGGAAGGCACTACAAACCCTGACTACACAGGTTGGGACGATGACGGTAAATATTCATGGGTGAAAGCGCCGACCTTCTATGACAAAACCGTCGAAGTGGGGCCATTAGCGGACTTACTGTGCAAGCTGGCGGCAAAACACGAGCCAACGGAAAAACATTTTAACGATGTGGTGAACCTGTATCAAACACTGACGGGTAACAGCATTGGTATCGATCAGCTGCACTCCACCCTAGGCCGTATTATTGGTCGTAGCGTGCGTTGCTGTGTGCTGAATGAAACACTGTCAATTCAGTGGCAAGCACTGGTGGATAACATTGGCAAAGGCGACTTTACTACCTTTGTAAAACCAAATTTCCCAGAAAACGCAACGATTAAAGGGGTTGGATTTGGGGAAGTACCTCGCGGGCTGCTTTCACACTGGGTAGTTATCAAAGACGGTAAAATTGAAAACTATCAGGCTGTTGTGCCATCTACATGGAACTCTGGCCCACGTAATTTCAATGACGAACCAGGCCCTTATGAGCAAGCGTTGGTAGGAACGCCTGTTGCTGACCCAACTAAACCACTTGAGGTAGTGAGAACCATCCACTCATTTGACCCATGTATGTCTTGTGCGGTGCACATTGTGGATCCTGAGGGTGGGGAAGTCACTAAGGTTAAGGTGCTGTAATGCGAATTTTAGTCTTAGGCGTTGGCAATATTTTGCTGAGCGACGAAGGGATTGGCGTGCGCATTGTTGAAGCATTGGAAGAACGTTATCACTTGCCTGAATGTGTGGAAGTGCTTGATGGCGGTACTGCGGGAATGGAATTGATCGGCCCAATGGCCTCCCGTGACCACTTAATCATTGCAGATGTGGTGTTATCGAGCCAGCAACCTGGCTCGTTATTAGTGTTACGTGATGGCGAGGTGCCTGCGTTGTTTACCCGTAAAATCTCCCCTCACCAGCTAGGATTATCTGATGTGTTATCTGCTCTGCATTTAACGGATGAATTTCCACAACGTTTGACCTTAGTGGGCGTCGTACCTGAGTCCTTAGAGCCACACATTGGTTTAACCGCAACAGGGCAAGCTGCGTTAGAGCCTGCATTGCAAAAAGTGGTAGACGTGCTGCGAAGTGAAGGTTTGGAAATTACGGCAAAAGAAGAGAGTTTACATGCCTGATGACATTAACGGTTATCAAAGTAACCCACGGCCTCTCGTTGAGGCCGCATTTGAACGGGTGGCGGAGCAATCGATGCACGATTTGTCTTTTCTCCACCCCTCGATGCCCGTCTACGCCAGTGAGTTCGCTTTGTTTGAAAATCAATGGGTTGGTGCGGTTATCACCCCGTGGATGCTCAGCGCCCTCATTTTACCTGGGCCTGACCAGTATTGGGAGCAGCGTACTGTCGGCGACAAAATTGGCTTGATTTTACCGTATGGGGAAATGACCTATACCGTTGGGGAACTTGACGGACTAACACAATATTTAGCCTGTTCGTTAATGTCGCCATTAGATAAAAGTTTGAGTCCTGAGCAAGGTATTCACCTTGCGGATGATTGCCGCCGTATTTTGCTGTCGCTGCCAGTAAGTGACCCAAATGTACCTCAATCGCCAGCACGCCGCGCGTTATTTGAACGCCACTTGAAGGAAGCATAATGCATGAAGTTTCATTGTGCCAAAGCACACTCGAAATAATTGAACAGCAAGTCAAGCAAAACGCCGTGAAAAAAGTCACGGCAGTTTGGTTAGAAATAGGTGCGCTTTCCTGTGTTGAAGAAAGTGCATTTCGCTTTTGTTTTGATATCGCTTGTCGCGGTACTGTCGCGCAAGGTTGCCAATTGCATATGGTGCATCGTCCCGCACAAGCTTGGTGCTGGGATTGCAGTGAAATGGTGGAAATTGATAGCCACCAATCCGTTTGCCCACAATGCCAAAGTTTGAATTTAAAAGTGGAAAGTGGCGATAGCTTGCGCATCAAAGAATTAGAGGTCGAATAGTTTTCAAAGTGACTTTGAGGTGCATCAACCTTGCGATTTTGATTATGTATTAATCTAATTTAACTATTTAGCGGTTGGGAGTGAAACTTATGTGTAGTACATGTGGATGCGCATCGGGAGAGCGCAGAATCGAGGGTGATGAGCACAGTCATCATCACCATGACCATCATCACGACCATGACCACCATCACGGCCATGATCATCATCACGATCATGAAAATGCGCATGACCATCATCATGGGCACGATCACCAGCACGATCATGACCATCATGACCATGAAAACCAAGGCCAAACCGTCATTATTCATCACCATTATTACCACCAAGGCGATGTGCATAACCATTATCACCAATATGATCCTGCACTTGTTGAGGGTAAAACCAAAAAACAGAAACACAAGCATAAGCATAAGCACGTTTACGCCATGGCGGAAAATAGCTTTAAACCTGCGGGCGAACACCATGATTTGGATTACGGGCAGGGTGAAGCTGGCACACACGCACCGGGGATCAGCCAAAAGCGTATGCTGCAAATTGAGATGGACGTTTTAGATAAAAACAATCACTTAGCAGAACATAACCGTGAAGCGTTTGCAGAAAAGAATATTTTAGCGTTAAACCTGGTTTCCAGCCCAGGCTCTGGGAAAACCACGCTATTAACGGAAACCTTGCTACGTCTGCGCGATAAAATTAACTGTGCGGTGGTGGAAGGCGACCAGCAAACCACCAACGATGCCCAGCGTATTCGCGAAACGGGGGTGCCTGCTATCCAAGTGAACACAGGTAAAGGCTGCCACTTGGATGCACAGATGATACACGATGCGGTCTCACGCTTAGGTTTGGATGATAATAGCTTGTTATTCATCGAAAATGTGGGGAACTTAGTGTGCCCTGCAAGCTTTGATTTAGGCGAGCGCCATAAAGTGGCTGTTTTGTCCGTGACCGAAGGGGAAGACAAACCCTTAAAATACCCGCATATGTTTGCCGCGGCAGACATTATGTTGCTCAATAAAATCGACTTACTGCCGTACCTGCATTTTGACGTGGACGCCTGCATTGCTAATGCCAAACAAGTCAATCCAAACATCCAAGTGATTAAAGTCTCAGCGACACAAGGAGACGGTATGGATGCATGGCTCGCATGGCTGGAGACTCAGCTATGTGCTTAGGCATTCCAGGAAAAATCGTGGCGGTGGGTGAAGATATTCACCAACTGGCACAAGTGGATGTCTGTGGCGTGAAGCGAGACGTTAACATTGGCCTGATTTGTGAAGGGGAAACCAGTGAGTTATTAGGCCAATGGGTGCTGGTTCACGTGGGCTTCGCCATGAGTATCATCAACGAAGAAGAAGCGCAGTCGACATTAGATGCCTTAGCGGCGATGAGCCAGCTTGACCATGAGGTTGGCGATTTTAGTGGTTTAAATGCAGGGGCTACAGATGCAGTACGTCGATGAATTTCGTGACCCTGCTTTAGCAAAAGTATTATTGGCGAATATCCGCCAACGTGTGAATGACATTCCACGGGCTAAGCAGCGCCCATTGCAGTTAATGGAAGTGTGCGGCGGGCACACTCATGCGATTTTTAAATTTGGTATCGACCAACTTTTACCGCCAGAAATCGAATTTGTTCATGGCCCAGGTTGCCCCGTTTGTGTCTTACCAATGGGGCGAATCGACGGTTGTATCGAAATTGCTGAGCAGCCAAATGTGATTTTTTGTACCTATGGGGATGCGATGCGTGTCCCTGGTAAAAATGGCTCTTTACTTGATGCAAAACGCCGTGGGGCAGATGTGCGGATTGTCTACTCTCCTTTGGATGCCCTCGGGATAGCAGAGCAACATCCTGATAAACAAATCGTTTTCTTTGGTTTGGGGTTTGAAACTACGATGCCAAGCACGGCGATTACCTTGCAACAAGCTAAACGCCGTCAACTGAACAATTTCACGGTATTTTGCCAGCACATCACCATCATCCCAACCTTAAAAAGCCTATTAGAACAGCCAGATGTTCGCATCGACGGCTTTTTAGCTCCAGGGCATGTCAGTATGGTGATTGGGGCACACCCTTACCAGTTTATTACTGACGACTTCCATAAACCGCTGGTGGTAACGGGGTTCGAACCGTTGGATATTTTGCAGTCTATATCTATGCTAGTGAATCAGATAGCGGATGGACGTTGTGAGGTGGAAAACCAATATAAGCGTATTGTCGCTGACCAAGGCAACACGTTAGCACTCAAGGCATTAGATGAAGTATTTGAGTTAAAAGAAACCAGCGAATGGCGCGGTTTAGGGGAGATTGCAGGCTCAGGTGTGCAGCTTAGCGCCGCTTATCAATCCTTTGACGCCGAACGCCGTTTTCACGTACAACCACACCAAGTGGCGGATGACCCGCAAGCACGGTGTGGTGATGTGTTGACGGGGCGCTGTAAACCCAATGAATGCCCACTATTTGGCACTCGCTGTACACCACAAACCGCTTTTGGTGCCTTAATGGTGTCTTCGGAAGGGGCTTGTGCGGCTTATTATCAATATCGTCGGGAGGCATAGATGAGCAATGATGCGAACAATGTGGTATTGATGGCCCACGGCAGCGGTGGGCAGGCCATGCAACAGTTAATTGAACAACTATTTTTAAAAGCATTCGCTAACCAAGCGTTGAATGAGCGCGAAGACCAAGCGCGACTTTCGCTGGCGGAACTCACCACATTAGGGGATCGCCTTGCGTTCAGCACCGACAGTTATGTGATTGACCCGATTTTTTTCCCCGGTGGAAATATCGGTAAATTAGCGGTTTGCGGTACGGTGAATGACGTTGCCGTTAGTGGTGCAGTCCCTAAATATCTGTCTTGCGGGTTTATTTTAGAGGAAGGCTTTCCGTTAGCCGAGCTCGCCACCATCGTCGAATCAATGGCAGCAACGGCTGCAGCGGCTGGGGTGCAGATTGTCACGGGGGACACCAAAGTGGTGCAGCGTGGTGCTGCGGACAAAGTGTTTATCAACACAGCAGGTATCGGGGTTATCCCAAGCGAAATTCAGTGGGGAGCTCAGCAAATTCAAGCAGGTGACAAAGTGATCGTCAGTGGTACGTTAGGTGATCACGGTGCGACCATCTTAAACCTGCGCGAGCAGCTTGGTTTAGAGGCGCAACTCAGTAGCGATTGCGCGGTATTGACGCCATTAATTGAGCCACTGCGTAATATTGAGGGCGTACGTGCATTACGGGATGCCACTCGGGGCGGTGTGACGGCGATTTTGCATGAGTTTTCGCAGGCAAGCGGCTGCGGAATGGCGATTAACGAGGCTGACTTACCCGTTGCCTCAGCGGTTAGGGGCGTATGTGAATTGCTCGGCCTTGAACCACTGAATTTTGCCAATGAAGGTAAACTAGTGATTGTGGTAAAACCTGAAGCGGAAAGCGCAGTGTTAGCCGCATTGCACCGCCATCCTCTAGGCCAAAATGCCGCAACCATTGGCTGTGTGACAGAGCAAAAACAAGTCAAACTAGTTGGGATCTTCGGGACATCAAGGTTATTAGATTTACCTCACAGCGAGCCTTTACCACGCATTTGCTAATCATTTGCTTTAATATCAGGAATGCTAAGCCGCATTCCTGATATAAAAAGTTAATTCAAACTTGCAATGAGTTTGTTTCTAATCGATGACGTACTTTGCGGGGTATTAAAAAGGCAGAGCTCTAGCCATGCTTCGATTTCTTGGTAAGTGGCATTTGTCAGGCAGTTTTGCCATTTTTGCCTTAAATCAACGGGTAATTTGAGAAACTGCTGGCGGTCTAAGCGGTGGCTTAACTGGGTTGAACCCGCAAGAAACAGTGTGACTTGATGAAAACGTTTTTCAGGGGCAAGCACATCAGGGGGAACACTTCTATCAGGGTTACGGTTAACACGTTGAGCTAACGCCATAATGTGTGGGTCTAGCTCAGGCTCGGTAAAATCACATAAATGCAGCTCCCCTTTAATCAGCATGGCGGCAATAATGTATTCAAGGCAAAAACGTGCTTCGATACCATTTTCTGGCACCCTGATATTGGCTGCAATATCTCCCCCCAATGGGAAAGCGATATCGATACGTTGAAGGTTATCGAGAAGAGCGGTTAATGGCTTTCCGTTACTTAACCAGCGTTCACGTAACACCTGAGTCACTGCGACAGCTGAGTGCGTACCTGCACACGTTGGATAAGGCTTAAATTCAAGCCCCGGTGACTCAATACGCCAAGGGTTTCCCCAATCTTTGATAAGCAGTTCAGGCATGGCTTGTCGCTGGCTCATTGCTTCTAAAAAAGCATCAATCACACCATGTGGGCGGGAAGAAAAACCGCTCGACGCTAATTGAAATGAGATGACCGCGGATTGTGCAGCCAGCCCCGCATGAAGTGGCTTTACCGCAGAACCAAATTGGGCACGCAATGCGGTTGATTGTGTCGCGGCAAGGCCGAGTGCGCAGGTAGTGGTTTCTAAATCGGCGGCAAATAAATAACATAGCGCCGCGGTGGCGGCGATGGCACCTAAACTTCCTGTTGAGTGAAAACCAAGTTGGTAATGCTGATTCGTGATGGCTAGCCCTAATCGACCCGCAACTTCGACACCAACACAGTAAGCATTTAAGAACCGTATGTTATCAAGCTCATTTTGCTGCGGTGTTAAAGCGAATAGTGCGGGTAAAATAACCGTTGATGGGTGGCCGCGAAAATTAGCGTGAAAATCGTCAAAGTCGAGAGCATGCCCTGCATACCCGAGTAATAGCGCGACACTGCGGGGATCGCGCTCAGGCCAAAGAGCGCTCAGTTGTTGCCACCCCGCATCATTAATATGGCCTTCCGTCACGGAGAGTGTGACGGCGAGGTAATCCTTAATGCCGTTTTTTGCGGCGAGCTGGGCTGAAGGAGGCGGAGAGGCCCCAAGGATTTTCTCCGCCAAACTCGTGGTTAGTTCGCTAATCATTGCGCCTTACCATGATATTCATTGAGTACTGTTTCCGCTAATTGAGCGAGGTAACGTGCGGTTGGGTATAAGGCTTTATCATCGACACGGAATTTTGGATGATGTAAAGCATAGGGGCCACCTGAGCCAATCATCATAAATGCGCCTGGTATTTTTTGTTGGTAGAAAGCAAAGTCTTCACCAATCGGGCTTGCTTCGACTCTGATAGCCTCAAAACCAGATTTTTCAGCTTGGATCAGGGCTAAATCGACCCATTCCCCAGTGTTAACCACCGAAGGTGGGCCGGGATGCCATATTAATTCGATTTGTGCATTAAATGTGGCGGCGATCCCAGCGATAATTTGGCGTAATCGCTGTTCAATTTGCTCTCGGGTGGCTTGTTTGAAGGTACGCACCGTGCCTTCTAAATAAGCGGTATCAGGGATCACATTCCATGTACTGCCACTGTGAACTTGTGTAATCGACACCACAGCGTTTTGATCAGAAGAAACATTTCTACTGATAATGGATTGCGTCGCATTGATAATCTGAGCAATGATAATTAGTGGGTCATTGCCTTCATGTGGCTTCGCAGCATGAGCCCCTTTCGCGGCAATTTTAATTTCGAAGCGATCAACCCCAGCGGTAAGCGCGCCTTCTTTACTGCCTATTACACCGACTGGCAAAGTAGGGTCATTATGAATACCAAATATCGCCAGAGCACCATCTAATGCCCCTGTAGCAAGTAGATCTGGTGCACCTTGGCCAGTTTCTTCTGCGGCTTGGAAGAGAACTCGCACGGTACCTTTTAAATTGGCGCTATTTTGTTGCAGCAAAATCGCGGCACCCAGTGCGGCGGAAGCATGAAAATCATGACCACAAGCGTGCATTACCCCTTTGTTTTCAGAGACAAAATCAACACCAGACTCCTCTTCAATAGGTAGCGCATCAATATCGGAACGTAACACGATTAAGGGGCCGTCTTGTTGGCCTTTAATCTCTGCGACTAACCCGGTTGCTAACGGAAGGGGTAAAATAGTAATCCCAGCTTCCGTTAACGCATCGCGAATACGCTGCGTTGTTTGGTGTTCTTGATTCGATAATTCAGGAAAACGGTGCATTTCGTGGCGAAATGCTTGAATTTTATCTGCAAGTGCTTGCTCATGGCTGCTAATGTTCATTAAGTTTCTCCCCATTGAGGCGCAGGTGCCTACGGATTTTTTTGGTTATATATTGAATTCGTCGATTGGCTCGATATTAGTCAATTGACGTAAAAAACGGCGTGTTTGTGGGTTTTCAGAGAAGCGAATAACTTGCTCTGCGGGGCCTTGTTCAACAATCTGTCCATCCGCCATAAAAATCACGCGGTCAGCCACTTCTTTGGCAAATTCCATTTCATGGGTCACTATCACCATGGTGGTTTTTTGCTGAGCAAGGGATTTAATCACCTGAAGCACCTCAAATACTCTTTCTGGGTCGAGAGCCGAGGTTGGCTCATCAAATAAAATGGCTAAAGGGTTGACGGCAAGGGCACGGGCGATACTCACTCGCTGTTGTTGCCCGCCCGATAACGTGACTGGGTATTTGTGGCTATGTTCAGCTAGGCCGACAGTATCCAACAGCGCTAAACCGATTTTATCGGCTTCGCTTTTCGCCATTTTTTTAACGGTGATTAATCCTTCCGTCACATTTTCAAGTGCTGTTTTATTTTTAAACAGGTTGTAATTTTGAAACACCATGGCGGTTTGACGGCGTAATGCATAGGCATCATTTACGCTATGTTTATGCGTATCTAAGGTGACATCGCCGATTTGTATAATGCCAGATTCAGGGTGTTCTAACAGGTTTAGGCAGCGTAATAAGGTGGACTTCCCAGAGCCAGAAGGGCCGATAATGGCGACCACTTCCCCTTCTTGGATATCGAGGGAAATATTATTTAAAACCGTATTGGTGCCGAAGCTTTTATTCAGTTGCGATACACGGATCATCATCATTCCTTACCGTTGTAATGATTGGCTTAAGCGTTTTTCTAGCACCGTTTGTAAACGGCTATAGATAAGCACGGTGAGCCAGTAAATGAGCCCAACAACAATGAATGTTTCGAAGTAACGTAATGATTCAGCGGCGATCATTTTGCCTTCTGCGAACAGTTCTGTGACACCAAGCGCAAAGGCCACAGAGGTATCTTTAATCAATGAAATAAAGGTATTACCCGTTGCAGGCAGTGTGTTCAGCATTGCTTGAGGCAAAATAATGCGACGGTAAATTTGGCGCTTTTGCATACCAATCGATAAGCCTGCTTCCATCTGCCCAAAGTCGACGGAGGTCAATCCAGCACGATAAATTTCGGCCATATAGGCAGAGTTTTTCAGGCTAAAGCCAATAATTGCCGCTGTAAACGCATCCATCCCATTAAAAATGGGAAAGGCTTGAGGTAAGCCGAAATAAATAATAAACAGCTGTACCAGCGTTGGAATTCCACGAAATAGGGAGACGTATAAATCGACGATTTTAACAACCGCCTTGATACCCGTAATCCGCAGTAGTGCAAGCGTCAACCCTAATGTCATCGCACAAACCATTGAAACAATAGCAAGAAATAGCGTGACAGGTAGGTAGCTTAAAATTTGCGGAAAGATCCGCACAATATAGTCGAAATCTAAATTCATCATTCATGCCTTACAATATTGGCCGGCCTGAGTTCCCAAAGGCCGGTCAGCGCCTAGACTAATTAGTTGGCTGCTTTAGCGGTGATATCTTCACCAAAGTATTTTTCTGACAGTGCTTTTAAACGGCCATCTTGGCGTAATACCTCTAGCTCTTTATCAAATGCCGCCTTCAGCTCTTTCCCTTTTTCATCTTTTTGGAAAGGGAAACCGACGGCTTCAATCACTAAAGGCTCCCCGACCAGTTTTAATGGCAGGTTGTTCTCTTTGATTTCGGCTAATAAGATAGGGCGCGAGTTGACGTAAGCTTGAACGCGGTTGTTAATCGCATCATTCATAGCTGCGTCACGGCTTTCATAGGTGCGGATCGTGACACCATTGTCACCAAAGGCTTTTTTCAAGTTCACAAGGTGGTTAGAACCTAAAACCCCAGCGATCGTTTTCCCCTTTAAATCATCGACAGTGTTAATGTCTTCATTTGATTTATTGGTCACGAGCTGGCTGCCGTAATAACTATAAGGTGCGGTGAAGTCGTATTTTTCTTGGCGAGCAGGTGTAATTGACACTACATTCGCGACAGTATCGAGCTTTTTCGCCTCAAGTTGACCCATTAAGCCGCTAAAGTCAGAGGTAACCCAGACAATGTTATAATTGAGATCTTTCGCAATGGTTTCTGCCAGTTCAACGTCAAAACCCGTGAGCTTACCATCCTTTTTATAGGCACTGGGGAAGCTGAGCCCCGTGGCACCAATACGCAGTTCTTGGCTGGATTGTGTTTCAGACGTTTTTTCTGTTTTGTTATCACAAGCGGTCAGCAAAGTCGTTGCCGCGACGAGACCTGCGATCAGCGTAATATATTTTTTCATCGTGTTTTCTCCGGTTGATTAGAAATTGCTAACCATTGTGTATAACGTTGTTGATCAATGATTTTTCGCATAAAAATAGTGATGTGGCCTTTGCCTAAGTCCCTTTTTTCAACAGTCTGAAAGCCCAAAGATTGGTAGTAATCCACTAACCACGGGTGGCTTTGTGCCGTACCCAGTGAATAAGCTGGCGCACGCAGTTGTTGTGATAAAATGTTATCTTCAAACCAAGCCAATATTTTTTTACCCAGTTGTTGGCCTCGGTGTGTTGGTGCGGTTGCAAACCAGCCAATATGAGGTAAACCAAATGGGCCGGGTTGCTTGCTCCATGGGTAACGCAAGGTGACGGAGGCAATTAAAATACCGTCTTCAAACATCCCATAAACGGCGTGGTTATTGAGGTGTTGAGTCATCGCGGCTAAGTCAGCGGTCGCCGCATCAAAACGAATACCCAGATGCTTAATTTCTGCGTAAGCATGATGAAGTAATTGGTAAAACGCAGTTGCATCGGTAGCCAGTAATTGACGGTATTGGTACATAACGACCTCGTTCTTAATCCGCTAATAAACCAAGTGTTTTCGCGTGGGCAATCACTTGGTCAACCTTTTGAGGTGCTGAACCCAAATAGTTAATCGGGTCTAACCATGCATCGAGTTCTTGCTCAGAAATGAATCCAGCTAGCTGCTCATTGGCCTGTAATACGTCTTTAAATGTACGTTGCTCTTCATAGGCTTGCATCGCACACTCATACACAATGTGGTGTGCGGTTTGTTTACCAATTTTGGTGCCTAATTCGAACATCACTTTTTCCGACAGTAATAAGCCACCTTGTAGGTCAAGGTTACGGCGCATTTGCTTTTCGTTGACGGTGACACCTTCAATAACCGCAAGGGCATTTTTCAACTGAGCGGAGAGGTAGATACAAATTTCAGGTAAGGCTATCCACTCTGCGCGCCAGCTCATGGCATCTCTTTCATGTTCAACATGCATGGATTCATAAATGAGGGAGACGCTCTTGAGCAGTGGGTGTGTCAAACTCGCCAAGCCTTCCAATGCTGCTGGATTACGCTTATGAGGCATGGTGGTGGAACCAATTTTCCCCGCAGAGAATGGCTCTTCAATTTCATTAATTTCAGTACGCATTAGGTTGTATAGTTCGTTCCCGATTTTCCCTAAAGTGCCGCTGATTAAGGCACAAACAGAGGCAAACTCACTGAACCTGTCGCGCGCAGATTGCCACCCGATAGTCGGGGTGCTTAGCCCTAAAATATCCAATGTGCGTTTTTCGACAGCGGGGCCTGTTTCGCCAAATGCGGCATAAGTACAAATAGCGCCGCTAATATTTCCGGTTAATACGCGTGATTTAATTTCATTTAGGCGTTGGTGATGGCGTAAAAATTCATCTAACCAAACGGCAACTTTAAAACCAAAGGTTGTTGGAAGTGCTTGCATACCATGGGTTCTGCCAACCATCGGCGTGTTTTGGTAGCGTTTGGCGCTATTGGCTAGAGCGGTAACGAGTGCTTTTGCATCACGTTCGATGATATTAAATGCGCTCTTTAGCTGTAGCATGGTGGCGGTATCCACAATATCTTGCGTGGTTGCACCATAATGAATGTACTCACCCGCCTCACCACATTGTTTTTGCAGCGCGATCAATGTTGGCATTAAGGAATGCTTCATTTGCGCGCCTTGGCTCGCAATTTCTTCAATATTTAGTTTATCTGCATCTGCGTGTTGTTCGATATATTGCGCCGCCTCTGTAGGGATCAAACCGAGTTCGCCTTCGGCTTTCGCCAGTGCCACTTCAACCGCTACTTGGCTTTTTAATCGGTTATGTTCCGACCAAACATGACGCATTTCTTCAGTGCCAAAGTTATTACCAATTAATATAAAGTCGATAAGATGTGAGGCCATTTTGTTCTGCCTTATAACTAAATTTATTTAACAAGATGATTTTTTCATAAAATATCACCGTGGTTATAAAACGATAAGAATTAAAAAATATAAGTTATATTGAAAGTGTGAATGTTAATTGAGGTAATATAATTCATTGAGGGTTGCTGAATCTTTATAAAATATAAAAATGTTTACTTATCAATTTGTTGTTTGGGTTTTATCGTTGATTGATAATTTCTTCTGGTTATGGGGGAATAGACGTTTAAAATAGAAAATACAAATTTAATCAATGATGAAAATGATATATAACTATTTTTAGTTAGCTATAATTAATGGATATAAGTTGAGTTTACATGATTTTATTGTATTAAATGAGTTTTTGATTGTGATTAATTAGTTCGGTTTTTTAATTGCCTTATAATTAAAATAAATAACTCAGTTTTTTTTATTCTTTCTCTCTTTAAATTCCTATTCATAGAGTAGAGCTAACGCAATTTATGCGGTGACCATTTGAAAAGGAATAAAGGATGAGTAAACGACATACCTATTTTGAAAAAAACAATGCCAATATTTTAACAACGGCCACCGTTGCACTGAGTCTATTGGCAGCACCTTTAAGTTTTGCCGCAGCAGAAACCCCCGTCAGTGGTGGAACGCTAACCGTGGGCTTAGGCAGTGATACTCCAATTATTGATCCATCATTGACAGCGTATTCAGTTGCCGCTGTGGTGTCACGAAATGTGCTAGATTCATTAGTGGGCCAAGCAGAGGACAACCGCTTTACACCGTGGCTAGCGGACAGCTGGGAAATCAACGATAACAATAAAGAATATGTATTCCATTTACGCAAAGATGTCACGTTTAGTGATGGCACGCCGTTTAATGCAGAGGCGGTTAAGTACAATTTTGAGCGTATTTTAGACCCTAAAACAATTTCCCATTATTCAAAATCATTATTAGGTCCCATTACTTCCATTACTACCCCCGATGAGTATACGGTGGTGATTCGCTATGACGAACCATTTGCACCGTTACTACAAGGCTTAAGCTTACCGTACCTTGGCATTCAATCGCCGACATATTTGAAGAATACCCCAAATACCAGTTTCACTTTGGTGGGCTCGGGGCCATTCCTCTTAGATTCATTTGTGAAGGGAAGTGGCAGCAAGTTAACCAAGCGTGCTGACTATAATTGGGGGCCTGGTTATGCGACTCATCAAGGCCCCGCGTATTTAGATCACATTGAATTTAAATATTTGCCAGAAGCCTCGGTTCGTTTGGGAGCACTAAACAGCGGCCAAATTCAAGCCATTGATGCAGTTCCTCCAGTGAATTTTAAACAAGTTAAAAATAACCCCAAGCTGAATGTGATCACTTATGAAAATCCTGGTGTTAACCGCGTATTGTATTTGAATACAGGTAAGGGCGTATTTTCAGATGTGAAATTACGTAAGGCATTCCAAAGTGCGATTGACCCTTCTGTCGCGGTGAATGCGGCCTTTTTTGGTTCATTACGTGCCGCCGATAATGTGTTAGGGCCTGCAACGCTGTATTACGACCCATCCGTACGTAATTTATGGGGTTATGACCCTGAAAAAGCAGGGCGCTTATTAGATGAAGCGGGTTGGAGCCAGCGAGATAAAGAGGGCTATCGCACGAAAGATGGCCAGCAGCTGCTTGTGCGCTTTACCTATGTACCCACGAACGTAGAAGCCGCAGACGTCACCTTGTTCCAAGCGGTTCAGCAGCAGGCCAAAAAAGCGGGTTTTAACCTGCAATTTGACCCTGTTGATGCGGGGGTATTCAATGAGCGAACAGCGACGAGTAATTATGATATTGCATCAAACTTCTTTGTTCGCCCTGAACCCGATATTTTGCGTACCGCATTCCATTCTGCATTTACGCCACCACAAGGTAACAACCACGCTCGTGTGAATACATTGGATAAGCAATTATCTGAGGCGGTAGGAACGAATGATGCAGAGCGGGAGCGTCTATATCATGAAATCCAACGTGAAATTATTGACCAAGCTTATGTTGTACCACTTTATATCCCAGCTTATCAGCTTGGTGTCTCTAAACAAGTTCAGGGTATTAACTGGGCGACTAATGCGAAGCCGAATTTCTATGATGCATGGATTAAACCGTAAGTTCCGGTTAGTTAGCTATCGCTTATTGATGATTATTGCCGTGCTTTGGGGCGCGGCAACACTCTCTTTTGCGGTGGTTAAATTTATACCGGGTGACCCAGTTAGTGTCATAACGGGTAGCGAAGGGGTAGTTGATGAAACCGTCAGAGCGGAGATTATTCATCAATTTGGTTTAGACAAGCCCTTGTGGCAGCAATACATAAGTTATTCAGGGCATGCATTGATAGGGGATTTAGGTCAGAGTTATTTATACCGTCAACCTGTTATTTCAGTGATTGGTAATGGGTTAAAAGAGACCTTGCCTTTAGCATTGGGCGGATTAGGTTTTGCGTTATTGGTTTCGATTATTAATGCCGTTTTAACCGCAGGACGTCGGCATCAAGCGAAAGACCTGATTGTTGGTTTAGAACTCATTTTACTGAGTACCCCAGTGTATTGGATTGGTATTTTACTGCTCAGTATTTTTAGTTTTTCATTGCAGTGGTTTCCTGTCACTGGCAATCAAGGGGTGATATCACTGGTATTGCCGGTGATTACGTTGAGTCTACCGTTAATTGCCGTGTTAAGTCAGGTACTGCGTGATGGTATGGAAGAGGCATTAGCTCAGCCTTTTGCCACGACGGTTAGGATGCGGGGAGTCAGTGAACTTATGCTACGGGCTCGTCATGTCTTGCGCCATGCGGCATTGGCTATATCAACCTTAACCGGCACATTGCTAGCGTCGGTGCTAGGAGGTTCTGTATTAACGGAGACGGTTTTTGGGCGAGCGGGTATTGGTCAAATTATGTTAGGCGCCATCGAAAATCGGGATATGCCGTTGGTACTTGGGCTCGTGATGTTTTCTGCTTTTTTATTTGTTGTGATTAATTTATTGATTGATGGCCTTTATTTGTTAATCGACCCTCGCTTACGTAAACAGGAGGCTATCTGATGAGTAGTGATGTATATGGAATCAATGTGGCGCGGCCGCGGGTGCTCTCCCAATTTGTCATGAAATATCGTGGCCTATTGTTACCAAGTATGGTGTTGACGATATTGTTGCTCGCGATGTTTTTCCCAGCTTGGTTTACTCATTATGCACCGGATGAGGTTGATTTAACGGCTATTTTGCAACCTCCGAGTACTGAACACTGGTTTGGCACAGACCAATTAGGCCGAGATGTTTATACACGGGTGGTTTATGGTACTTCGCTATCACTCAGTATTGGTTTAGGTGCCACATTAATTGCATGTTTAGGCGGCATCTTACTAGGCAATGCGGCTGTATTGACCCCGAGGTTTATCCGTACACCACTGGTGCGTTTACTCGATATCATGTTGGCTTTTCCAGATTTATTGCTGGCGTTATTAGTGATAGCGGTATTAGGGCGTGGGCCCGAAAATACATTGCTGGCGGTTGGGATTGCGGCAATTGCAGGTTATGCGCGCCTAGTCCGTTCGCAAGTCTTACTGGTGAAATCCTCTGGTTATGTTGAGCATGCTGTTGCACTCGGAATGCCAGCAAACCGTATTATTTTTCGACATATTATTCCCAATACACTGCGCCCGTTACTCATATTAGCTACCATTGGTGTTGGTCATGCGGTGTTAGCCGCTTCGGCATTGAGTTTCTTAGGGTTGGGAGTTACCCCGCCAACCGCAGAATGGGGGGCTTTACTTGCGGATGGTCGAAACTATTTAGACAGTGCGCCATGGATAAGTTTAATGCCAGCAACGGTGATTGCATTATCAGTGATCACCATTACATTGATGGGAAGACGCATACAGCGATTGATTGCGCGAGGTGAATTTTAATGAATTCTAACATCACGGAACAAGGCCGAGCGGTTTTGCAGGTTGAAGACTTGCATGTGCGTTTTTTATCGCAAAATGAAAATTTTCACGCAGTTTCCGGGGTCTCTTTTACATTACATGCGGGTGAAATTATTGCATTAGTTGGGGAATCGGGCTCAGGAAAATCCGTAACAGCTCGCACGTTAGTCGGCCTTACGGGGGATAACGCAGAGGTCTCTGCTAAACGCTTAGCACTGCTTCACACTGACCCTCAAGGGGCAAGCCATGAAATTGATTTACGCCATCAAAGCCAATCTAACTGGCGAAAGATACGCGGACGAGAAATTGGTTTTGTGTTACAAGATGCTCTGACGTCTTTAGATCCCTTACGCAAAATAGGTCAAGAAATTGCAGAGCCACTACTGGCTCATCGATTAGCGTCACGTAGCGAAATCCCCCAAAAAGTTAACGCCTTACTCGAGATGGTTGGAATACCTGACCCCCTTAATCGGTCACAAATGTACCCCCATGAATTATCGGGTGGGTTGCGTCAAAGGGCGCTAATCGCATCTGCATTGGCGGGACAACCGCGGGTATTAATTGCGGATGAACCGACGACTGCGTTGGATGCCACTATTCAAAAGCAAATATTGGAAGAGTTTAAATCATTAGCGCAGTTAGGGATTGGCATTTTATTAATCACTCACGATTTATCGGTCGTCGCCGATATCGCCGACCGAGTGATAGTGATGCAGCATGGGCGGCCGCGAGAAAGTGGGGATGTTCACCAGGTGCTTAAATCTCCCCAGGACCCTTACACAATAAAATTATTGTCATCTGTGCCTACCCGGCATTCACGAGGAACTTGGCTGACAGGGCGTGATCCTCTAGCAAATTGGTCAGAACCCGCGAGCTCATCATCAGTGGGTGCAGAACCTGATACGGTGTTATCCGTTGAGCAGGTCTCTCGTGCTTTTCGATTACCAAATGGGCAAAAATTACAGGCGGTTGATAATATTTCCTTGACCCTTAAAAGGGGGGAAACACTCGGTATTGTTGGCGAATCAGGTTCAGGCAAAACGACATTAGGCAAACTGATTTTAGCATTGCAAACACCGAATAATGGCCGTATTGAGTTACTTAACCAGCCGTGGAGTACGCTAAAAGAGCGTCAGCGTAGAGCGCTTCGTCCGCGAATTCAAACGATTGTGCAAGACCCATTAAGTTCTTTTGATCCGCAACATACGGTGGAGCAAGTGCTGTTGCAGCCGCTTGAACTGCATTCGACACTCACCGCTGTGCAGAAACAACAGCGAATAAATGAACTGTTATCTTTAGTTTCGCTCGATAGTCAGCTATTGAAACGTAGGCCCGCCTCATTGTCTGGCGGGCAACGGCAACGTATCTCAATTGCCCAAGCATTGGCCTGTGAACCCGATATCCTCGTTTGTGATGAGCCTGTCTCGGCCCTTGATGTGACGACGCAAGCTCAAGTGTTGGACTTGTTGTCTTCGTTACAGCAAAAGCTGGGGTTGGCGATGGTGTTTATCTCCCATGACTTGGGGGTGGTACAGCATATTAGCCACCGCATTGTGATACTGAAGTCAGGAAAAATTGTGGAAATGGGCAGCGTTGATGCGATTTTTACGCAACCAAAGCACCCTTATACTCAATTGCTGTTATCGTCAGTATATTGACTTGTTTTGCTCAAAAGGAAGGTGTCAGCGTGCGTGGTCATTTATGTGTTTTTTCGTGCACTCAGTTTAACAGTTGTATGCCTAGTCTATATTGCTAACTCGAATTAGTTTATACTTAAATTTATTTATAAATGATTATAGCGAACTTATGGCAAAAACTGTTGAGCAAATTGCGAACGATTTAAACCTATCAGTGACGACGGTTCGGTTAGTTTTAAGTCAAAAAGCGGAGCAATACCGTATTAGCAAAGCGACCCAAGAACGGATTCAGTCTTATGTTGAAACCCATGGGCTGGTGGTTAATTACGCGGCTCGCAGTTTGAAACTAAACAAAACTGACACGCTTGCTCTTGTTGTTCCTCGGTTATCTAATTTATTTTTCTCAACTTTAGCTGAAAAACTTGAAACCTGTTGTCAAAAAGCAGGATATCAGCTGATTATTGCTTGTTCTTATAGTGACCCTAAACACGAAAAAGAAGTCGTTCGGAGCTTGTTAGAACGCAATGTTGATGGGTTATTTATTGTCCCTTCTTCTTTAGAAACTCAGCTACATCATCGAAAATTAGCCCGTAAGCGGCCTATTATATTTTTAGACCGAGACTTCGGCGAAATGGACGTTCCTTTGGTGCTAAGTGACAACTATAGCGGTAGTAAAACATTAGTTCAGTCCATTAAAAAGGCCGTCAACGTTGAGCCTTTATTTTTTATTGCGGGTGATACCCAACAACCGTCAATTCAGAGCCGTTTACAAGGTTATTTAAATGAAATGCCAGAGCGGCAGAGCTGGGTTTTAACTGCGCGCCATAATCGTAAAGAAGATGGGCAACATTTAATGCATGAATTCTTAAAGAAAAATAAGCAACCACCCTCCGCTTTCATTACTTCGTCATTGCCTATCTTAGAAGGGACATTGAGCGCACTCCGTCAGGTTTATGGGTTTATTCCTCAGGAAATTCCGATAGGTACTTTTGATGAAAGCGACATGCTCGGTTTTTTACCAAATGCGGTTTGGTCCATGGGGCAGAATGAAGATGCATGGGCACAACATGCCTTTCATCTAATGCAAAATAAGCTTCAAGGTGATAAGAGCAATGTGAAAATAACAGTGCCAATGACGTTAATTTATCGGCCTTTATCGGTCGCTAGGGATATCTAAGGGAGACTGAGCCCCGAGAATAAGGGCTCATTGATTCACTAGATTAAGGCACGTGCTGCGTGGATATATTCTTGTAAACGGGAATTCAAGCTATCGAGTGCTTGTTTTTGTTGTATATTCAGGGGGATAAACGGTTCTCTTACAGGGCCTAAATAGTCGAGCTCTAGTCCTGCCAAGTATTTTGTTGATTGAAAAATACCGTTATTGACCATGGTTTCAACGACATCGTTGATTTGATGCTGCAGTTTTTGTGCAGTGAAAAAATCCCCTTTAGCAAAACAGTGGCGAACCGCGAGAAAAAGTTCAGGCTGAATATTCACGGTTGTCCCCACTGTTGCCGTGGTCCCTGCCGCCAAACTGGAAAGAAAAATTTCATCAAAACCATTAAAGAAAACTTTTTCAGGGTGCTTATCCACCATACGTTCTAAGGCGTAAAGGTTGTGAGAGGTATGCTTCACCCCCAATGTTTGTTCATTGCTAAATAACGTCTTTGCCATTTCAAGGTCTAGCTCGACCCCTGTAAACTGAGGAATGTTATACAAAATAACAGGCAGCGATGTTTCATCTAAAATACGTTGGTAATACCGAATGATCGCTTCATTACTGTATTTATAATAGTAAGGAGGGACTAAAGAAACGGCACTCGCCCCCACACTTTGCGCATGTTTTGCTAATTCGACGGCATCTTGAGTTCTCGGGGCTCCAATGTGGCTAATGACAGGCACTTTTCCCTTACTGCTAGTGATAATGGTTTCAAGGACTTGTTTTCGTTCATCTAAATGTAACAGTGGACCTTCACCAGATGACCCGCAGCAATAAAACCCTTCAACACCACGGGCGATTTGGTGCTCCACAAGCATGGCTAATGCTGTCGTATTTATATCTTCGTTGTCATGCATTGGGGTCACAATGGCAGACATAATCCCGCGAAATTTAGCCCATTTGTCTTGCTGTTGATTTACCATGCTGTCCAGCCTCCATCAATAACAAGGTTTGCGCCAGTCATATAGCAAGATGCGTTAGAAAGCATAAAGACAATAGCACCATTAAATTCATCGGGATTAGCCATGCGACCAATTGGAATGCGGTCAGTGTAATTTTTTTGGAATCGTGGATCTTGATCCTGCCTAGCAACGCCAGAAAGCGTTAATGTATTCACTCGAATACCTTCTTTTCCCCAATAAGTTGCACAATAACGGGTAAAATTATAGATACCTGATTTTGCGGCTGCATAGGCAACAGGCTTAATAAAAGGAATACCCGTATCCTCCTTTTTATAGCTATAGATATCTTGAACAGGTGACACAACACCATAAATCGAACCAATATTGACGATGGACCCAGTTTTTTGTGCCTTTCTCATACGTTTTCCGACTTGCTGAGTCATCAAAAAGGTTCCGACGAGATTTACATCAACTACTTCACGGAAAACCTCTTCCGGAAAATCTTCAAATGGGCCTGATACTTCAGGTGGCGCGCTTGGTTGGGTATCGATACCTGCATTATTCACTAAACCATCAGGTGTTCCCCATGAAGATTCAATGCGATCTAATACGCCATTAATACTTGATTTATCTGTAATATTAACTTCATAGCATGCGATGCGAGGAGAGTCTTTCAATGAGCCTAATACCTGAGTCAGACGCACTTGTGTAACGTGGGTTGCTAATACAGCAACCTTAGCCCCACGCTCATGCAGGGCTTTGACGTACTGTACGCCAAGTTGCCCTAATCCACCGGTGACAATAATTATTTTATCTTGTAGTGAGAAAAGAGGGTCAGTCATAACATGTTCCTTATTTTTTTATTTATTGATGGATAAAATATCGACGGGCATCCCCAGCAATCAAAACATGAATATTTTGCGTCATCGCTTGTGCTGCAAAGGCTTGGACTACGTTACCTAAAACGTCCTCATCAACATAGGCAATCGACAGGTGGTTACTTTGATGCCCCGCCATTAATGAATCACGGGAAACACCATCAAGTACAGCATTTAATAATGGCCATTCATAGTTTGTTGCTAAGCGGCGGCGTTCAAATTCGGCATCTGGAAGTTCAACGGCGGTACCAGTCCCAATATGCATAACCACTTGGAGCCCTTCATAGTGGGCACGAGCCCAGATAAAGCGGCCTTTTTTCCCTTGCCCTGCGATTGTGGAACCGCCAAAAGGGAAGAACATTGGCGGCTGACGATAACCTGTTGCCCCAGCAATACCGCCTTTTAGGTGTGCAAATGGAACTGCGCCTGAAATTTCAAAATCCCAATAGAAAGTGCCTTCATACTCGCTTCCCCAACGAATGTCATGTAATGTTGTTTCACTAGCAATATTTAATGATTGCAATAGCTTAGCCATAATGACTTGCGGAATAGCGCTACCCATATCCACTTCATTAATACAGGTGATAGGCAAGTTTGGAGCAATGATTTCACCGTTTTCATCGGGAATAGGGAAGCGTGCAGAGTTACCGATAGCGCCTTCTGCAAAGTCAGAAGCAGCACAACTATCTTTCAAGCCTTGTTGGTATTGCACCCCAACAGCGCTTAAACCAAATCTTTTTGTGAACCGAGCCATCGCAATCATCATGGCACACTGTTCTAATACTTGATCACGGGTTAATTCGTTGCTGTGGTTTGTGCCAAATTTAAATGTCATTCCTTGGGATTGATACCATGCCAAGCAGGCTTCTCGTAGGGATTGTGGTACTTTTTGCATTTCTACTAGCAAGGCGGATTGAGATAAGGATTCAATCGGCATTCCAATATCAATCATTGATTTTTGTGGGAAAACACCATTAATCATCCCCATGCAAAAACTATCAAATAAACCAATAATAGCTTTATCACGCAACATGGCTTGGCCCATTTCACGGCCGATTTTGCCCTCAGGGGTTCCCATAACGGCATCAGTTGCTTTTAGCGGGTATAAATAATCCAATTTATGATTGAGAAAACCATCATCAAGCCACGTCTGTAATCCTTTCATAAAGAATTCATCAGTGAATGTTTCAGACCACAACCGTGAATAATGGCAGCCTAAACTTGTTAAACAACCCGCCATACACAGCATACCAACTAGCCCTGGCCATGTGCCATCAAAGTTGGCTAACAATAAAATTGGGCCGCGATGATGGACTAATGAAGGGGCAATATGGTGTGAATATTGCCATGCCGTTAATAACACAATAACGGGGGCATCAGGTGCTATTTGCGCAAAAATATCACTTCCTTCTCGCTGGTTACTGATGAACCCATGTCCTCTTTCTTTATCCACGGGGTGCGCCCGTTTGACTTGGTAGCCAAGGGTGTTTAGCGCATCGGCTAAGCGCTGTTCATACAGAGACTGCGTGGGCCAACAGGTCACATTCGCAGGTTCGCGTAAGTCAGCATTTGTCACCAATAATACTTCATTGGGTTGAGTTGTTATTAATTTTGGACGGTTAGGGGGAGTAAAAGTCAACATAGGAAGCTCTCCTGATGATAAATGCTGAGTGTGTCAAGTGTGCTAATTCGAGTTAGCAAAATATTATTATTGGTTGTGTAACACAATTTGTTTAAACTAAATATGTGATGAACATCATGGTTGGTTTTTTAAATCATTGTAGTTAAAGTGTTTATTTTTATATCTATTGTTTTGCGAAGAGCTTGGTTTTATTTTGATACCCTTCAAGTGTTAATGATTTGTTTAATTTTCTTCTGTTGTGTTCGTTTGAGTTGTTGTGCTGAGTTTGCTCACCTTCAATTTTTTGTATGAAATCAGTGAAAATATAATGCTATATTAATGAATAAAATATTTTTGATTAATAAATCAAATTGTTATAAGAGATTAAAAGATCGTCATCACAAAATTATAAATAATAACTTTGAGCAATCATATCCTTTGCTATTATCAGCTAACTCGAGTTAGCAAATAACAAGGTATTTACATAATATAACGAATGCAAGCACACCGATAATCACCGTGTAGAGGATTTGAAAATGACACTACTAACACCCACGACAAGTACAGCTCAGGTACATGAAGAAAGTGAACAAGAAAAAAAGCAGCAACGTAAGCTTGTTACCGTTCTTGGCTCAGGACTAGCAGGAACAACCATTGAGTTTTATGACTTTTTTATTTATGGCACAGCAGCGGCATTAGTTTTTCCAACACTATTTTTCCCAAATTTATCGCCGTTAATGGCATTGATCGTTTCGTTTTTAACGTTGTCTATCACGTTTGTGAGTCGTCCTATTGGTGCCATCGTTTTTGGTCACTATGGAGACAAAATAGGCCGTAAAAAATCGTTGGTGATTTCGTTGATGATTATGGGAATATCCACTTTTTGCATTGGATTAATCCCTTCTTATGAATCGATAGGAAATGCGGCTCCGTTACTCTTAATCTTTCTACGTCTTTGCCAAGGTTTTGCCATCGGAGGTGAGTGGGGAGGTGCGACAACACTAATTACGGAATATGCGCCACGTCATCGTCGAGGTTTTTTTGGTACCTTTGTTCAATTAGGGAATGTATTAGGGTTGTTTATTGCAACGGGAGTTTTTGCTTTAGTTGTCATGTTGCCAGAGGATGATTTAATGTCCTGGGGTTGGAGAATGCCTTTCTTAGTGAGTATTTTGTTATTATTTATTGGGTTATATATCCGAGCAAATATTGAAGAAACCCCAGTGTTTAAAGAAAACCAACGCCAACAAGAAACAACCCAAACGAAAGAACAAAAATACCCAGTATTAACAGTATTAAAGCATTACCGTAAATCTGTATTTCTAGCCATGGGCATGCGAATGGGGGAAATTGTGTTAGGGTGGCTAACTGTGGCATTTTTCATGTCGTATGTGACTCGTGAGTTAGATTTCACTCGTGAAACAGCATTAAACGGTTTATTGCTAGCGAGTTTTTGTGGCATTTTTACCTTCCCATTCTTTGGTTGGTTATCGGATAAAATCGGGCGTCGGCCTGTTTATTTAGCGGGTGCCACAATTACTTTTATCTTTGCTTTTCCTTTATTTTGGATGATTGATAGCGGCTCCGTTAAAATGTTTATGTTCGCCACCTCATTCTGTTATTCAGTCGGATTAGGAATGATGTTTAGTGTACAACCCGCATTTTTCTCTGAGTTGTTTGATACAAAAGTCAGGTATACCGGTGTGTCTTTAGGTTTCCAACTCGCAAATGTTGTGGGTGGACTTACTCCAATGATTGCAACGCTTTTACTGGTATGGTCGGGGGGGAATTCATGGCCTATCTCTGCATTTTTAGCGTGCATGGCTTTAGTGACAATAGCTTGCGTCTGTGCTACGAAAGAAACCTATAGTGATGATTTAACAGAAAAAGTTAAAAATTAATATCAGCAATAAGTTGATTTCCCATAAAATAAACGTGCAGTGGTCAATAAAATTTGGCCACTGTTTTCGAGTTTTTCCAAAATAGTCGTTCAGATTTATTGGGCGTGAATCCATTACTCTATTGATGAGGCCTGACTCGGTTGTAATATGCGATCATATATCCGGTTATTAGCTTCTGAGCTTCATTGACATCCTCCCCAGCCTGAACGACAGGGCTTTACGGTGTGTTTGGTAAACCTCTCACCGGTACCCATTCTGTTTTACTGAATCAGGTATAGCATGAAGTGAATATGGATAAAAACCACAGAAAATCAGGCTAGATAAGCCTATTCTCTGTGGCGAAAGCGATTAACGCCTTAACATGCCTTTATCGATAATAAACTCGATAATGGTTTCTAAGCCGACTTGTTTCTTTAAATTCGTGAAAACATACGGTTTCACTGGGCGCATTCTGGCGGTATCGGCTTCCATCACTTCCAATGACGCGCCAACATAGGGAGCGAGGTCAATCTTATTGATCACTAATAAGTCGGAATGGGTGATCCCTGGGCCGCCTTTACGTGGGATTTTTTCGCCTTCTGCGACGTCGATAACATAAATGGTTAAGTCCGCCAGCTCTGGGCTGAATGTGGCGCTCAGATTATCGCCGCCACTTTCCACAAATACAATATCCAGATTTTTGTGGCGCATTGCCAGCTCTTCAACGGCCGCAAGGTTCATGGAGGCATCTTCACGGATCGCGGTGTGCGGGCAGCCGCCTGTTTCCACACCAATAATGCGGTCGGCGTCTAATGCTTCGGCACGGGTAAGGATCTTGGCATCTTCTTGGGTATAGATATCATTGGTCACGACGGCAATTTGGTAAGTATCGCGCATCGCTTTACATAAAACTTCTAATAGGGCGGTTTTCCCTGAACCAACAGGGCCACCGACACCAATTCGCAGGGGTTGGTTATATTCTTGCATTGTGTGTTTTCTCATGAACGAAAAAGTCGAGTGTATTGGGTTTCATGCCGACTGCTGGCAATGATTTGTGCAGGGGTAAAACTGCCGATATCATCAACCGTCCATGTGGCAGATTGCGCCACAATTTCAGGGATACGTTCGGCAAGGGTAAACAAAATATGTTGCCCCGCGCTTTGACCCAGTGGAATTAATTTCACGCCAGACATCACGGTGTTTTCCAGCCAGCCCCACGTGTAGGCGGTGCACAGCTTTTCAACGTCAATGTTCCAATGCGTGGCGGCAAGGGCAAAGGCCATTAATTGTGTTTTTTTCACGCACGCTAATGCCGTGGCATCAAGCTCAATCGCCAGTTGGGGGAGCAAGCGGGCAAAGGCAATGCCTCGCTGGCGCTCTTCTTGGCGAAGCTCTTTGGTTTCACGGCTGGCAATAATAAAGTCACACCAATAAGTCACCTGCTGCCAGTCAGAGCGTGAAAGATTGGCGTGAATTTGCCGCAGAACAGGGAGTTCCAATGTCGCGATTGCGTGAGTCATTTGTGCCGTTAGCCAATTGGCGAGGGTATCTGGCGTTGTCACCCAGCCTTTTTCTATCGCCCATTCTAGCCCTTGGGAATAGGTAAATGACCCCACAGGTAAGGACGGGCTGACTAATTGGTATAAACGCAAATCCGCTAGCATCGATACACTCCCTGAATCTGATTAGTGGTGGTGATGGTGATCATCGTGGTCATGATGATGGTGATGATGACCACCCGATGAACCGCCATAAGCCCCTGGTTCTGGTTGGTATTTTTCCAGACCCACACTGACCGTTGCACCTAATCCACGCGCCATATCGTCTAAAACATGGTCGTGAAAATAACGGCACCAGCCTGCTTCAATTTGCAGAGGAACATGGCGGTTACCTAAGTGGTAGCAAACCCGTGCCAGTAACAGAGGGTCATCGCTGTAAACGGTGGAAACTTGCTCTTTTGCCGCGATAATGGCGACCTGTTCACCGTCTTCTGTCGCTAAAATATCCCCTTCTTTTAAAATGGTGCCACGGGGTAAAAATAACCCCGCATCTTGCCCATCACTTAAGGTGACTTTTAAGCGACTTTTGGTGCGTTCATCCATGGTTAAGCATAGGGACAATTCAGTGTCTGTCTGTTGTTCTGGTGGAACGACTTTAATAAATTTTTTCATTTTCTGGCTCTTAATCAGGGGTCAGAATAAAAAGTAACGTTGTGCCATTGGCAACTCAGTGGCTGGCTCACACACCAGCGGTACGCCATCGGCTTTAACAATATAGGTTTGAGGGTCTAGCTCAATATGCGGCACATAGCTGTTGTGCACCATGGAGGCCTTGCTGATATTGCGGCAACCCTCAACACGGCCGATTAAGCTTTGTAAGCCAAGCTTTTCGGGGACGCCCGCCTCAATCCCCGCATTTGACATAAAAATCATCGAGGTTTGGTACTTCGCTTTACCGAGAGCGCCATACATTGGGCGGTAATGCACAGGTTGCGGCGTTGGAATGGCGGCGTTGATATCCCCCATTGGCGCATACGCCACAAGGCCACCTTTCATGATAAGCGCAGGTTTGACGCCAAAAAATGCGGGGTCCCACAGGATGATATCGGCTAATTTGCCTTTCTCTATCGATCCGACTTCATGAGCAATACCATGGGCTAACGCAGGGTTGATCGTGTATTTCGCCACGTAGCGCTTAATACGGTTGTTATCGCTGTCTGGGGTATCGCCTTCCATCGTGCCGCGTTGCAATTTCATTTTGTGGGCACATTGCCACGTGCGCATAATCACTTCACCTACGCGCCCCATGGCTTGGGAGTCCGAAGACATCACGGAAATCGCGCCCATATCATGCAAAATATCTTCTGCGGCAATGGTTTCACGGCGAATACGTGACTCAGCAAAGGCCACATCTTCAGGAATTGACGGGTCAAGGTGATGGCACACCATCAACATATCCAGATGTTCGTCCACTGTATTGATGGTGTACGGCATGGTTGGGTTGGTCGAGGCGGGCAAAATATTTGGCTCCCCAACGGATTTGATCACGTCAGGGGCATGGCCGCCCCCTGCGCCTTCTGTATGGAACACGTGGATCACGCGCCCACCGATGGCTTTTACTGTTTCTTCGTAGAAGCCGCCTTCGTTTAAGGTGTCGGAGTGAATTGCCACTTGCACGTCCATTTCATCGGCGACATTCAAGCAGTTGTGGATTGCCATCGGGGTTGCGCCCCAGTCTTCGTGAATTTTCAGGCCAATTGCACCTGCGGTCACTTGCTCACGAATGGCTTCGGGTTGACTTACGCAGCCTTTACCAAATAGCCCCACGTTAATTGGCAGCTCATCTACGGCCTCTAACATGCGGTACATATTCCAAATGCCGGGTGTGACCGTTGTGGCGTTAGTGCCTGCGACAGGGCCTGTTCCACCACCAATAAAGGTGGTGACACCAGAAACTAAGCCTTCTTCGGCTTGCTGCGGGCAAATAAAGTGAATGTGGGTATCGACGCCGCCTGCGGTGACAATTTTGCCTTCACCCGCGACCACTTCTGTACCAGGGCCAACCACGATATCCACATTCGGCTGTACATCAGGGTTACCCGCTTTACCAATACCTGCAATACGGCCATTTTTGATGCCGATATCGGCTTTAACGATGCCCCAATGGTCTAAAATAATGGCGTTGGTGATCAGCACATCGACACATTTATCGCTAGTGACTTGGCTTTGTCCCATACCATCACGAATGACTTTACCGCCACCAAATTTGACTTCTTCCCCATAGGTGGTGAAGTCTTTTTCAATTTCTAAAAACAGTTCTGTATCTGCTAAGCGTACACGGTCGCCTTGGGTTGGCCCAAACATATCCGCATACGCTTGCCGTGAGATGGTTTTCATGGTTATTTCTCACTCTCTAATTTACCCATGACTTTGCCATGGAAGCCGTAAATTTCTCGTTTACCGCTAAATGCCACCAATTCCACCGTGCGGCTTTGGCCTGGTTCAAAACGCACCGCCATACCCGCAGGGATGTTTAAACGAAAACCGAGCGTGCTGTCTCGTTCAAATTTCAAAAAATCATTCACTTCATAAAAGTGGTAATGAGAGCCGACTTGAATCGGTCTATCACCATGATTTGCCACTTGAATGGTTTTGGTTTCACGACCCGCATTCAGTTCGATGTCGCCTAAAGCCTGATTCACTTTAATTTCACCGGGGATCATATTGCCACCTATACAATTGGGTCGTGAATGGACACAAGTTTTGTGCCGTCAGGGAATGTGCATTCCACTTGAATGTCTTTGATCATTTCAGGCACGCCTTCCATGACTTGCTCCGCACTGAGCACCGTTCTGCCTTCGCTCATTAGTTGGGCGACCGTTTTTCCGTCACGTGCGCCTTCCATAATGGCGCAGCTTATTAGGGCAACGGCTTCTGGGTAATTCAGTTTTAACCCACGGGCTAAGCGCCTTTCAGCGACAAGGCCTGCGGTAAAAAGCAATAACTTATCTTTTTCTCTTGGGGTGAGTTCCATTTTTGCTCCTAAAACGAAAAATTTATGTTGCCCAAATACGGGGAGGTTCAGGGCAATAACCTAGCCAATACTGCCGCGTGGTTTGCCAAATATGGGCAAAACAGGCCATCATCGGCTCAGTTTGCGTGCCTAATAATCGTAAAACTAAAATGCCATCCACATCCGTTAGCCCATACTCAATGGGGCTATCCGTTGGGGATAAAAAATCACCTAAATGTTGTTGGATTTTTTCTTTTAATTCATCACTGGCAGGGTAAATGTACATCGACCCCATCATGGGAAACTCACGCATGACAGCAGACTGTTTTTGTGTGCCATCGATAAACAGGGATTCAGTCAGCGTAAGGGTGTCATCAATGTAAAAATTAAAGCGCCCACGCACATCGCCATTTTCAAACCATTCCCCCAAAACAGGGCGGCCTAAACATTGAATTTCCCAGCCGATAAATTTTGATGATGCAGCGACATGTATATGGGTTTCTAGCCTAACCTGTGCATCAGGGAAAAAAATATTTTCCTGCGGTAGCCACTCTAAAAAGCCCTCAGCGGCAACCGTTAAATTCTGTACTTGTCGGGCAATACCGCCTGCGCTGCGATAAAATTTGGTCGCACCTGGGGTGGTCAGCAGTGAATGGGCATACGGCTGCACGTCAATATTAATCAGGAGTTTATCTCCACCCACCACACCACCAGGGGGATGAAGTAAATAGGTGTGGGCAACCCTTGGTTCGGGGTAAAATGGCCTTTGCACCATTAAAGGGCCGATATGTTGTTTATCGGTCAGGCGTGTTGTACCCCGTTTGAGTTCATAGCGTAAAAAAATCTCAGCTAACCAACCTGATCCTGAAAACTCAGACATACTTTCTCCTGCAAATCAGGTAATGAACAATACGCGAACATGTTTAGTTATACCCCTCACCGAATGGTTTGGGCTTTAGGGGCTGTTTATCTTTGATGGTCAATTTTTATTCGAATTAAAGCCATTTTAGGCAAGAGTCTCTCAACGTCGCATCAAATGAGTGATACGTGCTTTAATCGAACCCGTAGGGCAGTATTTATGCACAATACTTAACTCAAATAATAAGTCAGCTTGATTGACACACTTTTATCTATTTTTTGAATTGTTTTTTTTGACCTTTTTTAGCTGTAAAAATCAGCAGCAAAGATAAACAGCCCCTAAGTGGTATAAGCCAATGCAAGTAGGGTAGGATGTGAATGAACACGAAAAATAATTATCTATAATGATGCGTTATAGGCTCGTATTCATCTGACGCGCGATTTTACACCTTCTATCGAAAATTGCCTTTCAATTAAATAGCAATTTATTTAGAAAAATGCACAATGCATAAAATAACAGTAAAAAATGAGCGGATCTCTATATTGCGATTTTTACTTAACAGGACTATATTCTGAGCCGCATTCTAGCAAGGTAGCGGAAGCCATTAACTAGCGTAATTATTTGCTATTTATCTGAATGGCTGTATTTCTGTCTGCCCATCAAGCTGCTTTTTCTAGCAGATGATTTCTGACTTTGACCAAAGTTTATTGAGATTATGGAATATAAATATTTTCTTTCATCAAACCAAATGGTGTTAAAAGCGTTTTATATTGAAAGCGCGATGATAGCCATGCTGCAAGGAGCGAAAGGGAATGTGGTGATTAATGGTCAATCTATTGATGTTCAGTCTAATTTGACGCTTATTATTCCAAAATACAGCCAAGTCTCCTGCAATATGGAGTGCGCATCTAATCAATCGATTGAGCTGCACACACTGTCGATTGCGGACTCAGAGTTAGAATCGGTCTTTTTATTATTAAAGACCTTAATGAAGTCAGGCGCGCCGCTAACGAGCCACGTTCCCACGTTTCAGGTATTAACCCCTGAAACGGTCAGTGATAATTTCAGTTTGCTCAAGCAATGTTTACCATTAAAACAACAAAGCCAATCTCAAGAAGCGTTGTTAATGAAGCAAAGCCTGTACTTTATTTTACTGGCGATATACCAAGCGGGCGTCGATATTCTCAACATTTTCCGCTTTAATTATGATGAGCCGAAAAACCAAGCCATTACCCATTTAATTACCCAAGAACCGCAGAAAAAATGGCACTTAGAGGATGTTGCTAAGGTCTTATTTACCACACCATCGACGTTGCGTAGGCACCTTAATCGAGAAGGGGTATCATTCCGCCAATTATTATTGGATGTGCGAATGGGAATGGCATTAAATTATTTAACCTTCTCAAATTATTCGGTATTTCAAATTAGCCATCGATGTGGGTTTGGTAGCAATGCCTATTTTTGTGATGTATTTAAGAAAAAATACGCCATGACGCCATCGCAATTTCGGTTGCAATCAAGGCAGTCTAATGACCGGTCTTTTATAACTGATTTATCGTTAAACTCCACGCCTATTGAATTTGATAAAGACGTGGAAGCGTAAATTTTACTTTTTGATTTATTAAGGTAAATCAAAAAGGGGCTGAGTTTTTACGAATTATTCATTAAATTCGAAGTTCTATTGATATAGAACGTAGAAAGCGTGGTTTAAAATTTAATATAACTAAACATTGTTACTCTACGCACAGTGAATATCTCACCAATAGCGGCAATTAATGGTTACCAATATCATTAACTGCCTGATGATGTTTCATTTTTATTTAGTGATAAAAATAAAACTAAACTATCGAGGGATGTATGATTAAAAATATCGTTGCGGCTATGTGTTTAATGGGGCTGACGCTGCCATCACAGGCCGCAGAACCAGCTCATTCACAAACATTACGTTTAGCGATTGGTGCAGAACCGACTGAAGGTTTTGACCCAATGCTCGGGTGGAGCCACGGCAGCTACCTTCTGTTACACAGCCCATTACTCAAACAAAAAGCCGACCTTTCATGGCACAGCTATATGCTGGAAAACTACCAACACAATGCCGATGGGAAAGAGTGGACATTAACGCTAAAAAAAGGATTGAAATTTTCAGATGGTTCGCCATTAACTGCAAAAGATGTAGTATTTACCTACAATAATGCCGCTGCGAGCGGCGGCAAAGTGGATATGGGTAATTTTGCAAAAGCTGAGGAAATTGACCCATTAACCGTCAAAATCACCTTATCTTCTCCACAAAGTACTTTTATCAATGTATTAGGCTCCCTTGGGATTGTTTGTGCTGATAAATACGATGCAAAAACCTATGCGCATAACCCAATTGGCGCAGGACCATACCGTTTAGTGGCGTTCCAGCCAGGGCAGCAATTAATTGTTGAGCAAAACCCGTACTACGCTGGGCCAAAAAATGATTTCAATAAAATGGTTTTCGTCTTCCTTGATGAAGATGCGGCCTTTGCTGCGGCACAAAGTAACCAGCTGGAAATTGTCCGTATTCCCGCAGCGGTGGCTGCCAATGCTAATAACGTCAAAAACATGAAGTTAGTGGAGCGCTATAGTGTGGAAAACCGTGGTATTTCCTTCCCAATTCCACCAGCAGGTGGAAAAGATGCACAGGGTAACCCTGTGGGGAATGATATTACCTCTGATGTTGCGGTGCGTAAGGCGATTAACTACGCTTTTGACCGTAAATTATTAGCCGCATCTGTCCTCGAAGGTTTTGCTGTTCCCGCTTATACAGGTGTGGCAGGGCTACCGTGGAATAGCCCTGATTCCGCCTTTAAAGATGGCGACACCGAAAAAGCCAAATCTATTTTAGAAGAGGCGGGCTGGAAGCTGAATAAAGATGGCCTGCGTGAAAAAAACGGCAAAGTGGCAAAACTGACACTCTGGTATGCCAGCGGTGATACCACACGCCGTGATTTAGCCCAGGCTATCCGCTCAAGCTTAAAACCTATCGGCATCGAAATAGATTTAAAATCGGGAAGTTGGGAAACCGTTGAGCGCAATATGCACGCCAACCCAACCTTGTTTGGTTGGGGCAGCTTAGACCCAATGGAAATTGTCCATAACTACAGTAGTAAAGCCGCAGGCGTTGGTTTCTATAATCCAGGTTATTATAAAAATGCAGCGGTTGATGAGTTAATTGAAGAAGCACTGCGCCAACCAGACCAAAATGCGGCTATCCCGTTATGGCAAAAAGTGGATTGGAATGGCACAACGGGCGTGGGCATTAAAGGGGATGCCGCATGGGCTTGGTTGATGAACTTACAACATATTTATTTGCTGAATAATTGTGTAGATTTAGGCACCAGTGCGCCTGAAATTCACGGCTCTTGGTCAGTGTTAAATAACGTTGATGAATGGGCATGGACTTGCCAGTAATGCGGACGACTCTTGGGCTTTTATTGCGTTTTATCTGTTTGTTGACAGTGACAGCGGCAGGGATCTTTATCCTGTTAAGCTATTCGCCTATCGACCCAATAAAAGCCTATATCGGTAATGATTTATTGCATGTCCCCCCCGAGCAATACGCCTTAATTGCGGCTCGCTGGGGGCTTGACCAGCCGCTATGGGTGCAATTTTGGCGCTGGTTTTCACAAATGTTACAAGGGGATATGGGCTATTCCATGTTGTACAACACCCCCGTTGTGCAAGTGATAGCGGATCGCCTTGTTCCCTCGTTAGCACTGCTTATCTGTGCTTGGCTTTTTTCGGGTATCGTTGGATTTGTGTTGGGCTTAGTCGCAGGGCGTTATCTCAACCGCTGGCCAGATAAGCTGATTTCAACCCTTAGTTACCTATTAGCATCTATCCCTGTATTTTGGGTCGGATTATTACTGCTTTCGCTGTTTGCGGTGTCCTTGCAGTGGGCGCCGATTTGCTGTGCATGGCCGATTGGTTTAGATGAAGAAACGGCGACATTTTCCCAAAAACTTCATCACCTTGTTTTACCTGTGATTGCGTTAGGGATGTTGGGCGTAGGGAATATTGCCTTACACACCCGAGCAAAAGTAATGGAAGTAATGAACAGCGAGTTTATTCATTACGCCCAAGCGCAAGGGGATAAAGGTTGGTCAATGATAGGTTTTCATGTACTTAAACATGCTATCACCCCAGCCATTTGTTTGCAGTTCGCGTCTGTGGGCGAATTGCTCAGTGGGGCGCTTCTTGCTGAGAAAGTGTTTGCGTACCCAGGGCTGGGGCAAGCGACCATCGATGCGGGTTTACGAGGCGATATCCCCTTATTGATGGGGATTGTGATGTTGTGTGCCACTCTGATTTTTTTCAGTAATACGGTTGCCGATGTCTTATTGAAAAAAGTGAATAAGGGAGTGATGAGAGACGCATGACCTACAACCCAAATCGAGCGCTATTTAAATTAATTATCTCACTAACGTTATTGGTTATTTTAGCGAGCTATGCCGTGTGGTTGTCATCTGCCGACATTGAAATGAACCTATTGGATAGGCGGCTTGCCCCTTCTTGGGCTCATTTATTTGGTACGGATAATTTAGGCCGAGACCTCTTCGAAAGAACATTCCAAGGCGTCGCGACTAGCTTACAAATTGGTTTGATTGCGGCTGTATCCAGTGGGTTTATCGCTTTAGTGATGGCCGGGTTGTCTTCCGTGAGCAAAGTGATGGATTACGCGGTACGCGGCGTCATTGATGCACTATTAGCATTGCCACATCTTTTGTTACTCGTACTAATTTGCTTTACTTTGGGCGGCGGAAAAATGGGGGTAATCTGGGCGGTTGCGCTCACTCACTGGCCTAAGCTTACCCTGATTTTGCGTTCCGAGTTACTGCGAGTGAAGCAGGCGGATTACATCATGCTATCCCAGCGTATTGGCAATAGTGCCGTTTACCGTTGGCGTTACCATTATTTACCCATGATTTTACCGCAGTGGATGGTCGGTACGTTGTTGATGTTCCCACACGCGGTACTTCACAGTGCGGCACTGAGTTTCCTTGGCTTTGGGCTATCGCCACATGAACCTTCATTGGGTATTTTATTGTCAGATGCACTACGTTATCTCAGTACAGGGGCGTGGTGGCTGGTGGTGTTTCCCGGTGTCGCTTTGATGGGGTTAGTGTTGTTATTTGACCAATTTGCAAAAGCCGCGGCGCAGCTATGGCTAAAGGGGGCAACATGTTGAGCTTAGATAAGCTGACTATTGATGTCGCAAAATTTCGTTGGTTAGGGCGTAAACAATGGTCACCATTACTGCAAGACATTTCACTCGATATTCAGCCAGGGGAAATGGTCGCTTTGATTGGTGGAAGCGGAGAAGGAAAAAGCCTTTTATTACAAAGTGTTCTAGGCTTATTGCCAGATAATATGCGCAGCCAAGGAAATATCAGTCTGAATGGCAATGCATTGACGGAAGAAAACAAGGCACAGCATCGGGGCAACTCGTTATGTTATATACCTCAAGGGGTTAGTGCTCTAAATCCCTTGATCCAAATTGGTCCTCAGCTTGAAAGGGCTGCAGTACTCAGCGGCCAACACATTAAAATGCACGATGTGGCGCGCCATCTTCAGCAATATAACTTGCAAGAAAATTTGGTGAATAGCTACCCAAGCCAGTTATCTGGAGGAATGGCAAAGCGAGTACTGGCAAGCAGTGCAACATTATCCCGTGCACAATATATCCTCGCGGATGAGATTTCGTCTTGGTTGGATGATGAACATGCGCTGCAACTGCTTGAAAATATGAAATCCTTGTGCCGTGATGGGCGAGGTATTTTATGGGTTACTCATGATTTATCCATGGCGGTGCGTTTTGCTGACCGTGTTGCATTACTGCGTAATGGGGCGCTAGAGGATGTGTTAAGTAGCCAAACCTTAAAACAAGGCGGTGGTGGAAAATGGCTGCAATCCTTGTGGAATGCACTACCAGAACATCAATTTATGGCAATGAAATGAAGGATATCGAACCTATTTTAGCGGTTAAAAACCTGAATATTGATCAAGGTGGGAAAGCCCTTTGGCGGGACTTTAGTTTTTCCCTTGCGCCGAATGAACGCCTCGGTATCTCTGCACCCAGCGGTTTTGGTAAAACAACGCTTGGTCGCGTTTTAGCACAGTGGCAAGCACCTTCTAATGGTTCGATTCTATTCACGGGAAAGCCACTTTCTAAGCAAGGTTATTGCCCCATTCAACTTGTTCCCCAGCACCCTGAAAAAAGTTTTAATCCATATCGCACGGTAGGGGCGAGTTTACGAGATGCTTGGCAACCTGACTCAGACTGGCTTGAACGCTTTTCTATCAAACCACAATGGTTGGAGAGACGGCCTACTGAGTTATCTGGAGGGGAGCTGGCGCGGATTGCATTGTTACGGGCTCTTGACCCACGAACACAAATTTTAATTGCGGATGAAATTACTGCGCAGTTAGATGCGCACTTACAAAAAGAGATTTGGCAGTTTTTAATTCAGCTTTCAGAAGCACGCCCCTTAGGAATGATTATTTTTAGTCATAACAAAGCGTTACTTGAAAAAGTTTGTACATCTGTCTTAACCCTTGAAGGGGGAAATGCCGCCACGTGATAGACGGCGGCTTGAATATATGTAAACTACGCGCTTTCGGGTAAGTCTGACTTGCGGATGATGCTATCAACGATACCAAACAAGTAATCTACATTGGGTCGACAACCAATGCCGTGTGATACACCTTCAGTATAATTTGATGCAGCAATAACGGTACGCATTTGCCACGGAGATAATATTGCCCCTTGTTTTTTCGCGTAATCTTGAATTAACGCTAATGCACCTGAGCATAGTGGTGTAGCGCTGGATGTACCCGAATAATTATTTGAATAATTGCGGTTGTTCCCTGGTAATTTTTGTAATGAGCCATAACCTGTTGTGGTGACACTCCAGTCTCCCCAAGAATTCACAAAGGCAACTTCTGGGTTATAGTTCGAGAAATAAGCCCGTGTTCCGTTTTGGTGGTTACAAGCACCCACTAAAATACTGCCACTATCACCGAAATCCTGCATCACGCCAGGTTCACTTAAATCCAATCCGCCATTGCCCGCCGCAAGGATAACTGTTGCACCTTTATCCACGATAATTTTCATACGTTCCCACCAGCTACGTATTGCAGTGGCAGGGAGCAGTTTTCCTCCAACACTAAACTGTATATCTAGGCTGACAATATCACCAGGCTGCACATGATTGACGATTAAATCTAGGTCACCTGTGTCATAGAAGTAAAATTGGCAGTGATGGGCAATACCTGTAACACCAAATTTATTGAGCGTTGCTACGATACAGCCTGTTGATGCAGTGCCATGATTACAGTCTTCACTTTCTGGGCGGCTATTCACCACAACGATATTTGAGTCGATTAAATCCTCATGGTTTCGGTAGACACCAAAGTCTAAGTGACGTACGACTGCGGATGAACCATTAATATTTTTTGCCCATGCATCGCGGATGTTCATCCCTTTGGGCGCATCAAGGTAAGTTTGTCTTGGCGTAAAATCAGGGGTAATAAAATCGTCACTTTCGCTTTCAATATCGTCAAGTTGCTCAGGGTTTACGGGCAGTTCTGGGGCCAGATACCCTGTGGTATCTGGAGTGACGGAACAATACTCGACATAATCTAAACTCTCTATTTGTTCCGCTAGCTCAACTAAGATTTCAAATTTACCGTCTCCATGGAACGTAAAATAATCATATTCATTTAATGTGTCATAAATTAATGACCTTTTTAATTCTAAAGTCGGGAGCTTTGAGTAAAAAGTTAAATCTTGTTTTATTTTATCATAATTTTTCTTTTTTGCTTTTATATCTAAATAATAATTAGAAATACCAGCTATTTTTTGATTGATTGTTTTTTCTTTAGTGGTGGTTTTAATTTTGTTTTTTCTTTCACCTTCACTGATATGAAAATAAATTTCCTTTGATTGGATGTTTGCTGTGTTTTCAGCCTCCAGGCTAATCTCTACACGATAGTGGCCTGATTTATCGATAGAAAATAAATGACTTTCACCTGTGGTTTCGGTTTTTTCTATAATTTCATCATTTAAAAGCAAATGAATTGATAATAATTTATTTTCTTTATTATTGAATTCAACAAAAATCCCATTGGTATAAATATCAATGAATTTGAAAGTTTTAATATTCATAGTTTCTCTTTTAATTAAATTAGTATATGGAATGAATTATTTTTAAAATAAAAATGCATTTAAATACGAGTGATTATTTAAAATAAAAAAGGTATTTATGACAATGTTAATAATTGGCTTGAATTTAATATAAATTAATATTTATATTTTTAATAAGGCTGAATTTATTTTCAGTTTTGACAAATGTTATAGGGAAACGGTTTTCTTCCACTTATTTTTTATCTTCAAATAGAAATGATAAACATTGTTAATACTAAGGTGAATATATGTCTTATCAATTAAATTACCTCACTGCATTGTGCGATGTAGTCCCACAACGGGAAATCGCTATTTCATTTACCTGACATTATCCACTGCTGTGATGTCCAGCACAGGGCCGATGACCTTATTATCCCCAAAAGGGTTGATTTATGATGAAGGTCTATTGGGAGCAATGAAAATTATTCGTAATGCATTAAAAAAAGAAAATCGCCCGCAATTTTTACGTATGTTCCGCCATTTTCGACAAAACCGTGGAAAGCTAAATTACATTGCCGTGGTCAGTGTGAAATGAAATAAGGAATGCGCACTCATATGCTCAAGGATGCGCTGAAAACGTTACCTAACACAAATAACCTTTTAATTCATTACTGTAATGATAATAATTCTTATATTGAACGTGATTATCAGTTACTATTGCGAATAGTTTTTCCGCAATATAGTTAGCGGTGATTTAATCATGTGTCGTTATTGGTTCTGGCGCTGATAACGATGGTATCAATAATTATATTTAAAGGTTTTAACTCAATGAAAATAAAACATCTTTTTATTCTCTCCCCTTGCTTGCTACCTTTTATATCCCCCTCGGTATTGGCCGCTGATAACAAAGAAGAGAAAATTACAGTCTCTGCAACTCGTGGCTACAAATCAGTTTCAGAAATGGCACAAACCACTTGGGTCATTGATAACGCCGAAATTGAGCAGCAAGCAGAGGGTGGGAAAGAGTTAAAGGATATTTTATCGCAGTTAATTCCAGGAATGAGCGTGAGCGGCCAAGGCCGTACAAACTACGGGATGAATATGCGTGGTCGCTCAATGATAGTGATGGTGGACGGGGTACGCCTTAACTCCTCACGTAGTGACAGTCGCCAGTTAGATTCGATTGATCCTTTTAATATCAATCATATTGAAGTCATTTCTGGTGCGACTGCGATGTACGGTGGCGGCAGTAGCGGTGGTTTAATTAATATCGTGACAAAAAAAGGCCAAGAAGAAAAACAAGTTTCCCTGCAATTAGGTGGGAAAACAGGTTTTAATAACGGGAAAGATCATGATGAAAATGTCGCGGCAGCAGTGAGCGGTGGTAATGAAAATGCGTATGGTCGTATTTCTGTCGCCTATCAACGCTATGGTGGCTGGTATGATGGTAAAGGCGACGCGATTAATATTGATAATACCCAAACAGGGTTACAGTTTTCCGATCGTCTCGATGTGATGGCATCAGGCTCCGTAAAAATAAATGAAACACAACAGATTCAAGCGACCTATCAGCACTATAAAAGCGAGTCTGATGGTAAGCATGGCCTATATTTAGGCAAAGATTTTTCTGCAGTGAAGGGGGATGGTAAGGCCTATAACAGTGGTAAATTAAGTTCAGACCGCTTACCAGGCACTGAGCGTAACTTGCTTAATTTACAGTATTCAAATGCAGATATGTTTGGGCAAGATTTTGTTGCTCAGGTCTACTACCGTGATGAATCACAAAAATTTTACCCGTTCCCAACGTTAACAGGAAAAGAGGTTTCGAGTATCAGTTCCTCTGATCAACAAACCAATTTCTATGGCACTAAGCTGACATTTAATAGTCAACCCCTTGATGAATTGACGCTAACTTATGGTGTCGATGCGGAGCACGAGCAATTTCGTGCAAACCAAATGTTTTTTGATTTGGAGCGTGCAAAAGAATCAGGGGGAATGGATCTCACCAAAGCGTTCCAAATTGGCCGCTACCCAAGCTATACCACCACAAACATGGCGACATTTTTACAAAGCAGCTATGACATCACGCCGATGTTTACCTTAAGCGGTGGTGTGCGTTACCAATATACTGAAAACAAAGTGGATGATTTTGTTGGTTATGCACAGCAAGAAGCTATTGCGAATGGCAATGGTAAATCCGCAGATGCCGTACCTGGTGGGAAAACCGATTATAACAATTTACTGTTTAACGCAGGGTTGCTGGTTAACCTAACTGAAGAGCAACAAACCTGGTTTAATTTCTCCCAAGGTTTTGAAATCCCTGATATTGCGAAATATTACGGAACCGGTGATTATGCGAAGACCCCAGATGCCAATGGACACTATCACCTAAATAAAAGCGTTAACATCAATGATACCAAAGTCAAAGGGATCAAAGTTAACTCGTTTGAGTTAGGCTGGCGCTACACTGGTGAAAACTTGCGTACCCAAGTTGCCACTTATTATTCCCTGTCTGATAGAAGCTATGGTATTAATAAAGATGACATGACCATTTACATGAAGACCGATAAGCGCCGCATTTATGGGGTAGAAGGTGCCATTGATTACTTCTTTGACGACTCCGACTGGTATGTGGGGAGTAACTTCAACCTGCAAAAATCGGAAACCAAAGTCAATGGTAGCTGGGAAAAATGGAGCGTGGACTTTGCCAGCCCATCTAAAGTTAACGCTTATGTAGGGTGGGAGCCGAATGATTGGTCATTGCGCTTACAGAGCCAGCAAACATTTAACCTAACTGATGCCGCAGGTAAAAAGCTGGATGGTTATAATACCGTTGATTTATTAGGTAGTTATATGCTACCCGTCGGTAAAGTGAGTTTTGCGGTTGAAAACTTACTGGATAAAAACTACTCCACGATTTGGGGACAGCGTGCGCAGGGGCTATACAGTCCGAAATACGGCGCGCCAAACCTTTATGACTATAAAGGGCGTGGCAGAACCTTTGCACTTAACTACAGCGTGACGTTCTAATCTGACGTTTTAGTAGATGACAAAGCCACTTAATGGTGGCTTTATTTATTCAGAATTAATTAAATTTAAAGTAAAAGGTACCCCATGAAATTATTTCTCACAGGGTTATTGTGTTTACTGAGCTTCTGGGGGCAGGCAAAAACGCCAACAGTGATCACTGACTTACAAGACCGTAAAGTGACGGTTAATCTTCCCGTTGAAAAATTATTTTTAGTGGATAGTCGTGATATTTTGCCAGTAGATATCGCTGCGGGCAAATCGGGGATTTCTCGTATTACGGGATGGAGTGATTCATTAACGCAGTATGCCCCTGATTTAAAAGAAGCCTATTTTAGTGTATTGCCTGAATTAGAAAAAATTCCAACCTTGAAGAAAACCCGTGAAGCGGGGCTGCAAGTTGAAAAGCTGATTGAGCTTGCTCCTGAAGTGATTATTATGCATAAAGCCAATTACGGTGCGATGCGTGATAGCCAAATTCTACCGCAGCTTGAGGCGGCAGGAATTCAGGTGATATTTATCGATTTTCGAATGGATATTGTCAAAAACACCCCAAAAAGTATTTTGTTATTGGGAGAGCTATTAGGTACACAAGAACGTTCTGCACAGTTTGCGGCGCTATACCAAGAAAAATTGTCAGCGATAGAATCCCAACTGACAGAGCCATTTCCTTCTGTACTCATTGAAGCCAATGCGGGCTTATTTGCAGATAACTGTTGCCAATTATATGGGCGTTCAGGTTATGGTGTTTTAGCGTCTTTAGCGGGGGGAAATAACCTTGTAGCAGACAGTTTCCCTGCAAAAGGGGCTGATAGTTCGATTGAGAATATTATTACATTAAACCCTGAGTTTTATTTTTTAACTGGAGCTGATTGGCATAATTTTAACCGCCGTTCAATTGCTGTCAGGTTAGGATACCGTGCAAACAAATCAGATGCACAGAAGCAACTGGCGGTATTATTAGATAGACAAGGGATCTCTTCATTAACGTCGGTAAAAGAAAAACGTGTAATGGCGATTTACCACAATTTTTATAATAACCCAATGAACATATTTGCCATTGAAGCTATGGCAAAATTTATGCACCCCGAAAGGTTCAGTACATTAAACCCTGAACAAAACTTAACTGATTTCCAACAACAATTTACCCAGTTGCGCACAGATGGCGTGTTTTGGGTGACATTGCCGTTAAAATAAATATCCTAACTTTTTGTTGGCGCAGTTAGCTAACAAAAAGTTAGATTCAGAACTTTATTATCTCTAGGTTATTTTTCCTTTAAAATCCTTGTAGTATCAAGCCTCCCGTAATTTTTCTTAAAATGCTATTATTTCTGTTAGAAAAAATAGCAGAATTTTTGTTAGCTAAAATCAAGATATAGATCACAAATTACTCAAATCTCGATTGAGTCTCCATAATGATCTAACTAATATTTAGTTAGGCTTAAAATAAGTTTGGTAGAAAATGAAAATAATCCAAGACAACTTTGAAATGTTATTGGCTGTGATGAAAGGTATTGCAGGCCAATTTGGTGAGAATTGTGAGGTGGTATTGCATGACCATAGTAAAGGTCTTGAAAGCAGTATCGTTGCGATTATCAATGGGCATGTCACTAAGCGAAAAGTGGGCGACCCAAGTAGTAATTTAGGGCTTGAAGTGTTACGTGGAACAGATGTGGATGGTGATAAGTACAATTATTTCACCCAAACAAAAGACGGGAAAATGTTACGTTCAACATCCATCTATTTACGTGACGAAAATGGCAAAGTGTCTGGGGCTCTTTGTATTAACCAAGATATATCAGAGTTTATTGCTGCGGAAAAAGCCATTCAGGGGATCACCCAGAGAAACAGTGTTGAGCAAGATCCAATCAAAGAAGTGTTTGTGACAGACGTAAATGAAATTTTGGATCATCTAATTCAGGAATGCATGCAAGTTATAAAAGTGCCTGTTATCAACATGACGAAAAAAGAAAAAATGGATGCCATTAAATTCTTTGATGATAGAGGTGCTTTTTTAATTAAAAAAGCAGGCGAGAAAATTTGTGAGTTTTTAAATATTTCCAAATATACCCTTTATACCTATTTGGGCGAATTAAAAGGGGAAGACAATAATGAAGAATAAGAGAGGTTTTTATGCCAATTACGCCTTATGTTGCGTTGGATTTACAGCAACTTGAAAAAAATGTCAGGGGCATGACAGGCAAGTTAACACAGCAGGGAATCGAACATTGGCCACATATCAAAACACACAAATCAGTAGAGTTGGCTAAGTTTGAAATACAATGTGGCGCTAAAGGGATAACTTGTGCCACATTGCATGAAGCAACCATCATGGCAAAAGGTGGGATAGAAAATATTCTTTTAGCTTACCCCATGGTTGGAGAAGAAAAATGCCAACAGTTTGTTGAGTTAGCAAAGTACGTTAATTTAAGGACTATTGTTGATAGTGTAAAAGGTGCGAAGCAATTATCATCCGCGGCGACTCAAGGAAATGAAATTGTCGAAGTTTATATTGCGGTAGATTATGGTGCACATCGTGAAGGTATCCAACTTGAAGATTTAGAGCCATTTGCATTAGAAATACAAAAACTATCCAATTTAAAAATAATAGGTGTGTTTACTTATGCGGGTACTATTTACCAATATCGCACAGAACCTGAAATTCGCAAAGCCGCAAAAGCGGAGGCTGAGCTTCTGTTATTATGTCAAAAAAGGCTAGAAGCGATTGGTATTGATATTCAACGTACATCTGGTGGTTCAACGCTCTCATCTTTTTATGCGGATGAATTAAAAGGGATTACAGAATCGAGAGCGGGTAATTTTATTTTCGGTGATATGAATGCGATTTATGGGGGGATTTATACACCGAAAGATTGTGCATTAACCATCCGAACAACAATAGTTAGTATTCCTGTTCCTGGTTATGCAACAGTTGATGCAGGAACGAAAACATTAACTTCAGATCAATCTGCAGAAGCTGGGTTTGGTTATATTGTAGAAGACCCAAATATTAAATTAGTTAAACTCAATGAAGAGCATGGTTATCTTCGTTATGATCCAGAGATAGTAAAATTAAATATCGGAGATATATTAAATATTATTCCAAACCATAGCTGTGTTATTCCAAACTTAACAAATAAAATATACGCATTAAATAATAATGAAATAGACCATATTATTACACCAGACGCACGATATTAATTATCGGAGAATAAAATGTATAAATTAAATAGTCAGCAACAAAATGAGTTGCTTGAGCTTCTTTGCGCCTTAATTAAGCATAAGTCTGAAAATCCACCAGGAGAAGAACAGCAGGTTGCTGAATTTATATATCATTATTTTAAGCAAGAAAATATTGATGTTGAGATGCAAGAAGTTGCTCCTGGTAGGCCAAATGTTATTGCCCATTTGAAGGGAACAGGAAAAGGGAAACATCTTTTATTTAACGGACATATTGATGTGGTTCCTTGTGGCTGTGGTTGGAGTACTGAACCTTTTGAACCCGTAATTAAAGATGGCAAAGTATTCGGTCGTGGTGCCGCTGATATGAAATCAGGGGTTGCCGCTATGATGTATGCTGCGACTTTATTAAAGCGCAACCAAGATGTATTTTCAGGGGATTTAACGTTAGTTTTTAATGTTGACGAAGAAAGAATTAATCTGGGTATGTTGCACTATATTAAAGATGGAGTTAGTGCTGATTACGCCATCATTGGCGAGCCAACCTCACTTGATGTTTGTATTGCGCATAAAGGAGTCAGTCGTTATAACCTGAGCACAAAAGGAACTGCGGGGCATGCAGCAAAAACACGGTATCCAGATAGTGCAATTTCTAAAATGGCAAAGATACTACCAGCATTAGAACAACATCGTGCTTCTGTTGAAGAAATAGAGCATCAATTGTTAGGTAAGGCTTCCATGATTATTACCACGATCAATGGGGGAACAGCACCAAATATTGTACCTCAACATTGTGATATTGAAATTGATAGGCGTTTAGTTCCAGGAGAAGATAAACATAAGGTTGAACAAAAAATTCACCAAGCAATTGCGGAATATAACCAAGGTGAAGAAGTTGAATATCATTTAGATAATTACTTGTTTATTCCTGCATCAGATATTCCTGTTGACCATGAACTCACTCAGGTAGCCTTAGAAACAGTCAGTCGTTTTGCAGAAAAAACAGTACAGCCACAGATATTTGAAGCAACATGTGAAGCACCTTTTTTCTCTGTGACGAGCAAAATTCCAACACTAATTATGGGGCCTGGGGGCTTAGCTCAAGCACATGTTAAGGATGAGTTTGTTGAAATAAGCGAATTGTACCTTGCAGCAGAAATTTATTATGACATGGCAAATATATTGCTAAATAAATAGGAATAATTAATGAATATTGAAAAGAAACTAGAAGAAAAAGGAATTACATTAGCCACACCAGGGGCTCCTAAGTTTTCATATGTCTCAATTAAGCAATATGGCGATTTACTTTATACATCAGGGCATGACTGTCAAAAAGACGGTGTATTAATTCATACAGGAACATTAGGAAAAGAATTAACTGTCGAACAAGGTCAGGAAGCAGCTAAACAGTGCATTATTAACATATTTTCATCATTAAAAGCCTATTTAGGTGATTTAGATAAAATTGACGAGTGCATAAAATTATTAGGTTTTGTACAGAGTACTAATGATTTTAAAAACCAACCTCAAGTCATGAATGGGGCTTCAGATTTTTTAATTGAAATACTTGGAGATAATGGAAAACATGCGCGTTCAGCAATAGGTACAAATACATTACCTTTTGATACGCCAGTGGAAATAGAACTGATATTAAAATTAAAGTCGTAAATAATAGATAAAAAATAAAGATTATTAATAAAATAAATCTGCGGAGTAAATATTATTCCGCAGGGTCCTGTTACGTCTTAAAGGTACTTAATTATGTCACTACATGCGAGTAAAAGACTAAAGCGCTGGCAATTTATTGCGCTCACATTCTTGCTGATAGCAGGTATCATTAACTTTTTAGATAGAGCATCTCTTTCTATTGCAAACTCTACAATAAGTAAAGAATTAGGATTTAGTGCAACACAAATGGGGCTGCTATTGTCAGTCTTCTCGTTTGGTTATGCATTATGCCAGTTGCCAATAGGCATGGTCATGGAACGTTTTGGTGTTAAAAAAATCTATGGTTTTGGCTTATTTTTATGGTCGTTAGCTCAGACTGTTACAGGCTTATTATCATCATTTACTCACTTAATCATTGCGCGTGTTTTCTTAGGTATTGGTGAAGCACCTCATCTACCAACAGGCGTTAAAGTTGTTAATGACTGGTATAATATTCGTGAGCGTGGTTTACCAATGGGGATTGTTAATATGTCCTCTACACTCGCACAAGCATTAGCTCCACCATTATTAATTGCGTTAATGCTAGCGTTTGGGTGGCGTACCATGTTTATTATTATTGGTATCAGCGGTATCATTCTTTCAATCCTATGGTTCATTTTCTATCGTAACCGTGAGCAATTAGATTTAACTGAAGAAGAATTAAGTTATTTAAATGATGGTGCTCCGCCTTCATCATCCAATAAAGTTTCTTTTAAAGAATGGGCATCTTTATTTAAACAACGCTCATTATGGGGAATGATTATCGGTTTTAATGGTGTGGGTTACATGGTTTGGTTATATTTAACTTGGTTGCCTGCATATTTAGAGAGTTCACGTGGTTTAAGCCTAGAAAAAACAGGTTGGGTTGCTGCTATACCGTTTTTATTTGGTGCATTAGGTATGTTAGTGAATGGTGTTGTTGCAGATTATGTTGTTAAACGTGGCGCAGATAAAATGAAAAGCCGTAAATGGATGATTTGTTTAGGGCTATTATCTGCAGCAATATTTACATTACCCGCAGCATATACAGACAGCACTTTCTCAGCAGTTGCATGCATTAGTATGGCGCTATTTTCTATTCATTTTGCTGGGACATCTGCGTGGGGACTCATTTTAGTTTCGGTTCCTTCACGTCTAATTACTTCTGTTAGTGGGATTCAGAATTTCGGTGGCTTTATTGGTGGTTCATTTGCACCGATTGTCACAGGTATTATTGTTGACCAAACACACTCATTTACGCTGGCATTAGTTGTATGTGCAACAGTGGCATTTTTAGCATCGTTGGTTTATTTCTTCTTTGTGAATGAACCTATTAAAGATCCAGCTGAGATGCAGTTACAGAATGCTTAAGTTTTAAGGGGTAGTTATAAATTGAAAAACCACCAATATCGGTGGTTTTTTTACGGTTCAATTCGAATGTTGGATACCAAATAATCAATAAAAGTCCGTGTCTTAGCGGGTAAAACAAAAGTGCTCGGGTAAAGTAGTTGAATGTTTTGCTTGGGTAAATGGTATTCAGGAAGAACGCGGACTAAACGTTTAGCGTTTAAATCCTCATTCACCAGCCAAGCAGGGCAAATAGCGATGCCTAAAGAGGCTAATACCATTTGGTGGATAACTGCAGCAGAGTTGGACTCATATTGACTTGTTATTGAGGGAATACTGAAGTTTTCTCCACAGTTATTTTGCATAACATATTGGGTATCTTGCCAATTTAACAGCGAATGATTCACCCAAGGTACGAGTGCAAGGTCAGAAACCTGATTAATTTGGTATTTTTGAACAAATTCAGGGCTAGCAACCAAATAAATATTGTAGTCACCTAATTTTTTCATTTTGAGTGATGAGCTTTTTAAATTACCAAGTCGAATAGAGACATCAAGTTTTTCTGTAATTAAATCATCTAGAGATGAATTGACGGAATATTGTAATTTTAACCTAGGATAAAGGCGGCAAAATTCAGGAAGCAAGGGAAGAATAAAGCGTTGACCAAATTCACTTGTTGATGAAAAGCGTAATAAGCCTGAAATATTAGTACCTAAATTCTGGCTCTTTTCAAAGGCCTCATTAATTTGACTTTGAATATGTTTAAAGTCTTCGTAAAAATGTTTCCCAACCTCGGTTAGGGCAATATTACGGGTATTTCGCGTTAGTAAACTCACATTTAACTCAGTTTCTAATTGCTTTATGTCAACACTGACCATTGAGCGACTTAGCCCTAAAATATCCGCAGCCTTGGTGAAAGAGCCTGAATCTACGACCTGAAGAAAACTGATAATTTTTTTTAAATTTTTTTGCATAATGGTATTTATTGTTCTGTTTTATTAAACAATGATTTTACTTCTCTTGTATCGACAAAGAAAGGAGTAATCCTTACTCTTTGCTGCTATAGGGGGGGGTATGTCTTATCGTTATAAAATTGCGACCGTGTTTTTACTCGGTTTCTTTATTGATTGTATTAATATTTTTATGTCAGCAATTGCATTGCCTGATATCGCATCATCATTTTCGGCTAGCCAATCACAGGTGGCATGGGTTGCGAATGCGTATATTTTAGGACTAGTGCTAGTGATGCCGATCAGCTTGTGGCTAGCGGGGCGGTTTGGTAATCAAAAACTACTGTGTTATTCAATGTTACTTTTCACACTTGCAGTGTGGCTAAGTGGTTCAAGCCAGTCTATTTATAGTTTGATTTTTTGGCGTTTTGTCCAAGGAATGGCTGGTGGGTTATTAATTCCTGTAGGGCAAGCGCTCGTTTTTGCGTTATTTCCCAATAACGATCGCCAACGTATATCGACATTAATTATGACAGTGGCACTTATTGCTCCTGCTTTTTCGCCAGCTATTGGTGGCGTAATTATTGATTCGTTATCTTGGCATTGGATTTTTTATTCTAATATCCCATTTTCTTTATTAACGGCAGTGCTTGCTTGGGGTTGGATAAAAAATGATGGGCAAGCATCACGAGAAAAACCAGATATTTTCGGCCTGATAATGGTCAGTATCAGTTTACTTTGTTTGTTATTGTCTTTTTCGCTGTATAACGATTATCACAGTGTTGCATTGGCTCTTACCAGTTTTTTTACCTCAGTTGTGGTATTTATTTTTTACCTTAGCTATGCCAAAAAATGCCGCGAACCTATTTTAAATTTTCAGTTATTAAAAAATAGTAACTTGCGTAATGCCTTTATTGTTTATTACGCAGTGCCTGGTATTTTTACTGGGGTAAATTTGCTCAATATTTTTAACTTACAAATTAATTTGGGCTTTAATGCAGGGCAAACAGGATTATTTATGATTTTGTATGCGGCAGGAGCTGTTGTTTCGATGGTTTCTGGCGGGCGCCTTTATTTTCGTATAGGGAAAAAATGTTTATTTGTTCTCGGTATTGTATTGCATAGCTTGGGAATATTTTTGCTTTATTGGGTATCCAGTTCAGCACAATTAAGTTTGTTGGTGATGGCGTATTTATTCATGGGTATGGGGGGCGGATTAAGTGCAAATATAGCCCAAATCAGCTCACTGATGGATTTCAAAGATAAAGATTTATTGCAAGGAAGTGTGCTGTGGAATATTAATCGCCAAGTCGCTTTCAGCGTAGGTGCTGTCGTTTTAATTTCAATATTTAGTCTAATGCCATCTTCGGATCAGCTATCTAACTACCAATATACTTTTTTAATTGCTTCTATTCTTGGGCTATTTTCATTAATTTCAGTCAGTAAGGAAAAATAAATGCGTGATTCAATGCAAAAGGCACTGCAAAGCGTTGTCGATATACATGTGTTAATTGAAGATGTTTTCACGGGGCGCAATAGTGATAAAAGTATTGCTCCATTATTAGCTAGTTTTACTGAAAACTTTAAAATGGTCACCATCGGTGGGCACCGAATTGGCTTAACTGAGGTGGCAGGGCTATTTAGCGAAAATGTCGGTACAAAACCCTCATTTCTGACAGTACCATTTGAGGTTATTCCGTTATTTGAAGCTGGCGAAAGGTGTTGGATTCAATATCAGGAACGACAAGAAAATGAAGGGCTCACAACATTAAGGACATCGACAGTCTGTATTCGAGTTGTCGATAACCAATGTTATTGGGAATATCTGCATGAAACCCCCGTTTTAAATAACTAGTTTTTCCCTTTATTAATAAACAACGGCTGATTAGGCCGTTTTTTATGTTTAGTAGAAAATAATTTACTCGCTGATTTTATAAGTAATGATATTCATTCTCATTTCAATTGACCGTCGGTCGGTCATATTCTATGATGTAGTCATAACGAAGATGAGGTAGATGAAATGAGACGATTATTTTTGATCGTTGCCGTGTGTTTAGGCACATTTATGGCAACATTGGATATCAGCATCGTGAATGTGGCACTCCCTGCAATTGGTGAAGATCTTGGGGCGAGTCTGTCGATGTTACAGTGGATTATTGATGCATATGCGCTATGTCTATCTGCATTGATCCTTTCTGTTGGCCCTATCAGTGACCGCTATGGACGCAAAAAAGTGTGGTTAATAGGAATTGTGATCTTTACTTTAGGCTCTGCAATTTGTGCATTTTCAGTATCTTCTCAGATGCTAATTATTGGCCGAGTTATCCAAGGGATAGCAGCTGCAGCATTGATCCCTGGTGCGCTTTCAATTATCACTCAAGCCTTTAGCAACGATATTGAACGGATTAAAATTATTGGAATTTGGTCAGCAGTTAGCGCGCTTTCATTAATTATTGGCCCAATATTAGGGGGGTTTTTGGTTGATACCTTTAATTGGATGACGATTTTTTTAATCAACATTCCAATTGGTTTACTGACCCTATTGTTAGGGTGGATTGGGATCAATGAAAGTGCTGATCCCGAGAAAGCCGCTTTTGATCCTTTAGGGCAACTATTGAGTATTGTGGCGTTAGGTAGTGTTACTTTTGCTTTAATTGAAGCGGGGGATAAAGGCTGGGGAAATTATTTCACGCAAAGTGGATTAGCTATTTTTACAGTAGCGGCTTTAGCCTTTATTTGGGTAGAGAAACGGGTGGAGAAACCATTACTCCCTTTTTTCCTTTTTAAAACAAACCCTTTTTTCTTTCAATATAATATGGCCTCTTTTGCTCTGGGTTTTGCCACCTACAGCAATGTGTTTTTTATCGCGCTATTCTTACAAAAAGGCCAGGGGTGGGGTGCTTTTGAAGCGGGGCTCCGTATGGCGCCAGAATTTATTGCGATGGCGATATTTTCATTTTCATTTGGTAAATTATCCCGTTTTTTAAGTGTACGTAATTTAATGGTTGTTGGATTTATTTTAATCGCGAGTGCATCATTGTTATTTACGCAGGTAAATTCTGAAACGGATTATCTGCCCATTGCATTGATATTATTCGTTTTAGGTGCAGGAATGGGGATGTCGACGCCTGCAATTGGTGCTTTAGTGATGGCGAGTGTTGAAAAAGCGTATTCAGGCATTGCATCAGCGATAATGAATGCATTAAGACAGACAGGGATGACATTAGGGATAGCGCTATTAGGCACATTAATGACTCACCGTGCGGTGAACCAATTACTCCATGATGATAGGTTAAATAGCGCGATGTCTTCTCAAGAAATCGAACGTTTGATTCATAGTTCTTCTGGTTCGATGCCATCGTTGCTGGTTGAACAACTGACGCGTTCTGCTTTTGTTTCAGGATTCAATGTGGCAATGTTTGGTGGTGCAATCGCGATTATGGCAACGTTATGCTTAATGATGAAAAATAAAGTAATGAAATAAAATTGCACTGAAAAAAAACACCTGCCTTGGCAGGTGTTTCAGACTGCTGACAAACCGATTAGGTTTGACTGCAGGTTGGATAGGTTTTGAAAATAAACTAGGAAAATCAATTTATTGATTTTCGCCTGATAACACAAAGCAGGAAAAACCACGCTTTTATCCTGCTTTGTCAACAACCAAAAACACCTGCCTTAGCAGGTGTTTTTGTCTATTCGAATAACGTGTTCTTATTCATCAAGGAAGCTGCGCAGAACTTCTGAACGGCTTGGGTGACGCAGTTTACGCAGTGCTTTCGCTTCAATCTGACGAATACGTTCACGGGTAACATCAAACTGTTTACCTACTTCTTCAAGAGTATGGTCAGTATTCATGTCGATACCAAAACGCATGCGCAGAACTTTCGCTTCACGTGCTGTTAAGCCAGCTAACACTTCGTGAGTTGCAGAGCGTAAGCTTTCTGATGTTGCTGAGTCTAAAGGCAGCTCTAAAGTCGTATCTTCGATGAAATCGCCTAAATGTGAATCTTCATCATCACCGATAGGGGTTTCCATTGAGATTGGCTCTTTTGCAATCTTCAGAACTTTACGTATTTTATCTTCTGGCATTAGCATGCGTTCAGCCAGTTCTTCTGGCGATGGCTCACGGCCCATTTCTTGCAGCATTTGACGAGAGATACGGTTCAGTTTATTGATGGTTTCAATCATGTGAACCGGAATACGAATTGTACGTGCTTGGTCAGCGATTGAACGCGTGATAGCCTGACGGATCCACCAAGTTGCATAAGTTGAGAACTTATAACCACGGCGGTATTCAAACTTATCAACGGCTTTCATCAGACCGATATTACCTTCTTGGATCAGGTCAAGGAATTGCAAGCCACGGTTGGTGTATTTCTTCGCGATAGAAATAACCAGACGCAAGTTCGCTTCAACCATTTCTTTTTTCGCACGGCGAGCTTTCGCTTCACCGATAGACATACGACGGTTGATATCTTTAACTTGTTCGATTGTCAGGCCAGTTTCTTCTTCAATTTGACGTAATCTTTGTAGGCAACGCAGAATTTCTTCTTCAACTTCAAGCAGTTTTTCAGACCACGGCTTGTTCATCGCTTTTGCTGCTGTTAACCAAGTCTCGCTGGTTTCATTACCGCTGAATAAGGTGATGAAGTTTTTCTTCGGCATTTTGCACTGTTCAACACACAGTTTCATGATAGTACGTTCTTGTAAACGAACGCGATCCATCATTTCACGCATGTTATTGACCAGATAGTCAAATTGCTTCGGTACTAAACGGAACTCTTTGAACACTTCGGAAAGTTGTTCAATCGCAGCGGCGGTTTTTGCATCGCTGCGTCCATATTGTTTGATATGTTGACGTGTGCTTTCATACTGTTCACGAAGATCAGAGAATTTCTGGCGCGCTAATTCAGGATCGATGCTGTTATCGTCATCGCTATCACTGTCATCGCCGTCTTCATCTTCTTCATCTTCATCGTCGTCTTTATCCAACTCTTCTTGTGGTAATTCAGAGCCGACGTGGGTGGCAGTAGGGGCAAGATCTTCTTCCGCATTAGGGTCAACAAAGCCAGTAATCAAGTCAGATAGACGGCTTTCACCTGCTTCAACACGGTCGTATTGCTCGAGAAGATAAGTGATAGCCTCAGGGTATTCAGCAACAGAGCACTGAACCTGATTAATCCCATCTTCGATACGTTTTGCGATGTCGATTTCACCTTCACGGGTGAGAAGTTCGACAGTCCCCATTTCACGCATATACATGCGAACAGGGTCAGTAGTACGGCCAATTTCACTCTCAACACTGGATAAAACTTGTGCAGCGGCCTCTGCTGCATCTTCATCCGTATCGGAAGTATTCTCAGCCAAAATCAAATCATCGGCATCAGGTGCTTCTTCCATGACCTGGATGCCCATGTCATTAATCATCTGAATGATATCTTCAATCTGATCTGAATCGACGATATCTTCCGGCAGATGGTCGTTGACCTCAGCATAGGTTAAGTAACCTTGCTCTTTACCCTTGGTGACGAGTAGCTTAAGCTGCGACTGCGGGTTTTGCTCCATAAGACAGTATCCACACTTCTGAGTATTTAGATTGGTGTCGGTCGGCGAAACATTCGGCCAACAAGAACATACAAAGGGAAATATTTATTATTTGCTACGCCCTTTATTTTCGCAGCATTTTACAGGCATCTGCCTTGTGTTTAGCGGCACTTAAGCCGTTTTATATACTAATTCTATTTTGGGTTTATATTATGTTTTTACTCGCGACAGCGTAATTAAGTGCACCTCTTCGCGCTCTTGCGGGGTCAGACTTTGTGTGCGAGCTTTCGCCATTAAATAGTCGAAACGTTCGCTGAGTGCGCTATTAAATAGATGATTTAATGCATCTATAAAGGTATTTTCCGCTATCTCCTCTATTTCTATATCGTTCCATGTTGCTAGTTTTTCAAGCTGTTTCGAAAAATTATTATCTCGATAACGCTCTAGCAGCTGCCCAGTCGTCATTCCGGGGGTGGAACGGCATACATCGACCAATTCCTGAAATAGAGAAAGCCCCGGCATTTGGATATGGGCAATTCCCTCTAATGAGGGAACAAGCTCCGAAAAGTTCGGATTTTGCACTAACAATGCGATAAGAATTCGCATTGTTGTCGGTTTTAATTTTGGCGCCTGATAATTAACTTGCTCGGTGTTCTCTCTATCAATAATAGCAAGAACCTGAGAAATATCTGGTATACCAATAAAATTTCCTAGCTCTTGCGCCATATAAAGGCGCAAAGTCTCACCCGGTATCTGTTTAATCAAAGGGATAGCAAGCTTACTAAATTTTGCTTTCCCTTCTTGGGTGGTTAAATCAACTTGTGGTACGAGTGAATCAAATAAAAAGCCTGATAACGTTTGTGCTGTTTGCATGCGCTGCTCAAAGGCTTCTTTACCTTCTTTGCGTACCAATGAATCAGGGTCTTCACCATCAGGTAAAAACATAAAGCGTAGTTGGCGGCCATCCGTCAGATAAGGCAGGGCGGTTTCTAATGCGCGCCATGCCGCTTCGCGGCCAGCTCGGTCACCATCATAACAACAGATAACAGTATCTGTTGAACGATAAAGTAACTGAATGTGTTCTGAGGTGGTTGAGGTTCCCAGTGATGCTACCGCATAGCGGATGTCATACTGAGCCAATGCCACTACATCCATATAACCTTCGACAACTAATAACTTCGCTAATTCACTGCTATTTTGTGTTGCTTCATAAAGGCCGAACAACTGACGACCTTTATGGAAAATATCTGTTTCTGGCGAGTTCAAATATTTGGGTAATGCATCCCCTAATACTCGCCCACCAAAGGCGATAACTCGACCTCGTCTATCCCGAATGGGAAACATCACGCGCTCTCTAAAGCGGTCATAGACACGGCCATTATCATTGGTCACTAACATGCCTGCATCATCAAGCTGTTTGCGACTGTCGGGGTTTACTGCGAATTTCTTGAGCAAATTATCCCAGCCTGGGGGGGCGAAACCAATGGAAAAATGCTCAATAATTTCTGCGCTCAAACCACGTTGGCTTAAATAATCTTTGGCTTTATTTGCCGAGGGATGATTTAAGGCAGCGCAGTAAAATTGGTTAATTTTTTCCATCAACTGATACAAATTTTGCCGTTGATGTAATTCTATTTGGCTTGTACCTGTTCCTTTTTCGTACGGAACGTCAAGGCCATGTAATGCAGAAAGTTCTTCAATTGCTTCGACAAAATCGAGTTTGTCGTAATTCATCAAAAAATCGATAGCGTTACCGTGAGCACCACAACCAAAACAATAATAAAACTGCCTTTCACCGTTAACGGTAAAAGAAGGCGTTTTTTCATTATGAAACGGACAGCAAGCGTGATGGTTTTTACCCTGTTTTTTTAACGGGACTTTTGCATCGACTAAATCAATGATGTCAGTTCTTGCTAACAAGTCATTGATAAATGAACGCGGAATTCGTCCAGCCATAAGCCTCTTTTTCGCCTGTTGATGAACGATAATAAGCCGCGCTTCCTTTAGGAAAGCACGGCCTTTAACTGCTTAGCTATGACTACTACAAGAAAAAAATAACGATAAGAGTGACTTAATTCTTGTATTAGCTATCGTCTGTCATGAATGCGGTTAACACCGCAATCAATTAGTACAGACGAGTACGGCGTGCGTTTTCGCGAGCCAGTTTCTTAGCGTGACGCTTAACAGCTGATGCTTTAGCGCGTTTACGTTCAGTCGTTGGTTTTTCATAGAATTCACGACGACGAACTTCAGCTAAAACACCTGCTTTTTCACAGGAACGTTTGAAACGACGCAGTGCAACGTCGAATGGCTCGTTTTCACGTACTTTAATTACCGGCATGTGCCTCTCACCTCGATAGAAATCGGTTTGTTGCTGGTATGGATTCACCAGCCTTCATTTAAAATGGTGCGGAATTTTACTTCAATGAGTACGGGTTTGTAAAGTGCCGTATAAAATTGAATCACACAAGATCACCTGATTTGTAGCTCGTTCGATGAAAAAGCAAACAAAACCAGACAATAATGAGAATTAGCCACACGAAATTTTTATTACAGGGGGTTGATTATAGACTATACAACAAGGAAAGTCAGCCTTTTGGCAACATAAATTACGCGATATACTCGCAATTCTTCAAATTGCAGGGGTGTTGACTGCGCTCAGCTACCCGAGTCACGTACTTTTGTACGCTCATCGGGATATCTTCCCTTGTCGCCTACCTGCAACTCGAATTATTTGGAGTATAGGTTGAAAATAGTGATAGACTTGTGACTATGAAATAAACAAGGGTAGTGGAATGCGTGTTTTAGGTATCGAAACTTCTTGCGATGAAACGGGTATCGCAATTTATGACGACGAACTTGGCTTACTTGCCAACCAATTATATAGCCAAATTAAAGTCCATGCAGATTATGGCGGAGTGGTGCCTGAACTGGCATCTCGTGATCATATTCGTAAAACGGTGCCATTGATTCAAGCGGCGCTGAAAGAAGCTAATTTAACTCGTGAAGACATCGATGCAGTTGCTTACACCGCAGGCCCTGGTCTGGTGGGGGCTTTGATGGTTGGAGCAACCGTTGGGCGCTCTCTGGCATTTGCTTGGAATGTACCCGCTATTGCTGTTCATCATATGGAAGGGCACTTATTGGCACCGATGTTGGAAGAAAAGAGCCCCGAATTTCCATTTGTCGCATTACTGGTTTCTGGTGGTCATACACAATTAATTAGTGTGACAGGCATTGGCGAATATGAACTATTAGGCGAATCCATTGATGATGCGGCAGGGGAAGCCTTCGATAAAACGGCAAAACTGTTAGGGTTAGACTACCCTGGTGGCCCTGTTTTATCCCGTATGGCGCAGCAAGGCACTGCAGGGCGCTTTGTTTTTCCAAGGCCTATGACGGACAGACCTGGTTTAGACTTCAGCTTTTCAGGCCTAAAAACCTTCGCAGCGAATACCATTCGTGAAAATGCAGATGACGACCAAACTCGCGCGGATATCGCGCGTGCGTTTGAAGATGCCGTGGTTGACACGCTTGCCATCAAATGTAAGCGTGCGCTTGAGCAAACGGGCTTTAAACGTCTCGTTATGGCTGGTGGGGTTAGTGCTAACCGTGCTCTTCGTGCCAAAATGGAAGAAGTGCTGAAGCAACGTAGTGGGGAAGTATTTTACGCGCGCCCTGAATTTTGTACCGATAATGGCGCGATGATTGCGCTTGCTGGGCTTATTCGTCTTAAGGGTGGTACAACGACAGGTTTAGGCGTGACAGTGCGCCCACGTTGGCCGCTGGCTGAATTACCGCCGTTAGAAAAATAGAGTACTGCATATCAAAATGAAGGGCTGTGATGAAACAGCCCTTTTTATAGAGTCAAAAATTAATGTAGAACAATCACTGCCTCTTCAAGGCGTATCGAACGGTCTTTTACCATATTAGATGTCTCTGTGCTTTGTTCAACCAGTAGTGTGCTTTGCTGTGTAATCGTTTCTAATTCGCTCACCGCTTGGGTGATATCAGAAATACCCGCTGCTTGTTCAGATGTTGCTTGGCTAATATGCGTGATTAGCTGGGTCACATTTTGCACTTGGTCTACAATATTTCTCATTGTGTTCCCTGCAGTGTGCACCTGATTTTTTCCAGAATTCACTTTTTTCTCGCAGTCATTAATTAATTCACGGATATCATTGACGGCGCTAGCACTGCGGCTGGCTAAACTGCGAACTTCATTAGCTACCACCGCAAACCCTTTGCCTTGCTCTCCTGCACGTGCGGCTTCTACGGCAGCATTTAATGCTAATATGTTGGTTTGAAAGGCGATGTCTTTAATAACATCAGTGATGGAATTAATTTTACTGGTGCTATGAACAATCTCATCCATGGTGCCAACGACGGCCTCCATCATCGCGCCTCCACTCACTGCCGTTTCACTGGTTGCATTTGACAGCTGGTCAACCTGAATGGTGTTGTCTGCATTCATTTTCACAGAAACAGCCATTTGGTTCATTGTTGCGACGGTTTGTTGCATATAACCCACCGTGCGCAGTGTGTGTGTATCTAGCTCATTGCAGTCAGCAACTAAGGATTGGCTACCTTTGCGGACGTTATCCACCTGTTCTGACACATCTTTTATTAACCAACGACAGACCAAGCCAAGTTGTCCAACAGAGCGTAATAGCTGGCCAATTTCATCTGTGCGTTGCATATGATTGACGCTGTGACGGTTACCGCGAGCGATACCGAGTGCTTGAGTCATAATGTTTTCAAGGGGAGTGGCAAGAATTCGTTCAAGGATAATATTTCCAATTAATAGGGTGGCAAAGGTACACAAGCTTGCAATGAGTAATGGGAGGTCTTGCAATCCAGCTAAGCTCGCTATCGCCATCCAAAACGCAAATAATATGCTTATGGTGAGTCGAATTCGCCACCGCGTTGAGAGGGTAGATAGGTGAAAAGGCCATTTTTTGGAAAGCACAATGCCCTTAAAGATTTTTTTTTGGCTTCTATTTTCATTCATTGCTGCATAAAGGGGTTCCACAGCAGCGATTTCTTGGCGAGTAGCACGAGTTCGAATCGACATATAACCCGTAATAACGCCTTTGCGCTCCATGGGAATGATATTGGCTCTAACCCAATAATGGTCACCGTTTTTTCGTCTGTTTTTGACAATCCCCGTCCACGGTTCACCTTGTTTGAGTGTTGCCCACATATCCGCAAAAGCCTGTTTAGGCATATCAGGATGTCGGATAATATTATGGGGTTGTGTTAATAATTCATCTAATTCATAACCACTAACTTGAACAAAGAAATCATTAGCGTGAACAATGTTTCCTTGCAGGTCGCTAGTTGTCATTAGAGTAATATCTTCATCTAAGATATGTTCATTTTGAGTGATATAAGGAGTTCTGCTCATGATAAATACCATTATTATTGTTTAGTTTTCCTTTTATATAGTCGACAGCTTTTAAATATTCATTAGTAATAAATTTGCAATAAATTAACTTTTTTTTAAAAGTGTGCGCTGGTTAAAGTGAAAATGTAACAACAGCACAAATTGCTACTAGTACAGTTTTAGGAAGGGATTTTACGCTGCTGTTATTTTTATGGTGCTTTTTAGGAAACTTTGAGCAAGTATTAGGTATAAAAAAAGAGCTGATTTCAGCTCTTTTAAAGGAAGTAGGAATGAATATTTAGTCGTCGAGTTCTTGCTCTTTGGTTTCTTGAGCAATCTCTTTGTTCGTTTTTTGCTTTTTGTTTTTCAATTTCTGCCAAATACGACTTTCTTGCCCGCGCCATAAACGTTGAATATTACCGTGGTGACGAACTAATACTAAGCACGATAGCATGGCGACAGGAAAGGTAAATTCAGGCTTAAACCACCAAACGTAAAAGGGGGCTAAGAGAGCACTAACAATTGCCCCAAGAGATGAATAACCACTGAGTAGGACAGTGAGTAACCATGTTCCTGCAACTAATCCTGAAAGATCCCAGCCAATAGCCGCGATAGAACCGAATGCAGTTGCTACCCCTTTTCCCCCTTTGAAATGAAAGAAAACAGGATAAATATGCCCAAGGCAGGCTGCAATTGCGACAAAGCCAAGATAGAATGGTTGTACATTGAGGTAATAAGCCAGCCAAACGGGGATCATCCCTTTTAAAACGTCGCAAAGTAGTACTGCGGCGGCGGCTGCTTTACCTCCAACGCGTAAGACGTTAGTTGCACCAGGGTTACCAGAGCCGTGTTGACGGGGATCGGGTAGTCTCGCTATACGGCAGATCAGTATTGCACTGGAAACTGATCCACAAAGATAAGCGAAGATTATCATGCCAAGCGCGGTTGCACTCATAGCTAACTCCAAAACGATTGAGGCCATATATTCACTTCAGTCTTGGATAATACGCATATTTTTGCTGAAGTGGTATTAATTCAGTACATAAACGAGAAAATGACGTGATGGATATCGTATTTATTGAACAATTATCAGTCATCACCACGATTGGTGTATATGACTGGGAACAAACTATTGAGCAGAAATTAGTGCTCGATATCGAAATGGGATGGGATAACAAGCGCGCGTCTTTGAGCGATAATGTTGAACATTGCTTAGATTATGCACAGGTTAGCCAAACCCTCATCAACCATTTAGAAACAAATAAATTTGGTTTAGTTGAACGCGTTGCTGAAGAAGTCGCCCAACTTTTAATGACAAAATTCAATAGTCCATGGGTACGCATTAAAGTCGCTAAACCAGGCGCAGTTGCACGCGCTCACCAAGTCGGTGTTGTAATCGAAAGAGGCACTAAAACTGCTTAAAAGATGGCTGGCGGTGTTTTATCGCCAGCATCATCCATATCTATAGGTTCATATCAATAATTTGCTGCTGTTGTTGCCAGCAAGCAATGCGCTCAATACGCTGACGTGTCAATTCTTGGCGAATTTCAGATCCTTTAAACCCTTGCTCAACAATGGGTTTTACCGCGACAGACTGCGCGATAGCAAATGCTTGGCGCAGAAACTCGCCTTGCGGATAGGCGTGTTGTTCAAGACCAAGTCGACCTCTGGCATCGGCTTCGCTGATTAAACTGAGCTGTATAATGCGTTCTGGTTTTCGCCAGCTATCTAAACCATCAAAAACAGCGACTAAATCACTAGCCGATAACCGATTGATTACGTGAATTTTATCATGATATCGTGCCGCTAAACAGGCTAAATCTCGCGCATCTATTGGGACTCGAAGGCGAGTACAAAGCTGCTCAATAAGTGGGATACCTGCCTCCCCATGATTAGGATGGCTGGGCCACACATCAGGTGGAGTAAGGGCTTTGCCCAGATCATGGCATAATGCTGCAAAACGAATATTCACATCATTAGACAGCATAGCAATCACTTTCATCACCATTAAAGTGTGAACCCCTGTATCGATTTCAGGGTGCCACTTTTCAGGGGCGGGAATGCCAAATAAATTATCAATTTCGGGGAACAGCACTACGAGTGCACCACATTGGCGTAAAACCTCGAAATAAACTTGCGGTGCGGTTGATTTAAGAGCCTTTTCGGTTTCAACCCAAACGCGCTCTGCTGTTAGGTGTGATAACTCTCCCGTCATCGCCATTGACTGCATTAACGCCAGTGTCTCAGGGGCGATAGTGAAGCCTTGTTCATAAAAACGTGCGGCAAAGCGTGCGACTCGTAAAACACGTAATGGGTCTTCTGCAAACGCGTCTGAAACGTGGCGTAGAACCCGTTTTTCGAGGTCATTTACGCCATTGAACGGGTCGATAATCTCCCCTGAATCACTTTGTGCGATGGCATTAATGGTGAGATCACGACGTAATAAGTCATCTTCGATAGTGACATCAGGGGCGCTATAGCAGTTAAACCCGGTATAGCCCACCCCGATTTTGCGTTCTGTGCGGGCTAATGCGTATTCTTCATGCGTTTCTGGGTGCAAAAAGACAGGGAAGTCTTTTCCAACTTGTTGAAAACCTTCTGTAAGCATCGCCTCAGGCGTTGTGCCAACGACCACAAAATCCCTATCAGAAATAGGCAGCCCTAGGAGTTGGTCACGGACGGCACCACCGACCAGATACACTTTCATCGAATAACCTTATTATGCCCAGCCATCATTACGTTTTTTACGGCGTGGAATGAGGTGTGGTAAAATTAAACCTAAAATTAAGCCAGCACCCGCTACACCACCACCATACATAAACCATTGTAAAATCAATTCACGGCGGCGATCGTCAAGGTTCACCTCGGCAATCTCGAGTTTTTTACCTGATTTGATTAATTCATTCTTTAATTTTTCATTTTCTGCTTTCAGTTGGCGAACAATATTGTCGTTGTCTGCCACTTTTTGCTGCATATCGGCAGTGCGTGTGTTCCACGTACCATCAATATTATCGAGCTGCTGGCGGAGCTTTTGATTTTCGGCTTCCAGCTCTGGAATACGGGTTTTCATGCTTTGTTTATTGCTAAGCTGGTCAACAGGTAGCCAAACTGTCCTGCCTTTATCATCACGTACCTGAGCAAATTTATTGTCAGTGGAAATCAGTTCAACTTCGTCCCCTGCATTGAGCGTTCCTACGATACGATATTTTGTGCCAGGGCCGCTATGAACATATGTTGATAAGTCATCTGAAACATAACGCTTTTCTGCTGCTTGTGTGTTTAAGGAAAGGCCTAGCCCCATGATTGAAATTAATAATAATGGAATTTTTCGCATGGTATTTACAGTCTTTTGGTGGTGAATGAATGTGGTATTCATTGAATACTAATAAGTAAAGTGGCAGGGTGCAAACCCTAAACACCGATGTCTTGGTTCTCTAAAAGATAATGAGAACTATCCTAACTGCCTAAATTACCCTTATTTTTACCCTTTTTTCAAGATAACTCTCTAAAAGAAATCTGACAGAGAGAATTTTTGATTTCAATACAGATTCTTTTCTCAGCATCGCTTGATTGGGGTAATATGAGCACAGTGAAATTATCAAATAAGGATATGTATGAGCCACGTCGAGGTTGAACTCAAATTAGCCGCCAAAAGTGAGGCCATAGAGGCTGTTCGTCAGAGTATATCGACATTGCCCCATCAATATAGTGAGCCAACAAAGCTAACGAATATTTATTTTGACACGCCGCATAGGCAATTGCGGCAATGGGATATGGGGCTGCGTATTCGTGGCTGTGATGGTCACTATGAAATGACGATGAAAACGGCGGGGCAGGCAATTAGTGGTTTACATCAGCGGCCTGAATACAATGTTAATATTGATTCCCCCGAACTGAACCTTGCCGCTTTTCCTGAAGACATTTGGCCAGAAGGCACTGATATTACGGCATTGCAATCTGAATTGAGTGTATTGTTTAGCACCAATTTTACCCGCGAAAAATGGTTAGTGACTTTCGAAGACAGCGAAATTGAAGTGGTGCTTGACCAAGGTGAAATTTCCGCAGGTGCAAAAGATTTACCTATTCAAGAGTTTGAATTAGAACTGAAAAAAGGCTTTATTGCGGATGTTCTTAATTTAGCGAAAAAGTTTGCTGATATTGATGGACTGTACCTGTCTTCCCTAAGTAAAGCTGCTCGGGGTTATTCCTTACTTTCACCAACTAAAGCACCATTAACCCGCCCTGATTCGCTATTTGATTACGAAGAGCAACCGATTGAAAAATCGCTGACGCATATGCAGTTGCTGTGCCAACAACATGAAACCTATTGGTTAGCAGGGGCAAATGATGCGCGCCAAGGTTTTGTCGAGTTCCTGCGTTTTGTTCAAGCCTTTTTGGTGCACTATCAAAACTCTGCCCCACATTTTATCCATGATACGCCGTTAGACCAATTACAGTTAGATATTGCTAATGAAAACATGAGTGCGGATGATTTTTGCTATAGCAGTCAGTGGTTAAAATGTAAGCTGGCCTTTATTCAATGGTTAAGTGCGTTAACCTACCAAGAAGATCACTAGGATTTGAACAATATGCATCCACTGCCTGATTTACTGCAAGCCCAAAAAGAACGTGTTTTAAATCAGTTAGCTAACCAAGCGCCTGGTTTATTGCCTTTGAGTGAAGATGAAGCACAAGTACTCTCTTTTAGTGATTTTGCACTTAAACAGGTTCTTGCCCATTCACGGTTTTTATTGGATATCCGCACGAATCCACCAAAGGCCGATGAGTGGCAATATTATGCAACTTGGCTTGCGGACAGTGTTTCATCTGTTTCAAGCGAAGATCATTTAATGCAGGTGCTGCGCACGTTTCGTCACCAAATGTTAGTGCGCTGTACGTGGATGCAAGTATTGGCAGAGTGTTCGCAACAAGACACCATTTACCAACTGAGTGTGTTAGCAGAAACCTTGATTGTTGCTGCAAGGGACTGGCTGTATCAGGAATATAGTCAGCAGTGGGGAACCCCTTGTAATCACGAAGGAAAACCACAGCCGCTATTGGTGCTAGGGATGGGAAAACTGGGAGGAAGAGAGCTGAATTTTTCTTCCGATATTGACCTGATTTTTGCTTACCCTGAAAACGGTGTCACACAAGGCGGCCGTAAAGAATTGGATAACGCTCAATTCTTTACTCGTTTAGGGCAAAAACTGATTCGCATGCTCGATCAAGTCACTGTCCATGGCTTTGTTTATCGGGTGGACATGCGTTTACGGCCTTTTGGCGACAGTGGTCCGCTAGTATTTAGTTTTTCCGCATTGGAAGATTATTACCAAGAGCAAGGGCGCGATTGGGAACGTTATGCGATGGTTAAAGCGAGGATTATGGGGCCCGATAGCCTGCATTACGCTGAAGGCCTACGCAAATTACTGCGCCCGTTTGTCTATCGCCGCTATATTGATTTTAGTGTGATTCAGTCTCTGCGCAATATGAAAAATATGATTGAGCGAGAGGTTCGCCGCCGTGGTTTGGTGAATAACATCAAACTGGGGGCTGGAGGGATCCGTGAAATAGAATTTATCTCCCAAGTTTTTCAGCTGATCCGTGGTGGGCGAGAACCCGTTTTACAATCACAATCGCTGTTTAGCACGTTTCAGGGGATCCGCGAACTCGCTTTATTACCCGATAATCAGCTCGATATCCTACAAGATAGCTACATTTTCCTGCGTAGAATAGAAAATTTACTGCAGAGTATCGACGATCAACAAACTCAGACTCTACCTGATGATGCGCTCAACCAAACGCGTTTAGCGTGGGGGATGAATTTTGCCTGCTGGGCGGACTTTTACGCGTCTTTAAGCCAAAAAATGGCGGCTGTCCACCAAATATTTGCTGAGCAAATTGGGCAAGATGATGATGACGAAGATGCAGATAACTTTGATGAAATTTACATCACGTTATGGCAAAGCGACCTGTCCAAAGAAGAACTTGCTGCCTATTTACCCTCTCAGGATGAAGACATTGCACAGCGGATTATTCATGGTATTTTAATGTTCCGCCATGACCTGAACAAGCGAACCATCGGGCCAAGAGGGCGCGATGTGCTTGATGAACTCATGCCGAAATTATTGGCGAAAATTGGTGAGCGAGATGATGCAGGGCAAGTTATTGAGCGTATTACACCGCTATTGCTAAGCATCGTGAGTAGAACGACTTACCTTGAGTTGATGCTTGAATTTGATGAGGTACTGACCCACGTTATCCGTTTGTGTGCTGCCTCTCCAATGATTGCCGAGCAGCTATCTCGTCACCCATTACTTCTTGATGAACTTCTTGACCCGAAATCCCTTTATCAACCCCTTCCATTAACGGCTTACCGCGACGAATTACGCCAATATTTGATGCGTGTACCTGAAGAAGATGAAGAGCAACAATTGGAAGCGTTGCGTCAATTTAAACAGGCGCAGCTTTTACGTATTGCGGCAGAAGATATTTCAGGTGTACTGCCTGTCATGAAAGTGAGCGATCACCTAACCTACCTTGCAGAAGCCATTATTGATGCCGTTGTTCATCAGGCCTGGCAAAAAATGGTGAAACGCTACGGTGAACCTGCCCATTTAGCGCAGGGTGATAGCAAGCAATATGGGTTTGCTGTATTAGGCTACGGCAAGTTAGGTGGTTGGGAGCTAGGCTATAGCTCTGATTTAGATTTGGTTTTTCTGTTTGATTGCCCATTAAATGTGGTCACTAATGGTGAACGCGCTATTGATGCAAGGCAGTTTTATTTGCGTGTTGCGCAGCGAATTATTCACTTATTCAGTACGCGCACGGCATCAGGGATTTTGTATGAAGTGGATGCTCGCTTAAGGCCATCGGGGGAGTCAGGGATGTTGGTCAGTACCATTCAATCTTTTGATGATTACCAAAAAAATGATGCATGGACGTGGGAACACCAAGCACTTATTCGTGCTCGGATGGTGTTTGGCGACGCTGAATTACAACAGCAATTTACCCGAATTCGCCATGAAACCTTGTGCTTGCCGAGAGATGCACACACACTGCAACAGCAAGTGCGGGATATGCGAGTGAAAATGCACCAACATTTAGGTAGCCACCAAGCTAATGAGTTTGATTTAAAGGCTGACCCTGGTGGGATCACGGATATTGAGTTTATTGCGCAATATTTAGTATTACGTTTTGCTTCGCAAAACAAGGCGTTAACAAGCTGGTCAGACAACGTGCGGATTTTTGAACTGATGGCACAGTACGATTTTATGTCGGAAGAAGAAGCCAACGCATTAACCCAAGCATACGTCGCCATGCGCAATGAACTTCATCACTTAGCTTTGCAATCATTACCAAGTCGCGTGGATATGCGCCAATTTGCACCGCAACGTGAGCAAGTGTTAGCTAGCTGGAAAAAATGGCTTGGTGAATGAGTTAAAACGTATTTTATTTAGCTAATTAGTGCAATATGCTAATATTTCGCTAATTATGATCAAATTTCCTTTTTAAAACTGGAGTGCAGGATGAAAGTAACTCTTCCGGATTACAAAAAAGCCGGTGTGCTGGTGGTTGGCGACGTGATGTTAGACCGTTATTGGCATGGTCCCGCAAACCGTATTTCTCCTGAAGCCCCTGTACCAGTGGTTAAAGTAACGATGGTTGAAGAGCGTCCAGGCGGAGCAGCTAACGTTGCGATGAATATTGCATCGCTAGGTGCAAATTCCCGCCTTGTCGGCTTAACAGGGATTGATGATGCGGCGAAAGCATTGACAGAAAACTTAAATGCTGTACAAGTCCGCTGCGATTTTGTTGCTATTCCAACGCATCCAACGATTACAAAATTACGCGTTTTGTCTCGTAACCAGCAACTGATCCGTCTTGATTTTGAAGAAGGTTTCGACAATGTCGATGTGGCACCCGTTTTAGAGCGTATCGAGCAAGCGTTGCCGCACATCGGTGCATTAGTGCTATCTGACTATGCGAAAGGGGCATTAACTCACGTTGAAAAAATGATCGCGCTAGCGAATAAAGCGGGGGTACCTGTATTGATTGACCCGAAAGGGAACAATTTTGAACGCTACCGTGGTGCAACATTATTGACGCCAAACATGTCTGAATTTGAGGCCATCGTTGGGCCTTGCAAGACAAATCAAGATGTTGAAGAAAAAGGGATGGCGTTACTTAATACCTTGGAATTAAAAGCATTATTGATTACGCGCTCAGAGCAAGGCATGAGCCTTATTCGCCGTGATGAAGCGCCATTACATTTACCGACACAGGCACAAGAAGTGTTTGATGTGACAGGTGCAGGTGATACGGTGATTGGTGTATTAGCGGCATCAATTGCTTCTGGTCGTCCGCTACATGAAGCGTGCGCATTAGCGAATGCCGCCGCTGGCGTTGTTGTCGGCAAATTAGGAACATCCACTGTTTCTCCAATCGAATTGGAAAACGCGATCCGTGGCCGTGCGGATACGGGGTTTGGTGTCATGACTGAAAGCGAACTCAAACAAGCGGTTGCCAATGCAAGGCAACGTGGGGAGCGTGTAGTGATGACGAACGGATGTTTTGATATTCTGCACGCAGGCCATGTTTCCTATTTAGCCAATGCACGTAAATTGGGTGATAGACTGATTGTTGCGGTAAATAGCGATGCATCAACTCGTCGACTTAAAGGTGAAACACGCCCTGTAAACCCATTAGAGCAGCGCATGACGGTTTTAGGTGCACTAGGTGCGGTGGATTGGGTTGTCGCTTTCGAAGAGGACACACCGCAACGTTTAATTGCTGAAGTTCTCCCTGACATTCTGGTTAAAGGTGGTGATTATCGCCCAGAAGACATTGCAGGCAGTGCTGAGGTTTGGGCTGCGGGTGGTGAAGTTAAAGTGCTTAATTTCGAAGATGGCATTTCAACGACGAACATTATTAAAAATATTATGAAAACCAGCTAATCACTGATTAGTTCGTTAATTATTGATAACCCAGCTTTGGTGATATTGCTAAAGCTGGGTTTTTTATTATTCAACGTTTAAAAAACAATGACGTCACATGTTGACGTCATTGTTTTTTTATTTTAATTTGATATTAGTTAAGGGCGTCATGGAATAGACGATGATCAAAATCAGGGAATTGAGTGCTAAGCACCGGAAAACCATGGTTGATATACTGACTATCCCACCTAAATCAGCCATTAGATGGGATGAGGTGATCAGTTTAATCAATCATCTAGGCGGTAAAATTAAAAATGGCAATGGATCACGGCGCTGTTAATGGGTTACGTGAATGGTTAGAAAATATAATAGGGGTAGAATATGATTAAAAGCAGTAATGTCATGACAATTAATGGGCATCCTGCTTCTGTCACCTATGAAGCGGACATTAAAGCCTTTCGCGGCCAGTTTTTGGATGTGGGCGGTTATTGCGATTTTGTTTCCGATAGTATTGAAGGGCTGAAAAAAGAAGGGCAAATCTCATTAAGTGATTATATTGAAAGCTGTCGTGAGGAAGGAATACCGCCATTTAAAGATGAAGGCACGGTGAAGTCATTTACGTTACGTTACCCTAGCCGTTTGGAAGCTTATTTAAATGCTGCGACAGCCGCGCATAATATCTCTAAAAACCAGTATATCGTACAGTTATTAGAACGCGAGTTAGTGTCTAATAAATAAAAATGTGACGCCAATTAGGGCGTCACTGTTCGGTTTACTCAGCTGTTTTTTCTTCAGTACTTAGGCTGGCTTCAAGGGCGCTAATGCGTTGTTCCATTTTGGCTAATTTTTCGCGAGTGCGTAACAACACTTGAGTTTGAATATCAAACTCTTCGCGACTGACTAAGTCTAATTTGCCAAGTTGTGACTGTAACAGTGAGCGCAGTTTTTTATCAAAATCTTCACCTAAATCACGTACGCCTTGGGGTAAAGCACCTTGAATTTGGCGAGCAACTTGTTCAAGTTTTTTCGGATCGAGCATTCGCGGGTCCTTAAATTTTTTGAGAAATGAGTTGGGGGTAGTGTAATACCTCTTGTCGCGGTAATAAACTCTTTTCCTGTTTCCTTATGATACTTGGAGCACAAGGAGGCAAGGGGGATGAGACTGAAGGAGAAATGACCACCTTGAAGGCGGAATTACCCAAGATGGTCAGTTTAACGTTATTTCAATTCAGGTAAAAAACGGATGTCCATATAGTATTTATTGGCATTACTTCTATCGAGATAGATAGTCACATTTTCCCTATCAATATAAGGGGATGGGTCAAAATAAATATTCTCACTTTTATAACGCTTAATTGTATTTGTATTTTTATCATGGACATCTGCAATAATTTGATAAGGAGAACGTCTATTCACTTGGATCATAGTATTTTCTTCAACACCTGTGATTTTTACTTGAATTGGCGTACCTTCGCGCAATAAACGGGTACTTTTTTTCTTATTGGTGATACCGAACATAACAGGAATGCCACCAATTAACGTAAATACACCGCCAAAAATACCTAAAATGATACTCAGTCCATATACACCAAAGAGTGAATCAATGATGGCATCTTGCGGATTTGTTGGATTATAAAGTACATCAATGGATTGACCGATGCTGTTTCGATAACCGCTACTCCCCATTGATGAACGAAACTCAATTTGTTGATTTTCTAGGGTCGTAAACTCGATAATGGGGAAATAGGTTTTTGATTTATCTTCCGAAACACTAATGTCGAGATCGGTGACTATTCCTGTTGTTTTAATACCATTTTTTGCCATATCCATACCAGAATAAAGCGCAAAAGCAGTTCCGACCAAAAATAAGAGACCGATGACTAAAAAGATGGGAAAGATAAAACGGTACTTTTTCACCCTAGTATTCCTTTAATGACATTTTTATTGCTGGTTATTATTATACAAGTCAATAAATTATTTTAGTTAAGTGTGATGTTTAGACTGATATTTAGGACAATTTACGTCTTATTGCGATTTTTTATGCCTTGGTGGTAACAGGTGATGCCTGTATTTTAATTACCCCTGATAACTATAGGTTTTTATTCATGTTTTTTGGCCAAAAGTGTGAGAGGCTCGCCAGTTTTGAAAGACACCGTTGCGTAGTTGAATTATTGGCGTTATATTAATTGCGTTTATCTCAGGGCGGGGTGAAAGTCCCCACCGGCGGTAACATGCAACGCGCATGAAGCCCGCGAGCGCTTTATCATTTTAGTGATAAAGGTCAGCAGATCCAGTGTGAATCTGGAGCCGACGGTTATAGTCCGGATGGGAGAGAATTAACTGTATCTGCATATTTGTGCCGTAATGCACAATCATGTTCTGCATACCTGAATGGGTAGATTGCCACTTATGGGCGATTTATTTATTCATCATTTCTCGTAATCCTAAGACTGCCTTGATTCTGGTAACTAGTTAATAACTATTTAAGAGGTTTTTACCATGGATCATACGCTACTTTCCGAATTCGGTAATCCAATCGAACGTGTTGAAAAAGCTATCGAAGCTTTACGCCAAGGCCAAGGTGTTCTTGTTCTGGACGATGAAGATCGTGAGAACGAAGGCGATTTAGTTTTTGCAGCAGAAACCATGACTGCAGAGCAAATGGCATTCACCATTCGCTACAGCAGCGGTATTGTGTGCCTGTGTATCACTGAAGAGTGTCGCAAAAAACTGGAACTGCCAATGATGGTAGAAAATAACACCAGCCAAAATCAAACGGGCTTTACTGTGACGATTGAAGCGGCAAACGGTGTTACCACTGGCGTTTCAGCTGCAGACCGTATTACTACCATTCGTGCAGCGATTGCGGATAACGCAGTGCCAGCAGACCTGAACCACCCAGGCCACGTTTTCCCATTACGGGGTCGTGAAGGTGGTGTATTAGCACGCCGTGGCCATACAGAAGCGTCTATCGATTTAGCCTCATTAGCAGGGTTCAAGCCAGCGGGTGTGCTATGTGAATTGACCAACGATGATGGCTCAATGGCGCGTACGCCAGAAGTGGCGGCTTTTGGTAAGCAACATGGCTTGACGGTAGTGACTATCGAGGATTTAGTACAATATCGTTTGCAGCATGAAAAGAAAGCGAGCTGATCCTCGTCATATTTCGAGCTGTGGCGTTGTTGGCTTCTCTTAGCCATCTTAGTCACATACTAATGTATGCTCCTAAGAATGACTTCGTTTGCCGCCTAGCCACAACTCGAACTATTTAGAGGAATGTCTTCGTCATATTTCAAGCTGTGGTGGTGTTGGCTTCTCTTAGTCATCTTAGTCACAGACTAATGTATGCTCCTAAGAATGACTTCGTTTGCCGCCTAGCCACAACTCGAACTATTTAGAGGAATGTCTTCGTCATATTTCAAGCTGTGGTGGTGTTGGCTTCTCTTAGTCATCTTAGTCACAGACTAATGTATGCTCCTAAGAATGACTTCGTTTGCCGCCTAGCCACAACTCGAACTATTTAGAGGAATGTCTTCGTCATATTTCAAGCTGTGGTGGTGTTGGCTTCTCTTAGTCATCTTAGTCACAGACTAATGTATGCTCCTAAGAATGACTTCGTTTGCCGCCTAGCCACAACTCGAACTATTTAGAGGAATGTCTTCGTCATATTTCAAGCTGTGGTGGTGTTGGCTTCTCTTAGTCATCTTAGTCACAGACTAATGTATGCTCCTAAGAATGACTTCGTTTGCCGCCTAGCCACAATTCGAACTATTTAGAGGAATGTCTTCGTCGTATTTCAAGCTGTGGTGGTGTTGGCTTCTCTTAGTCATCTTAGTCATCTTAGTCATCTTAGTCACATACTAATGTATGCTCCTAAGAATGACTTCGTTTGCCGCCTAGCCACAACTCGAACTATTTAGAGGAATGTCTTCGTCGTATTTTGAGGAAGAGTTCGTTTTTTAAACTTAAATATAAATGGGCTAATTTTAGCTAATTTATTGATAGTACGTTCAGCATATAGAATCTTATGAAGGCCACTGAGTTGCACACCTCGTGGCCTTTTCAATTTTTTTGATGATCATACTCATAATTAGGCCACTGTGTTTTTTGCACAAAAGCGTATGCTGTAAGCAGAAATTAATTGAGTTGGAGTTGAAATCATCATGTCGGTAAATACTTCAGTCGTGAATAACAAGATCCCCGCGATTTTCATAGGCCACGGTAGCCCAATGAATGCGATAGAGGATAATCCTTATACCAAAGCATGGGAGCAGCTCGGCAAAACCTTACCTCGTCCAAACGCGATATTGGTGATTTCAGCGCACTGGTATACGCGCGGCACGGCAGTGACCTCGATGTTAAAGCCTAAAACTATCCATGATTTTGGTGGGTTTCCAGAGGCGTTATACCAAATTGAATACCCAGCGCCAGGTTCACCAGAACTTGCCCAGCAAGTTGCAGATTTACTCGCACCAGAACCTATTTTCCTTGATAAGGAAGAGTGGGGGCTTGACCACGGGACATGGGAAATTTTAGTACGCATGTACCCAGAGGCAGATATTCCCGTGATCCAGCTAAGCATTGATGGCACAAAACCTGCAACTTGGCACCATGAATTAGGCAAGAAGTTAGCGATACTCAGAGAGCAAGGTGTATTGATTATGGGCAGTGGCAATGTGGTGCACAATCTTCGTGCTATGAACTGGCAAAATGACCAAGCAGAGCCTTATCCATGGGCTTTGTCTTTTGAACAGTTTGTCTACGATAACTTGCAAAGTAAAGCGATCCCACATCCACTAACTAAAGGGTTAGAAAGGGAAGATGGCAAATTATCAAACCCATCGGTGGAACACTACTTGCCTATTTTACCAATTTTAGGCACTTGGGATGGTGAAGAAGAGGTAAGCACTCCGATTGAAGGAATTGTATCGGCATCGTTGAGTATGTTGTCGGTCATCGTCGGCTCTTCCTCGTCATATTTCGAGTAATCACTACGTTGGCTTCACGCAGCTACCCTAGTCACATACTTATGTATGCTCCTAGGGATAGCTTTGTTTTGCCGCCTTGCGCTAACTCGAACTATTTAGAGGAATGCCTTCGTTGTGTTTATAGGAATATTGTCGTCATATTTCGAGTGATCACTACGTTGGCTTCACGCAGTTACCTTAGTCACATACTTATGTATGCTCCAAGGGATAGCTTTGTTTTGCCGCCTTGCGCTAACTCGAACTATTTAGAGGAATGCCTTCGTTGTGTTTATAGGAATATTGTCGTCATATTTCGAGTGATCACTACGTTGGCTTCACGCAGCTACCCTAGTCACATACTTATGTATGCTCCTAGGGATAGCTTTGTTTTGCCGCCTTGCGCTAACTCGAACTATTTAGAGGAATGCCTTCGTTGTGTTTATAGGAATATTGTCGTCATATTTCGAGTGATCACTACGTTGGCTTCACGCAGTTACCCTAGTCACATACTTATGTATGCTCCTAGGGATAGCTTTGTTTTGTCGCCTTGCGCTAACTCGAACTATTTAGAGGAATGCCTTCGTTGTGTTTATAGGAATATTGTCGTCATATTTCGAGTAATCACTACGTTGGCTTCACGCAGCTACCCTAGTCACATACTTATGTATGCTCCTAGGGATAGCTTTGTTTTGCCGCCTTGCGCTAACTCGAACTATTTAGAGGAATGCCTTCGTTGTGTTTATAGGAATATTGTCGTCATATTTCGAGCCAACCGTACGGATATTTTAGGTTGTCATATTTTTTTAAGACATAAAAAAGCCCAAACAAAATCAATTGCTTGGGCTTTTGTGATCTAGCTATTGATCAGTCTATGATCGTATGTGGATAAAAGCGGGACAGATCTTGGGTGATCAGCTCTTTATCTTCACGAATACAAATTCCAGCAGGTTGATCATTTACCAACCAACTCCCGACTAAGGTATAGCTACCTTCAAATTTCGGTAGTGGGTGGAATTGTTGAATAATCATCCCTTCTTCACCATATGGGCCATCCGCAGCGGCAATTTCTTTGCCATTTTCAATAATACGGATATTAGCACCTTCACGGGAAAATAGTGGTTTAATCACGTACTTATCGAGCTCTGGCTGCGTTTTACCATCCGCAAAATAGGCTGGGAGTAGGTTAGGATGATCTGGGAACATTTCCCATAACATCGGCAGCAATGCTTTGTTTGAAATAATGCTCTTCCATGCAGGCTCTAACCAGCGAACACCAGCATCTTGCAGTTTGGTAGAAAAAATTTCACGCAGCATAAATTCCCATGGATACAGCTTAAACAGATTACTGATAACCTGATCTTGCGTATCAGTGAATTCGCCTCTTTCACCTAAACCGATTTCATCGATATATAAGAACTCGGTAGCAACACCCGCTTCGTTGGCACAGTCTTGTAAATATTGTACTGTGCCACGGTCTTCTTCTGTATCACGACAGCAAGACATATGCAGCAAACGGAAACCGTGTTGATCTTTAAGCTGAGTAAAACGCTCGATCAACTGTTCTTGAATGCTGTTAAATTGATCCGCATTTTCAGGCAGCTTACCAGCTTCAATTTGATCTTCTAACCAGATCCATTGGAAGAATGCAGATTCATATAAAGACGTTGGCGTGTCTGCGTTATTTTCCAGTAACTTAGGAGGATTAACTCCGTCGTAGGCAAGATCAAGCCTTGAATACAGTGAAGGCTGCTCACTTTTCCAAGAACTACGAACAAATTCCCAGCAGTGCTTAGGAATTTGAAAACGTGCGAGTAATTCATCACTTTCAATAACACGCTCAACCACTTTTAGGCACATTTGATGCAGTTCAGCGGTTGCATCTTCAATCTCTTCGATCTGTGCCATAGTGAATTGATAATACGCATCTTCAGACCAGTACGGCTCGCCGTACATGGTGTGAAATTCAAAACCAAACTCGGAGGCTTTTTCGCGCCAATTTGGGCGCTCAACAATGGGAACTCGTTTCATTACTGATCAACCACCCATTGAGCGGGAAGAAGAAGTTGATTTTGCAGATGAAGACGAACGTTGTGCCATCGCTTGTTTATTAACAGTGTCACCAAAACCACCACGAGTGACGGTTGATGTGGTCGGTGGCTTTGGTGCCATTGCGGTTTTTGGTACGCTCATTGAACGACCACCTGCAACCGCAGGGCCATAGCTTTTACCTGATGCATCGACAAATTTGCCGTTTGCAGGACTTGCTGGGTTTTTCGAGCTAAACAACGGCTGAGATGCTGCGCTACCGCCCATCATACGACCCATCATATAACCCATCATTAATGGCATCCACATGCTGCCGCCGCTGCTTTGTGCTTGTGCAGTTTGCTCGCCATTGGTTGAACTTGTACCTGCAAGACCTGCTTGGGCAGGGGCTTGAGTACACATAGACTCACCAAATTCAGCAATACAGTCAGCTTGTGTTGCATATTTAGGTGCAGTTTTTGCCGCTTCTTGTAATGCATTGTTATAAGCCAACGTGCACTGTTCTGCTTGAGATGGGTTCGCTTGGCTACAATCTTGTGCATTGGTATACAGAGATACCGTTTCATCGCTTTCTTCACAGGCAGAAAGCATAAATACGGCACTGACAGCAACAGCAACAGGCGCTAAACGGTATGAACGCCAAGACTTGCGGAAGGCGTTTTGATTAATATCTTTAGTACGCTTCATGGTCATGGTAATTACCCTGAATAAAATTTAAGTAAGATGTTTTATAAGTTACCTCTAGGATAGGGGATAAACGCTGAAAATTAAAGCAGAAATATAGAGGAAATAGATTGAAATTATCATTTTTGTAACTTTCTTCTCTTTTTTGAGGAAAGGTTGATTAAAACTGAAAAAGAAATGGAGTATTTCCATTGAATATCAATGAATTAATTTAAGCTTGTTTTTTGAGCTATTTAATAATAACTAAAGTGAGAATTAACTGAATTTTATAAGTGAGGGAAGGGAAAACTGTTTTAACTGATTCAATTGAAGCAAAACGAGTGATTTAGAGGGTTTTCTTTATGCTTTGATAAAAAATAACCCGCCAAAACAGCGGGTCATTCTATTTATCTAAAACTAAACGATCAAATTATTTAATTTTAGGGGCATTGGTATTACGGATAATGCTGCTTGGCTCAGTGGAAATTTCTTTACCTAAGTTAGCATTTAAGCGTGCAATGTCATCTTCGTTTAATGTGCCGCGAGCAAATTCAATATTCAGTTGGTTAATCATATAGTCATAACGTGCGTTAGACAGATTTTGCTTCGCTTGGTACAGCGCAGTTGTTGATGTTAATACGTCAACAATTGTACGTGTACCCACTTGGTAACCTGCTTCCATCGCATCTAATGAGCTTTGTGCAGACACAACCACTTGTTTGTATGCATTGATGCTACTGATAGATGAAGAGACGTTATTAAATGATGAACGAACTAACTGAACCACGTTACGGTAAACACTTTCCAGTTGCTCACTCGCACCTTGGAAACCGTATTGTGCTTGTTCAACTTGTGAACTCGTTGCACCACCCGTGTATAAAGGAATGCTTAAGTTTAAGCCAATGCTGTTTTGCCCATTATAACTGTTGCTTGCACCTTTACCTGTTAAGCTATTGTTGTAACCACTACCATGGTTATAGGTATTGGTTACTGCGGTTGATGCATCAAGACTCACCGTTGGCATATGGCCTGTTTCTGCTAAACGGATATTTTCACGAGAAACGTCTTGAGCCAAACGTGCACTTAATAAGCTAAGGTTGCGCTCTTCTGCTTCTTTTAAGATAGCGTTGATGTCGCCCAACTCAGTGGTTTTAAAGCGCTCGATATTTAAAGATGCCAGTTGGTTATAGTATACACCGCTGACTTGACGCAGTTTTTCAATCGCATTTTCTAAGTCGTTACGACCTGCAACTTCTTGTGCGATAACGCTATCGTAGTTTGCACGGGCGTTTTGCACGTCAGTAATCGCCACAAGGCCAACGTTAAAACGTTGAGTAACTTGGTCTAATTGGCGGTAAACCGCTTCTTTATTGGCTTCAATATAAGATAGCGCGTCAATTGCTTTTAAAACGTTAAAGTAAGCAGTTGCGGTATCTAAAATTAATTGTTGCTGGCTAGTCTGGTAAGTGACATCAGAAATCCCAGCCGTTTTTTCTTGAATCGTCAGTTGACGCCATTTCGACATGTCAAAAACAGTTTGCGTTAATTTCAGTGATGCATTTAAACCGGTACTTTCGGTGTTATTCGCATCGCGGTAACCACTACCGTAACTTGCCCCTGCGCCTAAACCTAATTGAGGTAATAATGGGCTGCGAGCTTCATTAATTTTTTCAAAAGCTTGATTACGTTCAGCTAATGATTTTCTTAACTCAGGGTTACTTTCTTTCGATTTTTGGTAAACCTGCAGTAAATCGTCTGCGTAGCTATTGGTACTGAGACCCACAAAACTCATCGCAATTAAAAGGGGAAGCAGTTTCTTCATTTTGATTCCTTGATTAAACAGCAAATTAAGTTGAGCCTGTTGCCTAAAACGTACCATGCCTAATTGAGGCCTTTGATATAAAAATATGCGTTTTAGAGACAATCATAAAAAAACAGACCCTATGTTGCTCTTAGATTTGAATAATGGCGCTTATTGTAGCAGAGGTTCGTTTGAATTCACGGTAGCCTTTTGTGCCATTTTGTCTCAATTTTATTAAACATTACCTCATCTGAGGTTAAAAAACCTTAAAAACAGTTTTAATCCACAATTATTTCCTTAAGATGGAAATCAGTGTGTTTGGAGAATGCAATGACAAATAAAATAGAACAGCCAATTAAATATGGCAAAAATGATGTTGAAATTATATCCAAGCGTAAATTATTTAACGGTTTTTTTCAAATGATGGAATACCGATTTCGCCACAAATTGTTTGCTGGTGGATGGAGTAACGAAATTTGCCGTGAAGTTTTTGAACGTGGTCACGCGGGTGTTGTTTTACCCTATGATCCGCAAACCGATAATGTTGTGCTAATTGAACAAATTCGCTTTCCAGCAATAGAAACCAGCGAAACGCCGTGGTTGCTCGAAGCCGTAGCAGGGATGATTGAAGAAAATGAATCCCCAGAAGAGGTCATTCGCCGTGAAGCAATAGAAGAAGCGGGCCTTGAGATCCGCCATGCGGAAAAAGCGCTCAGCTACCTTTCAAGCCCTGGCGGGACAACAGAGCGCATGCACGTATTTGTTGGCGAAGTCGATAGCACTCAAGCTGAAGGTATCCACGGTTTAGCCTCAGAAAACGAAGATATCAAAGTTCACGTTATTAGCAGAGAAAAGGCATACCAGTGGGTAGAAAATGGCACAATTGATAATGCAGCAACAGTCATTGCCATTCAGTGGCTACAGCTCAACTATCAAAAACTTAATGAAAAATGGATGAAACTATCTTAAAGAACAATTAATCTAGTGAAGTGTGTGCTGATTAGCAGATATTTAACTAATTACTCGTCATACTTCAATTACTCGTCATACTTCAAGCTGCAAGTGTGTTGGCTACACTGCGCAACCCAAGTCACATACTTATGTATGCTCCTTGGGCTTGCTTAGCTTGCCGCCTTCTTGCAACTTGAATTATTTAGAGTAATTCAGTGCATTGCTAGGGCGCGTAGTTGTTCAATACGTGTAATAAGTTAGGTTTTACAGCAAGTTGCAAGTGTGTTGGCTACACTGCGCAACCCAAGTCACATACTTATGTATGCACCTTGGGCTTGCTTAGCTTGCCGCCTTCTTGCAACTCGAATTATTTAGAGTAATTCAGTGCATTGCTAGGGCGCGTAGTTGTTCAATACGTGTAATAAGTTAGGTTTTACAGCAAGCTGCAAGTGTGTTGGCTGCACTGCGCAACCCAAGTCACATACTTATGTATGCTCCTTGGGCTTGCTTAGCTTGCCGCCTTCTTGCAACTCGAATTATTTAGAGTAATTCAGTGCATTGCTAGGGCGCGTAGTTGTTCAATACGTGTAATAAGTTAGGTTTTACAGCAAGTTGCAAGTGTGTTGGCTACACTGCGCAACCCAAGTCACATACTTATGTATGCTCCTTGGGATAGCTCCGATTGCCGCCTTCTTGTAATTTGAATTATTTAGCGTAATTCAGCGTGTTGTTTTAGGGTGTTATGAAAAGAATTCATAAGTTAGATAGGTGAACTGCAAGTGTGTTGAGTTTTTGTATAGTTGTAATGAATAGAATAGATTAGGCATAAACAATATTTATGGAAAAGGAAGACTTTTGGATAGCCAGCTTGAAGTGACTGCAAAGCACTCTAATGTAGTGAGAATTTTACAGGTTACTGATACGCATCTGTTTGCTGATACAGAAAACACCCTTTTAGGTGTAAATACGTATCGAAGCTATCAGGCGGTACTTGATGCTATCGCAGCACAAAATCTCCCAATTGACTTGATCGTTGCGACAGGGGATTTGGTTCAAGACCAATCACCAAAAGCTTATCAACACTTTGCAAAAGGCATCGAACGTATTCCTGCACCTTGTGTTTGGCTCCCTGGAAATCACGATTATCCTCCTGCAATGGTCGAAAGCCTGCGAGTGGCTGGGATTTCGAGTGCGAAGCAAATCTTGATTGGTGACGAGTGGCAAATTCTTATGCTGGACAGCCAATTGCAAGACGTCCCTCACGGAGAGCTTTCTGAGCAGCAGTTGGAATGGATGAAAGTGAGTTTAGATGCGGAACCACAACGCACTACATTAGTGATGCTGCATCATCACCCTCTGCCATCGGGCTGTACATGGCTTGATCAGCACAGTTTAAGAAACTCACATATCTTAGCGGATTATTTAAAAAATTATCCGAACGTGAAAGCGATGCTTTGCGGGCACATTCATCAGGAAATGGATGAAAATTGGCATGGAATTCGTTTATTAGCGACCCCATCGACTTGCGTGCAATTTAAGCCGCACTGTACGAATTTTGCATTAGATACTGTTTCGCCTGGTTGGCGATACCTTGAATTAAGCGTGAACGAAAAAGGGCAAAGGCATATTACGACAACGGTGCATCGCTTAGAGACACGTGAGTTTAGCCCTGATCTAGACTCAGACGGTTATTAATTCACTATGGCCACGTTACTTTACATTCATGGCTTTAATAGCTCGCCTTTATCGGCAAAAGCGACTCACTTAAAACAATGGATTGAGGTCAATTATCCACACATTGATATGATTGTGCCTCAATTACCCAATTTCCCTGCGCAAGCCGAAGCGATGTTGGATGAGATTATTCAACAGCATCGTCATGAGCGCATTGGTTTAGTTGGCTCATCGCTTGGCGGTTATTTTTCGATTTGGTTTTCAGAGCGTTATCACCTTCCCGCAGTGGTAGTCAACCCTGCTGTACGCCCGTTTGACTTGCTGAAAGACTATTTGGGTGTCAATATTAATCCCTATACTCATGAACAATATGTTCTGGAACCAAAACATATTGGCGAGCTAAAATCACTGCATATTGAACAGCTTTCTGCATCTCATCGAATTTGGCTGTTACAACAAATGGGTGACGAAGTACTTGATTATCACGAAGCTGTTACCTATCTTTCAAAGTGTAAACAGACTGTGGAACCTGACGGTAATCATGCCTTTACTGGTTTTGACGCTTACTTTTCTCAAATTGTCCATTTTCTTCAATTAGTAGAGAAATAGTGCTAAAACGCATGAACACTGTTATTATCACCAGTAACTCACTGATTGAATAGTTCAATTAACCACCAATTACCGCAGAATGACAACATGACTCAATCTAGTTATAACGCAGAGGCTATTGAAGTCCTCAGTGGTTTGGAGCCTGTTCGCCGTCGTCCGGGGATGTATACCGATACCTCGCGGCCGAACCATTTGGCTCAAGAAGTAATTGATAATAGTGTCGACGAAGCGCTTGCTGGGCACGCGGGGCACATTGAAGTTATTTTATACGCAGATCAATCCCTTGAAGTGATTGATGACGGGCGCGGAATGCCAGTCGACATTCACCCAGAAATGAAAGTCTCCGCAGTTGAATTGATTTTAGGTCAGTTGCACGCAGGAGGAAAATTCTCTAATAAAAACTACCAATTTTCAGGTGGTTTGCATGGTGTGGGTATTTCCGTCGTCAATGCGTTATCAAAACGTATTGAAGTGACTGTGCGCCGTGATAGCCAAGTTTACCAAATCGCCTTTGAAAATGGTGATAAAGTCGAAGATTTGCATGTAATTGGTACTTGTGGGAAGCGTAATACAGGTACCAGCGTGCATTTTTGGCCTGATGGAAGCTATTTTGATAGCCCGAAATTTTCAGTTTCTCGTCTAACTCATAACTTAAAAGCCAAAGCGGTTTTATGCCCTGGCGTGAAAATCACGTTTAAGGATCAGCTCAATAATACAGAGCAAAGCTGGTGCTACAGTGATGGGTTAACGGATTATTTGATGGAATCCGTTGATGGCTTAGAAACCTTGCCAGAAAAACCCTTTACTGGCGAGTTTTCCAGTGAAACGGAAGCGGCGCAATGGGCACTATTATGGCTACCAGAAGGTGGTGAGCTACTCACTGAAAGCTACGTGAACTTGATTCCAACAGCACAAGGCGGTACTCACGTAAATGGGTTGCGCCAAGGCTTGCTTGATGCGATGCGTGAATTCTGTGAATTCCGTAATATCCTGCCTCGTGGTATAAAATTATCTGCGGATGATATCTGGGAGCGCTGTACTTATGTGCTTTCAGTTAAGATGCAAGACCCACAATTTGCGGGGCAAACCAAAGAGCGTTTGTCTTCACGCCAATGTGCTGCTTTTGTTTCTGGGGTGGTCAAAGACGCCTTTAGTCTGTGGTTAAACCAAAATGTGCAAATTGCCGAGCAACTTGCAGAAATGGCGATTTCAAGCGCCCAACGTCGGATGCGTGCTGCGAAAAAAGTGGTGCGTAAAAAGCTGACAAGCGGCCCTGCATTACCAGGTAAGCTGGCGGATTGTAGCTCGCAAGATTTAAGTATGACAGAGTTGTTCCTTGTTGAGGGGGATTCGGCAGGGGGCTCAGCGAAGCAAGCCCGTGATCGTGAATATCAAGCGATTATGCCGCTTCGCGGTAAGATACTGAATACATGGGAAGTCTCTTCTGATGAAGTACTAGCTTCACAGGAAGTTCATGATATTTCGGTGGCGATTGGTATCGACCCTGACAGTGAAGATTTAAGCCAGCTACGTTATGGCAAAGTGTGTATCCTTGCGGATGCGGACTCGGATGGTTTGCATATCGCCACATTATTGTGTGCGTTATTTGTACGCCATTTCCCAACGTTAGTGAAAGCGGGGCATGTGTATATGGCAATGCCGCCGTTGTATCGTATCGATTTAGGCAAAGAAACCTTTTACGCATTAGACGAAAGCGAAAAAAATGCGGTTCTCGACAGGTTAAGCCGTAAACGTGGGAAACCAAACGTTCAGCGCTTTAAAGGGCTGGGGGAAATGAACCCACTGCAATTGCGTGAAACCACGTTGGATCCCAATACTCGTCGCCTTGTTCAGTTGATCATCGATGATGAAAACTACCAAGAAACCCTTGCAGTGATGGACATGCTTTTGGCGAAAAAACGTTCAGAAGATCGCCGTAATTGGCTGCAAGAAAAAGGCGATATGGCTGAAATTGATGTCTAACATCCTGCGATAAAAAGAGTAAGGAACGAATTGAATGAGTGAAATTACTCATGATGGTGTGGAGCGTTTACCGCTTCATGCTTTTACTGAAAGTGCCTACCTAAACTATTCGATGTACGTCATTATGGATAGGGCGTTGCCATTTATTGGTGATGGGTTAAAACCTGTTCAGCGTCGTATTGTGTATGCGATGTCGGAACTTGGCCTCAGTAATAGTGCAAAATACAAAAAATCGGCGAGAACCGTCGGTGATGTGTTAGGTAAATATCACCCACATGGTGATATTGCGTGTTATGAAGCAATGGTGTTGATGGCGCAGCCGTTTTCTTATCGCTATCCATTAGTGGATGGGCAAGGAAACTGGGGGGCTCCAGATGATCCAAAATCATTCGCCGCGATGCGTTATACGGAATCACGTTTATCTAAATACGCAGAAGTATTACTTAGCGAGTTAGGTCACGGTACTGTTGACTGGGTACCCAACTTTGACGGCACGATGAACGAGCCGAAAATGTTGCCTGCACGTTTACCCAATATTTTGTTAAATGGGACAACGGGTATTGCGGTCGGGATGGCAACGGATATTCCACCACACAATGCCCGTGAAGTGGCGGAAGCTTTGGTCGCCTTACTGGAAAAACCGACCCTGAATCTTGATGAGATCATGGGGTATATACCAGGCCCAGATTTCCCAACAGAAGCCGAAATTATCTCTTCCCGTGAAGATATTCGTAAAATCTATCAAAACGGCCGTGGCTCAGTACGCATGCGTGCCGTGTGGGAAAAAGAAGATGGCAATGCGGTCATTACAGCATTACCTCATCAGGTTTCGGGAGCCAAAGTTCTTGAGCAAATCGCTAGCCAAATGCGTGCGAAGAAATTGCCGATGGTGGAAGATTTACGTGATGAATCTGATCATGAAAATCCAACTCGTTTAGTGATTGTTCCACGCAGTAATCGGGTTGACCTTGAACAAGTGATGACCCACTTATTTGCGACAACGGATTTAGAAAGAAGCTACCGCGTTAACCTCAACATGATTGGTTTAGATAACCGCCCTGCGGTGAAAGGCTTGGTTGAGATACTAACGGAGTGGATTACTTATCGTCGTCAAACTGTACGTAACCGCTTGAACCATCGTTTAGACAAAGTCTTAAGACGCCTACATATTTTAGACGGTTTATTAATTGCTTATCTAAACATTGATGAAGTTATTGAAATCATTCGTACTGAAGATGAGCCCAAACCTGTGTTGATGTCTCGCTTTAATATTTCGGACACACAAGCAGAGGCTATCTTAGAGCTAAAATTACGTCATTTAGCCAAACTGGAAGAGATGAAAATCCGTGGTGAACAAGACGAATTAGCGAAAGAGCGTGATGAGTTACAAGCGATTTTAGGTTCAGAGCGTCGTTTGAATACGTTAATTAGAAAAGAAATTCAGGCTGATGCGAAAGCTTATGGTGATGACCGTCGCTCTCCACTCCAAGAGCGTGAAGAAGCGAAAGCGATGAGCGAACATGAAATCCTGCCATCAGAGCCGATTACAGTTGTGCTGTCTGATATGGGTTGGGTGCGCAGTGCGAAAGGCCATGATATTGAGCCAACCAACCTGAACTATAAAGCGGGTGATGGTTTTAAAGGTGCTGCCCGCGGTAAATCAAACCAAGCTGCAGTATTCCTTGATACCACTGGGCGTAGCTATTCGGTTGATCCTCTGGAATTGCCATCTGCGCGTAGCCAAGGTGAGCCTCTTACGGGTAAATTAACGTTGCCACCAGGCGCAACGATTGAGCACGTCTTAATGGCGCCAGAAGAGCAAAAATACTTGATGGCATCAGATGCGGGTTATGGATTTATTTGCACATTTAATGATTTAGTGACAAAAAACAAATCCGGTAAGGCACTGATTTCATTACCTGAAAATGCCAAAGTATTGGCACCGATTGAGCTAAATAACGAGCAAGAAGACTTGTTATTGGCAATCACGAAAGCAGGGCGTATGTTAATATTCCCTGTGGCAGATTTGCCTCAGCTTTCAAAAGGTAAAGGGAATAAAATTATCAATATTGCGGGCGCACAAGCGGCAAGTGGTGAAGATGTATTAACATGGTTGATGCTTTTACCTGTTGGTGCTTCAATGACGCTGCATTTTGGTAAACGAAAACTGAAATTTAAAGCCGAAGATCTACAGAAATACCGTTCGGAGCGTGGCCGTAAAGGGACATCCTTGCCTCGTGGAATGCACAATATCGAGCGTATCGATATCGAACCTGTAGATAAGGTATAACAATAAGTTTGATGGGTGCCCTATCAAGGCATTGTATTTGGCACCGAAGGTTAAAATTCATCGCGGGGCGCTGAGGCTCCGCTAATTTGGGGTTAGTATGTTAGCGCTTATTAGAGCGATTATTGTTATTATCTACACCATCCTCGTTTGTGTGGGCGGAGGCATTTATTGCTTATTCAGCCCACGTAATCCAAAACACGTGATGACATTCGGTCATATGTTTGGGCGCTTATCCGTTGTTTTTGGTATAAAAGTTATCAACCGCGTGCCTAAAAAGGCGAAAGGCTATGGTCCAAGTATTTATATTGGTAACCACCAAAACAACTACGATATGGTCACGATGTCGAATGGTGTGTTGCCTAGAACAGTCACAGTTGGTAAAAAGAGCTTGGTGTTCATCCCTTTCTTTGGTTTTTTATATTGGATCACGGGGAATATTTTGATTGATCGTGCGAATCGTTCGAAAGCGCATAACACAATCTCTCAAGTGGCAAACCAAATCAAAAAACGTAAGATTTCAGTGTGGATGTTCCCCGAAGGAACACGCAGCCGTGGCCGCGGTTTACTCCCATTCAAAACGGGGGCTTTCCATGCCGCTATAGCAGCTGGAGTGCCGATTGTTCCCGTGTGTGTATCTAGTACACAGGGCAAAATTAAGCTAAATCGCTGGAACAATGGCAATGTTATTATTGAGATGCTAGAGCCTATCGATACCTCAGCCTATAGCCGTGATCAAGTTAGGGAGTTATCGGAGTATTGTCATTCATTGATGGAAGCTAAAATCAAAGAGCTTGATTTAGAAGTGGAAGAAATGAATAAGCAAGCTAAAAAACCGTAATAAATTAATTGGATGCTATAAAAAGGGCGATGGAAATCATTGCCCTTAGTTTTATCTGTGTGTGCCAACTAACATCAAGCCAATAACCATTTCTTTGCCATATATTCATCCCTAATTAATAAACCATACAATTTATAATTCTATTAATTAAATTTTTATATATTAGAAAGATATTTTTAGAATTTAATCTTTTTTCGCGATATCATGGCTCACAAAATTAGCGAAGTAACAAATTGTTGTCTCTAAGTCGTATTATTACTAGCGCCAATCTAAAATTAGCCAATTCATAGGCTGAAAATCTCGAATATTAAAAAATAAAATGCGCTGGAATGTTTGTTTAGCGGAGAATTTATGTCATTCAATCGATGCCAAACCCTAGTAGCGGTAGGGGTGGCTCTGTGTGTGTTTTATGCGCCAATTAATGCGAGTGCCGAAGGTGAAACGGCATTGCCTGTTCCTCCACTGTTAGAATCTCGGTCTGGACAGCCGCTTTTTTTAACACTACAAAAAGTTCATTGGTCTTTTGATGGAAAATATTCTGCGGATGTATGGGGGATAAATGGTTCTTCCCCAGGCCCGACGGTGAAAGTCAAAAATGGCGATGATATCAAGTTAATATACAGCAATCGTTTACCCGAAGCGGTTTCAATGACCATCAGTGGGCTGCAGATACCTGGCACGCAAATTGGTGGTGCAGCAAGGTTAATCTCCCCTAATGCGGATTGGTCTCCAGTGATCCCAATTCGCCAAAATGCGGCGACGCTTTGGTACCATGCAAATACGCAAGGAAAAATGGGGCAGCAAATCCATAATGGGTTGTTGGGTATGTGGATTATCGAAGATGATGTTACAAAAAACCTTCGTTTACCTAACCATTATGGCGTAGATGATTTTCCAGTGATCATTCAAGACAAACGGTTGGATAACTTTGGTGTTCCTGAATATAAAGCCAATGAAAATGGTTTCCTCGGGGATACATTATTAGTCAATGGTGTACAAAACCCCTATATTGAAGTATCTCGCGGCTGGGTACGCTTAAGGTTATTAAATGCATCAAATTCACGTAATTATGTAATGAAAATCAGTGATGGTCGCCCATTTGCGATGATTGCCTCGGATCAAGGGTTATTAACGGTTCCAGTGAATGTTCAAGAGTTACCTCTTGCACCAGGTGAAAGGCGTGAAGTATTAATTGATATGGCTAAAACGCAGGAACTGAGTATTACTGCTGGCGAATCTGCTACGTTTATGGATAGATTAAAAGGATTGTTTGAGCCTTCGAATAGCTTAATTTCGACGAATGTGTTGACCATTAAAGCGACAGGTTTGATGTCATTGGTAACCGATGGTTTGCCAACGCAATTGACGGAAGATAAGACGCAAGTTACCTCCAGTATTACACAAAGAGACATTCACCTTAATGATGGTTTTGGTATTAATAATGCAGCCATTGATACCCGTCGTGTGGATATTACCAGCCGCCAAGGAAATTGGGAGCGTTGGATTGTCACCACAAATGAACCTCAAGCATTTCATATTGAGGGTGTACGCTTTAAAATTATTAATCGGAATGGGCAACCTACGCCACCTGAAGATTACGGTTGGAAAGATACAGTTTGGGTGAATGGCCGTACTGAATTATTAGTACAAATGATGCAACCATCCTACAACCATTTTCCATTTTTATTTTATAGCCAAAACTTGGAAAAAGCGGATCTAGGCTCAGTTGGTCAGATGGTAGTTGCACCACAAGAAGCGATGCAATACTAATTATTTATAGGCAAAACAAAAAGCAGGTACTGTATTCAGAACCTGCTTTTTTATGTATTAAGCTAACTAGCTCAGTGCAACACGAATTCCGAAGGCAATTAAAATCACGCCAAGTACTCTATCGACATATTTTTGCACTTTCGCCAACCCTTTTCTGACAGGAGCACTTTGGATAAGAAATACCAGAATGGGCCAGTAAATAACGGCTAATCCCCAGATAATAAAAGCAAACCACAGTTTTTCACCAAACGTTGAATTGATATCCAACACTTGGGTAAATACGGCAAGAAAGAATAGCGTCGCTTTTGGGTTCAATACATTACACAGAAACCCCTGCATAAATGCTTTTTTAAATGAAACAATTTCGTGTTTAGTGGTACTCAAATCGGCCAAATTGCTAGACTGAGGCAATAAGCTTTTAACGCCTATCCATACCAAATAAGCGGCACCGGCATATTTTAAAATATTAAATAGCCATGGTGTGGTGGTAATTAATACCGCAAGTCCAGCAACGCAATAAGACATATGTAAAGCAATGGCTGCAATCACACCAAAGGCGGTCATGAGTGCTGCAGAGCGTTGGTAACGGGCGGCATTTTTGACAATAAGAAAGAAGTCGGGCCCTGGTGAGAGCATCCCTAATGCGGCGATTGTCGCCACCATAATGCTGGTTTCGTACATGATACATATCTCTTTGTTTAGCCCTGTTTTGGTCTTTTTTGGCGCTTAACAATTATCTACTGAATGTCTGGCTCTTCAGAGAGGAAAACAGGCTCTTTTTTGATTTTTAATGTTATTTTTAGTCTTAATTTTAGCAATTCGAGTATAAGTGATTCAAAGCTGTTTAAGGAAGTTTAAATTTAGTCGACGAAGCAAATCTCTTTACGTATAGTGTGCTCAATTTTTATATTTTGCTTCTAAGGTGAGTAAATGAATATTAGCTTAATCGCAGCAATGGCGATCGATCAGGTTATCGGCATGGAAAAAGCGATGCCTTGGAATTTGCCTGGGGATCTCGCGTGGTTCAAACGAAATACGTTAAATAAACCTGTGATTATGGGGCGTGTGACCTATGAATCTATTGGGCGTCCTTTACCGCAGCGAGTCAACATCGTACTGAGCAGCCATCCAGCAGGTGCGGACAATACGGTTATTTGGGTTACTTCTATTGAAGAGGCACTTGCCGCCGCGCAAGCGATAGAGGGTGTTGAAGAAGTAATGGTGATTGGTGGTGGTAAGGTTTACCAACAATTTCTACCATTAGCCAATAAGCTTTATTTGACGCATGTTGATGCTGAAGTGATTGGCGATACACATTTCCCTGCATATGAACCCGATGGGTGGGATTCTATCTTTACGGAATATCACGAAGCGGATGAAAATAATACTCACGGGTATTGCTTCGAAATTCTGACGAAAAGAGATTGATTTTTAATCGATTACAAATACAAAAATGGCGCTTAATGGCGCCATTTTGCATTTTATTCAATTAAGATTCTTTGCGACTCTTTTGGTAAGACTTTTGGTGATGGTATTGCTTAGTTTCCCAGTGGAGCAGCGTTAAATCCCCCCCCCAGCAACAACCTGTATCCATTGCATATACGTTATCTGGTGTGCATTTCCCTTCCAATGACGCCCAATGACCAAAAAATACCGAATAGTCTTCAGGAAGTTGGCTAGGCAAATCGAACCAAGGTTTTAAAGGCGCAGGGGCTTTTTTCGGATTTTCTTTGCAGATCATATCTAACTGGCCGTTAGGGAAACAGTAGCGTAAGCGCGTCAGTGCATTAGTGCTAAAGCGTAATCGCGCGAGCCCCATCAAGCTATCAGACCAATTATTTGGCATGTCACCATACATTGAGTCAATGAATAAAGGGTAAGCATCACTAGAGAGAACAGCTTCCACTTCCCTTGCACACATTTTGGCTGTTTCAATGTCCCATTGTGGTGTTATCCCTGCATGGGTCATCACCATTTTCCGCTCTTCATCGATTTGCAGCAATGGTTGGCGGCGTAACCAGTTGATTAGTTCATCCAAATCAGGTGCATGCAATAATTCATCAAGATGATCTTTAGGCTTATTGCGGCTAATTTTGCAATAGATCCCAAGTAAATGGAGATCGTGATTGCCTAAGACTAAACGAGCAGAATCACCTAGACTTTTGACATAACGTAAAACTTGCAGCGACTCTGCACCTCGAGCGACTAAGTCACCTGTTAACCATAGTGTGTCTCGTTGCGGGTCAAAATTGACACTGTCCATCAATTCACGTAATTCACGATAGCAGCCGTGAATATCACCTACTATATATGTCGACATAATTAATTAATCAGTGTTGGAATTGCCAGACGAAAAGCAGGGATATCCACATGAAAATTATCCCCTTGCGTGCTAATCATCACGTAATAGCCCTCCATCGTACCCATTGGCGTTTCAAGAACCGCACCACTGGTATAACGATACTCAGTTCCAGGCTGAATAATTGGCTGTTCACCAACAACCCCTTCACCTTGAACTTCTGTTTTATGGCCATCGCTGTTAGTAATGAGCCAATAGCGGCTCATTAATTGGATAGGATCACGCCCTAAATTGCGAATGCAAATCGTATAAGCAAACACATATCTGGCAATATCGGGCTGAGATTGGCTCTCTATATAGACACTCTGAACTTGGATGCTTACATTCGGTTCATTAAGCATAGTGCCTCCTTCAACATTCTATTCTGATCGGTTAGAAAGATAGTTTGCCATTTTGCAGTACTGTTCAACAGAAATATTTTCGGCACGGGTGCTTAAGTCGATGCCTAATTCAGTTAATTCTTCAGCGCTAAATAAATCACCAAGGCTGTTACGGATGGTTTTTCGGCGTTGATTAAAGGCCTGCGTGGTGATCCGGCTTAAGAACTTAATATCTTTAACAGGATATGGATTCTCACGGTGTGGGATCAAGCGGACAATGGCTGAATCTACTTTTGGAGCGGGAGTAAACGCTGTTGGTGGCACTTCAAGTACAGGTACGACGTGACAATAATATTGAGCCATTACACTCAAGCGACCAAAGGCTTTACTGCCAGGGCCTGCCACCAGACGGTTTACCACTTCTTTTTGCAGCATGAAATTCATGTCAGCTATGGAGTTGGTGAATGTGAATAGGTGAAACATTAATGGTGTTGAAATATTGTAAGGTAGGTTACCAAACACACGCAGTGGCTGACCTGCTTGTTTCGCCAATTCACCAAAATCAACGGTCATGGCATCTTGCTGAATGATCGTTAATTTATCTTTGAGTTGCGGATGGACGTGTAAACGCGCCGCGAGGTCACGGTCAAGTTCGACTACCGTCATTTTTTCAATGCGGCTACCGACTGGCTCAGTGAGTGCGCCTAAACCGGGGCCGATTTCAACGATGGATTGACCTGGCAGAGGGTTCATCGCATCAACGATGCTGTCGATAATAAACTGGTCAGTTAAAAAGTTCTGCCCGAAACGTTTGCGGGCAAAGTGCCCCTGATGGACTCGATTATTCATGTATTCTTAGATGTCATTTGGATAGCTAATGTCAATGCGGTGATAAAACTTCCCGCATCTGCATGACCCGTACCTGCGAGCTCAAGGGCTGTGCCATGGTCGACAGAGGTGCGGATAAATGGTAGGCCGAGGGTAATATTTACCGCTCTACCAAAACCTTGGTATTTTAGCACAGGAAGACCTTGATCGTGATACATTGCTAAAACTGCATCAGCGTGGTCTAAATATTTGGCTTGGAAAAGTGTATCCGCTGGCAGTGGCCCAACTAAATGGATGCCTTGTGCTCGTAAACTTTCCAATGCAGGTTCAATGGTATCAATCTCTTCTGTACCCATGTGACCGCCTTCTCCTGCATGAGGATTCAGCCCACAGACATAGATAACCGGTTTTTCAATGCCAAACTTAGTTTGCAAGTCATGATGTAAAATGGTGATGACTTCATGGAGGCTTTGTTGTGTAATCGCGGCTGAAACGTCTTTTAGCGGGAGATGTGTGGTTGCAAGGGCAACGCGTAATTCTTCTGTTGCCAGCATCATAACTACACGATCACAGCCACTACGATCGGCAAAAAACTCGGTGTGCCCACTAAAAGAAACACCAGCATCGTTAATAATGCCTTTATGCACAGGCCCCGTCACAATGGCGGAAAATTCACCTGTTAAGCAACCATCACAGGCTCTAGCAAGTGTTTCAACCACATAGTTGCCATTGTTGACATTAAGCTCTCCTGCTTTCACCGAGGCATTTAATGGCACAGAAACGATAGATAGATGGCCTGCAGTGTGTGCTTTAGGTACGTCATTTGGCTCGTATTTACCCAACGTGAGCGGCAAACTTAATGTTTTAGCGCGCTCAAGTAATAAGTTGGGATCTGCGCAAGCAACAAGCTCAACAGGCCATGCCTGTTGAGCGAGCTGGATAAGCAAGTCTGGGCCAATCCCTGCAGGTTCACCAGGGGTAATCACAATCGGCTTAGTTAGATTTTTCATCTTGAGCTTGGTTATCGCGACCATCAACAATTTTCACATAAGCGGAAGCACGTTGTTCTTGCATCCAGCTTTGCGCTTCTTCGTTAAATTTACGGTTGAACAGTAAACGGTAAGCTTGGTCTTTTTGCGCAGCGTCTGTTTTATCTACACTGCGTGTGTCTTCTAACTGAATTAAGTGCCAGCCAAAACTTGACGGAACAGGTTGGCTTAATTCGCCTTTATTCAGTTTCATCAATGCATCGCGGAATGCTGGGTCGTAAATATCAGGCATATTCCAGCCAAGTTCACCCCCTTTTAATGCACTGCCTGGGTCTTCTGAGTTTTCTTTCGCTGCATCTTCAAATGACACGGCACCAGAACGGATGTCTTGGGCAATTTTATTCAGTTTTTGTCTTGCTTGTGCATCATCCATAATTGGAGATGATTTAATCAAGATATGGCGTGCTTTTACCTCAGTGACAGAGATAGGTTGGCTACCACCACTGACATCATTCACGCGTAAAATGTGGTAACCGACACCTGAACGGATTGGTCCTGCGATATCCCCTTTTTTCGCATTCTTTAGCTGTTCAGCAAATACGACAGGGAGCTCTTGCAGACGCGACCAACCCATATTTCCGCCTTTGAGTGCTTGAGGGTCAGCAGAGTAAGCTATGGCTAATTTACCGAAGTCACCGCCTTTTTTCAGGTCAGCTAAAATTTTGTCCACTAACGCTTCCGCGGTTTTTAACTGTTCTGGTGTTGGATTCTCTGGTAGTGGAATTAAAATGTGGCTCAGATTTACGCCCATTTCATAGTTAGCTTGTGAACTCATCTGCTCAGCAAGGGAGTCAACTTCTTGTGGCAAAATGGTTACGCGACGGCGAACTTCGTTATTACGAACTTCTGCAATCAGCATTTCTTTGCGAATTTCACTGCGGTACTGGTTCATGTTGATGCCATCAGCGGTTAAACGCTGTTGCATTTGTTCCAGTGTTAATCCATTTTGACGGGCAATATCGGCGATGGTTGCGGTAACTGCTTCATCAGGGATATTGATCTGCATTTGGCTCGCCATTTGCAGCATGATGTTATCCATCACCAAACGATCAAGGATTTGATGGCGCAGAGTTTGATCATCAGGGATCTGCTGACGTGCGTTTTGTGCATTCAGCTTAACGGTGTTGATCATATTCTGGATGTCACTTTCTAGCACAACTCCGTTATTGACAACCGCAGCCACTTTATCCATTTGCTGTGGCGCAGCCAACGTAGCAGAGCTTGCGAACATCAGTCCCAGAATAAGCGTTCTCCAATTCTTCATAATGGTCCTATAATATTGACTTTGATTCCGCAAAATGCGGGCTAATACGTTGTTTTACTCGTCATACTTCGAGTTGCAGTGTTGTTGACTGCACTCACTCGCGCAAGTCACATACTAATGTATGCTCCTAGCGACTCATTCACTTGTCGCCTAACTGCACCTCGAATTATTTAGAGTAAATACATCTCAAATTATTCAGAGTAAATACAGTCATACTTCGAGTTGCAGTGTTGTTGACTGCACTCACTCGCGCAAGTCACATACTAATGTATGCTCCTAGCGACTCATTCACTTGTCGCCTAACTGCGACTCGAATTATTCAGAGTAAGTCACATGTTATTCAGAATAAACGATGTTATTTGTCATCAGAAAGCACGTTGGTAAGGCATGATGCCCGCCTCTAACATTTTCTGACTACCTAAACTATGATTGTTATTTAGGCCTCTAAGTTCCACATTGACTGACCATTTATTGTCATATTCGCTGCTGAACTTCTCTTTTTGCCAACCGACAATCTTGCGTTCATAACCAAGGTTGACTGCCCAACAGCAAGTATTGTATTGCAATCCAACCAATTGGCTTGCAGATTGCTGTTGTTTTGTATCGTAATAATAGGAACCGACAAAGCCCCATTGTTCACTTAACGGCCAACTTACAACTGTACCGACTTGAGAGATACCGCGTTGATATTCTGGTAATTCCTGATTTTTACCGATTTTATCTAAATCACGGAAAGTGGCTTGAATATAATCACGGTCAACAAAACGGTAGTTCAATTGAACTAAACGGTCGGCATCTAAACAGTATTCTGCAACGGCATTACCCATTGTGACGTTACCAAGGCGGCGGTCGTATTGTAACCCACCACGAATGCCCCAGTTTTCATCAATGCGCCACATAGAATCTGTCGCCCACAGTAAAGAACCCGTGTTGCTCTTATCATCAATAGGGCGGTTTGAGTTCCCTGCACGTGGGCGTTCAAAGTAATAGATTTGCCCAACAGAGAAATTAAAACGTTCTGCGAGTGCATCATCATAGACACGCGTGGTTAAACCCGTAGTAAATTGATTTGCAGAAGCGATACGGTCAAGGCCACTGTAAATACGTTCACGGAATAAACCACTGTAATCCGATTGCAATAAAGATGAGTCAAAGTTATTGATATTGTCCTGATCTTTATACGGAATATACAGATATTGAACACGAGGCTCTAATGTTTGTACATAATCGCTGCCTTGGAAAAGGTCGCGCTCGAAAACGACTTTCGCATCACTCTTAAACATTGGGAGCACGCGGCTAACGTTTTTCTCTAAGCTAGTATCCGTATTTGATGTTGGAATATCTTGGTCATAATGGGTGGCATACAGTTTGATGCTGTTATTCATGTTTGCCCAGCCATTAGATAATGGCAGGTTCACTTCTGGCTCAATGTGTAAACGCGTTGCATCAGGGTTATTTTTGCCCACGCTGGTAAAGCGAGCGGCTTGTGCATAGGTGTGCACATCAAAAGCACCTAAATTATTTTTATAATAATTGAAGTCAACTTGAGGCTCTGCTTTATAAGCGCGTTTGTTCGGGTTATCTGCAAAGATTTGGAATTGTTTGTGAGTTACCTTTGCATTCCAGTTGGTATCTGAATAGCCTGCGCTGAATTTTTGCGTAGCGTAACCATCAGTTGTACTACCATATTGAGAGCTGAAATCGGTAAAGTATTGTGGATCGCTGACTTTGGTGTAATCAGATGCAAAATTCCAGTGCCCCGCGTAGGTGCCTGAATGACGCCAATAGAATAACCAGCGGTCATCGCTATCACGAGCAGCACGCTTTTCACGGTCTTTATCTTTGATATAAGCACGGTCACGATTGATATAATCAAAGGCAACAGTCCCTGTACCTGGTGTAATGAGATAACGGAATTCGTTGTTTAACTTCACACCTCTATGAGTCATAAACTGAGGCGTGATGGTCGCATCATAGTTAGGGGCAATATTCCAATAATACGGTAAAGAAAATTCTAAGCCATCATTATTCGAGTAGCTGCCTGTTGGGATCAAGAAACCAGAGCGGCGTTTATTACCAATCGGTAATTGCATGTATGGGCTGTAGAAAATCGGTACATCGCCGACTTTAAAGCGCGCATGCCAAATCTCAGCCACTTCCTCTTCGCGGTCGATAATGACTTCAGAGCCCGCAACGCTCCAGCTATTATTGCCAGGTAAACACGTGGTGAATGTCCCGTTTTCCATGATGGAATAACGGTTTTCGCCACGCATTTTCATTTTCGTCGCATCACCACGGCCTTGGCGACCGACCATCATGTAGTTACCGTCGTTTACGTCGGTATTTTTATTATCTAAATTTGACCAAGCAGAAGGGCCTTTTAAGATAATTTGAGGGTCATCATAGTGAACGTTGCCCGTGGCAGTAACTTCACGAACGGGTGGTTGCCCCGCAGTTTCAGTCTGCGTTAATTTAACTTTATCAGCCGTTAGTGTTTGGTTCCCTTGTTGGATATCGACATTTCCGTCATATTCAACAAAATTAGGGTATTCACCACGAACATCTTCAGCCGTAATATTAATAGGCAGGTTGTTAGGGTCGCCTTTTACAATCGGTTTTGTATAAACAGGGACACCCAGCATACACTGCTGCGCAAGGTCAGCATGCGCTTGCTGACTGTAAATAGCCGCCCATACAAGGGTGGCAACTAGTGTTGGATAGCTTTTTTTCATCATTAAATATGCGGTTCCGTCATCATTGGCACAGCCAGCAAACGCTCAAAGACTAACTTAGCCAACCACTTTGCGCCAGTATAATGTAAGAAACTTTACGCGCGGGTAGTTATGCATAGAGCAGAATGAATAGTATGATAATGCAAAATTGCATTTTGAGCATTGAAGAATTGAGGGATATATGCACTATTGGGGTAAAATTATTGGCGTAATACTCGCAATCGTCTCTGGATTAGGCTTTTGGGGGGCGTTAGCGGGGTTAATTATTGGCCACGGCTTTGATAAAGCATCAATACAACGTAAATTTGCCGGGTCGATGAATAAACGTGATCGCCAAATTATTTTCTTTGCGAGCACCTTCCAGATTTTAGGGCATTTAACCAAGTCCAAAGGCCGTGTAACCGAGACGGACATTCAGCTCGCATCAAATTTGATGGATAGAATGCAGCTGCACGGAGAAACTAGAAAAGCCGCTCAACAAGCCTTTCGTGAAGGGAAGTCGCCTAACTTTCCATTACGTGATGTTTTAAAACAATTACGCATGGCGTGCTATGGTCGTTTCGACCTCATTCAGATGTTTCTGGAAATTCAATTACAGGCTGCTTTTGCCGATGGTTCCCTCCATCCAAACGAAAGGAAAGTGCTGTTTATCATCGCAGAAGAGCTGGGTATATCAAAAGTTCAGTTCGAGCAATTCTTAGATATGATTCAAAGTGGTCGTCAATTTGGCCAAGGATACTCCCAGCAGCAATCAGGGGGGTATTATCAGCAATCTAATGGCCCAACCTTAGAAGATGCTTGTAAAGTCCTTGGTGTGTCTCCTAACGACGAACCGACAAAAATTAAACGTGCTTACCGTAAGTTAATGAGTGAACACCATCCAGATAAACTGGTGGCGAAAGGTTTACCACCAGAAATGATGGAGATTGCGAAGCAGAAAGCGCAATCAATCCAAGCGGCTTATGACTTAGTCAAGAAGGAGCTCGGCTTCAAATAAATTTCCCCGTCATATTTCGCACTACCACTTTGTTGTCTTCATTCACGAACCCTAGTCACGTAGTTATCTACGCTCCTAGGGATTCGCTCAATCGACGCCGTGTGGTAGCACGAACTATTTAGGGGAAATCAGGGGAATAATTGAAAACAAAAATTCACTCATCCAAATAAAATGAGAATTTGTCTAGCAGGCAATGTGCATTTTTCTGCATGTAGCGCTCGTTGTATCACGAACCCTAGTCACGTAGTTATCTACGCTCCTAGGGATTCGCTCAATCGACGCCGTGTGGTAGCACGAACTATTTAGGGGAAATCAGGGGAATAATTGAAAACAAAAATTCACTCATCCAAATAAAATGAGAATTTGTCTAGCAGGCAATGTGCATTTTTCTGCATGTAGCGCTCGTTGTATCACGAACCCTAGTCACGTAGTTATCTACGCTCCTAGGGATTCGCTCAATCGACGCCGTGTGGTAGCACGAACTATTTAGGGGAAATCAGGGGAATAATTGAAAACAAAAAATTCACTCATCCAAATAAAATGAGAATTTGCTCTAGCAGGCAATGTGCATTTTTCTGCATGTAGTGCTCGTTGTATCACGAACCCTAGTCACATACTTTTGTATGCTCCTAGGAATTTGCTCTCTTGCCATCTAGCTGCAACACGAACTATTTAGGGGAAATCAGGGGAATAATTGAAAACAAAAAATTCACTCATCCAAATAAAATGAGAATTTGCTCTAGCAGGCAATGTACATTTTTCTGCATGTAGCGCTCGTTGTATCACGAACCCTAGTCACATACTTTTGTATGCTCCTAGGGATTTGCTCTCTTGCCACCTAGCTGCAACACGAACTATTTAGGGTATGGTAGGGGGCGGGAAAATTAATCAAACGATCAAATAAATCTAGCGTTAAAAATCCGGTGGGCAGGTAAAATGCATTGGCGTGCCATATTCAGGATGGGTGATATATAACTCCTGAGCATGTAACTGTAAGCGTGGAGCTAAGGCTTTTGCTTCATCGTGAGCATAGAAACGGTCGCCTAATATTGGGTGGCCTAAAGCTAACATATGGACTCTCAGTTGGTGAGAACGTCCCGTAATGGGTGAAAGCTTCACGCGAGTAGCTTGTTCTTCGCGCGCCAATACTTGGTACTCCGTTTGTGCCGACTTACCTGTTTCAAAGCACACCTTTTGCTTAGGGCGGTTTGGCCAATCACAAATTAGCGGTAAATCAATCAAGCCTTCTTCTTTTTCTAAATGTCCCCAGACACGAGCAATATAGAATTTCTTGGGCTCACGCTCCCTAAATTGGCGCTTTAGCTCACGCTCAGCCTTTTTGTGTAATGCCACAACCATGACGCCACTTGTCGCCATATCTAAGCGATGTACGGATTCAGCGGCAGGAAAATCACGTTGAATACGGCTCATAATGCTATCGTGGTGCTCAGGTGCTTTTCCAGGTACAGAAAGTAGTTCGCTTGGCTTATTCACCGCAATAATATGGTCATCTTGGTATAGGACATGCAGCCAAGGTTCAAGTGGTGGATTGTAAGGTATCATTCAATTACCCGTTATACTTCAAGTTGTAGGGGTGTTGGTGTCGCTCAGCTACTCGGGGCATATGCTCCCCGAGATATCTTTGCTTGCCGCCTACCTACAACTCGAATTATTTAGGGTAATCCTATTGTTATTACGTAAAAACACGACGTAATGATTTAGCTCACTCGAGTTGTAGATTTTAAATTCACAATCGAACCATAACGTGTTCTATGGTTCGATTGTTATAGCTTACTGATGCGTCACGACAACTAAGCGGATGGCATCGAGGCGCCATGTGGCTTGGTCGATATTGGTGATCAGTTGCTGGCGTTCTTCTTCAATAATATCCAGCTCTTCATCACGGATATTTGGGTTGACCGCTTTTAGCGCTTCTAAACGAGAAAGTTCTAAGGTTAACGCTTTATCAGCGGCATCTTTTGCGCTCTCAATCAGTAATTTCGCTTCTTTTTCCACCATCGGTTCAGACAAACGCAGGACTGAGTGCACTTCGTTTTGCACTGCATTCACCAGTTTGCTCGCCATATGACGGTTAATGGCATTTAATTGGCGGTTAAAACTTTCAAATTCCACTTGAGAAGATAAGTTATTGCCTTTTAAATCAATTAACAAACGTACTGGTGTGGCGGGTAAGAAACGACTGATTTGTAGGTTTTTTGGTGCTTGTGCTTCGACCACGTAAATTAATTCAGTCAATAACGTACCGACAGGTAATGCTTTATTTTTCAGTAAAGAAACTGCGCAGCTGCCAGTATCACTCGATAACACTAAATCTAATCCATTACGGATGATTGGGTGTTCCCAGCTGATAAATTGTGTATCTTCACGGGAAAGGGCTTGTTCCCTATCAAATGTGATGGTGCAACCATCTTGTGGAAGACCTGGGAAATCAGGGACTAGCATATGGTCGGATGGTGTTAAGATGATTAAGTTATCGCTCTTATCTTCCTGATTAATACCAACAATATCAAACAAGTTTAGTGCGAAGTTAACCAGCTCAGTGTCGTTATCGCCTTCACCAATCTCTTCTGCTAGCTGGTTGCCTGCGTCTCCGCCGTTTGAATGCATCTCCAGCAAACGGTCACGGCCTTGTTCTAATTGCAGTTTTAAGCTGTCGTGTTCATCGCGGCATGTTTTGATGAACTCATCAAACCCTTCGGTGACAGTTGGTTCAGCCATAAATTGCAGCAGTGGTTGGTAGTATTTATCGTAAATGGCGCGACCTGTCGGGCAGGTGTGCTCAAAAGCATCTAAGCCTTCGTGGTACCAGCGGATTAGCACTGCTTGTGCGGTATTTTCTAAGAAAGGCACATGAATGCTGATGTCTCGACTTTGACCAATACGGTCTAAACGACCAATACGCTGCTCTAGCAAATCAGGGTTAAATGGTAGATCGAACATCACTAATTGGTTAGCAAACTGGAAGTTACGGCCTTCTGAACCAATTTCAGAGCACAGTAATACCTGCGCCCCTTCTTCTTGGGAAGCAAAGTAGGCTGCAGCACGGTCGCGCTCCAACAGTGATAGCCCTTCATGGAAGACGGCGGCACGGATTGCTTCACGTTCACGTAATACTTGTTCTAATTGCAGTGCAGTTGCCGCTTTTGCGCAGATAACCAGGACTTTCTCATTGCGATTCGCGGTTAAAAAGCCCATCAACCATTCAACGCGTGGATCGAAGTTCCACCATGTCGCATTTTCCCCTTCAAACTCTTGGTAAATTTGCTCAGGGTATAGCATCTCTTTCGCGCGGGTTTCCGTGTCTTTTTTGGTGCCCATAATACCTGCGACTTTAATTGCAGTCTGGTATTGGGTCGGTAATGGCATTTTTAACGAATGTAGCTCACGACGAGGGAAGCCTTTAACACCATTACGGGTATTTCTGAATAACAGACGGCTCGTGCCATGCCTGTCCATTAACATGTTAATCAGTTCTTGGCGTGCTGCAGTGGAATCTTCCGTTTCAAGATTAGCGGCTTTCAGTAATGGCTCAATATCTTGCTCTTTGATCAAATCATTGAGTAAGTTTTGTTGATCATTAGTCAGTTTATCGCCAGATAACAATAATGAAACGGCATCAGCAACAGGGCGGTAGTTCTCCTGCTCTGCAACAAATTCCGCATATTCATGGAAACGACTTGGGTCGAGAAGGCGCAAACGAGCAAAGTGACTTTCTTGGCCAAGTTGTTCAGGTGTTGCGGTTAACAGAAGGACTGATGAAATATTTTCTGCTAATGTTTCAATGACTTGGTATTCACGACTTGGCGCTGCTTCACTCCATTGTAAATGGTGGGCTTCATCGACAACCATCATGTCCCAGCCCGCTTCAACTAGTTGGTCGAAACGCTGCTTATTGCGACGGACAAAATCCAGTGAACACAGGACTAATTGCTCGGTTTCAAATGGGTTATCGCTATCGTGTTGTGCTTCGCTATAACGGCTATCATCAAACAGCGAGAAACGCAGGTTAAAACGGCGGAGCATTTCCACTAGCCATTGGTGCTGTAAGCTATCTGGAACAATGATAAGGACGCGCTCAGCACGGCCTGCAATGAGTTGCTGGTGGATGATCATCCCAGCTTCAATGGTTTTTCCTAAACCGACTTCATCTGCGAGTAAAACACGTGGGTGATGGCGTTTGCCAACTTCGTTGGCAATGTGTAATTGGTGTGGAATTAAACTGGCGCGTATGCCACGTAGGCCTGTGGCTTGATGTTTAACCTGTTCGCTTTGAAATTTACGCGCGCGAAAGCGCAGTGCAAAGCGATCCATTCGGTCAATCTGTCCTGCAAATAAACGGTCTTGTGGTTTATTAAAGGTCAATTTACTATCGAGAAACACTTCTCTGAGGCTTACATCAGTTTCTTGCGTGTCTAAACGCGTACCAATGTAAGTTAATAATCCTTTATCTTCTTCAATGCTTTCAACTTGAAGTTGCCAGCCATCGTGGCTGGTGATGGTATCACCTTCATTAAACATCACCCGGGTAATGGGCGCATCACTGCGTGAGTATAGGCGGTTTTCACCACTTGCAGGGAAAAGTAACGTTACCATGCGGGTATCAATAGCCACAACGGCGCCTAATCCAAGTTCGCTTTCTGTATCGCTGATCCAGCGTTGACCAAGAGTAAATGGCATAGATTTAACTTAATTCCATAAATTTGTGAGTTATTCTTAGATTTTTTAAGACAATTTTTATCAGAGTCTTCGCCCAGTGTTGGTGCAACTCATTATCTGTTGCACAAGGAAGAATTCGATTTTTGTAAAAACAGTCATTACCTGATGATTAATTATACACATTAATAAATTCAAATTGCAGTGGCTCCCATCATTGCTTGTTCTTCTTAGCGAAAATCGCGTTAAAGATAAGGCAAGAAATGCTGATTGAATTATAACGAGTATTGCTGATTATCGCGCATTATTTGTGCAGTCTAGCTGTGCGGATATCAAAGGGGCGTTATATTAATTCAACCGAGGCTTATCGTCACCTGTTAAAAAAGCATCAGTGGAATAATAAATTTTAAAACAACAGGGTGATTTGGCCTGTTAATAGGGTATCAAAGTCATCCTGTAGAAAAGGTAAAATTGCATCGGCTATTGGCTTGATTTGCTTGGAAATATAGTGTTCATAATCTGGCCTTGCTGTCACGATTTCGAGGGGTTCAGGCCCAGCCTGTGTGATGATATAGCTTATCCAGCCCCCATTTTGGTACTGTAATGGGCGTTGCAATTTTACATTATAGTCATCTGCGGCACGTGCAGCGCGGACATGAGGTGGAACATTACGTTGATAATCAGTGAGTTTTCGACGCAAGCGCTTACGATAGATTAAGCGGTCGTCAAATTTACCCTCACGAATATTTTGGATATATTCACGAATATATTCACGATACGCTTGCCGATGAAAAATTCGGGTGTAGAGCTCTTTTTGAAAAATTTGTGCTAGCGGAGTCCAATCTGAACGGATCGTTTCTAGCCCTTTGAATATCATTTTATCTTGGCTTAAACCCGCATAACGTTTTTTACTGCCCATTTCCGCACCACGCACGGTTGGCATGAGAAAACGGCGGTAATGCGTTTCGTACTCAAGTTCAAGAACGCCTTCGAGCTGCCATTCATCTTTTAAGTGCTGTTTCCACCAAGTATTAACGTAATCACGCAGTGCATAGCCAATTTTTTGCGCTTGTTCCTCGCTGTGTTGATCGCGTAGCCAGACGAATGTGGAGTCCGTGTCCCCATAAATGACTTGGTAACCTTGGGATTCAATCAATCGCTTAGTTGTACGCATGATTTCATGGCCGCGCATCGTAATCGAAGCGGTTAATCGCGGGTCAAAAAAACGGCAACCTTCTGCGCCAAGCACTCCTGCAAAGGCATTCATAATGATTTTTAGGGCTTGAGAAAGTGGTGCGTTATGTTCTTTCTTGGCTTTATCGCGCTCTTGCCAAATATGGCTAACAATATCAGGTAAACAATGGGTTGTACGCGAAAACCATGCTTGGCGAAAACCTTGAACAGAATGTTGTGGGTCAGGGTGAGCAAGCCCTTCAATCATGCCCGCAGGGTCAATTAAAAAGGTGCGAATAATTGAGGGGTATAGGCTTTTGTAGTCTAGCACTAACACGGAGTCATACAACCCTGGTTGTGAGTCCATTACAAATCCCCCTGGATTTAACTGCATTTTGTGCTCAGTCAAATTTGGCGCAACGAAGCCAAGGCGATGTAAGCGTGGAATATAAAGATGGGAGAATGCAGCAACAGAACCCCCCATTTTATCTGGCACTAAACCTGTAACGGATGAACGCTCTTGCAAGAAAGCCATTAGGTCGGTTTTTTCGAAAATGCGGTGGACTAGAATACAGTCTTGAATGTTGTAGTGCGCTAAAGAGGGTTTATCGTGAGCAAAGCGACGGTTGATTTCGTCCATCCGATCGTAGGGGGTATCAATCGCTTTACCTTCCCCTAAAAGTTCTTGTGCGACGAATTCCAAACTAAATGAAGCAAAATGCCATGTCGCATTTTTAAGTGCATCGATGCCGTCGATAATTAGCCGCCCTTGAGCTGAGGCGAAGAAAACACCTTGTTTGAAGCCATGTTCCCGCCACTCAAGTTTTGTTCCTTGCCGGCCAAATAACAACGGAATGCCGTAGCGTTCTGCGTGTTTTTGCAAAACCTGTAAGTCGAACTGGATTAAATTCCAACCGATTATGGCATCAGGGTCATATTGTTGTAGCCACTCATTGAGTTTATCGAGCAATTGAGGTCGGCTATTTACATACACAAGGCGGTGATCTGAATTTAATGCAGGGCCTTGCTCAGGGCCTAGCATAAACACCACATTATCATCACAGCCAGATAGCCCGATGGAATACAGCTCGCCATGTTGACTGGTTTCGATATCAAGAGAAACGGCTTTAATGTTCGGGCGATAACCTTCACAAGGTTTGAGCTGGTATTCACCACGGGAATTACGGGAAAACCACACAGGCGCTGTAATGAAACGCTCCATTAAATAGCGTTCACAAGGGCGAATATCCGTTTCAAATAGCTCAACACCTAATTCTTTACAGCTTTTTTCGATATTTTGTAATTGGCGATATTGATGACAATAGATGGCGTAGACTTTTTCCCTTTTAAAGTCAGAGAGTTCGAGTAATCGGTAGCTGACATTTAGTTGCTCATCTAAAAGATGCTGAACAATCGGCAGTTTTGAGGCGGATAAAAAGCCAATTGCTTTTTGATTAGGAATGGTGACTTTTTGTGGGTGTGTGTCTGTAAGAAGCCAATACGTGACCTCGACGCCGTGGCGGGTGTCTTTCCAGTGCCGGCTCAAGATAAAGCCTTGTTGTGCAGGGGTCATTGGTTGGGGCATTGGGCAACTCGGTTTGCTAGTATCCCCAATAATATACGACAATGGTGTGAATTTATACAGTATTAATTGGTATTGGTGACACGAAGAAGCGCAGAGGCTGCGCTTTGCCCTTGCAATAAAATCTGTGTATCGCCGTCATAGGCAATTTCACCCGCAGCTACCACTAAGGTTCTTGGTGCGATTTGCAGGGCATCGTCCACATTATGAGATACCATTAATAGTGTGATGGATTTTTCCACACAGACTGTTTTTAACAACGTAAGCATTTCATGGCGAAGCGCAGGGTCGAGGGCTGAAAAAGGTTCATCGAGTAATAAGATCGGTTGATTGCGAACCAAGCAGCGAGCCAGTGCAGCACGTTGGCGCTGTCCTCCTGAAAGCTGTGCGGGCAAGCGGTCTAAGTACTCAGTTAGGCTGACATGGGCTGCAATTTGTTCGACGACCTGCATTTGCTTTGTGCTTAAACACAGGCTTGGCTGCAAACCGAGGCCGATATTTTGCCGTATCGTTAAGTGTGCGAATAAATTGTTTTCTTGAAATAGCATGGAAACAGGGCGTTGTGCTGGCGGGGTAAAGGTATGATCTTGCCCATTAAGTTCTATCGTGCCTGTTTTGGGAAACTGAAAACCGCTGATTAAGCTTAGTAACGTACTTTTTCCCGCCCCACTTGGGCCCATAATCGCGACACATTCCCCTGATGTTACTGAAAAATCAAATGACATCGTTAAGTTATCATATTGGTAGTCTAAATTTGTCAGTTTAATCATGGTGTTTTCCTGAAATACGTTCGAGCAGGCTAAATAAACAAAAACACAGTAATAACAGTAGCATCGCTGTTACTGCACCATCGTTGGTGCGATACGCCCCAATTTGTTGGTACAAATAATAGGGAAGTGTGCGGAAATATTCATTGCCAAACAGGGCGACGATGCCAAAATCCCCCACCGAAATCACACAGGCGAATGCGAGTGCTTGGGCAATAGGTTTGCGTAACGCTTTGAGTTCGATAATTTTAAAACGGTTAAACCCTGTTATTGCCAAGGATTGGCATAAAGGATTATATCGCTCCGCGGTGTCTCTCATTGGGTTTTCTAGGACTTTTAAGGCATACGGGATAGCCAACAAGGCATTGGTCATGATCACTAAGGGATAGGGTGACTCGGGTAGTCCAATGGTTTCATTGAAAAAGATAAAAAATCCCGTTGCAAGTACAATCCCAGGCATGGCTAAAATAATTAAACCACTTAATTCAATCGCTTGTCCAAGTCGCATTGCGTGGCGCAAACGCAGCTCACGGCTACTCCAAAGCAACATCAAAGTGAGAATCACACAGACTACACCTGCGCATAGTGCAATAAAAAGGGATGTTCCTGTGGCTTGCCATAATGCAGGTTGCTGTAAAATAGAGAATAACTGCCCGTTTAAACCATCAAAAAACACTGCAAGCAGCGGGGGAAGTAGCAATAGCATCGCCGTCACAATTAATAAACAGTCACGAATACGGCGAAAAAGGGTATCTGCGGGGTCTACCCACCGCGTTTGTTGGCTAAAACCAACAGAAAATAAGTTATTGATTTTTTGGCAGATAAACATCAATCCAATACAGAAAAACAATTGGATGAGCGCCAAAATTGTGGCTCTACCAAGGTCAAAATCATAATTAAGCGCTTGATAGATTGCGAGCTCAATCGTTGTTGCCGCAGGGCCACCACCTAAAGCGAGTACGGTGGCAAAACTGGCAAAGCACAACATAAAGATCAGTGCGGCAGTTGGTAGAATTTGCCTACGTAAATAAGGCCATTCTAAGATCTTAAACTGCTGCCACTCATTAAAACCTAATTGTGCGGTCAATTGCCGTTGTTCAATGGCGATGTTTTCTAAAGATTGCAGCAACATCCTTGTGGCGAGCGGCATATTAAAGAAAATATGCGCAAGTAAAATCCCCTTTAAGCCGTACGGGGAAAAGTGATATTCCACGCCTAGCCAGTGGCAAACTTTTGCCAGCCAACCTGTTTGTCCATATACCGATAAAATACCAAAAACAGCGACTAAAACGGGGAGGACAAGTGTCATCGCACAGAGGCGTATAAATAATGACCGCCCCCAAAAACGGCGGCGGTAAAGCGCTCTCGCAAGGAAAATGGCGGGAAGCACAGAAAAAACAGCCGATAAAAATGCCTGCCAAAAGGTAAAGCCAATGACATGCCATAGATAACTATCGCTGATGATGTCATCAATGGCTATTTCAGGCGCAAAAAACCAGAGCGCCCCAAAGCTGAGGAGCGCTATCGCAATTAATAAACCAGAAGCGAGAACTCCTGGCAATAAAGACAGATTAATTAACGACTGACGGCGGTTTGCCATAAACGTGTCCAATTTTGACGTTCTTTAGCCACTTCTTGTGAACTAAATTGTAAGGCTTTTTCTGGTAGAGGGAGTTGGTTGTAAACGTCTGGGAGAGGGATATCAATGACAGGGTACATCCAGTTAGTGGTCGGTAAGGTATTTTGGAAATCAGGTGTTAAAACAAATTGCAAGAATTGCTTAGCAAGTTCAGGCTGTGGGCTGTTTTTTAACCTTGCAGCAACTTCCACTTGCATGTAATGGCCTTCATTAAATAATGCCGCGGCATAGTTATCTTTTTTATCATTTAGCATCTGGTAGCCTGGCGATGAGGTATAACTCAGAACAAAATCCCCTTCACCTTTTAAGAATAAACCGTATGCTTCGCTCCAACCTTTGGTGACCGTTAGGGTTTTTCCTGCCATTTTTTTCCATGCATCAGCGGATTTATCACCATATAGTTTTTCAATCCATAACATCAGCCCAAGTCCTGGTGTACTGGTGCGTGGGTCTTGGTAGATGATTTTCCAGTTATTTTTGCTGTTTAATAGCGCATCCATGCTTGCGGGAGGTTGCTGGATTTTATTCTTGTCATAAATGAATGCAAAATATCCATAGTCATAAGGAATGAAAACAGAGCTATCCCATGCAATGGGTAATTTTAGTGCGGTTGTGTCAATTTCAGCAGGGGCAAAAAGGCCTGTTTTCTCAGCTGAATCTAATAGGTTGTTATCTAGGCCTAAAATAACATCAGCTTTACTTTTCTTGCCTTCCATTCTCAAACGGTTTAACAGGGCAACACCATCACCTAACGCAACAACTTTTAATTCACAGCCACACTGAGCTTCAAAATTCTTTTTAATTTGCGGGCCTGGTCCCCACTCTGCAGCAAAGGAGTCATAGGTATAGACAGTTAGGGTTGGTTTCTCTGCCCATGCGAATTGACTCAAACTGAGTGCACTGAGGGTAAAAATCGATGCTATAATTTTGTTTTTAAACATGCTTTTTCCTGCGCTAAAAAGAGAGTGACACAGGATTTGAGAGTGAACCGATGCAGGTTTGCAGGCGGTGGCTCAAATCCCTACGCCGGTATTAACCGGATCAGGTTCTACGGGTTATTTCTCAGCCAAAATAATTTTGGCACCCCGTTGAGGCACTCACTATTGTAGAGACTTCGGACATATCTGCAAACTGTATTGATATAGGTTTACCAGTTAGGGTATGTGTGAAACAATTAGGTATCTTTCAAATTTGGTTATTGGGGTAGTCGAGTGATTGATGATGATGGCTACCGCCCGAATGTAGGAATTGTAATTTGTAATCGGCAAGGGCAGGTTCTATGGGCTCGCCGCTATGGTCAGCACTCATGGCAGTTTCCTCAAGGGGGCATCAACCCAGGGGAATCACCTGAGCAAGCGATGTATCGTGAGTTATACGAAGAAGTTGGGCTACAGCGTAAGGATGTCAGGTTACTGGCATCTACCCGTAATTGGTTACGTTACAAATTACCCAAGCGTTTGGTGCGTTGGGATACAAAACCAGTTTGTATTGGGCAAAAACAGCGTTGGTTTTTACTCCAACTGCAATGTAATGATGCCGATATAAACGTGCAGCGCAGTAAATCGCCAGAATTTGATGGCTGGCGATGGGTCAGTTATTGGTATCCTGTCAGGCAGGTGGTTTCTTTTAAACGGGAAGTTTATCGCCGTGTAATGAAAGAATTCGCTCCAGTTGTTATGCCTTTACAGGAACAAAAATTACCACAACGACCCGCTTTTAATAACCGTAGGCGCGGAGCAAAGTAAGCCTATGTTGATGCGTTTACGTGAAATTGTCGAAAAAGTTGCGATGGCGACAAGTTTGACTGATGCGCTAGAAGTGTTGGTGGATGAAACCTGCAAAGCAATGCGAACCGATGTGTGTTCGATTTACTTGGCTGATCACCCCCGCCAATGCTATTACTTAATGGCAACCCGCGGGTTAAAAAAACCTAGCGGGATTGCTATTCGCCTTGGCTTTGATGAAGGTGTTGTTGGCGCTGTTGGGCGTCAATCTGAAATGATAAACCTCGCTGATGCTCGTGAACACCCTCAATATAAATACCTTCCTCAATTAAAAGAAGAGCAGCTTAAAGCCTTTCTGGGTGTCCCTATTGTTTATCGACGTCAATTATTAGGCGTGCTTGTCGTTCAGCAAAGAGAAAAACGACTGTTTAATGAGACAGAAGAGTCTTTCATGGTGACGTTGTCGATGCAGCTTGCCGTGATTTTATCACAAGCACAAGCCAAAGGGATTTTTGGGCAGTATCGACAAAATAGAATTAAAGCTATTCCTGTTTCTCAGGGAATATCAATGGCCTATGGTTGGCAAGACAATTCACAGCCCTCTTTTGATAGCATCAGCCAAACCAGCGCCATTGATATCGATAGTGAAAAGCAACGTTTAATTGCCGCCTTAGAAAGTGCAACGGCAGAATGCCGGAGGATCAGCAAACGCTTTATGGCGAGTTCTGCAAAAGAAAGCGCAGCAATTTTTGACCTTTATAATCATTTGCTTAGTGATCCTCAGCTTAAAAAACATCTATTTACAGCCATTGATGGCGGAGCCGCTGCTGAATGGGCGGTGAAAACGGTTATTGAAAACTATGTTGAGCAATTCTCTCGTTTACGTGATCTCTATTTAAGAGAAAGGGGCGCAGATCTCAAGGCGTTAGGTCAGCGTTTATTATTTCATCTTGATGATTCGTTAACGGCGAATGAACAGTGGCCCGATCGCTTTATTTTAGTGGCTGATGAACTCAGTGCCAGTGTGCTTGCTGAGTTGCCGATGGAGCAGCTCGCGGGTGTTATTGTCCGTGATGGCGCAACGCACTCGCATTCAGCAATTTTAATCCGAGCAATGGGTATTCCCGCCATAATGGGAGCGGATATTGAACCGTCTCTACTACATAATCGCCATTTGATTTTAGATGGTTACCGTGGTGAGGTTTTCATTGAGCCCGAAAACCTAATTATTCAGGAATATCAGCAGATTATTGAAGAAGAGAATGTGATTAGTCGTTTGGCTGAGGGAACTTTAGAGCAAGATGCAACCTTAATAGGTGGTGAACAAATACAGATCCACCTAAACGCAGGGTTAAGTCCGCGCTATGAGCAGCAAATTAATACAGGGGTTGATGGTGTTGGGCTATACCGTACAGAATTACCGTTTATGCTGCACAATGGTTTTCCTTCAGAAGATGAACAAAAACAGCTATATAAAGAAGTTTTACAGTTATTTCCAACAAAGCCTGTCGTGCTACGTACCCTTGATATTGGGGCAGATAAGCAGCTTCCTTATATGCCTATTAGTGAAGAAAATCCAAGTCTAGGTTGGCGAGGGATCCGCATAATGCTTGATCAGCCTGAGATTTTTTTAATTCAATTAAGGGCGATGCTACGGGCTAATGCATTATCTGGAAATTTACGCATTCTGTTGCCTATGGTGACCAGTATTAATGAAATAGATGAAGCTATTTCATTAATAAAAAGAGCGAAAGGAGAGGTCAGCCAATTGCTTGGACAGCCAGTAAAAATGCCACAAATTGGTGTCATGCTTGAAGTACCTTCGTTGTTATTTTTGTTGCCAGAGATAAAAAAACGCGTAGATTTTATTTCTATTGGTACCAATGACTTTACACAATATTTACTTGCTGTTGACCGCAATAATACACATGTTGCTGCGCTATATGATAATCTTCATCCTGCTGTTATTCGCTTTCTGGCGAAGGTCAGTGAAGAGTGTCAGCGTTTGGCGCTTCCTGTCAGTGTGTGTGGTGAGATGGCAGGCCAGCCACTCAGTGCTATGATATTAATTGCCCTTGGTTACCGCTCTTTAAGTATGAGTGGGCGAAGTGTTCCGAGGATGAAGTACCTTATTCGTCAACTTGATCCTGAGCTAATGACTGATTTGGTAGATAAATTATTAATGGCAGAAACATGTGAAAATGTTCGAAAAGAAGCGAGCCACTTTATGGAAATTCATCGCTTAGGTGGGTTTGTTCGTGGTGGAATTTAGCTTCCTTATTTTTGCGTGTTTGCGGTTAAATTATTATATTCGAGTATAAGTTACCATACCTTTTGTTGTATGCTTTTGCGCGCATTCAAATGCGTTGACGTGTATTGGATATTTTATAGCCAGCCAACTATTGGCTTAATCATTAAAAGTGGGGAACGATGAGTAACAGCTACTTAGCATTTCCGGAAATTGATCCTGTTATGTTCTCAATTGGGCCAGTATCGTTGCACTGGTATGGTTTTATGTACCTTGTTGGTTTTGTTTTCGCATTATGGTTAGCAGGGCGCCGTGCTGCAAAACCAAATAGCGGCTGGACTAAAAACGAAGTTGAAAACCTACTATATATTGGTTTTGTGGGCGTATTTGTTGGTGGTCGTCTTGGCTACGTATTTTTCTATAACCTCCCTGTTTTCCTTGATGATCCGCTTTATCTCTTTAAGGTTTGGGATGGCGGGATGTCCTTTCATGGCGGCTTAATTGGGGTGATTTGTGCCATGATGTGGTTTGCACATCGTACTCGTCGCCGTTTTCTTCAAGTTTCTGACTTTGTTGCTCCGTTAATCCCGTTTGGTTTAGGAATGGGGCGTATCGGTAACTTTATTAATGGTGAATTATGGGGACGTGTAACCCTTGATACGCCTTGGGCTTTCCTATTCCCGCATTCACGCAGCGAAGATATTCAATTGGCTGCGCAGGACCCTTCTTTATTACCGATTTTAGAGCAATATGGTGTATTACCAAGGCACCCTTCACAGCTGTATGAAATGTTCTTAGAGGGTATTGTCTTATTCCTTATCCTGAATTTATTTGTTCGTAAACCAAGGCCAATGGGGAGCGTTTCAGGGTTATTTTTAATTGGTTATGGTGCGTTTAGGATTATTGTTGAATTCTTCAGGCAACCAGATGCCCAGCTTGGGTTATTTGGCGGTATTAGTATGGGGCAAATTTTATCTATCCCAATGATAATTATTGGAATTTTAATGATTGTATGGGCATATAAATATGGTCAAAATGTCCCTGCGCATAAACCAGAAAAAGAGCCTAAAGGTAGTTAAATCACCTTGTTGTTGAGGCTAGCTTAGTATTTTAAATACAATAATTTAATTGAAAATAAGGTATTTAGTTCTAAGCTTGCCAGTTAAGTTATTTCGAATAAGAGAGCCACTATGAAGCCGTATTTAGAGTTATGCCAACGTATTATTGATGAAGGGCAATGGGTTGAAAACAAACGCACGGGCGTTCGTTGTTTAACTGTAATTAATGCCGATCTTGAATATGATGTTGGTAATAATCAGTTCCCTTTGATTACGACTCGTAAAAGCTTTTATAAAGCGGCGATTGCTGAGCTACTGGGTTATTTGCGTGGTTATGATAACGCAGCACAATTTCGTGAAATTGGTTGCAACACATGGAATGCAAATGCGAATGAAAACCAAGCTTGGCTGAATAATCCTCATCGAAAGGGGGAGGATGATATGGGCCGTGTTTATGGTGTTCAAGGTCGCTCATGGCAACGCCCAGATGGCACCCATCTTGATCAACTTCAAAAAGTGGTTAATAACTTAAAAAATGGCATTGATGACCGTGCGGAAATTATCACTTTCTATAACCCAGGTGAATTTGAAATGGGGTGCCTACGTCCTTGTATGCACACTCATACATTTTCGCTGTTAGGCGATACGCTGCATCTAACATCATATCAGCGTAGCTGTGATGTCCCGCTCGGCTTGAATTTCAATCAAGTACAATGCTTTGTTTTACTTGCATTAATGGCACGGATTACGGGTCATAAAGCAGGTAAGGCCTATCATAAAATTGTAAATGCACATATTTATGAAAATCAGTTACCGTTGATGAGAGATGTACAATTAAAGCGTGAACCATTTCCTTCTCCTTCATTAACAATTAACCCAAAAATTAAAACGTTAGAAGATATTGAAACATGGGTAACAACAGATGACTTCACACTTGATGGGTATCAGTGTCATGAAGCTATCAAGTATCCATTTACTGTTTAATTATTCTCTTTCATAACTATGGTGGCTTGAGATGATGAGCCACCACCTGCCCTATTCTTGAATACATATTTCTCCTCCTTGAGTTGCTTACACTTTACTGGTGTGTTTTATTTTGTTTTTCCTTGAGTAAAAAAACTCCACTTTTTTGGATGCTATCTATGATTTTGCGAAGCGTTTCGCAAATTGATTTAAACTCAAGTCAAAAGCATTCATTTTTTTGGGAAGAACTATGTAAACAGAAAAACATTTACTCGTTATGTCCGCTTTTTTTAGCGAGATTCCTTCTCTATATGCATGGAGGGGGTTTATGAAAATCAAACTGGATCAAACTCAGCTAGGTTTTACATTAATAGAGATATTAGTTGTGCTATTTATTTGTTCTTTGACTGCTTTTTCGGGGCTGCATTCTTGGCAACAACACATTGAGCAACAACGGCTCATTGATACTGCGAGGCAACTGACTGAGTTTATTTATCAGCATGTAAAAGAAGGAATTTACATGAATCGACATCAAACTCTTTTTGTAAGATCAGGAAAAGCTGACTGGTGTATGTCCATCAAAGATTCAAACACACACCAAGAGGTAGGGAATATTACATCTGATAAATTTCAGGGAATTGAACTGGCTAGCTCAACTCGTACTTCAGTCGAGTTATATGGGAAGCAAGGCACCAGCCGCGCATTTAGTTTTCAGTTAAAGAATAAAGATAAGGTTATTTCTATTTATATGTCTGCTTTAGGGAGAGTTAGAGCCTGTTCACACTTTGGTATGGCAGGGATACCTAAATGTTGACGCTGGTAAATTGCTTAAATAAGACAAGGCAAAAAGGATTCACATTAATTGAAATGTTGGTTGCAATGGTAATAAGTAGCCTTATTTGTCTCGCTGTTATGAATAGTATCCCTTCAATCTTTAAGCAAACTTACCGCGCTTATTTTCAATATCAAATAAATAGGGACGTCAGGCAGGTTTTACTGAATATGGAAAAGGACTTTAGGCGCATTGGTTATTGCCGCAATTCTAGTTGTCTGGGAGAACCAATAATGATTAGCGCTAAATCGTTAAGTGAGGGAAAAAATACGTGTATCATTTTTGCCTATGACCAAGACTTATCAGGTGAATGGGCGGCTGTTAAGTCAAAAAAAAGAGAGACAGACTATTTTGGCTATCGGCTAAATAATGGAAAGTTAGAGTCAAACCGAAATGTTAGGGATTGTAGCGGAACAAGTTGGCAGTCATTATTAGATGCAAAATTGGTTACAGTAAAAAAATTAGCTTTTAATTGGATTGAAGGTACTCAACTACTTGAAGTTATTATGAGTGTTGAAACAAGGTTATTAGCTGGACAGCTTTTTGATTACAGAATCTCAGTAAAGCTTAGGAATTTATAATGGCAAAAATGGACAGCCAAAGAGGTAATATTGCTTTAGTGATGACAGTTATTTTAATGACTATGAGTTTGTTATTAATGAGTTCTCTTCATTTTTTTCAAAGTCGAGCTTTAGATGAGTGGCACAAAGAAACTAAATATTATCATACGTTTAACCGAGCGGAATCCGCGTTAGCGTGGGGTTTAACGCTACCTTGGGAAATAAATACAAAGAAAAAATGGGTTTGTCAGCAAAACGTAACACAAAATTGGAAAAGCTGCTTAAAGCCTTATGGTCGCTCAACTTCTATTTTATCAGGTCAAAGTTCTTATAAAGATGGTTTAGATATTAAAGTGTACCAATGGGTTGAATGGGATCCTCTGAAGCAGAGAGTTACTCCCCGTAAGAATGGCTGGTTAGATTACTGTCCTGTTCAACAAAAAGGATTTTGTTTGTGAAAATACAACAACAAGGGTTTGCATTAATAGAATCAATGATAGCTATGGTGGTTTTTGCTATCCTGCTTATCGCTTTGCTAAACTATACACAATATATCGTATTGAATTTTAATCAATTATATAAGAGTTCAATGGCTGTCAGGGAATTGCATAGTGCATTAGAAAAACAACGAATACTGGTCGATGAAATTTCGAAGACGGAAAGGTCTTTCATTGATACAGATTTACGATACTCTGTTGGAAAGATTGAGCAAAGTTACCGCTACCCAGCGGAGTTTTGCACTGAGTTGATGGTTTCATTACTTATTCCTAGGCAGCGGCTTTCGCTTAGCCGTTGGTATTGCTCAATAGGAGAGCGTCATGTTTCAAGTCTATCATTCTAACCAATTAGATTTGTTAAAAGATCTCATTGCTCATTTAATGAAAAATGAGCCTTTATCTCATCCCTTTGAACAAGAAATCATCTTAGTGCAAAGCCCTGGAATGTCTCAGTGGTTACAGATTGAACTCGCAAAGCAATTCGGGATTGCCGCAAATATTAACTACCCGTTACCAGCGACGTTTATATGGGACATGTTCAGGCGTGTGTTGCCTGAGATACCGAAAGAAAGTGCGTATACCAAACAAGCAATGACATGGAAATTGATGACAATTTTACCCAAGGTTATTGATGATGAAGAATTTGAACCATTAAGACATTATCTACAACATGATACCGATAAACGAAAACTTCATCAGCTTGCGGGAAGGGTTGCAGACCTATTTGACCAATATCTAGTCTATCGGCCACAATGGATTGAAAAATGGCAACAAAATGAGCTAATAGAAGGGCTTAGTACTAATCAGCTATGGCAGAAAAGGTTGTGGCTATGTCTTGTTGAATACTCAAATGAATTAAATCAATCACCTTGGCATCGAGCTAACTTATACGAAAATTTTATTGATAAGCTGAGAAGTACACCTTCTTTAGGGAAAATGCTTCCTAAGCGTATTTTTATTTGCGGAATTTCATCACTCCCACCTGTTTATCTTCAAGCGTTGAATGCCATTGCGGAGCATACCGACATCCATTTAATGTTTACAAACCCTTGCCGTTATTATTGGGGGGATATTCAGAGCGCTTCTTTTTTAGCAAAATTACAACAAAGAAAATTACGTCATTATCTTGATAAACATGAGATATCGCGTTTTAAAATTGAAGAGCATGTACCTCATCTATTTAATGATGAGGGGGAGCAGGATATTGCGAATCCGCTACTGGCCTCGTGGGGGAAGCTTGGTCGAGATAATTTATATTTTATTTCTCAAATTGATACAGCAAATGAAATTTCTGCTTATGTTGATACAAATAGAGCGAGCCTGCTAGAAAATATTCAGCAAGATATTTTAGATCTTGAGGATCACGCACAACTTGGTACGACAATAGAAAACTATAAAACAAGTCAAGGAAAAGGGCTAATACATAAAGGGGATAATTCTATTTCATTCCATTTGTGTCATAGCGCCCAACGTGAAGTTGAGGTGTTGCAAGATCATCTGCTGTCTATTTTTGAAGAAGACCCATCATTAACGCCAAGAGATGTCATTGTTATGGTGGCAGATATAGACAGTTACGCACCGTATATTCAAGCTGTTTTTGGTAATACAACATCTTCACACTATATCCCTTTTTCTATTTCTGACAGGAAAGCATTACAAGCTCACCCAATTTTGCAGGCGTTCATCACATTGTTAGATTTGCCACAAAGTCGGTTTTCTACGGAACAAGTACTTAGTTTACTTGAGGTTAAGGCTTTTTCTCAGCGTTTTGGGATTGATGAAAGTGAATTAAGTTTGCTACGACGTTGGGTGAACGAGTCAGGGATCCGCTGGGGGCTTGACGACGATAATGTACGTTCATTTGCTTTACCCGTTATAGGGCAAAATACGTGGCAATTTGGTTTAAGTCGAATGCTATTGGGGTATGCCATGGATAGTCGAAATGGCCCATGGAATGGTATTTTGCCTTACGATGAGTGTAGTGGGTTAGCTGCTCAACTAGCAGGGAAATTGGCTTTATTAATTAATACATTAAGAGAATGGCGTGCCATATTAGCGTTAGAAAAAACGCTTAATGAATGGAAAGAGCTTTGTCAGCAACTTATTGATAGTTGTTTTATAGTTGATAGTGAAACTGAGCTCGTCTTAGCCCTTTTAACCAGCCAATGGCATCAAATTATTGAAAATGCGATGGTGTCAGGTTATGAAGAATCAATTCCACTTCGTTTGATTAGGGACGAGCTTTCAGTACGCTTTGATGATGAAAAAATTAGTCAGCGCTTCTTAGCAGGAGCCGTTAACTTTTGTACATTGATGCCAATGCGTTCTGTTCCATTTAAAGTCGTGTGTTTGCTGGGGATGAACGATGGAGCCTATCCACGAAGTATTCCACCATTGGGTTTTGATTTAATGGCAGAGAAGCCTGCAAGAGGGGATAGAAAGCGTCGGGATGATGACCGTTACCTCTTTTTAGAAGCGCTAAATTCAGCAAGTAACCAGCTGTATATTAGCTATATCGGGCTTTCAATTCGAGATAATCAACCATGCAATCCATCTGTCTTAGTGACGGAGCTACTCGATTATATTTGCCAAAGTTTCTGCTTAGAAGGTGATGAGCTACTCAATATCGATGATAGTTCTAAGCGTCTAAGATCCCATCTGGTTATTCAACACAATCGGGTTCCTTTTGCGAAAGAAAACTATCTTCCTCAAGACCCTTATCAAAGTTTTGCTAAAGAGTGGTTACCTGCAGCGAAGATGACAGAGAGTGTAGACACCTCTTTTTGCTCAGTTCTTCAAGATCCAGAAGAAAAAATTACGCATATTTCTTTAGAGCAGCTTTTACGTTTTTATCGTCATCCTATTCGTGCATTTTTCCAGCAACGTCTGAAAGTCCATTTCTCAATTGAAGATACCGAGCTCCCAGAGGAAGAACCTTTTATCCTTGGGCGGCTACAACGCTATAAAATTAACGACCAAATTTTAGATTTGCTCGTCAAAGAGGAAAGCCCTGATCCTTTTTATCATGCACTTAAAGCATCAGGGCAGCTGCCAGCGAAACAATTTGGTCAGCTTGTTTGGGAACAACAACTTAACGAGATTATTCCATTAGCTGAAAAAATAAAAGATTATAAAGTTCAACCGTTTGATTATCCGATAGATTGTGAAATTGAAGGGATCAAATTGACAGGGCAACTTCAGAATGTGCACGAAGCAGGTATATTACGTTATCGTCCAGCTTATCTAACTGCGAATGATGGAATGCAGTTATGGATTGAGCATCTTCTTTTTAATGCTCAAGTTGGCGAAGGAGAGAGCATTGCATTGGGGCGCGATAACAGTATTTGGCAGTTTTCATCCATCGAAAAAGACGATGCATTAGGTTACTTAAAAAGCTTAGTAAAAGGTTATTGTGAAGGGTTAAACTCCCCATTAATTCTTTTAAACCAAAGTGGTTGGAGTTGGTTAAATGCATGTTTTGATAAAAAAACGAAGCAATATGATTTCGTTTCAGAGGATAACCAACAAAAAGCACTATCAGCCTTAATTCAAAGTCTCCAAGGGAGTTCGATGAAAAAAGGCGAGATAGAAGATGATTACGTGTTGAGGGCTTGTAGAAACTTGAATAGTACAATGATTCAATCGCTGTTACAGAATACTCAGCGTTTTTTACAGCCAATGACTAAATATTTAAAATAACGGGAGTGCATTATAGGATGCAATATTTATCCAAAAAAATCGCCCAACTATTCTTATTATTCATAGTATTAGGGTGTGGTAGTGCTATTGCTGCTCAACCATTATGGCAATTGTTACCTGAGACGATTAATAAGAGTGAGAGCGACCCTCGCGAGTATAAGGCAATAAAACTGAATAACGATATGACGGTTTTATTGGTGTCTGATGCTAAAGCAACAAAATCATTAGCAGCCGTTTCTATACCTGTAGGAAGTATTGAAAATCCAGATAGCCAGCTAGGGTTAGCTCACTATTTAGAACATATGGTATTGATGGGCTCTAAAAAATACCCAGAACCAAGTAGCTTTTCTGAATTCTTACAAAAACACGGCGGTAGCCATAATGCCAGTACTGCACCACACCGAACAGCATACTATTTTGAAGTGGAGAACGGCGCATTAAAAGAAGCGACTGATAGATTAGCTGATGCATTAGCGGAGCCGTTATTAGATCCTACTAATGCAGATAGAGAGCGTAATGCAGTTAATGCAGAATTAACGATGGCGCGTTCTCGCGATGGAATGCGTATATGGCAAGTACGTTCTGAAACACTAAACCCACAACATCCTAACTCTCGTTTTTCTGGCGGTAATTTAGATACATTAAAAGATAAGCCTAACAGTAAATTACAGGATGAACTTGTTGGTTTTTATAAACATTATTATTCAGCGAATTTGATGAATGGTGTTCTTTATGGTGATCAATCAATTGAATCTCTTGCCAATATAGCGCAAGAAACGTTTGGTCGTATTCCTAATTTTAATGCCAGTGTTCCTGCCATTAATACTCAAGCGGTTACGGATAAAGAAAAAGGCATTATTATTCATTACGTGCCAGCGCAGCCACAAAAGGCGATTCAAATTGAATTTAGTATTAAAAACAATATGGCGGATTTTCGCAGTAAAAGTGATAGCTATATTAGTTACCTACTTGGGAATCGTAGCCCTGGAACATTAGCTGATTGGTTAATTTCGCAGGGTTTAGCTGAAGGAATAAGCGCATCAGCATCACCAAACGCGGATAGAAATTATGGTTCTTTCTCGATTTATGTCACTTTAACGGATAAGGGGTTACAGGAACGAGACCAGATTATTGCCGCTATTTTCTCCTATATAGAGCTAATCAAAAATGATGGTATAAGCAAAAGCTATTTTGATGAAATTGCAAAAGTGCTTAACTTATCTTTTCGCTATGGTTCGGTTGTTAGGGATATGAACTACATCGAGTGGTTGTCTGACCAAATGATCGATGTTCCTGTTAATCATGTGCTTGATTCTGATTATATTGCAGATAAATATGATCCCGCAGCCATTAAGCAACGTCTATCTGAGTTGACCGCAAAAAATGCAAGAATCTGGTTTATTAGCCCTGATGAACCAAGCAATAAAAAAGCGTATTTTGTTGAAGCGCCCTATCAAGTGGATCAGGTCACGCAAAAACAGTTTGAAAATTGGGATAGTTTAGAGTCTAAAATGCACTTTAAACTGCCAGCATTAAACCCTTACATTGCGGATAAACTACCCTTAATTAAACCTGAAAAAGCTTATAAACACCCTGAGTTTATTTATCAAAATGGAAATACTCGTGTGTTATATATGCCAAGCCAATATTTTGCTGATGAACCTAAAGCAAGTATCACATTGTCTTTACGTACAAAGCTAGGTAATCAGAGTGCGAAAGATCAAGTAACAGGGGCATTACTGCAATATATTTCGTCATTAAAAATGGATGAGCTGCAATATCAAGCATCCGTTGCGGGTATGTCTGTTTCTGTTTCACAAGATATTGGTTTACAGCTCAATGCGAGTGGTTATACGCAACATTTACCAGAACTCTTTTTATCAATGACTAAGCTGTATTTAAGCTTTGAGCCAACAGAGCAAGAGTTAGCACAGGCAAAATCTTGGTATAAGGAACAAATAGCCGTTGCAAATAATGCTAAAGCTTATGAATTGGCAATGCAGCCTCTTCAGCGCATTAATAGCGTACCTTACTTTGAACAAGAGCAACGTCTTGCTGAGTTGGGCAAAATATCGTTAGGTGATTTGACTCATTATCGTCAACTATTGGTGAAAAGCGCAGCATTACAAGCCCTCGTTTTCGGTAACATGAGTGAGTCGCAAAGTATCAAAACAATTCAGGATGCTCAAAAGTTATTACACAGTGAGGGTACTGAATGGTGGCGTGGTGATGTGGTTGTTATTGATAAAAACTATTTAGCTGACTTCCATAAACAAGGGAATAGTACCGATAACGCACTTGCTGAAATCTTTGTCCCAGATGGCTATAGTCGCATAGATGGCGCAGTGCTGTCAGGTATTTTAGCGAAGGTTATTCAGCCTTGGTTTTATGATCAATTAAGGACTAATGAACAGCTAGGTTATGCGGTATTTGCATTTAAATCTGGCTTAGGTGACCAGTGGGGAATGGGCTTTTTATTACAAAGTAATGCCAAGACACCCGATTACCTTAACATGCGCTATCAAGCGTTTTATGCTCAGGCATTAGATAAACTTAAAAAGCTGCCAGTTGAAGAGTTTAGTCAGTATAAACAATCAATTATTACTGAAATGAACCAGCCACCACAGACATTTTATGAAGAGCTTGGGCGTTATTCATCAGACTTCTCACGTAATATTTTTAGTTTTGACACCCGTGAGAAAGTTGTGTTGGCTTTAGGGGCTGCAACGAAAGAGCAAGTCATTGAATTTTACGAAAATGCAGTCATTAGGCGAAAAGGGCTAGCATTAACATCTCAAGTCATTGGTCAAGGCGTGGATGCGAAGTCTGGTTTTGCTCAACTGAAAGATTGGGTGTTTTACCCAACAGCTTCAGAGTTACAAAAGATTTTGCCAATAAAGGAAGATGCTGAGTGAATAAAGTGCAGGTAGAGTCCCAACTATTAAATGTATTTTCTTTACCATTAAGTGGACAAAGATTAATAGAAGCTTCTGCGGGAACAGGGAAGACATATACTATTGGTATACTCTATCTGCGGCTTTTATTAGGTCTAGGGGGAGGGAATGCGTTCCCTAGACCGCTTAGCGTTGAAGAAATATTAGTGGTGACATTCACTGAGGCTGCAACAAATGAATTACGTGGACGAATACGTCAGCGAATTCATGAAATGCGTTTGGTTTGCTTAAGGAATGGCGTTGGGTTTGAATCTCAACCTGAATATTTGGAGTTGCTTGGTGAGCTTTCAGGTGAAGAACAATTAAAATTTGCACAAGAGTGGTTATTGGCGGCTGAACGGCAAATGGATGAGGCTGCTATTTATACTATCCATGGGTTTTGCCAAAGGATGCTAGTGCATAATGCATTTGAATCTGGTGTACTCTTTGAGCAAACAATGATCCAAGATGAATTTCCAATTCAAAAGCAAGCCTGTGCAGACTTTTGGCGACGCCACTTTTATCCGCTTGATTACTCAATGGCTAAAGTCGTGCAGTCCGAATGGAATGGCCCTGAGTCTCTTTTAGCTGAAATAAGGCCTTTCTTACAAGGGGATATGCCGCTTATTATTAACCAGCCTAGGGTTCAAGAGTCTTTGGAGGAACGGCATCAGCGCATAATTTCCCTTATTGAATCGGTGAAACTATCTTGGCGAGAAAATGCAGGGGATTTTGAAAAACTCATTACAGGCTCTGACGTTGATAAACGAAGCTACAGTTCTCGTTTTTTACCAGGTTGGTTAACCAAAATAGGCCTGTGGGCGGAAGAAATCACCCAAGATTATGATCTTCCAAAAGATCTTGTTCGTTTTTCTCAAACGGTATTACATGAAAAATCAAAAAGTGGGCAGGGCCCTGAGCATGCGGTTTTTCAGCAAATTGAGGTGTTACTCACTCAATCACTCACGTTGAAAGATATTGTGATCCCATTAGCGATTTCAGAAGTTAGGCAAACTATTGCTGATGAAAAACATCGTCGCGGGGAAATGGGGTTCGATGATCTTTTAACGCGTTTAGACCGTGCGCTGAGTCATGATGGTGGTAAGTTCTTAGCACAGACGATTAGCCAGCGTTTTCCTGTTGCAATGATTGATGAGTTTCAAGATACAGATGCACAGCAATACCGTATTTTTCAGCGAATTTATCAAGGTGTTGATAATACAGCTCTTTTATTTATTGGTGATCCGAAACAAGCCATCTATGCCTTTCGTGGCGCAGATATTTTTACCTATATTGAAGCGAAAAAAGAAGTTAGTGCTCACTACACATTAGAAACCAACTATCGCTCATCACAAAGTATGGTTGAAGCCATAAATCGTGTGTTTAGCCATTGCCAATCGCCTTTTATTTTTGAACAAATTCCATTTCAGCCCGTTAACTTTGCACAACAAAATGTAGGGAAAAAACTGGTCAACAGAGGTAATGAGGTAAAAGCTCTCACTTTTTGGCAGTTAGATGCAGAAGCTGTCTCTGTTTCTGAATATGAATATGGAATGGCGAAACAATGTGCAGCGCAAATTGCACAATACCTGCAAGGTGGGCTCGAAGGTAAAACATACTTCGTGAATAATGAGCAACAGGTTTCAGTTTCCGCTTCAGATATTACCGTATTGGTACGCAGCCGCCGTGAAGCAGTATTAATTAGAGATGCCTTAAATCAGCTAAATATTCCTTCAGTTTTTCAATCAAATAGGGAAAGTGTATTTTCAACACCTGAAGCGAGGGATTTATTGTGGCTGCTACAGGCAGTGTTGACTCCTGAAAAAGAGCGCGTGCTACGAAGTGCATTAGCGACAGGGATTTTAGGGCTAACCGCCAAAGAGATTGATGAACTCAACCATGATGAAAAAGCATGGGAAAATCTCGTTGATGAATTCTCTCGCTATTCTACCGTCTGGCAAAAACGAGGTGTATTGCCAATGTTGAGAATGATAATGTCACAGCGCCATATTGCTGAAACATTATTATCTGCAATTGATGGTGAAAGGCGTTTGATGGATGTCATGCATATCGGTGAGCTATTGCAGGAAATGTCAGTTCAACTTGAAGGTGAGCACACACTAACGCGCTGGTTAGCACAACAAATTGCTCATCCCGACCACCAATCGGACGCGCAGCAGATGCGCTTGGAAAGCGATAAGCACCTTGTTCAAATTAGTACAATCCACAAGTCAAAAGGCCTTGAATATAAAATTGTGTGGTTACCTTTCGCTAGCAATTTCTTACCGCAATCTAAAGGCTTATATCATGATAGGAATGATTATAGTACGAGGTTAGATTTAGAAGATAGTGAAGAAACCGTTATTTTAGCAGATGAAGAACGTTTAGCTGAAGATCTCCGTTTGTTGTATGTAGCATTAACTCGTGCAATTTACCATTGTAGTGTCGGTATTGCTCCGTTAATAAAGGGAAATAGAAAGAAAAGTGGTGAAACGGATTTACATTTATCAGCCCTTGGCTACGTTATCCAAAAAGGAGAGCCAGGTGATCATCTGCTGCTAAATAGTATGTTAAATGAGATTGGCAATGAGATTATTGACGTTATTCCTATTGGTCAGTTTGAATCCGAAAGACTTGTGTTAGACAAAGAAACTCATGGCGATTTAATGGCGAGGGAACTAACTCGTTACTTTGATGATCACTGGCGGGTAACCAGCTATTCAGGGCTTAGTTATGGGGCTAGCCATTCAGAAGATGGGCAAACAGTCTCTCCGTTACAGTTTGCAAACTCATTGGCACCTAAAATGGATGTCGAAGTGAGTATTGATCTCGAACAACAAGACGATGAAATCGATAATATCTTAACTCCTCATCAGTTTCCTAAAGGAGCATCACCAGGAACTTTCCTGCATACCTTGATGGAGGAAATTGGCTTTAGCGAGCCAGTTTCACTCGAGTGGTTAACTGAAAAGCTTGAAGGTTCGGGGTTTGATGTTAAATGGGCGCCCATGTTGCAAGAATGGCTAAAAGCAATCGTAGATGCTCCCCTTTCTGACGACGGGCTTTGTTTATCCGTATTGCCGCTACAAGATCAGCTTGATGAAATGCAGTTTTATTTGCCCATTGACGCCATCATTAATGCGAAAAGCTTAGATAACGTAACGCATCGCTATGATCCGTTATCTAAGCAATGTCCGCCATTGAATTTTGAAAAAGTGCAGGGGATTTTAAAAGGCTTTATCGATTTAACTTTTTATTGGAATGGAAAATTCTATTTACTTGATTATAAATCGAATTACCTTGGTGAAGATGCTTCATTCTACACGCAAGAAGCGATGGCTGAAGCAATGATTGACCACCGCTATGATTTACAATATCAATTGTATTCCTTGGCGCTACATCGCTATTTAAAACAGCGCTTACCTGACTACGATTATGAAACGCATTTTGGTGGTGTGTATTATCTCTTTTTAAGAGGAATTGATAGCGTTAATTCACAGAATGGTATTTTCTTTTATCGCCCAGTAAAAGCGTTTATTCAAGCTATCGATCAACTGTTTAGCGATACACCTGTTAAGGAGGCATGCTAATGAAATCTCTTTTTAATCGAGGGATTGAAGAGCGAATTTTTATGCCTTTAGATGTGCAATTTGCTTACAGTATTGCTGATGAAAACAATCCCATTTTATTGGTTGTTGCTGCGCTTTTGAGTGCGGAAACCATGACAGGACATGTGTGTTTAGCATTATCTGACGTGACATTGGATAACCTATTTTCAGGGCGTCATCAAGAGCTTGCAAATGATTTTTGGCAAAGAATGGGGCAGCCTGACAAAAAAACACTTTATCAAGCTGTGCAAAATGCACATGCGGTCTCTTTAACATCAGAAAATAGCCTCTCCCCGTTATTGCTTTCGGGGGATTATTTATATTTTCAACGTATGTGGCAGTATGAGCAGTGTGTTGCTCATTTTTTCTCTAACAGGTCAGTGAAAAATAGTCAGAATCAACAAATTCAATCCGTGTTAGATACTCTCTTTCCTATTTCAGAAAGTATTGATTGGCAAAAAATTGCAGCAGCAGTTGCTGTAACCAGTCAGGTTTCCATTATTTCAGGGGGGCCAGGTACGGGAAAAACCACGACAGTTGCCTGTATACTGGCTGCTTTAATTAAGCTGGAAATGCAAAAAGAGAATCAGTTAAAGATTGAGCTGGCGGCTCCAACAGGGAAAGCCGCAGCAAGGTTAACGGAATCCCTTGGTAATGCGATGAAAGGCATGCCACTGACCGAAAAAGAGCGTGAGATTTTGCCAAGTCAAGCAAAGACGTTGCATCGATTATTAGGGGCTCAACCAGAAAGTCAACAATTTCGCTTTAATCGCAATAATTTATTGTCATTGGATGTCTTAATTATCGATGAAGCATCGATGGTTGATTTACCGATGATGGCAAAATTGATTGAGGCACTACCCGAACAGGCAAAATTGATATTTCTAGGGGATAAAGACCAGCTTGCATCAGTAGAAGCAGGGGCGGTACTCGGAGATATTTGCCAGTTTGCAGATATTGGCTATAGTCCTGAAAGAGCGAAGCAATTGGCAGAAATTACAGGTTATTCATTAGGTGAATACTCGTCGGTTGAAGGCCCTGTTATTCGTGATAGTTTGTGCTTATTACGCAAAAGTTATCGTTTTTCAGCGCAATCAGGTATTGGGCAACTCGCTTTTGCTGTTAACGACGGCAATTCCACTCGGGCTCAAAAGCTGTTAAACCAAGGGTTAGTGGATGTGCATAATTATGTACAAGAAACCGCAGATGATTATGTGAAAATTTTATTTGATGCTTCAGCTTGCTATGAAGATTACTTACTTGCGGTGAAAGCAAATAAAACGCCTGAAGAAATTTTATCTAAGTTTAATCAATATCGGTTGTTAACCGCGCTAAGAGAAGGGCCTTTTGGTGTCGTTGGGCTAAACGATAAACTAGAAAAGCTACTTCATCGTCAAGGGCTAATCAATCGGCCTTATAATCATTTGAATAAACATTATGCAGGTCGGCCTATAATGATCAGCCGTAATGATAGCCCATTAGGGCTTTTTAATGGCGATATTGGCATTATTTTACCTGATGAAGAAGGCGCACTTAGAGCTTATTTTCAGTTTCCTGATGGGAGTATTCGCGGAGTTCAGCCAAATCGACTTCCTTCACATGAAACCGCTTATGTGATGACGGTTCATAAATCACAAGGTTCGGAATTTACTCATACCGCATTCGTTTTACCCCAATTATATTCACCCGTTATTACTCGGGAATTGGTATACACCGCAATCACCCGAGCAAAAAAAGAACTTTCCCTTTATAGCAACCCGAAGATTTTACGTCGGGCAATCGAAACACCAACAAAACGCCGTAGTGGGCTAACGAGACAGTTAGTGTAACCATGACAAGTGATAGTATAGGTAATAAAACTACTTAACTTGTTAATAATAATGATTTAAAGGTAATGATATGGATAACCAGCAAGAGATGACCGCAGTAACCATTACGTTAAATGCGAGATTAGAACCTGTTAGGCGTGCAGATTTAGAAGATGCATTTGATGAAGTCATGAAAAGTCTGGGTAAGGATATTCATGTCACAGGTGGCGGCACACTATTAGGTGATAATGGCGAAGCACAGGAATGTGATATTGAATTGGCCATCGCTGACGCAAGTGATGAAAATATTAGCATGATAATCCAGCTATTTACCTCAATGCTAGCGCCAAAAGGGTCTCGTTTATTTATTCATGGTGAAGATGTTCGTATCGACTTTGGTGAGCACGAAGGTTTAGCCGTTTATTTTAATGGTACAGAGCTTGCTGATGAAGTTTATGAAAATGGGGACATTAACGACGTTTTTGATGTATTAGATGAAGCTGTTGAAGATATCGGCAGTATTCACGGTGTGTGGGATGGCCCAACAGAAACCGCATTCTACTTCTATGGTAGCTCTTTTGCTGAAATGGAAGCGGCAATAAAGCCACATTTAGAGGCCAATCCACTTTGTGAAAAAGCAAGAATTGTACAGATTGCTTAATTAAGTCGATATTAACGAGTTAATTATATGCCCCCAAATTAGACATCCATGCATAATTTGGGGTATTAACTGCACTAACCAACACTTATTTTATTGCAAATAGGGACGGTTACTTATCAGATTGGCTCTTTAGCTCCAAGATCAAAATTTTAGAACGGCGCTGGTAATTATATAAAGCTTGCTTTTTCAGTGGCAGCATCTCAATTTCAGCAGGGGTAAAACCACGCTCTTGAAACCAATGGATACTACGAGTCGTTAATACAAATAGTTTATCTAAGCCTAATTGTTTCGCCTGTACTGCAACGCGGTGAAGTAGCTCCTCTCCTCGAGCAGAACTACGGTAATCAGGGTGAACAGCAACGCAAGCCATTTCCCCTAGTTTTTCCTCTGGGTATGGGTAAAGAGCAGCGCAAGCTATCACTAAATTGTCTCGTTCAATAATCGTGAATTTATCGATTTCCATTTCAAGTTGTTCCCGTGAGCGACGAACAAGTATTCCTTGCTGCTCTAAAGGGCGAATTAGTTCTAAAATACCCCCAATATCATTGATATTTGCACGGCGAATTTGTTCAGCACTTTCCATTACGATTTGAGTACCAATACCGTCACGAGAGAATAATTCTTGAATAAGCGAGCCATTTTCTTGATAGCTTAATAGGTGGCTACGACGTACCCCACGGCGGCAAGCTTTTGCTGCGCCACGCAAGAAACGTACAGTTCCAGAGTAGTAATCCCCTTCAGATTCAAGTTCTTGAATTCTATTTTCTGCTTCATTTGGGAATAATTCAGATAAGATATTACCCTCTTTATCTGCGACACCTTGAGAAGAACAGAACCCGATCAGTTTTTCGGCCTTCATTTTTACAGCGAGTTGAGTCGCAATTTCTTCTGAGGTCAGATTAAAACTTTCCCCAGTAACGGAAACCGCAACAGGGCCAATTAAAACAATAGAACCATTATCTAATTGATTATTAATGGCTTCTTCATTGATGCGGCGAATTCTCCCACTGTGGCAGTAATCAACACCATCATCGATACCAAGTGGCTGTGCAATGACAAAATTACCACTGACCACATTAATATGGGCACCTTGTAATGGTGTATTACTTAGACTCATTGATAAGCGAGCGGTAATATCAAGCTGTAATGCACCAGATGCTTGCTTAACATATTCAAGTGTATTCGAATCAGTCACACGGGTATGTTTGTGGTAAACCGCATCATATTTGTGTTCTGCTAGAATATCCTCAATCTGAGGACGAGCACCATAGACCACAATAATTCGGATCCCTAAACTATGTAATAATCCTATGTCATTGACAATACTTGGGAAATTTTCATGCGCAATCGCTTCACCACCAAGCATAATGATAAAATTTTTGCCGCGGTGGGCGTTTATATAAGGTACCGAATGGCGAAACTCATCAACCAACTCGGTGCTGCGCTCTTTCATAACAACCCTCTTTAATGAATTTTTATTCGTTAATAATGTATTTTTATTCTTTTTGGCGAAAAATATCAAGTAAAAGATGGTATAAAAAATAACAAATATATTTTTAAGAGTTACATATCTTTAAATATAAATGTGTATTATTAATGACAGAGAGCACATGATTAGTTAGAGTGCTTATTTCTGGCCAATTAATTGGCATATAGTCTAATATCAATTTATTTTTCAGTTCTAGGTTCGGAATTATTGATGAGTCAGCAAGATCACAGCCCATCTAAGCGTCGTTTTATTCAAGGCGCCGCCGCAGTTATGTTACTGAGCGTTAGCCCATTCGGTTTTTCTGCTAATAGCAGCGTGATTGCTGTGCGTATTTGGCCTGCATCGAGTTACACTCGTGTAACGCTTGAATCAAGCGTTCCGCTAAAGTACCGCCAGTTTGTGCTGAATAACCCAGAGCGGATTGTTGTTGACCTTGAGGGCGTACAGTTAAATAACGTACTTAAGCAGATGGGAACTCAAATTCAAACACGTGACCCTTATCTCAAATTGGTCAGAGTGGGGCAATTTGATCCTAAAACCGTACGCCTTGTTTTTGAAGTGAAAAATAAAGTGACCCCACAATTCTTTACCATGTCGCCTGTGGGGGAGTTTAAACACCGCTTAGTCCTTGATTTCTATCCAGGCAAAGGTGTGGATACTAGCGATGATCCATTATTAGCATTACTCGAGGACTACAATAAAGGTGACCTCGAAGAAAGTATGCCTGCGCAAGCGAAAAAACCAGGTAAAGCAGGGACGGATCGCCCAATTATTATTATGATTGACCCTGGGCACGGTGGGGAAGACCCAGGTGCGATAGGGAAATATAAAACACGTGAAAAAGATGTTGTCTTGCAGATTGCACGGCGCTTAAAAGCGTTGATTGATAAAGATCCTAAAATGCGTGCTTACATGACACGTAATGAGGATGTGTTTATTCCTCTTAAAGTGCGTGTTGCAAAAGCACGTAAGATGCAGGCTGATTTATTTGTTTCAATTCACGCAGATGCATTTACTAATCGTTCAGCACATGGCTCATCGGTTTTTGCATTATCGACTAAAGGAGCTACCAGTAATACGGCTCGCTACCTTGCTCAAACTCAGAATGAGGCCGATTTAATTGGTGGTGTAAGTAAGAGTGGTGATGTGTATCTTGACCACACAATGTTGGATTTAGTCCAGACAGCAACGATTAATGATAGTTTGAAATTTGGTGATGAAGTACTCAAACGTATGGGGAAAGTCAACCGATTACACAAAAATAAGGTTGATCAAGCTGGATTTGCGGTACTCAAAGCACCTGAAATTCCATCAATATTAGTTGAAACCGCGTTTATCAGTAACTTGGAAGAAGAGCGTAAGCTGAAAACGGCCAAGTTCCAACAACAAATGGCAGAGTCTATCTTTGAAGGGGTAAAAGCTTACTTCCGCAATGGTGGTGAGTTAGCGATCCGCAACTAACCATAACTAACGGTAGATAAACAGGTGATAAGCAAAAGCGAGTCGCCTTTTTTATTTGTAAAAATAAAGGTGGTGATTAATATTTTTGAGAGTGTGGTGCTAGGGGAAGAAATGGTTGCGGGGGCTGGATTTGAACCAACGACCTTCGGGTTATGAGCCCGACGAGCTACCAAGCTGCTCCACCCCGCGACTGAAGAAGTAAAAAAATTGGTTGCGGGAGCTGGATTTGAACCAACGACCTTCGGGTTATGAGCCCGACGAGCTACCAAGCTGCTCCATCCCGCGACTGAATTCTTTACAACGTTTTGATTTTTTTTACTACTTTACTGATTAAATCAGTATTGGTTGCGGGGGCTGGATTTGAACCAACGACCTTCGGGTTATGAGCCCGACGAGCTACCATGCTGCTCCACCCCGCGTCCGATAGCGGGCACTATACTCGGGATGAGATCTGATGCAAGTTTTTTCGTGTTTTTTTTTCATTTTTAGCATTCTACAGAACAAAATACGCACGTTATGTTTATTTTTTGAACTTTGCGGGGGTGGCAAAGAAAAATAATTTAACTAAATATGTTTACTCGTTTCATTCCCATTTTGGGTTTGCTATTGTGCGTTGCATATTGGATTGTGGGTTGTATTTGGATGGTGGAGCATGAACTTAGAATTAATGAAGGTAATTAATATGCTATCGGTGAAAAAATGGTCAATAGTAAATAAGTGGATAGTCACAGGTGTCTTTTTTTCATTGTTGGCAGGATGCCAAACTCACCCAACGGATAAAGGCCAACAATACAAAGATGGTCGTCTTGTTGAAGACTTACAGAAAGTTAATCAGGTAAATGTTCAAGGCAAACCAATAAATGCACCTGACTTTAATCAGCAGATCGTTGAAATTAAAAATGCATCTCCGCGTTTATTCCAAAATAACCGTGACACTTATCATGCGATTGAAAATTGGTTAATGGCAGGTGGAAACCCCGCACAGCTCGCCAGCTTCAATTTATCGGCCTTCCAAATGGAAGGGGCTGATAATTACGGGAACGTTCAATTTACGGGGTATTACACACCTGTTATTGAAGCAAGACGTTCACCACAAGGGGAATTTCGCCATCCATTATATGGAATGCCCCCAAAAGGGAAATCGCGGTTACCTAGCCGAGCAGCTATCTATAATGGCGCGTTGAGTAATAACCTCATTTTGGCTTACAATAATTCCGCTGTAGATAATTTTATGATGGAAGTTCAAGGGAGTGGCTATGTCGATTTTGGTGATGGTAGCCCGCTGAATTTCTTTGGGTATGCAGGGAAAAATGGCCACGCGTATAAAAGTATCGGTAAAGTTCTTGTTGACCGTGGCGAAGTGCCATTAAGCCAAATGTCTTTACAAGCTATCCACGATTGGACAAATAGCCATAGTGAGCAAGAAGTTCGTCAATTATTGGAGGAAAATGCATCGTTTGTTTTTTTCAAACCGCAATCTTTTGTACCAGTAAGAGGCGCTAGCGCAGTTCCGTTGATAGCAAAAGCGTCAGTTGCGTCAGATAAAACCTTGATCCCAGCAGGAACGGCATTGCTGGCGGAAATTCCTGTTTTAGATGGTAATGGTAAATTTACGGGGCAATACGAAATGCGTATGATGGTTGCCTTGGATGTAGGGGGAGCGATTAAAGGCCACCACTTCGATATTTACCATGGAACAGGTCATGACGCAGGCAAAATGGCTGGTTTTTATAACCATTATGGACGCGTCTGGGTGCTGAAAAAGAGTCAGCCCCTTTTTGGTGCAATGTAATTACCGTCTTAACTAAGGTTGTTTGTTATTATGCAAGCTAAGCTTTCAGATGCTTGGATGCAGCGTTTTGCTGGGATCGGGCGTTTATATGGGCAGAAAGCCCTTCATCTTTTTGCGCGCTCTCATGTCTGTGTTGTCGGTGTGGGTGGTGTTGGTGTATGGGCAGCTGAGGCATTAGCTCGTTCTGGAATTGGTGCAATCACCTTAATTGATATGGATGATATTTGCGTCACGAATACTAACCGTCAATTACATGCTATTAAATCAACCGTTGGCTTACCGAAGGTTGAGGTGATGAAAGCGCGGATTTTGGAGATTAACCCAGAGTGTGTGGTGAATGTCATTGATGATTTCATCACAGTCGATAATGTCGCTCAGTACTTCAGTACGGGGTTTGATTACGTTATTGATGCAATTGATAGTGTTCGGCCTAAAGCTGCACTACTGGCTTATTGTAGGCGATTTAAAATCCCTGTAGTCACAACTGGTGGGGCTGGTGGTCAAATAGATCCCACACAAATACAAGTGGTGGATCTGGCGAAAACCATTCAAGACCCATTAGCGGCAAAGCTTCGTGAGCGGTTAAAGTCGGACTTTAATGTGGTTAAAAATGGTAAAGGCAAGCTAGGAATTGATTGCGTGTTTTCCACGGAACAGCTTGTTTATCCACAAAGTGATGGCACTGTCTGCGCAGCAAAAAGTACTGCAGAAGGCTCAAAAAGAATGGATTGTGCATCAGGTTTCGGGGCAGTCACCATGGTCACAGCAAGCTTTGGCTTTATTGCTGTGGCACATGCGTTGAAAAAAATGATGGCAAAAGCCCAAAGAAATGTAGAAAAAAACATTAAATAGTGAAGAGGCTATTGCGATACATAGCCTCTTTCGTTGATTAGGCTGGCGTCATTTCATTGGAAATATTTCGAATTGCCGTAATTAATGATTGAATACCATTTTGGCGAGATTCGCTGAGCTGACTGGGTAAGCCTGTTTGTTCCAACAATTCATTGAAGTCGAATTCCATAATTTCTTTCGCTGTTTTTTGCTCAATAGCCGCTAATAAAATCGCAAAAAGCCCTTTTACAACACGACCTTCACTGTCACCATAGAAATGGAAAGTTTCATCATCATTGAGTATTGCACCAATCCACACTCGGTTTTCACAGCCTTTCACTTCTTGAGTTTGTTGCTTCTCATCATCAGTTAGTGTCGGTAATTGTCTCGCTAATTGGATAAGTAAACGGTACTTATCTTCCCAGGCTTTATGTGCGGAAAACTGTTCAACTATTTCCTGAATTTTAATCTCTGTACCAAAAGGGTGCGGAGCAAGCTCATATTTAGTCGAAGTCATTAGGCTTCCTTTTTATCTTTAGTATTGATTTAGTCATTGAGTATTGAAAGTGAGCGAGTGACTGCATTAATAAGTTTATCAATATCTTGTAGGTTATTATATGGCATCACAGAGATGCGTATGCAGCCACTAATATTCAAGGCATCCATTAAAGGTTGAGCACAATGTTGCCCATAGCGTAATGCAATATGCTGTTCAGTCAAGAGCACACCTAAATCGCTATGGTGAATACTTTCAAAATTGAATGAAAGTAATGGTGAATTAGGCACACTATAACCAATAAAACCAGGAATGCGTGAGAGTTTTTTATTGGCTTGTTCGATAAGTGAGCAAGTATAAGCTTCTGCTTGTACTAAATCGATAGATTGAATCCACTCAAGAACGGCTGAAAAAGCAATAACGCCAGCAATATTAGGTGTGCCTGCTTCAAAACATTGAGGAATGGGGGCTGGCGTGAAACCTTCAAAAGTCACCTCAGTCAACATTTTTCCCCCGCCGTGCCAAGGCACCATGGCTTCTAATAATGCTGTTTTTCCATAACAAACACCGAGGCCTGTAGGGCCATACAGTTTATGGGCGGAAAAAACATAAAAGTCGATATCTTCAGCACTAACATCAATAGGGCAGTGTACAGCGCCTTGTGCGCCATCAACGATAACCAGGGCACCTATTTGGTGGGCGAGATGAGTGATTGCCGATAAGTCAGGCTGAAAGCCAGTGACGTTCGACATTTGTGTAATAGCAATGGCTTTGGTTTTGTTATTTAGCAGTGATTTTAGCGTTGCTAAACTGAGTGAGGCACCTTGTTCGATGGGCCATTTTATAATTTTAGCGCCAGTTTGCTTAGCAACTATCATCCAAGGTAATAAATTTGAATGATGTTCTATTTCGCTGACAATGATTTCATCACCTGCTTGTAAGATTGGCCGAAAATAACTCTGAGCAATCAAATTAATCGACTCGGTGGCACCTCGTGTCCAAATTATATTATTTTCACTGGCGGCATTAATAAATTTTGCCGTTCGAATACGGCCTAATTCATAGTCGCGAGTTAATTTTAATGACTCTGGTGATTGACCGCGGTAAACCGAGCTACCAGATAAGCGGTAGTAATTATTTGAAGCCTCAATCATTGCAATCGGTTTCAATGCAGTTGCTGCACTATCAAAAAATAATGTTGAGGAATTTATTGCAGGAAATAATTGGCGAAATGCGGTAGCGCTAAAATGATCCATGGGTTCTTTCTTTTTAGTCAATAATTATCTGTGTTATCTGATAGTTGTGGGTATTGTCTACAGAGATGTACATTTATCCGTACATTATTGATTATTTTTTGATTAATTTAAACTTGTCATTTTCAATCAAAACATTGAAATATTTTGTTACGTTTGGTATTACTTATTAGCAATATCAAAAGTAAATTTTCTTGGGTGATTCAGTGTATTGCACCGCAAAGTAATCCTTTTTGTTTGAGAGTTCTTTTTTAGAAAGCATAAACTGAATTATTTTCAGGAATTATCTTAAATATCTAACTTAAAGTTTTTTCGGTACACTAGTAATTATCTGTAGCTATTTGTATTTACTAAGTTAAATTTTTCATTTGTCCTAAGTAAATACCAGTAAAAAAATCAAAAAAAAGCACCGCGTTTTGGCGGTGCACTATAAAAAATCACTATGGACAGACAGGGTAAATGTACAGGAAGTGAAAAAAACAGTAGCAAAAGCTACAAAGTCTGGTTCAACCAGACAACTTGCAAACACAACATCACAACCACAAAGCCAAAAGTTTCAAAGTAACTAAACTCTGTAACTTTTCGTTCCGGCTTAGGAAGTGCGCATACTATAGGTATTTACTGGCAGATCCTCAAGGGACAAATTATAATGCTTCGGATGAAAAAAACTAATGCATAACGAGATGCCGAGTAGAAGTGATTATGTCTAAAAGATTACCGCCACTGAATGCGCTGAGAGTGTTTGACGCCGCAGCCCGTCATTTAAGTTTTACTAAGGCAGCAGAAGAATTATTTGTCACCCAAGCAGCCGTGAGTCACCAAATGAAAAGTTTGGAAGACTTTCTTGGGTTAAAGCTATTTCGTCGGCGTAATCGCTCGCTACTTCTTACGGAAGAAGGGCAAAGTTATTACCTTGATATTAAAGAAATATTTTCTTCTTTAAATGAAGCAACACGTAAGTTGCAAGCGAGAAGCGCCAAAGGTGCATTAACGGTGAGTTTATCACCCAGTTTTGCTATCCAATGGTTGGTACCTAGGCTTTCAGGGTTTAACCAAGCTTACCCAGGTATTGATGTCCGCATTCAAGCCGTTGATCGAGAAGAAGATAAACTCGCAGATGATGTGGATGTGGCGATTTTTTATGGTCGAGGAAATTGGTCTGGTTTAAGAACTGATAGGCTTTACGCTGAATATTTAATGCCAGTTTGTGCACCGTCATTAATGACAGGGGAAAACCAACTAAAAAATCCAGAAGATTTAGCAAAACATACACTGCTTCATGATTCTTCTCGAAGAGACTGGCAAGCGTATGTTAAACAGCTAGAGCTACAGAATATAGTGAATGTACAACAAGGGCCGATTTTCAGCCATAGCGCGATGGTGATTCAAGCGGCAGTACATGGACAAGGTGTTGCATTAACCAATAATGTAATGGCAAAGAATGAAATTGACGCAGGGCGTTTGGTTTGTCCCTTTAGCGAGGTGTTAGTTAGTAAAAATGCGTTTTATTTAGTTTGCCAAGAAAGCCAAGCAGATTTAGGCAAAATAGCTGCATTTCGTCAGTGGATCCTTGCGCAAGCAGCGAGTGAACAAGAAAAATTGGGTTTTATTACGGGTGACCAAGATGTGGCGCTTATTCAGTAATCAAGTATTTAAACAAAAGGTGTTACTGTGAATAGTCGTTTGATGTTAATTTTCGCTGGAATTAGTGGCTTTTTTACTGTTGCTTTTGGGGCTATTGGTTCTCATGCGTTATCGTCAATTATGAGTGTCCATCAAATGGACTGGATTGAAACTGGATTGCGTTATCAGATGTTGCACACTATTGCATTAATGGTATTAGGCGCAATTTTATTACGTAAAGTGATCCTATGGTTTTATTGGTCAGGTGTTTTTTTCTCTGTTGGGATACTTCTTTTTAGCGGTAGCCTTTATTGTATGGCCCTATTGCAGGTAAAATACTTTTCTTATTTTACGCCAATAGGGGGAGTTTGTTTCCTGATTGGTTGGTTGTTAGTAGTTATTGGCGCTATGCGTCTAAGGAAATCGGCGTCACGTAATGAGTAATAAAATTGCACTTTATTGTCGACCAGGCTTTGAAAAAGAGTGCGCAGCAGAGATTACGGATAAAGCAGGGCAAAAAGAAATTTATGGTTTTGCCCGTGTAAAAGAAAATAGTGGTTATGTCATTTTTGAGTGCTACCAAGCTGAAGATGCAGACACTCTCGCCCGTACATTGCCTTTTCGTGAGCTAATTTTTGCTCGCCAAATGATTGTGGTTGGTGATTTATTAAAAGACTTGCCACCTGAAGATCGTATCACCCCAATAGTCAATGCGCTAAGCCAACAAGTGGTGAGAGCAGGTGATATTCGGGTGGAGGTCGCAGATACCAACGAATCCAAAGAACTGATGAAGTTTTGCCGTAAATTTACGGTGCCTTTACGTAATGCGTTGCGTAAAGAAAAAATCTTACTTCCACTTGAGAATTTCAAAAGACCCGTGATCCACGTGTTTTTTATTGCACCAGGTTGCTGTTATACGGGATATTCATATACCAATAATAGCTCAAATTTTTATATGGGTATTCCGCGTTTAAAATTTCCATCAGATGCGCCCAGCCGTTCTACCTTGAAGTTAGAAGAAGCATTTCACGTCTTTATTCCTTATGAAGAGTGGGATGAGCGTCTTGCCAGTGGAATGAAAGCGGTCGATTTAGGCGCTTGCCCTGGGGGCTGGACTTATCAACTAGTGAAACGTAGCATGATGGTTCATGCGGTTGATAATGGCCCGATGGCAGAAAGTTTGATGGATACAGGGCAAGTTACTCATCACCGTGTAGATGGTTTTAAGTTTCAACCTTCATCACAAAACATCACATGGTTAGTGTGTGATATGGTTGAAAAGCCAGCAAAAGTGGCTGCATTGATGACGGATTGGTTAGCTCAAGGTTGGTGCCGCGAGGCCATATTTAACCTAAAACTGCCAATGAAAAAGCGCTATGAAGAAGTCTCACACATATTAGAAAAGATGCAGGTGCAGCTGAAAGAACGGGGTGTAAACGTGCTAATCCAAGCTAAGCAGCTTTATCATGATCGTGAAGAAGTGACTGTGCATGTGATGCGTGTTTGGTCAGCAAACCCAATGGCGCGTGAATATTATTAATTTATAAAACTAATAAGAAAGGCCACTAATTAACTCAGAGGCCTTTTTATTTTGATCAGTTGCTTATATAACGTAGCTGGTTTAAATTTCCTTGCAGTGCAATATCCGTTCTTAATGTGGCAATATCGCGGCAAATTAATGCGATTTCTTGTTGATTAACTAGTTTTTTTTGCCATTTTTCTTCCAGTTTATCTAAATTCGCAAATAAGTTTTCGATAGAGTGATATTGCTGCAATAGTATTGCCGCACTTTTCGGGCCAATACCTGCGACACCTGGAACCTTACTGCTACTGATCCCCGCAAGTCCCCAATAATCAGGAAGTTGTTCAGGAGAAACGCCAAATTCCTTTTCGATAAAAGGAATATCTAGCCAGCGTTTTTGGAAATAATCGCGAATGCGTAGATTAGGCGAAAGCAGTTGACAGTAGCCTTTATCGGTGGAAACGATGGTAACAGTGTGCCCAGCTCCCGCGATACGCGTTGCTAACGTGGCCGCTAAATCATCAGCCTCATCCCCTACAGATTGCCAACAGTGAATGCCTTTTTCTGTAAATAAAGCCATTAGATCAGGAAGCTCTGCGTGTAAATCTTCAGGCATCGGCGACCGACCTGCTTTGTAATCAGGGAGTTTTTCATGACGCCAGCTTTGATGGCGACCTTCTTCATCAAACACCGCGACAATGTGTGTGGCATCTGTATGAGTGAGCAACTGTGATATCGCAGATAGACAGGTTTCTCCACACGGGCTTCCTTGCACCGCATGGATACGGCGTATTAAATTTAATGCATCAATAATTAATAAATGGATCATAAATACGCCATTACAGATTTATTTCACGATTTCATAGCAAGGCTCATATGCAGTGCCACCTGGCAATTTCATTCGATGTTGTTCAACAAAGCCTTGGAGTAACACATCCATACGCCTCATGAGATCGCTATCACCGTGAATTTTGAATGGGCCATGTTTTTCAATGGCTTTCATACCAAATTCCTTCACATTACCTGCAACGATACCAGAGAACGCACGGCGTAAATCTGAAGCCAATTTTTCAGGTGCTTGCCCTGGATGAAGGTTCAGTGAGGCCATGTTTTCATGTGTTGGTTCAAACGGATGCTGCAAGTCGTGCGCAATTTTAATTGACCAGTTGAAGCTGTATGCATCGCCTGTGCTACGGCGATTCTCTTTCACTTGTGGCATACTTCTTTTCATCACACGCGCCACTTCTTGAGCATCATCGATAATGATTTGATAGTGTTTGCTCGCTTCATCCCCTAAAGTATGTCGGATAAAATCATCGAGGACTTCAAAGTATTCAGCGCTTTCTTTCGGACCCGTTAAAATAAGCGGGAGAACTTGCTCTTTATTGGCTGGATCCATCAAGATGCCCAGCAAATACAGCAGCTCTTCAGCGGTACCAACGCCACCTGGAAAAATAATAATACCGTGACCTAAACGGACGAACGCTTCTAACCGTTTTTCAATGTCAGGCATAATAATTAACTCGTTAACTAATGGGTTAGGTGGCTCTGCTGCGATGATTGAAGGTTCGGTTAAGCCAATGAAACGGCTATCTTTATACTGTTGTTGGGCATGACCAACAGCTGCACCTTTCATTGGGGCTTCCATCGCACCAGGCCCACAGCCCGTACAGATATTCAGTTCACGTAAACCCAGTTCGTTACCAACTTTACGGCCATATTGATATTCAATTTCATTTATTGAGTGGCCGCCCCAGCAAACTATCATGCTTGGGTCATCATCAATATGTAATGCACGAGCATTGCGTAGGATAGAGAAAATCATATTGGTGATGTGCGTGCCATTTTCCGTATCAAAATGGAGTTGCTCTTTAGCTTGGTTTATTTGCGCATGAACGAATAAAATATCGCGTAAAACTGCAAATAAGTTAGCTTGCAAAGTACGAATAATTTTCCCGTCAACAAATGCTTTTTCTGGTGGCTCGATAAGCTCAAGTTTTACACCACGTTCACGACGTAATACGTTGATATCAAAGTCTTTGCTTTTTTCTAGTAGCTCTTTACTGCTATCAGTAAGGCTTCCAGAATGTAAAACCGCGAGTGAGCAGTTTCTAAATAACTGGTATAAATCGCTACTTGCAGTGCGTTTAAGCATGTCAACTTCAAGCTGCGAAAGTAGATCCATAGATCCTAATGGACTGATATGCGTAATCAAGTAGTACTCCTTTACCCCATGGGTTCTTGATAGGTGAATTGTACCGCAAATACACTAGTGCATTTACTTTTCAACTGTTTTTCAAGCATTTTTTAACTACATGTGTACTTATTGGCGAGCCAAACGACCAAGTTCAGGTTCAAAAATTTCATTACTACGCCATGGGTTAATGTCCAGCCCCCCGCGGCGGGTATAACGCGCGTAAACACTCAATTTTTCGGGTCTACACAGTTGCATAATGTCGTTAAAAATTCGTTCAACACACTGCTCATGAAACTCATTATGATGGCGAAACGAAACCAAATAGCGTAAGAGCGCTTCATGATTGATTTTAGGGCCATGGTAGTGGATTTGTACAGAGCCCCAGTCAGGTTGATTTGTAATCAAACAATTCGATTTTAGCAAATGACTGACTAATGTTTCTTCAACAATCGGTTCTTGAGTACAACCCGCTAGATAGTCACGATTAAACTCGTACTGTTCGATAGTAATGTCTTGCTCATCAATACACAGCCCTTTAAAGGGTAAGATTGGCTGATGAGAAAAAGCCTCTAGCTTATGAAGTGTAACGTCAACTTTGCCATTAGCACAGTGGCTTAAGTCATTTTGCAAAACGCTTCGCACATTTTCCCAAGTTTCAAAGCGAGTTTGATTAAAGCTGTTGAGATAGAGCTTAAAACTTTTAGACTCAATCAGGTTGTCACTTGTTGCATCCACACTGATTGAACCAATAGCCACTTGGGGAACGCCACTTTGATTTAGCCAAGAAAGTTCATATAAGGTCCAAATATCAGCACCATGAAATGGCAGTGAATTTGCATAAATATCCAGTGGATCACGGTTTAAGCTCCTTGGGACGGGCTGCAGTAGCGAGGCATCGTATTGGTCGTGATACGCCGTTTTTTTCCCGAGGGTTAAATTGTCAAGAGCGGGATTGTTCTGGTAGTGTGACATAGTGATCCTTATACTTCATAAACAAAATGAGGCTAAAAGGCGCAATGAGTACATTTTATTCGCCTGCAAACATCTGTCATAATACCATTTATCCATCATATTGACGTCTTTCAATTTAGGCTAGCCGTAAAAATTACGTAATTATGAATACAATACTCTCTCAAGCGTTACAGCGTTTTACTCAAAACTATATTTCAGCGTGGGAACAACAAACGGGGTTACCACCTGCATCTGTTGATTTATATGGTATTCCTTCTCCTTGTGTCGTGAGAACAGGCGAGAACTGGGTCTATTGGGAACCGCAAGCATTTCCCATTAAGGATGCACATTTAAATAAAGTCGCTACGGCATTGGATATCAGTTTACAGGACGATATTCATCACTTTTATACCACTCAGCTGGCTGGGGATATGAAAGCCACATTTCGTGATATTACCTTAAGTTTGGTACAAGTATGGAATGAAGAGGATTTTATTCGCTTACAAGAAAATTTAATTGGGCATTTAGTCACTCAAAAGCGTTTAAAGTTATCGCCAACTCTGTTTATTGCCACAATAGACTCTGAAATTGAAATGATCTCGTTGTGTAATTTGACAGGGGAGGTGATCTTAGAAAAATTTGGTAGCCAAGAGCGGCGCGTACTTTCACCAAATTTAGCGAGTTTTATTGAAGAGTTACTCCCTGTTGTTGAGCTTCAGGAGTAAGTATTTTAGGATAAATGTTGTAAGTCAGGACTTACAATTGGGTTAAGTAATTTCTCAAAGTTATTTAATTTTATTTAAATGATAATTAATTAACTTTTAATATCATGACGTTACTACCGATAATGGAAACGCCGCTTTTTTAAATTAATTTTTGTTTGCTCAGCTAGGTTGTTTCATTAATAGATTTAATACATTCTTATGCCGCTGGACAGGGTAAGTTCGTTTAGCTTTTTATACATCGTAATGTATAAAAAATGAAAAAACCAAAGCGATGGACTGCTTAATAGGCAGGAACAACCTATTAAATTGTTTTATTCAACAGGATGTTGAACGACAGGATGTCGTTTTGCAGGATGCATTAAAATCTAAAATGTGATGTTAAGCCAGTCGGCCTGATTTAGGCCGGCTGGCTTTTTTTGTTATTCTAGCTTGTAATCAACGGATTGTTACTTCGTTGAGTTCGCACTGAGTGATGCAATAATTTCTTGGCTCATCGCATCACGAAGTGCTTCACGTCGACGAAATTCAGCACGACGCTGGCTTTTCACGGATTCTATATCACGAACTGGCTCTTGTAATGGAAGCTGGTACCAACCATCAGATGATAATGTTGCACTACATTCTTGCCAAAAAGTATCATAGCTCGATTTTAAATGTTGGCTCTTAATATGGCTATTGTTTGAAATGCCTTGGATTGATGTCACTTTGAAATAGGTCGCGACAGCATAAACAGCAGACATTAATAGGTTTTTGGGCCTCATACCATGCATTTGTTTGGTGATTAGGCGAACCTGCTCAACACTTTGGTCGGTTGATGGGCCTTGCAGTGAGCAAACATAGAGTTGCCCTTCAGGCCCAAAAGAAAAACTCATTAAATAGATATCATCACCCGTTTCATTACGCAGGTGTAAGGTAAGATCGCCTTCTCTTGGGTATTGAGAATAAATCAAGGTGAGCTGTGCAAAATCACCAGATTTCAGCTCAATATTTGCAACAGTTAACCCTTCACGTTTTGCCGAAAACATTTTTTCGACGGCTTTAGGGGTAAAGGTTTTTTCAATTAAATCCAGTGTATAGCTTGCTGTCAGCAATTTTTGCTTTCCACTCCAAGCTTTATGCAGATATTTATTAATTGGGCGCTCAATAAAATGGGGAACTCCGTTAATTGCAGAAGCGAACTGAGCACTTTGATATGTCTGACACATGCCTTGGTACTGTTGATATTGCACTGAAGGGAGTTTCGCTATGCGAATTTTTCTTTTGAGCTCAACATATTTACCACTGAAGGCCTTCCATGCCTTATTTTCCTTGCGCCACTGCTTTAGTAATCCCATAGATAGACCATTTTATTGTTAATTATTTTGCTAAAATTCAATTAAAAAAAACATTTTATTATATCCGTATACACCCTAACAAAACATCAACGAAACTTATTGAATTGAATTTATTATGAATAAATAAATGCAATAGAAGTAAACCCGCTTGTATATAAGACAGAACAACCCCATTTATCCGACAGAATCATTGGCAAAATTACAGTATATTTCGCAGCATAAAGGTTAAAAGGGTTACATATGAACAAAGAACAACGCATTGTTGAAAAGCTTCGCCATCTCGAAGAGGAAATGAAATTAAAAGTATTGTGGCGTGAGCATCCACCTGAACAGGATGCGTTTAAAAGTGTCGAGCCATTTTGTATTGATACGATGGAAGCACTGGAATGGCTACAATGGATCTTAATTCCACGTTTACAAGCGATTATTGACCAAGGTGGCATGTTACCTGCAAATTTTGCTATCGCGCCGTATTTTGAAGAAGCCTATAAGCACGATGAAGAAGAGCAATATGTGGCTCTTATCCAGCACTTGCGTGAGCTAGACAGCATCTTTTCAACTAATTCAAACGGGTGATTGATGTTAGAAATCATTTATCAAGATGAATATATGATTGCGGTGAATAAACCCGCAGGTATGTTAGTTCACCGCAGTTGGTTAGATAGCAAAGAAACTGTTTTTGTGATGCAAACATTGCGTGACCAAATTGGCCAATATGTTTATCCCATTCATCGTCTCGATAGACCGACATCAGGTATTTTATTATTTGCGTTATCGAGTGACATTGCGAGGTTGCTAGCTACTCAGTTTGAAAAACATCAGTTAGAGAAAACGTATCATGCCATTGTGCGTGGCTATCTGACAGATGAGCAAACTATTGATTACCCTTTACGGGAAGAGTTAGACAAAATTGCAGACAAACATGCCACTCGGGAGCCTGTGTTACAAGAGTGCATTACCCATTGCCGTCCAATTGCGACGGTGGAATGCCCTGTGGCCATCGGTCGCTATGAAACAGCACGCTTTAGTTTAGTCGAATTAACACCACAAACAGGTCGAAAACATCAGCTTAGGCGGCATATGTCTCACTTACGTCACCCAATTATTGGGGATAGTAAACATGGTGACTTACGCCAAAATCGAGGGGTAACAGAACATTTTTCTGTGTCGCGTCTAATGTTGCACGCAAGTCAATTAAATTTAAGTCACCCTATAACAGAAGAAAATATATCTCTGGTTGCACCTTGGGATGCACAATGGATATCACTGATTGAGCAGTTTGGATGGTCAGCACAAGTCGCTAATTTAAGTATGAAAGTTATTAATCCATCAGTTTAAATAAATTTAGAGGGAGGCGTTATGTCAAAAATAGGTATCTTTGTTGGTACTGTCTATGGCAACTCTTTAGCTGTGGCTGAAATAGCACAAGAAATCTTAGAGGAACGAGGGCATGAAGTGGTTGTCTTTGACGAACCCACTCTGAATGATTGGCAATTATACAATTCAGGAAATGAAATTGCGTTAATCGTGACTTCCTCTACAGGACAAGGTGATTTACCTGACTCTATTGCACCACTTTTTAATGAAATCAATGATGTTGTTGGTTACCAACCTGATTTACGTTATGGGTTAATTGCCTTAGGTGATAGCAGTTATGAAAGTTTTTGTGGCGCTGGGTTACGTTTTGATGAAGTGCTGACCGAACAATCAGCTACGCGTATTGGTGATATTCTTTTTATTGACGCTATTGAAGTGGATGTTCCTGAAGAGTTTGCAAAACCGTGGGTTGAAGCGTGGAGTGAATTACTTTAAGTACCTGCACCGTGGAGTAACCCTTTTCGATACGAATTCAGGTGATTTCACGGCGCAGTAAATTATTTTGCAGGTCAGTTACTTACGAGTCAGTTTTTCTAAGTCAGCTTCAATTTCTGCAATTTTGTTTGAAACTACATGTTCTAAATGACGTAAGTCATCAAGGATTTTGTGTTTTAAATCAATATCAGTTTTATCTGTTTGGCAAATTTGATCAAGTTCTTCAATGGCATAGCGAAGGTTGGTGTTAATTTCGTGGATCTCTTTGAAATTATTACCACCATCCGCGATAGTTTTACGTTGGCGTGGGTATTTGAATTTTACACTTTTGGCAAAAAATTCCCCTTTGTCTTTACGGAAGTAAATTTTCAAAATATCGTTATTTGCTTCTTGGCGCAGGGTATAGCGGTCGATATCCTGAGGGTTACTAATGCCTAAACTTTTCAAATTATCGTACATGTTAGCTCGCTTAACTGTAGAGTCAGAGTCGGTGAACAGAATAATCGTGTGAACAGGCCGCAACAATACCAGTCTATTTCTCTTGTACTGTGCTATTGACCTAAAGACGTAAATAACATTAAGCCATTACGTAAATAGCATCATGATAATGAAAAATAAAATAATACAGTTTTATTGATGGTAAACGGCAAAAGTCACGAACATATTATGCGCGATTTCTCGAAATTGACCAACTTCTCTTTGCAATAAAACGGTGAAAAGAAAAAGGAGATGTGGGGGAGATAAGGGAACTTGGCCACCCGAGTTGCATACAGCGTATGCATTTCGGGATAGCTTCGTTTTACCAGATTACTGCTAAGTGATTCAAAAACAGCAGTAAAAGGTTCAGGAGGAGAAACTGTTAGAAAACTAGTTATTCATCAATAGTTCTTAATAATTCATTGATGCCAACTTTTCCGCGCGTTTTTTCATCCACTTTCTTGACGATGACTGCACAATATAAGCTGTAGTTACCCTCTTTCGACGGTAAATTGCCCGATACAACGACAGACCCCGCAGGAACGCGGCCATAAAAAATTTCGCCTGTTTCACGGTCATAAATTTTAGTGCTTTGCCCCAAATAGACGCCCATGGAAATCACCGAGCCTTCCTCGACAATGACACCTTCAACAACTTCAGAGCGTGCGCCAATAAAGCAGTTGTCTTCGATAATGGTTGGGTTCGCTTGTAATGGTTCTAACACGCCACCAATACCGACACCGCCAGATAAATGCACGTTTTTACCAATTTGTGCACAAGAGCCCACTGTTGCCCAAGTGTCGACCATTGTTCCTTCATCGACATAGGCACCAATATTGACATAAGATGGCATGAGTACACTGTTCTTGGCGATATAGGCACCTTTACGAACCGCGGCAGGTGGTACAACGCGAAAACCTTCTTTTTCGAAGCGTGTTTGGTCGTAATCGGCAAATTTCATTGGTACTTTGTCGAAGTAGCGACTTTCAGCACCGTCAATCACTTGATTGTCTTGGATACGAAATGACAGTAAGACGGCCTTTTTTAACCATTGGTGAGTGACCCAGACACCTGCGATTTTTTCGGCAACACGCAGTTTACCGCTATCTAATAACGCGATAGTGTCCAAAACGGCTTGTTTAACGGGGGCTGAAACCGTATTTGGCGTGATGTTAGCACGGTCTTCAAATGCGTTTTCAATGATCGCTTGTAAATGCTGCATTGATTCTATTTCCCTCTTGAATAACATAAAAGTGAGCGTTCACCATAAAAATGTGATGAACGTTATATTTTATCCTTCGATTGTAGGGCTTCTGTCAACCTTTCTGATAACACTTGTTGCATTTTTTTATCGAGTGCTTTGTGTTCTTTATCTGCTAACACAAAGAAATCCTCTACTTTTTCGCCAATTGTGGTGATCCTCGCGCCGTATAAAGAAATTTCTAGCTGTGCAAAAATATGGCCAATTCTTGCCAGCAAACCGGGCTGGTCTAACGCGAATAATTCCATGTAGGTACGGCGTTCATTGGTGGAGTGCAAGAAGTTGACCTTGGTAGGAACCGTAAAATGGCGCAATTTAGAGGGCAATGTACGTTGTTTCGGCAGGGAAATTTCAGGTTGCTGTACCGCCAGTAACAACATTTTGCGTATGTGGTCATAACGGTCTTTGGCGAGCGGCGAGCCATTTGGCTCAAGGACTACAAAGGTATCCATCGCCATATTGTCTTTATTGGTGAATATTTGAGCGCTGTGAATGCTTAAATTGCGACGGTCTAGTTCACTGGCTACGGCGGCAAACAGATGCGATTTATCGTGACACCAAATAAAAATTTCTGTTCCACCATGTTTCGGTTGAGTGCTGATTAGCACTAAAGGCTGAGTTAAATCATGATGTAACAGGTTTTTGGCATGCCAAGCGAGTTGCGACGGGGTGTGGCGTAAAAAATAGTCGGCATGGCAGCGTGACCACAGTTTTTGCAGTTTCTCTTCATCAATTGCAAGAGGGCGAAGCAGAGATAACGCTTGATTGCGGTGATGGCGAATGCGCTCCCGTAAATCTGGCGTACTTTGCATGCCTTGGTTGAGCTGATGTTCCGTTGATAGGAAGAGTTCGCGAATTAAGCTCTGCTTCCAGCTGTTCCATAAAGTGCTATTGGTGGCGCAAATATCTGCAACCGTTAGACACATCAAATAGTTAAGTCGAGAAACCGATTTCACCTCACCTGCAAATTGCTTGATAACATCAGGGTCTTGAATATCTCGGCGTTGAGCAGTAACCGACATCAATAAGTGGTTTTTAACAAGCCATGCAGCAAGCTCAGCTTCTTTTGCTGATAAATCATGCAGTAGCGCAAAGTCATACACAAAATCAGCGCCTAAATCGGAGTGATCCCCTGAACGGCCTTTGGCGATATCATGGAAGATAGCCGCAAGGCGTAAAATCTCAGGTTGTAGCAGTTTAGGGTAAACGCTGACACACAAAGGGTGCTCGCGACGGTTTTCTTCAAGTGTAAAACTGTCGATTTTTTGTAAAACACGGATGGTGTGCTCGTCAACGGTATAGGCGTGAAACAAGTCAAACTGCATTTGCCCAACAATGTTGCTCCAAAGCGGCGTATAGGCGCTAAGTACGCTGTGCAGGTGCATGGGAACAAATGCGCCTTTAATTGCTCGTGGGTGGCGCAGAATTTTTAGGAACAACTTGCGTGCCTCAGGGATTTCACACAGTGGCAGGCTCAAGTTTCGTCGAGCAAAGCGCAGTAGACGCAATGTTGTGGAATAGATACCCGTGATGTTTGGATAGCGAGCCATTTGGTAGAACATTTTTAAAATAGCGGCAGGTTGGTTGATAAATAGGTTTTCATCGATAACATCAATTAATGTGCCGCGTAATTGAAATTGTGAATCAATCGGTCGCGGTTTTTCATTTGGTTTAAGGGTTAAAATCGCTTCATCAAATAGCTGTAATAGCATTTGATTTAGCTCCCTCACGCGGCGAGTCACACGATAAAAATCTTTCATCATGCGTTCTACAGGCTGATTTTTCTCACCGACATAGCCTAGTAAACGTGCAACGCTAAATTGGCGATCGAACAGTAAACGGTTATCGTGGCGCTTCACCACTAAGTGGAGCGCGAAACGAATTTTCCATAAAAAAGTGAGGCATTCTTTGAGCTCTTGGCGTTCTTCTTCAGTCAAAAAACCAAAACCAACCATCTCATCTACTGTGGTCGCACCAAAATGGCGCCTTCCAACCCAAAGTAAGGTATGAATATCCCGTAGGCCGCCAGGGCTGCTTTTGATGTCGGGTTCTAAATTGTAACTGGTACTATGGTAACGCTGGTGGCGTTCTTGTTGCTCAGCAATTTTTGCCGCAAAAAAGGTGGCTGATGGCCAAAAATCATCACTGAAAATGGTTTTTTGTAGCGATAAGAAAAGGGTGATATCACCGCAAATAAGCCGTGATTCGATTAAATTGGTTGCTGTTGTTAAATCGGTATTGCCTGCTTCGATACATTCAGCAAGAGAACGGACGCTATGCCCAATATCAAAGCGTAAGTCCCACAGTAACGTGATAAATTGGCCAATTTTTGTAGCGATATCCTCGGGAAGTGGTTGTTTACTGAGAATTAAAATATCAATATCAGAAAGTGGATGGAGCTCATGTCGCCCATAGCCCCCGACAGCCACAAGGGACATATTTGCTTGTTTGTCGAATTCGAAAGCCTGCCAAAGCCTTGTTAGCAAAGCATCAAGGTAATCACTGCGAACGTGAATTAAATCAACCACATTTTTACCTTGATTAAAGCTGTCTTCAAGCCAACGATCAAAATCATCAACATGTTGCCTTAAGGTAATGAGGTCAAGGTCGTGGGCAGTGAAGTGGTTTGGTGCAAGATATGTTGCAGAGGATGCCGTCATCTTTATCTTTCCGTATTGATAGCCATAAAGAAACTACGACCAGCTTACGGTTTTTTGTGAAAGATGAACAGAGGAAGAACCCTCTTAATCGAGGGTTCTTGGGGAAATTTATTCGTTAACTAAAACCGCAGAAATAAACGGCTCTTCTTCTTTACGCAGTGTGAGGATCTCACAGCCATTGTCGGTGACAACTAAGGTGTGCTCATATTGTGCAGACCAGCCGCGATCTTTGGTTTTTACCGTCCAGCCATCTTTCATCGTGCGAATACGGTGGTCGCCTGTATTCACCATCGGTTCGATGGTGAATGCCATGCCTTTTTGCAGAATGACGCCACTGTCATCTGCATCATAATGCAGCACTTGTGGCTCTTCATGGAAACCTTCGCCAATACCGTGACCACAATATTCACGAACAACGGAGAAACTTTGTTTTTCAACGAATTCTTGAATCGCTTTACCGATGGTACGTAGGCGAATGCCAGGTTTAACCATACGAATGGCTAAATATAGGCTTTCTTGGGTGACTTGGCACAGGCGTTCGCCTTGAATAGTTGGTTTTCCAACAATAAACATCATTGAAGTATCGCCGTGGAAGCCTTCTTTAATCACGGTGACATCGATATTCACGATGTCACCGTCTTTTAGGATTTTTTCATCGCTTGGAATACCGTGGCAGATAACATCATTAACGGAAATACAAACGGATTTTGGAAAACCATGGTAGTTCAGGCATGCTGGAATTGCTTGTTGTGTATCAACAATGTGTTGATGGCAAAGTCTATCCAGCTCACCTGTGCTAACACCTGGTACCACATGCGGTGCGATCATTTCTAATACTTCGGCAGCTAAGCGGCCAGCAACACGCATTTTCTGAATATCTTCTTCAGTTTTGATAATAATAGCCATGAGTTCAGTCCATTCATGCCAGCAATGATTGATGACATGTTAAAAAATGAGAGGTTGAAAATGGGTTTTTGAGACCATTTTTTAGCATTAATAACACTTATGGTAACAGCCACCGCATTTTCTGCCAACTAGCTATCGAAAGGTTCGAGAGTTGAAGTTGCTATTAGAATAAGGTAACAGAAGCGAGCGGCTTGTTCATTTTGAGCTTTTAACCGCACAAATTGCAAAAAATACCAGTAAGTGAATGAGTATCCATTATAAAAATAGGGCTTTTTCATCACATCAAAAAAGGTCTATAATTAACCCAATACGGATCACGTATTAGATAGGCGAAATGCGAACCATAAAATCCATTTTTCACGCATTTTTATGTGTGAAAAAATCAACAAAAGTTGGCTTCTAAGTTGGTTTTATGGTATAAAGCGCGCCGGCAATCCATATTATTTCTTCTCATCTTCATTGAAATGTCAACTTATGGCAGCAAAATGAGGTTTCCTGAAAAGGAAATTGGATTTGCGAAACTTAAACTCAATTGTGTATAACACACACGAATCGACACGTGCGCCGGGGTGCTCTTATGCGTTTAGACGCAGCTTTGGAGTCGGTAGTATGGGATTCGTGGAGGCATAACCCCAATTACTTAAATACAGAGGTATTAAATGGCAACTGTTTCCATGCGCGATATGTTACAAGCGGGCGTTCACTTTGGTCACCAGACTCGTTACTGGAACCCAAAAATGAAACCTTTCATTTTCGGCGCGCGTAATAAAGTTCATATCATCAACCTGGAAAAAACTGTTCCAATGTTCAACGAAGCTCTGGCTGAGTTGACTAAAATTGCTTCTCGTAAAGGCAAAATTCTGTTTGTTGGTACTAAGCGTGCTGCAAGCGAAGCCGTTCAAGAAGCTGCTAACAGCTGTGACCAATATTTCGTTAACCACCGTTGGTTAGGCGGAATGTTGACTAACTGGAAAACTGTTCGTCAGTCAATCAAACGTCTGAAAGATTTAGAAGTTCAATCACAAGACGGTACTTTCGACAAACTGACCAAGAAAGAAGCGCTGATGCGTACTCGTGAACTTGGCAAGTTAGAAAACAGCTTAGGCGGTATCAAAGATATGGGCGGTTTACCTGACGCTCTGTTCGTTATCGATGCAGACCACGAACACATTGCTATCAAAGAAGCAAACAACCTGGGTATCCCAGTATTTGCTATCGTTGATACTAACTCTGATCCAGATGGTATTGATTTCATTATCCCTGGTAACGACGATGCAATCCGTGCAATCAAACTGTATCTGGGCGCTGTAGCAAGCACCGTTCGTGAAGGTCGTTCGCAAGATCTGGCTGTTCAAGCAGAAGAAAGCTTAGTAGAAGCTGAATAATAAGGTTTTAACCTTATTAACAGGTATTGCTATACAGGTACTGCTATATGTTAGAAGGGGCCTGATTTAGGCCCCTTTTATATATGAATCAGAACTATCCACGTGGGGAAGACTCTCACGGGGAATATCGAGGAATAAATCACATGTCTGGAATTACCGCTGCATTGGTAAAAGAACTGCGCGAACGTACTGGCGCAGGTATGATGGAATGTAAAAAAGCACTTGTTGAAGCTAATGGCGACATCGAATTAGCGATTGATAACATGCGTAAATCAGGTCAAGCAAAAGCGGCTAAAAAAGCAGGCCGTGTTGCAGCTGAAGGTGTTATCCTGACTGAAGTTTTCAACGATGGTAAAACAGGTGCTCTGGTTGAGCTGAACTGTGAAACTGACTTCGTTGCTAAAGACGCAGGTTTCTTAGCATTCGGTAAAGAAGTTTTAGCTTCTGTTGTTGCTGATAAAAATGCTGACATCGACGCGCTGAAAGCAAAATTCGAAGAAGCTCGTACAACATTAGTTGCGAAAATTGGTGAAAATATCAATATTCGTCGCGTTGCTATTCTGGAAGGCGCACAAGTAGGTAGCTACCTGCACGGTGCTCGTATTGGTGTTTTAGTCGCTGGCGAAGGCGCAGACGAAGAATTACTGAAACACATCGCTATGCACATCGCTGCAAGCAAACCTGAATATGTGACTCCAGACAACGTTCCAGCTGATGTTGTTGCTCATGAGCACCAAATTCAGTTAGACATCGCAATGCAATCAGGTAAACCACGCGAGATCGCTGAAAAAATGGTTATCGGTCGCATGAACAAATTCACTGGCGAAATCTCTTTGACTGGCCAACCTTTCGTCATGGATCCAAGCAAATCTGTTGGTGACTTACTGAAAGAGAAAGGTGCTACTGTTTCTGGTTTCCTTCGTTTCGAAGTTGGTGAAGGTATCGAGAAAGTTGAAACTGACTTTGCAGCAGAAGTTGCTGCGATGAGCAAGTAATCAACTAAGGGCCGCCAATTGGCGGCTCTGTTTTATTCACGTTTCTTTCAAGTAAACAAACATGAGTTAGCGGGTATGAGAGACCATCAACGTTATCTTTTGGCTTGAAATATTACGTGGGTAATTAAGGTTTAAAAATCTATTCAAATTTAGGTATGTAGAACCTGTGTGTTCTGCGTATGTTACCCCAATAAATAATCTGTTAGGACAGAACACCATGGCTACCAATGCAAAACCCGTTTATCAGCGTATTCTGCTTAAATTAAGTGGCGAAGCCTTACAAGGCGCAGAAGGTTTTGGTATCGATGCTAGCGTTTTAGATCGTATGGCTCAGGAAATCAAAGAACTCATAGAACTGGGTATACAGGTCGGTGTGGTTATTGGCGGTGGTAACCTGTTTCGTGGTGCTGGTTTGGCACAAGCTGGTATGAACCGTGTTGTCGGTGACCACATGGGTATGTTAGCCACGGTGATGAACGGACTCGCTATGCGCGATGCTTTGCACCGTGCTTATGTGAATGCAAGACTGATGTCTGCTATTCCATTAAACGGCGTCTGTGATAATTACAGCTGGGCAGAAGCCATCAGCTTGCTACGTCACGGCCGTGTTGTTATTTTTTCTGCGGGAACAGGTAATCCATTCTTTACAACAGACTCTGCAGCGTGTTTACGCGGTATTGAAATTGAAGCGGATGTTGTGTTAAAAGCCACAAAAGTTGATGGCGTCTATTCAGCTGATCCAGCAAAAGACCCTGATGCTGTATTATATGAAAACCTGAATTATCAAGAGGTTTTGGAACGTGAATTAAAAGTGATGGACTTAGCTGCCTTCACATTAGCTCGCGATCATAACTTACCAATTCGTGTTTTCAATATGAATAAACCAGGTGCATTACGCCGTGTTGTCATGGGCGAAAACGAAGGTACTCTGATTTCTCACAACTAATACTCAGAGACACAGCCTGAGTTTAAATGTATTATCTAAGATAAATTCAGACAATTTAAGCGAGGTCGCATTGCGGCCTTTAATAATCAGTTCTTAAGGGTTGAAAACGTGATTAACGAAATCCAAAAAGATGCTCAAGACCGTATGGAAAAGAGCCTTGAAGCATTCAAAAACCAAATCAGCAAAGTTCGTACAGGCCGTGCATCTCCAAGTTTATTAGATGGTATCACTGTTGAATATTATGGCTCAGCGACACCATTACGCCAATTAGCTAACGTGACGGTTGAAGATTCACGTACATTAGCTATTTCTGTTTTTGACCGTAGCATGTCACCTGCGATTGAAAAAGCGATTATGGCGTCTGATTTAGGCTTGAACCCATCTTCTGCTGGCACTGTTATCCGTGTTCCGCTTCCTCCGTTAACGGAAGAACGTCGTAAAGACTTAATTAAAGTGGTTCGTGGTGAAGCGGAGCAAGGTCGTATCGCTGTTCGTAACGTGCGTCGTGACGCTAATGACAAAGTAAAAGCGCTGCTAAAAGATAAAGAAATTAGTGAAGATGATGAGCGTCGTTCACAAGATGACATTCAAAAGCTGACTGATAGCTACATCAAGAAAGTTGATGAGTCATTAGCGCAAAAAGAAGCAGAATTGATGGAGTTTTAATCCATTATGATGATAAAGCCACCAATGCAAACTGTAAAAGTGTGCGTTAGCGTGGCTTTATTATTTTTCGTACCCATTAAAAAATCCTTTCTTATCACTAAGCTGATATAATCTCAGTATTGAATTAATACAGAGTATCCGATCACTATGAAACGTCTGACAGTCCTGGGTTCAACAGGTTCAATTGGTACTAATACACTTTCTGTTGTTCGTCAAAATCCTGAAAAATTCCAAGTTCTTGCCCTTGTTGCAGGTAAAAATGTTGCCGAAATGGCAAAGCAGTGTCTTGAGTTTAATCCGAAATATGCCGCCATGGCGGATGAGTTATCGGCGAAGGCATTACGGACAATTTTATCTGAGAATAATAACAAAACAGAAGTGTTGTCGGGCAAACAAGCAGCAATTGACCTTGCAGGTCTTGATGAGGCAGACCAAGTAATGTCAGCAATCACGGGTGTTGCTGGGCTATTACCCACCTTGGCGGCGATCCGCAAAGGTAAAAGAATATTATTAGCGAATAAAGAGTCTTTAATTACCAGTGGCCGCTTATTCTTTAATGAGATTCGACAACATAATGCCTCAGTCTTTCCAATTGATAGTGAGCATAATGCTATCTTCCAAAGTTTACCTGAAATTATTCAGCTCAACTTAGGTTTTGCTGATTTAACGGCTTCAGGTATTTCCAGTATTGTTTTAACAGGCTCAGGTGGCCCATTTAGAGATACACCACTATCGCACTTTGATAACGTGACGCCAGATGAAGCGTGTAATCACCCGAATTGGTCGATGGGACGTAAAATTTCAGTTGATTCAGCGACTATGATGAATAAAGGGCTAGAATATATTGAAGCCTGTTATTTCTTCAATGCAAATGCTGATCAGATGGAAGTGATTATTCACCCGCAATCGGTGATCCACTCAATGGTGAGATATCGTGATGGCAGCGTCATCGCACAGCTTGGTACCCCTGATATGCGCACCCCAATTTCGTATAGCATGGCTTACCCACAGCGTATTATGTCAGGCGCAAAACCGCTTGATTTCTCTAGCCTTTCATCGTTAACATTTGTGCAACCTGATTATCAGCGCTACCCTTGTTTGAAACTTGCTATTGATGCGTGTCATCAAGGGCAAGCAGCGACAACAGCACTGAATGGGGCAAATGAAATGACGGTAGCGGCGTTCCTTGAAGGGAAAATTCGTTTTACAGATATCGCGAAAATTAATCACAAAATCCTAGAAAACCAAGTTTTTTCTGAACCTGTTTCTATTGAAGAGGTCTTAGAAATCGATGAATGTGCACGTCGTGATGCGATAAAAATAATCGCTCAGACAGTTTAAGCTTGGTATGTGATTTATTTAGTTGCTGATAACCATAATTTATCTTTAATATGTGATGCGTTTAAAAAAAGAAAGATAACCTAGTATTTAGCAGAGAATTAAGGATGTGTCTTATCAGCAAACTTAATAATAGTGGTTATTATTGAGTGGTATTCTCAAAGCGGTACTTACAAGGATTAACATTTAATGAACTCTAGTGGTGAAAATCTCTCTGAATCGATGATGCCTAAGCATGTCGCTATCATTATGGATGGTAATGGGCGATGGGCAAAACAGAGAGGAAAACTCAGAATAACAGGCCATAAGGCAGGTGTTGAATCTGTACGTAATTCTGTGCGTTTTGCGGTAAAAAATAAAATCAGCTCGCTCACGCTTTATGCATTTAGCAGTGAAAATTGGCGAAGGCCTGAAAAAGAAGTCAGTTCGTTGATGGAATTATTCGTTTTTGCACTCGATAATGAAGTCAAAAACCTACACAAGAACAATGTTAAATTAAAAGTGATAGGGGATATTGACCGCTTTAGCGAGCGTCTTAGAAAACGCATTGATAAAGCAGAAGCACTGACGCAAAACAATACAGGCTTAATATTAAATATTGCAGCGAACTATGGTGGGCGCTGGGATATCGCCAATAGTGTGAAGCAAATCTTTGCAAAAGTGCAAAGTGGTGAGCTTTCTATTGATGATATCAGTGAAGACTCTATTAATAACTCAATCTGTATGCATGACCAAGAGAATGTCGACTTAGTCATCAGAACAGGGGGAGAACATCGAATTAGCAACTTCCTGTTATGGCAAGTCGCTTATGCGGAATTTTATTTCACCAACGTTTTGTGGCCAGATTTTGATGAAATGGTGTTTCAGGATGCGGTTGATGCATTTAGTAAGCGCGAGCGTCGTTATGGTGGGGCTGAATCAGATGACGAACTCGTCAAAGAATAGGGGATAGATGTGCTGAAATATCGTTTGCTTACTGCGATAGTATTGATACCAATTGTTATTGCGGCGTTGTTTTTTCTTTCTCCAGCGAATTTTGGTTTAGTTGTGATTGCTGTTTCTGCACTAGGTGCTTGGGAATGGGCACAATTTGCAGGATGGCACTCACAGGTTAAACGAATTAGCTTAGCAGTTGTTTTTGCTGCAATATTACTTGCAATACAATTTTCAATCCCTGACATCACGGTATTATCCAATGCGCCAATGATCCTTTATGGACTATGGGCAGGGCTGGTCTGGTGGGTTGTTGCTATTATCCTTGTTGTCACTTATCCAGCATCAGCGTCATGGGGTAAATCTGTTATTATTCGCTTATTATTTGGGGTATTAACCATAATCCCTTTCTACTGCGGAATGATGGCACTACGTACCGTGGGCTACCAGAATGACACCGCTATTGGTGCATGGTGGCTACTGTATGTCATGTTATTGGTATGGGGGGCAGACTCTGGTGCTTATGCCTTTGGTCGTACGATTGGCCGTAATAAAATGGCCCCAAAAGTCTCGCCAGGCAAAACGTGGGAAGGCCTCGTTGGTGGTTTAATCACAGCTGGGATTATTTCTTGGGTATTTAGTGCATATGCGCCAATCCCTGCTATGCCAGATTATTTGCTAGTGACTTCAATTATTGTTGTTGTAGTATCTGTATTTGGCGATTTAACGGAAAGTATGTTTAAGCGCCAATCTGGTATTAAAGATAGTAGTCATTTAATCCCTGGTCACGGTGGTATCCTTGACCGTATTGATAGCTTAACTGCAGCAATTCCAGTGTTTGCTGGGCTGAATTTGTTAATTTTTAACGGCTTTGGGCTGTAGGAAGATAAATGGGATTTATTTGGAGCTTAGCGGCATTTATTATTGCAATTGGTGTGCTGATAACCGTACACGAATTTGGCCATTATTGGGTTGCACGTCGCTGTGGCGTTTATGTTGAGCGTTTCTCCATTGGCTTTGGTAAAACGTTGTGGCGTAAAGTAGATAAACACGGTACTGAGTTTGTCCTTGCGTTAATCCCGCTGGGCGGTTATGTCAAAATGTTGGATGAACGTGTTGGTGACGTTTCTCCTGAACGCCGACATGAAGCATTTAACAATAAAACGGTAGGGCAACGTGCGGCAATTATTAGTGCTGGCCCAATTGCGAACTTTTTGTTAGCTATTGTTGTCTACTGGATAGTCTTTATGATTGGTGTTCCTTCTGTTAAGCCAGTTATTGAGGATATAAAACCTGGTTCGATTGCAGCAGTTGCGAATTTTGAACCCAAAATGGAACTAAAATCCATTGATGGTATCGAAACACCTGATTGGAATTCGGCGCGCTTAGCATTAGTTGGCAAAATAGGTGATCGCGAGTTAACTGCGCAAGTGTTGCCACAAGGGTATAGTGAACCCATAACCAAAACAGTTGATTTAACTGACTGGAAATTTGATCCTGAAAAGCAAGATCCGATTTTGTCACTGGGTATTATGCCAGTTTCAGTCAGAATTGACCCTGTGATTCAAAAAGTAACAGCGGGTCAAGCTGGTGAACGCGCGGGCTTAATTCCAGGCGATAGAATTGTGAGTGTTAACGGTGAGGAACTTGGGTATTGGAATCCTGTGACTCGAATTATTCGTATGAATCCGGGAACACCGTTAAAATTAGAAATTGAACGTTCTTCACAACGTATTTCACTCACCTTAACGCCAGACAGCCAAGATGGGCAGCGTGGTGAGAAAATTGGATTTGCGGGGGTGGAACTTTCAGTGTTACCGTTGGCAGATGAATATAAAATGGTTCAGCAATACGGGCCATTTTCTGCGTTTTACCAAGCAAGTGATAAAACGTGGCAGTTGATGAAGCTAACGGTCAACATGATGGGTAAATTAGTTGTTGGGGATGTCAAACTCAATAACTTAAGCGGTCCGATATCTATCGCGAAAGGAGCGGGGGTATCAGCCGAATCAGGCTTGGTATATTATTTGATGTTTATTGCGCTTATTAGCGTGAATTTAGGTATCATCAATCTGTTTCCATTGCCTGTTTTAGATGGGGGGCATTTGCTCTTCTTATTAATTGAAAAAATTAAGGGAAGTCCAGTGTCTGAGCGAGTACAAGACTTTAGTTTTCGGATAGGTGCAATGGCATTGATTCTGTTAATGGGACTTGCACTTTTTAATGATTTCTCTCGCTTCTAATTTTGTAAGCTGGGGACCAGTAAGGAATACGCATAACAACGATGGCGATGAAAAAGTTGCTCATAGCGTCGCTGCTTCTAGGCAGCGCCACTGCATACGGTTCAGACGGATTCGTAGTTAAAGACATTCGTTTCGAAGGTCTACAACGCGTCGCCGTTGGTGCAGCATTATTGAACATGCCAGTTAGGGTTGGTGATTCGATTGATAACGACGATATCAGTCGTTCGATTCGTTCACTATTTTCAACGGGTAACTTCGAAGATGTTAGGGTCCTGCGTGATGGAAACACGCTGATCGTTCAAGTTAAAGAGCGGCCAACCATCGCAAGCATCACGTTTACAGGTAATAAATCTGTTAAAGACGATATGCTCAAGCAGAACTTGGAGGCTTCAAATATTCGCGTAGGTGAGGCACTTGACCGCACGACAATCGCGAATATTGAAAAAGGCTTAGAAGACTTTTACTACAGTGTGGGTAAATACAACGCGACAGTGAAAGCCGTTGTGACGCCATTACCGCGTAATCGTGTGGATTTAAAATTTGTATTCTCCGAAGGTGTTTCTGCGCAAATTCAGCAGATTAACATTGTGGGGAACAAAAACTACACGACTGCTGAATTGGTTAACAAGCTGCAATTACGTGATGATGTCCCATGGTGGAACCTTGCGGCTGACCAAAAATATCAGAAGCAAAAACTGGCAGGTGATTTAGAAACGCTGCGCAGTTTCTATCTTGATCGCGGTTATGCACGCTTTAATATTGACTCAACACAAGTCAGTCTGACCCCAGACAAAAAAGGTATTTACATCACGATTAACATTACTGAAGGCGACCAGTACAAAATTTCTGGCGTTGAAATTAATGGTAATACGGCTGAACATTTAAATGAAATCAAAGAGCTGATCACAATTACACCAGGTGAGTTATACAATGGTGCGCAAGTGACGCGGATGGAAAACCAGATCAAAGAATTGTTTGGTCGTTATGGTTATGCCTATCCACGAGTGATGACTCAGCCTGAAATTAACGACACCGATAAAACAGTTAAATTACATCTGAACATTGATGCAGGTAACCGTTTCTACGTTCGTGAAATTCGTTTCCAAGGTAATGACACCAGTAAAGATACTGTCCTACGTCGCGAAATGCGTCAAATGGAAGGAGCATGGCTGGGGAATGACCTTGTCGAGCTTGGTAAAGAACGTCTGAATCGTACAGGGTATTTCGAAACTGTTGATGTTGAAACTCAGCGTGTGCCAGGCAGCCCTGATCAAGTTGATGTTATCTATAAAGTTAAAGAACGTAATACAGGCTCGATGAACTTCGGTATCGGTTTTGGTACAGAAAGTGGCGTGAGCTTCCAAGTCGGTGTTACACAGGATAACTGGTTAGGTACAGGTAACGCGGTTGGTATCAACGCAAGTAAAAATGACTATTCAACTAACGTTGAGTTCTCCTTTACTGACCCTTACTTCACTGTTAATGGTGTGAGCTTGGGGGGTCGTATTTTCTATAACGACTTTAGCGCGAAAGATGCTGACCTGTCTGGCTATAACAACAAAACGTATGGCTTAGATAGTTTCTTAAGCTTCCCATTCAATGAAAATAACTCTTTCCGTGTGGGAGCGGGTTATGTTCATAACAAACTATCTGATATGCGTGCGCAAGCTGCGATGTGGGATTACCTTGATTCTATGGGTAAAAATCCACCAATCACAGAAAATGGCCGTAATAAAGAAAGTTTTGATGCGGATGACTTTACGCTTAACTTAGGCTGGACATACAACTCGTTAAACCGTGGTTTCTTCCCAACTTCAGGTAATAAAACGAATGTCTCTGGTAAAGTGACTATTCCTGGCTCCGATAACGAATACTATAAATTACGTTTTGATACTGCGCAGTATTACCCATTAGATGAAGATGAAACATGGGTTGTACTGGGTCGTGCTCAAGCAGGTTATGGTGATGGTATCGGCAGCAAGCAAATGCCATTCTATGAAAACTTCTATGCGGGTGGTTCGAGTACCATTCGTGGTTTCCGCTCGAACAATATCGGTCCGAAAGCGGTTTACCTGAAGCGTTTCAAGGATTCAGCAGGGAATTGGGTAAATGGCCCTGAGCCAGGTAGCCCATCGAGTGATGCAGTAGGTGGTAACGCCATGTATGCAGCATCATTTGAGTTAATTACCCCTACACCGTTCCTCGATGAGAAATATTCGAACTCGGTTCGTACCTCTCTTTTCGTTGATGCAGGTACTGTATGGGACACTAACTGGAATAGTATTCCATCCGATTGGCGTGCGGGTATGCCTGACTACGGTAAGGCATCCAATGTCCGTGCTTCAGCGGGTGTGGCTTTACAATGGATGTCCCCACTTGGACCACTGGTCTTCTCTTATGCGCAGCCGATTAAGGACTACGAAGGGGATAAATCAGAACAGTTCCAATTTAATATTGGTAGAACGTGGTAATCTAGTCTAGTTTCTATCTATGAAGGCTCCCATAATTTTATGGGGGCAACCAAAATTTCCAACCATACATATGGGCTAAGGAGTTTAGTGTGAAAAAATTGTTGTGTGCAGCGGGTGTGAGTATTGCTTTAGCAATGTCTGCGGGGGCTTATGCTGAAAAAATCGCTATCGTAAACGTTGGTGAAATTTTCCAAAATATGCCTGCGCGTGAAGCCGTTGCTAAACAGCTTGAAAGCGAATTCAAAAGCCGTGCAACTGAATTGCAGAATTTGGAAAAAGACCTGCAATCGCGCGTAGAAAAACTGCGTCGCGATGGTGCTACCATGAAGCAAAGCGAGCGCGAAAAGCTTGAATCCGAACTCATGACTAAACGTGACACTTTTGCTGAAAAAGCGCAGAAATTTGAAGAAGACAACCGTCGTCGTCAAGGTGAAGAGCGTAATAAGATTTTAACTCGTATTCAGGACTCTATTAAGTCTGTTGCCGCTAAAGAAGGCTACGATGTCGTTATCGATGCAAACGCAGTTGCGTATGCAAAAGATAGCATCGACATCACGAGTCAGGTTCAAAAACAGGTTAAATAATAGATGTCTTCAATTCGATTGGCTGACCTTGCTCAGCAGTTGAATGCACAATTACATGGTGATGGCGATACCGTCATCACCAGTATTGCGCCTATGCATTCAGCGAATAATCAACAGATAACTTTTTTATCTGATAGCCGTTACAGCGATAAATTGGCCGATTGCCAAGCTGCCGCGGTGGTCCTCACAGCAAAAGATCTCGAATCCTGCAAAGTAGCAGCACTGGTTGTTGATAACCCGTACTTAGCCTATGCACGGATGGCTCAAATCATGGATACCACGCCAAGCCCGGCAGAAGATATTCATGCATCCGCAGTGATTGCAAGTGATGCAACACTCGGTAAAAATATTGCAATTGGCGCAAATGCCGTTATCGAAAGTGGTGTTGTACTGGGTGATAACGTGGTGATTGGCGCAGGTTGCTTTGTGGGTAAAAACACGCGTATTGGGGCAGGCACCCGTTTATGGGCAAATGTCAGCGTTTACCACAATATTGAAATTGGCGAACACTGCTTAGTGCAATCTGGTACTGTGATCGGGTCAGATGGCTTTGGCTATGCAAATGATCGCGGTAATTGGATCAAAATCCCGCAATTAGGTACAGTGATCATCGGCGATCGCGTTGAGATCGGCGCAAGTACAACAATTGACCGGGGCGCACTCGACAATACAGTGATAGGTAATGGGGTTATTATCGATAACCAGTGCCAAATTGCACATAATGTCATTATTGGTGATAATACCGCAGTTGCTGGTGGTGTAATTATGGCTGGCAGCTTAAAAATCGGTCGTTACTGTATGATTGGTGGCGCGAGTGTAATCAATGGCCATATGGAAATTTGCGATAAGGTCACAGTAACGGGAATGGGAATGGTCATGCGTCCTATCACTGAACCAGGTGTTTACTCTTCAGGCATCCCTTTACAACCTAATAAAGTTTGGCGTAAAACAGCTGCTTTAGTCTTAAGTATCAATGAGATGAATAAGCGCCTGAAAAATGTTGAACGTGAATTAGATAGCCAAAATCAAAAAAATCAGTAATCATTTTGTAATTCAGGCTAAAATAGTTATCTGAGTTACGTTTTCCGGCCTGCCAGTTAACCTAATTTAAGGTTAAAGCAGGCCGATTCGTTAATAATAATCGTATTAATAGACAGGAAGAGTATTTCGATGAGTGATAATCATACTCTGAATATTGAAGAAATTTTAGAGCTCCTTCCACACCGTTACCCATTCCTTTTGGTTGACCGTGTATTGGATTTTGAAGAAGGCAAATCTTTGCGTGCAGTTAAAAATGTTTCCTTCAACGAGCCATTTTTCCAAGGGCATTTTCCTGGTAAACCAATTTTCCCAGGTGTTTTAATTTTAGAAGCGATGGCGCAAGCAACGGGTATTCTTGCATTTAAAAGCGTTGGAAAATTAGAGCCAGGTGAACTGTATTATTTTGCAGCGATAGACAATGCACGTTTTAAACGTCCTGTTCTACCTGGGGACCAAATGGTCTTAGAAGTTGAATTTATTAAAGAACGTCGCGGAGTCGCACGTTTTAAAGGCGTTGCAAAAGTTGATGGAGAAGTGGCCTGCGAAGCAGAAATGATGTGCGCCCGTCGCCGTGAGGTCTGATATGATTGACAATACTGCCTATATCCATCCTTCCTCCATTGTTGAAGAGGGTGCGATTATTGGAGCCAATGTGCGTATTGGCCCTTTTTGTTATATTGGCGCGAATGTTGAAATTGGCGAAGGCACTGAGCTGAAATCTCACGTTGTTGTTAATGGCCATACTAAAATTGGCCGCGATAATGTCATTTTCCAGTTTGCTTCAATTGGTGAAATTAACCAAGACTTGAAGTACCAAGGCGAACCAACTCGTGTTGAAATTGGTGATAGAAACCGCATTAGAGAAAGCGTAACGATCCACCGTGGTACCGTCCAAGATACTGGCCTAACAAAAGTGGGTGACGATAACCTATTGATGGTTAACGTGCATATAGCTCACGATTGTATCATTGGTAATCGCTGCATTATTGCAAATAACGGAACCCTTGGTGGCCATGTCACGTTAGGCGATTACGCGATTATTGGTGGCATGACTGCGGTTCATCAATTTTGTAAAATTGGTGCTCATGTTATGGTTGGTGGTTGCTCTGGTGTGGCGCAAGATGTACCTCCTTATGTTATCGCACAAGGTAACCATGCAACACCATTTGGCTTAAACCTTGAAGGTTTAAAACGTCGTGGTTTTGAAAAAGAATCACTTCATGCTATTCGTAATGCATACAAGACGTTGTATCGTTCAGGTAAATCATTAGAAGAAGCACGTGAAGAAATCGCAGAAGCGGCAAAAGTAAACGAACATGTTAAAGTGTTTAGTGATTTCTTAGAAGATTCTGCACAATCTAAGCGTGGTATTATCCGTTAATCACAAGGTAATGTGCTTAACGTGACTAGGCCTTTATTAAGGAGCGAATTTCGGTGATTGATAACCGTCCACTTACTATTGGCCTTGTTGCCGGAGAGACATCTGGTGATATTCTCGGTGCGGGGCTTATTCGTGCACTTAAAGAACAAGTGCCTAATGCGCGCTTTGTTGGTGTGGCAGGTCCGTTGATGCAAGCTGAAGGCTGTGAAGCTTGGTACGAAATGGAAGAATTAGCCGTGATGGGGATTGTTGAAGTTCTCGGCCGGTTACCTCGCTTATTATCCATTCGTAAAGACTTGACCCAGCGTTTTACGCAGTTACAACCCGACATTTTTGTTGGAATTGATGCCCCTGATTTTAACATCACTCTAGAGGGGCGCTTAAAAGCGAAAGGCATTAAAACCATTCATTACGTTAGCCCTTCCGTTTGGGCATGGCGCCAAAAGCGCGTATTTAAAATTGGTCGCTCCACTCATTTAGTCTTAGCATTTTTACCCTTCGAAAAAGCGTTTTACGATCGTTTCGATGTACCTTGTCGCTTTATTGGCCACACGATGGCGGATGCGATCCCGTTGAACCCAGATAAACTTGCTGCGCGAGAACGCCTCGGCATTCCCGAAAATGCAAAATGCCTCGCATTATTGCCTGGAAGTCGCCATTCAGAAGTCGAAATGTTGAGTGCCGATTTTTTACAAACGGCGCAAATACTCCAACAACGCTTCCCTGATTTGCACATTGTGGTACCGTTAGTTAATGCAAAACGCCGTCAGCAATTTGATACCATAAAAGCCACTGCTGCGCCTGAATTATCTGTGCATATTTTAGATGGGCAAGCCCGTGATGCGATGATAGCGGCGGATGCTACGCTGTTAGCATCGGGAACCGCAGCCCTAGAGTGCATGCTAACTAAATGTCCTATGGTGGTTGGTTACCGAATGAAACCATTCACTTTTTGGCTTGCTAAGCGCTTAGTCAAAACCCCGTATGTTTCCTTGCCAAATCTGCTTGCTGAAAAAGAAATTGTCAAAGAACTGCTGCAAGAAGAGTGTCAGCCAGAAAAACTGGCGCAGGAACTGCTTCCATTACTGGAAGGGGGGGAGCGAGTTGATGAATTAAAAGAAACTTTTTTACATCTGCATCAACTCATTCGTTGTGATGCAGATAAACAAGCTGCACAAGCAGTACTCGATTTGGTTAGAAATTAATGGAATTTATATATCCTAAAGCCAACTTAATTGCTGGCGTTGATGAAGTCGGACGCGGGCCATTAGTGGGAGCAGTAGTCACCGCTGCGGTGATCCTTGACCCGAATAACCCGATTGCAGGGCTCGCCGACTCTAAAAAAATCAGCGAAAAGAAACGTGAGAAATTGTTCGACGAAATTAAAGAAAAAGCGTTGTGCTGGTGTATTGGTCGTGCAGAACCTGAAGAAATTGATAAAATAAATATATTACATGCGACGATGTTAGCCATGCAGCGTGCCGTTGCAGGGTTATCTATCGTTCCTGAATTTGTTTTAATTGATGGCAATCGCTGCCCTGAACTGCCAATGCCTTCACAGGCGGTGGTCAAAGGCGATAGCCTTGTGCAAGAAATAAGCGCAGCATCCATTTTAGCGAAAGTGGTACGGGATAGGGAGATGGTTGAGCTGGACAAAGCATTTCCAGAATATGGCTTTGCAAAGCATAAAGGCTACCCAACCGCATATCACTTAGAAAAATTGGCGCAGTATGGTGCAACCGAATTCCATCGTAAAAGCTTTGCTCCTGTGAGACGAGCTTTAGACAGTCAAAAATAGGTATTTAATCGATGGCATCACCTCGTTTTATTCATTTGCGTGTGCACAGTGACTACTCAATGATTGATGGGCTCGCTAAAACAGGCCCATTAGTCAAAAAAGTCGCGGCGATGGGCATGCCTGCCTTTGCAATTACGGATTTTACTAACCTTTGTGGGTTAGTCAGATTCTACGGTGCTGCTCATGGTGCAGGGATCAAGCCGATCATCGGCGCTGATTTTTATGTTGAAAGTGAGTTATTAGGCGATGAAATCTCTCACCTAACCGTTCTCGCTCGCAATAATGAAGGGTATCAAAACCTGACTCTGCTGATTTCAGAAGCTTACCAAAAAGGTTATGGTGCAATTGGGCCAACGATTAAGCGTGAGTGGCTAGCAAAGCACAAAGATGGGCTTATTTTGCTCTCTGGTGGGCGTAAAGGGGATGTCGGGCAATTTCTCTTGCGCGGCAACCAAGCTCTTGTAGACGAATGTCTTGAATTTTATGAAACGCATTTTCCAGGTTGTTATTACCTTGAGTTAGTGAGAACAGGCCGCCCCGATGAAGAAAGCTATCTTCATGCTGCCGTCGAATTGGCGACAAAAAAAGGTTTACCCGTCGTTGCGACTAATGACGTCTGCTTTATTGAAAGCAGCGATTTTGATGCCCACGAAATTCGTGTCGCCATCCATGATGGATTCACGCTTGCCGACCCAAAAAGACCAAAAAACTATAGCCCTCAGCAATACTTACGTACAGAAGAAGAAATGTGCGAGCTTTTTGCCGACATTCCTGAAGCATTAGAGAACAGTGTAGAGATTGCTAAGCGTTGTAACGTGACTATTCGTCTTGGTGAATACTTCTTACCGCAATTCCCTACAGGGGATATGAAAACTGAAGATTTCTTGGTTATGCGGTCAAAAGAAGGGCTTGAAGAACGCCTTGAATTTTTATTCCCTGACGAAAAAGTGCGTGCAGAGAAACGTCCTGAATATGATGAGCGTCTGGACATTGAACTTAATGTTATTAACCAAATGGGCTTCCCTGGTTACTTCTTGATCGTGATGGAATTTATCCAATGGTCAAAAGATAACGGTGTTCCTGTTGGGCCTGGAAGGGGGTCTGGTGCGGGGTCATTAGTGGCTTATGCCCTTAAAATAACGGATCTTGATCCATTAGAATTTGACTTACTGTTTGAGCGTTTCTTGAATCCTGAGCGGGTTTCAATGCCTGACTTTGACGTCGACTTCTGCATGGAAAAACGTGACCAAGTTATTGATCACGTGGCGCAAATGTATGGTCGTGATGCGGTATCACAAATTATTACCTTCGGTACGATGGCGGCAAAAGCGGTTATTCGTGACGTAGGGCGTGTCCTTGGGCATCCTTATGGCTTTGTAGATAGAATTTCTAAATTAGTTCCTCCTGATCCAGGAATGACATTAGAAAAAGCTTTTGAAGCAGAGCCTCAGCTTCCTGAAATTTACGAAGCAGATGAAGAAGTTAAAGCGTTGATTGATATGGCGCGAAAACTTGAAGGGGTGACTCGAAACGCAGGTAAACACGCTGGTGGTGTGGTTATCGCACCAACAAAAATTACTGATTTTGCCCCACTGTATTGTGATGCAGAAGGGAATAACCCCGTTACACAATTCGACAAAAACGACGTTGAATATGCTGGGTTAGTGAAATTCGACTTCCTTGGTTTACGGACGTTAACGATCATTAACTGGGCGTTAGAGATGATTAACGCTCGTCGGGCTAAGAAAAACTTAGAACCAATTGATATTGCAGCGATTCCATTACACGACCAAAAAAGTTTTGATATGCTGCAACGTTCTGAAACCACGGCGGTGTTCCAGTTAGAATCCCGTGGAATGAAGGACTTAATTAAGCGGTTACGTCCTGACTGCTTTGAGGACATGATCGCTCTGGTCGCGTTATTTCGCCCTGGTCCTTTGCAATCAGGCATGGTAGATAACTTTATCGACCGTAAACATGGCCGTGAAGAGATTTCATACCCTGATGTACAGTGGCAACATGAATCGTTAAAACCTGTTCTTGAGCCAACTTATGGTATTATTTTATACCAAGAGCAAGTTATGCAGATTGCGCAGGTTCTGGCGGGTTATACTCTTGGTGGCGCGGATATGCTGCGCCGAGCCATGGGTAAAAAGAAACCAGAAGAGATGGCGAAGCAGCGCTCTGTTTTTGAAGAAGGCTCAATCAAAAACGGTATTGATGGCGAACTGTCGATGAAAATCTTTGACTTGGTAGAGAAATTTGCTGGTTATGGGTTTAACAAATCGCATTCCGCAGCGTATGCATTGGTTTCTTACCAAACACTGTGGTTAAAAGCACACTATCCTGCTGAATTTATGGCCGCGGTAATGACCGCAGATATGGATAATACAGAAAAAGTCGTTGGTTTAGTTGATGAATGCTGGCGAATGGGCTTGAAGGTATTACCGCCAGATATCAATAGTGGCCTTTATCACTTCCATGTGAATGATGAAGGTGAGATAGTTTACGGAATTGGTGCCATCAAAGGGGTAGGGGAAGGCCCAATTGAAGCCATCGTCGAAGCTCGCCAACAAGGTGGGATTTTCAAAGAAATTTTTGACCTTTGCGCCCGTGTTGATATTAAAAAAATTAACCGCCGCGTGATGGAAAAGTTGATCATGGCAGGGGCGTTTGATCGATTAGGCCCTCACCGTGCGGCTTTGATGTCTTCCCTTGAGGATGCACTTAAAGCTGCTGATCAACATGCGAAAGCTGAAGCGATTGGCCAAGCAGATATGTTTGGGGTATTAGCTGAAGCGCCAGAGCAAGTGGAAAGCTCGTACGCAAGCGTGCCAAAATGGCCAGAACAAGTGGTGTTGGATGGGGAAAGGGAAACCCTAGGCTTATATTTAACAGGCCACCCAATAACGCGATACTTGAGTGAAATAGAACGCTATACTAATGGCCTTAGATTAAAAGATGTGAACCCAACCCCTCGTGGTCAAGTGACAACTGTGGTAGGTTTAGTACTTTCAGCTAAAGTGATTACGACCAAGCGTGGGAATAGAATAGGTATCTGCACGCTTGATGATCGTTCTGGTCGTCTGGATATTATGCTATTTTCAGATGCACTTGATAAATACCAACATATGTTGGAAAAAGACAATATCCTGATAGCCACTGGTCAGGTCAGCTTTGATGATTTCAATGGTGGTAATAAAATGACAGTGCGTGAGTTAATGGACATTAGTGAGGCAAGGGAAAAATATGCACGCGGACTTGCGATTTCACTGTCAGATAAACAAATTAACGATCAATTACTGAACCGGTTGCGCAGTGCGCTTGAACCTCACCGTTCGGGTACTATCCCGGTTCATCTGTATTACCAGAAGGACGATGCCAGAGCCAAGCTTAAATTTGGCGTTGTTTGGCGTGTGACACCCGTGGATCCCCTTCTGAACGATCTTCGAACTCTGCTGGGTAGTGAGCAGGTAGAATTAGAATTTGACTAAAATAGGAATATTATGAGTCTGGATTTTCTTGATTTTGAACAGCCAATTGCGGAATTAGAGGCAAAAATTGATTCTCTAAAAGCCGTAAGCCGTCAAGATAACAACTTAGAGGTCAACCTTGATGAAGAGGTTGCTCGTTTACGTGAAAAAAGTGTTGAACTGACACGTAAAATTTTCTCTGATCTGGGGGCTTGGCAAATTGCTAAACTCGCTCGTCATCCTCGTCGTCCTTATACACTGGACTACATTTCTCGCATTTTCACGGACTTCCAAGAATTAGCGGGTGACCGTGCTTATGCTGACGACAAAGCCATTGTCGGTGGTTTGGCGCGTTTAGAGGGGCGTCCAGTGATGATTATCGGGCACCAAAAAGGGCGTGAAACGAAAGAAAAAATCCGTCGTAATTTTGGTATGCCAGCCCCTGAAGGTTACCGTAAGGCGCTGCGCCTGATGGAACTGGCTGAGCGTTTTAATCTGCCTATTATCACTTTCATTGATACTCCAGGGGCCTATCCAGGTGTTGGTGCAGAAGAACGTGGTCAATCCGAAGCGATAGCACGTAACCTGCGTGAAATGTCACGTTTATCTGTACCAGTAATTTGTACTGTCATTGGCGAAGGCGGCTCTGGTGGTGCGTTAGCCATTGGTGTGGGTGATAAAGTGAACATGCTGCAATACAGCACTTATTCCGTTATTTCACCTGAAGGTTGTGCATCCATTCTGTGGAAAAGTGCAGACAAAGCCCCATTAGCGGCTGAAGCGATGGGGATTACAGCACCGCGCCTGAAAGAACTAAAACTGATTGATAACGTTATTTCTGAGCCTTTAGGTGGAGCACATCGTAACTACGATGAAATAGCCGCACATCTAAAAGCACGTATCACTGAAGACCTTAACGAGCTGGAAATTTTAGATGCGGATGCATTAAAAGACCGTCGTTATCAGCGCTTGATGGAATACGGTTATTGCTAATTTCTAGCAAACCCTATATTAGATAAAACGGGAGTTCGCTTTTGCTAACTCCCGTTTTTTATTGAACATTATCAATATTCACTACAAATAATAAAAAATAGGTATGGCAGTGCGACAATATAATTATTTAATTTATGCTTTTTCTTGCGTATTGATTTGGAGCTTTATCCCAATAGTTTCACGCTTTGGGCAAAATGGGATGGATAGTTTCCAATTTCTATTTTGGTCAAACCTTATTTCGGTCATTGCCGTTATCTCGGTGGCACTGGCATCAGGCTATACACCTGCCAAATTGTTGATTTTACCTAGAGATATTTTAGGCAAAGTCTTTGTTCTTGGATTTCTTGATTGTCTTTTCTATTTGTTATTGTACTACGGTTATTCCATAGAAAATGGTATCGCTGTTTTGGTGATCCAATATAGCTGGCCACTAATAATTATTCTTTTATCGGTAATATTATTAAAAGACAGATTGTCGGGGCGGCAAATTGTGGGGGTTGTGGTTGGTTTTATTGCCGTTATTATCACGTTTACTAAAGGGCAAATTACCCAATTGCATGTGGATAACCCAATAGCATTATTGTTAGTGTTTAGTGGTGCATTTTGCTTTGCTTTAATGTCAGTATTTTCACGCCAATATTCTATTGATCCGTATATTAGCACAGTCTGGTTATTTATCTTCTCGACATTGACTTCGTTGGTTCTCCTATTGTCATTTAGTGAAATGCAGTTGCCATCGCAAGGTACATTTTGGCCGACGCTGATTAATGGGGTACTTATTAATGGTGTGTCTTATATCTTGTGGTTTAAAGCAATGAATACGGGGAACTCAACAAAAATTGCCTCAGTGGTATTTTTATCACCTGTATTATCTGTGTTGTGGTTAGTTTTACTTTTAAGTGACCCATTTGAAATCGCATATATTATTGGGGTTATGTTAGTGATTATTTCAGGCGTTTTATGTGTTGGTGCAAAACGCCGCAATCAGCAATAGCTAAAAAGGGCGAATGAATGGAACAGATATCATCCATGGTCATTGAGCGGGTACGTGAAAAAATTGGTGATTATAAAAAAATACTGGTTGGGTTTAGTGGTGGAATTGACTCAACGGTATTGTTACATGCCCTTTGCCAGCTCAAGAAAAATAATGACTCATCACTAATTATTCGTGCTATCCATGTCCACCATGGCCTAAATACTAAGGCAAATGCGTGGGCGCAGCATTGTGCACAGCTATGCCAACAATGGGAGATTCCTTTTGTCTGCCGCCCTGTTTTCATTGATCCTAGTGAAAAAGGTATCGAGGCCGCTGCGCGGGATGCTCGTTATCAGGCTTACCGTGAAGAACTTGATGTTGATGAAGTGTTGGTGACAGCTCAGCATCTGGATGACCAAGCAGAAACATTTTTATTAGCTTTAAAACGTGGAAGTGGCCCTGCGGGGTTATCATCAATGCCTGAATCTCTGCCCTTTGTTACGCAACAAGGGCAAACACAATTGTTGCGCCCATTATTAACCGTCGGCCGTATCGATTTAGAAGCTTACATGCAAGAGCAGCAATTACCTTGGGTGGAGGATGATAGCAACCAAGATGATCGTTATGACCGTAATTTTCTTCGGTTGCATATTTTACCCCGTTTAACTGCCCGTTGGCCGCATATGTCCAATGCCATTGCTCGAAGTGCATTGCTATGTGCGGAGCAAGAATCCTTGCTGGATGAGTTATTGCAAGAAACGCTTGAAGGTATGATTGATTACCGAGGTGGTTTATTTATTGATGAATTACAGCACTGTTCTTCGGCGAAACGTAACGCGTTGATCCGCCGCTGGATTGGGCTGCATCAACTCCCGATGCCACCATTTAACCAGTTAGAGCGTATTTGGCAAGAAGTGGCGCTAGCCAGACAAGATGCTGAACCTGTTTGCCGTCTAGGGCAGGTTGAAGTCCGCCGTTACCAAGGTGTATTGTGGGTAGTTCCACGTGTTGAAAACTTGGTGGGACAGCAATATGCGTGGTCATATCCCGCTTCGTTTGAATTACCTGGATCACTTGGGCGACTACAGGTTATGGAAGGGCAGGGGCAAATCCGTCCTCCAGAGCCAGATGAAAAAGTGACTGTGCGTTTTGGTTTGCAAGGCACTCTTAATATTGTGGGGCGGCACCGTTCAAGAAGCAGTAAAAAAATATGGCAGGAACTGGGCATTGCGCCATGGATGCGGGAGCGTATTCCACTGATTTATTACAATGATCAACTGATTACGGCAGTGGGTTGTTTTATCACACCTGAAGGGTTAATGAATGATGAATTATTGGGGATTGCAATAGATTGGCAGCAGGAATCGAGATTCCAGTTAGCCTTATAATAAGAAACCCCTTATGACTGTGACCATCATAAGGGGCAAGAAGAACTCAAATTGTGAGTATTAGTGAGAGTGGTCGACAACAATTGTGCCGATTTCAGGATGACTGAAGGAATTAATGCAATCCAGTCGTAGCTCCTTGGTTCCTTCATGTGTTTCAACAATCAGGTACTCGACTTTTTTTCGTAGGAGCAAATCACTAGCTTGCCCTTCAATATTCTCGCCGTCATTAAGTTTTATTTGCAACTTCAACTGACGTTGGCATGCAATTTCTAGATATTCGTAATCATCACAATTGATAGGTTGATATTCAGTATCTGTAGACATATTCCCTCACCACTGTGTTAGTGGCGGTTATTGCCGCCTTGAACATATTGTATCAAGCAAAAAAAAATGCTTAGTACGATAATAGCATAGTAATTTTAATAACTATAATCGCTACTGGATGAAAAAGATAATTCTTATTCATCAAATTAATGCGTGGTATTTTTTATCAGTTATGTCTGAATTATGTTACTGTTTCCACTCTTTTATGGCTTGAGATGCTATGATGTTTAATATTGGTAAACGAGTTAAAAACGAATGATTTCAAGGGAATTATCATGAAAAAAACACTATTATTAGTCTTAATGGCGGTTGGTACAGTGGCATTAGCAGGCTGCCAAAGTAGTGCGCAAAATACCAATACAACGCCAGTTGATCAGGTCTATACTGGGGTATTACCTTGTGCAGATTGCTCAGGCATTGAAGCAACATTGTTAGTTAACCAAGATGGCAGTTATGTAGAACAATTGATTTACTTGGGAACAAAAGACGGCAATAGCGGCTTCCATGAAGCAGGCAAATGGAACCTTGAAGGTAATAAGCTCCGTACTACTAATCCGAAAGGTGAGAATACCTTTTTTGCTAAAGCCGACAATGGTGAGTCCGTCACTTTGCTGGATTTAGAAGGAAACCCAATTGAAACGGAACTGAACTATACGCTAAACCGTGTTCAGCCAAGTAAAAAAATAGGGAAATATCGCTATATGGCGGATGCCGCAGTATTTACAGAATGTGATACAGGGCGTCAATACTCAGCATCTGGTATTGAATTAGAAAAAGCCTATAGGGAAACGGGGGTTGACGGTGGAACCCCTGTATATGTTGAGGCTGAAGGTTATTATACCGTTCGTCCATCAATGGAGGATGGCCAATTTGACTCTGCATTCGTCCAAACAGGGCAAATTAAATTCGATAAAACGGCGTCTTGCAAATAATTTAGATTGCATTTTCTTCCTAAAAAGCTCAGTAGAAATATTGGGCTTTTTTATTTAACGTCTTAAAATTCCAATAAAAAATCACCGCATCTATTTTTCACTCCTTCACATACTCCTTTTTTGATATCAGTATAACTTTTTTATTGTCGCAAAATATTTGTGTATTTTGTGAAGGTTGTCATGGCGATTGGTCAATCAGGAGCAATTAGTGATAACAATGAAATATCGTAAACTAAGGGAATTCCGTATACTCCATTCAACTAGAAATAATTTTAATTTTTAGTTTGTTGATTTAAGAAAAGCCGTAAGTCTGTAAAAAAAATTTATAAATCTAAGCGGTAACTAAAAAATAGAACGAATCAAAGGATAAGGAATGAAGAAGAAAAATATCTATTTATTTTGTTCTGCTGGCATGTCGACTTCATTGTTAGTCAACAAAATGAGGCAACAGGCAGAAAAATACGATGTCCCCGTCAACATAGAGGCTTTTCCTGAAAGCTTAGCAAGTGAAAAAGGTGTTGATGCAGATTTGGTTTTACTCGGTCCACAAATTGCTTGGATGTTAACGGATATTCAAAAAATACTGCCAAATAAACCTGTCGAAGTGATTGATTCATTGTTATACGGCAAAGTGGATGGACTTGGGGTATTAAAAGCAGCCGTTGCAAGCATAAAAAAACAAACAGCAAATTAACATTAGAGAGCTACCTCTACTCAATAATAACTCCATCAACCTTAGTGCTATTCATTGCAGATTAGCCTATTCAGAATGGAGCACACTCAAAAAATCGAGGGTATTTTTATGAGTCTTGTTATCACTTCGCTTGAAAAGGTACTTCTGCCCTTCGCAGTTAGATTGGGGAAGCAACCTCACGTTAATGCAATAAAGAATGGTTTTATTCGTATTATGCCACTGACATTAGTCGGGGCAATGTTTGTATTAATTAATAATGTGTTTTTAAGCTTTGATGCAGGGTCGTTCTTCTACTCATTGGGCCTGAGATTAGAACCATCGACAATTGAAACTTTAAATGGATTTAAAGTGATTGGGGGGAATGTGTATAACGGGACACTAGGCATCATGTCCCTCATGGCGCCCTTTTTTATCTCGATGGCATTAGCTGAAGAGCGAAAAGTTGACCCATTAGCCGCAGGACTACTGGCTGTTGCTGCTTTTATGACGGTGACACCTTACGAAGTAAATGGTGCTTATGCCGTTGGCGCGAATTGGTTAGGTGGGGCAAATATCATTTCGGGTATTATATTAGGGTTAGTGGTTGCCGAAATGTTTGCATTTATTGTACGCCGTAACTGGGTGATTAAATTACCTGATAGCGTGCCTCCATCTGTTTCTCGTTCATTCTCTGCACTTATTCCTGGTTTTATTATCTTATCAATAATGGGGATTGTGTCATGGGCGCTTTCTAGCGGTATTAGTACAAATTTCCACCAAATTATTATGGATACGGTGTCGACTCCTCTTGCATCAATGGGGAATGTCGTTGGTTGGGCCTATGTGGTATTTACGTCATTGCTGTGGTTCTTTGGTATTCACGGTTCACTCGCCTTGACAGCCTTAGATAGTGGGATTATGACGCCATGGGCACTGGAAAACGTCTCATTATATGCGGAGTATGGTTCGGTCGATGCGGCAATTGCTGCGGGTAAATCTTTCCATATGTGGGCAAAACCAATGCTTGATTCCTATGTCTTTTTAGGTGGAACAGGGGCAACATTAGGGCTGATCATTGCCATCTTTATTGCTTCACGTCGTGCAGATCACCGGCAAGTTGCAAAATTAGCGTTACCAGCGGGTATTTTCCAAATAAATGAGCCGATTATTTTTGGATTACCTATCATCATGAACCCAGTTATGTTTATTCCATTTATTCTTATTCAGCCTTTATTGGCGGGAATAATGGTAGCAGCGTATTCTTTAGGGATTATCCCACCAGTGACCAATATTGCACCGTGGACAATGCCAACAGGTTTAGCTGCCTTCTTTAACACCAATGGAAGTATTGCCGCTTTACTACTTGCTTTATTTAACCTTGGTGTTGCTGTTCTGGTTTATCTACCATTTGTGGTGATTTCGAATAAAGCCCAAAACACGATAGATGAAGAAGAAAGCGAAGAAGATATTGCTAATGCACTGAAGTTTTAAAAAACGGAGGAGCTTGCTCCTCCCATTTAAGTAGAGATAAAAAAATGTTTGAACTCGATGATATTCAAGAAGATGCAGCTAACGAATTAGAAGAAGTTGTCATGGGCTTAATTATTAATGCAGGGCAAGCAAGAAGTTTAGCCTATACGGCATTAAGAAAGGCCAAAGAGGGGGACTTCACAACGGCAAAAAGTTTAATGGAGCAATCTCACTCTTCTTTGAATGACGCACATAAAGTACAAACTCAGCTCATTGAAAGCGATATGGGGGAGGGCAGAATCAAAGTCAGTTTAGTCCTCGTCCATGCTCAAGATCATTTAATGAATGCTATGTTAGCTCGCGAACTGATTACAGAATTAATTGAGCTACATGAAAAATTAAACCGTTAAAAGGGGATAATGATGCAGACACTGATGAATAGAACCGACACTAATGCTGAAATTAAATTAGTTCAAGAAAGTGAACTGTTTAACAATAAAACCTTTCATGTCTTTATTTATAATAAAGTTGAGAGTGCAAGTGGACTGCATCAACACGACTATTATGAATATACGATTGTATTAACGGGTCGTTGTTACCAATTTATTAATGGAAAGAAGATATTATTAGAGCGCGGGGATTTTGTTTTTTTACCTATTGGTTCATATCACGAAAGTGCTTATGACTTTGGTCCAACTAGAATATTAAATGTTGGAATTAGCAAATCATTTTTTGATAAACATTATTTGCCATTATTGCCAAGCTGTTTTGTTGCATCACAAAGCTACCCACTAAAAAATGAATTTATGGCTTATATTGAGTCCGTCATCGCCTCTTTAAATTTCAGAGATAGCGAATTTAATGAGTTTATTGAATTAGTCACGTTTAATGTCGTCAATCGATTACGTCATTTTCGTGAAAAAAGCCTGCAAGACGATGCTCCTCAATGGCTTAAAAACACACTTGAAGACATGCATGATATTGCGATGTTCAGTGAAAGTGCGCTACAAAATATGATCACTATGACGGGGAAATCACAAGAGTATCTAACGCGGGCGACAAAACGTTTTTATGGTAAAACACCAATGCAAATTATTAACGATATCAGAATTAATTTTGCTAAAAAACAATTAGAAATTACCAACTATTCGATTACCGATATTGCATTTGAGTCTGGTTACAGTAGCCCAAGTTTATTTGTGAAAAAATTTAAAGAATCAACCTCACTGACGCCGAGTGATTATCGTAAAAATTTATACAGTGTTGAGCAGAAAATGGTGGGTTAATTAGCATTAATTAAACTAAGCTTCAAAACGTTCTTAATTAAAAAATTCAAGCATAACCATCTTTTCTAATAAAGATGGTGTGTCTTTCTATGTCTATTGTATAAGGTTCTATGAGGTTAATATGACTCAGAAGTTAAAAGTTGTCACGATTGGTGGCGGTAGTAGCTATACACCTGAATTACTCGAAGGTTTTATTAAACGTTACCATGAACTTCCGATCACTGAGTTATGGTTGGTGGATGTTGAGGAAGGCAAAGAAAAATTAGAGATTATTTTTGATTTATGCGAACGCATGGTTAAACATGCAAACATTCCATTAAAAATAGTGAAGACATTGGATCGCAAAGAAGCACTTAAAGATGCTGATTTTGTGACTACGCAATTAAGGGTCGGCCAATTAAAAGCTCGTGAATTAGATGAGTCTATTCCATTAAAACATGGTTATTTAGGCCAAGAAACCAATGGTGCTGGTGGATTATTTAAAGGGCTGCGTACAATTCCAGTTATTTTTGACATTATTAAAGATGTGGAAGAAATCTGCCCTAATGCATGGGTGATTAATTTTACTAACCCAGCAGGGATGGTGACAGAAGCGGTTTACCGGCACACTAACTTTAAGCGTTTTATTGGTGTGTGTAATATACCGATTGGCATGAAAATGTTTATTACAGATGTTCTTAATCTGTCAGATAACGATGAGTTATCCATCGACTTATTCGGTTTAAACCATATGGTTTTTATCAAAGATGTGATTGTTAATGGAGTTTCTCGTTTTGATGAGCTATTAGATGGTATTGCGTCAGGTACGTTAAGTGCCAACTCAGTAAAAAACATCACTGACCTTGCGTTTGACGAAGGGCTAATTCGCAGCTTAAATCTGATCCCTTGTTCTTATTTACTGTATTACTTTAAACCAAAAGAAATGTTAGCTATCGAGCTTGGTGAATATTATAAAGGTGGGGCTCGAGCTCAAATCGTGCAAAAAGTAGAGCATCGGCTATTTGAACTTTATAAGGATCCATCACTTGATGTGAAACCTAAAGAGCTTGAGTTACGTGGCGGAGCTTATTATTCGGATGCAGCTTGTGAAGTCATTAACGCGATCTATAACGATAAAAATACGGAGCATTACGTTAATATCCCACATCAGGGGCAAATTGATAATATTCCTGAAGATTGGACGGTGGAAATGACTTGCCTACTTGGGCGTGATGGTGCGAAACCGCACCCACGAGTAACGCATTTTGATGATAAAGTACTTGGCTTAATTTATACCTTAAAAAACTTTGAAGTTGCTACTAGCCAAGCCGCAGTCAATGGTCAGTTTAATGATGTATTACTGGCGATGAATTTGAACCCATTAATTCACTCCGATAATGATGCGCGTTTAATTTCGAAAGAATTACTTATCGCCCATAAAAAACACCTGCCGAACTTTGCGAAAGCAATACAACAAATTGAGCAGGAAGGTTAATGAGTTAAATAGCTTATAGCATTAAGGGAGAACAAATGGCTTCATTACTTATTGTGAATGCTGATGATTTTGGATTATGTGAAGCCGTTAATTACGGGATTATTGAATCTCATCGTAATGGGGTTGTTAATTCAACGAGTGCAATGATGAATATGCCTGCCATATCCCATGCGGCTAAATTAAGTCATGAAAATCCGAATTTAGCGGTGGGAATGCATTTTGTTTTAACGGCAGGTAAGCCTTTTTCATCAATGCCGACTCTCAGCCGTGATGGAATGTTGGGTAAATGGCTGTGGGATATCGATATTAATGATTTGCCTTTGTCTGAGATTGAACAAGAACTGAATCTGCAATATCACAAATTTATTGAAATTTTTGGCCAAAAGCCCAGCCATATTGATAGCCATCATCACGTGCATATGATTGAAGGAATTTTCCCAATAGTCGTGGGTTTTGCACAAGAACAGGGAGTTGCATTGCGTGTAGACCGCCAATTAGAAAAAAATTGGCTGCCATTGTCATATCAAGTGGCAAGCACTGACTGTTTCAGTAGTGAGTTTTATGGTGATGAAATTTCAGAAGCATTGTTTTTGAAGATTATTGATGAAGCCAAAGCACAGGGCCATCATTCTATTGAGGTCATGAGTCATCCCGCTTTTATTGATAATGCGTTATTAAAAAGCAACTACGCTTATCCACGTTTAAATGAGCTAGAAGTATTAACATCGGAAAATTTAAAATCACAAATAATAGCACGTGGTTTTAAAGTTGGTTCCTACCGAGATATTTAAAGAAAAAGGCCCAAATTCAATATGACTGGAATTTGGGCTCTATTTTTTGGCTTTTAACCTAACTTATTTGCCGAGCTTACCTTTAAGGAAACTAACGACATTTTCTAAGCCAACCAATTCTTTATCATCACTGCGGCGTGATTTATATTCAATCTGGTTGTTATCTAAGTTACGGTCACCAATCACGATAGTGTATGGAACGCCAATCAACTCCATATCCGCAAACATCACACCTGGGCGTTCTTTACGGTCATCAAAAATCACATCAATGCCGTTTGCTTTTAAGTCTGCATACAGTTTTTCAGCGACTTCTTTAACGCGGTAAGATTTGTGCATGTTCATTGGCAAAATTGCAACTTGGAAAGGTGCAATTGCATCTGGCCAAATAATCCCACGTTCATCATGGCTTTGCTCAATAGCTGCGGCGACGATACGTGTTACACCAATACCATAACAACCCATGGTGACGATTTGGTTGTGGCCTTCTTCGTTCTGTACAGATGCTTTCATCGCTTCTGAGTATTTGGTACCTAATTGGAAAATATGACCAACTTCGATACCACGTTTAATTTGTAGTACACCTTTACCGTCTGGGCTTGGATCGCCTTCGACGACATTGCGTAAATCATAAGCTTCAGGCAATGCTAAATCACGTTCCCAGTTGATGCCAAAGTAGTGTTTACCATCAACATTTGCACCTGCACCAAAGTCACTCATTACTGCAACACTGCGATCGATAACAATCGGTAGTGGCATATTGATCGGGCCTAGTGATCCTGGGCCTGCATTCACTGCATTTCTGATCTCAGCTTCTGTTGCAAACTCAAGTGGGCTAGCGACTAAAGGATGTTTTTCAGCTTTAACTTCATTCAGTTCATGATCACCGCGGATTAATAGTGCCACTAACGTATGACCTGAATCTTTTTCGGCATGAACAATGAGAGTCTTAACTGTTTTCTCAACAGGTAAGTTAAATTGCTCAACCAACTCAGCAATTGTTTTTGCATTTGGTGTATCGACTAAACGAAGCTCTTCGGTTGGTGCCCCGCGTGGCGAGGTTGGTGCTAATGCTTCGGCAAATTCGATATTTGCAGCATAGTCAGACTCAGTGGAGAAAATAACGTCATCTTCACCGTTTTTCGCTAACACTTGGAATTCGTGAGATGCACTACCGCCGATTGAGCCAGTGTCCGCTTGAACCGCTCGGAAATCAAAGCCAATACGCGTGAAAATTTTGCTATATGCTTCGTACATTGCATCATAGGTTTCTTGCAATGATTCTTGGCTAATGTGGAAAGAGTATGCATCTTTCATAATAAATTCGCGTGAACGCATGACGCCAAAACGTGGGCGAACTTCATCACGGAATTTGGTTTGAATTTGGAATAAATTCAATGGCAGTTGTTTATAAGATGTGATTTCGTTACGCACTAAATCAGTGATCACTTCTTCATGGGTTGGACCAAGGACAAATGGGCGCTCACCACGGTCAACAAAACGCAGCAACTCAGGGCCATACTGTTCCCAACGTCCACTTTCTTGCCATAAATCTGCGGGCTGAACGACGGGTAAAGATACCTCGATAGCGCCTGCATTTTCCATTTCTTCACGGACGATGTTTTCGACTTTACGCAGAACACGCACGCCTGTGGGTAACCAGTCATACAGACCAGAAGCAAGTTTACGGATCATTCCTGCACGCAGCATCAGCTGGTGGCTGATAACTTCTGCATCCGCAGGGGTCTCTTTTAGAGTTGAGAGCAGATATTTGCTAGTACGCATTGTATAGGTTCCATTAGAACAACAAATTATGGCAAGCCGCTTGCTTACCAAAGTATATAGAGAGCTAGTCTACCAGTGACTGAGACTCGCCAAAAGGGGTTAACACGTTTTTTCATAGGGTTCGATAGCGAATACTTCAGTCACACCATTAAATACTCGCCAACGAATATTAAAATCTAATAAATGAACCGCATAGTCACGAATTTCAGTAGATTGTTTTTTATACGCAGGGCGAGGGTCTTGCATCAAAATTTGTTCAATAAATTGTTTTAGCGCAGGGTATTGGTGTTGATAAGACACTAATTGATTTTCAACGGCTGGCGTGAATATAACCTGCATATTATCTGAAGGTGCAGCCTGTGCATATCCCGCGGTAGCCTCTGGTATTGCCTCAGCAAAAGGTAAATAAGGCTTTATATCAATCACCGGAGTGCCATCAACCAAATCCAGGCTACCAAGCTCGAGTATAGCTTGGTTGTTTTTTATAGAAACCCCTTTTAATTCAACAAGGGACATACCAATTGGATTTGGTCTAAATGTTGAACGAGTTGCAAACACACCCATTTTATCATTACCACCGAGACGAGGTGGACGAACTAATGGTTTCCAGCCGCCTTTCATTGTTTGATGAAAAACAAAAATTACCCAGATATGACTAAACTGCATTAAGCCACGAACGGTATTCGCATCATTGAAAGGGGGATGGAGGTGTAGACGTCCTACACCACCTGGAACAAGCCCAGGTTGGCGCGGGATGGCAAACTTTTCTTTATATGGTGATTCGATATGACCAATAGTATCAAATTGAAAAGATTGCATATGACGGTTATTCAACAATTTTTAATGCGCTACCTTCACAAATCGTTGCTTGATAACAACCAGGAGCGGTCATTGTCTGGCATTGGTGCAAAAGGACGGCATCAGCAGCGATAAAAGCAGCTTGTGATAACATACTGTTTTTCGCTGTATTTAGATTTGCAGGGGGGCTTTGAACGCTTTCTCTGCAAGACTCGCCAGAAACAATACCTAAATCTTTGAAAGGCATCCCTAGGAGTTCTTCAGGGCTATTCATTAATTTAACATTTGCTGTTTCTGGTTCTTCAGTCACACTCGGCACAGGCTTAGACAATTTCATACTCGTGAAACCTTTGTTTGCCCCTGGACTCGTGTATTGGTTAATCCCACACCCAGCTAACGTAAACGCTACTAAGGTGAGCAATAACAGTCTCATAAGTTATTACCTTTCTTATATGATTCAATAAAATATCGTTATTTTTATAGTCTATAAATTGCAAAAAATACCAGATGGCACGGAGCCATCTGGTATTTTAATCGTTTTTTTAATAATAAAAAAGATTACCAGCCTTTAACTGCACCACCATCAAAGACTTCGTTAGCTTTGTTAGCAACTTCATCTGATTGATAAGCTTGGATAAATTTCTTTACATTTTCGTTATCTTTATTGTCTTCACGGGCAACAATAATATTCACATACGGAGAATCTTTATCTTCAACAAATAAACCATCTTTTGCTGGCGTCAGTTTAGGTGTAGCGCTGCTTGCCCAAGTGGTGTTGATGATAGCTAAAGCAATTTTTTGGTCGTCAAGTGCGCGTGGTAACTGTGGCGCTTCTAGTTCAACAAATTTCAGATTTTTTGGATTCTCAACAACATCCAGAACAGTAGGCATTAAGCCTGTGCCATCTTTTAGTTTAATTAAACCTTGTTGTTGCAGTAGCAGTAAAGAACGACCTAAGTTTGTTGGGTCATTCGGTAATGCGATTTGTGAGCCATCAGCTAATTCATCAACAGATTTGATTTTTTTAGAATAAGCAGCAATTGGGTAAATAAAAGTATTGCCAACTGGCACTAACTTATAATTACGATCTTTAATTTGTTGATCAAGGTATGGCTTGTGTTGAAAGGCGTTTAAATCGATATCGCCTTTGCTTAATGCTTCGTTTGGCAATACGAAATCATTAAATGAAACTAGCTCAACATCTAAACCGTATTTTTCTTTAGCAACTTTCTGTGCGACTTCAGCAACTTCTAACTCTTTGCCCATGATCACACCAACTTTAATGCTGTTAGCATCTTTTTCTTTTTCGCCACAACCCGCTAAAACGAGTGTGCCTAATAGCGCGCCGACAACTGCGATAGATTTTAACTTAATAGACATTGGTAGTACCCCTTTCATACTGACTTTATAAGCACCCTAATGGCGCCGCTATTTTACTGACTATCGATGTGAAACTTTTTTCATTAAGTACTCGCCACCAAACTGGATTGCGTTTACTAAAATGACAAGAAGAACAATCACGGTATTCATCACAACAGGGTTATAGGTTTGATAACCATACTGCAGCGCGATTTGACCCAAACCACCCGCTCCCACTGCGCCGCCCATCGCTGAATAACCGACTAACATAATTAAGGTAATGGTTGCAGCATTGATCAGGCTTGGCATTGCTTCAGGGATCAATATTTTACGAATGATCTGAAGAGGCGTTGCCCCCATGGCACGTGCTGATTCAATCAAACCACTTGGAATTTCTAATAGCGCATTCTCTACCATACGTGCAATAAATGGCGCAGCACCAATGGTTAAAGGGACGATCGCGGCTTTTAAACCAATGGTTGTACCCACTAAAAATGACGTTAATGGAATAATCCAAACGAGTAAAATAATAAATGGTACTGAACGGAAAATATTAATTATAACGGCAAGTGCACGATATAAACCGACATTTTCCATCACTTGGTCTTTACGCGTAATATAAAGTAAAACACCTAATGGTAAGCCTAAAACAAAGCCTAAAAAGCCAGAAACAAAGGTCATTGTGATAGTGTCGATGGTGCCGTTAATCAGCAAATAAATCATTCTCTCAGACATAACCCAAAACCTCTACTTTCACGTGGTGCTCTTTCAAAAATTCAATTGTGGACTCAACACCACCATTAATGCCATGCAGCTCAGCTAGCATCACACCAAATTTTACGCCGCCTGCGTAATCAATCTGAGAGCTTAAAATATTAATATCAATATCAAACTTACGTACTGCCATCGAAATTAGCGGCGCATCAACGGATTGACCTGTAAATTCTAATTTCACTAATGGCGATAAATCTTTACCTGCCTCTGTACTCATACGCTCTTTATAGTCATCTGGAATATCAATAATTAATGTTGACTGAATAAAAGCCTGTGCAACAGGTGTTTTCGGGTGAGAGAACACTTCGCTCACTTTATCTTGTTCGATTAATTGACCACCACTAATCACTGCGACTTGGTCACAAATACGTTTTACGACATCCATTTCGTGAGTGATTAATAAGATGGTTAACCCTAAACGACGGTTAATGTCTTTTAATAGTTCTAAAATGGAACGCGTTGTTGCAGGGTCTAATGCGCTAGTCGCTTCGTCACACAATAAAACTTTGGGTGAATTAGCTAAAGCACGCGCGATTGCAACACGTTGTTTTTGCCCACCCGATAAATTAGCAGGGTAAGCATCTTTCTTTTCACTTAAACCGACTAACTCTAATAGCTCATCAACACGTTCTTTAATTTTTTCTTTGGGCGTATTGTCGAGTTCCAGTGGCAGTGCCACGTTATCAAAAACAGTGCGCGAAGATAATAAGTTAAAATGTTGGAAAATCATGCCAATACCGCGGCGTGCTCTCGTCAACGCTTTTTCTGTCATTAATGTTAAATCTTGCCCATCAACAACAACTTGGCCTGACGTTGGGCGCTCTAGCATGTTTACGCAACGAATTAACGTACTTTTACCTGCGCCTGAAGCACCAATAACGCCATATATCTGACCAGCAGGTACATGCAAGCTAATATCAGTCAGCGCTTGAATGCTACGGCTTCCTTGCTGGAAAACTTTATTTATATTTGAGAGCTTTATCATTTATGTTTTCTAACTTTTATCTGAATTGTTCTTTAGATAGTGTATCTAATATGGTTGGATGTTAAGGCGTCTAGACGTCTAAGTCAACAAAGATTGTGCGATTTATTCTATTCTCATTTCATTTCTTTTCGTGAGATACTAAAAAGATATTTGGTTTGAGGAGTAAACAGGTGAGTAACGGGATACCAGCAGTCTTTTTAGACAGAGACGGAACAATTAATATCGATCATGGCTATGTACATAAAATAGATGACTTCGAATTTATTGAAGGCGCTATTGAAGCCATGTTGGAATTAAAAAAAATGGGTTATGCATTAGTGGTTGTCACAAATCAATCGGGTATTGGTCGTGGCATTTATACCGAAGACCAATTTATGCAATTAACCGAATGGATGGACTGGTCACTTGCTGATCGTGGTGTTGACCTAGACGGCATTTATTTCTGCCCACATCACGCCGAGTCAGATGTTGAAGAGTATCAGCAAGACTGCAATTGCCGTAAACCAAAACCTGGCATGCTATTAGATGCTCAGTCTTTCTTAAATATAGATATGGCAGCTTCTATAATGGTCGGTGATAAACTCGCAGATATTTTAGCAGGTAAAGCAGCAAACGTTGGGGCGACAGTGTTAGTTAAAAGTGGCGAACCTGTGACAGAAGAAGCAATGAATAGTGCCGATTTCGTGATTAATAGCATTGCAGACCTGCCAGCAACGTTAAAAAGAATCAAAAAATAGTCATTTTGGGTGATAAGCGAGCAGTCAGAAAAAAGTTTTAAAAAAACACTTGCCAGATTTTTCTGACTCCCTATAATGCGCATCCACTGACCGGGAACAAGACAACGCAAAGCGCGGTGAACACTGAAACGGCAGCGAGAGATTCTGAAAAGAAAAAGCAAAAAATTGCTTGACTCTCACGGAGGAAAACGTATTATACGCCTCCTCGCAGCAACGACCCAGAAGGTCAAATTTCACGACGAAATGCTGCAACGCTCTTTAACAATTTATCAGACAATCTGTGTGGGCACTCACAGGACACTATCAAAAAAATATTTGATTTTAAGTCTTGAAGAGTGACTAACACGTTAATTCATATATATGAACTAATAGGTAATATGTTTTCGTAAGAAGACATACGACAGTAAACATTCTTTGAGCATCAAGCTTTTTAATTGAAGAGTTTGATCATGGCTCAGATTGAACGCTGGCGGCAGGCCTAACACATGCAAGTCGAGCGGTAACAGGGGAAGCTTGCTTCCCGCTGACGAGCGGCGGACGGGTGAGTAATGTATGGGGATCTGCCCGATAGAGGGGGATAACTACTGGAAACGGTAGCTAATACCGCATAATCTCTAAGGAGCAAAGCAGGGGAACTTCGGTCCTTGCGCTATCGGATGAACCCATATGGGATTAGCTAGTAGGTGAGGTAATGGCTCACCTAGGCGACGATCCCTAGCTGGTCTGAGAGGATGATCAGCCACACTGGGACTGAGACACGGCCCAGACTCCTACGGGAGGCAGCAGTGGGGAATATTGCACAATGGGCGCAAGCCTGATGCAGCCATGCCGCGTGTATGAAGAAGGCCCTAGGGTTGTAAAGTACTTTCAGTCGGGAGGAAGGCGTTGATGCTAATATCATCAACGATTGACGTTACCGACAGAAGAAGCACCGGCTAACTCCGTGCCAGCAGCCGCGGTAATACGGAGGGTGCAAGCGTTAATCGGAATTACTGGGCGTAAAGCGCACGCAGGCGGTTGATTAAGTTAGATGTGAAATCCCCGGGCTTAACCTGGGAATGGCATCTAAGACTGGTCAGCTAGAGTCTTGTAGAGGGGGGTAGAATTCCATGTGTAGCGGTGAAATGCGTAGAGATGTGGAGGAATACCGGTGGCGAAGGCGGCCCCCTGGACAAAGACTGACGCTCAGGTGCGAAAGCGTGGGGAGCAAACAGGATTAGATACCCTGGTAGTCCACGCTGTAAACGATGTCGATTTGAAGGTTGTTCCCTTGAGGAGTGGCTTTCGGAGCTAACGCGTTAAATCGACCGCCTGGGGAGTACGGCCGCAAGGTTAAAACTCAAATGAATTGACGGGGGCCCGCACAAGCGGTGGAGCATGTGGTTTAATTCGATGCAACGCGAAGAACCTTACCTACTCTTGACATCCAGAGAATTTAGCAGAGATGCTTTAGTGCCTTCGGGAACTCTGAGACAGGTGCTGCATGGCTGTCGTCAGCTCGTGTTGTGAAATGTTGGGTTAAGTCCCGCAACGAGCGCAACCCTTATCCTTTGTTGCCAGCGATTCGGTCGGGAACTCAAAGGAGACTGCCGGTGATAAACCGGAGGAAGGTGGGGATGACGTCAAGTCATCATGGCCCTTACGAGTAGGGCTACACACGTGCTACAATGGCGTATACAAAGAGAAGCGACCTCGCGAGAGCAAGCGGAACTCATAAAGTACGTCGTAGTCCGGATTGGAGTCTGCAACTCGACTCCATGAAGTCGGAATCGCTAGTAATCGTAGATCAGAATGCTACGGTGAATACGTTCCCGGGCCTTGTACACACCGCCCGTCACACCATGGGAGTGGGTTGCAAAAGAAGTAGGTAGCTTAACCTTCGGGAGGGCGCTTACCACTTTGTGATTCATGACTGGGGTGAAGTCGTAACAAGGTAACCGTAGGGGAACCTGCGGTTGGATCACCTCCTTACCATTGAAGTGTTTTTGTGAAGTGCTCACACAGATTGTCTGATGAAATTAAAGTGCGGTATCGATAGGCTTGTAGCTCAGGTGGTTAGAGCGCACCCCTGATAAGGGTGAGGTCGGTGGTTCAAGTCCACTCAGGCCTACCACTTTTCTCTTATGCTGCGTTATGGTTCAGCTTGTTTACCCAAAAGTAAACGTCGCTAATCCACGCCTTGCCTAAGAAAAAAGACCTCCGAGTAAGAAAGAATCTTATCAGGAGATTAATCGATACTAAAAAAACCTTTATGGGGCTATAGCTCAGCTGGGAGAGCGCCTGCCTTGCACGCAGGAGGTCAGCGGTTCGATCCCGCTTAGCTCCACCATAAATTTTTTCTGATTATTCAGAATAGATTAGTCAAATAGTCTATTGCGAATAATTATGCTCTTTAACAATCTGGAACAAGCTGAAAATTGAAAACAACGCACATTGTTTATCGCTTAAACAATGTGAGAGTCTCTCAAAATTTCAGACCTGAAATTTTCGGTCACTAACTCGAGCGGCATGCGCGAGCAGTGTGAAATTCAAGGCGGACAGCGCACAGCCAGCGCAGCGTACATAGGTACGTGAGCATGGCGAGCACTGCCCAACGAAGAAGTTCACCACGCACAGCCATGACAGTAAAGTGAACGTTGAAACAATTTCGGGTTGTGAGGTTAAGCGACTAAGCGTACACGGTGGATGCCTAGGCAATCAGAGGCGATGAAGGACGTGCTAATCTGCGAAAAGCGTCGGTAAGGTGATATGAACCGTTATAACCGACGATATCCGAATGGGGAAACCCAGTGCAATTCGTTGCACTATCGTTTGATGAATACATAGTCAAACGAGGCGAACCGAGGGAACTGAAACATCTCAGTACCTCGAGGAAAAGAAATCAACCGAGATTCCCCTAGTAGCGGCGAGCGAACGGGGAGCAGCCCAGAGTCTTAATCAGCATTAGCATCAGGAGAACAGTCTGGAAAGGCTGGCAGTAAAGGGTGATAGCCCCGTATCCGAAGGTGTTGGTGTTGTGAACTCGACGAGTAGGGCGGGACACGTGTTATCCTGTCTGAATATGGGGGGACCATCCTCCAAGGCTAAATACTCCTGATTGACCGATAGTGAACCAGTACCGTGAGGGAAAGGCGAAAAGAACCCCGGCGAGGGGAGTGAAATAGAACCTGAAACCGTGTACGTACAAGCAGTGGGAGCACCCTTTGGGGTGTGACTGCGTACCTTTTGTATAATGGGTCAGCGACTTATATTCTGTAGCAAGGTTAACCGTATAGGGGAGCCGTAGGGAAACCGAGTCTTAACTGGGCGAATGAGTTGCAGGGTATAGACCCGAAACCCGGTGATCTAGCCATGGGCAGGTTGAAGGTTGGGTAACACTAACTGGAGGACCGAACCGACTAATGTTGAAAAATTAGCGGATGACTTGTGGCTGGGGGTGAAAGGCCAATCAAACCGGGAGATAGCTGGTTCTCCCCGAAAGCTATTTAGGTAGCGCCTCGTGAACTCATCTTCGGGGGTAGAGCACTGTTTCGACTAGGGGGTCATCCCGACTTACCAACTCGATGCAAACTACGAATACCGAAGAATGTTATCACGGGAGACACACGGCGGGTGCTAACGTTCGTCGTGAAGAGGGAAACAACCCAGACCGCCAGCTAAGGTCCCAAAGTCATAGTTAAGTGGGAAACGAAGTGGGAAGGCTCAGACAGCCAGGATGTTGGCTTAGAAGCAGCCATCATTTAAAGAAAGCGTAATAGCTCACTGGTCGAGTCGGCCTGCGCGGAAGATGTAACGGGGCTAAACTATGCACCGAAGCTGCGGCAGCGATATTTAGATATTGTTGGGTAGGGGAGCGTTCTGTAAGCCTGTGAAGGTGTACTGTGAGGTATGCTGGAGGTATCAGAAGTGCGAATGCTGACATAAGTAACGATAATGCGGGTGAAAAACCCGCACGCCGGAAGACCAAGGGTTCCTGTCCAACGTTAATCGGGGCAGGGTGAGTCGACCCCTAAGGCGAGGCAGAAATGCGTAGTCGATGGGAAACGGGTTAATATTCCCGTACTGGTGATAATTGCGATGGGGGGACGGAGAAGGTTAGGCTGGCCGGGCGACGGTTGTCCCGGTTTAAGGATGTAGGCAGGTGAATTAGGCAAATCCGGTTCACTATATGCTGAGGTCTGATGACGAGTCACTACGGTGGCGAAGTAGCTCATACCCCGCTTCCAGGAAAAGCCTCTAAGCTCTAGATTATCATTAATCGTACCCCAAACCGACACAGGTGGTCAGGTAGAGAATACTCAGGCGCTTGAGAGAACTCGGGTGAAGGAACTAGGCAAAATGGTGCCGTAACTTCGGGAGAAGGCACGCTGGCATTAGGTGAAGTGGTTTACCCATGGAGCTGAAGCCAGTCGCAGATACCAGCTGGCTGCAACTGTTTATTAAAAACACAGCACTGTGCAAACACGAAAGTGGACGTATACGGTGTGACGCCTGCCCGGTGCTGGAAGGTTAATTGATGGGGTTATCCGTAAGGAGAAGCTCTTGATCGAAGCCCCAGTAAACGGCGGCCGTAACTATAACGGTCCTAAGGTAGCGAAATTCCTTGTCGGGTAAGTTCCGACCTGCACGAATGGCGTAATGATGGCCAGGCTGTCTCCACCCGAGACTCAGTGAAATTGAACTCGCTGTGAAGATGCAGTGTACCCGCGGCAAGACGGAAAGACCCCGTGAACCTTTACTATAGCTTGACACTGAACATTGAGCCTTGATGTGTAGGATAGGTGGGAGGCTTTGAAGCGTGGACGCCAGTCTGCGTGGAGCCAACCTTGAAATACCACCCTTTAATGTTTGATGTTCTAACGTTGCCCCATTATCTGGGGTGCGGACAGTGTCTGGTGGGTAGTTTGACTGGGGCGGTCTCCTCCCAAAGAGTAACGGAGGAGCACGAAGGTTGGCTAAGCATGGTCGGACATCATGCGGTTAGTGCAAAGGCATAAGCCAGCTTGACTGCGAGAGTGACGGCTCGAGCAGGTACGAAAGTAGGTCTTAGTGATCCGGTGGTTCTGAATGGAAGGGCCATCGCTCAACGGATAAAAGGTACTCCGGGGATAACAGGCTGATACCGCCCAAGAGTTCATATCGACGGCGGTGTTTGGCACCTCGATGTCGGCTCATCACATCCTGGGGCTGAAGTAGGTCCCAAGGGTACGGCTGTTCGCCGTTTAAAGTGGTACGCGAGCTGGGTTTAGAACGTCGTGAGACAGTTCGGTCCCTATCTGCCGTGGGCGTTGGAAGATTGAAAGGGGCTGCTCCTAGTACGAGAGGACCGGAGTGGACGCACCACTGGTGTTCGGGTTGTCATGCCAATGGCATTGCCCGGTAGCTAAGTGCGGAAAAGATAACCGCTGAAAGCATCTAAGCGGGAAACTTGCCTTGAGATGAGTCTTCCCTGACTCTTTAAGGGTCCTAAAGGAACGTTTAAGACTAAGACGTTGATAGGTTGGGTGTGTAAGCGTAGCGATACGTTGAGCTAACCAATACTAATGAACCGTGAGGCTTAACCTGACAACACCGAAGGTGTTTTAGAGAGACGAGATAGTTTTCGAATGTGGGTGAGAAGCCGAAAGGTGACGGACACACAGCTTGTTCAAGATTGATGTTCTGGTTTAGTGAAGAAATGCGCTAAACGGGAACAAACCGAATTTGTCTGGCGGCAATAGCGCGGTGGTCCCACCTGACCCCATGCCGAACTCAGCAGTGAAACGCCGTAGCGCCGATGGTAGTGTGGGGTCTCCCCATGTGAGAGTAGGGAACTGCCAGACATTAAATTAGTGAGAAAGCCACCCAATGGGTGGCTTTTTTGCGTTTGGGGAATGGGGCCAAGAAAAGGCCGAGATGACGAGATAAATAACGCAAGCTAAGCGAATCAATAATCCCCTCAGCAACCAATCGTTGTGTTACCCGTGTTCTGTGTTCACGTCATTATGACTTGTGATTAAAACGTAGAAATTCTTCTAAGCTTATCAATAATCTACTTAGCAACTCATCGTTGTGTGATCCGTGTTCTGTGTTCACGTCGTTATGGCTTGTGATTAAAACGGGGGGATCTTTGCAAGCTTATCAATAGTCCACTTGGCAACTCATCATTGTGTTATTAGAGTTCTGTGTTTCTGTGTTCACGTCGTTATGACTTGTGATTAAAGCGGAGAAATCCTTGTAAGCTTATTAATAATCCCCTCAGCAACTCATCGTTGTGTGATCCGTGTTCTGTGTTCACGTCATTATGGCTTGTGGTTAAAACGGGGTGATCTTTGTAAGCTTATCAATAATCTACTTAGCAACTCATCGTTGTGTGATCCGTGTTCTGTGTTCACGTCATTATGGCTTATGATTAATACGGGGGGATCTTTGCAAGCTTATCAATAGTCCACTTGGCAACTAATCATTGTGTTATTAGAGTTCTGTATTTCTGTGTTCACGTCATTATGGCTTGTGGTTAAAACGGGGTGATCTTTGTAAGCTTATCAATAATCCCCTCAGCAACCAGTCGTTGTGTTACCCGTGTTCTGTGCTCACGTCATTATGACTTGTGATTAAAGCGGAGAAATCTTTGCAAGCTTATCAATAGTCCACTTAGCAACTCATCGTTGTGTGCTCACGTCATTATGACTTGTGATTAAAGCGGAGAAATTCTTCTAAGCTTATCAAAAATCCTCTTAGTAACTCACTGTTGTTACTTCATTTTTCATCCGAACATCCCCCTTATTTTACTGTCCTAAATCGCCGCCCTCTGTGTTTATGGCACTTATTGTCATGGGTTTGCTTAGTCATTAACTGTTTTTTCATCGCTCTGGCTTATGATGATGAGACCTTCTAGGCTAATCGGTTGTTCATGTCGTCATTAACTAACTGAGGATTATTATTTTTCTTATCCTGTGCGATTCTTATCTTCTTATTATTTGTGATCATGCATAAGCCCCCATCGCTGACTCTGATAAAGCGACGTTTATACAGGAAAAGAGTATGAAAGACTAATAAGCTAATTAGTCGTCAGCTCAGTAAGTGACTTGTATTTTGTCGCTTAGATGAGTAGAGGATATTTTCTTGATTAACTCCTCTGGTTGTTTCTCTAATGGGCTAAGGAAGAAAAAACTAAATTAATCAATAATCCGCTCAGTAATTAACTTGTGTTATCACAGTTTTCATCACTTTCGTTGTCTCTTAGGTCGTATTTTTTGTTCACTGTTTTTCTCTCTTAGCACTTGATTGGTCCTTAGACTCGGAATACTCAATTCTAAGGATTTTTCCTACAGTCTTTTTTTTAGAATATTTTGCCTGTATTGTCGCTATTAATTTCTGCTTGATTACTACTTGTATTCCTCATGATGGCTTTTTCATTTCTTTGTAAGGCTAGAGTTGGAAGAGCGTCAATGAGTCATTCGGGATATGGATAGGGTAACTGTTTATTGAACGATATTGCCGAGCGAAAGATGTTATTCACTAAATTTGATAGGCCATAACAGGGTGTGTTTGGTATACTGGCTACAGAGATAAGTTATAAAGCGTAGAATTTATCATTTCATTGAGATAAGTAGGAAGTTGAATTTGGCGAAAAGAACCTATTCAGTTCGATATATTGCAGGTCAACCCGCTAAACGTATTCAGCCGACACCTGTGCATATGCTAGGGGAATCTCTCCCAATCGGGTTACCTTTGTTTGCTGCCAGCGAAACTCTCGATGTTGTTATATGGAACATTTATAAACAGCAACGGCCAAATTGGAAAATAGCTTTAAGCGAGCTGGTTAAAGGTCGTAAGTTGATCTTATTACAAGAAGCTCAAATGTCCCCTGAGTTGATTTCTTTTGCTGCTTCTGAGCAGCTTATTGCAGATCAAGTCCCTGCTCTTCCTTTTTCTCCCCATCCGTCGGGAGTGATGACCCTTGCCACTGCTCATCCTATTTATTGCTGCCCATTACGAGAAAAAGAACCACTGCTTCGGCTCGCTAAATCAGCGTTGATTACGGTTTATCCCTTACCTAATGGGCAGCAATTAATGGTGGCAAATGTCCATGCTATTAACTTTAGCTTTGGGGTTGATGTTTATACAAGGCAATTGAATAAGCTTGGTATTCATATTAGTAAACATGTTGGCCCTGTGATTCTTGCGGGGGATTTTAACGCATGGAGTCGACAAAGGGTGAATGCGCTAAAACGCTTCATTCGCAGTGTGGGGTTAAAAGAAATTACGATTGATGAGGATTTACGGACCAAAGCTTTTGGTCGACCGCTAGATTATGTTTTTTATCGCGGGCTCAAAGCTATTGATAGTAAAGTATTAATCACAGATGCTTCTGATCATAACCCGATTATCACTCGGTTTGATGTGTCTAGATAATTAAGATTTTCACACCTTATTTTTCTCTGTTTTTATTGTAGATTTTATTCATATATTGATATGGAGAGTATCTCTTTGAAAACTATAATGTCAGCTATTTTATTATTAGCCCTTTCTCACACTGCAAGTAGTGCTAATTTAACGTTAGCTAAACATGCAGAAGCGCTCCCTCGTTTTGTTATTTATGATCCAGCATATCGACAGATCTCTTATCCTAATGGTGATATTCCAGAACATTACGGCGTTTGTTCTGATGTTGTTATTCGCAGTTATCGAAAAATGGGGATTGATCTACAAAAATTAGTACATGAGGATATGAAATCGAATTTTAGCAAATATCCGAGTCAGCGTATTTGGGGGCTGCGTAAAACGGATACCAATATTGATCACCGCAGAGTGCCTAATTTAGAAGTTTTTTTCTCACGTAAAGGACAGGAAAAACCTGTCACTAAAGATACAAAAGATTATGTGCCAGGTGATATTGTTACATGGCGATTAGATAATGGAAGACCACATATTGGCATTGTGACCTCTATAAAATCTGTTAATAATAAAAATTATTTGATTATGCATAATATTGGTTATGGTCAAGTCACGGAAGATGTTTTATTTAAATGGAAATTGATAGGTCATTATTCTTATTGAATTTTTTTTAAACTAAAATGGTTACAGTGATGATAGTTTTTATCATTAATTTATTCATGGGTATTTATATTTTAGTGTGATTAATTTTTCTTGTTGTTAGTTGAATTATATTCAATTAATTGTATTGGTAATTATTAGAATTGAACTATATTTAAAAGGTATCAGTTTTTTAATTTAATTGATGTCTTGCCATCCATTTTAAATATTTAGTTTGGAGATGTTATGATAAATATAGTGATCGTTGGTGGTGGTACAGGTGGAACAATGTTGGCAAACATATTGTCCCGAAAACTGAACAAAGAAATTTTCTCAAAAAAAATAAAAGTAACACTCATCACTGATAATCCTATTCATTATTACAAACCAGCCTTTATGTATGTTGCATTCAATTTATTTTTTAAAGAAGAATTGATGAGAGATCAGAGTTCACTATTAAGACCTGAAATTCAATTAGAGATTGATAAAATTGAATCATTCGATTTTAAAAATAAAGAACTACACTCTAGAAGTGGAAAAAAATATAATTATGATTTTTTAGTTGTCGCTACAGGATGCGTACCGAGGCCAGATAGAATTGAAGGATTGAAAGAGATAGGAAATCATTTTTATGCTTATGATGCTGCAAGAAAATTAGCGGATCAAATTGCTAAGATTGAAAAGGGACGTATTTTTATTACAGTATCATTTCCTGAAACACCAAATGTACCTCACCAATGTGGAATAGCACCAATGGAAACAACATTGATGCTTGATGAGTTCTTACGTAAACGGCGAGTTCGGGATAATATTGAAATTGTTTATACTTACCCGACGGTTTCACAATTACTGAGGAATTGTTTGTTTTTACAGCAACCTGTATGTGAAGCGATACCTGAAATTTTTAATATTAAAAACATCAAAGCCCAGCGCGGCTTTACCTTAAACAAGGTCGATCCAGATAAAAAAATTGCTTATTCGAAAGAGGGGGATGAGCAACCATTTGATATTTTAATTAGCACACCTCCAATTACAGCGGTTGAAGCCGTAGTGAATACAAATTTAAGCGAACATAAAAATGGTGAAGGTTGGTTACCAACGGACCATGAAACTATGCAAGTATATGGTACAGATGGTGTTTATGTTATTGGTGACACTGTTGATTTGCCAATAAGTAAAGCAGGAGGAAGCTGTCATAATCAGGCCGCCATAATTGCAGATAATATTTGCGGAGAGCTTACTTATGGATACCCTTCCGCTATTTATGATGGGCGTGTCCAAGCTGTTGCCCAAATGGGGCTTAATGCGGGGATGCCATTACAATACGATTATAAGCATGATGTAATTCCTACCCCAGCAACAAAAGTGGGAGGGTTATTAAGAAATGGTTTTAATCGAGGAATATATTGGGCTGCTATTCGTGGTTTAGTGTAATAGGAGAATAATCATGTCAAGTAATGATCAACAAGCAAAACTTCTGGAATTACTAAATAGCGAACCTGCAAATCATTTAGCGGAAAAAATAGCCCCATTATTATATTTACAGCGTTTTGACAATATAGTTGATTTATTATCTTTATTATCTGACCTCGTAGATATTATGGATACGGGGACGGTAGAAAAATTAGCAAATAGTTTTGAGGATACTTTAACGCCAGTGTGGGAATTAGGTACCGCTTATAACATGGCAAAGATGGAAGCCAAATATTCAGATAAAACACATAATTTTCGTTCTGTTTATAGTTTATTAAAAGATCCCGATACATTACGTGGAATAAGTACCGTTTTACGAACTTTACAAATTGTTGGTTCTCGATTGAATAAGACCCAGGAGGGGTAATATTTCGGAGGTGGTATGATTTTAGATAAATTGTATTCTTTTGATACTCGTGTGATACATAATTATTACGATCCTATCAAAAATTTAGGTTCACTAACTGCACCTATTTACCAGACATCAACTTATGTTTTTGACAGTGTAGAAGAAGGCGCTGCCTGCTTTAGTGGTGAATCGAATGGTTATATTTATACTCGTATCAACAACCCAACCTTGAGTCTTTTAGAAAAACGAATTGCAGATTTAGAGGAAGGGGAAGCTGGAATTGTATTTTCTTCTGGCATGGGAGCGATAACATCAACACTTTGGACGTTATTGAGCCCAGGTGATGAATTGTTGGTGGATATGACCGTATATGGTTGTACTTATGCATTTTTTCATCATGGTTTAGCACGCTTTGGTGTGAAGGTTCGCCATATTGATATGAGTGCACCAGAGAATATTGCTCGCGAATTAACCGATAAAACACGCATTATATTTTTTGAATCACCAGCGAATCCAAATATGCGTTTGGTAGATATTAAAACGGTAAGCGATATAGTTCATCAATACCGACAAGCTCACCAACAGGAAATATTCACGGTAGTAGATAATACCTATTGTACGCCTTATATTCAAAAGCCATTAGAATTAGGGGCTGATATCGTTATTCATTCATTGACAAAATATATGAATGGTCACGGTGATGTAATGGCGGGGGCTGTTGTGACGACAGAAGCCTTAGCGAAACAAATTAGATTGGTAGGGCTCAAGGATATGACAGGGGCTTGTTTATCTCCTCATGATGCAAATCTTGTGTTACGAGGAATGAAAACCCTCCCTGTTCGTATGGAGCGTATTGTAGAAAGCACGCAAATAGTGGCCGAGTATTTAGAATCACATCCTCATGTTGCTCAAGTGATGTATCCTGGGTTACCTAGTTTTGCCCAATATGAGCTGGCTCAAAGGCAAATGAGATTATTTGGGGGAATGATTGCGTTTGAACTTAAAGGTGGACTTGAGGCTGGTAAGCAATTTCTGAACCGTTTAAATTTATTTGCTCGAGCGGTTAGTTTGGGAGATTGTGAATCCCTTGCTCAGCACCCTGCAAGTATGACTCATTCAACTTATACCGCTGAAGAACGGCAACAGTACGGGATTAGTGATGGGTTAATTCGCTTATCAATTGGGCTCGAGAGTACGAGAGATTTGATTGAAGATCTTAAACAAGCGTTAGCATAATGAAAAAAAGCCCAATATCATTGTGATATTGGGCTCTGTATTACGAATACGAACGGTTATTTGGTTTGAAATTTACGCATAATGAAGAAGGTCACGCTGAGTATCGCGACCCACGCAAACCCAACTAGCAGCGCCACTTGTGTATCTTTAAAAAAGCCGAGCAATGCAATAACGAATACCATAAAGGCGATAGTAATCGCAGGCCCTACAGGCCAGAATGGCACAGGGAACTTCAGTTTTTTAACCTCTTCTTTGCTCATTTGACGGCGCATAGCGACTTGGGATAGTAGTATCATCAACCAAACCCAGACGGTTGCGAATGTCGCAATCGAAGCAATAATGACAAAGATTTTCTCTGGTAGCAGGTAGTTCAGGTACACACCTAATAACATCACGACAGACATCACTAAAACAGTGACCCAAGGCACACCGTTTTTCGTCAGCTTAGTAAAAACTTGTGGCGCCTGTTTGTCTTGTGCCATGCCATACATCATGCGGCCTGCGCCAAAAATATCACTATTAATTGCAGAAATTGCTGCTGTGATAACCACAACGTTCAAAATATTTGCGGCGGATGCGATATTTAAACTGGAGAAAATTTGGACAAATGGGCTACCATTTTGACCAATTTGGTTCCATGGATAGATACACATCAGGATAAATAACGTTAACCCATAGAATAATAAGATGCGAAGAGGCACCGCATTAATGGCTTTCGGGATGGTTTTTTCTGGGTTTTGCGCTTCGCTGGCTGTGATCCCAATCACCTCAATTCCACCAAAAGCAAACATAACAATGGCAAGAGAAGCAATCACCCCCGAAATACCATTTGGCATAAAACCGCCATGTTCCCACAAGTTTTGGATGCCTACAGCATGGTCAGTTTCTTGGCCAAAGCCGTAAAACATCAAGAAGGTTCCACCGATAATCATCGCAATGATTGCAGAAACTTTCACTATGGATAGCCAGAACTCCATTTCACCGAAGATTTTGACGTGGCATAAATTTAGCGCACCGATAAATAATACAATGCTTAATACCCATATCCATTGATCAACATCTGGGAACCAAAAGCCCATATACATCCCAAAAGCGGTGATATCTGCTAAGCAAACAACCAGCATTTCAAAGACATAATTCCAACCCGTTAAAAAGCCTGCGAGGGGGCCCATATAATGGCTAGCGTAGTGCGAGAAAGAACCAGGGACAGGATGATGAACGGCCATTTCGCCTAAAGCGCGCATGACCATAAATACGGCAGCACCGCCAACCATATAGGCCAGCAGAACTGCAGGACCCGCAGCTTGAATTGCGGATGCGGAACCATAGAATAAACCAGTCCCAATCGCAGACCCTAAAGCCATAAAGCGAATGTGCCTGACACTCAGTCCCTTTCTGAGTTGGTTTGTTTGACTACTTTGCATGTCTTTTCCTGTCTTTTCTTAGGAGATATCGTTCCGAATGTAATTTCGGTATTGTTTATTAAGTTGGACGTACATTATTGAACCCAAGATGGCTACATTATCACAAACTCCCTTGTTCGTGAGATAGATATCTGCAATATAATGTCCACTTAGTTAACTAATTTAGGAGTGATATGAAATACCCAATTAATGAAATCTTCCAAACATTGCAGGGAGAGGGGGTTTTTACAGGTGTTCCAGCAGTTTTTATTCGTTTACAAGGCTGCCCAGTAGGGTGTAGCTGGTGTGATACCAAGCAAACGTGGGAAAAAGAACAAGACAAACAAACCACCCTTGGTGATATCGTATTAAAGACGCTTGATTCAGATACATGGGCTATGGCTGATAGCGACGAATTGATTCAATTGATGAAAACGAAGGGGTTTACAGCAAAGCATATTGTGATTACAGGGGGAGAACCTTGTATTTATGATTTAACGCCACTAACGGAGTCATTAGAACAAAGCGGGTATCAATGCCAGATTGAAACCAGCGGAACTTACCCTATTCAATGCACAGAAAAAACATGGGTAACGGTTTCACCAAAAGTGGGTATGAAAGGTGGGCTTAAAGTTTTGGCTCAGGCAGTTAACCGAGCAAATGAGGTTAAACATCCTGTTGCACGGGAAAAAGATATTGAGGCTCTAGAAGCTATTTTAGCGCTGCGTACATCAGTTAACCCGCCAATTGTTGCATTGCAACCGATCAGCCAAAAAACAGCAGCCACAAAATTGTGTATTGATATGTGTATTCAACGAAATTGGCGTTTATCCATTCAAACACATAAGTATTTAAATATTCAATAATTGAAACCCCAGCCATAAAAAGTGATATGGCTGGGGCAAAACCACTCTACATAATGGTATTATTTAAGCTTCCCCGCGATAAACACAGCCCGCAGTACAGGTTTCTTTCACGGTGACCGCGCTGAGTAATGGCAAATGGGGTTTCGTTTGTTGCCAAATCCACTGTGCTAAAACTTCACTTGTTGGGTTCTCTAAGCCTGCAATATCATTCAAGTAATGGTGGTCTAGTTGTTCCCAAATCGGTTTGAATATCCCTTTGACCTCAGAAAAATCAATGATCCAGCCACTGTGTGCATCGACTTCACCCGTGATTTCCAAACGCACCATGAAAGAATGCCCATGAAGGCGTCCACACTTATGCCCCTCAGGAACGTGGGGTAATTTGTGTGCAGCTTCGAAGGTGAAATCTTTATAGATAGTTGTGCTCATTAGTGGCTCCTTAGTGTTAATAAACAGCGTATTGTACTGTATTTTTAGAGCAGATTGTCGTTATTTGCCAAATTATCGCTAACCTGTTTTATCCATATGATCCATCTGGTAATTGATTTAGGCTTTTTAGTTATGATTTATGGCTATCGTTTCTTATCCCGTTATTGACGGTTGTTATAACCTAATCGTATACCCTGCATATTGGAGGTAACTCGGCATTTTTTGCTTTGCTACCTGAATTATTTAGGGAAACGATTGAGCGATAGGTTTTAGAACTTTTCCGAGCGAGTGGCTGAACAAATTTGCCCATTTCACTCGATTGTAAGACAAACTCAACGATGAGCGACACTGGGGTTACAGGATAATGACAAAAAAACAGCCGCCATTAACATTGCTGCCAATATCAACTGAGCAATTAGCGCGTTTACAAACTGCGGTCGACGATTTTTCATCTCATCAGCTTGCATGGCTGTCGGGGTATTTATGGGGAATGGTAAACCAAACGGCAGCCACGGATGTGTCTGTGAATGCCCCTGCTGCGGCTCAAGAAACCGTGACAATTATTTCTGCATCGCAAACGGGGAATGCCCGCCGTTTATCGGAACAGCTTAGGGAGCGTTTAGTTGGTGAAAAAATTAATGTCCATTTAGTAAACGCGGGCGACTATAAGTTTAAGCAAATTAACCAAGAAAAAGTGTTGGTTATTGTGGCATCGACTCAAGGAGAAGGGGAGCCAGCAGAAGAGGCGGTTGCGCTTTACAAGTACCTGTTCTCGAAAAAAGCTCCTGATTTATCCCAAACGCAATACGCGGTATTTGCACTGGGCGATTCTTCTTATGAAAAATTTTGCCAAGCAGGCAAAGATTTTGATTCACAACTAGCCTTGTTGGGTGCGAAATCATTATTTGAGCGTATTGATGCGGATGTGGAATACCAATCCATTGCCGATGAATGGGTCGAAAATTTAACCCGTATTTTAAAAGCGCGTGTACCCGCACAAAGCGACAGTCAGTTGTTGTCTGCACAAGCGGGAAGTATGAATGAAATTCACACTTCCCCGTACAGTAAAACCGCGCCATTAACGGCATCGCTGCTCAGTAACCAGAAACTCACCAGCCGAGATTCACAAAAAGACGTGCGGCACATTGAAATTGATTTAGGAGATTCAGGCCTGCGTTATCAACCAGGGGATGCGTTAGGTGTGTGGTTCGATAATGACCCTGCTTTAGTTGATGAGCTGGTGGCATTACTGTGGCTAAAGGGCGACGAAGACGTCTTTATTGGGACTCAACGCCACTCTTTACGTGATGCATTAATTTACCAATTAGAGTTAACGCAAAATACCCCAGTGATTGTGGAAAAATACGCTCAACTTTCTAAAGACGATGCATTGTTATCGCTGATCAGTGATAAGCAAGCCATTTTGCATTACGCACAAAATACGCCAATTGTGGACATGGTGCGCCAAGCGGCATCTCAGCCAAGTGCACAAGAGTTTATTGATTTGCTGCGCCCATTAACGCCTCGTTTATACTCCATTTCATCGTCTCAGTCAGAGGCTGAAGACGAAGTTCATGTCACGGTAGGGGTGGTGCGCTATGACATTGATGGTCGCTTGCGTACTGGGGGCGCATCGGGTTTTTTAGCTGACAGACTCAATGAAGGTGATGAGCTACGTATTTTCATTGAACACAATGATAATTTCCGTTTACCTGCGAACCCAGAAACGCCTGTCATTATGATTGGCCCAGGAACGGGGATTGCTCCATTCCGTGCTTTCTTACAACAACGAGATAACGACGGCGCAACGGGGAAAAACTGGTTGTTTTTTGGTAACCCCCATTTTGTCGATGATTTTTTGTATCAAGTGGAATGGCAGCGCTATGTGAAAGAGGGCTTATTAACGCAAATTTCTTTGGCTTGGTCGCGCGATCAACAACAAAAAATCTATGTACAGGACAAGTTGCGTGAACAAGGGGAAGCGGTGTGGCAATGGCTGCAAGAAGGCGCACATATTTACGTCTGTGGTGATGCAAACCGTATGGCGAAAGATGTTGAACAGGCTTTATTGGATATCATCGGTCAATACGGCAACATGGACATTGAGGCTGCCGATGAATTTTTAAGTGAGCTGCGCGTAATGCGCCGTTATCAGAGGGATGTTTATTAATGAGCAATGAACAGCAACAAAAACCCTTAATCGTCGAAGGCAAGTTAGCCGATAGCGAACGTATGAAGCAAGACAGTAACTATTTGCGCGGTACCATTAAGGAGGACTTAAAAAATGGCTTAACAGGTGGCTTTGATGGGGACAATTTTTTATTAATCCGCTTTCATGGCATGTACCAGCAGGATGATCGTGATATTCGCGCTGAGCGAGCTGAGCAAAAATTAGAGCCTCGCCACGCAATGATGTTGCGCTGTCGCTTACCTGGGGGAATTATCACGCCAAAACAATGGCTTGATATTGATAAATTTGCCTCAGAACACACATTATATGGCAGTGTGCGCATTACAAATCGTCAGACGTTTCAGTTTCATGGCATCCTTAAAGGGGATGTAAAACCTGCCCACCAAATGTTAAGCCATGTTGGCTTGGATGCACTCGCTACGGCAAACGATGTTAACCGTAATGTGTTATGTACATCTAACCCTGTGCAATCAGAATTACATCAGCAAGCGTATGAATGGGCAAAGAAAATTTCTGAGCATCTGCTGCCTCGCACCAGTGCTTACGCCGAAATCTGGCTAGATAAAGAAAAAGTAGTGACCACGGATGAAGAGCCGATTTTAGGCCAAACTTACCTACCACGAAAATTTAAAACCTCAGTCGTCATTCCGCCATTGAACGATGTGGATTTACACGCTAATGACATGAACTTTGTGGCGATTGCTGAAGATGGTGAGTTGATTGGTTTTAATGTGTTAGTGGGCGGCGGGTTAGCAATGACTCACGGGGATACCGCAACATTTCCACGTTTAGCCAGTGAATTTGGTTTTATTCCATTAGACAAAACATTGGCAGTTGCGGAAGCGATTGTCACCACACAGCGTGATTGGGGGAACCGTACTGAGCGTAAAAATGCCAAAACGAAATACACCTTAGAACGCGTGGGTGTTGACACTTTTAAAGCTGAGGTTGAAAAGCGTGCAGGCGTGAATTTTGAGCCGATCCGCCATTATGAATTTACCGAACGCGGTGACAAGATTGGCTGGCTTAAAGGGATAGATGATCGTTGGCACTTAACATTATTTATTGAAAATGGTCGATTAATTGATTTAGCAGATAGGCCGTTGAAAACGGGTGTTGCAGAAATAGCACGTATCCACCAAGGGGATTTTCGCTTAACGGCTAACCAAAATCTCATCGTAGCGGGTGTGCCCGAAAGTGAAAAAGCGACTATTGAAGCCATTGCGAGAGCCCATGGGTTAATGAGCGATGTCATTACACCACAGCGTGAAAATTCCATGGCCTGTGTTTCCTTTCCGACATGCCCTCTGGCAATGGCGGAAGCCGAACGCTTTTTACCCGAGTTTACGACCCATGTTGAGAATATTATGGCAGCACACCATGTGGCAGATGAGCACATCGTTTTGCGTATCACAGGTTGCCCAAATGGATGTGGAAGAGCGATGCTGGCGGAAGTCGGGTTAGTGGGGAAAGCGTTAGATAGGTATAACTTACACCTTGGTGGCAACCGCATTGGGACTCGTATTCCTCGTATGTATCGTGAAAATATTAGCAGCGCAGAAATTTTATCCATCCTTGATGATCTTATTGGCGATTGGGCGAAAAACCGCTTAGCACAAGAGGGGTTTGGTGATTTTCTGATCCGTACTGAGGTTGTGAAGCCTGTGCTAAATTCTGCTGTGGATTTCTATGAGGTTAAGGAGGCGGTATGAGCCGACTTCAGCTTGCAGACGTTATTGGGTTAGATAAAGAGCAGCAAACGGAGTATTTGTCTGAGTTTAATACTCAATTGGAAAATAAGACTGCGCAGCTGCGCATTGAATGGGCAGTTGAAAATTTACCCATACAATTTGTATTGTCATCCAGTTTTGGTATTCAAGCGGCACTTACCTTACATATGGTGACGCAAGTATTACCTGAAATCCCTGTAATATTGACGGATACAGGTTATCTTTTTCCTGAAACCTATCAATTTATTGAGCAATTAACGGAAAGATTACACCTGAATTTACAGGTTTATCGCGCGAAACAAACACCCGCTTGGCAAGAAGCAATTCATGGGCAGCTTTGGACGCAAGGTATTGAAGGGATAGAACATTATAACCAATTGAACAAAGTGGAGCCCATGGAAAGAGCTTTACATGAACTACAGGCGCAGAGCTGGTTTTCAGGGTTAAGGCGAGAGCAATCTGCAAGCCGTGCAAATTTATCTGTGCTTGGCATAGGCAAAGGGATTTTTAAAATTCTACCCGTGATTGATTGGAATAATAAGCAAGTCTATGAATACCTAACAAAGCATAACTTGCCTTACCATCCGTTGTGGGAGAAGGGATATTTATCTGTTGGGGATACTCATACAACCCGCAAATGGGAAGCGGGCATGAATGAGGAAGATACGCGTTTCTTTGGCCTAAAGAGGGAGTGTGGGCTTCATGAAAACTAAATACTCGTCATCCCCGTCATATTTCAAACTGCAGCGTTGTTGTCTGCGCTCAGCTACCTTAGTCACATACTTGTGTATGTTCCTAGCGACTCATTTACTTATCGCCTAGGGACAACATGAATTATTTAGAGTATTAGTTATTTGTAACCCAAGCTATAGTTTTAGTTTAGAGTCTAAATAGTGATGGATTTAATAAAATATTTGTTTAATTACAAAGGGATGTTTATATCTAAAAAATAGATATTCCTTAATTTTTATAAATTTACTTTCAAAATAAAGTTTAAGTTAAGTTTTGTCTATTTGGTGTTTTTGGTCTCTATTTGTTGCTAATTAATGAGTATTTGGCTTATTCCTTTCTGTTACAAGTCATATTTTTTTAGCATTTCAAACCTTAACTTTTACGCCATATAGTCAATTTTATGTTTCATATAATTTGTTTGTATAACGATGGGTGAGCAAGATGGATTATTTACCGTTATTTGTCGATGTACGTACGCGCAAAGTGGTGTTAATTGGCGGCGGTGTAGTGGCCGCGCGCAAGGCCGAATTGCTCATCAAAGCACAGGCTAAGCTTGTGGTGATCTCCCCGTCGTTATGTCCTCAATTACAAACACAGCATCAGCAAGGCCACTTTGAGTGGTTGGCACAAGAGTACCTTTCTTCGCTGTTGGATGATGCTTTTTTAGTGATTGCAGCAACGGATGACGCGCTCCTCAATGAAACCGTGTTTTACGATGCCAATGAGCGCAAAATTTTTGTCAACGTGGTTGATGACCAGCCGCTGTGTTCGTTTATCGTGCCTTCGATTATCGACCGCTCGCCTGTGATTGTGGCGATATCTTCTGGTGGAACCGCCCCTGTGTTGGCGCGTTTACTTAGAGAAAAATTGGAAACCATGCTGCCATTATCGTTAGGCAAGATGGCCGAAATCGCAGGGCGTTGGCGCGGTAAAGTCAAAGAGACGTTGAGTAATATGCGAGAAAGAAAGCGTTTCTGGGAAAAAAGTTTTAGTGGGCGCTTTGCCTCTTTGGTGGAAAAAGGCCAGTTAAGCGAAGCGGAACAACAGCTTGAACGCCAGCTTTATGAGCAAGATAACCGTGGAGAATTGGTTTTAGTCGGTGCAGGCCCCGGTGATGCAGGACTGCTTACATTAAAAGGGCTGAGAGTATTACAAAGCGCGGAAGTGGTTTTATACGACCATTTGGTGAGCGAGGAGATCCTCGAATTAGTACGCCGTGATGCTGACAAAATTTGTGTGGGTAAACGAGCGGGCAATCACAGTGTTTCTCAAGAAGAAACCAATGAAATGATCGTGAAATTTGCTCAGCAAGGTAAAAAAGTGGTGAGATTAAAAGGCGGCGATCCGTTTGTTTTCGGTCGTGGCGGTGAGGAATTACAAGTTGCCGCAAAAGCAGGGATCCCTTTCCAAGTGGTGCCAGGTGTAACCGCTGCAATCGGCGCGACGGCTTATGCAGGAATTCCTCTCACTCACCGAGAACACTCGCAAAGCATCACGTTTATTACTGGACATTGCCGTGAAAATGGCGCGGATCTGGATTGGCAGGCATTGGCTCGCGGTCAGCAAACATTAGCGATTTATATGGGCACCGTAAAGGCGGCCAATATCAGTGAGCAATTGATTAAATTTGGTCGCGCGAGTGACACCCCTGTCGCCGTTGTGGGGAGTGGGACACGACGAGACCAAAAAGTGGTAACAGGTCAATTGCATGACCTCGAGGCACTTGCCCAACAAGCACCCGCACCTGCATTGATTGTGATTGGCGAGGTTACAGCATTACACAATGAGCTCGCATGGTTTGGTTCGCAAACAGAAGATATCCGCTGGCGTAGCGCTGTGCTGGAACTGGCTTAATGATGGAGATTGTCGTGAACGAGAAAAAATTGACCCACTTGCAGCAGTTAGAGGCTGAAAGTATTCATATTATTCGTGAAGTTGCCGCTGAGTTCGCAAACCCTGTGATGCTGTATTCCATCGGTAAAGACTCTTCTGTGATGTTGCATTTAGCGCGCAAAGCTTTCTATCCTGGGAAATTACCTTTTCCATTGTTACATGTGGATACAGGGTGGAAATTCCGCGAAATGTATGAGTTTCGTGATGCTACCGCACAAAAATACGGTTTTGAATTATTGATTCACCGTAACCCTGAAGGGGAAAAGTTGGGAATTAACCCCTTTGTACATGGCAGTGCAAAGCACACGGATATCATGAAAACGGAAGGATTGAAACAAGCACTTGATAAATACGGTTTTGATGCGGCTTTTGGTGGCGCGCGGCGTGACGAAGAAAAATCCCGAGCAAAAGAGCGGATCTACTCATTTAGAGACCGATCTCATCGTTGGGATCCAAAAAACCAGCGCCCTGAACTTTGGCACAATTATAACAGTCAGATCAACAAGGGGGAAAGTATTCGCGTATTCCCACTTTCGAATTGGACAGAGTTGGATATTTGGCAGTATATCTACTTGGAGAATATCGATATTGTTCCGCTGTATTTTGCGAAAGAGCGCCCGGTGATCCAGCGAAATGGTACTTTGCTAATGGTGGATGATGACCGAATTGATTTAAAAGTCGGAGAGGTGATCAGTCAACAGCAAGTACGTTTTCGAACGTTAGGCTGCTGGCCGCTAACTGGCGCGGTTGAGTCTCAAGCCCAAACATTGCCTGAAATCATTGAAGAAATGTTGATTTCGACCACGAGTGAGCGACAAGGGCGGTTAATCGATAGTGACCAGTCTGCATCTATGGAGCTTAAAAAGCGCCAAGGTTACTTTTAATTCGCAAGATAAGGAGCAAATTATGGCACAAGCCGTTTATAACGAATCAATCGCGCTGCAAATTGAGCAGCAAGGTGGCGTGGAACCTTACTTACTTGCGCAACAGCAAAAAGGACTTTTGCGTTTTTTAACCTGTGGCAATGTGGATGATGGGAAAAGTACATTAATTGGTCGTTTATTGCACGATACTCGCCAAATTTACCAAGATCAGCTCACAACACTGCAAAGCGATAGTAAGCGAATGGGCACCCAAGGGGAAAAGCTTGATCTCGCCCTGTTGGTGGATGGCCTTGCTGCGGAACGTGAGCAAGGGATCACCATCGATGTGGCATATCGCTATTTTTCGACAGAAAAGCGCAAATTTATCATCGCAGATACCCCAGGACATGAGCAATATACCCGCAATATGGCGACAGGTGCATCAACTTGCTCACTTTCTATTTTGTTGATCGATGCTCGAAAAGGCGTGCAAGAGCAAACTCGCCGCCACAGTTTTATTAGTACATTGCTGGGGATCCGTCATTTAATTGTTGCGGTGAATAAGATGGATCTGGTGGAGTACAGTGAAGCTGTATTCGACAAAATTAAACAGGATTACCAACAGTTTGCTACTGAATTACCCGTCGAGCTGAATGTTTGGTTTGTACCGATTTCAGCCCTTGATGGTGACAATATTGTTAACCCGAGTGAGCAACTACCTTGGTATCAAGGGGAAACGTTATTGTCTATTTTAGAAAATGTGCAGGTTGAGCAAAAAGCCTCAGAGCAAGCGTTGCGTTTTCCTGTGCAATATGTGAATAGACCCAATTTAGATTTTCGTGGTTACAGCGGCACACTGTCGTCAGGCATTGTTCAAGTTGGACAAGCAATTAAAGTGCTGCCATCGGGGGCAACGGCCAAAATTAAGGAAATAGTGACATTTTCGGGCTTACAGGATTTCGCCGTACCTGGTGAAGCCATCACGTTGGTGTTGGATGATGAAATCGATATTAGCCGCGGCGATTTGATTGTCGCAGAAAACGAAAACTTGCAAACCACGCAACATGCGTCGATTGATGTGGTGTGGATGGCGGAACAACCCCTTGTTCAAGGCCAGCAATTAGATATTAAAATTGCAGGAAAACGCAGCCGAGGGAAAGTTGAAAATATTCAATATCAAGTGGATGTGAATAACCTCACACAAAAAGTGGCAACGGAATTACCGTTAAATGGCATTGGTTTAGTGGAGTTTTCATTTGATGAGCCATTATTATTGGAAAACTACCAACGCAATGCGGACACGGGGGGCATGATTTTTATCGACAGGCTGACGAATGTGACTGTGGGGGCTGGACTCGTGCGAGAAGCACAGGAGCCAATTTTTGAGTCAACGGGGGAATTTAGTGAATTTGAAATTGAGCTTAACCAGCTGATTCGCCGGCATTTTCCTCATTGGGGGGCTCGGGACGTACTGGGTGGAAAATAAACCAATGACTCAAGATAACAATATTGTATGGCATCAACATGTGGTCACGCGCCCTTTACGGGAAAGTAATAATGGTCATAAAGGGGCCGTCTTGTGGTTTACTGGGCTCTCTGGGTCGGGTAAATCGACACTCGCGGGCGCCATTGAACACCAGCTGGCCTCGATTGGCGTGAAAACCTATTTATTGGATGGCGATAATATTCGCCATGGGTTATGTCGTGACCTTGGTTTTAGTGAGGCTGACAGGCAAGAAAATATTCGGCGAGTGGGTGAAGTTGCTAAACTAATGGTGGATGCGGGGTTAGTTGTAGCAACGGCGTTTATTTCGCCTTTTCAATCGGATCGGCAAAGTGTTCGTGAATTATTCGAACCAAACCAATTTTTTGAGTTATACGTTGATACGCCAGTGTATGTGTGTGAACAACGTGACCCGAAAGGGTTATATCAACAAGCACGAGAAGGGAAAATTAAACAGTTTACAGGGATTGACTCCCCTTATGAAACACCCTTAAGCCCTGAATTACGGCTTGACGGGCAGCAACCTATCTCCGATTCTCTTTCTCATATTATTGCGCTATTACTGCGCAATAATATCATTCAAATGGATTATTAATGCCACTTAGCTATTATCTTAAATCACAGATCTTGATCTTTAGTGATAAAATAAGGTGATAGTTAAGGGGTACAAATCCGATTTATTCTGACTTTTTAATATAATTTTTTGTCACAGTAGCGCGATTCGCTGAGTTATGGGATGATTAGCACATCATTTCAGGGGGCAAGATGGGTAAATTAACGCTACTATTAATCGCGATATTAGCATGGTTGCAGTATTCCTTATGGTTAGGCAAGAATGGCATACATGATTATGTCCAAGTTAAAGACGATGTTGCCGCACAGGAAATTGTTAACTCGCGCTTGAAAATGCGTAATGAACAATTATTTGCTGAAATTAATGACCTCAATGATGGTCAAGATGCAATTGAAGAACGTGCGCGTAGCGAGCTTGGTATGATTAAACCAGGTGAGTCTTTCTATCGCATGGTAAAAGAAAGCAGCAACCAGAAATCTGCTCAATAATATGAAACCTAAAACAATGAGCCCATTTGCCTGATAATTTCTGATGTAAGAACCAAATAATGACAAATCCAAGTGTTGCCCCACAAATTGTTGCACTGATCCCTGCAGCAGGTATTGGCAGTCGTATGAATGCTGATTGCCCTAAGCAGTATTTACCCGTCGCGGGCAAAACGATTATCGAACATACTATTGATGCATTGTTAGCGAATAATACCGTCAATACGGTGGTGATCGCACTTAGCGCAGATGATGATTATTTCCAGCAGCTTGATATTGCGAAAGACCCTAGGGTGACGGTAGTCACGGGTGGAAAAGAGCGTGCCGATTCTGTTTTGGCAGGGCTTAATTACCTTACATCACAACCCGATTATCATGATTGTTGGGTACTGGTGCATGATGCGGCAAGGCCTTGCCTCCACCAACAAGATCTCAACAACATTATTCAATTAGCAACGGAACAAGGTTGCTGTGGTGGTATTCTTGCCGCCCCTGTGCGTGACACAATGAAACGTAGTGTAAAAACCTCAGTATTCATTGACCACACGGTTGAACGTGAGGCGCTATGGCACGCATTGACCCCTCAATTTTTTCCGTTGGAACTCTTACGGAACTGTCTAAGTAAAGCCTTGAAAGAGAACGCCGTGATCACCGATGAAGCCTCAGCACTTGAGTATTGTGGCTATCAACCTGTTCTCGTGGCAGGCCGAGCGGATAACTTAAAAGTGACGCAGCCTGAAGACCTCGCGCTGGCGGAGTTTTATCTTTCAAGAATGAATAACTAAGGAAAAACAATGAGAATCGGACACGGTTTTGACGTACACAAATTTGGTGGCGAAGGCCCTATCGTAATTGGCGGCGTGCGTATTCCCTACGAGCAAGGTTTGCTGGCTCATTCAGATGGTGATGTGGTGTTACATGCGTTAACGGACGCTATTTTAGGCGCTGCGGCATTGGGGGATATCGGAAAATTATTCCCCGATACTGACCCTGCATTTAAAGGGGCGGATAGCCGTGTTTTATTAAGGGAAGCCTTTTGCCACGTGCGTGCTAAAGGCTATCGTATTGGTAATATCGATATCACCATTATGGCGCAAGCCCCGAAAATGCTGCCTCATATTCCACAAATGCGTGTGAATATTGCTGAAGACTTAGAATGTCATATGGATGACGTGAATGCAAAAGCGACAACAACAGAGCAATTAGGTTTTGTGGGTCGTAAAGAAGGCATCGCGTGTGCCGCCGTTGTCCTTTTAGTGAAAGATAATAGTAATGAAAGCAATGAATGTTCAGTACCTGCATGGTAAACCTCTTTCTTCAGGGACATTAAAAAGTATTCCTGAAGATTTTATTGTTAAAGAAGATCTAGGCTTCGAGTTAGATGGCGAAGGCGAGCACGTGATGGTGCGCGTGGAAAAAACAGGCTGCAATACGCTGTTTGTGGCAGAGCAACTTGCCAAATTTGCCAAAATTTCAGCCCGTGTTGTTAGCTATGCAGGTTTAAAAGATAGACATGCGGTGACCGAACAGTGGTTTTGTTTGCAAATGCCAGGCAAAGACACACCTGATTTCTCAGCGTGGCAATTAGAGGGTTGCCGCGTGCTTGCTGTGACGCGACAAAAGCGTAAATTACGTATTGGTTCCCTGAAAGGAAATCAATTTGAAATCACGCTGCGTGATATTTCTAATGCCAATGATGTTGAGCAGCGTATGCAAAAAATCGCCACTTCGGGTGTGCCAAACTACTTTGGTGAGCAGCGTTTTGGGCGTGATGGACAAAATTTAACACAAGCTTTGCGCTGGGCTAACCAAGAAATTCAAGTTCGCGAACGCAATAAACGCAGTTTTTATTTGTCTGCGGCACGCAGTGCGATGTTTAATCATGTGGCGAGCGAGCGAATTGCCCAAGGAATCCAGCAGCAAGTGCTGTTAGGTGATGCCTTGCAATTAACGGGGCGTGGTAGTTGGTTTGTGGCAACACAAGAAGAACTTCCATCATTGCAAAGCCGTTTGCTATCATCAGAGTTGAGTGTCACCGCACCTTTACCTGGAGATGGTGAGTTAGGTACACAAGATGACGCACTGGCATTCGAAACGGCATGTTTAACAGAATATCAAGCCGTTATCCCACTGATGCAACGCGAACGCGTTTCTCCAGTTAGGCGTGCGATTATTGCTAAACCGCAAAATTTTTCATGGCAATGGTTAGATGATTCGACAGTAAAATTGGCGTTTTTCTTGAACTCAGGTTGTTTTGCTACTAGCGTGGTACGAGAAATTATTAATCAGAATGGGCAGGATAATGTCGATGCTAAAGATTTTATTGAGTAATGACGATGGTGTAAATGCTCCAGGAATTCAAACGCTTGCGGCAGCGCTACGCCAATATTATCATGTTCAAGTAATTGCGCCTGATCGTAATCGCAGTGGTGCGTCTAATGCACTTACATTAGATAGACCGCTAAAAATTCAAACGTTAAGTAACGGCGATCTTTCTGTCCAAGAAGGAACGCCGACTGACTGTGTCTATATTGGCGTGAATAAAGTCGTTCGTCCGCGCCCTGATATTGTGGTATCGGGGATTAACTGTGGCCCTAATTTGGGTGATGACGTGATTTATTCAGGTACGGTGGCAGCAGCAACGGAAGGCCGTCATTTAGGGTTGCCGTCGATTGCCGTTTCGCTAGATGGTGAAATCCATTATGAAACGGCGGCAAAAGTGACTTGTGATATTCTCTCGATGTTACAAAAGAACCCATTACGAGCAGGAAATATCTTGAATATCAATGTACCTGATATCCCTTATGAAAAAATTAAGGGTATCAAAGTCACGCGTTGTGGTAGCCGCCACGCGGCATCGGAAGTGTATAATCTTGAAGACCCTAAAGGAAATATGCTGTACTGGTTAGGGCCTGTCGGGGAAATTCGCGATGCAGGGCCAGGGACAGACTTTGAAGCCGTTCAAAATGGTTATGTTTCCATTACGCCATTACAGGTCGACTTAACGGCGTATAAAGCGCACACATTGGTCGAAGAGTGGTTGGAAAAATCAGGAGTGACAGTAAAATGAAAACAGGGCTCATGAAAGAACTTTTGGCACAGTTACGCCAACAGGGAATTCACGATGAGCGCCTATTGGATGCTATTTCACAGGTTCCTCGTGAACGGTTTGTGGACGAAGCGCTCTCACATAAAGCCTACGATAATATCCCGTTACCAATTGGTCATGGGCAAACTATTTCACAGCCGTATATTGTGGCAAAAATGACGGCGTTATTGTCGTTAGCACCGAATGATAATGTGCTGGAAATCGGTACAGGTTCGGGGTACCAAACTGCGGTATTGGCGCATCTTGCACACCATGTGTTCTCGGTTGAGCGTGTTAAAAGTCTGCAATGGACAGCTAAACGTCGGCTTAAACAGCTGGATCTGCATAATGTGTCTACTCGCCATGGTGACGGCTGGGAAGGGTGGCAATCCAAAGGCCCATTTGATGCCATTATTGTTACAGCAGCACCAACAGAAATTCCGACTCTGTTGTTAGGACAATTAAAAGATGGTGGTCGAATGGTATTACCTGTTGGGGATAAAGAGCAATCCCTGAAGTTAATTACTCGACGGGGAAATGATTATCATGCAAACGTCATTGAAAAAGTACGTTTTGTGCCTCTTATTGCGGGTGAACTGCTTTAATTTATTTGCAATGGTATTTCTGCATTATAAAACGGATTGATTTTTTATAATGATGTTAAATAAAATGCCATTGCAAAAGTTTTACTAACTCAAATAGAAGTAAAACCATTCCAAATATGATATTTTACCCATCTAAAATTGAATCAGTGGCTTAAACTATTAAGTCATAATCTCAAATTGTTATCTTTTTGATATATTTAACTTGTTCACTATTTTGTATTTCTGCTTTAATAAGTGAAATATTTTATGGTAACTCTATTACTGACATAAAACTGAATTGTCGCGTCAGATTTTTCTTCACGGGAGAAGAAGCATGAAAATTGTTAGCCCTATAAGCAGAATTCGATGGGCAGTCATCTTTTCATTTAGCGGAGCGCTATTGGCAGGGTGTTCTACGCCATATCATCCAGCAGCACCTATTTCGAGTGTGAATGATAGCCAATCGCGTCAGCCAGTGGCTCAAAGGACAACATCTACTGCGTCAAACAGCACAGGGATGAGTACGGCAATGCCATCATCACGTCCAAACTTATCGAGTAATACGAATAATCAGCCGATAAACCGTACGTCAACGCCTGTAAATACAAGCAGCGATGGTCGTATTGTTTATAACCGTGATTATGGCAGTATTCCAAAAGGCAGTTATAGTGGGAATAGTTATACTGTTCAGCGTGGCGATACGTTATTTTATATCGCGTATATAACGGGTAATGATTTCCGCGAGTTAGCATCGAAAAACAATATACCTGAACCATACAGCTTAAATGTCGGTCAGGTAATTAATATTGGTAATACAAATGTGAACTCGAGCACGCAATTGGCGTCAAATTCATCAAATAGTCATCAGCAACCAGTTGATCTCCGAACAACTAATGAGTATCCTGCAAACAGTGGTGGTCAAACTTCGGGTAAGATGTTGCCGAATAATAGAAAACCTGCAACGCAAGTTTCTACAACAACGAATACGACTACTGCATCAACTGCTTCTACAGCAGCAAGTGGCACAAATAATTCGTCAATAAAATGGCGTTGGCCAGCAGAAGGGAAAATGATTGAAGGTTTCTCTGATGCCCAAGGCGGGAACAAAGGGGTGGATATTGCTGGTTCTCGAGGTCAATCTGTGCTCGCTTCTGCGCCAGGAAAAGTCGTTTACGCAGGTAATGCTTTGCGTGGATATGGAAATCTAATAATTATAAAACATAACGATGACTACTTGAGTGCTTACGCACACAACGATACGTTGCTTGTGCGCGATCAACAGGATGTAACTGAAGGTCAGAAAATAGCTACTATGGGTAGTACTGGTACAAGTTCAGTTAGACTACACTTTGAAATTCGTTACAAGGGAAAATCAGTAAACCCGTTGCGTTATTTACCGCAACGATAAACTGGGCAGAATGCTTTGACATTCTGTCCGCATTATCTAGGGTAGGAGTCACTGATGAGCCAAAGTTCGCTGAAAGTTAACGAGTTATATAATGACCTTGACGAAAGCAATTTAGACGACGCTTTTGATGAGAGTCAGTTTAAAGAAGAAGATCTGGTTTCTGAACAGGATGAAGAAATGGATTTACTCCAGAACACGAGTCAACGTGTTCTGGATGCTACCCAAATCTATCTAAGTGAAATTGGATTTTCACCACTCCTCACAGCAGAAGAAGAAGTTTTCTATGCTAGACGTGCACTGCGTGGCGATGTAGCTTCACGCCAGCGCATGATAGAAAGTAACCTTCGCTTAGTTGTGAAAATATCTCGCCGTTATAATAACCGAGGCCTTGCTTTACTCGATCTGATTGAAGAGGGTAACCTTGGGTTGATTCGTGCTGTTGAAAAATTTGATCCAGAAAAAGGATTCCGTTTTTCGACGTATGCGACGTGGTGGATCCGTCAAACGATTGAACGCGCCATTATGAATCAAACTCGCACCATCCGCCTTCCTATTCATATCGTAAAAGAACTCAATATCTATCTTCGTACTGCACGTGAATTAGCCCAAAAATTGGACCATGAGCCAAGCCCTGAAGAGATCGCTGAACAGCTAGATAAACCTGTTGAAGACGTCAGCCGTATGTTGCGTTTAAATGAACGAATTACATCTGTTGACACTCCAATTGCAGGGGACTCAGAGAAATCTTTGCTTGAGGTATTGTCTGATGATAATGATTCAGGCCCAGAAAATACAATTCAAGACAACGACTTAAAAGATAATATTGTTAAGTGGTTATATGAATTGAACCCAAAACAAAGGGAGGTTTTAGCACGTCGTTTTGGGCTTTTAGGTTATGAAGCAGAAACTCTTGAAGAGGTTGGGCGCGAAATTGGGCTCACTCGTGAACGAGTTCGTCAGATTCAGGTGGAAGGTTTAAGACGGTTAAAAGATATTTTACATGGCGAAGAACTGACATTAGAGTCGCTATTCAATATGTAGAGTGTTAATGAGATAAAAGATAAATAAGAATCCCTATAAGTGAAAGTTTATAGGGATTTTTTTATGACTAGACATAGCGTTAATTAATGGGAACACCGCTATGAAATTTAAAATCATTATCAGGCGTTGAAATTAATTCAGCTTCAATGATTCCAAAATAATTAACACGCTCAGTAATATCTTGTTTACTAATTAACTGAGCTAACTGCAAATAGTCTTGGTAATGTCGAGCTTCTGAGCGTAATAATGAAATATAAAAATTAGCCAGTTGTTCATCTAAATAAGGCGCTAATTTTGCAAACCGTTCACAAGAACGTGCTTCAATATAAGCACCAATAATCAGCTTATCGACTAAGGTTTTTGGATCGTGCGGATCGATATGGCTAAATAATCCTTTGGCATAACGGCCTGCAGTGATGCCATCATAAGGAATATTACGCTCGTGCATGATTTCCAACACTTGGTAAAAATGATGTAACTCTTCCTTGATGAGCAGCACCATTTTATCGATTAAATTTTGGCTATAAGGTGATTGTTTACGCGCCAGTATCTGTTTGGAAATCTGGTTTTTATTTCTTAAAGTGTGAACATCACCAATTCTATCGTAAGCAAAAGCCTCATAGGGTTTAAACCATTCGAGTAACGTAGCCGCACTGTCTTTATCCACGGCATATTTACGGATTAAAAATAGAGCACTTTGCGCGGCTTTTAACTCACACAATAAGTGGTCTTTAAGGATAATCGGTAAGTTTTCAGGCTGACTCGCTTTTTGCACCCATTCATCTGGGGTTTCACACTGTAAAAATTGCCGAATTGGTGCGAGTAACACCGCATACTCATCCATGTTAGTTATTCATATCCTTTAAACGATAAATCCAATCAAGGGCTTGGCGAGGTGTCAGCTTATCTGGGTCAATGCCATCCAGTGTGGTTAACACTGGAGAGGGTTCCGCCTCTTCTGTTGTTAAGAAACTCAGTTGTGCGCTATCGACATGACTCGCATTGGCATTATTCGAGATAATCTCTAGCTCTTTTAGTTTTTGCTTGGCGCGTTTAATCACCTCTTTAGGCACACCTGCTAACGACGCAACGGCAAGGCCATAGCTTTTACTGGCTGCACCTTCTTGAACATTGTGCATAAAGGCGATGGTATCACCGTGCTCAATGGCATCAAGATGGATATTTACGGCGCCTTCCAGTTTTTCAGGTAAGGTTGTCAGTTCAAAATAATGGGTTGCGAACAATGTCATTGCTTTGATTTTATTGACTAAGTTTTCAGCACAAGCCCATGCAAGAGAAAGCCCGTCATACGTTGAGGTACCACGACCGATCTCATCCATCAAGACCAAGCTGTGTTCGGTTGCATTATGCAAAATATTGGCTGTTTCAGTCATTTCCACCATGAATGTTGAACGACCAGAAGCAAGATCATCCGAGGCACCTACACGAGTAAAAATACGATCAATTGGGCCAATAACCGCTTTGCTAGCGGGCACAAAGCTACCGATATAGGCAAGCAAGGTAATCAGCGCAGTTTGACGCATATAGGTACTTTTACCGCCCATGTTTGGCCCTGTAATGATCAACAAACGGCGCTGTGGAGATAATGAAAGCGGGTTGGAAATAAACGGCTCACTTAATACTTGTTCAACGACTGGATGGCGGCCTTCTGTAATCTGAATACCTGCTTTTTCAGTGAGTTGTGGGCAGGCATAACCTAATGTTTCTGCGCGTTCAGCAAGGTTGGCTAAGACATCGAGTTCTGATAATGCCTCTGCACTGGTTTGTAACGCAGCAAGGTGTGGAAGTAGCATATCAAACAGTTCGTCATATAGCGCTTTTTCGATGGCTAATGCTTTCCCTTTAGAGGTTAGAACCTTATCTTCATACTCTTTGAGCTCAGGAATAATGTAGCGTTCAGCATTTTTTAAGGTTTGGCGACGTACATAGTGAATTGGCGTGAGATGACTTTGGCCGCGGCTGACTTGGATATAATAACCATGAACCGCGTTATAACCAACTTTTAAGGTGTCGATACCTAATTTTTCGCGCTCGCGAATTTCTAATCGGTCGAGGTAATCTGTCGCGCCATCGGCCAAAGCACGCCATTCATCGAGTTCGCTATTGTAACCAGGGGCAATCACACCACCGTCACGTACTAATACAGGGGGAGCATCGATAATTGCGGTTTCCAATAAACTTTGCAGTTCATCAAATTGCCCAATTCGGCTTTGTAGTTCTTTTAAATACGGGCTACTGGATTGGCTAAGAATTTGATGTATATCGCTATATTGCTGGAATGCATAACGCATACGAGTTAAATCACGTGGTCGCGCAGAACGCAGTGCAAGGCGAGCAAGAACGCGTTCTAAGTCACCAATTTGGCGTAAAAACGGTTGTAATTCAAAACCGTGTTCCTGCAAAGCGCTAATTGCTTGCTGGCGGTTATTCAATACTTGGATATTACGCAGTGGGGTATGTAACCAGCGTTTTAGCATGCGGCTACCCATTGGTGTTACGCACATGTCTAAAATAGAGGCGAGTGTATTTTCAGTGCCACCCGCAAGGTTTTGGGTGATTTCTAGATTACGGCGTGTTGCCGCATCCAAAATGACATTATCATTTTGTTTTTCCATCACAATGCTGCGAATATGTGGTAGCGAAGTGCGTTGGGTATCTTTGACATACTGCAGCAAACAACCTGCAGCACGTAGGGCTTTATGGGCATTCTCTACGCCAAAACCGATTAAATCTTTGGTGCCAAATTGCAATCCAAGCTGTTGTTTTGCCGTATCCAGTTCATATTCCCATAATGGACGGCGACGTAAGCCTTTATTATGTTCAATCAAGGACATACTGGCGAAATCTTCTGGGTACAAAAGCTCTGCAGGGCGCGTACGCTGTAACTCGGCTTGCAGGGTTTCTTCATCAGAAATTTCGCTGATAATAAAGCGGCCTGACGTGATGTCTAGTGTGGCAAAGCCGTAGCCTTGAGCATCTTGCCATACTGCGGCGAGTAGATTGTCTTGGCGTTCATTTAATAATGCTTCATCGGTGATGGTGCCTGGTGTGACAATGCGTACCACTTGGCGCTCAACGGGGCCTTTACTGGTCGCTGGGTCGCCAATTTGTTCGCAAATCGCGACAGATTCGCCCATTTGCACCAGTTTGGCGAGGTAACCTTCGGCAGCATGGTGTGGTACACCCGCCATCGGAATGGGTTGACCCGCAGATTGCCCGCGTTTTGTTAGGGAGATATCCAGTAATTGTGAGGCTTTTTTAGCATCATCAAAGAACAGTTCGTAAAAGTCCCCCATACGATAAAACAGCAGTATGTCTGAATGTTGTGCTTTTAGTTTTAAATACTGCTGCATCATTGGTGTGTGGGATTCGAAGCTTTGCTTATCAGTCATAGTGTTGTCTGTTCTAGCGTATTGAGTTAACGAAGTTCTGTGAGCGAGTTTAACGTTCACTAAAGGGTATAAAATACCACAGATCCCATCAAATGAGAGTAGGCAAACGTGTTACGCATGGATTTATCTATGGTATTACGCCAAAGTGATAGAGGGCAACTTGAGTTTGGTGATAAAGAGTCTGAAATGTGTCGTTGTCTATTTAGACATTTATGACTCGCGTGCTATTCTTGCTAGAGTTTACTGTTCTAAATTTACATACTGATCAAATTAGCGTCATTAATATTAAACCACGATGATAAAATGCACTATTGCCCGTTTGAAGTGAGGCTACAATGAAAAAGAATGAATTAATTCAAGCAACAAAACCGACACGTATTCAAATTATTCGTGCAGTGACAACGTCTACAGCGATTGAAATAGGGCAGGAGCCTCGTCGTCTTGAGGAAGAATTGAAAACGAAACGTGAAAAGTTTGGACATTTGAAATTAGCAATTTAATTTGTTTTTAAGGCTTCGTTAATCCAATATTTCATTGGTTCATAATTAAGGTTTATCCCTGCATGGATTGCAGCAATATATTGCTCAGGATGACAGAACCAACTTTCATAATTTAGTGTTTGTAAGCCATTTTGTACGGCCATCACATCAGCGAGTAAGCGCGATAAGCGCCCATTTCCTTCCCTAAACGGATGAATCAGAATCAATTCCACATGCACTGTTGCAATAGCTTCTATGGTTTGCTCACGGCTCATATTTGTACATGGCGTATATTTCTTTAGGTACTCTTTCTCGAATTGTTCGAGTAACTTTGCAACACGACCCGCAGGGGCAAACATAAAGCCACCCTTGTTAATATTCACCGTGCGTAACTGACCTGCCCACTCGTAAACATTCCCTAGCCATTGGTGGTGCCAGCGCTGGATAAGTGATACGGTGATTTGTTCTGTTGGAAATTGTTCTTCGAAAATGACTTGATACAGTTTTTCTAACAGGACTATCTCTGCATCATTGATATCATCAATGCTTGAAAGTCTTAGCTTATTCGCCAATACCTCATAATCAGAATCTATGGTAAATTTCCCTTCATTATTAGATACCTCGTATTTGTTCATCTTATATTTTCCATTCTTCAGATTGTTAGGTTAAATGGAACTAGAATTAATTATAAAGCAAATGATTAGCTTTGATTGGCGTGCTACGCATGGATTTATCTATGGTATTACGCCAAAGTGATAGAGGGCAACTTGAGTTTGGTGATAAAGAGTCTGAAATGTGTGGGCATTACTTGTTTGTGTGCGAAAATAAGTTTAACGACGTTGAGCAGGTGAAAAAACGCCCCTTAATTTAAGAGGCGTTTTTGAGTTATTGCATCGATTTTTTCAGCTTTTCAACTTGTTCGGCGGTAACGGGCTTGCCTTGACCACCCCATTCAGCACGTGCCCATGAAAGCAAATCGGCGATTTCTTGAGGGTCCAAATCGTCGGCAAAACTTGGCATGGCGTACATGCGTTGCCCATTGGGGAATGTGGTCGTCGGGATACCTGTTAATACTACGCTGATAAAGGTTTCAGGGCTATCCATGGCTAAAATAGCATTGCCTTTTAAAGCCGGAATACCATTCGGTACGCCTTCACCTGTAATGCCGTGGCAACCCGCACAAGTGGACATATACATCAAGCGACCCGTTTCCATTGTTGCGCTAATATCCGCGGTAGGTTGGGGACTGGCTTCTGGTAATGGAGCAGGTGGTGCTTTAGCGCCTAACACCTTTCCTTGCTTGTCCGTCATTAAGTAAATCGCCATGTCATCCACATCGCTTTTCTTCATTTGGCTGGTGGAAAAATGCGTCACGGTACTCATATCGGCAAAGGCTGAGCCTTGAGGGGCATTACCTGTCAGTAAAAACTGGCTCAAAGACGCAGTGTCATAGCCATGTTTAGATAACGCTTGTGCGGTGATATCTGGAATTGCAAGACCCGCTTCTTCCCCCCCTTGTAATGAGCGAGAAAATTCTACGCCCATCATCAGGTTACGTGGTGAATGGCAGGCTCCGCAGTGGGCGAGACCTTCCACAATATATGCACCTCGGTTCCATTGCTCAGAGCGTTGTGGATCGTGTGGGGCATTTTGTTTCGGAAAATTAAGTAGCGTCCAAAAGTTCATAAACGGGCGAACAGGTAAAACAAATACGCCTGTATTCTCTTTGTTGGCCACGGCCATTGGCGGCAAGGTCATCACATACGCATACAGTGCATCAATATCTTCTGAGGTTGTCATATGTGTGAAAACAAACGGCATTGCAGGGTAGAGGTTGCCCCTTTCTTTGCCAATGCCATCTTTAAGCGCGCGATGGAAATCGGCACGCGTATAGTTACCGATACCGAATTGTTTATCAGGGGTGATATTAGTGGAATAAATGGTACCAAACGGTGTTCCGATAGCCCGTCCACCAGCGGCTAGAGGCCCCTCAGGTAAAGAGTGGCAACCAAAACAATCCCCTGCAATAGCCAGTTCTTGCCCGCGAGGTATTAACCTTGCGACTTCTTCCGAGGTGAGTGGTTTGTCTAAGTCAGGGCCAATGCTGGAGGTACGAAATGCACCAAACAGGATTGAAAGCATCAGTGCAGCAAATAGTACAATGATGATATAGAGCGTTTTACGTATGGAACGAGAGTTAGTCATCGTCGTTCTCCCTAATCAATTACGCAGCCAGGAGTGTCGAGGGCGACTTTCCTCACAGCTTCGTAGTAACGCACATACCCAGTGCAGCGGCAAATATGCTCATTTAGCGCCTCTTCAATGGCTTGTTCAAGGTCAACCCGTTTGACTGGATTCTTTTTGAGTTTATCGAGGAACACTGTGGCTCCTGTGACAAAACCTGGTGCGCAATAGCCACATTGAAAAGAGAAGTTTTCGATAAACGCTTGTTGGATCGAGGTCAATTCGACAACGTTTCCTTGTTCATCCAGTTTTGCTTGCCCTTCGATAGTGACAATATTTTTGTTATTAAAGTAGTGTGCGCCAAAAATACAGGTACGGCTTTCAACAGTAGTGCCATCAGGTTGAATTTCCATGATGGTGCAGGCGTGGCAAATCCCCTGTCCGCAACCAAAGTGAGTTCCTGTTAGGTCTAGATATTCATGAAGGAACTCAATCATTGGCATCCCAACAGGGACGTCAATAGGGCCAATTTTTTGACCATTGATGGTTAAGGTTAATGGCTTGCGCTCAATAATCGGAACGGCATTTTTGATATTCATGAGAGGGCCTTTTTAATTTTATCTACCGTAATAGGAAATTCATAAAAACGTTTCCCTGTCGCGTGGGTGAGTGCGTTGCTAGTGGCGGGAAGGATAGGGATCATCCCTAGTTCTGCCATACCTTTCGGCGGCGAGGTTTCAGACAACGGAGGCAAATAATCGATGGTTTGCTGCCAAACGGCCACGTCTTTTGCACGGGGTAAAACATAGCGGTTAAAGTTCCACGTACCGTTACCCGGGCCATCTTCATACAGTGGCAGTTCTTCCATCAATGCATGCCCGATGCCCATTGCCGTACCACCTTGAATTTGCCCAGAAACCAGCTCAGGGACTATCATGGTACCGGGGTCCATAATCATATGATGGCGCATTACATCCACTTCCCCCGTCATGGTGTTGACGTTGAGCTCGACTAAGCAACACGCGGGAGTGACCGTTGTTGGGTCTGCTTTCGCACGTTGAGTCGGTGGGTAGTACGCCATTTTACGTTTGATAAAGTGGTAACCGCCTGTTGTCATTTGTTTTTTCAATTCATTTGGCGCACCATCACCATAACGAATGGATATGGCATCAAGAGGCAGGTTTTTTAGCCCCACGGTTGGAATATCAAAATCAGCGCGAGCCCATTGCCAGCTGGAATAACCATGTACTGCAATCCCCGTGATTAGTCCCATTTCATGGGCACGCTTGGCTAAAATATTGAAAGGGATGGGCTTCATACCACCACCTCCAATGCCATCGGGCCCCACTCGAATATCTGAAAACTCAACATTTAGACCGTTAAATGCACCGCCTCCAGGGCCTTCGCTCCAAATGCTTTTTGCCGCAGGCCATAAGGTATTTTCCAGTAAGAAGTGACCCGCTTGGCGTGTGCCAAAACCGATATAGTAGACTCCACTGGATGAGCTCATATCAGGGATTAACGCAGGTGTCCAATACGGGTCGCTTTTGGCAAGTTCGTCTTGTTTTTTCTGATCTGCCCAGCTGGTTTTTAACGGTAATTCAGCAAATTCGGTGACGCCAAACTCCACTACATCAGGAGCTTTACTGAGAGCTTGCCATACCATCACTTGTTGAGCAGTCGTTCCCCCTGTGCCGATTTCTTGCATGCAGTGGCGCATGGTCAGTTTACCGTCGGCATCAAATTCAAGGGAAAGGATGGTAGGTACGCCGCTAGAACCATACACTTGTTGAACTTGAGCAAAGCCAACACCGTACAGCTTACCAGGGTTTTTGGCATCATATTCGGTTTTGTTTTTCTCACGATCTTGCCAAATCGGATGCTTTTCTGCCAAGTTCAGCATTTCCACATTGCGTGGGTCTCCTGCGATTACGCCACCTTGGGTATTCGGATAACCTTCTAAAATGGCGTTACGACGGCGTAACTCTATTGGGTCGATATTCAGGTTATGCGCTATTTCATCTACCATCAATTCAGTTACTGCCATGGATTGCAGCGACCCAAAACCTCGCATTGAACCAGCTTCAACCGCAGGCGTTGCCATGGCGAGCGCGGTTAAATCAGATTTTGGGAAATAATAAATAGATTGTGCACCCCGTACCGCAACATGAGAAACCGCAACGGATAAGTTTTCACGCCCTCCGCCATTGCAGTTATATGTGCCTTTTAAAACATCAAATTTCCCCGTTTTTTTATCGCCGATAATGGTCACGTCCATTTCAATCGAATGGCGCTTCATCCCCATTTGGAACTGTTCATAACGGTCATTAGCCATGCGCACAGGCAGGCCATCTGCGTAAAAACTGGCAACTAAGGCATAGAATGGAAAAACCGAATAATCTTTCGAACCATAGCCCACCGTTGAGCCTGTTAATAAAACAATGTTTTCAACAGGAAAGTGTTTGTTATTTTTCGATAATTCTGCCGCTGCATTGACGACACCTGCGGGAGATTGTGTCGCCGTCAAAATATGCAGAGTTTTGGTTTTGGCATCATACCATGTGTTGCAGTTATCAGGCTCCATGGCGCAAGGGTCGATGGATTGCGAAAAACCGTGGCGTTCAAGCACAAATTTGTCTGGGTTTTGGCGTGCTGCGGCAATTTCTTGCTCAATTTCCCGTGCGTAATCCATGGCTCTTTCTTGCTTATCAGGCCGTTGTTCTGCTTGATGAAGGGCTTGAATAAAGCCTCCACCACGATCTTTGCGAATAACAGGGGGAACGGTGATGGCATGTTTAGGGTCATAAGGAGGCCAAACAGGTGTATTGCCATCAAAACCGCCTTTAATCCCAGAATCCTGGTAAGGGGAGAAAATTGATGGGGAAAGCGGCGTTTCCCCACCAATTCGTACATAGCGGGCCGCCCCATAATTTGCAGGTGGTTTAGGGCCTGTAACGGCGCCATATTTCACTGTATTCGTTGCAAAGCGCAACATACGCTGCGCTGCACTGTATTTATCAAAGTCTTGGTAAATCAAAATGGCAACTGGGTGGCCAATAATTGGTGCTGTTTCCCCTAACGGAACTAGCACATTGGTACCGTAAAAACCTTTGCCCATCCCTGTATCTTGGGGGATATTCAGGCCATCACGGATGAGGTCTTCTTGTAAGATGACTTTATCAGGTTGTAAGTTTGGCCCTAGCATTGAAATATCAATACCTTCAAATATTTTATCCGCATTGGTGGCTTTTAACATAAAGGCATAACTTTGTTTTTTTGGCCAGCCTGGAATATCTTTGGCGCGGTAATCACGGGCGAAGTTTTTTCTCCCCGTGACTTTTTCAACGCCATCCCAACGAAAACGCGCTTTACCATTTTGCCCAATCCAGTCGGTTTTCGGTGAATCTGAATCCAATTCAACCGCAAGGGCAAAAGGGAGTTTACCTACCATGACGGTAATCCCTGCGATGGTACCTAATTTAATAAAATTACGCCTAGAAATATGTCCCGTCATTATGTACTCCCAAATTTTATTATTAGGGGGATTTGCATTAGAGGTAGTAATAAATAATGTGTTTGTATAATTAAATATAAGATTATTTTATGACAAATAAATCAAATCACATTTAGATGGTTAATATGTGATTACTCAATAAGTTACATAAATAGTATGGGTATCTATAAAGGGTTATGGGAAATGAGTAAAGGGTTTTATACAAGAAAGTGAATAATCTTGGTGGAGTAATCTTAATTGGACAATTTTAACAAAAATCACTGCCTAAAATTCATGTTGAGTTAATGGGTTAAAATCATTTTGATTATTTTTAAATAAATTCAATATATAATTAAATATATAACGATTCTATTTTTTGATTGTTATTAATTTTAATGAGAAGCCAGACTGACCGGTTCATTTTGTTAGTCTGGCTTTTTTAGGTTATTGACGTAAGGCTTTAACGTGTTCTGGCGTTACATCAGCAGGTTGACCACCCCATTCAACACGTAGAAAATTGACTAATTCGCTGATTTGTTGGTCGCTCAGCTTATTCGCAAAACCTGGCATGCTTTGTAGGCTTTGATTATTCGGAAATTGTTGTTCTGGTAAACCATCCAAAATAGCATTAATCAGATTGGTACTGTCTACATCACGTAATGTTGAATTGCCTTTCATCGCAACGGCCACATTCGGTTTACCGCCACCATCGTAAGCGTGGCAGCCAGAACAAGTTTCTAAATACACTTGTCGGCCTTGTGGGTTACCTTCGCCCATTTTTAGTGGCAATGTGGTCGGTGGGTTGTCGCCCATCAGATAAGTGGCGATTGCGCTATTATCTTCAGGAGTTAAATGCTGTGAACTCAGGTAAATCACAGGGTGCATATCACTATAGGCTGAACCTTGTGGGGCGATACCCGTCATGAAAAATTGCTGTAAATCCTGTTTTGTCCAGCCACGTGCAGCGAGCGCCTCTGGCGTAATGTCAGGTGCGATAAAGCGCCCTAATGCACCACCTTTCATATAGTTGTCCAAATCCATTTCACCTAAAGCTCCCCTTGGCGTGTGGCATTCAGAGCAGTGTTCCAATACGTTAACTAAATATTTTCCACGTTGCCATTCAGGAGAGCTGCCTTGAGAGCTGTCTGGAAGCGGTTTATCGTTAAAAAATAGCAGGTTCCAACCAATCATTGCCATGCGCTGATTTAGCGGGAAAGGCAATGAGTTTTCGGGTGGTGCAACATCCACTGCTGGGCGGCTCATCAAGTAGCTGTAAATTGCATCGGAGTCTTCTCGGGTTATACCTTTGTAGGAGGTATATGGCATCGCAGGGTAAAGGTGTTTACTCGGCGGTGAGATCCCTTGAGTAAGCGCCTTATAAAACTGATCTTTTGTCCAGCGGCCAATCCCAAAATCTGCAGAAGGGGTCAAGTTGCTGCTATAGATGGTACCAAAAGGCGTATCAAGGGGAAATCCGCCCGCAAGTGGTGCGCCGTTAGTGCTGGTATGGCAAGCTGCGCAGTCGCTAGCGAGGGTCAGGTAGCGACCTCGTTCAATTTCTTGGGGAGTTGAGGTCACTTTTTGAGCGGGGCCATCCAATGTACGGCTTTCATACCAGTAAAGTACAGCCCAAACGACGATAATTATCGCAATCAGCCATAAAATGATTTTTTTGATCATTTGATTGCCTCCTTGATAAGCCCAGGAGTAGCAAGAACAACTTCTCGCACCGCATCATAATAACGAACGTAGCCTGTACAACGGCAAATATGGTTGTTCAGAGCCTGCTTAATGGCTTCCTCTAATTCTTCCTCTTTAATTGGGTTACGTTGAAGTTCCTCAATAAAAACGGTTGCTGCATTGACAAAACCAGGAGTGCAATAGCCACACTGGAAGCTAAAATGCTCAATAAAAGCTTGTTGCACAGGGGATAATTTCACATCCCCATTTTCCGCTTTAGTTGCAGCCCCCTCAATGGTACGAATGCTTTTGTTGTTAAAAAAGTGAGCGCCTGTGATGCAGGTGCGGATCTCTTCACTGGTACCTGAAGGGTGGTCTAAGATCACCACGCAGGCGTGGCAAATACCTTGACCACAACCTAGACGTGAACCCGTTAAATCAACATATTCATGAAGGAAATCAATCATCATGAGGCCTTCAGGTACATCCATTGGCCCATAAGATTGACCATTAATGGTTAATGTCAGCGGAAGGAAATTTAAGCTCATGATAATACCTCTTGAATGTCTTTAGCTCGCACAGGGAGGTGCAAGAAATGGTGGCCAGTTGCATCGGCGATAGCATTGACGATAGATGAAACCACAGGGATCATCACTACCTCAGCAACCCCTTTTGGGGGATCGGTTTCTGAGAGTCCTGGTAGGATTTCACTGGTCTGCTGCCAAACTGCAACGTCACTGGCGAGTGGAAGATGGTAACGGTTGAAGTTCCATGTTCCATTACCAGGGCCGTCTTCATACAGAGGTAAATATTCATGGAGGGCATGACCGATACCCATTGCGAGACCACCTTGGATTTGCCCTGAAACCAGTTGTGGAACGATTAAATTACCGCATTCCACAACGGTGTGATGGTCAAGTAATTCAACTTGCCCCGTGGCTTTATCAATGGACAATTCTGTGACAGTCGCTACTGCACTGTAGTAGGTTACACCTGCGTTATTTCTTTGCGTATCAGGGTAATAGGCTTTTTCACGATGACAGACTTGGTAATCCTTTTCAGCAAAACGCAACGCGAGCCCATCGACGGGTAAGCGGCGCATTTCGCCTTGAATGCTAAAATCGGCTTCAGCCCATTGCCAGCGGTTAAATACGTGGCTAACTGCACCTGTCACACCCCCCATTTCAAAGGTGCGATCGATTAATCGCTGTAAACTTAACACCTCTAATCCATCGGCAGTTAGCCCTTCAGCAACCCAGCGTGCATCTTCGCGGCGTACAACTAATGGTGCGGCTTGCCCTCCGCCAATGCCCTCTTGCCAAATTGACATTGCAGCTGGCCACAGTCCATGTTCGAACACGAGTCGAGCCGCTTCTTCTGTACTGTGGGTAAAGTAGTATGCGGAATTACTGGCACTTGACGGTGAGCAATAATTTGGCGTCCAGAGTGGGTTTTGCGCTAAGCGGTCTTGTTCTTCCTGTGCCATGGCAAACGGGTTACCCGTTGATATCATAGGCAAAATCGACCAGTCAGCTACAGAAAAGTGAGCAAGTTCAGCGGGTTTTCCAAGCCATTTTGCGCATACAACGGCTTGAGAGGTAGACATGCCCGTTCCCATTTCAGCCCCACTATGGTAGATGGCAATTTTGCCTTCTCGCGTTAGCTCTACACGAGCAAATGACGATTCCGCGCCTGTCCCAAAGTCTTTTTGCACACAGGAAATCCCTGTACCAAAAAATTTCCCACTATTTTTGGCTTCGTAATCGGCTTTGCGTTTGGCCCTTTCGGTCCACATCGGGTGAGCTGCGCAGCGCGTTAATACTTCATCGGCACGGATCGCGCCGCCCGGGATTGCCCCTTGGGTATTTTTCATCCCTGATTTGATTAGATTGTTTAGGCGAAATTCAATGGGGTCAGCCTTGAGCAGCTTCGCAGCTTCCTCCATTAACATATCGGTAGCAGCCATGGCTTGCAGTGTGCCGTAACCTCGAGCAGAGCCAGCATCGACCGCTCGTGATGCAATGCCAACTGCAGAAAGGTCACTACGAGGAATATAATAAATCGCCTGTGCTCCCGTGGCACCAACCATCACAACGGATGGTGTAAAGTTACAGCGTCCACCGCCATCACCAATAAATGAGGCGCTGAGAGCTTCAATTTTATGTGTTTTCTTGTTGACGGCTAATGTGTAATCCATGTCGAAAGCGTGGCGCTTGATACTGGATTGGAATTGCTCATAGCGGTCATTAGCTAGACGAATAGGTACGCCATCGCCATATAGTGTTGCCATGGCGCCATAATAAGGGAATGGGGCGTGGTCTTTTGAACCATAACCCACTGTAAAACAAGGATGTAGGAATATTTGCTTAATTGGGAACGTTGATTTAGCCAGCATTTCAGGCAACGATGCCGCCACTTCTTGTGGTGACTGAGTTGGGATCACAAGGTGGAATGATTGCGTTTTTGCATCATACCAACCATTGGCATTATCAGGCTCTAATGCAGCGGTATCAATGGATTGAGTTGAATATTTGCGTTTAATGACTAACCAGTCTTCAGGGGGATTTTCCAATTGTTTGGCTAGCGCATCGGCAAAAAACATACCTTCTTCATCCAGTTTTCCACCTTCACGGCCTTCAGGCCATACGGGAAGATGTTTTTTCATCCCAATGGGTGATATCGGCATGTCTTTCATACTGGAATAAATATCTGGGTCGTAAGGGTTTTCACTTCCAATACGTACTCCACGATAGGTGCCCCAAGGGTCACGTTCTAATGGCCCTGTAAATGCACCATATTGAATAATATCATCGTGGAATTTAAGCGTTTCTTTGGCAAAGCGGAATTTTGCAAAGTCATGGTAAATGAGCAGTGCCACAGCTTGGCCTAAATAGGCAGGGGTTTTCCCTTCGGGAAGAAGCAAGTCTTCTCCGTAAAACTCAGGGAAAGCAACACCGTCTTTTTCTAAGTCACTTGCCGTCACAATGCGGTCTGGCATCAAGCCATCGCTGAGCCTATCGAGGTTAAAACCTTGGTAAATTTTGTCCGCTTGGGTCACTCTGAGTAAAAATGCGTGGCCTTGTTGTTTTGGCCAGTGGGGAATATCCCGTGCTCGGATGTCTCTGGCGAAAACTTTTTCACCTTGCACTTTAGAAAAGGCATCAATACGAAATTTTATTCGCTTATCAACGGGGTTCCAGTCTGGGGACTGAAGAATTTTTTCCTCAAATAGCACATCAAAAGCGCGGCTATATAAAGGGGCGAGATACACTGAAATTCCAGCAACAACGGCACATTTTAGAAAGTGTCTGCGGGAGAGTTCGACATTGCTTTTGCTCATAATAAACCCTTACACTTATTATATTACATCTATATTGTTTTATTTATCATTACTCTGAAAATTATTACATACTGATTCAAATATTGTCTAATTGTGAATGGTTGGCAAGCTACTATTAACAATAACTTGTTATCTTATTGAATATCCCTTATTTATTAGAGCATAAATAAATATACGTCTGAATAATTACAATTATGAATATTGGCATATTAATATTAGCAGCTGGTCGCAGCCAGCGTTTTAAAAATGCAGGTGGAAAAGGCAGTAAATTGAATCTTCTATTAGGTGAACAAACTGTTTTTGAAAAAACACTTTTAAATTCAATGGATAGCAAGCTTGCTGTTCATGTTGTAACCAGGCCTGATAATGAGGGGGTTATTCACAGTTGCTTACAATATAATATTCCATTCTCATTGTTAGATAGTGATGGATTAGGCGAATCTATAGCGTTGGGCATTAAAAATACATCTTATTTAGATGGTTGGTTAATTCAATTAGCGGATATGCCTTATATAAGTAGCAGTCTACTCCTCTGTGTTGCCAATAACCTCAATCACCATTCGCTCGTTAGACCTGTATATGGTGGATTGCCTGGTCATCCAGTGGGAATATCTGCAAAGTATTATTCAGAATTAATTAAATTAGCAGGGGATGATGGGGCAAAATCAATATTACGTCACAATTTTGTTTATGAATTAGAGATAAATGATGAAAGTGTTATTAAAGATATTGATTATCCAATAGTTGATAATGAATAGGAGCAAGTATGCTGCGTGAAGATGTTTTTGTTATCTCTCAAGCCCTTTCTTGGATAAAAGAAGAGCCCATTTGGTTGTGTACTGTGCTGAGTACGTATGGTTCTTCTCCTCGCAGCCCAGGGTCGCTCCTTGTCGCAAAAGCGGATGGCCAGTATGTTGGTTCTTTGTCAGGTGGTTGTATTGAGGAAGATTTTATTCAGCGTATTCAAGATGCGAAATACCTAAATGGTAGTCAAATTGTTCGCTATGGTCGCGGTGGATTAGAGGCGAAAGTGAATTTGCCTTGTGATGGTAGTTTAGATGTTTTAATTGAATATTTACCTAAGAGTGACGAAAGTGTTAGTTATCTCACTGAAATACATCAAGCACTATTAGGATATACCGCAATTAATAAAAAAATCATCTTGCCCCAACGCGGTGAAATCAGTACAGCCAATAATCAACAGATTCCAACCCAAATAGAGCGTGTTGGTGATGACATTCAATTTTATATTGCCGCACCACCACGGTTAATTATTGCAGGGATCTCGAATGTTGGGATTTATTGTGCAAGTTTTGCGGCAACATTGGGGTTCGAAGTGATCATTTGCGAGCACCGTGAGGATGAATTAGGGCGTTTTTCTGGGCAGCTTTCTAGCCAGTTTGAGGTGATTAAATTATTTCCTGCCCGTTATTTAGAGTCCCAAAGTTGTACGCCAAATACGGCCATTGTTTCTTTAACACATGATCCTCGTATTGATGACCTAACATTGATGGAGGCTGTGAATACCCCTGCGTTTTATATTGGTGCAATGGGGTCAAGCCGCACAAGTGCACGTCGACGTGAACGGTTATTGGGCGCTGGCGGAATGTCATTGGCGGAAATCGACCGTATTCACGCGCCTATTGGTATTCCAATTGGTAGCAAAACGCCGCCTGAAATTGCGTTAGCGATAATGGCAGACATTGTCGCATACAAAAATGGTGTGAAAGGCCAGAACGATAAACAAATAAAAAATCATTTATCGGCGGTAAATCAATAAGTTAAAGTTTAAGATAGGGCGGCCAGTTTATCGCCCTGTCTTTAATGATATCTGATGTTATCGTTGTACAGCAGTCACCATGATTTCTACAAGTACTTGTTCCCGCGCCATATTCGCTTCAACAGCTGCACGTGCTGGGCTGTGCTCAACAGGCATCCAGCTTTCCCAAACCGCATTAAATGCAGCAAAGTCCCGATGCATATTTTTAATCCAAACTTGAGCGGATAAAATGCACGTTTTATCGCTTTGACTTGCTGCTAATAATGCATCAATTTTATCAAGAACGTCTTGAGTCTGTTGTGTAATGTCACCCGTTAAATCGCTAGGAACTTGGCCAGATAAGTACACAAGGCCACCAAACTCAACACTGTCTGCTAGGCGTGGCTTTGGATTATTTCGTTTAATACTCATATTTACCTCGTTAATCCTGCAAGAGAAATGGGGGATGTTTTTGTCGTAATCAATTGACTTAATATTTCTGCACTGCCCGCAGCTAGAGTAAACCCTAAACTACCATGGCCAATATTTAACCAAAGGTTTTTATAGGTAGTTTTTCCTAATAGTGGTGGGCCCTTTGGTGTTGATGGCCGTAACCCATACCATGCAGGGGCATCATCCACTTTAGGTAAATGTGGAAACGTTTTTTTCACAATGTCCTTTAAGGCATTCACGCGGTTATCGCGCAGCCCTGAATCATCATAACCAATATCGACCATGGCAGCGATGCGCAGTTGGTCGTTTAATTTGGCATAAACAATTTTATTACCATAATCCGTCACATTAATTTTGGGCACACAATGCTCAGCTTGAGGATATTCAACACTAAGGCTATATCCCTTTAAACCTAACATAGGGACATCAATTCCCAGCGGTTTAAGTAATTCTCGGCTGCCGTTGCCAGCACAAACAATAACCTCATCAGCCTGAATATTTCCCTGGTGAGTGACTATTCCAGTAATGCAATTATTGTGTTGGGTAAAGGATTTGACACTACGTTGCAAGCAGAGAGTAAACTGTGGCTGCGTGTTTAAATATTGCAGCACGTTTTTGCAAAATAAATAACAATCGGCACTTTCATCATCAGGGGCATAAATTGCGCCAACGAGCTGTGATTGGATATGTTTTAGAGAGGGTTCTAACTCAGTAATTTCAGCGGGCGTTAAGATTTTTTGAAATTGACTATCAGCCGTTTCACACGCTTTTTGAAAGCTTTTTTTATCGCGATGAATAATTAATTTCCCTGATTTTTCCCAAGCAAAGTCAGCGATATCACCATTTTTCCGCCACATATTCATTATGTTTTGGCTTAATAGTGATAAGCGCAGAATATGTGCACCATTGATTTTATTGGTTTTACGGTTACACGCTAGGGTAAATTGCGCTAACCATGACCATTGCTGAATTGATGGGGTTATTTTCAGATTCAACGGGGAGTCGTTTTTCCCCATCCAGCGCAGCCCTTGTAAGGGAACGCCAGAATCGGCAAGTGGCGAAACATAGCGGTAACTCAGCTGCCCACCGTTAGCAAAGCTGGTTTGCATTCCGACATCTGAATCAGATTCAAGCAAGGTGACGGTTTGACCCGCTTTAATTAACGCGTATGCGGTGCTTAACCCAATCACACCCGCTCCAATAATCACCACATGTTTAGCCATAATATTCCACAACCTATAATAATGTAGGAATGAATATTTAACGGCGAATAGGCTAACTAAACAATTGAGTTTTCATTACCAGAGTATAACTTTTGGTTAACGACTTTATTCCTTTTTTCGAGAGTTAACGCTAATGTATTGACGTAATTTTGTGCGGCTTTGGTTAATGGTTTATCTGCACGGTGAAAAACAGAAACCGCTAATCGCAGTCCTTCTTTTAACGGATAGATCATCGATTCTGGTAGTGTGTGTTCTGCTGAGAAAATATCCGTAATGCTGCAACCTAACCCTGCTTGAACAAACTCGGCAGCCATATGGTAAGTGTGTACGCTGATATTTGATTCAGCGAATTGATGACGCTTTTGTAAAAGCTGAGACAATGAATCAGAGCCAGGATGGATCCAACGTTCTTGGTCAATATCAACTAAGGAAACGGGGGTGTGTAATGGTGGCTGACTGTCAACATAGACTAAGGGAATATCAGCAATTGGCAGCACAGTAATCCCCCCTTCGATTTCAAGATTAAAGCCAATACCAATGTCCAAATCTTGCTGTGTTAATAATTGCAGAATATCTGTTGTGTGGTGGGTTCCAATCGTGAGTTTTATATTGGGGTGTTTTTTAATAAACAGGGCGGTGACTTCGGGTACTAGGTTTAACCCTAGGCTTGGCAAACAGCCGATAGCTAATTTACCTTGCGGATTACGGGATAAATTTTGTGCTAAAATTCTGAGCTTATCTAAATTTTGATAAACTTCTTTTGCCTCTTCAAACAATAAATTCGCTTCATCTGTAGGGATTAGTTTTCCTCTAATTCGTTGAAATAAAACCAATCCAAGCTGCTGCTCTGCATGTTTTAACGCTTTACTCGCCGCGGGTTGAGAAATATGAAGGACTTCTGCCGCTCGTGTTAAAGAACCACAAGTCATGACTGCGTAAAATATATCAAGATGCCGTAATTTCATGCTATGAAACCTACCATTTTTGTTTATCAAGGTATTTTACCGAATTAATCCTATTTAATCCGATGCGGTCGTCATTTTGTGATGGGATACGAGAAAAGAATTTTTTGCATAAGGAGATACTTTAACGAGAAAGGAAAATGCCAGTCTATATCTTTTGGTTATAAACTGGCACTTTATAAAGTAGGTTAGGCGAAATAGGTACCTATTTCGATGAATATTTTAATTAAGATACTGTTTGAAATATCCACGATAAATGCCCCCACCATTGGCACGACTAAGAAAGCTTTATGGGACGGGCTAAATGCTTTTGTGACGGTTTGCATATTTGCAATAGCAGTAGGCGTTGCCCCCATACCGAATCCACAATGTCCCGCGCTAATCACTACCGCATCATAGTCTTTGCCCATCATCTTAAAGGTCACAAAGCAGGCGAACAGCACCATAACTACAGTTTGCACAGCAATAATTAATAAAACAGGGCCTGCCATGCTGGCTAATTGACCGAATTTTAAAGACATCAATGCCATCGCTAAGAATAATGACAAGGCAACGCTACCAAGAACATCAACGGTAGGCTCAAACACTTCATGTTTAAATACATGCGTTAATACATTTCGGATGATAATACCGACAAATAAACACCAAACGAAGGTCGGTAATTGCAGAACTGTATCTTTGAATAAGGCACTAATATACCCACCAACAACAATACAGATAATCAGCATTGAGATAGTTTCAATGACATTGTTGGCATTGATTTTACGTTTAACGCTAGGTTGTTCAAATGCTTCAACAATCGTTTCTTTTTCTAATTCAGTGGCTTTTGGGATTGTCACTTTTTTCAATAAATGGCGAGCTACTGGACCACCAATTAAACCACCCAATACTAAACCTAAAGTAGCACATGCCATCGCTAATTCAACGGCACCTGTAACACCATATTTATCGGCTAATACTGGCCCCCAAGCCCCCGCGTTTCCGTGGCCACCCGTTAAGGTGATTGAACCCGCTATTAAGCCAATAAATGGGCTCTCATTTAGCATGACTGCCATGCCCATACCCACAGTATTTTGAATTGCAATTAAAATGGTGACGGCGATAGTTAATAATACCAGTGGCTTGCCGCCTTTTATTAATCGTGAAAAATCCGAACTTAACCCAATGGATGAGAAGAAGGTGATCATCAGAATACTTTGTAAGGATGCATCGAAAGTAAAAGAATACCCTGCAGTTTTATCGATAATCAATAAAATAATGGCCACAATAAAACCGCCAACAACGGCTTCAGGAATATGGTTTTTCTGTAAAAAGGGCGTGTATTTAACAACAAACATCCCAATCAATAGCGCTAAACAAGCGACTAATAATGTGTAGCTGGCATCTAAAATCATTATTTTACCTCAAATAAGCTTACCAGAGCTTCTTTTATCGTTATTTAACATTAATGATAAATTAAGCTACTTTGCGCAACCTTTGTTTAATAATGAGTTTTGTTTGGGTATCTATAACCTTTAGTTAACTCTAGGCTGTGTATTAGGCAGGATGAAAATATGGTATTTATTAAGCGAAAATCGCGAGAAGTAGCGTGAATAGCAGGTTTCCAAAGAACTTATTTATTTGAAGGTGGCGATATAACAATGAAATTTAAACGGATGTACCTGAACGCCATGCAGCATAAGTAATTATAAGAAATGTGATGTACAACATAAAAGAAAATAGACAGGTAGGAGTGGAATATGGGGCACATAATCTATTTTTGATGCATTGTGCAAATTTTGTCGAAAGCGTCGTCTAAAAAACCATCGACAATTAAGTGTCAGGTATTTTATTAACCTCTTGATTTTAAGTAATACACATCAATCTTTTATCGATGATAAATTGTGGATGGTTACTTTTAAATGGAATAAGTACAAATATAATAAACAAACGTTATTTGATAATTTTGTTTCAGGCTTATATTTGGTTTATTTTACCATCTTATTAAGGCTATCGAATTTGGCTTGTTTATTAATAGATTGTTTTTATAAGATTATTATTATTTAAATTATTTTAAACCCATATAAAAGTCAAATTTACTCGGATATCTCGTCAGTCAATTGTTTGCTATGATGGCCTAATTACAATAGGTTAGGTTATATTTAGGTTGTTTAATTATGCAGTGGTGTGCAAATCTAAAAGCATATCTTTAATTCAAAATTTCTTTTTTATTAGGTGTTTTTAATATTGTTTTATGGAGTGTTTTAAATGCAAAAAACGATCCGCCAAGTCACCTTTGATTTATTACGTAAGTTGGATATTACAACCGTTTTTGGGAACCCAGGTTCAACAGAAGAAACATTCTTGAAAGATTTCCCAAGTGATTTTCGTTATATCCAAACCTTGCAAGAAGCCTCCGCTGTCGCTGCCGCTGATGGTTATGCTCAAGGAATGCGTAAGGTTGCAATGGTCAACGTACATACTTCTGCAGGTTTAAGCAACGCCATGAGTAATATTTTGACGGCATATATGAACCGCACGCCATTAATCATTACAGCGGGGAACCAAACGCGAGAAATGTTATTAATGGAACCTTGGCTTACCAATATTGAGCCAGAAACCTTACCGAAACCGTGGGTAAAATGGAGCTATCAGCCAGTACGTGCAGAAGATGTCCCCGCGGCTTTTATGCGCGCTTATGCGATGGCGCTGCAACCGCCTGCAGGGCCCGTATTTTTGTCAATCCCGCTGGATGATTGGGACAAACCTGCATTAGCACAAGAGGCAGTCGTTCGTTCAGTGCCACAGCGTATTGGTTATGATCCTGTTCGATTACAAGAGTTTGCCACTGCGTTATCTAATGCAAAGAATCCCGTGCTAATTTATGGTTCCGCCATTGCTCGAGGGCAAGGGTGGGATATCGGCATTAAGCTTGCAGAGAAATTAAATGTCCCCGTGTGGGCGGCGCCTGCTTCTGAACGCCCGCCATTCCCTGAGACGCACCCGTTATATGCAGGCGGGTTACCTTTTGCGACTAAACCATTATCTGAAAAACTGGAAGGACATGACTTAGCCATTGTTATTGGTGCGCCAGTATTTAGATATTACCCTTATGTTGCAGGGAGTTATATTCCTGAAAAGTTGCGATTATTGCATATCACGGATGACCCCATAGAAGCTGGGAGAGCCCCTGTTGGCGATAGCTTATTAAGTGATGCGGTGCTTGCTCTAGAAGGGTTAATCAACTTAGTTGCACCGCGTGCTGCATCAAACAGTGTGGTGAAACAGCCTCATGGTTTGGCGCCGCACCCAGCAGCACCTGAACAAACGAGCCAGAGCTCAATATTGAGTGCAACAGAGTTATTTCGCACGTTAAGGGAAGTTTCACCGAAAGAGACTGTCTTAGTAGAAGAATCACCTTCAAACCTAGGTGAGCTTCATCGTGAATGGCCAATTGAATCCCCTGATTCATTTTATACATTTGCAAGCGGTTCATTAGGTTGGAATTTACCTGCAAGTGTGGGGATTGCATTAGCAGAAAGGGATAGTGGGCGTCATCGCCCAGTGATGGCCATTATTGGAGATGGCTCCATGCAGTACTCTATTCAAGGTTTATGGAGTGCAGCGCAGCAGAATTTACCAATTGTGTTTATCATTGTGAAAAACAATGAATATGCAATTTTAAAATCATTTGCGGTATTGGAAGAGACCCCAGGCGTGCCAGGGCTTGATATTCCAAACTTAGATATTGTGGCTTTAGGTAAGGGGTATGGTTGCACTGCGGTGAGAGCTGAAACGGTGGAGGATGTGAAAAAAACGTGTGAAGAGGCGTTTAAGCGTAATGGGCCGACGGTAATTGAAGTCCCTATTTTGCCTTCAATTCCACCACTCATTTAATGTTAGTGACTTTATTGGATAGCTCCTCGTTAGGGGCTATTTTTTTATCTATGTTTTATTCAAGGAATAGATAGAGTCGATAAATTATGATGTTTATTTAATAAAGTTAGACAGGACTCGATATTTATGACGCCCCATCCTCAAGCAAAGCTCGCTTTAGCTATTTTGCAAAAATATTTATCTGATTCATTAATTGCAGTTTATCTGCATGGATCGGCTGTTTCGGGTGGCCTAAGACCAACGAGTGATATTGATTTACTTGTTGTGGTTGACAAGCCGCTGACAGAGATATGCCGTGAACAGCTTGTGCGAGGGCTAATGGCGATTTCTGGCTTATACCCGATTGATCCAGAAGGGCGCCGACCACTTGAAGTTGCCGTGTTTTTATCAAGTGAATTAAACATGCTTTCTTCCCCAGCAAAATGTGAATTAATGTACGGGGAGTGGTTACGCACAGAGTATGAACAAGGGGTATTTGAAGGGCAAACCCAAGACCCTGAATTTACATTGATGTTAGCGCAAGCTGCACAAGATGCGGTCGCTTTATGGCATAAGGAAATGCACAGTTTACCCATGATAGGCCAGCCTGATATACGAAAAGCGATATTAGATGCTCTTCCTAACTTACTGTTATCTTTGAAGGGGGATGAACGCAATGTGTTACTCACCCTTGTGCGAATGTGGTACACCATGAAGACAGGGTTATTTATTTCAAAGGATGGGGCTGCCAATTGGGCAATAGATTTAATGCCTACGGCGTTATCCTCAATAATTATAATGGCCAAAAATGACTATTTAACGGGGGCTTCTACTGACTGGGCAGACCAAACAGAGGGCATTAAGCCGTGTGTTGATTATTTAGCTGAATGTATTCGTACTTGTTCTTAGATGAGCTCAATCGATGTGTGTTTTGGTGCTCTTTAAGTGCGATTAAAACCCTGTTTGTTGGATGTTTAAAGAATCTAAAAAATACATGATTTATACTGCTTTGCTGTTTGATTAACGAGGGAACAAAAACGTGGAAAAAAAATCAATTAACCCTACAACTGTCTTTAATTCTTTGCAGTATGGCTTTAGCCAAGCAATAGAAACAACGGGAACTCGCCAATTATTTTTATCAGGCCAAGTGGGCGTAAACGCTAATCAAGAAACAGTGGCGGGGGGAATTTATGAACAAACTGTTCAGTCACTGGTAAATATCGAACATGTGCTGCGTGAGGTGGGGGGAAACTTATCGAATGTGACTGTTTTGCGTATTTACATTAAAGATGGGGCGAATAGCCACGAAGAACAATTAGACATCGCTAAGGCATTAAAAGAAAAGTTTGGTGATGCACCACCCGCTTCTTCTTGGATTATTGTTACAGGACTTTCATTACCTGAGTGGCTAATTGAAATTGAAGCCCATGCGGTCTTAAATTAACCCGAAAAAATTGAAAAAGCCGATAATCAAATCAGCTTTTTCATATCACAGCTTATTAGTGTTTAACGAGCGTTGAGAAGTAGTAAACTAACGGAACTGCAAGTATCCACAAACTAATTGGAATTTCTCGCCATTGCCCTGCAACGGCTTTAATTAAAATGTAAAATAGCAGCCCACCAGCAATGCCTGTCCCGAAACTATTGGCGATTAACGTAATCATTACCATCATTAATACAGGCAATCCGTCGGTAAAGTTAGCTAAATCGACTTTCCGTAATCCGCTGAACATATTTAAGCCGATTAAAATCAGGGCTGGTGCAGTGGCTTGCGCAGGGATCATTAATGCGATTGGGGTAAATAGTAGCATCAATAAAAACATAATTGCAGCGGCCAGCGCAGTCATCCCTGTTTTGCCACCCGCTTCTGCGGCAGCGGATGATTCAATTAATGCTGTTGCTGCAGGAATTCCTACCCATGGCCCTAATGCTGCCGCAATGGAGTCCACAATAAACGGGCGGTTAATATTAGGCATATTGCCTTCTTTATCTAATAAACCCGCTTCCCCGCCGACGGCTAAGGTGGTGCCCATTGTGGAAAAGAATTCGGCGGCAAAAAAGACAAATAAGAACGGTAAAAAGGCAATATTCAAGGCGCCAATTAAGTCCACTTGGCCTAATACTGGGGCAACAGAATGTGGCACGCCAATAAAGCTTTCAGGTAGTTTTGTCACACCAAAAGGGATACCTAAAAGGGTGGCAAATAAGATGGCCCACAAAATACCGCCTGGAATTTTACGAGCTTGCAAGGCTATGGCGACAAAAAATCCTGCAAGTGCAACTAGGGCTCCAGGCGACAAAAAATCCCCTAACATCAGTGCATTTGTTTTTGGGTTAGCAAGGACTAACCCTGCATTACGAAAGCCTAATATCGCGACAAACAAGCCTATTGATGCGGTAAGCCCAAGCTTTATGGATTGCGGTACAGAGCGCGTCACGACCTCACGCAAGCCAAACTTAGTGAGCAGGAAAAATAAAATACCCGACCAACAAGCGATACCTAAACCGATTTGCCAATCAATGCCTTCACTGCCAGCAAGGGTGATCCCGACTAAGACTGAACCGCCAATTCCAGGGCCGACAATAAAAGGTAAATTCGCATAAAAAGCCATTAATAAGCTCGCGAGTACGAACACAATAATAGTGCCAGTGGTTGCAGCGCCTTTATCCATCCCGCCCGCAGCCAGTAACCCAGGGATCACTACAAGAAGGTAAGCCGCAGCCAAAAAACCTGTGATCCCCGCTAAACATTCCGTTTTGACTGAACTGCCGCGTTCACGCAAGGCAAAGCGTTTTTCAAGCCAATTCCCTGATACTGGCTTATTAATTGAATTGTCAGCCATGAGTTGGCTCTCCTTTTATTATTTTAATTACGTTATGCATGTTCATTACGGTGGATAACTGCATCAACAATTTGGCGCGTTGTGCCATCGGTGAGCCCTAAATCGGTTAAGTGCGGCCCTGCATTACACGCAAGACAAGTGCCTTCAATCGCTTTAAATACACGGTAAGGTGGCTCCCAATCCGCAATTTCACTGCTTAAATCACGGAGTTGTCGAAATTGTGCTGCAAGCTCAGGAGCTGGGAGGTCTGATAACATTCCCGCAATTGGCATCGCAACATGGGCTAAGACTTTGCCATTTTGCACTAATGCCATACCACCGCCGCTTTCAATTAGTAAGTTACATGCAATGGCCATATCTTGTGGATCACGGCCTAATGCAACAAGGTTATGGGAATCATGGGAGTAACTTGTTGCTATGGCTCCGCGGAGCTCTCCCCAACCTGCTAGTAGCGCGATTTGGGGCTTTGATTCATGGCGTGCATGGCGGTGTTGAACTCTAATAAGGCTAAAATTATCAGGAAGCTGGACAACACCCTCATTAATTTCTACATCAACTTCCCCCCATTGGGTAAAACGGGCGCCTTGAATATGGCGTAAACGCGCCGTACCGTTATTGACTCCATCAATTCTAAGTTGGCAATCATCGGCAGTAATCGGGGAAAGTCGCATCGTTTCACGAGGAGGTAAAACATCACTTGGTGAATGGATAGTGGTGAGTAGCTTACCCTTTTCGGCAATTTTTTGGCCTGCAACATACACTGAATGGGCTTTTAATGTTTGTAGTGAATCAAAAGTCACCAAGTTGGCTTTTCGACCTGCAGCAATTAAACCTAAGTCATTACGTTGTAAACGGATTGCGCCATTCAGTGTCGCAAAGCGTAGTGCATCAGTCACGGGCATTCCGTGTTCAATTAATAAGTTAAGTAGCGCAATAATACCGCCTTTTTCCAATAACATATCGGGTGGTACATCATCCGTGCACACGGTAATTTGTGAAGATAAATGGGGCAGTGATTTCAACGTGGTGACAATGTCGGGTAACAGGTAAGGGTGTGAACCGCGAATTTCGAGAGTGAGCCCTGCGCGTAATTTTTCGAGGGCATCTTCCGCTGACGTCAGCTCATGATCAGATGTGACACCTGCTGCAAGATAGGCTTGTAAATCCGCCCCTTTTAGCCCGCGGGCATGCCCTTCAATCAATTTCCCTGAGCGTAATCCCGCTTCTAAGATTTCTTCCATGCGTTCACTGCCATGAAGCACACCAAACATGTCCATGACTTCAGCGACGCCGTGGACTTCTGGCCAGCTCAGCATAGTCGACATCTCTTCGCCTTCGAAATCGGCACCTGACATTTCTAATCCGGGAGTGGAAGGCACTGAAGACGGTGCGGCGACCATGACATCCAGTGGTAAATTTCGACTAGCATCAATGGCATAACGTACACCGTCAAGGCCTAATACATTAGCAAGCTCATGGGGATCCCAAAAGACGGTTGTCGTGCCTTGTGTTAAGACAATTTCTGCGTAGCGTACAGGAGGCAAATGGGAACTTTCTAAATGCACGTGTGTGTCAATCAACCCTGGAGAGATAAAATAGCCAGATAAATTATGAGTCTCTTTTGCATCTGTACGTGTACCTGTTGGATGAACGCTAGCGATAAGATTACCCGTGATCCCGATATCCGCGGGGCGAATTTCCCCCGTGACCATATCAATGATATTGGCATTGGTCAGTAAAAGGTCAAAAGGAATATCCCCTTTTGCAGACTGAACGACGTGACGTCGACTTTGCTCTTTTTTGCACATAAGACACCATCCCTATAATTTATGACAGTTACTTTATGAGCAACGCAAACGTTTGCCAAGATGATAAAATTTATCAGTTCATAAGAAAAGGTTATAATGCGATGAATACTTCAGGAATATTTAATCAATTTAATAATAGGCCGCTATGACTGAACCTTGGCAACGCTTGCCCGCGCTCACGCTTAAGCAACTTCAGTATTTTGTCACGTTGGCAAAGTTACGTCATTTCACAGAAACGGCAAGCCGCTTATCTGTCAGTCAGCCTGCGTTGAGTAGCGCGATACGGCAAATCGAGTCTGTTTTAGGCGGGAAATTGATCAACCGAACGGCTTCATCCGTCTCTTTAACAGAATTAGGGATTGCTATTTTGCCTCATGCTCAACAGATATTGAGTGTTTCCCATCGCGCATTTAGTGAAATTCAAAAAATTATCGAAGAGGGGGGCGATGGCACACTACGGATTGGCCTTGTTCCTTCAGTGAGTTCATTATTGTTTCCTGCGGTGCCTGAATTATTAAGCCAACATTTTCCGAGGTTAAAAATTGAATTTTATGACCAAACCAATGATTCGCTGGTAAACCAATTGGTTAATCATGAAATAGATTTTGGGATAGGGGTCATTGATAGCTTTGTTCCACAAGACTTACGTATTTTCCCTCTACAAGATGACCCATTTGTAGCGGTAATTCATTCCGATGATGTATTGGCTAGTAATGAATTTCATTTACCTTGGAAATTACTTAATGGTCGTGATATCGCTGTTTTTTCAAAAGGAAATATCCAGCGGTTGGTGACTGCAACAATTGAAAGTCATCGATTGAAACTAAATCCACGCTATCAAGTGGATTATATTGAAACGCTGTATGGTTTGGTACGATCAAAATTAGCCATTGCGATTTTGCCTCAACTGTATACCGTCAATTTACGTGACCCTGAACTAAAAGTACTGCAACTACAACAACCTGAACTTGCTCGAACTGTAGCGTTAATTCGCAATAATGCAGCGGAGACACCAATGATAGAGTCTATTTTTCAGGTGATTTTAAATGCATTAAAGGATAAGAGAGGGTAACGAAATTATTACACTTTTTTCTTATTGAGTGTAACGCTATTTATTATTATAAAAACATAACTCAGTACACACTCAAGATTAAAGCATTTAACGTAAAGTTATTTTTGTCTATTTATATTTAAATCGTATAGATGAATAAAAATGCATTTTAGTAGATGTTTAATATTATAAAATATAACCAATTGATTTTAAATATATTACTATAATGCTCAGTCTATTGAGAATATTTAATGAAAACACTCCTGAGATTCAGCTGCTTAACGGTTTCGTTGTTACTACTTTCAGCTTGTGACGATTTTGATGCCATTGGAAGTAAAGGTAAGTTTTATTATAGCAACCCAAGTACCAGTAATATTTGGTTTAAAGTTGATGGGAAACGCTATGAAATTTTACCTAATGGAAGTGGCGTTATTATGCTCTCTAGTGGTGTCCATCATTTAGAAAATGATAAAGGCGAAATGACCGAGTTTATGATTTTTGAAAATAACTCTGGGGGTATCCTTAACCCAAATCATTTTATCTATTATACCTTATCTGAGGTTTATGCCGTAGATGGAAAGTCAGACCGCTTTAAACCTGTAAGCTACCCTATTACTATTAATGGTCATAAGCTAGATTTACCGATCCGCAGTGCTAATGCAGTAATCATTGATACTAATTTATTTAGATGTAGTTACCCAATAGGAGAAGCTTTTCCTGATTCAATTACACTTTATGATGATAACTCAGATGGTAATATTAAATCTAAATGTTTTGACCAACTTGAATTGGTTAAGTATATGGCTAATGAATATGACCAAAATTTAATGCCAGCTACGCTCGGTGACGAAGGTATTAATTCTATTAATATGGTTTTTAATTATGACATACCGAAAGTTGTATTTAATGATAAAAATGTACAATTAAAAGCGCAACAACTTGTTGCGCTTACTGAACAGTTGAAAAATACAGATGATGTTGATATTCATAAAAAATTAAATAAAGAATTTCATCAGGCAACGATTGAGTTAGTCGATAAGCATGCTGTGAGTGCCACCAATAATACAGTTGAGGAAAATATAAAATATAACGATTTTATTCAAGAAGTTAATATGCTTAGAGGAAATGGTATATGGGTAAAATCCAATAATTAAGTTTATTATAGATATTTCTCGTTGATTACCTTAATGTTGCGTGTTTAAGGTAATCTATTTTGTTTGTTTTTAATTCAGAATATGCTTATTCAGCAAGCAGAGTAATCTTATGTGAAATAATGTCATAAAACGAGACATTGGTGTGGTAATAATCATATTAATCTCACCAAGGAACTCGGCGATGAACCTATCTAAACAATCAATTTTCACCGTCATATCAACAGCATTTTTATTGCTGTTTTCTTCGGTTTCAAGCAGTAAAACTGTGATTGAGACGAAACAAGATCCTGAAGTATTAGATTTAGTTTTTATTCTCGATAAAAGCGGTTCGATGTCTGGTTTCGAGTCGGACACTATTGGTGGGTACAATAGCGTACTTGCTGAAAACAAAGATAAAAAATCAAAAACTTATATCACGACTATTTTATTTAATGACAAAACAAGTTTATTGCATAATCGTGAACCAATTGGCAAAGTGGCTAACTTAACGCTGAATGATTATCCTGTTGGTGGATATACCGCATTACTTGATGCTATTGGTGAGGGCATCGAAAAAATGCGTGAAAATAGAAAAATCACCAAAAACAATAATGTTCTTTTTGTCATTATTACAGACGGACAAGAGAATAGTAGCCGCAAATATTCATCTTCTAAAATTAAAGCCATGATTAAGTCGGCAGAAACAGAAGATAAATGGGACTTTATTTTCTTAGGTGCCAATATTGATGCGATTTCGGAAGCTGAAAATATTGGTATTAAAAGTTCGAATGCAACGGGATATGTACAAGACGGTGAAGGGTACGATAAAGCGTATCGCGCTGTAAATAAAGCCGTCGAAGCGAAGCAACAAGCTGCACCAATATCAGAGGATTGGAAACAGGAAGTTGAAGCTGATGTGAAGGAACGCAAAAAATAATAAGGTAACCAAGCCTAGAGGGAGTTTATCAAGGATGGGGAATCAGGGATGAGTAGCCGCAGGAGATAGGCTAACATAAGATTGGATCCATAAATGAATGTGAAGTTGTAGACTAAAATGCCCTTAAGAATAGTTTATATCCTAAGGGCATTTATCAATTAGTTTACTTGTTTTAGTGCGTCAAACATTGTTTTTGCAAGGCTATCTTGTGGTGATTGCATGCCTGGTAAAACAAAATAATATCCCCCGCCAAATGGTTTAATATAGCGCTCAAGCGGTTCACCATTTAACCGTTTTTGAGTATCAATAAAGCCTGCTTTTAAATTGCTTTGGTAAGAAATAAAAATTAACCCCATATCCAGAGCGCCAGCGTCTGTTAATCCTAATGAATAACTGTAACTTCGGCGTCTTAACTTGGCGGTATGGCGTTCAGGATTACGCGGCTCAGCACGACGCATGTGGGAATCAAATAACACACGATCGCCATGAGGGTCTTTATCAAAAGCAGGATCGTCATGTTCCTGCTTCATGCCCATTGGTGCCCCAGTAGCTTTATGGCGACCAAAGTCATTTTCTTGGTCTTCTAAAGGCGTTCTATCCCAAAATTCAAGGTTAAAACGTATCAAGCGCACAGCCTGATAAGTCCCACCATCACACCATGCGGGCTCTTTACCGCCAGAGATCCAAATTAATTCATTCATCAGCGCGGCATCATCGGCTGAAGCATTTCCTGTACCATCTTTGAAACCAAATAGGTTAATAGGTGTACTGTGGTTATCGATGTCACGGGAAGGCAAGAAACCATCAATTTTCCACAGTGGAAAACTGTAAGGTGAAATATGACGCAAGATGTCTCTTAAGGCATAGATGACGCTTTCTTGGCTGTTCGCACAAATTTGCAGCATGATATCACCACCGCACCATTTTGCTTCTAACCGATCATTTGGGAAGCTGGCCATTTCCACGAGCTGTTTTGGTTTTATTTTGTCTAATCCAAAGCGTGAATCAAACAGGTTATTTCCAAGTGCTACGGTGACGGTGAGCGAATCAGGTTGTAGGTGGGTACCAAGAATACCTGATTCAGCAGGTGGCATTTTATCATTTGTGGTTGATGGTGCCTGCTGAGGTTGTGTTAGGTAGGCTATCCTCTGCGATAAAAGCGAAAAAACAGTTTGTAGTTCATCAAACTTGGTCGTGGTGATATTGAAAGCAATAAAAGAGGCATTTTTTTGCTCGGGTGTTAATACCCCAGCTTGGTGCTGACCGAGATAATTTATTGTTTTATCGTAATTTAACTGGCAGTTAGCGATTTGCTCTTTCGCTTTTAACGCAGGGGCTGCAAAAATGGCACTACCAATCGCGAGGGCTTTTAATGCAGAACGGCGAGATAGCCCATTGGCAGGGGGTTGGCTTCTAAGTTTAGCTTGCATAAATTTATGCCTTAATATTTATAGTAAACATCAACATCGAGCTGCGCTCTTAATGTCGCTAAGATTTCAGCTTGTTGAGTTAATAAGGAGTAGAGTGCCATTTTGTCTTTTTGTTGTAATTGGCTGTGAGGTTGATACAGACCATTTGAAACTTGATAGGCCTGCACAATCTTATTCATTTTTTGATCATTTTCTTTTATTTGATCTAAGGTTTTAGGCTCAATAAAAGGGCTAAGAATTTCAATGATTTCTTGAGAACCTTTGAGGTTTGCTGCAATATCGGTTAAATCTGACAAACTGTAGATATTTTCTTTACCGTCTAACTTTGTTTCAATAATCATTTCCATAAAGTCAGCAGAGGCCTGAACTAGCTTAGGAATTTCAATCGTTTCTGTCATGACTCGCTTTTGTAAGTCATGCCCTTTTAATAATAGTTCTTCGGCAGGAGCAAGCGCTTGTTGGGCAGATTTTTGGTCAAATAATTGGTATTCAACGAGATGAAAACCAGTGAAGCGATAATCTTTTTCTTTATCGAGAAAATAATCAGCACGAGGGTTAATGGTTCTATCTGTATTACCAAATAGCACAATGATTGGACGCACTGTTTCATAATGCTGGTGGGCCGCAATATAGGCGGATTGGGCTTTGGCTAAATCCCCTTTTTTTAGCGACTGTTGTAGTAGGTTTAATTCTTCAACCATTTCTGCCAACTCAGCGTTGGCAAAATTAAGATAAGTTTGGATACTCGTTTGGTATTTTTCGGGGGTTGGGATATCCCCTTTGGCAACAATAATCTCATCCCCTGTTTGCACAGGGGAGCGTAGCGCCTTACCTTGAACCGTTGTTGAAATGGTTATGGTGAGTATTAAACTAAAAAAAATCCATCTCGTCTTATGCCTTAGCGAGCTGTACATGTTTTTTGCTCCGTGCAAATAATGGAATAACAATGAGCCAATAAAGGACAAAAGTGATTACGCTTAACCAAATAGGCTGAGAACGATATGCGAAGAAAGATGAAATAAAGTTCCCTGCAATGCCTGAATCATCGAGTAATCCAGTGGTATCCCATGCAGGATAGATTAAAAACTCAGGGATTGAATAATCATATTCAATGAATAAATTCGCGCTTTCTTCGACACCTTTAAGTAGCAAGGATAGGGCTAAAAATAACAGGATAACGCCAGTTACTCGGAAGAAAATTGCCCATGAAATAAGGCGGTTGGTGAGAAGGAATAGATATAACGTTAAGCCTGCAATGGCAATTCCTCCTCCCACTTCGGCAAAAAATGCAGATGCATTTGCTGATGTAAGCGACATGATAAAGCTAGAGAGAAACACCACAATTTCGCTGCCTTCACGTGCGATAGCAATGGCAATAATCAATGCGGCTCCCCACCAATTATGGTGTGCAGCATTACGGTTAATACCCGATTCTATTTCTGATTTCATCGAGCTGCCGTGTTTATTCATCCAGTACACCATTTGGACGATTAATATACAGGCAAGTAATTCCATGAAGATCATGAATAAGGATTGGCCAGTATCATCAAGAACATTAAACACGCCATAAATAAGCAAGGCGAGCAAGACTGAGATGATGACACCAAGAGCGACACCACCCCACAGGAATTTCATACCATTACGGGCATCTGGGTGGCGTTTTATCCACGCATAGATAATGCCAATAACGAGTAGGGCTTCAAAGCTTTCTCGCCAAACAACAAACAGAACTTGTCCCATATTTAACCCCTCTATTTAGCTACAATTTCGCCTTTAGGGCTAGAAAGATGGAAATCATCAAAGAAGGTATATGTACCTGGTTTGAGAGGCGCAATAACAACGACGGAGCTGGCTCCTGGCGCTAACACTTTTTCTTTACGTAGTTGAATGTTTTCAAATTCAGCGGGTTCAGTTCCTGTGTTGGTTATTTTAATACGGATGATTGTTTTTGCAGGAACTTCCAGTACGCGTGGAATTAAATCGCCATTTTTCATTTCTAATTCCACGGTGTATTTTTCTGCCGCAAAAACAGATTGAGGCAAAAAAGAGCAGGCAATAACCAGTAAAAAGCTCAGTAATATTTTCATTTTGGCTTAGGGAGTCCATTTATTAGCGCAAACAGAAAAAGGGCTTGCAGACAATGAGAGTTCCTACAAGACCCTTTGCTCACTTTAGATAAAACTAGTAGCTTCCTTTACGGCCTACACCTGCGTAGTCAAAGTCCCAAGAGACTTCAAAGGGTTGGAACCAAGGAGCAACACCCGTTTCTTTATCAATGTGGCGACCAAAGGCAACATCTTTATTATGTGAAGGTGGGTAAATTTTATAGGTCACACGATATTTCCCATTGCCATCTAACTTGATGTTTTCCCCATAGTGAGGGCCATCACTGGCAACCATAGGCATAAAAGTGCCTGTTTGAGTTTGCGGTTTATCACCCAGTTTCGTCACGGAGTATTCGATAGTTAGGTAAGGGATCCAATCGCCTTCTGCGAAGCCATTCGGATTATCTTCTACTGCATGGATATCAGCTTCTAAGTGGATATCGGCTTTATCTGCCGCTAAGTGGGCCATTTTATGATGCCCTTCTTCAGTATCCATTGTAATGGGTTGTAAATAGACACCTTGAATTTCCATTCCGTTTTTAATCACTGGGTGGCCAAGCGGATACTCTTGAGCAAATGCAGAAATTGAAAACAACGCGAGACCCGAAACAGCAGCTTTGTAGGCGAGTTTCATTATTACGTCCTTACCATTATTTAAGTTAGAGTCGTAATGATAATCATTACTATTGTAAGATTACAAGTGAGTATTTTCGATCAGTGGCCATTTAAAAGCACGAAATGGTTGTTTTTTGATAAAAATCTAGGTGTTAGATAAAGTTATTATTCTTTGAAAAATAACTTTATACAGAATGTGCACTGTAAAACGGTTTATTATTTATTACATGATATATTCCATTAAAGGAAATTATTTTACTGAGAAATCTGTTGATAAATAAAGGTGTTGCAAATGCAAAAACGTTATCTTGATTGTTCAGCTTCAGAGATTGCAAATTTAAGTAAAAAGAGTCTGTTAGAAGCAATAAAAGCCAGTGAAGGGCGGTTACTCGTCTCTGAAACTATCGGGACGATTCAGCCTGTTTTAATGACGGTAACGAATGCAGAACTTGCAGCAAGCCAAGGCGCTGATATTTTGTTGTTAAACGTTTTCGATGTTAATCAACCTATTATGCAAGGTTTACCCCAAGGTATTGCACCAGAGGAAATTATCCGCACATTGAAACATTTAACAGGGCGTGCGATAGGTGTTAATTTAGAGCCTGTCCCTGCTGGGTTTAATAACCCAACTCAAGATGCTCAGTGGAAAATGTCTGAAGGGCGTTTAGCAACCGTTAAAAATGCGATGAAATTAAAAGAAATGGGGGTCGATATTATTGTTCTGACGGGGAATCCTGGCAATGGTGTCACCAACCAAGAAATTAATCAAAGCTTGAAAGAATTGAAGGCGGTTGTTGGCAATGATGTCATTTTGATTACAGGAAAAATGCATGCCGCAGGTGTGTTAAATGCATCGGCAGAGCAACTTATCACTGAGGATGATATTCGGGCATTTATTGCCAGTGGTGCAGATATTATTTTATTGCCAGCGCCAGGAACGGTTCCAGGTATTTCATTAGAATTTGTGCAAAAAATGGTGAGTTACTGCCATTCCCAAGGTGTGATGACAATGACGGCAATTGGCACTTCACAGGAAGGTGCGGATATACAGACGATCCGTCAAATTGCCCTGATGTGCAAAATGGCAGGGACTGATTTGCACCACATTGGCGACTCAGGGTACAACGGAATTGCCTTACCTGAAAATATTTTAAATTATGGCATTGTTATCCGTGGTGTTCGCCATACTTACGCTCGAATTGCGCGGTCAATTAACCGCTAAATCTCTTTTATTTCCGAGCGAATGACAATCTATTTTTCGTTCGGAAAATCATTTTTTTGGCAGAAAATTATACAATTTCCACTATTCTTCAGGTAAAATTTCGCCCATTTTTTAAAACAATAAAAGAAGTGAGTTATGTCGCAAAATACTAATCCGGTGCCAAAAATTGGCTTCGTTTCACTCGGCTGCCCAAAAAACTTGGTGGACTCAGAACGTATTTTAACTGAATTGCGTACTGATGGTTATCAAGTTGTCCCAAGCTATGATGATGCTGATTTGGTCATTGTAAACACCTGTGGTTTTATCGATAGCGCGGTACAAGAATCGTTAGAAGCGATTGGCGAAGCGTTAAATGAAAACGGTAAAGTCATTGTGACAGGATGCCTTGGTGCAAAAGAAAACCAAATTCGTGAAGTCCATCCAAAAGTTTTGGAGATAACGGGGCCGCATAGTTATGAGCAAGTATTAAACCATGTTCATCATTATGTCCCGAAACCAGAACATGATCCTTTCTTGAGTTTAGTGCCTGAACAAGGCGTTAAGTTAACGCCAAAGCATTATGCTTATTTAAAAATATCAGAGGGTTGTAATCACCGTTGCACCTTCTGTATTATTCCTTCGATGCGTGGTGATTTAGATAGCCGCCCAATTGGTGATGTATTAAATGAAGCGAAACGTTTAGTCGCTTCTGGTGTGAGGGAACTCTTGGTTATTTCACAAGATACCTCTGCCTATGGTGTGGATGTTAAGCATCGCACAGGTTTTTGGGATGGTCAGCCAGTTAAAACAAGCATGATTGGGTTATGTGAACAACTCGCTTCTATGGGGGTTTGGGTTCGTCTACATTATGTTTACCCTTATCCGCATGTGGATGACGTTATTCCACTTATGGCAGAAGGTAAGGTTTTACCTTATTTGGATATTCCTTTGCAGCATGCAAGCCCTAAAATATTAAAATTAATGAAACGCCCAGGTGCGGTGGAAAGGACGTTAGAGCGTATTAAGCGCTGGCGTGAAATTTGCCCTGAATTAACATTACGTTCAACCTTTATTGTGGGCTTTCCAGGCGAAACAGAAGAAGACTTCCAAATGTTGTTGGATTTCTTAACTGAAGCTAAATTAGACCGCGTTGGTTGCTTTAAATATAGCCCAGTGGAGGGCGCGAAAGCTAACGAACTTGCCGATCAAGTTCCTGAAGACGTCAAAGAAGAACGTTATCATCGCTTTATGCAATTACAGCAACAAATTTCAACGCAGAGGCTGCAAGATAAAATTGGTCGTGAAATTTGGGTGATTATTGATGAGGTTGATAATGAGGGGGCTGTTGGCCGTAGCATGGCAGATGCACCTGAAATTGATGGGATGGTGTATTTAAACGGTGAGTTTGATGTAAAAGTCGGGGATATCGTTAAAGTGCTTGTTGAGCACGCTGATGAGTATGACCTATGGGGTGCAATCGTTACTAAATAATAGACAAGGATTGTTTGTATCTTTTCGAGCCTACTTATTGTTTAATAAGTAGGCTTTTTTGGTTTCATTTTGAAATCATTCCTTATCTTTTGTTCAAAATTGACGTAGATCAAGCGCCGAAAATCTATTAAAGAATAACTTGATCTAGAATATAAAAATTAAATGGCAAGTTGACATAATCAAATAACTCTTATCGAAGAATAAGGATAACTATGTCGGCTCATTCATTATTTACAAATACACCAATAGAAGAAAATACAGCTTATTTAGATGATAATGAGCTTCTAATCTCGTTAATACGAGATACTGTTTTATCAGGGTTGTCTTCACTTCATGAACTTAACGCCGATGTTTCTTTGCTGAATATTCAAGGTGAAACATTGTGGTTAAGCCAAAAGTCACAAGACTATTTTGCAATAGCTGATTTACTATCAGGTGAAATGAGCAAGAACGCTCAGGAGCGTCTTTTTGCTAATCCTATTGAATTACATGGGAAATTTTATTATTTAGCGCCGATATATTCGCAATTTGGCGAGTTGTGGTTGATTGTGGCTTTATCAACAGCTCAAATGAATAGCAATATTCTTCTTGCTCTTTTGCAATCATTGGCAAGAGAATCTACTGCAAAGCTGAAATGCCAATCTTATATACAACCATCCTCAACGAAACCATTTCAGGCTCCACGCATTGCAGATTTGAATATTCAGTCGGTTGAAAAAGCTCTCATTATTGAAGTGGCAAAAAACTGTCGAGGTAAAGTTCAGCAAATGCATCAGATTTTGAACATGGGAAGAACGACGCTGTGGCGAAAACTGAAGCAATATGACATTAATATTAAAGAATATAAGTAGTCACGCTCGGTGTTTTTTCATGTGGTTATGTAAAAAAAATGCTTCGGCGTATTTTGGATGGAGATGTATCATCTAAAATAGCTGAAGCATAAAAGGCTGACCAACACTTACTGCAAATAGCCTCTGAAGTTGGCTGTATTGAGATAAAGAGCAATGAAAAAGAGACTGCATTATCTTTCAATATTACTTGTCAGTATGTTAATAGCAGCCTTATTTTTTTAGTTTAAGAAAATAGATGTCAAAATAATGCATGAGAGGTGTAATTTAGATTTTTATCAATGAGGGCTTAATGGAAATGTGCAATATAAACAATATTACTCCATCTAAAATAGTAAATAATCTATGTAATTATTACATCTGTAATCATTAATTAACTTAAGTGCATTTTGTGTAATAGTCGTGTAATCAAATTGCCCTTATTCATGAGAGTAAGGGTAATTTGTGAAATTAATAGCATATTAATCTATGTTTATCAAAATTCTTATGTGTTAATATTTTGTGAGAAATAATATCTGACGGCTTGAAATAAAACCATCAGATATAATGACTACTAGATTGTAAAAGCATATAGTATATATTACCTATATTTTGAATAGGTATTAATATATTCGTATTCTTGAATAAGTTGAGGGAGTGATTTTATACCTAATTTTGTATAGATGTTCGAACGATGTACTTCAACAGTTCTCGGAGATAATGAAAGTTTTTCAGCAGTTTCTTTACTGGTATTACCTTCTAAGATCATATCCATTATTTCTCTTTCCCTGACGGATAAACGCTCAAATTTGTCAGATAGATAGGTATATTTCTTGTGCTTTTCATATGAACTTAAAAATTGCTCTGTGGCACTATTGATTGCATTGAGAATCTCAATGTCTTTGAATGGAAAAGGGAAGAAGTCATAAGCGCCAGACTTAAAGCTTTCTTTACAGAGGCTAACCGAAGGTTCTTCAGCAAGGACAATAAAAGGAACAATACCAAAAGAGTTATTTATATTGGTTAATCGGCTAATACGATTTTCGTTATTTTTTAAAAATAACAAAATACATTCCTTTACATTGCTTTCTAAAGGGTAAGTATAATTACTAATAAATGTGTCTTCGTTATTATAAAAATTAAAGACAAAACCAAATGATTCCATCATTAATTTCAGTTTATTCTTAAAGACATTATCACTATCTATGATTACGTGAATGGTGTTATTCATCACCATACTCCTGTTGAACTGATTTGATATTCATATTAATTTGATAAAATAAGTAGATAAATATCGTTAAAAATAAATTTAGCGATAATGTTTTCTACAGAACGTTGTTTTTTTTATTAATGTATTACTGACCTTAATTTATATTAAAATTATCATCTAGTTAAATTTAATATAAAATAGAAACAATGGTTAAATTTTGTGTCAATGCGTAAGAATCGATTAATCTTATGTAACATTTTAGGTGCTTTTACTTGTTTGGCGAGTTTTTTAGGCTCAAAAATCAGATTGAAATTTTTATGACTGGCTCAATAATATCTTAAATAGTAAGTCATAAAAAGCCTAAGGAGTATATTTTATGCGATTTTATTAAGTAAGGGGGGCGATATGTAGTTTTGGAAGTTAAGGTGCTTTTTGCTTCTGACATGGTAGAATTTATTACAAACCTTTTTAACTGAGTGAATATACTTAATGGCTTCTTTAAAAGATGTTGCTCGACTTGCAAATGTATCTTTAATGACAGTTTCTAGGGCAATTAATAGCCCTGAATTGTTAAAACCAGATACATTAAAACAAGTTCAGCTAGCAATTAATGCACTCAACTACATTCCTGATTTTTCAGCGCGAAAAATTAGAGGAAAAAGTTCTAAGGTTTCAACGGTAGGGGTACTAGCTTTAGATACAGCAACGACGCCTTTTTCTGTTGAAATTATTTTGTCAATAGAGCAAACAGCTAGGCAATATGGTTGGAACAGTTTTGTTGTGAATATTACATCAAAGGAAGATAACGACAGGGCGGTTCGACAGCTATTGTCTCAACGTCCTGATGGTATTATTTTTACGACAATGGGGTTAAGGGAAGTCACAATTCCTGAAGCTTTGCATCAAAGCCCGTTGGTTTTAGCGAACTGCGTTGATAAAAATAAATTGTTCCCTGCTTATATTCCTGATGACTTTAATGGTCAATACAGAGCGGTGGAGCGATTAATAGAGAAAGGTTACCGAAAGCCATTATGTTTATATATTCCATATGAGACGTTAGCAGGGAAAATACGCCGTGAAGCAGTGGAAACAGCATGGGGAAATGCTAATTTACCGCACGAAGACTTGATGCAATATCATCTTGAGCTTGGCGATGAGCATTATATTGATATTATTTCTCTAATTGATTCTCATTTTCAAAATAATAAGCCTGATTTTGATGTTATTATTTGTGGAAATGACCGTGTTGCTTTTTTAGCATATCAAATTTTATTAAGTCGGGGTTTACATATCCCAAATGATATTGCCATTCTTGGTTACGATAACATGATTGGGGTGGGGCATTTATTTTATCCCCCATTGAGCACAGTTGTATTGCCGCACTATCAGTTGGGGCAACAAGCTGCGCTTCACATAATAGAAGGGCGTCAGCAACAAGATATTCAATATGTGGCATGTGACCTTCTTGAGCGCAGCTCATTTTAACGGCATTCAAACTATTCCAACGAACATAACGACTTATTCAATCGCGTTGTTTATCGGCCAATAAGTAGCTTCTTTCAAGTGCGCTGACTGGTTTATCGTAAATAGTTGTAGTTTTCTCTGCTGTAGCTCTGGATAGATGCGGCAACTAAAATTTATTGCACCCTCATTGATGAAAATCTCGAGGCAAGATTGGTCAACGAAGGCATGAATTTTGAGTTGTTTGACTTGTGGTAAAGGTGCGCAACGACTATCACTGATAATATATTCAGGATAGTGTCGCATTAATGTTAACTGCTGGCTTTGGTTATCAACATAAAATTGCAGCCCATTTCCAATCCAGAAACCAAATTTTTCTGCTGAAGCACTTTGTGTTAAGTCCCAAATTAATTCAATTTCACAGCTACTCGCATCTTCACTTAGCAAAAGTGTGGTGTTTTTTTGCAAGCACATTTCTGGAAAATGGACCGCTGACCGCCGCAATTTTTTTAATTCACGAATGGGCTTTGCGATAATTTTACCTTGTTTTGATAAGGTAAGCTCCCTTGGTAATGTGAAACAACCTGACCATCCATGTTTATTTGAAGGCATATGACTTTCCCACATATCCATCCATGCTATCGCAATACGGCGCCCATCTTTTGCTAAAAAAGTTTGAGGTGCATAAAAATCTTGTCCAAAATCTAATTCAGTAAAGGGTTGGGTAATCTTATAAGGTGAATTGGGAGACCAACGCCCAATAAGGTAACCATTTTGATAGAGGTTTCTGTATTGGAAATTTATTGCTTTTTTTCCTTGAGGAGAAAATAAAGCAATAAATTGGTCATCGAGTGGAAAGAAGTCAGGGCATTCCCACATGTAGACATTTTTGTCATCTGTTTTAGCGAGTATCTGAAAATTAGGATCCCAGTGAAGTAAATCCATTGAGCTAAATAACAGAATTTTCCCTTGGTCAAATGTATCCCTTGCACCAACAACCATCCACCATTTGCCCTCTTGTTGCCACACTTTTGGATCGCGAAAGTGCATGTATCCCTCTGGGGCGGGAAGAACAATACCTTTTTTCACAAAATGAATGCCATCATTACTTACTGCTAAGCATTGAGATTGCTGAATTTGGCTGTCATCGCCTTCTTCAGCTAACCAAATATGGCCCGTGTAAAATAAATACAGTTTACCTTCGTGACTGACGGCTGAGCCAGAAAAACAGCCATCACGGTCATAGTCCTCACTCGGAGCAAGCGCTATCGGTTGGTGTTGCCAATGTACCATATCAGTGCTTGTTGCATGACCCCAGTGCATTGGCCCCCACACGGAACTGTAGGGATGATGTTGGTAAAAAGCATGGTATAGGTTTTGATGATAAATTAATCCATTAGGGTCATTCATCCAACCTGATTGTGGTGCTAAATGATAGTGCGGATAAAACAGGGTATTTAGCTGTTTTGCATTTTTTTTAATGGCTTGATTTGCTCGTTCAATCTGTTTTTCCATAATGGATCCCTAACCTTTTTTGCTATAACAAATCTGAAATGGATAAAATGGGGTGAGATAATACGTGTGTTTTCTAATCGATCACTTTATACTTTATGTTAACGTTAACAACTTAGATTTACTAGCTTAAATTTTCCTGGTCGGAAACTAAAAAGGTGAAAATATGAAAATATGGTCATTGGGCGATGCTGTTATTGATTTAATTCCATTAGAAAATATGCGGTATCAAGCTTGTGCAGGGGGGGCCCCTGTCAATGTTGCGGCTGGCGTTGCTAAGCTTGGCCATCCAAGCGGATTTATTGGTAGAGTCGGAGAAGATACATTTGGTCATTTTATGCAAAAAACCTTATTTGACCTAGGTGTTGATACACAGGCCATGGAATTTGATGAAGAATATCGAACAAGTACAGTATTAGTTTCATTACATGAAAATGGCGAACGTGAGTTTACTTTTTTAGTTTCGCCTTCAGCAGATCAATTTTTAAGTTCAAAAAACTTACCTCAGTTTGGTCAGGATATATTGCATTTTTGCTCACTCGCGCTTGTTCACCCAATATGCCGTACATCATTAACGGAAGGGTTAATTCAAATTAAGCAAGCTGGGGGCCGATTAAGTTTTGATGTAAATATTCGTCCACAAATGTGGGAAGATCACGAAGAAATGCATCAAGTTGTGGACACCTTTGCAAAACAGGCTGACATTTTAAAACTTTCTGATGATGAATTACTTTGGTTAACGGGTGAGAGCCTATTTGATAAGGCGGTTGAAAAATTGCGTGATTATCCTGCGGAGCTTAAGGTCGTGACGCAAGGTTCGCAAGGGTGCAGGGTATTTACGACAGAGTATTATTTTTCAGTAAGTGCTTATTTAGTCGATAGTATTGATACCACGGGCGCTGGAGATGCTTTTATGGCTGGATTGTTAGCGGCAATTAATCAATATGGCATGGCTAATACAAAAGATAATTTGATGAAGATTATTTCTCAGGCAACAGCTTGTGGGGCTTTAGCCACAACTAAAAAAGGGGCAATTTCCGCAGCGCCAACGTCTCAAGAGCTTGTTGAATTTATGCAGCAGCAGCCGCCATTGCACCAAAAACAGATTTTTTAATGTGAAGAGTTAACGTGCAAATAAAATTTGGCTTTATATGCTATTTTTTATTTGCATATAATCTTAAATAGATAGCTTTAGAATGAGCGTTAGTAACATTTTATTTTCTTTATATTGGCGTATGATGTGGAGCAAATTTTACCTTATTTGACTTTATTGTAGGCTATATTATGTTGCTGCGTTCAGGTGTGGCTCTAGCTATTTTTTCCTATATTTTATGGGGAATAACGCCCTTATTTTATCGGCTGCTTCCTGAAGCTGAACCGCTAGAACTCCTTGCCCAACGTCTTATTTGGTCAATTCCATTGCTATTTTTAATCCGTTTAGTCATTAAAAATAAAACAATATGGAAACAAGTATGGGTTGATAAAAAGTCCATTATCCTTTGCCTTTTTAGTTCGTCCATTATGGCTATCTCTTGGACCACATTCACTTATGCACTCACTCATGGGCAAGTGTTAGCCGCAAGTTTGGGCTATTTTATCAATCCATTATTCTCTATTTTGCTCGGTGTTGTTTTTTTACGTGAAAGGTTAGTTTTTGCGGAAAAAATGGCCGTTACGTTTATTTTGTCTGGGGTTGGTTATCAAATCTGGCAATATGGTGAATTGCCTATTTTAGCACTCGTGATGGGGAGTGCGTTTGCGGTATATGGATTGATCCGTAAATTTATTCGGTTTGATGTTATTACTTCATTGTTTTTAGAAGCATTATGGTTGTTGCCTATTGCAATGGGTATTACTTGGTGGTTATCGTCAAAAGGGTTAAGCGCAGTGGAGGCGGGAGATTGGCAGCTTCGTATTTTGTATATGTTAGCGGCACCTGTGACGATTATTCCCTTGCTGTTTTTTACTGCGGCTATCAAACGCACATCACTCACTGTTATTGGTTTGGCCCAATATATAGAGCCAACTATCCAATTTTTACTCGCTGTGTTCTTGTTTAATGAACTGTTTGATTGGGTTAAAGGGATTAGCTTTGCATTAATCTGGATTGGTTTACTATTTTGTATTTTGGCTTTATTGCATAAGCATTATGCCAAATTTTCCCAAAAAGAACCTTTTATTACCGGGCGAGATGAAACCCCGCAGAATTAGACAATATTTCATTTAATTTCAAGACACGAATATGTTTTATCATGGCCTTTTTATTACGTGGATAGCAAAAGCAAACGTTTGCGTATATAATCATCGGTATTATTTTCGCATATAAGGTCATCAATCATGGAACAGTTAGGTACGGCACTTTGTGCATCTGCAACAAAAGTTATGTTACTGGGCGCAGGGGAGTTAGGTAAGGAAGTTGCCATTGAATGCCAACGCTTAGGTATCGAAGTGATTGCAGTAGACCGCTATAAAAATGCACCCGCTATGCACATTGCTCACCGTAGCCACGTCATCAATATGCTGGATGGTGAGGCACTAAAACAGTTAGTGATCGCAGAAAAGCCTGATTTTATTGTGCCTGAAATTGAAGCAATTGCGACCCAAACGTTAGTTGAACTCGAAGAGCAAGGGCAAAAAATCGTCCCTTCTGCAAAAGCCGTTTTTTTAACAATGGATAGAGAAGGTATCCGTCGTCTTGCTGCTGAAACATTAGGTTTACCTACATCGGAATATTATTTCGTAGAAAATAAATCAGATTTTATTGAAGCCGCTGAAAAAATGGGTTTCCCATGTATTGTAAAGCCCGTCATGAGTTCATCAGGAAAAGGGCAAAGTGTCATTCGTTCAAATGCGGACTTAGAAAAGGCGTGGCATTATTCTCAAGAGGGGGGGCGCGCAGGGCAAGGTCGAGTCATTGTTGAGAAAATGGTCAATTTTGATTTTGAAATTACCCTGTTAACGGTTAGCGCTGTAGATGGGATCCATTTTTGTGCTCCTGTAGGACATCGTCAAGAAAAAGGTGACTATCGCGAATCTTGGCAGCCGCAAGTGATGAGCGAGAAAGCGCTGAAAAAGGCTCAAGATGTTGCTGCAAAAATCGTTTCTGCGTTAGGTGGTTACGGCTTGTTTGGCGTTGAGTTATTTGTGTGTGGTGATGACATCATTTTTAATGAAGTATCCCCACGCCCTCATGATACTGGAATGGTGACGCTGATTTCGCAAAATCTTTCTGAATTTGCCTTACATGTACGTGCATTTCTAGGTTTCCCTATTGGTAACGTTCGCCAATATGGCCCAAGTGCTTCTGCGGTTATTTTACCTGAACTTCATAGCCAAAATGTGGTGTTCTCTAATATTAAGAATGCATTCGATTCTGATATCCAACTACGTTTATTTGGGAAGCCTGAAATTGCAGGAACTCGCAGGTTGGGTGTTGCGTTAGCCATTGCAGATTCAATCGAAAAAGCACTCGAAAGGGCAAAAAAAGCGGCAAGTGCAGTAAATGTGTCAGGTTAGATATGATATGAAAAATGGCCCTTTAATATAAAAATTAATGGGCCAAAAAATGAAAATAATAACAAGCGATTATTCAAGGTAGAAAGAGACGTCGATGCTACCTCTATAGCCACCCGCTTGTACGTTCCCATTTTGGCAAAGGTTAAAGTATAGGTTTTGGCGTAAATTGGTCGTGGCAATATCCCCTAGCTTTTTACGGTCATAATACACTAAAGCATCTGAGTTTCCTCTTCTACAGATATCTGAAGACGGTGGAACTTTCGACGTCACGATATAAGGGCGTTCAGTCGAGTTAGATGAGTTACCTGTCACCGAGTCTAATGCCATACCTGCAAGGTTAGTACTTGATCCAGTTCCTGCATTGCTTTGTCCATGCAGTTGTTGGTTAGCGGATAACACCATCAGCAATTTACCCGTGGTAACACAGTCTATTGACATTGACGCAGGACGCGTTTCTAGCAACTGGTTGGTTCTATTACCCGCCAATTGGGTACTAAATAACCTATCTGCCCCGCACGAACGGTTAGCTTATCTGCTGCGAATACCAGAAGTGCGTGCTCCAAATAAAAGCGCTAGTAGAAAGCCGGATGCCACTTTGTGTGAAAATGAGAAATAGGATGTCATTTTTTTCATAGTTATTCTTTTGCTCGTCAATTTGACAGTGAATATTTATTATTTACACTCAGCTGTTATTGTTCTAACTGGTGAGTCAGCGGTGACAGCAATACTTTCCAATGAAGCATAGCTGATTGAACATTGATCACCTTGATTACCCCACTTGATATTCAGTTTTCCTGAATCAGGTAAACCGCTCATGTACAGCTGATGATTAGAGCCAACAATACCTGTATTAATATCATTATTTTTATCAGTAGAGACGAGTGTTGCAATCGCCCCAAATGGTGGCATTTTTCCCGTTGTGTTAATATTAATCATGGCTTGGTAACCAATTTTCGTTTTAAAGTTACGTTTGATGATTGCCCCTTCCGTTGGGTACACCATCATTGAGGTATCTTTAAAGGTAGTATCATCTGGCAACGTATTAACGTTGACTGAAATCTGGTTCGCCGCGTTGCTTGCTAACTGTGGAATAATCGCGTTCCCAAAACGGTCAAACTTGGCACCCATGGTGAGTTCTGCACCTCTAGCACCATCCGCAGTGATGATAGCGAGAGTATCACCCACACTTGGGGATAGTGAGATACCATCTGAATGGGCGATCATTCCGCCGCTCATACTTGCATTCATTGTACGGTTCGAGTCAGAATAACTATAACCTGCTGATAATGTGGAGTTATCTGCTGAGTATGTGCCATTTACGCTACCGCCGTAGTTACTGCCTTGGCTGTTATAGTTTTGGTATAAACCGTAGCTGAATTTATTTTCCAGCGCACTTCCCGTCAAACCTGCTTGGTTTCGTGTTTCACCATGGTTATCAACGCTGATACCATAGCGAGCACTCATGGTTTGAGCCATCTCGCTATTCGTCAGTAAGCTTAAAGGTACTGAAATATCTAAAGAAACAACACGGTTTTCTGGCCATGAGTTATTGTAGCTTTTCACGCGGTCAACCATATAACTTAAGCTGTAAGATACACCCTTGTAGTTATTATTGTATGACATACCAACAGAGGTGTTTGAGCTTTGCCCACCCCAATAGGTATTTTTCGCTGCTCTTAATGATAAAGAACCATAAGAATCAAAGGACTGGCTAATTGATGTTTGGAAACTATAACGCTGCCTTGAGCCTGTCCACGGCGCTAACCCCTCTTTAATATCGTAACCCGTATTGTTATAGTCAGAGAATGAATAAAAATTTTCTGTGGTATAACGTAATGCTGTTAAGTCAAACGATGTTCCTGTTGAGAGTAAACTTTTCGAATAACGAATACGGTAAGATTGCCCTTTTAAGCGCTGATTAGAAAATTTCGCATCAGAATGAGTCACGTCCGTAGATAAAGCGCCGAGTACACCTAAAGAAAAGCCAAGCCCCCCCACGATAGAGTTATAACCATTGGAGACCAATAAACCACCGTAACTCGTTATGTTGTATGGTAAACCAACACTGAACGTACCTAAGGTAAATGTTTTTCTTTTGGAGTCCGTAGCGATACCTCCGTTATAGCGGCCTGCAACAATTTCATAGTTGTACATACCCTGTCTTTCCATCATTGGTAATGATGAATAAGCTTGTGTATAAACCGTTTGCTTACCATTTTCTTCTTCAATGGTGACCTCCATATCCCCAGCTAAACCACTGGCAGGAATATCTCGGATCACAAATCTACCTGGTGCAACGAACGTTTGGTAAACAACACTACCATTTTGACGTACAGTCACTGTCGCATTTGAGTTGGCAAAACCCTCAACAACAGGGGCATACCCTTGCATGCTATTCGGATTAAGGTTTGGGTTTGACTTTAAACTCGCCCCTTTCATTGGGATTGAATCAAAAATTGTACCACCAGATGAAATTTCACCGGCTCTTAAGGTTGATTTAATCGCATTAATGGTTCTGTATACATAAGTATTTGAGAAATCAGAATCACTGTAACTTGAGGCCCCGCTATTTTTACTGTAGTTGTACAAATAACTCGTTCTTAAGCGCCATGCACCAAAGTTAATCCCCACGTTAATATTCGTAAATATTGAATCTGAGGTGCTTGCTTTTTGGTGGTATTTGGAAAGCTGACGGTTATTACTGTAGTTAAGTACATAATTCATAATTAACGCTGTTACACCATCATCGCGAGCATCTGGCGGAACATAACCTGTAAAATTAGGTACCATCGCAATTTGTGGGATAGACAAATTGACAGTCAAGGTTTGCACATCAAAAGTGACCGAAGCATCAGTAATATAGTCAGATAAGTTAGCAATCTCGGTGGTTTCAGCTAAGCCCCTTAAACTTGGCACTGCAGAGGTATTAATACCGAGTTTTTGCAATTGCTCAATAGTAAAAACGGGAGAAACTTTATCACCATCAGCTTTAGTAAATGGGATACTCAACTCCCCTGAAGGGATCATATTAACGTTGATGGTGACGTCATAAGTACCAGGTGTTAGGGTGTTGTTTTGTACGAAATCGTTTAAATTGATTTGATTGATATCAATACCACTACCATGCATTAACAGGCCGGGATCGAAATAAGATTCGGCGTGTGCAAAAGCAGGAGTCATTGCATAACAACATGCAAAAACTTCTAATGCTATTATTTTAAATTTCATCCCTTTCACAGCATCACCATTCATCGTCAATCGTTATAGTTAATAATATTTCAACTGAAATTTAATTTAAGGACTCTTTATCTAATTCCATCAAATATTCATCCGTGAATCGCCACTCGATCCTTCCAACTTTATTGTTTGGTAGCGTGACTTCCTTTGTTGAAAAAGGTGTCAATGTTATTTCTCTTTCGCCATTTTTAATTTCATGCCCTGCAACTTTTAAATAATCAAATGTTAAATAAAAAGGTGTTGGGTTTTCTATTGTTAATACACTGCTATTTTGAGTTAGTTTAACTTTTTTAGCTAAGTCACTCGTTTTTAAATTTTGAATTTCTTTTGGACGGTACAGTAGTTTAAAGTAGAAATTAGGGATAACATTTAACTGAATACTATTTTCTTCTTTTGATTTTTCTTCACTAGGAATGCCCCTGATTCCAATCCAAAAGAGACTTTCTCTATCTTTTGGCATATTAACGCCATTAATATCAATACCTGTACGCCTTATATTCCATGAAGTTTGGGATCCTGGTCCCATATTTTTTAATGGTGGTAAGATAATAAAAGGAACTATTTCAGTCTCTTTTTTTTCTTTTGGTAGTAACGTTTCTTTATCAACGTTTGCTATCCAGGCTTCCATTAAATAACTTTTGTCGTTTCCATTCAGTATCTCGATACTGATACCACTTTTATTACTTTCGTTATAGACGTATCTTTTAAGCAGAAAATCAAAGCCTGTAGGCGATTTTGCTAATACGGCTACTGGCAAGCAAACAGACAAAAGAAAAAATATTAATAATTTGTTTTTTATCATTATTTAGTTCCACCTAATATTACTGGCTGTAGTGGGGTTTCCCCTCCGTAGTCATTAATCATGTCCCATTCTAATTTCGATACTTTTTTATTTGCTGGTATCTCAATTGTAGAAAAAGGGGCGACCATAGGTGCTCTATCACTGTTATATGACTCATTGTCCATTTTGATATTAACTAACGTAAAATGATAAGGAGATGGGTTGTTGATAATAATTTTATTCCCAGACTGCTTAGCTGTTAGTTCATTAATATAGTTTTTTACATTACCTTTAATGCCAGTTGGACGGTAAAACATTTTTATGACTATCTTTGTAGATAAATTAAATTTTGTATTTATTTGATTATTTTGATCATTATTTTTTTTTGTTGTCTCAGGTATAAAATTAACCATCAAATAAAATAACGACTCTCTATCTTGTGGTAGTTCATTCAATCCCTTTGGCAGGATTTTTAATGCATTATTAGAGTTTTCATTTAATGTTACGATTGGTGGTATTACCGTGAAATTATGGCTTGGTTCGTTTTCTGAACTTAAGTCAGAAAAAACTAAGCTTTGAATCAGGTATTTTTTATTTGCTGTGTTATAAGCGCTTACACTTTGACTTTTATCATCTTGAGTAAATATAACTCTTGAGTGATCTAGTGAAACAGCAGCAACAGAACTTTGGGTAATAAAAAAAATTCCCAGAAAAGCTTTTACCATCTTCTTCATGTAAATTTCCGCTTTATTATTAATCGGCGTAATAACCAATAGTTAATGTTGCAGAGAAATCACCTTCATTAGGTTCACAATTATCTACTACACAACGTAACTTAGCATTGATGTTTTTCGTTGCGCTGGTGCTTTCAATATTCTCCCAGATAACTGATGCTGGACTGGGTTTACCCAAAGGGTTTCCGTTAATATTGATAACACGATTTCCATCTAATAATTGAACCCCAATAACACCGTTTGGATCATCATTGAAAAAATTATTACTTCCGTTCAATGTATTACCTGATGACAGATAAACCAGTGCCGTACTTTGCGATTGGTTGTTACAGTTTTTCAAACCAATGGTAAAGCTTTTGGTTACGCTATCATTTTTAATTTCTGTTACGGTGGTGATACCTGCTTGATTACCCAGTAATATTTCAGAAGGAACATCAATATCACAAGTTTTAGCTAAAAATAAAACAGAGAATTCATATCTAACCATGTAATCATCAGCCGCTATTGCAGGGAAATACATGAAAAATATTAAAAAAGTGATTAATACTTGTTCTATTTTTTTCATGACACCTAATCCTGATAAAATTCAAAAGTCACGGCAGCGTTAGAATCACCTGGTTTTACACCATTTTCGCGTTTTACTAGACTTACTCGGTAATTAACTTCAACTGAGTCACTGGTTGTGGATGGAAAAGTAGCAACACCTTCTTCATTCACTTCCTTACAAGTTTGGTTGCTTTTGTTACATGATTCAAGTAAAAAACCCGTTTTAGTTGTATCATTTGATCCGTAAAACATTCCATTGCTAAATAGTGTTGAAGCAGCTGATTTTGATTTTACTTTTATATTCTTCTCAGTATTAGCAGGGAAGTTTTTACAAATAATGGTGTAAGAGAAATTTTCAGTTAAAATCGGTTTTTTAATTGGTTGCCCATCAACCTCTGATGCAATAAGGACTCCAATTTTATTAAAGTCGATAGTTTTATTTAAATCACTGTTATCGTCGAATTCGCAAGTTCCTTTTGTAATCCGGGTTTTGAACTGTATTTGTCCGTTTTGGGCAACAAGTTGACTTGAAAATAGGATAACACATAGAGCGAGTACTATTTTACTGAACCGTCCCATGGTATTCATTATATCCTCCAAGATCATTGATAACAGCCCATTTCACTGCTCCATTCTTTATTTGGCTTGGATAGCTTATTTCAGAGAATGGGGCCAACACATTATTTTGTTTATTGAGTTTGATGCTTTTATTGTTAACAAATAATCCAGCTAAATTGACGTAGTAAGGTGAATCATTAATTAACTTAATACCGTTTGCAGTACTTTTTGTTTTTATATTTTTAAAAGCTGTTTCTTGTGGCATCGATAAATTTGTTGGGCGATAGAAAACCTTAATGACATTTTCTAAGCCGACTTTCACACCATCATTTTCGTTTAATTCGGGTACATTACGAGAGTGAAAGTAGTACATTGACTCTCTATCTTTTGGAAACTTACTTGTAATAGCCTTAATTTTAATGATATTGCGTTGTTTCGGCGTTAATTTGAAAATTGAAGGCGTAATAACAAATAAACCTTCAGTAGCTGTTTTGCTATCTAATTGTTGTGTAATAAAATTAGCGACTAAATAAGACTTGTCATCTTCATTTCGTGCTGAAATAGAGGCTGAATTCGTTGCTTCCTCAATAACGATACGTGTTTGGCTTAAGCCAACACCCGCTTGGGTTGCAAATGAAAAAGTTAATAAGATAAAAAATAAGGATTTTAATTTTGTCATTTTTATTTCCTTTATTGCAGGCAGTAAATAAATACTGCCTGCTCAACTAGCTAATTAACAAAAGTAGTTATTAGTCGTATGCAACGCTGAAAGTTACTGGAACATTTAACGTTTGAGCGACTGCATCTTTAGTTGTTGCATATAAACCAGCAGTTACTTCAACGATATAGTCGTTCTCACCTAAAATTTTCAGGTTATTGATAGTAGTTTCTACATTAGGTGTTAACTCAGTTGTACCTGCTTTTAATTTAACACCAACTTGTGATGCTTGAGCATCTGCAAACATATCAGAGTGACCTGTTAAAGCTTCACCTGTTGCTAGAATTGAAACTTCTGTTGCAGTAGTGTCATCAGAATAAGTTTTAGTACATTTGTTTAATACTAAGTTGAAGTTTGATTCTGCTAATGCTTTGTTGATATCAGTAATTTTTTCAATTGAGTGTGTACCTAAATTAACTAAAGATTTAGATGCGCTGATATCACATGTTGCAGCAACTAAACGAGCATTGAAGTTTACTGTTGCATCTTGTGCAGCAAAAGCTTGTGAAGAAAGAGTTGCAACGGTTAAAGCACCGATGAAAGCAAGTTTATTTAATTTCATAATAATCATTCCTAAGTATGTGAGATAGATAATTTAAAAATTTAAAGTTTCTTGTATCTAATTTTTAGAGATATCAATTAAGCTTTTATTTGCTTTAATAGCATTAAATCTTGCTATTTTTTTTGATTTGAAAATTATAAATATTTAAATTTATTTTCCATCTCATTTAAATAGACAGTATTTATTTCGGCTTAATTTAAAGTTTGTTTTTTTCTGAGTATTTGCGAACTCTTGCTCGCTGACTACGGGGTTAATATTAGTTGTACTCATTATTGTTGTCAAACTAGGTGAAAATAATTTTATAGTGCTTTTTAATAGTTTTCTAAATGTTATTTTTGTTTTATTTCAATGTATTGTAATTTTATTCATTTTCTTAAGTTAAATTTCATTGTCTTTATTGGGTTTTTATTCTGAAATTGTCCATTTTGGTTGTAAATAAAGGCTATAAATCTTATATTAATAATTATTCATAATTTGTCTCTCTTTTTTACGCTTATCGTGCGTATAGGTAAGGGATGTTACTAATGAATAATGGATGTTAGAAACATTTAGTTTTAAGCTGGTATTTTTATAAATATTCATTGTTTTTCTTTTTTTTAATTATATTGGTTAATTTTTTAGGTTTAAATACTTAGGATAATTCTCATTTAAGATAAAATATATAAGAGATAAAAGTTATCATATTCTTGAGATTATTCTTATTATATTTATCTATTCCTCTTTTTTTCTTAGTTTCATTCGTGGTGTGATTCTGTATATTGGTATTTTCGTCCCAATAAAATAAGGAAAGTGCATGAGTCAACTTATCATTCCTGATGTTGCTCTAGTTGATAACAGTGAGCAACGAACACCATTGGTTTTAGTATTAGATTGTTCTGGCAGTATGTACGGCGAGCCGATAAATGAATTAAATGCAGGTTTACAGATACTCGAAAAAGAATTGAAGGATGATGTTATTGCGGCAAAGCGGGTTAGGATCCTTGTTATTCAATATGGTGGAAACGACCAATGTTCGATTATTGGTGATTGGTGTGATGCCATGGATTTTACTGCACCTATATTAGAAGCGAATGGGACAACACCAACAGGGCAAGCTGTTATGGTGGCGTTAGATGAAATAGAAGCTGAAAAACAACGTTTTCGCCAAGCGGGCGTCGCTTATACCCGTCCTTGGTTATTTTTAATGTCAGATGGTGCTCCTACAGATTTATGGGAAGAATCGGCACAAGTTTGTCGCCAAGCGCAAAAAGATCAAAAAGTGGCGATGTTCCCTATTATGGTTGATGGGGCAAGTGCGCAAGTTATGGGGGAGTTCAGTATTGCAGGCTTGAATGGCGTGAAAAAGCTAAAAGGATTGCAATTTAAAGAACTCTTTTTGTGGTTGAGTGCGAGTATGCAGGTGGTTTCCCAATCGACACCAGGTGGGCAAGCTCAACTCCCTTCAACGGATAGCTGGTCTACAGTGTCGGTATAACGTATGAGTTGGTCAATTTATTGCGCATCAGTTCAAGGGCACTCTCATCGGGAAAATAACCAGCCTTGTCAAGATGCATGGTCTGTGGAGCATACCACAAATGGCTTAGCGGCTTGTGTATGTGATGGTGCAGGGTCTGCTCGTTATAGTGAGATTGGTTCACGTTATGTTTCAAGGTTATTTGTTCAGCGAATTTCTGAATTTGGTCATGTTGACTATTTAAGTGTTGAAGAAATACAACCTGTTATTCTTCGTACACTGAGTGCTATTCGTGAACAATTGGTTTCCCTTGCAAATGATAAGCAGGGTGAGTTAAAGGATTTTGCTTGCACGCTTGTCGCTGCATGGGTTGGCAAACGCCAAGGCTTTCTTTTTCATTTAGGCGATGGGGTAGCCATCGCTTCTTACCAACAAAATGGGCGTCTTATTGATAAGGTTTCCGTGCCAGAAAATGGGGAGTATGCCAATCAAACGTGGTTTTTAACCTCAAGTGATTGGCAGGAACACTTACGTATTACGCCTATCGTTACAAAAATAGAGCGGATCATTTTAATGTCTGATGGCGTACAACCCTTTGCTATGAATAAACAATGTGACGCGCTTTATCTCCCTTTTATTGAACCTGTCACTCGTTTTTTACAGCAAAATGATGAGCAAACGGGAAGTGAAGCACTAAAAGGGACGCTTGATGACCCTCGCACTTATTCAATCACTGGGGATGATAAAACATTATTTGTAGCATTTAGGGAAATGTAATGGCGGTGGTTAATAAGATAAAACTTGTCGATGGGCAAGGGCAAGTTATCCAGCTGGGTAAATTAATTAAAAGCGGTGGGGCGGGCAGTGTTTATCATATTGCATCAGCGAAGGGGCAAGTCGCTAAGCTTTACCACGATAAAATTGATAAAGCGTTATATCGTCGAAAGACATCAGCAATGTTAGCATTAAAGCCGAGTTTACCGCCGATTACTGATACTGCAATTCCCGTCGTTCAGTTGGCATGGCCAATCAGCCAGTTATTTAACCAGAAAAAACAGTTTGTTGGTTTCGTTATGCCTGAGCTGGATGTGAGAGCATCCATTGAGCTTGAATATATTTTGCAAGAAAGGCAGGCGAGGGAAAATAATTTACCCGTTGGATTGGGGGCTAAAATTCAACTCGCAACCAATTTGGCAATATTGGTTGAGGCGATTCATCAACAAAACCACTTTATCATTGACATGAAACCCGTGAATTTGCGTTTTTATCGGGAAAGCTTATATGTATCAATGTTAGATTGTGATGGCTTTAGTATTCAAGGGGAAAAAGAACGTTTTGCCGCAGGTCAATTTACGGTCGATTACCTTGCCCCTGAATTTCAACACGCCAAAAGTGTTCCTCAATCTCAAGAATCCCAGCAAGACCGATTTTCATTGGCCGTGATTTTATTTCAATTATTGAATTTTGGCATTCATCCATTTTCTGGTCGACCTTTGCATAATCAAGTGCCAAATGATTTATCCAGCCGAATTGCAGGAAAATATTATGCCTATGGGGTAAAGGCGCATCAAGGGATAAGCCCTGTGCCAACCAGTGGACATACTTTCTTACCTAATGATATTCGCCAATTATTTGATAAAGCGTTTAGTGGCTCTCCAGCGCAAAGGCCAAGTGCAGCCGAGTGGGGACAGTGTTTACGCACTTATGCACTGCGTAGCCAGAAGAAGATGGTGGTATGTAGCAAAAATAAAGAACATCAATATTTTGTTGGATTGAAATGTGCTGCCTGTGAACGGGTTAAGCAATTAAAAGTTGCCAGTGAAGCATTACAAAAAACACGGCAGCAAAAAAATGTGTATAAAACACAAGTTAGGGGGCAAACGCAAACTCGTCGAGTTGTTCGTCCTCAACCTGCACCGCCAATTACCTTTACACCACCAGCGTGGTTTACGGCGATTAAAAAGGTACATATTTACACATTTTTTGCTATCGCTGTTCCCTTATTGATGGCGTTTATTATTAGTCGCATTACTCAAAACATGAAACCCGAAACATTATCACCTGCGACTTTTTATCAACATTGGGCGCAGGAAAATTTAGGGGCTGATATGGCTCTGAGTCTTATTACTTTAGTCAGCATATTGGGACTGGGCTTATTTTTCTGGTTGGGGCTCTTTTTACCCATCAAATCGATTTTGACCAAAAAGCCATAAGGAAGGATGACGTTGAAAATAAAACTGAGCCCACTTCTTTTATTACCTTTGGTCTTGTTGTTTGCTGTGCCTGCATTGCCTTTTTTCTTTAGCTATGGTGTGTTTATTGCGTTATTTGAACTCGGTGAATTAATTTGGCCGAGTGCTTTGAATGTCAGTGATAACTTATTCCTGACAGTGATGTGGTTATTTGGATTGACGTTTATTATTGCATTGTCGATAGGTGCTGTTCGCTTTCAAGCGAGGCAATATTGGCGGGCAGCTATTATTACATTGGCAGTATTTAGCGTCATTACACTTTTAAATATTCCGTTAAGTTCGGAATCAAACCAACGTTGGCGGGCACAAACACTCATTGAACAGCGTGATTGGCAATTATTCCAGAATGAACAAAACACGGCTGTGAGTGGTGTGTTATCAGGAATTATTTATAACCATGAAGCTAACACTGAAGTTGAAGCGCGATACCATGAATTGCAAGCGCGTATTGATAAGATGGATAAGCTTGCAGAATTAGAGCCACAAAGCGCAGCAATGCGTGCAATATGGCAACCCTTATTGCAAACAAATGCGCCAGTTTCAAACGACGAAATTTTTCAATTACAAAATGCGAGCCAATATTTGCCGCAAGATGGGGCGCTTGCTTTCGCCGTTGGTTTGCTTACATTACGCAAAACTGAGACCTCAGAAGATAGCCTTATTTTCTTTATTCGTGCTATTGCTGCGCAGCCGAATAACGCCACTTATTGGAAAGGTTTGGGGCTTGCATATAGCTTGATAAAAAGCCAAGTCGATAATAGCGATGCGAATTTAAAGAATGCGTATGCTGCACTTATTTTTGCACAATATCTGAGTCTCAGTGATAAATGGTCAGAATCCCCCTCTGAATTATTTGATACGCAAAGCGCCGCAATATTTGCAAAAGAAATTCAACATCTTTCTACAGTGGAACGCCAAAACTTTTTTATCTTGCAGGCAAGGAGCAATATACAGGTATTAGATTGGTTCAGAGAAACCGTGGATGAACAAACACAAGTATTGGCAAAACAACCATTATCAATTAAAGGAATATATGGGGTTGTAGAGCTTGCGACGTACTATGATCGAAGTGACCCTCGTTACCCTGGGAAAATGACGATTAATACAGAGGGAACTACGATTGTGCCTAGCTCTATTAATGACGTTCGTTACCTTTCGATTAAATATGACATCGATAATGTTACCGCAACTGTTGCGGTAGATGTGAATGAAGAAGGTGTTCCTGCATTCACGTTAATCGATACCACCAGTGGTGTAAAAAATTATGATATCGCAGCAGAATATGCAGTGAGTCAATTACGATTTGAGCCGACAAAGCAGCCAGCTCGCCACCTAGTCACTGTTAGCTTTAAAAGTACGGTGAAAAGCCTGGATGATTATGCGCAAGAAGTTGGGCTTTTAGTGGAGAGCGCCAGTAAGGCTTTAGCAAGGCATAATGAAAAATCGTTCGGATATGTGATCAAAAGACTCGTGAGTTATGTGAATAATACAGTCCCCGCTAAATATACACGCAGCGCTGGTTCATCTTATGAATATTACCAGCAGCAGCAGGAGATCTCAAAAGAGATACGCGCAACATTGCGACAAGCGGATAGCCGTTCTAAATCCAACGGTGAAGCGTGGGAAAGTAACACGCAAAGAGTTCGTTCATTATTACTAAAGTACCCAAATAACATTGAAGTGCTGAGTACAACGGCAAGAATGGAATTAATGCATTTCAATGCGGCGCGCACGTTATTAACCGAAAATAAAGCATCTGCCATAAAAGATGGCTTTGTTGATGATGAGCAACATTGGCGTAATTTACTGTTGAGTGCACGGGCACACTACCTACAAATTATCACCATTAACCCAAACCGCATTGACGCCTGGTTTGCTTGGGGGGTGACGATGATAGATGAAGACCCTGAGTTGGCGGCAGGTGCATTTGCATTAATGCATTATAATGCGGGTAATAGCCTAGATCAGCGTTTGATGGTGGCGCAATCTCGTTTCTTTTTATTTGGTTTGCCTGATGAAACCAAAGCGCGGGTGAATATTATTAATGCGCGTATGGCACTGCTGTATAGTAAAAGTGAATTGCCTGCATCAGCTACAGAGCAGGAACGTCAAGAGCTTGAAGAACAAAAGGCGTTGGCTCAACAAGTGATGCCTGCGGCAGTACCTTTTGTTTCATCCCCCCGCATTTCGCCTACGAGAAATGAAAACCTGACTGACAGAGTGATAGTAAATGTAGATGCTTCGGCTTTTGGTATTCAAGAAAAAACATTGAAACTTCCTATTATCTCAACTGAATTTGTGGGGAATAAGCAAGGTGAAGCAATTTTGAAAATTGATGTACCAAAAGGGGGCGTGCCAAGCTCTATCATGTTACAGCAGAGTAGTGGTGTGGATTATTTTGATGATGACTTAATTTCAGTTGCCTATCAGTGGCGGTTTAATTCAGCGTCTCAAAATAAAGTGTTATTAATTCCAGTGACTTTTAACCAATCCAGCGATGCTTCGCTAAATTATAAGCCATAAAGGAATAAGGAATAGGATGAACCGATCTAAAATTGCTGTGTTACTTGCCTTATTTGGCTCTGCACCTTTGTTTGCACAAAATCTGGATCAACAGTACAGCCTATGGGTGGATGACCAAAAAAGCCAAATTCATTGCTTTGAAGCCAAATCGCCTTTTCAATATTGTTTACAACAATCAGAAGATGGCAAGTTAATTGTTGCGGATAAACATAATCAAGAAGTTTATCAAATTTACTATTTTGATAATTGGCCTGACGAAGCCCAAGAGGGGGTTTATCGAATTCGAAAGGGAAATAAAATTGGTTTTGCAGATGCCGTAACAGGGAAGGTGGTTATTGAGGCAACATATGATTGCGCCTATCCCTTTGAAGACGGCAAAGCTAAAGTTGGGGTAGGGTGTAAAACGCAAACAGATGGTGAACACAGCTGGTGGGTTGGCGGGGATTGGACAACAATCACACTACCCTAAGGGGACTAAGTACTTAGATACGCTTTTTCCGGGTATCTAAGACGTTTTTTACGATTTTCATGATGTTTATTTACAATTAATTCGATTTTAACCATATTATTTATATTACTTAACTTATTGAAAAACAGTTGTTATTGTTATGTGGATCACAGTTTTCATCCTGTTAAACCTTCCTTAAAACCATTCACGGCAAAATTCAAACCGCTTAATTCTGTATGGCACCGCTTAGTGTAACTTTAGTCATTTGCAGAGTGTAATTTCTTACCATAGACACCATGGCAGAGCTCAAAATTTTCGATTTAATACAGTTCAACCACTGCCAATTAAAAAACCATCAATGACAAGCAGCACTATGATGTTGTTAACGTGATGGTAAATACAAAATCAAAGGCATGTTCGTTTTACCTCAGAAGGGTGTTCTATGAACAAAAATGGTATTTTAAAGCACGTTCCGTGGATGATCCTTGGGATCATCGGTGCAATTTGTTTAGGGGTTGTTGCGCTAAGGCGCGGCGAGCACATTAGTGCGCTATGGATAGTCGTCGCATCGGTGGCGGTTTACCTTATTGCTTATCGCTATTACAGCTTGTATATCGCGAAAAAAGTGATGAAGCTGGATGAAACCCGTGCGACTCCAGCGGTCATTAATAATGACGGTTTAAACTATGTTCCAACTAATAAAAATGTCCTATTCGGTCACCACTTTGCAGCAATCGCAGGGGCAGGGCCATTAGTTGGACCTGTACTGGCAGCGCAAGTAGGGTATTTACCAGGTACGCTATGGTTACTGGCAGGGGTTGTATTAGCGGGTGCGGTACAAGACTTTATGGTGTTGTTTATTTCGTCTCGCCGTAATGGTGCTTCACTCGGGGAAATCGTTAAAGAAGAGTTAGGTCCAATTCCAGGAACGCTAGCACTCTTTGGCTGTTTCCTCATTATGATCATTATCCTTGCCGTATTGGCGTTGATCGTCGTAAAAGCCTTGGCAGAAAGTCCATGGGGTGTATTCACCGTGGTGTCGACGGTACCAATTGCTTTGTTTATGGGGATATACATGCGATATCTCCGACCAGGGCGTGTTGGTGAGGTTTCCGTCATCGGTATCGTGTTGCTGGTGGCATCCATTTGGTTCGGTGGCGTTATTGCTCACGACCCATACTGGGGGCCTGCACTGACATTTAAAGACACTACGATCACTTATGCGCTGGTTGGTTATGCATTTGTTTCTGCACTATTACCTGTATGGCTAATTTTAGCACCTCGTGACTATCTGGCGACTTTCTTGAAAATAGGGGTTATTGTTGGATTAGCGATTGGTATCGTTATTCTAAACCCTGAGTTAAAAATGCCAGCTGTGACGCAATTTGTTGATGGTTCAGGTCCAGTTTGGAAAGGTACGCTGTTCCCATTCCTGTTCATTACCATTGCCTGTGGTGCGGTATCTGGTTTCCACGCCTTAATTTCTTCCGGTACAACACCGAAACTGTTAGCAAACGAAAAAGATGCACGTTACATCGGTTACGGTGCAATGTTAATGGAATCTTTCGTTGCGATTATGGCATTGGTTGCTGCATCGATTATCGAACCAGGTTTATACTTTGCGATGAACACCCCACCAGCAGCATTAGGCATTACAATGCCTAACCTGCATGAATTGGGTGGCCCAGATGGTGCGGCTATTATGGCTCAACTGAAAGATGTTTCTGTTCACGCAGCGGCAACGGTCAGTTCATGGGGCTTTGTGATTTCACCTGAGCAAATCATGCAAACGGCGAAAGATATCGGTGAACCGTCTGTTCTGAACCGTGCAGGTGGTGCCCCAACATTAGCTGTTGGTATTGCATTCGTATTCCACGAAATCATGCCTGCGGCAAATATGGGCTTCTGGTATCACTTTGGTATTCTGTTTGAAGCGCTGTTTATTTTAACTGCATTGGATGCAGGAACCCGTTCTGGCCGCTTTATGCTGCAAGACTTATTGGGTAACTTCGTTCCATTCTTGAAGAAAACTGACTCACTGGTTGCAGGTATCATTGGTACGGCAGGTTGTGTTGGCTTATGGGGTTACTTACTGTATCAAGGCGTTGTTGACCCACTGGGCGGCGTTAAGAGCCTGTGGCCACTGTTCGGTATCTCGAACCAAATGTTAGCCGCAGTTGCGTTAGTCTTAAGTACGGTTGTCCTGATTAAGATGAAACGCAGTAAATACATCATGGTGACAGTATTACCTGCGGTATGGTTATTGATTTGTACCACTTGGGCGTTAGGACTGAAATTATTCAGTGATAACCCGCAGCTTGAAGGCTTCCTGTACTTAGCGAAATCTTATAAAGATAAGATTGCCGCAGGTGGTGCAGAGCTGACAGCACAAGAAATTACTAATATGAATCACATTATTATTAATAACTACACCAATGCTGGCCTGAGTATCCTATTCTTAGTGGTTGTTTACGGTATCATTTTCTATGGTATCCGCGTGGGAATGAAAGCACACAAAAACCCAGAGCGTACAGACAAAGAAACACCATATGTCCCTGTACCGAAAGAGGGCGTGAAAGTTTCATCTACACACTAGTGACCATTCGACACCATCGAGCGGCTAATGTGGCTCGATAACTGAACGGTAGCCCTACATTGTGTGTTCATGATGTAGGGCATTTGTATTTGGAGAGGCTGATGTTTGGAAACCTTGGTAAAACAGGCAAATATTTAGGGCAGGCAGCTCGTATGCTGATTGGTATTCCTGATTATGATACTTATGTTCAACATATGAGTGACAATCACCCTGATAAGCCTGTCATGACTTACAAAGAATTTTTTCGTGAAAGACAAGATGCGCGGTATGGTGGAAGTGGTAAAGGCGGATTCCGCTGCTGTTGATGCTCACAGTGAAACAATGATGCAAAGAGGATAATAATGAAACCAATTAATGTCACAATCCTAACCGGTTTTCTCGGTGCGGGTAAAACCACGCTCCTTAGCCATATTCTTCATGCAGAACATGGGCATAAAATTGCAGTCATTGAAAATGAATTTGGTGAAGTCCCTATTGATAATGCCATTATTGGTGACAGAGCCACACAAATCACTACCTTGAGTAACGGTTGTATTTGTTGTTCTCGTTCAAGCGAATTAGAAAATGCATTATTGGATTTATTAGATGGCCTCGACAGTGGCAAATTGGATTTTGACCGCCTAGTCATTGAATGTACAGGAATGGCAGATCCTGGCCCTATTACGCAGACTTTTTTTTCCCATGACGTGTTATGCGAACGATTTTTATTAGATGGCATTATTACGTTGGTGGATGCAGTTCATGCAGAGAAACAACTGAATGATTTTGCGATTGCTCAAGCCCAAATTGGCTATGCAGACCGAATTTTATTAACCAAAACCGATATCAATCCAGATACTGATGCCCTGTTAGAGCGATTGCAACGTATTAATGCCAGAGCGCCAATTTACCCAGTTATTCATGGCGACATTAACTTACAGCTTTTATTAGATATTGAAGGTTTTTTATTAGACTCGCAACTGAAGGTGAATAAACCGACTTTCCGTTTTGCACCAAAACAGCAAAATGAAGTGGAATCTATTGTCGTGGAATTCGATTACCCTGTTGAATTAATGGAAGTTTCACAGGTAATGGAAGATTTACTGCTCGGCTTTGCGGATAATTTATTGCGTTACAAAGGTATTTTATCCATCAAAGGCGAACCAAAACGTCTGTTATTCCAAGGGGTTCAGCGCCTCTATAGTGCAGACTGGGATAGAGACTGGGAAGTTGATGAACAACGCCGCAGTGTATTGGTATTTATTGGTATTGACCTACCCGAAGATATGATCCGTGAAAAATTCGCCGCCCTAGAAGTTAATTCAAAATAGAACAATTAAAAAAAGAAATTCAAAAAAAGAAATTCAAAAAAAAATTCAAAGTCATTAGCGGCGTAGCAAGGCGGCAAGAGAGCCAAGCCCTAGGAGCATACACAAGTATGTGACTAGGGTTGGTGAATGCAGCCAACAACGCTACGGACGAGCTTTTGACGCCATAATCTCAATAATCTGCACATCAGTATGCCTCATTGACCCTGCTGCTAATGCACACAAATTAGCAATCGACTGGTCAACATCATCCGACACAATACCGTCAGATCCTCTCACACAGCTATTATCTAAGGCCATGAGGACAGCTTTATAGGCTGCACTGGCGCTGGTGGAGACTTTCATTGCACAACTGTTTGATGCACCATCACAAATCATCCCGCTGACATCACCAATCATGCTGGAAATCGCCATTGCGACGACTTCATAGCGTGATTCCAATAGCCATGCAATCCCAGCCGCTGCACCCATAGCAGCGGTTGTTGCCGCACACAGTGCAGATAACGCAGGTAACTGATTATGAATATAAATAGCCATTAGGTGGGATAACATCAACGCACGAGCCAACTGTTCTTCAGAGGATTGTAAATAGTCTGCAGTTACCACAACAGGCATGGTTGCAGCAATACCTTGGTTACCTGAGCCAGAGTTGCTCATTGCAGGTAAAACCGCGCCGCCCATACGGGCATCGGATGCGGCAGAGGTGCGGATCATAATTTCGGACATTAAGTCTTTCGATAACAAACCGCGATCACGCTGAGTTTGCAACGTTTTCCCAATATGTAGGCCATAGACATTACGCAGACCTTCTTGGGAAAGGGCTTCATTTAGCTGGGCGGCTTCTAAAATAAAACGGATATCGTCTAATGGGGCTTCAGTTGCAAATTGGTAGACGGCCTTTGCGGTAACGGGCGGTAAAGGGATATCTGCTGCACAATCAACAGGAAGATCCTCTAGGGGTTTTCTTGATAAGGTATCAAACACAGTTTCATTATTATGGGTTATCTTCACAATGTTGGTATGTGAACCCGTGATAATCACAGTCGCTGAGCCTGTTTGGGTATGTACCGTCGCTTCGGAATAGATAACGTCTTCGCAAGGGTGTTTGATATCAACAGTCACTAGTCCTTGTGCTAACATAGTTTTACTCAATGCAATGGCATCGGCCGAAGCGGATTTTAGAACCTCTAAACCCGCATCCGCATCGCCGCCAACCGCACCTAAAGCGGCAGCGATAGGTAACCCTACCATGCCTGTACCTGGCACCGTGACACCCATACCATTTTTCATCAGGTTGGGGGAGACAAAGGCACAAACGCGAGTGATGTCACCGTCAAGGAAGGACGCTGCTTTTGCTGCAGCGTAAGCCAGTGAAATTGGCTCGGTACAACCTAAAGCTGGCTTAACTTCTTGTTTTACCGCATTGATAAAATATTGCCAAAGTAATGGTTGTGATTGCGCATGCATGGCAGCTTCCCTTAATGAAATCTTCTTTGATTTTATTATTTTAAACAACCTGTTGGAGAAAAACTTCACTATGTTCGGGGATATATTGGGGAGAGGGAGAAAAAAAATCTCCAAATGTTGAGATAAAAATAAAATATTTTTAAATTTGAGCTTTGTCACAAAAATCCTGCCTATAAAACAGGGCAGGACATTGTGATTGTTTTACCGATTAACTCTCTACATCAAGGCGTTTACTTTGCCATTTCCGTGAGCGCCAGCGCCATGCATTAGTTAAGCCACGCAGCCATTCATCGGCAAAGAAGCCGAGCCAAATTCCCAGCAAGCCCATTTCCATTTTTATCCCTAAAAAATAGCCGAGTGGAATCGCCACTCCCCACATAAAGATAATGGCAGTACATAATGGGAAGCGCGCATCCCCAGAGGCACGTAACGCATTCACCATGACAATATTAATGGTGCGCCCTGGCTCTAAAAATACTGAGAGTAAAAATAAGGGTAATAAGAGATCGATAATACCTTGGTCATCGGTAATGTTGTTTAGAATAGGATCGCGAAGTAACCAGAAAGCAATAACAACACCGATAGTGACATAAAAGCCCATTTTTAGACTCTTGATACCGCGAATATAGGCATCTTGGAAGCGTTTTGCGCCAACCAGGTGACCCACCATGATCTCATTACCTATACTGACAGAAATACCAAACAGCATGATAAATAAAGATAATTGGAAATAAAGCGTTTGCGCAGCGAGGGAAGTTTCTCCCATTAACCCAATAAAGGCAGATGCTGTCATAAAATGTAAAATCCACACAAGGTTTTCCCCCGCTGAAGGTAAACCGATATGCAAAATTTTACCGAGCATCTTACGTGACCAATGAATGAGCATCATTGGGACAAACTTTATTCGTAACCCATAGAATAATAAGCAGAAAAGTAAGATGACAGCAACAATACGTCCGACTACGGTTGACCATGCCACACCTTCTAAACCATATTGTGGCAAGCCAAAGAAACCATAAAGTACAATGATATTACCAACAACAGTAATCAGGTTGGCAATCAATGTTACCCACATGGCAGGCTGTGCTTTGCCATAAACCCGTAAACATGCCGCTAAAATAATGGAAATTGCTTCAGGAATTAAACAAATCCCTAAAATACGTAAATAAGTATAACCATCCGCCATTAAATGGGATGGCATATTCATGATTTTTAGGATGGTATAGCCAAAGAATACCGCGACTAATGCACTGGAAAAACCCAGAATAAAGTTAAAGGCGATGGAGATGTGAATCGCTTGGCTGGCTTTTTCACGGCGGCCTGCCCCTAAATATTGTGCGATAACCACACTGCATCCCACACTAATAAAGTTAAAAATAGTGATAAAAAGATCAAAGACTTGGTTACCTACTCCCATTGCAGCAAGGTAAGCCGTCGATACATGGCTAACCATGTAAGTATTAATTAATAATGTGGCCAAATGCAGAAAAATATCGATAAAAATTGGCCAGCTGAGCGAAAAGAGTGACCGCTCAGTCACATCAGACTGATGCATTGAGAACCTTTATATATTTATGAGAATTAAGAATAGTCGTTTGAACTGGGAATTCTACATGGAATTCATTAATGAAAATAGGGTTAAAATGCCCCCAATTTCGTAAAGTGAATGTTTTGTTTACTTTTAATTAATCTGTTAGATTTAATTTCGCTATAAATTAATTAATAAGCAACATCAGAACTGTATAGGAGTAAAAATGACAAAAATTAAAGCAGCAATAGTGGGATATGGCAATATTGGCCATTATGCGCTAGAAGCTGTTCTGGCCGCTGATGATTTTGAGCTTGTTGGTATCGTTCGTCGCAATACACAAGATATCCCTGCTGAACTTGCCTCGTATAAAGTCGTCGATGATATTGAAAAACTAGGGAAAGTGGATGTTGCGCTCCTGTGCTCACCAACCCGTGCAATCGGGCCACTTGCGGCAAAAATTTTAGCATTAGGCATCAATACTGTTGATAGCTTTGATGTGCATTCAGACATTGTGGCGCTGAAAAGAAGCCTCGATGATGTTGCCAAGCAGCATAATAGCGTCGCCGTTGTCTCAGCTGGCTGGGATCCAGGTTCTGACTCTATCATGCGTACTTTAATGTTAGCCATGGCGCCAAAAGGGGTGACTTACACCAATTTTGGACCAGGTATGAGCATGGGGCACAGTGTTGCGGCAAAAGCGATTGATGGCGTGAAAGATGCGTTATCGGTAACGATTCCATTAGGAACTGGGGTACATCGCCGTATGGTGTACATTGAATTAGACGCAGGCGCAAAATTTGATGATGTTGCTCAAGCGATTAAAGCGGATAGCTATTTTGCTTCTGATGAAACCCATATTCGCCAGGTCGATAGCATTGACGCATTAAAAGACGTTGGGCACGGTGTACACATGACGCACAAAGGCGTTTCGGGTGCTACACACAACCAATTGTTCGAATATTCAATGCGTATCAATAACCCTGCATTAACATCACAATTTATGGTTTCAGCTGCGCGCGCTTCAATGAAGCAGGCGGCGGGTGCTTATACTGTAATTGAAATCCCACCGGTGAATTTCCTGCAAGGTGATTTAGACACATTGATTGCCAAACTCGTCTAATTACGCTTCTATTTGTGGCATGAAACGTTAAGTTCATGCCATCTTGCTGATGTTTTTTACACTTTATCTTGGTTGTACTTTGTCATTCGGATTTTAGCCACTATTTATTTTTTGCGTTATCAAGTAGCTTATTCAGAAAGTAAAATTGATAATCTGGAGTGAGATCATGGTTAAGCCGTCAGGGAATGAGCAATTAAAAACAGGAAAAAATAAAAATCAAGGTTTCTTCCCAAAACAACCCTCAGTGAAAAGTGTGAAAGAAAGCTCGCACTCTTTTAGCCTTATTCGTGCTTTTTCTAAAATAATTAATTACGGTTTTTCCCTTTTCTATGTTGGGTTTATTTTATCCGTTTGGTTCTTTCCTGAGTACTACACTGTGGAAATTATTTATAACCTGACCATTATTCTAATTTTTGAATTTATTTTGATTCACTCTGGCGTCTTTATGGCGGTATTTCGTGATTGGCGAATATTAACCTTATTTGCGCTTTTCTATGGCTTATTTGCATTGGTAATTAATATGTCAGTATTAGGGGATTCACCCTTGATACTTTATTTATATAGTGCGACAGTCGCGAACCGGATGCTATTTGGTTTAACCAGCCGCAGCGAACAAGAACGCAATGAAAATATGGGCTATTCAGCGCTAATGGCGCTCAATTTTATGTTTTGTATTTTTCTCGTATTAATTTTATCTTTCCTTGTGCCTTATGGTGGATTAACACCTGAGTATTTGCGGTCTATTGGTTATTACGCCAGTATTTCCACGGGGGGAGAGTTTCCTGACAAACCTCATGTCGCTTTTGCGTTTGGAGTGCTCTACTTTGGGTTACCCATTTTTATGGCTTGCTTAATGAATTTTTTGTGTAAAGGTCACTCTATTTACCGAGAAAAAGGAAAGTAAGTTCGTGGCAAGGAAGATAAGAAACAAAAAAAATACCAATAAGCATTCATCATCATTCTCAGTAAAAGGGAAGCGCCATTTTATTGCATCAGGTAAACCTCAAGGTGTTATGCACTTTCTACCTTCGCTGGTGGATCACGGCTTAACTATTTTTTATATCGGTTTTTTATTGTCTTTGTGGTTTTCCCCTGATTGGTCAGGTGTTGAAGTGGTTTACAATATGGTATTGATACTGTTGTTTGAGTTTATTCTAGTGCATATGGGCACAATGATGGCAGTACTTCAGCGTGGTTTTTTCTTTATTTTTGTGGCCGCTATTTTAGGTGGCGTGGCTTATATTTTTCATACTACGCAAATTAATTCTTCCGCCATTCTTTATATTTACGCGGCTACGTTAATAAACCGAATTATTATTGGGCGTCAGCAAGGGAATGGGTTTGATAATTTTAATGCCTTCGATGAAGGGATTGCTAAATTACGTCATTATGTTGCGTGTTTTATTATTGCTGTATTTTTAACGCATTATTTGCCTGAAGGGGGGCTTACGGATCAATACCTTGAAGATAATAACTATTATGGCATGTTAAAAATGACAGGGATGACGGAAAAACCGCTTATGATTATTCAATTCGGTGTTTTGTATTATTCAACATCGCTACTTTGGGTTTTGTGGCGTTTTTTAAACCCAAAAAAGAGATAAAAAAAGCGCCTATCTAAATAGGCGCCTGGTGTTGGCAAAAAATAAAAAAATTAACGTGTTATTGATTTAAATTGCTGTGTAGTCTTTGTTAGTGCGACTTCGGTAGGTAAACGCTCCATTGAACTTGCACCATAAAAACCATGGCAGTCAGGGCAGTTTGCTAAAATATACTCGGCATCTTCAGGTGTTGCGATAGGGCCGCCGTGGCAAAGGACAATGACATCATCACGCACCGCTTTAGCTGCTTTTGCCCATTCATTGATAAGAGGTACACAGTCTTTGAGCGTTAGTGCTGTTTCGGCACCAATATTCCCACCTGTTGTTAAACCCATATGTGGCACAATGATATCCGCACCTGCTTTGGTCATTTCAACAGCATCATCAGCACTAAAAACATACGGAGTGGTCAATAAATCTTTTTCGTGTGCCATGCGGATCATATCTACTTCTAGGCCATAGCCCATTCCCGTCTCTTCCAAATTAGCGCGGAAATTACCATCAATCAGGCCAACAGTCGGGAAGTTTTGCACGCCCGCAAAGCCTGTCGCTTTGATGTCATCTAAAAATTTATCAAACTGGCAAAATGGGTCAGTACCGTTAACACCTGCAAGAACAGGAGTGTGCTTAACAACAGGCAAGACTTCTTTTGCCATGTCCATAACGATTTCATTGGCATTGCCATAAGCGAGCAAGCCTGCAAGTGAACCACGACCCGCCATGCGGTAACGGCCTGAGTTGTAGATAACGATTAAGTCAATGCCACCAGCTTCTTCACATTTTGCGGATAAACCTGTACCAGCACCACCGCCGATAATTGGTTCTCCACGAGCAATCATTTCTCTGAATTTTTTCAATAACTCTGCGCGGTTATGTTTCATATTAACCTCTATTATTTGTTCAAAATTTCCTGGTGTAGCTGAATAACCTGTTCACAAAAATCCTGGGAATTTATGTGGTGAGGACTCAAAATAAGCTGTCTTTTTTCTGTTATTATCAAATTTTCTGTCAGTGCATCGATAAACGCTTGGTCCGCAATAGGATCCCAGAACGGTGCACCTTCGGTATCTAATGCGGAAAACCCTGATGTTGGAACAATAAAACGGATTTCGCCATCACAGCGATTTAATCTCTCAGCAATCCAACGACCCATTTGTTGGTTTTCTTCTTTGGTTGTTCTCATCAATGTGACTTGCGCATTGTGATGGTAAAATAAGCGCTCTTGGTATTTTTCAGGTACTGTGGCGGGGCGACCAAAATTCACCATATCCAACGCACCACAAGACATGACGCAAGGTATTTGTGTACGTTGAATGGCACCAAAACGGTCTTCATCACAGGCTAAAACGCCACCAAATAAATAGTCACACACTTCTGTTGTCGTCATATCCAGCACAGAATGCAGTAATTGACTATCAATCAGTTTTTCCATCGCTTTACCACCACTCCCCGTGGCATGAAACACGAGGCAGTCGTATTGCTCTTCTAATTGTGCGGTAAGTTGTTGAACGCAAGGTGTCGTTACGCCAAACATAGTTAGGGCGATGGCAGGTTTGATATCAATATTTTCTTCTTCTTCTTGGTTAAACCAGACGGCACCTGCTATTTGATTTGCTGCGTTTTTTAACACTTTACGAGAAATAATATTTAATCCTGAAACATCGGTGACTGAGTACATCATCGAGATGTCACTTGCACCGATATAACCTGAGATATCCCCAGACGCCATAGTGGAGACCATTAACTTAGGAATACCAACAGGGAGCACTTGCATTGCAGGGGTGATTAATGCGGTTCCGCCCGAGCCCCCTAAACCAAGGATTGCCGCGACATCAGTTTGTGCAGCAAGGTAAAGGCTAAAAGCGTGAGCCATCGCCTCAATCGCTTTGCCACGGTCACCACAAAAAACCGCATCCACACCAAGAGGGTGAAAGCTTGCGATTGTGTGTGCGCTGACATCTGCCTCTTTTTCTAATTGCGTTGGTTGAGTGGTTAAATCAACGGTGCGAACAGCTAACCCAGCGCTTTTAATTAATTCACTGACATAAAATATTTCAGCACTTTTGGTATCCAGCGTTGTGGCAATATAGATAAAACCAGGGTGTTTTTTCATATAAAAATCCTTTCAGATTAGAGTTCGCGTTGAATTTTTCACCGTAATGAGACTATAGTATCATTTTTTACGTTTGTAAAATGAGATTGCAGTCTCATTTTGGGTTTATTGAAGAAACAATTAGTTGATATTATGCATATCATATTGATAAAACATCAGAAATATTATTAGTGCTTTGTATCATAGGGTTGCTAAATTTGTGATAGGGATACAATATTTAATTGTATATACAGGATAGTTTGGGAGATTAAACATTTAACGGTATGTCACTGAGAAGGATAACTTATTTTTGCTTGTGTTTTCTCAGTATTATTGACTAGACTTGATGTAAGAGACAGTATTTTAAGGATAAATAAAATGCCTAAAACTAATTCGGCTCAGGGATATAAGGGAACGCGAAAACGGACTTATCTATTATTGGTAACAACGGCTTTAGATTTATTTGAAAAAGGGGCAATGCCTTCCGTTTCTGAGCTAGCACTTGAAGCGGGGGTTTCCCGTGCAACCGCTTATCGGTATTTTCCCACTCAAAGTGATTTAATCACGGCAACTGTTAATGAAAGCTTAGGGCCCATTTTAACATGGCGGCCTCAGAGTGAAAAAACGGAAGAGCGTATTGATGAACTACTGACCTTCGCTTTTCCAAGAATGTTTGAGCATGAAGGCGCTTTAAGAGCTGCATTACAAGCCTCATTGCAGCAATGGGCACAAGGGCGTTCTGCTCCGCAAGAGGTAAAAAATAAGCAATTCGAACGGGGAAACCGCAAAGATATTTTAACAATGGTCACAGCACCGATGAAATCGGAATATCCGCAAGAAATTATTGATAAGGTAATCAAAGCATTTTCCGTTATTTATGGCTCGGAGATTTTCTTAGTGCTAAAGGATATTTGGAAGATGGATAATGAGCAGGTCATTGAATTAGCACAATGGATGGCAAAAGCGATAATTAACCAAGCCATAACCGATAATGCTAAATGTCAAAATAAGGCTCTTTAAAGACAGATTGGGAGGCAGTAAAAATAAGGAAATCAAAAACTAATAATGGTAAAACCGCAGTGAATGATCACTATCATAATAAATAAATGAAAACTAAGGTCATCAGGCATTAATAATATGATATAAATTAAGACTATAAATAATCTTAACGGTTAATGTTGTATGATGAAATTATTTAATATGATAATTGGGATCGTTGTTTGCGCAGTGATTGGAGGGGGACTAACTTACCTTGGTGTCCCACTTGCACTGATGTTTGGCCCAATTATCGCTGTTATCATTTTTCATCGCTTTGGCATTTCTTTTGCTATACCAAAACACACAATTTCTTTTGTTCAAGTGACATTAGGTACCTCGGTTGGTTTGATGTTTAACCAGGTTTCGCTCAATGAGGCTGATAATTTATTCTTGCTGTTATTGATGTTAGTTGTGTGCCTAGCTGTGCAATTTTCCTTTAGTTTTTTTTGGTTTTACCGCAAGGTTGGCTGGACAAAACAAGAAGCTATGTTGGGGTCTGTACCAGGGGCAATGGCTGCCATTTTGGCCTTAACTGACCATACTCACACACCACCACAGAAGATTGTTATTTCCCATACTATTCGCCTTATTATATTAATTTTATTAGCTGGGATTGTGGTTGGGAGCGATGGCGATCCGCAACCGATTATCGAGTTTCCTTCATTAACGCTGGCTGCAACAATGTGGTTATTGCTCATTGTTGTTGTTGGGGTGATTACAGGCTTGATATTGCAGCGTTTTAGAGTTCCTGCACCTTATATGCTCACATCATTAGCCGCAGCAACATTAATACAAAGTTGGGTTGATATTCCATTAAACTTCCCATTAATGCTGACTGAACTGAGTATGGTATTAATTGGGATGAATATCGGTAATCACTTTGTGGTTTTTCCGCTTTCATCATTAATTAAAAATATTTACTCCTCTGCGCAAGTTGTCGTCATCAATATTATTTTGACATTCTTGATTACGGTATTTGCAGCATGGTTAACGGGGTATGACATTTCGGTATTATTACTTGCTTGGGCGCCAGGTAGTATGGAAGCGATGACTTTTGCTGCAATTACAATGAATTTGGATGCAGGATTTGTCATGTCGAATCATATTATCCGCATGGTGATTATTCAAAGCATTCCATCTGTTGTTTTATTTTGGCAAGAACGTAGGGCTAAAAAAATGCAATAAATGTGCTTAGTAGGAGAAGAAAACATGCACTTAAATCCTTGCATGTTTTCTCGACTTAGAGCATGGGGTTATTTTACGTAGGCGAAAAGGCCAAGTGAATCCCGTGCGAGTGACTGGCATTTAAACTCTTGTGTGAGTGGTATTCCCTTCAAGTCGTTATAACTTTCTTTATTTAGCTGAGTCATTTTTTCAGAGTTGTAGTTGCTCAAATCCCATTTATTGCTTTTCGCAAAGTACACGATAGCGCGTTCAATTTCTCTATCGGGAATTTGTGAGTACCCACAGTCATATTTTAGGTAAATAAAAACAGCCGTCAGATCAGCCAGATCTTCAGCTTCGTTAGGGGCAAGAGCTCTGGCAGAATTGGTTATCCCTAACAGAGTCATTATGCATGACATCATTAATATAAATTTGCGCATTCTTTATTCTATCGGGTTTCTATGTCAAGTAACGTTAGCATAAGAATAGAATTGTTAGTCAACTATATTTTTCTTAAATGAATGTAATAAACCCATAATTATTGAGTGGGTTTATTGACCTTCCTGTAAGGGGAGGCTTTATCATTTGTTTTATTAAACCATGTTTTGCAGAGAAAGGGTAATTTCCCTCAACATACTCTGCCAGTGATTATTGATTTGATAATAAAAGGAAGGTTATCAATGTTACGTCGCGATTTTTTAAAATTAAGTGCTATCACATATGCTGCAAGTGCGCTGCCTATTTGGAGCCGCATCGCAGTAGCGGCTGAAAACTATCCCACATTGGCAATTCCCCCGTTACTAGAGCCTGATGCTCAAGGGAATATTCAATTGGCGATCAAGCAAGGAACATCCCAATTTGTCCCTGGTAAGAAAACGACTACATGGGGGTATAACGGTGATTTGCTCGGCCCAGCAATCAGCTTAAAAAATGGCCAAAGTGTTAATATTAATATTGTGAATCAGCTCCCTGAAGATACCACTGTTCACTGGCACGGCTTAGAAATTTCAGGTGAACAAGATGGCGGCCCTCAAGCTATAATCCAACCTGGTGCCAGTCGTAACGTAAATTTTACGGTAAATCAAAGCGAAGCGACTTGTTGGTTCCATCCTCACACTCATGGAAAAACCGGATACCAAGTGGCGATGGGGCTGGCAGGCCTTGTGCTAATTCAAGATGATGACACGGCAAAACATGGTTTGCCGAACGCTTGGGGAGTTGATGATATTCCCGTTATTTTACAGGATAAACGCTTAAAAGATGATGGGCAAATCGATTACCAACTAGATGTGATGAGCGCTGCGGTAGGTTGGTTTGGTGACTTAATGCTTACGAACGGGACAGTTTACCCGAAACACGTAGCACCAAAAGGTTGGATCCGCCTACGATTACTCAATGGCTGTAATGTCCGTAGCCTAAACATTTCAACGAGTGATGGTCGTAAAATGTATGTTATCGCCAGTGATGGCGGTTTACTCGCTGAGCCAGTTGGATTGACGGAATTACCGATTTTAATGGGGGAGCGTTTTGAGGTGCTAATTGATGCTTCAGATGGTCGTGCATTTGATTTAGTGACATTACCCGTAGGGCAAATGGGGATGACTATTGCACCATTTGACCAACCTCTACCTGTTTTACGTATCGAAACTACATTAACAAATGGTGAAGGTAAATTACCTTCAACTCTTGCTGCAATTTCTGCAATCCCTTCTTTAGCAGGATTAAATCGCCGCCGTTTCCACCTTATGATGGATATGCGTTTAGACATGCAAGGTATGATGATGCTGCGCGAAAAGTATGGTGCTCAAGCGATGGGGAACATGGGCGGTCATGGCGCGATGATGAGCAATATGGGGCATGGCGCGATGATGAACAATGGCACCATGAACCATGGTAATATGAGTCAAGGTAATATGGGTAGTGGAAATATGCGAGGTGGCATGGGGAATGGCGGGCATTGCGGCACAGGGACTGGTGATTTAGATATCCATAACGCGAATACCATTAACGGGCAAGTGTTCTCAATGACACACCCAGCATTTGATGCGCCAATGAACCGCCAAGAAATATGGGTCGTTTCAGGGCGTGGTGACATGATGTTGCATCCATTCCATGTACACGGAACTCGATTCCGTATCCTGAAAGAAAATGGCCAGGCTGTTGAGCCGCATCGCCAAGGCTGGAAAGATATTGTTAAAGTTGAAGGGCAGGTGAGCGAAATTTTAGTGGAATTTAAACACCCTGCGACGAAAGAGCATCCGTATATGGCACATTGCCATTTATTAGAACATGAAGACACAGGAATGATGCTTGGTTTTACAGTGAGTTAACCAAATACTTTAGTTTTAGGACGAAATGCAGCATTAAATGTTATTGCTGCATTTTCCTTTATTAGTATCTACGCTTCGCCTATGGTAAAATTACGCGCTTTCCATTCCCATAGATGCGTAATTGAAGATGAAACATACCCTTGAAGTCATGATCTCTGAAGAAGAGATTGCTCAACGAATCAGCGAATTAGCTGAAAAAATCAGTGCTCATTATCAACCACTTGAAGGCGATTTAGTCCTTGTTGGTTTATTAAAAGGGTCATTCATTTTTATGGCAGATTTATGCCGTAAAATTAATGTTCCCCATGAAGTTGATTTTATGACTGTTTCAAGTTACGGCAATGCGATGACATCGAGCCGTGATGTTAAAATTGTCAAAGACTTGGACGAAGATATTCGTGATAAGCACGTTTTAATTGTTGAAGATATTATCGACTCTGGTAATACCTTAAATAAAGTTCGTGAGATTTTCGAATTACGCGGCCCTAAATCTGTCGCTATTTGCACATTGTTGGATAAACCATCACGCCGTGAAGTGGATGTTCCAGTTGAATGGATTGGTTACTCAATCGAAGATAAATTCGTTGTTGGTTATGGTATCGACTACGCACAACAGTACCGTCATTTGCCTTATATTGGCCATGTAACGTTACTCGAAGATTAATATTCTGGGCAATCCCATAAAAAAGGACAGCTAAGCTGTCCTTTTTGTTTTATGGCATACCAGTCATATTTTAGGGGGTATTAATGATGACATTGCTGCCCAAGATTTGCCCGTTAGTGTTTGATAGGCTAGGTGTTGTCACTGTAGTGACATTTCTTGAGTTAATTTTTCCATTATAGTTATTAATAGAATGCGTAGCTTTAGCGGTTAAGCCAAGGTCTGCATTCATTAAACCACTATAGTTGGAAATTGTATTTGCAGTTGCTTTCAGATTTCCTGCGCTTTTTATTTGAGCATAGTTGTTAATGATTTCATTACCCATTGTAATATTAATATCGGCTTCGCCAGAAGCAGGGAAGACAGCATTGGTTTGAATAATGCCAGAAGTATTATTCAATTGGGTACCTTGCATTTTGATACTGCCATTTTCAGCGATAATTCCACCATTTTGTTGTACTAAGCCAAGGTAGGTCGCATATCTGCTAAAGTTAGAGGAATTAGTATTAGAGACATACGTTGCATCCATCACAATATTATTATCAGCTTTAATCAACCCGTTTGTATTGTTTAGATACTCAGAGATAAAGTTAAGATTAAAACCTTTAATATAACCTGCAGTATTAACCAAATTATCGACACGGAATGTTGATTTACCATTTCCTGAGGCGATAACACCTGTGTTAGTTAATTTAGGCGTTGTAATATTTAACAGTTTATCGCTACTAATTACTGAGGTACTGTCATTTTGTATTGCATTTCGTGCGGTAATATCCATACGACCAGTTTCAGCCTTAAGAACGGAAGCGCTATTATTTAAATTGTCAGTATCAATGATAACACGACGATTAGCACTCACAGTACTAGACTTACCAATGCTTAAATTAGAACCCGTGTAGGTAAAGTCTCTGCCTGCGCTAACATTTGCTTTTTCAATAGTCGCTGATGCAGCATTTATATTAATATCGCCTGCAGCAATAACTGTATCTGCACCCCATTTACTGTAATATCCACTCCAATGAATGAAACTTTTTGCTAAATTAAAATCAATATTACCAGTGATTGATTTAACTAAGCTTCCACTACCGTAAAAGCTATCAAGGGAATTAATACTGACATTTTTGTAAGCGCTAATTAATGCACTAGGATGATTTACCATTTGGCCATTAGATGTTATATCAACATTGCCGGCACTAGATGTAATGGAATTTTTATTATTAAATACAATGTTGCTAGTCGATGTTATATTAATGTCACCGACAGATTGGATCACTGCGGTATTGTAAATAGAATCCGAATTAACGGTTAATCCCGTACTTCCTGCATTAATTAAACCATTGTTATTAAGTAAATAACCTGAACCGACTGAATTAATATTGATTTTATCAGCATTTAATTTCCCATTAGCTCCAATGGTCACCCCTTTACTAGAGATATTGGTATTAGTCAGTGTAGATAACTCATTACCATTTGCATCAAATAAGTTATTACCTGTAGCGATATTTAACTCTTTTGCATTAACATCACCACTAATAAGTACTGAGCGAGCAATAAAATCAATTGCATCAGCTGAGGATATTGCTTTATTTATAGTGACTTGTCCTTTAGTAACATTATAGCCAATTAAATTACCAGCAACGACTAATGGTGTACCGGTGACAAATGCCCCACGTTCTGCGTTAATAAAGCCACAACTATTACAGGTAATACCTGATGCATTAGCCACAATGACTTGAGCCGCATTACCTGCAACTTCCATCATACCATTAATGGTACTGATGCTATTACCGACAACTTCATTAAGAATAATTTGAGCTTCTTTTCCTGCTGTTATATTGTCATTACCATTAATATTGCCAGCTAACTGAGTTGTGGTTAATGAACTACTATTATTAAAGATGACTCCTTTATCTTTCACATTGAAGCTTTGATAAGTATTATGTGAAATACCTTTATCAGTAGGCTTTTTGATATGAATAATATTTAGACCATCAGGTCTATAAATGATACCAGTACCATCAACACTATAGGTTTCGTTTGAATCATAGGTTAAAACTGAAGGGGTATAAAGTTCAGTAACACCTAGTGACGATAGTTTTCCATAGTAATTATTAATGGAACCTGTCGATTTAATGATTAATTTATTGCCAGAGTTAATTTTACCCCAGTAATTATTGAGTGATTTAGTGTTGATAGCAATACTATTATCGCTGGTTAGTTCACCATAAGTATTATTAAAATCACCCGTTAAATTAAACTCCATACCACCCAAAGGTGCAGCTCTATCTTGGGCTGCGCTTTTGAATAACCCGTAGTTATTATATAGGTAATGACCTGTAACGGTAATGCCACCATTTAAGGTTTCAATACCACCCACTTTATTGATTAACCCAAATTTACTGGAAACTCGGCTAAAATTACTTGAATTATAATTATTTAGTTGATGAGTATTTAACGCCATATTGTTATATGAACGAATATATCCACCGTTATTGTTTAAATAGTTAGCATTGATATCAAGTGTTTTTGCATCAATAAAACCTTGGTCATTATAGATAAAATCAGACGTAATGCTTAGTTTATCGCCAGCAATGAAACCGCCTTTATTATCAATATCTTTAACATTAATGTTGGACTCGTAGGTTGGCGTTGGAACCGTATTTGGTACATTAGTTGGGGAAATGATTTTACCTGCATTAGTGAGCCTTGCAGATGTAATATTTAATCCACGACCACTACTGATGACTGAGTTTGCGTCATTAGTAATATAATTAGTGACATTTAAATCAGATTTAGCATTAGTGGCAGTAATCGATGATGATTTATTTGTTAGACTATTCGCATCAATGCTCATTCTACGTTTAGCCGTGATAACAGAGTTAGTATTTTCTATAGAGGATACAGTGTTTAAAATGACATCTCTGCCTGCATCAATTTTAGCATTTTCACTAATAATTCTATCTGCGGTAATATTAATATCTCTACCAGCAATAATTCTATCTTCAGGTCTGACACTTGAATATTCACGCCACTGATAAATTGTACCTCTAGCGTCAATATTGACATCACCTGTCTCGGCTTTGATTAAACCGCCACCATTTTGAATCTCATTGGTTTTAATATTAATATTATTTTTAGCTTGGATGCTCCCACCGTTACGGTTTAAAACAGTATTATTGGTGCGTAAATTAATATCACCTGAGGTTGAAATAAGTTTGCCTTTATCGTTATCAAAGGTTACATATCCAGAATTAGTTTCATTCGTCAGAATATTAAGATCATTTTTAGCACTGACTAACCCTTTGTTATGAAAAGTGTTTACGTTTAAGTCAATATCACCAGAAGACTCTATTTTGTTACTCTCATTAGAGAAAACCCATGCAGATTTAGCCGATAAGCCTTTATCACCCGCTGATATAATCCCCTTATTTTTTACACCGACTCCATTTTCAGTAGAGATTAAGGTGATTTTATCAGCGTACATACCACCTAACGCAGAAACATCAATACCCACAGAAGGTCTACTACCTGTAGCTGCAACAGTAGAGACAACATCACCGTTAGTATCGACAAAGTTATGTCCAGTGACGACTTTGAGCTCTTTTGCTTTCAGTTGACCGTTAATCACCGCTGAACGCGCGATAATTTCAGTAGGGGAATCAGAAGTTAAACCTTTATTAACGATAATTTGCCCTTTGGATACGTTATAGCCAAGCAATTCACCGTTAGTCACAATAGGTTTACCTGTTGTGAGTGTGGTACTTTCGGTATTAATAAATCCACAACTATTACAAGTAATTCCAGATGCGTTAGCAACAATCACTTGTGCTTTTTTACCTGCAACTTCAACCATACCGTTTAAGTTTGTTGCATTATTGGAGTTGACTTCGTTAATAATAACGGAGGCTTCACCACCTGATAAATTAAGGTTGCCGTTAATCATTCCACCCAATTGGGTATTAACATTATCCTTGCTATTATTTAGAATAACCCCTTTATTATCAACATCAAACTTACTGTATATATTGTGAGAAACACCTTTATCGCTGGCTTTATTAATATGGACGATCGTTGGACCATTACTGTTATTCATGACGCCGGCACCATTGGTATTAATTATTTCTGCTTGAGCGACAGAAGTAATACCTAAAATGGCGGAAACACATAAAACAATCGGTTTTAGCTTTAACGTGGGTGTATAGGACCCAATTTGAATAGGCTGACTCATAGAAATATCCCTAAATATGATTTGAGATTAATATTTGTAAAATAATGATATTTTATTATGACCAATAAATTATGAGTGAAAATAAAAATAAGTATATTTAAAAATACTTAATTGAGATTGTGTTTTTTTTATGAAACAAAATGTTGGGGATTTAATAAAAGCAGGTTAAAGTGTATATTTAATGATTAATTCTTTTATTATCAATTGATAATGTTTACTCTGCGGCGGGGTGGGTATGTGTTATTACTTATGCTTGTATACTTACTTATTTACTCTTAATTATTGTTAATGTTAAATTTTGTTTTATATTTTTATTTGTTTCTTTTATTTATATTTTTATTTATTTTTTATTACTCTGAATTAGGATGTTTGTAATTAAAAGCCCTCATAAGAGAGCTTTCAATTTGTAACTTTATTTATTTTTTTGTGTTAATGTTGCAATAGATTCCCTATAACAAAGTTCGAGTTTTTCTCTGCTATCTGCAGTAATATGCAAATCTTGTAAACGGCCATTATTAATACCGTAGACCCAACCGTGGATCATCACTTTTTGGCCACGCTTCCACGCTGATTGCATAATTGTAGAATGTCCTAAGTTATAAACTTGTTCAACAACATTTAATTCACATAAACGGTCTAAGCGTTCACAAGGTTTGAGTTCGCCTAACATTGAGCTATGCCTATACCATATGTCACGTATGTGAAGTAACCAGTTATTAATTAAACCAAGTTCGGTATTATCAACAGCCGCTTCAATACCACCACAGCCGTAATGGCCACAAATGATGATATGTTCAACTTGCAGAACATCGACAGCATATTGAATGACGGATAAGCAGTTAAGGTCGGTATGGATAACTAAGTTTGCAACATTACGGTGAACGAATAGATCACCAGGCGCTGCATTGATCAATTTTTCAGCAGGAACTCGACTGTCTGAACAGCCAATCCATAGGAATCTTGGCTTTTGTGCTTTTGATAATTCTTTAAAGAATTCAGGATCTTGTTCTTTTACAGAGGCTGACCATGCTTCATTATTAGCAAACAGCTCTTCGATTTTTCTCATCATGACTTATAGCCTAGTTGTGTTACTGTGCGATAAAATCTTATACAACATTTATTGATTAATTAATAATTAGTTATACTAATTACAACATTGGTATAATGAACCACTCATTTAGACAAGACAACCCTCAATTAGTAACATATTGAATTATCTTATATAAATCTATTATCTCTTTTCTGCATAACATAGAGCAGAAAAAAGTGGCATCATAAGAGTATATTGCCTCCAAACCGTCCTAAGAATAAAGGGTTTTTTTATATATGACGTATGCACTTGAGTTATCGCAGTTAACAAAAACCTATTCAGGTGGCGTTAAGGCTCTGCGAGGAATCGACTTATATGTTGAAGATGGTGACTTTTATGCTTTGCTTGGGCCTAATGGCGCAGGCAAATCAACAACTATCGGTATTATCAGCTCATTAGTAAATAAAACGAGCGGCTCAGTTAAAGTATTTGGCTATGACTTAGAAAAACAAGTTGTACTTGCGAAGCAGCAACTCGGGTTGGTCCCTCAAGAATTTAACTTCAACCCATTTGAGACCGTTTTGCAGATTGTCCTAAACCAAGCGGGTTATTATGGTGTCCCGCGTTCTGTTGCCATCCAACGTGCTGAACAATATTTGACGCAATTGGATTTGTGGGAGAAACGTGATGAACGCGCTCGTAATTTATCAGGCGGGATGAAACGCCGATTAATGATCGCTCGAGCGTTAATGCATCAACCAAAGTTATTAATTTTGGACGAACCTACTGCGGGTGTTGATATTGAATTACGCCGTTCTATGTGGTCTTTTTTAAAGAATTTGAATGCACAAGGCACAACAATTATTTTAACAACGCACTATTTAGAAGAAGCAGAAATGCTGTGTCGTAATATCGGTATCATTCAACACGGTGAACTTGTTGAAAATACCAGTATGAAACAGTTGTTGAGCAAATTAGAGTCAGAGACCTTTATTTTTGATTTAATGCCAAAAAGTCCTATACCACAATTATTAGGGTATGAATCTCGTTTGGTAGACACATCAACGATTGAAGTGGATGTAAAGAGAGAGCAGGGGCTAAATAGTGTCTTTAGTCAATTTAGCGAACAAGGTATCCAAATTTTAAGTATGCGTAATAAGGCAAATCGTTTGGAAGAATTATTTGTTAGTTTAGTCAAAAAAGAAAGTAATGCGACCGAAAAGGAGATAACAAGATGATCTCATTATACTGGGTTGCATTAAAAACTATTTGGATAAAAGAAGTCACTCGGTTTGGCCGTATTTGGATACAAACATTATTACCACCCGTGATCACCATGTCGCTGTATTTTGTGATTTTTGGTAATTTAATTGGTTCACGAATTGGTGATATGGGAGGGGTAGATTATATGCAATTTATCGTTCCTGGTCTGATTATGATGGCTGTTATTACCAATTCATATTCGAATGTTTGTTCATCATTTTTTGGTTCAAAATTCCAAAAAAATATTGAAGAATTACTTGTTGCGCCTGTTCCAACGCATATTATTATCGCTGGTTTTGTTGGTGGTGGTGTTGCGAGAGGAATTTTAGTTGGTTTCCTCGTCACATTGGTTTCTTTGTTTTTTATTCCACTACAGGTGCATTCATGGATTATGGTCGTGGTGACACTATTGCTCACAGCGATTGTGTTTTCACTTGCTGGGCTATTAAATGCGATTTTTGCAAAAACATTTGATGATATTAGTATTGTACCAACGTTTGTACTAACACCCTTAACTTACTTGGGTGGGGTATTTTATTCCTTATCGTTATTGCCGCCATTCTGGCAAGCCGTGTCAAAGTTAAACCCCATCGTTTATATGATTAGCGGGTTTAGGTATGGTTTTCTTGGTATTGCAGATGTGTCAATTGCAATTACACTTGGAGTACTAATGATTTTCTTAGTCGTTTTCTATTTACTGACCTGGTATTTAATTGAGCAGGGTAGAGGGCTTAGAAGCTAAGAATGGACGATTGAATTCTGTATGAAAAAGCTGCTTTTGCTATGCAATATAGCAAAAGCAGCTTTTTATATTTAAATAACATAATTATCAGTTAGTTAAATATGTAAGTTACGGGCTAAGCCACTTGTACAGGGACTGCTTTTGCAATTCGGCTCATCACATTATTTTCATCAAAGTAAGCGACGTTTGGCTTGTGAGTGCGAGCATCTTCATCACTCATATTCACATATGAACAGATGATCAGCTTATCACCCACCGCAGCACGACGAGCAGCAGCGCCATTAACGGAAATGATACGCGAGCCTCTTTCCCCCGAAATAGCATAAGTTGAAAAGCGTTCACCATTATCAACGTTATAAATATCAATGGCTTCGTATTCAAGGATACCCGCAGCGTCCATAAAGTCTTGGTCGATAGCACAAGAACCCTCGTAGTGGAGGTCAGCCTGAGTGACAGTGACTCGGTGGAGTTTGCCTTGTAACATTTTTCTTAACATTTTTTTCTTCTTCGTCCTTCAAACTGCAGCGTTGTTGGCTACGTGCATTCGCCCTAGTCACATACTTATGTATGTTCCCAGGAACTCACTTACTTGCCGCCTAGCTGCAATCTGAATGACTTTGAAGAAATCATTGTGCCTTCAAACTGCAGCGTTGTTGGCTACGTGCATTCGCCCTAGTCACATACTTATGTATGTTCCCAGGAACTCACTTACTTGCCGCCTAGCTGCAATCTGAATGACTTTGAAGAAATTCATTGTGCCTTCAAACTGCAGCGTTGTTGGCTACGTGCATTCGCCCTAGTCACATACTTATGTATGTTCCCAGGAACTCACTTACTTGCCGCCTAGCTGCAATCTGAATGACTTTGAAGAAATCATTGTGCCTTCAAACTGCAGCGTTGTTGGCTACGTGCATTCGCCCTAGTCACATACTTATGTATGTTCCCAGGAACTCATTTACTTGCCGCCTAGCTGCAATCTGAATGACTTTGAAGAAATCATTGTGCCTTCAAACTGCAGCGTTGTTGGTTACGTCCAATGTAAAGTCGTAACTGGATTATCAACGCAGCAAGATGGTTGCTGTGAAAGTATTATAAGTCTTATTGTTTTATTTAATATCGCGTTTCAGGTCAACTTGTAAATTGTCAATTAAACGGGTTTGACCTAACCATGCAGCCATTAAAATTACAGCACGTTTGCTTGTATCACTAAGTGGCAATAATGTTTCTGCATCACGAATAAACAGTTCGTCAGGGGTAAAACCTGCTTCACGTAAGCTGTTATTCATGTCGGCAATAATATCGTCAGATGAACTTGGCTCAATTACTAATTTTTCTCCCGCTTGTTGCATAATTTGATACAGCATAGGTGCGGTTTTTAGCTCATCGGCAGATAAATTGTTATTACGAGAGCTCAGTGCTAGACCATTTTTGGCTCTCACTGTTGGGACACTGATAATTTGGGTATCAAAAGATAAGTCATTAACTAATTTACGAATTAATTGCAGTTGTTGATAGTCTTTTTCACCAAATAAGGCAATTTCAGGCTGAACGAGGTTAAACAGCTTTGTGATAACCGTAGCTACGCCCTTAAAATGCCCAGGGCGGCTTGCACCTTCTAACATCGTTGATAACTCAGGCACTTCAACAAAAGTCTGTTTTTCCATACCGTCAGGGTAGAATTCTTGCGAAGAGGGTGCAAAAATTAAATTTACGCCCTTACGTTTGAGTTTTTCACAGTCTTCTTGCAGTGTGCGAGGGTAATTTGCGAGGTCTGATTGTCTATCAAATTGCATTGGGTTAACAAAAATACTCGCAATAACAATATCAGCTTGCTGTTTGGCTTGGTCAATCAGCGTTAAGTGACCATCATGCAAATTTCCCATCGTTGGGACAAGTGCGATGCGTTTGCCTTCTTGTTTCCAACGGCGAATTTCGCGGCGAAGTATCAGTGCCGTTTCAACGATAAGCATACAAGTCGTCCTTATATATGAGTCAATTAAGAAAATGAATGAGCTTCAGCTGGGTAAATGCCTGCTTCCACTTCTTGAATATACAAGCGGATGGCATCATGCATGTTGCCTGCCTGCGCAAGGAAATTTTTCGCAAATTTCGGTGGGCGAGCGGTAATCCCTAACGCATCATGCATCACCAAAATTTGCCCATCCGTTCCATTTCCTGCGCCAATACCAATAACGGGTAATAACAATTCTTCTGTGACGTGGTTAGCTAATGACGTTGGCACACATTCAAGCACTAACAGCTGTATCCCTGCATTTTCGAGGGCAATTGCATCTTTTACTAGCTGATTAGCTGTCACTTCGTCACGACCTTGTACTTTGTACCCACCCAGTACATTCACCGCTTGTGGTGTTAACCCTAAATGGCCACAAACAGGCACAGAACGTTCAGTTAGCATTTTGACCGTATCACATAACCAGCTACCACCTTCGATTTTAACCATGTTTGCTCCCGCCTGCATAAGAATAGCGGCATTAGCACAGGCTTGCTCTGGGGTAGCGTAGCTCATAAATGGCATGTCTGCGATGATAAAGGCGTCTGGTGCACCTTTGCGGACGCAGCGGGTATGGTAGGCAATTTGTTCGACAGTAACGGGTAATGTGCTGGTTTCACCTTGAATAGTCATACCTAACGAGTCACCTACCAGCATCACTTGGATCCCTTGCTCATAAAATAATTGAGCAAAGCTTGCATCGTAGGCGGTCATGGTAGCAAATTTGCGTTTGTCTTTTTTAAACTGACATAAATCAGCCAGAGAAATTGGTTTCATTATAATAACCTCCGGAAATGATCTCCCAACGACCACACCTCAGAAGAGGTTGATTATTTTAGGCGTTAATATCCCAAAATGTTAGGCCGTTACGCGGGACGTGTGTGAGTCTTTCAGACAGCAATTCACCATCTGGAAAAACAAGAGTAGGGGCAAGTTCGCTGAGTGGATACAACATAAATTCTCGCTCCTTCAGCCCATAGTGTGGAACCGTTAATCGTGGTGTATTAATAACACGGTTACCAAAAAGCATGATATCGAGATCGAGGGTTCTCGGCCCCCAGCGTTCGTCTTTGCGCACACGACCAAGGTCAAGCTCGATTTGTTGGGTATAGTTGAGTAGTGCTTCTGGCTCAAGCGTTGTTTCAAGACATACAGCCAGATTTAAAAAATCTGGCTGATTTTGCGGGCCTAACGGCTTCGTGCGGTAAATAGATGATGTTGCAGTAACATGGCTATTAGGAATAGCGTCTAATGCTGCAATAGCTTGTTGTGCCTGTTTAAGAGGCTCACCAAGGTTACTTCCTACAGCAATATAGACTTGTTCCATAACGGGCTCTCTATTTATGACGATTTATTGGGTTTGCGTGCCCCTGCATGAGAGGAGCGTTGCGGGCGATGACGGCGGCGAGTTGGGGCATTGCCTAATTCTGAAATCATCTCACGCTGCTTACTGTTGTTAGCTTGCTGAAAATCTGCCCACCATAGTGCCAGTTCTTGTAGCTCATTACGATGTTCTACATTGGCTCTAAGCTCTAATAAATCAAAGGCGGCACGGAACTTTGGGTGCTCCATTAATTTATTGGCGCGTCGCCCTTGGCGGCGTGGTAAGCGTAATTGCAGTAACCAGATATCACGCATTGTTGTCGTGATACGTTTAGGGATGGCAATTGAACGACATTGCTCATCTAAAATATCATTCATCGCAAGGGCAAAGGCATCATAATAAGCGAGGCCACCTTCTTGGGACAGCTTCTCTGCATGTTCAGTAACGGGATACCATAACATGGCCGCAAATAAAAATGCAGGGTTGACACGCTTATCGTTTTTAAGCCTGAAGTCTGTGTTTTTCAAGACTTGCTCAATGATTTTTTCCATTGGCGAGTCATCAGTTTCACTAAAACGGCTCGAAATAACAGGGAATAGTTGCTCAAATAAACCAAATTTCTTGAGCATCTTGTACGTTGAATAACCTTGACCTGCTTGAAGTAATTTTAAGGACTCTTCAAATAATCTTGCAGAAGGAATTTCCCTTAATAATGGAGCAAGATGATAAATTGGGTCTGCGGTTTTTGGCTCAATAGTCATATCCAACTTACACGCAAAGCGTACTGCCCTGAGCATTCTAACAGGGTCTTCGCGGTAACGAGTTTCAGGGTCACCAATAAGACGAATAACACCCGCTTTAAGATCAGCCAATCCATTGACGTAGTCACGTAAAGTGAAATCATCAATGTTGTAATACAGACTATTAACGGTGAAATCGCGACGAATAGCGTCTTCTTCGATAGAACCAAAAATGTTATCGCGCAGCAACATGCCATTTTGTGCCTGTGATGACAAGTTCTTATCATCTGAGGCATTCTGGTCATGATGTCCGCGGAAAGTTGCAACTTCAATAATCTCAGGGCCAAACATAATATGCGCTAAGCGGAATCGGCGGCCAACAAGGCGGCAATTGCGAAATAGCTTACGGATTTGCTCTGGCGTTGCATTTGTTGTGATATCAAAGTCTTTTGGCTTTTGGCCTAATAATAAATCACGAACACCACCACCCACTAAGTAGGCTTCATAGCCACTTTTATTTAAACGATAGAGGACTTTCAGCGCATTATCGCTGATGTCACTGCGGGAAATAGAGTGTTCAGAACGCGGAATAACAGTAATGTTTTCGTTATTTTCGGTTGTCATTGTAGGGTGTTTCTCAGACGAAGAATCGGCACGTTGAGATTGACGAACCGTTTTTTTAATAGACGCTGTTTTTGGCGTTTGTTTAGCGTTCCGAGTACGAGGAGATGTCTGCTCCTTATCGGAATGAGTGACTGGCCTTTTACCGGCTGCCGAGGTATCTCGCTGAGTATGCGTGTGCTGCAAGGAATCTTCACTATTCGATGCAGTGGTATTACGAGATAAAATGTGACGGCAGAAATTTGCTACTCGGTTAAAAATAGTACACCTCGATGTGATTACCAATGTTCAATAAACAAAATAAGCGGCTAATCATAGCTCACAGAAGTTTCTTTGAGAATGGTTAAACGAATAAAAGTCACGTCTAATCATTTTTTTTATCAATAAAAATAGATTAAAAAACAAGCGATATTTTTCTTGGTTTCATCACTTATGGCGCAGAATACCTTATTTTAGTGGGTTTTTACCACAAAGACATTAAGCGCTATTTAAACCATAATCTGAAAAATACACTGTAAAATTCAATAAAAAATTTACTGAAAAATCGCATTTTTATTAAGACCCGATTAACGTATTCGTTTGCTAGCCATGAATTTTATCAAAAATGATAGCAAAAATAAGGAATGAATAAAGGCGCGTATTAGATTGTGTGAAAAAGAGGGGATTTTAAAGGGGCGAAACCCTTACAACGGCGCACGCAATATGCGCCGTTCAGGACTCCATTTGAGCAATTAGCCTGCCATTTGCTTTTCGCGAATTTCAGCTAATGTTTTACAGTCGATACATAAATCAGCGGTAGGACGGGCTTCCAAACGACGGATGCCAATTTCTACACCACATGATTCACAGTAGCCAAAGTCGTCATCTTCAACTTTTTTCAGCGTTTTCTCGATTTTCTTAATCAATTTACGTTCACGATCCCGGTTACGTAATTCAAGGCTGAATTCTTCTTCCTGAGCGGCTCTATCAACGGGGTCTGGAAAGTTAGCTGCCTCATCTTGCATATGAGTAACAGTCCGGTCCACTTCATCTCTGAGTTGATTGCGCCATGCTTCGAGAATGAGCTTAAAATGCGCCAATTGGGCTTCGTTCATGTACTCTTCGCCAGCTTTTTCATGATAGGGCTCAACCCCAGCAATGGCGAGAATGCTTAAGGACGATGTCTTACGTTTTTGCCCTTCTTGCATAATGCTTCTCCTACACACGCAAATTTTACAAAAACCCCAAGGGGGAAAATTTAAGGTCGCTATAAATAGCAGAAGAGAGCTCTCTTGGCAATCGTTCATGCAATGAGTTTTGTAATGCTGTGAGGGCGAGCGTGTTTATTCCCTTTTAGCGCCCCAGAACTCAGCGGCCCCGTATAAAAATCTATTAAAAAATATTATTTAATAGATGTAAAACTAATCTGTTTACTTAACGACATTTGTTGAGCAGTTATATCTGCCTGATAACAAAGTACTTCAACACCGCCTTGCCTTGCTTCCTCTAATAATTGCGCATATTTCTTATCAATATGCGCCGCTGCTGATGCTACGTGAATACCTGTATGTAACGCAACAAACAATAGTATGGCTCTTTTTCCTTCTTTCGCAATATGCATGAGTTCTCTTAAGTGTTTTTGTCCTCTAAGCGTCACCGCATCAGGGAAAAAACCGTGTTCATTTTCCAGTAAAGTGACTGATTTAACTTCAATAAAACAGTCAGGTAACCCATCGTGTGAGAGAAGAAAATCAATGCGACTATTTTCTGTTCCATATTTCACTTCAGGTTTTATCTTGCTGTAGTCAGATAATTCTGGAATGCACTTTCCGGTTAAGGCTTCAGCGACAAGTTGGTTTGCACGAAGGGTGTTGATACAAATAAAGTGTCCTTGTGTTGTTTGAGTTAACTCCCAACTGTGGGGATATTTGCGTTTTGCATTGTCAGAGGTGGAATACCAGACGGTATCTCCAGGAGTTGCACATCCAGTCATCGCACCTGTATTGGCACAGTGAATTGTTATCTCTTCGCCATTAGGTAAGGTGACATCCGCTAGAAACCGTTTATAACGCTTAATTAAAGTGGCAGGTTGTAAAGGGGGATGAAATTCCATAAGGTCTCCGCGGTGCTAACCAGTGATAAGCTGACTGATGAAAGAGGCTAATGCTACAATGTCTGATAGCAAAAGTTAAATGCAGGGAGTCGTTACTTTCGTGTTACCTATATTAGAAGTCAGTGAATCGTTACTGGCAGCCTTAAAATCTTCTCCACAAGTTTTATTACACGCCCCAACAGGCGCGGGTAAATCAACGGTATTACCCCTTGAAATACTCAAAAGTGGCGTCATTGATGGGCGAATTATTATGTTAGAACCGCGTCGTCTTGCTGCGCGTTCAGTCGCAACGCGTTTAGCACAGCAGCTTGGCGAAGAGGTAGGTAACACGATAGGGTTACGTATGCGTTCGGAAACGAAAGTGAGCCGCCATACGTGTCTAGAGGTGGTAACGGAAGGCGTACTTGCACGGCAGTTACAAAGTGACCCGATGCTTGAAGGTATTGGGTTGGTGATTTTAGATGAGTTTCACGAGCGAAATTTACAGGCAGACCTCGGTCTTGCCCTGTTATTAGATACTCAGCAAGCACTGCGAGATGATTTGCGTATCTTATTAATGTCAGCAACATTGGATAACCAAGGCCTGACACAGTTATTTCCTGAAGCGCCAGTCATTACATCTCAAGGTCGTACTTTCCCTGTTGTGCGTGAATACCATCCAATTAACTCTAACAAGTTATTCCATAAAGAAGTGGCATCAGTGGTGTGGCAATTATTGCAACAAGAACTAGGCTCACTACTTTTGTTCCTCCCAGGCGTTGGGGAAATAGAGAAAGTGAGAGCAGAACTCTCCTCTATGGTAAGTGAGGACATACTTTTGTGTCCGTTATATGGTGCACTTTCACTGCAAGCTCAACAACAAGCCATCCAAGTTGCTCCCAAAGGAAAACGCAAAGTGGTGTTGGCAACCAATATTGCAGAAACCAGTTTAACCATAGAGGGTATTCGTTTAGTGGTAGATAGCGGTTTTGAACGTGTTGGGCAGTTTAACCCACGTACAGGGTTAACAAAATTGGTAAAACAGCGAATAAGCCAAGCGTCAATGGCTCAAAGAGCTGGGCGAGCAGGACGTTTAGAAGCGGGTATGTGTTGGCACTTATTCAGTGAGGAGCAAGCCGAACGTGCTGCCCAGTTTAGCGAGGCTGAAATTAACCAAAGCGATCTCAGTGGGTTATGGCTCTCTTTATTACAATGGGGATGTCATGATACGGCGCAACTAAATTGGTTATCGCCACCACCGCAACCTGCGATTGCCGCTGCGAAGGGGTTATTAACAAAATTAGGAGCTGTAGATAGCCAAGGCAAGTTAACGGTATTAGGGCAAAAGATGGCGGCTTTCGCTAGCGAGGTGCGAACTGCTGCGATGCTCTGTAAAGCGCAAGAAAGTCAAAATAAAAATGTGATGCAGCTCGCCGCATTGTTAACGGCAATCATTGAAGAACCTCCACGTAATGGGGGATGCGACTTACGTAGTTTTATAGAAAGGCCGACAGACAATTGGTGTAAACGTGCATCAATGCTGAGTGAACAAAAAGTATCGAATAAAATTAGTCAACAAGGTGCGCTGATAAGTGAGTGGTTACCAACATTGTTAGCTGCGGCTTTCCCAGATCGTATCGCCAAATCTCGTGATAACCAATTGCGTTATCAACTCGCTAGCGGCTTAGGTGCATCCCTGAATGAATCGGATTCGCTTATTGGCTCGCCTTGGTTAATGGTCGTCTCGGTTTGGCAGCCTGAAAATTCGGCAGATGCACGAATTTCATTAGCTTATCCGATTGAAATTGAACAGTTGCAAGTTGATAACCCTACTTTATTTAGGTCGCAAGAAACCGTGGAATGGGATGAGCAAAAGGGCACTTTATTAGCGTGGAAACGCTTGCAATGTGGGCAACTGGTGGTGAAATCAGAGCGGCTTACTAACCCAGATAAAACAGAAATTCGCCAAGCATTGGTTTACTGGCTAAAGCAAAATGGCTTACAACAACTGAATTGGCAGGAAGATGCACTTCAATTGTGTATTCGTTGCACATTAGCGAAACAGTTGTTTCCTGAAGTTAACTTCCCTGATTTTGATGAAAATGCACTATTGGATTCTTTGGGTGAATGGTTAGAGCCCTATTTGGATGGCGTGACGAACAAGCAAAAATTGCAGCAAATTAATTTAGCCAAGTTATTAATCAACCGTTTGGATTGGCAGCAACAGCAGTGGTTGCAGAGTCAGTTTCCAGACACTTACCACGCGCCATCCTTACACGATGTGAGTATTCACTATGCCTTAGATAAACCGCCATTTATCGAAATTCGCATGCAAGAAATGTACGGTGAAAAAACAAACCCAACTGTTGCTCAGGGAAAACTTACCTTAACGCTGTCTTTATTATCGCCTGCCATGCGACCACTGCAAATTACTCAAGACCTCGGTGCGTTTTGGCAAGGTAGCTACAAAGAGATTCAAAAAGAGATGAAAGGACGCTATCCAAAGCATTTGTGGCCAGATGACCCCGCGAATACGGCACCCACAAGGCAAACAAAAAAAGCGATGATGAGTACGAAATAACCGATTTTTGTGCTCTAATAGCGGGTTTCCAAAACGGGCTTGAATGGGCAAAGCAGAGTAAGGAAATGTAATTAAGAGCTTTCTTTGGTGAAATCTCAAGGGTTATGGGCCAAAATTAACCACTAGGCGTTAAGCAATTAGTGAATAATTAAGTTGTTAAGTAATTTTGTAAGGTGATATGGAGCGACCATGTCCGGTAAAGATTTTGAACCAATTGGCCGACGTAATAAAAAAACGGCTGATAAAAAACAATCCTCATCACGCCGCCGTAGAGATCGCGATGATTATGATGATGAAGATTTATACCAAGATGATGATATTGAAGAACAATATCTCGATGATGAAGATGAAGAAGAGCACATGGCTAAAAAAGGCTCAAAAAATAAAAAACAGCGAAAAGTAAAAAGCAAATGGCGTTGGTTTTGGCTACTCGTCAAGTTGATGATCGTGTTTGCGGTGCTATTAGCGGCGTATGGTTTTTATTTAAATCAACAAATTAAAGAGCGTCTCGATGGCAAAGTTTGGGATCTACCCGCAGCGGTTTACGGTCGCATGGTCAACCTGGAGCCAGGGATGGATTATAGCCAAGCGGAAATGACACGCTTGCTCGAAGGTATGCAATATCGCAAAGTCAGTAAAATCACCACATCGGGTGAGTTTGTGGTGCGTGGCAATACCATTGAAATTTTACGCCGTCCATTTAACTTCCCTGATCAAAAAGAAGGGCAGATTCTGGCTCGTATGGTGTTTGAAAATAATGCCTTAAGTAAGATTGAAAATATGGAGAATGGCCGCTCATTTGGTTTTTTCCGTTTAGATCCAAAACTTATCACCATGATGCAATCTGCAAATAATGAGCAGCGTTTGGTGCTGCCATTAGCGGATTTTCCTGAATCTCTGGTGAAAATCTTACTTGAAACCGAAGATAGAAACTTTTACGAGCACGATGGTGTCAGTTTGTACTCTATCGGCCGTGCTGTTGTTGCTAACTTAACTGCTGGGCGCTCAGTACAAGGGGGAAGTACCCTGACACAGCAATTAGTTAAAAACCTGTTTTTGACTAATGAGCGAACCTTAAAGCGTAAAGCTAACGAAGCCTATATGGCTCTCCTGTTGGACTATAATTACAGCAAAGAACGTATTTTAGAACTGTATTTAAACGAAGTTTTCTTAGGTCAAAATGGTAATGATGAAATTCGTGGTTTCCCATTAGCGAGCTTGTACTATTTTGGTCGTCCAATTAATGAATTAAGCTTCGATCAGCAAGCCTTGTTGGTGGGAATGGTACAAGGGGCATCAACCTATAACCCTTGGACAAAACCACAAAATGCCATCAAACGCCGTAATATCGTGTTGAAAATTCTTGAAACGCGCGGTGTGATTGACCAAGAAATGTACCAAGTCCTTAGCGCAAGGCCACTTGGCGTGAAAAATAAAGAAGGGCTGGTGGCATCCCAACCTGCCTTTATGCAAATGGTTCGCTTAGAACTCAATGAAAAATTGGGCGATAAAGTCAAAGAATTATCAGGTGCGAAAATTTTCACAACCTTAGACCCTGTCGCGCAAACTGCAGCGGAAAATGCCGTAGAAAATGGTGTCGCAGATTTACGCAAAACCCGTAAATTAGACGATATTGAAGGTGCAATGGTGGTGGTTGACCGTATTAACGGTGAAGTGCGTGCCATGGTGGGTGGTTCTCAGCCACAATTCTCAGGGTTTAACCGTGCCTTGAACGCACGTCGTAGTATTGGTTCATTAGCAAAACCGCCTGTGTACCTCGCCGCACTGAGTGAGCCTGATCGTTACCGTTTGAACACATGGTTAAAAGATGAACCGCTGACGGTTAAAGTCGGCAACCAAAATTGGAGCCCAAGAAACTACAGCCGTAATTTCAATGGCCGTATGATGCTAGTTGATGCGCTTGCAAAATCACAGAATATCCCAACCGTAAACTTAGGGTTAGATATTGGCCTCGACCAAGTGTTTAATACGTTTGTTCGTCTAGGGGCACCAGCCGCAGCGATGGAAAAAGTGCCAGCAATGTTCTTAGGTGCTGTTAACTTAACGCCAGCGGAAGTGGCTCAGGTTTATCAAACCATTGGTGGTGAAGGCAATCGGGCGAAATTGTCCTCCCTGCGTTCCGTCATCGACGGTGATGGTAACGAAATTTATCAAAGTTACCCATCCGCAGAGCGTGCTGTACCTTCACAAGCTGCTTATTTAACACTTTATGGTATGCAGCAAGTGGTGAATCAAGGAACAGGTCGCGTTTTATTATCCAAATACGGTAAGTACAATTTGGCTGGTAAAACAGGGACAACCAATGATTTGCGTGATAGCTGGTATGCGGGTATTGATGGCAAAGAGGTGGCAATCGTCTGGGTAGGGCGTGATAACAATGGTCCGACACAGTTAACAGGGGCAACAGGGGCTTTAAAAGTCTACCAACGCTACCTTGATAACCAAGCGCCATTAGCTCTGATTAATCGTGCACCAGAGGGCATTGTCGATATGCAAGTCACGGCTGATGGTCAGTTAAGCTGCTCAAACTTTGGTGGTGGTAGAATGTTGCCGATTTGGACTGATAACCCAGACAGTCTATGCCAAGCCTCAGAAGACCAAGCACCAACGTGGAATTTAAATGGCAATAATGATGAGCAAAAAAGTGATGCGCCAGATTGGGTGAAGGATATGTTTGGCGATAATCCCTAAATTTTCGTCATATTTCGAGCCGTGGCGGTGTTGGCTACATTCAGCTACTCGGGTTACATACTAGTGTATGCTCCCCGAGATAGCTTCACTTGCCGCCTTGCCACAACTCGAACTATTTAGAAAATTAACGATATATTCAGTTTTCTAACTTTCTGCTATCTAATTCTTTTAATTGACCACTTCAATGCCTAGAAAATAATTTTCCCGAAACCTATCACAAGGCGAACTATATAAGGAATTATTGTGTAAGATGTATAACTATAAAAGTTAACCTTAGAAAGGTAGAGGTGAAACTAGAGTGCTTCACCTCTTTGGTTTTAATGCAAATTAATTCGCTTTGATTTTCGCCAGCGCTGTTTCAGCAGCTTTGATGGTTTTTTCAATATCTTCATCGCTGTGTGCGATAGACATAAACCCAGCTTCAAAAGCGGATGGTGCGAGGTAAATGCCTTGTTCTAACATGTAATGGAAGAATTTTTTGAAGCGCTCCACATCGCATTTCATCACGTCTTGGTAGCAAGTCACTGTTGCTGCATCCGTGAAGAAAATACCAAACATCCCCCCGACATGGTTGATGACCATTGGAATGCCTTGTTCTTGGGAAACACGTTTTAACCCACGGGCTAATTTTTCTGTTAGCTCATTTAAACGTGAATGAACGCCTGGTTGGGATACTTCTTTTAAGCAAGCAAGGCCCGCTGCCATTGCAACAGGGTTACCCGATAAAGTACCAGCCTGGTAAACAGGGCCGATAGGCGCTAATTTTTCCATGATTTCAAGACGACCACCAAATGCACCCACAGGCATACCACCGCCAATAATCTTGCCTAAGCAGGTTAAGTCTGGCTCAACACCGTAGTAATCTTGTGCGCCACCTAATGCAACACGAAAGCCTGTCATTACTTCATCAATGATCAGTACGGCATTAAATTCATCACATAACGCACGTAGACCAGGTAGGAATTCTGCAGTGGGTGGCACGCAGTTCATGTTCCCAGCAACAGGCTCCACGATGACACAAGCGATATCTTCAGGATAATTTTCAAACGCTTGGCGCACAGATGCAAGATCATTGTAAGTGCAAGTGAGCGTATGTTTGACGAAATCTTCAGGAACACCTGGCGAGTTTGGTTCGCCCATGGTCAGTGCACCAGAACCTGCTTTCACTAATAAGCAATCTGCGTGGCCATGGTAGCAACCTTCGAATTTGATAATTTTATCGCGGCCTGTATAGCCACGAGCTAGGCGAATAGCACTCATGGTAGCTTCAGTACCAGAGTTCACCATGCGAACTAAATCCATAGAAGGAACAAGTTCGCATACTAATTCGGCCATTTCAACTTCGGCGGCAGTTGGTGCGCCGAAACTCAAACCTTTATGGACGGCTTTAATCACCGCATCGCGAATTTCTGGATGGTTATGACCTAAGACCATTGGTCCCCATGAGCCAACGTAATCGACATACGCTTTACCATCAACATCATAAATATAAGCACCATCCGCTTTTTCGATAAATAAAGGCGTACCACCGACACCATTAAAGGCGCGAACTGGCGAATTCACACCGCCAGGAATTTGTTGTTTTGCTTGCTCATACAGAATTTCAGATTGCGACATGGCAGGGCTCCAGAAAAGGGCGAAATAAAAATTTGCCACCATTCTAAAGCACTGCATCAATTAAACCAAATGTTGCTAGCAAGATATGCACAATGTGTCTAATTGCGTAACAACACTTGAACGATTTAGTCAAGTGGCGGATAATTGGGTTAATTGATCTGAGTGGTTTTTAGCCCACACATGAATTTACCGGTCACCGGTTTGGAGTGAAAAATGAGTGATGATGCAGCTCTGCCATTGCAATTTACTGATGCGGCAGCAATTAAAGTTAAAGATTTAGTCTCTGATGAGGACAACCCAAATCTGCGTCTGCGTGTTTATATCACTGGTGGCGGATGTAGCGGCTTCCAGTACGGTTTCACCTTTGATGATCAAATCAACGATGGTGATATGACCATTGAGAAACAAGGTGTTGCGCTGGTCGTCGACCCAATGAGTCTGCAATATTTGGTGGGTGGAAGTGTCGACTATACAGAGGGCTTAGAGGGTTCTCGTTTTATCGTAACAAATCCAAATGCTAAGTCTACGTGTGGATGTGGTTCATCCTTTAGCGTCTAATTTTCGTCATATTTCGTGCTGTGGCGGTGTTGGCTTCATTCAGCTACTCGGGTCACATACTTGTGTATGCTCCCCGAGATATCTTCATTTGCCGCCTTGCCACACCACGAACTATTTAGAAAATTTCTGTAATTCTTAATTCTTAATTCTTAATTCTTAATTCTTAATTCTTAATTGGATAAGACATTTATTGTTTGCAGAGTTGCTACGTGGCGGTGTTGGCTTCATTCAGCTACTCGGGTCACATACTTGTGTATGCTCCCCGAGATATCTTCATTTACCGCCTTGCCACACCGCGAACTATTTAGAAAATTTCTGTAATTCTTAATTCTTAATTCTTAATTCTTAATTCTTAATTCTTAATTCTTAATTCTTAATTGGATAAGACATTTATTGTTTGCAGAGTTGCTACGTGGCGGTGTTGGCTTCATTCAGCTACTCGGATCACATACTTGTGTATGCTCCCCGAGATATCTTCATTTGCCGCCTTGCCACAACGCGAACTATTTAGAAAATTTCCGTAATTCGTAATTCGTAATTCGTAATTCGTAATTCGTAATTCGTAATTCTTCTTTATCAATCGGATAAAGCGTTTAACTGCTCACAAAGTTGTTCGGTGGCGTCGATGATTCGTGGGCCTGCACGATGGAACCAATCTTCATTTAGACGAATGATTGGGACATCCAGTTGTGATTGCCAAAAATTTCTTACAACTTTTTCCTGTTCAATTGAGCCAGTCATTACAATCACATCAGGATTACGAGTGAGCACTTGCTCACGGCTAATTTGCGGCCATTGCACGGCGCTGTTAGCAAAAATATTTTCCCCTCCACAAAATGTCACGACATCATTTTGCAATGTATGTTTACCCGTACTAAATAAAGGCTGAGTCCCCAGTTGGATAAAGATTTTTTTGGTTTTGAGATCTGACTTTTTTTGATTTCGATAAGGAGTCAACTTAGCTCGCATAGCGCTAATATTTTGCTGAGCCAGCTCAGGCTTAGGACTGTATTGGGATAACTCATTGACAGCGTCGATGACTCCATCAATGGTTTGTGGGTCAAAATAGATAATGGGAATGCCAAAGGATGCCAACTGATCAAGCGGCCGTTGCGGGTTTCCCCCTCGCCATGCCAAAATTAAATCAGGTTTAAGCGCGATAATACGTTCGACATTAACCCCTTGCCAATCAGAAACTTGCTCCAGCTTCTTTGCTTGTTCTGGGTAATCGGAGTAAGCACTAACTGCAATCAAGTTATCACCTAACCCAGCAGCATAGGCAAGCTCTGTATTTGCGGGGGATAAACTAACCACGCGCTGTTTTGGCTCAGACAGAGCAGAAAAGGAGATAAAACAAGCCAATAATAAAGTAATAACGTGGGATGAATAGGCAGTTAATTTTTTCATGGCGCATCATCATGTGGCGATAAAAGGCATACCTGACAATTAGTTATGCCTTTTTTGTTGAATTTAAGCCAGCTTAGCTAAAATTGCATTGATCATCAGTGAAGACTGGCGAGCTGCAACGGGAAGAAATTCATCAAAGCTGGTATGCGATTCTTTATCTGCAACATCTGAAATCGCGCGAACCACAACAAATGGTACGCCGAATTGATGGCAGACTTGGCCAATCGCCGTCGCTTCCATTTCAACAGCAGCAACTTGTGGGAAGGTCGCTTTAATGCGTGCTAAAGGTTCTGCACCATTAATGAAGGCATCACCGCTACACACTAAGCCACGAACTGCATTCATATCGAGCAACTTAATGCATTGCTCAGCAACATCAATGAGTTTGTTATCAGCGACAAAAGCAGGTGGGCATTGTGCCATCTGGCCGGGCTCGTAGCCAAATGCCGTAACATCAGCATCGTGATAGCGTACTTCGGTCGAAACAACGATATCACCCACATTTAAGCGAGGGTCTAACCCGCCAGCGGAACCTGTATTAATCACAACATCAGGCTGACAATGTTCTAACAACAAAGTCGTACCAATAGCAGCAGCAACTTTACCAATACCTGATTTTAATAGGGCAATATCAACACCGTTAATTTTCCCAGTGTAAATTTCACAACCTGCACGACTAATGGTTTGGCAGCCTTCAATTTGTGAGCGAAGAATAGCAACTTCTTGCTCCATCGCTCCAATGATCCCAACTTTCATTTTGTCTCCTTTTCCCTGCTCAATTTGTACGATTAGTGTCAATATTTTGACTAGGGAAGATAATGTTTTATTGTGTTAGTGCTGTGTTCTTCGAGCGGGTTCGCAAATTTTATTGCAACAACTCGAATTTCGACAACGAAATTACAAAGATGCACGAAGTGTAACATTGAAAGGTGAGTCGTGAAGTATTTTTCCTGTGTTTAGGCTATATAATGAAGCATCAATTGAGATAGGGAAGGTGGCAGCGTGGGTGAAATTAATTTTCTAAAGAAACTGAGCTTTCAGCGTAACTATATGAGCAGTGCTAAAAACCAGAAAGTCTCACCACAGGATGAAGACGCCGTAAACCGCTTATTTGAAAGTGACCGTGGGCGTATTATTAATTCCGCTGCTATTCGTCGTTTACAGCAAAAAACACAAGTTTTCCCATTAGAACAAAATGCGGCGGTGCGCAGCCGATTAACTCATTCACTTGAAGTTCAGCAAGTGGGGCGCTATATCAGTAAAACTGTGCTTGGTGAGCTGAAAAAGAAAAAATTGTTAGAAACCTATGGGTTAGATGAGCGCTGTGATGCTTTTGAAAGCTTAGTGGAGATGTCCTGCCTGATGCATGACATTGGTAACCCACCTTTCGGACATTTTGGTGAGGCTGCTATTCAGCGCTGGTTTAGCAAACTACTCGCCCCTGAGTATCTATTTTCATCTGACCTACCCGACCCTTGTCAAATTGAAGCATTGCAATTAACAGGCAATGAAAAGCAAGACCTTTTTCGTCGCCAATTGAAGCGAGATTTATGTTCATTTGAGGGGAATGCACAAGGTTTACGAATGGCTCACCGCTTGTTGAAACTTAACCTAACCTACGCACAAATTGGTTCTATCTTGAAATATACGCGAGGAGCTTATGATTTAGAACCAATCCCAGCAGAATTTGATTATTTGATGAAAAAACCAGGGTATTACTGGTCTGAAGCGGATTTTGTCAGTGAACTTACCAAGAAACTCGATATGGAGAAATATTGCCGTTTCCCACTTTCATACATTATGGAGGCGGCAGATGATATCTCTTATTGTATTGCTGATTTGGATGACGCTGCAGAAAAAGGGATCTTTACCGTTGAGCAATTAATTGATTATTTGCGCGCAGAGTGGGGGAAAGTTGAGCAGAATGATTTATTCGATCAAACCATTATGCGTGCTTATAACAATATTAGTGATAACCACACAAGGCGGATTCAGCAAGACCAGTTTTTTATGTACTTACGCGTTAATATTACAGGTAAGTTAGCGCACTATAGTGCCCAGCGCTTTATTAAAAACCTACCTGAAATTTATCATGGTTGTTTTAATAGCGCATTATTGGAAGACAAAAGCCCTGAGCATCGTTTGCTGAAAGTGTTGAAAACCGTTGCATTTAAACATGTATTTAACCATCACGAAGTCGAGCAGCTAGAGTTACAAGGTTATAAAATTATCAGTGGATTACTCGATTTTTATAGTCCGTTGCTAATGATGAACCGAACTGACTTTGCAGATTTAGTGGAAAAAAATTACCACAAACACTTTTTTATTGAAACGCGGTTATTCCATAAGTTATCCAATAAGCACCGTTTATCCTATAACGAGGCGCTTGAGAAAGTCTCTGCAACGAATGAAGCGGATAAATCTATTCTTGAGTTTTACTATCGAGCCCGCTTGATTCAAGACTACATCAGCGGTATGACAGATCACTATGCTTATGAAGAATATAGAAAATTTATGGTGAGTAATTAATAATATTAATTCGCTAAGTAATAAAATCGAAAAGTAGGCAATAAAATAAAAGGAAAAACAGGTATACTAGGCGTGTCTGTTTTTCTCTTTTCAGAAATAAAAAATGCCTGAAATGGAAACAAACAAGGACCCTTTTTTGTAACTAATACTTCGTTGTGACTACTTATGGCTCAATTTTACTCTCCGAACCGCCGCACCACTCCACGCCGTCAACTTACGGTCATTGCTGATAGCTTAGATGCAGCAGGGCAAGGTATAGCACGTCTTGACGGGAAAACAATTTTTGTTGCGGATTTATTACCAGGGGAGGAAGCTCAGATTGAGTTAACGGAAGATAAGCGTAGTTTTGCGAAAGCGAAAGTGGTTAAGCGCTTATCAACAAGTCCACAGAGAGTGAAGCCACAATGCCGTTATTTTAATCAGTGTGGTGGCTGCCAACAGCAACATATTGATATTGAATTACAAAGAGCAAGTAAGGCCGAGGCTTTACAATATTTAATGATGCGAGAAACGGGAGTTGATAAAAGTGCAGCTCCCGTGATGAGTGGTGAACCTTATGGCTATCGCCGCCGTGCTCGCTTAGGCTTGCAATATCAACCTAAACATCAACGGTTGGTGATGGGGTTTCGTCAAGTACAGTCCAATACGCTGGTTGATATTAAAAACTGTCCAGTGTTAGTGCCTGAACTGGATATGTTACTTACCCCCCTTTCTGAGTGTCTTAACCAACTTAGCATTAAGCCGAAATTAGGCCATGTTGAGCTTATCCATGCGGATAACAGCAATATCATCATGATCCGTCATTTAGTGCCTTTTTCACATGCAGATAAACAGAAACTTAACGATTTTGAAAGGCAATATGACGTGTCTATCTGGCTGGCAGGAAATGACAATGCATTAGAAGCGCTGACGTCGAGCTCACCAATGCCAGAATATCAAGTGGTAGGTGAAGTGCTTAAATTTAACCCATTGAATTTTATTCAAGTGAATGGGCAAGTAAATCAATTGATGGTGGCACAAGCGTTAGCATGGTTAGATCTAACGCGTGAAGATAGGGTATTAGACCTTTTTTGCGGAATGGGTAATTTTACGTTACCAATAGCACGATTAGCGCAATCAGTTGTTGGGGTTGAAGGTGTCGAAAATTTAGTCGAACAGGCGCGAAACAACGCTCAGCTCAATACTATTTCCAACGCGACCTTCTATAATGAGAACCTAGAAGCCGAAATTCATACACAACCGTGGGCAGCTCAAGGGTTCAATAAAGTATTATTAGACCCTGCACGAGCAGGGGCGGCGGGCGTGATGGAACATTTAATTAAACTGATGCCTGAAAAAATTGTCTATGTTTCTTGTAATCCAACGACATTAGCAAGGGACAGTAAAGTTTTGCTTGATGAGGGGTATCAATTGTTACATTTGCGGATGTTAGACATGTTTCCGCACACTAGCCATTTAGAATCAATGGCACTATTTATCCGTCGGCCAGAGCATTAACAGGTAGGGAGAATATATGGTTGCAGTAAGAAGCGCACATCTTACCCCAGCAGGTGAGTTTGCCCCAGAAAAATGGGTAGGCGGTCTGGGTTTGAGCAATAAACAATCAGAAGAAAAGCTCATCCATACCTGGCAGTTTTGTCACGATAAATTAGCAGGCCAAGAAATTGGGCCTTTATTGCTGTGGCGTGGCATCGAGATGACCGAAATCTTATCTACGCTCAGCATGGACATTGGCAGCTTACAAGCCGCATTATTATTTCCATTAGTAGAAGAAGGCAAGCTGGAAGAGCACGAAGTCATTGAGCAGTTCGGAAATTCGATACACGAACTTGTTAAAGGCGTGCTTGAGATGGATGCTATTCGCCAATTAAAAGCGACACAATCCAGTGAAACAAGCTCAGTCCAAGTCGATAATATCCGTCGTATGTTATTGTCGATGGTGGAAGATTTTCGTTGTGTTGTCATCAAGCTAGCAGAGCGTATCGCGCATTTGCGTGAAGTCAAAGACGCCACAGAAGATGAACGCGTATTAGCCGCAAAAGAATGCTCCAATATTTATGCGCCATTAGCGAATCGCTTAGGGATAGGGCAATTAAAATGGGAGTTAGAGGACTTCTGCTTCCGTTATTTGCACCCTGATGAATACAAAAAAATCGCTAAGTTACTCCATGAACGCCGTATTGACCGTGAAGATTATATTGATAATTTTGTCGGTACGTTGCGTAAATATATGCTAAAAGAAAACATTCAGGCTGATATTTACGGTCGTCCCAAGCATATCTACAGTATTTGGCGCAAAATGAAGAAGAAATCATTGGCGTTTGATGAGCTGTTCGATGTGCGGGCTGTACGTATCGTGGTTGAACGTTTGCAAGATTGCTACGCGGCACTGGGAATTGTGCATACCCATTTTCGCCATCTTCCTGATGAGTTTGATGACTATGTAGCAAACCCCAAGCCAAATGGCTATCAATCAATTCATACAGTTGTGTTGGGCCCCAACGGTAAAACCCTTGAAATTCAAATTCGTACCCGCCAAATGCATGAAGATGCAGAGTTAGGGGTCGCTGCACACTGGAAATATAAAGAAGGCGCAACAGGAATTGGCAAGGGAAGCAGCTACGAAAATCGTATTGCATGGCTGCGTAAATTAATTGCATGGCAGGAAGAAATGGCAGACTCAGGTGAAATGCTTGATGAAGTTCGTAGCCAGGTATTTGATGATCGCGTTTATGTCTTTACACCGAAAGGGGATGTTGTCGATTTACCGACAGGGTCAACTCCACTTGATTTTGCCTACCATATTCACAGTGATGTAGGGCATCGTTGTATCGGTGCGAAAATTGGTGGTCGGATCGTGCCATTTAGTTATCAACTGCAAATGGGGGATCAAATTGAAATCATCACTCAAAAACATCCGAACCCAAGCCGTGATTGGTTAAATCCAAATTTAGGCTATGTCACAACCAGCCGTGGGCGTGCCAAAATTCAAAACTGGTTCCGTAAACAAGACAGAGATAAAAACATTCTTGCTGGACGCCAGATTTTAGATAGTGAACTATCTCAGCTTGATATTAGCCTGCGTGAAGCGGAAAAACTGCTTATTGCCCGCTATAACGTTCATTCTCTGGACGAAGTATTAGCAGGTATTGGTGGCGGTGATATTCGAATTAACCAGTTGGTGAATTTCTTACAAAGCAAATTCAATAAAGCAACGGCGGAAGAAGAAGACCGCGCGGCAATGAAGACATTAGAAAGTAAGTCTTCACTCCCAAGAGCACCATCCCATGGTAGTGGTCGAGTGGTGGTTGAAGGGGTTGGTAACCTAATGCACCATATTGCACGTTGCTGCCAGCCAATTCCAGGGGATGAAATTGTCGGTTTTATCACGAAAGGACGAGGTATTTCTATTCACAGTGCGGATTGCGAACAATTAGCTGAGCTGCAAAGTCACGCACCAGAACGCGTGATAGATGCAGTTTGGGGAGAAAACTATTCCAGTGGTTATTCTCTCGTGGTTAGAGTTATCGCCAATGACCGTAGTGGTCTACTACGTGATATCACGACAATATTAGCTAATGAGAAGGTTAATGTGCTTGGCGTCAGTAGCCGCAGCGATGTGAAGCAGCAATTAGCAACGATAGATATGACAATTGAGCTGTATAATATTGAGGTGCTGAGTCGGGTGTTAGCAAAATTAAATCAGTTGCCGGATGTTATTGAGGCAAAACGCCATTCCCAGTGATTTTCTTCATATTTTGCGTTGTAGGGGTGTTGGCTACACTTAGCTACTCGGGTCACATACTTATGTATGCTCCCCGAGATAGCTAATCTTGCCGCCTACCTACAACGCAAAATATTTTGAAAATCGGCACCATTATAATTAACCATTTTTATATTTTGAGCCGCAGCGTTGTTGGCTGCGCGCTCTCCTCGCGACAATACCAACTATTTTGAAATGATCCTTTTCAAGTTTTCTTTGTTGATTAGCCTTTATATCTGGTAAGTTTGAAATAAAGGTAGCAATGTAGAAACAAAAGAAAATCAAAGGGTAATACAATGAGTCAGCAAAATCACCAAATTGAACGCTTACTATCCATCATGGCACAGCTGCGCGACCCAAAAACGGGGTGCCCTTGGGATAAAGTACAAACATTTAAAACCATCGCACCTTACACACTTGAAGAAACCTATGAGGTACTTGATGCGATAGAGCGTGAGGACTTTTCTGATCTAAAAGGCGAATTGGGTGACTTATTATTCCAAGTCGTTTTTTATGCACAAATGGCGAATGAAAAATCACTTTTCGATTTTAATGATATCTGCCAAGCGGTGAGTGACAAACTTGAGCATCGTCACCCACATATCTTTGATGCGAACAACCAACTTTCAAGTTCCGAAGTGATTGAGGGATGGGAAAAGCGTAAGGCAAAAGAACGTGCTGAAAAGTCTCAATTTTCTGTACTTGATGATATTCCAAACTCACTCCCTGCACTGATGAAAGCCTATAAAATTCAAAAACGTTGTGCTTCTGTCGGTTTTGATTGGGATACGCTTGGCCCAGTGGTTGGAAAAGTGCATGAAGAACTTGAAGAAGTCATGGAAGAAGCCACTCAGGTGGTTGTAGATCAAAACCGCTTAGAAGAAGAAATTGGAGACTTGCTGTTTGCGACAGTAAATTTGTCTCGTCACCTAGGCCATAAGCCCGAAATTGCACTGCAAAAAGCCTGTAATAAATTTGAACGACGTTTTAGGCAAATCGAGAAAAGCTTATCCGAAAGTGGTAAGTCTGTAGAAGGTGCTACACTTGAAGAGATGGAGGCACTTTGGCTGCAGGTTAAAAGCCAAGAATAAAATGTCTCGTCATATTTCACACTACAGCGTTGTTGGCTGCGTTCGGCACATGGGTCACATACTTATGTATGCTCCCCGAGATATCCTCTCTTGCCGCCTAGCTGTAATGCGAACTATTTAGAGCCATTACATGTAAGTATTGAAACTATTTGTCGTTTTAAGATTTGGATGTTGTTGGTTTATTCTAAAAGTAATTTATTTAATATTCCCAAATAAAGCTTCAAAAACAATGAATAGAATGGCATTTTTAGGCGTCAAATAGCGAGTGATAGAGTAAATAGTTATTCAAAATCAAACTTAGTGCAGAATTGCATTTTTTACGCTATAGAATGAGCTGAAAGGATTTAGCTTTTGCCTTTAAACTGTGTTAATGTATAAAAACAGACGCAGATGACTATTTTTGAAGCGATAAATAATTTTCGTTTTTAACTTGCTGATAATATTAGAGTGTTGATGAAATTTAGCCTTATTATGCTTAGAACATTTGTAGCGAAATTAAGGTTCGGGTATACTGTTTTCCCGTCCTGTTATATCCATCATCTTTTAAACCTAAACTTTCAGGTTCAGCATGAAAACTAACTATATTTTTGTGACCGGCGGGGTCGTATCCTCTCTGGGTAAAGGCATTGCCGCAGCCTCGTTGGCGGCTATACTCGAAGCCCGTGGACTCAATGTAACGATTATGAAACTGGATCCCTACATTAACGTAGATCCAGGTACAATGAGCCCAACCCAACACGGGGAAGTTTTCGTTACAGAAGACGGCGCTGAAACTGACTTGGATTTGGGTCATTATGAGCGTTTCATCCGTACCAAAATGACACGTCGTAATAACTTTACGACAGGCCGTGTCTACTCTGAAGTTCTGCGCAAAGAGCGCCGTGGCGACTACTTAGGCGCTACCATCCAAGTTATCCCGCATATTACGAATGAAATCAAAGACCGTATCATCCGTGGTGGTGAAGGCCATGATGTTGTTCTCGTTGAAGTTGGCGGAACTGTCGGTGATATCGAATCTCTGCCATTCTTAGAAGCTATTCGTCAAATGGCGGCGGAAGTGGGTCGTGAACGCACACTATATTTGCACTTAACCTTAGTGCCATATCTTGCAGCTGCGGGTGAAGTAAAAACCAAACCAACGCAACATTCTGTGAAAGAATTGCTGTCCATTGGTATTCAACCTGACGTATTAATTTGCCGTTCAGACCGTGTGATTCCTGCAAACGAGCGCGCGAAAATCGCGTTATTCTGTAATGTGCCAGAAAAAGCAGTTATCTCACTAAAAGACGTTGATTCTATTTATAAAATCCCAGCCTTGTTAAAATCCCAAGGTTTGGATGAATACATCTGTAGCCGTTTCCGTATCGATGTGCCTGAAGCGAATCTGTCTGAGTGGGAACAAGTTATTTACGAAGAAGCCAATCCTGCTGGGGAAGTAACTATCGGAATGGTGGGTAAATACGTTGAGTTACCAGATGCGTATAAATCAGTTATCGAAGCACTGAAACACGGCGGCTTGAAAAATCGTTTAACCGTGAATATTAAGCTAATCGACTCGCAAGATATCGAAACCCGTGGTGTTGAATTACTGAAAGGGCTTGATGCAATTTTAGTTCCAGGCGGTTTTGGTGAGCGTGGTGTAGAAGGGAAAATTCTGACAGCGCAATACGCACGTGAGAATAAAATCCCTTATTTAGGTATTTGTTTGGGTATGCAAGTTGCCCTGATTGAATTTGCACGTAACGTTGCCAATATGGCAGATGCGAACTCAACAGAATTCAAAGCAGATTGTAAATATCCAGTTGTTGCGCTGATTACAGAATGGCGTGATGAAGAGGGTAACGTTGAAGTGCGTTCTGAAGAGAGCGACCTTGGCGGTACAATGCGTGTTGGCGGGCAGCCATGCCATTTAGTGAATGGTAGCTTAGTGCGTGATATGTATGGTGCTGAAACCATCGTTGAACGTCACCGTCATCGTTATGAAGTGAATAACTTATTACTGAAACGCATCGAAGATGCGGGCCTAAAAATCGCAGGCCGCTCAGTAGATAACAAACTGGTAGAAATTATTGAAAACCCAAATCACCCTTGGTTTGTGGCTTGCCAATTCCACCCAGAGTTCACTTCGACCCCAAGAGATGGTCACCCATTATTTGCAGGTTTTGTTAAAGCCGCTGGTAAGTACCAGAAAGGTGAGTTGAAATAAGATATGGGGAAGTCGGCGCATTGGCACCAACTTCCCGAAATTTAACTTGTACTGAGGAAAACCTAATGTCCAAAATTGTTAAAGTGATCGGCCGTGAAATCATTGACTCTCGTGGTAACCCAACTGTTGAAGCTGAAGTTCACTTAGAAGGTGGCTTCGTTGGTTTAGCAGCTGCACCATCAGGTGCATCGACAGGTTCTCGTGAAGCTCTGGAACTGCGTGACGGTGATAAAGCACGTTTCCTGGGTAAAGGTGTTCTGAAAGCTGTTGGTGCAGTTAATGGCCCAATCGCAGAAGCCCTGATCGGTAAAGATGCAAAAGATCAAGCAAATATCGATAAAATCATGATTGACCTTGATGGCACTGAAAACAAATCTAAATTTGGTGCGAACGCAATTCTGGCTGTTTCTTTAGCAAACGCAAAAGCAGCAGCAGCGGCAAAAGGTATGCCTCTGTATGAGCATATTTCTGATCTGAATGGGACTCACGGTCAATATTCAATGCCTCTGCCAATGATGAATATCATCAACGGTGGTGAGCACGCAGATAACAACGTTGATATCCAAGAATTCATGATCCAGCCTGTTGGCGCACCAACGCTGAAAGAAGCGGTTCGCATGGGTTCTGAGATTTTTCATCACTTAGCAAAAGTACTGAAATCTAAAGGTATGAACACGGCTGTAGGTGATGAAGGTGGTTATGCACCTAACTTAGAATCTAACGCAGCAGCGTTAGCCGCTATCAAAGAAGCGGTTGAACAAGCAGGTTATGTATTAGGTAAAGACGTAACGTTAGCGATGGACTGTGCAGCATCTGAGTTCTTCAACGCTGAAACAGGTAATTATGAACTGAAAGGCGAAGGTAAAACCTTTACGTCTCAAGAGTTCACTCATTACTTAGAAGAGCTGACTAAACAGTACCCAATCGTATCTATCGAAGATGGCCTGAACGAATCTGACTGGGATGGTTTTGCATACCAAACTAAAGTTCTTGGTGACAAAATCCAATTGGTTGGTGACGACCTGTTTGTAACTAATACTAAGATCCTGAAAGAAGGTATCGACAAAGGTATCGCTAACTCAATCCTAATTAAATTCAACCAAATCGGTTCGTTAACTGAAACTTTGGCTGCAATTAAAATGGCGAAAGATGCAGGCTATACTGCTGTTATTTCTCACCGTTCAGGCGAAACTGAAGATGCAACTATTGCGGACTTAGCAGTGGGTACTGCAGCGGGGCAAATCAAAACAGGTTCTATGAGCCGTTCTGACCGTGTTGCTAAATACAACCAATTAATCCGTATTGAAGAAGCTCTGGGTAACAGTGCACCATTCAACGGTTTAAAAGAAGTTAAAGGCCAAGCATAATTTAATTGCTAAGCTAATTGATTGCAACGGGAGGCATCGGCTTCCCGTTTTTTATGCTTAAAATAAATGATATTTTAAAAAACGATAAAAAAATCATTTTTTCCATATTAAAGTTAATCTTAAATTTACCTATTTTATTAAAACGAATTCAATAATATTTATTTTCTGTGATAGAAATAAGTCTTTAAAATAAATTAATTTTGATATTAAATGGTGGAATATGGAAAAGGAAGGTTATGAGTCGTTACTTGCCATTTCAAGGGAAGGCAGAGATAAAGCAAGAACTGCTCAGGAAATTATCGATTTAATTAAAGAGATTAAAGTTGGTTATAAAAATAATAGTTTTAATTGGGATTTGACACTAATAGAAAAAAAGAAGTATATTGAAGATAAAATAACTGACATTATTTGTCAATTATATAATAATGATATCCCGACAGAATCAAGTAGGTTAAATCTTGAAGAAAGAAATTTATTTTTAGATGAGTTTAAAACTCTTCTAAATTCAGAGGTTAGGGATAAAGTCAGTATTAGAGCCCAAGGGCAAAATGAAGAATCTTTTTTTAAATTAAGTTCAGAACAACAATTGAATGCAAGTGCTTATCGTATTTTACCAAAAGATTACCGTCAACGTTATTTGAGTAGATCCAAATTAATGGCTCGATTAACGGTTAATGTTAATAAGAAAAATTACATTGATTTAGCAAATGCTTTAATTAAGTTATATGACAATGATCCGCAAAAAAATGTCTTTCAATCAAAAATTATGGGGCCAAGAAAATTAGGTAACAGAACCAATCAAGCCGTTATTTACCTTGCAGAGGCGAGTTCTGTGTCTGCTAAAGAAGTTAGCCAGCAATTAAAATCACTGTTACCACCAAATGCACTTATTGAACATACGCCCGTTGGTATGAAAAGGATAATGACTGGGATCTCTTATTCTGAAACGGTAGAGGGGCAATCTAGTAGCTATGGTGAATTAAGGGCAGTGATTATGGCCAAGGCCGTCACTGAATCGTTATTAACAGGTGAAAGGTTAATAAACACATTACCAAGAACATTACAACGTTTTGGCTATGATCCTAAAGACCCTGCGCTTATTTCTCAAACGATTAAAGATAGGTTTTTGAAAACAGGGCTGAATGGTTCAAATTTAGAGTTAGGTACTACTGATCCAAGTCGAGATATACAACAATTTGTATTAAACCCCGAGCAATTTTGCTACTCATATAAAGTTAATGCAGGTTATCTCAATGATATAGACGAAATACCAGTAAGTGGGAAATTTGTATTTTACCGTAATGAAAAATCTGAATATGAAATAAAGTATGTTGATGATACTTATCATTCAAATCCTGCTTATGCACTAGAGAGTTATTTTTTAGATACTAACTCAAAAGGGGCAGATAAAGACTTTTCTAATTATATTGATATAGAAAAAACATCTCCAGAAAATAAATTTTTATTTTTAAGTAAGGTTAATAAAGGCTCTGTTATTGTCACAGAGTTAGATTCAGAAAAATATAGAGTTTTCTATGATAGCCGTTATAACAGTTCTTTACTTTATGATAATGTTACCATGGCTATAGATGAGCGGGATTATAAAAATAGGGAGCATGATAGTCCCTTTATTTTTTTATATTTTGATGATGAAAATTGGAAGTTGGTTTTTCAAGATAGAACGAATCAGGATGGATTACACTTTTTGCCTGATAATGTAAAAATTAAATCAGCAGAGAGTTATTTTTTAGATGAAAAAAAAACGGAATTTAATCTTTACAGAAAAAATGTACACGAAAAGTTGAATCTTTTTGCAAAAAAACTAGACGTCTATTTTTCTACAGCTGAAGAGTATTCAGTCACAGATGAAAAAAAAGTTAACTCTACTCATTGGTTAAATTTAGCTAATGAACTAAAAAGAAAAGTCCAAGCGAGTTCAGATGAGTTAAAAAATAGAATTAGAAATATAGAACTAAATTTAAAGAGAATTAATGATGAAGATATTATTTCTGATATGCAAGCAACGATAGATGTTAATCAGGTTTTAGATAGAATAAAAAACGAACAATTTAATGAGATATACTCGAGCTTGCTTGAGGTTGAATATGCTTTTTATTTGCAAACACTTAAACAGAATAAAGGTATGGACTTTGTGGTTCGAGGAATAAACTCAGGGTCTTCATCATCTAAAGCAGATGAACGTAGTCGGCTAACAATAATCGAGCGCTATGAAAATTTATTGTATTTACATAGAACATCAAAGAATATTAATTTTAGAAATGAATTTAATGAAGGAATGAAAAATTATAATAATATTGTAATTAAAGAAATTAATAGTAATGAAACGTCTTGGCAATTAAAAAAACAGTATGTATTAGCGGAGATTTCCGCAAAAGAAAGAGGTGCATTATATCGATTGATTCAAGATGCTGATTATGCGGAGTATATCGATAAAATTCTTATTGAAACGGGTAAGATCAGTGAGTTTTTTTATGAAAATGGTAGTAAAAGAAATAGGTTGATCCCCCAGGACTTTTACTTATCAATTATTAAAAGTGAATCTGGTGGACGCTGTTATCCACTGGTTAGGGCGATGTCTGTTGCATTGGCAAAAGGGGGACAAAATAGTGCTGATAAGCTCATAGATAAACTCTATGTCGCTGCTGCGAATCCAGATGATGAAAATTCCATTTTATTAAAGGAGGGGTTGAATAACCTACACTCAAATACCGGTGCTGTTGAATCTTCTTTTTCCTATGGGAAAATGAGCTTAAACAAGATCCATGAGTTATTAACTGTTCGTGATGACACAATGATGTTTGCATTAAATACTAATAGTCATTCAATGATGTTAGGGAAAAAAGTGGAAAATGGTAAGAGTAACTACTATTTTTATGATCCTAACTTTGGTATTTTTGTATTTGATAATAGCCAAAGTTTATTTAATGCAATAACAAAGTTTTTTATTGAGAAAAAATTTGCACCTTATTACTCTGCATTTGACGTAGATGGAAAGCCGGCTTTTAATCTGGTTTATATCGATACTCATAAAATGAGTGGGGTTTCGATAGGTAACCAGCTTACCGTTGAAAATTTAAGCGATGAAAATGAGATTAGCACAATAGAAGCGAGGCAGAATAAAGCAAGATTAATATTAAGAGGCCAAAATGAAATATACCAAGAAGATTTACAATTAAAATGTTCACTATCCATCTTGGATGCAAACCAGTGGGCAGAAAAAATTCATGAAGCAAGCGTTAAACTATCTGTAGAAAATAACCTTGATGATCGATGGCTTCCCTTGTTTTCTAATATAGAAGAAGAGAAAGAGGGGCATTATCGTATTCAATTTATTCACTTAGATAACACAGATTTAACTCAATGGGTTGAAACAACCGATAAAACATTTAAAGATTTTCACCAATATAGCCTTGAAAAAATGACGGAGTTTGGGCGCGATTATCATTTTATTGAAGAAGAGTTCAGACAAAAAAGCCTAACTGTAGAAGGTAATTCTATTGATGGTTTAAATGCGGGGGTTGTGATTCAATCAATCATCCAATGGGTAGAAGACAGAAACCGGATTGAAAATACAAAGACTTCGAATACATCAAATTTAGCTATGGCTTTAAAAATTCATACCTATGTAAATTATGCATTAATCACCCAGAGCACAGTAAAAGATATTGCTCATATAACGCAATTAGCTAAAACCGCATTAAGTTACCAAACAAAAGCAGTATCTCCCTCAATGAATCTCTTTTCATCATCACTCGCTAAAGTTGCTAATGAGGGGCTATCGACATTATTTAATGGTGCATTGATTGGGTTTGATATTTATGAAATAACACAAGCTGAAAATGAGCCACAGACAATCACTTTTAGTACTCAACTCGTTTTTGATTCTGCAAGTTTTTTAGCTAATACTGTGGCTATAGGTGCTGATGCTTTTGGTTACACGACTGCATCAGCCTCTTTCGGTGGAATGGGGGTCATTGTTTCTGGGCTTGGGATTGGTTTCACAGCACTTGCGCGTAATTTTGCCATCATAGGTGAGGATGCCAAAGCGGTTGGTTTGTATTTTAGCGCACTGGATAAAGCATACCAAGGTAACGGTTATGAATATTCGAAAGATAATAAAACTTTAATACCTAAATATGGTGCTGTATTTAAAACTATCGACTTACAAGCGGATAAAATCGAATTTGATAGTCAATATATTTATCGCACGAGTGAGAAATCCTCTGGCGGGGGGCGAAAAAATTATATTTTTTGGGCGGGTAATTTTCCAACTATGGTACATGATAGACAACAAGCAATTAATATTCGTACAGGAATAGGCTATGTAAGTAGGTACCATACTGTGGATTTCGCTTCACAAGAGAATGTTTTTTTACCAGTGACACCAAAATCATATATAAAGTATGACTATAATTTATGGCCTGGGGCAACAACAAGGCACGACAATGGTTTTGATGTTATTCGTAGGCTAGAGCGGACTGATAAATTTGACTATGATTTTTATATTTTCCCAAGCGAAAATACAATTACTCATATTTACCATGAGTATGTTAATACCCCAATAAGTGTTAGGTTAGACAATAAAAAACGTAATCTAATTATGCCTAATTTACCAAAAGAGTGGCACGGATTTGTTAGTTATGATCTAGAAGGGTGTGGGGGAAAATATACCATTAATATTAATGAAGGAGTCAATGTATTATTATCAGATTGCTCAAGCTGCCAGAACTCTTCTCAATGGATAATTAACTCAAAAGATAATAATAATAATATAAAAATATTTGATGATCGAGTAAGCGTTGGGGAGGTTGATTTTTTTATCAAGAATAAAAATCCAGGAAGTAAATATTATATTATTGGAAATGAGAATGAAGTAAACGAAATAAATTTCAAAACAAAATCGATGACAGTTGTGAGTATTGATGAAACAGTATGGAAAAATAACATAAAAGGTTTTGATGCATATTTACACACTTTAGCCTTGGAACATAGAACACATCAACAGTATGTTATTATTGAAAATTATCAGCATAATGGAAACAATGTAGGCCGTGCTTATTTTGATGTGAAAACGGAAAAAATACTATTTACAGACTCAATTGATGCAGAGAAAAAAAATGCACTGTTAGCGTGGGTTAGAAAAGATAAGGCTATTTTTTATTCAGTAGGCTCGCCTCTGATTTGGGTGACAGACCTTAATAGTGGAAAGGTTCTTTCTGAATACCGATTAGAAAACAAAATGGCACGTAATTTAGACGTTTTAAAAGTATGGTCAGAAGAAGATATTATTTATTTTTCTTGTCGCTATCAAGATTCACTCGAGGTAGCAAATTACCAAATTGTAGAAAACAACATTGAATTGGTGAGTCTTGTTTCAGCACCTGAACTGTTAGTCGATTTAGCTAGCACTCATACTCAGTTAGGAAGTACTGAACCTGAAGAAATTTTACAGCGTTACTTAATTGATAATAAAAATAATTTTAGAATGTCACAATTGAAATACTCCAGCTTAGCCAGTTTGGTGATGATATCTGGAAGTGACTACAATCAAGCTCAGCACCGCTACTGGATTAGACTCAAAGATAATAAACTGATTAAGTCTAACCTATCTGCTTCGTTAGGGTTTGGTCATTTTCCCGTCGATCGTACTTTGAGGCAAAGTCATTGGGCAATCCCTGAGGATTTACATTTAGTCTCATCATTATTTGATAACGATGGGACTGAAGTCTTTTACTTTTATAGTGATAAGGAAAAATCACTATATCAACAAAGAGGCGCGGGGCAAGATGTATTAAATGTAATAAAACCTTCAGCCTGGTTTATGTTCATGCCTAATTTAGAGCGTGTATTTACATGGAAAGCAAATTTACTACTTGTTGATAGCATTGGTGTTGTTAGCCAGTTAAATGTTAATAGGTCTTCATCTACAGTTGCATTGACTGATAAATGGCTTCGAGAGCATGCATATTGGTGGCGGGACTTAGAATCTGATTATCGGGATAAAACGGTTCTTCCATTACTTGGTATTAGAAGTGTTGATAATAGCAAAATACTTCCAGCATGGAGTGTTCAAGGGAAAGTCATCATTGCACATCAACTTTCTTCAGAAAATGAACTGCAATTTTTAGGTCTGAACGCAACGTGTTCTGGAGGGGTAATTTTTGATAGAAAGCAAAAAAAATTGTATGAACAACACTTCGCAACAGAAAAAGAATTAATGGCTGCATTTTCTGAAGGCTCAGTACTCAATAACCCAACTGATTTACCTGCTATAATTGACCTTTACTCTGGCTTTCAAATTAATAAAATAGAACGAGTAGATGAAGGTTTATTAATTTCCGCTGAAAATGGAGAAATACTTTATGTTGGTTTATTAAACAGCCAGTCAAATAATGAATTTAGTGCTAATCATTTAAGTTCTTCTTTGATTATTCAAGGTGGAAAAGAGCATGATATTCTTAGCCCATCAATAATCAAAAACGTGAAAAATATTATTTTAAGTGGCGGAGAAGGACAAGATAGTTATTTAATCAGCCAAGAATCATGGCTGAATTACCAAACGATTATTATTGATAATGATAGCTATGATGAAAAAGAGGATCTTCTCATTTTGCCTGCATTAAATCGCCGTTCACTTATGACGTTTCGTCGGGATGATGACTTAGTTATTTTTGATATAAATTCATCAACATCATTAGTTATTAGGCAGGTGTTTGGTCAAAACGCTAAAACACATAATCATTTAAAGATCCGAATACACAATCAATCATACTCTATGAGTCTGAGTGAATTTACTCGTGATACAATACATACAGAAAGTTTATTTAATGCACAACAAGGTGATTTTAGCGCAATGAGTGAACATCAAACTCAATTAATTATTGAAAAAGCAGTGATGTTTAATTTTGACCTTGATTTATCACAGCAAGACACTGGTGCTTATTTTCCATCAGAACGTGCATTAAGTTTGATGCCACCACTTTTATCACCTTACTTATAGATTTAACTGATTGATTTCATAGCTGGTTTTTATAGCAATAAATTAACCAATGGAATAAGTTGTTTTATTATATAAAAATCAGCAAGTTATGTTTATTCTTACCCAAGGGAATAAAAAGAGATTTATATTGCACACTTTTCATATGATGGTTTTTAATTCTTCGATTTTTGCGATGCAATAGCTCGGTTTTTTAGAGTTTATGGTAAAGATTAGCAAATTACACGGCATAGATCGCACTTTTGGTTACTCCACATTTTCATTCCATTCAATTAACTCTATATTTCAGACCTTGTAAATAAATATTAACAATAATACTCGAAAACAATTTGCTTCCGAGCTATGGAGTCTTACATGGATGCTTCTGAATCTTTGACGCCGGCAGTAAGTCCAACTCCCGCCAATAAGCGTGGTTGGATTATTTTAGCAATTGATATTGTGCTGTTGGTTTTACTTTTGAAATACCTACCTTTTGATGAGAAAGCGAATGCAGGGTTAGCGATGATGGTTTTCATTGGCGTGCTTTGGCTTACTGAAGCTATACACGTTACAGTGACAGCGCTATGCATTCCTATTTTAGCCGTGGGACTTGGGCTAATGAATACTGGGGATGCGCTTAAATCTTTTGCGAACCCCATTATTTTCTTATTCTTTGGTGGGTTTGCATTAGCCACAGCCTTGCATATTCAAGGTTTAGACAGGCTTATCGCGAATCGCTTATTAATGGCTGCGCGTGGGCGTCTCTCAGTTGCTGTATTGCTGTTATTTGGTGTAACGGCGGGCTTGTCAATGTGGATCAGTAACACGGCAACAGCAGCAATGATGTTACCGCTTGTGCTCGGTATTTTGTCCAATCTTGATGTCCGTCATGAACGTAATACATTTGTGTTTGTCTTGCTTGGTGTGGCTTACAGTGCAAGTATTGGCGGATTAGGGACGATCGTTGGTAGCCCTCCAAATGCCATTGCGGCTTCTGCTTTAGGCTTAGACTTCCTTTCTTGGATGAAATACGGCATTCCAATTATGGTTGTGTTATTGCCGATGATGTTTGTTTTAATGTACATGATGTTGCGTCCAAACCTTAAACATCGCTTTGAAATTGAATTAGAACATGTTGAATGGAACAGTAAACGTATTACTGCAATGATAATATTTTTGTTAGCGGTAGTCTGTTGGACCACTAGTACTTTTATCAGCGATGCATTCGGTGGTGTGAAAGATTTAGACACCATCATTGCGATGAGCGCCGCAATTCTAATTTGTGTCACGGGCGTCGCAAATTGGTCTCAGATTCAAAAAAATACAGAGTGGGGCGTATTGATGTTATTCGGTGGTGGTTTAACACTGAGTGCAATTTTGAGCTCTTCTGGCGCAAGTAAAATTATGGCGGATTGGATGCAGCTAACATTTGGCCAAAGTCATTGGTTTGTCATTATTTTAGCGGTCACGACCTTTATTATCATTCTGACAGAATTTACCAGTAATACGGCAAGTGCTGCGTTATTAGTTCCTATTTTTGCAACAGTGGCTGAAGCGTTGGGTATGCCTGTCATTGTGCTAACCATGATTATTGGTATCGGTGCATCGTGTGCCTTTATGTTACCTGTAGCAACACCACCTAATGCGATTGTGTTTGGTTCGGGTTATATACGCCAAATAGAAATGGTGAGAGTTGGAGCTGTACTGAATGTCGCTTGTATCATTGTGATTTCATTATTTGCTTGGTTCTTCTGGATGTAATTCAAAAATCTACCTTACGGCCTCTTCTTTTGAGGCCGCTTTACATTGTTGTTTTGCATTTCGATATTATTGAGGGGGGCGTGCGACGAGTGCTTGTTGACTCTTCCCTATCTGAAGAACTCCTGTATTTGAAAATGTTATTTCACTGTTACCACGTAATGAGAAATTCATTGCTTTAATTGTCCCATGAATATCGATTTTGTTTTGAGGGCAAAGAAAATCATTACTGCATTGATATTGATGACTTTCTAACATCACAGTATGCCCTGTTAATTTCGCTTGTTCACTTAATTCAAAGTGATTTCCTTGAAAATATGGGATATCTGTTTTGAATTTAGTGTTATGTTTTATCACACCTTCACTTGGTGAAAGTGTTCCACTACCTGACGTACTTATGTAGTTTTGCAAGGCAGCATTGATATTGAGGTTATTTTGCAGTTTTATTTGATCGGCAAATATATTCATTTTAGATAACTGAATAGGATTGCCTTGTTGTTGGCTTATGCTGATTAGCCCAGCCGGGTGGGTTGAAAATTTAAGATTACTGTAATCCTCCTTTTTTTTAGGTTCAAGTTGCTTCTTATTTTCTTTATTTCTAACGTATTGCTGTTCTAATTTCCCTGCAATTAAAGACAGGCTATTGATATTATTTATCGTGCCTTTTTTCCAAGAAATACCATTTGGGTTTGCAATAACAAGGTTTGCTCGTTGTCCCTTGATACCTAATACCCCTTGAATCTGAGTTTCTTCGGTACCTGTCACTTCTGCGAGTATTAACTTTGCTGCCTTATCACCCAAGTTATTATTGCTCGCTACATCATTATTAAAAATCAAACCATGTTCATTTGAAGATAAGGTCTCGAACGTATTGAATGAAATATGGTTTTTTAGAGGTGCATTGATATTGATGATTTTGGCTTTATCAATACTGAGCTCATTTGCATTAGTAATGAATGGCGAAAATAAGAAAAAGACAGTGATAGTTTGTGTCGTTATTGATTTCATTTATCAGCTCCCTGCTATTAAAAAATCCCTTAATCGCTAAGGAGTATAAGGGGGAATGCATTTTTCAAAGCAATCAAAAAATAGTATGGGATTGATAGAAACAGGTAAAAGGGGGTAATTATATTGAGTTAAGAAGAAAATAAGAGCCACATTTCAGTGGCTCTCAGACTGCTGACAAACCGATTAGGTTTGACTGCAGGTTGGATAGGTTTTGAAAATAAATCAGGAAAATCAGTTTATTGATTTTCGGCTGATAACACAAAGCAGGAAAAGCCACGCTTTTATCCTGCTTTGTCAACAAAATAAGAGCCACATTTCAGTGGCTCTTATTAATATGTTACTTATCAGCAATTAGTGTGCTGCAGGTGGATGACTGTGTTCAATATCTTCAGACTTCTTAGAGAAGCGGCGACGGATCACCACGAAGAATACAGGAACAAAGAAGATAGCCAGAGAGGTAGCAGCAAACATACCACCCAGAACACCTGTACCTACTGAGTTCTGAGAAGCTGAACCTGCACCATTACTAAACACTAGCGGGATAACCCCCAGCATAAATGCCAGTGATGTCATCAGGATTGGTCGTAAACGCATCTTAACGGCATTTAGCGTTGCTTCAACTAACCCTTTACCTTCTTTTTCCATTAGGTCTTTGGCGAATTCAACAATCAAGATTGCGTTTTTCGCTGAGAGCCCAATGGTTGTTAATAAGCCAACCTTAAAGTAAACGTCATTATCTAAACCGCGAATACTGGTGAAGAGTAATGCACCGATAATACCCAATGGAACCACTAACATAACGGAGAATGGCACTGACCAGCTTTCATAAAGAGCAGCCAGACAGAGGAATACCACTATCAAGGAAATCGCATATAAAGCAGGAGCTTGGTTACCCGCTAAGCGTTCTTGATAGGACATACCTGTCCACTCATAACCAATACCTTCTGGCAGGTTTTCAGTCGTGAGTTTTTCCATCAATAGCATCGCATCACCCGTACTTTTTCCTGGTGCTGCTTGGCCTTGAATATTCATTGCTGGCACACCGTTATAACGTTCTAAGCGTGGTGAACCAAATTTCCAAGGGTCTTTGGATTCATCTAAGAATGCCGAGAATGGAACCATTTTGCCTTGGTTATTACGAACATACAGGTTGCTAATATCCGATGGCAACATACGACTTTCTGCATCACCTTGTACGTAAACTTTCTTAACACGACCGCGGTCGATAAAGTCGTTTACATAGCTTCCACCAAAGACGGAGCTGAGTGTTGCGTTAATATCGCTGATTGCGACACCTTGTGCCTGCGCTTTTTGTTGGTCAATGTAGATACGATATTGTGACGTATCATCCTGACCATTTGGACGAACACCTTGGAGCATTTCTGGATGTTGAGCCGCTAAACCAAGTAATTGGTTACGTGCTTGCATCAGTTTGTCATGCCCTAAGTTACCCTTATCCACTAACTCGAAGTCAAAACCGTCTGCGGTACCTAACTCAACAATTGCGGGTAGGTTAAAGGCGTAAATCAGTGCCTCTTGTTTCTTGGACATCGCAATATTCGCGCGTTGTACAATCGCATCAACGTGGTTTTCATCACCTTTACGTTCGCTCCAATTTTTCAGAACGACGAAGGCGAGACCCATATTTTGACCTTGACCCGCAAAGCTAAAGCCTCCAACGGTAAAGACAGATTCAACATTGTCTTTTTCGTCAGTATGGTAGTAATTGTTGACTTCATCTAATACAGCTTGAGTTTGTTCTTGTGTTGATCCAGGTGGTAATTGAACCATTGACAGGAATACACCTTGGTCTTCTGCTGGTAAGAAGGACGACGGTAAACGAACAAACATGAATGCCATGCCTGCCACTAAAATCAGGTAAATCACCAGGTAACGACCTGTGCCGTTAAGCATGCGGCTTACGCTGTCTGTGTAGTGGTGAGCTTGTTTTTCAAACGTTCTGTTAAACCATCCAAAGAACCCTTTTTGGCTACCATGGCTGCCTTTTTCAATTGGCTTTAACATCGTGGCACACAGTGCTGGTGTTAAAATCATCGCCACCAGAACTGAGAGGATCATGGATGAAACAATGGTAATTGAGAACTGACGGTAAATTGCCCCTGTTGACCCACCAAAGAAGGCCATTGGGATAAATACCGCAGACAGCACCATTGCAATACCGACTAACGCACCTTGGATTTGACCCATTGATTTTTTGGTCGCTTCCTTCGGTGATAAGCCTTCTTCTTGCATAACACGTTCAACGTTCTCTACAACAACGATGGCATCATCGACGAGTAGACCGATGGCGAGTACCATCGCGAACATGGTCAAGGTGTTTATTGAGTAACCAAATGCCGATAGGATGGCAAATGTCCCCAACAATACAACAGGAACGGCAATTGTTGGGATCAATGTGGCACGAATGTTCTGGAGGAACAAATACATAACCACGACAACCAACATGATTGCTTCAACTAATGTTTTAACAACTTCGTTAATCGAGATTTTAACGAATGGTGTTGTATCGTATGGATAAACGATTTCTAACCCTTGCGGGAAGAACGGTTTCATCTCTTCCAGCGCAGCACGTACGTTGTTAGAGGTATCTAACGCATTCGCACCTGTCGCTAGTTTAATACCGATACCTGCAGCAGGTTTTCCGTTAAAGCGCGCTACGGTACTGTAGTTTTCCGCACCTAATTGAACATCCGCAACATCTTTAATACGAACTTGCGAACCATCCTGGTTAACACGCAGTAAGATATTAGAAAACTCTTCTGCATTGTTTAAACGTGTCTGTGCAATGATTGAAACGTTTAAACGTTGGTTTGCAATTGACGGCGAGCCACCGAGCTGTCCTGCTGCAACTTGGTTATTTTGAACCTTGATTGCATTAATGACATCGGTCGTCGTCATATTGTATTTAACGAGTTGCTCTGGTTTTAACCAAATACGCATGGCATATTGGGTACCAAACAACTGTGTTTCACCCACACCATTTACACGGCTTAATGGGTCTTTAATATTCGAACCTACGTAGTCAGCAATGTCATATTGGCCCATCGACCCATCGTTGGACACGAAACCTGCAACCATTAAGAACGAACTTGTTGATTTATCGACACTAATACCTTGCTGTTGAACTTCTTGTGGCAGCAATGGCATCGCCAGTTGCAATTTGTTTTGCACCTGTACTTGTGCGATATCACCATCAGTTCCTGCTTCAAAGGTAAGCGTAATGCTAGCAGAACCTGATGAGTCACTGCTCGATGACATATATACCAAGTTATCGATACCGTTCATATTCTGTTCGATAACCTGCGTTACTGTGTTTTGTACCGTCTCAGCATCCGCTCCTGGATAGTTAGCTGAAATAGAAACAGCTGGAGGTGCGATGGTCGGGTACTGAGAAACAGGTAACTGGATAATTGCCAACAGACCAGCAAGCATGGTGATAATCGCAATTACCCACGCAAAAATTGGTCTTTCTATAAAAAACTTAGGCATTAATCAGCCGCTCCCTTATTTAGACTTTTCTTCAGGTTTAGCCTGATTGTCTATGGATTGCGTTTCTAAGTTTGCTTCCTTAGGATTCACAACAATTCCTGGTTTGATTTTTTGTAAGCCAATGACGACAACGCGATCACCTGCTTTTAAACCGTCTTTAATCAGCCATTTGTTGCCAACCGCTTGTCCTGCTTTAACCGTCCTGACTTCAATTTTATTCTCTGCGCCAACAACCATGACTTGAGAGGTACCTTGAGCAGTACGCGATAAACCTTGTTGAGGAATCAAAATTGCATTTTCAACAACGCCATCTTCTAAAATTGCACGGACAAACATTCCCGGAAGTAACTCTTTGTTCGGGTTAGGGAAAACGGCTCTCATAGTAATGGAACCTGTGGTTTCATCCACGGTGACATCAGAGAACTCGAGAACACCTTTTTGTGCGTATTCTTGGCCATTGTTATTAATTAAACTAACAGGTGCCTGACCAGACTCTTTTTGCACAGCGCCTTGTGCTATCTCATTTTTTAGACGCAGAAAATCATCGCTCGATTGCGTCACATCAACGTAGATAGGGTCAAGTTGCTGAACTCGCATTAATTCAGTTGCTTGTCCTGTGGAGACCAACGCCCCTTCAGTCACATTCGATTTGCCAGTACGGCCACTGATTGGTGCGGTCACTTTGGTATAGTTCAGGTTGATACGCGCAGTCTCAACAGCTGCTTCGGCTGCTTTGACGGCAGCAAGCGCTTGGGCATAAGTTGAAGTCGCTTGGTCGTATTCTTGCTGACTAATGTAATTCGTCCCTAATAATGGTTTATAACGCTTAACCGTCAGAGCCGCGATATTTGCATTCGCTTGCGCTTTTGCAAGTTCTGCTTTTGCACTGTCGTAGGTTGCTTGGAAAGGAGCAGGATCAATTTGATACAAAGATGTTCCAGCTTCTACGTCGCTACCTTCTTTATAGTTACGTTTTAAAATGATGCCGCTCACTTGTGGGCGAACCTCGGCAACACGGAATGCAGATGTACGGCCTGGTAACTCGGTTTTGAGAGTCAGAGGTTCGGCTTTCAGCGTAACAATTCCTACTTCAGGCGCCGGGCGTTCTCCGCCACCTTGTTGTTCATCGTTACAACCTGATAAAGCTAAGCCACCTGAAAGAACCAACAGAGCCAGAGGTAACACCCCTCTGTTTTTTCGCATAAGTTAACCTCAATTAATCAATATGAGTTCAAAACAAAAATAAGAAAAATGGTAAACAATATGATTTATCACTGTGCTATAGTACAAACATACACGAATGTATGTAAATCAGCTTTCGATAGAAACGGGTCACAATGGCACGAAAAACTAAACAACAGGCTGAAGAAACCCGCCAGGAAATACTAGATGCTGCCATCAAAACATTCTCTGAGCGAGGGGTTTCAGCCACATCATTAGCCGATATTGCAAAAGCAGCGGGGGTAACCCGAGGTGTAATATATTGGCATTTTAAAAATAAAGTTGATCTCTTTTATCAGGCCTGTGAGTTTGGTGATAACCAAATAATCCAAGCTGAAGAATATTATCGTTCTAAATATACCAATGATCCACTTTCAATACTAAGAGAATTATTAGTTTTTATTTTGACCGATTTTATCGACAATCCCAAAAACCGTGCGTTGATGGAAATTTTCTTTTTAAAATGCGAATTAGTTGGTGAGATGGCTGAATTAGTCGATTTTAAACGGGCTAATTATGTGGCTAGCCAGTGTCGTATTGTCGGTAATTTGCAAGATTGTATCGATGCTGGGCAATTACCTGCTGACCTTGATATTGAATGCGCTGCCATCATGATCCGTTCATTAATGTCGGGTTTGTTAGAAAACTGGCTATTACAACCTGAGAACTTTAATATAAATCAACACACGATAACGTTGGTTGAGACACTATTAGAGACATTAAAGTGTAACCCAGCAATACGACTTAAACCCACTCAAATATAATAAACTGGAGTAACAGATGGCCTCTATTCTGATTATCGCCAATGGCGCGCCATATGGTAGTGAAACTTTATTCAACTCCCTGCGTCTTGCTATCACGCTAAAAGAGCAAAATTCAGATTTAGATTTAAAAATTTTTTTAATGTCAGATGCGGTTTGTGCAGGTTTAGCTGCTCAAAAGCCGAAAGAAGGTTATAACCTTCAGCAAATGTTAGAGATTTTAACGGCTCAAGGGGTGCCTGTTAAATTATGTAAGACATGTACCGATGCCCGTGGTATCAGTGAGTTAACTTTAGCGGATGGCGTTGAAGTTGGCACACTAGTGGAATTGGCTAGCTGGACATTAACATCAGATAAAGTCTTAACATTCTAATTTGTTGGTTTAAAATGTTAGCCTAATCGTATGTGCTGGTAATGTATTACTGGCACTTTACTTTTCTGGATAAAGCTGGAACAAAAGAAAGAATATGAGCGGGTATAAGAATATTATGATGATAAAACAACAAAGAATAGAGCGGTATTTTATTAGCGCTGTGTTGTTACTCGCAATGATATTTTTTTCTTACTCCGCATCTGCTTTAGCTCCCAATAACCTGCCTAGTAAAAACGACATTAAAAATTCGCTCACTGCGTTAAGTAAAAAAAGTAGCTTAAGTGAAGAAGAAAAATTGGTGCGTGGGGACTTAGAAAAAACATCTGATTTTTATAATGAATTGGATAAACTTGAGCAACGAACGGAAGAACTGCAAAAAAAACTTAATCGAACAAGTGAAGAATCAAGAGTTGCTATTCAAGGTTTGCAACAAATTAGAAATGAAAGCGAACGACAAGCCTCCCAATTCGCTGAAAAGATAAAAAGTAGCTCACTTTCTCAATTAGAAACCCTACAATCGACCTACTTAGAAAACTTACAGTCTGAACAAAACGACCTAGCAACCTATAATAGCCAACTTATCGGTTTACAAACTCAACCAGAACGTGCGCAGGCGTTGATGTTAGATAATGCGCGGCGATTACAAGAAATTCGTAATGAATTAAACAGTACACTTAATGACTCAGTGAGCTTGCGGCCTTCTCAGGTTGATATGCTACAAGTCGAGCAGTATCTCTTGCAGCAACAAAATGAATACCAAAAACGGATTTTGCAAACTAACACGCAATTGCAAGATGTTCTGCAAAAGCAACGTGATTATACCGCAGCGTATATTGTGCAGCTTGAGGATCAGGTTCAACAGCTACAAGCGGCTATCAGTAATCGCCGTCTAGATGATTCCCAATCAACTGTGCGTGAAGCTTTAAATACTTCTGAAGCGGATATTCAAGCACAGCAAAACCCCGTTATTCAAAAAGAAGTCGCTATTAATAATGCGCTCAGTGACCGATTGATCCAAGTGACCGAGGAAAGCAATAAACTGGTACAAAACGGTATCCGTGTTAAAGCGTGGTTAGAAAGGGCAACGCAGTCAGAACGTAATTTGAAAGAGCAAATTAACGTTTTACGCGGGAGCTTATTGCTATCTCGTATCTTATTCCAACAGCAAATCGATTTACCGCCAGATATTTTAACTAAAAACTTGCCTGTGACGATTGCGGATTTACGTCTTGAACAGTTTGATATTAATCAGCAGCGTGATGCGTTGTATCAACCTAATGACTACATCTCTGGTTTAGAGAGCCAACTGGCCGTCAAAACAGGTGAAGAACAGAGCAGCGGATCATTGCTATCAACAGATGATAAGGCCGCATTGACCAAGCTTTTAGATGTCAGGCGTGGCTTGTTAGATGAGCTTAACCAGCAACTGGGCGGGCAAATTTCCCAAGCAATTAACTTGCAGCTCGACCAAAACCAATTATTGAGTGTGGTAAGCTCCCTTGAAAATACATTAGCTCAGCAAATATTTTGGGTGAACAGCAATAAACCGATGGATTTGGAGTGGATTAAAACCTTCCCAGAAGCTGCGGCAGCCCAAATCAGCAGTTTTGATTTCAGTTTATCGTCTCGCAGTATTCAGCGCGGGATAACAAACTCGTTGTTAGTGGTGATCCCGCTGGTATTGATTGCGGTGATTTTTATTTGGTTTCATCGCAAAATTAACCGACGTTTACAAGAGATTGACCAACGCTTATCGAGCCTACGGAATGACAGTGTTTTGAGCACGCCAATAGCGCTCTTACTGACATTGATGCAAACCCTGCCTATCTCTTTATTATTATTGGCGATAGGTTATTGGTTCTTAAAAACAGGTAATGTCCAAGGGCCGTTCTTTTGGCAGTTTTGCCAACAACTTGCCATTTTTTGGGCGTTGTTTGAGCTGACATTCCGCATATTGAAGCCACAAGGCATTGCACAGAAGCATTTTGGGATAGACCAAGGCACTATCTCACGTACTCGTCGCCGTATGTCACGGTTATCTATCCCGCTGATCCCATTAATCTTCTTTTCAACTTATGGCGTGATCAACCCACTAAAAGTATCAGAAGATGTGATTGGGCAATTGATAGTTTTAGTTTCGCTACTGCTGTTGTGTATTTTTACCGTGCCATTTTGCAAACAAGTCTGGCAAGAGAAAGGCAGCCATTTAACGCGGACGATTGTCATCACATTATTGACGTTTTCCCCGCTTATTTTAGTGGGGCTGATGATGGCGGGTTACTATTACACCACGCTACGTTTGGCAAACCGTTGGCTTGATAGTTTGTATTTGTTGTTGCTTTGGTATATCACCTATAACGCCTGTTTAAGGGGCTTGACGCTGGTGGCGCGCAAGCTGGCTTATCAACGTGCAGTCGAACGTCGTGAAGCATTAAGGCTAGAAAGGCAGGAACCGCAGGAAGATGCGGAAAATGAGCCAATTAAAGAGCCGCCAATGACCATTGAACTGATTAGCCAGCAATCTTTGCGTTTAACAACCATGGTGTTGTTTATCATCTTTGCGTTGGCGTTTTATGGTATTTGGTCTGATTTTATTACCATTTTCTCGTTTTTTGATAGTGTGGAACTGTGGCGCTATACCGATGTTTCTCCTGAAGGTACGAATATTCTTCAGTCCGTGACACTCGCCAATCTCATTTTAGCGGTGGTGATTATTATTGTTGCGTGGGTGATGACCCGCAACTTGCCTGGGCTATTAGAGGTCCTTGTTTTATCACGCTTAAAATTGAGACAAGGGTCAACTTATGCCATTACGACGATATTAACGTATATCATTGTGGGGATCGGTGCGATTGCGTCTCTGGGCATGATTGGCGTGACATGGAACAAATTACAATGGTTAGCTGCCGCTTTAACCGTCGGGTTGGGGTTTGGTTTACAAGAAATTTTTGCGAACTTTGTTTCGGGGATCATCCTCTTATTCGAAAGACCGATCCGTATTGGCGACACTGTCACCATCGGGACCTATTCAGGCACGGTGAGCAAAATTCGTATTCGTGCGACCACCATTGTTGATTTCGATCGCAAAGAAGTGATCATTCCTAATAAAGCGTTTGTCACTGAACGGCTGATCAACTGGTCGTTGTCAGATACAGTTACGCGGATCACGATTTCACTGGGCGTAGCGTACGGATCGGATCTGGACAAAGTGAAGCGTGTATTACTCTCTGCGGCCACCAGTAATGCCAAAGTGATGACAGAGCCCGCACCGAGCGTTTATTTCACCACGTTTGGTGCGAGCACGTTAGACCACGAACTGCGCTTCTACGTCCGTCAAATAGGCGATCGCAGCGTGACCAGTGATGAAGTGAATCGAGCGATTGATAAACTGTGCAGAGAAAACGACATTGATATCGCCTTTAATCAGCTGGAAGTTCATCTGCACAATAATAAAGGGGAGGAAGTACAGGAAGTGCAACGTTCCTCGAAAGAAAATGGCGAAGATAGTGGGAAATAATTAAAGCTCTTCAAAGCAGGCTGTTTCTGCCGTTTGCTTTTGTTGTTTTAAAATATAATCATTTTTAACAATATCTAGGGCTTTAAGAACAATATCGGTTTCAATATCTGACGTTTCTAACAAGTAAATCAAATCAACGGCAAGCTGTATTTCGAGGGAGGCATCTTTGAGTGAGTCCATTCGTATTCCTTATATTGCGGTGTGTCGTATTATTCAAAATACTGATTTTCTTGGTGCTCTATGGCCTTTTCAATACGTAAAAGAGCTTGGCGGCAACGGTACAAACGGCCTGCTAATGTTGCGAGCTCTTTTTGGCATTGGTGCTGTAAGCGGTGGTCTGTTAGCCCTGATAATTGAAGTTCTTTTTCACTGACCATCGCTTGTAAGCGGCGCTCATAATCTTGATGTTGTGATAAACGTTCATATAAATCAACCTGTTCCTTTTTCTTGGTAAAGGATGATTCTTTTTCACGCAACGATTGCGTTGAAATTTCGCGGGAAATAGCCTGCATTTGATGCACAATTTTTTCGGTGAGAAAATTCACTTGTTCGGTATGGTTCAGTGTGACACTGTTGCACAACTGCTGATAAAGATTATTTAACTCTTTTTGGCAATCCCCTAAGCGCGTCGATTTATGGCTAAACAGTTGCATATCAAAACGTGAGTGGGAAAACTCGTTATCTTTAATGGGAGCGACACGGGTTTCTAACTCGTCAATTTGCTTTTTTAACGCATCCAACAGAGCTTGTATTTTCATTTTTTGTTCCCATTAAATGTGAAAAATCGCGTAAAATTGATATTCAGCAACAAAACTCACCGCAAATAGACGGCTGCTTATTGCATTTTTATGGTACTTTACATAGATTCTACACTTTCGTGTTTACTACATGGCTTTTATTATGACCGCTAAAGAGCAACAACTGCAATTGATTAAAGAAAGTATCGCATCCATTCAAGATTATCCAATCGAAGGTGTGATCTTCCGTGACATTACGACTTTGTTAAATAACCCTGCTGCATACCAAGCAACGATTGATATGTTAGTTGAGCATTATCAAAATAAAGGCGTCACTAAGATTGTAGGAACTGAAGCGCGAGGTTTTCTATTCGGCGCACCAGTCGCATTACGTTTAGGCGTGGGTTTCGTTCCTGTTCGTAAAAAAGGAAAATTACCGCGCGAAGTATTAAGTATGACTTATGATCTTGAATACGGCACTGATACCCTTGAGATCCACAAAGACAGCATTCGTCCAGAAGATAATGTGCTGGTGGTTGACGATCTGCTGGCAACAGGCGGAACAGTTGAAGCGACCGTGAAAATGATCAAGCAACTTGGCGCAAATGTAGTTGAGGCTGCATTTATCATTAGCCTACCTGACTTAGGTGGCGTTGAACGCTTACAAAAAGAAGGCGTTTCTTCATACAGCTTGGTTGAATTCCCTGGCCATTAATCTTTATTTTTCCTCTATTTTTATCACAGTCTCGCCGCAGAGGTTGAGGCTGTGGTAGCATGTACTATGATTACCTTTATTCACACACCATTATTAAATTACTGTGGGATCCATGAGCTATCAGGTACTTGCCCGTAAGTGGCGACCTCAAAAATTTTCAGACGTTGTTGGCCAACAACATGTCTTGACTGCACTTGCTAATGGGCTGGAGCACCAGCGGCTTCATCACGCCTATCTTTTCTCGGGGACTCGCGGTGTTGGGAAAACCACAATCGCACGCCTTTTTGCTAAAGGGCTCAATTGCGAAACAGGGATCACAGCAACGCCTTGTGGCCAATGTGCAAACTGTCTTGAAATTGAGCAAGGTCGTTTTGTTGACCTCATTGAAATTGATGCCGCTTCGCGAACGAAGGTCGAAGATACGCGTGAATTGCTAGACAACGTGCAATATGCACCTGCGAGAGGGCGCTTTAAAGTGTACCTCATCGATGAAGTTCACATGCTTTCACGGCACAGCTTCAATGCGCTATTAAAAACCCTCGAAGAACCGCCTGAGCACGTCAAGTTTTTATTGGCAACGACGGATCCACAAAAATTGCCAGTGACGATTTTATCGCGTTGCTTACAGTTCCATCTTAAAGCGTTGGATGTCACGCAAATCAGTGAACAGCTCGAGGTTATTCTCAATGCAGAAAATATTGAGCACGACCAACGTGCACGTCAATTAATTGCTCGTGCTGCGGATGGCAGCTTGCGTGATGCATTAAGTTTAACTGACCAAGCCATTGCTATGGGGCAAGGTAAAGTCACCGCAGACATAGTCAGCCAAATGTTAGGAACGTTGGATGATGAGCAACCTTTAGCCATTATCGAAGCCCTCGTTAGAGCAGATAGCATTGCGGTTATGACCCAAGTGGAGCACGCGGCAAGTCGCGGTGCTGATTGGGAAAACTTATTAGTGGAAATTCTATCGCAACTGCACCGCATCGCGATGATCCAATTACTGCCTGCGGAACAAGAAACCGACCCATCTTCAACAGAGGGGCGTTTACGGCAAGTGGCTAGGGTGGTTTCCCCTGCGGATTTGCAACTTTTTTACCAAACTCTGTTGGTGGGCAGAAAAGAGCTGCCTTATGCACCAGAGCGGCGTATGGGGGTTGAAATGACGCTATTGCGGGCGTTAGCTTTTCACCCAAAGAGCGTGATTGAAGAGATTGAACCGCCCCCAAGAATAGTGCAGCAAGCGGCAGTTGTGAACCAGCCTGTTACTCAGCAACGTGTTGCACCTTCGATGCCTCGTTCAGAAAATTTGCCTGAAAATAGCCCGACAGCGCAATTGCTCAAAGCAAGGCAGGCGCTGCAAGTGCCACAAAGTGAGGATCCTAGCCCAAAAAAGGCTAAACCGGTGATGTCTGAAAGGGCAAAGCCGGCGGTATCAGCACTGGAAAGGCTGGCCGCCGTGACCAGCAAACATCAACAAAATGTGGAAAACAAAGCATCGGGGTCTGCAAAACCAGAGAAACCGAAGCAGTATCAGTGGAAGCCACAAAACGAAGCCGTTATGAACTCGAAAGAGGCGGTCACCACGCCAACGGAGATTAAAGAGGCGCTCGAATATGAGAAAACCCCTGAATTAGCAGTAAAAATTATCGAAGAAGGGCGTGAACGAGATAGCTGGTCAGGTCAAATTGCAAAATTAAATATTCCCAAGCTAGTTGAACAATTAGCTTTGAATTCATATATAGAAGAATTAAGTGAGTCGCAAATTGCTTTGCATTTGCGTCCCGCTCAGAAACACCTTGATAAACCCTCTGCCCATAGAGCATTGGAAGAGGCTCTGAGTGAACTGTATGGTCGTACTGTTGAACTGAAAATCGTTCACGATGATAATAGTGAGGTGAAAACCCCGCTGGAATGGCGACAGGCGATTTATGAAGAGAAACTGGCACAAGCTCGCCAGTCTATTATTGCGGATAAGACGATTCAAAAACTGCGCTCAATGTTTGATGCGCAGTTGGACGAAGAGAGTATTCGCCCCGTTTAACGCTACAGTCTTATATTTAGCTGTAGCCTCAGTTGTGAGAGAAAACTATGTTCGGTAAAGGTGGATTGGGTAACCTGATGAAACAGGCCCAGCAAATGCAAGACAAAATGCAAAAGGTTCAGGAAGAAATCGCTCAACTAGAAGCTACAGGCGAATCTGGCGCGGGTCTGGTTAAAGTCACTATCAATGGCTCACACAACTGTCGTCGCGTAGAAATTGACCCTAGTCTGCTCGAAGACGACAAAGAAATGCTGGAAGATTTAATTGCTGCGGCATTTAATGATGCAGCACGTCGTATCGAAGAGACGCAAAAAGAAAAAATGGCGAGTGTTTCTAGTGGTATGCAATTACCACCAGGCTTTAAGATGCCATTCTAATGCAAACTAGTCCGCTTCTTGAATCATTAATGGAAGCTCTGCGCTGTCTCCCTGGTGTTGGGCCAAAGTCAGCGCAGCGAATGGCTTTCCAACTACTACAACGTGACCGTAGTGGTGGGATGCGTTTAGCGCAGTCGTTAACACGTGCGATGTCTGAAATTGGCCATTGCCGTGATTGCAGAACATTTACTGAACAAGATGTATGCAATATTTGTGATAATCCCCGCCGCCAACAAAATGGCTTGATCTGTGTGGTGGAAAGCCCTGCGGATATCTACGCTATTGAGCAAACGGGGCAATTTTCAGGGCGTTATTTCGTTCTGATGGGGCATCTATCACCGCTAGATGGTATTGGCCCGATGGATATCGGCTTGGATCGGCTTGAAGAGCGCTTAGCCGCCGAATCAATCGTCGAGGTGATTTTAGCCACCAATCCGACGGTGGAAGGCGAAGCAACGGCAAACTATATTGGGCAAATGTGCGCGCAATATGGGGTGACGGCGAGCCGTATCGCCCACGGGGTTCCAGTGGGGGGGGAGTTGGAGCTTGTAGATAGTACGACGTTATCCCATTCGCTCTCCGGCCGCCTTAAACTTTGATATCCTCGTCATATTTCAATCTGTAGGGGTGTTGGCTGCACTCGGCGACTCGGGTCACATACTCATGTATGCTCCCCGAGATCTTCTCATTTGCCGCCTACCTACAGTTTGAACTATTTAGAGGATATAACTGGAGAGGGTAAGCTGTAGGAGCCTGCTTTCGGCGACAGGGGTCACATGCTCATATATGCTCTCCGAGATCTCCTCATTTGCCGCCTACCTACAGTTTGAACTATTTAGAGGATATAACTGGAGAGGGTAAGCTGTAGGAGTCTGCTTTCGGCGACTGGGGCCACATACTCATATATGCTCTCCGAAATCTCCTCATTTGCCGCCTACCTACAGTTTGAACTATTTAAAGGATATAACTGGAGAGGGGACGATTCAGGGCACAACTCGTGTATGCTCCTAGGGATTAACGCATTCGACGCCTAGCTACAGCACAAATTATTTAGAGGATATACTGGGAGGTGGTAAAAAGATCTCCTTCTTGGTTTCCTTCAAAATAATTTATGTTGTTATTATTTCCTTTTTAATCATTGGTTTTAGGTTTTTATTTGATAAAAATTTTTGTCTTTTTCGCTTGAATTTCTGTTTTTCGCCCCCAACTAATCTGCATCGGTAAGTCAAACCTATCCAATTAGATTGATGAAATAGAGGCGATTAATGAGTATGAAAGGACAGGAAACGCGTGGTTTCCAATCAGAAGTTAAACAACTCCTCCAATTAATGATCCACTCTCTTTATTCCAATAAAGAAATTTTCCTGCGTGAGCTTATCTCTAACGCATCTGATGCGGCAGATAAACTGCGTTTTCGTGCGCTATCTAAGCCAGAGCTGTACGAAAATGAGGGTGAATTACGTGTACGCATCAGCGCCGATAAAGATAAAGGCACGCTAACTATCAGCGACAACGGTATCGGGATGAGCCGTGACGAGGTGATTGACAACCTTGGAACAATCGCAAAATCGGGTACAAAAGCATTCCTAGAAACTCTCGGTAGCGATCAAGCCAAAGACAGCCAAATGATTGGTCAGTTTGGTGTGGGCTTCTACTCCGCGTTTATTGTGGCGGATAAAGTCACTGTACGCAGCCGTGCTGCGGGTGCGCCAGCTGATGAAGGCGTTTTCTGGGAATCCGCGGGTGAGGGTGAATACACCATCGCGGATATTGAAAAAGCGGAGCGTGGGACTGAAATAACCTTACATCTACGCGATGACGAAAAAGAATTCCTCGATAACTGGCGCTTACGGTCAGTGATCAGTAAATATTCAGACCATATTGCCTTGCCTGTTGAAATCGAAGATAAAAACGAAGAAGACGGCACGGTCACTTGGGAAAAAATCAACCAAGCGAAAGCCCTATGGACACGTAGCAAATCTGAAATATCAGACGAAGAATATGTTGAATTCTATAAACATATTTCCCACGATTATGCGGATCCACTAACGTGGACTCACAACCGTGTTGAAGGTAAGCAAGAGTACACCAGTTTGCTGTATGTGCCTTCTCAAGCGCCGTTTGATTTGTGGAATCGTGACCAACAACATGGCTTAAAACTGTACGTTCAGCGTGTATTCATTATGGATGATGCAGAGCAGTTTATGCCTAATTATCTGCGTTTTGTCCGCGGTGTCTTGGATTCCAATGATTTGCCACTGAACGTATCGCGTGAAATCTTACAAGATAGCGCGCTGACTCGCAGTTTACGCAGTGCATTAACGAAACGCGTTCTGCAAATGCTCGAAAAACTGGCAAAATCAGATACAGAAAAATATCAAACCTTCTGGCAGCAATTTGGTCTCGTGATGAAAGAAGGCCCTGCTGAAGATATGGCGAACAGCGAAATAATCGCGAAACTTCTGCGTTTTGCCACAACACATACCGATAGCAGCGAACAAAACGTGTCGTTGGAAGAGTATGTTAGCCGTATGGTGGAAGGTCAGGACAAAATTTATTACATCACCGCAGACAGCTACGCAGCAGCGAAAGGTAGCCCACACCTGGAATTGTTCCGCAAAAAAGGTATCGAAGTCCTGCTGTTATCCGACCGCATTGACGAATGGATGATGAACTACTTGTCTGAGTTTGACGGTAAACAGTTCCAATCAGTCAGTAAAGCAGATGAATCATTGGATAAACTTGCCGATGAAAACAAAGCAGAACAAGAAGAAGCAGACAAACAGCTTGAACCATTTGTTGAGCGCGTGAAAACCTTCTTAGGTGAGCGTGTTAAAGAGGTGAAATTAACGCACCGCTTAACCGACACTCCAGCGATTGTTACCACCAACGCGGATGAAATGAGTACGCAAATGGCGAAATTATTTGCGGCGGCGGGGCAAGCAGCACCAGAGGTGAAATATAACTTTGAGCTAAACCCTGCACACCCACTGGTGAAAAAAGCGTCTGAAGTCTCAGATGAGTCTGTTTTTGCTGACTGGGTAGATGTCCTGCTGGATCAAGCCTTATTGGCAGAACGCGGGACGTTAGAAGATCCAAATCTATTTATACGAAAAATCAATGAATTACTTCTAAAGTAATGTGAAATTGTATTTTCGTTTCTGAACATAAACCGCGCTTTTGCTTGTGCTTTAGCGTGGTTTTTTTCTTTTGCGAAAAAAGATAAATGCGAAAACGTTTACGTGTGTTCTTGAGTAAAGCGCCATGCTAATGGTATGGTAGCGTGTTTTCTTTTCAAATTATAAAAAACTAAATAGCAAGGGGTTTACGCAATGCGTATCATTCTGCTGGGCGCTCCGGGCGCTGGTAAGGGCACTCAAGCTCAATTTATTATGGAGAAGTTTGGGATCCCACAAATTTCAACAGGTGACATGTTACGTGCAGCTGTTAAATCAGGGAGCGAGTTAGGTTTACAAGCTAAAGAGCTGATGGATAACGGCAAATTAGTGACGGATGAACTTGTTATCGCACTGGTTAATGAGCGCATCAAACAAGATGACTGCCGTAACGGCTTCTTGTTGGATGGGTTCCCTCGCACAATTCCACAAGCGGATGCGATGAAAGAAGCGGGCATTACTGTTGATAACGTACTTGAGTTTGACGTACCAGACGAAATCATTGTTGAGCGTATTATCGGTCGCCGTGTTCACGCACCATCAGGTCGTGTTTACCACGTCAACTTCAATCCACCAAAAGTGGAAGGCAAAGATGACGTGACAGGTGAAGAGCTGACTATCCGTAAAGATGACCAAGAAGACACGGTTCGTAAGCGTCTGGTTGAATACCATGCACTCACTGCGCCATTGATTGCTTATTATCAAAACGAAGCGAAAGCGGGTAACACTAAATACTTTAAATTAGACGGTACTCGTAAAGTCGCAGAAGTTAGCGCAGAGTTAGCGAAAATTTTAGGTTAATATTTGTACGTATCATGCGCTAAATTACAGTATTGATAACTGTAATTCGAATTATTTAGAGTATGAATGTATTATATGAAGGCAGCGAATATCGCTGCCTTTCTTTTTTATACCACTTGGTGACAAAAATCGTTATTTAATTGTGATAAAGTTGGGAATGATTATCAATTAGGAGCTGTTTCATGTCAGAAAAAAAAACCGGCATTCTGTTAGCGAACTTAGGAACCCCTGATGCCCCAACAACTTCAGCTGTTAGACGTTATTTAGCCGAGTTTCTTAGTGATAAGCGCGTTATTGATGTACCTCGTTTGATTTGGAAACCCATTTTACATGGAGCCATTCTACCGCTGCGCTCATCTAAAGTGGCTAAGCTCTATCAGTCAATTTGGCTTGATGATGGCTCACCTTTATTGGTGTATTCATTGCGTCAAAAACAAAAGCTGGCAGAGTTGATGCCAAACACCCCCGTAGAAATAGGGATGAGCTATGGTTCGCCTTCCATTAAAAGTGCTGTTGATAGTTTAATGGAGCAAGGCGTTAATGATTTAGTTGTTTTACCGTTATATCCACAATACTCCTGCACAACAACTGCTGCTGTGTATGATGCTGTAACGAGAGCTTTTCAAGGTAGGCGTACCATTCCGTCAGTCCGTTTTATTCGCAGTTATGCAACTCACCCTGCTTATATTCAAGCATTAGTAGCATCAATTGAAGAGAGCTTTGCAGTACATGGTGAACCTGATAGGCTGGTATTGTCGTTCCACGGTATCCCACAGCGTTATTGTGATACAGGGGATATCTATCAGCAAGAATGCGAACAAACGGCTCAGGCGCTTCGAGAGGCGCTGAATTACCCAAGTGAAAAAGTGTTGCTCACTTATCAGTCACGTTTTGGTCGTGAACCTTGGTTGATGCCATACATGGATAAAACCATGCATGAATTACCATCACAAGGGGTAAACTCTGTTCAGGTCATTTGCCCTGGCTTCTCTGTTGATTGTTTGGAAACATTAGAAGAAATTAGCGAACAAAATAAAGAATTCTTTATCAGTAGTGGGGGTAGTAAATATAATTACATAGCGGCGTTAAATGATAATCTAAATAGTATTCGCATGATTAATTTAATTATTCAAGATGAATTAAATCAGTGATCGCTTAAATTGATACTAAAAAGTTCAGTAATCGATATATCAAAATTTCAAATATAGACTATAATAACTTATCTTAAATTAAAAACTATTAAAGAAATGTTATGTCTTTTGGAATTAATATGAGCAATGAGCAGCCGCCACGAAAAAGTATTGAGCAGAAGTCAAATTCTGCTCATCAATTTCATATTCAGCAGAGTGATGAAATTGATCTCATGGCATTATTGAGTGTTTTATTAAAAAATAAATTATTGATTACCATTTTTACGGCTTTATGTATTGCGTTGAGTGCTGGGATTGTCAAGCTTTTACCTCAAAAGTGGAGCAGCACGGCCATTGTCATTCCGCCAACCTCCGAAAGCATGAAAGAAGTTAATGCACTAAAAGCTCAACTGGATGTACTTGAAATACCTATAGATTTAACGTCTCAACGTATTTTTAATGCCTTTATAGACCAATATCGTTCTAAAGTTAATCAAAGCGACTATGTTAGAAGTACCCAGTACTATCATAAACTTGCACAAAATGTTGATCCTAAAGATGATGTGGTGGCACAGCAACGTTTAGTGAATCAAATCATTAATAACGATATTCAAATTCAAGACCAATCTAAAGAGAAAAACAGTACCTCTAACGATATTATCTTAAAATTTACGGCATCACAGCCAACAGAAGCCCAAGATTTATTGGATGGCTATATCCGCTATAGCGCATCTAAAGTGAGAAGTCAGATTAAAAACGAAATTGATAATACGATCTCACAGCAACTTATTTTTGCCACTGAATCACTTAAGCGTGAAGTGAGCAAAATTCAAACTGAGTATGACGTTAAAGTTGAAAGGTTAAAACGTGCAGTGGATATTGCTAAAGCAGCAGGGATTGAAAAGCCTATAGCCAGTGATTCTCAAGCGATTAATGATGACCCAGACTATCCTATTGCGTTGGGAGCTGAGGCGTTAGAAAAGAAATTACTGATTGAGACACAAAACCGTGATTTAGCCTTGATGAGTGAAAATTTGCAAAATCGCCAGATTTATATCAATGAAATCACTGAATTGAAGAGTAAGGAATTGGCTTTTACGCCAGTCACTTTTATATTACAACCTGATTTGCCATTGAATAAAGAATCACCTAAATCAGCATTGATTGTGGCGTTAAGCGCCATTTTAGGCTTAATTTTAAGTTGTGCATTTGTATTAAGCCGTGAGCTTTATCGCGATTATAAAATGCAAAATCAGTAAGCTAACCTTACAAAAGACAAACAATGAGGCCAGTACTTTCTTTGAAGGTGCTGGCTTTATTTTATCGTGCTAGAATAGCGTGATGTTCCATTGTTAATCTTCTTACTTATGAAATTCCCCGGTCAACGCAAGTCAAAACATTATTTCCCTGTTAGTCTCAGAGATCCACTTTTACAGCCATTAAAAGAGACGTTGGCTGATGATGAGAATTGTAAATCCTATATTGTGGGGATAGATCAAACTCTAGTCGATATTGAAGCGAAAGTAGATGATGATTTTATTCAACGTTATCAGCTCAGTAAAGGGCATTCATTGGTTATTGAAGATGATGCTGCTGAGGCGTTGTATAAAGAGTTGACTGACAATGCGTTGATTACGCATGAATTTGCGGGTGGCACCATCGGTAACACGCTGCATAACTACTCAGTGTTAGCAGATGATAGGTCGGTATTATTAGGGACGATGTGTAATAATATCCAAATAGGAAGTTATGCTTATCGCTACCTGTGCCATACCTCAAGCCGTATGGATCTGAACTATCTGCAAGGTGTTGATGGTCCAATTGGTCGTTGTTTCACACTGATTACCGAAAATGGTGAACGGACATTTGCCATTAGCCCTGGGCATATGAATCGCCTGCATCCAATGAGTATTCCTGAAGAGATTATCGCTGGGGCGTCTGCGTTAGTTTTAACGGCGTATTTGGTGCGTTGCAAACCCGGTGAAACCATGCCTGATGCCACAATGCAAGCCATAGCCTATGCGAAAAAACACAATGTTCCTGTGGTGCTCACATTGGGAACTAAATTTGTGATTGCTCAAGATCCGCAATTTTGGCGTGACTTCCTTGCTGAGCATATTTCGGTCGTTGCGATGAATGAAGATGAAGCGCAAGAGTTGACAGGTCTAAGTGACCCGTTATTAGCCTCTAATATGGCTCTAGACTGGGTTGATTTGGTGCTCTGCACGGCGGGCCCATCAGGGCTATATATGGCAGGATATACAGAAGAGAGCTACAAACGGACGACTCAGCACCCATTGTTGCCTGGTGCGATTGCAGAATTCAATTTATATGAATTTAGCCGTGCAATGCGCCAGCAAGATTGCAAAGTACCACTGCGTATATTTTCGCATATTGAACCGTATATGGGTGGCCCTGAGAAAATTATGAACACGAATGGTGCTGGAGACGGGGCTTTATCTGCATTACTGCATGATATTACAGCGAATTCTTACCATCGTTCAAATGTGCCTAATTCCAGCAAACATGAGCGCCAATATTTAACCTATTCCTCATTGGCTCAAGTTTGTAAGTATGCAAATCGGGTTAGTTATCAAGTGTTAACCCAGCATTCCCCTCGGCTAACTCGTGGGCTTCCTGAAAAAGAAGACAGTTTAGAAGAGTCTTATTGGGAACGTTAATGATTAGGTTATAATTCGTCCAGTTTGGATATGTTTAATATAAAAACACATTAATATCAGAAAGAGCATTAATGTGTTTTTATATACTCCATTATGGGTATTTAATTAATAAGTTAATAAAAGAATAAAGCTTAATTTATAAGTAAATTAATAATTAATATCGATAGTAAAAAAACATAGACAAATAGGCAGAAATTAACTATCAAAATTTGTCGTAAATAATATCACTGATGATGACGAATAATAAAAAACTGCATTCGATATTATTTAATTGCAATATTTCGAATGCAGTTATTAAATTGTTTAATATTAATTATATTTAACTTTGTTTGGCAACCGCTAACTCAGCATCACCTTTAACGGCATCCACTGCTTTTTGGTCTTCCTCTTCATAACGCAATGCCTGTGGAACCGAAATTTTAATTGCGATAAATACCGCTAAGAAGCCCCCAACCAGTTTTCCTAATAAAATAGGCAGAACGAGCGTTGGTTGGAAGTTGGCGGTAAAGGCTAAGTGATCGCCGATGGTGGCTTGTGCACAGACACCGAATGCGACACACAGAACTTTATCTCTTGCACGCATATCTTTGAATAAATGATAAGTTGCAATAATGTTTGCCATCACCATGATAAAACCTAACGACCCAGTATCACTCAGTTTCAAACGGTTGCTTAATGCACGGACTAACGGTTTGCAATAACGTTGGAATAGGTAACAAATTGGGAATGTCCCTGCCAACATGATGCCAATATAACCTGCTATTTCAATGGCACGGAACAGCTCATTTTGGTCTGCAAAGAGCGGGTCAAAGCCCCACGCACCGAAAACTTTGGTAAATACGCCAGTAAAGTGCTCGACAATCGAGAAAGCCAGAACCAGTTTGACAAAGGCATCCATAATCTTACCGAAGATTAAGAAGCCTGTAACCATCAGCATTGGGCGATATTTCAAGCCCGCGGCCAATAAGAAACAGAAAACAAACAGTGGCATCAAATATTGCAGCATGGTCATAAAATCAAGGGTGAGTTGATGTGCTGCGGGGGAATTGGTTGAAATAATATCGCGAACGGGAATATTATTGAATGTGATTAATAGCAGTGAAGCCAGTACACCAAATGGAATGGAGATTAACCCTGCCATTGCGCCGAGTGCGAGGTATTTGTGATCTTTGCGATTTAACATAGTTAAGCCAACAGGGATGAGATACACAATCGTCGCGCCTGAGGTATAGCCGATTAACATCGCAGTGATCCACATATCACGGTTCGTGGTTAACGCATCTGCAAGCTGGTAGCCCCCCATATCAACAGCAATGATCGACAATGCGGCGATAGAGACATCGGAGCCCACAGAAGAGAATATAGGCCCTAAAACATAAGAAATTAACTGAGAAAGCAGTGGTACGGCAGCCATGATCCCTGCTTGAGCAAGAAATACAGGGCCAATGGAGAAAATCCCGTTAACAAATTCTTTGCCCAGATCACTGGTCGGTTTAACGATAGAGGCGACAGCACCAATAATGGCACCGCACATGATTAAATAAATAATGTAATTTCCGAATTCAGCCATGGTAGGGTTTCCTTTTATTATTTTAGTGTCTTAATTGGCGGGAACGGGCAATGATGTCGCGGTACTGTTCCATTACACCTTGCATGTTGGTGCCATCGGGGTGTGTTATGGTTGCATTGCGCCTAACTGCCATATCGTGAGTCAGCCCTAACCCTTTGCGTGCCAATAAGGCAGCGCCAAGTGCAGTCACTTCACGGTTTGCTGGTGCTTCAATATTTTTTTGTAATAAATTGGCTAAAAATTGCTTAAAGTACTGATTTGAAGAAAGCCCTCCATCGACAGAGATTGATTGTCCCAGTGGTGAAATTTTTTCCATTGCAAAAATGACTTCGGCAGAGCGAGCGGCAATCCCCTCCAACACCGATTGCATCATGTCTTTTTTGTCGGTATCTAATGAAAGGCCTGCCCACAATCCAGCAGCGCTACGATCCCAATATGGGCAGCCTAAGCCAGATAATGCGGGAACAAACGCTAAACCGCGTTTAATGGCAGGTTCTGCTCTGAAATCACTGAGTTCATCGAATTGATCAAATAGCCCAATTTTTCTTGCCCAGTTAATGGCGGATGCTGCGTTATACACACCGCCATCTAAGCCAAAAACGGGGGCTTCATTAGGGAATTTCCAACACAGAGTGGGTAACAAGCCACTTTCATGAGTTTGTGGGATCTCAAACCCTGTGAGTGCTTGCAAAAAGGCACCTGTACCAAAGGTTATTTTGGCATCGCCTTTTTCACGGCAACCGTGACCGAATGTGCCAGCAAATTGGTCAACAATCACCGCTGTAACAGGGGTTAAGTGGCCGTCAAGGTTGATAGCGCCAAAATCGCCAATATTGTCTTTAATTGGTGGAAGACAATGAATTGGCACGCCAAATATGTCACACAGTTCTTTATCCCACTTTAATGTGTGAATATTGAGCAAAGAGGTGCGAGAGGCTGAATTATAGTCAGTCACAAACACGCCACATAAGCGGTCTAGAAAAAAGGCATCCATGGTGCCAATACGTAATTTGTTTTTATCTGCTAAAGTTTTCGCACCCACCACATTTTCCATGATCCAACCCATTTTACTGGCGGAGAAATAAGGGTCGAGTGGTAAGCCTGATTTGGACTGAACCACGGGTTCTAATCCTGCTTCTTTGAGATGAGAAATCGTTTTTTCAGTCCGTAAATCCTGCCAAACGATCGCATTGTAAAGTGGGCGTTTGCTGTCAGCATCCCAAGCGACAATGCTCTCACCTTGATGGCATAAACCAATAGCATCGACGACTTCGCAGCTATTCAAGCACTTAATAATATTAGCGAGTATTTCCTCTGGGTCGTGTTCAACCCAACCACTATTCAATGTGATTTGTTTATGAGGAATACTCATCGGGGAGTAATAGTGCCCGCCTTCTTCGAAGACCACGACTCGGGTTCCCGTTGTTCCCTGATCGATTGCGGCATAACGTTGGTTGAGCATCACAGTATTCCCAGTGTTATAAATGTTGTAAATAGGTCTGTTTTTTTGCCTACTATCGTTTAATCGGAAGGAAAGTCCACAAAAAACTCACAATAAGTTTCACTGATGTGACAAAACTCACAATAAAGTAACAATGTGAGTAGTTTTTGGTTTGTTGTTGTACTTTATGTTGTTTTAATTATTGTGATTGTGGGAATTATGTGGTTTTATGTGTGCAAGTTTTAAGTAAAGGATCTCAGCCATGGATATTAATAATAAAAAAATTTGGGATGTCATTGTCATAGGCGGTGGTGTCATTGGCTGTGCAGTGACACGTAAATTCACACTGATGGGGGCAAATACTTTGCTGCTAGAACGAGGTGGTGACATCTTGTCAGGGGCGAGTAAGGCCAACAGCGCACTATTACATACAGGTTTTGACGCCACACCAGGGAGTCTAGAACTGGAATGTATGCAGGATGGGTATCGCGAATTCCTTGAAATCAGAGAAAAAATGAATTTGCCGATCCTCGAAACGGGGGCATTGGTTGTTGCGTGGAATGAAGAACAACTGAGTAAGCTGCCAGGCATTGTTGAACAAGCACATACTAATAATGTATTAGATGTGGCAATTATTGATAAAGACGAATTATACCGCCGTGAACCTCACTTAGCAGATGGTGCTTTAGCGGCGGTTTCGGTTCCAGGTGAAGCTGTGATTGACCCGTGGAGTACACCGTTATCTTATTTAACCCAAGCCGTGAAACACGGAGCACAATACCATTTTCATTGTGAAGTCAAAGGCGGTGAGCTAAAGGCGGGACTGTGGCATTTAACCACAACAAAAGGTGAGTTTTCTGCCCGTTTAGTGATTAACTGTGCAGGGATTAACGGGGATATTGTTGAGTCGATTTGCCATCCATCACCATTCCAAATAAAACCGCGCAAAGGGCAATTTTTGGTATATGACAAAGCGGCAGCTGCGGATATCAATGCGATTATTTTACCTGTACCAACCGCCATCACAAAGGGTGTTTTGTTATCAAAAACTATTTTCGGTAATTTGCTGTTAGGGCCAACAGCCGAAGAACAGGATGACCGTTGGAAAGCGGAAGTCAAACAAGAGGTGATGGAAGATTTAATCGCCCAAGGTTCTCGCATGTTACCGTCTTTACAGAATTACAGTGTGACGGCGACTTATGCGGGCTTACGTCCTGCAACAGAAGAAAAATATTACCGTATCAATGGTTACCCTGAAAAACAATGGATTTGTGCAGGGGGGATACGTTCTACAGGTTTAACATCAGCACTGGGTGTCGCAAATCACTTGAGTAAGTTATACCAAGAAAACTTCACGCCATTATTTGAATTATTGCCGCCAGAAGAACTTATTTGGCCGAATATGCCCTCGATTTCTGAATATCATCAACGTGATTACCAATGTAAAAGCAATGGCGGCATTGTGTGCCATTGTGAATTGGTAACACAACGGGAAATCGAAGCGACATTTGACTCTGATATTCCGCCTGAATGCTTGGGGGCTTTGCGCCGTAGAACGCGGGTTATGATGGGGCGTTGTAATGGCTTTTATTGCAGTAGTCAGGTGGCGGAAATTATTAATGGTCGTTTTGACCATACACTGGCAGTGGAGGCGGTAAAATGAGTTTATATTATGATGTGATTATCATTGGCTCAGGGCCAACTGGTGTTGCCGCAGCTCATACTCTACGCCGTCGTGGCATTAAGAATATCGCTATTCTTGAGCGAGAAGCCCATGCAGGCGGTGTTCCTCGTCATTGCCAACACCCAACATTTGGTTTGTTGGTATTTAAGCGGCCGATGAAAGGTAATCAATTTGCAGCGAAAATTGTGGAAAGCCTCGGTGATACCCCAATTTTTACCCGCAGCACCGTGACGCAGCTTCACCCAAATGGAAAACTGACGGTCTCTACCGCAGAGGGGTTAGTTGAGATGCACGCTAAGCGCATCTTGGTAGCGACAGGGGTTCGTGAAACACCGCGTCACCCACGTTTGGTATCAGGCCTTCGCCCGCAAGGTGTTTTAACCGCAGGGGCATTGCAGCAGTTTGTTTACCTTAATGGTAAAAAACCGTGCCGAAACCCAGTCATTGTGGGAAGTGAGTTAGTCAGTTTTTCTGCCCTGTGGACATTAAAAAATGCAGGTGTAAAAGCGCAGGCAATGGTGGAAGGTGGGGAGCGCATTCTGGCATTTAAACCCGCGACCTTATTTGCCAAAGCGATGGGAACACCCGTTTATTTAAACAGTAAAATCACTGAAATTGGTGGCCTTGACCGTGTAGAGTATGTGATGGTGGAAACCAACGGAAAAAACCACAAAATTGAGTGTGATTCGGTCATTTTTACGGGGCAATTTGTGGGGGAAAATACATTAATCCGCAAAAGTCACCTTGAATTTGATGCGAGCACAGGGAAGCCTGTAACAGACCAATTTAGTCGCTGCTCGGATGGGGCATATTATGCGGCGGGGAATATGTTGCACCCTGCGGATATGGGGGATCAGTGCTACCAAGAAGGTTTATTGACAGGGGAGAATATTGCGAATGATTTATTAGCCAATCACCATCAGCCGCAAATTCAGCCTGTACAGCGCATCCCTGTGAGCAGAGATTCAAATATCAGCTTTAGCGTTCCTGCTTGTATAAATATGGACGCGCTATCCCAAGGATGTATCGACTTCAATATTAAAGTTGAACAAGCGTTGCAAGGCACAATCAAAGTCATGGCGGGGAATACGGTTTTGTATGAGAAAAAGCACCGTTGTTTACCAACAAGACGCATTTTATTGAAAAATATCGATTTAACAAAAATACAACCAGACGCTACTGAAATTCGTATCACTGTTGTATAGTGCTGGAAATGTTAAATGGTCAAGAAGGATTAAACTATGTGTGAAGGGCGCTCTTCAAAAGTACGGCATCAAACCATCATTGAGTTATTGTCGACTCAAGGTCAGGTGTACGTGCAGGAGCTCGCAAAGCATTTTAATGTCGCGCAGGAAACAATCCGTCGAGATCTCAGTAAGCTGGAATCACAAAAGTTATTAAAGAAAGTCCATGGTGGGGCGGTGAATATTCAGTCAAAATTTGAACGTAATTTTACTGAACGTGCCCAAGCTGCTGTGGATGAGAAAAAAGCGATTGCCATCAAGGCAGCTGAACTGATTAAACCTGGCGATACCTTATTTATTGATTTTGGTACGACGACGTTTGAATTTAGTCAACGTATTAAATTGATTGATAATTTAACGGTAATTACTAATTCGCCATTATTAGCGACCACACTGCAAGAAAACCCATCCATTGAAACCATTTTAATTGGAGGGCAGTTTAATGCGGCGCAAAATGCCTGTTTAGGCGCAATAGCGTTAAAAAATATTGCCGAGTTTTTTGCAGATTATGCAGTGATTGGTGCAGGGGCTATCCATGCATTACATGGCGTGATGGATCAGCATGTGGATGAGGCAGCAATAGCCCAAAAAATGATGGAAAACAGTGACAAACTGATTGTGCTGGCGGATGGCACTAAGGCCAATAAGCACGCCATTAACTTTGTCACTAATTGGGATAATATTGATTATCTGGTGACAACCAGTAAAGAATTTAAGTTACCCGAAAATAAAAAGCGACCAAAAACCAAAATCATTGTTGCTGATATTGAATAAGTTTTTAACGTAGCACCTATTTAAACCTATCCCTTGGAAAATAATCACTTATTTTTCACGGGATAACTGTATCTAAAATTTGAACACACTAACATCAGGAATTATTATGAGCCTTTATTTTATAGCTTGCCCTTACTCTGATCCCGATAGCAATATTGTAGAAATGCGTTTTGCTGAATGTACTAAATTTGCAGCAGAACTTGCGCTAAAAGGAATTGCGACCTATAGCCAAATCACCATGACGCACCCAATTAATCAATATTTGGCCGCTGAAGGGAAAAAAGTAGCATGGTCATCCATTGATATGGAATTCTTAAAACGTTGTGATGGGCTAATTGTACTGACGCTACCAGGTTGGGAAAAGAGTGGTGGTGTTGCAGCTGAAATTCAGTTTTTTAAAGATAAAGGGTTGCCAGTTTGGACCAGTGATGAATTTATCGCTCACTCGTCATAATTCACGCTGATGCGTTGTTGGCTGCGTGCGTTCACCTCAGTCACATACTTATGTATTCTCCTAAGGATTCGTTTACTTGCCGCCTAGCCTCAACGGGAATTATTTAGAGTGAGTGATAAGGGATGGAAGGTAAAAGACAAATGCTGAGATGAAAGAAGGCAAAAGATAAAAAAGGAAGCCATGGCTTCCTTTTTGTATTTATAGAGAGAGGAGGTTAGTGAGCCGGTTTTAGATAATCATCTAAACTTTTGCCTTCACCTTTTTTATCGTTGCCGCCATCAAGCATATCATCGATAGAACAGCCAAACTCTTCCACATCATTACACATGAGTGTCGCCATGGATTTGGCAATTTCATGTTCACCTATAATGATATGATCAGCGCCGCGCTCTTTAATAAAGCTGACTTCATCATCATAGTGGGCACGAACGATAACGGTAACGTCAGGGTTCATCTCTTTCGCGGTTGCGACGATTTCACCTGCTTCATAACCATTTGGAATGGTTAATAATAACGTTTTAGCACATTCAATGCGGGCAAGGCTGATGATTTCTTTATTCGCTCCATTACCGAGGATTGCACTGAAGCCATTTTCAGCCAGCTCCTCAAAGCGAGCACGGGTGTCTTCCACGACGACAACAGGGATTTCTCGTCTACGCAGTTTGTCCGCTAACATACCTCCGACACGACCATAACCGACGATGATGGCGTGACCACAGATATCGACAGGTACTTGTGTTTCTTCTTCCAGCGTTTCTTCCAGAAGTTGCTCTTCAATCGTTTCTGTTCTTTCAAGGTATTTATCTAACAAACTAAATAATACTGGGTTAAGCATAATAGAGACAATAGCACCCGCTAACACCAAGTTTTGTGCGTCTTTATCCATCACGCCGAGGGTGAGGCCCATACCCGCTAATATAAACGCAAACTCACCAATTTGCGCAAGGCTGACGGAGATGGTTAATGCGGTTCGCCGTGAGTGCCCAAACATTCTGACCAGAACCAGGGCCGCAGCGGACTTACCAATAATAATGATAGCCAGAACAGCCAAGATACCGAGAGGTTGCTGGATCAGAACCATCGGATCGAAAAGCATACCAACGGAAACGAAGAACAGAACCGCAAATGCATCACGCAGTGGTAAGGTGTCTTGTGCTGCACGGTGGCTCAGCTCAGACTCGTTCAGAACCATACCCGCGAAGAACGCCCCCAGCGCAAAGGAAGCATCAAAGATAGCTACAGCGGCATAAGCGATACCTAACGCAAGGGCGAGAACAGCTAAGGTGAACAGCTCACGAGAACCTGTTGAGGCGGTACGAGATAAAATCCATGGAATGACTTTACGACCGACCACAATCATAATGAATATGAATAAAACAACTTTACCAATTGTCCAGGCAAGGCCTAATGCGAGCTCACTAAAGCTTGCATCATCTGTATTCATGATAGCAGCTGCGGCAGGAAGCAGTACCAGGGTAAGAACCATGGCTAAGTCTTCCACAATTAGCCAGCCAATGGCAATTTGCCCGCGTTGGCTTTCAATGAGTTGCCGTTCTTCTAATGCGCGTAATAAAACCACGGTACTGGCGGTTGAAAGACATAAACCAAAGACAATACCAGTAAAAATGCCCCAGCCAAATAACATCGACAGGCCGAGACCTAATAGGGTTGCTACCGCAATTTGTGCAATTGCACCAGGAATAGCAATGGCTTTAACGGCTAGTAAATCTTTGAGTGAAAAGTGTAAACCCACGCCAAACATCAGCAAGATAACGCCGATTTCAGCTAATTCAGGTGCAAGCGCTGCATCTGCCACAAACCCTGGGGTAAATGGGCCTGCAAGGACACCTGCTGCAAGGTAGCCCACAAGTGGGGAGATTTTTAATCGCTGTGCGATCATACCTAACAAATATGCAAGGGCGAGACCACCAACAATGGTTGTGATTAAGGGCGTTGAATGCTCCATTTAGTCTCCTCTGGTTAGTATGAAAATATAAGGTGGGTACATGCCGTTGACTTTTAAAATGAGGCCTTCATTTTAAAATGCCAATTTGCATGTTTTTCTATTTTAACTTTTTTTGAGAAATATTTCCTTAAAAAAATGAAATGTTTTTAAAAAAAAGACAGACTAAAGGTGCTAAATCGTTACAAACTTTAGGATTAGGCGATTTTTAGCTGAAATTTTTAGGAAATATGGTAGGAAAGACCCACACTTATTTTTAATTAAGTGTGGGTAAAATAAGAAAATAAATCTATTTATGACCGATATTTGGTAACAATACTGTAAAAATCCCAAGTAATGGTAAGAAAGCACAATAATGATAAACTTGCTCAATACTGGTTTGGTCAGCAATATGGCCTAAAACTGCTGCCCCAACACCGCCCATTCCGAATGCAAGACCGAAGAACAATCCTGATACCATGCCGGTTTTACCGGGGATCAGCTCCTGTGCATACACCAAAATAGCTGAGAACGCAGAGGCTAAAATCATCCCAATGATTACAGTTAGCACGCCCGTCCAGTACAGCGAAGCATACGGTAAAATGAGTGTAAAGGGGGCGACACCGAGGATTGAGAACCAAATAACATATTTACGACCTATTTTATCCCCAATAGGGCCGCCAATCATTGTCCCTGCGGCAACAGAGAATAAGAAAACAAATAGGTGAATCTGGGCATTTTGCACAGAAACACCAAACTTCTCTATAAGATAAAAGGTGTAATAACTGCTAATGCTAGCCAAATAGAAGTATTTAGAAAAAATCAAAACCAGTAAGACCGCTAACGAACCAATAACCGCCTTGCGAGGTAAGATTTTAATGTTGCCAGTGGAAATGGTTTTTTTACTGGCAGCGCGATGTTGCTGCTTATACCAGTTACTGACTTGCAGTAAAATCACAATCGCTAACAAAGCCGCAAGGGAGAACCAACCTAAGTTACCTTTTCCATAAGGTTCAATAATTAATGCGGCAAGCAACGGCCCTAGTGATGCCCCTAAGTTACCGCCTACTTGGAAAAATGACTGAGCAAGGCCGTGACGACCACCTGAAGCCATTCGAGCTACACGAGATGATTCTGGGTGGAAGACTGAAGAACCCGTCCCGACTAAAGCGGCTGCAAATAAAATCATTGGGAAGGTTTCTGCCATCGCCAATAAAATTAACCCAGTCAATGTAAAGCTCATGCCAATTGGTAATGAGTATGGCTGAGGGTGTTTATCCGTGTAGTAGCCAATAACAGGCTGCAGTAGGGATGCGGTAATCTGATACGTTAGGGTGATCATCCCAATTTGCGCGAAGCTCAGCGAGAAATCAGATTGTAATAAAGGATAAATCGCTAAGATAAGCGATTGGATCATGTCGTTTAATAAATGGGAGACACTAATTGCTGTCAGAATACTGAAGACGGTTTTCCCTGTTTTATTCACGGGTTTTGATGGATTTGCGTTATTAGGGGTTGTTGTTTGCTCACTCATAATTATCAACTTTCTGTGTTACATAATTGTTATCAATATAACTGAAATACAATTTATTGAAATGAATAAATAAGCCACATGAAAAATAATATCAGTGAATTATTTGATGGTGATCTCATTTTTATGAAACGAATTTCTTATTCTGCAAGAGGTATCAAATCTTGCTCATATTTTTATGCTATAAATCTGCGGGCAGTGACAAACTATAATCTAATATTAACGAATAAAAATTCCTATACCAGCAGGGAGAAGTGTATGAAGTTTGCATTTAAAGCATCCGCATGTGCATTAACAGTATCGTTAGCGTTAATACCCGCGACGATGGCAAACGCGTGGGAAAAAGACAAAACCTACAATATCACTATTTTGCATACAAATGACCACCATGGTCACTTTTGGCATAACGACCACGGCGAATACGGTTTAGCAGCGCAAAAAACCGTCGTTGATGAAATTCGCAATGAAGTGGCGAAGCAAGGTGGCAGTGTGTTGCTACTCTCTGGTGGTGATATCAATACAGGGGTTCCAGAATCTGATTTACAAGACGCGGAGCCTGATTTCAAAGGGATGAATTTAGTCGGGTACGATGCAATGGCATTGGGTAACCATGAGTTCGATAATCCGCTTGAAACGCTACGTCAGCAAGAAAAATGGGCAACCTTCCCATTCTTATCCGCTAATATTTACCAAACCAGCACAGGTAAACGTCTGTTTAAACCTTATCAAATATTTGATAAACAAGGTGTAAAAATTGCAGTGATGGGGCTGACTACAGACGATACTGTACGTATTGGTAACCCAGCAAATTTCCCTGATGTCGAATTCCGCGTACCTGCGGATGAAGCGAAAAAAGTGGTTGAAGAACTGCGCCAGACTGAAAAACCTGACATTATCATCGCCGCAACCCACATGGGGCACTATGATGACGGCAAACATGGTTCAAACGCACCAGGTGACGTCGAAATGGCACGCAGTTTACCTGCGGGTTACTTAGATATGATAGTGGGTGGTCACTCACAAGACCCCGTTTGTATGTCCCAAGAAAACAAAGACTACAAACAAGCGGACTATGTACCAGGGACTCCTTGTGCGCCAGATAATCAAAATGGTACATGGATTGTTCAAGCCCATGAGTGGGGTAAATATGTAGGACGTGCTGATTTTGAATTCAAAAATGGCAAATTTACCTTAAAACACTACCAGTTAATTCCAATTAACTTGAAGAAAAAAGTGACCAAAGAAGATGGTACCAGTGAGCGTGTTTATTACACACAAGAAATCGCCCACAACCCAGATATGATGAAATTACTGACGCCATACCAAGAGAAAGGTGATAAGCAATTAAGCGTCAAAGTGGGTTCTGTTGAAGGCAAACTGGAAGGCGATCGTAGCAAAGTGCGCTTTGTGCAAACCAATATGGGGCACCTTCTGTTAGCAGCTCAAAAAGAGCGCGCAGGCGCTGATTTTGCCATCATGAGTGGGGGGGGGGTCCGTGATTCTATCGAAAGCGGTGATATCACGTATAAAGATGTGCTGAAAGTTCAACCCTTTGCGAATGAATTAGTGTACGTTGATTTTAAAGGGGATGAAGTCATTCCTTACCTGACTGCGGTCGCGAATATGAAACCCGATGCAGGGGCATATGGTCAATTCTATAATGTAAACTTGACGTTGAATAAAGATGGTACGATTAGCGATGTGAAAATCGATGGTAAACCTGTTGATACATCAAAAACTTATCGTATGGCAACATTGAATTTTAATGCGATTGGTGGTGATGGTTATCCGAAAATTGATAATCACCCTAACTATGTGAATACAGGTTTTGTGGATGCGGAAGTGCTCAAAGGTTATATCGAGAAACATTCTCCACTAAAAGCTGCAGATTACGAACCAAAAGGTGAGATTATTTATAACAATAAATAATTCATTTTATAATATGAAAAGCCTCATATCGATGAGGCTTTTTTTATCAATGCGCGTATTTACTTGCGAATTTCAGCAAAAGTAGCATTGAGTACGTTACCTAAATCAGCTGGCGCTAATTCAATATCCAACCCGCGTTTTCCCCCTGAAATAAACATTGTTGCATATTGCTGGGCTTGGTCATCGATTACCGTGGGTAATCGCTTCTTTTGGCCCAATGGGCTGATGCCACCTAATAAATAGCCAGTGGTCTTTTGCGCGATTTGGGGATCGGCCATTTCCACTTTTTTCACTTTGAACACTTTTGCGACCAGTTTTAAGTCAAGCTGCCCTGAGACAGGGGTGACGGCAACAGCTAATGTTTTTTGGTCACCATTTAATGCCACTAATAACGTTTTAAACACTTGTTTGGCATCTAAGCCTAATTTACGTACTGCCTCATCACCAAAGTTGCTCTCATTTGGGTCATGATCATAAGGGTGCAATGTGAAGTTAATTTTTTGTTTTTCAAGTAATTTAACAGCAGGAGTCATTTTTTTACCTTTTATTTATCTCTGACACAATGGCGCAGATACTCAACAAGACTGTCTTCACCAAATAGGTGTAATGCACCAACAGCAACCACATAATTGCCATCTGGAAGCGCCTTAAGTTGTTCACTCCAAACTGCATTACGTTTATCCATTAGTACTTGATAGACATCTTTACTGAAAGTATTAGGTAAAGTCATGTGGTTATTGGGTTGATAATCAAGCCACCAACCAATCATGGTTTGCAGTGAACGTGCATTTGCACGCCAATGGACTAATGAGTCTTGTAAGAGCGCTAACCCATTATTAGGTAAGGAAAGCAGCAATTCAACTTGGGATGCAGTGCCTTCAAGTTCAATGATCGGTTTAAGTTGGGTCTGAGCGTTGCGAATAAGCTGATAATCGATGCCATAGTGGCCGCGCAAGCCAAGCCCTTGTGCTTGAGTGGCCTGTAGGATCAAGGCGATTTGCCATGAAGGGAGACTATCAAACTTTTCGGGTGACTGGTGAATTTCTTGGCAACATTGCAAAAATAAGGCGTATTGTTCTTCGCTCAAACGTTGCTGAACAGGGCGCTGTTCATCAACTTCATGAGGGAAAGGGGATTGAGCTTGGGTTATATCCGCTTCAACAATTAATGCATCCGCTTGATTCAGTTTATCGAGCAATATGGCAGATAACGGAAACATATTTTCTGTTCCCATATGAATACTGCCTACAATGTGCAATTTAAGGCCTTTTGATAAGCGAACATCAATCGCAGGATAGGGGTATACCAGCGCCGTTTCCATATGGAGCCAATTTTTAAAGCTTTCAAATAGTTTTCCCATCATTTTACCCTGCATTCTTCTTGGGTTAATAGGGTAAACAATCTCTCGCGAATTTGCGAATGTTGTACGTCAATTACGCATTTTTCGTCTGTCCTGATAAAAATGGACAATGACAATTTAGGCACACTTCAATTATGGTTTCATGATATGAAGCAATACGTTAACAAGATGGTGTTATCATTTTGTTAGCCTTAATTGGAGATAACATGATAACGCCTCAAATTTCAAATATTCATGCGGGCACACCAACAATAACGGCATTCGATAACCGTCACTTTACGGTTCGTACACTTCAATACTATCGACAGCCTAATATTCAACAGGATGTACAGGAGCGTCTTGAATTTCATTATTTTAATATTTATGGTTTTTTACAGAAAAATGCAGATGCACGTTTGTCTGAAAGTGGGCAAGATAACTTTTATTATCATGCGGATTTAATGGGGTTCTCGTTATTAAACAAAGGTGTTGATAGCGGTGAAATTTACCAACTGAATGATATTGAACAGCGGCTTATGGTAAGCATTGACGCAAATAAAACGTTTAAATGGTGTTGCTATGAGGCTAATGATTCATTAGGTCGCCTCGAAAGTGTCAGTGAGAAAATAGAGGGGGGGAACTGGCGAGTCAGCGAGCGTTTTCAATATGCAGGTAATTCGCATACCGAACAATTGGCAAATTTAGCTGGGCAATGTATTAGTCACTTTGATACTGCAGGGTTATTGCAAACACAGGAAGTATCACTGCAAGGGGAACCGACTTTATTGACTCGGCAGTTTATTCAACAAGTTGATAATGCTGAGTTTAATGTTGATTGGCAAGGAGATAGTGATTTAACGGCATTATCACCCGAAAAATTTTCTCACCAAACACATTTTGATGCTGCAGGTGCTTGCCTTTCTATTATTGATGCAAAAGGCCATAAACAACAGCGAGAATATGATATTACAGGTCAGTTAATCAGAACGACATTCACAGTTAAAGGACAAGATACGCAGCCAATAACTCAGATCATTGAATATTCGGCAGTCGGTCAGAAAGTGCGAGAGAGCTATGGTAATGGTGCCGTGACTGAGTATGTATACGAGGCGCAGACACAGCGCTTAATCCTTATTCAGACCTATAGGCCAGTAAATCACTCATTGGGTTATAAATTATTTCAGAGTTTACATTACGACTACGATCCTGTCGGCAATGTGATTGCAATTTATAATAGTGCAGAAAAAAAGGTTTTTTGGCGGAATCAAAAAGTCGAACCCAAGCATCGATATCAATATGACACGCTTTATCAATTAGTCCATGCGACAGGGCGAGAAATAGCGGGTATTAGCCAGCAAAGTCACTACCTTCCTCACCATTCATCAATTGATAATTCGGTATATACACGGTATTTCCGTGCCTATTCTTATGATAAAGGCGGGAATTTAATTCAAATTCACCACCGTGCCCCTGCGATGCAGCAAGCTTATACAATCAAAATGACAACGAGCAGCCGAAGTAACCATGCAGTACTGGCAGATTTAGCTGAGTTTCCTCATCAAGTGGAACCATTATTCACGCCAAGTGGACAGCAAAAACAGCTTTTGCAAGGAAAAAATTTAACGTGGACATCAAGGCAAGAACTGCAAAGTGTTAATGGTGCTGGCGGGAATGAGTTTTACCGCTACGATGGCGACAGCCTGCGGGCATTAAAAATAACACAATATAATCAAAAACAAAGCAAGGTTGTTTATTTACCGAACCTAGAGATTAGGCTAATTGAACATAATGAAAAATACCATGTGATCTGTATCGGGGAAGACAGTGAGGTACAAGCCCAAGTATTGCATTGGGAAATTGGGCTACCAGATAAAATGGTAAATAATACCATTCGTTATAGTATTAATGGGCTTGCCAGCAATAGCGGTTTAGAACTCGATATGGATGGAAACTTGATTAGCCAAGAGGAGTTTTATCCCTTTGGTGGAACGGCTGTTTGGGCGGTAAGTAGCGCATTGCAAGTAAACTACAAAACACGGCGCTATTCAGGGCAAGAGCGTGATATTACAGGGCTTTATTATTATGGTCGTCGTTATTATCAGCCTTGGGTGGGGCGTTGGTTAAGCGCAGATCCCGCGGGAACTATTGATGGTTTAAATCTGTATCGGATGGTACGTAACAACCCATTGACCTATCAGGATGAACATGGGTTAGCACCTCGACTTTTTGATACACAGGATGATATGTTTGCTGATTTCCAGCAAACAGTATCAAAGCTGCTTAATGCATCCTCTAAAATTGAAAGAATTGCGAAAAATCCATCATTAATTCGCAACCGAGTCATTAGTATGGCGCAATTATTTTACAAAGATAAAACATCTAAATTTACATATGCTATTAATTTATATGAATTTTTGGAGATGGACTCGCAAAGTGAGGAGTTTAAGACATGGGCGACAAATAAATTAAGCTATCAAAATACTTCTCGCCAGCGTGAGCCTGGCTGGGAAACGGTTAATCATGCGGAGCAGGCATTAATAAGAACATTAACGGCTCATGATAGTTTTAACATAAGTAATTTAATCATATCCCAAAAGGCTAAATTATGTTCAAGTTGTGAAAATGCCATGTATACTTTTCGACAATCAATGCCTAAACGTCGCTTCACAACGATGATTCTTCGAGATGGTGATTTACCTCTTGCAGCCATACAACATGGGCAGTCACGAACTCGCTATAAAAACTCTTCATATTCTGCTGGAGTGGCGGTAGGGAAAACGAGTTTCACATTATACGACTATAAAGGTATAGAGTTTCAGGTTGGAATGGGGAATTTCTGGGGAGGGATGGATAAAACACTCTATACAATGTATGCCAATGAGTTTGAACGTGTGTTTGGGAATCTTCCTATCGGAAAGGGAGTCAAAAAGTCATTTCCCCCTAAACCCCCCAAAAGCTCAGGAGGTCGTGGCCATCAGCTTGATAAAAATCAACCCAGTACCAGTCGTCGTCATCGATGAAGTGATTGCCCCCAAATAGGGGGCAAATTGAATTAACTGTTTTTAGTAATGTTTTTAAACACACTTAGCAACGCAAATAAGCTGAATGAGCTAAACACCATTTCGATACCAATTAACGTGGTTAATAGCGTAATCGACGTTAATGGCCCATTGCCAACAAGCAAAAAGGCAATAAAGAAATCTAATAACCCGATAAGAATTTGCAGCCAACCGCTTGGGGATTTTATTTGTTGAAAACCCACATATAAGCGAATGACACCGCCGACAATAAATAGTGCGGCGACTAAAATCGCGAGGGCGATTAAGCTTTGTAGTGGGTCTTTAATAAAGGAATAGCCGACAATAATATAGATTAGCCCAATCACAAAACCAAATAAGCGCGACCATCCCGTATAAATTACCGTGCTAAGTATGCTAACAATGGCACCGACACCACCAATAATCAGTAAAACGCCTAATACCGTACTGACCGCAATGCCTGAAATCATTGGGTTAACAATACAAAAAATGCCGCCAGCCAACAGCAAAAAGGACAAAATTAATAAAAAAGTTCGCTGTTTTTTAAATTCCTCACCAGCGAGTTTGGCAAGTTTTTCACGATCAATATTAAGCATTTTGCGCTCCAAATATTAAGTAGCTAATTATTTAATAGTATAGACCTAGCCGACGAGAAAGGGCATCAAAGATCGTGCGATTTAAATAATAAAATCTTGGAAGGCAAATACTTAGCGTATTTTGATGATTGAAATAAGACGAGAAAGGATGAGATAGGCTCCCACCCTTCAGACTACTGACAAACCGATTAGGTTTGACTGCAGGTTGGATTGGTTTTGAAAATAGTCGAGGAAAATCAATTCATTGATTTTCGGCTGATAACACAAAGCAGGAAAAACCACGCTTTTATCCTGCTTTGTCAACAACCTCAAGGGTGAGAGAGGCCCCCACCCTTTTTTAAAGGTTATTTTTCAGGCTTAAAACGTAATAGACGGTTTGCGTTACTCACTACAGTGATAGAGGAGAGCGCCATTGCTGCTCCTGCAACTACTGGGTTAAGTAAAGTCCCTGTGAGTGGGTATAAAATACCAGCAGCAATTGGGATCCCCAGCGTGTTATATATAAAGGCACCAAATAGGTTTTGCTTCATATTGCGCAGCGTCCCTTTTGAGATAGAAACCGCATCAGCAACCCCGTGTAAGCTTTGACGCATCAAGGTGATAGATGCTGTTTCAATGGCGATATCACTACCGCCGCCCATCGCAATACCCACATCAGCACGGGCAAGTGCAGGGGCATCATTGATGCCATCACCGACCATCGCTACTTTATGACCTTTCGCTTGCAGGGCTTCAATTGCGGCTGATTTACCATCAGGCATGACGCCAGCAATCACTTCATCAATACCCGCTTCTTTAGCGATAGCATTGGCGGTGACTGGATTATCCCCTGTTAACATCACCAAACGGAAGCCTTGTTTATGTAAGCGAGCAAGAGCACTGATGCTGTCTTCACGCAATGGGTCACGAATAGATAACAACGCAGCGACTTTCCCTTCAACGGCCAACAGTACAGGGGTCACCCCTTGAGAGGCTTGCTGATGCAGAATACCGTCGACATCTGTGGTATCCACACTGCTTTGCGCTAACAGCTTTTGGTTACCTAACAAAATGGTTTTACCATCAATAATTGCGCTTACACCTAAGCCTGCTAATGTCCTAAATTGCTCATTAGCGGGTAAGGTTAAGCCTTTCGCTTTTGCTAAGACAGCACGCGCTAATGGGTGGTTTGAACCATTTTCCAACGATGCTGCGAGCTGCAATGCGCCGTCCTGATCAAAACCATTAAATACGTGGATGTCAGTAACTTGAGGCATACCTTCGGTTAATGTACCTGTTTTATCAAAGACGATAGTGTCCAGTTCGCTAGCTTGCTGAAGGGCATCCGCATCACGGACTAACACCCCGAACTCAGCTGCACGACCGACACCTGAAATTATCGACATCGGCGTTGCTAATCCTAAAGCACATGGACAGGCAATGATTAACACAGTTGTGGTGATAACCAAGGCATAAGTAATTTGTGGCGCAGGGCCAATAAAGTACCAGATAGCCCCCGAAATCAATGCAATAGCAACAACTACAGGGACAAACACTGCCGAAATTTTATCCGCCATTTGGCCAATTTGCGGTTTACTACTTTGTGCTTGACGAACAAGGTGAATAATTCGCGCTAATGTGGTTTGGCTTCCCACTGCCGCGGCGCGAAAGAGTACCGTACCATCTTGCACGACAGTACCTGCATGTACAGGGTCACCTTTACTTTTTTGTTGCGGGATAGGTTCACCTGTCAGCATCGCTTCGTCTAGCCAAACTTCCCCTTCGATGATTTCCCCATCGACAGGTACGCGGTCACCCGTCGCTAAGCGTAAGATCATGCCTTTTTTAACCTGCTCCAATGGCATGTCAACTTCGCCTTGCTCCGTCACAACACGTGCAGTTGGCGGTGTTAAATCTAACAACCTTTCAAGGGCTTTGGAGGAACGTTGGCGTGCCCGTTGCTCTAAAGCGTGGCCAAGGTTAATCAGACCGATGATCATCGCACTGGCTTCGTAATAAAGGTGGCGAGCTTGGTCAGGGAACCATTCAGGCCAAATATTAACGACGATAGAGTAGAGCCATGCAGCTCCTGTACCCAGTGCAACCAAGGTATCCATAGTGGCACTGCCATTTTTTAAACTTTGCCATGCACTGCGATAAAAATGCCCACCTGCGAATACCATTACTAGGAAGGTTAATACCCCAATGGTAAGCCATGTGGTGTGATTTTGCTCAGTCAGCACCATATTATCGCCCATCATTCCCCATACCATGACAGGGATACCAAGGGCTAAGGCTAAGGCTGATTGCCAACGGAAACGGCGCATATTGGCTTGAGCAACTTCTTGCTGGCGTTCACGGCGTTTGGCTTCATCTTGAATGATTTCAGCACCATAACCCGCTTTAACCACGGCATTAATCAGGTCATTGGGATCTGCAGTTCCTGTGACTAATGCGCTACGCTCGGCTAAATTAACGCGTGCGTTTTCCACACCGGGGACGCCGCTGAGTGCTTTTTGCACTTTATTCACACAGCTGGCACAGGTCATGCCATCAAGCAGTAACTGCACACTGTCATCCGTTGGGGGGATGTCAGGCTGTTCACCTAAATCTGACTCTTGTGCCGGAATGTCACAAATTGCCGCTGAATCAGCATCCGGCTGTTCAGTTTGGGTGGTCAGCGGCTCAGTTTTTGGGTGAGATTCACCTTCTGTAGCTTGGTAGCCAGCGGCTTCGACGGCAGCAATCAATGCCGAAACTGATGCAGAACCTTGTACAACCGCAGACGTTGTATCCACTTGTGCGCTTTCTACACCGTCAACAGCTTCGAGTGCTTGTTGGGTTTTCGCCGCACATTTCATGCAGCTTAATCCTGAAAGGGATAACGTCACCTCATTGGACTGCGGCAACTGGGCCTTAAAGCCTGCTTGTTCAACCGCAGCGATTAAGGTTTGTGCATCAGCAGAGCCATACACTTTTGCCTGAGTTGTGCTAACAACCGCAGCGGCAACACCTTCAACCTCTTCAAGGGCTTTTTGGGTTTTGCCTGCACATTTCATGCAATTTAAACCCGAAAGCTGCAATTCGACATCAGGTGTTGATGCAACTTCGGCTTCATAGCCAGCTTCAGTAATTGTGTTGATGATATCAGCAACATTGGTATCACTTTCTAATGTCGCATAATCGATAGTGACGTTTAAATTTATCACATCACCGCGAGCTTCTAATGCTTTAGTGACTGAGCCGACACAGTGCATGCAGCTTAGTCCCTGTAATTTTAGGATAGTTTTGTTACTCATTTTGCAGCCTCCGAACCCGTTCGATGAATTGGGTCTATAACTTTATCGACAATTAGGTCTATAATTCGACAATGAGCAAAGGTTACACCTTCCAGCAAGGTTAAGGTCAAGGGGTTATTATGAATATTAGTGAAATTGCCAAAAAAACAGGCCTAACTGCAAAAGCAATCCGTTTTTATGAAGATAAAGGGCTGATTACGCCACCTGAAAGAGGGGAGAATAGCTACCGCTATTACCAAGAACGGCATTTAAACGAATTGATATTGCTAAAACAAGCGAAGGATGTTGGCTTTACCTTGGATGAATGCGGTGAACTGCTTGGGCTGTTTCGTAATCCAACCAGACACAGTGCTGATGTGAAAAGCACGACCATTGCTAAGATAAATGAAATAGAGCAGACAATTTTTAAACTGTCTGCAATCCGCGATACATTACAGGAGCTGGTGGATGTGTGCCCAGGGGATGATGGCGCTAACTGCCCAATTATTGACCACCTGGCACGTGGCTGTTGCCATCACCAGAAGGTTTAACTTGCAATGTAATGCCATCAACGGCGATGACCACTACTTCAGTATTAGCAAGAAGTGGGACATCGCTGAAAACCCGCCAGCTGCCATCAGCAAGGCGAACACGGCTAAAGCCTTCTTCGGTATCCGTTAACAAACGCGCTTTAACCCCCACAAGCTGGTGGCTGATTTGATTGACATCGTCAGCTTTGCTTCTTTTACGGCCGCTTAACCATTTGCGCCATAACACGGCAGAAACAAGGGTAAAGACGGCAAATAAAATCCCTTGCCACTCCCAATTTAGGAAGGGTAAAGCCCAAGTCAATAAACCGACGGCGACAGCGGCAATCCCCGACCAAAGCAAATAGCCACCCATGCCGAGTAACTCAGCAATCAGCAATAGCCCACCGAGGCACAGCCAAAACCATGCGGGTTGAGCGCTGATAAGCTCTATCATTCTTTCGCCTTTTGTGTTGTTTTTTTGCTTTCGCTAATGAGTTCGGTAATACCGCCGATCGCGCCCATTAAATTGCTGGCTTCTAATGGCATCATAATCACTTTGCTATTTTGAGCCGAGCCAATACTGGTTAACGCATCTGTGTATTTCTGTGCCACGAAGTAGTTAATGGCTTGCATGTCCCCAGCGGCAATTGCTTCAGATACCATTTGGGTTGCTCTCGCTTCAGCTTCTGCAGCCCTTTCACGCGCTTCAGCTTGTAAGAAAGCAGATTGTCTTTCCCCTTCGGCTTTTAAAATTTGTGATTGTTTTTCACCTTCCGCTTTAAGGATTGCCGCTTGACGAATACCTTCCGCTTCTAAAATATCGGCACGTTTTGTTCGTTCCGCTTTCATCTGTGCATTCATCGCGCTGATAAGTTCTTTTGGTGGTTTCACATCACGAATTTCAATACGGGTGATTTTCACACCCCATGGGTTAGTTGCTTCATCCACCACATGCAATAAGCGGGAGTTGATCGAATCTCGTTGAGACAGCATTTCATCAAGTTCCATAGACCCTAACACGGTACGAATATTGGTCATTGTCAGATTAAGCACGGACAGTTCTAAATTACTGACTTCATAAGCAGCACGAACAGGGTCAACCACTTGAATAAAGCACACGGCATCAATAGTGACGTTGGCGTTATCCCGTGAAATAACTTCTTGTGATGGGATATCAAGGACTTGTTCCATCATATTGATACGACGGCCGATTTTGTCCATAAATGGCACAATGATATGCAGCCCAGGTTGTAATGTACGGGTGTAACGCCCAAAACGTTCAACTGTCCATTGAAAACCCTGCGGTACTGTTTTAACGCAGGTGAAAACAATAACGATGGCTACAAAAATAATAATCGGAATGGCACCAAAGGCGAACAAGTCCATATCTAACCCTTAATTAATAAAGTAATGAATACATTTGGCGGCGATATTTACTCGCAATCGCATCGCCAGTACCCATGGCGGACATAATATCCATCATGGTTTTTTTCACAGCACCGTCACCCGCACCTAAATCTTTACGTAAGAAGCTAAATAACATTTCAAGGGCTTCTTCATTACGGTTCACTTCATGTAATTTTAGTGCTAATTGAACGGCTAACGTGGTATTTTGCGGATCTTGATTAAATTCGTCCTGTAATTGTTGAATTTCAGGGGTATCCGCTGCTTGTTTTAACAACTCAATTTGTGCAATCAGCCCTTGATAACGACTGTCTTTGTCTTGTAATGGCACCACATCTAAGGTGGTTTGTGCATCATCGACGAGTTTTAGGTTAATTTGCGTTTCTGCCAATAACAGCGTGATATCGCTATTTTTCGGGTTTAGTTGATGAGCTTCTTTCAGCAGAGGCAATGCTTCTTGTGTTTTACCTTCCGCTATTAATTCAGCCGCTTGTGCCGCTTTCAACTCTTCAGGGCTTGGTAGAACACGAGATAAAATCTCTAACACGACCTCTTCCGGTTGCGGCCCTTCAAAGCCATCAACGGGTCGGCCATTTTGCAGGACATATACCGTTGGGATGGCTTTTAAGCCAAACTGGCTGGCAATCATTTGTTCTTCGTCACAGTTAACTTTAGCTAAGATATATAAACCTGCGTAGTCGTTGGCAATTTTTTCCAACATTGAGCCAAACTCTTGGCAATGAGGGCTACGAGGTGACCAAAAGTAAAACATGACGGGTAAGTTCATTGATTGTTCAATGACTTGATGAAGATTAGTTTCGTTAATATCAATAATTTGTGCGTTATTCGCAAACATAGGGTATCTCTTTTGAATGAGTTAGCATTAATAGTAGAGTGGGGCTTAATTTGCTTTTTTCAAGCCTTTTTTCCCTGATTTGCCAGTATTCTATCCATCAGTTTGTCAGGTAAAACACGTTTAAGCACTCGGACTGCCACTGTTAAAAGCGTGACAGAATAACGCACGCGTGGGCGTGGGCTTTCTAACGCATGGATAAGCTTTTCCACCACATGCTCTGGGGTTAAGGTAAAGCGCGAGGCGATCCCTGGGTTTTTAACAGGTTTATCTTTTTGAGTTTGTTCAACATTTTGAGTGAATGCCGTGTGAATTGGCCCTGGTTCAATCAAAATCACGAAAACACCACTGCCTTTTAGCTCTAACCGTAAGGCATCTGACCAACCTTCCAAGGCATATTTGCTCGCTGCATAAGCACCACGACCAGGGGTAGAGATAATGCCCATCACCGAACTGGTTTGCACAATGCGCCCTTCATGGTGTGCTAGCATGGCGGGTAGCAGTTGGAAGGTCAATTGGTGCACGCCGAAAAAGTTTGTGGAAAACTGGGCTTCGAGTTGTTCCCGACTAACACTGTTCAATGGCCCATAAACCCCAAAACCCGCATTGTTGAATAATCCGAAAAGTCGGTGATTACAGAGTGTTAACACCTCTTTTGCCGCTGTATCTATGCTATTCTTATCATCAAGGTCGAGAGCAACTGTATCAAAGCCAAGGTCTCTTAAGCGGAAGATATCGCTCTCTTTGCGACAGGCGACAATCACATGGTAGCCCCGTTGGCGCAGAGTTTGGGCAGCACAAAAGCCTATACCGCTTGATGCTCCAGTGATCAGAACCGATTTTTCGTTTCGTGCGGATGTTTGCATAACTTTACCTTCATTTCATGCAACTGAATTTATTTCGCGTATAAAGAGCCCTTTATCGCGTTTGTTTACCGTCTATTTTACTTGTTTGAGGGTAAAATATGTGCGGAAAGTTGTTTTTCCATAAAGTCAGCAATGGATGACTGTGCTTCAACCGTCGGGTGAATCCCATCTTGTTGTATCCACTCAGGCTTAGTGATAACGGTTTCCATGTAAAAAGGCAGTAACGGAATTTGATTGCTATCCGCCAGTTTCGGGTACACTTTTTCAAAGCTTGTTGTATAACGTTTTCCATAATTTGGTGGAATACGAATTTGCATTAAGAGCGGTTTTGCACCCGATTGCACGATTTGGTCGATTATTTGCTGTAAATTAGTTTCCAGTTGTTCGACAGGTAAGCCTTGCAGACCATCGTTAGCACCTAACTCGATCAGCACCCAGCTCGGTTTATTTTGTTCCAATAAGGTAGAAAGGCGTTCCAGCCCTTGTGCTGATGTATTGCCACTAATGCTGCCATTGACCACCTCAATAGGCGGAGACAGTTTCTGCCAGCGGTTGGCAAGCAAAGAGGCCCACGCCTGCTCAGCGGGTAAACGGTAGCCTGCACTTAGGCTATCACCTAAGATCAATAGCTTAGTTGACGCAAGGGCGTGTCCACTTGCAGTCAGTAACAGGAGAAAAACCAATATATGTCGGCGAATAATATTCTTGAAGTTCATCATCTCATTAAACGTGTTGGTCAAGGTGAACATGAACTGACTATATTGCAAGGTGTTGAGCTAATTGTCGAGTCTGGTCAAACAATTGCTTTAATTGGCGAGTCAGGATCGGGGAAATCAACTCTGCTTGGGATCATTGCGGGCTTAGATGACGGCACGTGTGGCTCGGTCAATTTATTGGGGCAAGACCTGACCCGCATGGATGAAGAGGAACGAGCTCGTTTGCGCGCGCAAAGCGTGGGGTTTGTGTTCCAATCGTTTATGTTAATCCCTACATTAAATGCGATTGAAAACGTGCAGCTACCTTCCTTGTTGCGTGGAGAGCCAGAGTCATCTAGCCACCAACATGCCGCTGAATTACTGACTGATTTAGGCTTGAAAGATCGCATGAAGCATATGCCGCCACAACTTTCTGGTGGCGAACAACAGCGTGTGGCACTGGCACGCGCATTTAACGGTCGTCCACAAATTTTATTTGCCGATGAGCCGACAGGTAACCTTGATAGACAGACTGGGGATAAAATCGCGGACTTGCTGTTTGCCATGAACAAAGAACATGGTACTACGCTGATTTTAGTTACACACGATAACGAACTCGCTGCACGTTGTCAGCGTCGCTTACGCTTGGTTGATGGACAACTGAGGGAAGAAGCATGATTTGGCGTTGGTTTTGGCGTGAATGGAAAACGCCGTCATTATTGATTGTCTGGTTAGCACTCACTCTCGCCGTTGCCTGTGTTTTAGCGTTAGGGCGCATTAGTGATCGTATCGAAAACAGCATGAGCTACCAAAGCCGTGAGCTACTTGCAGGGGATCTGGTTCTGCGTTCCTCACACCCGAGCGAGCCCGCTTGGTTGCAAGAGGCACAAAAAGACGGGTTAAAACTGAGCCAGCAAATATCATTTTCGACGATGGCCTATGCAACGGAAGATGAAGATGCACGCCCACAGCTGGTGTTAGTCAAAGCCGCCGACAAGGCTTATCCGCTGTATGGCGAGTTAGTTACAGAACCTGAGGGGTTAGTACCAACCCAAGGGGAGGTGTTAGTGGCACCTCGCTTATTAGAGTTATTGAACCTGAATATTGGCGATAATATTGATATCGGCGATGCGACGTTAAAGGTTTCGGGGAAATTACTCCAAGAGCCCGATAGTGGCTTCAATCCATTCCAAATTGCCCCTCGAGTATTAATTGCGATTGAAGATGCACCGTTAACGGGGGCGATTCAGTTAGGTAGCCGTTTAACCTATCGCGATATGTTCGCGGGTGATAGCCAAGTTATCGATGCATTTAAGCAAAAGTTTGATAAAGAACTGCGCAATGACCAGCGATGGTATACCTTAAGTGAAGACAATGGCGCGGTGGGGAAAACTTTCCAACGTGCTCAGCAATTTTTGTTGTTATCCGTATTATTAACCTTATTACTGGCGATTGCAGCTGTTGTGGTTTCTATGACCCACTATTGCCGTAGCCGCCACCAGCTTATTGCGGTTCTAAAAACACTTGGGGCTGGGCGCAGTGCGCTGCGTAAATGGATCATTGGCCAGTGGTTGGTCATTTTAGTGGCAGCGGCGTTATTAGGTTCGTTATTAGGGCTAGCCTTTGAAGGCATTTTGATGCAAATTCTAGGCGCAATGCTGCCAAAAGAATTGCCTCCTGCTAGCCTAATGCCGTGGGTCTGGGCGATAGGGACATTGTTTATCATTGCCATTATTGTAGGCAGCCGTCCTTATTACCAATTGATGGCGACCCAACCTTCTCGGGTGTTACGTGAAGATGCAAAATCCCCAGTATGGCCGCTGCATTATTATCTCCCTGTGGTTATATTAATTGTCGTGGGCGGGTTATTTATTTTTGCGGGAGTAAACCCCCTGTTATGGTCGATTCTTGCAGGGATTGTTGTCGTGGCGATTCTATTGGCCTTAATTGGTTGGGTCGGGCTTTGGGGGCTGCGCCATATTAAATTTCGCCAGCTGAGTTTACGCCTTTCGGTCAGCCGCTTGTTGCGCCAACCGTTGCAAACTATCACCCAAATGAGCGCCTTTTCGCTCTCGTTTATGTTACTGGCATTATTAATTTTAGTTCGGGGTGATTTACTTGACCGCTGGCAGCAGCAATTGCCAGCAGATAGCCCGAACTATTTCTTGATTAACATGAACCAATCACAGCTTAAACCTGTGACTGAGTTACTGGCACAGTATCAAGTGAAGCCAACGGAATTCAATCCTGTGGTTTTAGCGCGTTTAACCGATATTAATGACCAGTCAGCGATTGAATGGGCCGATAAACGTGACCCAAATAATAATACGGTACGGCGTGAATTAAGCTTAACGTGGCAATCTCAATTGGCCCCTGCGAATATCGTGAATGAAGGCACGTGGCCGCCGAAAGCGGGGGAGGTTTCCATTGAACAAACCGTGGTGAAAGAGCTAGGGTTAAAACTGGGGGATAAACTGACATTTAACGCAGGAGCTCAAGTTTTTACGGCGACGGTAAGCAGCATCCGCACTGTGGATTGGGAAAGTTTACGACCGAATTTTTATTTTATTTTTTCGGAAGAAAGCTTGTCGAAAATGCCAGCAACATGGCTGAGTAGTTTCCATTATGAGGGGGACGGCCAGTTATTGACGCAACTTAGCCGCCATTACCCAACCATAAATGTGCTGGATACAGGGGCGATCATTACACAGATTCAGCAAATCCTTCAGCAAGTCAGCCAAGCTCTTGAAGTGATGGTCGTCTTAGTGATTTTCTGTGGCTTGCTGTTATTGTTGGCACAGATTCAAGTGGGAATGAGCCAACGTGAGCGCGAACTGGTGGTCTATCGCACCTTAGGTGCGAGCAGAAAGCTGATGCGCAGAACATTATGGAGCGAGTTTGCATTACTTGGCTTAATGGCAGGCCTTGCTGCGGCCTTTGGTGCTGAAATTGCCTTGTGGTTATTGCAAAGTAAAGTGTTTGATTTTCCATGGCAACCTGAATGGCGTATGTGGCTATTATTACCACTGTGCGCAGCTATTTTGTTGTCGATTTGTGGGGGATGGCTAGGTCTTCGCTTATTAGGAACAGGCAGCCAGCACCGTCGATTACCCAATGGATGATTAATTTATAGGGAATAATTGGGCGTGAAATTATTTACGCCCAATTAAAATAACTGTCTTGAATCCTTCACAAAATCGTCATTTACTCAGGTTATGATTCCGCCGTCGATTATTGATAGCCTTAAAATGGAAACATAACCATGCAGCATAAAAATTCAATTACACACCCAATTAAACAGACGTTGGGTTCATTTTCTTTACTGGCAAGTTTGATTTCATTTAGCTTCTCAGGGTTTGCTCAACAAGAAGTGCCTGCCACATTAATGGGGCATTCCATTCTTTCCGTTGATTCCACCGTTTCAGCGCCACAAAATGCGCCTGCAGACCTTCAAGTGAGCGGAAAATTCACCACTGGCACACGCGTTGACACTCTCGGCAAAGTCGAAGGAAAATCCGCTGATCGTCCAACGGGGAAACACATTCCAATCAAAGGGCAGCCATTGCAAGGCCATTCAGGAATTAAACGGATGGGGGATGGCACCTATTGGGTGTTAACGGATAATGGGTTTGGTAATAAAGTGAATTCACCAGACTCTATGCTGTATGTGACGCAATACGATATTGATTTTAAATCAGGCAAAACAACACCACTCAAAACGGTTTTTTTCCATGACCCCGACAGAATCATTCCTTTTCACATTATTAATGAGAGCACAAAGGAACGTTACTTAACGGGCAGCGACTTCGACCCAGAAAGCTTTCAGTTTGCTAATGGTGCATTATGGGTAGGGGATGAATTTGGCCCATATCTGATAAAAATGGATTTGGATGGCAAAGTGTTAGCCTTGTTTGAAACGCAGGTCGATGGCAAAAAAGTGGTTTCTCCAGACCATTATCAAATCACCACACCAGGAAAACCAACAGATAAAGTCACCTTCCAAGTGAATCGCTCAAAAGGGTTTGAAGGTATGGCTTCCTCACCAGACGGTTCAAAACTGTACCCAATGCTTGAAGGGGCAATTTGGGTTGATGAAAAACAAGATTATGAAAATGTGGATGGTAAACGCGCTGCACGCATTCTTGAGTTCGATGTAAAAAAACAAGATTGGACAGGCAGAAGCTGGTTGTATGTGTTCGAAGATAACCAAAATGCTATCGGCGATTTTAATTTAATCGATGACACTCATGGCCTAATCATCGAGCGTGATAATGGCGAGGGGACATCGGATAAAGCCTGTGCTGCAGGCAGTACGAACACGGAAAATTGCTTTAGTAATTTAGCGAAATTTAAGCGTGTATACCGTATTGAGTTTTCAGATAAAAACGTCGGTGAAGCGGTTGATAAGCAGGCGTACATTGATTTAATGAATATTAAAGACCCAAATAGTCAAGCAAGAAAACCCTTAAATGATGGGGTATTTACCTTCCCATTCTTTACGATTGAGAATGTGGATGTGGTCGACGGTGAACATATCATTGTCGGGAATGACAATAACTACCCGTTCTCATCAAGTCGTGAGCCAAATCAAGCCGATGATAATGAATTTATTCTGTTGAAAGTCCCTGAATTGTTAAAGCCTTGATTGAATTTGTGCCACCTCATTCCAGTTTGTCGTGGCACAATGTGAAACGCATGTTTTGATCCAATATCTGGTCTTAAGCTTATTTTCCCTTTGGTTTCAATCTTTCCCGAGTTAATACTCGGGTTTTTTATTTGTGATTGAGGGCTGGGAGAATTAAATAATTATAGTTTAAGAACGATTTTTAGATACTATAAATAAAATAGGAATGATAACGATATTATATTTTTATTTAACCCACTTATTTAAACTTAGGTCATATATTCTATCTGCTGAGTTTATCATTTCAGGTCTATGCGCTACAAAAATACGTGTTATTTTTAACTCAGCTATAGCATTAGTTATATTTTTTTCATTAATAACATCTAGGTCGCTAGTAGCTTCATCAAGTAATAGAATTTGAGGTTCACGATAAAGGGCTCTTGCAATTGAAATTCTTTGCTTTTGACCTCCAGATAATGTATTTCCAATGTCGCCAATCATTGTGTCATACCCCCTAGGGAAAGTATTAATATCATCGTCAATAGAGGCCAGTTTTGCACATTTTACCATTTTTTCATGGTCAATGATTTCATTAAAACTGCTAATGTTTTTAGATATTGAACCCGCTAATAATTTATCATCTTGTATTACAAAAGAAATGTGATCTCTAATCGTTATTTCTATAGCAGAAGGAGCGTATATTATCTTGCCTTTTGCTAATACTCTTTTGGAACAATTGGAAAATAATATAAATACTATGATGGCTAAAGTTGAAAGTACACATAAAAATACTATCGGTAATATAGATGATGGAAATGCGCTATATCTCCCTATTAATGTTTTTTCTTTGTACAATATAGACTCATTCCTAAATATAGATTTATTTTTTCCATGAAATCAACTCTGTATATAGATAACTTTTTTGGCTAGATCTATCAGTATTATTTTGTTTTTCATAAATGACATTCCAAGTAGTCCATCAAACCCTATATTTTTAGGCGTAGGGGATTCTATTGCTATAGCATATTCATTCTGTATATTACCTTTAATATCTTTTATTAAGATATTTTGTACATTGCAATCAGAGCTCAAAGCTTCAGAGGAAATTTTATTGCAGCCTAGGTATTTGTTTTTAGTTTGAAGCTTATTGGAAAATACAATGGAATGTGAGGCTGCAGTATCAATAATAAAATCCAATGGTTTTTTGTGAGCATATACAGTTAGTTTTAATCCTGAGTCGGTTTGTTCTATTGGATAGGATGGCCAATTTTTAGCATATTCTGGTGTGTCTATTAAAATTATTAATTTGTTTTTTTTAAAATCTAGAATGATTTTTTTTTCATAAAAAATACCGAGGCCGACAACTTCTGTTTCAATGATTTTTTCTCCTATGTTAAGTCCCCATGGCTGTAGTTCAACAATTTTAACATTATTAAAAATTAAATTTGAAATAGAAAGTTTATCAATAGTCCATGATGTTACACTGTTTTTATTTCCTAATATATCCATATATCTATATGGGGTTTTATTTTTTACATTTAAATTTTTATTGCTAAGTATCTTGTTTATATTATCCATTTTTAAATGGAAGCCTTCACTGCTTCCCGTATCAAGCATTAATGATAGTTTTTCATTCTCTATTTCTAAATTAACGATAGGAATTCCAATTTCATTATAATTTAAAGTCCCTAATTGACTACCTTCACATGGAAATGATAAGTTAGTGAGTAATAAAATTGAAAGTAAAACCTTAATCATGATTTAATTCCTAAATTATCCATAATTAATTCTTCGGGTACCCCAGATTCTAATAAATGCGATGCGGCTCGACTTAATATTTTTTTTATTGAAGGGTAAAATACTGATTTTCTATTAAAGCTATCAGCTTTAGAATATCGTTGTATATGCCTACCACCAGAACATGTTTTCTTCCAAATACAATTAGCACAATCAGAAGGTAGTTGACTATTAATTTTCATATACTTTTTCATTTTCTATGAGCTTAATGTTTCTCTAAATTTTATTTTTTTATATTTCCAATAACAGAAAAAATATCGTCGTTTGTTCCTCGAAGAGTATCATCTATATAAACATCGCCTTCTGAACTAATAGTTAAAGTAATTATATCATTACTAGCTTTGTTCACTCCCATTGTTGGTGTGAAATCAGATTTTAACATGGATTGAATGTTCGTATGAAAATAACGAATGTAAATATCACTATTTGAATCTAAAAAAAATTCATCTATAGCAGAACAATAAAAATCTGATAAACCTGTTGGGTCAATGCATGTATCATGAGTCTCATCAGGTATGAGGAAATCAAATTTAGTGCATTTTAATTCATCCACAAAATGCCTATATATATCTTTTCCGCTAACATTAGGATTAGCCACACATAAAATTCCAGGTTGATCTTTAAGCTTTCCTTCTTTCCAAGCATTTTGGAGTAATTTAAAGCCTTTTATAGTATTATCGTAAGTGCTACGACCTTTTGTATCTAACCTATATTTATCATTTATATGCTTAGGGCCATCAATGGACACACCTATACTTATACTATATTTGGAAAATATATCTATCCAATCAGGGTCTATTAGAATAGCATTAGTTTGGCAAGCTAAATATAACTTAGTATTATTATAGTTCCCTGAAATTAATTCTTGACAGGCTGCTATAAATTTTTTTTTGCCCATCATTAATGGTTCACCACCATGAAAATCAACTTGAATTGATTCAATATAATATTCTGTAGTTGCTTGCTCAAAAAAATTAACTAAGTGGCTAATAATTTCGCTAGAAATAATTGGCTTGGAATTTATTGCGGCTTCATTTCCAAGGTTAAATACATAGCAATATGTACAGTTAATATTACATCTTTCACTGACTTTTAAGATGACTTCTAGATGCTTTATTTTATCCATAGTCTTTCCTTAATCTACACGGTAGGGAGAGCCCTACCGTTGATTAGTTATATTTGTTTGTCCCAACGTGCAAAAACGTTAACCCAACCACCTGATACACTTTCTAGCATAGACTTTATTAATACTTCACGAGAGCTTCTTTCATTAGGTGCCAATTTTACACTGGCATTATTTTCTTTGATCTCTTTACTTAACTTAGACATGATTTTATCCAATTATCGAGGCATCGAATTGATGTTTTTTGAATCTAATGCAAAACACAGATTATGTGTAATTAAAGTTTTATTAAAATGTGCTTCGTTTTTATTTATTAATGTTTCATCACAATGAAATATTAATAAATAACTCTAACAGGTAAGGTTTTATATGATTAGTTTTAATATTAATTAAGTATTTTTTACTATGTTATTATATTATTTATAACGAGAGTGGTTGAATAATGAATAATGAATAATGAATAATGAATAATGAATAATGAATAATGAATAATGAATAATGAATAATGAATAATGAATAATGAATAATGAATAATGAATAATGAATAATGAATAATGAATAATGAATAATGAATAATGAATAATGAATAATGAATAATTGATTTTTTAGAATATTAATAGGTACATTTCGTCTGTAAAGCTGTTAATAAATAGCTATATACTGACCTAATGAATATCAAAGACCCGAATAATATGGCAAGAAAGCCCTTAAATAATGGGGTATTTACCTTCCCATTCTTTACGATTGAGAATGTGGATGTGGTCGACGGTGAACATATCATTGTCGGGAATGACAATAACTACCCGTTCTCATCAAGCCGTGAGCCAAATCAAGCCGATGATAATGAATTTATTCTGTTGAAAGTCCCTGAATTGTTAAAGACTTGATTGAATTTGTGCCACCTCATTCCAGTTTGTCGTGGCACAATGTGAAACGCATGTTTTGATCCAATATCTGGTCTTCTGATTATTTTTCCCTTGGTTTCAATCTTTCCCGAGCCTGTGCTCGGGATTTTTTATTTGGTATGGAGTGCGGGTGGTTTCATCATTAATGTTAAGCCGAGGATAACCACCACAGGGGCGGCAATGACTAAAAATGCAGGGGTGAAGCTACCTGTGTAGTCCTTGATCCCACCTGCGATAAATGGCGCTAAACAGGCGATAGTTGAAATCAAGTTAACCACAGAAAATAGCTCCAAATAGGGGCCACGACCAAAGTAGTTTGATAACAAAACACTTGATGCTAAGAACGTCATGCCGTAACCAATTCCTACGCACAAAACAAATAAAATTAACCAGAACCAAGAGCTTGCGATACTGAGGAAGATAACACCAAGCACCATGATAATTAAGCTGCCAATCAGCAGTTTTTTTGGCTCCAACCATTCTCCAGCTGCGCCGCCAATAAATCGTGAAAATGCATTAACAAAAGCCATTGTACTAAGTAATGAAACTGCAACGGTCATACCAAAACCACGTTCTTCGATATGGGCAACAGCAAAACTGTTAACGGTAATACCACACCATAGAAAAGAGGTATAGGTCGCTGCAATTAAATAGAACTGCCATGTGCGCAGTGCGCGTCCAACTGTCCACACTTCAGCTGTACGATAAATGGGTTTACTTGCATCACTGACTTGTTTTTGCATCACTTTCTTGGCATGTTCTTGCTCTTGTTTGCCTTCACGTAACATAAAGATAGTGATTAACGTGATGATGCTGAGGTAAATCGCACACAAAACCCAGTGCATGCGCCATGAGCCCAATTGGTTTGAAGCATAGAAATAAATCCATGGCCCTGCAACTCCGCCGAGCCCACCAATGGTGAAATACAAGCCAAAAGCGAGGGACTGTTTTTCAAATAATCGGGAAAGCACGTAAGTGCCAGGCACCGTGGCTAATAAGGTAAAACCGATACCAATCAAGGCTGTACCTAAGAAATATGTACTGATGGTGTTGGTGGAATACAGGCTATAAAACCCAGCGACAAAGACTAAGGTACCCAGCAGTAATGTGGCTCGCACGCCAACTTTACGGATCAGCAAAGAGGGTAAGAAACTGGCAAGTCCACAGGTCAAGCCCAATAAGGTAAAGCCAAAACCCGCTTCACTCCAGCTCCATTTTAGCTCGCTGATCATTTCTGGCAATACAACGCCTAAAGAGGTGAAAGTCGTGGCTGTGGCTAAAAAATAAACTAACCCTAATAGAATTAAAATACACCACTGATAAAACGGACTAAAATGCTGCGAGGACATAGTAACTCCAGTCATGCCGCACACCTTTAGTCAGGAGAATTATCATCTGGATGACGGCGAAAATAGCAAAATGCCCGAAAACAAGTTCGGGCATCGATTAAGGCTATTTTCCCTATTTATTGGTGAGAGTACCAGTCTAATTTTTCATTTGCCCACTCAATGCCACTTTTATACTCATTTGGTAAGAGTGGAATAAGTGCACTGAGCGTTTCGGTTAGCTGATTACAGTCACTGTGGGAGAGGTTTAAATGGCCAACTTTACGGGCTGGACGCACCTCTTTTTCATACCAATGCAAGTGAACTAGTGGCAAATTGAGCCAATCGATATTCACATCAGTGCCGATTAAGTTCACCATTACCGCAGGGCTGTATACTTCAGGGGATGGCATTGGTAGATTCAATATGGCACGCAAATGTAACTCAAATTGGCTGATTGATGCACCGTTTTGGGTCCAATGTCCGCTGTTATGTACGCGAGGGGCAATTTCGTTGATCAGCAGTTTATCGCCCACAACAAAGCATTCCATCGCCATCACACCAATATAGCCGAGCTCATCCATTACAGCGCTTAACATCGCTTGCGCTTGATCTTGCTGAGGATTGGTGGATTTCGGAAAAGCGACACTGGTGCGCAGGATACCTTCTTGGTGTAGATTGTGGGTGATAGGGTAAAAAACTGACTCCCCAGCAGCATTACGAGCACCAATCACCGAGACTTCAGCATCAAAAGGGATGCCTTGCTCTACAATGCACTCACCGTAAACTTCAGCGGGTAAACTGAGTTCGTCACCTGGGCGTACACGCCATTGGCCGCGCCCGTCATAGCCGCCTGTTCGGCGTTTGACTATCAGAAAATCACCCAGTGAGTCAAACAATTCAGGCCATTGCTCAGGGGATTCGAGCAGTACCCAAGGGGCGGTTGACAAATGTAAGCTATCAAACAGGCTTTTTTGTGGGAAGCGGTCAGCTAAACGCGGGAAAATATCGCGGTTAATAAAGGCATTGTGCCTAGCTAACTCTTTAGTCAAAGGCGTTTCAGGCCAACGCTCGATTTCAGCGGTGATCACGCTTTGTTGATAAGGAACTGCTTCAGGCTCTGCATCCAATCCGACAGGGAAAACGGCGATACCTAATGGTTCGCCAGCTTGGCGCAGCATGCGACCCAGTTGACCGTTGCCCAGTACGCAAACGGGTTTCATTACGCATCCCTCGGGTCTGGGTTATTGAGTACGTCGTTAGTTTGTATTTCACGCCAAGTGGATAAGCGATTAAAAACAGCGGTATCTGCAATGGCTAATACTTGCGCTGCTAACAGCGCGGCATTTGCTGCACCAGCTTTGCCAATGGCAAGCGTACCCACTGGGATGCCTTTTGGCATCTGAACGATGGAATATAAGCTATCAACACCACTGAGTGCCGCGCTTTGTACAGGAACACCAAAAACAGGCACTAAGGTTTTGGCCGCTATCATACCTGGTAGGTGGGCTGCACCACCTGCACCTGCAATGATCACATCAAAACCATTTTCTTTGGCGGTTTCGGCAAACGAAAACAGTTTATCGGGTGTACGGTGTGCAGAAACAATTTCGACGTGAAAAGGAATTTGGAGTTCGGTTAATACATCAGCAGCGTGCTGCATGGTCGTCCAATCACTTTTCGAACCCATAACAATGGCGATTTTTGCCGCAGATTGAGCAGAAGCTTGGGCAGTCATTTGGTGCTTTCCTGTATTGAAAAAAACGTCACCCGAAGGTGGAGAATTGAATTGAGTCGATCATATCATGACAAAGCAGCAAGGAAAACGTTTGCGTGATTAATAAGTAAGCAAACAGTCGCGTTTACGAGCAAGAACTTTCATGGGTATTATTCAAAGGGAAAGAAAATCAGTTCAATACCGTGTTCATTAATCACAAAGGCTGAGCCTTCATGATGCCATGCACCTAATACACCTCGGAAATGTAGTCTGCCATCAATATTGATTTCATGAATGGCTGGGCGGTGGGTATGGCCATGAATCATCCACTGCGCTTGGTGTCTTTGTAGCGCATTAACAACCGTTTGTGGATTAACATCCATGATAGACTCGGTTTTCATGCTACTGGCGTACTGGCTATTTTTACGCATTTTCTGTGCTATTCGGCGGCGAATAAACAGAGGGAGCGTGAGAAAAATACGTTGTATCCAAGGCGTGTGAACTTTTTTACGGTAGTTTTGATAAGCCATATCATCAGTGCATAAGGTATCACCGTGTAGAATTAAAATGCGCTTATCATAAATATCGAGAACAGTTTCTTGGGGTAAAATCGTCATTCCACACTGCTTGGCATAGCGTTTACCAATTAAAAAATCACGGTTGCCATGTATAAAGTAACAAGGAATACCTTTGGCTGTGAGTTGTTTTAGCTCGTTCGCAACGCGCTGATGAAGCGGGTTATCATCATCATCGCCCACCCAATAATTGAAAAAATCACCGAGGATATACAGGCTATCGGCGTGGATGGCTCGTTGTTGAATAAAATTGATAAAACCGGCGGTGATCGCCGGTTCATCTTCACTCAAATGCAGATCTGCAATGATGTAAGTAGACATAGAGACAGGATTACTCGCTGACAGTCACTTTTTCGATCACCACATCTTCACGAGGAACGTCTTGGTGGAAACCGCTACGGCCAGTTGAAACGCCTTTGATTTTATCAACCACGTCCATACCTTCAACAACTTCAGCAAATACGCAGTAACCCCAACCATCTGGGCGCTCTGAACGGAAGTTTAAGAAGTCATTATCAACGACGTTGATAAAGAATTGTGCAGTGGCAGAGTGTGGGTCGTTAGTACGAGCCATTGCTAGTGTGCCACGGGTATTTTTTACACCGTTGTTTGCTTCGTTTTTAATAGGCGCTTTCGTGTTTTTTTGTTCCATGCCCGGCTCAAAACCACCGCCTTGGATCATGAAGCCGTTAATAACACGGTGGAAAATGGTATTATTGTAGAAACCTTCACGGCAGTAAGTTAAAAAGTTTTCGACTGTGACTGGCGCTTTATCGTCAAATGTTTTGATAACAATGTCGCCGTGATTGGTATGAAATGTAACCATAATAGCTATCCTGAATAATTGTTTTTTGTGCGCTATCTTGCGAAAGCGTTGAGATCTGCACGTTTATATCACAGATAAAACCTGACTTGAAGCGACAGTGCGTTTTGCAGGTGGTTTATAGCATAATAGGTGTGTATTAAATGCCTGTTGAATTCAACAATAAAAGGCAGGGTAAACCCTTGCATTCTTAAGGTGATCGGGGTTCAATAACATGGTATTTTACCGATAGAAATCGATAATCATTTTTCACTTACATGGAAAAGTCCAGATGCTACAAATTTTTAATACACTAAGTCGTCAAAAAGAAGAGTTTAAGCCCATCCACGCAGGAAAGATTGGGATGTATGTGTGTGGCATCACTATCTACGACTTGTGTCATATCGGCCATGGCCGGACATTTGTGGCATTTGATGCAATTAGCCGCTATTTGCGCTATTTGGGCTATGATTTGAATTATGTCCGTAACGTCACGGATATTGATGACAAAATCATTAAACGTGCCGCGGAAAATAAGGAAAGTGTTGAAGAACTCACCACTCGCATGTTAGCGGAAATGCACAAAGATTTCGATGCGTTGAATATTCTTCGCCCTGATAGCGAGCCACGTGCAACGCGGCATATCAGCGAAATTATTGAGCTGACTGAAAGCTTAATTGAACGTGGTCATGCTTACGTGGCAGATAACGGCGATGTGATGTTCGAAGTGAAAACTGACCCAAATTACGGCTTGCTATCTCGCCAAGATTTAGAACAACTTCAAGCGGGTGCGCGTGTTGAAGTGGCGGATGTTAAACGCAATCCAATGGACTTCGTGCTTTGGAAAATGTCCAAAGAAGGTGAGCCAAGCTGGGAGTCACCTTGGGGTTTAGGTCGTCCAGGCTGGCACATTGAATGTTCGGCGATGAACAGCAAAACATTGGGTAATCATTTTGATATTCATGGCGGCGGCTCAGATTTAATGTTCCCGCATCATGAAAATGAGATTGCTCAATCCACTTGTGCGCATGATGGCCCGTATGTGAACTATTGGATGCACTCAGGCATGGTCATGGTAGACAGAGAGAAAATGTCGAAGTCTCTCAATAACTTCTTCACCATTCGTGATGTGCTTGAGTATTACGATGCCGAAACCGTGCGTTATTTCCTGCTTTCAGGCCATTATCGTAGCCAACTGAATTATACGGAAGAAAACCTGAAGCAAGCGCGCACCGCGTTAGAGCGTATGTACACTGCATTACGTGGCACAGAAAAATCTGCAAAACCAGCGGGCGGAGAAGCCTTTAAAGCCCGTTTCGTTGAAGCCATGAACGATGATTTTAATACACCAGAAGCCTATTCTGTGCTATTTGACATGGTACGTGAAATCAATCGTTTGAAAGCGGAAGATATGGCCGCTGCTAATGGGATGGCTGCAGAACTGCGTGAACTAGCAGGCGTGCTCGGTTTACTAGAACAAGATCCAGAAAACTTCCTAAAAGGCGGCGCTCAAGGTGAAGATGATGCGGAAGTCGCAAAAATCGAAGCGTTAATTCAACAGCGATTAGATGCACGTCAAAATAAAGATTGGGCACAAGCCGATGCTGCGCGTGATGAGCTGACAGCGATGGGGATTGTGCTGGAGGATTCATCTGCGGGGACAACGTGGCGCCGTAAATAAACACCTACGCGTCATATTTCGCGCTGTGGCGGTGTTGCCATCACTTGGCTACTTGGGTCACATACTAGTGTATGCTCCCCAAGCTATCCGCGTTCGGCGCCTAGCCACAACACGAACTATTTAGCGTATTGAGCGCGTTAAAAAGTTAGAGTTTGATAAAATTAAACGGCTAGATATTGATTGATACAATATCTGGCCGTTTTTCTATTTGATATGAACATTATTTCGCGCTGTGGCGGTGTTGCCATCACTTGGCTACTTGGGTCACATACTAGTGTATGCTCCCCAAGCTATCCGCGTTCGGCGCCTAGCCACAACACGAACTATTTAGCGTATTGAGCGCGTTAAAAAGTTAGAGTTTGATAAAATTAAACGGCTAGGTATTGATTGATACAATATCTGGCTGTTTTTCTATTTGATATGAACATTATTTCGCGTTGTGGCGGTGTTGCCATCACTTGGCTACTTGGGTCACATACTAGTGTATGCTCCCCAAGCTATCCGCGTTCGGCGCCTAGCCACAACACGAACTATTTAGCGTATTGAGCGTGTTAAAAAGTTAGAGTTTGATAAAATTAAACGGCTAGGTATTGATTGATACAATTCTGGCCGTTTTTCTATTTAGTGGCTAAATTTGCAAGAAATAATTATTTTTTTCATCAAATAATAAGTTCAATTAATGAACAACAGCAGCCATCAAAGTACGCACAATACGGTGGCACTATTATTTGAAATAAGGGGAATAATTATGCCATCACCAATCAGCACCTCAGTTAGAAGTTTATGGTCTCCAACATCGATTAAAAAAAGTGTTATCAACTTTTTACAAAAACTAGTAGGGATTAAAAGGCAACCAGCGAATATCCCCACTGCAACTTGGTATATTTCAAGTAAGATACCCTCTGAGAGTACTATAGCGTCTAGTAATACAAGCCAAGTTCCGATAAAAAACGATCAAAAGGTCGTTGTCGCAGAGATTGAATCAAGCAAGCCCAAAGCGCCACCCGTTGAACAATTTCTCAATGAAATTAGACAAAATAAACCCCAAGTGGTTGTTGTTTGGTCATCAGCGCAGCAGCAAGAAAAACAAGGAAAAACACTATTTTCTGAGGGGGTTAAAGAGCAACAGTTTGGTGATTTGAAAACACGTTCATTTAAAACTGCAGTGACGAAGTGCATTGGGAACTTGAATCTGGATTGTTATAACCTAACAATTACCCATAATAATCAACAATATTCAGTACCAGCCATGTATGTAACGAATTGGTCTGAAGAAATTAAATTGCAGCCAAATGAAAAAGCAGGGCTGACTAACCGTATGTTTGAATTAATGGATCTGCGGAGTACCTTGAGTTCATACCCAAATAGAAACAATTACCAAAATCAGTCAGATAAAGTGGCTGGTGGTATCTCACAGTTTGCTTTTGGGGAAAGGGTGCCGAAGGATTTATTTGATAGTATTCGAGTTGATAATAAACTAGGTCAATCAAGGGGATAAGCTTGATTGAAAGATGGGTAAATAGGCTAGCCTATTTACCCAAAATCTTACTCAGCGATTTTGACTTTTTCGTCGCCCATGGAGACAACTTTACCTGCCAAAATTTTACAGCGTTTACGGGTTTCTACCACACCGTCAACCTGTACTAAACCTTCAGCGATCATGGCTTTAGCCATTGCGCCGCTTTCTGCCCAGCCTTGAATTTTTAGCAAATCACACAGTTCAACGTGTGGGTGCCCTTCAAGATTGAAAATTTCCATTAATTACTCCAAAATACATTAAATATCGTGATACTCTTCACACGCTTGCAGCGTGTTTTGAATCAGTGTTGCGACAGTCATTGGGCCTACACCACCTGGAACAGGGGTGATCCACGCAGCACGTTTTGATGCTTCATCAAAGTCCACATCGCCTGTCACTTTGCCATTTTCTAAGCGGTTAATACCCACATCAACGACAATTGCACCAGGTTTAATCCATTCTCCAGGAATAAAATTAGGTTTACCGACAGCGACAACCAGCAAGTCCGCATTGCGTACATGCTGTTCTAAGTCTTTAGTAAATCGATGGGTAACAGTTGTTGTACAGCCCGCTAATAATAATTCAAGGCTCATTGGGCGTCCGACAATATTTGATGCACCAATAATGACGGCATTGAGGCCATAAGTATTGATGTCATAGCGTTCAAGCAGTGTGACAATCCCACGTGGTGTACAAGGGCGCAAACGAGGCGCACGTTGGCACAACCGGCCTACATTATAAGGGTGGAAGCCATCAACGTCTTTATCTGGATGAATACGTTCAATCACTTTAACATTATCAATACCAGCAGGTAAGGGTAACTGGACTAAAATACCATCAATTTCAACATCTTGATTTAAATCGTCAATCAGTTTCAGAAGTTCAGCTTCTGTGGTGGTGTCGGGTAAATCATAAGAGCGTGAAATAAAGCCTACTTCTTCACAAGCACGGCGTTTACTGCCGACGTAAATTTGGGAAGCAGGGTTCGCACCAACTAAAATGACGGCGAGACCTGGAGCACGTTTTCCTTGTTCTAAACGTAACTGTACTTTTTGGGCAACTTCCTGCCTAATTGTCTGCGCAATCGTTTTCCCATCAATAATTTTTGCTAACATCTGTAACTTAATCCATATATGAGACACGGTGATGGCTCTATTTTGTCAGAAGTTAACGTCATTGTCAGTTCAAACTGTTACATAAAATGAGCATATAGCTATTTTAGTAGCGAAAAGCCATTGACTCAGCGCTCAGCAACCGTATAATTCAACGCCATCAGCCAGATAGGCTGCCTGCATTAACAATGCGCCCTTAGCTCAGTTGGATAGAGCAACGGCCTTCTAAGCCGTAGGTCACAGGTTCGAATCCTGTAGGGCGTACCATTCTCAAGTATTTCAAAGTCTACAACAGTCTATAAAACCCTTATAAAATCAGTTATCACAAGAAATCATAGTATTCCAAGGTCTAGTCACGTCTATTGAAATCTACAACTATGTGGGGGCATAATTGGGGGCATTACCCCGTTCAATGAAAATCGGTGCCCCCAAATGAAGCTAACAGCCAGACAAGTAGATACTTCCAAGCCAAAAGAGAAAGCTTATAAACTTTCTGACGGTGGGGGCATGTATTTAGAAGTTGCTCCAAATGGCTCTAAGTATTGGCGTATGAAATATAGATATGCTGGTAAAGAGAAAAGGCTGGCTTTAGGTGTATATCCATCAATATCACTCGCACAAGCTAGGGCTAAAAGAGAAGAAGCCAAGCGCATATTAGCGTTAGGTGATGATCCATCGTTGGTAAAGAAAGCCGAAAAGCGAGAAAAAGAGTCTCAGGTCAATAATAGCTTTGAGAAAATCACGCTTGAATGGCATGACTATAAAAAGCCGAATTGGTCGCAAGGTTATGCTGATGACTTATTAGAAGCCTTCCAGAAAGATATCTTCCCTTATATTGGTAAAGCTAGCATTACAGAAATTAAGCCGCTAGATATGCTAGAGGTGCTTAGAAAATTAGAAAAGCGTGGTGTGTTAGATAAGCTAAAGAAGATAAGACAGGCATGTAACCAAGTATTCCGCTATGCAATTGTGACGGGGCGGGCGGAGTATAACCCTGCATCAGAATTAGCTGGCGCACTGTCTACACCAAAAGCAAAACACTTCCCCCATTTAAACGTTAATGAATTACCTGATTTTTTACAGGCACTATCTGTATGTAGTGGAAGTAAGATCACTCAAATTGCGACAAAGCTATTAATGATAACAGGTGTTCGTACTATTGAGCTTAGAGCCGCTGAATGGACAGAAATTGACTTTGATAAAGCTATTTGGGAAATCCCCAAAGAGCGTATGAAAATGCGTCGTCCCCATATGGTTCCACTCTCTACACAGGCGTTAGAATTATTCAGAGAAATACAAACCTTAACAGGGCGGTTTAAGTATATCTTTCATGGCAGGAATGATGCCTCTAAGCCGATGAGTGAAGCGGCAATAAATCAGGTCATAAAACGTATTGGTTATGATGGTAGAGCCACAGGCCACGGATTCAGGCACACAATGAGCACGATCCTACATGAACAAGGTTATAACACAGCATGGATTGAGACACAGCTAGCACACGTTGATAAGAACTCTATTCGTGGAACGTATAACCATGCTCAGTATATTGATGGACGTAGAGAAATGCTTCAATGGTACGCTGATTACATGGGAGCATTAGAGAACGGGGATAATGTTGTCCACGGTAACTTTAAACGTGCTTAAGTAGCCAGCGATCGAATACTGAACCAGACAGTAAAATGTCTGGTTTTTTTATGTTGGAACTGCTTGTTATTACAAAAAATATTTAAAATATTACAGAAGTTATCCACAATTACTATCTAATTAGTACACTTGATAATAAGCAGATATACGATAGACTTTACTTTAGTATTATTTAGTGGACGGTAATAGACCACATGGAAACTCAGGGAGATGAGGCGTGGACATATCTGCATATCGTGAATGGTTAAGCTATTCAGAAATAGTGACGCTTTTAGCGGATAAACAAGATATACAAGTATCTATTGGTGATATCGCAAGGCTCGTCGCAGACGAAGCAATTTCCCCATCTATATATTTTCAAGCCCCCACCCCCGCAAGAAAAGTTTCATTGAAAACTGTTCCATTATCGGTAGCACTTGATGATCCTGACGCATTGATAAAGGCTAATTTAGAAATGCTGAATAGTGACGCAGTAATGCCAGAAACTTTAATTCAGCATGCAATACCAATAAATAATGAGATAGTTAGAATTGATGGACTGTGGGATGCTATGTTTTGCGGTGTAATTAAACACTTCAATGAATGCCTTTATAGCCAGGGTGTTGGGCTTAATGAACCACTGAGAAGTTTATATGGCGTAAGAGGGATTGTATTAATCAAGGGTAATGACTTATATCAGGTATTATCCCCAGTTGATATTAGTGAGTCTTTAAAAATAGTAGAGGCTATGAAATTAGCTCATGCAGATCGTTTGAATCCCTTAGTTGACAAGCATATAGCGCAATTAACACATCTTCTCAATTTAGTTAATAATGGCGATTACGCTCATCAGCTTATGCCTTGTACAAGCGTACCGAGTGGCGCATTGCCTGTAATTAAAAAATCTAATATTTTAAAATTAACAAATAAAGGTGGCTGTAAAGCAGATAAAAAAGAGTCCCCTAAGACTATTAATGCTATGGCTCAATATATATATGGATTAACTTGTGTGAGATACGGGAAAGATATTGCAGATAACCCTCGCTCTCATATTGAAAGTCCAGTAGGGGTAATAAGAAAAGATTTTGATGCTCAGGGTCTTCCTTTGCCTAGTGGAAATACAGTTTCTGGCTGGCTTAAAAATATTGATTCGTAATATTACGAACTATTTTTGTCATATTACGAAAACCTCCAACCTAAAAAAGTATATTCCCTCTTGAGATCTACGGACGTCCACTAAGGCGTATCATTAACTAGATAACAGAGGGCATCATGCCAACAATTACAACCTTAAAAGAAAATCTCATTCGTTTACCTGAAGTAATGCGCCGTACAGGCTATGCTAAAGCGTGGCTGTATGTACTTATTGCAAGAAATGAATTTCCAAAGCCAGTAAAAATCGGTACTCGTTCTATTGCTTTCGTTGAGTCAGAAGTGGATGAGTGGGTAGCAAATAAGATTGCTGAATCACGTACTGGTGAGGTGGCATAATGGAAAAGAAAAACCACCCGTCACAGGTGGCTTCTCAGAATAACGTAGCATTGTCTATTCTACCAAAGAACCCACCGAAAAAAATCAAAGCATGGAAATATTTTTTATCTGCTTATAACGGTTCTACCGAAAATGATATTTTAAAATATTGTCGCTTATCATCAGGTCGTAATTATTTTTCAGAACTTGAAAGAAAGCTGGATATTAATTTAGAGCGTACTGACGAACCGAACCCAGACGGCATTGGATCACATTATCGTTATCGCATTCGTAGCCAGAAAGACGCGCAGAAGGTAATTAACCTCATCAACCAACGCGCCAATGCTGGCGGATATGAAGGCATTTCGAAATCACAATCTGAATTAATTTTGTCGCAGTACCCTACCGAATAATAAGGAAATAACAATATGAAAAATAAAATGACCGTAATGGGTCAGGGATTCGCTCACCCTGAAAACCACTCTAGCGATATTAAGGAATTATCTTTTGCTGAATTATTACCTATTTCACATATTAAAGTAGGCGGATTATCTTCTAGCGTAGTTAGTGCTCGTTCATTACATGAAGCGTTAGGAGTTGGACGTGTATTTTCAAGCTGGTTTAAATCCAGAACGGCTCAATATACATTTATAGAAAATACTGATTACTTTAATTGTGATGGTTCAATTAATGACCAATTAACACCCGAACGGGTGGAAATTAATAAAGTTGGTCGCCCTGAGTCTGATTACTGGATTACCACAAATACAGCTAAAGAATTAGCAATGGTTGAGCGTACCGAACAAGGCCGCTTAATCCGTCAATACTTTATCAAGTGTGAAGAAGCACTACACAAAGTCGCGCCAACAATTACCAAGCAATTACGCCATCAACTTAAATCACGCCTAAAAGTGGCCAGTTACTTTAAGCCGATGTGTTCAGCGTTAGAGCTGGCACGTATGGAGCAAGGCAAAAACACACTACCGCACCATTACACGACTGAGTCAAACATGCTGAACCGTATTGTATTAGGTGGACTTACGGCTAAGGCATGGGCGAAACAGAACGGTATTATTGGCAATCCTCGTGATGCTATGAGCGAGACGCAATTAGAGCACCTTTCATACCTTGAGCAGACCAATACAACGTTAATTGAGCTAGGTATGGACTATCACGCACGCAAGGACAAGTTAATCGGCTTATCTCAGAAGTGGTTAGCGCAACGTGTAGAGGTGGCGCAATGATTACCCTATGTTTAATAAAGGGTATTACCTACCAAGCAAATGATCCCCTACTGGCAGGTGGGGAGTCGGTTAAAATGGACGCCCTTTTATCCATCTTGAATCTAACTTCAAGTTATAGTCAATCAGACAAACTTTCGTCTGGTTACTCAGTCAATATTTTGGCTCAGTGCTCAGCTAAAACTTTAGCCGATGTATCAGCGAAAATTTACGCCAATCAATCACCCAAATTTACGGGAAATAAATCTGGGGAATATTTCTCAGGTTATAAATACGCTGATATTTTGCGCTACTCAAATTTGAGTCACTCAAAACGTGGAGAATTTACACCATTTGCTAAAGGTGATTTTTCTCACCTTTCTAAAGAGGAGAATTATCCTCATTGGCAAGGTTTAATCTGGGTCACTACACGAGGCGGAATTGAGTTATTAGACACCATAAAAAACGAAAGAATTGAGTTTTCGGAGTCCATAAAAAAGGGCAGCCAATCGGCTACCCTTGGAAACGTCGATATTGAATATCGAGCAAGTGAGAACTATCAACATAGCGATCATTTTGCAGTCAGTACAGATAAATACGAATGCTTAGTTAAAAACTTTGATGACAATCACTTTACTTTCCTACTCACTTTTGGCTATAGTAAAAACGCACTAGCAAAATCTAGTGTCAGGATTTGCACCCTGAATATACTAAAGGTGACACATGACGCGCCTTGCGTCTTTTTTTGTGTCTGTGCCTATGCACACCTACAATTTGCGGTATTATATCGCCCAAATTCAATGGTGATGCTGGCAGGGCAACCGAAAGGTTGGCTGGTTTCCTTTAGTACCAGTAGTGCAAACCCTGTCAGTGTCACCACCCCTATAGAGATTTGCACCTCTGGTGGTGACTCCTTAGATAAACTAAAGGAGATCATCGTTATGATGGCAGCCCCTACCCAAACTCAATTCAAATTTCTGTTTTTGAGCATTAAACGCTCAGATACTACCGCTAAACCTTGCCGCATTGCTGTTACAGCACCGAACGAGAACAGTGCAAGACTGATGCTTGTACGTGATTACATTCTGTCATTCGCTGGTCGCTTACCTGCTCAGGAGGTGGCTCATGCGTAACCCTCAACCTAATGACTTCTACACTCACAAAAATAATGGCGAAACCGTCAAAGTTCTATCGGTTCAATTCAACCGTGTGACCTTTCAGAGAGACGGCTTTGATAGTCCTGTCATTGTTCCATTAAGCCAGTTCAGCAACGAATACACCTATGCGGGGAGGGCTTAATTATGGCGGATATCACTATTCATCAAGCCGCTGAAAAGGCGCATCAGGTTGAGTTAATTAACCTACTCATTGAATCACACCCTCACCAGTTACAAGGCAGTGAAATATCCACTTTGGCTTCTCTTATGGCGAAGTTATCAGGTGATGTTTGTGTATTTCTTCAAGAGGAAATTGTGGCACAGGAGGCGAAAGCATGAGTATTTCACGCCTATCTGACGCATTGAACAAAATCCAACGCCTAGCAGAAGCCGCTTTGTCTTTATCAAATCAACGTGATGAAGCAGAACTAAAAATTCAGCTAATTGAAATTATCAGCAAGACAGCAGAAGAAGCCGTATCAGAGGGGGAAGCATGAGCAAGCCTATTCCATTAGACAGAGCCGCATACAAAGCGCAGCAAAACAATTCATTGCTTGCCGTTATCTTGGAGCAAGTGAGTAGTGATTGTTCGCGTGAGTTAATCGACCTCGTTTCTATTGCGTATGACTTCAACGCAGAAATATGCGAATCCCTCGAGGAGGCGACCAAATGAAAACAATTAAATTAAAAGTTGGTCACTTATCTACCTTGGAAGAAGTCGAGCATATCAACGAAGAACTCCAAGCGTTGTTAATCCCACTGTTAACGGCTGTAGAGAATGAGGCTGATACAGATACACATTTTCTACTGAGAGCAGTTAATCGCCTTGTATGTGCTCAAGGGAAAGAAATCACTAGGCTTGCGGAGGTGCTGAAATGAGACAGGTCACTATCAATGCCACCAGCTTAAGCCCATTCATGTATCAAGGTAAGCGAGTAGTGACCTTTGCCATGATTGACGAGGTACACCAACGCCCGAAAGGTACAGCAAAGCGCACATTCAACACGCATAAAAAGCACTTCATTGATGGGGTAGATTACTTTTTGCTCACTAAGTACGTAATACGTACCGAGTTGCCCGAACTGGAAATAGGCGGAAAAGCAAAAGAGCTAATGCTTATCACTGAGTCAGGTTATTTGATGGTTGCCAAGCCATTTACTGATGATTTGTCGTGGCAGGTTCAGCGTTCAATGGTTAACAGTTATTTCCGACTCTCTGAATTCCCAGAAATTAAACACATTCAAATACCCACGCTGGCGGAACTTGAAGCCATGCCAATTGGTGAGGCTCAGAACTTGATTAGCCGTTTAGAAGCTGACTCTTATCAAGGTCACGGTAGGCGCGGTAGTTATGCCATGAACCTACGTCGTAAGGAGAAAAAAGCACTTAAACCAATGGTAATTGCCATTGAGCAAGCCTCACAGCTACACATTCAGGATATGGGGGATTATCGCTCATGAGAACGTTTCAAATCGCAGGATATGGCACAACACCTAAAGGGTTAACGCTAGGTATTTGTAAGCAGGTGATATCTACCACCCAGAAAGACGCACAATCGCAAGTGATGCGAGAAGCGCAACGTGACGGTTTAACCGATATCCGAATTAACTATGTGCGTGAGGTGAAGTAATGAAGCAGGAACAAAAACGCGAAGTGGAAAGGTTACTGGAGCCGCACCAATCAAAAGTATTAATGCTAATCACCTTGCTTTCCACGTGGCTGGACGCAGAGGAATGCGACGAAACCAGAAACATGATCTGGGCAGTGTTGATTGTTGTTTATTCGATTAGGGATGAAATGAACGAAGCGGCAGAGGGAAAATAATGAAACTTAATTATTTTGACAGTGGCGCAGTCGCCAAAATCACCGTAACCAGCAATCTATTTCAATATAAAAAACATCGTCGGGTTGTGGATGCGGTACTACTTAAAGTCAATGTAAGAGCCAGCACAAAGCACGGTTTAGTGATTAAAACAGTTATTACAGGTAAATCCTCGCATGTGTTGCGAGCTTATAAGTTAGCGGTAGTGGAGGCGAACCGATGAATATTACAAACATTAACGCATTCGAGCACAGCGAACACGGTGTAATTCTCATTACTGACGCAGCTAACCAAGAAGCTATCAGCTATACCGAGGCATTGGACGCATTAAATGACGGTAGTTTTGATGGTCATTTATCAATGGGTTTTGAGTTGGTTTTAGCCATTAGCAAAGGTGAGGTTGAAGGCTTTTTTAAATCCACCATTGAGCAAACCGTCATTCTCTGGCGTTGGATTGTTGCCGCCTCTTTTGTCATGGAACAGGCCGACAATAACGGATTTCATCAAACCGATAACGGGAAAGGCGGAAAGATTACCGCAGCAGTGTATCGCAATGAACACGCAGCCTTAACTATTTATGCAGCAAGCGAACGTATGTTATTGGCAAACCACGTTGAGGGCGCAGCTTATGAGCATTACGAATCAGGATATGCCCCTGCTATGGCCATAAGAATGTATAGGGATTTTATCAATCTTGAGCCTAAACAAGGTTGCCGACTATCAGACCGAGGGCGCGAGGGATTATCTATTCTTCATGATGATCTCATTCGGGCGATAGAAGATGGTGAGTTTAGCAACACCGTAACCATTCATTAAAAGGACGTAATGACATGATAACGAAGAATTTTAAAGTTAATTCACTGGCGAATAGCTACGCAGCCGCTATTTATCACGATGTAACCACACGTAATGGCGGTGATTGGTTTCCGATGAATGTAGGCAATAAGGCCATTGAGGTTGCCATTATTGACGGTGTGAAAGGTATTCGAATGCTCGTCGATAGTTATTTGCTGGAAGCACTTAAACAGTCTGTTCCTATGTGGGAAACAACAGCCGTTAGTTTAATGGATCAGTGCGTGATTAATGGCTATATCACGGGTTACGGGCGCGAGGTTTGGCAAAGCATGATTAATGATATGGGCGACTCTTTAGCCGATAAGGGGGCGTTTCAATGAAACCGATTGATGTTATCCGTGAGGTGAAGCTGAAAGCTAACGGACAATGGCAAAACATATTATCTAACCTTGGGGCAGAAGTGCCCCTAAACACGCACACCGCTTGCCCTCATTGTGGCGGTAAAGACCGTTTTAGATTTGACGACAAAGACGGCAACGGCACGTTTATTTGTAACCAGTGCGGCTCGGGTGATGGGTTGGACTTAGTTCAGCGTGTTCTGGGGGGCAGCGTGACAGAAGCCGCTTATGAGGTGGCTGGCATGATTGGTATTGATACCCGTTCAGATAATCCACCAGCCTACCGTAGCCATGAGGTAAAAGCGCAACAGGACGCATTGAAAGCGCAGCAAGCCCAGAACCAAGCTAACGAGCAGGTAGAGAAGCATAAACGCTTTGCAGCGCGATACAGCCGCACAATTGCCAATGCTAAACAGGGTGAATCCGATTATCTCAAGACTAAAGGCTTTGATAGTACCACCGTGACCCTATTAACAGATGGATCGCTAATTATTCCATTGATGGACGCTGACGGCACAATCACAGCCGCACAGACCATTAAACCTAATGGCGAGAAACGGCTATTACTCGATAGTGCGAAGAATGGCAGCTATTACCCTATCAATGAGCCTGTAAATGTTTCTACGGTGATAATCGCTGAGGGATTGGCAACCGCCATGACGTGCCAGTTAATCCAACCAGAAGCGTACACAGTAGCGGCAATTGATGCGGGTAACTTAATTCATGTGGCTAAGGTGATGCGGACGAAGTACCCAGAGAGCCAGATTATCATTGCAGGTGACAACGATATTAAACCCGACCAATCAAACACAGGAAAGCTAGCGGCTGAAAAGGCAGCTAAGGCGGTTAATGGTATTGCTGTTTTACCGCCTACTGATGATAAAGCCGATTGGGATGATTATCGCTTATCACACGGCATTGAGGCAGCAAGACAGGCATTTAATGCCGAAGTGGATAAACAAGGAAGTAAGGTAATGATTGAGATTGATGTAAACCACAAAGCCCTTAAATCAGACCCCATGAAAATACGCATTGAATCACGCGACGACGGTGTATTTCTGGTTACACCTAAAGCGGACAAAGAAACAGGGGAGATCATCAATCATGAACAATGGTTATCTAACGCCATAAAACGCATTACGAAAGGCGTTAATGACCTGAATCAAAAGTATTTGATTTTCGAGTGGGGCAATAACAACGTTCAAGCTGTTCCGATGGGGGATATTGGCGAGCGTGAGGGCTGGAAAACGCTTAAAAATGCAGGGCTAATTGTGACAACTAAATCAGGGCTAAGACAGTCTTTATCTGATTGGCTCTTGCGCCAGAAATTCAAAGAGAATTGGAGTATCACCAATAAATCAGGCTGGCACAAAGGCGCGTACATCATGCCAGACGGCTCAATCATTGGTACACCTGAGCAACCGATATTTTTTAACGGGCAAAGCGCAGCCGCTACCGCCTACCAGACAAGCGGAACAGTAGAAAGCTGGCGGAATGATGTTGCACGATTGGCTAACGGTAATAGTTTTATGATGTTTGCGATTGGCGCAGCCTTAGCCGCACCGATGACGAGTATCACAGGGGCGGACAGCTTTGGTATTCACATTTACGCCCAATCGACAGCAGGGAAAAGCACCACCGCAGATATGGCCGTGAGCTTGTACGGTGATCCCGATTTGCAGCGTTTAACGTGGTATGGCACTGAATACGGCATGACTAACGAGGCTGTAGCGCACAATGACGGGCTTTTGTATTTGGATGAAGTTGGACAAGGGGCAGACCCTAAACACGTCTATAAATCAGCTTACACGCTGTTTAATGGCAAAGGCAAGATACAAGGCGCGAAAGATGGTGGCAATAGGCAGGTTCAAAGCTGGCGGACGGTGGCCATTAGTACAGGGGAAAAAGACATTGAAACCTTTTTATTAAATTCAGGTGTGAAAGTGAACGCAGGGCAATTAGTGCGATTACTAAATATCCCCATAGAACGCGCCACCGAACTACACGAATGTGAAACAGGGAAAGCCCACGCGGATTTAATCAAGGTGAATTGTCGTGATAGCTACGGGGCAGCAGGACGTTATTGGATTGAGTATCTATCGAATCATAAAGACGAAGCTAAAGAAGCCTACAGAGCCGCCCAGCAACGCTGGAATAAGTTAATTCCAAGTAGCTACGGGGAACAGGTACACCGAGCGAGCGACCGATTCGCCACGATTGAAGCCGCTTTGATTATGGGCCGTGTGATTACGGGGTGGAGTGAACAAGATTGTAGGGATGTAGTTCAAGCAATATTTAACGTATGGGTTGCAGAGTTCGGCACGGGAAACAAAGAGTATGAGCAAATCAAAGAACAAGCTGAGGCGTTTTTGAATGCTCACGGATTAAGCCGATTTGCCCCAATTCCTTATGATGTTAGGGATCTACCTATTAGAGACCTTGCAGGATATAGGAAGAAAGGCAGTAACGAGGATGACCCGATAATCTTTTATACCTTCCCGTCCGCCTTTGAGAAAGAAATCGCGGCAGGGTTTAACTACAAACAATTTGCTGAGGCGTTAAAAATGGCTGGCATGTTAACACCACCCACCAGTGGGAGAGGCTATCAACGAAAAAGCCCACGCATAGACGGACGGCAATTTAATGTTTACGTTTTGCAGTTCGCTCCAGATAGCACAGAAGAAGATAACAATTGAGCAACAACTAGCGGAGGGATGAAAATCTCATAATGTTTTTTTCATGTGCGTGATTTTATCGTTTTAGTGTCGGTTCAGTTGGTTCAGTAGATAAGTTTTATTGATTTATAAGGGAAAAATAGCATTTATTGAACCAACACTGAACCAACAAGAGGCTGTTTTGAACCGACAAAGTGGCATTTTGAACCAACACACAGAATTAAAGAGTTTTTCCACTGGATGGCATTTTTAAATTCGATGTTGGTTCATACATAGAAAATGTCGGTTCAAATCATGGGTATGTTGGTTCAGTATTTTTAAATAAATACTTTAAAAACAAGCATCTTTACAAATTGAACCAACTGAACCGACTGAACCAACACCTGATCGCGTATTTAATAGAAAAGTTTTTTTGAGGAAAAAGAAATCATGACCCGAGTGACTTTATCATTAAGAAAAAATAACAATAACGTAACAAATCCACCAGCGACGAACGCATCAAAAAGTATACAAGCTAAAACGCCACAGGAAGCACCACAGCAACCGAAGAAGAAAAACAAGGCAGATGTTCATGCGAAGAAGAAACAACACCGTATCGACCGTATAGCGAAGCATTGGACGCTATTCAGTGAACTAGAAGCCAAGCCGCTAATGATTGGCATCAAGGAAGCCATGATTGCAGAGGTTAAAGATAAAGGACTGGATATCCCAGAGAGCCACATTAAACAGGGATTACGGTCATACATCAGCCGCAAGGCTTATTTGAAAGCCCTTACTCTGGGCGGCAATCGGTTTGATATACACGGACAACCTAACGGAGAGGTTACGCCAGAACAACAAAGCATAGCGGAGAAAAACTGATAGAGTGGCTAAAGAAATGATACAGGAGCCTTATGAAAATTATTTACAGAAGCAAAGGTAATCAAGATGTAATTGAATTGGCTTATACAATTTTTGAGCTTGATAAAATTAAATATGCCATGCAAGCCGTCAGGCGTATCGCTGACGTTAATGTCAAAACTTCAGGATTTATTTTTAGACGCATGGTTATTACAGGTACGCCAGATCAAATCAAAATTGCTAGAAAGGCTCTGATTAGGCGTTACAGATAGTTATTAGTTGAACACCGCCAAAGCATAAGCCGAGGCGGTTATGTATAATTGGCCTTATCAACTAAAGGGATCACCAAATGAAAAAAATCATGATAACGGCTCTATTGGCTTTGTTTCTATCGGGATGTGATAACAGTCCACCAGCACCCTACGGATTTAAGTGGGGGCAATCGGTGGAGGAAATTCAAAAGCTAAACTTAGATGGTGAAGGATGTAAGTTCCCAGTGTGTGAGGTAACCAATACTCCAAGCGGAGTTACAGGATCAACGGTTTTAATATTTAATAAAAAACTAGGGTTGGTTCAAGTATTACGCTCAGAGGCATTGGGTGAAACAAGCCAACAAGAAGTAATGAAGAAATTTAACAATGCGGTTGATGAGGTGAATGTAGCGTATGGTGATCCAACAAATAAAATAATTAAAATTGAGGATGAATCAAACTTTATTGCTTGCCTAAATAAAATAGGGTGTAGCAAGATAAAGGCTGAATACGACAAAGAAGGGTACAAAGTGTTAGTTTCAGTTGGTATTAGAGATAAAGATGGTAAATTAGCCATTCTAACCAACTATGCAAAACCTCTAAACTAGAAAACACCTAAAAAACAAAAGCCGACCTTGAGTCGGTTTTTTTGTTGTCTTAATACCATCAAAGCCAAAATAATTAGGAAATATTTCTATACTTTCGATTATTTATAGCAATATATTGTTGTTTATTTTTTGCTCTGGATTATAATTGTAGTGTATATAATTACAGGGTGGGTAAATAATCATGGATAAGCAAAAAAGAACCTTCAAGGCAGTGTCAATTGAAAGCGACATAGTAGATCGCGTTAAAAAATTTAAAGAAAAACAGGGTGAAAAAGATGTTTTCATTCAACGAGCGCCTATTAGCCAATTGATTCAAGGGCTATTAAGTGATGCCTTACAGCGTGAGGGGTTCTAATGGAAAAGTTACAGCAGTTAGCAAGCACCATAGCTCAGATTTATGTTGATGGGCTAAAAGCGGAAACGGGAACAACATTAGTGACTTATAACGGCATTACAGGCGAAGTGATCCCTGAATTGCTGGCGGCAGGGCTATTTGATAATGCGGTATCGATCGTTAAGTCTCGCGGTGAGTCGTTCGACGTTGAGAGTAAGGCCTGTGATTTATTGCTCCCATATTTGAATGTATTCACTAAGCCATACTCCATCACAGATCAGTGTATTTACGTGATTGGCGAAATGACACGTTTTGCATTACGTGACGGTAATGTCAGTGGCTTATCAGCCGTGCATTAATTAGAGGGAACAATTATGACGTATCACGGTGAAGGTTATACAATAGACATACATGGTGAGACTGAGAGCTTGCTTGAAGCGAATAAAGCGATTAGAGAAACAAAGCGGAAAATGGCTGAAATGGGTAAGCAGGCTGATGATACGTCGAAAGCCTTTTACCGTTTCGATAAAACAGCAATGGCCGTTTCCAGTACGTTAAAAATGCCTGAAATTAACCGATTATCACGTCAAATGAGCGAGTTAACGGGGCAAATTGGCGCAGCGTCAGCCGCAACAGATAGAGCGACTAGTGCGAATGCGCGGTTTACAGGGGTAATTAGTAATGTCTCTGGGTTATTAGGTGTGGGGTATATTTCTAACATTGGCAGTGCGACCTCTTCACTCTTACAGCACACTCAAGGGGCGATTAACGCCACACAAGCCGAGGTTTCACATACTCGCGCTATTCAAATGAAAGCACAGGCATTACAAGCCGCAGCCTCCCAAGAAGTCATTAACGCTAGAAATCTGACAGTATCCGCACAAGCCGAGTTAAAAGCGGCTCAGGCAGCGTTAGAGCACGTTTATTCACTAGAAGCAGCTAATGATGCCAAGCAGCGTGATTTAGAGTCACTGAGAGCACGGCAGGCGGTACAGCTCAAGGATGCCGAAATAACCTATCAAATGGCAGCGAGTGAGGAAAATCTACAACGCGTCACCAAAGCCAGCAACGCCCTACACGCCACAGAAACCAAAATCAAAACGCATTTAGCCACAACAGGGAAAGAAATTGCGCGTGTTGAGGCTCAAGTTGCTAAAGCGAAAGAAGTTGAAGCCAACGCAACCCATAAATTAAATGCGGCATTAGCATTAGAGCAAAAAGCGAAAGCCACACTAGCAACCACAACGGACGCAGTGACCGTAGCCAATAACCGCGCAGCACAAGCCGCTAAAACTCAGTCTATCGCTATGCAAGGGTTACGGGGCGCAGTGGGATTGTTAGGTGGTCCTACTGGTGTATTCTTTTTAGCTGCCGCAGGTGTTTACGCGCTGTATAACGCCATGAACGATGACACCGCAACTAAAGAGTTTAACGACAGGGTAGATCAGTGGATTGACAAAATTGACGAACTGTCAGCAAAACAGGCGCGCGTTGTGGCTAACCGCTTAGGCGAGAAAATAGCGGAAACAACCACAGAGTTAGACGGACAGAAAAAAAGCCTTGAAGCCGTAAATGTGGATCTCAGAGCCCATAGAGAAGAACTTGGCAGAATTGAAAAGGCAGTTAATAAACTTAAAGAACAAGATGGAGAAATAGGCTCTACTTATGCGCTAGACAGCTATGTTGACGCAATCAAGGAGCTGACTAAAAAACAGCAGCAATATGAGCTACTTATTTCTGAAGGTGAGCAAAATATTCGACGCTGGACGGTATCGCAAGGTAAAGCCGCTGATATTGCTAAGGTTAGAGCGCAACAAACAGATGAACTGACCAGAGCCGATTTAATCTACCAACGCCAAGCTAAAGGCGTTATTGATGCTAACCAACAAGTAGCCCGATCACTGGAATTAGGCAGCGAGGCAGCGGTTAAGAAAGAGCAGGCTATCAAAGAGCTGGAAAAGGCATTGATTGCTGATGGCTTTGTTAAAGACTCTGAAATATTTAAACAGAAAATCCAAGAATTAACGGATGAGTTTGATAAAAAGGTCAGTTTGAACCTTGCTAACTCGCTTACTGAGATTGAGCAGCGCACCCAAGCCCTCACTATTGGCATGAAAGACGGTAAGCCGGCACTGGATGAATACAACGCCTCGTTACTTCTTATGCAAATGGGATTACAACAAGGTTCAGCAGCCTACAATACCGAACTCCCGAAAGCTATTGAAGCCATACGCAAGTTACGTGAAGCCCAAGAAGCCGCACTTAGCAGTAAATCAAAAGGTAACAGGTCAGCTAAAGCCGCCAACCAAGCGAATGAAGCGATAAAACGTCAGAGTGAGCAATTGGGCCACACTGAAAAAACGCTATGGATTACTGGAAAGCGGCGCAGCCGATGTTAACCGCGAAATGGCAATCTATGAAGCTGTTCAGCGACTAGGAGCACAGGCAACAGAGAAACAAAAAGCGGCTATCTCAAAAGAGGCAGCGGAACTGTTTTGACCTCAATCAGCGCGTGAATGATTTTTATTGCGGCTCAGGAAATCACCCCAGAATTAAAACTGGCGCATACCTTTGGTGAGGAAGTGAAAACCCTCAAGCGTTTGTTAGATGAGGGATTCATCAACAAGGAAGATTTTGAGCGCATGGGGCGTGAGGCGATGGTGTCATTTAATCAGGGAATGACCGATATCAAAATCAATGCCTCAGTGGAATTACATTGAGGAGAACCGCGCTAAATTTGACCCGATTCAGGCATTGGCTAATGAGCATACTCAGAAGTTGGCCATGATGAAAGAATACAAGGCGCAAGAGTTACAAATACTTAATGAAGCCTATGCAAAACAACAAATTAGCCATGACCAGTTCACCGCATCCAAAGCGGCAACTGACGCACAATATCAGCTACTCAGAACCGCAGCAGAGAAAGAGTATCAACAGCAGCAGTTAGCGGCACAATGGGAGCTAATGAGGCAGCAGAACCTAGGCTATGAAATGTTGGCTTCAGCGGTTGATTCTCTGGCGGGTAATGTTTCAAACGTCATGACAGGGTTAATCACTGGCTCAATGGATGCGTCAGAGGCGTTGCGTTCGTTAGGTAATACGATGCTAAACAGTGTTGTAAATTCCATTGCTCAGGTTGGTGTGGAGATGCTTAAAAACTTCATTCTGACCAAAACAATTGGCGTTGCTTCACAGGCAGCGAACGCAGCGGCAGCAACAGCAGGAGGGGCGGCAGCATTAGCGGCATGGACACCAGCAGCAATCGCGGCATCAATCGCAACAGGCGGAGCCGCATCAGGAACGGGATTATCAGCCTATACAACCGCACAGGCCGCAGGGAAAGCTACGTCTATGTCAATGATTGGCTTTGGTGGTGGGCGTTATAACGGTGGTGCGGTCGATGCAAATAAAATGTATCGATTTGGTGAAGGTGGTAAGCCTGAAATATTCCAAGCCGCAGGGAGAAATTACCTTTTACCAGGAGAAGGCGGTAAGGTTATTCCTAATCGTGATATTGGGGGCGGTGGTGTGCCTAATGTTGTTATCAATGTGAATAACACCGTTGCGAGTGCTCAGGTTGAATTTGGTCAGCCACAATATGACCCAAGGACAAACACGATCACGCTTGATGAAATTATTCATGAAGTGATGAACGGTGGGAAATTAGATGATGCTTTACGTCATGCTTATGGGTTAGGCAGAAAGGCAAGAGGCAGCTTTTAATTTTAATGGGGCAGATTTCTGCCCTTTAGTTTTATTGGAGTACAGCAATGATAAAAGTGAAAGTCTCTAAGAGAAGAGGTCGTAATCAATCGTTCCAGCAATATTGCCAACATGTAGAGCAACGCGTATCACGCGCTATGCAGCGGTTTCTTATCGATGCTGGAGCGCAAGCCGCAGTCTATACGCCTATCGATACATCAACATTGATTAATAGCCAATTTCGTACAGTTACAGTTAACGGCACAAGAGTAACGGGGCGTATTGGTTACTCCGCCAGCTATGCCGCGTATGTGCATGACCCGAAAGTTAAGCAGAAGTTTAAGCGCCCAACGGCTAAAAAAGAGTTCCTGAAAAAAGGTGTAGAGGAAAAATTACCCAATTTAGCTAAGTATATTCAGGAAGAATTGAAGCGTTAACTTTGATGATTTAGATACCAGTACGCGCGAGGGGGAAATATGCAGAAAACAATCAAAAAGAAAACCAACCGTTATTTTTAATGATGTGCCGACAACGCGCCTAATCGTGACGTGTGAGCAGTCAGTGATTGATATGGTAGATATTCACATTAGAGCCGATAGAGTGACTAGGGGCAATCGTGCGGAGTTTGTGAGGCAAGCAATTATTGAGAAGCTACAGCGTGAACTTTGATGATTAACGGAGCAGTACGCGCACGCGAGACTGTAAACCTTTGACGATTTAGTGACACGCTAGGAATGATGATTTTCGGGCACGTTAGGAATGATGATTTATGTACATCGTAGAGAGTGCTAATGTAGATAGAATTATTTGATTTTAGGGTGATAAATAAAATGGAAAATGTAAATTTCTATCCTTGGGTTGGCGCTAATTATGAAAACAGTATGTTTGGTATAAAAATACTCATACTTGGTGAGTCACATTACGCTGAAAATGATGATGAGCCAGATAGTGACTGGACTCAACATGTTATAAAACATAATGCCCAAGATCATCCCCAATGCGTTTTTTACTAAAATTACTAAAGCTGTATTAGGGCTATATAGTGAAGATGAACTATCAGAAGATACACGTTCTAATTTTTGGGAACATGTAGCTTTCTACAATTATGTACAGGGTATTGTTGGAGAGTCAGGGCGAATTAGGCCAACAACTGAAATGTGGGAAGCAGCAGAAAAAACCGTTTTTAGCCGTTGTAGAATCATTGAAACCCGATGTAGTTATAGTGTTAGGCTCTATGTTAGGTGAATGGGTTACTGCGTTAAATGATAATGTTAAAGTAGCCTATTTGTATCATCCATCTAGCGGCTATTTTAATTATGAAGGCGCAATACCAGCAATTAAGAAAGCAATGGGTGATGCTAAACGCGAAAGTAATTCTTAATGTTTTTCTAATGCCAAAATCCTAAGAAATCCTAAGATTATTTCAGGTAAAATCTTAAGGTTTCTTAAGGGTAAATGATAACATTTGATAACATATTTCAGTCCAATGCCACCTCACGAAACCTCACGCATTAATCCTAACAAATCCTAACGTTTTAGACTTATTGATATGGCAGCTAACATACCGATAAATAGATAATATTGAGTGAAATATCACACTGCGAATTGATATCAAAATTGCGCACTAAAACTGCGAACAAAAGTGCGAATTTCCCAGTTGGCCATGAAGTGGGAATGTAGTATTAAAGCCGCTTTCTGTCTGGTTTTGTTCAATGATGACCTGTTATCAATTGTTATGGTTCATTGTTGAGAAATGTTAAGGTTGTTCGCAGTTTTCAACTATATAAAACTACACGTTGAACTTAGTAAAACTTAGTAATCATTCGCAGTTTGATATGTATCGGAATGTATCGGTAAATTGCGCACTAGATGATAAGTTTTGATAAGGTCTCGTGCGCAAGTAAATTACTATCTTTGATGTTAATAAACGCAATTACGGATGTTGATTTTATTTAAAAAAGATGGCGTAAATTCCATAAGCAGCTAAAGCAAGAAATAAGTAAAATACAAATTTAACTTTCTTTTGTGTGACCCTTTTATTGATAACGCAAGTTTCATCAAAAAAATAGTTAATAAATTCAGGCTCACTTATTCCAATATCTCCGTCATTTAGCTCAATTGATTCCATATACTTTAAACTGGCTATTTTATCAGTTGAAGAGTTAGTATCATCTAATCTAACTTGGTCATTGATAAAAGCATTCCAAGCCATTATCCGAGACATTCTCTCCCCCGAAGTATGGCAAGACTCAATCTCTTGTAGGCGTAAACGATAGGCTTTATTTATTTTTTCAATCCCATAGATTTCAGTATTGTTCATTTTGAATCCCTTAAGTTGCTACAAGTAGACAAGTGACAGATGTTTGATATAAATATTTACTTATAACAATCAGAAACTCAACTTGTACGAAATATCCTTGTGACGCTTCCATGCTGAATAAATATCTTTATCCCACGCTTTACCGCCTTTAGTCTGATAGCCAGCCTCGTTAATTCGCTCAGCTATAATGCGTCCGTTATCTATACCCTCTGACAGCACCAAATTAACCACAGAAACGACAGCAGACTCATTATAGGTATAAGGTGGAATATCAGCCTTGCCAGCAATCAAAGACGCCACAGACGATTCTAGGCGTTCCACCAGCGACAGCATACGAGCATCAGGATTACTGTCTGGGCGGTTTAACTTCTCTTTGATAGCTGAGACTATCCACGCTGTTTTATCGGTACCAGAGTTCGATACAGCATCATTAAACAGGGCTTGCAATTCAGCAGGTAAACGAAAGGCAATAAGATTAGATTTGCTCATGATAATAGTCCGTTATTAGCTCAGTGAGTGTTTATTATATCAGCGTATAACGATGTTATACAGATTAGAAAATGTAAAATTGCTGGTGGATTTAACGAGTAATTGTATAACTTAATATAACAAAGTTAGGGTAACTTACTGTAAAACAAGCAAAGCGTATTATTGCGTCTTGTAACTGACTGAATACATGGCAAAGCTCAAATTTGAGCGCAATATAATTTTACCAATAGAATCAATCGGCTCATTTTTGAGCCTGTATTTATCAATAGAAACAATGCCCTCAAAATTGAGGAGGGTTAACGATTGTGATTATGGCCATAGTCGGAAAGGGTGACAGTTGAAATGCTACCCTTGATACTGAGGACAGCTTGAAATGAAGCTCTCATATCAAAACCACAAATTAGTGCCTTTAGCCAAAGTAGCTAAGTATTAGCCTGTACAGCTAATCATCCAAAAAAAACACGGTGTAGTTATTTTGATGTCAAAAAGAATCGCAGTAATAACGTACCGAAATGGTACTAATATAAACCACGGTGGTACTATGGTGTTGCTATAGTGATTGTAAGGTATCCGTTTTGGTATCCACCGAAAAGGCTATATTTTACTGGATACTCCCTCCACTGAATGTTGACAATTGTTGACATCAGAACCAGACAAAACCAGACATCGTGTCAAACAAATTTATAAGCCCCGTCAAAAATTAAATAGGTACGCAGTAGGTATGTGTTTAATTCTCGCATTTCGCTATAATTAAATAAAATCATGATGTTATGGAAAAGTACGCAGAATGGTACGCAGCAAAACAAGGGGAATAAGTTTTGACTAGTCTTGACGGATATAACTTGGTTGCCACTGTAAAACATAACCTATTGATTTATCCGAGACCGTCACTTTGGGTTCGCCATGAGATAGCGTATTTTAACCTGTGAGCGTGGTTGCCATTTTGACGGTTGCCACTCTGGCTGCCAGCAAAACAGCATGTTTTATGCTAGTGGATTGATGGGCTTTGATTGTTCCAATTCAGCACAACCAAGGTATAGCTATAATCACAACACCTTTGAGGTATAGCCATGTTACAACGTGAAGCAATAGAAGCCGTTATGATGGAGTTAGCCCACCAGCAAGGGCAATCACTTAACGGACGCGATAGGCTGGCAATTAGAACAGGTGTAGCCCAGACAATACAGGCTAAAGAGCGTCACAGACGCAGAATGACAGCACCAACCTACCAATGGACTAAGCCAGCACCGAAACGATGATAGGTTGCCTTGAAATCAAGGGCACTTAAGGCGGTCGAATAGGACTCCTTGAGATTAAGGAGTCATGAGGCTCTGAAATTGGAGGCTCGTCACTGGCTGGCAATATTCTAATCATGGCCATGAGATAAAAGTAACCACTCTGGTAACCACCAAAAGTAACCACTCAGGAATGGTTACCGATGGTGATTAATCCCACAGTGCAAATAATCACTCTGAATAAATATCAATAACTTAAACTATGCTACCCTCATTGATGAGGGAACCAAAATAAATGTTACCGCAATATTTTAAAATTGATGTTGCCCTCACTAATGAGGGAAAGATAGGTCGCGACAATAACGAACTACGGCAAGGTTAAACGGGGATGTTACGGGGAGGTTTCCACAATGGTTTCCAGTGAAAGCGCGCTTTAGCAAATGGAAACTAACACTAAGGTTACGCTAAGATTTCAGGAGGTCAAATTGACCGTTTGTAGTTACATCAATGAGTTGTGGCAAGGCGAGAGGTCACTGTGACCACTTTTAATAAAAACAATGAGTTGCCATCTATTACCATTGGTCACTGAAACGATGACCAATGAGCGTTAATCTGGTTTTGTGACAGAATTAAATGTTATCAATCAGTTATATTTTGATTCCGTCGATTTAACGGAATTAAGTATAATCAACAGCTTATATCTACATACGGGATTATCCCGTATCATCATGGATAAATTAACGTTTAGATCACCCCTAGAAATTAGAATTATTATCCGATCTTCCAGAGTCCCACTAGCATTATATTTTAACCACTGGCTTATATTGTGATGGTATCAAGATGAATAAACCAGAAATGAGAAAAGCAAAATCAATCAGGATCACCTCATCAGGAACGGTAATAAAAGCCCCTGAGCGAGTTAAAACAGCCACAGGTAAAGTTATGGCCACAATGACTATTCAGGTTGAGAGTGACAAGCGTAGCCCGTACCCATTAAAGATAGTGGCATTCGATATTAACGCGCTGGAGCTAATGACCTGCCAGAAAGGAAACAAAGTAACTGCTACAGGTCGTTATGAATGGTTTAATGGTTATCAGCTAACAGGGGCGCAGATAGTTACTGGTTAGTAAATGTTAGTATCAATAAGTCGATTTGAAATCGAAAAATCTAAAGAGGGCATTTCACCTCTTTAAGCTAACCCACAATTAGTTGCCTACCTTTAACTAACCCGAAAATATCGGGGCAGTTCGAATAAGTCCACCAGCCTACCTATTCTATTTTGTACACCTCATATTGAGGTGCGCAAATAATCACTGCCGTCATTTAAATCTCACAAGTGTTAATTTTACAGTTCCGTTTGAAACGGAGTCGTGAAAAGACGGGTAAGGTTATTTCTGGTTGGTGTTTCATTATCTGCAATAAAATTGCCATTGATGATATTTATGCAATGCTGGTGGCATTGGGAATACTGAAGCCTGAACCTCTTAATTTTTGAGTCACAAAATAAAAAGGGGGCATAATTGGGGGCATGATACGAAATTGAATGAATTTAATGCGTTTATAATCAGTGTATTATGTATTTATATTGAATCCTGTAGGGCGTACCATTCTCAAGTATTTCAAAGTCTACAACAGTCTATAAAACCCTTATAAAATCAGTTATCACAAGAAATCATAGTATTCCAAGGTCTAGTCACGTCTATTGAAATCTACAACTATGTGGGGGCATAATTGGGGGCATTACCCCGTTCAATGAAAATCGGTGCCCCCAAATGAAGCTAACAGCCAGACAAGTAGATACTTCCAAGCCAAAAGAGAAAGCTTATAAACTTTCTGACGGTGGGGGCATGTATTTAGAAGTTGCTCCAAATGGCTCTAAGTATTGGCGTATGAAATATAGATATGCTGGTAAAGAGAAAAGGCTGGCTTTAGGTGTATATCCATCAATATCACTCGCACAAGCTAGGGCTAAAAGAGAAGAAGCCAAGCGCATATTAGCGTTAGGTGATGATCCATCGTTGGTAAAGAAAGCCGAAAAGCGAGAAAAAGAGTCTCAGGTCAATAATAGCTTTGAGAAAATCACGCTTGAATGGCATGACTATAAAAAGCCGAATTGGTCGCAAGGTTATGCTGATGACTTATTAGAAGCCTTCCAGAAAGATATCTTCCCTTATATTGGTAAAGCTAGCATTACAGAAATTAAGCCGCTAGATATGCTAGAGGTGCTTAGAAAATTAGAAAAGCGTGGTGTGTTAGATAAGCTAAAGAAGATAAGACAGGCATGTAACCAAGTATTCCGCTATGCAATTGTGACGGGGCGGGCGGAGTATAACCCTGCATCAGAATTAGCTGGCGCACTGTCTACACCAAAAGCAAAACACTTCCCCCATTTAAACGTTAATGAATTACCTGATTTTTTACAGGCACTATCTGTATGTAGTGGAAGTAAGATCACTCAAATTGCGACAAAGCTATTAATGATAACAGGTGTTCGTACTATTGAGCTTAGAGCCGCTGAATGGACAGAAATTGACTTTGATAAAGCTATTTGGGAAATCCCCAAAGAGCGTATGAAAATGCGTCGTCCCCATATGGTTCCACTCTCTACACAGGCGTTAGAATTATTCAGAGAAATACAAACCTTAACAGGGCGGTTTAAGTATATCTTTCATGGCAGGAATGATGCCTCTAAGCCGATGAGTGAAGCGGCAATAAATCAGGTCATAAAACGTATTGGTTATGATGGTAGAGCCACAGGCCACGGATTCAGGCACACAATGAGCACGATCCTACATGAACAAGGTTATAACACAGCATGGATTGAGACACAGCTAGCACACGTTGATAAGAACTCTATTCGTGGAACGTATAACCATGCTCAGTATATTGATGGACGTAGAGAAATGCTTCAATGGTACGCTGATTACATGGGAGCATTAGAGAACGGGGATAATGTTGTCCACGGTAACTTTAAACGTGCTTAAGTAGCCAGCGATCGAATACTGAACCAGACAGTAAAATGTCTGGTTTTTTTATGTTGGAACTGCTTGTTATTACAAAAAATATTTAAAATATTACAGAAGTTATCCACAATTACTATCTAATTAGTACACTTGATAATAAGCAGATATACGATAGACTTTACTTTAGTATTATTTAGTGGACGGTAATAGACCACATGGAAACTCAGGGAGATGAGGCGTGGACATATCTGCATATCGTGAATGGTTAAGCTATTCAGAAATAGTGACGCTTTTAGCGGATAAACAAGATATACAAGTATCTATTGGTGATATCGCAAGGCTCGTCGCAGACGAAGCAATTTCCCCATCTATATATTTTCAAGCCCCCACCCCCGCAAGAAAAGTTTCATTGAAAACTGTTCCATTATCGGTAGCACTTGATGATCCTGACGCATTGATAAAGGCTAATTTAGAAATGCTGAATAGTGACGCAGTAATGCCAGAAACTTTAATTCAGCATGCAATACCAATAAATAATGAGATAGTTAGAATTGATGGACTGTGGGATGCTATGTTTTGCGGTGTAATTAAACACTTCAATGAATGCCTTTATAGCCAGGGTGTTGGGCTTAATGAACCACTGAGAAGTTTATATGGCGTAAGAGGGATTGTATTAATCAAGGGTAATGACTTATATCAGGTATTATCCCCAGTTGATATTAGTGAGTCTTTAAAAATAGTAGAGGCTATGAAATTAGCTCATGCAGATCGTTTGAATCCCTTAGTTGACAAGCATATAGCGCAATTAACACATCTTCTCAATTTAGTTAATAATGGCGATTACGCTCATCAGCTTATGCCTTGTACAAGCGTACCGAGTGGCGCATTGCCTGTAATTAAAAAATCTAATATTTTAAAATTAACAAATAAAGGTGGCTGTAAAGCAGATAAAAAAGAGTCCCCTAAGACTATTAATGCTATGGCTCAATATATATATGGATTAACTTGTGTGAGATACGGGAAAGATATTGCAGATAACCCTCGCTCTCATATTGAAAGTCCAGTAGGGGTAATAAGAAAAGATTTTGATGCTCAGGGTCTTCCTTTGCCTAGTGGAAATACAGTTTCTGGCTGGCTTAAAAATATTGATTCGTAATATTACGAACTATTTTTGTCATATTACGAAAACCTCCAACCTAAAAAAGTATATTCCCTCTTGAGATCTACGGACGTCCACTAAGGCGTATCATTAACTAGATAACAGAGGGCATCATGCCAACAATTACAACCTTAAAAGAAAATCTCATTCGTTTACCTGAAGTAATGCGCCGTACAGGCTATGCTAAAGCGTGGCTGTATGTACTTATTGCAAGAAATGAATTTCCAAAGCCAGTAAAAATCGGTACTCGTTCTATTGCTTTCGTTGAGTCAGAAGTGGATGAGTGGGTAGCAAATAAGATTGCTGAATCACGTACTGGTGAGGTGGCATAATGGAAAAGAAAAACCACCCGTCACAGGTGGCTTCTCAGAATAACGTAGCATTGTCTATTCTACCAAAGAACCCACCGAAAAAAATCAAAGCATGGAAATATTTTTTATCTGCTTATAACGGTTCTACCGAAAATGATATTTTAAAATATTGTCGCTTATCATCAGGTCGTAATTATTTTTCAGAACTTGAAAGAAAGCTGGATATTAATTTAGAGCGTACTGACGAACCGAACCCAGACGGCATTGGATCACATTATCGTTATCGCATTCGTAGCCAGAAAGACGCGCAGAAGGTAATTAACCTCATCAACCAACGCGCCAATGCTGGCGGATATGAAGGCATTTCGAAATCACAATCTGAATTAATTTTGTCGCAGTACCCTACCGAATAATAAGGAAATAACAATATGAAAAATAAAATGACCGTAATGGGTCAGGGATTCGCTCACCCTGAAAACCACTCTAGCGATATTAAGGAATTATCTTTTGCTGAATTATTACCTATTTCACATATTAAAGTAGGCGGATTATCTTCTAGCGTAGTTAGTGCTCGTTCATTACATGAAGCGTTAGGAGTTGGACGTGTATTTTCAAGCTGGTTTAAATCCAGAACGGCTCAATATACATTTATAGAAAATACTGATTACTTTAATTGTGATGGTTCAATTAATGACCAATTAACACCCGAACGGGTGGAAATTAATAAAGTTGGTCGCCCTGAGTCTGATTACTGGATTACCACAAATACAGCTAAAGAATTAGCAATGGTTGAGCGTACCGAACAAGGCCGCTTAATCCGTCAATACTTTATCAAGTGTGAAGAAGCACTACACAAAGTCGCGCCAACAATTACCAAGCAATTACGCCATCAACTTAAATCACGCCTAAAAGTGGCCAGTTACTTTAAGCCGATGTGTTCAGCGTTAGAGCTGGCACGTATGGAGCAAGGCAAAAACACACTACCGCACCATTACACGACTGAGTCAAACATGCTGAACCGTATTGTATTAGGTGGACTTACGGCTAAGGCATGGGCGAAACAGAACGGTATTATTGGCAATCCTCGTGATGCTATGAGCGAGACGCAATTAGAGCACCTTTCATACCTTGAGCAGACCAATACAACGTTAATTGAGCTAGGTATGGACTATCACGCACGCAAGGACAAGTTAATCGGCTTATCTCAGAAGTGGTTAGCGCAACGTGTAGAGGTGGCGCAATGATTACCCTATGTTTAATAAAGGGTATTACCTACCAAGCAAATGATCCCCTACTGGCAGGTGGGGAGTCGGTTAAAATGGACGCCCTTTTATCCATCTTGAATCTAACTTCAAGTTATAGTCAATCAGACAAACTTTCGTCTGGTTACTCAGTCAATATTTTGGCTCAGTGCTCAGCTAAAACTTTAGCCGATGTATCAGCGAAAATTTACGCCAATCAATCACCCAAATTTACGGGAAATAAATCTGGGGAATATTTCTCAGGTTATAAATACGCTGATATTTTGCGCTACTCAAATTTGAGTCACTCAAAACGTGGAGAATTTACACCATTTGCTAAAGGTGATTTTTCTCACCTTTCTAAAGAGGAGAATTATCCTCATTGGCAAGGTTTAATCTGGGTCACTACACGAGGCGGAATTGAGTTATTAGACACCATAAAAAACGAAAGAATTGAGTTTTCGGAGTCCATAAAAAAGGGCAGCCAATCGGCTACCCTTGGAAACGTCGATATTGAATATCGAGCAAGTGAGAACTATCAACATAGCGATCATTTTGCAGTCAGTACAGATAAATACGAATGCTTAGTTAAAAACTTTGATGACAATCACTTTACTTTCCTACTCACTTTTGGCTATAGTAAAAACGCACTAGCAAAATCTAGTGTCAGGATTTGCACCCTGAATATACTAAAGGTGACACATGACGCGCCTTGCGTCTTTTTTTGTGTCTGTGCCTATGCACACCTACAATTTGCGGTATTATATCGCCCAAATTCAATGGTGATGCTGGCAGGGCAACCGAAAGGTTGGCTGGTTTCCTTTAGTACCAGTAGTGCAAACCCTGTCAGTGTCACCACCCCTATAGAGATTTGCACCTCTGGTGGTGACTCCTTAGATAAACTAAAGGAGATCATCGTTATGATGGCAGCCCCTACCCAAACTCAATTCAAATTTCTGTTTTTGAGCATTAAACGCTCAGATACTACCGCTAAACCTTGCCGCATTGCTGTTACAGCACCGAACGAGAACAGTGCAAGACTGATGCTTGTACGTGATTACATTCTGTCATTCGCTGGTCGCTTACCTGCTCAGGAGGTGGCTCATGCGTAACCCTCAACCTAATGACTTCTACACTCACAAAAATAATGGCGAAACCGTCAAAGTTCTATCGGTTCAATTCAACCGTGTGACCTTTCAGAGAGACGGCTTTGATAGTCCTGTCATTGTTCCATTAAGCCAGTTCAGCAACGAATACACCTATGCGGGGAGGGCTTAATTATGGCGGATATCACTATTCATCAAGCCGCTGAAAAGGCGCATCAGGTTGAGTTAATTAACCTACTCATTGAATCACACCCTCACCAGTTACAAGGCAGTGAAATATCCACTTTGGCTTCTCTTATGGCGAAGTTATCAGGTGATGTTTGTGTATTTCTTCAAGAGGAAATTGTGGCACAGGAGGCGAAAGCATGAGTATTTCACGCCTATCTGACGCATTGAACAAAATCCAACGCCTAGCAGAAGCCGCTTTGTCTTTATCAAATCAACGTGATGAAGCAGAACTAAAAATTCAGCTAATTGAAATTATCAGCAAGACAGCAGAAGAAGCCGTATCAGAGGGGGAAGCATGAGCAAGCCTATTCCATTAGACAGAGCCGCATACAAAGCGCAGCAAAACAATTCATTGCTTGCCGTTATCTTGGAGCAAGTGAGTAGTGATTGTTCGCGTGAGTTAATCGACCTCGTTTCTATTGCGTATGACTTCAACGCAGAAATATGCGAATCCCTCGAGGAGGCGACCAAATGAAAACAATTAAATTAAAAGTTGGTCACTTATCTACCTTGGAAGAAGTCGAGCATATCAACGAAGAACTCCAAGCGTTGTTAATCCCACTGTTAACGGCTGTAGAGAATGAGGCTGATACAGATACACATTTTCTACTGAGAGCAGTTAATCGCCTTGTATGTGCTCAAGGGAAAGAAATCACTAGGCTTGCGGAGGTGCTGAAATGAGACAGGTCACTATCAATGCCACCAGCTTAAGCCCATTCATGTATCAAGGTAAGCGAGTAGTGACCTTTGCCATGATTGACGAGGTACACCAACGCCCGAAAGGTACAGCAAAGCGCACATTCAACACGCATAAAAAGCACTTCATTGATGGGGTAGATTACTTTTTGCTCACTAAGTACGTAATACGTACCGAGTTGCCCGAACTGGAAATAGGCGGAAAAGCAAAAGAGCTAATGCTTATCACTGAGTCAGGTTATTTGATGGTTGCCAAGCCATTTACTGATGATTTGTCGTGGCAGGTTCAGCGTTCAATGGTTAACAGTTATTTCCGACTCTCTGAATTCCCAGAAATTAAACACATTCAAATACCCACGCTGGCGGAACTTGAAGCCATGCCAATTGGTGAGGCTCAGAACTTGATTAGCCGTTTAGAAGCTGACTCTTATCAAGGTCACGGTAGGCGCGGTAGTTATGCCATGAACCTACGTCGTAAGGAGAAAAAAGCACTTAAACCAATGGTAATTGCCATTGAGCAAGCCTCACAGCTACACATTCAGGATATGGGGGATTATCGCTCATGAGAACGTTTCAAATCGCAGGATATGGCACAACACCTAAAGGGTTAACGCTAGGTATTTGTAAGCAGGTGATATCTACCACCCAGAAAGACGCACAATCGCAAGTGATGCGAGAAGCGCAACGTGACGGTTTAACCGATATCCGAATTAACTATGTGCGTGAGGTGAAGTAATGAAGCAGGAACAAAAACGCGAAGTGGAAAGGTTACTGGAGCCGCACCAATCAAAAGTATTAATGCTAATCACCTTGCTTTCCACGTGGCTGGACGCAGAGGAATGCGACGAAACCAGAAACATGATCTGGGCAGTGTTGATTGTTGTTTATTCGATTAGGGATGAAATGAACGAAGCGGCAGAGGGAAAATAATGAAACTTAATTATTTTGACAGTGGCGCAGTCGCCAAAATCACCGTAACCAGCAATCTATTTCAATATAAAAAACATCGTCGGGTTGTGGATGCGGTACTACTTAAAGTCAATGTAAGAGCCAGCACAAAGCACGGTTTAGTGATTAAAACAGTTATTACAGGTAAATCCTCGCATGTGTTGCGAGCTTATAAGTTAGCGGTAGTGGAGGCGAACCGATGAATATTACAAACATTAACGCATTCGAGCACAGCGAACACGGTGTAATTCTCATTACTGACGCAGCTAACCAAGAAGCTATCAGCTATACCGAGGCATTGGACGCATTAAATGACGGTAGTTTTGATGGTCATTTATCAATGGGTTTTGAGTTGGTTTTAGCCATTAGCAAAGGTGAGGTTGAAGGCTTTTTTAAATCCACCATTGAGCAAACCGTCATTCTCTGGCGTTGGATTGTTGCCGCCTCTTTTGTCATGGAACAGGCCGACAATAACGGATTTCATCAAACCGATAACGGGAAAGGCGGAAAGATTACCGCAGCAGTGTATCGCAATGAACACGCAGCCTTAACTATTTATGCAGCAAGCGAACGTATGTTATTGGCAAACCACGTTGAGGGCGCAGCTTATGAGCATTACGAATCAGGATATGCCCCTGCTATGGCCATAAGAATGTATAGGGATTTTATCAATCTTGAGCCTAAACAAGGTTGCCGACTATCAGACCGAGGGCGCGAGGGATTATCTATTCTTCATGATGATCTCATTCGGGCGATAGAAGATGGTGAGTTTAGCAACACCGTAACCATTCATTAAAAGGACGTAATGACATGATAACGAAGAATTTTAAAGTTAATTCACTGGCGAATAGCTACGCAGCCGCTATTTATCACGATGTAACCACACGTAATGGCGGTGATTGGTTTCCGATGAATGTAGGCAATAAGGCCATTGAGGTTGCCATTATTGACGGTGTGAAAGGTATTCGAATGCTCGTCGATAGTTATTTGCTGGAAGCACTTAAACAGTCTGTTCCTATGTGGGAAACAACAGCCGTTAGTTTAATGGATCAGTGCGTGATTAATGGCTATATCACGGGTTACGGGCGCGAGGTTTGGCAAAGCATGATTAATGATATGGGCGACTCTTTAGCCGATAAGGGGGCGTTTCAATGAAACCGATTGATGTTATCCGTGAGGTGAAGCTGAAAGCTAACGGACAATGGCAAAACATATTATCTAACCTTGGGGCAGAAGTGCCCCTAAACACGCACACCGCTTGCCCTCATTGTGGCGGTAAAGACCGTTTTAGATTTGACGACAAAGACGGCAACGGCACGTTTATTTGTAACCAGTGCGGCTCGGGTGATGGGTTGGACTTAGTTCAGCGTGTTCTGGGGGGCAGCGTGACAGAAGCCGCTTATGAGGTGGCTGGCATGATTGGTATTGATACCCGTTCAGATAATCCACCAGCCTACCGTAGCCATGAGGTAAAAGCGCAACAGGACGCATTGAAAGCGCAGCAAGCCCAGAACCAAGCTAACGAGCAGGTAGAGAAGCATAAACGCTTTGCAGCGCGATACAGCCGCACAATTGCCAATGCTAAACAGGGTGAATCCGATTATCTCAAGACTAAAGGCTTTGATAGTACCACCGTGACCCTATTAACAGATGGATCGCTAATTATTCCATTGATGGACGCTGACGGCACAATCACAGCCGCACAGACCATTAAACCTAATGGCGAGAAACGGCTATTACTCGATAGTGCGAAGAATGGCAGCTATTACCCTATCAATGAGCCTGTAAATGTTTCTACGGTGATAATCGCTGAGGGATTGGCAACCGCCATGACGTGCCAGTTAATCCAACCAGAAGCGTACACAGTAGCGGCAATTGATGCGGGTAACTTAATTCATGTGGCTAAGGTGATGCGGACGAAGTACCCAGAGAGCCAGATTATCATTGCAGGTGACAACGATATTAAACCCGACCAATCAAACACAGGAAAGCTAGCGGCTGAAAAGGCAGCTAAGGCGGTTAATGGTATTGCTGTTTTACCGCCTACTGATGATAAAGCCGATTGGGATGATTATCGCTTATCACACGGCATTGAGGCAGCAAGACAGGCATTTAATGCCGAAGTGGATAAACAAGGAAGTAAGGTAATGATTGAGATTGATGTAAACCACAAAGCCCTTAAATCAGACCCCATGAAAATACGCATTGAATCACGCGACGACGGTGTATTTCTGGTTACACCTAAAGCGGACAAAGAAACAGGGGAGATCATCAATCATGAACAATGGTTATCTAACGCCATAAAACGCATTACGAAAGGCGTTAATGACCTGAATCAAAAGTATTTGATTTTCGAGTGGGGCAATAACAACGTTCAAGCTGTTCCGATGGGGGATATTGGCGAGCGTGAGGGCTGGAAAACGCTTAAAAATGCAGGGCTAATTGTGACAACTAAATCAGGGCTAAGACAGTCTTTATCTGATTGGCTCTTGCGCCAGAAATTCAAAGAGAATTGGAGTATCACCAATAAATCAGGCTGGCACAAAGGCGCGTACATCATGCCAGACGGCTCAATCATTGGTACACCTGAGCAACCGATATTTTTTAACGGGCAAAGCGCAGCCGCTACCGCCTACCAGACAAGCGGAACAGTAGAAAGCTGGCGGAATGATGTTGCACGATTGGCTAACGGTAATAGTTTTATGATGTTTGCGATTGGCGCAGCCTTAGCCGCACCGATGACGAGTATCACAGGGGCGGACAGCTTTGGTATTCACATTTACGCCCAATCGACAGCAGGGAAAAGCACCACCGCAGATATGGCCGTGAGCTTGTACGGTGATCCCGATTTGCAGCGTTTAACGTGGTATGGCACTGAATACGGCATGACTAACGAGGCTGTAGCGCACAATGACGGGCTTTTGTATTTGGATGAAGTTGGACAAGGGGCAGACCCTAAACACGTCTATAAATCAGCTTACACGCTGTTTAATGGCAAAGGCAAGATACAAGGCGCGAAAGATGGTGGCAATAGGCAGGTTCAAAGCTGGCGGACGGTGGCCATTAGTACAGGGGAAAAAGACATTGAAACCTTTTTATTAAATTCAGGTGTGAAAGTGAACGCAGGGCAATTAGTGCGATTACTAAATATCCCCATAGAACGCGCCACCGAACTACACGAATGTGAAACAGGGAAAGCCCACGCGGATTTAATCAAGGTGAATTGTCGTGATAGCTACGGGGCAGCAGGACGTTATTGGATTGAGTATCTATCGAATCATAAAGACGAAGCTAAAGAAGCCTACAGAGCCGCCCAGCAACGCTGGAATAAGTTAATTCCAAGTAGCTACGGGGAACAGGTACACCGAGCGAGCGACCGATTCGCCACGATTGAAGCCGCTTTGATTATGGGCCGTGTGATTACGGGGTGGAGTGAACAAGATTGTAGGGATGTAGTTCAAGCAATATTTAACGTATGGGTTGCAGAGTTCGGCACGGGAAACAAAGAGTATGAGCAAATCAAAGAACAAGCTGAGGCGTTTTTGAATGCTCACGGATTAAGCCGATTTGCCCCAATTCCTTATGATGTTAGGGATCTACCTATTAGAGACCTTGCAGGATATAGGAAGAAAGGCAGTAACGAGGATGACCCGATAATCTTTTATACCTTCCCGTCCGCCTTTGAGAAAGAAATCGCGGCAGGGTTTAACTACAAACAATTTGCTGAGGCGTTAAAAATGGCTGGCATGTTAACACCACCCACCAGTGGGAGAGGCTATCAACGAAAAAGCCCACGCATAGACGGACGGCAATTTAATGTTTACGTTTTGCAGTTCGCTCCAGATAGCACAGAAGAAGATAACAATTGAGCAACAACTAGCGGAGGGATGAAAATCTCATAATGTTTTTTTCATGTGCGTGATTTTATCGTTTTAGTGTCGGTTCAGTTGGTTCAGTAGATAAGTTTTATTGATTTATAAGGGAAAAATAGCATTTATTGAACCAACACTGAACCAACAAGAGGCTGTTTTGAACCGACAAAGTGGCATTTTGAACCAACACACAGAATTAAAGAGTTTTTCCACTGGATGGCATTTTTAAATTCGATGTTGGTTCATACATAGAAAATGTCGGTTCAAATCATGGGTATGTTGGTTCAGTATTTTTAAATAAATACTTTAAAAACAAGCATCTTTACAAATTGAACCAACTGAACCGACTGAACCAACACCTGATCGCGTATTTAATAGAAAAGTTTTTTTGAGGAAAAAGAAATCATGACCCGAGTGACTTTATCATTAAGAAAAAATAACAATAACGTAACAAATCCACCAGCGACGAACGCATCAAAAAGTATACAAGCTAAAACGCCACAGGAAGCACCACAGCAACCGAAGAAGAAAAACAAGGCAGATGTTCATGCGAAGAAGAAACAACACCGTATCGACCGTATAGCGAAGCATTGGACGCTATTCAGTGAACTAGAAGCCAAGCCGCTAATGATTGGCATCAAGGAAGCCATGATTGCAGAGGTTAAAGATAAAGGACTGGATATCCCAGAGAGCCACATTAAACAGGGATTACGGTCATACATCAGCCGCAAGGCTTATTTGAAAGCCCTTACTCTGGGCGGCAATCGGTTTGATATACACGGACAACCTAACGGAGAGGTTACGCCAGAACAACAAAGCATAGCGGAGAAAAAACTGATAGAGTGGCTAAAGAAATGATACAGGAGCCTTATGAAAATTATTTACAGAAGCAAAGGTAATCAAGATGTAATTGAATTGGCTTATACAATTTTTGAGCTTGATAAAATTAAATATGCCATGCAAGCCGTCAGGCGTATCGCTGACGTTAATGTCAAAACTTCAGGATTTATTTTTAGACGCATGGTTATTACAGGTACGCCAGATCAAATCAAAATTGCTAGAAAGGCTCTGATTAGGCGTTACAGATAGTTATTAGTTGAACACCGCCAAAGCATAAGCCGAGGCGGTTATGTATAATTGGCCTTATCAACTAAAGGGATCACCAAATGAAAAAAATCATGATAACGGCTCTATTGGCTTTGTTTCTATCGGGATGTGATAACAGTCCACCAGCACCCTACGGATTTAAGTGGGGGCAATCGGTGGAGGAAATTCAAAAGCTAAACTTAGATGGTGAAGGATGTAAGTTCCCAGTGTGTGAGGTAACCAATACTCCAAGCGGAGTTACAGGATCAACGGTTTTAATATTTAATAAAAAACTAGGGTTGGTTCAAGTATTACGCTCAGAGGCATTGGGTGAAACAAGCCAACAAGAAGTAATGAAGAAATTTAACAATGCGGTTGATGAGGTGAATGTAGCGTATGGTGATCCAACAAATAAAATAATTAAAATTGAGGATGAATCAAACTTTATTGCTTGCCTAAATAAAATAGGGTGTAGCAAGATAAAGGCTGAATACGACAAAGAAGGGTACAAAGTGTTAGTTTCAGTTGGTATTAGAGATAAAGATGGTAAATTAGCCATTCTAACCAACTATGCAAAACCTCTAAACTAGAAAACACCTAAAAAACAAAAGCCGACCTTGAGTCGGTTTTTTTGTTGTCTTAATACCATCAAAGCCAAAATAATTAGGAAATATTTCTATACTTTCGATTATTTATAGCAATATATTGTTGTTTATTTTTTGCTCTGGATTATAATTGTAGTGTATATAATTACAGGGTGGGTAAATAATCATGGATAAGCAAAAAAGAACCTTCAAGGCAGTGTCAATTGAAAGCGACATAGTAGATCGCGTTAAAAAATTTAAAGAAAAACAGGGTGAAAAAGATGTTTTCATTCAACGAGCGCCTATTAGCCAATTGATTCAAGGGCTATTAAGTGATGCCTTACAGCGTGAGGGGTTCTAATGGAAAAGTTACAGCAGTTAGCAAGCACCATAGCTCAGATTTATGTTGATGGGCTAAAAGCGGAAACGGGAACAACATTAGTGACTTATAACGGCATTACAGGCGAAGTGATCCCTGAATTGCTGGCGGCAGGGCTATTTGATAATGCGGTATCGATCGTTAAGTCTCGCGGTGAGTCGTTCGACGTTGAGAGTAAGGCCTGTGATTTATTGCTCCCATATTTGAATGTATTCACTAAGCCATACTCCATCACAGATCAGTGTATTTACGTGATTGGCGAAATGACACGTTTTGCATTACGTGACGGTAATGTCAGTGGCTTATCAGCCGTGCATTAATTAGAGGGAACAATTATGACGTATCACGGTGAAGGTTATACAATAGACATACATGGTGAGACTGAGAGCTTGCTTGAAGCGAATAAAGCGATTAGAGAAACAAAGCGGAAAATGGCTGAAATGGGTAAGCAGGCTGATGATACGTCGAAAGCCTTTTACCGTTTCGATAAAACAGCAATGGCCGTTTCCAGTACGTTAAAAATGCCTGAAATTAACCGATTATCACGTCAAATGAGCGAGTTAACGGGGCAAATTGGCGCAGCGTCAGCCGCAACAGATAGAGCGACTAGTGCGAATGCGCGGTTTACAGGGGTAATTAGTAATGTCTCTGGGTTATTAGGTGTGGGGTATATTTCTAACATTGGCAGTGCGACCTCTTCACTCTTACAGCACACTCAAGGGGCGATTAACGCCACACAAGCCGAGGTTTCACATACTCGCGCTATTCAAATGAAAGCACAGGCATTACAAGCCGCAGCCTCCCAAGAAGTCATTAACGCTAGAAATCTGACAGTATCCGCACAAGCCGAGTTAAAAGCGGCTCAGGCAGCGTTAGAGCACGTTTATTCACTAGAAGCAGCTAATGATGCCAAGCAGCGTGATTTAGAGTCACTGAGAGCACGGCAGGCGGTACAGCTCAAGGATGCCGAAATAACCTATCAAATGGCAGCGAGTGAGGAAAATCTACAACGCGTCACCAAAGCCAGCAACGCCCTACACGCCACAGAAACCAAAATCAAAACGCATTTAGCCACAACAGGGAAAGAAATTGCGCGTGTTGAGGCTCAAGTTGCTAAAGCGAAAGAAGTTGAAGCCAACGCAACCCATAAATTAAATGCGGCATTAGCATTAGAGCAAAAAGCGAAAGCCACACTAGCAACCACAACGGACGCAGTGACCGTAGCCAATAACCGCGCAGCACAAGCCGCTAAAACTCAGTCTATCGCTATGCAAGGGTTACGGGGCGCAGTGGGATTGTTAGGTGGTCCTACTGGTGTATTCTTTTTAGCTGCCGCAGGTGTTTACGCGCTGTATAACGCCATGAACGATGACACCGCAACTAAAGAGTTTAACGACAGGGTAGATCAGTGGATTGACAAAATTGACGAACTGTCAGCAAAACAGGCGCGCGTTGTGGCTAACCGCTTAGGCGAGAAAATAGCGGAAACAACCACAGAGTTAGACGGACAGAAAAAAAGCCTTGAAGCCGTAAATGTGGATCTCAGAGCCCATAGAGAAGAACTTGGCAGAATTGAAAAGGCAGTTAATAAACTTAAAGAACAAGATGGAGAAATAGGCTCTACTTATGCGCTAGACAGCTATGTTGACGCAATCAAGGAGCTGACTAAAAAACAGCAGCAATATGAGCTACTTATTTCTGAAGGTGAGCAAAATATTCGACGCTGGACGGTATCGCAAGGTAAAGCCGCTGATATTGCTAAGGTTAGAGCGCAACAAACAGATGAACTGACCAGAGCCGATTTAATCTACCAACGCCAAGCTAAAGGCGTTATTGATGCTAACCAACAAGTAGCCCGATCACTGGAATTAGGCAGCGAGGCAGCGGTTAAGAAAGAGCAGGCTATCAAAGAGCTGGAAAAGGCATTGATTGCTGATGGCTTTGTTAAAGACTCTGAAATATTTAAACAGAAAATCCAAGAATTAACGGATGAGTTTGATAAAAAGGTCAGTTTGAACCTTGCTAACTCGCTTACTGAGATTGAGCAGCGCACCCAAGCCCTCACTATTGGCATGAAAGACGGTAAGCCGGCACTGGATGAATACAACGCCTCGTTACTTCTTATGCAAATGGGATTACAACAAGGTTCAGCAGCCTACAATACCGAACTCCCGAAAGCTATTGAAGCCATACGCAAGTTACGTGAAGCCCAAGAAGCCGCACTTAGCAGTAAATCAAAAGGTAACAGGTCAGCTAAAGCCGCCAACCAAGCGAATGAAGCGATAAAACGTCAGAGTGAGCAATTGGCCACACTGAAAAAACGCTATGGATTACTGGAAAGCGGCGCAGCCGATGTTAACCGCGAAATGGCAATCTATGAAGCTGTTCAGCGACTAGGAGCACAGGCAACAGAGAAACAAAAAGCGGCTATCTCAAAAGAGGCAGCGGAACTGTTTGACCTCAATCAGCGCGTGAATGATTTTATTGCGGCTCAGGAAATCACCCCAGAATTAAAACTGGCGCATACCTTTGGTGAGGAAGTGAAAACCCTCAAGCGTTTGTTAGATGAGGGATTCATCAACAAGGAAGATTTTGAGCGCATGGGGCGTGAGGCGATGGTGTCATTTAATCAGGGAATGACCGATATCAAAATCAATGCCTCAGTGAATTACATTGAGGAGAACCGCGCTAAATTTGACCCGATTCAGGCATTGGCTAATGAGCATACTCAGAAGTTGGCCATGATGAAAGAATACAAGGCGCAAGAGTTACAAATACTTAATGAAGCCTATGCAAAACAACAAATTAGCCATGACCAGTTCACCGCATCCAAAGCGGCAACTGACGCACAATATCAGCTACTCAGAACCGCAGCAGAGAAAGAGTATCAACAGCAGCAGTTAGCGGCACAATGGGAGCTAATGAGGCAGCAGAACCTAGGCTATGAAATGTTGGCTTCAGCGGTTGATTCTCTGGCGGGTAATGTTTCAAACGTCATGACAGGGTTAATCACTGGCTCAATGGATGCGTCAGAGGCGTTGCGTTCGTTAGGTAATACGATGCTAAACAGTGTTGTAAATTCCATTGCTCAGGTTGGTGTGGAGATGCTTAAAAACTTCATTCTGACCAAAACAATTGGCGTTGCTTCACAGGCAGCGAACGCAGCGGCAGCAACAGCAGGAGGGGCGGCAGCATTAGCGGCATGGACACCAGCAGCAATCGCGGCATCAATCGCAACAGGCGGAGCCGCATCAGGAACGGGATTATCAGCCTATACAACCGCACAGGCCGCAGGGAAAGCTACGTCTATGTCAATGATTGGCTTTGGTGGTGGGCGTTATAACGGTGGTGCGGTCGATGCAAATAAAATGTATCGATTTGGTGAAGGTGGTAAGCCTGAAATATTCCAAGCCGCAGGGAGAAATTACCTTTTACCAGGAGAAGGCGGTAAGGTTATTCCTAATCGTGATATTGGGGGCGGTGGTGTGCCTAATGTTGTTATCAATGTGAATAACACCGTTGCGAGTGCTCAGGTTGAATTTGGTCAGCCACAATATGACCCAAGGACAAACACGATCACGCTTGATGAAATTATTCATGAAGTGATGAACGGTGGGAAATTAGATGATGCTTTACGTCATGCTTATGGGTTAGGCAGAAAGGCAAGAGGCAGCTTTTAATTTTAATGGGGCAGATTTCTGCCCTTTAGTTTTATTGGAGTACAGCAATGATAAAAGTGAAAGTCTCTAAGAGAAGAGGTCGTAATCAATCGTTCCAGCAATATTGCCAACATGTAGAGCAACGCGTATCACGCGCTATGCAGCGGTTTCTTATCGATGCTGGAGCGCAAGCCGCAGTCTATACGCCTATCGATACATCAACATTGATTAATAGCCAATTTCGTACAGTTACAGTTAACGGCACAAGAGTAACGGGGCGTATTGGTTACTCCGCCAGCTATGCCGCGTATGTGCATGACCCGAAAGTTAAGCAGAAGTTTAAGCGCCCAACGGCTAAAAAAGAGTTCCTGAAAAAAGGTGTAGAGGAAAAATTACCCAATTTAGCTAAGTATATTCAGGAAGAATTGAAGCGTTAACTTTGATGATTTAGATACCAGTACGCGCGAGGGGGAAATATGCAGAAAACAATCAAAAAGAAAACCAACCGTTATTTTAATGATGTGCCGACAACGCGCCTAATCGTGACGTGTGAGCAGTCAGTGATTGATATGGTAGATATTCACATTAGAGCCGATAGAGTGACTAGGGGCAATCGTGCGGAGTTTGTGAGGCAAGCAATTATTGAGAAGCTACAGCGTGAACTTTGATGATTAACGGAGCAGTACGCGCACGCGAGACTGTAAACCTTTGACGATTTAGTGACACGCTAGGAATGATGATTTTCGGGCACGTTAGGAATGATGATTTATGTACATCGTAGAGAGTGCTAATGTAGATAGAATTATTTGATTTTAGGGTGATAAATAAAATGGAAAATGTAAATTTCTATCCTTGGGTTGGCGCTAATTATGAAAACAGTATGTTTGGTATAAAAATACTCATACTTGGTGAGTCACATTACGCTGAAAATGATGATGAGCCAGATAGTGACTGGACTCAACATGTTATAAAACATAATGCCCAAGATCATCCCAATGCGTTTTTTACTAAAATTACTAAAGCTGTATTAGGGCTATATAGTGAAGATGAACTATCAGAAGATACACGTTCTAATTTTTGGGAACATGTAGCTTTCTACAATTATGTACAGGGTATTGTTGGAGAGTCAGGGCGAATTAGGCCAACAACTGAAATGTGGGAAGCAGCAGAAAAACCGTTTTTAGCCGTTGTAGAATCATTGAAACCCGATGTAGTTATAGTGTTAGGCTCTATGTTAGGTGAATGGGTTACTGCGTTAAATGATAATGTTAAAGTAGCCTATTTGTATCATCCATCTAGCGGCTATTTTAATTATGAAGGCGCAATACCAGCAATTAAGAAAGCAATGGGTGATGCTAAACGCGAAAGTAATTCTTAATGTTTTTCTAATGCCAAAATCCTAAGAAATCCTAAGATTATTTCAGGTAAAATCTTAAGGTTTCTTAAGGGTAAATGATAACATTTGATAACATATTTCAGTCAATGCCACCTCACGAAACCTCACGCATTAATCCTAACAAATCCTAACGTTTTAGACTTATTGATATGGCAGCTAACATACCGATAAATAGATAATATTGAGTGAAATATCACACTGCGAATTGATATCAAAATTGCGCACTAAAACTGCGAACAAAAGTGCGAATTTCCCAGTTGGCCATGAAGTGGGAATGTAGTATTAAAGCCGCTTTCTGTCTGGTTTTGTTCAATGATGACCTGTTATCAATTGTTATGGTTCATTGTTGAGAAATGTTAAGGTTGTTCGCAGTTTTCAACTATATAAAACTACACGTTGAACTTAGTAAAACTTAGTAATCATTCGCAGTTTGATATGTATCGGAATGTATCGGTAAATTGCGCACTAGATGATAAGTTTTGATAAGGTCTCGTGCGCAAGTAAATTACTATCTTTGATGTTAATAAACGCAATTACGGATGTTGATTTTATTTAAAAAAGATGGCGTAAATTCCATAAGCAGCTAAAGCAAGAAATAAGTAAAATACAAATTTAACTTTCTTTTGTGTGACCCTTTTATTGATAACGCAAGTTTCATCAAAAAAATAGTTAATAAATTCAGGCTCACTTATTCCAATATCTCCGTCATTTAGCTCAATTGATTCCATATACTTTAAACTGGCTATTTTATCAGTTGAAGAGTTAGTATCATCTAATCTAACTTGGTCATTGATAAAAGCATTCCAAGCCATTATCCGAGACATTCTCTCCCCCGAAGTATGGCAAGACTCAATCTCTTGTAGGCGTAAACGATAGGCTTTATTTATTTTTTCAATCCCATAGATTTCAGTATTGTTCATTTTGAATCCCTTAAGTTGCTACAAGTAGACAAGTGACAGATGTTTGATATAAATATTTACTTATAACAATCAGAAACTCAACTTGTACGAAATATCCTTGTGACGCTTCCATGCTGAATAAATATCTTTATCCCACGCTTTACCGCCTTTAGTCTGATAGCCAGCCTCGTTAATTCGCTCAGCTATAATGCGTCCGTTATCTATACCCTCTGACAGCACCAAATTAACCACAGAAACGACAGCAGACTCATTATAGGTATAAGGTGGAATATCAGCCTTGCCAGCAATCAAAGACGCCACAGACGATTCTAGGCGTTCCACCAGCGACAGCATACGAGCATCAGGATTACTGTCTGGGCGGTTTAACTTCTCTTTGATAGCTGAGACTATCCACGCTGTTTTATCGGTACCAGAGTTCGATACAGCATCATTAAACAGGGCTTGCAATTCAGCAGGTAAACGAAAGGCAATAAGATTAGATTTGCTCATGATAATAGTCCGTTATTAGCTCAGTGAGTGTTTATTATATCAGCGTATAACGATGTTATACAGATTAGAAAATGTAAAATTGCTGGTGGATTTAACGAGTAATTGTATAACTTAATATAACAAAGTTAGGGTAACTTACTGTAAAACAAGCAAAGCGTATTATTGCGTCTTGTAACTGACTGAATACATGGCAAAGCTCAAATTTGAGCGCAATATAATTTTACCAATAGAATCAATCGGCTCATTTTTGAGCCTGTATTTATCAATAGAAACAATGCCCTCAAAATTGAGGAGGGTTAACGATTGTGATTATGGCCATAGTCGGAAAGGGTGACAGTTGAAATGCTACCCTTGATACTGAGGACAGCTTGAAATGAAGCTCTCATATCAAAACCACAAATTAGTGCCTTTAGCCAAAGTAGCTAAGTATTAGCCTGTACAGCTAATCATCCAAAAAAAACACGGTGTAGTTATTTTGATGTCAAAAAGAATCGCAGTAATAACGTACCGAAATGGTACTAATATAAACCACGGTGGTACTATGGTGTTGCTATAGTGATTGTAAGGTATCCGTTTTGGTATCCACCGAAAAGGCTATATTTTACTGGATACTCCCTCCACTGAATGTTGACAATTGTTGACATCAGAACCAGACAAAACCAGACATCGTGTCAAACAAATTTATAAGCCCCGTCAAAAATTAAATAGGTACGCAGTAGGTATGTGTTTAATTCTCGCATTTCGCTATAATTAAATAAAATCATGATGTTATGGAAAAGTACGCAGAATGGTACGCAGCAAAACAAGGGGAATAAGTTTTGACTAGTCTTGACGGATATAACTTGGTTGCCACTGTAAAACATAACCTATTGATTTATCCGAGACCGTCACTTTGGGTTCGCCATGAGATAGCGTATTTTAACCTGTGAGCGTGGTTGCCATTTTGACGGTTGCCACTCTGGCTGCCAGCAAAACAGCATGTTTTATGCTAGTGGATTGATGGGCTTTGATTGTTCCAATTCAGCACAACCAAGGTATAGCTATAATCACAACACCTTTGAGGTATAGCCATGTTACAACGTGAAGCAATAGAAGCCGTTATGATGGAGTTAGCCCACCAGCAAGGGCAATCACTTAACGGACGCGATAGGCTGGCAATTAGAACAGGTGTAGCCCAGACAATACAGGCTAAAGAGCGTCACAGACGCAGAATGACAGCACCAACCTACCAATGGACTAAGCCAGCACCGAAACGATGATAGGTTGCCTTGAAATCAAGGGCACTTAAGGCGGTCGAATAGGACTCCTTGAGATTAAGGAGTCATGAGGCTCTGAAATTGGAGGCTCGTCACTGGCTGGCAATATTCTAATCATGGCCATGAGATAAAAGTAACCACTCTGGTAACCACCAAAAGTAACCACTCAGGAATGGTTACCGATGGTGATTAATCCCACAGTGCAAATAATCACTCTGAATAAATATCAATAACTTAAACTATGCTACCCTCATTGATGAGGGAACCAAAATAAATGTTACCGCAATATTTTAAAATTGATGTTGCCCTCACTAATGAGGGAAAGATAGGTCGCGACAATAACGAACTACGGCAAGGTTAAACGGGGATGTTACGGGGAGGTTTCCACAATGGTTTCCAGTGAAAGCGCGCTTTAGCAAATGGAAACTAACACTAAGGTTACGCTAAGATTTCAGGAGGTCAAATTGACCGTTTGTAGTTACATCAATGAGTTGTGGCAAGGCGAGAGGTCACTGTGACCACTTTTAATAAAAACAATGAGTTGCCATCTATTACCATTGGTCACTGAAACGATGACCAATGAGCGTTAATCTGGTTTTGTGACAGAATTAAATGTTATCAATCAGTTATATTTTGATTCCGTCGATTTAACGGAATTAAGTATAATCAACAGCTTATATCTACATACGGGATTATCCCGTATCATCATGGATAAATTAACGTTTAGATCACCCCTAGAAATTAGAATTATTATCCGATCTTCCAGAGTCCCACTAGCATTATATTTTAACCACTGGCTTATATTGTGATGGTATCAAGATGAATAAACCAGAAATGAGAAAAGCAAAATCAATCAGGATCACCTCATCAGGAACGGTAATAAAAGCCCCTGAGCGAGTTAAAACAGCCACAGGTAAAGTTATGGCCACAATGACTATTCAGGTTGAGAGTGACAAGCGTAGCCCGTACCCATTAAAGATAGTGGCATTCGATATTAACGCGCTGGAGCTAATGACCTGCCAGAAAGGAAACAAAGTAACTGCTACAGGTCGTTATGAATGGTTTAATGGTTATCAGCTAACAGGGGCGCAGATAGTTACTGGTTAGTAAATGTTAGTATCAATAAGTCGATTTGAAATCGAAAAATCTAAAGAGGGCATTTCACCTCTTTAAGCTAACCCACAATTAGTTGCCTACCTTTAACTAACCCGAAAATATCGGGGCAGTTCGAATAAGTCCACCAGCCTACCTATTCTATTTTGTACACCTCATATTGAGGTGCGCAAATAATCACTGCCGTCATTTAAATCTCACAAGTGTTAATTTTACAGTTCCGTTTGAAACGGAGTCGTGAAAAGACGGGTAAGGTTATTTCTGGTTGGTGTTTCATTATCTGCAATAAAATTGCCATTGATGATATTTATGCAATGCTGGTGGCATTGGGAATACTGAAGCCTGAACCTCTTAATTTTTGAGTCACAAAATAAAAAGGGGGCATAATTGGGGGCATGATACGAAATTGAATGAATTTAATGCGTTTATAATCAGTGTATTATGTATTTATATTGAATCCTGTAGGGGTACCATTTAAAATCAATGAGTTATGCTAATTTTAATCCTGCCTGATTTCCTCCTTGTGTCGTAATTGTGTCGTTATCATCAAAAATAGTGTCAATATGTCTCGCGTGCTCACTTAAATGATTAGGTGCAAGATGTGCATACCTTCTGACCATTTCTATGCTCTCCCATCCGCCCATTTCTTGCAGAACTGAAAGTAGGACGCCAGACTGAATTAGCCAACTCGCTCATGTGTGCCGCAAATGACGTAAAAATCAATACTATCGTGAGTGAGAGAAAGCCCTCAATAGTGGGGACTACTTCTTAATCCCTAATTTTTCCTTAACGACTTCCATCTCTCGTTCAAGTTGGAATATGAGCTCAGCCGCATCGGAAATCGTTAAAACTTCAACATGAGAATGACGCAATATCCAATATTCGATAGCTGTGACCATTTTTTTGATTTGCTGACCGATTATTACATTCAGCTAACTCTTGAATTTTATCTTTTAAATCAGTCAGTAATCTGAGGTTAATCTGCGGATGCTTATATTTTCTTTCCATGCCACCTATCCTCAAAAACTCTCATTCTAGATAGGTGTTTTTTAGGTATCAATGCGTACTAAGTAGGTATTACTGTGTATACCCACAGTCTATTAATGGGTAAGAGAGTTAAGTTAGATTTATTTATTAGAGTTGTTATTTTTAGTACATGCACTACTTTTAATCAATTGATGACATTTAATTCCTTTTAAACTCTTAGTGTGAGTAATTTCTGGTTACAATTTATGCGTGTATTTCATACTCAGATAAATAAAAGGGTTATATGATTAATGCAACTTAAAATGATTAAAAATTATGGTGCAAGGTATGAATAAGATAATACGTTATTTTGTGTGTGTGACTGTACTCGCTATGAGTGCGCTTGCTCCTGTTTCGTATGGAGATAATTTGCGCGTTTCTGTTGGAGCTACAGGTTATCTGGGAGAGGTTTCACCGCCTTTGAGGGTGGTTAATTTTCAAGAGCGAGCAGGAACAAGTAGGATCAATCCAAATTTCCCATTTATTGAATTGATAACATGGAAGAAGGGAGGAAGCCCTAACTGGGAATACACCTATTATCCACCTGAAGGGGCATATGGCGTTACGCTAGTTAATGAATTTGACAAAAATAATAGAATAATCTTGCTGATAAATGGCACATTTAGTGTGAAATATTTGCGGTATAAAGTTATTGGTGACGCAAATTCAGGTTATATGTGGGAAGGCGCTTCCTTTACGCTGAAAAACTCAAAAATGACATCATCAGATAGAATGTATCATGTACCTATTGGTTCTTCGCTTCCAAATCCATTAAATTTTGGACTGGAACCTCAAAGCGGAGTGAGTGGCTATTTAGCTAATAGGATTCAAGATTCTTCAGTTGCTCCTATGCAGTTCACAGGCATTATTACGAGCTATTCTGCGTATGCACCTCAACCACTAAAAAAAGGTCGTTATTTTGCAGATGATAGGTTAATCATGGCGCATCGTGATGGCCCTGGTGATGGTTTTTCAGTTAATCAATCGAATGCTACATTCATTAATGAGTATCAAGATTTAGGTGTATTTGCAGTAGATACATGTAAAGTTGCTCCAATTACAAATACTAAAATTAATTTTGGTTCTCAGCTAGCGGGGACCTATCCAAGCCCGAAAAATTTAGCGAATGCCCTTGCTCAAATTAATGTAAGCTGCCCAAATACAGGTAAATACTTCATGTCTGTTAAGCCAAATAACGCTTTGGTGAGCGGAAATCAAACGGGCATGGTATTAGAATCGTTAGATGGCCATTCTGGTGATTTGCCCTATATCGCTACATCAGTAGGAACGGCAGCAAAAGGTAATGAAGTTTGTACTACCGACTCGTCGCAGGCCATTAAATATACAGAGAGCAAGCAAGTTTATAGCACGGTAGGGAAAAATTTTATTCAAGGGCTAAACTTTGCTTTATGTGTTAATGGGGAAATAGCACCAGGGGGTTATAGAGGAAGTTTAGATGTCAATTTTCTTATTGAGTAACCACGGCCTATGACATAAAACTAAAACAGTCCTTAGTGGCTGTTTTTGGTTTAAATACCAGATGAAGTGCGAAATTTTATCACCAGTAAACACGACAAATTTCGATGTGCTGCCTGTGTTGAAGGGGGACGATGTGCTCAATTGCAATTGATATTAGATTCGGCGGGTTTGGTGATGCAGTGATACGTAACGACAATATTTTAGAAGTTAAAGGGATATTTAATATATCATCAATTAAGTATATGTACGTTGTTAACTACTAGGTTTAATTTACTGTGACGAGCTATGCCGAAATTGTGATACAAAAAATGAGAGGGGAATGATAGGACGTGGTTGTGACGTTCAAGTTTGAATATGATTGAACGACTTTAAACAACTTTGAATTACTTTATCTTCTTTGTAGCTTTTGAACACTGAGATAGACTGTAATTGACTGATTATAAAGTATTAATTCTACACTCATCTAAGCCATAGGCCACCATTTCGAAAAGTGAAAACACAATGTTATGTTTTCATGTGATTACAGCTTATTGATAACCAATCCTATTTTGATAAGTCAGATAGTTAACTAGCTGGTGATTGTCCCCTTTTGCAAAACTGCGATCTTAGATGAAGTCGCCTTTGTGTATTCAAGGTCACATTTTGCACATTTATTTGATGAACTCTTGAAAATATAGCCAATAACTTGTGATTGCTTGGTAGTAATTTCAAGGTGATTTTAGATGAGAACGCTAGAATAGGGATATAAGGGTATTTACGATGGGCTAATGAATGATAAGTAAGTCCATGGTAGGTTCTACGGGGGAGGAGTGTTTACTCGGAGATCTTTCATGAAACTCTATAGCGAAGATTTTTTTATCACACCACAGCAGCACATTACGGTTGAACCAAGAGTGCCTCAGCCTATTTTTCCTGAACATACACATGATTTTAGTGAGATTTTTTTGGTAACTCAGGGCATTGGTCTACATATACTTAATGGGCGGCCTTATACATTATGCCCAGGTATGGTGTGTTATATTAAATCCAGCGATTATCACTTATTTGATAATGTCTCTAATCTCAATTTAACTAACGTGTTATATCGTTCAGACTCCAGCTTTACTTATTTAAATAATATCAGTCATTTTTTCCCTGCGGATACTGAAAAAAACATTTCCCATTGGCTATTAAATAAAGAGCATTACAATAGAGCGCAACAGATCATCGTTAAACTCCATGAAAGTGATTCTGACCTTGCGTATACTGAGAGCCTTTTTTTGCAGTTAATTGTTAATCTGCAAGAGGGGCGTTATAACTATGTAGGTGAAGGGAATAATGAACAACGGATTATCCAAATGCTACGCTGGTTGAATGCAAACTTTACGGAAGAAATTGATTGGGAAAGTTTAACGACTCAGTTTTCGGTCTCGTTGCGGACTTTTCATCGCTATATGAAAAATAACTTAGGTATATCGCCACAAAATTACTTAATAAAATTGCGGTTATCAGAAGCTTATTATCAAATCCGTTTTTCGGATAAAACCATTACGGATATTGCGTTGGAAAATGGTTTTAATGATAGTGCGTATTTTTCGACGTGTTTTAAAAGCGAGTATAATTTCACACCTCGTGACTTGCGTCATTGTAGCAATTAACAAAGATCGTCATGATCATCCATATTCTTTTCTGAGGTGGCCATGATACAAAAAATTCTGTCTCTCAACAGCGGTGATTATTTTATTCGGCCTGAAAATACTGTGACGATAGAAAAGCGAGATTCTCAGGAAGATTTTATTATTCATCGTCATGATTTTAATGAGTTTGTTATTGTTTTTTCAGGAAATGGTTTACATCATTGGAATGGTTCTGATTACCCAATTACTTGTGGAGATCTGTTTTATATTAATGCGGAGGATTATCATGGCTATCACTCTGTAAATAATTTAAAGCTAGTTAATATATTATACAAGCCTAATGAGTTTCTCATAAAACAATCTATCGAACAGTATGTACCATTAAGCCATGAGCCGATAATATCTCGGCATTGGAAATTACCGCCTTCAAGTTTATCGACTTTAACGCCAATTATTGAAAAAATGGCATTAGAGTGCCAAAAACCTGATATCCCATCCATTCATCTTTGCGAAGGGTTATTCTTACAACTGGCAATTTATATTTATCGTTTACGGTATCAGCCAGACCAAGTGCCAATAAGCTTATTACATCAACTGGATCAGTTAATAAACCGTTTAAATCTAAGTATCAATACGCCATTTTCATTAGATAAGTTTGCTCAGGAAAATCAGGTGTCTGCTCGTTCATTACAGCGTTTATTCAAGTCGAAAACAGGAATGACGGTAATGGAATATCTGCAACAACTACGTTTATGCCAAGCGGCATTATTATTACGTAGTACTTCATTGTCGATCAGTGAAATCGCTGGGCAATGTGGTTATGAGGATAGTAATTATTTTTCGAGTGTTTTCCATAGAAAAATGAATATGACCGCAAGTGCATATCGACGCTGTTTTTTACAGAAAAATAAATTGAGGTAAGTGCTAGCCAAAGGCTAGCACTGTCTGGGGGGATTAGTCTAAATAAAATACCGTTCTTAACTCATCACTGATAGGGCTGTTGTCAGGATTTGACGGCATAATATCCGACATATATTTCCACCATTTTTGGCATACTTCCGTTTGTGCAACACTATCCCAGCGTTCTTGTGATTCAATTTCCACATAGGCGAACAATAAATTTCGCTTGTTATCTAAGAAAATAGAATAGTGATGTGCACCGTGTTCTTTGAGTGTAAGCACTAATTCAGGCCAAATTTCATCGTGTCGGCGCTGGTATTCTTGGTGGGCGTTAGGAGCAACTTGCATCACAAATGCTTTTTTTATCATGATACTGTCCTCTAATAAATCGCTTGATATAATTCAGCGATATCCTCTAATGTTGCGTCACGTGGATTACCCCCAGTACACACATCATCAAAGGCGGCTTGAGCAAGGGAGGGAATATCTTCTGGTTTCATGCCGATTTCACGCAGTTTTTCAGGAATACCAACGTCTTTGTTTAGCGCAAAGACAGCTGCAATGGCGGTATCTCTGGCTTTTTGAAGTGGTAGGGAGTCTATATTTTTTACGCCCATTGCACGGGCGATATCGCGGTATTTTTCCCCTGTATAATTTGCGTTATACGCCATGATATGGGGCAATAAAATGGCATTGGCGACGCCATGAGGTGTATTGTAAAACGCCCCAAGTGGGTGAGCCATACCATGAACCAACCCTAATCCAACGTTAGAGAAGCCCATTCCAGCCATATATTGTGCGAGAGCCATTGTTTCAACGCCGTGCGGGTCGCCCTTAACGGATTGCCGTAACGAATTGCTGATCAACTCTATGGATTTAAGATGCAGAGCATCGGTAAGTGCCCAAGCTCCTTTCGTGATATAGCCTTCAATGGCATGAGTGAGGGCATCAACGCCAGTAGCGGCTTTTAGGCTAGCGGGCATAGATGCCATCATTGAAGGGTCAATAATCGCAACCACAGGGATACAATGGGGGTCAACACACACAAATTTACGGCACAGTTTGTTGTCCGTGATGACATAGTTAATCGTGACTTCAGCCGCGGTTCCAGCGGTAGTTGGGATGGCGATAATTGGAACCGCTGGGTTTTGGGTAGGAGCGACACCTTCTAAGCTCACCACATCTTCATATTGTGGATTATTGATAATAATCCCAATCGCTTTGGCGGTGTCTTGTGGAGAACCACCACCGATAGCGATAAGATAATCTGCATTAGATTGTTTGAAGTATTCTAGTCCTTGTTGGACCGTATCGATGGTTGGGTTAGGAATAACGGCATCATAAATGGCGTAGTCTAATTTAGCGTTATCTAATAATTGGGTGACTTTACTGACAACATTAAATTTAACTAGATCCGCATCTGTAACAATCAGTGCTTTGTTAAATTGGCGTTTTTGAATTTCCTCTACAAGGTGATTAATAGCTCCCTCGCCAAAGTATGAGGTTTCATTGAGTATCATTCTATGGGTCATCGCTGACCTCCCGATCGATTAAAATAAAAAGTCGTTACGTTATGCTGCCATTCCCAAGCCAACAATGTTTGCAGCTAAGATAATCACTAAGCAGCCTAAACATAAAATTCGGACAGGTTTTCTGCCAGTGCCTTTCCATTCTTTTAGGGCTAACCCCACAATACCGCCACACAGAACATAAAAACTCATATGTAGCATCCAGCTCATAAAGCCGTATTGTGATGGGATATTGGCGTGTCCCCATGCGTAGAAGAAGAATTGGAAGTACCACATACCACCACCCAAAATGGCAAATAAAATATTGCTGACGAGTAGGGCTTTGGGGACAGAGATATCTGATTTGAAAGAGATATCTTGGCGGTAAATAAGCCTAATAAAACAATAGCCTAAGTTGATTAATGCGCCGCCGCCCATGATGATGACGTAACTTGGTAATGCGACATAAAGAGAAGAAACTCCGAGGGCAGCGGAAGCTTCGTGCATAGGGACGGCTGCACTCATGGCGAATGACATACCGGCTGAGAAAATACCGCACATGACTGCCAGTAATAAGCCTTTTTTCAGGTTAAACTCTTCAGCTTGCACTCCGGTCGCCTTTTCTTTCAGTAACCCAGCATAGGAAACGATAGCAACCCCTAGAACAGCCACTAAGACACCAAGAATCGTTAGTTTTCCGCCAGTCGAGGCAATCAACTCGCCAAATGTGCCTTGAATAATAGGGGTCATCAAGGTACCAACGATGAGTGTAATACCAATGGCAATCCCAATCCCCATTGACATACCTAAATAGCGCATGGTCAAGCCATAACCAATATTACCACCCCCCCACATGGCGCCAAATAAAAATACAGGGATCAGAATACTTGCACTGAAAGAGTTGTAATAGGCCCAAAAGTCAGGAAGTAAAATATAACTGATGGTCCAAGGTAAAATAATCCACGAAAAAATACCGGCAATGGACCACATCGTTTCCCATGACCAGTTTTTAACTTTCTTTAATGGTGCGTAAAAGCAGGCAGCTGAAGCTGCGCCGACAAAATGCCAAAAAATACCGAGTAAAATTCCACTGCCCATGAACTATTCCTCTCTGTTTATTATCGTTTTAATTTCTCTGTGGAAGGAAAGGGGTATCCACAGAGAAACAGGTTTTATTTCAATGCATCAGACATTGGTGTGACATTAAATCGCTTGGCAAGCGCAATCAGATTTTCTGTTGAAATAGTTTGTTTTTTACCACCCATGGAGAGAACTTTTACCAATATCTCCGCAGATTTTTCTGCGGTATCAATTAAACCAAAAGCATCATCTAAAGTTGGGCCAGAGCCAAAAATACCGTGGAATGGCCAAAGTACTAAGCCATGTTGTTTCATTTGTTCCGCTGTTTCTAAACCGATACCATCTGTGCCGGGGACCATCCATGGCAGCACACCAATACCATCAGGGAAAACTACCAAACATTCGGTACTCATTTCCCATAAATGACGAGTGATGGATGCACTATCGAGCGGTAAAACATAACTTAATGCAATGATGTTAGTTGCATGACAGTGCATGATGACGCGGTTAGTGCCATTAGTGGCTTGCATACGTGTGATATGCGATTGAAAGTGTGCAGCAAATTCAGAGGTTGGTATTGCACCATTCACAAAGCCCCAAACAATGTGGTAACCCTGGCCTTCGCTATCGATACGAACCAGACCTAAGTTATCTGCGGGGTCTAAGGCAACGTTACGGAAAAACTTACCAGAGCCTGTAACAATAAAATATTGGTTTGCGAGCTCTTTAACTGGCTCTGTCGCTTCGATATAACGTGGGTCAGCGTGAAAAGTGTGTTTAAATGGCGAAACATCGTCTTCGGTGAGTCGTAAGCTCACATTACCGCCATTACGTTCATCCCAGCCTTTGAGCCACATATCGCTGGTGGCTTTTATCATTCCTTGAACAAACCAAGATGTCAGAATATCTTGCATACAATTCACCTTAACGTGTTAATAATGTTGATTTTTCGTATTGTTTAACTTCATCTAACCATTTTTCGCCGACAGGAACATTGTTGCGTTCGCAATATTCATCCCAAACCGCTTGCCATGGCAGGCATTTTTGTTCTTCTAATAGCGCAAGACGAGCCGTGAAGTCCCCTTCAATTTCGAGTTGGCGTAGTCTTGCTGTTGGTTCAAGTAAGGCGCGTAGTAACGCTTTTTTCATATTTCGAGTCCCAATGACCCAAGCGGCAATACGGTTAATCGATGCATCAAAGAAATCGAGGCCAATATGCACACGATTTTTTAAGTTATGGCGAATGATTTCATTGGCAATGGCTTGAGTCTCATCATCTAACAAAATGACGTGGTCACTGTCCCAACGTACAGGGCGACTGACGTGCAGCAGTAGACGTTCAACATAAGGAATGACCGCTGAAATTTTATCCGAAATGACTTCGGTTGGATGGAAGTGCCCTGCATCTAAACATAAAGCGGTTTTACGTGTGATGGCATAGCCCAGATAAAACTCACTGGAGCCTGCGGTGTAAGATTCTGCGCCAATACCGAATAATTTACTTTCGACGGCATCGATATGATATTTAATATCAATTTTTTCACTGATAATTTCATCCAATGACTCGACTAAGCGTTGACGAGGGGCATAGCGGTCAATAGGGAGATCTTTCATGCCGTCAGGGATCCAAATATTCATCACGGAAGCGCTGTTTAATGACTCACCAAAATATGCAGAAATACGGCGGCAAGCTTGTCCGTGGCCAATCCAGTAGTCTCTAATTTCTTTATTGCTATGAGTAAGAGTTGCTTCGCTACTGAGCGGATGGGAAAAGTAAGAAGGGTTAAAATCGAGTGCGATATGGTTTTTTTTCGCCCAATCAACCCAATTGGCAAAATGGCGAGGTTCAATTTCATTACGTTCAACGGCAGTATCTGCTTCGAGATAAAGAGCATGCAAGTTAACGCGTTTAGGGCCTGGAATTAAGCTCATTGCTTTATCCATATCTGCACGTAATTCAATCGCATTAGTCGCTTTGCCGGGGTAATTACCTGTAGCTTGAATACCGCCGCTTAAAGCGGTTGCTGATTTTTCAAAGCCGGCTACGTCATCTCCCTGCCAGCAATGCATCGATACAGGCAAGTCAGCCATAGCTTGCATCGCTAGTTCAGTATCAATACCAAGGTCAGCAAAACGTTGTTTGGCAATAAGATAACTTTCTTTGTAATTAGACATGAAATTTTCCTTATAACTTATCGATATACGGTTAATAACCTGAGTTAGCCCGTAATGGTTTTAAATCGTTTCCAAGGTTCATCCAGTGCGATGCTTTGAGGTTGAAACCAACAAAGTTCAGTATTTTGCGCAATAATGGAGCGCAGAGTGGGGACATCTGGAATGGTGTTTAGGGCAATCAACTGATACCCAATATTGCCTAAGGTGGAGGCTTCAACCGGTCCTGCACTCACAGGAACTTCGCAAGTGTTGGCGCATAATTGGTTAAGTAGAGCATTTTGGCTGCCACCACCGACGATATGCAGCTGTTGTAATGGGGAATGATTAACCTGTTGTAATTCAAGAAATACTTGACGATAAAGCAGCGCTAAACTGTCGAAAATACAGCGAGCTAGCTCAGCGACAGTATTTGGGACGGGTTGTTGGTTTTCCCGACAAGCCTCTTTAATGGCTTGGCTCATCGACTCTGGGTTCAAGAACCGGTTATCGTTGGGGTTGATCAGATACGTGAATGCTGGAATTGCTTCTGCCGAGGTAATGAGACTGCAAATATCTTGCACATTGTGCTCAAGGCAAATGCGTTGGAATAACCATAGCCCCATAATATTTTTTAGAACACGGTAGTGACCATTAATCCCACCTTCATTGGTAATGTTGGCAGAAAATGCGTTTTCACAAGTACAAGGGGATGTGCGCTCGAGGCCCATTAATGACCATGTTCCTGAACTTAAATAGGCACCATGGCTATCGGTTATCGGTGCCGCAATGACAGCGCTGGCAGTGTCATGGCTTGCCACAGCAATCACGGGGATTTTTTGGCCTTTGGGTGTGTGCCAATAGCCAATGGTATTACCTGGTTGCTTGATTTCACCTAATAAACGGCGTGGCAACTGTAAATACTCGACTAATTCATCATCCCAATCGCCCGTTTGCAGGTTAATCATTTGGCTGGTGGAGATATTGGTATATTCATGGTTGATTTTCCCAGTTAAGCGGTATGACAAATAATCAGGGATCAACAATAAATGATGCGCTTGTTCCAGCCATTGAGGGTGTGATTGTTGTAAGGACTTCAATTGGTATAAAGTATTGAAAGGGAGGAATTGGATCCCAGTTTTTTGGTAGATGCTCTGCACACCTAGATCGGCTTGAACTTGTTCCATGACACCTTGAGTACGGTTATCACGGTAGGAAAAATGACGACCAACGGTAGCCCCATCACGGTCAAGGAGGACATAATCAACCCCCCAAGTGTCGATGCCAATGCTGTCAATATTGATACCAGATTGCTCTACACGATGTAAGCCAATCAGTATCTGAGCCTCAAGATCATCCAGATCCCAATAACAATGTTCACCTTCAGTGATCAAATGGTTTGTAAAACGATGAATTTCATCTAACGATAATTTTTTATTATGCACATCATAGCAAGCCAACATGACACGACCGCTAGATGCGCCTAAATCAATAGCAACAACATGGCGAATATTCATGACTTTTTTTATCTCTATTACTTAACTTATAGTCATATACTAGAGAGAGTGAACAATGAGCGCGTTTAATGGAGCGCCACTAAAAAGGAAAAATGGCAATATATTTAAAGTCACAGTGATCTTATTCACAGAGTTGAAATATATGAGTATTTTTATCAGAACCATTGAATCAGGAGCGAATAATGAAAGATCCTCACCATATAGCCGAATGGGCTAAAGTTAGAGAAACCTCAATTGAAATTGCTCAAGCTATTTTTGAATTAGCGAATAATGATGAAGTGCTAGCGGAACAAATTTGGGAAGAAGGCTCTGATGAGGTTTTACCTCTTGCTTTTTCGAAGACCACCGCGGATAGGCTATATTGGGGGGAAGAAACTATCGAAAGGAAAAATGTATAATTCGTTTTGAGCTTTTCTGAAGAGATAAAAATCTCGCAATGGCGAGGTTTTTTATTGGCGATTATAAGGTGTTAATTTCTCTTATTTACCATTAAAAGACTGGATATTTTTGACACTGAATTTTTCATTTTTATATTGCAGGGTAATCAGTTGTAAGTCTTTTTTAGGGATGAATTGGTACTCTGGCTGAACTTTATTTAAAAATGCACTGAAAATAATCGGGTGAGTAACCACCATCACTTTTCCTGTATGGAATTCATTTTGGATACCAATATCTCTGAGTAAGCTTTCTAATCGGTAGGCTGCAATAGCCCCAGTTTCACCATCGACTGGGGATTCAAAGCTCAACACATTTGTCCCTGAATGTAGCTTGGCAAACTGGCCTTCAGGTTCTTTTTCTAATGTGCTGATTTTCTCTGCTTCCCAAAGGCCAAGGAAAATTTCATCTAAATTACGATTAATTTGGATTGGTAGGGGGCTATTTTCAAATAAGTGGTTTGCAGTATATTTGGCTCTATTTAATGTGCTGCTATAAACCGCAAAATAGTCAGTAGGGTTAATGTGTTGTTTCAATTGGTTAACCGCCGCAACACCTGATTTACTGAGATCGGAGTCTGAGGTACCTTCCATTATATTGGCATCATTTAAAATAGTCATTGGGTTGATGACAATCGAGATTTCAAGAGGCAGAAGTTTCTCTTGTTTTGCATAACCTGATTTTAAATAATCCGTATTATTAAAGTCGAGAAGAGTAAATTGCCCATCTTTATATTTTAATACCGAAACGGCAGTATTGCTTAACCCTGATAATGGTTGATCTTGACGGTATTTTTGCAAATAAAATGCCATTGATGAGTGGCCAACGGCTAAAATATTACCTGTTTCATTTTTATGGCGATTAGCAATATCCAATAATGCAGACTCGAAGCGTTGAGAAAAATCATACATGTTTTCAGTGTTGACGATAGATTTGAAGTTTTTGTCCTTATAGTGACCAAAATAGTATTCAAATTCATTACCAGAATGGCCGTATTGGCTCGTTAAGTCATCAATTCTACCACCTTCAGCGTTACCCCAAGATATATCTTTTAGGTTCTCAATCTCAATAATATCCATATTACGGCCAGTTAAAATATTACTGGCAGTTTCATGGGCTCGACCTAATGTACTGCTATATCCAGCAATAAAATTGACATCTTCTAGACCTAAACCAAGGCTACGTGCATCATAGCGTCCTTTGGCTGTGAGCTGAGCATTACCACCTCCGCCAATGGTCATTTCTTTAATATTTGAATAAGTTTGCCCATGTCTAACAAGGTAAAAATAAAGGGCATCGTTATCTGATGTGGCTAAAGCACTGTTGGAGATTATTGAAATAAGTATATAAAATAACAAGAGAATCTTAGTTTTAATTCTTTTCATGTTTGCACCTATAATTTATTTATGATGCCATTCTTAGTGGCATAATTAACCTGTCTACCAATTGATTAAAAATAAATTGGCGCTCCTAATCTAAGTAAAATGAATTAGGATTAATTGTATTTTTTTGCCAGATATTCTTGAAATTGGCGAAAAAACCAAAGTGGGTAAGATGGTCATCACAAAAAGACTGTTCATTTTGTGATTGTTTTTAGATAAGTGAAACAGATTGGCGTAAAGGGGAAGAAGGCAACATGCGCACCCAAAATGAATATCAGCTGGTGATATCGTATTTTTTTAATCGGCGATACAGTGTTGCAATACTTAAACCTAATATTTGTGCCGCTTCTTTCTTTCCGTTCATGGAGTAACCCGTTTTTTCAAGTACGTGTTGTATGGTCTCTTTTTCATAATGGTGCGTAGGTACTGCGGCGGTTTTTGTGATGTAGCCTAATGATTCTACAGATGAATTTGTTTTTGTAATATACTCAGGCAAATGGCTATGGTTCATTTCAGGCAGATCGCCTTGCATGACATAAATATACTCGATGACATTGCGCAGTTCACGTATGTTACCTGGCCAATGATAGCCATATAAATAATTCATTACTGTATCAGGGATCTTTTGCTTTTCTCTATCATATTGTATTGAAAATTGGTCAGAAAAATACTTTGCTAAATCAGCAATATCTTCACGATGCTCCCGCAATGCAGGAACAGGGATTGGCACAACATTTAATCGGTAATATAGGTCTTCTCTAAACGTTTTGTTCTCGACCATCTCTAATAAATTTTTGTTTGTGGCTGCAATAATGCGGACATCGGTAGGTATTTGGTTATTTGAGCCAACTCGGGTGATGGTTTTATCTTGTAAAACGCGCAGTAATTTAGCCTGTAATAACAAAGGCATATCACCAATTTCATCGAGGAATAGGCTTCCCCCATGAGCTAATTCAAACTTACCTATACGCCCTTTGGGATCCGCTCCAGTGAATGCACCTCTGATATAGCCAAAGAGTTCGCTTTCTAGGAGTTGCTCTGGTATTGCAGCACAGTTTATGGTGACAAAGGGCTGATCATGTCGAGCACTTTGTGCATGTAGAGCATAAGCGACAACTTCTTTTCCTGAGCCACTTTCTCCCGTGATCAGCACGTTTGCATGGCTGATAGCAACCTTCTTGATGGTTTGTTTAAGGTTCATCATGGTTAATGAATTACCGATTAACTGGGAAGGGACTTCGCTGATTTCAACGGATGATTGATTGACATGAGTAATGTAATCACGGGCATCCTGAAAAATGATCATGGTTAACGTATCATTTTCCAGTGAAGTAAAAGTGACATTACGACAGAGTACATGATAGCGCTGGCCTTCTAATTCTAGCCATGCTTCTTCATCACCATATAAAATATCCCCTGTTAGCTCAAAGGACAGTGACAGGCCTATAATATCTTTATTAAAAAAGCGGGATGCAGAGCGGTTGGTATGCCAAATTTTTTGTTGGCTATCAATTGCTATCACGCCTCTATCCATGGCATCAATCAATCGTCGAAATGCATGTAAAGATTCTTGGGCTCTCAAGCGTTCAAGACACTCAAAGACCTTACTCGATATCATTTCAGCAATCTGTTCGATGAATGTGATGAATTTATTGAGTTGCTGAAGTAATACGGCTCGCTGTTGTTTAGTCGAGCAAATAATACCAATGACCCCGATGACTTTGCCATTTAAAAAAATCGGTGCGTTAAGGTCTAATTCTTCCGTACAAGTTTCTCGATTTTCACATAGATGACAGAGATTATTTTCCCCTGGATCTTTAATTAATACGGTTTCTTGTACTCGTAAAACATGACGATAAATGTAGCCGTTACGTGAAACGTTTTGATTAAGCATGTGTTTGTAATAACCTGTTCCTGCAATACGGATCAGATATTCATCAATAATTTCGACATCTGTTCCAGTCACGCCAGAAATGGCTTCTGCATAATGGCAAATTTCATTTTGGATAGTACTCAGAATGGATGTCATTTTTTTCCTTATTATCAAGATTGATAAATATTAATAAATTTAATTGAAGTGATAATTATTAATATATTTATAAATCAATGTATTAAATTATTTATATACCGCCATCACACTATTTATCATATTTGATAATTTATCAATGAGGTAAATCAATGATCTCAAATTTATTAAAAATAATTCTATATTGTTTATTTTAAATTATGTTTTGTATCAACTAATTACATTATTCCCTCATTATAATTATACGTAAATGGCGATCTTGGCATGTGTATTGCTACCTAAGTTGTAAACCTATTTTTTATTAAGACTTAATTGTCTTGTTTATTAATAATAAGTTCATGAGGTTTTCCATGCAGGAGCAATTAAAATACTACATTAATCACAGCCGTTTTAAGCAGAAACCGACGGCGAACCTTGCCTCTTTTTCGGAAGCTGAATTACATAAAGCGTGGCAATTTCACCGCTCAATTCCTGAGTATGCACCAACACCACTCTATCATTTACCTGTGCTCGCCAAGTCATTAAAAGTTGGACAGATTTACTTAAAAGATGAGTCTCAACGCTTTGGCCTCAAGGCATTCAAGGCATTAGGTGGCGCCTATGCAATGGCCTGCCATATTGCCGAAGAGTTGGGGAAAGATATCTCTGAGCTTCCTTATAACGTCATGGTCAGCAATGAGGTTAGAGAACAATTAAATGGCATTACTTTCGCCACTACGACGGATGGCAACCATGGGCGAGGTGTGGCGTGGATGGCACGCCAACTTAAACAAAAATCAGTGGTTTATATGCCTAAAGGTTCTTCTCAGGAACGCTTAGATGCCATTTTGAATGAAGGTGCGACAGCAGAAATTGTCGATATGAATTATGACGATGCGGTACGTATGACTGCCGAAATGGCAGAGAAATATGGCTGGGTGGTGGTGCAAGATACCGCTTGGGCTGGCTATGAAAAGATCCCTCAGTGGATTATGCAAGGCTACAGCACGCTAATGTTTGAAGCTTTGTCCCAGTTACATAAAGTGAAACCGACTCACGTTTTTGTTCAAGCAGGTGTTGGCTCATTTGCTGGCATGGTGCAGGGGATGTTAACGGGGCTTTATGGAGAAGATAGACCAAAAGTAATTATTGCTGAGGCTCAAATTGCGGATTGCCTTTACCGTTCAGCGGTTGCTGAAAATGAAGATGCGATCCCTGTTGGCGGTGATTTACAAACAGTTATGGCTGGGTTGGCATGTGGTGAAGCCAATATTACCGGTTGGCAATTATTACGAGACTACGCTGATGCTTTCTTCTCTTGCCCCGATTTTGTCGCAACGCGAGGGATGCGGATATTAGGCAATCCATTACCGACTGATCCTCCAATTGTTTCGGGTGAGTCAGGTGCGGTCACGACAGGGTTACTTTCTATTCTAATGCAGTCTGAAAATTATGCTGACGTGCGCAACGAGCTGGAGCTGAATGAAAATTCACGCATTTTGGTGATCAGTACTGAGGGCGACACGGATATTCAACGTTATCGGGATATTGTTTGGGATGGTGAGTTCCCAAGTTTTGGTCAATTTTAATCGGGGTGAAAAATATGTTTTCAGAAAGTCGTTTTAACGAAGTTATCACAAACTGTCAGGCTTTAGTTCGCGAAAAAAGTTACTCCGGTGAAGAGGGTAATGTTGTCAACGTTATTAAATCCATGATGGAAGAGTATGAATTTGATGACATTCATATTGATAGATACGGCAATATTATTGGTGGGATTGTAGGGAAATACCCTGGGAAAACGCTGGTTTTTGATGGACATATTGATACTGTTCCAGTCGATGAAAGCCAATGGACGCAAGATCCATTTGGCGGAGAAATCAAAGACGGCAAAATTTATGGCCGTGGTACGACCGATATGAAAGGTGCGGTTGCTGCTATGATTTCAGCGGTTGGCTTTTTTGGTCAAGACCATCTGCGTGAGTTTGCAGGGAAAATTTATGTTGCTTGTATTGTACATGAGGAGTGCTTTGAAGGCGTTGCTGCACGGCTAGTTACTGATAAATATCATCCTGATTATGTAGTTATCGGTGAGGCCTCAGAACTTAATTTGAAAATAGGTCAACGTGGCCGAGCTGAAGTCGTGTTAGAAACATTTGGGAAACCTGCTCATTCTGCAAACCCACAAGCGGGTATTAATGCGGTCTATAAAATGGCTACATTGATTGAAAAAATTAGAATGCTTCCCCCTACCATTCACCCAGTTCTTGGGTTAGGAATACTTGAATTAACAGACATTAAATCGTCTCCATATCCAGGGGCATCAGTTGTTCCTGAATATTGCCGTGCGACTTATGACCGCAGGTTATTAGTCGGTGAGAGCAAAGAGAGTGTGCTCCAACCTATCCAAAAAGCGTTAGATGAAATAACACAGTCTGATCCTGAGTTTAAGGCGCGAGTATCTTATGCCTATGGAACAGAATCTTGTTATACCGGCAATACGATTGAGGGAGAGCGTTTCTTCCCTGGCTGGGTCTTAGACGAATCGGATAACTTTGTTCAGCATGCATTATTAGGCCTCAAAAAAGTCGGCCTCGACCCAACAGTTACACAATATTCATTCTGCACTAATGGTAGCCATTATGCGGGGGAAGCTAATATTCCAACGATTGGTTTTGGGCCTTCGAGAGAGAATTTGGCGCATACCATTGATGAATATATCGAGATAGATCAATTAACAGGCTCAGCCAAAGGTTACTACAGCATAATTTCAAATATTTACAATAATAACAAATAGTTACCAGTTGATGCCTTTGTGATTACTAAGGCATCAATAAAGGAAGAGAACAATGAAAACATTATTTAAAAATGCCACCATCATTGACGGTACGGGGGAAAGCCAGTATCACGGCGACTTACTTGTTAATGAAGGTAAAATTATTCAAATCGGCGATATTTGCGCCAACACTCAGGACCAAGTTATTGATGCATCTGGGAAAATTATTTGCCCTGGTTTTATTGATACACACACTCACTCTGATTTATCGGTGTTATTAAACCCCGCAGTTTCCGCCAAAATTCGCCAAGGGATCACGACTGAGCTGTTGGGACAAGACGGCGTCGCATTGGCACCTTTGCCTGAACAATATATTTCAGCGTGGCGTAAAAATATTGCTGGTCTTGATGGTGACTCTGATGAGATAGACTGGCATTTCAAGAATACGGAGGGGTATCTCAACATGTTAGAGTCGCGAGGAAGTGCCACGAACCTCGCTTACCTTGTTCCCCACGGTAATATTCGTATGGAAGCGATGGGATTGGATGGTAAGGCATCGACGCAGGAAGATGTCGCCAAAATGTGCCAGATTCTTGAACGAGAGTTACAAGCGGGAGCTTATGGACTATCCACTGGCCTTATCTATATGCCTTGTGCATTTGGCGATACCGCTGAGATTACCGAACTTTGCAAAGTGACAGCCAAATATAATGGTATTTTTGTGGTTCATCAGCGTAGTGAAGCGGATGACATCATTCAGTCTACTCAAGAACTTATTGATATTGCTCATGCATCTGGAGTTTGGCTCCATATTTCCCATATGAAAGTGTGCGGTAAGAAAAACTGGCCGCTGATCGATGAAATGCTATCGATGCTTGAAAAAGCACAGCAAGAAGGGATCCGTATTTCTTTCGACCAATACCCTTATGTTGCAGGTAGCACCATGCTAGGGGTGATTTTACCACCGTGGGTGCATGCAGGTGGCACGGAAAAACTACTCGAACGCCTGAAATCTTCTGAATTACGCCAACGCATGATTGACGATATAGAAAAAGGAATCCCTGGGTGGGATAACTTCATTGATTTCGCAGGGTTAGATCAAATTTTCATTACCAGTGTGAAGCAACAGAAAAACCAAGATGCAGTGGGCTTAAACTTAGTTCAGCTTGGCGAATTACGCGGTAAAGACCCTTATAACGCCACTTTTGACCTGTTATATGAGGAAGATAACGCAGTTGGAATGGTGGACTTTTATGGGACAGAAGATCATGTGATTAAATTCCTGTGTCGGCCAGAGCAGAATGTTTGTACGGACGGCTTAATGGGGGCTGGTAAGCCCCATCCCCGTGTTTTTGGGGCATTTCCTCGAGTGCTTGGGAAGTATGTACGAGAAGAAGCTTGCTTAACTTGGGAAGCTGCCATTCGCAAAATGACGGGTAAACCTGCAGAGGTTTTAGGCTTAACCGACAGGGGATTACTTAAAGAAGGTTACCAAGCTGACATCGTGATGTTAGACCCACAGACCATTACAGATAAAGGTACTTTTGTTGAACCTAATCAATACCCTGATGGTATCGAGCTTGTGATGGTTAATGGCCGAATTGCGCTGTTTAATCATATTGAAAGTTATGCCTGTAGTGGGCAAGTTTTACGGAAAGGAACGCTGAGTTGATCAATCAATAATAGCTGCAACACAGCCTCTTTTTCGCTGTGTTGTGACATAAGAATCGTTGGAGATAGTTATGTTTGACACAATTATTAGAAATGGGCAATTGGTTCTTGAAGAGGGCACTGTTCGCGCCGATCTGGCAATTAAAAATGGCAAAATCGCGGCTTTACTTGGCCCTGACGAATCTGCTGAATGCCAAAAGGAAATTGATGCACAAGGCCGATTAGTTCTACCAGGTTTAATTGATGCTCATATGCACACACAGGCTCCATTTCAAGGGATTTCCCCGCAACTAACTTTTTATCAGCAAAGTATTTGTGCCGCGTTTGCGGGTGTTACCACTTATATGGATTTTACCAATACTTGGAAAGGTTCAAGTGTCCTTCAGGCTCTAGATGACCGTATTGAGGAAATGACTGAATCTGCAATTGATTTTAGTGTTCATGGCAAATTTGTTGAAGCGAACGAACAGTTATTAGATGAGATCCCACATCTTGCAGCAAAAGGGTGCCCAACATTTAAGTTATTTATGACCTACCGTAAAGAAGGTGTGATGGCAGATGATATGACACTGATGCAGGTCTTCAAACGCGCAAAAGAAAATAATTGTATGCCATTGATCCATGCGGAAAGTAATGCGATAGCAGAAACCGCGGTGGATGAGTGCATCAAAAATAACACACTGACTTGGCGTGATTTTGCCAATAGTAAACCCGTTATTTGTGAAACAGAAGCTTTTGGTCGTGTGGCTAAACTTGCTGAATCAGTTGGAGTTCCTCTTCTTATTGTTCATACCACAAATGGCCCTTGTCTTGATATTGCACAGCAAGCACAAGAGCGCGGTCAAAAGCTGTATATCGAAACGGGTCCTCATTATCTGACACTTTTCGATGAACTTTATGATGATGTTGACAATGGACATTTAGCGATTTGCTCGCCTCCATTGCGTACTCGTAAAGAGCGGGATGAACTTTGGGATGGCATTAAGAACGGTACGATCACCTTGATAGGCTCCGATGATTGTACTTTTACTCGAGAGGAAAAAGAAAAGGCTTTACAGCGTGATGAAAACGGCAAAATCATTCCTGATTTTACTAAAGTTGTTAATGGGTTATCTGGTCTCGAAATCCGATTTAACTTGATGGTAACTGAGGGGGTGGCAAGTGGAAAAATCACGATGAACCACGCTGTTGCATTATGCAGCACTAACATTGCGAAAACCATGGGGTGCTATCCACAAAAAGGGACGCTATTGCCAGGAGCTGATGCTGATATTGTCATTTTTGATCCGAATGAGGAATGGATTATTTCAGCCAATAACTTACACAGTGGTGCTGGCTATAGCCTACATGAAGGATATAAAGCGAAAGGAAAGGTAAAAACAACTCTTTTACGTGGTGAAATTATTATGGATAACAACACCTTTATGGGAAGTAAAGGACAAGGGAAATTTATTAAACGTATTTTGAAATTAAACTAAAACGACAATAAAGATGAGGCTAAACTCATGAATAATGGACAGAATATTTCACAGGAATTGCTTGCTAAAGCCAATGAAGAACTCTTGCCAACACAGGAAAAGGATAGAACCTTAAAAACACGTGATTTACTCGTACTTTGCTCGTCAATGGTAATTAATGTTGTTGGCTTAGTGATCCCCGCTCAAGTACTTTTAAGAGGAGGATATTCCCCAATAGAAGTATTGATGGCATGTTTTTTGGGGTTTTTATTAGTCACTATTTTAATTACGTTAACGGGTGATATCGGAACACGCTATGGCGTTCCTTTCACTATTTTTATTCGCGACTGTTTAGGAAAACAAGGGGCGAAAATTGGGGCGATATGTCGAGCCATTGTCTGTTTAACATGGTGTGGTGTGATTTTATTTTTAGGAACACAAGCGATTAATGCGATTATTGAAATTGTCACAGGAATTTCAATGTTCTGGGTGATATTTATTACTTATGCGTCTTTGCAGTTATTTAATGCAAGTCGTAATGTGGATAGCATGAGTAAGTTTGGAACGTTAGCAGTACCTATTCTTGCATGTGGATTGGTGTCGTTAGTCGTTTGGTTATTGCAAGAACATCAAATTTCGTTACCAGAGGTTATAACCGCTTCACCATTAGAAGGGACTGGGTTTAGCTTTGTTACTGTTATCGCTATATTTAGTGGAGGATGGTTATCTGAAGCACTAAATGGTAGCGACTTAACCAGAAAGTTAAAACTACCTGAAAACACAAGTTCAAACAGCTTCTTTTCACGTAATAAGCGCACTATATTTTGCTTTGGACTCGGATTCGTTGGTACGGGGTTATTATTGACTCTCGCAGGATTAATTAGTGCTTATCTTACGAAAAGTGACAATCCAATTGGTATGTTGCAAATTGCTTTTGCTGATAACTCGAGTATATTAATTGTTAGTTGTATTATTATTGTGTTTGCGCAATGGACAGTAAATACTTGTGCGAATATTTTCCCCGCAACATTGATCATGCTTAATTTTTTTCCTAAATTAACTTTTGCGAAAGCGACATGGCTAGTTGGGTTGATTAGTATTCTAATGATGCCATGGTTATTATTAAGTTATCTTGATTACGTACAAATGATTTTCTCTGCAATACTCGCCCCTATATTGGCGATTATGTTAGTGCATTATTACCTTATTCGTAAATGCCATCTTAATTTAGAGAATCTATACAGTGATGATATTCCTAACTGGCGAAAACCAGGGATTACTGCGCTAGTGATTGGATTGATCTCAGGTATGATAGGCTATAATTTTGCATTCTTTATTGCATTTCCGATTACAGCAATTATTTACTACCTATTAGCAAAAAAAGAAAGTCTTTAAAAATTTAGATAGAAAACGTATTTCTAATAATCAAATTAATATCCATTTAATTAAATGGCTGGTGAGTTATGTTTTAATTTTTACATTTAATTTAATTAAGAATTAAAGTTATTAATAAATAAAAAGGCGCCTATATTAGAGGCGCCTATTAATCGTAAAATAGTAATGGTTTTAACGCTGGCTATCAAAGTAATTCGATATTTGCTTAAGGTCGGCACCAGTTGCAAGTGCGAGCTGCAATAGAATGCGAGATTTTTGTGGATTTAAAAAGCCAGAACCTATGGCAAATGATTTACTACTCACATAGCCAGAGCCTGTTCGGGTTGCCATCACAACAGGAATACCTTTATCACTGAGCTGCTTAATTGCCTCCTCCATGTTACTCGATACATTTCCATTACCACTTCCCGCAACAATAATTCCTTTTGCTCCGTTGTTGATAGCAGCATCAAGCATAGCGGGGGTCTGGTCTTGGTATGCATAAATAATTTCGACATTAGGGAGTTTATCTACCTTACTGACATCGAAAAAAGTACGATCAACGGGTTGGGCAGGGGTATAGTAAAATTTAGGTTTTCCGCTGACAAAGACACCAAGATAGCCAGGTTCATAAGATTTAAATGCATCAGGGGTAGTTGAGTTTGCTTTGGTGGTATAAAAAGCAGAACCAATACGATCATTTAAAACGACCATGACGCCGCGATTTTTAGCTTTCTTATCCGCAGCAAGTACAACACCTTCAAGCAGATTCATTGGGCCATCCGCACTGATGGCAGTTGCTGGTCTCATGGCTCCGACAATAACGATAGGCTGCTCATTTTGAGTGGTTAAATCTAAGAAGAAGGCTGTTTCTTCAATTGTATCAGTCCCATGAGTGATAACGATGCCTTGTTGTTTTCCTTCATTTAGTAAATGATTAACGCGTTTACTGAGGTTTAATAGGATTTCGCTGCTGATATTGCCACTGATAGTGTTAGAAATTTGTTCACCTTTGACGATAGCAACATCATTGATCTCCGGCACAGCATTGATTAACACATCAATACCCAGTGAGCCCGCTTTATAGTCGGTGGTATCAAGGTTGGATTTTGAGCTTCCTGCGATGGTTCCCCCAGTGGCTAAAATGGTAACGTTGGGTTTAATAGCACCAGCAGCTAGTGAAACAGAGGTATATAAAATCAAACTAGAAAGTAATGTATTTAATAATGTCTTTTTCATCATATTTCCTTAAAAAAACCTTATAACATCATCCGCTATAAGGTTTTATAATTGGCTTATATTGATTTGCTGTTTTTATACGGATAAGCGTTGTAGTAACCCTGTAAAGATTGAAAAGCCAGTGAATAGCTGATTTTCATCAATATCAAATTTGGCTTGATGGTGGCCAGCTTTGATGTCTGAGCCAATCACAAAATAAGCCGCCTTTCCACCATGGGCTTGTACGCGTTTAATCAATAGAGTGGCATCATCACTGCCATTAAAATTCATTGTACGTTGTACTTTTTCTACCGCTGGGATGGTTTGGGCTACTTCGGTTATATAGTCAGTCATTTCATCGTCAGGAATGAAATCAACGGCTTCCCCCATGACCTCAGTTTCGAGTTCAACATCAAAACTGAGTGCAACTCCGCGGGCACGTCTTAAAGCCTCTTCTGTCATGTAATTGTTGATTTTTTCATTTTCGCCACGTACTTCAATTTGCATTTGCGCGTATGAAGGGATCACATTGCGGCCTTCTCCTGCATTTAATACTCCGACATTAGCGCGAGTCATTCCTTCACCGTGAGTTGGTAGGCTTAGAATTTGAATTGTTGCGTTACAGGCGGCGAGTAACGCATTTTTGCCTGCATGTGGCTCCATTCCTGCGTGCGCGGCTTTACCTTTAAAGCGCAGATCCATTTTTAATGTAGAAAGATAACGTTCAGGTGCAGCGACAATTACGCCACTCGGGACATCACAACCAAGATGACCACAAGCAAAATAATCAACATCATCGAGAATACCACTTTCGGCGATAGGTTTTGCCCCTCGTACGCCTTCTTCTGCGGGTTGGAAAATAAGTTTAATCACGCCTTTCAGTGGGCTATCTTTATTTTCAATCAACCATTTTGCGACTCCGAGACCGATAGCCATGTGCCCATCGTGGCCGCAAGCGTGCATATAACCTGGGTTGGTAGAATTAAAGCCTTCTTGGTTTGGAATATGTTCTGCCGTATCAGTTTCTTGCACATTGACGCAGTCAATATCAAAACGAAATGCAACCGTTGGGCCAGGGCGCCCTGTATCGAAGATCACCGCGCAACCTGTATAGTCACCGATTCTTGCGAGTAGTGAATCATCTACGCCACGCTCTTTGGCTGCGCGTTTGGCTTTTTCAACTATTGATGGGTTACGTCCACGAATAAAACTAGGGTTGATAATCTGTTCGCCTGTTAATACGTGGTGTCCCATTTCTTCCAGTAGTTTAATCAAGGTGGCAGTGGTGTAAAATTCCCCCCAACCCGTTTCTGGGTAACGGTGAAATTCACGTCGCCATGCAACTAATGAGGCATTATTTATTGTAGTCATTTTGGTTTTCCTTTTAATAACCCATTCTACGCATACAGAAAATATGCATAAATTAACGTTGCTATCGTGCCTACCGCTAAAGGTACTGAGGTTCTTTTTACTACTTCAACAGGACTCACTTTGATAACCGATGCGACAATAATAACGACAGCAGAAACTGGAGAGATGGCTCGGACTAAGTTAGACGTAAATTGCATTGGAAGAGCAACCATAATCGGGTCAACATGGGCTTGATTTGCAATAGATGGAATTAATTCAATAAATGAATAGAACACCGCGTTACCACTACCGCTAATAAAGGTGATTAACGCTGTTAAGCCAGAGAAAATAAACATTAATCCAACGCCTGCATTATTTACGTTCTTAACAACACCTGAAATCATATCGATGATGCCAATAGCATTAAGACCTGCTACTAGTGTGCCTGCGGCAACAATCAGGACAACGACTTGAGAAAATCCCTCACCCATTCCTTTAAAAAAGAGTCCTGCTTGAACCATTTGTTCTTTCGGGTTGCCTTTACGAATAAGTTCTGTGGCAAATGCGAGCACAAATGAGAATAGTGTGATTTCAACAAGCCCTACTTTGATTTCTCGAAAACACAGCCCTAAAACGATAATTAGAATAAGTGGAACAAGCGGAAATAAGGCGTAATAGGAGGGAGGTAGCTCTTTATTACCCTCGATTTTACTTTCATCAACTTCAGTAAATGCTGATGCGCCTTGCCGTTTATCCATATACTTTTGCCAAAAATAATGGGCAAAACCCATTAATAATAAAACGGGGAGAGAGATAACGGCATGATGTAAAGTGACGTAGTCGACAACATGCTCAAAACCGAGTAAGCGAGCTGCAACAACATTATCGCCCCCTAATGGTGTTGGCATAATTGTTGCTGTGGTCGCAATAATCCCCGCCGCTGTCATTGATGACATTTTTGCAGCCCTTAATATGGGGTACAGAGTCGCCATTAAAATAACGGCTAATGACGCGGCACTGGGGATCACTAACGACAGTAAGTTTCCGAGCCAAAAAACAATTGGAACTAGAATATAAGGAGAGCGAATTTTTGAAATAGGCTTTGCAACTAAATGAACAGCGGCATCGTTTGCACCAATGCGTGACATATAAGAAGAAAAGCCGAATAGGACCATGATTATGATCCCTGCGCCACCAAATTGTTTGATAAATCCTAGTTGTATTTGTTTTAGTGGGTCAAGCCAGATATTCCCTGTACTTTGTTTTATATCTAAAATAGGCATTCCTAACATTGCTGCGCTGAGCATCAGCGCAATACCTGCGGTGAATAATACAATTTTTGCCTCGTAGTTCTTCGCAATTGCATAACCCGCTAGTATCAACACTATTACACTGATAATTATAACAGTCATAGCTGCCTCTCATTATTATTTCTTTATTGGAAGTATCTTCACGAGAAGATATATCAATATTAATAATTGGTGTTTTAATATCAATCACAAAACGTACAATTATTGACTTTTGTCATAAATGATTACTATTTTGTCTTCTTTAATTTCAACCCCCTTGTATCTTCACATTAAGTATCTTAGTGTGAAGATATATTTTTATTGAAATGGTGGTAAAAATTCAATGACGATGAAAAAAGTATCTTTAATTGGGATCTCGCTGGCGCTTTGTGCGGCTTTTTTATGGGGAACTGCGGGGACCGCTCAAAGTTTTGTACAAGGTGCAACAGCACCTTACTGGATTGGTGCATTTAGGTTGCTTGTTGCGTGTTTATTCTTTCATTTGTTGTTTTTTTATCGAATTACAAACCGCCAAGCACTAAACGTAAATGAGCAACAACAAACAGATAATTCTGCCAAGGGGTCAATGACATATTGGCGATATATCATTATCGCAGGTATCTGTATGGGGTTATATAACTTAACTTTTTTTGCAGGTATTAAGGCGACTGGAATAGCAATAGGAACGGCTACAACGATTGGTAGTGCCCCTATTTGGGCTGGCTTAATGCAGGCGATTCTTCTGAAGAAATCACCGTCTTTGCTTTGGTGGCTTGGAACTTTTTGTGCAACGGCAGGAGGAACATGGATGGTTCTTTCTCAAAGTAGTAGTTGGCAAATTAATACAGGTGGTTTACTTATTTGTTTGAGTGCGGGTTTTTGCTATGCACTTTATACATTGATGAGTAAGAAATTGGTCAGTATTGATTCTCCATTAACGATTACTAAGCATACATTTAGCATTGCTATATTTATTGCGGTTCCGATTGCTTGGATATTAGCAGGAACACCAACGGTCAGTTGGGTGAGCATTGCAGTGATATTTTACCTCGGATTATTAACAACTGGCGTGGCTTATCTGTTATATACCCAAGCATTGAAACATATCAGTGCTCCTACAGGTGTGGCGTTGGGTTTAATTGAGCCCATTGTGGCGTTTTTCCTTGCGATTGTTGTTGCGCATGAAAACGTCAATATGCTGGCTGTAATAGGATTATGTTTGATTTTGGCTGGTCTATGGTTAGTTTTAAAGTCTGAGGGCCAGCAAAAAGCTTAGCTGAAATGATTACGTCAGAATGAAAATAGCTCAATGTGAGCTGCACCCTAAAGTTTACTCCAACTTTGGGGTGTTTTTTTATTCAGCTCCATTTTTCTCGTTGAGCTCAGATTTTTGTGATTGAATAAGTTTTTTCAGTAGCATAGCGAGTTGATCTTTATTTTCAGCATCTAAGCCTTGAATTAATGATTTTTCAATCGCTACGTGAGTTTCTACTGCTTCAAGCGTCAATTTTCGTCCCTCTGGTGTTATTTTTACAATAACACCACGTCGATCAGCAGGATCTGGAATTCTAACAATGAATTTCTTTTCTTCTAATCGATTAATTCGGTTAGATAATCCACCAGAGGAAATAAGAATTTTCTTTTGCAGTTCTTTGGGGGAAAGTTGACGGTCAGGGTTTCTAGCAAGTGCTGCTAGCACTTCAAACTCCCCCACATTTAGATTGTATCGGGCCAAATTCGCATCAACAAATTGCGAGATATAATGACTCATACGTACTATGCGGGCGATAATGGGTAAACCACTCAAATCCAATGTAGGGACGGTTTCCAGCCATTCTTGTATTAGTGTATCAACAAAGTCTTTATCTGACATTTTTTTGATTTCTTTCATGACTAAAATCCAGTTTTAAGCTTACTTTTATACTAAGTCTGAATCAACCTAACTCTTTATATTTTCAATGTAAGTTTATCATGAAAAAGGATCTTTTCACACACTTACCCCTATTCAAGATATAGAACTAATAGCGGGGGAAGTAGAAACGCTATTTTTATATTTAGCTTACTATTTGATTTTTCGAGTATATTTTTTGTAATCTAGTCTTAGTCACTGTTTTATAGAAACACGACTAATTAGGTCTTCAAATTAACTCGCGATCCTTCAGCTTAAAAATTCTTTTTAGTATTTATTATTATATTTGATTTTGCATATATGTTTCTAGGGGGTAGAATGCCCATAGAGCATTCAGGAGAATATATGGAACCACTACAACTGTTTAAAATTTTAGGTGATCAAACAAGGCTCGATATCGTGTTGCTTTTGAAAGCATCTGGTGAGCTATGTGTCTGTGATATCTATACGGCCTTAAATTTATCGCAACCAAAGACTTCTAGACACCTAGCAATGCTAAGAGAATCGGGTCTTTTGCTCGATTCAAAACATGGTAAATGGGTTCATTATCGATTATCTCCGGCATTACTACCGTGGGTAAAAAATATCATTGATATAACGTATTTAACAGAAAAAAAGAGGGTATCAAACTTACTCTCAGCTATAGCGAAAACACATTCGATGGGTAATTGCGCAAGATAATTTTTTAAATAAACACATATGAAAAAACATATGTGTTGTGAGTGTAATAAGTACGAGGTTGTTATGTTTATTGCGGCATTAATTTTTGTTTTGACGATTACGTTTGTTATATGGCAGCCCAAAGGGTTGGGTATAGGCTGGAGTGCATCGGCAGGAGCGGTATTGGCACTGATCTTTGGTGTGATCAGTTTTCAAGATATTCCGATTGTTTGGAATATTGTTTGGAATGCCACTGCGACATTTGTTGCAGTAATTATTATTAGCCTGCTTTTAGATGAAAGCGGTTTCTTTGAATGGGCTGCATTGCATGTTGCTAAGTGGGGCGGGGGTAAAGGAAGACTGCTATTTAGTTATATTGTATTACTTGGTGCAATGGTTGCTGCTTTATTTGCCAACGATGGCGCAGCCTTGATATTAACGCCCATTGTAATTGCGATGTTACTGGCACTTGGTTTTAACAAAGGCACGACATTAGCATTTGTCATGGCAGCGGGTTTTATTGCAGATACAGCGAGCTTGCCACTTATTGTCTCAAACCTCGTGAATATCGTTTCTGCGGACTTCTTTAATATTGGATTTACTGAATATGCATCGATTATGGTGCCAGTGGATATTGCAGCAATTATTGTAACATTAGCGATGCTGCATTGGTTTTTCCGCAAAGATATTCCTAAGCAGTATGATATCACTAAACTGAGTGAACCGACTTTAGCCATTAAGGACATGACAACGTTTAGAGCAGGTTGGCTGGTATTGGTGTTGTTGCTCATCGGTTTTTTTGTCTTAGAACCATTAGGTATTCCTGTTAGCGCTATTGCGGCAATTGGCGCCTTAATTCTTTGGGTGATTGCAGCCAGAGGCCATACGATTAATACCAAAAAAGTGTTACGTAGTGCACCGTGGCAAATCGTCATTTTCTCTTTAGGTATGTACTTGGTGGTTTATGGTTTAAGAAATGCAGGGTTAACCGATTATCTTTCTGAAGCGCTCAATTACCTTGCAGACAAAGGGTTATGGGTAGCAACTCTGGGTACTGGGTTTATTACCGCATTTTTATCATCAATTATGAATAATATGCCAACGGTATTAATTGGTGCTTTATCCATTGAAGGGAGTGAAGCGACAGGATTAATTCAGCAAGCCATGGTTTATGCCAATGTGATTGGTGCCGATTTGGGGCCTAAAATTACACCGATTGGTAGTTTGGCTACATTGCTGTGGTTGCATGTTTTATCGCAAAAAAACATGACCATTACATGGGGCTACTATTTTAAAACAGGGATTATCATGACGATCCCTGTGCTCATTGTCACACTCGTTGCTTTAGTACTTCGACTTTCACTGTTAAATTAAAGGTAGCCCCATGAATGAGATCACTATCTACCACAATCCAAACTGCGGCACTTCACGCAATACGCTTGCGATGATCCGCAATAGTGGTATTGAGCCAACGATTATTTATTATCTAGAAACGCCGCTGGCTAAAGATGTGTTAGTGCAACTTATTGCTGATATGAAAATCACGGTAAGGGCGTTACTACGAAAAAATGTTGAACCCTATGAGCAATTAAACTTAGAAAAAGATAGCTATACAGATGACCAACTCATTGATGTGATGTTGCAGTATCCGCTACTGATTAATAGGCCGATTGTCGTCACTCCGCTAGGCGTAAAGTTGTGTCGACCTTCAGAGGTAGTGTTAGATATATTGCCTAACCAGCAACAAAGTGAATTTATCAAGGAAGATGGTCAAATAGTGATTGGTCGTCACGATGTACAAAATGCAAATGAAGAGGCTAGTAAGTATAAACCTTAAGAAGATAAATGGGATTGGGTGTTGTTGGCAACTTCAACACTCTGTATGTGTTTATGCTGTTAATTAAATAAAATATGAGATATTGCCCCAGAAAATGCGGCTGCGGCACTTATGCCTTGAAGTAACCTTAAGATATCAAGAATAAGTACATTTGTGGAAAATGAAATGAGTACACTGAATAATGAAAAGAAAAATAAACCCTTCTTATATTTTTAAAAATAAGTGTAATAAAACCATACTAACTTTATAGGTATTGGAATTACCATGATGAATTTTTTATTAAGTAGGGTTTCTTTTAATTAATATTATGTAATTTATTTTCTTTTAAGGAATTTACGGGGTTTTATTTTTGTATTTATGGTTGCTAATGGTTTTTGCAGTTTATTTGATTAGTGCTGTGTAGGTTTCTGTTTTTTAACTGAGTATACTGAATTAATTACGCTATTTTTCAATTTAATAGTAATGAAAGTGTAATGTTGATGAATGATTTCGGAGGATGGATTTATTTTTATACCTATTAAAATTAAGAATGCGGGAAAATGTAAAAAATATGTTTTTAAATCTGATTGTTATTAATTAAGGAGATGCCTTGTTTTTGATTGAAAATTATGAATATTTCACTGGCTAAAATGATTTTTTATTTTTCGATGTTAATTAGTCATTTATGGTTAATCATTTATCGATTATTAAAAAACGTATGAATTATTTTTTATTATCTAATTTGTTTTTTTTTATTGATTATCTTAGTGATCACTCTATTATGAATGTAATTTCAATTGTGATAATCATTCTAGTCATTTAATGAAGTAATAAATATCTCTAAATTTTAAATATCATTATGTTAATTTAGGAGTATCCATGGAAAATGTATTGTCAGTTTTGGATGTCCCAAATACAGCATTTATGCTGCTTTGTACTAGTCTTGTTATGCTAATGACTCCTGGGCTTGCTTTTTTCTATGGTGGATTAGTTTCGCGTAAAAGTATTATTACCATTATGTCCCAGAGTTTCTTTTCTATGGGGTGGGTGGCAATTATTTGGTTTGCGGTTGGGTATTCATTATCGTTCGGTCCTACAATTAATGGGATTGTTGGCGACCCACTTTATTATGCATTCTTGAATAACATTGATCCTCAGACGATGTATACCGGTAATGATGGTGGTTTGCCAATACTGGTTCATTTTGGATATCAAATGATGTTTGCGATTATTACGCCCGCCTTAATTACAGGGGCTTTCGCAAATAGAGTTAATTTCCCTGCTTATCTCATCTTTTTAACCTTATGGACATTATTTGTCTATGCACCATTCGTTCATATGGTCTGGAGCCCAGATGGTATTTTTGCTAAATGGGGGGTTGTTGACTTTGCGGGTGGTATTGTCGTTCACGCAACTGCAGGGTTTGCTGCAATTGCTTCAGCATTATATGTAGGTAAAAGAGTCATTAAGTCAGATGGTACTCACAATATTCCTTATATTGCACTTGGCGCGGCTTTATTGTGGTTTGGTTGGTATGGTTTTAACGCGGGTTCTGAACTGCAAGTCAATACCGTAACCGTTTCAGCGTTTATTACTACCGATATTGCCGCGGCATTTGCAGCAATTACTTGGTTTATCATTGAACGTTTCCATACAGGTAAACCTAAACTTGTTGGTTTTTTAACGGGGGCTGTAGCGGGATTAGCCACTATTACGCCTGCCTCAGGTTATGTTTCAATTGGTTCTGCGGCAATTATTGGGATTATTGCGAGTATCGTTTGTTACACCTGTGTTTTCTTAGTCAGGCGTCATTTAGATGATGCATTAGATGTATTCGGTGTGCACGGTGTCGGTGGTATTACTGGCTCTATTTTAGTCGGCGTGTTTGCATCAACGGTTTGGAATGCGAAAGGTCCTGCTGGGTTAATTGAAGGTAACGGGATGCAAATTGTGAAGCAAACTGTGGCAGTTGTCTTTACCAGTATTTGGTCCTTTGTTTTTACAATCTTAATTCTTTGGATAATCAATAAATTTACACCAGTCAGAGTTGACCAAAGTGCGGTTGGTGACAATTTAGATACCGTTGAATTTGATGAAGACGCATATCGAGAAAAAGCAGATTAGTTATCAAATATATTATTTCTTGCAGTTTATCCTAATTGGTAGGTTTATTTGAACCACTGGTTGGGATAGCTGCTAAATACAGCTGGTAATTTAGGATGGGTATATGAAAAAGAAAGTAGCAATAGCTATTCAGGCTATTTGTTTTATGGGGCTATCGATGAGTGTAAATGCTGCGACTGATACTCAGAAGCCGCAAACTTTGCGCTTAGCGATAGGCTCTGAGCCAACCGAGGGGTTTGATCCAATGTTAGGTTGGAGCCACGGCAGCTATTTACTTTTGCATAGTCCATTATTAAAACAAAAAGCTGATTTATCATGGCATAGCTACATGCTTGAAAAATATGAACATTCAGATGACGGTAAAGAGTGGACATTAAAATTAAAAGACGGGCTTAAATTCTCCGATGGTTCCCCATTAACCGCAAAAGATGTTGTTTTTACCTATAACAATGCCGCAGCAAGTGGTGGAAAAGTCGATATGGGGAACTTTGCTAAAGCAGAGGAAGTTAACCCATCTACCGTTAAAATGACGTTATCTGCTCCGCAAAGTACCTTTATTAATGTATTAGGTTCATTAGGGATTGTTTCTGCGGATAAATATGATGCGAAAAAATACGCACATAATCCTATCGGGGCAGGCCCTTATCGCTTAGTGAACTTCCAGCCAGGCCAGCAATTAATTGTTGAAAGAAACCCATTTTATGCGGGGCCCAAAAACGATTTCGATAAAATGGTTTTTGTCTTCTTGAATGAAGATGGCGCTTTTGCCGCAGCTCAAAGTGGTGAATTAGACATTGTTCGTATTCCTGCAGCCGTTGCGAATAATGCAAAAGATGTGAAAAGAATGAAGTTGATTGAGCGCCACAGTGTTGAAAACCGAGGGATTTCCTTCCCAATTCCACCTGCGGGAGAGAAAAATGCGGCAGGTGACCCAATTGGAAATGACATTACTTCAGATGTCGCGATCCGTAAAGCGATCAACTACGCCATTGACCGTAAGCTATTGGCGGATGCGGTGTTAGAAGGTTTTGCGATCCCTGCATATACAGGCGTTGAAGGCTTGCCTTGGAATAATCCTCAATCTTCATTTAAAGATGGGGATGTCGAAAAAGCGAAAACTATTCTTGATGATGCTGGCTGGAAACTGAATAAAGACGGCTTAAGAGAAAAAGATGGCAAAGTGGCAAAACTAACGCTTTGGTACGCCAGCGGCGACAGCACTCGTCGTGATTTAGCTCAGGCCGTGAGAGCAAGCTTAAAGCCAATTGGCATTGAAATGGATTTAAAATCAGGCAGCTGGGAAACCGTTGAAAAATATATGCATGCCAACCCAACATTGTTTGGTTGGGGTAGCCTTGACCCGATGGAACTGGTTCATAACTACAGCAGCAAGGCTGCTGGCGTAGGGTTCTATAATGCGGGTTACTATAAAAATCCAGCTGTTGATAAGGTGATAGAAGAGGCACTTCGCCAGCCAGACCAAGATGCGGCTATTCCATTTTGGCAGAAAGTGGATTGGGATGGCAAAACAGGAACAGGTATTCAAGGTGATGCTGCTTGGGCTTGGTTAATGAACGTACAACATCTTTATTTATTGAATAATTGTGTCGAGCTAGGAAAGGGCGCACCTGAAATTCACGGCTCGTGGTCAGTGTTGAATAATGTAGATGACTGGGCTTGGACCTGCAAGTAATGCGGACAACCATCGGGCTTTTATTGCGGTTTATCTGTTTATTATTGGTGACAGCATTTGGGGTTTTTATTCTCCTAAGCTATTCACCAATAGACCCAATTAAAGCCTACATTGGTAATGATTTAATGCATGTTCCCCCTGAGCAATATTCATTGATTGCAGCTCGTTGGGGGCTTGATCAGCCTTTATGGATGCAGTTCTGGCGTTGGTTTTCACAGATATTACAAGGTGATATGGGGTATTCCATGCTCTATAACACCCCTGTTTCACAAGTGATTGCTGATAGGTTAGCACCTTCATTAGCCTTGTTATTATCGGCATGGCTATTTTCTGGAGCGATTGGTTTTGGGCTTGGGTTGATAGCAGGGAGATACCTAAATAGATGGCCAGATAAAATCATCTCAACGCTATCTTATTTATTGGCTTCAATTCCTGTTTTTTGGGTTGGTTTACTTTTATTGTCACTTTTTGCTGTTTCATTACAGTGGGCGCCAATTTGTTGCGCTTGGCCGATAGGCTTAGATGAACAAACATCAACATTGTCACAAAAAGTGCATCACCTTGTGTTACCTGTAGTGGCTTTAGGGATGTTAGGTATTGGTAATATCGCACTGCATACGCGTTCTAAAGTTGCTGAAGTAATGAACAGTGAGTTTATCCATTATGCAAAAGCTCAAGGGGATAAAGGATGGCCGATGATCAGCTTTCATGTCGTAAAACATGCGATTACCCCTGCAATATGTTTACAGTTTGCCTCAATGGGGGAATTGCTCAGTGGTGCATTGCTAGCTGAAAAAGTGTTTGCTTACCCAGGATTAGGGCAAGCGACCATTGATGCGGGTTTACGGGGTGACATCCCTTTATTAATGGGGATCGTGATGCTATGTGCGGTAGTGATTTTCTTTAGTAATAGTATCTCTGATAGGTTGCTCAAGAGCGTGAACAAAGGAGTACTCCGAGAGCCATGACTTATAATCCAAATAAGGCCTTAATTAAGTTAGTTATTTCCTTATTGTGCTTATTTGCTTTAGGGGCTTATGCAGCATGGCTTTCCCAAACTGATGTAGAAGTGAATTTACTCGACCGGCGACAAGCGCCATCGTTGGTTCATTTATTTGGTACTGATAATTTAGGTCGAGACTTGTGGGACAGAGTATTCCAAGGAATAGCGACCAGCTTACAAATTGGTACCATCGCAGCATTATCGAGCGGAGTGATAGCGCTAGTGATGGCAAGTTTATCCTCTTTTAGTAAGACGATGGATTATGTTATTCGTGGATGTATTGATTCGTTGTTAGCGTTGCCACACTTGTTATTGTTGATATTGATTTGCTTTACATTAGGTGGCGGCAAAGTGGGGGTAATTTGGGCGGTTGCGTTGACACACTGGCCAAAGTTGACGTTGATCTTACGTTCCGAATTGCTCCGAGTGCAGCAAACAGATTACATCATGTTATCGAAACGGATTGGAAATAGTGCGCTCTACCGATGCCGATATGACTATTTACCGATGATCCTTTCACAATGGTTAGTGGGGTCATTATTAATGTTTCCACATGCGATATTACATAGTGCGGCACTGAGTTTTTTGGGTTTTGGTTTGTCTCCACATGAAGCATCGTTAGGTATTTTGCTGTCAGATGCATTGCGTTACTTAAGTACAGGTGCATGGTGGTTAGCTGTGTTTCCAGGCATTGCATTAGTTGGGTTAGTGCTGTTATTTGATCAGTTTGCTAAAGCGGTACAACAATTATGGTTGAGGAGCGATTGATGTTAAGTTTTGATAACCTTACGATTGATGTTGCGAAATTCCGCTGGTTAGGCAAAAAACAGTGGTCACCGCTTTTACAAGATATTTCATTGGATGTGGCTCCAGGTGAAATGGTTGCATTGGTAGGTGGAAGCGGAGAAGGGAAAAGCTTATTACTACAAAGTAGTTTAGGTCTATTACCTGAAAATATGCGCTGTCGTGGTGATATTGTATTAAATGGATGCCAGTTAACAGAAAAATCTAAACAGCAATATCGTGGTAATTCACTGTGCTATATCCCTCAAGGGATTAGTGCATTAAATCCTCTCATTAAGATAGGCCCTCAACTTGAACGTGCTGCTGTATTAAGTGGACAGCATATTAAAATGCATGACGTCGCGTTGCACTTACAACAATATAATTTACAAGCAGATTTAATCCATAGCTATCCCAATAAGCTTTCTGGGGGAATGGCAAAACGTGTACTCGCTTGTAGCGCGACACTCTCTCAAGCTGAATATATTCTTGCAGATGAAATTTCATCTTGGCTAGACGATGAACATGCGATGCAACTTCTACAACATATCAAATCTCTTTGCTTTGATGGTAAAGGTGTTTTGTGGGTGACCCACGACCTTGCAATGGCTGTGCGTTTTGCTGATCGCATTGCGCTATTACGTAATGGTGTTTTAGAAGAAGTACTCAGTAGTGAAATATTAAAGCGAGGCGGAGGAGGGAAGTGTTTTCAATCTCTGTGGAATTCTTTGCCCGAACAACAATTTATAAATTGGACCCAGTGAATAAATATGATTTAAAAATTGAATTTAATAAATAGCCAATACGTATCCAGTCTTATTTGGATTAATTAAATTGGAATGTTTATTGAGAAGGATTTTATTTATTTAACTCGTCGTTATTGGATATTTAACTCAATTTATATTTTACAAATGAAAATGAGTTATTGGTTCGTAAAATGAATACTTATCAGTATTAACAATACTAAGCTTTATCAATTGAGGAGGCGTTATGCAGTTAACCCCAAGAGAAATTGAAAAATTGATGGTTTACACACTCGCAGACGTAGCTGAAAAACGCCGTGCGCGTGGTGTGAAATTAAATTACCCAGAAGCTGTTGCCATTATTACGGTTACCGCACTTGAAGGTGCACGTGATGGTAAAACCGTTGAAGATGTGATGAAAGAAGCGGCAACTGTTTTAACGAAAAAAGACGTTATGGATGGTGTGGACGACTTAATTCCAAATGTTCAGGTTGAAGCGATTTTTACTGATGGTACTCGCTTAGTAACTGTCCACAATCCGATTAAATAAATGAAGGGTGAGGTGAAATATGAGTAATTCAAAAACAAGCATTAAAGCCCCGACTCCTTTAGGTGGTGTTATTTTTGCAGATGAGCCTATTGAGTTCAACGTAGGCAAACCTGAAACAAAAATTAAAGTTCGTAATACAGGTGATAGACCTGTGCAAATTGGCTCCCACTTTCATTTTTTTGAAGTTAACCACGCATTAGAGTTCGACCGTGCAGCGGCTTACGGTAAGCGTTTAAATATTGCTTCTACAACGGCAATTCGTTTTGAGCCAGGTGATGAAGTGGAAGTTTCTCTGATCCCTTATGGTGGAAAGCAAAGTGTCTATGGGTTTAATAACCTTGTTGATGGTTGGGCGGGTGACAACGTTGCCGCTACTGAGCGTCCTGCTAAAGCAATCGCTTTAAATAAAGCAATTGCTCGTGGTTTTAAGCATAAGGAACAGTAAGCGCGTTAGATGTCAGTAATGATAAATAACAATGCACCTTCTTAACGTTAAAGGTAAATAACATGCCAAAAATTTCTAGACAAGAATACAACGGTTTATTCGGACCAACAGTTGGCGATAAAATTCGTTTAGGCGATACCGATTTATATATTGAAATCGAAAAAGATTTACGTGGATATGGCGAGGAGTCTGTCTATGGTGGTGGTAAATCTTTACGCGATGGTATGGGCGCGAATAATACTTTCACGAGTGATAACGGTGTTTTAGATTTAGTGATTACTAACGTCACCATCGTCGATGCGCGTTTAGGTGTGATCAAAGCCGACGTGGGGATTAAAGCAGGCAAAATTGTTGGTGTTGGTAAAAGCGGTAACCCAAATATTCAAGATAACATCACGCCAGGTATGGTTGTTGGGGTATCAACGGATGCTATCTCCGGTGAACACTTAATTCTAACGGCAGCGGGTATTGATACTCATATTCACTTAATTTCGCCGCAACAAGCTTATGCGGCGTTATCAAACGGTGTGACAACCTTCTTTGGTGGCGGTATTGGCCCAACCGATGGAACTAACGGTACGACAGTAACGGCAGGCCCTTGGAACATGCGCTCCATGCTACGCGCTATCGAAGGTTTACCAATTAACGTAGGTATTTTAGGTAAAGGCAACTCTTATACTCGTGAACCACTGATAGAACAGCTGGTTGCGGGGGCTGCTGGCCTAAAAGTTCACGAAGACTGGGGCGCAACAGGAAATGCGATTCGCCATGCGTTACGTATTGCTGATGAATTTGATGTGCAAATCTCAGTACATACAGACAGCCTAAATGAAGGTGGTTATGTTGAAGATACCATCGAAGCCTTTGAAGGTAGAACTATCCACACCTACCATACAGAAGGTGCTGGTGGTGGACATGCCCCTGATATTATAAAAGTTGTTAGCCAGCCTAACGTATTACCAAGCTCAACAAACCCAACCTTACCGTTCGGTGTTAACAGCCAGTCAGAGTTATTTGACATGATCATGGTATGTCATAACTTGAATCCAAATATCCCGTCGGATGTTTCATTTGCAGAGAGCCGTGTTCGCCCTGAAACCATTGCAGCAGAAAACGTGCTACATGATATGGGCGCTATTTCGATGTTCTCAAGTGATTCACAAGCGATGGGGCGTGTGGGTGAAAACTGGTTACGTATTGTTCAGACAGCCAACGCGATGAAAGCGTCTCGTGGCAAGCTGCCTGAAGATGCGCCAGGCAATGATAACTTCCGTGTCCTACGTTACGTGGCAAAAATCACCATCAACCCAGCGATTGCTCAGGGTATCAGCCATATTCTAGGCTCCATTGAGGTCGGCAAAATGGCGGATCTCGTATTATGGGACCCACGTATGTTTGGTGCTAAACCTAAACTGGTTATTAAAGGTGGCATGATCAACTGGGCAGCAATGGGCGATCCGAATGCTTCCCTGCCAACACCACAGCCAGTGTTCTATCGTCCAATGTTTGGTGCAATGGGTAAAACCGTTAACGACACTTGTGTGACTTTCGTTTCACAAGCTGCTTTAGATGATGGCATTAAAGAAAAAGCAGACCTTGAGCGGCAAGTGGTTGCTGTCAATAACTGCCGAGCGATTGGAAAGCGTGATTTAGTGCGTAACGGTGAGACACCAAATATTGAAGTTGACCCTGAAACCTTTGCTGTAAAAGTAAATGGTGAACATGCAACTTGCCAGCCGATTAGCGAAGCCGCAATGAATCAACGTTATTTCTTTAGCTAATTGTACATGTTTGGATTATCTGCCCGCCAGTGGCGGGCAGAATTAACATAAAAGGTAATATTATGATCATTATTGAACATATTCTTGGCAATGTTAAAAAAGACCCAGTGTGGCAAGCGCGCCAGAAAAATGCTGACGTTGATACGTTGATCCTTGATCAACGAGAAGCACAGAAAAGCCGCTGTCGTAAAAATACTGAAAAAGGCCAAGACTTAGGTATCGCGCTGGACAGAAAAGTCTTGTTGTCGGATGGTGATGTTCTGCTATTTGATGAAACAACCAATACAATGACGATAGTTCAGATCTCTTTACGTGACGTCATGATGGTCAATTTATCCCACCTGAAAAACCTAAGTACTGAAGAGCATATTCGTATTAGTTTCGAATTAGGGCATGCATTAGGTAACCAGCACTGGAAAGCCGTTTTAAAGGGTGATCTTGTTTACGTACCACTGACGGTAAGTGAAAAAGTCATGGGTTCGGTCATGCGCACACATGGTTTTGGTGAAGAAACATTTGCCTTTGTGAAAGGTGAAAGCATTTTACCTGAATTGAGCCACTCTGAAGCGCGTTTATTATTTGGTGGTGCAGAGGAAACAGATACGCATGTTCATGTGGAATTAGGGCAGATCCATGGGCACAGTCACAGTCATGATCATGCACACAGCCACGATCACAGTCATGATCACCATCATGACCATGGGCACACTCATACACACAAATAACGTTCGTGTTCATGAGTAAGGAAAGTGATATGGAAGCATCTGACCTAATTAGAATTATGCAGTTTGGTGATTCAGCACTACCAATTGGTGCATTTACATTTTCAAATGGGGTTGAATCCGCCATTCAAAAAGGTGTTGTCCACGACAAAGAAACGCTGAAATCTTTTGTTCATACGTCTTTGAGTGTCGCAGCTCATTCAGATTGTATCGCCATTGTGGCGGCTCATCGTGCTGCTATTGCTCAAGATAACGACACATTAGCGAAGGTTGATTGGGCGGTACATAACCGTAAATTGAATGAAGAAGCACGCATAATGACAACCCGAATGGGGAAAAAACTCGCTGAAATCTCAGTCCATATTTTTGAGAACCCACAAGTGAGTGGGTGGCTTGCGAAAATCAAAGCTAATGAGGTTCCAGGGACTCAGCCAGTAACACAAGCCATTGTTATGGCTGTTCAAGGGATCGCGGAAAGAGATGTTGTTGTGATGCACCAATATGGTATTGCCATGACCATTTTGAGTGCTGCGATGCGGCTAATGCGTATCACACACTATGAAACACAGCATATTCTTTTTGAATTAAATGAAGAAATTAAGGTTTTTTGTGACATCGCAGCTAATGGTGACATAGAGCAAATGTCCTCATATGTTCCTGTGATTGATGTCTTAGCTGCGGTACACACTAAATCGTTTGTCCGTTTGTTTATGAACTAACGAACAACTAAAAATTTTGGGGAAAAATGATGAAAAAAATGACTCGGATCGGAATTGGTGGACCAGTAGGTTCAGGAAAAACAGCAATTATTGAAGTGATCACCCCGATCCTCATTGAAAGAGGTATTAAACCGCTAATCATCACGAATGACATTGTGACGACTGAAGATGCAAAACAAGTAAAACGCACCTTGAAAGGCATTCTTGATGAAGAGAAAATTTTAGGTGTTGAAACAGGGGCATGTCCTCACACTGCAGTACGTGAAGACCCAAGTATGAACATTGCTGCAGTTGAAGATATGGAAGAACGCTTCCCTGATAGCGATGTGATTATGATCGAAAGTGGCGGTGATAATTTAACTTTAACCTTTAGCCCTGCACTTGCTGACTTTTACATCTATGTTATTGATGTAGCTGAAGGTGAAAAAATTCCACGTAAAAATGGTCCAGGTTTAGTTCAAGCCGATATTTTAGTTATCAATAAAATTGACTTAGCGCCTTATGTTGGTGCCAGTCTTGAAGTGATGGAACATGATACCAAAATTGTTCGTGGCGACCGCCCTTATATACTGACTAACTGTAAAACGGGGGAAGGGGTTGTTGAGTTGGTTGATATGATCATGGATAAATTCCTCTTTACGCACCAAGTACCAAGGGGGTAAAGATGACGAATTTCAGGGCAGATATAGCAAATACTCCAACGCGTGTTAAAGCTCATATTTTAGGCAGCAATGCACCTGAACTCGCCGCATATCAAGATGAACCGAAGCAAATGCAAAGTGGTGCTGTTGGTAAAAGTGGTTACTTAAAATTAAGGTTTGCTCAAGGAGAGTATCGTAGTGAGCTGGTGGAAATGGAGCGTCGCGTTCCTTCTTTAGTGCAAAAAGCGCTGTATTGGGATGAGTTGATGCCCCATCTACCCTGCGTCACTATGATCTCTACCTCTGGCAGTTTACTGCAAGGTGATAGGCAAGCCCTTGATATTATAGTTGAAAAAGGTGCTTGTGCTCATGTGACAACGCAATCTGCGACCAAGGTTCATATGATGGAAGCCAACTATGCCACACAGTACCAGAATATTATCGTTGAGGAAGATGGGTATTTAGAGTATTTACCCGATCCTATAATTCCTCACCGTAATTCTCGGTTTATTACTGACACGCGGATTAATATTCATCCAAGTGCGACAATGATTTATTCCGAAATACTCATGTCGGGCAGGAAATATCACCACCCAGATGAACAGTTTGGATTTGATGTTTTTTCATCCCATATTCGAGCAGAATCATCGTTCAATAAAGAATTATTTGTTGAGAAATACATTTTAGAGCCAAAAAAATCACCGTTAAATCTTAAAGCGGTTATGGATAGCTTTGATACTTTTGGCAATGTTATTTTACTGACACCTAAAATTCATCATGAGCGTATTTTAGAACGTCTAGATGCGATATATGACCCGAAAAATGAAATTGCTTTTGGTGCAACTCAATTACCGAATGACTGTGGATTAATATTTAAAGCATTGGGGGTTGATAGTCCAAAAGTGAAGGATGCTGTCAGATATTTTTGGCAAATAGCGAGAGAAGAGATATTAGGTATTTCGCTACAAGAACCTTTTTTATGGCGTTAAATGCGGTTTATTACATTAAATGTTTATTATTGCATTTAATACAAAATAGTAATGGTTGTCATAAAGTGACTGAAATAACCGGTTAGGTTATCAAAGTAATTTATTAATATATTATCAGTAGAGTAATTTTTATGATTTCTCTACTGATATTCCTATCAAGGAATTTCATGATGGAAAAAATAATAAATCAGAATGCTTGGAATAAGTTAGCCAGCAAAAATATAGCGATACAATTTATTGATATCGTCTTGCGTGGCTGTGCTCAAGTTATGTTTCAAAATAACGCACTCACCGGACTTCTATTTTTTATTGCCATTTTCATCGGTGCGTTTTTAGAAGGCATGCCGCAAGTCGCTTTAGGTTGTTTGTTAGGTACCATTGTGGCTACACTTACCGCTTATATTAGTAAATTAGATACTGAATCACTGCGCTCGGGGCTTTATGGATACAATGGTTGCTTAGTTGGGGTTGCTCTTCCTACTTTCTTAGAGAATACCCCATTTGTTTGGGTAACAATCGTATTAGGGAGTATCGTTTCTGTTATAGCGACTATCTCTTTAATGGATTTTCTAAAAAACTGGAAAGTTGCAGCATTAACAGCCCCTTTTGTTTTAGTATCATGGATCATTTTACTCGCGAGTTACAATTTCTTAGGTATTGAAGGTGTTGCATTGCCGACCCCCGCATTACCTAAACAACTTATTGAACCTATTGGGTTAATTCCTCATAGCGATCTGGTTGCTGATATTTTCCGTGGTGTCTCGGAAGTATTTTTACTCAGTAGCATGATTGTCGGCATTCTTTTTGTCATTGGTCTTGCGGTTAGCTCTATATGGGCAGCGATATTTGCCGTATTTGGTTCTCTTCTTGCTTTTATTGTTGCAACCCTTTTAAAAGGTGACTTTTCGAGTATTCATACTGGTTTATATTCATTTAGCGCTGTATTAACTGCGATTGCTTTAGGTTCTACCTTTAATAAACCGAGCTATCGAGTGGTCGTTTATGCCATCGTTGGTGTGATATTTACCGTATTTGTTCAAGGGGCACTCGATATTATTCTTGAACCATTTGGTATCCCGACCTTAACGATGCCATTTGTTCTAGCATCATGGCTATTTCTAGTACCGAATCAAGATATTATGCCTAAGCATCGGCAGTAATATTTGCACTAAAACTTTTTGGTATTCAATTATGAAAAAAAATGCAATATATAAATATATTCAAAATATGAGAATGCTACGCTTAGTGCTCTCATTATTAATACTTGTAGATGGGATATTGATTATTATCCCCATCATCTCAACTTATGATTTTCATTTATACCCTCAGCATCTAGGTTTTGTTGATTGGCTACAATCTTTAGGATTAGTTAAGTTATTAGATATTCCAAGATTTGCTATTGGAGTTGTACTCATTATCCTTGCTATTCCTACATATTTAGGCCTGCGGATCGGTTGGTTATTTAGCTGCTTTATGCTGTTTATTATTATGTTAATTAACTTGGTATTAGCAAGGGAAAATGTCCTGACTGGAACTTTTTCACTGATAGTACTGATTATTGCTGTTGCAAATTGGAAAGCATTTAATCGCCATAGCTTATCTGGTGCAGGCTTTGTTGCTTTCATGAGCTTAAGCGTATTATTGGGTTATTCTGTATTTGGAACTTTGTATTTAGGCGAACAATTTCAACCCCATGTTACTGATATTTCATCAGCATTTTACTTTGCTCTGGTATGTATGACGACGGTGGGATTTGGTGACATTATTCCAATTAGCGTTGAGGCAAGACTGTTCACCATTTCGATTGTAATTTTAGGTATTACAATTTTCACAACCTCTATTGTTTATTTTTTAGGGGTATTTGCAAAAAGTACACAGGAAATTGTTAAGAAGAGATTATTCCGTATGAAAAACCACTATATTATTGTTGGCGCAAGCCCCCTAGCTTTAAACACCTACCACGGATTAAGAAAGCGCGACTTAGATGTCATGGTGCTTTGTCATGAAGATCAAAAAAAGAGCTATCCAGATAATGCGCAAGTTATTGTCACAGCACAAATTAATAAACATACATTAAATAGTGCTAACTTAGATCAGGCAAAAGCGTTATTTATTTTAGGTGACTCTGATTCTGAAAACACCATTTCTATGTTGGCTGCGAAAGAAATTGTTGGTGGAAATATTAAAAGTGTTATTGCTGTAAATGATGACAAAAACTACGAAAACATGCAGCTACTACATGCGGATTTACTCATTTCGCTTTCATCTTTAGGAAGTGAAGTTCTGATTAAAATGATCTTTGGTGAAAACATTAATAACCAAGTGATGGAAAATATTATTTTTTCAAACAACATATTAGAATCATAATATGCTGGAGTCCCAATAGAAAATTGCTGCTGTGGAGTATCTGCAGCTTTATCATTTATACGAAGAAATAAAAATATAGATAAGAGATAGAGAGTTTATTATGGATCTAACCGTTATTATTTTTATTCTAGTGTATGTCGCAATGGCTTTTGGGACTTTCCCAGGGATTAAAATTGACCGTACTGGTGCATCTGTAGCGGGGGCATTGGCCATGATAGGGTTTGGGATTATCTCGCCCAAAGTATCTTGGAATGCAATTGATTACAGTGCGATTGGATTACTATTTGGCTTAATGGTGGTATCTGCATCATTTACAGTATCAGGATTTTATCACCAAGCGGCACAAAAAGTGGCGAGCTTAAATATTAGCCCACCTAAATTAATGGCTGTTTTCATTATTGTTGGCGCACTTCTTGCCTCGGTACTTACAAACGATATTGTTGTGGTGGCGATGACGCCTTTATTGGTTTCCGTTACATTATCTCGTGGTCTTAACCCAATTCCATTTTTACTTGGCTTTTGCTTTGCGGCCAATAACGGTGCCGCAGGTTCTTTAATTGGCAGCCCTAAAAATATGGTTGTGGCACAAGGATTGGATTTATCTTTTCTTGGCATACTCAATATTACGGCTATTCCAGTCTTATTTTCAGTTCCCATTGTATGGTGTGTGATCACTTTGCTTTACCGTAATCGTTGGTATTTATCTGACGATAAAAAGTCAACATTGTCCAATGGCGAACCTTCGATTATTGAATTCAATTGGTGGGAAACGATAAAAGCCGCTACGGTTTTATTTGCGGTTATTCTCGCTTTTTTATTTAGTGATTTACCTCGTGAGCTTGTTGCATTGTCAGCAGCCTGTTTTTTATTGTTAAACAGAAAAATAGCGTCCAGTGACATGTTAAAGCATGTTGATGGAGACTTAATTCTTTTAATGATGGGGTTATTTATTATTAATACCGCATTTTCTAATACTGGTATCCCTCAGGAGATATTGCATTATCTATTGGGCAAAGGTATCGACCTAAATAGCCCTATTACGTTATTTTTGGTCACCATCGTAATGAGTATTTTTGTAGGGACGACACCAACGGTGATTTTATTGATCCAGTTTGTTTACCCTCATGGCAATGTCGATTTGTTAGGTGCTGCGTTAATTTTAGGGGCCTGTTTTGCGGGTAATATATTTATATTTGGTAGTATTGCAGGGATTATTGCTGTTGAGCAATCCTCTGCGCATGGTATTAAAATATCGTTTTTAGAGTTTACAAAATCAGGCGGTATTATTTCCATTATTTGTATTTTTATTGCTGTTGTTTGGTTATCCATCTATTAGTTTATAGAGAGTTTCAACATGTTAGAAGTCAAAAACTTATGTATAAAGCAAGATAACCGTACATTATGGGATTCACTGTCATTTTCACTGAATAAAAATGAGCGCCTAGGGATTTCAGCACCGAGTGGTTTTGGTAAAACAACATTAGGCCGTGTATTAGCCCAATGGCAAATACCTGCGCAAGGAGATGTGCTATTTAATGGAAAAAAATTGTCTCAAAACGAATATTGCCCTGTTCAGCTCGTTCCTCAACATCCTGAAAAGTGCTTTAACCCTTATCGGACAGTCGGTGAAAGTGTGAAGGATGCTTGGGAGCCTGCTCCATACTACCTTGAACGTTTGTTTATTAAATCAGAGTGGTTGGCTAGAAGACCAAATGAACTGTCGGGCGGAGAGCTTGCTCGAATTGCCTTATTAAGAGCATTAGACCCAAGAACAAAAACCTTAATTGCAGATGAAATCACTGCACAATTAGATGCTCACTTACAGAAAGATATATGGCAGTTTTTAATTCAGCTCTCGGAAGAAAGACCATTATCGATGATTGTTTTTAGCCACAATAAATTCCTATTAGAAAAGGTATGTACATCGATTTGGAATATAACAATATCAGAGTGAACTATTTTAAATTATCAAAAGTATTCACTGGCTATTTAATTATGCTCATTTAATGACTGTTAATTTTTGACATTCCATTTATGTATTTAATTTAAATTCTAGAAACGATGTTTTTATATCTATGATATCAAATAGAGGATGCTGCAATGGTAGCTATTGATATTTTATTAGTTGGAGCTGGCGGAGGTATTGGTTCACTACTGCGTTGGTGGATTGGTCGCCTAGTGGGCGAGAGCTATCACGGAAAATTTCCATTATCAACGTTCATCATTAATATTTCTGGCGCATTTGTTATTGGTTTTTTAAGCCGTTATTTTTCTATTGATTGGGATGACCGCTATGGGACATTTCTACAATCAGCTATTTTAACAGGGTTACTGGGGGGGTATACAACATTCAGTAGCATGCAGCTTGATGCCTTGAAGTTGACTCAAACTAAACAAAAATTACTCGCACTCTTTTACTTATTAATTTCGGTTTTATTTGGGTTAGCTGCGGCATTTATTGGTGCTTGGTTAGCAAACTAACAGGGGCTAAAAATGAATATTATGATCTTAGTTTTTATTGGTGGTGCAATTGGCGCAATTTCCCGAGAATTACTGATGGTGTCTGTTCCTACCATGAATGATCACTTTCCCCTTGACATATTTATAGCAAATATTATCGCATCATTATTGCTGGGTATTGTCGCTGGACTATTAATGAGGAAGAAAATAGGCCAAGGGATGAATGCATTTTTTGCCACAGGTGTAATGGGTGGATTATCAACATTTTCTAGTTTTGTCTATGGCGCCGTTGAGATAATGAAGTATCCAGGGGCTTTCTTAGTGGCAGTTAGTTACTTGATTTTAAGTGTCGTTATCGGGTTTGCTGCTATCTATATTGGATACTCAGTGAGTAATAAGCAATATAGTTAAATATGATACTGTTATTTTTAAGTTTATAATAAAACAAGGAGTTTTGAAATGAAAATAGCTAAATCAATATGGCATGGAATTACTTCAGAGCCTTATAGATTACAATTGTTTTTTGATTTAATACTTTTGGTATTATCACCTGTGATATTTATCAGCATAATTGGTTTTGACACAAAAACATTAAATATGGATATTTTCACTATTACATTAATTATTTTAGTTTATATTTACATTACACGTTGGTTTAGCCACTGGTATTGTAATAGAAGTAAAAATAAATAATATGTATGAAAATTTTTATAAGAGTATACTTATTTTTTTGTTATGGTTTTCTTCAATGGCAGTCTAAATATAGAGGAAGCTTCAACATTTACTTAAAGAAGGCTTCCTTATTTTTATTACTATAAATTTTAATTTATGATTTTTCTTTTTTTAGGATCCTAAAAATATTTAAAACTAAGCTTGCAAGAATTGCAACAGCACCACCGATAAATGTCTCATATGCTCTTGATATCGGTAGTAAGTAACTTGGGTTATGTAAAAATTGAGTTTCTTCAAGAAGAAGTAGAACAAAAACAGTAATAGAAAATGTTTTTAGTAGATAATTTAAGCGGAAAAGTGTTGGCATAAAAAATATGATTAAAGCTAAAACTGCTAAGTAAATATAAGTTTCCTGTGATTTGGTTATGCTAAACATGGCAATAACAAAAACGGCTGCCAATAGACTTCCTAAAAACCTAAGTAAGGTAACCTTTATTATGTGCATTTCTTTTGGATGGAGTAACATAATGAATGTTAGAGGCGCCCAATAAGGTTTATATAAATTTAGATAGTCAGGTATTGAAAGACTTAAAAATAGAAAAAAACTGAATAAGAAAGCGCGTATATATACTTTTTCATCACTATGATATATTTCCTTTGAAAATAATCCATTTTTAAATGCATGACTTTCAAAATTTTTATGTCTAAGTAAGCTAAATGTAAGCAGACTAATAGCAACCCCTGAGATAAAGGCCATCGGCAAGTCAAAGCTAATAGAGTCAAGTGTTGTTCCCATACAAGAAAAGATAATCAAAAATGGAAATGTACGATCTAAGTAATCATCTTTTTTGTAAAATAGGTAATAGCAATAGGAGAGGATAAATAAGTAAATATGAAAATAAATTGTTAGCTTTAGTATAAAACCAATCCCCCCACCAACGATAACTAAACATAATAAAAAAAATACATAAAAAATATTACTACTATCAGGCTTTGTATCATAAACGACATTAGAGAATAGTGTTGTTAAAAGACCAAATGTCCCACCTATGAAGCCAAATAAAGAAAAACAAATAGTTGAATTGACTATGGCAGTAATCAAAAAAACTCCATTATTTCTAAAGCTAATATATTTATTTTCTTTATTAATATCTTTCATGTTAACTACTCACTCTATCTTTTTTAGTTATTTTCACCATCTATCTTAGTCGAGTTATATCGTAAATTAAAGAATTGTTTTAGTATGTGATAACTCTGAATATACATTGAAAATATGAAATTATTTTTGTTGGCATTTGTTTTTTAGAGGGGTTTAAAAGTATTCGAATTATATTTAAACATATCATAAAAAGATATAGAAAAATAAACGATAGGTTTTATTCATTTCAATTTATATTTATGATGAAATAGACATTTTCCATTGATTCTTTATACGATAAAAAAATGCACATCCAACTAGCCCTAAATAGATAAAAGGTTCAGGTGTGAGTGTTTTGAGTGACAAAATGTAATGGCAAAGTACAAGTAAGAGGGTAGGGTAAAGTAGCATATGGACTCTTTTCCACCATGTACCTAACCAACTACGTATACAGTTTAATGAGCTAATAGCCATCAGAAATAAACATAGCCAAGCGATAGCGCCAATAACTAAATAAACTCGCGAATAAATTTCTTCAAAAAATAACCCCAAATTATTTATACCGATTTCAAGTAACAGATAACTGCTTAAATGTAGAGCTGCCCAAAAAAAACACCAGAGCCCAAGTGCTTTGCGTGTTTGAAACAATGTGGTAAATCGTAATAATTGAGCAATAAGTGGGATGCACGCAATCAGAACTAATAAACGTAACACAGTGATCCCTGTAAAATGTTGTATATCTTTAGTGGGATCGGCGCCAAGTTGCTGGGTATCTATTAAAAAAATTAACCACAACAAAGGGAGTAGAGCAACAAGGTGAATACTCCCTTTGGTTAACCATACTGTTAGTTTATTTTCTTGGGACATTAATAGTATCTCCGCAAGTCCATTCCTTGGTATAAGCTTGCCACTTGGTCGGCATATCCATTAAAGAGCAACGTGGGTTGCCGAGTTACTTGGCCTAAGCCACCTGCACCAATAAAACGTTCAGTTGCTTGTGACCAGCGGGGGTGGTTTACGTGAGGATTTACATTGGCATAAAAACCATATTCATCTGGTGCAGAAAGGTTCCACGTTGTTTCGGGCATTTGCTCAGTTAGGCGGATTTTCACGATAGACTTAATGCCTTTAAAGCCGTATTTCCAAGGAACGACTAGTCGGATAGGTGCGCCATTTTGGTTGGGTAAGCTTTTTCCATATACGCCAGTGGCCAATAAAGTGAGTGGATTCATTGCTTCATCTAAGCGTAATCCTTCCACATAGGGATAGGCTAACCCGCCACCAACATAACGACTTTTTTGCCCAGGCATTTGTTCGGGGGCGTAACGTGTTTCAAAGGCGACATATTTAGCTTTGCTCGTAGGTTCCACTAGCGCTAATAACTTCGCAAGTGGAAAACCAACCCATGGAATAACCATCGACCACGCTTCTACGCAGCGCATTCGATAAATACGTTCTTCTAAGGGAAACTTAGTGTTGATGTCATCTAAATTGAGAGTCATTGGATGGCTAACTTCACCCTCAATCGTGACAGTCCATTCGTCAGTGACTAATGTATGAGCATTATCGGCGGGATCTGACTTACCGAGTCCAAACTCATAAAAGTTATTATACCCAGTCACTTTATCTTCTGGTGTCAGAATAAGTGATGATTGGTATTCCTGAGGTTGAATAAATATCAGCGATTTTCTAGGCACGGTTGGAGTCGCGGGGGTATCGTCACTAAACCAAGAAAATAAACCTGCATTTGCCGTAGATGCAAGGGTTAATCCTGCGGCTCCGATACCCAAGGCTTTAAGAAGTTGTCGGCGTTTCATAAAAAAAATCGACTCATCTGTGATTTGAGACGTCGGAATTTTTGGTGTTTTTTTCATTGTGCGCTCCAGAGTAATAAGGTGGATTAAATCTGTTATATCAAACGCGCAAAAAATAAAGCTGACAGTAAGATGACAAATTTGTCATCTTACTTGATTGTAGCGAATCGGAGGGTAATTGTACTGGTACCTGAGCAGTGTTCAAAGCTTACTGACCCACCATGCAATTCAACAATTGCTTTAACAATTGCTAATCCTAAACCAGAGCCTTCTGTTGAACGAGCATTATCCCCCCGCCAAAAACGAGTGAAAATTTCTTCATTATCTTGCAGCAGATCGCCTTGGTTAGTGATTTTAATTTCTTGGTGGTTTGGATATGTAGTGATTTCAGTGAGTACGCGAGTTTGTGTGTGAGAAAATTTAATTGCATTTGAGAAAATGTTAATGAAAACTCGGGTGAGTAGTGTAGGGTCAGCATAAAGGGTTAATGACGATGGCTCACATGATAGCTCGATTTGTTTTTCTTGTGCATAGGCGGAAAATAGCTCATACACCTCATCAATAACTTGAAATAAAACGATGTTTTCGCGATTCAACGTAATGTTCTTATTTTCAGCACGGGCAATAAATAGGGTGTTTTGGATCATTTTAGCCAGTTTATCCAACTCTTCGATATTACTGACGATCATCGTTTCATATTCGGCAACACTACGAGGCCGCTGCAATGTAACTTCATTCTGCACACGAATAGCATTAATTGGGGTTCTTAACTCATGGGCTAAGTCATCAGCCAATTGGGTGAGTTTAACAAAATCATGCTTCAATCGTTGGCGCATGGTATTCATTGATTTACCCAGCTCTTTAAGCTCTTGCGGCAACTGCTCAATATCGATAGGGTTCTTTAATGTATAAATATCTGTTTTTGCTGTGATTTGGCTAAGCGATTGAATATCTGACAGTCCTTTTTTCAAGAGCCATATACTGAGTATCCCCATGAGTAATATTGAAAATGCTGAAACCAGCATACTTTGGGTTAAATATTGGGCTAAGATGCCACTGCGGTCGACCGATATTTTGCCGAGAACAACTTGTAAGGGCCCTTGTGGGGAGTTTGAAACGAAATATACGGAGGAAAAGGGGATCCCCTGCGCTGTTTTCCCATGGTTGATAACATTGAGATTTAATTGTTTTTGTGGCACTAATTTGAGTTGTTGGGTATCAAGTTGCGCATTATTTGTCGAAACTAATACGCGCCCAGCGTCATCTGAGATTTGGATAATATCTTGGCGCATATCCATCATGCTTTGGAAATACATGGGAAGCGTTTTGATATCAATACCACTGGAAATTAACTTGGCGAGCTGGTGGGCTCGGTTAATGAGTAAGTTGTTATCTTGTTCAACGAGCTCATTTTTAAGTGAGTGATACAAAACCCACGTCACCATACCTGCATTTACAACCATCAAAGCAATAAATAATGAAATAAGCTTAAAGCGTAGCGATTTTTTTTTCATTTTTCTGGCCTATTTAAGCGATATCCCATACCACGAATCGTTTCGATGAGTTTAACGTCAAAATTATCATCGATTTTCTTTCTTAGCCGGCGAATAGCGACATCAATAACATTGGTATCGCTGTCAAAATCAATCCCCCAAACTTCACTTGCAATTAATGCTCTCGGCAAGATTTCATCACAATGCAGTACAAAAAACAGTAAAAGAGAAAATTCTTGACGGGTTAAGGTGATTTTTATACCACCACGTTCAACTTCATGGCGAGTAAGGTCTATTTTTAAATCCGCAACCGCCATATTTGTAGATGTGGGTTGATGAACTTTTAAGAGATTTTTAACCCGAGCGAGTAATTCTGAGAATGAAAATGGTTTAACGAGATAGTCATTTGCACCGAGCTCTAATCCTTTAATTCGGTCGTCTACTGCATCGCGAGCGGTGAGGCAAATTACAGGAACATTTTTAGATGTCCTTAAAATTTTCAAAATGTCCCAGCCATCCATGCCAGGGAGCATAATATCGAGAATAACTAACTGGTAGTTATTCTCTAAGGCAAAATAGAGACCATCACGGCCATCTTGGGCAGTATCCACAAGAAAACCTGCTTCTTCTAAGCCATTTTTAACCCAATGTTGGGTTTTTGTATGATCTTCAATTAAGAGTATTTTCATGAAATTCGAACGGTAACCTCAATTTGACTTTATTTTATATTAAAGAAACTTAGGTGTGTTTAACAATTAAAAATCATAGGGTCGTGGCTGTGAAGGCGATTTAGAGTGATAATACATTCTATTGTCTGCTCTGATTTTAGACGTATCATGGGCTTTCTATATTAAATATAGGCCTACTTAATAACGTTACTAAGTTAAGTAACATATTGAATATAAGTAATTTATTATGAATAGCACTCCCTCTTTTCAAGATATAATTTATCACTTAATCGGTAGTATCCCTGAAGGCCGAGTCGTGACTTATGGCACGCTGGCCAAAATGGCGGGTTACTCTACTTATGTACGACAAGTATGCCAAGTGATCCGCACGATCCCCGCAGACAGTACTTTGCCGTGCCATCGCATTATAAATGGGCAAGGGAAATTGTCTGTGAAAGGGGAGAGCTATACGCGACATAAAAAAGCACTTATCAGTGAAGGCATTATTTTTGATTCAAATGATAAGATAAAGCTGAAACAATATTTGTGGGAAGGGCTTAGCTAGAAGGGAAATTTCGAACTTCAATTCTCGACCTCACTGATGAATCCTCTCACTATGATTCTAAAACCACATAAATATGATTCTAAAAATCCCCTTTACGCTTAGTGAGCTAAACACTTCATTTTTTAACAGGCTAAGATAAGTCTTAAAAAAATATTTAAGATAAAATTAAACCCAAAATACGAGTGGAAAAATTTTATTTCATTAACTTTAGTGGTTAAATTTTAACCTAAATAAACATGGCGCGGGTTAAAAGTATATATTGATATTTTAAATTGTATCAATTTGTAAATATTTAACTAAGTATTTTCACTACCAAAAAAGTAACTCTTTGTTATTCAATGGTTATTTACTTTAAGTTTCATTTTTTTGTAACAAATACTTATTTTAATAGGGCGGTGTTTTTTTTTAATAAAAATAGATTTGCACTATCAATTATACAAACTAAATATTCAGACATATAATCATTCTAAATTTAACAAAGTGTCTAAAATTTATTATTTAATATAAAGGTTAAATAAAGATGGCTTATTTTTCTAAAGGGATAAATATAGAAATAGGACAGTATTTGCGAGGGATAAGGAAAGAGCAAAACTTAACAGGAAGCGAACTGGCAAAAAAGTTAAATGTGAGTCAACAACAAATTTCTCGCTATGAAACGGGAAAAACGAAATTAACGTTTGAAATGATGGACACCATCTTAGCACTATTTAATAAGTCATGGCGAGATTTTTTTAATCATGTAATAGATAAGCATGATAACGAAAGATTAAAATGCATTGTAATGAATGAAAAAAACTATTATTCGATCTTAGATAAAGATACAAAAAAAATGTGGCGATAATTTTTGCTCATGACAATTAAGAACAAGGCATGATAAACAGATAATACAAATAAATAAATTCAACTTGTCAAGGTGATAACTTTATTAAAAATAATCATTATATGGATTAATGATTATTTTTATCTAAAGTTGTTATGAACAACTATTATAGCAAAATATAAATCATACAGGATTAAATTAATATGAAATTAAATAAATTTGTAGTCGGCGCAGTATTAGCATCAGGTTTTGCTTCATTTGCAGCTATGGCCGCTTATACAGGTACCCCAACTAACGGTACAATTGAAATTACAGGTGAGCTTGTTAACTCTGCTTGTGGTTTAAGCGAAGAGTCAAGCCCTGTAAAAGTTAATTTTTACCAAATCCCTGTATCAAATTTAAAAAATGGTGAGCGTGCAGGTAATGTTAAAAAAGATATCGTTCTGCAAGGCTGTGATACTACAGTAGCTCAAACTGCAACTGTTACTTACACGCCATCTACAGTAAATCCGAATGATAGCGCATTAGCTGCATTTACTTCAGGAACAGCAAGCGGTGCTGGTATTGGTTTAAGAGATAATGGAAATCAAGATGTTGTATGGGGCCAGGCTTCTACAGCGGTTAACTTAACTAATGGTAAAACAACAATTCCATTTGTTGCATACCTGAAATCAGATAACGCATCTAATGCTGTTACTCCAGGTAACTTCGATTCTACAATTAACTTCCAAATCGATTACCAATAATTTGGAATTAATTTAGTGATTGTATGCGGAGTATTAAATACTCCGCAATACTGAGCCTAGAAATATAATTAAAGCGGTGTTACCCATGATAATTCGAGTTAAAAAAATAGCATTAAGCTCTAGTTTATTATGGCCCTTATTAAGCTGGGGAAGTGCTGTAAATAACACCCCAGGTGATATTGTTATGCAAGGCGAGTTAATTGAGGCTTCTTGTAATATCGATCCTGATAGTCGAGAGCTTTGGATTAATTTCGGGGAAGTGAGTGCACGTGAAATCACGCCTGATGCTAATTTACTTTTAAGTAAAAATTTTAATATAAAGCTAGTCGGTTGTACGCTTCCTTCCGAAGATAAAGGTAGTGCATCAAGAGCTCAAATAACAATGATGGGAAGCACTGTGGACCGCGGTCAGTTACTTCAAGTTAATGGCGATTCAGAAGGTTTTGGTATTCAATTAAAAAATTCTCATGGCGAAATACTAAAATTCAATACAAAGCTACCTGATTATACATTGCTCGAGGGACGAAACAGTTTGGAGTTTACTGCAACTTTAGTCGCTTATCAAAAATACATTAAGGCGGGTGAATTTGCAGGTGTATTGAGATTTAGAATGGATTATTTTTGAATAAATATAAAAATATTTGCGATTTTATTAAGAATCGGATTGGTCTTTTAGAATAGCTAGTGAATTCAGAGTGAATTAAAATGATTATTTTCAGTGGGAATATAAAAAAAATATTTGCAATATATATTGCAATGCTTTGTTACTCACCTAATATGTTAGCTAACGATATTGTTGAATTTAATACAGATGTATTAGATGTCGGGGATCGTAATAATATTGACTTAACTCGCTTTTCAAAAGACAACTTTGTATTTCCTGGTACTTATCTATTAGATGTTTATATTAATGGGCAATCATTATCGCAGCAAAAAGTTACTTATGTCATTGACCCTCAGGATAGTGAAAAAACGCTCGTTTGTTTTACGCCTGAACAAATTGATATGCTGGCACTTAAAGAAGATGCATTAAAGAAAATTCAGGCGATCTCACCAGGATGCTCGAATATTTTACCCATATCAGGTGTCAAAATTAATAACTTCGAAGGTAAGCTTGATATCACAATGCCGCAAGCTTGGATGAAGTATTCAGACCCAAGCTGGGTACCGCCTGAGCGTTGGGATACAGGTGTTTCAGGTTTATTGTTCGATTATAACCTAAATGGTTCGATTTCACGTTCTTTAGTCAGGCATACAAGTAGACATTCTTTATCTGCTTATGGCCAAGCTGGAGTGAATTTAGGTGCATGGCGTTTTAGAGCTGATTACCAAGCAAATTACAATGAGCGTGGTGACAGAAAATTCGATTGGAATCAGTTTTATGCATACCGCCCTTTAATTCATATTGCGGCTAAATTAACTCTGGGTGAAATTTATTTAAATTCGCAAATTTTCGATACTATTCGATATACAGGACTTAACTTAGCCAGCGATGAGCGTATGTTACCACCAAATTTAAGGGGATATGCGCCGCAAATTAATGGCATTGCTAAAAGTAATTCAAAGGTGATAGTGAGCCAAGCAGGGCGTGTTGTTTATGAAACGACAGTACCTGCGGGGCCATTTAGTATTCAAGATTTGCAAAGCTCAATTCGAGGAACTTTGGATGTTAGAGTTGAAGGTGATGACGGTGATGTATCCACTTTTCAGATTGATACCGCCAATATCCCTTATTTAACTCGACCTGGTTATGTTCGTTATAACGTCTCAATGGGTAAGCCTTCTCGCTTTAACCATAAGCCAGAAGGGCCAATGTTTGCGACAGGAGATTTCTCTTGGGGGCTGAGTAATAACTGGTCGTTAATTGGAGGGATCTTATTTGCTGGCCGGGATTATACCGCACTTTCAGCAGGGTTAGGCCGTGACTTATCTGTATTCGGAGCTTTGTCTGCGGATGTGACACAATCAGTTAGCCGAATTCCTGGTGAAAATACAGAAACGGGGTCTTCTTTTCGTCTGAGTTATTCAAAATCTTTTGATGAAATAAACAGTACGATCACATTTGCGGGATATCGCTTCTCACAAGATAAGTTCCGCACACTATCACAATATTTAGATGAACGTGAAAACCGTTATTTAGGTATAGGTCGCCAGAAAGAGATGTACACCATCACCGCGAATAAAACGTTTTGGGCAGATGAGCCTGATTGGCGAACAACACTATTTTTAACTTACACGCATCAAACTTTTTGGGATCAAACATCTCAAGATAGGTATGGCTTGTCTGTTGGTCGAACATTCCGATTAATGGGCATCGATGGGGTTTCTACGAATATTGCCGCTTATCGTTCAGATTATCGAGGAAGACGTGACGATAGTGTCTCCCTTTCTGTCTCTGTGCCTGTTGGTGATAGCCGTTGGGCGGGATATGACTTACAAAATAGCGGAAGTAAAACAAGTCATATGTTGTCGTATAGCGATAATAGAGATTTCAATAACTTATGGCGAGTAAGAGCTGGGCGTAGTGGTGATGATCGTGTGCAATTTGACGGTTATTATCAAAAGCGCACTCAACTTGCTGATGTAAATACCAACGTCAGCTATCAAGAAAGACAAACTGCATCCATCAATGGGACATTGCGCGGCGGCTTTACCGCAACAGCCTATGGTGCCGCACTACATAATAGTAGCGCAACAACTGATACAGCTAGGATTATGGTCGATACCAATGGGATTAGTGGTGTGCCATTTAACCATGAAAAAACACGAACAAACTGGGCGGGTATTTCAGTGGTACCAGATATCGTGAGTTATTACAGCTTCGATACCCGTATTGATGTCGATAAGCTAAATAGTGATGTTGATACCAACAAAGCGATCGCAACGTCAACACTGACGGAAGGGGCGATTGGTTACCAGCGATTTGCTGTTGCCCAAGGTGAAAAACTGATTGCCACAATTCGCTTTAATAATACAGTTCCTCCGTTTGGGGCGGATGTGACCAACGCTGACGGTATTAATGTTGCAATGTTGATGGAAGATGGATTGGCGTATTTGATGGCTGTAAATCCTAAAGAAACATTAACGGTCTCTTGGGGTGGGAAAGCGCAATGCAAAATTCAATTACCTGAAAAAATTAATCCTGGTATGTCAGTTTTACTGCCTTGCCAATAATGAAATGACAATCAGAACAAGTTTTTAAATAAGGTATAAAAAATGGCGATTTGTATAAAAAAATGGGTGGGTGGTTTACTGGTAATTATGGCTGGAGTAAGCCAATCATATGCAGGAATATCATTAGATAGAACTCGGTTGATTATTACCGGTGCGGAAACTTCTTCGAGTGCTAATTTATCAAACACCAGTTCAAGTATTCCCTTTTTAGCGCAATCTTGGGTTGAAGATGCAAATGGGAAAAAAATTACATCTCCATTAGTTGTATTACCCCCATTACAGAGAATTAATGGCGGACAAAAAGGTGTTGCTCGAGTCTCAAAAACAGCGGAAATAGATAAACTTCCTCAAGATCGCGAAAGTTTATTTTATTTAAATGTTAGGGAAGTGCCACCAAAGCCAGATAAACCAAATGTTTTACAATTAGCGATGCAATCGCGCATCAAATTATTTTATCGACCAACGGCAATTATTCCCACGTCAAAAAGTGCAATTTGGCAAGACCAAGTGACATTTTATAAGCAAGGAAATAACTGGCGAGCTGAAAACCCGACACCTTATTTTGTCACTATTATTAGTTTAAATAATAAGTTGATTACAGAGGGTGGGAAAAAATTAACGGATTTTCCAGGGGTAATGGTAGCGCCTAAATCTCATCTAGATATTAAGGTTAATGGAGCAGGTGAAAGCTTTACCATGATGTATGTGAACGATTACGGCGGCCATCCAGAACTAAAATACAGCTGTAATGGAAATATCTGTAAAGCACTACCACCGGAGCAACAGCCACGCTAGGAGTATTCGAATGAAAATTAAATGCTTAGGGTTTGTGTTACTAGGGGTCGGCAGTTTTTCTGCGGTTGCGGAAATGGCTGATGATAAAACCTCGCGTCAAACCTTATTGGATGTACACAGTACTGTGCATTTTCAAGGGAGTGTGTATGCATCGCCTTGCGTTCTTGAATTAAATACTCAGGAACAATATGTTGATTTAGGTGAGGTAAGTGCGCGGTCATTTCATCGTATTGGCGATAGAAGTACACCAGTGACTTTTAGCGTGAGGCTTAAAGATTGCCAGCGTGGTGCATCTAGATCCTTTGTAAATTCGGCGGGAGAAGCAACGCAAAATGGTAAGCGTTATTACCTAACAGGTGAAAGCGCGGTTTCGTTGAGTATTGCGGGGGATTCTGATTTCTATAATTCAGATTTAGTGAGAGTTAGTGGTGGTGTTAAAGGTGCGGGATTGCGTATTTTCAGCCAAGACCATGAGAATTTAATGCTTAACCAACCTAAAGGCTCATGGGTGCTTAAGCCAGGGGATAATAACATTACCTTAAACGCATCTTTAGAAGCAACAAGCCAAGTTGTTTCAGCAGGTAATTTTAGCGGATTAGTTAGGTTAAAACTGGAGTATTTATAACAATGTCTATATCCAACAATAAAATATTAAAAGATATAGCGATCGCGACTAGTTTGGCGGTAGTGGCATTGTTACCTCAGTCAGTCTTTGGGTATCCACATGGGGCTGTAATACCCGATGGAGGGACCTATACATTCGAAGCAAGAATGAATAACCAGCTTTTGATAAATGAAAAAGACGCAGAGACGGTATTTAATTTTGATGTTACAGACTGGCCTTATTTTGATATTTATTGTCAAACTTATATGCAGCCCGGTGGGCCAGGTAACAACAATCCCGATTCTGGAATGACCTTTGATTTTATGTCAACAATACCCCAATCAATGCAAAATCCGGGTTATTTGACCTTAAATGAGTATTTCGATGTGAAAGTTGAAATCCAGCTTGGCGGGACGCAGCCTAGGAAAGTGGCTGTTCCGGCATCGAACTTGTGGAATGGGGGGTCTGATCCAATGGAGTGTAGGCCGACGAGTACAAATAGCCGTCCTTATGCAGTAACGCTTCGAACAGGCTCTAGCGGAACAGTAACGTTTAGGTTAAAAAAACCGATTATTAATGGAATTACCATAAACCAAGCAGAATTAGTTCAAGTATTTGCTAAAAAAGGAACCGCGACTAATGGATTAACGTCTTATGCACCAATTCCATCAACACGTGTTGTACTGGCTGCGGGAATTATTACAGTTGCTGATGAATGTACGATAAATGATGGAAATCCAATTAATATTGACTTTAAAGATGTTGCAAATACAAGTGAACAATTAAATGGAATTAATTATGCAGAACCTTTTAATATCCCAGTGAAATGTAGAGGTGGAAGCTTTACGACGGGGGATCTGAACATCAAGTTATCTTTACTCCCAGGTGCTTCAGGTCAAGCCGATTTTAATGCGGATTATTACGGAACATTAAAAAATGGCGTGAAGCGAACAAACCTTGGCATTGTTATTAAAGAGAATTTGACGGGAGCATTAGTTAAACCTAACCAAGCTTATACTGTACCTAATTTTTTTAATAACCAAGGTACTTGGAATTTAACTGCGGCACCAATTGCAGCTCCAGGTAGCACAGTGGACGATGGTGAATTTACAGCGACAGGCACGATCCTCGCTGAATTCCAATGAGGTTAACAATGCAAAATAATAATCAAATATTAAACACAATTTATTTATCGGTATGTTGCCTTTTTTTATTTGGTTCAAATCAGGCCGTTGCAGATATTACTCATACTAATATGGGGAGTTATTCTTTTAGGGGTAATGTGATGGTTACACCTTGCCAAATTGCACCAGGTAGTGAAAAGGTGCCAGTAGACTTTAAAGAGGTTTCAGTAAAAGAGCTTTATTCAACAGGAAAATCGAAACCTTTATTATTTTCGATTCATTTAATAAACTGTAATACGTCTGTATTTAACGCGGTAACAGTAACATTTAATGGAATAGAAAACACTAATCTCCCTGATCATTTAGCGATTAATGACAAAAGCGAAGCGAATGGAATCGGGATTGGGCTATTAAATTTAAATGAAACACCGATAGAGTTAAATGTTCCATCATTGGCGCAAAATCTGGCGGATAATAATACTGAGCTTCAATTTAAAGCTTATGTTGAAGCTGAACCAGAAGCTCGAACTAATCAGACTATTACATATGGGCTATTTTATAGCACTGCATATTACACATTAAATTATCAGTGATAAGTAAAATAAATACGATGAGTGTAATAAAAAAATCAAATAATTTATATTTATATAGTCAGAGTAATTGGGTTGTTATCGGTAGTGTGATTGTGTGCTTTGGAATTATATTTCACATCTATCTACCTAATTTAGGTGGGGCAGGATTTTCACTACCATTAAATATCGTTAGTGCCTTTTTTCTGGCTTTATTTTTAGTGGTGGCGATTTTTTTTCAAATAAAAAAGATAAGTATAACTTATTCATTAGCAAGTAATTTTATTTCATTAGGCTTAATTATCTTAATGGTACTATGTTTTTTTTCGCCTGAGAACTATCGTTACAATGCTTACTTAACAGCTTATTGGTTATTAGGGATATTGATATGTTATCAGGTTTTAGTTCAATTTAATATTTCAAATGTAGTCCGTGAAATTATACTTTATGGAATACTTGTTGCTGCTATTATAGAAAGTATATTGGCGATGCTTCAAGTTTTTAATCTATTGCCATTAATAGGTCTACCTTATCCGCCATTAAATGGAGATAGGCCATATGGTGTATTTCAACAGGTTAATGTTTTTTCTAGTTTCATTTGCGTAGGAATAGCAAGTGCAGTAAGTTTGTTGATCAAAATAAAGAATGCTAAATGGTATTTAGTTGGCTTTATTGCTACTGCTTTGCTTTTAATGAGTGCAACAGTACCTTTGTCTCAATCATTAACAGGTTATTTAAATTTAATTTTAATTTTTATTGTTTTTTATTTAATTGCAAAGTATCATCGTAAGAAAATTTTATTTTTATTTCTGGTTGTTATTCTTGGTTTAATAATTGGCTATGGAATTAAGAATGGTCTTAATATTATAGATGCGACTGAAAGTAAATTAAATACATCACGAATTCGATGGGTTTTATGGCAGCATAGTTTATATCTTTTCAGCGAAAAACCATTATTGGGATGGGGCGTAGGAAGTTTTGAGTCAGTATTTTCAGAGCGATTTGGTGGTGGTTTACTAGAGACTAATGAAAGAATAATGTCACATCCACATAATGAAATATTACGTTGGATGGTCGAAGGTGGTTTTGTTGGGCTTATTGCGACAGTTTTAATTATTATCGGTGGTGTAGCTTTATTGCTATCTACATTTAAAAATAAAAATGAAAATTACATTTATTGGGTAGCGGCTTTGCCTATCATATTCCATATGATGACAGAATTTCCTTTGTGGTTATCGATACCTCATGGGATAGTTTTAATATTGTTATTACGCTGTGCTGATTCACCAAATAAAAAATATAAACTAAATAAGATGGTGAACTACTTTTCAAAAGGAATTATTATATTTGGCTCAGCCTTGTCAGTCATTCTGTTATACATGACATTACAAGCACAACAATATTTAACCTATATAGAAAAAACGGGACAGCAAATGTTGTTATCAATAGAAAAGCCTCTTTACCATAATTGGAACTATTTATTGATGTATGACCGTTATCAGTTTGATTTGAATATGGGGTATTTATTGCGCTATAACGAAACGCAGGATATTAAGTACCTTAATTTATTTAATGATTGGGCCATGGACGCATCAAATTCATCTCCTGACATTAATGTTTATATTTCTTGGATTCTGGTTTTAAATGAGCTAGGTGAAAAGGATAAAGCAAGAGACGTTAGATATAAGGCGAGTTATTTGTTTGGCGAAAATGAAAGGTTAAATCAATTGAATTTTTAGTTGGTTATTATTGTTCTTCTTTTCTAAAAATAAAAAATTCTAAAGAATTTGTTGGTGAAAAATCATCAACAGATATGTGTTTTATTAATTAATATTTATCTTAAAAGGAAATAACATGAAAACATTAAATGCTATCGAAGCTGCTGCTGTAGTTGGTGGAACTAAACAAGTTTGTACTGATTCTTATGAAAGTATCATTGTTGGTGGTGTTTCATCTTGTAAATTAATTACAACTTGTACTGACAAGCATGGAAATAAAACATACAAAGCTAAAAATGTTGACGCTGCAAACTGTTCAGGTGCTGTTAAACCATAAGATTTAATTTAACTACCTTTAATTAATACATGGGGATGGACCCCCATGTATATTTTACTTTAAATTGGAACGGCTGTTATGAATATGCATTTTAAACCAATAACTATCACAATTTACACAATATTCGTTGCTGTGATTTCTTCACTCATGACGGTTTTGTTCTACCATATTTTCATCTTTAATACTTTTTCAAATAGTAACTTAGATGATTCTTCTTTTGTCGAGTTTAATACTGCACAAGTTTTATCAAGCCCAATAAAGGAAGATAATAGCATCATAGAAATATTTTCTTATGGTTGTCATTATTGTGCGTTAAGCAATGACAATATGGCCAAATTTGAAAAGGAGCTTCCAGAGGGTGTTACGTTTAAAGCCATTCATTTAGCAATGGATAATAGCGTAGGGCTTGCTGCATACGCGCCTATTTTTGCAACCCTTGAAGAAATGGGGGTAGAAGCCGAATTACGTCAGGCACTTTATAACTCAGTTATCAACGAAAAACTGGACTTAACCAAGAAAGATATTTTAGATGTATGGTTAAAGCAGCATGACATTGACTCAGTAAAATATCATGAAATTAGCCAAACCAGCGCAGTTAAAGAACGTATTAAATATATGGCTGATATTACCCAGTATTACCAAATCACAGGCACCCCTGCATTTATTATTAATAAACGATATGTAGTTTATCAGGATCGTGATTTCCCTGAATTTTCAGCTTATATGTTGGAATTATTGGAAAAAAGCAATAAGGCGTCACAGTGATCCGGTTTTTAATTGTTTGGACGGTGTTCAGTGTAAAAAGCTGCTTAATACCGTTTAAAAAAGGATATGAAAATCTCAGCCACTATGGAATCTCTTCTTTTCGCTTTCTTTTGCGTCGAGGTTATATTGTCCCAGTTCTGCTAATCGCTAAACTGGGTTGCCGAATTGGGGTATTCGGTCGTAAATACCGTAATCAAAACAAAGTTGCAACGCAAAATTATCGCAGTTTAGTGGAGACGAATGGCAACGTCGATGCGAGATGGGCCGCAGTACAGCGCTTTATTTTGGAAGAAGCGGCTACATGGGGGCAAAACCGCCAAATTATGGCGCAATTACAAGCCTGTATTCTTGCCCTTGATAGTGTTGTTGCACCTTTGCATCAGCAAAAAAAACCGATTGTTTTGGCGCCATTACATATGGTTTCTGATGTGCTGGCTACGATAGTCGGCTCTGGAGTTACTCCAGGCAACGCTACGGTAGTGGTTTCATCCAGTGCGGAGCAACAAAAATACAATGCCTCTGCCCGTGAATTAGGCCAAGTGAATTTGTCGTATTGTTCAATTCATCAAGACAATAAGTCATTAGCGACTCAATTAATGACTTTAATGACAGAAACTGCGACGGGCCAAAAAAATATGATTGTATTTCCAGATATCACGCCAGATTACACCATTCAAACTGAAGAAGGGATGTCGAGTAAATTATCGTGTCAGTTATTTGGTCGAGCAGCGAAATTACATAATGGGGTTGTACGTTTATCTAATGCGATTTCAGCGCAGGTCGTTTTTTATCATCTGTATTATCAAAATGGCTTAAAAATCAAGATATATCCACCTATTGCTGCAAAGGATGTTGCAGCTCAAATGCCCGTTATTATCGAAAATTCAATTCGCGAATATCCCAATGACTGGCTTTTATGGCATAGCCATTCACTTTATTTTATTAGTCACTAATAATAATGAAAAATACTATTCCAAATTTTGTCGCTCAAGAAGAAACGAATGAATGTGGTTTGGCATGCATTGCGATGTTGGCCCAAACTCAAGGCCTTTCGCTTTCCCTTAATGCATTGAGGGAAGTTCATCCAGCTTCTGATCATGGAACTTCATTGATCGATCTTTCCTCAATTTTAGTAAATTATGGCATTTCAACTACGCCTGTCTTATTTGAGCATGACGAATTAAGTAGCCTGCCGCTTCCTGCGATTTTGCATTATGGCGCAAATCATTTTGTCTTACTTGCTTATCGTAAGGGAAATAATGTTTGTGTAATGAACCCTGCGATAGGGCAGCAATGGTTGCCTTTTTCTGCACTAAAAGCTGAAATTAGCGGTTATGCGCTGATTTTAGAGCCAGATACGGCATTGAAAAAAGTCGAATCACTTTCCTCTGAACAGGCTACAAACAAGGCCTCCACACAGAAAGTACCTCATGCGATGAGTTTGAAAGAAACCGCTAAGGTGCGAGGTATTTATTGGTTAATGACCTTTGTTTTCCTCGTTTCGCTAACATTGTTTTTAATGCCTGCAATGGTGAGTAATGCAATCAACCAAGCATTTTCAGATGCTAAAAATGCAGTGTTTCCTTATGGTTGGTTTATTGTCGCGTTTGTTGTTGCCACGCTACTTGCGCTTGGTGTTCGTATGATAAGCGAACGGTTTGTTAAACACTTTGTGTTAATTAACAGTGGGGTGGGTTTTTCGCGGTTAATGAGTAACCCTTTGCGATTTTTTGAAAAACGTGCACCAGGGGATATTTTCAGTCGTTTTGTTGCTTGGCAGGGCGCATTAACTGAGAAAATTGAGCTTGATAATGGGCTTAGAACTGATTGGATTATTTGCGCCATTGCATTGGGTGTGATGTTTTGGATTGCTCCTGTTCTTGCCGTTATTTCAGCGGCAGGGGTGACCGTGATGGGGCTCATTAGTGTATGGGCAATTATTCGCGATCGTTGGTACACCCAGCAATTACAGCTTAAAGCTGCTGAGCTTAATGACTTTTTTATGGAAACCTTACAGGGTATTTTGACCATAAAAACAGCAGGTATCGAAGAGCAACGTAAGGCGCAATTTGCGTGGCTAAGCCGTGAATTGTTTACCTGCATGCAGCGTCGAAATGTGTACCAACAAATTAAAGATGGTATTTACCAGCTAACAGGTAGCCTCGAAATGGTTATTTTTATGTTGGTTGTGCTGCCGATGGTTGCTAATGACCTGATTTCCTTAGGTGATTTTTTTGCTTATAGCTTTTTACGTCAAATTTTCACTACCTATGTTACTCGAATTTTTTATGCGATTATCCACAAATCTCAGCTGCATATTATTGATACACGCGCTCACTCTTTATTTCCTCAAAAAAGTGAGGAAAGCACGGTCTCACCTCAAACAATATCACCAGCAGGTAGAGTAGCCCCGAACCTTACCTTCGAAAACATTCATTTTAGCTATGACCCATCGAAGCCAATATTAAATGATATCTCGCTAGATTTGCCATCAGGTGCTCAAGTCGCCATTGTGGGTGAGTCTGGGGCGGGTAAAAGTACCTTGTTGAGAATTATTGCAGGGCTATTTAGTGCTCAGAAAGGAAAATGTTTGTCAAATGAAGAGGTTGTAAGTGTACAACAGCTTACGCAACTTGTTTGTTTACAAAGCCAAGAGGATATTTTATTCAATGCAACTGTGTTAGATAACATCACGTTGTTTGACCCTAACTTCCGCGAAAAAGACCGAAAAATGGTCGAAAACTTACTCAATAAACTGGCGTTAGGCACAGTGGTAAGCCAGTTACCAGGCAGTTTAAATGCGTTGATTAGGGAAAGCCATTCTGCACTTTCTCTTGGGCAACGCCAACGTTTGTTGCTAGCTCGTTCACTTTATAGTTCTCGCCCAATTCTTTTACTGGATGAACCTACCGCAAACTTAGATGAAGAAACGGCAAAAATCGTTATAGAAACAATTCAGGAACATTGCCTAAAAACAGGGAAAACCCTCATTGTTGTGACACATAGTGAGGAAATCACGACACGATTTGATTCAATTTATCGAATTACTGCGGGTGAATTACATAAAAAAGTATCAATCAGAAATGATGGTGGTAATCGTGAGGACGCACCTCAGCCTACAACGTCTTTGCTTGCTAGCATAGGAGAGCTTTGATTATGACTTCTCCCCGCATTAAGCCGACATTTTTACACTTATTTATGCGAGCTCGTGTTTGGATTGGTCTTATTGCATTGTTACTTGTCATTGTGTTGACGAGCCTTGCTTGGCAAGCACCGACAGAACCCGCACAAAGTAGAGTCATTCTTTCGGTTGATCGGGGGGATATTGAAAAAGTGGTCATGGTGACTGGCACACTAAAACCGTCTATTCAAGTGAATGTGGGGGCTCAGGTTAATGGGCAAATTAGAGAATTATTTGTAAAGCAAGGTGATAGAGTCAGAAAAGGGCAGTTATTAGCCGAAATAGACCCAACAATTCAGCAATCTGAGCTTAAAAATGCGACTGCACGCCTATTGAGCGCACAAGCGCAAAAGCGCGCAGCAGAAGCAACGTTAATTCAATACATTAAAGCTTATCAGCGCCAGATAATCATGCAGCGCGACGGTTCTGGCATTCGCAGTGAATATGAGCAAGCGCAAGCGCAATATGAAGCACAATTACAGCAAGTTAGCGTTAATGAAGCGTTAATCACACAATCAGAAATGGATGTGCAAACGGCTCAGGCTAACTTGAACTTTACCCGCATTGTGGCTCCAATTAATGGAGAAGTACTGGGTATTGTTGCAAATGAGGGGCAAACCATCGTTTCCTCACAAACGGCACCTACGATCTTGGTGCTGGCTAATTTAGATAAGATGCAAGTACAAACCCGCATTTCAGAAGCGGATATTCAAAAAATTCAACCTGGTCAGCCACTGACATTCTATGTAATTGCAAATCCTGAGAAACAATACGAAAGCACCATGGGGTACGTGCAACCTATTCCGCCCGAAGCCCTTGATGAGCGGAATAATAATTCAGCTGGTCAGCAAAATAGCGCGATTTATTATAATGGAACATTTGAGGTTGATAACACCGACCGCGCATTAAAAACGTCGATGACCGCACAGGTTTTTATTCGTGTTGCCCAAGCTAAAAATGCGCTGCGTTTACCCGTGAGTGCGTTAGGTCGTTCTCTGGGTCTTAACCAATATGAAGTCATTGTTATCAAAAATGAAATAACAGAAGCTCGAACCGTCAAAGTAGGTATAAATGATCGCCATTTTGTTGAGATTCTGGAGGGTATCGCTGAAGGTGAGCAAGTTGTTGTTCAACAAGAGAAAATAGCGAGTTAATCATGAAGATAATATCACCAACGTTATCTTCATCTCGCCCTCTAATTGAACTTCACCATGTTTATCGTGAGTTTTCGGCTGGAACACAAATCATCCCTGTATTGAATGATATAACACTATCGATAAATCAAGGGGAAATGGTTGCCATTATTGGAGCCTCTGGCTCTGGTAAATCAACTTTGATGAATATTATTGGCTGTTTAGATAAACCGTCTCGTGGCGAAGTTTTTATCAATGGTATCCCTGTTCATGAGGCGACCAGTGAGCAGCTTGCTGAGCTGCGTAGCCAATATCTTGGGTTTATTTTCCAGCGATATCATTTGATGCCTTATCTCAGCGCTGAAGAAAACATTGCCATTCCAGCGCTGTACACCGCAATGCCTGAAGATGAGCGTGTGCAGCGAATTCAACTTTTAGCTGATAAGCTCGGTTTACAATCTCGTTTGAACCATAAGCCATATCAATTATCTGGAGGGCAACAACAACGGGTCAGTGTGTGCCGTGCATTAATTAATGGCGCACAAGTCATTTTAGCGGATGAACCAACGGGCGCTTTGGATAGCTCGAGTGGGCATGCATTAATGAATATTTTGCATCAACTTCATCAAGACGGCCATACCGTGGTGATTGTGACCCACGATAGAAATATTGCTGAGCAAACTCAACGTATTATCGAAATCAGTGATGGGAAAATTGTCGCCGATAATCAAAACCTTTCACAAGCGCAGGCACGTGCTAAGCATAATCTTCCTTCTGTTAAAGATAATGGTCGGGCATCACTTTGGCGTGGTATTTATGAGTCGATTCGTATGGCTTGGCGGGCATTATTAGGGCACCGAATGCGCGCTTTTTTATCAATGCTGGGCATTATTATTGGCATCTCTTCTGTTGTGTCATCAATGGCGGTCGGTGAAGGCGCAAGACGTGCCATTATGGATGAAATTGGTAAGTTAGGCAGCACAACGCTTGAAATTCGCCCAGGTACTGGATGGGGGGCAAAGCGGCCAGATATGGAACGCGCGTTATCATTAAATGATATTAAAAGCCTAAAACAGCTCTCATGGATTGAGTCTATTTCGCCAGTTGTCAGCAGCATGACAGTAGCTATCAATAAAGGGCTCGATTACTCCATCATGCTAAATGGTGTTTCTGATGAATACTTTGCAGCTCAAGGTATTCAAATGTTGTCTGGAAATCAATTTAGTGTGTTAGATGTGAATGACAGTGAGCCTGTTATTGTGCTGGATGATGCTAGTCGGGATATTTTATTTGCACCCGATGAAGAGCCTTTAGGCCAAATTGTCCAAATTGGTAGTTCACCTTGGCGGATCATTGGAATTGCGCGTAAACCAGGCCCGAAAATGTCCAGCGGATATGTTATGGGATGGGCTCCTTACTCGGCTCTTCAGCAGCGAGTTCTCGGTGATAAACCTATTGAATATATCACATTACGTTTTCCCGAAATGTTAGCCGCTAAACAAGTAGAAGTGCAGGTCGAAAAGCATTTACTGCGTGAACATGGAAAAAAAGACTTTTTTATTCAGTCTGATGACCAACTGGCTAGCGCGCTACAAAAAACCTCTGATTCCATGTCATTACTGATCACGTCGATTGCAGCCATCTCCTTATTAGTAGGAGGGGTGGGTGTTATGAATATTATGCTGGTTTCAGTTACAGAGCGAACTCACGAAATAGGTATCCGCCTTTCAGTGGGAGCGAGACCTGCGGATATCATGAACCAATTTCTAATTGAAGCCGTCATGATCTGTGCGTTAGGAGGGCTCATTGGGATTATAGGCTCGTGGTTAGCAGGTGGCATTTTTGCGTACATCACGACTGAATTTACCATGGTATTCACACTGTTACCCGTGTTATTGGCTTGTGGTTTCTCTGCGCTAATTGGCTTAGTTTTTGGTTATTTCCCAGCACGTAGGGCAGCCAAGCTTAACCCAACGGAGGCATTAGCACGGGAATGAAAATAAAATCGCCTTATTTTGGTTCAGTGGTACTTTTTATCTGTTTACTCAGTGGGTGTGGGAACTTTACCCGCTCCGAGTACCAACGTCCTGAACTTATTCTACCTCAGCAATGGGATGATAAAATTCAGCGTTCATCAAGTGCGAATGATGTTATGCCATCTGACCTGCAGAGAAATACAGTAGGGCGTTGGTGGGAGAATTTTAATGATCCCAAGCTATCTCAATTGATTAATCAAGTTTTAGAAAATAACAATGATTTAGCATTAGCCGCAATTAAATTAAAGCTGGCTCGCAATACGGCAGGTTTAGCAAATACCAATATAACGCCTGATTTTTCATTAGGGGGATCTGCGAGTAACTCAAAATCAATTCGCCATGGCAACTCATCACAAGAAAGTTATAGTGCAGACTTAACATTAAGTTATGAGATTGATTTATGGGGTAAATTAGCACGTGTTCGTGAGAAAAATGCATGGGAGGCCGTCGCTACTGAACAAGATTACCATGCAACGACGCTTGTGATAATCAACACAACGGCACAGCTCTATTGGAATATTGCGCTATTAAATCAACAGATAAAAAACCTAACGGCAAGTCAGGAAATTGCACAGAAAAGCCAGCAACTCATTCAGTCTTGGTATTTAGCTGGGAAAGTAAGCCAATTAGATTTATTGCAATCAGAACAAACGCTAATTAGTCGTAAGAATGAATTACGTCAGCTTATCAAGGAACGTGAGAACTCACGTAATGCCTTAGCACTGTTGTTAAATCGCCCTGCAGAGCAGCATGTGAGTGAATTATCTTCTCTTAATAGTGACCTGCGAGTTGAGATTCAGGGAATGACCCCTTTGGCGGTATTAGCACAACGCCCAGATATTCAAGCCGCAGAGTCACGTTTGCGCTCTGCACTTGCTGATTCAGATGCTGCGAAGTTGAGTTTCTATCCTACGCTATCTCTTCAAGGTGCGCTTAACGCAGGAAGCCAGTTATTTTCTCAATGGTTTAGTGACCCATCTCGAGTTATTGGCAGCAGCATCTCTCTCCCCTTTATTCAATGGAATACCGTAAAACTAACTATTGAACAGTCAGATTTGCAGGTGCAACAAGCGGCAGTGTCATTTCGAAGCACAGCTTATAGCGCACTCGCTGAAATTGATAATGCCATGGAGGCGCGTTTTACTGCAGATGAAATACGGACACAGTTACAGCAGTCATTATCCCTTAGCCAGCAAAGATTAAAGCTCACGGGAAACCGTTATCGCGCTGGCGCTGTTGACTATCAAACACTACTTAATGCGCAGGATGATTTGTTATCCATCGAAAACTCATTAGCGCAAAACCAATACGATTATCTTTATGCAACGTTGCAACTTTGGCTAGCACAAGGTGGTGGTAGCGTTCATCACGAGGACAACCAATCATGAACCAAAAGACCCAATTAAAACGCGTTGTTGTGACAGGATATGGCGCTGTCACTCCCCTTGGTGGAACCGCGCAAGCATGTTGGCAAGCTATCATGGATAAGCAATTAGGATACCGTTACGTTGATAAAACGGATAAAAATATTCACAGCCACTTTTTGGGATTAATTGATAATGAACCCAATTTAAAAGGTGTTCCTGCCGCCATTCGCCGTCGGTTACCACGGCATACCCGCCTAGCATTAGGTGCAGCTCGAGAAGCCATGGAAATGGCATTTTCAGGGAATTCACCATCAGAATTTTATGACCCTCTCATGTGTGGTGTGATTATGGGAACTGGATGGGCAGGTTTAGATGAAAGTTATATGTCGGTGAGTGAGTTTGATGCGACAGGCATGACATCGCCATTCAACTGTTTTTATGCGATGCCAAATGTCACAACAGCGGCATGCAGCCAATTTTGGAATTTACGAGGATATCAAAATACGACAATAGCCGCATGTGCCACAGGGACTATCGCGATTGGGGATGCGTTTGAAGTGATCCGCAATGGTAGGGCTTCCATGATGTTAGCGGGGGCGGGGGAATCATTACGTACAGATTGCGCTGTGTGGAATATTGACGTGTTAGGTGCTTTAACACGAGAGAAAACAGACCCTACGCGTGCCAGTTGCCCATTTAGTGCAGAGCGCAGCGGGTTCGTATTATCTGAAGGTGCTGCGGTCGTATGCTTAGAAGAGCGTGACAGTGCAATTGCCCGAGGGGCGGTGATATTGGGTGAAATTACTGGGTATGCAAATTATTCAGATGCATTTGATTTTACCTCACCTGCAGAGGACTGCGTAGCTCGCGTTAAAACGATAGAAATGGCGTTACAGCAAGCGAAGATCTCGCCTGCGTCATTAGATTATATCAATGCCCATGGTACCTCGACGGCGTTGAATGATTTGAATGAAACGGAATCACTTAAAAAAGCCTTAGGGGCAGCCGCTTACGATATCCCAATCTCCAGCACTAAATCATATAGTGGGCACTTAATCGCAGCAGCGGGGAGTTTTGAAACTATCATTTGCTTACAAGCGATGGAACATGACGTGATGCCCGCAACCGCAAACCTCCATACCCCTGATCCACAATGCGATCTTGATTATATTCCGAATGACCACCGTTTCAAAAAAGTAGAAAGGGCGTTGAATCTCAGTTTTGGTTTTGGCGGTGCAAATGCGGCGCTGATATTGGAGCGCGCGAAATGAGAGCGTTGTATTACACATTAGCTGATGCAGCTGGGTGGGCGAAATTTTCTGGAGACTATAACCCGATTCATTTTGATCTTAAGTGGGTGCAATCGGCTGGTGGGGAACAATTAAGCGTCCATGGAATGCGGGCATTGCTTGATGCGAAACAATTTGCAAGTGAGCGATTTCTTCACGGCTCACAAGATGCTCAGCAGAGAACAAAATCAGCGTTTGTTAAATGTGCGGTACGGCTAAGAAGTCCATTATGGAATGATAAATCCTATGATTTAGTCGCGCGTAATAAAGCGGGTTCAGTCGCTATTTTATCTACAGAAGAGCAGCAAAATTGCCTAACTTGTCAATTATCCCCAGTTGATGGCTTAAACACTAACGTGTTGGATTGGGGGGCGCATATTTCTTCAGGGGAGATGGCGAAATTACAGCTATCTTTTCCGCTTTATCCAACAGAGATGTATGAGTGGCAATTTATAGATGCAATTTTATTTCAATATTTGATACATGATAATTCATTATTAAAACAAAAAGATATCTCGAAATGGTTATCCGAAGGAGCAACCCTGAAAGATATTTTTTCCCGCTACCCCATTGTACAAACACATCAGGAAGTGATTTTTGATAGAGATCTTCTTAAGAAGTGGTCTCCGATAAAGGAACCTAAGCCGATGCAGATACACATTCTACCTGCATTAGTGATGGGGGATTTAGATGGTGGGCTATTAATTAATATCAATATTATTGGTCGTTATGACAATAAATTAATCAGTAATTTAATAACGTTAAAAGTGAATGCGTTAAATTGATAACAGTGGAAGGATAAAAAAATGAGCCAATATCAAACAATTTATAACAAAATTAGCGAAATGATCTGCGATGCAAAAGATTTAGAAAGCGAAGAGGTGAATGAGAACCTCACATTAGTTCAATTAGAATTTGATAGCCTCGATTATGTTGAATTAATGGTACTGGTAAAACGTGATTTTAATGTTGCGTTAGACGCTGATTTTTTCATTCAGCATCCAAATCTTTCAATTAAAGAACTTTGTGAACATATTGATAAGGAGTCTGAATCCTAAATGGAAAACCATAAGTGGGTGTTAGTCACTGGTGGAAGCCGGGGAATTGGTCAGGCATTAGTCGCTGAATTATCACATAACTGGAATGTTATCTTCACTGGACGTAGTACTGAAAGTATAGCGAGTACGCTTTCTTTACTCGAAAATAGACGTCCAAATAGATGGATAAAAGGGTTTCAATGTGATGGTAAAGATGGGCAGCAAGTCGATGTGTTGTCTCAATCTTTATTGGATAAATTTGGCGCCCCAGCCGCCATTATACATAACGCAGGTATTACTCGAGATGCATTGCATATTCATCAGGATGGGGATATTTGGCGAGATGTTTTAGATAATAACTTGATTTGCATTGTGAATTGGAACCGCAAATTGGTACCTGCGATGTTAATGACGAATTCAGGTTCTATTGTATTGATGTCATCGGTTACTGGGTTAAAAGGGAATGTTGGGCAAACGGCTTATGCAGCAAGTAAGGCGGCGATGATGGGGATGGCTCGCTCTTTAGCGCATGAAGTTGGGCGGTTTGGTTTACGGGTAAATTGCCTTGCGCCAGGGTTGATTGAGAGTGATATGACGCGAGCGATGCCTGAAGCGAAATTAAAATCGATGTGTAAAAATATTCCGTTACGCCGCTTAGGCCAGCCACAAGAAGTTGCCAAAATGGTAGAGTTTCTGATTGGTGACAATAGCCAATATTTGACAGGGCAAACATTGGTGCTTGATGGCGGCCTAACTGCATAATTAACAGAGAGTTAATGGATATACTATAAAATTAACTCTCTGTATTAATTCAACCATAGATAGTGAATGTGTGTTGGTGTTATTTTTAATTTTATTAATGCTCACTTTTTTGATTTTTCAAATAAATCCACCAGTAGGTAATCCCCACGAGTACGCCACCACCAATAATATTGCCAATGGTGACAGGGATAAGGTTGTCGGTAATAAAATTGTTGACGGTTAAAGCAGGGAAGCTATCAGCGGAACTGTGGATTGCATTCCAAAATGTGTCGGGAGCAAAGTTGCGTATGACAATGGCTAAGGGAATAAGAAACATATTGGCGATGCTGTGCTCAAAGCCACTGGCGACAAACATGCCGATCGGCAGCGTCAAAGCGACAATTTTGTCGGTCAAAGAGTGACCAGAATAACTTAACCAAACCGCAAGACAGACCATCAAGTTGCACAGTGTGCCAAGGCAAACGGCCTCAACAAACGTATGGTGCATTTTATGGTCAGCCGTTTGCAAAACATTCAGTCCCCACAGGCCATTGCTGTTCATTAATTGGCCTGAAAACCAGATAAGCGCGACAAAGAAAATTGCGCCAACAAAGTTACCAAGATAAACCAATATCCAATTACTAATCAATTGCTTATACGTAATTAAATTGCTGGCTTTTGCCATAACGGTGAGGACTGTTGAGGTGAAAAGATCGGCTCCACATACTACCACTAAAATCAGCCCTAATGAGAAGCAAAGCCCTCCTGCTAATTTAGTGAGTGAATTTGCGGGAACGGCGCCTGTCGTAACCGTGATATAGAACGTAAATGCGATAGAAATAAAAATACCAGCCATAATCGCTAAAAAAAAGCTAATATCCTTTTTTTTGCTGACTTTATAAAGGCCTGCTTGCTCTGCGACTTTAGCCATTTCCGCAGGGAGACGTAAGTCAAAGATATTATTGTCTTTCATGAGATGCTCCTTGGATAGTGCTATGAATAGAGGTCATTACAAAATAAATGCATAACCTATGCCAAGGTTGAACGAGTTTTATCATTAGAAAAGAATAATGAGTAGCCATTAATTTAGTGGGCTTATCTTTTTGTGATACAATTATTGCGCACAACATGGTGTATGTTGTATAAAAAATTGTCTCTTTTAATTCTTATTTTGATCCATTTAAACTGGATAAATCAGCAATGAACATTAGTCAGCTAAAAAGTTTTGTTGAGGTGGTAAGAAGTGATTTTAATATCACTAATGCTGCTGAGAAAATGTATACCTCGCAACCTACAGTGAGTAAGCAGCTTAAACTATTGGAAGATGAGCTGAATGTTTCTTTATTTAATCGGAAAAATAATAACTTACTTTCATTAAGCCCGATTGGAGAACAAGTTCACCAAGTGGCCTGCGATATTTTGGCGCAGTTTGATAAAATTAAAAATATTGTTTCCCACGAAGACACGACGATTAAACAAAATCTGCATATTGCCACGACACATACACAAATCCGCTATAAATTGCCAAAGGTGATTGAGCGCTTTAATGCACGTTACCCCAATATTTCCCTGCATTTTCATCAAGGTGCGCCAGCGCAGTTAGCAGAAATGGTTAACAATGGGGATGTGGATTTTGCTATCGCAACAGAATCGATGCACCTTTATGATGACTTATTAGCCTTGCCTTGCTACCAGTGGTCACGTAGCGTTATCGTTCCCCATGATCACCCACTTGCACAGTGTGAAAAATTAACGATTGAGGAACTTGCTCAATACCCACTAATTACCTATGTGTTTGGTTTTACAGGTCAATCAAAGCTCGACCAAGTTTTCTATCAAAATAAATTAACGCCAAATGTTGTATTAACGGCAGTTGATACAGAAATTATTAAATACTATGTGAAGCACGGGGCAGGGGTTGGTATTATTTCGACCGTTGCTTTTGACCCTGAAGAAGACAGCGAGACATTACGTTGCATTGATATTAGTAATTTAGTGAAGCCAAGTTATACACATGTTTGTATTAGTCGACATATGCACCTGAAAGACTATATGTATGACTTTATTTCCAGCTATGCCCCTCACCTTGATTTAAATTATATTCACCAATCTGCGCAATGGGTTCCAACGGATAAAAACGAGCGTGACGAGCTCTATCGCTCACTACCTGAACTCTAAGAAAAAAGCCGAATAATTTAGATTATTCGGCTTTAGATTACTGTGTGTATTATTTTAGTTTTAACGTGTCGCGATATTAATAAAAATCTGAGCGCCAATTAACAGACAGTCATCGTCGACAAAATAGGGATTGGCGTGCAGATAGTTATTGATGCCTTTTGCTTGGTTACCGCTACCTAAAAAGTACATGGCGCCAAGTTTATCTTTTGTGGCATTGACCATAAAACTGAAGTCTTCGCTTCCTGTCATTGGCTTGCCATTTGACTCAATGTTTTCAATGGGTAAGAATGCCGCCGCTGCATCGTAAATCACTTTAGCGGCTTGTGGGTGGTTTACGACTGCAGGGTAACCACTGCACTCAAGTGTCGTTTTGAAACCGCCAGCTTCACTACGTTCAACAATTTCTTTAAAGCTTGCTTTTAAGATTTTGTCGGTTTCCTCATCCATTGAACGAATGGTTCCACGTGCTTGGACATGATCGGCCAATGCATTTGGAATAGTTCCGCCGTTGATCATGCCGCAGCCAAAGACTGCAGGGCTAAAAGGATCGGTTTTTTTCGCAACAATATAATCCATGTAATCGATAATACGTGTTGCTTCGCGAATGGCATCTAGCCCTTTATGCGGTGTTGAGCCATGTGCGGAAACACCGTGTACATCCAGTGTCCAAGCTGAACCATAAGAGGACATCACGCCAGCGTTAAATTTGATGTTGCCTGTTTCAAATGCCGCATCATTGTGTAAGCCATAAACCTCATCAACGCCATCCATACAGCCCATTTCAACCATTTTATTGGCGCCAGGAACACGCATGTCTTCTTCTGCCATCTGGAAGATAAAACGAACGTTATGGGTCAGTTCATCGCGGTTTTCACTCAGGTATTTTGCCGCGGTCAGTGCGATGGTCATATGGGTATCGTGACCACAGTTGTGGGCACAACCTTCATGAACAGAACTGTGTTCGTTACAGGTTAAATCAGGCATTTCAAGGCCATCGATATCGGTACGATAAGCAATTAAACGCTTAGCAGGGTCAATAATCAGATCAGCGGTAAAACCGGTATAACCTTCAAATAGACGAATGCTGTAGCCAAAACTTTGCATCAGCTCGCGGCAGTATTGCGATGTTTTGAATTCTTGACCTGAGAGTTCAGGGATTTTATGTAAGTCTTGGCGCGTTTTTTTGCTAAATGTCTCAAGCGAAAAGAGTTTTTCACTAATATTGTACTTATTGGTCATTACATTATTTCCCGTATACAGAAAGCAATTTTCATGCTGTTAAAAGGGGCCCTGGTGTAAGCGTGTTCAATTCTTGGTGCTACAATGACATAACATCATTGTCATTTATTTTCAAAATAAGCCAAATTTCAGAAAATATCTGTTAGTGGTTATTGTTGATTATTATTGGTTAGCTAGATTTTAACGTTAATATTCAGAAAGTATGCGTGATGGGGATCGTATTTATATCATATCAGTATTTCATGGCTCATGAAGAATTTAGATGGTAAGCAAAAGAAATAAAGTAGAAAAATAAATTTATTTAAAAATGTATTATATATCAGTATGTTTTGTGGTTTTGTTGTATGGGTTTTAGTGTTTCTTTATATTTTTTTAGATGGATTTTCGTTAGGTTTTTATGATTTAAAAACGTTATTTAAAATAAGTTAATTGATTTGATAAATAAAGAATGCCCAATAAAATTAAATATATTTAAAAATAATCGTTGATAACGATAAATAAAAGGAAGGTGAGGAGGAGTGCATAAGAAATACCTCCTAAATATGTAGCTTTTAGCAACATATTTAGGGGGATAAATTAATTTTTAAAGGAGCTGATAAATGCGAGGTATTCTTCTTTGCTCATCAATGGCTTGTAATTATCCATAAGAGCATCAGCGCCAGCAGCATCATCAAACAACAGGTCAATAATGGTCATTGCCATCATTTGAGCTGGACGGATATAGGCCATATCATCATCAAATACCACGTAATCTTTACCATGTAATCCACCGCGAATTGCACCAATCCATGGGTGGCTCACTGGCATGATGTGGGAAAGATCGCCAGTATCTGTGCTACCTGTCATATGTTCTGCAACCCAGACATTGTCTTCACCAATTAAGTCATGAGCATTGTGCTGTAGTAAGTCATTGAGTGTGTCGTTGTTATAAAGTGGCAAATAACCTGGTAAATCTTTTACCTCCACTTCAGCGCCAACAGACATTGCCCCAGCAACCAGTGCACGAGTGATCCGCTCATTAGCATCAACCATCGCAGGGACATTTGAGGCTCTGACATAACTTTCCATCCGCACATCACTTGGCGTGACATTTACTAAATCGCCACCTTGGGTAATGATTGGGTGGAAACGGATATAATCTTTTTCTTGGAAGGTTTCGCGAATCGCATTTACCCCCATAATGCCCATCATGGCCGCATTCAGTGCGTTCACACCTAAATGGGGTGCCGCTGCGGCATGGGAAGATTTACCTTTGTAGTTAATCAGTTTGCCAATAAACCCATTGGTGGTTGTCGACATCTCGATAAAACCGATATCACGCTCAGGCTTAACACTGGTTAAGTGGATTTGCATCGCCATATCCACATCATCAAACTCACCGAGGGAGATTAATTCGGGCTTGCCACCGATATAATTGATTTTTCCTTGTTCAATCAATTTATTGCGGTAGGCAAGCTCGACATATTCCTCAGCGGGAACCGCGAAGGGAACCACGTCCCCCGCGAGGTATTCCATTGCACCTGACTTAACCAGACCAATTGTCACCGCCATCATATTGGCAATTTGCGCATTGTGCCCACAGCAATGAGCCGCGCCTGTGAGGTCATCGGCATCAGGGTGCTCAGCACAAATGATGGCATCTAACTCGCCAATCACGGCAATACTGTGCTTGCTTCCTTTGCCACCTTTTAAGCGTGCTTTAACACCTGTTAGGGCAAGTTGATTGCGGTAGTTTACGCCTAAAGCGGAAAATGCGGCTTCAACTTTTTTTGCTGTTTTGGTTTCTTTATAACCCAGTTCAGGCTCTGCCCAAATATCGTCTGCTAGCTTTTTGATTATGTCTTTGTTAGACGCAATAGCTTCACATACTTTGGCTTTCAATTGGTCTTTGGTCATTGTCATGGTTAATATTTTCCTCTATTTAGATAACGCCACTCCATGAAAGAGTCACTTGACCAATAAGTGCAGCGAATAAGAATGTTCCCGTGAATACCGCCAGTGAAACTGGAATAATCCGCCAAGAGATGGCTTTAAATTTTTCGATATCTTTACCGAGTGAAAGACCTGCAAATGCCAGTACCGTGGTACTAATAACAGCAAGTGAAATTTTGCCTGTCATTGCGATCATTTCTTTATCGTAAGGGAATAATGGTGAACACAGACCCGCAGCAATGAGGGATACCCAGAAAATAACGGGTAATTTACCTAATGGTGGGATTTGTGCGATTAAGTACGCCACAAATGACATACCACCTAAAAGCGCCATCGCGATTAGCGAGTCGCTAAAGACTGCGCCAAAACTACCCTGGCCATAGATTGAACCGCCCAGTGCATCACCCAATGAAGTGAAGATGATAACTAATACGATGATTATTGCAATTTCTGCCATCTTTTTCATGATTTCGTATCCTTATTCTGTATCCGCTGATGCCATTGCACGTTTTCTTTTCAGTTTGTTGTACAAGAAAGAGGCAAAAGGTAAGGAGAAGAAAATGTAGATGTACAGACCTAAAACGGAAGACATCAAGTTTGCGGATGATGAAAATGCTTGGATATCCGCTGCATGTTGAGGGTAAAGTTCGAGTAGCGGTGCAACAGATGCAGCTAACATCGAACCACTACCAACACCAGCGCCCATGGCTAATGCAAGTGGGCTCATAATATCGAGTCCTGCAATAACACTGGCAATAATCCCCATCCAAACTGCACCATATAATGTACCGCAAATGTACATTGCCATGACGCCGCGGCCTTCTGGCGAACTTAAACCGTATTTCGCTTCGATGATGGCGATGTTTGGTTCGCGACCTATCGAATAGGTTGCTCCGACGGCTTCACGTCCCATACCTAACATAATGGCGAGCGGTAAACCGAGCAGAATAGTACCGATAAAGTGGCCAACTTCCTGAAGGATCAGCGCGCCACCTGCCTGAATAATTTTTTCCCAAGATGCACCAACAGAGGTGCTTAATTTTGCAATTAAGATAACTAACGCGACACTCATAATTGAGCTAGCACGTGCCATGTTTTGTTCATTAAGAATTTTGAATTTTGGGAAACTGACAATACCACCCATCAACATGGAATAAAGCATTGGAAAAACCATCACGAGACTGATTTTAATTTGCCCTATTGCTTCTGAAAGAAGAATGATAAGTAAGCTAACCAAAAGCAACTTACTATCTTTTAATATACCCATAGTGTTACCTTTCATTGGAAATGTTTTTAAGAGTAATTCGTATATATTTATAATAAAAAGCATTATTTGCGTATTCATACTATCCACGAAACTATTTTCCTGACAATATTCCGAAAAAGTCTCAGGCATGCCTAAAAGGCATGGTTAAAAATCATAAATTAATATTTATTAATAAATCAAAATAAAGAGAATTATTCTCAATTGTGTTTTTGGTAATATTCTTTTATTTTTCATCGAGATATAAAATTATGTTAATTTTTTAACATGTTGTTTCATAAGTGTTTTTGATTGCTTGCTGAATTTTAGTAAAAAACCGTTAATTTATAGGAGAATGTGATTTTGCTCTTGTTTTTCTATTCACTCTGAAAAAATAGCTAATTTAAATTTATTTATATAATGATGAAAATTGAATTTTAAATAGCATTAATAATGAATTTTTTGTTCTTTTGTTTCTATTTTAATCTGGATTAAATATTATTTAAGGTATAATTATCTGGCGTTGATTTCATTCATTTTTCTAAAATAAATTTGATAATTTAAAATATACCTACATTGGTAGGGGTTTTTGATCAAGATCTCAAAATTGAACATTTGTTAATTGAAAAGCAATAATGGGGGAGTAATTTGAAGGTAGGTCTGCATCATAAGACCAAAGTGTCTCGGGCTAGAGTGAGCGACTTAACCCGAGTGGAATTTCAATATTATTAATCGATTTTTGTTAAGTAATATTTGACAGTCTGTCGTGCTCCAAGTGTCAACAATTGTTGGTATGCGGTTTTTATTTTATTAACAATATCATTGTTTTGTGATATTTCTGGGCTAAATATTGCATCAATTTTTAATAGGGCATCAACGGCTTCTAAAGATGTACCATGGTGTTGATAAATCTTCGAAAACTCGTCGCTAAGTGGGTCTTTGATGGGAATAGGTTCTCCGTCCTCATTGATACCACTGACATATCTCATCCAGGCGGCAACGCCTAAAGCAAGTAATGGGTAGTCTGACCCCTTTTTCTGGTGCCAAAGTATAGAGTCGAGTAGGCGCTGAGGTAGTTTTTGGCTACCATCAACGGCTATCTGTGCTGTTTTATGTTTAATTGCTCGATTAGCAAAGCGAGTTAATAACTGTTGGGCATATTGGTTAAGATCAATATTATCAGGCAAGCTGAGAGTCGGTTTTTGTTCGGCTAGCATTATGCGTTGTACGATTTGGTAGTAATCCTGATTTTGCATGGCATCTGATATAAACTCATAACCGCCTAAATAGCCTAAATAAGCCAGGAATGAATGGCTGCCATTTAACATTCTTAGCTTCATCATTTCATAAGGTGCCACATCCTTAACAAATTGCGCTCCCACATAGTGCCAATCAGGTCGGCCGTTCGCAAAGCAATCTTCAATAACCCATTGCCGAAATGGCTCACTGATAACCGCACAAGGATCATCTTCACCTGTTAATTGCTTGATTTCAGCAAAAGAATCTTCGGTCATCGCAGGGACTATTCTATCCACCATCGTGCTTGGAAATGTGATATTTCGCTTAATCCACAATGCTAATTCACTATCTTGTTGTGCAGCCAAACTTAAAATAGCATTTCGTGCAACCTCACCATTATTTCTAATATTGTCGCAAGAAAGTATGGTCACAGGGGGAAGATTTTGTTGAAAGCGTATTTTGAGAGCGGCAAGGATATAGCCTAAAACAGACTCTGGCGTTTCAGGATAGGCGATATCTTGGCGTATTGCAGGATGTGATAAATTGAGTTTATTCGTTGAAGGATCAGTGCAATAGCCTTTTTCTGTTATTGTCAAAGAGATAATCGCAGTCTCAGGCGCTGCCATTTTTTCAATCACGGCATGTACCCCATCAATACGTGGGTGCATCGCTTCTTTTACTGAATTAATCCGTGTTAGCGTGGTTCTTTCTTCATCTTTTTCTAATAGTACGTAAGTGCAGTGGCGTTTATTTAGCTGACGGATAAGTTCTGCCCCGCGCGCCGACATTAAGTTTATTTCGCAATATCCCCAATCAGATTGAGATTGTTCAATTAATAGATGTGTATAAAGTGCTTGATGAGCACGATGAAATGCCCCGAAACCAAGGTGTACTATTCGAGGAACTAACTGATGCCTGTTGTTATCCATTATCACTCCCTATCATAAAAAGAATATGCGCTACGCACACTTTACTATTTTGGATTTTAAAAACAATTTTGTTTTAAATTGGAGGTAAAAATAGAAAAAGTGTCATGAATAATAAAAGTGTACAACGTTAAAATATTTATTAAAGAAATAATTTGGTTATGATTTTAATTTATTGATTTATATGTGTTTTTATTTACTTTTAAAGTTGGTAATTCGATGATTGAGTAGAAGGAAAAATTGAATTATTCAAATGACAGCACTGCTTTATCGATTAAATTTGATTTCGATCTCATTTTTAAATAAATTAAGAACAATTATGTTCTAAAATAATTGTCTCAGTGTTAGTTTCAATGGTGCGCGCTTTTTGTCCGTTTTGTTTGAACAAAACATACCTCAAATAATGTATTCCTAAAATGTAGGGGGCAGTATGAGTGACACTATTTCAGAACAATTAGCCACAGATACCGCGGTTGATAAGCCCGCGGCAGATAAAAAAACGATTAGAAAAGTGATGATGGCAAGCGTGTCAGGCACCGTAATTGAATGGTATGACTATTCACTCTATGGCGCAGCAGCAGGATTGGTGATTAACAAACTTTATTTTCCAAACTTATCACCAACAATTGCAACGCTGGCTGCATTTTTAACTTTTGCCGTCGGTTTTATTTCACGACCACTCGGTGGTGTGATCATTGCCCATATTGGTGATCGCTATGGGCGAAAACCAGCACTCATTTTTGCAATCGTCTTAATGGGGATTGCGACATTAGCGCTTGGGTTATTACCTACGTATTACCATATCGGCATTTGGGCAACGATTGCTCTGGTTATTATTCGGTTAATGCAAGGGTTTGGATCAGGGGCTGAATTAGCAGGTGCGCAAACCTTTGTGGCGGAATATGTCCCCATGAAGCAGCGGGGCTTCTATACATCGCTAATTAATGCTTCTACGGGGATTGCAATTTTGCTCTCCACAGCCGCATTTTTTGCCGTGACGCAGCTACCCGATGAAGCTTTTATGAGTTGGGGATGGCGGATACCTTTCTTGTTATCCATCGTTTTATTTATTGTTGCGATTTATATCCGTAAGCAATTAGATGAAACACCTGAATACGTTAAATCCGTTGAAAAAGCGGAGAAAGAGAAAAAAGAGCAAAAGATCCCAATTAAAGAGCTTTTTATACATAGCCGAAAAAATTTATTGTGTGGCTTCTTCAGTTTAGCGGGGCACCAAGCAAATGGTTATGTTCTTAGTGTGTTTAGTATTAGCTATCTGACCAATACATTAGGAATGGAAAAATCAGATGGATTGATGGCGTTAATGGTTGCTGTGCTGGTGAATACAATAATGACTCCTGTCATGGGACGTTTAACGGATAAATACGGAACTACGACCATTTTCTCTTTCGGCGCTATTTTCTTAGGTGCTTTTGCCTTTCCTTTATTCTGGTTTTTGGGGAGTGGCAGTTTAGTACTAGCAACGCTCGGTATGTGTATTGCGTATGGTATTGGACATGGTGCTACGTCAGGTGCACAAGGTGCATTCCTAGCCAATTTATTCCCAACACAATATCGTTATTCAGGTATTGCACTTTCACGAGAATTAAACAGTGTGATTTTCGCAGGGTCAACTCCCGTCATTGCGACCGCCCTTGTTACCGTTGGTGATGGCAAACCCACCTATGTTGTTTATTACCTGATTTTCTGTTGTGTACTGACGTTAGCCGCAGTGCAAATGGCGAAAAATTTAAAACAGCATCAATAAGGCCATTTGTGGTCGTATCAATATTTAAATATGAGGTTCGTATGAATATTACTATTTCCGACACGAAACATGCACTAGGTGAAAAAGCCAGTAAAGCTGGAGTGCAGGCCATTAAACAAGCAATGCGTGAAAAAAGCGAAATTGCCATTATTGTTGCCACTGGTGCCAGTCAGTTTGAGATGTTGGATTGCTTAATCAAAGAAGATATTGATTGGTCAAGGGTGACTATTTTTCACCTAGATGAATACATTGGCCTTGATGAGACTCATCCAGCGAGTTTTCGCCGTTATTTGCAAGAACGTTTAGTGGATAAATTACCCACGCTACACCAATTTATTGGTGTGAATGGTTCTGCTGATGATATTGGAAAGGAAATTCAACGGCTTAACGAGATTATCTCGCAGTATGAAATTGATGTCTGTTTTGCTGGTATTGGTGAAAATGCGCACTTAGCATTTAATGATCCACCCGCTGATTTTCATGCTACCTCTGCATATCTTGTTGTTAATCTTGATGAAGATTGTAGACGACAACAACTGGGTGAAAAATGGTTCGCGAGTTTAGATGAGGTGCCTAAACAGGCTATCTCGATGAGTATTCCACAGATCATGCGTTCAAAATCATTAATACTGAGTATACCTGATTTACGAAAAGCGAGGGCGGTGAAAAACACACTTGAAGGAGAAATCACTCCTCGTGTGCCTGCATCTATTGTTCAAAATCATGCCCAATGCCAAATATTTTTAGATAAAGATTCTGCGTCATTGTTATCAAAGGTTGATTAAGGAAAAGTATTGAAGGAACAAATTATGAAAATGACGGGTGGCTTATTTGATATTCAAGTCAATGGTTTTGCGGGTGTTGATTTTAATGACGAAAAAATCACCGCAGAGGCATTGGATCATGCGTTAGAGGCGATGTTAAAAACAGGCGTCACACTCTGTTTGCCAACATTAATAACAGCATCGGAATCATCTTTGATAAAGCGCTTTCGAGCGCTTGATAAGGCGGTATCCACAAGTCGCTTAGGGCCATGGATGGTGCCTGGCTATCATTTAGAAGGCCCTTTTATTAATTCCGCAATAGGCTATGCAGGATGTCATCCACCTAACGAAATTATTAAACCTGATGTGCACTTGATAAGTCGGTTAGAGCAGGAAATCACTAAGCCAATCTTATTGATCACTTATGCACCTGAGTTTGATGACGATTTTCAATTTACAAAGCAGTTAGTCGCGGAAGGTAAATGTATTGCAGTGGGCCACTCGAATGTTAGCTTTAACCAAATGGAAGCGGCAGCCAGCGCAGGGGTTTGCATGAGTACCCATTTAGGTAATGGGATCCCTCAACATTTGCATAAATTGGAAAATACGCTGCAAGCTCAATTAAGTTGCGATGCGATTGGCGCAAGTTTTATCGCAGATGGGATCCATATTCCATTTCCTGCGTTAAAAAATTTATTGCGAACAAAGACGGTAGCAAGGTCAATACTGGTTACTGATGCCGTCAGCGCAGCGGGATGTCATCAAGCTGGGGTCTACCAATTTGCAACAATGTCGATTGAGCGGGCGGCTGATGGCACAGTACGGGTACCAGGAGAGGTCAATTTAGCAGGGTCTAGTTTAACGTTAGATCAAGCCATTCGTAATGTTGTGACACATAAAATGGCTAAATTTGATGAGGCAATCATGATGGCGAGGATGAACCCATTACGCTATTTGCAATCAGCGTTCGACTTCCATGGGATAGTCCCTCAAATATCTGCGGTGAAATGGGATGAAAATATGAATGTCGTCAGTTGTGTATTAGGAGAAGATATCGCGCGCGAATATGTATTTTAAAATAATAAGCTATAGAATGTGTTAATAACTCAGTAGCTAGAGCTAAAGGTTTGCTCTGGCTACTTATAGGTGCAATAAGTGTTTGTACCTAAACCTTCTTCTTGCCTCTTGCGCTTCTCTAATGTTTTGTTTGTATTTTCTTTTGTGGATAGGGATTGATTGACTGCTATTCCTTAAGGCATACTTTGTCGATAGTGATTCACCATTTTTCCGCACATATAAGGGCTAGGCTGCCGATAAATAGCGTATTTTCCCGGTCGTTTAAGACAATTGTTTTTAGGGTAAGTTATTAATTAAACAGCTTTATATCTCACTATTATGATACTTAAACAAACGACAGGTTTTCTTTCTCACCTACCGATAACGCAACCCATAACCCACGATAAAGAGCGTATATTTTTTGCTATTTTAAATGGGCAAATCACAACTCGCCGCGAAGCCGTGAAGTTGTTGAATATTCGCTCGACAACAGTGTCTGAATATGTTGCACAACTTCTTGATAGCCGCTTATTAACTGAGACCATTAGCCAAAATTCAGGTCGGGGAAGGCCATCAATGGTTTTAGTTGTTAACCCTAACCGGTTAATTACATTAGTTTTTCAAGTGATTAGCTTGTCGTTGCACGTTTTTGCTATCAATTTAGTGTCAAATGTTATTGCTCATGAGCAACTCGAGGCATCCCCAGATTGCGATAATCAGGCATTGGCCGATAAGTTTAGCCAGCTCCATGAAAAAATTATGGTAAAGATCCCGAAATCAGCCGAAGTGGCTGGGTGCGTGTTTTCTCTAGGGGGAATTTTCGATAGCCAAACTTACCATTGGATACATGCTTCCCGATGGCCTCGAATGAATAACCTGAATATCAAAAAATTGTTTCCAGAGAATTATCGAGTCGTTTTGTCGCGTACGCTGGATGATGAACTGATGCTTCATGTTCTTGAACGCAATAGAAGTACTTTATTACTTCATTGGGGATATGGCGTTGGTGTTGCATTTAGTACAGCAGATAACCAGATTAACGTAGGTGGGCACGGGTTTGGCGAGATAGGCCATTGGCATATTCCCCAGCAAATAAAACCTTGCCAATGTGGGCAAGTGGGATGTTTAGAAACGGTGGCCGCGTTATGGTCCATCGGGCCTGATGTGCTTGGAAATAAATTCAAGGCACATGATGACGAGGAAAATATCGCTGAAATATTAGCAAGCTGTGATTTAGCCAGTAACCCCGTCATGCAGCAAGCAATTATTCATATGGTGAATGCAGCATCAAATATATGTCGGGTGTTTTTTCCTTCACGCCTCATTGTTTCAGGCCCATTTGTGAAAAATCCACAAGTTTGGGCGACTTTTTGTGAAAACTTTCAGCAGCAAAATGCATTTTTTGGACAAACTCTTCCAGAGCTTTCAATGAGCCAAATTAACCGCAACTCTCGCATTTATGGCGCTGCTTTGCCTGTTTTGGAACAAACATTATTGGAATTACTTGCTCAATAAACTCAACGATAAGTCATCAACTCTCAGCCCTGTGATCATCAAGGGCTAAAAGCGCTTAAGTATTAAAAGCCCTAACTGACTGTGCTTCCCTGCGCCAGTTTCATCACAAACTTCATCATCGTTCCCCCACCATCATTGATAACAGCATTGCCATTATCATCGCGAACTTAAGCCCTGAGCGTATTTTGAGGATATTATTGGATAGAAAAAGGGAATAAACGTGAGCTTGGTTGATGGTATTTTCAAAATGAATGGTATTTATATCTCAATTAGTTTGGTAGCGTGGTGGGTAATTTCAGTGAATAACAAAGGTGAATGTATGGCGCAGTGGCTACTTTTTGGGGCAGGTGGGAAAGGGGTTGGGAACATGATAGCCCAACTGGCGATTACAAATCAGCAGCAAGTGGTGGCAGTGGTACGCAATACTGAAGCCGCAGAAAAGTTGTCATTACAGGGGGTTAACGTATTTGTGGGGGATGCTTGCGATAAGGCCATCGTGACCGCAGCATGCCAAGCGGCGGGAACCAATGCAACGGTGATTTCCACCATGGGAGGCTCACAAGATTATTTAGCGAACCGTACAGTGATTGACTGTGCGGAACAAGAAGGGATCTCCCGTATGGTATTGGTGACATCTTTGGGATGCGGGGATTCATGGCAATATCTTTCTTTACGGGCAAGAGCTGCTTTCGGACACGCCGTAAGGGAAAAATCACTGGCTGAATCATGGTTACAAACCAGCTCCCTTGATTTTGCGATTGTGCGACCAGGCGGGTTACTTCATGGGGATGCGACAGGAAAGTCCATTTTGCAGCAAACTGTTGAAGCGCATGGGTTAGTGATGCGGGCAGATGTTGCTGCGCAGGTTTACCAACTTGCGAGTCAAACAGAATTGAAAAATCAAATCTATAGCCTTATTCAGCCAAACCTGACTATCAGTAAATAAGGCTAGATTATCGTTATCAGCCTGTTACCATTGATCGCCACCGCGAAAGTCGCAGTACAGGGATTCAGTAAACTCAACAGAATTATCTCTAGACCAGCCCATCACGCCGCCTTCCTCGCCTTCAGAGCGGACGTAGGCGCCTTGGCGTAATTCAAACAAGGTGCCTTTCCACACTTTCCAACCAAGGGATTGATACAGATGGAACCCTTCGTCAGAGGCCGACAGCAAGCCAAGTTGGTAGCAATTGCCGATGATCGTATTTGTCATAGACATCAATTCACGCCCAATACCTTGGCGACGATAACTTTCCAGTACCGCCATGGCTTCGACATACCCCACTGAAATCGGTTTATCATTTATCGCCATATGGCGCTGAATTATCGCCACGTGACCCACGATACGATGTTGGTCATAGGCTAAAACGTGCATGCCGCCAAAGGCATGCTCAAAATCATCCCGAGTGAAATCCCCTTCAAATCCGACAAATAACATATCGAATAACGTGTCTTTTTCGTCATCAGTAAGCTGTGAAGTGTGGCACTGCCTGTATCGGATAATCATAAAATACCTAAATATGTTTCTCTCAGTCATCCTAATTGTAGGGAATTTTAGGATAATAAGTGGTGTTTTACGTGCTAGATAAGCATCATCAAAAGTTAAAGAGTCGCGCCTTTAAGCGGAGCGCATCAAGGATCAACTGGTTAAACTCTTGGTTGTTATGCCTATCACCAGACATTTGGCCATCACGCCCACAATTCGTTCTGCTCATGGGCTGGAAATTCCAGTGCATGGTTCAATTTCTGACGCGAATCAAGCCGATGCCGTGTTGTTTAGCAGCGGTAAAAAAGGCGTGCCAGACGTATTGGCGGATCCGAATTTTTTATCTGTATTACAGTTAGATTCAAACCGTCAATATATTGGCTCGATCTGTGCAGGAGCGTTTATTTTAGATGCGCTTGGCTTATTATCTGAACGAAAAGCGACAACTCACCAAGAGGCAAGAAAAGCGTTACAATTAAGGCAGATAGAGCCGATTGACCAGCCTCTTGTTTGTCATGGGAAAATCGCTACAGCGGGGGGATGCTTATCCACGTTGTACCTTGTCGGTTGGCTGATTGAATCACTATTTGATAAACAAAAGCGGAAAGAAACGCTATGCCATGTTTTACCAACGGGTCAGCAAACACGCTTTGAAAACTTAATCGAATCAAGTTTAATTCAAGCTCGAATTTAGGTTGTTTTAAATTGGGTCGCGTGTAAACACACGCAACCCAATAGGTATGAGTCACAACATTATTGATTTTGTTCGTCTAACTGAACTAATGTGAGTAATAATTGACTCAAGGCACCATAAAAACCGAATTCATCATAACGTTGGCAATTGTGACTAAATGTAGGTAACCACTGTAATAAGCACGATAAGGTTTGTTGGCGTAATTGCCTGATTTTTTCGTGATCGATATGGGGTTCACTGAGTGAAAAATGCAGGTGACTGAGTAATTCCAAAAAGATGGAAAGATGGTCTGACGGTTCATTAAATACATCACTGGTTTCCATTCCTGCTTCGAATAACAAACTCGCAATTTGTACGTTATTTGGCGCATTACTTGGGTAAACCGAGGCATAAGGTAAGGCAGATTGTTTATCTGACATTAAAAATAGGCTACAAAAATCCGCAGCCAGTTCTAATTGGGCGTCAGGTCGATGCGTAAGGGCATCGATTTTTATCTGTAATTCATGCGTTGGTGCAATTAATCTCGGTTCTTGCTCGATAATGGTAAACCAGTCCACCCTATCGGTGGACTGAAGTTGTGCCAATTGGGCGCTATCTAATTCACGTGAGAATAGTTGTGCTAGCCATGCATAAATACAGGCTATCTGTTCCCCGGTTAACACGCTGTTCTTGGTCATTTGTTCACCTGTGATGCAGGCACATATTCACATTGTGCCACCATTTCAATTGGCCCATCAAATGCACTAACGCTATCTAATTGCCCTGTGAATTTCTCGATCTCCACTAAGGTGGTATGTGCGCTGGTAGCCTGGGCGAGTTGTGATGTACCAATATCTAACGTTAATACGTTAGGGTTGCCATATTTACAAAGTGCATTGATTTCACCGCCTTTGGTAGGATCATACCAGGCACCTTCGTGAATACGGGCAACACCTTGCGCATACAAGTCAGAAACCACAGCACCAGCCAGAACTTGCCCGCGGTCATTAAAGACCCGAACCACATCACCGTTATGAATTCCACGAGCTTTGGCATCTTGAGGGCTGATAAATACGGGCTCTTTGCCACTGACAGAATAATATTGGCGTAGTGCTGGGGACTCACATAATTGCGAGTGCAAGCGAAAATCTGGGTGGGCAGATTGCAAGTGCAGAGGCCATTGCTTCGACCCAGGACCGCCGTGGGAGCGTTCAATTTTTTCAAACCACATCGGGTGACCTTGGCAGTCATCGTACTGCATGTCTGCGATGGTTTTTGAGTAAATCTCAATCAAGCCGCTTGGCGTACCCAGCGGTTCTAAATCAGGATCTTCCCTAAAGGCTTGATGGCGAACAAACATTTGTGGATGTTCAAATTCCACATAACCGTCTTTTTCCCAGAACGCATCAAAAGCAGGTAAATGGATCCCGCGGCCTTTTCCTTGCTGGCTGCCTTCTTGCCAAATACGTTTGAGCCAGCCCATTTGGTCTAAGCCTTCGGTGAATGCGTCTTCACGCCCAAAACGGCGGCATAAGTCACGGAAAATATCAAAATCGTTACGCGATTCAAATTGCGGCTCAACTAACTGTTTCATCGCAATAATGCCGCGATTAGAGTGGTTACCGTATTGGTCGAGGTCATTACGCTCAAATTGCGTTGTGGCAGGCAAGACAATATCGGCAAAACGGCAGGTAGATGTCCATTGGTTATCAATCGAAACCACCGTTTCAAGCTTACGCCACCCCTCAATAATACGGTTAATTTGCTGGTGGCGATGGAACGGGTTAGTACCCGCAAACACGCACATTTTTAATGGCGGTAGTTTGACGGATTTACCGTTCCAATTAATGGTTTTACCCGGCTCTAGAATCGCATCGATAAAACGCGCGATTGGAATGGTACTGCTATAGCCCTTGTAATCGTTGCTGTCGTGGATTGGCGGGACTTTGGTTGAGCCAGAAAAGCCACTTAAAATAATTCCTTGGCGGCTTGGTGTGCCTGCACCGTTATAGTGCCAGCCGAAACCAAACCCACCCCCAGGTAAACCAATTTGGCCTAACATCGCGGCGAGCACAACAATCATCCACGACCATTGTTCGCCATGCTGCATGCGCTGCACACACCAACCCGCAATAATTTGCGTGCGGTTTGCCGCCATTTGGCGTGCAAGTGTGCGGATTGTTTCAGTATCAATACCACAAATTTTAGCTGCCCATTCTGCATCTTTGGCTTGCCCATCTTTTTCCCCCAGTAAATAGGGTAAGAATTGCTCAAAACCAACACAGTAATCTTTAAGGAAGTTTTTATCGTGTAAATTTTCCGTGTATAGCGTGTGGGCTAAAGCGAGTTGTAAAGGTACATCGGCTTGTGGATTGATGGCGATGTGTTGAACATTGTCGCGTCCAAGATAATCATGAGTAGAGGTAATGATTGGGTCGACACTAATTACTTTTATCTCACCACTTGCTGCTTTTTCTTTTAGCTGCTCGTAATAAGCGTATACGTCGTGGTCTGGGCACCACCAGTTAGCTTGTTGGTTTTTAATGAGATCAGAGCCCCATAACACGATGGTTTTGCTGTTTTCTAATACCAGTGGCCATGAAGTTTGTTGCTCATAGACCTCCATCGAACCCACTACGCGAGGTAAAATAACCTGCGCAGCTCCCGTGGAGTAGTCGCCACCCGTGCTGACGCTGTTACCGTGCAGGGCGATAGCGCGGGCAAGCATCCCAGAAGCATTATGGAACATCCCCGTTGATTGCCAGCCACTTGCGGTTAATAACCCGCTTGGGCCATAAGTTGTCTGAATGCGTTCAAGCTCTTGATAGAATAAATCTAGGGCTTCATCCCACGAAACACGCACAAATCGGTTATCGCCCCGTTGGGTGGTATCACTTAAATGGCGCTTGCGTAGCCAATCAACCCGCACCATTGGGTAGCGAATGCGTGCAGTGCCATGTACGTGGTCAGGTAAACCAGCGATCATTTTGGATGGAAATTTGTCGCGCTCAAATGCTTTCGCTTCGATAAATCGACCATCAACAACGGTGGCGCGAATAGCACCCCAATGCGATCCCGTTAAAATGCCTTCTTGTACAACAGCGGTTTGTTCTGCTGCCGTTGCTGCACTGGCTTTTCGTGGGGTTAGTAATGAAGGGCCTAGCATCCCTGCCACCGTTAGCCCGCCTAGTTGGGCAAGAAAGCGTCGACGAGAAGCTTGAAATGTCGGATTATTTTTCATTATTTTTCTCCGTTGTCACCATGTGCAGCACCACCTGTATCAGATGCATTCATTTGCAGGTATTTCAATAAGGTACGTTCTTCGCGCTTATCTAAACTGGTAAAACCAATCATGCCATTTAGGGTGCCTATCCAGCCGTTGGCGTCGAAGTGGGCGATGTCAGGTGCACCGTGGCACTGGTTGCATGAACCGTTGTACAGGGAGTCTGCATAAGCCCAAATTGGTTTGATATCGTTGACCATATCCCCTTGCTGCATCCACGCAGTGGCTTGCAATTTGCTCCACGAGGTATCAGTGGCTTCAACGGTCGTGCTTTCGAGGGTTTTTACATTTTCTTGAACATCACCACGAATGGACGCAACGAAAATACGTTTGCCTGGTAACTCAGAAAGTACACGGCGGCGGCCATCGGTTTCTGTCCAACCCGTAATTTCGACTTGTAGCCAATCACCATCGCGTTTTAACACTTTCACTTCAGATGCTGGTAACAGTGAGCCTGCTGGGTCTTTATCGCCTTTTTGAGCATAAAGCGGTTTGATATCAAGGGAATATAATGTATTGCCATCGTCATTTGCTTTGGAACGTAATTCATCGAACTGTTTACGAAAACCGCTGCTCATATCGGGTAATTGGTGGGCAATCCCTTTGTGACAATCGATGCAAGATTGGTTATCTTTCGCTGCAATTTGCATTTGGCGTGCCGCTTCTGGGTTTTGCTTAGCGTGATCCATTGAATCGTAATCATGGCAGGAGCGGCATGTCGCGGAATTATTTTCTTTCATGCGAGCCCACTCGCGTTCTGCAAGTTCTGCACGTTTCGCTTCAAATTTTTCTGGGGTATCGATCGAATGTGCGATAAATGTTTGATAAATATCATTGCTCGCTTCGAGTTTACGTTTAATCATGCCAGGGAGGTCATTTGGTATATGACAATCGTGGCACTCTGCACGAACACCAGAAGCATTTTGGAAATGAACAGATTGTTTATATTCTTCATAAACGGTTTCCATGCTGTGACAGCTAACGCAGAATTCCGTTGTACTGGTGACTTTCATTCCCACATGAGGAACAACGATGAGTGCAACGCCGACAACAATACCGACGATAAGTAGTGTGAGCATTGACCAGCGCGCACTTGGCCTTAATAACGCTCTCCAGAGTTTCCGCATAATATCCCCTAAAATAATATGGTTTAATATAGAGGATCTTATTCAGCAAATATGAATAGCGGTACTGGTCAGGATGAACAGCATGCGGCAAGATGTGAATAAATATGAACAGATATGAACAGAAGAGAAGAAATTGATGGCATCACATCATATTGTGGTTGTTGAAGACGAACCCGTGACTCAGGCACGGTTGCAAGCCTATTTTGAGCAAGAAGGGTATCGTGTTTCGGTCACGGGGAGTGGTGCGGGTCTGCGTGAAATTATGGAGCTTCAGCCTGTCGACCTGATTTTATTAGATATTAATTTACCTGATGAGAACGGATTGATGCTCACAAGGGCACTGCGAGAGCGATTTACGGTAGGGATTATTTTAGTGACAGGGCGCTGCGACCAAATTGACCGTATTGTTGGTTTAGAGATGGGAGCGGATGACTATGTGACGAAGCCGCTGGAATTGCGGGAGTTAGTCGTGCGTGTGAAAAATCTTTTATGGCGCATTGACTTAGCGAACCAAGCGCACTCGCAACCTATTTCCCAAGACAATTGCTACCAATTTGCAGGTTATTGCCTCAATGTGTCTATGCACACGTTAGAGTTTAACCAAGAAACCATAAAATTAACGCGTGCTGAATATGAAATGTTAGTGGCTTTTGTGACGAATCCAAGGGAAATTCTAAGTCGTGAGCGGTTATTACGTATGTTATCAGCACGCCGCGTTGATAACCCAGATTTGCGTACTGTCGATGTGCTAATCCGCCGTTTGCGTCATAAATTAAAGGCGGATTTATTGGTTACTCAGCATGGTGAAGGTTATTTTTTAGCGGCTGATGTATATTGATAAACAGGGCGAAATCCCCCAGGAGAAAGTGAACAACGTAAGTGCTCACTATCGGCATTTTTCTGGGTTAATACTAAAATGGGTGGGCTAATATTATCTGGTACGGCATGGCCTTCGAGCACATTAATTGCTTGTTCAATGACGAGTTCCCCTTGCCAAACCATTTGGTCGCTGGCTGCCATGATAATTCGGCCGCGTTTTAAGCCACGATAGACTTGGTGGGACAAGTAAAAAGAAACAATATTGAGTGGTTTTGCAAGGTTTCGTTTTTCACCCATCGCAGCCTCTGCGGCAATGGCCGTACCGACCACCACATCGGCATCAGGGTGACGCTCTAGCATTTCATGTAACAAATTACGTTGAATTTCAAGGTCGTTATCACCATGGGCAATATCAAGAATAGTTACATTGCTTTTAGCTATAGCTTGTTGGAAACCATCTTCCATTTCTTGACTGCCACCTGCATCACGAGGGCCTGGCATCAGTAATACTTTTAATGGGTTGCCTTTGCTCCATTGAACAAGGTAACGACCAGGTTGATAGCCCATTTGGAACCAAGGTACACCCACGCGAGTTTTAATGATGTTATTGTGAGTGGCATTTATCACTTCAATAACAGGTAAATGACCTACTTGTTGGCTTAAGTTAGGAAATGATGTGGTGCTACTGCCTAGCAACAACGCGTCGGCTCCCCATTGTTGGCATTGGGAAATTTGTTTTTGCTGAGTCGCTAGCTGATTATAACCGCCCGCTTCCAAAACTTTTAAATCGACGCCGTAAGTCTGGGCTGCTTTTTGCATACCATAATTGATGGATAACCAATAAGAATCTTTTAAACTTGGGTAAAGGGCACATAACTTCCAAACTTTGTCGGTTTGGGGCGTTTGGTGTTTTTGATGACTGAAAGACAAATTATCTTGCCAACGCAATAGCGACTCGTTTTTATCCGCAGCATAACCGAGTGCCGCGTAAAACGTGACGAACAGTAAAATAAATGCGCGCATGATAGCCTCACTGGTCATAAACCTTTATCCTAAATGCTTTTGTAATATGAACTCAACCTTTATTAACCGCTAGGTACGTAAACTGTGAATTTATCACTAACTCGACGATTGTGGATGGGCTTTGCCTTAATGGCCGCATTGACGTTCATCAGTACCCTAGTGGGCTGGTATAACCTCCGTTTTGTTAGTCAGGTTGAGCAAGATAACACCCAAGCCCTAATTCCAACCATGAATATGGCGCGCCAATTAAGTGAAGCCAGCGCATGGGAGCTTTTTTCAGCACAAAATTTGACTAATGCAGATAATGAAAACAGCTGGCTTGCCCAAGGCCGAATGCTAACAGCACAAAGCTTAAAAATTACGAACTTATTGAAAACCCTTCGTGAACAAGGGTTTGATACATCAGCAATTGAACAGCAAGAAAAAGAGATCGCCAAGTCGTTAAGCCAACAGGGGGAGCTTGTTGGCCAACGGCTGACGTTGCGTAATACACAGCGACAACTACGCCAACGAATTATTTCAGCGGCAGGGGAAATTGCGCAGTTAGCTCATGGGCAGGCAAATAATGCGACAACCTCTGCAGGAGCAACGCAAGTTAGTTTATATGATTTAATTGAAGAAAAACGAACTTCATCAGCGCAGGCGGCACTTGATCGCTTAATTGATATTGACCTTGAATATGTCAGTCAAATGAATGAATTACGGCTCAGTGCGATGCGTGTTCAACAGATGGTGTTAAATTTAAGTACATTGCCATTAACCCCAAATACAGTGGAGTTAGATAACCAACTCAACCAAGCAGTGAAAATCCTCCAACGTCGGCAAAAATACATTGAAGATCCTGCAGTTCGTCACCAAGTAGGAAATGCATTAGACATCGTTAGCCGTTATGTGGAGTTGATTTCGCTATATCGCCAAGAAAACGATATCACCACGCGTTTACAGATTTTATCGCAAAATAATATTGACCAATTTGCACGCTTTAGCAGTGAAGTTACCCAACTGGTTGATACGATTGAACAACGTAATCAAACAGCACTTGTCGAACTCAAGCAAGCCAGTGAACGGGGGCAAAACTGGTTGTTGTTACTCAGTGTTGTGTCACTTTTTTCATTTATTTTGATTTTATGGCGTGTGGTTTATCGGCTAGTGACTAAACCACTCGCGCAGCAAACACAAGCTCTCCAGCGGTTACTTGAGGGGGATATTGATTCCGCATTTCCTGAAACAGCGGGGGTGAAAGAATTAGACACCATCGGTCGTTTGATGGATGCGTTTCGCTCAAGTGTTCATGCGCTGAATAGTCAGCGTGAACAGCTCGCCGATCAGGTCAAAGCACGGACTGCGGAATTACGGGTATTGGTGGTAGAGCACCGAAAAGCACGCGCCGAAGCGGAAAAGGCCAACCATGCAAAATCTGCCTTTTTGGCTGCCATGAGTCATGAAATTCGCACACCGCTATATGGTATTTTAGGCACAGCGCAGTTGTTATTAGAAAAGCCACCGCTTAAGCAATATCGTGAAGATTTGCACGCCATCACAGATTCAGGTGAGTCTTTACTGGCTATTTTAAATGATATTTTAGATTACTCCGCCATTGAAGCAGGCGGGCAGAATGTTTCTATCAGCGATGAACCTTTTCTACCAAAACCGCTACTAGAAAGCACATTATATTTAATGAATGCGAGCAATAAAAACCGCGCTATCACAATGGTGGCAGATATTGCGGATGACTTGCCTGTGGCACTACAGGGCGACCCATTACGTATTAGACAGATTATTACTAATTTGTTGAGCAATGCACTGCGCTTTACACAGGCAGGGCAAATTACCTTACGCAGTTGTCGTTTTGGTAAATACTGGTTTATTGAGGTAGAAGATACTGGGTGTGGCATTGAAGGCTCGCGCCTAGCTGATATTTTCAAACCGTTTGTGCAAGTGGATAGCCAACGAGGCGGAACAGGTCTTGGGTTGACCATCAGTGCAAGCTTGGCTGAGGCCATGGGGGGAGAGCTTACTGTGAATAGTGAGTTGGGTGTTGGAAGCTGTTTTCGTTTAACATTACCCCTTTGCCCTGCGTTAAAGCCCATTGATAATTCTTCTGATTTACCTGTTAACATGCATGGTGTGAGTTTATTGCTGATTGAAGATAACCCGTTGACACAAAAAATTAGCAGTGAAATGCTAATTTCAAGTGGGGCGAAAGTGACAGTCGCGGGGTCAGCGGCAGAAGCGCTGGCAATACTCTCGCAACAACCTTCCTTTACTGCTGCACTAGTCGATTTTGGCTTGCCAGATATTGATGGGATTACATTAGCGAAGCAGTTATCAGAGCAATATCCGTTGCTTCTCCTGATTGGTTTTAGTGCCCATGTGATTGATGAAACGTTGAGACAACGTACTCATAAAATTTTCCGTGGGATCATTCAAAAGCCTGTTCCGAGGGATACACTAAATCAATTAATTACTAAATATATTTCGGGTGGGGAATGCATTTCAATTCCATCTATTATTCCTGAGAATATACAGTCAGTTAATTTAGTGCAATTGGAAAATGATGCACAATTAATGGGTTACCCAAAAATCAAGGACTGGGTAGCTATTTTTAAACAGCATTCTTTCCCCTTATTGGCTGATATTGAGGCTGCTTATCAACATAATGATACTGAACGTATAAAAAAGTTGGCTCATCAATTAAAAAGCAGCTGCGCCAGTTTAGGCCTACAAATGGCGATGGCGACGTGTGTTCTTTTAGAAAAAGAACCTTTACAATCCACTGAATTAAGAAAAGAAATAGAAGATGGGTTACAAGTGATTGAGAAATGGTTGGAAAACCAATCGACTTGATTCAAGTTTCAAATGTTGTGAAAAAGGCGATTTAATCGCCTTTTTACGGCATCATTGTTTACCTTGCAACTCTTAAGCCACCTTCGACCCCTTGCGGGCTCCATAAAATTTGCCATAACTGGATATCACGGGCTCGAAAAGCGCCAGCACAGGCATTCAAGTAATAAGAAAACATCCGTTTAAAGCGCGGTGTATAATTATGCTCTAGCTCAGGCCAAGCTGATTGGAAACGTGAATACCACGCCATAAGCGTTTTATCATAGTCAGCACCAAAGTTATGCCAATCTTCCATCACTAATTTGTTTTCGCTACTTTCGCCAATATTTTGCAGTGAAGGCAGACAACCATTTGGAAATATATATTTATTGATCCATGCGTCAACATTTACCTTATTTCGATTGGAACCAATCGTGTGCAATAAAAATAGCCCATCTGGTTTTAAATTTCGTTTCACCACATCAAAATACGTTGCATAATTTTTGGGGCCGACATGTTCAAACATGCCAACGGAAACAATGCGGTCAAATTGGGCATTAAGATTACGATAATCTTCTAACATAATTTGCACATCAAGTTCAGCACATCGCGCTTGTGCATATTTCTGTTGCTCAGCCGAAATCGTTACACCCGTTACCGACACTGAAAAATGCTTTGCAGCAAAAGCCGCAAGGCCTCCCCAACCACAACCGATATCAAGTAAACGCATTCCTGGTTTTAATTGCAGTTTTTCGCAAATCAGTTTTAATTTTTGTTCTTGTGCTATCGGCAAGTTCTCGGGGGTATTATCTAAACCTTTCCAATAACCACAGGAATATTGCATATAAGGGTCAAGCATCCGTGAGAATAGGTCGTTCCCAAGGTCGTAATGCTCTTCACCTACAATGCGTGCGCGTTTTGGTGTTTGTAAATTACGGATGCGTGCAATCGCAATTTTCAGTATATCGCTGAAATTATGTGGTAGTTTTTTATCGAGACCATGGCGGAGTACATGGTGGAAAAAAATATCTAAACGTTCGCAATCCCACCAACCCGCCATATAACTTTCACCAAGTGCAATGGAACCTTGTTGTAAGACATGTTTATAAAATTGGTCATTATGGACACGAATATCGAAAGGTTGGGAGCCATTAATTTCAATGCCAGCTTCGCTTAATAACTCACTAACAATGCGCTTCCAAGAGTCGACAGAGGTTTTTTGATTAACAGCATGTTCAGTACTCATCTGATCTCCAATTTTTAGCAAAGTGGGATTCAGAGAGCTTTATTTGTGACGTATTCGCGGTACAGCAAAACAGGAATATTGACCACCACTGTATGGCAGACAGTGTATTAGCGTTATTGTTGCTATAAATAAAGCTCAAATCCAGTTTCAGATAACTCTCTAAAAAATATAAAACCTTCAGTGTGAATTTCAATCAAAATTACAACTAAATAACATAAAAGGCACTTATCACCAAAAAACAAGGTGAATTAAGGGGATATTGCCCTTATACCATTATATTTTAGTATGACTTAAGTGAGTGACAAAATGATGAACACTATTTTTATAAGTAAGTTTAGATAGTTACAGATGTGTAGATGGCTATTCTTGTTTGCAGATAATCTTAGTGGGTAAAATAGCGCTCAATAAATTATTGAGCGCTATTAATCAGTTTAATCAACAATGATTAAACGAGTGGGGAATATCCGTAACGAACGGTTTCAGTTTCTTCGAGGTGAATTTGGGTTACCGCAGGTTGGGTATTGGCAATGATTTGTCCATCACGAATAGAGTAACTCACTGGCACTTGACGGCGCACCGCATCGAAACCATTTTCAGCAGGCAAAATTAACAGACTTGCGCGTTTACCTTCACTGACATCGTAGTCTTGTAAGTTCAAGGTACGTGCGCTGTATTCACTAATCAGTTTCAATCCATTATTGATTTGCTGATAACCCATTAATTGGCAAACATGTAACCCCATATGCAGGACTTGCAACATATTGGCTGTGCCAAGTGGATACCACGGGTCAAAAACGTCATCATGCCCAAAGCACACATTAATATCCGCAGCCAGCATCTCTTTTACTCGCGTGATCCCACGGCGTTTTGGGTAGGTATCAAATCGGCCTTGTAAGTGAATGTTCACTAACGGATTGGCAACAAAGTTGATTTTCGACATTTTTAACAAGCGGAACAAACGGGATGTATAAGCACCGTTATAGGAGTGCATCGCTGTAGTGTGGCTCGCAGTCACACGGGAGCCCATGCCTTTCGCGTGTGCTAACGCGGCAACAGTTTCCACAAAGCGCGATTGCTCGTCATCAATTTCATCACAGTGAACATCAATCAAACGGTCATACTTTTCAGCTAAAGCAAAGGTTTTATGGAGTGATTCCACACCGTATTCACGGGTAAATTCAAAGTGAGGAATTGCACCAACGACATCAGCACCAAGGCGTAGAGCTTCTTCAAGGAGTTCTTCACCATTTGGGTAAGACATAATGCCCTCTTGTGGAAAGGCGACAATTTGCAAATCGATCCATGGCGCCACTTCTTGCTTCACTTCAAGCATCGCTTTCAGTGCCGTTAACGTAGGATCAGACACATCAACATGAGTACGAACATGTTGAATTCCATTCGCAATTTGCCATTTCAAGGTCTGCCATGCGCGGTTTTTCACATCATCGTGTGTGAGCATCGCTTTGCGTTCTGCCCAACGTTCAATCCCTTCGAATAAGGTACCAGACTGGTTCCAGCTAGGTTGTCCCGCCGTTTGGGTTGTATCTAAATGAATGTGCGGCTCAACAAAAGGAGCCGAAACTAACCCACCTTCACCATTTAAGCTTTCTGGCAAGATCTCGCCATCCACTTGCGGGGTAATTGCAGTGATTTTTTGGTTATCGATATCGATGCGCCATAAGCCATTACGCTCAGGTAAGCGGACATTATGGATATGTTTAATAGTTTGATTATGCACGAGTTAGCTCCGAATCCGTGGCACGGCGGCGGTTTAATAAAGGATTAAGTACAGCGTAACACAAAGCGCCCCCAAGGACGGCATTAACAGGCACAATTCCAGGTAACCAATGCCCCGCAATGACACCCGCTGCAACAGCGATTAACGCACTGACATTCACATCACGCATTTTACTGCGATCGAATGTTTCATAACGATGGCGATACATCAAGTAGTCAGCAATGATTATCCCACCTATCGGTGGAATGGCGGCAGATAAGAAGGTTAGCCAGCCGACAAAGTTGTTATACAGCCATAATGCACACAAAGTACCAACTAACCCATTCACAATGGATAAGGCTTTACTGGATAACCCAGTAATGTTGGCGAAGCCTAAACCTGAAGCGTAAAGGGCATTGTCATTGGTTGTCCAAATGTTTAAACCCAAAACGATAATTGCGGGTAATAACAAACCTTGGGCAATCATGACATCTGAGATATCAGCCATTCCGAGTGACGCGGCCCCAGCTGCACCAAAGATAAACATCAATGAGTTACCAAGGAAGAAAGCCACGAGTGCGACTAAAACGGCGACTTTCGGTTTGCGACCAAAGCGAACAAAATCTGCGGTTAAGGTGCCTGCGCTGACGAATGAGCCGACCACCATGGCAAGTGCCAAATTAAAATCAATCGGTTTTGCAGGAACAACGGCTTGTAGTGCGCTCATTCCCCCCATATCGGTGATCGCGAGGTAGACAGAGTAACTCCCTAATATAGCAATCGCGGGAACGGCGACGATAGAAAGGACGGTTAATGCGGAAATACCGAAAAATACGGTGACGGTCATTAAAATGCCTGAAATACCAATCAACCAGTTAATGTCCCAGCCTGTGGCTTTACCAACAGGGATAGCAAACATCGCAACACCCACACCAAACCAGCCGACTTGCGTGCCGCCAAGTAAGAATGAAGGGAGCCATGAGCCTTTAATACCGAAGGAGTAACGCGCGAGGAGGTGAGTTGTTAAGCCAGTTTTTGAACCGATAAAACCAAGAAATGCGGTGTAGATACCAAGAAGAAGATTACCAATAAGAACTGCGAGGAAGAAATCATGAAAATTAAGACCGGTACCGAGAGCGCCTCCGGTCCACATACTGGCTGAAAAGAACGTTAAACCTAGCATCACAAAGGTTAATGCTAGTCCGCCTTTTCGCGCGGATATGGGCACGGGCCCATGGCTATAATTTTTATCTTCAGGCACGATTGTCTCCAGTTATTTTTCTCAGGCCAAAAAAATCCGACGCATTTTATAGCCATCAAAATAAAAAGCAAACGTTTTCGTATATTGTTCAATATTTTTAATTTATTGATTTGAAATGTGTGCTCTTAGGTGATTTATTGCAGAGAGGTAAATCCATATTCAGTAAAAAGTTGTTGTGATTCAATCTGTAATAGGTAATTTGCGAAAACTTCTGATTTTTTTGTTATCAATGCCATGGTGTAAATTGCTTGGATATTATCGTGATTTGGAATTGGGAGCGTGGTGAGGTTTGGCAGTTTTGCAATTTTTTGTTGATAGTGATGATAGCCAATAAATAAGTCTGCCTGATGAGATTCTATTAACCATTGGGAAGCTAATTGACCAGAAGGGATCACGGGAGAGTTTTTCCCACCGACTAAGTGGCGAGTACGAGCTTGAATCTCATTAGCAAGGTGAGGATGATTCAGGCGAATTTTATCGTAGAGTTGGATAACATAATCCCCACAAGGGTCATCGTGGGGCGTAGATGTGCCAATGATAATATCTGGTGCACTAAGCAATTGCAGCCAGTTTGGGTACTTTTGGGCAAGCAGTTTCGTTGTGGTAATTCCTAGGCGGTTAGTAATAAAGGGCAAAGTGGCATAGGCGATATTTTGTTGCATTAATACTAGGGGATGTGCTTTATCCGCAGAAAGAAACAGATCACAATATGTACCTGCCTCAATTTTTCGCCGTAATAGACCTGCGGGGCCAAACTCACAGGTGATTGCATGCTCATCCGCTTGCGGAAAATGCGTTAAAATGGCAGTCAATGCGCCACGTAGACTGCCCGCTGCCATAATATGCATTAATGGTTGCCTTGATATTGAGTACGATAGAATTTTTGATACCAATTATTCACTTTTGCATCCACATCAACATCAGCAAATTTTTGGGGGTAGAGCTTGCTCGCCATCCATAATTCACCTAACGCCATAGCTTCAGGCATTGGATAACCCCATGCTTTCGCATATTCAGGCATTAAAAAGACACGTTTATTTTTAACAGCATCAATAACTTGCCAGCGCGGGTCATTGTTGATTTCATCCACTACGCTTGGGTATCGGTCTTGAATGAAAATGACTTCAGGGTTCCAGCTAATCACTTGTTCTAAGGAAACTTGTTTGTATCCTTTGATAGTTGATGCGGCAACGTTCATCGCCCCTGCATGTTGCATCATTAAACCCGTGTATTTTCCAGAGCCATAAGTGGTGAGCTCAGGGTTCGCCATGTAGGCTCGAATTCGTTGATTTTCAGGAATATTTTTTAAGTGTTGAGCTACAACGTCGCGGCTATCAAAAGTTTCTTTAATCAGTGCTTTTGCGTTGTCGGGTTTATTGACGATATCCCCAATCAGCGCAATGCCTTCTTTTAAGCCTTCGTTGTATGCCTGTTCTTCATTGATCAGTTCAGGATTGACATTGTTTTTTGCTTTGCCACTATTGTCTTTTTGCAAGGAAATTGCCACAACAGGAATGCCCACTTGGGATATTTTATCGATCATTTCTTGCGGGGCATAGTTTGTTACAAATACCACTTGAGGTTTTAATTGCACTAAACTTTCAAGGTTAACACTTTTGAGGTCACCGACATTGGGAACTTTGACCAATTCAGGAGCAAGTCTTTCATAATTTTGCCCAAGTTGTTCACGCCAATTCCCCATGACGCCAACGATTTTATCGGTGGCATCCAACTGAACTAGTAAATTTAATGTTTGGTGTTGGAGAACGGCGACACGTTCAATCTTGTCGTCAATGACAACTTTTCGACCTAATTGATCGGTAAATTCTCGCTCAGCTAAGCTGGCGAATGAGCAAGATAAAGCCAAAAGGCCAATAAGATACTTTTTCATTGTTATATAACCTAGTATTTCGATGTAAATTGATTTATATAACGATTAATTTCAAGGGTCAACTATCATTTGGTGAATTAATGGGTTTAAACTTGATGTTAAATAAGAAATAAAAAGAAAAATTTAGCGCCTAATAAGCTTAGACGCTAAATCACAACAGAAAGGCTATTTTAAGAGTCGTGCTTTAACGGATTTACCTTTGATTTTACCTTGTTGCAGGTGTTTCCACGCTTGCTGAGCCACGGAGCGCTTTACTGCCACATAGGCGTGGGTTGGGTGAATGGCTATTTTACCAATGTCTGCGCCGTCAAGGCCGACCTCTCCAGTGAGAGCCCCTAAAATGTCACCAGGGCGCATTTTAGCTTTTTTGCCGCCATCAAGGCATAACGTCACCATTGTGGCTTCAAGTGGTGTAATGCGAAGACCTGCGGGTTCGGGTTGCCAGTTTAGCTTCATATTCAGCATTTCTTCGAGGGCATTTGCGCGTTGTGCTTCTTCAGGGGCGCATAGGCTAATGGCTAAACCGCTTTCACCTGCACGAGCAGTACGGCCGATACGGTGCACATGAACTTCAGGATCCCACGATAATTCATAGTTAATCACCATTTCAAGGGCTTTAATATCGAGTCCGCGGGAAGCGACATCGGTCGCAACCAACACGCGGCTGCTCCCATTTGCAAAGCGCACCAAGGTTTGGTCACGGTCACGTTGTTCTAAGTCGCCATGTAGCACTAACACACTTTGCTTGCTGTCATTTAGTGCATCATACACCGCTTGGCAATCTTTTTTGGTGTTACAAAAAACGACGCAAGAAGCGGGTTGTTCACGGCTTAATAATTTTTGTAATAATTCGATTTTACCGTGGCGTGAGACTTCATAAAATTGCTGCTCAACCGCAGGTAATTCATCAACACTATTGATTTCAATTGTTTGTGGCTCGTGCTGAATTTGTTGGCTAATGCGTGCTATTTCATCTGGCCAAGTAGCGGAAAACAGTAAAGTTTGTCGGCTTATTGGTGCGTAGTTAATTACGGTTTCAATGTCAGGCATAAAGCCCATATCTAGCATTCTGTCCGCTTCATCCAGCACTAACGTTTGCAATTCATCAAGTTGAACGGTTTCGCGGTTTAGGTGATCAAGTAAGCGGCCTGGCGTCGCGACAATTATATGGGCTGCATGAGCAAGGGAATCGCGCTGCACGCTAAAAGGTACACCGCCACACAAGGTGAGAATTTTAATGTTTGGAATTGCACGGGCTAAGCGGCGTAATTCGTTGGCGACTTGTTCTGCGAGTTCGCGAGTAGGGCACAAAACCAATGATTGGGTTTTAAATAATTTGGCATCAATACGTTGCAATAACCCCAAACCGAATGCAGCAGTTTTACCGCTGCCTGTTTTGGCTTGCGCACGAACATCTTTCCCCAACAGGATAGCAGGAAGGGCGGCCGCTTGGATCGGGGTCATACTGAGGTAACCTAACTCTTGTAGGTTAGACAGTTGTTCCGCGCTCAGCGCGTTAAGATCAGCAAATGAAGTCACAATAAAATCTCAAATAATAAAAAGGAGCTAATGGCGCCAATGATACTATCCCTGCATGATGCTGTCTGTTTTTAATTCCAAATTAAGGTAGGAAAGGTGGGGTTCAGGTAAGATTTTAGATAAACCAGACTGGAGGATAATTAAATGGACAATTTGCAGCAGCGGCTCAATCATTATCAACGACAAATTCAAGAAAGTGAACTCAACGTTGTCTATGAGTATTTAATTAAAACCATGATGCAAGCAAAGCAATATCTTGCAAATCAATCTGAACGTGGTTTTGAATATGGAAATATCTCCCCAGGTTACCTAGATTACTCATATTTTCCTATTGTAAATACATTTTTGAAACAGCGAAAACTGCGCTTTGGTATTGTGCTTAATCACCGTAAATTGTGTTTAGAATTATGGTTGATGGGGCAAAATGCATCAATACAAAAGGTATATTGGCAAAAATTAAAATCCAGTCCATGGAATACACATTTGACTGAAATGCCGCAATACAGTGTGTTAGCGACTATGCTAATTTCTCATCCTGATTTCACGCAAAAAAGTGCACTATTTGTTGGAATAGAAAAACAGCTGTTCCCACTGATGAATGACGTGATGTGTTTTATTGAAAAAATAGAAAGGTAAGTCATAAAAAGCTTCCTTTCTTATAAAGGAAGCTTTGAGCCAGTGTTCTCTATTGTTAACTAGGGATTAAATCGGCCCTAAATTGGTCAGGACGGCATAAACCAGAGCCACAATAGAAATGGCAATCCATGTGAAGACTAATGGCCAAATAAATTTCACCCACGTGGTATATGGGATTTTCGCCGTAGCCAGCACGGCCATTAAGATCCCCGATGTTGGGTTAATGCAGTTCACCACACCTTCACCTAACAGAACCGTTTGTACGGTAGTTTGGCGGGTAATTTCGAGTAGGTCGCCCATCGGAGTAAAGATTGGCACTAATACAGCGGCCTCACCTGAACCAGAAGAAATAAAGAAGTGCATAATCGCTGCAGTTGCAAACATAGAGAGTGCAGAAAGGGTTTTTGGCAAACCATCCATCATCGAAATAATCGCATTGACGATGGTGTCCAAAATCATGCCATCAGATAATACAATCGCAATAGCACGTGCCATACCAACGATAAATGCACCGCCAACCATACCCGCACAGCCTTTTAAGAAGCCTGTTGCAATGCTATTTGGTGACATACGGTTGAGTACACCAACACCGACCCCTAAGATGATAAACATCGCCATCATCTCTTTTTCACCCCAGCCCCATTCGACAGCACCAAAAATAAAGCCGACTAAGCAGAATGCGCTATATGACAAAGTGATGATATGTAGCGCCGAAATTTTTGAGGTTTGGTGATCAGCGTCATCGACAGCAATCTCTGGGCGAACCATACCTTGCTTACGGCATTTTTTAGTATAGAAAGTTAAAAATAAGATACCCGCGATGACGAAAGCGATATAAATCACCATTCGAAAACCAAGGCCAGATAGCAGGGGAACGTCTGCTAAGCCTTGTGATAAGCCAACCGTCATCGGTGCCATGATTGAGGCATTAAAACCAGCATAGGCAGCAACATAGACCAATGCGGCACCAAATTTATCGTCCATCCCAACAGATTTTGCGACTAGCAGGCCGATAGGAACAAATGCAATGATTGAGTTAACGACAATGCCAGTAGTGCCTAAAATAGAAAACACCACAAAGAAAATTGTGATTAACAGAAAATCATTGAGCTTCTTACTGCGCGAAATATTATTCAGTACCTTTTTTATGGCACCGGTTTCTTCAAGAAGATGTAACGCACCACCTGTAAAAATAATTAAAAAGATAATTGGTGCAGCTTTTACTAAGCCATCGGCAATAGACGTGAAGATTTGCCCCGGTAAAATACCGTGTTGCTCAGGTAAACGCTCATAGCTACCAGGTATGGTGTAAGAGCTAGATACTTTAGTTTCAATGCCATCTTTGACCATGGTGATGACTTTAGTCTCTGATGCATATTGCCCCGCAGGAACGATCCAAGTAGCAATACCTGCGATGACTAAAATGAAGAACAATAAAACGTAAGGGTTCAAACCTTCCGAACGTTTTTTCGCTGGTGGTGGTGTATTTGTTGACGTTGTTGCCATATTATTATCCTGTTGGATTATTATTTATTGTGTAATACGTTGTAATACATTGAAAAATAACTGTGCTCGCTCAGTTAATGATGGAATTTCTAAATATTCTTTATCACTGTGTTGGTAGCCGCCGATTGGGCCTAAGCCATCAACAGTAGCAGTGCCGACACCTGCTGTGAATGAAGCATCTGAGCCGCCGCCTGTTGAAACGTCGATTAACTCGATATCTAATTTCGTCGCTTCTTGCTTGATGATGTCGATAAGTACTGTACTTTCATCCGTTTTAGCCATTGGCGGGCGATTGATTCCCCCAGTTAGCGTCAGTTTAATGCCATCTAATATCGGTTTGCTGCACACTTCTCTGACTTTTTTATCAATTTCTACGCCTTGTTCTTCAGAAGAAATTCGTACATCGATTTCTGCTCTCGCATTGGGTGCCACTGTATTGACTGAGGTTCCACCTGAAATGAGACCAACGTTAACGGATAAGCCTTGGTCATGGGCAGAGAGTGCATGTAAGCTTTGGATTTTGTGGGATAGCTCTTGAATAGCGCTGATACCAGCTTCAGGGGCAATACCCGAGTGAGAGGCCTTCCCTTCGATGCTCAGTACATAAGTGCCGACGCCACGGCGTGCACTAACAATGGCGCCATTGGCACGTGCAGGTTCCATAACTAAGGCATAACGCTTGCCTAATGCACATTTTTCAATCACACCGCGGGATGAAATAGAGCCAATTTCTTCGTCGCAGTTAAGTAAAATTTCGATATTTTTATAGCGAGAGTCTTGGTTGTCGTACAGTTGCTTCATGACTTGATACACCATGACATGACTGCCTTTCATATCAATCACACCTGGACCATAGGCTCTATCACCTTTGATACTAAATGGACGTTCTGCGACAGTGCCTTTTGGGAAAACGGTATCTAAGTGCAGTAAAATTAAGATATCGGCCTTTACCGATGGGTAATAAATACGGTAGTTATTGCCTAATGATTCATTTTCAATGACTTCAACTTCAAATCCCATTGCTTGGTATTTTTCGCACCACACGGCAGCATGGTTATCGACGCCAGCCTTGTCATAAGAACCAGATTCGATATTCACGACCTGTTCCAGTAGTTTTAACATGGCGGGCTCGTGCACTAAAAAATGATTAGTCATAATGGATTCCTAATATTGTGTTTGTCGTTAATGAGACTGTTTTTATTGTGTTCTGCATGTGGTATTACATCGAAAAATAAAGATAAGAATAAGTGCAATGTAAGAAATTTCATTTTTCTTTAAATTAAATAAATATATGCACCACTTGATAAAGTACTCAGTTTTAATTATTTGATTAAAATTTTTCAATAATTATTGTAAGCATTTTTTATCGTCTCTGTTATGTTTCTATGACACGGATTAACTAAATCGAATTTGATGATTCGATATATAACTTCACTATTATGTGAAAGGTTAATATGCAGGATACCGATAGCGGTCGGTACTTTTTGACTCTATCATACTAAATAATTTGGATACAAGTTTTGTTTTATTTTAATTTAACGCATTGAAATTGAATGAAAAATACAAAATAATCAAATAAATCTAATCATTCGCTATAAATAATTAAGGAGCTTTATATTTTGGATTTTTGTTTTACAGTAATGGTTTTTTTGTTTGATTTTATTCAATTTGCTTATATAAAGTATAATTTAGAGTGTAAATAAACCAATATTAAAATTTATATTTTTATTTAAATTTAATAAACATAATAAACTTTATGGTCTTTAGGATTTGAATCGAACAATTATTGAACACTTTGTTTTGTGGATAGCTTTTGATTTTAAATAAGTATAATTATGTGATTTTTGTTCGTAGGTTAAATTGAGATTAATAATTAGTATTGCTTTGTTTAAATAATGTGCTAAATGCTGACTTGGTTAATTGGCGATATTATTAGAAACATAAAATGAAGCTACGTTTTTAGCTACCTTACAGAGGTTTGATAGGGTAATTGTTGTTCTTCACTTTGCGGTTGGTAATAAATGAGCTGATATAGCTGAGCAATCTGTAAGAGAGAATAGTTAGGATGGCAAAAGAGAATAAGTTTCTACAATAGCACCATTAAAGAGTAAGTCGGTAGAGATGGTAAGTGAAATTTCGGATAGGACTATGATGCTAATCATGGTTTTCATTAGGCCTGATTACATTGGTTAGTAATATAATTAACTTTTAATATACAATTATTCTTTAATTTTAATAGGTTAATGAATTTTATCTACTGGTGAAGTAGATATTGATAAACTAAATAGTGATATTGTGACGGCTCGCTCATTTCATGTTTATTGATTAACTTATTGTATTTTAAGATTATTAATTTAAATTTAGAAAATTTTTCTCTAAATTTGTATAAAGTCATCGATTTTTAGAAAAATTTTTCTATTTCCCTATGGCATATTCCTTTCAGCAACAAATATAAATAAACACTTTTTTCTCTTTCTATGATTGGGTTTTAATAATGACTAAGAATATTGCTACTGTTTTAATTCATGGTGGAAAACAGCAAGATACTGTCAATCATGCGATTTTCCCTGCAATCACAACCGCGAGTACTTTTGTCCAACAAAGCTTAACTGAACATGGAGAATATTGTTATTCCCGTTGCAGTAACCCAACTCGTTATGCCTATGAAACACTGTTAGCGGAAATTGAAGGTGGAATCTACGCAACAGCTACTGCTTCAGGTGTTGCGGCTTCAAGTTTAGTGCTAAATTTACTACCAAAAGACTCTCATATTATTGCAATGAAGGGCGTTTATGGTGGAACTTTCCGCTTATTTGAGCGTGTTGCAACCGTAAACTGTGGTCACAAAATAGATTATGTTGATTTAAATAATCTGGATGAGGTCAAAGCTAACATAAAAGACAATACCCGCTTAATTTGGATTGAAAGTCCAACTAATCCGTTATTAGAGTTAGTGGATATTAAAGCGGTTTGTTCGTTGGCAAAAATGCATGATATTTTGACTTGCGTGGATAATACATTTGCAACAGCATGGAACCAAAAACCATTAGAATTAGGTGCCGATTTAGTGATGTTATCAGCCAGTAAATATATCGGTGGTCATTCTGATTTAATTGGTGGTGCGGTAATTACACAACGTGAAGATATTGCCAGTCGACTTGATTTTTTAAAAACCACCCTCGGTGCAATCGCTTCTCCCTTTGATGCTTACCTTGCATTACGCGGCTTAAAAACATTGGCATTACGCATGTCAGCACAATGCAGTAATGCGCAGAAAGTCGCAGAATATCTAGCAACACACCCGAAAATTGAGCACGTTTATTACCCAGGTTTACCATCACACCCACAACATCAGCTATGTAAAACACAAATGCGAAGCGGGGGGGCAGTTGTGACGATTAAATTAAAAGGTGATATTGAGGATACAAAAACATTTTTATCTAAGGTGACTTATTTTGTATTGGCGGAGTCTCTTGGTGGTGTGGAAAGTATGGTAAACCATTCAGCGACTATGTCCCATGGTTCAATGACTAAAGAAGAAAGAGAAAGTATTCATGTTTACGATACGACATTGCGTTTATCAGTAGGTATTGAAGATATTAACGACTTATTAAATGATTTAGAAAAAGCATTATCTTAATTAAAATCACAATAAAATATAATAAGAGAGCACCCCATGAATGATTATGGAATTTGGACCATTGTCACTCCACTGGTCACGATACTTTTAGCCATTTTTACACGCCAAGTTATTTTATCTTTATTATTGGGAATATTAGTCGGGTTTACCGTTATTAATGATCATAATATATTATTAGGTGTTAACGGAACACTCGATGGAATTATTAATACTTTTGCCTCACCTGGAAATACAAAAACAATTCTATTTATGGTCATGATAGGCGGTATTATGCGCCTTGTTGTGGTTACAGGTGGTGTTAGGTCACTTGTTAGATTATTGACTAATAAAACCAAGTTGATTAAAAATAGAAAAGCAGTTCAATTAATGGCAATGATTATTACGTCATTAATTTTTATTGAAAGTTCAATTAACCAGTTAATTGCAGGTGCGTCAACAAAAACACTCGCGAAGAATTATGGTGTTTCGCCAGAAAAAATGTCTTATATCGTGCAAACATCCTGTGTGTCGGTGTGCTCGTCAGCGATGATAAACGGTTGGGGTGCGGCAATGATGGGGGTGATTGGCGTGCAGATATCAAAAGGTTTTATTACGGGTGAACCTTTTGAAATTTTAGCCAGCTCGATGGTATTTAATATCATGGCATGGTTTTCTTTAGCTTCGGTTTTATTTTATATCTTCTCCAATTTTTCTTGGGGGCCGATGAAAAAAGCAGAATTGCGAGCTCATGAAGAATCGTTAACCATCTTATCCGCGGAAAATACTGAGCAAGATGATGAAGATATTATTGAACATCCTAATTGCCATACATCTTTAAATTTCTTTATCCCAATTTTATCAACGGTATTAATGGTCCCAGTGGCTTTATATATCACTGGTAATGGTGACTTTAGTAAAGGCAGCGGCTCAACATCTGTTTATTGGGGGGTCATGTTTGGAACGCTAGTTTCTTTTGTCTGGTTCTTAGCGCGTCGCGTATTAAATATTGAGAGTTTCTTTAAAGAACTATATATCGGTTACGCTAGCATGGTGAAAATCAGCTCAGTCATGATATTAGCATTCTTAATGGGGACAGTTTCCTCAGATTTAAATACTGGGGCTTATATTGCTGAAGTGACTTCTGGTGTTATTTCCCCTGCATTCTCAATCGGTTTTATTTTCTTAATTAGTGCTGTAATGTCATTGGCAACAGGCACATCGTGGGGAACGTTTGCCATTATGATCCCTATCGGTGTGCAATTAGGTATTTCAGTGGGAATGCCTGTGGAATATATGATTGGTGCAGCTATCGCAGGGTCTATTTACGGCGATATGACATCCCCAATTTCCAGTGATGCGATTGTGGCTTCCATGGCAACAGATTGTGACCATATTGAACATATCCGAACACAAATGCCTTATGCTACTGTGACAGCTGCATTTGCTCTGATGGTCTACCTCTATTTAGGCTTCACATATTAATCTGGATAATATTCAAATGAATATACAAGAAAGGCTTTCAGCAATAGCGAAAATTAATTTATTGCACACCGCAACGCCATTGGTGAAATTGAATAATATATCTGAATACCTTGGTCGAGAAATTTATATTAAACGTGATGATATGACCCCCCTTGCGATGGGGGGCAATAAACTGCGTAAGTTAGAGTTTATTATTGCGGATGCACTACAGAAAAAAGCTAAAGTATTAGTCACTGCAGGCGCTATACAATCTAACCATGTTCGCCAAACAGCCGCTATTGCAGCAATGTATGGTTTAGAGTGTGTGGCTTTATTGGAAAACCCGCTGCAAAGTGGGAATTCCCTATTTTTAAATAATGGCAATAAGCTGCTGACAGATTTATTTAATACTCGCTGTTATTTTTGTGAAGAATTAAGTGACCCTAATGAACAAATGAAAGCATTAATTGAGTTATTAGGGTTAGAAAATGCGTATGTTGTACCTGTCGGTGGTTCGAATGCTCTAGGTGCACTGGGGTATGTCAGTTGTGCTTTGGAGATTGCACAACAAAAGCCAAAAGATATTGATTTTGCTGCGGTGATTGTTGCTTCAGGTAGTGCGGGAACCCATGCTGGTTTGGCTATAGGGTTACAGGTCGTTTTACCTCAAACTCCTGTTATTGGCGTAACAGTCTCGCGTACGGTTGAACAACAACAGCCAAAAGTTGAAAAGCTGCAAAATGAAATAAGTGAATTATTAAACCTTGCTGATTTTCCGAATGTACAATTATGGGATCAATACTTTTCACCTGCATATGGTGCACCGAATAGCAAGGGGCAACAAGCAATTGAATTATTAGCACAAAAAGAAGGGATTTTACTCGACCCTGTTTATACTGGCAAAGCCATGGCAGGGTTAATTGATAATGTATTAAAAGAAACTATTGAAGGCAGTCAGCCGCTTTTATTTATTCATACTGGCGGTTCACCTGCCTTATTTGCTTATCCTGAAATCAATGTGGCAAGTATTTAAAACTATATTAAAGATGTGATGTACCTATGAAGATTAATACTAAAGTTATACACGGTTATCCAATGACGGATAAGTACACGGGAAGTTCATCTATTCCGTTATATCAATCGTCAACTTACTCGCAAAGTAATATTGAAGAAAATTACGCGTATATTTATTCGCGTTTTTCAAACCCAACCCGTGATGCACTAAGCGAAGCTATTTGCTCAATTGAAAACGCACAATTTGCTGAGGTTTTTTCATCGGGCATGGCTGCTATTAGTGCAGTTTTATTAGGGTTTAGCCAGGGAGATCACATTGTTGCCTGTAAAAGTATTTATGGTGGCACTTTTCAGTTAATGACTGAGTTTTTACCTCGTTACGGTATTTCAGTGACATTTGTTGATGCGACAGATCCTAAAAACTATGCAGATGCAATACAAGAAAATACTAAGGCATTTTACATTGAAACGCCATCGAACCCGACACTGCAAGTAACAGACTTAAATGCGGTCATTGGTTTGGCAAAAAAGAATAATTTAATCACTGTGTGTGATAACACATTTATGACGCCGTTATTGTCGGATGTGATTTCGTTAGGTATTGATTTCTCGATTAATAGTGCCACTAAATTTATTAATGGGCACAGCGACGTTATTTTAGGAACCGTTGCAACAAATAATGCCGAATATGCCAAATGGTTACACAAATCAGCGGTTGCTATAGGCAGTATTGCTGCACCATTTGATAGTTGGCTGACCATGCGCGGTTTAAAATCAATGGCAATGCGTGTTGAGCGTTCCAGTGAAAATGCACAGAAGCTTGCAGAATATCTTAACCAGCATTCGAAAGTAAAAAAGGTGTTTTACCCAGGCTTGGTTTCACACCCAAATCACCAGGTTCATATGCAGCAATCCAAAAATGGCGGAATGGTCGTTTCGTTTGATTTAGGCAATGAAAAAAATGTGAAATTATTTTTAGATGCGATTCGTATCCCATTGGTCGCTGTTAGCTTAGGGGGAATTGAGTCAATTATTTCTTATCCTAAGATTATGTCCCATGCCTGTATTCCTAAAGAGGAACGCATTGCACAGGGAGTAACGGATGGGTTGCTACGTTTTTCAGTTGGCTGTGAAGACATTAGTGACTTATTAGCTGATTTAGATAACGCACTATCAACGTTATAACCTGAAGGCTTATTTTTCATCTTTATTCCTTACAAAAATGGGTATCACAATGAAATGTAAATTGTATCTTTTAGATATGGGTTTTTCAGATAAAAATTATCAAGATGACACTTTTTTTTGCCCAGACTGCACAATGCTAGAGGGAATACTCGCTAAAAACCCGAGGTTATCCAATTTCATTGATGTAAGTTATCTGCCTTTTGAGAAACCACGAGAAGAATTAGTGGATATGTGTGGCGAGGAGAATCAATCTTTACCTGCTTTAATATTACCAGAGGGGATAACGTCTTCTTATCAAACTGGAGTGTATAAAAACACGTCTTATATTTCTGACTTAAGCCAAATCATTGCGTTTTTAGTAGATACTTACCATATACCTAAACAGCATCCATAATAAAAACAAGCACCCTAATATTCTTTAGGGTGCTTGTCATTGAATAAATAATGGAAACTATAGATAAAGCTCTTTATTCACCGGTGTCAATTGAGCTTCTTTCTGCAAGTATTTTAAGGTTTCTGTTGCTAATAACGCAGTAGCTTCATAAAAGTTATTACCGCTTTGTAATTGCATTTTTTCCAAATAACGATATACCCAAGGTAAGAAATGAATTTCCAATAAATCATTTAGCAATTCAGGCTTATTTTGGATAACCCACGCTGTTAATAAGAACAATAAGCCAACATGGTCTTCTGGTTCATTGGCATTCAATTCAATATTAATTTGGTTGTTACGTAGCCAAGCTCTTAACTCAAGGGTAGAAATTCCAAATAAAACATTTTCTTTATCGAGATAAACAGAACCCCAAGGCGGAGCAGGGAGTGCATTAGGGCCAATAAATAATCGCTCATAGGCCTCTTTTAGCGTTTCAGATTGCTTAGTATCACCTTGAAATAACTGATTAATTCGTTGGCAATCATAATGAGCGGTGAGAGGCCACTCGGTTAACCATTCACTGGTGCTAAATAGCTCAATGAGTCTGCTAACTCGAGGGTCTGAAGGGTCATAGGAAAAGAGTGCGCCTAAAGTTTGGGTGCACAGTGACATGTCATCTAATTGTTTTTGTTCCATACTGATTCACTTCGTCTTTTAATTTTACTAAAAATTTTTAACCATTTGAGTTTCAAATGAAATAAAGGGTGGTTTTCGATTGTACTTGTTTATGGAAATATCAACATATTGATTTAACCATCGTAACGAATCATCAGATATTTGTCGACGAGAAGAGGGGGATATCCCCCTCATGAAGAGCACTTAACCTACCACTGCCATACCAACAGTCATATGTAATCCGTAGAAAATACCCCGACCAATAAGTTCACCAAACATTACAAATAAAACAGCAATGAATAAGCTGATAATTGAGGGATTTCTCATCTTAATATGAGGATAAAGCCAAAAAGCTAAACCAAGGAATAAACAGATAGTTCTCCATCCCATTAATGATGCGTAGTCAGGTACTAGTTGACTGGCTTTTTGCACAGAGCTTTGAATTGAACCAAGTTCATATCCTTGAGCCGTGACTAAAATACAGCTAGCTATTATGCCGATAATACTGATGAGCGCAAAAGAACGTACCCGACTAATGTCATAGCTGGCTATACGCAATAAAAAAGCAGCTAATACAGGGCCTGCTATTAAGCTAGTTAAAATAAATTGCAAACTACCATATTGATTAAACCAGGTTGGTACTGTTTCAATTTGATAAACGCGAGAAATTGCATAAATAAAAAATGCAGCAGCAAACATGGTGATCATTAACCAAATTTGACCAAGTGATCGAGGCATTTTTTTGAAAAATGAAATAAGCCAATATAACCCGCCTAAAGCAAAAAAGAGGGAGCCGCTGACAATTTCATTACTTAATGCAGAATGTCCTACACGTATCATCGAATTAAAAGCGCGTAAGGGTGAACCCATATGTAACATGGATAATAAAAAGCCGATACCCATTAATAACCATAATCCGAACATACTCATCACGATTTGGTGATGCTGTTGCGCGGAAGGTTTAAGTTGTAAAACAAGCGCCATTAAAATAAAAGCGCCAGCGACTGTTTGTCCGATAACAGTAAAGAGTATTAATGGATATTCATGTAAGCCAGCACCCATTTTATACCTCCTCCGGATTTGCAAGATAGCCCGTAGTATCACCAACGGGGCGACAATTATTATTAAGGTTTAAAACAATATTCGGTTTGGTGTAATGTGCAGGTGGAAGAGGGGCAATTTCATTAATGTTGCCGTATTTTGCTCGCAATTCATCGATAGGGCCAAAATCCAACGCGCGTAACGGGCAAGATTCAACGCAAATCGGTTTTTTACCTTCAGCAACTCGCTCAAAACAGCCATCACATTTGGTCATGTGACCTTTTTCTGCATCAAATTGAGGTGCACCGTATGGACATGCCATATGGCAATAACGGCAGCCAATACAAACACTTTCATCGACAACAACAAAACCATCTTCACGTTTATGCATTGCGCCACTTGGGCATACTTTAGCGCAGGCAGGATCATCGCAATGATTACAAGAGATGGACAGATAGTAGGAAAAAACGTTTTGTTGCCAAGCACCATTTTGTTCAGTCCAATCCCCACCGGCATACTCATAAATACGGCGAAAGTGAACATCCGTTGATAAATTTTTGAAGTCTTTACAAGCGAGTTCACAGGTTTTACAGCCCGTACATCGTTGTGTATCAATATAAAAACCATATTGTTGTGACATATCGGGCTCCTTACAGTTTTGCGATTTCGACTAAGTTAGTATGTTGCGGATTTCCTTTCGCAAGCGGTGATGGGCGCTGCGTTGTTAGAACATTAATACATCCGCCTTGGTCGACTTTTGCACCAAACATGTCAGCATCTAACCATGCACCTTGCCCCATCGCAGTTACGCCAGGCATAATCCGCGGTGTGACTTTGGCAGGAATATGCACTTCCCCTCGGTCATTAAAAACTTTAACAATATCACCTTGTTCAATGCCCCGAGCTTTAGCATCGATAGGGTTAATCCAGATTTCTTGGCGACAAGCTTGTTTTAAAATATCAATATTACCGTAGCTTGAGTGTGTTCTAGCTTTGTAGTGGAAACCTGTCATTTGGAGTGGATATTTCTCGCTTAATTTATCTTGATGCCCTTCAAACCCTTTGGCATAAATTGGCAATGGGTCGATAATATCATCTGGGGATAGCTCCCAATTCTTTGAAATTTCAGCAAGAGCTTCCGAGTAGACCTCGATCTTTCCTGATGGCGTTTTCAGTGGGTTGGCCTGTGGGTTATCACGAAATTCTTTAAAACCAATGACATGTTCATCAGGGCATTTGTGTTTGAAAATACCCACTGTTTTCATCTCTTCATAAGTTGGCATATCAGGGAAGCGTTCGCGGCTTTTTTCGCAGAGGTATTTAACCCATTCATGCTGAGTGCGACCTTCTGTAAAGGTTTTTTCAACATCTGGACCTAAGCGTTTTGCAATTTCAGATAAAATTTCATAAATTGGTTTGCGCTCAAATTTAGCACTGGTGGCGGGTTGCCCTAAAATCATATAGGACATATTCCCAGCTGATTCACTCGGAATTAAATCTTCTTGTTCAGTTGGCATTAAATCAGGCAATAAAATATCGCAATATTTTGCCGATGCGGTCATAAAATGGTCGATGCCGACAATCATTTCGCATTTACTGTCATCTTGTAAAATTTCATGAGTGCGTGCAATTTCGCTATGTTGGTTAATTAACGTATTACTGGCATAGCACCATAAGAATTTAATCGGTACATCCAGTTTATCTTTTCCTTTAATGCCATCGCGAGTGGCGGTCATTTCAGTTCCACGTTCAATCGCATCGGTCCATGTAAACACCGAAATTTGCGTTTTTACAGGATTATCAAGCATAGGGAACCATTCAACGCCTGAATCATAAGTGCCTTCACGGCAACCTGAATTTCCTCCGCTAATCCCTACATTACCTGTAATAATGGCGAGCATTGCAATGGCTCGTACAGTTTGCTCTCCATTTGAATGGCGCTGAGGCCCCCAACCTTGAACGATATAAGCGGGTTTGGCTTGCCCAATTTCACGTGCGAGTTTGATAATTTTATCAGCGGGGATCCCTGTAATAGTCGAGGCCCACTGTGGTGTTTTAGCTATGCCATCAGCACCATCACCTAAAATATAGGCTTTATAATGACCATTACGTGGAGCGGAAGCTGGCAATGTTTTTTCATCGTAGCCTACGCAATATTTATCAACAAAATCCTGGTCAACCATGTCTTCTGTGATAATGACATAGGCTAATGCTGCTGCTAAAGCACCGTCAGTACCTGGACGTATTGGTAACCACTCGTCTTCACGACCTGCGGCGGTGTCGTTATAACGAGGATCAATAACAATCATTCGTGCATTTGAGCGCTCACGAGCTTGCTCGACATAATAGGTAACTCCGCCGCCACTCATTCTAGTTTCGGCTGGGTTGTTGCCAAACATCACGACAAGTTTAGTATTTGCGATGTCATCGGGGCTATTGGCTTCCTGAGAACCATATAGGTAGTTCATACCTGCACGGATTTGAGCGGTACTATAACTACCATAGCGGCTTAAAAAACCACCACATGAATTCATTAAGCGATAAGGGACATTAGAGTTGGTGATGTTGCCACCATCAACACCCGTTCCATATAAAACGTGTACAGCCTCATTACCATAATTTTTCAATGTGTTACGTAAGCTATCGCCAACGATATCGAGTGCTTCTTCCCATGAAATTCGGGTAAATTTACCCTCACCTCTTTTACCCACTCGTTTCATTGGGTATTTCAATCTGTCAGGGTGATTCATACGACGGCGAATTGAACGGCCACGTAAACAAGCACGTACTTGATGGTTACCATATTCGTCGTTACCCGTGTTATCAGACTCAACCCAAAACACTTCGTCATCTTTGACATGTAAACGAAGTAAGCAGCGGCTTCCACAGTTTACAGTACATGAACTCCAAACGACTTTATCCTCAGAGAAGTTTGTTGAAGAGGAGGCATTCATTGCTTTTGCATTAAAAGGAAGAGACAAACCACCCACAGCTGCAAATAGTCCGCTTGCAGCTCCTGATTTCACGACATTACGTCTTGAAATAGGGCTATTTAATAATTTATTTTTTATCTTCATTGTGATGACCTTTATGACCATACTAAATATATGGTTTTCAGGAAATCATCTTACTATTTGATTAAGATGATTTGTTGCGTCATATCAATGAATTAATATTTTATTGGTTGGTAACTTATTGATAATAATTAATTTTCATTAAAAAATATTAAGTTTCCAATCTATTGATAATAAATGATTTTAATTGAATCTTGGTTGGGGGAGTACGATTATTTTGTTAATAATAACTGATAGATGAAAAATGTTTCTCTATTTTTAATTCTTGAATGCGAAATAGAGAAATATTTTATCTGTGGATGAAAAAAATAGTTATCTTTATTTATATGATGTGATTTATCTAATGAAAAATATTTTCATTATTTTAACATAAGTTTCTAATTGAATTTATTATTCGTGAGTTGGCTTGTAATTATTAAGTTTAATGGGAATGAGTTTTATTTTTAAAATTAATTAAATTCAATATTCAGTATAAATGATTGTGCCAAAATTTTCGTGAGGCTAATCGGCTAATAGGTTTTTTGAGATGCGGGGTAACTAAAAAGGCTCAGAATAGTTCCTAAGCCTTGAGCATGATTAGTGTGTGATAAATCGAAATAGTGTGTTAATAACGAATTTTCTTATTTTGTTTGGCTCCGGATTAAGTGTTGTTCCATTGCATAAATCATTGAAGGGGACTGGTTGTTGTGGGTAAAACTTAATGCAACAGCTGCTTTTTCATGGGAATCCATGTCTGAAAGAGATTTGCTAACCCCTGAAATTTTATTAGAAGGTAGTTGGTTTGCTTTAATATGCGACTCGATAATATGCAAAATAGCGGGCGACGTATTATTTTCAGTGGAATTTAATGTGGTTATGGCTTTTTCATGAATGTTCATTTGTGAAAAAGGCTTAGCCACTCCATTGATGCCACTTTTAGGTAAATTTGCGGCCTTTGCATGGGCCGCGATTGCCGCTTCATTTGCATAAGATGTGTTATTTTCATTAAAGCTTAATGATACAATTGCATTTTCATGTGCGCGGATATCGGCTTGTGCGCTCATGTGAAAAATTAAAAAAAATGCTGATGAGATAAATATTTTTTTCATTTAAATACCTTTAAACAGTTTAGCCAGCTAATATTGGCTTGTGACTTTAAGTGTTTGTTTCTTTAATGCGCTAAATATAAGTGATGAAAAGCAAAGGGAAAATTGACATTTCTGCAAATGTTGAATGCAAAAAACGCATCTATTAATTAATAAACGGAATTTTTTTGCAATTATAGAGATGGATAGTTTGGGGAAATAGAAGAGAAAACACAGGTAACACCGAATATATCGATATCCGGTGTTACTGGGCGAATTAAGTACGTTTTACGATAGGATTAGCAGCTTTGGCGTGTTTTTCTTGATGTTCAAACCAACGTACGCGTAAAACATCATATACCAGATTAAATGCATACGTATAAAATAAGAAAAAAGTAAAAAAGCCAACTTCTAAAATAAAGGCATCCCATAGGGTCATGTTTAATAATAAAGCCAACATTGGGACACCTAAGATAACGAAACTAAGTTCAAAACCAACGGCGTGGCCAATACGTACTTTTGTAGATCTTGGTCCTTTTGATAAAGGCCAAAAATGGTCAAACAGCATGTTATAAAATAGGTTTAATAACATGGCGAGTGTGGAAAGTACGATAGCCACTGTTCCCATTTGGAAAATTGAGCGTCCTAAAACCCACGCACTGACCGGTGCAGTTATTGCTATTGCAATGACTTCGAATGAAACTGCGTGAAAAACTCGTTCAGTTAATGTTTTTGTATGCTTGCTCATAACAACCTCAAACTTATAGCAAAATAATGTATTAGTAAAAAAACAGGTGCAATTATTGGTGATTTTTACTATATATACAAAATGGCAGCCATCGATAAAACCGATACCTTATGAATTATTCCATTGAAACATTACGTACCTTTGTAGAAGCGGCATCGTTAAAATCATTTTCTGCGGCGGCAAGGAAGCTCAATAAAAGTCAGTCCACGATTAGTAGCACAATCAGTGGTTTTGAGGATGATATGGGCTTTGTATTATTTGACCGTCAAGGGCGTGAATCGACGTTAACGTTGGCCGGGAAAAAAGTGCTGAGCTTGGTTGAAGATATATTATCAGCTGATGAGCGCTTGCAAGCATTAAAAGTCGAGTTATCTCCAGATATTGAGCCACAATTAAGTTGTGCTTTTTCGGATATTTATCAGCCACCTCATGCTGAGCATATTCTCACAACACTCAATAGACAATTTCCGCATATCGAATTTGAATTTCTAATTGCAGAAAATAATGCGGTTATTGAGATGATCCAAAATCAGCAGGCCCATGTTGGAATGATAGAATCAAGAACTGAATACCCCGCGGATATTTCATATTCACGGTTACCTATTCAAGGTGAGCTCGGATTATATGTATTAAAAACACATCCTTTAGCGCTAGTAAAAAAGGTGACTTACCAACATTTAACGATGACTCGTCAGTTACGTTTGAGTAGCAGTAGTCAAATTATTATTAATAGCGAGAAAAACTGGTTAGCACCTAACTATTTATTGTTATTGGAAATGGCGGAGCAAGGTATTGGCTGGGCTATTTTACCCACATGGTTAGTTAAACAATTTGGCCATGATGTGTTAGTTAGCCTTAATTATGATTTGTGGCCACGAAAAATCGATGTTGATTTAGTTTGGTCTAAAAATACGCCACCTGGAAAAGCAGGCTATTGGTTAATCAATAAGCTACTTGAGGAAAAGGTTTAAATAAATATTTTTTAGTTTTGTTATTGTGGGATTTTTATGTCATTTTTAGATTAAAAAACTAAATATTGTATGTAACAAAATGTTTTCATGTAAATAAACGTAATACTATTTTGATAATAAGACTCATGTCGTTAACCTAAATAAAACAAGTTCTGTTGTTAGCGTTAATTGAGAGGAAGAAAATGAAAAAATTATTAGTACCTACATTATTTGCTGTTGTATCTACTATGTCATTTGGTATTCATGCCGCTACAACTCAAGCTGTGAGCCAAGCTCAGAGTGCGGAGCATAAATTAAATGCTTATGAAGAAATAATGGTCGGTAAAGTTTGGACAACCACGGAAGCGTTGGATCAAGACAAAAAAGCAGTAAGTGCTGATGATAAGCAAGTCGCTAATTTCTTTGGCTTAGCTGAGTATTACCCTGATGGCACATTTAATATGACCACTTTCGATGGCAAACCGAAAATGAAAGGGGATTGGTCATTTGATGAAAATGGAAAAACTCGCTCATTAACGGCGAAAAATGATAAAGGTGAAGTATTATTTACCCGTGTTGTTGAAAACGTCACAGTAACACCAGAAGAATATACTTACCGTATTTACCCTGAACAAGATAGCAAAGATAAGTACTTTGATATTGTCCATAAAGTAAAAAAATAGTTTCTAATTAATGCCGCTTAATGCGGCATTAATTTTAGGCAAGTTATCGTTTTTTATTTAAAACAGGTTTCTGCCCAACGTGCTAATCCTGCCGTGACAGAGCCAAAATCGTCACCTTTTACAATAGGGATATTTGGCAGTTCCTGAGCAATAGCTTGGTGTAGTATCGGTGAACGAGCACTTCCTCCGGTGACAAAAACAGCATTTGGTTGTACGCCACCTTGAATTACGGCTTCTTTGACTAGTTCAATCATTTTACTTTTTGGTGATTCAATAGATTCAACCATCTGATCTTGCTGAATATTCACTTCTAACGCTTCATTCATTAAGGCTATTTGAGCCAAATACTCAGGGCTATTTGATAAGGCAATTTTGGCTTCTTCAGCTTTACGAACAAGGCTATAGCCCAATGTTTGGTTATAGACTTCGAGCAAGCGCGCAATTTTTTCAGGTTCTTTCGCATCTTGCTTTAAACGCGTAAGTGCCAATAAGTTCGGTCTTGAATAAAATTCTTTTTGTGCTTCGACATTATTAATGGCTATGGGATTCCAAAATTGCAAAAATGGCATTTTTAACCCGGATGATGATTGGCTCTCCATGCCAAAAAGCGGCATAAGTTGTTTTAAAGCGAGGTAGATATCGAGATCATTCCCACCGACACGTTGGCCACTGTGAGCTAATAATGATTGGGTTCTGTCTTCTGAACCACGGTAACTTGGCCCCATTTGAATTAATGAGCAATCTGTTGTTCCGCCACCGATATCAACGACTAAGATTATTTGGTCATTATTTAACGTTGACTCATATTCTAAACCTGCCGCAACGGGTTCGAATTGAAAAGCAATATTATGAAAACCTGCACGTTTTGCCGCGCGGTATAAAATGGCTTCTGCTTGTTGATTGGCTGTTTCACCACCACGGCCATGGAAGTTAATAGGGCGTCCAATAACGGTATCTGTAATTGGATTGTGTGTACTTATTTCGGCGGTGTCTTTTATATTGCGCATCATGGCGCAGACAAGATCTTCAAAAAAACTTATTTGTGTTTCATGTAAACCAGAAGCTCCTAAAAATGACTTTGGTGATTTGACGTAATAGACATCACGAGGATCCCGTAAATATAAATCTAACGCAGCTTGACCGAATACAATGTCTTCAGGTACTAACTCAACACCTTCTTCTTGGTTAAATGCCATTGATCTTCTTAAAATTTGTTGTCCAATACCATCGGAAGGTGCAATCTTGCAATGGCGAAATAAATGTTCAGAAACGGACTCTCTCGTTGGCGCGCAAAGAGTCGATGGAATATAAGCCTGCTCACCTTCTAAAGGCAGCAATTTAGGTACGCCATTTTCCATTATCGCGACAGCGCAGTTGGATGTTCCATAATCAAAACCAATAAACATCTCATCTCCAAAAATTAAGTGACCAAAGAAAAAAAGGGGGAAGACTTTATATCAAGCAGATTAGAATTACTATCAGAATAGTAGTTTTTAGCTTGATCTGTTCTTAGCTCAAGGAATTTGTAATGAAGAAGGGCTATTCTTATGAAAATAAAACGCGGATGTTATGGAGCTAAAATGAGTCATAAACAGATAGAATTAATATCAGTGATCACGTGCCCTGAGTGTAGGAAATCTGAAGCGGAAGAAATGCCAACAAATGCATGCCAATGGTTTTATGAATGCAAGCACTGTGGTGTTTTATTGAAGCCATTAAAAGGGGATTGTTGTGTTTTTTGCTCTTATGGTTCAGTTAAATGTCCACCGATCCAAGAGGCCGAAATTAATGGCTCGTCTTCTTGTTGTTGCTCAACCGTTAAGCTGACCAATAAAAAGCCCATATGAAAATATGGGACTCTAATTTGTTATCAACTATCATATAAATGAAGTGCAGTTATTGACATTAGATATAAATCCTATATTTAATTTATATCTATTTCATTTTTTCTTTTAAGTTAAATTTATAATAAATAGAATTAGATATTTACGTTTTGTTAACTATTGCAGTATTTATTCCAAATGATATTAAATTCATCGTTTGGAAATTCTTTTTCATCACTATCGATTAATGGAATAGAAACGACATTACGTCCATCTTGATGTAGGTATGTTTTGACAATAAATCGCTTAAAACTGTATGAGTTTTGGGTCGTGAAGATAAGAACTTCACCACAAACATACCCGAGCATGCCATGATCTAGTGTTTCTCTTATTTCATGATATTTAACGTTTTTATACTTTGCTGTCTTCGGGAATGCTAAAAAGTCCTCTACTGCTTTTTGTGATTTAGAGACAATATCTAAATCAGGAGTATAATTACTCGCAACGCCGCCAATAAAGGAGACGCCAGCAATAAGGCCTACGACTAAAAATGAAAATATTTTATTTCTCATAGTATTTATTTCTATATGTAGTTATTTTAATTATCCTTAATAAACACACAAACAGGAAAATGCATATAAGCAGTATATGTAGCTATATGACTATATTAATTACGGTTTTGTACGTATGTGTATTAAGAAATGCTGATTTTATTAAATCTAGCATAAATTTTTTTTAAGTAATATAGAAAGGAAATAATGACAATCAATAAGAAACGAAAAATTACATATTTAAATAGATTGTCATTATTTTGCTAGTGACAATTTTACTTAGTGATAGATTACCATGTATTAATACCTAGCGTTAGTAATATTAGAATAAATTTATTATTGTTTATTATTCATGATATTTGCCATTTGAATTGCTTCAATAAGTTGTGCTCGATTAATTCGTGGACTATTACTATCGAGTAGAGTTTGCCAAATTTGAATAGCTTTATCATAGTTTGCATTCATAAACGCATCGGAAGCAATTAACATCAACGCAGTGACTTCATTATTATCAAGGCTAAGTGCCTTGTTGATAACGGCTAATGTCTCATCAGTGAGGTGCTGGCCCGCTTGATAATATAAAACAGTGGCGATAGCGGAGTACAGTTGTGCATTTTCCCCCGTGTATTTTAGTGCTCTCTGGTAGGCAATTAACGAATTGTCATAACTATTCTGGTATAAATAATACTCCCCAAGTACGGCCCAAAGTTCACCGTTTTTAGGTGATTGGCGAATATCATTTTGTAAGCGTAATAGGTCACTTTGTTCTTGTTCTAATGGCGTGAAGGCATTTATGGGATCTGAAATGCGTTGATATTCATTATAAGCTAATTGAAAACGGGGTAATAAAAAATAGCTTGCGGTGATCCCTACGACCAATACGATGAGTAAAGCATTGAGCTTACGATTCCATGTATTAAGGTTTGGGTTTATTTTAGGCATCGTCAGTAATTGTTCTGATGGGGTTATTGATGATTGTGTCGACGCCTGTTTTCTCTGTGTGCGGAGAGCGCGTATTAGGTAGTAAGAAGTCAGACAAAATGCAAAAAAAGGCAATAACCAAAGAATGGCGGTAGTAAAATTGACGGGTGGGTTGTACAGAACAAAATCGCCATAACGTTCCCTCATATATTGCACTATTTGGGGTTGGTTTTTCCCTTCGGATACCATTTTATAGACTTGATGGCGCATACTGACGGCGGTAGGGGCGTTAGACTCTAATAGGTTTTGATTTTGACACTGAGGGCAGCGTAGTTGTGCAGCAATCTGTAAAGAATACTCTTGTTCTTCAGCACTGTTAAATTGCCATGTATCGACAATTTGTGCATTCGCTACGGTTGAAATACATAATAAAAATAGGGCACGTAAGAGATTAAGCATATTTTTTTCGCCCTCGTATCCAGCCAAATAAGAGTCCTAGGCACATTAATATGCCGCCGCCCCATATCCATTGAATGCCATCTTGCACATAAAAGCGCATTGCATAATGTTGATCACCGGTCTTTTCACCAAGCACCACATACCAATTACGTAACCATCCCCAGTTAATGCCTGGTTCAATCATTAATTGCTGACGAGCAAGATAAAAACGGCGTTCAGTAATTAAATTATGTTGAAATTGGCTCTCTTGAGTAATGTGAATAATAGCTTTTTCAGTGGTGTAATTAGGCTGTGCCGCGAGTTGTAAATCGGCAAATTTGAATTGATAGCCTGCTAATGTGATAGTTTGTCCAACCGCCAGATTAACACTAGTTTCTTGGCGGCTACCGATTGAAAATGCAATACCCGCAGCAAAAATAACTACGCCAGTATGTGCTAATAAAGCAGGGAGTTGTTGTCGGATAATGTAGAAAGGTTTTAACCATAAAACCAATAAAACAACAGTTAATAAACTACACGCCGTAGCAATAATAATACCATGTGCCGCTAAAACTAGGCCAAGTAGTAAGCCGAAAAATGCAATATAAAGAATACGACGTTTTTTTGGATTTGGATTAAATGCACTTAATGTAATTACCAGCAACATTAAAATGCCAAAGGGCAACAAGGTCTGGTTGAAGTAAGGAGCACCAACCGAAATTTTCCCCCAACCAAATAACGTATAAATCATCGGGTACAATGTGCCTGTAAGCACAATAAATAACACAGCGACAAATAGGATTAATGTGAGTAATAAATAAACGTCACGCTGTGTTTTGCTTTGTGTTGCATTGTCAGTAGTTTTGGCTTTCCATCCGTAGATAAGTAAGCAGGTTAGGCTTAAAAAACTGAATAATATAAAGAGGGGGACGGCTCTCACATTATCTAATGCGAAGGCATGTACAGACATTAAAATACCAGAACGAACAATCAGGGTTCCTAATAAAGAGAGAATAAATGTGGCTATTGCCAATAACATAGACCAGTGGCGATAAAGCCCATTTTTTCGTGATGCAGCTAAGCTATGAAGCAGTGCGGTGGCACTGAGCCACGGTAGTAAAGAAGCATTTTCGACTGGGTCCCAAAACCACCACCCGCCCCAGCCTAATTCGCTATAAGCCCACCAAGAACCTAGAATGATACCGAGAGTGAGTATGCACCAACTTGGTACTAGAAAGCGCCAGCACAACCAAGCTGTTGTTGTATTAAATGCATCTGATAACAGTGAGCCAATGACTAAAGCACAAACAATAATTAAACCGCTATAACCTAAATAAAGCAGCGGAGGATGCAAGATTAACCCCCAATGTTGCAGCATTGGGTTGAGATCTCGCCCTTCAATTGCAGGTGGAAAAATACGAGCAAAAGGGTCGGAGTACAGGACGATAAACAGCAATAAAGCCGCATTAATGACCGCAATTAGGGTGAGTGTTAATGAAAATAATGGGTGTTTTTGCTGGCGATAGCGCCACGCAAATAAGGTGCTCCAAGCTGAGATAAACAATAACCAGAGGAATAATGACCCTTCGTGCCCGCCCCAAACGGCGGCAATTTTAATGGATAACGGAGAGAGTCGGTGGCTATGTTGAGCAACATAAACCACCGAAAAATCACTGTTAACAAAACTGATGGTTAAACAAATATATGCACTGAGTAATAGGATAAACTGCAAAGATGTCCAAAACACGTTCTGAGGCATTTGCCTCGGAACGTGTCTGAAGTGACCAATAAACCCAAATAGTGCTTGAAAACTGGTGAGACCCAGAGCCAGCACAAGGCAGATGAAACCCACTTCTGGGAGTATTAGTTCCAATTATCACCTTTAATCTTGAATAAATTATGCAACCGTTAATTGCCCTGCGTATAGCACAAAGAAACGCAGGCAAAATACGCCGAATAAACTCGAACCACTGACCAGCAAAATTCTTGTTGCACGATGGCTTTTATCTACCCATTTTTTTAAGCCTAATGGGATAATAAAGCCGAAGCCAACCACACCAATCCAGAACCACCATGTCCAGAAACCACCGCCTAGTGCAGCAATTAATGAACGAATTTTACCGTCATCACCTAAGGCTAAGCCGACAAAAAAGGCCGCCAGTAGGAATATCTCTAACCAAATCACAAACCCTTCTACACGGTGTAAAAAGGTTGATTCTGGATTATGAATATTTTTGCGGTAGCGTAACGCTAATGCTATTAATGACACGGCAATTCCTGACGATATTCCAGAAAATAGGAATAAAGCGGGTAATAATGGATTGTTTAAGAATGGATAGGACTTTAAGGCAGACAGTAAGAACCCCGTATAGGCGCCCAGTAATACTGCTAAAACCAGCATGATAATATCGAGAAAGCGCATAGCTTGAGTAAGCATCGCGAGTACACGAGGAATTATGCTGAGTTTCGGTAGCCATTTTTGTTGCAGGCTAATCAGTTCTGTCTCATAGATTTTAGCCAGCCATACCACTAAGACCGCCATATATACTTGGAATAGCATTACCCCCATCGACATGACGGAAGTTGGACTGTAATGAAACATCAATTTCCAAAACGTCCATGGACGTGTTAAATGGAAAATCAAAATTAACAAGCCCAGTACAATGGTGGTTGGTGCTAAAATTAGCGTAGTACGCATTAGAGTACTGTTACTACCAGCAGCGTTAGGGTAGTACTGGCGCAGTAACACGGCCAATACAACTAGACCTGCAGAAATACCGATTAAAAATAGGTATACCGCAATAGGCCAGTCCCAAACCAGTGATTCAAAATGGAAAGCAGAAGCGGTTGTCATTGGCTAACCTCCCCATATTTGAATGGGACTCGGTACATTTTGGGGTGAGTACCGAGTGCGATTTTGAATCGATAAGTGGGTTTTTCCTTTAGCATCAAGGAAATATCACTCTTAGGATCATCTAAATTACCAAATGTAAGTGCTTTGGTTGGGCAAGATTCAACACAAGCAGGTTGCTTGCCATTTTTTAGATTGGTTTTTCGACAAAAATCGCATTTATCCGCTGTTTTATTGACAGGATGAATAAACCGCACACGGTAAGGGCATGCCGCGATACAGTATTGGCAGCCCACGCATAAGTCAGGATTGACATCAACAATGCCTGTCGTTTTATCGATAAAAGAAGCACCTGTTGGGCAGACGTCAACACAAGGTGCACTTTCGCAGTGTTGGCATGAATGGCGAAAGAAGCGATATTTGATATCTGGGAACTGTCCGATGGGTTCACTACGAATAATGGTTAACCGTGAAACTCCCTCTGGGACTTGGTTAACCTCACGGCACGCATCCATGCATGCCGTACAGCCGATACACAAATTTTCATCGTGGATCATGCCGTAGCGAACGCCGTCTATTTTCATGGTATTCGCTAGAGTTTGGCCAGCTATTCCTCCTACCGCCGCCAGTGCTCCTGAATAAATAATGAATTGACGACGAGAACAACTCATGGCTGCTCCTTACGCAATTTCACCGCTGCTGGGTTGAAAGCAGGGTTATCGCGCTGCTCAGAGTGGCAATCAACACAAATCTTCACCTTGCCTTTATCGGTCAGGACCTTCATCGTATCTTGTTTTGGATGGAGGTCATGGCAACTGGCACAGGCCACTTTTGTCACGTGGACATCATGGGGCCAGAACGCTTTTTGCAGTTGCTCTGGTAAGTGACAGGATAAACAGACGCTGTTTTGTTGTTCCACGGTGTACATTGGGTTGTTGAAGCGCATAACATCTTTTACGCCTTCGCGGTGATCAGGCCCAGGATTACCGTGGCAGTTGGTGCAAGTCACTGGTAAGTTATTGTTTGGATTGACCACTTCTGAGTGCGTGCCGTGCATGCCTTCTTTGTCTGGTTTGTGGCAATCCAAGCATGCGCCATCAGCGCTGCGTTGCTGTGTGACAACCCAACGGCCATTAGCATTTTCCTCAGCAAGTTGAGGTGTAGCGGAGGCGGCAGTTGCCCATAATAAGCCTGTTGCCAGCACCCCAGCAGTGAATAACGAACGTAGTACGCTCATAATTACTCCATTGGTTGTATTGCCCCTTATCATCGGGGCAAATGACGGTTATTTGGCTAATAGGTCATTTTTACGAGCTTGTTCATCCCATTGAGGTACAACAGTTTTTAAGAACTCTTGTTTCTCAGCATTGATTTTTTGCATATCTAAACCAATGGCTTGTTGCGCTTTTTCTTTGGTGGAAATGTCTGGGATGGCAATTTCATGGGTGATGCCTTTCGAACCGAGCAAACGAGCAAGTTTGGTACGCGCATCAGCGGCTTTATCCATTGCGCCACCTAACATACGCAAACCTTCATCAGGCGCATGCATATGGATACCGTGAGACGCAATCGCTAAGTCCCAGCGCCATTGTGCATGACGAATGTCGGTTAAGATTGGTTTCATTTCGTCTTCGGTTGCACCTGCATCCCATGCGGCTTTCGCCTCAAAGTGAGCACGAACTAACTGATCTTCCACTTTGATTTTCATTTCTTGGATAGCGTGTTTACGCTCTGCGACGACATCTTGCAGCTGTTGTTTGCTTTGTGTGTGGCAGTTACTACAGGTTTGCTCGAAATTATCGAACGGATTACCAATTTTATGACTGGTATACAGTTCGCCTTTTTCGTTTTGTAGTTTCGGCATGTGGCAATCAATACAGGTCACATTATTTTTGCCATGAATACCTGCACTCCAGGTTTCATATTCAGGGTGCTGTGCCTTTAACATTGGTGCTTTGGATAGTGTGTTTGTCCAATCAGAAAAACCAATGTTGTCATAGTACACTTCCATCTCTTCGACTTTGGTTCCGTTATCCCATGGGAATTTAACGGCTTTTTTATCGCCAGAGAAATAGTACTCAACGTGGCATTGACCACACACCATGGATTGTTGGTCGAAACGACTGGCTTTATCGAAAGGCTTGCCTATGGTTTCCATCGCGCGCTCTGCATAAGGGCGTGTCAGAGTTAGCTCGGGTTTTCCTTTCGCAAAGTCAGGGGAATCAGTTTTGTGGCAGTCACCGCAACCGAGAACGTTAACGACTTCTGGGCCACCTTTTGCCCATTTGCCTTCAAAATAGCCATCTTCACCATGTTCTTGGATAAGCCTTGCAACATCGGGGCTTTTACAGCTCCAGCAAGCCATTGGTAATGGGCCATCTTGTGCATCTTTTGGTGCACCTGTGCGCAATGTTTCGCGTACATCAATGATGGCATACGCATGACCCCGCGGTTTGTTATAGTCACGGGAGAATGGGTATCCCGCCCAAAGAACGACTAAACGCGGGTCTTCTGCGAGGGCATCTTCGCGGTTCGCTTGTTCAGAAGTTGCTCGCCAAGAGTGATATTGGTCTGGATGAGCGGCTTCGAAAGTTTCATTTCGTGTATTTATTGTGGAGGTACCATCCTTAGTCGGAGTAGGGGTTTGTGCATGAACAGAGGTAAAGAGAAATATTCCTGCCACTAGACTCAGTAAGCACAGTACATTATTTCTTATGTTTGCCATAAAAAGGGCCTCGAGTAATGTGAGCCAACCATCCCTTCATTTTTCGAGCGACTATTTTAGGGGGGTATATCAGCTCGAACGATTTTGGGTATTTTTTGTTATATAGGTTTGATAGCAAGCAGATGGATGCTATCAAGACATTGCCAACTTATATGTGTAACAAAAAACCACACAAAAAATATTGTTTTTGATCAAAAGATAATTTGGATTAAAGAAATAGAATGCAGATAAATAATAAATACGGAGTATTAAAGAAACTGCTATAGTTATTAATGACTGGTTTTAAACTGATCACTTAGGATAATAATTTAGTAATGATTCTTATTTTTACCAACACAATTTGTTTTATTTAGTTATTTGATTTTTAAGAATAATATTTTTAGGTGTAATCCTTTTTATATTTCGTAAATTAAAATAAGAAATAAATCGTGCGTAATATCAAAAAACTTGCAATTATTTTTTTCTAAAATGACATTGTATCTACCACTTTAGTGGTAGTTCTTGGTGTTAATTTAAACTTGCAACATTAAAACTCACGATTAAATTAAATATCTATATTGAATGATTGTTAAAAAATAATTAAAAAACTGTCGGTATTCCCTGTTTTGAGTCATTCTGATGTTCAAAAGTTATCAAGAATTCGAATGCGGTGATTTTCCGTTGTAAGTGGTGTTATTACTCCTTTTACCTACTTGGTAGTATGTATTTTTCTAACCTCTATCGTTAATATTTCTCATAAATAATACACATATAAAAACTGCGGTTTATCAGTACTTTTTTACGATTTTGTTGGCAATGTAAAGGAAATCAACATGGTTGATCTCACCCGTCGGGGAGTATTAACTGGTGCGTGGCGTAATGCCGCTCCAGTGGTTCGACCGCCATGGAGTGGTAGTGAAGCGCACTTTATTGAAAAGTGTACCCGCTGCAATGCTTGTGTAGAAAGTTGTGAAACAACAATTTTATACGCTGGCGCAGGTGGGTACCCTGTTGTCGATTTTAAACGTGGCGAATGCACCTTTTGCTACGCGTGTGCGACCGCCTGCCCTGAACCTATTTTTCTGCCACAACAAACCCAACCTTGGGATATCACCGTTTCTATCGGTCAGAACTGCCTTGCGTTTAAATCTATTGAATGTCGCCGTTGCCAAGACAGTTGTGAGCCTGAAGTTATCTCTTTTCGTCCGTCACTGGCAGGTATTTACCAGCCAAAAATAGAAACACAAGGCTGTACAGGCTGTGGTGCCTGTGTTGCAGGCTGCCCTGTATCAGCCATTACCGTGGAGCATGAACATGCACAGTAAATATCAAGTGTGCAGTTTGATTGTACAAATAAAAAGCGAACGAATGTCTGCTGTGACCGAAAAAATAAATCAGTTTCCGAACTGTGAAGTGGCGATTAGCGCCCCTGAAAATGGAAAACTGATTGTCGTTGTTGAAGGGCAAGGCAGTAAAACGTTGTTAGATACTATTGATTTAGTACGCGATATCGAAGGCGTGCTAGATGTTTCGCTGGTGTATCACCAGCAGGATGAGCAAGGTGAGGAAGATTATGAAACTCAGTCGTCGTAGCTTTATGAAAGCCAATGCGATAGCGGCCGCTGCTGCGGCGGCAGGTATTGGCACTCCCAGTATTGCCAAAGCGGTTGTCGGTCAACAAGAAAGTATTAAATGGGACAAAGCCCCTTGCCGTTTTTGTGGTACAGGTTGTGGCGTTCTTGTTGGCACTCAAAATGGCCGTATTGTTGCGAGCCAAGGTGATCCTGAAGCCCCTGTAAACCGTGGCCTGAACTGCATCAAAGGCTATTTTTTACCGAAAATCATGTACGGAAAAGACCGTTTAACGCAGCCAATGTTGCGCATGAAAGATGGCGAATATGACAAAAATGGTGAGTTCACACCGATCACGTGGGAACAAGCGTTTGATGTCATGGAAGAAAAAGTCAAAACCACTTTAAAAGAAAAAGGGCCAGAAGGGATCGGCATGTTCGGTTCAGGCCAATGGACTGTTTGGGAAGGTTATGCAGCTTCTAAACTGTTTAAAGGTGGTTTTCGTTCTAACAACTTAGATCCGAACGCGCGTCACTGTATGGCGTCAGCAGTAGTGGGTTTTATGCGTACTTTTGGTATGGATGAACCGATGGGTTGTTATGATGATATTGAGCACGCAGATGCTTTTGTTCTGTGGGGTTCAAACATGGCTGAAATGCACCCTATTTTGTGGTCTCGCATTACTAACCGCCGTTTATCTAACCCAGATGTACGTGTTGCAGTGTTGTCTACGTTTAAACACCGTAGCTTTGAACTTGCCGATAACGGCATTGTATTTACGCCGCAGTCTGATTTGGTGATCCTGAACTATATTGCGAATTATATTATTCAAAATAATGCAGTTAATCAGGACTTCCTGGATAAACACGTTAACCTACGCCGCGGTGCAACAGATATCGGTTATGGCTTACGCCCAACTCACCCATTAGAAAAAAGCGCGAAAAATGCAGGTTCTGATGCCTCTGAACCAATGACATGGGACGAATATAAAGCCTTTGTTGCGGAATATACCTTAGATAAAACTGCGGAAATGACTGGGGTACCAAAAGACCAGTTAGAAGAGTTAGCGAAGCTGTATGCAGACCCGAAAACCAAAGTAGTTTCTTACTGGACTATGGGCTTTAACCAGCACACCCGCGGAGTTTGGGCAAATAATCTTGCGTACAATCTGCATTTATTAACGGGCAAAATTTCTCAACCAGGCTGTGGTCCTTTCTCCTTAACAGGCCAGCCATCAGCCTGTGGTACCGCGCGTGAAGTGGGGACGTTCTCACACCGCTTACCTGCGGACATGGTGGTCACTAACGAAAAACACCGTGAAAAAGTGGAAGGTGTTTGGGGATTACCTGCGGGCACCATCCCAGAAAAAGTTGGTTTACACGCCGTTGCACAAGACCGCGCCTTAAAAGACGGGAAGCTAAATTTCTACTGGGTCATGTGTAATAACAACATGCAAGCGGGCCCAAATATCAATCAAGAGCGTATGCCGGGATGGCGCGATCCGCGTAACTTTATCGTGGTATCTGACCCATACCCAACTGTCAGTGCATTGTCCGCTGACTTAATCTTACCTACCGCGATGTGGGTAGAGAAAGAAGGGGCTTACGGCAACGCAGAGCGTCGTACCCAGTTTTGGCGTCAACAAGTTCAAGCGCCAGGTGAAGCAAAATCTGATTTAATGCAGATGGTGTTATTTTCTAAACGCTTTAAAACGGATGAAGTGTGGCCTGAAGAGTTACTGGCGAAAAAACCAGAACTACGCGGTAAAACCTTGTATGACGTGTTATTTGCCAACGAAGCTGTCACTAAATTCCCAGTGACAGAGTTAGCAGAAGACCAATTAAACGATGAATCCCGTGAGTTAGGCTTTTATTTACAAAAAGGCTTATTTGAAGAATATGCAGGTTTTGGTCGTGGACATGGTCATGACTTAGCAGACTTTGATGCTTACCACAAAGCTCGCGGTATTCGTTGGCCAGTAGTGGATGGCAAAGAAACCCAGTGGCGTTATAGCGAAGGAAATGACCCTTACGTTAAAGCGGGTGAAGGTTATCAATTCTACGGTAAACCTGATGGCAAAGCGGTTATTTTTGCACTGCCGTTTGAACCCGCTGCAGAAGCGCCAGATAAAGAATACGATTTGTGGTTATCAACAGGGCGTGTTCTTGAACATTGGCATACTGGCAGTATGACGCGTCGTGTGCCTGAGCTTCACCGCGCTTTCCCTGAATCATTAGTGTTTATGCACCCACTTGATGCGAAAGATCGTGGATTACGTCGTGGCGACAAAGTCAAAGTGGTTTCTCGCCGTGGTGATGTGACAACGATTGTTGAAACTCGCGGCCGTAATAGACCTCCAAAAGGTTTGGTGTACATGGCATTCTTTGATGCAGCGCAATTAGTGAACAATTTAACACTGGATGCGACTGACCCACTTTCGAAAGAAACGGACTACAAAAAATGTGCCGTTAAACTGGAAAAGGTGTAATTGCTAATGCCCCAGAAAACGCATCCTAACAAGGTTAAGTCTCAGAACAGTCGCCGTCGCTTTTTGCGTGATGTAGGGCGTGCTGCGGGTGGGTTAGTGGCTGTTGGTGTGGTACTGGGGCTTCAGCAACAAACCTCCCGAGCGAGCGGTGTGAGACTTCGCCCGCCGGGTGCGCTAAATGAAGCTGCATTTGCGAGTGCCTGTGTGCGCTGCGGTCAATGCGTTCAAGCCTGCCCTTATGACATGTTGAAATTAGCGACATTGGCATCGGGTCTGGCAGCGGGAACACCGTATTTTATCGCCCGTGAAAACCCGTGTGAAATGTGTGAAGACATTCCATGTGCAAAAGTGTGCCCAAGTGGTGCGCTGGATAAAGACATTGAGTCTATCAATGATGCGCGTATGGGCTTGGCTGTGTTACTTGACCAAGAAAACTGTCTGAACTTCCAAGGGTTGCGTTGTGATGTGTGTTACCGCGTTTGTCCGCTTATTGACGAAGCGATCACATTGGAGCTTGAGCAGAATCATCGAACAGGTAAACACGCGCGTTTCTTACCAACGGTAAACAGCAATTACTGCACGGGTTGCGGTAAGTGCGAGCAAGCTTGTGTGCTGGAAGAAGCGGCTATCAAAGTGTTGCCAAGAGACTTGGCGAAAGGTGAATTAGGCCATCATTACCGTTTTGGTTGGCTGGAGGGAAACAATGGCAAATCGTAAACGCGACGCCGGACGTGAAGCTCAGGCAAAAAAAGGGTGGTGGCAAAGCCACAAATGGTTGGTGTTAAGGCGTGTCAGCCAATTATTGGTGCTAGCGATGTTTTTGAGTGGTCCATGGCTTGGTGTGTGGATCTTACACGGAAACTATAGCAGTAGCTTATTGTTAGGCACAGTTCCATTGACCGACCCACTGATTACATTAGAGAGCTTAGCAAGTGGTTACTTACCAGGGATCTCTGCGCTGATCGGTGCCGCTATTGTATTCGGTGTATATGCGCTATTAGGTAAACGTATTTTTTGCAGTTGGGTTTGCCCTGTTAATCCGATAACTGATGCTGCAGCATGGCTGCGCCGTAAGTTTGACTTGAACCAATCCGCCACCATTCCACGCTACATTCGTTATGTGTTGCTGGTGGTGATTTTAGTGGGGTCAGCGGTGACAGGTACTTTACTGTGGGAATGGCTAAATCCAGTTTCATTAATGGGGCGTAGTTTAATTTTCGGTTTTGGAAGTGGTGCATTGGTTTTAGTTGCGCTGTTTTTATTCGATTTATTGGTAGTGGAACATGGCTGGTGCGGTCACCTTTGCCCATTAGGCGCACTGTATGGTGTCGCAGGTTGTAAGGGCGCACTGGTCGTCACGGCGGTGAATAAAAAAGACTGTAGCCGCTGTATGGATTGTTTCCACGTTTGCCCGGAGCCGCAAGTGTTGCGTGCGCCGGTCCTCGATAAACAAGCCCCAGCACTGATTTCTGATAAAGACTGTATTACTTGCGGTCGTTGTATCGATGTCTGTTCTGAGGATGTTTTTAAAATAACACTACGATGGAGCTCGGGAGCTAAATCATGAAAAATTCAGTCCTGAAAAAGACGCTAAGCCGCGCAATCGCAGGTATGGTCTTTGTTGTCAGTGGTCTAGTTTGGGCTGCTAATGGTGTCGATTTGACGCAATCGCCAGAAGTGTCTGGTACGACTGAGGGAAGTATTCATATTCCTAAAGAGCAAGAAAGAATGGCACTAAACTATGTGAACCAGCCGCCGATGATCCCACATAGCGTTGAGGGTTACCAAATTACCACCAACACGAACCGTTGTTTACAATGCCACGGCGTTGAAAACTACCGTACCACAGGTGCTCCACGTGTTAGCCCAACACACTTTATGGATGCAACTGGGAAAGTATTGGGGGAAGTCGCACCAAACCGTTATTTCTGTTTACAGTGCCATGTACCACAATCGGATACTCCGGCAATCATTGATAACACATTTACCCCATCCAAAGGTTTTGGGAAATAAGGGGGAATTATGGCAAATAATAACGAAAAACCAACAACAGGTGAAAAGCCGAAGAAAAAAGGCTTGTTTGGGCTGATTGGACGTATATGGCAATGGTGGCGTAGACCTAGCCGCTTAGCATTAGGCACGTTATTGCTGATTGGTTTTGTCAGTGGCGTGATCTTCTGGGGTGGCTTTAACACAGGTATGGAGATGGCGAATACAGAAGAGTTTTGTATTAGCTGTCACGAAATGCGTGAAAATGTCTATGAAGAATATATGGATACGATTCACTATACTAACCGTAGTGGTGTTCGTGCAACCTGTCCAGATTGTCACGTACCTCACGAATTTGGTCCTAAAATGGTGCGTAAAATCCAAGCCAGTAAAGAATTATACGGGAAAATTTTTGGCATTATCGATACGCCGCAAAAATTTGAAGATCACCGTTTAGCGATGGCGCAAAGTGAGTGGCGGCGAATGAAAAACAATGACTCGCAGGAGTGCCGTAACTGCCACAACTTTGAGTATATGGACTTCACTGCCCAAAAAGGGGTGGCTGCCAAAATGCATGACCAAGCCGTTACGGAGGGTAAAACCTGTATAGACTGCCATAAAGGGATTGCACATAAGCTTCCTGATATGCGTGAAGTTGAACCAGGCTTTTAATCTGGAGTTATCGTTTTATGATTGGTTATCTCAATGAATTATAAGTGATGATCACGAAATAGGCTGATTATGCATAAGAGTATAATCAGCCTAAGTTATATTTGTGTTAAATCAATATCTTTGCTTTTTTAATGTGTATTGTATGATGCTGTCACTCAGCATTTACTAACAATATAATAAATCAGGGTAATTAAACTATGTGGAAAAAGCTTCATCAACTTGCCATCCCCGTTAACCTTTACCGGTTATGTGGGCGTCTAGTACCGTGGTTTATTATATTAAGTGTGATTTGTTTAGCGGTAGGTTGGGTCTGGGGTTTTGGTTTTGCACCAACCGATAAAGTGCAAAGCGATAGTTACCGTATTATGTATATTCACGTACCTGCTGCGATGTGGTCAATGGGGATTTATGCCACGATGGCGATCACTGCCTTTATTGGGCTAGTGTGGCAGATGAAAGTGTCGGAGCTGGCGATTGCCGCAATGGCACCCGTTGGCGCGGTCTTTACTTTTATTGCATTAGTCACTGGCGCGACATGGGGTAAGCCGATGTGGGGCGCTTGGTGGGTGTGGGATGCACGTTTAACCTCTGAATTAATTCTATTTTTTCTGTATGTGGGCGTTATTGCGTTATGGCATGCCTTTGATGACCGCCGTACAGCGGGCAAAGCTGCGGCGATTTTAGTATTAATTGGCGTGATTAACTTACCTATCATTCATTACTCTGTTGAATGGTGGCAAACACTGCATCAGCCGTCGACACGCATGCAAGAAAGTATCAACCCAGCGATGCGCACACCACTGCGCCTAGCTATCCTTGGGTATCTATTCTTATTTATCTCTTTAACACTCATTCGCTTACGTAATCAGTTATTGATCCTCGAACGTAACCGCCCTTGGGTGCTCGATATTGTGAAAAAAGGAGGGCGCCTTAAATGACCAGCGCATTTGCATCTTGGAGCGATTTCTTTGCGATGGGAGGCTATGGGTTTTATGTCTGGTTGGCGGTGGCGCTGACCTTAATCCCTATATTGCTACTCTGTGTGCATACCGTTATCCAACGAAAAATGATCATTAATGCCATTATTCAACAGCAAGCTCGCGAACAAAGACAAAAAACCGCAAGAGCGCGTAGGGAGGAGATGTGAATATTCGTCGTCGTAACCGACTTTGGTTAATTTGTTCCATACTTATTGGTGTTGGCTTAACGCTAGCGCTGATCCTCTACGCACTGCGCTCAAGTATTGATCTCTTTTATACACCCGGTGAAATCATTTACGGTAAACGTGAAACTCAGCAGATGCCTGAAGTTGGGCAGCGTTTACGTGTGGGTGGTATGGTCATGCCAGGCAGCGTTGTGCGTGATGCTGATCCAAAATCATTAAAAATCACCTTCACCGTTTATGATGCAGAAGCAGAAATTGATGTCAGTTATGACGGAATTTTGCCAGACTTATTTAAAGAAGGGCAAGGTGTGGTCGTACAAGGTGAATTACAAGAAAATAATCATGTTCTAGCGAAAGAAGTGTTAGCCAAACATGATGAAAATTACACGCCGCCAGAAGTGGAAAAAGCAATGCAAGAAAACCATCGGAGACCAGCCGCAGCCTATAAGGAAAATGCGTCATGATCCCAGAAATTGGTAGCATTTTACTGTGCTTGGCACTCGGCCTTGCCGTTTTGCTGTCTATCTACCCACTGTGGGGAGTGGCGCGTAACGATACGCGTTTAATGGCCTCATCGCGTCCGTTGGCGTGGTTACTGTTTCTTTGTGTGACGGGGGCATTTCTTGTTCTCGTCAATGCGTTTGTCGTAAATGATTTTTCTGTCACTTATGTGGCGAACAACTCGAATACTCAACTACCGATTTGGTATCGCGTTGCCGCAACGTGGGGCGCTCACGAAGGTTCATTGTTGTTATGGGTCTTGTTGATGAGTGGCTGGACATTTGCGGTCGCGCTGTTTAGCTATCGCATGCCATTAGACATCGTAGCTCGTGTGCTTGCGGTGATGGGGATGGTGAGTGTTGGCTTTTTACTGTTTATCATTTTTACCTCAAACCCATTTTCACGCACATTACCGTCGTTCCCAATTGAAGGGCGCGACCTGAACCCATTGTTACAAGACCCCGGTCTTATTTTCCACCCACCTTTATTGTATATGGGCTATGTGGGTTTCTCAGTGGCATTTGCCTTTGCGATTGCGGCCTTGCTCAGTGGGCGATTAGACAGCTCCTTTACCCGTTTTGCCCGTCCTTGGACGATGGCTGCATGGTTTTTCTTAACGCTTGGGATCATGTTAGGTTCCGCATGGGCCTATTATGAACTTGGCTGGGGCGGCTGGTGGTTCTGGGATCCAGTAGAAAATGCCTCCTTTATGCCATGGCTAGTGGGAACGGCATTGATTCACTCTTTATCGGTGACGGAACAACGAGCGACATTTAAAGCGTGGTCATTGCTCTTATCGATATTTGCCTTCTCATTATGTTTACTCGGCACATTCTTGGTGCGTTCGGGCGTGTTAGTTTCTGTGCATGCGTTCGCCTCTGACCCATCCCGTGGGCTTTTCATCCTAGCATTTATGGTGCTGGTGATCGGCGGTTCGCTGCTCGTGTTTGCACTGCGAGGCCATAAAGTACGTTCACGCGTTAACAATGCGCTGTGGTCGCGTGAATCCATGTTATTGGGTAATAACGTGATTTTAACTGCGGCGATGCTCGTCGTGCTGCTTGGCACATTACTGCCGTTAGTTCATAAACAAATTGGGTTAGGCACCATTTCTATCGGTGAGCCGTTCTTTAATACCATGTTTATTGCATTGATGGTGCCATTTGCTTTGTTATTAGGGATTGGACCATTGGTTCGTTGGGGACGAGACCGTCCTGCAGCGATTAAAAAAATGCTGATTATTGCGACAGTGATGACGCTCATTCTGTCATTCGCATTACCAATGCTAATGGAAGACCGCGTTGAGGCATTGACCGTTGTTGGTTTGATGATGGCGATATGGATTGCCATTTTAGCGTTCGCTGAAATGAAAGTGCGCATCAGCAAAAAAATCAAACTGACGCCAAGCTACTGGGGTATGGTATGTGCTCATTTAGGCTTAGCGGTAACGATTGTAGGGATTGCCTTTAGCCAAAACTACAGCATTGAGCGTGATGTGAAAATGAAACCAGGGGATAACATTGCTATTCACGGTTACACCTTCACCTTTAATGGTGTACGTGAAGCAGATGGCCCGAACTATCAAGGGGTTATCGGCAGTATTTCTGTCACCAAAAACGACAAAGTGGTGAGTATCTTAATGCCTGAAAAACGCTTTTATAGCGTGAGCCGTGCTGTCATGACGGAAGCCGCGATTGATGGTGGTATTACCCGCGATTTATACGCCGCCCTTGGTGAGGAAGTCGATAAAAATACGTGGACTATGCGTTTGTATTATAAGCCATTTGTTCGCTGGATCTGGTCTGGTGGTGTGTTAATGGCAATTGGCGCATTATTCTGCCTGTTTGACCCACGTTATCGTCGTCGTAAATTACAAGGGGAAACGGCATGAACCGCAAAGTCTTTTTAATCCCTTTTATTATCTTCGCAGGGATAGCCGCGGTGTTGCTGTGGCAGTTAATGCGTAATGCAGAAGGCGATGACCCACGTTTATTAGAGTCTGCATTAATTGGTAAGCCCGTACCTGTTTTTCGCTTGGAATCGTTAGAAAACCCTGGAAAGCATTACGAGTCAGAGGTGTTAACGCAAGGTCAGCCTATCTTATTGAATGTTTGGGCAACATGGTGCGTCACTTGCCGTGCGGAGCACCAGTACCTCAACTCGTTATCAGCGCAAGGTGTTCGTGTGGTTGGCTTAAATTATAAAGACAAACGCGATAAAGCAATTGTATGGTTGCGTCAGCTGGGTAACCCTTACGCATTAAGCCTATTTGATGGTGAAGGTATGTTAGCGCTCGATCTCGGGGTTTATGGTGCACCAGAAACCTTCCTTATTGATGGCAATGGGATTATTCGTTACCGCCACGCAGGGGCAATGGATGAACGTATTTGGGAAAAAGAATTTAAACCCCTTTGGGAGCGCTATAACCAGGAGGCGAACCAATGAGGTATTTACTCGGTCTATTGATGCTTGCACTCAGTGCAACAATCACGTATGCCTCTACGGAAGTATTTACGTTTGATAACGAACAACAAGAGCAGCAATTTCGTAAATTAACAGAAGAGCTGCGTTGTCCTAAGTGCCAAAATAACAGTATTGCCGACTCTAACTCGATGATTGCGCTGGATTTACGCCAAAAAGTGTATGAGTTGATGAAAGAAGGCAAAAACCGTGATGAAATCGTCGATTATATGGTGGCGCGTTATGGTTACTTTGTTACTTATAACCCACCCTTAACGCCATTAACAATGATGTTATGGGGGCTGCCATTTGTCGCTATCATCATTGGTGGCTGGATTATTTTTGCCCGCTCGAAAAAACGTGTGCGTATCAAGCAGGTGGAAAACGGTGAAGAAGATGAAGTTCCTGAAGCTTCACGGGCAAGTAATTGGGTCTATTTACCAGGCGTATTGATTGCACTAGGTGTTGCGGCGGGGGCATATTACCAAGTGGGTAGTTATGAAAAGGTGACTGATTGGAACAATGCTTATCAACAAGCACCTGCTTTGCTGGATAGAGCCTTAGACCCTTCTGAGCCACCGCTGAATAATGCAGAAATGGAGCATTTAGCATTAGGCTTGCGTACTCGCTTACAAGAAGATCCGCAAAATTTAGAAGCATGGGTGATGCTAGGGCGCATTGGTATGGTGCTTGGTAATGCAACTATGGCAACTGATGCTTATGGCCGCGCGTATCGTCTTTCGCCGAAAGATGAAAATGTAGTGATAGGTTATGCAGAAGTGTTAACGCGTTCTTCTGATCCTGAAGATAACCGTCAAGGTGCAGAGTTACTGAAAAAGCTGATTGCAGAAGACCGCACGAATGTAAAAGCGTTAAGTATTTTTGCCTTCAATGCATTTGAACAAGAACGTTATGCAGAGGCAATTTCAGCATGGCAAATGATGCTAAAACTGTTGCCCGAGAATGACCAGCGCCGAGTGATTATTGAGCGCAGCGTGGAGCAAGCACTGATGATGGTGCATGAAAAGAAAGGCTCGTCAGCTGATAAGTAGTATCGATTTTGCTCAATATGATCTAAACGGGGGCGTAAGCCCCCGTTTTGTTTTTATAGTTTCAAATTCATTCAGGTCACGTTAGCGCCTTCAGCGAACAACTTTTTGCTTTAAGGGGGAACGTTTCTATCAGATCATCCCAATTCCACTTAGCTTACCTTTGCCCTATTTATCAAATTAAGCGTGTTCCTATTTTAGATTTTTTTTAATTTATTGAATTGTGAATATCATCACAAATAGACACTTCTTCTTTATTGATAGATTATAGCGATGAATAAATATATTTATTACAATAAAATTAAACCAGTATCGCATAACAGATTGATAATTTAACTTTAAAATAATAAACAAACTATTTATTTGAAAATTAAATAACGAATAAAATGAGAGTTAATATTTTCTTATCTTTAAAGTGATTAGTTGAAATTCAATTAAATTAATTAATCAATTCTAATATTATATTGATAATAATAGGGTATTTTACTTTGGTTGTTCTTTTTTGGTTTTTTTTGTTTTTATTTTTATGCTTTTTGCTTTTTTTTGCTTTTGAATAGGAAGGTATGAGTATAGTCACATTAACGCAACAAGGTATAAATTAGAGTAAATGCCATGAGGTAAAAATGGCATGAAAGCAGAACGACATAAGAAAATAATTAGTATTTTAAAAAATACAGGCGCAGCAAAAGTTTCTGTTTTATCGAAAGAACTTAATGTCACGAAAGAAACCATTAGGGCGGATTTAAATTCTTTAGCAAAAAAAGGAATTATTAGCCGTTGCCATGGTGGCGCATATATTGAATTTGAAACCCTAGACAAAGTTGCTAAAAAAGAAATTATTCAATTTCTTGAGTGCAATGAAAGTTTTAATGAAAGAACAGATAAGGATGATGCCGTGTTAGGTAAAGTATGTGTATTAGGTTCATTTAACGTTGATATGATTAGTTATTTACCTCGACTTCCTGAAGCGGGTGAATCATTATTATCGAATAAATTTATTTTTTCACCAGGTGGAAAGGGGTGTAATCAAGCATTAGCTGCAAGTTATTCTGATTCTCCTGTGCATTTTATTACTAAAATAGGAACAGACCAATTTAGTGAGTATGCAATAAATTTTATTTCTTCATCAAAAATAAAAACATCAACAATATACCAAACAGAAAAATACCAAACAGGAACGGCATCTATATTTGTTTCTGAAAATAGTGGGGAAAATATTATTTCTATCTATCCAGGTTCAAATATGGATATCTCTGCGGATGAAGTTAAAATTCAGAAAGATAAAATTGTAAATTCAAATATTATTCTTCTTCAATTAGAAACGAATATTGAAGCATTAAGGGAAATAATCGAAATTGGCAATGAATATAAAATTCCGATTATTTTAAACCCTGCGCCTTACAATAACATCGTAAATGAGCTAATTGGAAAGGTCGATATTTTGACACCGAATGAAACAGAAGCAAGCTTGCTTTCTGACATCAATGTTGTGGACATTGAAACTGCCAAAAAAGCAGCTGAAATTATCTATAACAAAGGCGTAAAAAAGGTTGTCATTACACTCGGAAGTAAAGGCTCTATTGCATTTGATGGTAATAAGTTCATTTATTCTCCGGCTTACACTGCCGTTGTTAAAAATACGGCGGGTGCAGGTGATGCATTTAATGGGGCTCTAGCCGCTTCATTAGCAAAAGGAAAACAATTTTCTTATGCCTTACGTTATGCATCAGCGTTTTCATCCCTGGCTGTTGAAACAAGCAACGCTTCAGAAATGCCTGAAGATATTAATGTTATGCATCGTATTAATCAAACAACCTACTCGCAGGTTGTGACTCAATCCCCTGAATAAATTAATATTCTGAAACGAGGAAAAAAATGAAAATTTTATTTATTGGTGAATCATGGCATATCCATATGATCCACACAAAAGGTTATGACAGCTTTACATCAAGTAAATATGAAGAAGGTGCTACATTTTTACTAGAGTGCTTAAAAAATAAAGGTGTAGAAATTGATTATATGCCAGCCCACACAGTGCAAATGGCATTTCCGAAAACTGTCGAAGAATTAGAAAAATATGATGTTGTTGTAATCAGTGATATCGGTGCTAATACGTTCCTATTACAAAATGATACTTTCTATAATATGAAAGTATTACCAAATGCATTAGGCCTAATTAAGCAATACGTTAGCCAAGGTGGCGGCTTATTAATGATCGGTGGTTATTTATCTTTTATGGGTATTGAAGCCAAAGCGAATTATAAAAATACGTTATTAGCCGATGTATTACCAGTCGAAATGTTAGATGGCGATGACCGTGTGGAAACGCCAGAAGGTATTTTCGCAACACCCCAAAATATGCAGCATGAAGCAATTAAAGGATTTGGTAATTGGCCGATGTTCTTAGGCTATAACAAAGTTAAGCCAAGAGAAAATACAGAAGTTGTTTTAAATATTGGTGATGATCCATTATTGGTCTTTGGCCAATATGAAAACGGAAAAACAGGTTGTTTTATGAGTGACTGTTCACCGCATTGGGGAAGTCGTGAGTTTATGGCTTGGGAACATTATTCAGATATGTGGGTAAATATTCTAAAGCAAATCGCACGTTAATTAATTCTTTAAAAGTAAAAAACCAAACAATAAAGAAAATAAGTGCTGAATTGTGTTCAGCACTTTGTAAGCCGATTACAAAAAATAATGACTCATAGTCAAAATCCAAAAGGAATATTTTATGAGTGTTAAAAGTTATTCTACTCCGTTTTTAATGATAGCAACGGTATTGGCCGGTATGTTATCGCCAATGCAATCTGCAGTGAATGGGCAGCTCGGTGATGTTTTAAAAGATGGTAATGCGAGTGCGGTTATTTCCTTTGCCAGTGGTTTGGTTGTGATGTTTTTTATCATTATTGCGAAAAAACAAACTCGACAACAATTTGCAGCAATTCCGAGTTTAATTAAGAACAAAAAAATCCCACTGTGGAATTGGTTTGCAGGGTTATGTGGCGCAATGGTGGTATTTTCTGAAGGGGCATCAGCCAGCGCATTAGGGATTGCTACCTTCCAAACAGCACTGATTTCAGCATTATTACTTTCAGGATTATTATGCGACCGTTTTGGCATTGGTATTGATGAGAAAAAACCGTTTACTACTTTTCGTGTATTAGGCGCCGTTTTTGCTGTCGTTGCTACTTTATTTGTGGTGTCGCCACAGTGGCATTCCAGCTCAGCAATTTATTTAGCTATTCTGCCTTTCTTAGCGGGTTTATTAGCAGGTTGGCAGCCTGCAGGTAACTCAAAAGTAGCCGAAGCCACTGGCTCTATGATGGTTTCTATCACGTGGAACTTTATTGTTGGCTTTACTGTTTTAACGATTGCGTTAGTGATCCGTATGGCATTAGGCCATTTGACCCTTGATTTACCTGGCGTTTGGTGGATGTATTTAGGTGGTCCATTAGGGCTTATGTCGATTGCATTAATGGCTATTTTAGTTCGCGGTTTAGGTTTGTTGATGTTAGGTGTGGCTTCAACGGCTGGCCAGTTACTTGGTTCTGTATTAATTGACCTTCTATTACCATCTCTCGGTAATACCGTTTATTTAGTCACTATCATCGGCACTGTATTTGCTTTAGTGGGAGCGATTATCACCACCATTCCTGAGTTTAGAGAAGCAAAAGCGACAAAAGCCGCAGGAGTATAAAGATGAAAGGGTATATCCAAACAGTGATTGGGCCTGTTAAAAAAGAAGATATGGGACTGACACTACCACATGAACATTTGTTTAACGATTTATCAACGGTTGTCGATGAACCATTCTATGATTTCTCGCACGTTCTGGTTGATAAAAAAGTGAGTGCAGACATCCAATGGGGCCTTAAACATGACCCGTATTGCTGTTGCGATAACATGGATAAAAAACCCATTGAAGATGTTATCTATGAAGTGAATAACTTCAAAGAATTAGGTGGCAGAACATTAGTCGATGCAACAGGCTCAAAGGCGATTGGTCGCGATGTACACCAATTACGTGAAGTGGCGATTGAAACGGGCATTAATGTTGTCGCTTCTTCTGGTTTATATATCGAAAAGTTTGAAGGCTCTCGCCTCGTCAACGATATCGATGCCATGGCTAAAATGATTGATGATGAGCTGAATATTGGTATTGATGGAACCGATATCTGTGCTGGTATGATTGGTGAAATCGGTGTTTCACCTTTTTTTACTGAAGGTGAAAAGAACAGTTTACGCGCGGCCTCTGTTGCACAGTTGGCAAATGACCACGTTTCTATGAATATCCACATGCCAGGCTGGCAGCGTCGTGGTGATGAAGTCCTTGATATCTTAATTAAGGAAATGGGCGTTAACCCAGCTAAAATTTCATTGGCGCACTCAGACCCATCAGGGAAAGACTTTGATTACCAGCGTCGGATGTTAGACCGAGGAGTTTGGCTTGAATTTGACATGATAGGCCTTGATATTTCATTTCCAAAAGAAGGGGTTGCTCCTACAGTGACAGAAACTGCAGATGCGGTTTGTAAGTTGATTGAGATGGGCTATGGTCAGCAAATTGTGTTAAGCCATGATGTGTTCCTTAAGCAGATGTGGGCTAAAAATGGTGGAAATGGTTGGGGGTTTGTTCCTAATGTTTTCTTATCCTTACTTGCGAAAAAAGGTATTGATAAATCAATGATTAACCGTCTTTGTATTGATAACCCAGCAAATTTATTGGCATAAATACACTGATCTATTTTGCGTTTGATCTGAAGAGAAAACATGTGCGGCACTTTATTGGAGTGCCGCATTTTTTGTTTTTTAGTTTGATAAGGTATTTCAAGGAGCTTGAGTGAGTTTGTTAATCAGACAACTGATTGATTTTATTCTTGAAGAATATTGACCGCATATCACTAAAAATACTCATAAAACTCATATTGAATTAACATATTACACAAATATCAATAACAATGAGAATCTAAATAAGATACAATTGCGCGCTATAAATATCTACCCAGATGACGGAAAAACGTTGCACCTGCGCCCCTCAATCAGACAACTTGCTGCCTATCTGGCGTTATTAGCCGTTGCTATGTTGTTCATTGCGCCATTGATCTCTAAATCGATGGAACAGATGAATCATTGTATAGCGACGAATAACGTTACAGAGAACACTGTAATGGCAGAGCATTCGATGCATTTGCATCAAGGGATGTTGATGCCTGAAGGTTGTGAACATAGCAGTGCAATGAATCACCTGTTAATGACGGGGATTGGGCAGTCACCGATGGAAGATATTGCCTGCGGTTACTGTCAGTTGTTGGTTCATTTTCCGTTTCTTATCTTATTGATTGCAGCCGTTATTCGGCAGCTCGCAACGCTAACACTGTTCCTACCATTTGAACGTAGTGTCCAGCTTTGGTTATTTAGACCTTGGACTTTGCGTTTAGCCAGAGCACCACCAATAATCTGATTTTCTTTAGCATGAATATTTCAACAAACTAATTCTATTTTTGCCTTATTCAGCAAGGTCGATTGCGTACGTCTTGAATTTCTTGAATTTGATTATATTTTCAAGAAACATCCCTGTAGGGAAGCATTGATTTTGTGATTAAAGCAAAGGTGGTGGTATTTTTATTGATATAAGAAACAGGTTAAAAATGAATACACTGCAATTTAAATTTGCACCTGCGGCAACATTGGTTATCAGCGCGATTTGTTCCGCCTCGGTTATGGCAAAAAATGAGATTAACCAAAGCCCAATCACTGAAAGCTCAGTCATGATTGTCACTGCTCCCGTTGATTCACCATTAACGATCACGACGTCGCCAAAAACACCAAGGCAGCCTGTTCCTGCTAGTGATGGCTCTGATTACCTCAAAACTATCCCTGGTTTTTCCCAAATTCGTAATGGTGGAACCAATGGCGATCCTGTTTTTCGTGGTATGTTTGGTTCGCGCTTGCGTATTTTAACCAATGACAGCGAAATGCTAGGGGCTTGCCCATCACGGATGGATGCGCCAACATCTTATATATCCCCTGAAAACTTTGATGTGCTTAATATGATTAAAGGGCCTCAAACGGTGCTCTGGGGACCCGGTAATTCAGCAGGGACAATTCGTTTTGAACGTGAAAAACCGTTATTCACCGAAGGTGGAATTAAAGGAAATGCAAGCGCGCTAACCGCGTCAAATAACCGTTGGGATGCGAATGCGGATGTTAGCGTGGGCAACGAAACAGGTTACTTACGTGTTATTGGCAATAAATCCCGTTCTAATGACTATAAAGATGGCAATGGCGATAAAGTCCCGTCGAAATGGGACAAATGGAATGCGGATATTGCAATTGGCTGGACGCCAGATGAATACACGTTATTAGAACTTACTGCTGGGAAAGGTGATGGTGAAGCACGTTATGCAGGGCGTGGCATGGATGGCTCTCAATTTAAACGTGAAAGTTATGGACTTCGTTTTGAAAAGAGCAATATCGGTGATGTTCTCGACAAAATAGAAGCCAATGCTTATTACAATTATGCTGACCATATTATGGATAACTATTCTCTACGCTCACCATCAGGTGGCGGAATGGGCGGACATATGGGGATGGGGCATGGCGGTCACGGTATGATGAATATGCCAATGAAAATGCGTGTTGACCGTGAAACGATGGGCGGCCGTGTGATGGGAATATGGCTCTGGACGGACTATGAGCTGCGAGCGGGGGCAGATATGCAAACCAATAAGCACCGCAGCAAAAGTACAAGTGGTTGGATGAAAGATGCACAATTCCAAGATTACGGCCTATTTAGTGAGTTAACATGGCAAGCTACCACACAAGGAAAGGTTGTCAGCGGGGCACGTTTGGATCGTGTACTTGTTGAAAATAATAAAGAAATCGGTTCATCAGGTCGTAACACCGTTATGCCAGCAGGTTTTGCTCGTTATGAGCATTCCCTCGAAAATACCCCTGTTATGCTGTATGCCGGTGTCGGTTACACCGAACGTTTTCCAGATTATTGGGAATTATTTTCACCGAAAATGGGGCCGGATGGTACCCACAATGTTTTTGACCGCCTAAAAACAGAAAAAACAACTCAACTTGATATTGGGGCAAAGTATAGCCATGAAAATACCAATGCGTGGGTTTCTGCCTATATTGGCCGTGTTGATGATTTCATTCTTTTCCGTTATAGCGCTAGCAATCCACGGATGAGTCAAGTTGAAAATGTGAATGCTATGATTATGGGGGGAGAGCTAGGCGTAGCACAAAAACTTAGTGACGAGTGGAAAGCTGATGCTAGCCTTGCTTATGCATGGGGAGAAAACAGAACAGACGGTAAAGCGCTTCCTCAGATGCCACCTCTTGAAAGTCGCTTTGGTTTGTCATGGGAAAAAGGGGACTGGACAACAACGGGCTTAGTTCGTGTTGTGAGTCGCCAAAACCGTGTGGCTATCAATGACGGCAATGTGGTGGGAAAAGACTTTAGCAAAAGCGCGGGCTTTACCATTTTCTCACTAAATACTGCATATAAAGTGAATGAAAATGTGAAATTAAGCGCAGGGGTCGATAATCTGTTTGATAAAACCTACAGTGAGCACTTAAATTTAGCGGGTAATAGCGGATTTGGTTATTCATCTAATATGCCAGTGAATGAACCTGGTAGAACGTTTTGGGCTAAAGTAAACGTGACATTTTAATTTATAATATGAGAATAACCCGCTATTTATTAGCGGGTTACTAAGAAATTTTTTAAATTATGACGGGTATATAATAATTGAGTTCTTGAATATAGTTATGTGGGTCATTAATAAAATCATGATAAGTTGGCTTAGACTTCAATATGTAGAGCTCAACATCGGAGCCATCCCCACGCATAATGTCCATTTCTGCGAGTACTTTGCCATATGCTGTGTAAATGATATCGTTATAATCAATCCCTTGCAGACTGCCATCGAATTTGATTTCTAAATAATTTCCTGCGGGGACTTGTAAGTTTTTTGCTTGTGCAGGAACGATATCTACATCTTTTTCATCTAAAGCCGTGGTATATAAGAAACGGCCTTCTTCGGTAGCATTTAAATCAACACCATGAATAGCATATAAATGTTGGGTAACATATTGGTTATTATCAAGGAATAATTTCCAATAATGACGTCTGAGCTCTTCAGTCTTAAGGTTCCATTCATTGATATCTTGTGTATAACGGTGTTGGACACCCAATAAATTGGTTGCAGTTAATTGGGTTAATCTAACTTGCACTTGTAATTCTTTGCTATCTCGAATTGGGAGGCAGAATCCGTCAACTTTCCAGCCTTCACGTTTTCGGTATTCAGATGGTGTCAGGTTAAACTGCTTTTTGAAGGCCCTGCAAAATGTTTGCTGAGAATCAAAGCGATAACGAAGAGAAATATCCATAATGCTATCATTGGTTAATCGCAACGCAACAGCGGAACAAGATAGACGCCTAGCACGAATATAAGAGCCTAATGCTAAGCCCGTCTGGTTTTTAAATAGACGCTGAAAGTGCCATTTAGTATATCCAGACCTATCGGCAACTGTATCAAGGGATAGGCGAGATTCTAAATTTTGTTCAATCCAAAGAATGATTTCTCTGATAACGCTTTCTTGTAGCATGATAATCCTTTCAATTCGCTTTTTACTTAAGATCAACAGAATGCAAAACTATCAATAGCAGGAGCCAATGTTAGGTGAGTATTCATGAGTCCTCTAAATAAGGATAGCATGTCTACTGACAATTTAATTAAAAAGATGTGAAGTTAAGTAAGTTTTGCAATTGTATGATTTAAATAAAAATCAACGCAATACGCCTATTCGGTGTTAACTTAAATTATTGCCTAATAAAAAGATAAAACTCAATTTTTATAAACTTAATTTTAGTATTAAATTAATATATAAAAATAAGGTGTCAAATAAGGTAGAAGATTATCACTTATGATACGTCAATATTAGATGGTATTTTAATGATTATTAAAAAAAGAATTGTATGCAGCAGATAATCTTGTCTTTATTTTATGGGGGGGATAAGTTATTTGAATATTTTTATAGATATCTGAATTTTTTATGATTTGAAGGTTGAAAATTAGTTTTGAGTTTGTTTTTATTGACTAATCCTTGGTGATGGAAACTTATTGATACGGTTGAAAACAAATTGTCACGTTAATTCTAAGGAAATAACAATAAATAGCTCAGATTGATTTTATAAGATTGGGAAAATAAGCTAGAATTTTAACTTAATTAAAAAGTAAATTACAAAACTAGAATAACATTATTGGATTATTCTTAAAAAGAAAATCCATTTTGTTTTTTGGGGAATTAATTTGTGATCTAATTCAACTTTAAAGTGTAACGATGTAATCTTAAAAAAACGTTTGTTTTCAAATGGATGTTTCTATTTTTTGGTTTTATTTATAAAGAAATAGTCTTATTTTGATGTGTTTAACTGAGGTTTTATTATTATGAATCAATTTATACACTTAATGGGAATGGTAATTTACGCCTCGATTAATTGTAATGTTATTAAATCTATTTGGGGGATTTATGAGTAAAGATAATATCGCTAAAATGTTAGGCTTAAAAATTAGAATGCAACGAGAGAGTCATAAAATGACAATAAAACAAACAGCGACTTTAATTGGCGTTTCGGAGGATGAAATGAGTCGTTTTGAGAACGGTGATAGCTGTATTGATGTTGATTCATTATTTCAATTTGCTTATTTATTTAATTTAGAGCCAACCACTTTTTTATATGGCGTTGTTAACACGAATAGTGGAGTGCGCAGTACATTGCATTAGTTAATTTGTAATGTCAGTCATCAGACTAGCTTCTATAAGATGTCTTTTGTGAATTGTCATTTTGAATATACATTATATAAATTCAATATGTTATGAAATACGAAAGCGAATTGCTTTTTACTTCATCAGGTATTCAAAAATGGAGTTACACTAAATAAAACCATTATTAGTTAGATGGTTTATTATTTCGTCAGTAAGTTTGTTCGCTTGTAACCAGTGATTCTTTTGCAATAATTTTTCGTCGTTATGTAATTTTAGGATAAATTGGTCAAGTTGCTTAACGATAGATGTTTTCTCGTTAATGCTTTGATTTTCTTTATTAATAATAAATTTACTCTCAGCTTCATAGCTGTGATTACACTGTTTAAGTGAAATTTTATCGGTAATATTTCCAGTATTAAAAAATAGCTCAATTGAAACGAGCAGCCCGCCTTTATGGCGAAGGTTAATAATGAGAACATCACCATTTTCCATTTTTGCGAAAGGGTGTGAGTATTGAACTGAAGTTTCGGTTAGGGATAAGTCAGGTAATAACGATAAAAGTAATTCAACTTTTTGCGTCAATGCACTGCGTAATGTATTGAAAGGGAGTCTATTTTCAGGCTCGATCATTCGATGGGAAGAAAGTCGTAATAACCCTGTTTCGGATTTATTTTTGACAGCTAAAGACGTTTTGAGTTGATTAAATGTATCTTCAAAAGAAAGCACTGGGTTGTAATAAATGCAAACGCCGTTACGTTTTGCTTGTTTAAATAACTCAGTTAGCTCAGGCTCTTTATAGTTGGGGATATTATTCAGCAAGAGATCTTTTCCTGCATCGATAGTGCGTTCTATCGTGAATTTGAGTAATTCATCACTGCACACTGATGTCATGATGATGGAGTTCACATCATCATTATTTATCAGTTCCTCGATTTTGCGCTTTTGGCACATATAATAGCTCATTGATGGTAACGATGGTTCAATATCACAAATTGCTTTGAGCTCACAATGATGTGCGCTCAATTTGACTGCTTGAATATACGGTAAATTTTGGTTGTACGTTCCGATTAAACCAACGCCAGTACGCTCTAGGGACGTGACGGAATGTTGCTCTTCAAGTAAACGAAGGTGACCTAGTAAATACAGAAAGTGTGTGTTTACCATGTTTTACCCCTATTTTTGCTGCCTATCGGAAATTCACATAATCTCAACATAACAGGGTGAAATAATAATTTCATTTTAATGTTTTGTTGGAATTTGTATTTTCTGATGTAACTCACAATTTACAGAAAATAATGTCGAAAAATCACATTTAAATTGTCGAGTCGAACAAAAGTGTGGGAGAGGAAGAATGGCTAATATAGAGCAGCTAAATAGAAGGCTCTTAACCCATGGAGGAGTGAGTTAAGAGCAATTATGCTTATATGAGCTTGCTGCCTTGGCGATAGGCTAAGGCTACAGTAAGTGATTGGGCTAAACATAATGTAGCAGACTGTGAACGAAAAGCATCAACTTGGGCTTCTTTAATCACAAAGCAGACATCACTAAAACTGGCCAATGGGCTGATTTGACTATCTGTGATAACAATTTGTTTTGCCCCTGTTTGAGCCGCTTTTTCACTTACCATCACAGTTTCTGAGGCATAAGGTGTGAAACTGATCGATATAACAACATCATTTTCGCTAATTCGGCTGATTTGCTCTTTAAACATTCCACCCAGCCCATCAATTAAAATTGGGCGGCATTCTAAATGACTCAGTGCGTAACTGAGATAAGTTGCAACGCTAAAGGAACGGCGTAAGCCAATAATGTAGACATTTTGTGCTCCTGCCAATAATGATACAGCTTTTTCCATATCTTCAGCAGGCGTTCTTGCTGCCATTTGCTGCAATGCTTGTGCGTTTGAATGCGCAAATTCTTTTAAAATTTGAGCTGGATCATCGCTTAGCTCCTGCTCACTATCCATTTCACGAAAGAGTCTTGCTCTATCTGTATAGCTAGCGGTTTCCTCAACCAAATTCATTCGAAATAGTTGTTTCATTTCATTGAAGCCACTGAAATCGAAAGCATTGGCGAAGCGGATCAGTGTTGATGGGGGAACATCGGCTTCTTTAGCAATAACGGCAACGGTATCGAAGGCAACGCTGTTAGTATTATCGAGCACATACCTCGCTACCTGTTGTAAGCGTTTACTGAGTTCGTCATAACGTGCACGAACTTGCTCTTGAAACTCATTTAAATTTGCTGCACTTGACATATAACCTCCATGATTTGGCTCTAATTGTAGTTGTTTTGTGCCGTTAGTCGAATCTTTTTGAAACAATCAGTTCATACGACCAAGCCTTTTCTCATCGTCTATCTTAAACTATGTAGTTTTCATTCAACAAATTGAATGGGTTATCTCATGTTCTTCTTTTATTGAATACACTAGAACCGCCGCATTTAACCCGATAAGTTTGATTGTTCTTGGGGGAGTTAATGGCTAAATACAGTTTTTGAAACGAGTGTCTTTAAAGTGAATAGAAAATTTCATAAAAACTTTGGCTGGATCACATAAATTGAATGTTATTTCAAATTTGGTTGAAAATGAAATGAATATTTCATATACATTAAATAACACAAGGTAACTCTATCAGCTAAAGAGAGGCAGCATGGAACAGATTCATAATTTTATTGGTGGTGAAATCGTATCCAGTCAAAGTGGGCGATTTGCGCCAGTATTTAACCCTGCAACAGGAACGCAAATTGCACAAGTGGGGCTTAGCAGCGCTGATGAAACGAAAAAAGCCATAGAAGTTGCACATAACGCATTCCCTAAATGGGCAAAATTATCACCGTTAAAACGTTCTCGCATCCTTTTTAAATTTAAAGCATTACTCGAAGACAACATGGATGATTTGGCTCGCCTAATTTCAAAAGAACACGGTAAAGTTTTTTCCGATGCAGTGGGGGAGTTGACCCGTGGATTGGAAGTTGTTGAATTTGCTTGTGGGATTCCGCATTTACAAAAAGGTGAGCACTCAGCCAATGTGGCAACGGGCGTAGACAGCCATTCATTAATGCAACCTTTAGGCGTGTGTGCTGGGATTACGCCGTTTAACTTCCCTGCAATGGTGCCAATGTGGATGTTTCCAGTAGCGATTGCAACGGGAAATACCTTTGTTTTAAAACCTTCTGAAAAAGATCCATCCTTAGCATTGGAACTAGCAAAACTGCTGAAAGAAGCGGGATTACCAGATGGCGTGTTTAACGTTGTACAAGGGGATAAAGAGTCTGTTGATGTCTTATTAACCGCGCCAGAAGTCCAAGCGGTCAGTTTTGTCGGTTCAACACCAATTGCAGAATATATTTACACAACAGCATCTGCTCATGGCAAGCGTTGCCAAGCATTAGGCGGTGCGAAGAACCATTGTATCTTAATGCCTGATGCCGACATGGGTCAGGCTGCAAATGCCATTATGGGTGCAGGTTTTGGCGCCGCGGGTGAGCGTTGTATGGCTCTATCTGTGGTGTTAGCAGTTGGTGATGAAACCGCAGATGCGTTGATTGCGAACCTGAAAGGGCAAATCGCTAAAATGACAGTTGGCCCTGGTATCACAGAAGGTAAAGAAAATGATATGGGGCCAGTTATCTCTGCGCAACATAAAGCCAAAATTTGTGACTATATTACCAGTGGTGAAAAACAAGGCGCGACTCTGTTAGTTGACGGTCGAGATTTTAAAGTGACGGGGTTTGAAAATGGCTATTTCGTTGGGCCAACATTATTTGATAATGTCACTCCTGAAATGGACATTTATAAAGAAGAGATTTTTGGACCCGTGCTTGCCGTTGTCCGTGTACCAGATTTTGAAACGGGGTTGAAACTGATTAATCAACACGAATATGGTAATGGAACCGCGATTTTTACCCGTGATGGCGAAACGGCGCGTGAATTCCAAGAGAATGTTCAAGCGGGTATGGTTGGTATCAATATTCCCATTCCTGTTCCAATGGCATTCCACAGCTTTGGTGGATGGAAACGTTCAATTTTTGGCCCCTTAAATGTGCATGGAAATGATGGTGTACGCTTCTATACTCGCATGAAAACGGTGACAAGCCGTTGGCCAGCCAGTGTGCGTTTAGAGCATCACGAAAGTAGTTTCACAATGCCAACCATGGAATAAATGGAGACCCAGATGAATAAGCAGAAAATGACCACAGCTCAAGCATTGGTAAAGTTTCTTAACCAACAATATGTTGATGTCGATGGTGAGCAGTATCCGTTTATTCAGGGAGTATTTACGATTTTTGGCCATGGTAACGTTGTAGGTTTAGGTCAGGCGCTTGAAGAGGCGCCTGGTCACCTGCGTGTTTATCAAGGGTGTAACGAGCAAGGCATGGCGCATATTGCGACAGGTTTTGCTAAGCAAAAAAAACGTAAGCAGATTTTTGCGGTTACCTCTTCAGTGGGGCCTGGTGCAGCGAATATGATCACCGCTGCTGCGACCGCCACGGCAAACCGTATCCCATTGTTGTTATTACCTGGTGACACGTTTGCAACGCGTCAGCCAGACCCTGTTTTACAGCAAGTTGAACAATACGGTGATGGAACTATCAGCACCAACGATTGCTTTCGTCCTGTTTCCCGCTACTGGGATAGAATTTCACGGCCAGAACAATTGATGGCTGCTATGGTTAATGCCATGAGGGTATTAACTGACCCTGCGGATACAGGGGCGGTAACCATTTGCTTACCACAAGATGTGCAAGGTGAAGCGTGGGATTACCCTGATTACTTCTTTGAAAAACGAGTTCATCGTATCGAGCGGCGCCCTGCAACAACGGTGAGTATTGAAGAGGCGGTTGCCCTGATTCAAAGTAAGAAAAAGCCACTGTTAGTCTGCGGTGGAGGGGTGCGTTATTCTGAAGCACATGATGCATTTATCCAGTTTGCAGAAGATTACCACATTCCATTTGGTGAAACCCAAGCAGGGAAAAGTGCTATTGTTGCGAGTCATCCACTTAACATGGGGGGGATCGGCACGACAGGGGGATTAGCGGCGAATTTATTAGCGAAAGAAGCTGATCTTATTATTGGTGTCGGCACCCGATTTACCGATTTTACAACAGCTTCTAAATCTTTATTTAGTCATCCCCAAGTTGAATTCTTGAACATTAATGTCGCTGAGTTTGATGCAAGTAAATTGGATGCATTAAAAGTGGTGGCAGATGCAAGAGAAGGACTGCAAGCACTTGATGCTAAAATGAAAGTGACGGGCTACCAAGGGCAATGGGGTGATGAAATTAAACAAGCGAAATCACAGTGGAAAGCGGAACTCGACCGCTTGTTTAGTATTCAGTACCAGCCGTTAGATTTTGTTCCTGAAATTGCCGGTCATCTCGATGATAAACTTGAAGAATATTGTAAAGTTCTAGGTACCGAATTGGCGCAAACCCGCGTACTGGGGCTGATGCAGCAACATCTGGAAGATAACGCCATTATTGTGGGAGCAGCGGGCTCATTACCTGGTGACTTACAGCGTATTTGGTTACCAAAACAACGCGATACCTACCATTTAGAATACGGCTATTCCTGCATGGGATATGAAATTGCGGCAGCAGTCGGTGCTAAAATTGCCGCACCGAAGCAACCTGTGTATGCGATGGTTGGCGATGGTTCTTACCTAATGTTGCATAGTGAGTTACAAACCGCCATTCAAGAGAACATTAAAATCACGATTTTATTGTTTGATAACGCAGGGTTTGGTTGCATTAATAACTTACAGATGAGCCAAGGTATGGGCAGTTTTGGCACAGAAAATCGCTATCGAAACCCACAAACAGGCTTAATGGATGGGCCATTAGTGAAAGTGGACTTTGCGAAAAACGCAGAAAGTTATGGATGTAAAAGTTATCGAGTACATGATGAAACACAGCTCTTGGAAGCACTTAAGGGTGCTAAAGAACATTCAGGTTGTGTATTGATTGATATTAAGGTATTGCCAAAAACAATGACAAATGGCTATGAGGCATGGTGGCGTACAGGTACGGCTCAAGTCTCTGAGAAACCAGAAATCGTTGCAGCGGCAGAAAATATTAAACAGATGGTTGAGAACAACGTTCGTCTTTATTAATGAATGTCTAGTGACTCATTGAATGGAATCGGCGGTTGTTAACCGCCGAGGAGCGCTTCTGTGTGTCATGCCTATAGCGTTAACATCGTCAGGTAGGGTCGTTATTGGAAATTTAGCAAGGATTGCTTTTTATTCTATATTCTCTGAGGTTAACGTGCGCGTTAGCTTACTTTCATTTTAGCCCAGCTTTTGCTGGGTTTTTTTATGGTTTTAATAATTTAAAAATAAATAAAATGGAATGAATGTTTTAAAATATCACTTTGGTAAGTTGATGAAGGAGACAATGAAATAAAAAAGGGATATAGCGCGCAGACTTTATTGTCAGATGCTGATAGCTTGCATTATTATTTTGTGATCTAAATAACACTAAAAATCCACTTTAATGTAACATTTGTTACCTAGAGCCCAAAAACATAATTTCCAAAAAATTATAAATTGAAATGAACGTTTTGTTTGGTATATTTCATACTATCCAAATAGTGGATTTAAAGTATCAAGGAGCATTTGAATGTTCAATATAGCACTATTCGGCGCAGGACGTATCGGACAGGTTCATGCTGTTAATATTGCCGGCCATAAAGAAACCGCACTTTATTCTGTTATCGACCCTTATCAACCCAACGCGGTTGCCTTGGCTGAGAAATACCAAGCAAAAGTGCAAACGACAGAAGAAGCGATGCAAGACCCGAATGTTCACGGTGTTTTGATTGCTTCTGCGACAGATACCCACGCTGATTTAATCGAACTTGCTGCTAAACATAAAAAAGTCATTTTCTGTGAAAAGCCAGTTCACCTTGACCTAGAACGTGTTAAACAGTGTATCAAAAGCGTTAAAGAACATAATGTACCCTTATTTATCGGTTTTAACCGCCGTTACGACCCACAGTTTCGCCACCTGAAAAATTTATTCCAACAAGGCGCAATTGGTAAAGCGGAATCTTTAATTATTACTTCTCGTGACCCGTCACCTCCACCAGCAGAATATGTCAAAGTATCTGGCGGCATGTTCAGAGACATGACTATCCATGACTTTGATATGGCGCGTTTTATGATAGGCGAAGAACCATGCTCAGTTTTTGCTCAGGGTAGCAATGTCGTTGACCCTGCCATTGGCCAAGCTGGTGATATCGATACCGCATTTATTATATTGAAATTCCCATCAGGAGCGATGGCAACCATTTCCAATAGCCGCCGTTCAGGTTATGGCTATGACCAGCGCATCGAATTACATGGTGAAAAAGGCTTATTAACCGCAGGGAACATTAAGGAAAACAGTGTTTCATTGTTAAGTGAAGCAGGGGCATTATCTGCGAAACCTGAATATTTCTTTTTGCAACGTTACCATGAAGCTTATAAGGCGGAATGGGAACATTTCGTGGACATTTTAGCTGGTCGCGCGCAATCAGAAACGACAGGAACAGATGGTGAGTTAGCGCTGTACTTAGCGGATAAAGCACTTGAGTCATTAAAATCAGGTAAAGAAGTTAAGTTGTAATTTGTTTCTTTGAACATGTTTTAAATTCGATTACAAATTTGCGGGCGAAAAATAATTTCGTCCGCAGTAAAATCCTAAATGTATTTAATGATGTCCACGCATCAATCAAATATAAAAACAATGGATTTTATACTTAATAAAAAACTCTTCAGACTTTTTATATTCCGATATAGATTGAGGGATTTTTACAATCTTATTTTTGCTCTATTTAATTAACTTGTTGTATTTATTGATTTTAATTCCCTCTGTGGAGCTAGTTTGAAAACATAATGAAGTTAATTAAATAGTGATTCAATTCAGCGTGTTAAAAAATATTTTCATTATTTAAACCTAAAATTAAAGCATTTACTTAAATACTGAAAAGGTATTTTTTGACTGACATAATGATTCAAATAATAAGGTAATAATATGTCATTAATAATGAATCTCAATGAACAACAGCGAAAAAGGTTGCACCAAATTACACTGGTTGCCACTTTTGGTGGATTACTTTTCGGGTATGACACCGGTGTTATCAACGGTGCATTTTCATCACTGAAAGAAAATATGGGGCTCACGCCAACGACTGAAGGCTTAGTGATGAGCGTTCTGTTAGTGGGCGCAGCGCTCGGTAGTGTTTGTGGTGGGCGTGTCGCTGACTATGTGGGGCGACGAACTTACCTACTTTACCTTTCCTTTTTATTCTTATTTGGGGCATTTTTATCCGCGGCTGCACCAAATATCGAAGTTTTATTAGTGGCAAGGTTTATTCTTGGTTTTGCTGTTGGTGGTGCCTCTGTTACAGCACCAACCTTTATTTCGGAAGTGGCCCCGACAGAAATGCGGGGAAAACTCACAGGGCTCAACGAAGTTGCTATTGTTATTGGTCAACTAGCAGCATTTGCGATTAATGCCATTATTGGCTCTATTTGGGGGCATTTACCCGACGTTTGGCGCTATATGTTGCTTGTTCAAGCTGTTCCTGCATTGTGCTTATTATTTGGTATGTGGAAAGCACCTGAAAGCCCACGTTGGTTAATGAGCAAAAATCGCCGTGAAGAAGCATTGAAAATTCTAAAGCAAATTCGCCCTGAAAAACGTGCAATACAAGAGTACGAAGACATCGTGACGCTGTTAGACGTTGAAGCGGCAGAAGCGAAGAAAAATCCAGATGCTAACAAGCGAAATTTAGCCCTTATCCTCAATACACCGTGGATTTTAAAGTTAGTTCTCATCGGTATGGTGTGGGCAGCATTGCAGCAAACCACGGGTGTGAACGTGATTATGTACTACGGGACCGAAATCCTAAAAACAGCAGGTTTTTCTGAGCAAACATCGTTAGTTTTCAACGTACTTAACGGAGTATTCTCTGTCGGTGGTATGGTTATCGGAGTACTTTTCTTAGTTGATCGTTTCAAACGTAAAACCCTGATTGTGGGGGGGTTTGCCTTGATGGCCTCATTGCACTTATTAATCGCTGCAACGGATTACTTCTTAACTGGAGATGTGAAAGCGACCTTAATTTGGTTGTTGGGTGCGGTGTTTGTCGGAGTAATGCAAGGGACTATGGGCTTCCTAACTTGGGTGGTATTGGCAGAGCTCTTCCCGCTGAAAATTCGTGGGCTATCCATGGGGATCTCTGTTTTCTTTATGTGGATCATGAACGCGGTTGTCAGTTATCTGTTCCCTGTATTGCAGGCAGAGCTAGGATTAGGCCCAGTATTCTTGATTTTCGCGGTGATAAACTATCTTGCTATTGTGTTTGTGGTGAAATTATTGCCTGAAACATCAAACAAATCTCTGGAACAGCTGGAAGAAGAATTGTCATCAATGTAATTACAGTGCATTCATCTAGTGAATGCACATAATGAATTTACAATAGGGTGGAATATGATTGAACAACTAACCACACAAAGCTTACATTTAGGTTGCCAAGCAAGAAATAAAGCCGAAGTATTGCAAATGGTTGGCGCTGAATTTAAACGAAAAGGCTATGTCGATAGGGACTGCGTCCACTTTTTAACAGAGCGAGAGCAGCAAATTTCGACCTTTTTAGGTAATGGTATTACCTTACCGCATCTACCCAAATCGGCGAATGACATTATTTTGCACAGTGGTGTAGAGATTTTCCAATTTCCCGATGGGGTAATTTGGGACCGAACAAATGTGATGTTCATCGCCATTGGTGTTATCGCAAAATCAAGGGAGCATATTGATGTGCTCAGAGAAATTGCGTTGATCTTTAGTGATGAATTTATTGCGAATGCGCTATCACTCACCTCAAGCAAAGAGGAATTTTTGAGTATCCTTCATCGTTAATGTTTTAGCACATAAATGCGCCCACCATGGTGATACTGACTTACATGGTGGGTGTAATATTCCGAGTTTACAGCATAATTTTAGGTTTTTTTATACCGCATGCGGCGGCATAGCGAGCGAGTGTTTCGATTGTTGCTTTTTCCGCATGCCTTTCGGTTCTCGATACGGCTGAAGGGGAAATGCCTAATTGTGCTGCAACTTGAGAACTCGTTAGCCCAGCAGAGCATCTTCCCAAGCAATTGATTTTTTACTCATCGTTTAGCATCTCCTCTAGTCGCTTTGCTGCTGAAGTTAAAATAGCTGATGGTAATTTAGCCGTACTTTTAGCAAAAATCTTTAAAATGTAGATTTTTTTCCATAGCGGTAAACGTAAATCGCCCGACCGATATTGCCTGCTTTTGCTCTAAGTTCAAAAAAACCATTTGTGATAGCTTTAGCATCAGGTTCTTTCAGTAAGGTACCGAATTCAGATAGTTTGTTTATCTGGCGAACCATTTTCCCTTGTAATGAGGCTGGCAGAGCTTTTAATTCCTGCAATAATGCATCTTCATGAATTTTAATTTTAAACATTGTTACCCTCCATGAACATTACAGTAAAAGAGAAATAATGATACTCAGGAGTTAAATGAAGCTATAGATTCAATTAATCTATAAGTGTAATTTAAATTCATACAATACCAATCACATCCCCTTTTATTTCATTTTTCATTTCATTTAGTGTCTTTTTATTTGACTTTCCCTCTCTGCTTATTTGGTTAAATAGAAACTATGAACTTTTAATTCTTTATAAATTAGCTAATTACAGAAAAATCTATGCCAGATCACATAATGAAATTAATATTTCTAATTTTATTGAAAATGAAATAAATATTCCGTATAACAGTATTATCAAATCAGAAGTACTCAATAAAGCATTGGGACAGCCATTGCGCCATACAGAATGTGCGAGGGAGAGAACAAATGAAAGAAATCCGTATTGGTATGATTGGAACAGGCTACATTGGGCGCGCTCATGCGATTGCTTATGCACAAGCATCAACGGTCTTCCCTCTAAAAGGAACGTTAGTTCGCGAAATGATTGCGGAAGTCACACCAGAGCTTGCACAAACCCGTGCACAGGAAATGGGCTTTAATCGTTCAACGGATGATTGGCGCAAACTCGTAGCGGATCCAAATATTGATGTGGTGGATATTTGTTCCCCTAACTTTTTACACAAAGAGATGGCGATGGAAGCCATTAAACATGGCAAACATGTTTATTGCGAAAAGCCACTAGCCCTTAATTCCCACGATGCAAAAGAGATGGTTGCCGCAGCTGAAAAAGCAGGAGTAAAAACCTTGGTGGGGTTTAACTATATGAAGAACCCAACGGCGCAATTGGCAAAAGAGATCATCGAAAATGGTGAAATCGGGGAAGTGATCCATTTCTACGGCACCCATAACGAAGATTATATGGCGGATCCAACGGCGCCGATTCATTGGCACTGCTTTAAAGAAAAGGCGGGACTGGGTGCGCTGGGGGATCTTAGCGCTCACATTATCAACATGGCGCAATATTTAGTGGGCGATATTGAAACGGTGTGTGGCGATATGGAAATTGTCATTAAAGAACGCCCTGAAAAGGCAGGTTCTTCAGTGATGGTTGCGGTAGAAAATGAAGACCAAGCACATGCAATGGTGCGTTTTGCAGGCGGTGCCATGGGGGTGATCGAGACTTCCCGCATCGCATCTGGCCGCAAAATGGGGCTGACCTATGTGGTGACGGGCACCAAAGGTACGTTGTCATTTACCCAAGAGCGAATGGCAGAATTAAAACTATATCGCCACGATGAGCCATCGAACCGTCAAGGGTTCAAAACAATTTTAGTTGGGCCTGAGCACCCAGACTATGCGCCATTTTGCGGAGGGGCAGGTCATGGAATCGGGTTTAACGATCAAAAAACAGTTGAAGTGCGCGATTTAATTGATGGTGTAGCGACAGGCAAAGCCCTGTGGCCAGACTTTGAAGAAGGTTGGAAAGTGTCGCGTATTTTAGATGCCATCGCGCGTTCTTATGAAGAGCAGCGCTGGGTCAAAGTAAAAGAAATCAATTAATTCTGTTGTAGTTAAGGGGTGATTAATGGATAAGCAGAAGAAGTTAGATGTTATCTGTATGGGCCGTATTGCCGTTGACCTGTACGGACAACAGATAGGTTCTCGTTTAGAAGACATGAGTACATTTGCCAAATATTTAGGCGGCTCATCAGGTAACGTTGCATTTGGTACAGCAATACAAGGTTTGAAATCATCGATGTTAGCCCGTGTGGGGGATGAACATATGGGGCGCTTTCTACGTGAGGAACTGCAACGCGTAGGGTGCGATACGAGCCATTTGATCACGGATAAAGACAGACTAACGGCATTAGTGATCTTAGGGATCAAAGACCAAGATACGTTTCCGCTGATTTTCTATCGTGATAATTGTGCGGATATGGCTATTACGCCAGATGATTTTACTGAGGAATATATCGCCTCTTCCCGTTGTTTAGCGATCACAGGTACGCATTTATCGAACCCAAAAACTCGCGCAGCAGTTTTGAAAGCGTTGGAATATGCGAAGCACAATAATGTGAAGACTGCGATTGATATCGATTATCGGCCAGTGTTGTGGGGGTTAACCTCTTTGGGTGATGGCGAAACCCGCTTTATTGCCTCAGAAAGTGTGACGCAGCAACTGCAAGATGTGTTATCGATGTTTGACCTAATTGTGGGAACAGAAGAAGAGTTTCACATTGCAGGGGGAACAACCGACACCATTCAAGCACTGAAAAATATCCGTAGACTAACGGATGCTGAATTAGTGTGTAAACGCGGTTCATTAGGTTGTTCGGTATTCAGTGGCGCTATCCCAGAGACTTTGGACGAAGGCATTACGGTTCACGGTGTTCGAGTTGACGTACTTAATGTGTTAGGTGCGGGAGATGCGTTTATGTCAGGCTTGCTGCGGGGCTACCTAAATGGTGATGGTTGGGAAAAAGCCTGTGCCTATGCGAATGCTTGTGGTGCGCTGGTGGTTTCACGCCACGGCTGTGCGCCAGCAATGCCAACAAAGGTTGAGTTGGATAACTATCTTCAGCGAGCTGCCGCAGTGCCGCGCCCAGATCTTGATCCAATATTAAATCATCTACACCGAGTCACCACACGCAGCACACAGTGGAATGAACTTTGTGTGATGGCATTTGACCATCGTATTCAGTTTGTGGATATGGCACGTGTTGCTGGAGCAGATATTTCCTGCATCCCTCATCTGAAAAAACTGATTTTCCGCGCCAGCCTTGAAGTGTCGCAAGAAGCGAATTTACAAGGTAAAGCTGGTTTACTGTGTGACAGTACCTTTGGGCAAGATGTACTCAATGATGTGACAGGTCGTGGCTGGTGGATTGGTCGCCCAATCGAATTACCAGCATCAAGGCCATTATGTTTAGAGCATGGCAATATTGGCTCACAACTGATTAGCTGGCCGAAAGAGCATATCGTGAAATGTTTGGTGTTCTTCCACCCAGAAGATAACCACCCTCTGCGTTTAGAACAAGAAAAAACGGTGCAAGAAGTGTATAGCGCATGTTGCCAATCTGGCCATGAATTATTGCTTGAAGTGATTTTACCTGCAGATATGGAACGCACTGACGAGCTGTATTTACGCGCCATCAAACGCTTCTATAACCTAGGTATTAAGCCTGATTGGTGGAAGCTGCCACCGCTGAAAGCGGAAAATTGGGATGCGGTGGATGCTTTAATTCAAGAGCGTGACCCGTATTGCCGCGGCGTGGTGTTATTAGGGTTAGATGCACCGCAAGATGAGCTACAAGCAGGTTTTAATGCCGCAGCAGGAAAACCAATTGTTAAAGGATTCGCAGTAGGTCGCACATTGTTTGGTAAACCCTCCTTAGAATGGATGAAAGGCGAGCTAAATGATGACGAGCTAGTGCAGAAAATTAAAACAAACTATTTAAACCTGATAGCCCTATGGCGTCAGCGTAAATAATATCCCTCTTACCTACACAGGAGCTTCATCATGGCAATCCAACTTGGTATCAACCCTTTAACATGGACCAATGATGATTTACCCACTCTGGGGGCGGAAACGTCACTGGAAACTTGTTTGACAGAAGGCCGTCAGGCAGGGTTTGCAGGCTTTGAACTGGGAAATAAATTTCCCCGTAAAGCCGACGTTTTAGGGCCAATTTTAAAACAACACGATTTACAATTAGTTTCAGGCTGGTATTCGGGTGAGCTATTAACCCGCAGTGTAGAAGAAGAAATTGAAGCCGTCCAAGGCCATTTAGCGCTACTACGCGATCTTGGTGCGAAAGTGATGGTATTCGCTGAGGTTACCCATTGTATTCATGGGGATCAAAATAAGCCTGTGCATATGCGCCCACTGTTCCCTGCGGACAAATGGGAAGAATACGGTAAGAAACTGACGGAATTTGCGAAATATACGTTATCCCAAGGCGTTAAAATTGCCTATCATCACCATATGGGTACCGTGATTGAATCAGCCGAAGATGTGGATAACCTAATGAAATATACGGGTGATGAAGTCGGTTTATTGCTTGATACGGGTCACTTAACGTTTGCAGGGGCAGACCCTGTTGAAGTGGCGAAACGTTGGGCTAAACGTATTAACCATGTACATTGTAAAGACGTTCGTGCTGACGTACTTAACGATGTGAAAAACCGTAAAACAAGCTTCTTAGATGCGGTACTGGCAGGGGTCTTTACAGTACCTGGCGATGGCTGTGTTAACTACCCAGAAGTTTTCAAAGTATTGAAAAATAGCCAATATGAAAATGGTTGGTTAGTGGTAGAAGCGGAGCAAGACCCAGCAATTGCACACCCACTGACATATGCAACACTTGGGTACAATAATTTATCTAAGTTGGCTAAAGAGGCTGGTTTAATCTAACTCAGCTTTATATTCAGTCCGTGGTGTTGGTGTCTGCACTCGACCACACAGTTCATATACTTGTGCCACAGACTGAACGACTTCACGTATGGGGGTTGAAAAGCTGAACGTTAAAAATTTCATTAAACAGGTTGCGAGTATTAGCAGGCAACTTGAAAAAGCTAGAGGAAAGTTATGTCAAAATTATTGTCGAAATACCATGCTCCAGATGCACATAAGCGTACTCAGCATATCACGCCGCAGATTGCCAACTGGGGATATGTACACTTTGATGTGTATGAACTGAAACAAGGTGAATCCATTTTCTTGCCTGCCTCTGAAAATGAAATGTGTTTAGTCTTAGTGGCAGGTAAGGCGACGATCAAAACGCCAAATCAAGCGTTTGAAAATATCGGCGACCGCATGGATCCATTTGAGCGTAAAAAACCCTATGCAGTGTATGTAACAGCGCAAGAATTTGCAGAAGTTAAAGCCGAAACAGCATTGGAGCTTGCTGTTTGTAGTGCGAAAGGCAAAGGGACTTATCCAACCCGTTTAATTGGGCCCGATGATATTGGTGCTGAGCAACGTGGCCATGGTTATAACAAACGTTATGTCCACAATATTTTACCAGACGATAAAGCGGCAGATAGTTTATTAGTCGTGGAAGTATTTACGGATGAAGGGTGTACCAGCTCGTACCCAAGCCATAAACATGATACCGATAATGAACCCAATGAAACTTATTTAGAAGAAACCTATTATCACCGATTGAACCCATCACAAGGTTTCTGTATGCAGCGTGTTTACACTGACGACCGTGAGTTAGACGAGTGTATGGCGGTGTATAACAAAGATGTGGTTATGGTGCCAAAAGGATATCACCCAATGGCAACCATGGCAGGCTACGATAACTACTATTTAAATGTGATGGCAGGGCCAACACGTAAGTGGTTATTCACATGGGAAAAAGACCATAATTGGGTCAATAGTGATGTGTATGCCGCCAAGCACAAAGGGCAGTAAGTTGTTACCAGTAGTTGTGAATAAAGTGAAATAAAGTTGTATGCTCGTTATCCTTCGTGCTGCATGGGGGTTGGCTACACTCAGATAGCCGCCTACATGCAACTCGAATGATTTAGAGTATAAGCACCAAATCTGTTATCTATTTTGCCGGTAAATTATTTACCGGCTTTTTTATCTGTGATTAATAAGCCGCTGTAAACTGTTGGCGAACAAATTGGGCATTATTGACTTCATCAAGGACAGCAACGGCAAAGTCTTCGACCGAAATTTTCGCAGGCACATTACCGTTCATCAACAATTCAGTACCACCCAAACGGAACGTTTCTGTACGTTCACCAGGTTCTAACATGGCTGCGGGGGACACATAAGTCCAGTCAAGGGTATCGATGGTTTGCAATTGGCTTTTAAACTCACGCATGGCTTGTGCGCCAGGTTTAATTTCAGCTGGGAAATCAGGGGAGTCGATTAAATCCAAATTAGGCGCGATTTTTAAACTGCCTGCACCGCCTACCACAATAAAGCGTTTTACCGCGGCTTTTTGTACCGCCTGCAAAATGGCGTTGTTCCCTGTAACCGTGTCTTGGTACAAGTTCGGATTTTGCCAGCCACCGTTAAATGCACTGATCACCACATCTTGGCCTTTAAGGCGAGACGTTAGCCAAGCCACATCGGTAATATCCCCAGATTCTGTTATCAAATGAGCATGTTGCGGCAGGGTGTTGCTATGGCGAGAAATGGCAGTCACTTGGTGATGGCGTCGCAGCGCTTCTGCAACTAATGCTTTTCCCACAAAACCGGTCGCACCAATGATCGATATTTTCATACGGAACCCCTAGTGTGTGACACACTGTTGTTTGATTGATTTTGTAAATATCATCTCATTAAAGTATAGGGCAGATTTATCTTCTGCGGAATGTACTTAATGCATTTTCTTGATATCATTCGCCAGTTTTTATGGGTGCAATACGTGTTTACAAAGGGCAACGACTTGTTCTGTTCTTGCTTCAATTGTGGGTGTTAACCCCGCAGGGGAGAGCCCTAAGGAAATCTGCCTCAATGGTTCGGCGATGGCCATGGATAAGATTAAATCGCTGAGCACCACAAAATCCGCTTGTTTGATAAGCTGCTTTTCTTTATGGCGAACTAACCACTGCGTCAACAGTTGGCGGCTGCGTTCGATGCCACTTTTTTGGTATTTATCGAGCAAAATGTGTTTTTGTTTGAAATCGGTTTGCAATAAACGAAAGAGCCCAACGGCTTCATAAGACAATACTTTTTGTGCAATTGCATTGAGGTTTTGGGTAAGCAAGGCAAAAAAGTTATCGGTTGATTGTGCTTCTTGCTCAAACAGGGGAACAAAGCTGTCTGTCCAACTCAAAATCACCATCTCAATTAACGTTTCGCGGTTATCAACAAAGCGGTAGATAGTCTTTTTCGCCACACCTGCTCGTTTTGCCACCGTATCAATGGTGGTGGATAAGTAACCTTCCTCAAGGAGAGATTGCGCTGTGGCCTGAATAATTTTTTCTTTTAATTCAGCTTCAGGAACACTGGGTCTACCGCGTGTCGATTTGCTCGGTTCATCTTTTTGCATAAATGGCGCTCTATTTTTTGTGCTTGACTTAGGCGTATTTTAGCTCAAATATAATTAGGAAACAAATAAAGTTTCCTAATTGAGGTGAAAGATGAAAATGAATACCGCTTGGGCCGTCGAAAATGTAAATGACATACTGTTACCTGCACCATTACGGTTAGAGATGGGAATTGAAAGGGATGAAAATGGGTTACTTACTGTTGCAGTTCGAACGGACTTACACGGTTGTAAAGGCCGAATGGTGGAGTGGTGGTTTACTTTTTTTGAAACAACGCAGCACATCCGCTGGTGGCATCCCCATGACCATGTTGCCCACCATGGATGGGATGACAAGTGGAAAAAAGGGGAAAGTTATATTGGTGCATCAATTCATGCGGTTGAATCATTAGGGGAGATCCCCCCTGTTGCCGCTAAATTGAAATTTCGCGAAGCCAGTGACTTTTTTGACTCAAATGCACTGAAACAAGCGATTGAAAACCAATCAATCTCGGGGGCAGTTTGTGCTTCAATTGGTTTTGGGAACAATGTATTGATGGATGCTCAAGGTTACCCAGTCGATGGCAAAATGATGCACATTACGCGAGACACCGAGTTTGGCTGCGTTTTGCGGAGCCGTTTTTTACTGGGCGCTTCATTAGCTGACCCTATCAATGAATTACCTGACAATATCGGGCTTGAATTAATGCGCCATTGTTATAACGAATTTACTTATTTATCGCGTTTCTTACCGTCATTATATTACGGAGAACACGCAAATAATGAGAAAGCCCCTCTGCCTTGGTAAATGCGGTCGCCGTGGAAAATTAACCTTTTTCCACGGTTTGCCCAGTTGAGCTTCCCTCACGGAACAATTTCAAAATAATACTCGTCACAATGGCAATTGCACCACCCAATGCGGTTTCTAATACGCGGTCGAACAGTAATTCATAGGTTGGATGGCGCCAATACACCACTTGTTCAAGCACGGAGAGTATCAAACTCGTTACAACAAAAGTCATAAAGGTATACCCGTGATGGAAACTCATTGGCATTAAAAAAGCAAAAACGACCATCGCAATTAACCCGATATACGGCATGAGTGGAGTATTAAATAAAAAATAGAGTAGTAAAACAGAAATCAGGCTGCCTAAGACTCTCTGCAAGGTAATCTTAATAATGCTTTGTGATTTGGGGTGCAAAACAAACACAAAAGTCAGTAGTGTCCAATAAAAGTGCCCGAGGTCGATAAACCGTGGGATCGCAAGTGCAAGTAATAATCCCAGTGCATAGGTCATTGACCGTGGGATAATATTTTTACGCAAGGTAAATAAATTGCGTTCAACTAAGGCGCTGGTGACCACACTGGGGCGCGTCATTTTGTGGCTAAGAACATAATAGGTAATCAGTGTTACTGTACTGCCAATAATAAATCCCAGCGCTAAGCTTTTAGAAATATCGGGTAAAATTGTCCCAATGGTTGACATGATAATCATAAATTTCATGGTTAAATCCATGGCGGGATCGGTGCCGTACAATTGATAATAAATGAACGAAAAGACTGCCAGGTAAAGATAAAAAGCAGTACCAAGACGCAGGGTATCGCCAATAAAAATTGCCACTAAGATCATCAATAAACAAAACGCGGTATAAGTATAATTTTTATATTCTTTCGCAGCATTGAATAAATTAAAGGAATATAAGGTTGAGAAGGCCGCCCACATAGCCGCTTGTGCATCTAAAATTGCAAAAGCGGTTGCCGCACTGAAAAGTATGCAACTGGTAAAGGTTATCCCATCGTGAATAGCTGGAAATGTTCTCATAATACGACGCTCATAAACCGATATTTAACTTATTAATTATTAAGGTAATTAAATAATAAGCATCATGGGATTACAAGGGAGAATATGTATTTTATCAGATTGGAAATAAATGTTATTGCTAAAGCAAAGTCGAGGTAACTTCTGTTTTTATATAGCAAAAAAGGCATAATAGACAAAGAGCAGTCGTAACAATCATAAAGGTAAAAAAATGCAAATAATCAATCCTCATGATTTTGTTTGGGTCGGCAGTAATGAAGATGTCGAGATAGAATCACTCCCTGAATGGGTTGGCGCACAGTGGAATAGCAAATTGCCACTGACGGTGTACCGTGATAAGGCAGAAGACGGTTATGTGACAGTCGCAATACGGGGTATTAAGCCGCATCAACGTGCTACGACACAAATCAAAAAATCAGCAATCACTCACATTATGAATGTGGAATCATTGGTGGCTGATTCCGTTGAATTACAACGGTCGATGTTTATTGCATTGCCACCTGTACAGGTTTTATGGCTAATTTCACAAACCAAATGGCCGTGGAAATGGGGCGTAGCGGGGAGCTGTGCCTATACGTTGGCAACGGATATTCAAAGCATGCTGTCCGATTGCGACCTCGATGTAGTACTGCGCTGCCCAACGCGCCATCAAAAAGAAGATTTTGCTGAATTTGCCATCAAAGCGAATACACCTTATTGCCCCATCGATATTCATGTGGAAACGCCGAAAGGGGGGTTTTCATTAGCGGAGTGGTTTAAAAATGACCAGGTGACATTGCATACACCACAAGGTGATGTGATGACAGCAGATCCGTGGGATGAAACACTTTAAATTGCGTTTGTCGTAAAAATGCACGTAACTCGTTTGTTTGTTAAACACATTGTTTAATAATTAATTTTGATGCTCGTGCAGGTGATTTTTTACCGAACAATAATCGGTTGAAAATAGCGCAGAGAAAAAAGACTCTGCGCTATTTTTTTAATGGTCGATATGGGGCTCTTGAATGCCAGCTTGTCGCCATTCTTGCATCGCAGGCAAACTCAGCATACGGGCAACCCATTGTTGTGCCGCTGCATTAACTGGCAACTGGTAACTGTGGATACGAAATGCAACAGGGGCATAAAAAGCATCTACCGCTGTAAATTCATTTCCAGCCAGCCAAGGGCCGCTAAATTTTTCCAGCCCTTCTTGCCACAACTGTGAAATTCGGTCGATGTCTGCTTGCAACTCACGGGATATTTCAGTTAATGGTGCATTGCGAGAAACATCCATTGGGCATTGTTGGCGTAAGGCAGTGAAACCTGAATGCATTTCAGCGCTAGCGCTACGTGCCCAAGCCCTAGCTGCACGGCCTGTTGGCCACACTTGGGGGTGATCTTCTGCCACATACTCGCAAATCGCTAAAGAGTCCCAAACGGTTTGTTTCCCATCCACTAAACAAGGGACTAACCCCGTCGGAGAAAAACGGCTAAATTTATCATGACTGCTTCTGCCGCTTTCAAAAAAACAGATATTTTCCTCAAAAGGAATTTGCAACGTTTTTAATAAAACCCAAGGACGTAATGACCAAGAAGAGTAATTTTTGTTAGCAATCCAAAGTGTGTACATAGGCGAACCTGCTCATCAAAAAAGTAGGGAAGAGAGAATACCAATGTAAAAGGAAGATGATGGGTCTACAAATGTTTTTTATCGCTAAACAGAATATAACGAATCAGAATAAGATAGAATGAATAACACTATTAAAAAATAAACTGTCATAGTGATTTACAAAACTGGAAAAAACTTTATTCAAATTTTATTATTTAATATAGACAAAATGGAATAATAAACTATTTTTTATAATGGTGATCGTATTTGAATATCTTCAACAAAATATTTGTCTAACTTTGGGATAGGAATAAAATTAATTTCACCTTATGATTATTACGGCTTAGTTAATTAAATATCACCTTCATCTCTAACTGGTTTTTTATCATGCAATGGAAAAATAATACAACCCGTTATGGGCACATTTCGCTGCTCATCCACTGGTTAGTCGCGATTGTCGTATATGGAATGTTTGCTTTAGGTTTATGGATGGTGACGCTGGGCTATTATGATAGTTGGTACCACCAAGCACCAGAAATTCATAAAAGTATAGGAATATTATTATTTATTGTTATGGCATTTCGTGTGATTTGGCGATTTATTTCACCGCCACCAAAGCCATTATCAAGTTACAGTAAATTAACTAGAGTCAGTTCTATTACTGTTCAAATTCTGATTTATATTATTTTATTCAGTATTTTGATTAGCGGTTATTTAATTTCGACCGCTGATGGACAGCCAATCAGCGTATTTGGTTGGTTTGATGTTCCCGCTTTATTTACTGGCGCTGCAACACAAGCGGATACCGCAGGTGAAATTCACTTGTACCTCGCTTGGGCGGTAGTTTTATTGTCAGTTTTACATGCGTTTGCTGCATTTAAACATCACATCTTTGATCGTGATATTACATTAAAAAGAATGTTGGGTTTTAATCCCGATAAGTAACGTGGAGATAATTATGTTGAAGAAAACGGTTCTTGGTCTGGCTTCTGGTGCTCTATTTTTAACGGCAGGTTCTGCACTTGCTGAAACTTATCAATTTGATAAGCAAGGCCAACACGCTTTCATCGAATTCCGTATTCAGCACTTAGGTTATAGCTGGGTATACGGCAGTTTTAAAGATTTTGATGGTAACTTTACTTATGATGCAAAAGACCCATCAAAAGACAAAGTTGAAGTGACGATTAAAACAGGCAGCATCGATACTAACCATGCAGAGCGTGATAAACACTTACGCAGCGCAGACTTTTTAAATGCCTCTAAATTCCCAGAAGCGAAATTCGTTTCAACGGAAGTGAAAAAAGACGGTGAAGCCTACAAAATTACGGGTGATTTCACCTTAAATGGTGTAACGAAACCAATTACATTAGATGCAAAACTCATGGGGGAAGGTAAAGATCCATGGGGTGGATACCGTGCAGGTTTCGAAGCGCAAGGTAACATTAAGTTGAAAGAGTTTAATATTAAGTCTGATTTGGGCCCTAAATCCCAAGAAGCTCAACTGTTAATTTCAGTTGAAGGCGTTCAGACTAAATAATTCTATGACAACACTCTCGGGGAAATAAACCTTGAGGGTGTTTTTTCATAAAAGAACGAATTGATTTTTTGTGGCAATTCCTCTCTTTTTTCCCTCGCAATTTCCCTTATTCCTATAGCTAGCCCGCATTGATACAGGCTAAAATAGCCAATATCACTTTTTTCAGGTTAATTCAGGATGTTATCGTAATGCACACTATAATTACCTAAGAGGCTTAATGTCTTTGGGTGATTGAATGTGACGAAAAGGTAACGTAATAACGTGAAAATGAGAGTAGTTATTCGTTTTATTAAGAAAAGGCAGGGCGACTTTGAATACACATAGTTCACGTAAAACCGCATTGATAGTTAGCATTATATTTATTGCATTTGCAGTCGGTTTTTACTGGTTAAGCAAAGATAACAATGTGTTATCTACAGACAATAATACCGCTATCCACTCGGAAGCGTTAGCGCAAGCTGAGAAAGAGCTGCCAATTATTGCGACGGTGAAAAAAATCAGCCCTGAAACCTATCAAAGCTTTGAACACCTGATTACACAATACTACCCTGAAAACGAAGATATTCGTCGCCAATTATTCGACCAAGTTGTCGGTAGTGTGATGAAACTGGTCTTAGAACGAATGGAATACGCATCTGATGATGCAGTGATTAATTTTACCAGTAAGGTTAATGATTATCTTAAAGTTTTATTGGAAGAAGACCCTACAGGGAAAACCTGTTTTTATTCACTATTTCCACATTTAAGAGAAACGGCTGAAATCATTCCACCGAAAAAAAGCCAAGCAGTATTATTGAAGCAAATTCAAGCGACCAATGAATTATTGATTTCCAGTGAAGCAGGTAAAACTCAGGCGTTAATGTCACCCACTGAATATACGGAAACACTCAGCCAATTAGCCGCTGGTCTGAGTGCTGAATATGGTGCAGATGCTGCAATTCTTGGGAATTTAGAGGCAGGTAAAAAATCCCCTGCACTTGCTTGCCAAATATCCATCAGTTTTTATGATGAAATTCTTGCTATCCCTGATAACGGGAAAAAAGCCGCATTATTACGTTCTTTATTTTCATCGGTGAATAATTAGTTTTAGGTTAAATAGTCGCACCTCTTAATGGGGTGCTATTACGTATTATTAATTATTACATTTATTTTATTCACATCTCCTGCCATTTTTTATACTTTATCTGTGCAAAACTTATTATCTGCATTTATGTAGTATGCTTACTATATCAATCTGTTAGTTTTATCTCTTTTGGAGGTGGCATGAAGTTCGTTCAAAAAAGTATTGTGACGCTCATTACCCTAGCGGCAATTTCTTTGCCAGCCGTGGTTAGCCAAGCTTGTACCCGTGTTGTGTATTTAGGGGAAAATGAGCAAATCATGACAGGGCGAACCATGGACTGGAAATATGATATCGGCACTAATCTTTGGATCTTTCCACGTGGTATGGTGCGGGATGGTGTAGCGGGGCCGAATTCAGTGAAATGGAAATCAAAATACGGCAGTGTGATTGCTTCAGGGTACGATATTTCGACCACTGATGGTATTAATGAAGAAGGTTTAGTTGCCAATCTATTGTGGCTAGCAGAATCTAAATATCCGCAAGTCAATGACAAACAACCTGCATTATCAATTTCACTATGGGCGCAATATGTTTTAGACAACTATGCGACTGTCGCCGAGGCCGTTGAGGCGCTTGAAAAAAATCCATTGCTGGTGGCCACTGATAATGTTCCTGGCCAAGACCGTTTAGCCACCTTACATCTATCGATTTCTGATGCTAGCGGTGATAGTGCAATCATTGAATATATTGATGGCAAGCAAGTTATTCATCACAGCCGTCAATATCAAGTCATGACCAACTCACCAACCTATGAAAAACAACTGGCAATGCAGGAATATTGGCAAGGTATTGGTGGCACTGTGATGTTACCAGGTACTAACCGATCAGCAGACAGGTTCGCTCGTGCTCAGTTTTATGTCAATGCCATCCCTCAAAATACCACGGCAAATAAAGCGGTTGCGAGTGTGTTTGGAGTGATCCGTAACGTCTCTGTACCTTATGGTTTAAGTTCTGAATCTTCCCCTGAAATCTCCTCAACTCGTTGGCGTACCCTTGTAGATCATAAGCGTCAATTATACTTTTTTGAGTCTGCACTCACGCCTAATATTTTTTGGACGGATTTAGCGAAAATCGATTTTTCGGCTGAGACTGGAAAAGTGAAAAAGTTGGATCTAGGTGAAGAGCAAAGTCATATCTATTCAGGGGATGCCACTAATAATTATGTGGTGACAAAACCATTTGAGTTCTTAGGGCTTAGCGCAAAACAATTAGGTTATTAGTGTCCAATCTTTGGGTATCAACCTACGGTAATTGCTGTAGGTTGATATGTATCAAAGCCTCAGTAATTTATTGATGAATACTTTGCAGATAATAAACTAACAGTATAAGATGCATTTAAAATGCAACTTATTGGTGATGATATGAACGAGCTAGTGTGTTACAAGACCATGCCTGTCTGGGATAAAGCGTCTCTTCCTTTAATGTTTCAAGAACGTCATAACACAAAAGAAGATTCTTATGCGCAATTGAAGGTGCTGCAAGGCTCTTTAGATTTCATCATTTTTAATGATGATGGTAGTGAACAACATTTCACGTTTGATATAAATAACCAGCCACCAATAATTGAGCCGCAAGTTTGGCACCGCATTTCTAAATGTAGCGATGATATGCAGTGCCAGCTTTCATTTATGTGTAAGCCTGAACTTAAGTTTTATAAAGAATACGGTTTAACAACCCCACATTCTGAAGTGCGTTATCTGTGTGAAAATAATCTTGCTAAGCCATGTAAAACGCTGGATCTTGGTTCAGGACGTGGGCGAAACAGTTTTTATCTTGCATTGCAAGGGTATGATGTCACGTCGGTTGATATCAATCCGCAACATATTCAGGCAATTGATTTTGTTAAAAAACAAGCAGGTATTGATAATATTAATACCGCAGTTTATGACATCAATAGTCACCAAATTCAAGGTGATTACGATTTAATTATTTCTACTGTGGTATTGATGTTCTTACAGCGAGAAAAAATTACTGATGTGGTGAGAAACATGCAAGAACACACGTTATCTGGTGGAGTCAATGTGATTGTCTGCGCAGTTGAAACGCCAGATGCACCATTGGATTTAGTACCATTCAAGTGTTTCTTAAAACCAGGTGAATTAGAGGGTTATTACCAAGATTGGGATATCTTAAAATACAATGAAAATCCTGGGCATTTACATCGTACAGATGCACAAGGTAACCGCATTAAATTAAATTTTGCGACGCTAATTGCTAAAAAGAAATAATTAAGATGAGGGGGCTAATTAAAGCCCCCTTTTTACACAAGAGTTATGAGTTTGCCGCTTTTTCTTTCTCGCTACGTGCTAAGGTTCTTTCTAATAAGACAGCGTATAGCGGTCTACCGCCTAAGAATTGAGCCATCATAGTGGCGCCAATACAGGTAATAATCATCGGTAGGATTAACTGGTAATTATTGGTCATTTCTAAAACTAAGACTATCCCTGTTAATGGGGCCCTTACTGTTGCTGCAAATAAAGCACCCATTCCAGCGATGGCAAATGTGCCCACTTCGATTTGGTATTCAGGAAAAAGCGCTAATGCACTGTAACCAAAAATCCCTCCAAATAATGTACCTAAAGCGAGTAAAGGTGAAAAAATCCCACCAGGTGCACCTGAACTAAAGCTAATGGTCGACGTCAGAAAACGCAGTGCAAAAAACAATAATAATAAGGTGACGGTAAAACTACCAGCAACCATCTGGTGGATCACGGCATAACCGCCACCCACAATTTCAGGCATGTAAACACCAATTGCGCCACAAAGGCCACCGATTAAACCGCCCATCATGACAAAACGAGAAAGTTTATTTTGGTAAAAACGTTGAAACTGGCTTTGTAAGAACAGCAGGAAGTGGTTAAAACAAATGCCGATAATGCCAAATAACATACCCAAAATAAGGTACAACCACAGGGTATTCATCGGAGCAGCAGAAAATTGTCCAATATTGAGTACAGCAGCTTCACCGTTGATTAAGCGGTAAACAATTGTGGCAGTCACTACACCAATAAACACCGATTTAATGGAGATTAAACTGTATTTAAATTGTGGGCGCATCTCTTCGATAATGAATAATATGCCTGCAAGGGGGGCATTAAACGCAGTGGCCAAACCTGCTGCTGCCCCTGAAGCTAATAAAGTATGGCGGGATTCATTATCCTTTAAGCGAAAAAGGTCATAGAACATTTGGCTAATATTTGCGCCTAATTGTACTGTTGGGCCTTCACGGCCTAAAACCATTCCTGAACCCAATGTGCCAAGGCCACCAATAAATTTTACGGGGATCACTCGCCACCACCTGACAGGGCGTAAATCTTGTAAAGCGCCTTCAATTTCAGGGATCCCTGACCCTCCAGATTCTGGAGAAAAGCGTTTTACGAGGTAATAGCCAATCATCGCTAAAATGGCGGAAACAAAAAACATGGTTACAACAACCAGCCACTTGTTATCAACAAGTTCATCTACCGATTGAACTCGAATGTTGCTGACCCATGTTGTGCCCATTTCAAATAAAGAGCCGACTAATCCTACAAATGCGCCAATAATGGCGGACAGTAATAGGATCTTTAATGGCGTCTTGTCTGAGCTTTTTATTCGTGTGAATAACCCTTTGGCTGAAGAAGGGGGAGATTTTTGGGACGCGTTTGCCTGTATCATCTTTATTGGATTCTCTAATTACGACCAAATAACAACCACTTATATTTAGTATACCAAGGCTTACTCGAAAACCATCATAGGAAATGATTTTTTTTCATAAGGTAGGCTGAAAGGAACAAAAAGTAACACAGAAAAAGGCGAATTTGTTTATTTAGCATACTTTAATTGATGTGAATAGTTCTCATTAACATTGAATATTAATATAGATCAATAAATGGTTAGATAACCTGAAATGTCTCTTTTTTATTCTAATAAAGAGCGTAATCTTAATGTTGTATTTGAAATGCAACTTTAAGAGGCGAACAACATGTACTGTGTGCAATGTGAACAAACAATTAGAACTCCAGCTGGAAATGGCTGTGCATACGCGCAGGGTATGTGCGGTAAAACAGCTGAAACGTCTGATCTACAAGATTTATTAGTTGCTGTATTGCAAAGTTTATCTGCGAGTGCGGTTACTGCACGGACTTTAGGCGTTATTGATCATGATATCGATAGCTTTGCACCCCGCGCATTTTTCTCCACGTTAACCAACGTGAACTTTGATTCAGACCGTATTATTGGTTATGCACGTGAAGCGATTTATTTACGCGATAAATTAATTAAACACTGCCAATCTGTGAATAGCGCAGTCGCATTTAATCATCCACTCATTAATTTACAATTAGATGGGTCTGACATCCCAACACTACAAGCACAAGCGGCAAAATTTGCATTAGATATCGATAAAGCACAAGTGGGTGAGGATATCCATGGTCTGCGTATGCTCTGCTTGTATGGTTTAAAAGGTGCGGCAGCGTATATGGAGCACGCACATGTTTTAGGCCAATATGATAATGATGTTTATGGTCAATATCATGAAATTATGGCTTGGCTTGGTACATTACCTGCTGATATGAATGAACTGCTCAATAATTCCATGGCAATTGGTTTGATGAACTTCAAAATCATGGAAATCTTAGATGCAGGTGAAACTGGCGAGTTTGGTCACCCAACGCCGACGGAAGTTAATGTTCGCCCTGTTGCAGGGAAATGTATTTTAATCTCAGGTCACGACCTGAAAGACTTAAAAATGCTATTAGAACAAACGGAAGGAACAGGGATTAATATCTATACCCACGGTGAAATGTTACCTGCTCACGGTTACCCTGAGCTGAAAAAATACGCACACTTAGTGGGTAACTACGGTAGCGGTTGGCAAAATCAGCAAGTGGAGTTTGCGAAGTTCCCAGGCCCTGTATTGATGACTTCAAACTGTATTATTGACCCAGATGTGGGGGATTATAAAGACCGGATCTGGACTCGCAGTATTGTCGGTTGGCCTGGAGCAAAACACCTCGAGGGTGATGATTTCGCAGAAATGATCGCGCAAGCACAATCATTAGCGGGTTTCCCATATACCGAAATCGAACACAAAATTACGGTTGGTTTTGGTCGCCAAACCCTGTTAAGTGCAGCAGACGCGGTAATTGATTTAGTATCACAGAAAAAATTACGTCATGTATTCCTTGTTGGAGGGTGTGATGGCAGCCGTGATGAAAGAAGTTATTACACTGATTTTGCACGTGCAGTACCTGAAGATTGCCTGATTTTAACACTGGCTTGCGGTAAATATCGTTTCAATAAATTAGATTTTGGTACCCTAGAAGGCTTACCACGCTTACTTGATGTGGGTCAGTGCAATGATGCCTACTCAGCGATTATGCTTGCTGTGAATTTATCAGAAAAACTGGGATGTGGTATCAATGATTTACCGCTGAGCTTAATTTTGTCGTGGTTTGAGCAAAAAGCCATCGTGATTTTATTAACCCTTCTGGCCCTTGGCGTGAAAAACATTTATACCGGCCCAAGTGCACCTGGTTTCTTAACTGAAAACTTACTCAATGTATTAAATGAGAAGTTTGGAATGCGTAGCATTACGACAGTTGAGCAAGATTTGGCTGAAATCTTACCTGCATAATTAGCCAGAAAAATATAACAAGCCTAAACACAGATATGAGAAGAGAGGGGCGAAAGCCCCTTTAAAGGAGTCGTGCGATGACAATGCCAAGTAGTTTATGTCCAAATAGAATGCAAATTCATTCGATTATCCAAGAAACATCGGATGTTTGGACGATCAACTTAATTAATCATGATTTTTATATGTATTCACCAGGGCAATATGCATTGGTTAGTATTAAAAATAGTGATGATGTCATGCGGGCTTACACTCTCTCTTCATCACCAGGTCAAAGCCGTTATATTTCAATTACCGTTAGGCGATTAGAGGATGGTATGGGCTCTAACTGGTTAACTCGTGCAGTGAAGCCTGGGGATTACCTCTGGTTGTCTGAAGCTCAAGGGGAATTTACCTGTGCAAATGTGAAAAGCCAACAATATCTAATGCTTGCTGCGGGTTGTGGCGTGACGCCAATTATGTCAATGACACGCTGGTTGATGGCCAATCGTCCAGAAACGCATGTTAAAGTATTATTTAATGTGCGAGACGACAAGCAAGTTATATTTGCGCAGGAATGGCAACAACTGACACGTGCATACCCAGAACGTTTACAGTTATGTATTATGGCTGAAACGCCAGATAATGGGGAGTTAGCCCAAGGTCGATTAAATGAAGAAAAACTACAAGCATTAGTCCCCGATATTGCTTCACGGGTAGTGATGACTTGTGGGCCAGTTCCTTATATGAAAAATGCTCAGCAATTTGCGGCTAATTTAGGTGTACCTGCCGAACATTTTTTTATGGAACGTTTTTCAACTGAGCCAGAAGTGGCTAATAGCGAAGATGTGCTGACGCTTAAAATTCGCCAGCGCCTCGCTGATTTTAAAGTGCCTGTGGGGATTTCGTTATTATCTGCATTAGAACAAAATAAACAACCTGTTATTGCTGCATGCCGTGCAGGTGTTTGCGGAAGTTGCAAGACAAAAGTATTATCAGGCAATTATACAACAACAAGTACAATGACATTGACCGCCGCTGAAATAGCAGAAGGGTATGTTTTAGCATGTAGTTGTCAATTACAAGGCGACACTGAAATAGCCTAATGTTATTTAAATAATAATATACTGTCTCATGTATTATTTAATGGGACAGTATTCCATATAAAAGGTATTTAAAATTTACAATACATAAAATAAGAGTAAAATTTAATGTTCTAATAGCGGGGTTTGTATAAAATACACCGATAACTTACTTAATGTATTGATCGCTGAAACAGCAACTTCCTTATTTGGGTCTTGGCACAAGTCTATGATTCTTATAATAGCATCATTATATTCAATCGTTGCTTTAAAATCTCCTAAAGCGGAAATCGCCGCGATTTTTATTTCATCATTTACACGAAATGTTAAGCTAGTTAACATTCCTACAATTACTTTATCCATAATAAAATTTTCACGGTTAATAAATCTTGATTTATTTTAAGATAAATCCGTTGATATTTAATTCTGAATTAAAATAAAAAAACATTTATATAAAATTAAAAAAGTGCCCTCATATTATTTTTTGGAGTTAAATATCGCCATAAGTAAATTTCCATACCTAAATTTCTGTTTTTTTCACCTTGGTGAAAGAAAGGATTGTAAGATATAATAGTATGAGTGATTTATCTTACTCGCTATATGAGTTCACATTATATTAAATGGGGCGAATCTATCTTGAAAAGCTGAAATAGGCTGTAGTCATGAAGTTTGGTCATTGTTTTCTTTGTATAATATAAAAAACGTTAACGATTATTTTAAATACATTTTTAATTTTCCACATGATTATTTATTTTTTATGCTAACTGTTAATAGAAAAGTAATGAAAATTATTTAAAATTACATTTTGTTACTTTATTAGTTTATTTTAAACATTAACTTAAACGAGACCTAAACGGTAAGTTTTCAATGCGTAAAAAACCGTAGGAATAGGGTGGTAATTAATTTCTCAGTGGGTATAATTCGCGCCGCATCCAAAGTGCAGTATCTCGTTAGGCGAGGCTCCTATACAAACATAGGTTACTGATCTGACGACGTCGAGAGACGCCCAAGATTAGGACAGGATATATCGACCGAAGGTATATCCCCATGTAACTTCCTGTTAAAGACAGGATACGTTGTATAGTGCTAAAACCGAGACGAAGAGATAGCTTTCGCATTCTCTCATCTGGTTTCGCCCCTATGTGAGTACTGTTTGAGTAACCAACAGTAACTAGGGACTAAAAAAATGACATTCACTACCCAGAACAAAGCGGGAGCAGTTGCCATTGCTCAATCCGCGATGAAAGACGCACGCCTCAAAGGCAACAATACACAACAACCAAAAATCGATGACGCCACAGTCAGCGCATATATGAGCCAATCATATTTGCCAGTTTCTGTCGCAGATTCAATTGCTTGTGTAAAACAAAACCTTATTGAGCACCTTGAGGGCGAGCAAATCCCCACCTATTTATTTGTTGTCGATAACGACAATTATTTAAATGGTATTCTTTCAGTTAAATCATTATTAGCATCACCTGAAAACTTATTTGTGTCAGATATTATGCGTCACAATTATTTTTCAGTTGCGCCTGAACAATCTCGTCATGATGTTTATGACCTGATTAACCATAGTGGGTTAGATATGATCCCAGTGGTGCAATTTGGCAAGTTAATGGGGGTTTTGCGTCCGCAAGATATCGCAGAACTGATTGAAGATGAGAATACACTTGATGCGCAGTTACAAGGCGCAACCACACCACTTGATGAACCTTACTTAACCACAAGCCCAGTCACATTATGGCGTAAGCGTGTGGTTTGGTTATTAATGTTGTTTGTGGCGGAAGCATACACAGGAACAGTACTAAAAGCATTTGAAGAACAACTTGAAGCCGCAATTTCACTGGCTTTCTTTATTCCATTATTAATTGGAACGGGGGGTAACAGTGGAACACAAATTACCTCAACGTTAGTCCGTGCGATGGCATTGGGCGAGGTGAGTTTGCGTAATTTAGGCACAGTCCTGAAGAAAGAGGTTTCAACTTCGTTTTTAGTTGCAATTACTATTGGCGGAGCAGCCCTAATCCGTGCTTGGATTTTAGGTGTTGGCCATGAAGTGACTATCGTGGTGAGCTTAACTATCGTCGCGATTACAATGTGGAGTGCGATTGTTTCTTCAATTATTCCAATGGTTTTAAAGAAAATGAAAGTTGACCCAGCCGTGGTATCTGCACCGTTTATCGCGACCTTTATCGATGGAACTGGCTTAATCATTTACTTTGAAATTGCTAAATTAGTGATGACGGAGTTCGCTTAAGCACACGCCTCAAATTTGATGCGGCAGGAAATCAGTTTTCTGCCGCAGTTTCGATTAATTTTTCTTGTTTTAAAATCTCCCCACATTGACGGCACAAATATTGGTTTTCCCCTCGTACCACTTTATTATGGCGACGAATGGTTAATTGATGTACGGTTTGGCAAGCACAGTGATAGGCAAATGTTTTGCTTTTTACCGTTGCAACGGCAAAGTTGTGTGTGCGTTTCGCATCAACCTCTAATACATGCTGCATCATCCATTTCCATTCCTTCCCATGGGGGGCAACACCTTTACGCCCAAACACATGGTATACCAACAAGTGTGCAAGTTCGTGAGGGATGACTTCATCGATAAATTTTTCTGTGTTTTCAATCAGTAGGGTTGCATTGAGGCGAATTTCCCACTCTTTCAGGTAAGCGCTACCCGCCGTGGTACCTCGCTGTTTGTAGTTAACAGCGGGCTCAGGAAATGTTTGTTCCAGTTTTTGTTCAGCAAGGGCCAGCTTTTCGCGTAGAACTCGCATAACGTGCTGTTGTAGGAATATGGGGACTCGAATGGTTTTCATTAGTTAAGAATACGTGATGCAGTTGCTTTCAAACAAGTAAAAATTGACAGTTATTATATTAAATAATATATTGTATTTATATATAATATTGTTAAGTATAAGTGACTGTATGAATAATATCACATCGGAACAGCAGCTTTCAGCTATGAAACAGGCGGCATCACAAACGGCTTCCTTATTAAAAACGTTGGGTAACCCAGATAGGCTAATTTTATTGTGCCAATTGACTCAAGGGGAGGCTTGCGTCAGCGATTTGGAGCAACAACTCGGTATCCAACAACCTACATTATCCCAGCAACTTACGGTGTTGCGTAATGATGGGCTTGTGAAAACTCGCCGTGAGGGCAAACGCATTTATTATGCAATTGCGGATGAAAAATTATTCACGTTACTCAATACGTTATATCAACTTTATTGCCCCGTGCAGGAGAAATAAGATGAGTATTGATTGGGCAAATTTCACACCAGTCTCAGCAGCAATTGGTGGGGTATTCATTGGTGTTGCTGTGGCAATTTTGTTGGTTTTTAACGGCAGAATTGCTGGGATTAGCGGTATTTTGGGAGGGATCTTAAAACCGACTAAAGGGGACACCGCATGGAAGGTTGCCTTTATTTTGGGCATTATTATCTCGCCGATTTTATTTACGTGGTTTGCTTATACACCTGAAGTCAATATCGCGGCAAGTACGCCTATTTTGATCATCGCGGGTTTATTCGTTGGCTTTGGCACGCGCTTAGGGAGCGGTTGTACAAGTGGACACGGCATTTGTGGGATGGCGCGTTTTTCCCGTCGCTCAATTGTCGCGGTGTTGATTTTCATGATTGTTGCTTTTGTGACCGTTGCGATTTCTAATCATTTTGGGTTAGGGGGATAAACTGATGCCAATTCTTATTGCCTTAATTTCAGGGGTCTTATTTGGCTTGGGGTTAGTGCTTGCGGGGATGGGAAATCCAGCCAAAATTTTAGCATTCTTAGATATCACTGGAAATTGGGATCCTTCATTACTGGTGACGATGGCTGTTGCGATGGCGATTAGCGGAGTTTCTTATGCATGGGTGAAAAAGCGCCGTGTGAGTGTGTTAAATTGCCCGTTGCAAATTCCAACTAATCAAAAAATAGACAAAAAGTTGTTGGCTGGGAGTGCGGTATTTGGCCTTGGTTGGGGACTTGCAGGGATTTGCCCAGGACCTGCATTATTATTAACTGGCTTGGGGATCACTCAAGGAATTATTTTTACGCTGGCAATGATTGCAGGGATGTCCGTTTACCAATTTAGCCAAAAATCCTAAGCCATTTTATAGGGTTTAAGTCACAAGCAATAAAAAAACCCATCACTATGATGGGTTTTTGTGTAATACGTTTTAGTTCGATGTATTACAGACCAGCAGCTTCGCGTAAAGCTTCTGCTTTGTCTGTTTTTTCCCACGGGAATTGTGGGCGGCCAAAGTGGCCATAAGACGCAGTTTGCTGATAAATAGGGTGTAGTAGGTCAAGCATGTTGATCAAACCATAAGGACGTAAGTCAAAGAACTCACGCACTAATTGGATAAGTAAAGTCTCATCAACTTTCGCTGTACCAAATGTTTCCACCATAATAGAGGTTGGCTCAGCAACACCAATCGCGTAAGACACTTGGATTTCACAACGATCAGCCAGGCCAGCCGCAACAATATTTTTTGCAACATAACGTGCTGCATAGGCTGCTGAACGGTCAACTTTTGATGGGTCTTTACCAGAAAACGCACCGCCCCCATGACGTGCCATACCGCCGTAGGTATCAACGATAATTTTACGGCCTGTTAAGCCACAGTCACCCATTGGCCCACCGATAACAAAACGGCCTGTTGGGTTAATAAAGTATTTCGTTTCTTTTGATAACCACTCTGCTGGCAGAACGGGCTTGATGATTTCTTCCATCACCGCTTCATGCAGTTCTTTTTGTTGGATATCTTCAGAATGCTGAGTGGATAAAACAACGGCGTCGATACCCACAATTTTGTTGTTATCGTATTTAAAGGTGACTTGGCTTTTCGCGTCTGGACGCAACCATGGCAATGTACCATTTTTACGCACTTCTGCTTGGCGTTGAACTAAGCGGTGTGCATAAGTAATTGGCGCTGGCATTAGCACATCAGTTTCATTGGTTGCATAACCAAACATCAGGCCCTGGTCACCCGCACCTTGTTCTGATGGGTCTGTACGGTCAACACCTTGGTTGATATCAGGAGACTGCTTACCAATCGCACTTAAAACAGCACAAGAATTGGCATCAAAGCCCATATCTGAACTGGTGTAACCAATTTCACGAACCGTTTTGCGTGTGATTTCTTCAATATCAACCCAAGCACTGGTGGTGATTTCTCCCCCGACCATTACCATACCTGTTTTGACGTAGGTTTCGCAGGCAACGCGAGCTTTTGGGTCTTGTTCAAGAATAGCATCAAGTACTGCGTCAGAGATTTGATCCGCAATTTTGTCTGGATGCCCTTCTGATACAGACTCAGAAGTAAAGAGATGTGTAGCCATGAGTTTAATACCTTAAGAATTCGCAGAATTTATAATTGGATGTTTTAACATCTAGACGGCTATTTTAGTCCTATGAAGTAAAAATTTCTACCTGTATTTATACAAAAAACGAATAGAGGCACAAATTAACTATCATCCCCTAGGCGTAATCCCTACTAACACGTCATAAACTAAGCAAAATCGCTTTAAATCCTTAAGGAAAGGGAGGTTTATTTTATTTGGCTGTTTTTCACTTAAAAATCATTTAGGGTGAATAGCATTATATCGATGAGCTATTTTTTGCTTATAGGTCGCCGTGATTAATAGCTCGATTTATTGCCGTTAAAATTTTATCGCAATTTCGGCATTTTGCTTTTGCTTTTTGCGTCCAATAGATGTATAAACTGCGACCGTAACGGATGGTTGTTTTTTCCCGTTATATACCAGTAGGTCAAAATAAAGCGCCTACTATCTATCAGGAATGTTTATAAACTTTTGAATTTCAATAAAACACAAGGTGATATAGCTTAAATCAACAGGTCAGCCTGCCAAAATAGTGCTACAACATTGAAATCTGAAGGGGCTAAACAGTTATATTGGGGGTTAATGGGGAATGATCCATAATCTACTGAATAACAGTATCCAACCGTCATATGCGGATCGCCGTGTGACTTTGGCGTTTACTTTCCTGTCATTCTTTACTTCATCACGAAGTTACCGTCACATCTTTAATACACCTTCAAGGCTGAGTCATTAATTTGTCAGCTTAAGGTCGTATATTGTCACTGTTTAGAATTCTAAGCACTTTTTATTAAAATCTGAGTATTGCCGTTTCCTCCGATATAACTGCTTGCCAGTGCTATGTCTTTACTGACATATATCAGGAATGAGAGCGCGCCACTCACCCCTCCATACAGGAGTTTATTATGAATGATAATATCGCACGCAAAATGCGCCAGACCTATAACATTGCGTATTGGGGCGGTGGTTACTATCAGGTGAATGAGCGCGGAAATGTCTGTGTTTGCCCAAATCCTGAAAACCCTGACACTTTTGTTGATCTTGCTGAATTAGTTAACCAAGTCAAAGAAGAACAAGAGCATTTGCGCTTGCCTGCATTGTTCTGTTTTCCTCAAATCTTACAGCACCGTTTGCGTTCAATTAATGCCGCATTTAGACGCGCTCGTGAATCCTATGGCTATAAAGGCGACTATTTTTTGGTTTATCCAATTAAGGTAAATCAGCAGCGCCGCGTGATTGAGTCATTGGTTAATTCAGGAGAACCATTAGGGCTTGAGGCAGGTTCGAAAGCGGAACTTATGGCGGTACTCGCCAACGCAGGCAAAACACAAACTGTCATCGTCTGTAATGGTTATAAAGACCGTGAATATATTCGCTTAGCGTTAATCGGGGAAAAATTGGGTCATAAGGTTTATCTTGTGATCGAAAAAATGTCTGAAATTGAGATGGTGTTAAAAGAAGCGGAAAGCTTGAATGTGACGCCTCGTTTAGGTGTGCGTGCACGTTTAGCCTCTCAAGGATCAGGCAAATGGCAAGCCAGTGGCGGCGAGAAATCAAAATTTGGTTTGGCGGCTACGCAGGTTCTGCAATTGGTGGAAATTTTACGTAATGCAAATCGCTTAGATAGCCTGCAATTACTGCATTTCCATTTAGGCTCACAAATGGCCAATATTCGCGATATCGCGACAGGGGTTCGTGAATCTGCACGTTTTTATGTGGAGTTGCATCGTTTAGGTGTCAATATTCAATGCTTTGATGTGGGTGGCGGTTTAGGCGTTGACTATGAAGGAACACGTTCGCAGTCCGATTGTTCAGTTAACTATGGCTTGAACGAGTACGCGAATAATGTGATTTGGGCAATTGGCGATGCGTGTGAAGAATTTGACCTTCCACATCCAACCGTCATTACGGAATCAGGTCGTGCATTGACAGCGCACCATACTGTGTTGGTCTCGAATGTTATCGGTGTTGAGCGTAACGAATTTACCAAAACCTCACCGCCAGATGAAGACGCACCACGCTCTTTGGTATCACTGTGGGAAACATGGGAGTCCATGCAGCACCAAGGCAATAGTCGTTCGCTACGTGAATGGTTGCATGATAGCCAGTTCGACTTGCAAGAAGCCCATACCCAGTATGCTCATGGCGTACTTGATTTAACTCAACGCGCATGGGCAGAAGAGCTATACCTCAATATTTGCCGTCGCATCCAGCAAGACTTAGACCCAAGCAACCGCGCTCACCGTCCAATCATCGACGAGCTGCAAGAGCGCATGGCAGATAAGTTCTATGTAAATTTCTCATTATTCCAATCTTTGCCAGATTCATGGGGGATTGACCAAGTTTTCCCTGTGTTACCGATTGAAGGCTTAGATAAACCGTTAGACCGTCGTGCGGTGCTCTTAGATATCACGTGTGACTCTGATGGGATCATCGACCATTACGTTGATGGTGATGGTGTCGAAACCACCATGCCAATGCCAGCGTATGATCCAGAAAACCCACCAATGATTGGTTTCTTTATGATAGGTGCCTATCAAGAAATCTTAGGCAACATGCATAACCTATTCGGAGATACTGCAGCAATTGATGTGTGGGTCGATAGCCAAGGTAATATTCGTTACCTACAAAGTGAAGAAGGCGACTCAGTGGCAGATATGCTGCAATACGTCAAACTGGTGCCAGAGGTACTGTTAGACAGTTTTACAGAGCAAGTCAAAGGTACGGGGCTGAGCGAGCAGCTGCAAAAAGACTTTGTGGCAGAGTTCGAAAATGGGTTGTATGGTTATACTTATCTCGAAGACGAATAAATACTTAATGCTCGTCATATTTCGTGCTGTGGCGGTGTTGGCTGCACTCGGCTACTCGGGTCACATACTCTTGTATGCTCCCTGAGATATCCTCTCTTGCCGCCTAGCCACAACGCGAACTATTTAGCGCATCAAGAAGGTGAATAGATAATAACTTTATGCGCATAACATGACTTGTTATTTATACTGTGCGAAGTTGATTAGGTAAAAACCATTCGAACCAAATATTAAAGGGGCTTGCTAATAGGCGGGTCTATTTTGAGGAATAAAAAATGATTAATAGTACTTTAGGTAATCAAGTTGATAATTCACTGGTTTCTAACGCATTTGGTTTTTTACGTTTCCCACTGAATTTTCAACCATATAGCTCAGACGCTGAGTGGGTTATTACAGGTGTGCCATTTGATATGGCAACCTCTGGCCGTGCAGGTAGCCGTCATGGGCCTGCGGCAATCCGTCAAGTATCTACTAACCTAGCATGGGAAAGCCATCGTTGGCCGTGGAACTTCAAACTGACAGAACGTTTAAACGTGGTAGATTGCGGCGATGTCGTGTTTGCTTTTGGTGATGCACAAGACATGTGCGATAAACTGCAAGCACATACTGAAAAACTGTTAGAGTCAGGCAAACGTTGCTTAACCTTTGGAGGTGACCACTTTGTCACGCTGCCACTGTTACGTGCACATGCAAAACACTTCGGCAAAATGGCGCTAGTGCATTTTGATGCTCACACTGACACTTACGGCAATGGTAGTCAATATGACCATGGCACCATGTTCTATCATGCACCAAAAGAAGGTTTGATTGACCCAACGCGTTCAGTGCAAATTGGTATCCGTACTGAGCACGATAGCGACAACGGTTTCACTGTACTCGATGCAGGGCAAGTGAATGACCGCGGTGTGGACGAGATGGTTGCGCAAATTAAAGAGATCGTGGGTGACATGCCAGTGTACCTAACCTTTGACATTGACTGCCTTGACCCTGCGTTTGCACCAGGCACAGGCACACCAGTCGTTGGCGGTTTAACGTCAGACCGTGCACTGAAATTACTGCGTGGTTTACAGCCATTAAATATCGTTGGGATGGATTTAGTGGAAGTGGCTCCCGCTTATGACCAATCTGAAATCACCGCATTAGCCGCGGCATCGATTGCTTTAGAAATGCTGTATATTCAAGCGTCTAAAAAATAATTATCCGCTTATAGCGATATAGTTAGCTATCATGAAGCCACCAAATTGGTGGCTTTTTTATGTTGGTATATTCAACAATCGTGTATTAAATAGTGGAGTTTCGCACTTTTTGCTCACTTGTTTGAGAATGATTTTTATTAACGAATACCTGCTAATTTACGAATTTGTGTACTTTTCGTTGGTGAGTAAAATAAATAGCGCTATCAGATAGTGAAATGTTTTTTATAAGTTCCAAATGGTAGATTAAAATCATTTCTTTGTAACTTATTGTTATTATTGTTAACTTATAAGTCATGGTGGACTAGTCATTTTGGCTATGAATAAGTAGGAGAACAGTATGGCTTTAAATAACAAAGTTATTTTAGTGACCGGAGCGGCACAGGGAATTGGTCGTGGTATTGCACTGCGTTTAGCAAAAGAAGGTGCGGACATTGCACTGGTTGATTTGAAAAAAGACAAACTGCAAGATGTGGCTAAAGAAATTGAAGCATTAGGTCGTAAAGTCACGACGTTTGCTGCGGATATTAGCCAGCGTGACCAAGTGTTTGCAGCGGTTGCTCATGCAGAAGCTGAGTTAGGTGGTTTTGATGTGATGATCAACAACGCAGGGATTGCGCAAGTTAAGCCAATCGCTGATGTTCGCCAAGAAGATATGGATTTAATCTTCAAAATCAACGTAGATGGCACTATGTGGGGTATTCAAGCTGCCAGTGAGAAATTCCAAGAGCGTAAGCACAAAGGGAAAATCATTAATGCCTCTTCTATTGCTGGCCATGACGGTTTCGCTATGTTAGGTGTATATTCAGCAACCAAATTTGCGGTGCGTGCTTTAACACAAGCGGCGGCGAAAGAGTACGCAAGTTCAGGTATTACTGTAAATGCATATTGCCCAGGTATTGTTGGGACAGACATGTGGGTGGAAATCGATGAGCGCTTTGCTGAAATTACAGGCGCGCCAAAAGGTGAGACTTACAAAAAATATGTTGAAGGTATCGCATTAGGCCGTGCTCAAACTCCTGATGATGTCGCGGGCTTAGTGGCGTTCTTAGCAAGCGATGACTCTGACTATATTACAGGACAATCTATCCTGACGGATGGCGGGATCGTTTACCGTTAATAGAAGGTAGTAATATTAGGATGGCAATGATAGCCGCTGTGAATTATTCACCGCGGCTTTTTATGTTATGCGGCGTGGTTTTGCAGGTCAGTTAAAATAGCGTCGGCTTGTGTCCAAAGCAAGGAACCGCCTTCTTGTGTGTATAAATGATGGCTACAGTTGAAAAAACGGTCGGCCAAAACATCGCCAAAATCAGGGGAATGCACGGTGCTCATATCCAATTCACCATACCATAATGAGGTTGGGCAGGTGATGTCTTCAGGGGTGAACTCCCAGTTCTGCAGGGAAAGCAATAAATCCTGCACATAGCCTTGATTGCCTTGAGAAAAAGCACGGCGTATACAATCGGTATAGGCCTCTAAAAAATGTGCTTCATTGTATAACTGTTGGTCGATTTCTGCACTGCAATTGAGGATAAATGCTAGTAACCATTCGCCAGTGACATTTTTCTGTAACCAGTCGGATAAGTTCTCAGGTGTATTCAGTGCTTGTTCCTGCATATTCACTACGTCAGCGGTTAATTTAGCGCGAGTCGCAGGGTATTCGAATTGGTCTTGCCCAGACACAATCGAAAGGGAAACAGGCTGGCAATAATGGGCAACCGCCATCGCGAAAACACCACCTTGGGAAAAACCCAGTACCGAAAATTGGTTAATTGCTAGGTTATCAAGTAGTGCTTGAATATCGAATGCAAAGCTTTTTAATGATTTTTTGGCGTGAAAAGTGGAATCACCGAGGCCAGCACGTTCTGGCACAATTAAGCGAATGTTGTATTTTTCCAGCAAATCTAAGCCAAAGCCAAGGTTGCCACTCATTCCTGCACCAGTACAAAAAATCACAGGAAAACCTGTTTTGGGCCCTGATTCAAACCAGCAAAGTTGACGGCCATCAGAGAGCGTCATGAAGTGTTGGCGTGGGTTAATCAACGGCACATTGTACATGGTAAATTCCTAAAACAGGCAAAGAAAGATTGGGTGATAAGATAGTTCAGTTAATAATTATTCAAACTGGCATTGTTATGGTTGCAATTTTAAAGTATTAAAGAGGTAAATTGCAAAATATTAGCTGAATAATTAACGAAAAGAGGTGTTCATGGCATTTTCGGCGTCAGAAAAGCAGGTTTTATTGGCAGTGAAAGGGGTTGGCCCGATGGTGATCAGCCGTTTGGAACAGATGGGGTTTTCATCATTGGCTCAGCTTAGTGAAGCATCTTATGATGAAATTTTAATTGCTGGTGCTGCACTTACAGGTTCAAGTTGCTGGAAAAATAGCCCACAAGCTAAGAAAGCAGTTGAAGGGGCTATCTTAGCTGCAAAGCAAGCGCTTGAATTAGGGCGTTAATTTACTTTGTGTTTCATTTTCCATTTTTTGCTGCGCAGGATATTGAGCATTTGAACGGTCATGGAAAAGAACATTGCAAAATAGATATACCCTTTAGCAACATGAACTTGTACGCTTTCGAGTATCAGTGTAAAGCCGACTAAAATTAAAAAAGATAGCGCGAGAATTTTAACGGATGGGTAGCGTTCGACAAAGTCACCAATACTTTTTGCGGCTAACATCATGATAAGCACTGCAATAATCACTGCGGCCATCATAATAAACAGGTGATCAGAAAGCCCAACGGCGGTGATAACGGAATCGAGGCTAAAAATAATATCTAACAGGGCAATTTGTACAATAGCGCCCCAAAATGAATGCACTTGCCGCTGCGCAAGATTGTTTTCATCCTCTCCTTCAATAGTTTCAAAAATTTCTTGGCTGGCTTTCCATATCAGGAAAATTCCCCCTGCACATAAAATGATATCTCGAGCGGAAACGACATGGTCTGCAATGGTGAATAACGGGGTTGTGAGGCGTGATAACCAGGCAATTGAGGCTAATAAGGCAAGGCGCATGACCATCGCTGCAATTAGCCCTGTACGCCGGGCACTATTTTGTTGGTGAGCGGGGAGCTTACTCACTACGATACTCAAAAAAATAATATTATCGATACCTAAAACTATTTCCAAAATGGTTAGAGTGGCAAGTGCCATCCAAGCATTGGGGTCGAGTATCCATTCAAACATCTGTGTACCTTTTATTATGAAACAGGGATAAATGTTTATCGTCTGCTTTGGTACAGGCGACACCTTGTTGATTAAGTGAGATTAAAATGCCGAGCTAACAGTGGGGCGGTAAAATCTTTTTTAAGGTAGAAACCGCGAGGAAGCGTCATAATGGGTTGGCCAAACTCGCCAATGGCTTCTGTCAGAGCCTTATTGTTTGCCGCTTTTGGGCGGATTTGTAGAACTTGCCCATGGCGTGCCGTAATTGTTTCGACTTTTCCCAACACAATCAAATCCATTAATTCTTCCCAATCTTGCCGTAGTAACTGTTCCTCAAGCGGGGATGGGCTCCAAATTACTGGGTTAGCGACCCGACGTTCCGCTAAGGGAATTTGGCGTTCACCTTCAATAGGAAACCACAGTATACGCGATAGTTTACGCCGTACATGGCTATTTTCCCATGTTAAACCGCTGTTCCCTGTTAAAGGGGCAACGGAGACAAAGGTCGTTTCGAGAGGAACACCATGGCGGTCGATAGGGATAGTTTTGAGCTCAACGCCAATGTGGGCAAAATCTTGCTCCGCCTTACTACCTGCACTCGCCCCTAAATAATATTCAAGTAGCATGCCTACCCAGCCTTTATCACGTTTTAGATCGGGGGGGATAGGGACACTGGCAATTTGGGCGAGTTCACCTAAAGTATAGCCGGCAAGCGCTTGAGCCCGACTCATTAAGGTAGCTTCGTTATCTGGTGGTTGTGGTGGCGTAAATGACATAGTGCTCTAAAAATTAAATGTATAAAAAACAGTCAGAAATAATTCAAATAACTAAGAGAGTATAACACTTTTTCATGACTATTTTTAACTGCATGATATATATGTAGTTAATGCTTTTTATCCAACGGTATTAAATTTTGTTTATCGGGTTATTCATGTTCATCCCAAGATAATCACAGGATCATACACTAGGTTATCCACAGGTTTTCTGGATAACTGTGTAAAACAGTGATTACTGTGTGTATTTACAGCCTTGACGAATGGGGTTTTATGACGTTCATCACAAAAATAGAGTAAGTTAAACACATTAGTTGTGGATAAATACGGCGTTGTTTGATATTTGCTCAGTTAAAGTCCTAAGCTTTTTAGTGAAAAAATTAACCAGTGGATAACGTGTTTTTTGGGGCTTTATTCCGTTGATTTATCAAAGTTTATTAGATTTTAATTATTTTTGATAAAAACCTGATTTGGGGATATACCCTGATTGCTATAGGGTTGTTCACATGGATATCCACAGAAAAAGTGAATAACATCCTTATTATTCACTTTGGCTGTTTATAACTATCATAAATTAGACAGGTTATCCTCAGAAGGCTTAAACCATGCGGATTTAAAATCAAACCAACCAAAGGTATTCATCCTAACGCCGCGCATAGTGCGTTGACCTTGCAACTCAAGCCAGTGGTGAAATATAGGATGAAAGATTTGTGAGTCAATTAAGCTCTCACACCACGCTTCGACATCAAAAGTATTATTTCGCCATTGATTTAATTGCGTATCGAGGCTATCACCAAGGCACTGACGTAATAGTGGCATTTCATACAAGGTGGCAAAGATAGAAAACTCAAGGGGTTTAAAGAAATTGGCGGTGGCTAGCCAAATATCACTTTGGGAATTGCCGTTAAACCAGTCATCATAGTCAACAATGTTGATTTTTAACTCGACTCCTTGTTCATGCAACACTCGCTTCATAATTTGGCTGATTGCATAGAACTCGTGGTGGTGATGGTAAAATGTGACCGTTAGCTCTGTGAGGTCGTCAGGTTTGGGAAATAACGTTAGCATTTTGCTGTGATGCCAGTGCAGCAATAAACCATAAGCAGGTGCCCAATGGCGCTGGTAAAAAGGTTCACAATGAGCAAGTAGGTTGACAGGCGTGAGAAAGCTGCATAGCCATTTGCGAACGTCTTCCCGCTGTGATAACTCAGAGCGTTGATCCATCAATAAAAAATAACAACCTTCTTCCATACGGCTTTCTAAGGAATCATTATGGTGTTTATCACCATCCATTTTTAGAGTGGTACACACCATTTGTTCTGAAAGTTCAGGTACAACCCAAATGGTGACCTCATCCAAGAGCGCGCGATAACCAAAGTAGCGGTCAAAGGCGGTAATGGTCAGCTTTTGAGGCAGGTTTTTATCAACTTGGTAGGGGCCAGTGCCAATAGGGTAGCGGTTAAAGTTTTCTAGGCTTTCCCATTCTTTAGGTAAAATAGCCGCATGGTGACTACCTAACAACCAAGGCAGTTGTTTATCAGGCTGATTTAACTGAATATCAATGACATAAGGCAGTGGTGAACTCACAGATTGAATATGGGAAAATAGCGGCCAGCACTGTTTTAAACGTAATAATGAGTGAATAATATCTTCCGCAAGCATTTCCCGCCCATGATGGAAATAGATAGCAGGGCGTAAATAGAAACGCCAATGGGTGTCACTGATGTCCTGCCAGTGGTGGGCTAGCCCGTCTTCTACTTCCCCTTTTTCCTCATTTATATGGGTTAACCCATTAAAAATTTGGCTCATTAAATGAATTTCGGAGCGGCGCATGGGGGCTCCCGGCAATAAATTGGGGAAATCACGGTAATAAATAATGCGTAAGAGATTTTTTCCTTGCCGATAGCTACGCTCTAATTCGGAAAGCACCATTTGTCGGATAGTTTCTTTATCACCCACTAACGCCACGAGTTTTTCAATGCTTTCCTCTTTAAGCAGTTGTTCTGCTTGGGCTTGCTGGAGTTCTAACCCATTCACATGGAAAATAAGTGTAGAACGCTTGCCTCGACCAGATTCCGCTTGCCAACTTAACCAACCATGGCCTTGCATGTTATTTAATAACGTTCGTACATGACGGCGCGAACAGAACAAGATATCAGCAATATCCTGCAACGTGGTTTCACTATCGTGCCCTTGAAAATGTTGCCAGAGGCGAACGAATTGTGTTTGTAAGCGTGTATTAGACATAAAAGAGGAACTCCGGCAAAAATTGCATCAATTTTAATTTCCTAATATCTGCGGATAATAGGTGGCAGTAAGTAGCTCGTTTGGCGTGCAATTGCAAGCCGACTCCCCCATTTAGAGTAATGGTGTCTGTCACCAAGCCGGTTTTTACCGGCTTTTTTTTATTTTTTCGTCATATTTCACGTTATGGCTGTGTTGGCTTCGTTCGGACACCCTAGTCACATACTAGTGTATGCTCCTAGGGATATCCTCTCTTGCCGCCTTGCCATAACGTGAACTATTTAGAAAAAATCGTTAATCATGGCATTTCGTTTAAATAATTATACAGGAAGAAACTAATGGGGAAGTGATCTTTGAGGGGGAGAAGTGTAAAGAACAAAGAGTTCCGCATTTGAGTGCGTGAAAGTTTGAAAATGGGGATACTCTAGATAGCTCATATGGCGTGTAGGCAGCAAGCAAGGATACCTCGGGGAGCATACATATGTATGTGACCCGAGTAGCCGAGCGATGCTAACACCCACGCCATGTGAAATATGACGAGTATCTTAGTTCATAAAGGTTGGGATTTGTTGCTCATAATTCTTTATTTGGTCGACATGTTGCAATGTCAAACCAATGCTATCTAACCCATTCATCATGCAATGACGGCGGAAACTATCAATATCAAAATGATAGGTTTTATCCCCTGCAGTGACCGTTTGTGCTTCTAAATCAACGGTAAACTGGCAACCTTCGTGGCTGTTGACGTAGTTAAACATCTCATCCACTTCTTGCTCGCTTAATTTGATTGGCAACAGTTGGTTATTGAATGAGTTGCCGTAAAAAATATCTGCAAAGCTTGGTGCAATAACCACTTGGATACCAAAATCCGTCAGTGCCCATGGGGCGTGTTCACGAGACGATCCGCAGCCAAAGTTTTCGCGGGCTAACAAAATACTCGCCCCTTTGAAAACAGGTTTATTCAGTACAAAATCAGGGTTAGGCTGCTGACCATTCTCATCTAAAAAACGCCAGTCATTAAATAAATGTTGACCAAAACCTGTGCGGGTGACTTTTTGTAAAAATTGCTTTGGAATAATCGCGTCAGTGTCCACATTCGCGGCGTCTAAAGGAGCAACAATGCCCACATGGGTGATTAACTTGTCCATTTTTCTCTCCTTTAAATCTGAATATCGCGAACATCAGCGAAATGACCATTAATCGCCGCCGCAGCTGCCATTGCAGGGCTGACTAAATGGGTGCGACCTGCTCGGCCTTGGCGACCTTCAAAGTTACGGTTACTGGTGGACGCGCAACGTTCACCTGGGTTTAAGCGGTCATTGTTCATGGCTAAGCACATGGAGCAGCCAGGTAACCGCCATTCAAAGCCTGCATCAATAAAAATTTTATCCAAACCTTCTTGTTCTGCTTGGACTTTTACAGGCCCCGATCCTGGAACCACAATAGCTTGTACGCCATCAGCCACTTTTTTGCCTTTAGCAATTGCTGCGGCTGCACGTAAATCTTCAATACGTGAGTTAGTACATGAACCGATAAACACTTTATCGATCTTGACATCAGATAACTTAATACCTGATTGTAACCCCATATAAGCTAACGCTTTTTCAGCAGATGCGCGCTCAACAGGATCCGCAAAAGACTCTGGTGCAGGGATCGGTTGGTTGATTGCAATCACTTGTCCTGGATTGGTTCCCCAAGTCACTTGTGGTGCAATACTGCTAGCTTGAATGGTGATGACTTTATCAAATTTAGCATCATCATCCGTTTTTAAGGTCTTCCAATAAGCAACGGCGTCATCCCATTGCTGGCCTTTTGGTGCAAACTGACGGCCTTTCATGTAATCAAATGTTGTCGCATCTGGTGCGATAATACCTGCTTTTGCACCCAATTCGATGGCCATATTACAAACCGTCATGCGACCTTCCATACTCAGGTTTTCAATGGCTTCACCACAAAATTCAACAATATAGCCTGTACCACCTGCGCTGCCTGTTGTACCAATGATCGCCAAAACGATATCTTTTGCTGTAATGCCTGCAGGCGCCTTGCCGACCACTTCAATTTTCATGGTTTTTGCACGAGCTTGTTTCAGTGTCTGGGTCGCCATAACATGCTCAACTTCTGACGTACCGATACCAAACGCTAATGCACCGAAAGCGCCATGGGTTGCGGTATGTGAGTCCCCACACACAATCGTCATACCTGGTAAGGTGATCCCTTGTTCTGGCCCCATTACATGAACTATCCCTTGGTATGGGTGGTTCAAATCATACAGGGTGACACCAAACTCTTTGCAGTTTTTCATCAGTTCTTGCATTTGAATACGCGCCATATCACCGCAAGCATTGATGTCTTTGGTTTGGGTGGATACGTTATGATCCATCGTAGCAAACGTTTTACTTGGTTGATGCAATGGACGGTTTTTGGTTCTTAACCCATCAAATGCTTGTGGAGAAGTGACTTCGTGTACCAAATGACGGTCGATATAAATCAAAGGGATTTCGTCTTCGACTTCACGTACCACGTGAGCATCATATAATTTTTGATATAAAGTTTTGGCCATGATTAAACCCCTTGTGCAATATAACGAGCAATAACATCGCCCATTTCACTGGTACTGATTGATTTGCCCGCACCCGCTAAATCGGATGTTCTGTGGCCATCTTCTAATGCTTTGTTAACTGCGCGCTCTATTGCATCAGCAGCATCGGCTTGGTTTAAGCTAAAGCGTAATAACATTGAGGCAGATAAAATTTGGGCAATTGGGTTTGCAATGTTTTTACCCGCGATATCAGGTGCTGAACCGCCTGCAGGTTCATATAAACCAAAACCGTCTGCATTTAAGCTCGCCGATGGCAACATGCCCATTGAGCCTGTGATCATTGCACACTCATCAGAGATAATGTCGCCAAATAAGTTAGAACATAAAACTACATCAAACTGCGATGGTGCTTTAATCATTTGCATCGCGGCGTTATCGATATACATATGATTAACTTCTACATCTGGGTATTCTTTGGCGATTTGGTTGACAACCTCACGCCATAATACAGAGCTTTGCAAGACGTTTGCTTTATCGATTGACGTCACTTTATGTGTACGTTTACGCGCAGATTCAAACGCGATACGTGCAATACGCTCGATTTCGTAACGATGATACACTTCGGTATCAAACGCATATTCTTCACTACCTTCGCCTTTGCGGCCTTTCGGCTGGCCAAAGTAAATACCGCCTGTTAATTCACGAACACACAGAATATCAAAGCCTTGTGCAGCGATATCTGCACGTAACGGGCAAAATGCCTCTAAGGCCTGGTATAAGCGCGCTGGACGCAGGTTGCTGAATAATTTGAAATGCTTACGTAATGGTAATAATGCCCCTCGTTCTGGTTGGCTATCGGGTGGCAAATGTTCCCATTTTGGGCCGCCAACTGAGCCAAACAACACCGCATCAGCTTCTTCACAACCTTTTACCGTCGCTTGTGGCAGTGGCTCGCCATGATTATCGATGGCCGCACCACCGACATCATATTCTTTAGTGTTAATCGTAATAGCAAAGCGTTTGCTCACTGCATCCAAGACTTTATGCGCTTGTGCCATTACTTCTGGACCGATACCATCTCCCGGTAATACGGCAATTTGATAACTAGACATGGTTACACTGCTTCCTTTGTGTTTGATTGTAATTCTTGGTTTATTTTTTGTTTTTCGATTTCGACTTGTTCAGAACGCCAAATGCTGTTTAAGACGTGAACCATCGCTTTTGCTGAGGATTCAACGATATCTGTCGCTAATCCCATGCCGTGGAACTTACGGTTATGGCATTCCACCACGATATCCACTTGGCCTAATGCGTTTTCACCATGACCTTTTGCAGATAACTGATAAGAAACTAATTTCATTGGGTAATTGGTGATGTTGCTAAAGGCTTGGTAGATAGCATCTACAGGACCATTGCCTGTTGCAGCTTCAGATTTCACTTCATCGCCACACTGCATTTTGACAGTTGCGGTTGCCACAATGCTTGAACCAGACTGTGTACTGAAATAATCCATCACAAAGTGGTCGGTTTCATCTTGTTGCTTAGTAAAGAAAGCCAAGGCTTCTAAGTCATAATCAAACACTTGACCTTTTTTATCGGCTAAGTTCAAAAACGCGGTGTACAACTCATCCAATTTGAAGTCTTTGCCTTCGTGATAGCCCATTTCTTCCATACGGTGTTTCACGGCAGCACGGCCAGAACGAGAGGTTAAATTTAATTTCTCTGCTTTTAAACCAATTGACTCAGGCGTCATGATTTCGTAAGTTTCGCGGTTTTTTAATACGCCATCTTGGTGAATACCTGAGGAGTGGGAAAACGCATTGCTACCAACTACTGCTTTATTGGCTGGGATTGGGGTGTTGCATAATTGGCTAACTAATTGGCTAGTGCGATAAATTTCTTTGTGATTAATATTGGTGTGGACATTTAACATTTGCTCGCGCAATTTAATGGCCATAATGACTTCTTCTAATGCTGTATTTCCAGCGCGTTCGCCTAATCCATTAATAGTCCCTTCTACTTGACGAGCTCCCGCTTGAACGGCGCTAATAGAGTTTGCGACGGACATGCCTAAGTCATCGTGGCAGTGAACTGAAATAATGGCTTTATCAATATTTGGAACACGGTTATACAAATCGGTAATGATACCGCCAAATTGATAAGGTGTTGTATAGCCTACGGTATCAGGAATGTTAATGGTGGTTGCACCTGCATTAATAGCCGTTTCAACAATACGGCACAAATTGTCAGGGTCTGTACGTCCTGCATCTTCACAAGAAAATTCAACATCATCCGTGTAGCGTCTTGCACGTTTGATAGAGTTGATTGCCATATCCATCACACCATCAAACGACTTATTTAATTTTTTCTCCATATGTAAATTGGAGGTGGCTAAGAAGATATGGATACGGAAGGCTTCAGCCACTTTTAAGGATTCTGCCGCAACATCGATATCATTTTCAACACAACGAGCCAATGCGCAGATACGGCTATTTTTAATTTCACGAGCAATAGTTTGAACTGATTCGAAATCGCCTGGTGATGACACAGGGAAACCAGCTTCAATAATATCAACGCCTAAGCGTTCTAATGCGAATGCGATTTGTAATTTCTCTTTTACGGACAAACTTGCTTGTAACGCCTGCTCACCATCACGTAATGTGGTATCGAAAATAATGACTTGGTTGCTCATATTGTGTTCCTCATATCGAATTTTGTTTTAATAAATTGAGTTTTATGTTCTTCCAAAGCCGCAGGCATAAAAAAACCCGCGGGTTGCGCGGGTTCTTAATGTTTGTGGACAGTGCCTTTCTATTTTCCGTCCATAAGCATACCGCGCAAATTTAATGCGAGTAGTAGTAGGCTTAGTAGGCGAATAGAAAATGTCATTTTAAACTGTCTCTCATCAATATCTAAATTAAACTGTATTTATTGATACGTGATCTTAAAGTTAATGTCAATCATGGATTTCTGACTGTTTTTTACCAATTGTGAATTAAGCCCTTGAGTTAGGGTATGTGACTATTTTCACTAATTTCTATGATGTTTTTGCCTATTTTTTGAGTCTAAACTTAGGGTAAAATTCTTTCAATGAATTTTATTGGTGTCTTTGATTCATATAACTTATTGTTTTTTAAATTATTGTTGGCTTTTTTTGGGTTTAATGATTTGTAAAAAAGATAAAACACATAAAATTAATTACTAAAATCAATAGCTATTGATTAACTTAGTTGTCTAATAAATGAATAAGTAAAAATTAATCTGATAATAAGAATAATTACAGAATCCAAATGCGATTTATTATGATTTCTTCGGGAAATTGTTTTATTATTTTTACTGAGAGTAATCGTGATTCTAATACAAAAATATCACTCATTACCTTGGTGAATGTTTGCGTTTTATAATGATATCTATTCTGTGAATTATAATTAATGAGTAAAGTAATAGAAACGTCGTTTTAATAAATGCAGGGAAAGCGAAATAGCTTACTATCTATAAGTTGTTTCAGAAATAATATTTAACGAGTTTATATATTCGTCGGTATTTTTAAGGTGAATTTGTCTTTTCGTTAATGAAAAATGATAAATATATTTAGTGGAGTAAAAAATGACTGATTTTGATACGATTTCAACAGGTAAAAAAGAAAGCAGCGATATTCACCTACGTAATGTTGATTTAAATTTATTAACCGTTTTTGATGTCGTTATGCAGATGCAAAATGTCACGAAAGCAGCACAAGTTTTGGGGATGTCTCAACCCGCGGTGAGTAATGCGGTTTCACGTTTAAAGTCAATGTTTAACGATGAACTATTTGTTCGTTATGGCCGTGGTATCCAGCCTACATCGCGGGCAAAACAGCTTTTTGGGCCTGTAAGACAAGCGTTGCAATTAGTGCATAATGAATTACCTGGCGCAGGTTTTGACCCACAAGATAGCGACCGTATATTTAATTTATCGATTTGTTCACCTTTAGATATTCGCTTGGCTGCTATGATTGTTGCAAAATTTAAAATGGCCTCACCTAATATTAATGTGTTTATTCATTCATTTTTGGATAATAACATTGCACATCAGTTAAAATATCAAGAAATAGATTTCTTTATTGGATATAACCAATTCGAAAAACCCGAATATCAACATCAGGTTTTATTTAATGATGAACTGGTATTAGTTACAGCGAATAACCATCCACGAATTGTTAATTCTATTAAAGAGTATGATTTAATGAATGAACGACACGCAATCATGTCAATGGACAATATTGGTTCATTCAGCAAACCTTATTATTACAATACTGAATTGTCCCATACTATTAGTTATCAAGGCACTGACCTCAGTAGTGTATTAAATATCGTTGCACAAACCGATTTAGTTGCAATTGCGCCTAAATGGTTAGTTGAACATTATACAGGGCAACTGAAATTACGTACTTTACCATTGCTTTTAGAAAGTCAGTCTCGTCCTTGTTATCTGACATGGCATGAATCAACTGCAAGGGATAAAGGCCACCAATGGATGAAATCGCAATTCAGCCAAATGATTGCGGAACTCTTGGACCAAGCTGTCGCGGCTTAAGGTAAATACTCTGAATGGAGCCTTGAACTATAGGATTCTTGGCTCCAAGACAAGTTAATTCACTCATTCTAGAGAATACTATGATGAGTTTTGCGGCAAACATAACATTTGCAGAAAATTTACATACAAAAACTTTCCTCCTACGTTATTAGTCGATACACTGCCGATATTCAGCTAACACTTGTAAGCTGAAATAATGAAACGGTTAAGTTCTTGTGAAGATACCGAGTGACTTATATCAATAATGACCGATAGGGAATTAACTTTGATTACTGAAAATCTATATCCATACCATTTAGTCAATCGCTTACGTAGCAGAATTAACGCACACGAATCAGCGAGCCGGATAGCTTTCAGTCAATGGAATAATGGGCAACAAAGCTCATTAACATGGAATGAAGTGGGGGAGCGCATCTCTGCGATTTCTCGCCACCTCTTGGCCTTAGAAGTTTCAACACAGGAAAATATTGGGTTATTTGCCCATAACAGCATGAATTGGTCACTGATTGACTTAGCGTCACTTCAGATTAGAGCCGTGACGGTTCCGCTTTATGCGACCAGCAGTGTTGAACAAGCCGCTTATATTATCAACGATGCCAACATTAAAGTGTTGTTTGTCGGTGAACAAATGCAATATGACATTGCGTGCCAATTGCCTGCGCTTTGCCCGCAATTAAAAATGATTGTCGTCATGGACGAGAGTGTTGAGTTGATTGATAACTCAGTGGCAACCTTACACTTGTCGACTTTTATGGCACAAGCACAACCTGAATACCAAATGGAGCTGGATGCCCGAATTTCAGCCCATAACCTCAGTGATTTATTTACGATTATCTATACATCAGGCACTACAGGCGAGCCAAAAGGCGTTATGTTGGATTATTACAATATGGCTGCCCAACTGTATCTGCACGATGAACGATTACAACTCACCGCCGATGATATTTCGTTAAGCTTTTTACCGTTATCTCATGTGTTTGAGCGCGCTTGGAGTTTCTATGTCATACACGTGGGGGCACTTAACGTCTATTTAACGGACACCAATTTAGTGCGAGAAGCGCTAGCTGATGTCAAACCAACGGTGATGTGTGCAGTGCCGCGTTTCTATGAAAAAGTTTACAGTGCGGTGCAAAGTAAGGTATCGAAAGCGTCGTGGGCACGTAGAATGCTATTTAAGATGGCAATTTCCCTTGGTAAACGTCGCATTAAAGCGCTGTCAAAAGGCGGCACACCATCATTAATCAATCAGGCTATCTTTCCATTAGCGGATAAATTGGTTTTAAGTAAAATACGCGAGGGGTTAGGGGGGCGCATTCGTTTTATGCCCGCCGCAGGAGCGCGTTTAGATGACGATGTTATTGCCTTTTTCTTATCCGCAGGCGTGGATATTAAATACGGCTATGGTATGTCAGAAACATGCGCGACGGTTTCATGTTGGGAAGAGGGTAAATATCCACTAGGTTCGATTGGTACACCATTATCTTCGGTTGAAGTGCGTATCGGTAAAGATGATGAGATCCAAGTCAAGGGCCCTGTCGTGATGAAAGGTTACTACAATCGCCCGAATGAAACCTTAGACACGTTTACCTCCGACGGTTGGTTAAAAACAGGTGATGCAGGGAAAATTGACGAGCAAGGTAATTTATATATTACGGATAGGCTCAAAGACTTAATGAAAACGTCTAACGGCAAGTATATTGCACCTCAAATGATTGAAGGGGTATTAGGCCAAGACAAATTTATTGAGCATATTGCCGTCATTGCCGATGCACGTAAGTTTGTTTCTGCATTGATAGTTCCTTGTTATGACAGCCTAGAAGAGTACGCGCATTCGATTAACTTAAAATATCGTGATCGCCTTGAGTTGCTGAAAGATTCTAATATTGTGGCACTTTTTGAAGCTCGTTTAAAAGATCTGCAAAAAAATATAGAGAATTTTCATCAGGTTAAGCGTTTTACCTTGTTGCCCACTACGTTTTCAATGGAAAAAGGTGAATTAACGCCAACGTTGAAATTGCGCCGTAAGATTATTTCTGAACGCTATCAATTAGAAATTGAATCTATGTATCAAGAGTAATTAAGCGTTTTATTATCAGGCTTATTTCTATTTCGGTAGGTGAGCCTGATTTCTATATATTCATTTCATCCATGTTCTTTTTTCTTATTCATTACTGCCTGCAGTACAAAATATTTCACGTCGTTAGTTGGTTGGAAAATAGTCAATATTTCTTCCATTTTTTCCATATGCAGTTATTCCCTCTGTGAACGATAAATGTTTAAGATGATGTGAAATACTCGCTATTTTTGTGCTGAAATGATGTTTGCTTCGTTTCAGCCAGAGAGATATGTTAATAGCACGCATTAACCTGTTTAAACGATAAAAATAAAGGGGTAATTAATACCTCTTAACTTGCAAATAATGTCTGGGGGCAAACTCATGGAGAAGTTGTCGGGAGCTGAAATGGTCGTCAAATCATTGATTGACCAAGGAGTAAAGCACGTGTTTGGATATCCAGGCGGTGCAGTATTAGATATTTATGATGCGCTTCATACCGTTGGTGGTGTGGAACATATTCTGGTGCGTCATGAACAAGCCGCAGTGCATATGGCCGATGGCTATGCTCGCTCAACAGGGGATGTTGGTGTAGTTCTCGTCACTTCAGGCCCCGGGGCAACTAATGCGATTACTGGCATAGCAACTGCTTATATGGACTCTGTGCCGATGGTGGTGCTATCAGGGCAGGTTGCTAGCTCTTTAATCGGTAATGATGCATTCCAAGAATGTGACATGGTAGGAATATCTCGCCCGATAGTGAAACACAGTTTCTTAATTAAAAGTGCTGAAGAAATTCCTGAGACGATTAAAAAAGCCTTCTACATTGCGGCGAGTGGTCGCCCTGGACCTGTCGTTATCGATTTCCCGAAAGATACGGTAAACCCTGCACTTAAGTTTCCTTATCATTATCCTGAATCTGTTTCTTTACGCTCGTATAACCCTACACTGCAAGGGCACAAAGGGCAGATCAAAAAAGCACTTTCTAAATTAGTCGCTGCGAAAAAACCCGTCTTCTATATTGGTGGCGGTGCGATTAACGCCAATTGCTCAGCGGAAATCATTGAATTAGCAGAGTCATTAAAATTGCCTGTTGTATCCACGTTGATGGGCTTAGGGGCATTTCCTGAAACTCATAAGCAATCCGTAGGGATGTTAGGTATGCATGGGACTTATGAAGCAAATAAAGTCATGCATAATTCAGATGTCATTTTTGCTGTTGGCGTGCGGTTTGATGACCGCACTACGAACAATTTAGAAAAATATTGTCCGAATGCGACTGTGATCCAAATTGACGTTGACCCAACTTCAATTTCAAAAACGGTAAATGCAGATATTCCGATTGTTGGTGATGCGAAATCAACCTTAAAACAAATGTTAGGGCAATTAGATCAAGCTGTTGCAAAACAAGATGAAAATGCATTAAAAGATTGGTGGAAAGACATTGAAGAGTGGCGCAAAAAACAGTGTCTACGTTATGAAACCAATCAAACAAAAGTCAAACCACAGCAAGCCATTGAAATGATTTACCGTTTAACAAATGGTGAGGCATATGTGACATCTGATGTTGGTCAGCATCAAATGTTTGCCGCATTGTATTATCCTTTTGATAAACCAAGACATTGGATAAATTCAGGTGGTCTCGGCACGATGGGCTTTGGCTTACCTGCTGCATTAGGGGTGAAGTTAGCCCATCCAAACTCAACAGTGGTTTGTGTGACGGGTGATGGCAGCATCCAGATGAATATCCAAGAGTTATCAACGGCATTGCAATATGGCTTGCCTGTGTTAGTTCTGAACCTCAATAATGGCTTTTTAGGGATGGTGAAACAGTGGCAGGATATGATTTATCAAGGCCGCCATTCACAATCTTATATGCAATCGCTCCCTGATTTTATTAAATTAGCGCAGGCATATGGCCATGTTGGAATTTCAATTGCTTCTCCTGATGAACTGGAAGAAAAACTCAAGCAAGCGCTTGTGGAAGTGAATGAAAACCAACGCTTAGTATTTGTTGATATCAATATTGATGAAACCGAACACGTTTATCCAATGCAGATCCGTGGTGGAGCAATGGACGAAATGTGGTTGAGTAAAACAGAGAGGACCTGATTATGCGTCGTATTTTATCCGTTTTATTAGAAAATGAATCAGGTGCTTTGTCCCGTGTCATAGGTCTGTTTTCTCAACGTGGTTATAATATTGAAAGTTTGACGGTTGCACCCACTGATGACCCAACATTGTCACGAATGACTATCCAAACCAAAGGCGATGCGAAAGTTCTTGAGCAAATTGAGAAACAATTGCACAAGCTGGTGGATGTTCTGCGTGTGAGTGAGCTGACGGCTTCAGCACATATCGAACGTGAGATCATGTTAGTGAAGCTTCAAGCGTCTGGTTATGGGCGTGATGAAGTGAAACGCTGTGCAGATATTTTCCGTGGGCAAATCGTTGATGTTACACCAACGCTTTATACCGTTCAGCTCGCAGGAACAAGCGATAAACTGGATGCTTTCATCGAATCAGTACGTGGTGTTGCTGAAATTGTTGAAGTTGTACGCTCGGGTATTGTCGGTGTTTCGCGTGGTGACAAAATTATGCGGTGAAAAATTTATCTTCCAAAGGTAGAATACTCGGATATAAGGCCTCGAATGACTCGAGGCTGCTCCCGAAATTAAAAAGAGGTTAACGTGAAACTGGATGAGATAGCCCGTCTAGCGGGTGTTTCCCGCACAACGGCTAGTTATGTGATCAACGGCAAGGCCAAGCAGTATCGAGTCAGCGATAAAACTGTTGAAAAAGTGATGGCAGTTGTCAGAGAGCACAATTACCATCCAAATGCAGTTGCTGCGGGGTTACGTGCAGGGCGCACCCGTTCCATTGGGTTAGTGATCCCTGATCTGGAAAATACCAGCTATACACGTATAGCAAATTATCTAGAAAGACAGGCACGTCAACGTGGCTACCAACTGCTAATCGCGTGTTCTGAAGATCAACCTGACAACGAAATCCGTTGTGTTGAGCACCTTTTGCAGCGCCAAGTTGATGCTATTATTGTGTCGACTGCACTTCCACCAGAGCACCCTTTTTATCAGCGCTGGGCGAACCGTTCACTTCCTATCATTGCACTGGATAGGGCGCTTGAAAAAGAGCACTTTATTAGTGTTGTAGGGGATGACCAAGAAGATGCTTTTATGATTTCAGCTGAATTGCGTAAATTCAAAGCTGAATCGGTATTGTACTTAGGGGCATTACCTGAACTGTCTGTCAGCTATTTACGTGAACAAGGTTTCCGTAAAGCATGGAATGGCGATACACGTGAACGTGAAGTTGACTATTTGTATGCAAATAGCTACGAGCGAGATGCTGCCGCAGAAGTATTTGCGAATTGGCTCGACAGCGGTAATGAGATGCCAGATGCGTTATTTACAACATCCTTTTCTTTACTCCAAGGCGTACTGGATGTGGCTCTTAAACGTAGTGGCCGTTTGCCTGAGCATATGGTTATTGCGACTTTTGGGGATAACGAATTATTGGATTTCCTCGGTTGCCCTGTGCTATCACTTGCTCAGCGCCACCGTGATATTGCAGAGCGTATCTTAGAACTAGTATTAGCTAGCCTCGATGAAAAGCAAAAACCCGAGGCAGGTATCACTCGAATTCGTCGTGACTTATGTCGTCGTGGAAGTTTAGGTCGTAAGCAATAAAAAATAGCCGCAACTTTAGGCGATCAGTGTAATGCCATTCAATAATGAGTGATGTTGATCACGATTATGAGTAATATAAGGGCCCCTACAATGTAGGCGCCCTTTTTTTATAGGCTAAAAATAAGTAAATATTTAACTTTAGGAATTATCCTAGTCGATTATTTATTTATTTTGTAACAAAAGCTAAATGCGATAAAAACAAAAATAAAAAAGGTTTTTGCATAGGTTTGCATTGGGTTGGTTACTTCTTTTGTAATTTTAATACTGTTTATTAAAACAGTTGTTTAGTTCAATGAAATATAACGGTTTTATTTTACTGGAGAGGCGTTTTTATCTTTACAGTGCATCAACACTGTTTTACGAACAGATTAAAAGTAAAGAATTGGTACGAAATACACTGATTAAAAATGAGATAGAGATTGGATTTAGCGTCGTTTGTATGATTTTTCAACAATAAACAGCCACTTTGCTATTTTGTGCGAAATTTATAAAATAAGCTAATTATATCAATTTGTTATTTCTTATTTTCTTTCCAAGTAAGATTTTACTCGTCCTTCTATTTTCTGAATTGTTCTGTAAATAAACCTAAAGCCAGGTGTGACTGGCTTGACAAGGTTTTCATACCATTCGTAAACTTTATATGTGGAGAATTGTGGGGTAAAGTGGGTAGCTAGGAAATAAAAGGGGTTTAATCGGGTATGTTTCGTGGGGCAACACTGGTTAATCTCGACAGCAAAGGGCGGCTAACCGTGCCTACTCGTTATCGAGGAATGCTGACCGAGGAAGCGAAAGGGCAAATGGTCTGTACCATTGACCTTCACCAGCCGTGCCTGCTGCTTTATACCTTGCCTGAATGGGAAATCATTGAAGAAAAGCTGTCTCGTTTATCTACCATGAACGAAGCAGAACGACGTGTACAACGGCTTTTACTGGGTCATGCTAGCGAATGCCAGATGGATAATGCAGGACGTCTTTTGTTAGCCAATACATTGCGCCAACACGCAGGGCTAACCAAAGAGGTCATGTTGGTTGGCCAGATTAATAAATTTGAACTTTGGGATGAGCAAACTTGGTACAAACAAGTGGAAAATGATATCGCTGCGGAGCGTCTCACCACTGAACCACTCTCAGCCCGCTTACAGGATTTGTCACTATAACAATGACGCAACAGCAATTTAAGCACGTAACCGTATTATTGGATGAAGCCGTTAATGGCTTGAATATTAAGCCAAATGGTATTTATATCGATGGCACTTTTGGTCGAGGTGGGCACTCTCGCTTAATTTTAAGTCAATTGGGTGAGCATGGGCGTTTAATCGCCATTGACCGTGACCCAGAGGCAATTAAAGCCGCCGAAGCCATTGATGATCCACGTTTTATGATTAAGCATGGCCCGTTCTCTGACATTGCACAATATGTGGAAGAAGAAGGGTTAACGGGGCAAATTGATGGTGTTTTATTGGATTTAGGCGTGTCTTCACCGCAATTGGATGACCCAGAAAGAGGGTTTTCATTTATGCGAGACGGACCATTGGATATGCGCATGGACCCAACCAAAGGGCAATCGGCACAGCAATGGTTAATGAACGCAGAGGCTGATGACATTGCATGGGTGCTGAAAACCTTTGGCGAGGAACGTTTTTCGAAGCGTATCGCTAGGGCGATTGTGGAACGCAATCATAACCCCGAAGAAGAGCCATTAACACGGACACGCCATCTGGCTGAATTAATTTCAAAAGTCAGCCCGATGAAAGACCGACATAAACATCCTGCAACTCGCAGTTTTCAGGCTATTCGTATCTACATCAATAGTGAACTGGAAGAGATTGAGCAGGCACTAAACGGTGCGATGAGGGTTTTAGCACCAGAAGGGCGTTTATCAGTGATCAGTTTTCACTCTTTGGAAGACAGGTTAGTTAAACAATTTATCCGTAAAAACAGTAAAGGGCCAAGTGTGCCTGCTGGGATCCCACTGACAGAAACGCAAATTAAAGCATTAGGTAGCGCGCAGTTACGTGACTTAGGCAAAATGAAGCCTTCAGATAATGAAATTGACGAAAACCCACGCGCACGAAGCTCTGTGCTGCGTTTTGCAGAAAAGGCGACGCAATAATGGTTCCTGAAAGGCACAGCCTAGCACGCGTAATTGGACGTGATTTATTTCGCTACGGCATCGTTCCTTTGATTTTATTGGCTGCGATTATTATTAGCGCCGTGTTTGTGGTTACAACGGCACATGAAACTCGCTTATTAACTGCAGCTAAAGACAAATTGTACGAAGAAAAAGATTCGTTGGATATTGAATGGCGCAATCTGATCCTCGAGGAAAACGCATTAGCGAGCCATAGCCGTATTGAGCGTTTGTCCGTTGATAAATTACAGATGGTTCAAGTTGAGCCATCACAAGAAAAAATTATTGTTTCTCAACAATAAAAAGGTTCCCAATGAAAGCACCAAAAACAGCAAAAAATAAGAAACAAGAAGAAAGTACCAGCTTTGTCCGCTGGCGCTTTATTTTGCTGTGCGGGTGTATTGTCTTAGCGCTAGCAGGGTTATTAACGCGCGTGGCTTACCTGCAAATTATTGCCCCTGAAAAACTGGTTAAAGAAGGGGATATGCGCTCTTTGCGTGTTCAAGAAGTGGCAACTGCTCGGGGTATGATTAGTGATCGTGAAGGTCGGCAGCTCGCGGTCAGCGTGCCAGTTAATGCAATTTGGGCAGATCCAAAAGAAGTGTTTGAGAAAGGTGGAATTAGCAATGATGAGCACTGGAAAGCGCTTGCAGACGCACTCGAAATTCCACTCGAGCAAATTACCAAGAAAATATCGGCCAATCCACGTGGCCGTTTTGTGTATTTAGCGCGCCAAGTTAACCCATCTATCGGTGACTACGTTAAAAAATTAAAAATCCCAGGTATCTACCTGCGCAAAGAATCTCGCCGTTATTACCCTTCAGGCCCTGTGACAGCACACTTGTTAGGTGTGACAAACATTGATGGTGAAGGTATTGAAGGTGTTGAAAAAAGTTTTGACCGCTGGTTAAAAGGCGCTCCAGGAGAGCGTACTGTTCGTAAAGATAGAAATGGTCGCGTGATCGAAACGATTTCATCAGTCGATAGCCAAGCGGCGCATAACCTGACATTAAGTATCGATGAACGCATTCAATCAATTGTTTACCGTGAACTGACTCGCGGCGTGCAAGAAAATAAAGCGGAATCAGGTGTGGCGATTTTAGTGGATGTACACACTGGGGAAATATTGGCGATGGCCAATAGCCCATCGTATAACCCAAATAACCTTGCTGGCACAGCAATGGATGCCATGCGTAATCGCGCAATTACCGATATTTTTGAACCAGGTTCAACAGTAAAACCAATGGTGGTAATGAGCGCATTACACAACAAAATTATTAAAGAAAATTCAGTCATTAATACTTATCCATATCGTATTAGTGGACATGAAATTAAAGACGTTGCGCGCTATGCGGAATTAACGATTACTGGAATTTTACAGAAGTCGAGTAACGTGGGTGTTTCTAAACTGGCGTTAGCGATGCCTGCCACAGAGCTGGTGGATGTGTATAGCCGCTTTGGGTTTGGCAAGCCGACTAATCTGGGGTTAGTCGGGGAAAGTAGTGGCATCTTTCCAAGTAAAAAAACACGGTGGTCTGATTTAGATAGGGCCACCTTTTCTTTTGGCTATGGGCAAATGGTAACACCGTTACAATTAGCGCGAGCCTACGCAACAATTGGTAGTTTTGGTATCTATAGGCCGCTATCTATCACAAAAGTTGACCCACCAGTACCAGGAACTCGTGTTTTCCCTGAGCCAATTATGCGTACGGTGGTGCATATGATGGAAAGTGTAGCTCTGCCTGGTGGTGGTGGTGCTCGTGCCGCGATTAAAGGTTATCGTATTGCAATTAAAACAGGTACCGCGAAAAAAGTCGGTCCTGAAGGGCGATATGTTGAAAAATATCTCGCTTATGCAGCGGGTGTAGCCCCTGCAAGTAATCCACGTTATGCGCTTGTTGTATTAATCAACGAGCCAAGCGGTGGTAAGTACTACGGAGGGGCAGTTTCTGCTCCTGTGTTTGGTTCGATTATGGGCGGAGTCTTACGACTGATGAATATTGAGCCAGATGCGTTACAACCTGATGATAAAAATGAAATTGTGAACAGTCAAAAAGAGGTTAAAAGTGGCAGATCGTAATCTTTGTGATCTTCTTGCGCCATTTGGTGTAAGCACAACTCCTATCTCACTACGTGAGATGACGCTAGACAGTCGAAAGGCTGCCGCGGGCGATCTGTTTATTGCGATAAAAGGCCATCAGTCGGATGGTAGGCATTATATTCCTCAAGCGATTGCACAAGGGGTTGGTGCTGTGATTGCAGAGGCACAAGGTGAAGCTGAAGAAGGCGAAATTCGCTTTGTTCATGGTGTGCCAGTGATTTATCTCAATGACTTAAACAATCGTTTATCTGCACTGGCAGGTGAGTTTTATGACCAGCCTTCTGCCAAAATGAAATTAGTCGGCGTGACGGGAACAAATGGTAAAACAACAACAACCCAACTGATTGCACAGTGGGCGCAAGGTCTTGGCGAGACAAGCGCTGTGATGGGAACTGTTGGAAATGGTTTATTAGGGCAGGTTTCACCAACGGAGAATACGACAGGCTCTGCGGTAGATATTCAGTTAGAACTCACGCAGCTATTAAATAAAAAAGCCACATTGACTGCGATGGAAGTGTCCTCCCACGGTTTAGTACAAGGGCGTGTCGCTGCATTGCAATTCGCTGCCGCAGTGTTCACCAACCTAAGCCGTGATCACCTTGATTACCATGGTGATATGGAAAATTATGAAGCGGCAAAATGGTTACTTTTCTCGACGCATCAAACTAAAAATCAAATTATTAATGCAGATGATGACGTTGGGCTGAAATGGTTACAACGCCTACCACAAGCATGTGCGGTAACGATGGAAAATCGTATTCCAGCCAACTGGCAAGGGCCTTGGTTAAAAGCTACTGAAGTGGAATACCACGATAAAGGCGCGACTATTCATTTTGATTCCACATGGGGTAACGGCGCATTTGAAAGTCCATTAATGGGGGCGTTCAACGTCAGTAACTTATTAGTTGCGATGGCGACATTGTTAATGATGGGTTACCCACTTGACTCGTTATTAGCATCCACATCTTCCCTTTCCCCTGTTTGTGGTCGAATGGAAGTTTTTAGTGCACCAAACAAACCGACCGTGGTTGTTGATTACGCTCATACACCTGACGCGTTAGAAAAAGCGCTTGCAGCAGCTCGTTTACATTGTAAAGGGCAGCTTTGGTGTGTGTTTGGTTGCGGTGGAGATCGCGATAAAGGTAAGCGCCCACTTATGGGTGCTGTGGCAGAAGAGTGGGCAGATAAAATCATTATCACTGACGATAATCCTCGCAGTGAAGACCCAATGGATATTATCAACGATATTATGGCGGGCTTACTGGATTCAAGTCGTGCTCTAGCGATACCAGGGCGTCCAGAAGCAGTAACTAATGCTATTTTGCAAGCTTCACCAGATGATGTGATTGTCCTTGCAGGGAAGGGGCATGAAGATTACCAAATTATAGGTAATCGTAAGTTAGATTATTCAGATCGCTTAACGGTGGCACGGTTATTGGGGGTGATAGCATGATCCCATTAACCCTCACGCAACTCGCAAAAATCACTTCAGGGCGGATTGAGTTTGCATCTAACTGCGAATTTGTGCTTGAAAGCGTTAGCACAGACAGCCGTAAAATTGGTGAGAACGGTTTGTTTATTGCCCTTAAAGGGGAGCGTTTTGATGCTCATGATTTTGCTGAGCAAGTGGTGGAAGGCGGTGCAAAAGCCTTATTAGTCGATCGCCAACTGGCCGTAAATTGCCCACAAGTGGTTGTTGATGATACCCGTATTGCAATGGGGCAACTGGCTGCCTGGGTTCGCCAGCAAGTGAGTGCTCGCATTGTTGGTTTAACAGGATCATCGGGCAAAACGTCTGTGAAAGAAATGACGGCATCTATCTTGGCTGAGCGAGGCAAAACCTTATATACCGCAGGTAACTTAAATAACGATATCGGCGTGCCGTTAACACTGTTTCGCTTAACGCCAGAGTACGATTTTGCTGTGATTGAAATGGGGGCTAACCACCCAAATGAGATTGCTTACACCACTAATATTGTTAAGCCAGAAACGGCATTAGTAAACAATTTATTTGGTGCGCACTTAGCAGGGTTTGGTTCGCCAGAAGGCGTGGCAAAAGCCAAAGGTGAAATTTACCAAGGTATCCCAGAAGAAGGGACGGCAATTGTCAATTTAGATAGCTACAGTGAAAAATGGCAGTTCCAACCACGCCAAACGGTGTGGTATTACTCATTAACACAACAGCCTAAAGCTGATTTTTACCCAACAGATATTCAAATCAAACAGCTAACAACAGATTTTGTGTTACATACGCCAGTTGGGTGCGTTGATATTACGTTACCACTACCAGGCGTCCACAATATTGCCAACGTATTAGCGGCGAGTGCATTAGCCATTTCGGTTGGGGCAAGCCTTGAAGATATCAAGAATGGCTTAGCAAATACCAAAGCCGTGCCAGGCCGTTTGTTTCCTGTTCGCTTAGCAGAACACAAAGTGGTGTTGGACGACACCTACAATGCCAATGATGGCTCCATGATTGCCGCCATTCACGTACTGGAAAAAATGCCAGGTTACCGCATTTTAGTTGTCGGTGATATGGGCGAGCTTGGCGATTACGCAGAAGAGTGCCACCAACGTGTTGGCGTTGCGGCTAAACAGGCTGGTTTAGATAAAGTATTCAGCGTTGGTCAACTCAGTAAGTTGATCAGCGAATTTAGTGAGTGTGGTGAGCACTTTACGGTAAAAAGCGATTTATTAACCCGACTAATTCCGCTAGCACAGCAGAATGATGTTGTTTCCATTTTAGTTAAAGGTTCACGCAGCTCCGCGATGGAAGATGTGGTGAATGCATTGAAGGAGTGCTTCGAATGTTAGTCTGGCTTGCCGAAATGTTGGTCCACAAGTTTTCCGTCTTGAACGTCTTTTCATATCTGACGTTCAGAGCCATTGTCGGTTTGCTGACTGCACTTGCGATTGCGTTATGGATGGGGCCGCACCTGATTGCTTATCTGCAAAAAATGCAGATTGGGCAAGTCGTGCGTAGCGAAGGCCCTGAGTCACACTTCAGTAAGCGTGGCACGCCAACTATGGGCGGTCTGTTGATCCTGTTTTCAATTACAGTGTCAGTTTTACTGTGGGCGCGCTTAGATAACCCTTATGTTTGGTGTGTATTGCTGGTGTTAATCGGCTACGGCATCGTTGGTTTTGTGGATGATTACCGCAAGGTAGTAAGAAAAGACACGCGTGGCTTAATCGCTCGTTGGAAATATTTTTGGCAGTCCGTTATCGCGTTAGTTGTTGCTTTTTCTATGTATACGATAGGCAAAGACACGCCAGCCACTCAACTTGTTGTGCCATTCTTCAAAGATGTGATGCCACAACTGGGCATGTTATACATTTTACTGACCTATTTTGTGATTGTCGGTACCAGTAATGCGGTGAATTTAACGGATGGCCTTGATGGCTTAGCCATCATGCCAACGGTATTTGTTGCAGCTGGTTTTGCATTAGTGGCATGGGCGACAGGTAACGTCAATTTTGCGGGCTACTTGCATATTCCATTCTTACCACACGCAGGTGAGTTGGTGATTGTTTGCACGGCTATTGTTGGGGCAGGTTTAGGTTTTCTTTGGTTTAACACATACCCAGCACAAGTTTTTATGGGGGATGTAGGCTCACTGGCGCTCGGTGGTGCATTAGGTACAATCGCCGTTTTACTGCGCCAAGAATTCCTATTAGTGATTATGGGTGGGGTGTTTGTGGTTGAAACCTTATCCGTTATTTTACAGGTCGGTTCGTTTAAATTACGTGGTCAACGGATCTTCCGCATGGCACCAATTCACCACCATTATGAATTGAAAGGCTGGCCAGAACCTCGTGTTATCGTGCGCTTCTGGATTATTTCCTTGATGCTAGTGCTGATTGGGCTAGCAACGTTGAAGGTGCGTTAATATGGTTGATTATCAGGGTAAGAACGTTGTCATTATAGGTCTGGGCGTCACAGGTCTATCGTGCGTTCAATTTTTCATTGAGCGTGGTGCTGTGCCACGCGTGATGGATACCCGTGCAACACCTCCGGGTGTGGATAAACTGCCTGAAAATGTGCAGTGCCATAGCGGAAGTTTGAACAACGCATGGCTTCAAGAAGCCGATTTGATTGTTGCAAGTCCAGGGATTGCATTAGCGACACCACAATTGCAGGAAGCTGCGCAAAACGGTATTGAAATCGTCGGTGATATCGAGCTGTTTTGTCGTGAAGCGGATGCGCCAATTGTGGCGATTACAGGGTCAAACGGGAAAAGCACTGTTACCTCATTAGTCGGGGAGATGGCGAGCGCGGCAGGGATTTCTGTCGGTGTGGGTGGCAATATTGGCACGCCAGCGCTGTCTTTACTCAATTCAGGCCATGCATTGTACGTTCTAGAGTTATCCAGTTTCCAACTCGAAACCACATCAAGCCTAAAAGCGGCAGCAGCAACGGTACTGAATATCAGCGAAGACCATATGGACAGATATCCGCTGGGCTTATCACAATACCGCGGTGCGAAATTAAAAATTTATCATGGTGCACAGAACTGTATCGTGAATATGCAAGATGCGTTAACGCTGCCTGAAAACCAATCCGCTGATGAATGTATTGGTTTTGGGGTGAACAGTGGCAAGTATTGCTTTGACACGAAAAATCGTGCGTTGGTGGTCAACGGTAAAACATTGTTAGACGTGAATGAGATGCGCTTGACGGGCCAGCATAACTATTTGAACGCACTGGCTGCGTTAGCCCTTGCGGATGCGGTAAATATTCCGCGCCCTGCTTGTATTGAGGTGTTGAAAACCTACGCTGGGTTAGCACATCGTTTTGAATTGGTATTATTTAACAATGGAGTACGTTGGATTAATGACTCCAAAGCCACTAATGTGGGCAGTACTGAAGCCGCATTGAATGGGTTGCATGTTGACGGCTCAGTCTATCTATTGTTAGGTGGTGATGGTAAGTCGGCTGATTTTTCATCGTTAAAACAATATATTGCCGCGGATAACTACCATTTATATTGCTTTGGTCGTGATGGTAAATCATTAGCCGCTTTAGCCCCTGAAAAATCAGTATTAACTGACACGATGGAGCAAAGCTTACGTCAAATTGCACCGCAATTAAAAGCAGGGGATATGGTGTTATTATCGCCAGCTTGCGCCAGTTTAGATCAGTTTAAAAACTTTGAGCAGCGTGGCGCTATTTTTGCTCAATTAGCGAAGGAGCTTGGGTAATGACCATACCGGGTGCGATGCGTTTAAAAAATTGGGTCATTGGTGAAAAAAATGGCGTAATTTCAGGCTCAACGCTGTACGACCGTACATTGGTCTGGTTGGCATTCGGTTTAGCGGCTATCGGCTTCATTATGGTGACCTCGGCGTCGATGCCAGTAGGGCAGCGTTTGACAGAAGACCCGTTTTACTTTGCAAAACGCGACATGGTCTATCTCGTTATTGCTTTCGCCTTATCATTAGCGGTCATGCGCATACCGATGGCTTTTTGGGAAAAGTATAATTTCCTATTTTTGATGGGCTCACTGGGCATGTTAGTCGTGGTATTAGTGGCAGGGAGTTCGGTTAACGGGGCATCTCGTTGGATTGACGTCGGGTTAGTGAAAATTCAGCCAGCTGAAATTTCGAAATTCACTCTATTTTGCTATGTTTCAAGCTACTTAGTACGCAAGTCAGAAGAAGTTCGTACTCGCTTTCTCGGGTTTATCAAACCGATGTGTATTTTGATTGTGATGGCATCATTACTGCTTTTACAGCCTGACTTAGGTACAGTCATTGTATTAGTCGTCACAACATTAGGCTTACTGTTTTTAGCGGGCGCAAGGCTGGCACCGTTTATTATCGGTATTGCCACCTGTGCGGTGGGGGTATTAGCGCTGATCTGGTTTGAGCCTTACCGTTTGCGCCGTGTGACCTCGTTTTTAAACCCATGGGATGACCCATTTGGTAGTGGCTACCAGTTAACACAGTCATTAATGGCATTTGGTCGTGGTGAAATGTTAGGCCAAGGGTTAGGAAATTCAGTTCAAAAACTGGAATACCTCCCTGAAGCGCATACTGACTTTATTTTCTCCGTGTTAGCGGAAGAATTGGGGTATGTCGGAGTTGTATTAGTCCTGTTAATGGTGTTCATGTTGGCATTTAGGGCGATGATGATTGGGCGTCGTGCGTTGATGTCTAACCAATTATTTGGCGGCTATATGGCCTGCTCTATTGGTATTTGGTTTACTTTCCAAGCTTTGGTTAACGTTGGTGCAGCCTCAGGTATGCTGCCAACGAAAGGGTTAACGTTACCCCTAATTAGTTATGGTGGTTCCAGTTTATTAGTGATGGCCGCAGCGATAGCGGTATTACTGCGAATTGATTTTGAAACACGCCTAGAAAAAGCGCAGGCGTTTGTAAGGAGTACCAAATGAGTCAGCCCAAAAAATTACTCGTCATGGCAGGTGGAACAGGAGGGCATGTCTTTCCAGGGCTCGCTGTGGCGCATTATTTGCAGGCTCAGGGCTGGGAAATTCGCTGGTTAGGTACTGCCGATAGAATGGAAGCGACCTTAGTGCCAAAACATGGCATAGATATTGAGTTTATTCAGATTTCAGGTTTAAGAGGCAAAGGTATTGCCGCACAGTTAGGCGCGCCATGGCGTATTTATAAAGCGATACGACAAGCGAAAACAATCATCAAGCGTTATCAGCCCGATGCGGTATTAGGCATGGGCGGGTATGTTTCAGGGCCTGGCGGTATTGCGGCATGGCAGTGTGGTGTTCCGGTTGTTCTGCATGAGCAAAATGGCATCGCGGGTTTGACGAACAAATGGTTATCACGCATCGCAAAACGGGTTTTGCAAGCGTTTCCGGGGGCTTTCCCTGATGCGCCTGTAGTTGGTAACCCTGTTCGTGAAGATGTACTGGCACTTCCTACGCCAGCGGTTCGCTTAGCAGGCCGAGAAGGCGCGATACGCGTGTTAGTTGTCGGTGGTAGCCAAGGCGCACGGATTTTAAACCAAGTGATGCCGCAAGTTGCTGCAAAAGTAGGCAAACAGTTAAATATCTGGCACCAAGCGGGAAAAGGCAGTAAGGAATCCACTGAAGCGTTGTATAATGAACAGCTGCAAGTTTCAGGCAATTCTGAGTATAAAGTTACTGAATTTATTGACGATATGGCGCAAGCTTATGCTTGGGCAGATATTGTTGTATGCCGTTCTGGCGCATTGACCGTCAGTGAAGTTGCAGCCGCAGGTTTACCTGCTATTTTTGTTCCTTTTCAGCACAAAGACCGCCAACAATATTGGAATGCATTACCACTGGAAAAAGCGGGCGCTGCGAAGATCTTAGAGCAACCACAATTTACCGCTGAAGCGGTAGCAAACTTGCTTGAGCAGTGGGATAGAGCAGAATTGTTGTCGATGGCTGAAAAAGCCCATGATTGTGCAATTAGTGATGCAACTGAACGTGTTGCAGCCGTGATTTGCGAAGTGGCTAAATAGTTTTAGTCACATTTGATACCGATTTTATAAAGAAGCGAAAACAGAGTGAATACACAACAATTAGCGAAATTAAGAACATCAGTGCCAGAAATGAGAAGAGTCAGGCACATCCATTTTGTCGGCATCGGCGGTGCAGGCATGGGTGGTATCGCTGAAGTGTTGGCAAATGAAGGCTATGAAATTAGTGGTTCAGACTTGGCACCCAATGCTGTGACTCAACAATTAACTGAATTAGGTGCAACGATTTATTTTAATCACCGTCCAGAAAATGTTGAGAATGCCAGTGTGGTTGTCGTTTCAACGGCGATTTCAAGTGAAAACCCTGAAATTCAAGCGGCGAAAGAACTCCGTATTCCAGTTATTCGTCGTGCAGAAATGTTGGCTGAATTAATGCGTTACCGTCACGGTATCGCTGTTGCGGGAACACATGGTAAAACGACCACGACGGCGATGATTTCAGGCATTTATGCACAAGCAGGTTTAGACCCTACGTTTGTTAACGGCGGGTTAGTGAAATCAGCGGGAACACATGCACGCTTAGGGAGTAGCCGTTATCTGATTGCAGAAGCGGACGAAAGTGATGCATCGTTCTTGCATTTGCAGCCATTAGTCGCAGTAGTGACCAATATCGAAGCTGACCACATGGATACTTACCAAGGTAACTTTGATAATTTAACGGACACTTTCATTAATTTTCTGCATAACTTGCCATTTTATGGCCGAGCAGTGATGTGTATTGATGATCCTGTTATTCGTACATTGCTACCAAAAATTGGCCGCTACATCACCACTTATGGTTTTAGTGAGGACGCCGATGTGCGCATCACCAAATACGAACAAAAAGGCAATCAAGGATTTTTCACTATTGCACGTGAAAATATGCCGGAATTGACGGTCGTGTTGAACGCACCAGGTCGCCATAATGCATTAAACGCCACAGCTGCGGTTGCGGTTGCGACGGAAGAAGGCATTGATGACTTACACATTTTGTCTGCATTGGTGGAATTCCAAGGTACAGGGCGCCGTTTTGACTTCTTGGGTAATTTTGCATTACGCAATGTCAACGGCAAAGAAGGTGAGGTCATGTTAGTGGATGACTATGGTCACCACCCAACAGAAGTGGATGCCACCATTAAAGCAGCACGAGCAGGTTGGCCAGATAAACGCATTGTGATGATTTTTCAACCTCATCGTTATACACGTACCCGTGATTTATACGACGATTTCGTCAATGTATTAGGGCAAGTGGATGTATTGCTGATGTTGGATGTCTATTCAGCGGGTGAAAAGCATGTTGCAGGGGCTGATAGCCGCTCATTGTGCCGCACAATTCGAGGTCGTGGTCAGATTGATCCGATTTATGTTTCAGAACCGGAACAAATTTCTCACCTTTTAGCTCAAACTCTTGATGAAAATGATTTAATTTTAGTTCAAGGCGCAGGAAATATTGGTAAAATAGCCAAAACGCTCGCGGAAACGAAATTACAGCCGCCAATGGTCGAGGAATAAACATGGCAGAGAAAATTGCGGTGCTATTTGGTGGGACATCAGCTGAACGTGAAGTGTCACTTCAGTCAGGAAATGCCGTATTGGCAGGGCTTCGCCAAGGCGGAGTTGATGCGCATCCTATTGATACCAAAACTTTCCCTGTTATTACACTAAAAGAAGCAGGTTTTGATAAAGTTTTCATCGCATTACATGGTCGAGGTGGTGAAGATGGTACGATCCAAGGGATGCTTGAATACCTTGGTTTGCCTTATACTGGAAGTGGCGTAATGGCATCGGCACTGAGTATGGATAAACTCAGAACAAAACAATTATGGCAAGGTGCGGGACTAAGTGTATCTCCTTATATATACTTAACTAAACAGCAACATTTGCAGATGAGCAGTGAACAAATCACTGCAAAAGTTAAGGCTCTGGATTTGCCATTAATTGTAAAACCAAGCTTAGAAGGTTCGAGTGTTGGTATGAGTAAGGTGGACAGCTTAGATGCATTACCTGCGGCACTTGAATTAGCGTTTCGTTTCGACGAAACCGTATTAATTGAAAAATGGCTCAGTGGTCCTGAATACACCATCGCGGTATTAGGTGATAAAACTCTACCGTCGATTCGTATCCAGCCGCCAGGAATATTTTATGACTACGAAGCAAAATATTTGTCTGATGAGACCCAATATTTCTGCCCAAGTGGTTTAGATACACAACGTGAGTCTGAGCTTGCTGAGTTAGCGATGAACGCCTATTTAACGGTCGGTTGTGATGGTTGGGGGCGTGTTGATGTGATGCAAGATAGCGATGGCCAGTTTTACTTGTTGGAAGTGAACACTTCGCCAGGTATGACAAGCCACAGCTTAGTACCAATGGCCGCGCGTCAGGCAGGTTTAGATTTTTCGCAGTTAGTTGTGCGAATTTTAGAATTGGCTCGTTGATATGTCACAAGCAGCGTTAAACGTCAGGCATCATAATCATCACAATGATGATGACCCACGTTCAGGCCCAAGTAATGGGGCATTTTTAGGCGGATTATTTTTCTTTCTCATCGTTGTCGGTACCATCGTTTGGAGTGGTTGGATGGTGATGACGTGGATGAAAGATGCTGACAGGCTACCGATGTCAAAGCTCGTCTTAACAGGTGAGCGGCATTACACCAAGAACGATGATGTAAGAAAGGCGATTTTATCGTTAGGGCAACCGGGTACGTTTATGACTGTCGATGTCAACGCTATCCAAAACCAAATAAGTATGATGCCATGGATACGCCAAGTTACTGTGCGTAAACAATGGCCAGATGAATTAAAAATTCATATTGTTGAGTATCAACCATTCGCCAGATGGAACGATCAAAATATGGTGGATGTAGAAGGTAGGGTGTTTAACTTACCAGCAAGCGAAAATGGTAAAGGGGATTATGTATTGCTTTATGGCCCACAAGGTAGCCAAAAAGAGGTACTAAAAGAGCTCGCTAACTTTAAAAATACGCTTGCGACAAATAAGTTAAAGCTTAAATCGTTATCAATGACAGCCCGTCATGCATGGCAGATCATTTTGGATAACGACACCCGAATCGAACTGGGTAAAAAAGATGTTTCAGAGCGGTTAAATCGGTTCCTTGAACTTTATCCGATCTTGCAGCAAACAACGGACAAACGCGTCGACTACGTTGACTTACGTTATACCAGTGGTGCTGCGGTGGGCTGGGCGCCAGTTTTGGTCGATGCACCACCGGGGTTACAATAAAAAATATTGCTAATAACTCAAATTAGGCAGAAGAAATGATTAAAGCAACGGACAGAAAATTAGTGGTAGGCCTTGAAATTGGAACTTCCAAGGTATCAGCCCTTGTTGGCGAAATTCTGCCCGATGGTATGGTTAATATTATCGGGGTGGGAAGCTGCCCATCTCGTGGAATGGATAAAGGCGGCGTAAACGACTTAGAGTCTGTTGTAAAATGTGTTCAACGGGCTATCGACCAAGCAGAACTGATGGCAGATTGCCAAATTTCCTCTGTCTATTTGGCGCTTTCAGGTAAACACGTTAGCTGCCAAAATGAAATTGGTATGGTGCCAGTTTCTGAAGAAGAAGTGACACAAGAAGACGTTGATAGTGTGGTGCATACGGCGAAATCAGTGCGTGTGCGTGATGAACATCGAATTCTGCACGTAATCCCGCAAGAATTTGCGATCGACTACCAAGAAGGGATTAAAAACCCAGTAGGTTTGTCGGGTGTGCGCATGCAAGCAAAAGTTCATTTAATTACTTGCCATAATGATATGGCGAAAAACATTGTTAAAGCGGTTGAACGTTGTGGACTAAAAGTTGACCAGCTGATTTTTGCTGGTCTCGCAGCAAGTTATAGCGTATTAACTGAAGATGAACGTGAATTAGGTGTGTGCGTGGTGGATATCGGTGGTGGTACTATGGATATGGCCGTTTATACTGGCGGTGCGTTACGCCACACGAAAGTGATTCCTTACGCAGGGAATGTGGTTACCAGCGATATCGCGTATGCCTTCGGTACGCCACCAAGTGATGCAGAAGCGATTAAAGTTCGCCACGGTTGTGCTGTCGGTTCGATTGTGAGTAAAGATGAAACGGTTGAAGTGCCGAGCGTTGGTGGTCGACCACCGAGAAGTTTACAACGTCAAACCTTAGCAGAAGTCATCGAGCCGCGGTATACTGAGCTGTTAAACTTAGTAAATGAAGAAATTTTAAATTTACAGGAACAGTTACGTCAACAAGGTGTCAAACACCATTTAGCGGCTGGTATTGTCTTAACGGGCGGCGCTGCACAGATTGACGGTTTAGTTGAATGTGCCCAGAAAGTATTCCACACCCAAGTAAGGATTGGTACGCCGTTAAATATTACGGGGTTAACAGATTACGCGCAGGAGCCATATTATTCTACCGCGGTAGGGCTTCTGCATTACGGTAAAGAAAGCCATCTTGGCGATGATACCGAGACAGAAAAGCGTGCCTCAGTCACAGGTTGGTTCAGTAAAATCACCAGTTGGTTGAAAAAAGAATTCTAATTTTAATAAAGAAGCCTATTATTAGCTTCAAAAGTAGTAAGCACAAAACGGAGAGACATTATGTTTGAACCAATGGAGCTCACTAACGATGCGGTGATTAAAGTCATCGGTGTTGGTGGCGGCGGCGGTAATGCCGTTGAACACATGGTGCGTGAACGTATTGAAGGCGTCGAATTCTTCGCCGTCAACACGGACGCACAAGCACTGCGTAAAACCGCAGTCGGACAAACTATCCAGATCGGTACGGGTATTACAAAAGGTTTGGGTGCAGGTGCAAACCCTGAAGTCGGCCGCAATGCTGCGGAAGAAGATCGCGAAGCGCTACGTAATGCATTAGATGGTGCTGACATGGTTTTCATCGCAGCAGGTATGGGCGGTGGTACAGGCACAGGTGCAGCGCCAGTCGTTGCCGAAGTGGCGAAAGAATTGGGTATTCTGACAGTTGCGGTCGTGACTAAGCCTTTCAATTTTGAAGGCAAAAAGCGTATGGCATTTGCAGAAGCGGGTATCACTGAGTTATCAAAACACGTTGACTCCTTGATCACCATCCCAAATGACAAATTATTAAAAGTTCTTGGTCGTGGTATCTCATTACTGGATGCTTTTGGTGCGGCAAACGACGTACTTAAAGGCGCAGTACAAGGTATTGCAGAGCTGATTACTCGCCCAGGTTTAATGAACGTGGACTTTGCTGACGTGCGTACCGTTATGTCAGAAATGGGCTACGCGATGATGGGGTCTGGTGTGGCACGCGGTGAAGATAGAGCCGAAGAAGCTGCTGAAATGGCAATTTCTAGCCCATTACTGGAAGACATCGACCTGTCAGGCGCTCGTGGTGTGTTAGTCAACATCACCGCTGGTTTCGACCTGCGTTTGGATGAGTTTGAAACGGTAGGTAACACTATTCGTGCATTCGCATCTGATAATGCGACTGTGGTAATCGGTACTTCTCTCGACCCAGAAATGCATGAAGAGCTGCGCGTTACAGTTGTTGCAACAGGTATTGGTATGGACAAACGCCCTGAAATTACCTTAGTTAGCAACAAAATGTCACAGCAGGCGTCAATGGAACAACGCTATCAGCAAATGCAAAATAGCATGTCTTCATTAACCGAAGAGAAACCAGCAGCGGCTAAAGCGGTCAATGACCAAAATACGCAAACAAACAAAGAACCAGATTATCTCGATATTCCTGCGTTCTTGCGTAAGCAAGCCGATTAATTTTATTTATATTGGATTCTCCGCTTTTTGTGCTAAAATTTCCTACTGATTATTTTGTATGATGATCAGTAGGACTTATAACATTGCGAGAAATAGACGATGATCAAACAACGGACATTAAAACGTATTATTACAGCGACTGGTGTTGGTTTACATACCGGCAAAAAAGTTACGCTGACTTTACGTCCAGCGCCGGCAAACACCGGGGTCATCTACCGTCGTACTGACCTTAATCCACCGGTTGATTTTCCGGCAGATGCGAAATCCGTTCGCGATACGATGTTATGTACTTGCTTAGTCAATGAAGATAACGTACGTATTTCGACCGTTGAGCATTTGAATGCTGCATTAGCAGGGTTAGGTATCGATAACATTGTTATTGAAGTCAATGCGCCTGAAATCCCGATCATGGATGGCAGTGCTGCACCGTTTGTTTTCTTACTGCTTGATGGCGGTATTGAAGAGTTAAATTGTGCGAAGAAATTTTTACGTATTAAAGAAACTGTTCGTGTTGAAGATGGCGATAAGTGGGCAGAAATGCGACCTTACAATGGTTTCAGCCTGGATTTCACTATCGATTTCCAACACCCGGCGATTGATAGCAGCACTCAGCGCTATTCACTTGATTTCTCTGCGGAATCATTTGTGAACCAAATCAGCCGTGCACGTACGTTTGGTTTTATGCGTGATATCGAATATCTGCAATCCCAAGGCTTATGCTTAGGCGGTAGTTTCGACTGCGCTATCGTTGTTGATGACTATAAAGTCCTCAATGAAGATGGCTTACGTTTTGAAGATGAATTCGTTCGTCACAAAATGTTGGATGCAATTGGTGACTTATTTATGTGTGGGCACAACATTATTGGCGCATTCACTGCGTTCAAATCTGGCCATGCACTGAATAACAAACTTCTGCAAGCGGTTCTTGCTAAAGAGTCAGCTTGGGATCTGGTCACCTTTGAAGATGAAGCTGAATTGCCTGTGGCATTCAAAGCGCCTTCAGCTGTATACGCATAACTATTATGCGGCTAGCCCAAATCTGGGTTAGCGCTTTCTGTTGGTTGCACTAGTACTCTCTCCGGCTAGTGCAGCCAGCCGCTCAAACCTTTCTTTTAATCCTTTCGGGCTATTTTCCGCTAATTTTAATAATACTTGTGCTGTTTGTGTACTTATCTGCCTTTCGTTCATTTTTTGTGTTGATGCAGCTGTTCGGTTATTTACTGAGCTATTTTGTTTGGTTTTTCGCATTAAATCAGGATTGATTCTGATGTCGATAGACGATAATGATGGTAGAATAGAAGTTCTTAATGCGGAAAGTAAGTTTAATTTTTCATAATTAAGACGGGTCATCCAACTGGCATTTGCCACTTCAATGACCATAATATTATTACGGTAGTTTGCAACACGGCACATTGGCTTAATTTCAGCCGGCAATAAGCCCTTTACAGTGCGGTTCAGCTTGATAATGGCTTTTGCATTTCGCTGAATAGTTTGTAAAGTATTTGATGAATTTGCCAATGATCCCTCAAGAACATCGAAAAGTGCTTGTGGATGACTATCTCTCATTTTTGGCTCCGGCTAACAATGATGAAAACTAATGTACAGATAATAATATTGTCATTTATTCATTATAAAAGAGTTTAATGGGCATTTTAAATTTTTGGCGACAACTTGGTAGAAAATACTTTTGGTCCCACCTATTATTTGGTGTGGTTGCCACGGGTGTCGGCTTGCCTACAATTTTAAATGCTCTTTCCGAATCTCAGCTTACGCAAGTTAACTCATCACCTGCGAACCGCCAAAACCAAGCGGTTAATGCATTTGATAACTTATTTGCGCAGCAAAATTCTCAGCGTTCTTCTTCTTCATCATCATACTCGGTTAATTATTGGCAGCAACATGCGGTGCGCAATGTTATTCGCCAACTCACGTTTGCTTTTTCTGCAAATGAAGATGATGACGTAGCGACGACAAAAGAAGAATCCGAACAGCTTATTGTACCACAATTGATGCTGGATACGCTTTATGCCATGTTGGCAGAGCGTTCGCTTCAAACGCACGAAAGCACGGTACTAGTCAGTCATTATATTTACCCTCATTTTGTTACCTACCAGCCTGCTATTTGGGTTGCACAAGTACATGGCATTCGTGCTGGTCCATTAACTGCTTGATCTCTTAATAGATTTATCAACTCAATGTTGAGAAAATCTGCGCCTTAAAATCTATGAAATAATAAAATAACTTATTGATTTAATGAGATTAAAAGTATGTTAACTAAAATTTTGACCAAAGTATTCGGTAGCCGTAACGATCGTACTCTGCGCAGACTGCGCAAAGAAGTGGAAAAAATTAATCGCTTAGAGCCTGATTTTGAAAAGCTATCAGACGATGAGTTAAAAGCCAAAACAGTTGAATTTCGTGAACGCTTAACTAAAGGCGAGAGCTTAGAAAGCATTATTCCAGAAGCATTTGCGACCGTGCGTGAAGCCAGCCGTCGTGTTTTTGGTATGCGTCACTTTGATGTGCAGTTAATTGGTGGGATGGTACTGAACGAGCGTTGTATTGCAGAAATGCGTACAGGTGAAGGTAAAACATTAACTGCGACATTACCTGCTTATATTAATGCGTTAAGTGGCAAAGGCGTCCATGTTGTGACGGTAAACGACTACTTAGCAAAACGTGATGCGGAAAATAACCGCCCTTTATTTGAATTCTTAGGTTTAACGGTTGGTATCAACTTACCAGGTATGGCACCGCCTGCGAAGCGCGAAGCCTACGCTGCAGATATTACTTATGGTACTAATAATGAATTTGGTTTCGACTACTTACGTGACAACATGGCATTTAGCCCAGAAGAGCGTGTACAACGTAAATTGCACTATGCATTAGTGGATGAGGTCGACTCAATCCTTATCGATGAAGCGCGTACACCGCTGATCATTTCAGGTCCTGCAGAAGATAGCTCAGAACTTTACCAAAAAGTGGATAAGTTAATTCCACATCTGCAACGCCAAGAAAAAGAAGATTCAGATACTTTCCAAGGGGAAGGGCATTTCTCTGTTGATGAGAAATCACGCCAAGTCACTATCACCGAACGCGGTCTGGTGTTAATTGAAGAACTTTTGGCAAAAGAAGGCTTAATGGATGAAGGCGAATCATTATATTCACCAACAAACATTATGCTTATGCACCACGTAATGGCAGGCTTACGTGCTCATGCATTGTTCACCTTAGATGTTGACTATATCGTTAAAGATGGCCAAATCGTTATTGTTGACGAACATACAGGTCGTACAATGGAAGGTCGTCGCTGGTCAGATGGCTTACACCAAGCGGTTGAAGCAAAAGAAGGTGTTGAAATTCAAAATGAAAACCAAACCTTAGCGTCGATTACATTCCAGAACTATTTCCGTCTATACGAAAAACTGGCGGGTATGACGGGTACAGCGGATACTGAAGCATTTGAATTTAGCTCAATTTATAAATTAGACACTATTGTTATCCCAACTAACCGTCCAATGGTGCGTAAAGATTTACCTGACCTCGTTTATATGAACGAAACCGATAAATTTGCAGCCATTATTGAAGATATTCGTGAAAGAACCGCCAATGGGCAACCTGTTCTTGTTGGTACAATTTCCATCGAAAAATCTGAATTAATTTCTAATGCACTGAAAAAAGCCAAAATTGCCCATAACGTCCTGAATGCAAAATTCCACGCAATGGAAGCGGATATCATCGCAAACGCGGGACAAGCTGGTGCAGTTACTATTGCAACGAACATGGCAGGCCGTGGTACGGATATCATGTTAGGTGGGAGCTGGCAAACGGAAGTTGCTGCGTTAGAAGAGCCAACGCAAGAGCAAATTGATGAAATCAAAGCGAATTGGAAAGTGCGCCATGATGCGGTTTTAGCTGCGGGTGGTTTACATATCATTGGTACAGAGCGCCATGAATCACGTCGTATCGACAACCAGTTACGTGGTCGTGCAGGTCGTCAAGGGGATGCGGGTTCTTCACGTTTTTATTTATCGATGGAAGATGCTCTGATGCGTATCTTCGCTTCTGATCGTGTGACTGGCATGATGAAAAAACTGGGTATGAAACCAGGAGAAGCGATTGAGCACCCATGGGTAACTAAAGCGATTGCTAACGCACAGCGTAAAGTTGAAAGCCGTAACTTTGATATTCGTAAACAATTACTTGAATATGATGATGTTGCGAGTGATCAACGTCGTGCTATTTATACTCAGCGTAATGAATTGCTCGACGGTGGTGATATTAAAGAAACGGTTGACAGCATTCGCGAAGATGTTTTTACCACCACGATGGATGCCTATATTCCACCTCAATCATTAGAGGAAATGTGGGATATTGATGGTTTGCATCAGCGTTTAGTTAATGACTTTGATCTTGATCTGCCAATGAAAGAATGGCTGGATAAAGAACCTGAATTGCATGAAGAAACTTTACGTGAACGTATCATGCAAAAAGCGGTTGAAATCTATGAGCGTAAAGAGGAAATTGTTGGTGCAGAAGCGATGCGTAACTTTGAAAAAGGTGTCATGTTACAAACACTAGATACCTTATGGAAAGAGCACTTGGCTTCAATGGATTACTTGCGCCAAGGCATTCACTTACGTGGTTATGCACAAAAAGACCCTAAACAAGAATATAAACGCGAATCCTTTAGTATGTTTGCTAATATGCTTGAAGCCTTGAAATATGAAGTTATCAGCACATTATCTAAGGTACAAGTTCGTTTACCTGAAGAGGTTGAAGCATTAGAGCAACAGCGTCGTGAAGAAGCTGAGCGTTTAGCGAAAAGACAACAATTAAGTCATGAAGCGGGCGCTGAATCTTTAATGACTGAAACCGAAGCTAACATAGCAACTCAAGGTCACAAAATTGGTCGTAACGACCCTTGTCCTTGTGGCTCAGGTAAAAAATATAAGCAATGCCATGGCCGTTTGAATTAAGTTACTATTAACTCATTAATATAAAAAAGGCGGGGTAACCCGCCTTTTTGACGAAAAGATTATGAAAAAAAAACATCTGCGTATCTCGGCTGGAATTATTCGTAATTCCCAGCAAAAAATTTTTATTACTAAACGACCAGAAGGCACACATATGGCTGGCTTTTGGGAGTTTCCTGGCGGAAAGCTAGAACAAGGTGAATTACCTGAAGCTGCCTTGATTCGTGAGCTTGAGGAAGAAGTCGGGATTATTGCCACTCAGTATGAACAATTTCACCGTGTAGATCATGAGTTTGAAGATAGAATTATTACGCTTTATTTCTTTATTGTCTCTGCGTGGGATAATGAGCCTTATGGAAAAGAAGGGCAGGATTCACGCTGGGTAGAACAAAAAGCATTGGTTGAGAATGAGTTCCCACCTGCAAACCGTGTTATTGTAGAGATGCTTATACAGTAATAATTTTTTAATACATTGAAAATAAAGTGGAAAATATACAAGTTTAAACAGAGGTTACATTTTCCACTTTATAAAAATATAAAGCTAGTTATCTGGTTGCTCACTCCAATCATCACTTTCAGAGATATCGCTCTGGCTTGCAATGCGTTTCTCTTCACTGGCCCATTCACCAAGATCAATGAGCTGGCAACGCTTGCTGCAAAAAGGCCTAAAAGGGCTGCTTTCATTCCAAATCACAACTTTTTGACAGGTTGGGCAGTTAACTTCAATAATTTCACTCATAAAACATTTCTCTACTTTAACAGCAAGATAATTCAAAACGGATCATATCAGGGAGTATACCATTCTCGCTATCGATATGCAGGAAACGTAAAGCAAAGCGTGTTTTGTGACCTGAAATTTGTGGGTAAATAAAGTTTTCTGCGGGCAATTTTATGCGCAGTAGCTCTTTACCTTCGACACTATCTTGATAAAAGCCATTAAATGACTCTTTAGTTTCAAACGTTCCTGATTGGCGAATTAATGACAGAACTGTTTTTAAAGCATCATTTAAAGGATCGAGACTTTGAAGCCAGCCACTGATGGCTTTATCTCGTTCATTTTTTGGAATATTTAACCATAATTGTAATGTAGGTAAATCAAAACTACAGCAGCCACCGGGAATGCTTAGTCTTTGGCGAACCATGCTAATAATTTTATCTGTTCGTAAATGGTGACCAAAGCGAGGTGCAGACATTAAGTGAGATATTTTATCTGATAAATCAGTGAGTAATGAACTAATTAGTTGATTGTCCGCATTAGGGTCGCTAGCCCAATTTGATAAGCGAGTGCGTTGTTTTTCAAGCTCTTTAATAAGATCTGAACGGACTTCGCCTCTATCTAGAATTTCAATAAGTTCTGAGACTGAACGAAAAAATGCGATACCAGAAGAGTAGGAGGTGATATTGCTGAGCTCATAAATTTGAGATAAAAGAGTTTCAAGGCGCAACCAAGAACGGATCTTTTCATTCATTGGATATTCATAAGTGATTAAATTTGTAGTTGCTAGTTCGCCCATTTTAATTCCTATGGTTTTATTTTTGCTAGTGTTAAATATTTATTGTGAAGATTTGCTACCTTGTCTTGAATGCTGGTGTCTTTAGTATGGTTTGTAATAACGTCATCAGCATAAGATAATCGTTTTTCACGGCTAACTTGTGCATTTAATATATTTTTGACCTGCTCGAGACTTATATTGTCTCTTTTTATTGTACGTTGAATTTGTTCTTCAGGGGTAACATCAACGACTAATACCCTATCTGCTAAATGAGAAATGTTGTTTTCGATTAATAAAGGAACAACCCATAAAACATAAGGATAATTGTCTTGGTAGAGCTGTTTTTGCGTCTCTTGCTGAATTAAGGGGTGAAGAAGTGTATTTAGCCATTTTTTTTCATTAGTGTTTGAGAAAATAATGTCTCTTAAAAGGCCTCGATTTAGCGTGCCATCTAAAGAAATAATCTCTTTACCAAAGTGTGACCTGATAGCGTCAAAAGCAGGGGTATTCGGCTCTACAACTTGGCGAGCTATTACATCAGCATCGACGATGGGGACACCAAATTTAGCAAAGTTGTTTGCAATGGTCGTCTTACCACTCCCAATTCCCCCTGTTAAAGCAACGATATAAGGCATAAATTTTTCGATCACTTATAGAAAATAAAAATAGATTACACTGAAATTATCCGTTTGTCTTCACTCAAATTAACTTGAATGAATATAGTTAAAAATACTTATATAACATGATTCTATATGGTTAGAGTATCTTAATAATATGAGATAGATATTATTAAAAACTATCATCCAGTGACAACATTCCCTAGATTAAATATTGGAAGGTACATAGCTAGCATAATGATGCCAATTAAGAGTGAAATAAATACAAGAAGGACAGGTTCTAAGTTTTTCACTTTTCTCTCTATATGGAGCATGTATTGTTCGGAGTAGAACTTAAATAGGTATCTTGTAAAATAATAGAGTTTACCTGATTCTTCAGCAACGGCGATTAATTGAACTGCTAAACTTGGGAATAAAACAGTCTCTTTCATTGCATTTGAAAGTGTCCCACCTTTAAGAACAGCAGAGAGAATATTTTCACAATCTTTTTTGTATTGCTTATTATTGATTGTTTGTATTGTACATTTTAAACAATCAATTAGCGGAAGGCCGATTTTATATGTGGATGATACTGTTAGAAAATACAAGCTTAGATAATGATAGGAGATTAAACTTTTGAATACTGGCAGTTGTGAAAAAAAATGTTGTAAGTGCTGATGCTTATTTATTTTTAGTGTAAATATTAGAAGAACGAAAATAACTGATAAAAAATATGTGAATTGTTCTTTTATAAAGTCGGATACGTAAAGCATAGCTTGTGTTAATAGAGGTAGCTCCTGTTGAAAGCTATCGTAAATTTCTTTAAATTGAGGAATGACATACAAAAACATAATACATAGTAACATACCTGAAAATAGACAGAGAGTGAGCGGATAACGTATTGCTTTTTTGAACAATGCAGAGATTTTTTCATTATGCTCTAACATAAAGCTAATCGTATTAAAATTTTCATCATATTTACCTGTCTTTTCTGCAACAATGATAAGGCTAATAATTGTACTGCTAAAAATTTGTGGATGATTCTTTAAAAAATCGGAAAAAAGCTCCCCTTTTTCGATATGTAGAATCAAATTTTTAATAAAGTGACGCCAAAAAGGAAGGTGGCAATTTTCTGAAAGTATTTTTAAGCTTTGTATTAGTGTTATCCCAGATGATGTTAAGGCACCTAGTTGATGAAAGAAATGTATTCGATAGTTAATACAGGCGTGATTTAAATTAAAAATCGCTTTAATTTTGATTTTCAATGGAATAAGGTTATTTTCAGTAATAATAAGAAAAGCTTTTTTTTTACTTTTAGCTAACAAGGTATCTTCAATTATTTGGTTGTGAGCATTGAGTGCAATATATGAATAAATGAACATTTCAAGCCCCCTCGTTGCCAACAATGGCGTAAATTTCTTGTAATGTTGTTTCCCCTGATTCAATGAGCTTGATACCTGCTTGAAAAAGACGTTCAAAATTTACAATATTACGACCTTGTTGCTCCTGTAAATCTTGAATTATTTGCTGGTCAATGTACTCATAAACAGCTGTTCTTCCCATAAAGCCAGAAAAACAGTGCTCACATCCCTTAGACCTCCATTCATTAATCGTTAACACTCTATTTAGCTGAGTTTTTGATGGTGTAGGTATTTTACATTTAGGACATAATTTACGTACTAATCTTTGAGCTATCACCATTTTTAAGCAAGACATTAATTGTTTTTTTTCTACGTCAAGCTGGATCATACGTTCTATAGCGCTTACAGTACAATTAGTATGCAATGTAGATAAAACTAAATGGCCAGTTTGCGCTGCACGAGTAGCAATTTGGGCGGTTTCTTCATCCCTTATTTCACCAATCATAATAATATCGGGATCTTGGCGTAATAGTGCTCTAAGAATAAAAGCAAAGCTAAGTTCGGATTTTTCATGAACCTGTATTTGATTAATTCCTTGCAAAGGAATTTCAATCGGGTCTTCTATTGTTGAAATATTCCGAGAAGATTGATTTAAAAATTCCAGGGCACTATATAAAGTCACTGTTTTGCCACTGCCTGTAGGGCCTGTCACTAAGATTAGACCCTGAGGCTGATTTAAGTATCTTTTTAATGAGTCAAGAAGGGAAGAGCACATCCCTATGTGCTCTAATGAATATTTTAATTGAGTATTAAGAATTCTTAATACGAGTTTCTCACCATATAAGGTGGGAATACTAGAAAGGCGTATGCTGTAATTTTGCCCATCAAAATACCAATTCATTTGTCCATCTTGTGGACGTCTTTTTTCCGCAATATTCATTTTGGAAAGTATTTTTAGCCGAGCAATGATTTCATTGTTAATTTCGTAGGGTGCAGAAGGAAGAAAGTAAAGTTTCCCATCAACACGAATCCTAATCTTTAACCCCTGTTTGGATGGCTCAAGATGAATATCTGATGAGCGTTTATGAACTGCGGTTTTAAGTAAATTCTCAACAAAATCAACCGCAGGGGATGTAATATTTAATGTCTCTGCTTCTTTAGGTTGGTAAGGGATATCCTCCTCTTTGATTTGATGTATTACACTATTGAAGTAATGATCAACCTTTTCTTTAGGCCAAATATCATAGCAAACAGGAACGCTAGCAATAAACTTTAGAGTTGCCATAAGATTATCATCAGGTTTTTTAACCGTGGCTATAGATAATCTTTTATGGTTATAATCCACGATAATAATATAGTGCTTATCACATAATTTTTTTAGTTCTTTAAATATAAACTGGTTATCTTTCGTTATATTCATAATTACCCCTAATTAAAAACTAAACGTTTTTTCACATAAAGATTTTAAATTGGTATTGTCTTTTATTTCGCAAGCAACATTCCATTTAAATGGCGAGTTATTACCTGTGACAACAGGTGTTAGTGTAATATTAAGATCTGATAATGTTTTATCTCCACTCAGTTTCACAATACCTGATTTTACATCAATGGTTTTGATGTGTTTCCCTGAAATATTATTTGGAATATTATCGTTGCCACTATTACATTGAGATAGACTACCGAAATTGAAGTGGCATATTTCAATACTATTTTTGTAAGGTAAAATGGTTTGCAGGACATCGGTCATTGCAGCCTTTTGCATATAGCTTTGATAACCAGGAATAGCAATAACACCAAGTATAGATATTATTGCAATAACAACCATTATTTCGATAAGTGAAAATCCTTGTTGGCGCATGATAAAACCTCTGTTGTTAAGTGAGGTTTTATCATAAAGCTATTTTTCTCTATATTTTATTCATTGTAAATGATGTTGCGAAACGCTTTGTAGATAAATAAATGAATTGATGGTTTATTACATTTTTTATCGATCGGCTTCGCAAAATATAATTTAACTTTAATATTGGCCTTTTTTAATTTCTTTAATTAAAGGGAAATGGATGTATTAAGAATAATAAATATATAGCAATTGGAAAATAATTAATTTTCATTGCTATATATGATTAAACTAATTTTAAAGTAAGTTTCTATAATATTGCCAATCAAAAAATGGGCCAGGATCGGTTTTACGTAAAGGGGCAATATCACTATGACCCGTAATATTATGGGCAATCAATGGATATTGAGTAATAAGTTGTTGGGTTAAAGTCGCGAGAGATTGGTACTGTGATTCAGTAAACGGCTCAAAATCAGTGCCTTCTAGCTCAATGCCAATTGAAAAATCATTGCATTTTTCTTTTCCTTGGTAGCTTGATTGCCCTGCATGCCAAGCACGTAAATGAAAAGGAACATATTGAATAATTGAGCCATCACGGCGAATTAAGCAATGAGCAGAAACGCGAAGGTGTTTTATTTCCTCAAAAAAAGGATGTTCTTGAGGATTCAAAACCCCCGTGAATAATTGATTAATATAAGGCCCACCAAATTGACCTGGAGGAAGGCTAATATTATGGATAACAAGCAAAGAGGGAGTAACACCATCAGGGCGTTGATCATGATGCGGTGAGGGGATATGAGTCACATTATTTAACCAACCATCATGTATTTTCATCTCGTTATCCATAGTATTCTATCTTCTTTTTGTCAGGGCTCGTTATCTTTGGATGGAAAGATTAGCATAGATACAATAAGACGAGAGCATATTTTGGAGAAAGAAATGGCTATACGGCGTTATGATGAACAGCAAAGACGCGGCATTCTATTAGAGCGATTAGCAGTTGATATCCCTTTTATGGTGACAGTTGCATTAAAAGAAGACCTTGGACAGGTTGTTGACTATAAAAGAGATATCACAGGGCAGCTACTTAGTGAAAGCGCGATTGCAACCGCCCGTATTATTACACGGGAAAACGGTATCTTTTGCGGTAAACAATGGTTAGAAGAAGTCTTTCTTCAATTAGGCGGGCTAGTTAAAATTGATTGGAAAGTGAAAGACGGTGATACCGTCACATCAAATCAAGTGTTATGTGAAATGCAGGGACCATCTCAAGTTTTATTAACAGGGGAGCGGACTGCGCTGAATTTTATCCAAACACTCTCTTCGGTTTCGACAGTAACTGCGATATATGTAAAAGAGATTGCAGGAACTCGTGCCAAGCTACTTGATACTCGCAAAACGATTCCTGGCCTAAGAACTGCATTGAAGTATGCTGTTCTTATGGGGGGGGGATTTAACCATCGTTTGGGATTGTCAGATGCCTATTTAATTAAAGAAAATCATATTATTTCAGCAGGTTCGGTGGATATGGCGGTTGAACTTGCCAGACAAGCACACCCTGAAGTACCTATTGAAATTGAAGTGGAAAGCCTAGATGAGTTACTTCTAGCGCTAAAAGCAGGCGCAGACATCATTATGTTAGATAACTTTACACCGACAATGATGAAAGAGGCTGTAGTGCTAACTGCAGGGAAGGCTGCGCTTGAAGTCTCAGGTAATGTGACACTAAAAACAATAAAAGAATTTGCAGAAACTGGCATTGATTTTATTTCAGTGGGTGCTTTGACTAAACATATTCAAGCGATGGACTTATCAATGCGTTTTGTTGAGAACCATTCCTAGGGCATCATTACGCTATCAAAGTTTGATATAAGAACTGTATTGCTCAATTTCATCATACAGTTCTTTTATTTCTCATTAAGTGATTTATATCAGTATTCATAAAGTGGAAGTATTGGCATATTATTTTTAAAAGCATCAATATTATTCAATAGAAAGCGGGCCAATTTGAGTTGAAGATGCGGTTAGAATTTAAGATAAGTGTAAATTCAGTTGTGATTTTAACATTTTTGAAACAAAAAAAGTGAGACGTTTAAGTATAATAGAGCAGCTAAGGTTTTATTTGATTTTTAATTTGCTTTTAATGAATTTTTATTCATTAAAGTGATTGCTTTTACGATTCAGTTTGTATTTTTAATCGGTAAATGATGTTTTTTATGTTAAAAATACTCTCACGATATTGGTTGTTTAGTTATCAAAACATGCTAAATTTTAAAATAAATTGTTAATATTTGCAGGATTTTATGATTTAGCGCAAGGTCTTTATGGACAGATAGTGAATACTTTGTTACTTTATTAGCCCATAAACAAATTGGTATTACCAATTAACACTGGGTAATACGTAATCAATAATTACTCACTTATGAATATGGCAGATTATGACTTACGGTAAAATTCGCCAACCAAAGTTATCAGATGTAATAGAGCAACGGCTTGAACATCTTATTTTCGAAGGGACATTGCGCCCTGGCGAAAAGCTGCCCCCTGAACGTGAACTCGCAAAACAGTTTGACGTATCTAGGCCATCAGTGCGTGAAGCAATTCAAACATTAGAAGCGAAAGGGCTTCTATCTCGTCGTCAAGGCGGCGGCACCTTCGTACAAAAGAAAATGTGGCAAAGCTTTAGTGATCCTTTAGCTCAGTTACTCGAAGGTAATCCCGAATCTCAATTTGATCTTCTTGAAACTCGTCATGCCCTTGAAGGTATTGCGGCCTATTATGCTGCACTCCGTGGTACTGAAGAAGATCTTGACCGTATTCGTCAAAGTTATGAACTTATCGAAACCGCGCAAAAAAGCGGCGAGTTAGATGCCGAGTCAGATGCGGTACTCCAATACCAACTCATTGTGACAGAAGCGGCTCACAACGTGGTTCTATTGCATTTATTGCGCTGCATGATCCCAATGTTAGAACAGAATATCCGTCAAAACTTTGAATTTTTGTATACCCGTAAAGAGATGTATAACGCGGTTAGCTCCCATAGAGCACAAATTTTTGCTGCAATAATGGCAAGAGAACCTGAAAAAGCGCGCGAAGCATCTCACCGTCACCTGTCTTTTATTGAAGATTTGCTATTGGATATTAGCCGAGAGCAAACTCGTAGAGAACGTTCTTTACGGCGGTTACAGCAACACCCTGATTTAACTTAGTAATATAGATCCTGACTGCTGCGTCTATATTATTGTGAATGCTCTAAAAGAGAGTTAAAGCGGCAACTACATCAGGGCCTATCTTCCCGCTGTTTTAGCAATATTGGGAAAATAGCGGGAAGATAGGCTCCACATAACCATATAAAATAGATAACAGATAAGGAATACACCATGTCAGATATGTTAAAAAATGACGTGGATCCGATTGAAACTCGCGACTGGCTACAGGCGATTGAATCGGTCATCCGTGAAGAAGGTGTTGATCGTGCTCAGTTTATTATCGAACAGGTATTAAGCGAAGCGCGTAAAGGCGGCGTAAGTATTGCTGCTGGTGCATCTGGTCGTTCTGATTACATCAACACAATTGCTGTTGAAGATGAGCCTGCATACCCTGGTAACATGGACTTAGAGCGCCGTATTCGCTCTGCAATTCGCTGGAACGCAGTAATGACTGTTCTGCGTGCGTCTAAAAAAGACTTAGAACTGGGCGGCCACATGGCTTCTTTCCAGTCATCAGCAACCTTGTATGAAGTCTGCTTCAACCACTTCTTCCGTGCTCATAACAATAATGATGGCGGAGACTTAGTATTCTTCCAAGGTCACATCTCTCCAGGTATCTATGCACGTGCTTTCTTAGAAGGGCGTTTAACTGAAGAGCAAATGAACAACTTCCGTCAAGAAATTGGTGGTAATGGCCTATCTTCATATCCGCACCCTAAATTGATGCCTGACTTCTGGCAATTCCCGACAGTATCAATGGGGCTGGGCCCAATCAATGCTATCTATCAAGCTAAGTTCCTGAAATACCTTGATAACCGTGGCCTGAAAGATACATCTGCGCAGCGCGTATATGCATTCTTAGGTGATGGTGAGATGGATGAGCCAGAATCTAAAGGTGCGATTACTATCGCAACACGCGATAAACTGGATAACTTAGTTTTCGTTATCAACTGTAACCTGCAACGTCTAGATGGCCCAGTAACAGGTAACGGAAAAATTGTTAACGAATTAGAAGGTATCTTTAACGGTGCTGGCTGGCAAGTTATCAAAGTTATGTGGGGTGACCGTTGGGACGAGCTGCTGCGTAAAGATACGAGCGGCAAACTTGTTCAGTTAATGAACGAAACTTTAGATGGTGACTACCAGACCTTTAAATCACGCGACGGCGCGTACGTTCGTGAACACTTCTTCAATCGTTACCCAGAAACTGCAGCATTAGTTAAAGATATGACTGATGATGAAATTTGGGCATTGAACCGTGGTGGTCACGATCCGAAGAAAGTCTATGCTGCATTTGCGAAAGCAAAAGAAACCAAAGGCAAACCAACTGTTATTTTAGCGCAAACCATTAAAGGTTATGGTATGGGCGAAACAGCTGAAGGTAAAAACATTGCGCACCAAGTGAAGAAAATGAACATGGACGGTGTTCGCCACTTCCGTGATCAATTCAATGTGCCAGTGGCTGATGAGCAAATCGAAAAACTGCCATACATTACTTTCGAAAAAGATTCCGAAGAGTACAAATACCTGCACGAGCGTCGCCAAGCGCTGGGTGGTTATTTGCCTGCTCGTCGTTCAACTTTTGATGAGAAACTGGAAATCCCTGCACTGGCAGATTTCAGCCAATTATTAGAAGAACAATCAAAAGAAATTTCGACCACAATTGCTTTCGTTCGTGCATTGAACGTGATGTTGAAAAACAACTCTATTAAAGAGCGTTTAGTGCCAATTATCGCTGACGAAGCGCGTACATTTGGTATGGAAGGTCTGTTCCGTCAAATCGGTATTTATAGCCCGAAAGGTCAGCAATATACACCGCAAGACAGAGAACAGGTTGCCTACTATAAAGAAGACTCGAAAGGTCAAATCCTGCAAGAAGGTATCAATGAGTTGGGCGCAGGTTCTTCTTGGTTAGCGGCTGCAACATCTTACAGTACTAACAACTTGCCGATGATCCCATTCTATATCTACTACTCAATGTTTGGTTTCCAACGTATTGGTGACTTAATGTGGGCAGCGGGTGACCAACAAGCACGTGGCTTCCTGATTGGTGGTACTTCAGGTCGTACAACGCTGAATGGTGAAGGCTTACAACACGAAGATGGTCACAGCCATATTCAATCACTGACTATTCCTAACTGTATTTCTTATGACCCTGCATTCGCTTATGAAGTTGCAGTGATTATGCAAAACGGTTTAGAGCGCATGTACGGTGAGAAACAAGAGAACGTGTACTACTACATCACGACTCTGAACGAAAACTACCACATGCCTGCAATGCCAGAAGGTGCAGAGGAAGGTATCCGTAAAGGTATCTACAAACTGGCTTCTGTTGAAGGTAGCAAAGGTAAAGTGCAGTTGTTAGGTTCAGGTTCAATGATGCGCCACGTTCGTGAAGCGGCAGATATTCTGTCTGCAGAGTATGGCATTGGTTCTGATGTTTACAGTGTAACCTCATTCACTGAATTGGCACGTGATGGTCAAGATTGTGAGCGTTGGAACATGCTGCACCCATCTGCAACACCACGCGTTCCATACATTGCACAAGTAATGAATGACGCACCAGCAGTTGCATCAACTGACTACATGAAACTGTTTGCTGAACAAGTTCGTACTTATGTACCTGCAAGTGATTACCGCGTACTGGGTACTGATGGTTTTGGTCGTTCTGACAGTCGTGAAAACCTGCGTCACCACTTCGAAGTGGATACCAGCTATGTCATCGTAGCAGCGTTAGGTGAATTAGCTAAACGTGGTGAGGTTGATGTTAAAGTCGTTGAAGAAGCGATTAAAAAATACAACATTAACCCAGAAAAAGTTAACCCACGTTTGGCATAAGAGGTAAATATCAATGTCTATTGAAATCCAAGTGCCAGATATCGGTGCTGATGAAGTTGAAGTCACCGAGGTGATGGTTAAAGTTGGTGATAAAGTAGAAGCAGAGCAATCGCTCATTACCGTTGAAGGTGATAAAGCTTCTATGGAAGTCCCATCACCACAAGCGGGTGTGGTAAAAGAAATTAAAATTGCGACAGGCGACAAAGTAAAAACTGGCTCGCTAATCATGGTCTTTGAAGCAGAAGCGGGTGCAGCAGCACCAGCTCCCGCACAAGCGCCAGCAGCCCCTGCGGCAGCACCAAGCGCAGCAGCGTCAAAAGACGTTGCTGTACCAGATATCGGTGGCGATGAAGTCGAAGTCACTGAAATCATGGTTAAAGTGGGTGACACCGTGACCGCAGAACAATCTTTAATTACTGTTGAAGGCGATAAAGCGTCAATGGAAGTCCCAGCGCCATTTGCTGGAACTGTTAAAGAAATCAAGATTGCGACAGGCGATAAAGTGAAAACTGGTTCGCTGATCATGGTCTTTGAAGTCGCAGGCGCAGCGCCAGCCGCTGCTCCAGTTGCACAAGCAGCGCCAGCGGCTCCAGCAGCCTCTGCAATTAAAGACGTTAACGTGCCAGATATCGGCGGTGATGAAGTTGAAGTTACCGAAGTGATGGTTAAAGTGGGCGACACCGTTTCTGCTGAGCAATCAATCATTACGGTTGAAGGCGATAAAGCATCAATGGAAGTTCCTGCACCATTTGCTGGTACTGTTAAAGAAATCAAGATTGCGACAGGCGACAAAGTGAAAACTGGCTCGCTGATCATGACTTTTGAAGTTGCCGGTGCGGCACCAGCTGCGGCACCAGTTGCTCAAGCAGCGGCACCAGCACCTGCAGCAGCTCCAGCTCCAGCTGCAAAAGCAGCTGATAGCAAAAATGAATTTGTTGAGAACGACGCATACATCCACGCAACACCGGTTATTCGCCGCTTAGCGCGTGAGTTCGGTGTTAACTTAGCGAAAGTAAAAGGCACTGGTCGTAAAGGCCGTATCCTGCGTGAAGACGTTCAAGCTTACGTGAAAGATGCAGTCAAACGTGCTGAGTCTCCAGCTGCAGCAGGTGGTGGTTTACCTGGTATGCTGCCATGGCCGAAAGTAGATTACAGCAAGTTTGGTGAAGTTGAAGAAGTCGAACTGGGTCGTATCCAAAAAATCTCTGGTGCAAACCTGAGCCGTAACTGGGTGATGATCCCACACGTTACGCTGATGGAAGAAGTGGATACCACTGAAGTTGAAGAATTCCGTAAGCAACAGAATAAAGAAGCAGAGAAGAAAAAACTGGACGTGAAAATCACGCCATTAGTTTTTGTCATGAAAGCAGTTGCCCGCGCTCTGGAAGAAATGCCGCGCTTTAACAGCTCGATTTCTGAAGATGCACAGCGTCTGTTCTTGAAAAAATATATCAATATCGGTATCGCGGTTGATACACCAAATGGCTTAGTTGTTCCTGTCTTTAAAGACGTTAACAAAAAAGGCATTTTAGAGTTATCTCGTGAACTGATGGAAGTTTCTAAGAAAGCGCGTGCAGGTAAACTGACTGCGGCTGATATGCAAGGCGGATGTTTCACCATCTCTAGCCTTGGTGGTATCGGTACAACTGGTTTTGCACCAATCGTGAACGCACCAGAAGTGGCTATTATGGGGCTGTCACGTTCTTCAATGAAACCTGTTTGGAACGGTAGCGAGTTTGTTCCTCGCCTGATCCTGCCTATGTCACTGTCCTTTGACCACCGTGTCATCGATGGGGCTGATGGAGCACGCTTCATCACCCTAGTAGGGCAATTAATGAGCGATATTCGCCGTTTAGTGATGTAAATAATAAGACCGGCTGATAGGCCGGTCTGTTTTATTTAGGCTGAGGCAGAATTTTTTGCTGCTGCTACGAAAGGTTGGGAGTTACATCACGAAATGAGCCTTTTCAGGGTGTTAACAATTCTGTAAACTGCTCTCGGTGTGTACTTTTCCAGTGGAAGATCGTTTATTCAGCAGTACCGCTGGACAAAACAAAAAGAGGTCATGATGAGTACTGAAATTAAAGCCCAAGTCGTTGTGCTTGGTGCAGGCCCTGCAGGTTATTCTGCGGCTTTCCGTTGCGCTGACTTAGGTTTAGAAACTGTTTTAGTTGAACGTTATTCAACCCTTGGTGGTGTTTGTTTAAACGTGGGTTGTATCCCTTCAAAAGCTTTATTGCATGTTGCAAAAGTGATCGAAGAAGCGAAAGCATTAGCAGAGCATGGTATCGTATTTGGTGAGCCAAAAACCGATATCTCTAAAGTTCGCTTATGGAAAGAAAAAGTCATTAATCAGCTGACGGGTGGTCTAGCTGGGATGGCGAAAGGTCGTAAAGTGACCGTCGTTAACGGTCTGGGTAAATTTACGGGTGCAAATACGCTGGTTGTTGAAGGCGAAAACGGTAGTACGACTATCAATTTCGATAACGCAATCATTGCAGCGGGCTCACGTCCAATTCAATTACCATTCATTCCTCATGAAGACCCACGTATTTGGGATTCAACCGATGCGTTAGAACTGAAAGAAGTTCCAGAGCGTCTTCTGGTTATGGGCGGTGGCATCATCGGTTTAGAAATGGGAACTGTGTACCATGCACTGGGTTCTCAAATCGATGTGGTTGAAATGTTTGACCAAGTCATCCCTGCGGCTGACAAAGATGTGGTTAAAGTATTCACCAAACAAATCAGCAAAAAATTCAACCTGCTGTTAGAAACGAAAGTTACCGCAGTTGAAGCGAAAGAAGACGGTATTTATGTGTCTATGGAAGGTAAAAAAGCTTCCGCAGAACCACAACGTTATGATGCTGTGTTAGTGGCTATCGGCCGTGTTCCTAACGGTAAAAACTTAGATGCAGGCAAAGCTGGCGTTGAAGTTGATGATCGCGGCTTTATCCACGTGGATAAACAAATGCGCACTAACGTTCCACACATTTTCGCTATCGGTGATATCGTTGGTCAACCAATGTTGGCTCACAAAGGTGTTCACGAAGGTCACGTTGCAGCAGAGGTTATCTCTGGTCTGAAACATTACTTTGACCCGAAAGTGATCCCATCAATCGCTTATACTGAGCCAGAAGTTGCATGGGTTGGTTTAACTGAAAAAGAAGCGAAAGAACAAAATATCAGCTACGAAGTTGCGACTTTCCCATGGGCTGCGTCAGGTCGTGCAATTGCATCTGACTGCTCAGAAGGTATGACTAAGCTGATTTTCGACAAGCAATCTAACCGTGTTATCGGTGGTGCGGTTGTCGGTGTGAACGGTGGTGAATTACTGGGCGAAATCGGCCTAGCAATTGAAATGGGCTGTGATGCTGAAGATTTAGCATTAACTATCCATGCTCACCCAACACTGTACGAATCAATTGGTATGGCTGCTGAGATTTACGAAGGTAGCATTACTGATTTACCAAACGCAAAAGCGAAAAAGAAAAAATAATTTTCTTTAATCGCATAGATAAACAGTATCTCTAGTATGCTGTTTATCACCAAAGCGTATAGAAGCCAATGTGGAAACACATTGGTTTTTTTTATTTTTGTGAATATAAACAATTAGTCGCATGTGCCTGTCAATTATTTATTAAAAACGATATTAATCATTTTATAAATAATATGTTTTTAATTTTAATTAACGAATATTTATTAATAATAACGGTTAGTTGACTATAAAAATATTAAATTCTAATTTCTTTATTCTGTTTTTTATAACTAATAAGGAAGTTAGTTTATGGATGATGTGACACACCTAGGTACAATAACTGTAAGGGGAAACAATCCAAGAGAACATTTCAATGATTATTTTAATAATTATGATAATGCTCATGAAGATATTGATTTAACAGGGAGGTATGAAGGATTAAAAAATATTTTACATGAAAATCTATATGATAATAAAAATATAGCTCATATCCATGATGATGTTGATAATCACAAAGTCGATACTTTTCAAGATTCTTCTACTACAATTAAGGATGATTTAAAATCTAAATAAACATTAATTGAAAATGATTTAATTACATTGAGAAAGGATATTGCGGAGATTGAGAAATCGCCTGGCTGGAAATTTATCATTGATCCGCAAAAGTACCCTTGTACATATAAATGGAATTTTCAATCTTCAGACTCCTCAAAATTAAAAATTTCAGCAACCTTTAAATTTCGCACAATTGAAGATAGAGACAGGCTCCTCGCAGAGGATTTTGACGATAATATACCGGGTATACCGAGGTTTCCTTTTGATAATCTAGATCTATATATAGATGCGGTTAATAAGCGAGCTGACCGTGATGCTAGAAATCAATTGCTCGAAATTAAAAAACAACATAAAAGTATTACGGATAAAATTCAGTTTAATGTAAATGAATTAAATAAGCTGAAAATAGCCCAAAGTAGTGTATTTGCTGTTCCCACACCGAATGTTCCTACATTACCTCATGGCGTTGCTTCAAATTCACAAGTAACACAAACGGCAAATAGCAATATTGTAAAAGGTATCGAAAAGACATTAGGTAATATTCGCGATGGCCTAGCGGAAACGTTTGATTGCTCTTTTGGCATGAGTTGCTCAAATGATATAGATAAAGCAGCAAAAAATTCGAATGTTAGGAAACCTCATACTGGTGGCGACCAAATACCTGAGCAAGGTCGGATAGATACAGGTGGAAACCAAATACCCGAACAAGGAAAAATTGATACGGGTGGAAAACAGATACCTGAACAAGGGCGGACGGATACTGGCGGAGATCAAATACCTGAACATATAGATAATACGCATATAACCCCACTGCCTAATCAGATTACAGTAGAAGATATTGCCTATTTATCTGAAAACAAAAATAATATTAAAAATAAATGGCATCAGGGTAGTTTTAACTCTCCTGACGAATCATTACAGAAGCATTATGAAAAACATGGAAAAGAAGTTGGAGCGGGTAGTGTTGAGCAGTATAGAAACAAAGCTGAAGAATTTGTCAAAAACTTAAAAGGTGCTAGAACAGTGAAAGTAAGAGGTGCGACTGATAATGTGACTCGTTATTATAAAAATGGGAAATATTTAGATAGAACATCCGAAGGAAAGATAATATCTTTTGGAAAACAATAATATAGAGGGATATGTTATGTGGCATGATTTAAATATTACAAAAGTGAGCTGTATAGAGAAAACAGTTGCTGAATTCACAGTTACTATGATCCCTATTTTGCCTTACGCCAAAATGAAGATAAAAATTTATGAAGATCAGTCGGGTTTTTTTACAGGTATGACGGATTTAGCAATAAAAAGAAAATTTGATGGTTGCCCCGAGTGCGCTATTGGACGTGGAAGTACCATTGAGAAAGCGTTAGAAGATACTATCCTCTATTTTAAAGAAATGTTGAGTCAAGATGGTTTTACTGAGTTAACCGAAGATGATATTAGCTATGCAGAATGGTCTGATTTTTAAAAGTTAAAAGATCTCTGTAAGTGCAGGGATCTCTGTTAACAGTTTCACTCTCCCTCAGTCAGCCGGATAATCAACTGTCCGGTTTAGCGTGTGAGTGTGTAGTGGCTACCTTAGGCAATATTTGTGATGGCTTAGCGTAACCGTTTGATTGCTCTTTTGGAATGAGTTGCACAAATGATATAGATAAAGCAGCAAAAAATTCGAATGTAGGGAAAGAGTTAACAGCAGAAGAAAAAGAAGCGCTTGGGATCTCAAGTGGAAGAAGCACTAGCGGGACACCGAATGGTTTTGAGCCAGATGATGAAGAATATAGAAATAATCAAAGACAAAATGAGAGTAAATTTGAAAACTTTACTAAACAAGAGCTCATTTTTTCAGCCAATAAAATAATAAATAAGCAAAGGCTTTCTGTTGCTGTACGTGTGTGGGGCAAACATGCCGCTAGACCCAATGGCGTTTTTTAACCCTTAAATGGTAATCCAGCACAAAAAAATGCTGCTGCCGAGAACTTCATCCGAGAAATCTTTAACGATCCTAAAGTCGTTCGAAACGATTTAGGTGGCGGTGCATTTGAATATCGATTGCCTAGTGGAAAAGGCGTTAGATATAATACGGATGGCTCATTTAATACTGTGTTAGATCCAAAGAAGGCAATAAAATGAAAGATAATAAATTAGAACTATTTTTTTCAAGTCCAATGGAATATGAGAATCTAACGTTAGAAGTTCAATTAAATTGGGGGCGGGTTGCAGAAATTAATCAAGATAAAGGTGTAGACAATTTAGAAGTTGAACTATTTGGTTCAGATCTATCCCGCGGTTTTACAGCGAAAATGCCTTTAGATGATCTAATTTCAATATTAATTGAAGCCAGAGATACATTAAAGAAACAATAAACTTTTATTGAATTAATGGTCTTACTCGCTGTCAGCTAATTGGATGATTAACTGTCTAGTTTGGTGCGTGAGTGTGTAATTGCTACCTTAGGCAATATTCAGTATGGCTGCTGAGATTTACGAAGGTAGCATTACTGATTTACCAAACGCAAAAGCGAAAAAGGAAAAATAATTTTCTTTAATCGTATAGATAAACAGTATCTCTAGTATGCTGTTTATCACCAAAGCGTATAGAGGCCAATATGGAAACACATTGACTTTTTTTGTTTTTGTGAATATAAATAATTAGTCGCATGTGTCTGTTCAATTATTTATTAAAATCGATATTAATCATTTTATAAATAATATATTTTTAATTTTAACTAACGAATCTTTATTAGTAATAACGGTTAGTTGACTATAAAAATATTAAATTCTAATTTCTTTGTTCTGTTTTTTATAACTAATAAGGAAGTTGGTTTATGGACAAGATGACGCATGTAGATTCAATAACGGTTATTGGAACACGCTTACCTGTTAAAGAAAACCCATATATGCAATCTGAATGGGGGAACTATGACCATATTACTGACTAGTTTAGAGAGAGTGCTTTAAATAATGGTAACAGTTTATATGCTCTACCATATTCGAGATGAAGATACCAAGGATGAAGATATGAAAATTATTGGAATTTACTCAAGTTTTGAGCTTGCTCAAAAGGCTCAAGACAAGGTATCTAATCAACCTGGATTCATAGATTACCCTGATGGGTTTAGTATTAGTGAAGAAGTTCTAGATAGAGATGGTTGGGTTGATGGTTTTGTAGTTTAAAATAATTAAAGAGAGAGCCCGGTTCTGTGCTGGGATCTCCTTAGCCGCTTTACTCCCCTTCAGTCAGCTGGATAATCAATTGTCCGGCTTTACGCCAAGTAGAGAACGGCCTTGGAAAAAACGCAGAGATCAAGTTTAGGTAACAAGTAAGATGATATCAAATATTGAATATAAAACTATTGTTGAATACGCTGAAACCCAAGCCCTAGACGGATTATGGGCGTATATAACGCCAGATATGATTCCTTCACTTCATTTCATTTATGATAATTTTTCTTTTCAGGAAAGGAAAAAAATATTTTTTTGGTTTTTAGACAAATTATTACGTGATGGAAAATTAAAATTAGCTAAGTACGGTAAATTTTTAAGTGGTTCAATAGATGAACAATTGCAGTCATTCTATGCTGCATTTCCAGAAACAGAGGAGCAATTAATTGATCAATTTTGGTTTTTTGATGAAGGATGCCCTGGTGGAGCCGTTTGGGTACTTAAAGACGGGGCAGTAGAATGGACATAGAGCCGTGGAGGGTAGGTTCTATCAGATTAATAGAAAGGAATGTCTTATGTGGCATGATTTAAATATTACAAATGTGAGCTGTATAGAGAAAACAGTTGCTGAATTCACGATTACGATGATCCCTATTTTGCCTTATTCAAAGATGAAAGTGAAAATTTATGAAAGTCAATCCGGAAATTTTACTGGAATGACTGACTTGGCAATAAAAAGAAAATTTGATGGCTCTCCCGAATGTGCTATTGGGTATGGAGATACTATTGAAGAGGCTCTAGAAGACACGATCCTTTATTTTAATAAAATGCTAAGTCAAGATGGCTTCACTGAATTAACCGAAGATGATATTAGCTACGCAGAGTGGTCTGATTTTTAAAAGTAAGGATATCCCAGTCCACACTTGGAGCTAAATTAACGGTCTTACTCGCTGTCAGCCAACCAGATAATCAACCGTCCCGCTGGTTGAGGGGGGAGTGGCTAACTTAGGTAATATTCGCGATGGCTTATTCCAACCAAAAAGCTTCAGTATTGAATCAGGAAGCTAGAGCATTAATCGATGAAATATTAGATAATCCAAATGTAATAATAAGACCTAGAACTATTTATGAAAATAGGAAAAGAATTGAAGTGATTGATGCTAAATCACCTGATGGTCGGGTATTAAGATTTAGTATAGATGGTAAGAAATTTATTGGTTTTAGAGAGCCATAATGTTTGCAAATGATTGATGGGGGGATTTTATGTTGGAATACAGTGTTGGAAGTTCTTTAAGCCGAGATGATTTATATGCTGAGCTCTCCTTTAATGATGTTCAGTGGGGGGAAATTTCACTTTCTGAAGATAAGAAAGAGGTAAAAATTATTATTTATCCTGACTCGGATTTTTTAGAATTTAATTACAGTGAATTTTTATTATTGATAGAGAAAGCTAAAGATCATCTTTTACGTTTAGAACCTTTAGTTTGATTCTCGCATAAGCAGGTTGGTTCCTCCATTTTTAGCGTGGGGGAACCAAAGTGGCAGAGTCATTAATGTGAAAATTAAATGTGGTTGGAGTAATAGGTGACTAGGCTTAATTATAGTATTAGTGATAAACAGACGAGCAAATTTATAAGCTTATTAACTTTAGGTGTATTAACTGCATTAGATAAAAATTTGATATCAATTGATGAAGCGGAAGGATTCATTTTCAAACCGTATTTGGCCAAGTTACTTGAACAAATGGGTTCTGAGGAAAAATTGATAGATATAATAAACCTAGGTTGTGAATTAGATGATGTGGCAAGTTTATATCCAGAAGATCTTCACGTTCAGATAAAAGATCTATTAGACAAAACATTATCAGTAATCTCTCATAGTGAAAATTTAGGACGGTTAATTGATAAAGAAATTAATATTATTGATGACTAACTAAATGTTTAGAACATAAATGAAATTAAGAATGGTAAAGGTTAAAATATGAAAATAGAACTGAGTCTACTGGAAGAGGCTATAGTAGCCATTTTCAAAGAAATGAAAGTACAGGGAATGGATAATATAGACTTAGATGCAGATTTTTATTGGAATGTGCCTTCTGAATCTATTTATGATATATACAATGAGCCTACTCAGTTAGATATTGGGCAATTAGAGGCTGATTATGAGATGCTATGTAAAGCTAAAGAAAATGAACTACTTGTAAAATATAACTTAAAGAATATATCAGCCATTCTTCGTTATTTATCAGAAAAACACGCAATATAATTTGATTTGATGACGCTAAAGGTGTAAGCAATAGCTGGTTTTAAGTGAGTCTATAATGGAAAAAACGTTATATTTTAATGAAATTTTGAATGATTCAAAAGGGTTATGGTTATCAGGGCTCTTTGGTTCCATCGTGGGTTGGAATTCAAATAAATCTTTCTATGAACATCGGAGTATATTTTTTTCTATGATAAAAGATTTATTAGATGAGCAAGTAATTAAATTTTGTTCACCAGATGACCCTTTAGGCAAAGTGGTTCCGTACTGGAGTGCGAATAGCCAAGATATTATGAATTATCTTGAACAACACTGGCCTGAAAATGCGAAAGCAGAAGATGATGATGAGTTGAATTTCTACTTTTATGAAATGCCAGCAATTTTATGGCGAGATGAATCAGGAAAATATGTGGGTTCCTAAATTTTTATCTAAATTGGGTTAGAACAATACAATATTACTCTGTAAATAGTTCTGTATATTTACAGAGTCAATGTATTAGCCATTCTTCGTTATTTATCAGAAAAACACGCAATATGATCTGACTTGATGATGCTAAAGGTGTAGGCAAATGTTGGTTTGGCTATTGTTTACACCTTATCTGCATCTACTAACTTTCAATCATTCGTGTAAGCTAAAATAAAATAATACATATCAATAAGAAAGCGCTATGGAACTAAAACCCACTGCAATTTTAATTCATGTACCTGATGTTCAAGCGGGTTTGGCTTGGTACCAACAAGCCTTTCCACATGCTAGGGCGGAGTACCTGCCTGATTTTGATTTCACCTTATTACATGTCGGGGATTTCACCATTGAGGTGGTACAAGCGGATGCCAAAGTGAGCGAGGGTAAAAAAGGGACGGTATTGTATTGGCAGGTCGATAATTTTGATTTGGCTTTTGGGCATTTCACTCAGCTAGGGGCTAAGTTGTATCGTGGACCGATGTTAATCGATGGTAACAAGCAAATGTGTCAGTTCGTTGATCCCTTCGGAAACTTGCTTGGAATAAAAGGTCAATAAAATCAATTAAATCCTTTAAGTTTATAAAAACCAATCGCAATGATTTACCTTATCAATTAGTAATGTAAATAAAATTGCGATAATAAATATAATTTGTGATACCTGAGGGAAAAAGCCACAAAAGAGGGTGCTTTACTCAGTAAAATGCATTATAAAAAGTATGGTTTTTTCAGCTTTTTATGATGATTTATAGTCTCTTAAGCTAAAAAATAACCCGTAATTAAGTGTTAAGGCATGAAGTTAGTAGATAAATGTTACTTTCTTGTGAATGAATTAACATTACGTTTAAATTCTGCTATGCTGAGAGCCCGAAGCTGGGCATAATTTTACCGCCATTGAGATTATGCGAGCAAATTCCTCTGACCTGGCACCGGATGATAATTTTGTCAATAAGGTGCAGACAGCCGGGTATATAAATAACAAAGAAGCGAGGAGAACGTCGTGCTAGAAGAATACCGTAAGCACGTAGCCGAGCGTGCCGCTCAAGGGATTGTCCCTAAGCCATTAGATGCGTCACAAGTAGCTGCACTGGTAGAGTTACTGAAAAACCCACCCAAAGGTGAAGAAGATTTCTTGTTAGACCTGCTGACCAACCGCGTCCCCCCTGGTGTTGACGAAGCAGCGTACGTAAAAGCTGGATTTTTAGCCGCTATCGCAAAAGGCGAAACTTCCTCCCCTCTGATCTCCCCTGAAAAAGCGATTGAACTGCTTGGTACTATGCAGGGTGGATATAATATCCATGCACTGATTGAAGCGCTGGATGATGCTAAATTAGCTCCTATCGCGGCAAAAGCCCTTTCCCACACCTTATTAATGTTCGATAACTTCTACGATGTAGAAGAAAAAGCGAAAGCTGGGAATGCACACGCGAAACAAGTTATTGAATCATGGGCAGATGCCGAGTGGTTTAAACAACGCCCTGCGTTAGCCGAAAAAATGACTGTTACAGTGTTTAAAGTGACAGGCGAAACCAATACCGATGATTTATCACCTGCACCAGATGCATGGTCACGCCCAGATATCCCTCTGCACGCGTTAGCGATGCTGAAAAATGCCCGTGAAGGTATTGAACCAGATGACGCAGGTAACGTTGGACCAATCAAACAAATCGAAGCTCTGAGCAAAAAAGGCTTCCCACTGGCGTATGTCGGTGATGTTGTAGGTACGGGCTCTTCACGTAAATCTGCAACTAACTCCGTATTGTGGTTTATGGGCGATGATATTCCATTCGTGCCGAACAAACGCGGTGGCGGTGTGGTATTAGGTGGCAAAATTGCGCCTATCTTCTTTAATACAATGGAAGATGCGGGTGCGCTACCAATAGAAGTGGATGTGTCTAAACTAAATATGGGGGATGTCATTGATATCTATCCATTTAAAGGTGAAGTTCGCAACCACGAAACCAATGAGTTACTCGAAACGTTTGAATTAAAAACTGACGTGCTGATTGATGAAGTGCGTGCAGGTGGTCGTATTCCACTGATTATCGGTCGTGGTTTAACTAGCAAAGCGCGTGAGTCATTAGGGTTAGAAGCAACCGACGTCTTCCGTCATGCGAAATCTGTTGCACAAAGCAATCGTGGTTTCTCATTAGCACAGAAAATGGTGGGTCGTGCTTGTGGTCGCCCAGGTATTCGCCCTGGTGAATACTGTGAGCCAAAAATGACCTCAGTAGGCTCGCAAGATACGACGGGCCCAATGACTCGCGATGAGTTAAAAGACTTAGCGTGTTTAGGTTTTTCTGCGGATTTAGTGATGCAGTCATTCTGTCACACTGCGGCGTATCCAAAACCCGTTGACGTAACAACTCACCACACATTACCTGATTTTATCATGAACCGTGGTGGTGTTTCTCTGCGTCCAGGAGATGGTATTATCCACTCATGGTTAAACCGTATGCTGTTACCAGATACCGTTGGTACAGGTGGTGACTCCCATACACGTTTCCCAATCGGTATTTCGTTCCCAGCGGGTTCTGGTTTGGTGGCGTTTGCAGCAGCAACAGGGGTTATGCCTCTGGATATGCCAGAATCTGTATTGGTGCGCTTTAAAGGTGAAATGCAGCCAGGTATCACGTTACGTGACCTTGTACATGCTATCCCATTATATGCGATTAAAGATGGCCTTCTGACGGTTGAGAAAAAAGGGAAGAAAAACATTTTCTCTGGTCGTATTTTAGAAATCGAAGGTCTGCCAGAACTGAAAGTTGAACAAGCGTTTGAATTGGCGGATGCATCCGCTGAGCGTTCAGCCGCGGGTTGTACGATCAAACTGGATAAAGCGCCAATCACAGAATACCTGCAATCTAACATCGTCCTGTTAAAATGGATGATCGCAGAAGGCTACGGCGACCGTCGTACTATCGAACGTCGTATTAAAGGCATGGAAAGTTGGTTAGCGGACCCGCAACTGCTTGAAGGTGATGCAGATGCGGAATATGCAGCTGTAATTGAAATCGACTTAAATGATATCAAAGAGCCAATTCTGTGTGCACCAAATGACCCTGATGATGCGCGTTTGCTGTCTGATGTTCAGAACGAGAAAATCGATGAAGTGTTTATCGGTTCTTGCATGACTAACATTGGTCACTTCCGTGCCGCAGGTAAGTTATTAGACTCGCATAAAGGCCAATTACCAACACGTTTATGGGTTGCTCCACCAACGAAGATGGACGCCGCACAATTAACGGAAGAAGGTTATTATAGCGTATTTGGTAAGAGTGGGGCACGTATTGAAGTCCCAGGCTGTTCACTGTGTATGGGTAACCAAGCACGTGTGGCAGATGGCGCTACCGTCGTTTCGACCTCAACACGTAACTTCCCTAACCGTTTAGGGACTGGGGCGAATGTGTATCTTGCATCCGCTGAGTTGGCCGCTGTTGCGTCATTGTTAGGTCGTTTACCAACGCCTGCGGAATACCTGCAATATATGGACAAGGTGGATGAAACTGCGGCAGATACCTACCGCTATCTGAACTTTGACCAGTTATCACAATATACGGAAAAAGCTGACGGTGTGATTTTCCAAACCGCAGTGTAATCTGTTATTTTGTTAACGATGAGGCCTCTACTGACTAGAGGCCTTTTTTGTTGTCTAAAGATATTCCGAAATTTCAATCAGATTTAAATCCACATCACGTAAATAAATAGACAGAATGGGGCCCATTGCCCCTGTTCGTCTAACGGGCCCTTCAATAATCTCGATCCCTTGCTGCTGAATATGCGCCTGAACTTCAGTGAGAGGGATGTCACTGATAAAACACAAATCTAACGCACCGGGTACAGGCAAGTGTGCTTTGGGTTCAAACTCTTTACCATACTGATGAATATTGATTTTTTGCTGGCCAAATTGTAGGGCATAACGCTGTTCACCAAAGGTTATTACCTGCATTTTTAAAACGCGCTGGTAAAAATCAAGGCAGGCGTCTAATTGTGTTGTCGTCAGGACGATATGGTCTAAGCGATTGATCATTGCCGCTCCTATTCATTGCATTCATATCATTTGCATTAATTTTAAGCGAATTATATCGAGACGGCATTGAAATTGATGCCTTTCTTTAAATATCGCGCAATAGGCGTTAATACCGCTCAACAAATCGAATTGTCTCGCGTTATACTGAGCCATAATGACGCAAGAGTAGAGGTATTGCATATGGACTACCAATTTTTCCAAGACATAACAGGCGCTATTTCCGCAAAATTCTCGATGGATCATGAGGCGATTGGATATTGGCTAAATGAAGAGGTTAAAAACGACCTTAGTCTGCTCGATACTATCGAAGAAAATTACGAAAAAATAAAAGGCAGCGAAAATCAGTGGGAGCTAATTGGCCATGAATACACGCTGCTACTTGATGATGAAGAAGTGATGATTAAAGCCAATCAGTTGTCGTTTGAAACTGAGGGGCTTGAAGAGGGAATGAGCTACTATGATAATGAAAGCGTTGCCTTTTGTGGTATTGACGACTTCCTCTTAATGTTAAAGGATTATCGTGTTTTTGTTATCGAAAATCGATAAATGCATTTTTTTTAGTGATAAGTTTTGTATTTTAACAAATTATCATTATTATTTGCAGTGTGAAACTAGCGGTTTAACGCTTTAGTTAAGATAAGCTAGCGGAAATTTATTTTTTGATAACAAAAGCGAAAGGAACACACATATGAATACTGATGATGTTACAGGTGCGTTGAATGATGCAACGAACTGGTTTGTCGCAAACCAAGATCTGTTAGTCCAGTATGTGGTGAATATTGTTTCTGCCATTGTCATCCTGATTGTCGGTATGATGATTGCGAAATGGGTTGGTCGCGGTTTACACCGTGTGATGACCCTAAAAGGTATTGATAGCACTGTTAGTGACTTTTTATCGGCAATTGCGCGTTATACCATTGTTGCATTTACCTTAATTGCTGTTTTAGGCAAGATTGGCGTTCAAACGGCTTCTGTTATTGCGGTGATGGGTGCGGCTGGTTTAGCGGTTGGTTTAGCATTACAAAATTCACTGGGTAACTTTGCTGCAGGCGTATTACTGGTGGTGTTTAGACCACTGAAAGCGGGAGAATATGTGTCTATTGGTGCCGTGGAAGGTACAGTGCAAAATGTCCAGATTTTTTCCACTACACTGAAAACAGCCGATGACCGAATTATTGTTATTCCGAACGGTAAGATAATCGCAGATAATATCATCAACACAACTCGAGAGCCTAACCGTCGTCAAGATATTATTATTGGTGTGGCTTATGATTCTGATATTGATGTGGTGAAAAAAGTTTTAGGTGACATTGTTGCTGCTGATGGCCGTATTCAACATGGTAAAGGTGTGACTATTCGTTTGCATGATATGGCTCCATCGTCATTAAATTATTTAGTTCGTTTTTGGACAACAAATGGTGATGCGTGGCCTGTCTATTGGGATTTGTTAGAAGAATTCAAACGTGCATTAGATAAGCACAACATTGGTATTCCATTCCCACAAATGGATGTACATGTACATAAACAAGGTTCTGAAACCCACAAAATTCAATAAAAGAATTTTTAATTAGACTCAATAAAATAGCGCTATTTATGGCGCTATTTTTGTCTCTGTATTCCCATTCTATTATATAAGCCTAGCTTATGACCTATTAGAGTTAATCATTTCCACTAATAATTTTTTCTCGTTACTATTTGCGTGTACGAACTGAATAATTATTAGGATTTTTTGCATGTTTACAACTTATATCCAGGGTGCACTTCTTGGTGCAGCGATGATTTTACCGCTAGGGCCACAAAATGCCTTTATTTTACAACAAGGCAGTCGTAAACAGTTTCATATGATGAGTGCATTTCTATGCGCTTTAAGTGATACCGTGTTAATTATTGGTGGGGTATTTGGTGGCAGCGCTCTATTGAGCCAATCCGAAATATTGATGCAGTTAATTACATGGGCAGGGGTTATTTTTCTGGTGTGGTATGGCAATGGTGCGTTCCGTACTGCACTCAGCCCAGATGATGTTGTTTTACAAGCTGAAAATAAAGTGATTACTCGCTGGAAAGTGATAGTTACGCTATTTGCCGTCACATGGCTAAATCCGCATGTCTACTTGGACACATTCGTGGTGCTTGGTAGCGTGGGAGGGCAATTAGAAAGCCAATTACGGCCTTGGTTTACGGCAGGCGCGCTGACAGCATCATTTGTGTGGTTTTTTGCATTAGCGATTTTGGCTGCTTGGTTCTCGCCTGTATTGAATAAGCCAGCGTCACAGCGAATTATTAATATCTTTGTAGGAAGTGTGATGTGGTTTATTGCATTTCAACTTGCAATACAAGGGCTTAAAGGATTGGGGCTAGTATCCTAATAACAACATAACCTCAACAGAATGATAAATACTATGAATTTCTTATTATTCTGATCTGCACTTTTTTTATGATGTGTTACTGTTAATTTGTACTCGGGATAGTTTATGGTGAACTGTCCCTTTTTTAGCGACAAATTATTGTATTGGGAGGTTCTGTGAAATTAAAATCTTTAGTTCTCGCTGCCATGGTGGCAGGTGCAGCGGTTCCTACCCTGTCTCTGGCCGATGCGCTACCAAATGGCCCGCACATTACCACATCGGGTAATTCTGTTGTGAAAGCAACACCTGATATGGCGACATTGAATATCGTTGTGGAAGTGACAGCAAAAGATGCTGCGGCTGCGAAGGCTGCGGTAGACAAGCGTGTTGCCGAGTATTTCGAATTCTTAAAGAAAAACGGAATCGAGAAACAAGACATTAACGCCGCCAATGTGCGTACGCAGCCAAAATATGATTACAGCAGCGTGAAGCAAAAATCGACGATTGAAGGTTATACCGCAATCCGTTCAGTTGAAGTGAAAGTCACTAAACTTGACCAACTAAACACCCTATTAGACGGTGCGTTAGCCGCAGGTTTAAATGATATTAATTCTGTGCAATTTGGGGTGTTAAAACCTGAGCAATACCGTGATGCCGCTCGTGCGCAAGCTATCAAAAATGCGACAGAGCAAGCGACTGAAGTTGCAAAAGGGTTTAATGCACAGTTGGGCCCAGTGTATAGCATTAGTTACAATGCACCTGCGGCAGTGCCTTATCCAATAGCGGCAAGAGCTTATGGTGGTAAAATGAAAGCCGCTGCTCAAGATCTCAATATTGATGAGACCTATGAACAGCAAAGTATTGATTTTAATGACCAAGTTGATGTTGTATTTGAACTGAAACGTTAACTTTCAGTCTCATTTTCGTCTTCTTGTTTTAGCATCTGACGCCCAGTTTTTAAGAGGGCGTCAGTCACTCTCTTCATGGTACGGCTTTCGGGTGCAAAACGGTGCCAGTACAGCATACGACGTTGGCATAGCCCCGGTGTTAAGTCGACTAACTCACCATTTTTCAATTCTTCGGCAATTTGTAAATGAGGGATCATACAACAGGTAGAACCCTGCTTAGCTAATTGCACAAAGGCTTCTGACGAATTAACAATATGGCAAGGAACGCTGCCCGGCGATAAGCCAAAGTTTTGCTGAACAAAAGCTTGGTGCATATCATCCAAGTGGTCAAATGCGACTGCGGGGGCTTTTAATAGGGATGAGCGAGTGACGCCATCAGGGAAATATTTTGCGGCGAAATCAGGAGAAGCAACAAAGATATAGTCCAAGGCGCCTAGTTTATCTACTAAACAGCCGGGTAACGCTTGTGGCTGGATACTGATTGCACCCACCACTTCACCGCGTCTTAAACGTTCTTGAGTGCGTGTTTCGTCTTCCACTTGGATATTCAACCGAATAGGGCTATTGCCTAGAACTGGGTTGAGCGCAGGGAGAAACCACGTTGCTAAACTGTCGGCGTTAACTGCAAGGGAAAGTAATAGAGGTGTTGACCCTGTATTTTCATCTCCAAGCCACTGTTCTTCCAATAATTCAACTTGATGAAGCAGTGCTAACAGTTTTTGCCCTTGTTCAGTCGGATGTGGCGGAACGGTTCGCACAAGTAAAGGTTGCCCGAACAGGTTCTCTAACTGTTTTATCCGTTGTGAAACAGCAGATTGCGTGATGCAAAGCTTTTGAGCTGCACGCTCAAAGCCGCGTTCACGGATAACAGCATCCAGTGCTTGTAATGCGCGGTAGTCAGGGCGCTTCATCAAAAAGTCTCCTTGTTGTTATTCTGCTAAGCACTATGCCATATTTTTATTGATAACACCTGCAATTATTGCGAGCTTCCGACAAATCGCAAGAAGTAACGCACAAATGCAGCGAACAACACTGCAACTTATTTTCGGTTCGGTATATACTCATTCACAATTACGTCTCAATTAAATAGCAAAAGGCATGAGCATGACGCAGGATGAATTAAAAAAAGCGGTGGGTTGGGCAGCACTAGAATACGTCAAACCAGGCACAATTGTCGGTGTAGGTACAGGGTCTACTGCATCGCACTTTATTGATGCTTTAGCGACAATGAAAGGGCAAATTGAAGGCGCTGTTTCTAGCTCTGAAGCGTCTACTCAAAAACTTAAATCATTAGGTATTCCTGTTTTTGATTGCAATGAAGTGGATTCATTAGATGTTTACGTTGATGGTGCGGATGAAGTCGATCACCATATGAACATGATCAAGGGCGGTGGTGCTGCGTTAACACGTGAAAAAATCGTTTCTGCGATCGCGAAAACCTTTGTGTGTATTGTTGACCAATCAAAACTGGTTGATGTATTAGGTAAGTTCCCTCTGCCTGTTGAAGTTATCCCAATGGCACGTAGTTATGTGGCACGTGAATTGGTTAAACTGGGCGGTACACCAGAATACCGTCAAAATGTGATCACTGATAACGGCAATGTGATCTTAGATGTTCACAATTTAAGCATTGTTGATCCTGTCGCGTTAGAAAATACCATTAATGGTATTGCGGGCGTTGTCACTGTTGGTTTATTTGCTAATCGCGGTGCTGATGTTGTCCTGATGGGAACAACAGATGAAGGTGTTAAAACGATCAAATTATAATCGCTAATTATTTTGGTGAATTAATTGACCTAATTTATAGGCCAGCAAACTGTTTAGTTGCTGGCTTTTTTATAAGGTAAAAAAGGAATTAACGTATTTAGTTAGTGGGTAGATAGGAAAATAATTGACCAGTTTTATAAATATCATTAATTTGAAATTTATTTCATTATTTTTATTATTCCGCGATTTTGGTGATATATCTCACACTAATATGTATTGTGCAGGAAAAATCCTTATTTTGTGTTACTGCTCCTGATTTTCTACCATTTAACTTCTTTTTCTTCGCGCTTTTTAGCACCTCTTAAGCAAACGGTTGTATTGATACTGCGCGGAATTTTGCTATGTTGGTATACTCTTTTCAGATTTCAAGGTAGATGAATGTGCTGGTATGGATATGCCTTGAATTATGTTGAGCAAAACCATGAGTCAAACAAGCAAATTCATCTGTCACAAATTTAAAACGTTCACGATAGGGTAGGGAAATGGTCAAGGTATCTTTGCATAAAGACAAAATAAAATTTTTACTGCTAGAAGGTGTTCACCAGAGCGCTGTTGATAACCTAAAAGCGGCGGGTTATACCAATATTGAATACCATAAAAGCGCATTATCTGATGAAGAATTAAAAGAAGCGATCAAAGATGCGCGCTTTGTCGGTATCCGTTCCCGCACTCATTTATCTGAAGAGATTTTCGCCGCTGCTGAAAAATTAGTGGCGGTGGGTTGTTTCTGTATCGGAACCAACCAAGTGGATTTGGACGCTGCGGCAAAACGCGGTATCCCTGTCTTTAATGCACCATTCTCAAATACCCGTTCCGTTGCTGAGATGGTATTAGGTCAACTATTACTGCTGTTACGTCGTATTCCTGAAGCGAATATGCAAGCACACCGTGGCATTTGGGAAAAACAAGCAAAAGGCTGTTTTGAAGCACGTGGTAAGCGTCTTGGTATCGTTGGATACGGCCATATCGGTACCCAGCTGGGGATCTTGGCTGAAGGTATTGGTATGAATGTTTTCTTCTATGATATTGAAAATAAATTGCCTTTAGGAAATGCAACACAAGTGCGTTCTTTGACTGAGTTACTCAATATGAGTGATGTCGTCAGCCTCCATGTCCCAGAAACAGCTAGCACGAAAAACATGTTTGCTAAAGAACAGTTTGACCGCATGAAACCAGGTTCAATCTTTATTAATGCGTCACGTGGTACTGTGGTGGATATTCCTGCATTGGCAGCTGCGCTGGAAAGTAAGCATTTATCAGGTGCAGCAGTTGACGTATTCCCAAGTGAGCCTGCGGCAAATAATGACCCGAATGATCCATTTATTTCTGAACTGATTAAATTCGATAATGTGATCTTAACCCCTCATATCGGGGGCTCTACAGAAGAAGCGCAAGAAAATATTGGATTAGAAGTCGCAAGTAAGCTGGCGAAATACTCAGATAACGGTTCAACGCTCTCTGCGGTTAACTTCCCAGAAGTTTCTCTGCCAGTGCATACTGAAGATACTAACCGTTTCTTGCATATCCATGAAAACCGCCCTGGTATCTTGAATAGCATTAACCAAGTGTTTACTGAAAGTAACATTAACGTGGTGGGTCAGTATTTGCGGACATCTGGCAATGTTGGTTACGTCGTTATTGACGTATTGATGCAAACACCAAATCAAACAGATGAAGCGTTACAAAAACTGAAAGACTTACCAGGCACTATTCGTGCACGTCTGTTATTCTAATTTCGTATAACCCGTTTTATTTCTAATGCGATGGCGCAGGTATTGATTACCAGCGCCATATTTTTTTCGGGGTAATAATTTCAGGTAATGGAATATCCCAATGAGCAACAGGCAACAGTTCAACATGTTGGCAATCATGAGCCAGACCGATGGGGTAAAAACCACTTTTCTGCCAATTCGATAACGTTCTATCGTAAAAACCGCCACCCATTCCTAAGCGTTGTCCTTGGCTATCAAAGGCCACTAGCGGAATTAACATCACATCAAGTTGCTCGGGTGGTAAAACATCACGCACATCTAATGGCGGCTCCGCAATATTAAAGCGATTTTTCACTAGCTGTGAATCTGGGTGATAGTGAAGAAATAGCAAATGGTGGGCACTAAAAGGGTGTAAAACAGGTAAGTAAATCTGTTTATTTTGTTGCCATAAGGCATCAATAAGCGGTTGGGTATTAATTTCACCATCAAAAGAAAGAAATAACGCAATATTATTGGCTTGTGCAATTTTCGGGTGGTGCAATGCGTTATGCATGACTTGCTCAGCGGCACTGTGTTGTTGTTCAGGGCTTAGTTGGCGGCGTGCTTGACGAATAGTTCGGCGTACCTGTTGGCGTTGTGTCGAGAGGGAGTCTTGCATGTGATAACCTGTTATAAATGCAATAAGAAACAGTTAACCCAGTAATTATATTACTTAGAGTATATCGCAAGATGAAAGGTTATGCAGAAAACAAATGAAAAATAAGCAGAAACTAAATTGAGGGTCTCCAAGATGCCGTTGTAGGCTGTAACCCTTGAACCCTTGGTTCAAGGTGAACGCAGTTTAGCAACCTTTAGGCTTCCTGAACGAATCAGGCATGCTCACCAGCGCAATAACCGCATTCTTTTTAGTTGAAATATCGGCTCAGGGGACTCGCCCACTCACGCGCATCTCAGAGAAATTTGGTTTGAGAACTTATCGTTACTCAGTGATTTCATTGTACGAAACTAGATTTAAAATGCAACCCTAATTTTGTATATTTTTTTTTACTAGTGTCTGATTAATAAGCAGATTTACTCTAAGGGCAATACTTGCCTCTCAGTGATTTTCACCTGATCGTGCAAGGCTTGTTCTATTGTGTGCTGCAACATTTTTATCTTCTCTTCCATATTATAAGCATAATCACGCGTTTTTGTCTTTTCTTGTGCTAATTCGTGACAGACGTTCAATGCTACGATAAAAATAAGTTGTTCCATATTGGTAACACCGCTTTTATCTTTCAGATTTTGCAAGCGTTGTTCTAATTCTTTAGCCGACTCAAGAAGGGCCTCTTTTTGTTCTGATGGGCAATTAACGCGCATTGAACGCCCAAAAATCTGAATGTCGACAGGTTGTGCGGACATGAAACCTCCATACTGAATAATACTCGCCATAAATACATCATATTTGGCGCAATTAATAGATAAGACAAAAGCATACTGGTTAGCGACTACCCTTGATGGTAGCATATCACGAATCATAAGCTAACATGACGAATTCAGATGTCTATACAAAAATCTTTACCAAACTATGAATCACTGGACAAACTGCTGCAACAGCACTCAATAGCACTTACCGCAGCGGAAATCCATGGTTTAATTACGGGCTTAATCTGTGGTGGAAGCCGTGATCATGGCTGGCAAACACTTGTCCATGACCTTGCTAACGATGGCCTTGCATTCCCGCAAACTGTCGCTCAACCTCTGCGTGAATTGTTCGATACCACATTTGAAGCGCTTGATGACAGTGAATTTGCATTTACCATGCTATTCCCTGATGAAGAGGCGTCGATATTTGACCACGCAGATGCATTAGCGGGCTGGGTTAATCACTTTCTATTAGGCGTGGGTGTCGCACAACCGAAATTAGCTGATAAAAAAGAAATCAGTGAAGTCATTACGGATTTGCGTAATATCGGGATGCTTGGTTACGATGAAGATGAAGACCAAGAAGAACTAGAACAGGCACTAGAAGAAGTGGTTGAATACGTGAGAGTGGCTGTGCAGTTATGTTATATCGCGTTAGTTGAGCCGAAAAAAGGCCCAACTGTTGTTGAGAATAACAAGCCGATCCTTCACTAATCCCGACTTGTTTATGACTAAAAACACGCCACTTTGTTTTATCGAAAGGTAGAACGAAGCGGCTTTGGGTCGATTTTAATCAGTGTTAAGTCATTATCGTCGCGCATATTGGCACCAACAATATGTTAGCAACCTAATAATTCAGATAATAAGGCAAAAACGGTATGAATAAACAGGAATTTGTTGCTCGTCGCAATGCATTATTGGCAAAAATGGACGCGGGAAGTGCAGCAGTGGTTTTTTCTGCACCAACTGCGCAGCGTAATGCCGATTGTGAATACCCGTATCGTCAACACAGTGATTTTCTTTATTTGACAGGGTTTAGTGAGCCAGAAGCGGTATTAGTACTGATTAAAAGTGATGAAAAGCATAGCCATACTGTTCTTTTTAACCGCGTTCGTGATTTAACGGCTGAAATTTGGTTTGGTCGTCGCCTTGGTCAAGAAGCTGCCCCTCAAAAACTGGGGATTGATAAAGCATTGCCCTTTGATGAAATTGAAGAACAACTTTACCAATTACTGAATGGATTGGATGTGGTTTATCATGCTCAGGGGGAATTTGCGTATGCAGATAAGCTGGTATTTGATGCGCTGGAAACCTTGCGTAAAGGCAGTCGCCGTAATCTACGTGCACCGCAAGCGGTTATCGATTGGCGTCCAATCGTCCATGAAATGCGCTTGTTTAAATCTGAGGCCGAACTGAATACCATGCGTGAGGCAGGGCGAATTTCCGCCTTAGCACATATTCGTGCGATGGAAACCTGCCGACCAAATATGTATGAATATCAACTCTGTGGCGAGTTAGAACACGAGTTCATTTGTCATGGAGCACGTTTCCCATCGTATAACTCGATTGTGGGTAGCGGCGAAAATGCCTGCATTTTGCATTACACCGAAAATGAATGCCAAATGAAAGATGGCGAGTTAGTGTTGATTGACGCAGGCGCCGAGTTTGACGGCTATGCAGGGGACATCACTCGCACTTTCCCAGTGAACGGTAAGTTTAGTCAAGCACAGCGTGAAATTTATGACATTGTTCTTAAAGCGCTGGATACAGCATTAACGCTGTATCGCCCAGGTACCAGTATCCATGAGGTAACACGTGAAATTGTGCGGATTAAGACTGAAGGGTTAGTTGCACTCGGAATTTTACAGGGCGACGTCGATCAATTGATCGAAAACAAAGCATATCAAGCTTTCTTTATGCATGGTTTAAGTCATTGGTTAGGGTTAGATGTGCACGATGTTGGTTTCTATGGTACAGACCGTGACCGTACACTAGAAGTAGGAATGGTGCTGACGGTTGAACCTGGTTTATATATTGCGCCAGATGCTGACGTACCGCCACAATACCGTGGCATCGGTATTCGTATTGAAGATGATATTGTGATCACTGAAAACGGGAATGAAAACTTAACGGATTTAGTAGTCAAAGACCCTGATGAAATAGAAGCCCTAATGGCGGCTGCAAAGCAGCGTTTAGGGTAGAGGTTATTAACGGTAAAAGGTTAATCATAAAAAGGTAATAAACAACCCATGAATGTGATCATCGTGGGTGGAGGAATGGCTGGGGCGACATTAGCCTTGGCAATTTCTTCACTTAGCCAAGGAAAATTATCGGTTTCATTAATCGAGGCCTCTTTACCAGAAGGTAAACACCCTGGATTCGACGCGCGTGCTATCGCATTAGCCCATGGTACGTGCCAATATTTAGCGAAAATAGGGGTATGGCCAGCGTTTGCCGATTGTGTAACGCCGATTACTCACGTTCATGTTTCTGACCGTGGGCACGCAGGTTTTGTGAATATCAACGCAAAAGACTATCATATTCCTGCTCTTGGTAATGTGATTGAGTTGCACGAAGCGGGTGCTCGTCTTTTTTCGCTATTACGAAAGGCGCCTGGCGTCACGTTATATTGCCCTGCAAAAGTTGACAGTATTCGCCGCGAACAAGATTCAGTCACCGTGACATTAGATACGGGGAAAACGGTGAGTGGTGAACTATTGATTGCTGCAGATGGTAGTCGTTCTTTAGTTGGTCAAGCCTGCAATATGCAGTGGCAGCAGGATGATTATGGCCAAGTCGCCATTATTGCTAATGTGAAAACGGCCATTGACCCGAAAGGCCAAGCTTTTGAACGCTTTACTGAGTTTGGGCCACTGGCGTTATTACCTATGTCAGAGGGGCGCAGCTCGCTAGTTTGGTGTCATCATCAAGAACATGCGGAGGCGATTAATGCATGGGATGATGCAACCTTTATTAACAAATTGCAGACCGCATTTGGTTGGCGTCTAGGGAAAATAGAAATGGCGGGTAAACGCCATTGCTACCCGCTGGCACTTCGCAAAGCACTGACCCCAGTGAGTCACCGTGTCGTTTTAGTCGGTAATGCAGCTCAAACATTACACCCTATCGCGGGGCAAGGGTTTAACCTTGGTATTCGTGATGTGATGCAATTGGCACAAATTGTGGTTAAGGCTCATGAAAATCAGCAAGATATTGGCAGTTATTCCCTATTAAGTCAGTATCAACAGGCTCGTGCAATTGACCGAGAAAAAACTGTGACCATGACTGATGGTTTGGTTCGCGTATTTGCAAATCGCTGTATCCCATTAATTGTGGGAAGAAATTTAGGTTTAATGGCAATGGAGATGTTGCCGCCTGTCCGCGATGTTTTGGCTCGTCAAACATTGGGCTGGGTTGTTCACCAATAACCACGATATAAAGAGGAAAAAAGTATGCAATCGTTTGATGTGGTTATCGCTGGTGGTGGCATGGTGGGGCTTGCCCTTGCATGTGGCCTTGAAGGAAGCGGCCTGCGCGTTGCTGTGGTGGAAAATCATCCACCGAAAAAGACATTTTCTGCGTCGGAGCCTTATGCATTACGAGTATCCGCGATTAATGCGGCAAGTGAAAAACTGTTGACCCATTTGGGCGTTTGGTCAGCGATTAAAAGCATGAGAGCTGCCGCCTATAACGGTATGAAAGTGTGGGACAACAACAGTTTTGGGCGTATCACATTTTCAGCACAAGAGCGCAATCTGACTCATTTAGGCCATATTGTCGAAAATAATGTGGTACGCGATGCATTGTGGCAAAAGGCTTCTGAACTGCGTGATGTGACATTATTGGCACCTGCAACCATTAAAAAAGTCGTATGGGGTGAGAATGATGTGTTTATCACGTTAGATGATGAAAACATGTTGACTGCAAGGCTGATTGTAGGCGCTGATGGCGCGAATTCGTGGTTACGTAGCCATGCCGATATCCCACTGACGTTTTGGGATTACGAACATACCGCGCTGGTGGCAACTATTCGCACAGAAAAACCGCACGAAGGTGTTGCTCGCCAATCTTTTGATGGCGAAGGCATTTTGGCCTTTCTACCATTAGCTGATCCGCATCTTTGCTCCATTGTTTGGTCACAGCCGGCAACAGAAGCCGCAAGGCGCCAAGCATTGGATAAAGCCGATTTTGATAAAGAACTTGCTGTTGCGTTCGATGTTCAGCTTGGTCTTTGCCAAGTCGAAAGTGACCGTATGACCATTCCGCTCACAGGGCGTTATGCACGGCAGTTTGCGGCGCAGCGATTAGCCTTATTGGGGGATGCAGCCCATACCATCCACCCATTGGCTGGACAAGGGGTTAACCTTGGTTTCATGGATGTGGCGATGTTAATCGGTGAAATTAAGCGTTTACATCGTGAAGGTAAGGATTTTGGCCAGTATTTTTATTTGCGCGATTATGAGCGTAGTCGTAAACACAGCGCTGCATTGATGTTAGCAGGGATGCAAGGTTTCCGTGAGTTGTTCGATGGCAATAACCCAGCGAAAAAACTCTTGCGTGATATAGGCTTAGTATTGGCAGATAGCCTACCAGGTGTAAAACCCCAATTATTGAACCACGCGATGGGGTTGTTTGATATGCCTAAGTGGTTGGAACAGCTACAAGTTGATGAAGTAGTATAAATTCCTTTCTCAGAAGGCATAATATAAATTATGCCTTCTCAAATGATTAAAACCTTCCAATTTTCCACTATCAGTGACCTATTTTTTCATAACATCAATTGCCAATTTAAATAATTGAGTCATTCATCTTTTTATCTTTTGTCGCCATTGATGATCATTTCTGAGTTAATTTTGCTCTGTTATTATTTCCATCAATGACTGAAAAAAACTAATTACATCAAGTTTTCGCATTAGTTTTTCTAATTTAATGGGCTTTTAATTAATTAAATCATTCATGTGTTTTTAGAGCTGCCTGACGATATTTTGAGCTAAATAAGCAGTGTTGGGCTGTTTTTGAGTGATCATTCTCAATTATTTAACAAAAATCACTGGTAAAAGTAGGGGGTAATCAGTAATACAGAGGGAGATATCGCCCTATTTTTTTTTATAGAGTCAGAAGGCAAACAGTGGTAGTTTTTTAACAGAAGTTATCGTTTGCGTTAGGTTAAAAATGCCCATTTAATAATGACCAATTGATATTTTTAACCCGTAAACATTCCAAAATATCTTAATCGAACAAAGAGGGTATTCATGGTAAAGCAGACAACACTGTATGACGAGCATATTGCTTGTGGTGCAAAGATGGTGGATTTTCATGGTTGGATGATGCCATTGCATTATGGTTCGCAAATTAATGAACATAATGTTGTTCGAACGGATGCAGGGATGTTTGATGTTTCCCATATGACCATTGTCGATTTGCATGGCGGTGGCTGCCGTGACTTCCTTCGTTACCTTTTAGCGAATGATATCAATAAACTCACCGAGCAAGGCAAAGCACTGTATACCGGTATGTTGAATGCATCAGGTGGTGTGATTGATGACTTGATTGTGTATTACTTTGCTGATGATTTTTATCGTCTCGTGGTTAACTCGGCAACACGGGAAAAAGACCTTGCATGGATTGAGCAACACGCTGCAGGCTATGCCGTCGATATCCAAGTGCGTGATGATTTAGCTCTTCTTGCTGTTCAAGGCCCTAAAGCGCCAGAGAAAGTCCATTCATTATTGAGCCCAGAGCAAAAGCATGCCATTGAGGGTATGAAGCCATTTTATGGCGTTCAAACTGGCGATTTGTTTATCGCAACAACGGGTTATACTGGCGAAAAAGGCTATGAAATTGCAATGCCAAAAGAACAGGTTGTTGATTTTTGGCATAAATTATTGAAAGCAGGTGTTCATCCTGCAGGCTTAGGTGCCCGTGATACATTACGTTTAGAGGCAGGGATGAACCTATACGGCCAAGATATGGATGAAACAATTTCTCCTCTTGCTGCAAATATGGGTTGGACGATTGCGTGGAAACCTGAAGACCGCCAGTTTATTGGCCGTGAAGCGCTCGAAAAATTACGTGAGCAAGGAACAGAAAAACTTGTCGGTATTGTGATGCGTGATAAGGGTATACTGCGTGCAGGGCAAGTGATTCGCTTCACTGATGATTTGGGTGAATTGAAAGAAGGCGTCATTACCAGTGGTTCTTTCTCACCCACTTTAGGTTTTAGTATTGCGTTGGCACGTGTCCCGAACGGAATTCAAGACAAAGCGATTGTTGAAATTCGACAGCGAGAAATGCCAGTTGAAGTGGTTAAACCGGGCTTTGTCCGCGAAGGTAACCGCTTAGTGTAATTTGGGCTAACCCAATCAATAAATTTAAAATGAGAGGCTAATGATGAGCAATACACCTAAAGAGTTAATGTATACCCGTGAACATGAGTGGCTGCGTGATGAAGGCAATGGTGAATATACCGTTGGTATCACTGAACATGCGCAAGAAACGTTAGGGGACATGGTGTTTGTTGATTTACCTGAGGTGGGAAATGTCGTCAGTGCAGGTGATGATGTTGCTGTGGTTGAATCTGTAAAAGCCGCGTCTGATATCTATGCACCACTGAGCGGCGAAATTGTGGCAGTAAACAGCGAACTGAGCGATTCTCCTGAGCTGGTAAATGAACAACCATACCAAGAAGGTTGGATTTTCCGTATTAAAGCATCGGATACCGCAGAGCTGGCGGATTTGATTGATGCGGCGGGGTATACCTCTATGATTGAAGCTGAAGAATAGTTTATTTGTCATCTTTTGTGTTGTGGCGGTGTTGGCTGCACTCGACAACTTGGCTCACATACTTGTGTATGCTCCCCAAGATTGTCTTCGTTTGCCGCCTAGCCACAACTCAAACTATTTAGAATAAAATCCTCGTCATATTTCATCTTGTGGCGGTGTTGGCTTCGCTCACTCGCCCTAGTCACATACTTGTGTATGCTCCTAGGGGCTCATTTGCTTGCCGCCTAGCCACAAGCTGAACTATTTAGAGGATTGATAAAATATAATTCGTTAGAAACAAGAAACAAATCGCTACATCACTGATTTTGAGTGTTATCTCGCAAGTTCCGTAATAACCGCCCGACAACTTATGCATAGCAGACAAAGGATGGGAACACAGATATGTCGATGTCACTGAGTCAATTAGAAAACCGTTCAGAATTTATCTCGCGCCACATTGGATCTTCAGAACAACAAATAAAAACCATGTTAGATACCGTGGGGGCGTCATCGCTCGATAACTTAATGGATAAAATTGTGCCGAAGGCCATTTTACTTCCAGAGCCGCCAAGAGTAGGCGGCGGAGCCACCGAACAAGAAGCATTGGCTGAGTTAAAAGCCATTGCATCGTTGAATAAACGCTATAAAAGCTACATTGGGATGGGCTATGCACCTGCTGTATTGCCACCTGTTATCTTACGTAACTTACTGGAAAACCCAGGTTGGTATACGGCTTATACCCCATATCAACCCGAAGTATCCCAAGGCCGCTTAGAATCTCTTCTTAATTTCCAGCAACTGACTATTGACCTAACAGGGTTAGACCTTGCTTCTGCATCATTATTGGATGAAGCCACTGCCGCGGCAGAAGCGATGGCGATGGCGAAGCGCATTAGTAAATTAAAAAATGCGGAGCGTTTCTTTGTGGCGGATGACGTTCACCCACAAACGCTTGATGTAGTGCGCACGCGTGCAGGGACTTTCGGCTTTGAAATTATTGTCGATAGTGCTGAAAAAGTTTTAGATCATGAAGGCGTATTTGGTGTGTTGTTACAACAAGTTGGCACAACAGGCAATGTTCATGATTACACTGAGCTGCTCGCCCAATTAAAAGAGCGTCAAATTGTCAGCTGTGTTGCGGCAGAAATGATGGCGCTCGTATTATTAACGGCCCCAGGTAAACAAGGGGCGGACATTGTTTTTGGTTCCGCTCAGCGCTTTGGTGTACCGATGGGCTATGGTGGGCCTCACGCAGCATTCTTTGCATGCCGTGATGAGTTTAAACGGGCTATGCCAGGTCGTATTATTGGTGTTTCACGTGATGCAGCGGGTAATACGGCATTACGCATGGCAATGCAAACCCGTGAACAACATATTCGCCGTGAAAAAGCGAACTCGAATATTTGTACATCCCAAGTATTACTGGCTAATATTGCTGCCATGTACGCGGTGTATCATGGCCCTGAAGGGCTTAAATTGATTGCAGGGCGTATCCACCGCTTTACATCAATTTTGGCGAAAGCGTTAGCAGATGCAGGTTTTGTATCACGTCACAAAACCTGGTTTGATACTTTAGCGATTGAGGTGGCAGACAAAACTGCGGTATTAGCGCGTGCAGAAAAAGCAAAAATCAACTTACGTACTGATATTCATGGCGCTGTAGGTGTCACACTAAGTGAAACAACCACTCGCCAAGATATCAATCAATTATTTGCAGTAATCACTGGCTCAGACGAAAAACTAAATTTTGAAAAGCTAGATCAGCAAGTTGCTGAAATTGAACAAGCCATCCCCAATGCATTACAGCGTAAAGACGAAATCTTAGCGCATCCTAATTTCCACCGTTACCACAGCGAAACGGAAATGATGCGTTATATGCATAGCTTAGAGCGCAAAGACTTAGCGCTGAACCAAGCCATGATCCCGCTAGGTTCTTGCACCATGAAGCTCAATGCTGCCGCGGAAATGATCCCAATTACGTGGCCAGAGTTTGGCGAGCTACACCCATTCTGTCCAGCGGATCAAGCTCAAGGCTATCACCAAATGATTGAGCAGCTCTCTCACTGGTTGGTGCAATTAACGGGTTATGATGCGGTTTGTATGCAGCCAAACTCAGGTGCACAAGGGGAATATGCTGGTCTGTTAGCTATTCGCCGTTACCATGAAAGCCGCAATGAAGGTGCGCGTAATATTTGTTTGATCCCTGCTTCTGCGCATGGTACTAACCCTGCATCTGCCCATATGGCAGGAATGGAAGTCGTGGTGGTGCGTTGTGATGATGAAGGTAATATCGACTTAACGGATTTGCGTGAAAAAGCACAGCAGCATAGCGATGATTTATCCTGTGTGATGGTCACTTATCCATCCACCCATGGAGTGTATGAAGAAAGCATTCGCGAAGTGTGTGAAATCATTCACCAGCACGGTGGGCAAGTGTACCTTGATGGTGCCAATATGAATGCGCAGGTTGGGTTGACGACACCTGGCTTCATTGGCGCGGATGTTTCTCATCTTAATTTACATAAAACTTTCTGTATTCCACATGGCGGCGGCGGTCCAGGTATGGGGCCTATTGGTGTGAAAAAGCATCTCGCACCATTTGTGCCAGGGCATAGTGTGGTTGAATTAGATATGGTTACTGACCAAGGCGCGGTTTCCGCTGCTCCGTTTGGTAGTGCGTCAATCTTACCTATCAGCTGGATGTATATTCGCATGATGGGCTCATATGGCTTAAGAAAGGCTAGTCAAGTGGCGATTTTGAATGCGAACTACATCGCTAAGCGCCTTGCGGGTCGTTATGACATTCTGTACACGGGGCAAGAGGGCTATGTGGCTCACGAATGTATCGTCGATTTGCGTCCTATTAAGAAAGATACTGGGATCAGCGAATTAGATATTGCTAAGCGTCTGATTGACTATGGCTTCCATGCGCCAACGATGTCTTTCCCTGTGGCGGGAACATTGATGATTGAGCCAACTGAGTCTGAAAGTATCACAGAAATCAATCGTTTTATCGATGCGATGTTAGCGATACGTGATGAAATTGACCAAGTGGTTGAAGGGAAATGGACATTAGAAGATAACCCGTTAGTGAATTCCCCTCACGTGCAAACTGAACTGGCAAGTGAGTGGCCACACGCTTATAGCCGCGAGCTGGCAGTATTCCCAACGGAACAAACCAGAGCGAACAAATATTGGCCAGCAGTAAAACGCCTTGATGATGTCTATGGCGACCGTCATTTACATTGTTCATGTGTGCCGATTGAAGACTATATGTAATTGATTAATCTGGTAAACTAGATGTATTTAGTTAGATAAATATTAGGCTTGCTTCCTTTTTCATTTTCATTGGGGCAAGCCTTTTTATTCTTCTATCGTTTAACCAGAATATTGGTCAATACCTGTATAACTGTTGCCTTGGTAAATTTTTTCAACCTCACCCGTTGTTATATTAGCTTGATAAACGCCGCCACGGAGATCGGCGACATACATCAGTTGTGCCGATTTATCATAAGTTAGGCCTATTGTTTCTTTGAATCCTCGGCTGATCACGCGGTGATTCGTGAGCCCGTGAAGGGTGACATTGGCACAATTTAGGCTATTACCATCAGGTTCAGCCCCTCTATCAGTCCAATATAAAATATTCGCTTCTTCATCGAGTAACAAATCGATAGGCTCAGGTAAATCAGCCAAGAGTAACTGAATATCACTGCGGCTTTCTGGAGATTGCGGATTTTTGGGTCTTAATGGTGCTCTAAAAATGCGTCCTAAGTTTCCCTTAGGCGTTCCTTTTTGCGTCCAGTAAATCCAATTGTTTTTTAGATCAAGGGCAAAGCCTACACATTGTTCGAGTATGTCAACTTGATCATTTTTATCTCGCGGCCTTGCAATGTGGGTCATTAGATCAGAACCATTAATGCTGCAGGAGCAAACCATTCCACCTTCACGATCGCACCAATATAACCGTTGATTGAGCAGATCGAGTTGTAATTGTTTGGGGGTTCTTATTGCTCCTTTGCCTAATAGCATTTTTCTATTGCTACCATCAAAATGCATAACATTGATTGAGCCATCATTTTCATCAAAATTATCCCCCATGTTGCTCCAATAGATTAAGCGATTATCAGGATCAACTGCAATACCGTCAGGTGTACCCCCGAGTCCTTCAATTAGAGGCATTAGGTGATGAGTTGACTTATTGAACTGAACAATAGAAGGGGAATGAATATCAAGCAATAACAAATAAGGGGAAGCATTTTTATTGTCTTTTGGCATATCTAACCTCATTGACAGCGAATCAAAACTGCATAAAAGATAAATTACTAGGCAATTATTTATCTAAGTATAGTTTAATTTGATTTAATAAATGGCTATTAATTAGGCTAGTTTTATTTAAGGTGAAGGTAAGTGAAGAGATGCTTTCTGGATTAGGCTAAAGCGACAGAAAAGCCGCTTTAGCCGATTAATTAAAGCAACCAACCTTTTTGTTGAGCAAGCTCTAATTGTTGCTTAAGTTGTTGGTAGAACTCAGGAAGTATTTGCTCAATGTAATCACATTTACTGAGTACTTGTTCGAGGCGAATATGATTTTCGACCCAACTTTGACCTTGATTATGCAAGTTCATCAGCATTGGCATGGCTCTATCAATCGCATTCGCATAGAGCGACTCAGGGGTTTCTAATGCGTCGTATTCGTTCCACAGTGCTAACAATGTTGTATTTTGTGGGCTTGGTAAAAGATTAAAAATACGGTTTGCGGCTTTGACTTCTTCTGCATGAATAGCATCACGAGCAGCATTATCGAAAACCAATACATCACCCGCATCAATTTCAACAATATCATGCACGAGAGCCAGTTTAATTGCATGTTCTATATTCACGCCTTGAACATAAGGCGCAAAACTCATTGCGGCAACGGCAAATTGCCAGCTGTGCTCCGCGGTATTTTCATGGCGTTCACGGTTGAGTAGCTTATTTTTACGATAAATACTTTTAAGCTTATCGAGCTCCATTAAAAATTGGACGACTTCAGTAAAAGCCCCAAAATTAACCACCTCAATGGGCTTGTTACTTAATGCAGATGACATAAAAACCTCAATTAATGTTCTTCTTCTAATGAATAAGGTAAAGCTGCAATGGTTAAATGGCTTTGTTCATCAGCCATGACACGAAAAATGCTGTCGGCTTCCATATCGTTATTCATAATGATTTGCACATAAATTTCACCATTACCTAGGCGAACAGCGGCAAGAACAGTTCCTGTGCGGCGCCACTTGTCACCCAATTGCCATTCTACACCTTCGCCAATAGCTGGAAGTGTTGTGGCAGTGCCTTTTAATAAATACATTGCACGTTTATTAGCACCACGGAATTTTGCTCGAGCGACCATTTCTTGGCCAGTATAGCAGCCTTTTTTAAAGCTGATCCCGTGAGGAAGTGCTTGCAGATTAGTTGCTTGCGGCAGGTGCTGTGCGCTATTTTCTTGGTCGATAACTGCGAAACCCGCTTCGAGATCTAACGCGAGCCATTGGTCATCATTGACTTGAGTAGCACCTAATGTTTCAGCCATTTTTTGTGCAACGTCCTCAGTGGCTAACACTAAAAAACGTTCAGCAGGTAATGAAAAATACAACAACGTAGCATCACCCTCAGAGACAACTTGGTTTTGCTCATCAGGTAACGTGGTAAATAACGTTGCGAGTGCTTCTCTTGCCCCTTTTCCTGCAACACCGAGTAATTTTATCTCGGTTTTTTTCTCAAAAGTTACCTTGGAGAAAACAGCGTATTTTTTAAGCTCAGCTAATTGCGAGTCTGCAACACTGCGCCTAAGCAAATAAGAAAAACCCTCTAAATGATGAAATAAGCGTAGGTCACTCCACATTTTTCCTTTTGGGTCACAATGTGCTGTTAAGGTATGAGCTTGTCCCAGTGTGGTGATATCTGCAGTTACTTGTCCTTGCAGATATTTTTCTGCATCGAGGCCTGCAAGATGAATAAGTTCCCAGTTTTCCAGTGAAATCAAAACGAGTGGTAAAGACTGAGATTCAAGGGGAAATTGCTGTGTACTATCAATGTGGGTAGTCATGATTTCACCTGTTGTTCTTGGATAGATTAAAGGTGCTTAATGGTAAAATAGCTAGATAACATTGCAAGTAGTTATTATGATGCAGCTTGCATTATCTCGGATTTTTTTATCATCTGTTTGTAGAAAAACGGCATTTTACTACTAAAATTACAACAATGTAGTCTATGACATGTTTTCTTCGCAGATAATCTGTTAGAGTATTGAAAATAATCAATCTTATCAGTTAACTGCAACAAAAGGTCGTAGTGGAATGGATATTGAGAATAAAGCACGAATTCATTGGGCTTGTCGTCGTGGAATGCGTGAGCTAGATATTTCAATCATGCCTTTTTTTGAGTATGAATACGATAGCTTAACGGTACACGACAAACAAATTTTTGTTCGTTTATTAGAGTGTGCGGATCCAGACTTATTCAATTGGTTAATGAATCACGGTCGTCCTGAGGATGACGAGTTGTTCCGTATGGTCAAACTTATTCAGGAAAAAAATAAAAATCGTGGTCCTGTGGAAATCTAATCTCTCCATTTCATGGAAGACACAATTTTTTTCTACCTGTGTTCATGGTGTCGTTGGCATATTTTTGCTATTGGCTCCATGGTCACAAGGTAATTCTGTGTTTTGGCTGCCATTACTCGTTGTTGTGGTGGCTAGTTGGGCTAAAAGCCAAAAAAATATCAGCAAAATAAAAGGTGTTGCTGTACTGGTAAACGGTAATAAAGTTCAATGGAAGAAAAACGAATGGAATATCGTGAAAGCGCCGTGGCTGACCCGCTATGGTATATTACTGACACTGGAAGCTCTGCAAGGAAAGGCGCAGAAGATTCATTTGTGGGTTGCCAGAGATTCAGTTTCAGAAGAAAACTGGCGGAATCTCAATCAGTTATTGCTCCAATACCCAGATATTTAAAAGTGAGTTCAATCCATAGTTAAGTAGGAACAATATTTACCGCCAGAATTGCGTCTTAAAGGGACGCTTCAATTTCTTGTAAAATTTGTACGCACCATTGGGCAATGCGTTCATCAGTTTGTTCAAATTGGTGCACTTCATCAAGCGCAAGCCCCACAAACATATCGCCTGTTTCATTTAAAGGTTTTGGGCTATCAAAAGTATATCCTTCGGTTGGCCAAAAACCGATAAACTGCACGCCCGTCGGTTTAAGTTGATGGTATAGCAACCCTAATGCATCGAGGAACCACTCACTATAATCTATTTGATCGCCTAACCCGTACATAGCAACAATTTTGCCCGTTAAGTTAAGGTTGGGAAGCGCGTCCCAAATTTCTAGCCAGTCTTCCTGTATTTCACCGAAATCCCAGGTGGGTATTCCCAAAATTAGAATATCATACTGTTCCATTTCACTGGGGGGAGTATCATTAACATTATTCAGTGTGACGAAATCATCACCGAGAATATCACGTATTTTTTCAGCAACCATTTCGGTATAACAGGTGCTAGAACCGTAAAAAAGGCCTATTTTCATATATATTATTACTACGTCCAGCTATGGTTTTGATGACAAGAGGGGTATTGTAACAGAAGCCCCCCCTTTCAGGCATAATAGAATCGTGTGGTATTATTCAAAGGAAACGAATTAGCTGTGGAAACAAAACACCTTAATCCATTAATTGAGCAATTTCTTGATACAATCTGGCTTGAACAGGATTTAGCGGAGAACACATTAGCATCGTATCGTAATGACCTTCAATCACTAGATAGATGGCTTGATGCGCATCATTTACATTTAGAGAGTGTTCAATCAATTGATTTGCAATCTTTTCTCGCTGAACGTATTGATGGTGGTTATAAGGCCGCTAGCTCTGCTCGTTTATTAAGCGCGATGCGTCGTCTATTTCAATACTTATATCGAGAAAAGTTGCGTAGCGATGATCCTTCAGCTGTCATTGCAGCACCTAAAATACCGCAGCGATTACCAAAAGACCTCAGTGAACAACAAGTCGATGATTTATTAAATGCGCCTGCAACAGAAGACTCCCTAGAATTGCGGGATAAAGCCATGCTAGAGGTTTTATATGCCTGCGGTTTACGTGTTTCTGAACTGATTGGTTTAACGTTTTCTGACATTAGTTTGCGCCAAGGCGTCATTCGTGTTGTCGGTAAAGGCGATAAAGAAAGATTGATTCCTTTGGGGGAAGAGGCAATATATTGGCTGGAAAAATATATTGATGAAGGTCGCCCTGATTTATTAAAGGGTAAAACTAGTGATATTTTGTTTCCGAGTAAACGTGGAACAAAAATGACCCGGCAGACATTTTGGCATCGAATAAAGTACTACGCGGTGCTGGCACAAATTGATGCAGAATCACTCTCGCCTCACGTCCTTAGACATGCCTTTGCAACACATTTATTGAACCATGGGGCAGATTTACGTGTCGTACAGATGTTATTAGGCCACAGCGATTTATCAACAACGCAAATTTATACCCATGTTGCGACTGAACGATTACGCGCGCTACATGAACAACATCATCCAAGAGGATGACAATTAAAGGATTATTAATGAAACGCAAATTGCTATTACTGGCGGTGGCTTGTTTTGCTGCGATTACCGCGAACGCATACAGTGCAACGGAAGAGATAGTCATTCGTGATACATTGGCAAAATACGATATGACAGTGGAGTCAATTAAACCTTCACCTATCGTTGGGTTGAATGTGGTCGAAACGACGACGGGTATCGTCTACATTACGGATGATGGTAAGTATTTACTTCAAGGGCCAATTTACGATATGAGTGGAAAAAACCCCGTGAATATTAGTAACCAGCCGCTAATGAAAAAGGTTGAAGCCCTTAAAAATGAAATGATTTATTTTAAAGCGCCACAAGAAAAATACGTGGTCACTGTCTTCACTGATATTAGTTGCGGATATTGCAAAAAGCTCCATGAAACTGTCGGCGAACTTAATAGTAAAGGTGTGACGGTGCGTTACCTTGCTTACCCTCGTCAAGGTGCCCAAAGTGATGTAGGTAAAAAGATGGCGTCTATTTGGTGTAATGGCTTACCACAAAATGCGTTAACACAAGCGTTTAAGGGTGAAGAAATCGCTATGATAGACAACTGTAAAATTGATCTAAGTAAGCATATGAATGTAGCTAATTTATTTAAAGTGACTGGCACCCCCGCGATTATTTTACCTAATGGTCAAATGTTACCTGGCTTCCTAAAACCTGATGCACTTATTCAATTACTCGACGAAAAATAGTTAATTATTGTGAATGTAGAAACTTTTTTACGACAACGGCACATTGATGGTGAGTCTGCTCAACTTCCAGGGCTCCCTGAATTATTGCAGCGTATTTACTTGCATCGTGGTATTACGGATATGGCTCAGCTGGAGCGTAAAGCCACAAATTTGCTGGATTATCGTTCGCTATCAGGCATTGAGAATGCACTTGCCTTACTTTACCGAGCACTGACTGAGCACGAATCCATTACCATTGTAGGGGATTTTGATGCGGACGGTGCAACAAGTACAGCACTGGCTATTCGTGCATTAAAATCGATGGGTTATGCCAATTTAAATTATATCGTACCGAATCGTTTTGAAAATGGTTATGGTTTAACACCGCTGGTGGTTGAAGAAGCACACAAGCGGGGGGCAAATTTAATTATCACCGTGGATAATGGTATTTCATCTCATGAAGGTGTAGTCGTTGCAAAGCAATATGGGATTAATGTCATCATTACCGATCACCATTTGCCAGGAGAAACGCTGCCTGAAGCCGACGCTATTATTAATCCAAACCTCAATGAGTGTCACTTTGGCTCAAAATCATTAGCAGGCGTCGGGGTGACATTTTATTTAATGTCAGCACTGCGCGCACATTTACGTCAAAAAGAATGGTTTATCCAACAAGGGTTAAGCGAACCTAATTTAGCCGAATATCTTGATTTGGTGGCATTAGGCACGGTGGCGGACGTGGTACCTCTTGATACCAACAATCGGATACTGGTTCACCAAGGATTAAACCGTGTTAGAGCAGGGCGTTGCTGCGCAGGTATTAAGGCACTCGTTGAGGTGTCAAAGCGTGATTTACCAAGGCTAGTTGCCAATGATTTTGGTTTTGCCCTTGGCCCACGGTTGAATGCGGCGGGTCGGTTGGATGATATGTCTGTGAGTATTGAATTACTGCTGACTGATGATATGGCTTATGCGAGGGAGCTTGCTAACGAATTAGATGGGTTAAATCAAACTCGTCGTGAAATTGAACAGGGAATGCAGCACGAAGCGTCGGTGCTTTTTAACAAATTTGAGTACAGTGATAATCAACTACCCAATGGCCTTGCCATTTATCACCCTGAGTGGCATCAAGGGGTTGTTGGGATTTTAGCATCTCGAATTAAAGAGCAATATCATCGGCCTGTGATTGCATTTGCTCCCGCAGGGGATGGCGTACTCAAAGGTTCTGGGCGTTCAGTTCAAGGTGTGCATATGCGTGATGCCCTTGAACGTTTAAATACCTTGCAACCTGGATTAATGCAAAAGTTTGGTGGCCACGCGATGGCTGCGGGTTTGACTTTAGACGAAAGTAAATTTGAGGATTTTAAGCATCATTTTGAGCGTTTAATGGGGGAGCTCATTAAACCAGAACAATTAGCGGGTGTTGTTTGGAGCGATGGTGAGCTGTCTCGCAACGAGTTTTGCCTAGAAACCGCAGAATTAATTCGTGAAAGCGGGCCATGGGGGCAATCATTCCCCGAACCCGTGTTTGACGGACACTTTTTATTATTACAGCAACGGTTAGTGGGAGAGCGCCACCTTAAACTGATGGTAGAACCTGCCAATGGTGGTCCAATGCTGGATGCAATTATGTTTAACATTGATGTGCGCAGATGGCCAGATAACAGCATTAAGAAAGCTAAAATTGCGTTTAAACTCGATGTAAATGAATACCGAGGGCAACGAAGCGTACAATTAATGGTTGAGCATATTTGGCCTGATTAAACACAAATATTATCGATGAGTATGGGATGAAATAGCGTTTTAGGGTGCTATAAACCTGAGATAAATTCCGTTATACTAATTGGTTTGTAAATAAAAATTATTTTGACCAACCATAAGATATTGAAAATGACGTTTGAAATAAACCCAGTAAAAAGTAAGATTCAGGACCTGTCTGATCGGACATCGGTTCTGAGGGGGTATCTTTGACTATGATGCCAAGAAAGAACGCTTAGAAGAAGTCAACGCAGAGCTAGAGCAACCCGATGTCTGGAATGAGCCAGAAAGAGCGCAAGCTCTTGGTAAAGAACGCTCATCTCTTGAGGCGATAGTTGAAACAATCGATCAACTAACACAAGGTCTTGAGGATGTTGAAGGTTTATTGGAGTTGGCCGTTGAGGCTGACGATGAAGATACCTTCAATGAAGCGGGGGCGGAGCTTGAATTACTACAAGGCAAATTAGAGCAATTGGAATTTCGCCGCATGTTTTCGGGTGAATACGACAGCGCTGATTGCTATATCGACTTACAAGCGGGTTCTGGTGGTACTGAAGCTCAGGATTGGGCAAGTATGTTATTACGTATGTACTTGCGTTGGGCGGAGTCGAAGGGCTTTAAAACCGAGATTATTGAAGAGTCTGATGGTGATGTCGCGGGTCTAAAATCAGCGACAGTGAAAATTATTGGCGACTACGCTTACGGCTGGTTAAGAACAGAGACTGGGGTTCACCGTTTAGTTCGTAAGAGTCCATTTGACTCGGGCGGGCGTCGTCATACTTCGTTTAGCTCAGCCTTTATTTACCCTGAAGTTGATGACGATATTGATATCGAAATTAACCCAGCGGACTTACGTATTGATGTGTACCGCGCTTCAGGTGCGGGTGGTCAGCACGTAAACAAAACGGAGTCAGCGGTACGTATTACTCATATTCCAACGAATATTGTGACGCAGTGCCAGAACGACCGTTCGCAGCATAAAAATAAAGACCAAGCAATGCGCCAGTTAAAAGCGAAGCTATATGAACTGGAAATGCAAAAGAAAAATGCGGACAAGCAAGCGATGGAAGAGAACAAATCAGATATTGGCTGGGGAAGCCAAATTCGTTCTTATGTCCTTGATGATGCAAGAATAAAAGATTTACGTACTGGTGTGGAAACGCGTAACACGCAAGCCGTACTGGATGGTGATTTGGATAAATTCATTGAAGCTAGTTTAAAAGCTGGCCTGTGAGGGAAAAATGTCTCAAGAGCAACAGGGTGCAGAACAGGCTCCCGATTTGAATAACGAACTTAAAACCCGTAAAGAAAAACTTGCGGCGTTGCGTGAAAAAGGAATTCCATTCCCAAATGATTTTCGTCGTGAAGATCTTTCAGACAAAATCCATGCTCAGTATGGTGAAAAGTCATCGGAAGAGCTGGAAGACTTGAATATTGAAGTCTCTATCGCGGGTCGTATGATGACGCGCCGTATCATGGGTAAAGCTTCATTTGCAACATTGCAAGATGTTGGTGGCCGTATTCAAATCTACGTATCACGTGATGACTTAGCGGAAGGCGTTTATAACGAACAGTTCAAAAAATGGGACTTGGGTGACATTTTAGGTGCGAAAGGGCGTTTATTTAAAACGAAAACGGGTGAACTCACTGTTCATTGTCATGAAGTACGTTTGTTAACCAAAGCTTTGCGTCCATTGCCAGATAAATTTCACGGTTTATCAGACCAAGAAACACGTTATCGTCAGCGTTATTTGGATTTGATTGCAAATGATGAATCACGTAACACTTTCATTGTGCGCTCTAAAATCTTAGCTGAAGTCCGTAACTTCATGGTTGGTCGTGATTTTATGGAAGTGGAAACCCCAATGATGCAAGTTATTCCAGGTGGCGCATCAGCACGTCCATTTATCACGCACCATAACGCATTAGATATCGATATGTATTTGCGTATCGCACCAGAACTGTACTTAAAACGGTTAGTGGTCGGTGGTTTCGAACGCGTTTTTGAAATTAACCGTAACTTCCGTAATGAAGGTTTATCGCCTCGTCATAACCCTGAGTTCACTATGATGGAACTCTATATGGCGTATGCAGATTACCGTGATTTGATTGAATTAACGGAAGATTTATTCCGTACACTGACACAAAAAGTGTTAGGCAACACAGTCGTTCAGTATGGCGACCAACAGTTTGATTTTGGTCAGCCGTTCACTAAATTGACCATGAAGCAAGCTATCTGTAAATATCGTCCAGAAACCAATGTGGCTGATTTAGACGATATGGATAAGGCCGTTGAGATTGCAAAATCATTAGGTATTAAGATTGAGAAAAGTTGGGGCTTAGGTCGTGTCCAGTGTGAAATCTTTGAGGAAGTCGCTGAAAGCCACTTAATTCAACCAACATTTATCACTGAATACCCTGCTGAAGTTTCACCTTTAGCACGTCGTAATGATGACAATCCATTTATTACTGACCGTTTTGAGTTCTTTATTGGTGGTCGTGAAATTGGTAATGGTTTCTCGGAATTAAATGATGCAGAAGACCAAGCAGAACGTTTTGCTGAGCAAGTTCGTCAAAAAGACGAAGGTGATGATGAAGCAATGTTCTATGACGAAGACTATGTTACTGCTTTAGAACATGGTTTACCGCCAACTGCAGGTCTTGGTATTGGTATCGACCGTATGGTGATGTTATTCACTAACAGTCATACCATTCGTGATGTTATTTTATTCCCAGCATTACGTCCGACAAAATAGCCGATGTTGTTTTTGTGCCCAGATAATACTGGGCACATCATTTTACTCTTAATATGTTCAAACTTTCCTTGTTTTTTATTCTACGTATCTTGCGACTCCCCAAGCCTCTCAATCTAATATCAACATAATATGTGCCAGTCTTTTTTTTGTTCGTATTCGCTAATTAGCAGAAAGTAGTCTATATAATAATGTTAAAAATAAATTTGAGTTACGAATAGTATCAATTTAGTATAAGTAATTATTCCAAAGAGTTGGTATAATTACACGAGTGCTACGTATGGTATATGTTGGTTTTTTGAAATATAACCTATTGAGAATGCATGAAATTTATTGTTCGCTGTCTTTTTTATAAATGAATTCCAAGTAAGTTACTTGTTTTTGAGTTTTTAAGTAAAGTGGTTGCACTGAAATGTTTTTAAAGCAGTACAGATACTGTGAGAGTGCTTAAAACACTCTTCTTGTGTAACAAAAAACTATTTTATTTGTTAGTAAGTGTTACAACAGGAAGATAAAAAAGAACGCGGGTTTTGTGTTATTGAGCTGTTATGTTTATGGTTACATAAACTAGTAAAATAATGTTTGGATAACATAATATAATTAAATAGCACCTTAAATGTGTTAATTTATGACTGTCTTGGTGTATTAATAAGAATAAGCTCATAAAAGTCACGAAAGGGTAGCGATTAAATAAGTTTAAAACTAAAATTATTTTAATCTAAATTTATGAGATGACTCTATTTCTACATTCGGACTTATAGAAAATAGCTAACTTTTAGCTTACACTAGGTTTCTTGGACATCATTATAATAGCGAAGAAAAGTACTGGTAAGGTAACCATATGTTTTTAAAAAATAAATTTTATGTTGCATCTTTGCTTATAGCAGGTACGGCTCTTCTTTCTGGCTGTACATTTGGCTCAGACACATACAATACAGCAACACCGAATACCCCAAGTAAACAAACCGTAACAGCAAATACCGCCCCTGCTGCTGAGCAACCATCAGCAAGTGCGACCCAAGCTGATGATTCTTATCCAGAATCACAAAAAGTTTTAAATAGCGCTATTAATCGTACACCAATAGCGTCAACAACTTATGGACAAAGTGGCGCTGATCAACAAACATTTGCTCACCTAAATACGTGTGTTAAGGAATTAAACGCACTAAAAACACTTTCGCCAAAGGATTACAACCGTTTAGTAGGTTCATTCAAAGAGGTTAGTGAAATCAATCGTCTCTACAGAGAAGTTGAAGGCACTGCTAGCCCTGACACAATTGAATTACTGCAAATGGCGATTGAATCTAAAACGAAAGTACTCTGTGCAAAAGTTCGCTATAACTCAGTATTGTCTACCGAATCAACATTGAAGAAAATTAGTGGATTATGAGAATAAACCTTAGGCTTTGTGTGTCGCTGGCACTTGTTACGACATTTTTTAGTCATGCTCCAAAAGCAGACAAATTTAATAGCGTTATTGATGATTTTGACACTTACCTCCAATTGGAAAGCGAAGGCAAAGTAAAAGAGCAAAAACAACAACAACAGCCAGTTAATACACAAGCTCAAGGTTACGATATTTTCTCTTCACTCTCGACAGTGCCTGCGCCGAAGGAAAAACAAAAGTCTGCGGCAGCGAATAAAGGAACCAAAGGGAAAACTACGGGTAAAAGAAAGTCTGGCGTAGCATCGGCAAGTCAAGTTGATTCGGCTAAAGTGACGCCAACAGAACCAGAAAAAACGATTTTTTCTGATGTCTGTGCGGTGACAACAGATAACGCGTCTGCGCCAATTTTACTCTCCTCCTATCCATACTTTTTTCAAAGTAACCAATGGAGCCCTGAATATTTAGCAAGGGACTTTGCTAAATATCAGTTAGTTCTCGATCCTCTTGGGTTGTATTCTTCTAAATTTGCCAGACCCTCAGGAATAGATACCTCAGCCTATCTTGAACAACTTGCAAAATTAATTGAACGCCAGCAGCTAACCAATTTGTATAAATTTGGTATTGCACAAGGTGTAGGACAACTTATTTCGTATAACAATTTGTTAAATGATGAACAACTTGTCGCTGAGCTAATTAACCACAATAAGAGTATCGCGCAATTAACACAGACAATTGCAGAAAAAGAATTTGAAATTAATCAGCTTAATGACGATGTTAAACAAAATAAAAATCAAATTGCGCAATTACAAGCACTATTAAATTCATCTTCAGATGATCAATCGTTAATTGATACGCTAAATCGTAAACTGGCAGAAGCGGAAAAAACGATTGAACAGAAACAGAATAATTTAACGCAGCTTAGCCAAGAGAATCAGCAAACCCAAGAAACGATTGCTCAACTTGAAAAACAATTAAATGAAAGTGCAATTGAACAATCTAAAATCAAACAACAACTTGCTGAGAAAGAGGAGCTGTATGCCTCAGCAAATTTAAAAATTGAGCAGTTAACGGCAGATATTGCAAAATTAGAGCTGGATGCTAAAAACCAATTACAGCTTGCAGGAAATTCAGATGAGCAAGTGAAATTAGTGACCAATGAACTTTTGCAGCAAAAAGAATTACTCAAACAAAAAGAAATTGAACTAAATACTGCAAAAAATGAAAAAGATGTTGCCCAGTCGGCTTTGAGTGCTCAGCAAGCAGACGCCAAACAATTAGAGCAGCAAAATCAACAATTGTTAGCTCAGTTAGCAGAGAAAGAACAGCTAGCGGAAAAAATCCAGGCTTCTTTAACTGAAAAAACAGCACAAGCAGAGCAAAAAGTTGTATTAGAGAAAGCGTTAAAAGAGTCACAAACAGCACAAAATGCGCTGATGGCCCAGTTAGCTTCAAGTGAAAAACAGCAGGCTGAGCTGCAAGCGAAACTAAGCCAAAATGAACAAAATTATGCCACTGCACAGGCTCAGTTGAAGCAAGCCGATGCGGATTTACAGCAATTACGTAAAGATGTTGAAAAGCAAACGGCATTGCTAAATCAAGCCAGTGATGCACAAGTGAAAGCAATAACGGCTGATTTAAATAAACAGATAGCGTTGCTGAAACAAAAAGAAGATGGATTGAAAAAAGCGCAAGCAGATAGCGAATCAACCCGCGATGCGCTGGCCAAACAGCAAGCTGCAGCCAAAGAGCTTGAGCAGAAAAATCAGCAATTAGCTGCGCAACTAACAGAAAAATCGCAACAGGCCGATAAAATTCAAGCTGCATTAGCTGAACAAACGGCGAAGGCTGCGGATAAAGCCGCGTTAGAAACAGAATTAGCGGCAGCGAAGAAACAGTTAGCTGAACATGAATCACTGAAAAATACGTTGGCGAAACAGCTGGCAAGCAGTGAAAAACAGCAGGCTGAGCTGCAAGCGAAACTAAGCCAAAATGAACAAAATTATGCCACTGCACAGGCTCAGTTGAAGCAAGCCGATGCGGATTTACAGCAATTACGTAAAGATGTTGAAAAGCAAACGGCATTGCTAAATCAAGCCAGTGATGCACAAGTGAAAGCAATAACGGCTGATTTAAATAAACAGATAGCGTTGCTGAAACAAAAAGAAGATGGGTTGAAAAAAGCCCAAGCAGATAGCGAATCAACCCGCGATGCGTTGGTCAAACAGCAAGCTGCAGCCAAAGAGCTTGAGCAGAAAAATCAGCAATTAGCCGCGCAACTAACAGAAAAATCGCAACAGGCCGATAAAATTCAAGCTGCATTAGCTGAACAAACGGCGAAGGCTGCGGATAAAGCCGCGTTAGAAACAGAATTAGCGGCAGCGAAGAAACAGTTAGCTGAACATGAATCACTGCAAAATACGTTGGCGAAACAGCTGGCAAGCAGTGAAAAACAGCAGGCTGAGCTGCAAGCGAAACTAAGCCAAAATGAACAAAATTATGCCACTGCACAGGCTCAGTTGAAGCAAGCCGATGCGGATTTACAGCAGTTACGTAAAGATGTTGAAAAGCAAACGGCATTACTAAATCAAGCCAGTGATGCACAAGTGAAAGCAATAACGGCTGATTTAAATAAACAGATAGCGTTGCTAAAACAAAAAGAAGATGGGTTGAATAAAGCTCAAGCAGATAGCGAATCAACCCGTGATGCGCTGGCCAAACAGCAAGCTGCAGCCAAAGAGCTTGAGCAGAAAAATCAACAATTAGCCGCGCAACTAACAGAAAAATCGCAACAGGCCGATAAAATTCAAGCTGCATTAGCTGAACAAACGGCGAAGGCTGCGGATAAAGCCGCGTTAGAAACAGAATTAGCGGCAGCGAAGAAACAGTTAGCTGAACATGAATCACAGCAAAATACGCTGGCGAAACAGCTGGCAAGCAGTGAAAAACAGCAGGCTGAGCTACAAGCGAAACTAAGCCAAAATGAACAAAATTTTACAACGGCTAAAGGGCAGTTGGACAAAGCTAATGCAGACTTGCTAAAACTGCAAAAAGACGTTGAAAAACAAACTGCATTAATGGAGCAAGCGAACGATAAACAAATCAAAGCATTAACGCTTGATCTTAATAAGCAAGTTGCGCGACTTCAAGAGAAAGAAGCCGATTTGAAAAAAGCCCAAGTAGAAAGCCAATCAACCCGTGATGCGCTCGCCAAACAGCAAGCTGCAGCCAAAGAGCTTGAGCAAAAAAACCAACAATTAGCCGCACAATTGAGTGAAAAAGCTCAGCAAGCAGATAAAATTCAAGCATTATTGTCTGCTCAAACAGTTAAAGCGGAAGGCAAAGTTAGCTTGGCAAGTGAGTTAGCATTGGCGCAAAAACAATTGGTTGAACACCAAAATGCACAGAATGCGTTAGCTAAACAAGTGGCTGATAGTGAAAAACAGCAGGCTGAGTTGCAAGCCAAATTAAGCCAAAATGAACAAAATTATGTTGCTGCGCAAGAGCAATTAAACAAAGCTAACTTAGAGCTTAAAACGTTAAAAGCGAATATAGAAACCAAAACTGCATTAATGAACCAAGCTACGGATCAGCAAATTAAAGCATTAACTGTCGATTTAAATAAACAAATTGCATTGTTAAAGCAAAAAGAAGATGGCTTGAAGAAAGCGGAGACAGATAGCCGTTTAGCGAAAGAGGCATTGACGAAGCAACAAGTAACATCGAAAGAATTAGAGCAAAAAAATCAGCAACTTTCGGCTCAATTGAAAGACAAAACACAGCAGGCAGATAAAATCCAAGCGTCACTCGTTGAGCAATCGGCTAAAGTTGCTCAAAAAATTACGCTAGAATCTGAGCTTACACTGGCTAAACAGCAATTAGAAGAGCATCAAGCAGCTCAAAATACGCTTTCTAAACAATATACAGAAAGCCAGAAACAGCTGCAGAAACTTCAGGCCACATTGACTGAAAATGAGCAAAATTATGCGTCGGCTCAGAAGCAGCTGGTTCAGGCTAATGATAACTTGCAAAAACTGCAAAAAGACGTTGAAAAACAAACGGCATTAATTGGTCAAGCAAGTGACCAGCAAGTAAAAGAATTAACGGCAGATTTGAATAAGCAGTTAGCGTTGTTGAAGCAAAAAGAAGATGCTTTGGGTAAACTTGATTCAGAGAAAAAAGCGATTCAAGATGCACTTATGGCACAAGAAAGTGAAAGAAAAAAACTCGAATTACAAAATTCACAATTTGCAAAACAAACAAAAGAACAAGAATCGCAAATTAGCAAGCTTGAAAATGAAATAGCGGCTAAGGCTAAAAAACAAGCAGAGGTTGAGTCACAACTGGCTGATGCAAATAAACAAATTAGTGCTTTGAAATTAGATACTCAAAAATTGGATTCTGCAACCAAAGCACAAAAAGAATTAGCTTCTGCGCAAGAGCAATTGAAAAAACTACAGGCTGAGTTAGAGAAGCAAAAATCATTCTCAAGTGATGAGGTACTTAAATCACAAATTATGGATTTAAATCGTCGTATAACTTTGTTGCAAGACGAAAATAATGCGTTAAAAGCGAAAGGTAACACTGGCTCGAACGCAGGGCTAGCAGGACGCGTGCCACCAAGTAAAGATATCAAGGTCGTTGCCGCAGAAAATGCTAAGAAAAATCAGAAGATAATTCAAGATATTACGGCACAAAAATACAGTAAGCTGGATAATAATACATACTATAAAATTATTCAGCGTGGTACGCCGATTAACGATGTTAAAAAGAAAGACATCACATTTATTATGAGAGAGCAGTTAACGGATGGAACGGTTACTGTCATGTATACGGATAAAAACCCTGTGACGCTGCCTTATAATGAATTACCGACGCCATTAAATTCGTTTGTTGAACGTGCAGGGGAAGGCGGGATGGTGAAAGTTTATATTAAGCCAGAAGGTGGTTATGGGGTAGAGGGAGTTCCAGGTGAAATACCACCAAACTCTATGTCTATCATTGACTTGAAGATCATGAAAGTCAAATAACCAAAGAATTCGTTTAGGTTTTTGAAAGGGTGATTTGTCATTCAGGCAAATTGCCTTTTTTTATGGCGAGTAACTGGAGATGAAAAATAGTTAAAAGTGAAATAAAGGAAGGGACTTTGGGTTGCCTTTCTGCCAGATTATAGTTAAATCATAAATTTCTATAACTGACAGGGCATGTGTCTATGTTCGGTTTTATTGAGTAATTAAGCAGTTATTCTTGATTTACTCGGGGTGTAACCAAATCGCTTTCGATAACTCTGTGTGAAATAAGATTGGCTAGAGAAGCCTGCTTCCATTGAAATTTCAACAATGCTCATTGATGTATTTACCAATAATTGGTGTGCATACATAATTCGTTTTTCACTGATCCATGAACGGGGTGATGTTGCATAAACGGTATTAAATAGTTCCTTAAATGTTGTTAAACCCATTCCAAATGTACGAGCGAATTCACTTAACTTCCATTCCTTCAAATAATTATTTTCCATGAATAATTGCAATCGTTGGGCTTGACGGTTACTTAATTGCTTAAAGTTAGAAAGTAAAATAGCACCTTGCTCACTGTAGGATAATAACAGCAATAATTCGCTTATTCGTAATGATACGATAGCTTCAGGATAATCGTGGTCAATGATTGCATTTAAGCTATTTTTAATGTCTTTAATTAATGGAAATGAGGTAAACTTGATGACATCAGATGATGTATCTTCAAATCGCTCGATCTCACTCAGTTGTGAACCGTGTAGAGTAATAAACTCACGTAGAAAGTCATCGTTTAAACCTACCCAGAGTAACTGACAATCTGTTGTTAAATCAGCAGACTGAAATGAGTAAGAGCCTTGTTTATGGTATAAAATATCACCTTCATTTAAAGTTTGTACATTGGCAGGGGTTTCCAGTAATAGTGTTCCTTTTTCTACAATAATGACGCCTTTGGATGTTAAATCGATAATGGTATGTGCTACCTCGTTATCAATAGTCATTTTTTTTATAAGGGTCTGATTTAAATTGCTTTTAACTTGCATTATAGCCACCTAAGTAATCGTATTCATACTATTTAAATATCACTATCAAAATTAAATATCAAAAAAATAAATCACTTTAATATAAAAAATCGACATTACCTGTATGGTTGAAATTATATAAATCGATTATTTATGTGTCATTTTGTTATTTTAAATATAAATAAATGTTTCAAAATATAGTTTTTCCGAATTAATTGGCATTATAGATCGGATTTACAAATGCTATTAAGATTGTTGTTTTATAATATTTTATTGTTACAGGTAACATGCAGTTTATTATTCCGTTCTTGACATTCTGTCTGGTTGTAAATTTTTTGTTGTTTTTTACCCTTTAATCGTGTTTTTTTTCTATTTTTGTATAGGATCATCATTTTTCGTGTAGTAATCGGTTTTATTGCCATGACAATAATTGATTAAACACTCGTAAAAAATATAAGTTATAAATAATTTTTATGTATTTATTAATTATTTACTTGAGTTATTTATTTAATTTATCGTCATGATTGGCGTTTTTTATTCAACTGACATTTAATTGCATGATAGTGAGACATATGTCTCTATTTTCAATTGATAGGTAGTGTTAATGGTTTTAATAGGTAATATAAATATAGATTTTAGTAATTAGTTATTTTGGGTTACTATTTTTTATAAGGGCATATTTCAGTCATAAATAGTCAGTGTTAAGGTGATGGATTCCAGTGTTTCTCGTTTTTATGTTTACGCATAAAAGGTGTTTTATGGAAAAACATAAATATATCAGTTGGATATTGATAATTTCTTAATGGTGAGAGTATATTGAAAGAATAAGACTACCTTATGTCAATAAGCATAAAAAATGTAGCTTACGCTTATGTGGATTATGCTGTAATGTTTCTGCCCTTAAGTTAATTCTACTTATTTATGTCTTGGTTCTGCGCTGCGCTTATTAACTTTAGCTGGAAGTTTGGGCACTGGCTTACGGTCATCAAGTAGGTGTCGAATTGCGAGTATTGGATGGTGTAACAGCATTTTAGGGCCAGCCCAGCGCATCACTGCCTTCATTTGTTCTCGCATTTTCGGTTGGTAGCAATGAATAGGGCATTGTTTGCAGGCAGGCTTTGCTTCCCCATAACGACATTTCTCTAAGCGATTAACGGCATAAGTGAAAAGCTTTTGATAATAATCTGGTATGTCATTGGGGGCTGAGTGCGCTTTCTCATAGATGTTGATCATTTTTTCAATCGTTTGAATTTCCCGATTTATTCGTTTACCAACCATGATTGTCTCTGCTTAAAATAAAACATGCATTTAATATACATTTTAATAGTTTCAATAGAAAGCTTATGAGAGCTTAACGATAGATTCTTTGATAGAGTTCAATAAATTTGGGGATAATGAAAAAGAGGGCTAACCAGTGGGCCACCCTCTTTTACTGAAACCACTTGGATATTCAATAAAAAGATAAACTCATCGAGCCTATCTTTAATAGGTTACAGACTAGATTGCATTATTTTTTGCATTTCATCTTTAAGATGTAATTTTTCTTTTTTTAGTTTGGCTACGTGCTCGTTATAACCAGCGCCAGATGGGCCTTCGAGTTTACTGATTTCTTTATCGAGTCGATGATGCTTTTCATATAACGTTTGAAAACGGGGATGTGTGGATACTAATTTTGAAACTAAATCTTGATCTGCTGATAACATACTACCTCCTCAGAATGTATTAAGCCTCAAATTTAGTATAATCAGTGCGCATATTTTGTGCATTAAATTAGCGGGTAATTTACATAATTTTTATCATTTTTATGATCCTTATACTAAAATTAAGTACTATTACGTCTATCTACTGTGAAAAACCTATATTTTTGTAATTAAGAATCATCTATAGTGATAATTACAGTGTAATTGACTTACTATGTAGTGGAACTTAGAGTTTTTAATTGATTTTCTCTTTTGAAATAGGAATAAATGATGAAAAAAGCGATTTTATCTGTAATGGCAGCGGCACTTGTCTCATCTTGTGCAGTAGCAACGGAGGACTTGGAAAAGATCGCACCATATCCAAAAGCAGAATCAGGTATGACTCGTCATGTGATTCAACTTGCAAACCAGCAAAATGAAAATAACTTTATGGTTGAGCTGGTCATTGGTAAAACAATTAAAGCAGATTGTAACCATCAGTGGTTTATGGGGGATCTTGATAAGAAAACCTTAGAGGGCTGGGGTTACGACTACTATAAATTGGATGAAATTAAAGGGCCTGCATCAACAATGATGGCCTGTACTAAGCCAGCTGAAGATCGTTTTATCACAACTCAATTAGGTGATGATGCGTTTGTTCGTTATAACAGCAAGCTCCCTATTGTTGTTTATGCGCCTGCAGATATGGATGTTAAATATCGTATTTGGTCAACAGACGATAAGCTAATTGATTCCACCAAAAAATAAATAAAAAATGCCGCTAATTGAAGGTGACCCCCATAAATTTGCGGCATTTTTTTATCTATTATTTTAGCGGATCACAAAGACCGATGTTTTTGCATGACGAACAATAGCTGACGCTGTTGAACCTAATAAATAAGTTGAGGTACTTGGATGGTGTGAGCCCACCATGATTAAATCCGCATCAATCTCTTGTGCGTAATCTAAGATTTCATCTTTCGCTGAGCCAATGCTGACTTTGCAATTAATCTGAGCATCTGGCACTTTTATGTCTTTAATTATTTCTTCCAGTGCACGCATCGCTAAAACAGAGCGTTCCGCAGAGTTTTTTTGACTCTCGGGCAATGCGGCGATTTCAATACCAAAAAATAATTCAACACTCGGAATGACGGATAAAAAATGAATTTCAGGTGCCCCCAACATGGCTAAGGCTTCAACGTGTTTTATGATGTCCTGATTCAGCTCATCTTCTAGTAAATCAATAGGAACTAGAATTTTTTTATACATAGCCACCTCATTCATATGTTATTTGAAATCGATTATAGCAATTCACTATTTATATACTATAAGTTAAATAAGATAGAAGAAATGCTATTAAGTGCGCATTTATCGCTATTTTAAATAATGAACGCATTTGTAATCAAAAATAAAGAATAACCATTTTCATCCAAGCTAACTGGTTACAAATTATCATGAGACATTTAACATTTAATGTGCGAGTATTGGCAGAGTGTTTATTTAACTTATTGATTTAAAAAGTTTATTTAAATGATAATTATTTTGTTTTTCATTAAAGAAATGATGGTATGAATAAAAATGAAGCGGTAGGGCAGCCAAGCAAGGAATTTGTCGTTCAGCAGGCTAAATTTAAGGCGGCGAAAAAAAGCACATTGATTAGTGTGTTGGTCAATACGCTGCTATCTATTTGGCAGATCATTATTGGTATTTTTTCTCACTCGTCAGGTTTAATCGCTGATGGGATCCACACATTATCCGATTTAATCGCGGATTTTGTTGTTCTGATCGCCAATAAAAAGAGCCACAAAAAACCAGATGAAGACCACCCTTATGGACATTTTCGTTATGAAAATGGGGCATCATTGATTTTGGGGATTATTTTATTGATTGTTGGAGTGGGAATGGTGTGGTCTGCCATTGAAAAGCTACTCAATCCTGATTTGATCCCTGAAGTTCATATGATTGCATTAGTGGCAGCGTTGGTTGCATTAGTCGCAAAAGAGGGATTATTCCGTTATATGTTGTATGTAGCAAAGAAAGTGAATTCCAGCATGTTAGTTGCAAATGCATGGCACGCACGTTCTGATGCTGCATCTTCTTTGGTTGTGGCTATTGGTATTGTGGGTAATTTATGTGGACTGCGTATTTTTGATCCACTTGCTGCAATGATTGTGGGGACATTTGTTTTCAGAATGGGTTTTAAATTTACCAATCAATCTATGCAAGATTTAATGGATAAAGGCGCTGATGAGGAGACACTACAAGAAATCCGCGATGTACTAGATAGCATCGACGAATTATCGGGTTATCATGATTTAAAAACCCGCAAATCAGGGGATTTTTTATTAGTTGATGTGCATTTAGAGCTTGATGGAAATATGAGTATTACACAAGGGCATGATATTGCTGTTAATACACGTAAAAAACTCATGGAAAACCCACAAATTTTAGATGTGATGACTCACTTAGACCCTTACGACAAACACATCAAGCATTAATAAAATGGTTACCAATATGTTTTCAAAATAACCGAATTTTGTGTCTTATTCGGTTATTTTTTTGTCACATTAAAACAATATCAGCCAATAAGTTATTGCACTCAATAGGCAACCAGTGGAAAATCAACTTGTTGTTGCAGGATGGAACAATTTTTTTGTTCACGCGGAAGGGGCGGTTGAGCAAATGTTAATATTTTACCCCTTCAGCTGAATAGATTACTGTCGAATATTGAGGGAAAAATGCGGTTTACTCAAGAACAGCGTCACGCTATCCGATCGCCAAAAGTTATTGCACTGACTAATCAAAATGGAATGAAAGTTTTACTCACAAGTTTAGGCGCCAGCTGGGTTAGCTGTATATTGCCTTTACCAAGTGGGAAGCGAGATGTGGTTTTAGGGTCACCCAACATGGCGAAGCAGATGGAGCAGGGTGTTTATCTCGGTGCGACCATCGGGCGAGTTGCAAACCGCATTTGTGGCTCACGATTTACGTTAAATGGCCATCAATATACTGTTTCCAATAATCAAGATATCCACTGTTTACATGGTGGAAAAAGCAATTTTAGCTATCGAATTTGGGGGATCATTCAGCCTAGTCCATCTAAAGCAGTTTTTTCTTTAGTTTCGCCTGCGGGGGATCAAGGCTTTCCAGGGACATTATTGGTTGAGGTTAGCTATGAACTAACTGAAGATAATCAAGTGGTTATTGATTATAAATACCAATCAACAGAAGATTGTCCAGTGAACCTGACGAATCACACCTATTTTAACCTTGCGGGGGAAGATTCAGCTCGAACCGTATTTGAGCATGACTTGCAGATAGCGGCTGATACATTTTTACCGACAACCGCGGAAGGGCTGCCAACAGGGGAGTGGCGGGATGTCACGGATACGAACTTTGATTTTCGAGCGAGCAAACGCATTGGCCGAGATTTTTTACAAGATGATGTACAAGCGGCGGTTGGTGGGTATGACCATACGTTCATCTTTAATAGCGGTATGGCGGATGGGCTGCAAACGGTGGCAACATTAGGTGCGCCTGATGGTGATGTACAGATGAAAATTAGCACAACAATGCCTGCGATGCAGCTTTATAGTGGTAATCAGTTGTTTGCTATTGCAGGAAAAAGCCAAATTTATACCGCATATTCAGGGGTGGCTTTAGAAACACAGTTTCCACCTGATGCGGTCAATCACCCTGAATGGGGGGATCTATATACGGGTATTGCTGAATCACAGCGGATTTATTCCAGTCAAACCCGCTATCAATTTATTTTTTAATTTATTGATGCTAAAAAATAGCAACGCCGCAATATCGCAATATATAGCGGCGTTTTGTCATTATTAAAGGCGGGGCGAGCTTAAATCACAAATAAATCCATATATTCATTTACGGACATTTTTTCTAACATGGGTTTATCGAGTGATGCTTGAAGAATACGCAGCTGCTGCGCTTCAGGAAACTGCCTTGCCAAGTTAATTCTAAATTTCTTCAATAACAACGGCATCCCTTCTTTACGGCGGCGTTTATGGCCTACAGGGTATTCAATCACCACTTCATCCAACACGTGACCATCATTTAGCGTAATGGTTAATCCATTAGAAATTGAACGTTTATCTGGGTCATGGTAGTCGGCGGTAAATTGCGTGTCTTCATGGCAATGTATTTTGGCACGAAGCGCATCAATACGGCTATCTTGCGCAATGTTATCTTCATAGTCAGCGGCGGTGAGTCGACCAAAAATTAGTGGCACAGCCACCATGTATTGTATGCAATGGTCACGGTCAGCAGGGTTATTGAGTGGGCCTTTCTTATCAATAATGCGAATACAGGCTTCATGGGTGCGAATTGTAATTGATGCAATATCATCGGCACTTTTACCCATTGCGGCTAATGTTCTATGTAATTGTAATGCTGCTTCGACGGCGGTTTGAGAGTGAAACTCAGCGGGGAAAGCGATTTTAAACAATACGTTTTCCATAACATAGGAACCATAAGGGCGTTGGAAGCGAAGCGGCTGCCCCTTAAATAAAACGTCATAAAACCCCCATGTTTTGGCAGTCAATGCCGTTGGGTAGCCCATTTCGCCTTTTTGCGCCATCAATGCGAGCCTAACTGCACGGGAGGTTGCATCTCCTGCTGCCCATGATTTTCTTGAACCTGTATTCGGCGCATGGCGGTAAGTACGTAAGCTGTGGCCATCAATCCACGCTAGGGAAATAGCATTGAGGATCTGTTCGCGGTTTAAACCTAACATTTGTGAGACAACAGCTGTTGAGGCGACTTTGACTAAAATAACATGGTCGAGCCCGACTTTGTTAAAGGCATTTTCAAGGGCGATGCACCCTTGAATTTCGTGTGCTTTAATCATAGCCGTTAATACATCTTTAATGATTAACGGTTTTTTGCCTTTAGCTAGATTTTCCCTCGATAACCAATCGGCGGTAGCAAGGATGCCACCTAAGTTATCTGAAGGGTGGCCCCATTCAGCGGCGAGCCAAGTATCATTAAAATCAAGCCAGCGGCACATTGTGCCAATATTAAAAGCACCTTGAACAGGGTCTAATTGAAATTGGGTGCCAGGAATTTTAGTGCCATTGGGAACAATTGTTCCTGGTACTATTGGGCCTAACAGTTTTTTACAGGCCGGGTATTCTAACGATTCCATGCCGCAGCCTAGCGTATCGAGCAGGCAATGATAGGCGGTATCGTAAGCTAGTTCAGAAACAATTGGGTAATCCATTACATAATCAACAATGTCACTGATAACTTTATCAAATTCAATTTTTTGAGAACTCACGGTTTGTGTTGTCATTATTTTACCTTTATTAACGCTGTTCTATTGGAGTGAATAATTGATTTTCTGGCCCAATATAATTGGCCGATGGACGAATAATTTTATTGTCTTGTCTTTGTTCGAGAATATGGGCAGACCAACCTGCAGTCCGCGCCATGACAAATAGCGGGGTAAACATGGCGGTTGGTACCCCCATTAAGTGATAGGCCACTGCAGAGAACCAATCCAAATTTGGAAACATGCCTTTTTCACGTTTCATTACCGTTTCGATACGGTCAGCAACGCTGTATAAATGGCGATTCAAATTTTGTTCTGAAAGCTGCAATGCCACGGATTTAATGATGGGATGGCGTGGGTCAGCAAGGGTGTACACTGGGTGGCCAAAGCCAATAATGACTTCTTTATTATGAATACGAGCCGTGATATCTCGTTCGGCTTCATCCATTGAGGCATAGCGCTGCTGGATTTCTAATGAAACCTCATTTGCGCCGCCATGTTTTGGCCCTCGTAAGGCGGCTATTGCGCCTGTTATTGCTGAATAAAAATCGGTACCTGTGCCTGCAATGACGCGAGCGGCAAATGTTGAGGCATTAAACTCATGTTCTGCATATAAAATTGCGGCAATATGCATGAATTTTTCCCATTGAGCTGGCGGTTTTTTGCCATGCAACAAATGCAAAAAATGGGCACCTATTGAGTCGTCATCGGTTTGCGTTTCGATACGACGACCATGGTGACTAAAGTGATACCAGTACAGTAACATTGAGCCTAATGAGGCTAACAATCGGTCAGCAATGTCTCTGGCACCTGAAAATGGGTGTGAATCTTTTTCGGGGAGTACACAGCCCATCATCGAAACCCCTGTTCGTAAGACATCCATAGGGTGTGCATTTGCGGGAACAGATTCTAAAGTTTGTTTCACACTTGCAGGTAGCCCGCGATAGGTTTGTAGTTTTGCTTTATAGGCGATGAGCTCAGTTTGTGTGGGGAGCTTATCGTGTATCAGTAAGTGTGCAACCTCTTCGAATTCGCATTGAGTGGCTAAGTCATGAATATCAAAACCACGATAGTGCAGATCATTCCCGTTACGTCCTACGGTACAAAGTGCAGTATTTCCCGCTGGAACACCTGAAAGTGCCACCGATTTTTTGGGCTTAAATTGTGGTGATACGGTGTTACTAAGTTGTTCATTCATCGTAATTTCCTTGTAAGGGATAGAGGAGACTCAACTTGGTGCCGCCTGTGTGTCTATGGTTTTTTTTGCGAAAATAGGGCATCCAGTTTTTGTTCGTAATCGTAGTAATGAATGCTTTGGTAAAGTTCATCACGTGTTTGCATCAAAGGAATAACGTTTTTCTGTGTGCCTTCATGGCGTATTGCAGTGTAGACCTGTTCTGCGGCTTTATTCATCGCACGAAAAGCTGACAGCGGATAGAGTGCGATAGCGATACCGACACTACGAAGCTCATCTAACGTAAACAATGGGGTTTGGCCAAATTCTGTAAGATTAGCAAGAACAGGTGCGGGGGTGTTTTGGGTAAATTGTTGGTACATAGACAGTTCAGTAATAGCCTCAGGGAATAACATGTCTGCACCTGCATCGAGATAGGCTTGAGCTCGTTCAAGTGCAGCATCTAGGCCTTCGACGGCGAGTGCATCTGTGCGAGCCATAATCACAAAACTATCATCAGTACGGGCATCTACCGCGGCTTTGATTCTATCTACCATTTCTTGTGTTGAGACAATCTCTTTATTAGGTCGGTGACCACAGCGTTTCGCACCGACTTGGTCTTCAAGGTGTAATCCCGCCGCACCTGCTTTGCAAAATGACTTGACGGTGCGAGCGACATTAAAAGCTGAAGGGCCAAAGCCAATATCGGCATCAACCATCAGGGGTAAATCACAGACATCAGTAATGCGACGAATATCAATTAACACATCCTCTAGAGTGGAGATCCCTAAGTCAGGCATACCTAATGATCCTGCCGCGACGCCACCACCAGATAAATAAATCGCTTTATAGCCTGCTTGTTGGGCAAGAAGGGCATGATTGGCATTAATCGTCCCAACTAACTGAAGGGGGGATTCTTGAGCGACAGCATCGCGGAATTTTTGTCCAGCAGGAATAGATGTCATAGAAGCCTCTTAATTGTTAATAAATTGTTTTTATTTAAGGTCACTATAATCATATAGCAATTGGCATGCCAACTAGCCTAAAGGTGGGTTATTTGAAATAAATCTTTATAAATTAATTGGTTGGGTGTTGTGTGGGTTTGTGATAAAGAAAACAAATTTCTAATCTGTGATTAGCATGTTTCATTGAAACGCGCTATTGTTAATTGAAACATTTTTTGAAACATAACTGTGAGGGAGTGAAATAGATGGAAAAACCGATTATTTGGACAGTGTCTGTTTCACGGCTATATACACTTTTTCGCGATATAAGCCCCGAATTTAGTGAACAAGCAGACATTACACCGTTAAATCTGGGATTTGAACAGGCGGCGGAAGAGGTACGAGAGAGGCTAAAGCAAGGGCATTGTGATGCTATCATTAGTGCTGGCTCAAACGGTGCTTACCTCAAAAGTCATGTTTCTGTGCCTGTTATCATCGTTAATATCAACGGATTTGACGTAATGCAAGCACTTGCGAAGGGGCGAGAAATCAGTGATAAGATCGGTATTATTAATTATAAAAATACCATTCCATCATTAACCGATTTTCAGCAACGTTTTGCATTGCAAATTGAACAACGTAGCTATGTTACCGCCGAAGATGCACGAGAACAACTTAAAGCTTTGAAATCGATGGGGATTTCAGTGGTTGTCGGCGCTGGGTTGATTATGGACTTAGCGGATGAAATGGGAATGACAGGCATTTTTGTCTATTCAACTCAAACCATACGGCAGGCATTTTCCGATGCTATTGAGTTAAGCCGAATGTCTCACCGTAATCGCCATTCATCAGATAAATATCTACCAGTTACCCCGCCAAAAGTCCGCCATACAATCAATGACTTAATTGGTTCATCATTGCCAATGGAACGGGTAAGACAGGCGATTATGTTATATGCACGCTCAGAGGCTACTGTGCTGATCCAAGGCGAAAGCGGAACAGGGAAAGAAATGGTGGCACAAGCGATTCACCATGAATTTACATTATTTAATCAGCACAAACGCAGTAAGCAGCAAATGCCTTTTGTCGCGGTTAATTGTGGCGCGATCCCTGAAACATTATTAGAAGCTGAATTATTTGGTTATGAAGAGGGGGCATTTACAGGGTCACGGCGTGGGGGAAGAGCAGGGTTGTTTGAACTAGCTCATGGTGGCACGTTATTTTTAGATGAAATTGGCGAAATGCCATTAGCGTTGCAAACGCGACTTTTGCGGGTGCTGGAAGAGCGCTCTGTGGTACGGATTGGTGGTTATAAACCTTTGCAAGTCAATGTGCGTGTGATTTGTGCGACCCATTGCCATTTAGATGATTGGGTGAAAAATGGGCATTTTCGTGCTGACCTATTCTACCGTTTAGGGGTACTTCGGATGCAAGTACCTGCGCTTAATGAGCGAGGTGAAGACATTCTTTTTCTCGCACAGAGGCTTTTAAAATTGGCTTTTGCTGGTTTGGTTTTACCGCTCCCTGCGTTTCGGGTACAGCAGCTTTTAAGCTGTCGTCATTTTTTTCTAAATTATGCATGGCCAGGAAATGTGCGTGAGCTGCGAAACTTAATGGAGCGAGTTGCGCTTTATTGTAGTGCATACCCTGAAAAGGCCATTACTGAAGAGATGCTGATCAGTTTATCTCCCGAACGCCAGTGGATAGTAAATGACAATGATGTTGTTATTGATAGAGGTAAGGAATCACTTACTGACATAATGGCAAGGTTTAATGGTGATCGTAAAGCGGTAGCTCAGTACCTAGGGATTAGCAGAACAACACTTTGGCGCCGCCTTTCTGCATTAGAAAAATGCTAGTTGGTAAACTATGCGGAAAGAAATTATTAAACCGTATGTTCTATTAAGTATTTTTGACTAAAAACGAAATGAATTAAATAGGGCATTATAGAAGTATAAATTAAGTTACTTTCATTTCTCTTGCCAGCAAAAAAGGTATTTTGCATTGGGCGTGATAGCAAGATTAAATAATAAATAAATTATTTTACCATTGAGTACTTTTATGGCCTTTTCCATTTGGCTTAAGTTGTGTCAATCTGTAACAAAAAAAGAAAAGTGATTGTTTTTTTATCGGTATGAATTTAAAGGGTTTTGTTTGTTTTAATGGTCGATATTGATTTAAATTCTCTTTCGGAAAAAACGTGATTTTTCTCACATAAATTATTTTACTAGTCACCATTAGATTTTCTCATTTTAACTTACCGATTTAACGTTCTATATTGCGCTCAAATCAGTCTTATTTTTATATTTTACTCCTGCACTAATCGCCGAAATGTGTTCCTTTTTTGAGATCACAGCCTTGTCGTATTCTACGATGTAGTTGCAGCGCATATTATTTATTTTTATTTGTTGGAGAGTGGGGCGTGAATCAGTCCACTACTATCATGCGCAAACGCGATAATGCATTCGTTCCTGTTGCAGGGTTAACGATTTTTGCTATTGCATCGGGTTATTTAATGAGCTTAATCCCATTATCAATGGGGAGCTTCGGAATTGATACGCAGTACGCAGGTTGGTTAGCAAGTGCCTACTACATTGGCTTATTAATTGGTTCAATGCTAATTGAGCCCGTGATTGCCAAAATTGGTCATCGCCTCGCTTTTATTGGTTTTTTATTAATGCTAGCCGCAACGGTTGTGGTTTTGCCGTGGGCACCTTCGATTGAAGCTTGGCTTCCAAACCGTTTAATTGCAGGTATCGCGGTTGCGGGTATCTTTGTGGTGGTTGAATCCTGGCTGCTGATTGGTGACAGCCCGAAAGAGCGAGCTAAGCGATTAAGCTTTTATATGACGTCATTATATGGCGGGACAACGTTAGGGCAACTCGCGATTGGCGTTATCGGAACCCAAGGTGCTTATCCTTTTATGGTTGTATTGGGCTTATTGTTATTAGCTGTAATGCCCCCATTATTCGTTCGCCAAGGGCAGCCAGATAGCGGGTCACACCAAAAATTATCGCTGAAAAAAATTGCACGATTAAGTAAACCTGCAATTATTGGGTGTATGGTTTCAGGTATCACTATGGGTACGATTTATGGGTTGATGCCTTTATCGTTGAAGAAAGAACAATTCACGACTGACCAAGTTGGGGTTTTGATGGCTTCAATTATTTTGGGTGGTATGTTGATCCAGCCTGTTGTCAGTAAGTTGTCAATTTTGATGAGCAAAACCTTGTTATTAGCGATGGTTTCCTTATTAGGGGTATTCGCGATGGGGGTTATTTATATTTCTAGCGACTACTTAGTGATGATTGTTGCATTAGCGTTGTTAGGAATGTCTTCATTTGCGTTATACCCGGTTGCGATTACTTTAGCGTGTGACAACTTGGATTCATCCTATATTGTTGCTGCAACACAAGTGATGTTATTTAGTTATAGCATTGGTTCAGCAATGGGCCCAATCGCGGCGGGCGCATTATTAAGTCAGCATAATGGGTTAGTGGATTTCTTCTTTATTGTGTTGCTCGTGACGGCAATTTATATGTTAATAGCCAGCTTGCGTCGTAAAGCGAGTGTGCTGGCGAATTAACTGTTTAAGTTAATATGGTTTATAAAGGCTCTGTGAATTCACAGGGCCTTTTTTCTATTCGTTACTTTTTCTTATTCACGGAGATAGTTGATAAGGCACCTTCGAGAGGCGCATAGCCCGCAGATTGGGTAATGCGTTGTTCCCAATGCTCCCCTAATTTAAAGTCCCACGACAATGGTGATATTTCTGTTCTACCTGCATTAGGGGCAAACGTGAGTTCACTAAAATACAAGGTGTTTTCATCAGACATCAAAAAGTCTGCACGGCAATAATCGAATGGTGTGACGAGAATTTCAGCCAAGCGTAGCATTTCTTTAAAGAGAGGTGGCTCAGATACTGGCTCTAACATATTTGGATAGCCAAAAGTGACGGGTTGCAATTGCCAGTTAATATCATAGATATTGATAAACTCTTCACCTGACTCATCAGTATAATCGATTTCTGCATAGACAGGCTTACCTGAAAAACAATGTATACGGCAAGTTTCAGGAACGAGTTTTCTATTTTTATTGGCGAATAAGTCAATATATTTTTCACAAATAATTTGTGGTGAAATATTTTTATAATGACGTTCGCGAGTAATGTAATAAAGATTTTTGAATAAATGAAATGACAATTTATCTTTGGCATGTTGCCAATCAAATTTTTCTTTGTTTCGGCAAATTACACTGCTGCCGCTATCATGATTACATTTGAGGACAAATTGTTCAGGAAGTGTATCGATATTAATTTCATCTACATGACGATAGGTGGCTAAGATAGGAACTAAATACTCATCGCCAATGGTTCGACTGATGTAGCTCCTGACGGCTAGTTTATCAGCAAGCTGTGTATACAGTGGGTTTTTATCACGCAGCATTCTAAAATTCACCTTTTCATTGAAGCTTTTAGGTGTTTTAAAATCAGGGCGATAATTTAGTTTTTTTGCAAATTTATTAGTAAGATAAAGCTTATCACTAATAATAAATGTGCGTAGTTTTTTTATAATGTACTCTGCTTTTTTCATGCGAGTGTCAACCATTCTATAAAATGTAGTGTGTAAATTAGAAATATTATTTTTTATGAAGTATATTTTGGATAACTTAAATGAAGTATCAATGAATGCAATAGTGAATTTAATAATTCCTTAATAAATGAAAATTAAACAAGTGATAAATGAATGTTAAAATAATTAATATTATAGTTTTTTGATTGAATTTATATCAATAATTAAATCAATTGTTTTAATTATTCACCAAAAATAATATGGGTATAGGTTATTTAGTAGGATACCATATGGTTGGTTAATGAACCTTAAGCATTTATTTTAAGGTCTAATAAATGCTTAAATAATTAGTTTGTTGAGTAACTGTTTAAATAGAAAAGTGACCTCACTGTATTAATAGAATATGCATACAGTGAGACGACATTTAGTGTGGTTTTTCACCCATTTTTTTTAAGAAGCGAATTTGTGCTGCGACCAATTCATTATAACGAATGCAGCGGTAAGGCATGTTGTGTTGCGTCGCTAACTCACCCAAAATCTTTGCCAAGGCAGGGTAGTGGCGATGGTGCCAATTGGGGAAAAGGTGATGGGTGAGATGATAATTAAGTCCGCCAGTTAAACGCCATAGACAATGTGGTGTTGGTATCCAATCACAGGCAGTAACAAAATTATGATGGTACCAACCATGCTTAATTTGTTTGTCTTCTGGTGCAGTAAAAAATTCAGTTTCAGCCCAATGCGTCCCCAAAAGCAAATAAATGACAAAAATAGATGCAATCATTTGGCTTAAAATATAAGTGACAAAAATAGCGGTTAAACTTATTCCATGTTCATGGGCAAAAAGTAAAGGGAAGCCTAGCATCAGTAGTAAATGACCAATTTTGCTAGTAATAAAAAGTGCCCAACCTTTTTTTCCCGCTAAAACCTTTTTATCTTTCAGGCGTGTTTTCCCTGTTCTATCCGACCAGTCAAAAACCAGTGCTATCCATGTTAAAGAAAAAGACGCAATAAATGGCCAGTAAATGTGTTGATACTTCATGAAAGGTCGCCATTTTTGAAAAGGCGTTTGGCGAAAGATGCCATTTTCTTCTGTGTCTAAGTCATAATCTTCAATATTGGCAAAATGGTGGTGGTAGTGAACATGGCGGGTTCGCCAAAATTCAGGCTCTAACCCTAAAGGTAAGGTGACTAAACGTCCAAATACCCGGTTTTTCCAACTATTTTTAAATAACGTATTATGACAAGCATCGTGTTGCCCAATGACATTGAGGAACATGATGAGCAGAACAAAAATAAAATAGGATAAACTGTAAGTTAATACGGATGAGGTAAACAGCGTAGGTAGGTAGCATAATATTGCGGTACTGAATAAGATGATGACTACTGCAATATCGGTTTTACTCGCATATACGTGATCGTGTTTGCTTTGTAGATAATCTTGGCTGGCTTGTTTTAAGGCTGTATGAAAATGTTGTTCGTCAGCGCTGGCAAATGTGAGCTCGAATTTAGTTGAGTGCATGGTTACTCTCTTTAGTATTACCTTTGGCTAGAGTATATCTTTGCCCATAAAGAGACTGCAAAAAATATATGAAAATAAGGGGGGATTTAAACTTATTCCTATAGGTTTAAGTAAATACAAATTAAATGAATTTTTTTATTTTTAGATAAAAATGATTTTGTGCTATTTGTGCTTAATAAATATTTTAAAAAATTAAGCTAAAAGACAGGGTTTAATTGAATAAATTGAAGTATCTGTTTGAAAAGCGGCCTAGTGCTTATGACCGTTCGAAGTAAGAAGTGTCTACATCCGTGTAGAGAAAAGTCCATGAGAGTAAGGTAACAAGGAAAATTATGTCTGTCTGTAATAAATTATCATAAAAAGTGATCAGACCTGTTTGGCGTCTTAACTATAAATATATGTTATCATTTATCCTGCTTTATAATGTGACTATTTTAGATTTAATTGTTATCTTAAGCTAAATTAGGAGCTTGCTTATATTAATAAAATATAAAAGTGATGAAATAGGTAAAATTTAATTTATTTTTTATATTTGGAGAATTAAATGAAAAAGATAATGCTAATTATTTTATCAACACTATTTATTCCATTATCTTCCCAAGCGGGTTCTAATTACTCTGGTTGTGATAATAAAATTTACCAACTTGAAAAACAGCTAAAATACGCAAAAGCACATGGGAACCGTCATCGAGTCGCTGGGTTACAACGTGCTATTTCTAATGTACAAAACCGTTGTTATGATCATTACTCTGGGGCTACAGGGCCAACAAAACTGAACAGTAAATATTATTCAGATGAAAGTCGTCAGTTAGAACGCGAAATTGATGCATTACGTGATGAAATTAAACGGTTAGAATCGTTAAAAAGCTAGTGTTTTAATTCAAGCTAAGTAGAGAACCGAATAGGCGGTTTTCTACTGTATCTCGACCTTTCTCTTATGTGCAATCTCCTTTCTTATTCAACATAACAGTATGTCAAGTTAATAAAATTAAAAATGTCGGTAATGATTGCGCTATTTTCATGTTTATTTCTTTTCGTATTGCGGTAATATGATGCATATTGCAGTATTTTGCGAGATTTTGCGGTTATGCATAAACAAGCGAGACAGAATTATATTATTGAAATAATAGCAAAAAATGGTCAGGTGAGTGTTGCAGACTTATCTAATCAGTTGCATGTTTCTGCTGATACTATCCGGCGTGATTTAACTGAACTAGAAAACCAAGGTTTGGCACAAAAAAACCATGGCGGCGCTGTGGGGTTCAATGTGCCAGTTATGAGCCGTCGCGGGCGAAATATTTTATTGCCTGAGGTTAAAAAACAATTAGGGCAACAGGTTGCTAAATTGATTCCGAAGAGCTCAACACTTTTCCTTGATTCTGGCAGTACGGTAATGGCTGTTGCTAGCTTTATCCAAGGCCCGATGAAAATCATTACCACATCCTTGGACATCGCGACCCACTTCAGTGACCGCACCGATATCCAGTTAATTTTGCTCGGTGGTGAGTGGGATCCTCAGCAAAGGTTATTTTCTGGAAGTGCCACATTATCTATGCTGGCGAGGTACAGAGCGGATATTGCCATTTTAGGCGCTTGTGCACTGCACTCCACGCTGGGGCTAAGTGCCTCAGAGGAAGCGGATTGTGATGTAAAGCGCGCCATGATTGCCAATAGTCAAATGCATTGGGTGGTTGCAGACAGCACGAAATTAAACCTATGTCAGCCTTATTTAGTTGCTAATTTAGACGAAATTGACCAATTATTTTTAGATTGTGATTGGGATGAACTCAGTCCTAATAGCAAGGTGACTGTAAATTCTCTTAGTATTTAATGAACAGGTAAGATTATGAGCAAAGAAATTAATGTTGCACTGATTGGCTATGGGTTTGTGGGTAAAACATTCCATGCACCTTTAATTAGGTCTGTTGATGGGTTGAATCTTGCTGTCGTCGCTTCAAGTGATGAGGAAAAAGTAAAACGTGATATTCCAAACACCACGGTGATAGCATCACCCGAGGAGGCTATTCTTCGTTCTGATATTGACTTAGTGGTGATAGCAAGCCCAAATGCGACTCATGCACCATTGGCAAAGTTAGCAATTGAAGCGGGTAAAAATGTGGTGGTTGATAAGCCATTTACGTTGGATATGCAAGAAGCAAGAGAGTTGATTGAACTTGCGAAAGCCCACAATATTTTATTATCTGTATTTCATAATCGCCGCTGGGACAGCGATTACCTTGCTATTAAAAATGTGATTGAACAAAAACAGATAGGTGAAATAAAGCACTTTGAATCTCACATCGACCGCTTTCGCCCTGAAGTAAGAGTACGTTGGCGTGAACAAAACTTACCAGGTAGTGGCTTATGGTTTGATTTAGGCCCACATTTAATTGACCAAGCACTACAACTGTTTGGTCTGCCGCAGTCTGTGCAAGGTAATATTGCGACGTTAAGGAATAATGGTCAAATTAATGATTGGGCACATGTGTTATTAAACTACCCAACCCATAAAGTGATTTTACATTGCAGCATGTTAGCCGCGGGTGGATTTACGCGTTTCACTGTGCATGGTGATAAAGGCAGTGCTGTAAAATCTCAGCCAGATCAACAAGAAAAACAATTACTGCAAGGGATCACTCCTCAAGATAAAGAATGGGGATTGGATAATGATTCCATTATTTTAATCGATGAGACGTTGGTACCTAAGCAGCAGCAAACACCAAAAGGTGACCAAAGCCAGTATTATGTGGGCATCCGTAATGCATTGAATGGCCATGCATCTAATCCCGTAACACCATTGCAAGCGCTGGCGGTTATGGCAGTTCTGGAAGCTGCGGTAAAATCGGCTGAGACTGGCAGTACGCAACCCTTAATGCTAACTGAAAACGAAATAGTACAATGGAATAAATAATATAGAAAAAATAGCTGCTCTGGAGAGTGTCCATCAGCTATTTTTTATCTTTAGATGAAATTAATAGGAAACTGTTAATCAATTATGGCCTATAGATTATCAGTTTGATAAATGAAATAATAAGTTTTATGTCGTTTTGCTAAATTATTATTGATTACATTATGGTCATTCGCCCGCATCAACACTGGTTTTTTCGGTTGTTCGATTGGCACGGTTCCGTGCTGTCAAAAATCACCTTTCGCTTATCTCTTAATATCATGATTTCGATTGTTGCCGTATTGAGTTACCAATGGTACGAACAATTAGGTATTCATTTAACTATTGCGCCTTTTAGTTTATTAGGGATAGCCATTGCTATCTTTTTAGGTTTTCGTAATAACGCGTGTTATAGCCGTTTAATTGAAGCGAGAACACTTTGGGCTAATTTGTTGATTAATCAACGCAATATATTAAGAAATATTAAAGGGTTATTACCAAATGACAAAGCTGCGCAAAAAGAATTCGCTCACTTATTGATTGCATTTGGTTGGAGCTTAAAACATGAGCTAAGAAAAACCAGCCCCATTGTTGATTTATATCGGCTGCTGCCGCGCGCTATTTTTGATGAAGTCATTCATAGTCCATTTCCAAGTAGCCGTATTTTAATGCAGATTGGCCTGAAGGTCGGGGAATTGCGTGATAATAAAGTGATTAGCGATGTATTATTCCAAGCAATCAATAAAGATATTAATGCGTTATCTGACGTTTTAGGTGGTTGTGAACGTATTTCGAATACCCCTATTCCTTTTGCTTATACCTTGATTTTGCAGCGCACTGTGTATTTATTTTGTACGTTATTGCCGTTTGCGTTAGTGGTTGATTTACACTATATGACCCCATTTGTTTCGGTATTTATTTCATATACCTTTTTAGCGTGGGACTCATTAGCGGAAGAATTGGAAGATCCTTTTGGGACTTCTGCGAATGACCTGCCATTAAATGCGATTTGCAATAGTATCGAGCGAAATGCAATGGACATGCTGGATCTCAAACCGCTTCCCCCTGTCAATAAACCTGATAAATACTTTAATTTGTTGTAATTCCTATTGTTATATCTCCATAACTGGCAAAGTGAAACAGAGCTCACTTTGCCATTTTTTCTTTTTTTGTGCTTTAAATAAGTAAATTAAATAGTGTCATTCTGTACTGATAGCAATATAGATACTATACTCCCCCTATGTATATGAAAGGGGCTCAAAGATGCCACATTCACCAAAAGAAAAAAAAGCGGTACTGACTCGGGTTCGTAAACTTAAAGGGCAACTTTTAGCTCTTGAATCCGCCCTAGAGGATGAAGTGGAGTGTGCTGCAGTTTTACAGCAAATTGCAGCCATTCGTGGTGCTGTTAATGGATTAATGGCGGGGGTACTAGAAAGTCATTTACGCGAGGGGCTCCAAGAGTCTGCCACCACACAGCATCAAAAAGAGTCCGTTGATGATGCTATTTCACTTATTCGCACTTATTTGCGTTAAATAAAAAAGGAACAACGATGAAATCACGTGCAGCAGTTGCATTTGCTCCTGGGGAGCCACTGAAAATTGTTGAGCTCGACGTTATGCCGCCAAAAGCGGGTGAAGTTTTGGTTAAAATCAGCCATACAGGTGTTTGCCACACGGATGCATTCACACTTTCAGGGGATGACCCAGAAGGGCTATTTCCAGTTGTGTTAGGCCATGAAGGCGCAGGTATTGTGGTTGAGGTCGGTGAGGGTGTGACGAGTGTCAGCGTAGGTGACCACGTTATTCCATTGTATACCGCTGAATGTGGGAAGTGTGTTTTCTGCGAATCAGGCAAAACGAACTTATGTGTGTCTGTGCGTGCGACGCAAGGCAAAGGTGTGATGCCTGATGGTACAACGCGTTTTTCTTATAATGGTGAGCCTGTTTATCACTATATGGGCTGCTCAACATTTAGTGAGTATACCGTCGTCGCTGAAGTTTCCCTCGCTAAAATTAATCCTGAAGCGAACCATGAAGAAGTATGCTTATTAGGTTGCGGTGTGACAACGGGTATTGGTGCAGTACATAATACAGCGAAAGTACAAGAAGGGGACTCAGTTGCGGTCTTCGGGTTAGGCGGTATTGGGTTGGCGGTTATTCAAGGTGCTAGACAAGCCAAAGCGGGTCGTATTATTGCTATTGATACGAATCCCTCAAAATTCGAATTAGCCCGCCAATTCGGTGCAACAGAGTGCTTAAATCCAAAGGACTTTGATAAGCCGATTCAACAAGTATTGATTGAAATGACCGAATGGGGTGTCGATCACACCTTTGAATGTATTGGTAACGTGAATGTCATGCGTGCGGCATTGGAAAGCGCACATCGTGGCTGGGGGCAGTCGATCATTATTGGTGTTGCAGGTGCGGGACAGGAAATTTCAACTCGCCCATTCCAATTGGTGACAGGTCGCTCATGGCGTGGAACCGCATTTGGCGGTGTGAAAGGGCGCAGCCAACTGCCAAAAATGGTTGAAGATGCAATGAAAGGTGATATAGAACTCGCGCCGTTTGTGACTCACACATTACCCCTTGATAGCATCAATGAAGCCTTTGATTTAATGCATGAAGGCAAGTCTATCCGCACCGTCATTCACTACGAATAAGGAGTCTTTGATGGAGAGAATTGAGCGCCATGCTTGCTTTGGTGGCTGGCAGGATGTTTATCAACATCAATCAACGGTGCTAGGTTGTGAAATGAAATTTGCAGCTTATTTGCCGCCGCAGGCACAAACGCAGCCTTGCCCTGTGATTTATTGGTTGTCAGGGCTGACATGTAACGAGCAAAACTTCATCACTAAAGCAGCGGCGCAACAATTTGCCGCAGAACAGGGCGTGGTCCTGATTGCACCAGATACCAGCCCAAGGGGCGAAGGCGTGGCAGATGATGCAGCCTATGACCTGGGGCAAGGGGCTGGTTTTTACGTCAATGCATCACAAGAACCGTGGAAACGTCATTATCAAATGTATGATTATATCGTTTCAGAGTTACCCGCTTTAGTCGAAAATTATTTACCCGTAACTGACAAACGAGCAATTTCAGGGCATTCTATGGGAGGACACGGGGCGTTAATGATTGGTTTGCGTAATACTGAGCGTTATTGCAGTTTATCTGCTTTTGCGCCGATTATTGCACCGACACAAGTACCATGGGGGCAAAAAGCCTTTACCGCGTATTTGGGGGGCAATACAGCACAATGGCGACAATATGACACGCTTGAGTTACTGGGCAAAGCCGAAAAAACGCCACCAATGTTAGTGGATGTAGGCACGGCAGATCCCTTTTATTATGAGCAATTAAAGCCTGAGTTACTCGCAAAAATAAGTGAGCAAAAACAGTTTGATTGCACACTGCATTTACGTGATGGCTATGACCATAGCTACTATTTTATTAGCAGCTTTATTGGTGAACATATTGCTTTTCACGCACGTCATTTAAAGCAGGCGTAATAAATAGAGAAGGGTAGGATTATAATTAATGTTACCCTTCTATTTCCTTCTAGTTATCACAATTGTGAATAAGTTATTTGTCTTATTCATTATCATGATTTAAAAGCTTACTCACAGCTTTAATCGCGCTGATAGCCACATCTCGATTCGGATCATTACAAAGTTCTAGCAGCCGGCTCATGGTATTCATTTGGTTTATTGGCAACTTGCAATCACCAAGCGCTGAAATTGCCGCTATTTTGACATCGTCATTTTTTCTATTGGTTAAATCGAGCAGTGTATTGATGACTTGTGTATCCATTATCTATCCTACGAAATCATGTTATAAATATTAAGGTAGTTAAATATACTGATATTTAATATATATCAGCATTTAAATCCAATGATACTAATATTATCAAAATTATTTATTTAAAAATATAAAAAAAAGTGGATGAAATGAGATGAGATGTAATTTATTGGTTTTGATGATAAAAATGACAGGACGGCAGAGAGTGTACCGTACCTACCTGAGTTTTTGATTTAGTAAGAAAAAGTGTGGGGAGGAGGCTAAAAAACGAGCGAAAATATCAGTGGATTCGTTAACGAATTAACTTAATCGAAGGCAAAGGTTTTTATTCAAAATGTTCAGATAACTTACTTAGTGCTTTAATCGCGGATACAGCCACATCTTTATTTGGGTCTTTACATAAATCGAGTAGACGATGAACTGCGGTCTGTTGTTCGACTGTCGCTCGATAATCCCCTAACGCAGAAATTGCGGCAATTTTCACATCATCATTGCCACGATGCGTCAATTCAATCAATGTTTGGATAATATTGTTTTCCATTTTCTGCCTTGTTAGTCCATTTGTGTATTTAGGCGTATTCTAGGGGAAAATTCTTAATATTTATCTTCAAATTTCAAATGACTATCAATAGATTGTACCAACTTCACGCCTTTTTAGAGATGTAAGTGAATGATTGATTTATCGCGAAAGTTTAGGTGCTATAAGATAATTGTGAAATGAATAGCTCAAAGAAAACAAATGAGTAGAATGTTTTAGTCGATATGAAGAAAGAGCACGATGTTTGTGTGCTCTTATGAGGTATGAATTGAACTTAACGATTAATGGCGCAAATAGATATGAGGTGTATCATTTTCAGGGTGTTTGCTCACCCCTAAGTCTGCTTGGTACCAGCGAGTGAGATTTTCTGCTGTTAACACGTCCGCAGGAGTACCGCTAGCGGCTAATTTCCCTTCGTGAATTAAAAAAACGCGATCGGCATATAATGCAGTTAGGTTTAAATCATGAAGTACGCAGCACACGCCAATTGGGCGTTCACGGGTGAGCTGGTGAAGTAAGCGCAAGCTATGTTGCTGGTGGTATAAATCCAGAGCCGACGTGGGTTCATCTAAAAATAGACAAGCGCTTTGAGGTGTGGGTTGCCATAACTGCGCTAACACACGTGCTAATTGAACACGTTGTTGTTCACCGCCAGAAAGTTGCCGATAATCACGGTGGCGCAACATTTGGCAATGGGTCAGGGATAATGCTTCTTCAATAGCAACTTGCTTGTGTTCCGAACCATAAGGGGTACGTCCCATGGCTACAACGTCTTCAACAGTAAAAGCAAATTGCAAATGACTATGTTGCTTCATTACTGCTCGTTTACGTGCTAACTCATTACCTTGCCACTCTTTTAAAGAGCGCCCCTCTAACAAGCAGGTACCTTGTGTGGGGGAATTATAGCCCGTTAACAGTTTTAGTAGACTGGATTTTCCTGCACCATTAGGGCCAATAATGACCACCATTTCATGTTGTTTAATCGAGAGACTGACATTGTTAATCAATACCTTATCATCTATTTGATAAATGAGATTTTGTGCCTCTAATAAAATAGATTTATCTTGCATTGCTTACATTCTCCCCGCAGGCTGGCGTAAAATAAGCCATAAGAAGTATGGCCCACCAATTAGCCCTGTAAGCAGACCCACAGGGATTTCAGCAGGGGCGACCGCGGTACGGGCAATGGTGTCGGCGATTAATAACAGGGCAGCGCCCACAATGGCTGCCCCTGGTATTAACCAACGATGGTCGGGGCCTAATGTCATGCGGATTAAGTGTGGAACCACTAACCCAACAAAGCCAATTACGCCACTCATCGCCACCGCACACCCGACTAATAAGGCACTGAGAAACAGCAAGGTAAATTTAGCCCGTTCAACATTCAAACCAAGGTAATGAGCATCTTCATCTCCTAATTGGAGGATATTTAGCTTGTTTCCCTGCCATAAGCACACTAGGGTGACAGGTAAAATGACCGTAGCGGCAATGGCTAGAGACATCCAATCCACATTTCCCAGTGTACCCATCATCCAGAGACTAAAGGTTCTGAGTTGTTGGTCATTACTGATATAACTGAGTACGCCGATAAATGACATACACAGTGCATTTATCGCGATACCAGCCAGGAGTAGACGCGCCAAATTACCGTTGGATGAACGATTTAAGCTAAAAATAATTAAGGAGACAACTAAGCTACCAATAAAAGCTGCTGCGATATGGCCATAGTTTTGCATTACTGCTGGTAATGAAAATGATAAAACGATAAAAGCGGCAACGGCTAATGCTGCACCACTACTAATGCCCAGTAAACTAGGGTCAGCGAGTGGATTACGAAAAAGCCCCTGCATAATGGCGCCAGACACAGCTAATGCTAGCCCCACTAAAATGGCAATTAAGACGCGTGGCAAACGAATATTTAGCCAAATTTGCCAGTCAGGGTCAGTAGCAGAAGCCTGCCACAGTGTATTGAACGAAAAATTTATCGGCCCTGCGTTGGATGCAATAAACGTCAAGCCACAAAGCACGAATAATAAAATAAGAATAACGAAAAAAGGGCGTTTAAAACGGATCATTGGGACTTCTCTAATGCCTCTCGTAGCTGCTGCATAACTTTTGGCGTGCCTAAACTGAATGTCAGCATGCCCACATCATCAACGACGGCGAGTGCTTTATTTTTCCCCGCAGGGGTCATGGCGATACCAGGCAAGTTCCACACGCGATCAACGCCACCTAATGATTTAATGCCTTCTTCAGTGAAAACAATTAAGTCTGGTTGGCTGGACAATAAACCTTCCGAGGAAAGCGGGCGATAGCTATCAAAATTGGCCATTGCATTTTTTGCGCCAATTGCGGTTATCATGCTATCAACCGCGGTTTTTTTCCCCGCAGCAAGGGGAAGTACACCACCGTGGCTCATGATAAATAAAACTTTTTTATCAATTGGCGCGGTGTTGACTTGGCTAAGTGATTGATTAAATTTATCCACCAATTGCTTGCCTTGCTCAGGTTTGTTAACCGCAGTGGCAATGGTGGTGATTTTTTCTGGAATGGCTTCTAAACTCGGCTTTCCCGTGACTTTGATGATTTTAACGCCGCTTTTTTCTATTTGCGTTAACGCCATGGATGGTTTTGCTAATTCACTGGCAAGGACCAATGTTGGGCGCATTGAAAGCACGCCTTCTGCATTAAGCATTCGCATGTAGCCCACATCAGGAAGCTTAGTCGCTTGCTCTGGGTGCAAGCTGGTGCTATCACGGGCCACAAGTTGGTCTTGAGCGCCAAGTTCATAAACTATTTCTGTCACATCGCCACCGAGGGTGACAATGCGCTGGGTAGCATAAGAACTGAATGAGACAAACAGGACCGATAAGGTTAGAAGCCATTGTTTCATAATAAATTTACCTAAATTTTAAATGCGGGGTAACGCAGTGACTTGCTGGCGCCATTGTTCTTGCTCTGGCGTACCTTCAGTGCGTTGACCGTACATTTGTGCGATTTGATTCCCTTCAATATCGAAAACTTCAAGGCTAGTCACAAAGCCATCTTGCGTTGGTTTGCGTGTTACCCAGCACTCATGAATACCATTTTCAATCATGTGTAAGGTAAAATCAGGATTGAAAATGTTAAGCCATTTCAAGTCTGAACCTTCACTCTGATATGGCATGATTTTTTTGATTTCACCAGTGAAAATTTGCACACATCCGCGGTTGCCCACAAAAATCATGATTTCGTTCTGATCATTGAACGCAGTGTTAATCAGCTGATTGAAGGAATCATTCGGCACTTTCCAGGCTAAATCATCACTCACAGAGGCGAAAACTTGCTGGCGGCTCAAATTATTCTTTTTCAATAACACAAAAAATTGGTGCACATCGGTCATGTTGCGCCATTCTTGTTCTAATTGCTGTTTTAGTTCATCACTAACAGGTTGGTTAGTGAATGGCGTAGCGGGTACATGGGCTAATTCACGGTTATTTTCGGTAGTGTATTTTTCAATCAGTGCTTGCCATGCCGTCATGTCAGTTTCATCTGTGGTGTAGACTTTATGCAGCGCATCACCTTGTTTATCAAAGAACTGGATACTGTGGCGTTCACCGTGCTTGGTGTCTTCTGTCAGTGCGAAAATCGCATCCCAATGGGAAAAAAACATGCGCAAATCAAGCGCGCGAGGGTTTAAAATCAAACCACCGTGAGGGCTGAATGTTGCATTGTCATAACGACCCACTTGTTCATGCACCACATATTCATTGCGGGTAATGGCTTTGACTTGCCCAACTGCCGCTAATTCAGTCAACAAGGTTGGCGCGTCAACTTCTAAACGCGCGGCTTTATCATGACCCACACGGCTGTGCAGTAGCTGTGCTTCAGAAATATTCAGGTAAGCGGCAAGATCACGAGCGTATTTGGCTTTGTTATCTGCTTTGGCTTGTTGGTAACGCTCGAAAATGGTTGGATTCACGTCTATCTCCTTAGTATTGTATGAATTACCACTGGAAGCTGACCAGTAGCTTGGCATTACGTCCATCTTGAGGAATGCCTTGTGATGAGTAATATTCTTTGTCGAAGGCATTGCCTAACACCACGCTCGTGCCTAAACCTTTGAGTTCACCGTCGCCTTGGTAGCTAACGTAGAAATCATGGACGGCATAGCCAGCTTGTTGCTTAGCTTTAGAGGCCTTATTAAAGTCGGTGTGGCGGGTAAATTCCCCTAACCAGCCCACAGAGAAACCGCTATTAGCAACAGGAACCGACAGGTTACTGGTTAATGACTCTGGCTTGATTGACGTAATTGATTTGCCGTCATATTCGTTCTTACCTGTTGTACGGTTGTAGGCTAGGTTCCACGTGAAATAGTCTGTTGTATAATCCAGTGATGCATCTACACCCCAAATTTTGGCGCGTTTATCATTAACAGATGTGGTATAACCTTCAGCAAAGTTAACGCTTGTATTGATATAATCCTTGGCTTTTGTATCAAAATAGCTGGCTTTAAATTGCAGGTTATCTCTTTCCATCAATAAATCATCAAAACGTAATCCCATCCCATATTCAGTAGTTTGGGCTGTTTCTGGTTTTAAGTTTGGGTTTGGTCGCCACCTGTTGTATTTGTTGGGCCCCATAGGGAAATGAATTGCATCGTTATACATTTCCATCATTGTCGGCGCACGGAAAGCCTCAGAGTAGGATGCAAATAGCATGGACCAATCTGTTGGCGTAATGCTTACCGCACCTTTTGATGACCATTTATCTGCTTTAACGTCCTCATTGCCTTTTGCTTTTGCTTTATAGTGGTCATAACGTGTCCCCACAATAAATGACACGGGTAAGTCTTTTAGGGCAATTTCGTCTTGCAAGAAGCCAGAAGCAAAGGTGATATCCGCATCAGGGAATTGGGTTGTGTTTGCGTAAGGGGTTTGCTTTTGCTTATAAGCTTCGCTGCCATAGGTGAGGTTATGAGCCGCCAGCGGTAAATCATAAACGTTAGAACGGTTATCTGCTTTTAAGCCGTAGGTTTTTTGTGTGCGGCCTTCATAAGGGGTTCCAATCCCTTTTGCTGTAATATTGACCTCTGAATAGTAAGGGGTAACTTTTAGGTTTAACCAATCTTGTGATGCAGGGTTGAGCTGGTAAGTTGCCTGTGCATCACGTTGGCGTGTGGTGCGGTTAACTTGTAGGTTATCTTTACCGACATTCAATGCCTGTGGATTTTTAGGTTCATGGGCGTCGTTATTATAGTAACGAACCTGACCTGCAAGCTTCTGTTCGTCATTAATTTGCCATGTGCCTTTGGCTAGCAGGTTGGCAATAGTTTCTTTATTATCCATATCATCGCCATTACTGAGGCGAATATCACCCACTTCTTTTGTTACAAAGCTAAAAACACCATCGAGGTTATCGGTACGCCCGAACGTTGTACCACCAAAACCAAAGCTATGGTCACCTGTTGCAGCTTGGGAAAATACGCGAAAGCCGTGATTTTGCCCATCGCGTAGTAGGTCTTTAGCATCAACGGTTTCCCATGCGATGACTCCCCCCATTGCACTGCTACCATAGAGCAGGGCGGATGGGCCTCGAATGATTTCAACTTGTTTAATCAGAGCAGGGTCAATAAATGTGCCATTCACATGGCCTGTGTCGGTGCCTTGGCGAACGCCATCTACTAGGGTCAAGATCCCTTGGCGGTCAAAGCCACGCATAGAGACATCTTGCCCATTTGAACGGCCTGTGCCTGCCACGTTAATGCCGGGAACTTTGCGTAGGATGTCATTAACCGTGCTTGCCGTTTGGGTTTCAGGTGAGTCATTTTTAATCACGCTTACCATCATGGGCGCATCAAAGCTATCACGTTCAGTCCCTGTTGCATAAACAGTCATGACGTCATTGCTTTTTTTAGTCGTTGAGGGTTCAGCCGCTTGTGCATGAGCGCTGGCGATGACACTTAGGATCGCACTGGTCAACACGGATATCCGTAAAACATGAGACATAATGGTGATACTCCGTAAAAATTTCATTTTTTGCTAGGCTAACTAGCGAAAATAAAAGGCTATTTATGTAATGGTGAAAATGCATATAGACAGGCGGATTGCCCATCAGGAGGATAGGAAATAGGCATTACATGGGGAGCTTCGAATGTAAGATGCGCAGGAATATCGCAAAGTGTGCGAGTGATGATTGCGAATTTTACGCGGTCGGAGTATGACCTTTTTGCTTGCTTTTTGGATGAAAAATCAGCAAATACAGACGACAGTTTAAACTCCATAGAAACCGATTCCTATGTTTTAGATTAAGCTGGCTGCCTGGATGAGTGACCTAGGTGGCTTGCGAATAAAATTTTTGTTGGAACGTTACTTCGTTAAAATCAATTTACCTGTACGTGTTTGCCTTAACTGGTAAAGCTCGCCATTGTGCTGTATGGAAACCTTTCCTGTCGGCCCCAAGAGCTGTTGGCTCTCTACGACGTCAGTTTTGATTGTTTGCTTGGCCGTTTCGGCGATATTTTCTGCAACTGGCGCTGTCATATTATTTACCATGCTAACTATACTGATAACAGAAATGATATTGAGAATGATTATCTTTATAATTATGGCCAATATCAAGTGATTTTCACAATCAAACAACAAAAGAGCTACAAGCTGCAAATTTTGAATTAAAAACAACTTAGTTATTGTATTAAAGCTACAGTACAACTCTTTTGTTGTAATTTTTAATTTAAACAATCTGCAGGTTGTTTTTTTGGTTTGTACAATATTTAAGTTGTATTTTGAAGTTTTACAATGTTAAAGTTGTATTATTGAGTAATAAACATCACTTAAGTTGTAATTTGAGGTGGGTATGGACGAGATTAAAAAAATAGCGAGCACATTGATTAAACAACGCAAAAATTTAGGTCTTGAGCAAAAAGATATGTACATGCGTATTGGTATGAAGCAGCAACAATACCAACGTGTTGAAGCAGGTAACGATATTAAATTATCAACATTTCTTCGTGTGCTTGAAGGGTTAGACTTAGCGCTTTCAATTGTACAGAAAGATTCGCATAAAACATCATTACAATTTAATGCTGAAAAAACACACCTGCCAGATGACCAGGAAGATTTACAAACCTCACAGAGTGATGATTTAGATTTTTGGACAAATATCACGAGGACGAAATGAGTAAACAAACTGAAAATGTTGAAGGACTCAGGATCCAGTTATATGGTTTAGAGGTTGCCATTGTTGTTCATTATGTAGGGGGAAGGAATATACTCGTTTTTCATCCTGACTTTGTGGGTATGTCAGTGCTAGAGCGTCCAGTGTTCACATTGCGGCAGTTAATGGACACAGATTATCTTGATAGCCCATTAATGAGTCGAATAAAGCTCCCTCCTATTTTATCCAATTTGTTACCTGAAGGGGCTTTAAGGGAACACACTGCTAAAATGATTAAATGTCAGATAGACAATGAATTTGCGCTCTTGGCATATTTAGGACGTAATTTATCTGGGGCATTATATGTAGAACCAATTCGTGCTGGAAAAGTGCCTGATTGGGCTTTGCAATATCGAACTTCGACTGAACCACAACAAATTGATGTTAAGCATTCAGATAACAAATTTTCATTAGCGGGCGTTCAAATAAAATTTTCGTCTTCTTATTTAGATGGACGCTACTATATTAATCAAGAAATTTCAGAGGATATGTGGATTGTTAAAACGCCTTCCACATTGCACCAGGGTGTTCCAGTCAATGAATATACCTGCATGAGATTAGCTGAAAGTGCAGGGGCAGACATCCCCGAAATACGGTTAATTAAGTTAGCAGAGCTTGAGGATCTTCCAGATATAAAGTTGGCTGATGAGGAATATGCTTATGGGATTAAACGGTTTGATCGTAGCCCAGAAGGCCGAATTCATACGGAGGATTTTGCTCAAATATTTGGTTTATATCCCACTGATAAGTATCAAAAAGCAAATTATGAAATTTTAGGAAGCACGCTTTATTATTCAAGTTCAGAAAAATATAAAGATATTCAACAAATGGCGAGGAGATTGTTAATTAATATTTTATTAGGTAATGGAGATGCTCATTTAAAAAATTGGTCACTAATCTACCGAGATAAAATATCCCCTTGCCTATCACCATTATATGATGTGGTTTTCACGAGTCCTTACATTGCGAACGATAAACTTGCATTAAAATTTGTTGGTACAAAACAATGGAATGAGATTACGTTGGCGCATTTTGAACAGTGGGCACAAAAAGTTGGTGTTCCTTGGCTTGTCATCAAGCCACATTTATTAGATGTTATGCAACATGCGAGAGCGTATTGGCCCTTGATGCTAAAGGAGTTGCCTATGTTCCAAGAACAGAAAGAACAATTAATTAGGCACTGGGCTCAGTTAAGTGATGATTTTCGGATTGGTTAAAATAACTTTCTATATTCAGTGCATTGATACGGATATTTTTTTGAGTCCGCATTATTGGCCTTATTTCTAATTTATGAGGATTATCCATGAAAATATTACTAATAGGTGCAACAGGGTTAGTGGGTAGTCATGTGTTAGAGCAAGCGCTTGCAGACTCTCGAATTAGCCAAATTGTTGCTCCTGTACGCCATGCATTACCTGAGCACTCCAAATTATTCGCACCGATTGTTAATTTTGAACAGCTTCCCGATGATGCGATGATATGGGAAGTGGATGCGGTGATTTGCACTTTAGGGTCAACAATGAAGGTGGCGGGTTCAAAATCTGCGTTTCGCCAAGTTGATTACACTTATCCCTTAGAGTGCGCAAAACTTGCCAAAAAATGGGGGTGTCCAACTTATGCGTTAACCTCTGCATTAGGTGCTAATGCAAACTCACCATTTTTCTACAGCCGAATAAAAGGGGAGCTTGAACGAAGCTTAATCGCCTTGAATTTTGAGTCATTGACATTAGTGCGTCCTAATGTCATTAGTGGTCATCGCAATCAAGAGCGCCTTGGTGAAGTTATTGTTATTCGTCTTATTTCTTGTTTATCCCGAATATTACCTGCGAGTTGCCAAATTAGCCCTGCAAAAAATATTGCTAGCGCTTTGCTAAATTCAGCTATTCATTCAGAAAAAGGGGTGAGAATTATTTCATCGAAACAACTTGCATAACAATTTACTGAGCACTTTTATTTTAGTGTTATAGATAAAATAAGAAAAAATGCATTATTTGACGCACACAACATTTTGAAACAAAAACGTAACAAAAATGTAATATTTAAGTGTATTCACTTATTGTTGCTGCATGTTTATTGTCATATTTTTGCCTGCTTGTACTTTTAGACGGGGTTAAATATGTCAATATTTAAGGAACAACCAGATATACCAGTCACAATGTCGAAATCTGAAATCGACGCTAAATACAAATACTGGCGATTACATTTAATGATTGTGAGCTACATTGGCTACGCAGTTTTTTATTTCACACGCAAAAGCTTTAACTTCGTGATGCCAGAGATGCTCACTGACTTAGGGATCACTAAGGCTGACATCGGTATGGTAGGTACCGCGTTCTACCTAACTTATGGCGCATCTAAATTCCTTTCTGGTATTATCGGTGATAGGTCGAATCCGCGCTATTTTATGGGAATTGGTTTAATCGCAACGGGCGTTGTGAATATTCTATTCGGTTTAACCTCTTCAATATCGATGTTTATTTTCTTATGGATGGTGAATGCGTTCTTCCAAGGTTGGGGGTGGCCGCCTTGTGCCAAAATTCTCAATACGTGGTATTCGCGTAATGAGCGTGGTCTTTGGTGGGCGATTTGGAATACTTCCCATAATATTGGTGGGGCGATAATTCCCATCTTATCAGGGGGAGTTGCACTTGCGTTAGGTTGGCGCTATGGGATGATCATTCCTGGTATCATTGCCATTGTGATTGGTATTGGGTTATGTATTCTTTTGCGTGATAGGCCTCGTACCATGGGGTTACCCACTGTGGGTGAGTGGCGTAATGACCTTGAGGAATTAAAGTATGAAGCTAAAGGGGCTGGTTTGCCTTTAGGTAAAATTCTGAACGAATACATCTTCAAAAATAAAGTCCTTTGGGTTCTCGCGATTTCCTATGCGGTTATTTATATCGTCAGAACAGGTATTAATGACTGGGCTAATTTATATTTAATCGAAGAACATGGCTTTAATTTGCTTTCGGCTAATGCTGTTGTCATGATGTTTGAGATTGGCGGTTTCTTCGGTGCAATTGTTGCAGGATGGGGTTCTGATTTAATCTTTAAAGGTAACCGTGCGCAAATGAACGTAATTTACGCATTGGGTATTATTATCACATCATTCTGTTTATGGATTGTACCTGTTGATAATGAATATGTCTTTTCGTTCTTATTTTTTATGACGGGTTTCTTTATTTTTGGCCCACAGTTCTTAATTGCTATGGCTGCTGCTGAAAACTCCCATAAAAATGCTGCTGGTGCATCGACAGGTTTTGTGAGCTTATTTGCCTATATAGGTGCGTCAATTGCAGGTTATCCATTATCCATTGTGATTGAAAAATACCAGTGGAACGGTTTCTATTCTTTACTATTAACTTTATCTATTTTCTTAATTTTATTGTTGATCATTGCAATGGTAATGACCAAAAAGAAAGTGATAATAGAAGATTAATATGTTTAACATATTGAAAAGCCCACTATTGTGGGCTTTTTTCGGTAAAGTGATTAACCTTGGATTTGGGCTAATGAGCCATATAAATTATAAAGCTCTTCATATTCATCTTGTTGATAAAACTGAATGCGGCCCCAACAAAATTGCTTAGCGACTTCCACCGTAAAACGCGTTGCATCAATGAGTTCACTTTCATAACTTGCACCAGTATCACTCCCTGGAACGATGGTTTTAGCGGTAATGGCTAAACCAACAACAGGGGCAGGGCTGGCGACATGCGGTTGCATGATTGAATTAAAGTGATAAACCCCGTTGTCATAAGGGGAAATATCTTGCGTTGTAATTGGGAATGTTTTGGCCACATCGCCTGTTGCGTGCTCCAACAAACGCACTAAGTCAGGGGATACGCGTAAAATATACCCCTGTTTTGCGGTTGGTGAAATAGCAATACCTCGGTGCTTAATGATGCTATTTCCTTTCGATGTGTCGATTGACAAAATCGCATCCATTTGTTCATCAACCTCATAGGTATTCATTGTTGATGAAGAAACAGGCATCCCCATAAAGTCGACAGGGTCATGGGGGGTGATTGATACATGAGTGGCGATATGTGAGGAAATAATTACATCACCTTTTAAGCGGTTACCTTTAGTTGCCATATCCAGTAGTTTCATGGCGCTGGCAAACGCAACAATCGAGCCATCCGCATCTGATACTAACCCCATTCTATTGGGTTGTGCTTGTTGAGCACCTAAACGGCCGATGATGCCTAATGTGGGGTAGCTGCCACCCGAAAGCTTACCTTCAGTACCCTTAAGTGTTACTTTAATAAAATGACACAGTTGGCTAGGATCTTCAGGTGCTTCATAGGGAATAGACGTGACTTGAATATTGGCGTGTTCTACCCCCACTGAACGCAGCAATTCTGCCATTTTGGCACCATCAACTTGGGGGGTATCAAGTAAGTCATACACTTGACTGATATAATTAAGTGACATTAGTTGGCTCCTTTAATCATATCTAAGCGAAATGGATGATTTGCCGAAATCTCTTCAATCTCATTTGGCCCTCTCAACCAAAGTGCATTCTGGTCACCTAAAATAGTACCTTGTTCATTTTCAATGAATAGAGCTGTACCTTCATATAAGGCAATTAATTCTTCACTCGGATTAATCGTTAAAAATTCATTTAAGCGCTCTTCGCGGCTTTCACCATTATGGCCGACAGGTTTGCCAGAAATAAAATGTGGATTGATTTGAAAAGGGGCGATATTCAGGGCATGAAAAGACGGAGGCTGAACAATCGGCATGTCATTGGTTGTTCGTATGCTTGGTGTTGCGACATTACTACCTGCGCTCCACCCCATATAAGGTGTTGCTTCGTGTTTGACGCGTTGTGAAATTAGCTCAACAATTTTGGCATCGTATAAGCGTTTTAGGAGTGCGAATGTGTTTCCACCCCCAATAGCAATGGCTTGTGCATGTTTAACAGCTGAAACTGGGTCATTAAAACGATGAATTGATTTTAAATTGTACCCTAAAGCGTTAAAGACAGGTTGAACAATAGCTTCAAAATCATCAAAGCTAAATGTCACAGCAGCGTAAGGGATAAATAAAATTTCTTGTTCTTTATGTTGTAATAAACGGTGAATTTGTTCATCTGCATGTTCTAAATAATTCATATTTCCCATACGTGAACTGCTCATTAATAGTGCCTTTGTCATTTTTTATATTCCTTAATTATTTCTTGAAGAGCGGTTATTAATCTGTCAATTTCATTTTCGTTATTAAAATAATGCAGGGAGATACGTGCCATTTTTTCTATGTGATAAAATTCTAAAATAGCAGTTGCCATAAAATGTCCTGACTCAATGATGATATTTTTGGCTTCTAATTTCTGCATTAATAAATCAGAGTGAATCTCGCGAATATTAAATGGAATAATACCTATTCGCTGGTGGCTATTATCAGGGCCGTAAATTTCAATACCAGATAATAAGGCAAGTTTTTTCATCGCATAGGTAGTTAATTCGCGATTTCGTTCCTCTATCTGCAAGATGCCTAACTGATTTGCATAGTCTAATGCGGTATTTAAACTGATAATCGCAGGCACATTAGGGCAGCCAGCTTCGAACCGTTTGGCGGTGTTAGGCAGAACAATATGGCCTGTATTACTATCAATGCTGCTATTCCACCACCCCGCTAGCATCGGTATCATCGACGTAATCTTATCTTCTTTAACAAAAAGAATGCCACTGCCTTCGATGGCTCTTAATCCTTTGCGCCCACAAGAGGACATAAAATCACATTGCCAATCATTAACATTAACTTGATACATACCAAGTGCTTGTGAAGCACTGACGTGACTGAGCACGTTGTGCTGTTTTGCGATTTCACAAATAGCTTTAACAGGTTGCATAACGCCTGTGATATTCGAAAGTGCGACAAAGCTTAGCAGTTTGGTTTTGTGTGTAATGGCTTCTTTGATTGATATCGGGTCGATAACGCCTTGGTTATCTGCCTGAACAGTAACAACCTTTATGCCTTTTTCGTCAGCCAATAATTGCCAAATAGCGATATTGCTGAGCATTTCAGTATCTGGGATGATTACTTCATCTCCAGGCTGCCATGTGATCCCGCGGGCAATTAAACTGATGGATTCTGTCCCATTTTTGGTAAAAGCAATTTCGGTTTCTTTCGCACCGATAAAGGCCGCCATTTTCTGACGGCAGATTTCAACTTGTTGGTATGTTTCTTTTCGAAAACTGGGTAGATAGATACCTAGCTCTGCAGTTTTATCAAGGTAATTTTTTACAGCATCAATGACCTGTTTTGGTGGAGGCGCCGCTGCTCCAGTGTCAAAATACGCAAAATGTTGTGAAACCAAAGTATCGTTTGCGACGTGAGACCATTTGTTCGTCATTATTTATTTCCTCTCATCAAATTAGCGAGTCCATAAAGCGAGCAGCTTGGCTTTTATGGTGGGTAAGAAGGCTTTTGCTGTTGAATACAGCGCATCGCCTGCAATCAAACCGCCTGCAAAGGTTGATATTTTGTCGGAGCTAACATGAAAGAAGCGCTCAATGATTATCCGCACGGCTAACGCGACGAGGACTGTCCAGCCCGCGATGGGGTAGTTGATCATCAAGCCTGTGGAAAATAGAACGCCAATTTGGTGTTTTGCACCGCCAATTAATTGGATCACTGCACCAGGGATAGCCCACAGGAGCAGCATCATGGCGACATCAGACGAGCTTCCCGCTTGAATAGTGGCAGCGTATAAACGAGAGGCAGGGACAATTTTGTCTTGTTGAAAATAGAAATCATAAGTGAGCGCAACCACAATCAATGCGCAGGTAAAACCAATAATGGAGGCAAAGTATTGTTGTTTACGGCCAAAACGTTCCGCACTTTGGTTTTTGCCATACCCGCGGATCATAAAGCCCGTTTTTAGGTCGAACCCCATATCGGCAAAGGCGGGGCCTGTGGCGACACAAAAACCGACAAGTACAGCAAGCGCCTCTGGCGGAAAGCCAAGTAAAATACCAATCATGAGTGAGATAAGTGCTGCTGCGGTGGCGGGAAACCAGCCAGAGTGCATGGCGGCCATGCCGACTATCATTTCTTGAATTAAGGCAGCTAGCGTGGCAAAAATCAGAAAGCCAATTAACTGCGGTAATGTCATAGTGACAAATATTTGGCTAATGAATGTTAGTGCTAATGCCGTTAAGAAATAAAAGATGGCACCTTTCATTAACGTTGACTTAATGCGGCGGCTACTTTGAGCGAGTTCTTCGCTTTCTTCTTGTATTGGGTCGTCATTTTTTTTCTGACGAAAAACAATCGCACCAATTTGAATTAACGCAACAATGCCTGCACCAATCATCACCCCATGAGGGACATAGTTTTCATATAAATTATAAGTAATTAAGCCTGACTCAGAAAACCCTCGAATGAGTAAACCAATTGCAAACATGAATAAGGCAAAGATACTGCCAATTAGGGCAATCCCCGCAGATGCCATCGGGATGCCGAATCCTGCACCAACTGCACCCGCAGTAAATCCAGCAAGTAATGCGCCTAGCCGTTTTCCACCTTTATTCCCTGCCCATAGCGTTTCTGCCGTAGCAACACCCGCTGGCCATGATGCACTTGCTGGGTAAGCTTTAGTATTAAATAGACCGTATAACATTGTGCCATCAATGATAATGGCAAAAAAAGCCCCTGCCATCATAGGGTAAATCAGTTCTGGAAGGCCGAGTACCCAAGGTACACCGATAGCAACCATCAGGCCATTAGCGGCGGCGAAGGTGGCAGCAGAAATACTGGTTTGAATTAAATTTTGTGCATCTATAAACTTAAATGAAGCAAATATACCAATAGGTAACCGAGATAATAAAATAGCTAATACGGCACCTATAATGGATGTATTTGCAGATATTCCGAGTGTGACAATAATTTGAATGCCAATAATGGCACCCACAAAAGATAATATAACAATAGCAATTAATATTGCTGGTGAGAAAATAGATACACGTACCTCAGTATCATTTTTATCATGAGATAGATTCATAGAGTTACCTATTTTAATTAATTATTATTTAATTTTTATAATTTATATTTCCATATTTAGAATATGGCGGATAACTTACTGGCTGTAGATTTTAATAATGGGTAATATTCAGTTAAATTTTTACTTTGGCTTGATGCTGCAATGCAAAGTGAACCTAAAACGCCTTTTTCAAATGAAAAAATGGGAACGGATAATCCTTGTGTGCCCACTAAATAAGCTTCTTTGGAATAAGCGTAGCCTTCATCAGAATACAGTTTTAATTGTTTCTTCAATGTTTCATTGTCTTGTAAATCATGTTTTTCAAGATACTCATCAATATAGGAGACATCCATCGAGCTGAGAATAATTTGGGTAAAAGGTGCTTCATGCAATGATAAGGCTTCACCTTCTTTTGAAGTAAAACGAATAAGGTGCTCACTTTCTAAAATAAAATTGCAAATAGCAATGTCATTATAACGACGATAGATAAAAATAGTCTCATGGGTTTTATCCGCAAGGGGACGTAAGTAGTCATTTGCTAATTGCGAAAATTGTCGTGTGTTATTCGCAAGGTGACCAATTTCAATACAGCGCAAACCTAATAAATACTCTTTATTTTTATTTTTTTGGAGAAAGCCTTGTTCTTCTAAAATATTAAAGCCACGTTGGACAACAGAAGGGCTCTTATCAATATGGCGTGCGAGTTCTCGCACTCCCCATATTGGTTTGCTAATTGAGAAATAATCAAGCAGAGCGAGGACAAAACCCGCAGATTGTAGTCGATTATTCATAAATTTCCCCTATGCGTTAACGTGAGAATGCGATTTTATTGTTATCTCTATCGTTCCTTTTTGAGGAACAGTGTTCCTATATCTAGTAAAGATATAATTAGATTAAATGACTGGTGAAGTAAATGGATTGTTGCCGCAGTGTTAATTGGATCACTTAATTAATCAGTTTTTTATATTTGAATTTTCAATATCCATTCTAATGAATTGAATTTTAATGATTTTATTTTTTTTAGTGTGTTCCTACTAGCGACACAATCCAAACGAGAGAATGCTTTCATTGAGCTAAATAAATAGTGTGGTTTTCCTTCACTCTTATTTTTTGGTTATTTTCAGGGAGCCTTTATATTTTTTGTGTAAACGTTTACACTAAGTCGAGGTTGATCACAGAAGCGGGCAATGACTCATTGTTATACTCCGCAGTAATGGCAAGTTTAAAGATTAAAAAACGTGTAGAGGTGAAAAATGCAACTGACTGAAGTGTTGGTCACAGGTGGGTTAGGGTATATCGGCAGCCATACTTGTATTCAACTAATAAAAGCAGGGTTTTCACCTGTTATCGTTGATAATTTGTATAACGCAAAGCGGGAAGTCCTTAATCGCATTGAAAAATTAACGGGGGTTCGACCTGTATTTTACCCATGTGATGTTCGTGACGAGCAAGCACTCAATGAGATCTTTGCCTCCCACCAATTTTATTCAGTGATCCATTTTGCAGGGTTAAAGGCAGTCGGTGAGTCAGTCGAAAAACCGATTGAATATTATGATGTTAACCTCAATGGAACCTTAGTATTAGTGCGCTGCATGCAAAAAGTGAACGTAAAGCGTTTGATTTTTAGTTCTTCCGCAACAGTATACGGACAGCCTCATACATTACCTATTACTGAAGATTTCCCGACAGGGAATACTCAGAGCCCCTATGGCACAAGTAAATACATGGTTGAACGTTGTCTTGGGGATCTCTATCAAGCAGATAACACTTGGTCGATATCGGTGTTGCGCTATTTTAACCCCGTTGGCGCACACTCTTCAGGATTACTTGGTGAAGACCCTCAGGGTATCCCAAATAACTTAACACCTTATATTACACAGGTCGCTGTTGGAAAAAGGGAAAAACTGGCTATTTATGGAAACGATTACCCAACCATTGATGGAACAGGGGTTCGTGATTATATCCATGTGATGGATTTGGCGGATGGACATGTTGCTGCATTACAGGGTGTCGGCCATAAAGCGGGGCTGCACACCTATAATTTAGGATCGGGCTGCGGTGTCAGTGTGCTGCAAGTATTGCAGGCTTTTGAAAAAGCCGTAGGAAAACCCATCCCTTATGTGTTTGAACCACGTCGTGCGGGGGATATTGCCGAATATTGGTCAACCCCTGAAAAAGCGTATCGCGAACTTGGTTGGAAAACGTGCCGTACCATTGATGATATGGCGGTAGATAGCTGGCGTTGGCAATCAAATAATCCCAATGGTTACGGTGTATAGGAGAGTAATTGGATGAACACAATGCAATTTAACCCCTCAGACTGCCCTCATCGCCGTTATAACCCACTCACTGGGCAATGGGTGTTAGTTTCCCCTCATAGAGCCAAACGCCCTTGGAGTGGTAGGGATGAAAAGCCTGCGGTAGAAAACCTACCCCATTATGATGCTGATTGTTTTCTTTGCCCAACCAATACACGGGTTTCAGGGGAAGTGAACCCTAACTATCAAGGAACGTATGTTTTTCAAAATGACCATGGTGCTTTATTGGCAGATGCCTGTGCGCAACCGAAAAACCAGTCTGAATTATTTCAAACTCAATCAGTGAGCGGCGTTAGCCGAGTGATCTGTTTTTCGCCAGATCACAGTAAAACCTTACCTGAACTTTCATTGTCTGAAATTGGCGGCGTGATAGACACATGGCAGCAGCAGATTAGTGAACTAAGTAAGTGTTATACATGGGTTCAGGTATTTGAAAACAAAGGTGAAATTATGGGGTGTTCACAGCCACATCCCCATGGGCAAATTTGGGCGAGTGACTTTTTGCCTAATGAAATTGAACGTAAAAACCATTTTTTATCTGAATATTATCAACGCAATGGCACTAACTTACTGATGGATTATGTTAACGCAGAGCGACTGGATGGCTCTCGTATAGTGGTTGAAACTGAGCACTGGGTAGCACTGGTGCCATATTGGGCTGCTTGGCCATTTGAAACCTTATTATTGCCAAAACAACACATTAAACGCATGGATGAGATGAGCGATGCCATTCGTTTGGACTTGAGTGTTGCGCTGAAAAAACTGACCTGTCGTTACGACAACCTATTTGAATGTTCTTTTCCTTATTCAATGGGATGGCACTTCGCCCCTTATTTTAAAGAACCTAAAAACATTGAACATTGGCAGTTACATGCGCTGTTCTACCCGCCATTACTGCGTTCTGCAACCGTGAAAAAATTTATGGTGGGCTATGAAATGCTGGCAGAAACACAGCGTGATTTAACCCCTGAGCAGGCGGCTCAACGACTAAGAGATGTGAGTGAACAGCACTATAAACAGTGCTAATCCTACAGAAACACACCTAATTAATATTTGTTTGGTTTTTATTTTCCGAGCAAATCAATTTTATGATTAAGGAACACGATAATGGAATTACTAAAACAGACGGTTGCTAGTTCGTTTGAAAAAACATTTGGTTACCCCGCTGATATCTATGTTCAAGCGCCTGGACGGGTCAATTTAATTGGTGAACATACCGATTATAACGACGGCTTTGTTTTACCTTGTGCCATTGATTACCAAACCATGACAGCGGCATCAAAACGCGGAGATCGTGTTATTCGTGTTGTTGCTGCTGATTATGATAATGACAGTGATGAATTCAGCTTAGACGACGAAATTACATTTTTACCTGAAAAAATGTGGGCGAACTATATTCGTGGTGTGATTAAGTTCTTATTAGAACGCGGTTTTTCATTTAATGGTTGTGATATAGCAGTTAGTGGAAATGTTCCTCAAGGCGCAGGTTTGAGCTCTTCGGCCTCATTAGAAGTGGTGATAGGTCAGACTCTTAAGAGTTTGTATCAATTAGATATTAGCCAACAAGAGATTGCGCTTAATGGTCAACAGGCGGAAAACCAATTTGTTGGCTGTAATTGCGGCATTATGGACCAGCTTATTTCTGCGTGTGGGGACGAAGGGCACGCCTTATTGATTGATTGCCGTAGCTTAGAACTGTTCCCTATTTCCATCCCTGATGATTTAGTTGTGATGATAATCAACTCAAATAAACAACGAGGGCTGGTTGGGAGTGAGTACAACACGCGTCGCCAGCAATGTGAGGAAGCCGCGAAAACCTTTGGCGTTAAAGCGTTGCGTGACGTGAGTTATGAAGACTTTTTACAGAAACAACACTTGTTGTCCCCCCTTGTTGCTCAGCGTGCAAAGCATGTCATTAGCGAAAATGAGCGCACATTATCAGCGGCCAAAGCACTGACAGAAAATGATTTATTGTTACTTGGCCAGTTAATGGAACAATCGCATATTTCTATGCGTGATGATTTTGAAATCACAGTTAAAGAAATTGATACGTTAGTGGACATCGTGAAATCGGTTCTAGGCTCTCAAGGTGGTGTCCGCATGACGGGGGGCGGTTTTGGCGGCTGTGTGGTCGCACTAATGCAACAGCAGTTTGTTCAGCCTGTCATCAATGCGGTTGAAGCTCAATATGCGAATAAAACAGGTTTACATGCGGATATTTATGTGTGCCAACCAAGCCAAGGTGCAGGCGTTATATAATTCAGGGCAAAGGATTGTTTATGCAAGAGAGAGACTCCGTTTCATCTGAACCCACGGTGGTAACCTTAACCAATCGACGAGGAATGACAATTATCCTGACAAACCTAGGTGCGAGCTGGTTAAGTTGTATTTTACCCCTCGCAAATGGGCAACGTGATGTTGTTTTAGGCTCCCCTAATATGACCAAACAAAAGGAGCAGGAGGTATATTTAGGGGCAACGGTCGGTAGAGTGGCAAACCGCATTAAAAATGCACAATTTTCAGTTAATGGAATACAGTACAACGTGACAAATAACCAAGGTGTTCATTGCTTGCATGGTGGAAAAGATAATTTCAGTTATCGAATATGGAATATTTCCCAGCAAAATGCACATCAAGTCACTTTTTCGCTAATTTCACCTGATGGCGACCAAGGCTTTCCTGGGGAGCTAAAGGTTGAGGTGAATTATGAATTAACGGAAGAAAACCAAGTGGTTATTCGTTATCAACACCAAACAACACAGATATGCCCAGTCAACCTAACAAACCATACGTATTTTAATCTTGCAGGGGAAGGGGCGGGAGAAACCGTATTAGGCCATGAGTTAGAAATCCAGAGCGGCTATTACCTACCGACTGATTTAGACGGTATTCCGACGGGAGAATGGAAAAACGTAGCGAATACACATTTTGACTTTCGCTGTGTAAAAACAATTGGCCGCGACTTTTTACAAGATGCAGACCAAAAAGCGGCTCGAGGTTACGACCACACATTTATTCTTGATGATACATTGAATAATGCTCGGCAACCCATTGCATCACTGCGTTCTCCTAACGGGGATGTACAAATGAATGTTTTAACGACAATGCCATCAATGCAATTATATACAGGAAATTATTTAATCTCAGTTGCAGGAAAGACAGGGGAATATGCCCCCTATTCAGGCGTCGCATTTGAAACGCAATTTCCCCCTAATGCAGTAAACCACCCTGAGTGGGGGGCGCAGTTTAGCCCGATTTCACAGCCTGAACAGATTTACATCAGTGAAACGTGCTACCAATTTATTTTCTAGACTTATTGTTTTGTATGTTCAACACCGCGATTTAGCGGTGTTTTCTTTTGATTTAAACAATTTTATTATGCGTAATGCCATTGTTTTTAATCCTAGCACATTGTTTAATAAGCCATCCTAATTGTAGAGGTGCACGATGGCGACAATCAAAGATGTAGCGAAAGAAGCAGGCGTTTCCGTTGCAACTGTTTCACGGGTGATAAATAAGTCACCAAAGGCGAGCCTAGCCTCGATTGAATCCGTAAAAAAAGCCATGAATAAACTTGGCTATCGCCCAAATGCTGCTGCACGTGCCCTTGTTAATCAGAGCTCAAATACTATTGGCGTACTAGTCAACGATGTTTCAGACCCCTTCTTTGGCGTCATGGTCAAAGCTGTTGATGCAGTAGCCCACAAAAATGGTAAACATATTTTAATTTGTAATGGTTACCACAATGCGAAAGAAGAACGGCAATCAATAGAGTTGCTGATCAATAACCGATGTGATGCGTTGATTATCCATTCTAAAGCGCTGTCTGATGATGAACTGATTGAATATGCGAAAGAAGTTCCCAGTATGGTACTGATAAATCGCCATATTGAAGCAATTGGTAATCGCTGTATTTCACTGAATAATTACAAAGGCGCGTATTTAGCGACGGAACATCTTATTCGCCATGGCCATACGAAAATTGCTTACATTTCGTCAAACCATCAAATTGAGGATGCGGTACAGCGTCTGTTAGGCTACCGTGATGCCTTAAAAAACAACGGGATAACGCTTTCGGATAGCTATATTGAATATGGGGTGCCTTATGGTGAAGGTGGTGAACAAGCGATGACAAACTTGCTTACCAAATCTTTGGCGATAACGGCGGTTGTAGGCTACAACGATTTTATGGCAGCAGGTGCTATTGCTGTACTTGATGAAAATGAAATTAATGCCCCTGACCAAGTTTCTGTGATTGGGTTTGATGATGTATTAATCGCACGTTATATTCATCCTCGTTTAACCACTATTCGCTATCCGATTCAAATGATGGCAGAAAAAGCCACGCAATTGGCACTCTCTTTAGCTCGAGGTGAAACTATCGCTGGCGATAATTTAATCTATTCTCCCACTTTAGTTCAACGAAACTCTGTTCGTCCACTGCATTCTTAATCGTTCTATCTCAATAAAAACCACAAAGCATAACGTCAAATGATAACGTTTACATTTTGTTTTTGAGGTTTGTCACGTATTTAACGTGTATTCTTATTTTTTTAGTCAAAATCTTGCTTTTACTTATTTTTAATACGTTGAATTTGCATTGTTAGTGCAATTTCTGTGGGATTAATAGGCATAAGTAAAAAAATGGTGAAAATATGTGATTCAAGTAACGGAGTTATTTTGTGGTAACGTTTACACTTGCTTCGTTATCACTTGGCGAAGGAAATTTATTATGCAGACAGAAGGTGTTGGATTAAGCACTTTAGACTACGGGATATTTATCTTGTATGTGCTAATCATTATTACCGTCGGGCTTTGGGTATCTCGAGATAAAAATGGGCAAAAAAAAGGAACAAAAGACTACTTCTTAGCAGGAAAAACGCTGCCTTGGTGGGCAATCGGTTCATCTTTAATTGCAGCAAATATCTCCGCAGAACAGTTTATTGGTATGTCAGGCTCCGGCTTTTCTATCGGACTAGCCATTGCTTCTTATGAGTGGATGGCCGCATTGACGCTAATTATCGTTGCTAAGTATTTTATGCCTGTATTTATAGATAAAGGCATATTCACCATTCCTGAGTTTGTTGAAAAACGCTTTAATAAAACATTAAAAACGATCTTAGCTGTATTTTGGCTGGCTTTATTTATCTTTGTTAACTTAACCTCAGTACTCTATCTAGGTGCATTGGCATTACAAACCATCCTTGGTATTCCAATGCATTACGCTATTTTTGGTTTAGCACTGTTTGCTGTTATTTACTCCCTTTATGGTGGTTTATCGGCAGTTGCATGGACCGATGTTGTGCAAGTTTTCTTCCTAATCCTCGGTGGCTTCTTAACCACGATTATGGCTGTGAATTATATTGGTGGCGATGCGGGTTTGTTTGCAGGTATGAGCAGAATGGCGAGCGAGGCTCCAGCTCACTTTGAGATGATATTGAGCCAAGATAACCCGCAATTCAGTAACTTACCTGGTATCGCAGTACTGATTGGTGGCCTATGGGTTGCAAACTTATATTATTGGGGCTTTAACCAGTACATTATTCAGCGTGCATTGGCCGCTAAATCCATTGGCGAAGCACAAAAAGGTCTAGTGTTTGCGGCATTCTTAAAACTCATTGTCCCTATTCTTGTTGTCGTCCCTGGGATTGCTGCATTTGTGATTGTCTCTGACCCTGCATTACTGGCTGGCTTAGGGACAATGGCTTCTGAACATATGCCAACCTTGGCGCAAGCTGATAAAGCCTATCCATGGTTAACTCAGTTCTTACCTGTTGGTGCGAAAGGTGTCGTGTTTGCTGCATTGGCCGCTGCGATTGTTTCTTCTTTAGCCTCCATGTTGAACTCTGTGGCAACCATTTTCACTATGGATATTTATAAAGAATATATTGCTCCAGCAACTGCCGATCATAAATTAGTGAATGTTGGGCGGGTTAGTGCAGTTATTGCGTTAATTATTGCTTGCTTTATTGCGCCACTGCTGGGGAATATTGGCCAAGCATTCCAGTATATTCAAGAATATACTGGCTTAGTGAGCCCTGGTATTTTAGCGGTATTCCTGCTTGGTCTGTTCTGGAAAAAAACCAATGCGAAAGGTGCTATTATCGGTGTGCTGCTTTCCATTCCATTTGCATTATTTTTAAAGTTAATGCCACTTGGAATGCCATTCCTCGACCAAATGATGTACACCTTCTTCTTCACTGCGGTAGTGATTGGCTTAATTAGCCTGACAACAGCAAAAGAGGATGATAGCAATGGCGCGATTATCTTGACGTCTGAAACGTTTAAAACATCAACAGGGTTCAATATTGCGTCCTATGCAATTATGGTTATCTTGTGTGTGTTGTATGCTTTGTTTTGGTAATCAGCAAGTGTGTTGATATAAATAAAATGACAAAACCCACAAAAGTGGGTTTTGTCATTTATTGCTAGATTTTATTTTGGGTCAGATATCAGCTTACTTCGATAACGATTTTTCCAAATGCCCCTTGATTGAGTAGTGCCAGTGCCTCTGGCAGTTGGTCAAAGCGGAATAATTTATCGATTACTGGTTTTAACTTGACTGAGTCGACAGCCCTGACAAAATCTTCAAGTGCTCGGCGATGACCAACACCAATTCCTTGAATCGTGGGTGTCCATCATACCAATCATAGCTGTTTCAATATGAGGTATAACAATATCACTTTTAGTGAACTTAGATGCAAAGCGGTAACATATTTCAGAGTGTGCGTTTATTGATGGGGTTGATTTATATAGACGATCGTATAGATGAGCTCAGTGAGAGCTTTTTGCTGAAACCATGGCGTTGATAAATAATTAATCATAGATGTTGAATTTAAAAAAAATTCAACTGTCTAACGTAGATTGCATACCGCAAAGATGAAGTGTTGATAAATATCATGTACACCAAAAATTTATTTTCTATAAAGTTGCTCCATCCTAAATATGCTATGACATGGTTAGGAATTGTATTTTTATTTTTATTGGTTAAATTTCCTTATAAATGGCAAGTTAAGCTTGGTGCTTTTTTGGGCGAAAACTCGAAGTATTTTATTAGAAGAAGAGTTTCAATTATAAAAAGAAATTTAGAGTTATGTTTCCCAAATAAAAGTACCAAAGAGATAGATGACCTCGTTACTGAAAACTTAAGGTCGTTAGGTATTGCATTATTTGAAACAGGGATTGCGTGGTTTTGGAGTGATAATAAAATAAAAAAATTATTTCAAGTCAAAGGAATGTCTAATTATCAAGATGTTATCAGCAAAAATAAAGGGGTCATCATAGTTGGTGTTCACTTTATGTCTTTAGAGCTGGGCGGTAGGATAATGGGGCTTTGTTTTCCTGTTAATGCGATGTATAGGCCACATAACAATAAAGCGATGGAGTATATTCAAACAAAAGGACGATGCCGCTCAGGAAAAGGGATGATAAACCGAAAAAACTTACGATTCATGGTACAAGAATTGAAGAGCGGTAAAGCCATCTGGTTTGCACCAGACCAAGATTTTGGCAGAAAAGGGACTGTATTTGCCCCATTTTTTTCAGTTAAAAATACGTCTACCTCAAAAGGCACATCAACGCTTGCTCAACTGTCTCAATCACCAACACTGACGGTGACATTGTTACGTAATAGTAATGGTATTAATTATGATTTAGTACTAGGAAAAGAAATTATTAATTATCCGACTAATGATGCTTTACAAGACGCCACTATTATTAATTCCATATTAGAAAAGGAAATAATAAAAGCACCTGAACAGTATTTATGGGCTCATAGACGATTTAAAACTAGGCCAGATGGAGAGGCTTCCTTATATATTTAGCGACAATAAAATATGCGTGTTTTTCTGATTATAGGGCTAATAAGGGTCTTTAAGACAAGAAGTGCAAGCAAGAGAATACTAAAAAAATAAATATTCTAGGCAATGTTATTGTTGTAATTAAAAAACGTTTTATCAAACTATTTCTACAATAGCGCCTCTCGAGTCGTTATGTTTTGCATGTGGTACTGATACACAAAGCAATCAGCTCCCCAGCCATAGATAGCTGGGGAGCTGATAAAAGCGATAATATTTCTAAGCAGCCTCAATCATGTACAATCGTCATACACATAGATCTCTTGGTGTTTTTATAATCAATTTTATTATTTTTACTGTTCTATGAATAGAAAAGAGGACTATTATTTTAGCTTTAGCTGCCCAAACCTACCTGATTTTATGAGATAATCTTTTCCAAATCTATTTTGTATATATTATCGGCAGTTAGCGTAAAAATAATCAACACTAACTCAGCCCTACCCGCGCTTTCCGATAATAACTGATAAGAAAAGAGAATCTATCGACATGGCTAAATCACCCGCGAAAAAACCAACCAAAGGCTTTGAAGAAACCCTTTGGGATACCGCTAATCAACTGCGTGGTAGCGTTGAATCCTCCGAGTATAAGCACGTGGTGCTTAGTTTGGTGTTATGGGTTGTCTTCCCTTTCAGTCATGTTAGGAGAAAACATTATAGGAGAGCCAGTTGGTTGTGATCTGGCTCAAATGCCGCATTTGCTTATTGCGGGCGTGACGCGCTCAGGCAAGTCAATGTTAATGCATTCCTTGGTAATGAGCATTTTATACAGAAACTCGCCGGATAAAGTTCGCTTTGTGATGTTTGATACAAGCCAGCTTGAACTCACTTTATACAACGATATACCCCACTTATTATTTCCTTCCGCTTCTGATCCCGTTGGATCAATAAAAGCATTAACGTTTTTGGTTAATGAGTTAAAGCGTAGACAAAAATTATTTGGAGCATTAAATCAACGTAATTTGAGTGGATACAATAAGGTAATATCAAATGCGAAAGAGTTAGGTAGGCCTATACTTGATCCCTTCTGGCGCCCTAATGAAAATTATAGCGATCATCTTTATTTAGGCTATGAGCCTGAAATTGTTGTTTGTATTGATGATTACGTTCAACTTATTGGCGAGTATAAACAAATAGGGGAAATGTTAGTTCTATTGAGCCAGCAAGGTCACGCGGTTGGTATTCATTTAATACTAACGACTCGTAGCCCTTTATCCACCAGTATCGGTTCACAGCTTCGAATTAATATTCCTACGCGTATTGCTCTTTCGGTGTCGTCTAAGGCTGACTCTAATTTAATCCTTGATCAGTATGGTGCAGAATCACTATTTGGTTTGGGGGATATGCTATTCGCATCACCGAGTTTATCTGAGCCTACAAGAATTCAAGGTGCTTATGTGAGTGACTTAGATATTAGGAATACAGTCGATTATTGCAAACGATGGGGAAGCGCGAGTTATCTTCATCTTTATAACGATGTCCAGAATACAAGTATGCTAAACGAAGAACTTGACCCATTATTTGATCAAGCAACTGAGTATGTTGTAGAAAAACAGCGCGTTTCTATTTCAGGGATCCAGCGGCAGTTCCGAATCGGTTACAACAGAGCCGCAATGATTGTAGAGCAGTTAGAATTACAAGGCATAGTCAGTGAACAAGGCTACAATGGTCATCGTGAGGTATTAGCTCCACCGTATGAGTAACCACGAATATCTCCAAATGAAGAAGCTGATGGTATAACACTCAAAAACTGCACACAGTATTTACCAGTTACTTGGCGTTCTTGGCCTACACTTTGATGCGAGTTGGGGCGGTATTAACGGTGGTATCACGATTCCATGCGGTATTAATCAGCTACCACTTGTGTATGCGCTTTATGATGTACTTGAAAAGGGCAAGCCACATTCATTCGATGGCCGTATTGTTGAACCTGATGAAGACGGAGACATTGTTCTATACACGACTTATCGTAAGCATGATTTACCTCAGAACATTCAATATGAGCGATTCAAGCTTTACCCTGAATTCTTGAAGGAAGTGGGCGGGGAAAAGGTAGAATTAACACCAGGAGAGCCTTGTGATACTCCCCGCGGCCACTGGGTTGATGTTCGTGTAAACATGCCATCAAACTCTATCTACAATCAAAAGTAAGCTGAAGCTGAGAGACTCGCTAAGCTAGAAGCAGAGCGATTAGCGCAAGACGAAGCTAAACGTGCAGCAGAGGAAGCGGAAAGGGCAGCGCAGGAAACTATTATTGATGAAAATGATACAGCGCTGCAGCAGTAAATAAAAAAGCCCACCGAAGCGGGCTTTTAGTGAACTTAATAATCCGCGTACGATTTGCGTATCATTTGTAGTTCTATTTGTGTCAGTGCGTAGTCCAACTAATTTTGCTAACTTCCTGTTTTTAAACCTGTTGTCCTATCACGCTGGCGGAGTCTGAATTCGTCGCTTAACTAAATGATTTTATAGTGCTAATGTTCAATTCAACTTTTCAAAAGTGCCTAATAAGGTGCCTAAAAAAATTTTGATTGTTTTTTATGCATCGAAGTTAATGAGGTATTTATTCATCGTAGTTTGGTATTTTATCATTTAGTGAAAAAATTGCTACTTTGCTATGTAATGTGTATAAAATATTACGCATTTTTTATACTTTATAAAAACAGTTTGGATTTTACTTATAGATTAAAGCTATTGAACTCCAGTACTTAATGTTAGCACAATCGTACTTATGTCAATGCTAAAGATAAGGCGAACAGTATTAGTAAGAGTAGAAAGAGGTAAAATTAAGTATCTAAAATAAATGATTGCCCGACCGAATAACTAGGGAAGGGCGCAGCATCTAAGGCTCATTTTAACAATTATTCATCGTTATCTGATTGCTCAAGCACTTTGGTAATGATTGTTGTATCGGATAAGAAATAAGATATATGGTCGGTATCAGATGTTTCTAATTCACGAGTTTCAACAGTAGTAAATAAATTGAGTTCATCGTTATCGGAGTTTTCTATTACAGCTGTTTCAATTGTACTCATATAGTAAATTTCATCATGGTCTGAGTTTTCTACAATATTAGTATGTAACGTTGAATATGTGCCAATTTCGTCACGATCGCTATTTTCAATAGTTTCTGTAAGTGTTGTCGACAATCCTAGGATTTCATCATGGTCATCTGGCTCAATAGTAAATGTTTTTCTAGTAGAATCAATTGGATGCATGGTATTTGATTGCTTTACGGTCAGTGTTTCACTGTAATTCATGATATATGGTTTCATTTGGTGCAGCTCCGTTCATTATGATATAAAAGTGGAAAAATGAGTCTGTAAATACACTATATAATAATCATATGTGTAAGAAAAAAAGTTGCTTAATATAAAAATACTTAGCCAAGTTAGAATACATGCGCCTATAAGACGGTACAGGTATTTTTCTATATTTTTCACTAAACTAGCGTAATATCGAACGGCATCTTTTATATCATACCAATCTCTATAAAAAGCTGTAGATAAAGCTGTTTCTTTTGAGTTTTTTTTCAAATCACCAAAACTCGATTTATAGAAGGAGCTAACAGCAATTGCTTTTTTAATGAATAATGTCAAATTTGTTGCATAAACTAGAGATAAACCCCATAAAAAATAGGGCGATAATTTTATATAAAAAAAGGTTTTAAAGTTCACGATTTCTGTAAGTAAAAAACCTAGGAAACCGAATAAAGCTAATCCGATGGTAGAATAAAATGAAACTTTATTATGTAAGGAGTAAAGAGAGCCAATGCTTTCTGCTATCCTGATTTTTAGAAATTCTTCTTGTTGAATTTGTTGTAGGTTAGTAGATGTTCTCAAGTATAATTCATAGCTTTTTACTTTTTCCTCAACCTCACTTGGTTCAACTCGGCTTTGTAATTCATCAAAAGAAATACACTTAAAAAAATTAAATTTATTATTAACTCTATTCAGTGAAATTACATAAATTATATTTGTCCCTAGAGGTATTGAAAATAAAGATAGTCTAGCGGTACTAAAGTTATTATAAGTTCCAAAATTATCATCATTTGATATATGGAATATTGGTAAGGTATTTAATAGTTTTAGAACAAAAGTAATAGTGCTAATCATGATTTAAATACTCCACTATAGCTTTAGATATATCACAACCAATTTCAAATTCTAACCATGCCCATTGTCCATTTGCATTCATTTCAAGAAAGTACCAGTCACCATCACTAACGATGAAGTCAAAACAGCCAAAATCAATGCTGTTTTGAGACATGAAATCCAAGCATTTTTTGTAGATATCCTTTGGGATATTGATTAATTCATATTTTAATTCATTATTTATTTTACGCCAGTCAACTTGGTTTTTAGAAATTATTTTTACCGTGAAATCCTGTTTTGAAATAAATGTGGCTCTAACTTCATAATCTTTTTTTATATATTCTTGGAAATATGCGGGAGAATACTTTAACCCATCATCATTGATGTTTGGATTGTATTTATTAGTCTGTACATATTCTTTTTCATTGTTGTTTAAAATAGAGCCAATAGATATTGGTTTAACAATGGTGTTATTTTTTTCTAGTTTATTAATCTCTGATTTGTTATTGGTAATAGTTAATTTTGGAATCAAGAAGCCTACTTGCTGAGCAATTTTTATTTGTAATATTTTATTATCAGCTCTGCGCATAATAGATGGTTTTGATAGGCAAGGACCTGAAAAGCTTTCAACTATACCATCAATAAGTGAATGACTTTCTTTGAGACTAAATGTATGATATTTAGAATCAATGATGCCAGTAAGATTTTCTGATGCTGGTTTTCTATAATAAATTGATTTACAGCTAGTAGTGCTGATTTCTTCACCTAGACTATTTGTAATTTTAAACCCAGATAAATCATAACTAACTTTGTAAGTTGAAAAGTAATCTGTATTTAAACGGAAAAAATTTATATTTCTATAACGATTAATTATATAATCACATGTACGATCATAACTGCTCGTGACTATTAAAATTTTGTTTTTCATTACAATTCTCTATTTAAAACATTTAAATTAATTCTACATAATACATTGAAAATTTTGAAGGCTGTTGAATTCAAGCTGGTGATTTGTTAGGTAAATAAGCCAAATCGACTAATAAACTAGATTTTATCGAAAGATACTACTGCAAAGTTGAACAGTAGTATCTATTTTAGAATATTGATTTTATTTAGATATATTACGATAGGAATACTACTTTTTTCCGGCGACCGACATCTTAGCTAACTCTGGGTTACTAGCCTCAAAGATCGATAGCGGCAATTCAACCTTACCACCATTTTGATCTTCCACTGCTTTAACCACCTCAAACTCAGCAACATCCTCACAAGGTATTTCTAATCCAGCAAAGGTGGCACGAGTGGCGCTAGAATCGCCAAAAGGTTCCACTTCCAGTACCGTATCCCCTAATACTTTTCCTTGCCTATCTCTCATTCTCAAGGTTATCTCAAGCGCACCAAACTCCGCATGGTCTAGAACCATATGGTTACCGCCATTATCGAGAGTAAATGAATAACCACAGTAACCTTGGTTAATAAAATTTGAGCTAGTATGTGTGATGCTTGCATAACGCTGTTGTTCTTCAGCCAAGCTAAATGCACTGAATGCCAATAATCCTATCGCAAATACACTTTTTATCTTATTCATTATATTTCCTTTTGTTATCTTGTATCGTCCTCGCTACCACAAGTAACGGTAGCGAGAATGTTTTTTATTGTTGGTTGGTTTGCAATCCGCCTTTAGTACGGTCTTTTTCTTTCCAGCGCGGTCGGTTCTTGCCTGAGAACTCTTTTTGCATACTCCAATACCCAATGGGGTAACGGGCCACAATCGTCCCGCCAACACCAATATCGACCGAAGAGTACTGACCATTATTAATGGTTCCTTTTTGGACGTAGGCATTAGGGCTACAAGTCCCTGTATCGCGTTGTTGCCAGTTTCCGTCAGTTCTTGCCACGATATAAAAATCACCAAATGCGCAACCTGACGCAGATTTATGATTCAGTACAGCAACATAATGCTTGGTTGAGCCCACAATCCTACAAGTACTATTCTGGCTTCCACACACTTGCCATAAGGTTTTACCGCCATCACCTTTATATTCCCAAATGGTATTTTTAGGGGGCTGGCTGGTGGCAGAGGCGGGGGATGTCATCAACCACAGTGAGGCCAATACAGTTACAACTACATATTTTTTCATTATAAATTCCTATCAACATAAATAGAAACGTCAGATTGACGCTTGATGAACACCGTCTAATGGGTGCTTGGTTTTCCCTGATATGGCGTATTCGGTGGTTATCTGGTGAATAAGACATTCACAACAAAATTGCTGATCATGGTTAATGTGATGGTTGACGATTTAGCCGCACTGAAACCCAGTGACGAATTCGTCGATGAAGATAAAAGGCAATACCAGTGGCGATAAGCAAATCAACCAGCAATATCGTGGTGGCGATACCTTCAGTAAAACCGTATAGCCAACCGGATGACATGATAATCAGTAGGCTAGAGAGGGCTAATCCGATAATGATGGTAGAGATAATGGCAATTAATTTGGGGTTGAAATGGATTCTATAATCAATCCCCTTAAAGGCACTTAAAACCCACAAGCCTAATTGCGCCAAGAGTTGTGGGATAAGCAAAGCCGAAATATATAAAACGAAGTACATCAATGTGATCCCATACGGGTTCATGATGAGAGCGATAAGCTGGAAGTGTGTTAACAATACGCCAGTGATCCAAAGGCATAACAAAATACTGATAACAATAGCGATGCGTTCTAAACCCAATTGTAAGTGTGAAACGATGTTCATATTTTTTAAGCTTCCTTATGTGATGATGAATTCACGATGTAATGGTTATTTTGAATAGGCATGGCCCATTCATGACCGCAATCGCGGCACATCCAGCCCGCGCCCCATGCAATGATGTCTTGCTCAGAAGAACAGTGGGGGCAATGTGTGGGATGCGATGCTGGTGGGGCTAATAACGTCATGGTCGGCTCCTTTCTTTGTGTGATGGAAGAGAGGTAAGTAACTGTGATATCAATCGAAAATGCGGTAAGGCCGCGATAAAACTGTTTTGTTGTGACAACTGCATCACTGTATGTTTCGGTGTGAAAGGGATATTGAGTGATTGAACTTGTTGGATATCCTCTAACAACAAGACATGCACTTGCTGGTGGTATTCAGCCAGCAAATACCACTGACCTTCACGGTAAATTAGTTGATAGGGTTGTAGCGGATTAAAACGACGTTCAGGCGTAAGTAAGCTAATAGATTGCTTACTGGTAATGGCATACACCAATTGATAGAAATGGTCGGCATGTAAAGCAGAAATCTTATGGGCGTAATGCCAAATCAAACAAGGTGCATGAGGCTGCTGGGTTAACAGTAACCCGAGTAAGCGACTGTCTAGCCCCGGAAACAACCGAGTCATCCCAATCTGTTTCACAAAGGTCAGAACATCTTTGTCTCGATAAGCTTTTAGCGTATTGATAGGCAAGCGATAACAACCTTGCCGACCTTCTACCCCCAAATAAGCCAAGCGTTCACGTAAATCGCGCTGTAACGTGCGTTCAGAAACATTGAACTCTTGGGCTAAACATGAGAGCACTAGGCTTTCGCCCGCCATTAAGCGAGCAATCAGTGCAGAGAGTCGCACAGCCATGCGGTCATATTTTCGGTTGGTCTGAAACATAACGTATTGCTCTCAATAACAAACAGTTAGAAATGATAGGGATAAGGGAGTTTAACTTAGGGGATTGACAGGTTATGTCTGTTGGGAAAAATTCTCATTGGGCTTTTTAGTGAAAAATGACTATAAGTAATTCATTGATAAATAACGCCATGCTGTTTATTTAAACGATAGGAAAGTGAGGCGTAACGACACAACCTGTCAGGGCGGGAAAATTAGTTGGGCTGGCGAGGGGCGAGTTGGTTAAATAAGGTATCTGCCATCACCCACAGGGCTTTATTGAGTTTGATATCGCCATCAATCCCATTCACCGAACGAGTTCGGGCACGTTTACCTTTTGCAGTGCGACCAGATAATCCTCCTTTAATCAGGTTTTCTTGTAGACGTTGGTACACTGTCCAGAGGTCTTCTTTCTTATCTTCAACGCGTCGAGGCTGTAGAATTTGCTCTCGTGTGACGGGCTGGAACTCTTCACCAAATCGGTAGGTTAGCGCCGCTTCCGCAAAGGCGTGCTGGGCGGGGGGAGGTAACAATAACGACTGCATGCTTTCGCGTTTTTCAGCGACCTGCTCAAACGTATCGAGTACTTCATACGCCCCTTCAATCACTTTACCCACCACATCCCCTTTATGGGGTACACGCACTTCCCCCAATACATCGCCGTAAATCAGCCCATTCGCACAGACTTGACGAAATAATCCCGGCAACATTTGGTAGCTGCTGGAGCCATCATGGCTATTCAACAAAATAATTTCAGGAACTTGTACGCCTGTAATTTGGTCATGACGACGCAGGCGTAATAGATGCTTGGTGTGTTCACGACGGTTGGCATTACGTACTCGGGTCTGACAAGCAAAGAATGGATAAAACCCTTCTTTTTGCAGGCTGTCTAACAAGGTAATGGTTGGAATGTAAGTATACCGTTCACTACGTGAATCGTGTTTTTCTTCAGAAAATACACTCGGTACAGTACGGAATAACTCTTCGATAGTGAGTGGACGCTCACGACGAATACTGTTAGCAGAGCCAAAACGCGAAGCTAATAAACTCATGATAAAACTCCTGATTAATCAATTAAATGGAAAATGGCAGCGGATTCGGGATGTTGTGAAGCGTAGTCACGCAGCTGATAAAAGCGGTCACACATCACTTCGCTTTCCGTTTGGAATGACCAGATGCTGTACAGGATAAGACATACCGCAATGCCTGCCGCTTCTTGGCTCACTGTTGCTTCATTGCCGTTGTGCATGTTGAATAGGGTTAAGGTGTCTGCGTTGATATCGGGGTAGATAAAGGCACCGCCATTATTGAGCGAGCCGTACTCCCAGTAACCGCCATGATATTCATCACAAAACTGGCCCATCGTGGTGAAGACCACCACTTCAAAGGTGGCCCAGCCTTTTACTGTACCAAAATGGTTGAACCAAAAATCAAGGCGTTGTTCATCAGGGACTAATTCCATTGTGATAGCGGATTCGGTTGAATGATTCATAAGTTGAGACTCCAATAAAAAGAAATAAAAAAGCGCCAATCCCGTTAAGGACTGGCGCTGAGAGTGATAAATAATGATTTAACGTAAGAAGTTAAAAGAACATGCTCCACAGCGATTTAGCGACGGAGACGATGCTGTTTTTGACTGTACCAATCGTGCTTTTTATCAAGACAGGCAGGGGAAGGATGTCTATCAGTGTATCGACGATATCACTGACACATTGCCCAAAATCGTTACGTGCTGAGTCTTCCACGGATTGTGTCCGATAAGTGTTATTCAGTTGCCTAGCCACACCGCTACTGGCTTTCGCCGGTAACGCCTGTATTAATTGCTCTGCTAATTCAGTGAGCTGAAAACCTTCTGCCGCAGAAACCGTCATCACTGGATGATGCGGTTTAAATGCTGTTATCACAGCTTGTTGTTTCAATTCTAAGTTAACCGCTTGTTCAGGGGATGGCTGGTGGCACTGTTCATCCCATTGGCGGCAGGGCTCTATTTTGTCGGCTTGGTTCAACACAAATAGAAAGCGGTTTGGTTGATAACCACATTGCTCAGTGAGAAAGCGATAACACTGTTCATCAGAAGACCATGCCCTATCATCGGCTTTGAGTACCCAAATGATTAAATCCAGTTCTGGCAATAAACTACGATAGAGCTGGTGGTATTCTTTATCTCGCTCAAGGCTTTCCCCCACACCGGGTAAATCAACAAAGGTGAGCACATGGTTGTTCATCGACATACTGAAGCGTTGGGTTTGGCGTGTACAGCCTGAAACATCACTCACTGGCGATAGTTGGGATTGGAATAGTGCATTGATCAGACTGGATTTTCCAGCTCCGGTTTTACCCATCAGACCGATAGTTGGAGAGTAGTTGATTAGGTGGTTGAGTTGGGTGAAAAAAGAGGTTTGGAATGAATAAGGTAGTGCTAATAGGAGCGGTTTGAAGTGAGAGTGCTGAGGCATATTACTCCTTGAAATAAAAGAGAATGATAGTTATTCAAGGAGATAATATATATCTGAGATTATTTGAAATAACCTGTTTAAATGTGAGGTATCTCATCTTAACTATTTGTGTGATAATTTCACTGTTAAAACTTCATTGAATTTATACGCAGTCCTAATCAGGAGAGATTTAATTTGAAGAGCCATGATTTATTTTTGACTGAATGGAAAAATAATTTCGGGGGTAATTTTAATCTTGATGGGCCACTAACACCGAGCTACTTTTCATCATCGCTGAGACTTCTTTTTTTACTGAAAGAAACAAATGGAACAAAAGAAAACATCGATATCAGAGAAAGGATCTTAAACTCGTTGGATAATAAAAAGTCGAAATGGTCCCATGGGCGTTCTTCAGTTCTTCGTCGTGTTGGTTTGTGGTCACAAGGCATATTAAATTATGGTGAAAAAATAACCTATGAAAATGCAAGAAAGAAAAGACTTGAAAGGTTGGCGTTTGAAAAAATAGCGTACATTAACATTATGAAGTCGTCAGGGAAAAATAGAACATCTGATAAAAAGCTTAGTGAGTTTGTTAAGAGTCATAAAACTGAAATTAAACAACAAATAGAGTTACTGAAACCCAATATTGTTATATGTGGTGGGACATTTAGTGTGGTTAAAAATCACATTTTTTGCTCGATGGAGAAAATTAGTGACGAACTGTTTTGGTCGGAAGGAATATATTTTATCAAGTCTTGCCACCCTGCATACTTTGGAGAAAAAGAGCGTGTTGTTTACCAACGAATTATAAAAAATTTTGAGATATATAAGCAGTGTGTGATTTAACAAATTGAAATTAAATATTTTTTTATATATTGAGTCTACTCAGCAGCAGTATCGTGATAGATATAATTAGTTTGATTTAAATACATAATGAATCAGTGCTTCGATGAAGGTGCATTTTTTAGCGATGCAAGGTTTACATGGAATACCAATTCAAATCATACAGTCGGGGCAACAAGAGCAAAATAATTTCTGTTTACTGGGGCGTTGTTCTTGTTGTCATTTGGATAGCGTTCATGTATTGGTCAATAATATTAGGCCATAGAACAGTTATGTTTGAATGGTTTCCTCAATGGACTATTTCTATTGCGTTTGCTGCTATTGTAAGTGTAATTGGTGGAACTTGGAGCATTTTACGTTGTCCGTTAAAAAGCACATTTAAAAATTTTCTATGGTCTGGGTTCGCTGGTTTTATGTTAATCGTTCCTGTGTTTGATGTGCTGACGTATTTACTAACAAACAAAACCATTCGCTATCAAACAGAGTATGAAATCACATCACCGGGACCTAGCACTAGCCGATTTAGTCGATGTGACCACGGCATATGGATAAAAGAAACTTATACAGAGCGGTGGAAATTACTGTGTATCAGCAATCCAAAATCGAAAACTCAGACAAATACAGGAACCGTATGGGTTACAGCAAAAACAGGGCCTATTGGTGCATACGTTGCTGATTATCAGTTTTCTCCTCCTAACTCTAAGCAATAAGAATTGGGCGATATAGTTTGATATAATTTTAACTCTTGTCGCCCAAACCAACCTGATTTTATGCGATAATCTTATCCAAACCTATTTTGTATATATTATCAGCAGTTAGCGTAAAAATAACCAACACTAACCAATGCAAAGAGAAAGATGTGCTCAATGGCGGAAGAGTTCGATGGTTTCGCTCAATAAATGGCGGATATGATTTATGACATCAAAACAGTTTCCTTCCAGTGGCAAATGATTAAGTATATGAAAGCAAGCTGATAATTTTAAGAAGTATCAATTGGTGTGGTGGGTAATAGTTGAAATATAGTTGGTGACCCTAATTTACTGAACTAACACGCCTTGATGGGAGGACTTTATGGCACAACCGTTTATTCATACCTCTGAGCTTTGTTGGTCACCTCAAGAGCTAGAAGCTATGGCCCGTGCTATTGAATCTTGCTTTCTGCAATACCAAATAAGAGGTGAGGTTGTCGGTTATGACGAAGGCGCAACATTTGCACTCTTTAAAATCGAACTGGGCAGAGGGATAAAAGCCTCTCAAGTGACAGCGGTAGTGCCAGAATTGTGTCGTTCCCTGAGCGCCGTTGATATAAAAATTATTGATTTTATTGCAGGTACGCCTTATATCGGATTGCGAGTCACTAACACATATCGTCGAGTAGTACCTTTTGTTGACTGCTTTAATTTATGGAGCGGAAACAATAGATTATCTTCCCTTTCCGTCATGTTAGGAGAAGATATTATAGGGGAGCCAGTTGGTTGGGATTTAGCTCAAATGCCACATTTACTTATTGCTGGCGTGACCCGCTCAGGCAAGTCAATGTTAATGCATTCTCTGGTAATGAGCATTTTATACAGAAACTCACCGGATAAAGTTCGCTTTGTGATGTTTGACACAAGCCAGCTTGAGCTCAGTTTATACAACGATATACCCCACTTATTATTTCCTTCCGCTTCTGATTTCGTTGAATCAATAAAGGCATTAACGTTTTTGGTTAATGAGTTAAAGCGTAGACAAAAATTATTTGGAGCATTAAATCAACGTAATTTGAGTGGATACAATAAGGTAATATCAAGTGCGAAAGAGTTAGGTAGGCCTATACCTGATCCTTTCTGGCGCCCTAATGAAAATTATAGCGATCATCCTTATTTAGACAGTGAGCCTGAAATTGTTGTTTGTGTTGATGATTACGTTCAACTTATTGGCGAGTATAAACAAATAGGGGAAATGTTAGTTCTATTGAGCCAGCAAGGTCACGCGGTTGGTATTCATCTAATTCTAACGACTCGCAGCCCTTTATCCACCAGTATCGGTTCACAGCTTCGAACCAATATTCCTACGCGTATTGCTCTTTCTGTGTCGTCTAGGGCTGATTCTAATTTAATCCTTGATCAGTATGGTGCCGAATCACTATTTGGTTTGGGTGATATGCTATTCGCATCACCGAGTTTATCTGAACCGACTAGGATCCAAGGTACTTATGTGAGTGATTCAGATATCAGGGATACAGTCGATTATTGTAAACGATGGGGAAGCGCGAGTTATCTTAATTTTTATGGGGATGCCCAGAATGGAGATGTGGTAGAGGAAGAACTTGACCCATTATTTGACCAAGCAACTGAGTATGTTGTAGAAAAACAGCGCGTTTCTATTTCAGGGATCCAGCGGCAGTTCCGAATCGGTTACAATAGAGCCGCAATGATTGTAGAGCAGCTAGAATTACAAGGCATAGTTAGTGAACAAGACCACCATGGTAATCGTGAGGTATTAGCTCCACCGTATGAGTAGCTACTAATATCGATTATTGTATAGGTGGCCTTAAGGCCACCACAAATATCAATACTGGCTACGCCCTAAACTACGACGCACAGGGCTGTACTGCTTGGAGTATTCTTTTGCTAAATAACTTAAACGTTTCATGACTAATTGGTAATCCTCAGAAAATGATGCTGAAAGTTTATTTAAGCAATATCGGCAGTTTTCCGGGTAGTGTACTAATGTGCCTGTATCAAAAGAAGGATCAAATTCGAGCTGTAATGCATTGTACCAAGCTGTGGTGATCATGGCCCGTAAACTAGGCTCGAACAAATTGTAGTCCCCTAAATGGTAGTATGCGTCTTTATTGAAGACTAAAAATACATGGTAATGAGGCTGTATTGCAGTTGCGATTTCTTTTACCCACATATAACGCATGTTGTTTTCAAAAGTACGTTTACCTTGAACCTCTTTACGGTGTTGATCGTGCTTAAGTTTAGCTTTTAAGGAATCAGTAAATCGGGATATAGGACTTCCTTCTAAATAAGGGAAACAGGTCGGCATATCTCCATTGTCTATAACAGGCGGAAAGTGAAGGTCAACTCGTATTACAGTGATACGAGAGTATTCCTTTAAAGCATAATTTAATGTATCAGCAATGCATTCTAGATAAAATTCATTATATTCATTTTTAGACATGAGTGTTCCCTAGGATAATATTAATTTACCCTTTTAATATGATTAAAGTAATTTCGGGATAAAGCAAAGGATCTGCGTTATCCCTTTTTGTATGATTTAGTTAATAAGGTTTAAAATAGATTTTATTAAATCGGATATCATCTCCTCGGTGTTTTTATATAATGAGTTCCTTCTATAGTCTTTATTGTTTGCTAGCTATGATAGATGTTATATATAATACCTATCCAACACGAAAAATATATTTAGAGTCGCACTGTAATTGCATTTTCTATTAATTAATCACTCTGGAGTTAGTCCTATTCGAAAATATTTTTATTCCAGTGGCGCTTTATAGTTGAAAGACTAATGTTAAGTTTATTTGCTATCTCGCGTTGTTTATATCCCTTGCACCTTAGCTCGTAAATATAATCCTTATACTTACTTCCTGCTGGTCGACCTAATGACTTATTTTGGGATAACGAAATGTAATGTCGCCTGCTTAGATTTAGTGCTTCATAGCTTTCTTCTAAATCATTTAATAGATTCAGCACGTCTAGCAAGAAAAACTTCTGTTCAAATATATTCGTGATAGACTGATTAAGGATGATAACAGCCATACCAAGTTCGTGGCATCGAGATAAAATCTGTGCAGCCTGCTGAGTATTATTTCCTATATCATAGAGACTCCTTGTTATTAAAGTGTCTTCTGGTGTTAAAATATGGTCAATATGCTCCATAAGTTGTGGTGGAGGAAGTTTCACATCAAGCAATGGTTGACGTTCAATGATGATATTATCCTTAACATCAGGGCAAAACGTGACAATTTCCTGTGTGTATTGCTCAAGATTTGCTAAGGCATCACTGTCATCATGTCTTACTCGGATGTATGCATATTGGCTCATTTTATTCCCTTAGGTATCAAAAAACGCATTAATGACCTGTTATAATGGGTTTATGATTATGGTGTTTGAGCTTTTGTCTATTCTTTTGTTGGCATTGTTCCTATCAATAACCCCAATTAGAATGCACTGATGGTTTGTGTGATAAATCGGTATAAAAGCCTCATAGGTATGTTTTAACTGTACCTTACTTTTCTTTATCGCTTCTTCAATGCCAAAAAAAACAATATCATTCATCGGTATGTTAATGATCCCATTAAAGTCAAAAACATAATTTTTATACTCAGTGTTTTTAATTAAAATCGTATTTGATAATCCACCTGCTTTATGTAGCTTATAGTGAACATGCCTATCAGTATAAATAAAGATAGCTTTCTTAATATTGGGTTCGCTAATATAGTGATCTAGTTCTTCTTGAATGCTTATTTTTTCTTTGAGGCCAACTTTAGGACTTTTAAATGCATGAGGATAAGCATGTTGATCAATAATGACACCTTTTTCTATTATGTGCGTTTGCCATATATCTAAAAGATGTTCAGCTAAAGAAAATGTAGATGCTTTCCCTTGATAATTCATTGAAGATTTATCAGGGGAAAATAATTTATTTTCAAGCTCGTTAGTTAATTGAGTGTATTGGTTTATCTCTGAAAGTAATGGGCAAGCACTCTTTAATATACTGGATATTAAAGATGAACGTGAAGTTTTATGCTTACAGCAGTACTCATCTATCTGTTTTAAACTGTTTTCATTTTTTACAGTAATAGTTATCCGTTGAGACATGATAATTATCCTCTCTTAAGTTTTGTATAAATAATTTTTAACGTTATTGAATAGTCAATATTCGATAATTTAGGCCTGTTTTGGTTTTACTTCTTTAACTTCTTCACAATAATAAACATTCTCAATAAAACATTAGTATCGTTAATGATAAAATAATGACTAGCTAGGTTGACTCTCGTTGAAGTAACCAATCGTTGATTTCGGATTCGATCCAACCAACAGATTGCTTCCCTAATTTTTTTTGTTTAGGAAACGTTGGGTCATACCTTGGTGATGTTGGGTTGATCCAGTCATAGATGGTGGAACGACCGATACCAATGCGTTCGATTACAGTGGGTAGTCGAAGAATCATGATATTGGATTGATTCATAGTGTGATTTCCTCTACTTATTAAGTTATGTTTAAGTTTGTAATAGCTATTTTATTGCGGCTTAGGGATGAAAAATATGGTGGAAGCAAAAATAATATTGAGGGTGTTTTAAGTGGATGATTTAATTGATTTAATGCGTGTCGTTTGTAAGGCTACTGAAAGTAAACAAGCACAATTTCATGATGAAATAAAAAAAAGAGGGTGGAGGGGTTTACGGGCTGATTCAACGTTAAAAGTTTTAGGTATGTTGAATGGGGAAGATGATGAAGTTAAAAAGTATGCAGCGGAGTTATATGCCAAAATATCAAATAATAAAGACCCAGTAGGTAGTTATCGCAGACGAGTTAGGAGTCTGCATCTTAAATTTAATGATAAAGATAAAGGCGTTAATGTTTATCTTTTAAACAGTGTATTTTGGTCAAGTGTTAACTTTCAATTAGCGATGAATTTTTATGAAAGAAATACCCCATTCCAGCATAAAGTTGTCGTTGTTGAGTGTTTAATGCAAAGTCTAGAGGTGCTAAGTGAGAGCTTTGGATTAGGCGTTTATAGTTATTTTAGTGAAGATTTAAATCGATTGAATAGACAACGATCTGAGGCGGCTAAAAAGGGAATCCGAACTAGGAGTGATGGCTACGCTAAAATAAGACAAAAAGCATGTGAGTTGTTGCTTGAATCGAACCCTAAGTCTTTAAAATGGAAAAACAAAACTGTTGCAGCAAAAATAATTACAGAAGATTTATGGGGGTATATTGAATTAGTAAAAAATAAATATCCACAAATAGAGATCAAATATGATGATTTAACTAACAAAATTGTCAATTGGTCTAGAGATTACGATGATGTCAGAGCTGCCATGGAGGAAGTAGCTATAACCAGAAAGTATAAAAAGAAAAATGCCAAGAAAAGATCTAAGTGAGTATGATTAAATAAATCAGTTTTGATAGTTATGTTGATATGCTATTGGTTTATTTCTGGTTTTTATGAACCAATAGTGTTACGACAGTTAGGCTGATCATAAATTTATTAGTCTTTACTGTGATTGTTCTACTCATTCTATACCTTATACATGCACTATTAGCTCAACTCGATATAATAGTTTCACTTCCGGCAATTTAAGTGCCAATATTTTCGTTAAAAAGTCTAAGCCATGGCAATTTTTGATATTGAAAAAGATGAATTACTTGGGCTATCTGATATTCAGTTAGAAGAACTAATCGCTCGTCTTTCAGAGGCAGAAGTAGCAGCACATGGTCATAGCCCTGCTAGGGTAAATTGGTCTGGATCAATCAATGCTCCAGATGATGGTATTGATGTTCATGTTAATGTTCCTGTAGAGCAATTAACTACAGGATTTATTGAAAGACCGAATACAATCCTTCAATCAAAAAAACATTCAATGCCGAAGACTGCTATTACAAAAGAAATGGTTATTGATGGTGAATTATCATCAACGATTTCTTTATTAGCCGCACAAGGGGGAAGTTACATTATTGTCAGCTTAGCTGATGATTGCTCTCCTCCAATGTTAAAAGACCGTATTGAAGCCATGCAGGATGCAGCGAGCAGAGATCCTAATGGCAGTAATTTGCATTTATGCTTCTTTGACCGTTCTAAATTAACTCAGTGGGTGCGCCAACATCCGTCAGTGATGTTATGGGTGAAAAGGAAGTTGGGTCGAGGATACTCTGGCTGGCAGCCGTATGGGGCATGGAGCAACCCACCGCAAGGAGCGGTAGATACGATAATTTTCGCACAAGGTGTGAAGATCTCATTGCCATCAGGAAAAGGTCAGAATCTTAGTATTGAAGATGCAATCGGACCGATGAGAGACCTTGTACGAACAACTAATAAAGCAATTCGTATTACTGGGTTATCTGGGGTAGGGAAAACGCGTATCGTACAGGCGCTTTTTGATGAAACTGTAGATACAGTTGGAACAGATGCTCTTGATAGAACAATTGCTGTTTATGTTGATACTGGTGCTAAACCAGAGCCGTCGGCTACAGTCATGTTGGAGAGGCTTATTTCTGAAAACCGACATTCAATTATGATCCTTGATAATTGTCCGTCAGACCTCCATGCAGATTTGGCTAAAAGGGTTTCTACTGCATGTGACAATGTAAAACTCATTACTATTGAGTACGATATTAGGGATGATAAACCACAGACCACAGAGGTAATTCACATAGAGACAGTTGGACCGGAAGTCGCTGAAAAATTACTGCGTCGTCGTTTTCCTAATATAGGCGAGAATAATGCTCGTAGGGTAGCAAAGTTCGCAGATGGTAATGCAAGAGTCTCTTTGGCAATAGCTGAGAGGGTGGAAGAGGGTGAAAGTTTGGCTCAACTATCCGACGCTCAATTGTTTAACCGTTTATTCGATCAACGTAATCACCAGAATGATGATTTAAAGGAGCAAGCGGAAATATTATCTTTAGTATATTCATTTTCGATTTCTGATCCCGATGTAGGGGAAAGTGAATTAGAAGTATTGAGCTCTCTTTCTGGGTATCCTAAAAACCAATTATTTCGCACAGTCAAAAAATTAATAGATAGGCATATTGTACAAAAAAGAGCTCATTGGCGAGCTATTTTACCTCATGCTATTGCGAACAGATTAGCATCGTCAGCACTTGATAGTATCCCCACCGAACAGCTTAGGGCAACCTTTGAAGCATCGAACAATCAACGTTTATTAATGTCATTTGCTCATCGGTTAGGGTTGTTACATGACCATCCTGTCGCCATCGAGATTGTTGAAAGTTGGTTACAACCTGAAGGACTGTTAGGGAAAATTCTAGAGCTAGATGATTCACAAATAAGGATGTTGGAATATATCGCTCCAGTGGCACCTACTGCATTGCTTGATCGAATAGAAGTCGAACTTTTAAGCTCCCAGTTCAAAGAAGTAATGCTCACTACTTCCAATAGAACCACCATAATCGAACTGTTTCAATCTGCTCCCGATGTTTTACGTTTAGCTTCTATAATTAAAATTCTGCAAGCATTAGCTTACGAAGCTAGTAACTTTGAGCGATGTGCTAAGCTATTAATTCTAATTGCGGATTATGAAGAAGAAAGTAGTAAAAACGATACCGCTAGACAAAAGCTGACAAAATTTTATCAGCCATATTTATCAGGCACCCATGCTTCTATAGAGCAGCGTATTGAGATTATGAATGAATGCCTTATTTCAGATATTATTGCTCGTAGATCTTTAGGGCTTAAAATGCTTTTAACTGCTCTTGATAGTGGTTTATGGTCAGGTATTGGGTTGTATGAATTTGGTGCTAAGCCTAGAGATTTTGGATTCGAACCTAACTACGATGAACTGGTTGAGTGGCGTCATATTTTTATTAATTTTGCATTGCAATTAGGGATTTCAAGTGACCTTGAGTTGAAAAACTGTGCTCGAAAAATTCTGGCGAATCAGTTTAGAGGAATGTGGTTTCAAGAACCGATGAGAGAAATACTTATCGATGTAGCTCGTAAATTGCATAATGACTCTCCTTGGGGAGAAGGTTGGATAGCCATTCGTTCAGTGATCTATTTTGATTATACTGAACATCAAAATAATCAAGAAGTTGAATCATTACCAGATAATCTGGCCGCTTTAGAAAAAGAGTTAAAACCAAATGAATTAATTTCAATAATAATGGCGTATGCATTCAGTAGCAGTGGGGATTATTGGGCGCTGGACGATGATTTTAGACTAGATACAACTGAAAAATATAGTAAATCAGAAAAACGCCTTGCTGATAAAGCACAATTATTAGGCCAAGAGTTCGCTTGCTCAAGTTATACGCTTGGTGAATTAGGCTCTAATTTATTTTCTGCTGATTGGATGCCATATCGAATAGCTTTTGGTAAAGGATTAGCTAAAGGAACATATGATCAGAAAATCTATTGGCAGAATCTTGTTGATGAGTTGAAGAAACATCCCGAAATTAATAAAGATTTCTCAGTTTTTAAGGGATTTATTGACGAAGTTGATTCTGTAAATAGAGAGCTAGCGCAGGAATTTCTTGAACAGTGCGCAAAACATAATGAACTTAGAAACGTTTTAGTTGCTCTACATCCACAACGAGAATTTACAGTTAATGATCTGAATCGCTGTATGACAATTTTGGATGATCCAGATATTAGGCCAATCATGTATGGTCCGATTTTGTGGAGGAAAGAATATGGAGATTTACCAAAAGAGTGCATTCTTGACCTTACTTCAAGGCTTTTAAGTAAACCAAATGGTGATGATATAGTTTTAGATGGCCTTAGCATGAGGTTACATGACGAAGATGAAGCAATCGATACTCTTGGTGCTGAATTTAGATTACTTGGTCTGAAAGCTGGAATATCGCGACTTAAGAGGAATGATAATGACTCTGGCGGTATGAGCGATTATAACATGGAGCGTGTGATTAATGCTGCTTTACGTTTTGATGGTAACGAATCGGAAAAACTAGAGTGGTTAAATACTATTTTTGAGGTAATTGACAATAGCTACGGTTGTATTTACTCATTTGCAAATGTTATTGGAAAGACTGCGTCATTGATGCCAGACGAATTTCTTTGTCGTGTTTTTGAAGGGGCCGATAGGCAAAAACAGTCACGATTATATTTTATCCGTAGTGATGATAGGAATGGTTCTGCTCTTGAAAAAATAGATATGAATTTACTGCTTGAGTGGTGCCGTACCAAAAATGATAGCAGCATATTTGCGGCTGTAGCGACAGGCATATACCTTTGGGTAAAAGATGAGATTACATCAGCAACGATCTTGTCTGAGGTGGCAATCAAATTATTAGAACTAGCACCTGAACCAAAAGTTGTTTTAGAAGCTTTTGCAGCGCGTACAGCTCCATCTAGTTGGTCTGGTAGTCTGGCAAATATAATGCAATCTAGAGCAGATGCAATTAGCCAGCTAATTACCCATGAGCGTACCGACATTTCTATAGCTACAAAGTCGGTGAATGAAAAACTGATTCGCTGGATAGAGAATGAAAGAGTCCGTGAACGTAAGGATGCTGAAGGACGTGAACAGCGATTTGAATAAACAGGATATAGAAAGTTGCTTAAGACATTTCATATACGGTTCATTGCTCAATTCAATTACTTAATTCACAGGGTATAACTGGCCCTGCTTGAGGTAAATATATTACTCAATTAATCAGGTGGATAAATGTTGGCATGAGGTAAGGCTAAGTAAGAGCCGTAGTCAAGAATTGGGTAAGTGATTAACTGCAATTGTATTAGCTTATATTCGAGCAGCGTAGTACATATTAAAAACTGACGGTCAATATAGAGCAAAAAGGATATAATTTTAAATTGTTTGATAGCCTGAGAAAAAATCAGCAGTCGACCCAAAGCGAACCCCTAGTAATTAACAACGAAGGACAATAATCGTGTATTTAGCTGAGTTAACCATTACCAATTTTAGATCATTTGGCCCTGACGGCATTACAGTTAAATTTCGCGAAGGGTTAACAGCGCTTGTCGGTGAAAATGATTCTGGCAAGACAACAGTAATTGATGCACTGAGATTCCTTCTCGGAACAACTGATCAAGAATGGCTTCGATTTAGCGATGATGACTTTCACAAGTCAAGTGAAGGTAGTTCTGAATCAAGTGAAATTAAAATATCAGGCACATTTAAAAAATTAACCTCCGGCGATAAATCAGGATTCGCAGAATATTTAACCTATGGAGTTAATCAGGGAGATGAACCTATCCTACACCTTACGCTCACTGCAAAGCGCATGGGAATTAGGGCTGGTAGGCCATATATCTCCACAGACTTTCGCTCGGGTAAAAATGGTGAAGGTCCAAATCTGGATAACAACTGCCGTTTATTACTTGCAGCTACATATCTAAGGCCTCTTCGTGATGCTGAACGAGAGCTTTCCTCTGGTCGTAACTCTAGGCTTTCGATGGTGTTAAATTCGCTCGATGGAGCAGAAGTAGGCCTGTTGTTTGATGCGGCAAGTACTGACCTATCTTCATTTAGTTACGATGACATTAAAAAGCTGGGGTTACTAGGACTGGGTGACTTATTCAATAAGCTGATTGAACATCACCCGCATATTGAGAATGGGAAATCCAAAGTTAATAGTCATTTAGACGAACTGCAACTTCATGGCGACTCAATAAAAAGTTCGATATCAGTTAGTCAGAATGGCTCTGATTCTCAGAGGCTTAGGCAACTATTAGAAAAGCTAACTCTAAATGTGGATAATACACTTGGGAGAATGGGGCTAGGGTCAAATAACATCCTCTTCATTGCATGCGAATTAATACTTTTAGCCGATAATCAAGATAATTTTCCATTACTGTTAATAGAGGAGCCAGAGGCTCATGTACATGCACAGCGTCAACTTAGGTTAATTCAGTATCTTCAGAAAATAGTTAATTCAAAAGAAGATAAAGAAAACAAACCACAAATAATAATCACTACCCATAGCCCCAATCTAGCATCAGAGGTTGATCTTAATAATTTAGTTATTATTCGAGCTGGCAAGGCTTTTTCTACCGCTGACGGTGAAACTGAGCTTGATTCAAGTGATTATAAATTCCTTTCACGTTTTCTAGATGTAACTAAAGCAAATCTATTTTTCGCCCGTGGTGTCATAATTGTAGAGGGCGATGCGGAAAACATTTTGATGCCTACATTGGCCAAGTGCATTGGGAAAGATTTTACGGAACATGGAGTTTCTATAATCAATGTCGGAGGCGTTGGACTGCGGCGATACGCTAAAATATTTATGAGAAAAAATCCTGATCAAGATGGAATACAACCTACGCCTGTTGCTTGTGTCACCGACTTGGACGTTATGCCAAACTGTGGTCCCTATATTATTAAGATCATCAAAGACGATAGTGATTGGCCAACATTAGGGAGTGGAGAAGAGAGAAAGTGGCGCGCTAAGAGGGATTTTGAATTAACGGGATTAAATGAACATAAGGAAAAGATTAAATGCAAGGCCCATGGGCAGAATGTTAAGTCCTTTGTAGCAGATGAGTGGACACTAGAATATGACTTAGCATTTTCAAACAATAACGCTTTGGCTGAAGAGGTCTACATTGCAGCTCAACTAGCGATATGGGATGAGGGGGGGAATTACTCTGAAATTACTGATAAGGAAAAATTTGAGAAGGCTCAAACCAAATACGCAGCCTTAAAGGAAGACGCAGAGCAACTTGCTGTAGAGAAGAGTTGGGACATGAATGAAGTTTTAGCTAGTAAAGTCTATGCAATGTATGTCACAGGCTCTAAAGCTTCAAAGTCCATCGCGGCACAGTATTTTTGTGGAATTATCTTGGACAAGATAACTCGTGAAAAAACATATGATTTAAGGACTAAGCTTCCGAGCTATGTTGTTGATGCAATAGACTATGTTACATCGAATCTTCATATTGCTTCAGGGGGTGAGATTCATGAAAGTTGAACTACCAAAGATTACGGATGATGATATTACTTGGGTGGTGAAAGTATTAGGCTTACCCGATGATGCCTTTTCACCAGAAAAAGATGGCGGTGCAAGAGAGCGAATACTTAAATCCCTTAGCGAAACATTGGATGTATCGGCTTGCCCCGGTAGTGGAAAAACAACTTTACTTGTTGCAAAGCTGGCGATACTTGCACGTAACTGGCCTTATCGACGTCAAGGTATGTGTATTCTATCGCATACGAATGTGGCTAAAGAAGAAATTGAAAAGCGCCTAGGAGGAACGGAAGTCGGCCGGGCGCTTTTGTCATATCCACATTACATTGGAACTATACATGGGTTTGTTAATGAATTTATGGCTCTCCCTTGGTTGAGATCAAAAGGATTTCCCATAAAAGTTATTGATTCAGAGTTTGCATATAGTTGGCGTTGGAATAAATTAAAACCTTGGACTAGGGAAAACGCTGAAAAAGTTCTTGTACCTAAAGATGTGATAACGGCTACTAACAGTCAATTTTCTATTGGTCAAGTGCGTTGGGGAAAAGGTGTACTGGGTGTAGATACGAAATCATATAAGGACATGTCAGACTCTTGTCGAGAATCTATCCGAAAATTCGGTATTCATACACATGATGAAATGTTTATGTGGGCAAATGATCTTATGGATTATTCACCTTCCATGAAACAACATATCCGAGGCCGCTTCCCCCTTGTATTCCTTGATGAAGTTCAAGATAACAGTGAGGCTCAATCATCCATTCTTCACAGAGCATTTATAGAAGGTGATGGCGCGGTTTGCCGTGTACGATTCGGGGATAGTGATCAAGAAATATTCGATCATGCTGGTGAGGTTAACAGTGCAAAAACTGATAAATTTCCATCAAATGAAGTTAAGTATGACCTCCCAAATAGCCATCGCTTTGATCAATCAATAGCAAATTTAGCTTCTCCTTTATCGGTAGGCAAAATGAGTTTGACCGGCCAAGGGCCAAAGGTCGGTTCATCAAAAGATGTAGCACACGCTATATTTCTAATTGACGAAAATAGTACTGGGGCTGTTTTAAAAGCCTATGGGCTTTACCTGCTTTCAGTATTTGATGAAGAACAAGAATTGTTGGATCGACTAACCTTTACCGCTGTTGGAGCTGTACACCGAGATAAAGATGGGTCTGAAAAAAACAAACCCCACAATTTATCTCATTACTGCATTAAATATGATCCAGATATCGCGAGTAAAGACCCAAAGCCTAAAAATTTTTTGCAATATGTCAACGCTGGCCATAGGTTGGGAGAGAGGTTAGCTACAGATGGAACTGGAGGTGAATCATTCACTACAGTTGAACGTATTTCTATGGGGATAATTAACTTTGCTAAAGAGGTATCAACCCTATTCGATCCAAAACCAAGACAAAGAAATCATCGATTCATTTTGGAGTTGCTAAAGGATGACCGTGCGAATTATGATAAATACCTCAACCTTATGAGCTATTTCGCTGTTGGCCGAAATTTCCCTTCGGAGGCTGATTGGAGTACCACATGGAAGGATATTGTAATTGATGTCGTGACTTCTATATCTGGGGTAGCTCCGCAGAGCGACCACCCTTTTCTAGGTTATCAACTATCTGAAGATTTTTCTTCAAACCATATTGGCACTAGGAACAATATATATACTGTAGAAAATGACGGACGGAAAGTGAATATTAAGTTAGGTTCAATTCATTCTGTAAAAGGCGAAACGCATACCGCAACTTTGGTATTAGATACATTCAATAAATCGCATCATTTAAAAATGATTTTTCCATGGATAAAATGTAAACCCAGAAATAAAATTTCTGATTCTGATATAAAGCGATTAAAGCTTCATTACGTTGCTATGACACGGCCTTCACATCTCCTTTGCTTGGCAATGAAAAGGAGTTATATCGAAAATAAGAGTGGAGAAATAAACCAAAAGGAAGTTGACGCGTTGAAGAAGCAAGGATGGAGTAAAATAGCTATTGTCGATCGCACTGGTAGGTGTGATTGGTTGTGATGTAACTAATATCTACTTCTAGCTGTGAATTCAACTAGATATGAGTATCGCTCCGTACTGTTATAGTGCCAACTAAATTTAGCTGGCACACACAAATTACCCAACTAGCGATATCCCTCTTATCCCGCCTTCAATAATACTTCCCCTGTCAGCCTCCTCAATAAAATCAGCCCACCATTGCATCATAGGTCGCCTTTGCTCTAAGTAATCACTGCGGTTATAAGCGCGTCTAACTTCATTTTTATCAACGTGGGCGAGGGCGGCTTCGATAACATCGGGTGGGAAGCCTTGCTCATTGAGTGCGGTACTAGCAATTGAGCGTAGGCCATGAGAAACCAATACACCACCGAATCCAGCGCGTTTTAACGCAGCGTTGACGGTTTGGCTGTTCATCGGTTGGGTAGGCTTGATACGGCTAGGAAAGATAAACTCACGATTACCACTGAGAGGTTTCATTAGCTCTAGAATAGCTAAAGCAGCTTCAGATAACGGAACGGTATGTTCACGGTTCATCTTCATTCTAGCAGCAGGTATCTTCCATTCCTTGGTATCAAAGTTGATTTCATCCCAACGGGCTTCAGCGGCTTCAGCAGGGCGCGAGATAGTGAGTAGCTGCCACATGAACAGACATCGAGTAGATAGGCTAATACTAGCTGTACGCATTGTCTGCATGAGCTTTGGTAGCTGATCAGGAGGAATACTTGGCATATTCTTTTTCTTGGGTTTTTCAAAAGCTTTGCCAATGTTGATACTTGGAACGGCATCAATTAAGCCAGTATTTTGAGCATAGATCATCACTTCGTTAATGCGCTGACAAAGGCGGCGGACGGTTTCTAATGCACCTCGTGCTTGAACCGGTTGTATTGCTTGAACCAATATATGGGCTTTGATATCGGTAACACTAATATCACCAATAGCGGGGAAGACATCTCTTTCAAGTGAACGCCAGATATCATTACCATAATCTTCGGTTACGGTGGACTTCTTCACTTCCCACCAACGTTCAGCAACTAGTTGAAAGGTATTTGCCTTAGCTTCTAAGCTGTTACGGACTTGCTCTTTATGGTGATCTTGTGGGTCTATCTGCTTAGCGAGTAGTGTTCTTGCTTCAAGGCGGTAACTACGTGCATCAGCAAGACTGACGGCAGGGTAAGACCCAAGGCTCTTTTTAGCTCGTTTTTTAGTGAGAGGGCGAATGTAGCGAAATGACCACAGCTTGCTGCCATTGGATTTAACCAATAGTTCTAATCCATCGCCATCATAGAGGACATAATCACTCTGTTTTGGCTTTGCTGCATCGATCTCTTTTGCTGATAAGGGTTTGGTTTGTCTTGCCATTTTTGATGTTCCATTGTTTTTAGGCACCTCAAAAACTATAAAGGTTAACGAGGTGCCTATCAAGGTGCCTAAGATGATTGGATTTAATTAGGTGACATCAGACTGCGCAGGACATAAAAAAGCCCGCAACTCATTGAATTAGCGGGCTTTTTAGTCTTCTTTGGACGTCCTTAGAAGATAATTTGGTGGAGCTGGCGGGAGTTGAACCCGCGTCCGAAATTTCTACATCCTCGGTACTACATGCTTAGTCTAGTCTTTAAATTCATTTGCCAACTGCGGACAGACACGCCATCAACAAACTATCCTGATTAAATTTAACGCTGCAACCCCAGGCAAGGCATTCACGCGATCTCTTTTGGGTTTGACCTCTCTTGATCCCCGTCCTAAGAGCGGAGGCTAGGGAGAGAGGGCTCTAAGCAGGTTATTAAGCTGCTAAAGCGTAGTTTTCGTCGTTTGCGACTATTTTTTTGCGGCTTTTTACGAGGCCAACCGCCCCTCGGCATGCACCTTGGGTTTCGCAAATCCCGTCGAATCCAGAATCAGCCCCAAGTTGTTGAACGCAGTATAACAGAAAATTATCCTATAAAGCTAGGACTTAGCGATTAGAATGTTTCATTATACGTGCTTTATCAAGTTGCCATTCACGTTCTTTGATATCAGAACGCTTATCGTGGGCTTTTTTACCCTTTGCAACACCGATTTTTACTTTACACCATGCATTTTTCCAATAGAGTGAAAGTGCGATGACGGTGTAACCTTCACGGTTGACTTTACCATAAAGGGTGTCTAATTCACGTTGGTTTAACAATAGTTTACGGCTACGTGTTGGATCACAAACAACATGAGTAGAAGCAACGTTAAGAGGCGTAAAGTTAGCACCAAATAAATAGGCTTCGCCATCTCTCAGTAATACGTAACTATCACCGATGTTGGCTTTGCCAGCACGCAGTGATTTAACTTCCCAACCTTGTAGGGACAAACCCGCCTCGAACTCCTCTTCGATAGAATATTCGTGGCGAGCACGCTTGTTCATAGCAATTGTTGCTGAACCGGGTTTATATGGTTTTTTCTTTGTCATAGTGCAATCATTATACTGTAAGCTGAGTCGAAAGAAATCTTTCTGCGTTGATATTTTTTTGATTGTGCATTTCTTGCCCTGTATGGGTTTTGTTTTTTGTTTAACCAATCAATAGTGCTATTATATGCCCAGTTTTTAGGGATAGGAATTGATATGCCACAGATTAGTCGCTCTGCGTTAGTCCCTTTTAGCGCAGAACAAATGTATAAACTCGTAAATGATGTAATTTCATACCCAAGCTTTTTACCTGGGTGTGTGGGGAGTCGTATTATCAGTCATAGTGCTGAGGAAATGACGGCTTCTGTTGAGGTATCCAAAGCGGGAATTAGCAAAACGTTCATCACTAAAAATGTGCTTGAAGACAACAAATGTATACATATGCAATTAGTAGAAGGGCCGTTTAGTAAGTTGTCTGGCGGGTGGAGGTTTATTCCTCTCAGTGCGGATGCTTGTAAAATTGAGTTTCATCTTGATTTTGAATTTACCAATAAACTGATAGAACTAGCATTTGGCAAAATATTTAAAGAACTTGCTAATAATATGGTTCAGGCTTTTACATTAAGAGCTAAGGATGTTTATAGTGTCTGATATCAATGTTGAAGTGGTGTATGCACTGCCAGAGAAACAATATTTACTATCCGTAAAGCTTACTGAAGGTGTAACAATAGAAGAGGCAATTATCGCCTCAGGTATTCTTTCACTGCGTGACGATATTGATTTAAAAAAAAATAAAGTAGGGATATATAGTCGTCCTGCAAAACTTTCTGATACTGTACAGGATGGGGAGCGGATTGAAATCTATCGCCCTTTGCTTGCAGATCCGAAAGAATTACGCCGTAAGCGTGCTGAAAAATCGAAAGAATCGAAAAGTAATTAAACTTCAGTTAATTGATAAACCGAGCTATTTGCTCGGTTTTTTTGTTTATATCAGCGGTGACTTTATAGCTCAGAAGGCATTATCAGATATTTATAAAAACACACGTAACTACCTGCCAAGGCCCAGTTATAGGTAGCTACATTTTTAGTTCTATATCAATGCATATGCATTATTAGTCAGCTGTTTTAGTCTCAGCAGCTTCCATCGATTCCTGAGCTGCAAGGTTCTTCTCATTTTTGATGTCAGTAAGAATACCATTGCGATCAAAAATAAGTGTCAGAGTTTCTTGTTTGACTGGATCATGCCCCAGCTCTTGACGGAATACATAATACCAGGTTTGAGTACCAAACGGGTCGGATAACATTGGTGTGCCCAAAGTATAAGCGACCTGTTGCTGTGTCATTCCTTTTTGGATCTTAGCAACATCTTTCGCTGTGAGGTAATTACCTTGGTTAATGTCTGGGTGATAGACAAGACGTTCCATCATTGAACAGCCCGTAGACATTAATGCGAGTGATAGTGCAGCAGCAGTTAACAATTTATAACGCATGGATATCTCATTCCTTTTGGAGTCAGAACATCAATGATAATCGACATTGATACATTTTAAAACCTTCCTTATCGACTCTAAGACCACATGAGCGCAAAAAAGTTGTCAAAAATTACGCCGCAAGCAATTCTTTTGCATTTGCCAACGTATTTTTTGTGACTTCAGAACCTGCTAGAAGCCTTGCAAGTTCTTGTAATCTTGCTTTTTTGTCTAATAATTGCATGTGAGTTTCAGTTTCAATGCCATTTGTTTCTTTGCTCACATAAAAATGATGATGACCACATCCCGCAACTTGTGGTAAATGCGTTACACACATCACTTGCGTCGATTCGCCGAGTTCACGTAATAATTTACCCACAATGGCAGCGGTAGGGCCACTAATACCAACATCAACCTCATCGAAAATTAATGCGGGTGTATCCATTTTTTTCGCAGTAATCACTTGGATAGCAAGAGCTATACGTGAAAGTTCGCCACCTGAAGCGACTTTTGCTAGTGCTTGATGTGGCTGCCCTGGATTGGTTGTAACATTGAATTCAATTTTACAAGCGCCATCAATTTGGAGTTGTTCTGGTATAAATTTTACATCAATAGTGAATAAGCCATGAGGCATTGATAATTGGTGCATGCTATTTGTAATAAGTGTGCTGAGTTCTTGTGCATAATGTAAACGAACATGGTGCAAGCGTTCTGCGCAAGCGAGTGCTTTTTGGTGGTCAGCAAAGACTTGCGCGTTTAGTGCCTCACAATCTTCGTTTTGGTTGGCAATTTGCGCTTGTTCAGATGAAAGCTGTTGAAATAATTCAGGTAGAGCCTCGGGAGCAATGCGATGCTTGCGGGCTAAGCTAATTTGCTTAGAAATGCGCTGTTCAAGTTCAAACAAGCGATTAGGATCGAGCTCATATTGGTCGCAATAATGTTTTATTTCATCGCTGACTTCACTGACTTGTATTGATGCTTCTTCGAGCATATCAAGTAACCCTGAGAATTTAGGGTTTAGTGCAACAAGGTCGGTTAATTCATTTTTTGCCATGTTTAGCAGGCTGATAACATTGGCACCATCATCTTCAGACAAAATTTGTGCTGTATTTTGCCCAATCGTTAAAAATTGACCATGATTGGCGATTTGTTTGTATTCTTGGTCAATTTCCTCAAATTCACCTTGGACAGGAAGAAACTCATTGAGCTCTTTTAAATGGTAATCCAACAGTTGCTGACGTGATTCACGTTCTTGCATTTGCTTTTGAAATACGGCGAGTTGCTGACAGGAATCATGCCATGATTGCCATGCTTTTTTCATTTGTACAAGCAATTCTTGCTGATTTGCATAGGCATCAAGTAGGGATTTTTGATGAATATTATCAAGCAACAGTTGGTGAGCATGTTGGCCATGAATTTGGATTAATAGGGTGCCTAATTCTCTGAGTTGAGATAAGGGAACCGATATGCCATTGATAAAGCCCCTTGAGCGCCCATCAGAGGCAATAGTACGGCGTAATAAACATTCGTTTTGGTTATCAAGTTGGTGTTCTACTAACCAATTTGCGGCCATATTTGCATCAGATAGCGAGAAGCGGGCACAGAGATCAGCCCGTTGAGCACCAGGACGAACCATATTGGCTTCACCACGGTTACCTAAACACAGGCCAAGCGCATCAATTGCAATAGATTTACCCGCACCAGTTTCACCAGTGATGGCTGTCATACCGCTACGAAAATCAATTTCTAATTCACGAACGATAGCAAAATTATTGATAGTTAATTGAGTAAGCATCTGCGCTCTCCTGTAAAAATACACACCTGTGTTTTCATACAGTTTATCCTGTTTTTTTATACAGTAAAGAGGCAAAGTAAAATAATTAGAAAGTTTTTTTTGCCCACCCTAATTTTGAGCTTAACGTATTGAAGTAATTATAATCTTTAGGGTGAACTAAATTTAGATTTTTATTACTACGTTTTACAATAACCTCTTCACCATCTTGAATTGGTAGCATAATTTGGCTATCACAACTGACTTCATAATCAATATTTGTACGTAAGAATTTCAAGCGTATGCTACTGTCGCTGCTGATGACTAAAGGACGAGAAGATAGTGTGTGCGGGAACATGGGAACTAAGACAATGGCATCCAGATTAGGGGTTAAAATAGGGCCTCCTGCCGATAGAGAGTAGGCTGTTGAGCCTGTTGGTGTGGCAATAATTAACCCATCAGAACGTTGTGAGAATGCAAATTTATCATCAATATAAACTTCAAACTCAATCATATGAGCGACTTTCCCAGGGTGGAGTACGATTTCATTTATCGCACTGCTCTTACGCGCCTTTTGATTAGCCTTGATCACTTGAGCTTCAAGCAGAAAACGTTGTTCTTCACGATATTCGCCTTCAAGCACGCGTGAAAGTTGCTGTAAGGCATTATCGGGGTCAAGATCAGTTAGAAAACCTAAATTTCCACGATTCACACCAATAACTTTATTGTTATAGCGAGATAATATACGGGCTGCACCTAACATATTACCGTCCCCCCCTACGACGATGACTAAATCGGCTTGTTGGCCAATTTCAGTTAATGTGCCAGTTGTCGCATTCATTAACTTCAAGTCTTTAGCAACTTGTTTGTCGATAATGGCATGGTAATTTTTTGAAATTAACCAGTGATAAATCAGTTCATGGGTTGCTAACGCTTCAGGATGCCTTGGGTGCCCGACAATGCCTATCGTTTTGAAGTGAGAATGTGCTGTAATATTGTCCTTTTGCATACTTTTTTGGCCTCTCATTGTATGACTTCCCTTGAATCCCTGTATTAGATCCCCATAATACTCTCATATATGGGATTAATGCTAAATACGCGGAGATATTCATGAGTAGTAAAGACCAAAACATGCATGATGAGCAAGCTTCTGAGTTAAATGAATCACAAAAAGTTCAAGCAGAGCAAGAAGTGAACTCCCAGCAAGTAGAAGATGCACAAGCAAACGAACAAGCGTTAGCAGCGCGTATTGCTGAGCTTGAAGAGCAATTAGCTGCTTCACAAAAGACCGAACGAGAAGCAATGTTACGTGCTCATGCTGAAATCGAAAATATTCGTCGCCGTACAGAGCAAGACATTGAAAAAGCACATAAATTTGCACTTGAGAAATTCTCAAATGAACTTTTACCTGTGATTGATAATTTGGAGCGTGCGATCGATGCTGCTGATCGCGATAATGAGCAATCTAAAGCCATGTTAGAAGGGCTAGATTTAACGCTGAAAACGTTCTTAGATGCTGTCGCTAAGTTTGGTATCGAACCTGTGGGGGATGCGAATGTGCCATTTAACCCTGAAGTTCACCAAGCAATGACAATGATTGAATCACCTGACCACCAACCTAATCATGTGATTAACGTGATGCAAAAAGGGTATACGTTAAATAACCGATTACTCAGACCTGCAATGGTTATTGTTTCGAAATAATTGTTTAAATGGGATACATGTGTATCCCATTTTTTTGCTTACCTATAATATGCAGCTATTCGTTAATAACTGGGTTCCAGTCAATTGGCGCTTTACCTTGCTGAGCTAAAATTTCATTAGTCTGTGAAAAATGACCACAACCTAAAAAGCCACGATGCGCAGAAAGCGGGGAGGGATGAGGTGCTTTTAAAACATAATGGCGTTTGGTATCAATGATTTTCCCTTTTTTCTGCGCATGTGAACCCCAGAGTAAAAAGACCACGCCTTCCGTATTTTCATTGATTGCTTCAATGACTTTATCTGTAAATGTTTCCCATCCTAAATGTGCATGAGAATGCGCATGGGCTTGTTCAACAGTGAGTACAGTATTGAGTAGTAATACACCTTGCTGAGCCCAACTCAGTAGATAACCATGTGATGGTCGCGTAAACCCTGCGATGTCTTTTTCGAGTTCTTTATACATGTTTACTAGGGAAGGTGGTGGCTTAATACCAGGTAAAACTGAAAAAGACAATCCATGGGCTTGGCCTGGACCATGGTAAGGGTCTTGACCTAAAATAACGACTTTAATATCAGCAAGTTCGGTATAGCGAAAAGCATTAAAAACATCATCTTGCGGGGGATAGATGATTTTACCTGCTTGGCGCTGTTGCGCGACATAGGCTAATGTTTCTTTAAAATACGGTTTTACTTTTTCGGGGCCAATGACGTCGTGCCATGTAATGGTATTTGACATGAAATTTTCCATAACAATGAATGTTGGCTGGCGCAATTTATAACTGAACCAAATGATGGTAATAAGCTTACTGGTTCGTTGGGCAGAGATAAAGCCCTGATCTTTATAATTACGCTTCAAATTAATTTGAAAGTTTATAAAAATAATTAAGATTTCATTATGGTGAATATTGATTTAAATCATAAAGTTGAATGGGTTTGATTAATTGCTATACGGAATAATTGATAAATATCAAAGAAAGTGACCTATTGAGCTGGTATAAAATACCTATAGACATTGGTTAGACCAAATATCCAATTGCAAATTTACATAAGATTGATGGTTAATGCAGCTTTGATTGATATAAAAAATCGGGCGCAATCAAGTTCGAACGTGGAGGTCGACATGATTACAGGTATTCAAATTACTAAAACTGATAATGCAGCATTACTGAATTCTTTCTGGTTACTGGATAACGAGAAAAATGAAGCTCGCTGTGTTTGTGCTAAAGCAGATTATAATGAAGGCCAAATCGTTGATAAAGATGAATTAGGTGCTTTTGAGTATCGTGAAGTACCACTGGAAATGAAGCCAACTGTACGTGTAGAAGGTGGGCAGCACTTAAACGTTAACGTATTAAGCCGTGAAACGTTAGAAGATGCAGTGAAAAACCCAGAAAAATACCCACAATTAACTATCCGTGTTTCTGGTTATGCGGTTCGTTTTAACTCATTAACCCCTGAACAACAACGTGATGTTATTACTCGTACTTTCACTGAAAGCCTGTAATAAAGTTTAAACACTATTACATCTAGTACAGTATAATAAATTCTAAAGCCATTGATATCAATGGCTTTTTATTTACCTCTAATAAAGTTGATTATTTCTCTTCACCGCTATTTAGCTTCCAATACTCTTCCAACATACGCATTTGTTAGGGAGAATTTATGCCTTTTTCAATACAACCAACACTTAGTTCAGTGGATGGCCTTTCTCTTGCTAGAGAAGGCTTAGACATTTATTTACAAAATCGCAGTTTAGATATTTCATTATGTGAAAGAGAACATTGGCCAAAAAATACGATAAAAGAACACTTTTTTGGCCAAGATGCACAAAAAAAAGACTTTGTTTTAGCCATGTTATCGTATGGGGCTTACCATACAGATTGGCAACAGATGTTAGGTGTAGAGAGATTAAATACCACTCAACTTAATGCATTAGGTATTGATGCGGAGTTACTTGGTGATGTGACATCAGGATTTCAAGCCAATATATGCCGATATAATGATTTATATATTCTCTGTTTTGCAGGCTCAAACGATATTGTGGATTTTTATGCCAACATCCGTCAAGGCTTAGGGCAGTATGAACCTCAGTATTATCAATCTGTTGGTTTGACAAATATTTTATTTAATGCAGTAAGAGGAAATCTGATTTGTACGGGGCACTCATTAGGTGGTGGCCTTGCGTCAATTGCCGCATTGGCGAGCCATAGCCCTGCAGTTGTGTTTAGCCCCGCAGGGCTGGCAAGGAATACGGTAAATAAGATCGGGCTTGATTATGATGTTGCGGAACGAATGGCGAACGAAGGGCTGATACGATTTTATACTGTGCAATATGACTGGCTTGATTCTCTACAAAATACTTTACCTATCCCTTCAGCGCTGGGAACGCGTATTAAAATGGCTTATAGCGAACAGAGTTCTTGGAAAAATTGGTTACCACACCGGTTATTAACAAGAAGTTTTATTGCACATACGATGGTTAAAATTATTAAGGTGATGTGTAAACATAAACCGTGGAATAATTGGAATGCGATTACTGGGGAATATGATAAAGCCGTCGAGCTCCCGCTAAAAGTGTTCCCAATCATCGAAGAGCAACAAAAAATTAATTGGCAAGAAAGTTGTAAAAGTGCCATTAAAAAAGGCAATGTTGTTGAGTTTTCGAATCTTTTAGAATGTCACAATAAAGCATGTGACCTTGATTTTTTAGCGAATCAATCAGCGCGGGCTATGAATGGGCAGTTTATGCAAATTCTACTCGATTCACAGTATGGGCAAGCCATTAAAAATACACAACTCATCCAGCAAAAAAGTATTTTACATTTAGCGGCTCAAAGTGGCCGAGTGATGCAGTCTAAAATATTGTTAGATAATGGTTTAATGGTTGATATAAAAGATAATTTAGGAAATACACCACTCCATGATGCTTTAAATAGTCATGCTTTGGATGTTGCTGAATTGTTGTTAGTCAATGGGGCTGATTGGCGGGCAAAAAACAACCAAGGTCTTGATTGCAAAGATATCATTAATAATCATATCATTAAATATGATGCATTAACGCAAGAAGGGAAAAAAATGCGAGAAAAAATCATTCATATGATGAATTAAATAAAAAACGGGCCGAAACCCGTTTGAGTGATTATTGGTTTTTATCGCTAATCGCTGATGCTGTTGGACTGACTGGAGTACGACGTTTCCCTATATTTTTCTTATCGCGATGGCGTACTTTTTCTTTTTTCTTCGTTTGTTCTTCTTTCTTTTTCTCTTTGCGCTTTGCCAGCACTTTCTTCGATGGTTTTGGCTTATTTAACATCGCTTCAGATGGCGCTTTTGTTGTTGGGCGCAAGGCATCTATAACACGCACTTTAATAGGGTCTTCAATGTAACGTGTAATTTTACCTAGTAACGGGAAGTCATGTGCTTCAACTAAGGAAATTGCCGTACCTTTGCGACCTGCACGGCCAGTACGGCCTATGCGATGTAAGTAAACGTCAGCAGTTCTTGGTAAGTCGAAGTTAAAAACATGACTGACGTTATCGATGTCTAAACCCCGTGATGCTACATCCGTCGCAACAAGGACTTTAACTTGCCCGTCGACAAGGCGACGTACCGCTTCGTTACGTTTCGCTTGAGGCATTTCACCTTCCAGATAACAAGGCTCAATACCTGCTTCACGTAGCCACTGAACAAGCTCGCGTAAGCGTTCACGTTTGCGTACGAACACAATCGCTTTTGTCACTTCTTCTTGTTTCAGTAAGTGGCATAGTAGTGCAGTTTTGTGTTCAACGGTATCCGCACGGTAATGAAATTGCTGAATTTTTTTACGTTCACGACGAGATGGATCCGCATCAATTTCAACGGGATCTTCTAGCAAGCGCTCTGCAAAGTCACGGATGGCTTCACCTTCAAGCGTCGCTGAAAATAGCATGGTTTGTTTGCGCCAGCGCGTTTCGCCTGCAATAGTTTCAATGTCGTTTGCAAACCCCATATCTAACATACGGTCAGCTTCATCTAGGATCAAAATCTCAACCGCGCGGCAGTCAAAGTTTTCTTCTTTAATGTACTGTAATAAGCGACCTGTTGTGGCGACAACGATATCTTGGTTTTCGCTGAAAATTTCAGCGTGGTTCATATAAGCAACACCACCTGTGATTGTTGCAATGTCTAGGTGATTATGTGCGCATAATTCTTTTGCTTGGTCAGCAACCTGCATAGCTAATTCACGGGTAGGCGTGACAATCAGAACGCGTGGTGGCCCTGATTTTTTTCTTGGGAAATCAAGTAAATGTTGAATTGCTGGCAGTAGGAATGCCGCTGTTTTACCTGTCCCTGTTGGTGCTGAACCTAACACATCACGACCATCCATTGCAGCTGGAATAGCCGCAGCTTGGATAGCAGTGGGACGTTGATAGCCTTTATCTGACAGCGCGTCAATTAGGCTTTCATCAAGATCAAGTTCAGAAAAAGTGGATGCAGTCATTATATACCTCTATTTGGGGCGCTGATTATAAACAGGTTAGCAAAATTGTTCACCTGAAAAAATCCGCTTTTCACAAGTGTAACTGTTTTCAGGTTAGACAGGGAGCGATAACTCGAGGAAAAGTTAGCGAAATGACAAAAGAATTCAGGAGAGCCGAAACTCTCCTGGACTAGATATTTATTAGCTAAGCATATTAATCAGCCAAGTATGGTATGGAATACCCACTAAGTCGATGAGTACTGCGCCACTTAATGGCACAATCATAAACGCTTTCATGGAAACTTGTTTGTAACGTTCACAAACGGATGACATATTCGCCATCGCATTTGGTGTTGCGCCTAAGCCATGTCCCATCAAACCTGCACACATTACCGCGGCATCATAGTTTTTCCCTAACAACCTAAAAATAACAAATACGACGAGCAGAATTAAAACGACAACTTGCGCCAATAAAATGGTGAAGAGCGGAAGAGCCACAGCCTTTAATTCCCAAATCTTCAGTGACATCATGGCCATAGTTAAGAAAAGACCGAGGGAGACTTCAGAAATAAGATCGATAGATTTTTGGTTGATGCGGAACAATTCGACCTGATCATTAATATTACGGATGACAATTGCAATGATCATCGCGCCAACGTAGCTCGGTAGTGAAAAACCAGTGGCTTTAGTGAATTGCGCAGAGGCAAATTGACCAATGACCATGATCCCTAAGATCAAGGCAAGCATTTTCAAGAAAGCATGTGCATCGATAGACTCAATTTTCCCTGCAATAGTTTCAGGAACTTGAATTTTTTCAACTTTTTCGTCTGCTTGAATACGGACATTGAATTTTTTAATCAAATAGGTAGCGATTGGGCCTCCCAATAAGCTTCCCGTAATTAACCCAAAGGTGGCGGCAGCGATCGCAGCAACTGTCGCTGATTGTACGCCAAGTCCTTCAGCCATACCGCCAAAGGCAGCAGCTCCGCCATGGCCACCCGTGAGTGATACCCCCCCAGCCATAATACCAATGACAGGTTCGATGCCTAATAGATGCGCTAACCCTGCCCCAAAGGTATCTTGGAAAATCACCACAAACCAGCAAATAAACAGGTACATAAATAATAAGCGACCACCTGTTTTGAGAATTCGGAAACTGCCATCAATACCTATTGTGGTGAAGAATGCGACCATCAAGAAGGTTTGTAAACTGGTATCAAAATTTATTTCAGCGAGGTTGAACGATTTCAGTCCCCAAATGATTAAACTCACTAAAAATCCGCCAATGACAGGAGATGGAATACAAAATCGTTGTAACCACTCAATGCGTTTTTTTAAGTGGATGCCCATGAGGAGGCAGATGACGGTAAGGAATAAGGTGGATAGTGCGTCTAGGTGTAGAATCATAAGTTTCCCTTTTTTAACTGTTATCTTTCAAGCTACAGCGTTGTTGGCCGCACTCAGCTACTGTAGTCACATACTTTTGTATGCTCCTACAGCTATCTTCGTTAGCCGCCTAGCTGTAACTCGAAATCTAATAGTTAAAATATTTATGATGAAAAACATTATAATTTAGCGAGTTACAGCTAAGTTGATATTTTTTCGAACCTATTTTTATTGTGGTATTCGAATAGAAGCTATCTCAACAGATTGAAGCGAACAGTTTATTTATCAGTCGAATTGTTGTGTTGTTTTATTAGAATAAATATTGGTAAATCAAATAAGCCGCAAGCTTGGCGGTATGGTTGTCAATATCAAATTCAGGGTTGCACTCCGCAATATCGAAGAGGGCGATTTTTTTGCTGCCTTTAATAACGGTAAAAAGTTCATCAAATGTTTCGGTAGAGATACCTTTAGGTGCAGGGGCGCTGACACCAGGGGCAATAGCGGCAGAGAATACATCTAAATCCACAGTGACATACAAATAATCAACGCCATCAATGAATGCTTGAAGTTGTTTAACTGCTTGTGGACGTTGCGAAAAGCTTAGCTGTTTATCACGAAGGTATTGGCAGCCTAATCGGTCTGCAGTATCAAATAATACCTTGGTGTTGCCATGATCAGCGATACCTAAACACAAGTAGTGGAAAGGACGCTGGTGCTTCTGACATAACTGCGCAGATTGTAAAAAAGGCGTGCCAGAAGTCGCTTCAGGAGCTTCACGTAAATCAAAATGGGCATCAAAATTGATGATCCCAATCGTTTTTCCTGATTGATTTTGTTCGACATAATCAAATAATCCTTGAAAGCTAGCAAAGGCCACTTCATGGCCACCACCTAATATAATCGGGCGCTCATTTGCAGTTAAACTTTCAATAATTTTGTCGGATAAGCGGCGTTGTGCAGATTCAAGATCACCATCATCACAACTTACGGTTCCTAGATCTTTAATGGCTAGCGGTTGGTGGATAGGTAACCCAGCAAGTTGGCGACGAATAGCATCAGGCCCTGCTTTAGCCCCTTGTCGGCCTTTATTGCGTCTTACGCCCTCATCAGAGGCAAAGCCTATCAACGTAAATTGTGCGGGTGATACTTTGTTAATCACTTGATGAATACGCAAATGTTCTTGTGTTTCACCATCCGTGCGCCCTTGCCATTGGAAAGGTTGTGTCATAGTTACTCCAAATTAATCAATTTAGTGATGTTATCTGCCGCTTGACGTGTATGCATAATTAACTCGTCAACACGGTGAGTTGAGCGAAATTCAGGGGCCATAACGGAGACGACGGCCAGTACATCATTTCCTTTAAAAATCGGGGCGGAAACGCCAAAGACCCCCTCATCAATCTCACTGGTTGATGTGCCGTAGCCTTGTTTGCGGATCTGCTGTAAGTCTTGTTGTAATTTCAGCTTATCTACGTCAGAAATAAGCTGTTTTGCATGTATCTCAAACACGTGTTCTTGGTATTGTGTTTGATGAAAAGCTAACAATGTTTTGGCACTGGCCCCTTTGATTAGGGTATTACCGCGGCCAATGATAAATGAGCAACGTAGGGCTTGTTCGCTTTCTATCATGTCTACACAAATCGTTTCTCGCAGGTTTGAGGTGATAATCGCTGCGGTTTCTCGTGTTTTTTTCGCTAATGATTGAAGCTCTGATTTTGTGGCTTCCATCAATAAGCTGTGGTGATAGTATTTTTCGTGATTTTTGATACTCTGCGAGCCGACACAATAAGTACCATACTGCTTTGCATGAGACACAAATTCCCATTCTATGAGAATTGTCAGTAAGCGATAAACCGTTGATAATGGAATATCCAGTGCCGTTGAGATAACCTGTGGCGTCACTGGGGATGCGCAACTCGTGATGTAGGACAAGACATCTAAGGTTCTATTAATGCTGTTCATCGCATCTCCTTTTTTTCGAACTTAGCAGTAAACTTTTTGTGCCTCAAATATAATTCTCATATTATAAGAATTATATTGTAACGAATAGGTTAAACGATGACTTTTATTTGCTCAATATGAGAAAATGGTCAGCTTCAGGTAAGTAGAGTGTGTGGATGAGCAATCAGAAAAAAAACTACCGAAAAGGTGGGTTTACATTTAAACAGTTTTTTGTGGCCCATGACCAATGTGCAATGAAAGTGGGCACTGATGGCGTATTATTAGGGGCATGGGCACCTATTGGTCATGTTCAATTTGCATTGGATATCGGTAGTGGGAGTGGGTTAGTCGCGCTAATGTTGGCACAGCGACAACAAAATGCACAAATTGATGCTGTTGAATTGGATGTTCAAGCAGCGCAGCAAGCTCAATGTAATTTTGTGGAGTCACCTTGGGCGAAACGGTTACATATCATCAATCAGGATATTATTCACTATAGTCAGCATTCACCCACTCAATATGATTTGATTGTAAGCAATCCGCCTTATTTTGAGCCTGCGGTGGCGTGTCGAGATGAGCAACGTGACCAAGCTCGCTACACAAGCGCACTAACCCATGACGTACTATTAGAATGTGCCCAGCGTTGTTTAACGGAAAATGGGTTATTTTGTTTAGTGCTACCGTATGAAGTTGGTGAGAAAGTGCAAGCAATGGCTGAAAGTAGGGGGTGGTTTACGGCGTTGAGAGTCAATGTTAGTGACAAACCAACAACACCATTTCACCGTATGTTATTGGGTTTGCGATTAGTGAACTCTCACTCTCAGGTAAGCAATTTAGCTCTAAAAGCACAGAGCGGTGAGTATACTGAGGATTTTCGCGCATTGATCCAGCCGTTTTACCTTAAATATTAAAACCAACGGAACAGTTATTCCGTTGGTTTCGTGGCTTTATTCAGGTTTCAGGACAGTTGGACCTGAATTTTCTAACATATCTGGATAGTCTAATGTGTAGTGTAGCCCACGGCTTTCTTTGCGCGCCAAAGCGCATCGCACCATTAGCTCCGCGACTTGTACAAGGTTTCGTAACTCTAGTAAGTTATTGGAAATACGGAAGTTAGCATAATAGTCATGAATTTCTTGCTGTAATAAATGAATACGTCGGAGTGCCCGTTCGAGGCGCTTAGTGGTTCTCACAATCCCCATGTAGTCCCACATAAATAAACGTAATTCATGCCAGTTATGTTGGATTACAACTTGTTCATCGGAGTTATGTACTCGGCTTTCATCCCATTCAGGTAAATGTGGTACTTCACCAATATTTTGCAGTGTCGATTTGATGTTTTCTGCGGCTGACCAGCCATATACAAGGCATTCTAACAATGAATTAGATGCCATACGGTTCGCTCCGTGTAGGCCAGTATAACTAACCTCACCAATGGCATATAAGTGCGCAATATCAGTCATACCTGTTTGATCGACAATCACCCCGCCACAGGTATAATGTGCCGCGGGCACGATAGGAATAGGCTCTTTGGTGATATCTAACCCTAACGTCATTAATTTGGCATAAATAGTTGGGAAATGATGTTGCACAAAATCTGTTGGCTTATGGCTGATATCAAGGTACATACAGTCTGCGCCAAGACGTTTCATTTCGTGGTCAATGGCTCGTGCAACAATATCACGAGGTGCAAGTTCTTCTCGTTCGTCATAATCAGGCATAAAGCGGCTGCCATCAGGGCGTTTTAAATACGCACCTTCACCCCGTAATGCTTCGGTAAGTAAAAAGTTTCGTGCTTGTGGGTGGAATAAGCAAGTGGGGTGAAATTGGTTGAACTCTAAGTTAGCAACACGGCAACCTGCCCGCCATGCCATTGCAATGCCATCCCCTGACGAAATATCGGGGTTAGTGGTATATTGATAGACTTTTGCCGCGCCACCTGTGGCTAAAATAACGGTTTTGGCGCGGATCGTTTCAACTTGCTCTTTTTTCCGATTCCAAACGTAAGCACCCAAAATACGTGAGGGTGCCTTGTCTTCGGATAGAATTAAGTCAACAGCATTATAGCGTTCTTTTATATGGATATTTGGGTGAGCAAAAGCGAGGTCAACAAGCGTAGTTTCAACTTCTTTTCCTGTCGCATCAGCATGGTGAAGTATGCGACGATGGCTGTGACCACCTTCTCGCGTTAAGTGGTACTGAGTCTCGCCACTTTCTGTGATTTCAGTATCGAATAAAACACCTTGGTCAATAAGCCACTGCACGCATTCTTTTGCATTAGAGGCGATAAATTCAACCGCACCTTTATGACAAATGCCAGCCCCAGCAATGAGGGTATCTTCAACGTGGGATTCGATGCTGTCGGTATCATCAAATACGGCGGCAATACCACCTTGAGCATAATAAGAAGCGCCTTCACTCAAGCTGCTTTTACTCAAAATAGTCACTTGGTGGAAAGGAGCAAGGCGTAAGGCGGCGGATAGCCCTGCGACACCACTGCCAATGATTAAAATATCAGTGTAATGCTGTGTGGATCCGTTCATGAGTGTTTGCTGTATATAATAGTATGTAGTGTGTTTTTTTATGTTAGCCTATCAGATTGTCGATTACTATTGCTGGATAGATGTTTACAGTCACTATCTTGACCCAGGTCTATTTATTTATTCGCATCGAATAAATGTGATAGCTATAGCATTCATTTGCAAAATCCGTATGCTGTGTTCTTGACCTTTAAGGTATTTGTATGCAACTGTTTTAATAAGGATCTTTGGGATCTTAGAAAATGAAAATCCAGCACTTTTGTAAATTTTTGACTATTTTTTTAGATTAAATTGAACTTCAATGGTTTCTATAACTCAAAGTAGTGCTTGCTTTAGGATGGGAGAACATGAACAAGTCAACATATTATCAGCCTGAGTTCGGGAGATGCTTCCCGAAATGAGCGAGCAATTAACAGACCAATTATTGGTTGAAAAGGTACAAAAAGGCGATCAACAAGCTTTCAACTTACTGGTAATTAAATACCAGCACAAAGTTGCAAGTTTAGTATCCCGTTATGTGCCGCAAGCGGATGTGCCTGATGTAGCACAAGAATCATTTATAAAAGCGTATCGTGCTATCGGTTCGTTTCGTGGTGACAGCGCATTTTATACTTGGCTTTATCGTATTGCGGTCAATACGGCTAAAAATTATTTAGTCGCACAAGATAGACGCCCTCCTGCGTCAGATCTTGAAGCGAGTGATGCTGAAAACTTTGAAACCGCTGGTGCTTTAAAAGAAATTTCGAACCCAGAGAACTTAATGTTGTCTGAAGAATTAAAGAAAGTTGTTTTCAAAACCATTGAATCCTTGCCTGAAGACTTACGAATGGCAATCACACTTCGTGAACTTGATGGTTTGAGCTATGAAGAAATCGCTGAAATTATGGATTGCCCAGTAGGTACTGTACGTTCCCGTATTTTTAGGGCAAGGGAAGCGATTGATAATAAAGTACAACCTCTGATTCAACAGCACTAACGCTATTAAATCAGCAGATTAATTATAATTGTGATGCAATTAACTGAAGGTAATTGGGCATGCAAAGAGAGAAACTTTCCGCAATGATGGATGGCGAAGCTCTAGATTTAGAGCTTGTAAATGCCATTTCATGTGATTCAACGTTAAAGCAACGTTGGGAGAGCTATCATCTTATTCGTGATACTCTACGTAATGATACTGGCAATGTCATACATTTTGATATTGCAAGTAACGTTGCGGCAGCATTAGAGAATGAAGCTGTGCGTATTAATCCTCAGGTAGTTGTCGAATCGCAGCCTGAACCTGCGACTTGGGGTGCTTTCCCATTCTGGGGTAAAATCCGTCCTTGGGCGAGCCAAATAACTCAAATTGGTGTTGCAGCATGTGTTTCGTTAGCCGTTATTGTGGGGGTACAGCAGTACAACCAAAGTAATGCTGTTGATTCCACCGTTGATGAGCCAATGTTTAATACCATTCCTGTTGGAAGTGGTGCGCCTGTAAGCCTGAATATTTCAGATAACCAATTATTTGGTAATGAACAACAACTTCAACAGGTTGAACAACAAAATCAACGTATTAATGCGATGCTGCAACAATATGAAATTGAAAGACGCTCGATGTTGAACCAGCAATATCAACAATCTGAACAACCTGCATCTGCGGCAGGAGTTAAGCTGAAATAATGAAAAAATGGTTATCCGTCATCTGCCTGACGGGCAGCCTGATTATTTCTAATCAAGCTTCGGCATCTGAACAGGGTGCCGATGTCCTTTTTAAAGAAATGGGGAATGCTGCCCAAAACCTTTCTTATGAAATGTCATTTATGACATTCAGCCCGCAAACAATTACACCTGTAAGATATCGCCACGCAATTATTGACGGTATTCCTGTTTCACAAATGATTCAGATGGATTCATCACGCCGAGAGATTGTTCAAAAAGGTGATAGGATTAGTTACTTTGAGCCAGGCTTCGATGCGTTTAGTTTGAATGGTCAAAATATCGTTGATAATTTACCTTCTGTTTTATTTACAAATTATGAACAGATAAAGCCTTACTACAATTTTATTGATGCGGGGCGCACACATATTGGTGATCGACCTGCTTTGGTAATCCGCATAATATCGAAAGACAATTCCCGATTTAATTATGTACTATTAATCGATGAGGAAACGAAACTGCCGCTACGTATTGATTTGTTGGATAATAACAGCCAAACGTTAGAACAATTTCGGGTTATCTCTACAGTGCTAGATAGTAAAACAGTTAATGATTCATTACTTGCATTGAGTAAGGTAAATATGCCGCCGTTATTGGTATATCCGAAAAATACGGCACCATCCTTCAAATGGCAAGTGGGGATGCTTCCTCCAGGCTTTGAAGAAACATCGCGTTCTGTACGTAAATTAAGTGAAGATGACGTTGTGGAAAGTGCAATGTTCAGCGATGGGTTATTTACCTTCTCAGTGAATGTGACAAAATCGGTGAAAGGCCCGTTGTTAGATCAACCAATGCAAAATGGGCGTCGTTCAATTTATACTATGACACAAAAGCAAAATGTCATTACAGTAATTGGCGAATTACCTTTGCCAACGGCACAAGTTATCGCAGGTAGTGTTCAGTTTCGGGAGTAGGTTATGGTAAAAGAGTGGGCAACTGTCATTCGTTGGCAAAACGGAAGGGCACTACTGCGTTATGGCTCTTCATCAGGATGTGGAAGTTGCGGTGCTCGTAAAACGTGTGGCTCTTATGCACTCAGCAAAATAGGGCCAAACACGGAACATGAATTAGAAATTGCTATTGAACAACCTTTAGTCGTAGGACAAAAAATCGAGGTTGGTATTCCCGAAGGGAGTTTAATTCGTTCGGCTATGCTGGTGTACTTAACTCCAATTTTAGGGTTGTTTATTTTTGCTGGGTTAGCTCAATCGTTTGATTTTAGCCAATTTTTGGTAGCGACTTCTGGTGTATTAGGGGGTGTGGTTGGTTTTTATACTGCACGGAAATTAGCTTCTCATTGGCGTGATGATGACGCATTTCAGCCTGTCGTCTTGCAAATAGGTTTACCACCTTCCGAACTTTCAGTACAGGTTAACTGCTAAATATCAATAGATTGTATTCAATTCATTATTTGATACCATGATAAAAAAGGGGAAAACGTGATGTTTTCCTTTTGTAGTTTATTGGTTTAAATAATCAATTAATTGATTTTTCAGTCTCTTTTGAGATAAAAATCAAAATAGGCTTGTTATTATTCGTAATAAATGAGTATTTAGAGGGTTAAATTAGCGCTAAATTAGTGCTCTAACTCATTAACCTTTAGCAAGTTTACAGTTGTTTTACATTGAATCTTTGTGTTAGCGGGGTCTTATATGTAAAATGCAGCTAATTAACAATCTTGTGATAATCATAGCATTTTAGTTTTGTCGCGATATTTGCACAAAACTGATTTTGTAAGGCAATTTAAAAGAAGATATTACCTTGAAAATCAATAATATAAGAAACTTTTCTATCATTGCTCATATCGACCATGGCAAATCCACGTTATCTGATCGTATTATTCAGATTTGTGGTGGTTTAACGGATCGCGAAATGGCAGCGCAGGTTTTAGATTCAATGGATCTGGAACGTGAGCGTGGAATTACCATCAAAGCACAGAGCGTTACGCTCGATTATAAAGCCTCTGACGGTGAAACTTACCAATTAAACTTTATCGACACACCAGGCCACGTTGACTTCTCTTATGAAGTTTCGCGTTCTCTTGCGGCGTGTGAAGGGGCACTGTTAGTTGTCGATGCAGGGCAAGGTGTTGAAGCTCAAACATTAGCTAACTGCTATACAGCGATTGAAATGGATTTAGAAGTCGTTCCTGTTTTAAACAAGATTGACTTGCCAGCGGCAGACCCAGAGCGAGTTGCTGATGAAATTGAAGACATTGTAGGCCTTGACGCCCACGATGCCGTTCGCTGTTCTGCAAAAACGGGCATTGGTGTTCAGGATGTGATTGAACGCCTTGTTAAGGAGATCCCACCACCAGTTGGTGATGTGGATGCCCCATTACAAGCACTGATTATTGACTCTTGGTTTGATAACTATTTAGGCGTTGTTTCGTTGATCCGTATTAAAAACGGGTCACTGAAAAAAGGCGATAAAATTAAAGTCATGAGTACAGGGCAGGTGTATAACGCTGATCGCCTTGGTATTTTCACACCTAAACAAATCGACCGTGATGTACTTAGTTGTGGCGAAGTAGGCTGGTTAGTCTGCGCAATTAAAGACATCACAGGTGCGCCAGTAGGGGATACCTTAACGGGCGCTCGTAATCCTGCGGAAAAAGCACTACCAGGCTTTAAAAAAGTAAAACCACAGGTTTATGCGGGTTTATTCCCTGTCAGTTCCGATGACTATGAAGGTTTCCGTGATGCGTTAGGTAAACTTAGCTTAAACGATGCCTCTCTATTCTATGAGCCTGAAACATCGACTGCTTTAGGTTTCGGTTTCCGTTGTGGTTTCCTTGGCTTATTGCATATGGAAATCATTCAAGAACGTTTAGAACGTGAATACGATCTTGACCTGATCACTACAGCACCAACGGTTGTATATGAAGTTCAACAAACCAACGGTGAGATTGTTTATGTGGATAGCCCATCAAAGCTGCCAGCATTAAACAATATTGAAGAACTGCGTGAGCCAATTGCAGAATGCCACATGTTAATGCCTAAAGAATACTTAGGTAACGTGATTACACTTTGTATTGAGAAACGTGGCGTTCAAACCAATATGGTCTATCATGGTAATCAAGTTTCGTTGACATATGACATTCCTATGTCTGAAGTCGTACTGGATTTCTTCGACCGTTTGAAATCAACATCTCGTGGTTATGCATCATTGGATTATGCATTTAAGCGTTTTCAGCCGTCAGACATGGTTAGGGTTGATGTGCTTATCAACAACGAACGTGTTGATGCATTAGCATTGATTACACACCGCGCAAACTCACAATATCGTGGTCGTGAATTAGTCGAGAAAATGAAAGAACTGATCCCACGCCAGCAGTTTGATATTGCTATCCAGGCCGCGATTGGTAACCATATTATTGCTCGTTCTACAGTTAAACAGTTGCGTAAAAACGTACTTGCCAAATGTTATGGCGGTGACGTTAGCCGTAAGAAGAAACTGTTACAGAAGCAAAAGGATGGTAAGAAACGTATGAAACAAGTGGGTAACGTTGAGCTACCACAAGAAGCGTTCCTTGCTATATTGCATGTTGGTAAAGACAACTAAGTTTACAAGGAGTCTCAATGGCTAACACCTTTGCCTTGATCCTAACACTGGCAACTTTAATCACTGGGATTATATGGTGTTTAGATAAGTTTAAATTTGCGCCTGCGCGTAAAGCAAAACTGAAACAGTTACAGGATGCAACAAATGGTGCAGTGAGCGAAGCGGATGTGGCGAATGCTGTCCGCCGCCCTTCATGGCTAGAAACAGGGACATCAATTTTCCCTGTGTTAGCTATTGTACTGATTGTACGGTCATTTATTTATGAGCCGTTTCAAATTCCATCAGGGTCAATGATGCCAACGTTATTAGTTGGTGACTTCATGTTGGTTGAGAAATTTGCATACGGTTTAAAAGACCCTATTACACAAACGACACTGATCGAAACAGGTAAACCAAAACGCGGTGATATTGCTGTATTTAAATACCCTCGTGACACAAATGTCGATTTTGTTAAACGTGTAATAGGTTTGCCAGGTGATAAAATTGTTTATAATCCAGATGCCAAGGAACTGACGATTTATCCAAATTGTGCGGATAACAAATGCACAGAAAATTTGCCGATTACTTACGGGCCATTAGCCCCAAGCGAATGGACAATGTTTTTTGATGTAGCCTCTGTTGTTGATAGTCAAAAAGGGAATTATGAAGTTCCATTAGATCAAGAGTTGCCACGTAATGCATTGCGTCAATATGAGCGTAGCGAAAAACTCGATACAGTTGAACATCAAATTCTAATTATTCGCCAAGCCGTCACTGAAGCAAAATACTTGCAACCAGGAATGCCATTAAATGAGTGGATTGTTCCTGAAAAACAATATTTTATGATGGGTGATAATCGGGACAATAGCTCTGACAGCCGTATGTGGGGTTTTGTTCCTGAGCAAAATTTAGTGGGTCGCGCCGTGTTTATTTGGTTAAGCCTCGATAAGCAAGAAAACGAATGGCCAACAGGCATTCGCTTTAGTCGAATTGGTCCACTATAATTTCATTGATTGGATATGCCAACAGTGAAGGTGCGGGTTTTCATTTGAAAATCCGCATTAACCGAAGCATTATTATTTTACCCAGTGTACAATATAATTTAATTAATATTATTGGCTCCCCAATTATAACTCCTTTCTTTTGTAACTCACTGTAACTAATAATATTTATCTCATTAGTTCTACTGAGCTACAAAAAATGTGGGTAGGTAAGGAGTCAGTGCAAACGCAACAGTTTTGTAAAATACATTATTTTACAGGTCTGTTGCGTGTGCTTTTTTTATCAAATAAAAATGGTTGGGCGCACATGAACCCCTCTTTAGTAGAAAGATTACAACGTAAGCTTGGTTATCAATTCAAACAACATGATTTGTTGATTCAAGCTTTAACTCACAGAAGTGCCAGCAGTAAACATAATGAACGCCTAGAGTTTTTAGGGGATTCAATCTTAAGTTTTGTGATTGCAAATGACCTGTATCACCGTTTTCCTAAAGTGGATGAGGGGGATATGAGCCGGATGCGGGCAACACTTGTTCGTGGAAATACATTGGCAGAAATTGCCCGTGAGTTTGAACTGGGTGAGTGCTTACGCTTAGGTCCAGGTGAGTTAAAAAGCGGTGGATTTCGTCGAGAATCAATTCTTGCAGATACAGTGGAAGCACTGATAGGTGGCATTTTCTTAGACAGCGATATCCAAACGATTGAAAGAATTATTTTAGATTGGTATCAAAGCCGATTAATTGAAATTAGTCCGGGTGATAAACAAAAAGACCCGAAAACACGGTTACAAGAATATCTGCAAGGGCGTCACTTACCATTACCGAACTATTTAGTTGTTCAAGTAAAAGGTGAGGCTCATGATCAGGAGTTTACGATCCACTGCCAAGTAAGTGGCATCGAACAACCCATCCATGGTGTTGGTTCAAGTCGTCGTAAAGCAGAGCAAGCCGCAGCAGAGCAAGCATTGAAAATTTTGGAGCTTGAATGAGTGAATTACAATCCCACTGTGGTTTCGTTGCCATAGTTGGACGGCCGAATGTCGGTAAATCGACATTATTAAATCAATTACTGGGGCAAAAAGTCTCGATCACCTCGAGAAAGCCACAGACGACTCGCCATCGTATTATGGGGATCCACACAGAAGATAATTATCAAATTATCTATGTTGATACCCCAGGGTTACATATTGAAGAAAAACGTGCAATTAACCGCTTAATGAACCGTGCAGCATCAAGTTCTATTGGTGATGTTGAACTGGTCATTTTTGTCGTTGAAGGTACCAACTGGACCGCTGATGATGAAATGGTTCTAACTAAGCTATCAAGCTTACGTTGCCCTGTCATTTTAGCAATCAATAAGATTGATAACGTGACCGATAAGACGGTTTTATTGCCACATATTGGCATGATCAGCCAAAAAATGAATTTTTTAGATGTTGTGCCTATCAGTGCTGAAAAAGGTACTGGCGTGGATACAATCGCTAAAATTGTGAAGCAACATATCCCTGAAGCAACACATCATTTCCCTGAAGACTATATTACAGATCGTTCTCAACGTTTTATGGCGTCAGAAATGATCCGTGAAAAGCTGATGCGCTTTTTGGGCGATGAGTTACCTTATTCTGTTACCGTTGAAATTGAACAATTTAAAGTAACCGAAACAGGTATTTACCATATCAATGGTTTAATTCTTGTTGAACGTGAAGGCCAGAAAAAAATGGTCATTGGTAACAAAGGTAGCAAACTGAAAACTATTGGTACGGAAGCGCGTATCGACATGGAACGCATGTTTGATAACAAAGTTCACCTTGAGCTTTGGGTCAAAGTTAAATCAGGCTGGGCGGATGATGAAAGAGCATTACGCAGTCTGGGTTATGTTGACGATCTAAAATAGTAGGTGGCGGAGTGAGTGGTTGGCAACGCGCATTTGTGCTCCATTCAAGGCCTTACAGTGAAACAAGTTTATTACTTGACTTCTTTACTGAAGGTGAAGGGAAAATTCGCTTACTGGCTAAAGGTGCTCGCCGCAATCGCTCCCCTTTAAGAGGCTGTTTACAGCCTTTCACACCTTTGCTAATCCGTTGGAGTGGCAAAGGTGAAATTAAAACCTTGATTAGTGCAGACCCTGTTTCGTTAGCACTTCCTCTAAGTGGTACTGTTCTTTATAGTGGTCTGTACCTTAATGAACTCACGGCTCGTGTGATTGAGTTTGGGACGCCTTACTCCGCGTTATTTTTTGATTACCTTTCTTGTTTGCAAATCCTTGCCGCAAGCGAGCGTACCCCTGAATTTGCCTTGCGCCAGTTTGAATTAGCGCTATTATCCTACCTTGGTTATGGCGTGGATTTTTTACATTGCGCAGGTAGTGGGGAGCCTGTTTCTGACACAATGACTTATCGCTACCGTGAGGAAAAAGGCTTTATAGGCAGTTTAATTGTTGACCAACTTAGTTTTACGGGTAAACAATTAAAAGCACTTGCAAGCCGTGATTTCCCTGATGCTGACACCCTAAAGGCTGCAAAGCGTTTCACTCGTATGGCGTTAAAACCTTATTTAGGTGGCAAGCCATTAAAAAGTAGAGAGTTGTTTAGGCAATTTGTCGTATCACCTCCCCCTGCGAACAAACCAAGCTAATAGTTCATTATTGATTTTATTTATGTATTAACTGCTATGTTTTGTTTTATTCCTCTTTTTATCTCTTTCTAACTTATCTTTTTCAGCTCTGTATTGGTTGTACCTCATTTTATGGTGTTAAACCACTAAGTTTGGGGCCTCATCATAAAGTTTACGAAGCGCTTCGCAAAAATTTTATCCCTCATATGTAATAGCGTTGTTGTTTTGGAATTTGCCTCGAATGATACAAGATTTATTCCCTGAACTTTGAAAATTACAGTAGGATAGTGGCATTGAAGTATCCGTTACCGTTTATTGAAGGGAGTATAAAATGGCAGAGCTTTTATTAGGCGTTAATATTGATCATATTGCGACAGTCAGAAATGCACGAGGGACGCAATACCCTGACCCTGTGCAGGCCGCATTTGTTGCTGAACAAGCAGGTGCAGACGGCATCACAGTACATTTACGTGAAGACCGCCGTCATATTACGGATAGAGATGTTGAGCTACTCAACAAAACAATACAAACGCGTATGAACCTTGAAATGGCAGTAACGGATGAAATGGTTGATATTGCTTGCCGTATTAAACCTGCATTTTGTTGTCTTGTTCCTGAAAAGCGCGAAGAAGTGACCACTGAAGGTGGTTTGGATGTTGCAGGTCAAAAGCAAAAAGTGGCAGATGCAGTGAAGCGCTTAACTGAAGCCGGTATTTTAGTATCTCTATTTATTGATGCTGACCACACACAAATTGATGCTGCTCAGGAATGTGGGGCGCCATTTATTGAGATCCACACTGGAGCATATGCGGATGCAAAAACGGAGCAGGAACAAGAGTTAGAGTTTCGCCGTATCCGTGATGGCGTCACTTACGCGGCAGGTAAAGGTATCAAGGTGAATGCAGGGCATGGTTTGACTTACCATAATGTTCAACGTATTGCACAATTACCTGAAATTTATGAGTTAAACATTGGCCATGCAATTATTGGGCGTGCATTGTTTAGCGGGCTCGCACAAGCGGTTGCTGATATGAAAAAAATCTTATTAGAAGCGCGTAAATAATGGCAATTGTTGGGCTAGGAACAGATATCGTTGAAATAACGCGTATTGAATCTGTTATTGAACGTACAGGCGACAGCTTAGCCAAGCGAATTCTGACTGAGAAAGAGTTCTTGCAATACCAGCAGCAAGCAAAGCCTGCTCGTTTTTTGGCGAAACGATTCGCAGTTAAAGAAGCGGCAGCTAAAGCCTTGGGAACGGGCATCCGTAATGGTCTAGCATTTAATCAGTTTGAAGTGACGAATGATGAGCTGGGTAAACCATTGCTGAATTTAAAGGGGGAAGCATTAAAGTTGGCTGAAAGCTTAAACGCAACCCGTTTCCACGTTTCAATAACGGATGAACGGCATTATGCGTCAGCTACCGTGATTATTGAACGCCTTAGTGATTGAATTTGCTTCTGATAGGCTGAATATAAAGCTGCCAGTCATATCTGGCGGCTTTATAAATAAAGTTATCGTGAGTGGAATTAAAGTTAGATTTTATCTGCGTGATGGATAGCGACAAATTTATCCCACAACTGTTCTTCAGTTTCTATGTGGTTAGGGTCAGTAATAATGGTGTTAGTAATAGGGCAAACAGACTGGCAAGTCGGTTTGTCATAGTGGCCAACGCACTCTGTGCATAAGCTTGAGTCAATTTCATAAATTTCAGCGCCCATAAAAATTGCATCATTAGGGCATTCGGGTTCACACATATCGCAATTGATACATTTTTTGGTAATTAACAGTGCCATTTATAATAACTTGCATTCAATTAAGTTAAAAATCAGTAACTTATATCTTGCACCTATTCGTTACTTCCAGTTTGGGTTTTACTTAAGTTATATTTCGTATTGAAAAACAAAAGGTTGTAATATAGAAGCACTGCACTTTACATATAGCATATGTATCAGTGAGTGTATCTAGATTCTGTCGTTATAAAACTATTTTAAACGCCCTGAGCTGTGGAGTCGAATAAATTACACCAGTACTCATTTTTATCCATGATTAATATCATGATAACAAGAGACTATAGATAGAGTGATGTTATAAAGCATTGCACTAATCTAGTTTCTGAAGTTGATAAATCATCAAAAAATTTTTTTTGTATAATTATCTATTTTGAAAGAAATTTCATTTTATAAACTCTGTGGTTAACGAAATTCAAGTCGGATCCTTTTGAGGGTGACATAACCTATTGTTTTTAATATTTAAACCAAAATAATGATAGTGTTCACAAATAACGAAATCTATGGTAGTAATAATAAAAAATATAAAGGGATGCAAACATGTTTGAAACTCTCGGGGTTCTTAATTTCTGGACTTATCTTGCTGGATTGGTCTTCATTATTATTGTACCAGGGCCTAATTCGATTTATGTACTCAAAACGAGTACTTCCAGTGGTGCTCGGTATGGCTATCGAGCTGCACTAGGCGTTTTTACAGGTGATGCCATATTGGTTTTTTTATCTTTTATCGGCGTCGCATCTGTGATTAAAGCATCTCCAACCCTTTTTATGATTGTTCGCTATCTTGGTGCGGCTTACCTTTTATATCTTGGTTGTAAAATCTTATACGGTACATTAAAGCGCAAGCCACAGGTTGAGGGAGAAGAAGTTGCGGTGACAGTCAAGTCAGAAAACCATTTTGTTCGCGCTTTAGCGTTAAGTCTTACGAATCCAAAAGCGATTTTATTTTATATTTCGTTTTTTATTCAGTTTGTTGATTTTAACTACGCGAATGCGTGGGTACCATACCTTGTTCTGGCGACAATCTTAGAGTTAGTCAGCTTTTTATATTTAAGCATACTGATTTTTAGTGGCTATTTGATTGCTAAATTTTTACGTGAGAAAAAAATTCTCGCAAAATTGGGTAATTGCACTGTTGGGGCCTTCTTTATGGGCTTTGCAGCGAAACTGGCATTGAGTAATTAGTTTGTCGGGTGAAGAATCTCAAGATTAAGATTTAAAATTGCAGTCACTCTGACATTTGGTAATAATTAGCTTTCGAGTTAAGCGCCCAGAGGTAAGAGTGACACAAATAGAAATTGATGAATATTGGATGAAGCAAGCCCTTGAACTTGCTTTAAAAGCACAAGATGTAGGTGAAATCCCAGTAGGTGCATTATTAGTTAAAGATAATCAGTTAATCGCCTCTGGTTGGAATCGTTCGATTCTCGACCATAACCCGACTGCCCATGCTGAAATTATGGCACTGCAACAAGCAGGGCAAACACTGAGTAATTATCGTCTGCTTGATACCACGTTATACGTTACTTTAGAGCCTTGCATAATGTGTGCAGGCGCGATGATCCATAGCCGTATTAGGCGCGTTGTTTATGGTGCGAAAGATTTTAAAACAGGCGCCTGTGGTTCTTATATCAACATCATGGAGCAAGCAGGGCTAAACCATTATGTGGAAGTCACGGGGGGAATTTTAGCAGAAGAATGTTCCTCGATGCTGAGTGCTTTTTTTAAAATGCGTAGAACACAGAAAAAAGAACAAAAGCGCCAACAGAATTAACGCTTTGTGAATTGATGCAAAAAATCTGATTAAGGTGTTGAATTAGGTGTTTTAAGAGGGGAAATGAACACAGGGCTTTGTTCTGATTCAGTTTCTTTGGGTTCAGGATGCAATGAAATGAGGTATTGGCCGAGTGATGTTTTCGTGTTTTCATTGCTATCTTGAGACAGCTTTGATGAGTTCAATCCCCCTAAATAGGGAATATGATTATTGTCAGGGATTGGTGATTGGTTTTCAACAGTTTTAGCCTCTTTCGTTTTTAAGTTCTCAGGCAAAATTAAATAGGTTAAAGACTGTTGGGCAATATCCAAAGCATGCTGCTTACGCTCTTGTGTTTGAAGGTATCCCACTAAGCTTTGATGGTATCGGCGGATATTTTCTACATAACGATAAGCTTCATGCCCACGTGCATAACCATAAGTGAGCTGTGAGTAATATTTCTTCTGGGTTAACAGTGGAAGCCGTGCTTTAACATCAAGCCACCTGTCTGGGTCACCACCAAGCATCTGAGTTAATTTTCGTACATCCAACATATGCCCATAGCCCATATTATAAGCAGAAAGTGCAAACCAAATACGGTCATCTTCCGCAATAGTTTCTGGTAACCTTTCCATTATATAAGCAATATAGGCTGCGCCACCTTTAATGCTTTCTTCTGCATCTAACCTGTCTGAGATACCCATCGTCGCAGCCGTAGGTTTAGTTAACATCATTAAACCACGTACACCTGTTGGCGAAGTCGCAAGGGGGTCCCAATGAGACTCTTGCCACGCAATTGCGGCGAGGAGTTTCCAATCAATCACTTCAGCGTATTTTTCAAATAATGGTTGATATTCAGGTAGTTTATTATCGATTGCTTTAATAAATGCCATCGTATCGAAATAATCGAACGATTCCACATGGCTAAAATATTTCTCATTCAAGCGAGCCAAAAGCTCCGTTTCGTTGCCTTGGTTGAAAAAATCAAGTAGGGCAGCATCTAAACTATTTTCTTCACCACGTCGCATATACCAGGTGACAGCATGATCATCGAGTAAATCAAAGGCGACGGCTATCTGTGGGTGAATGCGCTGTTGTAATGCAACGGCGATAGAGTCTTCTAGGGTATAGTCGATTTCACCATCAGCAAGCATTTCAAGGATCTGATTTGTATTGTATTTAGAGGTCTCTTCCCATTTTAAGTTTGGGTATTCTTTGGCAAGCTCTTTTAAGGTGCTTGCATGGGCTGTGCCAGAAGTGACAAGCAGTTTACCATTGATATCATTAAACGATTTAGGACGTGTTGAACCTTTACGATAGACCAATTGCTGAGTCACCGTCAGGTAGCTTGGGCCAGTTTTGGTCTTAGTTAATCGGTCTTTATTGTAGAGTAGCCCAGCAACAGCGATATCAGCATCACCATTTTCGAGGTCGACAAAAATCTGCTCGAATGTCGGGCGGATAGTAATTTTAAGTTTGACTCCTAGGTACGAAGCAAAGCCTTGAGCAAGCTCGTAGTCAAAACCACGAAGCTGTTTTTGCTCATCTATATAGATAAGTGGCGAGCTGACGGCACTAATACGTAATTCACCTTGTGACAGTATTTTATTAATTTGTGAATCTTGCGTATTGGGCCAGCGGATATTAAAGCCGATGACCATTGAAGCCAGTAGCGCGATAACCACGATGATTAAGTAGTTAACTTTTAAGTTATTCAAATAATAATTTCTCGTGCAGTCACTGGTGTTGTGGGTGTCTAAAAAAGAGTATGGCTAAGTAATGGTTATAATTCCAGTGGTTGGGTATTTTGCTCAACAATTATGATCGGTGCAACCTATATTATCGTATTTAGCACATAATAATATTTAACTAATCGCTTTATTTTTAATCACGCAAACGGTTTCGTATTGATGAACATTGCTCTATAATGTGCTCCAGTTTCCCTGCTTTCATGTTCAGGGCTGGCGTTTAAAAGAGAGAAATTAAGACTATGGAAATTTTGCGTGGTTCACCTGCTCTATCAGCATTTCGTATTACCCGCCTTTTGGCGTTGTTTGCAGAAAAACAACTACCTGTAACAGATATCTATGCTGAATATATGCACTTTGCTGATTTATCAGCGCCGTTAAGTGATAGTGAGCAAGGCAAACTGAGCAGTTTGTTAAAATATGGTCCTTCCCTAACTGAGCACGACCCATTTGGTAAATTGATTTTAGTTACTCCACGCCCAGGTACAATTTCTCCTTGGTCATCTAAAGCAACGGATATTGCTCACAACTGTGGTCTTACCCAAGTTAAACGCATTGAACGCGGTATTGCCTACTACGTTCAGGGAAATGCATTAACGCAAGCACAGTGGCATGAAGTGATTGCACTGTTACATGACCGTATGATGGAAACAATTTTTTCTTCTTTTGAACAAGCAGGTGCCTTGTTTGCACACCAACAACCTGCACCGATGAAAACCATCGATATTATCAAAGGTGGACGCCAAGCACTGGCAACAGCAAATACAGAAATGGGGTTAGCGTTGGCGGATGACGAAATTGATTATCTGCAAGCGGCCTTCACGGGGTTAAAACGTAACCCAACAGACGTTGAGTTGTATATGTTTGCACAAGCGAACTCAGAACATTGCCGCCATAAGATTTTTAATGCGGATTGGGTCATTGATGGCCAAGAACAGCCTAAATCGCTGTTTAAGATGATCAAAAACACGTTCGAAAAAACACCTGATCACGTGCTATCTGCTTATAAAGACAATGCTGCGGTAATGGAAGGCTCTGTCGTTGGGCGTTTCTTCCCAGAGCCAGAAGGTCGCACATATCGTTATCACCAAGAAGATACCCACATTTTAATGAAAGTGGAAACCCATAACCACCCAACGGCTATTTCACCATGGCCTGGTGCAGCAACGGGTTCTGGTGGGGAAATTCGTGATGAAGGTGCGACAGGACGCGGGGCAAAGCCCAAAGCGGGCTTAGTGGGCTTTTCAGTGTCTAATTTACGTATCCCTGGGTTTGAACAGCCTTGGGAAGAGGATTTTGGTAAGCCAGAACGCATTGTGAACGCACTGGATATCATGATGGAAGGCCCGCTTGGAGGGGCTGCGTTCAATAATGAATTTGGTCGTCCTGCATTATTAGGTTACTTCCGCACATATGAAGAGAAAGTGAACAGCCACAATGGTGAAGAATTGCGTGGCTACCACAAGCCAATTATGTTAGCGGGTGGTATTGGTAATATTCGTGCAGATCACGTACAAAAAGGTGAGATCACCGTGGGGGCGAAATTGATCGTACTCGGTGGCCCATCAATGAATATCGGCTTAGGTGGTGGTGCGGCGTCATCGATGGCATCAGGCCAGTCAGATGCAGACTTAGATTTTGCGTCAGTTCAGCGGGATAACGCCGAAATGGAGCGACGTTGCCAAGAAGTGATCGACAGATGTTGGCAGCTTGGTGATGATAACCCAATTTTATTTATTCACGATGTGGGTGCTGGGGGGTTATCCAATGCGATGCCCGAACTCGTCAGTGATGGCGGTCGTGGTGGCCGTTTTGAATTACGTAAGATTTTGAACGACGAACCTGGTATGAGCCCATTAGAGGTGTGGTGTAACGAATCTCAAGAACGTTATGTGATGGCAGTGGCCCCTGAGAATCTGGCTGAGTTTACAGCGATTTGTGAGCGTGAACGTGCGCCATTTGCGGTGATTGGTGAAGCGACAGAAGAACGCCATTTAACCTTAAATGATGCGCATTTTGATAATCAACCGATTGATATGCCATTGGATGTATTACTGGGTAAAACACCCAAAATGCTACGTGATGTGAAAACCCTCAAAGCAGAGCCTGATGCATTAGACAGAACAGCGATTAATTTAAATGAAGCCGTCAAACGTGTTTTACACTTACCAGCGGTTGCAGAAAAAACCTTCTTGATCACGATAGGTGACCGTACGGTAACGGGAATGGTTGCTCGTGATCAAATGGTAGGGCCTTGGCAAATCCCAGTAGCTGATTGTGCGGTCACTACGGCGAGCTTAGACAGTTACTACGGTGAGTCCATGTCAATTGGTGAAAGAACGCCAGTGGCATTAGTGGATTTTGCGGCATCGGCTCGTATGGCGGTAGGGGAAGCACTCACTAACCTTGCTTGTTCTTATGTGCAAGACCTTAAACGTGTGAAATTATCTGCAAACTGGATGGCAGCAGCAGGTCATCCAGGGGAAGATGCTGGGCTATATGAAGCAGTAAAAGCTGTCGGTGAAGAACTTTGTCCTGCATTGGGCTTAACTATCCCAGTGGGCAAAGACTCCATGTCGATGAAAACGCGTTGGCAGCAAAATGGTGAAGATCGTGAAATGACATCACCACTGTCATTGGTGATCACGGCGTTTGGTCGCGTTGAAGATGTACGTTTAACAGTAACGCCTGAATTAAAAACAGTAGAAGATAACGCGCTGTTATTGATTGACTTGGGTGAAGGTCAAAACGCGTTAGGCGGTTCAGCGCTTGCACAGGTTTATCGTCAACTAGGAAATAAAGCACCAGATGTACATAGCCCTGAGCGTTTACTCGGTTTCTTCAATACCATTCAAAAATTGTTATCAGAGCAAAAATTGCTGGCTTACCACGACCGGTCAGACGGTGGTCTATTCGTCACCTTAGCAGAAATGGCATTTGCAGGCCATTGTGGAATTAATGTCGACATCAGCTCATTTGATGAAGACACCTTAGCTGCATTGTTCAACGAAGAATTAGGTGCTGTGATCCAAATCAGTGGTGCAGATAGAGCTTATGTTGAGGCCTGCTTTGCAGAGGCGGGTTTAGCGAATTGTGTGCATTATTTAGGCTCTGCAATTCATGACGATGTCGTGATTATTAACAGCCGTGATACGGTCGTTTACCGTGAATCACGCAGCTTGCTGCGCCAATGGTGGGCAGAAACTACATGGCAGATGCAACGCCTGCGTGATAACGAAGTGTGTGCAGACGAAGAACACGCAATAAAGCAAGATAACCAAGACCCAGGCTTAAATGCTCATTTAACTTACGATATTGACGATGATATTGCTGCGCCGTTTATCTTATCTGGGGTGCGTCCTAAAGTTGCCGTGCTGCGTGAGCAAGGGGTTAATTCCCATGTTGAGATGGCCGCTGCTTTTGACCGAGCAGGCTTTGATGCGGTTGATGTACATATGAGTGATTTGTTAGCGGGGAATTTATCCCTTGAACAATTCCAAACTCTGGTAGCGTGTGGTGGATTCTCCTACGGTGATGTACTGGGCGCGGGTGAAGGTTGGGCAAAATCGATTTTGTTTAATAACCAAGTGCGTGATGAGTTTGCTGCGTTCTTTAATCGTCCTGACACCTTATCTCTGGGTGTATGTAATGGTTGTCAAATGATGTCCAACTTACATGAGTTGATCCCAGGAGCTGAGTTCTGGCCTCGTTTTGTTCGTAACCGTTCAGAGCGCTTTGAAGCCCGCTTTAGCTTAGTGGAAATCGCCAACAGCCCATCGTTATTACTGCAAGATATGGTAGGTTCTCGTATGGCGATTGCGGTATCTCATGGTGAGGGGCAAGTGGAAGTTCGCGCGGCAGCGCACTTACAGCAATTAGAAGATAACGGCTTAGTGGCGATGCGTTTTGTGAACAACTATGGGCAAGTGACGGAGCAATACCCTGCGAACCCGAACGGTTCGATTCATGGTATTACGTCAGTGACATCGAAAGATGGTCGCGCGACTATCATGATGCCGCACCCTGAGCGTGTATTCCGTACAGTGAGCAATTCTTGGCACCCAGAAACATGGGGCGAGGACAGCCCATGGATGCGTATTTTCCGTAATGCGCGTAAACAGCTAGGCTAAAAAACTCAGTATTTCAGTAAGAACGGCACTCTATCGTTAGGAATTGAAACATAACGGTGGAGTGTTTTTTTATGGACACCTATTAACTTTAATATAAATATGGTTATCTAAAGTATTTTCTGAACCATGGTAATGGTACTTGCCTAATTTATGTTTATTTTAAATGAATGGCTTAAAAATAGAACATTAATATAACTATTATAAAGTTAATTTTTTTTGTATTTTTTTTATCAATAAAGAAGGTGATATATCAGATTAACTTTTTTAAAAAACAAAAAATAACATGTTAAATTCCACTGGGGAATTGAGGTGGCTGTATTAAAACCTCAATTTTATTAATGAAATTTTACAGGGGAATAGATTTTGAGTTTATTTGATATGTTTTCAAGTGATATTTATACTAAAAACTTAAAGCAAGATGAAACAGTGAGTTTTTTATTTAGGGATAATTATGTTGATTTTTCAAAAACTATAAATGGCAATAAAAATAATTTTTTAATGGAGGATGTTGCCATTCCAATATATATCAACTTAATGAATAAGAATATAAAGTTAAGCAATGCAGAGTGCTATGAGGTCAGGTTGAAAGATGTCAGTAATGTAATACTCAATGGGCAGACTAAATTTAAAGTTTTATTAAAGGGAAATAAGAGGGCTAATATTTTAGATGCAGGTTTAATCAAAACTAAAATTAATGGATATGATGGAGATGATCATCTTATTTTTAGGGCAGGAGTTGCAAGAGGGGGAAATGGGGATGACAGTTATTATTTACGCCGTTTCCAATGGGAAAATACGAAAAGCAAACCAATAACTAAACTGAGCGCAAGGATTGTTGAAACATTAAAAGGGAAAAGTAAAATTCATTTAGGCTATTCTTTAGATGAGATAACAGACGTTAAATTGGCGGGTAATGACCTAGTGCTAACGATTAGCGCAAAATCACCGCATAATCCCTCAGAAACTTTAAAATTAAACGTCAAATTGAAAAATGTTTATCAGGACTTAGATGAGGGAAAAGTATTAAATCATGATTATCAACTCTATACACGGGATGGGTTTAGATTAGATTCTATTTTAACAAATAATAGTTATAAGAAGAGTATAGAGAAATTTTACGAAGTAAGCTACTTACAAAATAGGGATTACCTTCCAAGGGATCAAAGTGATCGCGTTATTATTAATAAAGAGAAAAAACACATTATAGTGAATAACCATGGATATCACGCTCCTATGTGGGGGGATTTCAACTTAAATGGAGATATTAAAAATTTAAGATTTACAGGTAGCAGCCAAGATGATTTAGTCACTATGATTAATAAAAATAGCTATATTATGGTTACGAAAGGAAATGACATTTATCAACTAAAAGGAGATAACTTGATCATTTCTGAAGTAACATTTGATTTTTCAGAAGTGCATGGAAATCATACAGGGAAAGAAAGCATAATTATTAAGGTTTCTGATGAACTTGGCAAGGATTTGACGGCGGATGGTCAGTCGATATATTTTAAAAATATATTTAATGATAAAAAATCAAGAATTAAATTTATTAATTATGAACATAATCGGCTGAATCTTGTGTATCTAAAAGATGCAAATGGAAATATATATCAAATTAAACTCGATCCTAAAGGGCATAAGGTTATTGTGGGTAATCCAGTGAGTGAGCTTACCCAACAGTCTGATGACATTTATCTTCTTAGGGGGCAAGCTTGCCCTGAGGGGATTTTCGACACATTAGCAGGTGATGATAAAATTAAAGATTTCAGTGGTGGGGGGATCATTATTAATGCAGGGGATGGGAATGATAACGTTAAGGTATTAAAAGGTATAAACGTTCTTTACGGTGGAAACGGTGATGATGTTATAGACGGTGGGAGCCAAGGGGATTTGCTACTTTCAGATTTAGGTAATGACCTTTTAAAGGGGGGATGGGGGAATGACGAATACATTGTTGATGGCTCAATTGGTATGGGAACGACAATTATAGATGATGACAATGGTATTAATAATATACATTTAATGCACTTTAATAAAGCATATACAATAGTCGAAGAAGAAAACTCAAAGTATCAAGTTTATACGTCAAAATCGCAGCTTCGTGAGGTGAAAATAAAATATTTCCCAGAGAATGAGGGACGTAAAAATAATATTCACCACTATAATAGCCTTCCTCAACATATCCCTAATGACGTAAAAGAAAGTATGAGCTATATGGTCAGATATTTAGCAGAACATCAGCAGTATTGGAAAAAGGAAAAACCATTATTGCCTTGGCAACCAATGTATGCATTTAAGGGATTTTTCAAAAATACTTCACATGATTTCATTGATATGTCTAAGGAGAATATTATCATTAATCAGGGCAAGTCATTTGGTGAGCTTGTGCTTAACATAAATGGTAAATCTTCTGTTTTAATGGACGAAAGTGGTCATGGTCGATATTTTAAAGTTGACGTTGAAAAGGGTTCTATTTCATTGTCTAAAAATAAATTGAGTAATAATGTATTTGATGCGAGAGGAGGAACTGCGAGTTTGCATGGTGGTGCCGGCGATGACGTATTTATTATCAGTGGGCATAATGGGAAAATACACGATAAAAAAGGAGATAATGTTTTTATTATAGATGGTGGTGTTAGGGGAGAATGCACCATTGATTATGGCAATGGAATGAATGAGATATACCTAATTAGCTTTAATGAAACTCCAGTTATTTTAAAAGAAAATAATGAAAACAAAATAACACAATATATTTATCAATCTGAGTCAGGCTATAAAGTAACAATTAATCAGGCAGATGGAGTGGAAGCCCCAATAATTATTCATCGTAATTTATTGCCTGGTATGCGGGAATATACAACTCAACAAAAACTTGAATACTTGGGAAATGCATTGGCAACAATGCGCTTACAGGACAAATATAATAGTCATGGTGTTAATAATATAAAGTCCGAATGGAACCCAGCGAGCCTTGTAAGAGTTTTTATGGATAAAGGAACGGCAATTTAATAATTAAGCGAGTCACAGAGACATTTATTTTATGTATTTAGTGACAATCTAAAAATAATTTGCCCTAAAAATGAATATTATTTTAGGGCAAACTATAGGTGGTAAATCAAATAGCTTATTTCCAGAAACGATTAATTTGCTCACGCAACGCTTCCGCGGTTTTTTTGCCTTTTTCACCCACTAAGGCACGACCAGCAATAAAGGCTTTGGCTTTAATGCCATTAAATAGGTGAATATCTTCAGGCACGATGCCACCAGTTATTGATAGTGCTAGCCCTAAACTAGATAACTTACGCATCTTTTCGATATCTTCATCGGTCCAGCCAATACCAGCGAGCTCGGCATCACGGGAACGGTGGTAAATAGCTTGAGTGATACCTAAATCTACCCAATTTTGTGCATCGTCAAATGTCCAATTGCCGTAAATTTCAATTTGAATTTCACGCTTAAATTCGTCAGCGACTTTTTTACAGGCCGCAATGGTGGCAATATGTGCCGCCGCTGACACCGTGATCCAATCTGCACCTGCCTCAAATGCCATTTTCGAAAGAATTGCGCCACCGTCAGTGGTTTTCATATCGCAAACCAGAATGTGATCTGGATATCTTTGGCGTAACGTCGACACTGCATTCATACCATCAGCAAACGCTAAAATTGTGCCTACTTCAATGATATCAACAAAAGTGTGTACATTTTCAGCAACTTCCAGTGCCGCAGGTAAGTTAGTTTGGTCTAACGCGATTTGGATCAACGGTTTAGTCATGGTTTTATCCTTGAATTTTTTCTCGTATCAAACGGGCGAGCCCATCGTGATTGTTATCGGTGGCACAGATAGCATTGGCTTGCTCTTTGACTGCATCATCAGCGTGAGGCATCGCAACACCCAGCCCTGCGTATTGGATCATGGAAATATCATTATGGTTATCGCCGACGGCAATCACTTGCTCAGGCTCGAGGCCGAGTTGGTTAACGTATTGCGCTAAGCGCATGCCTTTGTTGTTGCCTTTACAGGCGATATCAATGCGGTTGACCCATGAACGTTCGGCAGTGAATTTGTCATTCACCCACGAGACATCCATTAATTGTTCAATGGCATTAGGGTCACCTTCAACAACAAATTTCCAAACGTAATCGGTATCACGAACCTGTTCTTCAAATGAATCAATACGGTAGATTTTAGGGGGATGAGCAAGGCTTGGATCCGCTGCCCACTGTTCCATATCTTTCATGTAGTCAATCGGTTGTGATTTTGAATAGGTCATTTCATTGGTGGTATACAGCACCAATTTAAATTGTTTTTTTTGTGCCAATTCAATAAAGGCTAAGGCATCGTCTTTGGCAATTGATGTTTGTGTGAGCACCTTTTCGTTTTGATAATCATAGATATAGGTACCATTACAGCAAATAACTGGCGTGGTTAACCCCAGTTCATCGTAATAAGGGCGCGCAGCGGTGTGGTGACGTCCCGTGACAATCATTACGTGGCAGTGTTTTGCCGCATGTTGAATAGCAGACCTCACTTCTGGGTGGATTGTGTGTTGAGCTGTCAGAACCGTCCCATCTAAATCTAATGCGAGCACTTTATACATATCAATGAATCCTTTTAAGCATTTTTCGCGAGTGCCTCATCAATCACGCGATATACATCGTCGGCTGTGTGGCATTGGCGGAGTTTGTTAAGATCGACACCCGTTTCACTATCTTCATCGTCAAGAACTTGGGTGACCTCCATCAATCCTTCCATATGTTCGTCCGAAGAGCTACCCGCAAGTGTAATTAAAACGTCGACAGGTTCATCTTCCCCATCAAAAATAACGGGTTTTTCTAAGGTGACTAAGGCAAAAGCAGTGCGAATAACGCCATCTTCAGGCCGCGCGTGGGGTAGGGCTAGATGCGGGGCGATGCAGATATACGGGCCCAGTTTTTCAACACTGCTGATGATGGCGTCATGGTAAGTCGGTTTGATTGCACCTGAGGCAACCAGCATATCTGTGCCAATTTTAACAGCATCGCGCCAATGGGCTGCATTGGCATGGAGTTGAATAGAATTATTGTCGATTAATGATTGTTTGAATCCCATTATGACTTCCTCTTGGGTGATAATTGCCTCGATAGCTATGGGGGGACGTTTATCGAGGCATCAATATGATTAATTACGAATAAAATTGGTGTGAATGATATTTAGCAACTCGTCACCGAATGAATTAGGATTGAGCATGTTTTGTACGCCAAGGACGAACTTACCTTCACCTGGGTCCATTTCTGAACTTAAATGTTTTGACGAGACGATAATGTCTGTTGCTGTTAATTTCGATTTATAGTCGGATACCGCACAGGAATCCATAACGTGTGGGATACCTTTTTTCTCAAGGTATTGGCCAATTTTCATTTTCATCATCATAGAGGAACCTTGCCCATTACCACATACTGCTAAGATGCGCACTGGTTTAGCACCACTGTGTTCAAGTGGGGCTGATTCAACGTCTTCTTCTATTGTTTCAATGGCTGCTTCAAGGGCACCTTCGGCATCCTCTTCTGCTCGCAGTTTTTTCGCGGCAAAGTACATGTAGACAAGGGCAAGAGCGACAATCACAAAGAAGAACATTTTTGAGAATGACAAGCCTTGCATAATCACTGGGAACGCTAATGCCCAGTCGGCCATACCCATCCAGCCACTAAAATCCGTGCCTTGGCGGTTGATTAAGTCAATCGCCCATGCAGATCCTAAAATTTCGATGACGCCCATCACAAAACAGACTTTCATCACGGCTTTCCAACCGCCAAAGTGGTTAGCGAAAATACCGATGGTCGCATTGGAGAAGAACATCGGAATAAATCCTGGGATGATCATAATGGGTGAGTTGAAGGCTAACATACCCAATACAGCAGCAAACTGGCCGATTGCACCCCACATAAAGCCGAAGACCATCGCATTTGGCGAGAACGCATAGATAGCGGCACAGTCGATGGCGAGCACGGCATTAGGAATAACGCGCTCGGAAATGCCTTTAAATGCTTCAGACAGTTCTGCAACAAACATTCGCACACCTGTCACGATGATTTGAATAGCAACGGCAAATTTCAGTCCTGTTTCAATAATGTAGATAGTCCAATGCGTGGTGCCTGCCATGGTTTGCAGGTTAGTCAGACCAAAAGAAATCAAAATAACGCCAAAAAAGAGCGTCATTACAATGGCCGTCGCGGAGATGCTATCGTGGAAAATATGCAGCCATTTTGGCAATTTTAAGTTATCAACACTGTCTTTTTTATCACCAAGTTTTGGGGCAACCTTAGTGGCTATCCAGGAGGCAAACTGCTGCTGGTGACCGATAGAAAAACCAGCACCGCCAGTCACTTCTTGCGTTGGCTTAAACATAATATTGGAGGAGATCCCCCAGTACAGCGCCATCAAGACTGCAGAGTACAAAATAGTTTCCCACATGCTTGAACCTAGCACAAAATAGAAAACAGCAATCAAGCCAGCTTGCTGGAACATGATATGGCCTGTCAACATGATGGTACGAATACCCGTGATGCGGCGAAAGAGCACTAAAAGAATATTAATCGCGAGAGCTAACAACACGGTATAGCCGACCCACGAATAGTTATCACCCATGGTTTCCATGGTTGCCATCATTGAGGTGTATGGGTCGATAACTGAACCTGTGAGGCCATGATATTCAGACATTTTTTCAATAACAGGTTTAAAGCTAGATACCAAGGTGCTGGCTCCGACACCCACTAACATAAAGCCAACAATCGTTTTGATTGTTCCCTTGAGAATTGTTGTTCCATCGCGCTTTAGCAACCAGTAACCAATAAAAGTGACTAAGCCGAGTAACAGAGGCGCTTTAGTCATTACTTGGCTGTAAAAAATATAGAAAGCGTCGTATAAAAAATCCATATTTTTACCTCTAATCAAATTGTATTTGTAATTTATAGGGGTCAGAGATTAATCATATTGATCGTATCTGGTGTTATTGCGATATAATCATTTAAAATGGATAAACGGTCGCGCAAAAATCAATTATGATCAAATGTAATCACGAATTGCTCTTTTATGATTGTTTGCATTTGTCTGTTTTTTTACCAGTAAAAAAATAAATAAATGGCGACTTGATCACGTAAAATTTAAAATAATCTTTTAAATCAATATGATAATTTTATTTATATCAAATATCAATTTTTTGCTTAGGCAAAGGTTGACAATATTGGATGAGATAAATAGAATCAAAACTAATCACCAATAATCATTTTCAATCATAAGTTGTCATTGATGTGATTATTTCTTAATAAGGCGATAGTTATGAATGAAGTGCAAAGACACAATGAAATCTTGTCGTTATTAGAAACGCAGCGGGTGATTAACGTTTCTCATATTACCGAACAGTTTAATGTGTCTCCTGCTACTGCGCGTCGTGATATTTCAAAGCTTGACGAGCAGGGTAAGTTACGGAAAGTCCGTAATGGTGCAGAACGAATTGAAACGAAAAAGCGTAAGTGGACACCACTCAATATTAATAGTGCTGATCATTACGAGGAAAAATCAGAAATCGCGATTAAAGCGGCTGAACTTTGCCTACCAGGGGAAAGTGCAGTGATTAACTGTGGTTCAACCGCCTTTATGTTAGGGCAGCAGCTTTGTGGTAAAAACGTACAGATTGTGACCAATTATTTTCCACTGGCCAGTTATTTGATTGATGAAGACCATGAAGACGTCATTTTAATTGGTGGGCAGTATAATAAGGCACAAAACATCTTTTTAAACCCAGCCCTCAATACGCTGATGGGCTACGCAGGTAACTGGATGTTCACGTCAGGGAAGGGGCTAACAGAAGCGGGTTTATATAAAGCTGATATGTTAACCGCTGTGGCAGAGCAACAGATGCTAGATCAAATAGACAAGTTAGTGGTGGTTGTTGACAGTTCCAAAGTGGGGCATCGAACGGGAATGTTATTTTGCCCAGCTAATAAAATTGATGTTCTTATCACGGGAAGAAATGCCAATCCTGAGGTGATTAAAGGAATTCAAGCGCAAGGGACGCGAGTGATACTCGTTTAATCCCATCCACTACCTGATTTATTGAATTTAAACCAATTTGCCTTCATGCCTTAATTCTCTCATTAAGGCATCGGGCTCCCGACATCTAAAATTCTGGAAAAAGGTATTATCACTATGAGCAAAGTCAATGAAATTACACGTGAATCTTGGATTTTAAGCACGTTTCCTGAGTGGGGAACTTGGCTAAATGAAGAAATTGAAAAAACGGTTGTTGAGCCGAATACATTTTCAATGTGGTGGTTAGGTTGCACAGGTATTTGGTTGAAAAGCGCAGGTAATACGAATATTTCCATCGATTTTTGGTGTGGAACAGGGAAAAAAACGCAAAAAAATCCACTCATGAACAAGCAGCATCAAATGATGCGTATGGGCGGAGTAGAAGCATTGCAACCCAACTTACGTACAGCAATTTTCCCTCTTGACCCATTTGCGATTAAAGAAGTCGATGCCATTTTAGCGTCCCATGACCATGCTGATCATATCGACGTGAACGTGGCGGCGGCCGTACTGCAAAACTGCGGTGATCATGTTAAGTTTATTGGCCCACAAGCGTGCGTGGATTTATGGACAAAATGGGGAGTGCCCGCTGAGCGCTGTATTGTCGCCAAAGTCGGTGATGTACTCGAAGTGGGGGACATGAAAATCCGCGTATTAGATTCGTTCGACCGCACTGCGCTAGTGACACTACCTCAAGGGGTCTCTTCTTATGATAAGGACATTTTGGATGGCATGGATTCACGGGCGGTCAACTATTTAATTGAAACCACTGGCGGCTCGGTTTATCACTCAGGTGATTCACACTATTCAAACTATTATGCGGCACACGGTAATCGTTACAATATTGATGTCGCACTGCTTTCTTTTGGTGAAAACCCGCGTGGTGTGACCGATAAAATGACCTCATCGGATATTTTACGTGCAGCTGAATCATTAGATTGTGAACGGGTTATTCCATTCCACCATGATATTTGGGCAAACTTCCAAAATGACCCGCGGGAAATTGAAGTGCTGTGGAATATGAAAAAAGAGCGCTTGCAATACACCTTTGCACCGTTCTTCTGGCAAGTGGGGGGCAAATATACTTACCCAACGGATAAAGACCGTATGCATTATCAGCATTTTCGTGGTTTTAACGATATCTTTAAAAATGAACCTGAATTGCCATATAAAGCATTTTTATAATTAACCTTGTTATTAAAAGCAGCATTTAAGGAAACTTAGGTGCTGCTTTTTTTATTGTATTTAAAAAAACACATATATTAAAATGATATGTATTTTAAATATATTTATTATTTATGCGGTGTTGTTTTTTATTAATTTGTTGGTATTGACTGCCTTAATTTAATGCTTTTTAATCTTAGTGTTATCAATATAGATAACACTAAGATTAAATTAAATTAATTCAAGGTGGAAATATGAAAAATGAAAAATGAAATAATATTGCATGAATTAACTGAACGTATAGAAGAATATGTTTTAATGAGATAAAAATAATTTATGCTAATTTAATTTCAGTTATTAATGATGTTAAATTTAAAAGTTTTTTAGAAAACCTAACGGGAAGTAAAATAAATATTATATCAAACATGTGCTTAAGCAGGTTTGATAAAGATGATTTTTTAACTACACATTGCGACTCCGATGATGGGATAGGTATTGTCATTAATCTAACCAAGGAATGGGAAGCAAATTATGGAGGATTAACGATGATTTTAGATAAGGATAAAAAGACAATTTTAGATACTTTTATCCCGTCATATTTAAATATTTTAATTTTTGATACAAAAAAAAGAAAAATCCCACATTTCGTTTCCGCAGTGACATCTAATAGAACAAGTAAAAGAATGGCATTAGTTGTGAGGTATAATGAAAAAAATTAAAGTACTTCTTTGTGCTGTTTTAATATCATTTATATGGGGGAGTGCATTTCCTATATCAAAACTAGCGATTGACCAAGTAGGTGTTTGGGCTTTTAGAATCTACTCACTAATTATCTCAGTTGTTTTTTTGTGTTTTGTTTTTTTCTTTTTTAGTCGGTGTCAGTTTAATTTGCGAGATTTTGTAAAAAATATTCCACTTGGTTTTTTAAATGTTTTTTTAGTTCCTATATTAAATAGTTTGGCGTTAAAGTATACAGAAGCGGTAAAGGCATCTGTACTTGTTTATACAATGCCAGTAATGGCAACAGTTGTATTGGGTGTAATGAATAAACATATTGAAACTAGGTCAGTATTTGTATCTTTGTTATGCATTAGTGGTATTTTTATCTTTATATCACCAGTTGGTATAAGTATTGGTGAAGTGATAATTTTATTAAGTGCATTTATGTGGGCACTAGGAACTATTTTATCTGAAAAAATCACCTTGAAAATAAACCTAACTTCAAAAGTATTTTATCAAAATGTAGTGTCATTTGTTTTTTTTATTTTATTAATTCCATTTTTAAATGTTGATTTAAACATATTGAGCAATATACATTCTGAGTTTTTTATCAGTGTATATATACCAATTATCTATATGGGGCTAGCTAATGGCGTGATTGTTTATGTTCTTTGGTATTATATGATAGGGCATGGTGGCGCAAAGCTTTCATCATACTCAATCCTTATTTCACCAATCATTAGTGTGATGATTTCATCTTATCTTTTAGATGAGTCGATGACAATTTCAATGATAATTGGTATGTTATTTATTTTGCTAAGTATGTTAATTGTACTTTCAGAAAAAAATAAAAATTGATATTTAAGTCACCGATAATATGCTTTTAGTGATTATTTTCTTATGGGTGCACATTTCCCCTCCGCCCTTTTGGGCGAAGGGGAAATGTGCTATTCACAATGCTAAGTTTTCCTTGTTACCTAATGACATTTAGTATTATTCAAAGAGTGGGATATTACTCAAGAATAAACATGCCATATGGGTGGATCTGCAAATAAAGATTTTCGCCAACAGTAGGTTGTAACTGTATTGCATTGATCTGTAGCAACATGGATTGGCCATGCCAGTCAACAGTAACTTCGTATTGAGGCCCCATATAAGCAACGTGAGTAACCGTACAACGTTGGCTATCTTCACCCTGTAAACTCAAGGTAATGGCTTCAGGGCGAACACCCACAGTGACTTGCGTTTGTGTTGAGGTAATTTGCGCAGGACGAGGCAAGCGATAATTAAAGATATCCACAGAATCCGCGGTCAATGTTGCAGGGAAAATATTGGCATCCCCCATAAAGCTCGCCATAAATTTCGACGCTGGCTGGCGGTATAACTCTTGAGGGGAACCTAGCTGCATGATTTTCCCTTTGTTCATCACCAACACCATATCAGACACCGCAAAGGCTTCACTTTGGTCATGGGTAACGTACAAGGAGGTGATGTTAAATTGCTGCTGTAGCTCGCGAATTTTCTCACGCATGCTACGGCGTAAGTTGGCATCCAAGTTACTTAACGGCTCATCAAATAACAGCACTTTTGGCTTGAGGATCAACGCTCGAGCTAAGGCGACACGCTGCTGTTGTCCTCCCGAAATTTGGTCAACAAAGCGGTCGGCAAAGCCAGCTAAATCCACCAGCTCTAATGCTTCATCAACGCGTTTTTTGATCTCAGCTTTCGGTAACCCTAACATTTTCAAGCCATAGCCTACGTTATCCCCTAAAGACATATGGGGGAACAAAGCGTAGGACTGGAACACCATACAAATATCGCGCTGTTGTATTGAACGGTCGGTTACATCTTCCCCATCAATAAACATACGGCCTTCGGTCGGCTTTTCGAGCCCTGCCACTAAACGTAAAACGGTAGTTTTTCCGCAACCCGATGGACCTAATAAGGTCACCATGCTGCCTTGGGGAATGGACAAACTTAAATCATCGATAACCGTGTTGCTACCAAAGCGTTTAGTCACATTTTTTAATTCAACAAAACTAGTTGTTTCACAAGAATTCGGTTGTGTCATGTCAGTTACTCCATGATTACTGTGCATTTTTGGCTTTGGAACGTGAAACACGGGCTTCGCCAATCAAATAGTCAAATAAGAAGATAATTGCGAGCATGACCACAATTAAAATGGAGCCATAAGCAATCGCAACACCATACTCACCATCCTCAACACGGTTAAGAATGTAAGCGGTGGCTACGCGTGTATCAGGAGTAACCAAGAACACAATTGCACTAACAGTGGTAATCGCTCGTACAAAACTGTAAATCAGCGCGGATAAAATCGCAGGGCGCAAGAGCGGCAGTAAGATAAAGAAAATAGTACGCATAGAACCTGCTCGTAAGCTCAGCGACGCTTCATCTAATGATTTATCAATTTGGCCTAATCCTGCGATGCCAGCACGGATCCCCACAGGAACGTTACGCATAGTCATCGAAATAATTACGATGGCCGCTGTACCTGTTAAATAGAACGGTGTGTCGTTAAAGGCTAAGATGTATGACACACCCGCAACTGTACCAGGTACGGCGAAACATAACATGGTGGTGAATTCGATGGTTTTCTTACCGCGGAAATCTTGGCGCACCACGATATAGGCAATTAATAGACCCAGAATTGCGGTGATCGGTGCGGCAATTCCTGCATACAGAAGGGTATCGAGCAATGAAGGCCATGCGCCATCACTCATACCTTGACCGAATAACTTAATAAAGTTATCTAACGTTAAGGTGTAATCCACACCCCAGTTCACCGTAAAGCTTCCGTAGAAAATGCTACCGTATAACAGAACGTTAAAGGCGACCCAAATCGCTAAGAATGTCGTGACAGTGGCAATTAAAGACGATGGTAAGGGTTGGACATCACCACGATAAGATTTACCCGAAACCGTGACGTACGAACGTTTACCAATCCACATATATTGCACACAGAATACCAACAGAGAGAAGACTAACAAGGAAGCGCCCAAGGTACTGGCTGCTTGGTAATCTAACTGAGAACCTGTGATATAGAAATAAATTTGCGTCGCTAATACATCGAAGTTACCGCCTAACACTAATGGGTTACTAAAGTCGGCCAGTGACTGAACAATAACAATTAAAAATGCGTTAGCTAATGCAGGTTTCAATAATGGCATAAACACATTAAAGAAGGTTTGGTAACGATTAGCGCGCAGGGTATAAGAGGCTTCTTCCAATGATGGGTGAATGGTTTTAATCGCACCATCCAAAATCATAAATGACATTGGGGTAAAGGCCAGAACCTGTGCGAGCCAAATTCCCGTAAAGCCATACAGCCAGTTGGTATTTTCTAACCCCATGTAAGTCGCGAGAAATTCAGTAATATAACCTGAGCGACCCATCATCAAGGTGACACCAAGGCCCACAACAAAAGGTGGTGTAACGATAGGTAGGATAGAAAATACGCGACCAATAATGGCAGAACGTTTCGCAATACGTGTGGTGTAGATAGCTAAAATTAACCCAAAGAAGGTACAGCCAGCTCCCACGGCTAAAGAGAGAAATACCGAGTTAATGATAACCTGAACAATATGGGATTGCGTTAAAATTGCCACAAAGGCAAATGGCGCGAAATCCCCATTACCATCGGTAAACATGGGGATAAAAATCGCTACACTTGGGAAGACGATAAACAACGTGATCAGTGCGATAACGGTGATAAGCGACCCAATGACGAATTGGTCGCCACCCAGCCACTCAAGGCGGGTTAACGCGTGCGTCATCACCATACCTAGGGCAATAAACAGCACAATGGCGGAATAACCAAGGCCCTTACCATCAAAGTAAGCCGTGATGATCACCACAACGGCAGTGATAGCCGCGACAGCAATATCGAAGTAATGGCGTGTTTTATGATAACGATCCGCTGGTGTTAACGGGCGAATAAACAGTACAGATGGCAAGAGATACCAAAGCCAACTAATGTTTATGCTGCTCCAACCATAAGCGGCGAGAATTTCATCTTGTGTTGAGTCAAGTAAGCCATAATCAAGGCTCCAAGACGGTAACAAGGCGAAACCAACCCATGCCAATAGCAGCCAAAAAAAGGTGCTATCTCGCTTTTTAGGTGGTGTCAGAGCTAGGGTTTGAGACATAGATCCCCCTAAGCTCGTCATATTTTGCGCTGTCACGGTGTTGGCTGCGCTCTGTTATCCTAGTCACATACTTGTGTATGCTCCTAGGAATAACGTCACTTGCCGCCTTGTGACAACCCAAACTATTTAGAGCTTAATTAAATTAATTTTTATTTTAGTTAAGTAAGTGCTCAGTGCGGCGCGTTCACGCCGCACAGGGTGGTTATTTGCTCATTTTGACTTCAGTAACCCATTTGTTGATTAAATTCTTACGGACATCGGCATCACCGTATTTGTCCATATCGTAATTAATCAGGTTCAGGTCGTTCAGTTTTAACGAAATTGGGGACGATTCCGCCGTAGTATTGGTGAGGATTTGGTAAGATTTACCTTCTTTCCAGCTCAGCTCTTGGGCTTCTTTAGACAACACGAAATCCACGAACAGTTTAGCATTATCCATGTTACGGGCATTTTTCAGGATACTGATCCCGCCAATTTCATAGCCCGTACCTTCACATGGTGCGATTAATTCTAATGGTGCGCCATTTTCCACTTCTAATGAATAATCATGTAAGAAGCCGATACCAATGGCAGACTCACCACGTGCGGCATTACGTGCTGGGGCAATACCTGATTTGGTGTATTGAGAGATGTTAGAGTTTAATTTTTTCAGGTAATCAAAGGCTTGCTCGTTACCCCAAAGTTGGTCAAATGTTGCTAGTGCGGTATACGCAGTTCCTGAGCTTTGTGGGTCAGCGATTTGAATTTCACCTTTATACTCAGGTTTGGTTAAATCTTTCCAGCAAGTTGGAATAGGTAAGCCTTTTTCTTTTAAGCGATCTTTATTCACTCCAAAGCCTAAAATTCCGATGTAAACCGCAGAGGAATAGTTACCTTTGCGTTTTGCAGGGTCTTGGAATTGAGGCATAATTTCAGCGAGTTTTGGTGATTTGTATGGCTCAAGTAAATCCATTTCTCCTGCTTGTGAATGTGGGTCTAATGTACCGCCATACCACACGTCTGCTTGTGGGTTACGTTTTTCAGCTTCGATTTTAGCTAAAGTACTGCCTGAGCCGTTACGTACAAACGTAGTTTTCACATCATATTTTTTAGCGAATGCTTGGGTTTCTGTTTCGCACATCGCGTTGGTTGCACTACAGTAAACCACAAGGCGACCCGCCGCACTTGCAGTGGTCGAAATTGCGGCGAGGGATAAGCCTGCTGCGATTAGAGTAGAGAGAGTTTTCAGTTTCATTTTCAATCCTTTATCAGATTTTAATTATCAGAGGGTGAAACAGATCCTGCCATGTGCTCTCGTTTGCTGACATTCGCAATCAAAAGCGGCATAAGCAGTAGCCCCATCAAGGCAGCTGCACTGGCTAGTAAGGTAAACATCCCTGACCAACCGTAATGTGCGATGACTTGAGAGAGCGGCCACCCTGCAATTGCAGCCCCTAGATAGGCATACAACCCAAGGTAACCCGTTACCGCGCCCGCTGCTTTTTTATGACAATATTCTGTTGCAGCGAGACCGATTAACATTTGTGGTCCAAAAACAAAAAAGCCGATAGCAAAAAAACACACTGCGAGTAAAGCGTAATGATGAATAGGGGTAAGCCACAAAGCACTGACTGAGATACACAACCCCAATGAAAACAGCAAAATCATTGGTGCCCGCTGCCCGCGAAACAAAATATCAGAGCCCCATCCTGAGCACAGTGCGCCAAGTAGCCCACCTAATTCAAATAACGACAATGTTGCGTTGGCACTGAGTAAATTGGTGCCGTGTGTTTCTGTTAACCAGAGATTTCCCCAGTCGTTTATCGCCATACGAATGAGATAAACCAAAATATAGGAGAAACCTAATAACCAAATCATGCGGTTGAAAACAATCGCGTCTTTTAAAATCACCCACATTGGCATCGGGGGGGATAAACGCTCTTGGCGTAGCTCCAGCACATCTTGGCGCCATTGCCCAACACTGGGTAGTTGCTCTTCTTGTGGTGTTCCTCGCAGCTGGCGACATAACCAAAGCCCAACCCCCACACCAATCAACCCTGGCACTATCAATGCCATTTGCCAACTATATTGCGTTGCTAACAGCGCAGTGAGCAAAGGCAACAGCATGCCGCCGAGATTGATGGAGATATTCCACAACCCCCACCAGAAACCACGTTCATTACGTGAGTACCAGTGAGTGAGAATTCGTGCACAAGGTGGCCATCCCCAACCTTGGAAAAATCCGTTTAGCGTCCATACCAACAAAAGGGCAGGGAACGATAAACAATAGGCAAAAATGATATTCAGTAGCCCCGTCATCACAAGACCTGCACCCATAAACCAGCGGTAGCCTGTGATATCGTGGAAAATACCCGATAAAAACTTGGAAATGCCATAAGTCAGGTAAAATGCCGTGGCAATCCAGCCAATATCACTTTTGTCGAGCAGCAATTCGCTCTGCATGACAGGCATGACAAAATTGAAGCTTTTTCGCGTCAGATAAAAGGTGGCATAACCCACTATCATGAATAACATCAGTCGGCGGCGCCAAAAGCGATAAGTGCTATCCAAATCCAATGTATGTTGACCTGTCATGATGGTATTTCTCGTGTTTGGCAAAATGTAATCAAGTTTTTAACAAAAGGGATGAGAGAAGGTATTAGAGGACTAGGAATAATTCCTATTTTTGTGATGTTTTATCTTAAAATGTGGGCAAGTTAACAATTATTTGCGTACCGTTTTGTGTGGTGAGAGTCCAATCTCCCCCTAAAGCTCTAACGCGTTCTTCAATACCGCGTAAACCAAAGCCACTCGTGCGTTTGCTAAAGGGAATACCCACTCCATTATCATCAACAACAAGCTGGATCGAGTCACCTATTTGCGCTAGTGAAATGTGGATTTGTGTGGCTTTCGCGTGTTTGCTGATATTGTTAAGTAATTCCTGAACAAGGCGGTACAACGTAAATAGAACGGTTTCATTGACGGGGGTTTCTTGTAGCGCATAGCGAAAATGGCATTGAATATTATTTTCAGGAAAGGAAAATTCTGCGATTAAATGGGTGAGCGCATTCTCGAGGGACATCTCATCCAATACAGGCGGACGCAATTGGCGCAACAGTTGCCGAGTCGATTGGTGAATTTGCTGAGCAAGCTCATTAATTTGGCTTGCCGCTTGGTGGCTTAATGAGTCTGGCGCTGTTTTCTTGACTAACATGGATTGAATCTGAATGGCGGTAATATTTTGCCCAATTTCATCATGCAATTCACGGGCGATGGCTTTTTTGATATCTTCTTCAGTATGAACTAATTGGCGCATCAGATCACGTCGTGCTTTTAGCTCTTGTTCTAAGCGTTGTCGATAACGTTGTAGGTTATTGGCGAGCTGTTTTTGGCGGCTAATGGCAATCCCCAGCCCAATACCGATTAAGGCTTGAGTGCTGAGAAACATTTCCAGTTCTTCTAAGTCTGCAAAAGCACCGTGAAATTGCCGCGCAAAAGTAATAATTAAACTGCCTAATAATGCGGAAAGCACCCCTCCTTGCCAACCATAGCGGTAAGCCATAAACACATTTGGAATAAACACCAGTAAAACAATCAAACGTTCGATTTCAGGTGCGAAAAAGACTTGGGCACTTAATCCCACCACACAAAATAAAAAACACCAAACAATCAAAGAAGTACGTAATTGTTTGTCGGGAGTTCCATAGTCAAGCAACATTTGGTAGTGCTGCTCATGCAGGTATTCATAGATAAGGTAAACAAATGGGGAGAGTAATATCCCCCCAGTGAATGTCGTTAAAAAGAGTTGGCTAATGGAATAGGATGATAGCCAGCCAAACAGCAATGCATGAAGCACACTGTTTGCAGCGACACCAGCTAGCAACAATAATAAACGTTGCCAATATAAAGTATAGCGCCACCAAATATCTTGAATAACAAAAGCCACACCAAGGCTTAATAGTGGAGATAGCAGTAAAATCGGTTGGAAAAGCAGTTGCTCCCCAGATAACCAAAAATTCAAAATACCTTCGCTAAGTAGCAAAGTAGGCCAATAGCGCCGCCACAGGATGATCATTAAAGCAAGGCGCAGCCCTTGCGGTAAAAATAAGGTTGCTTGAAAGCTGTTTTCACTTAAATAAAAACCAATGATCCACAACCCAATCCACAGCAATGAGTAGGTAAAGAGTAGAAAAATAGATTGAAGTGTTAAACGTAGGTTTTTACTCATGCCATTAAGACCTTGAAATAAGGTTGTGCTCTAGTGCGTAGTGTACGAGGTCAATGGTGTTTTCGCATTGCAATTTACCGAGCACATTAGCGCGATGGACATGCACTGTTTTATGGCTAAGCTCGAGTTGTTCTGCAATCACTTTAACGCTGAGGCCTGCTACGAGTAAATCAAAAATCTCCCGCTCCCGAGGCGTTAATTCTTGCATCCCTTGATGTTGTTGCGGCGAATGGCGTAGCGCTCGCATGGCGTCTGCGCATAAATAGCATCCCCCTTGGTGAACAGAACGTACCGCTTGTACCAGCTCTTCTGGCCCGCAGCGTTTGGTTAAATAAGCGCTGGCCCCTGCGTCTAAGGCGCTTTGTACAAAAGCAGGGGTATCGTAAATACTGAGAATAATGGTTTTGAAGTCTGGCTTTTTTTGGCGAAGTCGTGATAACAACTGCAAACCATTTTCATCTGGCATGGAGATATCCATAATAGCGACATCAATCTCTAAATTAAGAAGCTTTGGCAATGCTTCTTGGGCGCTAGCATACTGTCCGACAACGGAAATATCGGGTTCTAGGGTCAGCAACTGTGCGAAACCAGAGCGCACAACGACGTGGTCATCAACTAAGGCGATTTTTATCATGTTGTTATATTCTGTGATGAATAGGGTATTGAGAAATCTTATATCAAGATGAGAAAGGATAAGCTAGGAAGAAGGTTGAGAATTCTGAAGTGTATCAGAAATGTCGGTGGTTTTATTCAATGAATAAAATGCCTACCTATCACTTGTACCCTAAGGTCGGCATTCATTGGTTTAATCAAATTATATAGGTATAGCTTCAAGAATATGAATATGACAATGGGTATCGATTATTCTGTTAAGTTTAAGATCCGCATTGCTTAATAATGTCTCAAACTCACTGATAGTATGTTCGCCACCTTCGGGTGAAAGGCTTAAACAAATTAAGTCTATATCGTTACCAATATTTACTTTGTTATCATCAGCGACGATGCAATCAATGAGCAAGAGTTTTGATGTTGTTTTCATCGCACGGCGAATGGTTTTTAAAATATTAATTACACTGTCTTCTGACCAGTCATGAGTAATGTATTTGAGTAAATAAATATCAGCTTCAGGGCATTTTTCGAAGAATGAACCGGGGTAGGTGGTCCAGCGCGAATCGTCACCGAGTAGAGGTAATATTGTTTGTTTTAATACATGAGGCTGATCAAATAGAATGCCTTTAGTGGTGGGGTTTCTTTTTAATACCTCAAAAAGTAATGCTCCTAAGCCTCCAGCAATATCTGCAATCACAATATTTTCTGGGAATTGATATGCATTAATAACGTATTCATTTTCAATGCGTGACATAGATGACATGCCGACATCAAAGTTGTCAGGTAAGTGAACATTTTTCTGCCAGTATTCAAAGAATGTCCCTCCAAACATATTTTTAAATACAGGTTTGCCAAGAATAATTTCATCAAGATTATGTATAGGCATCCAGAAAGTCTTATCTGTTAGCATGAGTATCGCTTGACGTAATGAATAAGGATGGTCAGGAAGTAAAAACTCAGCTTCGGGGGTTAAGGCAAAGTGCAAATCATCCTGTATTTTAAAAATACCTTGAGTTGTTAATATACGTAGTGTTTTATGGATAACTTTTGGTTTGCCATTAATAATTTCTGCTAACTCTTGTGACGTTTTAGGCCCATCTTTTAAATATTCTGCAATGTTTAATTTGACTGCTGCCCGTAATGCTGCTTGAAACATGTAACCCGTCACTTTTTCAATGACTCGGACGGCAATGTCAATATTTTCTGCTTTGTTTGAAGTTTCTGAAGTAGGATTCATACAATCTCCAATTATTAATTTCAAAGTGAGAACATGCATCGATTATCAATATTAAGTATTGTTTAAATTTTTTAAAGTGTAAAGGTGAATGGTTAGTGAATTGCTTTATTTGAATTTAATTGATTAACCTAGTGTATTATTTTGGTTTTTATCTTTTTTTTATTGTGAATTTTAAGGTTTAGGTGGGAAATGTTTTTTGTGAAACTATAAATATTATTAATTATTTCTTGGTGAAAAGATAAAATAAGCAGCGTAGAGTTAGCGTTTTTTCCTCGTTGTCTAAAATTAGCGACAATATCCCATATGCACTGTCGCCAAAAGGAGACATTTATCTCTATGATAAATAAAGTTTTTATAAATTGAGCTTTTGAGTGTCTTAAATTAGCGACAAACTGAAGGTTCGGATAAACCGTTTCAGCGTATTCAGAAAGAGTTAAAAGAAGTAATAAATTTAATTTGCTTATTTTTTAATGGGTTAGATATTTACTTGAAAAGTTGGCATGAGTTGTGCATAATAATATGCAGTTGCTCATTCAATTCATTATGTCGGTCCAAAAATAGTTGGGAACATACCACATAAAGCCAGAATGACGCCAAAGTAAGGTGCCTACCGTCCAACAGCACAGATACTCGCCTTCGGGCCTTATCAAACACAGGGCGACACGTGGAGTGAGGCACCACCTATATGATTATCTTTAATGTAAAGACATAATCCTATACAAGCAGTAAATCATCGCTGGCGGAGTTAAGGTCGATCCTTATCTCCGCCTTCCTATGTCTGTTATACTTCGAACCACAACGTCGTTACCCGCGCTCAGCTGCAATCCGAATTATTTAGAGGATATTAATAAATACTCTAAAATATTCCCTCTTAGGGTATACCTCACTGAAAATACTCATTTTTATACAAAAATTGGCACGTTCATTGCAGCGGCTCAGTCATAGTTAGTCTGATTTTTATGCTATGGAACTCAGAACCCGAATTCACCTTTTCGCACGGGAGAGAGTTCTGCTACCATTGAAATACGTTTAATGGGTATGAGATGAATGTATTGAGCAAATGGCGTTTTTTCCCGCGTTCCTTGCGCCAACTGGTTGTGATGGCATTTTGGCTCGTCTTGTTGCCTTTATTAGTTTTGGCATATCAAGCGTATCAAAGCTTAGAACAACTGAGTAACCAAGCCGCAAATATCAATAAAACTACTTTACTGGATGCTAGGCGCAGTGAGGTAATGAGCAGTCTCGCATTGGAAATGGAGCGAAGCTATCGTCAATATTGCGTATTACAAGATGCAGCTTTGCAAACCCAATACCAAAAACAATTTGCCGATTATGAACAAATGTTTGAAAGGCAAAAAACCATTTTGCCTCAAACATCTGACACCTCAAAGCTCACTGCAACATTAACACAACTTAAAATAGTGGCATGTGAAAATAATGAGCCTACCGCGAAAGTCACTCAAGCCTTGGAGCAATTTTCAGCAGAAAATACCGCACTTGTACAGGAAACTCGCGATGTGATTTTTAGCCGTGGGGAACAGTTGCAAAAAGCAATTGCAAATAAAGGGCAATTATTCGGTTGGCAAAGTTTGATCTTGTTCTTACTCAGTGCACTATTAGTGACTTTATTTACTCGAATGATTATTGGGCCAGTGAAAGTCATTGAGCGAATGATCAATCGCCTTGGTACTGGCCGAACTCTAGCCAGTAACATTGAACGCTTTAAAGGACCAAGAGAGCTTCGTACAATCGCTCAGCGTATTATTTGGCTAAGTGAGCGCTTGGCTTGGCTTGAGTCTCAACGACATGAGTTTCTACGTCATATTTCCCATGAGTTAAAAACACCACTCGCCAGTATGCGAGAAGGCACCGAATTACTTGCTGATGAAGTCGCAGGGCCATTAACTGACTCTCAAAGGGAGGTTGTTGAAATTCTTGATCATAGCAGTAAGCATCTTCAGCAACTTATTGAGCAGTTACTCGATTATAATCGTAAATTGGTTGATGACCCACCAGAAGCCCAATTAGTTGACCTAAATAAATTGATTGAAGATATTGTTAATGCACATAATTTACCTGCTAGAGCCAAAAATATTAAAACGGAAGTCCGTTTAAAAGTCGAAAGCTGTTTAGCGGAACCCACTTTACTTGGGCGAGTTATTGATAATATCTACTCCAATGCGGTGCACTATGGTGGCGAATCAGGTAATATTTGGATCACGAGTCGTCAAACAGGCAATAAACTGCTGATTGAAGTTGCAAATACAGGTACGCCAATTCCCGAATCTGAGCAAAGCATGATTTTTGAGCCTTTTTATCAAGGGTCCTTGCAAAGAAAAGGTGCGGTGAAAGGGAGTGGGTTGGGGTTAAGTATTGCACAAGATTGTATAAAACAAATGGGCGGAGAACTCTCACTAGTCCCATATAAATCAGCAGATGTCTGTTTTAGAATTGAACTGCCTCTAACAGCAGAGAATGAATAATGGTCAATCGGTCTACAGATTTTTTGGCAATGCTTTATCGTAAAGCACTGCCAAATAAACTTAATCAAATAAGCCCATTCGTGATGAGACGAACAGGGGTCAGCTTTGGGGCGGTATTCTTTACCCTTATCCTAAGCGGGTGCGTAGCAAAAAATGGTCAATCGCCACTGGAAACGCTGGCACAAGTGGTTGTGCCTGAAGTGAAAGTGACTGATTATCGTTATGCATCATGCGATACGATTTGGGAAAATGACCAGCCTGCTGCTCGTGAAAATGCGCTATTTTGGTTGCGTATGATGGATTGTGCAGATCGCACAGAAACTTCACAAGCACGTGAAAATGCAAGCAAAATAGAGGTTACAAATTGGTCAGATGCATTTCAACAAAATATACTGTTAAATTCAGCTGACCCAACGATTGCCGAGCGGCGAAAAATGCTCGACAGCATTAATACATATAGCCTCAGTTTTCCAACTGCGGTACGCCCTTTATTACAGTTATGGCGTGAGCAACAAGTGCAAATTATTAACCTTTCAGATGCAGGTGCGCGCTATAAACGCTTACAGCAAGAAATGGATACTAAGCTTGATCGCTTAAAAGAAGACAACGCTAAGTTAGCTTTTGAACTGAACACAACATCGCGCAAACTCGAAAACTTAACAGACATTGAGCGTCAACTTTCCTCACGGAAAAAAAGCACTAATGAAACGGAAAAAGAAGTCGAAAGCGTTGTTGAAGGCGATAAAGAAACCTCATCTGACGCAGCAAAACCCGCAGAGCCTCCTGTAGAACAACCTTCATCGGAGAACGCGAAATAATGACAAACCGTAAGTCGGCAAGTTTACTGCTCGTTGATGACGACCCTAGCTTACTTAAGTTACTTGGGATGCGGTTAAGCAGTGAAGGGTTCAAAGTGACCACTGCGGAAAGTGGCCCTGAAGCACTTAAAATCTTACAGAAAGAAAAGTTAGATTTGGTGATAAGTGACTTACGCATGGATGAGATGGACGGAATGGCGCTGTTTGATGAAATTCAAAAAGCGCATCCTAATATGCCAGTTATCATCTTAACGGCACACGGTTCAATCCCTGATGCCGTTGCTGCGACACAACGTGGCGTGTTCAGCTTTTTAACGAAACCTGTTGATAAAGATGCTTTATATAAAGCTATTGATGAAGCACTTGCTTTATCTTCTTCACCGATGAGTGATGAAGAGTGGAGTTCGGGGATAGTCACCCGCAGCCCTTTAATGATACGTCTTCTTGAACAAGCCCATATGGTGGCACAATCAGACGTTAGTGTACTGATTAACGGCCAAAGTGGAACGGGTAAAGAAGTGTTAGCGCAGGCCATTCATAAAGCAAGTCCGCGCGCCCGTAAACCCTTTATTGCTATCAATTGTGGCGCATTGCCAGAACAACTTTTAGAATCTGAACTATTTGGTCATGCAAAAGGTGCCTTTACGGGGGCAGTGAGTAACCGCGAGGGGCTGTTTTTTGCCGCAAGTGGTGGCACACTGTTTCTTGATGAAATTGGCGATATGCCAATGCCCTTGCAGGTAAAACTATTGCGGGTGTTACAAGAACGCAAAGTTCGCCCATTAGGGAGCAATCGCGACTTAGACATCGATGTGCGTATTTTATCTGCAACACACCGTAATTTACCCAAAGCGATGGAAAAAAATGAGTTTCGTGAAGATCTCTATTATCGCCTGAATGTGGTTAATTTACGTATTCCTGCATTAAATGAACGTGCAGAAGATATTCCATTATTAGCAAATCATTTATTGAGAGAATCTGCGTCTCGGCATAAGCCCTTTGTTCGCAGTTTTTCAAGTGATGCGATGAAATGCCTGATGACAGCAACTTGGCCAGGTAATGTACGCCAGTTGGTTAACGTGATTGAACAATGTGTAGCGTTAACAACATCTCCTGTTATTAGTGAAGCCCTTGTTAGCCAGGCGTTACAAGGTGAAAATACTGCCTTGCCAACCTTTGTTGAAGCACGTAATCAATTTGAATTGAATTATTTACGCAAGTTATTGCAGATGACGAAAGGCAATGTCACACAAGCCGCACGCATGGCTGGACGAAATCGCACAGAATTTTATAAATTACTTGGCCGCCACGATTTGGAAGCTAATGACTTTAAAGAATAATTAACTATTATTCACCTATATAATCTACGTGGACAAGGTAAACCGTATTCACGCTTCGGGAGAAGAAACACGTTATGAGCCGTAAGCTTAATATTTCACTCGCACAACTTAACTGGTTAGTCGGTGACATCGAAGGTAATTGCGATCGCATGTTACAAGTCGTGAGTGAACAAGCCTCACAAACCGATATTGTGATGTTTTCAGAACTGTCTCTGACGGGCTACCCGCCTGAGGATTTAATTTTCCGTGCAGATTTTGAAGACAGATGTGAAGCTCAGCTTGAACGTTTGCAAAAGGCGAGTGCAGAAACGGCAATTATTGTCGGCCACCCTTGCTATGAAGGGGACGAAATTTTCAATGCACTTTCTTTCTTCTATCAAGGGAAATTGCATGCTCGCTATTTTAAACAAGAACTACCAAACTACGGTGTTTTTGATGAACCGCGCTATTTCAGCGCAGCTGAAAAAACCTGCGTGGTAGAATTCAAAGGCTATCAATTAGGTTTATTGATTTGTGAAGACATTTGGTATGACGAGCCTGTTGATGCGGTGAAAGGTGCTGGAGCCGAGTTATTACTAACTATCAATGCATCACCGTATGATATTCACAAGGAACATATCCGTAGCGACTTACTGGTTGACCATTGCCAACGCACTCACATGCCTATCGTTTACCTCAACCAAGTGGGTGGACAAGACGAGTTGGTATTTGATGGTGGCTCGAAAGTCATTGCAAATAAAGGCAAACAAACCTTTAAATTACCCGAATTCAAAGAACAAGTTGTTACGGTACAATTTGATGAGCTGGAATTGGTAAGTGAAGGTAGTGTGTTTATTGAAAATGATCCTGTCGCGCAGGTATATCAAGCCTTAGTGATGTCGACTCGCGATTATATCAATAAAAACGGTTTCAATGGTGCAATCCTTGGGTTATCTGGAGGGATCGACTCTGGTTTAACAGTGGCTATCGCGGTAGATGCTATCGGTAAAGAACGTGTGCAAGCGGTGATGATGCCGTTCCGTTATACCTCAGAAATGAGCATTCATGATGCCAAAGAACAAGCTGAGTTGTTAGGTGTGGAATTTGATATTGTCTCTATCGAACCGATGTTTGATTCATTCATGGCGCAATTAAGTCCAATGTTTGAAGGAACTGCGGTTGATACCACCGAAGAAAACTTACAAGCTCGCTGCCGTGCTGTTATTTTAATGGCGATGTCCAATAAACGCCGCCGTTTAGTCCTGACGACCAGTAATAAGAGTGAGTCTGCAGTGGGTTACTCAACACTGTATGGTGATATGGCTGGCGGCTTTGATGTGTTAAAAGATGTGCCAAAAACATTGGTTTTTGAACTGGCAAAATATCGCAATACACTTTCACCCGCTATTCCACAGCGTGTGATTGATAGGCCGCCATCTGCAGAACTGGCTCCAGGGCAGTTAGACCAAGATAGCTTGCCGCCTTACGATATATTAGATGCTATCTTAGAAGGTTATGTTGAAAAAGACTTATCCGTGAATGACCTTATCAAGCTAGGTTTTGATAAAGAAGTTGTCCGTAAAGTGGTGCGCTTGGTTGATCTGAATGAATATAAACGCCGACAAGCACCTGTTGGGCCGCGTATTACCATGCGGAATTTTGGTAAAGACCGCCGTTATCCGATCACCTCAGGTTTTGGCCGTAAAAATTGGTCATAACAGGAACTATTTATGAAAAAAATTGATGCAATTATAAAGCCATTTAAACTTGATGATGTACGTGAAGCACTGGCGGAAGTCGGGATCACAGGGATGACGGTTACGGAAGTGAAAGGGTTTGGTCGTCAAAAAGGGCACACCGAACTGTATCGTGGTGCGGAATATATGGTGGACTTTTTACCGAAAGTCAAAATTGAAATAGTTGTCCCTGACGATATTGTAGAAAACTGCGTTGAAACTATTATGCAAACAGCGCAAACAGGTAAAATTGGTGACGGTAAAATCTTCGTTTATGATGTTGCACGTGTGATCCGTATTCGTACGGGTGAGCAAGATGAGGAAGCAATTTAACTTTAGGGTTAAAAGGCGGTAACGGTAAATACACAGGAATGGGATTAGAACAGTGTATTTTTTATGCGGCCCGTTACCGCTAAGCTGTGAAAAAACTTCAAACACCAAGCCATTAGAACAGTTTCTTTTGGCTGATACGTTTCAGGAAATGCTCTTCTAAACCGAAGAGCATTTTTTTATCTATTAATTCAGGGACAGCACTTTATGTGGGCCAAAGCACTCATAATGGATAGCATCGGCATCAACACCCATCGAAATTAATTGTTGACCCACATGTTGCATAAAGCCTACTGGACCACAGAAATAGAATTGCATATTCGGTTGGTCAATCCATTCACGTACTTTTTGTAAATCCATTAATCCTTCATATTGGTAATCAAAGCCGAGGCGGTCATTGCCTCGAGGCTGGTTAAACCAAATGGCAGAATGCCCCATTTTTTGTTTGGCCATCAATTGCTGAATTTCGTGGTTAAACGCATGAACAGCTCCATTTTCAGCCGCATGTAGCCAGTTGATCGTTGCTTCATGGCCTTGTTGCGTCAGGTGGTTTAGCATGCTTAACATTGGCGTCAGGCCAACGCCTGCTGAGATGAGTGTGACGGGCGTTTGGTTATCAACATCGATAAAGAAATCACCACATGGTGGTGCTAAATAAATACTATCCCCTTCATTGATGTGCTGATGCAAGAAATTAGACACAGCGCCTTGGTCTTCGCGTTTTACTGCGATACGGTAACTTTGGCCATTAGGTGCTGTCGTTAAGGAGTATTGGCGGATCTCTTGGTTCTCGAATCCATCATGATTAATATAAATTGTGATGTATTGACCTGGGCGATAGCCTGCGACGGGTTTTCCATCAACAGGGACGAACTCAAAGCTAGTAATAACATCGCTTTGTGGTTGTTTTTGTTTCAGTTTAAATTCGCGTAAACCTTCCCAACCCCCATTTTTATCGGCATTTTCTTGGTAAATTGAGGCTTCACGACCAATAAAGATATCGGCTAATACCCCGTAGGCTTTGCCCCATGCATCAAGCACTTCTTGACCAGGATTGAGGAGCTCATCAATGGCAGCCAGTAGGTTTTCGCCGACGATAGGGTAATGTTCAGGTTTAATATTTAAACTAACGTGTTTTTGCGCAATCTTTTCAACGGCAGAAATTAATGCTTCAGGGGTTTCAATATGCACAGCATAAGCGCAGATTGCATTAAATAATGCTTCACGTTGCGCACCATTAGCTTGGTGAGTCATATTGAAAATATCTTTTAATTCAGGATGTTGATTGAACATTCTGTCATAGAAATGTGCGGTAAGTTTTGGTCCAGTGGCTGCGATAGCAGGAATGGTTGATTTAACGATAGCGATAGTTTGGCTGTCTAACATACAGGTGCTCCTGAATTTTTTTCATGTTCTCTGTTAGGAAGAGTTTGGCATTTTTTCTGAACCATCCAAAAATATAGCACTTAATTTTCAGTGGGATAGCTGAATTTTGTGCCGAAAATCTTCACTTTTATGAGAGACATAAAGTTTATTTATAAACATGTATTTTAAATGCAACTTATAATATTTAAGGGTATCTGTAAAGATGCAAATAGATAAAATAGGGCAAAAATAGGCACATAATGAGAAGGGACTCGCAATACTAGATATTCCTCCGTCAAAATTTAAAATTTGAGCTATTTTATAATGAGGCTGAAAGTGGTAAATGACGTGAAAAAAATTAATGCAATCGTTTGCGTATATTTTTTCTTTAGGGCTATCTCAAGAACGAAAAAGAGTTTACACTGTGTGCTATTGCGATGAATTGATTGTCAACCTATTGAATTGCTGAGGCAGGAGAAGCGAATGTTAAAGCGTGAAATGAATATTGCAGACTATGATCCAAAATTATGGGAAGCAATGGAGCAAGAAGTACAACGTCAAGAAGAACACATTGAATTAATTGCTTCTGAAAACTATACCAGTCCACGAGTCATGCAGGCTCAAGGTTCTCAGCTAACCAATAAATATGCAGAAGGGTATCCAGGCAAACGCTATTACGGCGGTTGTGAGTATGTTGATGTCGTTGAGCAATTAGCGATTGACCGCGCAAAAGAATTATTTGGTGCAGACTATGCAAACGTGCAGCCACACTCTGGTTCACAAGCGAATGCGGCAGTTTACATGGCATTGCTACAACCAGGTGATACTGTGCTGGGTATGAATTTGGCGCACGGCGGCCACTTAACTCACGGTTCCCCAGTTAACTTCTCTGGTAAATTGTACAATATCGTTCCTTATGGCATCGATGAAAGCGGTAAGATTGACTACGACGATATCAAAGCGCAAGCTGAAAAACATAAACCAAAAATGATTATCGGTGGTTTCTCTGCGTATTCAGGCGTGGTTGATTGGGCTAAAATGCGTGAAATCGCAGATGCTATCAATGCTTACTTATTCGTTGATATGGCACACGTTGCGGGTCTGATTGCGGCAGGTGTTTATCCAAACCCAGTTCCACATGCTCACGTTGTGACAACCACAACTCACAAAACATTAGCGGGTCCTCGTGGTGGTTTGATCCTCGCGAAAGGCGGCGACGAAGAGCTGTACAAAAAAATCAACTCAGCCGTATTCCCTGGTTCGCAAGGCGGTCCTTTAATGCATGTTATTGCAGGTAAAGCCGTAGCACTTAAAGAAGCCATGGAACCTGAGTTCAAAGTCTACCAACAACAAGTTGCGAAAAATGCGAAAGCAATGGTCGATGTTTTCCAACAACGCGGCTATAAAGTTGTTTCTGGTGGAACTGAAAACCACCTGTTCTTAGTTGATTTAGTTGACAAAAATATCACGGGTAAAGATGCTGATGCTGCATTAGGTCGTGCGAATATCACCGTAAACAAAAACAGTGTACCAAACGATCCGAAGAGCCCATTTGTCACTTCAGGTGTGCGTATTGGTTCTCCAGCAATTACGCGTCGTGGCTTTAAAGAAGCTGAAGCGCGCGAGCTAGCGGGCTGGATGTGTGATATTCTAGACAACCTCAATGACGAAGCGACCATTGAGAGCGTGAAACAAAAAGTATTAGCAATCTGCAAAAAATACCCAGTTTACGCATAATATAACGACTTTTAGTTACCTAAACCCGCTTCTACTGTTAAGTATGAGCGGGTTTTTTGCATTGAAAAATGGAGGGATGATGGTCATTCCATCAACGCGCTGGCTAGCAATTGATTATTTTACCTACTTTTTTGCATACAGTATTTTTTTGCCGTTTTGGTCTGTTTGGCTACAGGGTGAGGGCATTGATGCCGAAATGATCGGTGTTTTGCTTGGTGTAGGCCTTGCGGCTCGTTTTCTTGGGGCGATGTTTATCACACCATTAGTTAAAGAGCCGTCAAAATTAATTACTGCATTGCGGTTGTTGGCTGCATCATCCTTAATTTTTTCCATTGGCTTTGCTTTTGGTTCCCATTGGGCATGGCTGCTTTTTGTGATGATTGGTTTTAACTTATTTTTCGCTCCAATGGTTCCATTAGGGGATTCATTGGCAGGAACATGGCAGAAACAATTTACGTTTGATTATGGCAAAATCCGTGTTTGGGGCTCGATAGCCTTTATTATTGGTTCTTCATTAATGGGTTATCTAGCTGGGGTTTGGGGCCATAAATCAATTATGGTTGCTTTGATTATCAGCTGCTTAGCTTTATTGTTGGGGGCGATGTTGAGGCCTACAATAATGCCTGCGGGGGCGGCAAAAGCAGATAATGGTAATAAAGTTACTTTTAAACAACTGATTGCTGATAAAAATGTGGTCAGATTTCTGATTTGCGTGACTTTATTGCAAGGTGCTCACGCAGCTTACTATGGTTTTGCCTCGCTGTTCTGGAAGGAAGCGGGATATTCAGACTTAGTGATTGGTAACTTATGGTCATTGGGTGTTGTCGCAGAAGTTATCGTCTTTATGCTGAGTCACCGTTTATTTAGGCGCTGGAGTGCACGTAACTTACTGTTGTTATCCGCATTCTGTGGAATAATCCGTTGGGGAATGATGGGGGCATTTACCGCATTACCTATGCTTATTATCGTGCAAATTTTACACAGTGGAACGTTCACTGTTTGTCATCTTGCGGCAATGCGTTTTATCAGCGCGCGTAAAGAAAATGAAATTATCCCATTACAGGGTGTCTATTCGGCACTGGCGACGGGTGGTGGTCTAGCGGTATTAACAATTATTGTCGGTTATATTTATGAGCGTGTTCCTGCTCATCATGGCGTGGTCTTTTATTTGATGGCGCTACTTGCTGTACCTGCGTTATTTATTCGCCCTAAAGTGACTGCACAGTCATAATCTTCCCATCAAAGAGCTATAAATGCAGTGAAACACCTTCATTTATAGCTTGGTTTGATGCTCAATTTGCTGCCCAGTATCATCAATATAAACCACGGTAATATTTTCTCCATTAACCACTTTTTTCCCCGAGGGGATTGTCTGAGTCGAAAATGGTGCGATCATTAAACTTTTAGCAATAAGCTCATTGGCGTTATTTGCTGTGTAGATATTGGCAATGCTGAGAAAATAAGGTGTTGGGTTATTCACGGCTAATAGCCCGTTATCGGCATAAAATTTAGCGCTATCCAATAATGTATCTGGAAGGGGTAACAGCGAAATAGGGCGGTAAAACACTTTAATTCGAGTTTGGATGGCAAACTGGAGCGTATTCATACCCTGGGTGTTTTTAGGCTTGGGTGCGATATCCAAAACATTTAAATAATAAACAGACTCTCTATCCATGGGTAAGTTATTACCAAGAAAACGGATGCGGAGCTGAACGCCTTCATTAGCGGCTATTTTGTTGATAGGCGGCGTGACAATAAATGGCGCATTGGTTGTTTCGGGTGTCGAATTAATATTCCCTTCATCTATCCAACTTTGGATTAACGTCGGCTGTTCACTGTAATTAGTCATCTGAATGCTAACCATTTTTTTATCACTGGGAAAAATAACCCGAGTTCCTTGTAAAACAAGGCTTGCTTGTGTTTGTAAACTTATCAGTAATAAGGCAATTCCTCCTAAGTATTTCATCATCGCTCCTTTTTTAGTTGTAAGACATTACGACGGTTGCCGTACCAGATACCGCCCCTTGAGTGACAATATTGGGGTTATAGGGATAATAATAAGCCCCTAAATTGACGGAAAAGGATGGTGAAATGGGATTGCCTTTTGGGACGAAAAAAATACTTGTGGCGGTATTTTGTGCCGTTACACTGTCTGAAAGGAATAAAGGGGCGGTGAGGTTATCCGTTTTGACGAGCCGAAAACCGACACCTTTAGCACCTTGGGTTAGGGTATTGTTTATCGTGGTTTTATCATTTGCCAGTAAGCTACCGCTGGATAAAAACATAGACACATCGCGAGAAGCGGTGCTACCCGCGAGGAAATCTTGGCACGTGAAATTCAATGTGAATGGCGTGTAGCCTGCTCGAGTCACATTTTTGACAGTATTGATACTGACAGGCGGAAGCGAAACGACTAATCCTTGATTAGTAAAATTACAGGTTGTTAGGATTGGGTTATAGGTTAACTGCATCGGTTGGTAAAACATATCCTCAGCATGTGTTGGCCATTGCAGGGTTAACAGAAACGTGACTAAGTCTGAGAGAAGGCGCAGTAGCCAAGGGATAAGGCCTAATGCCGTTACATCCGTTGCCATCATTACTGGGCTGATTAACACACTGTTACCTGCAACTTCTTTATAATTATTTGCGGGTGGGCTGCTGAGTAATTTAAATTGAATCGTAAAATTTGTATCTAGATTAGAGGCGGGGTAGGTACCTGGGGGAATATTAGTCACGCTTGATTGACTAATACCGCTGACCGAGATAGAAACCACTTGTTTCCCACCATTAAAGCCAATCGCAACTGTTGATTGGCGAAATGGGCTATCAATGCCCACTGTATTTGATTGAAGTAGCCCTGGTGCTACACAGGTATACTGACCTGTGAATCCTGTTCGGGTTGATTTGTTCACGGTGGTTGATGTGCTTGTGAGTTCCGTGGATATATCAAAATTCAGTGGCGGTGCATTTTTTTCTCCCGCATTACTGCAACTGGCAGCAACATCATAGCTTGCGAGTAATAATGCGGGTAAGAGAAGTGCCAGTAGCGTCTTTTTCATCATAACGTCCTTTATCGACAAAAATTATGGTTTTTATCCATGGTATTAACGGGGTCTTTAATTACGCACTCTGATTTTTCCTTAGAATTGAGCTTGATGTACAAAATGGAAGGCCATTGATCGCTCTTAATGTAGATCACTCCAGATTGCCCCACATAACCAATATTTTGTTTTTGTTCATTATTTACCTCAGTACCAAATGGCAGACTTTCCCCATTGGCCAGTGAGGCTCTAAATATGTAAGTTTGACGCGTGTCTGTTTCGAGTTTGATATAATTCACGGCACCTTGATACGGGCTCACATTAGCCATATTGCCAAGGACTTCTGCGCCTGATGTTTTGTCAGTATCAGAAAGGGTATAGGTATTTGTTCGATAAGGTGTTGAATTCGCAACCAATACGACACCTTGCTGATTGGTGAGGGTGGTTTTATCTGAATTGACCATCATGTTATTAGCCAACGGCGCTTCGATAATGGTGTAGGTTTGGCCTGTTTCTCCTGAAAAAACGATATGTTCAGGAATGGCGACCACCGTTCCTCTGGCCCCTAAACCCGCTTGGCGGTAGTTATTGGCTTCAGTATATGAACCTGACAGGGTCGTCGATGGCAGTTGATAGCTGGCATTTGCCCCCACTAAATTATTCCCGCCACTTTGGTTGGTCGCTGTCACTGTGTAATTGACTTGATCATTTTTACCCGCAATGCCGCTAACGCTCAACGCTGTTTGTTGGTAATGTGAATCGGTAAAGTAACTGCCGAGATTAATATTGGCGCGTTTTTCAAACAAAGAGAATGGCACGCTGACATTCGCATACACCCGTGTTTCTTCTTTATTATCATAATTACGAATACGAGAAACCGATACACTGTAGGACACATCATTGTAGTTATTGGCATAGCCCGCTTGGTATTCACGGCTGCTGCCATGGGTATTCCAATAATCGCGATGGGTGCCAGAAACAAAGACCGAGCCGTAACCATCGGCGAGTTGTTGATTCAAATTCAACGTAAAGGTATTTTTTGCACGAGACCCGCGCAGGGCATCAAAATTGGTTAATGATAAGTCGGAAGGTGCATCATTCCCCAGTTGTTGGGAAAGGTCATCTTGATAAGATTTCCACGCGCGATAGTTATCTTGGGCGTAGATAGTATCCATAAAGCTATAATAACCGCTCGTTGAGTAACGGTAAGACGCCAACGTTAAATTGGTTGAGGTTGAATTAATGTATTTGCTGTAAGTCAGTCGGTAACTTTGCCCACTCTGAGAGCCAGCGTCTAGTTTTGCATTTGCGTGTGTCACATCAGCGGAAATAGCACCAAAACTGAAGTTCCAACCACTCCCCACAACGCCGGAATAATATTTCTCACTGAACAACATACCCGCATAGAGAGTGACGAGGTTATTCAGGCCGTAGTGTATTTCACCTTGTGTAAAATTAGGCTGGTAGTGTGTGCTTTCAATGTTTGTTTTTCCAGCAAGAAGGTTGTAGGTATAAATGCCTTCTTTAAGCATATCAGGAACCGCAGAATAGGGGACGGTGAAGGTTTCTTTGCGGCCATCCGCCTCTTGTACAACGACAAATAAATCCCCCCCGCCTGCGCTGGGTTGAAGGTCGTTAAAGGAGAACTCACCCGGTGGGACGTTTTCTTGGTAAACTAAGTTATTATTTTGATAGACGCTGACCAATGCGTTGGTCTGAGCCACGCCGCGAATGATAGGAACAAAATTTTGGCTCGAGTTGGGATACATCCCCATTTCGGTCGCCAGCGCAATCCCACGAATACGCAGGCTGTTAAATAGCGCCGCAGGGGTGTAAAAATCACCGATTTTAACCCCTGATTTTATTTGGCTAATGGGACGATAGGCATAACGCGTATTATTTTTCCATTTTGATGAACCATGGGAACTGTTGCGATAACTTGATTCATCCCTAAATTGCCACGCCCCTAAATTGACACCCGAATTGAGTGTTGCATAAAAATTATCGCTACTGGTTTTGGCATTTTTCTTTTCTTTATAGCTGTAATAATTTGTATTATAAGAAAAAATAATTGCAGGTTCACCGTAGTTCCATAAGCTTGGGTCGACATAGTTGGCCTCAGATTGTTTTAATGCCACTTGGGGCACCGTCATGTCGAGTCGTAATTCATTGATATTGAATTTGTAATGAACATTTGGCACTAAAGAATCAATAGGGATAACATCTTGCTGTTGAATTTTTTCAATCACACTTGGCGATAAGTTTAAATTTAACTTTTTAACATCGTTAGAGGAAAGGCTGATGACTTTACCGTCATGATCAATCTCAATTTCAAATTGGCCTTTCCAGTTATTATTTACATAAAGATCTGCTAGTTGTTTTCCTGAAGGAATTTTACTGTCCGTATAAAATCGTGAAATATCACCCTGTGCGGATTTACCGACTAATAGGGATGTCTCAAATTCATCTGCTACCGCGTTTTTGAGACAGCTTTGCAGTCCTAATAAAATTAGGAAATAGAGATAGTTTTCTTTTTTCACGATGATATCTTCTTTTAAAGTTTAATATTGTGAGATTTGAAAACGCCATAATCATCGACATAAACTAAAACAAGGTCACGATTTTTTAATACCTGTTTTAACGGAAACTCAAGAGAAGACATTGGAGATATCATTCCTGAATCAATCAGTGAGTTTTTTTTATCATTGGTTGTTGTCAATGCAGCAACCGTAAAGTGATATTGCGAGTTATTTTTTATTAATAGGGTGTTATTGTTTAATTGGTAATTAATTTTATTAATAACATCGTCAGGTGATTCGGTTAATTCCACAGGACGATAAAAAATTTTTATTCGAGATCGCGTGGCTAACTGAATCGTATTTTTACCTTTAGCGGTATCGGGTGTTTTAGGAATATCCAGTACATTTAAATAAAATACACTTTCAATATGGTTAGGTAGAGTTTTATCTATTTTTTTTATTTTAAGTTGCTGTCCTTGTGAGCCTTCTATTTTTACAATAGGTGGCGAGAGATAAAAGGGTGCATCTGAATTCTCAGGGGTCGAATTTTCATCTCCACTATCAATCCATGACTGAACAAGAGAAGCTGTTTTACTATTGTTTGATAATTGTACTGCCATACTCTCAGCATCTGAAGGATAGATAATTCGAGTTCCCGTAATAATGACATTGGCAAATAAATTATTGGAAAATAAAATAACGAATAATAGGAGTGCTTTTTTCATCATAATATCCCTGTAAAGCCAGGCTAATAAAAGCCTGGCTTAGACGCTATTTATAAGTAGGAAACAGTGTAAATGACGTTAGATTGCAAAGCACCAACTTGGGCTGCGGTTGTATTCGTTTTATAATAACTTGCAATAAGGTTTAATGTTGCACCTGTTGCTCCAGTTGTATTTGCTGCGGTTAGGGCAGTATCAAATGTTGTATTTAACGGGATAGCAACAGTTGGCGATGTGGTTTGTGACAAGCTAAAACCCACATTACGAGCAACCGTTGGGTCGTTTTCATTCACGGTGGTATTCACCAGATATAGACCAGAAGGCGAGATGTTACTGGAAGAAAAGTGCAGTTTTAACGTACCAGTAGGCGTACCCCCTCCAACTTGAGCACAATTCGAAAATGTTAATGCAAATGTCTTTTGGTTTTTGGTTATTACTGTATTTGCCGTTGTTCCAGCGTCAGTTGCAATAATTGGATCTAAGGCAATAGACATATCAGCACTATTACCACCATTAATAGTACAGGTAGTATCACTTATAGCGCCTGAGATTGAAATAATACCTCCAGGGCTGTTTGTTACTGCGAGTGCTGAACCTGATACAACAGATAAAGAAAGTAAAGACAGAGGTAGTATATATCTAGACATAGTTAACCCCATTAAGGTCAAGTAGAATAAAGTTATATAACTTTGAATGGCCGCCTGTTAATAATTAGCTGCCTTATTTCATGCTAGATATAGTTCTTATATTTTTCAAATATAAATTTAAAAAATAAAAAAATGAGATTGCCGTCTTTTGTATATTAATGAAAATAATGAAAATGTATTTTTAATTTTAGATTAAAAAATACACTCAATAAGTGTTTTTTATGAATATTAAGATATTAATGTGAATGTTTCAGATGTTTTTGTCATTAGCGTGATTGTTTTTTTAGGGAGTTAAGAGCTAAGTTTAAAATAAATTCACGAAATTTTTAAATAGTGTAATTGTGTTACTTTGAAATTAATAATTCTGATTGTTTTTATTTTAATTAATCTATAAAAATTATAAATGTAAAAAATGGTGGCTAGAATTATATCTAGCTACCATTTTAGAGGCGTTGTAAATTATAAACTAGGTAAAAATGTGGTGAAGAATGGCATGAATGTAACTAATAATAAAACCACAATTAAGGCAAAGAAGAGTGGCATAACTTCACGGATAAAGTCGGCAATGCGTACACCTGTAATTGAAGTTGCAACAAACATGACTGTGCCCATTGGTGGTGTTAAACAACCAATTGCGAGATTGAGTATCATGACGATCCCAAAGTGAATAGGGTCAATTCCCAATAGTTTAACAGTAGGCATTAATAATGGAACAAGTACAATAATGGCGGCATTCCCTTCAATAAACATCCCTAAAATTAATAAAACGGCATTAACAATCATTAAAAATACGTAAGGATTATCAGAGAAGCTCGTCATCATTCTGGCGACATCTTGTGCGACTTGCTCGTTAGTTAACACCCATGCTAAAGCAGAGCAAGTCATGATAATTAGCATAATACTTGCGGTTGAACGGGCAGTTTCTAAGAATGAAGCTGCAATATCTTTTAATTTCATTTCACGATAAAAGAACGTGCCAATAATGATGACGTATAATACTGCGATAGCACCCGCTTCGGTTGGGGTGAAAATGCCAAATCGAATGCCACCGATAATGACTAATACTAATAAAAAGGCAGACATTGCCCCTTTACCTGTTTGATAAACTTCAGCAAAAGTCGGTGCTTTATCACGAGCAGGTTTATAACCTCGTTTTTTAGCAATAAGATAAATTGCAACCATTAATGCGACACAACACATTAAGCCGGGAATAATGGCAGCCATAAACATTTTGCCAATAGAAACATCGGCAACAAAACCATAAATAATTAGGGCAATCCCTGGGGGGATAATTGGGGTAATAAGTGAGCCAGCCGCGGTCACTGCGGCAGAAAAGCTTTTTCCATAGCCTAATTTGGTCATTTCTGGCACTAACATTTTAGACAGCATAGCGCAGTCCGCAAGGTTAGATGCAGAAAGCCCGCCCATCATCGTGCTGAGCAAAACGTTTGATTGCGCCAAACCGCCAGGATAGTGGCCAGATAATGTGCCTGTAAACTTCAACATTCGGCTTGTTATTCCAGTGTAATTTAACAAGTTACCTAGCAAAATAAAAAATGGGATTGCGAGTAAAGTAACGTTCTCACCAGCACCAATAATACGCTGTACAGCGATGAGTGGCGAAATATCCCCAGCGGAAAAGAAATATGTTAATAACGCGATTAATACACTTAAGAAAATTGGAACATTAATTAAAAAACAAAAAATTAAGACAATACAGGCGATAACTACTGACATGGTTTATCCCCTTTAATCAGTTTGCTCATATCTTCCAATAAATGCTGAACGGAAAATAACACCATAATGGATGCACCAATAGGAACGGAGAGGTCGATGTAATAATAAGAAACGCCGATTATTGGAGTGATCTTATCTTCGGCGATTAGAGAGAGTTCATAGCCAAGGTAGCCAAAAATAGATAACGCAACGATGGCCATAATATGCGTTATTACAGCGATAGATAATTGTATTTTTTGAGGAAAAAGAGATGTAATTGCATCAATGCTAACATGCATCCTTTTTCCAGCAGCTGAAGCAGCGCCGATCATGACTAACCATATGTAGCAAATGATGAGAACCTCTTCACTCCACATTAGCGGGTCATTCAGCAGCCAGCGCATGAATACAGCAAGAATTGTGATAATGACAATCGCAGCGACAGCTAACGATGAAACAATATCACTTAGTTTCCCTAGAAATTTAAACATAAAAGATCCTTGCGAAAGTCATAAATAACCATTTATTAATTTAAAAATATTGGCGGTTTAACCGCCAATATAGATGGTTAGTTATTAATAATATCTTGTGTTTGTTGATATAAATTCGCAGACCATTCAGGGAATTCGTTATAGAATGGTTTTGATTTTTCTTTGAAAAGGGTACGGTCAACTTCAACAACAGTGACACCTTCACTTTTCATTTTCTCAATAATTTCTTTTTCTTCTTTCAGGACTAATTCGGTGAGGTATTGACCAGCTTCATTCCCCGATTCAACCAAGGCGAGTTGGATATTTTCAGGTAATTTATTATATGTTTTGCTACCCATAACTAAGTTAGTAACGTTTTCAACGTGGCCAGTTAAAATTAAGTATTTCGCTGCTTCATGGTGTTTTTGACCGTATAACACAGGAATTGGATTCTCTGCACCATCAATAATTTTAAGATTAAGTGCAGTATAAACTTCAGCTAATGGCAATGGTGTCGGTGTAGCTCCCATTGCTTCTAATCCTTTAATTTGGATTTTGTTGTTCGGTACGCGAATTTTTAGACCTTTTAGATCATCTGGAGTTTGCACCATTTTATTTGCTAAAATATGACGAGATCCATACAACCAATCTTTAGAAACAACATGCAACCCTTTTTTGTCTAGCTGCTGTTCCAGCGAGCTATACCAAGGAGAGGCATTTAATTTAAAAATATCCTTATATGACAGGCCTAGATATGGGCCGAACATGATGCCGTAGTCAGGAACATAATCTGAAAAGAAAGCACCATCGGCGAGAGTGATAAGTGGACTACCTAATTTCATCTGCTCAATGACATCTTTTTTCGAACCTAATTGTGAGCTTGGGTAAGGAATAAGTTCACCTTCACCATTGGTTTTTTCATTGAATTTTTTTGCCCATTCATGAATAGCGAGATCAAAAGGTTCTCCAGGGTTATTTTCGTAAGCGACTTTAAGTTTATACTTTGCTTCTGCAAAAGCGGTTCCTGCCATACTGCCCATTAAAAACATGGCGCTGAGTGTTAAGCCTAGAATATTCTTCCCGTTTAATGTGCTCAGTTTCATAAGTGTATCTCCTGTAGGGGGACTTATTGTTTTAAATAGTTATTGTTTATTTGGTGTATCGTGCTTCAAGTATTGCTTGAGTGCCACTGCGTAAAATATGTGTAACCTTTAAGGCGATATCCTCAGTTAACGAATCAATTTGATTGAGATCTATTTCCCATAAATCTGACATGGCGAGCACATTGTAAGTGAGCTGCGTAATATCGGTATCATAGAGTTCGTCCCAAACCTTAAATCGTTCCAGTAAATATTCATCATCCTTCAATGGAATAGTCAGATGGTTGAATTTGCCACGATAAAAGACAATTAAAGCTGCAAGTGAAAATGAAATACAATAGGGGATAGCATTACGTTGTTGAGAATACGAAATTAACTGGGGTAATAACCGCGTTTTAAATTTAGTGAGCGAATTAAGGGAAATGGAAAGTAATTCATGCTCAATGTAGGGATTATTAAAGCGATCAATAACATCTGCAGCAAACTGATTTAACTCAGAGGGTTGTTGGGATAAAACAGGGATAACTTCATGAGTGATAAGCTCATTAACATAGGCCAAAAAGGTTGGGTTGGAAGCCACCTCTCTGACGGTTTTTATGCCAGCTAAGTAAGCAACAGGCACCATTGAGGTATGAGCACCATTAAGAATAGCAACCTTACGTTCTTTATAGGGTTTAATGTCATCAACAATTTTGATATTTAATGGAAGAGAATTCAGCTTCAATTTTTCCTCTAAGATCTTTGGACCTTGTATGACGAATAGATAAAAATATTCAGCAGTAACGAGAAAATCGTCTTTGTAGCCTAATTCGCTTTCTAATTTTTCAATTTCGTTTTTTGGGTAACCAGTGACTATTCTATCCACTAATGTGGAGCAAAAGGTATTGTGTTCATTTAGCCAAGTAACAAACTCATCTGGCAGATCCCAATCTTGTGCATGTTGAAGAACAAATTCTTTAAGCTTTTCACCATTATAATCAATGAGTTCACAAGGTATAATAAATAAACCTTTATCTTTATCCCCTTTAAAATATTGGTAACGATGGAACAAAAACTGGGTCAATTTGCCTGGGAAGCTCTTCGCTGGTTTTTCTTCAAAACAGACATCATGATGATACACAATGCCAGCTTCAGTGGTGTTAGAAAATATCCATTGCAGTTCAGGATTTTCTGCACATTTTATAAATTCATCATATTCAGAATAAATAAGTATTTCTCTATTAACTGAATTTATAATTCTAATATCAGCAACTTGTTGCTGTTGTTCGTTAAGTCCCCTGGTGATGGCAGTGTATAGGCCATCTTGTTTATTGATTGATGGGTGAGCAGAGTCAATGGGCCTCACAAGTGTAATGCCGCTATTGAAATCTGTTTTTTCATTAAGTTGGTCAACCATCCAATCAATAAATGCACGTAAAAAATTACCTTCCCCAAATTGAAGAATTTTTTCAGGGTATTGCTTTGTCACCATTGACTTTCGGTTCAGGTAATAATTCATAGCCATTCCTCTAGTTATTATGCGTATATGTGTTCTGGTGTGGACTCAGACTAGAAGTATTTAGAGAAAGGCACTATTAATTGCATCAATTTTGTGGATTAAATGGCTTTTTCATGCTTTTAATCTGTTTTTTATGAGTAAAAAACAGTTTTTAATTTAAAGTTGATTGGAGTTGTTTGTTTAATTGATTGATATTAAATTGATTTTTCTTTATTTCGCTTTGTTTTTAAAATGTTATTTATAGTTTATTTGGTTTTTTTAAGGAAAAATCCAGATAAAAACAAAATAATGAAAATAAGAGTAGATGAGAAAAATCAATTGTTTCCCTATGGTGATATAACAAATTATTTATGGTTCGATTTACTCGTAAGTTTGTTGAATAGAATTGATCATAGTTCGTTTAGCGGTATCTAAATGGTGGCGAAGCTCATTCATTGCCACAAGGTCATTACGACTAATTAGTGCACTGAGAATGGTCATATGTTCTTCAATTGCAAGCACATTTCGCTCTTTTAGGTCTGATTCATCCCACTGATATTGGAAGTGGAAAATAACAGTAATTATTTCAAGTGACTGATTAAAGAAAGGGTTATTAGCACCTGATAAAATTAAACTGTGTAATTCATAGTCAAGTTGAGAGAAGTCCCGGTAATTGATTGTGACGGTTTCCCTCAGGGCGCGATGTTTTAAAAGTAACTCTTTCGCTAAAATCCAGCGGTGGTCATCCGCGGGTAAGTTTAAAAAGTGTGTTAGTGCATTGGTTTCAAGTAATTCTCTGAATTCAAATAATTTTTCTGCATACTCGCGGGAAAATTTCATCATGTGCCAGTTGCCGCGATGGGTGTTTTTAATCAGACCATAACGTGAAAACTCAACTAAAAACTCACGTACTACACTGGAATTCACATGGCTTTTTTTAGCTAATTGAAGTTCAGTAAATGTGTCACCTGGCATCAATTCCTTTTCTTTTATCATTTGATAAAAGGCTTTTTCGAATAAAACGATTTGTTGATCGGGGAGGCTAGACTCAACGGGGAAGAAATCATTTTTGTTAGGGTATCGGGAAACATGATATTCACTCCCTTGTTTTTCAATGATTTTCTTTTCTAGTAAATATTCTATCGTATGTCTTACCGTCGTACGACTGATATTAAACATCTCAGCTAAAGATGATTGTGAAGGAAATGGCGAAGACAGTAGATTTTTATGAATAGCGTCTAGGAATTCATTAATTGAACTGTAACGTAAGTTTTTACTTCTTACCATCTTCAGCATCCCTCTATGATTTTTATGTTTAAAAAACCGATTTAATACCGATTTGAAAACATTTAATCACAAAAATTAGTTGTTTAATACCTAATTTATGTTTTTTAAATTAAAAAAGACGGATTAATTGATGGAGGGTGATATGAAGCAATTGATTTGTCAGGAACCAAAAAAATTAGTTTACCAGCAAGTGGAAGAACCTGTTGTTAAGGCTGGGCGAGTCAAAATAAAGATACATGCGGTAGGAATTTGTGGAACAGATATTCATGCGTGGGGAGGGAATCAGCCCTTTTTTCAGTACCCACGTGTCTTAGGGCATGAAATTTCGGGGACTATTTGTGCAGTTGCTGATGATGTAAAACAATGGAAAGTGGGGCAGCGTGTTGCTGTAATGCCTTATGTGGCATGCTATGAATGTGGTGCATGTAAAAGCGGGAAAACCAATTGTTGTGAAAAAATTTCAGTGATTGGTGTGCACGAAGATGGTGGGTTTTGTGAATATCTGAATGTCCCTGAAAAAAATATATTAGCCATTGAAGACAGCGTGTCTGATATCGATGGGGCGTTAATTGAACCTTTCGCTATTAGTGCCCACGCGGTGAGACGAGCACAAATTAAACCAAATGATGCCATTCTTGTAGTCGGTGCGGGGCCTATTGGTCTTGGTGTTGCAGCTATTGCAAAAGCAGATGGAGCAAATGTTCTTGTTGCTGATACTAGCTTGGCAAGACGCCAACATGTTGAAAAAGTATTAGGTGTAAAAACCTGTGATCCTGCTTCTGAGGACTATCTGGCCGTCATTGAAGCCTATTTTGGCGGGATGTTAGCCGAAAAATTGATTGATGCCACGGGTAACCCGCATGCGATGAATAATACCGTTAATTTAATTCGTCATGGTGGGCAAGTTATTTTTGTGGGGTTATTCAAAGGCAACCTTTCATTCTCTGATCCTGATTTTCATAAAAAAGAAACCACAATGATGGGCAGTCGTAATGCGACCCCTGAAGACTTTAATAAAGTTGCTAGACTGATGGCTGAAGGTAAAATATCAAGTGAAATGATGCTTACTCACCAGTTTGATTTTGATTCCATTGGCGAGCGTTATGAGCAAGATGTTATCAATAATCGTGACTTAATCAAAGGTGTTATTTTATTTTAAAATGGCTACAAAAAAGCCCACATATGAAGTGGGCTTTAACGAAAAGAGAAATTAACGTTTTAACGCTTCAGATAATTCATCTTTCATGATGGACAGCATATCGCGAACAACGCGTGGGCTACCTGCAACTAAGTTACCAGAAGCTAAATAGTTATGGCCACCGATAAAGTCAGTCATAATCCCACCAGCTTCACGCATGATGAGCTCGCCGCCTAAAAAATCCCATGGTTTTAAACCGATTTCAAAATACGCATCGACACGGCCAGCAGCCACATAGCATAAGTCTAATGCTGCAGAACCTGTACGACGGAAATCCGCACATTTATCAAACATCGCTGTCATGATGTTCATAAATACAGGTGCGTGTTGTTTTTGTTTGAATGGGAAGCCTGTTGCAACGATAGCACCGTCAAGGTCACGTTTCTCATCAATACGGACGCGGTAACCGTTCAATTGCGCGCCTTGTCCACGGACGGCACTGAATAATTCATTGCGCATTGGATCGTAAACCACAGCAACTTCAGTACGGCCTTTAACGCGTACAGCGATAGAAACAGAGAAGTGAGGGAGACGTTTTGTGAAGTTGGTAGTGCCATCCAGTGGATCGATTACCCATTGAACATCATCATCTTTACCTAATAATTCACCACTTTCTTCAGTGATAATTGTGTGGTCTGGATAAGACTTACGGATGATTTCAATAATTAATTGCTCAGATTCTTGGTCAACGTTAGTAACGAAATCGTTCGTTCCTTTCTGAGTGACTTTAATATTGCTAGGCATTTCATAGTTTTTAGCTATGTGATTACCAGCCTTACGTGCGGCACGTATGGCGATGTTAAGCATCGGATGCATGGGCTTTTTCCACTGGAATGTTAAAGAACAAAAAACTTGAGAGCAGAAGTATATAGATGTTCGTCACAATAAGCAATTTTGTGTTAAGCTATGCCGATAATTTTTTCATTAAACGTATAAACCATGCTAGAAAATATTCGTATCGTTCTTGTTGAGACCTCACACACAGGCAATATGGGTTCCACCGCCCGTGCAATGAAAACCATGGGGCTTTCAAATCTGTACCTCGTCAACCCTCTTGTTGAACCTGACTCGCATTCAATCGCACTTTCTGCAGGTGCGAGCGATGTTATTGGTAACGCGACCATCGTCAAAACGTTAGATGAAGCCCTTGAAGGATGTAAGTTGGTGATTGGTACCAGCGCACGTTCGCGGACGTTGTCTTGGCCGATGGTTGAGCCACGGGAATGTGGTGTAAAATCTGTTGAGCAATCAAAAGAATCGCCAGTCGCGATTGTTTTTGGTCGTGAACGTGTTGGTTTGACCAACGAAGAATTGCAAAAATGCCAGTATCACTTGTATATCCCAACTAACCCTGAGTATGGTTCTTTAAACCTTGCTATGGCGGTACAATTGGTCAGTTATGAGATCCGTATGGCGTATTTAGCCATGGATGAAAAAAATCCCGTGACCTCAAATGATGATGAGGTAGAATATCCCCCCTCTGAAGATGTTGAACGTTTTTATGTGCACCTTGAAAGCGTATTAAATGAATCGGGCTTTATTCGCAAAGCGCATCCAGGCTTAATTATGAATAAGTTACGTCGTTTATTTACTCGTGCGCACATTGAAACCCAAGAGCTACACATTCTGCGCGGTATCTTAACGTCGATGGAAAAATGGGCGAAAAAGTGAGGCGAAATCCGTGGTGAAAGTCAGTGAATAATACTTGAGTAAAATAGTCAGGTAAATAGTTGACTAAATTACTCAGGAATGTCACAATTCAGCCATATTTTACCACGGAGTAATATGTTATGAGACTCACTTCCAAAGGACGTTACGCAGTAACTGCGATGTTAGATGTCGCGTTACACTCTCAGTCTGGTCCAGTACCTTTAGCTGATATTTCTGAACGTCAGGGAATTTCCCTCTCTTATCTTGAGCAACTTTTCTCTCGTTTACGTAAAAACGAGCTAGTTTCTAGCGTTCGCGGTCCGGGCGGTGGTTATTTGCTTGGTAGAGACGCTGACCAAATTTTTGTTGCTGAGGTAATCGCTGCGGTTGATGAATCGGTTGATGCAACCCGTTGCCAAGGTAATAAAGAAGGTTGTCAAAACGGCGACCGTTGTTTAACGCATGCATTATGGCGTGACTTAAGTGACAGAATCACCAGTTTCCTTAGCAGCATCAGTCTTGATGAGCTCGTGAAAAATCAAGAAGTGATGGTTGTGGCTGATAGACAAGATAATGAACAACGTAAAAGTATGCCAAACGGCATCACGCCTGAATCCATTATCAATGTACGTGCTTAAAATATTATATTAAAAATTGCAGTCGATACCGAGTAGTGAGTGCCTAGACGAAGAGCTAAGTTCCGCCATCGGTGTCTTTAGAAAATTAAAGGCAAGTTAGCTTGTCCTTTGGAGTATGTGAGCAATGAAATTACCAATCTATCTTGATTATTCAGCAACAACACCGGTTGACCCGCGTGTGGCTGAAAAAATGATGCAATGCTTAACAATGGATGGGAACTTCGGTAACCCTGCATCCCGTTCTCATCGCTTTGGCTGGCAAGCCGAAGAGGCGGTTGATATTGCACGCAACCAAATCGCTGAATTAGTGGGTGCTGACCCGCGTGAAATCGTCTTTACGTCAGGCGCAACGGAGTCTGATAACTTAGCCATTAAAGGCGCAGCGAATTTCTATAAAAAGAAAGGCAACCACATTATTACCTGTAAAACGGAACATAAAGCCGTTTTAGACACTTGTCGCCAATTAGAACGTGAAGGCTTTGAAGTGACCTATTTGTCACCACAAAGCAATGGCTTAATTGTGATGCAAGACCTAATTGACGCTATTCGCGAAGAAACCATTCTGATTTCTATCATGCATGTGAACAACGAAATCGGTGTGGTTCAGGATATCGAGGCTATCGGTGAATTATGCCGTAGCAAAGGCATCGTTTTCCACGTGGATGCAACACAAAGCGTGGGTAAATTACCTATCGACTTAAGTGCGTTAAAAGTGGATTTAATGTCATTCTCTGCACACAAATTGTATGGCCCTATGGGTATCGGTGCGCTGTATGTTCGCCGTAAACCGCGTATTCGCCTTGAAGCACAACAACACGGTGGCGGTCATGAGCGCGGTATGCGTTCAGGGACATTACCTGTACATCAAATCGTGGGCATGGGTGAAGCTTACCGTATCGCTAAAGAAGAAATGGCAGCGGAATCTGAACGTCTGCGTGGCCTGCGTTTACGTCTGTGGAATGGCATTAAAGATATCGAAGAAGTTTACCTCAATGGTGATTTGGAACATGGTGCGCCGCACATTCTGAACGTCAGCTTCAACTATGTTGAAGGTGAATCACTGATGATGTCATTAAAAGATTTGGCTGTATCTTCAGGCTCTGCATGTACTTCTGCAAGCTTAGAACCTTCTTATGTACTGCGCGCTTTAGGGATGAATGATGAGCTAGCACACAGCTCAATCCGTTTCTCTTTAGGTCGTTTCACGACAGAAGAAGAAATTGACTATGCAATCAAAATGATTCATGGCGCAATTGGCCACTTACGCGAGCTGTCTCCTTTATGGGAAATGTTTAAAGACGGCGTAGATCTTAACAGCATCGAATGGTCTCACCATTAATCAGACGGTTTCAGGAGTTTAAAAATGGCTTACAGTGAAAAAGTTATCGATCATTATGAAAACCCACGCAACGTTGGTTCATTCGACAACAGCGACCCAAGCGTCGGCAGTGGGATGGTAGGTGCACCTGCTTGTGGTGACGTCATGAAGCTGCAAATCAAAGTTAGCGATGACGGCATTATTGAAGATGCACGCTTTAAAACTTACGGTTGCGGCTCAGCAATTGCATCAAGTTCACTGGTGACTGAGTGGATGAAAGGCAAAAGCTTAGACGAAGCGGAGTCAATCAAAAATACAGCGATTGCAGAAGAGTTAGAATTGCCGCCAGTGAAAATTCACTGCTCAATTTTGGCAGAAGATGCAATTAAAGCTGCTATTGCAGATTACAAAAGCAAACGCCAAAGCAAATAAGGTTTAAATCAGTTTATAGGGCAACCCATATTAATAAATAACAAAAAGTTACCGCCCTATATCTGGTCAAAATATCGCTCATCCAACATGTTGAATATCGCTAAGTAAGTGATTACTTATCAACGGGGTGAAAGGTATAAAAATAATTTGAAGGCGGATGCGACAATTGTGTAGCATCTGCCTTGTTTGTTTCTAAAGTGAGGTTTGCAATGTCTATTTCTCTTACAGAAAGTGCAGCGCTGCGTATTCAATCTTTCCTGCAAAATCGCGGTAAAGGTGAAGGCTTGCGTTTAGGTGTAAGAACTTCAGGTTGTTCAGGAATGGCATATGTTCTTGAGTTCGCTGATATAATCAATGAAGAAGACACAGTTTTCGAAGATAAAGGTGTAAAAGTCATTGTCGATGGTAAAAGCATCGTTTATCTAGATGGTACCGAGCTGGATTTCGTCAAAGAAGGCTTAAACGAAGGGTTTAAATTCAATAACCCTAACGTCAATAGCGAATGCGGATGCGGTGAAAGTTTTCACGTATAATGCCTTCATAAACGCATGATTTTCGACCAATGTAGCTGATACTGTTAAACAACGTGTTTGTTGCATTGGTAACCGGTTCGAGACACTAAGCACTTATGGATTATTTTACTCTCTTTGGGTTAACCCAAAATTACGCAATTGATAGCGAACAACTCACACAGCGCTTTCAAGATTTACAGCGTCAATACCACCCTGATCGTTTTGCTGCCTCCTCTGAGCAGGAAAAAATGCAAGCCCTTCAAAAAGCCGCCACGATCAACGCGGCTTACCAGTCTTTACGTCATCCGCTAAAACGCGCGGAATACCTGCTTTCATTGCATGGTTTCGATATTAATAATGAACAACATACTATGCATGATACTGTATTTTTGATGGAACAACTTGAGCTACGTGAAGAGCTCGACAATATCGAAAACAATGCCAATTCGCTTGACTTATTGGCGGTGTTTATGAAGAACGTCAAAAAAATGCAGCAAGATAGAAACTTGCTAATGGTCAACGAATTAGATGCGATGCAGTGGGAAAAAGCCGCTGATACTGTGCGTAAGCTGCGTTTTCTCGATAAGTTACAGCAACAAGCTGAGCAGCTCGAAGAACGGTTACTGGACGAATTTTAAGAGAAAACGATTATGGCCTTATTACAAATCAGTGAACCAGGTATGACCGCTGCGCCGCACCAACGCAAATTGGCGGCGGGTATCGACTTAGGTACGACGCACTCGTTGATCGCCACGGTACGTAGTGGTGAAGCAGCCGCACTACCAGATAGCCAAGGGCGTGTTTTGCTGCCCTCTATCGTCAATTACCAAACTACGGATAAGCGTGTAGGTTGGGATGCAAAGCAACTTGCAGAACAAGACCCCGTGAATACCATTATTTCGGTAAAAAGAATGATGGGACGTTCATTGGCTGATATTCAAAAACGCTACCCTGATTTGCCTTATCAATTAACCGCGAGTGAAAACGGATTACCGTTCATCCATACAGCGACAGGGCAAGTTGACCCTATTCAAGTGTCGTCCGATATCTTAAAAACACTGGCAAAACGCGCAGAAAACACCCTTGGCGGAGAAATGGATGGCGTGGTGATCACGGTGCCCGCCTATTTTGATGATGCGCAGCGTCAAGGAACCAAAGATGCGGCTCGCCTTGCGGGGCTGCATGTGTTGCGCTTGCTTAATGAGCCGACCGCCGCTGCAATTGCCTATGGTTTAGATTCAGGGCAAGAAGGGGTAATCGCAGTTTATGATCTCGGTGGCGGCACATTTGACGTGTCTATCTTACGTTTAAGTCGTGGTGTGTTTGAAGTATTAGCCACGGGAGGCGATACAGCGCTTGGTGGTGATGATTTTGACCACGTTCTTGCGCAGTGGATTGCCGACCAAGCCGGTGTTTCACTGCAAGGTGACCACCATTTAAATCGCCAGTTATTGAATATTGCCACTGACGTAAAAATTGCATTGAGTGATGCAGACACAGCCACTATTGAGCTGGCTAGTTGGCAGGGGAAAATTCATCGCGAACAATTTGAAGCATTGATTGAAACGCATATTAAGCGCACGTTAATGGCATGCCGTCGTGCATTAAAAGACGCGGGCGTAGAAGCGGATGAAGTGCTAAATGTCGTGATGGTCGGTGGTTCGACGCGTGTGCCACTTGTGCGTCAAAAAGTGGGGGCGTTTTTTGGTAAAACACCACTGACCTCCATCGACCCTGATAAAGTTGTCGCCATTGGCGCGGCTATCCAAGCCGATATTTTAGTGGGTAATAAGCCTGACAGTGACATGCTGCTTCTGGATGTGATCCCTCTTTCCCTTGGTTTAGAAACCATGGGGGGGTTAGTGGAAAAAGTTATACCACGCAATACCACTATCCCAGTTGCCCGCGCACAAGAGTTCACAACATTCAAAGATGGTCAAACTGCAATGAGTGTTCATGTGGTACAAGGTGAGCGTGAAATGGTGGCAGATTGCCGTTCTTTAGCGCGTTTTACTCTGCGTGATATCCCCGCTATGGCGGCAGGTGGTGCGCATATTCGTGTCACATTCCAAGTGGACGCCGATGGCCTGCTCAGCGTGAGCGCCATGGAAAAATCCACGGGAGTAGAAGCCTCAATTCAAGTTAAGCCATCCTATGGTTTAACAGACAATGAAATTTCAAACATGATTAAAGATTCAATGACTAACGCGCAAGATGATTTAACTGCGCGCCGCCTAGCGGAGCAAAAAGTTGAAGCGGCAAGAGTGCTTGAAAGTTTAACGAGCGCATTAGCCCAAGATGCAAATTTACTGACGCCAAACGAAGAGTCAGAAATTGATAATGCGGTCAATGAGTTAATTAAAGCGGTTGAGGGTACTGACCCCATCGCAATTGAAAATGCCATTAAACAACTGGATAAGCAATCGCAGGATTTTGCTGCGCGTCGAATGGATGCATCTATTCGCCAAGCGTTGTCAGGCCATTCTGTGGATGAGATATAATTATGCCTAAAATAGTTTTTTTACCTCATAGTGATTTATGTCCAGACGGTGCTGTAGTTGAAGCACAAGAGGGTGAGTCGATTTTAAACGTGGCACTGCGTAGCGGTATCGAACTGGAACATGCCTGCGAGAAATCCTGTGCCTGCACAACCTGCCATTGTATAGTGCGCGAAGGCTTTGATTCTCTAGAAGAAAGCAGTGAATTAGAAGACGACATGCTGGATAAAGCATGGGGCCTAGAACCTGAAAGCCGACTGAGTTGCCAAGCAATGGTAGCGGATGAGGACTTAGTGGTGGAGCTGCCTAAATATACTATCAATCACGCCCGCGAACACTGATTTTTGTCATACTTCACGCCGTAGCGTTGTTGGCTTCTTTCGCTAACCCTAGTCACATACTTTTGTATGCTCCTAGGGATTAGCGCAATTTGCCGCCTAGCTACAACGTGAATTATTTAAAAAATCCAAACGCTCATCATACTTCATGCTGTAGCGTTGTTGGCTTCTTTCACTAACCCTAGTCACATACTTTTGTATGCACCTCGAGATACTCTTAATCACGGCCTAGCTACAACGTGAATTATTTAAAAAATCCAAACGCTCATCATACTTCATGCTGTAGCGTTGTTGGCTTCTTTCACTAACCCTAGTCACATACTTTTGTATGCACCTCGAGATACTCTTAATCACGGCCTAGCTACAACGTGAATTATTTAAAAAATCCAAACGCTCATCATACTTCATGCTGTAGCGTTGTTGGCTTCTTTCACTAACCCTAGTCACATACTTTTGTATGCACCTCGAGATACTCTTAATCACGGCCTAGCTACAACGTGAATTATTTAAAAATCCAAACGCTCATCATACTTCATGCTGTAGCGTTGTTGGCTTCTTTCACTAACCCTAGTCACATACTTTTGTATGCACCCCGAGATACTCTTAATCACGGCCTAGCTACAACGTGAATTATTTAAAAATCCAAACGCTCATCATACTTCATGCTGTAGCGTTGTTGGCTTCTTTCACTAACCCTAGTCACATACTTTTGTATGCACCTCGAGATACTCTTAATCACGGCCTAGCTACAACGTGAATTATTTAAAAATCCAAACGCTCATCATACTTCATGCTGTAGCGTTGTTGGCTTCTTTTGCTAACCCTAGTCACATACTTTTGTATGCTCCTAGGGATTAGCTCAATTTGCCGCCTAGCGACAACACTAGCCATTTAAATAATTAACATTAAATAGCCATTAATAAATATTCATATATATACTAATGGTTATTTTAAAATATTATAAAAAATAAATTATGTTTTCTTATGGTAATTTTATTTTTAGATGACGAGCCATTTTTACTATTTGCATTAAATATAATAATGAAATTATTTTATATGCAACTACGGTTTTTAATTTTATTTCTTTTTTTAGTTTAATGGGTTAATAGGGTTGGTTAAATTTTTACTTTTTATATTTTATTTGTTGTGTTATAGGTAATATCGATATTGGGAGGTGTCTTTTAAGTTAAAATATAATAATTTAATTTCCATATAAATACCAATGCAATAATGTTAAATATAAAAAGGAATTTTAATATGAAATGGAAGTATCGGTTTGGTGCAGTAGCGGGTAATACACTTGAATATTATGATATTGCAGTATTTGCCGCAATATCGGGTTATCTCAGCGCTGAATTAGAACGACTAGGCTATAACCAAGCCACAGAAATGGTATGGGGAATATTTGCATTACGCTTTATTGCTCGGCCTGTTGGTGGGTATATAATAGGTCGCTATGCACAAAAATCAGGAAAAAAATCAGCGTTGATATTGACAGGGATAATAACGGGTACAGCAACATTATGTATGGCACTACTTCCAATTGAGTTATTAGCTAATTATACTCCCATTATTATTTTAATTTTACAGATGGCTCTCTCATTTAGTTTTGGTGGTGAATATCCCTCGTTATCTACTTATTTACTTAATGATGCAAAAAAAGAAGAAATAGGCCGGATATCAGCAATTATTAATTGTAGTTCAACGCTAGGGATTATCCTTTCACTAGGTATCGTCTTCATTCTTGAGAATGTGCTGGAAGCACAGGTAATGCAGACAATAGGATGGAGAATCCCTCTATTTTTAGGTGTTTTAAATATCATTATTAGTTTTTGGTTTCGTGTTAAACTACCAGAGTCTATAGCTCAAGATACAAATAAGCTATCTATTAGTTATGCTAATATTGGTTATGTTTTTTTATTAACTATTCCAGGTAGTATTATTTTCTTTGTGCAAAATGTATCAACGCCTATTTTTCTTGAAAAAGTGAATATTATAGAAAATAGAACAACGTATGGGTTAATGTTTTCAACTTTGTTATTGGTGAGCATGCTATTTTTTGGATGGTTTGCTGATAAATATAGTAATCCCAAAAAAATATATAATTTGGGTGTGGCTTGTATGTTGGTTTTATCTATTCCACTTTTCTTCTTAATAAATAGTCGAGTTATAGAGCTAATAATATTAGCTCAGATTATAATAACATTATATGCAGCTATGGTGTTATCTAATAGTACGTATATGTTGTTTTATGCATCTGAAGGTAATGTGATAAATTTTGCAATAGGATTTAATCTGGCGGTAACTATGCTTGGGGGCATTACACCATTGATAACATCCTATCTAGCCGATATTAATTTAATTTATATAGGTGTGTTTTTAACATTCTGTGGTGGTGTTAGATTTATTGCTTTTCGTAGATAAATAATGGTAAGTCAATTTTAAACTTTGCATAGGTAAATAAATGAATATAGAAAGCATAGTGTTAGAAAAAACCTTTTCAGATTTTAGTAATGAATTTTCAAAATACTTCGATTGGAATGACATTGATTTAACTTTTTTCTCTGTTGATATTAAAAAAAAGGAATACTATATATCATCAAGTAACTATGAATGGCAATTACTTTGTTGGGCAGATGATCTGGACCTTTTAATTTCTGAACGATTAAAATCGAGTATTCAATATTGGAGTAATTACTCAGATGCTTACGCAGAAACACTAAAAAAAACAGAAAAAAATCAATTTAAAATAGATATTTGCAGTAGATATGACGACATTTTTGAAATTACGACTATTAATGCTAAAAAGCAATTTAGTTTATCTGAAATATTAGCAATTTATAAATATCGTCCTATTATTGCGGACTACTCCCACTATACATGGAAAAAAAATCCAGAAATTGCATTACCGATGAGAGCGAATATCAATGATGATAATGGGTTGTTAGGTAAAACTAAAAATCTTGCTGATGAATTTATCAATACACATAAGCACATGCGCTTTGGTAATATTCGTTTTACGCGAAAAGAAATGATAACCATAAGGTTACTGCTTTCGCACTGTAGGGTAAAAGAAATCAGTTATATTCAAGGCTGCTCTGAAGCCAGTGAAAATAAGCGAATACAAAACATCAAAGAAAAGTTGGGCTGCCCTTATGTATCATCAAGCGGCTTGTTTACTGCATTAAAAGAACAAGGTATTACGTTGGCATGTCTGGAGACACTTATCGATTTACCTCTTACAAATAGTATAATGAAGAATAAATGAAGGGCCATTGATATGACTCAATGGAGTATAATTTGAAAAACAATTATTCGTATAATGAGAGAAAAACATGAGTTTAAAATGGTCAAATAGCCGTGAAATCGGCGAAGCACTGTATGACGCGTTTCCAGATGTCGACCCTAAAACAGTTCGTTTTACGGATATGCACCAATGGATTTGCGACTTAGAAGAGTTTGATGATGACCCGCAAAAGTCGAATGAAAAAATCCTAGAAGCTATCTTGTTAGTTTGGCTGGATGAGTTCGAATAATTAGCAATTAATATTAAAGACCGAGCAATCATTAGAAAATGTGCTCGGTTTTTTTATTTTATATCAGCACTATAATGATATCGCTAACGCTATTTATCGGTTAAGGTAAAGGCATCTGCCGATAGATTATTGGGCTTTTGCTGTCGGTAAAAATAGACAAAGTGAGAAAAACGATGACAAAACAAATTATGCCAGTAATGATTTCTTGTGAGCCAGCAGCACCTTGTTGGGGTGAGGGCGCATTGTTAAGCTCTGGCGATAAAGGAATGACAATCCACCTGAAGCACGCTGGTAAACTTTGTGCAGTGCAAAGTGCGGGTCGCAAATTAGACGGCCAGGGTATCCGCAATGTTGCACTGACTGGCGAGGGTTGGGATTTAGAAAAAAGTTGGGCATTTTGGCAAGGTTTTCGTGCACCCAAAGGGGCAAGAACCATTGAATGGCCTGTATTGCCAGAGGATGACCGTAAAGAATTAGAAAACCGCATTCGCACCGTGGATTGGGTGCGCGATGTGATTAATGCGCCCGCAGAAGAACTCGGCCCTGAACAATTGGCTCAACGTGCTATCGATTTACTCTGTACCGTTGGTGCGCAAGACATTAGCTATCGTATTGTAAAAGGTGATGATTTATTAGAACAAGGTTATGCAGGTATTCATACCGTCGGTCGTGGCTCTAGCCGCCCACCTGTATTCTTAGCATTAGATTATAATCCAGGAGCAAGCCCTGATGCGCCCGTATTTGCGGCATTAGTGGGTAAAGGAATTACATTCGATTCAGGTGGTTATAGCATCAAGCCATCCTCTTCTATGAACTCTATGAAAGCGGATATGGGCGGGGCAGCAACACTAGCTGGCGCACTAGCATTAGCCATTTCACGCGGCTTGAAAAAACGTGTCAAAATGTTCTTGTGCCTAGCAGACAACATGGTCAGCGGCAATGCATTTAAATTAGGCGATATTATTCGTTACCGTAATGGTAAGTCTGTTGAAATCATGAACACGGATGCAGAAGGTCGTTTAGTCCTTGCGGACGGTTTGATTGATGCAAGCAAAGAAAAACCAACACTTATCATTGATGCAGCAACCTTAACGGGCGCAGCAAAAACAGCCGTAGGTGGCGATTACCACAGCGTTTTAAGTTTTGATGATAAATTAGTTGCCGATTTAATGAGTGCTTCTGATGCAGAGTTTGAACTATTTTGGCGCTTGCCACTAGCAGAGTTCCATCGTCAACAGTTGCCATCAGGCTTTGCCGATTTAAATAACATTGCAGCGCCATCACACACCGCAGGTGCGAGCACCGCCGCAGCATTTTTATCCCACTTTGTTGAAAACTACCGTCAAAATTGGGTACATATTGACTGCTCTGCAACGTACCGTAAATCGCCAGTTAGCTTATGGGCTGAGGGCGCAACAGGTATAGGTGTGAGAACATTAGCGAATTTATTAATCAGTAAAGCAAAATAAATTGCGATTATTGATATCAGGCACGAAGGGGAAACTTTCCGTGCCTATTTTTTATCTCAACAATTTTTTACCTCAACAAAAGTACGCGTATAATAAACGATTATTTTTTCATGGTAGGGGATGAGCATGTCGCAGCAATCGAACAATCATAATGCGAACCAAGAAACTGAGATCCAATTTACAGAGTTAACGGTGCCGAAAGGTTCCTCGTTGAAATTAAGTGTATTAGATGAAGAGCCACAAGCGATTGTCGATGCGCTGACTGAGTTCTTTAAGCAACATAAGGTCGTCAGACGGGCTTTTATGGTGTCAGCGCTTGAAGATGAAGAGGGTGAGGAAAACCCTATTTTAATGATTGCATTGGAATTTACCACTGGCGCAGAGAATATCGATACAATTATTCATGAAGCAGGTACATTAGCTTGTGAGTATTTAAATGATGATGAATCGATTGATTTTTGTGTGGTCAATGAACATGAAAAAGGTATTAGTCATTTTATTACTCAACATGTTCAGCCGTTTTATCAGCGCCGTTTAGGCAGTTTTTTACGTGACACTATCCCTGTAAAAAATACCTGATAAAATCACGTATTGGGTGGGGAAACTGTATTTTCTCACTCATAAACAGATTATTGATAATTAATTATACGTATATTTCACTTCCTATTTATAAAATATCTCGCATTCCCACTGTTTTAGCCTCTGATAGTTTTTTCCGTTTTGTCTGATAGGTCTTTTGATCACATTCTGTTAAATTATGTTGATGAATGAAACAAAAATCTATCGTTTTCATTTATGCATAATCTAAAGCCATTCTAAATGCATAATGGGTTTTAACTTCCTGTTAATACCTTAAAAAAACAGAATATTTCTAACTAATTAAAGGGCGGGCGGTAATGAAACAACAATCTAGTTGGGCTTCATTGGCGGGTCTAAAAACGAAAAAACGCTATATTGCAATCGCATTAGCATCGGTCGTGGCATTATCTGGTTGTGATGACACCACGAAAGAGCCAACCACAAAAGAAAACAATGTTGCATCGTCGACAGAAAATCAAACCAAAACAGCACCCGTTGCGGAGCAAAAAAAAACAGCACCAAAACTTTCCACTGAAGAGTTAGTTAAAAAATACGCAGGGAAAGATTTAACGGTACTGGATGCGTCTGAATTGCAGCTTGATGGTGCAAGTGCGATGGTCATTACCTTCTCTGTTCCGCTACAAGCAAATCAAGATTTCGGGCAGTTTGTGAACCTGATTGATGTGAAGTCAGGGAAATTAGATGGTGCTTGGGAACTGTCTGATAATCAAATGGAACTGCGTTTTCGCCATTTACCGCCGTCAAAAGAATTAAACCTTACTATTAATCCAGGTATTAAAGCGGTTAATGAGCGCACTATTTCTGAAACGTTCGATAAAAAGTTCACCACGGCGCAAATCATTCCTACCGTTGGCTTTGCAAGTAAAGGTTCTTTATTACCAAGTAAAGTGGCACAAGGCTTGCCTGTTATTGCGCTGAATGTCGATAAAGTGGATGTGAATTTCTTCCGTGTGGATGAAAAACAGTTACCGCAATTTTTAGCTCAGTGGCAATACCGCAGTAACTACGAGTATTGGTACTCCGAAGAATTTCTTGATAAGGTTGAACTGGCCTATACAGGGCGTTTTGATTTAAACCCAGATAAAAATACCCGCCAGACCATTTTATTGCCACTGAAAGACATCAAAGAACTTCAGCAAGATGGCGTGTACCTTGCAATCATGCAAAAAGCGGGTTCATACAGCTATCAATTCCCTGCAACAGTATTCACTTTAAGTGATATTGGCGTATCGCTGCACAGCTACCAAGACCGTGTGGATATTTTCACTCAGTCATTAGCTAAAGGTTCCGCAATTAAAGGCGTGGAATTGCGTATTTTGGATGAAAAAGGCCAATTAGTGACCAAAGGTACCACTGATGGTGACGGTCATGCGCAATTAGATAAATTGGCTGGCGGCAAGTTGTTACTGGCAACCCATGATGGGCAAACCAGTATGATCGATTTAACACAACCTGCGTTGGACCTTTCTGAATTCGATATTTCAGGGCCTGAAGGTTTTGCAAAACAATTCTTTACCTTTGGCCCTCGTGATTTGTATCGTCCTGGTGAATTATTGCTAGTAAATGGTTTGCTGCGTGATGGTGATGGTAACCCTGTTAAATCTCAGCCTGTTAAAGTTGACATCTTGAAAACCGATGGGCAAGTGGTGCGCAGCTTTGTTTGGCAACCTGAGGAAAACCAAAATGGGTTATATCAATACCAATTTGAAATTCCAAAAAATGCCGAAACTGGTGGCTGGTCATTACGCTTTGATTTAGGGGATGGCTCACCTCAGCGTTACTATAAGTTCAATGTTGAAGATTTTATGCCAGAACGCATGGCATTAGAAATCGTTGGCAGTGATGTGCCGCGTTTAACCACTCAGTCTGTTGATTTTGATATTCAAGGTCGTTATTTGTATGGTGCACCAGCGGCGAGCAATGAGCTGCAAGGGCAAATACTCCTGAAAGCGAACCGTGAAGCTGTCGCAAAATTGCCAGGTTTTGAATTTGGTGCCGTCAATGAAGAAGGCTTACCACGTAAGTTGGATGAATTTGACCTAACACTCGATAGCAATGGTGAAACGGTTATTTCTATCCCAAATAGCAATTGGAGTTCGACTCGTTCACCAATTTCTGCGGTTTTACAGGCCAGCTTATTAGAAGCGGGTGGTCGCCCTGTGACGCGCCGTGCGGAACAAGCGATTTGGCCAGCGGAAAAACTGGTGGGTATTCGCCCATTATTCGCGAAAAAAGAAATCTATGATTATCGCACCGACCGTTATGTGAAACGCCATAATGTGGACGAAAATTCACTGGCGGAGTTCGAATTAGTTATGGCGGATGCGGCGGGTAATAAACTAGCTGCTGACAACTTAACCGTGCGTTTAGTGTATGAGCGCCGCGATTATTACTGGAGTTGGTCTGAAAGTGGTGGTTGGTCATCCAATTACGACCAAAAAGATTTAGTGATGGCGAATGAAAATATCGCGATTGCAAAAGACGGTACTGCCAAAGTCTCGTTCCCTGTGGATTGGGGCGCGTTTCGCATTGAAGTGCTGAATCCAGAAAACCAGTTAGTCTCTAGCCTGCAATTCTGGGCGGGCTATTCATGGCAAGATAACACTGGCGGCAGCGGTTCTGTGCGCCCTGACCAAGTGAAATTAAGCCTGAACAAACCCGCTTATTTACCAGGTGAAAAGGCGAAAGTTCGCATTGAATCACCAAAAGCAGGTAAAGGTTACGTTCTACTTGAATCGAGCAATGGCCCTCTATGGTGGGAAGAGATAGATGTGCCTGAAAAAGGCTTAGACGTTGGAGTGCCTGTGAATAAAGAGTGGGCACGTCATGATTTATATATTTCAGCTGTTGTCGTTCGCCCAGGTGATGACTCGAAAGAAGCCACCGTTAAACGTGCTGTAGGTGTGCTGCATCTGCCGATTGCGGATGAAAACCGTAAAATTGCTTTAGCGTTAACGTCGCCAGATAAAATGCGCCCGAACCAAGACTTAACGGTGAAGATTAAAGCGACAGCGCAAGATGGCAAGCCACTTCCTGAAAAAGTGAATGTGCTGTTATCTGCGGTGGATACGGGTGTACTGAATATCACCGATTTCAAAACGCCAGACCCATACGACGCATTCTTTGGTCGTAAGCGTTACAGTGTTGACCAATATGACGTTTATGGTCATCTGATTGAAGGGCAAGGTAAAGTTGCGAACCTGCGTTTTGGTGGTGATAGCGAAGAGGCTGCGCTGGAACGGGGTGGCATGAAGCCACTGACAGAAGTGCAGATTATCGCTGAGCAAGCCAAGCCTGTCACATTGGATAAAAATGGGGAAGGGGAAGTCTCCCTCGCAATCCCTGATTTTAATGGTGAACTGCGTGTGATGGCACAAGCGTGGAATGAAAAAGATTTCGGCCATGCAGATAGCAAAGTGATTGTTGCCGCACCGTTAGTGACGCAAATGTCGATGCCACGTTTTATGGCGGGTGGTGATAAATCCTATTTCGCCCTCGACCTGACTAACATGACAGACAACACGCAAAACCTGACCGTGAATTTCAAAGCGTCAGGCATGGTGAAGTTGGATGGTGTGACGAGCCGTGAATTAGCGCTTCCAAAAGGTAAGCGCACGACAATCAATTTACCTGTCAAAGCTGACTATGGTTTTGGTCAAGGTGAAGTGTCGATGACCATTAATGGAATGAAGATTGATGGGGAAGCGAACAAAGATTACAGCAACAGCTGGAAAGTGGGCGTGCGTCCTGCTCAACCTGCGGAAACTGTAGCGTTTGCAACCGCAATTGAACCAGGTACAGTGTGGTCATTACCAACGAATCAAATAGCGGCATTGAACCCTGAAACTCTGGAAGGGCAAGTGCTGTTAACTAGCCGTCCACCGTTAGATATTTCTCGTTATATTCGCGAGCTATTTGCGTATCCGTACGGTTGTCTTGAGCAAACTATCAGTGGTCTGTATCCGTCATTGTTCTCCACACAAGCGGAGCTGAACAAGTTAGGGATTAAAACGCAAACAGATGCGGATCGCCATAAAGCGATTGAAATTGGTATTCCACACCTGCTAAGCATGCAACGCGGCGATGGTGGCTTCTCTTTATGGGATAGAAACGGCCGTGAAGAATACTGGTTAACGGCTTATGCCGCAGATTTCTTAAACAAAGCGAATCAACGTGGCTTCACTGTTCCGCAAGATGCACTGAGCAACGCCAATACGCGTCTGTTAAGTTACTTGCAAGATGGTAATCAAATCAATTACCCATACACTGACAACCAGCCGGCTGCACGTTTTGCGACACAGGCGTATGCAGGTTTAGTGTTAGCATCACAGCAAAAAGCACCATTAGGGGCATTGCGCCAACTGTATAGCCAAAGTAACAATGCAATCAGCGGGTTACCATTGGTTCAGTTAGGGGTGGCATTAAATCTGATGGGGGATAAATCCCGTGGTGAAAGTGCGATTATTGAGGGCTTGAAAAAACAACGTACTGGTTATAACTATATTGGTGATTACGGCTCAACCATTCGTGATGATGCGATGATCATTGCGTTATTAAATGAATATAATTTGATGCCGAAATCCCGTGACCAAAAACTGCAAACGCTGTCAAATAACCTGACTTCGCAACGTTATTTCTCAACTCAAGAAAGCAATGCATTGTTCTTAGCAGGGCGTTTCTACTTGAATGAGTCTGAAGCGCCGTGGAAAGCGTTAATTAACGGGCAAGAACCGCCGATGATTTCGGACAAACCTGTTAGTGAGTTCTTAAGTAAAGGCCAAATTCAAAACGGCTATAGCATTGAAAACAGTGGCACAAACACATTGTATACGCGCCTGAATGTGGTGGGTTATCCACAACGTTCACCGAAACCAATGTCGAATGTACTAGGGATTCAACGCAGTTACTTTGATATGAAAGGTAACCGTATTTCACTGGATAGATTAAGAAGCGGTGAAATGGTGGTGGTGAAACTGGAAGTTCAAGCATCGCAAAGCGTGCCAGATGCACTAGTCGTAGATTTGCTGCCTGCGGGCTTAGAGTTGGAAAACCAAAACTTAGCCAATAGCAGCGCGAATTTAAGTGAATCAGCACCGAATTTGCAAGAACTGATTGATGACATGCAACAATCGCAAATTCGTCATATGGAATACCGTGACGATCGCTTTGTGGCTGCCGTTGAGGTTCAGCAGTATCGCCCAACAACCTTGGTTTACTTAGCGCGTGCCGTGACACCAGGTGTGTATAGCATCCCTGTCCCACAAGTTGAGTCAATGTATGTCCCTGATTGGCGTGCAACTGGCTACTCAGAAGGGCAAGTCGAAATCGTTCGCTAATTATCACCTTAGGCCCTTATATTGTGTAATATGAGGGCTTTTCTTACTTCTTTTTCGGTACACCCATCAATGAAAAAATGGTTACGTCGCACAGGCATTACGTTCGTGTCTTTGGTCATTTTGCTGCCGTTATTATTTTTAGCAGCAGATAAAATTTGGCCTTTGCCAATCAAACAGATCGAAATGGCACGAACCGTTGTGGCCGCTGATGGCACACCACTGTGGCGTTTTGCGGATAAAGACGGAATTTGGCGTTTTCCTGTCAAAATTGATGAGGTTTCCCCCGATTTTATCGAAGCGCTATTAACTTACGAAGACCGTCATTTTTATCGTCACCCTGGCGTGAACCCATTTTCATTAGTGCGTGCGGCAGGGCAGTTTGTTAGCTCAGGGCGAATTGTATCTGGTGGTAGTACCATTTCCATGCAAGTGGCACGGCTTATCGACCCCCATGAACGTACTCTGGGGGGAAAATTAAAGCAATTGTGGCGAACGGCTCAACTGGAATATCATTATTCGAAAGATGATATTCTCGAAATGTATTTAAACCGTGCGCCTTATGGGGGCACGATAGAAGGTATTGGTGCGGCAAGCTGGGTGTATTTGAATAAATCCCCTGCCAAGCTTACTGCCAGTGAAGCTGCATTATTTGCAGTGCTACCACAAGCACCAAGCCGCTTACGACCAGACCGCTATCCAGAAAGGGCACAAGCGGCGCGAGATAAAGTGCTGGATAGACTTGAAGAGTACCAAGTCTGGAGCCACGAAAAAGTGGCGGATATTAAGCAAGAGCAAATTTGGCTCGCACCACGTAAAAACCCACATTCTGCGCCGCTGTTGGCTCGACGAGTGACCAAAGATGCTCAAGAGTCGATCATTGAAACGACCATTGATGCCAGTTTACAGAGTCAACTGGAAGACATGGCAATGAACTGGAAAAACCAACTTCCCAAGCAAACTTCCTTGGGGATTTTAGTGGTCGATCACACTGATATGGCGGTGAAAGCCTATATAGGTTCGATAGATTTCCAAGATAATAGCCGTTTTGGTCATGTAGATATGGTCAGCGCTTGGCGTTCTCCAGGCTCGACATTAAAACCATTTTTATATGCGCTAGCGATGGATGATGGCCTGATCCACGCTGAATCATTGCTACAGGACGTGCCTAGGCGTTTTAATGATTACCGACCAGGTAACTTTGATAGCGGTTTTAACGGTCCTGTGAGCGTGAGTGATGCGCTGGTGCGCTCATTAAACTTGCCCGTAGTGCAACTATTAGATGTGTATGGCAGCAAACGCTTTACCGCACAACTGCGTAACGTGGGTACTGAATTACGTTTCCCTGTGGGCAGTGAGCCAAATTTGTCGTTGATTTTAGGCGGTACAGCAACGCGGATGGAAGACTTGGTGTCAGCTTATAGTGCGTTTGCACGCAAAGGTAATGTATCGCCGCTGCGTTTTAAACCGACGGATGAAATTCGCGATAGGGCATTGATGTCGCCAGGAGCTGCATGGATTGTCCGTCGTATTATGGGAGGAGAGGCACGTCCAGTTCCAGAGGCTAATTTATCAGGGCAACTGAACTTGGCTTGGAAAACAGGGACAAGTTACGGTTACCGAGATGCATGGGCGATAGGTGTCAATCCGCGATATACCATCGGGGTTTGGGTTGGAAGACCTGATGCCACTCCCGTCGCGGGGCAATTAGGCGTTGCAACGGCCATCCCGATTATGAACCAAGTCAATGGCATGTTATTGAGCCGAATTTACCTCTCTCATGAGACGCTACCAAAAGATACTAAGCCCGCAAGTGTTAGCCAAGCGGTGATTTGTTGGCCAGGGGGGACGGCGTTATTAAAAGACGATAACAATTGCCGTCAGCGGCGTTTAAGTTGGGTTTTGGATAACACCATCCCGCCAACATTAATGGCGCGTGATCAAGAGTCATTATTAGGACTAAGGCAAAAAATTTGGGTCAATGACCAAGGTTTACAAGTAGCAGCAGATTGTCCAAAGGCTCAAGAAAAAGAGGTGCATTTGTGGCCAATTACGGTTGAGTCTTGGTTGCCTTCAAGTGAAAAACGTGAAAATCGTCTACCAAAAGCCGATTTAAGCTGCCCGCCATTGAAATTAGAAATGCCACCGTTATTGATTTCGGGTGTGCGTGATGGGGAAGTTTTACAGCGCTTGCCAGGGAAAACTAGCTTGGATTTACGCTTAGTCACACAAGGTGGGCAAGGGCAGAAATGGTGGTTCTTAAATGGTGAACAAGTGAACTCCACTGAGCAAAATGGCTCTATTTTGCTCACGCTCGAAAAAAGCGGAAATTACCAAATATCTGTTTTAGATTTAAGCGGGCAAGTCACCGCGCTAAACTTTAGAGTTAAGTAACAGAGGAAAAACGTGACTTACCCGAAAAAATAGTGTTTTTTGCTATAAAAACTTTAACAAAATGTTGTTGTGACTGTAGGAAATTGTAATCAGAGCCCCTATAATCAACGCCTTATTTTTCTTTTTCCTAGGTGCGCTGATTTTTAGAGGCAAAAACCCTAATATCCGAATTAGAAATAATATAAAAAACTACAACATGCCCTATTTTACGTTCTTGCATCCTAACTTACAGGGAAGAGCAAAGAATAAAGGCCTAATAAATCGCTAAGAGGTTATTTATGACTGTTCAACGTACATTTTCTATTATTAAACCAAACGCTGTGAAGAAAAACGTGATTGGTGCTATCTACAACCGTTTCGAAAGCGCGGGCTTCAAAATCATTGCTGCTAAAATGATGCATTTAACGCGTGAACAAGCTGAAGGCTTCTACGCTGAACACAAAGGCCGTCCTTTCTTTGATGGTCTGGTTGAATTCATGACTTCTGGCCCAATCATGCTGCAAGTGTTAGAAGGCGAAAATGCAATTCAACGTCACCGTGACCTGATGGGCGCAACTAATCCAGACAACGCATTAGCGGGTACTTTACGCGCTGACTACGCAGACAGTTTCACAGAGAACGCAACTCACGGTTCAGATTCTGAAGAGTCTGCCGCACGTGAAATCGCGTATTTTTTCACTGCTGATGAAATCTGCCCACGTTAATAAACGTGCATTAGCATTATTGTTGTAAAGTTTGTACAATGCCACGCCCTGCTATAATTTAGCAGGGCGCTTATATTTTTAAGACTACTCAAAATCTACGTCGTGCTGAACTCAGCACTGCCGAAAGTGTAACAACGAGGCAATACACATGTCCGATATGACGACTGATGCACAATGTGCAACATCTTCCGCTATTTCTGTCACACCAGAAAAAACGAATCAAAAAGTTAACTTACTCGATTTAAATCGCAAGCAAATGCGTGAATTTTTCGCACAAATGGGCGAGAAACCGTTCCGTGCCGATCAGGTTATGAAATGGATTTACCACTATTGCTACGATGATTTCGAGCAAATGACGGATATCAACAAAGTCCTTCGTGCCAAGTTACAAGAAGTGGCTGAAATTCGCGCTCCTGAAGTGGCAGATGAACAACGTTCATCGGATGGCACCATCAAATGGGCGATTAAAGTTGGCGATCAACTGGTTGAAACGGTATACATTCCAGAGGCTGATCGTGCAACATTGTGTGTCTCATCCCAAGTGGGTTGTGCGCTGGAATGTAAATTCTGTTCGACAGCGCAACAAGGTTTCAACCGTAATCTGCGTGTTTCCGAAATTATCGGTCAAGTTTGGCGTGCCGCAAAAATTATTGGTTCACTAAAATCCAGTGGACGCCGCCCAATTACAAACGTTGTGATGATGGGAATGGGTGAACCATTACTTAACTTAAACAATGTTGTTCCTGCGATGGAAATCATGTTAGACGATTTTGGTTTTGGTTTATCAAAACGCCGAGTCACGATTTCAACGTCAGGTGTCGTTCCTGCGCTGGATAAACTCGGTGATATGATTGATGTGGCATTGGCGATTTCACTGCATGCACCAACTGATGATATTCGTGATGATATTGTTCCAATTAATAAAAAATACAATATCGAAACCTTCCTCAATAGTGTGAATCGCTACCTGACAAAATCGAATGCGAATGCAGGCCGTGTCACTGTTGAGTATGTGATGCTCGATCACGTGAATGATAGCGTAGAACAAGCGCACCAGTTGGCCGAATGTTTAAAAAACACACCAAGCAAAATTAACTTGATCCCATGGAACCCATTCCCAGGAGCACCATATGGTCGAAGTTCGAACAGTCGTATCGATCGTTTTTCTAAAGTGTTGATGGAATACGGGTTTACGACTATAGTTCGTAAGACTCGTGGTGATGATATCGACGCAGCTTGCGGTCAATTAGCTGGCGATGTGATCGATAGAACCAAGCGAACGTTGAAAAAACGCTTAGCAGGGGAACCTATCCAAGTAAAATCAGTCTGATTTATAGATATTATCCAATAAGTGAGTTAGGTAATGTTTCAAGGCGTTTTTACGTTAGGCAAAACGCCTTTGTTCACCTACAATAGTGAAGCAATAAGATAAATTTAATTGTTGTTTCAGAACTATGATAAATTCTGACGAATAGAGCTTATAAATATTTGCTTTATATTTTTTAACTTGGAAATAGTGTTGCCAGCAAATGACTATCGAAAATAATACCGAACAAACTACAGTCACTGTAGGACAATTATTAGCGCAGGCACGTCAGCGCATGGGGCTAACGCAAGATATTGTTGCAGAACGATTATGCCTTAAAACCAGTACGGTAAAAGAGATAGAAGAAGACATTGCTCCTGCTGGTGTTGAACCCACTTTTTTACGTGGTTATATTCGTTTATATGCGCGGATGGTTGGCGTACCAGAAAGTGATATTAAGGCACTCATGAAAGTGGAAGAGCCTATCCCTCTGGCGAAAGTATCACCAATGCAAAGCTACTCATTGGGTAAAAAACGCAAAAAACGCGAAGGTTGGTTAATGAAACTGACGTGGTTGATTGTGATTATCTTGATAGCAATGGTAGGTATTTGGTGGTGGCAAGACCACAACGCGCAAAAAGATGAATTAGTCTCGATGGCAAATCAAAGTGATTTGGTTTTGTCTCAACAAGACAACAACACAACACCTGTTGAATTACCGAATCCAATCGATGATCCTTCAATTACAGTGGGAACAGCGGTGTTGGAAAATACGTCAGAAACATTGGCTCCAGAAGGTGCTGTATCAAATAGTGCTTCTGAACAAGCAAACGTGAGAACCATTCCATTACCGAATGCACCTCAATCGACTGTTTCACAAGACCGAACGCAAAATACGCAAACGGAAGAACCTGCACCAGTTAGTAGCAGTGCATTAGTTCTGAATTTTACAGGGCAGTGCTGGTTAGAAGTTCGTGATGCGAATAATAAAATTTTATTCAGTGGCGCTAAAAATAATGGCGATAAACTGGAATTGGATGGCACAGCGCCTTACCGCTTGAATATTGGTGCACCTGCTAATGTCACCGTTCAATTCCAAGGTAATCCCGTTGATTTAAGCCGTTTTATCAAAGCGAAGCGCCCTGCGAAATTCAAGCTGCCAGAAGCTTAAAAAATATTGTAAAGAAGAAGCAAACTATATCCGAAAACATCTTTTTTGATAGGTTATAGTTTGCTTTCTTGTGTATAGTGGAACGCATAGAAGCAATAGTTAACACTATACCACGGTAACAAAGAGCACATGGACGTTCGGAGAATTAAAGAAAAATGCATAACGAATCACCGATAAAAAGACGCAAATCCACCCGTATCAATGTAGGTAGCGTGCCAATAGGCGACGGTGCCCCCATCGCTGTTCAGTCAATGACTAATACCCGTACTACTGATGTCGAAGCCACTGTCCGCCAAATTAAAGCCCTCGAACGTGTAGGTGCTGATATTGTGCGTGTTTCTGTTCCGACGATGGACGCTGCGGAAGCCTTTAAACTGATTAAACAGCAAGTTAACTTGCCATTAGTGGCAGATATTCACTTTGATTATCGCATCGCGTTGAAAGTTGCTGAATATGGCGTGGATTGCTTACGGATTAACCCTGGCAACATCGGTAGTGAAGAACGTATTCGCCAAGTTGTTGATTGTGCTCGTCATTATGGCATTCCTATTCGTATTGGTGTGAATGGCGGTTCATTGGAAAAAGATATTCAAGAAAAATATCGTGAGCCAACGCCTGAAGCATTAGTCGAATCCGCGATGCGTCATGTTGATATCTTGGATAGACTGAATTTCGATCAGTTTAAAGTCAGCGTTAAAGCCTCCGACGTATTTTTGGCCGTTGGCTCATACCGCTTACTGGCAAATAAAATCGACCAGCCGCTGCATTTAGGGATCACCGAAGCGGGGGGTGCGCGTGCGGGTTCAGTTAAATCCGCGATTGGCCTTGGCATGTTACTGTCAGAAGGAATTGGCGACACCTTGCGTATTTCATTAGCAGCGGATCCTGTCGAAGAAATTAAAGTTGGGTTTGATATCCTAAAATCACTGCGTATTCGTTCTCGTGGCATAAACTTTATTGCTTGTCCAACCTGTTCACGCCAAGAATTTGACGTGATTGGTACGGTGAATGAACTTGAACAGCGTTTAGAAGACCTGATTACACCGATGGATGTCTCGATTATTGGCTGTGTGGTTAATGGCCCAGGTGAGGCTGAAGTGTCAACGTTAGGTGTAGCAGGCGCAAAAACCAAAAGCGGTTTTTATGAAGATGGCAAGCGCCAAAAAGAACGTTTTGATAATGATAAAATTATCGACCAGTTAGAAGCGAAGATTCGTGCTAAAGCTGCCATGATGGACGAAAGTAACCGAATTGAGATTAATTTAAAAAGCTAAATTTGCTCATGTCATTTCAAGCTACACAGTTATCTGTTGTAGCTTGAAATTTTTAGTGCACAATTCAAATTATTATCTGTGTTTGCAGTTGAAATTGGTCAAGTACTGTGCAAATCCACGGATAAATCTCGATTCGTATCAGGATTTGCTGTTTGTTGATTGAACCTGATGATATTTCGCTCTTATAATCAAACTAATGTCATTCTGAAAATAGAGAAAGAAAGTGGGAAAAAATATCCAAGCCATTCGAGGCATGAATGATTACTTGCCAGCTGATACACGTGTATGGCAGAAAATCGAAGCAACATTAAAAAATATTTTACAGGGTTATGGTTTTAGTGAAATACGTACCCCGATTGTAGAGCAGACCCCGCTATTTCGCAGAGCGATTGGTGAAGTGACGGATGTTGTTGAAAAAGAAATGTATACCTTCAATGACCGTAACGAAGAAAGTCTGACATTACGCCCTGAAAATACCGCTGGCTGCGTCCGTGCGGGTATTGAGCATGGCCTGCTGTACAATCAGGAACAGCGTTTATGGTATTTAGGACCAATGTTTCGCTATGAGCGCCCACAAAAAGGCCGTTACCGTCAATTTCACCAATTAGGTGCAGAAGTGTTTGGCTTAGCAGGGCCAGATATCGATGCTGAAGTCATTTTAATGACCGCGCGCTGGTGGAAAGCACTCGGGATTAGCGAGCATGTTACCCTAGAACTGAACTCTATTGGTTCTTTAGAGGCGCGTGCCAATTACCGCGAAGCACTCGTTGCATTCTTAGAACAGCACAAAGATAAATTGGATGAAGATTGTAAACGCCGTATGTATACCAATCCATTACGCGTTTTAGATTCCAAAAATCAAGATATTCAAGCTTTATTGAATGATGCACCGGAACTGTTTGACTACCTTGATGTCGAATCACGTGAGCACTTTGATGGCTTATGCAAATTATTGGATAATGCGGGGGTTAAATATCGCGTTAACCAGCGTTTAGTCCGTGGTCTTGACTACTATAATCGCACCGTTTTTGAGTGGGTAACGACAGCGTTAGGCTCACAAGGTACTGTGTGTGCGGGTGGTCGTTATGATGGCTTAGTTGAACAACTGGGTGGTCGTGGAACACCTGCGGTTGGCTTTGCGATGGGCATGGAGCGCATGGTGTTATTAGTTCAGGAAGTGAACCCTGAATTTACGGCAGACACTTCAGTTGCTGATGTCTATTTGGCCTCTTTTGGCGATAACAGCCAACAAGCTGCGCTGCTGGTTGCAGAAAAAGTACGTGACGAATTACCTACACTGCGGTTAATGACTAACCACGGTGGTGGAAACTTCAAGAAACAGTTAGCAAGAGCCGACAAACAAGGCGCAAAAATTGCCCTGATCTTGGGGGAAGATGAAATTAATCATAGCCAAGTTACCCTAAAAGATTTACGGACTGGCGCGCAAGAAACTATTTCACAGCAACTAATGGCATCACGTATCACTGAGCTATTAGGTTAAGGAGAGACAAGTGGAAGTCTATACAAACGAAAATGATCAAGTTGACGCGATTAAACGCTTTTTCGCGAATTATGGCGCGCCATTAGTCATTGGTCTCGTCATTGGTGTGGGTGGTGTCTTCGGTTGGAACTATTGGCAGTCTCATAAAGTCAATGTCCTGCAAGAAAGCGCGCAGAAATATGAAACCATCAACACCCAATTACGCTCAGGTTCAGAGCAAGGTGTGATTGCTGCACAAAAATTTGCAGCTGAAACGGATGATGTTTACAGTGCCATGATGGGGCTGGAACTCGCACAAATCGCTGTCGATAAAGGTGATTTAGCGAACGCTCAAACGGCATTAAGCAATGCACTGACTAAAGCGAAAACGGTTGAAATGCAAGATCTTATCAACTTGCGCTTAGCGCGTGTACAGCTTGCACAAGGTAATGCTGATGCGGCAATTGCTTCTGTCGCGAACATTAAAGGTAAGTCATGGCAAGCAACGGCACAGGATGTCCGTGGTGATGCTCTACTCCATAAGGGCGATAAAGCAGGCGCGAAAGCTGCTTACGCACAGGGGTTAGAAAGTGAAGGTTCTCAATCTCTTAGAGGTATTTTGACTCTGAAATTGAACAACGTATCTAATTCATAAGAAGAAAGGAAACGACAAACATGCAGTTGCGCAAAACTCTTTTGATAGGCCTAGTCGCTTCAGCTTTACTTGCCGGTTGTTCCAGCGAAACTGATTCTATCATTATGGCGCCACTTCCACAGGTTGAGAATCAATTCACTCCATCAATTGTTTGGGATAAATCTGTTGGTAATGGTGTTGAACAATTTTACTCTGAATTAGCGCCAGCTTGGGATGGTTCAGCCGTCTACGCGGCTGATCGTAAAGGTTTAGTAAAAGCACTTGAGCTCGATAGTGGCAAAGAAATTTGGTCTGTTGATCTCTCAAAGCGTACAGGCTTCCTTTCTGCTAATTTGTCTGCGCTACTGTCTGGTGGTTTAACTATCGATGGTGACAAAATCTTTATTGGTACCGAACGTGGCACTGTGATTGCGTTGAACAAAGAAGATGGCCAAGTTGTTTGGGATGTAGAAGTTGCTGGTGAAGCGCTATCTAAGCCAACCGTTAGCAACGACTTAGTGATGATTCACACCAGTAATGGCCAGTTGCAGGCGCTAGATGTAAACAGCGGTGAAATTAAATGGACCGTGAATATGGATACGCCATCACTGTCTTTACGTGGTGAATCAGCGCCAGCAGTGGCCTTTGGCGCCGCAATTGTGGGTGGTGATAACGGTCGTGTCAGTGCTGTGTTATTATCTCAAGGCCAGCTGATTTGGCAGCAACGTATTTCACAAGTGACCAGCTCAACTGAAATCGGTCGTTTGAATGATGTGGACATGTCGCCAATCATTGATGATGGTAAAGTGTATGCAATTGCTTATAACGGCACATTAGCTGCGTTAGATATGCGCTCTGGCCAAATTTTGTGGAAACGCGAATTAGGTTCTGTGAATAACATGGTTTTATCGGGTGAAAACTTATATCTGGTAGACCAAAATGACCGTGTATTATCTGTGCGTAAAAGTGATGGCGTGACTCTGTGGACGCAAGAAGAGCTGCTAAACCGTGGGTTATCTGCACCAGAAATGTATAATGGCTACCTCGTTGTTGGTGATAAAGAAGGTTATTTACACTGGTTAGATATGAACACTGGCGGCTTTGTTGCACAAAACAAATTGAATAGCTCTGGTATTCATGCTCGACCTGTTGTGGCGAGTGATAAGCTGATGGTTCAGGCGAAAAACGGAACAGTTTATCTGTTAACGCGTTAATTTCCTGACAAACCGCCATTTTACCGATAAAATAAACGGTTCCTGATAACAGGAGCCGTTTCGTTTTTTTGTTTTCTGAGTTTAAGCCTCAGAATTCCTTAGTTAATTAAAGTTGTGAGGCATCTAAGAATGATACCCGTCGTAGCGCTGGTAGGGCGTCCAAACGTAGGAAAATCCACGTTATTTAACCGTTTAACCCGTACCCGTGACGCATTAGTAGCGGACTTTCCTGGTCTGACTCGTGACCGTAAATATGGGCGTGCTGAAGTTGAAGGGCATGAATTCATTATTATCGACACGGGGGGTATCGATGGGACTGAAGAAGGTGTGGAAACACACATGGCGGCGCAGTCCTTGCAAGCCATTGAAGAAGCAGACATCGTACTCTTTATGGTAGATGCTCGCTCAGGCTTAATGCCTGCGGATGAAGGCATCGCTAAACACTTACGTAGCCGTAAGAAAAAAACCTATTTAGTTGCCAATAAAACGGATGGTATTGATGTTACCACGGCAATTGGTGATTTTTATTCTCTTGGCTTAGGTGAAATCCATCCCATTGCGGCATCCCATGGACGTGGTGTCACTCAATTAATCGAACAATCATTGAAACCGTTTATTGGTGAAGATGAAGAAGACGTTGAGTTAACGGAAGAAGAGGAAAATGCGGCTTATTGGGCGGCGTTAGAAGCCGAAGGTGAGCTCGCAGAAGACGAAGAAGATGATTTTGACCCAACAACGTTACCAATTAAATTAGCCATTGTTGGTCGCCCAAATGTCGGTAAATCAACGTTAACAAACCGTATTTTAGGTGAAGAACGTGTGGTTGTATTCGACATGCCTGGCACTACGCGTGATAGTATCTATATCCCAATGGAACGCGATGAGCGCGAATATATTCTCATTGATACGGCTGGTGTACGTAAGCGCGGAAAAGTGACGGAAACGGTTGAAAAATTCTCTGTCATCAAAACCTTGCAGGCCATTGAAGATGCTAACGTTGTTTTATTAGTCATTGATGCACGTGAAGGTATTTCTGACCAAGATTTGTCTTTACTGGGCTTTATCTTGAATGCGGGGCGTTCATTGGTTATTGCGGTCAACAAATGGGATGGCATGAAGCCTGAAGATCGTGAACATGTAAAGGATATGCTTGAACTGCGTCTGGGTTTTGTTGATTTTGCGCGTATTCACTTTATTTCTGCGCTACATGGCAGTGGTGTGGGTAATTTATTTGAATCTGTTCAAGAAGCGTATGAATCCGCAACTCGTCGTGTTGGTACCGCGCTACTGACCCGTATCATGAAAATGGCAGAAGATGAGCATCAACCGCCGTTGATCCGTGGCCGTCGCGTGAAAATGAAGTATGCTCACGCAGGGGGGCATAACCCACCAATTGTAGTGATCCACGGGAACCAAGTATCTGATTTACCAGACAGCTATAAACGTTATTTGATGAACTATTTCCGCCGTTCATTACAAGTAATGGGAACACCAATCCGTATTCTGTTTAAAGAGGGTGAAAACCCTTATGCGGATAAGAAAAATAAGCTGACAGCAACACAATTACGTAAGCGTAAGCGTTTGATGCAGCATTTGAAAAAACGTTAGTCTGTCATTAAGGCATTTTAGCCTTAATGGACGTTAAAGCCGTAACACATCAACCTGTTACGGCTTTTTGTTATATTACTTTTTGACAAATTTAGCGATTAAAGCGCAAACCCGTGTGGCCAATAACGCATAATCATGGCGTCGGCGGGGCATAAATGATTGAGGGAATTTATGGATACTCGTTCTTCTACGCGTCTAAACAAATATATTAGCGAAAGTGGTATTTGCTCAAGGCGCGAAGCCGACCGTTATATTGAGCAAGGTAATGTATTTATTAATGGGAAACGCGCAGGTATTGGTGACCAAGTTTTTGCAGGTGATGTGGTCAAGGTGAATGGTCAATTGATTGAGCCGCGTAATGAAGATGACTTAATTCTTATTGCCCTCAATAAACCCGTGGGGATCGTCAGTACCACAGAAAGTGGTGAGAAAGATAATATTGTTGATTATGTGAATCACAGTACGCGTATTTTCCCGATTGGGCGATTAGATAAAGATTCTCAAGGGCTGATTTTTTTGACCAACCATGGGGACCTGGTTAATAAAATTTTGCGTGCGGGTAACTCCCATGAGAAAGAGTACCTTGTGACGGTCAACAAACCTGTTACCGATGAGTTTATCCGTGGCATGGGGGCAGGTGTTCCTATCTTAGGGACAATGACCAAAAAGTGTAAGGTCAAAAAAGAAGCACCATTTGTTTTTCGTATTACCCTTGTGCAAGGGCTTAACCGTCAAATTCGCCGTATGTGCGAGCACTTTGGTTTTGAAGTGACTAAGCTTGAACGTATTCGTATTATGAATGTGGGACTAGCAGGAATACCTGTAGGTGAATGGCGGGATTTAACCGATGATGAGCTTATCGAACTATTTGATATGATGGAGAAATCAGAATCAGATATTAAGCCAAAAAAAATACAAAAAGCACAAGCAAGTAGTAAGAGCAATAATGGGGCGAAGCAAAACGTAGGGAGTAAACCCAAGGCAAAACCAGAAAACCCTACACGTAAAAAATTTACACAACCAGGTCGTAAAAAGAAAAAACGTTAACGTGTGGGCTTAGTTAAAAATAGACTGCAATATAAGGCTGAATATTGGGCATTGAATTCGCTTAAACATCGGCCTTTTTATGTAAATAACGTAAAACTAATGGGTAACTAACTGTATTTTAATGCGTTACTGTGCTGTGAGCGATTCATTATTATCGAGTATCAGACCAACATCTTCCCAGCTCTTTTGTGTTTGTAAGGCAACTTTTTCGCCAAATAGCTTACGTGCATTATTCACTGTGGCTGTTGCAAACTGTTTGAAGTTAGACTTTGCCGTAATCACAGGATCAGAAACGGTTGCGATCCATATTTTCCCTGCAACATCCCAAGTATTCCCACCTAACTCAGTGGCTAATAAATAGAATGCACGATTTGGAATACCTGAATTGATATGTACTCCTCCGTTATCAACGGTATAAGGTAAATCCTTGTAATCTTGCATATGAGCAACTTGTGGGTCTTTATTGTATTTTGAAAAATAATAGGCAGTGCCAGGTTTAGACATAGAACGAAGGGCAGGTGCTTTCACTTTATTAATGAAAAGGTTTTCCCCGAGTAGCCAGTTGGATGTGGTGGCACTTTCATTGTTGACGTATTGCTTGACCATGATACCAATAACGTCAGCGACAGATTCATTAAGTGCACCAGATTGAAAAATATAGTTAAAGTTAGCTTCTGAGCTAATGTAGCCATGAGCCAGTTCGTGTGCGATTATGTCAATGTCATTGTAGAATGGGCCAAAAGTTTTTCCATCTCCATCCCCAAAGAAAATAGCTTGAGAATCCCAGAATGCATTGGAGTAGTTTGTTCCAAAATGAATAATCGCATTGATATTAGCAGCACAGCCAAACATTTGACCAATATTTAATTTCTCCTTAAAAAATGTACGAATAGTCCCGATGGAATCAAAAACATGCCCTGCAGGTTTTGATGGCGCTTTGGCATCCCCTTCGCTCATTACAACTTTATAGTCGTCATAGAGCATGTGCTCATCATCTGACAGTTCATCTAGTTGGCAAATTGGGAGATCAGAGTGTGTGTGGCTGCTGTGTGCAACAAGTTGTTGGGCATCGCGAATAACACGCTTATAGTGACTATCAGCACTCGTTTTACAATGGGATAGCAAGTTACGTTGGCGTTGGACTTCTTCATCGGTATAGACACGGGTCATCATATCATTGATATGTATCAGTGTTGATTTCAGCTCAGCCGAATCATTTTCAGTGATGAGATTAGAAACTAAACATGGGGATAATAATGAACGGGCAAGGATATGACTCATGATATAACTCCATTTCAATTGGGTGAGATGGAATCATAATCGGTTATGTTTTAATTGTAACTATATGATATCTAAGGAACTAAGTTAATGACTGCTGCATTTTGTTAGAAAGGTAAAATATAATTTTTCTACCTTTCTCTATAAGTGAATATTATTAATTATGGTGATAACCACTCTTTACCTGAAATTAAAAAGTCAGTATAGAGCTTTTCTTCAGGACTATTTGGTTCAGGATGATAGTCATACTCCCAGCGAACAAGTGGAGGCATTGACATTAAAATTGATTCAGTTCGACCACCACTTTGTAAACCAAATAATGTACCTCTATCCCAAACAAGGTTAAATTCTACATAGCGGCCACGACGATATAACTGAAACTGCCTCTCTTGTTCAGCCCATGAATAGTTTCTTCGTTTTTCAACAATTGGCACATAAGCGTGTAAAAAACCATCGCCAACAGCTTGGGTAAAGTTGAAACAGTGCTCGAAACCACCCTGATTGAGATCGTCATAGAATAAACCGCCAATACCTCTAGGCTCATTTCTATGTTTTAAAAAGAAATATTCATCGCACCAATGCTTGTATTTTGGGTAAACATCTTCACCAAAGGGGAGACATAAGTCGCGTGCAACAGTATGCCAATGAACAACATCCTCAGTAAAACCATAATATGGCGTTAAATCAAACCCGCCACCAAACCACCAAACAGGGGCTTCTCCCTCTTTTTCCGCCATAAAAAAGCGCACATTGGCGTGAGTGGTTGGTATATACGGGTTTAATGGGTGAATAACAAGCGAAACTCCCATGGCTTGGTAGCTACGACCAGCAAGTTCAGGACGGTGTGCTGATGCTGAGGTTGGAAGTTGCTCGCCTTTTATGTGCGAAAAGTTTACACCAGCTTGTTCGAAGAGGGCGCCATTTGTTAAAACACGGCTACGACCACCACCGCCTTCAGCGCGCTCCCACGTTTGTTCTAGAAAGGTTTCCTTACCATCTAGCTCAGTGATTTTTTTGCAAATAGTCTCTTGTAAGTTTTGCAAATAGGTTTTTACACGATCAATATCAGGGTAATTCATTGTTTTTTAATAAAACCAAAGGGAAAAAATAATGCTTAAAGTATACTCCTTTAAGCTAAAAAAGGCATATTGAATATTGATTGTGTTGTAAAACCAGTGATAATGGCAGGAAGATTAGTTTAAACGGGCAAATGTTATGGAAATACGGATCTTCCGCCAAGGTGATTATGAAGAGGTGCTGACATTATGGGAGCGCTGTTCTCTTAATGAATTTTCAGGCGATCCTGAACTCGACATCGAACGTAAATTACAATGTGGTGCAGACTTGTTTTTAGTTGCTGAAGTAACTGGGGAAGTGGTCGGCACTATTATGGGCGGTTATGATGGTATTCGTGGCACCGCCGTTTATCTTGCCGTACACCCTGATTACCGTGGTCGTGGCATTGCAAATGCGTTAGTGAGTCGTCTCGAAAAGAAATTGATTGCCCGTGGATGCGGTAGAATAGAATTATTAGTGAGTGAAGAATTTGATGCTGCTATCTATATGTTTGAAAAAATGCAGTATGAAGAAGAACAACCTGAACGCCTGATTTACTCGAAAAAATTAACCCACGAAACGGATTTCTAAGTTAATTGCTATTTGTTGGTTCATTGGTTTGAATGTTTCGGCAAATAGATTGTCACAATATGCATTATGCGACGAATTAAAGAGGATGATATGTCCCAACATGCAAATCTAAATAGCCAGACATGGCTTGTCCCAGTATTAAAAGTTTCCCTTTTAGGTACGGTATTAATGTTATCTGGCTGTGCCGGGTTCAAAGTTTTTTCGCCATCAACATGGTTTAGTAGCCCACTAATGGTGTCCAGTTCTGGTCTTGGACAAGTGACTAATTTTACACCCATGCAGGCTGATACCATTAAACAACAACTGAATGACCGTTATTCCATCCGTAATGGGATGCAAATGGAAAATGGCGAGGTCGTCACGGTTTTTCAAGGTATTGATGACGATAAAGTCAAAGTTGAAATTATTGGCCCTGAGCATGGTTATGTTTCACGGATTGTGGTGAGTGATCCGAATGTGGTGACGGAATGGGGGCCAAAAATTGGTACACCATTTAGCGATATTTATGAAAAAGCCTTTGGTGTCTGTGGGGTAGGTGAGCGCATAGACAACGTCCCTACCGTGGAATGTAATTCGCCACAATCTAGCCAAGTGGTGTATCGTTTTACAGGTAAATGGCAGGGGCCTGAGGATTTAATGCCATCAGATAACGACCTAAAAGAGTGGGAAATCTCTCAAATCCTTTGGCATAAATAATCTTTTTTCTAAAAATGCCGTAAGTGGCTAAATCATTTACGGTATTTTTTATCTCTCAGGTATTTTTTCTACTAAGTTTCTTAAAGAAATTTCCCCTTTGTTAAATTATCTTTCTTATAATAGAGAACGAAACCTATAAAGCCTTGCGTTAAAACAAGGTGAAGAACATGACGATAAGGTAGGATAGCGATATCGTCCTAGATAACAGATAGGTTAGATAACATATTCATATTACGAGGTTTACCGTATGTCTCATTCTCAAAGTGGTATTTTGAAAGAACATAGTCGTTTCGGTATTTTTATTGAAGCATTGATGCAAGAAGGTTCGCTGGATGAAGTGAAAGCGGGTTGCAAAAACTTTATCGATGCTTTAACAAAATTACAAGCACAATACCCAGATGATCGCCTTGGTGCAGTGATTGCATTCGGCTCTGATGCGTGGAAGCAAATGGGGCGTGCAGATAGTGCACCTGAATTAAAGCCATTTCGGCCTTTAGGTAAAGGTTTAGCACCTGCAACTCAACGAGATATGTTCATTCATATTCAATCCCTGCGTCATGATATCAACTTTTCTTTAGCGCAAGCGGCATTGAAAGCATTTGGTAAGTCCATCAACGTAGTTGAAGAAATTCATGGTTTCCGTTGGGTTGACGATCGTGATTTAAGCGGCTTTATTGATGGTACTGAAAATCCACAAGGTGAAGAGATCGCTGAAGTCACTCTTATTGATGAAGGAAATGATAAAGGCGGAAGCTACGTTTTAGTTCAACGCTATGAGCACGATTTAAGAAAGTGGGATCGTTTTTCTGAACATGAACAAGAAAAAATGATTGGCCGCACGAAGAAAGATAGCGTCGAACTGGATGAAGATGCACGAAACATCACTTCCCACGTTTCTCGTGTAGTGATTGAAGAAGACGGTGAAGAGCTTGAAGTGATGCGCCATAGCTTGCCATATGGTACAGCAAGCGGTAAGCACGGGCTATTTTTCATCGCCTATTGTGCAAAATTACACAATATTGAACAGCAACTGTTAAGTATGTTCGGTGAAAAAGACGGTAAATACGATGATCTTCTACGTATGACTAAAGCGGTTTCTGGTAGCTATTACTACGCACCTTCAATTGAAACATTGCTTGCATTATAGATGACTCCTTGCCGCACGGATGCGGCGATTTCCTTTTCTTTAGTTTTACTTCCATCATTGAACAGGTTTCATGTGTTTAACTCTTTGATAGATAATAATATTTTAGTGCTTATTTCCTCTATTTCTTTGTTATTCCAATTTGATATATAAAAAATTGATTGATAGCTATCCAGTTATAACCAAAACCGCTACAGTGGAGTCATACAGATATTTTGGTTTAGTGACGAATGGGAATGACATGAAAACAACTTTTTTTAAGAAAACAGCTTTAGCCAGCTTAGCGACCGTGTCTTTGTTAGGAAGTCCGCACCTATTCGCTGCTGAACTCCTTAACAGTTCATATGATATTGCTCGTGAATTGTTTGTAGCGTTGAATCCAACGTTTGAAAAACAATGGAATGAGGCTCACCCCGATGACAAATTAACTATCAAGCAGTCGCATGCTGGCTCATCAAAACAAGCCCTGGCGATTTTGCAGGGGTTAAGAGCAGATGTGGTGACCTATAACCAAGTGACTGATGTACAAATTTTGCATGATAAAGGGAATTTGATCCCTGTAGATTGGCAGTCTCGCTTACCGAATAACAGCTCACCCTACTATTCCACAATGGCTTTTTTAGTGCGTAAAGATAATCCGAAAGGGATTAAAACGTGGGATGACCTTGTCCGCAGTGATGTGAAATTAATTTTTCCAAATCCTAAAACATCTGGAAATGGCCGTTATACCTACCTTGCCGCTTGGGGAGCATTTAACCAAGAAAATAAAGGAGATACAGCAAAAACACGCGAACAGATGAAACAGTTCCTCAAAAATGTGGAAGTGTTTGATACAGGCGGTCGTGGTGCGACAACCTCATTTATTGAGCGTGGTCTTGGGGATGTGCTGATAAGTTTTGAATCCGAAGTTAACAATATCCGTTCACAATACGGTGAATCCGATTATGAAGTTATTGTGCCACCAGTGGATATTCTGGCGGAGTTCCCAGTGGCTTGGGTGGATAAAAATGTGCAAAAAAATGGTACGGAAGATGTCGCTAAAGCCTATTTGAATTATTTATACAGCCCGCAAGCGCAGGAAATTATTACTAACTTTAATTATCGTGTGAATGACAAAGCGGTGATGGAAGCGAACAAAAGCAAATTCCCAGAAACAAAATTATTTACCGTTGAATCCCAATTTGAGAGCTGGCCAAAAGTCATGGATATACATTTCTCAACGGGAGGAGAGTTTGACGAACTAATGGCACAAGGGCGCCGTTAATGAATCAATCTGGGAAGCGATTTTTGCCAGGCTTTGGCCTGACGTTGGGTAGCAGCTTATTTTATACCTGTTTGATTTTGCTGCTACCCATGAGTGCGTTAGTGATCCAACTGTCGGAGATGACATGGCAACAATATTGGTCGGTGATTAGCTATCCACAAGTGGTTGCAGCTTATAAAGTGACATTATTGTCTGCTTTAGTGGCAAGCTTATTTAATGCGGTATTTGGCCTGTTATTGGCATGGATTTTAACGCGCTATCGCTTTCCAGGCAGAACATTATTAGACGGTTTAGTCGACTTACCCTTTGCATTGCCAACCGCAGTAGCAGGGTTAACATTGGCTACCTTGTTTGCGACATCAGGTTGGTATGGCCAATATCTACACCAGTTTGATATCAAAGTCGTGAATACTTGGCTGGGGATTGCTGTTGCTATGGCATTTACCAGTATCCCTTTTGTTGTGCGTACCGTTCAGCCTGTATTGGAAGAACTGGGGCCAGAATATGAAGAGGCGGCACAAACACTGGGAGCCAGTCGCTGGCAAACTTTCCGTCGTGTGATCATGCCAGAGCTTTCCCCTGCATTGCTTGCAGGAACCGTTTTGTCATTCACACGTAGCCTAGGTGAATTTGGTGCAATTATCTTTATCGCAGGAAATATTGCTTGGCAAACAGAAGTGGTTTCTTTAATGATTTTCAGCCAATTACAGCAATTTGATTACCCTGCGGCAAGTGCGGTTGCATCGGTTATTTTAGCGGTTTCACTACTCTTGTTATTCAGCGTTAATTTAGTACAAAGTCGTTTTGGTAAGCGACTGGGGGGGAAATAATGGCGCAAATCACTCCGCTACAAACCGCCCAACGGTCACCCGTTAATTGGGGTAAATGGTTTCTCATCGCTGCAGGTGTTTTCTTTGCCATCTTATTGCTGGTGATCCCCATTATTTGGATTTTTATTACGGCGTTTCAAAAAGGGGTTGGTGAAGTTCTACTTAATTTATCTAACCCAGATATGCTTCATGCGATTGGATTAACTGTATTAATTGCGTTGATCACGGTTCCTGTTAATTTGATTTTTGGCACGATGATGGCGTGGTTAGTGACACGCTTTCAATTCCCAGGGCGGCAATTATTACTCACACTAGTGGATATCCCTTTTGCGGTTTCACCTGTGGTAGCGGGGCTATTATATCTACTGTTTTATGGTTCAAACAGTTGGCTTGGTGGATGGCTTGAAGGTTTTGATATTCAAGTGATGTTTTCATGGCCAGGTATGGCATTAGTCACCATATTTGTGACTTGTCCATTTGTGGTGAGAGAGTTGGTTCCATTGATGCTAAGCCAAGGCAGCCAAGAAGATGAAGCTGCGGTATTGCTTGGTGCATCAGGCTGGAAAATGTTTTGGCGCGTCACATTACCAAATATTCGCTGGGCGCTGTTATACGGTGTTGTGTTAACCAACGCGAGGGCGATTGGTGAGTTTGGTGCGGTATCCGTCGTTTCAGGTGCTATTCGCGGTGAAACTTATACGTTACCGTTACAAGTTGAATTATTGCATCAGGACTATAACACGGTCGGTGCATTTACTGCTGCGGCTATTCTTGCGCTCATGGCCATTATTACGCTAATTCTTAAAAGCGCATTGCAGTGGCATTTAAGTCGTCAGCAGTCTGAATCAGGAGTCCATTAAACATGAGTATTGAAATTGAAAAAATCGGCAAGTTCTTTGGGAAAACCCAAGTACTCAACGATATTTCACTGGATATTGCATCGGGTGAAATGGTGGCCTTATTAGGCCCTTCAGGTTCAGGAAAAACCACCTTACTGCGAATTATTGCTGGGCTTGAGCAGCAAAGTGGGGGCGTACTACGTTTTCACGGGCAAGATGTGAGTCAAATTCATGCGAAAGACAGGCATGTTGGTTTTGTTTTTCAACACTACGCGTTATTTCGCCATATGACCGTATTCGATAATGTGGCATTTGGTTTAACGGTGTTGCCACGCAAGCAAAGACCCTCATCCCAAGCGATTAAGCAAAAGGTGATGCAATTACTGGAGATGGTGCAATTAGCCCATCTATCTTCGCGTTATCCTGCGCAACTTTCTGGTGGGCAAAAACAGCGTGTTGCGTTAGCGCGTGCATTAGCGGTTGACCCGCAAATTTTACTATTAGACGAGCCTTTTGGTGCGTTAGATGCACAGGTGCGTATTGAACTGCGCCGCTGGTTACGTCAATTACATGATGAGCTTAAATTTACCAGTGTGTTTGTAACGCATGACCAAGAAGAAGCTATGGAAGTTGCGGATAGAATTGTGGTCATGAGTCAAGGGCACATTGAGCAGGTCGGCACACCAAATGATATTTGGCAGCGCCCAGAAACCCGCTTTGTACTGGAGTTTATGGGGGAAGTTAATCAGATTTCTGCACAGATAAAAGGCTCGGTCTTAGCGATTGATGGTTACGAATTTTCGTTAAATCATACTAGCGCCCATCAAGGTGAGGTGGATGTCTTTTTACGCCCATGGGATGTTTCATTGAGATCTGAAGTGGATGTACAGCATCGTTTGCCAGTTAGGGTGACCGAATCAGGTCCAAGAGGGCACTTTTGGCAATTGACGGTACAACCGATAGGGTGGGGGAATGGCCCATTATCTGTGATTTGGCAATCCAATTCGACAATTCCTAAGCGTGGTGAACACTATTTTCTTGGCAGCCAAGAAGCGAAAATATATCAAGGTGATACTGAATTAGTTTTTCCACAATTAGCACAAAGCGCGTGAATATAGCTTTCCATTATTTATAACGCCAATAAGTTAAACATTTTTGGTGTTATTTTCTATTATTTTTGCCATGTATATCGCCCTCCACTAGCCCATTCTTTGATTATTGGCAATGGGTTTCACCTGTCGTATTTTAATTTTAATTAATTGATATATAAGTATTTTATTTATCATTAAAATAAGAGATATAGCTGACAATTCTATAAACTTATTGTAATATAATATATCAATTAGCTATATCATTATGGGTAATAAAGATAATCTATTTTTCTAATAATAATATGAAGAGAATTCATGTTCACTCATAGGCTTATTGGGGTAATATCTTATTTCTATTAATTCTAAGTGATAAATAAAAATTATAAGGATGCGAAAGTGTCAACTCTGGAACAATTTATTGGCCATACCCCATTAGTAAAACTTCAGCGTTTGACGCAAGGGATTGATACTGAAATTTGGGTAAAACTCGAAGGCAACAACCCTGCTGGCTCCGTAAAAGACAGAGCGGCTTTTTCCATGATCAGCGAAGCTGAAAAACGTGGTGAAATTAAGCCAGGTGATACATTAATTGAAGCCACAAGTGGCAATACAGGTATTGCACTGGCAATGATTGCTGCGGTAAAGGGATATAAATTAAAGCTGTTAATGCCTGAAAATATGAGTAAAGAGCGCCAAGCATCGATGCAAGCTTACGGCGCGGAGTTAATTTTGGTCAGCACCACCATTGGAATGGAAGGGGCGCGAGATCTTGCGAAAGAGATGGAAAAAAACGGGGAAGGGAAGGTATTAGACCAATTTAATAACCCAGATAACCCACTTGCTCATTTTAAAACAACAGGCCCTGAAATTTGGCAACAAACGCACGGTAAAATTACTCATTTTGTGTCAAGTATGGGGACAACGGGTACGATTACAGGTGTAAGCCGCTATTTGAAATCACAATCAAAAGACGTACATATTGTCGGCTTACAGCCTGCCGAAAAAAGCCAAATACCAGGTATTCGCCGCTGGTCACCTGGTTATCTTCCTGGGATTTTTGATGGCGAATTAGTGGATAGCGTACTGGATGTTAATCAGCAAGATGCAGAAGAGACGATGAGAGCGCTAGCAAGGTTTGAAGGTATTTTCTGTGGAGTGAGCTCAGGCGGTGCGGTATCGGGGGCTTTACGCGTGGCGAAAGAAAACCCAGGAGCGGTGATCGTTGCTATTATTTGCGACAGAGGTGACCGTTATTTATCAACGGGGGTTTTTGATTCTTAACACGTTGTTTTTAGGTGGCAGTCAGGCTATCACAAGGAAACAATAGAATGAATTAAACCATCAGGTTATCAACCTGATGGTTTTTCAGTTATTATGCGTAGTAATTATTTCTTGATACGCATAATGACAGTTTCACCCACTGTCACTGACCCTGTTAGTTTATTTAACTCTTTGATTTCGTCCATGTTCGAAATCACAACGGGGGTCAGAACGGATTTTGCTTTTTCTTCTAACAAAGCTAAATCAAATTCAATGACTAAATCGCCTTTTTTGACAGCTTGGCCTTCTTCAGCGATACGTTTGAAACCTTCACCTTTGAGCTCAACGGTATCAATACCGAAGTGAACAAACAGTTCAATACCATCGTCTGACTCAATAGAAAACGCATGGTTGGTTTCAAATATTTTACCGATTGTACCGTCTACTGGAGCAACAATTTTATTGCCAGCAGGTTTGATGGCGATACCGTCACCGACAATTTTCTCTGCAAACACAACGTCTGGAACATCTTCAATATTGACGATTTCGCCTGATAATGGGGCGATAATTTCAATACTGCCACTGCTACTTTTGTCTTCCGAAACTAGTGATTTCAGTTTGTCAAACAGACCCATGGACCTTCTCCTAATCGTTTTATATGGGACCGAACTAATGTGCTGTTCTTAGCATAACGTTTTTTCTTGGATAAAGGTATCTACAAGTTTCATCAATTCATCTGCGGTTGGTTGAGCAAGTGCTTGTTCAGCCAAGGCCTGAGTATCAGCAAAGTTCGCATTGCGAATTAATTTTTTGATACGCGGAATTGAGATTGCGCTCATACTAAATTCATCCAGCCCCATGCCTAGTAGCAATAAGGTTGCACGTTCATCACCCGCTAACTCGCCACACATGCCTGTCCATTTCCCTTCCGCATGTGATGCATCGATCACTTGTTTGATAAGGTTTAGAACAGCAGGTGACATTGGGTTATAAAGGTGAGAAATCAGTTCATTACCACGGTCAACCGCTAAAGTGTATTGAGTGAGATCGTTCGTCCCAATACTAAAGAAATCAACTTCTTTCGCCAAATGGCGCGCAATCACAGCGGCAGCTGGGGTTTCTACCATCACACCGACTTCGATTGTTTCGTCAAAGGCTTTACCTTCTTCACGTAACTGAGCTTTTAGCATTTCTAGCTCTGCTTTTAGTTCACGAACTTCTTCAACGGAAATAACCATTGGGAACATAATACGCAGTTTACCAAAATTTGACGCTCTTAAAATAGCCCTTAATTGTGAGTGTAAGATTTCTTTGCGATCAAGACAAATACGAATAGCACGCCAACCGAGGAATGGGTTCTCTTCTTTCGGTAAATTCATATAAGGCAGGTCTTTATCGCCACCGATATCCATTGTACGGACGATAACGGCTTGGCTGCCCATTGCTTCGGCAACCGCTTTGTAAGCTTGGAATTGCTCTTCTTCGGTAGGGAAGGCATCTCTATCCATAAATAAAAACTCGGTACGATAGAGACCGACTCCTTCAGCGCCATTACGTTCAGCACCTGCGACATCACGCACAGTTCCGATATTGGCACAAACTTCAACTTGATGACCATCGAGAGTCACAGCAGGTAAATCTTTTAATTTAGCCAGTTCTTCTTTTTCTTGCAGATAGTCATCACGGAATGCTTTGAGTTTATCAATTTCTGCATCAGATGGGTTCAGGTGAATGGTATTATTCACGCCATCTAAGACAATAAAATCACCATTTTTAATTTTGCTGGTGGCATCGCTAGTCCCTACAATTGCAGGTAACTCCAATGAGCGAGCCATAATGGAGGTATGGGAGGTACGGCCACCTAAATCGGTAATAAAGCCTAAGACTTTATCTAAGTTTAATTGCGCGGTTTCTGACGGGGTTAAGTCAGCGGCAACTAAAATAACTTCTTGGTTGATAGCGCTTAAATCAACAATAGGAATATTTAAGATATTCTTTAATAAGCGTTTGCCGATGTCACGTACGTCAGCCGCGCGCTCTTTAAGGTATTCGTCATCAAGAGATTCAAGCGCTTGAGCTTGGTCTTCAATCACAGAATAGGCTGCGGCATCCGCTGTTTTTTTATCGCCTTTGATTAAAGAGACAATTTCTTGCTCAAGTTCTTCATCTTCCAGCAGCATGATATGACCTTCAAAAATCTCAGCTTTTTCGGCTCCTAGATTTTTTTCGGCTTTTTCTTTAATGAGACTAAGTTGTTCGGCGGATTTATTACGCCCCTCAATGAAGCGTTGAATTTCTTTTTCGACCTGATCGTCTGCGATTTTTTTTGTGCTAACAACGATAGGGTCTTCTTTGAGGATCAAAGCCTGACCAAAAGCAAAACCTGGGGATACTAAAATTCCTGAAATCATAATATTACCTTACTGCTGTTAGTGCTGGGAGTTCTGATGTTGTAGAGACTGCGGCGCGTTTTATTGATTATGCAAATGTCCCCGAATGAAATCATTCAGGGACAGCGAATGAGATCGATGAAACGCGTTCTCTTGCGTGCGAAATTATTCCAGTTCGCCCATCAGTTTAACTAAATATTCAACCGCTTCTTTTTCATCTTCGCCTTCTGCGGAGATGGTCACAACAGTACCTTGCGTTAAACCTAAGGTTTGTAATTTGAACAGGCTTTTTGCACTCGCAGATTTACCGCCAGAAATCAAAGAAATATCAGAAGTGAATGCTTTTGCTTCTTTCACAAATTGCGCGGCAGGACGAGTATGTAAACCGTTTGGTGCTGTAATAGTGACTTCTTGCTGGAACATAGTATTTCCTCAATAACTTTAGTTTTTTTAATTACCCAGCCAATTGTAGATGAAATAGACTAGGTTTGCGTATAAGTTAGATTATTAACTTGTAAAAAGGTTTCCTACTTTGTGCGGTATCAATCCTTTTTACTTTTCATCCTCAAAATAACGATGATTAGGTTAGTCGAAAAACATCTAAATAGGCACGTTCATTTGACTAAAATTTGATTAATTTTGAGGTGCGAAATAATTACTATGTTTAATACTAAACCCCAGATTAGAAATCATCCCTATCCGTGCTAAACTTTGATCCGTGCCACAAAAAAAGCACCTTTGAGGTGCTTTTTTAACGATTATGTAACGAAAGTATGCTACTCGGCAGAGATATCCGCGAACAAGACAGTGGAGAGATAACGCTCACCAGAAGACGGTAAAATCACGACAATATTCTTGTTTGTGTAAGCAGGGTCTGCGGCAATTTTTGTTGCTGCTGCAATCGCTGCACCTGAAGAAATCCCTGCGAGAATACCTTCTTTTTCCATTAACTCACGTGCAGTTTTAATTGCTTCATCATCGCTGATTTGAATCACTTTATCTAGCAGTGTGAGGTCTAAGTTACCAGGGATAAAACCTGCGCCGATACCTTGAATTTTGTGTGGGCCTGGTTTGATTTCTTCACCTGCTAGCGCTTGAGTAATCACTGGAGAAGTTTCAGGTTCAACGGCAACGATGGTCACATCTTTACCCTTGGTCTTTTTCAGATAGCGTGCAATACCTGTGATAGTTCCGCCTGTACCAACGCCTGCGATGATGACATCGACATTGCCATCCGTGTCTTCCCAAATTTCTGGACCCGTGGTTTTTTCATGGATCTCAGGGTTGGCAGGGTTATTAAATTGTTGTAACAGAAGATATTTTTTGGGATTGCTATTGACGATTTCTTCTGCTTTAGCAATCGCCCCTTTCATCCCTTTAGCGCCCTCGGTTAGCACGAGGTTAGCGCCTAATGCTTTTAATAGCTTACGGCGCTCTATACTCATTGTTTCAGGCATCGTTAAGGTTAATTTGTAACCTCTCGCTGCTGCAACATAAGCGAGAGCAATCCCCGTGTTACCACTGGTTGGCTCTACTAGCTCTTTGTCTTTATTCAGGATACCTTTTTTCTCTGCATCCCAAATCATGTTTGCCCCGATACGGCACTTAACGCTGAAACTTGGGTTACGAGATTCCACTTTTGCCAAAATATTGCCATTACCAAAATGTTTTAAACGAACAAGTGGGGTGTGGCCAATGGTCAACGAATTATCTTCATAAATTTTGCTCATGGGGTATCCTTTTAAAATCGGTTAGCCAGTAAACAGTATTTGGCGTTCACTATAAAATAGGGTATGGATTCAACATACGTGAAGAACAGATTAATGCAAATATGATTTAGGTCTAAGCTTATAACAAAAGGCTATTTTAGATCCAATAGTTCTAAAGAATGGGCAACAAGGCAGAATAGCGTAAGAAAATAGGTAACTGCGCAGGCGATTAAACCTGCGCAAAGAGAGATTAATAACGTGCGTAGCGGCTACGATAGCGGTCAACCCACATTAATGTTGCACCACAAACGGCAACAGGCATGATGACTAAGTTGATAAACGGCACCATCATCAGCAAGCTGACCACACCTCCGAATTGAATGTTTTTTATGCGATCTTTAGCAAGAGCTTGCTTCATTTCACTAAAACCAACACGGTGGTTATCAAAAGGGTAGTCGCAGTACTGGATTGACATCATCCATGCACCAAATAGGAACCATAAGATGGGGGCAACAGTTTGGCCAATACCAGGTATTAAAAATAAAATTAATAAGCCAATTGCCCGTGGTAAATAGTAACCAATACGCACAAACTCACGTTTGATCATCCGCGGAACATCTTTTAATAACTCAGCCATACCAGTGTCTGGCGCGGGTTTCCCCGTAAGTTCTGCCTCGAGTTTTTCGGATAACCAACCATTAAATGGTGCTGCAATGATATTGGCAATGGTGCTAAAAAAATAGGTGAATACCAATAAAATAGAAATCAAAGCAACAGGCCAAATAAGATAATTAAGCCATTGTAACCAATCAGGAACATAGCTCATCACTTGGTCAATCCAGCCACCAAGCTTACTGTATAACCACCAAAATGCGCCTCCTAAGAAAAGAATGTTTGCTAATAGGGGCAAAATCACAAAACGTTTAATGCCAGGACGTGTAACGAGTCGCCACCCTTGTGTAAAATAATAAAAACCAGAGTGGTCTTTTTGTGGCGAAAATGTCGATTGGGTCATACTTCTTGTTCTCTCCTTTTCGGTTGACCTTGTATCATATAGATATGAATTTAGGCTGACTAGCCATTATTTGCTTAAAAAAGCAGCAAACGAAAGCGGAATATTCTCTTTCTTGTAAGAAAATCGTTCTGAGGGTTGCACTTAGAGCAATTGAGAAATAATCTTAAGGTAGTTTCCGCCGTGATGGCACTTTCATTCATCAACTAGAGATAGCAGCGATGCAGGATTTGCGTCTAATATTAGTGGTCGTAGGTGCGATAGCGATTGTCGCTTTATTACTGCATGGTTTATGGACCAGCCGTAAAGAGCGCTCAAAGTTATTTCGCGATAGACCTGTAAAACGTAGAAAAAATGATACGCAGGAGAATTCATCGAATTATGATGATTCTGCATTATTTACTGAAAATCAATCAACTCAGCAGGTACCTGTTCAACCCGCTGCGACTGAGCCTGTATATCCGGTAAAAAATGAGTCTCAAGTTGAACCTAATATACAGCCATTACCGTCGGTTGAACCTGAAATTAAAATGAGTGCTACGTCAGAGCAGCCTGTTCATGATGAGCCTGTTGTTCAGCGTATTCAAGAGCCGCATGTGCCAGAGCAGCTCACCATCAATATGAATGATGATATTGTGGCTGAGCCTGAAATACATACTCAACCCGTGCACCATAATGCATCGGAGCCGCATATTGACACCCACAATCTACAAGAAGAGACACAACCGATACATCATGAACAGACACCGCCGCACACTGAGACGAAAACTGAGCCACAGAAAAATTCTGCTACAACAAATAGCAAGGAGACAGTCCTGGTACTTCATGTAGCGGCGCATCAGGGGCAAGAATTACAAGGTGAGCTCTTGCTACAAAGTATTCTTCAAGCGGGATTCCAATTCGGTGAAATGAAAATATTCCACCGTCACGTGAACCCGTCAGGTACTGGGCCTGTGCTGTTTAGTTTAGCGAATATGGTAAAACCAGGTTCTTTTGACCCTGAAACCATGGCTGATTTCTCTACACCAGGTATTTCCATGTTTATGATGGTGCCATCCTACGGTGATGCGAGCCAAAACTTTAAACTGATGTTACAAGCGGCGCAGCGCATTGCATCCGATGCAGGCGGGGTGGTGCTAGATGATGAGCGTAAGATGCTGACACCGCAAAAAATAGAGGTGTATCATGCGCGGATCAGAAACACACTAAATTAAACAAGCGTTTTACAAAGCCCCCTTGATTGGGGGTTTTTTATCTTTACGAGTGGATCATGACTACCAAAAACGAAATCGACCAATTAAAAAAACAGCTGCGTCATCACGAATATCAATACCATGTATTGGACGCCCCAGAAATTCCTGATGCGGAATATGACAAATTAATGCAACGCTTGAAGGCACTGGAAGAAATGAACCCAGAGCTTATCACCAGCGATTCCCCCACTCAGCGTGTCGGTGCTGCACCTTTGTCAGCATTTGAAACGGTGCGCCATGAAATTCCGATGCTGTCTTTGGATAACGTTTTTGATGAAGAAAGTTACTTGGCTTTTGATAAGCGGGTTAGAGATCGCTTAAAAAACCATAATGAACTCACATTTTGCTGTGAATTGAAGCTTGATGGTTTGGCGGTTAGTTTGTTGTATGAGAATGGTGAATTTGTGCAAGCTGCTACTCGTGGTGATGGAACGGTGGGGGAAAATATTACCGCAAATGTACGTACTATTCGTGCAATTCCACTGCGTTTAATGGGGGATAATATTCCTGCTCGTGTGGAAATTCGTGGCGAAGTGTTTATGCCACAAAAAGGGTTTGAAGCACTAAATGAAGAAGCGCGTAGAACCGACGGTAAAGTTTTTGCTAACCCACGTAACGCTGCTGCGGGCTCTTTGCGACAGCTTGACCCGCGTATTACCGCTAAAAGGCCACTGACATTCTATTGTTATGGCGTTGGGCTAGTTGAAGGCGGTACATTGCCAGATACACATTATGAACGTTTACAGCTGTTTAAAGCGTGGGGACTCCCTGTCAGTGACTATGTACAACTGCGCCAAGGCCACCAAGCTGTACTGGATTTTTATCACCAAATCGAACAAATTCGTCCAGAATTAGGGTTTGATATCGATGGGGTGGTGATCAAGGTGAATTCAATTGCGATTCAAGAGGAATTAGGTTTCGTTTCCCGCGCACCGCGCTGGGCTACAGCCTTCAAATTCCCAGCACAAGAGCAAATTACTCTATTGAAAGACGTTGAGTTCCAAGTTGGGCGAACAGGGGCGATTACCCCCGTAGCACGTCTTGAGCCTGTCCAAGTGGCGGGGGTTATGGTCAGTAATGCGACATTGCATAATGCAGATGAAATCGAGCGTCTTGGCGTGCATATTGGCGATACAGTGATTATTCGTCGTGCTGGGGATGTCATCCCGCAGATTGTCAGTGTGGTGGCGGATAAACGTCCTGCGGATAGTCGTGAAATTGTCTTTCCAACCCAGTGCCCTGTTTGTGGTTCAGACATTGAACGTATTGAAGGTGAAGCCGTTGCCCGTTGTACTGGTGGGTTAATTTGTGGGGCGCAGCGTAAAGAAGCACTCAAACACTTTGTGTCTCGCCGTGCAATGGATGTTGATGGCATGGGCGATAAAATTATCGATCAACTTGTCGAAAAAGAATATGTGAAAACGCCAGCCGATCTTTATCAATTAAGCGCAGGTAAATTGACGGGTTTGGATAGAATGGGGCCAAAATCTGCGCAAAAGCTGATTGATGCGCTCGAAAAGTCTAAACAAACTACGTTAGCGCGCTTTATTTATGCATTAGGGATCCGTGAAGTTGGGGAGGCGACCGCGGCTAATTTAGCGGCACATTATGCAACGCTAGATGCGGTCATGGCTGCGGATGAAGAGTCTTTAAAAACGGTGCAAGATATCGGCCATGTGGTTGCGAAACATGTGGTGAATTTTTTCCACGAAGCGCATAACCAGGCAGTTATTAACGATTTAATCACGAAAGCGAATATTCATTGGCCAGAAGTCAAAGTGATTAATAGTGCAGAAATCGATAGCCCATTTGCAGGTAAAACTGTGGTTTTAACAGGTTCGATGAGTATTTTAACCCGTGATGAGGCGAAAGATAAGCTGGTGGCTCTGGGGGCAAAAGTCGCAGGTAGTGTTTCGAAGAAAACCGATATGGTGATTGCGGGTGAAGCTGCGGGTTCGAAATTAGCAAAAGCGAATGAGTTAGGTATTCCAGTTATTGATGAGGATGAGTTGATTCGTTTGCTGAATACTAAATAGTGAACTATATTCTATTTGGCTTAGTTATTTCACTTAGGTGAGGTGACTAAGTCACTGATAGGTTGTTAGACCTAAATTAAATTTTGAATTTAATTTCTATGCAGAAAAGGTCATCTGTCTCTTTTCTGCTATTTAAAACGTGATCCTCTTCTTCTTTCTGCAAAATACACCCACTCTGTTTTCATATTAATGTGATGCCTGTCTCATTTAAATGTTGTCTATTACATAGAATATGCACATAGACTGATTCTTAAATTTGTTGGAGTCGCATATGACCTCGATCCTGCATTTCGTTTTATCTTTAGTAGTAATCGCCGCTCTTGCTATTTTAGCAAGTAGTAACCGTAAGGGGATCCGTCCTCGTTATGTTGTTCAACTACTTGTTATCCAAATTGCATTAGCATATCTGTTCTTAAAATCGAATATCGGTGAATCTTTTGTTCTCGGTGTGGCGGGGGTGTTTACTCACTTACTCGGTTACGCAGCAGAAGGGACAAAATTTATCTTTGGTGGCATGATTGAAGGGAATTTAGCGTTCTTCTTCTTACAAGTTCTGTGCCCAATCATCTTTATTTCTGCGTTAATTGGTATTTTACAGCACGTTAAAATTCTACCGATCGTTATTCGTATCATCGGTACGGTGTTATCTAAAGTTAACGGAATGGGTAAACTGGAATCATTCAACGCAGTAAGTTCATTGCTGCTAGGTCAGTCTGAAAACTTTATCGCTTATAAAGACCAGCTTAACCGCATGTCTGATCGCAGAATGTACACCATGGCAGCGACAGCTATGTCGACTGTTTCCATGTCAATCGTGGGAGCATATATGACGATGTTGGAACCGCGTTTTGTGGTTGCAGCATTAGTTCTGAATATGTTTGGTACTTTCGTGGTGCTGTCTTTAATCAACCCGTACCCACCAGAAGGTGAAGAAGACATTCAAATGAGCAACCTGCATGAAGGCCAAAGCTTCTTTGAAATGTTAGGTGAATATATTCTTGCAGGGTTTAAAGTTGCGATTATTGTTTCTGCCATGCTGATTGGTTTTATCGCTCTGATTGCCATGATTAACGGTATTTTCTCTGCGATTTTCGGTATCGATTTCCAAACTATGTTGGGCTATGTATTTTATCCATTTGCTTGGATCTTAGGTATCCCAGCGGATGAAGCCCTACAAGTGGGTGGGATCATGGCAGTTAAAATGGTAACGAATGAATTCGTTGCAATGGATGGCTTACAAGCTATTGCAAGTGGTTTATCTGAGCGTTCTGTCGGTATCTTATCTGTGTTCTTAGTGTCATTTGCTAACTTCTCTTCAATTGGTATCATCGCTGGTGCTATCAAAGGGTTAGATGAAAAACAAGGTAACACAGTAGCACGTTTCGGCCTGAAATTACTGTACGGTTCAACTTTAGTCAGCTTCTTATCCGCTGCGGTTGTCGGATTAGTATTGTAATTCGCAAAAAAGTGTTAAATTAAGAGCGGCGTTCATTAGGACGCCGTTTTTTTATGGGAGCAAGAATGGAAAAGCAAGATCTTATCGATATGGCAAATACCTATATGCCATTTGGTAAATATAAAGGCTGTATCTTGATTGATTTGCCTGAGGAATACCTTCTTTGGTTTTATAAGAAAGGAGAGTTCCCACCAGGGCGTCTTGGCCAATTAATGGAAATGGCCCTTGGGTTAAAAATTGAAGGGTTAGAAGGGCTTGTAAAGCCACTAAAACGGGCTAAGTGATCAGATCACTCATGCCCTAAAGCGGCAGTAATTTTTTTGCTCAATTGAATAAAGATATCTTGTTCTTGCTGCGTTAATGCGGCTTTAACTTTTAATGCATTTTCTGCTCGCCCTGTTGCTGCACGCTGTAAAAAATGAGCCCCTTTTTCTGTTAAGTGGGTGATCAATTCCCGCTTATCTTCTTCAGACTGATATTGTTCGACAAACTCAAAAGATTTTAATACCCGCAAAAACTTCGATAAATTTTGCCGTGAAATTCCCAGTGATTGACTTAGCTGGCTTGGTGTTAAGTCACCTTTAAGCCTCAATATCTCCAGTACATCGTATTGTCCCCATGTAATTTGCTCAGGTGTGAAACTGACACGGCGAGCAACAAGTGTGCATTGCAATAATGATAATGCGTCTTCAAGGGTACTGGGCATAAAAATTCTTCCTTATTATTCAACAGTTGAAGTATACCTTGGCGCTAGGAAGAAAACGAGGCATTGATTAACCAAAGTTAATCAATTATAGTTAACTAAAGTTAATTATAATTGAGGCGGCTATGCAACAATTCACAAATCAAATCGCATTGGTAACAGGGGCATCTACAGGTGTCGGTTTTGGAATTGCACAAAAACTACACTCATTGGGTGCGACAGTCGTTATGACAGGACGTCATGAAGATGCACTAACGCAGGCAGCCCAGGAAATTACACCAACAGGGGAGCGTATTAGTGTAATAAAAATGGATGTGGCAAGCGCAAAGGATTTTCAATCAACGATTGAGCAGGTAGAAATGAAATATGGTGCACTGCATTTCTTAGTCAACAACGCGGGGGTGACAGGTCCACATGGTGTGAATATCGAAGATTATCCATTAGAAGCATGGCATGACGTGATTGAAACGGATATTACAGGGGCATTTCATGGCTTGAAATATGCCATACCTGCAATTCATCGCAGTGGCGGTGGGGCAATAGTAAACTTATCCGCTTGCAATGGTGTAACAGGGATAGCAGGGATAGTCCCTTATACCGCAGCGAAACACGCGGTGTTAGGCCTCACTCGTTCAGCGGCATTAGAGAATGCCCAAAAAGGCATACGGATTAATGCTGTAGGGCCAGGCTATGTTGAAACACCGAATATTGCGATGTTACCGCAGGATACTCAAAATTGGATGGCATCAACGCACCCGATGGGGAGGATGGCAAAAACAGAGGAAATCGCCAATGTGGTGGCTTTTTTATTATCAACAGACAGCAGTTTTATAACGGGGGCGTTTATTCCTATTGATGGTGGCTATACAGCACAGTAATAGATGATAAAACGTGAGATTACAGGCTTTCCTTATGAAGTGTTTGAGGTTGGATACGCCGAATACTGCTGAGTACAATAGGGGTATTTTGAGGCTCGAAATTATTAGATTTAAGAAAGATAAAGCAGAAGGAAATTATGGTGGAGCTAAGCGGGATCGAACCGCTGACCTCTTGCATGCCATGCAAGCGCTCTCCCAGCTGAGCTATAGCCCCAAATCGATAGACTTTGTTATTTAGAGCCATCTAACAGGGAATTAGATGGTGGAGCTAAGCGGGATCGAACCGCTGACCTCTTGCATGCCATGCAAGCGCTCTCCCAGCTGAGCTATAGCCCCAATCAAAATCTTTTGGACGGGAGGCATCATATTCAAGCTCGGTAGGAGTGTCAATAAAATAATCGGCTTTTCCGTTTAATTGCTGAAATATAGAGCATTTTGCAATCAACGCAAGGATAGAAATAAGAGAGAAAAAACTGCCCCCAAGAAATGAGGGCAGAAATGGCATAAATTATTGTGCAGAAGATTCGCGTTCAGCAATAAATGCTAAGGCTTTTTCAATGCGTGCAATAGAACGTGCTTGACCAATGGCGTGGACGGTCACATCGAGGCCTGGGGACTGGCCAGCACCCGTCACAGCAACACGTAACGGCATACCCACTTTACCCATTCCCACGTCTAATTCAGCGGCAGTGGCTTCAATTGCTTGGTGGACATTTTCTGCGGTCCAATCGGTGATTGCGGTTAATTTTTCTTTAACCACTTCTAATGGTTGGCGAGCAACAGGGCGCAGGTGTTTTTTCGCTGCGTCTGCATCGAACTCTTCAAAGTCTTGATAGAAATAATGACAAGATTCAGCCATTTCTTTCAGTGTCTTACAACGTTCGCCAAGTAACTTAATTAGCTCAACTAATTGAGGGCCATTGCGGGTATCAATATGTTGTTGCTCAATATGCCATGCAAGGTACACAGCCACCTCTTCAGCAGGCAATGTATTGATATAATGGTGATTTAGCCATTGCAGTTTTTCAGTGTTAAATGCACTTGCTGATTTGCTGATTGCATCAAGGCTGAAAAATTCTTTCATTTCGTCAACGGTGAAAATTTCTTGGTCACCGTGAGACCAACCTAGACGGACTAAATAGTTCAGTAGCGCTTGTGGCAAATAACCATCATCACGGTATTGCATGACACTTACAGCACCATGGCGTTTAGACAGTTTTTTACCGTCATCACCTAAAATCATGGAAACGTGTGCATACACAGGTACTGGTGCGCCTAGTGCTTTTAGAATGTTGATTTGACGAGGTGTATTGTTGATATGGTCTTCACCGCGGATAACGTGAGTAATTTCCATATCCCAGTCATCAATAACAACACAGAAGTTATAAGTTGGTGAGCCATCAGTGCGACGAATAATTAAATCGTCTAACTCTTGGTTACTAAATTCAATTGGGCCGCGGATTTTATCGTCAAAAATCACAGAACCGTCTTGCGGGTTACGGAAACGAACAACATGCGGTTCATCAGCGGTGTGGTTATGCGCATGGTCGCGGCAGCAACCGTCATAGCGAGGTTTTTCATTGTTCGCCATTTGCTCTTCACGCAGAGCTTCCAAACGTTCTTTTGAGCAAAAACAACGATAAGCGGTGCCAGCTTCTAACATTTGGTCAATCACTGCGTTATAACGATCAAAACGCTTGGTCTGATAATAAGGGCCTTCATCCCAATTTAAATTCAACCAGTTCATACCGTCCATAATGGCATCGATAGCTTCCTGAGTTGAACGTTCTAAGTCGGTATCTTCAATGCGCAGGACAAATTCGCCCTGGTTGTGGCGACTAAATAACCAGGAATAAAGAGCGGTACGCGCACCACCAACGTGTAAATAGCCAGTTGGGCTTGGTGCAAAACGGGTTTTGATTTTACTCATCGAGATTGCCTTAATTGCAAAACATTGTTTTTGAAGTGCTTAAGAGTTCACGGCTGAATAAATAGAAGGCTAATGTATGCAACACATTACAATAGATAATAGTGCCGTATGAAGCTTTAAACGCGTGAAGTCTGTCAGCATTGCTAAAATGTGCCTCTATTCTATCATCCTGTGGTGATTCCTCAATCAAGTTATGAAGATACAAGAAAAGAAAATGGAAAAGTGAGGCAAAAAATGAAATTGAAGCTGAAGTGAAAATTTATTTTCTGTTTATGAAAGAATATAAACGCTAAATTATATAGGTAATTGATTAAAAAGGCAGCTTTTCTGGCGAATATTGAAACATCTTGATTAATTTTGCAACGAACGAAAAAAATCTATCGAAAAAGCGTTGACTCTGAACTCCGTATCCCTATAATGCACCTCCATCGACGACGGGGCGATTAGCTCAGTTGGTAGAGCACCTCCCTTACAAGGAGGGGGTCAGTGGTTCGAGCCCGCTATCGCCCACCACCGTTGACGATGAAAAATAAATGATTGGGCGATTAGCTCAGTTGGTAGAGCACCTCCCTTACAAGGAGGGGGTCAGTGGTTCGAGCCCGCTATCGCCCACCAATCATTTATAATGTGGTACAAGTTATGAAGTGGGCGATTAGCTCAGTTGGTAGAGCACCTCCCTTACAAGGAGGGGGTCAGTGGTTCGAGCCCGCTATCGCCCACCACTTCATTAACTACTCACATTAAAACACAAATCAAATCTAGATGGGTCGTTAGCTCAGTCGGTAGAGCAGTTGACTTTTAATCAATTGGTCGCAGGTTCGAATCCTGCACGACCCACCATCTTAAGCCATCATCTCAGCTTCCAAAACATAATCCAGTAAATACTCAATCGGTTAGCGATACCTCGACAAGCTGGTTGCAGGTTCAGGCCGAAGGCTAAATCCGAAGGCTAAATCCGAAGGATTTAAATCCTGCTCGACCCACCATCTTAAGTCATCACCTCAGCTTCCAAAACATAATCCAGTAAATACTCAATCGGTTAGCGATACCTCGACAAGCTGGTTGCAGGTTCAGGCCGAAGGCTAAATCCGAAGGATTTAAATCCTGCACGACCCACCATCTTAAGCCATCACCTCAGCTTCCAAAACATAATCCAGTAAATACTCAATCGGTTAGCGATACCTCGACAAGCTGGTTGCAGGTTCAGGCCGAAGGCTAAATCCGAAGGATTTAAATCCTGCACGACCCACCATCTTAAGTCATCACCTCAGCTTCCAAAACATAATCCAGTAAATACTTAATCGGTTAGCGATACCTCGATAAGCTGGTTGCAGGTTCAGGCCGAAGGCTAAATCCGAAGGATTTAAATCCTGCACGACCCACCATCTCAAGCCATCATCTCAGCTTCCAAAACATAATCCAGTAAATACTCAATCGGTTAGCGATACCTCGACAAGCTGGTTGCAGGTTCAGGCCGAAGGCTAAATCCGAAGGATTTAAATCCTGCACGACCCACCATCTTAAGCCATCATCTAAGCATCCAATAGTGTATAACAGAACATAGTGCTTAAAGGTTGAAGGACTATTTCTATATATTTCATGTTCTGAAAGGTCATCTACTCATTGAAAATCAATATAAGCGATACCTTTTCCTGACTGCTGCTATGATTGAGGATATAGAGGTATATTTTTAGTACTATTATCAATAACTTACAAATAATGAATTATAAAGTAAAGAGAATTACTTTATAACGTTAGATTAGAATGTGTTCATAATAAATATGGATGTTTAACGTTAAAAAGGGTGTTTGAGTATTTTTGGGGTTAAATTTTAATAATTTGTAAATTTTGAGGGTTTAATATCGCCACTTTCATTCGAAGATAAAATTATCAATATTAAAATAAGATAATCTAATAGTATTAGTTTGTCATATTTTTGTGATGTTCATCAAGTAAAGTGAATAATAAACTTCCTTAACGTTATGGTTTTGTTATGTTGAGCACTGTTATTTGGTAAATATTTACCATGCTACTTTAAAAATTTAGCGTTTCATTAATTGTAACAGAATATTCATTCCTATATGTTATTGATATTTAATGTTGCCAAAGGTTTTTAGAGGTAAAACTTATTATTTTTACCATTGTTTACAGATATAAATGATATCTGATTGTTTTTTATTCGTTAAATGATTGTTCATTCTTAAAATCATTAATATTGTTACAGTGTTAAATTATTCTATTTATTTCCTTTGTTTTCAGATGATACATCGGATAAAATCTGTTATTTTAGTGTAATATTCCGTTGTGTTCATTGTGATACAAGTAATATGGGTAAGGGTGGGAGTTGCCTTACTAATCATAATAGTATGATATTTATGGGATAATTATTGTTTTTTTATAGGGTAAATGACTTGTAATATCTCGTTACATAAATGTAACATCATTTTAAGATTAGTTGAAACTAATTAGATTGCTAGTATATCATTCCCATCGATATATGCTGAATCGTCAGCAATACTATCAAAGTTCTACTTATTATATAAAACATAAAAAATAAAAAAATGGCAGCTACTTATCTGCTAATTTTTATTTCATTAATATAAATTGAAGCGAGAATGTTTATGAATACAAAATATCCTGTCGCTTGTGCAGTTGGACAAAAAATTAAAACGCTAAGAAAAGCTCAAGGCTATACTGTGTTTCAGTTAGCTAAAGAGATAGATATTAGTGAACAACAATTATTTCGTTATGAGCGCGGTGTAAATCGTATTGATATTGATTGTTTAGTTCGCGTATTAAAAGTCTTAGGCGTTAATATGGGTGAGTTTTTTAGTGAAGTGCTGCAAGATGATACCCAACCAGAAGAAAGAAGGGATACTAAAGGGATCGATGATTCTATTTATTCTTTAGTATAATATAAATAATTATTTTGTCTCATAATGAAACTTAACTTGATTTTAACTTCTAATTGTTTCAATTAAGGACTTAAATTAAGTTTGATCACCATTTTAAATTCATTAAAAAGAATAAATACATTATTTATCTCTCATACTGCGTAACTTTAAAAATAAAAGCCTGTAATGGGCTTTTATTTTTTTATTATATAATATGCCTGAAATTAACTTTAAATTAAACAGAGATTAATTACAGGATAAATAGTCAAGCTTTAGATTCGCTACTAGGTGAGCTAAATTGAAACCGCGAAAATAGAAAAATAAAGTTGATAACGCAACGCTACCAACTTTAAGAATCATCAATGAAAACGCGCTTTTCTGGCAAGGTAGTCGCCAATAAATTGCATCCCTTGGACAATGATGATTAATGTCACAACAGTAATGGCCATTGCCACATTATCAAAGCGTTGATAGCCATAGTTCAAAGCAAGATCGCCAACACCACCACCGCCTACTGCTCCTGCCATAGCTGTCGCACCGACTAAAGTAATACTTGCTGCAGTCAAACTTAAAATAAGAGAAGATTTAGCTTCTGGTAAAATGAAATGCCAAACAATTTGCCAATTTGTTGCACCCATAGAATCTGCCGCTTCAATGATCCCTGAGTGTACGCTTAAAAGAGAATTTTCCACTAAGCGGGCAGTGTAGGGAGCAATAAAAATCACTAATGGCACTATTGCCGCGGTTGTTCCTATCGATGTTCCGACCATAAAACGGGTTAGTGGGATCATCGCCACTAATAAGATAATGAATGGTAAAGAGCGAATGATATTGATAATTGGGTTAACAATTCGGTATATGTATTTGTTTTCCCAAATCCCTTCAGGTCTCGTTATAACGAGTAATATACCCAGTAAAATACCAAACAAGGAACCGAGTACTAAGGCAATACTCACCATGGTGAATGTTTCTGACATAGCGAGTAAAAATTGTTTACTTGTTAAGGCTGTTTCAAATAACTCTGTCATAATGCCCCCTGGCTAACCGCTACGCCACGCAGGCGTAAAAACTGTATAGCTTCTTCAATCTGTGCTTTATCACCCACAATCTGCACAAACATGCTGCCGAGTACTACCCCACTGATTTCTTTCATATTGGCAAAGAGAATATTTATTTTGACGATTTTTTTTAAAATTAGCTCATTAACAACAGGCTCTTGAGCTGATGACCCGAGGAATTCAAGGCGATAAACATCTTGCTGGTGGTCTAAATTGTGCAGCACACGCTCTGGTATTTCTTCATTTAAAACAGTCCCAACAAACTTTTGGGTCGTTGAATGTTTAGGATTTGCAAAAATATCTAATACAGTGCCTTCTTCCACGACTTTACCCGCCTCCATCACCGCAACACGGTTACAGACTTGCTCTATAACTTCCATTTCGTGTGTCACAAGTAAGATGGTAATATTTTGTTCTCGACTGATTTTTTTTAATAGCTGTAAGATGGAGCGTGTCGTTTGCGGGTCAAGGGCAGATGTGGCTTCATCACACAGCAGAATTTGTGGGTTATTGATAAGGGCACGGGCAATACCCACGCGTTGTTTTTGCCCACCAGATAATTGACCTGGGTATTGATTTTTTTTATCACTCAGCTCTACATATTCAAGAATGCTATCAACACGTTGACTGATTTCGTTTTTATCAAGTCCTAGCAAGACCAAGGGCATTGCAATATTTTGAGCGACAGTTTTGGTTTCCAGTAAATTAAAATGCTGGAAAATCATTCCTATACTTCTCTTATGGGCCCGAATTTCAGCGGGAGTTTGATGAGCAATATTTTGCCCATCAATAATCACAGCACCACTGGAGGGCTTTTCTAATTGATTGACCAAACGAATAAGTGAGCTTTTTCCTGCTCCGCTATAGCCAATAAATCCAAAGATATCTCCTTTATTGATATGCAAGTTAATATCTTGCAATGCAACTAAAGATTGCCCATCTTTTTCATATACTTTTTGGACATTTTGAAATGTAATCATAGTTTACTCTACATTATCAGTTAGCTGCATACGTTCTGAAGGCAAGGCTGCTGGTTGCCATTCATCACCTAATAATTCAAATTCTTGGCTTGTTTTCACTAATTCGAGGTGTTCTTCTCTATGAGCGAGGTACAATTGAGCGGCAATATGATCAGCTAAACGCTCTGCACCTGTATTGGTACCAGGGATCAAACCAATAACAGGGCCCATGCTAAGTGAAGCACTTAAATTGAAACAATAAAATTGTTTTAACTTTTCAGTGTCAGCCGTTTTTTTGCCTTGTAATTCAAAATGCGAGCCTAAATAAGGGTGTGCGCCGAGTTCACTATTCGCTTCGTTGATTGGTGGAGTATAAACATCAGCCCACGTTTTAATTAGAGGGGTAATTTGGTTAAATGCAGGATGTTTGAACCAATTAATTTTATATCCTGTCGCGAGGATCAAATAATCTAACGTGAATTGTTCAGTTGTCGTCGAAATATGTAGTTTTTTATCTTTTAATTCAATCTGTTTAATTTGAGTATTAAAATTAAAAAAAGCATTTGGATGACAAGAAACTCGTAAAGTACTGCCATGAGGGGCAGGGGTTTTAGCTTCAGCAACATACGCTGAATAATGCCATTTTTGTGCATCTGTAAAATAGGCATAAGCACTCGTAAAACCCGCGCTTCCTGCAACTTTACCTCTGTTTACCCGTGGCATATCTGTGGCACGGATTAAAATTTCCACACTCTTAGCCCCGTTCTCTAAGGCTGTTGCAGAACTATCCATTGCACCTGCGCTATAACCAACAACACCAATGTCTAACCCTTTAAAGCGGCTGTAATCAGTGCCTGCATACGAATGCTCCCAATAGTTTTGTGGAATATTATCCATAAAACTGGGAATATTCGGTTCACTAAAGGATTCCATACCTGTGGCTAAAATAACATGCTGTGCGATGTAATTTGTTGTTCCTTCAGGTGTTTTAAAAATTAACTTGCTACCATTATCGGTTAAATGTAGGTCAATCAGTTCGTATTGATTAAATACTTTTGGTGCAGTAATCGCTTTAAACCACTGCAAATACTCTCCCCACTGAAGGCGAGGAATTTTATCTAACTCTTCCCATTTTTCATCGCCAAACTGCGCTTTGAACCACGCTTGAAAGGTCAATGAGGGGGAAGCTAAAGCGGGCCCTACAACCTGTTTTGGCGAACGTAGTGTTTCCATGAGAGCAGGTTTTTGCCAAGGCCCTTCACTTCCAGTAATGGCTTTATCAAATACGACTGCATTAATACCACGTAACTTGAGTGCAAATGCAGCCGTGACACCTGACATACCAGCACCAATAATGGCAACGTCAATATGTTGTTTGTTGATATTATTATCTGATAATGCCCATGATGTGATTGGGAGATTAAGATATTGCAAATCTTGTGCAATGTGCGCTTCTAAAGCCGCTAAGCCAATGATCCTATCCATGAAATTATTCCTTATCCTCCATAATTTCAAATGGCTCACCGAGGGAAAGCATTAAGCGGTTTGCCCATGAGAAAAACGCAGTAGACTGAATTAAATCAAGCAATTCGAGTTCAGATAGTCCCAGTTGGCGTAGTGTTGCGACTTGAGATATTGTTGCTTGAATCGGTGTTGCTGATAAAGACGCCACGAGATCGGTGATTGCTAACAATCTATCGTCAAAGCCATCCGCAAGAATCTCACCTGTCGGCGTTGCTAATAGCTTATCGACATCACTACGGCGTTCTTTGGCATACTGGCTGGCTTTGCGTGCATGAACAGAAGCACAGTAAATGCAACCATTCACTTTACTGACAGCGGCAGCTGCAAACTCACGTTCCCAGCGTGGTAGGCCGCCAGCGGTGTAAAAGACACCACGATCGATTAAGGTTCTAATTTCTAAAATCTTGCTTTGGTGAGCGAGCAGAAGAAAGTATTCAGAGGTTAATTGACCAAATTTTTTCATCACCTGAGTTTCTTCATCGCTTAGCGTTTCTGCTTTTCTAGCCGTTATCCAAGCTTCCCAACCTAAATTATCTTGTGTAAAGGCGGTAGGAGATGGGCGTCCCTGGCGAGTGAAAGGTTGATGATTCCATTTGCCCGCGACTATTTTCGCGACATTCCGTGGATCATTTTTAGATGTCGTTAAGAGCTCAATACCTTCGACTAAACGAGCTTGATAGGTGACAAAGGTAATTAACTGAGCGAGCAAAACGATGTCGCTATTTTCCCAGCCTTGTGTAATTAAGGTTTCGATGAGTGAAAACTGAGTATCTTTAGGAGATAACGTTAATATTTGCAGATATTCCGCAGCAGCTTGCAGAGCAGGTGAAAGATTTTCTATTTTTAGTGCTGGTGCTTGTTGAAAATAAAAATCTGCTAATGTTTGGCTGCCAGTCAATTTTGCAACCTGATGCGCAAAACCATAACGAACATCAATAGGAAATTGTGTTGATGGTACAGAGAAAATTTCGCTGTATGCGGCTTGGGTATTTAAGGTTGCGGCTGATCGGTCTTGGCGGATTAATGCTAAATCGGAATCTGGTGGCAAGTGTGTCAGGGTGTTAATTAAATCATTATTGAAAATAGTCATAAAGCAACTCACTTTTTTTAAACGTTTTTTATCTCCTTCATTACATATCAATCACATCATTTATCGAACGATCTATTTGTTATATCCATATAACTTAAAGGAATTAAAACCTATTCTTATATCACTAATTAACTAAGTTATAATTATCTGATCTAAGAACAACCAAATTAATATGATTATACTGGCTGAAATATTTTCACAGGGTTGTTACATATGTTAAAACAAAAATTAATAAATTTATCTTTAATCGCATCAGCTGTTTTTGTGCTTTCAGCATGTGGTGATAACAATGAAAAAGATAATCCAAATAAAAAACAGATTACGATAGGTTTTGGAGTTGGTAATTATATCGATCAAGTAGATAAAGGAATCGTCCCTATTTTAGAGAAAAAAGGCTATAAGGTAACTTTGCGTCAATTTTCACAAAATAGGCAAATTAATCCTGCATTTGAAGAAGGTTCTATTGATGCATCGGTGAACCAAAGCCGCGCATATATGGATGCATATAACAAAAAGAATAATATTAATATGGTCGCATTGACAGACTCACCAAGCGCGCCACAAAGTTTACGTTCAAATAAACACAAATCAATTGATGATGTAAAAGATGGCATGATTGTCGCTTTATCTAACGACCCTGTAAATGCAGAAAGAGGGGCGCGGATCTTAGAACAACTAGGCTGGATTAAAATTAAACCGAATGTCAGCACATTGAGTTTTAGTGTTAATGATATTTCATCAGGAAAATATCATTTAGATGTGCGTGAAACGGACGCAGCTCAAGGATTAAGATTACTTGATGATGTTGATTTTGTTGTGGTAAATGGCAATTATGTCGCAAGTGCAGGCCAGCGTATTGCCGATGGATTAGTTGTTGAAAACTCACCATTAGAACACCGTGTTATTGTCACTGTCATGCAAAAAGATCTTGATTCTCAATGGGCTAAGGATTTAAAAGAGGCTTTTGAGTCTAAAGAATATGCGGATTATATTCGTTCTCAGCGTATTTATGATGGCTTTATCGAACCAGAAAGCTGGAATAAATACCCTAAATAAAATCCTAGTCTAATTTTTATTTTTTTATTCTTACCTAGCCACTTATTATTAAATTAATAAGTGGCTTTTTTAAAACTTAATATGAAATTTATTCTTATTAAATTCCTAGACAACACAATATTTTTACTGCTATTAAATAGATAAGTAACACAACAAAAAATACAACGTCATAAAAACACTGAACAAAATCAACCTGACAGGGGAAGAATATGAGTCACGAACTGATTGATGCATTTAATATTATAAAGAGCAAGAAATGGGTTGATTTAACACACAGCTTTGATGGGAATTCACCGCATTTTTTTATGTTTGATGCTGCTGAGTTTAAAACCTTATTTGGCTATGCAGAAGGTTTCTTTGCTCAGCAATTTACCTTCCCAGGGCAATATGGCACGCACATTGATGCGCCATGTCATTTTGTTGAAGGTAAACGTTTTCTGCATGAGCTAGAGCTAAAAGAACTCGTTTTACCTTTAATTGTTATTGATCAATCCGAAAGAGCAAAACAAGATCCAAACTTTGCATTTTCTCTTAATGATGTACTGACTTTTGAGGAACAGCATGGAAAAATTGAACCTGACAGTTTTGTTGCACTAAGAACAGATTGGAGCAAACGTTGGCCATCACAAGAGCTTATGGATAATAAAGACGAAGAAGGTAATAACCAAATACCTGGCTGGGGGATGGATGCCTTAAAGTTCTTATTTGAAGAACGGGGTATTAAAGCAATTGGACATGAAACGTTTGATACAGATGCGGCAAAAGATTTCCGTAAAAATAATGCGTTACTTGGGGAGTATTACGTTTTAGATCAAGATACTTACCAAGTGGAACTGCTGGCAAACTTGGATAAAGTACCGACTCGTGGGGCAGTGATCTTTAATATTGTCGCTAAACCAAATAATGCGAGTGGGTTTCCTGTGCGTTCATTTGCTATTCTTCCCTAAATATTGAAATTTTATTACCAGCCATTTACTTAGCGTGGCTGGTAATAAATTGCAATTATTCTTACAAGACTAATACTATCCATATTGCCGCTAATATCATACATAACGCGGCAACAACACCACCAGATTTTGCAAACTCACTAAACGATATTTTTACGCCATAAGCCGCGGCTTGTTCAACAACAATAATACCTGCAAGGCTGCCAAATACTAATAAATTGCTGGAAAACCCTGAGCCTAGCACTAATGCTGCACCAAGGGCGTCAGCATTTCCATCAGGGGTTAAAAATGGAACGAGTAGCATTACCGAAGGGTTATTTCCCACAATTGTGCTGAGAACTCCAGTCACTAAGAATAAAGCGAATGGATTATTTAAATCAACGCCATGGGTGCGTAAATCATCGAGGAGTTGCTGGGGAATACCTGTTGAGGCAAACGCGGCATTGACGACAAACAGTCCCATAATTAAGAGTAACAAATTCCCATCAACTAACTTAAGCATATCGCTTGATGCGATTGAGCGGTTTAATAATAAGAATCCGGCAGCAGTAAGGGCAATTAATTCCCTTGGGATATCACTTACAATAAACGCAATAATAACGGCAAGCGTAATAACTCCTGCTTTAGTCGTTTCCCACACATTGAGGTTTTCTTGCATTGTCGATACTGTAGTTTGCGTTTCGTCCTTAGCTATGTACCAACGCTTGCGGTACAGCCAAACTAAGACGAACCACGTGATAGGTAATGACAGTAAGGCAGGGATTGCGGAAGCTTCTAATAAACCGACAAAGGAAATATCGAGCCCTTGAGCTGCAATCATATTCTGTGGGCTACCAATTAATGAGCCTGCAGCACCGTTATTTGCGGCAAAACAAAAGCCTAATAAAAATGGAATAGGGTTTAAACCGCGAGATAAGCTAATAGAAACTAATAATGGTGTCATGGCTACAACGACAACATCATTGGTTAATAAAGCGGAAAGAATTCCGCCAACACCGATTAATACGGCTAAAAGTGCTGGAGGAGAAACTTTTAGCATCGCAACACGGTTCGCTGTCCAACTATAAAAACCAGATACAACAAATGATGCAGATACGACCATTAAGCCGAACAGCATCCCAATTGTCCGATAATCAATGGCATTCCATGCATGTGGTGGGGTAATGCTATCAGCTGCCATCATGGCCAAGGCACCAATAATAGCGGCTCCCGTTCTATCTACTTTAAAGCCAGGTAACTTACCAAAGCCCATGGCAACGTAAACCAAAAGAAAAACAATAATGGTTAAAGTCATTATATTCACATTTTAATGAAGAGGTTTAAGAATAATTTATCGGTGAACATCTTTTGAATCAAGGCTAAATATTCTTTGGATAATAATAAGTTGCAGTTAATCCTATTAACGATATCGCAAAAAGATAGAAAATACAAAATGAGATGAGTGCTAAGCCTGTATTTTCAACTTTATATCCATTTCATAGGTGCTTTTTTGAAATAAGTAACGAGTGAAAATTAATTACAAAATAAAATCTACTAGCTATAAAAAGGTTAATCGAGTTTTTAATGGAGTTAAAAAAGGTGAATATGAAAATAATTTGTGATCAGGATCTCTTTTCTGAAAATTAAGGTAAGTATTTTTATGTGATATTAATCTCGTTTTTTTGCTTTTTTTATGTGAAAAAACGTCTTTGTAGTAAAACTACACTATTTATTTGTGAGCATGATCAATATTTAGGTGGGGGGATGAGGGGGGTTTAGGTGACTTCCGTCACATAAGGCCCGCGTGGTACGCATCTGATAAAGGCCATGTTAGAGTGAAAGCGTCTAAATATTCACTAACGTTATTTGGCGATAACGTTGCAATCTTATCGTTCTCGTACCACGGGGTTCTATCATGGTAACATCAAATATCAAATTAAAGGTACAGAATTTTGGGCGTTTCCTCAGTAATATGGTTATGCCTAATATTGGTGCTTTCATTGCGTGGGGCTTAATTACCGCGCTCTTTATCCCTACGGGGTGGTGGCCAAATGAAACGTTGGCACAGCTTGTAGGTCCAATGATCACCTATTTATTACCACTGCTAATTGGTTATACGGGCGGTCGTCTTATAGGTGGTGAAAGAGGGGGTATTGTCGGGGCCATTACAACAATGGGGGTAATTGTTGGTGCCGATATGCCAATGTTTATGGGGGCAATGATTGCAGGGCCATTAGGTGGTTATGCTATTAAACGTTTTGATAGCTGGATAGATGGTAAAGTCAAAACGGGCTTTGAAATGCTAGTAAATAACTTTTCATCTGGCATTATTGGTATGCTTTTGGCGATACTTGCTTACCTTGCTATTGGGCCTCTCGTTGCTGGCTTATCAAAAGTGTTGGCGGCGGGTGTAAATGTGATGGTAGAAAATAATCTACTGCCCTTAACTTCGATTTTTGTTGAGCCAGCCAAAATACTCTTTTTGAATAATGCCATTAACCACGGAATCTTTTCCCCATTAGGTATTCAACAAGCGACTGAAACAGGTGCGTCTATTTTTTTCTTAATAGAAGCTAACCCAGGTCCAGGTTTGGGTGTGTTATTGGCATACATGTTTTTTGGTAAAGGGAATGCTAAACAGTCTGCGCCTGGTGCTGCAATTATTCACTTTTTCGGCGGGATCCACGAAATTTATTTCCCATACGTTTTAATGAATCCGCGGTTAATTCTTGCAGTTATTCTTGGTGGCATGACAGGTGTGTTTGTGATGAACCTATTTCATGCTGGTTTAGTCTCTCCTGCATCACCAGGCTCTATTTTTGCAGTTTTACTGATGACACCAAAATCATCTTTAATTGGCGTTATTCTGTCTGTGATTAGTGCAACACTTGTTTCTTTCTTAGTTTCTGCAATTTTATTAAAAAGAACCCGTGTGGGCGACGATGATGAATTAGATAATGCGACGAAAAAAATGCGTGATATGAAAGCGCAATCTAAATCATCGAGCAAGGAAGTAACGAATAACAATTCAACAGTTAATCTTGCAAATGTGCGTAATATTATTGTTGCTTGTGATGCGGGAATGGGCTCCAGTGCGATGGGAGCAGGTGTATTAGCGAAAAAGATTCGTGATGCGGGGTTGCTTGATATTTATGTCACGAACATGGCTATCAATGACCTTCCTACGAGTGTTGATATTGTGATAACGCACAAAGACCTCACTGAAAGAGCTAAAACATTTGCACCTAATGCAATGCACATTTCTTTAGCGAATTTCTTAGATGGTCAAATATATAATGATTTAGTGACTAATTTAATCGCGAAAAAACATCCTACTGCTGCAAATGATGGACGCTTAATCAAGCAAACAATTGTTGCTGCAAATGATGAATCTTTTGATATTGAAGATAAAGATAAAGATGAAGCGTTGTTTACACTTAGCGCCAAGCATATTTACTTAAATTTATCAGCGAAGAATAAAACGCAAGCAATTCAATTTGCGGGACAAAAATTAGTTGAGGGTGGGTATGTAGAACCTGATTATATTGAAGCGATGTTAGCGAGAGAAAAATTAACCTCAACTTATCTTGGTGAATCAATTGCAGTCCCACATGGAACTATTGAAGCGAAAGATCGTGTTTTAAAAACGGGTATTGTTATTTGCCAATATCCTGAAGGTGTTCAATTCGGAGATGAACCCGATGAAATTGCACGTCTTGTTATTGGCATCGCGGCACAAAATAATGAGCATATTGAAGTGATTACACGAATCACCTCTGCACTAGATGAAGATGGGGTGATAGATAAATTGTGTAATACCCAAAGTATTCAAGAAGTGCTCGAAATTTTAGCATCGCAAAGTGCAGCGTGAGGAGAATAACAATGAAAGTCATTCATTTTGGTGCAGGTAATATCGGTCGTGGTTTTATTGGTAAATTACTTTCTGATGCGAATTCACAACTCACATTTACCGATGTTAATCAGCCATTAATTGATCAGCTAGAGCATCAGCAGTCATATCAGGTTCATGTTGTTGGGCAAGAAAGTAGCATAGAAAAAGTACAAAATGTGCACGCAATTAATTCTAATGATCCAAAGACAATAGAATATATAGCCTCTGCAGATATGGTGACAACCGCAGTAGGCCCACAAATTCTCGAAAAAATAGCAGGGACTTTAGCGCAAGGTATTGCTTTAAGATGTAAATTAAATAACCAAAAGCCCCTCAATATTATTGCGTGTGAAAATATGGTTAGAGGAACAAGCCAATTAAAACGACATATTCTTGCTCAATTACCTGTAGAAACACACGGATGGGTTGAACAATATGTTGGTTTTGTTGACTCCGCCGTTGACCGGATTGTTCCTCCAATGGATGCAGCGAATGATGACCCTCTTTCTGTAACTGTCGAATCATTCAGTGAATGGATTGTCGACAAAACACAATTTATTGGCAATATTCCGACAATCGACGGTATGGAGTTGACGGATAATTTAATGGCATTTGTTGAGCGAAAACTATTCACGTTAAATACAGGCCATGCGATTACTGCATATCTAGGCCAATTATATGGCTACCAAACAATCAGAGATGCCATTAATGACCCTAAGATTCTCGCTATCGTAAAAGCTGCAATGGAAGAAAGTGGGCAAGTTTTAATTCAACGGTATGGGTTTAATGCAGATAAGCACCAGCAATATATTGAAAAAATATTAAGCCGCTTTGCTAACCCTTATTTAAAGGATGATGTGAGTCGAGTAGGGCGCCAACCTATTCGTAAACTCAGCCCTGAAGATAGATTGATTAAGCCACTATTGGGGACATTAGAGTATGAACTCCCTAATAAGAATTTGATAATGGGTATTGCAGCAGCGCTTCATTTTAGATGCACTAGTGACCCTCAATCTATTGAAATGACAGCTCTAATTGAAGATAAAGGTCTATATCAAGCTATAGTTGAATTAAGTGGACTTCAACATCACCCTGTCATTATTAATAAAATTTGTGCGCAGTATGAGCTAATGAAGTAGAGTAATAGGTAATATTACGGATAATGAGTTAATTGGTGAGGTTTAATCACTTTATGGTTAGTTGCGAATAAATATCAAGCTGCTGGCCATAAAGTGACAAAAGAAATTATTATGGAAAATAAACAAGACATTGAAAATCAAATTCTTGAACGGCTAAATCAGCGGCCAGAATTACATTTGTTTGTTCAAGAGGCTATTATTCTTATTTCACAAGCTATTGATAAGTTGATGTTAAAAGTGTTTAGAAAGGATGATTATGCCGTAAAATATGCGGTTGAACCTCTTTTAACAGGAAATGGCCCATTAGGTGATTTATCTGTACGTTTAAAATTGTTATTTGCTTTGGGAGCTATAACACGCGAAACCTATGAAGATATTGAATTATTTTTAGCATTAAATGACTCGTTATCTCACCAAGAATTAAAATTAGATTATACCGATGATGAAATAATAGGCAGTATTAAAACACTTCACTGTATAGGGCCATTACCTGAAATGATGCGTTTTGATCAACCTGAGGACATGGTTGACCAGCAGCTAATGAGTTTACAGAAACAACGCTATCAACAAATGGTCAAATCGTCTTTAGTGTTATCTGTTGCCGATTTAATTGCTCAAATATTAGAAACCGATGTTTTTTAATGAGTCACCGCATTTTATTTTTTCTTTATAAATCTTACTCACCTATTTACTTTATCATATAAGTATGTTCGAAATACCAATACGTATAACCAGAATGAATATAATTGAATATGAATATTGTTATTACACATGAAGTAAGTCCAGAAGATCGTGATGAATTACTGGCGGGGCTTCGTAGTTTTAATGTACAGTTTTTAGATGCCTCTCGATTCGGTCAACTAGGGGTATATTTTAAAGATGATGATGGTGTAATGCAGGGGGGCTTGATTGCAACAATCAGAGCCAATTGGTTATGTATTGATTATTTATGGGTAAGTGAATCTGCGAGAAATGAAGGAATAGGGAGGCAATTAATGCAAGCAGCTGAGCATGAGGCTTCAAAAGTAGGCTGCCTTCATTCTTTAGTCGATACATTTAGTTTTCAAGCATTACCATTCTACCAAAAATTAGGTTATATCCAGCAAATGTCACTGCCAGATTTTCCTGAAACGGGAATGCAATCTCATTATTTGACTAAAATGAATTTAAAATAGTGAAATTAATTGTCTTCATTACGTACATTCGAAAAACAATTGACCCCATTTGTTATTGTATTTTCATTTGCAATAGCAGATGGATTAACAGGTAAGTTTAATTGATTTACCCAGCATGCTAGGCTCTGTTCTGCATTTAATCCTACCCTTGTACTTTCATCATGAATTGAACGAATATTTATTGTTGAGTATTCCATCAATTTATTATCAATAAAGATAAACACATGATCCGCTTTCTGACTTGGCAGATTGGTTAATATTTGATCCGAATAAAATAACAAATCATACTGAGCTTGAGAGGCAGAGCTAATCGGTATCCCTTCAATTTTAATGACATCAGCTTTGCTCATTCCAGAAATAACGACTAATTTTCGCTCTTTCTTTGTGCAGGCTAAAAGTAAAAGTGGTAAAAAAAGAATAATGATAAAATTTTTCATTGATAGATTATCTCAGTGAATACGCGCAGTAGAGTTGATAATAGAAAGTTCTATTCTTGATAAAAATGTTCAGATGAAAAATAGGATTTTTCTATTTAGACTGATAAACGAACTGCCAGCACTGTTTTTCCCTAAGAGAGCAGATTATTCATAGTAACAGGAAAGTTTCAGTTGTTGGCTAACTAAGCAAGAGCCTCTAACTTGTATTCCTAATATATTGTGTATGCCCTGCCTACCGTTAATTGCGATATGAGTGCTCAAGTGGTACAAGTATGATTAGTTAGCTATATTGATGTAAACTTTTAATTGGTAATTAAAATGAATGAATCAAGTAGTCTGATAATTGCAGAAACGATAATTAATGTTAATAGTATCATGTTTTCAGATAACGCATTTTTTCTGCCTGTGTATATCTATAGAGTAGTAAATATTATTTATCAGGTGAATTTATTAATGTGATTTAGGCTAATATTGAAAGAAAACAAATTGATGTTACTAGCTGAGGAGGCTAAAACAGCCTGATATTCCTGAACAGGTAAATTGGAGTGAGATGCCTCAGTGATTCGCTGATGCCATAAGCGCTATAGCAAAGTGCAACTTGGACAAGAAATTCATTCGAGAGATTGAAAGGGCTAGGGAGGAAATTCAACATTCAACATTCAGCTAGATGGTGATTGCGAAAGCGACAAGAGCTACATAGATAGCAGATAAGACCAAGGACACACCGATGATTGTCCTAGCGAAAAGACATAAAACACTACTTGGTGGTGATTTTGGAAATAGTGCTGAAAAGCTCCAATAAGCAAGCCACAGGAGTAAAAAGGCAGCAAATAAAAGATAAATAACGGTGAATGTCACTACATATATTCCAATATTTACGTTAGATAGATGATTGCTATGATGCAACGTACGCTATGATCATTCCAAGCATGCACATGGTGGCTATCAGGCATATTCCAGCGATAACTCGAATAAAAGACCAGAAAGTATTGGTTCTGTCTATATTCCAAAAGCAAAAAAACACTGCAATCCCTAATATGATTTCATAAGTAATCAGTTCAGCCATGACGATACATACATCCGTATGATTAAGTGATTAACAATATACATAAGTCAAATATCAATAGCCATCAATTAAAGACTAATGTTCTCTCCACCATGTGTTCATGCCAGTTTAGCTTTGTATAGTTCGGCATAACATGAATAGTTGCTATGATTTTTTGTGAGGAGTGGGAATAGGTTGGTTTCGTTTGTACTGGTGTCCCCTGCAGGAATCGAACCTGCAACTAGCCCTTAGGAGGGGCTCGTTATATCCATTTAACTAAGGGGACTTTTGGCAGTCATTGCTAAACAGGGTTTGCATTTTACTGTCCGCATCCAATGGAATCAAGTTGTTACATAGAATTAATTCAATTTATTGCTAATGAGGCAATTTTGTATGATTTTTAGTCTTTCTTTTATTAAATAATTATCTGACACGTCACCTCGCATGGTAACGTATTTAAAGGTTGGCTGATGGGAACTGTGCTTACAGGATTAGCGGTTAAAATACGTATTAAACCAAAAAGTAATGGTGAAAGGCTCATTTTACAGTGATTTTTTCTTTTATTGATATATTTTTTATCTAATCGTTAAGTTAGCTTTTATTCTTGAGTAAAAATTGATGGCACTGCACACTATTTTCGAATATATAAAAACAATATTTAAATGGTTTTGTGTGAATTAGCCATAACTCTTATAATAATGGCATGATTAACTAGGGTATAATTAAAAGTCGATCTGTATAATCACTCAAAACGGTTAACAAAAATAATTTTTTCCCCTTATTATTATCAAATTCGTGAATATTGTGGAAAGTACCATAGCAGGGCGGTGCAGGGAATGGAGAAAGTGTTATGAAGTTTCGCATGACTAGCGTTTTTCTAGCGGGTGTATTAATTGCAGGTTGTGCAAGTAATATTGACCCAGATACGCAAGAACGTTCAGACCCATTAGAGGGTTTTAACCGAGCAATGTTTAATTTTAACTACAACGTCTTAGACCCTTATGTTTTAAGGCCTGTTGCTGTTGCTTGGAATGATTATGTTCCTATGCCTGCGCGTAATGGATTATCCAACTTCTTTGTTAACCTTGAAGAGCCTGCAAGTATGCTGAACAGTTTCTTGCGTGGGGAAGTGACCCAAGGGTTTAAACACTTTAACCGTTTCTTCCTCAATACGGTATTTGGTATGGGTGGGTTGATTGATGTTGCAACAATGGCGAATCCTCAATTAGCGAAAGAAGATCCTAAACGTTTTGGTAATACACTCGGTTACTATGATGTCGGTTATGGTCCTTATGTCGTTTTACCAGGATATGGGAGTGCAACACCACGAGAGGAAGGTGGGGATTTAGCTGATGGTTTATACCCAATGCTGAGCTATCTAACATTCTGGATGTCTGCAGGAAAATGGGCACTTGAAGGGATAGAAACAAGAGCACGATTGCTGGATTCCGATGGGTTACTTAAAAACTCTTCAGACCCATACTTAATGATGCGTGAAGCTTACTTCCAGCGTAATGATTTCTTATCAAATGGCGGCGTATTGAAAGCAACTGAAAACCCAAATGCAGCTGCAATTGAAGGGGATCTGGATTCGATTGATTAATTTGGTGAATTGACTCAGGAAGGTTTATCACTCTCTTGTCTAGATTAAAACGTGAGAGTGATAAATTAACAGCTAGTCATTGTCTCGCTTTCCTCGTTGGGTAACGGTGTCAATCAAGGCGATTACCCCTAACACCCCAATAAAACCTACTGTAAATAATGTCCCCATAAAACCCCCTACGTTTTTGTCATTGTTGCCTCTTTTGTACTTTTACTGCGAATTTATTGCATTAATAATACAGTTTAATGAATGGATACGTATTTTTTGTGTATCTGTATACTAAAATACGAGTATGGCTTGTGCTTGCAAATAAGAACATTCAGAGAATGAAAGGTAATCTAATGAAATATATAAGGATTTATCTGAAAAAAGTTTATAGGGCTAATTTTTAGTATAAAAGTAGAAATTTAGATAAGAATTATTTTATTAACAATTAATTTACATGAGGGGGTGGTAAGGGTCAAGATAAATTTATGATAGGGATGTTTTTTTGAACACTGAGAGAGTGGGGCTATCAGGGAGTTGCCTCCCCGATAGTTAAGCATTCGGTTTATTAGAATGCGTAGTTAAAGTTCACACCGTATAACCAAGCAGAGCCTTCAGATTTGAATTGGTATGTACCTAAAGGTAATTTATCTGTTTCTACAAGTTTTTCATTTATGTTCACTTTCTTACCATGCATATAAGAAATACCTACATCAATAGAGGCATCTTCGTTAAATGCATAGGTGCTTCCTACGCTCAACCAATAGCGATCTTGATCAGGTATAGAAATGGAACGATATTTGGATGGAACAGGGCTTTCGTCATAAGCAATACCAGTACGGAATGTCCAGTTATCATTGTAGAAATAGGTTGTACCTATTGCAAACCGCCATGCATCATCAAAGTTTTCTGCTTTGTGGAATAATTGTTTGTTATCGCTACTACGATATGCAGTAAGATCTTTAAACTCACTCCAACCAGTATAAGCTACGCTGTAGTGGAGTGCCCATTTCGGTGCGACTTTATGATAACCAGAAAATTCCCAAATATCAGGTAAATTAAGATCTAGCTTACCCTTAATTTTGTTGCCGTCAGTTCCAACAATTCCGACCATATTAAGGGCTGGGTTATTACTCGGTAGGTCATTCGAGTATTTTCCGTCTTTGAATTTAACTTTGACTTTTGAGCGATAGGTTAAACTGAAACGATTATCGTCATTTAGTTCATAAAGGATACCAGCATTCCAACCATAGCCCCAGTCATCACCTGTTAATTTAGCCATGGTAGTGCTTGGACCCATATTGTTAAGTCCTAGCATAGGGCCTAACTGGCTTAAATCACCTGCGTGACGAGTGATCTCCGCATCAGCGTAAACCGCATTTGCACCAAGACCAAAACTAAAGTTGTTATTTAAACGGTATGCGCCGCTTAAATTTAAGTTAACAGTTTTTAAATCGGTTTTTCCACCGATAGGGCCTGCTGCATAACTTTTATTAAAATCCGTTGCTAAGCCGAAGTTAGTTGTCATGGATGTACCAACAGCCCACTTATCATTAACGGGGAAAATAAAGTGCGCATTAGGGACAACAGCACTTGGTGCGATATCATTAGCTGTTAAACGACCGTCATTTCGGCCTTTAATATCAACACTTGGGTCAATATACACAGCACCGATAGAAAGAGATGGTCGGTCAAATAGCATCATCGCAGCAGGGTTACGGCTTCCCTCACTTGCGTTGTCGCCCATCGCACCTGCCCCAGAAAACGCACGTCCCAGTGCGGATGTTGAATATTCATTGAGCAAAAAGCCAGCCGCGCCGGCGTTGGATGATACAATTGCCACTGCTATTGCTAAAGCTGACTTAGAAAACAGGTTTTTCTGGCTCATGACCAAAACCCTCTTATGTTTTATTTTAAATAAAGCGACTTCTATCGCAAGAAGCGCAGAATTGTAGGGTCCATTGTCGCCATGACAAATCAGACCAGTTACTAGAGTATAGGTCTGACCACCCGATATGTTGCAAGTCTGTTTTGTGTTTATTGCGACTTCGTTTTCAAAAATGCGATGTATTTAACAAAATAGCAACATAAAGTGACGAAATGGGAGCAATAAATAATCAGATACGGGGTAAGATCAAACTTATGTTTAATTATTAGCAATAAGTTTTGATTCACACTGGTTTTTACCACTTTTTCAGCGTTATGATAGCCACTTAACAGTTTGTTTATTTGGAGAATAAAATGACTGATGCGATTAACCGTTGTAGTGCGGATGAAACAGCAGCTTGCTGCTGTGTAGATGTAGGCACAGTGCTGGACAACAAAGACTGTACTGCGTCGTATCAGCATGTTTTTGCCACACAAGGTGAAGCGGAATCCATGTTGAAGATGCTCACAGAAAAAGCGAAGTCTGTTGAGTCTGAACCCTGTGCGATTAACCATACTTTTAAACAAGTTAATGGTGGTGTTGAACTGAGCGCAGAATTTAGTTTTAGCTGTGAAGCAGAAAGCCTGATTTTTCAGCTAGGCCTTCGTTAATCAAACGTTTGAATCTATTAGGTGAACCCTTCTACTGTGATAGCGCCCTTTTATTAGGTGGCTAAGCGTTAGAAGGGTTTTTGATATTAGGTAGACCCATTCCTTTCTTTTTCGCACTATTTTTATGCTAACTTGCGTGCGCGCTCCCATTTTTTAGTCAATGCAATTGATAATTGTGAAAATTATGTTAACAATCATTACAGGTCAGACCTCTTTCGGCCAGTCATGAAAAAATTAACAATAATTTTTTATTTATGCTTTTGCAGGAGCGACCATGAATCAACATTCCCACCATGGTGACAGTACATATTCAACAAAAGAGCGTATTGCTATTGTCAGTGGTTTACGTTTACCGTTTGCAAAGCAATCAACAGCATATCAAGGTGTTGCTGCTGTAGATTTAGGCAAAGCAGTAGTCGCTGAATTATTAGTTCGTAGTGATTTAGATAACCAGTTGATTGAGCAACTTGTATTTGGCCAAGTGGTTCAAATGCCTGAAGCACCCAATATTGCACGGGAAATTGTGCTTGGAACGGGGATGAGCGTTTCAACAGATGCTTACAGCGTTTCAAGGGCGTGCGCGACAAGTTTTCAAGCCATTGTGAATGTGGCTCAAAGTATGATGGTTGGGGATATTACTGTTGGTGTTGCAGGAGGGGCAGATTCCTCTTCAGTTTTACCGATTGGTGTTTCGAAAAAATTAGCAGCAACATTACTTGCTTTGAGTAAGGCAAAGTCGGTTGGACAAAAATTATCGCTTATCGCGAAATTACGCTTAAAAGACTTAATGCCAGTCGCACCTGGTGTTGCTGAATACTCAACAGGGCTTCGCATGGGGGATACCGCGGAGCAAATGGCTAAAAGTTACCACATTACGAGAGAACAACAAGATGAGCTAGCACATCGTTCACACGTCCTTGCTGCAAAAGCGTGGGATGGAGGCCTACTAAACGATGAGGTCATGACTGCGTATTTGCCGCCTTTTAAGCACGCTTTTTCGCAGGACAATAATGTACGAGGAAATTCAGTATTGTCCTCTTATGCTAAATTAAAACCCGCATTTGACCGTAAATATGGCAGTGTAACAGCTGCAAATAGTACACCTTTAACCGATGGTGCAGCAGCGGTATTAATGATGACAGAGTCAAGGGCAAAAGCATTGGGTTATACCCCGCTGGGTTATATTCGTAGTTACGCTTTTAGCGCGATTGATGTGTGGGAAGACATGCTATTGGGGCCATCCTATGCAACGCCCATAGCCCTGAAGCGCGCAGGGTTATCTTTACAAGATCTCACTTTAATTGATATGCACGAGGCTTTCGCCGCTCAAACATTGGCAAACATCAAAATGTTTGGTAGTCGCCAATTTGCACAAGATAAATTAGGTTTAACACAAGCCATTGGCGAGATAGACATGGACAAATTTAATGTTCTCGGTGGTTCTATCGCTTACGGGCACCCATTTGCGGCGACAGGCGCCAGAATGGTGACTCAAACATTAAATGAACTTCGTCGTCGTGGTGGTGGTTTTGGTTTAACAACAGCTTGTGCTGCAGGCGGGTTAGGTGTAGCTATGATTTTAGAGGTGGAATAATGACACAAAATTCTACTACAGAATTAGTAATGGATAAGCTGCCGCAGGCTTTCTCATTAGAAATTTATGACGAGAACGTAGGGGTGATTTTCATTGATGTGCCAAATGAAAAGGTCAATACGCTTAAAGCTGAATTTGCGCAGCAGTTTCTAACCATCTTACAAAAAGCGCAATCCACCTCGGGTTTAAAAGGGCTAGTTATTACCTCAGGTAAAAAAGATAACTTTATTGCGGGTGCGGATATCAGCATGATTGCGCACTGTGAATCGAAAGCGCAAGCCAGTGAGTTATCAAAGGAAGGGCATTTATTATTCGACAAAATAGATAATTACCCGTTGCCGATTATTGCTGCTATCCATGGCGCATGCTTAGGTGGAGGGTTGGAGTTAGCATTAGCTTGTCATGCGAGGGTTTGCTCAAATGATGATAAAACCCGCTTAGGTTTGCCAGAAGTACAGTTAGGCTTGTTGCCAGGGTCTGGTGGAACTCAACGTTTACCACGTTTGATTGGCATTCCACATGCACTTGATCTAATGCTGACAGGACGTCAGCTAAAGGGCAAACAAGCACTTAAATTAGGGCTTGTGGATGATGTTGTTCCAGAGTCAATTTTATTAGATGTCGCCGTTAAAATGGTGAAAAAAGGTGGCGTAAAACGACCTGCTATTCATTGGCAACAGCGCTTATTGAGTTGTAAATTACTGCGTAATCAAGTGTTTAATAGTGCAAGGCAAAAAGTATTGGGTAAAACCAAAGGGCATTATCCCGCTCCTGAAAAAATTATTCATACAGTAAAAATAGGGATGAACAAAGGAGTACAGGCTGGGTATGCAGAAGAAGCTAAAGCATTTGGCGAGTTAGTTATGACGCCTGAATCAGCGGCTTTACGTAATTTATTTTTTGCAGTCACAGCATTAAAAAATGAAACAGGTGCACAAGCTAAGCCGTTGAATATCAAGCAAGTTGGTGTACTAGGTGGCGGGCTAATGGGCGGCGGGATCGCATATGTGAGCGCAACTCAAGGAAAGGTACCTGTTCGTATTAAAGATATTTCAGAAAAAGGCATTGCTCAGGCCTTGAAATATAGCTGGGATTTATTAACCCAACGCGTCAGCAAACGTCGGTTATTGGCACGTGAACGCGATGCAACAATGGCTAAAATTTCAGGGACATTGAATTACAAAGGGTTAGAAACCGCAGATCTGGTTATTGAAGCTGTTTTTGAAGATTTGGCGCTAAAAAGAAAAATGGTTTCTGATGTTGAAAAAATGACGAGGAAGGACGTTATTTTTGCGTCGAATACATCTTCGTTACCTATTCATCAGATAGCCGCCAATGCGCAACATCCAGAACGGGTTATTGGTTTACATTATTTTAGTCCTGTCGATAAAATGCCATTGGTTGAAGTTATTCCACATAAACAAACAGATGAGACAACGATTTCTACTGTTGTGGAGTTTGCTAAACGGCAAGGTAAAACAGCCATTGTGGTTGGCGATGATGCGGGCTTTTATGTTAACCGAATACTGGCACCTTTTTTATGTGAGGCTGCGCAATGCCTTATTGAAGGAGAATCTATTGACCATATTGACAGTGCATTGGTTGGGTTTGGTTTTCCTGTTGGGCCATTTAATCTACTCGATGAAGTTGGTATCGACGTTGGCATTAAAATTTTACCTATTTTAGTTGAACGGTTTGGGGAAAGATTTAAAGCTCCAGATGTCTTGGATAAAGTTGTTAAAGATGACCGTAAGGGTAAGAAAAACGGTAAAGGTTTTTATGAATACGGGCATTCTTCGGGTAAGTTACTATTTTGGAAAAAAACTAAAAAACGGCAGGTGGATAAAACAGTTTATTCCCTTATTGATATCACGCCAGAAAACAAGTTGAGTAAAACGGATATTGCTCAACGTTGTGTGATGATGATGTTAAATGAAGCGGCCCGTTGCCTTGATGAGAAAATTATTCGTAGCGCAAGGGATGGTGATGTGGGTGCCGTTTTTGGTATCGGTTTCCCACCGTTTTTTGGCGGCCCGTTCAGGTATATGGATAATTTTGGTATCACGAAAACGGTAGAGACGTTAAAAACACTTGCTGCACGTCATGGTGATAAATTCCAACCCTGTGACTTATTATGCAGAATGGCTCAGAATAACCAGACGTTTTATGCTGTTGATGACCAAGAATAGCGAAAGTGGGTTAAACACTATTTTTGTTAGTTAGAGAGGGTTATGCGATAAGCTATAAATGCAATTGAATACCCTGAAAAATAAAGCCTGAGCTGAATATTGGCTATTCAGTCTTCAGGCTTTTTTAATCGATTGATTTAATAAGTCTTGGTAAAGAACACTAAAAAATCAACAAAAAGTCACTTAAATCATTTTAATTGTTGATTATTTAATGCAGAATCACTTTTTACCCCAACTGATGGTTACTTTTACAATAATTATCTTAACAAAAAGAATAGCCACTTTAAGTCAGTAGGCTACTCAGATGGTGGATTATGCAAGTTTATATTATGCGTCACGGCGATGCAGCGTTACATGCGGCAAGCGATGCCGAGAGGCCATTAACACAAAAGGGAATAGATGAGTCAATATTAATGGCTAAATGGTTGAAAAACCGAGGTATTGAAATTGACACTGTATTAGTAAGCCCTTACCTAAGAGCATTACAAACGGAAAAAATAGTAGGTGAACACCTTAAACTTCCATTGCAAAATGAGGTTTTAGCGCAATTAACGCCAGGTGGAAACGCGGCTTTTGTTGCCGATCATATACGCGATTTAGCGGTGACAGGTGCAAAGGCAATATTGGTTGTATCCCATTTACCTTTAGTTGGCTATTTAGTTTCACAACTCTGCCCACAGAAAGAACCGCCGATGTTTACAACATCAATGATTGCATGTATTGAATTGGATTTGGCTTTTCAAAAAAGTGATGTTGAATGGATGTTGAGTCCGTCACAGTTACTATTCGCTAAATAAACCATCCAGTAATAAGAGCACTTAACGGCGAGTGCTCTCGTTGGTTTCAATCAAAAGTAGCAACGCTGCATTGCCACCCCATTCTTTAGGTGCTTGATGAAATGCAATAATATCAGGATGTTGTGCAAGCCATAGTGGTGTTTGTTGCTTTAATATATGTTTACCATGTCCATGCATAATGCACGCACAATACACATTTTCGCGTTTGCAAGCAGCTATTAGCGCCCCAATTTCTTGCTTAGCTTCCATTTGAGTCAATCCATGTAAATCAAGAAATAATTCAGGCGTATAGTCCCCACGACGTAATTTCTTTAACTCATAAGGATTAGAATCAGGTTTTAAATAACGAGTTGGGCCTTCATTTTCAAGCTGTGGCTGAAATTCATCAGAAAAGTAGAAAGAAGCATCAACTTGTTCCTGTTTCATTTTTTTGTCAGAAGGTTTTGTGACTTTCACTCGCACAGGTGCATGTAGGACTTGATCCTGATTAATTTTTTTTGCGCCACGAATTGCTTCTTTAAATAGATGAATTTCATCATCTTTAAGTCCAAATTTATTTTTCGTCATTTTACTAATGTGTATATAGTCATTTTCGCTGGTCTTTAGTGTAACCTATTTTAAAGGGGGATGGAGACAAAAGCATTTTTTAGCGTGACATAACAAAATTGTCACCTTTTGAGCGGCAGAGATTGACAAACTGGGTATAACTAGTCTAATTGTATATACATATCTATACCATTATTTTTCAAACTAATAAATCAACCTGCTACGACAATAGGAAAACTGATGCTATTTAAAACGCTGCCACAAGATGTGATCTGGCGTCATGGTCGTATTGCGACAATGGATTCAGATCGAATTGAGCCTTATGGGCTTATCGAAAATCATGATCTTGTCGTTCGTGATAATCAAATTATTGCAATTTTACCGCCAGAGAAAATTGAACAAAACCAATGTCAGATTATTGATGTAAAAGGAAAACTAATTACTCCAGGATTAATTGATTGCCATACCCATTTAGTTTTTGGCGGTGACCGAGCTACTGAGTGGGAACAGCGTATGAATGGTGTTTCATATGAAACCATCAGTGCACAGGGTGGGGGAATTAATTCAACAGTTCGTGCAACCAGGCAAATGAGCGAAGCTGAGTTATTTGAAAAAGCACAGCCAAGGTTAGATGTATTAATTCGTGAAGGTGTAACGAGCATTGAAATGAAATCGGGTTATGGCCTTGATTATCAAAACGAAGAAAAGCAATTACGAGTCGCAAAAAGATTACTTGCAGAATATCCTATTTCTATTTCTTCAACTTTGCTATCCGCTCACACGGTGCCACCTGAATTTAAAGGAAAACCAGATGAATATATTGACCTTATTTGTCAAAAAATCATGCCAGAACTATGGAATAAAGGGCTATTTGATGCTGTTGATGTATTTTGTGAAAGTGTAGGCTTTTCTCTTAAGCAAAGTGAAAAATTGTTTGCGGCTGCCCAACAATTAGGGATCCCCGTTAAAGGCCATGTTGAGCAATTATCTAATCTTGGTGGTAGTGAGTTAGTGGCACGCTATCATGGTTTATCGGTTGACCATATTGAATACTTAGATTTGGCTGGAATTAAAGCGCTTAAAGAAAGTGGGACAGTGGCTGTGTTGTTACCTGGTGCATTTTATTTCTTACGGGAAACGAAGTTACCACCGATTGACTTATTACGTGAACATCAAGTACCAATGGCAATATCAACGGATTTTAATCCGGGAACAAGTCCATTTGCATCATTACGTTTGATCATGAACATGGCGGCGGTATTATTTAAATTAACCCCAGAGGAAATATGGGCTGGAGTGACGCGCCATGCGGCAAAAGCTTTAGGTAAAGAGCACACTCATGGTCAGTTAAAAGTTGGGTTTACCGCAGATTTTATCGTTTGGAATGCCAAAGACCCTGTAGAGATGATTTATGAGCAGGGCAGTAATCCGATGCATATGCGTGTCTATCAAGGGCAAATTACACACCATAACCAATAATATTGATAACCGTTAGCATAAAAAAAGACATTTAAATTGGCGTGATAATCGCCATAATTAATTAATAAAGTTCTTATTGCCGTATATAGTGTAAGTGGTCACTATATATGGCAGTATTTTGTTTTCTGTTTTTTATTAAGCATCATTGTTTAATTACACAATTAACGCGTTTTAAATATGATGGATTTTATTCGCGACTGTCATGATGACGATATCCGATAGCACTAAGGCCGCGTTGCGTAACGTAATGACGATTAAAACAGCATACGCATATTCAAGATTTTAATGACTAATTTGGAATGAACAGTGACAGCCGAACAAAAAAATAAACAAGGAACGCCAGTTCCACTCTATTTGCAAGTTAAGCAATCCATTATTGAAAAAATACACACTGCAAAGTGGCGTGCGAATGATCGCATCCCCTCTGAATCTGAACTTGTTTCTCAATTTCAATGTAGCCGAATGACGGCTAACCGTGCTTTAAGAGAATTAACAGCGGAAGGGTTACTTGTTCGTTTACAGGGGGTCGGAACATTTGTTGCTGAACCGAAAGGGCAGTCTGCATTATTTGAAATTCACAGTATTGAAGCGGAAATTATTGCAAGAAACCATAAATACAGCTGTCGGATTATTAAATTAGAAGAAATACAGGCGTCAACATCACTAGCAAGTGAACTGAATATTCCTCCAGAAACCCCAGTATTCCATTCGATTATTATACATATGGAAAATGATGTTCCAGTTCAAATTGAAGACCGTTATGTCAATGCGTTGGCTGCACCAGACTACCTTAAGCAGAATTTTTTAGCCGTCACGCCTCATGATTACTTATCTCAAGTAGCACCTCTGACTCAAGGTGAGCATATTGTTGAAGCGGTTGAGGCAGATGAGCGCTCAGCGAAGTTGTTACAAATCAATGCGGGGGCATCTTGTTTGCTAATTACTCGTCGCACGTGGTCACAAGCATTTATTGTTACCAGCACTAAATTATTGTTTCCTGGAAATCGTTATAAACTTAAAGGTAGCTTTTCTTCCTAACGCCATTATTTATAAACGGAATCTTGCTTAAGGTGATTTTCCGTTTTGCCATTCTCTAAATATCATTCCCCTTTTTGTTTTCGACTAACTTAGTGTAAACGCATTGTGAAATAAATGTGATCTCACAGGCAAATTTAGAAGAAAAAAACAGCGGTTATAAAAAAAGCAGAATACCTATCTCAATGTTTTATCAAACGAAAAAACCTTTTTATATCAAATTTTTTTAATTTTTATGTTAAAAAATGGATTGATCATACATGTCTATACAACTATATCTATATAAACATAAATGGTATCCAATGATTCGATAAAAGAGGGTATATAAGTGACTGCACTAAATAATAAATACAGAAATATCGAAATTAGAGCACCGCATGGGAATACATTAACGGCAAAAAGTTGGCTGACGGAAGCACCATTGCGTATGTTAATGAATAACCTTGATCCAGATGTTGCTGAAAATCCTCATGAACTGGTGGTGTATGGCGGAATTGGTCGTGCTGCACGTAATTGGCAATGCTATGACCAAATCATTGAATCACTAAAACAACTTGAAAACGATGAAACACTGCTTGTGCAATCAGGTAAACCCGTTGGTGTATTTAAAACTCATTCGAATGCACCACGGGTATTAATTGCTAATTCAAACTTAGTCCCACACTGGGCAAATTGGGAGCATTTCAATGAGCTCGACGCTAAGGGGTTAGCGATGTACGGGCAAATGACTGCGGGAAGTTGGATTTACATCGGTAGCCAAGGGATCGTGCAAGGCACATATGAAACGTTTGTAGAAGCTGCCCGCCAGCATTTTAAGGGGGATTTAACGGGGCGCTGGGTATTAACTGCAGGGCTAGGTGGTATGGGGGGAGCTCAGCCATTAGCTGCCACATTAGCAGGAGCTTGTTCACTCAATATTGAATGCCAACAAAGCCGCATCGATTTTCGCTTAAGAACTCACTATGTTGACGAGCAAGCTATTGATCTTGATGACGCGCTTGCCCGTATCAAAAAATATACCGCCCAAGGTAAAGCTATTTCCATTGCACTGTGTGCAAATGCTGCGGAAGTCCTGCCTGAACTGGTTAAACGCGGTGTGAAACCAGATATGGTGACCGACCAAACCAGTGCCCATGACCCATTAAATGGTTATTTACCCGTTGGAATGACATGGGATGAATACCGCGAGCAAAGCGTAAAAGACCCGCAAGGTACCGCGCTTGCCGCGAAAAAATCTATGGCTGAACATGTTAAAGCAATGTTAGCGTTTAAACAGCAAGGTATTCCAACGTTTGATTATGGCAATAATATTCGCCAAATGGCACTGGAAATGGGCGTCGAAAATGCATTTGATTTCCCTGGTTTTGTTCCCGCTTATATTCGCCCGTTATTTTGTCGTGGAATTGGCCCATTCCGCTGGGTTGCTTTGTCGGGAGATCCTGAAGACATTTATAAAACAGATGCCAAAGTTAAAGAATTACTGCCAGATGACAAGCACTTACACCGCTGGTTAGATATGGCTCGTGAGCGTATTAGCTTCCAAGGGTTACCTGCGCGTATCTGTTGGGTTGGGTTGGGGGATAGAGCAAAACTCGGCTTAGCATTTAATGAGATGGTCAGAAGTGGCGAGGTTTCAGCGCCAATCGTGATTGGTCGTGACCATTTAGATTCAGGCTCAGTTGCTAGCCCTAATCGTGAAACTGAAGCCATGAAAGATGGCTCTGATGCGGTATCAGATTGGCCACTACTCAATGCGTTATTGAACACTGCAAGTGGTGCGACGTGGGTATCACTGCACCACGGTGGCGGTGTGGGGATGGGCTTTTCACAACATTCAGGTGTGGTCATTGTGTGTGATGGCACTGATGAAGCCGCTGAGCGGATTGCTAGAGTGCTTCACAATGACCCTGCTACAGGTGTTATGCGTCATGCTGATGCAGGATATGACATTGCAATTGATTGCGCGAAAGAAAAAAACCTTAATTTACCTATGATTAAAGCTCGCTAAGGAGTGCCATTAATGACTAAATTAACGATCCATCCAGGAAAAATGACACTCGATGAGTTACGTATTGTTTTCCAACAAACGGTGACGATTTCTCTTGATAAACGCGCACAAGCTGCAATTGAGAAAAGCGTTGCAACCGTCAATAAAATCATCGCGGAAGATAAAACTGCATATGGTATCAATACTGGGTTTGGTTTACTGGCAAACACCCGTATTGCCACGAAAGATTTGCAGTCGTTACAACGTTCTATTGTGATGTCCCATGCTGCAGGGGTTGGCGACCCACTTGATGATGAACTTGTTCGTTTAATTATGGTTTTAAAGATTAATAGCTTAGCGAGAGGGTTTTCGGGTATTCGTCTGGAAGTCATTAATGCACTGATAGCATTGGTCAACGCACAGGTTTATCCATTCATTCCTGCTAAAGGTTCCGTTGGCGCTTCTGGGGATTTAGCTCCTTTAGCTCATATGAGCTTGATTTTATTAGGAGAAGGTAAAGCACGCTTTGAAGGAAAATGGATTTCAGCAAAGAAAGCGCTGGAAAAAGCTGGACTGACCCCATTGAAATTAGAAGCAAAAGAAGGTTTAGCGCTATTAAATGGAACACAAACCTCAACGGCATTTGCACTTAAGGGGTTGTTTGAGGCGGAAAAATTACTACTTTCGGGTATTGTCTGTGGTGCATTAAGTGTTGAAGCTACATTAGGCTCTCGCAAGCCATTTGATTCTCGAGTGCAAGAGGTTCGAGGGCAAAAAGGGCAAATTGATGTGGCAGCATTGTTCCGTGAAATTTTATCGCCAACAAGTGAATTAGCTAAATCACACGAAAACTGCGTAAAAGTACAAGACCCATATTCACTACGCTGTCAACCGCAAGTGATGGGGGCGTGTTTAACGCAAATTCGTCAAGCGGCAGAAGTGATTCTCATTGAGTCGAATGCAGTGTCAGATAATCCACTGGTCTTTACAGATAACGGTGACATTATTTCTGGTGGGAACTTCCATGCAGAGCCTGTAGCAATGGCTTCGGATAATATTGCGCTTGCATTGGCTGAAATTGGTGCGCTGTCAGAACGCCGCATTGCGTTATTGATGGATACGCATATGTCCCAGTTACCACCATTCCTTGTTAATAATGGCGGTGTAAATTCAGGCTTTATGATTGCGCAGGTTACAGCTGCTGCGTTAGCCAGTGAGAATAAAGCGTTAGCTCATCCTTCTAGTGTTGATAGCTTACCAACCTCGGCAAATCAGGAAGACCATGTTTCGATGGCGCCTGCGGCGGGGCGTCGTTTATGGGAAATGGCGAAAAACGTTACGGGTATTCTAGCGATAGAGTGGTTATCCGCTTGTCAGGGAATGGATTTTAGAGAAGGATTAAAATCGAGTGAGGCCCTTGAAAAGGCACGTAAAATACTGCGTGATCAAGTGACTTACTATGATAAGGATCGCTATTTTGCCCCTGATATTGAAGCGGCAATTAACCTTATTAATCAACACAAGCTCTCAACACTGTTTACGGTAGGGACAGTCTTCCCTAAATAGCACATCAAGCAAATAAAAGGTGGCCGACAATGTATCGGCCGCCTGAAGTATTTATCTGCACGACTAATAAAATAATACGAAGGATAAATCATGCAAAGCACATCACAACTTGCGCGAGGGCTTTCTGCGCGCCACATCCGATTTATGGCTCTTGGTTCTGCGATTGGTACAGGGCTATTTTACGGTTCAGCAAAAGCGATTGAAACAGCAGGTCCGGCGGTCCTGCTGGCATATATTATCGGGGGAGCAGCAGTATTTATGGTCATGCGAGCACTCGGTGAAATGGCCGTTCATCGCCCACTTGCGGGGTCTTTTTCCCAGTATGCAAGTCACTATTTAGGTGCTAGGGCGGGTTTTTTTGCTGGCTGGACCTATGTATTTGAAATGCTAATTGTCTGCCTCGCAGATGTCACAGCGTTCGGCGTGTATATGAAACTGTGGTTTCCAGAAGTTGAACAATGGATTTGGGTTCTGAGCATTATATTTTTTATTGGGGCGATTAACTTATGCCACGTAAAAACGTTTGGAGAAATGGAATTTTGGCTTTCCATCATCAAAGTCGTGGCGATTATCGCGATGATTGTGGGCGGTGCAGCAATCATGTTGTTTGGCTTTGGTCAGGCAGCAGATCATGCGGTGGGTGTGTCGAACTTATTTATTCATGATGGGTTTATGCCAAATGGAATAGGGGGAGTGATTGCGTCATTTGCTGTGGTAATGTTTGCATTCGGGGGGATTGAGGTCATTGGTATTACAGCAAGTGAAGCGAAAAACCCTGAAACGACGATCCCAAGAGCTATAAATGCCGTACCAATTCGCATCTTACTCTTTTATGTCCTGACCTTATTTGTGTTGATGTGTATTTACCCGTGGAACCAAATTGGTCAACAAGGTAGCCCATTCGTCCAAATTTTTGATAGTTTAGGGATCCAGTCCGCAGCAAATATTTTGAATGTGGTGGTGATCACTGCTGCGATATCAGCGATCAATAGCGATATTTTTGGTGCAGGGCGCATGATGTATGGGATGGCGCATGAAGGGCAAGCCCCAAAAGCATTCACTAAGCTAACAAAAAATGGTGTGCCATGGATGACCGTACTTGTTATGGTGATTGTACTGCTAGTGGGCGTCGTCTTGAATTATGTCATTCCTGATGATGTGTTTGTCGTGATTGCATCCATTGCGACATTTGCCACCATTTGGGTGTGGCTGATGATTTTACTGTCACAATTTGCGATGCGCAAAAAAATGTCTCCTGAAGAAATTAGCAAATTGAAATTCCCTGTACCAATGTGGCCTGTCGCACCAATCCTCGCGATTGCTTTTATGGTATTTATTTTTGGCGTGCTTGGTTATTTCGAAAGCACACGAATTGCCTTATATGTCGGTATTGTTTGGTTGGCGTTATTAACTATCGCCTATGCGTTATGGGTTAAAAAGCCAGCAAAAGAAACTAAAGATCTCCTCCAAAGTGAAAATTAATCTCGCCATTTTTCTCTGATTGTTTTGGTATCTTCATTCATGCCCTTTAAGAACTTAAAGGGCATTTTTGCATCAAATCGCTATTTAAAGGAGTGGTTTGGTTACTTTGTTAATTATTTTATTGCATTAATCTGCTGATTTGTCTTTCACTTCGTGGCAAACTTTACTAATTCATATATTCCCTTTTAAAAATCACGTTGGAGAAAACCTTCTTGGAAAAGATCTTCGTTGATGAAGCCGTCGCAGAACTTCATACCATTCAGGATATTTTACGTTGGACAATGAGCCGCTTTAATGCCGCCAATGTATATTATGGCCACGGAACTGATAATCCGTGGGATGAGGCGCTGCAATTAGTGTTGCCAACGCTTTATTTACCTTTAGATCTGCCAGATGAACTTCTCACATCACGTTTAACGCCAACTGAGCGCCACCGTATTATTGAGCGTGTTTTGCGACGAATCAATGACCGAATCCCAGTAGCGTACCTAACAAATCGTTCATGGTTCTGTGGTCATGAATTTTATGTGGATGAGCGCGTGCTGATCCCTCGTTCACCAATTGGTGAGCTTATTAATAACCACTTTGTTGGGTTATTAGCAGATGAACCGCAAACGATTTTAGATTTGTGTACGGGCAGCGGCTGTATTGCCATTGCGTGTGCTTACGAATTTCCTGATGCAGAAGTGGACGCCGTTGATATTTCGAGTGATGTTCTCGCGGTTGCTGAGGAAAATATCGCTAATCATGGTTTAGAGCACCGTGTCGTCCCTATTCGTTCAGATTTATTCCGTGATATGCCTGAGGTGAAATATGACCTCATCGTCACGAATCCTCCGTACGTAGATGCAGAGGATATGGATGACTTACCTGAAGAATTCCGTGTTGAACCCGAATTGGCTCTTGCCGCAGGAAGCGATGGTTTGAAACTGGTTCGTCGAATTTTGGCGAATGCGCCGCGTTTCCTTACTGAAGAAGGCATTTTAGTCTGCGAAGTGGGTAATAGTATGGTGCATCTCATTGAACAATATCCTGAAATTCCATTTATTTGGTTAGATTTCGAATACGGTGGTGATGGCGTATTTATGTTAACGCGTGAGCAGCTAGTTGAGCATCATGCCCATTTTGATTTATACATTGATTAATCAATAGTTGCACGATGGGTTAGGATCGGGTAATCAATAAGAACAACATAACGACATCATAATTATTAACCACATTCTTGGTATTCAAGAACGGCTTAAAATAGGAAACTCCGATGGCTGGAAATTCAATTGGGCAACTGTTCCGTGTGACGACATTTGGTGAGTCACATGGCGTGGCATTAGGTTGCATCGTCGATGGCGTACCTCCGGGGTTAGCACTGACAGAAGCTGATTTACAAATCGATTTAGACCGTCGTCGCCCAGGCACATCACGCTATACAACAGCGCGCCGTGAACCCGATCAGGTCAAAATTCTTTCAGGTGTGTTTAATGGCATCACAACGGGGACAAGCATTGGTCTATTGATTGAAAATACAGACCAACGTTCGCAAGACTATGGTGCGATTAAAGATGTCTTTAGACCAGGGCATGCGGATTACACCTATGAGCAAAAATATGGCCAGCGTGATTATCGAGGTGGCGGGCGTTCATCTGCCCGTGAAACGGCAATGCGCGTGGCGGCAGGGGCAATTGCGAAAAAATATCTGCAAGAAAAATTAGGTATTCAGATTCGAGGGTGTTTAACCCAAATGGGGCCTGTTGAGTGCGAAATTAAAGATTGGTCAATCGTTGAAGAGAACCCATTCTTTTGCCCTGATCCGAATAAATTAGATGCCCTTGATGAGTTACTGCGTGGGTTGAAAAAAGAAGGTGACTCTATCGGTGCCAAAATCACCGTTGTTGCAGAGCACGTCCCCGCTGGATTGGGGGAACCTGTTTTTGACCGCTTAGATGCTGATATTGCTCACGCACTAATGAGCATTAATGCAGTTAAAGGCGTGGAAATTGGTGATGGCTTTGGTGTTATTGGGCTTAAAGGCAGTGAAAACCGAGATGAAATTACCCGCTCAGGTTTTGCATCTAACCATGCAGGGGGGATTTTAGGGGGAATTAGCAGCAGCCAACCCATAATAGCCCATATTGCCTTAAAACCGACATCGAGCATTACAGTTCCAGGTAAAACATTAAATCGTGATGGTGACGAAGTGGAGATGATCACGAAAGGTCGCCATGACCCTTGTGTAGGCATTCGCGCCGTGCCTATTGCAGAAGCGATGCTGGCGATTGTGCTAATGGATCATTACTTGCGTCACCGCGGCCAGTGTGCTGATGTAACTCCTGCTATGCAACCATTTGAATAATAGTAAAAAGTAGTTAATGTTATAGAAAGAGCGAAGCGGTTAGTCGCTCTTTTAATATGGAGGTTTGGATGATGCCTCCTTAAAAACACCTCATCTGGGTTGTGATATTGCAACGCAAGGTTGCGATAGATTACGTACCAACATCATGATATTTCTCATTTTGGATTGAAAAATGGATTGGCTGACCGCCGTTGCACCCGAAGTTTATGCTTTACTTTTCTTTGTTGCACTTTTCGCTGGATTTATCGATTCCATTGCGGGTGGGGGCGGTTTATTAACAATCCCAGCGCTATTATCTGTTGGGATCACCCCTGTTGAAGCGTTAGCAACCAATAAGCTCCAAGCGGTTGGTGGTTCCTTTTCTTCTACCTTATATTTTGTCAGGCGTAAAGCGATTGACCTACGTGAGCAAATCTTCCCCTTCATTATGACAATGATTGGTGCGATGCTCGGTGCGATTGTTATTCAAATGATTGATACTGCCTTCCTAAAGCAATTACTCCCAGTATTAGTTATCTGTGTTGGTCTCTATTTTTTATTAACTCCATCAATCGGTGTACAAGATAGACAGCAACGTGTCAGTATGCCATTTTTTGGCGTTGCAATCGGTATGACTCTAGGCTTCTATGATGGGGCTTTTGGGCCAGGTACGGGGTCATTTTTGGCATTAGGCTATGTGTTATTGCTCGGCTATAATCTGGCTAAAGCGACTGCCCATGCCAAATTACTTAATTTTGCTTCCAATTTTGGTTCTTTAGTGTTTTTTATTATCGGAGGTCATGTTCTTTGGGTGCTTGGTTTTGTTATGCTGGCGGGCCAAATGATCGGTGCACGGTTAGGTGCCCGTTTGGTATTAACTAAAGGACAAAAACTGATCAGGCCAATGATTGTGGTGATTTCGTTGTTAATGAGTATTAAGTTACTCCACGATAGCCATGGTGATGTCATTAAAGCTTGGTTCCTTTCATTATTTTAAGATGATTTAAATTATTCATGAGTAAATATAATTATCAGGATTTGATTGATATTTTTGATGGATGCTTTGGTGAAACCTATAACACCAAACTGGTAAAAGGGGACGATGAGCCTATTTATTTACCAGCTGATGAGGTCGTTCCTTATCATCAAATTGTGTTCGCTCATGGTTTTTTTACCAGCGGGCTACATGAGATTTCTCATTGGTGTATTGCAGGGGATGCAAGACGCCAACAAGTGGATTACGGCTATTGGTATTGTCCAGATGGGCGTGATGAAAAAACACAATGTGAGTTTGAAGTCGTTGAAATTAAACCTCAAGCCCTCGATTGGCTATTTTGTGTTGCAGTGGGGATCCCCTTTAATGTCAGTTGCGATAATTTAGAAGGGGATTTTGAACCCGATCGCATTGCATTTATGCGCAAAGTTCATGCACAAGTGATGATTTATTTGCAAAATGGCATTCCTGAGCGCCCATTACGCTTTATTAATGCGTTACAATCGTTTTACAATACGCCTCCACTTTGTGCAGAAGACTTCCCGTATCCGGAAGATATTTTTGCCTAATTGACTCACCTAAAGTAAGGATTAAGCATGCTTGCGGATTTAGAAACACGCATACTGACAAAAATTGATGATATGGTTGAACATGCTAGCGATGATGAACTATTCGCAGGCGGTTACCTGCGTGGTCACTTAACCCTTGCTGTGGCTGAGCTTGAAGAAGAAAACGAAACCAGCTCAGAAGCGCTGTATCAACGCGTAGAAGACAGCATTCAAACCGCCATTAAAGCAGGTGAGTTAACACCCCCTGACCAAATTTTGGTTCTAGGTATGTGGAAAAACTTATTAAATAACGCAATTTAATTTTCTGTGTTATGAATTGAAAGCGGGGATACCCGCTTTTTTGTTAGCTAAATTTTGTGATGAGTAGACATTATGGTGCATATTCGCTTAGCAACATCGGCAGATGCCAAATACCTCCCTGCTGTTGAAGCCTCCGCTGGTCAGGCATTTACGAGTATCGAAAAATATAAGTGGCTTGCTGAAGGAGATGGACAAACCGAGCAAGACCATCTTGATTGTATTGCCGAGCAATTAGAATGGGTGGCAGTGAATGATAGCGGTGAACCGATTGGTTTTATTAATGCTGAAAACCATCATGATAGCCTGCATATTTGTGAGGTTTCTGTCAGCCAGCAATGGCAAGGGCAGGGGCTAGGTAAGCAATTGATTAAACAGGTTCTGGATGCGGCTCGAGCTCGTAATATCATGGCTGTGACCTTGACCACTTGCCGTGATGTACCTTGGAATGCCCCTTATTACCAGCGATTAGGTTTTGAAATACTGAATGAAAGCGAGTTAACCGAAGTCCTGCGTGATATTTTGCAATATGAAATCAACGCAGGGTTCGCTGCAAAAGACCGTTGTGCAATGGTTATTAAACTGACCTAAATCAGGCTTCGTATTTCTGATGCTGCTAGTTGATTGTTAGTACGGTATTTTTACAGGGCGACCTAACCGCAATTTTCTCACCCAAAAGCGGTTAGGGTTCAATTCAGCCAAGGTTTCATCATCCAATGGTAAAGGCTGGCCAAAAATCTGCGAGGCAAGAATTTCTGCACACAATGGGGCGGTCGAGAGTCCCCTTGAGCCTAAGGCACCAAAGATATACAAGTTTTGGTAAACAGGGGCATCATCAATTGGCTGATTTTTGGCAATTCTTGTCTGCAAATCATGATAAGCCGCTAAATGTTGCTCATAATTTGGCACATTTCCCAAGAGTGGAAAATGGTCACGTATAACGCAACGAATACCTTGGCGCGATTGTTGGTGTGAAATATCAATCTCATGAGGCCATGAAGCATCTGGTAAGTTATCAATGAGCTTTTGGCGGTTAGCTTGCTGCTCTTCTTCGTTATAATCTAAATCAAGGTGATCCCGTTGATAGCTGGCACCTAAGCAATGTTGTTTTCCGGTATTGTCCACGGGGGTTAAATAACCTTCAAAACACAACACATTTTTAAGTTTTTGTAAGGTAGGGGTCGTTGGTATATGGCTGACTTGCCCCCGGACAGGGTTAATGGGTAAATTAACAGTTTGTGAATATTGGCGTAGTTTATGGCCATTAGCAATAATGACAGTAGAGTGTACACGTGTTAGCTCTTTTTTTTCAGAAGTGCTTATTTGTAATTTCCAGAGGTTATTGGCTTGCTCTAATGCCGTGACGTTATGATTAAAATAAAATTGAACGCCACTATTTTTCAAGTAGCAATATAGCCCTTCACAAAGTTCAGCAGGGCATAACCAGCCACCTGATGGATAATGAATACCATCGTAATTGACATCAACACCACAAATATCATTAAGCTGCTGATGGGTTTTACCCAGAGCAAAATCTTCAGGCCAATTGGTGCCTAACATACCTGCAATTTTACGGGCAACTTTTTCGTTATAGGCCAATTGAGTAACACCGCACCACTGACCATCAAAGGGAATTCCCATAGTTTCAAGCTGATGATAAAAGCGTTTGGCAAAGGGAAAAGCACTTACAAAAAAACGTTCGAGCGGGTCATTTACACCTGTGAGTAACGGGTAAATAGCCCCTTGGCGATTACCCGAAGCATTTTGGGCAACGTCAGTATCTTGGCAATACAATGTGACGTTGGCACCACGTCTCATGAGTGAGTACGCTGCTGTTAAGCTGGCAAGCCCCCCGCCAATAATAGCAACATCATTTGGGTTATCTGCGGGGTATCTTTTGCTCCAAGGTGCTGTGTGTTGGTGATTGTTTTCGGCTAATACCCCAGTTAGCATTTCTCGTTTTTGCCCAAATCCTTTGACTTTTTTCAGTGTAAACCCAGCTTGTTGTAACCCTCGCTTAACAAAACCTGCTACGGTAAATGTGGCAAATGTCGCGTCTTTTCGTGCCAGTTTTGCCATTGTAGCGAACAAGTGTTCGCTCCACATTTGAGGGTTTTTAGATGGTGCAAATCCATCAAGAAACCAAGCGTCTATCTTATTGTTTAAATTGTCTTTAAGAAGAGATATTTGCTCATTAACATCACCAAACCACAAATCTAATGTGATATTGCCATTATCCAAAATGATTCTTTGATTACCCGCTAATGCAGGTGGCCAGTTTTCACATAATGCTGCTGATAATGCTGAAAGCTCAGGCCAACAGCGATGTGCGGCAATTAAGTCTGTTTTTGTCAGGGGGAATTGCTCAAAGCTAATGAAATGCAGTCGCTTGAGAGTGGATTGTGGATTTTGCGCTTTGAACTGTATAAAAGACTGCCATAAAACGAGAAAATTCAAACCAGTACCAAATCCTGTCTCTGCAATTACACAGGTTTCATCAGAATGTGTCTTGAAACGCCCAGGAAAATGATTTCCTTGTAAAAAAACATGACGGGACTCTTCTAACCCATTTTGGTTAGAGAAATAGATATCTGCAAATTGCTCAGACATGGGAGTGCCTTCATCATTCCAGCTAAGGCGTGCGGTTTGTACTGTGCTCTTTTTCACAATAAAGCCTATGATCACTAAATAATGACTAAATTTTAACGCTGATAGCGATGTAAGGCTACCGTCATAAAAAAGTGTTATTACTGCATTAGAGAAAAAAATACAAAAATTTACCCTGATCGGACTTGTTCAGCGTACAAGTGTAAGCTAAAGTGACACCCTGTAATCCCGCAATCATATAATTATAGACATGAGGTAACGAATGAAGCGTGCAGTCATCACTGGTCTAGGTATTGTTTCCAGCCTTGGTAATAACCAGGAAGAAGTACTAGCTTCTCTGAAGGAAGGTCGTTCCGGGATCACTTTCTCAGAAGAATTCAAAGAGGCAGGGCTACGTAGCCATGTCTGGGGTAATGTCAAAAATTTAGATCCTAAAGACCTGATTGACCGTAAAATGTATCGTTTTATGAGTGATTGCTCCGCGTATGCTTACTTGTCTATGGAGCAGGCGATTGCGGATTCAGGTTTAACTGAAGAACAAGTTTCGAATTTACGCACAGGTATTGTTGTCGGCTCAGGTGGTGGTTCTCCACGTAACCAAGTTGCAGGTTCCGACGGTATGCGTGCTAAAGGTTTACGTGGCGTGGGTCCCTATATGGTAACCCGTGCAATGGCATCGGGTATTTCTGCTTGCTTAGCAACACCGTTTAAAATTAAGGGTGTAAACTATTCAATCAGCTCTGCTTGTTCTACATCTGCGCACTGTATCGGCCATGCGGTTGAATTAATTCAATTGGGCAAACAGGATGTTATTTTTGCAGGTGGTGGCGAAGAGCTGAGTTGGGAAATGACCTGTGAGTTCGACGCAATGGGTGCATTGTCTACCAAGTACAATGAAACCCCAGATAAAGCATCAAGAACTTATGACAAAGACCGTGATGGTTTTGTTATCGCAGGTGGCGGTGGTATTGTTGTTGTTGAAGAGTTAGAGCACGCATTAGCGCGTGGTGCGCATATTTACGCTGAAATCGTGGGCTATGGTGCAACATCTGACGGTGCTGATATGGTTGCTCCATCGGGTGAAGGCGCAGTCCGTTGTATGCAAATGGCAATGCAAGGCATTGATAAAATTGATTATATCAATACTCACGGGACTTCAACACCAGTCGGTGATACCAAAGAATTAGAAGCTATCCAAGAAGTGTTTGGCGATCACTCTCCTGCTATATCTGCAACGAAAGCCATGAGCGGTCACTCATTGGGTGCTGCAGGTGTACACGAAGCAATTTATAGCTTGTTAATGTTAGAGCACGGCTTTATTGCGCCAAGTATTAACGTTGAAAACTTAGATGATAAAGCGGCGGGTTTGAACATCGTCACTAAACCAACGGAACAAGCGTTGAATACTGTGATGTCAAACAGCTTCGGCTTTGGTGGTACTAACGCCACATTAGTGATGAGCAAATATAAAGCGTAATTTATATCATTCATATAAGTGAATTATTGATAAGCGAGGTCTTTGGATCTCGCTTTTTTATTTTATAAAACAATATATTGTCTCCTCTTTTTTTGAAAGACGCTCTTTGTCGGGTGAGCTATAAATACCGCTCACTTTAATTATCAAGACAAGGATTGTAGATGAGCTTTTCTTTAACTGGCCATCAAATACACAACGGAATACGCAATAATAGGGCTGAAATTGCGTCAGGTTTGGTCATGCTTCCTGTGTATGCAGGCTTAATCACTGTTGGGATCGCTGCGGCTTTAATGGGCGTTAATACGGAATTATCAGGTTGTGGTCACTGTTTTCCTTTATTAGAAACAAAAAATAAGTGCGCAACCTCTGCAAAAGTGATTAAAGCGATTGAGCAACCAACAGAAGGTAATGTTTTAAAGGCATTTAATTCACAAATGAAAAAGGTTCATAATTTAGACGTGAATGATAGCCGTAAAGCAAAATATGAACAAAGGTTGTCAGCTATCTATTCGTCTTATATAAATAAGTTATACTCAGAAACTAAAAAGATTGAATTACCTATTATATTTTCTATTAAACCAGAAAGTCACACATCAGTGGTTCATGTCGATAATAGTATAAGCAATGACATCAAAGACATCATTAAAAGAAAAATGAAAGAAGATGAATCACATTTCAATAATATTATCTCAGCTAATAGAATCGAATTAAGGTTTGATTTTTAGAGTAAACAAAATCAATGGCAGTTCATTTTCTGCCATTGATTGGATTAATCACCGCCACCGCCATCTCCTCCACCTGAATCTGATGAAGAACAGTCTGAACTTGAGCTATCAGTGGAACAAAAATGGCTATTTGAACGAGGGTTATCATCACTGGATGAGCTGCCATAATAGGGAGGAACATAACTTGAGTTTGAATGGCTGGAGTTGGTTTGTTTAGGTGTGTCTTTCATATTCTTACGTACTTCAAAAATTTGGCTCTTCCCTTTTGCCCAGCCAATAGTCACTGAACTGGTATTTTTTCTCACGCTGACATGCAGCATTTTCCCGCAATAAATAAACATTTTTCCAAATGATTTTATTTGAATATAACCACTGTCTTTTTCAGTGATGATAACGGGGTTTTGGCTGTGGATCACGTAAGTTTCATCGTACACCTCAACAGTGCGAATATGCGCTAACGGTTTGGGCTTGATATTAAATAGAACAAAAAATAATCTATCAAACATAAGGCTTATTACTTTAATGAATGGGGTTTATAAGCTAATTGATACCTGTTATTTCGCCAATCGTCTTTATCTGATTAAACATTTACATCTAACGATTCGAATAATAAAACCTCACTTTATGACATTATTATTATTGAGTGAATGCGATAATACTCACGTAAATAAAGTTAACCAAAGGGGCTAATATGGATTTCACACGATGCAAAATTTGGAAAAATGACTTAAAAATTTTAGGTAGTGCTTTAATAAACAGCATTAAAAGCCTATTCGCAGTTAAAATTAAATGTGTATCTAACAATAATAAGCCGTTTCCGCTGTTTATTAAACACCCTAAAACACCACTGCCCATGCCAATTCCAGAGTCAAAGTATGTATATTACGGCGAAAGCGCACACAATAATAATGTGAAATTGCTGAGTTACATAGAGCTTCCTGTTTATTGATAAGCAAAAAAATGCCCCGAAAGCAATCTGGGGCAAAGTTTTACAGAGAAGGTACTCGCAGGGGCGAGCTAAGAGAGAGCGTGTTGCTGTTTACGTTTACGAATGCGCTTAATAATTGGTGGCAGTACCAGTACTAACACCGCAAGGATTAATAAGCTTTGTGAAATGGTACTGCTCCAGAGAATATCGAAATTACCATTGCTGATAGATAACGAACGGCGCAGGTTTTGCTCCAACATTTCACCGAGTACAAAGCCTAAAATCAGCGGGGAAAGGGGGAAGTTCATTTTCCGCAAAATAAAACCAAATACCCCAAGCCCCATCATCAACAGTAAGTCAAATGTGGTGCTGTGAACTGCATAAACCCCTACCGCAGAAACACAAGCGATGGCAGGAACTAAAAACCACAGGGGCACAGTCAACATACGGGTGAATAAGCCAATTAACGGGATATTCATAATTAGCAACACCACGTTGGCAATCAGTAGGGCGGCAATCAACCCCCAGACGATGTCAGGTTGTTCAGTGAACATACCAGGTCCAGGTGTGATGTTATACAGGGTTAATGCGCCCATCATGACGGCGGTTGTCCCTGAACCTGGCACCCCAAGGGTTAACATCGGAATGAACGAACCACACGCAGAAGCGTTATTGGCTGCCTCTGGTGCGGCAACACCTCGTACATCACCATTACCAAAGTCACCTTTTTCACCACTGATTTTTTTCTCAGTCATGTAAGTGATGGCACTGGCAATCGTGGCACCAGCGCCAGGTAATACCCCAACGAAGAAACCAATAAATGACGAGCGCAGGGCAGGGCCAGCACAGGCTTTGGCTTCTTTACGGTTAAACAACATTCGGCCTGTTTTACGAATTAGGCCTTGCCCAGTCGCCGTGCTTTCTAACATCAATAGAATTTCACTGACAGAAAACAAACCAATCACGACAACGATAAATTGCACGCCATCCGATAAATGCACGCTATCAAATGTAAAACGGTATTCCCCAGAGTTGGCATCTACCCCAACAGTGGCAAGAGACAAACCAATTAGCGCAGCGAGTAGCGATTTAATTGGGTTTTGGCTCATCATGCTACCTAGGCAGGCGATGGCAAATACCATCAATGCAAAGTATTCGGCTGGCCCAAAGGCGAGTGACCACTGGGCAAGTAGTGGGGCGAACAAAATGATACCGACGATGGCAATGGTTGAACCAATAAAGGAACTGACTGCGGAAATGGACAGTGCCACGCCACCTCGACCTTGTTTTGCCATCGGGTAACCATCTAACGTGGTCATTATCGCGGCGGCATCACCAGGTACATTCAGTAAAATAGAGGAGATTCGTCCGCCATATTCACAACCTAAATAAACGGTGGCGAGCAAGATCAGTGCAGACTCGGCAGGGAGCTTCAAGGCAAAGGCCAGTGGCAGCAAAATCGCCACGCCATTAATGGGGCCTAAACCAGGTAACATACCCACTACGGTACCAATAAAACAGCCTATCAAGGCAATCAAGATATTTTGAGGAACAAGGGCAACCTCAAAACCTTGTGATAGATACATCCAAGTTTCCATGTTGTCGCTCCTTAACTCAGTAGGCTGCCAATGGGCAGAGTCACATCCAACAGCTTATCAAAGGCATAGAAGAGGAAAATGCCAAGAATAGGCCCCGAAATCACCGCAGCGATGGGGGTTGCGCCAAATAACAGCGCGACACTGATGGTCAATAAACTGGTGGCGATTGGAAAACCAAGCCACTCAAACGCCCATGCATAAATCACTAAGGATAAAATTAATAGAGCAAGGCGGCGCAGTACATAAGGTTTTGGCCACTCAACGGCTTCTTGCTTACCAAACAGTAAGGCAAGCGCACAAATCGCCATTAAGGAGAGTATGGCAACCGGAAATGGGCGGGGGCCCAATGGTTCATAAGAGAACTCACTTTGGATCCCCCAGCCAATATAAATTCCGATGACACACAATATCAGCCAGACTAGAGCAAATATGCGTTGGCTCATCGTCGGCTCCGTTATTTGGCTAAACCAAATGCACGGGCTTGCTCACGATATTGCTCGATTTCTTTTTTCACATAGCTATCGAGTTCTTGCCCTGTTAAGTTGTATTCAAATAACCCGCGCAGTTCGCGTTGCTTTTTGAATTCGTCGGTTTGTTGGAGTTTTTGGAATGCTTCAACCCATTGGTTGTAATCTGCATCGGAAACTTTTGGCCCCATATAAAACCCGCGAATAATCGGCCAAACAATGTCATACCCTTGTTCTTTTGCAGTTGGAATATCCGCTAAACCGTCACCAAGACGTTTGTCTGCATACACGGCAAGAATGCGGATTTTGCCTTCATTGATATACGGGGTCATTTCGCTGATATCCCCCGATAACACTTGAATATGGTTACCTAATAATGCGGTTAAAGTTTCCCCGCCGCCTTCAAAGGCGACATAGCGCATTTTTCGCGGATCAATATCAATGGCTTTAGCGAGTAACGCGGTCTTCATCCAGTCTTGGCTTCCAATGGAGCCGCCTGCACCAAAGACAATGCTATTGGGGTCTTTTTTAAAGGTATCCATTAAATCCTTGAGGGATTTATACGGGGAGTCAGCACGCACGGCTATCATGCCGTAATCGCTGCCCACACTGGCAAGCCAACGAACATCATTTTCGTTATAGCGACCAAATTTACCTTGAGCGAGATTGAGTAGCGAACCGCCAGAAAAAGCGACAATCGTACCTGGTTCAGCAGGGCGCTGTGCCACGATGGCATTGTAGGCAACCGCACCAATTCCGCCAGGCATGTAGGTCACTCGCATCGGTTTTTCAATTTCTTTGGTTTCCAACATGGAAACTTGGACGAGCTTACAAGTTAAATCAAACCCACCCCCCGGTTTGGCAGGGGCGATACATTCAGTCCGCTCAGGGAGCGCGGCTGCTGAGTTCATACCAACTAAAAATATTGCTGTTGCTAAGGTGTTTAATGTGAACTTTTTCATTCTTTATTTCCTTACTAAGCCAATAATTAGAGGAACAACTTGTAGATTTCTTATTGTGTTTGCGAGCTCATGATTGGCCGAGGAAGCTTTCATTTACCTTTCATTAACAAATAATATTATTTTTATGTGATATATATCAGATTGTTTTATATTTTTGCTTCTTTGTTATGTTAATTTAATGTTAATTTAACACCGTTAACGTACTTGCAACGTCATAGTTGTGATGAATACAGTAAAAATGATGACAACTGCTTTTCATTCATGATGGGTAATGCCAACGTATACCAATAAGTAATAATAATGAGTGTGCGTATGAGAATTTTATTGGTTGAAGATCATGATGAATTGTCGTTGTGGTTACAAAAGGCTTTAACATCCTCTGGTTTTGCCGTGGATGTTGCGCCTGATGGTGCGATTGCGGATCAGCTGTTACAGACAGAAAATTATACTTTAGTTGTTCTGGATGTATCACTTCCACGAATGAGTGGGCTTGAAGTTTTGGCGCAAATGCGCAAACGTCACCAAGAAACGCCAGTTTTACTGTTAACGGCAAACTCTGACGTGGCAGATCGCGTGCAGGGATTGAATGCAGGGGCGGATGATTACCTCACCAAACCGTTTGATATCGCAGAGCTAGAAGCGCGAATTCGTGCACTTTTAAGGCGCAGCCAAGGGCAGGTTAATGAACCTCAGCGTTTTGGCTCTCTGTGTTACCATGAGGAAGGTTATTTTTTATTGCGCCAAGAGCCATTAGGGCTTACGCCAAGGGAATATGCGGTGTTAAACACTTTATTCCATCGACGAGGGCGTCCTGTTTCAAAAACACAACTATTTGAGCAGGTTTTTTCGTTGTCAGATGAAGCCAATTTACAAAGTATTGAATTATATGTGCACCGCGTGAGAAAAAAATTAGCGGGTTCAGATGTTAATATCAATACGTTACGCGGATTGGGATACCGACTAGAGCAGTGTAGTGTATGAAATTAGTCTCTCATCCACGCTCTCTCTTTCATCAGTTGCTGCTCTTTTTCGGTATCCCGCTCATTTTATTGGGTAGTTTTTCAGTGTATACCCACTATTATAGTGCGAAATATGCCGCGAATTTGGCCTACGATCGCACGCTTTTGGCTTCTGCAAGAACGGTTGCGGAAAGGTTACAAGTCATTGATAATCATCTATCAGTGAGTGTACCTTATGTTGTTCTCGACAGTTTTGAATTGAACAATAACGACAGAATTTTTTACCAAGTGATTTCCCCCAATGGTGAAACTATTTCGGGTTATGATGACCTACCTCCCATTCCCCCTTATTGGATGCGTTCTCAGCATTATACTGCATTGGTTTATTTCTATGATGCTGAATATAGAGGTTTACCTATTCGGATTGCGACATTTTTTCAGCCTATTAATGAAGGTGGGATCACGGGAATGGTGGAAATTCGCGTGGCAGAAACGGTCTATTCACGGCAAGATTTAGCTAATCAATTATTAATATCGGCATTAATGAGCCAAGGAACAGTGGTGTTTTTAACTCTGTTACTTGCCTATATCTTATTAAGTAAGCTTTTGACACCCCTAAAGAAACTATCGAATTTGATGTTAGGGCGTTCAGCAAATGATTTGACGCCATTACCTGATTTATTGCCATGGTCTGATTTATCACCATTAATTGAGGCGCTCAACCGTTATATTTCACGGTTAAAACGCATGGTTAGGCGGCAAGAACGCTTTAGTGCAGATGCTTCCCATCAATTAAAAACCCCACTGACGGTGTTAAAAACGCAAGTGTCTGTTGCCATTAATAGCGGTGATGAAAGTCAACGCCAGCAAAGTTTACAAGCGATTAATCAAACATTGGATAGCACCATTGTGCTGACAGACAGACTTTTGCAATTGTCCCGCTTAAAAGCACATGAAAAATCGGCGGTTAGCCAATACAGGGCGATTAACTTAGTGGAGATTGTTCATCAGGCGTGTTTTACCCGACTCGGGCAAGCGGAAAGTCAGCGAATTGACTTAGGCTATGAAGGTCTTGATAGCGCTTGGATTAAAGGCGAACCTATTTTGCTAGCCGAGATGTGCGCCAATTTAATTGATAATGCCATTAAATATACCCCTGAAGGCGGTGTGGTGACGGTGCGTGTAGTGAATAATGAAAGTACTCAGCAGCTTGTTTTAGAAATTGAGGATTCAGGTCCTGGTATCCCCGATGCGAAAATTAGCCGTTCTATGGAGGCGTTCACACGATTGAATAATGCATTGGGTAAAGAGGGCGCTGGGCTTGGTTTGGCGTTAGTAAAAGATATTGCCAGTTACCACGATTCGGAACCGCAATTACTCAAAAGTGAATTATTGGGTGGGTTGCTTGTGCGTATTGCTTTTACAGCGAGTTATGCGCCAACTCGTTAAAAAATGAGGGCGCTATTGATTGAGCGCCCTTGATGTTGTTGACAAAGCAGGATAAAAACGTGGTTTTTCCTGCTTTGTGTTATTAGCCGAAAATCAATAAATTGATTTTCCTAGTTTATTTTTAAAACATCTCCAACCTACAGCCAAACCTAATCGGTTTTTCCGCAGTTTGAAGGGCGCTATTGATTGAGCGCCCTTATTTTTATCATCTATTTTTTCAGTGCACTAAAATCCCATTTTTTTAAGGCATTGATGGAGTCTTTATCTTGGTATTTAGCCCCTAATTCAAGGTAGTCGTGGGCTTTTTGCAGATCTTCTTTACTTTTGCTACCAACCCAGCCGTTATAGTACATATAGGCAAGTTTGTATTTTGCCATGGCATGGTGGGCACCTTGCTCTAAATTGGTCATATCGTAGTATTTGGCTGCTCGGTCGTAATCTTTTGGCATACCTTGCCCAAAGTACAGCATATCTCCCGCTAGGTGCGCAGTATTACTGTCATTTTGCTGGGCGCCTAAATCAAAATAATACAGGGCTTTTACGAAGTCCTTTTCTATTCCGCGCTCATTGTCTTTGCGATAGAGATTGCCAAGAATATTGTAGGCTCTAGGGTAACCATTTTTTCCTGCAAGCTCATAATAGTAAATCATTTTTTGCGTATCTTCGGGAACCATTTCACCTCGGGCATAGTTGATCCCTAAGGAGAACGCGGCCATTTTGTCGCCTGCTTCTGCTTTAACCCGCTTAGCTTCAATCTCCTTTGCAAAACGGCCATATTTTTGGAAGTCTTGCTCTTCTTTAAAGCGTTTATCAACATTTTGTTTATCTTCTGCTGACAGTTTATTCATCAACTCAATATTGTCAGTATCTTTTTCCAATCTTAAGGCGATGTAATACGCTTGTTTTGCATCATTTTTACGGGTATAGGCATCATAAAGACTACCAAGGGCGTATTTATCATGGTATTTCAAGGATATTTCAAACCATTCAATGGCTTTATCAAGATCTTGCTCAACATCACATTCCCCCTTAAGGTAGAGGTCACCCATGGCACGAGACAAATCTTCAGGTTCTTGAATAAAGGTTCTATCGGTGTTTTTTTCGAACTTGCCTTTTTCTAACCACTCTTTCAGATAGGCACCTGCCTTATCCATGTCAGTATTACGACTATTGGAACAGTAGCGCCCAGGAGAGTTAATTTCATAGAGCATTTTGATTGCGCCCATATCGCCTTTTTTATAGGCTTGCTCCAGATATTCTAAGGCTTTTTGTGGATCACTACTGGCGTAATAGGAATACAAACGTTTGAGAGCATCAGGGCGGTTTTGGGCTTCACTTTCAAGTAAAGAAAAGTATTTTTTATCATCTTTGCTGCGATTTAGATCATTTTTTTCACTGCGGATACCGTTTTGGTACAAATTTGCTAAGGAATTGAACGCCTGTTTTGAAAGCGCCTCATCAGTCGATTTCATCCCTTCCTGCAAGTATTGGATCGCAGCGTTGTATTCGTCAGACTCTAAGGTGATGCTGCTATCGTACAAGTAATCGCCTGCAAGTTGCACCTTAGAGAACAGATCGCCTTTCGCGGTGCCATCAAGGTAGTTTTGGCGTTTGGCTTGGCTATTTTCTGTCACTTTATCCAGTGATGGATAAACGGCGAGGTTACCGCCAGCAATGGCTTTTTTGTACCAAAGCTGCGCAGCAGGGGCGTGACCGCGGGATTTATACCAATCCCCTAATTTTTCAGCCGCCGCTGCATCACCATTTTGTGCAGGTACCACGGTGGTATCATACAGTTTTGTGTATTCTTCAACACGGCTTGGGTTGGAATGTTTCCTCAGATAAACAATGGCTTCATCCCAATTGGGTTCAACAACTAGCGTTTTCTTATCTGCGGAGAGTTCGCCCAAATACAGCATTTCACTGTAGAGGATTATTGCGTTATCGTTATTGTCGTCACTGGCCATTTTCAAGTATTTCATGGCTTGCTGGCGGTCTTCTTTCACTCCATTACCATATAAATAGGCGCGGCCCACTTTGTATTTTGCAACTGCACTTTCATTTAGCGTTTGCATGCCAATATCAAAGTCATCCATATACTTGATGTATTGATTGCCCCAACTACCTGCTTTTAGGTAGTATTCTCGGGCTTTTTGACGATCAACATCAACTAATTGGCTGCCATTTAAATATTGGTGTGCCAGTTCACGGGTATAGTTTTTGCTACCAAGGGCAGCTAATTGGTCGTAATAACCAATAATTTTGCTTTTGTTTGCACGTTGAAGTTCTTCATTTTCATTATAATAATCAATTAACTCTTCAAGTGCTGTTTTATTATTCAGCTTGGCGCTTTTCTCTAGGTATTCTTGCCATTTTTGCTTATCGACCTTCTGCCCATAATTACCGAATTTATAGGCATTGGCGAGGGTGCGAATGGCATCAGAGTCATTGTTTTTTGCATTCGCCTGAATGGTAATAAACGAGGCTCTCGCTTTTTCAATTTCTCTTTTGCGTGATTTTAAAAAGCTGAAATCAGGGTCGGATATTTTGTTGTAATATTCCATGGCGAGATCATAGTTAGCATCTTCCCCATAATTGCCTTTTTGGTAAATTTCACCCAACTCATATAAACAGCGGTTGCTGCCTAATGCTGCACAGCGCTTATACTGCGGAACGAGGTCATTAGACGTTAACCCAGAGATGGCTTGGAAGCGGTCTTTATAATAGGCTTTATCATTGATGTAATTCACGCCATCAAGGTTTTGTGCAATATATAAAATCGCGGAGGTACTTCCTAAATCTGCGGCTTTTAAAATAGTGTCATAATAAGGCTTGAGTTCGTCATTCGTTAGGGCACTTACATTTTTTAAGTTTGTAAGTTGCGTAATACCATACTGATAAGTGATATCTGCGTCTGTACCAATCAGTGGCTCAATTAATTTTTGTGCTTCAGTATTTTTCTCATTGGCCGCTAATCTAACCAGTATGGCCTTCGTATCTCTGCGGTTTAAGCCTGTTTTAAATAAAACATCATAGGCGGTGGCGAGTTCTTCGGGGGTTAACTCTGATTTGGCTCGAGGCGAGTCTAATAAATCGACAAGTATATTGGCGATGGTATTGGTTTCAGTGGGTTGATATTTGAGCAGGGCAGCAGCGTAATAGACACGGCCGTTATAGTCGTATTTGCTTGCTTTCTCATACAGTTCAAAGGCTAATTTTTTATTGTTTTCTGCATCTTGGCGTAGTAAATAGTCTGCATAATAATGGGCTAATGCGTCATTATCGCGTTCAATAACGTCTTTTTTTAAGATATCAACAATCGTTTTTTCATCCACAAATGCTTTAATGTCATAACGATAGTATAAATGAACTAACATGCGTTCTGCGGTGGATGGGTAGCCCCGTGAATCTAAGTTATCTTTCAGTATTTGTGTGGCTTTTTCGAGGTTTTTTTCTGTTCCAAAGCCATTAATATAGCCGCGAGCAAGTTGCATTTGTGTTTCATAACTTGGCTGAATGCGGTTTGCTTTTTCTGTCGCCTCAAAAGATTTTTCTGGGGAATATAATACACTGCCTTTAGTACCATAAACTTGGCTGGCAAGAATTTGTGCCTTTGCTGAGTTTGGGTACTTCTTCATTAATTCTGGCAGATATTTTGCCACGGTTTCATTGAGTTTTTTAGTGGGAAAATTATAGTCAGAAATGGCGCGTTGGGTGATGGTTATAAGCGCTTCTTGGTGCCCCAAATCCGCCGCTGAGATTAAGTATTTATTGGCTAAAGCGTCATTCCGTTCAACTGAATTGAAAATAGTACCTGAATAAGCACGATAAGCTTCATACATCGCGTCTGGATATTGTTGGTCCGCAGCCTCAGTTAGCGCTTTAATTTTGCTATTGTCTGCAAGGTAACTGAGGTACAGTGCCTTAGGTTTCTTTTGTTGTATTAGAGGGCGCAAATACGCCATTGCGCGTAATTCACTGCGTTTGACGTCTTCTCCCACACTGTATTTGTGATATAACGTGTAAATAGCGTATTCTTCGCCTTTACTGGCTCGTTCTTCAAGGTTGGCAATAATTTGTTGTTTTTCTTCAGCAGTTTGCGAACCATACAATGATAAAGGTGCTGGCTCCCTGTCATTGCTTTGGGAAAGATAATCGAACGTAGAGGAGTATGACATGCGTTCGTATTTTTTGGCTAACGCAGGGTTTGGTGCGATCCCATCGCCACCTTGTTCATAAATCGTGGCCAGCAACATGGCAGGGAATGGAAAATCTTTGCTAGCTAGCGGTGTTAAGATTTCAACTGCCTTTTTATTGTCCTTGTCAAATTGATGGGCGATATAACCCAGTGCAAATTTTGATATTTTGGAGCCTTGCTCAGCGGCTAATGTAAAGTAGTGGCGCGCTAGCTTGATGTCTTGGGGAATTTCGTCGTATCTATCCTCCATGTACACACTGCCCACTAACTCTTGTGCTTCTATTACACCTAAATCAGCTGCTTTTGTGAGGGAAACGAGACCGCTTCTATCGTTTGGGGTATCATCCATCTCACGGTTATAACGGTAATAACCTAGGTTATAGAGTGCATTTTTATTATTAGCTTCAGCGGCTTTGATCAAATAACGCTGCGCCGCTTCATCATCAGGCTCAATACCAATTCCATCTTTATACATCATGGCTAAGGCATAGGCAGATTGAGGATCTTTATCGGCATTTTTTTGAAATTGCTCAACAGCGGCTTTAGTATCACCTTGTTGATATAAGTCATACCCAGCTTGAGCTGGGTTGGATTGGCTTGATGCATTGATAAAATAAATGCCACCTGCGATAGCAATTATTATCAATACAAACAATACCATCTTAAACTGTTTAGTCATGGTTTTTCCTTGTCATGGCTTATCAGGTTATTTGCCACGCTCCTGTGTTCAATGGGCACTCTGAGTTAATACTACTAAAGAGGTATTTAATTTGGCTTAAGTCTAATTGCTTATGAAGAAGTTTCAATCGGATTTTGTCTACAATGGGCAATAAGATGGTTTTGAGATTACCAATGGTAGGAAAATAATGAATAACTGAGTGATTTTAAAATGTCACAAAGCATTAATGTTGATAAAAAAGAGACGAAAAAAGTAAAAAAGAGAGAGAAATATAGGGATTCTTTTGTGAGGGACTTTCAAACATAGCCCCACAATGTGGGGCATATGAGTGACGACATTGCTTTATTGCTTTTGTAATTCTATTCTACTGACAAGTATCCTTTTGAACCACCTTTTTTTCACGGCGGAACATGTGTGTGAGTGGAGTACGTAGTTGCTGCGCTAACATGACACCCAGTAATACGACGCCTCCGCCGATTAAATGATAGCTTTTTAGCTCTTCACCTAAGGCGAAAATAGCGATAATTGCAGTGAATACAGGCGCGAGATTCATAAATATAGATGTGGTATTTGCGCCTAAACGCATCACCCCTTGGATCCATAAAGCTGGAGCAATAATGGAGGCGGCAATCCCTGCAAACATGACTAACCCAATATTGTGACTATTCAGTGCTACGTCATCGGCCATTAAGAAGTTTGGTAACAGTAAAATCACCCCAAAGAAAATTTGCACATAGAGTGAGTCCCAACTAGAGAGCTGAATTGCCCAACGTTTTGTCAGCACGCCATAGAGTGCATAAGCCGCAGAGGCAACAATCATCATTAACTCGCCTTGGCCTAACCCGTGGGATAGCAACGTACTTGGATTGCCTTGACTGACTAGCCACAATAAACCAAACAGCGACAAAGCCGAACCCAGAACGATACCGACTGTTGGGATTACGCGCAGTACAAAAATACTGATGATTACTGTAAGTAATGGAATTAATGAGTTCATTATTCCCATAAATGTTGCACTAACACTGTGGGCGGCATAATAGGCTAAGCTTTGGTATAGCATCATCCCGAGCGCCCCTAAAATGGCCAATTGCCACCAATGTTTCATCACTACTTTGTGGTGGCGCAGTACTGAGCGCAGAACAAAGGGGGTCATAACGACTAATGCAAGTGCCCAACGGTAAAAGGAAATCGCTGCGGGGTCAATGGCAGTGGACGCTGCTTTGTTCACAATGGCATTGATTGACCACAATAAAACCGCAATTAGCGGAAAAAGCAAATTCTTCATTAAAACATTCTCCCATATCGAATGTGATCCAGTATACATCTGACCGATTTTTTAGATATACTGATAATCAGACAATCGATAACGCTTTTCAGACAGGTATCATGGGAAATTCAAAATTAGATATTTGGCACATTAGTGAATGCAATATAATTGAGCCTGAACTTATTGCATTTCGTCACGAACAAACCGCTGCACTCACTGAGTACAAATCACACTCACATCCATTTGGGCAGATGCTGTATGTCGTGTGCGGTATTATGGAAATGGAAGTGGCTGGCAAGCACTACTTGGCACCGCCTGAATTTTGTATTTGGATCCCCGCGAATATTCCCCATGCTAGCTTTAATAAAGAAAGTGTCAAATTTCGCATCGTGGATTTCTCGCATGAATATAATGATGTATTAGCTCAGCGTCCGTGCGTGGTTCGTTTAAGTACGATATTTCAATCTATTATGACGGATATGTACCAGCGGGGTGTTGTTCAACCCGAAACAGAACAAGATTTGCGCCTTGCCCATGTTTTGATTGACCAATTCTCCCTCTCCCCATGCCAAGACACTTATTTACCTGCCACCAAGGACAAATTTTTAGCCCCGATTTTGCAAGAGCTGCAAAACGACCCCTCAGATAACACGACACTGGCCCAATGGGCAAAACGTTCTTATACCTCAGAGCGTACGCTATCAAGGCGCTGCCAACAAGAGCTCGGTATGTCGTTTAGTGAATGGCGGCAACGTTTACGTTATTTACATGCGGTTGCAGGCTTGGAAAGAGGAAAAAGTGTGCATGAAGTGGCGTTGGATGTGGGATATAGTTCGGCATCTGCATTTATTGCGATGTTCCAACAAATTTCAGGGGTGACACCTGACCGGTTCCGTGTGAAAGAATTTGCGATGGATGATAACTTTGGTCTGGAGCGCTAACTCTCGTAGGCATCTAGATTAAACCGTGGCAAAATATTGTGATACAGAGATAAATTGTCAATCATTGGGACATACCGCGTGAAAATTTTAGTTGATGAAAATATGCCTTACGCTCAGGCACTGTTTAGTGAGCTAGGTGACGTTAAGGCCGTACCAGGACGCCCGATCCCTGAACAAGAACTCATTGATGCAGATGCATTAATGGTTCGCTCCATCACCAAAGTCAATGAATCACTTTTGAATAAGACACCTGTTAAATTTGTCGGTACCGCAACTGCAGGATTTGACCATGTGGATACGGCATGGTTGTCCACTGCCAATATTGGTTTTTCTTCTGCACCAGGGTGTAATGCCATTGCTGTGGTGGAATATGTGATTTCGTCTTTATTACTGCTTGCACAGCGCGATAACTTTGATTTACGGGATAAAACCGTTGGGATCGTGGGCGTCGGTAATGTGGGTGGTCGTTTAGCCACGCGCTTGAACGCATGGGGTGTGAAAACCGTGTTATGCGATCCACCACGCGCAGCAAAAGGCGAAGAAGGGCCATTTGTGGCTTTTGATGAGTTGCTTACTCAGGCCGATGTGCTGACTTTCCATACACCACTGAATATGGCAGGGGAAGACCAAACCTTCCATTTGATGGACAAAACCCGCTTAGAGAACTTGCGTGAAGGGACTATTTTAATCAATGCTAGCCGTGGTGAGGTCGTTGATAATCAAGCGTTACTCGCAGTACTTCAACAAGGAAAAAAAATCAGTGTCGTACTGGATGTTTGGGAGCCAGAGCCTGATTTGAATACCGACTTACTCCATTTAGTCGATATCGGTACGCCACATATTGCAGGTTATACCTTAGAAGGGAAAGCGCGTGGAACGACACAAGTTTATGAAGCTTATTGCCAATTTCTCGGTAAATCGGCGCACGTTTCCCTCTCATCGCTACTGCCAAAACCTGATATTAGCGAATTAGCTCTTAATGGTAAATTAACGCAAAACCAGCTCAAAAGGTTAGTGCATCTAGTGTATGATGTGCGCCGTGATGATGCAGCACTTAGAGCTGTTGCTGGTATCAAAGGTGAATTTGATAAATTGCGCAAAAATTACCAAGAACGCCGTGAGTGGTCATCCCTGAATGTGATTTGTGATGACCCGCAAACAGCCACTTTACTCACTGAGCTCGGTTTTAAGGCGAACTTAATTCACCAATCATAGATTTCAGTAAGATGAACATCTGATTAAATGACTTCAATTATTGAGGTCATTTAATTTTTTATTTTTTAGAGGAATAGCCATGACTGAAGGTTGGAATATTGCAGTATTGGGTGCAACCGGTGCTGTGGGTGAAGCAATAATTTCACTGTTACAAGAAAGAGAATTCCCAGTCGGCGAGCTGTATTTACTGGCCAGTGAACGCAGTGCGGGGGAGAGCGTACGTGTTAATGGTAAAAGTATTCAAGTAAACGATGCCAAAGACTTCGATTGGTCACAAGCCCAAATGGCTTTCTTCGCGGCAGGCGAAGCGGCAACGCTGCAATACGCAGAGTCCGCGGCACAAGATGGCTGCATTGTGATTGATACCAGCGGTGTGTTTGCTCAAGAACCTGATGTGCCATTAATTGTACCTGCCGTGAACCCGCAAGTATTAGCGGATTACCGTAATCGCAATATTATTTCGTTAGCAGATAGCGCAGTTAGCCAATTATTGACAGCAATTAAACCGTTAGTGGATGCCGCGGGTTTAGGCCGTATCACATTAACCAATATGCTATCAGTTTCAAGCTACGGTAAAGCGGCGGTAGATGAACTGGCAGGGCAAAGCGCACGTTTATTGAATGGTATTCCAGCGGAAGAAGGGCGCTTTAGTAAGCAATTAGCCTTTAATATGCTGCCGCTATTGGCGGATATGGAAGGCAGTGTCATACATGAGCGCCGCTTAGTTGAACAGGTGCGTAAAGTGTTGCAGGACGATGGCTTACCTGTTGCAGTCAGTTTTATCCAATCCCCTGTTTTTTATGGTAATGCACAAGTTGTCCATTTAGAAACGCTGCGCCCGATTAGCGCTGAAGAAGCGAACGATGAATTTGAACGTTTTGATGATATTCAGGTCTCAGAAGAGGGTGATTATCCAACACAAGTGACAGATGCGTCTGGTAACGACCTGCTCAGTATTGGCTGTGTGCGCAATGACTACGGGATCCCCGAGATTTTACAGTTTTGGTCAGTCGCGGACAACGTGCGTTTCGGTGGTGCATTAATGGCAGTTGAAACAGCGGAAAAACTCGCTCAGGAGCTGTTTTACTGATGTCCGAGTCAACAAAGTTGCATCGTATCGCGTTAGGTATTGAATACAACGGCAGTCGGTATTTTGGTTGGCAACGCCAGCAAGAAGTGAAAAGTGTACAAGGTTGTCTCGAGGAAGCCTTGTCGAAAATCGCCGCAGAGCCGATTGGCGTGTTTTGTGCGGGTCGAACAGACGCAGGTGTTCACGCAACAGGGCAAGTTGTGCATTTCGAAACGTCAGTTGAGCGTAAAGAAGCCGCTTGGACGATGGGTGTTAACACGCATTTACCGCCAGATATTGCGGTACGTTGGTGCCAACCTGTGGGTGATGAGTTCCATGCGCGTTTTAGTGCAACGGCGCGTCGTTATCGCTACGTGATTTTTAATCACCGCTATCGGCCTGCCATCTTATCCAATGGCGTGACGCATTTTCATTATCCACTGGATGAAAAACGGATGCACAAAGCGGCACAAGCACTGATAGGCGAGCGTGATTTCACGTCATTCAGAGCAGTCCAGTGTCAGTCTAGAACACCTTGGCGTAATGTTATGCACGTCAATGTGAGCCGCCACGGCAATTATGTGGTGGTGGATATTAAAGCCAATGCGTTTGTACATCATATGGTGAGAAACATTGTTGGTAGTTTGTTGGAGATTGGCTGTGGCAATCAAGACATTGATTGGATGGCTCATCTTCTTGAATTAAAAGACCGAACTAAAGCTGCCGCCACGGCAAAAGCGGAAGGGCTTTATTTGGTCAGTGTGGATTATCCAGAGAAATTTGCGCTCCCCAGTCATGTCATGGGGCCTCTTTTTCTCGAAGATGAACTGATGTAAATCGACGCTAACTTTATCTCATAATTACTGCAAATAGCACGGATGCTATTATTAATGAGGATTATATGGAATTTATCAGTTTTATTATCGACTTTATTTTACATATTGATGTGCACCTCGCTGAACTGGTCAGAGATTATGGCACGTGGGTATATGGTATTCTGTTCCTGATCCTATTTTGTGAAACAGGGTTAGTGGTCACACCATTTTTGCCAGGAGATTCGTTATTATTTGTTGCGGGCGCTATTTCGTCCTTGGACAGTAATGAACTCAACGTACATTTGATGGTGGCGTTAATGATTACCGCAGCAATTATTGGCGATGCGGTAAACTATACGATTGGGCGTATTTTTGGTGAAAGATTATTTAAAAATCCGGATTCAAAGATTTTTCGTCGTGTTTATTTAGATAAAACCCATGCGTTTTATGAAAAGCACGGTGGCAAGGCAATTATACTGGCGCGTTTCGTGCCGATAGTCAGAACTTTTGCACCTTTCGTTGCAGGAATGGGCAAAATGTCTTATCGTCACTTTGCATTTTATAATGTGACGGGCGCATTTATTTGGGTATTATTATTCACTTATGCAGGGTATTTCTTCGGTGAATTACCGTTCGTACAAAAGAATTTGAAATTACTGATAGTCGCGATTATCTTTGTTTCAATTCTGCCGGGGGTGGTTGAAATTATTCGTCATCGTCGGATTGCTGCAAAAGAAAAGCGTGCGGCAGCGCAAAAAATCGATAACCACTAAGTGGTTTAAAAAGTTTTTATCTACAGTGAGATATCATTGTGGTTTAATGGCAAAAAATTACATACTGGTGATAACCAGAGTGAAACAGACAAAAAGGTCCATTAATGAGCTGGATTGAAAAAATTTTAAAGAAAGGTAACTTGACCCAATCACACAAAGCCAACATCCCTGAAGGGGTTTGGACTAAATGCGATAGCTGTGGACAAGTTTTATACGGTGCTGAGTTAGAACGCAATTTATCTGTGTGTCCAAAATGTGACCACCATATGCGTATCCATGCCCGTCAGCGCTTAGAAACTTTCCTTGATGAAAATTCTACGACAGAACTCGGTAGCGAACTTGAGCCAAAAGATATTCTCAAGTTTAAGGATTCCAAAAAATATAAAGACCGCATTACAGCAGCGCAGAAAGAAACGGGTGAAAAAGATGCGATGGTCGTGATGAAAGGTACATTGAAAGGGATGCCTGTTGTTGCCGCTGCGTTTGAATTCTCTTTTATGGGCGGTTCAATGGCCTCCGTCGTCGGAGCACGTTTTGTCCGTGCGGTAGAACAAGCGTTGGAAGATAATTGCCCACTCGTGTGTTTCTCATCAAGTGGTGGCGCGCGTATGCAAGAAGCGTTGTTATCGTTGATGCAAATGGCGAAAACCAGTGCCGCTTTAGCAAAAATGCAAGAGCGCGGTTTACCATACATTTCAGTGCTAACTGACCCAACCATGGGTGGTGTTTCAGCAAGTTTAGCGATGCTGGGTGATATCAACGTGGCAGAACCTAAAGCGCTGATCGGCTTCGCAGGCCCTCGTGTTATCGAACAAACCGTGCGTGAAAAGTTACCACAAGGTTTCCAGCGTAGTGAATTCTTACTGGAAAAAGGCGCCATTGATATGATCGTGCGACGCCCTGAAATGCGTGATCGCCTGGCTGAAATTTTGGCGATGTTAACGAATAAGCCAAGTTTTAATGAAACGCCAATCATTGTGGCAGAAACAGTAGAAATCGACCTGAATGCTATTGATGAGATCAGTGCCGAAGAACCAGAAAAGGATTCTGCAAAGCATAAAAAAGATGATGAGTAATCTAATCATTCCTACAGCCAAGTCTCCTTTGGAGGCTTGGCTTTCTTATCTCACTGACCTGCATAGTCAAAACATTGACATGGGGTTGGAACGAGTCGGCCAAGTTGCTCGGCACATGAATCTGACGCAACCAGCTCCTCGCGTTATTACCGTCACAGGTACCAACGGAAAAGGCACCACTTGCCATACGCTAGAATCAATTTTGATAGCAGCGGGGCTAAAAGTGGGGGTTTACAGCTCGCCACATTTGGTGCGCTACACTGAACGTGTACGTATTCAAGGGCAGGAGCTTTCCGAGTCTGATTTCTGTGAGGCTTTCGCGACCATTGAAGCACAACGTAAAAATATTTCTCTTACGTACTTTGAATATGGCACATTGGCTGCACTACAATTATTTAAGCAAGCTCATTTAGATATCGTTATCTTAGAAGTGGGCTTAGGTGGGCGTTTAGATGCGACCAATGTGGTGGATGCAGACATCGCTGCGATTACCAGTATTGCTCTCGACCACACGGATTGGCTGGGGTCTGATCGTGAACATATCGGTCATGAAAAAGCAGGTATTTTCCGCCAAGGACATTATGGTGTGGTGGGTGAACCCGATATGCCAGAGTCGATTGGAAAATATGCAGACAACATTGGCACCCATTTATTCCGTCGTGGTGTAGATTGGCAATACAGCGAACAAGCAACGAGTTGGTCTTGGCAGAGCTCACAACGTGAATGGCATGATCTTCCATTACCGAATGTGCCACTGGCGAATGCGGCAACGGCATTAGGCGTAATTAGCTGTTTACTGCAAATTGATGCAGATATTGCAAAAAAAGTCACGGATGCTGCCATTTATCAAGGTTTAAAATCAGCTCAATTGCCAGGACGTTTCCAAATTATTGGTGAGAAACCATTAATGATTTTGGATGTGGCACATAATCCTCATGCTGCAGGGTATTTAGTGAGTAAATTAGCTGGCTTACCTGCGGTTGATGGCCGTCGCATTCGTGCGGTTGTTGGGATGCTCGGTGATAAAGACATTCAAGGCACGCTTGAGTGTTTATCGCAGCAGGTGACTGACTGGTATCTCGCACCATTAACTGAGTTTCGAGGGGCTGATGTGGCTCAATTGAGCCAGCATGTACAGCAAGCTAATGTGTTTGATTGTGTTGAAAAAGCATGGCAGCAAGCTTGTGTTGAGGCGCAAGAACAAGACGTGATTGTAGTTTGTGGGTCATTCCACACAGTCGCTCATGTCATGATGTTATTAGAAAACCAAAAAGGATAGTGCTGGTGGCTAGTAAATTTCAAAATCGTCTTGCTGGCGTCATTGTACTGGTTGCGGCAGGGGTCATCGTGCTTCCTGCACTTCTTGATGGCGATAAGAAATATAATGAAAGTGAATTTGCGGCCATTCCTATTATTCCAAAGCCAGGTGATGAAGAAGATATCGAAGCAATTGCACCGTTAGCACATAATAGCGCGAGCGCCTCTTCGGAAGGGGCTTCTGAAGCTATGTTATCAGAAGCAATTACCCAGCAGCAAAATGAACAAGTCGCGGCAAACGTCCCAGCGACAGTTGAGCCAATAAAACCAGAGCCTAAGCCAGAACCCAAGCCAGAACCCAAGCCTGAGCCAAAACCACAGCCGAAGCCTGAACCAAAACCCGAGGTTAAACCTGAGCCGCAAGGCAAAGCATTTGTTGTTCAAGTCATTGCTCTAAACAATGCCAGCAAGGTTGAGGAGATTGTTGCGAAGCTGCGGTTATCGGGTTACCAAGTGTATACCGTTCCAGCAAGACCGGTGAACAATAAACTCACGCGTATTTATGTCGGGCCAGAGGCATCACGGCAGAAGCTAGAAGCCGCGCTTCCTGAACTTAACGCGATAACAGGAACAAAAGGGATAATTCAAACATTCAAACCCTAATAAATAGAATCAATAATCCCTAAAAGGTAAGGGGATTTAGTAACTTACTGCGGCGATTATGATTTTTTCTTTTCGCCGCTATTTTTTGTAAATTGATAGAAAAATGGTTACGCAAACGTTTTCGTTTTCTGTTAGAATGCACTTCGCTGATGTCGTGAGTGCGAATTTTGGATGAAATATGGTCTGGATAGATTACGCAATTATCGCCATTATTGGCTTCTCGGCACTGGTTAGTTTGATCCGTGGTTTTGTTCGTGAAGCACTATCACTGGTGACATGGGGCTGTGCTTTTTTTGTCGCAAGTACATTTTACCCTTATTTAGCGGACTATTTTACCCGCTTTGAGGACGTACTGGTGCGAAATGGCATTGCAATCGCCGCATTATTCATTGCCACATTAATTGTGGGTGCGGTGGTGAACTATGTGATCAGCTCTTTAGTGCAAAAAACTGGGTTATCAGGCACAGATCGTGTTCTGGGGATTTGCTTCGGTGCGCTGCGTGGTGTGTTGATTGTATCGGCCTTGCTGTTTTTTCTCGATACCTTTACACCGCTTCCTCAAAGTGAGGATTGGCAGCGTTCAGAATTTATTCCACAGTTCAGTCATATTATCAGGTGGTTTTTTGACTACCTGCAAAATGCGTCAAGTTTCCTACCGGAGAACATTTCTCCGTCTGGCTGATGAGGAAAGACCAAATGTGCGGTATTGTCGGGATCGCTGGTGTTACACCAGTTAACCAATCAATTTATGATGCTTTAACAGTGCTTCAGCACCGTGGGCAGGATGCAGCAGGTATTGCCACTATTGATGGCAAAAATAATATTCGTTTACGTAAAGCAAATGGCCTTGTGAAAGATGTGTTTGAAACTCGCCATATGCTTCGGTTACAAGGTTGTATGGGATTAGGGCATGTCCGTTATCCAACAGCAGGCAGCTCAAGTGCCTCGGAAGCACAGCCTTTTTACGTAAATTCACCATTTGGTATCACACTTGCTCATAATGGTAATCTGACAAACGCACACGAACTTACGCGAAGTTTGTTTGAAACTGCACGTCGCCATGTTAATACGACCTCGGATTCTGAGATTTTACTCAATGTGCTGGCGTATGAATTAGACAGATTTGACCATTTCCCCCTTGAACCCGATAACGTCTTCAGTGCAGTGGCTGCGATGCACAAAAAACTGCGTGGTGCTTACGCATGTGTCGCTCTGATTATTGGCCATGGTATGTTAGCATTCCGTGATCCACACGGTATTCGTCCGTTAGTGTTAGGACGCCGTATTACAGAGAGTGGTGAACATGAGTATATGGTCGCTTCTGAAAGTGTTGCGCTCGATACATTAGGTTTTGAATTTTTACGTGATGTGGCACCTGGTGAAGCGGTATATGTCACTGAAAAAGGTCAATTATTCACACGCCAATGTTCTGACAACCCTCAATTGACGCCATGTATTTTTGAATACGTCTATTTTGCTCGCCAAGATTCATTCATCGACAAAGTATCGGTCTATAACGCAAGGTTGCGTATGGGTCAAAAGCTCGGTGCAAAAATTGCGCGTGAGTGGGAAGACTTAAATATCGATGTCGTTATCCCGATTCCAGAAACGTCTTGCGATATTGCGTTAGAAATCGCCCATATATTAAATAAACCGTATCGCCAAGGTTTTGTGAAAAATCGTTATGTTGGCCGTACGTTTATCATGCCGGGTCAGCAAGAGCGGCGTAAATCTGTTCGCCGTAAACTGAATGCCAACCGTGCTGAGTTTCGTGACAAAAACGTGTTACTAATTGACGATTCCATTGTTCGTGGCACAACCTCAGAGCAAATTGTTGAACTAGCGCGCGAAGCTGGCGCAAAGAATGTCTATTTCGCCTCTGCGGCGCCTGAAGTTCGCTTCCCGAACGTCTATGGTATTGATATGCCAAATGCGAACGAGTTGATTGCTCATGGTCGTGAAGTGGATGAAATTCGCAAATTAATTGGTGCTGATGGGTTAATCTTCCAAGATTTATCAGACTTAGTTGATGCTGTTCGTGAAGAAAATCCAGAAATTACTGAGTTTGAATGTTCCGTATTTGATGGGATTTATGTTACCAAAGACATTGACCAAGGTTATTTAGATTATTTGGAAAATTTGCGAAAAGACGACGAGCTGAAGTTAAAAGATAAGAGTGAAGTCGAGGATTTGGAAATTTATAACGAAGGCTAAAATCTTCGTTCATAGTTTGAGTGACAGCGTTGTTGGCATCATTTAGCTAACAAGTACATACTTTTGTATGCGCTTTGGGATAGTTTCTTTGCCACTAGGCTGTTACTCAAACTCGTTAGAACATTGACTCCACATAGGCTTACGTTATTTTTTCTATCATTGCTTTAAATAAACGAATAAGTTGCAGTTATATCTGATTTAAAATTCGAAAAAATCAAGTAGGCTAGAAAGAAATTAACAACCTATTTGGAGCTAAGTATGGCTGATTTCGATTCTCTTCCTGATGTCATAAAACCCTTCATAGATAAAATCAAAGCAACGAAAAAAAACCTTGTTGAAATGACCTTAACACCGATAGAAGAATATGTGTGGTGGGAAAGTCGTGTGGGTGGAATGCCGTACTTACCTCTGAACGAACCTTACCCCATCGATAGCGAGGGAATTCCGTTAAAATTGCTCGCACAAATCAACTTTGCACAAATGCCTAAATTGGCAAACTACCCAGAAAAAGGACTGTTACAGTTTTTTATCGGCGGTGATGATTTATATGGGGCTAATTTCGAAGACCGCCAAAAACAAGCGGACTTTAGGATTATCTACCGTGAAAATATTATTGAAGATACAGCGAAATTAACCCAAGACTTTTCCGCCGTTATTGCAGCGCACTCAGATGACTATTACACGCCCGTTGACCAAACCTGTGCTATCGAGTATACGCCGACAGAGCAATATATCAGTATCGATGATTTTCAATTCGGGCAAAAAATATTGGGCGTTGATAACCTCTATGACTACGAAGACCAGTTTGAAGGCGAAGATTTTTATGATGACTGGGTTGAACCATACAGTGATGCCTTTGCGTCAGGTGCGCATTGTATTGGTGGCTATCCATTCTTTACGCAATCAGATCCAAGAGAGTACGAAGAAGATATTCAGCAATATGAGTTGCTCCTACAAATAAACAGCGACTATGAAGTCGGGATCCTGTGGGGAGACATTGGTGTAGGGAATTTCTTTATTCATCCCGAAGATTTGAAGAAAAGGGATTTTAGCAGGGTGGTGTATAACTGGGATTGTGGCTGATCTCCCTAAAATCCTCGTCATCTTTTAGGCTGTCGCGGTGTTGGCTGCGCTCAGCCACCCAAGTCACATACTACTGTATGCTCCTTGGGATGACTTCTCTTGCCGCCTAGCGACAACCTAAAATCTTTAGAGGATGAGATTGGTGCCTTTAGGCTGTTGCGGTGTTGGCTGCGCTCAGCCACCCAAGTCACATACTACTGTATGCTCCTTGGGATGACTTCTCTTGCCGCCTAGCGACAACCTAAAATCTTTAGAGGATGAGATTGGTGCCTTTAGGCTGTTGCGGTGTTGGCTGCGCTCAGCCACCCAAGTCACATACTACTGTATGCTCCTTGGGATGACATCTCTTGCCGCCTAGCGACAACCTAAAATCTTTAGAGGATGAGATTGGTGCCTTTAGGCTACCTCGGTGTTGGCTGCGCTCAGCCACCCAAGTCACATACTACTGTATGCTCCTTGGGATGACTTCTCTTGCCGCCTAGCGACAACCTAAAATCTTTAGAGGATGAGATTGGTGCCTTTAGGCTACCTCGGTGTTGGCTGCGCTCAGCCACCCAAGTCACATACTACTGTATGCTCCTTGGGATGACATCTCTTGCCGCCTAGCGACAACCTAAAATCTTTAGAGGATGAGATTGGTGCCTTTAGGCTGTCGCGGTGTTGGCTGCGCTCAGTCACCCAAGTCACATACTACTGTATGCTCCTTAGGATGACATCTCTTGCCGCCTAGCGACAACCTAAAATCTTTAGAGGATGAGATTGGTGTGTTTAGGCTGTCGCGGTGTTGGCTGCGCTCAGCCACCCAAGTCACATACTACTGTATGCTCCTTGGGATGACTTCTCTTGCCGCCTAGCGACAACCTAAAATCTTTAGAGGATGAGATTGGTGCCTTTAGGCTGTCGCGGTGTTGGCTGCGCTCAGTCACCCAAGTCACATACTACTGTATGCTCCTTGGGATGACTTCTCTTGCCGCTAAGCTGTTGTTCAAGCTATTTAGAGAATTGTTTTCGTCAGTGTGTTTTTATCAGTATTGGTGGCAACCTGACATCCTCAGAATGTTGATTATTCGGTTAGGGCAAACAACGGCGCGTAATATAGTATATAATCTTTAAAAATTACCGTGGATTGGGCAGAGAAATGAAAAAACTGATAATTGGGTTAACTGGAGCAAGTGGGGCGATATATGGCGTCAGATTGCTTGAGGTACTAAAACCCGTTACACAGGTTGAAACCCATTTGGTGATGAGTGCGGCTGCCCGCCAAACATTAGCGCTGGAAACACAATACAGCGTGAAAGACGTACAGCAACTTGCTGATTTTAATTACGATAGCCGCGATATTGCAGCGGCCATTTCGTCAGGCTCCTTTCGTACTGCCGGCATGGTGATTATGCCCTGTACCATGAAAACCCTTTCAGGTATTGTTCACAGCTATACCGATACCTTAGTGACAAGGGCGGCAGATGTGGTACTCAAAGAAGGGAAAAAATTAGTCCTCGGGGTACGTGAAACACCATTGCATGTTGGGCATTTGAAGTTGATGGTACAAGCAGCTGAAATGGGAGCTGTGATTATGCCACCCATGCCAGCGTTTTATCATCAACCTCAATCCATTCAAGATATTGTCAATCAAACGGTTAACCGTGTACTCGACCAATTTGATATTGAACTTGAACAGGATTTATTTCATCGCTGGCAAGGGGCCAAATAAATTAAGATAGTATTTACACTTGGTTATTAAGTGTCCTTGTGCCAAACATAAAGCTAGGGTCAGTATTAGGGTTAAAATTACCCATAGAAATATCAGGTGCCACAGGATAAATATTGCCTCTTTTATCAATAAAAATGTCCTCATCCGTTTTTTTCAATAGTGCCAGGTTACTTTGTATAACCTGATGAAGGATGGGGGTAACAATGTTCGATGAGTAGATGTTTTTTTGCTTCTTATTATTTGATTGAGTGTAATGAAATGCTAATGTCACAAGATGGCTTTTCTTGTCAAAATTACGATGAACAATGCGATAAGTTTTGTTTTTTGGTATCAAGTTTTTGAATGATTTTCTTTTAAATTTTACCTCAAAGTTATCTAATGCAAGCAATTTGTTTATTTTTAAATTACTATCAAAAACTTTTTTTTTATTATGATTATTTGAAATTGGGTTTATCCTATTAAGTTTAACAAATGAAATTTGATAATTAGAATCGCTATCTTTTATAAATTTATATGTCTCATGTTCATCCATAAAGTTTTTTAGAAAAAAAGTGAGCTCATCGACGTTATGAAATTGATAAATGCCTTCATTGGGGTCAAAGAATTGATAGATTTCACTTTTATTGCTTTTCTTGATATTAATTGCGCAAGCATGATTGGGGCTTAAAAATATATAATTTTGATTGTCATCTTTGCATTCTCTAATTGCATCCATAAAATCATTTAATTTTGTTATTTCTTCATATTCATCTTGTATTTTTATACTGGGAGTTAAGTTTTGTTGGCTGTTTGTATCTAGCCAGCTTTTTTCTATTTTTTCGCTTGTGGAAATTAGCATTAAATCTAATAGGCTATTAATTCTCATTTGATGTGTTTTTTTGTTAATGGCTGATTCAATAATACCATATGCTTATTTTTGTGTGTCAGTATCTGGACTTGAAATTTCACTTGAATTCAATGAATATATTTTTTTTGTACATTTGATATTGTCAGAAATTAATGGTGCTATCGTAATTTTAAACATTCTATATTCCTTATCTACACACCATTTAATGTTTTCATCTAAGGCTAGTTCTATTAATTTCAAAAGACTTTTTTCTTTAAAGATAGGTGAGGATAATGGAATGTGTAGTGATAAATTATAATTATTTGTTGAATTGTATCGTAATTTTTGTATATCAAATATCTCTTTGAGAAGTTGATTTCCTTGTTTAATGATATGTTTTTTTTCTGTGTATTTTTTATAATCTGAAACGGATGCCATCGCCAAATCACTGCGTTTTTTTGCTATCATTGTGTCGTTAGTTTTAACATCATCGAAGTATTTATTGTAAATATTGATATAGTCTTGTTCTAAACCTTTATCACTATAGTGTAAGAATTTGACAGATGCACCATAACAAAAACCGAGGAAAGGTTCTTTTGAGTTTGTAATTTTCAAAATGTTTTCTTGGAAAAATTTAGAATTATCTTTTTGTAAAAAATTTAAAAATTTTGATTGGGTAAAGGGGATTTTATTCAATGAATTTATTTGGGTAGGCATTATGGCATCCTTAATTTATCTAATAAATAGATACCATAATGATGTTTTCTATTTGTATCTTTCAAATATCAATGATTTTGTATTTAATATATGTAGTGGATATAATTAAATATGATTCTCACAAGCATTTTCATAGGAATGCGTGGAAACCATCCCGTTATATTTATATTACGAGATGGTAGAGATATGAGGCTATTAGGAGCATTAAAAGGGGGTTAGTTTTCCTTGGGAACCAATAAGTCTTCTAATGCAATTTTTAACTCGATAAATTCGAATTCAAATCCAGCTTCTTCTAAACGTTTAGGAATCGCTTGCTGCCCACCCAATACTAAGGCTGCAGATTCGCCTAAAATGGCTTTGATCACAAAAGCGGGGGTGCGAACAAAAGAAGGGCGGTTGAGGACATCCCCTAAAATAGCCGTGAATTGGTCATTATGCACAGGATAAGGCGCTGTCATATTGAAAGGGCCTGAAAGCACAGGCGTCATGAGTAAAAAATAAATAGCATTGACCATATCGTTGATATGTATCCAAGGCATGTATTGCTTACCATGACCTATTGGCCCACCTGCACCCATTTTGAAAATAGGCAAAATTTTACCCAAGACTCCACCATTAGGGGACAATACAAGCCCTGTACGCAGTAAACACACACGTGTTTTATCGGAAGCTGCATTTTCTGCAAGCGCTTCCCAATGCTGGGCAAGTTGATGGGTAAATTCATCATGAGGTTGTTCGTCTTCAGTGACAACAATTTGGCCTTGGTCACCATAGTAGCCAACAGCAGAGCCCGATAAAAAGACAGACGGTGGCGTTTCACTAGCTATAATGAGTTCGGTCAGTCGTTGGGTGATTTTCCAACGGCTATCACAAAGGCGCTTTTTCTGCTCATCAGTCCAACGTTTTTCGGCAATGGGCTCACCAGCTAAGTTGATAACAGCATCGAAGCCGTTGAGGTTATTGATGTCGTTTAAAGATGTCCAGCATTCGACAGCTTTACAGAAATGACTGTACACTTTTTGTGGTGAACGGCTCAATATGGTGACTTTATGGTCAAGGGAGATTAACTTTTGGACTAAAGGGGTACCGATTAGCCCTGTGCCGCCTGTTATGAGTATTTTCATTGCCATCCCCGTCATATTTCAAAATCCCCGTCATATTTCAAACCGCAGCGTTGTTGACTACGCTCAGTACCTTAAGTCACATACTTGTGTATGCTCCTCATCCCCGTCATATTTCAAACCGCAGCGTTGTTGTCTGCACTCAGTTACCTTAGTCACATACTTATGTATGCTCCTAAGGATGCCTTCGTTTGACGCCTAGCTGCAATTTGAACTATTTAGGGGATGGATCCCGTGTGTTATTCAAACCGCAGCGTTGTTGTCTGCACTCAGTTACCTTAATCACATACTTATGTATGCTCCTAAGGATGCCTTCGTTTGACGCCTAGCTGCAATTTGAACTATTTAGGGGATGGATCCCGTGTGTTATTCAAACCGCAGCGTTGTTGACTATGCTCATTCGCGCTAGTCACATACTTGTGTATGCTCCTAAGGATGCCTTCGTTTGACGCCTAGCTGCAATTTGAACTATTTAGGGGATGGATCCCGTGTGTTATTCAAACCGCAGCGTTGTTGACTATGCTCATTCGCGCTAGTCACATACTTGTGTATGCTCCTAAGGATGCCTTCGTTTGACGCCTAGCTGTAATTTGAACTATTTAGGAGATGGATCCCGCGTATTATTCAAACCGCAGCGTTGTTGTCTGCACTCAGTTAGCTAACTGATATCTTGCTAAGTTCAAGTTATCGCGCTAAAACAATGTTTCCATAGGTTTTATAATTTAACTATAGCATCTGTGAGCACAAATTGTGTGATTTGATTACGTTATCTTAAAAATGCTAAAAGCTCTATGAGCATTGTGATAATAAGTACTTATTTGTGATAGCAACCAAATGCAAATTGGGCTAGGATCAACGATTAAGTGCGAGTCAAAAGCATCGTTGTATTGTCTGACATGTCGTGGCAATCAGTCTATGACATAAGCTATTTTAGCTTAATTATAAAAGGTTTACAGGATGGAACAACAAACCGAAGTCGTCGAATGGGTCGATATTGTCGATGAGGATAATAACGTTATTGCTCAGGCAACCCGCAGCCAAATGCGTGCTGAAAACTTACGGCATCGTGCGACGTATATTGTTGTGCACGATGGAATGGGGAAGATCTTAGTCCAGCGACGCACGGATATTAAAGATTTCCACCCTGGTTTTTTAGATGCCACAGCAGGTGGTGTTGTTACCCAAGGTGAAAATATTCTTGATTCAGCAAAACGTGAAGCGGAAGAGGAGCTGGGTATCGCAGGTGTACCATTTGCAGAGCATGGTCATTTTTATTTCGAGGATGAGCATTGCCGCGTGTGGGGTGGGCTATTTAGCTGTGTTAGCCATGGCCCTTTTGCACTGCAAGAGTCAGAAGTGGTTGAGGTAAGTTGGCTTACACCAAAAGAAATTAGCGCACGTTGTGATGAATTTACACCTGATTCATTAAAAGCGCTTTCTTTATGGCTCACTCGTAACAATGAGTCCGAAAAAGCCATCACTTGTGCTGAAAACTTATAATCCCCCAGTTTTAAATCGTAAAAGGGCTATTTTTTGTAGTCCTTTTCATTTTTTCACCAAAATTCAAATCTCTAGCAAGGTTAATTTTTGACTAATATATAACTATTAGTTATATCCAACTTACACCTTACACGATGTATTCATTTCAACTCTCGATATAATAAGCGAACTTATTATTTCGCTCGTCATATTGTGAATTTATTTAGCGATCAGAACGACGGATTGAGAAAACAACAATGACAATTCAAAAAACCGAGTCACTTTTAAAGCAACAACACCTTGAAAACGTAACAAATAAAGCCCGTGAAATTATGGAGCGTGATGGCATTGAAGCGCTAATTGCCACAGTTGGTGATAATTTTTATCATTTAACAGGGTTTGCAAGCTTCTTTATGTATACTTTTAGGCAGACAGGTTCTGCCATTGCCGTGATCTTCCGTGATCCCACGGTAAAATCACTGGTGATCATGAATGAGTTTGAAGCCGCGAACTTAAGCTTACAAATGCCAAATGCGCAAATTAAAACCTTTCCAATTTGGGTGGATGTTGACGACCCTTATAACCCTGATAATGGCAAAGTGGTGAAAGCAAGGCCGATCAATAGCCCAATCGAAACCATTTTTAATTTATTAAAAGACGCTTTATCTGAGGCGGGGGTGTATGGCAAACCTGTTGCGATTGAGCTTAACCAAATTACCTACACGGGTAAAAACTGGTTAGACAAAGTCATTCCAGAACTAAACTTAGTTGATTCCTCACCGCTTTTTAATGAATTACGCATGATCAAAAGTGAGTGGGAGATTAACCATCTGCGAAAATCAGCCCAAATTACTGAGGCAGGCATTGAAGCAGCTAGCCAGCTCATTCGTGTTGGCTGTACATCCGCGGAACTAACCGCGGCTTTTAAAGCGAAAGTAATGTCCTTTCCTGAAACCAATTACAGTCGTTTTCACTTAATTTCAGTAGGAAGTGATTTTTCACCTAAAATGTTGCCAGAGAATGTGCCTGCAAAAGAAGGGGACTTAATTAAGTTTGATTGTGGTGTGGATGTTGCTGGATACGGTGCAGATATTGCACGTACCTTTGTGGTAGGTAAACCCAATGAAAAGGTGAGAGCGATTTACCAAACGATATTAAAAGGCCATCAATATATGTTGAGCCGTATTGCGCCAGGAGTTGCGTTGAGTGACGTATTTAACGAAACCATGGCATTAATTCGCTCATCAGGTTTACCGCACTATAATCGTGGCCATTTAGGGCATGGTGATGGCGTGTTTGTTGGTTTAGAAGAAGCGCCTTTTGTCAGTGCTGCAACCACCGAAGTATTCCGCGCGGGGATGGTCATGAGTTTGGAAACACCTTACTACGGTATTGGTGTTGGTGGAATTATGATTGAAGACATGTTACTGATTACAGAAGAGGGTGTTGAAATGTTAAGTTATTTACCTCGTGAATTGATTTCTTTCGAATAATAAAAATAAGGATTCTTTATGAGATGGTATCACTACCTCGTTATTTTCCCTGTATTGGCATTAACCGTTGGAATTTATTATGCCAATGAGGTTGAGCCCTTTGTAATGGGGTTACCTTTTTTGATGTTTTGGATTGTGGCATGGGTGATCGTGACAGCACTTATCATGTTATTAATTAATGTGTTAGACAATAAAAATCTTAAGGAAACGTCATGAGTTCCGCATTAATTATTATTACGGTATTTTTCCTTTTCAGCATTTATTTGGCGATTAGAGCGAAAAAGGGAAAAACCATGGATCATGAAGGATGGTCTGTGGGGGGGCGAAGCTACGGGGCACTGCTCGTTTTCTTACTGAGTGCAGGGGAAATCTACACCACCTTTACGTTTCTGGGGGGAAGTGGTTGGGCATATGGTAAAGGCCCCGCAATCCTCTACACCTTGGCTGTAAATGCGTTTATGGGGATATTTTTATATTGGGTGCATCCGCGGGTCTGGCGCTTTGCAAAAGATAACGATGTTAGGACTATCTCTGAATTATTTACCAAGAAATATAATAGCCAAGGGCTTGGGTTGTTAATTAGCCTAATTTCTATTGCGGCAATGGTGCCATTATTTGTGCTCCAATTGAAAGGTCTTGGTATTATTGTTTCACAAGCGTCTTATGGTGCGATCCCTGCAGATATGGCGATTTGGATTGGTATTATTGCTGTTACGCTGTTTGTGATGATTTCAGGTATACATGGGTCAGCTTGGACATCCGCACTAAAAGATTTAATGATCTTAATTGTTGTGGTGTTTATTGGGATTTATATTCCGTTGCATTATTACGGCAGCTTTGGTGATATGTTTAAAGCCATTGATACCGCCATGCCGAGCTTCTTAACCTTCCCAAAAACAGGGCTGAATATTCCTTGGTATATTTCCACAATATTCCTATCTGTCGTGGCCTATTTTTGCTGGCCTCACTATATGGCGGCGGTATTTACCGCTAAGGATGAAAAATCACTTAAGCGAAATAGTATTTTAATTCCAGCGTATAGCTTAATTATGCTTTTTGCCTTTTTTGTTGGTTATGCGGCGATATTGCAAATTCCACACCTTGAAGGTTCAGCAGTGGATTTATCACTATTTGAAATATCGAAAGAGACGTTTTCACCTGTTGTTGTTGGTTTTATCGGTGCAGCAGGGATGTTAACTGCCTTAGTGCCAGGTTCGATGCTACTACTAACGACCTCCAATATGTTGGCGGGCGTGGTACAAAAAGCGGTGGGTGCAAGTGAAGAAAAGCGTCAGTCTGGTGTCTATGCGCGCTATATGGTGCCATTAGTGGCATTAGTAAGTTTGTACTTTATTTTTCATAGCAATGACACGTTAGTGGCAATTATGCTGCTCGGTGTAAATATTGTGGCGCAATTTTTCCCTGCGTTATTGATGAGTTTTAAACAGCAAAACCCAATGACGCCAGCGGGAGCTATCTGTGGGATTTCAGCGGGGGTTTTATTTCTCGCGGTAACCTATATCGAGAAAATTTCGTTAGCACAATTGTTCCCTTGGTTAGGGGAACAACTGAGTTTTATGAATATCGGTATTGCTGCATTTATTCTGAATATTATTGTTGCGGTGGTGGTGTCGTTATTTACCCATAAAAAGTAATATTACGACACCAACCTAAAATAAATACCCGCTTTATGCGGGTATTTTTATGCCAATTATTTACGAGACAGCTGAACACACAATACGCCAGCAATGACCAAACCTATGCCGAATATTTTACCGAACGGTATTGGATTTTGTGGCATACCAAACCAGCCGAAGTGCTCTATCAAAGCCGAAATGATTAATTGCCCTGCAATTACCATAACAAAGAAGGTCGTACTGCCAATCTTAGGAACTAAAATCAATGCCGAAGTGAGGTAAATCATACCGGCTATCCCACCAAACCAGATCCAAATAGGTTGGCTGAATAGTTCAACGCTAAAATTGGGTTTTGGCACTTTAAAAACAAATAATAGTGGAATAAGAACGATAATACTGATAATCAGTGAAATGGCACTCGCCCAAAGCGGATGCCCCAAATGGCGGGCTAATACGGCGTTACTTGCAGCTTGAATCGGGACGACAACCCCTGCAAATAGAGCAGCTAAAGCTAAAATAATTCCAGATAATGAAAGTGTAGACATATAAACCTCAAAGTTAACAGGGGAATATGATTGATTTAAGATAAGCTTAATGAGCGGGGAACTGATTAGGAAATGAACATTTTTATAAGGTGATATTCGCCAGATGAATAACTTAAGAAGATTAGATGTGAATCAATTAGTTACCTTATTGGTACTATTGCGAGAACGTCATGTTAGCCGTGCTGCGGAGGCTTTATATAAAAGCCAGCCCGCAGTTAGTCATACTTTGAATCAGCTTCGTGAATTATTTCAAGACCCACTTTTGGTGCGCCGGCAGGGGCAGTATCAATTAACCAGTAAAGCGGAATCATTATATGGGCCATTAGCACAGGCATTGGAACAGTTGGACTACTTGATTACTCAGCAAGACTTTCAGCCTGCTTTGTGCCATCGACGGTTTAATATTGCGCTGTCAGATTATGGTGCGGCAATAATTGCACAACCGCTTACGCATTATCTGCGATTACATGCACCTGATGTGGATTTGAAAATTTGGCATTGTAGCCGAGAAGAAATGCAAAACAAGTTGCTAGAAGGGAGTTTAGATTTAGCATTTGGCGTGTTTAATGCGCTAGATAATACACTACGTGCACAGTCTGTTTTCCAAGATAAAATGGTGAGTGTGGCAGATAAATCAATTTGCCCAAATGGAATGATGGAGCTGAACGAATGGTTATCTTATCCGCATGTTGCAGTGAGTATGAAACCGTTTGATACAAACGAGGTGGATTTGCAATTAAAACGCTTAAATCAGCATAGGCGTGTCGCTATAACAGTACCTTATTGGCAAGTTGCTCCACAACTTATTGTAGGTACAGATCTCATCTTAACTATCGCTCAAAAGATTTTTTCACAGAAAATAGATGAACACTGTGTGATATTTGAACCGCCGATTGCTATTTCGCCTCTTGATTTTCAAATGATTTGGCATGAACGAAGTGATGCAGATAACGCGTTGAATTGGCTAAGAGAGATTATTGTTAGTTTATTAATATAATAAAAAATGCCAGTCAGTGACACTGGCTGGCATTCATCGCAATAATTGATTAACTATGCGTTTTCGTTTTGTACTGCTTGGATAGCGGTTAACGCAACGGTATAAACGATATCATCAACTAATGCCCCACGAGACAAGTCATTGACTGGTTTACGCATACCTTGCAGCATTGGGCCGATTGATACGAGGTCAGCCGAACGTTGTACCGCTTTATAGGTGGTGTTACCCGTGTTCAGATCAGGGAAGATAAACACCGTTGCTTTACCTGCAACAGGGGAGTTAGGCGCTTTCGATTTCGCCACGTCAGCCATTACCGCTGCATCATACTGCAATGGACCATCAATCATCAGGTCAGGGCGTTTTTCTTGCGCTAAACGGGTTGCTTCACGCACTTTTTCAACATCACTACCTGCGCCTGAATCACCTGTTGAGTAAGAGATCATTGCAACACGCGGGTCGATACCAAACGCTTTTGCAGAATCCGCAGATTGGATAGCGATTTCAGATAATTGCTCAGCGGTTGGATCTGGGTTGATTGCACAGTCACCATAAACAAAGACTTGCTCAGGTAACAACATAAAGAACACCGATGAAACCAGTGAGCTACCTGGCGCAGTTTTGATCAACTGAAGCGGTGGACGGATAGTATTGGCGGTGGTATGCACTGCACCTGAAACTAAGCCATCTACTTCGCCTTTTTCGAGCATCAATGTACCGAGAACCACGTTATCTTCAAGTTGTTCACGAGCAACAACTTCGGTCATGCCTTTGCTCTTACGCAGCTCAACAAGGCGTGCAACGTATTCTTCACGAACCTTAACTGGGTCAACGATTTCAATACCCGTACCTAATTCAATACCCTGTGCAGCAGCAACACGGCGGATATCGTCAGGGTTGCCTAACAGAACACACGTTGCGATACCGCGTTCAGCACAGATAGACGCTGCTTTAACCGTACGAGGTTCATCACCTTCAGGCAGAACGATACGTTTGCCCGCTTTGCGTGCTAATTCGGTTAATTGGTAGCGGAACGCTGGTGGTGACAAACGGTTTGGACGTTCAGAGTCAGCTACTAAAGATTCAATCCAGTCGCTACTAATATGGCGAGCCACGTAGTTTTGAATTTTTTCGATACGTTCATGGTCATCCGCAGGTACTTCTAAGCTGAAGCTTTGTAGATTTAGGGAGGTCTGCCATGTGTTGCTTTTCACCATGAAGACAGGTAAGCCAGTTTCGAATGCTTGTTCGCACAGTTGACGAATAGGGGCATCGATGTTGTAGCCACCCGTTAACAGAACCGCACCAATTTCAACACCGTTCATTGCCGCTAAAGATGCTGAAACCAGTACGTCAGGGCGGTCAGCAGAGGTCACTAACAGTGAGCCTGGACGGAAGTGCTCAAGCATGTGCGGGATGCTACGCGCACAAAATGTGACAGATTTAACGCGGCGAGTTTTGATTTCACCTTCGTTAACAATCTCCGCACCTAAGTGTTTTGCCATGTCGATTGCACGCGTGGCGATTAAATCGAAGTTCCATGGAATAGACGCGAGCACAGGCAGATTTAGCGCAGAAAGTTGCTTAGGATCGAGATTTGCAACGGTTGCTTTGGTTGAATCATCAAAGATTTCAGATAGGTCAGGGCGAGTGCGGCCTTGTTCATCAACGGGTGCATTCACTTTATTAATGATAACACCGATAATATTTTTATTACGTTGACCACCAAATTCGTTACGAACCAGCTCTAAACGCTCTTGCATTTGAGTGATTGAGCTGTTGCCCGTCGCAGTAACAAAAACAATTTCAGCGCCTAACGTTTTGGCTATCTCATAGTTTAATGACTGAGCAAAAGAGTGTTTACGCGTTGGCACTAAGCCTTCAATTAAAATCACTTCCGCATTTTTAGTATGATCATGGTAACGAGCCACGATCTCTTCCATTAATACGTCTTTTTTAGATGATGTCAGCAGTGATTCAACGTATTCCATGGTCAGTGGTTCAACAATGGTCGTAATACTTGAATGGGAGCGCAGAACTTCAGTAGTTTGGTCTTTATTGCCAGAGATGCGGGGCTGTGCGATAGGTTTGAAAACGCTTAATTGAACACCTTTTTGTTCCATTGAGCGAACGACACCTAGGCTAACGCTTGTTAAGCCAACGCTGGTGCCGGTAGGTATTAACATAATTGTACGTGACACGGGAACCTCTTTATTTCGGTTACTCTAATGACAAAACGATACCGCCAGCATTTGCTGGCGGTAGAAGTTTCTTATGCGGTTAAACGCGCAGTATCTTGAGCGATAACCAACTCTTCATTGGTTGCGATAACCAGCGCTGGACGGCTGTTATCGGTAGTGATTAAACCTTCTTTGCCGAAGCGTGCCGCTAAGTTACGTTCGTGGTCATATTCGAAACCAAGGATAGCCAGTTTCTTCAGGGTAATTTCACGAACTTGTGCGGAGTTTTCACCAATACCACCTGTGAAGATGATAGCATCAAGACGGCCTTCCATCAGTGCACTGTATGCACCAACGTATTTCGCTAAACGGTGGCAGAAAACGTCCATTGCACGGGTTGCATCTTCTTTTGTGCCATAGTTGTCTTCAACATAGCGACAATCGCTTGTTACACCAGTTAAGCCTAATAAGCCAGATTCTTTAGTCAGCATTTTGTTGATTTGATCAACACTCATGCCTAAAGCGTCATGTAAATGGAAAATGATGGCAGGGTCGATATCACCACTACGTGTTCCCATGACTAAGCCTTCTAATGGGGTTAAGCCCATAGAGGTATCAACACATTGACCGTTAACAATCGCAGTGACAGAACCGCCGTTGCCTAAATGGCAAGTGATAACGTTTAATTCTTCAACAGGTTTGTTGAGTTTTTTCGCCGCTTCACGAGAAACATAGAAATGGCTTGTGCCGTGTGCGCCGTAACGGCGGATGCTATGTTCAGAATACAATTCGTATGGCAGGGCATACAGATAGGCTTCTTGTGGCATTGTCTGATGGAACGCGGTGTCAAATACAGCCACGTTTTTGTTGATCAGATGAGGGAATGATTTTCTTGCCTCTTCAATACCAATTAGGTGAGCAGGGTTATGCAGTGGAGCAAATGGGATTGCCGCTTCAATACCTTCAATCACGTCGTCAGTGATTAAAACAGAAGAGGTGAATTTCTCGCCGCCGTGAACAATACGGTGACCGATCGATGTAATTTGCGCTGACAACTCAGGTTTTTCAGCAAGAATGGTGTTAACAATGAAATTCAATGCTTCGCTATGCGCCGCACCAGCACCTAAAGGAGCTTCCTTTTTAGCACCATCCATTTTCCATTTAATACGGGCTTCAGGGAGATTGAAACACTCAGCTAAACCGGATAAAAACTCGTCACCGTTAGTTGGATCGATGATGGCGAATTTCAGTGAGGAGCTACCGCAGTTTAGAACCAGTACCAGCTTACTTGACATGGAAATACCTATCGTTAATTGTTGTTGTGAAGCCTTTAAAAAACATGAAAAAGACTCAGATATAAAAATATGGCGTGTTAGAGCCTAGCGTATTTATGACCTGAAACATCATGATTGATATCATGTTAAAGGCGAAAAAGTTAAAGATCTTGGTAATCTTCAAGGGTTTTATAAAGCTATCGTTACTCTTTTGTGCAAAGTGCAATATAAAAGAAAACTTCGCATCTGGTGTTGAAATAACGACCAAAACCCCAATATATAACTGTTGTCTATCTTTTTATTAAAAAGATGGATAAAGCGATAAAGTAACAAATTCAACAGCAATTCTAAATGTGGCAGATTCTACTAAAAATATTTTATATTTTATACGTTTTTTTTAAAAATAGGTCGTTTGATTGATTAAAATCATAAGTGTCGTATAAAGTGTAGTTATAGCACGAAGTTAGGTATTTATTAGAATAGCTGATTTTAATGAAAGTCGCTTATCTTAAGGTAAATTGAATAAAATAATTTGTTTAACTTAAGTGTGCGTTCTTGTTCACAATGGCGTAAGCTTAACGGCAGCTAGTCAGTTTTAGAAGTGCATAGGAAACGATTCATGAGTACATTGCAAAATACACCTCCAGGTTTTTTTAAACGTTTCAGATTAGGCAATCGCTATCTGAAAATTTTTCCTATGGAAAAAAAACTGTCACCTATCTTCCCTGAAATCAGAATTAATAAAGCGGTACGTTTTGGTATTCGCTTTATGCCACCCATTGCTATTTTCACGCTCGCCTGGCAAATCGCTTTAGGTGGGCAGCTTGGCCCCGCCATCGCAACCGCATTATTTGCTTGCAGTTTACCAATGCAAGGGTTGTGGTGGTTAGGGAAACGTGCGTCTACACCATTGCCATCTGGCTTGCTGAGCTGGTTTTATGAGATCCGTGATAAATTTACGGCGGCTGGAATAGCAATGGCACCTGTTGAACAACAGCCTGATTATATGGCGTTGGCTGACCTTCTTAAGCGTGCATTTAACCAATTAGATCGCTCTTTTATGGAAGATGTTTAGCAAAAAATGGCTGTACAGTTATTGTTAAAAGCTAGATTTAACAATAAGTAATACAAAAAGCGTGTTTAGATCAATAAAAGCGATGTTTTCACTGTCTTAGATGTGGGTTGAGTGCGAAGATAAGCCATACTTTTCTGTAGGAGAGCTGTGATGGAAATGACGAATGCCCAACGCCTGATTTTATCAAATCAATACAAAATGATGACAATGTTAGACCCAGATAACGCGGAACGTTATCGCCGCCTGCAAACGATTATTGAACGCGGTTTTGGGTTACAGATGCGTGAGCTAGACAGAGATTTCGGCCATTTAAGCGAAGAAACGTGTCGCACAGTGATTGAAATTATGGAGATGTACCATGCACTGCAAGTTTCCTACAGTAATTTGCCTGAAAAACAAGATATTGATGGTCGCCGAGTCCAATTTTTAGGTTTTGATGCAGCAACAGAAGCACGCTATTTAAGCTATGTGCGTTTTATGGTGAACACAGAAGGGCGTTATACCCATTTTGATAGCGGAACTCATGGGTTCAACTCACAAACGCCAATGTGGGAGAAATATGTGCGAATGTTGTCGATTTGGCATGCGTGTCCAAGGCAGTATCATCTATCAGCGGTGGAGATTTCCCAGATCTTAAACGCCTAATGCTCGTCATTCTTCGCGCTGTCGCGTTGTTGACTGCGTTCGGCTACTCGGGTCACATACTTTTGTATGCTCCCCGAGATATCCTCTCTGGTCGCCTAGCGACAACGCGAATAATTTAGAGCGTATTTGCTCGTCGTATTTTGGGCTGTAGCGGTGTTGACTGCGTTCGGCTACTCGGGTCACATACTTTTGTATGCTCCCCGAGATATCCTCTCTGGTCGCCTAGCGACAACGCGAATAATTTAGAGCATATTTGCTCGTCGTATTTTGGGCTGTAGCGGTGTTGACTGCGTTCGGCTACTCGGGTCACATACTTTTGTATGCTCCCCGAGATATCCTCTCTGGTCGCCTAGCGACAACGCGAATAATTTAGAGCATATTTGCTCGTCGTATTTTGGGCTGTAGCGGTGTTGACTGCGTTCGGCTACTCGGGTCACATACTAGTGTATGCTCCCCGAGATATCCTCTCTGGTCGCCTAGCGACAACGCGAATAATTTAGAGCATATTTGCTCGTCGTATTTTGGGCTGTAGCGGTGTTGACTGCGTCCGGCTACTCGGGTCACATACTTTTGTATGCTCCCCGAGATATCCTCTCTGGTTGCCTAGCGACAACGCGAATAATTTAGAGCATATTTGCTCGTCGTATTTTGGGCTGTAGCGGTGTTGACTTCACACACTAACCCTAGTCACATACTCATGTATGCTCCTAGGGATTAGCACGCTTGCCGCCTAGCTACAGCACAAACTCCTTAGAGCAATCTCGTCATACTTCACTTTATCGCTTAGCGACAACGCGGATAATTTAGAACGCCAAATTTCATTCTTTTCTCATGATTTTTACTTCTCACACGCATTCAAATCTAAGCCTTAGTATCAATTCTTAATTATTTTTAATATTGAGGTTGCGTGTATGTGCCCATTTAGCGTTAACTAATGGACCAGAATCGATTCAATTATTATGTGAATAGCAAATAAAGGGGTAGACGTGAAATTAAAGGCAAAAGGGTTTCTATTTGATTTAGATGGCACATTGGCAGATTCCTTGGCAGTGGTTGAGCGCTGTTGGTGTAAGTTTGGCGAACGAATTGGTGTAGACTCGGCCGAAGTCATTAATTTTATCCATGGAAAACCCGCGTTAACTAGTTTGCGTCACTTTTTACCCGAGGCGAGTGATGAAGAAATTATGGGGTATTTTCGCTGGTTAGAAAAAATGGAAAGTGAAGATGTGGAGGGCGTTGTGGCCCTACCTGGTGCGATTGCCTTGCTGTCACGTTTAAATGAAATTGGAGCTCCGTGGGCAATTGTCACATCGGGGACAGTGCCAATTGCTCATGGCCGCCAACAAGCGGCGGGACTGCCTGAGCCAAAACATTGGGTAACATTTGAAAAAGTGTCCAAAGGTAAGCCTGATCCAGAACCGTTTATGTTAGGGGCTAAAGCACTTTCATTGCCTGAAAAATCCTGCATTGCCTTCGAAGATGCCCAAGCAGGCATTCATTCCGCACTTAGTGCTGGTTGCCAAGTGGTCGCAGTCCATGCTCCAGAAAGCTTACCGCGTCGTAATGAAATTGATGTAATTGTCAGTTCGTTAGAGCAAATTTCTGTTATGGGACCAGACATTAATGGGGATTATGAACTTTTAGTGTCAAAGTTACCTTAATCGTGATCTAATCAAAGAAATTCTCCGTAAAACGTGGTTAACTAAAGAAAATCTTTAGCAATGTTTTTTTTCGTCGAAAGGGGATATTTTGAACGGAGAATTGCTGTGGGTATTAACCCTCCTACTGATAGCGGTCGTTCTTTTTACCACGAATAAAATCCGCATGGATGTGGTGGCATTACTGGTGATTGTTGCGTTTGTGCTCAGCGACACCTTAACATTAGAACAAGCGACATCAGGCTTTGCTGATCCGAACGTGTTATTGATAGCGGCATTGTTCGTTATTGGTGATGGTCTCGTTCGTACAGGGATCGCATATCAAATGGGGGATTGGCTTGTTCGCGTTGCAGGAAGTAGCGAGAGCAAAATGTTAGTGTTTTTGATGCTGACAGTCGCTGGGCTCGGTGCCTTTATGAGCTCGACAGGTGTTGTTGCCATTTTTATTCCTGTCGTGTTGAGTGTTGCTGCGAGAATGAAAACATCGCCAGGTAGATTAATGATGCCACTAGGCTTTGCAGGGCTAATCAGTGGCATGATGACCCTAGTCGCGACGCCACCTAACATGGTCGTAAATAGTGAGTTAGTACGCGAAGGCATCAAAGGCTTTCAATTTTTCTCAATTACCCCTATTGGTATTCTTATTTTGCTGGCAGGTATTGCCTATATGTGGTTAACACGTCGCTGGTTGGGCAGTAATGAGCCTGATAAACTTCCTGAACGCTACCGCCGTACCTTCCGTGATTTAATTCGTGATTATAAGCTGACAGGCCGTGCACGCCGCTTAGCTATCCGTAAAGGTTCACCGTTGATTGGCCATACCCTTGATGAACTCCATTTACGTTCACGTTATGAAGCTAACGTGGTGGGTATTGAGCGCTGGCGGAAATTTCGCCGTGTGATGGTCAGCGCAACGGGCGGAACAGAACTACGTGAACGAGATGTTTTATTGGTCGATATTTCTGTAAGTGATGACGATTTACGCCTGTTTTGCAGTGAACAATTGCTTGAGCCAATGATTTTACGTGGAGACTATTTCTCTGACCAGTCCCGTGATGTGGGGATGGCGGAAGTTTCTATGAACCCAGACTCTGAGTTACTGGGAAAAAGTTTACGAGACATTAAGTTTCGTACACGATACGGCTTGAACGTGGTGGGTATTCGCCGTGATGGTAAGGCATTAGATGGCAAGTTAGTGGATGAGCCTCTACGCCTTGGTGATATTTTGTTGGTGATCGGTGATTGGAAACTCATTCGTATCTTATCGACAAAACCACGTAATTTTATTGTGCTAAATTTGGCTGCTGAGGTTGAAGCCGTTGCGCCAGCTGCGTCACAAGCACCACATGCCTTGTTTTGTCTCGCACTGATGGTTGCCATGATGGTAACCAATGAGATCCCAAATTTTATTGCAGCTTTGATAGCTTGTTTACTGATGGGTAAATTCCGCTGTATTGACATGGAAAGCGCGTACAAATCTATTCACTGGCCAAGTATTATTTTAATCGTCGGTATGATGCCGTTTGCTATTGCTTTGCAAGAAACGGGCGGTATTGCCCTTGCGGTTGATGGCCTAATGAAGGTCGCAGGGGGGTTAGGCCCACATGTGATGTTACTGTGTTTATTTATTCTGTGTGCCACTATTGGGTTGTTTATCTCTAATACTGCCACGGCAGTCCTTATGGCCCCTATTGCGATTGCTGCTGCACGGCAAATGGAGGTATCCCCTTTACCATTTGCAATGGTAATTGGTATCGCAGCATCTGCTGCATTTATGACTCCCGTTTCATCACCCGTTAATACCTTAGTGCTTGGCCCTGGGGGATATAAGTTTTCTGACTTCTTAAAAATTGGTGTACCGTTTACGATTATTGTGATGTTTATCAGTATTGCGGTTATTCCAATACTATTTCCGTTTTAAGTCAATATAAAAATAACTTCAATAAAGGGCTCTAAATATAATAGAGCCCTTTTGATATTAAAAATAATAAATTTATAATATTTAATATCTTTTAAAAGTGAATTCTCTACTGATATTCTCTTCAACTCACTACATATCAATTATAGGATAATGAAATGAGTCAAAATGAATCGTGGGGAGATGAGCGTTTTACTTACGGTTACTGTGATTTTGAAAACTATTGGGGGGAAGAGTTATCAAGTGTTGAATTAACTCACTTTGTTTCTGGTTATTTTGATGTAACCAAAAAATTAAATACCTCAAAGACAGTTTATGACATTCCAGATAGGACTGAACTGAAAAGAATATTTACCATATTATTTGAGCGAGCTACAATAGATTCATATGATTTTTGGTCAATAAAACTTGTAACTAAGAGTGGGGCGGTTTATGAAACTAAAGAGCCTTTACGTTGTACTATCTCCATTGATGATTCTGAGTTTGTAATATTAGGCGTTAATGGGGATGCAAAAACATTGTATGTTGCATTCTCTACAATGATAGGTTGTAGTGTAAAGTTAAACAAAGTTGGTTAAGCTATTTTATAAGGTGAAGTTAGATCTAGCCTACAGTTTTTAGATTGGTAAATTAACAGATATATAAGTAGATATAACATACTACTTATATATTAATTGCTAATTTCATCTAACGAAAGCGTAAAACCTGGAACAAATTTTTCCATAAAATAATCCATTTCAGGGCTTTTTCTTTCTGCTAGCATTTTTTCAAGGCGCTTTTTGGCCAATTTAAATTCGCTATTTCCCGCAGACAACTCTTCCAAACATTTTAAATAAGCACACAGGGAATCTGCTTGCTTAACAATAAAATGTTCTTCTTCAGATTGTAAGTCTTCAATAATTAACTCCCTGAAGTCATCTTGAAGCTCATCAGGTAGCATATCCAACAGCTTTTGTTGGGCAAATTTTTCTATTTTTTTGTATTCATAGGCAATTTGTTGATTATGGTATTTGATAGGCGTAGGCAAATCTCCAGTAATAACTTCACTTGCATCGTGGTACATGGCAAGTAAAGCAATACGAGATGCATCAACATTACCCCCAAATTTTTTATTCTTAATGATGGCAAGTGCATGAGCAACCATCGCAACTTGTAAGCTGTGTTCGGAGACATTTTCCGTTCGGACATTACGCATGAGTGGCCAACGGTGAATTAGTTTCATTCTAGCAAGGTGTGCAAAAAAGTAGCTCATAAGTCCTCATAAACAGTGCTATACAATGGGTAAATTATAACGCGTATAGGCTCGGAGGGATATGTATTTATGCCAAGTTATTATTTAAAGTAAATCAAAATAACGATAATTAGCTCTATTGAAAAATAATGTTTAATTAAAAAATCGATGACTTATTATCTAATTTTGATGAAGGTGATATTAGATAATAAAGGGGTTAATATGGCTAATAACGAACGCGGGCAAAAAGGTTTTGTTTCTATAGAAAACTATTGGGGTAACAAAATCAAGTCGATTATAGTTATGCACAGTGCAGATAATATAGAAAAAACGGAGGGGCTGTTAATAATATAAGCCATGGTGAAAAAGAAGAAAATGTTTTTCACTTTTATTATTAAACCAACTTGTTTCCATTTAAAAATATGTGGAAAGTGATTGTAATCACTATTGATGATGAGGTTTATGAGACTGATGGCTATTTCTCATGTTCCATTACTGCTTCGGACAAAGACGTTGCAGTTATAGGCGTTAATGGTGATACGAAAACGGCGTACATTTCTTTTTCTGAGTCAGTAAGTTGCTCCGAAAAATTAAGACGTGTAAAACGCCATTCTATGTTTGATGGTCAATCTGTGAGATATCTTAGATAAACTATTTAGTTGTGTATATTTTAATTTGATTTGCCTATATTAATATTTATAATGGAGATTCACTAAGTAAATCTTCAAGGAATATTATGAAATACTTTCCTTTCATACTTTTAGGCTTTTTCCTGGTTGCGATATATATTATTTCCATTATTTGATAATCAAAATAACACATTCATTTAATGATGATTACACTTTGAATTAATAAAGCCTCCGAATTTGGAGGCTTTATTAATAATAGATAATCTAAATAAGATGTTATTGACGATAGCCTTCAAGGAAGCGGCCAAATTTATTAATTGCCATTTCAAGATCGTCAGCATAAGGTAAGGTCACGATCCTAAAATGATCGGGTTCTGGCCAGTTAAATGCTGTACCTTGGACTAATAACACTTTTTCTTGCAACAGCAAGTCAAGGATCATTTTTTGGTCATCATGGATATTAAAACGCTTAATATCAATTTTGGGGAACATATACAGTGCGCCTTGTGGCTTCACACAAGATACACCTGGAATTTGGTTAATGAGTTCCCACGCACGGTTACGCTGCTCATATAAACGCCCACCTGGTTGAATAAATTCACTAATACTTTGGTAACCACCCAGTGCAGTTTGAATGGCATGTTGCATCGGCACATTGGCACATAAACGCATTGAGGCTAGCATTTCTAAGCCTTCAATATAGCTTTTTGCATGTTTTTTCGGGCCATTAAGTACCATCCAACCTTGTCGGAAACCTGCAACACGATAGGTTTTTGATAGCCCATTGAATGTAATTGTTAATAAGTCAGGTGCTAATGCCGCAATAGAGTGATGAACTGCATCATCATAAAGAATTTTATCATAAATTTCATCAGCATAGATAATTAGATTGTGTTGACGAGCCAGTTCAACAATCTCTAATAGCAAATCTTTGCTATATACAGCACCTGTTGGGTTATTGGGATTAATGACCACAATACCACGAGTTCTTGGAGTGATTTTGCTACGAATGTCCTCAATATCTGGCATCCAGCCTTGTTGCTCATCACACATATAGTGCACCGCTTTCCCGCCAGAAAGCGAAACCGCTGCAGTCCAAAGTGGGTAGTCAGGGGCTGGGACTAACATTTCATCGCCATTATTAAGCAGTGCTTGCATCGCTTGGACAATAAGTTCAGATACACCGTTGCCGATGTAAACATCTTCTACTGTCATTTCGTGAATACCACGAGCTTGGTAATGTTGGACGATGGCTTTACGAGCAGAATAGAGCCCTTTGGAGTCACAATAGCCTTGGGAACTTGGTAAATTGCGTAAAACATCCACAAGAATTTCATCAGGTGCTTCAAAGCCAAACGGTGCCGGGTTACCAATGTTCAGCTTGAGGACTTTATTACCTTCCTCTTCTAAGCGTTTTGCTTCTTTTAATACGGGCCCACGGATGTCATAGCAGACATTATCGAGCTTGCTGGATTTAGTTAGATTATTCATTGTTCTCTCATTACCCTAACGGGATTGCATTGGTAGGGGGGCCGGCTTTATTGTCTTACTGTACTCCTCCCTCAGAAGCTTTTGAAGATGCAAGGTTATTTTTGGTGTAAAAGGTTGGTTAAAGTATAAATGTGATGTTTGACATCTTATTATCTTTTTTATGTTGGTTTAATATTTCAATTAACACACTTATGTTGGATTTATATCTCGATAATATCGTGTCTTTTGGTGTGTAAATATAAAAAAAAAGGAAAAATAACAGTTGAACTAAAAAATTGTATCAAAATGTAATATTAAGCCTAGATTCGTTAGTTTAGTCATAAATTTCACTGCATATTGCCCTTTTTTTATATTTTTTTGACCGTTTTTGTTAGTAATATTGATTGTTTTGCTCAATAATTTTTAATTAAACATATACTTAAAATACATAACGCATTGAAATTTAAGAGCGTAAAAAAATAGTGAAATGAATTTTATAATGTGCTTACATTAAAATAATTGCGATTACATTAAATATGTTACTATTTAGCGGTACTTTATAAAGCGTTTCTTTAATCAGATTCTGTAAGAGAATACACTTTTTGTTAACACTATTTTTGATTGATTGGCAGTACCCTGTTTATACCAGCATTGATGTTATTCGTTAATAACGGGTTGGTTATAACTAGATAAAATAATGAGTAGTCATTGCAAATCTAAGGATTAGAGATGCACTAGATGAGTAGTATTAAATTATATCGCTGATTCTCATGGAGGAGAGCAGAACACCAGGTAACATAAATATTATATAAGAGAATGAACGATGATAAATTCCAATCGTCCCATCATGAACTTAGATCTGGACTTGCTGCGTACGTTTGTTGCAGTCGCTGATCTAAATACATTCGCAGCTGCGGCTGCAGCAGTGTGTAGAACGCAATCTGCGGTAAGCCAGCAGATGCAGCGTTTAGAGCAACTTGTTGGCCGTGAGCTTTTCGCTCGTCATGGGCGTAATAAACTCCTCACAGCACATGGTTTACAATTACTGGGTTATGCACGACAAATCTTGCGTGCTAATGATGATGCAACAGCATCATTAACCTATAACGATGCTGAAGGCGAATTACGTATCGGTGCATCTGATGACACTGTTGATATCCTTTTGCCATTTTTGCTAAATCGTATCGCTTCTGTGTACCCACGCATTGCGGTTGAAGTTCGCATTAAGCGTGCTCAATTTATTGAATCAATGCTGGATAACCATGAAATCGATTTAGCATTAACAACAGCGCGTATTAGCCATCACCCAAAAACGGCATTAAGAACCGTGCCAGTGCTATGGCATAGCTCGCCTGATTTCCAATTACGTCATAACGAGCCGATCCCATTAGTTGTAATGGATGAAACTAACCCATACCGCAAACTTTGCACGCAAGCATTGGATGACGCAGGATTACCATGGCACATCGCCTATGAAGCCGCGTCGCTACCTGCAGTACGTGCTGCAGTAACAGCGGAAGTCGGGGTGACTGCACGCCCAATGGAAATGCAAAATGCGGATTTACGTATTTTAAATGAAACAGATGGTTTGCCGCGTTTGCCTGATATTCAATATTGGCTATATAAGAATGCAGATGAGCAGAAAGATTTTGTTTTGACCGTCTTTAGCGCCATTGAAAACAAAAAAATTCCTTATGTTGCTGCATCGGCAAGTGAACTTGCTGATGGGAGCGAAATGAATAATTAATCGTTTCAGGTGATATTAACTGACTGTTAATATACGCGAGTATACAACGAATAAAACGGTAATTCCTATTTTTTAGGAATGCCGTTTTTTTTATATCAAAAATTTGTATAAAAAAAAGTGTGGATAAAATATTTGCAATCTAATTATTTTACGCAAATGCAATGAGCGGCTCAATTCAAAGAAATATATCGACTAAAGTGATATTTACTAGGGGAAAGTATAACCATGATAAGCTAGGGGAAATGCCATTCTTTTTTGGATGCATCTATCTACAGAGTAAGATGCTTCGTAACTGAAACGATTATTTAATACTGATGTGTTAAATTTTCAATATTGGGGAGAGAGTATAAGAAATCATTTTAAAACAAGGTATAAATATTGAGCGATGGTTTTGAGAAATCGTTATCAAGTTCAAATTTATCATTTTTTTATCGATTTCAGTACACAAAACCTGCAATTAACCACTTAATAAGTATGGTTAAATGTTGAAGACCATGAAATAATTGTGATGTAGTTGGCAGAACCTGAATTTCATTTTTTAGTTAACAACTTGTTACGCTATTAACAATCTTTTTTTGCTGAATTGATAAAATAGCACTGGATTGTCAGCGGGTTAGTGAAACTGTTGAGTAAAAAAGCGTTACATGTTCTTAAAGTAAAATTGAACGTCATGTAAACAAATTGAGTACTTTTTCAATAAATCTGTGCGTTAGATCAAATAAAAAGCGCAATTTTTCATCTGTTAAGACAGGTTTTTCCTGCGATAATAGTGTAGTAAAAACGAATAATCAGTTAAACTAGTTTGAGTGTTTACTTGTGTTTCATTACACTGACACGTTTTAGCAGATCATGAGTACTTTTTGTTATTTTAATGTTTTTTGTATGTGAGATTTTTGTAACAAATACGGGTTATTTTACCTAATTTGGGTAAAGTAAATTGTAATGAGAGAGGACAAACCAAACGCAGTCATCAGACTGATTTATGTTTGGTGATGATTTTTGGTCTTTCTTCTCGATTAACTGGGCAATTGTGGTGCAATACTGCCGTGTTGTAAAAAAGAGCAGTTTACGCACCATAAGTAATGAGTAAGCAACGAGTATGTCTACATCAATCCTAGCGTTAGCCCATAACTGGGCGTTTGCGATATTCCTTATCGGCACTATCGGTCTTTGTGCTTTCATGTTGGTCGCAGGTCACTTCTTAGGTAGCCGCGCCAAAGCCAGAACAAAACATGTTCCTTACGAGTCAGGTCTTGATTCGGTCGGTAGTGCACGTCTTCGTATGTCTGCTAAGTTCTACTTAGTCGCCATGTTCTTCGTTATCTTCGATGTTGAAGCCATGTTCTTATTTGCATGGTCAGTTGCCATCCGCGAAGCGGGTTGGGTTGGTTTCATCGAAGCCGCGATCTTTATTTTGGTATTGTTGGCGGGATTGTTTTATCTGGTTCGCGTAGGAGCATTGGATTGGACTCCAGTCCGTTCCCGCGGAAAAGTGAAGCATCCTAGTGAAGTTATTAAAATCAGCAATCGTCATCCGCAGTAAAAAGCGAGGCATTATACAATGGATTATACGCTCACCCGCATAGATCCGAACGGTGAGAACGACCGTTACCCACTGCAAACCCAGGAAATCGTAACAGATCCTCTGGAGCAGCAAGTTGAAAACAGTGTGTACATGGGGAAACTTTCTCATGCACTTCATGATGTGGTTAACTGGGGGCGCAAAAACTCTCTATGGCCATATAACTTTGGTCTTTCATGTTGCTATGTAGAAATGGTGACTTCGTTCACGGCTGTTCATGACGTAGCCCGTTTTGGTGCGGAAGTACTTCGTGCTTCACCTCGTCAAGCCGACTTCATGGTTGTTGCGGGAACCTGTTTCACAAAAATGGCGCCTGTTATTCAACGTCTGTATGACCAAATGCTCGAACCAAAATGGGTTATTTCCATGGGTTCATGTGCCAACTCTGGTGGCATGTATGACATTTATTCTGTGGTACAAGGCGTCGATAAATTTATCCCTGTAGATGTGTATATCCCAGGTTGTCCACCACGCCCAGAAGCCTATATGCAGGCTCTGCTTCTGTTGCAAGAATCTATCGGTAAAGAGCGTCGTCCGCTCTCTTGGGTCGTTGGAGACCAAGGGGTTTACCGTGCCAATATGCAATCAGAAAGAGAAAGAAAGCATGGTGAACGTATCGCAGTGACTAACCTGCGTACACCAGACGAAATTTAAGGCTTAAAGCCATACAGCGTAACAGAGCAATGTTGTTGCGAAATAATAAACCTGATCAAGCGTTATGGTGAAGAATGATGACAGATCAGATAGCGCAAGCGAGTAGTACCCAGCCAGGATGGCAGACGCAGGATCATTTAAATGACCCTGTGCTTCTGGAACTGCGCAATCAATTTGGGCCGGATGCCTTTTCTGTTCAAGCAACCCGCACTGGTATGCCAGTGATATGGGTTCGTCGTGAACAATTACTGGAAGTTGTCGATTTCCTGAAAAAATTACCGAAACCGTATGTCATGTTATTTGACTTACACGGGGTAGATGAACGTCAACGAATTCACCGTCAAGGTCTGCCAGAGGCAGACTTTAGTGTTTTCTACCACATCATCTCCATCGACCGTAACCGCGATATCATGTTAAAAGTCGCTCTCAATGAGAAAGACTTAAACGTGCCTTCTGTGGTTTCACTGTTCCCGAATGCGAGTTGGCATGAGCGTGAAGTGTGGGATATGTTTGGGATCACCTTTCAAGGTCACCCAAATCTGCGTCGCTTGCTGATGTCACCAAACTGGGAAGGTCACCCACTGCGTAAGGATTACCCTGCGCGTGCAACTGAGTTCGACCCCTTTGTTCTGACGAAACAGAAACAAGATCTGGAAATGGAAGCATTGACTTTCAAACCAGAAGAGTGGGGCATGGCGCGTGGAAATGAAAACGAAGATTTCATGTTCCTGAACTTAGGGCCTAACCACCCATCATCACACGGTGCGTTCCGTATCGTACTGCAACTTGATGGTGAAGAAATTATCGACTGTGTGCCAGATATCGGCTACCACCATCGTGGTGCTGAGAAAATGGGTGAACGCCAGTCATGGCACAGCTACATTCCATACACTGACCGCATCGAGTATCTCGGCGGTTGTGTGAATGAAATGCCATACGTGTTAGCCGTTGAAAAACTGGCTGGCATCGAAGTGCCTGATCGCGTGAAGACCATTCGTGTCATGCTGTCTGAGCTATTCCGTATCAACAGCCACTTGCTGTATATCAGTACGTATATCCAAGACGTCGGTGCAATGACGCCTGTATTCTTTGCGTTTACTGACCGCCAAAAAGTGTATAACGTGATTGAAGCGATCACGGGTTTCCGTATGCACCCAGCATGGTTCCGTATCGGTGGTGTTGCACACGATTTACCGCGTGGTTGGGAAAAACTGCTGCGTGAGTTACTCGACTGGCTGCCAAAACGTTTAGAATCTTATGTCACGTCAGCACTGAAAAACTCCATCTTAAAAGGCCGTTCAATTGGTACAGCAATGTACAACAAAGAAGAGGCTCTAGCTTGGGGGGTAACAGGTGCAGGTTTACGTGCAACAGGCGTTGATTTCGACGTGCGTAAATGGCGTCCATATTCAGGCTACGAAAACTTTGAATTCGATATTCCTATCGCACACAACGGTGACTGTTATGACCGTGTGATGATCAAAGTGGAAGAGATGCGCCAGAGTATCCGTATTCTTGAGCAATGCTACAAGAATATGCCAGAAGGCCCATTCAAAGCCGACCATCCATTGACGACACCGCCACCAAAAGAGCGTACGTTGCAGCACATTGAAACCCTGATCAACCACTTCTTGCAAGTGTCTTGGGGCCCTGTGATGCCTGCGAATGAATCATTCCAGATGGTTGAAGCCACGAAGGGTATTAACAGCTACTACCTGACCAGTGATGGCAGCACGATGAGCTACCGCACACGTATTCGTACTCCGAGTTATGAGCACTTACAGCAAATTCCTTCGGTGATCAGAGGTAGTTTAGTTTCGGACTTAATCGTCTATCTGGGTAGTATCGATTTTGTAATGTCGGATGTGGATCGCTAACCATGCATAATGAACATAACGAAAATGAGAAGCACAACGAGCTCAATGTCGTGAATGTGTTTGAACCGCAAGTCAATCATGGCTTTGTCTTAACAGAGAAAGAGCGTGCAGAGATTGAAGGTGAGAAACACCACTACGAAGATGCGCGTGCTGCCTCAATTGAAGCACTAAAAATTGTGCAAAAAAACCGCGGTTGGGTTGAAGATGGGGCTATCCATGCGATTGCTGACGTCTTAGGCATTCCAGCCAGTGACGTTGAAGGGGTGGCCACATTCTATAGCCAAATCTTCCGTCAGCCAGTAGGTCGCCACATTATTCGCTATTGCGACAGTGTTGTTTGCCATATTACAGGTTATCAGGGCTTAGAAGCTGAGATCATTAAACAGCTGAATATTCGCCCAGGTCAAACAACAGCTGATGGCCGCTTTACGTTGCTGCCAACCTGTTGCTTAGGTAACTGTGACAAAGGTCCAACGATGATGATCGATGAAGACACTCACAGCTACGTACAGCCTGAAAATATTCAAAAATTACTGGAGCAGTATCCATGACAAATTCTGTTAATCCAGTGATCCGTACTGCCGAAACTCATCCTCTAACATGGCGTTTGCGTGATGACAATCAGCCTGTTTGGTTAGATGAGTACCGTAGTAAAAACGGATACAAAGGTCTTGAGCGTGCGCTTAAAGGCATGGCGCCAGATGAAGTTGTGAATCTCGTGAAAGACGCAGGCCTGAAAGGGCGTGGTGGCGCGGGCTTCTCAACAGGTCTGAAATGGAGCCTGATGCCAAAAGACGAAAACATGAAACTGCGTTACTTCTTATGTAATGCGGATGAAATGGAACCAGGTACTTATAAAGACCGTCTATTGATGGAACAACTGCCTCACCTGTTAGTTGAGGGGATGATAACAGGGGCTTATGCACTGAAAGCCTATCGTGGTTATATCTTCCTGCGTGGTGAATACGTTGAAGCCGCACAAAACCTGCGCCGGGCCATCGAAGAAGCCAAAGCAGCGGGTCTATTAGGTAAAAATATCCTCGGTTCTGGATTCGATTTCGAACTGTTTGTGCACACGGGTGCTGGGCGTTATATCTGCGGTGAAGAAACTGCGTTGATTAACTCCTTAGAAGGTCGCCGTGCAAATCCACGTTCTAAACCACCATTCCCTGCAACATCAGGTGCTTGGGGTAAACCGACTTGCGTAAATAACGTCGAAACTATCTGTAACGTGCCTGCAATTTTAGAGCACGGTGACCAGTGGTATATCGATTTAAGCGCAGGTAAGAGTAAAGATGCCGGCACAAAACTGATGGGCTTCTCTGGCCGTGTGAAAAACCCAGGTCTGTGGGAATTACCGTTTGGTACCACAGCGCGTGAAGTGCTTGAAGACTACGCGGGTGGGATGCGCGATGGCTTGAAATTAAAAGCATGGCAGCCAGGTGGGGCAGGGACAGACTTCCTGACCAATGACCACCTCGATTTACCGATGGATTTCGAAAATATTGCTAAAGCAGGCAGCCGTTTAGGGACTGCATTGGCGATGGCAGTTGATCATGAAATCAACATGGTTTCGTTAGTGCGTAACTTAGAAACCTTCTTTGCGCGTGAATCTTGCGGTTGGTGTACACCTTGTCGTGATGGATTGCCGTGGAGTGTGAAAATTTTACAAGCACTGGAAAAAGGCGAAGGTCAACCAGGCGATATTGAAACATTAGAGCAACTTTGCCGTTTCTTAGGCCCAGGTAAAACCTTCTGTGCTCACGCACCAGGTGCAGTTGAACCGCTGCAAAGTGCTATCAAATATTTCCGTGATGAATTCGAAGCGGGTATCTCGCAAAAAGATCTGCGCAATTTAGTGCAGATTGCAGGTATTCAGCCAAACCTGCTGAAGCAGCGCTGGTAATCGTTTCGCGATTGAGCAACCGCGAACGAGATTTTTCACGAAGAACGTATTTTTGATTAACGCCTGCTTTATGCGGGCCTTTGGGAAGCATGCTGACTATGGCTACAATATATGTAGACGGCAAAGAATATGACGTTAACGGGTCTGAAAACCTGTTACAAGCCTGTCTTTCTCTCGGGCTAGATATTCCTTATTTTTGCTGGCATCCAGCGCTGGGAAGCGTTGGCGCTTGCCGCCAGTGTGCGGTTAAGCAGTATCAGAACGCGGATGATACCCGCGGTCGCCTAGTAATGTCTTGTATGACACCGGCAACGGAAGGCACCTTCATCTCTATTGATGATGAAGAAGCCAAGCAATTCCGTGAAAGTGTTGTAGAATGGCTGATGACCAACCACCCACATGACTGTCCAGTCTGTGAAGAGGGCGGTAACTGCCACCTGCAAGATATGACGGTGATGACTGGCCATAACATGCGTAAATATCGTTTTACGAAACGCACACACATTAACCAAGATCTGGGGCCTTTCATTAGTCATGAAATGAACCGCTGTATCGCGTGTTACCGTTGTGTTCGTTACTATAAAGATTACGCAGATGGCACGGATTTAGGGGTTTATGGAGCTCACAACTACGTGTACTTCGGTCGTACAGAAGACGGCACGCTGGAAAGTGAATTTTCTGGCAACTTAGTCGAAGTCTGCCCGACAGGGGTATTTACTGACAAAACCCACTCTGAGCGCTATAACCGTAAATGGGATATGCAATTTGCACCAGGTATCTGCCAACAGTGCAGTATCGGTTGTAATACTAGCCCAGGTGAACGTTATGGTGAAATTCGCCGTATCGAAAACCGTTATAATGGTTCTGTTAACCACTATTTCTTGTGTGACCGCGGTCGCTTTGGTTACGGTTACGTTAACCGCAAAGACCGTCCACGTCAGGCTGTCTTGAACAAAGATGGTGTTAAACAGGTTATCTCTGCTATTGAAGCAATGCAAAGCGGTGCACAAATTATCAATCAAGCGAAAAAAGTGATTGGTATTGGCTCTCCACGTGCAAGCATTGAGAGCAACTACGCATTACGTGCATTAGTGGGTGCAGAAAACTTCTATTCTGGTATCTCCACAGGTGAGCAAAGCCGTTTAGCGCTGATGCAAAATATTCTGCAAAATGGTGGTATCTATACCCCAACGCTGCGTGAAGTTGAAGGTTACGATGCGGTACTGGTTCTGGGTGAAGATTTAACTCAGACAGGTGCACGTATGGCACTTTCTGTTCGTCAAGCGGTGAAAGGTAAAGCACGTGAAATGGCCGCCGCACAGAAAGTGGCTGATTGGCAAATCGCGGCAATCATGAACATTGGTCAACATGCGAAATATCCGCTGTTTATCACCAACGTTGATGATACCCGCTTAGACGACGTTGCGGCTTTTAATTACCGTGCACCAGTTGCTGACCAAGCGCGTTTCGGTTTTGCTATCGCCAATATGATTAACGGTGAGGCGCCTGCGGTTAACGACTTGCCAGCGGACCTTAAAGCGAAAGTGGAAACCATCGCACAAGCCCTTTCAAGCGCGAAAAAACCACTGATTATCAGCGGTAGCCACAGCGCGAGCGATGCGATGATCCAAGCGGCAGCGAACGTGGCATTTGCACTGAAAGCGAAAGGCGCACAAGTGGGCTTATCTTACTTAGCCTCTCATGCGAACAGCTTCGGTTTAGCGATGATGAACGCACAGCCATTAGACAGCGCATTAGCTCGCATTGAAGCGAACGAAGCGGATGTGGCTATCGTTATCGAAAATGACCTTTACCGTCACAGCAGTGTGGATGCAGTCAATAGCGCATTAGCGAAATTGAGCCACCTGATTGTTGCTGATCACCAGCAAACTGACATCATGGATAAAGCAACGCTTGTTCTGCCAGCGGCGAGTTTCGCAGAAGCAGACGGTACGTTGATTAACCAAGAAGGTCGCGCACAACGTTTCTTCCAAGTTTTCGACCCAACTTATTACGACAAAACTATCGTGATGAACGAAAGCTGGCGCTGGATGCACTCGCTGCAAACAGAAGCGCAAGAACGTGATGCAGATTGGTCGCAACTTGACCATGTGATTGCTGACTGTGTGGCTGCATTACCGCAATTTGCGGGTATTGTGGATTCAGCACCGAAAGCCTCATTCCGTATCCGCGGACAAAAATTAGCGCGTGAGCCGCATCGTTACAGTGGTCGTACAGCAATGCTGGCGAACCAATCTGTGCATGAACCACGCCAACCGCAAGATATTGACTCTCCATTTGCTTTCTCAATGGAAGGGAACAACAGCCCAACCGCACCACGCCAGCAAATTCCATTTGCATGGGCGCCAGGTTGGAACTCACCTCAAGCGTGGAATAAATTCCAAGCGGAAGTCGGTGGCCATTTATTATTTGGTGACCCTGGTGTGCGCCTGTTCAATTCAACAGAAAGTAAATTGGCTTATTTCACTGATATTCCAGCAGCTTACCAAGCAGCGGATGCGCAGTGGGTAGTCGCGCCGTATTACCATCTGTTCGGTAGTGATGAAATGTCACAGCGTTCAGAGGTGATTCAACAGCGCATGCCAGAGCCTTATATCATGCTGAGCACGCAAGATGCTGCGGCACTTGGTTTGGCAGCAGGGACAAAAGCTGAGTTTAGCCATGCAGGTCAAGGATTTAACTTGACTGTACGCATCAGCAACAACCTGTCGACAGGTCAAATTGGCTTACCATTAGGGATGCCAGGTATCGCACCTTCAATGGCTGGCGTGTCAGTCAATAATCTGCGGAGGGGAGCATGATGGATTGGATTTCTCCTGAAGTGATGGAAGTATTAATTTCCATCCTCAAATCTGTCGTCATTTTATTGGTTGTTGTGACTTGTGGGGCTTACATGAGTCTGGGAGAGCGCCGTATTCTCGGTCTGTTCCAGAATCGTTATGGCCCAAACCGCGTTGGCCCGTTTGGGATGGGCCAGTTAATCGCCGACATGTTCAAAATGCTGTTTAAAGAAGACTGGATCCCACAGTTCGCGGACAAGAAAATCTTTACGCTAGCGCCAGTTATCGCATTTTGTTCACTGTTCCTTGCATTCGCCATCGTACCTGTCAGCCCGACTTGGCACGTAGCAGACTTAAACATTGGGATTTTATTCTTCCTGATGATGGCTGGTTTAGCGGTGTATGCGGTTCTGTTCGCAGGTTGGTCAAGTAACAACAAATATTCATTATTAGGGGCGATGCGTGCTTCGGCACAAACCGTCAGTTACGAAGTGTTCTTAGGCTTATCTTTAATGGGCGTAGTCGCACAAGCGGGTTCATTCAACCTGATTGATATTGTGAACTCCCAAGAAGGCATGTGGAACATTATTCCTCAATTCTTTGGTTTTTTGACTTTTGCGATTGCGGGCGTTGCGGTATGTCACCGTCACCCGTTTGACCAACCAGAAGCAGAACAAGAGATTGCGGATGGTTACCACGTTGAATACTCAGGGATGAAGTTCGGTCTGTTCTTCGTTGGTGAGTATATCGGTATCGTAACGGTTTCTGCCCTGATTGTGACGCTGTTCTTTGGTGGCTGGCATGGCCCGTTCCTGCCGTCATTCTTGTGGTTTGCTATCAAAACTGGCTTCTTCATGATGATGTTCATCCTGATCCGTGCCTCTTTACCGCGTCCACGTTATGACCAAGTGATGTCTTTCGGCTGGAAAATTTGTCTGCCATTGACGCTGCTTAATCTGCTGGGTACTGCAGCAGTGATTTTATACAACGCTCAGTAAGGGGTGATTGAACCATGACATTGAAAGAGTTATTGGTCGGTTTCGCCACCCAAGTACGTAGTATTTGGATGGTCGGCCTACATGCGTTCGATAAACGCGAAACGCAAATGTATCCAGAAGAGCCGGTTTATCTGCCACCCCGTTACCGTGGTCGTATCGTGTTAACCCGCGATCCAGACGGTGAAGAGCGTTGTGTTGCGTGTAACTTATGTGCTGTTGCTTGCCCAGTGGGATGTATCTCACTGCAAAAAGCGGAGCACGAAAATGGACGCTGGTATCCGGAATTTTTCCGCGTTAACTTTTCGCGTTGCATTTTCTGTGGTCTGTGTGAAGAGGCTTGCCCAACGACGGCAATCCAATTAACACCTGACTTTGAAATGGCCGACTGGCGACGTCAGGATCTGGTTTACGAGAAAAATGACCTATTGATTTCAGGTCCAGGTAAATATCCTGATTATAACTTTTACCGTAAATCGGGTATGGCGATTGCAGGTAAAGACAAAGGTGAAGCGGATAACGAAGCGAAACCGATTAACGTCAAAGACCTGTTGCCATAAGGAGCGATATTCATGGAATTTACATTTTATATCGCCGGTCTGGTTGCAATACTTGCAACTTTGAGGGTGATAACGAATACCAACCCGGTGCATGCACTGTTGTATCTGGTTGTTTCTCTGCTGGCACTGTCAATGGTGTTCTTCTCACTCGGCGCGTATTTCGCGGGTGCGCTGGAAATCATCGTTTACGCAGGTGCCATTATGGTCTTGTTTGTGTTCGTCGTCATGATGCTGAACCTAGGCCGCTCTGTGCAAGAGCAAGAGCGGGCTTGGCTAACGCCGAAAAACTGGATTGGTCCAGCGGGTTTATCCGCAGTGTTACTGGCTATCCTGGTTTACGGCATCACTTCTTTATCTTACGAGAAGGGCATTGATGGCACGGTGATTGGGGCGAAAGAAGTCGGTATCAGCTTGTTCGGGCCATATGTTCTGGCTGTTGAACTTGCTTCACTGCTGTTATTGGCAGGTATCGTCGTCGCATTCCATGTTGGACGTGACCGCAAAGAAAACGGTGCTGACCTTGTTAGCATTGCGGAGGAGCAAAAATGATACCTCTAGAACATGGTCTGATTTTAGCGGCAATTCTATTTGTGATGGGGCTTAGCTGCCTTGTTATCCGCCGCAACTTGCTTTTCATGTTGATCGGACTGGAAATCATGATTAACTCAACTGCACTGGCATTTGTCGTTGCAGGGAGTTTTTGGGGGCAACCAGACGGCCAGATTATGTATATCTTGGCAATCGCACTGGCTGCAGCGGAGGCGAGTATTGGATTGGCGTTGTTACTGCAACTCCATCGTCATCGTCAGAACCTGAATATTGATAAAGTCAGTGAGATGCGCGGATGAACCTACTCTATTTAACTATTCTGTTGCCTTTACTGGGGTCGGTGTTGTTAGCCTTCTCCCGTGGACGCTGGTCAGAAAACGTTTCGGCCATTATTGGTGCGGGGTCGGTCGGCTTAGCTGCCCTCGTCGCATTCTATGCTGGTAACGAATTTTTAGCTCAACCCGACGCTGGTGTGTTTATTCAGCCACTTTGGACTTGGATGTCTGTCGGTACCTTTAATATCCCATTCACCCTGATGTTAGATGGTCTGTCACTGACTATGTTAGGTGTGGTAACGGGTGTGGGCTTCCTTATTCACGTGTATGCCTCTTGGTATATGCGTGGCGAGGAAGGTTACTCACGTTTCTTCGCTTACACCAACCTGTTTATCGCGAGCATGGTGGTTTTAGTCCTCGCCGATAACATGATGCTGATGTATCTCGGTTGGGAAGGGGTAGGGCTGTGCAGTTACTTGTTGATTGGTTTTTATTACACTAATCCAGACAACGGCAAAGCCGCGATGAAAGCGTTCTTTGTGACGCGCATCGGTGACGTGTTCCTTGCTATCGGTATGTTTATTCTGTGGAATGAACTGGGCACACTGAATTTCAGCGAAATGGCGGTGTTAGCACCTCAGAAATTTGCTGAAGGCTCAAGTGCTATCAACTGGGCAACCTTGATGTTATTAGGTGGCGCAGTTGGTAAATCTGCACAGCTACCATTACAAACATGGTTAGCTGATGCGATGGCGGGCCCAACACCAGTTTCTGCACTGATCCACGCCGCAACCATGGTAACTGCGGGTGTCTACTTAATCGCACGTACCCATGTTCTGTTCCTGTTAGCGCCTGAAGTATTACACTTAGTCGGCGTTGTGGGTGCGGTAACACTCGTACTGGCAGGTTTTGCAGCAGTGGTCCAAACGGATATCAAACGTGTCCTCGCTTATTCAACCATGAGCCAAATTGGTTATATGTTCTTGGCTCTGGGTGTTCAAGCTTGGGATGCGGCGATTTTCCACCTGATGACGCACGCTTTCTTCAAAGCATTGTTGTTCCTGTCAGCAGGTTCGGTGATCCTCGCTTGCCACCACGAGCAAAACATCTTCAAAATGGGTGGGTTGCGTAAGCAAATTCCATTCATTTATGCTGTGATGTTAATCGGCGGAAGCGCACTGGCAGCATTGCCACTGTTTACCGCAGGTTTCTACAGTAAAGATGCGATTTTGTGGGGAGCTAAGCTTGATGGACAGACTGTGTTGCTGTGGGCAGGTATCCTCGGTGCATTAATGACTGCAATTTATACCTTCCGTATGATTTTCATCGTGTTTCATGGTGAAGCAAAAATCAAAGCGCACAAGGTTAAAGGCATCACTCACACATTGCCACTTGGCATTCTGGCTATCCTTGCAACGTTTGTTGGTGCATTAATTCACCAGCCATTAGAAGGGGTATTCCCAGCAGAAGCGACAGGCAGTGAAGACGGTAAAGTCTTACTCGAAGCTATCTCTGGCGGGTTTGCTATCGCAGGTCTGTTAATTGCGGTATTCCTCTATCTATTCAGACGTTCCATTGTTGATGCTATCGCGAAAACGGCGGTTGGCCGCTTCTTCAGTGCTTGGTGGTACCAAGCATGGGGATTCGACTGGCTGTATGATGTAGTCTTTGTGAAACCGTTTAAAGGTATTGCATGGCTACTGGAAAGCGATCCGATTAACTCACTGATGAATATTCCTGCACATCTTTCACGTTGGGCAAATAAAGGACTTGCAGTGAGTGAAAACGGCCAGATCCGTTGGTATGTTGCCTCATTGGGGCTGGGTGCAGTGCTGATTCTTGCTCTGCTGCTTTTGGTTTAATTAAGGGACACATTGCGCCATGCTACTACCCTGGCTAATACTTATTCCCTTCATCGGTGGCCTGCTAAGTTGGCAGGCTGACCGGTTCAGTCACCGCGCTCCACGTTGGATTGCGCTGGCGACGATGGGATTAACACTTATTATTTCCGTGCAATTGTGGTTACAAGGGAGCTACTCTCTGGCTAACCCACAAGGCGTTCCACTATGGCAATCCGAGTTTTTCATGTCGTGGATCCCTGCACTGGGAATCAACATTCACTTAGCGATTGACGGTTTATCACTGTTGATGGTCGTTTTGACGGCTATCATGGGGGCGTTCTCGATTCTGAGCTCATGGAGTGAAAACCAAAAGAACCAAGGTGCGTATCACTTTAACCTTTTGTGGATTATCACAGGGGTGATGGGGATTTTCACGGCGGTTGACCTGTTCTTGTTCTTCTTCTTCTGGGAGATGATGCTGATCCCAATGTACTTCCTGATTGCAAACTGGGGACACAAAGGGTCAGAGAACAGACAACACATTAAAGCCGCGACCAAGTTCTTTATCTATACGCAGGCAAGTGGTTTGATTATGTTAGTGTCCATCATTGGATTGGCACTGGCACACTTCAACTCAACGGGTACCTTAACATTTGATTACGACCAGTTATTAGGCACGCAAATGTCTAGCAGCGTCGCATTCATGTTGATGTTAGGCTTCTTTATTGCCTTCGCTGTTAAAATGCCTCTGGTACCATTCCATGGTTGGATGGCGGATACCCAAGAACAATCACCAACCGCAGGTTCGGTAGATATCTCGGGTATTATGCTAAAAACCGCTGCGTATGGTCTGTTACGTTTTACTTTGCCTCTGTTCCCAGAAGCGTCTATCCAGTTCACGCCAGTGGCAATGACTCTGGGTGTGGTCAGTATCTTCTATGGTGCATGGTTAGCGTTCAAACAAACCGACATTAAACGTCTGGCGGCATACAGTAGCTTATCCCATATGGGGTTTGTGACCGTGGCGATTTATGCAAGCTCAGTGTTGGCGTACCAAGGTGCTGTAATCCAAATGATCACCAACGGTCTGTCAGGTGCAGCGCTGATTATCATCAGTGGCCAACTGTATGAGCGTACGCAAACGCGTGATATGCGCATGATGGGTGGATTGTGGAAACGCATTAAATGGTTACCAGGAATGTCCCTGTTCTTTGCTGCGGCAACGTTAGGAATGCCAGGTACAGGTAACTTCATTGGCGAATTCATGATCCTATTCGGTAGCTTCAGCCAATTCACATTAGTGACCTGCATTATGGTATTTGGTGTGGTGTTTGCTTCTATCTACTCACTGTGGATGATGCAGCAGACTTACTACGGTACACCAAAATCAGAAAAAGAAATGAAAGGGTTAACGGCGCGTGAATTCGGTGTGCTACTGGCTCTGGCTGCTTTACTGGTTATTATCGGTTTCTATCCACAACCAATTTTAGATACATCAGTTGGTTCAATGGAAACATTGCATAACCTGTATTCTGCTTCACTAACAACATTAGGGCTGTAATTCGCCATGACAATAACTCCTCAAGAACTGATCGCAATACTACCACTGATGATCGTCGGGTTGACGGCGGTGGTTGTGATGCTGTCCATTGCGTGGCGACGCGATCACCTGACTAGTGCCGCGCTGACAGTATCGGGTTTTATCATTGCGTTGCTTTCACTCATTTGGGTAGCCGATGGCTACCTAATGGATGTGACTTCGCTTATCCGTGTTGATGGCTTTGCGCTGTTCTATAGTGCGCTTGTCCTGATCGCAGGTATCGGCACCAGTATCTTCGCTTACCACTGGTTAGAAGGCTTTGGTGATAACAGAGATGAATTCCATCTGTTAGTCGCAATTGCCGTCGCAGGTGGTGTGCTGTTATCCATGTCAAATCATATGGCATCAATGTTTATCGGTATCGAGCTGATTTCATTGCCGCTGTTTGGTTTAGTGGCGTATACCTTCGAACGTAAACGTACACTGGAAGCAGGGATTAAGTACATGCTGTTATCTGCAGCAGCCTCTTCGTTCCTGTTATTTGGTATTGCGTTGCTGTACGCAGAATCTGGCAGCTTAAGTTTTGCTGCGGTTGGTCAAAGCCTTTCTGATAGCCAAATTCACGCACCATTAGTGATGATTGGTTTCGGTATGCTGATTGTTGGCTTTGGTTTTAAACTGTCACTGTTTCCATTCCAATTGTGGACACCAGACGTTTACCAAGGCGCGCCAGCACCAGTTTCAGCTTTCCTAGCAACGGGCAGTAAAATTGCTATCTTTGCCGTGCTAGTGCGTATCTTTATGGAAGCGCCAATTACCAGTAGCGACACACTGACAATTGTTATTTCAGTGATTGCAATTGCGTCTATTCTGTTTGGTAACTTACTGGCTATCACACAAAAAAGCGCAAAACGTTTACTGGGTTACTCCTCTATCTCCCATATGGGTTATCTTTTAGTGGCACTGGTTGCCCTGCGTATTGACCCTGTTGCTTCACAAGTAACGATTGCAATTTATTTAGTCGGTTACTTGTTTGCAAGTTTGGGCGCATTTGGCGTGATCAGTATCGTTTCTAGCCCTTATCGTGGTGATGATCAAGACGATTTCAGCGCATTTCGTGGGTTGTTCTGGCACAAGCCTGTGCTTGCAACTGTGATGACAGTCGCACTGTTATCCTTAGCAGGTATTCCTATTACATTAGGGTTTATCGGTAAATTCTATGTGATTGTTTCAGCGGTAAATGCCGAACTGTGGTGGTTAACAGGTGCTGTTGTGGTCGGTAGTGCAATCGGTTTGTACTATTACCTGCGCTTTATGGCAAGCCTGTACAGTCGTGATGCAGAACATGCTGAACGTTATACTGGCCCTGAAAAAGCAACTCTGGGTACGGTTTTTGCAGCTGTCTGTGCAATTGCAGCCATTGTCTTCGGTGTTTGGCCACAACCGCTTATTGATATTTCAGCATTAGCTGTAGCAATCGTTGGTTAATGAATACAGTCTAAGTAATATGAAGCCGGTTACTGCAAAGTAACCGGTTTTTTTTTAATCGGGTAGCTGGCGTTGGTATTGATATTCCACATCATTCAAATAAGTCATCAGCATTTGGCTTGCCGTATTGATTTGTACTAAGTTAAGGGGTTGTTCTGATATCTTTTCACTAATATATTGACACCATGACTCCCAGTAATTTTTGAGTAATCCAACTTGGTGGATAATGGTTTGTTTATGTAAATCGATGGCAGTAACTTCATTGGAAAGAGACATTAGTTGTGTGAGTCTAAAAATATTTGTATCAATGGTATTAAGTTCTTCTTTGTGCTCAATAATTTGGTCATTTAAGTACAATCTAACATCAACTAATTTAGCAAATTCAAGGCCATCATCTACCATTGTTAGCAGGTTTCTAATATAACTAATTGCTGATTTTAAAATATCTTTTTTATTTGGGGGGATGTTTAGAGCGTCAATTAACTCTTTCCCTTTAAAATACTTATCAAAAAAATCAGTTAGCTTTGCTCGCAAAACAATATCTTCAGCAGCCATAATAATAGAATAATTCTTGTGTAAATCATTTATTTTAGCTTGCATACTGTGCTTGGATGTCAAAAGGATTTCTTTTTGGCTAGTGTACTGGGTTAGTTTTAACTTATTAGGTTCGTTAAGGTGAAAGATCAGTAGTGATTCATTTGCGTAGCGTATTTTTGAAATAAGTTTTTCTAATTCTAACTTTGCATCCATTAAATCATCAATAAAATTGGCGGTTAGAAGTTGTTTTTTAATATCTGAATAGTTATCTTCGCTGGTTGTTGAGCTTTGGGGGTTATTTAACTCATTGTCTATTATATAATTAATTTTGATGCGTAATATTGGAATCGAATTCCGGATCAACTCATTGAGACGCTCTGTTTTAATTGCGATTTTTTGAATTCGTCCGTAAATAATATAATCATAACTCATGATGCTTTTATTAAATGCAACGATATTATTTGAAATACATCTTAACTGATAAATATCAATAGGGGGTAACATTGGTAAATCAAGGTTGTCATGCATATTAATGCCTTTTATTGAGATGATGTGTTATTTTTTTTGTAGCTCATCAAATAATGTAATTAAATGAACTGAGTAATCTTGAATTGAACTCCAAGACATAATAATTTTCTTGAACTGGGCAATAAATCGAATGAGTTTATCTGCATTGTTTATTCGCTGAAAAATATCAATTGATTGTTTTATTTCTGTTAAAATAACTAGCCACATATAGTCAAGGTGGTCAATAGCTAATCTAGCATCTTTAAATAGTCCCTCAAGTTTATGTAAGTTAAGTTGGATATCGAAAATTGTTTTTTGAATTAATTTTTCATTGTTTATCTTGGTGTTTATTTCGGCAATTTCTTTCAGTAGTTCATTTTTTCTGGTTCTTATCAAATCGGCTTTAGGTCCAAAAATGCTGCTGGTAATGACTAGGCCAATAATTCCGCCAGCTAATCCAGTAAAACATAATTTAATAAAGTGAGAATATTCTTGTTCTAGTTGTATAATATCTTGCTTTTTAAATTCAATCAGTTCTTTCAAAAATGATTCGGAGCTATCTTGATTGGTCGGTTCGAGTTGCTGATAAATACCTTTTATATTAAATAGAAGTGATTCAACATGCTCAAAATTTGAGAGGTATCCACCTGTAATGTAAGCTCTAAAATCTGATACTGTATTTTTAATTTTTATTGTCTTTATTGATTGCTGCTTAATGTCATTTTTAATTATATTTAAAATACTAACAAGCTCAGTAGCAATTTGTTGGTCATCATTTTGATAGGTTATTTTATCTAAGTCATTTGTGGTTAAATCATCTAAACTATCGGATATTCTTTGCAAAATAGGCATGTGGTTAATATATTCAATTATCTGATTTCCTGTTTGTGTAATATTGCGACTTGTCAGTGATAAATTAACAGATTGTTCTTTAACTTGTTGTTCTACATTATCCCAACTATTTGCATGATTTCGAATATCAATAATTGCACTTGTTAAATCATGATGGTTAATTGGTAGTTCTGTTGAATCATTGATACCAAACCATTTCAAAATATCTATTTCTCGTAAAGGAAGAGAAAGTGCGAAACGAACATGTTTATGAATATTGACTAAATCATCTAAGGTAAATATACCTGCGGAACGCGCAGAAAGCGTATCTTGGTTAGTTAACAATGCTAATGTTGCATTTCCTATATTTTCTTTTTCAATAATTCGGTCATAGTTTTCTTGAATATACATTATGAATTCCAGATTTATTAAGTTAATGAGTAATGAATTTTTAACTTGATTCATTGTTTGGAGACGTATGTACAGTAGGTGTCTGAATTAGTTCTATTCAATGGAAATTAATCATTGGTAAAGCATAAGGTGAGCGCTTTATATTGAATAACCTACTAGAAAGTGATGACGGGGGTTGATACTAAAAAATGAAAATCATCGCTAAAAAATAACTCAATGTGCGTATCACAATAGTAAAAATTTGTATTTATAAAATTAGCTTAATTAATAGAAAGATTAATTTTATAAAAATAATCTTATATGGAAAGAGGATAGGGAGAAAGTATCGTACCATAAGATAAGGTATTGTACTTTCCGTGTTCAATTGATATTAATGATATGTTTCATAATGAAATACGATAAATAGAATCGAGTATATTTTATACGAATTAATGTCCGCTCCCCATTTAATCCTTGGCATCGATGATGTAAAGCAGTTGATTGGCCAATAAATCGGTAATGTAATCCCAAGAACAGTGATAAAGCCACAAAATATCAATTAATTAAATGAATATGTCATTATATAATTGTTAGAATAAACTATACTAGATGCAAGCAGAGCACCGAATCTCAGCTTTGGCTGGTCTTTGTGAATAAGTAAAGGCGTGCTTGTGGGAGACTAGTTATAGATACAATAATTAATCAATGTATTAATGCATTACATTGCGCTATATAATAATTGGTGTAAATCTATGTGCTGTGGCAGTAGGGATCTAAAGTGATAAATAAAAAAATTGATAATGTAATAGCTGAAATTCTGGAACACTTGTCTACATTGGCACTGGGAAACAAAGAATACGTACGACTTGTTTGGCAACTTGACGAGCAAACCATTTTTCCTGGTTTAGCATGGTTATCTTCGCAAGCTTGTTACCCGCAATTTTATTGGTATCAACGTACAGGTGCAGAGGAATGCAGTGCGTTGGGACGTGTTAAATCCTTTTGCTCTATTGAGGATGCCGAATATTTCTTATCCCAAAATCCACAGATACCTGATGTGCGTTTGTGGGGCTTAAATGGTTGGAATGCAGTGGGGGATGGCCTCACAGATGAAGAAAAACAGCAAGCAACATATTGTTTTCTCCCGCGTTTAGAGATTCATCGGCTGCGCTCAACAATTAATGTGAACTTGAATATTGATGGAAAAGATGACATTCAGGCTGCAATTTTATTTCTTTCGCAACTGACAGCGGCACCAGATGTCTCACTAACGCTTTCTGCGTCGATTACTGAGCAAAAACATATTCCTTGCCATGATGAATGGTGCCGTTTATTAAATTGCGCCATTAGCGATATGAAAGCAGGTAAGATGGAAAAAGTGGTTATGGCGCGGGAGACCCAACTCACACTATCAAATGCGATTTCAGTCGCGGAGCTTTTATCTGCCAGTCAACAAGTTAACCACTATTGTTACCATTTTATGATGGCGTTTGACAAACATTCGGGCTTTATTTCTTCGACGCCAGAACGTTTATATCTGAGGCAGGGGACACAGCTTAATTCAGAGGCTCTAGCTGGTACAGTGGCGAATGATCCTGATGATAACATTGCGGCGGAACAAGCAAAATGGTTAATGGAAGACAAAAAAAATCAACACGAGAATTTAGTTGTCGTGGATGATATTTGCCAACAATTGCAAGGGGCTGTTACGGGAGTAGATGTTTCATCGGCGAAAGTGATCCGCTTGAGAAAAATTCAACATTTATATCGTTCTATCGTGGCAACGCTGATTGAGCCTTCAGACAGCGATTGTTTGCAACGACTTCAGCCAACAGCCGCTGTATGTGGCTTACCACGACAGGCAGCAAGGCAATTTCTTGCAAAGAATGAACCTTTTTCTCGTGGCTGGTATGCGGGAACAGGCGGATTTATTAGCTTAAATAAAAGCGAGTTTGCCGTTTCTTTGCGCTGTGCGCAAATTAATGGTTCGCAAGTTTCATTATACTCAGGCGCTGGCATAGTGAGAGATTCAGCTCCTGAACAAGAGTGGGAAGAAATTGAAAATAAAGCAGCGGGTTTAAAATCGTTGTTTGGTAATGGCTAAAAACCTTAGAATAAAAAAGGTTATTCCTTTTTATTTTCAATTAGTTCATCAAAAATTGTTCTGAGATCAAGAAACTTTTTTCTATCAGTCTAAACTGATTGATAATTAATAATTTGCTGAGCATATTATGTCGAATTCTGCATTTAATATCCGTTGGGCTGAAGTGATCATTGAAGCACTTAGCCGTCATGGTATGAAACACATTTGTATCGCGCCAGGCTCCCGTTCGACGCCTTTAACGTTAGCGGCAAGTAACAATCCAAAATTGCATTGCCATACGCATTTTGATGAGCGTGGCTTAGGTCATCTTGCGCTCGGACTGGCTAAGGCAAGCGGTGAGCCTGTCGGCGTGATAGTGACTTCAGGTACTGCGGTGGCTAATTTGTATCCTTCATTGATAGAAGCTGGGTTAACGGGTGAAAACGTTATTTTTTTGACAGCTGACCGTCCTCCTGAACTGATTGATTGTGGTGCAAATCAAGCTATTCGCCAAACCCATATATTTGCTTCGCATCCGACTCAGTCATTGATGCTGCCTCGTCCAACGAGAGATATTTCCGCTAAATGGCTGGTGACTGCTGTTGATAACGGCATGAACCAACTCCATCATGGTGCTTTTCATATTAACTGCCCATTTGCTGAACCCCTCTATGGCGAAAATGAGGGGGAGTATGAATGGCAGCAAACATTAGGTGATTGGTGGAACTCAAATCACCCATGGTTAAGTGAGCCGTTAACACATACGGTTGCACTCGTGGCGGATTGGTACTTTTGGCGTCAGAAAAAGGGTGTTGTCATCGCAGGGCGAATGAATGCTACTGAAGGCGAATTAGTTGCCCTGTGGGCTCAAGAGTTGGGCTGGCCCGTTCTTGGTGATGTGTTATCTCAAACGGGGCAGCCCTATCCTTGCAGTGATTTATGGTTACAAAACCCGAGTGCTCAAGCTATATTGCAGAGTGCTGAATTAGTGGTGCAGTTTGGCTCAAGTATTACAGGTAAACGTTTGTTGCAATGGCAAGCGAATTGCCAACCGAAAGAGTACTGGATTGTGGACTCAATACCACAACGTTTAGACCCTGCGAATCACAGGGGCCGCAAGTTGACTTGTTCGATTAAGGGCTGGCTTGATAACCATCCCGCTCAGCCGCGCAGCTTATGGTGTGAAGCATTATTGAGCCTTGCTGAGAAAACTCAAAATTGTGTTGAAAAACAACTTTCAGGTCAATTTTCTGAAGCCGCAGTTGCACATCAACTCCCAGAACTACTTCCTCCGCGTGGACAATTATTTGTGGGTAATAGTTTAATCGTACGCTTAATTGATTCATTCGCACAACTACCTGTTAGCTATCCCGTTTATAGCAATCGAGGAGCTAGTGGTATTGATGGATTAATTTCTACATTGGCAGGTGTTCAGCGTGCAACGGCGAGACCGACCTTAGGTATTGTGGGGGATCTATCAGCTTTATATGACTTAAATAGCCTCGCGTTATTACGAAAACCTTCAGCGCCGACCATTTTGGTTATTGTCAATAACAATGGCGGCCAAATATTCTCTATGCTGCCAACCCCAGCTGACGCGAGACAAAATTATTATTGTATGCCGCAGAATGTCAGCTTTGAACCTGCAGCAAAAATGTTTGGCTTGCAGTATTGTGCCCCGACAGATTGGGAAAGCTTAAAGAATACTGTCCAGCAATTTTGGCATAATCAGTATGGTACATTGGTTGTGGAGTTGGTTGTGGACAGTGATGAGGGTGCTCGAACGTTACAACAGCTACTCAGCGTCGTCTCGGAGCTATAATGCTAACAGCTACACAGTACAATCCAGAAAAATCAGGTCCTTGGCTCATTTGGCTTCATGGGTTGCTGGGGAGTGCAGATGATTGGCTTCCTGTGATTAGACAGTTTAATGATTACCGATCACTAGCCATTAATTTGCCTGGACACGGTGCTTCGCAGAAAGAGACGTGTCAAGGTTTCGAACACTTCGATGAGCAATTAAATGCACTTCTGCAATATCATTATGTTGATGAATATTACTTGATAGGTTATTCATTGGGAGCTCGCCTTGCTATGCATTTTGCCTGCTTTTACCAGCCAAAAGGTTTATTAGGGTTGGTTATAGAGGGCGGAAATGTTGGGTTGGATGACATGCAGGCGAGACGCGACCGTGAAAAGAATGATAAAGCATGGGCACAACGTTTTCGCACAGAGTCCATAAAAAAGGTACTAAATGATTGGTACCAACAAGCTGTTTTTGCGGATTTATCACCAGAACAGAGAAATAAACTGATTGAATTGCGTCAAGAAAATAATCCGCAAGGTATTGCGGACATGCTTGAGAGTACATCGTTATCTCAGCAGCCGTTTTTAGTGCCAAATTTGCATCAATTATCTTGCCCGTACCACTATTTTTGTGGAGAGCGAGATCAAAAGTTTCGAAGCGTTTCGCAACAATACACATTGCCATTAACGCTGATTGAAAATGCAGGGCATAATGCTCATCGAGAAAATCCTGTGGGCTATGCAACTGCACTTCACCATTTTTTATCACACTGTGGTTAAAGGAATTTGAGAATGATTTATCCAAGCGAAGAAAAACTGTACGCACCTATTGAATGGCAAGATTGCTCCGAAGGGTTTGACGATATTCTGTATCATAAATCCCCCGAAGGGATCGCGAAAATTACGATTAATCGCCCGCAAGTGCGCAATGCGTTTCGTCCTCAAACGGTTAAAGAGATGATCCAAGCCTTATCTGACGCACGTTATGATGACCACATTGGTACTATTATTTTAACGGGTGAAGGTGAAAAAGCTTTTTGCGCTGGCGGTGACCAAAAAATTCGCGGTGATTACGGTGGATACCGTGATGAAAGTGGTACTCATCACTTAAACGTTTTAGATTTTCAACGCCAAATTCGCACCTGTCCAAAACCTGTCGTTGCAATGGTTGCTGGTTTTGCCATTGGTGGAGGTCATGTTTTACATATGATGTGTGATTTAACGATTGCGGCGGATAACGCGATTTTTGGTCAAACAGGGCCAAAAGTAGGTTCTTTTGACGGCGGTTGGGGTGCATCTTACATGGCGCGTATTGTAGGGCAGAAAAAAGCGCGTGAAATCTGGTTCTTATGCCGTCAATATGATGCAAAAGAAGCATTAGATATGGGGCTGGTTAATACCGTCGTTCCTTACGCAGAATTAGAAAAAGAAACCGTTCGCTGGTGTCGTGAAATGTTAGAGAATAGCCCAATGGCACTGCGTTGCTTGAAAGCAGCATTAAATGCGGACTGTGATGGCCAAGCAGGCCTGCAAGAATTGGCGGGTAATGCGACGATGCTGTTCTATATGACTGATGAAGGTCAAGAAGGCCGTAATGCCTTCAACGAAAAACGTGCGCCTGACTTCTCTAAATATAAGCGTAACCCGTAATGCGTAAAGCCAAAATTTATTCGTTCAGCCTGCCTATGGAGGCAGGTGTTATCCTTCGTTATCAACGCCTCAAAACACGTGATGGGCTTTTGGTGTGCTTGCAAGATGGGGATAACGAAGGTTGGGGGGAAATTTCACCTCTACCTGAATTCAGTCAAGAAACTTTGGAAGAAGCGACCGCTGAAACCATTGTTCGCCTGAATGAATGGGTGAAAGACGGCAAAATTTCTGATAGTCCACTTCCTTCCGTGGCATTTGGATGTAGTTGTGCTGTGGCTGAGCTAACTGGCGAATTACCCCAAGACGCAGACTATCGCAAAGCACCACTGTGTAGTGGTGATCCTGATGACTTAATTTTAAGCCTTGATGCGATGGAAGGCGAAAAAGTTGCGAAAGTTAAAGTGGGCTTATATGAGGCCGTGCGTGATGGCATGGTAGCAAATTTGTTGCTAGAAGCGGTGCCTGAGCTCAAACTACGCCTTGATGCAAATCGCAGTTGGACACGAACGAAAGCGGACGGGTTTGCTAAATATGTTAACCCTGACTATCGTGATCGTATCGCATTCTTAGAAGAGCCGTGTAAAACGCGTGAAGAGTCTCTGCAATTTGCTGCTGATACGGGCATTAACATTGCATGGGATGAAAGTGTGCGAGAAGAGGGGTTCAAGGTGGAAGCTCAAGCGGGTGTTGCGGCAATTGTGATTAAACCAACACTTACGGGTAGCTTAGCCTATTGCCGTTCTTTAGTTGAAGATGCTCATCGCCTTGGCTTACAAGCAGTGATTAGCTCGTCCATTGAAAGCAGTTTTGGCTTAACTCAGCTAGCTCGCGTTGCGCATTGGTTAACACCTAATACTATCCCTGGCCTTGATACGGTTTCTTTAATTCAATCACAGTTAATCCGCCCTTGGCCGCAGTGCGATATTCCATTACAGCAGTTAGAAGACTTAACCATTGTATGGCAGAGTTAACGCAGTTTAGAGATTGGCCTTGGCAGCATTGGGCCAATCTTCAACCCAATTCAATTGCTTTACAGTCAGATTGTGAGAGCCTAACCTGGGACTCACTTAATCAACAGGTTAAAGATCTTGTCACCTATTTTTCAATGCAAGGTGTGACGAACGGTCAATGTGTGGCTCTTCGGGGTAAAAACTCGGTTGAGTTATTACTTAGCCAACTGGCGCTGATTGCCTGTGGTGCGCGTGTTCTTCTTCTTAACCCTAAGATACCTGAACGGACGCTGAGGGAATTATTACCCCATCTTGATATCAGTTTCGTGATTGATTTTACTGATGATATTGAGACACTTTCAAATTACCGAAATCTTGACTATCAGCTGTATCACCACTTTATTGGTGATGATGAGTTTCAGCCAGTTAATTTTCAGATTCATGTGACACAACCAGCCACACTAATATTAACCTCTGGATCAACTGGCTTACCTAAAGCGGCGGTTCATAGCGTTGAGGCGCACCTCAGTAGCGCAGATGGTGTCGTTAATGCGATGGACTACCAACAGGGTGATTGTTGGTTACTTTCCCTACCGCTTTTTCATGTTTCTGGGCAAGGGATTGTTTGGCGTTGGCTGCTTAAAGGGGGAACGCTCGCATTAAAAAGTACGCCACTAATAGATGCTTTGCAAGGAGTGACTCACGCTTCATTGGTGCCAACACAATTATGGCGTTTACTTAATGGTGAGTTTGACAGCCAACTGTCCCTTAAAGAAGTGTTGTTAGGGGGAGCCTCTATTCCTGTTGCATTAACAGATTTAGCTGAAAGTCGAGGTATCGCATGTTGGAGCGGCTATGGTATGACTGAAATGGCCTCGACAGTGTGTGCTAAGCGTGCAGATGGTAAACGTGGTGTAGGCCTACCGTTAAAAGGGAAACAAATTCGTGTTGTTGCTGATGAAGTTCAAGTTAAGTCAACGAGTCAGGCTCTAGGCTATTGGTTTGACGGTAAAATTAAGCCTTTAAATTGTATTGATGGCTGGTTTAAAACGAATGATAAAGGCGCATTTATTGATGGTGAGTATCAAATACTCGGTCGCCTCGATAATCTCTTTATTAGTGGTGGGGAGTGCGTTCAACCCGAAGATATTGAAGCAGTCATTAATTCTCACCCTAATGTATCGCAAAGTTTTATTATTCCCATTGATGATACCGAATTTGGTCAACGCCCTGTTGCCGTGGTGGAGTGCGACTCAGATTTACCACTCAGTGAATTATCCGTTTGGTTAAAAGACAAACTTGCTCCCTATCAATACCCGAAACGCTTTTATCAGTTAGAGCCTAGCTTAAAGAGTGGGGGAATTAAAGTGTCTCGCCAGCAAGTGAAAAGCTGGGTTTTAGCTCAAGGTCGATGAGCTGAATAAAAATGTTTGTGGGTAGGCAATATTGCTTGTACTGAGAGTATCAAGCCGAGGAATCGGCTTGATAAGTAAAAAATTAGGCCTTTGGATCTGGACCAAATCGATTATTACTCGGAGTACCACCAAGAATGCTAAAAACAAATAAGACAATCCCACCGAAAGGAACAAATGAGATAAGATACCACCAGCCTGATTTGTCTATATCGTGCAAGTGTTTAATGGTGACCGAGATACTTGGTACAATAATCCCTAAGCTATATAGCCGATACTGCCAATTTCACCTGTATAGCTATCCATTGAAATACTGATTAATATAATCAATACCAAAAAGATAATCGGGTTGAATAATGTAAACATCCAATACTTTTTACGTTTAGCGCGCCCTTCAAAATTTGCATAGTTATTTCTTAATACATCCAAATACCAATTCACTTTGTCTTTACTTAACCTAAATTTAAAGTAGGGAGAGTAGATCGCTTGAATTAATGAATGTAAATACAGAAGGGAGGTAGGGAACGAAATACGACGGGCAGATTACCCGTCGTGGTATATTTTTATTTCTTTAATTCATTCAACGCTTTCTCAACACCTGCACCGTATTCTGGGTGAACTTGTTTGAATAACGCAATTTGGCGCACTTGCGTGGCTTCTGTGGCATCAATTAGCTCACCAGCAATACGTTTAAACATACGTTGGTGTTCGGCATCATCTAATAATTCATATAATGCGCGTGGTTGGCTGAAATAGTCTTGGTCTTCACGATGATCCCAGTGGTCAGCGGCACCTTCAATAGATAATGGTGGTTCACTAAAATCAGGTTGTTCTTGGAATAAACCCGCTTCGTTTGGCTCATAGGTAACATGATTTCCGCTATTACCATCAACACGCATTGCACCATCACGGTGATAATTATGGAATGGGCAACGTGGCGCATTCACAGGAATTTGATGATGGTTAACACCAAGACGGTAACGATGAGCATCACCGTAAGAGAAGAGACGCCCTTGAAGCATTCTGTCTGGTGAGAAACCAATACCAGGCACTACGTTAGCAGGGCTAAATGCAGCTTGCTCAACATCAGCAAAGTAATTATCTGGATTACGGTTTAGTTCAAAATATCCTACATCAATTAATGGATAGTCTTTGTGTGGCCAAACCTTAGTCAGGTCAAATGGGTTATAAGGAACCTTTGAAGCTTCTTTTTCAGGCATTATTTGTACTTGCAAATTCCAGCGAGGGAAATCCCCTTTTTCAATCGATTCAAATAAATCGCGCTGTGAACTTTCTCTATCTTTCCCCACGAGTTGTTCAGCCTGTTCATCGGAAAGGTTTTCGATGCCTTGTTGGCAGCGGAAGTGGAATTTCACCCAGAAACGTTCATTATTGGCATTGATAAAGCTGTAAGTGTGGCTACCAAAACCGTGCATATGGCGGTAGCTTTGTGGAATACCACGGTCACTAGCATCGATCGTTAATTGGTGTAAAGACTCGGGTAATTGGGAGAAAAATGCCCATTTATGTTCCATTGTTCGTAAGTTGGAGCGAGGATCGCGTTTTACGACGTGGTTTAAATCAGGGAATTTTAATGGGTCCCGAAAGTAGAACACAGGTGTGTTGTTACCCACCATGTCCCAGTTGCCTTCTTCAGTGTAAAACTTGAGTGCAAAACCACGAATATCACGCTCTGCATCAGCAGCACCACGCTCGCCAGCTACTGTTGAAAAACGGGCAAACATTTCTGTTTTTTTGCCTACTTCAGAGAAAATTTTAGCGCGGGTATAAGGCGTAATATCGTGGGTGACGGTAAATGTACCAAATGCACCAGATCCTTTGGCGTGCATACGTCTTTCAGGGATCACTTCGCGGTCAAAATGGGCTAATTTTTCTAAGAACCAGACATCTTGTAACAACATTGGGCCGCGTTTACCTGCGGTCATGACATTATTATTATTGGCGACGGGTGCGCCAGAGGCAGTCGTAAGGCCTTTTTTCTTCATCACAATGCTCCTGATTTTGAATTTAATGACTACATAAACCTAACTAAAAAGTTATTATTTTGTAATAAAACAAAAATACCACTACAATAAACTTGTGATTCAGTATAGTAATTATTGATATGATTATCTAATTAATATAACCAATTACTGTGATTGAATGTGAGATAAGCTGGATTTTTAAAATACAGATTTAAAATTTAAATCTGACTTAGGTGCGATGAAATTATCTTTTGGCTGAATAGGTTGCGTAAATCTGAGTAATTAAGGCTGAGAAACGTGTGTAAATCGCGTAATATCCGTAGGTAATAATTTAAAGAGGATAAAATAATGCGCAAAGTGGTGTTATTAGTGGCGGCGATGTCCCCATTTTTTATGAATTCTGCTCAAGCTGTTTCTGTGAGCGCACAAGCTGGCAAACACTATACTGAATTATCAGCGGGTTTAGGCAATCAAAATGCAGGCCTCGCGTTTAATGGTTCTTGGGCACGTAGTGACCATGATGGTCAAATGGGCAGTTTAGGCGCTACATTTGGTCTCCCTATTGGGCCTTTTTCTGCTTATGTTGGCGGTAAAGGTTTATATTTATCCCCTGATAATAACAGCAGTGGTGCAGCATTAGCTGTGGGGGGTGGTTTAAACTGGCAGGCTCTACCTTCACTGAATATTTATGGTGAAGCCTATGGTGCACCAGAGTCATTAACTTCAGGTAGCAAGTCTTATGTTGAAGCAAAAGCGGGCGCACGTTATACGGTATTTAAACCGTTATCTATTGATGCGGGCTATCGTATAATTGAAATGAAAGGCTCACACAACAAGTCGAATGAAAAAATTGCAGATGGTCTTTATTTAGGGGCTGGTCTTTCATTCTAGCGTTGTAACCTAGTTTATATTGCCCTTAGTTGCTTGTGTAATTTGCATCTAGGGGCATAGGTCTTGATTTTGCTGCAATTAAATACTTTTAAATCAAATTATTATCTTTTTTTTATGATTTCTTAGATATTCATGTTGATTTTCATTGCGTTATTGTAATGAAGCCAAAACATCATGACTTAGCCCTGTACTTTTCATGATGATTTCAGGGCTAACACCATTTTTTAGCAACTGGATTGCCATGGTGATCTTGGCTTCAGCGATACCTTCCTCTCTTCCTTGCTGAATACCTTCTTCTCTTCCTTGCTGAATACCTTCTTGGCGGCCTTTATTTTGTAGGCGTTGTGCAATATTCATGATCGTTTCCTTATGTTGTTCCGTTTGTTCCTCTAAAATTTGAACGATTTCTTCAAAGTTAGTTGAGTCTAACGCAATAAACAGATAGTTGAGGATGGTCACCACATCGTTATCGCTATTATAGTGCCTATTGAGCGCTTGCGCCAAGAGTGGAAGAACCTGCTGAAACTCATCACGTAAATACTTATGTTTCATGGCTAATTCCATCACAGCAACTTTTCGGTGGTTGACTAATTCGTTGTCATCGATGACGGTGATATCCACTAAAGGAAAAGGTTGTGTATATAGCTGGTTCGCAATCTCAGCAAAGGGAAAACAATCAGTCCATAATAAAGAATGTGGATAGGGGGAGCGATTACCATGATAAAAAAGTACGGGTACAACAAGGGGTAATACTGTATTTCCTTGTTGCATATGCTGATTCATCGCTAAAAAAGCATAATGTATTAAGCGCCACGCCATTAATTTATCAGGTGTAGATTGGTGTTCAACCAATAGGTAAAGGTACCCTTGTCTGTGTATAGTTTGAACTGAATACAAAACATCGGATAAACGAGAGCGCAGCTGCTTATCAATAAAAGATGAGTTAGTCAGTGCTAATGAATTAAAATCACATAGTGATTTTATATGTTCGGGCAAATGAATTTCAAAAAAGTCACGAGCACTATCAATGTTTGTCATGAACCCCTTAAACGCAGCATCATGAGCGGCAGAAACGCTTTTTCCTTTCATACAACTAGTTTCCTTATTAACCTCTGGTTAACAGTAAATCAAGGTAGCTTGGTTGTCTTTTCAGTATTATTTACGGTATATGACGTAATTAAAGAAATAAATTTCAATAATAAGCATTTAATGAGAACTGAAATATTAAATGCCAATATTCGAGGCGTCGTGATTGATATGATCTATAAAAGAGTGAAGGGAAGCTATTGGAAATAGGGGAATGACAAATAAAAGAAAAACCGCAATTTGAAGTTATCCAAATTACGGCTTAATTTACCAATTTATTAGCCGACGTTAGGTAGAAAACCCGCAACAATCGAGAACTGAATAGCAATAACAGTAATACCACAGAGTAATACTATCGCTAAAACAGACATGCCACCTTTAACTTGGTATTCACCTTTATCTTCTACCTTGCGAACACGCATAGTGAGCAGGGCGGGGATAATTAAAGCAAGGACAGATAATGCCACAGCTGCGTATGTTAAGGCTTGCACGAAGCTACTAAAGAACAGTGCCGCAAGTAATGGCGGAGCGAAGGTTAATAAGCCCGTTTGAATACGACCAAATAAGCTATTACTGCGTTTAAATAAGTCAGCAAGGTAGTCAAATAATCCTAAAGCAACACCTAAGAAAGAAGTCGCAAGTGCTAAGTCCATAAATAGGCTAACAGCAATATTGACCCGTGGTGTTGCTACCACATCACGAATGGCAGTTAGCAAGCCATTTAAGCCAGACTCTTGTGCTAAAATACCTAAAAATGTTGTTGAGGGGATTGAGCCAAGTGTTGCTACCTGCCAAAGGATATATGCAACCAATGGAATTGCGCTACCTGTAATGAAAATCATACGCAGTTTACGCACATCACCATTCATATAGTTAACTAAGCTAGGAACACTACCGTGGAAGCCAAATGAGGTGAATATAACGGGAACAGCGGCGAGAATTAAACCTTTTTCAATAGGCATAGTGCTTAAGTTCACCGCTTCAGCATGTGGCATCATAACAACTAACATGATGATTAAGAAAATTGTTTTGGCGGTAAATAAAATTCGGTTAATAAAATCAACCGAATGGGTACCAATACATACAACAGCTCCACCAATAATTGTGAAGGCGATAATGGCCGCTTCGGTACTGATGGTAATCCCCCACCAAGATGAAAGACTGTCAGAAATCAATACGCCAGCCCCACCAATATAAGCGGTTGTTAGCGCATACATCAGTAGCAACATGCTTAAACCCGTGACGATTTGTCCTGCTGGACCAAGGTATTTTTTTGCTACGGTACCTAACCCCATATTTGCAGGGTTATGTTGGTAGACCTCGACTAATAATAATGAGGTATAGCTCATTAACATCCATAACCCAACAAGCAAACAGACGATGCCTGTAAAACCGACGCCTGCAGCGGCAAGTGGCATTGCCAACATCCCTGCACCTATTGTTGTTCCTGCAACGATTAACACACTGCCAAGAGTACGATTCTTCACAAGTTCCTCTAATTGAATCTGAATAATTAATAAGTGATGCAGATTATGCGATTGTGCGAATTGTGTCAAATGTAAATTACAGTTGGTGTAAATTTATTTGTACACTAATTGGAGGCAAAATAATAATAAATAACCGACCAATATCAAGGTTAGTTAGCTAAAGGAAAAATGATGAATAAAGATACCTAAAGGTAAATTAATTTTGGCTTATTTGTTAAGAAATGTTATGTAATTTATTGATTTTACATAATTATTGTTTGAACTGGCTAGTATCGCAGTTACTTAAGATAAATAGTGTGATGCGGTCAAAATAAACACAACAAAAATAAAACTATATTGGTTTTAAAATTATCATAAATCAAATTAATGCTTGAAAATCATCTCAATAATAGGAGGCAAATACATATAAAAGGATGGAACTATGGACTTTATGATTCAACTCGCCATTATCCTTGTTTGCTTGTTTTATGGGGCAAAAAAGGGGGGAATGGCATTAGGGCTTCTTGGTGGGGTAGGTCTTGTTATCTTAGTATTTGGTTTTGGATTACCACCAGGAAAACCACCTGTTGATGTTATGCTTGTAATTATTGCTGTTGTTGCCGCATCAGCTACGTTACAAGCATCAGGTGGTTTGGATGTTATGCTACAAATTGCAGAACGATTACTACGGAAAAATCCAAAGTACATCTCTATTGTGGCACCTTTTGTGACTTGTATCTTAACCATTTTGTGTGGTACAGGGCATGTGGTGTACACTATTTTACCTATCATCTACGATGCGGCGATTAAAAATAATATCCGTCCTGAAAGACCAATGGCAGCAAGTAGTATTGGCGCACAAATGGGGATCATCGCCAGCCCTGTTTCTGTTGCAGTTGTGTCCCTAGTTGCCATGCTTAACGGTGTGACTATTAATGGCAAGTCTCTTGAATTCCTTGATTTACTGGCAATTACTATTCCTTCAACCTTAATTGGTATCTTAGCCATCGGTATTTTTAGTTGGTTCAGAGGGAAAGATCTCGATAAAGACCCTGTATTCCAAGAATTTATTTCGGTCCCTGAAAACCATGATTACGTGTATGGTGGCAGTGTGACATTGCTGGATAAAAAATTACCGAAAATCAACTGGGTCGCGATGTGGATTTTCTTAGCATCAATTGTGGTTGTGGCATTACTCGGCGCATTTTCTGAGTTAAGGCCGTTAGTCAATGGCAAGCCGTTATCGATGGTTTTAGTTATTCAGATGTTTATGTTGCTGGCGGGTGCGCTCATCATCATTATCTGTAAAACCAATCCAGGGCAAATTTCGAAAAATGAAGTATTCCGCTCGGGGATGATTGCGATTGTGGCGGTGTATGGTATTGCGTGGATGGCAGAAACCATGTTCGGCGCCCATATGGATGAAATTAAAAGTACACTGGGGTCTTTAGTGAAAGACTTCCCATGGGCGTATGCGGTCATCTTACTACTGGTATCTAAGTTTGTTAATTCTCAAGCAGCGGCATTGGCCGCGGTTGTGCCTATCGCGTTAGGTATTGGTGTTGACCCCGCGTATATTATTGCATCAGCACCCGCGTGTTATGGTTACTATATTTTACCAACTTACCCAAGCGACCTTGCGGCGATTCAATTCGACCGTTCAGGAACGACGCGTATCGGTAAATTCGTCATCAACCATAGCTTTATCTTACCTGGGTTAATAGGGGTTGGTGTATCCTGTGTGTTTGGTTGGGTATTTGCAGCGCTTTATGGCTATTTATAATAGCGAGGGCGAATTAATAAAGAACAAATAGATTAAAAGCGATTGCATAGAAGAGCTGTGCAATCGCTGATAATGCTAACCAATCTCGATATCAGAAAGCGGATGGCAACAACAAGGTAAAATTTCACCTTCTTGTACAAAGGCTAGAGGCTTACGCTTATAGCCTACTTTTCCTCGCAACAATGTTACACGGCATGAGCCACAGTAACCTTCACGGCATTGATACTCGACAGGTACTCGGCTATCTTCTAGCGCTTCCAATAAGCAAGAATGAACTTCTGTATGGTAGGGGACTTGAACACCCTGCGTGAGTCGCAGGGTGATTTTGTGGCTAGCCATAATTACAGTTCGAAGTCACTCAGGTCGTCAGTATTGACTTCAGAGTCAATTTGACCAACTAAGTAAGAACTCACTTCAACTTCTTGTGGTGCCACTTGAACGTTATCTGACACCAGCCATGCATTGATCCATGGAATTGGGTTAGAACGTGCCTCAAAAGGCAGCTTCAGACCAACAGCTTGCATACGGATATTGGTGATGTACTCAACATATTGGCACAGAATATCTTTATTCAGACCAATCATTGAACCTTCACTGAACAGGTAATCGGCCCACTCTTTTTCTTGCTCTGCTGCCTGCACAAACAAGTCATAACATTCTTGTTCGCACTCTGCTGCAATTTCTGCCATTTCAGGGTCATCTTGGCCTGAACGTAACAAGTTCAACATATGTTGGGTACCTGTTAAGTGCAGCGCTTCATCACGTGCAATCAGTTTGATGATTTTTGCGTTGCCTTCCATGAGTTCACGTTCTGCGAACGCAAATGAACAGGCAAAGCTCACATAAAAGCGGATAGCTTCCAGTGCGTTAACACTCATTAAGCACAGGTACAGCTGCTTCTTAAGCTGACGTAATGAAACGGTTATTTGTTTGCCATTACAAGTATGCGTGCCTTCACCAAACATGTGATAGTAGTTGGTCATTTCGATGAGGTCATCGTAAAAACCCGAAATATCTTTCGCACGTTTTAAAATTTCTTCATTTTCAACGATATCGTCAAAAATAATCGCTGGGTCATTCACAATATTACGAATAATATGCGTGTATGAACGTGAGTGAATAGTTTCAGAGAACGCCCACGTTTCTACCCATGTTTCCAACTCAGGAATTGAAATCAGCGGCAGTAATGCCACATTAGGGCTGCGACCCTGAATAGAGTCAAGCAGCGTTTGGTATTTCAAATTACTGATAAAAATGTGTTTTTCGTGATCTGGCAGCGCATTGTAGTCAATACGGTCGCGTGATACATCCACTTCTTCAGGACGCCAGAAAAACGATAACTGTTTTTCAATCAGCTTTTCGAAAATCGGGTATTTTTGCTGATCATAGCGTGCCACATTAACAGGTTGGCCGAAAAACATCGGCTCCTGCATTTGGTCATTTTTCTTCTGTGAAAACGTTGTATATGTATGTGACATAACAATTCCTATTAAATTTTACACGCGCCGCCTTCGCAATCGGAATCCGCTGACTCAACAACTTCTTCCAGATCGCCCTGAACATCTTCCGCACCATCGCGGGTGTTATGGTAGTAAAGTGTTTTTACACCAAACTTATAGGCGAGCAATAAATCTTTTAGTAATTGATTCATTGGTACTTTACCACTCTCGAAACGAGTAGGGTCATAGTTTGTGTTAGCAGAAATCGACTGGTCGATAAACTTCTGCATAATACCAACGAGTTGTAGGTAGCCGCTGATAGATGGCATTTGCCACAACAGTTCATAAGCCCCTTTCAAGTTTTCATAATCTGGCACCACTTGGCGCAAGATACCGTCTTTCGACGCTTTAATACTGATGTAGCCACGTGGTGGCTCAATACCATTGGTTGCATTAGAAATTTGCGAAGATGTCTCTGAAGGCATCAAAGCAGACAGCGTTGAGTTACGCAGGCCATAAGTCTGAATATCTTTACGCAGTGCTTCCCAATCATAATGCAGTGGTTCATTGGTTAACTTATCGAGCTCTTTTTTATAGGTGTCGATAGGTAATACACCTTGCGAATAGGTCGTTTCATTGAACCACGGGCATGCACCTTGTTCTTTCGCCAAATCGTTTGATGCTTTTAACAGATAATATTGAATAGCTTCAAAAGTTTTGTGCGTTAAATTATTTGCGCTACCGTCGGAGTAACGTACACCGTGTTTCGCTAAGTAATAGGCATAGTTAATCACACCAATACCTAATGTACGGCGACCCATAGAGCCTTGTTTTGCCGCAATAATTGGGTAGTCTTGGTAGTCGAGTAGGGCATCTAAAGCACGCACCGCTAAGATGGCTAACTCTTCTAATTCATCAAGGCTATCAATTGCACCTAAGTTAAATGCAGACAGCGTACATAATGCAATTTCGCCTTCTTCATCGTTGATGTTATTCAACGGCTTAGTTGGCAGTGCAATTTCTAAACATAGGTTAGATTGACGAACGGGAGCAACCTGTGGGTCAAACGGACTATGTGTATTACAGTGGTCAACGTTTTGAATATAGATACGGCCTGTTGATGCACGTTCCTGCATCATTAATGAGAACAATTCGACGGCTTTTACGCTGGACTTACGAATAGTTTCATCTTGTTCATATTGAACATACAAACGTTCGAATTCATCTTGGTCAGCAAAGAATGCATCGTACAGACCTGGTACATCAGAAGGGCTGAATAAGGTAATGTCTTGGTTTTTAATTAAACGTTCGTACATTAATTTATTCAATTGCACACCGTAATCCATATGACGAACACGGTTACCTTCAACACCACGGTTATTTTTCAGGACTAACAGGCTTTCAACTTCAAGATGCCAAATTGGGTAGAATAATGTTGCTGCACCACCACGCACACCGCCTTGAGAGCATGATTTAACCGCTGTCTGGAAGTGTTTGTAGAATGGGATACAACCTGTGTGGAATGCTTCACCGCCGCGTATTGGGCTACCTAATGCGCGAATTCGGCCCGCATTTACGCCAATTCCAGCGCGTTGAGAAACGTATTTAACAATTGCACTTGATGTCGCATTGATGGAATCAAGGCTGTCACCGCACTCAATCAGGACACAAGAGCTGAACTGACGAGTTGGTGTGCGTACCCCCGCCATGATTGGCGTTGGCAAAGAAATTTTAAATGTTGAAACCGCATCATAGAAACGACGAATGTAGTCTAAACGCGTTTCTTTTGGGTAATGGGAGAATAAACACGCCGCCACTAAAATATATAAAAACTGTGCGCTTTCGTAGATTTCACCCGTTACACGGTTTTGAACTAAATATTTTCCTTCGAGCTGTTTAACGGCTGCATAGGAGAAATTCATATCACGCCAATGGTCAATAAAACCGTCCATTTGCTCGAACTCTGCTTGCGTGTAGTCTTCCAGCAAATGCTTATCATACTTGCCCATTTCAACAAGGCGTTTTACGTGCGTATAGAGTGCAGGCGGCTCAAACTGGCCATAGGCTTTTTTACGCAAGTTAAAGATAGCTAGACGTGCAGCAAGGTATTGATAGTCTGGTGTTTCACCAGTAATCAAATCGGCAGCTGCTTTGATCATCGTTTCGTGAATATCAGATGTTCTGATCCCATCATAAAACTGAATCTGAGAACGTAACTCCACCTGTGAAACAGATACGTTACTTAGGCCTTCCGCAGCCCAGGTGATTACCTTGTGGATTTTATCGAGATCAATGCGTTCTTTATGTCCGTCACGTTTTGTGACTAACAGACTCTGGTTCATGAGTAAGTACACCTTGGTTGAACTACAAATAGTGTGCCACAAACATAAAAAAGCTCATGGTTGAATACCATGAGTCTAGTGCTGTTTAGTTTAGCTTCACTACTATATGTAGTAGTTTGTTGAGTAGACAATAACAAGATAATGTTAATATGCGATTTTATCAAGTGAACAAATTCGAGGGATCTTGTGGATAACTGGTTGGATAAGAAAAATGATCATGTCGGTAAGCTGCATGGTAAAAGGGACTAATAAAAAAAAGGCTTCCGACATGATGACTAAAATAAATTTTGTAAACGTAGACCGTTTGCTGATTTCTTAAACGTACTGATTGCGATTTATTCTTTTCGTGATTAGTTAGCTACTCACTAATTGTATGAAGCATATAATTCACATCTACATTTGGCCCCAGCCAGAACTTGTCAGTGATAGGGTTGTAGTGTAACCCCGTGATATGCTTATCTTTTAACTGTGTTCCGTCAATCCAACCGATGAGTTCAGAAGGGCGAATAAACTTATTCACATCATGGGTGCCTTTTGGAACCATCTTCATAACGTATTCGGCGGCAACGACTGCCATCAGCCACGCTTTTTTGTTGCGGTTGATGGTTGAAAAAATAACATGACCACCAGGTTTAACCAATTTAGCGCAAGCTCTCACGACAGATTGTGGGTCAGGAACATGTTCTAACATTTCCATGCAAGTGACAATGTCATAAGCTTGTGGATGTTTATCGGCATGCTGTTCAACGGTTTCTTGAACATATTCAACGGGAATACCCGATTCGAGAGAATGTAAGCGAGCGACCATTAACGGATCTGCGCCCATATCAAGTCCTGTAACATCCGCACCTTCACGCGCCATACTTTCAGATAAAATACCGCCGCCACAACCGACATCAAGAATTTTTTTACCGAAAATGCCATCTACACGTTGCATAATATAACCAAGACGCAATGGGTTAATACGGTGTAACGGGGCAAATTCCCCTTCTAAATCCCACCAACGGGATGCAATAGACTCAAATTTTTCGATTTCTTGTTTATCGACATTTAAGTATGTCGGTGCTTGGGTATCGCTCATTGATAAAACTCCTATTTTAACCCTATGACTGCATATTGCCTTTTATGATGAGACGAATTAGGCGCAGTGATAGGTGTCCGTCAATCATTGATGGTCATAATCTAGACAATAATGCACTTAAGGCAGTTATTAATGAATAATCCCACAAGTTTCGGACACACAAACTTAATTTTCCGCTATTATACATAGCTTGAAAGACAAATACCCGTCTCTTATTTTTATTAAATTGGCGAATTGTGGTATAGTTCTACTCTTTGAATCCGAAGTTATGAGGGACAGTGGTTCCATGAGCGAGATTGCCAGAGAAATCACCCCAGTCAATATCGAAGAAGAGCTGAAAAGCTCGTATTTGGATTATGCAATGTCCGTTATTGTCGGCCGTGCACTTCCAGATGTTCGAGATGGACTGAAGCCAGTACACCGTAGAGTCCTCTTTGCGATGAATGTATTGGGAAATGATTGGAATAAACCCTATAAAAAATCTGCCCGTATAGTCGGGGACGTTATCGGTAAATACCATCCACATGGTGATATCGCTGTTTACGAGACAATTGTTCGTCTTGCTCAGCCTTTCTCTATGCGTTACATGCTGGTAGATGGTCAGGGGAACTTTGGTTCGGTTGACGGGGACTCCGCAGCCGCAATGCGTTATACGGAAATCCGTATGGCGAAAATTGCCCATGAGTTACTGGCGGATCTTGAAAAAGAAACCGTAGATTTCGTTCCAAACTATGATGGTACAGAGCAAATTCCTGAAGTCATGCCAACGAGAATCCCTAACCTACTGGTTAATGGGTCGTCAGGTATTGCTGTCGGAATGGCAACCAATATTCCGCCTCACAACTTAGGCGAAGTAATTAATGGTTGTCTTGCCTATATAGAAGACGAAGATATTAGTATTGAAGGCTTAATGGAACATATTCCAGGGCCAGACTTCCCAACTGCGGCCATTATTAATGGTCGTCGCGGTATTATCGACGCTTATAAAACGGGTCGTGGTAAGGTGTATATCCGTGCCAGTGCCGAAGTTGAGGTTGACGAAAAAAATGGCCGCGAAACCATTATTGTTAGCGAAATTCCTTATCAGGTGAATAAAGCACGCCTGATTGAAAAAATCGCTGAATTAGTCAAAGAAAAACGTGTTGAAGGTATCAGCGCATTACGTGACGAGTCGGACAAAGACGGTATGCGTATTGTGATTGAAATAAAACGCGATGCAGTGGGTGAAGTTGTTCTGAACAACTTGTATTCATTGACTCAATTACAAGTGTCTTTCGGTATTAATATGGTGGCTTTACACCAAGGCCAACCAAAAATTCTAAACCTGAAAGATATCATCGCTGCCTTCGTTCGCCACCGCCGTGAAGTGGTGACACGCCGTACGATCTTCGAATTGCGCAAAGCGCGTGATCGCGCACATATCCTTGAAGCATTGGCTATTGCATTAGCTAACATTGACCCAATTATTGAGTTAATCCGTAAAGCACCAACGCCAGCTGAAGCAAAAGCGGGGCTGATTGCACGCTCTTGGGATTTAGGCAATGTGGCCGCTATGCTTGAACGTGCAGGTGATGATGCAGCGCGTCCAGAGTGGCTTGAAGAGCAATTTGGTGTTCATGATGGTCAATACTTCCTGACTGAACAACAAGCACAAGCGATTCTTGATTTACGTCTGCAAAAATTAACGGGTCTTGAGCACGAGAAATTACTGGAAGAGTACCGTGAGCTGTTAGTGCAAATTGAGGCACTACTGTTTATCTTAAGAAGCCCTGAGCGTTTAATGGAAGTGATCCGCGAAGAATTAGAAATTATTCGCGATACTTACAATGATCCGCGCCGCACTGAAATTACCGAAAACACCGCTGACATCAACATCGAAGATCTTATCAATCAAGAAGATGTCGTTGTTACTTTGTCTCACCAAGGTTATGTGAAATATCAGCCATTGTCTGATTACGAAGCACAGCGTCGTGGTGGTAAAGGTAAATCAGCTGCAAGAACGAAAGATGAAGATTTTATTGAGCGCTTATTAGTCGCGAATACTCACGATACCATTTTGTGTTTCTCAAGCCGTGGTCGTTTGTATTGGATGAAAGTGTATCAATTACCTGAAGCTAGCCGTGGTGCGCGTGGTCGTCCTATTGTTAACTTATTGCCACTGGAGCAAGATGAGCGTATTACAGCTATCTTACCTGTACGGGAGTACGAAGAGGGTTATACTGTCTTTATGGCAACCGCAAGCGGTACTGTGAAGAAAACCCCTCTGCAAGACTTTAGTCGTCCAAGAAGTGCAGGTATTATTGCCGTGAACCTCAATGAAGGGGATGAACTCATTGGTGTAGATTTAACTAATGGTTCTAATGAAGTCATGTTGTTCTCTGCTCAAGGTAAAGTCGTTCGTTTCTCTGAAGATGCAGTGCGTGCGATGGGTCGTACCGCAACGGGCGTTCGTGGTATTAAATTAATGGACGACGATAAAGTTGTTTCTTTAATTATTCCACGTGGTGAAGGGCATATCTTAACCGTAACAGAGAATGGTTATGGTAAGCGTACTGAAGAAGCGGAATATCCAACAAAATCTCGTGCAACTCAAGGTGTTATCTCCATTAAAGTGAGTGAGCGTAACGGGAACGTTGTGGGTGCGATTCAAGTTGATGATACTGACCAAATCATGATGATCACGGATGCGGGAACCTTAGTTCGTACTCGTGTTTCTGAAGTGAGCATTGTGGGCCGTAATACACAAGGTGTTACCTTGATTAGAACGGCTGAAAACGAAAAGGTTGTTGGATTACAGCGTGTTGCTGAGACTGAAGATGATGAGAATGCAGATGAAAGCACCGACGAAAATGGTGCTGATGATGCAAATGTCAACGATCAAGAATAAACAACGCCTTTAAGCGATATAACGGGCAGCACGGAGATGGCTGCCCGTTTTATTTATCTTCCATAGAACCATCTATTTTATTCCTTTTCATGTTTATCGTTTTTTAATATTGTAATCGAGTATAATTCGCTGTTGTGATAACGCATAATTAGGAAGACACTTGAGATACTTACCCTCATTTAAAACATCATTAAGATTATCCCGGGATCTTTTTCGTATCCTTGGATTGATGTTATGGGGCATGGGTGCCTTTATTACATTATTTTTTCTCTATTCTCAATTTAATGAATATAAATCGGATATTCGTCAGCAATTCCATTCAGGTTTTGAAAGCTTACAATCGTATATTCAACAAACAGGTGAAACGCTACAAGCTATCCAATCCATGACAGAACAGCATCGGATTAAATTGGATAGGTATAAAAATTTAAATGAAAATGAGCCTGAATTTATGACATTACCTGGCTCAGTAAATTACTCTTACTATAAGTTAACGCTAAACTCTGATTGTGATTATTTTCAATACCGTTCTCAGGGGTATTTACTGGCTTTTGAACAACTAAATTATTTTTGGAAAGAGAGTATTGCAGTACCTCAAGGATTGAATCACGTTTTTGTCATTGGCTCCCAAAGTTATTGCTTAGTGGACTATCCAATTCGTTCGACGGTTTCTGATATTGAGACGCTCAAAAAGGTTGGTTATGAAAGTGCGCACTCTTACCAAAGTCTAAAATCACAAGGTAAAGAGCGTAATATATATACTATCGTACATGGTGCACAACCTGATAATGGCCAAGTTTATTTGATCCAACCGATTCAAAACCAGGGAGCTGTGACAGGGTTTATCGGTATTGAGCGTGCGATAAATTTAAATCAATTTAATATCAGCAAAGATAAATCCATCGAAATCATGGTGGTAAATTCCCATAATCAACCTGTTTTATACTCGTCAGCAGAGGTCAACCCGAAAAATTCAGCATTGTTGGCGATTGCGGAGCCCTCATTCTTTGGTTTTAATTCTGATTACTCAAAACTCATTTTTAAAAAACGGTTATTACCTGCACAACTTACTGTTTTCTTTTCAATTCCGACGTCCGAGATTTTATCCAACCTTGAAAGCACTATATTTTATGGCGCGATGCTAAATATTTTTACTGCGGTTTTGCTATTTTTTTTGATTTGGCTGCTTGAAAGAAAAATGTTAGAACCTGCAGCGAACACCGCTATTCGCTTAGAAGAACATGAACAGTTTAATCATAAAATTGTTGCGTCAGCACCTGTTGGGATTATTATTTTAAGGTTAACGGATGGCGGGAACATACTGAGTAATGAACTTGCACACGATTATTTTAGACTGCTTAATGATGATGACAAGCAGCGAGTTTTGACGATCATTCGCCAAAAAACGAGTAATTATATTGATGTTGTGACCACCAACGGAACTCACTTACAAATTAGCTTCGTAAATTCTCGATATCAAAACGAAGATGTGGCGATCTGTGTGTTGATAGATATTAGCATCCGTGTACAAATGGAAAAATCACTGCAAGATGTTGCGGATGCAGCAGAACAGGCGAACCATGCTAAATCGATGTTTTTGGCAACAGTGAGCCATGAATTAAGAACGCCGCTGTATGGGATCATTGGAAATATTGAATTATTACAACGTTATGAGTTATCAGAGAAAGCAACTCGCTTAGTTTCTACAATGGATAATTCCTCTGCATTATTATTGCAAATTATCAGTGATATTTTAGACTTTTCTAAAATTGAATCTAAACAACTTAAAATTGAAAATAAACTATTCAATTGTCGAGACGTTTTTGCCTTTGTATTAGCGAATTACCTGCCATTGGTATCGAAAAAAAGAATTTCACTGTATTCATATATTGAGCCTGATATCCCTGATTTGATATTGAATGACTCAGTGCGGTTACAACAAGTGGTCTCTAATATTGTGAACAACAGTATTAAATTTACCCATTCAGGTTTCGTCTTGCTCCATGTTTGGAAAGATAATAATTATTTAAAAATTGAAATCCGTGATTCAGGAATTGGTATGACTAATGCGGTTGTTATGCAGTTGTTTGATCCATTCTTTCAAGTTTATGATCAAAATAACACGGGTCATAAAGGTACAGGGTTAGGATTAGCTATCTGTGAAAAATTGATAAACTTGATGGATGGGGATATGGAGGTGAGTTCTCAGCATGGTCTCGGAAGTTCCTTTATTATACGTATTCCATTATATGGGCAAGAATATATTCAAAAAAATATACCTGAATATCGCGCAAATTATAAAATCGCCGTCTCATGTAAAAATGAATTTTTGATGAGTTTTCTGTCACGCCTACTCAAACATGCTGAATTTTCCGTAGTCACTGGGAATGATATTGATATACAGAAGGCTTATGACCTACTCATCACTGATTTTACTGACACAATTTCAGTACAGAGCCGTTACCAAATCAGGCTTTTAAGTTGCTATGCAGGAGAGTTTTATGAGGCTCAGCCAAATGAGTGGATTTATAATACTTATCAATTAGATAAGCTACCGCTACTTATTGATAAGTGGTTAGTTAAAGTTGCAGAAGAAAATATAAAGAACCAGAATATTCATGAGCTTATTGAAGCGGATTGTCGATTGAGTGGGTATCATGTTTTAATTGTTGATGATCATCCAATTAATCGAATGTTATTGAGTGAGCAACTTGCCAGTATTGGTTTTAGTACAAGCACTGCAGTTGATGGTATTGATGCGCTTAAGTATTTGAAAAATAACCGTGCAGATATCGTTTTATCAGATGTGAATATGCCCAATATGGATGGATACCAGTTGGCTCAGGAATTACGACTTTTAGGGGAAACATTACCGATTATTGCATTAACCGCCAATGCAATGGCAGAAGAAAAACAACGCTGTATTGATGCAGGGATGAACGAGTGTTTATCTAAGCCAACAACTATTGCAATTTTGCGTGAAACACTTATTCAATTTTGTTAACGTAATGAATAAAAAATAAAAACCCGCAATCGGGTTTTTATCGTTTAGATGGGCTGATAAGCCTTATTCGGAAGGAGAATTATCAATACTCACCGATGAGAGATAATTGAGTAGTGCAATATCATTTTCTACACCCAACTTCAGCATCGCAGATTTTTTCTGGCTACTGATTGTTTTAATACTGCGATTCAATTTCTTAGCAATTTCCGTGACTAAAAAACCTTCTGCAAATAAGCGTAAAACTTCACTTTCTTTTGGTGATAAACGCTTGTCACCATAGCCACTTGCATTAACTTTCTCGAGTAATTTGCTGACGCTTTCAGGTGTGAATTTTTTACCTTTTTGTAAAGCCGCAAGCGCTTTTGGTAAGTCTGCAGGCGCACCTTGTTTTAAAACAATGCCTTCAATATCCAGCTCAAGAATAGCACTTAAGATAGCTGGGTTATTATTCATGGTCAGAACAATAACGGAAAGGTCAGGATAGTGGCGTTTAATGTATTTAATTAGTGTAATACCATCGCCATATTTATCACCTGGCATAGATAAATCAGTAACTAGAACGTCAGCATTTAAGCGCGCTAAGTTATTAATCAAAGAGGTTGAATCTTCAAACTCACCTACGATATTCACCCATTCGATCTGCTCAAGTGACTTTCGAATACCGAAAAGAACAATAGGATGATCATCGGCAACAATGACATTTAGGTTATTCATATTATTGGTTACCTTCTGGCATTAGTTTTTTGACTGAATTATCCAGGTCTCTAATGCAATTTCTTATTTCAATTCCGTTTTTATCTGCTATGTAGTGTTCTAAGTCCTCGCAAAGTTTATGAAGAACTGTAAATTCGAGCATAGCAAAAACTCCTTTTAAACGATGTGCAGTGTTTTTCAATTCGGCTAAATCCTCAACACTTTCACTATTATACAGTTTATTAATATCTATCGGTACTGTTGTGATGAACAAATCTCGATAACCGCTTTGTGCCAAAGCAAATTGATATGCCGCAATCGCTTTTTCTGTAGTGGCTAAAGGTTCATCAGGTAGAGCTATTTCATTAATATTACTGCTATCGGTATTTGCATTTTCTATTAATAAAGAAATCGCATCAATCAGTTCATCTGCAAAATTGTAGTTAGCTTCAATATAATTATGATTAACTTCATTTATTGAAGTGATACTTCCGTCAACTTTAAGTGTATATTCAAACGCTTCTTCATTGTTATCCGTGATGAGTAAATCCCAATCTGATTGGGCTGAGCTTTCGCTTAAATCAAGAAATTCAGCACCGTAGTTTGACAGTGTACTTCTTACTATACGAGAGATGTCTGCATTATGGATATTTAAACGAATGTACACATCTTCTAATAGTGCAGGGTATTCATGCTCGATAGATTCATTAATGGCAGGCAGTGAAAGTTCATAATGTGTTCCAATCGCAGTACTTGAGCGAATAGAAAGCGTGCTGTTCATCTTTTTTGCCAACAATTTGCATAAATAGAGTGCCATTCCTGAGCGCGTAAATTGTGCTGGTTTAACAGTTTGCGCACTAAACGGATTTTGCAGATTACTCAGCTCTTGATTACTCAAGCCTGTACCGCTGTCTCTAATATTGAGAGAAATAATATGTTTCTCTGTATCATAAGATAGCGTGAATGAGATCTTTCCAAAAGAGGTTGTGACAAGAGAATATTCCCAAATTAGTTGTAAAAGGTTTTGTAGGTATATAGGGTTTACTTCAATTAGGGACTCTGGATTTACATTGTTATGGAAATAGAGCGATAGACCTTTATTATTGATTTTCGATAGATTGTTCTTGAGAAACTGGTTGATCAATTGACTGATTGAAATTACCTCAGGTTTGAGAGAGGTTTTCTGTGACTCTAATTGGTTAAGAAGTTCAATATTATTAAACCAAGAATGAATTGTAATTAATTGATTTTCAATCTCTTGTAGTATGGATAGTTCACTAGGGTCAGTAGGTTGTGTTAACTGAGAGAATTGTAATTCCAGCGCTGACAGTGCGGGTAAAATTTCATGGCACATATTTTCAAGTACAACTTTGCGCATTTGAATATTTTTTTGATATTCACGCATTGCGAGTTCTTGGCGTTTTTGCGTCAAAACCTCTTTATCTTTATCCATAATAATAAAGAGTGCGGCATTAGGCATTGCGTCATTTTCTACGAGTACAACTTCGAAGATATTATTTTCTATGGAGACTTGAATAAAATCATGGTTATCTATGGCCATTTCTTTTATGTGAGCGAGATCCATTGAAGGTAATAGCTGATTAGCAAGATTATTACTGAGGATTTTCGTGTTGGTATTAAAATCGTAAACCAAGATCCCATAAGATATATGATTGATGATATCGTTATTCAGTGACTCTTTAAACTGGAGCTCCTGCAGCATGGATGTGTTCGGTGAAATCAAACGCTTACGTAGGAAAAGTAGCGTTAATACCGCTAAAAAAATCATGGCTATCATGCAAGCAATTAGCCAAAAGTTATAGCTAATAAGATGAAAGATAATCGTTTTTAACGAAATATGATAATAAAGCTGATAGGGAGTGCCGTCTATTGGTTGTGAAAATATAAGGTTTGTTCCCATTAATGTGGTATTGGTTTCAGGGCCCAGTGTGCTAGTTGGGCGAGAGTTTATTGTGAAGAAGTCGCCATCTAATGAAGAAGGAATCAATGAATTCATCGAAATATCAAATGATATAACACTGGTTAATTGCCCTGGTGAATTAAACATCAGCCGGTATGTATAGTAATATACATTTTCAGGGGAGTATTTTTGTACGTTAGAGATGATTTCCCGTCGGTCAAGTAATGTGGATTGAGCTAGCATGTCGGCGCGTTTTTCTTCCGCCGTGAGTGTTAGATAGCTTTCTTTGAAACGCAATTCAGGTTTTAGAACGGAATGAGTGGTCACAAGAACTAAAGTGTTATCTAACCCATTTAGGTAATACATGGAGTTATATTCATTTCTTGCCCCCCAAACGATCTCCATGTAGTTAGCTAGTTTAGTTGCGAGTTCATTATTGGTGGCTTTATTTGGCCCGAATACAATGGCATCTAAGGTTTGGTTGGTGCTAGTCAACCAATAAATATCATGGCGTATTTCCATCGCGGAAAGTGGGGTATTTGCAGAGACGTGTGATTTATCGTTAGCAAGTTTATAAATATGACTTGCTTGATAACGGTAGTCTTCAATTTGATAGGCTAACCTAGTTGCCATGCTATGAAGTGCAGTTTGGCGGCTTTTTACCCATTCTTGATAGTAGTTAAAAAGTGATAACGAAAGTATCACAACTAACAGTAAAATAAATGTCGCAAAAATGCGTGAAAGGGCATTTGGTTTTAATAATGTTTGTCTGTACATACTCGAGCACGCGATCCCATCGGCAAATTTATTATTAGATTAAAAATCATACGCCTAGAGTACTAGTAGACTCCGATTTTGCACAGATATTACCATTTTTCTTGGTAAAATGAGAACAATTGAGTGAAGATTAGCCAAATGAATTAAAAAAAGCAATTTTTTTACTTTCGGGGGTAGACAAGGAGGTCAGATTCCTCCATAATCGCGCCCCATGGAGAGATGGCCGAGCGGTCGAAGGCAGCGGTCTTGAAAACCGCCGATGGGTAACCATCCTAGAGTTCGAATCTCTATCTCTCCGCCAAATTAGCCGGCTTAGCTCAGTTGGTAGAGCAACTGACTTGTAATCAGTAGGTCACCAGTTCGACTCCGGTAGCCGGCACCAAATAAGAACCCGTTAACTTGAAAAAGTTAGCGGGTTTTTTCTTTTTAGTTCTCTGTATAATTACAATACGCTAAGTAGTAGTTGTGCCATCGTATAACATCAGTTTATTACTCCATTTTACATGCTCAGCAAGATGATTTAGTACTAAGCATGTCTTTCACCATTAAAACCTGTAGGGAAGTGGGATTTAATTTAAGAAATGCAATAAAATGAGCGAATTTCTGTTGTTATAAAGCATAAAAAAATCAAGAGATGCTTTAATGCTTAAAGTTCTTCTTGCAGATGGCAAAGCGGAACCCAACCTTCTTGGTTTTTACTATTTTTAGCCCAAATCCATTGATTGATTTCCCGTGTGGATGTGAGTGTTTCACCAGTAACTACATTAAGCTCTAATGCAGTGTAATCTTCAATTGCAATGGCAGACTTGGAATCAATAAGCTGGATGATTTGCTTAGGAACAAAGCCTTGTAGGTTATTAAAACGGCATTCTAACCAATTCTCCCACCCTTCATCTCCGACATATTCATCACCGACAGACAGAATATCCCCTTTGCAAAAATGTATAGGGTTAGGGAATTCTGAAATATGTGATTTAACGACAGTAAATTTACGCATTATTTGTAGTCTCAAATTTTGAACATAGCGTGGTACTAACCATTTATAGTCTAATTTAAACGTAACTAAAAGAATAAGAATGAAAATTTGTATTGTAGGTACATCGGGAGTTGGTAAAACAACGTTAGCAAAAAAACTGTCTAAGGAATTTAATATTTCACTATACAGTTATGATGATATTTATTGGGATAAAAGCGGAGGGGAATACCACAAAAATACCCAAATTATTATTAATTCTTTGGTTTCAAATGTATTGTCACAGGATAAATGGATAGTTGAGGGGGCATATGACAAACGACTTTTGCCATTTTTTAATGACTCCATGTTAATCATACATTTAAAAAAGCCACATCATGTTTGCGCCACTCGGATTATAAAACGTTTCTTATTGGCACGTATAGCGAGGACACAACCAAAAGAAACGTGGAAAAACACTTGCGAGTTATTGCACCTTACTAAAGAATTTGAATCTCGATTAGAGGCCTTTTTTGCCTTACACCCTGAATTTCATGCAAAGAAAGTCATTATAAATCGCAATTATTTATGTGTGATTGACATTGTTAAGTCTTTCAAAGGTACCTAATTAATATCACTTCTTAGTATTGACTGGCTCTGAGGAAGAGAAAACAAGTTATCAATATTGGCTAAAAAAAATAGCCCCTGGTGTTGGGGCTTAAAAGGGATGGTACTACTAGGATTAACTCATAGAATTAGTTATACGCGAATGAGCGTCATTTTTTGCAAGTGATAGTTAAAATTAAATTAAGTTTTGTAAAGTAATTAAAGGTAAAGGAAATCACGTTAGGCTCAGAGGTGGTATCGGTGATGGCGATGGTCTTGCTTATAGTTATGGTCGAAAGGGGATGAGGTATTAAGATATTGGTGCAGTGGAAATATAAATTTCATTGCGTATTGAAAATAGATATTTTTAGTTAAAAATTAATTTTCAATAATAAGTTAAATTACCTATTATTATTTTTAATAAAGAAAAGCCTCGTTAGATGACGAGGCTTTTTTTGTTAGAACCAGCTGTGTAGCATAAAATAGGATAATGAAAATACAAAAATTACCATTAGGTGTTGAAGCACCTTTAAAAATAAAAGAAATCTTCTTATTTGATTCATTTTTTCCTGCTCAGACTAACAAATATACGAAATACTTAGTGCAAGATTTATAGCGTAGTTAAGATATCAATAAAGTTCCAATGACTAAAGGTAAATTATTTAAAAAAATAAAATAAAAGAAAGAAATAGGTATATGTAACTAGTGTTAAAGATATCTTAAATATATATAGAAAATATTGTTATAATGAATGCGTAAGGGAAAATACTCTAGACTTGTATTTTTTTAGAAAATGATGCCCTATCTAATTGTCAGAGAGGGCATCATTGTAATAGCTTATTTATATTTTGAATTAAAAGGTACTTTCATACTCACGTGCTTTTTTGATGTCGTAATTATGTTCCCATTTAGCAATAACGAGAGCGGCCAATGCATTGCCAACAACGTTAAGAGCAGTACGTGCCATATCTAAAATACGGTCAACACCTGCAATGAATGCAAGGCCTTCCAATGGGATCCCAACACTGCCTAATGTCGCAAGTAGTACAACGAATGATACACCAGGAACGCCTGCAATACCTTTTGACGTGATCATCAGGGTAAATACGAGTATCAGCTCTTGGCCTATGGATAATTCAATACCATAGAGTTGGGCGATAAATATTGCTGCAATACTTTGATATAAAGTGGAGCCATCGAGATTAAATGAATAACCGATAGGAATAACAAAACTGGTTACAGATTTTGGTGCGCCGTACTTCTCCATTTTATCCATAATGCGTGGAAGTACAGTTTCAGAGCTTGCTGTGGAATAGGCCAATAGGAGCTCATCTTTTAATATTTTCATTAACGTGAAGATATTAATTTTGCAATAACGCGCAACAATTCCTAATACCACCACAGCAAAGAAAATAATTGCACAGTGCACAAGAATAACCAATTTAAGTAATGGGACTAATGATGAGAACCCAAAGTTTGCAACGGTGACTGAGATCAATGCGAATACCCCGATTGGTGCATACATCATGATCATATTAGTCACGCGGAACATGGTTTCAGAAAATGTTTGTAACACATCAAGCAGTGGTTGTTTTTTCTCAGCGGGTAAAGATGACAGCCCTAAACCGAAGATAACTGCAAAAAAGATGACAGGGAGCATGTCACCACTTGCCATCGCAGCAAAAATATTGCTAGGGACTAAAGTGAGAATGGTATTGATAATCCCTGATGGATGACTTTCGACTTCTTGTGTCGTTTTTTCGTATTGAGAAATATCGACTTGGGTGAGTTGAGACATATCAATACCAACACCCGGTTGAAATATATTTGCGAAGGAGATACCAACAATAATGGCGATTGTGGTAATCACTTCAAAATAGAGAATGGTTTTGAAACCGAGAGAACCTAATTGTTTTGTATTTCCGACACCAGCGATACCCACGATGAGCGTTGAGATAACAATGGGCACAACGATCATTTTAATTAACTGAATAAATATTTTACCCGCGGGAGAAAGGATATTTAAAATAAGCCAATCTTTGTACTCTGTATTGTCATGCAAAAGTGCACCAGCAATAACACCTAAAATAAGAGCAATCAGTATTTGCCATCCTAGGCCAAATTTAAAGGGCTTCTTATTAGTCACTTGGTTTAATGTCATAATGAAATCTCATTTATATTAATATTTTTTATGTATGCTTTTTTATTATCGTAAATTTTATAACGAATATTCGAGAAAACTACAACTATTAACTCGATTTATTTGAGTAATTTCAGTAGGTAATTTATATCAATTCGTTACTTTTGTTAAATAAGCGGCCTTAAAGTCAATTAATTGTGATAATTTTGTGTTTGATGTAAATTCTTGTGGCGTGAGAAAGTTAATTTTCGAGTTACATTAAAAAAATGAAAGTGTTTTATTCTGGTTGTTTTTACGTTAAAAATAAGTTAAATGCGTAAGGGGGGAAACTAGATTGGATGAAAAAACAAACAAAAGTACTTTTTTTATTACATACCGATATAAATAGAATATTAAAATTAAAGATATGAATGTGATTAATTAACAATGCAGAGTTTTCTACTCGATAAATTTAAACTTATTTTGCTGTAATATTCGTAAAAATTTTTATTGTGGGAATAAGATGATTCACTCAAATTTTTGTAATGTAAAAAATTTAATCTGGGGGTAATTCAAAGAGGGGAGGAACAGCGTTAATTTGGTAAAACAAGAAAATTAAAATGAAGTTTGGCTGCGTTTATAAGCTGCCAATAGTGTTCGTTCAGATAAATCAAGGTAGCTGCGTAAGGTATTTGCAGCTTCAAGGTTGTGGCCTTTATCGAGTAGCTCAAGAATAAATTGGTTTTTATCAATATAGGGTGCATATAAAATTTTGGGGTCATTTAGGTGCCCAAAAGCGAGACGTAATTCAGCAGATATATTACGATAAAGTTTGATAAGCCGCTCGCTATCGGTTAATTCGACAATAGCAGTATGGAATTTCATATTGGCTGTGCCCACACCAATCCAATTCTCGATTTTTTCATGTTGACGCGCATCAACAACTGCATCTTTCATTTTTTGCACGGCAGGATGTAACGCATAAGCGTGTTCTAGTGCATTACATTCAATGAGCCGTCTCACATGGTAAATATCAATAATCGCAGACATATCAGGGACTGACACAAAAACGCCCTTATTTGGTGCATAGGTCAGTAATCCTTCTTGTGTTAATACACGAAAGACTTCGCGAAGCGTATTACGTGAAATAGCGAGTTCATCACTCAATGTTGCTTCAGACAGCCGCTGCCCTGGCGTGATTTCCCCTACGGTGATTTTAGCACGGATGACTTCCGCAATCGTGACTGACAAGGTTTGAGCAACAGGCGTTTTTTTCATAAAAATGCAAACTTGAATTTGGTGGATGATGAAGCGGCTATATTCACATATTCAAGTTTAAGCGGCAAGTTTCCTTTCAAAAACATCAGGGCGCATCCCCTGATTTGCACCTATATGGTGAAAAATAGCCTAAGTCGCACTGAATTAGTGCATTCCAATGAGATCCATAACCTATTTTTTGCTTTCATTGTTAAAAAAGTGATCACGCCTTGATTTTTAAATCATGGATAACGATTTTTATTGATTGTTTATTCGTCATCTCATACTAATTGTTCAACAATCCATTAAAGATGAATTAACAATTAACATAACAAGTAGAACAATGGCACGATAATTGCCTGAGTGATAATCGCAATAACAACATCTACAACGACACAAATAATTAAAACAATAACACATAGAGGAGTATGTATATGGCAGCTCAAGAAAGCGCACCAAGCACTGCTGAGTATGTGAAAAGTCGCCGCTCGTCACTAATTGGTGCCATATTTTTGATGGCGACGTCTGCGATAGGTCCTGGGTTTATTACCCAAACTGCAACATTTACTGTAACGTTGGGCGCGGCATTTGCTTTTGGTATTTTAGCCTCCATCGTGATTGATTTTGTTGTGCAGCAAAATATCTGGCGAGTCGTGACATTAACCAAAATGCACTCATCACAAATAGCGAATGCGACTATCCTTGGGAGTGGTTATTTACTGGCAATATTGGTGATTTTTGGCGGCTTAATTTTTAATATCGGTAATATTGCAGGGGCAGGACTAGGGTTAAATGCACTTGTTGGCCTTGACCCAAAATGGGGAGGATTAATTAGCGCCTTACTTGCCATTTATATTTTCTCATCACGCAAAGCCAGTACATTTATTGATAGGTTAATTATTGGCCTCGGGATTGTCATGATTGGTTTAACCGTGTTTGTCGCAATTGCATCGAATCCACCCGTTGGGGAAGCGCTACGTCAAAGTGTTTTACCCGATACCGTCGACTTTGCGATGATTACGACAATTGTGGGCGGTACGGTTGGCGGCTATATCTGTTATGCGGGGGCTCATCGCTTACTCGATAAAGGCACGGTAGGGATTGAAAACATTCATGTGGTATCCAGTGCGGCAACAAAAGGAATATTGGTTGTTGGTTTAATGCGCTATGTCTTATTCCTTGCCATTCTAGGAGTTGTTGCAAGTGGCGTAACAATTGATATCTCTGGTCATGCAGCTAACCCCGCATCTCAAGCTTTTCAGGCTGCTGCGGGTAATTTTGGCTTACGTATTTTTGGATTGATCTTATGGGCTGCGGCACTAACAAGTGTGATTGGTGCGGCTTATACGTCGATGAGTTTTTTAACTGCTTTCAAACACACTATTTCTGAAAGACAACGTAATATCGCAACGATCATTTTTATTGCAGTTTCTCTGATAGTGTATTTGCTGATGGGAACGGCACCTGCTGCATTGCTAGTTTTTGCGGGGGGATTCAATGGATTAATCCTGCCAATTGGTTTGACTCTTTTTGTCTATATTGGCTGGAAACGTGCAGATTTGATGTCAGGTTATCACTATCCACGTTGGTTATTATGGTCAGGTGTGGTGACTTGCGCACTGACTTGGTACATGGGGGCGATGTCAGTCAGCGCCATCTTTAATTATCTGAAATAACCCTTGGAGTGATGATGAAAAAACAAATCGATTTAAATAGCGACCTTGGGGAAAGTTTTGGTCAATGGCAGATGGGAAATGATGAGGCTATCTTATCTGTAGTCAGCAGTGCAAATGTGGCTTGTGGCTTTCATGCGGGTTCACCTGAAGGGATCTTAAAAACCTTAAAAGCGGCCAAAGAAAATGGTGTGGCAGTAGGCGCTCATGTAGGGTATCCCGATTTAGTGGGATTTGGACGTCGAAATATGGATATTGCTTCCAGTGAATTGATTGCGGATGTGATTTACCAAATTGGCGCACTAAAAGGCTTAGCCACTGCTGCGGGTACTGATGTGTTATATGTGAAGCCCCATGGTGCACTTTATAACACGATTGCACATGATAAACGCCAAGCTATCGCAGTGATTGATGCAATCAAATCGATTGATAATCATTTAATTCTTGTTGCATTAGCGGGATCTCCGCTGATTGGTTGGGCACAAGACAGTGGTTTGCAAGTTGTGGCAGAAGCCTTTGCAGATAGAGCTTACAACAGCGATGGTACATTGGTTTCCCGTAAACTCGCAGGCTCTGTATTACATGACCCGAAAATTGTGGCTGAGCGTATGTTGCAATTAGTGCAGGAAGGCGGTGTTGTATCTATTGATGGTAAATTTACCCCAATTGATGCTGGCTCCATTTGTGTTCACGGGGATAGTCCAGGTGCGCTTGAAATGGCACAACAAGTTCGCTCTATCCTTGAAAAACAAGGGATTGAAATTTATGGCTTTGCCCATAAAGGAGAGCGCGAATGACACAATTAATGAAAGCCTCTACGCAAGCGATTGAGGCCGCACGAATTGCCCGCGAAGCGATACGTAATGGCTATGATAAACCGACTGCAGGTCTTGCTCCAGGTATGACGCAGGCCAACATGATTGCACTTCCTCGTGATTGGGCATTTGATTTTTTATTGTACGCACAACGTAATCCGAAAAGTTGCCCAGTATTAGATGTGTGTGAATCGGGAAGTTGGCAAACCATGTTAGCTGAAGGTGCAGATTTACGAACTGATATCCCGCGTTATCGCGTATGGGAACATGGGCAATTAGCCGATGAAATCACGGATGCGACCGCAATTTATCGACAATATCCTGATTTAGTTACATTTTTGATTGGCTGTAGTTTCACATTCGAGACACCTATGATTGAGGCAGGTATTGATGTGCGCCATATCACCGATAAATCGAATGTCCCAATGTATAAAACCAATCGCTTGTGTCGCCCTGCAGGGCGCTTACAAGGGGAGTTAGTGGTTTCGATGCGACCAATTCCTGCAAACCGCGTTGCTGATGCTGTCAGTATAACAGGGCGATTCCCCGCCGTTCACGGTACACCTGTGCACATTGGTGCTCCTGAGCAGCTTGGCATTGCCGATATAATGCAACCCGATTTTGGCGATGCGGTACGTATCGAAGAGGGGGAAATTCCCGTATTTTGGGCCTGTGGTGTGACGCCACAAGCGGCAGTGATGAAATCGGGGGTGCCATTTGCGTTAAGCCATGCGCCTGGATATATGTTCATCACTGATGTGCCTGATGCGGCTTATCATATATAGAGGTGCCCATTGAGATTTTTACCTGTCAATTTAAGTGCGCTGATGGTAGAGCTTCAAAGCCTTGAGCAGACAATGGCGCTCACAGATTCATTGTATGAAACGCCAATTAAGGGGATTGAAGAAATCACACCTGCAGCAAGGACGATTTTAGTTCGCTATAACCCTATCATTGTTAATGCGAAAAATTTGGTTAGCCAGATTTCTGTCAGAGATATTTCGAAAGTGACGTCTAAATCGAGCAAATTAGTGGTCATCCCAGTGCATTATACAGGGGAAGATTTAATAGAAGTTGCTGAAATATTAGGTGTTTCTATCAGTGAAGTGATCCGTCGTCATACGGAAAATGAATACCACGTTGCATTCAGTGGTTTTGCACCTGGTTTTGGTTACATGGTGTCGAAAGATGCACAGTTGCATGTCCCTAGACGCCAATCACCACGCGTTCGTATCCCCGCGGGTTCTGTCGCGCTTGCAGGGGAGTTTAGCAGCGTGTACCCACAAGCAAGTCCAGGCGGATGGCAGCTGATTGGTGTGACAGATCTTGCTATGTGGGATATCAATCGTCCCGAGCCTGCTTTAGTCCAAGCGGGCTCACGGGTGAATTTTACCAATGCAGCGAAAAGTACGCTGAGCTATAGCCTGCCTGAAAAGGTCAAGCAAACAGCAATCTCTCAGAATTTAACGAATGATTTCACCGTATTAGCGACAGGGTTACAAACATTATTCCAAGATTTAGGCCGTGTTGGCCAATCAGCGCTGGGTATCTCAGAATCAGGGGCTATGGATAAAACGGCTCTGCGTAGCGCTAACCGCCTTGTGGGTAATCGTTCCGATGAAACCGTGTTAGAAATCACGCAAGGTGGTTTTAAGGCACGGGCAAATAAAAATTTAATCGTTGCTGTCACAGGGGCGCCTTGTGCAATTGAAATAACGACAAACAACAACGAATACTACGAAGCGAATGTGTATGAAACTCTTCATCTTGCTAAAGGCGATGAGATTAAACTGGGGCGCCCAACGAAAGGTGTTCGCAGTTATTTGGCCATTCGTGGTGGTTTTAATGTTGCCCCGATTTTATCGAGTCGTTCGTTTGATACCCTAGCCCAAGTTGGGCCATTACCCTTAGCGGTTGGTCAAGAGCTCGCAATAAATAATCAAACAACTTCGCAAGCTATCTCCGTTAACGAAATGCCTGCTTTTGATTACTCATCAGCAGATGATGTTGTGGTTTTAGATGTTATTTTGGGGCCAAGAACAGATTGGTTTACTCAGGAGGCTATTGAGCGACTCACTCACCAATTATGGCAAGTGACTGCTGCATCGAACCGTATTGGTTTGCGACTTCTGGGTGAACAACCGTTTGAGCGAAAAATCCAACAGGAATTACCGAGTGAAGGGACCTGTATTGGGGCGATCCAAGTCCCTGCAAATGGACAACCTGTTTTATTTTTAAACGACCACCCATTGACGGGCGGATACCCCGTTATCGGTACTGTCTGTGAGTATCATTTGGATCTCGCAGGGCAAATTCCAGTGAATGCCTTAATACGTTTTAACCCATTAGGCGAGTTTAAAGAATTACAAGGGAGTGATTGAGCTTATGAATACGAACAACAATAACAAAGACCATAAAGTATTGATTGCCAATCGTGGCGAAATTGCTGTACGCATTATCCGTGCATGTCGTGATTATGGTTTTCAATCTGTTGCCGTGTATGCAGATAGCGATATAGCTGCGTTACACGTCAAAATGGCTGATGAAGCTTATGCTTTAGGGGGGAGCACCCCAGCTGAAAGTTACTTAAATATTGAAAAGCTGATAAGTATTGCCAAGAAATCAGGGGTAACAATGGTTCACCCAGGATACGGTTTTTTATCCGAACGAGCAGAGTTTGCTCGCGCGGTTAACGAGGCAGGGTTAATTTGGATTGGCCCGAGTGCTGAAAGCATTGATATCTTAGGGGATAAAGTGCAAGCTCGTCATATCGCAATGCAGGTCGGAGCCCCTTTGGTTGTCGGGACAAAAGACCCTGTTAAAGACGCGCGAGAAGTGGTGGAGTTTGCCCATCAACATGGCTTGCCGATTGCAATAAAAGCGGCGTTTGGCGGTGGTGGACGAGGCTTAAAGGTTGCATGGCAAATGCATGAGGTCGAAGAGCTTTATCATTCCGCTGTGCGCGAAGCGACCGCTGCATTTGGTCGAGGTGAATGCTTTGTTGAGCAATTTTTGCATAATCCACGCCATATTGAAGCACAGGTTATCGCAGATACGCATGGCAATGTACTGGTCGTGGGAACCCGCGATTGCTCATTGCAACGTCGTAATCAAAAATTAGTCGAAGAATCTCCTGCTCCATATTTATCAGAAAAGCAATTACAGCAAATTATCACTTCATCGACCGATATTTGTCGTAAGGCGGGGTATGTCGGCGCGGGTACGGTTGAGTTTTTGCTTAGCCAAGATGGAACGTTATCTTTCCTTGAGGTCAATACAAGATTACAAGTTGAGCATCCTGTGACAGAAGAAACGGCAGGAATTGATCTGGTTATTGAACAGTTGCGTATTGCACAAGGCCTGCCGTTAAGTATCAATGAAATGCCTAAACCGCGGGGGCATGCTTTTGAGTTTCGTATAAATGCAGAAGATGCAGGAAATGGTTTCTTACCAACGCCAGGGACGATTACCGTTTTTGATGCACCATCAGGGCCAGGTGTACGAGTGGACAGTGGGGTAGAAGCAGGCACAACAATCCCGCGAACTTTTGACTCTTTAATGGCAAAACTGATCGTGGTTGGAAATACCCGTGAACAAGCTATTTCACGTGCTCGTCGTGCTTTGGCTGAGTTTACTATTGAGGGGGTGGCTTCTGTTTTACCTTTCCACCAGGCCGTGATGGAACAGGCTGATTTTTGTGGCGATTTTAAAGTGCACACTCGCTGGATTGAAACGGAGTTTAATGTGGATATTCCTCCTGCGCCACGTCAAATTCCACAAGATAGCAATGCATTAATGCGTACGTTTATTGAAATTGATGGCAAACGCTGTGAATTGGGCTTGCCAGCTGAGCTCCTTTCTGGTTTATCCGTTAACAATGCACCAGTAACAAAAGTGACTTCTAAAAAGGAGAGTAATCCAGATGCTGTTAATGCTCCGATCTCAGGTGTGTTATTTAACTGGTTAATCCCACAAGGTGAAAAAGTGAATGAAGGGGATATTATTGGGGTAATGGAAGCAATGAAAATGGAAGTTCAGGTGCTTGCTCATCAAACAGGAACCTTAGAACATAGTGTCAATAAAGGCGATTTTATCGAAGCAGATTGCCAAATTGCACAAATAAATTAGTTAATCCTTTAGCTAACTTGGGTTCAAATAGGGGCTCAAGTTAGCGTGAATGGCGTTCTGGCAGCGAACGTAGAGGGGGATGCGGTGCTGGAACAGCATGTTTTTCTTCCGCAGTCATTTCTTCGCTGTCACGATAGACCTCCCCGCAGAGGAAATACAGATTAGGGCGTTTTGACTCGAGGTAGCTTTTTCTGCTAACACATTGTTCTTGAGTGAAAATGGTGTCAGTGACAGGGAGTGCATCACATGAATCTGTCCCGCAAGGGCTGACCCATAATGCCCAACCAATAAGTACCATATGTCCTGCCATTTACATTGCCATCCTTAATGAGAGCCAATATTAAACGCTGAAGAATTATTAATGTGGCGTCGTGTACTTAAACGCGTTAGCTATACAATTATCTTATCAGTGAAATTCTAACATTAGCTTAACCAAATGTATCTATTTCCTCTTGATAAACAGATGTCCTCACATTAAATAACAAAACATGAAAATTGAAAAAGTTTAAACCTATTATAGTGATAGATACAATAATTTACCTCAGGTATAAACAAGCTAATTTGTTAAATTGTGACAAAAAATGTTGTGCAATTTTTTAGCGTTAGGTCTCAAAAAAACAAAATAATTTGCTGTGAATTGCTGTTTTTAGAGTTTAACTCTGTTAATTAATACGATTATTAACTAGGATTACGATAACGTCTAATAAGAAAATCGATAGGAATATACGATGAATGCCATGGAAGAAGTGCTTTCATTTTGGTTTGAAGAATCAACACCAAAACAGTGGTTTGAAAAAAGTACAAAATTTGATTCGACGATTGCCCGCCGTTTTTCAGCGATTTGTGAGCGTGCAGCGAAAGGAGAACTCGCTTATTGGCGTGCGTCAATTCGTGGTCGTTTAGCGGAAATTATCGTGCTTGATCAGTTCTCTCGTAATTTATGGCGTGATACTCCGCGCGCTTTTGCTCAAGATGCGATGGCGTTGGCGTTAGCGCAAGAAGCCATCAAGCAGCATGATTATAATTTATTGACGCTATCGCAACGTAAATTTGTCTTAATGCCTTATATGCACTCAGAGTCCAGTTTCATTCATTTACAAGCAGTGGAACTCTTCCGTATGTTAGGGGATGACAATACGTTAGATTATGAAATGCGCCATAAAGCGATTATTGATAAATTTGGTCGTTATCCGCATCGTAATACGGTTTTAGGCCGCCCATCGACCCAACAAGAGCTGGCTTTTTTGCAAGAGCCAGGCTCCTCATTTTAACGTTTAAACAACCAAAGAGCAGGCAGCTTGAGCTTACTCTTGGGTATAATAAAATTAGCGGAATAACTCAACCTGAATTGGTGTAAGTTCAAGTTGTTTTTGTAAGTCAGTTAAGTAGACTTCAGTGACCTTGGCGATATTTGGGTAGAAGGCGTTTTCTGTTTGCGTTTGTTGAACTAAGGTTAAGTAGCGGTATGCCCACGGTAATAAATGCTGCTCCAACAATTCAACGATAGCGTCATCTTCCCCATGTTCTGCGAGCGCTGAAATTGCCATCAACATCAAGCCAAACTGGTCTTCAGGTTCTCGAATGCCAGTATCAGTAACTAACCCTTTTGATTGCAGTAAGTTGCGATAAGCCGCAGTTGACTCTCCCATGACGGTATTATCATGCTCAAAGTACACTGATCCCCAAGGTGGAGCAGGCATGCTACCTTGCCCTTCAAATAAGACAGAGTAATCATAAGCAATATCATTAGGGGCAGTTTGTGCCAATGAAGCACAAATAGCCTGAATTTGTTCTGAGTCTTTCCATGAGTGTAATTGTGGTAATTCACCTAAGGCGGAATAGACGTTCTGTAAGGTATCTGATTGTGGGGAATAGTAAAAAAACGCACCTAAAATGCGCAGTATAGTGGTGTCTAGCATCGTATTTTATCCATCTTATTTCGCGCTGCAGCATGGCATTTTAATCTGATTACGTTCAATGATTGATTACGTTCAATGATATTGTTGCAGAGTAATTTTGGCATTTAATCAAAGAACGCCAAAAGGCGTCCTTTGATAGGTCATTTTAACACAGTAACAACAAAGGGTTACATGGTGATTTGCCATAAATTATAGAAAGCAATGCGACCCGCAAGTTCAGCCAGTAAAACCGCTGCCGCACAGGTAGCTAAGGTCGCTTTCGGTGCGCGTTGTTTCAGTGCGATACCAACAAATGCAGCTAAGGCAATAGCTAAAACAACCACTTGGAAGCCCCAGAAACCTGTTTGCTCGCTACTGAGAACAGGGCCTGTTTCTGTTAGGAACGCTTGATATCCCGCTCGGCTGGCAAAAATAGCGAACGTACCGATAAGAAAAGCAGCAATGCCTAATCCGCGAGCACCAATGGCAATGGCAAGTGCACCACCCCCAACGAGCATGGTCATCCACATTTGCAGTGTGGTATAGCCCGTATTCCAGTTTGCGATTGTTGCAATGTTATATACCTGTGGGATTGACCAGACAAAGGCTAATCCAGATACCACAGCCGCGATATTCGCCAATTCACGCAAGACGGTATTTTTGAAGAACAATGTGAAAAACAAGGTTGCTGCTGCACATCCAACAAATACACCACTTAAGAAGGCTTCGTTACTCATTGGAGAACGACCAACACCTAACAGCATATTAAAGAAGCGCAGTGGTTGACCTACGTGCAATCCACCGATAACTAAACCAATAAGCATAATAACAAAAGCAACGATATTCGCCGTTTTTAACTGTTTGTCATCGATGGAACCCATTTTGCGGCTTAAATAGGCCAACAAAAACAGCCCCGCAGCGGATTGCCCTAAGACGGTGAAAAAAACTAATGGTAATTCATGCATTTTACACCTCCGCAGGGTTTTTTAGTTCGCCACTTTTATCACCAAATGGCTTCGCGTCTTTATGGGGTTTGATGACAATGTTCGGATTAGTGAAGCTTGGGTCTGGCATTGGTGCAATCCCACACTCTGTGCCATGTAACTCACGCAGAACATTAATATCATCAAAGTCTAAAGCGCGTTGTGGGCAGGACTCAACACACACGGGCTTCATACCTTTTGCGACACGCTCATAACAGCCATCGCATTTGCTCATCAGTTTTTTCTTCTCATCAAATTGCGGGGCACCATATGGGCAACGCAATTCACAATAACGACAACCTACACAAATAGACTGATCAACAACTACTAGGCCATCTTCTTCTCGCTTATGCATTGCACCTGTTGGGCAACCCGCGACACATGTTGGGTTTGAACAGTGGTTACAGGAAATTGACAGATAATAATTAAAGACATTCTGCTGCCAAATGCCATCTTGTTTTTGCCAACTACCGCCGCCAAATTCGTACACACGACGGAATTTAGGGCCTAAATCTAAATCTTTTTCGTCCTTACAACTGACCTGACAGGTTTTACAGCCAGTGCATTTTGTGGAGTCAAAATAAAAGCCATACTGTTTCATGATTTAACTCCTTAAGCGCGTTTAACTTCAACAAGGTTAGTATGCTGTGGTGTTCCTTTTGCCAACGGAGAAGGCACGTGAGAAGTCAATGTATTGATACAACCACCAACATCTAAACCTTCACTATTTAGAGTACGCCATGCACCCTGTGGAACAGCAATAACACCAGGTAAGACACGCTCAGTGACTTTGACTTTAATTTGGATACGGCCACGGTCATTGAAAATTTCAGCCAGATCACCATTACTTAAACCACGTTGCTGTGCATCAATTGGATTGAGCCAAAATTGGTGTGGGATGGCTTCACGCAGCATCGCAACATTATAATAAGAGGAGTGTACGTGGCCTTTATCATGGAAGCCTGTCATTAATAAAGTGTGCTTTTGGTCTTTAGCTTGTGCTTCAACCCCTTCTTTATTCACACAATATTCAGGAAGAGCAGGGATGCGCTGGCCTTCTGGCAACTCCCAGTTTTTGACTCTTTCAGCTAATTTTTCCGAGTAAATTTCAATTTTTCCAGATGGTGTTTTTAACGGATTGTTAATCGGGTCATCACGGAATTTTTTCAGTGCAATATTTTCGCTACTATTTAGGAACTTACGGTCAATGATACCCGCACCGTCTGTTTCACTAAATTCAGGTAGATGTGGCATTTTTTCACGAGTCTTGTTGTAACAGAACTCAATCCACTCAGCGTAAGTACGGCCTTCCGTGAACTGTTCTTTAACACCCATTTTTTCAGCGATTTCGGCTAACACATCATAGTTAGGACGGTTTTCCCATAACGGCTCAATCGCGTTTTGTAAGCGTACAAGATAATGATACGCACCGCTTGCATAGGAGTTATTAATCAGGTCGTTAGTTTCAACCGTAGTGACATCAGGTAACAGCAGATCAGCATATTTAGCTGATGGGGTATCATGGTTATCCCACACCAAAATAAACTCACACTTAGACTCATCCGAGAGAATTTCATGCGTTTTATTCAAATCACCGTGCTGGTTGCCAATGACGTTACTGGAATAGCACCACATAAATTTGATGTCGTTTTCCAGTTTATCGACGCCTTTAATACCAGCATTTTCTGCAGTCAGTTCTTTACCTCGTACAATGGCTTCAGACCACATGTAGGTTGGGATCAACGCTTTCACAGGGTTAGGTAGCGCAAAACCTGCAACAGGATAAGCGTAGCTATTACCCCATAAACCAGTGTTAGTTCCTGCTCGGCCAATGTTACCTGACATCAATGGCAGCATCATGATAGAACGACATGCTTGTTCGCCATTTTCAGTGCGTTGTAAGCCCCAGCCCTGTGAGATCCAAGCGCGGTTTGCATTGCCAATTTCACGTGCTAATTGGGTAATACGTGCAACAGAGATACCGGTCAGTTTACTTGCCCATTCAGGGGTTTTAACAATGCCATCAGGACCATTACCTAAGATATAATCTTTGTATGATCCATTACGCGGTGCAGAAGCAGGAAGTGTAGATTCATCCCAACCGATGCAATAATTTTTCAGGAATTCTTCGTCAGTTAACTCTTCTTGGATCATCACATAACCCAATGCAGCGACTAATGCAGCATCCGTGCCTGGGTAAATAGGGATCCATTCAGCGCCCAAAGTTGTGACGCTATCCGTGCGGCGAGGGTCAATAATAATGACTTTCGCTTTACTTTTGTCTAAGGCATTGAGTGTTTCATAGAATTGGCCACCACCAGACATCCGTGTTTCGGCGAGGTTATGCCCAAACATGACGACTAAATCAGAATTTTGGATTTCAGATAAATAAGATTCTTCAACGCTACCATATACGTATGGTGTAATTTCCATTAATTGAGCGTACGAATAAGTACCGTAGTCACCTAAAAAACCACCCGTTAAGCTAAGTAAGCGTTTACACGCTGCGCGACCATGCAAATTGGCGCCTGTAGAACCTGAACCGTATTGGTAGTAAATAGCATCACTGCCATATTTATCAATGGTATATTTCAGTTTTTCAGCGATGATGGTGGTGGCTTCATCCCAAGTGATTTTCTTGAATTTACCTTCGCCTCGTTTACCCACACGCACCATTGGGTATTTTAAGCGGTCTGGGTTGTAGGTTTTCCAACGTACAGAACGTCCACGCAAACATGGACGGATTTGGTGCTCGCCTAATGTGGAGTCATCGTACATTGTTTCGTTAGAAATACGGCTGATAACACCGTCTTTAACGTGAACCTTCAGAGGGCAACGACTTCCACAGTTAACTAAGCATGCGCTATAACTGATTTTTTCGCTGACTTCGTCAGGCATGATTGCTGGTGCTTTTGCTTGAGCAGAAAAGGGGAGAGTGATTGAGCCTGCTACTGCGGCGACACCCGCAACAGTTGCGGAGGTTTGTATAAACTCCCTCCTGCTCAGTTCTCCAAATTGAGTATTATTTTTAATTTTATGCATTGACATTGCCTATATGTAAATAACAACACGACTTTCTTGTTTTATATGTTAAAAAAAGTCTCTGTTAAGTGACATGACGTACATCAATGTTACTGCGGATAAATTAGATGTATTCATTTAATTTATAAGGTTTTTTTTTGAACTAGAACCGATTTTAATCCTATTTTTATTAACAATCGTTATGTTTTTTTTTATATAATGGTGGGGTATGAAGCGAGGAAAAAGAGGGGGTAAACCCTCTTTTAAAATACTACTTTAGATGTAGAAAAATAAGAAACTTTAACTAATTACTTTGGGTTAACGGTTTTACTGCCGATTGGTTAATTAACCTAACGTCATTTCCGGTAGGTGATTGATGCGGCATTAAATTAAACTGTGGCAAAATGGAGAAAATATGGTCAAAGATATCCGATTGAATCCTCTCATATTCAACCCAAACCGTTGTGTTAGTGAAGGCGTAAATCTCAATTGGAATACCATTTGAGTCAGATTCCAATTGCCTCACCATAATCGTCATTTTTTTATGAATATTGGGGTGTGCTTTTAAATAGGCATCAATATATGCGCGAAATGTCCCAATATTAGTCAAACGTCGCTGATTTAATGGGATTGCTTTATCATCAGGTATTGCGGAATTAAAAACTTGGATTTCAGACACTTTTTGGCCGATATATGGCTCAAGTAAATTTGCTTTTTCGCAATGCGAAATTTCTTCTGGTGTCAAAAAATGTACGCTGGTGGCATCAATACGAAAGCTACGTTTTATCCGGCGCCCGCCAGATTCGGTCATGCCTTTCCAGTTTTTAAAAGAATCTGAAATTAATGCATAAGTTGGAATAGTTGTAACAGTATTATCCCAATTACGGACTTTAACGGTGGTTAAACCGATATCAATAACAGCACCGTCCGCACCGTATTTAGGCATTTCTAACCAATCGCCAATATTGACCATATTATTGGCAGATAATTGTATACCAGCAACTAAGCCCATTATTGGGTCTTTGAATACCAACATCATCACTGCTGTCATGGCACCGAGTCCACTTAAAATAATCAGTGGAGACTTACCAATTAGTAGCGCAATGATCATGATTGCAATCAGTATGGATGCGATGAGCTTAATACTTTGGAAAATTCCTCGCAAAGGAAGGTGAGCAGTTTTAGCAGCACGTTGTAAGATGCCTAACACGATATCGAGTATGGAGTAAATCGTTAATAAGCCAAATAACAGGCACCATGCTTGCGAACCGACTTTAAGCACTATCTGGGCTGTTGACCCAGTAGATAGCCAAAGTGATGCTTGAATGTTAACAACAATACCTTGAATTACAAATGCAATTCGGTTGAAAAGATTATGTTGGGTAAGCAAATGCGGCCAGCTACCTACTGATTTTTGCCCCCGTTTCTCTAATGAGGGTAGCAATATTTTGTGTAAAAAAAGGTGTAAGACAAGGGCGACAATCAGTATGAGCCCAAGCACAATGAGCAAAGAGGCGAGGTTGGCATAGTCTTGATTAAACTGGTGTACCCAGTCGAGCAGTTGCTGCTGCATGTGTTCTCCTTCTATCAAAGGTTTTGTAGAAAATCTCAAAAAAGTGAGCAAAGCCTGAATAGCATATCATATATGCGATAAAAACTCATTAAGGGTGATATTAAACACTGCCTTAAATGTTTTAATTAGTTAATAATTTCATCACATTAATGACGACTAAGACTATCATTAAAATAGCAGATTTCAAAAGACACAGCCCAGTAGAGAAATAACATTTACATAACATGACAGATGATAAGTATTTTCCGATTGCGAATGAATATGGCGCAGAATAATGTTTACTGAATATTAAAAGCGAGTTTTCTCACAGATCTGCGTATTCAGGGGGTAATCATGAATATATTTAAGTTAAGTAATGTTGGGAGGGGGGTACGTTCTCGTCATCTACTATTTTTCTTTGCGATGGTAATGCCACTATCATCAATGTCTTCACCATATGAAAATAATGAGCAAGGAAAGGGTAAAGGGCATCACCAAGTTCATAATGGAAAGGATAAGCAAACTCAGCGAAACGAAAGAAGTAATGCTAAATGGCATCAAGATACGAATAAGCAGAAACATACGCTGGCAAATTTTAATGTCAGTTTTGGTTATGCTCGTCCACTCGCTATCGAATATGGCTTAACTGGGTATAAAGGCTTACCACCAGGTATAGCGAAACAAATTGGTCGAGGTAAACCATTACCACCTGGTATTGCCAAAAAGGTACTCCCTAGGGAATTTGTATCGCAACTTCCAGTGTATGTTGGTTATGAATGGCAGGTAAGTGGGCGGGATTTACTGCTTGTTGCAGTTGGAACTGCGATTATTGCAGAGATTATTGAAAATGTTTTTGAATAAAAAAGCGGCTTTGAATTCAAAGCCGCTGTGCAAAATGTTTGCAAATTAACGCTAATGATAAGGTAAATGAAAGGTTTGATTGACTAGAAAACAACTAACTTACATAAAACGTTTTGACAGTAATTCAACGACTTCTTGAACACTACTGATAAATTCTTTAATGCTGCTCATGGTTAACTCCGATTATTAAAGTGTGATCTTGATCACGTGAGAGCATTTTAATCTTTGGATTGTTAATGTCAAGTTAATCCTAAAATATATTTTAAAAATTAAACATAATTTTAATGTGGATATTCATCACGGTTATTGGTGCATCCTCTAGACGCTTTATAAGAAAAAAGAGATGAATTTAAACGCAGATAGATAAATATGGTGTATGGTTAATGATATAAAAGAGAATAAAATGGCAGATTAAAGGGATGTATCTCAATGATAAGTTACGTAAATGGTCAATACCTACCTGAAGAACAGGCAACAGTCTCCGTTTTTGACCGGGGTTTTTTGTTTGCCGATGCGGTGTATGAAGTGACAGCCATTATTAACGGTAAATTGGTCGATTTTGAACATCATATTGCACGCTTACAACGCTCATGTCATGAATTGCAACTTGCTTTACCTTATAGCTCAGAAGAAATTAAACAAATTCATACGCAATTAATTGAGCGTAACAATATCAATGAAGGACTTATTTATCTTCAATTCACTCGAGGAAATGCAAAGCAGCGTAACTTTTTATTCCCTGATAAAGATATTCAGCCAACATTAGTCTTGTTTGCACAAAAGACGAACATTGTTGATAACCTAAAAGTAAAAAATGGCATTAGGGCTGTCACAGTAGACGATATTCGATGGGCGCGGTGTGATATTAAGACAGTGGCTTTATTAGCGGCTTCTTTAACGAAAGAGTATGCTAAACAACAAGGTGCTGATGATGCAATTTTCGTCAAAGATGGAATTGTAACAGAAGGGAGCTCCAGTAATTGTTTCATTGTGAATCAACATGGTCAATTACAAACCCGAGGGTTGAGTCATGAAATATTACCAGGCATTACACGAAAAGCCGTTCTTTCACTGGCTAAAGAGCAGGGTATCGCAATTATCGAAAAAGCGTTTAGTCTTGAAGAAATGCTAACGGCGAAAGAGGTCTTTATGACATCAGCTACAACATTAGTTTGCCCTGTGATCAAGATTAACCATCAGAAGATTGGAGAAGGTAAGCCGGGGAATATTGCCATCCGGCTACGTGAGATTTACCTAGAAAATACAAAATAATAAATTAGGCTTTGCTATTTTAATTGCAGAAATTCCTTAACGGAAGAAACGGTGACCATACCCTCTAATGCTTGGAGACTTTGTTCATGAAGTTCAAGTGTTGGCGCGGCGCATAAGTCATCTAAAATGGTGACAAAATAGCCTAAATCATGCGCTTCCCGTGCTGTGCTCTGAATGGCTTTTACGGTGCTTACACCACCGATAAATAATTGCGTAATTCCATTATTAGTCAGCCATTTATTAAAATGGTTTCCTGCAAATGCAGAGACACCTTTTTTAATCATGATTGGGTCACGAAAACCCACATCAAGGTCATTTACCCAATTGCAGCCATTATCACTTAACTTTAATGCGCCGATTTCTTTGGCATGTTGAAACATGGGGGAGCCAGCGGGAACATCGTGGTAATTATCAGAAAAACCGACTTTTACCCAAATAACAGGAATATGAAGGTTCCTTGCGTGATTGGCTGCTTGATTCGTTTTTTCAATAATTTTGCGCTCATAAGTTTGTTGGTAGCTGGAATTTGATAAGCCATTTTTACCAATTATCTCTTCAATGAGATCAATAATTACTAATGCCTTGGACATTATTGCCTCTTTTTGCTGTAAGTAAATTAACTTAAAGGCGGCTATTTTAACCCTAAAATAGGGACTGTGTTGTTAACTCAATTACAGAATTAGATTTATGGCAAATCAATAATGAAACCAATCCCTCTATTATCTAACCCATCAGTAACTCTAATTGACGCATTAATTTTCATTGCTAAATTATGGGCGATGGATAAACCTAATCCACTCCCTGTTTCCATTGTGCCAGGAACACGGTAAAAGCGAGAGAAAATGAGTTGGCGACTTTGTTCAGGAATGCCTCGCCCATTATCTTGTAATGAAATAGTGGCACCAAAGGGGGTTAAATCTTTAATTGAAACTTTGATATTTCCTTTTTCAGGGCAATATTTGATCGCATTTTCAATTAAGTTGGTAAAGATATTTGTCAGAGCTAGTTTATCTGTGAGCACATAGAATGATTCTGGGCTTTGCAGTTCAACATCAATATTCTTATTAATTGCATAAGGAACATGGGATGAAATAATGGTGCTGATTAAAGTGGGTATATCGACTTGCTCTTTATTTAAGACGAAATCCTCGGCTTCTAAACGGGCTAAATCAATAAGCTGATGAGATAAAGAAGCTGCACGGTTTAGTGTCTCCTGCATGTCATTAATAATTTCTTCTTTTTCTTTTGGATTATCGATTTGCATTAATAAGTGTAATTGGGCGATAACGGCAGCAATCGGGGTGCGAAGCTCATGTGCGGCATCTGCCATAAAACGCTTTTCACGCTGATTAGCCGCATCAACACGAGCCATTAAATTATTGATTGCGGCAATAATCAGCCGAATCTCTTTATATTGTTCCTTAACTTCGATAGGCGTTAAGTTTCCAGGTTGGCGGCTGGAGATAATTTTTGCCGCTTGTCTTAATGGTCTTAGACTAAAATAGGCGGTAATTAAAATAGCAAGTAACATTATTCCTAAAATAAAGGCGAGAGGAATTGCAGTGCCTTCAGCAGGGTTTCCTAATAATGATTTTCTATCACTATAGGACTCTGCAATAACAATTTCGAATGTGTTTGTTTTATCCCAAGCAGAGGTGAAATGCCAATCTTTATGTAGGCTAGCTAATTCAGAAACAGATTTTAGTGAAGGAACCTTTAATTTTTCATTATTGCGGTAAAAAACATTGCCTTGTTGGTCCCTGACAACCATAAAAGGACGATAGGTTATTTCATCACCACTCTCCATTGCGTCTGCATATAGATTTTGTAGGTTATCTGCAATTTCTTTGAAATATTCAGGGTTATTTGAAACCACACTTAATGTTTTAGCAAATCCTTGAGTAATAATCTCTTGCTGTTTATCAAGCTCTTCATGAATTGAAGGCCAATAGAAAAACTGTAGCCAGCCAACTAATATTAGCCAGAGAAAAATTACAGAGCTAATTTGTAATCCGAAGATATAAATAAAAAAGGACTTAACTTTCACTTGTTTGAGCTTCTTTTTTTAATAAATAACCGATACCACGGATAGTAATAATGCGTTCTTTACCTATCTTGCGGCGCAAATTATGGATATGAACCTCTAAAGAGTTACTTTCTACATCATCAATACCAAAGAGACGTTGTTCTAAGTCTGTTTTTCGAACAACATTATCGGCATTCTTAATTAATTCATACAGTAATAAATATTCTTTTCCAGAAAGCAGAAGCAGTTGCTCATTAAGTGTGACTTGATGATTTAACGGGTTTAATTGCAGATTATCTAATTGCCAAATCTCAGAAGAAAACCCCGCTATTCTACGGCTTACAGCTTTGACGCGAGATATAAGTTCTGGCATGGCAAAGGGCTTAGTCAAAAAATCATCTGCACCTGAGTCTAAGCTAGAAACCAAATTATCCATCTGATTTCGAGCTGTTAATATAATGATTGGAATTGACTCCCCAGATTGACGCCATGCAATTAATTCTTCCTGACCATCACCATCAGGTAGTCCTAAATCTAATAGCATTAAATCAAAATTACGAGAAGCGAGCTGTGACTTTGCATCTGTAAGCAACCGTACCCAACAGGGGTTAAAACCAGCTAATTCAAGTCCACGACAAAGTGCTTTTCCCAACTGGAGATCATCTTCTACTAATAGGATATTCATATTATCACCTCTGACCGTCAGTATAAGTAGTCAATGGAAACCAGACAATATCTCGCCGTCTCAAGTTCAGCTTAGATTTAAGTTTATCTTAAGGTTGGTTTAACCCAGTTTTAAGGTACAAAAATATAGACAGATTATTATTCTTACACCCTCCTAAGAATAAGAGCATTGATGATGAAACAAGCTTTCTATGAAGTACCAATGTTTATTGCAGTTATTCTCATCGCTTTGATCATCATGGGAAAAGATTTCAATAAGACATCAGGCATTTATCCTTCTAGCATAACAATCAATGAAATATCAACATGTATTGATGTTAATAAATGTATTTCGCAGTCGCATCTTTCTGATGAAAGAAAAAACAAATCAAACCTATTAAAAGAAATTAAAACGTTTTTAAGACAAAAGATTTATTAACTACGATGAGCGTAATTTGAACATGAAAAAAATTGTAGCATTAATGGTTGGCATTTTACCTTGTAGCTATGTGTTTGCAGGGGAAAGTACATTTATTGCAGGGGCGGGGATCAATATAGCACCCGTTTATGAAGGTTCAAAAAAGTACCAGCTTGGACCAAGCTTAGAAGCAACGTATGCATATCTTTCTGATGATTATGGCGTATTTAGCTTAGGTATTGAAGGTGCAGCATGGGGAATAGGCTTAACTGACAATCTCACTTTTGTCAGTTCATTGGGCTATGACTATGGGCGTGATGAAAAAGTTGGATTTTTGGGTAATAAAAATAAAGACCTAAAAGGAATGGGGGACTTAGATGGCTCCTTGTTAGTTGGCGCTGATCTGTCTTATACACTAAATAATTATGAGTTTTACATCATGGGTGATATAGCAACAAAAGATAGACGCTATGGCGGTCGCCATATAGGTCGAACTGTTACTATAGAATTAGGTATGAATACAGACTATGACATTAATAGCTCATGGGAAATGGAATATAATTTAGCGGCGGTTTGGGGAAATAAAGCCTATAACCAAGCTTATTTTGGTGTTTCCAAACAACAAGCCAGCAAAACTAAATTCGCAGAATATGATGCAAGTAGTGGTTTTAAAGATATACATGGCTCAGCCATATTAAATTACAATATGGATGATAATTTCACGCTATATACTGGTATCGCTGCGTATTATTTAATTGGTGACGCAGGAAAGAGTTCATTAACAGAACAAAAATTAGGTTTTGTGGGGTTAACTGGCTTCCGCTACAAATTTTAAGTATCCAAAAAAGGAATGCTTATTGATTACTAACATTCCTTTCGTTAATGAAGTCTATTCAGCAGTATTTTCTTCGGGGATCCACCCGTCATCTAACCAAATTTCTTCCAATATTTCTTCAATGCGGATTTTATCTTCAGACATTTTGGTTCCTGAAATGTTTACGCGCTGCTGCGAGCTAAAACCAACACGGGTTACCATATCAGGGTATTGATTTTGCAATTTACGTAAAATCTCAGATTCAAGCGCGTGTAAAACGTTTGTGCTTGGTTTTTGTGGTGCATTTTTATCAAATAAAACTTCAATTCTTAACATAATAGCCTCGGCCAATTACTGTGTTAATATACAGTATTTTTGGGCGTATATAGAAAAAAGTCAATATGATCACAAAAATATTTTTTAAATTAATCTGAGTTAAAAACCAATATTTTTATATTAGAAAATAATAAACAATTAAAACAAATAGTTATTTTTTTATAAAAATAGGTTTGCAGTGGATAAAATGATTGTCAGATTTTAAAAAAAACGTATTCTAAAAGTGTAATTATGTTCATATAACGATGAGTCTAAAATCAAATGCTACATTCAATCAGAATTTCTAGGGAAAACATAAACGAGAATAATGTTGTTAATCAGCTATATGATCAGGCATTTCCGCTTTATGAGCAGAGAAGTTATCAAGGTCGTAAGTCAATTTTGAGTCATGACGACTATTATCTCTATTATTTTACAGATAATAACGTATTTGTTGGTTTTATTGGTTGCTGGAAAATTAATGAATACTTTTACATTGAACATCTCGCCATTTCAGATTCTCTCCGGGGGCAAGGGTATGGTCAGAAAGTACTAAAGCAATTCTGCCACGATGTAGGGCTAGTTATCCTTGAAATTGATCCTGTAATTGATGAAATCAGTCAAAAGCGGCTTTCGTTTTATCAGCACTGTGGTTTTCAACAAAACGAATACAACCATGCTCACCCAAGTTATTATCCTGAAAATAAGCCCCATAAGTTAGAAGTATTAAGTTTTCCACAGACAATAGATAAAGAAACGTATCAGCAATTTAACCAGATGCTACAAACTGTTGTGATGGAAAAATCACTACTATAGACCTGATTATTAGGTCATTTTACCTAGCGATGTAGCAGTAAATAAGCTCTGGATCATTATCATCTATGTTTTCAATACAGCCACTAGGAATAAAGCCAGTTTTTATCAATAGCTGTTGAGTGGCTGTATTTGATTTATTAGTTGACGTGAAAACTTTGGCTGTCGGGCTTTTCTTTATCAATTGATTGATTAGTATAAGCCCAAGACCTTGCCGACGATATTGGTTATTGACCATTAATAGTTCAATAAACCCATAGCCAAAAAAATGTGTGTTTATAACACCGTACGCTAATATTTCTTGATTTTTTTCCAATCCAATATAAAACAGTCATTCTGTTTTACCCAATGTGTGATTTCGTTTAATCGAACATCTGTCGCTACAGTGTCTATTTTGTAGATATTGTCTATGTCATCAATTGTTGCTAAACGGCAATTCATGTGAAGGTATCTTCTAATTTATTAGGGGGTAGTGGTATAGAGCTAAATAATCTTTATTTTCAATAGATTAGATGTGTTTTTTGGTAAGCAGAACATAAAATAGGTATTTATGTGCAAAGGGCCAGGTTACTATAAAAAATACATGGTATTATATACAGTAAATGTCAGCTTTTAGGTGTGTGATGACATGCATTATGAGGTGGAAAGTGGAAATAGAGAACCATGGTGAATATTTAGAACAAAAATTTTGTAACTTAGAGCTTGAAAACGAAAGACTAGAGCATGTACTTTTTGAGCAGTGTGAATTCATCAATTGTAACTTTACTGGAAGCTGTTTTACAGATTGCCGATTTGTCGAATGTACATTTCTAAAATGCAATTTGAGCCTAATCTCCATCCCTAATTCCCGTTTTTCTATTTGTGAATTTAATGGGTGTAAATTAGTGGGGGTAGATTGGACAAAAGCGCATTGGCCTCGTTTTGATTTTTATTCACAGCTGAGTTTTAAAAGTTGTATTTTAAGCGGTAGCAATTTTTTTGCGCTTAAACTTCATGAAACTCATTTTGATGATTGTCGTTTACACGATATTGATTTTAGAAATGTGGAACTCAATAAGTCTGTGATAACAGATTGTGACTTATCAAACAGTCTGTTTATGCAAACTAATTTAACTTCGGCTGATCTTACAGGTACTCATTCTTTTACGATTGATATTCGACAAAATACCTTAAAACAGGCTAAATTTTCGCGTTTTGAAGCGTTAGAGTTGTTATATGGGCTAGATATTCAACTTATTGATTGAGATATAACAAGTCATAAAAATGCCCTTTGCAGGGGGGCCTGAAAGGGCGATTATTTAATATTACATTGCATACATAAGTCCTATTTGCTTATCTTCAACCTCAATACTAATTTTGTCGCTATCAGGCATTTCAATAGTCGCCAAAGAGATGAAAAAAGCAATGACAATGATGGTATATACGAGAAACATAAAAACCTCCCGTAATGCTTGGCGGTGACAGTACTGCACGTAAGCATGTTCGCTCAATTTAAGAATAAATGAGTTTTTTAAATTTGGGAATAGAGAAGGGACATTTTTTAAAAAGTTTATTGTTAAAACTACTTATATTTATCAGGTATTTTATCTGAGTAAACTTCTTTAATGCCCATCCAATCAGCGATTAAGTTAAAGAAATTAAGGCCATTCCTTCGAGCTGATATGAATTCTCGCATTTGCTAGTCTGAAGAGGTAATAAAAAGCGGTGGTTCAAAATTTTGTTTACGTTTATCGCCATGAGTCAAATTTTTTTGATTATCAATAAAAGAAAGACCATGAGCTGAAAAATAGAGCATAGACCATAATTTTTCGGTTTCTAATAACCTTTCTACATTAAAATCAAAGACTCTATAAAAAAACCAACCGTAATAGGTTGGTTTTCTTAGGGAATTTTGGTCGGCATGATAGGATTTGAACCTACGACCCCCGACACTGGGGATATGCGCGCCATTGAAACGGGACCGATTGAGTGCGGTGTGGGTCAACTCAATAAAGTGGCCAGTTCGGTATTAGGTTGGGAAACCGTTCATAACCCCAGCAATGCGGTGTTGGGGCGAAATGCTGAATCAGATCTGCAATCAAGGCGACGACGCAAACAGACGTTAGCTAAAAACACGGTGAGTGTGGGGGAGGCGATCACTTCTGCATTATATGAACTTGAAGGTGTGCGTTCGTTGGCGTATCGAGAAAACTACACTGACCAACCGATGATGTTTGATGGGATCACGTTAGTGCCTCATAGTATTTATGTGTGTGTTGAAGGGGGAGATAAAGAGGCAATTGCTCGTTCGCTACTGCGTACAAAAACGCTGGGTGCGGCTTTTAACGGCAGTGAAGAAGTTGAAGTATTGGAAAAAATCAGCGGCCAAATTTATCCCGTTAAATTCGATAGGGCGAAAGAAATTGTGTTGTTCTGCCTAGTAACAGTGAAAAAAGCCACCGTCGATGCACAAACGATTATTCCCGCCGCGGTTGAGTCATGGGCAAATGGGGATATCGATGGTGAGGGCGGTTTAGTGGTGGGGCGTGATGTATCACCTTTCGAAATATCAGCCGGTATCAATGCTGTTGAGCCTCGTTTATTTATTACACGTGTCGAGCTTTCAACCGATGGCAAAGCCTGGTCATCAAATAACTATGAAATCAAAATGAATGAGGTGGCAAGGCTCAAACGCAGTGCGGTACAGGTGGTACTGGTATGAGCAAAACCCAATCATTTGATTTTCATTCTGATTTATTAAAAGCGATCCTTTGGCAATATGAAGATGCGGCAAACCTCAAAGCATTAGCCAAATACAAAGCAGACTATTTTGAGCAATCCACCGTCCAATTTTGGCGTGATTGGTACCGTAATGTGTTTAATATCGATACTGCGAACGAGTTTGGGCTAAATATTTGGGCGCGCATACTCGATGTGCCGTTGGGGATTGATGTCCCGCCTAGCGATAAAACCAAAATCGGCTTTGGTTTCGGTAAAAAGAACGCTAATTTTAAAGGCAACTTTCGGCGTAATGCCGATTACACCTTATCGCTTACCGTCGATCAAAAGCGGCTCATTGTGCGTATGCGCTATTTTAATCTTACGCAAAGCCCAACGGTCACCAATATTAACGAATTTCTTAAACGCTTCTTTTGGCAAGCGGACAGCAAAGTATTCGTGCTTGATCCGCTCGATATGACCTATCTGTATTACGTGTTTAATTTCAACCCGGACGAACGTTTACGGGTTCTTCTTGAAAACTTTGATCTTATGCCTCGCCCATCGGGTGTGGGTGTCAAATACCGTATCGTGACGAAAAAAGCCTTCGGTCACGGCCAGCATCGTAAAAATTTCCTCAGCAGTAATTTCGGAGCCTAAAATCCATGACAAAAATATTTAAAGTCCCCTTTGCAACACAAGGGGACAGGACTTCTATTCCCGATGATGTGCAAGCTGATGGTGCAGTTTCTTACACGCAAGGCTATAGCTACGATTATGAGCGTGACCAACAAACTGATCCTGCGGCTAAAGATATCGAACGCGAAAAGATGAATGGCATGTTTCACGATATCACTGAAGCGATAGGGGAATTACAAAGCTTTGGTTTTCCTAAATGGGCGACAGAAGGCAAACCCTATCCACTCCGCGCGATTGTTTATCATAAAAACAAAACGTGGCAGTCGAAAATTGAAAATAACAATGTTGAACCTGTCTTAGGTACAGCATGGCAAGAACTGAAAGCAGATTTAAGTGCCGGTGATATCAATGTGTATACCAAAACGGAATCTGACAAACGTTTCCAGCCATTAGGCAACTATCAGTCTGCAGGTTATAGTTATTCTAAAGAGGAGTCTGACACCAATTACCAACCTAAGGGCAACTATGCCCCCGCAGGCAATTACGCACTTAAAGGTGAAAGCTACACGAAAGCCGAAGGGGATACACGGTACCAAGCTAAGGGAAGTTATCAGCCATCAGGGAATTATGCGCTTAAAGGTGACAGTTACACCAAAGCGGAAGGGGATGGACGCTACCAAGCCAAGGGGAGCTATCAACCGTCGGGGGATTATGCAACAAACACAGCACTCAATAACGGGCTTAATAATAAGCTCAATACAAGTAGTGTCGTCCAATCGACTGGCGCATCAACAACTAGCGTGATGAGTCAGAAAGCCGTCACTGATGCATTACAAAACGCGGTCAATCTTAATACCATTTACCCTATTGGTATTGTTGTGTGGTTCGCGCAAAACAAGAACCCCAATACATTATTCCCTGGTACGAAATGGCAGTACATTGGCGAGAATAAAACCATTCGATTAGCTGCTGCAAGTGGTGCGAATGTGTTGACAACTGGCGGTTCGGATTCAATCACTTTAACTGAAGCTCAGATGCCTACTCATAATCATAGTTTCTCAGCAACAACAAGCAGCTTTGATTACGGAACTAAAACAACTAATTCTGCGGGGGCGCATACTCATGGGCAGGGGTTAAGGCATCAGGATGCATCTAAAGTAGCCGCGATTACAAGTCGAACGGGCTCTTTGCTAGCCTCCGGGGCAGCTATTTCTATTACATCTAGTAATTACGCAGGCTATGATTATTTAACATCGTCATCTGGAGCTAATACTCATACAGTTGCTATTGGGTCGCATACACATACAATATCCGGCACTACAGGAAATAAAGGTAGTGGAAGTACTATTACGGTGACAAATGCTTATATCACACTGATGGGCTGGTATAGAACTAGTTGATTACGATAAAAAGCTAAAGGGCTATAGAAATAGCCCTTTATTACTAGCGTGATAATAAGGTTATCAGGTTACCATTGCTATCATCGTAGGTTATTTTTAATATATTATTAGGTCTAAACTTTGAAGTAAATCCAATAATATGCATTTCATAAATGTTGTTTATTTCAGATGATTGTATTTTTTCTTTTTTACCATCACGACTAAAAACAGTTAAAGAATAACCATTATCATCCGTTTTAAAAATAGAAGGGCTAATTTCTAGGGCAATAGTTGAACCTGAGTAAAATCTATCTTTACCAACATATAAATTTTTTATACCAATATAATTTATTGGGTATTTATTTCCAGTTAGAATTATAGAAAAATCGTACTTCATTACATGAGCATCAATTGGGTTTTTTGAACCAAAATATTTAGCTATATTGGCAGGGTTATGAAATAAATTAATTGAGTCACCTGCTCTTAAAGTTTTTGGAAAGTAGAATTTAGGAACGGTAATGTCTAAACGCCCTTCTCGTAATCCTTTGTAAACCTCATAATTCCTAATGTTTACTTGTTTATTAACTGTAACATATGAGTATAAAGTTTCGGGGAATGAATAAATAAAAGTAATTAAAGCTAGTAAGGATATAGAATTAAATATGATAATCCCATTCTTTGGTCGATACGTTAAAATGTTTTTAATTGAGAATGACATAGATAGCATGAAAAATAAATGAGCTCCACTTAACGCTCTTGACGGAAGTGAAGGAGCTACGACCATAGATAGCATACTCAAAAAACCGGCTAATAATAATGAAATAGATAAATAGAAATCTAAGCTTTTATTTCTTTTTAAATAGGGTATTAGTAATAATAACGTAATTAAAATTGGTATCCATGTTTTCCCTAACCCATGAGGAAAGCTTTCAGATAAAAAGTGTAGTACTCGTTCAATAAATGTAGTATTAGCAAATTCTGGAGATGATGCTGCACGAGCAAAATTGCCAGGGCTAAATATTAACGTTGCAAATCCGAGTAAAACGAGTGCGGTAGAGACAAAGAGTATCTTATTTTTTTCTTTTATATACAGATAGATAGAACTGCTAATAGAGAGTAATAAAACTATCCAACATGTATTTTCATTGCTACATCCAGCAAAGAAAGAAACGATAAGAAGTAGAGCTAAGTTTTTTCGATTGGATAAGTAATTAAATAGAGAATATAAAAAAATGACAATAAAAAAGTTAGTAACAAGATAATTAGCAGCCCCGACTAGCCAAAATACAATTTGACCTTTACCTGGATTTGTTATCCAGAAAATAAGGAATATAGAAATAAATTGTAGGAAGAAAGTGGTATTCTTGATGTTTTTTTCTTTTATATAGGCAATTTTTGTTATTAAAAAGATGATGGTTGTAAAAACAAAGGCTATTATCATGCCTTTTAACAATGATGACGATGTGGATAGTAATAGCGTGCTGAAATAATCTGAAACAAGCCGACCACTCCACGTTAAATAATGATGTAAATGATTACTTACTGAGTTTCCCATTTTAAAATAATTGTAATCATCTGCATGTACAGGAGTATTATATTCAATAATAAATACAGAAATGAACGGTATTAGAAATAATAAATACCACATATTGAGTTTTTTAAAATGTATCATTTTTTATCCTTGATATTACATTTCAATATATATTTCGGCCTCTGTTTACTTTCAGTATAGATGCGACCAATATATTCACCTAGCACACCAATGCCAATTAGTTGTACCCCTCCTAAAAAGAGGATAGAAATGAGTAGAGAAGGGTAACCAGGGACGGGGTTTCCCCAAATCAATTTATCTATTATCATCCATCCACCATATACAAATGAAATCATGGCAACAAATAAACCAATATAAGTCCAAATTCTTAATGGAAAAGTTGAGAAGCTAGTAATTCCTTCAACAGCTAAATTCCATAACTTCCAACCATTAAATTTGCTTTCGCCCGCAGATCTTTCAGCACGACTATATTCAACAACATCAACTTTACCGCCTACCCATGAAAGTATACCTTTCATGAATAAGTTTCTTTCAGGTAATAACTTAATGTTTTCAACAGTAGAGCGAGACATTAAGCGAAAATCTCCTACGTTTTCTTCAATCTCAGGTGAACTAATTTTATTATGTAGCTTATAAAACCACTCTGCTGTTTTTCGTTTTAGCCATGTATCACTTGAACGGCTTGACCTTTTAGCGAGCACGATGTCTGCACCTTGTTGCCATTTTTCTATTAATAGAGGAACAACATCAATAGGGTCTTGTAGGTCTACATCAATAGGAATTATGGCATCACCAGTAGCATGTTCAAGCCCTGCAAACAAAGCAGGCTCTTTACCAAAATTACGGGTGAAATTTAATGAGATCACTAAAGGATCAGCAATAGTCAATGCATTGACGATGTTTTCAGTATTATCTTTACTGCCATCATTTATAAAAACTATTTCAATATCATATTGATTAAGGGCAGCATGCTCTCTTACTGATTGATAAAATATAGGAATAGCTTCTTCTTCATTATAAACTGGTACTACTAATGATATTTTCATTGTGGTGTATTCCTGAAAACAAAGATTTTGGAGTAAAGGAAACCTAATACGAGGCTAATCGAAGAAAAAATTATTAAAGTTGCGATAGGGGGGAATCGTAGTTGGTCTGCAATATAGCCAGTTAAGTAACTTAATAGCCCCATAAATAAGGTAAATGATAAATATCGTGCTGTAGTCGCTTTAGCCTTGAAAGTGAATTTTGCATTAGCAAAAAAGGAAAAGCTTACAGCAGTTATAAACCCGAGTAAGTTTGCAGTTGCTTGAGTTGTAGAAAAAATGATTGTTAAAGCACCAAATACAGACCAATGTATGGCTGTGTTAATGATACCAATAGAGAAATATTTTGCGAATAGTTTAATCATTTTAATTATGCATAGTAAAAAATAGGCAACAAGTGTACCAAAGGATGATAAATGGTTCAGTAACCTTATGCATAGTTATGAAATAAACATTAGATTTGCTTTTTTCTCTGACTCTTTTGCTAAAAGGTTTTTCATGCAAGGTATTAAACAATCGATGTGACTGTTAATTCATACAGTATGTTTATATACAGTAAAGGGTTTTGCGCAAGAGAAAAAGCAATAATTAAATCAGGCAGTTTTACCAGAGTTTTACCATAGTTTTACCAGCACCAAATCTCTGGCATAAAAAAACCAACCGTAATAGGTTGGTTTCTCTATAAAAAGTTGGTCGGCATGATAGGATTTGAACCTACGACCCCCGACACCCCATGACGGTGCGCTACCAAGCTGCGCTACATGCCGAACTGTGATTTATACTACCCAATTTGGTCTTAAAATCAAGAGGCTCATGTTGAGACTGATTGATAATTAAGCACTAATTTTCATTAAATCGTTTTAATTCTGTGAAAATTTTCAGAAGCTCAGCCAAGTTAGGTTTTGCTTCTTTTTCAATAACACCTTGTTTATCATAAATATTAAATTGCCCATTATGATCCATATATAAAGTGGCATTGTCAGTGGTAATGACCACATCATTGTCATCACCAGTAATCACCCACGGGTATGTGCGTTGGTTACTGAATAAATCTTCACCTTGGCTGTAATCATCTGTTTGATTATTCACATGCAATAACCGTTGCATCAATGTCGTCATAATGTCTTGATGGCTAGTTAACTTGCCTATTTGTTGAGCAGGTGTATTTGGCCAATAAATAAATAAAGGGACGCGCATTTGATCGCGATTAAAGTTCTTATCGCTTAGCCAATCCTCTTCTTGTTTACCTTGCTTATTATAGTTAGCAGTAATAATGACGATGGTATTTTCAAGGCGGTTATCACGTTTCAATGTTGCGATAACTTGGTCAATTTGCTTGTTAGTTTGTGGGCTGCCTGGTACGCCTTTGATATTCAAGAAAGAGAACCAAGGTGCATCATGTTTAAGGTTATCTAACCAGCTAATCCATTGATTAATAGTTAGGCTATCATTATCTGCTGTTTTAGCAGGTAATGAGTAATCGGATAAAATGGCTTGACGGAACAGTGGTGAGTTAAATCCATCTGTTGAAAACAGACCAAACTGATAACCTTGGTGTTGTAGCGCTTCAACCAAGACAGAAGGGTGACGACCATTAAGAATGTTATCAAGATAAGTAGATGATATGCCATAGAAGAGACCAAACAAGGCAGTGTCATCGCGTAAACCTGCAGTATAGTGATTCGTAAACTGCGTACTCATCTCTCTAAAGCTGTTAAGGGAGCTCATTGTTGTTTGTTGAGCTTCATTACCGAGATCGTCCACGACTAGTAAGAGTAAATTATACCCTGTACCTTGGTCGTAGTAACTCAAAGGTTTAAGAGGGTAATTAAGCTTCAGAGCGGTAGGACTACCATGTTGGAATACCCGATTTTGGTGCTCGGTAAGATCCAATAAACCATATCGGTCTAATAATTTACGGGCCGTCATCGGTTGTGATAATGGGTAGTTATAACGCTGCATCGTGATTGGACGATAAAAATTCGCATCGGCCCACGCATACATCAAATGCGACATAATGAATGTCACAATGAAAATGCCTGCTAGGGGCTTACCAAACGTTTGGCGGTTTAAACTTCGTAGTTTTTGCCAACTCCAAGTTGCAAACAGCATTTCTACCAAGAAAATAATGGGGATACTGATAAACATCAGTTGCCACTCACGAGCCATTTCTCCTTTGATTGGATTGATGACTAAATCCCAAACTTGTGGTGTTAGATGAAGGCCAAATTGGCTAAAAACACGGATATCAAAGATTAGGAGTGTAATACCTGCAGTGGCAAGTGCAACAAAAATTAGCCTCAGCAGCCGCTGAGACATCACAATAAAGGTCAGTGGAAAAATAATGAGTAGGTAAGCGGCAAAGACCACAAAACTAAAATGACCTAACCAACTGACGAAGGCGTATATACGGCCAGCTAAGGTGTCTGGCCAATCAAAAATAAACAGATAGCTACTACTTAACACGAGGCTAAGCAGTATATTAAATAGTGCAAACCAGTGTCCCCAACCAATCATGTTAGAGACTTTGTCACGGTAGCGCTGATGGGTGACCATACTGTTTATTTCATTAATCTGTTAGTGTGATTTATCTTCTTTTACAGAAGAAAGTAACGCATTGGCAAAGGATTCTGCAATCATTTTACGTTGTGCGGGGGCAACTGACGTATTGAGCAGGTTCGTTACCATGTTACCTAACACCATTAGGGAAAGGTCAACAGGGGTATGGTTTTTTTCTAACACACTCACGAGGTCAGAGAGTAAACCTTCAACTTTTTCATCACTATAGCGAGATGATTGTGGCATAAATTGAGACATCCTAAATTAATGAAAGCTCCATATCATAGCGTATAGCCGCATGTTTTTCTTCTTTCTTCGCAACAAATTTTTGTTTAAGTGATAATAATGCTTATTCAGATTCAAAAAGTGTGTATTAGTTCAGCATTTGCTGATGAAAAATGAGGCAAATGATAGTTTCTATTGCAGCGTATAGATATCAATGTTTGAATACGCGCGATAATATTTCTGCTAGAAGAAGGAGCTAACAATGAGTCTGGAAATTACCCAGATAGCCTTACATCAGTTGATTAAGCGAGATGAACAAACCTTAGAGGTGATGTTACGGGATTCTTTATTGACGGCTGATGATGTCGTGCAAGACATGATGGCAGAATTGCACCGTGTTTACAGCGCAAAAAGTAAAGCCTTTGGTGAATTCAATGAAGAAAGTGAATTAGCTGATGCATTAAAGCTCTTACGCAAGGGTGAAGAAGAATTTTTAGGTTTTAGCCGTGCTATGACGGTTCGTTTAAAGGATGAACTCGCGAAATACCCATTTGCTGAGGGGGGAATTGTTCTTTTCTGCCAATACCGTTACCTTGCCGTTGAATATTTATTGATTTCTGTTCTTAATAGCTGCGATAGCATGTTTGTCACAGATACATTAGATTTAGGGACGACACATTATTTAGATATTCCACACGCAGATATCGTTGCACGCATTGATTTAACCGAGTGGGAAACTAATCCAGACTCGAAACGCTACTTAACATTCTTAAAAGGTCGAGTAGGGCGTAAAGTATCTGATTTTTTTATGGATTTTTTAGCTGCATCTGAAGGTTTGAATGCGAAAGTGCAGAACAAAGGTTTAGTCCAAGCGTTGGATGATTTTTGTGATAATGCTCAGATGGATAAAAACACTCGCCAAGCATATCGTCAACAAGTGCATAGTTACTGCACTGAACAGCTGCAATCTGGCGAAGAAATTGAATTACAGGAATTGGCGAAAGAGTTGCCACTGGTAGAAGAACAAAGCTTTGATGATTTTGCTCGTCAAAATGATTACCAATTGGAGGAAAGCTTCCCAGCAGATAGGGGAACACTTAAACAATTGACTAAATTTTCAGGTAGTGGTGGAGGTATAACGATTAGCTTTGATGCTATGTTGATGGGCGAACGTATTTTTTGGGACCCAGTGACAGATACACTAACCATTCGTGGTACGCCGCCAAACTTACGCGACCAATTACAGCGTCGTGGCAGCAAATAAAATATTTTGTTAGCGTATTGGTAATATTGATTGATGCAAAAAATAAAGTTTTAGAAATAAATAACGCCGCAATTGCGGCGTTATTTACTCGGCGTCCCGAAATTTCTAAAGCTCGGCTGTGGGCTTTAATTAAGCGCGCAGGAAGTCAATGTGCGTCACTTTTGGCTTAAATGGGTGACGTTGAACAGCCTGAACTTTTACTTTTGTTTCTTTACCATCGATAACCAGAGTCAGAACTTCGTAAAATTCTGCTTTGCTTTCTTGGTTAATAACTTCATCGTGGCTCAGAGTGATAGAGATAGGCTCTTGGTTACCACCGTAAACGATAGCTGGAAGCTGATTATCTCTGCGCAGGCGGCGGCTCGCACCCTTACCCTGCTCTTTACGTTCAATTGCATTGATAGTTAACATTACTATTTCTCTATAAAAAGAAAATATAAATTCCTGCTACAGGCGACCCAGCAGCAGGTTCGAGATTTGGCCTAGGAATAACGCATTTTGGAAAATGAGAAATTGGAAGGCGGCGGCATTTTATCGAAAAAACCGCCATCCAGCAATCTTTAAGATCGTTTATTGCGTCAGGAAAGGGAGTTTGCGATGCGAAACCGCCCTTGATAATCAAAAATTTTCTCTCTAATTTCCCAATAGCGGTCTTTTTTCCGTGCCACGATAAATTGTGGGTAACGTAATAATGATTGCTGCAAAATAATGTCATTTGCATTATTCCATTTAAATGGAATGCCTGGCGCTCGTTGGTGCTCACGCAAAAAACGGTATTCAAATACACGACGCTGAGAGGGCGTTGTTAAGCGATAACGTTCTGAGACGCTAGTGCCATCTTCATCATAATAGTTTATTTTTATCCATTCACCTTTTGCATCATTACCAGAGATAAATTGCATACCACCACAACGAATAATCAGTGCATCTTTTAATTTTAATGCTGCTTTGAGCATGTCATCAGGATCAGTAAGGACTTCTTGGCACTTTTGGCAACGGCGAGCTGCGATATCATTTTCAGCACCACAGTGGGGGCATTGCTTAAAACGAAAGCGGAACTCACATTGTTGCTTTTGACCATTATCATCTTCTTCCCAGCCTTGGCAACGACGGCCATAGTGCTCAATAATTTGCCCATCAGTAGTACATTTTCCCCAAAACACATTGGCAAATTGGCAAAGAGGGCAAAAAACTTGAACAGGGACACTGGCAGAGTTTGGTTTACTGCAACCGACTTCAGGGCGATATAAATCATGAGGATTACCCGCATAATCTAAAATCAAGCATTGGGTTTTCCCCTGGCAAAGACGTAACCCACGACCAACAATTTGCTGATATAAACTAACTGATTCAGTTGGGCGCAAAATTGCAATCACATCAACATGGGGGGCATCAAAGCCAGTGGTTAGAACAGAAACGTTGACAAGATAATGTAATTCTCTGTTTTTAAATTGATTAATAATAGCTTGTCTATCAGACGCAGGTGTTTCGGCGGTGACTAATGCGGCAGACTTTACTGGTAAATAACCCAAAATTTCTTTTGCGTGCTCGACGGTAGCCGCAAAAATCATACAGCCTTGCAGTGGTGTTGCATATTCAATGATTTGTGCAACAATTTTAGGTGTAATACGTTGTTGTTTTTGCAGTGAAAGGTTTAATTCTTGCTCATTAAAAATACCTGCAGATGTCAACGAAACTTGGCTAAAATCATATTGCAAAACAGGCATATCTAAGCGTTCGGGGGGAACTAAAAACTTATTTTTAATCATGTAATGCAGTGGCAGCTCATAAATACAATCTCGGAAAAAACAGTTTTCATCACCCCGAACTATGCCATGATAATGATATTGGTAAATCCACCCGCTACCTAAACGGTAAGGGGTAGCGGTTAAGCCCAGAATCCGTAAGGCTGAATTGCTTTTTTGTAGATGCTGAATGATTTGCTGGTATTGGCTTTTATCATTCAAACTGATGCGATGGCATTCATCAATAATCACTAATGAAAACTGTCCATTGAAAGCAGCAAGATTACGAGCGACAGACTGTACGCTGCCAAAAACCACTTTATTTTGTGATTCTTTTCGGTTCAGCCCTGCAGCAAAAATATCCGCCTCGAGGCCATAGGCGAGGTATTTACTGTGATTTTGCTCGACCAATTCTTTAACATGGGCCAAGACCAGTACTCGTCCACGGGCAAGACGTGCCAATTCAGCAATCACCAAACTTTTCCCTGCACCGGTAGGCAGCACAATAACGGCGGGCTGAGTGTGTTTGCGAAAGTAGTGGATCGTCGCGTCGACGGCTTCTTGTTGGTATGGGCGTAAGGAAAAAGACATATTGCTCAGTATTGGTTAAAAAAACAGGTGAATGAGGTTAAATTTAATTTAAAACAATGACTCTGTCTAAAGATGTATGTTGTTTCATGGAAACTATCCCTTAACTAGGGTTATTGTTATAATGAATTATGTGATAGTAATCACAGCAACCTTTCATTCTTTATTCTGACAGTTAAGCGTTATTGTACGCTTCGCTGGCAATCCATCAAGTTAAGAGAATCTATGCGACTGGATAAATTTTTGTCCCAGCAATTAGGGATAAGCCGGAGTTTGGTAGCACGTGAATTGCGTGCAGGTCTTGTTACGATTGACGATGAAGTGGTCAAATCAGGAGCATTCCAAGTCACGCTTGACCATGAAGTCGCTTATGATGGAAATGTGTTAGTACAAGTCACGGGGCCGCGTTATTTTATGTTACATAAGCCTCAGGGGTACATCTGTTCTACCGATGACCCAACACATCCTACCATTCTTTATTTTATTGATGAGCCGCTTGCACAAAAGCTTCATTCTGCGGGGCGCTTAGATATTGATACGACAGGGTTAGTGTTGCTCACCGATGATGGACAGTGGTCACATCGCATTACATCGCCTAAACACCATTGTGAGAAAACGTACCGTGTTCAATTAAGTGAAGATATTGCCTCCGATGTTGCCAAACAATTCGAGCAAGGCATCATGTTAAATGGTGAAAAGTACCCAACAAAACCCGCACAACTCGAAATTATCAGTCCTCGTGATGTTCGCTTAACTATCAGTGAAGGCCGTTATCACCAAGTTAAACGAATGTTTGCCGCGGTAGGAAATCATGTTTGTGGACTGCACCGTGAGCGAGTAGGGGACATTTACTTGGATGAGACCCTTGAGCAAGGCGAGTATCGCCCACTGACAGATGAAGAAATTAATAGCATTAATGTACCTCGTAAATAAAAGCAGGAGTCTATAGCGTGCAACAGCAGCGTTCATCCTATTTGGGGCTGATTTTAATATTAGGTTTATTGTCTATGCTAATGCCGTTGGCTATTGACATGTACCTACCTAGCTTTCCGACGATGATGCAATATTTTAATGTTGATGAGGGGCGGATTCAAATGACGCTCAACAGCTACATTTTTGGTTTTGCGATTGGGCAACTTTTTTATGGACCAATGGCGGACAGCATCGGTCGTAAACCCGTGATTTTGGGTGGAGTAATTGTTTTTGCTATAGCATCGGCTGCTTGTGCAATCACCGAATCAATTGATTCACTTATTTGGTTACGTTTTTTGCATGGTTTTGCCGCCGCAGCCGCCAGTGTGGTAATTAACGCATTGATGCGTGATATGTTTACGCGCGACGAATTTTCTAGAAGTATGTCATTTGTGGTATTGGTGATGACGATCGCACCTTTATTGGCTCCTATTTTAGGTGGCGAATTGATGCGTTGGTTCTCATGGCATGCGATTTTCTGGAGCATTGCCATTGCGGCAGTTATTGCAGTGATTTTAGTGAGCTTTTTTGTGCGTGAAACATTACCCGTTACGAAAAGGCAAAAATTCCACATTGGCACAACATTACGCCAGTTTGCGACCTTATTTAGGGCAAAGCAAGTTTTGTTCTATATACTCGCGAGTTCATTTTCGTTTGCAGGGATGTTTTCATTCTTAAATGCAGGTGCATTTGTTTATATCGACCTAAATGGCGTTTCTCCTCAACATTTCGGTTACTATTTTGGTATTAACATCATTTTTCTCTTTATTATGACGACTATTAACAGTCGCTATGTTAGGCGCTTTGGCGCAGAGAAGATGCTGTATTTTGGTATTATTATCCAGTTTATTATGGGGATTTGGTTATTAGGCACAACCGCATTTAGTCTTGATTTTTGGACGTTAGTTATTGGCGTCGCCATTTATGTCAGTGGAATTGCAATGATTACATCTAATGCGATGGCTGTGATCCTTGATAATTACCCACATATTGCAGGAACGGTCTCTTCCTTAGCAGGAACGATTCGTTTTTCAATTGGTGCACTAGTAGGAACGTTATTATCACTGATCCCCGCTAAAAATGCGTGGCCAATGGTAGGTTCGATGGTGGCTTGTGTCGCTTTATCGATGCTTTTTGTTTTGTTAGCTAAAAAAGCGAAATAATCTCTGAGTTATCAGCTTCATGGATGAAACTGATAATTTGTTCTCACCTTTTATTTCCCCGAATATTCTTATTTTCCCTTAAGTAATCTCTTATCATTCACATTATATTGAGTTTTTTCAGTGTTACTGTTCGGTAATTTCGATTAGTTTATCATCGGTATTAAATTACGTGATGAAAAATGATCTAAATCAATTATCATTAGTGTGCTTTTTGTTAAATTTATGTTTTTAATGACAACCAAAATGGGATTGACTGAGCTAATTGAAAAATAACTATTCATCAAAAATTTGAATGGTTGTTGCTATTTTTATTTGGTAAATGTAAAAAATAGTTAAATGATTTACCTATCATGTTGAAGGTTGATGTCAAAATTAATTTAATTTTTAATATTTTTAGCAAAAAAATAGACGTGCAATGATTTACGTCACAAAAATTTAACGACACATCATAATTTTAATGTTATATTTAGGTTCTAATATTTAACATTGTTGTTACTTTTTATTGTGTTAAAGCTTCGGTTTGAACGAGTAATATTTTGAAGTCAAAAATTGACTTCAAAGAACACACAGGATATAGGGTCATTACTCAATGTTAAGTTTGTTTGCAGGGCTATTTCCTGTAATTAGGCAAAATACCAATTGTTTTAATAGGATATTTTTGTGGAAAAATTAGGTCTTTCGGTGGTGCACAGGCTACCGCAAAGCTACCGCTGGTTATCAGGCAAAATAGGAACAGACGTAGAAGTTGTGCCTATGAATGATGTTGATAGCGATAATCTTGTGGGGCTAAAATTACTTAGTCATGACTGTGCAACAGATTGTATTGCGATGCAGAAACTGTCTGAATCGTTATCCGATATGCAGATTTCAAGTGCTATCCTAGAATGGCAGAAAGAGGTTTGTCTGTTCATTCATGCGAATGATGAATTAGCTGCAATGTGCCGTTTAAAAGCAACGGGTGTTGCAATTGCGGAGCTATCTTCAGGGTTTTATTGTGCTTAGTTAGCTTGAGCTGTAATGTTTTTAATGGGGGAGATATTGTATCTGACTCATTTTGTGGTGGCTAATAAGGGCTAGTATTTATACTGGCGTTAAAAAGATTATTCTACGCAATAATGGCAGTTTTCATTTTTACTTGATAGCAAATATAAAAAAAGCTTCCAATTTTGGAAGCTTTTTTTATAGGTAAGGGGGAGTGTTTTACTGAAAATTAGGAGCCGTTGATAATACGACGACTTGCATAATACCTTTTACTCCAATAACTATTAGACATTTCAGAAACAATGACACCACTGCTGGTTGATGCATGAACAAATTTTTCATCACCAATGTAAATGCCAACGTGTTTCATTGTACGACCTGTTTTAAACAGAACAATGTCACCCACTTTTAAATTATTACGCTTTACGCTTTTGCCTGAAGACTCTTGTTCTGACGTTGTACGAGGTAATTCTACGCCGAATTGTTCAAAGAAGGTGCGTTGAACAAAGCTTGAACAATCAATGCCGCTTTTAGTGGTTCCGCCTAGGCGATAAGCAACACCTTTCCAACTTGCATATTGATTCATGATTTTAGATTTAGTGTCAACACTTTGCACTAATTCTTCAAATTCGTCTTGGGATGCCATTGTTAAAGAGTCGCCTGCAGCACCGTTTAACATGCGAACATCTGATTTAGCAGTATATTGTGTATTTTTTGTCGACTTCGGGTTGGTACATGCTGTGAGTGTTACGGCAATAGCAACTGCCGGAACAATGCGCCAAGCATAGCGCTTAAGTTTTTCAGAGGTTAACATTCTTATATATATCCCTTACCATTTCTTTATCGCATTATTGTGTAAAGAGACACAACAAAACTAAACTTTTCCCTGTGAAAAACGCATTGATAAATAAGAGTGTGCTTTTCGCAGAAAGTGTTTATCACGCCATCTAAATCTTTACTGGATCAGAGGTTTCTTGTGACCTTATTGAGTATAGATGAAAGCTCAATATTTACTAATTCAGTTATTGCTTGAAGTTAGTACCGTAACAGCCCGAATACCAAACCTTTAAGAGCATACATAAACAAAACCGAAATGGCGAGTTAATAGGGGGATAATTTACAAAACATTAGATAAAAGTGCATATGTGCCATTGAGTTATGTGATTGCTGTCATATGTAGCGTATTTTTGCGTATAATTGCGCCGATTATTGATAATGAAATATGATCTTTCTCACATTTATTATTACTCTGTTTCAGTTTATTTACGTAATAAGCTTTTTTTGCACTTCAAATGTAAAGAAGTTTAAATTTATGCAAGGTGAGCTCAAATTTTAGCACGTGTAGAAAGCTAAATTTTGACGGTCAATTCTTCTCTTGGTGGTCAAATAGGCGAGTTTAATTAAGATATGCAATAACTACTGTGTATTTATCAGTATTTATTGAGGGGGGCCTTAAACAATAAAGGAATAATATATAATCACTCCTTTATTGCGTAGAGGGATAAAATTATCGAATAAAAATTAAATAAAAAAGATAATTAAAAATGGATATTTATAATTTGACATGGAACTCTTTGTATAGCCGTTTTTCAAAGTCCGCAAAGCGGCGGTCTAACGTTGAACGTGCAATTGTGGATGAAAAATAATCGAGCGGAATTAAATTAGACGACCCAAGGTTATCGATAATTAAAAATTGCCCATGTGGTTTATAGCCTAATTGATAAACGATATTATAGGTTTTTAGCGCCATGGTGGCGATTGCTTCTTTATAAATAGATTTTTTAAATTGAGCATAAGCAATTTTCATATTTTTTTGATGCTTCAAGTAGGCATTTTTATTTTTTAGATAATAATCTAAAGTATGCGATACATTCCCTGTTTTATCCTTAATTAATTGAAACACGTAACCTAGCCCAAGATTGGTTTCTTGTGTGCCAAAATAGTGGGACACTGTTGTCGCTTGGTATTCCTTTCTATAAAGGCGCTTATAGTACCGCACTTCTCTGAGTGTTTCTTTATCATCGCGGCCTTTTAGGTGAATCTTAATACAAAGCTCATCATAATCTGGGTGCTGGTAACAGGCTCGTTGACGTCCAGAAGCAATTAAGTTAGTCGGTGATAAATTAATTTTGTAGTTGAGTTTTTCATTCATATCTAATAACACTATTTTTGATACATCGAATACAAATAAATAGAAAAAACACTAATTTCGACGAAGATTGCTATATTTTCGTCTTATTTTAATAGACTTAATTTTATATGTGTTGCAATACGTGTGGTCATTAAAAGTGTGATCTAGTCTAATAATTATATATTGAATATCATCCAATATTAAAAATAAAAAACTACGACCATAAGTGAAATCTCTAGCTGTTCATTAGGAATAAGATGTCGTCCTCATTCAGTTGAACTGAATTATTCATTTAAGAGTAAATAAATTACTAAAAATGACGATAACTTAATTTTAAGAGGAAAATTCTTATGAATGGCTTAGTAAAAAAAACAATATTCACATTTTTAGCAGCGACTACATTAATGACCAGTATCTCAACATTCGCTTCACACAACAGTGGTCAACAACGTTCTAATACTGCGGTTATTCGTTTTACAGGCTCGATTGTTGCTGCTCCATGTATCATTAGTACAAATCAAAATTTTGTCGAAACAAAGTGTTGGAGTGACTCAGGAAAAGAAAAAACACAGTCTGTTGATGTTTCCAAGTTAAAAATGACAGAACAACTATTACCAAATTTGAAGGGCTCACAGCAGTTTAACTGGATTAATAAAGAAAAAACGATGGGTATTTACACTGTTAAGTATGATTAATGACAATAAATGAAATGAGGAAGTAGTAGGCTAGGAGAGTATGATGTTAAATAAAAATGTATGCCTATGAGCATGTTGTCCATAGGCATACACATATTAATATTATTTTATCGATATAAGATTAATCACAACGTCCCATATAGCGGCGTTCAGGGATATGAATACGAATTTTTTCACCACTGGTGAGATATTCAGGAACCTGAACGGTTAACCCCGTCGGCATCAAAGCGGGTTTTGTACGTGCACTGGCGGAAGCACCCTTGATACCTGGTGTTGTTTCAGCAATAACCATATCAACAGTTTGCGGTAATTCTAAGGCTAAAACTTGCCCATCCATTGTTAGAACTTGCATGCCTGGTAACCCTTCTTCAGGGATAAACAGCAGTTCATCTTCAATATCTGCTTTTTTGAAAATATATGGCGTGTAGTCTTCGTTATCCATGAAAACATATTCATCACCATCAATATAAGAAAAGCTGACACCACGGCGAGTTAACGAAATCGTTTCTAAAATATCATCGCCTTTAAAGCGTTCTTCAACTTTCTGGCCCGTTTTGATATCCGTAAAGCGCATTTTGTATAAAGTACTGGCACCACGAGCGCTAGGTGCTTGAATATCAATATCTTTAACGAGTAGTAACTTGCCATTGTAGTTGATTGCTAAACCACGTTTGATTTCGTTGGCCTTGGCCATAAATAACCTTCTTTGGTATTGTCAAAAAGAGTGCGACAAAATTACTCGCACAAACGGGATTAGGCAAGATGTTGAGGTCAATTTTCAGTGAAAATTTTTTGAAAAATAACTGATGGGAAATAATATAGCCCCGCAGGGCTATATTAAGAATGGCAAATTAGTAAATAGGGAGTAGACCAGCTAAGGACATGATGTGCGCAACGGCGTTGATTAAACCAAATAAAATAACAAAACCGATAATAAACATGCCTCCAGGTGCTTTATAGCTATTATTTGGGTAACGTCTACGACTTGCTTTTGCCATCAATGCAGGGACAATCACAGCCCAAATTGTTGCAGCTAATCCAGCAAAGCCAATAGCATAAATAAAGCCATTAGGAAAAATCAGTGCTAAAACGGTTGGTGGCATAAAGGTGACTAAAATAGATTTCAGTCGGCCTTGCTTATCATCAGAGAATTTAAAAAAGTCAGCAATAAAATCAAATAAACCTAATGACACACCTAAGAAAGAACTTGCTAAAGCCATATAGGAAAACAGATTCAAAAATTGGGAAATAAAGCTGCTTTGTGTAGAAATATTCATCTGAGCCAGTAGTGCATCGATATTGTTACCATTTTCTCTGATTTCAATGAATGAAGAGCGTGGAATATTTCCTTGAATCGCATACTGCCATAAGATGTAAATAACAACAGTAATGATGGCACCGTAAGTTAAGCTTTTCACTACACTACGACTGTCTTTATTATAATATTTCACCAGCCCAGGCACGTTACCATGGTAACCAAATGATGTTAACAAATAAGGCAGCGCAGCTAAGGCATAAGGTAGATATTGTGTTTCGTTTTGCTCTACTTGGTTAAATAAAATTGCGGGCGAAGCCGTTGAGATCATCCCACCAATTGACATGATAAAGGTAATAACCATCCCACCAATTAAAATGGTACTTAACCTATCCACTGCACGGGTAGATAACCAAACAAAGAATGCAACAATGAATGCAAAAACTAACCCCGCTCCAGCTTGTGGAATCTGAATATGTTCTGCTAAGTTTGCGGTAATAATTGAACTGCCTGCAGAAATATAAGCGTAAGTTAGAATATACAGGACGAAAGTCACTGATAAGCTGTTAATGGTGTTCCAACCAGTGCCGAGTAAATCTTTTACTATGGTGTGAAAACTAGCACCCGCTGGATAATTCATATTCGCTTCTAAAATCATTAGCCCAGAAAGTAACATACAAATAAAAGTATAAATTAGCAGGATAACTGAGCCTGAAAACCATACGCCAGAAGTCACCATTGGAATTGAAAACATGCCTGCACCAACAGCGGTACCTGCAATGATCATTGCGCCTCCTAATATAGAAGGGCTTTTTGGTTGTGTTGTCCCATTAACGGCCATGGTGGCTCCTAATAAATTGTTTCACTGTACTAGCTAAATGATACGGTAGTGGCGAAGTCTTGTAAACAACGAAAATAAAATAAACTGAACAATTTGAAAGGGATGGTGAATAAACATACAAATTAATCTAATTTGTATGTTTTATGGGGTGTTAAATAGATTGGTTGTAAAAGCGCTGATTTAGCCAAAGATTGATTGCGTTACGACTTGCCTCAAAATGCGGTTCAGGCAGGGAATTAGGAGAAACCCACATAAGACTTTCACATTTATCGATTTCCATGATTTGCGGTTGTTTATCTCCGTTATATTCAACATGCATGCAAATGGAAACGGTATGTTTACCTTCCTGCTGATAGGTTTGTAAGTTATTGCTGATACCAAATACAGAAGGTGTGGTGATATCAATGCCAATCTCTTCTTTTATTTCCCGAATAGCACAGGCTTCGAATGTTTCACCTGGATCGACATGACCACCAAAAATAGACCAATAGGGTGCATGTTTGCTGCTACGTTTACCTAGTAAAATCTGCCCTTGTTTATTGGTGATAATGACACCGACGCCAACGACGACGTTAATTGACTGAGACATATTTTCTCCCATTTATTTTCATTTTTAGCGTGAGAATTTTGCCATGGGGTCTGAGAAAAACAAGCAGGAAAAAGTATAAATAGCACTGAAAACAACACGTTTTAGTGTTATAACTATGACATACATCTAATGACATGATAATCATGATAAGGGAGATTAGTGGTTATGACTCGCCGGGTTGCTACAATTACATTAAATCCTGCTTACGACCTTGTAGGGTTGTGCTCGTCTATTGAAGTGGGTGAAGTTAACTTAGTCAAAACCGCTAGCCTGAATGCCGGAGGGAAAGGCGTCAACGTGGCGAAAGTGCTGCGTGATCTGGGCATTGATATTACTGTTAGTGGTTTTATGGGAAAAGATAATCAAGAAGAATTTCAACATTTTTTCAGTGAAAATGGTATGGCAAACCGTTTCAGTATGGTGCCTGGACGCACGCGTATCAATGTAAAGCTCACTGAAAATGATGGGAAATCAACTGATTTTAATTTTTCTGGCTTTGATGTGAGTAAAGAAGACTGGAACCGTTTTTCAACTGAATCACTAAATTGGTTAGGTCACTTTGATATGGTCGTGGTGAGTGGAAGCCTACCCAATGGGATTGACCCTGAGGAATTTACCCGTTGGATGACTCGCTTGCGCCAATTGTGTCCATGCATCATTTTCGACAGTAGCCGTGAGGCATTAAAAGCGGGCTTAAAGTCTTCTCCTTGGTTGGTAAAACCTAATCGCCATGAATTAGAAAGTTGGGTGGGCCGCAAACTGCCTGATTTAAAAGATGTGATTGCTGCGGCTCATGAACTAAGAGATAAAGGCATTTCTCACGTTGTAATATCATTGGGAGAAGAAGGAGCATTATGGGTTAATGCTTCGGGCTCTTGGTTAGCTAAGCCGCCTCATTGTGAGGTCATCAGCACAGTAGGGGCAGGCGATTCGATGGTTGCTGGCCTTGCTTATGGGCTGCTCAATGGTGAATCAAGCGAGCACACATTGCGGATGGCAACTGCAATTTCAGCGTTATCAGTTTCACAAGCGGATGTCGGTTTAAAGAACCGCAGTAAGTTAGCTGACATGATGGCTAAGATTGAAATGAAGTCGTTGTAATTTTTGAACATTTGAAAAGAAACCCTGCGTTATTCGCGTGGGGTTTTTTGTTAGTGTTCAGATGTTGATTGTTGTGGTTGCGGCAGATTTTCGAATAAAACAACCCCTGAGATATCGATTTTATCTTCGAGTAAGCGTAAATCGCAATGAGTTTGTAGCCGTAGCCAAAACTCGGGGGTACTGCCTAAAGCCGCTGAAATACGGATCGCGAGAGCAGGGGGGAATGCAGTTTTTCCTGAAAGAAAGCGGGAAACAGCCGCGAATGTGACACCAATATTTCTGGCAAATTGCTGAACTCTAGCGCCTAAGTCATCTAAGATGTTTGCAACCATAATACCGGGATGGGTAACAATAACCTGTTTCATTAGTGGCAGTCCTTTAGACTTAAAATGTAAGTATCGCCATTAATGAACTCAAATGTAATACGCCAATTTGTACGAACAGTAATTGACCAAATATTGACTCGGTCGCCTTTTAATTGATGAAGGTTAAATGTGAAAATATTTAAATCATCAATAAAGTTTGCGGAATCAATAGCCTGGAGCCTATCATTTATACGTAAAGAATCTTTAGGGGAAATACCTGAAAGTGTCCATTTTTCAAATGGTTGCTTTAGTCCTTTGTGTTTAAATGATTTAATAATATCACCTTCCGTTACGTGACTTGTAACACCTTATTAGGGTGTTACAAGCTGTGCAACATAAAGGTGAGCTAAGCAAATAGAAATGAGCCCTAAATTTTAATAGGACTCTATCAATGTTAGCTATTTTGCTGCGATTTCAACCATGCAATTTCTTGTGGCCAGATGTCTGGGTTGATCGTTTCTAAAATCAGCGGGATCCCATCAAAACGGCTGTCTTGCATAATATACGTGAATGGCACAAAACCAATATTACCTTCACCTAAGCTGTGGTGGCGGTCAACGCGGCTGGCAAATTCGCTTTTAGCATCGTTCAGATGCATGCCTTTTAAAAATTCAAACCCCACAATCTCTGAAAACTGCGTAAATGTTTTATCGCAATCTTCAATCGTGCGTAAATCATAACCTGCGGCAAAGGCATGGCAGGTATCAATACACACACCCACACGGCTTTTATCCTTTACGCCTTCGATAATTTTTGCGAGGTGTGTAAAATCAAAGCCTAAGTTAGTCCCTTGTCCTGCGGTATTTTCAATGACAGCGGTGACACCTTCGGTTTCGGCTAACGCAATATTAATTGACTCAGCAATACGTGCTAAGCAATCATCCACCTCAATTTGTTTTAAATGGCTGCCCGGATGGAAATTCAATAAATCAATGCCAAGTTGTTCACAACGCTGCATTTCATCAATAAAGGCAACTCGTGATTTTTCTAAAGCTTCAAATTCAGGATGGCCGAGATTAATTAAATAACTGTCGTGGGGCAGAATTTGGTGTTTACCATAGCCGTATTTTGCACAGTTTGCTTTAAACTTTTGGATAACCTCTTCACTCAATGGTGCCGCTTTCCATTGACGTTGGTTTTTAGTGAATAATGCGAATGCCGTTGCATTAATCTCATGGGCGCGAATAACGGCTTGATCAACGCCGCCAGAGGCGCTGACGTGTGCTCCAACATATTTCATTTTTGACTCCTTTTTATGGAAGTATGCCATTAATATGCGCACAAATGAAATCAACAAAAAAGCCGCTTAATAAAGCGGCTAAAGTCGGAGGTACATATTAAAAGATATTTTGTATCAGCAGATTAATTAATAAACCACCAATGATTAACCAAGCAAATAAAATCAGTGCCATTAATAATGGTTTAATACCTGCTTGTCGAATTGCGCTTACATGGGTGGTTAAACCTAATGCCACCATGGCCATAGCAAGTAAAATCGTATCTAACGCAATGATTTGTTGGACTAATGCTTGTGGTAGTAAATGTAATGAGTTAAACCCTGCCACTAAGATAAAGAACACGGCGAACCAAGGAATAGTAATTTTGCTTTTTTCTGTTGAATTGCCACTTTTGGCCGCCGCTTTACGGCTTAAAAATGCAGATAAAATAATTAAGAATGGTGCAAGCATCATAACTCTAATCATTTTTGCGATAACTGACGCATTTTCTGCATCAGTCCCAATAGTATGACCAGCGGCAACCACTTGCGCGACTTCATGCACTGTTGAGCCAATATAAATGCCGAATGTTTCTTGGGTCGCTGGGAACCAGCCAAAGTGCGCATTTAATTGATAAATCCAAGGGTAAACAAAGATACAAATTGTGCCGAAAATGACGACAGTAGAAACCGCAACAGCGACTTTGCTAGCTGACGCTTTCACAACAGGCTCTGTTGCCATAACCGCAGCTGCACCGCAAATACTACTGCCTGCGCCGATCAAAATGGTTGTTTCATCATCTAAACCAAAAACTTTCTTTCCTAGCCAGTAGGCTAATAAGAAGGTTGATGTTAGGGTCAATGCATCAATAATAACGCCAGTGGCACCGACATCAGTAATTTGTTGGAATGTTAAACGGAAGCCATAAAGGATGATCCCTGCACGTAAAAAATAGTGTTTGGCGAATTTGACACCAGTATCACAAGATTTACTTGCTGTTGGGTAAAAGGTGTTACCTACAACAATCCCCAATAAAATGGCGAGTGTTAACGCACCTAGACCTATATCCATAAACCATGATTGTTCACCAAGGTAGATGGCGATAGCCGTTAAAATACCTGCTAATAAGAGCCCTGGTAATAATTTCAAAACAGGGTGAAAGCTATTTTGATTTAGGGTGTGAATGTCGCTTTTATCCATGATAATGCTCTTTATTGCTGCTTATATGATTTGGTAATAAGCATATAATAAAAAATATAATAATTTAAATTGATTGTTTATATATAATCTATCAAAAAAAGTGATTATAAGTTTCTTCTGGAATATTGCTAATAAATCATTAATATTAACAATATTATTACAACGACTAAAAACACGTTGGGGCGACCTTTATGCGAATAACACTTAGGCAACTTGAGGTTTTTACAGAAGTATTGAAAAGTGGCTCCACGACGCAGGCATCTCAATTATTAGCGCTGTCCCAATCAGCGGTCAGCGCGTCGCTAACGGATTTAGAAGGTCAACTTGGCGTTCAGCTTTTTGACCGTGTGGGTAAACGACTTGTTACAAACGAGCATGGAAGACTTCTTTATCCCAAAGCATTAGCTTTATTAGAGCAAGGGGCAGAAGTTGAGCAATTATTCAAAAAAGAGATGGGCGCAGTGCGTCTGGCGGCGAGTACCACAATTGGTAATTACATGTTGCCAGAGATCTTAGCGGGTTACCGCCATGACCATCCTGATATCCCTCTAGAGCTTTTTATTAGTAATACTGAAGAAGTTATTAAAGCGGTGATGGAATTTAGGGTGGATGTGGGACTTATCGAAGGGGTTTGTCATAGCCCTGAATTGATTTCGAAATCTTGGTTGAAAGATGAGCTGGTTGTTTTTGCTTCACCACAAAACCCATTAGCAAACAAAAAGGTGTCATTAAAAGAACTTAAAGACGCACCATGGATTTTACGTGAGCGCGGTTCAGGAACGCGAGACGTGCTTGACCAACTGCTGTTTGCACATCTACCAGGTTTCCATATCTTAATGGAACTGGGCAATTCAGAAGCAATTAAACATGCAGTGCGTTTTGGGATGGGCATTAGCTGTTTATCAAGAAGGGTGATAGCCGAGCAACTAGAAAATGGTACTCTAGTTGAGCTTGAGGTAGACGAACTTCAATTAGAAAGAACGTTGTATTTGATTTATCACCGTCAAAAGCATCTTTCGAGTGCGATTACTAATCTTCTAGCCTACTGTAATTAAAAATCCTCGTTATCTTTTAACTTGCCGCGTTGTTGGCTGCAATCGACTATCCAAGTCACATACTGATGTATGCTCCTTGGGTAGTTTCATATGCCGCCTAGCAGCAAGCCAAAATATTTAGAGGATTAGAGACGGTATTTCTTTATTAAAAGCCACGGTTTAATTTTTTGGCAATAACGCGTTTTACTTATAATTCTGCGTGAATTATGAAGGTATCTTATAACAGTGAAGAGTTACTTAGTTCTCACAGCCTATTTTGCTAGAATTCACTCGATATTGGCTGAATAATAAAATACAGGGAACAAATGTCAGAACAACATACCAATACTATCACGCAAGACCGACCACAAAAGTTGCGCCGTGAATTAAAAGCGCGTCACCTTGCGATGATTGCTATCGGTGGCTCTATCGGTACCGGTTTATTTGTGGCATCGGGTGCAACCGTTGCACAAGCAGGCCCCGGAGGGGCACTACTCTCTTATGCCATCATCGGCTTAATGGTCTATTTCTTAATGACGAGCTTGGGCGAATTGGCTGCCTATATGCCAGTTTCAGGCTCATTTGCTACTTATGGCGCAAAATATGTTGATGAAGGTTTTGGTTTCGCATTAGGTTGGAACTACTGGTACAACTGGGCGGTAACCATCGCAGTTGACCTCGTTGCCGCACAATTGGTGATGACCTATTGGTTCCCTGATACGCCTGGTTGGATTTGGAGTGCTATATTCCTTGCTATCATTTTCTTATTGAACTTTATTTCTGTTAAAGGTTTTGGTGAAGCAGAATATTGGTTCTCGCTGATCAAAGTCACCACCGTAATTATTTTTATCGTTGTGGGCGTATTAATGATTTTTGGCATCATGAATGGGGCCGAAAACGCAGGTTGGCATAACTGGGAAATTGGTGATGCGCCATTTGCTGGTGGTTTTTCTGCCATGATCGGTGTGGCAATGATTGTCGGGTTTTCCTTCCAAGGTACTGAGTTAATTGGTATTGCAGCGGGTGAGTCAAAAGACCCTGCTAAAAATATTCCTAAAGCGGTACGTAAAGTATTCTGGCGTATCCTGTTGTTCTATATTTTTGCCATCTTAATTATTAGCTTGATCATTCCTTATACTGATCCTAACTTGCTACGCAATGATGTTAAAGACATTAGCGTGAGCCCATTTACTTTAGTATTTGAAAATGCAGGGTTATTATCAGCAGCGGCAGTCATGAATGCGGTTATCTTAACCGCGGTATTGTCTGCGGGTAACTCAGGTATGTATGCATCAACCCGTATGCTGTATACCTTAGCGCGTGAAGGCAAAGCGCCGCGCATTTTTGCTCGGTTATCAAAAGGTGGCGTACCACGTTATGCATTGTTAGCCACGACGGTTGTTGCGGGGCTGTGCTTCTTAAGTTCCATGTTTGGTAACCAAACGGTCTATCTCTGGTTATTGAATACCTCAGGGATGACAGGCTTTATTGCATGGTTAGGGATTGCTATCAGCCATTACCGCTTCCGTAGAGGGTATATTGCACAAGGTAAAGACTTAAATGACTTGCCATATCGTTCTGGTTTCTTCCCAATTGGGCCAATTTTTGCCTTTATTTTGTGTTTAACAATAACACTGGGCCAGAACTACCAAGCCTTCTTAGAAGATAATATTGATTGGATTGGTGTTACAGCGACGTATATTGGTCTCCCACTCTTTTTAGCCATTTGGTTTGGTTATAAAATTGCCAAGAAAACAACCTTTATTCGCTATAAAGATATGAGTTTTCCAAGCTACCGCGAGAATTTAAATAAATAATCGATCATTATTTATGGGTTGAATAACAGCATCCTTTATAGGGTGCTGTTTTTTTGTATATAGCGCAATAAACCCACGATTTGCGGGTTAGTTCTTCTAAATGTTTTGCTTTTCGAGGTAGCTCACACAATTCCATTCGCTATACCCATTATTAAATCAATAATCGTATTGATAAGTATTCTTATTTGCTTTATTGTTACCGCATTAAAATGTAAGTCAATGAGTTTAATTGTGGAGCTTAATACTATGTCGTCGGTAGCCAAGAAGTCAGTAGCTAGGTCGGTAGTAAAGGGAATAGGTTTAGCGTTATTAGCCAGTGCCAGTTTGAGCGCGTGGTCAGCAACAGTGACTGACATGGCGGGAAGAACCGTTGAAGTACCCGATAATGTTAACCGTATTTTACTTGGTGAAGGCCGCCTATTTAGTGCGGTTGCTCTACTTGAAGGCGACAAGCCGATTGAACGTATCGTAGGGTGGCAAGGGGATTTGCGTAAATTAGACCCACAAACTTATGCGGCTTATAAAGCCAAGTTCCCTGCGATTGACAATATCCCATTGATAGGTAATACCAGCGCAGACAGCGTCAGCTCTGAAAAAGTATTAACCTTAAACCCAGATATCGCTATTTTTGGTTTATCAGGCCACGGACCAGGTAAAAACAGCGAATTAGTCAATCAATTGGAAAAGGCAGGGGTGCCTGTTGTTTTTGTCGATTTCAGAGACAACCCATTAGAAAATACCCTACCAAGTATGCGTTTATTAGGTAAAGCACTAAACCGTGAGCAAGTGGCAAATAAATATGTAGATTTTTATGAAAGAAACCAAAAAATTGTCACGGATATCACATCAAAAATTCCAGAAGACAAAAAGCCAAGTGTCTTTATTGAGTTACGTGCAGGCGCCTTTGAAGATTGTTGTGGCACCGCAGGTGACGGTAATATGGGTAACTTTATTGACTTAGCAGGCGGTAAAAATATCGCGAAAGGTGTTTTACCTGGCGCATTAGGCACTATGAATTTAGAGAAAATCATTGCTGCAGACCCGAATATTTATATTGCAAGTGGCGCAAAAGCACCAGGCAGTAAAGATGCGGGCGTACAATTAGGCGCACAAAGTACATTGCAAGATGCTAAAGAAAGTCTGAAAAAGATCACAGATCGTAAAGGCATTCGTTCATTATCCGCTATTAAAGATAAGCAAGATTATGCTATCTGGCACAATTATTATAATTCACCCTATAACGTCATTGCGACACAAGTTTTCGCCAAGTGGTTCTATCCTGAGCAGTTTTCAGGCCTTGATCCACAAAAAACACTGGAAGAATTGCACAGAGAGTTTCTTGCTGTAGAGCCAACTGGTGTATATTGGGTTAGCGAAAAGTAATGAGAGTAGGTAAGAATTAATGAGTATTACAAGCGAGCCAATAGCGGCGGTGGAACAAGCCGCTAAACAGGCTGATGATGGTGTGAAACAACATTATCAAAATATGTTGCGCCGTCGTTTTACATGGATAGTGGTAATTATTGCGGCAATTTTATTGTCGCTGGTTATTGATTTTACGTTAGGACCATCAGGCCTATCCTTAGAGCGATTATGGCAAACCTTGATGACGCCAGAAGCCGTAGATGCAGGGACCCGTGTGATTGTATGGGATATCCGTTTACCTTACGCCTTGATGGCGGTGGTCATCGGTATGTCTCTGGGGTTAGCGGGTGCAGAAATGCAGACCATATTGAATAACCCATTAGCGAGCCCATTTACACTTGGGGTTTCTAATGCGGCGGCGTTTGGTGCTGCACTCGCCATTGTGTCGGGGATTGCGATCCCAGGCGTTCCTGACCAATGGGTGATTTCAGCGAACGCATTTATTTTTGCTTTATTAGCGGCATTAATGTTGGATGCCGTTACTCGCTGGACGCGCGTTGCAACATCAGGCGTTGTTTTATTTGGTATCGCGTTAGTATTTACCTTTAATGCATTGGTTTCGATGATGCAATTCATCGCCACAGAAGACACATTACAAGGCCTTGTGTTCTGGACGATGGGAAGTTTATCAAAAGCAACATGGGTGAAGTTAGGTGTAATGGCGCTGGTTTTTGCACTGATTTTCCCGATTGCTATGATGAGCTCTTGGAAATTAACAGCATTAAGGCTGGGTGAAGACAGAGCGATTAGTTTTGGTATTGATGTCCGTCGCTTAAGACTGACTACCTTATTACGGATCAGTATCTTATCTGCGTTAGCTGTGGCATTTGTTGGGCCGATAGCGTTTATTGGTTTAGTTGCGCCGCACATTGCACGTTTGATTTTTGGTGAAGATCACCGCTTTTATTTACCTGCAAGTGCATTAATTGGTGCGTTGATATTATCGATGGCTTCAATTGCCTCGAAGAACATTATCCCTGGTGTAATTATTCCTGTGGGTATTGTCACCTCATTAGTAGGGGTACCGTTCTTCTTAAGTATTATTTTACGTCATCGAGGTAACGTATCATGAGTGGCCTGATTATTAACCAATTTAATGCGGGCTACCCAAAACGCGCAGTGATTGAGAACCTGACGACGGATGTGTTGCCAAGGGGCAAAATCACCGTATTGCTTGGCCCAAATGGTAGCGGTAAATCCACCTTATTACGTTCATTGGCAGGGTTAAACAAAGCCACGGGGCAATTACTGTTGGATGGCTTAGATCTTACGCAGCAAAATTTTGCCCAGCGTGCACAAAATGTGGTGTATTTACCCCAAACATTACCCGCAGGTGTGCACCTGTATGTTTTAGAGTCGGTGATTGTTGCCCAGCGCGCTTCTGGCGGTTTAAGCAATGAAAACCATAAAGACGAAGTGATGCACTTATTGCGCCAATTAGGTATTGAACATCTGGCATTAAGTTATTTAGACCAGCTTTCAGGTGGGCAAAAACAATTAGTGGGTTTGGCTCAATCGTTAATTCGCCAACCTAACTTATTATTATTGGATGAGCCACTGAGTGCACTGGATTTAAATTATCAATATCATGTTATGGATTTAGTGGCGAAAGAAACTAAACGCCGAAATATTATTACTGTCGTGGTCGTTCACGATATTAATATTGCATTGAAACACGCAGAACATGTATTGATGTTAAAACAAGGCAAATTAATTGCACAAGGTGAACCTGCCGAGGTGATTACGCCAGAAAGTCTTGCTGAGGTCTATGGTGTAAGAGGGCGCATAGAACGCTGCTCTCAAGGTGTACCGCAAGTGTTGATTGATGGGCTAGTGGATAAACTCGCCAGTTAATTTGTGATTAATAATAAATATGCTTGTTATTCTGCAAGCATATTTAATAATCCACAGGAGCAGAAATAAAAAAGATTATTAAATATTTACTCGCAGAAATTAATTAATAAAGATTAATTACCCACAGGAAATTTAATTGTATTAGGAAATGGTTTTTACCATAAATTTCCTATGGGTATTTATTATCCAAATAATAAAAATAATCATAATTATTAGGTTCAAAGAAACCAATGTTGAGCATATCAATTCATATATAAAACAGAATATTTCTTGGAGAGTTGGGAATGGTTGTTTTTAATAAAAGAAAAGTGGCGATTTGCATTATTGCTGCTATCGCTGCATCACCTGCATTTGCTGATGATAAAGAAGACAAGATGATAGTTACAGCATCTTCTGTGTCTAAGGAGTCTGTTGTAGATGCACCTGCAACAGTGACAGTGATCACGCAAGAGGAAATTCAACGTAAACCATCACAAAACCTTGTTGATATTTTACGTGAAGTGCCAGGTGTTCAATTTACATCTGAAGGAGATAATCGTAAGGGGATCAGTATCCGTGGGCTAGGCAGCGGCTATAATCTCATCCTTGTAGATGGCAAGCGAATTAATTCTCGAAATGCAGTTTTTCGCCATAATGACTATGACTTAAGCTGGATACCGACAGTTGCAATTGAACGTATAGAAGTTATTAGAGGCCCAATGTCATCGCTTTATGGTGCGGATGCATTAGGTGGTGTTATTAACATTATTACGAAAAAAGAAAGTAATGATTGGCACGGTAGCTTAAGTTTTGATTCAACTATTCAAGAAAAACGCGATCATGGCGATACAAATAAGGGAGGGTTCTTTGTTACAGGGCCACTAATTAAAGATAAATTAGATATAAAAGTATATGGCTCTCTTGCTCACCGTAGAGCAGACCGTGTTGAACCTGTATCTTTAGGCCGAACATCTATTGGTGGAATCGAAGGAAATACAACACGTGATGGCAATGTTGATTTAAAATGGAGTCCTGCAGAGAATCAAACTGTAGATTTAGGTTATGGGTTCAACCGACAGGATCGTGAGTCTGAATCATTGGGCAATACGCGTTTAGAGCGCACATCTTACTCTATTGGGCATAAAGGTAACTGGGATTTAGCATCAACAGAATTACGTTTTTACGGTGAAGATGTTGATAATTACACAACAACTAAAATTAAATCCGAATCTAAGGTTATTGATGGGAAAGTCACTATTCCTTTATTTGATCACGCAGATATGCTAACACTTGGCGCTGAGCATAAAACAGAAAAATTAACTGATAATATCAATATTAAAAATTCTGGTTCTACTGAGAAAAAACAATATGCTCTTTTCGCAGAGAATGAATGGTATATAGCAGATCCGTTGATTTTAACAACGGGCTTGCGAATGGACCATCATGAAGATTTTGGTCAACATTATAGCCCTCGAGTTTATCTTGTTTATAACGCAACTCAAGAGGTTACCGTTAAAGGGGGATGGTCATCAGCATTTAAGGCCCCAAGTTTGTTAGATTTGAGTCCTGATTGGCAGACAGCATCTTGCCGTGGAGGTTGTTCCATCGTGGGAACCCCAGACCTCGATCCTGAAACAGCCAATACCGTTGAGTTAGGTTTATATTATAACGGCCAAGAAGGTATTCTTGAGGATGTTTCTGCAAACGTTACTGTTTATCAAAATGATTTAAAAGATATGATTAATATTAATAGAACTTCAGATATTAATATTGCACCAACTTATCCTAACTTTGCGGGTTGGACAACAAATAGTAAAGGCGAGAAAATTCCTGTATTCAAATACTATAATGTTGATAAAGCACGTATTCGTGGGGTTGAAACGGAACTGCGTGTTCCATTCTTAGATAAGCAATTTGATTTAAACTTTAACTATTCATACACCGATGCTCGTGATCGCACTAATGATACTCCGCTAAACACTAAGCCGTTTGATACATTTAATACAACATTAAATTGGTATCCTACTGATGCAGCATCACTTTATGTCACTGCTAATTATCAAGGTAAAGCAAGAAAGATAAGCGAGTCTGATAAGAATAAGGGCGGGTATACAATGTGGAATCTCGGTGGTGCTTATAAGTTAACAGATAACGTTAAACTACGTGCTGGAGTCTTAAATCTACTGGATAAAACTCAGAGTGTTGAAACTTATGGTTATAATGAAGAAGGTCGCCGCTATTTTATTTCAGGTGAATATTCATTTTAATTAAATTTACATCAAAACCCTTTGGTTTGCGCCAAAGGGTTTTTTGTATCTCGTCAAATACAGCCGTTAAAATAAATAAAAGTGGTTTTTGGGGTAAGAAAATAATGGGAAAAACGCAGTTATTAGTTACCTAGCCAAAATAGGCTAAACCATCAAAATTTCTCATCGGAAATAGGGTGGTTTGTTAACAATTTAACTTGCTATTTGGGGTTATGGCGTGCAAAATGCGCGAACTAAAAAATAACTGATGCTCAATAAACTTAAGCATCGGTTTTTTTGTTTTTAGGAACGTTCATTCTAGCGGGGCCGGACATAGAGCCGGAGAGATAATTTTAATATTTACGTGTAGCAAACATTTTACGCTACCGATTTGAGGAATGCTTTTATGGCTTACTTTTTCGCTATCGCAGCAGGGCCAAGCGGCCGTCGTTGCCGCATCGATGACTACGGAGCTCCGCGCAGCTTCGCACACACTCTTCTAACCTCTTCTACGTTTTTTTCTGCCTATAGGCAGATGCAAAGTCTTCCCAGTAACTGTCGATTAAGCCGAAGTAGCTTGCAATCGAAAGTTATGGGAGGGCTTAGACATGCCAAATAATTCAATACCTTTATCCATCGGTCCAAACCAAACTGGCGCCAATAACCGCGTGCAACTTGCGAAAACCTTAACCTTGGTGCAAGTCGTGATGATCGGTCTGGCATACATCCAGCCAATGACTATCTTTGATACATTCGGCATGGTATCGGACAAAACAGGTGGACACGTCCCGACTTCATACATTATTGCACTGGTTGCGATACTGTTTACTGCTCTGAGCTACGGCAAGCTGGTGAAACGCTTCCCATCTGCTGGCTCGGCGTATACCTATGCTCAAAAATCAATGAGCCCACACATTGGTTTCCTTGTGGGTTGGACATCATTGCTGTCCTATATTTTTATGCCAATGATCAACATTTTATTGGCTAAAATTTATTTACAAGACATTTTCCCTAACGTGGAACCTGCGATATTTGTTGTTGGCCTTGTCATTGTTATGACCGCAGCAAACTTACGTGGTATCAACGTGATTGCTAATTTAAGTACGGTTATTGCGATTATTCAAATCGGTGTGATGGCAGTATTTACAGGGTTGGTGATCCACGGTGTTTCTAACGGTGAAGGTTCGGGCGAAATTTGGACATTCAACCCATTTGCCAATGAAAAGACAGAAATGATCCCACTGATTGCTGGGGCAACCATACTCTGCTTCTCATTCTTAGGCTTCGATGGTTTAAGTTCACTATCGGAAGAAACGCCAAACGCAGGTAAAGTGATCCCTCGCGCCATTTTCTTAACGGCATTAATTGGTGGAATTATCTTTATCACGGTTTCATTCTTCTTACAGCAATACTTCCCAGACGTATCACGCTTTAAGAATATCAATGAGACGCAGCCTGACATTATGCGCTTTGTTGCTGGGGCATTCTTCCAGTCAATTATTCTGGTTTTCTCATGCGTAACAGTATTGGCTTCTGGTATGGCTGCTCACGCAGGAAGTGCGCGTTTAATGTACGTAATGGGTCGTGATGGTGTATTCCCAGAGAAAGTATTTGGTTATGTCAGCCCGAAATGGCGTACTCCAGCGTACAACGTATTAATGGTCGGTGTTTTAGCATTAGGTGCAATCTGGTTTGAAATGGATTTTGCGACCGCGTTAATTAACTTCGGCGCATTAATCGCGTTTACCTTTGTAAATATTTCGGTGATCAGCCAGTTCTTTATTCGCGAACGCCGTATGACAGGTATCAAAAACATTGTTAACTATTTGATTTTACCTATTATCGGTACACTAACAGTATGCGTTTTATGGTTAAATATTGAAGAAGATTCAATGGTTTACGGCTTGATTTGGACGGCTGTTGGCTTAATCTATATGGCAGTATTGACGCGTATGTTTAAGCGGCCTATGCCGCAAATGAGCGACATCTAAATATATTCTTCATATTTCACGCTGTAGCGGTGTTGCGTTCTCAAAACGACATGGGTCACATACTTGTGTATGCTCCCCATGATCGTTTGGCTCCGCGCCTTGCTACAACGCGAACTATTTTGAATATACAGCCTGTAAGAAAAACAGAATAGACTCCTCATATTTCACGCTGTCTTTGCGTTCTCAAAACGACATGGGTCACATACTTGTGTATGCTCCCCATGATCGTTTGGCTCCACGCCTTGCTACAACGCGAACTATTTTGAATATACAGGGTGTAAGAAAGATAAAATATATTCTTTATATTTTGCGTTGAGAAGTCGTTCAAATCAGTCCGAAATTAAAAATAGCGCCTTAGGCGCTATTTTTTTGCCTGTTAAGAAATTTTTAAGATAAAACGTGTAGCCTATTAACATCATAATGTTATGTGATATTGTTGTTAGCACTAATATTGCATAACTCATAATCAACATGAATTCGAGTAAGAAGGCGCGCACATGAAAGATGCACAAAAACCTGAGAATCAACGATTATTACTCACACTCAGGAACATTGTTGGTAAGAAAAATATTCTCACTGAGCCACACAAAACAGAACGTTACCGCAAAGGGTTCCGCTCCGGCACTGGAGATGCGATTGCGGTTGTGTTTCCAACCACCTTGCTAGAGCAATGGCATGTATTCAAAGCCTGTGTAGAAGCCGATAAAATTGTTTTGATGCAAGCTGCAAATACAGGACTGACTGAAGGCTCGACACCAAGTGGTTATGATTATGACCGCGATATCGTGATTATCAGCACATTACGATTAAACCAAATTCAAGTGCTTCCCGAATTTAACCAAGTGGTTGCCATGCCAGGCAGCACCTTATATGACCTAGAAAAAATCCTTAAACCCCTTGGGCGTGAGCCGCACTCTCTTATTGGTTCCTCCTGTATTGGCGCATCTGTTGTTGGGGGAATTTGCAACAGTTCAGGTGGCTCATTAGTGCGCCGTGGCCCTGCGTATACCGAGCTAGCGTTGTATGGTCGTGTTAATGATGATGGAAAGGTTGAGCTAGTTAACCATTTAGGGATTGATCTAGGTAATACACCAGAAGAGATTTTAACCAACTTACAAAACCGCGGTTATAGTAGTGAAGATGTGCAAGTTAGTGATAAATTAGCGTCCGACCATGAATATGCTGAACGTGTGCGGGATGTTGATGCTGATTCGCCATCGCGTTTTAATGCTGATGAACGTCGCTTATTTGAAGCGTCAGGGTGTGCGGGTAAATTGGCCGTATTTGCGGTTCGCTTGGATACTTTCCCAGCGGATAAAAAAACGCAGGTTTTTTATATCGGCTCAAATAACCCAGATGTACTGGAAGATATTCGTCGCTATATTTTGAGTGAATTTAAAAATCTGCCAGTTGCAGGTGAATATATGCACCGCGGCTGCTTTGATATCGCGGAAATATACGGTAAAGATACTTTCTTAATGATTGATAAATTTGGCACCGATAAAATGCCAATGTTCTTTACTATTAAAGGGCGTATTGATGCTGTATTAAATAAAGTTCCTTTTTTACCGTCTAATTTAATTGACCGCACAATGCAGGTGCTTAGCAAATTATGGCCATCGCATTTACCACCTCGAATGAAAGAATTTCGTGACCGTTATGAGCATCATTTAATGCTAAAAATGGCAGGGGATGGAATTGATGAAGCAAAAGTTTGGCTAAAATCTTATTTTGCACAGGCAGATGGTGGCTATTTTGAATGCACTCCAGAAGAGGGAGCAAAAGCCTTTTTACATCGCTTTGCGGCGGCAGGTTCTGCGGTTCGTTACCATGCGGTTCATAATAAAGATGTCGAGGATGTATTGCCGCTGGATATCGCATTACGCCGTAATGATAGGGATTGGTTTGAAAAACTCCCCCCTGAAATTGAAGATTTATTAGTGCATAAATTGTATTGCGGTCACTTTATGTGCCACGTTATGCACCAAGACTATGTTTTGAAAAAAGGGGTTAACCCGAAAGACCTAAAAGAAAAAATGTTAGCTTTATTGGATGAACGTGGTGCGCAATATCCTGCGGAGCATAACGTTGGGCATTTATATAAAGCGCCACCGCAGTTAAAGTCTTTCTATAAAAATGCAGACCCGACTAACACAATGAACCCAGGTTTAGGAAAAACCACTAAGCGTAAACATTGGGAAGGAGATTGTGGTTGTGGTCAATCAGGTGAACACTAGTCTAAATTAATGTAAACCTAAAAATGGGCAGAGAGTTTCTATTCTGCCCATTTCTTATTTAACTCGCTAATTCCATCGCATAATTGACCAACGCTTTTAATTGCTGACAGCGTTTTTCATCATGTTGATGTTCTTCTAATAAGAATTGTATTTGTTGCATATATTCCGTTAATCGAGCTTCGCTGAAATAATCACGGCGATGTTGCAGCCAGCGTTGCTGTTCTTCGAAAGATAACGTTGCTGGGTAATTACGCGCTTTATAACGGAAAAAGAGTTCTTTCATTCGCTTATCTTCAAAACTTAAATCTAATGCAGGTAAGTTTTGTGGTGGGGTTTCACGAATGATGTCCATGGTGGAGCGGTCTGATGGACTAAAAAAGCCATTATATATTTGTGCATCCACATCATCTGAAACTTCAAATTGTTGTGGTTCGCTAAATAACTCAATGAGTTTATTACGGATATCGGGGGTCTTACGCAAAATCTCTAAATTGCGATGACAAAGATCCCTATCTAACCCTGTACGTAGTGCATCTTCATCACGTAATGTTTTTTCAGGGGCTAAAATTGGGCATTTATTGATATGCACTAATTTCACAGGAACGGGAAGCTCACCGTTTAGCTCAGATTTAGGTGTGTATAAACGCTCACGTAGTTCTTGGGTATTTAAGGTTAATAATGGCGAAATATCCGCGGATAAATCACACATAATGACCGCATTGCGGTTTTCAGGATGCCAAGCAAGCGGGGCGACTAAGCTCACATAGGAACGCAATGCACCAAACATACCAGAGACATGTACTAAAGGTTTTATTTCCACAATATCAATAAGTTGGCTTACCTTGTTTTTATTGCGTAGTTGATAAAAATAATCAAACATACGTGGTTGAGCCGCTTTAAGTAATTTTGCCATGCTAATTGTTGCAATGACGTCTGACATTGCATCATGGGCATTCTCGTGGGAAACGCCATTGGCTTTTGTTAAGTGCTCTAAGCGCATGCTTGGCAAGCCGTCATCATTTTCAGGCCATTCAATGCCTTCAGGACGTAGCGCAAAACAAGCACGCAGCGGGTCAAGTAAATCCCAACGTGAATTATTTTGTTGCCAGCTGTATGCGTAGGGGTCGTAAAAATTACGGTAGAGAATATTGCGAGTGACTTCATCATCAAAACGAATATTGTTATAGCCCATAATACAGGTGTTAGGCACACTAAAAGCGTGATGGATGCGTTTAGTAAACTCCGCCTCGTTAACGCCTTGGGCTAATGCTATTTGTGGGGTGATGCCTGTGATCATCACAGCCTCTGGCTGCGGTAAGTAATCATCCGCGGGCGCGCAGTAAAACACTTCAGGTTCTTCAATAATATTAAAGTCTAAATCAGTGCGCACACCTGCAAATTGGGCTGGCCTATCAAGTGCAGGGCGTTTACCAAAAGTTTCGTAATCATGAATAAAGAATGAGGGTTGTTTTTTATTATCTTGCAACGTTATCACCGTTTGAATTGTGCGCATTTAAATCTGATAGTGGAGTACCTTCAGACTCACTATTTTATATAAATCAATGATACCCTATCTATTATCAAAGCTAAACCAAGGCCATCTGAAATAGCAGGTAAATTAAATTGAATATCAATAAGGTATTTTCTGTGTCAGAAAGGGGTACTATTAGGTTATAGCGCGTGAAATGTTATGTTCATCACATAAATAAATTGTTAACGTTAACATTAGTGATTAACATCACAAAGTAATTGTTTTTGAGTGGGAATTGAAAAATGTTAACCTTAACATTTACCAAAAGTAAATTAATAATAGGTGATTAACATGAATAGCAGTGCAAGGAAATACTATGCGTCATTGAGCGCATTGTTGTTTTTTTTCTTTTTTACATGGTCATCTACATTTTCAGTTGTCGCCATTTGGCTGCGTAAATATGTTGGCTTAGAAGGGGCGGACACAGGGTTTATCTTTGCCTGTATTTCAATTGTGGCGTTATGTGCTCAGCCATTGTACGGCTTCTTGCAAGACAAATTAGGGTTACGCAAAAACTTATTATTATTTATTGCAGTTTTACTGATTGCATCTGGGCCATTTTTTATGGTGTTCGGGACATTATTACACTGGAACATAGTGATTGGCAGTATTGTTGGTGGGTTATTTATTGGTATGACGTTTCATGCAGGAATTGGTGTTCTTGAATCTTACACCGAGCGTGTAAGTCGACAACGTAATTTTGAATATGGTAAGGCGAGAATGTGGGGGTCTCTTGGTTGGGCGGCCGCGACGTTCTTTGCAGGGCGCAACATTAATATCGACCCTGACTATAATTTTATTATGGCTACAGTATCAGGTGTACTTTTCTTAATCATTCTATTAAACCTTAAAAGTGCGAATGCAGATGCCTATAATAATTTAGAACATGGTAATTCATCTGCTATTACATTGCGTGATGCACTGCAACTTTTTGCTTTACCACGTTTTTGGGCGTTAATACTATTTGTATTAGGCACATGTATTTATAGTGTGTATGACCAGCAATTTATGGTGTATTTTTCGCATCAATTCCCAGATGAAAAATTAGGGAATGAGATGTACGGTTATCTGAATTCATTGCAAGTATTCCTTGAAGCTGGTGGGATGTTCTTAGCGCCATTCATTGTTAACCGAATAGGTGCTAAAAATGGATTACTATTTGCTAGCTCAGTTATGGCATTACGGATTATCGGCTCAGGTTTAGTCGAGGGACCTGTTCTTATATCCGTTATGAAATTGCTACATGCCATTGAGTTACCTATCTTGCTGGTGGCAATTTTCAAGTATAACAGCCACCATTTTGATAAACGCTTGTCCTCAACACTTTATTTGGTTGGGTTTAGTTGTGTGAGCTCGGTGGTTGCTAGTGTGTTATCACCATTGGCAGGATGGGGGTATGACAAAATTGGTTTTGCGCAGACCTATTTGATTATGGGGATGTTTGTGGTCATCACAACGATATTGTCTGCTTTTTGTCTTAGAAATGATAAAACTGATGATATAAAGCTTAGTCTTAATGAGAAACCAGCAAAGTTAAACCAACATAATCAAGAAATACAGGTGGAAAAAGCATAACCCAATGATCTTTTTCGAGAGATTAAATCAATAAATATGTGAAACTGACTTGTAACGTAAGGCGATTAGATTGTATTGTGTAATGAGATTATGCGTTTTGAATATTGACTAGAGGGTTTTAAACATGGACAACGCTAACAAGCCGTCTTTCCAAAATGTTCTGGAATTTGTGCGTATGTTTCGTCGCAAAAATAAAATTCGTCGTGAAATTACCGATAATGAGAAAAAAATTCGTGATAACCAGAAGCGTGTTTTATTACTGGATAATTTAAGCGAATATATTAAGCCTGGTATGTCAATTGAAGACATTCAGGCGATTATTGCCAATATGCGCAGCGACTATGATGACCGTGTTGATGATTATATTATCAAGAATGCAGAATTGTCGAAAGAACGCCGCGAAATTTCTAAAAAATTGAAAGAGATGGGCGAACTGCCACGTATTGACGTAAAATAGAAGAAATGAGCCGAGTTTATCTCGGCTTTTTTGTCAGTTTTTAATCGACAAGAAAAATTATAATGTGAGTGTTTTTACCTGCTTAATGAGCGCGTTCGCTAACCGCTCCATTTCTGTTTTATCAATAAACCCCATCGTAACGGCCGCCGCGATTAATTCCCCACTCTGACTAAATACAGGGCAGGCGATAGACTGTGCACCTGGGATCCCTTTTATGGGTTCATAACGAATCGCATAACCTTGGTTAATGACTTTATTGAGTTCATCTTGCGAATAATCATCACACACAAATTGCTTATCAAAAGCCGCATAGATTAGACCCGCTGCACTTTTGACTGTGGGCAATGGAGTATTTGGTAAGAAATCAATTTCGATATTTTTAAAACTACGGTTGTATTTAACCAGTGATAACACTTTTCCAGAGCGCAATGCAACACCCGTTGAAACGTTTTGTTCATCACGAAATTGAACCAAACTGTTATTGATAACCTCAATAAAAGACCCTTCAGGCTCCACAAAATTCGCTAAAAAAGTGAGGTTGCGCCCTAATCCATAACGGCTCGTTTGTGTATCTTGATAAAGCATTTGAGTACGACAAAGGGATACCAAATATTTATGTAAACGGCTTTTGGATATTTCACAACCTTTGGAAATATCTGCAGCTCGCGCTATCCCGCCATTTTGGGCAATAAAATTCAGAATGCTTACAGCGATATCAACAGAATTAACACCTTGCAGGGTAGACATACATAAACCTCATTTTAACAAGTTCATCTATTTTATCATGAGTCACGGATCCCTGCTAATAACTGAAAATGTGGATAGTCTAATCATTAAGAGGTAGATATTTCATACCTATAAATAATAGCAAATTTTGATTAGCCTCAAGTTCACTATTAATGGATGAGGTATATATATAGTGTACTTCTAAAAGCAATGTCGAGGTTTACTATAATGAAAACAATAAATGAATTACGCCTAAAACGCCGAACACTCCTAAAAGGACTTGGTGTTATTGGATTGGCGTCTATCACACCGTGTTCTTTTGCGCAGGGAAACAATAACCAGCCTCTGCCAAAAGTACGATTAAGGTTATCTGACTACAAAACTTTCCGTTCAACGTGTGCAATGGAGTGCTTACACTGCAACTTAACAGCGTATACTTACCAGGGTAAGTTGATGAAAATACAGGCAACAGAGGGCTTTAATGTCAAATGTTGTTTACGGGGAATGAGTCGAACAAAATGGGTATATCACGACCAGCGTATCACGACGCCGTTATTACGTGTAGGAGAGAAAGGTAAAGCTGAATTTAAACCGATTAGCTGGGATGAAGCTCTTGATCTAATAGAAAAAAATATTCGTGACACTATCGCTAAGTATGGCAACGAAGGGTTATTTATCTCTACCCATGCGGGAAACATGGACTCCATTAAAAATGATATGGGCAAGGCATTTTTTGATTACCTAGGCGGCTCAACAAAACAAGCGGGTTCTTTGTGTTGTTCGGCGGTAACAGCGGCAATGATCCCAATGGTGGGATTACGATACGCTGACACGCGAGATACGGTGGCGGATAGTCGTTATATTTTGTGTTGGGGAAATAATCCCGCGGTAACCATGCAGGCGTACTTTAAAAACTATAATCAAGCACGGAAAAATGGTGCGCGACTCGTGGTCATTGATCCGAGATTTAATGAGACTGCAGCAAAAGCAGATGAGTGGATCCCTATCATTCCTGGAACCGATACTGCGTTAGCACTTGGAATGATTAAAATTATCATTGAGGAAAATCGTATTGATGAGGGGTTTCTTCGTGCACACACTGGCGCTGTGTATTTAGTGGATGAGAATCAACAGCAACTTAGGCAAGACGCCCAAGATCCTGATAGCTATTTGGTGTTTGATATTCTCAGTCAGCAACTTGTTCGCCATGATTCAGCAGGGATTAAACCTGCATTATTTCAGCATGAATTACCTAGTCAGTTTAGTTATACCACCGTTTTTGAGCAAATTTATCGACAAGCGAAAGAGTGGGATATCGCACGAGTCAGTGCAGAAACAGATGTGCCTGCCGAAACTATCGTGCGTCTTGCGCGAGATTATTCCTCGATTACGCCATCAATGATTGTGCAAAACATGTCTGGAGCACAGCGTACAGAGCATGGTGCATATGTGGCTGCAAGCCAGTTTTACCTTGCTTTGCTAACAGGGAATATCGGCAAACGCGGTGCGGGTGTCTGTGATGCAGGCGGTGCAAGACAGATGGCTAAATTTAGTCCCATTGTTCCTCCTGCACCGAATGCAAAAAATATCCCACCCATTCCAGTGGCAAAAGTCGGTGACTATATCGTGAATGAAAAACCGCATCCCATTAATTTTTGGTGGATTATGACGATGGGGGTAATGACACAATTACCCAATACCAACAAAGTGCGGGAAGCGCTGAAGAAAGTTCCTTTTGTTGTTGTTGCTGATAATTTAATGAGTTCAACGGCGTTATATGCAGATTTAGTCTTGCCAGTGACGACGATTTTTGAAGATACCAGCCTGATGGCAGGGGTACGCAGCCAATATGTCCAATTGATGGAAAAAGCGGTTGAGCCAGTTGGGGAAGCAAAGCCTGATTACTGGATTTTTGCTCGTTTAGCGGAGCGCTTCGGGTTTGGTGAGGTGTTTAATAAGCCGATTGAACATTATATCGATGCTTGCCTTGTAGGCTCTGGCATTACGCGTGAAATGTTAGAAAAAGGCCCTGTAAGACCTGTTGAAGGTGATTGGATCCCATTCAAGGATGGTGTATTTAGAACGTCGACTAAAAAAGCCCATTTCTTTATTGAGGATTGGCAAAAGAAAAATTTTTCACCCGTGGTGGCTTATTATCAAGTGAAAGAGTCAGTGAAGGGATCCCCCGAACTGGCTAAAAAATATCCATTAATGGCAGTGCAACGTAAGTTAGCACGCAGTGTTCACTCTAGTCATGGGATGAATGAATGGATCCTCGAAGTACAACGTAATCAACCCAATGTGTTAATTCACCCTGAAGACGCGCAAATTCGTGGTATTAAAAATGGCGAATGGGCGGTAACGTTTAATGATAGAGGGGAGCATCGAGCGATAGCGGTGGTCACGACGCACATTAAAAAGGGTGTTATTTCTCTCGATAATGGCTGGTGGGAACAGCAAGGAGGGAGTAGTAGCCATGTGACAAATGACCAAGTGGAACATTTAGGAACAGGCCATTGCTGTAATAGTACGCTCGTTGATGTCAGAAGGGAGGCATAATCATGGTTAAGCAATATGGTTTTTTAATCAATACAAAAGATTGTTATGGCTGCCGCACTTGTTCTATGGCATGTAAATCAGAGAATGTCACTCCTCCTGGCGTTTTATGGCGCCGTGTTCGTGAGTTCAATGATGACTCACCGAATACACAGGCATTTATTACGATGTCGTGTAACCACTGTGATGACCCACAATGTTTAAAAGTTTGCCCAGCGGATACCTACACTAAGCGTCCTGATGGAATTGTGGTACAAGACCATGAAAAATGTATCGGTTGCCAAATGTGTATCATGGCGTGTCCATACCATGCCCCTGTTTTTGACCCTGCGGAAGGGAAAACCAGTAAGTGTAATATGTGTGCTGAGCGTTTAGATGAGGGGTTATTACCTCGATGTGTTGAGTCTTGTCCTACAGGTGCAATTGAGTTTGGTGAAATTTCTGAACTTCGTAAAAAACATACGACAAACTGGGCAGTATTGGAGAAACGCTACAATATACCAGATCACACAATCAGCCAGCCAAATATTGTGATTATTGGAATGGAGGACTAATCATGAATATTCATCATATGGAGCTCCCATTGGTATTTTTTACTGTGATGAGTCAGTGGGGGATCGGCGCAGTACTTGCATTGACGTTGTACCAAATGAAAGTTAGTACGGAACATAAACTCGTCGGTAAATCCCTGCGTACCGCGGTGATAATTATTTGGTTAATTGAAGTGGTGGGTTCATCTATGTCTATGGGACATTTAGGGGTGCCGTTAGAAGCTTATCGTTCAGTACTTGGACTAAGCCATTCATGGCTAAGTCGAGAAGCAGTTACATTTGTCTTGCTTAATGGTCTAGTCACGCTTTGGGCACTTTCTTGTTGGTTACAACCAACGGTAAATATACGTAATATCGTGCTGGGCTGGTTAAGTGGTATCGGCGGACTAGCCGCAATTCTTGTCACTGCTCAAGTCTATTACCAGATGGTTGCTCATCCGCTTTGGCATAGCTCAGCAACACAAATTGCTTTTATTGGTACTGCAATCGTATTAGGCTTCGTTTCTATCACACTGTTTGTTCAAGCTTTAGCAAAGCCTGTGCCAAAAGCTATTAAAGTCGGTGTGTTATTAGGGGTCATACTTGTCTTAATATCTCAAGTTATCCGATCGCAAATACCAGCAAGCCAAGGAGAAAGCTATCTCTTATGGTGGCAAGTGGTAATGAGCATGGTTTTACCTTGTGCGATAGCTGTTAGAGGGGGCAAAGGTAAAGTGCCATCAGTACCACTACTTATAGCATTGATGGTGGTTATGTTTAGTGGCGAGCTAGCCGGTCGCGCATTGTTTTATGGTTCGGTGATGATCCAAGCACCTTGGTTCTAAAAATCCTCGTCATATTTCGTGCTGTGGCGTTGTTGGCGTCATTCAGTCACACAGGTCACATACTTGAGTATGCTCCCTGTGCTGCCTTCACTTTGCCGCCTAGCCACAACGCGAACTATTTAGAGGATTATGCATGTCATATTTCACTCTGTGGTTGGTGTTAGCTTGGTTCAGTCACACAGGTCACATACTTGAGTATGCTCCCTGTTGCTGCCTTCACTTTACCGCCTAGCCACAACGTGAACTATTTAGAGGGTTATGCATGGCATATTTCACTCTGTAGTTGGTGTTAGCTTGGTTCAGTCACACAGGTCATATACTTGAATATGCTCCCTGTGCTGCCTTTACTTTGCCGCCTAGCCACAACGCGAACTATTTAGAGGATTGGTATTAAATAGCCAATGAGATTCAGCCTTATTATTTGTTGTCGAAGATGTTTTTAGCAACATACTTTTAAGCCCAAAGCCCAAAGCCCAAAGCCCAAAGCCCAAAGCCCAAAGCCCAAAGCCCAAAGCCCAAAGCCCAAAGCCCAAAGCCCAAAGCCCAAAGCCCAAAGCCCAAAGCCCAAAGCCCAAAGCCCAAAGCCCAAAGCCCAAAGCCCAAAGCCCAAAGCCCAAAGCCCAAAGCCCAAAGCCCAAAGCCCAAAGCCCAAAGCCCAAAGCCCAAAGCCCAAAGCCCAAAGCCCAAAGCCCAAAGCCCAAAGCCCAAAGCCCAAAGCCCAAAGCCCAAAGCCCAAAGCCCAAAGCCCAAAGCCCAAAGCCCAAAGCCCAAAGCTCAAAGCTCAAAACTCAAAGCTCAAAACTCAAAACTCAAAACTCAAAAGGCATCAGTAGCTATTTATCAGGGACAAATGCACTATTCATCAGTTTAATGATTGGGTCGGATTTTTTATAACTATTGATAAGAGGAACGAGGCGTTTGAAGTGTTCGCTGGCACAGTGAATATCAAGCGCGTGTTGATCGGGCCATTCTTCAATAAAAACAAAATGCCCAGGATTTTTTTGGTCAACATATAAATCATAGCTGATACAAAGGGGTTCTTGTTTTGTCGCTTCTACAAGCTCCTGATATAACGGCATAACTGTTTCAATCGCTTCAGCTTTAATAAAATCTTCTGCAATCACTTTTAACATAATGGACTCCTTCCTTTTTGAATTAAATACTGTATGAAATTACAGTTATATAACCATAGGGAGTGCACTGACGCAATAGCAGAATACCGATAATCAATGAAACTTTTTAATTGGTAAAGTAATAATTTGAATGTAGATAAGCAACAAAAAAGCCTTGTTGGTTTCCCAGCAAGGCTTTTTAATCAGCATTACTTTAGATTAGAAACTCGCTGGTTTCGCCATTTCTGAAGTTGCTACATTTGATGCCACATGACCACCAGCACCACCTTTACCTTCAAAAGTAGAGGTTTCGCGCTGGTACTCAGTAATCTCAAATGGCGCCGCTGCATCTACAGGGGCAGGGGCTTTGGTCATTGGTGAGTACGAATGACGTTTATGCAAGCTAGTTGCATCAGTATTAGCAGTTATTGGTGCTTCGACCTTAGTTGGTTCAACCTCTACAGAGGCAATTGGCTGCTCAACGACTGGCTCAGTAACGGTTTCAGTTTCAGCAATCTCTTCGGCTACAGCGATTGTTGGTTGAGTATTTTCTTCAACCATAACCTCAGCAGCCGTTTCAATTGCGGTATCTGCGGCAACAATCACGTCTTCTACGTCAGTTTTTACCTTGTCGATAGGCGTTTCTGTTGCAGTAATAACATTATGTGTTTCAACAGGTTGTGGTTCAACAGTTTCGCTGACATACACGACCTCAACAGGTTCAGCTTCTTCATCAGCAGCCACTACATCAACAACAGGTGTTGCTACAACGGCTAGGGCTTCAGATTGGCTTTCCGTCTTAGCTATTTCTACCGTGTTTGTATTGACAGACTCAGTGCTATTTTGTTGTTCAAGCATTTCCTCATTAGTCATAATTGCCATGCTCTCTTGTTGAGGCTGAACAATTGGGTAATGAATGAAAACTTTACCAGAAGCTAGCTCAGGTGATGCTACTGCTGCGGCTAATGGCATTGGTGAACTATTGAGATGACGCTCATCACGGTAACGACGGCGACGTTGCCCACTTACACGTAAGTGACGAGGAGAGCGGCGCGAACGGCGAGGAATGATGGTGTCTTGTTTCTCTTCGCCATCAGTTTGATGAGTTAAATCTTGTAGATCGTCAGCTTGTACTTGGCCTTCAGCTTGGTTAACTACCGCAACTGGTGCTGGTAATGCAGCAACTGGTGCGGATACAGCGACAACGGGCTCTGCAACATCAGTTTTGACCATTTGTTCGTTATCAGTCACACGAATTTTTTGTGTTAACTGGCGACGCTGGCGGCGAGGAGCAGCAGGACGCTGTTCTTCTTCTCTTGCATTTGTTGCTTCAACGTTATCTTGTTGTGCATCTTGCTGAGTTTTTGCAGTTTGTTGCTGACGTTTTTCATCTTGACGACGACGGCGATCAGCACGCTGTTCACGACGTTGCTGCTGGTTGTCACGGTTTGCATTTTCAGCCGTTTGCTCATCTTGCGGTGCCGTATTTTTATTATTACGGCCCTTGTTACGATTATTCGTTTCTTCCGATGATGCATTGCGATCATTGCGGTTATTACGATTGTCGCGACTATCACGATTTTCGTTATCATCACGATCACGACGATTATTGTTACGGCGATCATTATTACGACGACGATCGTTATTACGGCGACGGTCATTATTATTGCGAGCTTTAGGGGCAGGTGCTTCGACCACTTTCTCTTCTTCACCACCAAAGAGGCCTTTAAAGAATGCAGCAATTTTACTGAATAAGCCTGGCTGAGCAGGTTCATTTGATGTTGTTTTTACTGGCGCTTTAACGGGCGCGACTTCTTTAGGTTTAGCGGAAGAAAGCTCAACTGGCTCTTGTAATGCAAAAGCGGAAATCGCAGGTTGCTCAGGTACTTTACGCTCAGACGTTGTTTCATCGGTATGAGTTAAGGTTTCAGTTTCGTGATATTGAGCTAGGTTATAGCTCAGAGTATTCACTTCTTCACCTTTACGGATACGGATTACATGGAAATGAGGTGTCTGCATCTGGTCATTTGGTACGATAACAACGCGAACGTGAGTTTGGCGTTGTTCAATTTCGCTGACGGCTTTACGTTTTTCGTTTAGCAAGTAAGACGCGATTTGCACAGGAACAATCGCGTGAACTTCATGCGTATTTTCCTTCAGTGCTTCTTCTTCGATTAAACGAAGAACCGATAATGACAGTGATTCGTTATCACGAATTGTCCCAGTTCCCATACAACGAGGGCACACATGGTGGCTTGACTCGCCTAATGATGGGCTTAAACGTTGGCGGGACATTTCGAGTAAACCGAAACGAGAGATACGGGCAATTTGAATACGTGCACGGTCTTGGCGAACGGCTTCACGTAAGCGGTTTTCCACTTCACGTTGGTGTCTAACTGGCGTCATATCAATAAAGTCAATGACAATTAGGCCACCAAGGTCACGTAGACGTAATTGACGGGCAATTTCATCCGCCGCTTCAAGGTTAGTATTGAACGCAGTTTCTTCGATGTCACCACCACGAGTAGAACGTGATGAGTTGATATCAATCGCAGTCAATGCTTCTGTTGTATCAATGACTAACGCACCACCTGAAGGTAAACGTACTTCACGTTGGAACGCAGATTCAATTTGAGATTCGATTTGGTAATGGCTGAATAATGGAACATCACCACTGTAGTGTTTGATTTTACTAGCAAAATCGCCACGGCCAATCGCTTCGATATGATTACGAGCCATTTCGACGACTTTCGGATTATCAATTAGAATCTCGCCAATGTCTGGACGTAGATAATCGCGGAACGCACGCACAATAACATTACTTTCCTGATGGATTAGGAAAGGTGCAGGGCGGTTCTCAGCGGCTTTTTGGATGGCTTCCCAGTGGCGTAAGCGGTACAGTAAATCTTGTTGTAGGGATTCTGCAGACTTACCAACACCAGCCGTGCGGACAATCAGACCCATACCATCTGGAATTTCTAAAGAAGACAGTGCTTCTTTGAGTTCCGTACGGTCTTCACCTTCAATACGACGAGAAATACCGCCTGCGCGTGGGTTATTTGGCATTAACACTAAATAGCTACCTGCCAGACTAATAAAAGTAGTTAACGCTGCACCTTTATTACCACGTTCTTCTTTATCAACTTGAACAATAACTTCTTGGCCTTCTTTTAACACATCTTTAATGTTAGGACGGCCTTGAGAGTGGTAGTTGCTTGGGAAGTATTCACGAGCGATTTCTTTGATAGGAAGGAAACCGTGTCTTTCTGCACCATAATCAACAAAAGCAGCTTCAAGACTAGGTTCGATACGGGTGATTTTACCTTTGTAAATGTTCGCCTTTTTTTGCTCATGACCTGGGCTTTCAATATCCAAATCATAGAGACGTTGCCCGTCAACAAGGGCAACACGCAACTCTTCCTGTTGAGTTGCGTTTATTAGCATTCTTTTCATGTTATTACTTACTCATTATTTTCTTTTAAATAAAGAGCAGCGAAAGAAAGAGCTACTGTAAACCGATGGCCTCGTGATTTTTACAAAACCGTCTGCCTCGCGGCAGTCGTTCGTATAGAGACGCGCAGTATTCGGTGAACCTGATTTTTAGATTAAAAATTCAGCGTTCTTAATTAGGGTGCCGTTGATTATCATTAAAACGGAAGTACCTAACCCAATAAGCCAAAATTCGTTGCTCGCTAATTTATTTGATATTGCTAAATGTCTTACGCCATTGCTGCATTGTTACGCTATCAAATAAGAAATCCTATAAACGCCAATTTTCGTTTTTTAAACATCTTGGCAACTGCATATTATTCCATTGCCATGTGCATTATAGCAAGTCGATAAGGAAGTTATATGGAAATTTTATTTAGAAATAGGAAAAATCATGCAGAAAATAACCAAAATAAAAAAAAACATAAAAAAATTCGTGGAGTCGGTATGATAGAGAGAGTTAATAAGCGCATATTTTAATCAATTAGAGTTAACGCATTTTCGAATGAATACACAAAATCAAGTTCAATTTATAGACATCAGCGATGACGAGGCTGGGCAACGCATCGATAACTTTTTGCTCGCTAAACTTAAAGGCGTACCAAAAAGCATGATTTATCGCATTATCCGTAAAGGGGAAGTGCGTGTAAATAAAGGGCGGATTAAGCCTGAGTATAAACTTGTCGAAGGGGATCAAGTTCGTGTTCCGCCAGTCAGAGTCGCTGAGCGTGAGGTGCCCGCAGTTTCCGCTAAATTAGATAAAGTGGCGGCATTAGCTAACTGCATTATATTTGAAGATGATTCCATACTTGTACTGAACAAACCTTCTGGTACAGCAGTACATGGCGGAAGTGGTTTGAGCTTTGGTGTTATTGAGGGGCTGCGGGCCTTGCGGCCTGAAGCTCGTTTTCTTGAACTGGTTCATCGCCTCGATAGGGACACGTCAGGAATTTTATTAGTTGCGAAAAAACGTTCTGCCTTAAGAGCATTGCATGAGCAGTTGCGCTTGAAAACTATGCAAAAAGATTACCTGGCCTTAGTGCGTGGTCATTGGCAATCTCATGTTAAAGTGGTTCAAGCACCGTTGTTGAAAAATATTTTGCAAAGTGGTGAGCGAGTCGTCAAAGTGAGTAGCGAAGGAAAACCATCGGAAACGCGCTTTAAAGTCGAAGAACGTTTTGATAATGCAACGTTAGTAAAAGCGAGTCCTGTCACGGGGCGAACGCATCAAATTCGTGTGCACACTTTATATGCAGGTCATCCAATTGCGTTTGATAACCGTTATGGTGACGAATTATTCGATAGCCAATTAGCAGATACAGGCCTCAATCGGTTGTTCCTGCACGCAAGCGCATTAAAATTCACTCATCCCAAAACTGGGGAAGAGATGCGGCTGCAAGCGCCAATGGGTGCAGAGCTAAACCATTGTTTAAAAGTATTACGTAACCGTAAAACCACATCGTAAGCATCACTCGTTGGCGGGTAGAAGGTCATTACCCGCCAATTATTTTTATTAACCCAATAGTGGGTTAACATCATGCTGGCGTAGCATATCTAACAGCAAAATAATCGGTAAGCCAATTAAAGTGTTAGGGTCACGTCCCTCTAACCTATCAAATAAAGTTATACCTAGCCCTTCGGATTTAAAACTTCCTGCACATTGGAACGGTTCTTCTTTATACAAGTAGTTGGTGATCTCTTGGTCAGTTAAGTTTCGAAAATAGACATCGAACAATTCACATTGCAGATTAAATTTTCCTGTCGCGGAATCTAATAGGCACAACCCAGTATAAAATGTGATTTTATTACCAGAGGCTGCTTTCAATTGTTTGAATGCATTTTCAAAGGTATGGGGCTTGCCGACAATTTTTCCATCAATAACACACACTTGATCAGAACCAATAATTAAATGTTGAGCGTATTGTTCTGTCAGTGCAGCGGCTTTGGCATGAGATAACCGCAGGACTAAAGCTTGAGCCGATTCATTTAAAACAGGTGATTCATCAATGTTCGGCGGTGAGGCTAAAAACGGCAAACCTAATTTTTTTAATAAGGATTGCCGATAGGGTGAAGTTGACGCCAAAATAATCGATTTCATGATTTTTCTCAAAACTCGTAGCCAAAAGGGTTAACTCATTTTAAACTATAAACCGCAAAACCTGCGATTTTTTGGTGAAAAGGCGAGTTTACCCCGCCTTTTTCTTTGACTATAGCTCATTACAAAGTTAATATGCGCGCCTTATGCAAAAGGTAAAATTACCCCTGACTATCGATGCGCAGCGTGCAGCTCAGAAAAACCTCGACTATGTCGGGAGTTATACACCTGAGCAAGTTGCACGTCTTGCAGAATCAGTAGTCAGTGTAGACAGTGATGTAGAAACCGAATTATCATTTAATATTGATAAACAGCGTCTCACGGTTATCGAAGGGAAATCCGATGTGGATCTCACCCTCCAATGCCAACGCTGCGGAAAAAATTTCAAGCATCATGCCTACGTATCGTATTGTTTTAGTCCTGTCGTCAATGACGAAAAGGCCGAAGCATTACCGGAGCTCTACGAGCCAATTCAAATTGATGAATTTGGTGAAATAGATTTGCTGGGAATGATAGAAGATGAAATAATTCTTTCCTTACCAGTTGTTCCGGTTCATGATTCTGAACACTGTGAAGTGTCCGAAGCGGACATGGTGTATGGTGAACTGCCTCCTGAGGCAGAAAAGCCAAACCCATTTGCCGTATTAGCCAGTTTAAAGAAAAGTACTTAAGGAGTAAGGTCAATGGCCGTACAACAGAATAAACCAACTCGTTCAAAACGCGGTATGCGTCGTTCACATGATGCACTGACTGCTACCCTAGTTTCTGTAGATAAAACTTCAGGTGAAACTCACCTGCGTCACCATGTGACTGCAGACGGTTTCTACCGTGGCCGTAAGGTTATCAGCAAGTAATTGTTGGTACCTTGGCTAATCTAACCATTGCGTTAGATGCTATGGGCGGGGATGTTGGTCCCCGCGTCACAGTGCCTGCTGCATTGCAGGCTCTGGCATCTAATTTAGCACTCAAATTACTGCTTGTCGGTCAACCCGAAGCCATTCAACCCTTGCTTGCACATCTAAGTGCCGAGCAAATTTCGCGTGTCGAAATTATCCCTGCGGATGGAATTATTGCTAACGATGCCAAACCATCAAACGCAATAAGACAAAGCAAAGGAACATCGATGCGAGTGGCCTTAGAGTTGGTGAAAACAGGGCAAGCACAAGCGTGCGTGAGTGCTGGTAATACAGGCGCATTGATGGGGTTAGCGAAATTGATGTTAAAGTCGATAGATGGCATTGAGCGTCCAGCGCTAATGACAATCTTACCTAACCAGCAGAAAAAACAAACGGTAGTGTTGGATTTAGGGGCAAACGTCAATTGCAGTAGTGAAATGTTAGTGCAATTTGCCGTAATGGGTTCAGTGATGGCTGAAGAAGTGGTCAATATCACAAAACCGAAAGTTGCTTTGCTCAATATCGGTGAAGAAGAGAGCAAAGGGCTGGATAATATCCGCGAAGCCGCCGCAATATTAAAAGAAACGGCGTCCATTAACTATATTGGTTACGTTGAAGGTAATGAGTTACTGACAGGTAAAACCGATGTATTAGTGTGTGACGGCTTCGCGGGTAACGTCTCATTAAAAACAATGGAAGGAGTCGTTCGCGTTATTCTCTCCTTGTTAAAATCGGCGGACGACGAAAAGAAAAAACGCAGTTGGATAATGCAACTGGCGAAAAAATGGCTAAAAAAACGTTTAATGAAGCGTTTTGGGGATATGAACCCCGACCAGTATAACGGTGCGACTCTGTTAGGATTAAAAGGTATTGTGATCAAGAGTCATGGTGCGGCTAACGAAAGTGCATTTAAAGCTGCGATTGACCGCGCAGTGCAAGCTGTTGAAAAACAAGTACCAGAAAGAATAACAGCGCGATTAAATATTGTTTTACCCAGGAGCGATCAATAACCTATGGCTATGTACAGTAAAATCTTAGGAACAGGCAGCTACTTGCCAGCGCAAGTTCGTACCAATGCTGATCTGGAAAAAATGGTTGATACTTCTGATGAATGGATTGTGACCCGCACTGGGATACATGAAAGAAGAATTGCTAACGAAGACGAAAATGTCTCTGTAATGAGTTTTCATGCTGCACAAAAAGCGCTTGAAATGGCACAGGTTGAGGCCAGCGAGATAGGTTTAATCATTGTTGCCACCACTTCTGCAACGCATGCATTCCCAAGTGCAGCGTGCCAAGTGCAGCAAATGCTAGGAATCAATGATTGCGCGGCATTTGACGTTGCGGCGGCCTGTGCAGGCTTTACTTATGCGATCAGTATTGCTGACCAGTTTGTTAAAACAGGGATGACGAAAAAGGCCCTTGTTATTGGCGCTGATGCATTATCAAAAACATTAGACCCAGAAGATCGTGGTACCATCATCTTATTTGGTGACGCCGCAGGTGCTGTTGTGGTTGGTGAGTCTAATGAACCTGGCATTATTTCTACCCATTTACACGCTGATGGGCGTTATGGGGATTTACTCGCATTGCCTAATCGTAGCCGTTGTTCTGACGACTCTGCGTATTTAACGATGACGGGTAATGAAGTATTCAAAGTTGCAGTCCGCGAATTAGCGCATATTGTTGATGAAACACTGGAAAAAAGTGGGATTGCAAAAGAAGAACTTGATTGGTTAGTGCCACATCAAGCAAATTTAAGAATTATTTCTGCGACGGCAAAAAAACTTGATATGACTATGGACAAAGTGGTTATCACCTTAGACCGTCATGGCAATACTTCTGCGGCATCTGTCCCAACTGCACTTGATGAAGCAGTGCGTGATGGACGTATCCAACGTGGCCAACTTGTGCTGTTAGAAGCCTTTGGCGGTGGTTTCACGTGGGGCTCTGCCTTAGTTCGTTTTTAATTTATTGAGAAAACAGACATGACACAATTTGCGATGGTATTTCCCGGACAGGGTTCTCAGTCTTTAGGAATGTTAGCGGCATTAGCTGAAGAAAATAAGCTGGTTGAGCAAACATTTGCTGAAGCATCAGAAGCATTGGGTTACGATCTTTGGGCATTAGTCCAAAATGGGCCAGAAGAAGAATTAAATAAAACATGGCAAACACAGCCCGCATTATTAGCCGCGTCTGTGGCAATTTTCCGTGTTTGGCAAGCTAAAAACGGTGCAATGCCTTCAATGATGGCAGGGCATAGCCTGGGTGAGTACTCCGCATTAGTTTGTGCAGGTGTCATTGACTTCAAAGAAGCGATTAAACTTGTTGAATTGCGTGGTAAATTGATGCAAGAAGCGGTTCCTGAAGGTACAGGCGCAATGTATGCGATAATCGGCTTAGATAATGAATCTATTGAAAAAGCCTGCCAAGAAGCGGCACAAGGTCAAGTCGTTTCACCCGTGAATTTTAACTCCCCAGGCCAAGTGGTCATTGCAGGGGAAAAAGCAGCGGTTGAACGAGCAGGTGCTGCGTGTAAAGAAGCGGGTGCAAAACGTGCACTGCCATTATCAGTTAGTGTGCCTTCACATTGTGCATTAATGAAGCCTGCTGCTGATAAATTAGCCGAAGCGTTAGAAAAAATCGAATTTTGTGAGCCAGTCTATCCAGTTATCAACAATGTTGATGTTAAAATTGAGCAATCGGCGCAAAATATTCGTGATGCGTTAGTTCGTCAACTGTATAATCCAGTACGCTGGACAGAAACAGTAGAATTGATGGCAGATCAAGGTGTTGAACACCTTATCGAAATGGGGCCAGGTAAAGTGTTGACTGGTCTTACCAAGCGAATTGTCTCTAATTTAACTGCCGTAGCAGCCAATGATCCTGTATCATTAAGCACTGCTTTAGAAAATAGCTGAGGACGACATGAGCTTTGAAGGAAAAATTGCACTAGTAACAGGTGCTAGCCGTGGGATTGGTAAAGCCATTGCTTTAACATTAATCGCGCGCGGTGCAACCGTTATTGGCACAGCAACCAGCGAAAAAGGCGCAGAAGCCATTACTGCTTATCTTGATGGTAAAGGGAAAGGTTTAGCGTTAAACGTGACTGATGCAGCATCAATCGAAGAAACTTTGACTAAGATCCGTGAGGAATTTGGTGAAATTGATATTTTGGTTAATAATGCAGGTATCACCCGCGATAACTTATTGATGCGTATGAAAGAAGAAGAGTGGCAAGATATTATTGACACGAATCTTTCATCCGTTTACCGTTTGTCTAAAGCCGTTTTGCGTGCCATGATGAAAAAACGTTGTGGGCGTATTATTTCTATCGCATCAGTTGTGGGTGTGATGGGGAATGCGGGACAAACAAACTATGCAGCAGCGAAAGCTGGGCTAATTGGTTTTAGTAAATCATTAGCTCGGGAAGTCGCTTCTCGTGGTATCACTGTTAATGTTGTTGCTCCAGGTTTTATCGAAACGGATATGACTAAAGCATTGACAGATGAGCAGCGTGCAGGCATTTTATCTCAGGTTCCTGCAGATAGACTGGGTGATGCACAAGAAATTGCCAGTGCTGTAGCGTTTTTAGCTTCTGACGAAGCTGCTTACATCACAGGTGAAACATTGCATGTCAATGGTGGCATGTACATGATCTAAAGAAATGATGGGACTACTTGCATTATTAGTGTTATCTAACGCTAAATAATGCAAAATAATGGTTCCAACAGCCGGGATTGGGTTGTATCTTTTCCTGTATTTCATAAACTACGAAAACCATCGCGAAAGCGAGTTTTGATAGGAATTTTAATAGTATGAGCACTATCGAAGAACGCGTTAAGAAAATCATCGTTGAACAACTGGGTGTTAAAGAGGAAGAAGTTGTAAATGCAGCTTCATTTGTTGATGACTTGGGCGCTGATTCTCTTGACACAGTTGAGCTGGTTATGGCTCTGGAAGAAGAGTTCGATTGCGAAATCCCTGACGAAGAAGCTGAAAAGATCACAACAGTACAGGCTGCGATTGACTACGTCGAGAACGCATCTAAATAATTGTACGAAAAACATGTCTAGGCGATCACTCGATCGCCTATGTTCCTTTTGTAACTTTTCCCTCCTTGGAGGAAATACGTGTCTAAGCGTCGTGTAGTCGTAACCGGACTGGGCATGTTATCTCCTGTCGGCAACACAGTTGAGTCATCATGGAAAGCTGTTTGTGACGGACAGAGTGGTATCAGCCTCATTGAACATTTTGATACTACTAACCACGCAACTAAATTTGCTGGCTTAGTAAAAGATTTCAATTACGAAGATTTTGACATCTCTCGCAAAGATGCGAAGAAGATGGACCCATTTATTCAATATGGTATTGCAGCAGGCTTCCAAGCCTTTAAAGATGCTGGATTGGAAGTAACAGAAGCCAATGCTACTCGTATCGGTTTAGCGATTGGTTCTGGTATTGGCGGGTTAGGGTTAATTCAGGATAACTGTGAAGCACTGATGGCAGGTGGTCCTCGTAAAGTTAGCCCATTCTTCGTGCCATCGACAATCATTAACTTGGCGGCGGGCCATTTAAGCATTATGTACGGTTTACGTGGTCCAAGCATTTCTATTGCCACAGCATGTACATCGGGCGTTCACAATATTGGTCACGCAGCACGTATGATTGCCTATGGCGATGCAGATGTTATGTTGGCAGGCGGTACTGAAAAAGCAACGACACCATTAGGTGTGGCAGGCTTTGGTGCTGCGCGTGCTCTATCAACTCGCAATGATGACCCACAAGCGGCAAGTCGCCCTTGGGATAAAGACCGTGATGGTTTTGTTCTCGGTGATGGTGCAGGTATCATTATTCTTGAAGAATATGAACATGCGAAAGCACGTGGCGCTAAAATTTACGCAGAAGTTGCTGGCTTTGGTATGAGCAGTGATGCTTACCATATGACATCTCCGCCAGAAAATGGTGAAGGTGCTGCATTAGCAATGGAAAATGCGCTAAAAGATGCTGGCATTAAGGCGAGCGAAGTGGGTTACATTAATGCCCATGGCACATCAACCAATGCAGGTGACTTAGCGGAAGCACAAGCGGTTATGTCTGTATTTGGTGAAGATTCAAATGTGTTAGTGAGTTCGACGAAATCCATGACAGGTCACCTATTAGGTGCTGCAGGAGCGGTTGAATCTATCTTCACGATTTTGTCTTTGTGTGATCAAATTGTCCCTCCAACGATTAACTTAGACAGCCCTGATGAGGGTTGTACGTTAGATTTCGTTGCGAATAAAGCACGTAAAGTTGAGAACATGGAGTACGCTCTGTGTAACTCCTTCGGCTTTGGTGGCACAAACGGTTCATTGATTTTCCGCCGTTACCACGCAGAATAATCAAATCGTTCCACCATTAATTCAGCCTCAGTTGTGTATGCAACTGGGGCTTTATTTTGCCAGCTTCTTTGCACAGCTCTGTGCTTTAGTTTATGATAGTTCTACCTGATTACTGTCTGATTTATCAGCTTTTATTATAAGTATTATCAATGTCATATTGGGTTAATGGCCAACCTTGTCAACAAATTAGTGTCTCTGATCGCGCCGTTGCGTTCGGGGATGGTTGTTTCACGACCATTCATGGAGTGAATCAGCAAGCGCAGATGCTCAAAGAACACATTGCGCGTTTAACACGTGACTGCTTAAGATTAAAAATTACCGCACCTGATTGGGGTGAATTAGAACATCATTTAACGGAAATTTGTACACAACAAGTGGATGAAGAATTTGTTCTAAAGGTCATTATCAGCCGTGGTGTAGGTGGGCGAGGTTATAGTTCTATAGGCTTTACTCAGCCTACCATTATTGTCAGTGTTTCCCCCTTTCCATCACACTATACTCAGTTACAATGCCAAGGGGCTAAGCTGATATTGAGCCAAACACCTGTTTCTCGAAATCCATTATTGGCAGGGATGAAACATTTAAATCGCCTTGAGCAAGTATTGATCCGCCAGGAAATCGATGAGGCTCAAGCGGATGAAGCGATTGTGCTCGATACAGATGGCATCATTATTGAGTGTTGTAGTGCAAATGTATTTTGGCGTATCGGGCAAACTGTTTATACCCCTGTATTATCGCATTGTGGGGTGAACGGATTAATGAGACAAAAGATCATAGCGTTATTAGTAGGGAGTCAGTACCATCTTGAAGAAGTTGAGCGGTTCGCGTCAGTATTAGCTCACTGCGATGAAGTGATTATGTGTAATGCGTTGATGCCTGTTCTACCCGTTAAAAGCATCCAAATAGCTTCACAAGAAAATCCGTTGCATTATGCATCACGGGAGCTGTTCGAATACTTATTTTTGCGCTGCAAAATCTAGTTTGCATAAATTAAAGTCCTAATACGCATTGATGTGGTCAATAAATGAAATTAGCTAAAAAAATCATTTTAATTGCTGTTGTTCTGATTACCGTTGTGGCGATTGCACTTTATTTGCAATATCGCCAAGTACTGAATTACGCTAAAACACCGATTAACCTTACGGAAGAAAAGATTTTCACTGTGCCTGCGGGGACTGGACGTGTGGCTTTTGAAGCATTGCTTATTAATGAAAAATTGATTGAGCAGGGCAATGAATTTCAATGGTTACTGAAATTGCGACCTGAATTGGCGCAGCTTAAAGCGGGCACATACCGTTTGCAACCTGACATGGATGTAGAACAGCTACTAAAATTAATCGTAAGCGGTAAAGAAGCGCAGTTTTCTATTCGCTTTATTGAAGGTAATCGTTTAGTAGATTGGAGTAACATCCTGCGTGATGCGCCATACTTAGCGCATAAATCAACGGAAATGACACCGACTGAACTCTACAATGCGATTGACTTTAAAGGCGAAGGAACCTTAGAAGGTTGGCTGTATCCTGATACCTATTTATATACTGCTGGAACGGCGGATACTGAGATTTTGAAACGTGCACATAAGCGCATGCAGGCTAGCCTTGAAGATGAATGGAAGGGGCGTGATAGGGATCTGCCGTATAAAAATGCGTATGAAATGCTGATAATGGCATCAATCATTGAAAAAGAAACGGGTGTTGACAGCGAACGTTCGCAAGTTGCCTCGGTATTTGTCAATCGCTTGAAGCAAAAAATGCGTTTACAAACCGATCCAACCGTCATTTACGGCTTGGGTGATAAATATCGTGGTAAAATTTATCGTAGTGATTTAGATAATTACACAGAATACAACACCTACAAAATTGATGGATTACCACCAACACCGATAGCAATGCCAAGTATTGCATCCATTAAAGCAGCTGCACATCCAGCCAAAACAGATTATTTGTATTTTGTCGCGGACGGCAAAGGGGGGCATACCTTTAGCCGTAACTTGAATGACCACAACCGTGCCGTCAAAGTTTACCGTCAAATTGAACAGCAAAACTGATAAAACATGAAAAACCAATTTATTGTTATTGAAGGATTAGAAGGCGCAGGGAAGACCACCGCAATCAATACGGTAGTTGATACTTTAAACCATGCAGGTATCAACGATATCGTTTTTTCCCGTGAGCCAGGGGGGACACCGCTAGCAGAAAAGCTACGAGAGCTCATCAAACAAGGTATTGAAGGGGATAAAGTCACAGATAAAGCCGAGCTTTTAATGCTGTATGCTGCCCGAGTGCAATTGGTTGATACCGTGATTAAACCCGCACTTGCCGCTGGAAAATGGGTTCTCGGTGATCGCCATGATATGTCATCACAAGCTTATCAAGGTGGTGGACGCCAGATTGATCGCCATTTAATGCAGTCCTTGCGTGATTTAGTGCTAGGTGATTTTAAACCCGACCTGACGTTATATCTTGATTTATCACCAGAACTTGGCCTACAACGTGCGCGTTCACGGGGTGAATTAGATAGAATTGAAAAAGAGTCGCTGGCTTTCTTTGAAAGAACACGTGAGAGATATCTGGAACTTGCAGCGAGTGATAAATCCATAATAACGATTGATGCAAGCCAAAATATTGAGCAAGTTCAAAACGATATTCGTACTGCGTTACTTAAATGGTTAGCGAAATAAGGTATTGAAGGCATGAATTGGTATCCTTGGTTAAATGAGCCTTACCGGCAAATGATTGCGGCTTACCAAAGTGGTCGGGGTCACCATGCCTTGTTGCTTCATTCCATATCAGGCAACGGTGCAGATGCATTGTGTTATGGGGTTAGCCGCTGGTTAATTTGCCAAAATCGTGATGGGATGAAAAGCTGTGGTGAGTGCCATAGTTGCCGTTTGATGTTAGCGGGAACACACCCAGACTACCATGTCATTGAGGTGGAAAAAGGTAAATCAACGGTCAGCGTTGATGCGGTTAGAAAACTGATTGAAACCTTGAGTAGTCATGCGCAGCAGGGCGGTAGCAAGGTGGTGTATATTCCCAGCACTGATGCACTTACCGATGCAGCGGCGAATGCATTGCTGAAAACCCTCGAAGAACCCGCTAAAGATACTTATTTTTTATTAGTGAGTGAAAAACAGGAAAATTTGTTAGCGACTATCCGCAGCCGTTGTTTGAGCCACTTTTTACCTGCGCCAGACTCACAAATCGCGTTATATTGGCTGCAAAAGCAAAAGCCAAATTTGGTTATGGATAATGCGGTTACCGCTTTAAAGCTTTGCCAAGGTGCACCCGTCGCGGCATTAGCGCTACTTGATGATAATCTATGGCAAAAGCGCGCTGCATTATGCCATAACATGGCATTAGCATTACAAAATCGCGATATGCTAGGTTTGTTGCCCTCATTAAATATAGATGATGCAGTGATGTCTCTAAATTGGTTATTGAGCTTATTAGCAGATGCTATCAAGGTTCAGCAAGGCGCAGCGCAGTTTTGCATTAACCAGGACTATAGTGCTCAAGTGATGCAATTGGCGTCCATGATGAACCGTACACAACTTCATGATATTTATGAGCAATGGTTGTACTGTCGCTACCAATTACTGACCGTTTCTGCATTAAATCAGGAACTGCTTCTGGCTAATCAATTATTACAATGGGAAGCCTTACTGGCGAGCCCCTCATTTTAAAAAGAGTTAAATATGTTTGTTGTTGATTCACACTGCCATCTCGATTGTTTAGATTATGAAAAATTACATGCTAATGTTGATGATGTCATCGCAAAAGCGTCCGCTCGTGATGTCGGTTTTATGTTAGCGGTGGCAACTACGCTGCCAGGTTTTGAAAAAATGAAAACGCTTATTGGTGAACGAGAAAATATTGCATTTTCCTGTGGTATTCATCCTCTCAATTTGGATGAAGGGTACGATTTCGAGCGTTTAGCGCAACTTGCTGCTGGGCAAGAAGTCGTTGCATTAGGCGAAACAGGTTTAGATTATTATTATCAACAAGAAAATGCAGTATTACAGCAGGAGTCCTTTCGCCAACATATCCGTATTGGCCGAGAGGTCAATAAACCTGTTATCGTCCATACCCGCTCAGCGCGGGAAGATACGCTGGCAATCTTACGTGAAGAAAAGGTGATGGAGTGCGGCGGTGTATTGCATTGTTTTACGGAAGATAAAGACACGGCTATCGAGCTGCTTGATTTAGGTATGTACATTTCATTTTCCGGTATTGTGACATTCCGCAATGCAGAACAAATTCGCGAAGCCGCACGAATTGTCCCGTTGGATAGAATTCTCGTTGAAACGGATTCACCATACTTAGCGCCAGTTCCTCACCGTGGAAAAGAAAATCAGCCTGCTTATGTGCGTGATGTGGCTGAATACATGGCTGTACTCAAGGGCGTTAGTGTTGAGGAGATGGCTGATATCACCACACAGAATTTCAATCGATTGTTTCATTTAAATGTCGGCGTGAATAACGCATAATCAATACACGCTAATTAAATCATTCTTGAATTATTAAGGAAATTAACATGGCAGAAGAAACCATTTTCAGCAAAATCATCCGTCGAGAAATCCCTGCGGATGTGGTTTATCAAGATGAGCTGGTCACTGCTTTTCGTGATATTTCGCCACAAGCGCCATCTCACATTTTAATCATCCCTAATAAGCTTATCCCAACGGTAAACGATGTGACGCAGGATGATGAACTGGCTCTTGGCCGTTTATTTACTGTTGCAGCTAAAATTGCGAAAGAAGAAGGCATTGCAGAAAACGGATACCGTTTAATCATGAATTGCAATGAACATTCAGGCCAAGAAGTTTTTCATATCCATATGCACTTAGTGGGTGGTCGCCCATTAGGCCCATTATTGGCAAAATAATGAAAATATTGGGTGCAACAATAAACCGCATTGCATTACTTGCTACAGTGGTAGCCGCACTGAGTGGTTGCCTCTATAAAAAACCGCAAGGCTTGGTTTTTAATGAACAACAGCGTGTGATTATGGAACCTGTTGTTTTAGCTCAAGGGATCATTGTTGAAAACCCAATTATCAGAGTAGAAAACCATCAACATGTTGCCACCATCAATGTTAGCAATGTGGGATCAAAAGCGGTAAATATTGCTTATCGCTTGTATTGGTACGACAAGCAAGGGTTGAGGGTGGATACATCGGCAGTGGAAGAACAATTAGTATTGCCGAGCTCTACAGAACAAATTCGTGCGATAACCTCTTCACCTCGTGCAGATAATCTGCGCATTCATATATTTTTATCCCCTAAGGCCGGAGAATAATAATGAAACGGATCTTAATGGTTGCTGCGGCAACGCTTATTTTGGCAGGCTGTCCGTCATACCCACCACAGCAACCGGTTGAGCAACCACCGATTGTCCCTATTGAGCCACAACAACCAGAGGTGACACCTCCGCCACCGCCAGATAAGGTACCAACACCACCTAAACAACAAACAACGGATTGGTCTGCGGCGATATCACCATTAGTCGCACAAATGGTTGCAGCTGATGGTGTGGAACCTGGTAAAGTTTTGTTAGTTGATTCAGTTAAAAATAATACAAATGGTTCACTTCCTGTTCAGCTAATTACATCAAATATGATGTCCGCGGTGGAAAATACGCAGCGTTTTAATGTCGTTCCACAAGATGTGGTTAACGCAGCACGTAAGACACTGGGTTTATCTCAAGAAGATAGCCTTGTGACTCGTAGTAAAGCAATTGGTTTGGGTCGTTATGTACAGGCAAATTATGTGATTTATAGTGTGATGTCAGGCTCAAACAAAGACCGTCGCCTTGAGATGCAATTAATGGAAGTGCAAACAGGTGAAATCATTTGGACTGGAAAAAAGAATATTGAGTGACATACCGTCATTACTTGCTTTACTTTCGACACATTTCCCAGCAATTTCAGCACAGTGCTGGGAAATATCTCCCTTGGCGGGGTTGTCTGGTGGCAGCTTTTTAGTTGAAAGTCATCAATCCAATTATCTGCTTAAACTGGTTGCTCGAGCGGATACACATCGGCAAAGTGCCTTGTATGTCTCTCGGCGTAAAGAGGCTCGTATCTTACGGCAAATTCAGCATTTACCCTTTGCGCAGGCGGTGGTTGCACATAACGCCGAGTGGTTAGTTTTAGCTTGGCGTGAAGGACGACACCCTAGCGATAAAAAATTTTGCTCAGTCGAATTTCAGCGGGAACTCGCTAATACGATTGCTACTTTGCATTGTTCACCATTATTGACCTACACGTTACCCTTAAGGGCTGAAATTGCCCATTATGGGAAACGTATTGACCCACAACGTTTTTCTCCGCGCTGGAAGCGGATTCACCGAGACTTTTTACAAAAAAAGATGCCAAAGACGTTGAAATTGGCACCTGCCCATATGGATATTCATCCTAAAAATATTCTTATTCAAGAAGATGGCAAATTGATGTTATTGGATTGGGAATATACTGCAAATACCGATATTGCGTTTTCGCTGGAGACTTATTTTCAATTCAATAACTTGACCGTGCATCAGCGTCAGCAATTTCTGACGCAATATTGTGATATTCAGGGCGCTTACCATGATAAATTTCAGTTAATGCATCACTGTAATTTATGGTCTCCTTGGGTAAAATATATGACATTAATGTGGTATGAAGTGCAGTGGAATGAAAGTCGGCATTCTGACTTTTTGATACACTCTCAGCCACTACGACAATATTTCAGTTTGTTAGGCTAAATGCCTGGCAAACCTATATACAGATAATGAATGAAATAAGTGAGGCAGGTTATGGGCCCGATAATGCTAGATGTCCAAGGGTATGAACTGGACAATGAAGAACGTGAAATATTAGCTCATCCACTAGTGGGCGGCTTAATTTTATTTACCCGTAACTTTCATGATGCAGCGCAGTTGCGTGAACTGGTACGTCAAATTCGGGATGCATCAAGAAATCGGCTCTTGATTGCGGTAGACCAAGAAGGTGGACGGGTACAACGTTTTCGCGATGGTTTTACCGCGTTACCATCAGCACAAGCATTTGCAGCACTGAATAATGAGCATGACGGTGCCAAGCTAGCAGAAGAGGCGGGGTGGTTAATGGCCGCAGAAATGATAGCGATGGATATTGATATTAGTTTTGCACCTGTTCTGGATTTAGGTCATCAAAGTATTGCTATTGGTGAGCGCTCATTCCATGAAAATCCCGACATGGCGATGATGATGGCTGAGCGTTTTATTAAAGGTATGCATAGCGCTGGGATGAAAACAACAGGGAAGCATTTCCCTGGACATGGTGCAGTAAAAGCTGACTCCCATAAAGAAACACCGAGGGATGATCGTGCGCTTGATGTGATCCGTGGCAAAGATATGTCGATTTTTAAAGATTTTATTCAAAGGGAATTACTGGATGCCATCATGCCTGCACATGTTATTTATACGCAGGCTGATGATCGCCCAGCAAGCGGGTCGCCTTTCTGGTTAAAGTCCGTTTTACGTGAGCAACTTGGCTTTAATGGCGTTATTTTTTCCGATGATTTATCGATGGAAGGCGCAGCGATTATGGGCAGTTACCCTGAAAGAGCAAAAGCGTCCCTGGATGCGGGTTGTGACATGATCCTTGTTTGTAATAACCGCGAAGGTGCAGTGAGTGTATTGGATAACCTACCGAAGCAACAAGCTAGTCAAGCGTCGAAGCTATACCACAGTGGCCGGCAATACAGTCTGAAAGAACTACAAAGTGCGGCACGTTGGCAGGAAAGCAATCAAAAACTGGTTGAATTACATCATAGATGGCAAGAGTTTAAACAGTAATTGAAAACAAGTACGGACGAAGCCAGTGAGATGAAATATCTGACTGGCTTTTTTTTGCACAATAATTAACCTAAATATGCAATATTTCAAATAGGAGAATGTATTAACTTTGTATCTCATGCGTTACCCGTAACGTATTAAATAATTTTTATATAGGTTAAATTTTTTGAAATTATATATAAATAAAAAAACAAAAAACGTATTTTATATTGAAAATTAATTTTTTCCGAAAAAGAACATAAATGAAACAATATAGTACTAAGAATAAGAAAAAACTATAAGCACGGCGATTAGAGCTGGTGCCAAAATTAGGAATATTAAACCAATAATTTTGTTTAAGGTTGAAATAATCTGAGGTTTACTTCCGTTATTTTCTTAATTGATTTTATTTTTGTTCATAAGCTTAACTTATTATTAAATTAATTAAGTGAATCAAATTGAGTGCATTAACCTACTGTTATTTTTAGTTATTAATTGACGCAAACGTTTTGTATAAAAACCAAACACATTATCCAACCTAGTAAACTGGATTAAAGGTGCATATTTATTTGATATTCCAAAATCCAATAAGGCATTGACAGAAGGAATGGGGATATAACAACCTATACATGAAAAAATGGGAGCATATGATTGTTGTTACTTCCAGATTTTAAAGGTTTTTTCCTTATTTCCTTAAGGTGAGTATGATTTCCTATTTATGTGTCGCTCAATTTATATAAAAGGTAAATGTCATTTATATGTGACTTTGGTCACATTTGATTAGATATTTAATGCAACTTATGTAACACGTTGTGACAGTGATCGTTTTAATTGACGTAAAATTACGATAGCATTCCTATTATGATAGTTTTATGACAATGCGTTGATAAATACAGTGCATTGAAAAAGAAAGCCATTCGCAAACAATATATTAAGTCAAATAGTGCTGTAAATTCTGAGATGTTTATTTCTCAAGGGGGAGTTTTGCCCAAAAAAAAGAGAATAAGTAACACTGCGAGTTTAAGTGCAATTAATACTTTCTATGTTGATTGAAAATTGACTGGCCTTGTTTGATCTTAACCTAAATTAAACGCTAAAAATGAGTAAGGGATTCTGATAATAATTAAAGTTAATTAATTTTTAACAATAGGGGCAACACCTTATTAACTCAAAAAGTAAACACGCATGCGGCTAAATTGCTGTATTGAATTTTTTTATTTAAAAAATGACTTTAGTGTTTGAAATGGACGTTTTTGTTTATCGTTAAGTTAAATTGTTTTATTAAGCTAAAAATAAAAAATGGTGATTTGTTGTTCATGGCAACATGACTCAACATAAAATTAATTCAAATAATCATTAACTAGGTTAATTCCAATGAAAGTTAAAAATCTTGCGCTATTAATGCTTTCTCCTTGCTATTTAGCAGTTACTATGGCAAATGCGAGCAACTGGGAAAATTCAATCAAAGAAAACGCATTTATTGCGGACTCAGAGTTAGAGCTGTCTACTCGTAATATGTGGAAATACCTGAAAACAGAAAACCGTTTTGATAAAGACGAACAACGCTACAGAAAACAAGTCGCTAATGCATGGGGGCAAAACTTTCAAGCCGATTTTAAATCAGGTTATTTTGCTGATGTGATTGGCTTTGATGCATCTTACTACGGCGGTATTAAGTTAGGCGCGAGTAAAGACTTCGCCTCTCGTGCAATTTTATATAACGATGATGGTCATGCGAAAGGTTATAACAAAATTGGTCAACGTTATGCCAAAGTTAAACTGGATTTAGACCCTGTTAAATTTAATGCAAAAGCAGGTTGGTTTACCCTAAAAAATACGGGTATTTTTACTAACTCACAACGTCTCTCTTTAAACAGTTACAGTGGTTATTACACCAATACAGCGATTGATGATTGGAGCTTGGATTTATTATATCTCGATAAGAAAGTCATGCGTCGTGATAGTCCAAATATCGATGCAATGTATTTTTCGGATGGTAATGGTGTACGACATAACGTTAATCACGTGATCACTGGTGGTATTAACTACAATACAAAACCACTGAAAGTGCATTATTTTTATGGTCAAGCGGACGATTTATTCCGTCAGCAGGGTCTTGAAGCAAAATATAAGCTGACTTCTGACTTAACGCTCGGCACACAAATTTATAATCACGAGTACGGTAGTGACGGTAAACGGACTGAAACGAACGACGCAAAAGGCAAACGTAACTTTGATAAACGTGCATGGCACTATGCAGGAACCGCTGAATGGCGTGTACCAGAAACACCGTGGACACTGAGTACTGGCTTAACCTATACCCAAGCGAAAAAAGCGAATGGTGTAGGTCAATTTGCCCGCAACCCGATTGGTAATACTCGTGGCCGCTTTAACTCACCAGCATATGCAGATATCGACTATGTACGTGATGGTGAAACCATGGTCGCATTAGCGGCAGAATACCGTGTAAGCAAAGAGCTGTCTGTTGGTGCGCGTACTAACTATTCAGAATTCAAATATGAAGGCGAAAGATTAAAGCAAGGTCAATTTGGTCTGTTTAGCTACTGGAAACCAACAGAAAACTTATCTGTGTCACTGAGTGGCGGTCTGGGTTGGCACCACCAGCAAGAAAACGACTATACCACACCAAAGCTGTATGACGGCCACTCACGTCGTGCACACTCGTTGTCAGGCTCTATGACCACAACTTATCGCTTCAAAATGTAGTCGGTAGTTGAGTGCTGTTTATAATAAAAGGATTGAAAAATGAAACATAAAATTGGATTACTGACCGTTTTGATTTCGGGAGCGCTACTTGCAGGTTGTGCTACCAAAACGGCCGACACAGTAAAAGTACAAGTTATTGGTATCAATGACTTCCACGGTGCATTACAAGCGCCAGGTGATGGTAAATTAGGTGGGATAGAATCTATCGCAACCTTAGTTAACCAGCTGCGTGCTCAAAACGATAAAACTATCGTGGTAGGTGCAGGTGACTTAGTCGGTGCGAGCCCATTATTGTCTTCTATGTTCTATGATGAGCCAACCATCGAAGCATTAAGTGCAATTGGTATGGAAACAAGCGCAGTAGGCAACCATGAGTTTGATAAAGGTAAAGAAGAGCTGCTGAGAAAGCAAAATGGTGGCTGCCACCCAACTGCAGGTTGTGTCGGTAAAGACTCTTTTGCTGGTGCGGACTTTAACTATTTAGCGGCAAACGTGATTGTGAAAGAAACAGGAGAAACCCTGTTCCCATCTTACTTTATTAAAGAGTTTGATGGTATTCCAATGGCGTTTATTGGTTTGACGTTAGAAGGTACCCCCGCTATCGTGACACCTAGCGGCACCGCAGGTTTAGAATTCAAAAATGAAGTTGAAACCATCAACAATCAAGTTAAATTGTTAAAAGCACAAGGCATTAACAGCATCGGTGTGTTGATCCATGAAGGTGCAACCCAACAAGTTGATACTAAAGTCAAAGATATTAACCGTTGTGATAATATCAAAGGCCCAATCGTTGATATCGTTAATCAATTAGATGGTGCTGTTGACTTTGTCGTTAGTGGACATACTCATCAGGCGTATAACTGTGAAATTAATGGTAAAACGGTTATTTCTGCACAGTCTAACGGTACGTTGTTGTCTCAGCTAAATATTGAAATTGATAGAAAAACAAAAGATATTGTTAGCATTAAAGCGAAAAACATTCCAGTTGAAACAAAACGTTATGAGAAAAACCCTGAGCTAACCACTTTCGTACAAAAATACGAAAAAATTGCGTTACCAATTTCGCAAGAAGTGATGGGGTCTCTGAGTGCGGATTCAGACAAAAAATTATTGTCTGGTGGGGACTCAACGTTAGGTAAAATTATTGCAGATGGTCAGTTGTATGTTGCTTCAGCAAAAGATGCGGGTGGGGCACAAATCGCCTTCATGAACAGTGGTGGTATTCGTGCTGACATGAAAGCGGGTCAACAGACTTACGGCGATATCTTTACTGTTCAGCCATTCTCTAATGTGGTTGTGACTCAATCGCTGACAGGTGCTCAAATTAAACAAGCACTGGAACAACAATGGGATCGTGCACGTCCACAAGTGATGCCAGTGTCTAAAGGTTTCTATTATGAGTGGGATGACAGCCGCGCAGTGGGTGATAAAGTCATCCAAAGCTCAATGAAGTTAAATGGTAAACCGTTAGACATGAAGAAAACCTACCGTGTTGCAGCAAATGAGTTTTTAGCAACGGGGGGTAGCCGTTTCTCTGCCTTTAATGAAGGTAAAGACCGTGTTTACAGCGTGCCAGATAACGAAGCATTAATGCAATACTTCAAAGATAACTCACCAGTTTCAGTACCAACTGACGTGCGTATCAAAAAAATCAAATAATCCAAACTGATATTTAAATGATTGGAACCCGGGGTGCTAAGCGCTTCGGGTTTTTTATTGTTTGTTATTCATCCAGTTATCTTACCAATTAAAGATAATCAATTGTTTGTATTAAAATAAAAATGATAGAATAATGATTCTTATTATCATTAATACTGATATGAATTTAATCATATGATTGATATTTAATGGTTTCGAGCTGACTCGATTCATATGCTGATAAGAAATGATTTGACGCAGGTTGTCGATATCATAATAATCAAGTAAATTGATGTGAATCAATATTTGGTATTACCAATAGACCAAGCATGATATTCTGAACTTCTTTGGGGCAAATGAGAGTGTTAATTATTGTTATCTAAGGTTTTTATCACTAGAAATCTTAAATAATTTTAATATATTTGTTCGAGGAATTTATGACCTTATCTCAACCAAAAATCATCGTTGTTGGTGGTGGTGCGGGTGGCTTAGAGTTAGCAACACGTTTGGGCCGAAAGCTAGGCAGGAAGAAACGAGCGCAGATTACGCTCGTTGACCGTAATCCTAGCCACCTATGGAAACCATTACTACACGAGGTAGCGACGGGTTCATTGGATGATGGCGTGGATGCTATCAGTTATTTAGCGCATGCAAGGCATAATGCATTTAACTTTCAATTAGGGTCATTAACGAATATTGATCGTGAAAATAAAAAAGTCGTGTTAGGTGAATTGCACGATAAGCACGGTGAGTTACTGGTTCCTTTACGTGAGCTTGAATACGATATTTTAGTGATGGCACTGGGAAGTACATCGAATGACTTTGGTACACCTGGCGTGAAAGATCACTGTATTTTCTTGGACAATCCTCATCAAGCTCACCGTTTTCATGACGAAATGCTAAACCTATTCCTGCGCTATTCTGTGCGTGATAATGCAGAGGAGAAAGTGAATATAGCCATTGTTGGTGGTGGTGCTACTGGGGTTGAATTGTCGGCTGAACTGTACAATGCAGTGGAACAATTAACGAGTTATGGGTTTAAAGGGTTAGATACAGACGCTTTAAATGTGACGTTGGTTGAAGCGGGGGAACGTATTTTGCCTGCATTACCACCGCGAATTTCAGGAGCCGCACATCAAGAACTGAATAAGCTTGGTGTGAATGTATTGACGAAAACTATGGTGACTAGTGCTGATTCAGATGGGTTAAATACCAAAGAAGATGGCAAAATTTATGCAGATCTTATGGTATGGGCTGCTGGGATTAAAGCGCCTGACTTTATGAAAGATATTGCAGGATTAGAAACAAATAGAATCAACCAGTTAGTTGTGAAACCGACATTACAAACGACATTGGATGACATGATTTTTGCTATTGGTGATTGCGCATCTTGTGCAAAACCTGAGGGGGGCTTTGTACCGCCACGGGCACAATCTGCACACCAGATGGCCAGTTTATGTTACGATAACATCCTTGCCATGATGAAAGATAAACCGCTTAAAGACTATATCTATAAAGATCATGGCTCTTTAGTGTCACTTTCGCGTTTTAGTACTGTTGGTAGCCTAATGGGTAACCTAATGCGTGGTGATATGATGGTAGAAGGACGTATTGCTCGTTTTGTTTATATTTCGTTATATCGCATGCATCAAATTGCACTGCATGGATATATTAAAACAGGCTTGATGATGTTAGTCGGCAGTATTAACCGAATTATTAGGCCAAAGCTTAAATTGCACTAATTTTTATTGGTGGAAAAATAAACATACGTAATAATAGAATGCACTTGATTGCAAAGGTGATCCAGTGCATTAATTTTTGATAGGACAATTCAGCTTATTGAAGTTGATATAAATCGCCAATTTATTTATTTTTATGTGGTTAAGTGGTATTTGCATTTAAACCTATTCAGATCAATCTTCAGTAAGATTAAATCGTTTAATATTGTAACAAGCATCATGGGTGATGTTTGAATAATTAAAATTATTAATGTTAATAATTGTTTTAAGAAATATATTATGAATAACAAATAGTTTTATTAAATTTATTATTTATATTTTATATAGCGGTATGTTTATAAACAAAGATAGAACTGAAAAAACACTAGGCCGAGTTTATGAACGTTGAATGCCAGCTAGTTAATTTACTTTGTTAAATATTACACTAATAATGAATATCAGAATAATAAAATCATTATAGTTTATTGACACTAAGTTAGGATAATTCTAAAAAAATGTGAATTATCTTAGCAACGTTCGAATTCTCTCACTTAGTCGTTACAATAGATATACGGGTATTTAATAAGGGCAAATTGATGAAGCTAAAATTTAAGTTGTTATTAGCGGTAGTAGCGATTTGTCTTGTTTCGTTTGCTGTCTCATCGTTTATTCGAGAGCCTGAAGCAAAGCTCGCCACAGTCCTATCTGTTGAACCAATAAAGGCGAATCGTTTGGTTGAATATGAAAACTGTACGCTAACGGGGGTACTTGGTTCTTTTAATCAGCAGTCTTTATCGCGCTTTCATCCTGCACAAAATGAGTGCAAAATAATTTTTATGATTGAAGCCCTCCAAGGTAAAGGCGTTCCATCTCTATTTGATAATCAAAATAAAACATGCGTGAAGACACAAAGGATGGAGCTGGTGACCGTTGGTTATGATGTAGTTTATCAGATAGGTAAAACGATTGGTAAGGTTAGAACATCTTATGCACCTTCGATTTTTATACCCTTAAATGAAGATGGGCGCTTAGATTTATCGCCTTCAAATTCAATTTGTGAAACCGTACGTAGTGATGTTAAAGAACTTTTACCATTCTATTGTTTACACCAAAACGAACAGCCACTCTCCAGTACTTCTGGTGTCTTGAGGCTACAACCTAATAAAAATACTTTAGGCTTTTTTGAGTAAATTCGATTTAAGGACAAGGGCCACCAAATTGATGGCCGCTATTTTTATAAGTTAAGCAAGCAGGTGTTCTTCAAAATCAGTCAATAACTGTTTGATAAAGTCAAGGCGCGTGACTCTATCGGCTAAATCATGGAAAAACTTCAAGCGTACAGGGCCATCTAAACGATACGTTTTTGGTTGGTTTTGTAACAAGCTGATCAAGAAGCTTGGGTCAACTTTGTTCTTTTCACCAAACTCAACAAAGCCACCTTTTTCATGGGCTTCAATACGTTTCACTCCCAGAGATTGTGCTTGTAGACGAATAGCAGCAGAGGTCAGTAGAAATTTCCCTGCATCGGGTAGGCTACCAAAGCGGTCGATGAGTTCTGTGCGTAATTCATTCAGTTCCTGATTGTCTTTAGCACTGGCAATACGTTTATAAAATGAAAGACGCATATTCACATCATGGATATAGTCATCTGGCAATAAGACAGGCATTCGTAATTCAATTTCAGTTTGTTGATTCGTTAAGTCTTCTAATGACGGCTCACGACCTTCTTTTAACGCATCGACTGCACTTTCTAATAATTCCATATACAATGTAAAGCCGATAGTGGTCATTTGGCCGCTCTGGTCTTCGCCCAGCAACTCGCCTGCACCACGGATCTCGAGGTCATGAGTTGCGAGCGCAAAGCCTGCGCCTAAATCTTCTAAAGATGAAATCGCTTCAAGGCGTTTTTGGGCATCAGTCGTCATTGCCTTCGGATGAGGCGTCAGCAAATAGGCATAGGCTTGGTGATGCGAGCGGCCGACACGGCCACGTAATTGATGCAATTGTGCTAAACCAAAGTGATCTGCGCGTTCAATAATAATTGTATTAGCCGTTGGAATATCAATACCCGTTTCAATAATGGTGGTACAGATTAAAACGTTAAAACGCTGATGGTGGAAGTCGGTCATGACTCTTTCTAACTCGCGCTCGCGCATCTGTCCGTGCCCGACAACAAAACGGGCTTCAGGAACTAACGTTTCAAGTCGTGCTTTGGCTTTTTCGATATTTTCTACATCATTATACAGATAATAAACTTGCCCCCCCCGTAAAGTTTCACGCAAAATTGCCTCACGGACAACTAACTCATCATATTGACGAACAAAGGTTTTTACGGCTAATCGACGTGCTGGTGGGGTCGCAATAATGGATAAATCTCGCATTCCGCTCATGGCCATATTCAGCGTGCGAGGAATAGGTGTTGCGGTAAGCGTTAAAATATCCACATCCGCACGCATTGCTTTAATACGTTCTTTGTGGCGAACGCCAAACCGGTGCTCTTCATCGACAACCAGTAAGCCTAAATCTTTCCAGACAATATCGCTTTGCAATAATTTGTGTGTCCCAATCAAAATATCGACTTTGCCATCAGCAGCATCAGCAATAATTTGTTGTTGCTCTTTAGCGGTTTTAAAGCGAGAAAGCATTTCGATACGAACGGGCCAGTTTGCAAATCTATCCCTAAAGTTATCATAGTGTTGTTGAGCAAGCAGGGTGGTTGGTACTAAAACAGCGACTTGCTTATTATTATTGATAGCAAGGAACGCCGCTCTCATGGCAACTTCAGTTTTACCGAAACCAACATCCCCACAGACGAGCCTATCCATTGCCAGTGGCTGACACATATCACTCAAAACGGCATTGATGGCCATTTCTTGGTCAGGCGTTGTTTCAAAGGGGAAACCTTGGCAAAATTCTTGGTATTGCTGCTTGTCATGTTTGAATGCAAAACCTGCTTTTGCTGCACGTTGTGCATAAATGTCAAGAAGCTCAGCAGCAACATCACGTACCTTTTCGGCTGCTTTTTGGCGAGCACGTCCCCAACTATCACTGCCCAATTTATGCAGTGGCGCATTTTCGTCGGCCCCACCAGCATAACGGCTAATTAAATGCAGTGAAGAAACAGGAACATATAGCTTATCTTCTCCTGCATAGGTGAGAATTAAATACTCTGCTTTAATACCGCCAGCCTCAAGGGTGATTAGCCCTTGGTAACGGCCAACACCGTGTTCAATATGCACAACGGGTTGCCCTGGACGCAGCTCTGCGAGGTTACGAATTAAGGTGTCTGTGTTAATCGCCCGGCGGTTATCTGTACGACGACGAACTACGCGTTCACCTAATAAATCACTTTCACAGATCAGCGCTTTATTCGCATCTGATTGAATAAAACCGCGCTCGGCTGCACCAATAGTAATCGCAAAGCGTGAGGTAATTGGGCTTGTATAGCTTTCAATGATTTCAGGGCGAATTTTTAACCGTGCTAATAACTCTGTTACTGTTTCACGGCGGCCTTCACTTTCTACAGAAAAAACGAGCGTGCCGTCAAATTGCTCACTAAATTGGCGAAGCTTTTCTAATGGTGTTTTGCTTTGCGCTTGAGTGCTGATATCAGGTAATGGCAAATAATCTAAATTGGTATTTGCCGCTTTTTTAGGTAGCGCCTCAGAAGAAAGTTGAATTCGTGGCCATTGTTTTAAATTTTGGTTGAGTTGCTCAACGGTAAGCCATAAATCTGCTGGAGGGAGCAGAGGACGCATAGGGTCAACACCACGGCTTTCATAACGTTGTTGAGTGTCAATTTGAAAACGCTCAGCGGCTTCTTGTAAATTCTGAGAAACAATCAGGCTTGAGGACGGTAAGTAGTCGAACAGTGATGGTAATGGTTGAGCAAAAAATAATGGCTGCCAATACTCAATACCTGTAGGTAATGTATTTTTGCTGACTTGTTGATAAATATGCTCAGGGTCGCGGCGTACTTCAAAACGTTCACGCCACTGACTTCGGAAACGTTCAATCGCGTCCTTGTCTGTTGGAAATTCGTGAGCGGGTAGCAAATTGATGCGAGCGACTTCTTCTAATGTTCTTTGTGTATCCACATCGAAGGTACGCAGACTGTCGATTTCATCATCAAAGAAATCAATGCGAAAGGGCAGTGAACTCCCCATTGGGAACAAATCAAGCAAAGCGCCGCGGGTTGCATACTCGCCGTGTTCTAACACTTGCTCTACATGACGATAGCCTGCTTTATCCAATTCATCACGTAAATTGTCACGTGATAATTTGTCACCTTTTGACATGACGAGTGCATGGCTCGTTAAGAAATCAGGTGGGCAGACTTTTTGCATCAAGGTATTAACAGGAAGAATTAATGCCCCTTTTTGCAAAGAAGATAGACGGTAAAGTGTTGATAAACGATGAGAAATGATTTCTTGATGTGGAGAGAAATTATCATAAGGCAATGTTTCCCAATCAGAAAGCGTCTCTACAGGGTGATATGTAAACTGTTGAATTTCATCTCGTAAGCGTAATGCATTTTGCATATCTCGCGTCACAATGACAACAGGCCCGTGATGACGTTGTATCATTTCTCCACATTCAAGTGCACCAGCCGCCCCAATAAGGCAACCTAAATGGCGAACATCGCCACTACGACTAGGGAGTTCATAACGAAATTTTGAGGACATAGAAATCTTTGGTATCTCACAGCGATTAGTTAGCAGTTAAACAAACATCAGAACAATAATAGACAGTCTTTAGATAATTAACACTTAAATAAATTAACCGATAGTTAAACTATAAAATTAACAGCAAAACAACTCATTTTAGCCTGTAATTTGTCTGAAATTCAGACAAAAAAGGGGGGAAAGCAGAAAAAAAACCGTTGAGTGGTTCCATTCATCAATCGTAGCCTTTATTATCGCTGAACACTTCGCTTTGGCAACAGGGGCATTAAAGATTTCATGCACCAATCTGTCTCATTATTTATAGGTCTGCGCTATTTGCGTGGGCGCGCAGCGGATAAATTTGGACGTTTTGTTTCCAGTTTATCGGCTATTGGTATCACTCTGGGGGTCATGGCCTTAATTACGGTGACATCCGTGATGAACGGCTTCGAACGTTCGCTACAAGATAGCATACTTGCCTATATGCCGCAGGCTATTTTAACATCGGCTTCTGGAAATATTGACCCAGCAAAACACCCTATTACAGGCTTGCAACATTTACAAGGCGTGAGCCATATTGCGCCCATCGTCCAGTCCGACGTGGTACTGCAAAGTCGCACTAATGTTGGGGTTGGGGTAATGGCGGGTATCGAACCTGATGCGGACTCACTGCTACTAGATAAACTTATTAGTGGTAACAGGAGTGACCTCAAAGAAGGACGCTACCATGTTTTTTTGGGGAGCAAATTAGCAGACACATTGGGCGTAAAACGAGGTGACGATGTCCGTTTAATTATTCCAGGTGTTAGCCAACTGACTCCGATGGGGCGTATTCCAAGCCAGCGTTTATTTACGGTTGCAGGTATTTTCCAAACAAATGGTGAAGCTGATACTAGCGAATTGATTGTTGCTGCTCAAGATGCAGCGAGAATGCTGCGTTATCCCACAGGGAATATCACGGGGTGGCGATTGTATTTAAATGAACCATTGAAAGTTGACACACTCAGTAAACAGGTTTTGCCTGATGGACTTGTGTGGACGGACTGGCGTGAACGCAAAGGGGAGTTTTTCCAAGCGGTTCGCATGGAAAAAAATATGATGGGTTTGCTCCTGAGCCTAATTATTGCTGTTGCGGCCTTTAATATCATCACTTCACTTTCTTTGCTTGTCATGGAGAAACAAGGTGAAGTGGCAATTTTAAAAACACTGGGTTTAAAGCGTTGGCGTATTTTGGCAATATTTATGATCCAAGGTGCAGGGGCTGGTATTATCGGTACGTTGATTGGAACGGTTTTAGGGACGCTTTTGTCAAGCCAACTCAATGTCATTATGCCGTTAATTGGGTTATTACCCAAAGGGGTTTCTTTGCCAATTGTACTTGATTATTCAGGTATTTTAATTATTGCAGTTTCTGCGATGCTTATTTCACTGCTTGCGACGCTTTATCCTTCTTGGCGTGCAGCAGCAGTTCAACCTGCTGAGGCTTTACGTTATGAATAAACAACCACTTCTTGTCTGTGAACATTTAAGTAAAACCTATCAAGAAGGTTCATTGTCGACGCAAGTGTTGAAAAATGTCAGTTTCTCTATGGGGCAAGGGGAAATGATGGCGATTGTCGGTAGTTCAGGTTCAGGGAAAAGTACGTTATTACATTTATTGGGTGGGTTAGATACGCCATCAGAAGGTAATGTGATTTTCCGTGGCCAACATATTAATCAATTGTCCTCTGATGAACGCGCAGCCATTCGTAATAAAGATTTAGGCTTTATTTATCAGTTTCACCACCTTTTACCTGATTTTACTGCACTTGAGAACGTAGCAATGCCGTTGTTGATTGGCGCTACAGCAAAAGAGATTGCATTTACTAAAGCGAAAGAAATGCTCAAAGCCGTGGGGCTAGAACATCGTGCAGATCACCGCCCTTCCGAGTTATCTGGCGGGGAGCGTCAACGTGTTGCGATTGCAAGGGCGCTGGTGAATGAACCTGCGTTGGTACTAGCGGATGAGCCGACTGGGAATCTCGATTTGCGCAATGCAGATGCCATTTTTGAGCTATTAGGCGAATTGAATCGCACGCAACGCACGGCATTTTTGGTGGTAACCCATGATATGACGCTCGCTCGTCGGTTATCTCGTCAATTAGAAATGCGTGATGGCCATTTACAGCAGGAAATTACGTTGGGGGCGCGGTAATGTTTCAGTTACCTCTTACACTCCTTGCGGCGATACGCTTTAGCCGCGGGCGTCGGCGTACAGGCATGGTATCTTTGGTGTCGATTGTCTCAACATTAGGGATCGTGCTGGGTGTTGCGGTGCTTATTATCGGTCTCAGTGCCATGAATGGTTTTGAGCGCGAATTGAATAATCGCGTGCTATCCGTGGTGCCTCATGGGCAAATTTACGCAGTAAAACCGCCGTATAAAGATTGGGATTTTGCTGAGCAGGTTATTCGCAAAACACCAGGCGTTGAAGGCGTTAGTCCGTATGTGAATTTTACGGGGTTGCTTGAGCGCGGTGCAAACTTAAAGGCGATTCAAGTGATGGGGGTTTCCCCAGAAACTCAGTCACAGGTCAGTGCATTGCCGCAATTTGTGTTGAATGATGCTTGGAAAGATTTTGCCGCAGGTAATCAATCGATTATTTTAGGCCAAGGTGTTGCAGACGCATTGAATGTGAAGCAAGGGGATTGGGTGACCATCATGATCCCCAATACTGATGAAAGCTTAAAAATTCAACAACCTAAACGTATACGTGTGCAAGTTGCGGGTATTTTTAAACTCAGTGGGTTACTTGATCACCAATTAGCGTTAATACCATTAGAGGATGCTCAGCAATATCTGGACTACGGTGATGGTATTAGTGGCTTTGAAATTAAAGCAGAAAATCCTTTTGAGGCGGATAAAGTTGTCTATGATGCTGGCCTAAAGACAATGCACCACGTTATTGTGAAAAGTTGGATTGGTGATTATGGCTATATGTACAATGATATCCAAATGGTACGTAGTATTATGTACTTAGCGATGATTTTAGTGATTGGCGTGGCATGCTTTAATATTGTATCGACGTTAGTCATGGCAGTTAAAGATAAAAGCAGCGATATTGCCGTATTACGGACTCTCGGGGCGAAGGACGGGCAAATTCGTGCCATTTTCTTATGGTATGGCTTGCTTGGTGGTTTAGTTGGTTCATTGATTGGGGTCGTGCTTGGTGTTTTGGTTTCGGTTAATTTAACTAGTATTATTAAAGGATTAGAGATTGTTTTAGGGCATCCAATTCTTTCTGGGGATGTGTATTTTATCGATTTCTTGCCTTCTGAATTGCATATTATGGATGTGGTGTATGTATTAATTACTACCATTATTTTAAGTTTATTAGCAAGCTGGTATCCTGCACGCCGTGCAAGTAAATTAGACCCCGCTCGTATTTTAAGCGGCCAATAATGCTATAATAGACTAGACGCCAAGGTATCTTTCTCATCGAGATGATGATACTTGGCGTTTTTTTATTTTTTCTCTAAAAACATTTGCTTATAGCTGCGTTTTTCAATCATTTCTTCAGTAAAATCATACCTTTTTGCGAGCAACATTAATTTTTGATAGTAGTGCCCAAGTAGGCATTCATCATCCGTCATAATGGCAAATTCAGCAAACCAACCGATGCCGTCAAGGTGGTCTACTGTAATGTGGACATCCCCAAGAAAATAAATACTACGGACTTTCGTCGTCGTTAAATGGCAATGATAGCCCAAAGTGACTAGCATATTTTGTACGTGTTGGCAGTCATCAATATTAATGGCTTTGCATTCTGAAGACGAAGGGCCTTTGACTATCCACAGTTTGATTCCAGAAGGGATCATTTCACGGACACACATACTGATATTATTATTGACAAGAGGCTGGTGAGTACTTTCATAGAAATAGTCTGTTTCTGAATTATTCTCTGTGAAAGGTTCTGCGTGGTCGGTTTTTATTTTTTGCAGGAATGTCGCGTGATCTACTAAGCGAAACTTAATTTCAGCTTCATATTTACCGATAAAATGCTCGCTCATATTAACGTCCTTATTGTGCCATCAAATTATTTAGGCGAGATCGTAGCACAGCAGGAACAACGACATCGAGTTAAATGTGTGCTAACAAATTAATTGATGGCCGATTATTCGTATCGTATGAAAAACAGGCACAACAAGGACAAAAGAAAATTACTTTTTCGTCATTTTGTCTAAGTAGCCCATGACAAAAGCTGATAACACAAAGGTCAGGTGGATAATGACGTACCACATGAGCTTGTCATTTTCGACACTTTTTAAATCCATAAAGATTTTCAGTAAGTGAATAGATGAGATCGCTACAATTGAAGCGGCAACTTTATTTTTTAGGGAAGAGGCATCCATTTTGCCTAACCAACCCAGTTTTTCGCTGCTATCAGGAATATCCATCTGAGAAACAAAGTTCTCATAGCCTGAAAACATCACCATCACTAATAGACCACCAACTAATGCCATATCAATCAATGAGAGCAGCATAAGGATTAAGTCTGCCTCAGGGATGGATAATATGTTAGGTAGAATATGGTAGAGTTCTTGGAAGAACTTAATCGTTAAAGCTAATAATGTCAGTGACAACCCAAAATAGATAGGTGCTAAGATCCAACGCGAAGCATACATTGCTCTTTCGAAAAACTTTTCCATGAAACCCCTTTAAATGGTGAATAATCATCGCAGTAAATCTGCGGGATGTATTCTAACTGTATGGGGTACTATCAAGAAAGGTTTTTTTATTGTTTTACGGTTGCGCGATTTTTGTGGCTCAATTATGAATAAATGATGAAATATTTATGATAAAAAGGTGACAAAATCGATACCCTCGATATTTTTATTTGCATTCAACTGCGTGATGCGCTCTAGTATATTAATGTTTAAATAATATAGAAAAGTGGTGTATTAACAGCGATAGAGAACAAATTTAATTATCTGAGTTGTTATACATTGGTTGCTTGAATGAAGGGAAGCTTTCGATGTTGCGATATCGTCATAGATTAAAAAAAGCTCGTAAAAATAAATGTGTACGCCGCCAGCGACTTCGCAACCGGTCTTTTTATATAGATAACAGACTAAATGATATGAAAAAAGTGAACATTGTTGTATTAACTGGTGCAGGTATTTCGGCTGAGTCAGGTATTCAAACATTCCGCTCTGCGGATGGATTATGGGAAGAACACCGTGTTGAAGATGTTGCGACACCTGAAGGTTTCGAAAGGGATCCTCAATTAGTGCAACGTTTTTATAATGAAAGGCGTAAACAACTTCAGCAGGACAATATCAAACCCAATGCGGCACATTTTGCGTTAGCGCAACTGGAAGAGTTGTTAGGTGACCATTTTTTGTTGATCACACAAAATATTGATAATTTACATGAAAGAGCGGGAAGTAAACGCATAGTCCATATGCATGGTGAATTATTAAAAGTACGTTGTAATTGGTCCAATCAAGTATTGGAGTGGAAAGGGGATTTAACGGTAGAAGACCGTTGCCATTGTTGCCAATTTCCTCAACCATTGCGACCGCATATTGTATGGTTTGGTGAAATGCCTATTGGTATGGATTATATTTATCAGTCCCTTGAAAACGCGACAATTTTTATTTCTATTGGGACATCTGGACATGTATACCCAGCAGCAGGTTTCGTCCATGAAGCAAAATTGCATGGTGCTCATACTGTTGAGCTTAACTTAGAGCCAAGCCAAGTCGAAAGTGAATTCGATGAAAAACATTACGGTTTGGCAAGTCAGGTGGTGGTGGAGTATATAAACCAGTTGATAATGGAATTACAGGTTAAAGACATCGCGCAGTAAGCATTAAGGGAAACGAAGTTTCCCTTTTCAGATTTTTTATAAAAATCAGTTAAACATTTTCATCCATCATGGCTGGCATAGTGATTTCTTTTACGCATGTTGCATTGCTGGTGCTGAGTATAAACCGCACAGCACTAACCACATCCTGTAGGGGGATCAGTTGACCTCCACTTTGTTCAATAACATCATCTACAGGCAAAGACAGCGGGTATTCAGTTGCTAAATAGCCTAAATTCAGTATTGAAATAGCAATTTTGTCTTCCCTTAAAGTTTCCCTTAATGACTGAATAATACCCCTTAATGCATATTTAGTGGCAGAAAAGGTAACCTCTTTGCCTTTATGGTTATCTAATCCCCAGGTTGAGCCAATTAAAATAATTTTGCTATTTTTTGCTAAACGTAAGTTAGGTAATAATGCTTTCAAATTGAGCAAGCAAGCACTGATATTGGTTTGGATCATATTCAGTATTTCAATATCATCGCTTGTTTCAAATTGATATTTATCACTAAAGGCTAACTTCTCCCAGATACCAACATTATAAATTAAGGTATTAATAGGTTGTTGCTTAATGGTGTTTTTAATTATGTTAGCGGACTGGTTATCACTTAAATCTGCTTGGATCCAATAAAAGTTGCTCTGCTCGAATGGCGGTTTTGAGCGTGAAACGCCATAAATAACATCACTAGGATCAGGTACACCCTCAACAAGTGCTTTACCTAATCCTTTGCTAACACCATAAATTAAACAAGTATTTGACATAATATCCTTAATTACCCTGAAACAAATTAATGTTGTTTATTTGCTAAATGATAAGCAAATAATTATTTACCTTGTATAGCACAGTTGTTTAAAAAAATAACTGGCTAATAATGCAGTTGTTGGTTAATAGTTAACTTAATTTGACGCTTTAGGTAAGAAAAAATAACTGATTACCGACGAGATAATACACATTGAGTATTATCTTTATTATTTATGGGTTCTTTTGTGGGCAAAATGCAAACAGGTATATAAAATAAAATGCGTGAATTAAATATAATTTACGCATTATGCTAAAAAAGCACCAGCAATAACCGCAAAGCTGATTTGAAACAATAATTGAATCTGTGATCTTTCCCATAATATAGCTATTGATATTTTAGGGGGATGGGTATGGACAAACTCTTGGAGCGGTTTTTTGAATATACTGCTTTTGATACACAATCAAAACTGAATGCAAAAACAGTACCTAGTAGCACAGGCCAGCTAAAATTTGCCCGTGCACTAGCTAAAGAACTGAATGAATTAGGATTTGATCAGGTGACGTTAACCGATCAAGGTTGCTTAATGGCCTTTTTGCCATCGAACGTTGATTGGGATGTTCCTACCATTGGTTTTATTTCTCATTTAGACACAGCGCCTGATTTTTCGGGTAAAAATGTTTGCCCACAAGTTTTAGAAAACTATCGAGGTGGTGATATTGCGCTAGGTATTGGTGACGAAGTCTTATCGCCAGTCATGTTCCCTGTATTACATGAAATGATTGGTAAAACACTGATAATGACTGACGGTAAAACATTATTAGGTGCGGATGATAAGGCGGGGATCGCTGAAATTATCACGGCTCTGGTACGTTTAAAGGGCAATAAAATCCCACATGGGAAAATATGCTTAGCATTTACCCCTGATGAGGAAATTGGCCGTGGTGCCCGTCATATTGATTTTAAGCAGTTTGATGCATTGTGGGCTTACACCGTTGATGGCGGTGGTGTAGGGGAATTAGAGTATGAAAATTTCAATGCGGCAAACGTAGGTATCAAAATTGTTGGCAATAATACTCATCCTGGTAATGCAAAAGGGGTAATGGTAAATGCGCTCAATTTAGCTAACCGAATTCATTCCATGTTACCTGCGGATGAAGTACCTGAAAATACAGATGGTTACGAAGGATTTTACCACCTCACATCTATGAAGGGAACGGTAGAAAAGGCCGAACTAAACTATATTATTCGTGATTTTGATCTCGCCAGTTTTGAAGCGAGAAAGAAAAATATTATTCGTATTGCTGAAAAGGTTGGAGAAAACCTTCACCCAAGTTGTTATATTGAGCTGACATTAGATGACACTTACTACAACATGCAAAGAGAAGTGATGAAATATCCCCATGTTGTTGAGTTAGCAAAACAGGCCATGATTGATTGTGGTATTGAACCTGTTGTTCAGCCAATTCGTGGCGGAACGGACGGCGCTCAGCTTTCTCATCGTGGTTTACCTTGTCCAAATATTTTCACTGGGGGATATAACTTCCATAGTAAACATGAGTTTATCACCCAAGAGGGCATGGAACAGGCGGTAGACGTTATTATGCGAATCGCTGAATTAACAGCAATTCATGCTCGTCAGCCATAAACTATTTATCTAAGGAAGCACACTCAAAATTTATTAGAGTGTGCTTCACGGATTTATTGAAATAATACAGAAATACCACTCAGTGCCAAAAGTATCCCCATCACTAAGTTAAATCTTCTTAATATGCGAGGTTGCGATAATCGTTCACGTAATTGATGACCAAACAAAGCCCAAATCGCAACGCAAGGCCAATTTATCAAGGCGAAGACCACAGCGACTAACAATATTGAAAAATAGGGTTCCACAGTGTTGGTATACATTGCCATACCTCCAACTGCCATGATCCAAGCTTTTGGGTTTATCCATTGAAAAAGCGCAGCTTCTATGAAAGTTAATGGTTTATTTTTTTTATTATTCGCTTTGGTCATAGCGTGACTAATTGCTGTTTTCCATGCTAACCAAAGCAAATAGATAATACCGAGATATTTCAAAATGGCGTATAGCAACGGTGAAGATTGAATGATGGTCCCCATACCTAAGCCGACAGCGAGTAACATAATAAAAAAGCCACATGAAACGCCAATGCTATGGGGAACAGTACGTTTAAATCCAAAATTAACACCTGAAGTGAGTAACATGACGTTATTGGGGCCAGGGGTGATTGATGTAGCAAACGAAAATATCGATAAAGCTAAAAAAACTTCTATATTCATGATGTTGTATGCTAGCGTGAAATATATAAATTAAGTTTATATTGCAAGTCTGCAAAGGTAGTTGGTTGTTAATTTAAAGTATTTTAGAAATGAATTTTGAAAATGCTTTATCTATGGATGCCATTTTTGGTGGTAATAGGCTAAATAATGACGATTTATTAGTGATAAAATAGACAATAAAGCCCATTAAATAGAGGTAAGTAAAGAAAAGTGGTTCTATGACTGGTTTTTTCCAGCAGAGAGAGCGTATTTTTTGAAGTAATATTTCTTATTTATAGAATTACAAGCTCATCATTTTAGGATGAGCTTGTATATTATTTAGATGTTATTTTTAATAAAGCGAATTAGTCGTCAAAATACCAATAACCATTATTCACTAAGGCTGTCATAAGAGCGATAAAATTGACATCATCAATAGCTTCGCCCAGAGTTTGGCTATTAACGGAATCATAACGACATAAGCTGTCTGCAGCTTCATAGCAAGTGGTTTCTAAACATTCACCATTTACGAAGAATTGATCGCCGACACGTAATGCTCTAAGACCGTTCAGTTTATATAAAGTCTCTTGCTGTGTTTTTAGCAAATCATAGATTTCATCGTGTTCGTAAGGCGGTTCTGGTGGTGCAATATCTAATTCATGGCGTGATTGAGAAATAAACTCACCTAGCCACTGACGAAACAAATCAGGGTCGTTAATCAGTGATTCCATCATTTCACGCAGTTTGATTTGCTCACCTTGTAAAATCTCAGCAGGGTTATCACGGAACGATAAATCAGGATCACTATAACGATAACTGCCTAAATCATTAGAAATTAAATGGTCAGCAAAGCTGCTCATCAGTTCGCGTGTATTGGGTGCTCGGAAACCAACAGAGTAGTTTAATGAGGGCTCAATAGCATAGCCTTCATGTGGGAATCCAGGTGGGATATATAGGATATCACCTGGCTCCATTTCTTCATCAATGATAGCGTCAAAAGGCTGCACTTGCAGAAGGTCAGGGTGAGGACAATGTTGTTTCATTGGGATTTTTTCCCCAACACGCCAACGACGACGGCCTTCTCCTTGAATGATAAATACGTCGTATTGATCAAGATGAGGGCCAACACCGCCACCAGGTACGGAATAAGAAATCATCAAGTCATCCATACGCCAGTCGGATAAGACACGAAATGGCTTCATTAAGGCGGCACTTGGATGATGCCAATGATCCACAGCTTGCACTAAAATAGACCAATTTTCCTCACCGAGGTGATCATAACTTTCAAATGGGCCATGGCCGACTTGCCAAACTCCCTCTTTATGGCTGACTAAACGGCTATCAACCTCATCTTCCATCGCTAAACCAGCAAGTTCGTCTGGTGAGATAGGATCAATAAAACGCGCAAACCCTTTTTTGATAAGCAGTGGGCGCTTCTGCCAGTGACTGTCGAGAAAACTCTGCCAGTCAAGATTGAGTGTATAGTCCATCTTATTGTCCCTAGGAGCTGTTGAGCTTTCCTGATAACTTTTACAATGTCTAGATTAATATGGCTGTTCTAGTCTTAATAACCTAAGTAAGGCTTATTTTACTCTATCGATCTTATCTTAAATAAGTGGGAACTGTGTGATGATTTTGATTGAAAAAGCATTATCAAAATATAACAGCTCCGCGAAAAAAAACTCTTAAATAGTATACCTGAAATGGTTTGTAAAGTAGGGAATAAACGGATTCACATCACATATTAACTATCTTCAATCATAGATTGCTGCCGAAATGTGACGGCTAATCGTGCCCCACCGAGAGGGCTATCACAAATGGTGATTTCCCCATCATATTGATCAATGATATCCACTGCGATAGACAAGCCTAATCCTTGGCCTGGTCGAAGTGTATCTGCACGTTGCCCACGAACGAAAATGAGGCTACGTTTGCTTTCAGGAACACCTGGGCCATCGTCGTCCACAATTAATGTTAGGCTGTCTTGTTCAACAATGGCGGTCACTTCAACAAACTCCAAACAATATTTGCAGGCGTTCTCCATAATATTACCCATCACTTCCATAAAATCATTAGGTTGACCTAACCAAGTTACTTCAGGGGAAATATCGACGGTAATCGAAACGCCTTTGTGTTGATAAACTTTGTGTAATGCGCTTGCTAAGCTATCTAATATTGATGGAACAGATGAAATTTCTCTGAGCATCAGGTTTTCATCACCTTGTGTCGACGCACGATGCAAATAATAACCGACTTGTTGTGAAATTCGGCCAATTTGTTCCAGCATGATGGGCTCAGCTTGGTCGATGTTCATTTGTTTACCTGAACGAAGTAAGCGCAACGTGGATTGTAAAACAGCAAGTGGTGTTTTCAAGCTATGGGTTAAATCAGACAAAGTGGTGCGGTATTTGCTATAGCGTTTTCGTTCGTTAGTTAACAAAATATTCAAATTACGCACTAATCCTCTGAGCTCAGAAGGCGGGTTTTCATCTAGGGTATCCCTTTCGCCTTTTTCAAGACTACTTAGCTGAGAAACTAAGGACTTGATGGGACGCAAGCTCCAATAGGCGGCGAGCCACAGTAAAGGAATGACTAAAATTAAGTTAGCGAGCAATACATAACCAAACCATTCCCATACTAGCCCTGTATTTTGTAAATCTTGTGGCAATGTATCGACAACAACAATAGTTAAAGGAGGCAGGTTCTCTCCAGCGGCATATTGGTTAACTGAAACGGAGTGAGTGAGCGGCTCATCATCACTTTCTATTTTATCCAACTTGTTGTTGTATTCTGGATTGTCATCAAGGAGTTGGCGGGTTTCACGAATATCGGTATCAATTTCGTATAAACCTTCTTTTTTTAACCAATCATTGCGGATCAAGCGCTCAACACTAGGTACATCACGCTGGCGCCATAATACTTGCCCTTGTTCATCGTAAATAATGATTAATGTAGGGTTATTTAACGTGAAATTTGGAGGAACACGAATATCAATTTTATCGTTTTGCCACTGAGCCAGACTATAAATTAGGTTACTTTGGCTCCGTAGTAGGGTGTAGGTGGTTTTATCGAAACTGATTAAATAACCAAGTATGGCCACGATGCCATAGGACAGTGTTAACGCAAGGATAACAGCAGACGTTGCGCACAAAAATCGAGCACGTAACGAAAGCGGTTTAACTTTAAATTTACTTAGCCACATGTTAGCCATTCACATCAAAACGGTAGCCTTGGCCACGAACCGTCACGATAACTTCATCACTATGAAATTGTTGAATTTTCTTTCTCAATCTTCCCATTAAAACATCAATGGTATGGCTTTCTCTAAGCTCTGCGTCTGGATAAAGTTGGCGCATTAATGAATCTTTGCTAACAACCTTACCATTATTGCGTAATAAGGTTTCAATAATGGTATATTCAAAAGCTGTTAGTTTAACGGCTTCACCATTTACAGTGAATTCTTTACGAGACAGGTCGATAACAAAGTTATTCAACTCCAATACTTGAGAGGCTAACCCGCTGTTTCTGCGCATTAGTGCTTGCATGCGAGCGACAAGCTCTTCTAATTGAAAAGGTTTGGTGACGTAGTCATCTGCTCCGCTATTTAATGCTTGGACTTTTTCTTGCCAACTTTCGCGGGCGGTCAGTACTAGGAGGGGGATATTTACATGATTACTGCGCCAACGTTTGATCATTGATAGGCCATCTTCATCGGGTAAGCCTAAATCGACAACGGCGATGTCTGGGCAGCTTTCATGCAAAAAATAGTCAGCTTCTTTTGCGTCTTCAGCTGAATCAACCTGATGACCCAGTTCTTTAAGTTGAACTGTTAAGTGATGACGAAGTAACGCATTGTCTTCGACGATAAGAATACGCATCTGAAACCCTCATAGTAAAAAATTAAAGTGCCTACCGAGATAATCATGAATCATGCACTAGAAACGTCATGGTAAAAAGAGATCTCAGCCACGACAAGGGATTAAGTAAATATAAGTCAAACAAAGCAAAAAAAAAGCGGTTTTTTTCGAGTGATTAGGCTGTTTTGGGGAATTTATGGTTAATATAGAAATAGAGCTAATAAAAAAGGCGGCACTTTGGCCGCCTGAATAAATCAACTAAGATTATTTCAGTTCATCAATAAAAGTGACAGCGTAACCAATGTAGTTAGCGGGTGTCATTGCTTTTAAGCGCACTTTTTCATGCTCAGGTAACTCTAAACCATCAATAAACTGTTTCATGCCTTCAGCGGTAACACGCTTACCACGCGTTAATTCTTTCAGTTTTTCATACGGTTTTTCGATACCATAGCGACGCATAACAGTTTGGATAGGCTCCGCTAACACTTCCCAATTTTGGTCTAACTCGTCCAGTAAGTGCTGTTCGTTAACTTCCAGCTTGTTTAAGCCTTTCATAGTAGATTGATAGGCAATTAAGGCATAACCTAAGCCAACACCCAAGTTACGTAGTACAGTTGAATCCGTTAAGTCACGTTGCCAGCGGGAAACAGGCAGTTTGCTCGCTAAATGACCTAAAACAGCATTTGCTAAACCCAAGTTACCTTCGGAGTTTTCGAAGTCGATAGGGTTAACTTTGTGTGGCATGGTAGAAGAGCCGATTTCGCCAGCGATAGTTTTTTGTTTAAAGTGATTTAATGCGACATATCCCCAAATATCACGGTCGAAATCTAACACAATTGTGTTAAAACGTGCGACGCAATCAAAGAGTTCAGCAATGTAATCATGTGGTTCAATTTGCGTAGTGAATGGGTTCCACTGAATGCCTAATGAAGTCACAAACGTTTCACTAAATTCGTGCCAGTTCACTTCAGGGTAAGCAACCATATGCGCATTATAGTTACCCACTGCGCCGTTAATTTTACCTAAAATTTCAACATGTTGTAGTTGACGGAATTGACGTTCTAAACGGTAAGCAACGTTGGCAAACTCTTTACCAATGGTTGATGGCGTAGCAGGTTGACCGTGAGTCCGAGAGAGCAATGGCAGGTCGCGGTATTCATGCGCCATTGCTTTTATTTTATCAATAATTTGACGCCATTGAGGTAAAAGCACCTCTTCACGTGCTGTTTTGAGCATCAATGCATGAGAAAGGTTATTGATATCTTCTGATGTACATGCAAAGTGAATGAATTCAGAAACCGAATGCAGGGCAGGAATATGTTCTACTTTTTCTTTGAGAAAATACTCAACGGCTTTAACATCGTGGTTGGTTGTGCGTTCAATTTCTTTAATCCGCATTGCGTCTTTTTCGCAGAAGTTCGCAACAATTTCATCTAAGTAAGCGATTGCGTCAGCATCAAATGAAGGAACTTCTTTGATTTGAGCGGTTGCAGCCAGTTTTTGCAGCCAGCGAACTTCAACTTGCACGCGAAATTTCAGTAAGCCAAACTCACTAAAAATAGTGCGTAAAGCGCTGACTTTATCACCGTAACGGCCGTCAATCGGGGATACAGCGGTCAGTGAGGATAATTCCATTGGTAGCAACTCCAGATTTAAAGGTGAGACAAAATTTCTTTCGCCTGATTTGCCAGACGATTGCGAGAAAACATAAGTTGGATGCGACTTCCACCCACTTGCTGCCAAAGTACTGCGGAACGAATACCCGCCAGCAAAATTGCGCGAACTTTAGCCTGAACTAAGGTGTTTTTCAGAATGTCAGGGGAACCCGTTACTTGAATGCGTGGGCCAGCAGGGCTGACGACATCAACATAGATTCCTGCTAATGCATTAAACACACCTTCAGAAAGAGGTTCAAAATAGCTCGCTTGGCGCTCGAATTGCTCAATACGTTGCCCAAGCTTATTCATCGCTTCATCGTCTTTATTTAGACGACGCTCAAGGGCCATCATGCTCAGCATATAACGCGTCATCTCGGCGGATAAACCACTGTTACCACCTGTTAGCATGCCTAACATTGCACCTAAACCTGTTTTGAGATTTGCAGGGGCATTACCATACACATCTAATGTGGAGCTTGGGTTCATGTTGGTCAGGCTATTGACCATTGTTTCGGCATCGCTATCAAGGCATGTGCCTTCGTGGGCCAGCTTTTGAACCATAGCACCTGCTTGGCAGATCCCCGCTAAGGCAAGCGTAATGTCGTAATAATTTTTCGCCACAACTACTCCTGAATACGCGCTTCAATAATGCCGCCACCAAGGCAGACTTCGTCAATATAGAACACGGCAGATTGCCCTGGGGTGACAGCAGCAACTGGGTAATCAAATGTGACTTCGATTCGCTCTGCATCAATAGGCGTAATTGTACAAGGGATATCCCCTTGACGGTAACGCGTTTTGACCACACAGCGCAATGGTTGGGTTAGCGTTTTTCTATCAACCCAGTGTAATTGCTGCGCAATCAAGCCGATAGACATCAACCGTGGATGCTCATGGCCTTGTGCAACAATTAATATATTGTTTTCAACATCTTTATCGACAACATACCAAGGTTCTTCTGAACCTTCTTTCGTTCCACCAATACCTAAGCCCTTGCGTTGGCCTAATGTGTGATACATCAGGCCTTCATGTTGACCAATTGTTTCACCATCAACCGTGACAATCGGACCTGGTTGAGCAGGAAGGTAACGACCGAGGAAGTCGCGGAATTTACGTTCACCGATAAAGCAAATGCCCGTTGAGTCTTTTTTCTTTGCGGTGATTAAACCGATTTCTTCAGCAATACGGCGGACTTCAGGCTTTTCAAGCTCACCGACAGGGAACAGGCTTTTTGCCACTTGTTCATGGCTGAGTGTATACAGGAAATAGCTTTGGTCTTTATTACCATCTAAACCACGGAGTAACTGGCTTTTTCCGTCGACATCACGGCGGCGTACATAGTGACCTGTTGCAATATAATCTGCCCCTAAATCTTCAGCAGCAAATTCTAAGAAGGCTTTAAATTTGATTTCTTTGTTACACAGGATATCAGGGTTTGGCGTGCGGCCCGCTTTGTATTCGGTTAAAAAATGTTCGAATACATTGTCCCAATACTCTGCGGCAAAGTTGATGGTGTGTAACTCGATGCCGAGTTTGTCACACACAGCTTGCGCATCAGCAAGGTCAGTTGCAGCGGAGCAATATTCCGTATCGTCATCTTCTTCCCAGTTCTTCATAAACAGGCCAGCCACCTGATATCCTTGCTGCTGCAGCAAATAGGCGGATACGGATGAGTCAACACCACCGGACATACCGACGATGACTTTTTTCTGGCTGTTATCTGACATGGTACTGTTATTTGACATGGAAATAGTCTCACTGCGGAAAAATCAAGCCCCATACTTTAGCATGTTGACCCCTTGTTGCACCAGCGTTAGAGAGAATATTATTGCTTGGTGACAATTTCACCAAGCAAAGGGGGATTATTGGTAGTGGGAGCCATAAGCTGAAAGAATATCTAGTGGATAATTATTTCCAGTTTGAAAGCAACGCAAGCTTTCAGCGACTAAAGGGGAACGTAAGCAGTCACTTTCTAAAATGTCTTGCGCGTCGACCCAGTGACAACAGGCGATATCGCTATCTTGCGGGTGGGTTTCACAAATAGCATCAAGTTCGACAGCAAATAAAAAGCGAATAAATTGAGTGCTGTCAGGTGCAATCCATTGATGGATTTGAATTAATTGAGTTGGCGTCGCTTGTATGCCAGTTTCTTCAAGTAACTCACGTTCAGCAGCTTGCAAGAGAGTTTCGTTGGCCTCTAGGTGCCCTGCGGGTTGGTTCCAAGTAGGCTTATTATTGATCCATTCTTCAACGACCAAAAATTTGCCTTCAGCATGCACAATTGTTGCGACAGTGACATTGGGTTTAAACAACATTGACCTCCATCCATTCACCTACTGATAAATCCCCTAAATTAAATTCACCCATTTGATAGCGAATTAAGCGCAGCGTTGGGAATCCGATATTTGCCGTCATACGACGCACTTGTCGATTACGGCCTTCGTATAATGTAATTTTAAGCCAACTTGTTGGAATATTTCTGCGTTCTCTAATTGGCGGATTGCGGGGCCACAACCATTTAGGTTCTTCGACTAACTCAATCCCTGCGGGAAGCGTAGGGCCATCATTTAACGTCAGCCCTTGGCGAAATCGTACCAATGCACTTTCATCAGGGATCCCCTCTACTTGAGCATAGTATATTTTCCCTGTTTTTTTCTGGGGTTGTGTTAAACGCGCTTGTAATTTTCCATCGTTAGTTAGAATTAACAAGCCTTCGCTATCTCTATCAAGGCGACCCGCGGCATAAACATCCGTAATAGGAATATAATTTTTTAAGGTGTCGCGGCCTTGTTCATCGGTAAATTGCGGCAGTACATCAAAGGGTTTGTTGAATAGAATAACTTTGCGTACTTTAGCGGGTTGGCGACTAGCTGAAATTGCTAAATGCTTGGTGGATTTGGCGTGTTTTTGTTTTATAGGGGATGAGCCAAATTTAGCCCGTTTCTTAGGGGGTATATTCATTTGTCGTTAGCCAGATAGTAGTGCCAGTAAAAAGGTACGTCTGAAAGTATAATGGAAATCAACGAAAAAAAATATTCTTAGGGGGTAGGGAAATATGAGTCACAAAGCGTTATGACTCATATTTTAATTAATTATTCGCTGATCTCATCAATGAACTCACTAAATATATCGAATATCCGCTCAATGAGACCTAAGCAAATTGTATATTCTTGATGACTAAAAGGAATAGTATCAATAAGTTCAACTTCACTACCCATGGTATGACCGCTTTCACGACTTAAATGAAGATCACCACAATAAACTAACGCATTAGGGGAATGTTGTGCAATTTCATTTAAATAAGTAAAAAATACACGACCTGTGGCTTCTATTGATTCAATGATGACTAATCGAATTTTTGCAGGCTGGTTTGATAACATTTCAATGAGTTGGTAAGTGAGTTTACGATTGGCTTCCATTTGTGGTGACCACAGCCACGCTAGAGTATCTGTTATAGGTTGTGGCTTATTCATTTTCAATGTGCATAAATCACTGAGATACCATGGCCAATGATTTTCATCTTCAAGTGCGTGTGTATTAACAGCTGCCTCTAACGTATTTTGTGGAAAAGTAAAAGGCAAAATAAATTTATTTAAATCACCAAAGCTCATAATAAAAAAAGCTATTTTAGGCAGAAACTCTAAAGATTCAGCTGTAGGGCGCTGCGGGTCGATGGGTTTTAAGAAAAAAGGGTGTTGAGCATATTCATTTTTCTTTTTTTGAATAAAAATAGAAAGTTTTTTCATATAATCACCTTTTTATGAGTTGGTTATTAATGATTTTATATTCATTTTATATTTGCCTATATTGCGATATTTATTAGTGGGAGTTATTTCTTAGCTTATTCGTGCTCTTTATTTGCTCACCTTTACTAGAGATTAAAAACATTAAAATCATAAAATTAATAAATTGAGGATTTGTTAATTAAAGTTATTGTTTATTAAAGGAAAAAATAACAAACAACTCAATTTATGTGAGCAGTTCGAATGTTTATTAATGTTATTCCAGATAAAATTAATGTGAATTGAGTTTCAAAGTCGTCAAGGCAGTGTTATTGGGTTTCGATGATTTGTAGGGTATGAGTGAGTTATCTTTTTCAGTAATGATATGATTTTATAAGGAATTATTCTGTTTTTATTCACGTGTTAGTGCGTTTAATGCGATCCATACTAAAGCTTAGGTGAGTAATCATTGGCGTTCGACGCAGATTGAAGTAGTATTGACACGTCTCTTACAAAAAATTAACAAGCAAAATACGCAAGTGAAAGGAGAGGTTAATGGAAAGCAAAGTAGTAGTTCCGGCAGAAGGCGCTAAAATTACCATTGATGCAAAAGGCAAACTAAACGTTCCGAACAACCCAATTATCCCTTATATCGAAGGTGACGGCATTGGTGTTGATGTCACTCCAGCAATGTTAAAAGTGGTTGATGCGGCAGTTAAAAAAGCTTACAACGGTGAGCGCAAAATTTCTTGGATGGAAATTTACACTGGCGAAAAATCTACACAAATTTATGGTAAAGATGTTTGGTTACCAGAAGAAACTCTCGATTTAATCCGTGATTACCGCGTTTCAATTAAAGGTCCTTTAACAACTCCAGTTGGTGGTGGTATTCGTTCTTTGAACGTTGCACTACGTCAACAACTTGACCTGTACATCTGCTTACGTCCAGTACGTTACTACAAAGGCACACCAAGCCCAGTTAAACAGCCCGAACTGACCGATATGGTTATTTTCCGTGAAAACTCGGAGGATATTTACGCAGGAATTGAGTGGAAAGCAGGTAGCGCAGAAGCTGACAAAGTCATTAAATTCCTGCAAGATGAAATGGGTGTGACAAAAATCCGTTTCCCACAAGATTGTGGTATCGGTATCAAACCATGTTCAGAAGAAGGAACAAAGCGTTTAGTTCGCGCGGCAATTGAATATGCAATTGATAATGGTCGTGATTCAGTGACTTTAGTTCATAAAGGCAACATTATGAAATTCACTGAAGGTGCGTTTAAAGATTGGGGTTACCAATTAGCACAAGAAGAATTCGGCGGCGAATTATTAGATGGCGGCCCATGGGTTAAAATTAAAAACCCTAAAACAGGCAAAGATATCATCGTTAAAGATGTGATTGCAGATGCATTCTTACAACAAATCCTGCTGCGTCCTGCGGAATATGATGTTATAGCGTGTATGAACCTAAACGGTGACTACATTTCTGATGCATTAGCAGCACAAGTTGGTGGTATCGGTATTGCGCCAGGCGCTAACATTGGTTCTGAGTGTGCATTATTCGAAGCAACTCACGGTACTGCACCTAAATATGCAGGTCAGGACAAAGTAAACCCTGGTTCTATCATCCTTTCTGCTGAAATGATGCTGCGCCATATGGGTTGGACTGAAGCGGCTGACTTAATCGTTAAAGGTATGGAAGGCGCAATCGCGGCTAAGACTGTAACTTACGATTTCGAACGTCAGTTAGAAGGCGCTAAATTACTGAAATGTAGCGAATTCGGCGATGCAATGATCGCACACATGTAATTTATTACGTGTTGTGATTAAGAACGGGAACTTAATAGTTCCCGTTTTTTATTGTCACATTTGAAACGGTTATCAAAAAGTTATCAAAACGAATTATCAAAATCTTCTCAAAAAACTAAGCAAAAATAGAGAAAAAACATTTTTTTATTTTTCTTTTATTGGTTTTAACTATATGTGTTGGACTTGCTTACTATTGTGATGAAAATAATTATATTATAGGAAATATTGTTCCAGAATTAATAGGTGTATGTGTAGAGTTATTAATTTTTATAATTCTTTATGAAAAGATGGGGAAAAGCACTGATGAATCCCCTAATGATTTTGGTAAAAATCATTAAGTTAAGGTGGATACACATCTTGTCATATGATCAAATGGTTTCGCGAAAAATCAATAATCAGACAACAAGATGTGCGAACTCGATATTTTACACGACTCTCTTTACCAATTCTGCCCCGAATTACACTTAAAACGACTCAACAGCTTAACGTTGGCTTGCCACGCATTACTTGACTGTAAAACTCTCACTCTTACCGAACTTGGCCGTAACCTGCCAACCAAAGCGAGAACAAAACATAACATCAAACGAATCGACCGATTGTTAGGTAATCGTCACCTCCACAAAGAGCGACTCGCTGTATACCGTTGGCATGCTAGCTTTATCTGTTCGGGCAATACGATGCCCATTGTACTTGTTGACTGGTCTGATATTCGTGAGCAAAAACGACTTATGGTATTGCGAGCTTCAGTCGCACTACACGGTCGTTCTGTTACTCTTTATGAGAAAGCGTTCCCGCTTTCAGAGCAATGTTCAAAGAAAGCTCATGACCAATTTCTAGCCGACCTTGCGAGCATTCTACCGAGTAACACCACACCGCTCATTGTCAGTGATGCTGGCTTTAAAGTGCCATGGTATAAATCCGTTGAGAAGCTGGGTTGGTACTGGTTAAGTCGAGTAAGAGGAAAAGTACAATATGCAGACCTAGGAGCGGAAAACTGGAAACCTATCAGCAACTTACATGATATGTCATCTAGTCACTCAAAGACTTTAGGCTATAAGAGGCTGACTAAAAGCAATCCAATCTCATGCCAAATTCTATTGTATAAATCTCGCTCTAAAGGCCGAAAAAATCAGCGCTCGACACGGACTCATTGTCACCACCCGTCACCTAAAATCTACTCAGCGTCGGCAAAGGAGCCATGGGTTCTAGCAACTAACTTACCTGTTGAAATTCGAACACCCAAACAACTTGTTAATATCTATTCGAAGCGAATGCAGATTGAAGAAACCTTCCGAGACTTGAAAAGTCCTGCCTACGGACTAGGCCTACGCCATAGCCGAACGAGCAGCTCAGAGCGTTTTGATATCATGCTGCTAATCGCCCTGATGCTTCAACTAACATGTTGGCTTGCGGGCGTTCATGCTCAGAAACAAGGTTGGGACAAGCACTTCCAGGCTAACACAGTCAGAAATCGAAACGTACTCTCAACAGTTCGCTTAGGCATGGAAGTTTTGCGGCATTCTGGCTACACAATAACAAGGGAAGACTTACTCGTGGCTGCAACCCTACTAGCTCAAAATTTATTCACACATGGTTACGCTTTGGGGAAATTATGAGGGGATCTCTCAGGGAAAAGCATCTTTAAAGAATAAAAAAGACCCCTATGTTAGATAGGGATCTAAACGTTCTAGGTTTACTGATGTTTTATTATGTATTGTCGAGTAGACAGGTCGTGCATGCTCGCTGTAAGTATTAGCTTATTAAGTGAGCCATTTAAATCTACGCCTTTGTTTAAATAATAGCCAGTTAATATTTGTAAATATATAACCTTATCGATTGGTCTTCGATGGTTGTTTTTGTATGGAGTGTAACTATATGATCTTTAGTGAGCTAGATACAAGGCGATAACATATTGCAGAAGATGTATTGTTTATAGGATAGATTTATACAGGAGATCGTGTTTTTTAGGTACACATCATGCACATGAACCTTTGAGAAATTTTAGTTTAAACAGTATGTTGATAAATATCTAATTAGGTTTTGAATTTAAATAAAATTAACAGTCTAAGATACGTTGCATATCGCAAAAACAAAGTGTTGGTAAATATAATGTACGCCAAGAATTTTTTTCTATAAAGTTACTCCATCCTAAATATGCTATGACATGGTTAGGAATTATGGTTTTCTTTCTGACTAAAAGACCCATAATTGTTTTTTATTTATATTAAAGATTAGTTACGATGAATAAAAAGTAGTAAGAATAAAACAGTTAACTTACGATATTTAATCTTTTTATTATGGTAATAGTGAGCTAAATCAATTAGATAATTACTTCAATTAAATCACTCTGCGATGAAAGTTGGTATTCAGAGGTTATTAACCAAGTAAAAGTATAGGTAATGTGTTATAGTGGTTTAAATCATTATACCCCATTGCCATAAAAAGCAAACCTTGCATTCGCAAGTTTTTATCTAATAAATAGATGTGGTATCCAAAGGAATTGTTTCCTAAGGACTTACCTATGAATTTATCTGCATTATATCATCGGATTTTATCACTTACAGAAAATGTGCTAATTATAACGGTATTACTTCTGGCTACATTTGCACTTGTATATTGGATGTAAAATTATTCCACAGTTAGCTAAAACTAAATGAGTAATGAGTTTTAACAACGCTGAGATTCGAGGACTAATTTATGGTGGAAAAATATTGGTATAGCACCTTTGAAAAATAAAGGAGAGATAAATGAATTATTATATTCAGACTATAGTTGAACCACAGGGTGGTTATAAAATACATAAGCTTGGATGCAAGAATATGCCTATGGCTTCAAATAGATTTTACCTTGGTAACTTTTTTAATGCTATGCAAGCTATTGAAGCTGCTAAAAAATCACACTATAAGATTGTTAAGATATGCTCTGATTGCATAAAAAATAGCATGAAACACTAAATTATAAGTAATAAAATTAAAAATTGTAGATTTTTTATATTTATTCTAGTGAAACAGGCGTTAACTCAGAGAAAAAGTCGTTATTTTCAAAGTAATTACTTTTTAAGATTTGTATTGAAAAGGAATTCGTTAAATAATCATTATCTTAAAGTGGAGTGAAAAATAAAACTTGCTATAGTCGGGGGGGTGTGGCTTAATGCCCTTACTGTTTTGGAAGTACAAACCTATTTATGTTAGTCAGTTTCAAGTTGTTCACCATTTAGCGTTATCCCTGATATCACTTCATCGCGAATTCCTTCTAATTAATTCCCATAAGTAAAAATTAAAAACAAACTCTATTATGCCTTATGGCAAATATTAAATAATTAAAGGAATTTCTATGTCTAATATATTAACTGGTTCAGTAAAATGGTTTAACGACGATAAAGGCTTCGGTTTTATTACTCCAGCAGATGGTAGTAAAGATGTATTTGTCCATTTTTCTGCTATTCAGAGCGATGACTTTAAATCGTTAATTGAAGGCCAACAAGTCTCATTTACCATCGAGAATGGAATGAAAGGCCCAGCAGCTGGAAACGTGGTGGCACTATAAAAATTTATTTGTATTTTAAATGTCCTTGCTGTAGTGGATCCCAGTATAGAACTTCACAGTTTGATGTTTCGGCCAATAATCCACATGGTGCAAAATGTATCTTTTGTAAAAGCGTCATGAAAGCTCAAGTTAGCTGATAAATAATTTGATTCACATTTAAACCTCTTTTTAAAGAGGTTTTATCGCATTAATCGTATTTATTTAAGCTGACGTGGTATGCTTGTTTGATAATTATACCCCATTGCTATGAGTAGCAAATCTTGCCTCCGCAAGCTTTTATCTAAAAAATAGATGTGGTATCCAAGGGGATCACTTTCCTAAGGAAACACGAATGAAAAAGCAAACATTTTATAGTCGAGTTCTAAGTATCTATAAAAAAATCCTCATTGTGGCTGTACTAATTATCGTCGTTCTTGGTGTCATTTATTTGTTCGATAGTTCATCATGGAGCCAGCTCGGTGGTGGATACATTTTCCCTAAAAACTAACACCAATCGAGTGTAATAGCTTTTCTAAAGTGTTATGTTGTTGTGAATAAAGATCCTATTAACCAGTGTATGCTCTATGTCATGTTTTAAAGCGAGTAGCATTCTTAATTCAGTTCTTATAGTAATTAATTGAAAAAATTACAATTCTCTGAGTGTTAGCAATTTAAAGTATCTCATTACCATAACTCTGCATTTAAAAAATATTATCTGAAAGGTAAGTGAGATTTCTAAGGTATTATTTATGAAATGGTCATATCTTTATCAAAGTATTTTGAATTTTTCACAAAACATGCTTGTTGTTATTGTACTGATTATCATATTTATTCTAATTATCGCATATATTATAAACTTAGCTAAATAAATTTATTCCACCATTAGCTCAATTGGAAGAGTATTTAGTCCTGACAAAACTAAAAGTCGAGGTTCGAGGCCTCAATGGTGGTTCATTTAAATATTTAATGATGCTATATTTTTAATGAGAAAGGTTAAACTCCTGAGGAGTTACCATGTCAGGGCTAAGTCAATCAAAATTAATATGTAGAGTGTTACAGTGGATTAGCAGTGCTGCGCTGATTTTACTTGCTATTATATTAATTTCTTTTTTAGTAAAAGAAACTATTGTTTTATCGAAACTACTATTTTCCGCTAGTGATTCCATTTCGATTTATTTGCTGGTCGATGAGCTTATTATATATTTTCTATATTTTGAATTTGTTGCGTTGATTATCAAGTACTTTCAGTCAAATTACCATTTCCCATTACAATATTTTATTTATATTGCAATTACAGCTGTAATTCGGCTTATTATAGTTGAACATAAGGACCCTCAGCTGTTTATTATTTACTCTGTTTCAATACTAATACTTATTATTGCCCTGTACATTGCTAATGCTGATAGACTGAAACCCAAAGAATAAAATTTGTAATAAGATGGCTATTTTTATCTTAAAAAATATTTAACTAGTTATAGTTTATTTAGCATTATTTTAGTTAACAGCGTAAAAATTAAATTTCTTTTATAAATATAATGCGGTAGCAAGAATAATTTTTCGGTGTGGAAATATATAATTTGTTATAAATTATGTTCTATAAGGAATTTTTATTATTCTTTAGGTGGTATTTGTTATCAAAGACTAACTTCATAGTGGTAACGCATTTAAAACAAACGAAATTCGATAATAATTATCTAAGCTTCATACAATAAAGAGGTGTGAGTTATGGCTGATAGCCGAACAAGTGAAATAATGATTGAAATCGGATATGCAACCGTCAAGTTGTTGTTTGGAAATATGATGGTATTTAAGTCGACACTAGTGAACGAGTTAACCGAAAGGATGGTGGCATCAGGAGATGATGAATATAAAAAACTTTTGAATGAGTCCATTGAGTTTTTGCATAGAAATGTTGGTTAGATTGAAAACTATACAAATCTTATCTGGGTATTATTTCAACAAGGTGTTAGTGTTGAGTGAATACACAGAGGTGATTATGGACACAGATAAAGATGTAATTTATATGCGGATATGCCAAGTAGTTGGCAGGGCTGTTATGTTGCTAAATGAGTCAAAGCATAACATCACAGGAGAGCGCATATCTGCAATTTTGAAGGAGCAGAGAGAAGGTGAGCAAGAAAAACACATGATTGCTATATATGCGATAGCAATTGATTTAATGGAGTCTAGGCGTTGGGGGTAGGTTTTAATCAATAACTAGTATTAAGCGCAATAATAATATCTTATATTTTAATAAATAGTGGCTATCAAAACTAAATTAATTGTTTATGTTATCAAGGGCTTAAAAAATATGTTTTTACCATACTAAAGACAATAAATCATTAATAATAATAAATATCAGTTAGTTATAAACTATTAGGCTATGTATTGCTGCGCCATATGGGTTGGACTGAAGCTGCTGGCTTAATCGTTAAAGGTATGGAAGGCGCAATCGCGGCTAAGACTAGTTGATGGTATTCCGATGGGTTTAACGGGTTTAATGATAGTTCAAGAAAGCTGTGAGCTAGTGGCTGAAGTTGGTTACATGATAGCGTGTGAGTTCTCAGGTAAGTCTTTGGCTACTGATTCATTGGCCGCCTTATTGGCACTCCCTGAATTATCCGCCATTTCACGGTATCAAGCTGTGGTTACGGATGGAAACAAGGCATCAGTTAGCGTTCTAGAAAAAATGGGTTTATCCTTACAGACGTTATTAAAGATAACTATACTATTGGAGGAGTTATCTTTGATGACTGTATTTATACATTGGAAAGATGAATTACGACAGTAAAAAGCCTTCAGTAATTAGTCGTCCAATTAGTGGGATCACAACACTAATGCGGCCTTTATTCGTCTATAGCTACCGAATATCACTCTCACAGATTAATTACTTTAATAGGTGTGTGTTTACCTATTAACTTAATAAATAGGAATACCTTGCAGGAGGGCGATATGCATATATTGAGATAATGGCTACTGCTGCAGAGGTTTTTTCTCTAGATTAAGGGGAAAATTCATCGCTCTTTTTTAAGGTAAATTAACGCGAGCATATCTTCATTATTTTTATCCATACCGACCTCGCTGAAACCAAATGAGGAATAAAAATTTTTGGCGACAGGGTTGTTTGGGTTATAACATATTTCAATCTCTATGATTGATTGTGTTTGTTTTATCTCTGTAAGCGCGAGGCTAAGCGCTTGTCTACCTATTCCTTTATTTTGGTGATGTTGGTCAATCATAAACCGCCAAATTGATATTCTTATTGGGCTTTCTTGTACCCACATAAAGAAACCAACTGGGTCATCATCACAGTAAATAGCTCTTACGGTATAATTTTCATTATAAGCGGCTTCAACCAGTGACCAAGTGTTTGAAGCAACATATTTTTCTTGCTCATCAGATACATCTAAAAGACAAATGGATTCATAGTTTTCTTTTGTAACCGCTTTTAGGCTAATTAGCATAATAACCTCTGTTTTGCTCTGTAAGATAATTTTACTTGTAAGTATTAATCAAATAAAACAATACAGAAAATTGAATGACAGAATTTAGCTCTAGAGGCTATTTTCAGAGGTAAGTCTTTTAAAATACTCAGCACCATCTCTAATTGCTTCATCAGCAATATTCATCATACGGCTATAATGTAAAAAAGCATGTAATGTACCTGGGTACATCTTATATTTGCAGGATATCTTATTGTTTTTTAATGTATTGAATAATGCGATGCTATCATCTAAAAGTGGGTCAAATTCCGCACTGGCAATAAAGCAAGGTGGAATATGATGAGTTAAATCGTTATTGAATAAACAGTAGTAAGGTGCTTCGCGACTTCCTGACTCACCAAGATAGGCGCTGTCATACCCTTCAAGGTCTTTCTGTGTTAATCCATCCCACTCACCGCCATAGAGTCGACGGCTCACTGAATCTTGTAAACCATAAAGTCCGTACCAAAGTAAATTAGCTTTAATTTCATGATTTACAATATTATTATCACGAAGCCAAAGTGTTGTCGCTAATGATAACATTGCGCCAGCGGAATCCCCCGCAAAGCCTGTCTGATCCATGTTAATATTATACTTCTCGGCATTATGGGCATAAAACTGATATGCCATAGATATTTCCTCAATTGCTTGGGGGTAACGGGCTTCGGGTGATAAAGAATAGTCTACACCAATGATGGTACAGCCAGTATATAGCGCTAGTAACCGCATTATTCTGTCATGGGTATCAAGATTACCTAAAATAAACCCACCACCATGGATATAAAATAATGTCGCAGGTGTAGTTATTGTAGGCTGAAATATGCGTGTAAGGATACAACCATAAGGCGTTTGAATGTTAATATCATGAGTTGATTGCATGATGGGGGCATCTGCATTCCAATACTTTCTATCTTCATTATAAGCTTCACGTAATGATATTAAATCAGTACTTTGCGGTGAGCTAGATGTGTTTTTTGAGTAATAATCAATGACTTTATTCATTTCTGCCGAAATGAGTTTAAGCACGTTTACTTTGTTATTAGGGTTCATTTTTTCTCCTACTTTTAGGCTGTACATTGTAGAAGACATAAAATGCGAAGTTGTGACCTCGTTATCCAATATTAAAAGACATGTTTTTTTATTGCATATTGATATATTTTCACAAAATAGGAGGAGAAGAGCTATTAGTGGGTTTACTATTGAAGGTCAGAGGTTTTAATAAACCTCTGACGCTTAAATGCTATAAGTTAGCTATTCTAAATAAACGTTAACTAACTGGCTGATATCGATATTTAAAATTTTAGCGATATAAAATAAATGGTCTGCATAAATGGATTTTTCACCATTTTCATAAGACAGATAAAAATCTGTTGATATGTCTAATAAATTTGCCATTTTTTCAATTGAAATATGGTTAGTTATTCTGTTTTTTTGTATGTATAGGCCAAGATTTTTATTGTTTTTTAACATTTATATGTTCTGATTTAGTTATTGATCCTGATGTTGATGAGGCATTTTATATATAAAGATATTGATTTTCTCTAGATGATGGATTTAAATATAAACTTAATCCTAAGTCTATAATATCACCTTCATTTTCCAGCTCCTTCAGTAAAGAAACAAAAAAAGATTCTACACTGATATTTAATTTGATAAGAAACAGTAGGATTAAACTGAATGAAATTGTATTAATACCATTTTCATAACGTGAAATTTGTTGCTGACTAACATGAAGTAATTCGCTAACTTCAGCACCAGTCATATCATTTTCAATCCGTTTTTGCCTTAAATAATTTCCCACTAAGGTATTAACTTTGCTATTTAAAATAGCACGATTCATATCAACCTCTTTTTTATTAAGAATTTTCTGAGATAAAAACTAGTCAAATATTTATATCAAGTACAATCGTTTTAAATACTTGTTTTCCAATTTTTAATTGGTGGTAGCTATCAAATGAAATTAAACAATCGTTTGATTTTAGTGGTAAGGTAGTCTCAACATATTGATAAATAAGTTTATAAACCAATTTGTTAATTTTATGTATTTTATACAGCGAATTTTGTGATTATCGCAAATACTCTTATCACGTGTATATGCGATAGCATTTTTCATGTATTAATAAATAATAATATGAACTATTATTTTATGATGCTTGTTTGGTTTTTTATTTATTCAATATTTTTATTATTCTTTTTTATCAATTTGAGACAAAATTTATTATTATTTTTTACATAGATAAAACAATATTGAAATGAAAGTTTACCAGTAGAAAAGATTTGTTACAAATATTTTCTAGAATAGGTATTAGTTGCTTTGTTACTTATTTGGAATGAGTTCATTGTATCGGAACGTATCGATGCTCTATATCAAAATTGGGCGTAATAGTTTAGTTTATCGGTATGTCATTTTAAAACTTGATGATTTTAACTAATTATTTTTCAATCATAGATACTCATATACCTAGAGGGTATTAGATGATGGTGGGGTTCAGATGACCCTCTGATTAAAAGGTGAGTTTTGTCTGGCCTAAGCCAGTATGAGATAGATGTATTGGGATAAAGTGAATGTGGTGCCTAGTTTATCCATTGGAGCAATGTTCAAAATTATGTTTAACCTGTTTAATTGCTTGTTTCTCAATATCTCTTAATGTGAGATTCATCATATCCAACCCTTTGATATCCATTTTTAAATGGTGAGTAGATTTATCATCTCCACTTAGAATGAGGTCTAAACCAATTATTTTGGAGTTTTCTTCTAAGATACTTATTTGGGTCAAATTAAATCGCATAGTGCCACCTTAATTGTAAATATCCAATTGATGATTTTGATAAAGTTGGTATTACTGTATGCTAAATAACCATGTATTACCTTAACAAAGGGTTAAATAATGTAACAAGTAGCATGAAAAGAAAGATGAAATGACATCTAGGGGGACAGGGGTTCTAAAGGGATATAGTGAAAAGAGAAATGTTCTCATCTAATTATATGACTAATTTTACAATATTATTCGTTGTATAAAATGTAATTAGCAAATATAGCACTTCAACGTGAATACTGTTCTTTATAAAAAAGCCCCTGCAAGCAGGGGTATCTAATGGAAATGTATCTGTATAATTATAGTTATAAAGTGCCTATCGTTTGAGTCGGCAATTGAATCATACCAGTATTTATCTTTTAATCCAATTTAGAGTAAAAATAAAAAAGTGATAGAAGTTACAGATCGGATAGAAAGAGTAGGGGGATTGAGAAAAAGCTAGGACGAAAGAAAGGGGTAGCCTCTTAGCAAACAAGTTTAAATGTTAAAAAGTAATGTCCTTATTGGCTTTTTAACATTATAGAATGAGATGATTTTAGAAATGTGCTATTCAATGCAAAATTAGAGCGAAATACCTGAAAAAGACATAAAGCCAAGGGACATTAAACCTACGGTAATAAATGTTATTCCTAATCCTCTTAATCCTTTTGGAATATCAGAGTATTTCATTTTTTCACGAAGACCCGCAAGCGCAATAATAGCCAACATCCAACCTATCCCACAACCAGCACCATAAACAACAGATTCTGTGAATGTATAGTTCCTTTCAACCATAAAAATGGTTGCTCCAAAAATAGCACAGTGAATAGTTAAGAGTGGTAAGAAGACCCCCAGTGAGTGATAGAGGGAAGGTATAAATTTATCTAGGAACATTTCTAAGATCTGGACTAAAGCGGCTAGAACAGCAATAAATGTGACAAAGGATAAAAATGATAAGTCAATACCTTCAGCTATAGCTCCGTCTCGAAGAACATAGTTATAGATCAAGTTATTGATGGGCGTAGCGATAGTGAGTAAGACAACAACGGTTAGACCTAATTTAAACGAGGTTTTAACCTCTTTGGATACCGCGAGGAAAGTACACATTCCGAGGAAAAAGCTCAAGGCCATATTTTCAATAAATGCAGCTCGAATAAATATGTTTAAATGATTTTCCAGCACAAATCCTCCTTTATATATGTCATGATTACATTTAACAGTAAAAACATACGATTATATTAAATGTTTCCTATATAAGTAGGGGGGGGATATGTATAAAACTGCCCCCCCAATAAATTAGGGATATCGTTTTCAGGACTTATCCAAGATTACTTGGAAAAACTGAGTCTATGAAGTTACTGAAAGTGGTAAATACTATAGCTTAAGATTATGGATAAAAGCATAAGAATTAGCAAGATACATTATTTTATAAAAGCGTGAAATTTACGAAGAATATGATATTACACATGAATTTTGTGATCTAAAGCGAAAAATGTAGTAAATGGCTTAAAAATAAATGATTTTTTCCGTATTTTATTTGTTTTTATGAGTAATTTTTATAAAATCAATCCATATACTAGTATGAATTATAAGGTTATTTATTGGTGTTAATATGCGTTAAATGGTTTTAATGTTAAAAAAACAAAATGTATCTAAAAGAAATAACATGAGCCTGATTTAATGTGGAGGGAATATTTGGGCTATAAAAAGCATAAAATGCTGAAGTTAATAGAATGCTTAATTAAATATAAGTGTTCCCTTGAAATCGTTGGTTTACAACATATAACAGAGTAAAGGCATTTATAAAAAACAAGAGGTAAATAGTGGGAAAAATACAGTTGGTTAAACAAGCTTTAGACTCTGTGTTAGGAACGCAAATCGGATCACTATCTGTTATAGAGCAGTTTTTCTCTAGAGATTACATTCAAATAGTCGATGGTAAAGAAATTGGCTTTGATGAGTTCGTTGCGCATATGAAGGTGTTAGAGGAAGCAACTGAATCAATTACGATAACAATTAAATCTATCGCAGAGGGAGATAACTGCGTTCATACTCAACATATTGCAAAGGCAATGAAAAAAGACGGCTCTTACAGCGAGTATGAAGTATTTGCCTGTTTTACTGTCTTAGATAATAAAATAGTACGTTGCGAGGAGCTTACGCGGATGACTCAAGGTAATAAACACGACAGTGATTTAGGGTCAAGAACTTAACGTATTTATATGTAGATAATTTTCTGAATGGAAAGGTGATTTTTTTGTTCATCAGATTAGCTGCAAGAATATGCCCAGCTTACTACTGGGCAATCAAGTTAACTTGAATAAGTGAGCTGTAAGCCAGCACCAACCTCTTTAACAGGAGCATGCTTAGCTAAGTGTATCTTTGCTGCAAGGTCAGTACAGTGGCATGGGTGGATGTGCAATAAGTCCTGTTGAGTAAAGTAGTTGCCAGTCTGTTCTAAAAGATCATCTGAGGCTTGTTGTAAGTGAAAACCACCAATTACAGTGACTATTTTATTTATCCCAGTGACGTGTTTCGCATATTCAACAATATTGCAAATACCTGAATGAGAACAACCTGTTATTACAATCAGTCCTTCTGTTGTTGTAACTGCCAGAGCGGTGTCATCAAGGACATAGTCATCAACGTGTTGTTGGTTTTCATTAACCATAATACCGATTGGGTCTTTTCCTTCAAAATTATTATTCCGAGGTATTTGACCTAAAAATATAACGTTATCAGATAAATAGTATGGCTTTATAGATTCTATACAAGTGAAGTAGGCATCGAGTACATTTTTTGGGGTGTTTGCTCCAATCACTTTCGATTGAAACTGTTTTGGTTTTAATGCATCTGGATGATAAATAAGCTGTTTGGGGTGGTTTTCCTCAACGTTACGACGGTCAAAATACTGAATCAAATGACCTAATCCCCATGTGTGATCATTGTGGCCATGAGACAGTACAAGGTCGGTAATATCGGCTAGGTCAATATTGAGTATATGGGCATTATTAATAAAAATATCAGAGTAACCTGTATCAAATAATATTTTTTTGTCATCAGCTTCAATGTGATAGCAGACACCTGGCTCACCGCAAAAATAACTGTCGATGAGAGTGTTATTATCAACAAGAACGGTAATTTTAATTGTCATATTGGCTCGTCGTTATTTGAAATAATCGTTACATGTTATATCAGATAATTTGTTAGAAATATTCAATGGTAGTCAAACATGAATAAAGAAGAAAAAATACGAAAGAAAATAAAAATATGGGCACCATGAATAGTGCCCAACGGTTTAATAATTTAATTTAGTGGAGTTTTTTAATTGGTAGATCTTTTTTTTGCTCAATACTGTCAGATTGTTGTGTATCTTCGGCTTCAACGTGGAAGATAGAAATTATCTCTTCCAGTAAATTGGATTGAGACTCGAGTGCTTTTAGTGAAGATTGTAATTCACGTGTCATTGAAGCATTCGCTTGAGTCGTGTTATCTAATTCGTTGATAGCTAGGTGGATCTGGCTTACACCGTGAGTTTGCTCATTAGAGGCAAGGGCAACGCTTTGGATCATTTCGTTAATATTAGAGGTATCTTGAGCAATAGAGACAATATTATCGTTAGCATCTGCCGCCAGTTGGAAACAATGATTAATTTTATCATTTGAATTATTGATTAGTAATTTAATCTCTTTGGATGCTTGCGTACAGCTTATTGATAACTCGCGAACCTCATTAGCGACGACAGCAAAACCTTTCCCATGTTCACCCACTCGAGCGGCTTCAACAGCTGCATTAAGCGCCAACAAATTCGTTTGGAAGGCAATATTATCAATTGTAGATGTAATTTTGCTGATTTCTTTAGAGAAGTCGACGATATCATCCATATTCTCGACGACATCAGAAATTAGCTCATTGCTCTTATCTATGGTGATACTCGTTGCAGACATAAGCTGACAAGATTGATTTGTATGTGCTGTATTGAGCTTAAATGAAGAGTCGAGTTCTTCAACGCTGGCGGCAGTTTCAACAATTGCTGCGGCTTGCTGGTCTGCTCGGATGGACAAATCATGGTTCATTTGCGTAATATCATTCAACTCAACTTTAATATGGTGAGTGTTGTCATAAATATTTTTTACAATTTCAATAAGCTTACTTTGCATATTAGAGACATGCATTTTGAGCAGTTTTATTTCAGAAAGACCTTTATTATCAAATTGATGATAAAGAATACCTTGGCTGACTTTTTCGATACCATCAATAACTTGGTTGAGAGGGCGGATAAAGAAAAATTGCAAAATAAAACGGATGAATAGCGTGACAATGGAGATTATTGTAATGATCACAATAAGACCAATTATGCTTTGGTGATAAAGTTTTTCGCTTGAAATAGCGATGTCATGGTAATTTTTATTAAGCTGTTGGTGATAATTTATGTAATTTTTTTCAAATGCATCTTGAAATGATTGTGTGGGTTGATTTAAAAAATCGTAGGTTTTTCCTTCAACTAAGAACACAGAAAGTTCATTCAGTGCGGCATATAATGTATTATACGATTTTTCTAAATCGGTGAAAGCTGCATTGTTTTGATACATGGAACTTTCAGAAAAATTTTTCCAATATGTATTGGTTTGTGTCATTTTTTGATGGTAAAACTGAATAAGGCTGTCGATGTCAGTATTCGACGTTTTCATTTTATTGATGATCAATAAATGGCGAGAGCTTGCGCGGTTTAAGGTATTGCGTGCTTGAAGTAGAGATTGCCACGTATTGTTTAATTCAGTTTGCTCATTATAAATTATATCCAGGTCATTGAGTGTTGCTTGATACTGTTTTAACGAGCTAAAGAAAAACCAGCAAGTAGACAGTAGTAGTGTGATCAGCAGTCCTGAAATAAACCAGACCAACGTCGTCGTTTTGAGGCCAGTGAAGGTAAATTTAGCTGAGTTAAATTTAATTTTTTTTGAAGTATCAGACATCATTGATTATTTCCTTTCATACCATCGAGCAGTATGTTTTGAATACATACAAATAACGACTTTCAGACATAACATTGTTAGCGATAAGTGAATCAAAATTATCCTATAGACTAAAACGTTATATATAGTCACGCGAAAGCATCAGGCGTAGGGACTAACTCAATGTATCGGCACTCGTGATGGATACTTTACATGCAATAATATGACTTAGTTCATAAAAATGAATGAAATCTAAGTGTGTTTACTTATTTTTTGGAATGGTTAACAAAATGAAAAGAAAATTTATGAGCTATTGTTTGAATTGATAATGCTGTTAACTTTTCAATAGTAAGAAAGGATAATAAGCTAAATGTAAAAAGGAATTAAACTCTTATGTTTTCATTATTCTTAAAATGTCTAATTGGTGCTGTAGCTGTACTTATCATTGCATTATTTTCACGGAGTAAAGTTTATTATATTGCTGGGTTGGTGCCTTTATTTCCAACTTTTGCGCTTATCGCACATGTGATTGTTGTGCAGGAGCAAGGCACTGAGGCATTAAGAAAAACTGCATTATTTGGGTTATGGTCATTAATTCCTTATGCTATGTATCTACTTACAGTTTATATATTTGCAACGAAAATGACGGCTTGGGGTAGTTTGAGTTTAGCAACAATAATATGGATAATTACTGCTGCTATTTTAGTTTATATTTGGCAACTTATTCAGTAGATTATAAAAATAAATGGCCTGATTCGCTTTGAGGTCGCAAAACAATAAGTATAAACTATAATGATGTTTACTGTTTTCTCATGGATTATCTATATAAAATGTTATTAAGATCTTTAGTTCTATTACTTGTTGCTGGGTGTGCATACATAGCGGGGATCATGACCGAAGTGACTATTGACCCAGAATTAGATACGGATAGTAGAGTGAGAAGCTCAGTTGAAGACTTCTTGGCATATCCGTCGGCAGCAACGTACAAAAATGTAAAATATTATGTACTAACGAAAAGTGATGAAGGTGAGGAAACAGGATACTACTGCGGTGAAGTCTTTGGTTTTGAAAATGAATTACCCCATGGCTATAAGCGATTTATTGTTAGGCTACATAAGAATAAAACGGGTAAGGTGATGATTTCAATTCCATTTGTTGAAAAGACAGATGATATTATTCCCCCTGAACAATTTGAATCTGTTTGGGAGCGCTATTGCCACCGTGGTGAATAGCCTATCTTAGAAAATTAACATTGATTAGCCAACAGTCTAACTAATGTAGGATTTTTAGCGGATTTTAATCGCTAATGTTGATAGGAATGTTGGTAAATAACGGTCAACAATAAAACGTGGATGTGGCTGCCAATCTTCCTCAAATCCTGCAATATGAAAGCCAGCTTTAATTTGTCCACCAATTAAATCATTTAAAGAATGGCCAAACACAAAGGCTTCTTGGTGTTCAGTCTTGTATGCAATTTGCTCTTCAGATAAAGTGCTTAATTCCGAAAAAGGCATAGTATAACTTGGTTTTATAAGGCCTTGCTCATGGTATTTTTTATCCCGGTCGCCAATAAAAACTACGGGGTTAAAAAAGCTAGATAATAATTTTCCTTCTGTTTTTAATACACGATGGCATTCTTGCCATACAGGATTTACATCTGGAATATATAGGTTAGATATAGGGTGGAAAATAATATCAAATTCTTCGCGAGCAAACATAGATAACGAACGCATATCACCTTGTACAGTTTCTAATGTTAAATGATCGCGTTCTGCGACCATTATATCTTGTTCAAGTTGTTTTATTGAAAAGTCAAAAACGGTAACTTTAGCACCCGCAGCTGCTAATACAGGAGCTTGCTGACCACCGCCAGATGCAAGGCAAAGAATTTTTTTCCCTTTAATATCACCTAGCCAATCTTTTGATACTGGGGTAGGGGTAAGGTGAACTTGCCAGTGACCTTGTTTAGCATCATGAATAGTTTGTGAATCCACAGGTGTCGACCAAGCTTGTTGCGACTCTGCCTGTTTGTCCCATGCCTTTTGGTTTACAGTAAGAAAATCTGTCATAAAATGTACTCTTTAATACAATAATGTATCTAGTTTATCAAAGCGTGAGCAAATTAAAATAAAAATGTACTAGATGGTACTAAAAAATTATCTGCCGATAACTAAATAGTATTCTATTTCATCGAAAATAAAGTTAGCGACAACACTCATACCTAATTTCTGGTGAGCCGCTAATGAACGTAAATTTTTTGTGTTAATAAAAGCAACGGGTTTACCTGTATTGAGTGCGCAAACTTTGTCATATAAAGTTTTGAGGATATCTTTGCCTCTGTATTCTTTATTGATACAAACAGGCCCATAAAACCAATTATTTTTAACTAGGTGAGGAAACTGTTCGATAATAAATGAAGCTAAAGGGGGTAGTGTGGCCGATGACGACCTAAAGCTAAAAACCACACCGATAACGTCTTGAGCCGCTACCGCAATAATGGTTCCTGTGCTTCCCATCAACATATCCTTAACCTTAGGAAGTGGAAATTCGCCAAGAAGCTCACCATGGTTAGAAGGGGCATTAGCTTGTAATAAATGAGCGACTTTGAGGCTATCTGTCAGATCCATTAAGCGATATTGAATAAACATTTAACTCTCCATTTGTCTTAGCTGAAATAAATTTTAGAATGAAATAATTAGCCTAATTACACCTTATTGAAATCGTGATTTTTTCATTTCATAATGATGAAAATTATCTTCTTACTATGAAATTAACATGCTAGCAAAATTATACCCTGTATTTTTACTTATCATTTCAAATGTGTTCATGATGTTTGCTTGGTATGGACATTTGAAGTTTACGACGAAACCTTTATATGTGGTGGTATTTTTTAGTTGGCTAATTGCTTTTGTTGAATATTGCTTTGCTGTACCTGCAAACCGGTTGGGGCATCAGTTTTATAGTGCTGCAGAATTGAAAACAATGCAGGAAGTTATCACTCTTTGTGTTTTTGTGCTCTTTTCAGTTTTATATTTAGGAGAGAGTATAACAGTTAATCATATTATTGGTTTTGCCCTTATTTTTGTGGGGGCCTTCTTTATTTTCAAAGGCCCTTTTTAAAAAATAAAAGGGGGAGATCAATACCTGTTCCTTTTATTTTGGTAGCGCTGGAGGGGCTATGTTATGCCCAACCTTTTTTGTGAAATTCTTTTAGGACTGTGACGAATTGTTCCATTTCTTCAGGAGTTCCTAATGTTAAACGGTTCCAGCCTACAGCGGGTGGGAATTCTCTTCCTACCATCACATTTGCATCTGCCATGCGTTGCTTATAGGCTTTTACATCACCTTTTACTTTATGGAAAATAAAGTTTGCCTGTGATGGGGCATATTCGAGTCCAATTTCTTTTAGTGCAGTTTCGACAATTTTACGCGATAAATTATTGGATTTAAGACTGTTTGCGATAAAGGTTTTATCTTTTAATGAGGCGAGGGCAGCAACAGCCCCTGCTGTATTTGTGTTATCAATAGATAAAAATTCATCTACGGCAGTAATAACCTCTGGTATCGCTATTCCATAACCAACACGTAATCCCGCTAGCGCAAATATTTTTGAAAATGTTCGTGTAACAATAAGATTTTTTTGGCCTTTTTTAACTAATTCTATAGCACTGACAAAGCTAGGGTCTTCGACAAACTCAGCATAAGCCTCATCAACAATAAAAAATTGGTTATCGGGAGCTTTACTCATCCAGCCATCTAACTGGCTATGAGGGGTAATCATGGCAGTCGGGTTGTTTGGATTACAGATATAAATCATGGATAAACCATCAAAATTATTTGCCGCTTGCTCCATTTTTTGTAAATCAAAAGATAAATCTGCTTTTAGAGGAACCTTTGTAATTTGTACACCAAGTGGAAGTGAGTACAGCTCGGCATAATTAAATGTAGGATCAGGGGTAACCAGTTGAATTTTGATCCCTTGGTTTCTAGCTTTATTTGCCAACATGGCAACAGTGGCTTGAATGGTTTCTGATGAGCCATTACCGATGCTGACATGTTTATCAGATAAATCATAAAGAGAGCCAATACTGGTGATTAATTCAGCTCTAGCATCGTCAGGATAGCGAAAAGAATTAGGTAACGCGGCAATAATTGCATCTTTAGCCTTTGGTGACATCCCTAATGAGTTTTCATTGAAATTAAGCAATAAAGGATGCTTAGCATCAGGTAGTTTTACCGATGCTGTGTTAGCAGACGCTTGATTTATAAATGTATTTAGCGCTAATCCACCTGCTACTAATGAAGTGGATTTTAGAAATGAACGACGATCCATAATTATTCCCTGAAATTATTATTCTTGAGCTCATTAGATTACTCAAAATAACCTCAAAGTAAATAATTATATAGTTAAAATGATTTCTTATTCACTTTTTATGTTGCTGATAGTGATCTCGGGTAGAAGGAGTAATGCTAATAAAGCTAATATGATGAAAACCATAGATAAAAATTTAGGTTGTTATTTTCTGCAAAATGGAAGATTGCAAATTGAATTTTAATGGTTATATAATTTATTATATAACAAGGTGGTAAATTGGAGTAAGAATGAAATTATTTATGTTTTACATTGGTGGTAATGCAGGCAAATCAAATATAGAGGTTCACGATATCCAGTTTGTTATTGCAGAAAAACCAGAGGATGCTTGGCCTACATTGAGAGAAGCTTGGTTTGGTGATAAAGATAAGATTCATATTGACGGCTATGCAGTTATTACATGGGCTGATGGTTTTGATGTGATCCTAAGCCGAGAACCATCAAAAACTAGCCATAAATTATATTTTGTTAATGTCGGCGGGTATACTCCAAACAGCTTAGCAGAATTACACGAGTTTGATCTTTTTGTTGCGAAAACAGCGGATGATGCAAAACAAAAGGCAATTAAAAAGTTGCTAGTTAACAGTGAACAACAACATAAAGATAATTTGAAAGATGTGGATGACTGCGTATTCCTAGAGCAAGTTGGTGATTTTTATATTCACCTAACAGAAAACAAACAGGGAGAACACTTTGTCCCACAGTGGCAAGGTTATCAGCCTATTGGCCTGTAAGAATAATCAGGTCAAATAACTAACAGGGTAGCATTTACTACCCTGAGTTTTCAATTACTGGGCTTGTACTGGTGTATTCGGTGTGATTTCGACCACGGCAACTTTAACCATATATTGTTTGCCGTTTTCACCTTTAGGAACATCTGCAACTATTTTTTTAAGAGCTTCTTCTGGTTGACTTGTTTGTATTGACGTTGAATATTGCATCATACCTTGGTGGTGTCTATTATAGTTATTATTGCGATAGTTATCGCAAGGGCGATTATTATACTGTTGCTGATTTTGGTACCCGCCTCGATGCCAAGAACCATTACTATTTCCGTAGCCATCACCATGATATGCGAATGTTGAGAAACTTGCTGCCAATAAACTTGTCGAAATAATTAACGGTTTAAGAATATTCATATTTAATCCCCTTTAGAATATTTATTAATTATTATATTGGCAGTTAAATAAATTAATTCAATTTAATTTACTTATATAAATGAATAAATCATATTTCATACAACTTTAATTCATTATTTCTTCATAATGAAGATGAATTGTTAAAATAATTAAATTACCGTTAATTTATGGGTTTTCTGAAAAGAATTTAGCAAGTTTGCTGAGTGAGGTGATTGATGCAACAGCAATATCTTTATTGTAATCGTCGCATAGATTTAATAAGCGGTCTATGGCATGTTGCTGTTCAATAGAACATTTATAATCACCGAGTGCATTAATTGCTGCGATTTTAACATCATTGTTTGTACCATAAGTTAATTCAACTAAATTTTTAACGATTTTTTCTTTCATAAATTAATTAGCAATAAAGATATTGGAATGTGTTAAGTATAAATCGATAAGAAAAAACTTAAAATGTTTTTTTTATCAATGATTAATAAAATAATATAAAAACAACTAATGCTAATGAAAATAAATGATTTTCATGAAAAAATGTTATTGGTTATTAAATAATAAAATGCGTACAAGAAGTCACAAACTAGCGACCTCAAAGGCTCATTTTGTTCACTGTTATGGCACTTATGTCATTATAATGAGTTAAGCAAACATATCATATGAAGGATAACTGGTTGAAACGTATAAAAACAAAGCTCTTGATCGTTTTATTGTTAGCTCTGGGGGTTTTTGCCTATCATTTTTATAGCACTATTGGTGATTCAGACATTGAAAGTACAGCTAAGCAGTTGGTAGATAAGAAGTTAAACCAATCAGGCGAGATTACATTTAAGGACGTCAGAATCGCTTTGAAGAGTGAATATAAAGAGGGAAATAGCTACCGAGTTTGTGGGCTATATCGTACGTCTTCGCAAGATGAGATGCTTCCATTCGTTGCCAACGTGAGTGTGCAAGATGGTAAAATTTCAGAGCATACTCAACTGATTGTGAGTGAAACATCAGAGCTAAAATTATCAATAGAAAAATTATGTGCTAAAGCACCTTAATATGAAAAAGAGCGCAATTTTACTGTTGCGCTCTTATCTCGATGAGATTTATTCTGATTACGACTTGTTCAGGAGTAACTCAGTTTGAATTTTACACGCAGAGATTGAGTCATTTAATGATTTAGCAAACTCTTCGTCATTCTTGAACTGAGATTTATTGCTACGAATTGCATCAATAGCGGATGTGAGGTTTTGGCGAAGGTCTGTCTCAACTGTCTCCAGCTTTTTCAAATCGACATTTTCATTTTTTAATTTTGCAATTGTTTCAAGGGTTAGGTCACTACTGCTTTTGTTAGTGCTGTATGCTTCGTTTAGCGCTTGACCTGTTATTTCACAATAATCCTTGGCCAGTTCACTAATATTTAAAGGGGCATTGGCTGCCATGGTTATAGCTGGTGACAGGCAAAGAGCCAGTAATAAACGCTTCATAGTCATACCTCTGTTTGCACTCAATGAATAGTTATTCTAAATAATATCTAGAAATTACTATAGCAGATTAGGACTAAAACGGGGATGTTGTGTTGCATTTCGCACCATTTCATAAAAAAGAGCCAGTATAAATACTGGCCGCTATAAATTAGCAAAAGCAATGTAAATGAAAATTACGTTATATACTTTATCATATAACGATTAAGGGTAAAGCGATTTTAGTGAAGAGAGTGAAAATACCTTGTTAACTATGATCTTGATCAGGCTTTAGGGATATGAAGATAAAAGTTGGGAGGGAAGAGATAAGAAGCTGACTGTTGCTATAAAGCGACTGTCAGCTGCTGTGAATAATGGTGATTAATTATTTTTTAGCCAATGGCCGTGTTTTAAAACATCTTCAACAAGCTCATGTAAAACGATATGAGCTTCATTATCGTTATGAAAACCCTTAGTTGAGAAAGTTGTTGGCCCACTATCATGGGTGATCAATAAGTTACTGCTAGGGTAGACCTCTAAAACACGCGCTTTTAGCTCTGCACAAAACGCATCATAAGTTTTAGCAGGGAGCTGTTCAATTGAGTCATCAGATACTTTAATCGTAATTTCCATATGTTAACCTCTTGTCAATAAAGCGAATTTACGTTCAGTGTATTGTTATCAGAAAGTATAAGCAATATTCGTTTTTTGATTGTCATAATGTGATTTTAGGTGCTGAGTTTTTTTATGAAATAATAAAATAGCACTATTTTAAATTTAAAATAAAAATGGTTATTGCTTATTTTTAATTTAATTTAAAAGCAAGTTTTATATTTAAAATAATAAATTTAATTTAATTTTATGTAATGAATTAAGATTAACCATTAACTAAAATAGTTAATGGTTTAAATAATCAGCTAAAAATCAAACGATTGATTTTTTAAGTCGGGTAATTTTCTCTTGTTTTTATGCTTTTGATTTTTTTGATTATTTTATTTTTTCTGCATTTGGCTTAATTGGGTTTTTTGTATTTTTGGCGGTTAATGAACAGTGAGAAGAGAAATGAATTTACATTAAAGATAAAAAAATATAATTTCATGACAGATTGGATTTTACATTAATTATATTTTTGTTTTTATTTTAGTGGTTATATTTAAATGTTTAGCTGATATGGGGCAAAATTAATTGCTAACGAGTTACGTTAGCTTATTTAATAAAAAAGGAGAGTAATTTGATAGAATTTATAAATTCATTAACGAATATTATTTGGGGTTCGCTACTCATTTATTTGCTACTCGGTGCAGGGTTGTATTTCACGATTCGTTCAGGTTTTATTCAAATTAGGCATTTTAGTCATATGTTTGGTATTCTGAAAAATAGTAAACAATCTGATAGTTCTGGGATTTCTTCATTCCAGGCATTATGTACCAGCCTAGCAGCGCGCGTTGGAACAGGAAATTTAACGGGTGTCGCTATCGCATTAACAGCAGGGGGGCCTGGTGCGATATTTTGGATGTGGGTAGTGGCTTTACTTGGAATGGCAACGTCATTTGTCGAATGTACACTAGCACAGCTGTATAAAACAAAAGATGACCAAGGAAACTATCGTGGCGGGCCTTCTTATTATATGCAAAAGGGCCTGAATCAACGTTGGATGGGTATCCTTTTTTCTGTTTTTCTTATTATTGCATTTGGGTTAGTATTTAATGCCGTTCAGGCTAATTCAATCGCTCAAGCGACCGCAGTTGCTTTTGACTTCAACCCACTTTATGTCGGTATCAGCTTAGTTATTCTGAGTGGTGTGATTATTTTTGGTGGATTAAAATCAATAGCAAAAGTGGCAGAGCTTGTTGTACCTATTATGGCGCTCGCTTACCTGCTTTTAGCTTTCTGGGTTGTTGGACACCATATCGAACGCTTACCCGATGTGTTTATGATGATTATTCGTAATGCCTTTGGGCTACAAGAAGCTGCAGGAGGCGCAGTGGGTTATGGTGTCGCCCAAGCGATGACTCAAGGCATTCAGCGGGGCTTATTTTCTAATGAAGCGGGAATGGGGTCAGCACCAAATGCAGCAGCATCAGCCTCTCCTTACCCACCTCATCCAGCTTCCCAAGGATATATTCAAATGCTTGGGGTCTTTATGGATACAATCGTGATTTGTAGCGCAACAGCGATTATTATTTTATCGTCTGGGGTATTAGATAGTGGGGTTGATAAAATTAATGGCATTGAATTGACACAGTTAGCATTGTCATCAGCGGTGGGAAGTTGGGGGAGCACATTTATTGCGATTGCGATATTTTTCTTTGCTTTTACGTCAATCATTGCAAATTATGCTTACGCAGAAAGTAATATGATCTTTTTGGAGAATAACCATACTGCGGGGCTATTTATTTTCCGTATAGCGGCACTTGGTATGGTGATGTTTGGTGCGTTGGCTGAAATGCCATTTATCTGGAAGTTAGCTGATTTATCTATGGGGTTAATGGCTGTGACAAACCTCATTGCAATTCTTTTATTATCGGGGATCGCATTTAAACTAGCCAAAGATTACAACCAACAATTAGCCGCGGGGAAAATTCCCACATTTGATATCAACCAACATCCTGAATTAAAAAAACAATTTGAAGAAGGGATTTGGGAAAAAGATCAGGTTGAAAAATGGGTTGAAAAAGAAAGCTCCCGTTAATTAATAAGATATTAAATCATAAAATTCTTAGGGTAATACCTAGGAATTTTTTTTATGTAAAGAAAAGTGCTTGCATTCCAATGTGTTGAGCTATAAGGTTTTTTAAAAGAATAACCATTTTGTTATCGGACATATTGTTTGGGGTAACTGGCAGAGAAAATCATGAAATTAGGTCAATACGCAGCGACACTGTATGGGGTTATTTCTATCCTATTGTGGAGCACCATGGTTGGGCTGATCCGTAGTGTTAGCGAAAACTTCGGCCCTGTCGGTGGCGCGGCATTAGTGTATACCATTGGTTCGATTGTTTTAGTTTTAGCAATGGGCCTTCCAAAGATAAAACAATACCCTAAACGTTATTTATTTTGGGGGACATTACTGTTTGTTAGCTATGAAATATGTTTTGTGCTAGCACTGGGTTTAGCCAATAATCGTCAGCAAGCGATTGAGCTAGGAATGGTGAATTATCTATGGCCAAGTTTTACTATCGCTTTAGCTGTTTTTTTTAATCGCCAGCGTTTTACCGTATTACTTGCTATAGGGTTAATTCTTGCGTTTATGGGGCTTGTCTGGGTTATTTCTGGCGATCAGCCACTTTCCACTGAGTCTATTTTAGCCAATATTCAAAGTAACCCACTCTGTTATTTTCTAGCCTTTATTGGCGCGATCTTCTGGTCATTTTATAGCAATGTAACGAAACGTATTTCAGGTGGGCACAATGGAATGGTGTTATTTTTTATAATGACGGCAATAGGGCTGTGGATTCTCTATTTATTTAGCACACCAAGTGAATTTAATCTTACGACAAATAGCCTGACGCTTCTCCTTATCGCTGCTATTGCGACAGGTGGGGCGAATGCATTGTGGACTTTCGCTGTTATCAAAGGCAATGTGGCCTTTTTGGGCACACTTTCATATTTCACACCCGTTATTTCAACAGCCTTTGCATCCATTTTATTGAGTACTGCATTAACACTCGGTTTTTGGCAAGGGGTATTAATGGTAACAATTGGTTCAATTATTTGTTTTCTTGCGACCAGGCAAAAGCAGGTTAAATAGAGAGAAAACAGCTCAAAAGGTGGGCTGTTTTCTGTTTGATTTAGAGATTACACATTAATAAATTTATTTATGGCGATCGCCACACCATCTTCTTCATTGGTTGTGGTGACAAATTTTGCCATTCTCCGTATGGGCTCAGCCGCATTTTCCATCGCGACAGAAACGCTGGCATATTGCAGCATTTGAATATCATTATTTTGATCGCCAATACTCATGACTTTATCGGGTGTAAGGCCTAATTTTTCACAAATAATCTGAAGTGCAGCACCTTTATTCGCTGCTTTATTAGATATTTCAAGAAAATAAGGGCTGGTTCTCGTTAAGGCATAATTGTCGAAGACATTTTCAGGAATGTAACTAATACCTGTTTCTAGGGTTTCAGGATGGTCAATCATCATAAACTTCGTGAAAGCAAGGGACGTGTCCATTTCATTGACAGGACAATAAACCAATGGGGTATTAGTGAGATAGGCATCCATCACAGTGTAGTGGCTAATATGACGATTAGCAGTGAACATCGTATTGTCCGCAAGTGCATGCATGTGAATACCTACATTTCTGGCAAGTTCTTCAAAATACTGAAAATCATCAAAATCTAACGGTACTTCCACTAAATGGCTGCCATCGCTAGCTTGATGGATAACACTGCCATTATTACTTATGCAATAATTATTAGCGGTATTTAAGCCTAACTCTTTAAGGTAAGGGGCGATCCCTGAAAAAGGGCGTCCTGATGCGAGTACAACATAAACCCCTTTTTGACTGGCTTGTATGACGGCATCTTTAACTGCTGGGGAGATTTGGTGTTGGGGATTGAGTAATGTGCCATCTAAATCAATAGCAACCAGTTTGATAGACATCCACTGCCTCCTGAAGTTAATACATTACCACAGTACCTTACTCTAATTATTCGGAATGTAAATTATCTAAGTGGGTATAAATTAAGTTATGGATACGCAAAAGTGTCCTTGAACAGTGCATAATTTCAGCGGCTGTTCAAGGTATTAAACTGGATGCTTGGTTGAAATGACAATGTGTTAGAACATTAATTAGTAAATTCAAAGAATTAATGTGATTAACACATGTTCACTCATACTCTCGGGTTAAGTGCAGTGGTTGTTTTACATCGAGTTGAATTTGGTCATTTTGCCTAAAATCAAAGGGTGTAATGCCATACTCTTTACGGAACATATAGGTAAAGTGAGATTGGGAACCAAAACCAAAATCGAGAGCGATATCAAAGATAGATTGGCTACTATTACGTAATAAATTAACAGCCCCTGCTAAACGGCGCTGGCGAATGTATTTTCCTAAGGAAATTCCGGTGACTTCTTTGAATATTTTTTGCATATGCCAAAGTGAGTAGCCAGAGTAGGCTGCGAGCTCTTCTAGATGTATGACTCGACCCAAATGTTCTTCTATCCATTTACTCAACGCATAGACAAGTGCTAAGTGGTTATCTTGTGGCATCTCAAATAATTTCTTGTTTTACGGTAGTAGAAGTATACACAACTTCATTTCCCCATGACAAAGGCTGGTTGTGCGATATTCAGCAATTTTTGAATAAAAAAAGCACAAACAGAATAAGTTAACAAAGGATAGCGCTTAAAATAAGCATAATTATTGTAAAGATGTGCCAATTGCTTATTTTCCTCAAATTTCAAGTAATGAATTGGCGTACTATTCGCTATTCGAAAATTTACCCGCAATGCAGCCAAAATGCACAGTCATAAAATGATAGTGCATAAGCATTGTAATCATTTGAAAGATAAAAATCATCTTTGTTATTCTGAAGGAATGCCCAGTGTTCAGCCGTATCATTGTTATCACCGTGAGTGTTTTGTTAGTTTGCTTGTTTCTTTACTTACTTGCTATGGATAACGTGTGCGATCAAGGTGGAGATAACTTTATTGTTGGAATTTGTCGTGTAACCGACTTGTTACCATTTTGAATTTGCTTTTTAATGCACAATACTTGATATTGAAGCGCGATAATAATTATTCAGTATCGTTGCGTAATGGATGAATAAAGGTAGGCAATAAATCAAAAATACCTTTAAGTATTTTAAATGCAAAAACAGCATCATAAGAATGTGGTTTTAATAAGAAAATTCAAATAAACTTGTCCGATTATTATAATTTTGGACGATAAAAAGCAAGTAATAGGACAAAAGGGTAAAGTTATGGCGCAAGAGCAGCAAATGCTAAAGCGGGGATTGAAAAATAGGCATATCCAGTTGATTGCATTGGGGGGCGCCGTTGGTACAGGCTTATTCCTTGGGATTGCAACAACCATACAAATGGCAGGGCCATCTGTTCTTTTAGGTTATGCATTGTGTGGCGTTATTGCCTTTCTTATTATGCGTCAACTGGGCGAGATGATTGTTCAAGAACCCGTTGCAGGTTCTTTTAGCCATTTTGCCTTTAAATATTGGGGTGGTTTTGCGGGTTTTTTATCTGGCTGGAACTACTGGTTTATGTTTATTCTTGTCGGCATGACGGAGTTAACTGCGGCAGGGAAATACATGCAACATTGGTGGCCTGAGCTACCAATTTGGGTATCAGCAGTGATATTTTTTATCGCCGTTAATGCGGTAAACTTGATTAATGTTCGTTCTTACGGTGAAACTGAATTCTGGTTTGCATTAATTAAAGTGATTGCAGTTGTCGGTATGATTATCTTTGGTTGTTACCTCCTGCTAAGTGGTCACGGTGGGCCACAAGCTAAAGTGAGTAACTTGTGGGAATATGGCGGCTTCTTTGCGAAAGATTTTCATGGTCTCCTGATGGCACTTGCCATTATCATGTTTTCGTTTGGTGGTTTAGAGCTGGTGGGGATCACGGCGGCAGAAGCGGAAGACCCTGAAAAAAGCATTCCAAAAGCCATCAACCAAGTTGTTTACCGCATCCTGATTTTCTATATCGGTTCACTTGCAGTGCTGTTAGCGCTTTACCCATGGGTTGACCTTGATGGGAAAACGAGTCCATTTGTCTTAATTTTCCATGAATTAGGTGACTTGCTGGTTGCGAACACCTTAAACTTTGTCATCTTGGTTGCGGCGCTTTCTGTGTATAACAGTGGTGCTTACGCGACAAGCCGCATGCTATTTGGTTTGGCTCAACAAAATAATGCCCCAAAATTCTTGTCTAAAGTGAATAAAGGTGGGGTTCCTATTATGGCATTGCTGGTTTCAGGTATTGCAACATCAGGTGGGATACTGATTAGCTTTGTGATGGAAGGAAAGGCATTTGAATTATTAATGTCTTTAGTCGTCACCACATTAGTATTGAACTGGATTATGATTTGCGTTTCGAACTTGAAATTCAGAGCGGCAATGAATAAACAAGGTGTAGCAACTAAGTTTAAGAGTATCTGGTATCCATTTGGTAACTACCTGTGCTTAGCTTTCTTATTGTTAATTCTAGGGATTATTTTAACGATGGACGGGTTACGCGTTTCTGTTCTGATGATCCCGGTATGGATTGGTGTGCTGTGGATTGGCTATCAATTCTCTGGTGCGAAGAAGCAAGATGTCGCGAAACGCCAACAAAGCTAGAATTAAACGTTAAAAAAAGGCCAGTAGATAAAATCTCTGGCCTTTTTTGTATCACAGGGTTTTTACCACTGCCAACGCAACCATGCAAACAAGACGTTTCCGTTATTGTAGGTTCCTGGAATATACGTTGCTTGAAGTGAAAGCCTGTCATATTCCACCGAAACTAAAGGAAGCGGTGCAGGGATTGGAATGTAATACATGTCCTTGCGTGCTGTGACACTTAGCGTGAAACCTGCTCCCATTCGAAAACCATCAAGATCGCCAGGGATCCACATTTTTTGGTAGGCGTAGCCACCAATTGGCTCCCAGTCGTTATGTGAATCTTTAAAGGCCATTGCATAAATAGCGTGCCAGTCATTATCTTCATCATAACGGTATTTACCAAAACCAATTCCCCAAGGACGTTCGTTGTATTCATCTGTTTTCTTCTTGTCATACATGGCACGGTTGTGCCATGTGACCGCAGGAACATACAGTTCATACTTATCGGAATCCCAAGTGGAACTGACATTCCCTTTGAAAGTATCCCAAAGATTGGTTGATTGGTTTTGTGCCAATGCAGGTGTTGACATGCAGACGGAAGCACCCATTAATATTGAGGCACCGATGACCCATTGTCTTTTTTTATAAACTCTCATTGAAGATCCAGTTCTTTATCGCTGATATAAATGATAATTAGCTCGCTAATGATTGTTAGATTAGCATTTTTATAATAATTATTAGCTGAATTATTTTAATTAAGATACACAAAAGATGACAGTATTTATTCAATTGTTAAGAAAAAATAATTAAGTGAGGCTATCCTAACAAGGTTATACAAGTAAAATTATTCATGGGGTATATATTAGCCTAAATTCACATTATTTCAGTGTATAGCTTTCCTAAAAAGTGTTCACGGAGGGCTTGAGCGATATTTTGAGGGGGAGGTCAGTTTCTAGACTTCAATTACATCATGGCTCGATAAGAAATGACGATTACTACACATATTGCTTGTTACTAATAGATTGTAATTTCAAAATATTTTAGGCTTTTACGGTGTTGTTATTAATAATGTTGACGCCGTAGACATTTATGAGAAAAAACGTGCAAACAATTCAAAAAAGTATGACGGGCGTCAAACCAAGAAAGCGCTCAATGGGATGAAATGCGTCTATAGGCGGCATATTGACTGCCCAAGGTGTGCTACCGCACCTAGACATATAAGGAACTCCTATGATGAAGCGCCAAGAACCTTTAACCGATTACCAAGCCAAATGTTTGGCCATCGCCACGGACAAGTTATTATCACCCAGACAAAAAGCTAACTTTTTAGCCATTGAGGCGGAAAGCAATATCCCCTATCTTTCAATGAGCAAGCCCTTAACTGAAGCGTTAAATGAGCGTGTTATTTGCGACATGTATGAAGGGAATGCGCCTTATAAGCCACGTTATGTTTTACCTGATTATGTGAAGTTTCTTAAACAGGGCTCCAGCTACTTAGAGTTAGCCCCAGCAGAAGACTTTGACGATGCACTTAATCATTTGATGATTATTTATAACCATGTGCCTTCTGTCACTGGATTCCCCGTTTTTCTTGGGTACCTTGATAAAATTTTAATGCCTTATGTGGGGGAGTTGACGGAAGAGCAACTTTATCCGAAATTAAAACGCTTTTGGGTAATGTTGGATCGCACGTTACCTGATGCATTTATGCACGCGAATATTGGGCCTGATGACAACATTATTTGTCGTCTTATTCTGCGTATTGATGCGGAATTAAAGCAGGTTGCGCCAAATTTAACGTTTGTTTATCACCCGCAAAGAACCCCTGAATCGCTTTTTTTACAAGCCATTGAGAACATTTGTGAATGCAGTAAGCCGCATATTGCCAATGACCTTGTGCATAGTGCAGCATTCGATGAGCAAGGTTATGGTATTGTCAGTTGCTATAACTCTTTGCCTGTTGCGGGTGGGGGGAGCACATTGGTGCGAATCAACCTGCGTGAAGTGGCTTTACGCAGCCAAAACTCAGATGACTTCCTGCAAAATCAACTGAAAAAATATTGCGATTTACAAATGGAGCTCATCGAAACGCGCAGTGCGTTTTTATTTGAAGAGTCTAACTTCTTCCAAACTAGCTTCCTTGTGCACGAAGGATTGATTGAGCCACGGCGTTTTGCGCCGATGTTTGGTATTTTTGGTTTAGCAGAAGCCGTCAATCTGTTAATGGAAAAAGATGGGCGAAAAGGCCAATATGAGCCAAATTCACCCGCGTTGCCGTTATCTTATCAAATCAGTGAACAACTTGCTGATTATGTTGAGTCGACCCCCGTTAAATATGGTTATAAACAGCGGGCGATGCTGCATGCTCAATCTGGGATCAGTTCAGATATTGGCACCACGCCAGGAGCGCGGTTGCCTTATGGGGAAGAGCCAGACCCCGTTTCACACATTCAAGCCGTCGCGCCGCATCATAAACACTACCTATCTGGGATCAGCGACATCTTAACGATCGATGAAACTATCAAGCAAAATCCGCAAGCGCTCTTGCAGTTGTGTAAAGGGGCATTTAGCTGTGGAATGCGTGAGTTTACGGCAAATGTGGCTAGCAATGATTTAGTGCGCGTTACGGGGTATATGGTACGTTTGTCCGATATTGAAAAATTCAAAACAGAAGGGTCGAGAAGTAATACCACATGGTTAGGGGAGGAAGCGACAAAAAATTGCAAAATTACGGCAAGGCAACAGCGAGTGATTAGCCATGAGCAATCGATGCGCTACACTGAATAAAATCATTCCCTTCTCGTGTGTTGATGGGCCTGGTAATCGGCAAGTTATTTTCTTGCAAGGTTGCAATTTGCGTTGCCTAAATTGCCATAACCCATACACCATGGCGTTGTGTGATGACTGTGGGGATTGTGTCGCTACCTGTCCCCATGGTGGTCTATCCATGGTGGATGGTAAAGTCATTTGGGACAATGTGGCTTGCCAGCTTTGTGATACGTGCCTGCAAACCTGTACAAAAAACTCAAGCCCAATGACAATACCATTGAGCGTGAGCGAGGCCATCAGCAGCTTGAATAAAAATGTGATGTTTTTAAATGGCGTTACGATCAGTGGTGGGGAAGCGACAACCCAGCTTCCCTTTATTATTGATTTGTTTAAAGCCATTAAAGCATCACCATTACTAAATCATTTAACCTGTTTTATTGATACCAATGGTCATCTTGCAAAAGCGGGGTGGGCACGGGTGATAGACTACACCGATGGAGTGATGGTGGATTTAAAGGCCTGGAGCGATGAATGTGCATTACGATTAACAGGGAAAGATAATCAGCGCGTTTTTGAAACAATTCAATTATTAGCAAATGCAGGAAAATTATACGAACTGCGCTTATTGTATATTCCGCAGCAAACGGACTATCAAGAACACATCGATGTGTTGGCGGAATTCATCAACACATTGCCATCAGCAACACGAATAAAAATTAACGCATTTCAGCAGCACGGTGTTAAAAATGAAGCGGCAAATTGGCTCGCTGCCACGCAAACTGAAGTGGAGGCGTTTGCGGCTCAGTTGCGCGCGCGCGGTGTTGAAAATATTCATTTACCGAATGTTTATTTATAAGACAAGCTGACCCTTCTGATATAAAAATACGGTTTTAATTCACTAACTCATTAAATTTCAGTCAGTAACCGCTGGCATTTGTTAAATGTTATGAGACAATTAACGCGGTTTTATTGTTTGTTATAAACCATATCTTACATCGATGATATTGACGTATTTTCTAATTAGAAAGGGGAGTCACTCATGCGTATTAATGCGTTAACCATTGCTGGAACAGACCCATCAGGTGGTGCAGGTGTCCAAGCGGATTTAAAAACGTTCTCGGCACTTGGGGCTTATGGAACCAGCGTGATGACAGCATTAGTGGCGCAAAATACGCGTGGCGTACAATCTGTTCAGGATTTACCTGCACAATTTGTTGCTGCGCAGCTTGATTCCGTTCTCAGTGATGTGCGCATCGATACTGCTAAAATTGGCATGTTATTTAATCAAGCCAATGTGGAGGTTGTCTCGAACGCATTGAAACAATATCCTATTCCGTTTGTGGTGTTAGATACCGTGATGGTTGCAAAAAGTGGTGATCCCTTACTGTTGCCAGAGGCGGTTGATGCTCTGCGCCAGCAATTATTACCATTAGTCTCATTAATTACCCCAAATTTACCCGAAGCAGCGGCATTATTAGATGAAAAAGTGGCGCAAACAGAAGGTGAAATGTTGGCACAAGGCTATAAGCTCCTTGAAAAGGGCTGCCAAGCTGTTCTGATGAAGGGGGGGCACCTGACAGATGCGCAAAGCCCTGACTGGCTAATTACCCCACAAGGGGAGTGGCGCTTTACTTCTGTACGTATTAACACGAAAAATACACACGGTACGGGCTGTACGTTGTCTGCGGCATTAGCGGCATTGCGCCCACGTCATCTTGATTGGCAGTCGACGGTGAGTGAGGCAAAAGCCTATCTGCAAGCTGCGCTAGAACAAGCTGATAGCTTGGAAGTGGGGCAAGGGATCGGGCCTGTTCATCATTTCCATGCATGGTGGTAACAAAACGAATATCAGGAAACTCGAGTCAGGTTTCCTGATATTAGACCGTTTAGGCTAACAAGTGGCATTGTGGTGGTAGTCTGCATTGTATGGCATTTGTTTGAACATGAAAGGTAAAGGAATCCCCTGATAACGGTTCTCCATCTAGGTTTAATACCATCGTGTGAGGGGAAGAAATTTTTACCCAGGTTAAGCTCTTTTCAATTAAATGCTCATTTTTATCCGTTGAAAATAAATTGCTTAATAAAGCGGGTAGTACGTCTCTTGAAGGGACTATCAGTAAATCAAGTTTGCCATCATTGATGAGTGCATGAGGGGTAAGTTGTTGGCCTCCACCCGCCTGTTTCCCATTGCCAATTGCGATAACCAGTGTTTCACCTTCCCAAGTAAAATTGTCTGATTCAATACGGCAGATATCTGTTTTTAGGGTATCTGGGCGTAAAAGGCCATTTATCACATAAGCCGCACCACCAAGTGCAGATTTAAGTGCTTCTGGGGTTTCTGTGGTGATCCGTGTGCCAAAACCCCCCGTTGCCATATTAATAAAAAAGTATTTTTCATTAACCTGAGCAATATCAATGGAAACGGCTTTGCCTTTCACTGCGAGGGAGAGTGCAGATTCAATATCTAAGGGAATATTTGCACTCGTTGCAAAATCATTTGCGGTGCCCATAGGGAGAATACCTAAAGTAGGGCGCTTTTCAGCAGGAAATTGCATGAGTGTACTTGCAACTGCATTGATTGTGCCATCTCCGCCAGCAGCAATGACAGTGGCAATATTATTCGCTATGGCATCGGCAATAAAATCATGAGTGTCTTGTATTTCCCATGGAATCCGCACTGTTATTAAATAATTTTCTTGGCGCAAATGGGCGATGGCTTTACGCAGATCAGGGTTATTTGATTGCTTGCCGTTGAGGATAATCATAGCTGACTGATATTTAATCATAAATACTCATCCATAGGGTTTATTATCTAAAATGAGTATAAGGGGATTTCATTTAAGAAAGGAAATGTTTTATCTTTTTTACAGAAGAGTGGGTCAGGAAGAGAAAAGGTTTAGATAAAAGAAATGGCTAGCTCAAGGGAGATTGAGCCAGCCAAGGAGGTGGTTCCTAGTCTTATTTTATGACTTTCTAGTTCTTCGTTTTCGATAGTGACTATACGATATTGAATAACCAATTGATGTGATCTGTTGCATAAAATTGGATATTAAGTGCACTGTTCAAAGAAAATGTCAATAACGAGAATGATTCTCAAATACGAAATGGCACTTAAAGTGAAATTGGTTTATCGATTACCGATAAAAAAGCCAAAAATTCAAATAACTAAATTATGAATTCTTGGCTAGGTCATCATGTATTTTTATCGAAAATTATCGCTAAGCGTTAGCTTGCAATGGGGTTTTCTGACTGAGTTTGGTGCGGGTCGCGGGTTGTTGTTCCTGCAAGGTTACGGATCAACAAACCAAAATTGACATCAACGTCTTCAGGAATAGGCAGGTATACTACATGGCCGTTACCTGGTGCGACATCAATGGCTTCACCTTTACGGTTCGTTAATGCATCGAGCATAAACACAATGTTACCTGCAGGTGTCATCATTTCTAAGCTATCACCCACGCTAAATTTATTTTTTACATCCACTTCCGCAAGGCCATTAACACGCTTACCCGTAAATTCACCCACAAACTGCTGAGTATCTGACACAGAATAGCCGTATTCGTAAGTTTGGTATGCATCATGAGTATGACGACGTAAAAAACCTTCGGTATAACCACGGTGAGCTAACCCTTCTAAGGTGGATAGCAACGTTGGGTCGAATGGTTTACCTGCGACAGCGTCATCAATCGCACGGCGATAGACCTGCGCAGTACGAGCACAATAATAGAAAGATTTAGTGCGGCCTTCGATTTTCAGTGAATGAACACCCATTTTAGTTAGGTTTTCAACATGTTCAATCGCACGAAGGTCTTTAGAGTTCATGATGTACGTGCCGTGTTCATCTTCAAACGCGGTCATATATTCGCCCGGGCGTTTGGCTTCCTCAATCATAAACACTTTATCCGTTGGCGCGCCAGCCCCTAATGTTGGGGCGATGTTTTGCACGGGAATGGGCTCATGAACATGAACAATATTGCCCACATCATCTTCTTTACCTTCTTCCACTTTATATTCCCAACGGCATGCATTAGTGCAGGTACCTTGGTTCGGGTCACGTTTATTAATATAACCTGATAGCAGGCAACGGCCTGAATACGCCATACAGAGTGCTCCGTGGACGAACACTTCCAATTCCATGTCAGGCACGTGCTGGCGGATTTCTGCAATTTCTTCCAAAGACAATTCACGGGACAAAATCACACGAGTCAATCCCATTTGTTTCCAGAATTTTACCGATGCCCAGTTAACCGCATTTGCTTGAACAGATAAGTGAATGTCCATGTCAGGGAAGGCTTCACGCACCATCATAATCAGACCTGGGTCAGACATAATTAGCGCATCAGGGCCCATTTCGATAACAGGTGTTAAGTCACGAATAAAGGTTTTTAACTTGGCATTGTGTGGTGCAATATTGACCACCACATAAAATTTCTTGCCCAGCTCATGGGCTTCTTGAATGCCTTTAGCGAGGTTTTCGTGGTTAAACTCATTGTTACGAACGCGTAGGCTATAACGGGGTTGTCCTGCATAAACGGCATCGGCACCATAAGCGAATGCATAGCGCATATTTTTTAATGAACCAGCAGGGGATAAAAGTTCTGGTGTAAACATGGTTTGTCTCTATCTGATATCAAGTCAGCACCATTTCCGTGGAAATGGCGTATTAAGGGCGGTGATTTTAACGCTAATTGCGCCAAAAACCAAATATCCCTTAATAAAAGTACGTCTATTTAGCCTTTAAACATCATCCCAACGATAACCTAGTCCATAAATTGAACGAATAAAGGTTTTTTCGTTATCTAATGATTCTAGTTTTCGGCGTAAATTTTTTACGTGGCTGTCGATTGTGCGGTCTGTGACGACACGATGGTCATCGTAGAGAATGTCGAGGAGTTGATCACGGGAGAACACGGTGCCTGCATTATCGGAAAGATATTTAAGCAACCGAAACTCAGCAGGGGTGAGCTCAAGTAATTTTGTGCCATAGCGCACTTGGAACGCATTTTCGTCAATAATCAATTGCGTTGAATGATGGGATTGAGATGGCTCATTGGCAACTTGGCAACGGCGTAAAATGGTTTTAACACGAGCAACCACTTCCCGCGGGCTAAACGGCTTACAAATATAGTCATCAGCACCAATTTCTAGCCCTAATAAGCGGTCGATTTCCTCCGTTTTTGCCGTCACCATCACAATGGGAACATCACTGAATTTGCGTAATTCACGGCAAACCGATAATCCATCTAAGCCAGGCAGCATTAAATCTAATAAAATCAGGTCAGTGTGGTTATTTTGCACATAAGGAATAACCTCATCACCACGGCTTAATAAGGTAGGGAGGTAATTTGCTGCTTGCAAGTAATCAAACAAAAGTTGGCCTAACTTGGGCTCATCTTCCACAATCAAAACATGTGCATTGTGATTTTCTGCCATGGTTAAATCCCTTTTTCCTGAAATTGTAGCGGTAAAGTGATGGTAATTTTGACACCGCCGAGGGATGAAGGCTCTGCGGTGATAGAACCATTATGCGCTTCAACAATATTATAGCAAATGGCTAACCCTAAACCAGAGCCGCCACTGGCGCGGTTACGGGAGCCTTCAGCACGGTAAAATCGCTCAAAAATATGTTGGCACTGCAGCGCGCTCAGACCTGGGGCGCTATCTTGCCAAACAATAGACAGCTGATGGTGTTGCTCTGTGACATCAATGGCAATTTTCCCACCTGAATCAGTATAACGAAGGCTATTTTCCATCAAATTATAGAATAATTGGTTAATACGGTCTGGGTCAGCAAATACAATGGCTTGTTCGCTAAAGTGGCGTGAAACGGTTAATTGTTGGTCTTCAATACGCCAGCGAGATTGCCCGATGACCATATCCAATAAGGGAATAATATCAATAGGGTGTTTGCGATAGATCAGTGAACCACGGTCAGAAAGCGATAGTTGATGTAAATCATTTACCAATTTGATTAGCGTGTGAGTTTCATTGAGTAGGGAATTAATTGTTTCGGGTGTTGCTTGGCGCACGCCATCTTGTACCGCCTCTAATTCACCGCGTAAAACGGATAGCGGCGTGCGCAACTCGTGAGAAATATCTGCCATATAATCACGGCGCATTTGCTCATTTTTTTCAAGGGTAGAGGCGAGGTGGTTGAAATCTTTCGCTAATTGACCAAGTTCGTCGCGGCCTTCTTCAGGTACACGGGTGGTAAAGTCACCACGTGCTAACTGATTCGTGCCTTCGAGTAACCGTTTGATGGGTTTTAAAAAACTCCGAGCCAGAAAAATAGTGGCTATCAGTGCCACAAACAGGGAAAGCCCTGCGATCACCCAACTAGTATACAGTTGTTTGCTGTCAAAGCGACGGTCAAGCGCGCTGCTAATACCATCTTCATAGCTGGCAACAAGCCAACCAACGGTGTTGCCATCATCGGTGATAATTGGCTCTCGGATTACTTTGCTTGGCAGCGGGGTGTCCTTACCAAAAATTAGTCTATCTTGCGTGTCATAAACCCAAAATATTGTTCTCCATCGCTGGCGCATCGGGCCTCGATGTTGTTGGTGCTCAACAGCGCGCAAAATGCGGAAAAAAGTCCGCTCATCACCTAATAAAAAGCGCCAATTGCCCATTTCTTGATATTGCTCCGCAAGGGCGGCAGAGACTTGTTCCACCCGCTGTTGATCATTTTCTTTAATATAATCAACAAAGCCGTGTTGAAAACTCATGCGTACGCCTTGGTGCATGATCACCACAAGCAGCAAGCAGGTGGCGAAGATTGCCAGAAACAAGCGGGTACTCACACTGTTAAACCTAAGCTTCATGGTGTTTCTCCGTTTTAAGGCGTGACGCTGCCTTTTTGCTTGCCCAACGTTGCCTCAAGCTATCAAAGCTTAAATAGACCACTGGCGTGGTGAATAGTGTGAGCAGCTGGCTCATGATTAAACCGCCAACGATGGTGATCCCCAGCGGTTGGCGTAATTCTGCACCATCACCACTGCCTAAAACTAAGGGTAAAGCACCGAAAATCGCTGCTAGTGTGGTCATCAAAATGGGGCGAAAGCGCAATAAACTGGCGCGAAAAATGGCTTCTCGAGCCGTTAAACCCGCAGTTCGTTGTGCTTGAATAGCAAAGTCCACCATGATGATGGCGTTTTTCTTCACGATGCCAATGAGCAACATAATGCCAATTAAGGCGATTAAACTAAATGGCGTATCAAATAATTCTAAGGCTAATAATGCACCGACCCCTGCAGACGGTAGGGTGGACAAAATTGTCAGTGGGTGAATGTAGCTTTCATACAAAATACCGAGCACTAAATAGACTGTGACGATAGCTGCTAAAATTAAAAATAGCTGTGATTTCAAGGTTTCTTGGAAAACCTGCGCGGTGCCTGCAAAAGTCCCCCGTACAGTAGAAGGCACTCCAAGAGCTGTCATTGTTTTTTCAATTTCCACCATTGCATCATTTAGCGTATAGCCATCCGCCACGTTAAAACCGATCGTGGACGCGGCTGATAACCCTTGGTGATTCACACTAAGTGGCGCGTTGGCAGGTTGCCAGCGAGCAAAATAGGAAAGGGGGATTGCTTGCCCTGTTTTGTTAATTACAAACATGTTATCAAGGGCGCTTACATCTTGGGTATATTCAGGCGCGACTTCCATCACCACTTTATATTGGTTCATGGCTTCATAAATCGTCGAAACTTGACGCTGACCAAAGGCGTTATTCAGTAAACTGTTGGCTTCACGTACATCTATTCCTAATTGTGCCATTAGGTCTCTGTCATAGGTGATGGCCATTTCTGCGCCTTTGTCTTCTTTATCAGAGTTCACATCCGTTAATTGTGGAAGCTCACCTAATGCTTTACGGATGGCGGGCTCCCAATCTCTTAGCGCATTAAGCTCATCAGCAAGCAAGGTAAATTGGTAGCTGGCATTTGCCTGGCGACCGCCAACACGGATATCTTGTACTGGCATCATAAACAAGTTTGCCCCTGGCTCGTTGGCAAGCTTGACGCGTAACCGGTTGATAACGGTAGCTGAGTTTTCAGTGCGCTCCCCAAGGGGTTTCAGCGAGATATACATAAAACCACTGTTAACGCGGCTGCCACCCGTAAACCCCGTTACATTATCGATAGCGGGGTCTTCTTTAACCTGTTCCATAAAACGGGTCATTTTTTCTTTCATTGATTGGAACGAGATACTTTGGTCGGCACGGACAAAGCCCAATACACGACCTGTATCTTGTTCAGGAAAAAATGCTTTAGGAACAGTAATATATAAATAAACATTAAGCCCAATAGTGGCAAACAAAATCGCTAATACGCTACGGCGGTGGTTTAACACCCAGTTTAGTGCAATACCATAGCGTTCTTGAACCCACAGTAAGATACGACCAAAGCCACGGTGTTTGGCTTTACTATTTCTTCCCCGCTTTTTAAGCAAATATGCGCACATCATGGGGGTCAGAGTGAGGGAAACAATTAATGAAATCCCAATTGCGGTTGCAAGGGTAATGGCAAACTCACGAAAAAGCCGACCAACCAGCCCATCCATCAAGAGGAGAGGGATAAACACTGCAACCAAGGATATACTCATGGAGACGACAGTAAAGCCGACTTCATGCACCCCTTTGACTGCAGCCATAAAGGGCTTCATGCCATTTTCAATATGACGGGAAATATTCTCCAAAACCACAATTGCATCATCGACCACAAAGCCCGTAGCAACGGTCAATGCCATCAATGATAAGTTGTTAAGACTAAAGCCACATAAATACATGGCAGTAAAAGTACCAATTAGCGAAACAGGTACGGCAATAGCGGGAATTAAGGTAGCACGTCCAGAACGTAGGAATAGCAGTACCACCAAAATAACCAATGCGACGGCGATTAACAGGGCACGTTCCACTTCTGCAAGGGAAGCGCGAATGGTTGGCGTTCTATCTTGTGCGACTTTGAGGTCAATGGCGGCAGGGATCATGTCCCTAAATTCAGGGATTTCAGCCCGTATGCGATTGACGGTTTCAATAATATTGGCACCCGCCTCACGGCGGATCACAATCAAGATGGCGGGCTTGCCATCTGCCATTCCAGCTGCACGGACATTCTCAATAGAATCTTTGACATTGGCAACGTCACTGAGCTTAACTGCGTTGCCTGCCTTATAGTGCACAATAATTGGCCGGTAATCTGCCGCTTTTTTTAACTCATCGTTGGTTTGTACCTGATACCGTTTTTCGTCATCGTTAATGTAGCCTTGGGGTTGGCGCACGTTAGCGCTACTGATGGCTGAGCGCACGGCATCAAGGGATACGCCTTGGTTGAATAACGCTGTTGGGTTTAATTCCACACGCACTGCGGGAAGTGAACCACCGCCTACAGAAACCTCACTAACGCCTTCAATTTGTGCAATACGTTGGGCAAGGCGTGTCGAGGCGATATCATAAATTTCCCCTGTTCCTAAGGTCTGCGATGTCATGGTTAAAATCATGATTGGCGCATCGGATGGATTCGATTTGTAGTAGCGTGGGCGACTGGGCATACCGCTAGGCAGCAGGGTTTGGGCGGCATTAATGGCGGCTTGGACTTCCCGCGCCGCGTTATTGATATCTTTATCAAGATTAAATTCGAGGGTGATTGTGGTGCGACCCAGTGCGCTGCTTGAAGTCATCTCGCTGATCCCTGCTATGCTGCCTAATGAACGCTCTAAAGGCGTTGCAACGGAAGATGCCATGGTTTCAGGAGATGCGCCAGGAAGTGACGCTGTCACGTTAATCACAGGGTAGTCCACTTGGGGAAGCGGCGCGACAGGTAAAAAGAGAAAACTTAATGCACCGCACAAGGTGATCGCTACACTAATCAGTGTGGTGGCAACGGGGCGGCTAATAAACAGGGCGAAAAAGCGTTTCATTACGATACCTGCGCCTTATTTATTTGACGGCGTGCTTTTAGGTAATGTGACAAACGGTCAAATAACAAATAAATCACAGGGGTCGTGAATAACGTTAATATCTGGCTCATAATCAAGCCCCCTACCATACAAATCCCCAGCGGTTGGCGCAACTCGGCACCTACACCCGTACTGAGCATTAACGGCAATGCACCTAGCAATGCAGCCATTGTTGTCATCAATATTGGGCGAAAACGTAATAAACAAGCTTGATAGATGGCATCATACGGTGACATGCCTTGTTCTCGCTCTGCGGCTAGAGCAAAGTCAATCATCATGATGGCGTTCTTTTTCACGATACCAATCAATAAGATAATCCCTATTACCGCGATAACATCGAGGTCTTTTCCTGCCATCATTAAGGCGAGCAGTGCACCTACGCCCGCCGTGGGTAAGGTCGAAAGAATGGTAATGGGGTGAATAAAGCTCTCATATAAAATACCTAGCACGATGTACATCGCCACAATCGCGGCTGCGATTAGCCAAATGGTGCTGCTTAATGCAGCTTCAAAGGCTAACGTCGCGCCTTGGAATTGCGTAGTAATGGATTTTGGCATCGAAATTTGTGATTCCGCGTGCTTAACCGCATTGACTGCGGATTCTAAGGATGCGCCATCGGCCACATTAAATGAGAATGTCACAGCAGGGAATTGATCAAGATGATTAATCGCCAATGGGCCATAGCCTTCTTGAATGTTCACTAAGGTACTGAGTGGCACTATGGCGCCATCGGTACCTTTTAAGCGAATATCGTTCAGGGCATCCATACCATCGCGGGTTTGCGTATCATGCTCTAAAATGACGCGATATTGATTCGATTGGGTATAAATGGTTGAAATCATGCGCTGACCAAAGGCATTGTACAGCGCGTTATCGATGGATGACATGGTAATGCCAAAACGGCTTGCTGTATCGCGGTTAACATTCACATAAGCGACTAACCCTTTATTTTGCCAATCACTACTCACATCCGTTAACTCAGGTTGCTGCTCTAACTCACTCATCAACTTAGGCACCCAAGTCGATAACTCATCAAGAGTACTTGCTTGCAAGGTGAATTGATATTGAGTACGAGCCACTTGCGTATCAATGGTTAAATCTTGCATTGGTTGTAGGTATAAATTCACTCCCGCAATGTTATCTACGGATTGTTGCAGACGAGCAATAATAGCAACGACGCGATCTTCACGCTCATCAAGGGGTTTTAAGGTAATCTGAAGGCGCGCATTATTCAGTGTTGCGTTTGTGCCATCGACGCCGACGTAGGTGGTGACGTTATCAACGGCAGGGTCGGCGAGGAGCTTGTTCGCGACTTCTTGCTGCTTTTGTGCCATCGCAGAAAACGAAATGGATTGCCGACTTTCAATGGAGCCTTGAATAATGCCGCTGTCTTGTAATGGGAAGAAGCCTTTTGGGATCCACATATATAACAAGACGGTGAGTACCATAGTACCAAGCGCAACGGACAGCGTGAGCCACTGGTGGTTTAAAATTCGCTTCAGCCAAATGGCATAACCTGCCACCATGCGGTCAAAGAATCGCTCACATGCTAACTCAAAACGGTTATGTTTATGCTGCGATTCTGGTTTTAATAACCGCGCACACATCATTGGGGTGAGCGTGAGGGATACCACCGCTGAAATCAAAATGGCAACAGCAAGGGTAATGGCAAATTCACGGAATAAGCGGCCAACAATATCCCCCATAAATAACAGCGGAATTAACACAGCAACAAGAGAGAAGGTTAGGGATATGATGGTAAAACCAATTTCCCCCGCGCCTTTTAATGCCGCAACCAGCGGTTTATCCCCTTGTTCTAAATAGCGGGAGATATTTTCGATCACGACAATGGCATCGTCCACGACAAAGCCTGTAGCGATGGTTAGCGCCATTAATGTTAGGTTATTCACGGAGAATCCGCAAAAATACATCACCGCAAAGGTGCCAACCAGGGAAAGTGGCACTGCGATACCTGGAATTAACGTGGCAATCCCGTTGCGTAAAAAGAGATAAATGACCATGACAACCAGCGCGATGGCTAACATCAACTCAAATTGCACATCATTGACTGAAGCGCGGATGGTGCTGGTTCTGTCCGTTAAAATATCGACATTAACGGATTTAGGGAGGCTCTCAATAAGTTCAGGTAATAATGTACGAATAGTATCCGTGGTTTCAATTACGTTCGCACCAGGTTGGCGCTGAACGTTAATCACGATCGCTTGTTCGTTGTTTGCCCATGCCCCGAGATATGCATTTTCAGCACCTTCTTTGACGGTTGCAATGTCGCCAAGGCGAACAGGTGCACCATTTTGGAATGCAACAATTAACTTACGGTAATCATCGAGGGATTTCATTTGGTCATTGGCGGAAAGGGTCACCGCGCGAGTTGGGCCGTCAAAACTCCCTTTAGCAGAATTGACGTTGGCATTATTAATCGCGACACGAATAGTTTCGCTGTCCAGCCCTTTGGCTGCCATCGCTTGAGGGTTAAGATTCACCCGCACAGCAGGGCGTTGACCGCCAGCGAGTGTCACTAAACCCACACCATTAACTTGGGAGATTTTTTGTGCGATCCGCGTTTCAATAATATCTTGTACTTGTGTCAACGGCATGGCATCGGATGTCACCGCTAACGTTAAAACAGGCGGGTCTGCAGGATTCACTTTGTTATAGATGGGGGGGTAAGGTAAATCCGATGGCAATAGACTGCTGGCGGAATTAATCGCGGCTTGTACTTCTTGTTCAGCAACCTCTAACGGCAATGAAAGCTGGAACATCAAAGTGATCACAGACGCGCCACCTGAGCTCTGGGATGACATCTGCTTTAAGCCTGACATCTGCCCGAATTGGGTTTCCAGAGGGGCTGTAACTGCGGAGGTCATGACATCAGGACTTGCGCCAGGATACAGCGTCACGACCTGAATGGTGGGGTAATCGACCTCAGGTAAAGCGGAAACGGGTAAGAAGCGATAGCCAATAATCCCTGCCAGTAATATAGCCACCATGAATAAGGTTGTTGCAACTGGGCGCAAGATAAATAGGCGAGATGGGCCGCCACCTTTTAACATTTCAGGCCGCATTATGCTTTCTCCGCACGAGTCGGTTGACCTTTACGGGGTTCTTTGTCTTTTTTCGCTAAGCTTTCAGGGGTAACGACTTCAACTGTTGTACCATCGGTGAGCTTATCTACACCGTCTGTAATCACTTTTGTGTTGGCGGCTAAACCACTTTCAATCACTACCTGTTGGCTATCTTGCATCCCTACAGTGACGGTATGCTTGCTCACTTTGTTATCTTCACTGAGAACCCAGACATAATGGCCTTCATTACCCATTTGTAAGGCTGCGGTGGGGATAACTACAGCATCTTGTAGGGTTTCGACTTGCATCTTCACATTCACAAATTGGTTCGGGAACAATTTTTGTTCCTCATTGGTGAAGCGTGCTTTAATTTTCAATGTGCCTGTTGCCGCATCAATTTGGTTATCGGTACTGAGCAGTTCGCCACGAGCAATCAGGGCAATGTTATTACGATCCCAAGCTTCAATCAGGACATTTTTACTGTTCGCTTGGGCTTGCTGGATTGCGGGGATATCCCCTTCAGGTAAGGCAAACAATACATCTGCGGGCTGCGTTTGGGTGATCACAACAATCGGTGTTGATGTTCCCGACGAGACAAAATTACCCACATCGACTTGTTTTAAACCTACACGTCCAGAAATAGGGGCTGTGATTTTGCTGTAAGTTAATTGCAACTTAGCACTGTCGACAGCGGCTTGATCGACTTTAATACTGCCTTGAGCTTGTAATACTAATGCACGTTGGTTATCCAGTTCTTGTTGTGAAATGACTTTTGTACCCGCTAATTTTTGGTAACGGGCTAAATCCAGTTGAGCATTGGCGAGTGTTGCCTTGTCTTTTGCGAGTTGGCCTTCAGCTTGGGCTAATTGTACCTCAAATGGGCGAGGGTCGATTTGTGCGAGCAAATCCCCTGCATTGACGTATTGCCCTTCAGTAAAATAGAGCTTCATCAATTGCCCTTCAACGCGGCTGGTTACTGTCACCACATTAGCGGCTTGGACCGTTCCTAAGCCCGATAAAAACCGTGGAACCACTTTTTGTTCAGCGACAGCAAATTGTACTGGTGCTAAAACGCGAGGAGGGCGGCCCATTGCACTGCGTTGTGAATTGGGTTTGGCAACCGCGCTTGAGTTAGGCGTATCTGCGGTTTTTTCTTGATTGTAAAAATACCAAGTCGCTCCAGCGGCCACAATGATGGCAACAAAAATAGCAGAGCGAGTAAAAGATTTGCGGCGATTTTGCTTATTCATTTTTGGTCATTCGCTTAACTCAAAAGAGTGGATAAAATTAGTCTGGCTGTGAGGCAAAAAACTAACTGAAAAGAGTCAGTTACACATACTAATAGTTTAGCCTGATAGGCACAAAGAAAAATGGAGGAATTATGAATAAGTGTCAATTTATGTACGTACCACTAACTAGTGGTTTGATGTAAAGGAAGGATGATACATTTCGGAATATCTCCAAGCCGAGGTGAGTACTGTTTTTTTGTTTTTATATTCCGTCGGTTATGGCTTTTTCAACGTCATTTAAAAATGAATTATTCAAAATTATATAAATAAAAAATTAGTTTATGCGGTTTAAAACGCATAAAGTTTAAGTGCTGGTCGATATGTACCATTGTTAGGTTTTACGTATAAAACTAACTTATTAAAATGGAAAATAACTGAAAAGAATATTACCGATAACACAGAGATGCAAATTCAAACGGTTACTTAAAATAATAATATAGCCATTAATTATGTAATGGATGTTTTGGTATGCTATTTATGGCATTGATATTTTAGTAATTCATTGATAGTAGCCTCTGTTTTGGATGGAAGAAGGCTAATGGGTAACGAATAACAAGGTTAAATTTATGAACTATTCAGTCGATTCGAAAAGAAAAAATTATATTAATAAACTTATGGAAATAGAAAATAAGTTATTAAATCTCGATGGAAAAATTAATCTTCTTGAAGATAAGCTAGCATCTTACGCGTTAAGAGTAGATGGATATTTGGCGAATTTCTCAGTGTTAGGCGCACAGGGGGATGTTAAATATAAAAATAACTCAGATTATTATGATTTGATTTTTGATATCAAAAAAGACTATTGCGGTAATTTAAATAACTTTAAGTTCACCTTGCTTCATGCAAAAGATTTTATCAGGGTAATTCGAAATCAAGTTTGCTGTGCATACGATAAAGAAAGAACTAAACACGATTTATATTTTGATTTTTCAGATGATAAAACGTCATTAGTTGAGGATTATACAAAAATAACCAATAACAGATATGCACCAATATCTATAATGGAACCATATGAGAAAGAGCGTTTATTATTGATAATTAAAAGTAATAAGCAACTGAAAAAGACTTCAGATCAATTGATTGCAGATATAATATATATTGAGAATGAAGTGAAGGGACTTACATCTAATATACCATATAAAGGCCATAATCATTTAGAGGCATTATTGAGTGAGGTCATGCAATTAAAGACTGAGATAAAAGGCTTATCTAAGAAGATAAACAATGAAGGTGCAAATACGCTAGATACAGAATTGTTTATTGCAAAAAATAAAGAGTACGAACAACGACAGGGCTATCTAGATAGTCTGATCAAGAGAAGCGAATTCAATCATAATAAGAAAGAATTAAGTAAAGATGATACTCGAGTATATCTAGATGAAATTATTTCACTAATGAGTAGCATTGCTAGCGGTGATACAGTTATCGCTCAAGATCAACATAATTTTGTAAGATCACTAGATAAGCTTTTTTACGGTCAGAGGAGTTAGCATAAAGAGGCCCCTGTTTATTAAGAATATGAGGGGCCATTTAAGTTTATATTTTATTAATTTGTTGCTTCGGAATTTAAGACAGGTACACGCTCATCATTTTTATTGTTATTGACCGTCCACCCCTTCCAAGAAAGAGGAATGAAGGCAACGGCAACGGCTAACAATGACACGCCTGCCACATAATACGCAGGCGCCATGTGAGATTGTTGCAACCATGCGCCTGTTAAAATTGGTGTTAAACCACCAAAGATGGCGTAGGCAACGTTATAAGCGAATGATAAACCTGAATAACGAATTTCAGGTGGGAATGCACGCGTGCTGATAATTGGCGTTGTTGCAATCGCACCGACAAAGAAGCCCATCAAGCCATAGTTAAAAATTAAGGTGTTGGCGGCAATATCCGTTGATAAAGACGAATAAAAATAAATCGCTGTGACTGCTAATCCGCCCCATGACAAGGTCATAGAAGTACGAGTACCTGTTTTATCCCCTAACCAGCCCCAAAAAATACAGCCTAACGTCAGGGTTAATGTGGCAGCACAGTTGGCTTGTAACGCAATATTACGGTCAATATTGTAGATGCCTTTTAAAACCACATCAGGTGTCATCAAAATCGTCACAACAATCGCCGTTGATAATGACCATGTCAGCGCTGCAGTGATCATACAGGCTTGCTTATGGGATTTAATGACCGTTTTTACAGGTAATTCTTGAGATAACGCTTTCTTCGCAGCTAGCTCCCTAAAAATAGGTGTTTCTTGCAAGAAACGACGTAAATACACAGAGATAAAGCCAAAGATACCGCCCAAGATAAACGGAATACGCCATGCGAAGTCATGGACTTCAGCAGTCGTGTAAGTGCGCTCGATAATGATAGCCACGATGGAACCTAATAAGATACCACCAGTGATCCCTGACGTTAATGTGCCAACACCTAAGCCGTAACGCTGTTTTGGCGTATGCTCCGCGATAAATACCCATGCCCCTGGCATTTCACCACCGATAGCGGCACCTTGCATGATGCGCATTAACAATAATAACAGTGGCGCTGCGGCACCAATGGTTTCAAATGTTGGCAAGAAACCAATCACGAATGTTGGAAATGCCATCAAGAAAATACTCAAGGTGAACATTTTTTTACGGCCAATTTTGTCACCAAAGTGAGCCATAATAATGCCGCCAAGTGGGCGAGCAAGGTAACCCGCTGCAAACAAGCCAAGTGTCGCCATTAGCGCGAGAAATTCATTATCCCCAGGGAAAAAGAGCTGAGAAATAATTTTCGCGTAGAAGACGAAAATAACGAAATCATAAAATTCCAGTGTGCCGCCTAAAGAGGACAAGCCTAAGGTTTTATAATCTTCTTTGCCCAACGGTCGTGCCGAGGGCTGGCTGGTTGTTTGCGATGTCATAATACTATCCTTCTAAAATACCTGAAAATATTCACGATGATATAAATTCAGGGTAACAAGCATTTACTCAAAATAATGAGCCAATCATATTTATTGGGTGCAGATAAGAGGTCGAAAACGTTGGATGGGTATAACGTAGTTCAATACACAGTATCTTTTTGCATGCCTTATTTATAGCAGGAAATTCTATATTCTGTAAACCGCAACACCAAAAACAAGCATAACATTCTTATTAGTTTTCTTTGTTAGGGTTTAATATCTAATGCGGCTTTAAATAACCTTATATGATGTTAATAATCTGCATTTTGCAGAATATCGTATATTTAAAATAGTAATATATTTAGTTAATTATGATTAATTTAATAATTTCTTACTATTTAATGTAATGAAATAAACACTAAATATAATTATTTGAATGGTAATTTTAATCTATATAATAGATGAACTTGCTAATAAAATAATAAATACTTTGCAATGCAATGAGCTTTCTACGTTAAGTTTGAAATATTTGTGTGGTTTTTATTGGAAATGGCGGAGTTTTATAAATCGTGCATGCTCAACGCTCTCGCTGAACATGCACGAACAAAGATTATACTAAGAATAGGGTAGCGAGGCCGAGGAAAATAAAGAAGCCGCCAGTATCGGTGATAGCTGTAATCATTACGCTAGAGCCAATAGCAGGGTCTTTCCCCATTTTGATCATAATAAGTGGGATAAGCACACCCATTATTGCCGCCATCAATAGGTTTAGTACCATTGCAAGCGTCATCACTGCACCCATGGCAAGATCGCCATAGAGGAAATAGGTGACTACCCCCATGATACCGCCCCAGACAATACCGTTGATAAAGGCGACACCCAGCTCCCTGAGCATTAAGAAGGAAAAGCTACCACTTTGGATCTGGTGGAGTGCGATCGCACGCACGATCATGGTGATAGTTTGGTTCCCTGTATTTCCGCCAATCCCAGCCACAATAGGCATCAAAGTGGCGAGAGCAACCAGCTGAGAGATGGTGTCTTCAAACACACCAATCACACGGGATGCGACGAAAGCAGTACACAAGTTGATGGCCAGCCATGTCCAACGGGTTTTAACCGCTTGGCCTACAGGTGCAAAGACGTCTTCTTCAGGGCTTAACCCCCCCATACGACGGATGCTGTTATCATTTTCTTCGCTAATATTATCAACGATGTCTTCAACCGTCAGACGACCCATCAGTAAGCCATTGCTGTCCACAACGGCAGCAGAAATTAAGTCATACCGTTCGAACGCGCTCGCTGCGTCTTCCCCTTTTTCATCAGGCAGGAAGGTAACCGTATCCGTTTTCATGACGTCGGCGACGATTTTATCGGGTGATTGTGTCAAAATGGTGGTTAGAGGTAATTCCCCTTGCAGATAATTGTTGTTATCTACTACGAAAATTTTATCGGTGGCTTCTGGAATTTTGCCGCGTTGGCGTAAGTAACGTTGTACTGTTTTTAAGGCTACGTTTGGACGAACGGTGACGAATTCGAAATCCATCATTTGGCCGACACTGTCTTTTGCGTATTGTAAAACTTCGCGAATACGGCTGCGTAGGCTTGGTTCTAAATAGGTTAACAGGCGGCGCATGGTGTCGCGCGGAAGATGTTCGGCAATGTAGGCTTGTTCATCCACATGTAAGCTAGCAACCGCGCGTAGCAATTCTCTATCCGACATGTCTTTAATCAGGCTGTCCCATACAGAGACAGAGGCCTCGACGAGTACTTCACCGCGCTCGTTATTATCGACTAAACGCCATAAGGCGAGACGTTCATCGTAGGGTAACATTTCTAAAATATCGGCGATATCCGCGGTGTGTAAATCGAGAAGTAATTCTTTAACAGTACTGATTTTTTCACTAATTGCTTTGTCATCAATACTGACGTGTTGATCATTTTCAACAAGTGCGTGGACGAATTCCTCGTCATCTAAAAAAAGCGTCAGGATCTGCTGGCGAATGTGTGCCAGCTTTTGTGAGTGCGGGTTAACTATTGGCCCCACATCGTTTGAGAAAGCAGATTGTGACATTTTAATCCTTAAAACAATAGCCGCGCCGAAGCGCGTTTTATTAATTCGTCTGTGAGCGGACGAAATTTATTATCATTATTGTCGCCCATTTGAATAATATATCAAATAGTCGCACCAAACAGGCAGTGATTTCCGCGTTTAGCGTGAAAAAAACAAGAAGAAATCACCACAATAATGGCTGAAAGTTATTTATTCTCCGCGCATATACTTAATGACCAACCAGGAACATCTTCCCAATAAGCACTTTCTTTTTCTAAATCCAATAACATCAAGGCATTTTGCTCAAGATATTCTGCAGGTAAATAAAGTGTCCAATATCCATCGTCTGTTTCGATGCGCAAAGATGATGGAATGGTGGTGGATTGACGTTGATTATTTAATAAAATAGCGAGCCGCAAAATTTGAATTAACGGCATAAACTGTTTGCGTTTAAATAGGTTAAACTTAGGAATATCATCGTATTTTATGGCTCGGCGATGATTTCTCACTAGCGTAGCTAACAACAGTTGTTGTTCTTGGTTAAAGCCAGGCAAATTGGTATTTTGCAAAATATAAGCGGAGTGGCGATGCATGCCACTATGGTTAATGCTTAATCCAACTTCATGAAGCATCACTGCCCAAATTAAAATAGACTCTAATTGTGGATTGATTTGTTTAGGATTTTGTTGACCCCATTGGTAATAAAGTTCTTCCATGGTTTTCAACACCCGTTTTGCTTGTTCTCTATCAATATTGTAGTGCTCAGCAAGGCTTAAAGCAGTACGTTGGCGAATATCTTGGTGGCGAAAACGGCCCTCCATTTCATATAAAACCCCTTCGCGCAGTGCGCCATCCGATAATCGTAATTCTTTAATCTCTAATGAGTCAAAAACCGCCAGTAAAATCGCTAAGCCAGGAACAAAAACCTGTTTGCGTTCATTGGACAGTCCAGGAATATCCAGAGAAGAAAAAGTTTTATATTTCAACGCCATATTTTTTATTTCAGTAAGGCGTTCACGGGTAATCATGCCGTCTTTGTAACCAAGTTCCACTAAAACCCCGTGTGCTGCTTTAATGGTCCCCGACGCCCCCATTGCGACATCCCATGTGTATTTTTTAAATAGAATGGCAGTGCTTTCTAATTTTAAACAAGCCGCAAGGTAAGCACGGTTAAAAAATTCAGGTGTGATAGTTTCATTATGAAAATAGTTTTTTGCAAAGCTGACACAGCCCATTCGGCGGCTTTCAATCAATAAGGGTTCAAATTTTTCACCGATAACAATTTCGGTCGAACCACCACCAATGTCTAAAACCAGTTTACGGCCTTTTTCTGGCTGGGTATGTTCGACACCCATAAAAATTAAACGGGCTTCTTCTTGCCCTGAAATAATTTCAATAGGATAGGGTATGATCTCTTTTGCGCGTTGCAAAAAATCTTTCACATTGGTGGCGACACGTAAGGAATGGGTGCCCACAATGCAGACGTTATCGGGGGAAAAGCCTTGCAGGCGTTCGGCGAATAGTGCTAAACAAGAAAGCCCGCGTTCCATCGCTTCTTCACTTAATTCATTGGTATCGCTCAGTCCATCAGCAAGGTGAACACGTTTTTTTAGGCGGGTAAGTACTTGAAGCGCACCATTGACAACGCGCGCAATCACCATATGAAAGCTATTTGAACCTAGGTCAATGGCCGCAATTTCTTGGGGTCTTGGTGCTGATGATGTTGTTATTGGCATAGTATCAAGCTCGGGTATCTGGCGTTTCAAGTGATTTCAAATGTTCATAAATGGCAAGTTGAGAACGAATTTTTCGCTTGTTGCCGCGGGGAACATAATGATTACTTAAATCTTTGTCAACATAACGCGCTTTTACAGTATCACTGAATTGTAATTCCAGAATATCCAAAACCCGTTGTTTTAAAAGGGGATCGACTAATTGAACCGCGACTTCAATTCGGTAGTCAATATTTCGAGTCATCCAATCAGCTGAAGAAATAAAGACTTTTTCGTCTCCTGCGTTGGCAAACACATAGACGCGGTCATGCTCCAAAAAGCGGTCAACAATGCTGGTGACTTGAATGTTTTCACTGTAACCCGCTTGGCCAGCCACTAGCGAACACATCCCACGAACTAATAAACGAATTTTTACCCCTGCATTAGAGGCATCATAGAGCTTATCAGTCAGTTCTTTATCAACCAAGTTATTAATTTTTAATGTAATTCCACTTGGTAGACCTTCCAGAGCGTTGGTAATTTCTTGGTCAATTAGCGCAGTTAACTTTGTCCGTGTATTTTGTGGTGAAACCATCAAATTATCGAAGGTGACAGGGCGATATGGGTTTTCAATAAAGCTAAATACGCGGCGCACTTCATTGGTGATTTGCTCGTTAGCCGTTAGTAAGGAATAGTCGGTATACAACCGTGCCGTTTTTTCGTTAAAGTTTCCAGTCCCAATGTGGGCATAACGGACAATTTGGCCTTCTTCCATACGGGAGATGATAAATAACTTGGCATGAATTTTCAGACCTGGCGCGGAGAAAATAACATGCACACCCGCTTCTGTTAATCGTTTAGCCCAATGGATGTTCGCTGCTTCATCAAAACGTGCTTGTAATTCAACGACCACAGTGACTTTTTTGCCGTTGTGTGCCGCGTGGATCACGGAATCGATGATGCGTGAATCTTTTGCGACACGATAAATATTGATTTTAATGGATATCACATTTGGGTCGAATGAGGCTTGGCGCAATAACTCCAAGGTATGCTCAAAGGTATAATACGGGTAATACAGCAACACATCGCGTTCCCGAATGGCATCAAAACCGTTACGGAAATTATCAAACCAGCGGTGGCGCAAGCGAGGCAATGGTTTGTTTAATAGATTTTTATTTCCTTCATTGGGGAAATTAATAAAGTCTTTGAAGTTATGATAACGGCCACCCGCAATGACGGAGTCATCGTTGGATAATCCCAGTTTTTCCCGCAACAAGGCGACCATTTCATCAGGCATATCCCGTTGATAAACAAAACGCACAGGCTCTGCGGTTAAGCGCTGTTTTAACGTCGACGACATGATTTCCAGCAAGCTGGACTCCATTTCGGTAGCGATATCATACTCGGCGTCACGCGTCATTTTCATGGAATACGCGTTAAGTTCGTCGTAATCGAAAAAGCCTTTGAAAATTTCGTCTAACGTATAACGAAGAATGTTATCAATTAAAATCATGGATTTACGACGCTTTGGCATCTCAGGCGGGAGATTAACAAAACGCGGGACTTTATCCGATGGAATTTCTAGCAGTGCATATTGAATGTCATTGCCATTAATTATCTCAACCGCAAGATAGGTATAGTCATCTTTTAAAAATTCAACTAAATCTGTGTCTGGGTTGATTAAAATCGGTGTAATATGTTGGCGCAGATTTTGGCGAAAATATTGGCGCAACCAAATTTGTTGGCGTGGGGAAATCTGTCGCTCATTAATCAGGAAGATTTGGTTACGGGCCATTTCAAGCAATAAATCATTATATAAAACGTCAAACTCTTGTTCTTGTTTGGCGACTTTTGCTTGGATGCGCTTAAGTAAATGGCGAGAGCCACTGGCAGAGCCACGTTCTTCATTAATTAAAATACGGCGCTTCACGTCGGCGAAGCGCACTTTATAGAACTCGTCTAAGTTATTGGAATAAATGCCCAAAAAACGCATTCGCTCAATTAACGGGTTACGCTTATCGGCGGCTTCTTGCAAAACGCGCTCGTTAAAAGACAGCCAGCTTAGCTCTTTTTCATGATAGAGACGTTCTTGGGACATTCTGACTCCGTATTAGACGCTTGTTACTTAATGGCGATTGTATCAGCCAGTTAACTAAATGTGATGCTTAATTGCTTTATCTTGTGCGATGACGCTTTCAGGGTTCTCTGATTGCTGTTTCATTGCAAAATATTGCTGTTGGAAAACGCACATACGGATAGCCGTATGGTAGCGACCATTCACGAAAAACTCATCAATCAATTCACCTTCAGTATGGAAGCCAAGTTTATTATAAATGTGGATCGCTTTGACATTTTCTTTATCAACAATGAGATAAAGCTTATACAAATTTAATACAGAGAAAGCATAGTCCATTGCCAGCCTTGCTGCACGGCTCGCATAGCCATGGCCTTGGTGGTGCGGTGCAATGATAATTTGGAACTCAGAACGGCGGTGAACATAATCAATTTCAACCAATTCAACTAACCCGACTTTTTCGCTATCATTTTCCACGATAAAACGGCGTTCGGATTGGTCATGAATATGTTTGTCGTAAAGATCACTTAGCTCAACAAAGGCCTCGTAAGGCTCTTCAAACCAGTAGCGCATCACACTGGCGTTGTTATCAAGTTGATGAATAAACGCTAAATCTTCACGTTCAAGTGGGCGCAACCTAAACGGATGAACTTGCCCGGTAGTCATAAAACACCTCTATTGGTTATGAAAAAACATTTTTTGCTTAAATAAGGATACCACTTATTTGGGATAAAATAATGACATAACACAGAGAGATCATCCCCTTGTTGAAGAATAGTTCACTTTATGCAGAACTAAGTGGTTAATCGCTGAAAAAACAATCAATTGACAGATTGTATATTCGCCAATTTTAGTGCAACAAAAAGGGTGGAAATTCCACCCTTTGAATCGTTATTTATACAGAAAATAAACTACTCATTAGCATAACCCTGTTGAGGGAGCACTTTACCATCTAATACGGCTTTACCTTCAACCATGGTCAAGCGGTTATCACTAAACCATTGTACAACCAGAGGGTAAATAGTATGTTCTTGCGTTTTTACTCGTTCAATGAGGTCTGCTTCGGTATCTTCAGGGAAAATAGGAACTTTAGCCTGTAATATCACAGGGCCACCGTCTAATTCCTCAGTGACAAAATGAACGGAAGTACCATGTTCTTTATCACCATTTTCCAAAGCCTTACGATGAGTATGTAGCCCAGGGTATTTAGGCAATAAAGAAGGGTGAATATTGAGTAATTTCCCTGTGAAATGAGTGACAAAATCAGGGGATAAAATACGCATAAACCCAGCTAAGACTACCAAGTCTGGTTGGTATTGTTCAATAAGCGCTAATAAAGCGGCATCATAGGCTTGGCGATTGCTATACGCTTTTGCATCAAGACAAGCGGCAGGGATCCCTGCCTGCTGTGCCCGCACTAGTCCATAAGCCGTGTTTTGGTTGCTCACTACGGCCACAATGCGACCCTTTATTGTGCCTGACTGGCAACCTTCAATGATCGATTGTAAGTTACTGCCACTGCCAGAAATGAGGACAACGATTTTTTTCATTAGCGGATCACAACCTGCTCTTCACCCGCAGGTAATTGGCCGATTGAACCAATTTGCCATGCGTTTTCACCCAGTGATGTTAATAACGCTAATGCGGTATTGACTTCACTTTGTGGCAGGGCAATGATGATGCCAACACCGCAGTTAAAGGTGCGGTACATTTCATGGGTACTGACATCACCCGCGTTTTGTAGCCAACTAAAAACTGAAGGCCATTGCCAGCTACTACCATCAATAATCGCTTGGGTATTATCCGGTAGAACGCGTGGGATATTTTCCCAGAAACCGCCGCCTGTAATGTGTGCGATCGCATGAATGTCATTCTTCGCAATCAGCTCTAACACGTTTTTCACATAAATACGTGTAGGTTCTAATAAATGGTCAGCCAATGATTTGCCATCTAATTGTTCAGTTTCGGGGTTCGTTTTGCTGACTTCTAAAATTTTACGCACTAATGAATAGCCGTTTGAGTGAGGGCCACTTGAGGCGAGGGCGATTAGCGCATCACCTGCGCTGACTTTGCTGCCATCAATGATTTCAGAGCGCTCAACTACACCAACGCAAAAGCCTGCAACGTCATAGTCTTCACCATGGTACATTCCTGGCATTTCAGCGGTTTCACCACCCACTAATGCGCAGCCAGATTGTTTACAGCCATCGGCAATTCCCGTGATGACGCTGGCAGCGGTATCAACGTCTAATTTACCTGTCGCGTAGTAATCAAGGAAGAATAATGGCTCAGCGCCTTGAACGATAAGGTCATTAACGCACATGGCAACAAGGTCAATCCCGATTGAATCATGGCGTTTTAAATCCATTGCCAGACGTAATTTTGTCCCAACGCCGTCGGTACCTGAAACAAGTACGGGCTCGCGGTATTTTTGTGGCAGGGAACATAATGCACCGAACCCACCAAGACCCCCCATCACTTCGGGACGACGCGTTTCTTTTACGACACCTTTAATACGTTCAACCAGTGCGTTACCTGCATCAATATCGACACCGGCATCTTTATAGCTGAGAGAGGTTTTATCAGTCACTACGGCCCCCAAGGCAATTACATTTTTGAAAAAAATAACATCATGGGCAGTATTCTAACAGGCTAAGCAAACGTTTGCGATAGCTTTGTGAATGAAAATTATTATGGCTGAAAATGGCAGAAAGTGAGCCTGTTCACAAGGTGAAATATGCCCAATATTTAAATATTGGCAAAAAAATAAATTCAGGAGATCATCAACATGCAACTTAACCGATATGGGGTATACTATTTTAAAAAAGTTTGCCTAATCGTTGCTGTTTTGACCAAAATCAAACGTAATCTAGTGGCATTCATGGTTAAAAGAGTTATAATCCCGCGATTTTTTTGTCCGCCAGCGTCTAAAATAGTAGGAGAAACCCATGAAGATCGTTGAGGTAAAACACCCTCTCGTTAAACATAAACTTGGCCTGATGCGAGATCATGATATAAGCACCAAACGCTTTCGTGAACTGGCCTCAGAGGTTGGTAGCCTACTGACTTATGAAGCAACCGCTGACCTAGAAACTGAAAAAGTGACTATTGATGGTTGGTGTGGTCCTGTCGAAATAGAACAAATTAAAGGTAAGAAAATCACTGTAGTCCCAATCCTCCGCGCAGGTATCGGTATGATGAATGGTGTATTGGAAAGCATTCCTAGCGCACGTATCAGTGTGGTTGGTGTGTACCGTGATGAAGAAACACTGCAGCCTGTCCCTTATTTCCAAAAATTGACTTCAGATATCAATGAGCGTATGGCGTTAGTTGTTGACCCTATGTTGGCAACGGGCGGTTCGATGATCGCGACTATCGATTTACTGAAAAAAGAAGGGTGTAAGTCAATTAAGGTTTTAGTCTTAGTTGCTGCACCTGAAGGGATCAAAGCATTAGAAAAAGTCCACCCAGATGTTGAGCTGTATACCGCTTCCATTGACCAGCATCTCAATGAAGAAGGTTACATTGTTCCAGGCCTCGGTGATGCGGGCGATAAGATATTTGGTACTAAATAAAAATGAGCCGACTGAGAAGTCGGCTTTTTTTTGATTTATTAAATGAAATCAATGTTTGCAAGTCTTCGGCCACTTGCATAAATCATAGCTAAAAGGGGATAAGCTCAAATGACACGTCGCACTATTGGTGTTGAAGAAAGACCACCATTACTACAAACTATTCCACTGAGTTTTCAGCATCTTTTTGCGATGTTTGGCGCAACCGTTGTCGTACCTATTCTGTTTGGTGTAAACCCAGCAACTATCTTGCTGTTTAACGGAATTGGTACATTAATCTACTTGTTTATCTGTAAAGGTCAGATCCCTGCTTATTTAGGCTCAAGTTTTGCCTTTATTTCACCAGTGTTAATTCTATTGCCATTGGGTTATGAACTGGCATTGGGTGGTTTTATTATTTGTGGTGTGTTGTTTTGCCTTGTGGCGTTAATCGTCAAAGTGGCAGGAAGGAGCTGGATCAATGTGATGTTCCCGCCAGCGGCGATGGGAGCAATTGTTGCTGTTATCGGCTTAGAACTCGCCCAAACGGCGGCAGGTATGGCAGGTTTACTGCCAAAAGATGGCGCGGCGGTTGATACTAACACTTTAATCATTTCATTAACCACGTTATCGGTGACTATTTTATGTGCGGTCATGTTCCGTGGTTTCTTATCGATTATCCCTATTTTAATCGGTTTTTTAACGGGTTATGCGTTGTCATACTTTATGGGGATTGTGGATTTTACCCCAGTGATTGAAGCGCCTTGGTTTGCAATCCCAACATTCTATACTCCACGTTTTGAGTGGTTTGCTATCCTCACTATTTTACCTGCGGCGTTAGTCGTTATCGCAGAACACGTAGGCCACTTAGTGGTTACGGCCAATATCGTTGAACGGGATTTGATGAAATCCCCAGGTTTACACCGCTCGATGTTTGCTAACGGTTTTTCAACCGTGTTATCTGGTTTCTTTGGTTCAACGCCAAACACCACGTATGGTGAAAATATCGGTGTGATGGCAATTACCAAGGTTTACAGTACTTGGGTCATCGGTGGGGCAGCGATTATCGCTATTTTGTTATCGTGCATTGGTAAATTAGCCGCTGCAATCCAATTAGTGCCTGTACCTGTGATGGGGGGCGTTTCATTATTACTGTACGGAGTTATTGGTGCGTCAGGTATTCGCGTTCTGATTGATTCGAAGGTTGATTATAATAAGCCTCAAAACTTAATTTTAACCTCTGTGATCTTGATTATCGGGGTGAGTGGCGCGGTTATTCACATTGGCCAAGCTGAACTAAAAGGGATGGCATTAGCGACTATTGTCGGGATCTTTATGGCATTACTGTTCCGTTTTATTACCTTTGTTCGTCCTGAAAAACAGTTTGTAAACAGTGAAGTTAAAGAGCTAAATAACGATAAGTAATCACATTTTTTAATTTATGACAATTGCTGCTGTGGTTAAAGCAGCGGCAATTGAAAGGGATCTTGTTCATCTACCCGCGTTTTTTGTGGTAAACTGTTTAGCGAAAATTGATTTGTACAGCCAGAGGCGATTCTGAACACACCATCACAGCTTTCACTACCACTTTATCTACCCGATGATGAAACCTTTGCCAGCTTTTATGCAGGGGAAAATGAAGCGTTGCTGTCTGCTATAAAATCTGCAATCAATCAAGCACATGGTAGCTATATTTATTATTGGTCACGTGAAGGTGGCGGAAAAAGCCATTTACTCCATGCTGCGTGCGCAGAGCTTTCAGAGCAAGGCGTTGCTGTTGGGTATGTTCCTTTAGATAAACGTGCCTATTTTGTGCCTGATGTCCTTGAAGGTATGGAAAACCTATCACTGGTGTGTATTGATAATATTCAATGCATAGCTGGGGATGAGGAATGGGAAATGGCGATGTTCAATTTATATAATCGTATTCTCGAAATTGGCCGTACCTGCTTGTTGATCACCAGTGATCGTCCACCTCGTCAAATTGACCTTAAACTGCCTGATTTAGCTTCCCGTCTCGACTGGGGGCAGATTTACAAACTACATCCATTAAGTGATGAAGATAAAATCTACGCCTTACAATTACGTGCTCGCATGCGGGGTTTTGAATTGCCTGAAGATGTATGCCGTTTTGTGCTTAAACGCCTCGACAGAAAAATGGGTACGTTGTTTGATATTCTCAACAAGTTAGATCACGCCTCGATTGTTGCCCAACGCAAACTCACCATTCCGTTTGTTAAAGATATTCTAAATCTATAGTATTATTACTGCCTTAATTATTAATATAGCCTTAAACTTGAATGGCAAAGGTATTTAAAATAATAAATATAAAAGATATGGTTAGTTGACTATAAAAAAGAGTATTTTAGATTTTTCTTTACGATAAAATAAAGTTAGGAAACTCAATCATAAACGAAAGGGAATATGCAGGTTTTATTTTATTAGATAAAAAATGAATATATGGTCTAGTGGGCTGAAAGAACGATTTTAACACATATGCCATCCATATCTGCTCCTCCAAAACAATCTAAGTACCCTAATATTATTGGTAGTGCCACGGGTGCTATATCATCAGAATTAACGAAGAAAAATATAGATGACAACTTAAAAGGAGATAATGAATAAATGAAAATTTTGTTGTACTTTATCTATTTTTATTTAAGTTTATTTGTTATTTTTTGGCGTTATAGTCATAAGCCAATTAATTAACCAATTAAATATACTCTATAAGGTTGGTAAATCTTCTTATGGTAAAAGTGATTTTATTGAAGCAATAATAATTTCAAATATAGTGGGCTTCTCCACTGCTTTTTTTTAACCATACTGAGCTATATGGAATATAAAGGTCAGAAATAACAAAAAACCAGTCTTAATTTTTCAGTGAGACTGGTTTTTGCTTATTAAGAGGGATTTTTACAAAATCTCCAACACTTGCTCAGGTGGACGACCTAAACGGGCTTTATCACCATTAACCACAATAGGGCGTTCAATCAATTTAGGGTTCTCATGCATCGCTTTAATGAGTTGATCTTGCGTTAAGCTGTCATCACTCAAATTCAACTCTTTGTATAAGTCTTCTTTTGTGCGCATTAATTGACGAGCATCTTTAAAACCTAGCATTTTCAATAATTTTTTAATCTCAGCAGCAGTCGGTGCTGTTTTTAAATATTCAACCACCGTTGGTGCGATCCCTTTTTCTTCTAAAAGCGCTAAGGTTTCACGGCTTTTAGAGCAACGCGGGTTATGGTAAATCTTAATTGAATCCGTCATTTTGAGTCCTTACGGTTTTGCATTTTCATCACGTAATTGTAGTTTTCTCAATGCATCGATACGTGCATCGTAGCGTTGTTGTTCATAACTGCCTAAACGGCTTTGGCGGCTGGCATCACTTAAATAATTGATTGCTGTGTCATAACCACCGCGTAGTGCGAGGCCTTCTGCATAAGCCGCGAGTTCTTCGGGGCGATTGCCTTGTTTTGCTGATGCTTCAGCCAACAAATCCCAACCAATTGGGTCATCAGGATAATCAAAAGTGTATTTGTTCAGTAACGTGGTCGCTTCTTTATACTGATGGTTGTTGATTAACGCGTTCGCTAAGTTAACAATAAACACCGTGTTTTTCGGTGATTTTTTGAGTGCACCTTGCAGGCGAGTGATGGCTTTAGTTGCTTGATTTTGCTCGATATCAACATCTGTCATGCTATCGATAAACCACGGATTATCGGGCTGTTTATTTAATAATTCAGTGAGAATTTTACCTGCATCTGCGTATTTTTTATCCTGTGAAAGGATCAGGGCTTTACCATATTGCGCAGCAAGCTGTTCGTTTTGCGAACCTTTCTCGTAATTTTCGATGATCTGGTCAAGGGCATGCTTTTGCTCTGTGCCATACATGGCTAAAATACGGACACGGGCTAACATAAAATCTAATGATGAAGGCACACTGGCTTTGGGTAACTGACTTGAACGGTTACGTGCATCCGCTAAACGGCTGTCGGGAAGGGGGTGCGTTAACAAGATTTCAGGCGGTTTAGACATATAGCGCGTTTGATCTGCCATGGTTTGCATAAAATCCGCCATTGCATGAGGATCAAAACCCGAACGGCGCAATGTTTGCAGCCCAATACGATCTGCTTCTTGCTCATTCGCTTGTGTGAAACTAATCCTACCTTGTTGCACACCCGCCATCGTACCTGTTAGTGCAGCAAAACCCGCTTGTGGATTGGCCATGACTAAAAGGAGTGAGCCAATTGTCCCTGCAATGGCTAACGGCGTGGTGCTTTTTTGGTCTTCCATCATTCGCGCAAGGTGCCTTTGCGTGACGTGAGAAATTTCGTGAGCCATAACAGAAGCGAGCTGGCTTTCATTTTGGCTATAACGGAATAAAGCGGAGTGCAGCACCACATTGCCGCCAAAATAAGCATAGGCGTTAATATTTGGGTTATTGACTAAATAAAACTTAAACGGGGTTTTAACTGAGTCAGCATTCTTCACTAAACGCATGCCAATCTTGTTAACATACTGAGTTAACAAGGGATCGTAAATTAGTGGTGTGCTGGCGCGAATTTGCCGGGTAATGGCATCACCCATAATAATTTCTTGGTTAATGCTAAGCGTGCCACCCGCAGTGGTACCGATGTCAGGTAAGGTATCTTCAATTGCACTATAAGCAGGCAAAACCGCACCATTGACGAGTGCAGCGATCATGAAAGCCAATAATGGGTATTTCAATTTTTTTTTCATGAAACGTGAGTATCCCATACAACGTTTAAAATTTAGGGTAAGTGCCAACTTTATTTCGAGTACATAAACACAAGGCATCAAATAACTCGAAAAGTTTAAAACACATGATAGCAAAAGCTATCGTAAAATCTGTTATTCGGTATAATTTTCGTTAATTTAGGAACTGTCCTTCGCATTAATTCCTCGGGAGCAACACATGCTGGAATTGTTTTTACAATGGTACCGTCGGCGTTTTGCCGATCCACAAGCCGTGGCACTGTTTACATTGTTGGTCTCAGGTTTTGTGATCATCTTCTTTTTCAGCAGTATACTGGCTCCATTGCTGGTGGCAATTGCCTTGGCGTATTTACTTGAATGGCCAACAAATATACTACAGCGCGCAGGGTTATCCCGCGCAGTTGCCGTGAGTATTATTTTGACCTTGTTTGCAGGAATAAGTGCCATGGTTATTTTAATTATTGCGCCAACGGCATGGCAGCAAGGTATTAATTTGATAGCCGATCTCCCCAATATGGTTAACCGCTTCAATGAGTTTGCTCAAAAACTCCCTGAGCAATACCCTGCATTAGTCGATGTTGGGATCATAGATATGATGGCTGATAACTTACGTAGCCGTATGTCTGGGATTGCTGATTCCGTGGTTAAGGCTTCGGTAGCATCACTAATTGGCATTTTTTCCCTTGCGGTGTATTTAGTGTTAGTGCCATTAATGACCTTTTTTCTACTAAAAGATAAAGAACGTATTAGTCGCAGTTTCTTAAAATTGCTACCTAAAAACCGGTTATTAGTCGGGAAAGTTTGGGTCGAAATGAACGAGCAAATCACCAATTACCTACGCGGTAAAGTGACGGAAATGGTGATTGTCGGTGTCGCAACCTATTTATGTTTTGCCTATTTCGACTTGCGCTATGCGGTATTGTTATCGGTGCTAGTCGGTGTCGCGGTACTCATACCCTATATTGGTGCAGTTGCTGCCACCATTCCTGTGGTTATTGTCGCGTTATTTCAATATGGGATTGGCAGTGAATTTTGGTATCTGATGTTAGTTTATTTGGTCATTCAAGGGCTGGATAGCAACGTTGTAGTGCCATTACTGTTTTCAGAGGCTGTTAACTTACACCCATTGGTGATTATTTTATCCGTGGTGGTATTTGGCGGATTGTGGGGCTTTTGGGGGGTTTTCTTTGCAATCCCGTTGGCGACTTTAATTAAAGCAGTAATCCATGTTTGGCCAGAAGAGCCAGTAGAAGAGGCTAAATAAGAAATCAATCATAGTGCTGTATGGGATATACAGCACTATTGAATTATAAAGTATTATGCGTTTGCGTTGATGTACGCGAGAACGATTTCATGGTGGTTAGTGGTTTTGAAATCATCAAAAACGTGCTCGATTTTCCCTGTTGGGTCGACTAAGAAACTAATACGGTGAATTCCATCGTAGGTTTTCCCCATAAATTGTTTTTCGCCCCAAACCCCAAATTGCTCGCACACTTGGTGGTCTTCATCGGATAACAGTGTGAAATTCAACATTTCTTTTTCAGCGAAACGCGACAGTTTCTCTGGTTTGTCAGTGCTAATCCCTAACACTTCGACGCCTTTTGCTTTGAGTGTATCCATCTCATCACGCAAGCCGCACGCTTGAACTGTACAGCCGGGAGTCATCGCTTTTGGGTAAAAGTAAACTAATACGCGCTGACCCTGGTAATCAGAAAGATTGATGATCTCACCATCTTGGTCAGGAAGGCTAAATTGTGGCGCCTTATCACCGGCTTTCAATGGGTTCATTACATATATCTCCGTTAACTCTGCATATTGGGGTTGTTAACAATACTGATATTGCCTGTGGCATTTAGCATTGTACATAGTTGTTGAAATTTATTCTTTATAATTATGCCATTATCGTCCAACGGGTCATGTGCAGTAATCTGAATTTCCAGTTGAGCAGGCATATTATTATTGGCTGGTTGAGTCTTAGAAACAAGTTCTGCGATATTACATTGCGAAGTTGTAAATAAATTTGTGAATTGCTCGACAATTCGAGGTGCATCATCGACAACGACATTCACAGTAACTGTGGATGGATAATAAGTTATTTGAACACTCTGAGTTCGCTTCATGACAATCAGCAAGTCGAGTTCAGCTCCCTTAGGAGGCAAGGTTGCCTCAAGGAGGGTAATTGCATTCCAACTGCCAGATAACATCATAATGAAGGTGAACTCCTTGCCAAACATCGCTAAGCGACTATCTTCAATATTACAGTCACACTCACTGACAATACGTGTAATGGTGTTCACGATGCCCGGACGATCTGTTCCCAGCGCAGTAATGACAAGAAATTGCTGTTCAGTCTTAGGCAAAGTCTATTCCTTATTTTTTTGATTATGTCAGTTAAACATTTGATTAGAATATAGCCTTAAAACGAGACTATAAAAACTGACGGCCACTGGGAGTAAGGAAACCATAAAAAGTGACATCTGCCAAGAGGCGTCATTCACTCTTGCGAGAAAAGTCAGTGAATTATTACTTCTATTTAAGTTAACTCTGTTGGCATTAACAAAATTCATTAAAATCTTGCTGTTGGGTGGTTTTCTTCTTGGAAATGAAAACGTAACATGGAGGTTCAATTATTTAAGGGGTATCGCTATGGCTAATGGAAACGCAAACTACAAAGAATTTTTAACAGGAAGCATTGTCGCAGTTATCACACCAATGGATTCAGCGGGGCGTTTAGATAAAGCTAGCTTAAAAAAATTGGTCGATTACCATGTGGAAAGCGGCACAACGGCTATCGTTTCTGTTGGTACTACTGGTGAATCAGCAACCTTAACGCATAAAGAACACGTGGATGTTGTGAAAGCAACATTAGAGCTTGCTGATGGTCGTATCCCGATTATTGCAGGAGCGGGCGCAAATGCGACTGCAGAAGCTATTTCACTCACAAATGATTTTGAAAACAGTGGTGTAGTTGCTTGCCTGACTGTAACACCTTATTATAATAGGCCTTCACAGGAAGGGTTATATCAACACTTTAAAGCAATTTCAGAAAACACGAGCTTGCCACAAATTCTCTATAATGTACCATCACGTACAGGTTGCGATATGCTGCCAGAAACTGTGGGTCGTTTAGCAAAATTGGCGAATATTGTCGCAATTAAAGAAGCGACAGGGAACTTAGCACGTGTTCATCAAATCAAAGAGCTGGTTGATGATAATTTTGTGCTATTAACGGGTGACGATGCGACCGCACTTGATTTCATGCAACTGGGCGGAAAGGGCGTTATTTCAGTGACATCGAACGTTGCTGCGGCTCAGATGGTAAAAATGTGTGACTTAGCGCTTGCAGGCAAATATACTGAGGCGCGTGAATTAAATAAAAAACTGATGGGCTTACACCAACAGTTATTTGTTGAACCGAATCCAATTCCAGCGAAATGGGGTTGTCATCGCTTAGGTCTGATTGCCGATGGAACATTACGGTTACCAATGACACCGTTAACTGCGGCAGGCCAGCAAAAAGTTGAGGACGCTTTAAAACTCGCTGGGTTACTGTAAAATTTAGGGAATTTTAATGGCAACATTATTGCAAAAATCGAAGGTTATGAAGGTTGCTGGCCTGTCACTTGTGGTGTTACTGGCAGCCTGCTCCAGCGATCAGCGCTATAAACGTCAGGTCAGTGGTGATGAGGAATACCTTAACGCCGCGCCATTGAAAGTATTAAATGTGCCGCAAGGGATTACATTGCCTGCACAAAATGGTGAATACGACATTCCAAAAACGACCTCAACAGGTCCAGTTGGGAAAGCGTTAGATATTCGTCCACCAGTACTGACGATTTCGCAATTAGCTGGTTCGCGTACGGAAAATAGCGCTGATGCAAGCCGTTTGTTGCTAGAAAACACACCTGAAAATAGTGCTTTATGGTCACAAGTTACGATGATTTTAGAGCAACGTAACATTCCAGTTTCATCGAAAGATGACGGTACTCACTCCATTGAAACTGACTGGATAAAATGGACGCGTGCTGACGAAAACATTCCGATGGAAAGTCGTCATAAAGTGTCAGTTAAACCTGAAAATGGCATGATAGCCTTGACAGTGACTAACTTAGGTATGCGTCAAGGTGATGAAACTATTACGGATGTTGTTGAAATTCAACGTTATAACAAATTGTTATTAAATGAATTAACTGACAACTTGTATGCGTTACGTGATACCTCAAATAAAAATAGCCTGCAAAACGCCTATGGCATCATTGATGTGCAAACTGGCAGTGATGATACTGGCTTACCGCTGATTGTTGTCCGTGCACCGTTTGATGCTGTATGGGAACGCTTACCACACACTTTAGAAAGCGTGGGGATGAAAGTGGGTGACCGCACGCGTTCAACAGGTTCAGTAATGGTGACTTATAAAGGTTTAAGCAGTTCTGAGTGGCAAGCGTTGGGCATTGATGACCCAACTGTGCCTGAAGCAGACTATAAAGTGCAAGTGGGCGACTTAAACAACCGTAGTACGTTGCAGTTTATTTCGACAAAAGGCGTTGCATTAACGCAGAAACAAAATGACGAAATGGTTGCAGCATTAAAAGCGGCGTTCAGTAAAGCCCCAGCAAAAAAATAATCACTCAGTTTTGATGGTTAAAAAATAGAAGCCGTGGCGTTATTAGCCACGGTTTTTTTATGGGAAAAGAAATAATAGTGATCGATTATTTATATTAATAATCGATACTCGTCACGTATATTTTGATTGATTTATCATCAGAAATTTTTCGGATATACCTTATTTAATATCAATAACACCGCAGAGGCGAAACCCACAAAAAACGGTAGCAACGATATTATGCCAAGGAAAATTTCAGGCACAGAATTTAACCAAAAATTACGCATCACCCGCCGAAATGTAGAAGACACCTCACATTTTTTAGCGGAAGGAGTGAGTGAATTTGCACTCCCTGGTTTTGTTTTACCTAACGGTTATCGTTTAGTGAAATCCCGAGAGAAGGATCAATACCGCTTAATTGCAGAAGGCGAGAAGCCTGAAACGGTGTACTTGGTTGAACTGCGGTTTCGACGGGACATCGTAATAGGGAAAACCACGTGTACTCAGGTTAAAGTGTGGCGAACTTTTGCGCCTAATCATAAAATGACTATCAAGGATTTACCTGAAAGGTTTTTCATTTATTTGCTCAATACGTACAATATTATGGTGACGGATGAAGAACAAACTGAAGATGGGCAACGCTTTTGGGAGAATATGATTAACTGGGCATTTTTTAATCATTACTTTGTCTACGCATCTAATGGCGAAGAAGAGAGGCCCCTTGCTCGTATTGCCAATATGGAGGATTTTTACCTTAACTGGATGGACGTGTACTGGGGGAAAGACAAGGATATTCATCCACATAAATTAGTTGTTATCAGCCAATCACCATTGAACCAGTCCAAATAATAAAGCTGATCATTAATCAGTTCATTTATCAATACTCTTCCTTTTATTATCAACTATATAGTTGGCTAATTAGTTATTGGTAAATTAAAAACGAATACCTCATGAGCGAAAAACAAATGGACAAAAAATCAGTGTTTATCGTTAAGTAATCGTTTGCGTCAAGCGTGAAATTTTATTATCATAATAGGCATTGAAAGATAAAATATTGAATATCAGTAAGTTAGATTAACGATACGGTTTGATGGTTAACTGACTGAAACAGAGCAAAAAATTAACTGAGAAAAGGCATTTTTATCTGTTTTCCATTTTCCGTTAATTTTGTGTTCTGCAAAACAGCGTCACAAAATCTATTCACCTATTGTTTTTCTCTATAGTTCAATCACATCTCTGGAGTGTGTAAGATGCAAAAGAAAGCTGAGTTGTATCGTGGCAAGGCAAAAACTGTCTATACCACTGAGGATCCTGATCTGTTAGTTCTGGAATTCCGTAATGATACATCAGCACTCGATGGTGAGCGTATCGAGCAATTTGACCGTAAAGGCATGGTTAATAACAAGTTTAACCACTTCATTATGAGTAAGTTAGAAGAAGCGGGTATTCCAACACAAATGGAAGCGTTACTGTCCGACACCGAAGCTCTGGTCAAAAAATTAGACATGGTGCCTGTTGAGTGCGTGATCCGTAACCGTGCTGCGGGCTCATTAGTGAAGCGTTTAGGTGTTGAAGAAGGGATGGTATTAAACCCGCCATTATTTGACCTGTTCTTAAAAGATGATGCTAAACACGATCCAATGGTTAACGAATCTTACTGCGAAACGTTTGGCTGGGTGAGCAAAGAAAATCTCGCTAAAATGCGTGAGCTTAGCTACAAAGCTAATGATGTATTAAGCAAGATTTTTGCAGATGCAGGTTTGATTCTAGTTGATTTTAAATTGGAGTTTGGTTTATTTAACGGCCAAGTGGTTCTGGGTGATGAGTTTTCCCCTGATGGTAGCCGTTTGTGGGATAAAGAAACACTAAACAAAATGGATAAAGACCGTTTTCGCCAAAGTCTTGGTGGTTTGATCGAAGCTTATGAAGAAGTTGCGCGTCGCATCGGGGTTCAATTAGATTAATTATTTCCTATAAAATAGAATGACTTTAGCCTGCTTAGCAGGCTATTTTTTTATCTCATCAAGATGAAGAAAATTTTTAACCCATGCTTTAGGTGTGACGGATGCGGTTGATAATGCCAACGTTTGGCTCAATGAAATCAAGGTTGGAGCAGGGAGCTCAGACTCAACTTGTAATGCATTATGATTGAGCACCTCTATTGGTGAGCCATCTGCAATCAGTTTTCCATGGGATAAATGTAGTACCCGCTTAAAATGGCGCGCCACAAAGTCAAAATCATGGCTAATAGTCACAATAGTAGTGCCTTTAATACGTTGTAAATCCAACCAATTTTCAAACCGCTGCATCCATAACGCATCGAAGTCACGGCTCGGCTCGTCGAGTAAGATTAGCGATGGCGAGACGGCTTCTAAACAGGCGACTGCAACCATTCTGCGTTGCCCTGCATGCAGGTCGAGTGGGTGTTTGTCCGCAACATCAGTTAAGTGGCAAGCTTCCAATGCATTTTGTACACGTTCAGTAATGACCTCTTTTGGCAGCTTTTTTCGTTTTAATCCAAATGCGACTTCGGCTTTTACTGTACTGTGAAAAATTTGCTTTTCCGCCTCTTGAAATAAGATACCGACTTGGTTAGCGCGTTGAGGGGTTGTTAATTGTGCGAGGGGCTGGTTATGTAGCAGTAAATCACCTTGGTTAGGGGATAATAACCCCGCTAAAAGTCGCAAAAGTGTCGATTTCCCTGCGCCATTATCACCGACAAGCGCAACCCATTCACTTGCCTGTACATTGAATGATAAATCAGAAATATTATTGATATTTGAACTTGGCCAGCGGTAACTGACGTTATTGAGTTGTAGCATATAACACCTTAAACGCATCAATTAATTGTGTTTCATCACGAGGGATTGAACTTTGCCATTCGCCGAGGTTAATTAACTCCCCAATCGCACGCCATGCATCGGGCATATTAATCGTGGCAATTGAGCTCGGAAAAATTGTGTTTAAAGAACCACTGGAGAGCATTCTTCCTGCTTCAGAAAATGCCTTACCGCTACTGAGTAAAAGGTAGTCTTCACAGTAATTGATAGCGGGTAATAAATTACGCTCAAATAATATGATGCAGCAATTGGTGTGAATTGAATAGTGTTTCAATTGAGACAATAGGCGCTGCGTCGCACTGGGGGTCAATCGACTAAAAGCTTCATCTAACAACAATAATTTGGGACGCATCGCCAGGGCACTTGCCAAAACAACACGTTGTGCTTCGCCACCAGATAAGGTCGCAGGGTGCCGATGCCTGAGTGGCTCACAAAAAGTGAATGCGATAGCATGTTCGATACGCTGAGCGATTTCATCGGGTGACAAGCCTAAGTTCTCGGGGCCAAAGGCGATTTCTTGTTCGACGGTAAATGTGCAGCCAGAAAGCTGCAACTGAGGGGATTGCTGAATAAGTTGACGTGTAACAGACGCTTGAACTAATGCGTTATTTACCAGCGGTTGTTGTAATACGTTTGCTATCCCTGTTAATTCACCGTGTAATAAATCCCCATGCCAACCAGCAAGAAGCTGTGCTAATGTGCTTTTTCCACTACCATTTCCTCCCAATACGCAAAGCCATTGGCCTGCATTAAGCTGGAGATCAATGGGCCCCAGTAACGAGTGCTGTGCACCTTGGGGAATAAATTGCATTTGCTGTAAATTTACCACCACAGAGCTAACCCACCTTCAATAAATATCAATAATAACAGACTGTAACGTAATATAACTTGCCAGTAGCTATCCGCAGGTGGATTCAACGTTGTGCGTTTGGTGCTATAGCGAAACGCATGCATATCCAGAGCTGCGCCACGAATACTTAGCTCGCTTAATGTATTGCTGGCTAAGGGGAACAAAATAGCGGGTAATGAAGTGCATCGTTGCCAAAAATTACCGTCAAGTGGAACACCTCTTGCTAATTGTGCTTCACGGATAATATTCAGTTGTTGCTTAAGTTGTTCGACAAGTAATAATGGCCCAGCAAGAAGGTAAGAAAAGCTAGCAGGTAGTCTGCTAGCAAATAAAGCACGGATAAACCGCTCAATTGGTACATATTGCAGCCAAATTTGTGAACAACTGATAATTGTTAACAACTTAAACCATAAGGCTAAAGCAAACTCAGGTCGGCTATTTTTCAGTGTTTCACCTGTCAGCAATTGTGCGAACCACCCTCCATGTATTAGCCATAAACCTAATGCCATTGGGATCATAAACCATGCAACAATTTTCCAGCGAGAGCGAGCTGGGCGCCATGATAGTAAAGCAAGAAATGTACTACACCCCAGCAGAATCAATGGCCAGTCTAGCGGTAATAACAATGCACTGGCACTGAGCCAAAGCCACAACGTCAGTGAGGTGAACGGGTGCATTTAGCGCACCTTCGCCATATTTGGGTAGTTGCGTTGCACACGTTCAGGTAATTGTCGAACTAATAACCATGCAACGAGCGCTGAGATGATCTTATCGGCAATATTTGCCCCTAAAACGGTGATAGCAACGGATTCAAGTAAGTTATCACCCACAGCATGGAAATAGGCAACAAAGAAATCGGCGCCACTGCCTGTTGTGCCGCCAAATAAATACGTTCGAATTGGCACGGCAACAATCATTAACGCGAAGGTGATCGCAACGCCTGATAAAATCACTCTTGGTAATGTGCGAAAACCGCCAGCACGTGCTAAAAGGCCTGCACTTAAACCTATCATCATTGCAACGGGGGCAAAAGCCGCTGCGATTGGACCACTTAGAAGCCCCCATAATAAGTTGGTCAATAATCCGCTAGTGAGAGCAGCCCAAGGCCCTGCGAGTAAGGCGCAAATTAATGTTCCGATAGAATCAAGAAAAATAGGCAGCTTTAACATGGAGCTTAATTGGCCTACAACCATATTGATCGCAATTGAAAAAACAATTAGCGTTAGGGTGCGGCTGGAAACAAACGATGATTTACTCATAAAAAAATGATTCCTTGCAAAATAAAATAGAAAAATTAGCGTGAAATAACAACAAGTTCTTCATAACCAGAAAGGGAGCAGGGTTCCCGTGTAAAGGCAATATTTTCAAGTTCACCAATGACTAATTCCAATGTTGTTCTAACACTACAACCAGGCATCATATGACCGCCTCGCATGTGGCCTTTTTCATCAGAAACGGATAAATGCAGGTGTTCACCATTGGCTTCTAAGGTGCCAATTAATGAAACAATTTCAAATTTTCCACGGATATGGTCGGCATCTTCTTGGCCAGCAAAGCGTAATGCAACATTCGTAAGGCTCCCTACACAGCCTGCAATAAAGGCGGCTTGGAACCCATGTAGGGCAATCTGTTTTCTTAAGGTTAATAAAACGTCGTCACCTGGAAGTAAGCGGATCGCAATAAAACGTGCATTTGAATAAAGGGGTAATGCTTGGGTCATGTTTTCAATCCTAGAGTTGAAATTGTGCTGAATGTCGCACAAGCATGTAAAACATTAAAATGATAAATAATGCTAGGTTATAAGTTTTTGTGTATTGATTGCTCTGGGGCATTATACGCAATAATTGATGCGTTTCTGGGGGGATAAGACATGTGATGCAAACTTCAGGAAAACCCTCTACGAGTTGGTGTTTATAGTGAGGAAAATCAAAAAAAAAGGCAGATAAAAAAATAAAGAGTGATGAATATTCCAAGAATTTAACTTAAGTTTTCAATCGAGAGGTTAAATTCCAGTGCAGTCATGGTTTATTTTTTCATTTTGCTTGTTTGCCATGGATTATACTGGGAGGTGGAGATTCATTAAAAGGAGCATGACGCGAGTTTTAATCATATCCCGCTCTTGGGTTTTTGATGCTTATTTGTATCAAAATCCCCCATTGTTACTCATGCGTATTTGAAACTTCATGTTTAGGTGAATAAAAACACAGATTTAATAGTGAATATGGCTAATAATAAAAAGAGTTGATGTAATTATTTGCTTCTTAACTAATGACCCAATAACATGTTTTAAAATAAGTTATTTTGCTACTTACAAAAAATTGCCAGTTCTACAGGGAAAAATCTATGAGTCACGTTGACCCCACATTAATCATTCTTTTGGTCTTAGCTGGGTTAGGAATAATTAGCCATAATATGACAGTAACACTTGCCATGTTATTTTTATTGGTTGTACGAATAACACCACTAAATAATTATTTTCCTTGGATTGAAAAGTATGGATTAACCATCGGGATCTTGATTTTAACTATTGGGGTAATGGCTCCGATTGCGAGTGGTAAAATCAGCGCGAGTGAAGTCTTGGGCTCATTTTTAAATTGGAAATCCATTCTGGCAATCGTCATTGGTGTCGCGGTTTCTTGGTTAGGGAGCCGCGGGGTCGCGTTAATGTCAAACCAACCCTCGACTGTCGCTGGGTTGCTTGTTGGCACCGTGATTGGTGTTGCCTTATTTAGAGGTGTGCCTGTTGGGCCTTTGATTGCTGCAGGGATATTATCATTATTAATTGGGAAATCTTAATCACCTCATGAATGATTTGCTGTCTGCCTGCGTTGAGCAGCTGCGTATGTTTGGTTTTCGCCGCTTATTGGTTTTATCTGGCGACGATGAATGGATTACTCAGCGGTTAGTTGAACTACAAACCACCTTAACAGGGGATTGGCTGACACTTTCCTCTGATTTATCTAACAGTGTGTTACCAGAGAATGCTCACTTATTGTTAGGACGTGAATTCTTGCATGGTATTTTTGATGCACGCAAGGGTATTCATAGTGAAGCACTTGCGATGCTAGCAGGCTCACTAAAGGCGGGCAGTTTGCTGGTTTTTTGCACGGTAGCGCAAGAGACATGGCCTAATCACCTAGACATTGATAGTCTGCGCTGGAATGAACAGCATGGCATGATCTCAACACCCAATTTTGTGCGCCATTTGCAACGTGCTATGTGCGCCTCCGATGATGTCATCTTTTACCAGCAAGGCAATACAGTACGCGTAAAATTACTGAGCAATAGCCCTGTTTGGTTACCACCAACTGGGCAATTAACAGCGCAGCAACAGCACGCCTTAAATCAACTATTATCAGCGTCAACAGGGGTTTGGGGGATTATTGCGCCAAGAGGCCGTGGGAAATCAACGGTCGCAGGTCAGCTAATACAACAATGGCTAGGGGAATGTTGGTGCTGTGCACCCGCTAAAGTCTCCACTGAAGTGCTAGCACAACATGCTGTTAAACCACTGCATTTTTGGGCGCCAGATGCTTTACTCGCTTATTGTCAAGCGGGTCATAAAATAACAGCAGATTGGTTGGTTATCGATGAGGCCGCTGCTATCCCGAACTATATATTATGCCAATTAGTTGATTATTTTCCTCGTGTGTTATTAACGACCACGGTTGATGGTTATGAAGGTACAGGGCGCGGTTTTGTGTTGAAGTTTTGTGCAAGCTTACCCAATTTTACGCCTTTAAATCTCGATGAGCCGATTCGTTTTGCACGGCATGACCCGTTAGAAAAATGGCTAAATCAAGCACTGTTATTGCAAGAGCCAAATTCAACTTCAAATTCAACTTTGACTTCGCATTCGATTATTGAATATCAATCAATTAGCCAGGACGAATTGGCAAGAAATGAGCGTAAATTAACCGCATTTTATGGTTTGTTAATGAGTGCTCATTATCGAACATCACCATTAGATTTACGTCGTTTATTAGATGCAAACAAACAGCATTTCATGGCCGCCTCTAGCCAACAAATGGATGAACACTATTTAGCTGCGCTATGGATGGTGGATGAGGGGTTATTAGATGAAGAATTAAGTTGGCAAGTTTGGGCGGGTTTACGTCGTCCTCGAGGGAATCTAGTCGCTCAATCGTTAGCGGCGCATAGTTATTTTCCGCAGGCAGCACAGTGGAAGTCGCGAAGGGTGATGCGCATTGCTGTCGATGCACATTATCGTCGCCAGCAAATTGGTCTGACATTAGTCGAACAACAAAAGCAGGATTGTATCATACAAGATATTGATTTTCTTTCTGTTAGTTTTGGCCTAACGCCTGATTTATATGCATTTTGGCAAAAAGCAGGGTTTAGTTTACTTCGTATTGGGTCACAGAAAGAAGCAAGTAGCGGGTGTTATACAGCGATGGCGATTTTACCGCTTTCCTCAAGCGCTAAGCAATTATGCGAATACGGTAAAATCTTGCTTCAACGGGATCTTTACTGGCGAAGAGATTTAGCGGATTTCCCCCTTTGTTCAACGGATGAACAACAGCTTAATCAAGAAGATTGGGTTGAACTTATTGGTTTTAGTGAGTTTAAGCGGCCAGTTGCAGCCAGTCAAAGTGCTATTTTGCGCTTTTTGGCTCAATATTCTGATCCAGCCCCTCTTTTAAGACATTATTTCGAACAGGATAAGCCACTGTCTCAAATATGCGAAGAATTCAAGCTAACAGGCAAAAAACAGTGGTTGGATTGTGTGCGAAAGCAGGTTGGTGTTTTTGTCAGGCAATACCAGCCAGCGCTGTTATCTGAGATTGTTCAAAAGGTGATTACTTTTTGTCCTTAGGCCAATCATCTTCATCATCCCACAGGTGGTTATTATCTTTGTGGGGAGGAACCTCTGGTTTATCATCAAGAAACTTTTTAGGGTCAAGCTTCATCATTTCTTTGACGGAGTTCCAAATCAGTCCAACCAAGAGAAGCGGAATTATCCACCAGTAGTCTGCTAGCCATTGCATTTTTTATCACCATTTATCATTTTTGCTTTTTCGTCGAGCCAGTTATATTGTGTTTATATCACTAATGAGAGTGACACGATATAACTCAACGATTTCACTGATGGGTTTAAACAGGGAAAAGCGACTTTTCACTAAACCCATTTGCGATTACAGTATATCATTGATATTACTGTGAGTTACCACATATTTATCAGGGTTTTTACGTTTACATGAGTTTGCAAGGGAGCGCAGGCAAATTTGAAAAAAATCCTTCTTATTATTTTGGGTTGGCTGGCGGTGGCGCTTGCATTTGCAGGCGTAGTATTGCCTATTTTACCAACAACGCCATTTTTATTATTCGCTGCATGGTGCTTTTCACGCTCCTCGCCGCGTTTTCATCAGTGGTTATTGTATCGCTCTTGGTTTGGTGGTTATTTACGTCATTGGCAGAAGTATAGAGGACTGCCTAAAGGTGCTAAGCCTAAAGCGATTATTTTGATTTTACTCACTTTTTCATTATCGATTTGGGTTGTGAGCTATTTGTGGTTGAAAATAGGCTTGTTTGGATTACTTTGTTGGTTGCTTTATTTTATGTATCGGCTACCTGTCGTTGACGAGGCCATACAAACGCGTGATAAAACAACCCCATAAGTCAATATCTGCTTATGGGGTTGCATTGAATTAAAAAGAAGGGTTAAACGTTACTCTGGAATTTTAATATAGTGGTTAAAAATATAGCCTAGGTTATTGATTAACCAATTTTTCCCAAGAATATCTTCTTTTTCCAAAACATTTTTGATGACCTCGGGTGTTAACAATTGTTCTGCTTCGTGTGAAAGCGGCCAATAGCTAATATGCCAAGGTTCATAGGCAACACCTGAATCCCTTGCAGTGAAAGGACGGTAAAAATCAAAGGTGGCCATATTGTCTGACAACCAATCATTTAGCGGTGCAAGGTAACCACCTGTGTCGTACTCCCAAGGCTCTAATTGCAACGTCTGCCCAGCTGGAATGCGTAAGGGGTCATAAACATCAATCTCAGTTCCCCAATGGTGACGACTTGCACCAGGTAGTGCAGACCAGTGCAAAATGGCCTCACAAAGTTGACCTTCAGAAAGTTGGGTAATATCCAGGGGCTGGCTGTTGGCATCCAGCACAGGGCGTTTACCTGAAAACTTCTCATTCCATATCAGTTGTTGCCGTGAAAAATCACGAAACGCACTGGCTGATTGTAATTTAAAGCCTGCTTTTGCTGCGGCTTGCTGCATTGCAAGAAAGGCTTTGGTTGCATTAAATTGCAAACGGTGAGGCCCCCCCAGAGTGACCAAGTGATCCGTTGAGCGGCCAGTGAGCATTTCAATGGTGATCATAGAATGAGTAACTCCATTATCCGTTCATAAATCAAAGCCAACTGCTGTAGATCATCGATACTAACGCATTCATCAGCCTTATGGATTGTGGCATTTAAAGGCCCCAGCTCTATGACTTGTGTCCCCATTTGTGCGATAAATCGACCATCAGAGGTACCACCGCTGGTGGATAATTCCGTAGTACGGCCTGTTAATTCTTGAATTGCTTGTAAGGTTGCCGAAACTAACTTGCCACTATCCGTTAAAAATGGCTGACCAGATAACGACCATTCAATTTTATATTCTAGTCCATAGTGCGAAAGCATTTCTGTGACCCTGTCACGAATTACAGTGTCTGTTAGCTCTGTACTAAAACGGAAGTTAAATTGAATAAATAATTCACCAGGAATGACATTACTCGCCCCTGTACCCGCATGAATATTGGCAATTTGCATGGTAGTTGCAGGGAAAAATGCATTACCGTTATCCCATGTTGTTGTCGTTAGCGCTTGTAAAAAGGCTGCTGCACGATGGACAGGGTTATCGGCGAGGTGTGGATAAGCAACGTGACCCTGTGTACCAAGAATAGTTAAATCAGCGGTAATAGAACCACGGCGCCCATTTTTGATGATGTCGCCTAGCGTTGATTGGCTAGAGGGCTCACCCACCAAGCAGTAATCAACGGTTTCGTTACGCTGGATCAGCGCCTCAACAACTTTAACTGTGCCATCATGGGCGTCAGCTTCTTCATCAGAGGTAATCAGAAAGGCTAAACGACCTTGGTGAGTAGGGTGTTTTTCGACAAAACGCTCAGCAGCTACAATCATAGCGGCAACAGAACCTTTCATATCTGCTGCGCCACGACCATATAGATGTTGGTTAATAATTGTTGGAGTGAATGGTGGCGTTTGCCAGTTTTCGCTATTGCCCGCGGGAACAACATCAGTGTGACCTGCAAACGCGAGTGTTGTTCCAGTACCGCGGTGAGCCCAAAAATTGAGTGTATGACCAAAGGGCATTGGTTCAACGGTAAAACCAATTTTTTGTAGCCTTTCGGTGAGTAATGCTTGGCAGCCTTGGTCATCAGGGCTAATCGAGGGGCGTGAAATAAGCTCTTTTGCTAATTGAATAACAGGACAATCCATTTATACCACCTAACTACTGAGTAAAAGTTTGGTACTCATCGGCACTAAAACCGACCAGATAGCGATTATCTGCTGAAACTAAAACAGGGCGTTTAATCATTGCTGGCTCAGCAAGTAATGCTTGTTTTGCACTTGTTGCGTCAACCACTGCATTTTTTTGCTCATCACTGAGTTTACGCCATGTTGTGCCTCGTTTATTGACTAAAACCTCCCAATCAATGTGTTCCATCAATACAGAAAGTAAGGCATCGTCTAGGCCATCAACCCGATAGTCATGGAATTGATAGTCGACCCCGTTGTCTTCTAAGTAGCGACGTGCTTTTTTGATGGTGTCACAGTTTTTAATTCCGTACATGATATAAGGAGAAGAAGGGGTTTTAGACATACAGTTTTCCTCTAAAGCAAATGATTTATCTTACATAATGCGGGAAAATGCATTATGGGTCTACCCCCAACAATATAAATAAAAGTAGGTATTTATTACGTTGGTTATAATGAATGTCTTATATAATCATTATAACCAATACTTATTATATAAATGAGTGGTTGAATAATTCATATTGGTTATTTTGAACGCATGTAAATTAAGCTGGCTTCGAGTCGAGAACGCACGCGCAGTTTTTTTAGAATATTTCGAATGTGTACTTTAACGGTTTCTTCAGAAATAAAAAGTAACTTAGAAATTTCTCTGTTTTTTAACCCCGCGGCAAGCTCATGCAGAATTTCACATTCCCTTCGTGTTAATGTGGATAGTGGGTCATTAGATTGATGGCGAGTCATTAAATGTTGATAAATTTTTTCACTGAATACATGTTGCCCTACAGAGGCCTTTTTCATGCTGTAATATAGCATATCAAGTTCACTACTTTTTAATAAATAACCTTGGGCTCCTGCATCAATAGCACCGTATATATCGGTTTTAATTGTAGATGCGGATAAAACTAATAGATAGCTATTTAAGCATTGTTTGCGGAGCATCCGAATGGTTTCAAAGGTTTTATTGCCATGCATATTGGTATCTATCACGATAAGATCGGGCTGTAGATGTGTTGCAATACTTAATGCTTCGGTACAATTACAGCTTTCTGCCATTACAACGAAGTGTTCATCGGTATTGATGAGCTGACGCAATCCAAAGCGTATAATAGGGTGCTCATCAACAATCATTACTGTGTAATTAGACATAGAGGGTTCCTTTGTTATGTCTGAAACGTTACGAACTATTTGGACAGGTGTGATAGAAATAATCACTATTTTGACGTTAATATAACCATTTTTATTATTTAATATGCTAATGGCTATGAGTTTAATATGTGTAATATTATTTGACATTGCTGAGATAGAATATGTAAAGCGCAATTTAAATATGAAATTAAGATAACTTTTACTGATTTTTGATAATACATTAATTTTCGAAAATTAATATCGGTAATTTGAATAATTTAAATGATACTTAATGAATAATAAGGGCGGAATTAATTAATATATAATTAATGTATTAATTAAGTAAAAAGTTAAGTGACATATACATTATCAATTTATAATGATTATATTCATAGTATGTTTTTTATTTAATTAAATAGGCTAGAGGTTCACCTCACCATGTCGTCTGAGAAAAAAGCTAAATGATACGTTTAAATGCAGATGTTTTATCCAGTCTGCTGTTGCAAATTCCTGCTTATCAAAAGATTTTTCTGGAAATTGCCAGCATGATCATGATTTGCTAGCGAGATGTGTTTATACTGTTATCGCTCTTACCTTACCTATTTTGAAAGGACTTGACGATGGATGATAAATTAAAACAAAGTGCTCTTGATTTTCATGAGTTTCCACATCCAGGGAAAATCACGGTTACCCCTACAAAACCTTTAACGACCCAGCGTGACCTTGCCTTAGCGTATTCTCCTGGCGTTGCTGTGCCATGCCTTGAAATTGCTGATGATCCACTTAAAGCCTATCGTTATACAGCGAAAGGTAATTTGGTGGGAGTGGTATCAAACGGAACAGCTGTTCTTGGCTTAGGGAATATTGGCGCCTTAGCGGGTAAGCCCGTTATGGAAGGGAAAGGGGTTCTATTCAAAAAGTTTTCTGGCGTTGATGTCTTTGATATTGAAGTCGATGAAACTGATCCTGATAAATTGGTTGATATTATTGCCTCACTTGAACCGACCTTTGGTGGGATCAACTTAGAAGATATCAAAGCGCCAGAGTGCTTTTATATTGAGCAAAAATTACGTGAGCGCATGAAAATTCCTGTGTTCCACGATGACCAGCATGGTACGGCGATTATTTGTACAGCAGCGGTAATTAACGGCCTGCGTATTGTGAAAAAAGAGATTGGCGATGTTCGCTTAGTGGTCTCGGGTGCAGGTGCTGCATCAATCGCATGTATGAATCTGTTGGTTGCATTAGGCCTTAAACGTGAAAATATCACAGTTTGTGATTCAAAAGGTGTGATTTATAAAGGCCGTGATGAACGCATGGATGTTACGAAGGCCGCTTATGCGATTGAAGATAATGGTCAACGTACTTTAGCTGATGCTATTCCAAATGCGGATATTTTCTTAGGCTGCTCAGGACCACGCTTATTGACACCAGAAATGGTGAAAACGATGGCGAAAGACCCTCTCATTTTAGCGCTGGCGAACCCAGAACCTGAAATTTTACCACCACTGGCGAAAGAAGTTCGCCCAGATGCCATTATCTGTACAGGCCGCTCTGATTACCCAAATCAAGTTAATAACGTATTATGTTTCCCATTCATTTTCCGCGGTGCGCTGGACGTTGGGGCAACGACTATTAACGAAGAAATGAAACTGGCTTGTGTTTATGCTATCGCCGATTTGGCACTTGCAGAACAAAGTGAAGAAGTTGCTTCAGCATATGGCAATCAAGACTTATTTTTCGGCCCAGAATACATCATTCCTAAACCATTTGACCCACGTCTGATTGTTAAGATTGCCCCCGCGGTGGCGAAAGCTGCGATGGATTCAGGTGTGGCCACTCGCCCAATTGCAGATTTCGATGCCTATATCGAAAAATTAAACCAATTTGTTTATAAAACAAATTTATTTATGAAACCGATTTTCTCTCAAGCGAAAACAGCGAAAAAACGCATTGTTTTAGCGGAAGGGGAAGAAGAGCGCGTATTGCATGCAACGCAGGAGCTGGTTTCATTAGGTTTGGCATTCCCAATTTTAGTGGGTCGCCCAAGTGTTATTGAAATGCGTATTCAGAAACTGGGCCTACATATTGAATTAGGCAAAGATTTTGAAGTGGTCAACAATGAAAATGACCCGCGCTATAAAGAATACTGGCAAGAATATTACCAAATCATGAAGCGTCGTGGGGTGTCGCAAGAAATGGCTCGCCGTGCCGTAATCAATAACCCTACGTTAATTGGCGGTATCATGGTGTTACGTGGTGAAGCTGACGGTATGATTTGCGGTACAGTAGGCAGTTATGGCGAACACTATGAAGTGGTAAAAGATCTATTTGGTTTCCGCGAAGGCGTCCATACGGCAGGTGCAATGAACGCCTTATTGCTGCCAACCGGTAACACTTTTATTGCCGATACTTACGTCAATGAAGACCCAACCCCTGAAGAGTTGACCGAAATTACCTTGATGGCTGCAGATACGGTACGTCGCTTTGGTATTGAGCCAAAAGTGGCTTTATTATCACGCTCAAGTTTTGGTTCTTCCGATTGTCCTTCTGCACAAAAAATGCGCGATACCTTAGCTATGATCAAAGCACGTGATCCGCACCTTGAAATTGATGGTGAAATGCATGCAGATGCAGCGTTGGTTGAGTCCATTCGTAAAGATGTGATGCCAGATAGCCCATTAAAAGGGTCTGCTAACTTATTAATTATGCCTACGATGGAAGCTGCACGTATTAGTTATAACTTACTGCGTGTGACCAGTTCTGATGGTGTGACTGTCGGTCCAGTATTAATGGGTGTAGCGAAACCTGTGCATATTTTAACGCCAATTGCCTCTGTTCGTCGTATCGTGAACATGGTGGCGCTGGCGGTTGTTGAGGCACAAACTAACCCACTCTAATATGGCAGTCGGTTTGTATTTAAATTAAGCATAAAAGGGCTTTCGTATTTATATGAGGCCCTTTTTTAATTGAAAATGATTATCATTATCTGTATTTTGTGTGCTTCATCTGCATACTGGAAAATAAAATAATGATATCAAAACGCTTTATTGGAAAAACAATCACATTACTGGCAGGCCTAGTGTTACTGGTGGGGTGTGTTCAGAAATCCCCGCAAAAAACACTTCAACTCGATCATAAACTCGTAGAAAAAAATCAATTGATTGATTTATCTTCAGGGAAATCACTCACCCCAGAACAACTGGTGCAACAACTCGCTCAATCTTCCCATGTGATTGTGGGCGAAAAGCATGACAACCGTTATCACCATCAAATAGAGCAGTGGTTAGTCCAAGAAATGCAGCAGGTCAGGCCGCAAGGTGCGGTTTTACTAGAGATGATGACACCATCGCAACAAAAAGAATTCAATAGAGCAAAAACGGAATTGCAGGGAAATGCTTATATTCGTGATGAGCGGCTACAAACAGCGATCAAATGGAATACGGGTTGGCCATGGGAGCAGTACGGCGAGCTGATTAAACATGTATTAGTGCAACCTTATCCTGTGTTAGCCGCAAACTTAGATAAAGATGTGATTACAAAGGCTTATGCAAATCCGCCTAAATTGACGGGAGCACATTCAACTCAACCCGTTGTACAAGAGATTATTAGTAAAACGATTGAATCTTCACATGGTGGTGAATTGACAGCTGAACAAGTCACCAAAATGACGGTTATCCAACAAATGCGTGACCGCGCAATGGCTAACGCTTTAATTAACGCACCACAACCTGCATTACTGTTTGCGGGTGGATATCATGCAACTCGTGCGATTGGCGTGCCTCTTCACTTACAAGATTTATCACCAGAAACTGAATTTAAGGTATTAATTATCTCTGAAAAAGGCAGTGAGATTGATAATTTACATGCTGATTACGTCTGGTATACCCCAACAAGTGATTAATAGTCAGGCTAATTAAGCTAAATAAATATTAATAATGTGAATGAATTAGCACTATTTGTAATAAATGGTTTTCATTTGCATTTGTTATTGATTATCATTTGCGTTCTTTGTTGTTACATGAAAGATTAAAATGTCGACGATCACTTTAGAATACGGTAGAACGACGAAAACCAGTGGCGCTTTTGCTTTGGCTGTTATTCTGCATGTTGCGGTTATTCTCCTTTTTTTTAAAATTACGGAAAATGATTGGCAATATTTATTACCGCCACCTTCAGTGGTTATGGAAATTTCCATTGAATCACAAGCTAAACAGTTAACTGAAACTAATATCGGTGAAACTCAAGAGCTCGCGATAGCAAGCCAAGCACAAGAATCGGTTATGGATGATGTTGTCACTCCTTCAGTGCCAATTAACGAAGAGGCTGAAGTGTTGGTGACAAAGGTGGAAAAAAAGAAAACTGAGCCAGTACCTAAAAAAGAACGCAAGGACGTGAAAAATAAGCGAATTAGCGAGTTGGAAAGTGATAACTCAAAAGCCAGTGCTGCCCCAGTGACAAGCGATGCGGCGGCAAAGCAACAAACAGATCGCGTTGCGGCTGCATTTAACAGTCATGCTCAATCAGATGATGAGCAACGCCAATGGGAAGCGCTAGTTCTTGGGCAACTGAATAAATTTAAACGCTATCCTGAAGATGCTAGACGGCGTAATCGCGTTGGAAGGCCCGTGATTAAATTTGAGGTAGATGCACAGGGATATATCGTGAATAGTGCATTAGTCAGAAGCTCAGGTACAAACTCATTAGATAGAGAAGCGCAACGGGTACTCACTCGAGCTGAGCCCTTGCCAGTACCCCCTGCCGATATGTTAACTCAAGGCAAAGTGACGGTGGAATTGCCGATTGATTTTACGATTGAAAATAAATAATCAGGGTAAAAAATGCGAACGCACTTAAATAGATTGTCAGGCTTATCAGGAGCCGTTAAATTTTGTCTTATTGCATTATTGGGATTACAGACAAGCGCAGTGTTTGCGGAGGAACGAATGACAGCACCGATGGCCAAAAAGCAGCCACATACGATGACAATCCACGGAGATACCCGTGTCGATAACTATTATTGGTTAAGGGATGACGAGCGTAAAGCGCCAGAGGTCATTGACTATCTCACCCAAGAAAATGCCTATACACAGCAAGAGCTTAAATCAGGAGAGTCATTAAAAAAAGCGATTTATGACGAGTTATTCTCACGGATGAAACAAGATGACGAGTCAGTTCCGTACGATTTTAATGGCTATACTTATCGCACTCGTGTTGTTGCTGGAAAAAATTATGCAATTTATGAAAGACGCCCTGTAAATAGCCAAGGTGAATGGACTGTTTTAGTCGATGGTAACCAACGTGCGGAAGGTACAGAATATTATCGTATGGGGGCGTTAACAATTTCACCCGATAACACGATAATGGCAATTGCAGAGGATAGACAAGGGCGTAATGAATTCGCGGTTTCATTTCGTAAAATTAATGAAAGCCAGTGGCAAAATGATGTGTTGATGAATACATCAGGCAATATTGTTTGGGCGAATGATAACCAAACTTTATTCTATGTGAATAAAGACAAGCAAACGTTATTACCATATCAAGTGGTTAGCCATAAGTTAGGCACAAAACAAGCGCAAGACAAACTGCTTTATGAAGAAAACGATGATACGTTTTACGTGAGTTTAAGCAAATCGACTTCGAAAGAGATCATTTTTATTGGCATTACCAGTACTGAGACATCAGAATATCGGATTATCGATGCTAACCAACCTGATAAAGCGATTGAAACCTTTAAACCTCGCCAAACGGGTGTGGAATACTACCCTGATCATTTCAATGGGAAATTCTATATTCGTTCAAACCATCAAAACCCATTATTTGGTTTGTACACTAATAACAATGCAGAAAAACATGATGATTTTTCGGCGTGGTCGACGTTGATTGCTCCTCGCGATGATGTTGATTTAGAAGGATTTGAACTCTTTAATAACTGGTTAGTGCTTGAAGAGCGGGCGAATGGTTTGGTGAATATTCGCCAAATTGATTGGCAAACTCAGCAAGAAAATTATGTGACGTTTGACGACCCTGCGTACATGGCATGGATATCAAATAATCCAGAACCTAATACTAACAAATTGCGTTATGGCTATTCATCGATGACTACGCCGTCTTCTGTGTATGAAATCAATATGCAAACGCAAGAAAAACAGTTACTAAAACAAGAGGATATCAAAAATTTTGATAAGGCAAATTACCAAAGTGAACGTTTATGGATAACGGCTAACGATGGCGTAAAAGTCCCCGTTTCACTGGTTTATCGCAAAGACCTCTTTAAACAAGGCAAAAACCCATTACTTATCTATGGCTATGGGGCGTATGGTTATGGTTTGGACCCTTCATTTAGTTCATCAAGATTGTCTCTGTTAGATCGCGGTTTTGTCTATGCTATCGCACATATTCGTGGTGGTGGTGAACTGGGTAAAAAATGGTATTTGCAAGGAAAGACTATTCATAAAATGAATACCTTCACTGACTTTATCGATGCGACCAATGCGCTTATTGACCAAGGTTATGGAAAAAAAGGGCATATTTATGCGATGGGGGGGAGTGCAGGTGGTTTATTAATGGGGGCGATTGTGAATATGGCGCCTGAGTTATATGAAGGCGTGGTTTCTGCGGTTCCATTTGTGGATGTTGTGACGACAATGCTTGACCCTTCTATTCCATTGACCACTGGGGAATATGATGAATGGGGAAACCCTGAAAATGAAGAGGCTTATTGGCGCATAAAATCCTATAGTCCTTATGACAATATTAAAGCACAGCGTTATCCACATATGTTGGTCACCACAGGCCTGCATGATTCTCAAGTTCAATATTGGGAACCCGCTAAATGGGTGGCAAAATTACGCGATATGAAACAAGGTAATTCTTTATTATTATTGGAAACTAACATGAACGCAGGGCACGGCGGGAAATCTGGGCGTTTTAATGCACTTGATGATATTGCTCTGGATTACAGTTTTCTTTTAATGCTAGAAGATAAAGCTAAATACTTTCCTTATTTAAAATAATTTATTCAATCTAATAATAACCCCCTAAATGTGTGAATATATTTAGGGGGAAACATTTTTTGATAATTCAATTATGGGTATTGAATTTATCTTTTTTATATTGGAATGCACTGTGGGCGTGAATAGAAATATTGCGTTTACAGGAATGGTTTAAATGAAAAATAAAATAATAATATTGAGTGCGAGTATGGTTTTTACTGGTGCTCAGGGGATTGCTTTCGCTGAAAATACACAGCAAGAAAATCAAGGTAAAGAAAAGGTTGTTAAATTTAGCCAATTAAAAGTCTCAGGTGCGCAAAAACAAACGCCTTTGGTTAAAGCACTGGAAAAACCAGGTGCTTACAGTGCTGTTGGAACTGAAAATAAGTTACAAGGTATGGATAAAATTATCCGTACTATGCCAGGGACGTACACCCAAATGGATGGCAGCCAAGGTACTATCAACGTGAACATTCGTGGCCTGAGTGGTTTTGGTCGCGTTAATATGATGGTGGATGGTGTCACACAAAGTTACTACGGTATTTCGCCTAGCCAATACACGCATGGGCAACAGCCCAATAATGATTTCGGCGCGTTAATTGACCCTAATTTTATTGTTGAAGTTGATGTAGAAAAAGGGCAATTAAATGGCAGTAATAGTGTGAATGCTTTAGCTGGTAGCGCAAACTTTCGTACTCTTGGTATTGATGATGTAATTTTTAAAGATAATTTATATGGACTACGTAGCAAAGGAAGTTGGGGAGATAACGGGCTTGGCTATAACGGTATGGTTTCCGTTGCAGGAAAAACATTATTAAATGATGGGGAAGGATATTTTGGTGGTTTAATTGCCATCAGCGGTCACAATATTCCCGGAAGTTATAAAAATGGTGCGGGATATGACAGTGATGATTTTGCAACGGATTCAACGTTCAAACAAAAGCCTCAATCACAATTAACCAAATTAAAATATAAACCCAATGATACACATGAATTAGAGTTTAGCGGCCGTTTTTTACAAAATAAATTAACTCGCCGTAAAATTGATAGTGAAGATTATTACCTTAAATATAAATATACGCCATTAAATGAACTAGTGGATATTGAGGTGTTGGCAAACCACAGTAATAGCAACCAAAAGTTTGAAGGGGATTCCCTTGGGTGGGCTTTGAGAGAGGGCGGGTCTAAAAATATTGCAGATGGCCTTAATATCTCAAATACGAGCCGATTTTCTTATGGAGATGTCGATTTTCAATGGAAAATCGGTTCTAAATTATCGAAAACGAAATACCAAAAGACAGTAAGCTCAGTTATTGATGATGACACATTAAAATATAACCCTTTTTCCCCAGAAGGCACACTGGATTTATCCAGCGGTTATACGCAACTAGAAGCGAAATACGATATTTATACGGCGGTATTTGATTTGAATTATATGCACTACCGTTTAAAAGGTTATAAACCCGCTTGCGATGAAACTGAAAAATGTTTCCCTCAGGAAGAAGCTAATATTAACTTAAAAGAGAGTGGTTTTAACCCTGGAGTATTACTTTCTGCTGAAATCATACCTGAATTCCAGCCTTTTGTGAGTTATGCACATTCAATGAGGGCACCAAATTCACAGGAAGTTTTTTATTCGCAAAATGGCGGACAAAGTATGAACCCATTTTTAAAAGGTGAAAGAGCAAATACGTGGCAGGTTGGGTTTAACAGTTTAAAACCTGATTTATTTGTTGAAGGCGACCAATTTAATCTGAAAGCGTTGTGGTTTAATACAAAAATTAAAAATTACATTACGAGCAAGCCATATTTATTGTGTAAGCCAACAAATGCGGTTGAATTAGAATGGTGTTTGATGAACGATGATGTTTGGGACAACGAATTTCCGAATATTACTCAAAAAAGCTATATCTATTCGAATGAAATAAAAGACGTTAATTTGCGTGGTTATGAACTGCAAGCAAACTATGATGCAGGTGTATTCTATTCAATGCTTTCTTATACAAAAGAGACTGGAGACCAGCCTACGTCCATTGCGAAAACCGCAGATTTTAGTGCAGGAGATTTTACGGAACTACCTGATTATTATCTAACCTTAGATACAGGTGTCCGTTTATTGGATGAAAAGTTAACATTGGGAACGACGGTTACATGGACAGGGCCATCCAAACGTATTGGTGTTGAATCTATTGTAGATAATGAAGGGAATGCTTTAAAAGATAAATATGAAAAGCAGCCAACCGTGATTGATTTATACACCGATTATGAAATCAACAAGAACGTCAAATTGATGATGACAATAAATAACGTAACAAATAAAAATTATTCTGATGCACTAAACCGTTCAAATTCGACAGCAATTATGGAGGAACGTGGTAAACACAATGCGACGGCAAGAGGGCGTACCTATATGTTGGGTGGGCAAATTCGTTTCTAATTAGGGTTAAAATATGGGTTTCATTAAATTAAAAAGATGAAACCCATAAAACAGTTAATTTGTTTTTCTTGTGGCGCGCCTTGCTTTTACTTTTTCAATATGGGTAATTTCACTTTTTACCCAACCATCATTTAAGCGCGTACGTAGCTGTTGTCCCAGTTTAACTTGGGTGGTTTTTTTCAAAACTGCGCCATCAGGTGTTTCGCTAATGCTAAAGCCACGAGCCAGTGTTGCTAATGGGCTAACAGCTTCCATTTTTGAGCACGCAACTGCAAAACGTTGCCTGTAACTGTTCACTAATTGCGTCATCATATTTTGTAAATGGTATTGAACTTGTTGTAAGTGGCGCTGTTGTTTTTGCAATTGTGGTCGTAAATCGTTTTGTTGCAGACGACGATTGGCTCTATCAAATTTAACTGAGGCAGTTTGCAATTGACGAGTCATTGACTGTGCAAGTTTTTGCTGTAATAAATTCAACTGATTATGTTGTCTTGCTAAACGTAACTGCGGGTGTTGCTGTTGTAAACGGTGATGAAGCTTAGCAAAGCGTTGCTGTTGCCCTGCGATGTAATAGTCCATCGCCATTTCAAGGTGTTGTTGTGCTGATTTTATCTGGCGGAGCATTTCTTGTTGGTTACGACTGACCAGTTCCGCGGCAGCGGATGGTGTCGGTGCTCTCACATCCGCCACATAATCTGCAATGGTGACGTCAGTTTCATGGCCTACAGCGCTGATGATGGGTAATTGGCTCGAAAATATCGCTCTTGCGACGATTTCCTCATTAAACGCCCATAAGTCTTCTAATGAACCGCCACCGCGGCCAACAATTAATACATCACATTCACGGCGTAAATTTGCTAATTCAATCATACGTGCGATTTGAGCAGGGGCGAGATCCCCTTGAACCGCCGTGGGGTAGATAACAATCGGCAGTGAAGGGTCACGACGGCGAAGAATATTTAAAATATCGTGCAAAGCCGCACCCGTTGCAGAGGTGATAATCCCCACAGATTTTGCTGGGCTGGGTAACGGTTTTTTATGCCGTGTATCAAATAAACCTTGCGCGCTTAGCGTTTGTTTTAGCAACTCGAAACGTTGTTGCAATAACCCTTCGCCCGCAGGTTGCATGCTCTCAATAATTAACTGGTAGTCGCCGCGGGGTTCATATAGCGTGACAGTGGCGCGCACTAAAACCTGTTGCCCATTTTGAGGACGGAAGGTTACCCGTGCATTTTGCCCACGGAACATCGCCGCACGAACTTGTGCACGGTCATCTTTTAGCGTCAGATACCAATGACCTGAACTAGGCTGGGAAAAATTTGAAATTTCTGCAGTTAGCCATATCCGCCCCATTTGCTGATCAAGAAGTTCGCGCACGGCAAGGTTAAGCTTACTAACAGAAAAAATTGCACTATTTTGTGAAGTCGACATGTGAGCCAGATCAAATTTTAAAACAAGGACTTAATCGCTAAATACTAACCTAGCTATCGGAGTTATCAAGTAATTTTTCAAAAAAAGGCTGGAAGCAACCGATTACGGTGTGTATAATGCCGCGGCAATATTTTATACCTTTCCATAACGCTGCCTGGTGGGATATTGCCTATGTTACGCATTAAAAAAGAAGCACTAACTTTCGACGACGTATTACTCGTTCCTGCACACTCAACAGTATTACCAAATACAGCTGATCTCTCTACTCAACTGACTGCAAACATCCGCCTGAACATTCCAATGCTTTCTGCAGCAATGGACACCGTCACTGAATCTGACCTTGCAATCGCCTTGGCTCAAGAAGGTGGGATTGGCTTTATCCACAAGAACATGTCTATCGAGCGTCAAGCGGAAGAAGTTCGCCGCGTGAAAAAACATGAAAGTGGTGTTGTCACTGACCCTGTCACCGTTACCCCAGATACCACTATCCGCGAAGTGCAAGAAATGGCTGAACGTAATGGTTTCGCAGGTTACCCAGTGGTGGCGAAAGACAATTCATTAGTCGGTATCATTACAGGCCGTGATGTGCGTTTCGTGACAGATTTAGACCAACCGGTTACCGCGGTTATGACGCCAAAAGAGCGTTTAGTTACCGTCAAAGAAGGTGAAGCACGCGAAATCGTATTACAAAAAATGCATGAAAAACGCGTAGAAAAAGCCTTAGTCATCGACGATAACTTCCATCTGTTAGGGATGATCACCGTTAAAGACTTCCAGAAAGCAGAACGTAAACCAAACGCATGTAAAGACGAGCAAGGTCGTTTACGTGTTGGTGCTGCGGTTGGTGCTGGCGGTGGCAATGAAGAGCGCATTGATGCGCTGGTTGCAGCTGGTGTAGACGTCTTACTGATAGACTCTTCACACGGCCACTCTGAAGGTGTATTACAACGCATTCGTGAAACTCGCCAAAAATACCCTGACTTACAAATCATTGGTGGTAACGTTGCAACAGCTGAAGGCGCAAAAGCGTTAGCAGATGCAGGCGTGAGCGCAGTGAAAGTCGGTATTGGCCCTGGCTCTATTTGTACTACGCGTATCGTAACGGGTGTTGGTGTACCACAAATTACTGCAATCGCTGAAGCTGCAGAAGCACTTGAAGGCACGGGTATTCCAGTTATTGCTGATGGTGGTATTCGTTTCTCTGGTGATATCTCCAAAGCGATTGCAGCGGGTGCCGCGTGTGTGATGGTGGGTTCGATGTTCGCAGGGACTGAAGAATCTCCGGGTGAAACTATCCTGTTCCAAGGCCGTACTTACAAAGCATACCGTGGTATGGGCTCATTAGGGGCAATGTCTAAAGGCTCTTCAGACCGTTATTTCCAATCTGATAACGCAGCAGACAAATTAGTACCAGAAGGCATCGAAGGCCGTGTTGCCTATAAAGGTCGCCTGAAAGAAATCATTCACCAGCAAATGGGTGGTTTACGTTCCTGTATGGGGCTGACGGGTTGTGGTACCATTGACGCACTGAGAACAAAAGCGGAATTTGTCCGCATCAGTGGCGCGGGTATTCAAGAGAGCCACGTACATGATGTGACTATCACCAAAGAATCACCAAACTATCGTTTGGGACAATAACCGATAACTTTACAGGGTGGTGTGTTGATGTATTGCACATCACCAATTTTTATTTTTGACTTGAATTTTTGGAATTCTCCTCAAATGACAACAAATATCCATAAGCATCGCATCCTTATCCTTGACTTCGGTTCGCAATATACACAGCTGATTGCCCGCCGTATCCGTGAAATTGGCGTTTATTGTGAACTCTGGGCGTGGGACGTTACAGAAGAGCAAATTCGAGAATTTAATCCAAATGGTATTATTCTTTCTGGTGGCCCAGAAAGTACGACTGAGAATGATAGCCCACGAGCACCCGACTACGTCTTCAACGCAGGCGTACCTGTATTAGGAATTTGCTATGGCATGCAAACCATGTCAATGCAACTGGGTGGTGCTGTTGAAGTTTCAGGTGAACGTGAGTTTGGTTACGCAAACGTTGAAATCACTGAACAATGTGAATTATTCCGGGATATCAAAGACTCTCTCAATGAAGCGGGCAAACCTGTTTTAGACGTGTGGATGAGCCATGGCGACAAAGTAACGGCTATCCCTGCGGACTTCAAAACGATTGCAAGCACACCAAGCTGCCCGTATGCCATCATGGCAAACGAAGAGAAAAAATTCTACGGTGTACAGTTCCACCCAGAAGTAACTCACACTCATCAAGGTTTAAATATTTTATCCCGTTTCGTCAAAGATATTTGTCAATGTGAAGCATTATGGACACCTGCTGCAATTATCGAAGACACTGTTGCGCGCTTGAAAGAGCAAATCGGTGATGACCACGTATTGCTGGCATTGTCAGGTGGTGTTGATTCTTCAGTTACCGCTTTACTGTTAAACCGCGCTATTGGTAAACGCTTAACGTGCGTGTTTGTTGATAACGGCTTATTACGTTTAAACGAAGCAGACCAAGTGATGGAAATGTTTGCAGGTAAATTTGACCTGAACATTATCCATGCTAAAGCTGAAGATCGTTTCTTAAATGCCTTAGCGGGGATCAGCGATCCTGAAGCGAAACGTAAGAAAATTGGTCATGTGTTTATTGAAGTTTTCGATGAAGAGTCATCTAAACTACCAAATATCAAGTGGTTAGCACAAGGGACTATCTACCCAGACGTTATTGAGTCAGCAGCATCTGCAACTGGTAAAGCACACGTCATTAAATCTCACCACAATGTGGGTGGATTGCCAGATGACATGAAACTTGGCTTAGTGGAGCCGTTAAAAGAGCTGTTCAAAGACGAAGTGCGTAAAATTGGCTTAGAGTTAGGCCTACCTTATGACATGTTATATCGTCACCCATTCCCAGGCCCAGGTTTAGGGGTTCGTGTATTAGGTGAAGTGAAGAAAGAGTACTGTGACTTACTGCGCCGTGCAGATGCTATCTTTATCGAAGAGCTACATAAAGCTGACTTATATCATAAAGTTAGCCAAGCATTCACTGTGTTCTTACCTGTTCGCTCTGTTGGCGTTATGGGCGATGGCCGTAAATATGACTGGGTTGTTTCACTGCGTGCAGTTGAAACCATCGACTTTATGACTGCTCATTGGGCACACTTACCATATGATTTCTTAGGCCGCGTTTCTAACCGCATCATCAATGAGGTTAATGGTATTTCCCGCGTGGTTTATGATATCAGCGGCAAGCCACCTGCGACGATTGAGTGGGAATAATATAGTTATTGTTGATAACAGTTTTTAGTTATTGATAAATCCAAAGGCATCAGTTAGTTACTGGTGCCTTTTTGTTTTTAACAGTTTTTAGCAGTTGACAATTGCCGATAATTTTGACGGTATATATGACGGTATCAGAAATAATAATGACTAAATTGATAACTCAATACCGTCGAATAAAACATAAAAATGACGGTATCACGCAAAGGAATACCGACGTGTTAACCGATAAAAAATTAAAGAGCTTAAAGCCAGAAGATAAGCTATACAAGGTAGCTGATCGTGACGGTTTGTATGTTGCTGTTACAAAAACAGGTTCCATATCATTTAGATATGATTACCGATTTAACGGGCGTAGAGAAACGATAACGTTTGGACGCTACAGCGATGACGGTATTACGCTTGCAGAAGCAAGGGAAATGCTAATTGACGCCAAAAAGACGCTGAACGCAGGCGTATCACCAGCTTCACAGAAGCGAGACGGTATTACAAAACGTAAAGTGGGGTTAACCCTAAAAGACTATACCGTCAAATACCTATCAGAAACCCGTTTCGCAGACAGCACGCTAGATATGAAGACTGCTATTGTCGAAAGGGATCTATACCCAACACTGGGTAAACTACAGCTAGAAGAAATCACGACACAAAAGGTTAGGGCCTTATGTGAAAAAATTAAGGAGCGTGGCGGCAAGGCAACGGCTTTGCAGATACGTGAAATTGTTGGCTCTGTGTTCGACTACGTGATTGATCGTGGCTATGAGATAGAAAACCCTGTTAGTAGCATTAAAGCCTCTTCAATAGCTACCTTCGAGGCACGTGATAGGGCAATGACAGCTAAAGAAGTCGGAATATTTTTTAATGAGTTAGAAAATTATAGCTGTTATCCAACACTAAAGCTGGCTGTTAAGTTTGTGATATTAACGTTGGTTAGAAAAAGTGAATTTATAAAAGCGACATGGAGTGAAATAGATTTTGAGGAAAGGGCTTGGATCATACCTAAGGCGAGGATGAAAGGAAGAAGGGCGCACGTAATTTATTTATCTGAGCAAGCCTACGATATTCTCATTGGCTTAAAGGCCTGTGCTATGGGGAGTGAATATTTGATACCAGGTAGACATGATGTTAGCAAGCATATGTCTAATGCATCATTAAACAATGTGATCACTGGTGTTATTAAACGCATTAATGATAAAGGGATTAATTTTGAGCCGTTGACGGTACATGACCTGAGGAGAACAGCCAGCACATTGCTACATGAGGCTGGCTTCAATTCTGACTGGATAGAGAAGTGTTTAGCCCATGAGCAAAAAGGCGTACGTGCTGTTTATAACAAAGCAGAGTATGCAGAGCAGCGCCGCGATATGCTACAGCAGTGGGCTAATATGGTGGATGGTTGGATAGAAAAAGAGAGGGGTAAAATTTAAGAGATTTATTTTTCTGAGCCTAAAACTTTTGTGGCCAGTAAAGTTGATAACATTGATGCACCAACCACCAGCCAAAGTATGGAATAAAAAAGCCGCTCTATAATTACTGGGCGGCTGTCGTTATCTGCACCAATTGCAGAGAATACATATCCTGCAATCCATGCGTACGCTATCAAAATGAATTCAATCAATCGTGGCCTCCTTAGTTATAAATTGTGGCCCAATAAGTTCAATGCTGTTATTCGGGCATTCATTGCCCCAAGCGTCCCAACCTTGCGACATGTCACGCGCAAATAATTCTATGCGATTAACGTCACCGTATAACTGCTCAAGCCTATTTTTAACCTCCCAAGGCTTTTGGCTGTGTTCACCCAAGCAACTAAACACAACCTGTTTAACGCTGGCACTCATGCGCTCCAAGCCGCTGCCGCGAGTGGCTATTAATACATCCTCGCTATTGGCCCTGGTGTAGTTACCACCATTCATTTTGGTTTCTGCATTGAGTAGATCCAGGATATCATGCCAATCAAACAGAGTGCCATTTTGCAGGGCTTTATCAAAACGTTCATGAGCTAGTGAATTGAACTTAACCCATGTAAACGCTTTTGACGTTCGTACGGTAAAGCCCCACGCTTTGGCTAGCTCAAATGCTTCTTGCACAAAATTACCTGTATACCACATGGCAAGGACTGCATTATCTGCGGCAATGGTATGAACGGGTAGGTGTTTTAAATCAAATAGGCTGGTTGTTTGGTAATGGTTATTGGCGGCACCGTTGGAAACTTTATTGCTGTATTGCCAAGGGGGATCACAATACAGCAGTTTGTATTTTTTCATTCATTACCTTTTTTATTCTCGTAAAGTATGAGAGAAATTAAAAATCAGAACTCTATCAGCTTCTTTGATATCTTTTATTAAACAATACCTTTTGATAAGTTGCTCTTTTGATTCAAGTCCATGCCTTTTAGCGTCATCGTTAGTTAGCTCTGAAAGCGGCTTAACTTCTGCATGTTCGATATTTAAAGTTAACCTTACCATTTCATCTGGCATGTCTGCAGCATTGAACTGCTTATACTCTTCTGTTGGTTTTTCAGAAGCATTATATTTGACTATGTCATTATAAATAAAATAATGCTCTTTGATGTGTAATTGTTTGCCTACATGTGAAAAAATGTACTCTACTATATCGCTGACAGCATGCCTGATAACTTGTGTTTGTTGCTTGTTTATAATCCCCTTAACATCCCTTTGGCTAAGATAGAACCTATTTTTTATACTTTGCATTTTCACTACCCTATATGTGTTTAATTTCAAAAAATTTATCACATAAACAGCATGATAAGTCAATCTAATCATTTATATAATCCAGTTTCTTTACCTGCGCTTTCACCTTCTTTTATCGTTTTAATTTCATTAAGAATGAATTGATACTTGTCAGATGTTATTGCGTGTTTACCTAATTTAATTTACATTGTTATTCTCCGCATCCCTCATTAAAAGAAATAATTCCATAGCAGCGCGTAGTGGGTTTTTATTATTTGACTCCATACCCCATATAACTTCTCTTTCTCCTATATCATAGAAGCCAGATGCAGCACACCAGTTTTCTATTCCTAGTTTGTGCGCTGGAAATATAGCGATGTCATTCTCGATAATAATCGGCATTGCGTCGGCTGGATTGTTGCAGGGGTCGAAAACATTACCATCTACATAAATAGTTTTATTATCATATTGCTCGATGAAATCTGAATATTTATGAATCATAACTGCGATTCTTCTATTAATCTTGAAGTCAGATAGTTCGGTGTATTTGTTCATTGATTAACTCCAGCTCGTCAGGTTTAAAATTAGCCATAGTCCCATATTTATCTTGAACTATAACGCTATGAATATAATTATTATTATTTTCAATTACTGTGAATGTTATATTTTTAAATCTTACTAAGTCGTCACTCTGCTTTACTTTGACTTTATCGCCAATTATGAACTTCACGAATCACCTCTCCGCACTTAATTTCAACATCCCGCACCATCATTATCTGCATAGCACGGCTCTCGCATTCTTGCTGTGTGTATATTTGCTCAGATACAGGCACAGCAGAACCCTGTATTAGCATGGGTAATACATATCCGATTATTTGCATGGTTATTTGTTTAATTATTTTTGTTATTCAGTAAATTTATGATGTCATTTATTTGGTCGCGCAATGCTTCAAATGATTTAACATTATCGCTTACAATAAAAACCAAAGGTTCTAAGTCGTTAAGCGTAATACCTTCTGGGTGATTGAATTTTACTCCAATATCTCTTTTACTATCTTGTCGTGGAGATATTGCCAAGCCAACTTTATTTACCTCTTTAACATCTATTGTTGAAAGTATTTTATCGCCCATACCTAATTCTATTACTAAGAAATTATCCATTTTTTATTTTCACTCCCTGTCTTTTTAACATTTCAGCTGATTCAGTAATAGCCCTGTTATACCCAAAGGCATAACTATTATCTTGCGACGGATTAGGCTCTTTAGCTGGTAATTCAACATCCAAACTCTCGCGTGATGCTTGCCAGCTAATCCACATTAAATCTACATGCTGGTCAGCGTAATTTAACCCGTTATTTGCACGTTTAAGTTTTGATTCAAATTCTGACGGGTCGCTAAGTTGCTTTATTATCTCTTCAAATTGCTGCCTTGATTTATCCATCACTCCACCTTTAATCTTCAGGTTGTACCCAGTAATCAATAAGCGACTCTATTGCATCGCTAATAATTACACCTTGCTCAGATTCAGTTAATTGGTTCCATTCAGCCTCGGTCATTCCTAAACCAGTTTCAGAATCAGAGCCAACCTTATTTGTCCTTGCAACTAAAACCATCTGCTTACTCATATTCATTCCTCTTATTGCATCCCTGCGAGTTAAATTATTACGTTGGGTTTACTAGCTCATACGCATCATTAACGTGGCCTTGCTCTATTGCATAATAAGTACCGCTTCCATCAAATTCACATTCTTCACAGTTGCGGTATATATCAGTGATGGCTTGTTTTAACTTTGTGTTTTCTTCTTGTAACTGTTCAATAGTCATATCTATCTCCTGTTTGCATCCTTGCAAATATTCCCTAATTCCAATTAGATGCGAATTCTATAATTAAATCGTCTATTTCATCGTTTGTTGTCTCTTCATTGAGAAATAGCCGAGCTTCAGTAATATACTTTTCTCGGTTCTTGGTGAAAAAAGATGAAAACTCAGGAGACCAGCCATGCCGATACCCATTAAAATCAAATTTAGCATTACTCTCTGCTAGTTCCTGAATCATTGAATCAGCAGCGACAATGGCAATATCACGCCAAAACCCTTTCAAATCTCGTTTACGCCAGTATGGTGAAATCTTCGAATCGCAAACATCTTTAAATCGTAGCTTCCAGCGACGAATACAGCGACCATGTAAAGTTTTCATGGTTATATCCTTTGGTTAAATCACATAGGGAAGGGTCATTGCTTGGCCTTTTTAGCACCAGGTGCTTGTCTGGCTTGCTTTATGTTTTCTTCGTCTTCTTTGTACATGGTTGGATTGGTGATGCAGTCATCTAAATAAGCGTTTACCTCATCCAATAAGTAAACATGCTTGCGCGGGGCTAGATAGATTTTTCTTAGAATACCTTCTTTATCGCGGCTATCTAATGCCGTTCTACCCAAGCCAGTTAATTTTTTAACTAAGTCAGAAGAAATAACTTTCCCAATGGTACCGATTTCTTCTATGCCAATAATTTCTAATTTTAATGATTCTAAATTCATAATTTCCCCTAAGGTGGGGCGAACCCCACCACAAGTTTATTATTGGTATTCGTCTTTCATGTCGTTCAACGTCAGGCTGAATGAATCGAACAACTCATCTCCAAGCTTGCGTTTGTTGGCGTTAAGGAATTGAACAACCTTATCGAAAGCTGCTTTAGCTTCTGGTGATCCACCTGCAGGCAGGCTGTTAATTTGGGCTTCAAGGTTGTTATTTGCATCGATGCGGTGATAGGCCTGAACCGCTTTATTTTTCAACTCTGTGAACAGTGCGGTACCAAGTGATGATTTAAGCTCATCAATTTGTAATCGAATTTCTTTAACTTCATCCAGTGTAGAAGCAACAGTAATTGATTGGCGCAGTAATTCAGGGTTAAAACCATCATCAACAATTTCACCTGTGATTACATCGTTATCGCCGCTGGTGGCTTCGTGATGCTGCTCAGGCTCATTTTGCTGAGTAATTTCATTGAGGCTTACACGCTCTTTTGGTGGAGTAACATCTTTGATGGTGCGCTCTTCAAGTTCATCTGGCGTATAAACCCCCATGATCACCTCAGGGCAATAGAGGCGAGACCAGTATTTAACAGCCAAGTAAGCAATTTGTTGCTTAGGCATGGTTTTCCATAGCGGTGAGTTACGCGTTTGAACATCGGCTAAGTAAACTGGTTCACCGTACGTAATTTCCGTTTCACCTCTGAGAACTGCACCAACACGAATATATAAACCTGATTCGTCACGATTTTCTTTTTTGCCTACAATCTTTTCCCAGTCACCGCCGTATTCGTAATGGAAACGACCTGTAACAACGTTTGAGCTTGTGATCACCGCATTGACCAACTGAGCTTCATAACCAAGCGTGCCGTTAATTAAATGTGTTTTTTGGCCTACTACAAATGGGTCCATTCCCCAGCGAGACGCTTGCATTGTGATAGCTAAGCAATCGGCTGGTTTTCCCTGTAAATGTTTAGGTACCGTCGCAGTACCAGATGCCATTAAATCAGCAACACGGATAACACAATTCATTGCTTCCGTATTAAAAAGGAGTGACATGTTATTCATGACACTGGTTTGCGGTTGATTACTTAAAGCGATTTCTGACATGATGATTACCTCTAAATTGATAAGCGCCACGCAGTAAGCAGGGCGCTAGAATGGATTAAGCTTCTAATTGAAGTTCTTCTAACTTGCGTGTTTCAAGGTCAGTAAGATTAATTGTGAGTGTTTCTGTGACAGGGGCAGGCCATACGCCAGTATTCATTGAGTTATTGATATCGCGTAGCGTCTTTTTGTACTCTAATCTGCCTAGCTCTAATAACTCTGGTGAAGCTTCGACGATTGCAACCCAGTGGTAATCTTCGTCTTTGTTAACGAATATCCAGAAGAACTGGTCTAGCATGGCAATATCGCAGTACATTGCAGCGCTGACATGGTAATCACGGTTAATGATTTCTTTGCGTATCATTGCGGTGATAGCATCCTGCTTATATCGTCCTAATGAAGCTGATTTAAGGTCAAAACCAACTCTTAGGTTTTCGTCATACTGGATCTCTAAGTCAGGACGTACGCGAACTTCTAAGCCTGTGTCATCGTCGATACCGTAATAACTAACTTCAACTGCACGGTTAGGATTGGTTACCAGTTTTCCAGCCTCTGGATGGTCAAATACAGCTTGCTGCATCGCTTTACCTAAGCGGTACTGATCACCTGTTATACGAATTCGCGATTCATCCGCTTGCCATGCGCTGATTAAATCATCTTCAAAAACTGCGTCAGGCTTAACGGCTTTAACGGAGGCAGCTAACTCTTCTTTCTTGCCTGTTAATTTAAGCTGCTCTGCTTTTGGCTTGTCAGCGTTATATTCACGAATGAATGTTTTAATTGAGTCCGTATTAGTAAACGCACCAGCAGGAATAGTAGGCGCTAGGCTAAATTCATCTTCAACTTTTTCAGGTTCTAAAACTAAGGTGTGAAATAAGCTACCGAAGTCTAAGGCCTCTGAGCGCTCACGCTGGATAACTTTACTGATGTGACGGCGTTCGAAGTACATCAAGCTGATACGGCCATCTTTCAACATCGTGCTACTAATACCGTTTGATGAATGGTAATCATCATTTGAAACATCGGTATAACGCCCAGGTTCAAAGTATGGCGGTACCAAATGCAAGGAACATTCTTGCATAACTTCTGGCTCAACATTACCAATTTGTTTATCTTCACTGGCGTGAGTAATCACATCAGGTTTAGCAGGTTCGATTACTTCCTCTTTATCAGGTGAAACCAAAGACTGGAAGTATTTCTTGCGGTCAATATTAGAACGGAATTTATCAGGGTTCTTAATGACATGAATGTAAGCGTTGATAATGTCGTTATCATGTAGAAACATCAGCTTTGGCGTTGAGGTAGTAGTAATGCTTAACTCAAAAGCTACCTTTTCGAACGGTTCAAACTCTTCGCTGGTGGCTGCTTTGTTCAAGTGGTTTGTTAGCTTATCAATATTTTCAGGCGTGTTAATGTCATTGGCCATTAAGATTGCGCTAACAATGTTGCTTAGCTTGCGTTGTTCAAATTGCTCTTGTTCTTGATTGCTCATTAGATAATTCCTTGTCGGTTTGAATTGCTACACAGGTAGTAAAGGCCCATACGATGCCTTCTTTAAAACTGATAAATGCTTTCTTGTTCCCACGTACGATGAATACATGAAAACCATTTTCGATAAAAAACATCATTTCAATCACCTATTAATAAACAAATTGTTTATGTTTGTGGTGTGAAAAAAATCCAGCTAAAACAGCTAGATTGATTAATATTGTCACTGTCCAAATCTTGCATTCCGAATCTACGGGTTAGCTAAGACATTCTGCGGCTCACAGAATTTAGGAGTGTGATAGCCATTCTCGATTGTTAAAGAGCGTTAACCTTGCGGGTTAATGTGAGATAAAGAATAAACCATAAACGACAGTTGTCAACTGTTAAAAACAATAAAATAACCAAATTGTTTATCTTTTGTGTGAATAAAAAAGCCAGCTCGAGGCTGGCTATAAATGTAATGCTTTGTTTTACTTTTCGTTTTTGGCAATGATAAACTCAATAAAGTCTTGTATCTTTTCTTTTTCATTGTCGGGCAATGCCGCAAACTTTTTATGGTCGTAGTGTAAAACGTCTTCATCATCTTTAGACATGAGTAGTTCGTACGGTTTCCTACCTAGTGCATCGGCAATTGCCGCAACGCTATCGACGGTAGCACTGGACTCATTCTTGATAATACGGTTTACAGTTGCTTGGCCTAACCCTGACTTAACTGACAGCTGGGCCTGTGATTTGAAACCGTCAATCATCATATACGTAGTGATGTTATCACCAAGTATGCGGCCAATGTCGGTAGGCTGGCGTGCTAACTCATCCGCAATTTGTTCAGCGGGCACATTTAAGTGATCCTTGTCCATGTAATACTTAGGCAGCTTGGTAAGGTGCTCAATCTTTCTGGCAATAGGATCGCTAAGCGAACGGTGGCTTTTCATGTCTGAGGACATTAAATAACGAGAAATAACATTAGGAGCACAACCAAGCGCTGCCGCTAGGCTCTTCTGTTTCCCTTCGTAATGCTTTTCTATCACAAAGACAAGATTGTCTCTTCTGATATCCTGAATGCTTTTCACTGTATTTTTCCCTTGCGTTTATTTTGTTCGATATTGTTTATTCTGTTTATCTATTAAATATCAAATTAACCCTTTAGGTAAATTACCGATTTGGTTATCATGATTTGAAATTGTGCATCGGTTTATCTTTATGGTGGTTGATATGAAAGATTTTAACTTCAAAACATTCTGGAATGGTCTATCTAAGCATGAGCGCCAGCAATTTGCAGACAGCGCAAATTTGACCGTTCAGTATGTTTCTATCCATCTGCGCTATTGCAGTCGTAGCGTATCATTACAGACAGCTAAGAGGTTGCAGAAGGCTCTTAATACATTCGGAATAGAGCTAACGCTAGATCAAATAGCAGACAAATTTATGAAGTAAATCACACTAGGCCGCGAAAGCGGTCTTTTTTTGATTAGATGGATAAACAATAACGTTTAAATGGTTGTTTATTTTTTCTGTAGCGTATAATCTTACTGCTAATTAATCATAGATAAAGAGGTATCAATGAAGATTATCACTAGAAAGGAGGCCGTTACGAATGGCCTTAGTCGTTTTTATACGGGAAAACCATGCAGGCATGGGCACGATTCAGAACGATTCACTAGCAATGGTGTTTGTGTTGAATGCTCAGCAATTAACTCAGCGGCTTATCGCAAAGAGATAAGCAAGCTACTAAAGCAGGCAAGAGAAATGGGGGTACAGGCATGAAAGCACGTATTAATGAAAACGCCACAATTATTATTGAGCCTGAAACAGATGAAGAAGTAGCGATGTTAAAACTGTGGCATCAACTCAACTATTCAGAAAACACGACCTACTGTGAGCTAATCAATACTAGCTGCCTTGCATCAATTGAAATAGACGGAATTAGTGATAACGCTACGGCGTAGAGGTGGCCTATGTCTACATATAAATGGCTTAGGCTCTGGCATGACATGCCTAACGATCCTAAATGGAGAACAATTTCAAGGGCTTCAAAGCAGCCAATTGCATTAGTTCAGGCTGTTTACATTCATCTTCTTGTTGATGCGTCACAGAATGTCACGAAATGTCACGATGTGTCACAACGCGGTCACGTGACAGTCACGATTGAAGATTTAGCAAGTGCCCTGGATGTTGAAAATGAACAGATTGAAGCTGTTTTAAATGCCATGCAGGGGCGTGTTTTAGATGGCTCAAAAATTACTGGTTGGGAGAGCCGCCAGCCAAAAAAGGAAGACTTAGGAAACGCAGAAACAGGAGCAAAATCAGCAGCTCAGCGAAAAAGAGAGCAACGCGAAAGAGAAAGAGTTCAAAGAGAGGAAGAGCGAAATAAAAATGCATGTCACGAAGATGTCACGAAATGTCACGATGTGTCACAACAAGATAAAGATAAGAATAGAGATATAAAAGATCCTCTCTCTAATACGCGCGAGGATAATTTTCAATCTGATCCGAATGCCAATAATTCTATCTTGAATGGTCGTGTTCCAGCTGGTGGTTTTGGTGTGAATGATAAATTTGTGATGTATCACGGCTGGGAGCCTGATCAGGATTTTACGCAAAAGGCCGCGTACTGGGGAACGATACTCAAAGAGCCGTTACAGCCTCATGAGCTAGCCGAGTTTATAACTTACTGGGGGGCAGAGGGAAAAGCCAAAACACACGAGCAATGGGAACTAGCCCTTGCTAACGGTCTGAAACGCAGTCGATTGAAAAATGAAAAGGTGGTGAAAAATGGGGCAGGTGAATTCAAATTTGATCCAGCTGCGGGGAAATCGAGAGCAGTTCAGAAAGTCGAACACGCAATCAGGGCAAAGCACGGACAGGAATATCTCGACTCTTTGGCTCAAACTGACGGAGCTGTATGGGGACAAATGGACCAACAAGAATGGAGCGGAACCGTCATTGATGTGGAAACAAGCGCTAAGAGCATTGAGTGACCAGCAACTGGACGGATTGTTTAAATTCTGTATCGACCGCTGCATGAATGGCAATCCATGGCCACCAGAGTTATCAGACGTGATTGTCGCGTTAGCTGATGAAGCAGCCAAGTGCAATCCGTTTGGTATCTCATTTGATGTGATGCTTACTGACTGGAAACGCTATTGCCGTGATCGTGGCATGTATGACAGCGCTGAAATGTACCCATACAGACATCATGTTCAGTATTGGATATTTACTGATACTCGCAGAAAGATGATTGATCTCCGCATGACCGAGCCAGAAGTCGAAAAGGCATTGAAAAAATCATTACTTGAATGGTCTGAGAAGGTAGCCGCTGGTGGAAAAATACCAAAGCCCACCCTAAGGCTTGCTGATAAATCAAAACCTCGTCCTGCGTGGATGGATATAATTGAAAAAGGTAAACAACGGACACAATAAGATTCAAAGGTTATCAAAATCGTTAGCAGGATTAACATACAGGCACTTTTGATATACAGGATGATAAATCCCATAGGTTGAATGTGAAAATCAAATGTAGAGCGTTACAGAGCGTTTTAAATGGTGGTAAGAAAATCAATTCTTACTGATTTTTTATGGTTGAAAAGATAAACAAATTGTTTATATTAACCGCGTGGGTTAATCGAATTCGAGGTAATGGTTATGTTATTTCAGGATAGAGTGATTGAGGTACTCAAATCAGGCAAGAGCATGTCGATTAAAGGCCTACGAGCTTACTTTGAGGGTAACGGCGTTAAGGCTTCGTACAACACCGTTAAGTTCGCATTAGGGCAACTTGAATACTTTGATGTTATTTCGTTGGTAACCGTTGAAGAAGACGGAGTAAGAGCGTTTGGCTACAAGCTGAATGACAACTACGAAGCGGGATTGACAAGACAAGCAAACAGCGGTCAGCGCCACAAGGTAAGGGCTAGTAAGCCAAGCAAGCCCAAGAAACCAGTTGTTCCTGTTGTGGTTCCTGAGTATGGGCCATGGTGCCAAACAGGTGAGCCAGCGCGCTTGCACCTCATGTTTAATGAATTACTGGCGAAGCCTAGGGCGAAGCCTAGGGCGAAGCGTATCAAGCGAGGCTTGGCTGTATGAAAACCCTTGAATATCCAGTTGTGCCCGTACCTAAGCCACGAATGACTCAGCGTGACAAATGGCAGAAGCGACCAGCGGTAATGCGTTATAGGGCGTTCTGCGACGAGGTGAGAGCAAGAGGTATTAACCTGCCTGAAAGCGATTACCACGTGATTTTTGTTATGCCTATGCCCAAGTCATGGAGCAAGAAAAAACAGGCTGAAATGGACGGTAAGCCCCACCAGCAAAAACCAGACAAGGACAACCTCGAAAAAGCCTTACTGGACGCCATCTTTGACGATGATTCGCGTATCTGGGATGGACGAGTTTCTAAGGTGTGGGGAGCCACTGGAATGATAAGGGTAAGGTTACCAGAAAAATCGACAATTCATGAACTTGTTACCAGTGGGTAAATAAGTGATTGAAATTACTTAATTAGAAATGAATAAGGTAATTAATTATGAAACTGAAAGTTAATCGTGGAACGTTGCTTGCTGTCATGGAATGTATGGCTGTTCGTGATGTGCGTTATTACATCAATGGCATTTGTTTTCTACCCGATGGGAAGGTGGCAGGAGCTAACGGGCATATGCTTGCTTATGGTCATCATGACAATGAAATTACTGACCAGGTGATTTTGTCTGTTGGTAAGTTGCCTACCAAGAGCTTTGAATACGCTGTATTCGACACAGAGGAAGAGATTGTAAAACTTCATTCAGAGTCTGGTTTTGTTGTTGGTGTTGCGCTGTGTAGCGTTATCGATGGTCGCTACCCAAACATTAATCACCTTATCGAATCCACCGCTAAAAAAGATGAAAAATTACCGTCTGTTCTGTGCCTAAACTCTGGCTATTTATCCAAGTTGGAAAAGGTAGCTAAGTTCGTTAATCCACGCATGCCAGCGTATGAAATCAGAGTTAAATCAGCCACTGATGCTGTGGTGTGCGAGGTTAAAAATCCACATGATGAGCGTGTTACTGTGATGATCATGCCGATGAGATTGTAATCATGGCAACTATCGACGCAATTAGGCTGTGCTACGACATTCTTGACGGCTCTGTATCGTCTGAAAATATCTCATCTCAAGAAGTGTATGCAATTTGCACTTACCTTGATGATGTTGTTCGTGAAAACCTTGCATTTACTCAACAAAAGCCTGTGGCATTCATGGATAGCGAAGGCGAGGTAATTAGCGCGGTTAAGAAAGAGTTTGAGCAGCTAACGGGCGGTAATCACATCGGTTTCGATATTCCGTTAATTCAACTAAACAAACAATCGTGACATGTCACGCGAGGTAAATATGAACAATAGATTTTATATGATATGCACACGCGACACGGTTGGTTCAAATGCATCGTTCCACTGCAAGGACGGCAACGGCTATGCAACTGATATCGATAAGGCTCACGTATACACTCTGGAAGAGGCGCAAAAGGCGTGGGAACACGGAAGAAGTATCGACCAGCCTGTATGCACTGAAAGCGTTCTATCACTTGCTGAATATCACGTTGATTGTCAGTACATACCAAACGAAACCATAATTGAAAGCAAATGCAATTACTACGTTGGATACGTGAAAGGTGATTGGGATGGTAATGATGTTTACTGGCTGAATGACCGCGGATATCCATCAACAAACTTTTCAATAGCTAAGCGATTTACCATTCCAGATTTAACGATGGATAACATTGTCTGGCTACCGTTCGATATTGCTGATGCACAGAAAAGACGAACATTCCGATTAACTAACTTCAATGCTCGCTCAATGGTGCAAAGCAAAGGATTGCGCGTTCCTGAATGGCTTAAAAAACAACGTAGGCGCAAAGGGAATAGCGGCAAAACACGATGGAATTGCCCATGCTGCGGAAAAATTAGCTGGCAACACAACCCATATGATTATGACGGCTGCTTAGATAGATGTTGCAGTGAATACAGACCTATTTACGAGTTGGAGTGCTAACAATGTTAAAAACTTACTTATTATTCGTCGTGTTCTGGTGTGTGTTCGCCGTAGCTGTGGGGATGTTATTCAATGGCTAGATATGAGGCTGGAAAATTGGCGTTGGTGATATCGTCACTTAATCCATCAGAAATAGGAAGATGCGTAACGCTAACCAGAAGGCTATATGATGGTGAATACTTTATGGCTCCTGATGGTTCTGAATATCGCTGCGATAACGCAACGGCAACGCGTCAGTGGCTGGTAAGTGGCGATGTGTCTATTTATTTAGGTAGTCAGTTCAGCGGGGTTAGTGTTTTTGCTGAAAGCGAATTAATGCTGCTTGATGATGGTGAGAGTATTATTCAAGGTGAATTTATGGGGGCACTGGTCTAATGGCTAAATCACCAGCAGAGCGCAAAGCAGCGCAACGTAAACGCCAGCGCGAAGCTGGCTTGGTTACTCCGCAGTGGCAGGTGGAATCCGAAGAACACGAAATGATTAAGCGTAATTGTGCATTGCGTAGACCAGGGCGCGAACCGTACGACGAATCGGAATACATTCAAATGCTCATACGTAACGATGATGCACGGCTAAAGCGTGAGATTGCGGAGTTATCAAAGCGGTGCTGTGGTAAGTGTGGGGAGCAGCTACCAGTTGCTAATTGCTGCCTGTCTGGTGCCGCTGAATGCTGGAATACTAAAGGGTGGCATGAGCTACAATTAACTGTGGTTGACAAATTGCCATCAAAATAGAAATTTGGTTGACGCGGTTTTGCCAATCAATTGATATTGTTCCGTTATGGGAATTCACATAACGACAATTCCAACCTGTCGGTTTAACCGACTAGTTCAAAATCCCTATAAGGTTTGAATGTTATCTTTTAGTTGGTCATAATAACCGTAGAGGTGATGATTATGACCACAAAGAAACCACGTAAGACACCAGCCAGAAAACCTACACCGCTTAACGCTCAGATGGAGCGTTTCTGTCAGGAATATATCAAAGCCCCTGATAATCAAACTGATGCAGCTTTAGCGGCAGGCTATGCCGCAGGTAGCGCCTGTAAGCGTGCGTCCCAGCTCATGAAAGACCCTCGCATCATTGACCGTATCGCACAGCTTATGCAGCAGCGTAATAAGCGCAAGAAGCTAGACGCAGATAGCGTGTTAGAGCGATTGGTTAATATGCTTGATGCTGATATTGCCGACATACTCACTAATACTGGCGATATCAAGCCAATTAAAGATTGGCCTGCAGTATGGCGAAAAAGTATTAATGCATTCGAAATAGCCGTCATTGATGAAAAGGTTACCGTTAAGAAAGTGAAGCTGTTAGATAAGCTGCGTGTGCTTGAAATGGTCGGTAAGCACGTAGACGTTAACGCATTCCGTGAGCGCTATCAGGTCGATGTAACTATTTCCCTTGCTGATAAGTTGGCAGCAGCCCGTAAGCGTGCCGCTGGTGGTGAGCAATGATTGATACCCTATCACCAGAAGAGCAGCTAATTAACGATATCGGCATGTTTACGCATGACCCGTTAAGCTATGCGCTCTACGCATTTCCTTGGGGTGAAGCTGGCACCGAACTGGAAAATGCTAGTGGGCCTCGTCAATGGCAAGCTGATACATTGAATGATATAGGGGCGCATCTACGCAATCCTGAAGCACGATTTCAGCCACTATTGATATCTGTGGCGTCAGGCCACGGTATTGGGAAGAGCGCCTGTATATCAATGCTTATCAAGTGGGGCATGGACACATGCGAAGATTGCAAGGTTGTTGTTACTGCCAACACCGAAAATCAGCTACGCACTAAAACATGGCCAGAAATTGCGAAGTGGCAGCGCCTATCTATCACCAAGGACTGGTTTACTTGTACCAAAACCGCTATTTATTCCAATGATCCTAACCATGCTAATGCTTGGCGTGCTGATGCTGTGCCGTGGTCAGAGAACAACACAGAGGCATTCGCAGGGTTACATAACCAAGGCAAGCGCATCATTCTGATTTTTGATGAGGCTTCAAACATTGCGGATCTGGTGTGGGAGGTTGCTGAGGGTGCTTTGACGGATGAAAATACAGAAATCATCTGGATAGCATTTGGTAACCCAACCCGTAACACAGGGCGTTTCCGTGAGTGTTTCCGTAAGTTTAAACACCGCTGGAAAACTAAGCAGATTGATAGCCGTACGGTTGAAGGCACTAACAAAGAGCAAATTGATAAATGGATTCAAGACTACGGTGTTGATGATGACTTTGTTAAGGTTCGTGTTCGCGGTATTTTCCCATCTACATCTGAAAAGCAATTCATACCTACTGGATTAACTGATGCCGCTATGAAGCGCACAGTAACACAGGCCGAAGTATCACATGCACCAATTATCATCGGCGTTGACCCCGCATATTCAGGTGATGATGATGCGGTTATTTATTTGCGCCAAGGGTTACACAGTAAATGCCTATGGACCGGTAGTAAAACTATTGATGATGTGATTATGGCTAAGCGTATTGCTGACTTTGAGGATCAGTACGGTGCTGATGCTGTTCATATCGACTTTGGTTACGGTACTGGAATTCAATCTGTTGGTATGAATTGGGGGCGAAATTGGCAGCTCGTGCAATTCAATGGCGCATCGACTGACCCGCAAATGCGGAATAAACGTGGTGAGATGTACAATAATGTTAAGTCATGGCTCAAAATAGGTGGGGCTATTGATGATCAAGAAGTAGCCGAAGATTTATCAACCCCAGAGTACAAGGTAGAATTAAGCGGTAAAATACTATTAGAATCAAAGGATGATATCAAAAAGCGTATTGGACGCTCACCTGGTAAAGGTGATGCGCTAGCGCTAACATTTGCTTACCCAGTCACCAAAAAAGAACGCAATAACATTTCTATATCTAGTCAGGGAAGTCACGTTGTTAGTGATGCTGATTACGACCCATATGCCTAACTAACAGGAAAAAAAAAGCCCTCACAGCGAGGGCAAATGTAAGCAAAGGAAAGTCACTTGATAACGGGCAAAGGAATATCTTAACAACGACAGATAACCAAAATGTATATCTTGGTTTTATATTTGTCAAATAAGATATACAATAAATCATAAAGTATATTATTGTTTATTTTATTGAGGTGTTATATGTGCGGAAATATCCTAGGTGGTACCCCAAAGATTAAAACCCCGCCACCAGTGCAAGCAGCGCCGCAAGAACAGGACGAAGCTGTAGTAGGTTCTCGTGATGAAGAACAACGCCGCCGCCGTGCTGCCGCTGGACGTAAGTCAACATTGTTAACCGGTGCGCAGGGTGCGACTAGTTCAGCATCCACCAGCGGTAAAACGCTACTTGGTCAGTAACCTAACGGGGGCGGTATGAGTTTAAAGCAGGATTTATTAAAACAACTCTCACAGCTTAAGAATGAGCGCCAATCATTTGAGCCGCACTGGAAAGAGCTTGCAGAGTATACGCGCCCTCGTAGCACTCGTTTTAACACATCAGAAGTCAATCGCGGTGATAGACGTAATACGAAAATCATCGACCAAGAAGCGGCTAAGTCAGAGCGTACTTTATCAAGTGGTATGATGTCAGGGATAACTAGTCCTGCTCGTAAGTGGTTCCGATTAGCTACGCCAGACCCTGATATGATGAATTATAGCCCTGTCAAAATGTGGCTTGAGGTTGTTGAGCAGCGCATGAACGAAGTATTCAACCGTTCAAACATTTATCAATCATTACCGCAAACCTATTCAGATATTGGCACCTTTGCCACCAGCGCCTTAGCTGTGCTGGAAGATAACGAGCGCGTCATTCGTACGGTACCTTTTCCAGTTGGTAGCTATTACATTGCGAATGGCCCTGACTTAACCGTAGACACATGTTTCCGTGAATTCAGCATGACAGTGCGTCAACTGGTAATGGAGTTCGGGCTAGACAAAGTGAGTGAGCAGGTTAAAAGCCTATGGGATTCTGGCAACTATAGCCAATGGATTACTGTTATTCATTCGGTCTACCCAAATTTAAACCGCATCAGCGGCAAGTTGGACGCCAAGAACAAGCTATTTAAGTCCGTTTACTTTGAAATGGGTGGCGATAGTGAACGCGTTCTACGCGAATCTGGCTTTGATGAATTCCCTATTATGGCGCCACGTTGGGAAGTGAATGGCGAGGACGTCTACGGTTCATCATGCCCTGGTATGATTGCACTGGGTAGCGTTAAAGCATTGCAGCTATTACAACGCCGTAAAGCACAGCAGATTGATAAAGTTACCAATCCACCGATGCAAGCGCCCGCATCAATTAAGAATCAGCGCATTTCTCTTGTGCCGGGTGGAATAACTTACTTACCAATGGCTGGCGCTGACCAGATGATTAAACCGATATTTCAAGTACAAGCCGACATTAACGGCTTGATTGCTGACATTGGCGATACTCGCAATCAAATCAAAGAAGCCTATTTCTCTGACCTTTTCATGATGATGCAGTCTGTAAACACACGCTCAATGCCCGTTGAGGCAGTAATTGAAATGCGTGAAGAAAAGCTGCTCATGTTAGGGCCTGTCTTGCAGCGTTTAGATTCTGAACTACTCGACAAGTTAATTAATCGTACGTTCGCAATCATGGCGCGTAAAAACCTATTACCTGTGCCGCCAGAAGAAATGCAGGGTATGCAGCTTAAGGTTGAATACATTTCCGTCATGGCACAAGCGCAGAAATCTGTTGGTGTTAACAGTGTTGAGCGTTTCGTTGGCTTTGTTGGTGGTTTATCGAAACTCAAACCAGAAGCACTCGACAAGCTGAACACTGACGAAATGATTGATAACTACGCTGAATCAATCGGTATTTCACCGACTATCGTTTCATCCAATGACCAAGTAGCCGCTATACGCCAGCAGCGTGCAGAGCAACAGCAGCAGATGCAACAAATGCAAATGGCACAAGAGGCGGTTGCTGGTGCTCAGGCTCTTGGAAATACACCTATGGATGATAACAGCGCCTTAGCTGCGCTTGCTGGTGGTGGCCAATGACACAGCTTGATGATTACACCGAAGAGGAAAAGGTAGCGATTCAGGCTGATTTAGAGCTTAAGGCCAAGCAGAGAAAAGAACGTGAAGACGATGATTTAAAACAGGTTATGAGCACTGAATATGGTCGTCGTTTTATCTGGAAAACACTATCTGCCAGTGGTGTTTTTGAAGTTTCATTTACGTCTGATCCCTATATCACTTCATTCAATGAAGGTAGACGTAATAAGGGATTGGAGCTGTTTAACGATGTAATGAGTGTTTGCCCTGATCTCTATCTGGTCATGGCAGAAGAAGCCAAAGAACAGGAGAACAATCAATGAATTTATTTCAACGCTTACTGTTTCGTCGCCTTTGTAATGAGGTTTCAGTTGATGGTGGTGAAGGTGGCAGCGGAGCGCCAGCACAAGATCCAGCACCAGCAAAACAAGATGCGCCAGCAAATGGTGATAATCCAGCGCCTGCAGGTACAGAGCCTAGTAAGGCTGATGATAAGGCCAATGCTGAGCCAAAAGGTGATGACAAGAAGCCTGTAAGCGCTGCGCCTGAAAAGTATGAGTTTACGGCTGGCGAAGGTCAGGAGCTGGATAAAGAAGCGGTAGCGGCGTTTGAACCGCTTGCCCGTGAACTTGGTTTAAGCAACGAGCAAGCGCAAAAGATTGTTGACATGTACGGCTCTGCGATCATGCCGCAAATTGCAAAACAGCAAGAGGCCGCATGGCAAAAGCAAGTAACCGAATGGGCAGAAACGGTCAAAGCAGATAAAGAACTTGGTTCCGTTGAGTCTATTGGTAACGCACAAAAAGCTATGGATCAGTTCGGTACGCCAGAGCTTAAGCAATATTTGAATGATTCAGGACTAGGTAATCATCCTGAGTTATTCCGCATTTTTTCAAGAATTGGCAAGGCCATGTCTGAGGACGGTTTTGTTGGTGGTAGCAGTGAAAACGCTCGCAGCACTGCGGATGTTCTTTTTGGTGATAGTAAATAAGGTATAGGAGATAAATTATGCCTCAAGCTTTAACTTTAACTGATTGGGCTAAGCGCCAAGACCCAAACAGCAAGCAAGCGAAGATCGTTGAACTGCTCAATCAGTCTAACGAAATTCTTGATGACATGGTGTTTTCTGAGGGGAACTTACCGACAGGGCACCGTACAACTGTTCGTACTGGTTTACCATCTGCAACATGGCGCTTATTGAACTATGGTGTTCAACCAAGCAAATCAACAACGGCGCAAGTTACAGATACCATTGGTATGTTGGAAACTTACTCAGAAGTAGATAAGAAGCTGGCTGATTTAAATGGAAATACTAGTGAGTTTTTATTGTCAGAAGCGCAAGCATTCATTGAATCCATGAACCAGCAAATGGCTGAAACTCTTTTCTACGGTGATACAAGCATTCACGCTCAGCGTTTTACTGGCTTGTCTGCGCGCTTTAATGATCTTAGTGCTAAGAACGCCGTTAACATCATTGATGCTGGTGGCACTGGTAGTAATTTAACCTCTATCTGGTTAGTGGTATGGGGACAAAATACGATTCATGGTATTTACCCTAAAGGTTCCAAGGCTGGACTTGAACAACAGCATTTAGGCGAAGTCACGCTGGATGATGAAAATGGCGGTAAATATCAAGGTTATCGCACCCATTTCAAATGGGAAAATGGTTTAACTGTTCGCGACTGGCGTTATGTAGTACGCATCGCTAACGTTGACCTATCCAAGTTAACCAAAGATCCAGAGGCAACAGGTGCTATCGATTTACCTGATTTACTGATTCAGGCGATTGAGAAAATTCCAAACCTGTCTATGGGTAAACCTGTTTTCTATTGCAATCAGCAAGTTCGTAGCTGGATGCGCCGCCAGATTAAAAACTCAAAGAACGTCAATATTTCTATGCAAGAAGTTGCAGGGAAGAAGGTTGTTTCTTTTGATGAAATCCCTGTGCGCCGTACCGATGCAATTCTTACAACTGAGGATCAAGTGGTACGTAAGCAAGGCTGACCTATTGTGCGGTGCCTGAATGGGTACCGCTAACTTAATTTTGTTGGGAGTTCGCAACATGATTTTAGATAAAGAAACCCTATTTTCTCTCGACCAAGCAGTGACTGCATCAGCGACTGCGACCAGTATTATTGACCTAACGCCAGTTAAAGGTGATTTCCGTGATATCGGTATCGGTGAACCGTTGCAATTGTTTGCACAGGTTTCTGAGCAAGCTACAGCGGCAGGTGAAGCAAAAGTACAAATCGTACTGGAAACATCAGCAGATAAAGCATTTACAACGCCTGTTGCATTGTTTAAATCCGTTGAAATGCCTATTGCTGATTTAAATGCAGGTAAGCGCATTGTCGGTACCGTTCCTCATGGTGTCATTAAGTATCTGCGTCTTCGTTACGTTGTCACAGATGGTCCATTAACCGCAGGTAAGTTTACGGCTGGCATCGTACTTAATGTTGATGCTCATCCTATCTACAACGCTGTAACTAATTAAGGTGTGACATGTCACGATATAAAGTTTTGAAAAAATCATTTATCGCTGGTCGTCTGCTTGAAGTTGGTGAGGAGGTTGAATACAGCGGTATTGCTGGCAGCAACTTAAAGTTGATTGGTGGTGATGATGCTAAACCTGATACTGACGCTTTGGTTGATGGGGCTAGTGGTGATAGTAGTGAGGTTGTAACCAATACTGTTATCAGTGGATCAGGCGATACGGTTGATTCTAGCCTTGAAGCTTTGCGCGAACAGTACACACAACTGTTTGGTAAAGCACCTCATCACAACATGGGCGCAGATAAAATGCGTACCGCGATAGATGAAAAACGCAAAGAACTTGGGGTGTAACCCCCGATGCTAAAGGGGGCGAAAGCCCCTTTTTTCTTTTGGAGATACAGACAATGAAAATGGTCAACTTAAAAATTAGCACAGAAACTTTTGAGAATTCCAAAGGTGAGAGCGAAACACGTGATGAATATCCTTACGGTCTAACTCTCTATCTGGACAATGAAACGTTAGAAAAGCTAGGCGCAACCATCCCTGATGTTGGCGAATCAATTGAATTGTCTGGTATAGCCAAAATTAAATCTAAACGTACCGATGAGCGAGAAGGCAAAAAAACAACATCAGTTGATTTGCAGATAACAGATCTGGCCTTGGGATCAGGTGATACCAAATCGGCGGCAGATGTTTTGTTTGATGGGGGTGAGTAATGGCCTCAGAAATCGAAATCTGCAACTTGGCACTTAGTCGCATCGGTAATAGCCGATTCATTAATAGTCTAAGCGAAAAGAGCAAAGAAGCGGAGCAATGCAATTTACACTTCAATCATTGCCGCGATACGACTCTGTCTGATTTTCCGTGGAACTTTGCAAGTAAGCGCGTTGCGTTGGCTGATACTAATAACCCGCCACCAGACTGGAAGTTTGCCTACAGCTACCCAACCGACTGTTTAAAGGCAATAGCGATTATTCAATCTGGCCAGAAATATCCTCAACCGCACAATGCGATTAATTTTCTAGTTGGTTCGGATGCTGACGGCACAGGAAAACTGATTTACTGCGACCAGCCGCAAGCTTGGCTCCAATACACTGCGTCAGTCACTGATGTGAATATGTTCGACTCATTATTTATTGATGCACTGGCATGGCGTTTAGCTAGCGAACTAGCACGCCCATTGGCTTCAAATGCTGGTATGGGTAATGAAGCCCTACAGATTTATACCATGGCGATTGCTAACGCTGGTGCGCATTCTCTTGATGAATCATCGGAGCCTAACGACTACATGGATCCATTCACAGAAGCGAGGTTATCGTAATGGCGTATAGCATTATTCAACCGAGTTTTTCTGGCGGTGAAATCGCACCTAGCCTTTATGGGCGCATTGACTTAGCGAAGTATTCAACCGCTTTGCGTAAGTGTGAAAACTTTCTTGTGCGTCAATATGGCGGCATTGAAAATAGACCAGGCACTAAGTTTATTGCGGCTGCAAAATATCCTAACAAGAAATGTCGCCTGATCCCGTTCCAGTTCAGCACAGTGCAAACATACGCCCTTGAAATGGGTGATAAGTACATGCGTGTGATTAAAGATGGTGGGCAAGTACTTTATGCAGACGGTGAGCACAAAGGCGAAATATTCGAACTGGCAACGCCATACAAAGAGGCTGACTTATTTAATTTGAAATTCACACAGTCAGCGGACGTAATGACTATCGTACATGCTGATTACCCACCAATGGAACTACAGCGTTATGATCATGACGATTGGAAGCTGGTACCCGTTGAAACGCGCAATGGGCCATTCGAAGATATCAATACGGATAAAGAGCGTAAGCTATATGTTAGCGCCAGTACAGGTGATGTAACGCTGACTGCAACGCATAATATCTTTGGTGCTGAATTAGTCGGTAAGCAAATCTATATTGAGCAACAGGCTATTGATGCTGTGCCAGTATGGGAAACAGACAAGACGACTAACATTAATGATCAACGCCGTGCAGCTGCTAATTACTACCGTGCTAATACTGCAGGTAAAAGTGGAACGTTAAGACCGTCACACACAGAGGGCATGAGTTGGGATGGTTGGGGCGGTGATGCAGGGATCCAGTGGGAGTACCTTCACAGCGGTTTCGGTATCGTTAAAATCAATTCAGTCAGTACCGATGGCTTAACGGCAACGGGTAAAGTTGTTTCATACATTCCATCAAATGCTGTAGGCGAAGAAAACGCTACGTACAAATGGGCGCGTTCGGTTTGGAATGATGTTGACGGCTACCCAAGCACTGTTATGTATTATCAGCAACGCTTATTTTTTGCTGGCTCTCGTGCTTATCCTCAAACGATTTGGGCTAGTCGCAGTGGGGACTATAAAGACTTTGGCAAGAATAACCCGATACAAGATGATGACCGTATAATCTACACCTATGCAGGACGCCAAGTTAATGAAATTCGTCACTTAATTGATGTGGGTTCGCTGGTGGCCTTAACGTCTGGCGGTGAGTATCAAATCACTGGGGATCAGAATAAAGTATTAACGCCTAGTAGTTTCTCTTTTTCCTCGCAAGGGGCAAATGGTTGTAGCGATGTTCCACCAATTGCCGTTGCTAATATCGCTTTGTACATCCAAGAAAAAGGTAGCGCAGTGCGTGACCTCGCGTATTCATTCGACGTTGACGGGTACCAAGGCACCGATTTAACTATCATGGCTAATCACCTCTTTCAGCGCCACCAGATTATTGATTGGGCGTTTTCTATCGTTCCTTACTCAATAGCCTGGTGTATTCGTGATGATGGTAAATTACTTTCATTGACGTATCTCAGAGAGCAGCAAGTATTTGCTTGGGCACCACAAGAGACTGACGGGCAATTTGAATCAACCTGCAGCGTCAGTGAAGGTAATGAAGATGCGGTTTACTTCATTGTGTGCCGTAAAGTTGGTGGCGGTACTGTGCGTTATATAGAGCGTTTGAGTAGTCGTCTATTCACTAAGACAGAGGATGCTTTCTTTGTTGATTCAGGGCTTAGCTATGACGGCAGGAATAAAGACGATGCTAGCACCGTACACCTAACAACAGTAGATAACTGGACGTACGAAGGTGATATTGCCTTAACCGCCAGCAATGCCATTTTTAAAGATAGCGATATCGGTAACGCTATTCACTTGCCTTATTTTGAAGACGATGAAAACAAAACGTTACGTTGTGAAATTACCGAATTTATTAATACTCATGCGGTGCGGGTAACGCCTAATCGTGATGTGCCTGAATTACTACAGGATAAGCCGTTAAGCGAATGGGGCTTTGCGCGTTTCCGTTTTGAAGGGTTACAGCATATCGAAGGTAAAACCATCAGCATTCTAGCCGATGCAAACGTATTACCTCAGCAAAAGGTATCTGGTGGTGCAGTGTCATTAGAAGAGCCTGCCGTAGTAGTTCACATTGGTCTACCGTACGTTAGCGATATGGAAACATTAGATATTCATATCAACGGGCAAGAAACACTACTAGACAAAAAGAAACTGGTTAAGGTGGCAAGCCTTATTGTTAATGCTAGTCGAGGAATATTTGCTGGTACAGATAAAGACCATATGTATGAATACCCACAGCGTGAATTTGAGTTCTACGACAACCCAGTTGATGACGCCACAGGTGTGGTGGAAATTAACCTCGATGCTCAGTGGAGCAAAAACGGCCGTGTGTATGTCAGGCAGTCAGATCCATTACCTCTATCTATCTTAGCTGTTATACCTCGTTTAGATGTGGGGGGCTTCTAATATGGCAAAGAGTATTGTTCAAATCGTACCTGCAACATTAGAGCACGCTAAAGCATTGGTACCGCATGTTAGACAGGCTGATATCGATGAATTCTATGCAATGAACCTATCAACACCTGAGGAGGTTTTAGCCTCAGGTATCAAGCTATCTACAAAATCATGGGCCGCTATTTTCAATGGTGAGGTAGCGGCTATCTTTGGTGTGTCTCCTGCATCCATTATCGGCGGCGTTGGCATTCCTTGGTTAGTTGGCTCAGATATTTTAGAGAAGCACCAGAAGGCCTTTCTACGCCGCTGTAAGCCATTCGTTGGACTAATGCTACAAATCTACCCTGAATTGCTTAATTACGTTGATGAGCGCAATTACATTGCAAAGGCGTGGCTTCATTGGCTAGGGTTCAAACTAGAAGATGCGCAGCCAATTGGGGTGCTTAACTATCCATTTCATAAATTTACGATGAATGCGAGGGCGAAATAATGTGCTCACCAGAGATTTTAGCGGTCGGTGTTTTAGCATCTGCAGGTATGCAAGCTTATGGACAGTATCAATCAGGAAAATTTAACGCTGATGTAGCCAACCAAAATGCACGCCAGAATGAGCAGGCGGCTAATGATTCAATCAATCGTGGCAATGCTGAGGCAGAGAAACAGCGTTCACGCACACGGCAATTAGCTGGCTCACAGGCGGCGGCAATGTCAGCGAGTGGACTTGATTTAAGTTCGGCTGGTGCACTTGATATGTTCAGCGATACTGCGGCAATGGGTGAGCTGGACGCTTTAACACTGGTTAATAATGCGAGTCGTGAAGCGTACGGCTTACGAATGCAAGCAGCTAATGACAGACTACAGGGAAAAATGGCACGCCGTGAGGGTAATTTTAGTGCTGCTACAACATTATTAACTGCACCAATTAAAGCATACGGCGCATATCAATTGGCTGGTGGTACATGGGATCCGTTCTCTGGTACATCAGGCGCGGCGGCGGGTGGAAGTACAAGCAACAATATGTTTGATATTGCCAAGAAAAGCGGTACCAATCGTTTTGTATTTTAAGGGGTGATATATGCCAATTGTACCAACGTATAAAGAACAACAGGTTAGCTCATCACCTCTACCAAACAATGGTTTTAGTGTCCAATCTAGCCCTGAGCATTTCGGATCTGGTTTGGGGCAAGTTGCGGAGCAATACACAGGCTTATTCGCAGAAGCGAAGCAACGGGCTAATGTGGCGCTATCGCAAGATGCTTTATTACAGTTGCAAGAGTATTCAGACGACTTGATGAATAACCCTAAAACAGGTCTGTACACTAAGCTTGGTCGCAATGCCATGGGGCAATCAGATGAAACGCTCAATAGCATTAGAACTAAAGCTGGTGAACTTATGGCGTCTTTACCAGAGGGGAAATCAAGAGAGGACTTTTTAAAACAAAGTAATGTGCTTGGTCGCCAATACCATAATCAAGCTAAAACATTTGAACTTAGAGAAACACAGGCATTTGAAACTAGTGTTAATAATGGCCTTGTTGAAGGAAATCTAAAGAATGCACAGGATAGCTATAGCGACCCACAGGCTTTTAATAGCTATATCGCACTGGCTGAGCATAACTATGTTGAGTTCAATCGTGCCCGTGGCGTTAGTGATGAAGAGATTGCTGTTAATGTAGAAAAAATAAGAAATGGTGCAGCATGGGGCGCAGCTCAAAATTATATGGCCAGCGCACCTGTTCAGGCTCTTAGTGTTATAGGTGAGCCCTCCGATGTTGGCGGATCTATGCGTGTGCCCGGCAACATAAAAGATAATCGCGGTGGTCGAAATAACAACCCAGGTAACCTGAGAATATCGGATAACATTTGGGATGGTCAAATAGGTGATGATGGTGAGTTTGTTCAGTTCGCATCACCTGAGCACGGCGTTAGAGCGCTTGGTAAAAACTTAATTACTTATAGAAAAAAAGGTTTCGTAACTGTAAATCAGATTATTAACCGTTGGGCACCAAAGAAAGATGGTAATGACACAGAGGGGTATATAGCCTTCGTTGCTCAGCGCATGGGTGTTGATCCTAATATTCCTATCGATGTAACCAATGTTGATACATTGAAAAGCATTACAACTGCAATCATGCAGCAAGAAGGCAAGCACAGTGTTACTGACGATCAAGTTAATACTGGTCTTCAAGCAGCGCTTGGCTTAACTAGATTACCTGATGTAGATAAATCATTTTATCAACCTGAAATACGCAAGGCTCAAGGCGGCGGTTTTCCTTGGTGGCCTATGCTTACACCTGTTCAGCAATACCAGCTTATTAAGCAGGGGGAAGCAGCCGAGCATAAGCAAAGACAAGAATATAAATCAGTATTAGATGGCAGGGTAAAAGATGCTGAGGCATTAGCCCTGAGAGGTGAGTCATATAACAAGCCTCCATCATTGGATGAGTTTAAGTATGCTTATGGTGAAAACGATGGGATTAAGCAACATGAACAATTTCAAAAAAATATGGAAATGGGATCTGATATAGCAACGGTTCAGTACCTATCGCCGCAAGCGCAAGCATCTCTATTGGAATCTAAAAAACCCAAAGGTGATTATGATGCTGCAAATAACTACAAGCGTTACGATACCCTCGCTAGGGCAATTGATACAGTCAATAAGGTAAGAGCGTCTGATCCTATTCAGTTCAGTATAGATAGGCAGCAAGTAAACCAGTTGGACTTTTCCAGCATTCAAAATTTTACAAACTCATTAACTCAGCGTTCAAGTACTGTTGGTGATATTTCAAAAAACTACCAAACACCATTAACTGTTTTTTCAGCACAAGAAGAAGCGGTGTTATCTCAATTAATGGAAAAAGCACCAGCTAGCCAAAAAATTGAGTATTTAGATGCTATCAGACAAGGGCTTAAAAACAATGAAAGCTATACAGCTGCACTGAGGCAAGTTAGTAAGTCAGATACTTCGCTTGCGGTTGCAGGGGTGATTATGAGCAAACCAACGCAACTAACTGTTGAATATAACAGAATGAGCAGTGATATTGTTGTTTCATCACAACAAGCCGCACAGCTTATAGTGCAAGGATCAACGGCAAGGAAATCGGGTAAGGATTTTGTTTTACCTAAAGATACTGAATTGAGAGAGGAATTTGCAGATTTTGTTGGTGACGTTTTTGCTGGAGATATAGATGGTGCCAATAGTGCCTATGAAGTAGCGAAAGATGCATACGCTGGGATGATGGCTAAAAATGGAAATATCAATGGTGAGTATGACAAAGATATATGGCAGCAAGCAATCAATATAGCTACTGGCGGAATCTACGACTTCAACGGTAGAGGAAGAGTGATGCTTCCTTGGGGAATGGATAGTGACACATTTAAGAATCAGGTTAAACGGGAATTAAAAGAACTTGAGCCAGCAATAGGTAATATTTCTATTGATGCTATTGGTATGCAAAGTCTAGGTGATAGCCAATACCTAATAAAGAGAGGTTCTGGTTATTTACTTTATAAAGATGGAAATCCTGTTCTTATTGATTTATCACAAGAAAAAATAAGGGATATACCACTATGAGCTATTTTGGATTAAATCCCATTAGAGTTAACCAGCAGCTAGACGATGCTATTCGGTCAACTCAAAACAATAATGATGATGCTGGCTTTTTCGATGGGGCTTTCACATCTACCTATACAGGGTTGTATTCAGGTTTAATAGCTAAACCTGAGCAGGTATTATGGGGTATCGCGGATACTGTTGTTTCCCCTATAGCCAGAGAGGTAAATGAGCAATTTGATATCAATGATACTTCTGAGCAGTTTATACAGGAGCAAAGAAAAAATGCTGAGAAACAAGTTAGGAGCCTAACGCCTGATAGGGCGACTACTGGCACAGCAGGACAAGTTATGTTTAGCCTATTTGATATAGGCGGTGAGGCTTTAACTGGCGCCTTAATTGGAGGCCCATTAGGTGGGGCAATGTTAGTTGGTGGGGTTCAGGGCTTTTCAGATTATGAGAAGCTTAGAGCTGATGGTGTTGATAAAAACACCGCAATTAATAAAGCTACAGGTGAGGGGTTATTTGCTGGCTTGGGCGTATTAACTCCAATGACGTTAGGTTTTAAAGGTAGTGGTATTTTAGCCGAAAGCATAGGCGCTCAATTAACTGCAAGAGGTGGAACCCTTTCATCATTGGCAGGTACAGCAGCAAGAGCCACTCCAGATATTGTTTACGCATCAGGATCTAATATTGCAATGGGGATGGCTCAGCGTGGCTTTGCCTCGCAGATATTAAAAGAGCGTGGTTATAATCAACTGGCATCACAGTATGATGTTTATGATAAGCAGGCAATTGCTATCGATGGCGTTCTCGGTGTTGCCTTTGGCGGTATGGGGAGGTATATAAATAGTCGTGGTGAAAACGTACCTTTACCTGAGTTTGATACTCCCCATGTTGATGCAGCCTTAACAGCTAACCAGCAATTACATTTAGAAGCTGATCTACCCCCTGGTATTCCAATCAATGCAATGTCGCTAGATGGTCATTTAGCAGCAATGAATAAGGCTATGAATGACTTGTCTCAAGGAAACCCTGTTGATATTGGTAGCATTTTAGACGGTGCAGAATTTCTTGTTCATAGGCCGCGCTCTTTAATCGATACGTCTATACGTGAAGCTGTAGGTATTATCGATGAAGGTTCATCTTTATCGCTAGCCAAAAACACTGAATTGAATGAGTTGGCCAGTCGGTTACTTAATCGCGGTGAGCGTGAAAATCTTACTAGCTCAATTCATGATTTAAATTATCGAATTGATAAAAAAAACAGTGAGATTAATTCGTTAGTAAATACAGAACCTAAAGGCAGTGGTAAACAATTATCTACTGCTAGAAAAAATAAACAGGCTGAATTGCGTAAATTAGATAACGAGTTAACCAATTTAAAAAATGAGCTAAAGGCAAAGCAAGGCGTTGTATCTGATAGCTTATCTGGTGGGCGTTTCTATGAAGCTAAAGCCGAATTATCAAGAAGGCAATTAGCCGAAGAGCAATCAGATAATGCACTAGTAAATTATTATGCAACGCCAAAGCCTAGAAATCAGGCTCAAATTTTATCTGATGAAGTTAATAAAACTGAATCAATGATCACTGGCAAGGCTGAGAATAGCGACATTGATTTCAAATCAGCCGAACTAGCTTTGAAAAATAACCCTAATTTAGAAATTGATTTTCTTGATGATTCTGGAAATTCATCAAAAGTTAAAGCTTCTGATTTATATAACGAAGCGGTTAGGCAAGCAGAAGAAGCCAAACATGATGCCAGTTTATTTGAAGTTGCTGTTAGTTGTTTTCTTAGAGGATAAAAATTATGCGTACAGCCTGTATTGAAGCCATACAAAATGCATCCAAGCGTCAATTAACAGCCAGAGAAGTACAAAATATAGAGGACAGGATTATTAGTAGCATGAGAAATCTAGCTAGAAACGATCCTGCCTCATGGCGTCTATTAAGTGAATCTGAGCGATTACAAAGAGCAGGGCAGATGGCTGCCGCTGAATTACAACGAGAAGCAGATCTAAAACAACGCCGAGTAGCTTTGACAATAGCAGCTAGACAACGGCTTGATGAGCATATTAATAATTTCCAAGGTAGTAAGTTAGAAGCGCTAAATAGAACCATAGCCTTTAGTGCTGATGGTAAAAGTAATTTTATGTCTGTGGAAACAAGAGCTAAGGCAACTATTAATTATGCGCTAAGTCAATTACAGGAAGCTTTTGAAGCGGTTGACCCAAAATTCTTTCAGTTGTTTGAAGATCAGAACGGTGTTCGTGATTTGATTTTTGAAATGAAAGGGCAGGATACAAGGAATGCAAGAGCTAAAAAAGGAGCTGCCGCATGGCATAATGTTACAAGCATGCTTAGAAATAGCTTCAATCGTGCTGGTGGTGATATAGGCCACCTTGAAGATTGGGGATTACCTCAAAGCCACTCAATGCAACGTGTAGCAAAAGCTACGCAAGATAAATGGGTGTCAGATGTTATAGGTAAACTAGACCGCAATAAATACATAAAGGAAGATGGCTCCGTTATGAATGATGCAGAATTAAAACAATTTTTAGATTCTGCTTATGAGACCATTGCTACTGGTGGGTTAAATAAAATTAATGATCGTCCTATTGGTGTATCAGGAATGAGAGCGAATAGGGGAAATGCTTCAAGGCAAATACATTTTAAAGATGCTGAATCATATTTAGAGTACCAGCAGCTTTATGGCGAAAAGTCGCTTTGGGATATTATGGTAGGGCATATTGAAGGGATCAGTAAAGATATCGGGCTTACAGAAACATATGGCCCTAATCCTGACCATGTTTTCCAAAGCTTACTGAATGAAGTCACTGAAATAGAAGTTAAAGGAGCACCATCTAAAACGGGTAAAATAAAGCGCCTAAGAGATGGTACTGAAAATTTATATAACTTTATATCAGGTAAAACAACGCCAGTTGCAAACGTACATATAGCTAAATTTTTCGATGACTTAAGAAATATATTAATTGCCAGTAGGCTAGGTTCTGCCTTGCTGTCTTCATTTTCTGACTTAGGTACTATGTATTTAACAGCCAAAGTTAATAACTTACCTTCCGCACAATTATTGAAGAACCAATTAGCTGCATTAAACCCTGCAAATAAAGATGAATTAAGGCTAGCGCGCAGAGCTGGTTTATCTATGGAAACATTACTAGGGAGCATCAACCGTTGGGCCACTGATAATATGGGGCCTTCTTTTGCCCGTTGGTCTGCAAATGCGGTAATGCGTGCTAGTGGTTTAAGTGCATGGTCTGATGCTCATAAGCGCGCATTCGGGGTTACCATGATGGGAAGTATTGGTGATGTAGTAAGCCGACATACAGATATAAAAAGCATTGGTGAGCATGATTTAGCGATCATGAAAAGTAAAGGCATTACAGAAACTGATTGGACTATATGGCGCTTGGCTGAGCAAGAAGATTGGGGGAATGGCAATAATACAATGTTGACACCTGAGAGTATTATGCATATTCCAAATGAAAGATTAATTGATTTCGGTAACCCTGAACGTGTCAAATTTGAGGCAGCTAGAAAATTGCTAGGCGCTGTCACAGAAGAGGTTGACATGGCTGTTATATCACCAGGGGCAAGAGAAAGAATGATGATCGGCGCTGGGTTGCAGCGTGGTGACTTGAAAGGTGAATTAGTAAGAAGCGTTTTTTTATTTAAGTCTTTCCCTATTTCTGTTGTTATGCGCCATTGGGCTAGGGCGATGGGGATGCAGTCAGCAGGTGGTAGGGTTGCATACCTTGCTGCATTTATCGCAGGGACTACAGTATTAGGTGCGTTATCACAGCAAATAAATGATATTGCATCAGGTAAAAAACCAAGAGATATGGCTGATGAAAATTGGCATAAATTCTGGTTATCAGCCTTGCTTAAAGGTGGCGGTCTTGGCTTATATGGTGATTTCCTTTTATCTGATCATACTAAATATGGTTCTGGTGCATTGGCATCATTATTAGGTCCTGTTGCTGGTGTAGTCGATGATGCAATTAAATTAGCGCAAGGAATACCATTAAACGCAGTGGAAGGTAAACCAGAGCAGACAGGTGGTGATACTGTGAAATTTGTCAAAGGTTTAATACCGGGTCAAAACCTATGGTATACAAAAGCAGTATTGGATCATATGGTATTTAACCAACTACAAGAATACTTTTCACCGGGCTATTTACGAAGAATGGAAAAGCGTTCTAAGAAAGAATTCAATCAAACATACTGGTGGCGACCTCAAGATATGACGCCGTAATGAGGGGTTATTATGGGGATTTTTATTTTAGTTGTATTGGTATTAATTGTGATTGTTGTTTTGGAGCGTAAAGGTGTGATTGATCAAGGTGAGTTTGGCGTTGCTATAGTTCTTATACTGTCTGCTGCTGCTGGGTATCTTGGTGTATCTCATTATTAAGTATATAAAATGGCAATAAAATAAGGATAAACGGTGAGAAAATATTTACTTTTGCTACTTGCTTGTGCTTCATTCATGGCAAGCGCGAATAATGGTTATATGAATTATTATGAGCAAGAAAATAGAGATCCTTTATCTAAGGATAATCCTAACTCGTATAAAAATTTCCAAGAAAAAATGAACAAATCAAATCCAGACGACGAGTTTTGCCTGAAAGTTGATGCTGAACTTTATTCTTCTGAGTTTTTAATTTCTTCGTGTATAGATAAAAATATTCCAAAGTTAAATGATAGGCAATCTCCAGCAAGTGAAATTGCTATGGCTGTTGTGTATCAGTGTGCACCAGAAGTTAAGTGGTCATTAAAATCATATTATGAAAAAACAAAATGTAAAATGTCAGCTGAAACTGGCCAGCCATTGAGCTATTGGAAAAGGCCATTTAATGAAACTGAAATGATGGATTTAATTAATCAATCAACATATAAAAAAGCTTTAGTGAAGGTGTTAGAATTTAGAAAAAAAAGAAAGTAAATTAAAAGCCCCTCGCAAGGGGCTTCATTATACTTACAGCAACTTACTAACTGTTGAATCAATATACTGCGCGTGGGTTTGAATGGTGTTGATAGCCTTAGCCATATCCATCATGCAATCACGAATGTGCATTAACACACGTTCGGCATCTTCCATATTGTGACCATCTTTCTTAAGCCACGCTACAAGCTGGTGGAGTACATCTTCTTTAGGGTTGTTGATGAAGTCCTCAAGAATGCGTGAACGAGGCTTACGGGTTTTAGGGAAGCTGTATTCTGGTAGGGCATGACCTGCAGGAATAAACTCACCTTCATGGATAACTTTCTGTAGTTCATCCACCAGCGCGATCAGGTCAGCTTTATTGGCTGTGCTTGCATTACCTAATACATCATAACGTTTAGCTGCTAGCTCTGATTCCATTCTGTCAAATTCAGCGATATAAGTTTCTTTAAATTGAGCTGCTTTCTTTCCTGTGAATCCCATAACTAAAAATACAAATCCATTCTTAGTCATTTCATACATTTTGTATGTGTTCCCATTATGCTCATAGTTAACCAGCGAAAAGTTGCTGGTTAAAAAATGCTCTGAACAATCAAGGGATTCAACCTTTTGCGTGACATGCTGATGTTGCTTTACGAAATAAGCGGCTACGGCTTTTGTTGTGGTAACAGGGCGACCTGATTTGACAATAATTTCAGGGGTTAAATTAGATGCAGTAATATTGATGCTAGCCATAATGGATACTCCTATTAGTTTGGAATATCACCACCGCAGAGACCAATCTGTTGGGTGGTGAACTGTACGAGGTTGGTCTTACCAGCCTAATAGGATACTGGCGCATCTTTCGATGCCCTCGCACAGCCCACCATTGAGAAGGTGTAGCTATGCTTTGCACATAAAAAAACCGCTTGCGCGGTATGTGCGCCTATTAGATATATTGCAGGAGACCAATCCCGACACCAGATTTTGCTGGTGTATATTCACTATGGCGCAAAATTCAGAAGATGTAAATTACCAAATTGTTTATGTTATGGCAATTTTTTATTTGGGATGATAAACGAAAAGATAAACAGAATGGTGGGTTATTCAGGCGTGCCCTGGTTGGTTAGGAGCCATTTGTCATGATGTATGTCTGCATCAGTAGGGAATGGATTAATATTTCTACTAAGCGTGAACCGAAAAACTTCTTGAAGGTAAATTTCTATTAATTCAGGCTTCTTGATTTCTTCGTGAGCATTTTCAGGTATTAAATCATAAACAATGGCGTCTCTATGTTCATTCACAGAATAAACAATGAAAGCATTACTGGTAGGTATTTTATAATGACGGCGAATGGGGTCGCCTTCTGGTGAGTCATTAGCTGCAAGCATATCTGCCCATTCATTCCAGCACTCTTCTCGCCAAGTATAGGTATCTTCTAAACCCTTTGGCGGTAGGTATTTACCCATGTTCACATGCACATGTCGGAGGTGGTCTCTAATTGCTGCGTCAGGGTCGGTGCATAAAACATCCTTACCAAACACATGACTAGGGCCCATCCTCCAGTAGTCAGAAAACGCTACGAAATATAATTCATACTCAGGGAACTGCTTACAAAGCTCAACAAAACTAGGGTGTTTAAATACTCTTCCACAGAATTTATATAGCTTCTTCGAGCTCGTACCCGTCATAACTTCTCCGTAAGATTTCTTCCCTAGATTTCATTATTTCAGTAATTCTTTCATCTGATAATACTGGCAGGTCGTTAGTAGCTCTTGATACGTAACCTTTCATTACGCAATTCAGAGTGGTTTCTAATTGTCTTTTTTCTTGAATGTCATCACTATACATATTAACCCCCAAGTTATCATGTGTTGATTTCCTGAGATTTTCTATAGTACAAACTCATGGTTGTCATTTGAGTTCATATTTTTATGAAGAGCGTCCGAAAATGCTTTTGATTGTTCCTTTGTCATTATCGGTTTAGTAAAATCACGTTGTTTTGCCATTTCAGCAGCTAAAATTCTAGAACCTTTTTCGAGCAACTGTTTATGTTCATCAGTCATCCGAATTGTTTTGCGAACTTTTTCTTTAATCTGTTTTGACATAACTGATTAACCTCTGTGGTTATTATGGATTAAAAACAAACAAATTTAAAGTGGCATTTAAAATTAGCATTCAAAATGTTAGCCCTAAAAATAATGTTTTAAAATTGCAATTAAAAAAGCACCCCCGCATAGGTGCTTCAATTATCCATATATGGTTATTTATTTAACTCTTCCCGTATGTAATCAATGTGGGTAATTATATTATCTTTAACTTTCAAGCTCAGATTTATGTAATTCATCATTGCCGTAATTTCAATGAGTGCGGCGCTCACGTCACATCCTTCACTATCCAGTTTTCTTAGTAGTTCTTCTACGTTCGATTTGCTCATCAACTCCTTTATTCCAGTTTCTGTATTAACTTTTTCTGCGTAATTTTCTGGTGCTGGGAAATTAATTACATCTTTCATATTAATCACCTATCTTATGTGTGAGTCTTTTACAGTAACCGAAAAAACACCAAGGATGTTTATCTTTTTATATTTAAAAGTAAACAATATTCCGTTAATGAATTTTAATGGCTATCATACACCAACGTAACCGAGTGGAGAATAGCCATGACTGTTTCAACTGAAATCAGCAGTAATGAATATACAGGAAACGGAGTAACAACCGATTTTGATTATAAGTTCAGGATTTTTAAAGCAAACCAATTGAGTGTTATTACGTCAGATGCCGACGGGGATAATGTTGTAACGCTGCGTTTAGGCACGGACTACACCGTAACAGGCGCTAACAAGTCGGCTGGTGGAAAGGTAATTTTAACTAAACCACTTGCCAACGGGCACAAAATTAGCATTGCACGTGACATTCCAATCAAACAAGAAACCTCATTTCGCAATCAAAGTAAGTTTTTTGCTGAAACGCATGAGGATGCATTTGATTACCTCACCATGATTATTCAGCGCATATGGGGAAGCCTTGGATCGCTATACCTAAAGCGCCCAAACATTCTGGCTAACTGGTTCGATGCTAAAGGTTATCGAATTGCTAACCTTGGCAAACCTAAACGTGATAGTGATGCGGTTGATTTAGGTACTCTGAAAGATGAGATAGAAGATGTAAACAGCACGATATTGAAAAAAGAAAAGCGCACTTTGCGTGTTGATGATGCGGACATACCAGTATTTCCAAAAGCATCTGAGCGGAAAAATAAACAGATAGGATTTGATAATTTAGGGATGCCTGCTTTATTAGATCCAATAGAAACCGGCTCACTAGGCTATCAATTTATTGACTCTTTTGAAAAAGGAGCCTCATTAACAGGGCGTTTTCAAGCGTTATTTTGGGAAGAGGAAAGGTTGTATTTTCGGTGGGACGGTAATTTTTTAAAACAGGTGCCAGCAGGATCAACGCCACACTCAACCGGAGGCATAAAAACTGAAGATAACCCAGATGGATTGTGGGTTAATGTTGCCGATAATAGTTTGAGAATTGATATAAAATCCAACTCAGGGGCGTCAATGATCGGCTCATCGACTGGTGAGAATATAGAGGTTAGGCTGAATGCTGCTGAAAATTCAGCTGACTTAGCAAGAAAAGGAAGAAACCCAAAGTTTGTAAAAATTAAACACATCATTAGCTTTGAAGATCAGGGCTATCAATCAATAGTTAACCAACATGCTTATACATTTTTCGGTCAGCAGGGAATGTTTGTAGATACGATAGATAGCAAGTTGTATTTATCATATCAAACCATTGGCGGAGAAGGTGATTACTTAAACAAAACATGGGTGATAGTTTTCGATTGGAAAACAGGTAAGCGATTGCTCAGACTTTGCACTGATACAAGGAGTGCCCCAGAGGGTATTTCAGTTATACATGACGGGAATAATAGAATACTGTTATTGCCCAATCATGAAAACTATACAACTCGGAAATACATCATAAATGACAGCACTCAAGATATGTCGTACTTGGTGAGGTCTGAATCTTTCCCTACGGGTGCGAGATACCAATTCGGGCATTACGGTGACAAGATTGCATTCAATAGAGATATCAGTCAGGGGACAGGGATAGATGATGATAATGCTAATCGTGTAGATATTTATCCTGTTAGCCAATTTATTTCTGGTTCTGAGTTAAAGAAAATTTCGTCATTAAGCATTGATAGTATGATATCAGGTCGCGGCGGGATGAAGCCTAAAAGGCAAGGTTTGACGCTCGGAGATAACTGTATTGTGACATCATGTGGTGGAGATACAAGCACAACTGCAAGTAAGTCAGACGGCATGTATGGATTTATGAAGTTTAATTTCGACGGTTCATTAGCTGTGGATGGACTGTTTGACCCTGCTGACTTTAGAAATGAAATGATGAACGCAGGATATCCAGACATACGAACAATGGAGAATGAGGGGTGCTGTGTTACAAATGAAAACGGTATCGCTGAAATATACTCATGTTCTCTGTCTGTTTTGCGGGGCGGTAATTATCAAAATCGAGTGTGTATCATCATTCAGCATAACTGTGAGTATGATGATGAGACATTAGACTTATCAAACATAACGAGCTCATTCAATCAATTCTATAATGACTTTCCGACTCGAATACACACACTGACAGCAGACAACCCACGAAGCAATGAACAATTTCAAAACGCAGGGGAAGTGTGCGAGTACATGCGCTCACTCGGCGTATCAACATACACGCTGACAACACAAAGCAATTTTAATGTTGATGTTGATGCTGTGATAGTTGTGCCAAGCAAGACGACAATCACAATAGAAAGTATTGATCACAATATTTTCAGAGTCCGTTGGAGTTTAGCTAACGGCTGGCTTGGAGATATTCGTTTATATAAAAGCGAGTTATATAAATTAACTGAGAACTCATATAATAGTTTGCGAAATGAATCACTACCCGTGTTTTCAGGAAGTCAAAGCATAGGTGTTGTAAATTGCCCGACATGGTCGCCAGTCGGCGCAGGAAATGGCTTTCTTTTTGAATCAGGTTATAACCAAAACAGGGTCGGGCAATTATTTATTTCTTCAACAGGTGATATGTATTCGAGATTTGCGACATTTGAGAGTAGGAATACAACAACTGGATGGAAGAAATATTAATCAAATAAGCTATTATGGAATTTTGTTTATCTTTTTATGCTGTAGTATCATGGTTATTTCTCAACCATGGTGCTACACATGAATGAAAATGCCACAACGGTTACAGGTCTAAGCCTTGCATCCTTTCTAGGTTACTTTTCAGGATTGCCCCCTGAGGTTGTTATGGGGGCCATTCTTGGCGCTATTTACTTTACTACAGCAGCAACAGAATTCTCTTTCGCTATACGTTCGGTATTTGCAATCCTCAGCCTTGGTGCTGGCTTATTATTCTTTAGTCCTTTCGCTACCATCTTTGTTTCAATGACTGGCCTAATCGGTGTTAAACCTGATGCGTATAACATTGATAGCCTTGATGCCCTTGGGGCATTCGTAGCCTCTCTTCTCTCTGTAAAGCTCAGTATCAAACTGTACAAGAAAGCTGATATCCCAAAGGGAGGTAACGGCCATGACGTACGATAAATTCATGCTTATCACTAATGCGTTTATTTGTTTTGTTATGTTCTTGCGTGGCCTTTATTTTGTGAGAAATGGCAAAGGGTATAGCAAGCTTGGTGGTTGGCTGGCTTATGCATTTCTAGGGTACTCAATATCGGTACCAGTCTATTCCTATCTAGATCCTAGCTATCAAGCTGGTTTACAGAACTTAATTCCTAATATTTTTCTTTGTGCTGCGCTGTTTGCTAAGCGCGGCAATGTCATGCAGTTAATTAAAAAAGTGGGGTGACCTAGTGGATAAACAACAAATCTTTAAAGATAATTATGTGAGTACAGGTGCCAGAGGGATCCGTAATAATAACCCTGGTAATATTGATTATAACAAGGCCAATAATTGGAAAGGACAATTGCCTTTTGATAAATCAATAGAGCCGCGTTTTTGTCGATTTGAAAACGTTACGTACGGTATTCGTGCGCTTATGGTTCTGCTACGTAATTATCAGCGAAATCATAAAATTAAAACTGTCTCAGGGTTAATTAGTCGTTGGGCGCCAAACAATGAGAATAACACAAGAGCTTATATCAATGGTGTTGCTAAAGAGATTAGCGTGCCGCCTGATGAGGTTATCAGCCTTGATGATAAAGTAACATTAATCAACATAGCTAAAGCCATTGTGCGTCATGAAAATGGTCAGCAGCCGTACGTTGATGATGTGTTTGAACATGCGTTTGCACTGATCTAGGTGATGCCATGAATAAAGTGATTACAGCTTTAATCGCTTTGGCTCTCTCATTTGCCGCTGGTTTTATGACTAGCGGCATTTTTTCTGATAACCAGCAAATGACAAAACAGATTGCAGGGCATCAGGAAGATGAGAAAGACCTAGCGTTTAACATCGACCAGCGCAAGCAGGCAGACGAAGAGCAACAAAACAGGGTGGTGATATACAATGAACAGAAAGAACGTGCTACGATGCGCACAGACGATTTACTTAAGCGTGTTCTTAATCACTTTGACAGCGTGCAGTTCGAAGCAGGTACCACGGAAACAAAAACTGATGGTACCATTGACGCCGATACCTGCCGAACTGAGAGAGCAAAGGCCAGTGAACTTTCTCGACAACTACGAAGCACACTTGAAATCTATGGGCGTGAGTCTAATCGTGCCGATGAAAACACAAGGGCCCTTAATTTATGTATTACCGACTTAGCTGCAAAAGAAAAATTACTCGAATCGTATCGATAGATTGTTGTACAAATATTGTTCACTTTTCATTATGACGGTATTGGTGACGGTATCATAACCCACTAGGTTAATTCTGTTTTATATAAATCAATAAGTTGCGTTCGATGTAAATAATTGAGTGGGAATAATATAGTTATTGTTGATAACAGTTTTTAGTTATCGATAAATCCAAAGGCATCAGTTAGTTACTGGTGCCTTTTTGTTTTTAACAGTCTTTAGTAGTTGACAATTACCGATAATTTTGACGGTATCAGAAATAATAATGATTAAATTGATAACTTAATACCGTCGCTAAAAATATAAAAATGACGGTATCACGCAAAGGAATACCGACGTGTTAACCGATAAAAAATTAAAGAGCTTAAATCCAGAAGGCTTCCTGAGTACGATTATCACGTATTTTTACAGTGCATATACCACAATTGTGGAGCGAGAAAATACGAGCTGGCATGAATGGACAGCCACACCAGCAACGACCTGATAAGGGTAATTTTGAAAAAGCGTTCTTAGATGCTGTGTTTGGTGAATATAACCACGTATGGGACGGCAGAGCATCAAAGCTTTGGGGGGAAGGTAGGGAAGATAACGGTAAGGTTACCAGAAAAATCGACAACTCATAAGCTTGCTATCAATTGGTAAGTTTGTGATTGGGTTATTTTATAAGTAAATGATGCAGGTAATATATAGAATGCTCAATAAATAATAAGTTGTAATATTTATTGAGCATAAATTATTAAAGCTGAGAATTAGTTGTAATATTTATGTGTTGATATGCTGTGGAACGTGATGTCATAGACTCAGTATCAAAATAACTTACAAAAATAGAGCTAATACCTAGCAAATCAGATATGAATAAGACTTCAATAATCATGAGCATTGTTGGAATTATATATGGGATAACTGATAAAAAGTAAGACTTACAATACAATCCGCGTCGTCTAATACCTGTGATTTTAAATTCATCAACAGTCTGCAATCTACAAAGCTCAAAGTGACAGCGCTTATGGTTTTCACTGCTACTTGTAATTTTATTATAACGGCGATGGTAGCTTTCGAGGTCAATACTAACCCCAGTATCCTTACTCTCATAAATATCATTTCTTAGTTTTCGGGTTAATTCTTTGATCTTTACACCACAGTTATCTAGGGAGTTTGAACGTAACTCGTATTTTGCCGTAGCAATAACTACAGAGTAAACAAGGATGGAAACAGCTAAAAATATTTGAATAGCTGTTAATGCCTCGCTACTGTATGGCAGTTGTTTACCTGTGATTTGAAGTAATGGAATAAAAATCAACCCAAGAGAAAGAACAGTTGTGGTTAAGAAAGAATAATTACTAATGTTCTTCAGGCTACCTGATGCATTAAATCTACATTTCGCAGTTATTCTCATGCTATTTAATAACTTAATTGCTGGGTCATTTACTTGTTTTTCAACTGGGTTAAGTGACCATAGCCAGTTCCAAAAACATTTTATTTTTCCTTGTTCGGAGTTTATAGTCATAACTATTAAATTTTATCCATCTAGTAAATTGAAATGATGTATTTGTATAAATTAGTTTATACAACAATGTATTGTATATGTCGATCATGGAAGATGATACTGATTGCGATTAATGAATCACCATAAATATAAATTTGATAGATTCGACTATTGATAATTAGCACACAAAAAACCTTATAAGATTTTATGTCATTTTTTGTTACAACAATAAACAAATAGCTTATTAGTATGGGAGTCAAAAAACTACGTAAAACATCATAGCGTAGTGCTGGTCTTGTTTCTATGTAGTGGTTGGTAGAAGTCGAAGAACACGAAATGATTAAGCGTAATTGTACATTGCGTAGACCAGGGCGCTAACTGTATGACGAATCGAAATACATTCAAATGCTCATTCGTAACGATGATGCACGGCTCAAGCGTGAGATTACTGAGTTATCAAAACGGTGTTGTGGTAAGTGCGGAGAGCAGCTACCAGTAGCTAATTGCTGCCTGTCTGGTGCCGCTGAGTGCTGGAATACTAAAGGATGGCATGAGACTAAATTGGAGGTAGAATAAGGTAAATTTAATTAAAGGGTTATGCAATGGATTATTTGAACTTGATTGGTAATGGTAAAGACAAATATGATGAATTGTGATTTGTAGTTTATCTTTTGTTTGGTCATAATAACCGTAGAGGTGATGATTATGACCACAAAGAAACCACGTAAGCCACCAGCCAGAAAACCCACACCGCTTAATGCTCAAATGAAGTGTATATATCAAACCAATACAGCGCTAGCTGCAGGCTATACCGAAGTTAGCGCCTGCAAGCGTGCATCCCAACTGATGAAAGACTATCGCATCATGACCCTATCGCACAGCTTATGCCGCAGTGTAACAAGCGCAAGAAGTTAGATGCTGATAGTGTGTTAGAGCGCTTGGTTAATATGCTTGATGCCGATATCGCAGATATTCTCACTAATACGGGCGATATTAAACTTATCAGCGAATGGTCACTAATTTGGCGCAAGAGCGTATCAGCGTTCGATATCATTGATGTTGACGGCGACACGCGAATCAAGAAAGTTAAGCTACTCGACAAAGTGAAAATATTAGAGCTTGTCGGTAAGCCCGTAGATGTTAACGCATTCCGTGAGCGCTATTAGGTTGATGTAACTACGTTAGTAGAGCATCACCTTGAGTCCCATTGGTATTTCAGAGGAGTCAGTCTGTCATCACGATTCAATTTGCTATCGGTTTTCGCAATTCATTGTAATATTTTTCTATTATTAAGAGCAAACCACCCTCTATGAGGGCGGCTTTTATTTGTTCAATGTTTTAATTAACACAATAGCTTACTCTTTAAGCTAATAGTTCTTCTTATTAAGGGAATAGTTTATTACTAAATGCGGTAACAACACTCTCAGTTCTTATGTAATCTCGAATCTTTTCACGGTTGGTCATACCAGCATCAGATATTATTTGTTCAAGTTGAACTGCAACATCTTCAACGTGATTCAAAAACATTTCGTTGTCATTCAAAACAGAAGCTACAGCATCTTTTACTTTTTTCTGCGATTTAGGTGGCGCATCCAAAATATCAGGTGTTTTCCAGTGTTTTCTAAATAAAGCATATAAAGTATAGAATTTGAAAATAGCCCGTGACCGTTCTATTTTTGCCGTGCGCACCAGAAAGTCAAATTTATAAAGTGCAAGAGCAGCAACATAATAAAGCTCTACATTGTGGCCTTCAGTAAAAATACGATTTGCAAACTCATTTCTTATACCTCTATGGTCACGTGCCGCTCTATGTGGCTGGTGGAAAAACATTGCAGCAGCTGCCTTCATCAGATCAGACGGTTTAAAAATCCGTGTACGTTCAATTGAAATATCACGATACTGGCTATCACGTCGTTCTATAAATATTTTTCCATCGCCTGTTTGTGAGGCGCAATACTCTTCTAAGTCTTTCATGAATGGGCGCATCGCCCAAAATTGATCTTCTTTAACTTCGTTTTGCCGATTCGTTCCAATAATGACACTAGATATGAAATCGATATCACTACAACCAATCAATCGTAAAGGAACTGAAATGCCATCAATTTTATCTTTAATATGAGCTAATATGTTTGTGGTTTGGCAGCCATTAACTATTTGGTAGTCTTCAATGGTGAAAGTATCACTTTTTCGGTCTATGCTTTTCGAAACAACTGTTATACCGTTATTTTTGAAAACAAATGAAGAATTATCACCTGATTCTAATTCGGAAATAATTGTTTTATTAATTTCTGAGTTAGGATTGAAATCCCTAACATTATCATAAAACAATGATCTATTTATGTGGCGCTCACCGTCCTGATCTGCTTCGCCAAGGGCTATCTCTAGTATTTCCGATGCAGGAACATAGCCAATGTATGCTTCATCCACCTTGTCATGAGATGGCATTGTTATCGCTTTAGGAAAATTTAATTTTGCAGATGATGAATTAGTAGCAGCTCGAAAACCATTTTGTATTATTTTGGCGCCTACGCATTGGATGTGTATTTCATCAAATATATTTAAGTCCGCCAAGCGAGCTTTGTTTGTATCAATTAACTGTTGTATTAATGTCGAAATGTTACCAGAACCAGTGGTACAATAATAACATCTCAAAGAAGGGCTGGTTTTAGCTGATTCTTTGTATATTTCTTCTTTCACCTCAATAAGATTTTCTAATTGCGTACCGGTAACAAATTTTTTATCAGTAAAAAAATCATATACTGCGTCTAAAAATTTTGAAATGTTACCATAATCTAGACTGTCAGATGTTTTTGATTGATAGAAACGAAACTCTGATGTGTGGTTTTTTCCAACAGATAAAATAGCTTCAGCCTCATCAATATCGGTACAAAGTGTTCCTTGTATGGAAATGGCGATTCCATCAATACCAAATTCATCTCCTTTCAAATGAGCCCTAAAGGGATCAATGTTTTCTCCAAGTACACCATTCTCTATGGAGAAAATTGACATAACCTCAAAAAAATTAGACTCATTATAAGTTATATTAGGATTTGCTTCTCTAAATTTATCTAGCTGTGCCTTAATAATTGGGTTCATTGCTACCTATATTCCTTAATTTTCAATTATTCAAAACTAACTAATGAAAAAAATTTAGTACTATTCTTTTAATGTATCACATTTTATTTGTACGCATGCTCATTTTTCTTATTAGATTAGTAAAAATGTGCATGGTTAATTAGCTATGTTGCAAAAATTCATCAACTTTCCTTCAAGCATACCATTCGGAATATACGTATAAGTGTCGTCAAAATAATTTATCTTAGCGTCACTTTATATTTACGTTATTGGAATAATACGAATGTGAGTTGGCTTAACAGGTTTAAAAGTTACTTTTTTTGAATATAACGTGTATTAGATGACAGTGTCGTTTACATATGATGAAAAACTAAATTAAGATTAAAAAATAGTTAGTAAATTAGATTTTTCAATATAATTCGTTCGTAAAATTACAGCTTATTAATTGAATCATAGAAAGCTTTGGAGCAAAAGTGTGCTTGCCATGATCGGTAAGCATACCTCAGAAAAAAAACATGTTTTAAAATAAGAATTAGTACAATTAACTCTGATTCGTCGCTAGTAGGGACATGTTACTTGATCGAGGATTTGCTCGCTTTAAGCTGATAATTTAATCAATTTCTTTAATGAGGACATTCCTTTCTGTATAATTTTTATGCAAAGTGATGATTTTAAAAATGTGTATGAAAAATAATCTAAAAATATCCCCAAGGTTTCTTGCTGGTAACTCATGTTTTGATGCGTTTTAAAATGTACTGCGACAAGTTGGAGGCACAAGATGGATAGAATTACCTCGGGTCCTCGACGGCTTAGTGTTGAATAGATACAAGAGCTTCGTCGTGATATGCAAGAATCCTCAGCCTGGGCCAAAGTTGAACTAAAACGTCGACAAGCAGCAAAAAATCAAAAAAATCCTGCGCATGGCATGGGTGATGGTATCAAGTAAAATTAGCCTTATAATTAACTGTTATATATTGGTAATACCTACTCATTGACAATTAGAGTGGGAATAATCCCGCAATAAGAATCAGCTGGCACTGACTAGCAAAATAACGACTTAAGCCCATGTAAAAATGGGCTTTTTTATGACATCAATTTTTCTTGATTATCAGAAACTAATGCGGTCAAGAAATCGGCGACAACACGTACTCGTCGTGAATGGGCGAGGTCAGAATGAATGGCTAACCAAATTGATTGGTCGCAGCCAATATCATCCTGTAGGCAAATTAAACCCATTTTTCTTGCAATAAAATGCGGTAAAACCGCAAGTCCGAGACCAGTTTTTACAGCACTAAATTGAGCTGACATTGTGGTCGTAGTCAACCGGCAAGGTCTTCCTCTGAGCGTTCTTTCTAGCCACTGCGCGGAATTAAGGTGCTGTTGTGTTTCAGACCAACCTATAAAATCATCATGTTCTAAGGTGTTAGGCCTATCTGGGTTTTGCCTACGTTGTAAATAGCTTTCTGAGGCATAAAGACCGAAGCCAAGGATACCTAATTTGCGGATCCGCAAATTTCCACTCTCAGGTCTAACCATACGTAGAGCAATATCGGCATCTCGTCTATGCAAATTAACGGTTGAAACGCTTGTGACAATTTCGAGGGTTAGATTAGGGTTAACGTCAGTTAGCGATGGTAGAGCAGGGATAATAAGGTGGTCAGCTAAGCCTTGTGCGGTTGCTAAGCAAACATGCCCCATAACGCTTTCACTCTTTTTGTGCGCAGCATAGCTAAACGCGAAGCCTGCTTGCTCTAAAGCCTCTGCCTGTGAAATTAACGCACTTCCTTCATCCGTAAGCTTATAACCAAGCTGATCGCGGGTGAATAATCGAACGCCTAATGCTTCTTCGAGTCGTTCTAAACGCCGTGATGTCGTTGCAATACCCAGTTTTAATACCTTGGATGCAGCACTTAGTGTGCCTTCTCGTGCAATAGCTAAAAATATTTTGGCATCATCCCAGTTCATCTATTTTTTCTCATCCATTTTCCATTTTTGGAAAATTGATTGTTAATATTGCTCATATGAATCGTTATTTTAGGAAAATATACTGAAATACGCTAAATAAACCAAGGGGCAGATGATGAATAAACGTATTTTAGGAAATGGGCTCGAAGTTTCGGCAATTGGGCTAGGTTGCATGGGAATGAGTGAGTTCTATGGACCTCAAGATGACCAAGCGGCGATGGATGTACTACATAAGGCGGCTGAACTTGGTTGCACAATGCTAGATACTGCCGATACATATGGCAATTTTCATAACGAAAAATTGATTGGGGATTTTCTTAAACAGACGGATGTAGATATCAAGGTTGCAACAAAGTGTGGCATCGTACGCCGCTCAGGGGAATATGAGCGTAGAATCGATAATAGTGCCCAATATATTCGCAGTGCTTGTGAAAGTTCACTACGCCGATTAGGTGTCGATTGTATTGATTTGTATTATATTCATCGCTTAGATCCAAAGGCATCAATAGAAACGACAATGGAAACATTGGCTGAATTGGTTGCTGAGGGGAAAATTGCCCATATAGGGTTATCAGAAGTGAGCGCGGCTACGCTTAAACAGGCTCATGCTGTGTTTCCCGTTAGCGCAGTCCAAACAGAATATTCCCTTTGGACGCGTGATGTTGAAGCTGAAATTTTGCCAACTTGCAAAGAACTGGGTATTGGTTTTGTGCCGTATTCCCCTTTAGGGCGTGGTTTCTTAACGGGTCGTTTTAATGATCAGAGTTCGTTTGAAAGTGGCGATTTTCGAAAGGGATTACCACGTTTTACATCTGAAAACCTCAAAGCTAACAGCACATTATCTGATTTTATTATTCAGATGGCGGAGCAAAAATCATGTTCTCCTGCACAGATTTCACTGGCGTGGTTACTGGCTCAAGGAGATAACATTGTGCCAATACCGGGGACTAATAAAGTAAAACATCTTGAAGACAACTTTGGCGCAGTTGATATTTGTTTAACCTCAGAGGATTTACATCAAATTAAACAAGTCCTTGAGCATTTTCAACCAGTGGGATCCCGATATTCTGTTGAGGGTATGAAGGGGATTAATGCCTAAATAGGGATTAATCAGGGAATAACAGTGTTTAGGCATCTGATATTTAATGGATGCCTTTATATTATCAATACGAAATGATCCCGCAAGATAATTTGGTTTTTTATGCAATTAAAGTGAATTATTACTTGTTCAATTTCCTTAAATTGCTATCATCCAAAGAAGTTATACATTTCATGTATATTTTTATATCCCACAATCATCAAAATAATGAGTTGGGGTAACATGACAACAGTTAAGGAAAATCTTGTGGCATTTCGTTTAAAATATCTGGCATTACTCCCTCTTTTTGTTGCAGCAACCGCTTGTCAGCAGCCTACTAATCCAAATAACACGTCTATTGCAATGCCAGCTGCGCATGTGCAGCCTGTTGTTGTAAATAATTCATGGATTGAAATTTCACAAAGTGCATTGGATTTTAATATCAAAAAAGTTCAAGCGTTATTAGGGGATAAATCCGCCATGTGCGCCGTTCTCAAAGGGGATGCTTATGGCCATGATTTATCATTAGTGACGCCAGTGATGATTGCCAATAATGTGCAATGTATTGGCGTGACTAATAACCAAGAATTAAAAACCGTGAGAGACCTTGGTTTCAAAGGCCGTTTAATGCGCGTTAGAAGCGCAACTGAAAAAGAAATGGAGCAAGCAACACAGTATCAAACGGAAGAGTTGGTCGGTAATTTAGAAATGGCGCAGCGCTTAAATGCTATTGCGAAACAGCAAAATAAAGTCATCCCCATCCATCTTGCGTTAAACTCTGCAGGTATGTCGCGTAACGGGTTAGAGGTGAGTACGCCCTTGGGCCTTAATGAAGCTAAGCTAATTTCACAATTACCAAATTTAAAAATTGTCGGCATTATGTCCCATTACCCAGAAGAAGATGACGCACAAATTCGTAAAGATCTCGCTAAATTTAATAAAGAATCTCAGCAAGTATTGAATATAACGGGGTTAAAACGCGAAGATGTCACACTGCATGTTGCGAATACTTATGCAACAATTACTGTGCCTGAATCATGGTTAGATATGGTGCGTGTTGGTGGTATTTTTTATGGTGATACCATTGCAACCAACGACTACAAACGTGTGATGACATTGAAATCAAACATTGCTTCAGTAAATCATTATCCGAAAGGCAATACGGTTGGATATGACCGTACCTTTACACTGAAACGTGATTCTGTTTTAGCGAATATTCCTGTTGGTTATGCTGATGGTTATCGTCGTGTATTTAGTAATACAGGGCATGTGCTTATCAATGGCCAGAAAGTACCCGTATTAGGAAAAACTTCAATGAATACTGTGATGGTAGATGTGACTGATATAAAACAAGTCCGCCCAGGTGATGAAGTGGTTTTCTTTGGTAAACAAGGTAATGAAGAAGTTACGGCTGAAGAAGTTGAAGACATCAGCGGTGCACTATTTACAGAAATGTCCATCCTTTGGGGGGCTACCAATAAACGCGTCTTAGTGGATTAAATTAATTTTTTATTCAACATATTTTAACCCGCATTGATTGCGGGTTTTTTATCCTAAAAATAATTTCGGATTATATGCAATATATTACAATGTGTTGATAAAGTGCTGTTTAAGTGAATGACTATCGAAACCTTTACGTTGATATGTTAGCTTGGTTGAACCTTTTCTGAGCGGATAGACTCAGAAGGCGAATAGTAGAATGAGAAGGATATTATTTATGTATCAAGTTGATTTACACGCCCATACCATTGCCAGCACCCACGCATACAGTACCGTTAATGAATATTTTGCTGAGGCGGCGAGCCGTGGTGTAAAGCTATTTGCAATCACCGATCATGGCCCTGAAATGCAGGATGCACCGCACGAATGGCATTTTGGTAATATGCCCATTTTACCGCGGATTGTTGATGGCGTTGGCTTACTGTATGGCATTGAGGCCAATATTAAAAATAAGCTAGGTGAAACAGACTGTAATGAAAAAATTGCTCGCCACTTAGACATTATTTTAGCAGGTTTTCATGAACCTGTTCTTGAACCACAAAGTCTTGCAGATAATACCGAAGCAATGATTGCCACTATTCGCAGTGGAAAAGTACACATTATTACACATCCCGGTAATCCCAAATATCCTATTGATATCAAAGCCGTTGCCCAAGCAGCTAAAGAGTGTAATGTTGCGCTAGAAATGAATAATTCATCTTTTTTGCACTCGAGAGCGGGCAGTCAACAAAATTGTCTCGAGATTGCAAAAGCAGTGAAAGAAGCAGGGGGGTGGGTTGCGTTGGGTTCTGATTCCCATTTTGCAGGCTATTTAGGGCGTTTTGATCGCGTAGTGGAAATGTTGGAATCGATTGATTTCCCTCAATCACAAATTTTAAATGTGGCTCCCCGTCGAGTGTTGGATTTTCTTGAATCCCATGGACGTAAGCCAATCCCTGAATTTGCAGATTTTTAGTGAACTAATCAGATAACTTGCAATGAATAAAGCCGTTAACACGCTAACGGCTTTTTCTTTTATCTTATAACTCTATTTTCATTCGTATACAGGCTAAATTAACCTGAGCGAGTGCAGAATAATAATTATCATGGCAAATAGACGTAAAACCGTGTTTTTGGTAAAAACGCTCTGCATTCGGTGATGAGTCTAAGGTTAGGGTTTTTATTTTTCGTTTTTTCGCTTCGGCCTTTATTGCATCCAATATTAAGCCTGCTGCACCATATCCCATATACTCTGGCAGCGTGAATATCGCATCAATACTATTTGATTCTAAATTTAAAAAGCCAGTTGATACAGCGTCATCGTATTCATTTACAGCAACAAAAAAGGGATTGTTCTCAACCATTTTTATGTAGCTTAGTGGCATTTCATCAGGTGTCCAATTGTAAATCGTTTGTGTTTCATAGCTTGTTTTACAGCCATGGCGAATGGCTTGATTACGAATAAACCATAACCGTTTGGCTTCTTTTGGTGTTGCTAATCGAATTTGCATTTTTTTACCTAAATAATGTCATTACACATCATTTGATTAAAACCAAAAACAAAGGGGGAAAGCAAGTTATAAAGTATTAACAGTTAAAATTAAGCTAAAAAATAAAAAAAGAGGACAACAAATTAATTGATTTTAAATGGATAATTTAAATAAAAAATTGAAATCAAATAAGGGTTTTTTTAATTGATTGTTTTTATTTGTGTTTTTTTATTTTAAATAATGGTAATCAGCTAAAAATAAAGTAAATAAACAATCAACAAACTGAAAATATTTACTTACCAAAATAACCTATAAAAAATTTATAAATCTTTAAATTTGTCCTATTGTGGGGGAATGTTCATTTGTGATTTATTAGTGTTGCAAGAACATCCTTGCTTTAAAATTCTAAGGTACAAAAATGAAAACGTTATTAGCAATTGCAACGGTTATGTCTATTGCTGTTTCTGGTGCCGCTCTGGCGAATACGAATACGGCAGTAAAAACTGAGCCTGTTACTCATGCTGCTAAAGTTCAGCATACTGCGAAAACCCACCATGCTAATAAATTAAAAGCCGAGAAAAAAGAGGATAAAAGTAAAACTGAAGAAACCAGCAAAGCAATATAGAACCAATAAACTGTGACAAATATCTTTGTATTTTAACGTAAGTCCTAGATCAAATTTAAAGGTAGAAAAAATGAAAAAATTAGTCGCAATCGCAACTGGATTATCATTTGCTATTTCTGGTGCAGCATTAGCAAACACAACCGTCAAATCTGAGCCTGTTTCACCTATTGCGCAATCACATCAAGTGGCTAAATCGTCTCATTTGAACGCGAAAGCTGAGAAGCAAGTTGTTAAAGAAAAGCGTGCTGAAAAAAGCAAATCAGCGAAATAATCAGTTATAAAATTCGCTAACGTCACGGTGCCATGGGATATTTTCCATGGCGCTGCATCGTTGCTTATATGGTATACTGGCTATTATTTTGCGATCAGTGACCTTTATGAATTATCAATGCCCACTTTGTTTTACGCCTCTCTTACAAACTCACAATAGTTATCGTTGCGAAGCCAATCACCAATTTGATTGTGCTAAAGAAGGGTATGTTAATTTACTACCTGTGCAACATAAGCGCTCGAAAGATCCAGGTGATAGCGCAGAAATGATGCAAGCGCGGCGTCAATTCCTTGATGCAGGGCATTATCAGCCAATGCGAGATCAAGTGGCTAAGAAACTGGTCCAATATTTACCTTCAAGTCATTTATCGGTATTGGATATCGGCTGTGGTGAAGGGTATTACACTGACTATTTTGGGCAAATACTGCAAAATAAATTTGGGAGCACCCAAGTTTTTGGGTTGGATGTATCAAAGGTAGCAATTCGTTATGCGGCCAAACGCTATAAATTAGTTAATTTCTGTGTAGGCACTAGCCACCGTTTACCTTTTCCTGAGTCAAGCTTAGGAGCGGTTGTCCGTATTTACGCGCCTTGTAAAGCGGAAGAATTAAGTCGAGTATTAATCGATAATGGTATTTTAGTCACTGTCACGCCAGCAGCGGAACATCTGCAAGAATTAAAAGCCCTTATCTACGATGAAGTTAAATTGCACCCCGCTAAAGACGAAAATTTGCCGAATTTTAAATTACTGGATGAGAGCCAATTAAATTATAAAATGGTGCTGACTGGCAGCGAAGCTTATGAACTGTTAGCGATGACACCATTTGCGTGGCGAGCATCTGAAGAAGTGAAGCAACATCTGAAGCAAGCGAAAGTGAAAGATTATACAGCAGACTTTTTAATTCGAGTGTATCAATACCAAGCGGACTAATGTTGGTAAAGCCCCCTAAGAGAAGTGTAGGGGGCAATAAATTATTATGGTGCGTACATAAATAATTCGAGGTGTTCAAATAAGATATTGAACCCGATTCCAATTAACACTAACCCGCCGATAATCTCTGCTTTTTTTCCTAATAATGGACCTACATAACGGCCAATCATCATACCGATAGTTGCCATAATCATGGTCATTAAGCCAATGGTCATCGCAGTGTGGACAATATCTACCTGCAAGAAAGCTAAGCCTAAGCCGATTGCCATGGCATCTAAGCTCGTTGCAATCGCTGAAAAAATAAGGCTAGTAGAGCTGTGGCTTGAAGGTTTTGAACAGCATTCTTCATCTTTTGTTTTAAGACTCTGCCAAATCATGCGAGCACCTAAAACAAATAATAACGCGAATGCAATCCAGTGATCCCAGCGGATAACGTACTGGCTAGCAAGAATACCAATTCCCCAACCAATGATAGGAGTGATAGCTTCTATGAAGCCAAAAATGAAACCAGTACGGAGGATCTCTCTAAAACGGGGTTTATGCAGGACGGCACCTTTGCAAATAGCAACTGCAAATGCGTCCATTGATAGCGCGAGGGCTAAGACAAGGGTAGCGTAAAAACTCATAACATAACCTCGGTTGGGTGTTTCCATATACACATAAACTACCCCCAACCTAAGGTGTATTTATGTGTCTATGGTCTTGCCAACCAGATTATGGTGTCCGCACCACGTTTGAAATCAAACGAGTATGTTGATACGGACTTTCTGGAATATATATATCCAGAACAGGCTACTCCCCAATGACGTGGAAAGAAAGATACCACATTTTATTTTAAAGGCAACACTTAATTAATTGTGGATATTAAACGGTAGTGAGAATTATTATCAATTGAGTTAATGAGAAAAAAAAGGTTAATTATATTTTTAATTAACCTTAGTATTCTTATGAATATATATAATGATTACTTATGATTTATAAGGAATTCATAAATTCTTTGTAAATCATCAAGATGTGAAACTTGAATGTGAATTTTCTTTTGCTCTAAACCTATTATAAGAATACCATCTTCAGATAAGTTCATTGCTTTTATTCTATCGTAGGAAATAAAGGTATTGGCAAAATAAAAACCAGTTTGTTTAAAGAATAGCTTAGGTGTTCTAATAAACGCCAAGTAGATTGACATAAATATAGTAATCATTAATAAATAAGTGGTTAATAAATTACCATGTCGAACAATATTTGTATAAATTACAATACAGATTAAGACAATAAAAATAATGGCATCAACGCGATGTTTTCGTTTTAAGTTAATTTTTAATAGCGTTTTCCCTTTTAGCAAATGCTGAATAAATTCATCATAAATAGCATATACAAGCATGATCAAAATGATAATGGCGAGAATAACATCATTTAAAGTCATTGGTGCGCCCTTGACTAAGTAAACATATGGCAAAGCTTAAAATTAAAAAAGGGAGGCCGCAACCTCCCGAGTAAAATATTATGAGAAAATTATGGCGCCAAGAATTTCAGCCAAGCACCTAAAATACCCAAACCGAAGAAGCCAATAATAATCCACAGCGCATTGACTTTACGGCGTAATAACCACATACACCCAAATGTAAGCAGAAGAGGGACTAAGCCTGGCATTAATTGGTCAAGGATCATCTGGACGGTTGTAATATCTTCAACACCCGTGGTTTGGTTTTTAATGCGCGAAACCTCGAGCGGGATATTCACATGGGTCCATTTGTTCACAAGGGCCCCCATAACGAATAAACCGAGTATCGATGCTCCCTCCGTCAGTTTTTGCAGGAAGCCACCACCCATATCTTGAACGATATCAATCCCTTTCTTATATCCGTATGCAACACCATAGTAACGAGTTAATAAACGAACTAGGTTAAACAAAACGAAGAATAGGACAGGGCCAAGTAAGCTACCTGTCATCGCGATACCCGCACCTAATGCTGCGAACACAGGGCGAACAGTTCCCCAGAATATAGGGTCACCAACACCCGCTAAAGGCCCCATCAAACCAACTTTGATACCGTTTATTGCACCATCATCAATATCAGCACCATTGGCACGTTGCTCTTCCATCGCCATGGTCACACCAAGAACAGGAGCAGCAACATATGGGTGGGTATTAAAGAACTCAAGGTGACGTTTAATCGCTTGTTTTCTATCGTCATTATTTTCTGGATAAAGACGACGGATAACAGGCACCATTGAGAAACAAAAACCAAGGGCTTGCATCCGTTCAAAGTTCCAAGAACCTTGGAATAAGTTGGAACGCAGGAACACGCCGCGAATATCGCTCTGTGTCAGTTTCTTCTCTGTAGACTGAGTTGTATCAACCATGTTTGTGCTCCTCCTAGTCTAATTCGTTATCAAGGTTATTGTTGCTATTGCCTTGTGTGACAACAACTTGCGATTTGTTATATTTTGGACTGAGCTGGATATACAGAACAGCCATAACCACACCGATAACCCCAAGGGCAACAAGGTTGAAGTTTGTAAATGCGGCAGTGACAAAGCCTAAATAGAAGAATGGCATTAAGTAGCCAGCACGCATCATATTGATAACCATTGCATAACCGACCACGACGATCATACCACCTGCAATGTTCAAACCGCTGGTCACAACTTCAGGAATGGAGCTTAATAAGTGTTGAACCTCAGACGTACCAACGGAAACAGCAACAATCAGCGCAGGGATTGCAACACGCATCGCTTGCAGCACTAATGCGCTGACGTGGATAATGCTTAGTGATGTTAGGTTGCCACTGATTGCAGCGCGGTCAGCCGCGTGCTGGAAAGCAACGGTGATAGTACGAACGATGATAGTTAATACTTGTCCCGCAGCGGCCAGTGGAATTGCTAAGGCAATACCTGCACCAATGCTTTGACCACCTGCGATAACTAAGATAGTTGAGATGATGGAGGCTAAAGCCGCATCAGGGGCAACAGCCGCACCGATATTCATCCAACCTAACGCGATCATCTCTAGCGTACCACCGATGATGATACCCGTTTTCATGTCTCCCAGAACGATACCGATAAGCGTACAGGCAACGAGAGGGCGGTGAAACTGGAATTCATCGAGAATTGACCCCATACCAGCGATACATGCTACGATGAAAACCAGTACTATTTGAACAACGGTAAGTTCCATTGTTTAATCTCCTGTAACCAACAAGTTTTAAAATCTGTTTGAGTAATGGTTTAAAAAGCAAAATTAAAAGTTTGATAACACATTATTTTTTGAGCTTATTGATTAAGTCCATCATGAAGACTTTACTGTCAGATGAAACTTTACGAACTTCTAACTCAATATTTTTGTCATTCAAATAATTAAAGGCATCAATGTCAGTTTGGTTGATAGAAACGGCATTGGTTACCATGGTTTTACCTTCATGATAGGCCATACCACCAATATTGACGGATTTAACTTCTACGCCTTCCTCAACAATACGTTTTACGTCAGTCGGGTTAGTAAATAATAACATTACACGCTCACCCGCATATTTCGGGTTGTTATAGACGCGGACACATTTTGCAACGTCAACAACGTGAGCAGTGACACCTGGAGGCGCAACTTGTTTTAACAGTGTTGAACGGACTTGGTCTTTGGCGACTTCATCACTAACGACGATAATACGTTTGACTTGGGTCTCTTTTGTCCAGCGCGTTGCAACTTGGCCATGAATTAAACGGTCATCGACGCGAGCAAGGGCGATCACCATATGTTCGCCAGGTCCCGCTTTTCTGGCAGGAGCCAGAGGTGGGGTACTTGCAGCAGCAGGTGCAGGTTGTGCTTCAACTTCTTTAAATTTGAATGAACGAACTCCGCCACGACCTGTTTCTAATGCAACAGTGATAAGCTCATCCAAAGATGGGTCATCATCGCGGCACATGAAGGTTTCAACCAGCATTGGGACATTCACACCTGTGATAATATCGTAATTATCATCTTCATTCACAATACGGCTAGCAGCGTTGAATGGGCTACCTCCCCAAGTATCGACAAGGAATAGCACCCCTTTTGAGGTATCTAAATCCGTTAACTTTTGAGTGTACTTTTCAAACAGGGTGTCTGCGTTTTCCCCAGGGATAAAGTCAATAAACGAGACATTGTCTTGCTCGCCAATTAACATTTCGGTGGTTCGGAGAAGCTGCTCAGCGGCGACTCCGTGGGTACCAATCATAATAGCTATACTCACTATTTTTCCCTCATTGATAGATAAAAACGAAATATTATCTGTAGATAAATCGGACACTAAAGTTAGACTCCTTTTTATCAATTTCCCCTGTATCATAATATTAGCTGAATAATGACAATTTACTTATGGCGGTCACGAGTCAGCTATTTGAATTATTAGTATGAAGTACATTTGTAGCATATCATTTTGTTTTAACCTAAAAACTTGTTTCGCGTCAGAAAAATAAGAATATACCTAAAAGCACTTAATAATTTGCGATTATTATCTTTTTATTTGTTTTTTGTTATGTATTAGCTCTGAGTAATAATTATTTTTCAGAGTAAATTATTGTTATCGGTAACAAAATGCGAATATAAAAGTGTTTGGTATTGATTTTTTGAGTGAAAAATAGACTGTTTTGTATGATAAATATTAATCAGAGAGAACTAACAAAATTGGTTTTTAGAATAAAATAGTCTTGATTTGAGATTGAACACATAGTCGAAATTGAATGGAATAAGGTGAAAATCGTTGGGCTAGTATGGTGAATTGATTAAAAAAATTTGTTGGTAATGCGGGGGCTTAGTGAATAAAAGTGAATAATATTGTATGGGAGAGGAAGAAAAAACGCCCTTCGAATGAAAAAAAGGGCGCTTTGTAGGAATAAACAGGCTTAATCAGTCACATTGCACTTTGATAGCTAAACCACCGCGAGAGGTTTCACGGTATTTTGCGTTCATGTCTTTGCCTGTTTCATACATGGTTTCAATCACTTTATCCAATGAGACTCGAGGCTCACTGGTTCTACGGATAGCCATTCTTGCTGCATTGACTGCTTTAACGGAGGCTATTGCATTGCGTTCGATGCAAGGGACTTGAACTTGACCTGCAACAGGATCACAAGTAAGACCTAAGTTGTGTTCCATGCCAATTTCAGCGGCGATACACACTTGCTCTGGGCTACCGCCGAGTAATTCTGCTAGGCCAGCAGCGGCCATCGAACAAGCAACACCAACTTCACCTTGGCAACCCACTTCTGCACCTGAAATAGACGCATTCATTTTATAGAGAATACCAATAGCGCCAGACGCTAAGAAATAACGTAGATAAAGTTCAGGTGTAACTGGCTCAATACAGTGGTTGTAGTAAGCCAAAACAGCAGGAACAATCCCACATGCTCCGTTAGTTGGGGCAGTAACGACACGTCCACCCGCCGCATTTTCCTCATTTACTGCGAGGGCATACATATTAATGAGGTCAATGACATTCATTGGGTCATTCGATAACTTGCTTGATGATGTGACCACACGGTTTAATGCAGGCGCACGACGCGGTACGCGTAATGGGCCAGGTAACACACCTTCTGTATTTAAGCCCCGTTCAATACATGCTTGCATGGTATGCCATACATCTGCGAAATAGTCGTCAATCTCTTCTTTTGAGTGAAGGTCGAGTTCATTTTTCATCATCAGGCTGGAAATTGATAAACCTGATTTTTTGCAATTTAGCAACAATTCATTTGCTGAATTAAATGGATAGGATACTGGCTTGCTATCAACCGTTGATTCACCGAAGTGTTCTTCATCAACGATAAAGCCGCCACCAATTGAATAATAGGTTTTAGTATAAATTTCGTCATTTCCTGCAAATGCATGAATAGTCATGCCATTTTCGTGTAGCTCTAGGTTATCCTGACGGAAATTCATGCCACCTTCACGTGGGAAATCAACTGATTTAGCTCCATTCGCTAAAGGCAGTTTTTCGGTGTCTTCTACCGTTTTGATAAAAGTTGGGATAGATTCAATGTCAACGGTGGCAGGTAAGTTACCTGCCAGCCCCATAATAATGGCGATATCAGTATGGTGCCCTTTACCAGTAAGCGATAATGACCCATAGACGTCAACAGAGATACGGGTGACGTTAGGTAATAGATTCTTGCTCACTAAATCATCGACAAATTCTTTACCAGCTTTCATTGGACCAACGGTATGAGAGCTTGACGGGCCAATGCCCACTTTAAACATGTCGAAAACGCTTATCACGCAGGACTCCTTAAAAAAAGTTGAAAATAGAGTGCTTTATTTTAAAAGGCGCTACTTTACTGTTATTTAGTAGTGTTAACCAGTAAGTTTAAAGTATTTTTTGAAATAAGGTAGTTGCTTAGGAATAATTGATTGTAAATAGCACAATCTGCTTGTGTTTTGCTTTAAATTTATACAGCCACATTAAAAAAATTAGGAATGATAGGGAAGCAGATAAAAGTCAATGTAAAATTTTTGTTTGAAAAATTAATTTTATTCAGTGGTTTATATTGCAAGAGTTAATCTAGTTGCAATGCTAATTGATGAAGAATGGATGCAGTTAAACCCCAAACGAGATGGCCGTTATACCAATAGAAAAAAATTCGATTTTCACGGCCTGAGCGTTTGATATCCACATATTTATGTTGTCGCAATGACAGTGCATCAAAAAGTGGAACTTCAAAGATAGAGGCGACTTCACTAGGGTTTGCTTGATATTGAATATTGGCAGGCAGCAAGCCAACAATGGGGGTGACCTCATAACCACCATAACTTTGCAACGGTGCTAATTGCCCCAGTACCTTCACTTTTTCCGGTGGGATGGCGACTTCTTCAAAAGTTTCGCGCAGCGCAGTATGAATTAATGAGCCATCTTCGGGATCTTTTGCGCCACCTGGAAAGGCTACTTGCCCTGCATGAGAACGTAAAAATGGTGAGCGCTGGGTCAGTAGCAGGGTTGGATTAGGTTTATTAATAATAGGTAATAAAACCGCAGCCGACTTACCCGTCTGGCGCTGTGCCTGACGGGTTGTCGGTAAAGTAAACTGAAAACGGTTGATAAAGTTATTCAGCTCGGTCATCCGAATTTAACGCTCCTAATAGAGGTAGAATAAGGCTCAATTTATCAAAAGTTTCTTGATATTCTTTGTCAGCTTGGCTGTCTGCCACAATACCACCGCCTGCCCAGCAGTAAATCTGCTTTTTATAGGTTAGTAAGGTTCGGATAGTGATATTGGTGTCCATATTGCCACAGAAACTAATATAGCCTATTGCGCCACAATATCCATGCCGTCGATGAGGTTCTAATTCTTCAATAATTTCCATTGCTCGAATTTTTGGTGCGCCTGTAATGGAACCGCCAGGAAAACAAGCTTGTAGTAGGTCGGTGGCTCGATATGGATTATCTAATCTTGCCGTAATTGTGCTCACGAGATGATGAACGGCAGGGAAGGGTTCAACCATAAACAATTCAGGCACTTTAACGGTACCTGGTTTCGCTACTCGTCCGATATCATTACGTAATAAATCAACAATCATTAAGTTCTCAGCGCGATCTTTAGGTGAGTTAGCCAGCTTTTGCGCTTGAGCCAAGTCGTCTTGTTCATCGTCTAAACGCGGAAGTGTGCCTTTAATCGGGCGGGTTTGGATATCGCCATCTTTCAATAAAATAAAGCGCTCAGGGGAAATGCTAATGACGGCATTTTCTGGTAGACGTATAAAGGAAGAGAATGGGGCGCCATTCGTTTCAAGCAAGGCTAGGAAAGCGTTCCATTCATCTCCTTTATATTTTGCTTTAAATCGCTGTGCTAAATTGATTTGATAACAATCACCACTACGCAAATATTCATGGATGCGAGCAATATTTTGCTGATACTCATCCTCGGTCATATTGGATTGCCAGGGGGTATTGAGCTTAAATTTATTTTTGCGGGGGGCTTTTTGGTTTTGCAACCAAGTTAGGCGAGCTTCAGCATCTTGATGACTAATTAATGTGACGGTTTTATCTTGGTGATCAACAATCAGCGCCCATAAATAGATGCCGACTGCCATATCGGGAAATGTTAATTCAGTTTTCGCGATTTCTGGGATTTTTTCAATACGGCGGCCAAGGTCGTAGCTCCAGATACCCAATGCCCCGCCATTAAATGGCAATGTATTATCCAATATTTGGTTTGCATGGTGCTTATCAAGTTGTGTTTGAAGCAAGGCGAATGGCGATGCTCCAGAAATAATAGGTTCTTGATTCTGTTCGGTAATTGTTGTTTGTGTTTGATAGGTTGTGAGTGTTGCTATTGGATCAGCGACAATAATATCAAAACGATTGTGTGAGTGTTTCGCATTGCCCGAGTGCAATAGCATCGCCCAAGGTTGGTGAGCGAGTGGCGTAAAATAATCGATTGCCGCTGTTGGGCTATATGGTAACTGAATTTTATTAATAATCATGGTGATAAGTTTATTTTTTCGCAAGTGACTCTAACCAGACTAACAGATATTCTTATCTTAATAATCGAAGAGATGTTAAAATCTTAAAGATTAATTTTAGTCTTTTATGAATGAGGTTTAAACCATGTTATCAGGGATCCCTGCACTTAATCATGAAGAACAGCAAGAAGCGGTGGAAAAAATTCACCAATTAATGGCTGATGGTATGAGTAGTGGAGAAGCAATCGCACTCGTTGCACAAGAAATTCGTGAGAAACATCAAGGTAAAGAGCAAGTGCATGTACGTTTTGATGATGAAAATTAATAATAAGTAAACATACTATTAACATCCATACATGAATCTGATAGATTAATATTAGTTAAGTCATTCTGTTTATTAATGTCGTTAGAAAATAATTCACAGACAACGCGCAAATTTAATACCTTCTTATAGGCTTAAATGAGCAGCTAAACTAATCAAAAATATTCACCTAATAATTAGGTGTCGGAGGAGAGTATGGAAGCGAATAAAAAAATAGCGATTGCTTTAGGAACGTGCGCTCTTGTTTTTAGTTCATTTGCGTTAAGTGTTAATAAGGAAGAAGGTAAGGCTGCACCATTTGTGAGCTGTGGCGCACTAACAGAGTCACAAATTGCGGCTCAGGTTAAAAGTGATTTTATGCATAATCGTCTACCACGCTGGACGGAAGAAAAAGCCGCACTAGGTAAAAAAGCCGTTGCTTGGGTTAATGATAATGAAGTAACTAAAACAGATACAGGCTACACAGTTCCCTTAGTGGTAAGAGGGGCAAAATCTGACCTCCATTATTCTGTTTCAGTGGATTGCCAAAACAATACAGTGACTTATAACACATCCAAATAATTTGGTTTTATTCAATTTCAAATATTTGCAATTGAATATCTGATAATGAAAAAGAGGGAGATGCCCCTCTTTTTTCTTAACGATTTCTGGGTTCGTATGGTAACCGCGAGAAATTTTGTGATAATTGGCGGTAATAGACCAGCCTTTCTCTAAAATATTCCCTTAAATGCTCGGGTTGTTCCCGCTCCACAGCGTCGGCAAGAATGGCAATATTATAGCGTTCTTTGAATGCAACGCCTGATGCCAATAAGTCAACGTTAACCTTATCCATTTCATCTTTGGGCAATAAAGCAAGATTATGGCTCATTTTAATTCTCTATCACTTAATGGGATTTAGGAATATTGTAGCGATTAAATGAGAAGAAGTCTCAATTCTTATCGAAAAGAACGTGAAAATATAATCAAACTAATATAGTTTTATATTTAAGTAATGACTTTAAAAACAGAGAAAGATAATGAGATTGATTATTATTGTTTTTAGCAAAAGTTATTAATAATCAGTAAATTGGATTTTTTTGTTTTAAGAATGTTTTAGGGTTTTAATTATTGTAATACTGTGCATAATAGCCTCAGGAATATTTAAACATTAAGGTAAAAATATGTTAACTACTGATATGGTCAAAAAATTAAACGAACAATTAAACCTTGAGTTTTACTCTGCAAATCTTTATTTGCAAATGAGCGCTTGGTGTAGTGATAAAGGCTACGAAGGCGCAGCTGCTTTTTTAAAGGCACATTCTCAAGAAGAAATGGAACATATGCAGCGTTTGTTTGATTACCTTAGCGATACTGGCGCACTGCCATTATTAGGTCAAATTGCGGCACCACCTGTTGATTTTAAATCTATTTCTGATGTGTTCAATCAAACTTATGAACACGAACAATTAATTACTCGTGAAATTAATAAGTTAGCGCACCTAGCAATGACTACACAAGATTATTCAACATTTAACTTCCTGCAATGGTATGTCGCAGAACAGCACGAAGAAGAGAAATTATTTAAATCGGTGCTGGATAAACTGGATATGGTGGGTGAGTCTGGTAAAGCACTATTCTTATTGGATAAAGATTTGAAAAATATGTCAGCAGCTACACATATCTAATTTTGTGTTACGAATAGATTATGGCTAAAATTTAATCTATCTGATGTATAAAGACCTTAGTAGGCTTATGGATAAAAGTGATTAATTTCAATGTTCATAAGCCTTTTTCTTTTCATTTTGTGTGAATACTCACAGGATGGACGCTTAAATCCCGTTTTTAAGCGGCACAAACTGTTTTTTTCCGTATAATGATTGGCAATTATTCTAAATTTACCTGCAAATTAAGAGGTTACTATGCCAATTACCCATATTAAATCTTCATGGCGCAAATTAAGTGCAATCGCTGTCTTATTTTTAGGCATGTCTTTCCAACAAGCTTTTGCCCACGCACATTTAAAAGACCAACTTCCAGCAGAAGGTGCCGCAATTGAGCAAACGCCTGAATCAATCACGTTAAATTTCTCTGAAGGTATTGAAGCTAACTTTACGAAAGTGTCTATCATCGGACCTGAAAAAAATATCATTAAAACAGGAAAAGCGACATTAGACCCAAGTAATGACACCAAAGTCATCGTGCCTGTTGAAGGCAAACTGACTTCAGGGAAATACGATGTTAACTGGAGTGTTGTTTCAGTTGATGGCCACAAAACCAAAGGGACTTATAGCTTTACAGTGAAATAATATGTCACTGGACGCGTTTTATACCTTAATCCGTTTTATTCATTTTATTGCTGCAATATTGATGTGTGGAATGTCAATATTTGCAGCGTTGCTGAGTTGTGGGCAATTTAGTTATCTCATTAGCCGTTATTTGAATAAAGGGATCAACTTTTGTGCGGTCGTTACTGTTGTAACCATTTGGGGCTGGATGTTAGCACAAGCGGGGTTAATGGGGGATGGCTGGGAGGATGCAACAGATTGGGATATCTGGCAGGGCGTGCTGGGGACATCATTCGGTCAAATTTGGCGCTGGGAATTATTATTATCTGTAATTTTGTTGGTAGTTTTATTTATTAAGTCTATTAAGTTACGATTACACCTTGTTTTACTTCTTTCTATTCTTACTCTTGGCTTACATGCCTTCGTTGGGCATGCCGCGATGCAAGATGGTATCGTTGGCGGGCTTCATCGCTTTAATCAATTTATTCATCTTATTAGTTCAGCCTATTGGTTTGGTGGCTTATGGCCATTTTTAATCTGTATTCAATTTTTGCGGAATAAACGTGAACTTGTGGCTGGAATGGATGCGCAAATTATTAAGACAATGAAGCGATTCTCCTGTTATGGGCACGTTGCGGTTGTTTTAGTGGTTATCACTGGCGTCATAAGTGCGATAAGCATTTTGCCGCAATGGCCAATGGAGTATTCAGGCTCTGAATACCAATCACTACTTTGGTTTAAGATTATATTGGTCGTGGGAATGATAATGCTTGCATCTATTAACCGTTATTACATCGTGCCAAGGATCAAGCAAAAAGGGCAAGTTAATTATTTGATCATTAATAGCTGGGTCGAATTATTGTTAGGGACAATGGCGATTTTAGCAGTAGCCATTTTTGCCACGTATCAACCCGTGTAGCAAAACCATTTTATTTATTTGATAATAGCGAATTATTATCGCACTCGTTTAACAAGGTCATCTCAATGAAATCTAAACTCATTATTTGCTTCTTATTAGTTGGTGGAACAATTAGTACTGCTGTTGCTGCTCCCTTAACATCAGTTAGTAAAAAACAATTTGGTGATGATTGGCCCTTTACACGTGAAGAGGTGATGTTGGAATGTCGCACTAATGGTGCGCTGGTGGTGATCAATCCAGCCACATTAATGCAATATCCATTAAATGATATCGCTGCAACACAAATGAATAATAAAGAAATTAAAGGTCAACCAATCGATGTATTGCTCAAGCCGATTGAGACTACAAAAAGTGTTGAAGAACGTGTTTTACCGTTAAAGGAAGCTGCTGCGAAATTGTGTGGTAGTAAGTAGGTATATTTAAGTTGTTTTTATCATTGAAAAGAGTGGGAAGCTAAAATAGTTGCTTGTTGAAATTTATCTTATATATCAATGAAGTAATTGATTGAAAGGTTTTATTGATTAATTACATAGGCATAACCTATTAAACAAATTGTTCAATATTAGAATATTAAACAATAAATTGTGTTAATAATATGTAAATTAATTGATAATTAATGTGGTAAGAACGTACATTGAAAGCTAGTATTAAGGTGTACTTTGTTACGTCTCAATGGCAATTTTAGCGCACGGCTCTGCCAGAGCCATTTCCCAAGGCCCGGTAATCGGAATCTACCAGGCCTCTTTTTTTGCCTATTGGTTTGCTTTCCCACATATTGACCCATCAATAATAAGCCAATCATCTTTGGATTAATCGCCTTATTGCCCAATAAGCGACTAAGCAACCTTCATAACCCAATGATGATTTTCTTTGTCATAACGGTGGCGATATAACAGCACGGGTTTTTCATCAATCGTTGCTGGAATACTCGTGTGTTCATCCCAACCGTCTAATTGCATACAAAAATCCGTATCAGAATCACAAGGGATACTCACTGTATCGCTTTTATGGGTCTCCATAACGGCATCATTGATTTCATAGGAAGATATTTTCAATTTAACTATACACATAATCACACCTCACTGATTGATTTTAGCTGTATAAATTCAGCCCAACGAGATTAAGCATAGTATAAATGGAATCTATTTCCAAAATATTTTTTTAATCCTTAAAAAGGAAAAGGTGCATTGTTGGGGTAACAAGCACCTTTGTAGTCGTTATTTTTTTGGAATGGAGGTTCCCCATTCCAAATAATCGCTTGGTGGCTCTAATTTTAGAATGAAGTGCTGTTCAGGCTTAGCGTTAGGGGAGAGTGGCACTGTTGGTGGGGTTGCAAACACAATGCCTCCTCGAACAAATTGTTTAAATGTTCCACTTTTGACGACACCTCCCGTTAAACCAAAGGAAAGATTGAAGCCAGAAGATAGCCAAAATTGGGTATTGTCACGAACCAAATATTGGTATTCTTTACCAATACGAGTCGCCACATAAACGCGGTCGGAAAGCTCTCCCAAATATAATCCCGTCACAACGCCGACTTCTAAGCCCCTAAAGAGAATTGGCGTACCCACTTGGACTGAGCCTACATCAGTGGCATCAAGATAGACGGTTAAGCCATCAAGATAGCGTGAATCAGTAATATTGGCGGCTTGTAATTCAAATTGGTAACGATTTTTATTACTTCGGCCTGGCTCTGCACTAATATAAGGTTGAAGTAAACTGTCTAAATTATTTAAGCCAGCAGGTGACAGTTCTGGTGTGACAACAGCAAAGCGGCTACCTAATTTGGTAAATGTACTCACGTAATCAGGGTAGAGGATTGCCTTTGCTTGAACTTCGCGTTTATCTGCAGAGAGTTTTAAGGACTCAATCTGGCCGATATTAATCCCTAAATAGCGAATTGGCATCCCTTCAGAAAGTTTAGATGCGTCAAAAGTCGTTAATGTGACAACGCTACCAATGGCTTTTGCGGAGGTCTCATTGGGATATAATGTATGTTGACGGGCTTTATTTACGGTGGAGCTATCAACGTTATCAAAGCTAATTGCTCCGCTAATTGCACGGCTGAGAGGCGCTGCTTGGACGGTTAATCCATTGCTGTTAAGTTCGACTTTCGCACCACCTTCAGCCCAAAAGATACTGTTCTCGGTAAGTAGATGGCGGTATTCACTGGAAATATTGACATCGATGGCAAACCCTAACTTTGTTGGTTTAATGGCAATAATTTTCCCAACAGCAAATTGACGGTAAAGCACAACTGAGCCTGTTTGGATATCGGGTAAAGTGGTCGCGTTAAGTGTAATAGTTGTGGGTGGTGAAACTCCCAGAATACCCGCTTTGGCATTTTCGTCACTGCGATAGAGAGGGAAAGTATCAGGGAGTTTTTCTTGGCTGTTTCCGACAATTAAATGAAGCCCGCCTTCGAGCCATTCTTGCGGCGTAGCGCCTTGAAATTGCAATCCATTTAGCCCCAATTGAACATCAACACGGCTATTGGCGACAAACTTACTGTCTGCTCTTACTAGGTGGCGATATTCATCATAAATTGCAATATTAAAGTCAACTTTATCAGCACTTAAGTGACGTTGTAACACTTCACCAATTTGAATACCTCGGTAAACAACGGGCTGCCCTTGATTGACGCCAAAAGTGTCATGAGCCCATAAGGTTAAATTCAGTGGTGATTTTGCGTTTTGCTTCGCTGCATTTGCCACCTCAGCATTACTTTGTAAGACAAACGATTGACCTTCTTCAGCTTGTGGACTGCCTTCTGGAGAGTCAAATGCAATGGCACCATTAATGACTGCAGAAAGACTTTCCATTTTGACACTTGCGCCAGACTTTAGGTCAAAATGGCCTTGCAAGCCTGAAACATTCCAAAATTGACTGTCTTTGCGCACTAAATTGGCATAGCGTTTTTGCACGATAGCGGAGATGGATACACCTTGGTTATCTGGCAAAACGGTATAATCTGAAATATGACCAACAGGCACTTTGCGGTAATAAATAGGCGAGTTTTCATTTAATGAACCTAAATCGGGAGCTGAAAGGTGGATGAGCAGCTCGCCTTGGTCAATATTTTGCTGAGGGGGCGTGTCTTGTGCGACAAAAGAAAATTGCTCAGATCCCGTACTTGGTAGCATACCAATATAGTTCCCACCAACAAGGGCATCGAGCCCTGAGACACCTGCAAGGGACGCTTTTGGGGTGACTAGCCAAAATTTAGTACCTGAATTCAAGGCTGAGCGCATATCTTTGTTTATACTGGCCGTGACAATGATGTTTTTCATATCTTTGCTAATCGCCACAGATTGCACTAAACCCACTTCAACACCTTGGTAACGAATAGGGGTACGATTCGCGACGACACCAGGAGCCGAGGTGAATTCAATGGTAATATCTGTGCCGCGCTCAACCCACTGTTGAAATAATAACCATCCAGCGATAAAGATGGCGACTAAGGGGAGCAGCCAAAAAGGCGAAATATGCACACGTCGGCGTTGTATCGCTTCTGCAACATCATCAGAAGGCTCATTTTGCGGGTTTTGTTTTTCCATAAGAATCCCAAATTAAACGGCTGTCTAACCATTCAACGGCTAAAATCGTTAGAATCACGGCGGTGCCAAAATAGAGAGCGGCAGGCCCCATAGTAAAGGACATTAATTGTTCTCGGTTAACGAGCGTCATCATCAGTGCGATGACAAATAAATCTAACATTGACCAACGGCCAATCCATGAAACAAACTTCAGGAGCTTCATGCGTAAGACAGGGTCAGTTTTGCTATTAAAATGAATCGAAAATAGCAACAAAATCATAATAATAATTTTAATAAACGGGACTAAGATACTGGCAATGAAAACAATAATTGCAATTGGCCAGTTACCCGAATCGATTAGCGAAACGACACCTGAGTAAATGGTATCCTCGAGTCGTTGACCATTTAAATAAAAAATGGAAATCGGCATTAGGTTAGCAGGAAACAATAACACCATGGCAGCAATCAGTGCGGCCCACGTTTTTTGTAAGCTATGAGGATCTCGATATTGCACCGGACAATGGCAGCGCTGGCACCTACCGTGTTTATTGGGTGGGCCTGTGTAATGGCAGGCTGTACAGGTCATTGCGTCGGCTTGCGAGTCTTTTTCTTCGATGGGATAAACGTTTTTCCATAGCAGGTCAAGGTTCATGTGGATGAGGATCAGCAAGCTCAAAATAGACATTGTGATAAAGGCAATCAGCCCGTGGCCGATAAATACACTAGCATAATCTTGCATTTTGATCGCAGCGATACCCAGTGCAATTAAGTAAACATCAAGCATGACCCATTCTTTTATATGGCTCAAGACCAATAAAATAGGCCTGAGGTTTAAGCCGATTTTTCGACCAACCTGTAACGATAAAACTAAAATGGGAAGTAGCAAAGGAGCGGCAATTGCACAAAAAGCCACTATACTGGCAGTAATGGGGTCACCTTGCTGGTTAATTAAGCGAATTCCTTCTATAACATTGGCATTGATTTGGCTGCCCAATAGATGAATTGATATTAGTGGTTGCCAAAATGCAATGGGTGCAAGCATTAGCAGCGTGATGGCAAGGATAGACAGTCGATTTAATGACCATGAACGGCCGTCATTGAGTTGAGAGGCGCATCGTGGGCAAATAATAACCTGCCGCGGGCTAAATGGCGGCGTATGAATTTTTTGATTGCAGTGACGACAACGTTGCAAAATCAAGTCAGTATGATTAATGTGATTCATATTTGCTCATTTTAGGGTTTCGCCTAGATGTAATCTAGTGTAAAAAAATTTACCTCAAAGTGACAACTTGGTAACCTTAGCATTACTCTTGCATATGTGTATTTTAATTACTTGATTATTACTAGAAATAATTATGGATAAAAAGAAGTATTATCTCGAACTTTCAGATAATCTCTCTGCATTATTGGCGGGAGAATATGATTTAATTGCGACCTTGGCAAATACCAGTGCGTTATTATATGAACGTTTAGATGGTGTGAACTGGGCTGGCTTTTACTTGAGCAATGGGCAAGAGCTTGTTTTAGGCCCATTCCAAGGAAAAGTCGCATGTGTTCGAATTCCATTTGGTAAAGGGGTCTGTGGTACGGCATTTAGTGAAAACCAAGTTCAGCGTGTTGAAGATGTTCATGCTTTTCCTGGTCATATCGCTTGTGACGCGGCAAGTAATGCTGAAATTGTCTTTCCGCTGGTAGTAAATGGACAAAATATCGGGGTTTTAGATATTGATAGCCCAAATATTAGCCAATTCGACCAAGAAGATGAAAAAGGGTTACAACACCTTGTAAACCAGTTGTGTCAGCATCTGGCAATGTGTTCTATGCCAAAATATTACTAAATATTGGGCTGTAAAATTAATAGTAACGTGGCAATTGTCAGCAACACGATTATAATGTCGGCTTGTTCATGCCCGTGAGGTTGGCAAAATCGTTGTTATCAGGAAATTTCATGGAAAATCAACCTAAGTTGAATAGTAGTAAAGAAGTTATCGCATTTTTAGCAGAGCGTTTTCCACGCTGTTTTATCGCTGAAGGCGAAGCACGTCCGTTAAAAGTCGGAATTTTTCAAGATATCGTAGGGTGCTTGACGGAAGAAGATGGTATTAGCAAAACGCAATTGCGTTCAGCATTACGCATGTATACTTCTAGCTGGCGCTACCTTTACGGTGTTAAAGAAGGCGCAAAGCGCGTTGACCTAAATGGCGAAGATTGTGGTGAGCTAGATGCAGAGCACATCGCTCATGCTCGCCAACAATTAACTGAGGCGAAAGCACGCGTTCAAGCACAACGTGCTGAACAAAAAGCGCAAAAACGTCCTGTAGCGAAAAAAGCGGGTGAAAAACCAGCACGTAATCCAGAAGCTACTAAAGACAAAGCACCACGTCGTCGCCCATCAGACAATAAAGAACGTCCGCAAAATACATCAGAAAAAACACCCCGTCGTAACAATCCAGCTCCTGAACAAAACCTGAAGTCAGTCACTGATATCAATGCACTTAAAATAGGCCAAACCTTGAAAGTGAAAGTTGGTAGCAGCTTGATGGACGCTTCTGTTCTGGAAATTGCGAAAGACGGTGTGAGAGTTCAATTGCCTACTGGACTGGCAATGATTGTACGCGCGGAACATTTAAAGTTCTGATACGGAGGTCAATCAGGTCATGAACAAACTTCTTAAAGTTGCACTTGTCGTTAGTCTGGCGACTTTCGGCAGTGCAATTGCTAATACACAAGCAGTGGCTCCTGTCACTGCTGCTCAGTTACCTGTCTTAAAACAGAGCGCACAGCATGGCACCGTCAGTGAAAGAGTAACCTCACGGTTTACACGTTCACATTACCGCCAATTTGATTTAGACAATGCGTTTTCTGGGAAAATATTTGACCGTTATCTCAATATGTTAGATTTCGGTCACAATGTTTTACTTCAATCCGATGTTGACCAATATGCCAAAGATAAAGGGAAAGTGGGGCAATGGCTTGAAGATGGCAAATTAGATGCGTTTTATGACCTGTATAACCTGTCTCAGGAAAGACGTTTCGAACGTTTTAAATATGCATTAGCACGTTTAGAACAACCAATTGATTTAAATGCGACAGATTCGATTGAAGTTGACCGTTCAAAATCACCTTGGCCTAAAGACAAGCAAGAGCTTGACCGTCTTTGGGATCAAAAAGTACGTTATGATTGGTTAAACCTAAAGCTTTCAGGCAAAGATGACAAAGAAATCAAAGAGAAACTCACTAAGCGTTATAATTTTGCGTTACGCCGTTTAACTCAAGCGCAAAGTGAAGATGTCTTTCAATTGATAGTGAACTCATTTGCGCGTGAAATCGATCCGCACACCAGTTATCTTTCGCCTCGTAATACTGAGCAATTTAATTCTGAAATGAGCTTATCATTAGAAGGAATTGGTGCCGTTTTACAGCAAGATGACGAAAACACGGTTATCAACTCACTGGTTGCAGGCGGCCCTGCAGCTAAAAGTAAAGAGTTGAAAGTTGGTGATAAAATCATCGGCGTTGGTCAAACAGGTAAACCGATTGTCGATGTTGTTGGTTGGCGTCTTGATGATGTTGTTGCATTGATCAAAGGGCCAAAAGGAAGTCAGGTTCGTTTGGAAGTCGTTTCTGATACTAAAGGGGCGAAGCCACATATCGTTACTATAGTGAGGGAGCAGATCCGACTGGAGGATCGTGCAGTAAAACTGACGATTAAACAGCAAGGTAAAGATAAAGTTGCTGTTCTGGATATTCCTGGTTTTTACGTGGGCTTAACCAATGATGTAAAAACCCAACTGCAAAACATGGCGAAAGATAATGTTTCTGCACTAATTATTGACCTTCGTGGTAATGGTGGTGGAGCATTAACCGAAGCGGTTTCATTATCGGGTTTATTTATTCCAAAAGGGCCAATTGTTCAAGTACGCGATAACAATGGCCAAGTGCGCCAAGATGTTGATGACGATGATGTCATCTATTATAAAGGTCCTTTGGTTGTTTTAGTTGATCGGTTTAGTGCATCAGCGTCTGAAATTTTTGCAGCTGCGATGCAGGATTATGGTCGTGCTTTAATTGTGGGCGAACCAACTTTTGGTAAAGGTACTGTTCAGCAACACCGTAGCTTAAGCCGTGTTTATGACCAAATGCTAAAACCTGAATGGCCATCATTAGGTTCTGTTCAATATACTATTCAAAAATTTTATCGTGTTAATGGTGGTAGTACGCAACGTGAGGGCGTTACCCCTGATGTTGTGATGCCAACGGGGCAAGATCCTGCTGAAACGGGGGAAAGCTTTGAAGATAATGCGCTGCCATGGGATAGCATTCCTGCTGCGAACTATAGCAAAGTAGGGGATATTTCACCTGATTTATCAGCCATTAAAACTAAGCACCTCGATAGAATTAGTCAGGATCGTGAATTCAATTATATCGATGAAGATATCGCTCGCTATAAAGTAAATAAAGAAAGTAAGAATCTGATTTCATTGAATTATGCAGAGCGTAAGAAAGAAGATGATGAAATTGAGGCGACGAAACTAAAACGAATAAATGAGCGTAATACGAAAGAAGGTAAGCCATTACTGAAGAAATTGGAAGACCTACCAAAAGATTACGAAGCGCCAGACCCATACTTGGACGAAACAGTGAAGATGGCGGTTGATTTGTCAAAACAAAACACCAAATTGCTATCAGGTAATCAGTAGTTCGAAATACATTCAAAACCTATCCAACCTGCAGTCAAACCTAATCGGTTTGTCAGCAGTCTGAAGCCAGCGTAAGCTGGCTTTTTTTATACTAAAATTGATAATCTCAGACTTATCATTATTCATTTTACGTCACAACGAAAATATTTTTGAAGTTAACTTAATGCTCTAACGATAGAATTCTTTACCTTTGCTTAATTTATCCTAAACTTTTGTTGTAGCTCTTTTAAACATGAGGCAATACCATGCGTAAATTACTTTTAGGATTAATGGCTGTTAGTGTCATGATGGTTTCTGTGGTCAATACCGCGAATGCAAGAAATTACCCTTGCTCGGGCAGTAAAGGCGGGATAGATCGCTGCGAAGATGGTAAGTTTATTTGTAATGATGGTTCAACAAGTCGCTCAGAGCAAGTGTGTACCATTGAATTAAAAAACGACATTAACAGCAAGGCGGGTATTGCTGGTGGTGTAATTGGAGCAGGAGTCGCAAAACAATCCAGCAAACCTTCTGTGTCTGATTCAATCAAATCAACAGGGGATAAAACAAGCAAAACAGCCAGTGAAAAAGCAACAAAAGCTTCGGATAAAGCCACTGATGTAGCGAAAACGGTGAAAGAGAAAGCCTCAAAAACGGCTGACAAAGAGGTGGTGAAGGAAACAAAAGAAAAAGCCTCCAAGGCGGTTGATAAAGAGTCTGCAAAAGTGGTGAAAGAAAAAGCATCAAAAGCGACAGATAAAAAAGATGCAGTAAAAGAAACAAAAGAAAAAGCAAGTAAATCTGCGGATAAAGAAAAATCAAAAGTAGTAAAAGAAAAAGCGACTAAGGCTACTGATAAAGAGCCTGCTAAGGCTGCTAAAGAAAAAGCAACCAAAGCCGCGGATAAAGAATCCGCTAAAGCAGCAAAAGAAAAAGCGGCAAAAGTTGCTAAAGAGAAAGCGAATTAAGGCACGAGTTTTTTTGCTGTTAACCTATCATTATATTGTGATAATAATGCCACGCTGCGTGGCATTATTTTTTCGTAAGCGAAACCTTAACTATTGTTTATCAGGCTAAGAAATTCATCAAAAGAGCCGATAAATACATTATTAAGATTCATATCCCTCAAAAATTAGCTTCCTCGATTCAACTAAAAATAAGTTTAAATTGAAATGGCTATGAATTGACCCTTTTAAAACAAATAGTTAAAATTTGAACTCTTAATAAACAGAGAGGTAGGTAGAGCGCTTGCCCTTTTTTTAGTCTCGCTGTGTAAAGTTATGTTATTTTTTACTGTTTTCGTGTTAATTGACTTGAAATAGTGTGAAAAAACCTTATTTATAAAGTAAATTCTACGTGATCTTAGTTTTTACCAAGGAATACAAAAAATGATGAGAATTGCTTTATTCTTGCTCACAAACTTAGCGGTTATGTTTGTGTTTGGAATAATATTGAGTTTAACAGGCATTCGCGGAAGTAGCGTTCAAGGCTTGTTGATTATGGCGGGCTTATTTGGTTTTGGTGGCGCTTTTATTTCATTGCTGATGTCTAAGTGGATGGCTCTGAAATCGGTAGGTGGTGAAGTTATTGAAAACCCACGTAACCAAACTGAACAGTGGTTAATGACAACGGTTCAGCGCCAAGCCCAGCAAGTGGGGATTCAAATGCCACAAGTGGCTATTTACCATGCGCCAGATATCAATGCTTTTGCAACAGGGGCACGTCGTGATGCTTCATTGGTTGCAGTGAGCACAGGGCTACTTGAAAACATGAGTCGCGACGAAGCGGAAGCGGTTATTGCCCATGAAATCAGTCATATCGCCAATGGTGATATGGTGACAATGACCTTGTTACAAGGTGTTGTGAATACTTTCGTTATTTTTATATCCCGTATCATTGCTCAATTAGCTGCAGGTTTTATGTCAAACAATGATAACGAAAGTGAAAGTAGCAACGGTAATCCAATGGTCTATTTTGCGGTTTCTATGGTACTGGAAATTGTATTCGGTATTTTAGCAAGCATTATCACCATGTGGTTCTCTCGTTATCGCGAATTCCACGCTGATGCTGGCTCTGCAAAATTAGTGGGACGTGAAAAAATGATTGCGGCACTGCAAAGACTGAAAACCAGTTATGAGCCGCAAGAAGAAGGGCGTTTGATGGCATTTTGTATTAATGGTCGTGGTAAAGCATTCAGTGAATTATTCCTGTCTCACCCTCCGTTAGATAAACGAATTGAAGCACTTCGCTCAGGCGAATATTTAAAATAGTATGGAAAGCCACTTCAAATGAAGTGGCTTGAGGTTGTTGACAAAGCAGGATAAAAGCGTGGTTTTCCTGCTTTGTGTTATCAGCCAAAAATTAATGAATTGATTTTTCTCGTTTATTTTCAAAACCAATCCAACCTGCAGCCAAATCTAATCGGTTTGTCAGCAGTTTGAAGCCACTTCAAATGAAGTGGCTTTTTTATATAATATTCATAGGGACAGTTATGAAACTTTCACACAGTGTCAGTGGCGCCTTGAGAACGTTCGCCTATTTTATGACTAGTGGTAGCCACTATATGTTAAATGGTGTTGATTATGTTGAATTGTGTGTAGATGAACCGAGTTTAGTTGAACAAGTGTATGCTATTTTAATCAATACATTGGAGCTTGATGAAAAGGGTGATGTAATTAATTTCAAACACGCGCAAAAGCGTGCGACAGACTATATTCGTTGGTATGTAGACCATTCATATGTTATTGACCCGCCATATGAGGATTGGGAGACTGAGTTGCATTGTATGCCAACAAATTAGAATATAAACGCCTAAAACATCGCTCCAAACTGACTCGATATTTATTCTTAATTACGTAAAAATAGGCATTTATTTTCTAAGAGTCTTCAATATATTCCTGATAATAAGCTATATTAACTCTAGTTATAGGGTAATCTTACCTATGTTCAATTTCATATGGGAGTTAAGCATGGACATACTGGTTAAAACAATACTTTTTGGTAATTCATTTCAAACGGCATCTAACCCTGCACGGCTAGTCCCCATTAAATTTGAAATTTATAAAGCAGATCAAGGGTTTTACCATCGGATATATAAAGAGGTGGGGATGTCTGGTGCAAACCTTGGACAGGTATTTCGAGTTTGGGCTTTTGAAGAGCAAAAAAGTTGGGGTAAGCAAACGGAGAATACAACATTAGAGGAATATGCTAATTATTGTAATGACTTATATACACAAGCAGGGCAATAATTGAGGAAAAAAAGCCCCCTTCATAGGGTTTTGAAGGGGGAGCTAAATGAATAAAGAATGGTTTAATTCGTCAATAAAGATAGATGATTTTGATAACAAAAACTTAGTTATTTGTGCAGTTAATCCATTCTTGAATACGTTTATGCTTTAAATCGCATTTATCGCTAAATAATCTATTGGCGATAACCTGTTTTAATTTGTTCTAAGATATTTGTATAGGTTTCAGCCTGTTTTTCGTCTTCCATTTGAGCAACTTCGCGCTGCATTTTGATCAAAATCTTACCTGCATCTGCTTGGCCAATTGCTTTAAGCATATGTGTAACCAAATTTTTTAGGCATGTCACTTCATCTGCAAGTGCATGGACATCTGGTTCGGTAGGAAAATGCGTTTTCATTAAGTCGATCCTTTAAGATAAAAAGTAATTTGATGGATTGTAGCATAGAAAAAATAATATGTGCTTTCAGATAAATAAGATGTATGTAATCGAAGATAAAACACTCAAATAATGATGTGTTTGTTTGATTTTGCCTAGTTAGGTTTTTAAGAAGGGCTAATTGCAGGAATATGTATTTTAAATTGATTACCAATACTGATAGCAAGCTTTAAAATAGCTAAATAGTTGTGATACAATTCACAAAAATACGGTAGTTTTGAGCAATAAAACACCGTTTAATCGTTCAGTTTAGTTCTAAACATATATTTCCCATGTGCCATCATCATAAGTCGGTAACCGATTTGTGTAATTAGCTTATGGAAAACTGAAGGCAAAATAAATAATGACACAAGTATCAAGAAGAACCGCTTGGATCCGTGTTTTAGCGCTGGCGGTTGCTGCATTTGTTTTTAATACAACGGAGTTTGTCCCTGTTGCATTATTAAGTGACATTGCAGCGAGTTTTGGCATGACGGTGGCGCATACAGGGCTGATGATCACCATTTATGCATGGGTAGTGGCACTCATGTCATTACCGTTAATGTTATTAACCAGTAAAATAGAACGGCGTAAGCTACTGGGATTCTTGTTTGTTATTTTTATTATCAGTCATCTTGTTTCAGGTTTTGCGTGGAACTTTGATGTTTTGATCGTGGGGCGCATTGGCGTTGCTTTGTCTCATGCTGTGTTTTGGTCGATTACGGCATCTTTAGCTATTCGTGTAGCTCCTGCGGGCAAAAAAGCGCAGGCATTAGGCTTATTAGCGACAGGCACTGCGTTAGCGACGGTTTTAGGCTTACCAATCGGCCGTGTTATCGGGCAGTTTTTAGGCTGGCGAGTGACATTTTTGTGTATCGGGGTCGTGGCATTATTTACGATGATTGCACTTATTCGTTTCTTACCACGCTTGCCAAGTGAACATTCAGGTTCTTTGAAAAGCCTTCCAGTTTTATTCAAGCGACCTGCATTAGTCGGAATGTTCGCGCTCACGGTATTAGTGGTGACTGCACACTTCGCTGCTTACAGTTATATTGAGCCATTTGTTCGCGATGTAGCCCATCAGAGCCAAAATTTTGCCACTGTCTTGCTGCTGATTTTTGGTGCTGCGGGTATTATTGGTAGCGTCATCTTTAGCCGTTATAGCACAAAACTTTCATTAATATTCTTACCTTCAGCAATAGCCTTAATGACGCTATGTCTGTTGTTGCTGTTGCCTATGGGAGGCAATGTCTGGTCACTCATTATATTGTCCGTGTTCTGGGGAATTGCGATGATGTGTATTAGCTTAGGTATGCAGGTTAAAGTGATTGATTTAGCACCAGATGCAACAGACTTAGCGATGGCTATCTTCTCTGGAATTTTTAACATCGGTATCGGTGGTGGGGCGTTACTGGGTAATCAAGTGATTGTACATATGGGGATGACTCAAATTGGTTATGTGGGGGCTATAATTGGTGTCATGTCGCTTATTTGGTGCCTCTATTTGTTTAAACGTTATAGCCAAACATTAACGGATAAGCTGGCACCTGCTGAACAACATTAACATTCTCAACAATAGACAGTTAAATAAGCTCTGTATTACCTTTATTGGATACAGGGCTTTTTCTGGTTTATCGCTATAATTTATTTTTTTAATACAACAATAAGGTTTATCAATGAAAGGTCTAAGTTTTCTCTTGATGTCGATTCTTGCAGAAGTGATTGCAACGACCACATTAAAAGCTTCTGAGGGTTTTAGCCGTTTCTGGCCGTCTTTAATTGTGATTATTGGCTATGGGGTATCTTTCTGGGGCTTATCGCAGGTAGTGAAAGTGATGCCATTGGGGATTGCCTATGCTATCTGGTCTGGGCTAGGGATTGTGTTAGTTTCTGTTGCTGCAATTTTTATTTATCACCAAAAACTCGATTTACCTGCAATTATTGGTATGCTATTAATTATTATTGGTGTTTTAGTCATCAATTTATTTTCAAAAAGTAGCACACACTAGTGCAAGGCAAGGGGTTACAACGGCTTGATGGGAGATAAACAGCATGGGGCGTAAGGTCAGCCAGTTATTAAAACCTGTGATGACAGTTGTTGTGGCAGTTGTAATGTCAGTGATGTTATCGGCTTGTGGAAGCTCAGAAGTGAATAAAACCGTTGATAACTCTGCAACTCAGTATGCAAAGCAAGTGGTTAATTTAGGGCCAGGGATCCAGGAAGCCTGCGTTTCTGCAGGAGGATTACCTGCCTTAACACTTGAACTAAATGGTGATGAAACGGCGGTTTGCCAATTTGCAAATGGCAAACGTTGTGCTGCCAATGTTATCCAAAGTGGTGCGTGTATTTAATATTTATTTTTGGCTTCACAAAAGAAAAGCCCCTTTAATCAGGGGCTTTTTACGTTTTCAATTCATTTATGGTTAAACCGATTTTTTAGCGGGGAAAAATTGGCTAATTAACACAATAATAGCCACTAAAATATAAGCGGCAAAAATACCAATTAACCACTGCGGCATATCAAGGCCTAAAAATGCCCACTGTCTAACCGCGCAGTCACCCGTTGCTTCAAACATCGCAGGAACCCACTCTTGCAGTGGCAACCAATCAGGGAAGTTGACAAAGAAATCACAAGAAGCAAATGGCGAAGGGTAAAGTTGCAGCATGGTATGTTCCCATGCAAGGTCTAAACCGCGCCATGCGGCGTAAATCCACACAGCGATGGCTACCCAACGAATGACAATATTTCTCGGTGCGATAGCACCAATTAAACCTGCAAACATAACGCCCAGTAATGCAACGCGTTCATAAATACACATTACGCAGGGTTGAAGCTTCATAACATGTTGAAAATATAATGCCGCACACTCTAACATAAAGGCTGTAAAGGCCATCAATAGCCATGCGCCTCGTCCTTGTGAGCAGTAGTTAAAAAATCGGAACATACTTGAGATATCCTAATTGAGTGATGCGCACATTTTGCCCCTATCGGCCTGATAAAAAAAGCGCCTAAAGCAAAATAAATGCCATTTCGAGTTAGGTTTTACCTAACATTACAATCAGGCGCTGATAAAAGCGCCTGATTGAGGTTGAGTATAATCCCTATCCAAATGTAATCAAACCGATGGACGCCATCCAATGCGTTATCGGTACGAGCCAGTATTCAACACCTAATAAGCCAACAATGGTCATGACAACAGTATAAGGAAGTGCCATCCAAACCATTCGACCATATGATAAACGAATTAATGGTGAGAGTGCGGAAGTTAGTAAGAACAAGAATGCCGCTTGCCCATTTGGTGTTGCTACAGAGGGGAGGTTTGTCCCTGTATTGATAGCCACGGCTAAAAACTGGTATTGCTCAGGTGAAACGAGTCCTTCTTTTGCAGCCTTCATTGCTTCAGTGATATACACAGTGCCCACAAAGACGTTATCTGATACTGCGGATAATAAGCCGTTAAACAGATAAAATAGCGATAACTGGGACGATTCGGACGACTGTAAGACAAACTGAATGAATGGCGTGAAGAGTTGTTGATCAATAATAACGGCGACAATACTGAAAAACACGGTTAATAGTGCCGTGAATGGAAGGGCTTCTTCGAAAGCTTTGCCTAGAGCGTGTTCTTCAGTGATACCACAAAATGCAGTCGCTAACACAATCACGGATAAACCGATTAACCCAACTTCTGCTAAATGGAAGGCCAAAGCAACAATTAGCCATATCCCAATTAGCCCCTGTACCCACAGTTGGGCTTGTTCTTTTTTCGTCCGTTTCGCCGTCATTTTTTTATCATGATCGGTTAAAATTTGGCGAACACTGTCTGGAAGTTCTACACCGTAACCAAATAGTTTGAACTTTTCTACAAGAAAACAAACAATTAGCCCACAGAGGAAAACAGGAATAGTGACAGGTGCCATACGAATATAAAAGGTAATGAAATCCCAGTCAACATGCTTTGCGATGATTAAGTTTTGAGGTTCACCAACCATGGTCATCACGCCACCCAGCGCCGTACCAATCCTTGCATGCATCATTAAGCTACGTAAAAAAGCGCGAAATTGCTCTAAGGTTTGTTTTTGCTCACAGCTATTAATAAAACCATCATTTTGCAGGTCAATATCACTGTGCTGATTAGATGCATATTGGTGATAAATAGAATAGAAACCAATTGAAACGCTGATCACGACAGCAATAACGGTTAACGCATCTAAAAAAGCAGATAAAAACGCACTTGCTAAGCAAAAAGCTAATGACAGAATTCGTTTAGAACGGACGTTTATCAGTAATTTGGTGAAAACAAATAACAACAGCTGCTTCATAAAGTAGATACCAGCCACCATGAAGATCAACAGTAAAATGACTTCAAGATTATTGCTGATTTCATGAGAAATCTGCGCAGGGCTGGTCATGCCAATCAGTACAGCCTCGATAGCGAGTAGGCCTCCAGGTTGTAAGGGATAGCATTTTAATGCCATTGCTAATGTAAATATAAATTCAATAACCAATAGCCATCCTGCGATGAATGGGCTGGCGAAATAGAAAACAATTGGGTTGATGACCAGGAATATAATAATGGCAAGTTTGTACCAATCAGGTGAGTTCCCCAGAAAGTTTTTCAAAAATGCGCTTTTTAAACTAAAATCCATTATGGTTTGTTATCCTCTTATTGGATGTTTTGTCTCGTTCCACAACATACTACTCTTATCTTTTAAGGATTTTAAGTCTATTTGCTAATTGATAATGTATGAATTATATGGAAATTCTATGATTTGCTTCACTCTTTATTTTGAGTCTAACTATATCAGAAGACGACAATCTGGTATGATTTCCTCAATATCCGTTTAAAAGGTTTGGAATAATAAAAATATGGTTATTAAAGCTCAAAGCCCGGCAGGTTTTGCGGAAGAGTACATTATTGAAAGTATATGGAACAACCGTTTTCCACCAGGTTCAATCTTGCCCGCTGAGCGCGAACTGTCTGAGTTAATTGGTGTGACACGCACCACTCTACGTGAGGTGTTACAACGCTTGGCTCGTGATGGTTGGTTAACCATCCAACATGGTAAGCCAACTAAGGTGAATAACTATTGGGAGACTTCTGGCTTAAATATTTTAGAAACATTAGCTCGATTAGATCACGATAGAGTTCCACAACTGATTGATAATTTGCTGGCAGTGCGGACAAATATTGCTGCAATTTTTATTCGTACGGCTTTTCGTAACAATCCTGAAAAGTCCTTAGAGGTATTAGCTGGCAGAGAAAAAGTGGAAGACAATTCAGATGCCTTTAGCGATTTGGATTATAACATTTTCCGTGGCCTCGCTTTTGCTTCAGGTAACCCAATTTATGGGCTAATTATTAATGGGTTAAGAGGGTTATATACCCGTGTTGGTCGGTATTATTTTTCTAACCCTGAAGCGAGACGCTTAGCGTTGAGTTTCTATCAGCAATTAAGCCATCTGTGTCGTGAGCAAGCCTATGACCGTATCATGGAATGTGTGCGTAATTACGGTAAGGAAAGTGGCCTGATTTGGCATTCTATGCAAGGTAATATGCCATCTGACTTAGCTCATATCCGTTAAGCATCATCAAATTTTTATGATTCAAGCCAGCATTCAACGATGGATGCTGGCTTTTTTATTTTGTGAGTCATTCCTAAATCTCTGGTTTTATCGTTCTTACAGAGAATGCGCGATATAACAGTCGTTACAAAGCGTTAATTAAAATAATAAGCTGTAAAAGTTGCTATTTAAAATATATTAAGTTTCAAGGTTGGCGTTTGTTAGGAGTGAGTGCAAGCAATAGTAAGTTCTGGTTATTTGATAGATTCTACTGAAAAATATTGCTTTCAGCTATAAAATTGTTTCTTATTTTAAGTAAGGTGTTGATATTTAAAATTTAATTTAATCGCCTCTTTTTTATGCGTTAGAATAAAAATCTATTTTGTAAATACATTGTGACAATAATCGAATTTTTTATCTGAATTGTTAAAAGTGTTAATTCACTACATTGGCAAATGAATACTAGAATATTATTCTAATGAGTAAGTCATCATTTTGCGGCTGAGGATCTTATGAAAATTCTAGTGTTAGGTGCAGGTGTTATTGGTGTGACAACAGCATGGTATTTGGCGCAAGAAGGCCATGAAGTTATTGTTGTGGATAGGCAACATGATGTTGCTGAAGAAACTAGTGCAGGTAATGCAGGGCAAGTTTCACCTGGATATGCTACGCCATGGGGGGCACCAGGTATTCCATTGAAAGCGGTAAAATGGATGTTTGAAAAGCATGCACCACTGGCTATTCGTCCAGATGGGTCGTTATTTCAACTACGTTGGATGTGGCAAATGCTCAAAAACTGTGATATTCAGCATTACACAATGAACAAAAGCCGCATGGTGCGTATTGCTGAATATAGCCGTGATTGTATGCGTGAGCTTAGAAATGACATTGGTATTCACTATGAGGAACGCCAAGGGGGGACACTGCAACTGTTTCGTACGGCTAAGCAATTTGATAATGCCGCGAATGATATTGCCGTGCTGCAACAAGAGGGAGTGCCTTATGAGCTATTAACCTCTGATGAATTGATCACAGCAGAGCCAGCACTCGAATTTGTGAAGCACAAATTAACGGGGGGATTGCGTTTACCAAATGATGAAACAGGGGATTGTCAGCAATTCACCAAGAAGCTCGCTAAAATGGCGAAGGATGCAGGGGTAAAATTCCAATTTGGCGTGCAAGTGGAGCAAATTATAACAGAAGGTCAACGTGTGAGTGGTGTGCGTATTGATGGTCAGATCCTGCAAGCCGATAGATATGTGGTTGCGATGGGGTCTTATTCTACCTCAATACTCCAAAATCTGGTTAAAATCCCAGTCTATCCGCTTAAAGGTTACTCGTTGACGATGCCAATTATTGACGCCCAAAGAGCGCCAACTTCCACCATTTTAGATGAAACCTATAAAATTGCAGTCACTCGTTTTGATGAACGCATACGTGTTGGTGGTATGGCAGAAGTGGTCGGTTTTAATTTAAATATCCTGAAAAAACGCTGTGAAACACTGAAAATGGTGGTACAAGACTTGTACCAAGGTGGTGGCGATATCGCACAAGCACAATTTTGGACAGGGCTCAGACCAATGACGCCAGATGGTACGCCAATTGTAGGGCCAACAGCGTATAGCAATTTATACTTGAATACGGGCCACGGCACACTGGGCTGGACGATGGCATGTGGAGCAGGGAAATTGCTGTCAGATTTAATTTCAGGAAATACACCCGATATTGCTTCTGATGATTTGTCAGTATCACGGTATTTAGATGGATTTAATACGAAATTAGTGGCTGGTGGGCATTTAAACCCCGCACGTTAATTCGCTGGTGCCATATAACTGATGTATTGACATAAAAATAGACACGTATTTAAGGACTTAAGATGCCACGCCCAATTAGTGCCATTATTCATTTAGACAATTTACAACATAATTTATCGGTTGTGCGTCAGCATTCAGGGCAGGCAAAAATTTGGTCAGTCATGAAGGCGGATGGTTATGGTCATGGTATCAAACACATTTGGCCCGCACTGAAAGCCACTGACGGCTTTGCAGTGTTAGACCTCCAAGAAGCTATTCTATTGCGTGAAGAAGGTTGGAAAGGGCCAATTTTGTTGCTTGAAGGTTTTTTTCAGCCACAAGATTTAGGGGTAATCGACCAGTATCACTTAACGACTAGCGTACACAGTGAATGGCAACTTTATGCTATTGAAAATGCGCAACTGTCTACGCCAATTTCAGTTTATGTCAAACTCAATAGTGGCATGAATCGTTTAGGTTTTCCTGTATCAGGATATCAAAATGTCATTGAACAGTTAGTGAAGATGGAGAATGTCGGCTCCATCACGTTAATGAGTCATTTTGCTAATTCAGATACACATACTGGGGTAATTGAGCCATTTGAGAAAATTAAACAGTTTAGTCATTTGTCTTTACAAACCTGTATTGCCAATTCAGGTGCAACTCTTTGGCACAAAGATACTCAGTATGATTGGGTACGGACGGGGATCTTGTTGTATGGTGCGTCACCAAGTGGAAAGTCAGCTGATATCCAACAGTATCCGCTAAAAGCTGCGATGACGTTACAATCAGAGGTGATAGCAATGCATGATATTGCTGCAGGGGAATCTATCGGTTATGGGAGCCGATTCACTGCATCTAAGCCGATGCGTATCGCTACGGTTGCGTGTGGTTACGCTGATGGCTATCCACGTCATGCCCCCAATGGAACACCTGTTTGGTGCAATGGGACACGTTGTGCGCTATTAGGCGCAGTTTCTATGGATATGTTGAGCATTGATATCACCCATTGTAGTGATGTGAAATTAGGCACCACAGTGGAATTGTGGGGGCAAAATTTGCCTGTGGACGATGTGGCACAAGCGGCAGGCACGATAGGCTATGAATTAATGTGTGCACTTGCAAAAAGAGTTCCTGTTCGTTACGAAAAAAGCGTAGAATAATTGTTAACCAATACTATCGCTAACTCACATATTTAGCTTTAAATGTGATTTAGATTATGAAGATTGGGGATCTTTGCATATTGATATAACATATAAGTTTGATCCATTTCTCATTATTTTTAGGTTTAATCTATGTCTAAAACAATTAAGTTAACCACACTTGCTGTGGCGTTAAGCGTGTTATCGAGCGCAGCTTTAGCTGGAACATGGTCTGTTGGTGGCTCTGTACTGGCGCAATCTACGCCATATAAAGGCATTAAGTCTCGTGATTATATTACGCCAGTACCAATTGTGAATTATGACAGTGAAAATTTTTACTTTCATACGTTAGCTGCAGGTTACTATCTGTGGAATGACACGCAAGATCAACTGTCTTTAGATGCGTACTATTATCCTCAATTTTTTAAACCTAAAGACAATGATGACAAAGCAATGCGTGAGCTAAATCGTCGCCGTGATACGGTTATGACCGGTTTTACCTACCGCCATAAAGCGGATTGGGGCACACTGCGTACGAATATTTCAGGGGATATCCTTGGTATTAGTAATGGTATTCGTGGTGAGTTTGCTTACCTATATGGCTTTGAAGGCGACAAATGGTCTATCACGCCAGGCTTAGGTATCAAATGGGATAGCAAAAATCAAAATCGTTATGAATATGGCGTTTCTTCAAAAGAATCGAATCATAGCGGTTTAAAACGTTATAACCCAGGTTCAAGCTGGACGCCGTATATGGAAGTCACAGGTAACTACCGTTTCGACGAAAATTGGACTGTGTTTGCGATGGGGCGTGTTGACCGCCTACCGAGTGAAGTAAAAGATAGCCCAATGGTGAATAAATCTGTTTCTGCCATTATGTGGACGGGTGTGACCTATACATTCTAATGTGTCGTTAAAGAATCATAAACCCTCAGTAAGATGACTCTACTGGGGGTTTATTTTGTCTTAATATTAATTTTGTGGTTTATTATCGCGGCTTACCATCACTAAAGACAGGCGAGCAGGGTGCTGAGCATCGCTTTTCATGGGCACATTAATACAGGCCGTTTCAACACAAACCATCTGTTTATAACCATTATTTGGCATGTCTTGCATACTACATGATAATTCAGCCCATGGATTCCAACACACCACATCACTATTATGGTAATGATGCAATTCAATCGTGCGGTTCCAGCCGTCATCGCGCAGTAAGCTGTACTCTTCAGGTTCTGAATAGATGCGGTCAGTGTGTTTATTGAATTTTAATGGTTCAGATGCATACACTTCTTTATCAGCGACCTTATCAAAATAGTGACCGCCAAGGCCGTAAACAGTCGCTTTGTGAATATCACTGATGTTGAAGTAAGTGTGTAATGCTGCTGTCGTTTCAAAATCACCATAGCTTTCGAGCTCAAGCTCACAGGTTTCACCCAGTTTCATTCGTAAAATCAATGTGAACTCGTGGGGCCATAGCTTACGGGTATAATCAGTGTCAGTGAGCGTAAAGGTTAAAATTACCCCATCATCATGTTCATTATGGGCAGTAAATTGCCAAGGCAAGATACGCGCAAAGCCGTGACTCGGACTCGCTACAGGGCCAAACCATGGCCAACAGATAGGAATGCCTCCACGGATTGCTACGCCGTTTTTAAACGCACTTTCAGAACTTAGCCAAAGACACGGCTTTTGCCCCGCAGGTTGCCAATCAATGAGATGTGCGCCTTGTAAACTGACTGCACCACGAACTTTTGGGTGAGAAACCACAATCAGTGGTAGGTCACCTAATTGGCGTTGAGTGATATAGGCAGAGAGTTGTTTAATAACGGGTAGAGCAAAAATTTTTTCGTGCATGGTATCGGCCTGTGTTAGTAGAAACAGCATTAATACGCATTATACGTTTTGCGTGTGGCAGATTTGTGCGATGTATGGCACTTATCTTAAATTTGATTGAAAGTTGGTTTATACAGTATCGAATAATGGATTAAAGATAAATGAAGTGAGATAAAATATTAATGCAGTATTCGATATGATACAAAAGAGCCGCCAATTGGCGGCTCAGTCAGGCTAATTACTTAACAACACTTATTTAGAGATGTGAGCAATCAGGTCTAATACTTTGTTTGAGTAACCTGTTTCGTTGTCATACCAAGAAACTAATTTAACAAAGTTATCGTTCAGTGCGATACCAGCTTTAGCATCAAACACAGAAGTCAGTTTTTCACCGTTGAAGTCTGTTGATACAACGTCATCTTCAGTGTAGCCCAGAACACCTTTCAGTTCGCCTGCTGCAGCTTCTTTGATAGCTTCACAGATTTGCGCGTAAGTTGCTGGTTTTTCTAAACGTGCAGTTAAGTCAACAACTGAAACGTTTGGTGTTGGTACACGGAAAGACATACCAGTCAGTTTACCGTTCAGCTCAGGAATAACTTTACCTACAGCTTTAGCAGCACCAGTTGAAGATGGGATGATGTTTTGAGAAGCACCACGACCACCACGCCAGTCTTTGTGAGAAGGGCCATCAACTGTTTTTTGCGTTGCAGTTGTTGCGTGAACAGTCGTCATCAGACCTTCAACGATACCGAATTTGTCGTTGATAACTTTAGCCAGCGGCGCTAAGCAGTTAGTTGTACAAGATGCGTTAGAAACGATTTCTTGACCTGCGTAAGCTTTGTGGTTAACGCCCATAACGAACATTGGAGTGTCATCTTTAGAAGGGCCAGTCAGAACAACTTTTTTCGCACCTGCTTGGATGTGTTTACGCGCAGTTTCATCAGTCAGGAAGATACCTGTTGCTTCAGCAACAACATCAACACCAACTTCGTTCCATTTCAGGTTTGCAGGATCTTTTTCTGCAGTAACACGGATTTTTTTACCGTTTACAACCAGGTGACCATCTTTAACTTCAACAGTACCGTTGAAACGACCGTGAGTTGAATCGTATTTCAGCATGTAAGCCATGTATTCTGCATCGAGCAGGTCGTTGATAGCAACGATTTCGATATCAGAACGCTCTTGTGCAGCACGGAAAACGATACGGCCAATACGACCAAAACCATTAATACCTACTTTGATAGTCATAGTATTTCCACCAGCTATTTATTCGTGAATTAAGTTGTAGTTAAAGTTACCAAAACCTTGCCAGCCGTCAAGCGGAATCGTGTCAATTATTGAAAAAAATCAATTCTGATACCACTAACTGCTTATTTGTCAGCCACTTCAGCGGCAAACACAGCCGCACGTATTATCGGGATTGTACGGCATAATGAAACCATCTATCAGTGATATATGTGATACGCTTCACAAATCAAAACGGAAAGTAAGATGCTTCTTAGTTTAGAATAGTTTTATAAAAATTGTTGTTAATTTTTTGTTGCTGAAAATTACGGTGTGATAGTCATCAACAGAACAAATTGCTTAAATACGTGGATAAGTTATGTCACAGAAAGATAAACAACACGTTGATATTTCAGATTTAAATGAGATACAGCGTTATGTTACACAGCAAGCGGGCACTGAGCCGCCATTTAGTGGTCAATTATTGCATAACCGTAAAGAGGGTGTGTACGAATGCCTGTGTTGTGGTACACCTTTATTTATGTCTGAGACTAAATTTGATGCAGGTTGTGGGTGGCCAAGTTTCTATGAGCCAGTGAATGATCATGTCATCAAATACATCGAAGATTTTTCTCATGGTATGCATCGTATTGAAGTCCGTTGCCAAAATTGTAATGCCCACTTAGGGCATGTGTTCCCTGATGGACCTATGCCAACAGGGCAACGTTACTGTATTAATTCAGCATCCTTAAGCTTTTTGGATGAGTCATCGGGTGAAAAGACGCGTGGTTAGGCTGCTGAAGGCTGCTGAAGTTTATAAGTTATTATCAACAACCTTCAGCAATAACGATTCAGCTAAAAATAAAAAAGCAATTTAACTAAACGTCAGTATAATTTTTCGAAGGAGCGGTGCCATGAGTGTAGAAGTCGACCCAAAACATATTGAACAATTGCTTGCAGTAATGACCCCAGAGATTTATGAGCGTCTCGTTACTGCCGTTGAGTTGGGGAAATGGCCAGATGGAGTTCCTTTAACGGCGGAGCAAAAAGAACATAGCTTACAGATGGTGATGCTGTGGCAATCACGCCATAACCATGATGCTGAACATATGACTGTTGGTACCAATGGTGAGATCACCATGAAAAGCAAGCAAGAGCTGAAAGCGATGTTCCAAGGGGAGATGTTCGCAACACTCAAACCGCAAAATAACGATTAAGGTTGAGCGGCAATATTTTCTCAAGGAATACAGTACAAGAGAAAATATTGCTGAGGAAAATGAGGGGTTAGGCAATATCGTCTAGTGTGATAAGTTTGGCGCCTTGCTGTTCCATTTCGGTTAATGCAATCTGGCTGTCATTAGCGGTTAAGTTTACCCCACGACAGCCGTCAACTAATACATCAACGCTGTAGCCCAAATTCAAGGCATCGAGCACTGTAAATTTAACGCAATAATCGGTCGCAATCCCCATAATAATTAAATGGGTGATCCTCTGAGCTTGTAGCCATGTGTGTAATCGAGTTTGACTTACCTTATCGTTATCAAAGAAAGCGCTATAGCTATCAACTTGCGGGTTTTCGCCTTTCGTAAATGTTTCTTGAATGGCTTGAGTGTTTAATTGTGGGTGGAACTCTGAGCCATATTCGCCTTGGACACAATGTACAGGCCACCATACTTGCGCCAGCCCATTAAGTTCACCGATATCGCCAATTTGTGTGCCTGAGTTTGCGGCAAAACTTAAATGATTAACAGGGTGCCAATCTTGACTTGCAAGGGTGGTAATCCCTTTTTGTTGGCAAATCGTGATTGCTTTATTTGCTATGTCTATAACGTGTTCACTTTCATTCACAGCGAGAGTGCCGCCTGTGCAAAAATCATTTTGTAAATCGACTAACAATAAGGCCGTTTTCATCATTTCCTCAGTTATTCATCAGCGTAACTCAATTCACCGCGTAAATTATTTTGCATTAATTCGCGGATCAGCGCAGGTGTGTAATCTTGGCTCAGTAAATAATGTAATTTACTCAATGCCGCTTCAAAAGTCATGTCATAACCACTAATTACCCCTGATTCTGCGAGGGCATGTCCTGTGGCATAGCCTTCCATATTCACACGCCCTGAAATGCACTGTGTTAGATTGACCACAATAATCCCACGGTTAGTCGCTTCCCGTAGAATGCGCAGTAATTCAGGCTGCTGAGGTGCATTCCCGACCCCATAAGAGCGCAAGATTAATGCTTTGACGGGTTGTTGAAGGATATTACGAACAATATCAATAGATAAACCAGGGTAGAGCGTGACAACGCCAATCGGTTGAGGTGTGATGCGGTGTGTCTTGAATTCCCCGACGCCAATGGGGGCGGGGCAAGCATTAAAAGTACGAATATGAATACCTGCTTCCATCAACGGTGAGCAGTTCGGGGAACTAAAGGCATCGAAACCATCTGCATGCGCTTTGACTGTACGGTTACCACGGTACAATTTATTGTTGAAAAATAATCCTACTTCATTAATGGGATAATTTGCTGCTAAATACAAGGCATTCAATAAGTTAGTTTGACCATCAGAACGTAATGCTTCCAATGGAATTTGTGACCCTGTCACGATAATGGGCTTCTTTAAGTTTTCAAACATAAAAGAAAGGGCGGATGCTGTAAATGCCATGGTATCCGTGCCGTGTAAAATGACAAACCCATCATATTTTTCATAGTGTTGGCAAATATCATCTGCAATGATTTGCCAATCTTCAGGGGTGATATCGGATGAGTCGATTAACGGCTGATGTTCGCGAATTGTGAATTCAGGCATTTCTGGACGGTGAAATTCAGGCATCTGAGCCAATTGCGCTTGTAAATGACCTGAGACAGGTATGTAACCTTGTGGTGAGTGACGCATGCCGATGGTGCCGCCAGTATAAACGACATAAATAGATTTCTTCTGCATTTGATTACCTAATTTATTAGCGCATGGAGAAGTGAAAATAATTATCCTAATTTTGACGTAATTACTGGTGTATTACTATCGTTAAATTGCTAATTTGTAGATTGAAATGAGGTGAACTGAGTATCTAGTGAGAGAAATCCCCTCCAGTAAGCTAGAGGGGATGGCGATTAGTTAATTTCAGCGCAATTTAAGCAAAATGCATAACGGTTTTGTGGGTCATTCATTTTTAAGAAAAATTGAGCTTGTTGGCGGATATCTGTTGCAACAGCGGGTGGTAAAAACACGTGCAGAACATCAGGCATGGCTGCTTGAACATTACTGGTTAATTCAAGTAGCAGCTGGTCCATAAAGGACAATTCTGGTTTCATCCAATCCAATTGTACTTCTGACAGTTTAGCCAATTCTGCGGCTTTATCCACGGCGTCATCAAAATCACCCAGTTGGTCGACAAGGCCATTTTTCAATGCATCTTGACCAATCCAAACACGGCCTTGGGCAATTTTGTCTATTTGCTCAGGGGTTTTGTTTCGCGCTTTTGCTACAAGATTAATAAAGGTGTCATAACCATTTTCAATGGTGATTTGCATCATATCTGCAAATTGTGGGTTGATCCCTTTTGTTATGGAGATATCGGCAAGTGGTGAAGTGGAAACCCCATCAGTGTATACGCCAATAGAATCCAGTGATTTTTCAAAGGTATTAATTACACCAAAGATACCAATTGAGCCCGTTAGCGTATTTGGGCTTGCAATAATATAATCCGCAGGTGTGGAAACCCAGTAACCGCCTGATGCCGCCATACCGCCCATAGAAACAACAACAGGTTTACCTGCAGCATGGGCGGACGCTAATTCGCTGCGAATAAGGTCAGATGCACTAACGCTTCCCCCTGGGCTATTCACACGTAGAACAATGGCTTTGATATTGTCATCAAGGCGGGCATCGCGGATTTGTGCTGCTATGGTATCCCCCCCAGCAATTCCAGGCGTCTGTGGGCCATCCATGATTGCGCCTTGCACTACGATGACGGCAATGTTGCCGCCTTGGTTTGCGGTGGTATCGGCAATCTTAGCTGAGTAATCATAGATACTAATATTATTGAATTGCTTATCGTCTTTATTCCAACCAAAGTGCTTGCTGAGGAGCTCTTCGACTTGCTCATTGGTATACACTTTATCAACCAATTTTTGTTTTAATGCATACTGAGCGCTATCACCTTTAACTGCACGTAATTGGCTAAGGACTGTATCAGCTCCAGGGAAAATCTGCGTAGTGGTCATTTTACGGTTAGTCGCTAAAGCATCCAAATAATTGTTCCATAAAGCATTTAACCATTGCTGATTCGCAAGGCGCGCGTCAGGGGACATATCATCACGCATCATGGGTTCAACCGCAGATTTATACGTTCCGACACGGAAAATATGGCTGCTAATTTTCAGTTTTTCTAACAAGGACTTGTAGTAAATGCTGTTTGTAGCGAAACCATATAAGCCAACGGAGCCTTGTGGTGTAAGATAGATATCGTCTGCAAAGCTTGCAAGGTAATATTGTGGTTGAGAAAAATGGTTACCTACAGCGTAAACTTGCTTACCTTTGTGCTTAAATTGTGCAATGGCTTTACCAATATAAGCAAGGGAAGGTTGATCTGCCCCGACTAAGTTATCAAGGCGTAATACCATACCTGTAATACGGTCGTCATCGGCGGCAGTGCGAATGGTATCGACAATATCGAATAAAGAGTTTTCTTGCATCCGATTATTAGAGGTGCCTAATAATTCGCGGCTCATACGCCCGAACGGGTCAGGTGCAGAGACTTGGTCAACCACCACGCCTTGTAAGTCTACATACAACGCACCATAATAATTTTTTTCAGGCTCAGATTCTGAGTGATAAAGGGCAAAAGACCCAATCACAATGAAGAACAGCACAAGGAAAATCGCGTTGAAAACGAATTCCCGAATAAAGTTAAGTGCCTTCCAACTGATTTTAAAGATGGTGGCGAGGATGTCCCATATTTGACGCATTTTTTCTCCTATCCTTCATATTTTGCACCACAAGGTTGTTGGCTTCACTCACTCGCCCTAGTCACAGACTTATGTATGCTCCTAGGGACTTAATCGCTTGCCGCCTACTTGTGGCACAAACTATTTTGGATACTGCTTGTTATCTTATTTTGCACCACAAGGTTGCAGGCTTCACTCACTCGCTCTAGTCACAGACTTATGTATGCTCCTAGGGACTCAATCGCTTGCCGCCTACTTGTGGCACAAACTATTTTGGATACTGCTTGTTATCTTATTTTGCACCACAAGGTTGCAGGCTTCACTCACTCGCTCTAGTCACAGACTTATGTATGCTCCTAGGGACTCAATCGCTTGCCGCCTACTTGTGGCACAAACTATTTTGGATACTGCTTGTTATCTTATTTTGCACCACAAGGTTGTTGGCTTCACTCACTCGCCCTAGTCACATACTTATGTATGCTCCTAGGGACTCAATCGCTTGCCGCCTACTTGTGGCACAAACTATTTTGGATACTGCTTGTTATCTTATTTTGCACCACAAGGTTGCAGGCTTCACTCACTCGCTCTAGTCACAGACTTATGTATGCTCCTAGGGACTCAATCGCTTGCCGCCTACTTGTGGCACAAACTATTTTGGATACTGCTTGTTATCTTATTTTGCACCACAAGGTTGTTGGCTTCACTCACTCGCCCTAGTCACATACTTATGTATGCTCCTAGGGACTTCAATCGCTTGCCGCCTACTTGTGGCACAAACTATTTTGGATACTGCTTTAAATTTGATTTATTAACAATACAGTTATTTGATAATGAATCATTTTTTATGCATAACAAATCCGTTATGCGCGATATACAATGTCACAATGATATTTTTCACTCATGACAAATGATATAATTCAATGAATTAATAATCTAATTAATGCAACCCACGTTAATCGTCAAGCAAGTCAGAGTGTAACGATAAGCTTACTATAACAATAGGTTGTGTGGGTATAATTACCTGATTGAATGATTATCAAATCAGTCTACTCTTAATCGGAGACCAATATGGATGCTTTAACTCTTTTGTTGAACCGTCGTTCAGCTTCCAGACTCACTACACCAGCACCACAAGGCGAAGAACTTAACAATATTCTTGCGGCAGGAATGAGAGCACCCGATCACGGTGCATTACGCCCATGGCATTTCGTTATTATGCAAGATGCGGGTATTAAGCGCTTTAGTCAATTGCTAGAAAAAGCAGCGATTGAAGGCAAACTAGGTGCAGAAGTTGAAGAAAAAGCACGTAATGCACCTTTTCGTGCACCCTTAATCATCACAGTGATCGCGAAAATTAAAGATCACGCTAAAGTGCCACAGTGGGAGCAATTAGTTGCTGCGAGTTGTACTGTCCAAGCGATGCAAATGGCTGCAGTTGCACAAGGTTTTGGTGGGATTTGGCGCTCAGGTTCATGGACAGAAGATGCCGTTGTTCGTGCAGGGTTAGGTTGCGAAGAAAATGACCGTATTGTCGGTTTCCTTTACTTAGGCACCCCAGAACTAAAAGCGCCAGCAAAAGTTCAAACACCAGATATGGACAGTTTTATCACACATTTTTAAGGGAACAATAATGACTGAGAAAATTAGGCTAACGCAATACAGTCACGGAGCGGGTTGCGGCTGTAAAATTGCCCCGAAAGTGTTAGAACAGATTTTACATACAGAACAAGCCAAATTTCATGATCCACATTTGTTAGTTGGCAATGAAACTAAGGATGATGCTGCTGTTTATGATTTAGGTAATGGTATTGGGATCATCAGTACCACTGACTTCTTTATGCCAATCGTTGACTCTCCATTTGAATTTGGGCGCATTGCGGCAACCAACGCGATTAGCGATATTTTTGCTATGGGGGGTAAGCCGATTATGGCGATTGCGATTTTAGGATGGCCGATCGCTAAATTACCACCAGAGGTTGCTCGTGAAGTGATTGAAGGTGGTCGTGCTGCTTGTGCAGATGCTGGAATTTCCCTTGCGGGTGGGCACTCTATTGATGCCCCTGAGCCTATTTTTGGCTTGGCTGTCACGGGGGTCGTCAACACGGAGTATGTGAAAAAAAATAGTGCTGCAACAGCAGATTGTGAGCTGTTTTTGACAAAACCACTCGGTATTGGCGTGCTAACGACCGCGGAGAAAAAAGGTTTACTCAAAGAAGAGCACCAGCACCTTGCCGCAGAAACCATGTGCCAGTTGAATAAACTCGGCGCCGTGATTGCCCCCCTAGAAGGTGTCACTGCAATGACGGATGTGACAGGTTTCGGTTTACTTGGTCACTTAAGTGAGATTTGCGAAGGTTCTGGCGTTCGCGCACAGGTTTCTTTTAGCAAAGTGCCAAAATTAGCCGATGTTGAAAAATATATCGAAGCGGGATGTGTGCCAGGCGGAACATCACGTAATTTTGATAGCTATGGTCATCTTATTGGTCCTATGAGTGATATGCAGCGTCAATTATTGTGTGATCCTCAAACCTCTGGTGGGTTACTTATTGCTGTAAAACCATCTGAAGTCATTAAAATTAAAGAGATTGCACAGCAGCAAGGTGTTTTGCTACAGTCTATCGGAAGATTACTCCCCCATCAGGACAATGTCCCACTAGTTGAAGTGATAGATTAATTCATGCGTTTGTTTATTGCGGAAAAACCGAGCCTCGCTAGAGCGATTGCCGATGTACTACCAAAACCTCACCAGCGGGGGGATGGTTTTATTAAATGCGGTGATGGCCAAACGGTCACATGGTGCATTGGTCACCTTCTTGAACAGGCTGAGCCCGATGCTTATGAGCCACGCTATGCGCGTTGGAATTTGCAAGACTTGCCAATTATTCCTGAAAAGTGGCAGCTAAAACCGCGTGCCGCAGTAACCAAACAACTGAAAACCATCGAAGCACTGCTTAAACAAGCAACAGTTGTGATCCATGCAGGAGACCCTGATAGAGAAGGTCAGTTGCTGGTGGATGAAGTGCTCGATTTTCTAAAACTTGATGTGGAAAAACGCAAAAACGTTAAACGTTGCCTTATCAATGACCTTAATCCCCAAGCCGTTGAGCGCGCTATTGACCGGTTAAGGGAAAACCGCGAGTTTATCCCATTGTGTGTATCTGCCCTTGCAAGGGCAAGAGCAGATTGGTTGTATGGTATTAATATGACTCGCGCTTACACGTTGCTAGGGCAACGTGGCGGCTATCAAGGTGTTCTTTCTGTTGGTCGAGTACAAACCCCTGTTTTAGGGCTGGTAGTGAGGCGTGATGAAGAGATAGAACATTTTGTGCCTAAAGACTTTTTTGAAGTGAAAGCGCACATTGTCACCCCAAACGATGAACGCTTTGTTGCGACTTGGCAACCGAGTGAGTCTTGTATTGATTATCAGGATGAAGAAGGGCGCTTATTTCATCGACCGTTGGCTGAGCATGTCGTATCTCGTATTGAGGGAAAACCCGCAATTGTCACGCTGTATCAAGACAAACGAGAGTCTGAAATTGCGCCACTGCCTTTTTCATTGTCTGCATTACAAATAGAAGCAGCTAAAAAATACGCGTTAAGTGCGCAAGAAGTGTTGGATATCTGCCAGCGCTTATATGAAACCCATAAATTAATCACCTATCCACGTTCAGATAGCCGTTATTTACCCGATGAGCACTTTGCAGGGCGACATAGTGTATTAAATGCAATTGCGGTTCATCAACCTGATTTAACAGAATTTGAATTACCTGAATTAGATAAGAAAAACCGTTGCTGGGATGATAAAAAAGTTGATGCTCACCATGCGATTATCCCTACAGCTAAAGCAACAGCAGTAAAATTAACAGAAAATGAAAATCATATTTATCAGCTAATTGCACGCCAATATATTATCCAGTTTATGTCTGATGCTATTTTTCGTAAATGCACGATTGAACTGGAAATTGAAAAGGGCAAATTTGTTGCCAAAGCTCGCTTCTTAGCTGAAGCAGGCTGGCGGGTTGTTTTAGGCGGGAAAGAGCGTGATGCTGAAAACGATGGGATGCCATTGCCTGTTGTTGCTAAAGATGATGAGCTTTTGTGTGAAAAAGGAGAAGTGATTGAGAGGCAAACTCAGCCACCGAGGCCTTTTACTGATGCCACTTTACTCTCTGCTATGACGGGTATTGCGCGATTTGTTCAAGATAAAGCATTAAAAAAAGTATTGCGAGAAACAGATGGTCTTGGCACTGAAGCAACCCGAGCTGGGATTATCGATTTATTGTTTAAACGCCAGTTTCTGTATAAAAAAGGGCGATATATTCATTCATCTCCTGCAGGAAGAGCCTTGATTCATGTATTGCCTGACATGGCTACGTTGCCTGATATGACAGCGCACTGGGAATCAGTTTTAACGCAAATCAGTGAAAAGCAAACTCGTTATGATGATTTTATGCATCCACTGAGTGAAACATTGATACAGCTTATTCATCACGCACGCCAGTTTACTAATTTACGAGCATTTAGAGAGTTACCTCCGCCGCCAAGTAAAGGTGGTAAGAAAATGGCTAAAACTGCGAAGAAAAGTAAGAAGAAAGCGGATGGCTAAGTCAATAAAAAGGCGCTGATTTGAGCGCCTTTCCACATAATATTAACTATTTAGTTAAATCGAACTCAGACCAAACAGGGGCATGATCAGACGGTTTTTCCATTCCACGAATTTCATAATCAATACCTGTTGCAATACAGCGTTCTGCTAGCTTATTGGATGCCAGTAATAAATCGATGCGTAAACCACGATTATCATCGAAACCTTTCGAACGGTAATCAAACCATGAATAACGGTCATCGACATCTGGGTTTTTTGCGCGATAAGTATCAACTAAACCCCAACCTATTAGCTTGTCTAGCCACTCTCGTTCTTCAGGTAAAAATGAACATTTTCCTGTCTTTAACCAGCGCTTACGGTTGATATCGCCAATACCAATATCTAAATCTGTTGGGCTAATATTCATATCACCCATGATGAGTAGCTGGGAGTCCGCAGTTTGTGTGGAAGTCACATAACTTTGTAAGTCACGGTAAAATTTTTCTTTTGCAGGAAATTTTGTTGGATGGTCACGGCTCTCACCTTGAGGGAAGTAACCATTGACTACAGTGAGTAATCCCCGCTCTGTTTGAATGTCAGCCATAATGATTCGCCGTTGAGCTTCTTCATCATCAGTCGGGAAGCCTTTACGGACAGCGATAGGTTCATTTTTAGTCAGAAGCGCAACACCGTAGTGTGCTTTTTGGCCGTGATAAAAAACATGATAACCCAATTGGCTCACTTCATCATAAGGAAACATATCATCATGTACTTTGGTTTCTTGTAAGCCGATGACCTCAGGTTGATGTTTTTCGATGATAGCGGCAAGTTGATGCGGGCGAGCACGAAGACCATTGATGTTAAACGATATGAATTTCATGAATTTTTATCACCTATTTTTAATATTCTTATGGTTAATTCTAACAGATGCAATCGTCACTGTAACCCATATGATAGTGGTTATTGGCTAATATAAAAAATAACAATTAATTAAAGATATGAATTAGGGGTGTAATGGAAAATAGCTATATTAAAAATAAATAAGGATATATTTAATTATTTATAATTTATTGTGTGTGATTCAATTGTCATTAATATAAAGTTATGGTTGATGATTAAAAAATGGTTGTTAATTATTTGAAATAAGCATTGTTAATTTCATTTAAAGTCAATTGGTTATTTGTATTTTAATGTGATTTAATAGTGGTGGCATAAAAAATAATTAAAAGAAACAGTATAATATATTGCTTTGCTATGTTGGAAATTATAAAAATACTTTTATGAAATATTGTTACTCATTCAATAAAAAATTAAATTTTATTTTTTATTGAATGATTTTGGTTATGGGATAATCAATATATTATCTATTGGATAATAATTTTGTTGATTAACATATTAATAAATAGAATGGGGTCATAGATATGTTCTTTTCAAGAAAATTAGAGGCGTTTATGGCGGTTGTTGAAAATGGCTCGTTAAGTAAAGCTGCGAGAGTGATGAACCGAACGACGCCTCCTATCGCTAAGTCTATCAAGGACTTCGAAACAAGCCTAGGTAAACGGCTTTTTAAACGAGAAAAATTTGGAATGACATTAACTAAGGATGGCCAGGAACTTTATAATGATCTTAGAGATCTGTACTTGCAGGAGAAGGAAATCACTAAAAAACATTTTTCAGGTTATATTGTCAATGAAGCAAATATTTACTATGACTGGGGAAAGGAAAATCATTTGATTAATCTTTACCAAGCAGCTCACCAAAATAATGTACAAGTAAATATATTAAGGTTTAATTATGATGAGGTGGATGAAATAGTTGACTATGATGGAAATACACTGATTTTAAGTTCTGAACAAGTGATAAGTGAACGATTTTCATTACAAAAAAAAATAGAGAATTCACCATTGGGCATTTACTGTCGTAAGGCTCTTTATGAGAAATTTAATCATGACCTTGTCGCATTATTACAAGAAAGCACATGGCTTTGTGATCCTGCGTTTTATAAAAGTTCACTGATGAGTGATTTATTAGAAAAAATAGAAACACTCGATAATAAAGTGAGTGTGAGGCAAATGGATAATATTGGTTGTTGCCAGAGTTTTATTCAAGATGGTGATTTTATTGGCATTATTGATCACTATCCTGAAGAAGAATTAATCGATAAGTCATTAATATATATATCACTGAATAAATTATTGGGGCAGAGCGAATGTTATGTCTATAAGTCAAAGGCACATTCAAGTGTACTAAATCGTTTTATGGGGGTCGTTGATAAGCTTGGTGTAGAGTGTCTTTAAATGGTGGTGGGAGAAGGATTCGAACCTTCGAAGTCTGTGACGGCAGATTTACAGTCTGCTCCCTTTGGCCGCTTGGGTATCCCACCAGATTTTGAATTGCTGTAATCGGTCACAGCGGGCGGCATCATATCAAATGACGCGCCGCTGTAAAGCATTAATTTTCAAAAAACATTCGTTTGCTGTTTTTTTGTTCTTAATGATTGTAAATACTACAAATTATTACTAGAAAGGGCTTACGTGTATTTGTTTATAAAATGATAGTGCGGTTACCATATACAAATACACGTTGCGCCAACACCCAATACAATGCGTGACTTAAGACATTTTTTTCAACATCACGACCTGCTCGCATCATATCATCTGCTGTAAATGTATGGTCAACGTTAATCACGTTTTGCGTGATAATAGGACCTTCATCCAGGTTATCATTCACAAAGTGTGCGGTAGCGCCAATAATCTTCACACCACGCTCATAAGCTTGATGATAAGGGCGTGCACCAATAAAAGCAGGTAAGAATGAATGGTGAATATTAATAATTTGATTAGGATAATGCTGGACAAACTCAGGGGTTAAAACTCGCATATACTTTGCTAAAACGACATAATCAGGTTGATATTGATCAATCTGCGCCGTCATCTTTTCATCATGTTGTTCACGAGTTAAACCTTCATGACTAATATGATGGAATGGAATACCAAATTGCTCAACCAAATTTTTCAATGTGTCGTGATTACCAATAACGGCTGCAATTTCAACATCTAACCCGTCGTAAGCACTCTTCATTAACAAGTCACCCAAACAATGTGCTTCTTTGGTCACCATGATAACAATACGGCGGCGGCCAGAAGCATTGAGCTCACGTTTTGAACCCGCGGGTAATGCGTCATCAAGATCGGCGAGGAGGGTTTCATCATTAAAAATACCCTCAAGTTCTGTTCGCATAAAAAAACGACCCGTATGGTGATCCACAAATTCATTATTTTGCACAATGTTGAGTTGGTGCTTGTAACAAATATTGGTGATTTTTGCGATTAATCCTTTCGCATCAGGGCAAATAGTCCTGAGGATTTTTTTTTGTACAATTTTGTGTTGCATGAAACTGCCTAATCCTTAACTAACAGAGCCTTATTTTTCAGGCTAATACATACGGCGTAATGAACTCGCGTAGGTAGATAGTATTTAGTGTTTATAACGAAAAGTATTCGTTTTATTCACAGCATTTTTTATATTTTTTGCCAGAACCACAGGGACACAAATCGTTACGTCCAACTTTGGGGGTAATACCATCGAGATAATACCAACGCGAATTCAAACGAATAAAGCGGGAACGTTCATGAATAAGCTGTTTATGATCAGCTTTTTCATCAATAAAGCAAGCCGAAAATTCGACATAGCCTTCATCGGCGTTTTTAGCATAAGAAGAACTAATAACACGGAGCCCTACCCATTGTGTATGCTCGAAGCTATTTGTCATTTCTTGCCGCCACTCTTGTGCATTGCAATCTGGATGCCATGTTTCAATTAAATAATCAGCGTTATGCAATACATAGGCACTATAACGTGAACGCATAAGCTGTTCAGGCGTCTCTGGGGTGGCTTCATTGCGTAAGAATGGGGCACAGCAATGTTCAAATTGTGCTCTGCTGCCACAATGGCACTTACTTTCTTCTTGGTGATCCATAATACTCTCGATAAAAATAAGTAGAAGGTTGAAAAATCACTATACTCAAATGATGGATGAAAAATGATTTTATTATATGAATAATAGTATTGTTAATTAAACAGGGTTATTGCGGTAGGTATCAAATGAAAAATAGAAAAATATTGATAATCGAAGACGAAATCACCTTCTGTACTATCTTGAAAACGTACTTAGAAAGTTTAGAGCTAGAGATCTATACCGCAAGTAATGGCCAACAAGCGATTGAGATGTTGACGGTTGAGGGAATTGACCCTGATATTATTCTTTGTGATCTAAATATGCCAGTGATGAATGGGGAAGACTTCATGCGTGAATTGGTTGCTAGTAATATAACCACACCTGTGATCGTTATTTCTGCAACGACAGATTTTACTCAGCTTGATCGCATGTTTCGTCTTGGTGCAAAGGATGCTTTACTTAAGCCAATAAAGAATTTAGATGAAGTCAAAATTACAATTTTGTCTGCTCTCTATCCCGAAGAAGATGATCTTAGCACTCAAATTGGTGATGAAATACACCAGATTGCGTCTCTGATGCAAAGTAATACGCAAGATATGCTAGCCGTCTTGAAACAATTGCAGCCACCAGTGCATCAGATTATTAATGGTTATCGAATTAATTATCGCCAATTGAATGAGGCTAACCGATTTGGACTGTTGCTAGATTTAGCGCCAATTTCAGAAAGCCAAATCGGTTTTTATTGCATTGATACAGAGCGCTCAGCACAAGAGGGGATCATGGCTGCGTTTTTGATTCGTGTTGTTTTCAATGATTTGTTGAAAAACGCGGTGAGCTACCCAGATAAAAAACTACCAAATATTGATAAAATTATTAATCAAATAAATCATTTGTTAGAAGACTCAGGGTTTACCGGCCATTTTCCTCTACTTCTTGGGTATTTTAATACTCAGAATAAAGCGATTATTATGGCAAGTGCAGGTTTAGAAGCGGAAGTGACTACAGAAGAATCCCATTTTAAATTAGACAGAAGTATTCCATTGGGTGCTCTAAAATTCTACCATCCGAATCATTTAGAAGTAAAAGGAACGGCTTGGCAGTGTTTAATTCGTAATAACAGCCAGAAAATAAAACTTATGTTTAACCCTGAAAGTTAGCATTATCTTAAAATGACTCACAGTAAAGCGCCAAATAAAGCTAATCAGACTCATCGCTATTTATTCATTAATAATTCCTGATATACTTCTGCGCACTAAAAAAACCTCATTCACTTTTTTGAAAAATGAGGTAAAGGTGTGCAGAAATTATATGGAGTATAAAATGACACAACGTAAGGTGCGTAAAGCGGTAATCCCCGTTGCGGGATTAGGAACAAGGATGCTTCCAGCAACGAAAGCGATCCCTAAAGAGATGCTACCAATCGTTGATAAACCGTTGATTCAATATGTTGTTAATGAATGTATTGCCGCGGGTATTAATGAGATTGTCCTTGTCACACATTCTTCTAAAAACTCAATTGAAAACCATTTTGATACAAGCTTTGAGTTAGAGGCCATTTTAGAAGCCCGTGTTAAGCGCCAATTACTCGACGAGGTGCAATCTATTTGCCCAAGTCATGTTACGATTATGCAAACGCGCCAAGGAATCGCAAAAGGGTTAGGTCACGCTATTTTATGTGCTAAACCCCTGGTTGGCGAAGAACCATTTGCAGTAATTTTACCTGATGTAATTTTAGATCGTTACAGCACAGATTTAACTAAATTTAACTTACGTGAAATGCTTGAACATTTCGAGGAAACAGGGGCGAGTCAAATTTTGGTCGAACCTGTACCCGAAGAGGAAGTTTCTAATTACGGTATTGTGGATTGTAATGGTGAAAGCTTACAACCTGGCGATAGTAAAAAGATTTTACGTATGGTTGAAAAACCAAAACAAAACGAAGCGCCATCTAATTTATCCATTGTTGGCCGTTATGTGTTATCTGAAAAGATTTGGGGTGCATTAGCGAAGACAACACCAGGTGCTGGTGATGAAATACAATTAACTGATGCAATTGCTTTAATGATGGAAAATAACGAGCCTGTTGAAGCCTACCACTTATGTGGTAAAAGCCATGATTGCGGAAATAAATTAGGTTACATGAAAGCTTTTGTTGAATATGGAATGCAGCACGATACATTGGGCGATGATTTTACACAGTGGGTGAAAGAATTGTCATCAAACATTAAATAAACCTAAATCGCTTCAATCCGTCAAATTTTATTAAAGGCTAATTTTATCTGTTAGCCTTTTTTGTGCAGATAAATCGGTAATATTAATGCCAGTAGCTAAGTATTAAGTGGTATATCTTACATTGCAAATGCAACAATTGTGGCATTTAGCTTTTACGATGAAAGTATTAAAAATATGCTTACAGGGTAGGTCAATAAATGCTTGTCTATGCACCTGTTATTTCTAATTAAGATTACATTTCTTTACTATAACAATATTTTATTTAATTTTTTTAGGCATTTGAACAACGAAGAATATGCATTTTAAGAGAAGTCTATATGAAATAATTGAAATTAGGATGCTGGTTTTATATGCATGAAGATACTTCTGACACAGAGAAATATAAAATAATATATAAGGCTATAAATAAAAACACCCTTCAAAAAGGGTGTTTAGAATACGTGTTTAGTTGATTAGATTAAGAAATCGTCTAACGATTTGCCTTGCTCTTCAATAGCAACTTTGATTACAGCAGGTGTACGGCCTTGGCCAGTCCACGTTTTTGTTTCGCCGTTTTCATCAACATATTTGTATTTAGCAGGGCGTGCAGCGCGTTTAGCACGAGTGCTTGTCGTTTTACCTGAGTCCATAGTTTGCAGAAGATCATTTAAATCTACGCCTTGTTCTAGGATCATTTCACGAACTTTTTCCAATTTACGGTTACGTTCTTCTAATTCCGCGCGTGCTTGGCTTTCTTCATCACGACGCTCATCAACAACGACCGTTAATTTTTCCAGCATTTCTTCTAAAGATTCTAAAGTAACTTCGCGAGCTTGAGCACGAAGAGTACGGATGTTATTTAACGCTTTTAATGATTCGCTCATTTTCCTGGTCTCAAATTATTTGTTGGCATGTGTACAGTAATAATAGAATGCTATTTTAAATTCTGCAATAGCTAAATTACGCCCCTAGTTTAAAAGTAATCTTTAACGAATGCAATTTTTTTACAAAAGAAATATAAACTTTTCGTAGATATATATACCACTATTATCAATAACTGAACTAATGAAAAAAATAGCAATATGAAAAAGTTTTACTAACTTAATATTCTGTAAAATGAGTAAAAGGTCTTTTTTACTTTAGCTCAAAACGAAGCGATGTCAGGGATTAACTTAAATTTTCTTTTTTTGATGAGGTTTTTGCCATCAGTGCTTCAGCAAAAACATTTGTCGTTAATATTGAACTGGTTTTTATTGCATATAAGATAATCATTATAAGTATAAAATACAGATATGTTTACGTAAAAAGAGTTAAATTTTCAATAAGTAAAGGTAAGAAAGAGTGGTTATAGTTAATCTAATGATATGTTTTATGATAAAATTATTTCGAATATAATTTTTGAGGAAACAGCGAGATGGCTCAGCTTTATTTTTATTATTCAGCAATGAATGCGGGGAAATCAACGTCTTTGTTACAGTCATCGTATAACTATAACGAAAGAGGGATGCAAACATTGATATTCACGGCAGAAATTGATAACCGTTTTGCCCTAGGAAGGGTATCCTCACGTATTGGGCTATCAGCTGAAGCGTTATTATTCTCACCATCGACAAATATGGCAGAGATTATTAAACGTGAAAATAGCACACAGAAAGTACATTGTGTTCTTATTGATGAGTGTCAATTTTTAACAAAAGAACAAGTAGCGCAATTATGCGATATCGTTGATAACTGCGATATCCCTGTTTTATGTTATGGTTTACGCACTGATTTTGCAGGTGAACTGTTTGCAGGAAGCCAATATTTACTTGCCTGGGCTGATAAATTGGTTGAGCTTAAAACAGTCTGTTACTGCGGCCGTAAAGCGAATAAAGTATTGCGTGTAGGAAGTGATGGGATCCCAGTTTATGAGGGCGCACAGGTGGATATAGGGGGAAATGAGAAATACATCTCTGTGTGTCGCAAGCATTATTCAGATGCGATTGAACAAGCTAAATTAATGAACGCAGGGACTATTCCTAAAAAAGCTATTCACTTCAATTAAACGAAAAATAAAATGGAAAGTGAAAAATAACCTATTTTTAGAATAGACCTATGGGCTTTTAATGAAAGCCCTTGTGTATAATTTCTCTAATATATGATTGTGATTAATAGCATTATTTGACTTGTAAAACATTAAAGGCACTGCATTTGCAGTGCCTTTATTATTTAATTATCCAAAAAATTATTTTTTAGATGATTTTTTCTCTGCCGTTTTTTTCGTTGTCGTCTTTTTCTCAACAACTTTTTTTTCTGTCTTTACTTCTGCAGATGGTGCACTTGTATGTTCAATAAACTCACGGCCATAATATGAATCCAGTAATAACTGTTTAATTTCAGAGATTAATGGATAACGTGGGTTAGCCCCTGTACATTGGTCATCAAAAGCGTCTTCTGACAGTTTATCAACGCGGGCTAAGAAATCAGCTTCAGAAACACCTGTTTCACGGATAGATTTAGGAATGCCCAAGTCAGCCTTAATTTCATCTAACCACGCTAATAATTTCTCAATTTTAACACCCGTACGGTCATTTGCATTTGTGAGCCCCAAATGATCTGCAATTTCAGCATATTGGCGGCGTGCATGAGGACGGTCGTATTGGCTAAAAGCAGTTTGCTTGGTTGGGTTATCATTCGCATTGAAACGAATAACGTTACAAATTAGCAATGCATTCGCAAGACCATGAGGAATATGGAACTCAGAGCCCAGTTTGTGTGCCATTGAGTGACAAACACCCAAGAAGGCGTTAGCAAAGGCAATACCTGCTAAGGTTGCACCATTGTGTACACGCTCACGTGCCACTGGGTTTTTAGCCCCTTCATGATAACTTGCTGGCAGGTAATCTTTTAATAAGCTTAGCGCTTTTAAAGCTTGACCATCGGTAAACTCATTAGCTAACACGGAGACATAAGCTTCTAATGCGTGGGTGACGGCATCTAAACCACCAAAAGCAGTTAACGATTTAGGCATGTTCATTACGAGGTTAGCATCGACAATTGCCATATTAGGCGTTAATGCATAATCCGCTAATGGGTATTTTTGACCTGTTTTATCGTCGGTGACAACTGCAAATGGTGTGACTTCAGAACCTGTACCTGATGTTGTTGTAATAGCAACTAATTTTGCTTTCACACCCATTTTCGGGAAACGGTGAATACGTTTACGGATATCCATAAAGCGTAACGCCAGCTCTTCAAAATGCGTTTCAGGGTGTTCGTACATGACCCACATAATCTTCGCCGCATCCATTGGAGAACCGCCACCTAATGCGATAATGACATCAGGTTGGAAAGCTTGCATTTGCGCCGCACCTTTACGAACAACTGTTAACGTTGGGTCAGCTTCAACTTCAAAGAAAACATCGGTTTCGATATGGTGTTTTTTGAGGACATTAACCACTTCATCCACATAGCCGTTATTAAATAAATAGCCATCGGTGACAATAAATGCACGTTTTGCACCGTCAGTTGCAATTTCTTCTAGGGCGATAGGTAAACAGCCACGGCGGAAGTAGATTGAATTTGGAAGTTTATGCCACAACATATTTTCAGCTCTCTTCGCCACAGTTTTGGTATTAATTAAATGTTTAGGACCAACGTTTTCAGAGATAGAGTTACCCCCCCAAGAACCGCAGCCGAGTGTGAGAGAAGGGGCTAATTTAAAGTTATACAAGTCACCAATCCCACCTTGTGAGGCAGGGGTGTTGATCAGGATACGCGCCGTTTTCATTTTTTGACCGAAATAATTGACACGTTCATGTTCATTATCTTGGTCTGTATATAAGCAAGATGTGTGGCCAATACCGCCCATCTCAACCAGCTGCTCAGCTTTCGATACTGCATCCTCAAAGTTTTTGCCGCGGTACATGGCTAACAGTGGAGACAATTTTTCATGAGCAAAGGGCTCTGAATCATCGATCAGTTTCACTTCACCAATTAAAATCTTTGTATTGATTGGCACCGTAATGCCAGCCATCTCTGCAATTTTATAAGCAGGTTGACCCACGATAGCTGCGTTTAAATTGCCATTTTTTAAGATGATATCTTGAACAGCTTTGAGTTCTTTACCTTGCAGTAAGTAGCCACCGTGACTTGCAAAACGTTCACGTACTTGACTATAGATTTCATCGACAACGACAACAGATTGCTCAGATGCACAGATAACACCGTTATCGAAGGTTTTGGACATTAAAATAGAAGCCACTGCGCGTTTAATATCTGCAGTTTCATCAATAACCACAGGGGTGTTTCCTGCACCTACACCAATAGCGGGTTTTCCTGAGCTGTAAGCCGCTTTAACCATACCAGGGCCACCTGTCGCCAAGATCAGGTTAATATCAGGGTGATGCATTAATGCATTGGATAATTCAACTGATGGGGAATCAATCCAACCAATAATATCTTTTGGCGCACCTGCTGCGATAGCGGCATTAAGAACAATTTCGGCGGCACGGTTAGTGGCTACTTTTGCGCGAGGGTGCGGAGAAAAGATAATGGCATTACGGGTTTTTAAGCTAATCAGGGATTTAAAGATGGCTGTTGATGTTGGGTTTGTGGTTGGTACGATACCACAAATAATCCCAATAGGTTCTGCGATTGTAATCGTACCAAATGTTGGGTCTTCAGAAAGTACACCGCAGGTCTTTTCATCTTTATAGGCATTATAGATATATTCAGAGGCAAAGTGGTTTTTGATCACTTTATCTTCAACAATACCCATTCCAGACTCTTCTACCGCGAGTTTTGCGAGAGGGATACGTGCATCAGCAGCAGCAAGGGCAGCAGCGCGGAAGATTTCATCTACTTTTTCTTGCGAAAAACTAGCGAATTCGCGTTGAGCTTTTTTGACACGAGCAACGAGTTCATTGAGTTCGGTAACGTTAGTTACGGACATATAGATTACTCCTGATAAATGTTAAACTTTTTAAGCCAATGAGCAATGTATCTATTATAAAGAGGTTTAAAAAAGACCACTTAAAAAAGAAAGTATAGATAATATCTATAATAACGTAGCTCATCATCGCCTATTGGCTTAAAAACCTTGTTAAAACGTGAATTATTGATGATTGGTTCATCATTAACTCTGTCTATCAGTTAAGAATAGATTAACAAAACAGGAATTAAATAAAGTGATCTAAATCACGAAAATGGCAAGCTGACACCTTTCAGCATGGCTATTTTTGTACTATTTGAAATAGTGTTGTTGGTGTATTAATTAACTTTCACATAAGTAAGCTAAATGCGTCGAGATTGATAATAAAGCTAACAAAAAATGGGGTAAAAAGAGACATTCACAGAAATTAGTGCTTTTCTCAAGGAAATTTACTGCATCAGTGATAAAATTATTAAAGACATCAATAAACCTCTAACAAGAGTTATTTAAGGAAATGAATGAGTGAGTGCAGCATTACTTGACTTATCGGGCTACATTAAATTTTTTATCGGTTTATTTGCATTGGTAAACCCTGTGGGTATTTTGCCTGTGTTTATCAGTATGACTAATTATCAAAGTAATGCAGGGAGAAATAAAACCAATACCATTGCGAATACTTCCGTTGCTATTATTTTATGTACGTCATTATTAATTGGCGATTCAATCTTACAATTATTTGGGATTTCTATTGATTCATTCCGTATTGCAGGGGGGATATTGATTGTCACCATCGCAATGTCGATGATCAGCGGGAAAATTGGTGAAGACAAACAGAATAAACAAGAAAAAACAGAAACAGCGGTTCGCGACAGCATTGGTGTTGTGCCTCTGGCATTACCGTTAATGGCTGGCCCTGGAGCAATAAGTTCTTGTATTGTTTGGTCTTCAAGGTGGCATGGCTGGCAAAATTTCTTGGGTTTAGCCCTAACCAGTATTTTCTTTGCCTTTTGTTGTTGGTTATTATTTCGCTCCGCTTCGTTATTAGTACGCTATTTAGGGCAGACAGGGATCAACGTTGTTACGCGTATTATGGGATTATTATTGATGTCGTTGGGCATCGAATTTATCGTCACAGGGGTTAAAGCACTTTTCCCAGGTTTACTCTAAAACACCTCTTTCCAATGCTGCTGTTATGCATTTTGCTGACAGCAGCATTGAGAAAAACTATCGCCTTTCAAAAACAGTATTGTGGTATCCAATAGCAGGATATGTCGTTATCTAATCTCTTTCACAATAAACAATCAGCAATAATAAAAGTCACATCTGTAATTAAATATCGCATTTTTTGCTAAAACAGGGATAAAAAGTAAGGAATTGTGAGCTACGTAAATTTATTCACTATTTTAATTGGTATTTGTTAATGATATGTTTGGAAGTGTGAAGGGGAGACATGATATGCGATATGATGGGGTTTATGGTATCGCATTGATTTTAATGTATTTGATGGTGTATTGGTGAGTTTTTTTTAGAAATGGCATGAAATTTTTAACTAACAAATGTTAATTAATTGTTTTAATTATTCATATTCAAAGGGTGCATTTGGCCATGTTCGGCTAGATAAAAGGTTTCGTTAATTACTGCGAAGGTTGCTAATCATGAGGGATAAAATGATAAGAACGGCAATGGGTTTGGGAGCACTGTCATTATTTATTACGACATCATCAATGAGTGCCAATATTGTTAAACCTGTACAGTCAATTGTGATTAACAATGGTTCAGAAGTGGCTTCCCTTGACCCGCACAAAGTGGAGGGAGTGCCTGAAAGTAATGTTATTTTAAATTTGTTAGAAGGCCTGGTTTATACTGATGTCGATGGCAAAGTGACACCAGGTGTGGCAAAAAACTGGGTAAATGATAATTACATTACTTGGATTTTTACGCTCAGAGATGACGCAAAGTGGAGTGATGGAACCCCTGTCACCGCGGAAGATTTTGTCTATAGCTGGCAACGTCTCGCAGATCCAGCAACGGGCTCACCTTATTCAAGTTACCTACAAAACGCTTATATTTTAAATGCAGATGCTATTTTGGCAGGGAAAAAGCCTGTCAATGAACTTGGCGTAAAAGCCTTAGATCCTCATCACTTACAAGTCACGTTAAGCCATCCTGTCCCCTATTTTGTTGATATGCTATCCCATACAGCGATGAAGCCTGTTAATAAACAGACAATTGAAAAACATGGTGATAAATGGACTCAACCACAAAATTTTGTGGGTAATGGGGCATATTTGCTGGATAAATGGGTGGTTAACGAGCGCATTGTTGTAAAACGTAATCCGCTATATTGGAATAATGTGCAGAGCCAGATAGACCAAGCGACGTTCCTCGCAATTTCTTCTGAAGTTAGTGATATCAACCGCTATCGCAGTGGGGAAACCGATATCAGCAATTCCGCTATTCCGCCCGCGCTTTATCAAAAGATGAAGCAAGAAAAGCCCAATGAGTTATATGTAAGGCCTTATTTGTGTACTTTTTATTATGAAATTAATAATAAACGCCCACCATTTAATGACCCTAGAGTGAGGGAGGCTATTAAATTAGGGTTAGATAGAGAAACCATTACGAATAAAATCATCAACCAAGGCCAAACCGTGGCTTATGGGTTCACACCAACATTTATTAATAATGGCAATTTTGAGCCACCGCAGTGGGCCAGTTTACCCGCTGAGCAGCGTTATCAACGGGCAAGAGAACTATTGGCAGAAGCGGGTTACACCAAAGAGAATCCCCTGAAATTTTCGTTGTTATACAACACGTCAGACCAAAATAAACAGCAAGCGATTGTTGCCGCTTCTATGTGGCAAAAAAATATTGGTGCGAAAGTTACGCTACAAAATCAGGAATGGAAAACTTCACTGCAAAGCCGTCATGAAGGGCAATACGACGTTGCAAGGGCGACTTGGTGTGCTGATTACAATGAACCAACTGCATTTTTAAATATGATGTTAACGGACAACAGCAATAACACTGGTTTCTATTCAAACGCCACGTTTGACGCATTACTTGCCCAAGCGTTAACTGCACAAGATGAACAAGCGCGCCATCAGATTTATCAACAAGCTGAAGCCTTGTTAGACAAGGACTCTGCGTTAGTTCCTGTCTATTATCGCGTCAGCGCACGTATGGTAAAACCCACCGTTGGTGGATTTAAAGGTAAAGACCCCCTTGATTATACGGATATTAAACGGTTATATATAAGTGAACCTAATAAATAATATCCAAATAATTATAAAAAGTGTTTATCTCTAAGATAAACCTGCATCAACACACAATCATAATAAATATGTATGGGAGTAACCGATAAGATGAGTAAATTAATCAATAAATCGATTATTGCACTTAGCGTTACCGCTGGGTTAGCGATGGGGTCAATAGCAACCAGTTTTGCTGCGACGGTTCCAGCTGGTGTTGAACTTGCTGAAAAGCAAGTGATGGTCAGAAATAACGGTTCAGAGCCACAGTCTTTAGATCCACATAAAATTGAAGGGGTACCAGAGTCAGCTTTAGCAAGGGATCTATTTGAAGGGATTACTATTGTTGGGCCAGATGGGGAAATTTTACCTGGCTCAGCAACCAGCTGGGAAAACAAAGATTTTACCGAGTGGACGTTTAAAATTCGTGATGGGGCAAAATGGTCAAATGGTGACCCTGTCACGGCAGAGGATTTCGTTTATAGTTGGCAACGTTTAGCAGACCCTGATACCGCCTCTCCATATGCAAGCTACCTACAATACGCGCATATCAAAAATGTTGACGATATTATTGCGGGTAAGAAAAAACCGCAAGAACTTGGTGTCAAAGCGCTTGATGACAAAACATTAGTGATTTCGCTCAGTGAAGCCGTTCCTTATATTCCTAAATTATTAGCTCACTCATCCATGTCTCCAGTAAACAAAAAAGTGATTGAAAAGAATGGAGCTAAATGGACACAACCCCAAAATTTTGTCGGTAACGGAGCCTATAAACTGAAAGATTGGACTGTTAACGAGCGTATTGTATTAGAGCGCAGCCCAACATATTGGGATAACGCAAACACGATTATTGACCAAGTCACTTTCCTGCCAATTTCCTCTGAAGTGACTGATGTAAACCGCTACCGAAGTGGTGAAATTGATATGACGTACAGTAACTTACCTATTGAGCAATTTAAAAGCTTACAACAAAACATGCCCAATGAGTTACGTGTAAATCCTTATCTGTGTATTTACTACTATGAAATTAATAACGAAAAACCACCATTTAACGACCCGCGTGTTCGTGAAGCATTAAAACTGTCGATGGACAGAGACACTATCACCTATAAAGTGAAAGCGCAGGGAGATATCCCCGCTTATGGTTTTACTCCACCCTTTACCAGCGGCATGAAAACTGAGAAACCAGATTGGTACGCCAATATGACTCAGGAACAGCGTAATGAAAAAGCGAAACAATTGCTGGAAGAGGCGGGTTATAACAAAGCAAACCCATTAAAATTCAACTTACTATATAATACGTCAGATTTGCATAAACGTATTGCGATTGCTGCCTCTTCTATGTGGAAGAAAAATATCGGCGCAGACGTTAAACTCGAAAACCAAGAGTGGAAAACCTTCTTGGATAGCCGACATCAAGGTAATTATGATGTTGCCCGCGCAGGATGGTGCGCAGACTATAACGAACCATCTTCGTTCCTGAATATGCTGCTTTCCTACAGTAGTAACAACACGGTTCACTATAAAAATACGGACTTTGATGCTGTGATGAAGAAAACATTACAGGTGAAAACAGACGAAGAACGAGCGGCCTTATATCAACAAGCTGAAAAGTTACTCGATAAAGATTCAGGCATTGTTCCGCTTTACTACTACGTTAACACCCGTTTGGTGAAACCTTACGTTGGTGGTTATAGTGGTAAAGACCCATTAGATAACTTACATACTAAAGATTTATATATTATCAAACACTAATAACAATGCTCTGGCTCCGAGAGGGGCCAGATATTAGCCTAATGGGCAATAGAAGCAGGAACGAGCAATGCTGAAATTTATTTTGCGTCGGGTGCTTGAGGCGATCCCGACTCTTTTAATTCTCATTACCATCTCATTTTTTATGATGCGCTTAGCGCCGGGTAGTCCGTTTACGGGCGAGCGTAAGCTACCACCTGAGGTGATGGCAAATATTGAAGCCAAATACCATTTAAATGATCCGATGTATAAGCAGTACTTCAACTACCTTATTCAACTCTCACAAGGCGATTTTGGGCCTTCATTTAAATATAAAGACTATAGTGTCAATGACTTAGTAGCGAAAGCTTTCCCTGTTTCTGCGAAACTGGGGGCTACTGCCTTTGTGGTTGCCGTTTTATTTGGTGTCACGGCAGGGGTCATTGCTGCCCTTAATCAAAATACTAAATGGGACTTTACAGTCATGGGGTTTGCCATGACGGGGGTTGTCATCCCCAGCTTTGTTGTGGCACCTCTTTTGGTGCTGATATTTGCCATTCACTTGAAATGGCTCCCCGGCGGTGGCTGGGACGGCGGTAATTTGAAACATATGATCTTGCCGATGGTGGCACTGTCATTAGCCTATATTGCCAGTATTTCCCGTATCACTCGTGGCTCGATGATAGAAATTATGCATTCAAATTTTATCCGTACTGCACGCGCTAAAGGCTTACCACTGAGAACTATCATTTTACGCCATGCCTTAAAACCTGCGTTGCTCCCAGTGCTTTCTTATATGGGCCCTGCATTTGTGGGAATCATTACGGGTTCAATGGTGATTGAAACTATTTTTGGCTTACCTGGCATTGGTCAATTATTCGTTAATGGCGCACTTAACCGCGATTATTCCTTGGTGTTGAGCTTAACCATTTTGGTTGGGGTATTAACGATAACCTTTAATGCTATTGTCGATGTGTTGTATGCCGTCATTGACCCGAAAATTCGCTACTAATTGGAGAAACGCTATGATTTCGAATCAAAAAAATAGTGAAGCTCTGGCGAATTTTTCAGAGCAATTGGATATTGAAGGGCGAAGTTTGTGGCAAGATGCACGTCGTCGTTTCATGCATAACCGTGCGGCAATTTTCAGTTTATGTGTGTTGTTTTTAATCACATTATTTGTCATTTTTGCGCCGATGCTATCACCATTCCTATACGATGATACCGATTGGGAGATGATGTCCATGCCGCCAGATATGGCGACAGGCCATTATTTTGGTACGGATGCGTCGGGGCGTGACTTGCTAGTGCGTGTCGCAATTGGTGGGCGTATCTCGCTGATGGTCGGCGTTGCTGCTGCGCTGGTGGCAGTAGTGGTTGGGACGTTATATGGCTCACTGGCAGGCTATGTCGGTGGTAAAGTTGACTCAATCATGATGCGTTTATTGGAAATTCTGAATTCATTTCCATTTATGTTCTTCGTTATTTTATTAGTGACCTTATTTGGCACCAATATCTTATTGATTTTCGTCGCAATTGGGATGGTCTCTTGGTTAGATATGGCACGTATTGTACGTGGTCAAACACTGGGGTTAAAACGTAAAGAGTTTATTGAAGCGGCATTAGTTTGTGGTGTCAGCACGCGTCATATTATTTTACGCCATATTGTGCCAAATGTGCTGGGTGTGGTGGTAGTCTATGCATCCTTGTTAGTACCGAGCATGATCTTGTTTGAATCATTCCTCAGCTTCCTAGGTTTGGGCACACAAGAGCCACTCAGCAGTTGGGGGGCTTTGCTCAGTGATGGGGCAAATTCGATGGAAGTGACACCATGGTTATTATTGATCCCTGCAGGTTTTCTGGTTATCACGTTGTTTTGTTTTAATTTTATCGGCGATGGCTTACGTGATGCCCTCGATCCGAAAGACCGTTAGAGGGAAATGTTATGTCAATAAATTCAACCAAAAGCCCTCTGTTATCAGTTAAAGATTTGAGTGTGACTTTTTCTACGCAAGATGGCGATGTCACTGCGGTTAATAAGCTTAATTTTGATTTACGCGCAGGGGAAACCTTGGGTATTGTTGGGGAGTCAGGATCAGGGAAATCGCAAACGGCATTTGCTTTGATGGGACTACTGGCAAAAAATGGCCGAATCAATGGTTCGGCGATGTTTAATGGTCGTGAAATTCTGAATTTAAAAGAAAAAGAATTAAATCGGATGCGGGCTGAAGAAATCTCCATGATCTTCCAAGACCCAATGACGTCATTAAATCCCTACTTAAAAATTGGCACGCAGCTATCTGAGGTACTGATGCTCCATAAGGGGATGGGCAAAAGTGACGCTTTCGAGGCATCAGTGAAAATGTTGGATGCGGTTAAAATGCCTGAAGCGCGTAAGCGTATGAACATGTATCCACATGAATTCTCAGGCGGAATGCGCCAGAGGGTGATGATTGCAATGGCACTATTGTGCCAACCAAAATTACTGATTGCAGATGAGCCAACAACGGCGTTAGATGTGACGGTACAAGCGCAAATCATGACGTTGCTGAATGAATTGAAAGATGAGTTTGATACAGCAATTATTTTGATCACCCATGACTTGGGGGTTGTGGCTGGCGTTTGCGACAAAGTGTTGGTCATGTATGCGGGGCGCACTATGGAGTATGGCACTGCCAAAGATATTTTTTATCAGCCATCTCACCCTTATTCTTTGGGGTTACTAGCGGCAGTTCCGCGACTCGATGGGGATGATGAAAGTCTCGCAACAATACCAGGTAACCCACCAAATCTATTAAGATTACCAAAAGGTTGTCCGTTCTCACCACGTTGCCAATATGCAACACAGCAATGTGTAGAAAGTGAACCTGCTTTATCATCCTTTGCGCAAACCCGCCTGCGTGCCTGCTTCAAGCCTATGGAGGAATTAGTATGACGACTCATGAAAATAGGCCTGTGTTACTGGAAGTTAATGATCTAAAAGTGCACTTTTCCATTAGGGATAAAAAGCAGTGGTTTTGGCAACCCGACAAAAGTTTAAAAGCGGTGGATGGCGTCACACTGCGCTTATACGAAGGGGAAACTCTGGGGGTGGTTGGTGAGTCTGGTTGTGGTAAATCCACCTTTGCTCGTGCGCTAATTGGCTTAGTCAAAGCGACAGACGGCACCGTTAGCTGGCTAGGTCAAAATTTATTAGGTAAAAGTGATAAAGAGTGGCGCAGTGTGCGTAGCGATATTCAAATGATTTTCCAAGACCCATTGGCCTCATTAAACCCGCGAATGACCATTGGTGATATTATTGCTGAACCACTAAAAACCTATCACCCGAAAATGCCACAATCGCAAATCACCGAAAAAGTAAAAGCGATGATGATGCGAGTGGGGTTATTACCGAACTTGATTAACCGCTATCCCCATGAGTTTTCTGGGGGGCAGTGCCAGCGAATTGGTATTGCTAGGGCGTTGATATTAGAACCAAAATTGGTTATTTGTGATGAACCAGTTTCTGCGCTGGATGTATCCATTCAGGCGCAAGTGGTGAATTTACTGCAAGAACTACAGCGTGAAATGAAATTATCGCTGATATTTATTGCTCATGATTTAGCCGTGGTTAAGCACATTTCTGACCGTGTACTGGTGATGTATTTGGGACATGCCGTGGAATTAGGTACCTATGATGAGGTCTATAATAACCCCTTACACCCGTATACTCGAGCGTTGATGTCAGCGGTTCCTGTGCCAGACCCTGACAAGGAAAAAAATAAAAGCATTGAATTACTCGAGGGGGAGCTGCCATCACCGATTAACCCTCCTTCAGGTTGTGTTTTCAGAACACGTTGTCCATTGGCAGATGAAGGGTGTGCGAAAACGCGTCCGTTGTTAGAAGGTAGTTTTAGACATGCAGTATCTTGTTTGAAAATAGACCCTCTTTAATCATTTTTGCCAACAATTAACCTTAAAAGCAGAGTCAATTGGCTCTGCTTTTTTGTTATTAATCTTAAAAACCACTTTTTTAGCTGTGTTCAGATAATGACTGATAAATAATGGAAGCAAAACATGTTAATAAACTAATTATTCATTGAGGCAATAAAATAAAGGTTCAACATAAATGACGAATGATTTTTTACAGGATGAAGAGACGGTTTCGGTTTTACGCCAATGGCAGCAGATTAATGAACAGTATCCAAACGACGCATTAGCAAGAATTCGTGAGAAAATCCCTTTAGTTAAACAAGTAGATAGCGAGTTAAACTTATTTGGTGCAGATAGCCATGAATATGAGTTAAACCCCGTTATTGCCTTAGCAGATATTGAAAAATGGCAAAAGCGAACGGGGGCGACATTACCGCAAGATTTTGTACAGTTTTTAACGCAAATTGGTAATGGTGGACTAGGGCCTTATTATGGAATTGTCCGTTTTGAAGATAGCGAAAGCCGCTTTGATCAAACCGCAGCATTACCCTCTATTTTAAGTCCTACGATGAGCCAAGAGGAATGGCAGAAACTGACTTTCCTTGATGATGATTGCAGTGATGAAGAATTCGATGAGCGAGAAAACTATATTCACCAAGGTGTTTTTTACCTTGGAACGTGCGGGTGTGAATATGATTTATTATTAGTGATTACAGGGGAATATGCAGGGCGAATTATTTATACAAACCATTGGTGTGGTTCTAATCAGCCTTTCTTCTTTTCTTACGAACTGAGTTTTTCACAATGGTATGAACGTTGGTTAGATGAAGTTATTCAAGGCTATGAAACTAGTTGGTTTGGTCACAGAATTGGCGGTGATGAGCAAACGTTATTTGATTTATACATCCAAATGGATAGTTCGGAATTAAGATGTCAGGTATTGTCAGGGTTGACTAAACTTAAGCTTTTATCTGATAAAGGTTTGGTGTTATTGACCGAAATTATTAAAGAAAACCAAGGGGAAGAGTCAAAACTGGCTTTGAGAGTTTTAGCGCAATATGCACCTAATATTGCTTCCTCATACCTTATGTCTGCGTTAAAAAGCACCGACCGTGCATGGCAAAATTTAGCGATTAGTACTATCTTTTTTAATCAAAAAGAGAACTTAGCCGATTATAAAGATAATATTTTGGAGCTAATCAAAAGTGTGGAAGATGCCGATTTTATTCGTTTTGCAGGGTACATACTTAAAGACTTAGCTGCCACGCAAGCTGAGGATTTTGCTCATTTATTTGAACATTCGAACCTAAACCTTGCGAGAACTGCTCTTTATGCAGCGAGTTCTGATACGAATGTTAAGGAAAAATCTGCACTTTTTTACCCAAGCATTACGTCAGATGATGGTGACATGGCTTGTCTGGCCATTCGAACGCTAGTTGAACTTAATACTGTAATACCTGATGTTATTCCTCTATTAGAATGTGCATGGAAAAAATTCCCAAAAGAGAAAAATGAATATGTCAGGACCAATATTCAGAATTATTTGCGAAAATTTTCAGTGACAGGCGACTTTCCTAAAGAAGATTAAGATGTGAAGAAGAGGGGCTAATGCCCCTCAATCGTTATTTTTTCCAGAGAATAGAGTGGAAAGGTTCTGTAGGATGGCGGCTAATTAAGACGCGAGCAAAGATATCGTCGAGTTCGTCATCAGGGTTTTTCGCTAGCCCAATAATCACTTCACTGAACTGTGATAAATTTGCCTCACTCGGCAGAATACCTTGCCAATTATCAGTTAAATCAATGATTTCAGCTGCACCAGATTCTTCAAACTGTAAGGCAAAAATAAGCTGGTCAGCAGGTTCTAGATTATCCATTGCGCCTTCGAGAAAAAGGTCATAAGCCATTTCAATGATATCGTCTTCATCGATTAAATGTATATTGTGTTTCTCAGTCATGACCTTTCCTAATTCATTTACGCTATAACAGTGGGCTAAAGAAATAACAAACACGCTCAACTACGCGGTTCCAGAAGGGGCGTTGTTCCCATTCTTCAATTTCTAAGCGTGTTGATCGAGCCATGTAATCATACTGAACTAACGTCAGATCGCTACCAAAACTTTTATCATCAATAACGACGGTGATTTCAAAGTTAAGCCATAAGCTACGCATATCGAGATTAACGGAACCAACTAAACTGAGTTCGCCATCCACAAGGACACTTTTAGTATGCAATAAGCCATCTTCGAATTGATAAATTTTTACGCCAGCCTCAAGTAATTCGCTATAAAATGAACGGCTTGCCCATCGAACGAGGAAAGAGTCATTTTGTCTTGGCATGATAATGCTCACATCGACACCGCGCATGGCCGCGGTACAGATAGCATGCAGAAGGTCATCACTAGGGACAAAATAGGGCGTTGTCATGATTAACTGTTTGCGAGCAGAAAACATGGCGGTCATCAGCGATTGTTGAATCAGTTCATCAGGGAAACCAGGCCCTGAAGCGATGGTTTGAGTGGTGTGACCATTGGCTTGCTCAAACGGCATAATATTGCTGTCTGGTGGTGGTGGCAAAATACGTTGGCCTGTTTCCATTTCCCAGTCAAATGCATACACAATCCCTAAAGTGGTGCTCACAGGACCTTCCATACGCACTAAAATATCAATCCATTCACCAACACCTGAGTCTTGTTTAAAATAGCGAGGGTCAACCATATTCATACTTCCAGTGTATGAAATATAGTTATCGATAATGATAATTTTACGGTGTTGGCGTAAATCCATGCGACGTAAGAAGAAACGCATTAAATTCACTTTTAGCGATTCGACAAACTCAATGCCTGCTGCGCGCATTTTTGCAGGATAATCACTGCGGAAAAAGTGCCAACTCCCTGCGGAGTCAACCATGATGCGGCATTTTACACCACGTTTAGCGGCATTTAGCAGAGCCTCCGTTACGCCATCAACCAATCCACCAGGTTGCCAAATGTAGAACACCATCTCGATAGAATGCTGCGCATTATTAATGTCATTAACAATGGCTTTTAATGAATCTTCGCAAGTGGTTAATAGTTGGATACGGTTTCCTTTAACGCCAGCGATGCCCTGACGTTTTTCGATCAATTGAAAAAGCGGTTCTGCTACCGAACTGTTTTCATTTGCAAAAATATGTTTTGAATGGCGTAAGTTTTCGAGCCATGTGGCGACAGAAGGCCACATATGGTGGGCTTTATCAACACGGCGTTTCCCTAAATGAAGCTCACCAAAGGCGACATAGGCAATTATCCCAACTAAAGGAAGGATATAAATAATTAACAACCATGTCATTGCAGAGGTCACAGGCCTCCTTTTAACTAAAATGCGGACAGTAATTGCTGCAATAAGTAGCCAGTAAAGGAAAAATAGAAGCCAACTCATAAGGGTATAAACAGTTGCCATAATGGATTAAATGCCTCTCGCTAATAGGGAAATACCATCGAAAAAAGAAGTTTTACCTGAAAAAACAGTGAGCAATATATTAACTTAATAGAATTTAGCAAAATTTTGCAGTAAAAGCTTTGTGTAATAGATAATTCATGAGGAAATAATAATTTCAAATTGAAATAATAAACATTGAAATTAAATAATTATTATGAGATAGACCATAAAAGATCTTCTTGGCTCTTTTTTTCAAAGGAATATAATATTTTCTCACCGTATTTTTTCATAAAAAAGGGCAGAAAAATGAGACGCAGTAGGCATGAGGTCGGTCGTTGGAGAATGTTAAGACAAGTGCAACGTCGCCGTCGACGCTGGCTAGAAGGGCATTCAAGACGCAATATGCACATTTATGCCATGCGCAAAATCGATATTTATCGCCGTCGACACTCACTACTTTTTACTCAATGGGTTGAGTAGGGTTATTAGGGCGCACATTCACATTTTTCACTTTGTATGACAAACCTTATTGAATATGATTGCTATTTGCATTTAAACTAGTGACTATATTCTTTTAGGTCGACAGGTGTAGGGTAGAAATTGCATATGCGTTGGATCCGTTGGAGTTTAATTATCGTCATTTCGTTATCTATTCATGCAGGTCTTGCGATGGCATGGATTTTTAATCAACCTAATTTGGCTAGAGATCCTGAGCCAATGACGATTGCGATGGTTGCTTTTGCTGCCCCTGAACCTGCTTCAGAGCCTGTTCCTGAGGTTGAAACACCTGTCGAACCAGAGCCAGAACCGATTATCGAACCTGAACCCGAACCTGTGGTTGAGCCTGCGATTGTTTTGCCGAAGAAAAAACCTGAAGTGAAGAAAAAGCCAAAACCAAAGCAGGAAGAAAAGAAAAAAATTAAAGAAGATGTTAAGCCAGTTGAAAAACAACTTGCGATGAATAACATCAAATCAGATGCAACAGCACCGAAAACAAACAATAATCCAGTAACGACCGCAAAAAATACTGGGGCGAGTAATAGCCAGTCTACCGCGAAAAGTGGTCCAAGGGCTCTACATAAACAAGCTCCTGTTTATCCAGAACGTGCACGCCGTTTAGGGAAAGAGGGGTATGTTAAGGTGCGTTATGATATTGACGACGGCGGCCGTGTGACGAATATCGAGTTTGTTGAGGTTTCACCGAAAGGTTTGTTTGAGCGAGATGTTAAACGAGCAATGAACCGCTGGACATTCGAGAAACAACCCGCAAAAGGTTATGTCACCGAAATTTACTTCAAACTGGATGGTACGGTTAGCCAAGTGTAACTTGCTGATTAAGCCATTAAAAAAGCACCAAAACGGTGCTTTTTTAATTTAAGCGTGAATTAAACGATTATTCAGTGATTTGCTCAGAGCTGGCTAATTGGAAATGCTGTTTTTCTGTTGGTAACTCTCGTGGCGTATTATCATCATTCACGGCTACATAGGTAAATACCGCATCGGTGGCACGGTAACGTTGGCCTACAGGCTCCGTTGCAACTTTTTTCACCCACACTTCAATATTAATGGTAATTGAGCTTTTACCTGTTTTTAAGCAGCGCGCGTAGCAACAGACCACATCACCGACTGCGACAGGTTTTTGAAATTTTATGCCATTCACTGCGACGGTAACAACACGGCCGAGCGCGATTTCTTTTGCAAGGATAGCACCGCCAATGTCCATTTGTGACATTAACCAGCCACCGAAAATATCACCATTGGCGTTTGTATCCGCAGGCATGGCGAGGGTTCGTAAAACCAATTCACCGTTTGGTAATTGCATATTTAACTCTTATTAAAAAGGGAATAAAAACGACTAGTTAGCATTTATAGCAAATTACTGATACTCAAGTAAACTCTAACTACAGACTTATTGTCCAAGTATCGCCAATAAAACGTGTTTAGCCAATAAAATCCAATAAATAGCGCAGAACATCGGCGTATTGTGTTTAAATTCGGCTGAAAGTTAGAGTTATGCAAAGAAAACGCTAGAAGTGTTTTTTGTATTTAGTCAATTGGCTAGATTGCCTATACTTAAACCATAAACCGTTGATAAGTATTTGGGGGGAAAGTATGAGACTCATTTTGGCGATATTATTACCGTGGTTGCAATTTTTTACTATTGGTCGTCCATTTGCAGGAATAATTTGTCTGATTTTACAACTGACTTTAATTGGTTGGTTGCCAGCGGCTATCTGGTCTGTATATGCGTTATCACAATACAATACTGACAAAAAGATTGAAAAAGCGTTTGGTCAAAACCGACATTAGCTTAAAAACAAAAAAACCTGCTCAATCAGATAAAGCAGGTTTTTTTGTTTAGATATTCAGAAACATGACTACTCTTCGTGTTTTTCAACCGCTTCTTTGGTCATGTTTTTAAAAATATATACTACGCTTAACACAGTAAAAATCAGTGTTCCTGCCGTCAGACCGAATACTTTGAAATTGACCCAAATATCTTGTGCCATCCAAAATGCGACATAAATATTTAAAACTGCACAAAAAACAAAGAAGATAGCCCATGCACTATTAAGCTTATTCCAGTAACTATCCGCTAACTTAATTTCTTGGTTACTTCCTAGCATACGTTGAATTAATGGTTTTTCAGTAAACCATTGGCTGAATAATAACGCGATAGCGAATGCACCATAAATGATGGTGACTTTCCATTTAATGAATGCATCACTGTGGAAAATTAGTGTTAATGCCGCAAAACCCATCACAATAGCACAGGTGATCTTGGCTACTTTTTCAACTTTCTTATAAATAAGATAAGTGGCTAACAATGCCAGTGGTGTAGTGACCATTAAGGCACCACTTGCGTAAAAAATGTCGTATCGCTTATACACGATGAAAAAGATAATCAGAGGGATAAAATCAATAAGTTGTTTCATAACAGTGAATACAGCGCCTCAACGTCAAGATAATAGAGTAGTTTAACCGATATTGGCATTAATTGTTAAAAGTTTGCACCTTTTTACCAATAAACATGCCTTGTTACCAATCATATTTGCACAATTTTACTATTATTTGACTTACTTCTAGATAAACTTTATCAGTTCGGCTATAAATAAGGTTTTAGATAATTTAACTTGCTAATTTATAGGTGTTTTTCCTCAATGATAAAGGCGAAGCTATTTGTCTGGATGCCAGGTTTAGAAACGCTGTTTAACTACCAGCTTTCAAACTTAGGTTCTGATGTGAAAGCTGGATTGTCCGTTGCGGCGGTGGCATTACCTGTTGCGATTGCTTATGCCGAATTAATGGGGGTGAACGCTATTGTTGGATTGTATGCCTGTATCCTTCCTATGTTTTTTTATGCGTTGTTTGGGACATCAAAGCAACTGATTATTGGCCCTGATGCGGCGACTTGCGCGGTTATTGCTGCTGCCGTTGCTCCACTTGCAATGGGGGATGAAAATGTTCGCTGGCAGTTAATCATTGTAATGAGCCTCATGACGGGTATTTGGTGTTTGATTGCAGCAAGATTCCGTTTAGGAACTTTTGCTGATTTTCTATCCCGCCCGATATTACAAGGCTTGTTAAATGGGGTGGCATTAACCATCGTTGTTAGCCAAATGGGTAAAATTTTTGGTATTACCACATTACCTGCAGGATTTATCGAGCGCCTTATTGCGTTTCCTCAATCAATAGCACAAACGCATATACCAACCTTATTGGTTGCGGCGGCAACATTAGCAGTCACATTAATTATTAAACGTGTGCGTAGTAAGTGGCCATCATTATTGATTGCCATGGTTCTCGCGACGGTTGCTAGTATCGTGTTTAATCTTGAACAGTATGGTATTAGTATTGTCGGGGATTTAGGAGACGGGTTGCCTTCTATTCCAATGCCCGAGTTCCCACCGGGACTGCTACGCGACTTAGTTATTCCTTCAATGAACTTGGCAGTGATCAGCTTTGTCAGTTTTATGATGACTGCGCGTAGTTTCGCTAGTAAAAATGGCTATGCTATTGATGCGGATCAGGAACTACGTGCATTAGGGATAGCCAACATCGCCTCTGCGTTTTCCCAAGGCTTTGCGGTGAGTGCGGCAAGCAGCCGTACTGCAGTTAACGATATGATGGGGGGGAAAACTCAGCTCGTTTCTATTGTTGCGGCACTAACGATTTTAGCCGTATTGTTATTTTCTATGGACTTATTGGAATATATTCCGATGCCAGCCTTGGGAATGGTACTGGTCGTTTCGACGTTCTCGTTAATTAGCTTTCGTAGTATTTTATCCATGCGTAAGCGTAATAGAGAAGCCTTCTTCTTATGTGTCTTTACGTTAGTTGCTGTGTTGCTAGTTGGGCTAATCAGTGGTGTGGGTTTAGCCGTATTATTGGGTTTATTGCAGTTTATCCGAGTGATATTTAGGCCAACCGATCAGCAACTTGGTGTGGATGAGCAAGGCATGTTGCATTCAATGACATCAGATAATGATATTCAACCTATTGAAGGTGTATTAATTTATCGTTTTAACTCTCCGTTGACTTACTTCAACGTGAATTACTTTAAAGAGCGGTTGAATAAGCACTTAGATAACCAATTAAAGAGACCTGCATGGGTGATCGTCGACGCCGCGGTAAGTTTTACCCATAATGATGTGAGTGTATTTTCAACTCTTAATGATATCGTCACATCTTTGAAAGCGAAAGGTGTCACGTTAGTGTTGGCAGGGCGTCGTACATCAATTAAACGTTGGCTAGAACAAAATAAAATTACACGCTCTGATGATGATTTATTAGTTGTCCCTGATATTTATTTTGCAATTCGTTTAATTCAAAGTAAGCAACAAATTCAAATTAAATGTGTTGAAGAGAGAAAAGCGCAAGAAGAGATGAACGCGTTAGAACAACAAAGGGATTGTGAAGATATTGATGAATCACTTAATTTGAAACCAGAAAAGAATTAAGATTTTTCTCAATTGATTGCATTAGAAAAAAGGAGCCACTTGGCTCCCTTTTTTAAATCGAAATTAAGCGTTTTTATTGACTAACATGTATAAACGGTAGAAATAAATTAAGGCGAAAGCAGCAACGATATTATTCAGCAGGAATGATATACCGTTAATGACAATGTGGTTCATCTGTAAGCTGCTTAATAATACACTCACCAACATTTGTGCAGCCATCCAAATTAAAATCATTGGCAGGGCAACACGCCAGTTTGCATACGCCATTTTCCAGCTTTTACCCATCGCACTAAACGGGTTTGTTTTTTCATTAATTAAGATAGCTGGTGCGAGAGAAAAACCAATCGCTAGAACAATCCCTGGGAGCACCATAATGGTGATGCCAAGTTGAATGAGAAGTGAGCAAACAACGAGTAACAAAAACATAGAAGGGGCTTTGCCTAATGAAGCGCTAAGTGCCTGCGTCGCATTCATGGCTTCACCGCGGGACATCCCTGCAATATAGGATAAAGTGCCACAGATAAGCACTAAGCTGCCTAGCGTTACAGAAAGAATTAGCCCAAAGGAAACACGTAGAATGCTGCTTTTGTCTTGCTCTGAAAGGCCTAATATCCAATCTTGTAAACCTGCATTCCCTGACTCAATCATTTGGTTTTGTGCTTGAGCAAGCACACCAATCATTTGTTCATTCGGGATCATCATTGCGTAAATCACGAGGCTCACCGCCGTTGCCAACACAACAATGGTGAAAAGGCCACTCAGTTGATTTTTGAAAAAATTAACGCTGTCACTGATGAGTGAGTTGGCCGAAATGGACATTTAACTGCTCCTATCTACAAACGGGATCAAAATTTTAAGGCAATTGTAACTGAGTATCAGACATAGAGGTAGAGAAAGATAAGAAATTTCGGGAAGTTAACGTAAGTATGTAAAGGGAATGATTCTCAATATTTAACCAAATTAATTGAGAGGGTTAATTAGAATTACTTAAATTGCATTTTAAATATATGTTTTATGTATGGGGTAAATATATAAATTTAAGGATCAAGTTTTTATTTTATTAGTTATTTTCCAAAAATTGATTTAAATCAAAATTAAAAAAATAATAGATGGAATAATAAAACTATATTTATTGGATTACCTATAAATTGGTAAAAGATGTGATCTTGATTTGAACATCAATTTATATAATGCGGTATATTTTACTAAAATAAAAACACAGGAATGGGATTGATAATGAAAAAACTCACTGCGCTTGTATTAGCGGCTGCAACTTTAGCTCCAGCTGCTTCTATTGCTCATGAAGCTGGCGATTTTCTATTTCGCGCCGGTACTGCAACTGTAAGACCTAATGCAGGCTCGGATAATGCGTTAGGAGCATATGGATTAAATGATTCGTTTGGTGTTAGTAATAATACACAATTAGGTTTAACCTTTGGGTATATGATCACTGATAATATCGGTGTGGAATTATTAGCAGCAACGCCGTTTGAACACAAAGTTGGCACTGGTGTAACTGGTAATATTGCAACTGTTAAACATTTACCGCCAACCTTAATGGCACAATATTATTTTGGTAGTAAACAAGATAAATTACGCCCTTATTTAGGCGCAGGTCTGAACTATACGTTCTTCTTTGATGAAAAATTTAATTCCAAAGGTAAAGACACATATCAATTATCTGATTTAGACCTATCTAGCTCTTGGGGCTTTGCGGCACAAGCAGGTATGGATTATATGCTGACTGATAACTGGATGTTGAACGCATCAGTTTGGTGGATGAATATTGAAACGGATGTAAAATATAAAGCAATGGGTGAGCAACAAAAAGTAAGTACTCGCTTAGATCCATTTGTATTTATGTTTGGAGCAGGTTATCGCTTCTAATAGTTTTGATAGGATGCAATACAGGTTAATACCTGAATTCTGATGGAATAGAGTGCAGTAGGAAATCCGAGAGTATTTATATTCTCGGATTTTTCATTATATAAAGACAGTAAGATCAATTAAACATTTTTATAGCAATAAAGCGCATATTGCATTACAATTACTTGGTTTTTAAATATTAAAAATATAGAGTTACCACTTTTTTTGTCTATTTTATTATCTTGATTGTTAAAGAACGAAATAAATGATAGCGCCATTAGGTGAGGGGAAATATTTACAGGGACATAAAAGCTAAATACCTCATTGTGATATTTAGCTTTTAGTCAGCTGATCTAAGCTGTCACATTACCAAAACCATTGAACATTTAATCCTGCGTTGACGCTATTGGTTTCGTACTCATCGGGTTTATAAAGTGGAGCGCCTAGAAATAAATCATAACTGAAGATATTGACGCTTCCACGCATACCAATTGCCGTTCCTAAAAGTTGGTCATCGGAATAAAGGCCAAGAGGATATACACCACCAAATATACGGCCGTAGTCAATCGCATAATAAGGATAGAAAGAAAAACCTGGAATATAAAAGTTAAATTCATTCCTTAAATAGAAGCCTTTATCACCAATAAGTGAAAATTCTTCGTCAAAACCACGTACTGTCCATCGATTACCGAGTGAAAATTGATCTTGAATTGTTAATCTGTCCTTGCTGTACTGAACAAAAAGCTGAGGATTGTAACTCATGACAAAATTATCAAAAGAGATAGGGATCATGCCAGACACATCCAGTGTAAAAACTCGGGCCATATGGCTTGCATCGCCGTATTTCATGTCCCAGCTCTGTTCCGCACCTAACCAAGGAACGTTACGCTGATAATTGATTGAGGCATCCAGTGTTGAATTATCGATATTTTGTCGGTGATTGACTCCCACTTTAAAGGTGGTTAAATTCCTCTCCTGAGACAATAGTTTGACATCTTCAAGCTTATACTCTGATTTACGCTTTATTAACTGAATAGACGCGGTATCTTTGAATGTTTGCCCACGTAAAAAAACATTACTAGCAGTCGCATTGTAATATTTGCTGTCGCCATAATATTTATAACTGACAATATCTTTAATCGTTTGTTTATAATCACTTTTGCTAGCATAGATAGAAAAAAGCCAATAATTGTAGGGTACAGCATAGTAAATTGCGGCATTACTTGTACTGTATCGTTCTTGGTTTTTTAGGTTCTTACCTGCTGAAATATACACTGTGTCATTCAAACTGGTTAAGTTATTACCATAAATGGTTACACCAACTTGGTCTTTACCCGTTTGGCGGCTGCCTGAGTTATTGTAATATCCCCCGACATTAACATGGGGGGATTTTTCTCGTTGAATAGTGATATCTGATGTAGAGAAATCTTTCCCTGGGGATAATTCGATATTGGCTTTGGCTCCAGGAATGCGTTCCAAGTTTTCTAAGCCTTGTTCTATATCGCGAATATTCAGAATATCGCCTTCTTTTGCGGGCATGATTGCACCGAGCGTAATATAGGTATCGCTATCTTCAGATAATTTTACATTAGCGACTTTGCCGGGTATTATCTCTAGCGTCAAAATGCCTTCGCTAATATTTTGCTCAGGGATATTGACTCGAGTGGTGACATAACCTGATTTAATAATATTATCTTGTAAGCCTTTTGCTAATGTTTCAACCCCTTTAATTCCAATGCAGACTCCTACAACTTGGTTAGCATAAGTTTCAAGAGGGCGCATTGACGGTAATTTAGGTTCAGACACCAAAATTACTTTTTTCATATCAAAACATTGTTCTTCTTTATCAAAGATTAGAATATTGTTAGCGCGTTCTTGTTTTTTCCCTAAAACATCTTTAGCTTCTAATTGTATTTGTTGCTGGCGAGATTTATCTTGGCTTATTTGATTATTGATTTGTTGATCAACGGTCGAAGAGGGAGTCCCTGATGCATAAAATGGGAAAGCGAATAGGGTACTGGATAAAAAAATAAAACGAAAATTCATGGCCACCACTTTTATTCTTAAATGATCATTAAAAAATATTGGAAATATAATTAAGAATATTTTTATGATGAAGGTTTATTCTTTATTATATAAGATTGTTCTTATTGGTAATTAATTTTTTTTGAGTTTTTTTTCATGTATATCCCTATGGGCTTTCACCGAGAAAAATAGTCTTAAGTAAGTTTATAAACTTTTAGATTATGCGTTAAAATGGGATTTAATAAAAATTAATTATATTAATTAAGTTATGAAATAAGTGAAAAGCTATTAGTTCGGTGTATATTATGATAATGATATAAAATATTGGTTTTATATTTTTTTTATTAAATATTAATTAGATACAATAAATCCCAAAATGGTGTATTTAGGTGTTTTTACTTGTTTTTTGGGTTTTTTAATTATGATTTATTTCAATGAGATATTAAATAGTTTTAACTGAATTTATATAGAGTAAGGAATAACAACTAATTAGGTTGAAAGAGGTAAATTTAATATGAAAAGGAGGCTAATTAGCCTCCTTTATGCTCTAATTAGTAATAATTAGGTGTGTTTAAAATGATCATGGAGCCTAAGATTTTTCCGTATGGGCTGTTATAAATTACAGGGCTTGTAATTTTAGTGGTTCCCATAGAACTTAAACGGCCATTATTATTATCAACACGAGTAAATGCATCAATGATTAAATCTTTACCTGCATCTACTAAGCCTGAATAAGTATTATTTAACTTGTTAACATCAAGCTTGACAGTATTTGCACCTTGAATTTTACCGTAACGGTTATCTAAGTCATTTCTCAATTTAATATTGATATCACCTTTGACTCCCGCTTTTTGAGATGCATCCGCAGCAATAATACCTGAGTAGTTGTTCAAGCTATTTGCGTTAATGTTAACCGCGCCGTCTTCAGCATAGATTCCGCCTGTTCTACCTGAAACACCGAACTTACTGGCATAAGCATTGAAGCCGCTTGCATAGCTGTTATCCAGAGAAGTCGTATTGATAACAACGTCGTTGTCAGCGGTAATCAGGCCACGATTGTTTGTTACATTCGTTGCTTTAATATCTAAATTAGTTCCTTTGATGTAACCATATTGGTTGATTAAGCTATAAACATTAAATTTAGATTTTCCCGAGTTAGAAACTAAAGAACCTTGGTTTTGAAGGATATTAGCCGTAATGTTTAGTGCTTTACCGCTATCTATAGCTGCATAACCATTGTTTACTAGGTTGTGAGACAACGTAATATTCGTTTGTCCATTGGTGGTTTTGATCAGTGAATTGCTGTTTTGCAATGTCTCAGCATCTATATCAATGCGACGTTTAGCTACAATCTCACTGCTGTTTTCATTAGCAATTAAAGTACGTGCATTAATCGCAATATCACGGCCTGAAATTGTTGAGTTACTATTGACAACTTTACCCGCATTGATAGTTACGTTGTTTCCTGAACGGATCCCACGATTATCTGTATTAATGACGTTATTACGTAAGTTATAATAGTTTTCAATGGTTCCCGTAGAACGAATATCGATATCACCACGGTTAGTTTTGATTGAGCCGTTAGTGTTATACAAGTTAGTTGATACCAGATTAATATTTTGTTGTGCATCAACAATACCACTTCGGTTATCAATGTTTGATCCTGTGGTTAATGTAACACTACCGCCATTGGATTTAATCTGGCCATTCACATTACTTAAAATGCCATTGTTAGTATTGATATCAATATCATTGTTACTCGCGATTGTGGAGTTGTTGTACAATCCTGAGTTAGTTTTGATATTAATTTTACCGTTGGCATTCATTTTGGCGTTTTGATTATAAACCAGGCCTTTTGAATCAATATTGATACCGCCCGAGCCTGCAACCATGCTGCCATAGTTGGATACACCAGTACCACTCTCTGTTGAAACTAATGTAATTTTATCGGCATACATACCCCCTAATGCGGACACATCAATACCGACTCGAGCTGTTGAACCTACACCTTGTACATTAGTGACATAGTTACCCTTTGCATCAACAAAGTTATTACCTGCAACAATATTAATTTCTTTTGCGTTAATATCACCACGGATCACTGCCGAGCGCGCAATAATATCTGTTGGAGAATCAGACTGTAAGCGGCTATTGATGATGATCTGGCCTTTTTCTACGTTATAGCCAAGTACTTCTCCCCCCGCAACAATAGGTTTACCTGTTGTTAGGGTAACGCGGTCGGTATTAATAAAACCACAGTTATTACATGTAATCCCAGATGCGTTAGCGACAATGACTTGTGCTTTCTGACCAGCCACTTCAACCATACCGTTGAGGGTACTTGCATTTGTGGAGTTAACTTCATTAAGAATCACTTTTGCAGGGCCGTTACCATTATTTAGGTTGAGGTTCCCATTGATTTGACCACCCAGAGTGGTATTTGTGTTGGTTGCACTGTTATTGAGAATAACGCCTTTCTGATCAACATCAAATTGGCTATAGATGTTATGAGAAACGCCTTTATCGCTTGCACCTTTGATATGAACGATAGTCGGGCCATTATTTTGGTTTATTACTCCAGCGCCATTAATATTAGTAATTGCAGCTTGTGAGACTGAAACTGATCCTAAAATAACGCATACACTTAAGAACAGAGGTTTAATCTTCAGCGTAGGCTGGCTGATAGATTTATGATTAAATTGTTTCATAAATATCCCTAAAATTGACTATAGATAAAATTAAAAATAGCTAATTAAAATTCCATTAAAGCGTAGGGATTATGCGTTATTATTATTTGCAATAAAATTTAATTGTACTTAAGTTGATTGAGTTAAATATTAAAAGAACAAAATATCTTTATGTTTTTAATAGTGGTCTTTTATATTATTATAAGCATAAATATGATATAAATCATCGAATTATATTTACTCTGTAATGGATATCGTAAGGGATAGTACGCGGGTAGTAACACGTAACCATGATATTGATTTATAAATTGATAATTCAGAGTTATTTATGTTTATTAAGAAAAGGTACGTAATTTTATTATTAAGGTTAATAATTTAGATGGTTGCTGGAAATTTTTATTTAAAAAATTTAATAAATAAAAATAAGTTAGATAAATAAATAAGCAATTAATCCTAATATTGCGTATTTAATATTTTTTTTAAAAAAAGCCACCCAGTAAAATAGGGTGGCTAAAATTTTAAATATATTATTTTTGTGTGGCTACTTTCATTTTAGTTACAAATTCAGTTAATGCTTTTAGCATGACATCTGGCTTATCAAGGTTATTTTCAATAATTTTAACCACAGCAGAGCCTGAAATGGCACCAGCGGCACCATTTTTAATTGCCTCGGTGACTTGTTCTGGTTCAGAAATGCCAAACCCTTGGAGTGCAGGTGCGGCTTGATATTGCTTAAGCTTATCGACCAAATGTGTTAATGGCATTTGAGCACGTTGTTCAGTACCCGTCACACCAGCTCTTGATAATAAGTAAGTATACCCACGGCTATGTTCGCCGATTTGTTGTAATAAGGCATCGTCACCATTAGGAGGGCAAATAAAAATAGGGGCAATATTATGGGTAAGGGCAGCTTCACGAAAAGGTTTTGATTCACTCATGGGAACATCTGCAACTAATACAGAATCAACCCCTGCTTTCTGGCAACGGATATAGAAATTTTCAATTCCATTTGTAAAAACGAGGTTTGCATATACCAATAAACCGATTGGCATGGTTGGGTGTTTTGCTCGAATGCGGCTTAATAATTCAAAGCAAATTGTGGGTGTAATTTCACTTTTAAATGCTCGCAGGTTGGCGTTTTGAATTGTCGGGCCATCTGCCAGAGGATCTGAAAAGGGAATACCAATCTCTAGCGCATCAGCACCACCTTCAATTAAAGCATCAATAATTTTCAGTGATGTTTCAGCATCGGGATCACCTAATGTCACAAAGGGAACGAAAGCACCTTGATTTAGGCTGTTTAGACGTTCAAAAAGTTGGTTATAACGTTCCATTAAATTTCCCCTTTGTTAGCTAAAATATCATGCACAGTAAAAATATCTTTATCGCCGCGACCTGATAAATTCACAATTAATAATTGCTCTTTATTGGGTTCTTGTTCTGCCATTTTTAACGCATAAGCTAAAGCATGAGAAGATTCTAACGCAGGTATAATGCCTTCCTTGCGAGATAAAAGTTTAAAGGCATTTAATGCTTCATCATCGGTAATAGAGACATATTCCGCACGACCGATGCTATTTAAATGTGCATGCTGTGGCCCAACTGAAGGGAAGTCTAACCCTGCAGATATTGAATAAGATTCTTCTATTTGTCCCTCGCGAGTTTGCATCATTGGGGACTTCATTCCAAAGTAGATACCCACGCGTCCATGTTTTAATGGGGCGCCATGTTGCCCTGACTCGATACCTAAACCTGCAGGTTCAACGCCAATAAGATTGACATTTTCCTCAGGGATAAAAGACGCAAACATGCCAATGGCATTGGATCCACCACCAATACACGCAATCACTGCATCGGGTAAACGGCCTTCTTTTTCAAGAATCTGCTGTTTTGCTTCATCACCAATCATGCGTTGAAATTCACGCACGATGGTTGGGTAAGGGTGTGGGCCAGCGGCAGTGCCCAGTAGATAATGCGCGTTATCGTAGCTGCCAGACCAGTCTCGCAGTGCTTCATTACAAGCATCTTTTAGGGTGGCGGAACCACTGTGAACAGGGATAACTTCTGCGCCCATCAGTTTCATGCGAAATACGTTAGGGGATTGGCGCTCAACGTCTTTAGCGCCCATATAAATACGGCATTTCATGTTGAGAAGCGCACAAGCTAATGCTGTCGCAACACCGTGTTGCCCCGCACCTGTTTCAGCGATAATCTCTGTTTTGCCCATACGTTTAGCCAGTAGCGCTTGGCCTAAAACTTGGTTTGTTTTGTGCGCCCCGCCATGAAGCAGGTCTTCACGCTTTAAATACAACTTTGTTTTGGTGCCTACTGTGAGATTTTTGCAGAGGGTCAAAGCTGTCGGACGACCTGCATAGTTTTTAAGTAGGTCATGGAATTCTTTGATAAATTCTGCGTCGTCTTGTGCGGCAATAAAGGCATCTTCTAATTGATTGAGTGCAGGGATTAAAATCTCTGGCACATATTGCCCACCAAACTCACCGAAATACGGATCTAATTTGCTCATTATTTGTTATCCATCTCATCAGTTAAAACGTAATTATTGTTTAGCCTTATCTTATTGCTTTATTGGATTGTTGATTCAGCCAGCAACGTTGATAACACTAACTTAATTTTTTGCTCACTCTTAATACCAGGCTCAATTTCGACACCAGAATTAAAATCAAGTCCATTACACAGCAATTTCGCGGCCTGAAGGCAGTTTTGAGGATTTAATCCGCCCGCTATCATTAGCTTTTGCTTTGCAGTTGTTGGAATGGCCGACCAATTGAAACTTTTACCTGTTCCGCCTTGCCCGTTATCGAGTAATAGAACATCAATATCTTGAGTTTCGTATTCAGATACGTTTGCTTGCGACATATCCAGCGCTTTCCACACTTCACAATAACTTGGTAATTGAGAGCGAACTTCTTGAATATATTGTAGGTCTTCATTACCGTGTAGCTGCACGGCAAAGAGCGCTAACTTTTTCGCGATATGCGCGACAAAATCGGCCGATTGATTACGAAACACACCAACATATTTTAGCGGGGCGGAATGAACAATACGTTCAGCTTGTGACAGTGTCACTTTCCGAGGGGAGGATTCAGCAAATATTAATCCTCCAAAACAAGCACCCGCGTCGAAAGCGGTTTTTGCATCCTGTTCACGGGTTAAGCCGCACACTTTATGTTCACCAACGAGCAATTTTTGTAGTGCCTTTGCAAGGTCATCTTGTTCCATTAAAGCGCTACCAATCAGAAAACCGTTAGCATATTGGCTAAGAGATTGAATATGCTGGTGTAAATAAATACCAGATTCACTGATCACAATTGTTTCTGGCGCTAAACGCGGTGCTAATTCGCGGGTACGATTTAAATCAATGGATAAATCACGCAAGTCACGGTTATTAATACCGACCACTTTAGACTTTAATTTTATGGCTCGTTCTAATTCTTCTTCGTTACTGACTTCCGTTAGAATGCCCATATTTAATTGATGTGCAACATTCGCTAAGGCCACATATTCTTCGTCATTTAATACCGATAACATCAATAAGATAGCATCAGCTTGATAATGACGTGCAAGGTATATTTGGTATGGATCGATAATAAAATCTTTACATAAAACAGGTTGCTTAACTGTGTTACTGACAATCGTCAGATAATCCATATTGCCTTGGAAATATTTTTCGTCAGTGAGGACGGAAATCGCAGATGCGTAGGGTGCATAGGTCTTCGCAATCACTTCGGGATCGAAATTTTCTCGAATTAACCCTTTTGAAGGAGACGCCTTTTTACATTCTAAAATAAACACTGGGCGCTTAGCGCTTAATGCATCATAGAAGCTGCGTTGACTTGGCTGTAATGTGTCAATGAAACTGTCTAAGGGCTGTTTAGCCTTACGTTCAACAAGGTAAACGGCTTTGTCATCAACAATCTTTTGTAATACAGTCGCTTTCATTTTACTGGTTCCTTGCCGCGAGCGCAGTGACTCGGTCGAATGATTTGCCGCTGCGAATAATTGAGAGAGCATGTTCGCTATTTTGTTTTAAATCTTCATGGCCATTAATCCGCATTAACATTGCCACATTAGCCGCGACTGCAGCCTCGTGAGCGGCTTTACCATGGCCTTGTAATAACTGGGTCAGTAGAATACGGTTTTCATCAGGAGTGCCGCCTTCCAAATCACGTAATTGATACGGTGTTAAGCCAAAATCGTCGGCGGTTAATTGGTAATGATGTAACACACCGTCTTTTAATTCAGCAACTTGGGTTGTGGCATGAAGTGAAACTTCATCCATCCCTCCACTGTGTACCACAGCTGCACGGGTAAAACCAAGCATATCTAAGGTTTCAGCGACGGGTTTTACCAGCGCTTCTTGATAAACGCCGATTAACGCGATGGGTGGGCGAGCTGGGTTGATTAATGGCCCAAGGACGTTAAATAATGTTCGTGTTTTCAGTTGTGAACGAACAGGTGCTGCATGGCGAAAACCACTATGGTACTGAGGGGCAAATAAGAAACACACGCCTAAATCATCCAAAATGTCCCGAGCACTTTGAGCGCTTAAATCAAGTGCAATACCAAAGGCCGCTAATAAATCTGATGATCCAGAACGACTAGATACGCTGCGATTGCCATGTTTAGCGACTTTAATTCCAGCTTCAGCGGCTACAAATGCGCTAGCCGTTGAAATGTTAATACTGTTTGCGCCATCTCCCCCCGTACCCACAATGTCACTGAATTGATAATCAGGTCGAGGGAATGGTTGGGCATTTTCTAAGCAGGCAAGGGCGGCACCTGCAATTTCTTGAGGTTGTTCACCACGCATTTTCATACTGATAAGTACGGCTGCCAGTTGTGGTTCGGTTAATTCACCTTGAATAATGGCATTAAATAAATACTGACTTTCTTGTTGTGTCAGTGGCTGCGCGTTGAATAATTTATCATAAATATTTTGCATAATTGGCTCTCTATATCCCGTTAGTGCGAATGAGTCGTGGTGCTTGCATTGGGTGTAGAAAGAGCCCATGCCACAGTATTTTCTAACAACTGTTTACCCTGAGTGGTTAAAATAGATTCAGGGTGAAATTGGAATCCACACACTTTGTCTTGCTCATTTCGCACAGCCATGACCATTCCGTTGGATTGCGCATTAATAGTCAGTGTTTCAGGAATTTGGCTACCCACTAAAGAGTGGTAGCGCGCGACTGAAACAGGATTTTCGAGATTAGCAAACATCGCTTGCCCATCGTGGGTAGCAAGTGAAGCCTTACCATGTAGTATTTCCCCCGCGGAAGAGACAACACCACCGTAAGCCTCAACAATAGCCTGATGGCCTAAACAAATACCAATCACAGGAATTTTGCCGATAACCTGTTTTAAGACTTCAGGCATAGAGCCTGCTTCACTCGGTTTTCCTGGCCCTGGTGATAACACTAAAATTGGTGAGTTCATTTGGTTTAATACAGATAAAATATGTTCTGAGCTCACGGTATTACGGTAAATAACGACTTGGTGGCCATTCGCACGCAGTTGATCGACCAAGTTGTAAGTGAAAGAATCCACATTATCGAGCAGTAAAATATTCGCCATTAGAATAACTCCTTCACTTGGTGGGCTTGGGCAATCGCACGGATCACGGCGCGTGCTTTATTGCGCGTTTCATCTGCTTCAGCTTGAGGGAACGAATCCAATACGACGCCACCACCAGCTTGCACAGTCGCAATGCCATCTTCTACATAGGCTGAGCGGATCACGATACAAGTATCGAAATCACCTCTGCCGTTGAAATAACCCACCGCACCGCCATAGGAGCCACGACGCTGTTGTTCATACTGCGCAATTAATTGCATGGCTTTCACTTTGGGGGCTCCCGTTAATGTGCCCATATTCATACAGGCTTGATAAGCATGAAAAATGTCTAAATCGTGACGTAATGTTCCCACAACATGGGAAACGAGATGCATCACAAAGGAATAACGATCGACTTTGGTTAAGTTAGCCACATAGCGGGTGCCTGCTTCACAGATACGGGCAAGATCATTACGTGCAAGATCAACAAGCATGATGTGCTCTGCTAGCTCTTTTTCATCTGTACGCATTGATAGTTCAATGCGGCTGTCTAAATCGAGGTCGATATCCCCTTGTGCATCACGACCGCGTGGGCGAGTACCTGCGATAGGGTAAATTTCGACCTTCCGGTCGCTGGTGGCATATTTCAATGCACTTTCTGGTGATGCGCCAAATAACGTAAAATCCTGATCTTGCATATAAAACATATAAGGACTTGGGTTTTGCGCTTTTAATTTTTGGTAGGCAATCAGTGGATGTGAACAAGGCATGGTGAATTTTCGTGAGGGCACTACTTGGAAGATATCTCCACGATAAATCGCCTCTTTTAATGATATGACAATAGCGCCATATTCTTGGTCGTTTTTGCTCAGTGTAACTTGAAAGTTAGGCTCGCTTTGCAAAGGGAGTGCGGGCAAAAATGGACGGCAAGATGCAATAATTTCATTGTGGCGTTGTTTAACTGACGCCAGCGTTTGCTCATCTTGATTGAAAACACAGCTTTTAATGCGAGCCGCTTGGTTTTGATGGTCGATCACTAAATAGTGTTCCGCGACGAAGAAACAATAATCAGGGCACTGATTGACAGTTTTAACGTCAGGGATGGACTCAAAGTTTGCCACAAGGTCATAGGCAAATAAGCCTCCTACAAATACCGTTTCTGGCTTAGTCGAATAAGTTTGAGCTAAGGCAGGTAATGCACGTAACACGTCTAAGCATGATGCTGCTTTTAAACGACTGTCTTCATCTAAAGCAGGGTTAGGTTGCTCGAAGGTGACAACTAATAATGCCGTTTCAATGGTATGGGTGGAAATTACCCCAGAAAGTTGCGCTAACAATAATGGCAGCAAGGCTTGGCCGTTTAATGTTAACGCTTCAACTTCAACGCGTTGGCCAAAAGCGCGAATACGCAATGCGCTGTTAACAATCAATAAGCTTTGTAAGTTAGCTTTATTATTGATTTCAGCTGACTCCAGCAACATGGTTGATGGAATTGCATGGCATAAGTGATTGAATAACAACGTTGGGTCTGGCTGATAGTTAATTGGGCTATCCAGATACGTAAAATGTGCTAATGTGGTGTTTTGTTTGTTCATTTTGTTGCCTTACGCTAATTTTTGACATTAAAAAACCCGCCGTATGAAGGGCGGGTTTGGCACTGAGGCATGGTTTAACTATGCGCGTGCGGCTTCCGCCCAATTTGGGAAGTCACGCCACCAACGATTTGTTAAGTTAATTAAAGCCATAATGTGCCTCACTGGATAAACTGAATGTTATTGGCTGCAAGCCATCTTGCGTACTAGTAAACTGGATCGCATTTGAAGTGTCAAGTATTTTGTTAATTTATTAGGAAAAAATAGCTATTTATGGAAATTGGAGACGATATCACCTTGCAACCTGTATCTACACCGCTACTGACTCGCTACGACTTACACAGCCATACGACAGCCTCTGATGGGGATTTAACGCCAGAGGAATTAATCGAGCGAGCCATTGAAAAAGGCGTCAATGTTCTAGCGATCACTGACCACGATACGTGTGATGGCTTAATACAGGCAAGACAGTATATACGCGATAACGAAAAGCCGATTGAGTTAGTGAATGGTGTTGAGATCTCAACACTTTGGGAAAATATTGAAATCCATATCGTCGGTTTAAATTTCACCTCTGAACACCCAGCAATGGTTGCGTTACTTACGGAGCAATCGGCTCGTCGTGAAGCACGGGGTATTGAGATAGGGCGCCGTTTACAAAAAGCGGGCATTGAAGATGCGTGGGAGAACGCCCAAAGTATATCGGGTGGCGGGCAAGTTACCCGAGCTCATTTTGCGCAATATATTATGAAAATAGGCAAAGAAAAAACCATCAACAATGTATTTAAACGCTATTTGTCTAAAGGCAAAACAGGTTATGTGCCTGCAACATGGTGTAGTATTGAAGCGTCCATTGCGGCGATTCATGCCGCTGGCGGCGTGGCTGTTTTAGCGCATCCATCTAAATATCAGCTTTCAAATAAATGGTTAAAACGTGTGATTGCTTATTTTAAAGAGCATGGGGGCGATGCGATGGAAATTTCCCATTGCCAGCAACCCCCTAATGAAAAACAATATTTAGCTGAATTGGCTAAAATGGCGGATTTACGAACATCTGTGGGGTCTGATTTTCACCGTCCTTGTTCTTGGATTGAATTAGGGCGAAACCTATGGTTACCAAATGATGAGCAAGCAGTTTGGACATTGTGGCAGGACGTAAAAAATCGCTAATTCATTGATGTATTGGTCGGTCGGTGTAAAATAATACTATACATAGAGTGATTAGATTAAAATCAATCATTCGATTGAGCAAAGAGATAGTGCCATTTTTAGGTATTTTGCCGGGTGATGCTGTCGATACCAAATTGTTGAGGTATATATGAGCCAGTTTTTTTATGTCCATCCGGATAACCCGCAAGCTCGGTTAATCAGTCAAAGTGTTGAAATTCTAAATAAAGGCGGTGTGGTTGTTTATCCTACTGATTCGGGGTATGCCATTGGATGTCGTTTAGAAGAAAAAGATGCATTGCAGCGAATTTGTCGTATCCGTCAGTTAGATACTAACCACAATTTTACATTAATGTGCCGTGATCTTTCTGAGCTTTCTAATTATGCACACGTAGATAATACAGTTTTTCGTTTAATTAAGAATAATACCCCAGGTAATTATACATTTATCTTAAAAGCCACCAAAGAAGTCCCTCGTCGTTTAATGAATGAAAAGCGTAAGACAATCGGCCTGCGCGTACCATCAAATCCGATTGCACGAGATTTACTTGAAGCGGTTGGCGAACCACTGATGTCCACGAGTTTAATTATGCCTGGTGATGATTTTACCCAATCTGATCCAGAAGAAATTCGTGATTTATTAGATAAACAAGTGGATTTAGTGATCCACGGTGGTTATATCGGACAGAAACCTACCACAGTCATTGATTTTACTGATGATACACCTGTTGTAGCCCGTGTTGGCACAGGGGATCCATCACCCTTTGAATAAATAAGCTATTTAGGTAGCGAATGTGCGATAAGGCGATAAAAGATAGGGGTTCAGGGGAAACCTGTGTATAATGCGCGGGTTTTCAAATTTATGACTTTTTGCACTCGTTTTTTTACTCGATGAAAAGTTATTTGACGCCTGTGAAGGCGACAGTAGAGGGTTACATGAGCGCTAAACCGCAAAATACAGAGAAATTACAAAAAATCCTTGCCCGTTCAGGGCATGGTTCACGTCGTGAAATCGAAACCTTCCTGCAAGCAGGTCGGATCAGCGTAGACGGTAAAATCGCCACTTTGGGTGACCGTGTCGAAGTCAAAGCATCAACCAAAATTCGTTTAGATGGTCGTTTATTAGCGATTAAAGAAGCGGAAAAAGAAATTTGCCGTGTGATGGCCTATTACAAACCTGAAGGTGAATTGTGTACTCGCCACGATCCTGAAGGGCGTCCAACCGTTTTTACGCGTTTGCCAAAACTGACAGGGGCAAGGTGGATTGCGGTAGGTCGTCTTGATGTGAATACTAGTGGGTTACTGTTATTCACAACCGATGGTGAGTTAGCGAACCGTTTAATGCACCCAAGCCGTGAAGTTGAGCGTGAATACGCAGTGCGGGTTTTTGGTGAAGTTAACGATGCAAAAATTCGCCAGTTGACCCAAGGTGTTCAACTTGAAGATGGTCCTGCGTCCTTTAAAACTGTCTCTTATCGTGGTGGTGAAGGGATGAACCAATGGTTCAATGTTACGTTAACAGAAGGGCGTAATCGTGAAGTCCGTCGTTTGTGGGAATCGGTTGGTGTACAAGTTAGCCGTTTGATCCGAGTGCGTTATGGTGATATCGATTTGCCAAAAGGGCTACCGCGTGGTGGTTGGACGGAGCTGGGTTTAGAGCAAACTAACTATTTGCGTGAATTAGTTGAGCTGCCAGCTGAAACAGAAAGTAAAGTGGCGGTTGAACGTGATCAACGTAGAATCAAAGCGAATCAAATTCGTCGTGCTGTGAAACGTCATACTCAAGTGGCATCACGCCCTGCATCTAAGCGTCAATCTTCAGGCCCGACAGCGAAGCGTCGTACACGCATCTAATTACTGCGTTATCATTATTTAAGAAGCGATGGCATAACACCATCGCTTTTTTATTGCCTAAAAATTACAGCTTACTGTCTGTATGTGTCTGTAAATTGCGGGTTTAGGTCACAGAATCACAACACTTGTCTGTAATAGATAATTAAAATGAGATTTAAGTCTCATTTTAATGTAACAAAAAAACTTAACATCAAGCTCTATGTGAGATTTAACTCACATAATTGCTGCAAAATGTACTTATAAACACCTGAACACGATAAGCAGCAATGTCTATTACTTACATATAAAAATGTGGTTTATCCAAGTGAATAAAGAATGGTTTCTAAGTGGGTAAACTCGATAAGGATAAAAGATGAAAAAAATAACACTGACGCTGAGCGCGGTTGCATTAGCTTTAACGTTTACGGCAACGTCTCAAGCCAAAATATCAATGCCAGAAACTGTCAGCCCAGGCGTTACCGTTGTTGAATTAGCGCAGCAGCAACCTATTCATTGGGTTTCTATTGAACAAATTAAACAAAGCCTAGAAGGTAAAGCGCCAATGGCAGTTGGCTTTGATATCGATGATACAGTGTTATTTTCTAGCCCAGGTTTTTACCGTGGTAAACTCGAGTTTTCCCCAAATGATTTTAGTTATTTGAAAAATCAGCAGTTTTGGGAGAAAATGAATAATGAGTGGGACAAATTCAGTATGCCAAAACAAGTGGGTATTGATTTAGTCAAAATGCACTTAGACCGAGGAGATACCGTTTATTTTATTACTGGCCGTACTAAAACGAAAACTGAAACTGTGACTAAGTACGTTCAAGAAGGCTTGGCGATCCCAGCCGATAAAATGCAACCTGTTATTTTTGCGGGTGATGAGCCTGGCCAAAATAATAAAGTAAGTTGGATGCGTGACCATAAATTAACTATTTATTATGGAGATGCAGATGCGGATATTGCAGCGGCTCATGAACTAGGTATTCGTGGCGTTCGTATTTTACGTGCAGCCAACTCATCTTATCAACCGCTGCCAAAAGCAGGGCGTTTTGGTGAAGAAGTGGTGATTAATTCTGAATTCTAATTGAATTTTGAATATGAAAAGGCGACTTGGAGGTCGCCTTTTTTAATACTTGAATGACAGTTAGTTATTCACAATTGCGTCAATAACAACACGGTTACCCGTGATAGAACCTGTTGTTCCACTTGTTACAATTGGACTAGTGACCTTCGTCGTATTGTTAGAGCTAATAGTTCCATATTGGTTATTCACGCGATTTTTAGCTTCAATGGTCATGTTTTTGCCAGATACCATTTTTCCTGCATAATTATCGAGTGTACCAGCACTCACATTATGGTTATTAATCCCCGTAATTTGGCCATAATTATTGTTCAGGGTTGCTTTTGTTTTAATATCAATATCGCTGCGTGAGGCAACGTTATTATTCGCATTGGCTGCGATTGAACCATATACGTTATAAAGGTTATCACTTTTAACTTTGATAGTACCATCATTGGTTTGCAAACCACCATTTTGGTCTGTTAAACCAAATTGTGCGTTTACGTTTTTAAAATCAGCACTATAGTTATTGTTTAAATGGCTAGTTTCAATATCTAAGTTGCTTTCAGCGTTAATTAAACCAGATTGGTTATCAATATTATGCGCAGTTATTGTTAAGTTTTTACCTTTAATATAACCAGAACGATTACTGAGTATATTGGACTTTATTTCTGTTTTGCCATTATCAGAAATAATTGAACCTGAGTTTGTTAATTGGTTTGCATTGATATTCAGTAGTTTACCACTATGAATTTTTGAACGAGGGTCATTAGTCAATGCGACAGAAGCATCAAGATCCATACGGCCTTTAACAGCATTTAACTCTGAATTAGACTGTGTTAAATACATGGTATTCACCTCAGCACGTCGCTGTGCCACAATCTTACTGTTAGCCATGTTTTCGATAGAGTTTTGTGCGTTTAAGGTGATATCACGACCCGCAGTGATGTTGGAGTTCTCATTCACAATACGAACAGCATCAATAGTGATATCTTGACCAGCAATAAAACCCTTCGCTGGATCATTTGGATTCCCCATATTATCGCGGTTATAGATTACATTGGTAGAATGGACGTTGAGGTCACCTCGAGTGGCTTTAAATGACCCATTATCATTGACGATAGTATCAGATAACGTGGTCACATTTTGTTGGGCTTCAATGGTTCCGTTGTTATTTGACAAAGTACCTAACGTCGTTAAATTTACATCGTTGTTCAGGGACGTAATGTGCCCACGATCGTTATTAATTGCACCTGTGCCTGCAGCCTGAATGTTGACACTTTTTGCTGCGGAAATAGTGCTGCTATTTGTCAGCCCAGTCGCATTAATCGAGAGGGTATTTGCTGAGTGAATGTTGCCATTAATATTATTGACGGTGCCTGCGCTATCAATGGTAATTGCACCATTATGTGAAGCGATATCACCTGCGTTAGATACGCCAACACCTGTTTCGGTCGCCATTAACGAAATTTTATTCGCATACATGCCGCCTAAGGCGGAAACGTCAATACCAATACTTGGTTTTGCACCAATGGCTGTTGTCGTACCAATAACATCACCAGCGGAATTCACACGGTTATTCCCTGCAATAACGTTTAGACGTTGAGCTGTGACAGCACCGTTAATCGCGACAGAGCGTGCAATTATATCAGTAGGTGAGTTTGCATTGAAACTACCATTGATGGCAATTTTTCCTTGCTGCACATTGTAGTCATTGACTAAGCTATTGCCATCTAAGGAAACTTTACCCGTAGTTAATGTGGTGCGGTTGGTATTAATAAATCCGCAGTTATTACAGGTGATACCTGATGCATTTGCGACAATCACTTGCGCTTTACCGCCAGCGACTTCAATCATGCCGTTTAATGTTGTTGCCGTATTTGAGTTGACCTCATTTAGGATCACTTTTGCGCGTTTACCTGCGACATTGCCATTACCGCCAATTTTACCCCCTATTGTGGTATTAGAAAGGCCTGCACTATTGTTTAAAATAACGCCTTTTTGGTCAACATCAAATTGGCTATAAATATTGTGAGAAACACCGCTTTCAGACGGTTTATTAATATAAACAATGGTTGGACCATTACCTTGAACCATTACTCCAGCGCCATTTGTTGGCGTAATAGCGGCTTGAGCAACCGTTGTTGAACCGACAATCATTGAAACACACAGAAATAAAGGTTTGAATTTCAATTTAGGTGCATTGAAAGTATTCATTGAAACGTTTTGCATATATATCCCTTAAATTAAAATAGACAATATCTAAAATAACTAACAATCCATTATTGCAATTTAATTATGCGGAAATATAAAATTAAATAAAATTAATAATGTTAACATGAGTTAAGTTTTTATTCGGTATTGAATAATAACTTAGTATGAATAAAGCTAGAATAAATGCGTTATTTTGTATTTAACTTGTTTTTTATCAGTTGGTTAAATTTCTTTCTGTATTGTGATTTTCGGTATGTTTACTCAAGGGGTAACACGTACTAGTTTATATTAAATAGGGAAAAGGCGAGTTTAATCATTAGAATAACTTATGGTCTGAATTTATATTGTAAAAATGGTCGATATAATTAAAGCCGAATTGGGAATATATGCGAATGATTAAATTAACACGCAAAATGGTTTGATTAAACTTATCATGCATAAAAAGAGAACTTAGCAATAGTCTTATTTTAGCTTATAATTGCTAAGTTAACTTTTATCGTTTACCAGTCAATGCCTTTTTGCGCTTTAATACCAACATCAAACGCATGTTTAACAGGGCGCATTTCAGTAACTGTATCCGCTAAATTAATTAAATCACGGTGGCATCCTCTACCTGTAATGATGACGGATTGGTTGGCAGGACGATCCAGCAAGGCTTGTATAACGTCGTCTAACCCAAGGTAATGATAGCTGACCATATAGGTTAGCTCATCTAAGACAACCAAATCATATTGAGGATCACTTAAAAGTCGTTTTGCATGATGCCAGGTTTCAAGGCAGGCTAGTGTGTCCGTCTCTTTATTTTGTGTTTCCCACGTGAAGCCAGTGGACATTACAAAAAAAGGCGCTCCAAGCGGCTCTAAGAGTTCACGTTCACCATTATCCCAACTTCCTTTAATAAATTGCACAACAGCCGCTTTTTTACCATGGCCGATGGCACGACAAACCGTACCAAATGCGGCGGTCGTTTTACCTTTGCCGTTGCCAGTGAAGATGATGATAATCCCACGCTCAATTTGAGCGGCTTCAATACGCGCATCGACTTTTTCTTTTAAGCGTTGTTGACGTTCTTCATGTCGGCTTTGTGACATAATAAATTACTCCGCTGCACCTGGTTTACGGCCTGGTTGTGCATCATAACTGCTGCCTGTTTTACGGATGCTATCATCACCCATTAAATAAATGTAAATAGGCATAATATCTGCTGGGGTTTTGAGTTTTTCGGGGTCTTCTTCGGGGAATGCGCTGGCACGCATACTGGTTCTGGTTCCTCCAGGATTAATGCAGTTAACGCGTAAATGACTATTTTTATATTCCTCAGCAAGCACTTGCATTAGACCTTCTGTTGCAAATTTAGAAACAGCGTAAGCTCCCCAACCAGCGCGGCCTTGTTTCCCAACACTCGAACTTGTGAAAACTAATGATGGATTTGGCGCTTTCAAGAGTAAGGGGAGTAGGGATTGCGTAAGCATAAAGGTCGCATTGACGTTGATCTGCATGACATCATGCCATAGTTGAGGCGGTTGTTCTGAAATGGGGGCGACAACACCAAGAATACCCGCATTATGCAAGACGCCATCTAGATAAGGAACAGTGTTAGATATTTGCGTGGCTAATGATTGGCAGTTTTCATTGGTTGCTGTCAATAAATCTAAAACATAACATGGCGATTTCTTGCCAGAAATTGCAGTGATTTCTTGGCTAACCGCGTCTAATTTATGTTGCGTTCTTCCGACAAGAACCAATGATGCACCGAATCGGGCATAGGTCAGGGCGGCTTCACGACCAATGCCATCGCCTGCGCCAGTTATGAGTATCGTTTTGCCTTTCAATAGGTCTTGTCTAGGCTGATATTGAAGCATATTCTTTTCTATGATTGTGAATTAAATGTAACGGTATCATCGCACTGATTTGGTTTTTTGGCTAATCTAACATAGATATCTACGTAGTTTATGGTGTGAAATACGATTTTTTCTGGTTGTTTACCCATAATCGTGAGATTATTTTTGTGTTGAAGATAAATATCAGAAGGATCATGTTGTGGAGTATTTCTCTTTGTATGGATTATTTTTAGCAAAAGTTGTCACTATCGTGGTGGCTATCGTTTTGCTGGCTGTTTTTGTCTTTGGTGTAGGTATGCGTCGCCAAAGTGCTAAAGGTTCGTTAAAACTCACTGATTTGGGTGAGAATTATCGCGAACGCCAGCGTCAGATGCAGCAAGTGAAAATGAATGAATCTGAGCATAAAGCATGGCTCAAGGCATTCAAAAAACAGCAAAAAGCAAAATCAAAAAGTGAGAAATCAGGGGCTAAACTTGGGCAAACATCCATTAAAAAGCCCTGTTTATATGTCTTAGACTTTAAAGGCAGCATGGATGCACGCGAAGTGGCATCTTTGAGGGAGGAAATCAGTGCAGTTCTGGCTGTTGCTGATACACAAGATGAAGTTTTGCTGCGTTTGGAGAGCCCTGGCGGTATGGTTCATGGTTATGGGCTTGCAGCATCACAATTACGTCGTTTAAAAGAAAAGAATATTCCGTTGACGGTTGCTGTTGATAAAGTGGCAGCAAGTGGTGGCTATATGATGGCCTGTATTGCAGATAAAATTGTTGCTGCACCATTTGCTATTATTGGCTCAATTGGTGTTGTGGCACAAATTCCTAATATTCATCGCTTATTGAAAAAACATGATGTTGATGTTGAACTTCATACGGCAGGTGAATATAAAAGAACGCTGACATTGCTCGGGGAAAATACCGAGCAAGGCCGTAAAAAGTTTGTGGAAGATTTAAATTCAACGCATGATCTTTTCAAGCAATTTGTTCATCAAAATCGTCCGTCATTAGATATTGATAAAGTTGCAACGGGTGAATACTGGTACGGGTCACAGGCGTTAGAAAAAGGGCTTGTGGATAGCATTGGCGTCAGTGATGACATTATTATTGATGCAGTTGATGCTAAAGAGATTGTTGGTGTCCGTTATGTTCTAAGTAAAAAAATGGTGGATAAAGTCATGGGAAGCGCAGCAAATAGTGTTGATAACCTTTTATTGCGTTGGTGGCAGCGTGGCCAAAAACCAATGTTATAAATGAATAGTCGCCTCGCAAATATTCTGTTTTAATTCTACTATTAATTACCGGCACTGAAGCCGGTAATTTTTTATCAATTATTGAATGTTAATTAATCATTTTCACGTAATTGGTATTGTTCTGAAAGAACATGGGCAAGATGTTTGTACATATTAAAAGCAGCGGTACTTTTTAATGTTGGGATACCATTTTCATCGAGAAAGAATTCCCCTTTAAAAACCAGCGTACCACGATGCTGCTCCACGGTGTCTACAAACATACCGTGAATATATTCGTCATGTTTCTGTATGATATCGTTAGCTTTTTCAAGTAACTCTGTTTTTGTAATGTACGGTAGATCGTCTTGCATAATAGGGCTCCCTTGAAAAAATAATTGGTTGCTTCTCGCATTTTATCAGGTAGAGTGTGTGGTTTTCAATTATGGCTTAATGCCTTTATATGGTTAAAATCAGTCAGCTAGAAGACTTTCATGACTTGTAGAATAACGTGATTGAGATTATAAGTTTTGTTTCAACACAAATAATTGATTGAAAATATATTGATATATTGTGATTGTGTCGCAATATAAAAAACAGATTCTCATTTTACGCATTTTAATGTAAAAGTGCGTCATAGTTGATATTTAGGTAAAGGTAAATATGGGTAAAGCTCTTGTTATCGTGGAGTCCCCGGCAAAAGCCAAGACAATTAATAAATACCTTGGCAGTGGCTACGTTGTGAAAAGCAGCGTCGGCCATATTCGTGATCTGCCGAAAAGCGGCTCTGGTTCACAAACCGGCTCACAAAAGAGTACAGGCTCATCTACCGAGAAAACAAAGAAAGTTAAAAAAGATCCACGCGATGCATTAGTGAATCGCATGGGTATCGACCCTTATCATGGTTGGAAGGCGAATTACCAAATTCTACCAGGTAAGGAAAAGGTGGTTTCTGAGCTGAAATCTCTGGCTGCGGATGCCGATCACATCTACCTCGCAACGGACTTGGACCGCGAGGGGGAAGCGATCGCATGGCATTTACGTGAAGTGATTGGCGGTGATGATTCGCGTTTTAGTCGTGTTGTATTTAACGAAATCACGAAAAACGCCATCACCCAAGCATTTGATAGCCCAGGTGAGCTAAATATTGATCGGGTTAACGCGCAGCAAGCACGTCGCTTTATGGATCGCGTTGTGGGGTACATGGTATCTCCATTATTGTGGAAAAAAGTGGCTAGAGGTTTGTCTGCGGGGCGTGTTCAGTCTGTTGCAGTGAAACTGATTGTTGAACGCGAACGAGAAATTAAAGCGTTTGTTCCTGAAGAGTATTGGGAATTACACGCGGACTTAGCAGATAAAGATATTGCAAATTTACGCATGGAAGTGACGTCGCAAGCAGGTAAATCGTTCAAACCTGTTAATAAAGCGCAAACTACCGCTGCGGTAAAATTACTTGAAAAGGCGCGCTTTGAGGTTATTGACCGTGAAGACCGCCCTACATCAAGTAAACCAAGTGCACCTTATATCACTTCAACATTGCAACAAGCGGCAAGTACGCGTTTAGGCTTTGGGGTGAAGAAAACCATGATGATGGCCCAGCGTCTGTATGAAGCGGGTTACATTACTTATATGCGTACTGACTCAACTAACTTGAGTCAAGATGCGTTGGATATGGTTCGTGGTTATATCAATGACAACTTTGGGGCGAAATATCTGCCGAAAGATGCCAATGTATATAGCAGCAAAGATAATTCCCAAGAGGCGCATGAAGCCATCCGTCCTTCTAGTGTTGATGTATTACCTGATTCGCTAAAAGATATGGAAAATGACGCAAAACGGTTGTACCAATTAATTTGGAACCAATTTGTTGCGTGTCAAATGACGCCAGCGAAATATGACTCTACGACCTTAACAGTGAAAGCGGGAGACTTTGAACTGAAAGCCAAAGGGCGTACGTTACGTTTTGATGGTTGGACGAAAGTAATGCCTGCCCTGCGCAAAAACGATGAAGATAAAACCTTACCGCCAATTCAAGTGGGTACGGAACTATCATTAATTGAATTATTGCCAAGTCAGCACTTCACTAAACCGCCTGCACGTTTTAGTGAAGCTTCACTGGTTAAAGAACTCGAAAAACGTGGAATTGGTCGTCCTTCAACTTATGCGGCAATTATTTCGACTATCCAAGATAGAGGATATGTCAAAGTTGAAAACCGTCGCTTCTATGCGGAAAAAATGGGGGAAATCGTTACTGATCGTTTAGAAGAAAACTTCAACGATTTGATGAACTACGATTTTACCGCACGCATGGAAAACCAGCTCGACCATGTTGCAAATCATGATGCCGAGTGGAAAGCTGTTCTTGATGAATTCTTCTCTGATTTTAGTACCCAGCTTGATGTTGCGGAAAAAGATCCAGAAGAAGGGGGAATGCGTACCAATCCGATGGTTATAACATCAATAACCTGTCCTGATTGTGAACGCCATATGGGTATTCGCACTGCATCTACAGGGGTATTCCTGGGGTGTAGTGGCTATGCATTGCCACCAAAAGAACGCTGTAAAAAAACCATCAATCTGATCCCTGAAGATGAAGTACTTAATATTCTTGAAGGGGATGATGCAGAAACTAACGCGTTAAGAGCAAAACGTCGTTGCCCTAAATGTGGTACGGCGATGGATAGCTACTTGATTGATAACCAACGTAAATTACATGTTTGTGGTAATAACCCTGCATGTGAAGGTTATGAAATTGAAGAAGGCGAATTCCGTATTAAAGGCTATGATGGCCCTGTCATTGAATGTGATAAATGTGGCTCTGAAATGCACCTGAAAATGGGGCGTTTTGGTAAATACATGGGTTGCACCAATGAAGAATGTAAAAACACACGTAAAATCCTAAGAAGTGGTGAAGTTGCGCCACCGAAAGAAGATCCTGTTCCGTTGCCTGAATTACCGTGTGAAAAGTCTGACGCTTACTTTGTATTGCGTGATGGTGCCGCTGGGGTGTTCCTTGCTGCCAACACTTTCCCGAAATCCAGAGAAACACGTGCGCCATTAGTGGCTGAGTTACAACGCTTTAAGGACAGATTACCTGAAAAGCTTGCCTACTTGGCAGAAGCACCTGCTGAAGATGCTGAAGGTAACCCAACAGTTGTTCGTTTTAGCCGTAAAACCAAGCAACAATATGTTTCTTCGGAAAAAGACGGTAAAGCAACAGGTTGGAGTGCTTTTTATGTTGATGGTAAATGGGAAGTCAAAGAGAAATAATTCGTTAAGGTTATTTTTCAGATAAAAATAGAAATGCCAATCTGTTATTGATTGGCATTTTTTTGCGTTAAGCAGATTGTAATTGATTCACTTTAATCGTTTTCTTTGCTAAATCTTCATCAATAAAATCAAAGATTAATATGCCTTTTGGCGTAGCCTGATCTAACGTAGCTAATTCATCGCGAATAATAGGGTTAATGATGTTTGCATACGCGATTGGACTGCCCAGCTGACCATTCGTTGCACTAATATGATTGAGAACGAGTTGATGCTCTTTGGTATTATCATCGCCATGAATTAACGCCATTATGTCATTGATTTTTTCCTGGATCTCAGGGCCATTCCAGTTATCTTGTAATGAAATTAAGGGGTTTTGATGCCAATTATGCGCCCAACGAGTGCCATCCTTTAACGTTGAAACATGCAATTCTGGTGGTGCACATTCAATCACCAAGATTTTGCCTCTTAACTGTTTTACACTGGGCCACTTGAATGTGTTTTCATCAACTCGCTCAGGCAGTAAAAGGTGTTTTAGGTAAGGCTCAATAAATGGGATAAGAGCCTGTTTATAGGCCTCAAAGTCATTTTTTTTCTCATTGGCATTTTGAATGCGTAAAATGACAAATTCAGTAGGGTGTGTATCAAGGAAAGAAATAAAGCAGTGAAGAAGGTCTTCTGCCATGATGTCGCTATACCATTCACGGTGTGCAATATTTAGATTGCGAGTTAGCCTTAAATCAAAAAAACGCACGCCGCAGTTAAGCTGCTCCACTAGCGATAATGTCTGGGTTTGGTAATAAGGCAGATCACAGGTTGATGTAATGGCATCATGAGTTCCTGGGATCAATAAATCAGTTACGGATAATTCATCTGCAATGTATTTGAGCCAATCAATATAATTATTATTTCGCATAGTGCTTACCTAATCCATTTTCTAAATAGACAATAAGCCGTTATTACAACGGCTTATGTCGTCATAATATCAATGTGTTATTGCGCTTTTTTCATTTTAATAACGGTCCAAGACAGTAAGGCGGCGATTAATGTTAAGACAGATAACCCAATAAAAACATTACCAATAATATTCGTTGGAGTCAGAATTTCTTTGACGACTTGCCCTTGTTCACCTAATTGTGGACTAAAAATGATCTTACCTAAAATTAATGGCGCTAGCAGTGCAGGAAGGTATCCAATCGTGATAGCCAAAGACATTGCAGCGGAAGCATGCTTTTTATCAATCCCAAACTCACCGATCGGGGCATAGTAGACGCCTCGGATCATAAAGCAGCATGCGGAGGCACATAACATCAGGATCATTATAGTGTTACGAACTGCAGGGCTAATGATATTGTCAGGAGCTTGGCCAGCCATAAATTCCGTGATAGAAGCTGGGTTCATATAGAACAAAATACCAATAGCGGCGAGTAGGAACACTAAAACGAATGACATAAAACGCATAAAGTGGGCGGTGGATTTAAACGCTAATGTGACCAGCAATGTGGATAATAATGGCAACATTCGCAATGCAATAACAACAGAAACAAATACTGCAGCGACGGTTGCAGATGTACCATAACCTGCTTGTAAGAAACGGGCAAAGTAGGTACCCGCTGCAACAAAAGTACCGTAAATACAGAAAACGTTGAGGCCTGTTACCCAAACAATCGGTAATTTGATAACTTTTAATACACCAAGCAGCGCTTCTTTCACTGAGTTTACGGTATCAGCGTCCTCACTGACTCGCGCGTCCTTCGGTACAGCCAAGAAAATGAATATCGCAGTAGCGAGCACAATAATGGATGATGTGATCATCATGGTGCGGCTACTTGCTTCGTAATAAACCATTGCAGCCCATAATAGACTCATCAAAAATGCTAATAAACCTCGTCCAAATTCAAACATACCAAAAGCAACACCTTGGTGCTCTTTGGTGGTAGATAAACTCACCGCCTTAAAGTTGGCGGGCTTAAATAACACTTCACTGAGTAATAACATGGAGAAAAAACACAGTAATAAAGTTGGCATGCTTAACCCTGGTGAGTTTAAGGCGATAAAGAGAGAAATAAAGCCAACTCCGAGTGTGGTGATTAACATAATCACACGGACTTTAAATCTATCACCGACCCAACCCAGAGCGAGAGTGCCTAATAAGATAACTAATCCTTGCATGGAATAGAGCTGGCCTGCTTGCGCATCAGTGATCCCCATAGCGACAGGAAAGCCAAGGGGTAGGGAGTTCCGCAAGTCCCAAAAGGCATACAATAGCTGGGCGTTTGCAGTAATAAATATCAGTTGAATAATGGTGTGTGCTGAAAAACCAAACTTTTTGGCAAGAGTATTCATAATCTATTTTCCACTTATTATAAAAATTAAAGAAAACATAGTGTTATATTTTGTTAACTTGTTTTTGTAAGGTACAGCCAATCTCTTTAACGTTATTTTGCTGGGTGGGATTTTATGAAATTTTTATTTCCTATTTATTTCATGTGAAATGAATAGTCTGAAATGTAGGCGAAATGAAAATAATATACTGTGATCATTTTCACAGCATGTTAACATTTTTATCAAAGAGTTATTTTACGTAAATGTACTAAAATGAAGTTTTTATAATAAGTCTATAACGGCATAAATATTCTTAATTGAGTGATTTTTGAAGATTAAGTTAACAATATTGATTGTGATATAACTATCATTTATTAACTAAAGCTAAATGCAGCACCAAAGTGATAACAAATTTGTGTTAACTTAAGTACAGTCATTGGTACTAATGAAACAACAGTAATCGTTCTTACCTTGTTTATCATAAGGTAATTGGATGGAATGATTGATAAATGTTATCCACTGGAGGCAATATGAAGTTAAAGATGTGCTTATTTGCTGCATTACTGACTGCGGGCACTGCCTATGCAGCACAATCCACTGTGGTATTAAAGGAAGCAACGCCAACGGGTGAGGGTAAAACGATTGGTGAAGTTGTTATCTCTGAAACTGAGTATGGGTTATTGTTCACACCAAAACTTTCAGGTTTACAATCTGGTATTCATGGTTTCCATGTCCACGAAAACCCAAGCTGCGAGCCAGGGGAAAAAGACGGCAAATCTGTTCCTGCACTAAAAGCGGGTGGGCATTTAGATCCAGCAAAAACGGCTGTTCACAAAGGGCCATATGATAATACTGGGCACTTAGGGGATTTACCCGGTCTCGTTGCAGATAGCCAAGGTAATGCCGATTATGCGGTTTTAGCGCCACGTTTAAAAACACTGAAAGATGTGCAAAACCGTGCGTTAATGGTGCATGTGGGGGGCGATAACTATTCCGATAATCCAGAAGCGTTAGGTGGTGGGGGGGCTAGGATGGCCTGTGGCGTCATCAAATAACTTTGCTCGTCATATTTTACGGTGTGGCGTTGTTGGCTTCATTCGGTTATGTGGGTCACATACTGGAGTATGCTCCCCACGATAACCTCATTTGCCGCCTAGCCACAACGTAAACTATTTAGAGCAAGGTCTTAATTGTCCAAAGCAATACTTAATAGCGTAGTATTGCATTGGGTATTAAGTAATTTAAATGATGATATAGCGTCATATATTGCCTAGCCACAACGCAGACTATTTAGAGCAATATCTAATTGTTCAAAGCAATACTTAACTGATGATGTGGTTTGAAAGCTCGGAAATATGCCGAGCTTTCTTTTTATCTATTTATCAATCGACTACCAAATACGAATACGCTTTTCAGATTCCAAATAGAGAGCATTGTCTTTATCGACACCAAAGGTTTGGTACCAATCATCAATATTACGCACAACGCCATTGGCACGGAATTGGTTTGGACTGTGCGGGTCAGTCATAATTTTATTACGCTCAGACTCTTTATTCGACAGCTCTTGCCATGTGCGTGCCCATGCGATGAAAAAACGCTGTAAGCCGGTTGTGCCGTCAATAATCGGTGGTTCACCATTTGGGTAATTTTCTTTGGCGAATTGTTTATAGGCACTCAACGCGATATTTAGTCCGCCTAAGTCCCCAATATTTTCGCCTAGAGTTAATTGCCCATTAACTTTCAAACCATCGACATCAAACGCGTTGTATTGTTCGACCAACTTCTCAGTTTTTTCTTTGAAGTGCGTTTTGGCACTTTCACTCCACCAATTACGTAGTTGCCCTGTACCATCATATAAACTGCCTTGGTCATCAAAACCATGACCCATTTCATGGCCTATCACTGCACCAATTGCCCCGTAGTTATAAGCGGGGTCAACGTTAGGGTCAAAGAATGGGGCTTGTAAAATCGCAGCAGGGAACACGATTTCATTTTGTACAGGGTTGAAATAGGCATTCACCGTTTGTGGTGTCATTCCCCATTCCCATTTACGAACAGGCTGGCCCATTTTGCTAATCATGTCGTTGTAGGACCATGCAACAACTTGTTTGTAGTTATCAAACAGTGAATCTGGTTTTAAATTAATGTCACTGAAATCATTCCATTTGTCAGGGTAGCCCACTTTTACGGTGAACTGTTCCAGTTTTTTCAGGGCTTCTTGGCGTGTGCTATCATCCATCCAATCGTTGTCTTTTAAACGTGAATTAAATGTGCCTCTGACATAGCTCACTAAATCTTGAATTTTTTCTTTGGATTGCGGGTCGAAATATTTTTCAACATAGATTTGCCCTAATGCTTCGCCCTGAAGGGAGTTTACTGTTTGTAGCGCACGTTCTTGGCGGGTACGTTGTTTCTCGACACCGTTGAGTTTTTTCGAATAAAAATCAAAGTTGGCATCAGAAACAGCTTTATTTAAATAGCGTGCATGATCGCTAATATATTGGAACGTTAAATAATCTTTTAAGGTTGAAACAGGTGTTTGCGCGAAAATTTTTGCGGTTTGTTCAACGGCGCTGTCTGTTTCTACTACCACTTTTTCAAGCTGCTTATCGGTGAGTTTGTAGCGGCTGATAAAACTGCTCCAATCAAAGCCTTTGGTATGATTTTTCATTTCAGCTAATGACATAGCATGGTAGTTTTTGATGGTGTCACGGCGCGCTTCAGGAATCCAATGTACGGTTGCAATGGCTTTTTCTAAATCGAATATTTTTTGCGCTTTTTGTTCAACGTCTTTTTCACCCGCCAGTTTCAGCATCGTTGCGATATAAGCGATATAACTTTTTCGTATATCTTGCATTTGTGGGGTGTCATCGAGGTAATAAGTCCGATTAGGTAATCCTAAACCCCCTTGGCCAATATACAACACATACGTTTCAGGGGATTTTGCATCTAAATCTACCCAATAAGAAATCAATGAATTGAAATCTGGGTTAGTCATTAGCTGACTGATATCCTGATGGTTTTTTGCTTTTGCAATCTCGGCTAAATCCTGTTTGATAGGTGAAAGTCCAGCCTTTTCGATGACGTCTTCATTGAGAAAACTTTGGTACAAATGACGAATATTGCGTTGATTATGGTTTAGTTCGCTTTCTGGTTTTTTCTGTAGTTCATCAATGATAGCTTGGGTCTGTTTTTCGGTATTTAAATACAAATCAACAAAAGAGTTAATGCGGGGCATACCCGTTGGGATTTTTGCCTTGCTTATCCAATCCTCATTCACGTAGCGGTAGAAATCATTACCAGGGTTAATTGTGTCGGATAAAACAATTTTCTGTTGTCCGTAAGTCACTTCCTTTGCAAGTAGTTGAGGTGCAAAGGAAACCGTTGACATACCAATAAGCAGTGCCAAAATATTTATACGCATGTAAAAACCTCTCTTCGTTGAGAATCTATAACTCCACTTTTTCAAGCTTATACTGAAGTGGAAATCCTTCAAATTACGTTTTATTCATTGAAACATATCACGAATTAAAGATAACCCGTCTTTGCAATACATTACGACGTTGAGGCAGGAAAAATTCACCTTAGATGAAATTTTGTCATCATACTGTTTATTCTCGTTAGAATAATGTTATATTGGTTATATCGATTCAATTGTATATAATTTTTAGTTATAACTAATGTTTTTTAGCTATAGCGACTCTATCGTGATCCAGTAAGGGGTAGGCAGAAATATGAAATTGCAGCAATTACGTTATATTGTTGAAGTTGTTAATCATGACTTAAATGTCTCCTCTACGGCGGAGGGGCTTTTTACTTCGCAACCAGGTATTAGTAAGCAAGTGCGGATGCTAGAAGATGAGCTAGGCATTCAGATTTTTGCTCGCAGCGGTAAACACTTAACGCATGTCACCCCTGCGGGAGAAGAGGTCGTTCGTATTTCAAGGGAAGTGTTGTCGAAGATTGAAGCAATACGTTCAGTTGCGGGGGAGCATACCTACCCAGATCGCGGTACGTTAAATATAGCAACGACCCACACGCAAGCGCGTTATGCATTACCGCCGGTTATTAAAGGCTTTATTGAACGCTACCCACATGTGTCTTTGCATATGCAGCAAGGCACACCAACCCAAATAGCGGAAGAGGTATGCAAGGGGAACAGTGATTTTGCAATCGCCACGGAGGCACTCCATCTGTATAGCGACTTAATTATGCTGCCTTGCTACCATTGGAACCGTTGTGTGGTGGTGCAAAAAGACCATCCGTTGGCGACGAAAAAGAATGTGACCATTGAAGATATTGCGGAATACCAAATTGTGACATACACCCATGGCTTTACTGGGCGTTCAGAACTGGATGTCGCTTTTCAAAAAATAGGCCTAGAGCCGAAGATCATTTTTACAGCAACAGATGCAGATGTGATTAAAACTTACGTCAGGCTGGGATTGGGTATTGGTATTATCGCCAGTATGGCGGTTGATGCGGTAAATGATTCTGACCTTGTTGTCATTGATATGCGTGATAAGTTCAGCTATAGCACCACGAAAATTGGCTTTAAACGCACCAGTTTCTTGCGTAGCTATATGTATGATTTCTTATGGCGTTTTGCCCCACATTTAACGCGTGATGTGGTGGATAAGGCGATTGCCATTCGCAACAATGATGAAATTGAAGCTTTCTTTAAAGATATTCAGTTACCGATTATTTGATTTTTGTATTATTGCCTGCCCATCTAATGGTAGCCACATGATGAACAGTGGCTACCATTAATCATCTATTCACCGCAATGCGGATAAAACTGTGTGCTTAAAAAATAAGTCATCAGTTAGGCGTTAACCATTGCGATGCAAAATACATGTGATAATGATACGGTGCTTACACGTTCATCATTGAATTTACGAATTAAATTAGAAGATAAAATTCTGATTGACCGAGCTGCTAACGCTGTTGGGAAAAATAGTACTGAGTTTGTACTCGAAGCGGCTCGTCGTGCTGCGGAAGAAACATTAGCCGATCTCCGTGTGATTAATGTGAGCCCTGAGGTTTATCAGGAGTTTGTTGCTCAATTAGATGCCCCGCCGAGCAATAATGAGGCGCTCAGAAAAACCATGATGTCCAAATCTCTGTGGGAGAAATGACATTGAACCTGACAGCTCCTGAGCCGCTCAATTTAAACCACCGTCTGGATGTATTCTCTTCGGGTGACGAAACGTTGGATCATTGGTTAAAAAACCGCGCGATGGGAAATCAGAAAACGGGTGCATCCCGCACTTTTGTCACTGCATCTGATAATACGGTGATGGGGTATTATGCACTTTCTACAGGCATTATAACTACCAACCAAGCGGTGGGTAAATTTCGGCAAAATATGCCAACAGATATTCCTGTTGTTTTACTTAGCCGCCTAGCAGTGGATGCAAACGTGAAAGGATTCGGTGTTGGCAGGGCGCTTGTAAAGGATGCGGCGCTGAGAGTTATCCAAGCATCAGGGCTTGTCGGTATTCGGAGAATGGTTGTTCATGCGCTTTCAGTTGATGCTAAACGGTTTTATGAACATGTTGGGTTTGTATCTTCACCTCTAGACTCAATGATGCTAATGGTCACTTTAGCTGATCTTCAGCTCGCAATCGGCGCCTATCTAAACTGAAAATAACCGTCATCCCCCAAACTTTTTACCGTCATTTACGCTTATACTTTCCATTCTTATCTCAAATTTCCTATGATAAATAGGTCTAAACTGCAAATTTGGCACAAAATCTATAAATCAAATTTATAAAGCAACTATGATTACAATTGGTTAACAAAAAATAATGGTGGTAAATAAACATTATTGCCATAGCCATAAAAACCAAGGAGGAGTTATGTCGTTGAGTCTAAAAACAACGAGTGCCTCAACACTCGCTGTCGGAAACAAGCAGTATAATTACTTCAGTTTGGCGCTTGCCGAGAAAAAAATCGGCGATGGTTCAAAGCTGCCCAAATCCCTCAAAGTGTTACTCGAAAACCTATTACGCCATATCGATGGCACTTCTGTTGTTGAACAAGACTTACAAGCCATTATTGATTGGCAAAAAAACGCTCATGCAGATAGGGAAATTGCCTATCGTCCCGCTCGTGTACTGATGCAAGATTTTACTGGCGTCCCTGCGGTTGTTGACCTTGCAGCAATGCGTGAAGCGGTGAAATCGTTAGGGGGAAATGTCAATCAGGTCAACCCATTATCACCTGTTGATCTGGTGATTGACCACTCGGTGATGGTGGATGAATTTGCCACACAATCTGCGTTTGGTGAAAACGTGGAAATTGAAATGGAACGTAACCACGAACGCTATTTATTCCTGCGTTGGGGGCAAAAAGCGTTTAACCGTTTCCAAGTTGTGCCACCGGGCACTGGGATTTGCCACCAGGTTAACTTAGAGTACCTTGGAAAAGCGGTTTGGCATGAGGAAATCGATGGGAAGCTATACGCTTATCCAGATACGCTAGTGGGTACCGATTCTCACACAACCATGATCAATGGGCTTGGTGTGCTGGGTTGGGGAGTGGGTGGTATAGAGGCTGAAGCAGCGATGTTAGGTCAGCCTGTTTCGATGCTTATCCCCGATGTGGTTGGGTTTAAGTTAACAGGCAAATTATCGGAAGGTATTACGGCAACTGACCTTGTATTAACCGTCACACAAATGCTGCGTAAACACGGCGTGGTCGGTAAGTTTGTGGAATTCTACGGTGATGGTTTGGCGGATTTACCCTTAGCTGACCGTGCCACCATCGCCAATATGTCACCTGAATATGGTGCAACCTGTGGGTTCTTCCCCATCGATGATATTACGTTGTCCTATATGCGACTAACAGGACGTAGCGACGATGAAGTGGCGCTGGTGGAAGCGTATAGTAAAGAGCAGGGCTTATGGCGTCACGCAGGTGATGAACCTATCTTTACCAGTACCCTTGAATTAGATATGTCGACGGTTGAATCTAGCTTGGCTGGGCCAAAACGTCCACAGGATAGAGTGGAGCTGAGTCAAGTACCAAAAGCGTTCCGAGGTGCAGTTGAACTCGAAGTGAATAAACAAGATAAAAATGCACATCCAGAAGTGAAATATCAAAATCAAACCTTTGAACTCACTGATGGCGCGGTCGTGATTGCGGCGATTACATCTTGTACCAATACTTCAAATCCGAGTGTTTTGATGGCGGCGGGGCTGTTAGCGAAAAAAGCGGTTGAAAAAGGGCTGTCTCGTCAACCCTGGGTTAAATCATCCCTTGCACCAGGTTCCAAAGTGGTCACGGACTACCTTGCGGTAGCGGGCTTAACACCTTATTTAGATAAATTGGGATTCAATCTTGTTGGGTATGGATGTACCACCTGTATCGGTAACTCAGGTCCATTACCGGAACCAATTGAAGCGGCGATTAAGCAAACCGATTTAACCGTTGGTGCAGTGCTTTCGGGGAACCGAAATTTTGAAGGGCGGATCCATCCTCTGGTGAAAACTAACTGGTTGGCATCTCCGCCGTTAGTTGTGGCCTATGCCCTTGCAGGAAATATGAATATTAACTTGAAAAATGAACCGCTTGGTGTAGATAAACACGGTAATGACGTTTATCTGAAAGATATTTGGCCAAGCAGTGCTGAAATAGCCCAAGCTGTGCAACAAGTTAAAACAGAGATGTTCCGCAAAGAATATAATGCCGTATTTGAAGGTGACGATGCGTGGCGTGCTCTCGAGGTTGAAAGCTCATCAACTTATCATTGGCAGGCGGACTCAACGTACATTCGCCATCCACCATTCTTTGAAGGCATGCAAGCCCAGCCTGCGCCAGTTAAAGATATTCACGGCGCCAATATTTTGGCTATCCTTGGCGATTCAGTCACTACTGACCATATTTCTCCTGCAGGGAATATTAAGAAAGACAGTCCAGCAGGGCGCTACCTTCAAGAGCATGGTGTTGCTGTTGCAGACTTTAACTCTTATGGCTCACGACGAGGTAACCATGAAGTGATGATGCGCGGCACCTTTGCGAATATTCGTATTCGTAATGAAATGGTACCAGGTGTTGAAGGTGGTTATACCTTACATATTCCAACAGGGCAGCAAATGGCTATCTATGATGCAGCAATGTTGTATCAGCAAGAAAAACGCCCATTGGCGATTATTGCAGGTAAGGAATATGGTTCAGGTTCGAGTCGTGACTGGGCTGCAAAAGGAACTAATTTGTTAGGCGTTCGTGTGGTGATTGCAGAGTCTTATGAGCGTATTCATCGTTCAAATTTAATCGGTATGGGGGTTGTACCTCTGGAGTTTAAAGATGGCATGTCCCGCAAAACCCTTGGACTAAAAGGAGACGAACGCATTGACGTTGTTGGTCTGCAATCCCTGACACCAGGGCAAGACTTGAAGGTGAATATTACTCTGGGTAATGGTGAGGTCAAGGAGATCACTACCCGTTGTCGTATTGATACGGGTACTGAAATGGAGTATTACCGCCATGGCGGTATCTTGCATTATGTCATTCGACAAATGCTTCATTAACACAGGTTAACTAAAAACGTCTGTTTGGTTAATCCAGCAGACGTTTTTTTATTCCTATCTTATTTCTTAATCTTGTTTTTTCTCAATATTTTCGATGTGGATCTACGTTATGGTGTTAGGTAGATGGTTAAATATAGGGGAGAAAACCATTCTTAATTCAGTGAGTACTGAATTAAGTTCGCCATAAATCAGTTTCTTTGTTTGAATTAGTATTCATGTAATGGATTCGGGCTCGCTAAATTTATCGAAAACAACGTAAAGGAAATATATATGGCAGATATCAATGAAACCGATTTCTATAAAGGGGCATTGTGGGCAGCAGATATCTTATTAACAACTTCTCATTTTGATGGGTCGAATGAAGAGGTTCGCGATATTTTAGAACATATTCCTAATTTGTATTCTATTGTGATGAGAACACCTGAAACGGAAGTTCACGACTTACGTCTCTATGCGGACAAAGAATTCCCACTTGGCTTAAATGCAGATTACACTGCAATTACTATCGCACCATTAAAAGAGTATTTTGATATTGTGCCTATGCCGGATCAAAACCCGGAGAGTATTACTTTTGAGGTGGAATTTTGGGGCGTTGTTGCCAAGACAACTGCAGGTAAAGACGATTTATTGATAGCGGGCTTACCTTCGGCAGAAGTTGCTCAGCATTATGCAAAAACATTAACGCATCAGCTTGAAATTCAGCGTGGTAAATAACCGATTGATTTATTTTTAATCTGTTTTGGCTTGCTTTTTAATCTAAAATGCCAAAAAACCGCAATGCTGTGTTTATATCCAGTATTGCGGTTTTTTTTATAAGCTAAAAATTATAAAGCCTTACTTTCAGCCAGTTGTAGGGCAAAGTAAGTGAAGATAAGGTCAGCACCTGCGCGTTTAATTGAACCTAATGTTTCCAGTGCCACACGTGTTTCATCAATCGCACCCGCTTGTGCTGCAAATTTGATTTGCGCATATTCGCCACTAACTTGATACGCACCAATCGGTAATTGTGTGTGTTCACGTAAATCACGAATGATATCAAGATAAGCCCCAGCGGGTTTGATCATCAGCGCATCTGCACCTTCGCGCTCATCAATCAGCGATTCATGTAGCGCTTCGCGGCGATTCATTGGGTTCATTTGGTAGGTTTTTCTGTCACCTTTTAAACATGAGCCAGCTGCATCACGGAATGGGCCATATAATGCGGATGCAAATTTTGTGGAATAGGACATAATGGCCGTATCCGTAAAACCTGCTTCATCCAGTGCACGGCGGATCGCCGCAACTTGTCCATCCATTGCAGCGGAAGGGGCGATAAAGTCTGCACCTGCTCGGGCAGCAGCAACTGCCTGCAGACCTAAATTGTGAATAGTGGCATCATTATCAACAACATGGTCATGCATCACCCCGCAGTGACCATGGGAAGTATATTCACAAAAACAAGTATCCGACATCACAATCATTTCAGGAACTGTGTCTTTACAGATACGGGACATACGAGCGACTAAGCCATTTTCCTGCCATGCATCACTACCATTATCATCAAGGTGGTGGGAAACGCCAAATGTCATGACTGACTTAATGCCTGCATTTGCGATGCGTTCAATTTCATACGCTAAGCGTTTTTCAGGAATACGCATAACACCAGGCATGCTATTGATCGGCATATAATCGTCGAGTTCTTCTTCAACGAAAATAGGTAAACAAAGGTCATTAATCGATAGATGGGTTTCTTGGAATAAAGTGCGGAGTTTTTCAGTTTTACGCAGTCTTCTCATGCGTTGAATAGAATGCAGGTTGTTCACAATATCTCCTTGTAGTTTGATGAATAAGCAAAAGATAAAGGTCATTCATCAAAGTCATAATATTGAGAACAGTATAAACCTTATAGAAAGAAAGTGAATATAACCATCAAGAAATGGCACACATTGAGAGGATAATTGAGAGAAAAGGGAAGAACGTAGAAACTCTCCCCTTATTGCGTAGCTTACTGGTGTTTAAACAGCATATGACCCATCTTTTGTGCTTTAACATCCAAATAATGTTCATTACTTGGATTACGCCCAACGATCAAAGGCACACGTTCAACCACATTTATACCCGCTTCACGCATGATATCGATTTTTTTCGGGTTATTCGTTAGCAAACGAACTTCGTTGATCCCCAGTAATTTGTACATATCTGAGCAGAGGGTAAAATCACGTTCATCGGCTTTAAAACCCAGTTTTAAATTTGCCTCGACAGTGTCTAAACCTTGGTCTTGTAGCGCATATGCACGGATTTTATTGAGCAAGCCAATATTACGGCCTTCTTGGCGATGGTAAAGTAACACCCCGCGGCCTTCTTTACTAATCTGAGAAAGCGCGGCTTCTAATTGGAAACCACAATCGCAACGTAAGCTAAATAGCGCATCACCCGTTAAACATTCAGAGTGAATACGGCTAAGAACGGGGGTATCCCCAGAGATGTCGCCAAAGATTAACGCGACATGGTCATGACCCGTTGCAATTTCTTCAAAACCTACCATCAGAAATTCACCGAACGGTGTTGGGAGTTTTGCTTGAGCAACACGTTTTAGCTGCATATTTTCATTCATTAGTTAAAGTAACTCTTGCTTAATGTAATAACGTAAATCGATATAAGGTACATGAGTATAATATATCGAAGCTATATGACGTTTTGCATATAGAGGCTGGTAATCTTTGCACACAACCAACACTGTATTACTATAACAGAGTTAATCGTGAGTGAATGGAATATTTCTTCATAAGGTGGATTAATATTTATGGAATGCATTAAATGAGAAAGACTACTTTCGTCGTTAGCCTGTTTGCTATTTTATTAGCATTACCACCCATGATAATGCTAATTTCGGGGTGGCAATGGACGCCAGAAAATCAATTTAAATCAATGAAATGGCTGTTATGGCTGACCGATACAGCAGGTGCACCATACAGTATTATTACGTCATTAGCACTTATGGGGATAATCATATTCAGACTACGTGCAGAAAAAAGTATGGTCTTGAAGATTGTGATTATTGTTGCTAGCGCTTTGTTACTGCAACAAGGTACCAAAACATTACTTAAAAACCATTTTCAAGAGCCTCGACCTTATGTGGTTTGGCTCGAAGAGCAATATGATGTGACGCATTCGGATTTTTATGAATTAACACGAGCCGCTCGAGCCAAGTTGATTAAAACGGTCGTTAAACAACATGATGATATTGCTAAGTGGCAAAGAAAGCATTGGCAAGCAGAAACAGGGTACTCATTTCCATCAGGACATATGTTATTTGCTGCTGGCTGGGCACTCTTGTTTATCGCCTTTTTTTGGCAAAGGGGCTACTATGGCTTTTCGATTGGCCTAGCACTCTGGGCTGAGGGGATCGCATTTAGCCGCATGTTATTAGGTATGCATTGGCCAATTGATGTTATTACGTCAGTATTTATCAGTGCCATTTTTGCCATTTTGGCTTACGGTGTATTTCTGTTTCTTAAGCGGAAAAAAAAGTCGGTTAATCTTTCGTCAAGAGAGTGATTGTTGCGACAAACTCTGTGAATTTTCGAATTTGTATAAAATAAATTGCTTTGTCTGGATGCGCGGGAAATGCTACCTTATCAGGTAGATATTATTGAATGGATAAGAACTGATAACGGGAACAAATGTGAAATACTTTCTGATTTTATTACTGGCGGTCGCATTTTTTATTATCTCGATTACGCTAGGTTCAAGCAATGATCAGGTTATTACATTTAACTACCTGATTGCAAAAGGGGATTTTTCTTTATCAACCCTTCTTGCATCACTTTTTGGTGTCGGTTTTGTGCTGGGATGGCTGGTGTGTGCGGCATTTTATTTACGTACAATCGTTAGCCTGAAAAACGCACGTCGTAAAATTAGACGTTTAGAATCACAATTAGGTGCTGGAGAAAGTAATATTTCTGACTCAACCTCATTAGTGACGACTCAGAACAAGGAATAATCCTGTATGTTCGAGTTGCTGTTTCTGTTGCTTCCTGTGGCTGCCGCTTATGGTTGGTATATGGGGCGCAGAAGTGCTCAACAAGATAAACAACTACATGCTAACCGCTTGTCCCGTGATTATGTGACAGGCGTGAACTTTCTTTTGTCAAATCAGCAAGATAAAGCGGTTGATTTGTTTCTAGATATGCTTAAGAATTATGATAGCTCTGCATTTGAAGCACATTTAACCTTAGGGAATTTATTTCGTTCTCGAGGTGAAGTTGAACGTGCTATCCGCATTCACCAATCGCTGGTGGAAAGTGCTTCGTTATCCTTCGAACAACGCCTCCTTGCAACCCAACAACTTGGCCGTGATTACATGACCGCTGGGGTGTATGATCGCGCCGAAAATATGTTCCAGCAACTCACTGATGAAGTGGATTTCAAGCAAAGTGCTTTACAATCTTTATTAAATATTTACCAGTTAACCAGTGAATGGTCGAAAGCTATCGATGTTGCAGGTAAACTGGTTAAATTAGGCCATAACGAATTACGCGAGCAAATTGCACATTTTTACTGTGAGCTTGCGGTACAACAATTGGCGAGTGATGATCTTGATGATGCACAAGCCTTATTAAATAAAGCAGAACAAGCCGATAAAAACTGTGCGCGCGTTTCGATTATGAAAGGGCGTATTTTTATTGAGCAAGGCGTTTATGAAAAGGCCATTCATGTTTTAAAGCAAGTATATGATCAAGATAGAGAGTTGGTTACTGAAACGCTGCCACTGCTCCATGATTGCTATCAACGCACCGGTCAATTGGATGAATGGGAAGATTACTTGCGTCAATGTGTAGCGGGTAATTCAGGTGCAATTGCAGAGCTGTATCTCGCCGATATTATTGTTGAAAAGCAAAATCATGAAGCTGCTGCAAATTATATTAATGACCAAATTCAACGTCACCCAACCATGCGACTGTTTTATCGTTTAATGGATTACCACCTTGAAGAAGCCGAAGAAGGCCGTGCAAAAGAAAGTTTGATTTTGCTAAGAAAAATGGTGGGCGAACAAATCCGAACAAAGCCTGATTACCGTTGCCATAAATGTGGCTTTACTTCTCGTTCATTATATTGGCACTGCCCATCTTGTCGTTCTTGGGATACGATTAAACCCATTCGTGGGTTAGATGGCCAGTGACAACGTCACTTTTTAACCTCATAACAACTCATTAAAGGCTATGAAATGATTTCCTCAACTGAGAACCAGACACACTCGCCAATCATTGTGGCACTTGACTATGAAGATGCTAATGCTGCACTGGCGTTTGTTGACCGCATTGACCCGCGTGATTGCCGTCTTAAAGTAGGCAAAGAAATGTTCACGTTCAATGGTCCTCAATTTGTCAAATCACTCCATGATCGCGGCTTTGATGTTTTCCTTGATTTAAAATTTCACGATATTCCAAATACGGTTGCTCGTGCCGTCGCCGCTTCTGCTGAAATGGGCGTCTGGATGGTCAATGTGCATGCGGGCGGTGGGGCTCGAATGATGGAAGCGGCTCGTCAATCACTCGAAGTTTATGGTAAAGATGCGCCTTTATTAACGGCAGTAACTGTTTTGACCAGTATGGATGAGACAGATCTAGTGGGCGTGGGGATCCAAGACTCTCCTGCGGTTCATGCAGAACGTCTTGCATTGCTGACCAAACAGTGTGGTCTTGATGGCGTTGTCTGTTCTGCCCATGAAGCAAAACGCTTAAAAAGTTTATGTGGCAAAGATTTTAAATTAGTCACACCAGGTATTCGCCCAGAAGGTAGTGATGTTGGCGATCAACGCCGTATCATGACACCACAAGATGCTGTCAAAGCAGGGGTTGACTATATGGTGATTGGACGCCCGATCACGCGTAGTGAAAACCCAACGTTAACATTACAGCAAATTAACCAGTCTATTAAAGGTCTCTCATGAGTGATTCAAACAGCCGTCTAGTATATAGCACAGACGTTGGGCGTATTGATGAAGAAAAACCGAAGGTAGAAAGGCCAAAAGGTGATGGCATCGTTAGAATTCGCCGTGAAACATCAGGTCGTAAAGGCAAGGGGGTTTGTGTGGTAACGGGGCTTGACCTTGATGATGCAGAGCTCACAAAACTTGCGGCTGAATTGAAAAAAAAATGTGGTTGTGGTGGCGCAGTAAAAGATGGAAATATTGAAATTCAAGGGGATAAGCGAGATGTGATTAAGCAACTTCTTGAAGCAAAAGGTATGCAAGTCAAATTAGCTGGTGGCTGATTAAAATAATTAAAGAAAAAACGGTGATTGCAGATGTAATCACCGTTTTTTTATGGTTTAAATTGCAGCAAGTTCTTTGAATAATTCAGGGTTTCTTTTTATTGCCACTAATACTTTAGCCGCTAACCCTGTTGGGTTAGGTCGTTTGAGTTCCCAGCTTTTAATGGTATCAACGCTAGTTCCTAATGCATTAGCTAATTCGCTTTGTGAAACATTGAGTTAGCGTTAGAACACTGAAAATAAAATAGCGCCAAATGGATGGCGCTATTTAGAGAATAAGGGCATAGCTTATTGTCGGTTATTTGCCAATTTGGTGGCCAATGATCCCGCCAACGGCGGCACCGCCTACCGTACCAAGTGAACTACCCCCAGTAAGCACTGCACCACCGACGGCACCGACACCAGCACCAATGGCAGTATTTTTATCGCGCTTAGACATGTTGGAACAGGCACTCACGCTAATAGCGACGGCTGCGATAACCATAAATGATAAAATGCGTTTGCTGACAGTATTCATTTTTTAATCCTTAACACGTATTAAACAAATCATAAATTAGCATGATAGGTAAATTTACGAATAAGAATAATCAGGAAAAAATAGCGAATAGCATATAAATTTTAACGTAAAATGCGAATTAATCACTACTGATTAGGTTGCGAACGAAGAAAAGACCATAAGCATTAACTTATGGTCTTTTAAAGATAGCACAGAAAGTATTATTCTGCAGGGCGAGCAACGATATTACGTGTTTCCATACGAACTTCCGCAATGGTGACATTAATAATATCATTGAGTTGATATGCTTTTTCGCCTTTAACCAGAACGCTGCCAGTTTCTTGGCTACACTGAATTTCATCACGAACACTGTGAATAAATGGTGCAGGAACAAATGCCACCGCGCCATTATCCACGAGACGTACACGTACACCGCCACGGGTAATATCAATAATTTCTGCGGGGAATTTAGTGTCAGTGCCTTCAAACGGTTTTAAGTAACGTGAATAGAGCCAATCACCCACATCGCGTTCCGCCATACGGTTTGCACGGCGACGTTCTGCCAATTTAATGGAAAGCTCTTCAGTGGGTTTATCCGTTGAAGGCTTGCCCGCAATAATGGACTTTAATAACCGATGGTTAACGATATCGGTGTATTTACGAATGGGGGATGTCCATGTTGCGTAAGCGTCAAAACCAAGGCCGAAGTGAGGGCCGGGATCAGCTTTAACTTCGGCAAAAGTTTGGTAGCGACGAATTCGGCTATCTAAGAACTGGGTAGGTTCGGCATCAAGCTTACGACGTAATTGACGGAAACCTTCCAGAGACAATAATGATTCCGCGGTGGTTTCAATACCATTGTCTTTTAAGGTTTGAACAACCTGGTCAATTTGCAATGGCTCAAAGCCCATATGCACATTGAAAACGCCGAAGCCGAGTTTTTCTTTTAACACGCTGGCTGCACAAAGGTTAGAGGTGATCATCGCCTCTTCAACAATGCGGTTAGAACTGCGGCGGCTTTCTGATACAATATCAACGACATTGCCTTTATCATCAAGCACAAAGCGGTAATCAGGGCGGTCTTTAAAGACTAATGCATGAGTTTCACGCCAATGTAAGCGTTTATCAGCCATTTCTTTTAACAGCAATATTTGTTGTTTGTCTGTGTCATTGGCGGGTTGCCAATTTCCAGTTTCTTCAAGCCAATCAGAAACTTCGTCATACACTAATTTGGTTTTTGATTCGACCCAAGCACTGAAAAACTCAATGTGACTATCAAGGCTGCCATCTGCAAGAATTTGCGCCACACATACTAAAGCAGGGCGACGTTCATTTGGGCGCAAGGAGCATAAATCATCTGACAATTGACGCGGTAACATTGGGATATTGAAACCAGGTAAATAGTTAGTATAAGAACGTGCAAGGGCCAGTTTATCTAATTCACTGCCTTCGCGGATATAGCTGGTTGGGTCAGCGATAGCGATGAATAATTTGAGATTGCCTTCAGCGGTTTTCTCAACATACAGCGCATCATCCATATCTTCAGTACTAGCGCTATCGATGGTCACAAAATGTAAGTCAGTTAAATCAACGCGTTCAATGCCTTGATCATCACGCTCGCTTTCCACCATTTGAGGTTCATCACGGTCTAATTGGTGACGGCGTAACGTTACCCACCATGGTGCAAAGTGGTCATCGCCTTCAGTGATGTATTCTGTAATATCTGCGTAAAAGTTTTTATCGCCTTTTAAGGGATGACGGCGCATTTGAGCGACGACCCAATCATCTTGCTTAAATTCATGGGTAATACCATTCACAGGACGACATAAAATCATGTCTTTGAGTAACGGGTGATCGGGGATAACAAATAAGCGATTGTCGTTTTCTTTTTTCTGAATTTTACCGACAAATCTCTCTAAAAAAGGCTCGACAAGTTCTTCTGGCTCAGCAAACTCACGGTCTTTATCCGTATGTACTGCGGCGATGACACGGTCACCGTGCATCACTTTTTTCATCTGAGGAGGCGGAATGAAATAGCTTTTTTGGCCATCAACTTCTAAAAAGCCAAAACCTTTTTCAGTGCTTTTTACCAACCCTTCAACACGAGGTGTTTGGGCATGTAATGTCTGTTTAAGTTGTGCGAGCAGTGGGTTGTCTTGAAACATACTTACCGTTTTATTAAGTTTGAATTTGGCTCTATTGTTACGTAAGACAAAGTCCTAGAGCAAGGAAAAAATGCGTTGTGCTTATGATTAGCACGATGACCTATCTTTTTCGTCATCAAAAGCACGATATATAGTTAATCCTCTGGGTAGACTTTGTCTTTAAATTCACAGAGGTCTTCGATGATGCACGAACCACAGCGGGGTTTGCGCGCAATACAAGTATAACGCCCATGTAGAATAAACCAGTGATGGCAATCGACCTTAAATTCAGCAGGGACGACTTTCAGTAACTTTTCTTCAACAGCGACAACGTCTTTACCTGGGGCAAAGTTGGTACGATTACATACGCGAAATATATGAGTATCGACGGCAATGGTTGGCCAACCGAAGGCTGTATTAAGAACGACATTGGCTGTTTTACGGCCAACGCCTGGAAGCGCTTCAAGGGCCTCACGGTTTTCGGGAACTTGGCTATTGTGCTTTTCAATCAGTATTTTGCAGGTTTTATAAACACTTTCTGCTTTAGTATTAAATAAGCCAATAGTTTTGATATATTCTTTAATACCATCAACACCCAGCGCCATAATTGTTTCAGGTGTGTTTGCTACGGGATAAAGCTTTGCCGTGGCTTTATTAACGCTGACATCAGTCGCTTGAGCGGAGAGTAACACAGAGATTAATAGCTCAAACGGGGAGCTAAACTCTAGCTCCGTCGTTGGGTGGGGATTGTTGTCCCGTAAGCGAGTTAAAATTTCAATACGTTTTGATTTATTCATTGCTCACATTAATTTGTTTATTAAGAAAGATGACCGCCGCAACCTTGTTGTTTTTCATATTCGCGTACTGACTGATGATCAGCTTGCAAAGCCGCTCTTTTTTTCATTTTTTCATCAATTAAATATTTTGCAGCTAACAATAGGGCAAGGCCAATAAAGGCACCTGGTGGTAGCATAGCGAGTAAAAATGGAGAATCAAGGTGAATAACTTCAATGCGTAATGAAGTAGCCCATGAGCCTAACAGTAAATCAGCGCCATCAAATAAGGTACCGTTACCTAAAATTTCACGAATTGACCCCAAAACAAACAATGTCGCCGTTGCCCCTAAGCCCATCGCTAAGCCATCTAATGCTGATAACGAAACGGGGTTGCGAGATGCGTAGGCTTCTGCACGGCCAATGACGATACAGTTCGTCACAATCAACGGAATAAAAATCCCGAGCGATTCATATAAACCAAAAGCATAGGCGTTGATTAGCATTTGTACCGCACTCACAACCGATGCAATGATCATCACATAAATTGGGATACGAATTTCAGATGGCACCCAACGGCGCAGGGCAGAAACAGCTACGTTAGTGCATATCAGCACAAGTGTTGTTGCAAGGCCAAGCCCGAGAGCATTCGTTGCTGTAGAAGAAACAGCCAATAGCGGGCAAAGCCCTAAAAGCTGGACTAATGCAGAGTTATTTTTCCATAACCCTTGGACTAATAAATCTTTAGATTCACTCATTATTCTTCCCCACAATTTGGGTAAGTTGCTAATTCTTGCGGAATAGTTTGCATAAAGACCGCAGTTCGTTTGGTGGCATTGACCACCGCTCTTGGTGTGATGGTGGCGCCAGTGAATTGGTCAAACTCGCCACCATCTTTTTTTACAGCCCATTTGGGGTCATTTGGCGATTCGATTTTCTTCCCGCTTAAATGGGTGATCCAATCTGAAATACGCGTTTCAATTTTATCACCAAGCCCAGGTGTTTCATGGTGTTCGGTCACACGGACACCTAAAACAGTGCCGTTAAAATCAGCGCCTACCAACAAGTGGATAGCCCCTGAGTAACCATCTAATGCCGTGGTTTCTAACGCCGCAGCAACGGGTTCACCATTTTTACGGGCTATATATAAACGCCGTGGCTGTTTATTACCTAATATAGCCTCATTGGTGACTAGATAACATTCTTTAGTTAAATCATTATTATAGAGGTCACTGGGGATGACTTGGTCGAGCAATTTTTTCTGCACAATGGCGGCTTGCTCTGCAATAATGTCTTTCGTCAAAGTATAGACCGCTGCACTCAATGCCGTGGTTCCTGCGGCAAATATGGCAAGGATAGTTCCGTGACGTCGCATTGTATTTAACATGTTGGCTCCTTATTTATGTCCATATGCACGCGGTTGAGTGTAATAATCAATTAACGGCACGGTGATGTTTGCCAATAATACAGCGAAGGCAACGGCATCAGGGTATCCGCCATAAACACGGATCACCCACACTAAGAAACCAATAATCATTCCAAAAATAATTCGCCCTTTTGGTGTTGTTGAAGCGGTAACAGGGTCGGTTGCGATAAAAAACGCACCCAACATGGTGGCACCTGACAGTAAATGAACCAATGGCGGCGCATAACGGCTATCATCAATCAGGTAGCTGATTATGGAGAAAACAGCTAAGGTTCCTAAGAATGACAACGGAATATGCCAGCTAATAATACGGCGGTTAATCATAATTAAACCACCAATAAGATAAGCAATATTTACCCACTGCCAGCCAATCCCAGCTAATGAGCCTTGTAAAATAGGTTGTTGTAATACGTCAGAAATAGAGTGTGTTAGTAAGCCTGTTTTAAAGCTATCCAGCGGTGTCGCTTGGCTCATACCATCTATGCCCGTTCGTAACTGATCAAGCGTCACTCCCGAAGAAGTCTGCCCACTGAAGATCACTGACAAGCTATCAATGGCAGAGATATGCATGTTTTGCAATTCTTGTGGTGGCAGCCAGTTGGTCATATGTACAGGGAAGGATATTAATAATACAACATAACCAACCATTGCTGGGTTGAATGGATTTTGCCCTAATCCACCATAACATTGTTTGGCAATGGTAATGGCAAAGAATGTCCCTAATACAATCAACCACCAAGGTGATAACGGGGGTAAGCTGATCCCGAGTAATAGGGCAGTGACAATGGCAGAATTATCTTTAAGCACAGGAACAACAGGCTGCTTGCGTAAGCGTATGGAAACAGCTTCAGTTACAACCGCTGTGAGTATCGCTAAAACAATTTGATAGAGCGTACCTATACCAAAAAAGTAAATTTGTGCTGCTATTCCTGGAATGGCAGCGAGAAGCACCCAAAACATCACTAAGCTGGTGCTTTGGTTATTATGAGTAAATGGTGCGCTTGCAATTTTTAGTCGGCGATTTTTCGCATCAATTGGCCTAAATTTCATTTCGTTATCACTTACTCTGTTATCGTTTGTTCATTGTGCTTTTCAGCTTGTTTTGCTTTAACGCGGGCAATCGCAGCAGCAACCGCAATTTTCCTAGGGTCGGTCTCTTCATCTATAGGGGGCTCAGCTGCAGGCGATAACTCATCAATTATTGCTTGTTTCTGCGCCGCTTTCTTGGCTTTCGCACGGGCAATGGCAGCAGCAACCGCAGCTTTGCGTGGGTCGACTTCTGTTTCTTGTTGAGCGTCAACCGCAGGAGCCGTTGGCTCTTGTGCTGCTTTCTTGGCTTTCGCACGGGCAATGGCAGCAGCAACTGCAGCTTTGCGTGGGTCGACTTCTGTTTCTTGTTGAGCGTCAACCACAGGAGCCGTTGGCTCTTGCGCCGCTTTCTTGGCTTTCGCACGGGCAATGGCAGCAGCAACCGCAGCTTTGCGTGGGTCGACTTCTGTTTCTTGTTGAGAGTCAACCACAGGAGCAGTTGGCTCTTGCGCCGCTTTCTTGGCTTTCGCACGGGCAATGGCAGCAGCAACCGCGGCTTTGCGTGGGTCGACTTCTGTTTCTGGTTGAGCGTTAACCACAGGAGCCGTTGGCTCTTGCGCCGCTTTCTTGGCTTTCGCACGGGCAATGGCAGCAGCAACCGCGGCTTTGCGTGGGTCGACTTCTGTTTCTTGTTGAGCGTCAACCACAGGAGCTGTTGGCTCTTGCGCCGCTTTCTTGGCTTTCGCACGGGCAATGGCAGCAGCAACCGCAGCTTTGCGTGGGTCGACTTCTGTTTCTGGTTGAGCGTCAACCACAGGAGCTGTTGGCTCTTGCGCCGCTTTCTTGGCTTTCGCACGGGCAATGGCGGCAGCAACCGCAGCTTTGCGTGGGTCATCATCAGATCCACTAACAGGAGCATTAGCTTGCACATTAGCCAATTTCTCAGCTTGTTTAGCACGAGCTTGGGCTTTTCGTGCCTCACGTGCCGCAATAACTGCGCTGTTGTCAGGCAATTCGCCAGAAACAATTTTAATCGGCTCTTGGCTTGCAGTTTGTTTTGTCTTCACTCTTGCTAATGCCGCATTTACTACGTCTTTATCGGCACTTTCAACTTGAACAGCCGCTTTCTTATGGCGCTCTTCACGGGCCAGTTTATCGCGCTCCATTCGCTGTTGTTTCGCTTCAAAGCGCAATTTCGCTTCTGCGGCACGGCGCTCTTCTTGTGCGATTTCACGAATTTCTGCTTTTTCTTGGCGGTAATATTGTACTAACGGGATATTGCTTGGACAAACATACGCACAGGCACCGCACTCAATACAATCGAATAAATTGTGCTTTTGCGCTTTTTCGTGCTCGTCACCCTTACTGAACCAGTAAAGTTGCTGCGGTAATAAAGCTGCTGGGCAGGCATCAACGCATAATCCACAACGAATACACGCTTCTTCAAGGGCTTTTGGCCCCATTTCTTCCATTGTAGGAACTAAAAGACAGTTACAAATTTTGACAACAGGAACATTGAGGTCGGGTAGGGTAAAGCCCATCAATGGCCCCCCCATGATCACCATTTGTTCAGGTTCTGGGTTGAATCCAGATTGTTGTAGTAAGTGCCTTACTGGGGTACCTAAACGTGCCCAGAAATTTCCCGGTTGGGAAATCGCTTCACCTGTTACAGTGACAACACGTTCAATTAAAGGTTGTCCATCAATGACTGCACGTTTAATTGCCACAACAGTGCCCACGTTTTGCATCAACACGCCTATTTGGGATGAGCGGGCACCCGATGGTACTTCTTGACCGGTTAAAATTTTAGTTAGTTGTTTGGCCCCACCTGAAGGGTATTTAGTTGGGATCACACGGACGAAAATGTTTGAGTCTTGTTTAGTGATGGCTTTATTCAGAGATTGAATAGCTTCTGGCTTATTATCTTCAATGCCAATTAATACTTGGTCTGGATTTAATAAATGTTGTAAGACGCGGCAGCCTTCAATCACTTCTTCGGCGTGCTCTTGCATTAACCTATCATCAGCGGTGATATAAGGTTCACATTCAGCCGCATTGATAATCAATGTTTTAATCGCATCTTTACCTCCCGCCAATTTAGAGGCAGTAGGGAAGCCCGCTCCACCTAAGCCTGCAATTCCAGCTTGCTCAATTTTGTGCAATAAATCTGGTTTGGCTAATTGATAGTAATCAGGGATTGGCTCTAATGGGCACCAAGTATCTTTACCATCAGATTGAATACGCACACATAATTCTTTTAAACCCGATGGATGTGCAGTCACCATAGGTTCAATTGCAGTAATCGTTCCAGAGGTTGAAGCATGTACTGGTACGGTACGACCAAGACCACGAGTTAACGGCTGGCCTTTAAGCACAGAATCACCGACTTGAACGATAAGTTCACCTTCAGGGCCTAAATGCTGCTGCAATGGGATAATCAGCTCATTAGGTATAGTTGCAACCCGCATAGGGGTACGGCTGGATTGCAACTTCATTTCAGGTGGGTGAATGCCACCATCAAAATCCCAGATATTGTCTTTTTTCAACCATTTAAATAACTTAAGCATGGGAGTTCTCCCTTGATTTCACTTCAGTTTTTTCAATAGGTTCAACAGAAATATTTTTCACTGGAATAGTGTTTAAATCCCATTTCCAATTGGCGGTTGTGGTTTTCACGGGGACAAGTTCAATACAGTCAGTTGGGCAGGGGGCGACGCATAAATCGCATCCAGTACATAAATCTTCAATTACGGTATGCATTGCACGGGTGGCACCGACAATGGCGTCAACAGGGCAAGCTTGGATACATTTCGTGCAACCGATACAGTTTTCTTCATCGATAATGGCAACTTTACGAACAGGGTTCTGCGCTGCTTCATCACCATCAATAGGTTGTGGGTCAACATTCAGCAATTCGGCTATCTTTAGCATGACTTGCTCGCCACCAGGGGCACATTTATTGATCATTTCACCATTGTTAGCGACCGCTTCTGCGTAAGGGCGGCAACCTGGATAGCTACACTGCCCACATTGACTCTGAGGTAAAATAGCTTCCACTTGTTCGACAATTGGGTCAGCTTCGACTTTAAAACGTAACGACGCGTAGCCTAAAATTAGACCGAAAATCAAACCGAATACGGCTAATATACCGATGGCAATCCATACAGACATCATTAGAATTTCACCAAACCACTAAAGCCCATAAATGCGAGGGACATAAGCCCTGCAGTGATCAGGCCAATGGAAGAACCACGGAATGGGGCAGGGACATTGGCAACAGCGAGTCGTTCACGGATCGCTGCAAACAGAACCATCACAAGGGAAAAGCCAATAGCGGCTCCAAAACCATATACGGCTGACTGCAGGAACGAATGGGACATATTAATGTTCAACAATGCCACACCTAATACTGCGCAGTTTGTTGTAATTAAAGGCAAGAAAATACCTAATAACCGATAAAGTGTAGGGCTTGTTTTTCTTACAACCATTTCTGTAAATTGTACTACCACAGCGATTGCAAGAATAAAGCTGAGTGTACGTAGATAAAGTAGGTCAAGGGGAACGAGGATCAGTGTATCAATTAGCCATGAAGAAATGGAGGCTAATGTCATGACAAATGTTGTCGCTAATCCCATACCGATGGCAGGTTCAAGTTTCTTTGATACCCCCATAAATGGACATAACCCAAGAAATTTAACAAGGACGAAGTTGTTAACCAGCACCGTACCAATAAAGAGTAATAGATAATCAGTCATGCTATTGCCTGAAATGAAAATATAAAGAACAAAAACTGGCCGAAGCCAGCTAAACAGCCATTATGATATCAAGCAATTTTTGTGATGCTTATCGATCTTGTGTGAAAGTCATTTTAACTCGTTGAGAACGTTTTAAATAAGGGACAAAGAACCCCGCGCCTAACAGGGGCCAAGCAAGGACTTGCAGAGCCGTTTTGTCATCAATGGGTGAAAATGCAAATGTTTTTAGTCCTAATAATAATAAAATAAGTAACCAAATCGTAAAGCGGCGAGGGAAGTGCTTTGAACGAGAAAACATTAATTGAAGCACATGAACACTAAATACTGTCATACCAATCGAGATTGCAAATGACAAATACCACGCAGCAGGAATAAACGTTATCCAACCCTCTACCGTGGAGACAATTTCATACAGCTTGATGCAATACATCACCGTCATACTACAAACTGCCAAGAAAGTGAGTAGCAAGTAGATTGCAGGAACCAAAAGCCAACCCGTCAGGCGGTTAGCGTCATAAACTGAACTCATAAATAATTATCCATTTTTAGCCAATCGCAATCGATTTAACAATTCTATCATAGATTTATTTGCCAACTCATTCCTTCTAATGCTACTTTTCGAGGCTTATTTATATCTACAGCGATGAAAAAGCTTAGGCATAACGACGATTAACCCGTGATCGATTAAGATCTAGCGAGGATCTTCATAATAACTGGCTGTTTTGTACTGTAAACAGGCTTTTTTAGCGAACTTATTAAATAAGCGTTGTTAAACGGTAATATGGAGTGACGCTGTCACTTTAATAAATTTCAGGGAAGCTGAGATTTTTTCCATTGAAAAATGAATTATTACGGCTATCTTTTAAGGCTAAAACCGATTTTAAGGCCAATTAAAGCACTGCCTTTTGTTATGGATAAGCAAATGAACTTACTTGCAAAATTAAGAATTGACCCTTTTTTACTGATCATGATTTGTGTTGTGGGCGTGGCAAGCTTATTTCCTTGTGAAGGAGATATTAAAACGGGCTTCCAATACCTAACAACTGCGGCGATTGCCTTATTGTTTTTTATGCATGGAGCTAAGTTATCACGCGAGTCAATAATGGCTGGGATAGGGCACTGGCGATTACATTTACTGGTATTTGCAAGTACATTTATTTTATTCCCCATTATTGGTCTCGGCTTAGCCGTTATTGTGCCTGCATGGATGTCGCCGACGGTTTATATGGGTTTCCTCTACCTATGTGCATTACCAGCAACCGTCCAATCTGCCATTGCATTCACTTCTGTTGCAGGCGGGAATATCGCCGCTGCGATTTGCAGTGCTTCTGCATCTAGCATTTTAGGTGTCTTTCTTTCACCTATCTTAGTTGGCCTTTTGATGGATGCAGATGGTAGCCAAGCCGTTGATACACTCAATGCTATTGGTTCTATTCTTATGCAATTAATGTTGCCTTTCGTTGTGGGGCATTTATCTCGCCCATTAATTGCTAATTGGATTAATCGTCATCGTAAATTAGTGAATATCACTGACCGATCTTCGATATTACTTGTCGTCTATGTTGCATTTAGTGAAGCAGTGGTTGAGGGGATTTGGCAGAAAATTGATGTTTATTCACTATTGATGATTGTTGTTGTGACATGCATTATTTTATTTGTTGTGATAGTGATAAACACGTTAGCGGCTCGTTTACTTGGCTTTAGCAAAGAAGATGAAATCACGATTGTTTTTTGTGGTTCAAAGAAAAGCTTAGCAAATGGCGTTCCAATGGCGAATGTGTTATTTCCCGCAGCCACGGTAGGCGTGATTTTATTGCCACTGATGATTTTCCACCAAGTCCAATTGATGGTGAGTGCGGTATTGGCACAGCGTTATGCAAAACGCTTAGTGAAGTAATCGTTGTATCGAATAGCTTGAATAACATGTTTATTTAAGCTGTTTTTGTTCTTTTCAGTCTCTCTAACTCTAATTTTTAGTTACAACATACTATTTGTTATTATTAAATAAAGTACCTTAGCATTGTAATTAACATGTTAGCAGCTTTACAGGCGTGCATGATTGAAAACAATGTGAGTTTGTCTGGAAGAAGGAACTGAAGGAAAAGGGCATCATTCTGTGCCCTCAATAACTCACTAATTAACGTTTGGCCGCTTTTTGGGCTAGCGCGACTTTCTCGCTATCCGATAAAAATGCCATTGTTAAGCCGTTACGCTGTGCTTGTTCTATCTCTGTAACGCTCAAACCTGCTTGTGGTGCGGCGACTTCATATTCATGGCGTAGTTCAATGCCTTGAACGGCAGGATCATCAGTATTAATTGATGCTAACACACCCTGTTGCAAAAAGGTTTTGAGTGGGTGCTGAGCCAATGAAGGCACAGTGCTAGTTTGGATATTCGACGTCAAACAGCTTTCCATACCAATTTGATGTTGAGCTAAATATTCAATCAGAGCAGGGTCTTCAATAGCTTTTACACCGTGGCCGATGCGTTGTGCGCCTAATACTTTGATTGCATGCCAAATACTGGCAGCACCAGCGGCTTCTCCTGCATGTACGGTAATGTTTAAACCTGTATCACGAGCTTTAATAAAATGCTCTTCAAATAGCTCACCAGGGAAACCTAACTCATCACCCGCAAGGTCTAAAGCACATAATTGGTTACGATGAGCAAGCAAACCTTGTAATTCAGTGGTACAAGCTTTTTGCCCAAACGTACGGCTCAAGATACCAATCAGATTTATTTTAATATCATATTGGCGACAACCCGCTTTAACACCATCAACAATCGCTTCTACCACACCTTCAACGGGTAATTGGTGCTTCATCGCCATGTAATAAGGTGAAAAGCGTAATTCTGCATAATCGATACCTGCATTGAATGCATCTTCGACATTTTCAAACGCAACACGACGACATGCATCTAAATCAGCAAGAACCGCCACACCCCAATCTAATTTTGTTAAGAAACCCACCAAGTCGGCTTCTTGGCCTATAATTTGCACATGAGGGCGAAGAGCTTCAAGTTCCGTGGCTGGTAATTGAATATTGTGTTCTTCAGCTAAAGAAAGAATGGTTTCTGGACGGATATTACCATCAAGGTGGCGATGTAAATCGGTTAAAGGGAGATTTGTTTTTATCACGGAATGTTCCTTTATCTATTTTCTTCCCTTATTTTGGCTGTTACAACGCCAAAGGCAATCTTAAGTCACGAAAAATGTGAAACGCATTCAATTATTACATAATAATTGTGATTCAAATCACATTTATTAGGTGAGGTAAAAAAAAACGCCAATCAAATTGACTGGCGCTTTAAATTTTTTAGGTAACAGAAATTAATTAGTTAGCTGGAGCTTCTTGCGGAGCAGGCGCTAATTCTGGTGCTTCCATTTCTGGAGCGGGCTCTGCATCAGGCGCTGGAACAGCTTCGTACTCTAAAGCATCATCTGGATTCGACATAATTTTCATCTTAGTCAGGAATTCAGCTAATGTATACTTATCATTGTTGAATGTGAGGTCATTACCTGCAAACTTGATAGTCATCGTTAAATCATTTTCACTATCAATCATCCAAGGTGATTTTTTCTGTTTTGCTTTTTCAGCACGTTCTTCATCTGTCATGAACATTTCTTCGAATGGGGAAGAGAACATGTCAGACGTTAACATTTGCTGCACGCCTTCGAACTCAGACGTTACCATGCCTTTCATTTCTTTCTTCGTATCAGCATCAACTGGTGTACCTTGGTCAATGATCATGGCTTGCGTCATAGATTCGATTAACATTGGTTTGTTCAGTTTCAGGTTGAAGTCGAAAGATGAAATCAATTGCTTAACAGCTTCATCAACTTTGTTAGACATTGCTAAGGCTGTAATTTCGTCTTGGTTCCATTTGTTAAACGTAATGTTCAAGTCAACAGAGCTTTGACCTGCTTCGTTTTTCCAGTAGAACGGGCTAACAGTGAAAACAGGTTTGCTTTTCATCAGCTCAGGTAATGTAGTAGACATCATTTCCATCGCTAAACGTTCTGTTGCTTCAGTTGGATCGCCATTTGCTAAGCCTTGTGCCAATGCTTCGTTGTATTGCTCAACAAATTTGCCCAATGCTTTTGCATCTAACTTTTCAATTGCAACAGTTAATTCGCCCGAACCTAAGTTTTGCTCTAATGCTTTTAAGTCAGCGATACTGTAAGAGATATTCCCTTTAACATCTTCACCTGTGATAGCTGTATCACTTGAGATTTTGAAATCTTTAAATGAGAATTTGGTATCAGGGATGTTAAAGTCAGTGTCTGCAATAATAAACGATTGTTTACCTGTATAGAAACCGTACTGAGATTTTGTCACATTAGAGACTAATTTTAAGCCTTTTAATGTCATGGATTCAGTTTTATCTTTCTTACCGATAACTAAACTGTCAGTAATTAAAGACGCGTCAACCGCAGCAAGGTCAGCCGTTGTTGAAATATCAAGCTTAGAACCACTGAAAGAAACGGTAGCATCATCTTTAGAGTATTCAACAGGGATTAACTCTAAATTAGTATCAATGCTTTTGCTGTAACCGATAACAGCGTTACCATGAATGAATGGCTTCCCTTTGGTTGCTTCAAATAATTCTTTAGTTGTAGCATTATTGGCTAATTCAACTTGGGTCGCTGCTAATTTAGGCATTAAATTAAATTTGGCAACCTGTGAAATAGGGAATGGGCCATGGTCGATATTTGCTTTAAATACGATTGATTCATCAGGTGTAGTCGAATCTGCTGACGTAATTACGATATCTGCTTGTGAAGAGAAAACGCCTTTTTTGTAGTTTTCTAATTTAAAGTTCACACCTGATTCAGGCACATTTACAGCAAAAAAATCGTTGGTTTTCAGGATGACTCTATCAAGTTCATCTTTAACTTTAGAACCTGTATACCATGATGCACCGGTCCACACTGCGCCCAGAGCAACGATAACACCAACCGCGACTAATGACTTTTTCATTATAAACATCCATCCTTTCAGTACGTTTCTAACGCACTTATAAATTTGTATAAGTTTTATATAACCGTCTTAATGCTGCGTAAGAAAGACGGCTAATACAGAATATGACACTAAAGATTAAACACTCGAGCAAGTTTACCATTACCTTTAATGGAAACATGTTTCTCATACGCAGGCAGAAAAATAGACTCACCAGAATCAATGCTAATTTCTTTATCACCTGAGTTTAAAACTAACTCGCCTTCAATACAGAATAAAATTGAGGCTGTATCGTTAGTTAGGGTAATCCCCGAGTGATTAATAGAATATATATTAAATGAAAAATCTTCTACTGGAATATGATATTTCCAGATATTTCCAGATTTTTCGGGGATATTTAACAAATCATGCGCAGGCGTAGGTTTGAAATCAATATTCGCAATTAACTCAGGTATATCGATATGCTTATTTGTCAAGCCTGCGCGTAGCACATTATCGGAGTTGGCCATCACTTCTAAACCGACACCTTCTAAATAAGCATGTGGTGTTCGCGCATATAAAAACATTGCTTCGCCAGGTTGCAATTCAATGACATTTAAAAGAAGAGGGGTAAATAAGCCATTATCTTCAGGATATAAGCTAACCATTTGTTTTATTGAGTCCCAAGGTTCTCCCTGACGGCTATTTAAGGCCGCCTTTAATACCCCTAGAGCCAACTCTTTTTGTGCGCCAGTTAGATTCAGAAGTTGTGCAAACAATCGAGAAAGCTTCTCTTCAGAAGGAGATTGAACAAATAACTGAATGTCAGGATGAGCAGCAGAAACAAAATCAAGTAAAGCTGCAATTTCATTCAGGGGACGAAACGCATTCATCGCCTTGAAAGGCGTTAATGCATAGATTAATTCGGGTTTATGATTATCGTCTTTGTAATTACGGAGAGGTGAATCGAGTGGTATACCTGCCGCATTCTCTTTGGCAAAGCCAACTTCAGCATATTTCTTATTGGGATGAACTTGAACTGACAGCGGCTGAGCCGCACAAAGTACTTTGAAAAGATAAGGCAATCGGTGATAAGTTTGCGCCACCTTTTTTCCTAAATACAACTCAGGATGACTATCAATCAATGTATTTAACGGAGTAATTTGATTATTTTGGCTATCGATAACGTCGGAGCTAGCTTTAGGATGCGCTCCCATCCAAAGTTCAGCCATTGGCAAATTCTCTGGATTTGCGATTCCATACAGCTGTGTTAGGGCGTTTTTACTTCCCCAATCATAATTTTGGACTTTGTTTATCATTTTAAGCATAGCAAAATTCTCTTTTTTGTAAAAATCAACTCATTTCCTTAACATCAGGGTACAATAAGCTCGACCAAGTCTCATAAATTAAATTCAATTTGTGGCATTATACTGCTCGGTTATTTGCTTACCTGCAAGCAGACGATTCTAAAATTAATTATTCTGTGTATGTACCTAAGGAGATAGTAATGGCAGCCACTCGCATTGAAAAAGACTCAATGGGGCCTATCGAAGTACCTGCTGACCAGTTGTGGGGCGCGCAAACGCAGCGTTCTTTAGAACATTTCCGTATATCTGTAGAAAAAATGCCAGTCGCGCTTATCCACGCACTTGCGATTACTAAAAAAGCGGCAGCAAGTGTGAATATGGATTTGGGACTACTCGTTAAAGAACGTGGCGATGCAATTATTGCCGCTGCTGACGAAGTTTTAGCGGGTAAACACCCAACAGAATTCCCTTTAGCTATTTGGCAAACGGGTTCTGGTACACAAAGTAACATGAACATGAATGAAGTGTTAGCAAATCGTGGTAGTGAAATTTTAGGTGGTCAAAGAGGTAATGACCGTCTGATCCACCCAAACGATGACGTTAACAAAAGCCAAAGTTCAAATGATGTCTTTCCTACCGCGATGCACGTAGCTGCCGTTGTAGCTATTCGTGAACATCTGCTCCCAGAATTGAAAATTTTGCATAAAACTCTAGATGCAAAAGCAAAAGAATTTAAAGACATTGTTAAAATTGGCCGTACCCACTTACAAGATGCAACACCGCTGACTTTAGGCCAAGAAATTTCAGGTTGGGCTGCGATGTTAGCTCACAGCGAAAAACACATTGAGAACGCGGTTCCTCATGTTTGTGAATTAGCATTAGGCGGTACTGCAGTCGGTACAGGTCTGAATACTCATCCAGAGTATGCGGTTCGTGTTGCTAAAAAAATTGCTGAATTAACAGGGCAACCATTCATCACTGCACCGAATAAATTCGAAGCATTAGCAACATGCGATAGCTTGGTTCATGCTCACGGTGCGTTAAAAGGCTTAGCGGCATCATTAATGAAAATCGCTAATGATGTTAGATGGTTAGCTTCTGGCCCTCGTTGTGGTATTGGCGAAATTTCAATTCCAGAAAACGAACCAGGCAGTTCAATCATGCCAGGTAAAGTTAACCCAACACAATGTGAAGCATTAACCATGCTGTGCGCACAAGTCATGGGTAACGATGTTGCTGTGAATATAGGAGGTGCTTCGGGTAACTTTGAATTAAACGTTTTCCGTCCAATGTTAATCGATAACTTCCTGCAATCGGTACGTTTATTAGCTGATGGTATGCGTAGCTTTAACGAACACTGCGCTGTGGGTATCGAGCCAAACCGTGAGCGCATTGAGAAATTACTACATGAATCATTAATGTTAGTAACCGCATTAAATACGCACATTGGTTATGATAAAGCAGCTGAAATTGCGAAAAAAGCGCATAAAGAAGGCCTAACATTAAAAGAGTCTGCATTAAAGCTGAACTATTTAACTGAAGAGCAGTTTAATGATTGGGTTCGTCCAGAGGACATGGTTGGCAGTATGAAATCTTAATCTAAACGTTAAGATTAAATCTTAAGGCACCCGCATGGTTAAACTAGCGGGTGTTTTTTTATCGCTCAATGTAAAGATTTAATCGAGGGATCAATAACTCAACAGGTTTTGCGCGTGGGCGATTACGTAATGCGATATTATCTGCATGGTAGTCAGGCAACTCCCCAATTTTGATTTCAGCCAATGTTTTCTCTACAGCAAAAACGAATAATGGTGTTGCACAGGCAAATTGAGTCTGTTTTTGCTGTGCCTTATCCCAAACGCGTGCAATTGGCTGCACTTTTACAGGGCGCTGGGTTTTTAAAATGGCATCATGGGGAAGGGACTCAATCAATTGTATTTCTGTTTTTAATTGCAATTGCCAATGCTCTCGCGGTAAATGAGCAGGGCAACGGCCATTTTCTAAACTATATTGTAATTTATCGAGCAATGTTTCTTTAGTGATTTTATTGATCACTTTTTTATTTGCCCAACCAAAGCCTAATGTATCTACATCCACTAAGCTTGTGATAGTACGGTAAGTATTTAACGTGAGTAGGCCATGCAAACTTTCTCTAATAAACTCAAATCGTTGAGTCTCATCTATCTGCGTAACAAGGGTTTTAATGGATATCTTCAGCTGATTGATTTCAACTATTAATTGGTTAAACCGCTGATAACCCTGGTTGTCTATTTGAATACAAATGACACCTGGTAGCCGAATAGCGGCTTTGTTACTAATTTCAGTAGATTTATTATGTATAAACAGTAGGTTGAGTAGGGCAATGACTTCTTTTATTGCATTATTACCAGTAATCTCATCAACAATAATTTCGTTGACCTCATTGTTTTCATCACCTTTAATGACATCGGGTAATGTATAAACTTTAGCTATATATTGTTTCTGCTCAGACAATAACCCAGATAACTGTTTTATCTGGCATTCTAATTGGTTAAAAAATTCGATTAATATTTGTTTTTTATTCATATGAATTAGTTACAACATACAGTTTGTTTAAATATAAATTAACATTAGCAACAGTGATTTTCAATTCGATTGTGTTAACTAGAGTAAAAAGGGGATGACTCCCCTTATTTTAGCACTATTTTCAGTTCGATTTCACAAAATGTATATTTAAATCAATTGCTTGATAGAATGCATTACCTGTGTCATCGATTGTCCATACTGCTAAAATGGTATGGTACCCTTGATGTGATAATGGAAGGACACAGTTATGTTGAACAACTTCCTGTGGTATTTCAACGCGTTCGTATTTGCAAAAAGGTTTTAACTCAAATTGCGCACGAGATAGCGGTGCATTTGGATTCCAATTTAATTTGGTGATGAAGTATTCCCATTTCGTGGTTTTATGTATCGCTGTTAACCGCCATCTGAAATCAATTTCAGGGGAGGATTGTGTCAAGCGTTTCCAACGAAGAGGAGTTTGTTCATCAAGCTGTTTAAACTGGGGTAGTCCTGCACTCGCAATTTGACCATCAAGCGGGCCTTTTTCTGGAAACCCCTTCGGTCCTTCAACTGATTGGGGTTCATATTGAACAGGGCCACAATTTTTGTTTTCTTGTTTTTTACACAAATAAGCTCGACTTTCAGGAGACTCGACATATCCATGGGACCAAACTAGAAAACTACAACAGAAAAGAACTGGGGCAAACAACAACGGTTTCATCTCATTTCCTCGTTATTAAAAGAGCGTGTATCATCCAGTAATAACGAGGGGGAGAAAATTTTAACCTTTATCAGTGTCTAAGCTAATGGTCATAACAGCCTGATTTCAATCGGCATGCAATCATAACACCAACCAATAATATTCCTGCGATGAATAAAGCAACGCCGTTCCAACCATAATTAGCCCAGAATAGCCCACCAACTGTACCCGCAATACTTGAGCCTGCATAATAGCTGAATAAATACAGTGAAGATGCTTGCCCTCGAGCCCGTTTAGCACGACGTCCAACCCAGCTGCTAGCAACAGAGTGTGCCGCGAAAAAACCAGTTGTTAATAAGGTCATTCCCAATAAAACAATCCAGACATTTGAATGTAATGTAATTAAAATACCTAATAACATCAATGAAATAGCAGCAATCAATATGTTACCTAATCCATATTTCTGGGTTAGACTGCCTGTTTTTGTCGCACTGTATGTACCTGTTAAGTAGATAACAGATAAAAAACCAACGGTAGATTGTGATAAGTTATAAGGTGCTTCTAATAAGCGGTAACCAATATAATTATACATGGTGACGAACCCGCCCATGAGAACAAAACCCTCAACAAATAACCAAGGTAAGCCTTTATCCCTAAAATGAAGATGTAAATTGACCCATAAATTTTTCGGTTTTAACGAGCTGGCACGAAAGTGTTGGGAAGGGGGTAACAAACGCCAGAAACTTATCGCAGCAATCAAAGCCAAGGTCCCTAAAATCACGACAGCGACACGCCATGAAAAATAATCAGCAACAACCCCTGTCATTAATCGTCCACTCATTCCACCAATGGAATTCCCGCTGATATAAAGTCCCATAGAAAGAGCCACATAACTTGGGTGTATCTCTTCACTTAAATAAGTCATGGCTACAGCGGCAACGCCACTAAGGGATAAGCCAACTAAGGCTCTAGCAATCAAAATACCTTGCCAGCTTTGCATCACTGAACTTAATAACGTAAATAATGCCGCACATGTCAACGCTATCACCATCACGTTTTTACGACCAATCGCATCTGATATTGGCCCTGTGATTAACAAACCTAAAGCCATTAAGCCAGTGCTTAATGAAAGGGCTAGGCTGGCTGTTGCAGGAGATACGTTAAAATCTGTGGATAATAAAGGCAGGATAGGCTGCACAAAATACAGCAGCGCAAATGTTGCAAAACCAACTGTAAAAAAGGAGAGGGTGACACGTAGGTATAAAGCGTCATCTCTTTGAATATAATGTTTTTTAGGTGCGACATGTACCGCGGAGTCAGTTTCTTCCCTTTCAGCAGGTTGCTCAGTAGTCAGGCTATTGGATGAGTGTTCCATGTGTATTCCTTGTCATACTAACTCATTTGATTTTGATCAAAGAATAGAAATTCCTAAGTTTTTTGTCTAATATATTAATTATCTAAAATGATACTTTAAAGATATCAATATACTTATGAACATTGAACTGAGGCATTTACGCTATTTTATTGCGGTAGCAGAAGAGCTCCATTTTGGGCGAGCCGCTGAGCGCCTACATATATCACAACCTCCATTAAGCCAACAAATACAATCACTTGAAGAACAAATTCATGCTAAATTATTGGAGCGAAATAATCGAAATGTCGCTCTAACACCGGCAGGAACCATGTTTTTAAAAGAGGCTTATCAAATACTTGCTCAAGTTAATGCGGCTGCAACTAAAGCAGCTCGAATGGAAAAAGGTGAGCTCGGTGAATTATCTATTGGTTTTACTTCCACAACCCCCTTTATGCATAAAGTCACAATGAGCTTAAGGCAATACCGTGAAACTTACCCTGAAGTCTCTATTCACATGCACCAAATGAATACAAAACAACAAATTGCGCCTTTAGTAACTGGGCGCATTGACATGGGGATTATGCGAAATACTATTTTGCCTGAGCAACTTGACTATCAATTGCTGTTTAAAGAATCATTTATGGTTGCCGTTTATGAAGGGCACCCATTGTTAGAATTCGAAGAGCAAGGCGTCGATATTCAATTGTTGGCTAATTACCCTCTAATTTTTTTTGAACGTGAAGTAGGAACGGCGTTACATGATGAGATCAGTCAGTTATTAACCTCCGCAGGGATCGTCCCTAAAATCTCACAAGAAGCTGGGGAAGCCATGACAATACTTGGGTTAGTTTCCGCAGGAATGGGAATATCTATTATTACTGAATCATTCACACGCATGAAAATTGATGGTGTAAGATATGTAAAATTAATTAATATTGAGGCATCATCTGAAGTATGGTTAGTTTACAATACCCGTAGAACCTTACCTGCAGTCGCTAAAAAATTGACTCAAATTTTGATTTCCAATATTGTCGGCAAATAAACGTGACCGAAATCACACTTGGTATGTATGCAGAATCATTCATATACAGAATAAGGCATAATAACTAATTGCTTTATAAAGGATTTGATAATCGCTATGCTGAACCAAACGGGTCATATTGACCAAATAAAACAATTAAACACAGGTATTGTGTATCGAATAATTGATCAACATGGTCCAATATCGCGTATTGCCTTATCTAAGCAAGCTTCATTAGCCCCTGCAAGTATCACTAAAATTACCCGTGAGCTAATGGATGCCCACCTTATTAAAGAGCTAGAATTTCCAGTATTGGGTTTGCGAGGTCGCCCCGCAATTGGTCTGGTCATTGAAAGTGAAGGGTGGCAGTTTCTTTCGATGGTTATTGAGCCACGTAAAATCACGGTTTCTTTGAAGGAAATTAATGGGGTGACGCTAGCGCAAAACACATACCCATTTGATGTGTGTGGTAATGATGCTTTTATTCATGAATTGCTTGAGTTAATCAGCCAGTTTTTTGCTGATCATCAAATGTTAATTGAGCGGCTTACTGCGATCAGCATCCTTGCAGAAGGTATCATAGATCCTTACCAAGGGATTGTTTTCCAACTTACGGGTTTCAATATTAATTCTTTACCAATAGCACAACATCTGACTAAACAGACAGGTTTACCTGTTTATTTACACTCAACCGTTGATGCACTGGCATTAATGGATCATTTTTCGCTTTCAGCAAAACGACAAGCCACAAATATTATTTACCTTCAAGTACAGGATGTGGTGAATGCCACTGTACTAAACCGTGGCGTGACATTAGATGCCAATACACAAAAACCGCTTCTATTCGGTCATAGTCAGTTAGGTGAATCGAATCAAGTTGCCTGTTATTGTGGTGGTGAGGGTTGCTTGGAAACGCATATTTCCATTCCAGTGGTATTACAAAAAGCCAGTAATTTATCTTGTCATTACCCTGATAGCGTCTTATTACAAAATGAAATATCAATCGATAAAATTTGCGCTGGCGCAATATTAGGCGATCCCCTTTGTGTTTATCTAATAGAAATGGTAGCAAAACAATTGGCCAAACCATTATCGTTAATGGTAAGCCTATTTGGTACTGAACTTATTCTTATTAACTCCCCCTTAAATATAGCATCAGAGAGATTATTTGCGCGGTTGCATCATTATATACATCAATACGCATCTCCTCTGTATAGTTCTCATTTATTAATAGAAAAATCTAATTTTTCAGTAAAAGAAAGTGAATCCACATTAATTCAGCGCGCTTTATATGATGGTTCTCTGCTACTACAATTGCTACAAGGCTAAAACAATTAGATAAACTTTTGACTATCGACCACAAAATTGAGCTAACGCAAACTTATCACTTTCCCATTCCCATAAACTGAATCCATATCATTTTTACAGCTTATTGCTGCTAGTCTGTCACTTCAGGATAGAAAAAGACCATGATCAATCTATTTATTACCGGGACAGATACAGATGTCGGGAAGACAGTATCGACACTTGCTATTTTGCAAGCACTCAATGGACAAGGAATTAAAGCCGTAGGATACAAACCTATTGCAGATCAATGCATTGATACCCCTGAAGGAGTCAGGAATAAAGATGCATTATTGATTCACAGTGTGTCTAAAGACCTCGTTTCTTATGATGAAGTTAATCCAGTTCGCATCACTGACAACTACAGCCATGAGAACAGTATTGATTTTAGTAAAATCAAACAAGGTTTAGAGCATTTACATGAACAATGCGACATGGTCGTTATTGAAGGAAATGGTGGTTGGCGCTATTTACTTGATGATAATACTTTTTATGCCGATTGGCTCAAAGGACAATCTGTCGGAGTCATCTTAGTGGTGGGTATTCAGCACGGTTGTGTCAATCATGCCTTGTTAACAGCGGATGCAATTAGGGCCGATGGTTTACCGCTAATTGGCTGGATGGCAAACCGAATTAATCCAGGTCTTGCTCATTACGCACAAATTATTGACCGTCTACAGCACCACATTAAAGCGCCACTAATTGGTGAAATTCCGTATTTATTACGGCCAGAAGAGCGGGATTTAGGACGCTATTTGCATATCGAAAAATTGCAGGAATTTATTACTGTACCAGCATAATTATTTGAAAATAAACAAATAAAAAGGGCGATTTATTCGCCCTTTTTGTGTTATTTATCCATGCCTAATGGCGAGTATAAATAATTTTATATGAATCATTTTGGCAGTGACCGACAACTTGGCCTTTTGATGGGTCAACTTCATCATTAGGAACTGCAACTAAACTAAAACTATCGGCAGGTACGCCATTATTGATAATTTTCTGTTTAATTTCTTCTATCACACTTTCACATGAAGCTTGAGCAAAAGCAGGGGCCAACATCACTAAAAATAATGGAACTAACAATTTCTTTCGCATCGATCCTCCTTGGTAAATGACTCCATAACGAACAAGTTAACAACTTACGGGTTAATTGGACGACCAGTACCAACATCTAAACAGCGCTTTGTACTAGGCTCCCAATAGGCATTCAGATTCAAGCTTTTTTCACACTTATCTTTTGCATCAAATGCGGCGTCAATCTTATCGAACTCTTTTTCAGTACGCGTATTCACTTTATTGCGTAACATTCGAGTGTTATCCCATTGTTCTTTTTCTTGGCGAGCTTGTTCTTTATTTAAAGTATCATCACCTTTACCAACAGAAACACAAGTACTGCCTGCAGTGCATGACGTTGTTGTATTTCCCTGAGCAGCGGGTGCGACTGTTGTCCAAAGTAATGGTAAACAGACACACATAGCTGCTACGCTTTTCTTCAAAATATTCTGAGTACTCATGTAAATTCCTTACTAAACAGGGCCAATATCTTGAGTATAGCCAAAGATAAACCATTTCGTCTGTAGAGAATAGTACGAAAATTAAAGTTGTTTATGAACGGTTAAACCAGCGAAAGTTTGGCAAACAGGCATTAATTCCAGAGTATTCACGTTCATATGCGCAGGCAGCGTTGCAACCCAAAATACCGTTTCAGCGATATCTTCAGGCGTTAATGCTTCAGCACCTTTATAGGTGTTTGCAACTTTATCATCATCACCTTTAAAACGTACGTTAGAAAACTCAGTTCCACCGACTAAACCTGGCTCAATATCCGTCACCCGAATTTTTTTACCTTGTAAATCAGCACGTAAACCTAATGAAAATTGTTTAACAAATGCCTTAGTGGCGCCATACACATTACCACCTTTGTAAGGCCAACTTGCTGCGGTTGAACCAATATTAATAATATGACCATGATCTTTTGCCACCATGCCTTGTAGGACTTCATAGGTCATATTGACCAAACCTTTGGTATTGGTATCAATCATTACTGCCCAATCGTCTGGGTTTGCATTAAACGCAGGTTCCAAACCAAGTGCTAAACCTGCATTATTGACAAGAACATCAATATTTTTCAAGGAGGTAGGTAAATTAGCGACGGCCGTTTGAATCGCTTTTCTATCTTGAACATCTAATGTTAGAGGATGAAAACTATTGCCTAATTCACGTTGTAACGCTTCTAAACGTTCAGTTCGACGCCCTGTACCAATAACGGTATGACCTTGCTGAATGAATCTACGCGCGATAGATTCGCCAAATCCAGATGATGCACCAGTCACTAATATAATCATGAAAACCTCTAAGCTATTATAGTTGTCTTGCGTAAATTTATTCTAACGCCTTCGAAAGGGAACTACAAAAGTTACTATTCAAGACCAACGATATGCTTATCTTTTGGGTAGCTCAACGTATAATTAAATGGAATTTCAATCTGTTGGTTAGCTTCTAAAGTCACATCCCAAGTTAATTCTCCTGTTGTTTTATTGACAACAGCCTGTTTATTATCAATTTCAGAGACTTTAATTTCGCTATCTTGACTAATCGGTAATTGGTCAACAATTGTTAAATTAATTGGCTTAGTATGCATATTTTTGGCTTTAATTAAATATCCTTCCTTCTGTTCAATAGTTGAACCAATAAAACTTGGTTTTTTCTTCATTTTTTCGTTATTTTCACGAGAAATCTGAATGTTTTTATCAATGCCAAAAGGAATAAAGAGAGTATCATTCAACTGAGTGGTATCAATTTGGAAATTACCAATATACGTATTGCCATAGTAAATATTGGCGTTACCATTCAGTAAATTCAGCGCCTGCCAATTATCGATATCGGCTTGTAAGAAGACATCTTCCGCCAATTTCGGTGTCGTCGTGTATTGGTATTTCCCTATAATATCTGTTTGTTTGATGGTTAACGAGTTGGGTTTTGTGCTGCTTTTTAGGCTATAAGGTAATGAAATATCGTAGTTTAAATTGATGCCATTGTTTGATGCAGTGACAAAATCGGTAATACCTGAGCTATCACGCTTTTTTTTTGCACGCATACTGGCGTCCGTCATTGCGACGGGAGCAGGGGCCTGTTGCATTAAGGCTTGGGATTCGTACTGTATACTGTCATCATAAACCGATAAGCGCCAAGGTTGCAGGTTAAATGGCGTAATATTTTTAGACGGATTCACAGAGGATAACGTTAAATTGACATCTCGCCAATCAATCCCTGTGTTTTGCACAACATTGGCTTTGTAGGTAAGAACGATAGGGGATTCAACATCTTCACTACGAAAATCATAACTTGGTGACCAGGCGGCATCAGGGGTAAGGTAAGAAAGTTGCATTTGTGCTGTGGTTGCGTTTTTCGCATCAATGACCATCACCACTTGAGTTTGCTGCCCGACAACCGCAGGCAAGTTTTCATCAATTTGAGCTTGTAGCAACATGTTTTTTTCTTCAAGCTCATCCACTGACGCTTGGTTCTGCTGCTGTTCTTGCAATATTTGCGTCATCTGTTGACGAATAAAATTCAATTTTTGTGATGATTGCTCAATTGTCTGGCTATTGCTTTCACCAAAAAAACGTTGATCTTTCAACAACGATAATTGTTCTTCTCCCACTTTAATTGCAATATTTAAGCGTTCAATTTGTTGATTATTTTGTTTTTGTTGTTCTTGAAGCGTAATTATTTCAGGTGAATAAATAGGGGGAACAGCGACCTTTTGGACATTGATTGAACGAATAATAACATCATTATTTTTCAAACTAACGGACAGGGTTCGTGGGTCTATATTTGCTGCAATATTGGTCAATATAACATCATTTTGGCCCAGTTTAAGTGACAGTGTCACATCATTATCCAACTCAGCCCCACGTAAAAATATTGTTGCATGATTCAATTTAACATTTTGATTTAAAGTACTTTCTGCTTCCGCTAGAGCATGACCTGTAGCAAGAAGTGATGTTAAAAGTAGGCCACTTACAATACGAATGGAAACCGTCATAGTGAAACTCCAAGAATATATAATGAGTAAAAATTGATAAATCGGCGATTCACTCATCATATTTTATCCGTTTGTCACTTGATAACAGATAAAGCCTAAAATATTTTATTTGTACTTTTTCATTTGGTAGATAAAGTATCCAGTCGCTAAAGGGATGATAAATGGAATAATCGCAATTAAATACAAAGCGCCGAAGCCTCTAGCGCCCCCCCCATTAATTATCTCTTCAAATGTATGCTCTGAAAAATAGTGAAGAAGAACATCATCACTGCATTTTTTAGCAAAAGGAAATAAAGGCAGGCAAATACAAGCATAGATTATCCATAACAGGTGTGCTGTCGCATTTTCACTTAACGAATAAATAGCCATTCCAAAGATCATAAATCCAAAGCACGATTTACCCCAAAAATCCCAACTTTTGATAAATAGACGAATAGGGTGTTTATTTTTTCGCTCCAAGGCCTTACGTTTCTCGATTTTTTCTTTTGTGTAATGCCGTCCATTTTTACTCATAAAATTTCCTTGTAAAACAAAAAGAAGTAAAGCTATATTAATCTATCATTAATGGCTCAACGGTTAAAAATGAAAATATTTAACCACGGTAATTTTGATGGCACAACCGTTCGTTTGCATTGGACTAATCAACCTTATAAAGGACACATCAATTTAACAGGAAAAACATCTCATTAATGAAAGCCATATCTGTAGTCTCTCCAGCAGGTAAAAATATTGCGTTAGGAAAAAAAACGTTAGAAATAAGAAAATGGGCACCAAACATCGGTTGTAATGAAGACTTACTGATTGTTGAAAATCACAATTATCTTTTAAAAGATGGCAATGAAGAAATGGGGAAAGCTGTCGCAATTGTTAAAGTGAAAAACGTGAGGCCATTCGTTGAAAGTGATATTGATGCAGCCTGCGCATCCTACTATGAAGCAGGTTGGCTAGCTTGGGAGCTAACAGACATCCGAGCGATTGAAACGCCAATAAAAATGATAGCAAAACGTAAGATTTATGAAGTTGAGTTGAAATTCAATTTTTACGATTTACGGAGAAATTAACCAGCCAGAACGCTGGATTTCTTCATTTTATACTTAGGTTCGCATAATGCATATTATGTTAAATAAGCTATAAGAGTTCATTAGTTCACGATCCTTCTCTCCATTACGCAGACTTATGTTTCTTGAGATCAACTCAATATTAAGGTGGGAAATTCAACTTAACCCAATATTTATAAATGAAAAACGCTCTCCCTCCCCTTAAACATAACTATGGTTTATCTGAATCAGCTAAGACCTCATACTCATGACTTTATCTTTATCTTTATCTTTATCTTTATCAGCATTTAAGAACAAACGGATGATATTACCATCCGTGTATATTTTCTTTCTTATTGCTTATATGCTGAGTAGAAAATGAAAAAAATTTATCAATGGACTCGCCAAAATTATCGAATAACAACAGATACTGACGATTTTGATATACCTTCTATTCACCAGTATCTAGTCCGTTCAAGTTGAGCAAAAGGAATTGATCTAGAGACAAATAGTTTGTTCTGATCTATATCTGCCTAAATGACATCTTTTCTTACTTATTAAGAATTGCCCAAAGTGTTTTCTATAGTTGATAATACCTATTTGTTACTTGTTGTAAGGGTTAACCAGGTATTCCAATTAAATAGACTTTAAGGATAAATTCCAATGTAAGAGGCGTTTTTAATCAAACAGGCCTATCTATTTTATTGGCCGCTTTTTCTAACAAACTATCTAAGCTGGAATGCAGTAAGTGGTTTTTCACCGCTTTGCTTTCAACCTCCAGTTTAGATCCAATTTTTTTATCCATAGTATAGATATTCACTTTACCAGCAACATGCTCATATAATAATAAGCCATCAACACCCTCACCTTGCTTATCATGGAACTCAGTTAGTACCTTTTGCATGCGGGTTTTCGCTTGCTTATCCCCTTCCACGGCTTTGCGTAAGTCTTCCGTTAATAGGCCAACGGGAGCGGAGTAAACATACAGCACCTCAACAGAATAGCTGCCATCATTGCCATCACAAATAAAACAGTTGTGATCCTGAGCGTCAGAAAGCGCGTTCATTTCGCGCAGCTCTATCACTAATTTTTGTCCATCTTTATATGGGTCTTGGGATATATCGAGAAACACTAAGCGGTATGGACCAGGATCACCTGCAAAAGCACTTGTTATGCTACAAAGTGAGATAAACCCCGCCGTGATTAATGAAAGGATACGTTTCATAAGTGGCTCAACGAGAATAAATGTACCTTTACTGTACGAGGTTTACCTATATAAAGAAAAGAGTGAATTATCTTATTCATCAACCTAATTCATCTAATTTTTAACCCTGATATAAACCGTAACGTATACGTTGCAGATCGCCAAAAAAAACACTATATTGTAATATATATATTACAAAAGAGGCCGTTATGAAAATTTCAATGGCAATGTCAGATTTAGCAATAACACAAGAACTCTATAACCGCCTTGAATATTATAGGCAATCTAGGGGGCTGTCACAGGAAGAGCTTGTCGAAAATCTAGGTATTAGCCGACCAACCTACGCACGAATACAAAAAGGCACTTGCAGCCTTGGAACATTTATCAGCGTATTACGCGAGCTGAATTTATTGGAAGGGTTCGACACATTGATCCCCCCTCCGTCTTTACGTCCTTCAGAAATAGTTAAACAACAAAATGTTAGGCGTAATCAAATACAGACCAAACTCTCTGTCAAAGAAATGTTAGCTAACCGAAAAAATAAAGGTTCGATATGATAGCCAAATCTTGCACTGTCTTTTTTGATAATATACCCACGGGCTATTTGGCCTATACAGATGATAGCGGCTTTGCGACGTTCGAATATACCAAAGAGTGGCAAAAAGAGGGTTTTAGTCTCTCCCCACTTCACTTACCGTTGAGTTCACAAACCTATACTTTCCGCAGTTTACCTGTTGATACCTATCGCGGTTTACCTGCTGTATTTGCAGACTCCTTACCCGATGATTTCGGAAACGCCTTGATCAATGCGTGGCTGGCACGCCAAGGTAAAGACAAATCACAATTTTTAGCCTTAGACCGATTACTCTATACTGGAACTCGGGGTATGGGCGCACTTGAATACCAACCGACGAATTACCCGAACATTGAAGAAGATACCCCAATATTGATTGAAGAATTGGTCAATATCGCCCAAAAAGTGTTGGATGCGCGAGATGATTTGCATTTAACGGATAGTGAAGAATCCTCGATGTCTAAGTTGCTACAAATCGGTACCTCTGCAGGTGGTGCACGTGCTAAAGCCGTAGTCGCAGTCAATAAAGACCGTACAGAAATCCGCTCAGGCCAAGTAAAAGTCCCAGAAGGGTTTGAACATTACTTACTTAAATTTGATGGTGTTGTAGAGCACCAAAGCAATAAAGAAACCTTTGGCGACCCAAAAGGATTTGGGGTGATGGAGTATGTTTATTACCTGATGGCCACACAAGTGGGTATTGAAATGTCAGAATGTGAGTTATTAAGGGAAGCACAGAGTGGACGTGCTCATTTTATGACTAAGCGCTTTGACAGAGTGGGAAATTTAAAATATCACGTCCTTAGTTTATGTGGCTTAGCGCATGCAGACTTTAGAAAACCAGGTGCATTTAGTTACGAAGAGCTACTGTTAACTGCAAGGCAGTTGGGTTTATCAAATAAAGAGCAAGAGCAAATATATCGCCGAATGGTGTTTAATATCATCGCCCGTAACCATGATGACCACACCAAGAATTGGTCATTTATGGTGAACGACCAATACGAATGGCAGTTAGCGCCTGCTTATGACCTCGCTTGGAGTTATAAAAAAGACTCAGAATGGGTACAATCTCACCAACTGTCATTAGCGGGTAAACGTGATAATTTTACCCATGATGACTTATTGTCAATCACAGAACAAATTACACACCTACGTAGAAATAAAGCAAAAAAAATAATTGATGAGACAATTGCCGTGGTCTCAACGTGGCGAGAGCTTGCTGAACACCATGGTGTTCCAGCTGCACTGAGGGAGAGTGTTTGGAATACACTCAGATTAAAATGGTAACGTATATATTACAAATAGTATAAAAAAAGCCAATATTGCAATATATACATTACAATTTGGCGCAAGCAAAATTAGTAGTCATCCGTTGCTTGCGCCTATATCTATTATATTTCTATTTCATAAATGGATAATCAATATAACCTTCTGCACCACCGCCATAAAATGTTTCAGGGTGCTGAGGATTCAGTGGTGCACCATGCTGCAAGCGCGCAACTAAATCAGGGTTTGCGATAAAATCACGGCCAAAAGCTACGGCATCAATTAATCCTTTTTCGATTAAGTCTTCTGCCTTTTCAATAGTATAAGCACCAGCACCAATAATTACACCATCAAAACACTGGCGAACTTTTTGACGAAATGCCTCTGTATAAGGCTTACCGCCTGCCCAATCAGGCTCAGAAAGATGTAAATAACCAATCCCACGCTGATTTAACGCATCAATCACATATAATGCATCTGACTCTTCATCGGGGCCATTTCCTGTATTTTGGAAACTACCAATTGGAGATAGTCGAATACCTATGCGCTCTGGTGCCCATTGTTCACATACGGCATCAATCACTTCCAACAAAAAACGTGCGCGGTTTTCAATACTACCACCATATTGGTCATCACGATGATTTGCATCTGGCGATAAAAATTGGTGCAATAAATACCCGTGAGCACCATGTAATTCCACCATGTCAAATCCCGCTTGGCGCGCATTTTCTACCGCTTGGCGAAAGTCATCAACAATTTGAGGGATTTCTTGTAATGTTAGCGCTCGCGGCATTGAGGTTTCAACCCTCACTGGTTTACCTTGCTCGTCTCGTAAAGACGTACGTGTGTTAGCACTTAGTGCCGAAGGTGCAACAGGTGATTGATTCTCAGGTTGTAACGTATCATGGGAAATTCGCCCCGTGTGCCACAGTTGTACGGCAATATGACCACCTGCATCATGTACCGCTTCTGTGATCTTTTTCCAAGCGACAATTTGCTCAGGGCTATGTAACCCTGGAGCCCCTGCATAGCCTTTTGCTTGCGCTGAAATTTGTGTCGCTTCCGAAATGATCAACCCTGCACTAGCACGTTGACGATAATACTCCCCCATTAATTCTGTAGGGACATCACCTGGCTCAATACTACGCAAACGCGTTAATGGTGCCATGAATATTCTATTTGCTGCAGTGAAAGCACCAACTTTAAGTGGTGTGAATAATTGTTTTTGCGACATAACAGCTCCATATTAGACCAGTCGACTAGTAATTAGAGAAATAAAAACGCCATTTAACTATTTGGCGTCTGAAGTGTATTCTTTACATGTTCCAACGCGTTTTCCAATGGAACCGTGCTACGTGTAATTTTTGATTGTAAATTTGCCCCTAACCAAAGCGCATAGAAAACTTGAGCCTTTGATAAAGGATCCCCCATAAAATAAAGTGATTTTTCTTGGCGACCTTTTTCTAAGGCATCCGCAAGCAAACCAATAATTTGCCGAACCCCCGCATCCATCGCTTTATTCATATCTTCAGATAAGTCACACACTTCAGCTGATAATTTTACCGTGAGGCAACCATTAATATGCCCCACCTGGCAGACCTGTTGCAGCATTTCACCATAATAAGCTAAAAATCGGTCGCCGTAATTCCCTGCTCCTTGTTCGAAGTGCTTTGTTAGGCGTTGTAAATAGTCTGTGTAATAACGTTCTAACATCGCAACACCAAACGCTTCTTTAGAGCGAAAATAATGGTAAAACGATCCTTTAGGTACTTGTGCAGTTTTTAAAAGTTCACTAAGCCCCATCCCCGTAAAACCAAGATGCAGACAAAGGCGCTCACCCGTAGCTAAAAGATGTTCACGTGTATCGTGTTCTGTGTGTTTATTCATGGCACTACTGTACTGGACTGATTGGTCTAGTACAAGTTTTTTCCTGCTAAAATACAAAAATAGCATATTCTGCCAAGGCAATTTCAGGCAATATATTCCTTTAAATAGCGAGGTGGGAATGGGTATGACGAGTGTAATCGAAGAACAAAATGATAAAGCATTTAAGCACCATTTTAATGAAGCGATGTTACAGCGACTTGCTGAACTCATTAGTGTTGAATACCCAGAATTTAATGCAAAAACATTGCATGATTTAGCCTCTAAAATGTCCCAACTTGAAATGAAAGCACGAGTCCATGCGATCCGAGACGTTTTAATTACCGCACTGCCATCTGACTACCCTAGCGCACTTAAAATCATTATTTCGGTGCTAAAACAAAATAAATTACAAGGATTTGCTATTTGGCCATTGGCTGAGTTTATTCAAGTACAAGGTTTAGCACACTACGACATTTCACTCGATGCCTTAAAATTGCTCACCACCTATTTTACCTCTGAATGGGCCATTCGCCCTTTTATCAAGCAATACCCTAATGAAACCATGAGCTTTCTAACCAAATGCACTATTGATGATAATGTCCATGTGCGCCGTTTGGCATCTGAAGGTACTCGTTCTCGCCTCCCTTGGGGTGAGAAATTACATGCGTTTATCCAAAACCCTATCATCACTCGCCCAATTTTAGATGCACTTAAGTTTGATAGTGAGTTATATGTCCGCAAAAGCGTGGCCAACCACCTTAATGATATTTCGAAAGACCACCCTAGCTACGTGACACAACTACTGACTGAATGGAAACAACAGGCCAATACACCACAAGAACAGCAATATATCAAATGGATCACTAAACAAGCATTAAGAACGCTAATTAAACAAGGAAACCACAACGCGTTGGCACTTATTGGTGTGGAACATGGGGCGCAAGTTTCTATTGAACAATTTAATGTCACTCCAAATATTAAACTCGGTGAAAATTTAATACTTGAGCTTTCTCTACGTTCATTCAGTGATAAACCGCAAAATTTGGTGATCGATTATATTATTGGTTTTATGAAAGCGAACGGAAAAACAGCGCCAAAGGTATTTAAGCTACGCACAATGACGCTCGGTGCCCATGAAACCCTCACCCTAGAAAAAAAACACACGGTTAAGCCCATCACCACAAGACAATATTATGCAGGAAAACAGCAAATACAGTTGCAAATTAATGGTAAGGTAATGGCAGAACAAAACTGGCTGTTAGTCATTGAATAAACAGCCAATTCGTTAATATGTTAGAATCTTAAATAACGAATAAGGTCAGGTTCTCTGACCTTATGTACTCACATAATCAACGACGTATGATTTTAATGGAGCGTATTTTCTCACCATAACCTAATGCGTTGTGCTCGCCACCCGATTCTGTGTGGTATTTCCCTGTATAATTAACCCCTTCATAAAAACGCACTGTCCAGCCATCAGGAATACTGTAAGAGGCAATTTTATCTGCAAAATCATAACGGGATAAGTTAGGAATATTTTCATCAATTTCAAGATACTCTCCCTTTTGCCATGTTTTTGTGTATACAAACATGCTCTCTTCGAGATAATCACCATTGAATGATATTTTGCTGGTGCTACATTTCGCATCTTTGGCTTTACAAAAAATACTGCCTTTCCCTTGCCCTAACTCACAGCGACGAGACGTTTTTTGCCGTGCATTTTGTTCTGAAAACGCAGCTTCTGCATAAAATTCAGAAAATGGTGATAATGCACAGATATGCACAACTTGTGTATCATGACGGGAGGAATTATTATGATAGTTGGATTTTGCATAGCTAAAACTGGTAAACAAAATCAGCAATAAAATACGTTTTTTCATCGTAAAAGCATCTTTGGCGGAAATGTATTCAGCCAAATTACGGTAAATAAGCTAAATTTTCTAGTAGAACACTCTGATAAACAGTCACTTAGTGAATTTTACTTATCTATATTAGTTCAAGATCCCCCCGTGACTAAATGCAGCACAAGCGGTGATGCTCGCCAAACAAGTTGCTAACCCCAATCTCACTTATTTTTTATCCAGATTGAGGTTAAATTTTAGATAGAAGTGCGTCGAGCTTTGCGGGGTTTATACCATGTTTGCCCATCTGCATTAAGCCCAAACCCCCAACTTGTTAGTGATGCTCTATGACCAAAAAAGCCTGACTGATTGATGAGTTTTCGCGCTCGCATGCTTTTATCAAATGGGCAACTGGAGCGGATCCAACTGACAAACATACCAGGGCCTGTACCATCGACTGTAATATTGCGGCGCATATGTGGAATTAAACGCTTTCCTTGCCACATGAGAACTGACCAAGGAATATTAGGGTAATAATAATTCTTTTTAGCCGTCAAGGTATCAAATTTGCTTTGGGGCACAACGTCAAGAAAAGGCTCTACCCCATTATGCGTATAAAGATAGCGAATATAACGCATTACACTGTGTAGACTAAATGCATTCTTTTTGGCTGCAATAACGGCATTACCTAAGGCAGTTTTTCCTTTGTAATCCCTCCCATGATGAATTAGCAGATCGGGAAGTTCGTCTTGGTTGTCTAAAAGTGGTCTAATTTCCCCAATTGGGCCATCGACCATAACATCAATATCCATATATAACCCACCAAACCGCCTTAAAATACCGATTCTTAACATATCTGATGCAGCCGCATAATTCGCATAGGTTGTATTAGTCGATTCTCGGTTAATCGCTGCTTGATATTGATAATCAAATGGGGCAGGTTTTTGAACATTGATAACATTGAATATCGCTTGGCTATAACCTCGTTCAATGAGATTATTTTTCAACTTTGTTGGGTTATCACTCCACAAATTAATCTGATATTGAGGGTTATTATGTTTAAAGCTGGCAATATTACTGATGCCATCAGCGGGAAGTTCTTTGTGACCAAGCCAAATATAATGAGCAATTTTAGGGTATTGCCCTTGTTCGTCATAATATGTCATTGGGTTATTGCGCGCCATACGGTATAAATTATTCCCGTCAGCAGCACCCAGAGGGTCAGCACTCAGCCAGCGCCCAATCCATGGTTGGTAGTAACGGCGACCATAATAATATAACCCTGTCATATCAAGTTCCTTATTACCATAGTGCCGCGTTTTATAACCTGCTAAAGAGGTATTATCTGCCAACCAAGTTGCTGTTCCGCCATAAGGATAATATTCTTCTTGGCTAAGGATATTTCCTTCGTTATCAAGTTCAATTCCTTGGTTTCCCGTTAATGAACTAAGTGAATAATGCATGGCATTATTGGCAACCCCTTTTGGCTTGCCACATTCCCAATGTAAAACTTGAAACTGTACCCCAATCAAGCTATTAACCGTAATCACTTGTAATATTTCATCATCGTTGCGATTTCTTAACTCTAAGTTCGGTAAATATATCACTTTCATTTTTTGTCCCGAACGTTCAGTCACTTTCACTGTTCGTTGGTATTGATGGTCATAACAGTAATGTTCTATAGCGTCAGCGCTTTTGACAGAGCGAAGTTCCTGGTGAGTTGTCCAGTTAAGGTGTTGGCCTTGAAGCAGTGTTTTCTGTTGCCCCGCTGCAGTAAATAACTCATCGACTTTTTCTGCGCTTGAAGCCAATTCGTTTAATACTGCGCGATTACTCTGATTGCTAGTGATTATTTGTGTTGAATAACGTTGGTTTGTTGCGGGTGAGCGATGGGAAATTTTCGTTAAATTACCGCTATTATCATAACAATAAGTACGGAAATATCGCGTATAGGTTGCATTATCAAACGAAAAACAACGGGAAGGTGCTGAAGATTGGTAAACTTGGTTTGCCATTTCACGCCCAGACGCGCTGACTAATTGATACAATGAGTCATACTGAAACTCTTGTCTTGCCTCAACTTTTTGGTTGTGCCAAAAACGTGTTTGCCCCGCCTGATCACGAACACAAACAACATTGCCCACGGGATCATACTGATAAATTAAGTCTTGAATTAATTTAAACCCCAATAAATGATCCGTTGGCCTTTGGGTTTTCACACGAACTAAATATTGAGTCTGTGCTTCATATTCGTAGTTTGCAACAATGCCATTACCGAGTTCTTCACTGGTTTTCAAACCTGAAGGAGAATACTGTATCTCTTTTGCAACCCACCGCTCTAACGCGTTTTTAATTTTTAAGCTGTAGGTTTTTAATTGCCCTGCAATATCATAAGATTGCCGATGTTGATTGCCCTTAGTGTCTTCAGTCACTAAGTTTGCCCCTGTTGCATCCGTGATGCAATAACTGACAAATTGGCTAACCGCAAGTTGTTCCTCCCTTTCATCAGTTTGCCAATCCACCTCATATTCAGCATCTTCAGCATGTTGGATTAAACGTCGAGTTTGTGAAATCGCTTTTCCCAATAATGAGACTTGGTCTAATTGCAATAATCCTACCGTATCGTAGTGGAAAATGCATTGGCCGCATAAATTAATATTTTGATAAATAATGGAATTATCCGCATATTCGAAACATTCGGTTACTCGAGTCTTTCCACCAGCCAATTTTTCTTTTAAGCACAATGGCCTACCTAAGGAAGTACTATCTTCATAGTCATAAGTACGGGTAACACCATTAGCATCAATACTCACTAATAATCGACTCTCTATATCGTTAATCGTCACCGTTTGTCCGTTATCTACGCCTTCACTCACCAATACAAGGCCTGACAAATCTGCTTTAAAACGAAAATTGAAAGACGTTTTCTCCTGTAAACGAGGATCACTTATCCCAAGCAGAAATCCACGAATATCAACTGACTGAAAGGTGAGTCTTTCATCTGTTATTTCGGGGGTCTCTGGGTGGCGATAATACTCAATTAACCGAATATTGAGCCCGCGATTATCAGTAATCGTTATTGAAGGTGTTTTCCCCATTGAAAATTCATCCATTTTTCCTCCTTTAAAAAACGTTTAATTTGACCCCATTAGTTAAGCCGAACATTAGACACCGTCGTTGCCTTGGATTTTAATTTCTTAGGAACAAGCATTTGAGGACGGTAAAATAACGAAATTAATTGGTCAAAACTGTCATTGGTTGAGGTTTCATAAACACTTAACTGTGACTCAGAGGAAAGCAAACGTGCTGAGTCCACGATTCTTAAAGCAAGTGCTGTTCTAAAATCTTGAAATGAATACAACGTGTTAATCGCACTCTCTGCGATCGTTTCACTTTTTAGTGCGGCGACACCTGATGAGTCATCAGGAAAGCGTGCTGTTAAACGTTTTATATCCGTTTCTCTGCGATAAAAGTCCAAGGTATCATTGATAGCCATATGGCTATAATTCATATACTTATAGCCCGTGATATCATCTACAGAAGTGACGTACAGGTTATCACCGAATTCACTCCGTGTTTTTCCGCGCACTCCTCTGATCCCTAATGAGAAAAAAGCAAAATCAACCGTTTTCAAGTTCAGTACATCGCTTGGTGTGGTATTGGTTTCACACGCAGATAAGATCCCTTTCTTGATGAGCTCATTTCTTGAACGAAACGTTGCACGGTTATGGGGTTTAAGAAATTGTTGGTCTGAAAAATGCAGTAAGGTGAAATCTAGCTTAGTAAAGTTATCAACAAAACCTCTCTCATCATCACTCAGGTCACCTACCTTAGTCCTAATCTGAACCATATTTTCCTGAGTATGCGCAAAAAATGTCTCTAAGTTATTAAAAACAGGGCGATAGCTATTATTATCTAACCATCGTTCACCTAAAGACATAATCTGGTAGCTCTGGTTGGCACGTGATTTTGCCCGGTAATTATTATACTGCTGGTAATATCCTACAACGCGGTCAATTGGGTTAAGACCATCATTATCTTGGTATTTTAATGGGTTATTTCTCGTCATTCTAAAAAGATTTAAACCATCGACTGTTCCGCCAGGGTCTGCACTTAGCCAACGACCACACCATGGTTGATAATAGCGATGACCGTAGTAATATAACCCTGTTGCATCAAGTTCTTTTCCTGAATAGCGTATCGTTTTGTAATCCGCTTCAACGTCATTACGTACAAGCCATACTGCAGTCCCTCCATAGGGGTAGTATTCTTCTAGGCTAATTAAGTTACCTTGGCTATCTAGCTCTAATCCGCTATTGCCATTAAATGAATCAATAGAATAACGTATTGAATTATTATCTATTTCTTTGGGTTTTCCTTGTTCCCAATGCAAAACCTGAACCCGCATTCCATTGGTTTCATTGATATGGATAACCTGAAGTTTCTCTTGATGGTTAATATTTTTTAGTTCGAGATTAGGTAAGTAAATGACAGTCGCTATTTGTTGATTATGTTCGGTGAGTTTAAAAATTCGTTGGTGGTCGCTACCATAACGGTATTGTTCGTAAATCGTTTCCCCCCTCATACTCAGTAATTCTTGACGTACAGTCCAATCCAGCGTTTGGCCCTTCATTAATTGCTTTTGCTGTCCACTCTGCGTGAAAAATGCATCAACATCTTTAGCTTCCATCGCCAATGAATAATCTATTGCGCGGTTACTTCTATCACTGACCGTCATTTTTATTGTATAGCCGCTATGTATTGCTGGAGTGCGATGGCGGGATTCGATTAAATTACCTGATTTATCATAATGATATGTGCGATTGTAATAGGTGTACATTGAACTATCGAACATAAAACGTTGAGGAGATGCATGCCTTTGCTGATTAATATTCGCCATTTCGCGGCCTGTTACACTCACTAACTGATACAGTGTATCGTATGTAAACCTTTGTTCAGGCTCTATTTTTTGATTTTGCCAAAAACGTGTTTGCTCTGCATCATTACGAATACATAATATATTTCCGACGGGGTCATATTGATAACGCAAATCCTGAAAACATTTAAAACCCAATTCGTGATTATTTGCTCGTTCAGTGCTAAACCGAATAAGCCGTTGTGTTTGTGGTTCATATTCATAATATGTCACAACACCATTTCCCAATTTTTCACACAGTTTTTGCCCAGCTGCGGAATACTCTATTGATTTGATCATGCATTGTGTAATCTCGCCTTTTATGGTTAACCCACAAAATTGTAACTGCCCTGCGATATCATAATGTAAACGCTGTTGATGCCCCTTTGCGTTTATACTAAGAATGTTAGCCCCAGTTGCATCATTTTTTAGTTCTGTACAAAAAGGCTCAGGATTTAACATCCCATCTCGGTCATTTGTATTCCAGTTAACATAAAAATCTTGATTATCAAGTGATTGAATTAACTTTCTTGTAATGTGAATTGCCTCCCCAGTGAGAGAGATTTGGCCTATTTGCAATAGCCCAGCCGTATCATAGTGACGAATACATTGACCAGACAAATTAGCATTTTGCTCGTGAAGTGAGTTCCCTGCATATTCAAGGTAATCACTAATACGCTCCCCCTGCTCGGCAGTTTTTTCCCAAATACACGTTAACCGGCCTAAAGACGCTGACGTTTCATAAACAAAAGTACGCCATAAATTATTGGCATCAAGACTTAATAACAAACGTCCTGCAGAATCATTAAGAACCCTCACCGTACCGTTATCTATTCCCTGAGTTTGCAGTGAAAACCCCAAAAGGTTATATCTATAATTGAAATTAACTTGTTGTTTTACATATTGCCGCGGGTCAGCAACGGTTGCTAAGAAACCATGAGTGTTAAATTGATAAAACTCAATACGCTCCTCGGTCTGCTCTGCAAAATTAGGATGCCTATAATAGTCAATTTTCCGGATTTTATTTCCTCGATTATCCCTTACAACCACTAATGGTGTTGATGTAAACAAAGACAAATTCATATTATTTTCCTTTATATTCAAATCATTAATGAATATTCATTCTCTGCCCTTGTACAATTCGAGTATTCTTCGAATGTAATTTTTTCGGGACAAGAATTTGAGGGCGGTAAAAAAGGGAAATTAAATTATCGAATTCTGCGTCTGAAGTTGTTGAGAAAACAATTTGTTGCGAATGTTTGTTGAGTAATCGCGTTGATTTGACGATGCGTAATGCAAGTGCTTCTTTAAAATCACTATACGGATAAAGCGTATCACTGGGTTTTGTTGCAATTTTTTCATGAGTTAATGTTGCGGCAGCACACAGATCACCTCGAAATTTGTCAACAAGCCTACCTTGTGATGTCATTCTTTTATCAAACAGCATCGTATCATTAATTGCCATATGCCCATATTTTAAATACTTATAATCACGCACTGAATTTAGTGGGGTAACATATTTTAAATCACCAAATCGGCTACCCATTTTCCCTGTCACTCCCTCAACACCGAGAGAGAAAAAAACAAAATCTTTTGTTTTTAAACCCACAAAATCGAAATCTGTGGTGTTCGTGTGGTCAGAGCGGATCAGCATTTTGTCTAGCAAGCTATCTCGGGAACGAAAAACGGCATGACTACCACGTTCTAAAAATCGTTTATCTGTGAAATGAATTAAGTCAAATTTTAATTCGTTGAAATTATTCACAAATTCTAACGAATCGCCCCTGATTTCACCCACAGCAAGGCGTAAATTCTGCATATTATCCTGCGTCATTGCATTGAAAGAATCGAGGTCCATAAACGGGATTGAATCATCATCGCGTGAAACCCAATCTGTACCTGTCGACATGATTTTATAGCTTTCATTGGCTCTTATTTTAGCCTTTTCATCAATGCGCCGATGATAATATTCAACAATTTGATTAAACGGGTTTAGCCCATTATTATCTTTATATTTCAGTGGGTTATTCCTTGCCATTCGAAACAAATTCAATCCATCGACAGTTCCACCAGGGTCGGCACTTAACCAACGCCCACACCATGGCTGATAATAGCGATAACCATAATAGTAAAGCCCTGTTGCATCCCGTTCTTTACCTGAATAACGATGTGTCTTATCTTCCCCTTCAAGCGCACTGCGTGCTGCCCATATTGCAGTTCCACCATAGGGATAATACTCTTCATAACTCATCAATTGCCCTGATTGATCCAGTTCTAAATCACCACTCCCCGCTAACGCATTAATACTGTAACGTATTACGTTATTTTTAATTATATCTGCCCTTCTGTTTGTCCAATGCAAAGCGCGAATAGATGCAATTCCCGCATTCCCTACAACAATCAGTTGTAGTTGCTCTGCTTCTTTTCCATGAATTTGTTTGTAACGCAATTCTAAGTCGTCTAAATAATAGGTTTGGTAACTATTTGATTTTTGTTGGCTAACCTTTAAAACACGCTGACTATTCGAATCATAACGATAATGTTCATTAACCTCTCCCTGATAAACCTGTCGTAATTCTTGCCGCACCGTCCAGTCAAGGCATTGCCCTTGAAATAACTGTGTCTGCTGTCCGCTTGGTGTAAAAAAGTGGTCAACTTCATCACTGTGTGCAGTAAGTGAATCGAGAACAGCGCGATTACTGTGCGTACTTGTGGTCATTGATTGGGTATAGCATTGGTTTGTCGCAGGAGCTCGATGGTGGATCTGTATTAAATTGCCACTGCGATCATACTGATAGGTACGAAAATATTGGGTGATAGTCATACTGTCGAACGAACAATATCTGGGTAGTTTGGTCTTTTCCGTGATATTGCTTGCCATTTCACGCCCTGATGCACTCACCAATTGATATAAACTATCATAGACAAAGCTTTGTTTCGGCTCTATTTTTTGGTTTCGCCAAAAGCGTACAGGTTCAGCATTATTGTAAATACAAACAATATTCCCTACGGGATCATATTGATAACGTAAATCTTGTAGGCGTTTAAAACCGAGAGGATGGGCTACTGGTCGCTCTGTTCGAGAGCGAATTAAACGTTGGGTTTGAGGTTCATAATCATTCCATGAAACCACTCCATTCCCCCATTCCTCTCGCACAATATTTCCATTGGCGGTATAAGTGATGGATTGAACGAGAACCCGTTCGGGCTCACTCGAAATCGTTAGCCAATGCCCTATACACTGCCCCGCAATATCATAAAATAAGCGCTGCTGATGGCCTTTCGCATCCTGCGTCAATAATATAGAACCTGTCGCATCATAGGCCTTTTGATTAACAAAAATCTCTTGCGAAAGCGTATTATCCATTTCACCCTGCCGCCAATTTGCAATGACTTCCGCATTCTCGGCATCTTGAATAAAACACCGAGCAGTTGAAAGCGGCGATCCCGTGAGGGATATTTGGTTCAGCTGTAATAACCCTGCGGGGTCATAGTGGGAAATGCAGTGTCCTGCTAAGTTGTTTGCCTGCTCTACAGGAGAATTACCTGCATAAACAAAATAATCACTCACAATAGTGACAGCGTCACGTTCTAGGCAACGAATTAATCTCCCTAACGTGTTTTTACCCTCGTAATCACACGTACGCCAAATATTATTAGCATCAATACTGACTAACAAACGCCCTTCAATATCATTTAGCCGTCGTACCTCACCATTATCAACGCCATTTGAATAAAGTAGTGTTCCCAACAGATCATAGTGATAGCAAAAATTAGCTTGGACATGAATATGTAAACGTGGGTCAGTACTTTTGTACAAATGCCCTTTTATATTAAACTGCTGGTATGAAATTCGCTCATCAGTCATATTCAGTGCATTAGGGTGTCGATGATATTCAAACGTTCGTATATTTAGTCCTCGATTATCAACAACATCGATTGTTGGTGTTTTTGTTGACAATAAAAAAGTCATGTTTCTCCTTATATTACAAAGAAATTAATTACCTCCTAACATGTCCCCATGAGTTCAGGCCTATGCTGAATTGATTTTATTGTGGTATTTTTTGATTTTAATTCTCTCGGAACGAGAAGTTGAGGACGAAATAATAATGACATAAACATATCAAACTCTTGATTGCTCTGAGTATTAACTATTCGGCTATATCCTGCTGGAGAAAGTAACTTTGCAGAGTTGATCATCCTTAACGCGATTGCTTCTTTAAAATTATGGTAGGCATAGACCGTTTCGCTAGCTTCTTTAGCAATTCTTTCTTCTTTAAGGGTATTGCCATCATCACGACCAAACGTACGCCCTAAGCGCCTTGAGAATTGTCGCGTGTTGTAGTTTAAAGTGTCATTAATCGAAATATGTGAATACGGCATGTATTGTTCGTTTTCGACACTATTTAAAGGGGTATAATATAATTTATCGCCAAATCGGCTAACCTGCTTACCTTCTGCCGCCTCAATACCTAGTGAGAAAAAAACAAATTCCTTTGTTTGTAAATTCATTTCATCTGAATAGCTGGTGTGATTATGTGTGTAATCAATAATATTATTATTTCGTAATGCGACTCTTGACTTAAATGTGACCTCGCCATTAACCATAAAATCCGTCTTTGACGCATGAAGTAATGTAAAATTCAATTTGGTAAATCGTTCAACAAAACTTGATTCCGCCTCATTCAATGGTGAGGTAACCTTGCGTAAGTACTCAATATTTTTATGTGTGACCCGATCAAAGCTCGCTTTATCATTAAAACGATTGTTCCAATAACGGCCATTAGCCATGAAAATATAACTATAATCTGCATTTTCTGCCGTTTTTCTTTCTGCTGATCTTCGCCTTAACTCTCTGACCCAATGTAATGGATTAAGCAAATGAAAAGGAAATAGGCCATTAGGGTCATGATAGTTGATCGGGTTATTACGAGACATTCGGTAGAAATTCAGCCCATCCACCGTTCCCAAGGGGTCGGCACTTAACCAACGACCAACCCACGGTTGGTAGTAACGGTAACCATAATAATACAACCCAGTCTTATCACGTTCTTTACCTGAATAACGTCGTATTTTATAATCAGCTTCTACCTGATTACTTGCCAACCAAACAGCTGTACCGCCATAAGGATAAAACTCCTCCTGGCTGAGAATTCGCCCCTCTTCATCTAACTCTAAACCCCCATTACCAGCCCAAAAATCAAAACTGTAACGCCATAAATTATTCTTGATACCATCAGGCGCGTTATCCTCCCAGTGTAAAACGTGCACTTGAACATTATCTTCCCCCCCGATGTTAACGACCTGTAAACGTTCTTTTATGATGTCATTTCGTTGTGTAATGTTGACTTCCAAATCCGTTAAATACCTTGTTTGGACACAAGAATGATCTTGTTGACTCATTTTGAAAACACGCTGACTTGCGCTGTCATAACGATAATGTTCATTCAAGCTTAGGCTGGAAACATGTTGTAACTCCTGACGCGGGTTCCAATTGAGATATAGTCCTTTCATCAGCTGTTTTTGCTGGCCATTTAAAGTGAAAAAATCATCAACCTGGTTTGATTCCGTGGCTAATGACTTACTGATGGCACGGTTACTCTTATCGCTTACCGTCATTTGTATTATATAACTTTGATTGGTGGCAGGAGAGTGATGATGGATGTTGGTTAGGTTTCCTCCTCGGTCATAAACATAATGCCGAATATATTGGGTATAAGTTGCATTATCAAAAGGCACATAGTGAGGTATTTGATGATGTTGTTGCCCAATATTCGCCATTTCACGCCCTGTAGCACTAACCAGTTGGTATAATGAATCATATTGATAGCACTGTTCAGGGGGGATTTTTTGGTTACGCCAAAAACGTGTTTTTTCTGCATCATTACGCATACTTGTCCTATTTCCCACAGGATCATATTCATAATGGATATCTTGGAAAAGTTTGAAGCCTAGTGAATTAGTATTGGGTCGTTGTGTTTTGACGCGCAATAAACGCTGTGTTTGTGGCTCATATTCATACTGTGTGAGCACATGATTACCCAATTCTTCTTGCTGTTTTTGCCCTGATGCTAAATATTCAACCGATTGAATCACCGAACGCTCTTTTTGACCATTAATAGTTAGCCAATGATGTTTAAGTTGCCCAGCAATATTGTATGCGTAGCGTTGCTGATTGCCTTTCGCATCGATAGATTTCAGCAAACTCCCTGTGGCATCAACGTGTATTTGATAGCCATACTCTTCCGTTTCAAGTTTTTGTTTTTCTTCATTATTCGTCCAATTAACATCCGTTTCCCTCTCTTCAATTTTCAGTATAAATTGACGAGTCGTTAACAACGGCTTCCCTTGAAGGGAAACCTGTTTTAATACTAATAACCCCGCTGTGTCATAGTGACCAACACAGGCCCCTGCCAAATTTGCTTTTTGTTCGTCAATGGAGGAACCTGCATAAATAAAGCATTCGCTGATATAAGGAGCTTCGTTATTTATTTGTTCCGAGATGCTAATAGGACGGCCCAACGTCATTTTGGCCTCATATTGGCAAGTTCGACGAATGCCATTCGCATCAATGCTAAATAATAAACGTCCCTCAATATCATTTAGCGCAACGGAATCTCCCACATCAACCCCATGAGTGAACAGAGTCTCTCCCATTAAATTATAGCGGGAAATCATGTTGTTTATCTTGCTTGAGCCTAACCGAGGATCAGCTGAACTGACTAAATACCCCTGTATGTTTAACTGCTGTAATGTGACTCGTTCATCAAGATCTGTAGGTTGCTTTGGTTCCCGATAATACTGTAGATGGCGAATAGTCAAGTCCCGGTTATCCGTAACTTGTATTGTGGGTGTTCCTGCATGAAAAGACATGTTTACGCTTTTTTTCATCGTCTCCCCCTGTTTACCCTTCTAACGTATCATTTTCGTCTTCTTCAACTGTAAACCACGGGAATATTTGAGTACGCCGTAAATAATTTTTAGCCGTTAATACTTGGCTAGCTCTTCCTAGTGGGTCGTAATAAACCGTATCGGCATACAAATCACTCCGGCTGCTAGCATCACTGACATAACGCCAGCTATTGAGGAAATAAGGTTGATAAGTTCTGACGGCAAGACCTTTGTTGTTGTATTCTGTTTTTCCTGTTACAGCCCAACGAGTTGATGTAAAGCGTTCAATTAACTTTCCTTGAGGATCACACTGAAGAGCCCCTGAATCATCACGTATATAAGCATTTCCAGCTTCATGGCGTATAGACGTTTGTAACGATCGCCCAAAACCGTCAAAAAAAGCCACTTGTTGGCGTAGCTGCTGTTCAGGGTCATTATCATAACGGTCTGTCGTAATCGTACAAAAATGCGGTGGAATACGCATACCCGTCGTCAAAGCGACAAATGGTTTTTGCTTTAATGCACAAGACCTTCGCAACCGACGTAGCGCTAAAGAACCTATTTTGTTCCCTATTGTTATTTTAAAATCCTGAGGTAAATCATGTGGTTTATCAATTTGATACATCCAGCTATCATCACAGTAAACAATCGCTTGGGAAACAGGGGTGCCTTTTGGCAAACTTAGAATGTCCTCAACAGTTAATGGTGCCTTAAAAGGTTTATCTGACGGGGGGCTATAACCACACGGTAAGCCATTTTCTGTTCCCCAAAAACGTGTAGACGTGACTCGCCCTAGGGCATCTAATGCGGCATGACTTTGGTTATTATTGATATCTTGAATTTGAATTGGCGTCATAAACCGATAATCATACTGTGCATATGTTGTCATGCCTGCAGCATCTTCCATCGCAGTGATTACACAGTAATGTTGACTCCAACGATAATGTGTTTTTCCCGTCAATAACGTCGTTCGAGTCGCCAATGGCCGCCAAAATTGTTTTGCATCACCATAATCGGTGTAACCTTGACGAGCACACCAAACCAACTCCGTGGAATGACCCAATAGCTGTGGCGCTTGGGTATAGCCACCTTTATATAAATATTGAATAAGCTCCTCTTTTCCAATATGTCCATCAAATGCTTTTAATGCTTGTTCATCTAAAACTGCGGTTTCGGTATACGCCACGAGAACAGGGAAAATAGGCTCCACAAACTCGCGTTTACCATCGGTATAAACGATCCGCTGTTGACCTAAGTACGCCGAAGCACGATGTTTACCTAATAGGCCATTGTTAGCTATCAACGTTTCAAGCGTAATCCCTTCTTTTGGCACCTCTGTGGCCACAAATTCAAATGCATCACTACGTTGACAATCCGCAATACCTAAAACATAAGTATCAGAGGAGATTAATTGATGCCATCGCGATTGTTTTATCACTAAGCGTAAAATAGTTTGTTGTTCATCATAGCTACTTCCTACAGTGGTAGTTGGAAGTGTCGTCGGATAAGGATCACTTGCTGGTTTTAGTCTACGAGGGTAAGCAATCGTGACTTCCTTAAGGACTGCCCCATATAAATCCTGTTCAACAACAATGGATTGAGCACATTGTGGATCAGAGATAATTCGCTCGTAGGTATAAGTTCTTTCTTCTATTTGTGAAACTTGGGTGACATATTGAGCCGATGTGGAGGGGAGTAAACGCGATTGAAACCGAAATTCTACAATATTATAGGGAACATGTTGTTTATCACTCCCGTCTAAACCAAACACCTCAGTACGTAGCGGCATCCCCTTTAAACTTCTGGAAAGCCAATATTCCCCCCCATCAGGAAAAGTATCCAGTGATATATCTTTGTCATCAACCCATTGGCTGTAGCGTGGATATAAATGGTCAAATGCGTGAGGATCTCCTTCCCAAAAATAGTGATATTGCTGTTGGTCAACCGTTTGATTTCCCGTTAAAAACCAGTTTTTTGTTAGGGTTGGAGCAGTACGTTCGGGAGCATTCCCTTGGGCTCGCTCATCAGTATCGAGCATTTCCAAGTAACCAAAACCACGAAATTCACGTTCAACACCATCCCAAACCCCTTGCTCATAACGGATACTGCTGATCAAACAGTTTTGCGTAATTTCATCCACGCTTTGTGTCTGCCATAAAACATGGATAGGGAATGGAAGATGCGAAACTATAGGTAAGCCCATTCTCTGCAACTTAGCTTTTTCATCGAGCCAAAATTGTGCAGAACTTCGATACCTCAGTGACGTTTCAGCCCCCATATTGTTGTTGATTGTGCTTAATAACCACGCTTTTTCCGAGGCAAAATCCAATTTCCAGTGATAAGGGGCTTGATGTGGAACAGTTAAGATTAAGCTAACTACCCCCATACCCGTCACATCTGCAGCTTGCAACAGGCATGTATTATCAAATTGCACCCCTGTGGGTAACGCGATGACATAAGGTTCACTAAAGCGATTACCCGCTTCATTGCTATACACTAAAAGTTGTGTCGGTTGCACATAAATTAAGTCAACATAACCAGAGCCATCCGTATCAACAAGATAAATAAAATTTGGATTGAATAAGGCTTTTGGCAAACTAAAACCGTCGAGCGTGCGTGGGGGACTAAATTGCCCATAACCTAAATTTGCCCAGCAAGTGACCCCTCCGGCATTAATTTCGACCAAATGCTGTTGGCCTGATCCTAAAAGATCACTAAACCCGACTAATGTTTCTGCATTGGCAATCGGTAAAACCACTCCCTCAGGTTGTATCGTGAGTTCACCCGCCGAAAATCCCTCTCTGTTATTGGCGTAAATACGTACACTTTTCGGGCCTATTAAAACAAGGTCTATGATACCGTTACCTGTTAAATCAATAAGTTGTGATCTAGAGTGGAAGTATTCCGTCGGAAATGCAGAGATGGGAATAAATTGAGTCCAGCGACTATCAGGCTGTTGACTGTAGTAACCTTCAAGACCAGGTTGAGCAATAACCCAATCTAATTGGCCATTCCCAGTAAAATCCATCAAAACCGCATTTTGTTTCAAAGAAGGCGTTTGCACTAATGCAGTGGGTTCCGCATAACTCACCGCATTTTCCCCAATGGTGGCATCCCGCTCAGGGGAACGGTACCACCAAGCTTCAGGCGATTGATATAAAATCCCCGAAATTCCTTCACCAAATAAATCAACCAGTTGATATGACTGCTGTGAATTGAAATATTGTAACGCCGTGAACTCCCCCCATTGACTCGCTTTAGGGCGTTCTTGATGTTGATAATCAAATTCTAAAGGCGCTCTGGTAACTATTTCCCCTCCAATTTCATGCCCTATTTGTTTTACAGCCACCAGCGTGGTTAATGTAGGCTGCAAATCATATTCAAACACCACTCTGGCGACGAGTTCAGGTGGCTGTTCAGAGGCAGTTGCGCCTGACAATAAATCGACCCGATGAAACATCAGAACTTGTTGGCAAAGGCGACGTGTTCTTATTTCAAAACCATATTCAAACCGTGAAAAACAGTCAGGCCGGCACAACCAAAGTGATTGCTCATGATAATCGGGCTTATCTATATCGATGATGCTGCGCTCGCCATAATCAAAGATGGCATGAAACAACCAACTATTTTCTTGAATAGGGGTATCTCTTAGAATGAAAGGCGTTTGTGCTGCTTGAATGTTGCCATACGAAACCTGCCATAAGTAACGTTGTGCCCCCACACTTGCGGAAGAGAGCGCTTGCTCTTGTTCATCACAGTTAGCGATATTTTCGGCCTTATACTGATAATAAACATGTTCTCCAGTGGGCGTAATGGTTTCCTCAATAAGCCACTGTGCAATTTGGTTGGTATTTTCAGCGCAATAAATACGCGCCTGTTTCGTCTTACCTAAAAAATGGATATTTCCATCAGGTGAATAAATAACCCAGAAAGGCTTTTCCTCACCTTCACTACTCGGTTGCCAATATTCTAAGCGGCTATTATCTTCAATCACTCTCGGTTGATACGTCGTCACTAAATGTGTCGATGATAGCGTTACACCCTGTAATTGTGTGCGTCGTTGAACATCGGCAGCGCCTAATGTATTGACCGCTATCACTAATAGCTCGCCTGCTGGCGACAAAAACTGATCCTTTCCTGCGTAACGGGGAATGCCATGTTGTGTTCTGAGGCTAATTGATAACAGCCCTACTTGCCAGCCTAAACCAAAAGCGCCATTCCCAGCTCCACTGCTATAGGATAATAAGAGAGAGGGGGAATAGGTTCGCCCCGAAGATAAAGGAAGTGGAATTGACATTGATGACATACCACTTGGGCCTGCACTTGCAATGTTCTCCCCCATACCTTGGCTAGTTCCACCACCCTTTGGGAGCGATAATGGCGCAATATTAACACCAGATTGTTTTTCCATAGTATTTTCCTGACAGGCAGTCTCCTGCCTGTACTTCCATGAGATTATTGACGTATACCGTAGTGAATATGCAAAATAATATTACTTAAACTCAAAAGTAATAATTTTTGCTTTCCTGTTGCATTTGGAAAACTGAGGGTGAAAATCCCGCTATCATCAATAGGAATGCCTTCAAAAGGTAGGAATTGGGGATCATCAAAATTGAGTTGGAATTGACCACTATCATTAATGCCGTGGGAAAGTGCAATAGTATTGCATCCCCTCGGAACGATAAGGCTACTACTGTAGTTCAGCACAGCTTGAATATCCTGATAAGCCCCCATTAGCATTGGAAGAGATACACTTATTTGTTTAATTCGACGAATATTGCCTAAATTATCTGGGTAGTCATTTTTGATATTAAAATCAGCAAGTTTAAATGTGCTCATTAAAATGCCATTATGCTCGAGTATTAATCCATTTTCTCGAGTTCCCACCCCGCCTTCCTCTTTAATCAAGATATTTTTCACTTCATCCGCTAAGATAAAACCGTTACCATCAGGTTGTGAGGAATACCATTGTGCCAGAGAGATTGTACGAGTCACTTCCATCGGGCGACTTTCTTGTTTAAGGTATGCTTCATCCAGTTGAGTCAAATTCAACGCAAGGTTTTCTCCTGCCAGTAATCCCGCATAATTACTGTTCCATGCGCCTGGTTTGATGAATGTGGCATCACGTTGGTTGGTCTCCCAACGGAAAGCCTCTTGAGCCATTAAACAACGAGACAATGTAAGGTCATAAAATTGATAATAAATTGAAGATAAACAACCACGTAACCAGTTATACATGGCTTTATTGCTAAATTTGCGTTGTATAAATTCCAGTTGAGCTTGTGTATGTCCCCTTTGCATTTCTAAATAGCGCTTTTGCAGCTTTGCCGATTCCTGACGAATTCCCAATAGATCAAGCTGAGCATCTATTTGTTCCAACTCATTCTGTGCATTATCTTTATGGATCCCCCACTCTTGGCGTCGGCGTCTATAGGTTTCATTATAACTAAGGCGTTCCGCTGAAATTCGCGTAGCATGAGAGCTCATTTCTGTACCAATGGCTAACGCGTTGAAAATAGCGCCACTCTCCCCACCGCCAACGGCAAGGCCATAAATATTAGGGATCATATTCATTATCGCTGCTGACATACGCAATGCTTCGCAACTCAATGCTGTGATGGATGATGATAAAAAAAGATCCATCGCCAATTGTTCGCCCACATTCACATTTTCATCATAAAGGCGGGTATAGCTATTGAAACGCTGTAAAGCGCCTTGTCTATTTGCCTGCAGAACTTTTTTATCCGCTTCAATTTCAGCAATGGTTGATTCTTGCAAGGCAATGGATACTTGCGAAAGATCACTTGCCTGTAGCTGCATCATCTCAGCCATCGCTTCACTATCCTGTCGTTCAATAATCCCCTGCAACATGTTACCAAATTGCATCAATTGACTGACTAATCCTCGTGCATTACCTAATGCAACTGAAAAACGTTGTAGGGGTAATTGTACCTTCGGTAATGCTCTCCCTCCGTGTGATGAAATAATGCTTGAACTTTTTAATACTTCTGGGGAAAGGGGCTCAGCATACAAAGGTAAATGCAAAGGTTGCCCATCAATTGAAAGGTTATGGCGCAAGTTATATAACCGTAGTTCTAATAGATCCCAGTAGCCTTCAAGCTTTGTATTCACCTGCGGATAGAAACATGGCATCAGTTGTTCAACTCTTTCTGATGGTCGACGTAAGACCCCACTTTGATGAATATGAATAAGATCATCATGATAATTCTTAATGCGTTGTTGTTCTGCGGCGGCACCTAAATTAATATCCCCCCATTTATCGCCTATATTAGGAATATACGGTTTTTCTCCAAGTAAACTCAGCGCATGGGTATACCACATTTTAGCTTCATTCAACATATCCCTTTCAAGTTGCCGATAGGCTGTATCCCCACGAGCAATTAATAAGTCCAGCATTTTCATAAATGTTGTGATCTTATAGTGTATAGGGTCATTTTGTGCGATAACATCAGGATCTGTGGTATCAATCGTCGACGCACTCCAAGAGATACTTTCTTCAAGTGGTCTACAATTCCAAGAGTATGGCGCTTTATTGCCTTGCCATGTTTGGTACCCCATTGGGCTCCAAATATACTTAAGCCAGGTAAGCGCTTGATCAAATTGGTTTTCTTGTAATAACCGGGAACACACCATAGCGGGTAAGTAATAAAACATCTCCCAAAAATACAGTGAATTAGCCCCCGTAAAATCCATTGGCTCAATATAATTTTTTAGCAATTCAACTTGTACAGATTGATGACTATTTGGCGTATAATTGGAAAGATAAAGTCGGTTATTTTCCACTGAGGCAGCGAGTACACCAATAGATGAAAGACCACTCTGACTTTGGAAATGCAGCTGTAAAGTTAATTCAGTATTACTAGGAAAATCAATAATATCATTGAACGGTGATGCCTTTCGGCTTAAAGGAACAAAAAGCACGATATTCGTATCGATATCATTCAATCTGCCCTGCCAAAAAACAGCCATAGAGGCGCTTTCTGACCCGATAAGTAACTTAGCCGCTCTTGAATTACCATGCAGCCCAGTATCGTATTTGGGTATTGTGACACGAATATAATCACCATTTCCCATTTGAGGTTCAGGCAAATATTGCGTATCCATTGTTAAAATATGATCAATACCTTTATTCGCTTTGGTAATTAACTGCTGTGCAAATAAAGTATTAATTCGAACTCGATGCATATCACGTTGCATGTATTGCGCATATAAATTTGTTTTATTAAAACTAATTACTTCGATATTGGGATTTTGCCGTTGTATTTCAATTTTATAAATTCTTGTTCCTAAACTGCGCATATCAATAGGGTATGCATTATAATCCACTGTAACCGTTAGCTTATTATTAATAAACTCAGAAAGTGAAATATCAATCTCTAAGTGCGTAAAATTATAAATCATCTCCTCTAAGCTGAAATTTGGTAGTTTTTCAACATAATTACTGGCTAGAAAACTTTTTTTTGTATTCCCAGAAAAAATATGAACATATACATTTTGGGGTGGGAGTGCTGTATTAATATCATAATAGCCATCTGTTCTTGATTTATTGTTGGCAGAATCTGACACAACCATTTGTCTTATTGGTGTCGTTGATTCTTTTAAAGATGGAAGTCGATAGTATTCTTCTGAAGGCGGGATTGGCCCACTACCACCTTTATTTCCTAAGTTATATGCATAAAAGTCAGCAGCACTCGGGTTATTAAGAAGAATACTTTGATTATACATCCCCTCCGTTTTCACCATATGTACAACATTGTACAACGGTTTGCCAGCAAGTGTTTGCTGGGGATAAATAACAAACTCGCTTGGTTCATTATTGTAATATTTTTTCATCATATTACATTGTTCACGCTGACGTGTTCCTTCCCCCCGGTAAGAGATACTCAAATTAGCGTCAAGGCTTAATGTAATTCCCCTATTTCCTGATTCAACAACATTAATATTGCTAAGGCCACTACCATTCACCATAGTTAAGTTATCGTAGCCATATTTCGCATAGATATAGATATACTGAAATTTATTATATAAATAATTATCCTGCGCTATTTTTTTAATTAAATGTTGGTTTTTTAATGTATCAAAATCATTATAAACCTTGAGAACAATATTTTTCGAATCTTGACTACTTATATTCTGGGTGGTCATATTCGGGTAAATAAATAAGCCTGAAGCTGTCGTTGGCATTTCTTCTGTATAAAATTCTTTTTTCGTATAAAAAAGGATATAGATAGTATCTTGATCTAGCCCATCAACCCTATTGCTATACAAGGAACAATAGAACCCAACTTGGTATAACTTGTCTTTTGAAAAAATACGTAATGTGCTATCAAGACTAAAAGAGTTGATCGCGGCCCACGTGCCATTGTAATTTAACTTACTGATTTTCAGTATATAGTGTTCTATTGGTTGATTGTCACTATCTGTTTGTTTTTCTTTCTCAACCCAAGCAACATGAAGCCGTGAATTAAAAATAAATGGCCTGACCCAGTCTTGAACCGCATTTATCCCCATCTGAATGGCTTTCCATTCACTCCAAGCACTTGCTGGGAATTTTCCGTCTTCATTAAACTGACCTTGGTCGACGCTACGCCAATAAAACCCGCTAGAATCTGCGGAATGACCAATAAGATAGGTAAGCCCATTATCAAAATTAATATTATTATGATAACCGCTAACGATATTTAAATTTGCGATGTGTTCAAATTGACTAAGATAAGAATTAAACGCAGTTTCTATCGTATCAGGGGACAAATTACTCTGACTAATGTCTTGCAACATGCCATCCATCATCTGTGTTTGCCCAATTCGCATTGTTGGGTCAAGATAGTTTTCAGGGTAGTACAGTAATTGAGCGCCCCCCGCCCAAGTACTATACCGGGCATTATACTTATCCCAATTAATAAAAAATGGGCGGCTGATTACGCCACTTTCGGTTTTGTCTTCTAGATCATTGAGTGCTCTGTAGATATAGAGTTGTAACGATGCAATTGTTTCTGCAATTCGTGATGTTGTGACTGTCCCTGAGACTTGGTTATCAATTAATAAATAATAGTAAACATCATCACGAGTAGGTAATGGAACAGGAGCCGCTTTCAAACGATAAAATGTGCTTAATGCATTCCCCCATTGTTCCTCTAATTGATGGTAAACCGTTTCATTATCGGGTTGATTCAAAGCACCTTGGATAAGATGGCTTTGTACAGTCCAGGAAAAGTAGCCTTTTTTAGGTTCGTAAGATAATTCGAGCAGCTGAACTATCCCATCAGGTGTGATATTAAGTAGGTTTGACACGTAGAGTAACTGTATTGCTATCGAAACTTGCTCCCAGTGCCCTAAATAGGTTCGTTCTTGTGTTGGCAAAGAGACATCATCATTATGATTACGGCTAAGCCCAACTTGCCGAGCGAGCATAAGTGCTTGTCCCACTTTTGCTACATCATCGTTTAGACTACTCGCTAAAATTTCAGCGGATAATTGTTGATGATTCAGTGCGGTAAGCACATCATTTGAAAATTCACCTGAACCATTCACCCATTGATGAAACTGTGTTAATTGTAATAATATTTCGGTCGTTAAACCTAATTCGGATAGGCTAGAAATCAATAACGATGGCTTTTTAATAATCAGATCTAATTCTTGTTCGCTTAGATGAATTTGATTAATAATAATAGATAATTGTGTTAGCGTTTGTGTAAATGCAATAACATCAGCGCGTTCTGCATCTGTAAGAATTTGTTTTTGGATTAGTTGCCAAAATTTATCCGCCGTTTGCCCATTGGGCTTTATCTGGTTAACCCAATGCAAGCATAGTTCTGAAATATAATTAGAATTTAACGACAATGTTGAAACAAAAAATGGCGCTATTCTTGTCACAAGTGCTTCACCATGTAAATTAGGCACAGCACCAATACCATTTAATAACGTTTGCTGTAAATCATCGAGGGCTGGAGTCCACACTGCACTCGTAATATCGCCTACCATAATAAATAGCTGATAAACGTTCCAATTTTGCTCTGCTAACCACAAAGTGATCTTCGATACATAGTGTATAATTTCATATAGTTGGTCATTGTCGAGATCATAGAGTGGCACTTCACGATAATCAGATAACTGCAAGATAATCTCAAGTTCATCAATGGTTAATGCATGAGCACGTGCAAGCAACACGATCCGATATAAATCGGATAGCTTTTCCCTTGTATTATTAAATGCATAGGAATTATTTCTGCTCCCCATTTGATGAAGTAACCATAATCCCGCATCATCAACGTTAAAACTGCGTTTTAATACTGACCGGTGAAAGCTGTCGCCTTGAAGGAGTTTATCTGGATGAACTGTAATGAGTTGCTCATCAAGTTCGTATCGTTTCCCATCAAGTAATGGTGTATTAAATAAAAGATCAAACTGACTGACTTGTAGCGATGTTGACCTTATGCCAATCATTGCATTAGCTAAAATGAAGGCTTCTGATAGAGTTAAATAACCTTGCTGCACAAATATTTTCGCATATGCTATTTGATAAATAATATCGGGTGTTAACTTATCAATAGGTAAATCTGTATTAAGAACAATGCGCTCCATGTCTTGGATCGTTAGCTCTGTCGCTCTGAATAACCGAACCATTTTGTTGAAATAAAGAAGGAATAATGCGCTGTAATTACCATCAACACCCGTATCTGTAAAACCGCAACTTAGACGAGTTAATTCAATTAAAGTGGCAATTTCATCTGTAGAAACTTGATAATAACGAGACAACTGAGTTATCGATGACAAATCAGACTCACTGATCTCCCCAAAATTCTTATCATAAAGTTCATTAATTTTTTCTTCGTCCTCAGTGAGGTTTTCCGTCAAAATGGCAAAGCTTTCAGGTGGAAGATTTAAGCTAAGGGCCGTCAACTTTTGTGCCGTGAGTAGTTGATTGAAAAATGGTAAGCTTGTTATTGTTTTTAAATGGGGATCTTGCTGAAAAATTCCTAGGCGGACGGTGTTGTAAGCGTGATGGTAAGGTAGGTCTCCACCCTGCCGGCATGATGATAATTTTTCTTCAATCTTATCAGGTGGTTCTACCATAATGCTTGAAATTGCACTCACAAGTATTTCATTTGCATAGGTGAGTGTAGAAGTTTCAGTATCCATATTGTCTTGAGATAACAGTATGTTACTTATATCTGGCCGCCTATTACCTAAATTGTATACAGACTGTTTGTCATGAATAGGCAGAGCCTCTCGATAAAGCTCAGTTAAATAAGCAGCAGGAGAAAAAGAAGAAGAAACAGACCCCTCGCGAACAAAATAATTAGAGCGCTCGGGGAACATATCAATGTAACTGTGTTTTTCAGCGATAGGCTTTACATTTAATGGCCGTAAAGCAGATGTTTGAGGGTTAATACGGGCCAATAATTGGGATTCAAATAATCGATTCTCATTGTGTTTTTCTTGTGCTATTTGATATAAATTAACAATTTCATCCCTGTTTAAAATATGACTAAACTGCTCATGTAACTGTTCTTGAGACATTAACATGATATCTGCTAATGATAGTGTTTTCGAACTTAATTTATTAACTTTATTTGAAATCATTTCAAATGATGGCATTAAACACTCCTTACTCATTATGGTTTCATAGTCTCATATCTAAAAATCAATAAGACACTACTTTAACAGCCATTAAGTAGGTAAAAATCTTATGACCAATTAAACTAATTCCAATTTAGTGCTAAAATAAAAATAATAAATTATTTTTATTAATGCTAGTAAACATTAAACAAAAGAGAGAAGCATATAATGAAAATACAAATAATATATAAATAATATATAAATAAAATTATGAATAAAAAAAAGGGGTGACCAGCACCCCATAAAATAGCGAATCATGAAAATGAAAGTAAAGATTAATTACGAAATTAATATACCCTAAAAAAAACCAATAAACAATAATAAAAAAATAATTAAATTAATAATCAAAAAAAACAATCCATGCACTATCTAACTAAAACACATTAAAATATACTTTTTGAATATTTAGCATATGAAAAGTTAGTTCATCTGGTTGTAATAGAATAAAAAAATAATTGCTAAACAAAATGCAGGGCCAAAAGGAACATGGTGTTTCTCATCAATGTCATAGTAACTTTTATAATCACCTCGATCAGGAGAATAACTGTATAATCTAAATATGACATAACATATTATGCCAAATATGGACGATAGTAAAAATAACCAATGTACCTGTGAAATGCCAATAAATGTAGCTCCTGCTGCAAATAACTTGGCATCACCGTCTCCCATACCCTCTTTTCCTGTCACACGTTTAAATACTATAATAATGGTTTTTATGCATACCCATATAAAAACGCAACCTAGTACGGCTTGAATAGGAATAACGGATGTCCATTTCATGACTGAACTGATTAAACCTAACCATATCAATAAGTAACTTAGTTCGTCAGGAATGATATACCATTTTAAATCAATGAAAAAAATAGCGTAACATGTACTAAAAGCAATAAGGAAAATCACTATTGTTATCAGTTCGTTATTTTGGTAAGAAAAATAAAAAACCGTACTAAAAATAACTCCAAAAATAAATTCCGAAAGTGGATATATCTTTGATATTGTATTTTTACAATGTCTACACTTACCTTCTAATAAAAACCAACTAATAACGGGGATATTATCGCGTTTATAAACCTTAAATTTACAGTGTGGGCAATGAGAGTGAGGAAAGCTTAATGTTAATAACTCCCTCCCTCCTCGATTAAAAATAATGAGTGGCAATCGATAAATAACCACATTCACAAAACTTCCAATACAGCACCCTACAATAAATGCAAGGAAGAGATAAAAAAAATAAATAAAACTATACATATCAATCACAAATATTTAAGACTGAACCATCTTTACGATACTGATCCTCATTAATATAGACGTTATTGTAGGCACTAATACTTCCCCTAAAATACGTCTGAGCATATTTTTTGTAGCCAAACTCACCTAAGTTTCCATTAATTAAGTCCGCATTAGTATAAATAAAATCAGTTTTTTTTAAGTTTATGTCATATTGTGGAAATTTTTCTCCACGTTCCATTCCAAAATATAAATCATGAAAATTAACTCGAGGACCTGCAAAAGCATTCCGTGCTTCTCTATATTTTTTAGAATAATTGGTATTAGTTGCCAGATTTCGAATATCTGGAATTCGGCTCCAGTTCATCGCTAAAATATAGGTTTCCCCTAATGACATACTCACTTTAGCACTCAAGTTCGATAAAAAATAAACTTTTAAATCGTTATCAATTCCTATATGCATATTGCCGCCATTTTCCTTATCCCACCCAGACATCTCAACTTTACTCAGTTCTAATATCGGTGGATCCATTGATTTTGGGTTATAACCAAATTTAGCTCTCCAAGTAAATGCAACAAAAGCTGTTATGTTCGATATTTCAGGTCTTGGTGGAGATTTTCTGTCCTCAATGCGAATTGATAATCTTTTAATTGAACGTGTTGGTAACCAGATAATTTCATCAGGTTGCCTTAAATCGAAGGCCCGCGATCCCCCGTCCGCACGTTGTACGACGGGGTTGTATTTAATAGTATAGAAGCTCGGAGATTTCCATATTATAACTTCGTTATAATATGGTTCGAACTTTTTATTTTGATCTTGTTTTTTAGGATAACCAATCCCTGCATCAGCAACACTCATTCCCTTCATAAATCTTGTACTGAGCGGAACTTGCGAAACTGGGCCTCCTATTCCTTGAACACCAAAAGAGGGGGGGCCATCCCAATTGATTTGTCGGTCACCAAAAAAATTAGCCAGTTTTAATGGAATACCTCGTTCTTTTTCTGTCCAATAATCCACTTCAAATTTGACTGAAACTCGGTTTCTAAAATCTGAATTCATGCCAAAATCTCTTAATGTTGAAACCACAAGTGGTAACGGTGTAGAGGTATTAGCGCAAACCAACGTAGCAGGGTTTACTGGTCCTGAACCATCAATATATTTAATCCCTTTTGTCGTAACGCCATTAACAGCCATTGGTAATAGCAATGCACTTAAACATAACTTTTTTAATTTCATTTTTCTACTCATTACATTTGTGACATTTTCGATAGTTGGTCGGATAAAGAAAATAAAGCAATAAATACCCAAATGACGCAACCGCCTAATATCAACGTTGAAAATGACTTTAATAATGCTGCTAATTTATCCATTTTCTCATTAATATTTATTTTAGATTTTTCTGATACTGATGTTAAAACCTCATGAAATGACGGCAGTGCAGAATATAAGCTAATATTCAAAAGTTCATGAACATTCAACAACCCAGTATTAAGTGCATCACCATAGTTCATACCTTTTGACATATTAATTTGCATAATTTTAATGTGGCTTTGTAACCAGCGATTTGCATTTAAACTTAATATTGTTAAAGCATCGTTAATTGGTATTTTATTTTTAAGCATGCCAGATAAACTGTTTAATACGATAGAGGCATTTAATTGTTTGAATGTCGAAAATGGAATAACTTTGTCAATAAAACGGTCACGCATTAAACCTGTTAAGTTTGCCATAATGAGACGAATAACGATGATGCTTATTACTAAAAAAATAAGCATATATATCCATAACCCTTCATATAATGCTAGTCCGAAGTTATACAGCGAACTAGTCACTCCAGGCCAACGGCTCACAGGTAAAACCTTTTCAAAAGCAGGGAAAACCTTTAGTGAATACCCCGTAATCACAACTAATGACAAAACAAACATAATCATAGGAAAAGTTATTGATTTAATCACCTTGGCCATTAATTGATCTTTATATTTAATCACATCAATAATGCTGGTGAAACCATTTGCTAATGCCCCACTTTTTTCTGCCGAATAAATTAAACTAAGTTCATTTTTGGGCACCATACCATCAAAAACAGAAGCGATAGATTCCTTATTAGCCATTTTATCTAAAAGGAAATTCAATTTTTTCACAAATCCTTTTCCAATAATTGAACCTCCTTCTTTTTTAAGTTTTATGATTGAATCATATATTGGAAGGTTAGAATTAATCATATCTGCACAAAACTGATATAAGTATAATCGTTGAGACTTAGTGAATTTTTTCAAATATCACCTCCAGATCATCAGGGGGAATAACACCAAACTCATGAGTAAACCAGTGATAACAAACTTTATTTTCAATCACGAGTAACATCGTTTTTTCTTTTATTTGAAACCCTTCACCAATTCCCTCACCTATAAAGCGCTTTTTCCGCCAATGAACATAGGCTTCTAGCCAATTATTTTGAGCAATTGCTGACAGTTCATCGATTGAAGGTCGCATATATTCAACCACTAACTTTCTCCCGCTAATTCCTGTATTTTTGCAATGTTTACACCCGTCACGATTGATAATAGAAATGTCTTTTTGAAACTTACCCAAGATAACGGTCTCTGTTTTTTTACAATGGGGACATAAAAGAGGCATTAGCTTCTGACACTGTAAACCAGCAATAAAACCAGGTGTGGAGAGTTTGTCACCTGCTATTCCTAATGCAGATAATCTTTGTAATAACGTCACAATGCTTCCCGCATGGACTGTAGTGAAGCAGTAATGTCCGCTTTCAACTGCGCCAGATAACGCATTAGCAGAAATTTTGTCGCGAATTTCTCCTATCATTAAAACGTCTGGGTCACGGCGAAGTGCAGACTTTATCGCCGAATGAAACCCTCCTCCATCGACATCCAATACTGAACTCTGTTTAGTGCCATAGATATAATATTCAACTGGATCTTCAACAGTTAAAAAACAACCTTTATTATTGAAGCGGTTAATTTGCAGCCACTCCATGACTGTTTTAAGTGTTGTTGATTTTCCAGATCCTGTTGTACCTGCGATAAAATATGCACCATAAGGATTGCTTAAAATCGTTTTAATATCGTCAATTTCTATTGGCGACAACCCTGTATTTTCGAGTCTCGGATTTGGATTAGTATCGATGGATGCGGGGATTATTCGTAAAACGCAGTGATAACAGTCACTCGATTCACCAAATATAGGAAAATGTGCATACCTAAAGCGGTATTTTTTACCTTGTAAATCATAAAGAATATTCGCACTTTGTGGCTGCTGACGATTCCACGTTGTTTCTTTCGTTGTGGCTTCAACGTTATACAAGACAAAAACTAACTCATCACAACTTGTTGATGTCATTTGTGAATAGAGAATTAAAGAACCATTAACTCTAAATTCAATTTTTGAAATCACATCTCCTCGTGTAATATGCAAATCACTCGCCCCTGTATCTACCGCTATTTGTAATAAACTTTCAAGTTCCTTTTGAACATGACTCGTTTCAAGTAAAATACTGTTACTTGTTGCCCGCGTTGCGCTTTCAATTATTTGATAATACTGGGCTTCACTACTTAACATAAACCCGTTAATTGCCTTTTTATATACAGATATTGCATAATGCAAATCCATATAAGCAGCAGCCAGGTGGTTAATTTTCAACTTATTAACAATCAGATATTTTTTATTATTATAATCAACTGTAATTAAATCTTTTTCTAATAAATTTAATTGACATTTCTCTAAAGCTTTTACGCCATTTTCTATATTATTCAAATAAATAAAATCAACTGGTAGATTCATTTCATTCAATAACTCTATATTGTTGATTTTTTAGAACAACACGATAACGCGTCCCATTCATTTTAAATGGTGTATTTTCTGTAGTAAACGTGACTTGTTTATTTTCAGGATTAATGACACCAATTTTTTTTACCCCCGCAATATGAGAAATCATAATTACCTTTGGCCTTTCAGCGGGTTTAATCGGGGCATCCATTAATTCATTGATTTTCTGTTCATAAGCTTCATTTTCAGGCTCATTCACAATAGTTCTTTCTTGAACCATTGGCTCATTAAGTAGCTCATTAACCTCTTTAAGTTCTTTTTTTAGCTTCGCTAATGTGATTTGATTTTCTATATTCAGTTTTTCAGATTCAAACTTCAGGTTGTTTTGCATTAAATCGATGATGTTTTTCTGTTCGATAGAAAGTTCAGCAGTTTCAGGCGCCACTGCATCTACGCTTTCATTCTGCTCTTCTGCAAAAGCATTTTGACTGCCTATCATAACGATAAATAATGGAAGAATTATTTTGTGCATGTAAAAACTCCTGTTACTTTAATATTGTTGCTATCTAATTTTTCGATAGACTTAAAAGTATAAAAATTGATATACGGTTGTCTTTCAAGTATTTTTTTAATTTTCAATGGGTTTTCAGGAAGTATTAACTCGAATTTTGAAAATAGCAGATGGTGACTATCTACATAATCTGAGTATTTCTGTTCTAAACTAGCTACTGATGATGATGGAAGCTCAATAAATGTTATTTTCTCATGAGAATTATTTTTAGATGAATTAAATGCATAAATATAATTGATATAATCATTACATAAAGGAGTCTTACCGTACACATGATTAATGATATTTTCTATAACTAAACCATTCGTGTAGCTTATGTTTAAATTAGAGAACCCAATGCTATCAGGACTGATTGTCCCATCATATTTTTCATTAAAAAATATTTTTTCTTGAGCACTAAAGATAGCGCCTTGTTTTAATTTATAGAGAAAATCGCAACTTTCCGTATTACAATTAAATGAATCCTCAGAAAAACCACTAAGTGTAAATGCGTAACGGCTCACCATAATTTGCTCAAGTATGGTTATTAAGTCATTAATTTGGTATCCCTGTGATTGACTAATATAGTAATCAGATATTTTTTTCTTTTCACTAATAGCTAATTGTTGCCTTTGGTACTCTCGGTTTTCTTCATCAACCTTTTTTTGATATATATAGTAAGTACCGATGGAAATAATGATAAAAACAACAATCACTACTAGAGAAATCAACATGCTTTTAGATTTCAATAACCCATGTTCACGCCATCCAGAAAGAATATCTTTCATATTAATATCCTTAATATAGAAATAAAATAAAAACGACCATAGTAAATAAAAAAATAGACATTGATATTAATAAGTATAATTTAAATGACTTTATACGATATTTTTCTTCCTGACCTTTGTACTCTTCATAAATGGCATTAAATATTTCATTATTAAACACAGTAACATTTAATGAAGCATATTCAGAGCTGTCTTTTTGATTTAATATGTATGTCAGCATGCTTTCAGTAATAATGGTATCCGAAGGTGAAATAATACAATCATCTTTTATACAAATTAAATAATAGTTTGTTACATCATTTTCAATTACGGGGGCATAAAAAAAGCCATCACCATACAATTCCTTTATATACAAAGCTAAAATTTCGTAAACTCTAACATGCCGAGGAAATAAAACTTCCTTCATACCGTTTTGTGTTTGATAACGTATTTTTTTATATTTTTTCTTTGTTGACTCTAACCAGAAGCGATGCCGATGTTCATTAATCTGAGAAGAGTCAACCCATATACCATTAATCGCTAGTTTCTTTTTTAGCAATTCATTTAATGTCATAATTTACTCATTAACTGAAAAATAATTATCTATACCAACAATCATGATCACAGTAGAATTAGTATCTTCCCCATTTAATATCCCTGAGAAAATACCAGCTTGTTGCATATCGGAATCACTATCTTCATCATATTTGCCAACAATCAGTAAATCACCAGGTTTAATCGTTGAAGTATTAAACATTTCTGTTGTTGTAAAATTCGGTAATTGAACGCCATCAAATTTATCAATACTGATTAAATTCTTACGCGTAAAGCCACTAGCCACTTCGATTTTTCCATCAGATAGTGCTCTAGGCGTAATGATAAAACTACTCCCCGTTACGATCTGGTCCGTTGTTAATTGGCTTTCTGTGATATCCATACTGGCATTTTTGGTACTGGTTACACCTGAAACATAATGATGTGTTTTTGTTAGGTTCAATGGTATTGGCATGTTATTACGAGTAATAAAAGAGCCACTTTGTAATATTTTGCTTCCCGTTAACTTATATACGGCATCTAATTGACTGGCTAAACGGAATTTTGCATCCTCCCCGCCATGGAAGTTAGAATTTGCGTTTAATTTTCCAGTAAGTTTTGTCAATAAATGCTGATTAAAACCAATTTGAGTCCCTCCATTATTATAAGAAAACCCTAATTCAGCTTCGAGATTTTTTGATTTTCCTTTATCAATAATATAAATTTTATAGCTCACAACAAACTGACGGTTATTTGCTTGTTTGTATTGCTCTAGCACTTTACTTACGTGCTCATATTCCGACTGGCGGCCAACAAACGTCAATATTGAAGAATCTTGGAAGATATTATAAACGCCTGATGAAATATATTTATCCATCATATCTTTTACATCGTCCCAAAATGAGGATTTAAACGATGTTGTCGATTTACCTTTTAATCCGCTAGAAGAAGCAGCCTCATTATTTGAGATATCTAAACTAGCCTCATAATTATTATCTTTACCATAGTAATCAAGGCTAATAGCATAATTTGTATACAAATTAACTTCGAGTAAATTATTTTTCTTTAGCTGTATATTTACATCATATAAATTGGACAGATAACTAATAAACTCTTTTAAATCACCATTAAAGTTAATCGTATAAACCGTACTCTTAAGTATTTCCTCGCCAGATACTTGACTTTCAATTTCACCAGGCGTGTTTGCATCAATTTTATACGTAATTTCCATTTGCTCGCCAAGCATTTCCATTACCGTATAGATATTAACTGGCGAATAAGAAGTTAATGAAATTTCTCTGTCCAAGACTTTTTTCTGTTGGCGATCGTAATCAACCTCTTTTCCCAAATAAGGTGAATCTAATGACATAAATGCACTTTGCTTACTATCATTGATATCTTGCAATCCTGTCACACGGTCGAACAACTCTTTTTCATCATATTTTTCTTCAAAAAAGCTGTTGCATCCTTGAATAAAAAAAGGAATTAGTAAAAAAATCATTTTATTTAGTTTCATTACTGTTTCTACTTATTAGTTATCTATAACAAGAACATTATTTTTTTCATAAAATTTAAGGTAAAACCCTGCTTTTTGGTAAGACAATTGCTTACCTAGTTTTTCCATAACTTCAATTTTATTCTTACCATCAATTTTTATTTCATTAAAAACGACAATATCTTTTGGGCTGTTCCAAATAAAATCAATTCCATTAAACCGAGCCCAATCCTCAACACTTTGGCTGAGAAGCTCATTCTTTTTCAATACTAACTCACTAAGAGCATCAATTTTATTTTCTGTACCTACTAATTTTTTTTCACTGTTTATTTCTGTATTAAACTGTCCGTTAATTTGGGGCTGGTTAGCTATTGCTTTTATTTCTTTCATAGGCTTTAAATTAATCCACTCTTGCACTTCTATATCTGTATTTGCAAAGCTGCTTAACGTAAAACCACATAACACAATCAAATAATTATATTTCATATTGCTTGTACCTTTTAATCAAATACTGTTTAGTAATCACCTTTAGTTGAGCTACACCATTCAACCGACATGATGGATAACGATTTTGGGTTAACATATGTTTTTGATTCCGCCAGTGCTGGATTATTTACCCCTAAAGAGGCGCTAATCACCCAAACACGTTTACCATCAATAAAACCAAGGCGGGGTTGTAAAACAACGCCTGCAGCTAACCCCACATTCGTGATTTTATTTTTTCGCGTGCTATATTCCTTACTAAGATCAATATCTAACTTTTTATCATTTTGGTATACAACAGGCATCATCGATGAAACGGCGACAGTAAGCCTTGGCCACAATTTAACATTTTGCACTACTGGGCATACTATACGTGGGATAATGATTTTACCGTCTTCTTTTTGGTCATCTCCAACATAGTCTTCTTCCTTAATCATTTTTTCATCATTTCCCGTAAAATTATGATAGTTAACCTCTGGCACAGTACGATATTCCTTTATTAATTTATTACCCTCATAATGACTATCCTCGATAATAACGTTCGCTACTAACGTACCTGCAATTTCATTTCCTCTAATATCCGTTTCTGTTAAAATAAAGTTACTTTCAGGAAGATATTGTGCTTCTGTAATTGGAAATTTTTGGTCTTGTCCTTTTAATGCTAAGCATGTCGCTTTTGTTTTATTTTCCCTGTCCCAGCAAAGAGTCGGTGATTTTTCTTCGTTATCTGTTTTACCACTCGTCAATACTAACGTATTTTCATCTTTAGCTTTTAAACATGGGCCATATTGATTGGTTTTGGTGTTCCAACATAACTTGTCGGCATTCACCGAGCCGTCAGCCCTTAAAAACTTCCCTGCCTTAACATTAAAACTAAGTCTTAATCCATAATCAAAGCTCGAGCTTTTGACTAATTCAGCATGGGATGCCAAATTACCAAACTGAAGATTCTCATTATCTACCTTAATGAGTTCCCAACCAGTACTAGCTATAGAGCGATTTCTTTTAACAAAACTTGCCTGTGTTAAATATAAAAATTTATTTTTAAACGCCTCACTAAAATTGCCATAGAAGGACTCAATATATAAACCCTGCTTATCCTCAATTGGGTGATATAAAATAATAAAATCTACGCGTTCAATTGTTTTTTTTACTTCATCGCCAACAAGATCAACTCTTTCAATAGAAAACTCAGGATGTTCAACAAGTAATGCATCCAATGTGCATTTTAAAAATTCTTTTTTTAATGAAATTCCTAACAAGCTTCCTTTACATGTTTCATCAATAAACAAATTTCTATCGCTGTTCTCCCCCGTCCCCCAATTAAAATGTTTACCATCCGTCGTGATTGCATCTTCAATTTTATAATTACTCGTTCGCTTACTGTAAGCTATGTTTTTTTGTTCTTTTTGAAATAAAGGATTACGAATAAAATTGTTATCTTTTTTTTCCAGTTCATCATTATTAATAAAATCAATAAACCGATAAATTTCATCAACAATAGCATCTGAAATATGTTGCCTGTGGTTATTTTCAATTTGATTAATCATAAAGCGACTCAACGGAATCATAATCACACCAATAATTCCAAGAACGACAATAACTTCAAATAATGAATAACCAGCTATTCTATTATTTTTCATATTTATTCTCTTGAACCTCCCTAATTATAGGGAGGTTCTTTAGCAAGTTATTACTGCTTATTATTAACGGCTACCTAAAATAACCGAGTTTCCAGGGCTGTCGGTACATACACCAGCAACTTTATCTGGTGTAATATTGAGATTACCCTTCGCATTTAATGTACGTAATATACTCGCTGATGGCTCAACAGACATATCAACAGCTTCTGCTACACTATATGCACCCGCTGCCGCTACACCTACAGCAACATAATCCCACTGATTACCCACTTGGGAAATAATATTACGACACTGATCTTGATTTAACCCATTAATCTCAATCACAAAACCTTTAAGACCCGTATCAACTTGTGTTGTCGCTGTTTTTGCACCACCAATATTCAGGAAGTCATTCGAAATGCTATTACGCGCTTCATCGATAGATAACTTACCTAATTGAACAAGGCGTGCAATCGGCTCTTTAGATTTTGCAGTATCTTTAATACTATCGACATTATAACCACTCGCTGCACCTGTTGAAATTGGATATCCCGCAGCCCGCTGATATGCATCTTTCATAGCAACTCTCACTGTATTGGTATTGCTGACGACATCAGAAATAGCACGGCTGTCAAATGCACGCTGTGCTAATACCACAACACCCGCTGCAATTGTCCCAATAATACCTAATACAATGATAATCTCTAATAGAGTCATCCCTCTTTGTTTTTTAGCTTCGTGATGTTTACGTGATTTTTTTAGTAATTCCATTTTTAAGCTCTGTGTCTGCTGATAGACTTTAAACATAGGTATTCCTCAAGAATTTAATCAAATTTAATTTGATAATTTATAAAATAATATTACAGGCAAAAACTATATTAATTAAACCAATAACTACGCTTACTAATTAAGTTCCTTATAACTTCCCTTCATTGCAATAATTATTAGTTTAAATTATTTATCAGTCAATAAAGTTTTATTCAAAAAAATATTTAGACAGTAAATCAATTGTGAAAAACATTAACTTAATCTTAATATTACATACACCGACTATATGCCTATCATATATTTTAAATAATAGAGCTGTATGCATATAAAGTATTATTAGGATTATTCCTAATGTTATTTAAGCCAAAAGAAACATTCTCTTACATTATTTATTTAAATACAATCATTATAAATATATACAAATAAGTAATATTAATATATTTTACTCTGTATTCGGCTAAATACACTTATTTTAGGTAATTAATATATTGCAAGTTCACTGAATTAGTTTAACACAATGACATGTATTTTAGCCGAACTACTACTTTTACTAGATGATATAGCTATAGCCTCAATAACCTGTGTGGCAGATAGCATTGATATGAGATTAATAATATGACATATTCTAAATTAATTTTTTCAAGTACATCTTTTACCTCTAATCATGAATCCACGCTGAATCAAAAAACAGAAAAACCGATGAAACCTGACTTAAAAAAAGCAAAGTTAATACAAGTCCCAATGATATATATAGATGCTTTTGAAAACATAAAAAATGAAGGTTATACCTCACTATCCTTCTCCTCTTATCTTATTGAAGCATTGAAGGAGAAAATTATTTGCGATGTTTCACGGCTTGATTCGTGACCTATATTAGTATTTAGTATCTAATAAAAGAATCGCGTACTTCATATTTAATGAAATACGCGATTCTTTTATACTAACAATTAAAAAATATATTACTCATTCATTTAATTTAGCGATAACCCCGTCGATGATTACTCGAAGACCAACTGTATGTTGTATCGCTTGGAACTAGTTTATCTTTTTTCTGTTGCGCTCGAATTTTTCTAGTTTCTTTATCAACTTCTTTAGAAATTTCCGCAATAATTTCTTTTTTGACTTTCGTTTGCTCAGAATTGGTTAATTCACGTTCTAATTTCTTACGTTCTTGTGCAAGTCGTGTTCGCACTCGGTTTTTTTGTGTCTCTGTCATTTCCTGGATAGTTAACATTTTCATCGTACAGCCCCTTACTCATGTTCAAATTCCGATTTACAATATAACACTATTCGCAACACCATAATATGAAAAACAACAATCGTTATACCTTAATAGGCCTTTTTTGATTCAGTGATAGCTGTAAAAATACGGAATTAGGCGTATAGTATTCGGTATTGCTACTTGGATAAGCGTATTTTTACTATTATGGAATTAATCCCTTCACTGCAAAATATTCACCAGATACTTGTTTCTGATACCCCCATTATTGACGTCCGTGCTCCCATTGAGTTTCAACAAGGTGCAATGCCTGCCGCGGTAAATCTTCCACTAATGAATGATGAAGAACGCGCTGCTGTTGGTACTTGCTACAAACAGTATGGGTCACATAAAGCGGTTGAGCTTGGTCATCAATTAGTGAGTGGTGAAACCAAAGCCAACCGTATCACTGCATGGCAAACGGCTTGCCAACAATATCCAAGTGGTTTTATTTGTTGTGCTCGCGGTGGTATGCGTTCACATATTGTACAAGCATGGCTTAAAGAGAATGGCATAGACTACCCTCTAATTAATGGCGGTTATAAAAAACTTCGTCAAACCACTATTGATGCCATTAATGAGTTATCCCTACGCCCGACTATTTTAATCGGTGGATGCACAGGAAATGGTAAAACAACTCTGGTTCATAACCAACCAGATGGGATTGATTTAGAAGGTATTGCCCATCACCGCGGCTCGTCTTTCGGTCGCACTTTGCAAGCACAATTTTCCCAAGCGACTTTTGAAAATCATCTTGCTGTCGATATGCTCAAAAAGTCTTCAAATCATACGCGTTGGGTACTTGAAGATGAAGGGCGAGCAATTGGTGCAAATAGCCTGCCTATATCATTGCGTTCTCAAATGGAAACAGCGGCTATCGCTGTTATTGATGACCCTTTTGAATTACGTCTTGAACGCCTTAAAAATGAATATTTTGACCGGATGACACATGATTTCCTTGGTGCATACGGTGAAGAGAAAGGCTGGCAATTTTACAGTGAGTATTTACATCATGGCCTGTTTGCAATTCGAAAGCGATTGGGCTCTCAACGGGCTGCTGAATTAACGGCGTTATTAGATACTGCATTAATTCACCAGCAAGTGACGGGCGAAACCCAATCACATTTTTCTTGGCTTTGCCCATTACTACATGAATATTATGACCCAATGTATCGTTATCAATTAAGCCAGAAACAAGAGAGAATTGTTTTTCAAGGTACATATCAAGAAGTTGAACAGTGGCTAAACCTCCGTTAATAGACGTTAAAAGCCCACGCTGTGGGCCTTTTCTCATTTAAAAGTTTAAGCATTTTCTATTTGCAGGCCTGCTGCTTTCCATTCAGGGAAACCTTCCTCAAGCCGCCTAATTTTAAATCCTTGGGCTGTAAGTAATTCAATGGCGTCAAGTGATAACAAACAATACGGGCCACGGCAATACGCCACAATTTCCATTTCTTTAGGGAGTTGGGACAACTGCTCTGCAAGCTTCTCCACGCTAATATTTAGTGCACCAGGTAGATGACCTTGGTTAAATTCGCGTTCAGGACGAACATCTAATAAAGTGACACTGCCATCCGTTAATTGAGCCAGCAAATCCTCACGAGAAATTGGTGTTAGTTTGTCTCTTGCTTCAAAATAATCTGCCATGATTTGCTTAATTTCAGCATTGTTTTGCTTACCAACAATGCCTAAAGCATTAAGGAGTTCTATCACCGAATCTTGGTTCACAATTGAGTAATAAACATGTTTTCCTTTACGTTCCGTTTCAACTAACCTCGCACGACGTAATGTTTGTAAATGACGGGAAGCGTTGGCAAATTCAATACCACAAAGTGTAGCAAGTTCCTCAACACTTCTTTTTCCTTGTGCTAAGTACTCTAAAAGTTCTAATCGGCTTGGATGGCTGATACTTTGCGCTATTTCTGCCAAATTGGCATAAATACGCTGTTTAGGGTCGATATTGGCCATATTTTCCTCCGAAAATCCCACTTCTTTTCGCCTGTCATGCTCATCTGCATTGAATTGTACCTTATCTTATCGCTTTCCCCTACACCGCAAATTTCCGTTTAACATATTGACATAGGCAACTTTACGATCAATCATTATCGATATTAATTGAATGTTTCGATTGTTACTATAATCTAAATACAGGTAAAATACCATGAAAGCCTTAATAATATTAAACCGTGAACCCTACGATGGAACCGATGTCACATGGAATGCTTTGCGTTTAGCAAAACAGTTATTATCAGATGGATGTGAAATCCGCATTTTTTTAATGAATGACTCAGTGGATCTTGCCCGTGATATCTGCAAACCACCGACAGACTACGACCAAGATCTTAGCCAAAATTTAAAAGACTTAATCACCCATGGTGCTTCTGTCAAAGTGTGTGGTACTTGCCAAGCTCGCTGCGGTATTTATAAAAATGAGCCTTATTTTGTAGGGGTGCAGAAAGCAACCATGCAAGATCTCTCTACTTGGGTCATGACTAGTGATAAGTTATTAACATTCTAATTACTTAATTGGGTTAACTATGCCATCTCTCTATTTTGATTTTAATGCAAGCACACCGATTCACCCTGAAGTTCAAGCCTCAATGCAGCCGCTATTGAATTCACTGTATGGCAACCCTTCAAGCCAGCATTGGGCTAGCGATAATGCAAAATCGCGTTTGGAACATGCCCGTGCACAAGTTGCATCGTTAATAGGTGCACATACCGATGAAATTATTTTTACCAGTGGCGGAACTGAATCAAATAATCTCGCACTCAAAGGGCATTTTTTTAATCAGTTATCACGCCATCCTAATCCACATATAATTACGCAAATCACTGAACATCCATCAATTTTAAGCCCTCTCGCATTCCTTGAGAAATTAGGTGCAACAGTCACTTATCTTCCTGTTGATCAATTTGGTCGTGTGTCGCCGCTAGATGTGAGTAATGCAATCACGCCTAACACGACATTCATTAGTATTATGCACGCCAACAATGAAACAGGTACTATCCAACCCATTGAAGAAATTGGTTATATTGCTAAACAAAACAACATTTGCTTTCACACTGATGCGGCACAATCCATTGGAAAAGTCACAATCGATGTTAATCAGCTGAATGTAGATTTGTTAAGTATTGCTGGACATAAAGTCTATGCCCCGAAAGGGATTGGTGCTTTATATGTACGCCGCGGCACGATGTTAGAACCCATTAACCACGGTGCTGGGCATGAAAATGGCCTTCGTGCTGGTACAGAAAGCTTGTTACTTGCCACGGCGCTTGGCCTTGCATGCGAAATTGCACAAACACAAAATAAAAACGCTGACATAAGACAATTACGCGACAATTTTTGGCAGCAACTTGTTGACCTTTATGGTGACCAGGTTTTACTAAACGGCCATGAAACCCACCGTTTGCCAAACACATTAAATGTGGGTTTCAAACACCAACAAGGCGCTGATCTTCTAGGTAAATTATCGGGTGTTGCTGCGTCGACAGGGTCTGCCTGCCACGAAGGTCAAGCCACCCTTTCACCTGTGCTCTCGGCGATGAACGTTGACTCTAGTTATGGTCTTGGTGCTATCCGCTTTAGTCTTGGCCTTGGCGTAACCCAACAAGACATAGACTTGGTAATTCAAAAGCTCAAACATATTCTGCCCTCTAATTAATTTCTAAGGCCATATTTTATGCACCCCAAAAAAATGTACCAACAAGTGTGGCTGCTAGCGAGTGCCCAAGCATTATTTCAAATTGTCTCTGTCATGGTGATGACCATCGGAGCCCTTGCGGGAGCCCAGATGGCTTCATCTCCAACATTAGCTACATTACCCATTGCAGGTATGTTTTTGGGAACGGCCACGATGATGTTTCCCGCGTCTCTTTGGATGGCCAAAATTGGGCGACGAAATGGTTTTTTGGTCGGTGCACTCTTAGGGATAATAGGTGGGCTAATTGCAGCATATGGAATAGTCATCCAATCATTATATGTTCTTAGCTTTGGAACGATTTTAATTGGTGGTTACCAAGCTTTTGCGCAATTTTATCGATTTGCAGCCAGTGAAGTAGCCGATAATTTGTATCGCCCAAAAGCAATTTCGTTAGTGATGACTGGTGGCGTAGTCGCTGCGCTTTTAGGGCCTTTACTCGCCCGTTCTGGCGCCAGTTTTTTTGATGCACAATATTTAGGTACCTTTCTATTATTAGCGGTAATTTCCCTCGGTGCTATCGCCGTTTTATGCAAATTAGATATCCCAATGGCTGAGCCAAAAACGGTGGCTCACGCCCCTATATCAACTCGCTCATGGAAAACCCTCGTTTTACAACCTACCTATTTGGTCGCAGTATTTATTGGGATGACCAGCTACGGCGTAATGGTACTTGCGATGACAGCAATGCCGATTGCAATGATGAGCCATCAGCATTCATTAGGTGCAACCACGACCGTAATGCAACTTCATGTATTAAGTATGTTTTTACCCTCTTTTATTACTGGTAGCCTTATCACGCGATTCGGTGTGCTTAAGATCATGTTTGCGGGTATTGCCATGTTTATTGGGCATATTCTATTTGCACTCTCAGGTGTTTCTTTTGCATCATTCGCTAGTGCATTGATTTTATTGGGAACTGGTTGGAATTTTATGTATATCAGTGGCACAGCACTTTTGACTTCAACTTACACACCAGAAGAAAAGGCTAAAGCGCAAGCAACTAATGACATGAGTATCTTTATGGTTAGCCTTGCCTGTTCGTTAGCTGCTGGCGGGCTATTAAATTACCTAGGTTGGCAAACCTTAAATATCATGTTGTTACCATGGTTAGCGTGTGCTGTTCTTGCCATTGTGTGGTTGATTTACATTCAACGTAAAACCGCACGCATTAATTAAATTCCTCTTGGCTTGTCAGCCTTCTACAGTTAGGTGTTAGAAGAGCGCTAATTTTAGCTTCCACTCTCTCTATAACAGGGAGTGTGAAACCCTTTCAAATTATCTCTCCAGCAAATCAGATTTGGCTTTAAGTTCATTCGACTGATAAGCCAACTCATCATTAAATTCTCAAATAGCTTAATGAATATCAAAACTTACGCAGTTGCGCCTTGCGTAATTTAACCTGATTCCTCATTATGTGTTTTTTTATATAACGATAACGAGGTACTCATGCGCCGCCTATTACTCTCTTCTTTATTTATCTGCTTTACATTACCCCAAGCGATGGCTGCTCAGCTACACATGTACGCAGGAGCAGGATTGCGCCCACCGATTGAAAAAGTGGTCGAAAAATTCGAAAAAGAAACAGGCAATACTGTCACTGTTGAATATGGCGGTTCGGGGCAAATTTTGACGCGCTTTGAGTTAACTCAGCAAGGGGATTTGTTTTTCCCAGGATCTGAAGATTATGTTGAAAAACTGCAAGCCAAATCTTTAGCAACAGATGCATACCCTATCGTACGCCATATCCCAGTTGTTGCCGTACGAAAAGAAAAAGCTCAAGGAATAGCCAGTATTGAAGATCTCGCCAAAAGTAATTTGCGGCTAGGTGTGGGCGATCCGAAAGCTATCGCTTTAGGCCGCAGTGGTGAACTGTTACTTGATGCCAGCGGTTATGGCGACCAATTACGCGATAAAGTCATTGTTCGCGCCGCAACGATTAAGCACCTGTCCATGTATTTGCTAAATGGCGAAGTGGATGCCGCAATTATTGGCCGAGCTGATGCGATGAAGAACCAAGATAAACTGCTTGTGTTGCCATCCCCAGAAGGTAGCCCTGAAGAAATCGCCACTATTGCAGTACTAAGCACTAGCGCTGCGCCAAAAGAGGCTAAATTACTTGCTGAGTATTTTGCTGCGCCTGAAGGTATCAAAGCCTTTACAGATTATGGTTTTTTACCTGTTACCGCTAAAAAATAATTATCAATATGTACCCTATCATGAAGTGGGCACTTGTGCCCCTATTGCTCTTATTACTCTTGATTGTCGGATCATTGACGGCGCTGTTGTTTCAGCTCACTCCATCCCTACTTTCACAGTTAATTGCTGAGCCTGAGTTTCATTTCGCGATTTTAATGTCCCTTGCTACATCCTTGACGTCATTATTTTTCGCATTCTTAATTGCCATTCCTGCGGCTTGGGTGATGACACGCAGCGAATTTTTCGGTAAACGTGCGGTAGATGCACTGTTTGACTTGCCCCTCGTCACTCCACCGTTAGTCATTGGGATAGGCTTATTGCTACTTTTGGGTAGCCAAGGGCCTTTTTCTGTGATTTTCCCAGAACTAAGCCGTTGGTTATTTTCCCCACTTGGCGTGATCATTGCGCAAACTTATGTGGCAAGCGCGGTGCTATATCGTTCTGCACAAGGGGCATTTGCCGCCATTGACCCTGCTTTTGTCAGAACAGGGTTAAATTTGGGGTTATCTCCTGCAAAAACATTAATCTTGGTTGAGATCCCTCTTTGTTGGCAAGGGCTAATGAGTGGCGGCATATTGGCCTACTCACGGGCTTTGGGGGAATTCGGAGCCACCTTAATGTTGGCTGGCGCAACTCGCTTTAAAACAGAAACTTTGCCCATGGCAATTTATTTGAATATTGCCAGCGGTGATTTTTCACTCGCGCTCGGGTGTGCTCTAATTTTAATGGCATTAGCGGTTGTGCTGTTGCTAGCACTTCACCGTTTAAAAAGGCGGAAAACCCATGCTAAATCTTGAGAATATTCATGCAGGGATTTTAAAAGACGTGACACTGTCACTTAGAGAGGGATGCTGTACCGCGATTTGTGGCCCTTCTGGTAGCGGGAAAACCACGCTGCTCAATTGCATTGCAGGTTACCAACATTATCAAGGCGATATTTATTACCAAGGTAACATATTGAATAAATTGCCCATATGGCAGCGCCCCTGCCGTTATCTCAATCAGCGTTTGTATTTATTTCCGTGGTTGAACGTAATGAACAATCTCCGTTTAGCCCAGTACGCGTCTAAAATCCCCAGAGATAAGCAACACATTATCGCTTTGTTAGATAAGATGAATATTGCTCACTTGGCCAAGCGTTACCCCCATGAAATATCAGGAGGTGAACAACAACGGGTTGCACTTGCTCGCGCGATGATTTCATCGCCATCTTTGCTCTTATTAGATGAACCGTTTTCCAGCTTAGATTGGCAAACAAGAGAGCAACTTTGGTCGCAAGTGAATCAATTAAAACGCGATGGTGTCACTATTTTATTAGTCACTCATGAACCGAAAGAAGCGGCAGCGTTGGCGGAATACCACGTTGCCATAGAAAACGGCAATATACTCCAGAGTTAGCAAAAAGAGGCTTAAGCCTCTTTTTGTCTTTCTCGATTAGATAAAAACCACACCAACTAAATACAGCATCCCCATCACAAAACACACGGATGAGCTGACATACCAAAATAAATCACTATTTCCTGCAAAACACGCTTTTATCAATGGAAATAAAGCGGCTCGAAGTAAAATTAGCGCTTTGCCTTATTTAATTGCACTTGCAATGATTGCAAATGCAATTATCAGGCAAAGTCAAATGAAGCCTAATCCCCTCTACTTTTTAATGATTAGTTCTGTAACACCTTGATAGATAAGTCTTGTTGCTAATGTACCTAAAATCAACCCGACCACTTTCCCAACCACTTTATGAATACGGGAATAGCGCCGTCTAACAGATGAAAGAGAAAATGTTTGGCAGAGAATAATTCGCCATATCAATGAAGCCAACACGATCCCCAGCCAGATCATCAATTTTGCCCATAGCGGCGTTGAGGGGGAAATAGTGGTTGAGAAAATGCTCATGAAGAACAACACCGTTTGCGGGTTAGAAAGATCAGAAATTAAGCCACGGCGAAAATACACACCTTTAGGGAAGTATTCAGTCATATTCTCAGTGGATAAATTTAGTTGGGTTTTATTTTTAAAAACGCTAATCGCGTAATACAGTAAATATAATCCGCCAAGTATTTTAATTAACGAAAACAAAGCACCAAATTCAGACATTAAGGTCACAAGCCCAAATAATCCTAACCCTGAATAGATAGCGTTGCCTAAAACGACGCCATAACCGCAAGTGAGCCCTGCCTTTTTTCCTGAACTAAGTGTGGTTTGGACAACAATAAATAAATTGGCACCAGGATTAAAAAACGTCAGTATAAATAAAAATAGAGTGATAATAATGCTATGTAACGGATCCATAATTTTGTCTTCGAAAATTTAGGGTTTTCTATTATAGACACGAAATTATTATCAACTCTATTTTAAAATACAGATTTACTGCGCAAAATCAGGGTATTTAGTCGATATCAAATATGATTAGCTTAACGATTTTTTTCGTTGCAATAACCATTTATCTAATTCATTTGCAAATTGTTGGCGATCCCGTTGATTTAAGCTTGCAGGACCGCCTGTTTGTACACCACTTGCCCGCATCGTATCCATAAAATCACGAATATTCAGGCGTTCGCGAATAGTTGCCTCGCTGTAACGCTCACCCCGAGGGTTCAATGCAGCAGCCCCCTTTTCCATCACTTCGGCAGCAAGGGGAATATCCGCAGTAATCACTAAATCCCCTTTTTGGGCACGGTGAACGATTTCATTATCTGCGACATCAAAGCCCGCAGGAACTTGTAAGGTTTTTAAAAAACGAGATGGCGGAACCGACAAGCGTTGGTTGGCAACAAATGTAATTTGCACATTTTCTCTGTCAGCTGCGCGATATAAAACTTCTTTGATAACCTTAGGACACGCATCCGCATCAACCCATATTTCCATTATTTTATCCAAAACTTAGCGGTATATTATGGAGATATCATAACACGATAACGGCAAGAAACAGTACTGAAGTGATTTTGGTAGGGTTTAATTTAAAGTTACATCAACCAAGCTTATCACTGATAATATTAACAATTAATCTGAAATAAACTTGGTTTTCATTTGATAGCTAAAGCACCATGACCATTTCATGCCATGTCATTCCACCGTGATCTGACTCAGAAGGTTTGACATATTGGTAGCCAAAATGCTTGTACAGATCCACATGACGTTCTTTGCACATTAGATGAATAGTTTCTTTGTTATTTTTTCGCATTAATGCAATAAATTCGGTCATCAACATGGATGAATAGCCCTTTCCTTGATGGTTTGGGTGAACCACAACAGACATAATGACCACATTCGGAGCCTGTGCATCATGGCCGATAAGCTCTTTAAATTCTTCATCGGACATCACCACATCCCACGCGCAGCCTGCATTTATGAAGCCAACGATTTCGCCAGCCACTTCCATGCATAAAAAACCTTGAGGATACTGTGTTATACGTGTTGCGATTTTTTCTTTTGTCGCTGCCTCGTCGCCTTCATACGATTCAATTTCAATCGCGAAACACGTATCGACATCACCAAGTGTTGCTTGCCTAAATATTGGCTTGTGCATTTTATAACCTCTTATTGTTTATACTTATTTTATTAAACTTTTAGTACTATAGACACCCGGTTTCGCACTTTTTCGTCATTTTTTGTTGCGCATTGAGTTGGACGTAACTTAATGCGGTGGATAACACGACCAAAGTGCCCCCAACAATTGCCACGAGAAACCCCGCGTTCAGCCCATAAGTATCAACCATTTTCCCCGTCATCATGGCTCCAATAGCCACACCAATGTTTAGTCCGGCGAGTAACCAAGTCATCCCTTCCGTTAATCGATTTGGTGGAACGATATTTTCCACTAATGACATCGCAATAATCATTGTTGGTGCAAAGAATAAACCTGAAATAAACACCACAAATGCGAGGGAATAAACGCCGCTCACCCACCACATCGGTACAATAGATAAGAATGTCATTAACCCGCTAATAACCAGTAAACGCGGTAACGATATTTTTAGATTGAGCGCCCCGAAAACGAGCCCCATTGCACAAGAACCAATTGCATAAGCTGACAAGACTACGCTTGCCGCAGCAGGTTGTTGTTGTATCTGCGCGAGTGTGACACTTAAGATGTCCACTGACCCAACAATGATCCCTAATGCAATCATTAATGCGATCAGCAGTTGTAAGCTTATCATCGACAAAATCGGCTTTTGCTTCGGTGATAAGGTTTCATGTACGGTAACATTGGGTTCCGTACTACGTTGTTGTACAAGGAGTATCACACCCAACAATAATAAAACAGCGGCAACTAATAAGCCCGCTTGTGGAAACAAAATAACCGTCAATCCCACAGACAGTGGAGGCCCTGCAATAAATGTCGCATCATCAAAAACAGTTTCAAGGGAATAAGCCGTTTGTAAAATGGGCTGACCTTTATACAATTCCGTCCACCGTGCCCTAATCATGGCAGACATGCTGGGCATAGCACCTGCTAAAAATGCACCAATAAATAACCCAGCATCGGGCAATGCAAACCATGTTGTTGTGACGAGCAACAAAACCCCAGATAAACTAATAAGCGTGACCACAGGTAACACGCGATACTGTCCAAGTTTATCAACTAATCGGGAAATTTGTGGTGATAATAATGCATAAGTAAGTACAAACGTTGCCGAAATTAGCCCTGCTAAAGTATAGCTATCCCTTAATTGTGCCAGCATAGTGATAATCCCAATGCCCATCATCGGTAACGCTAGACGAGCCAGTAACCCTGCAATAACAAAGCGTTGGCTTCCTTCAGCTTGAAAGAGTTCTTGATAGCGACTTAGCATGTAAGCTCCATGTGATAAATTCATTATACATACAACGAGTATGTATAATGATGATATAATCATACATAGTGTATGTAAATAACTATATTCAGTGTTTGTAAGAGGTTTTATGGCAAGAAGAACTCAAGCTCAAATGGAAGAGACCCGCGAGCTTTTATTAACCACGGCACGAGAACATTTTAGCCGTTTGGGGTTTGCCGCAACGTCCATGGATGAAATTGCAGCAAGCGTTGATTTAACGCGAGGTGCCCTTTATCATCATTTTGGCGATAAAAAAGGCTTATTTGCAGCTGTTGTCGAACAAATTGATAACCAAATGAATGGCCGATTACAAAAAATTTCTGCCGATTCCACTGACCTTTGGAATAACTTCCGCCTACGCTGTCATGCCTATTTAGAAATGGCGTTAGAAACTGACTATCAACAGATTATCTTACGAGATGCCAAATCCGTTATTGCTGAAGACATTGCAAAATCAAACCTTAAATGTACTGAGCAAGTCGACCTCTTGTTACAGGAATTAATGAGCAAGCAAATCATTGGCAATGTTAATACTCGCGCCCTTGCCTTTTTAATCAATGGTGGACTTGCCGAATCGGCTTATTGGATTTCTCAAGCCAATAGCCAAGAACGCCTACAGCAAAGCATTCATGCGATTGATAAAATGATTGATGGGTTACGAAAAAACTAATCGCTATCTACCCTGTTTTGTTGATATAAGACATTGAGCCTAAATGCAAAGATCAATACGATGATCAAAAACACAGGAACCGTTAGTGTTAACTCTAAATAAACAAAACGATTGAAATTAAAACCATTTGTCTTCGGCGTTAACCAATAGGCCAAAGGTAGCGTCGATATACATGCAAGGCCACCAAGCACGATTAATCGCTTTAGCTTTTTATTGTTTTCGATTTTAATTTCATGGGGCAGCGTACGATGAAATTGAAAGTATTGATAACACAGGTAGGCTAAGCCGCCCACCGAGCCAACGTGCTGTAATAATTTATAAAAAGCAATTTCTTGGCTGTCAGACATCGCAAATAATTTCATTTGCAAAAATGAAATTTCTCGGACAAATGCCCCAGATTCATGCGTAAAACTGTCCCAAACAATATGGGTTAATGCCCCGATATACAAGGAAATAACAAAAATTACCCCTTGTCGAACAGATGGTGCATTTATAGTGTGAATAATAAAAGGGCTTATTCTATTCAGTGCTGGTGCCATTTTTTGCGTTAAACAATAAACCAATATACATAGCGGTAACCCAGTATAAAACCACCCAATAGAGTCATGCGCCAGTGACGCAGCGTGGTACCACGTCAACGAATAGTATAAATCTGGGCTCAAGCTACCTAAAATAAGCGCAGGCAGACTTAACCAGCGAAAATATTTGGCCTGTTTAATGGGAAAAACCACCGCAGGATGGGAAAACGTCCAAGGCATACTCGCGACCAGAACAATTAAATAGATATCAGGATAGTGCCGTTTTAATTGTGAAAACGATATGCGAGAAATCGGAAAGATTTGCCCACAAATTCATGCGGGCAATATATCTAAGGAAAATTAGATTAACGAATTGAAAGTTTGTTTTAGCTTTTCAATATCTTGTGACGTTGTTGACCAAGAGGTACAAAAACGTAAGCACGTTGTATCTGCCGTTGGTTCACAAACTTTACTGACCACATAATGACTCAATACCTTGTCACTCAGCGAATTAGGTAAAATCACGAAGACTTGGTTTGATTCCACTGGCGCTAAAAAGCCGAATCCTTTTTCTGTAAAGAAATCGGCAAGCTGGTTTGCTGTATCATTAATGTGTTGGCCTAACTGGAAATAAAGGTCATCATTAAATAATGCTTCAAACTGCGCAGCTAATAACCAGCCTTTGGCTTGCAAGCCGCCTTTTTGCTTAATGCTATAGCGAAAATCGGTTTTTATTGCTGGGTTTAAAAGCACTAATATTTCCCCAGTCAGTGCGCCAATTTTTGTTCCACCAATATAGAAAACATCCGTTAGTTGTGCGATATCTTCAATAGTTAAGTCACTCACGGTGGACATCAAACCGGATGCTAAACGTGCGCCATCCATAAATAGCAATAGACCGTGGGCGTCACAGATTTCACGCAAAGCAACCAATTCGGCTTTGCGATACACCGTACCAATTTCAGTAGAGTTACTGATGTAAACTAATTTGGGTTGAACCGAATGTTCATCTGGATGCTCGGCCAGCACCTTTTTAATATGAACAGGCGTAAGCTTACCCGAAGCAGACTCTACCGTAATGACTTTATGCCCTGACGCTTCAATAGCCCCTGTTTCGTGAACATCAATATGGCCACCAACAACGGAAATAACGGCTTGATGTGGACGTAAAATATGAGAAATCGTCGTTAAATTGGTGATCGTCCCACCATTAAAGAAATGGATATCTGCATTCGGCTGGCCAATACGTTGTTTAATTTGATCTGCCACTTTCTTACATAGACCATCTGTACCATAACCTGTAAAACGTTTCCCTGCTAAATCATTCAATGCTTTCATCACTTCAGGATGTGCAATTTCATTATAATCATTTGTAAAGCTGTACATTAATTCACCTACCAATACCCTGTCATATAAATTCTTAGGCAATAGTTATATGGGTAACTAATTTATTATTCAAGGAAATTTTCTCTCACTAAATTGGATGCAATATAATCAAACTGCGGTTTGATTGTGCAAAAGGCAAATAGAAAGTTATTTAAGGTTTGTTTACTTCAAAAGCATTAGATTTGTTTCAACCACTCAATTAATTAATGCATAAAATGAATAATTCTATTCCTGATTTTGTTCAAATACGCTTTGATACTTATTCCACTGATATCAAAGCAAAACTTATCCAACTTCGAACATTAATTGTAGACGTTGCCCAGCAACATCCAAGCATAGTTGTATTAGAAGAAACCGTTAAAATGGTGGCAAGTTCGCTACCTGGCAACACACAGCCAATCAGGAACGACAGTACGCATTGATCAATTTAGTAAAAATGAAGTCGCATTATTTGTACATTGCCAGACCACATTAATTGACGAGTGCCGAGGGTTATTTCCAATGCTCAAATTTTCAGGCAACAGAGGAATTATCACTCCAATCAATGAACCAACCCCAGAAAATGATTTACGGATATGCATTGAACTCGCCCTGACGTATAAATTACGTAAACACACTCAACGTAAAAAACGCGTTATTTTTGCGAACGGCGAAATGTCAGATTAAAGCGGTATGGCCCCAACAATGGGTGTTCACCCGCTTTGATGGTTCGAACACCATGGTAATTTAAACGCGACTTCCCTCCCCAAACCAGCACATCCCCATGTTCCAGTGTCAGCGCTATTTTAGGCGCTTCACGTATGGCTCCGCCAAAATCAAATATGCAGGGCAACCCTAATGAAAACGAAACAATCGGCTGTGAAAAATCCGCTTCATCTTTATCTTGATGAAGCGACATTTTAGCCCCTACTGCATAACGGTTAATCAAGCATGCATCGGGTTCAAACCCCAGAAAACCCGCTCTTTCTGCTGCGTCTTGTGCTAATTGACGAAAGATCCCAGGCATCGGCTGCCAGGGCTTATTAGTGACAGGGTCACTATTAGTATAGCGATACCCTGTTTTGTCAGTCACCCAACCCCACTCACCACAGTTGCTCATCGCGACTGACATGCGATACCCACCTGGGGTTTCCATATTTCTTAATGGGGATAGCGAAAAAATATTATTTAATGATTGTAATAACACCTTACTGTTCCCCAGTAAGAAACCTTTTAGCAAGAAGGCATCAGGGGCTATCTCAATCATGTTTTCGTCATCAGAAAACAACATAAGCGCTTATCTCATTAATTTAACTAGGGTAATTTGCATAATACGCAATTAAATGCCACTTCACCGTACTTTACGTGCTTCTGCACGCTGACTCACCCAAACACTCCCTAAGATCACTATCATGCCAATAAATTGTAAAGTGCTCAGCTGCTGATTTAGGTAAAACCATCCTAAGACCACAGCACTAACAGGGCTAAGGAAACCTAAGGATGCGACTGAACTCGGCCCTAATAACGCCAATCCGCGGAACCATAACGCGTATGTTAACGCCCCACCAATTAAGGTTAAATAGCTAAGACCGACAATATTCACGGATGTTAATGCGGGTAATGCAGGCTCAAAAATCAAGGCAAAAGGTAATAAAATCAAACCACCTGCGGTTAATTGCCATGATGTAAAGGTCAATGCACTTACGGAAGGTTGCCAACGTCGACTTAATACAGTGCCAGCGGCCATTGAAAATGCCCCTGCCAACCCAGCCATCACCCCTACCCAATCTAAGGTAGCCGTTGGTGTTAACAGCAAAATCGCCACACCAACAATACCGCTGAGTGAGCCAATGACAGAAACACTTGATAAGCGGTTACTCAATAACCAGTGACTTAAAAATAACACAATTAACGGCTGCACAGCGCCAACGGTTGCAGCAACCCCGCCTGGCAGACGATAAGCCGCAATAAATAATAACCACCAAAACAGTGAGAAATTCAACGCCCCTAAAATGGCGACGCGCAACCACCAAATCCCTGATGGCAACTGGCGCAAAAAGAGTATCAGTAATAATCCTGCGGGTAATGCACGCAAAACAGCCAACGTTAACGGCAAGCCCGAAGGTAGCATTTCGGTTGTAACGAGATAAGTGCTTCCCCACACAATGGGGGCTAACGCTGTCAAACCTAAAACAACATAGCGATTCATAGTATGACTCTCAATATTTATCTTGAGATCAAGATAATTTTTATTTACCTTGACGTCAAGATAAATAACGCCCATTATTTACCTATGGATAGAATCGATAAAATCACTGAACAATGGGAGCGTGAGCGCCCAGACCTTGATATTAGCCCAATGGGGTTAATTGGTCGGTTAGGCAATGTTGCCTATCATCTCACTCGTGAAATGGAAAAAGTCTTCGCTGAATTTGGCCTTAATCGGTCAAGTTTTGATGTGCTTGCAACTTTGCGGCGTTCTGGTGCGCCTTACACCCTGAGCCCAGGGGACATGCTAACTACGCTAATGGTCACGTCAGGAACTATGACAAATCGCATTGATCAACTGGAAAAAGCGGGGTTAGTCTCCCGCCACACTAACCCAGATGATGGCCGTGGCTTTTTAGTGTCACTGACTGAGGAAGGACTGAATCTGATTAATCAAGTCATTGAAGCTCACACGCAAAACCAAGCAAGGCTAGTCGCTAAATTAACGTTGGAAGAGCAACAGGCGCTCAACCAACTATTACGGACATTTCTCGCAACATTTGAATCTTAAACAAATTGAAACGGTAACGGCATTTGCAAGCGCTCAAATTTATCGCATAGGTACACTAATCGTAATACGTTTTCGGGGGAGATCTCCCCTGAAGCAGTTAACAATTTGACCTGGTTGGCTAACCATAACGTGCCCAAATCCTCAAGGACATGTATGACATAACCAATTTCAGCTTGTTGGGATGAAGAAAACTGCTGCCTTCCCGTACACGCCTGGGTTTCCAGTATTGACAAAATTGGACGAATCAATTGGCTTGCGAGCGTTGTTTCAGGCACAAAAGTATTGCTCGTTTGCTGCTTTTTCTCCATGTATTCCATTATCTTACTAAAAAAACCTGAACGTTGTTTTTTGCGAGGGATTGATTCAAAATCAAGGTAAAACAGTTCAATACCTTGCTCTTTCTTCAACCATAATGTTTTAGGCACTAACTGAATACCTTGTGAAGTATGATTGACCAAAGCACTCACTGCGGCAATAGGCCATTTTTCCTTGGTAATAAAGCGTAACTCTTCGATTTTATGGTTTTCATTCCCTTCCCAATTTAATCGCAAAAACGCCCTATTTTTTTCACTATCAGATATCGCCCACAAAATACATTGTTCAGTCTCATTCCAATATAACTGTTCATAATCAGCGAGATGTAAGATAACGGGTTGATAAACATTTTCGCTGGATAAGTTTGAAAGAAATTCACTAGCCTCTTGCCAGTGGGTAAACCCCAACTCTCTTTGAAGCGTTTGGTAATCATCGTTTGCTAACAGCTTTTGGTTATTTTTTTCAGCAAAACTGTCACCACTGGCCGATAATTTACCTTCGTCCGAAAGCCGCGGATCATGTAATTTAAACGGTGTTCGCATCAAATTATCGGCAGTTTGCTTCCAAATGGATAACGTTTGCCAGAGGCTTGAACGGTTGAACATCGGGTCCAGATTATTTGCACGCCCTTGTGTACATTGAATAATTTTTTTCTCTTGGTTATCCCAAAAACTAAACGTCGCACCAATTGCGCCGTTTTGGGTTTGCCACCAATTCGCATCAATTGGCGTTAAATCAAGTACCGATATTTTGTCAGTGTATTGGCGGCGCTGCAAACCTTTAAGCACTGCAAGCTGTGTTGCATCTGCCGTTGAAAGTTGCTGCAAATAGGCAGCAATTTCGGCGATTAACCGCAAAACTTGCCCTTCATCCATCGTAAAGTGCTTACCTGCTAGCAGTTTCACCTGCTGGCTCAGCCTTTTCAAATAATTGGCTAACCGAGGTAAACCTTCCGCTTTCGCCGACATATTCAACAGATGCAATTGCGTGGCGCTACTTTGGCTAATGTGCGACAAACCTTGGCGCAACAAATCTTGGATAAATTGCCCAATGGTGGCGATAACGATTTTATCATCATCAGTTAATGACAGTGCAGTATCAGGCGCAGGGGCTAAATCATCAGGCCATTGCCAAACTACACCATTTTGCATCAACAGTTTAGCAATCACCGCAAGGTGAACCGCTTTTTTCTGTTTTTCGGGGACCGAGGAGATCATCCCCTGAAAACCACTGCCTTTCAGGTAAATGATTGGCTCATCATATTCGGCTAATATCACTCTTAACTGGTTGCATTGATCATCAAAAATGAGTTCACGCTCCTGCCATTCATCTAACAAACGGATCGCTAAGCGGCAATCGGCTTTAGAGACGAGTTTAATCAATGACGTTGACTCTAATGCGAGTAATTCAGGCAATAATGGTTCTGGCTCACTAAGCATCCCCTTATCTTCAATACCCTGAATATTTTCATCTGGCACATTATTCTGAACCCAAAGAACTGCGGCCAAAATATGCTTACAACAACCTGATGCAGTGCAATTACAGGTCGCTTTTTGTACACCTTGTGCATCTAACTTCACCGCTTGCCCATCACTGTCAAACTGCCCAGCAACCAGATCACTAGGATTAACCTTTTGGTTCTCTAAATCTTTGCGCGCTCTGCGTAATAACCCCACGTTTGCAAACACCGCTAACGCATCGTCATCATATTGGTAATAAATGGTTTGCCAACTCATTGCATCACCTCCGCCAGCCACTGAGCAAAGTGCTCAGGGGTTAATGCAGCGACATGCATGCCTCTATCAGCCAATTTTTGGGCAATTTCAGGATCATAAACAGGCAATGCATCGTCATCTAACGCGGCTAAGCCTAAAAGTTTCACTTGCTGACCGTGTAGGCGTTGTGTGCAGTTAAGTAGATGATTTAGTGCCCCGCCTTCCTCAAAGTCGCTTATCAAACTGATAATCGTACGTTTAGGGTTACGGATCAAACTTTCACAGTACTGCATCGCTTTGGCAATATCGGTTCCACCGCCCAATTGTACCGTCATTAAAACCTCAACAGGGTCATGGGCTAAATGGCTTAAATCAACAACTTGCGTATCAAAAACCACGAGTGAAACCCTGACTGTTGGCAATGCGGCTAAAATACTGGCACAGACTGCCGCATACATAATTGAACTGGCCATCGAACCACTTTGGTCAACACACAAAATTACATCCCACGGCAAGTGCTGCTGTTGACGCGAGTTGAAATACGGGGTTTTGATGACTAACCGTTGGTTTTGCCGATCATAATTTTTTAAATTTGCAGCAATAGTCGCACGCCAATCGAAATTACGGCTATTTGGAATTAACGAACGGCGAAAACGGTTCCTCCGCCCAGTTAATGCTTGGCGGAACTGATTACGCATTTGGCTGAGAATATCATCCACGACTTTGCGAATGATATTTTTCACTGCATCACGCGTATCTTCGTTCATTTTTCCCCGTAAACTCATTAGCGTTTTTGCTAATGCCTTCGTGGGTTCCATGGCATTCAATGCGTCAGGGTTTTTAAGTAAGCTACTGATTTCATAACGCTCAAGCGCCTGTGATTGCATGCGCTCAAACGTACTATTTGGGAATAACTTCCGCGCTTGGTTTAACCAATTCACTGCGGTAAGTTGCGATGCATCTAAAGAACCGTGACGACCACCTTCTTGTCGCAGTCCACGCCGTTGATATTCACGGCGATATAAAAAATCCAATGAGCGCTCGATTTTTAACTCTTCCGCACTGAATGCCGCTTGCCCCAGCGCGTTATCCGCATATTGGCCTAATACTAAACGCCAGCGTTTAGCAAGTTGCAGTTGTTCTGGCGTCAATGGCATCTCTTTTTTGCTCATCGTTATTTCGCCTCCGACGTGTGAGTGAACCAACGTTGTAGACCAAGCTCAACAAGCTGATTTTGTAGTCGTTGTTCTAATTGCAACGCTTGCAGCATTTGTTTCTCATTAAATTCTGTTTGGTGCAGCGTCAAATCTTGTGCTTCGATTGATAAGTTTTGCGCGATATGCTGTGCCATTTGTGCATTTTGTTTTGGCGTCAGTTGGCTAAATGCAAAGCGCAAATCTGGCAGCACCTGAATAAATCGACTTTCATCCCATTTACTGAGTAAATCATTCAAAGAGTCGATTAAGAGTGGAATACGTAAAATTAATTCAGGGGCAGCGCGCATTACGCCAATAAAATAGCCAATAGCGATTTCTGGGTCACTTCCTGCACTAAACGCACTTTGGATCTCGTTAACTAATGTCTCTTCATCGGTTTTTGCACCCAAATAACGCAGAGCATCCACGGCCCCTTTTAATAAAGGGACATGGTTTAATTGGTCTTTACAGCGAGCCAACTGGTGATAAAAATCGTGATAATAATCGTGATTTTTATTAATTTCAGGCATAAATGTCACCAGTTCGCGGCATGAAAGTAGCGCATTAAAATACATTTCTTGCTGCTGCTCATCCCCTTGAGTAATTTGCTCAAAGCAATAAAAAACTTGCTGCAATAAAGTATCCAAACGAGCTTCAATCGTAAAATTCTCTTCGATATCAAAGAACTGTCTTCCTCGCCATAAATGTACTAACTTATGGCCACAAGCTACTAATGATTCGAATTTTGTATCTTGCTGAATATAACTATCTAACAATGAAAATAGTGTAGGAATGCGTTGATGTAAGCCAATGATCGCCGCTTGCATCAATAATGTCACAGCACTCTGGCTTGAACGACTGACCCCTTGTTGCTCAAGGTTTTTTTCCATTTCAAATAAACGATTCAATGCGATCGTTTTAAGCTGAGTCCCTTTTTCTGATAATGCAATTAACTCGCCTTCCACATTTGGCGTCCAGGCATATTGCCACTCTTCAAATAACACATCCATTTGGTTTCCTGACATAAAATTTGGGCCAGAAAGGTGTTTTGCAAAATGAATATCTAAAAAAGCCAATAAATGTAAAAAGCGACTACGTAGGCGATGTTGTTTATTACGATACACATCTAACCGACTGATTTTGCTTAATGTGTCATCAAGCTTAAAGCGAAACCCCTTTGCCATCTCATAGGTTTGTGCCACCAACGGCGGCGTTGTTGTGCCTTTGGGGATTTGGCCTAGGCGAAAACCTGAAAAGCAGGTTTTAATTTCATGCCAAAGTTCATCTTGGCTCTCATCAAGGCTGCCTTTAATAAATGCACTTTGTAGTCCATCCAATAAATCATAGCGCCCTGTCCCTGCATGCCCACGAAAGGCCGCTAAGCGAATGCTTTGTTCCGCGGCCAGTTTTACCGATAAAAAACCAGGAGCCGCATCAAATTGCTTTTCGCGCAAAATAGTCGCCACCTTTGCCAGATACGCGATCCCCAATTTATTCCGATACACCTGAGTTGGTCGAACTCGGCCATTTTCACGGTCTTGGCGCTGTTGCAATAGTGTTTCCCATACTTTTTGGTAAAACGCGGGGGATGGCATACCTGATGCATAACCGTTTAGTGCATCAAGCTTATCGTCACTATAACGTATTAACCATGCACTCTCGTTTTCAGCGGTTTTTTGTTGTTTTACAAACTGCTTTTGAGCTATCGCCGTGAGTGCAAATTGTTGAGTTGCCCGTTCAGCTAAACCTTCAATTAACGCGAGGGTATGAAATCCGCCAGTCACGATAACAATTTTGGCGTTTGGCTGCTTCGTTTTAATGCTTTGAATATGAGCTTGCATATGGGATTCACGCTGTGTAGAGCCTTCAGATTCAAGGACTTCAGGCTCATAATCTAAACGAGCTAACCCACACCAGATGAAACTGTCTTTAAAAAATGCAGACCAATCAGTGAGCTGCTCAAAAGTACGTAATTCAAATAGTTGTTCCCAAAGCTCATCATGGTCACGGCAACCACTTTTTTTTGCTAGCTGTGCAATAAATAAGCTATGTGCTAAATAACGCTCTTTTTGCAGGCTTTGACTTTGCCCTTCATCAGTTTCATCAATATTCACCTGCGCAGCCCAAGGTAAATCAATAAACTGTAATTGTGCTTTATATCGTGAGCCTTGCTTAAGTGCTTGCCATTCTGGGGAATATTCGCAAAATGGGAAATAAGCCGACCGAGTGACAGCGTCACTTCCATCCTTTAATGCGCCTGCTTTAATTTCCGTTTGCACCATAATAGCGACGGGCGGTTGTGTGTCTTGATGCAGCAACCCTGAAATCAACCCATTAAAACTATCAGGTCCTTCAATCAGTACATAATCAGGGTTAATCTGCTCAATCAATGAGGCCGTGCTGTAGGCACAAGCTGGACTGTGATGGCGAACGGGAGCAAAATAAATCTTTTCTGATTCAAGCTGTTGCCAGCTCATCAATGCTTGTTCGAGTCGTTCGGGTAAAGGTATGGAAGGCAAACTCACCGTAATATTCCCTGATTGATAAATATGGGCGAAGCCAAAGACCTCGCCATGCATTACACGTTAACAATCCTATTGCCAAAACTGACGGGAAGCTTCAAAGAATGCTTTCCATTCGGGGCTCTGTTTGGCTCTTTCTCGTGCGACATTATCAATGTAATAACGCATCCGCTTGATATCATCTGCATTATCTTTGAGTACAACCCCAATTAGCTGACGAGCGACTGCACCAGCACTTAACGTTCCGTCTCCCAAATAATGGGCTTCTAACGCACACGCATAAGCGATATTCACCGCTTCTGCTGTCGACATCACCGCATCTGGGGTTTTGATATTGCCGCCATCCTTGGTATTGCCTGAACGTAGCTCTTGGAAAGTGGTGACTAATAATTCAATCACATTCGCAGGCACAGTCACCAAGCCATTTAGCTCGCCTAGTTCGCTGGTAAGCTGTTTATTAATTAGCTCAATTTCAAACGCAGGGTCTTGAATCGGCCTCACCGTTTCGAAGTTAAAGCGACGTTTTAATGCCGATGACATTTCATGCACGCCACGGTCACGTAAGTTGGCTGTACCAATTAAATTAAAGCCTTGCTTAGCACTGATCCTCGCATTGTCTTTCATTTCGGGGATCATCATCTGTTTTTCAGACATTAAGCTGACCAATACATCTTGTATTTCTGGTGGGCAGCGGGTGATCTCTTCAAAACGCACAATTTTTCCTTCCAGCATGCCTTGATAAAGTGGCGAGCTAACCAACGCTTTTTCCGTAGGCCCTTCTGCCAATAGCAACGCATAGTTCCATGAGTATTTAATGTGATCTTCGGTTGTTCCAGCTGTTCCCTGAATAGTTAAGCCCGAATCACCGCTGATTGCTGCAGCTAATAATTCGGATAACATGGATTTTGCTGTTCCTGGTTCTCCGACTAACATCAGACCCTGTTTACCTAACAAGGTCACTATTGCGCGGTCAACTAAAGCATCATCCCCAAAAAACTTCGGCGTAATACCCAGAGCTTCATCACCTAAAATAAACTGCCTAACCGCGCGTGGTGAACGTAGCCAACCTTGTGGTTTTGGGTTATGGCTATCGGCTTGTGTGAGTTTTTCCAGTTCATCAGCAAAACGAATTTCTGCGCTTTCACGCAGAACATGCCCTTTTATTGTTTCTTTGTTACTCATCGAGTTATCCTATTAAACCCTAATTACCAAGGTGTTTTCTTTTCCCACTCAGGGTCAAATCCTGCACAGGCGTCAGCCACTTTTAAGTAATCCGCATAGCTTTCAGCTAATAAAATTGGCGGGATATCTTTTAACTCTATGTAACTGCGATTCCATGAGCTTTGTTGCCCACTTTCAAAGCTTAAGGAGTACAAGACCGCAGGAATATTTTCTTCTGGTACATAGCTTCCACTAAACTCAATGTAGACATAGAAACCTAGGCTAGCATAGTGTTTCGAGTAATGCATAAAGCTACCGCCATCCTCCGCTTGGCCACGCTGATACCCCATTTTGGTGAGCACACCACGTAACGTATAGGTATCTGTCAGCCAACCTTTGCGATCTTCGATTTCAGTGAGTGCGAGGTCTAATTCAGGGATTTTGTGTTCCATTTGCGAGAACAAAAATTTCACTTTGTAATCTTTAAAATGGACCAACCAACCTTTTCTTTCATCTTCCGAAATCAACGCAGCATGAGCCAGTTTAATTGATGACCCTGCGCTTAACTCGATTTCATCATCCTCAAGGTTAAGCAGACTACCATCATCTGAAGGACGGAATACATTGATAACCTTATCGTTATCTATTTCCATCCAGACAAGCCTTTCAATCAAACCGCGCATAATCGGATGAGCTTGGATATATTCTTGCCAGTCTTGTGTGGTCCACAAACGTTCCGCACACATTGCTTCGTATAAGCGTGCAGTTTGTAGATCAATAACTTGCTTAAGTTCCTTTTTACTGGAACTCAGTAATTTTTTCGATTCTTTAATCAGCTCTTCATTATCCGTTTTACGGGCGGCTGGTAATGCTTTGATCTCTTTGCCTTCAGGGTTAAACAACACCAATTTTTGTTGGGGATCTAGTTTTGCAGTAAAAGTACGCTCGCCATACTCAAGGGCAAGTACCCCTGTTTCATCCATTCCTGCTGTTGGAATAGTCCGGTCGGCAAGTTCATCGGCACTCCAGCCATTACGCTCCGCTATTTGAGCCACTAAACCACGTGCTTTTTCTTGTACAGAAGCGGTACGATAACGGCGTGAAAGTGAGAGTAATAATTGAATAATGAGCGGGTCATTGCTGGTTGCTACCGCATCAATCATGGCCTCAATTTGTGCGCGACGCTGATAATGATCACGCATATAATTACGTAACGCGGTGACTGCAATGTGCCCTTCAATACCACAAATGAGCGCTAGCATGCCTTTATCGGTAATCGCTGACCCTAAATAACGGCGAAGCACTTCATTCTTAATGTCATTAATACACTGCTCAAGGGTGTAATTTTCATACTGACTGTAATACTCTGGCCAACGTTTTACCCAATCTTGGTAGTTGGTTAAACGCTGTGGTGCATCTCGTTCTGCTTCTGCCATTGCCATTTCTAGCGATGGGCCTGCGGTATCTTGAGCAATAAAGCTATTGAGCATAAAGCTTCCAAGCTTACGCTGGCTATCCACTGATAACAAACTGATATAACGCTGTAATAAACCATTACCTGCTGGCATTTTTAATTTCACAGCTAAAATAACCCACCAGCGAATAATTTCCCCATCGACAGGTTTATTATTTTGCCAAGTCAGTGCAGGTAAAGAATCTAAATTAAACCAAGACATGCTTGCTGGAGCTTTACCCTTAAGCCCTTTTTGTGCTTCAGCTAATAGGACTTTTGGTGATAAATAACTGGAAATGTCTTCCCCAAATTGTTCCAACGCCGTTAATAGTGCAGCACGCACAATTTCACGTTTTTCTTTTTTCAATAATGCATATAGAGGTTTTAAAGAATCAGGGTGTTTAAGGCGCGCTAGCCACTCAATGGCAGTCACACGAATTTCTTGTTTACCTGAGTCTAAACCTTCTGCTGCATTAACATGAATATTCGGCAATGTTTCGAGTAATTTTTGCGCACTTAAACGATGCGTTTTATTCTCTCCTAACGCGAGTTCCATAATACGTGGAATAAAGCGAGCAGGGATAGTTGGTAACATCGCTAATACTTCTATACCACTTGAAGCATCATATTCTTGGTAGTAGCGTTGTTTTGCTTGCTGCGGAATTAACCCTAATGCTTCGGCGATAAAATCAGGGTATTGCGTAAAGAACGGCCAAACTTGCTGCGGTTGATTAAACAGTTTTAAGCCATCATTGTATGAACGCAAACAGAAATCTGCAATTAGACGGTGAGCCTGTTGATAATGGCAATGAGTTAATACCTGTTCTAATTGACGTAATTCAATTTGGCCAATAATACGTGGTGGAACTTCACGGGTCAGGTAATAATGAGAAAAATGATCCATTCCCGTGCGGTTATGACTAATCAGACGTAATGCATGAAATAACGTAAACTCTGGGAGATTATTAATACGCTCTTTGAATTTCACCACATTGTATTCATGGTCAGTAATCACCTCTTTGCCTGAGTTCAACTTATCAATAATTTTTGCGCAGGTTTTCGCATCCAGTTTTTGGAATTCTTTATAATGACGCTGTGCCCAGTTGTACGTGTGCTTTTGCTTTTTATTCTCTTCAATTTCATTCTCTGCATTTTCTTTGGCTTTTTGCAGCATCTCATTGAAGTTATTGATTAAGATATCTTTTGCACTCTCTGGTAGTGGGGTATCTTCAAGTTCAACAAGCGCTGGCAGCGCAGTTTCCTCAATTTCACTGGCGCTATCCATCACCGAAAAACGTGAAATGGCACTTTCAATACTTTTCAATACCGTTTTGTTGGTTTCCGTTTGCAATGCAGCTTCGAGAACTTCTCTATCCTTACCAATTCGGGCAAATAAATCCGCGGCTTGCGTACGCTGCTTTGGTGTTCCTTCTGTTAGCACTTTGGTCAAATATAGTTTGACTGATTCATCAGGTAGAATAGACAGTGTAGGCTCTGCGGCACTGCGTACGGTTTTTAATGAACTGGTTGCAAATGTCACTAAACAATCTGCAAACACCGAATATAGTGCTTTATCTTTTTTCAGGACATTGATTAGCTGCACTTGCCCTGCGGCAGACAAATTACCAATCAATGTCTGCTTAATAAAACCTTGCTGTGCAATTAAATATTCTTTAAAGCCTGGGAGAACAAATAACCGGTTTAAGTTCTCATAGTGGTAATCCGACAAATGTTGTCTATCGAAGATAATATACAACACTGAGTTAGCGGGCTTATCTGTTTCTTTGCTAATCATCTCAGACAACAATTCCACATTCCAATGCTTACGGTGATCTAATTTTTCATCACGAGAATTGTCGAAGGTTTTGGAAAATGCATCGCCGACTAAATAACTTACCCATGACGGTAATTCGGATGTCAGCACTTTAATATTAATATCTTGGCAGGCAGCGGCTAATACTTTGGCAAATCGCGCAACTTGCTCTGCACTCACACCATCGCCGACTTTGGAATACAGTTTATGGCGGGCATTACTCCCTTGACGGATCACTTTATTATATTGGCCCGTATTAAAATTATTACCTCCCCACCACCAATCCACAGTGCCTGGTTTGTCTAATAAAATAACGGCTTTTTCGGTATCCAGTTGGCTTAATTTTACCAAGACTTCTGGCGATGTTCCTTCCAGTACATATTCAACCACCATTTTGGGCAAAGAATCATCCAAGACGGATAACGGTAAAACCGCTTCTTGAACATATTGTTCAGCCACTTTACTGCTTTTTTTCCCAAAAATAGAAAGTATATCAAACGTAAACTTCGCCATGTCGTATCCCTAAAAGTTTTTATATAACAACTTCTTACCATTTTATTTTTCTCGTCACAATTTGATTATTCTTAATCACTTTTATTTAAGATAACTCCCTTTCATTGTGAACGATTTTTAATTTTACTCATTCTAATCTTTGCAATTTCTTTCACTAAAAAATTCGCTTTTATTGAATAAATGAGTGGCGAATTACCAAGCAAGAATATTCATGATCAACACCACAGCTAACAATCCGCAAAAACCTTAACTGCAAACTGTTCTGCATTTTTTCTCATATTAGCATCAAGCATTGATGTTTTTTTCTTCAAAAACAGATTGACTGTACATATAATACAATATTAGACTAAAAGTCTAACATGTGCTTTTTTGTCAAGTTCGAGGTTGCTATGAGCCAGTCAATTCAATATATCAATGCCCCTACTCTGCTCCCGCCACGAGGCCACTATTCCCATTGTGTGGGCGCTAATGGGTTTATGTTTATTTCGGGTCAATTACCCGTCGATGTTTCAGGGCAAGCAATCACTGATACCCCCTTTAACGTTCAGGCTAAATTAGTATTAAAAAATCTTGACGCTTGCTTGTCAGCCGCCAATATAACAAAAGCAAATTTAGTCCAAGTGCGTGTTTATATAGCTGATATGAATGATTGGCAGGAATTTAATCAAATTTATGCAGCGTGGATAGGTGACTTTCGCCCTGCTCGCGCTGTTGCAGGTGTTTCTGAACTTCACTTTAACGCAGCGCTCGAAATTGAAGCAACTGCGGTTTTAGGCTAATTCAAAAAATTTCAACGAGGCATAAAATGACGGGTTTAACTTTACCAACTTATCGAGATGTTGAAGCAGCAGCTAAGCGCATCGCGGGGTTTGCACACAAAACCCCTGTACTCACCTCAACAACCGCCAATAAAGAATTTGGTGGTGAGCTATTTTTTAAATGCGAAAATTTCCAACGGATGGGGGCATTTAAATTTCGTGGCGCATTCAATGCACTTGCCCAATTTACACCAGAGCAGAAAAAAGCGGGGGTAATTGCCTTTTCATCCGGTAACCACGCACAAGGTATCGCCCTTGCAGCCCAATTACTGAATATACCAGCAACAATTCTCATGCCAAACGACGCACCTGCTGTTAAAGTTGCGGCAACCCAAGGTTATGGCGCCAATGTTGTGCATTTCGATAGGTACACGCAAGACCGCGAAGCATTATGCAAGCAACTCGCAGAACAACAGGGTTTAACCATCATTCCACCTTATGACCACCCCCATATTATTGCAGGACAAGGCACATCCGCTATGGAGCTGTTCCAAGAGGTGGGTGAATTGGAAGCCTTATTTGTTTGCTTAGGTGGTGGCGGCTTGCTATCTGGCTGTGCACTTGCTGCTCGCCAATTGTCCCCTAACTGTCAAGTTTATGGTGTCGAGCCGTTAGCGGGTAACGATGCACAGCAATCTTTCCGCCAAGGTAAAATTGTCCATATCGATACACCAAAAACCATCGCTGATGGCGCGCAGACCCAACATTTGGGGCAGTATACATTTGAAATTATTAAAAATAATGTCGATGATATTTTTACTGTTACCGATGAGCAACTTATTGACAGAATGAAATTTTATGCAGAGCGCCTGAAAGTGGTTGTTGAACCAACGGGTTGTCTATCCTATGCTGCTGCGTTAGCGCAAAAAGACCAATTCCAAGGTAAACGAGTCGGTATTATTGTCAGTGGTGGTAATGTCGATATCAATCGCTTTGCTGAATTAGTTTCACAGTAACTCTCCACCCTTTATCTATTAGCGAGATAAAAAATGGGTTAAAATTAATAAATTAACGCTTTTAGATAAGGGGGTTTTATGTCTAGCACCAAGGAAAATACATTATTGGCGCAAATCGAAACAATCGCCAAAGGGCTGAGCGAAACTTTTGCACCATTTTGTGAGGTTGTCGTTCATGACCTAAAAAACCCCGAACATTCAATTTTATCGATTCATAATAATTTGTCTGGTCGTCAAGTAGGCGAGCCTACCACAGAACTCGGCTTAGCACGCATTGAATCTGCTGATTTTCCTAATATTGTCGCCAATTATACCAATCAATTTTCCGATGGACGCCCCGTTAAAAGCACATCTATTGGTATCAAAAATGAGAATGGTGAATATGTTGCTGCTTTGTGCCTAAATTTAGATATGACGTTATTTCGGGGGATGCAAAGTGTATTGTCGCAATTTATTGAAGTTGGAAATAGCCCAATCAAAGAACATATTGAGCCCAATGGATCAGAAGCTATTCGTCATCGAATCGATCAATATGCCGCGACACTTGCCGCAACACCGCGGACATTAAAAGCGGAAGAACGAAAAAACCTCATAGAAATTTTACGTAGCGAAGGCTTGCTTGACGTCAAAAAATCCATGGAAACAGTTGCACAGCATCTTGGTGTTTCACGTGCTTCTGTTTATTTGTATGCTAAAAAATAGACTTGTTTATTATTAAATAATTAACCATTTGCACGTTTTAGAATAGTTTTAATACTAATAGGGAAAAAATTATTTACATCAACGCCAACATTCATCGCTCGAGGCCCTAAAATATCTAAGCGTTTACGTTGTTCTGGGTCTTTTCCTGAATTATGCACATGGCCATATAAATGGATTGCATCACGAAAAAAACCTTGCCATTCTAAGATAGGATAGTGAAATAAAACAAATTTTTGTTTTTGATAATCCAACTCGTAATAACTCTTCACCCATTCAAAGAGTGATGAATCAAACTCTGGATCATCTAAAAACTTGTCATGGTTACCACGAATAAGGTATTTTTTGCCCGATAACCTGCGCAAAATTTTATTCGCATCCGCCCCATTACCTTTGTATAAAAAATCCCCCAAGATGTAGATTTCATCATGGTCTGTTACATAAGCATTCCAGTTATGAATCAACGTATCATTCATGTGGCTAGTGCTTTTGAAAGGACGATCACACAGGTTGATAATGTTAGAGTGGCAAAAATGGGTATCTGAAATAAAATAAATCATATAAAACCTAAAAATCTATAGTTAAAAATTATCTTTAAGCAACGAATTGCTTGGTAGCTATCATATCCCAATGATTTTTAATTGCTTTACAGAATAGGCTGAAAAATCACCTTATCGTTTATCCTTTTCCTCCCAAATTGCACGTCCTTGCCAATACTCGTCAAAAAACTGTAAAAACTGACGCACTTTCGGTGGCAAATAGCGTTTTGTTGGATATAACGCACAAATCGGTGCCTCTGGCTTCGAAAACTCGGCTAAAATAGGACGTAAATTTCCTTGCGCAATTTGCTCACCCACCAAGAAAGCACCCAATTGGCAAATGCCATGCCCCTGTAATGCCGCATTTAAAATCGCTTCCGTATCATTCAACACAAGCCGCCCTTTCGGCATATAACTTTGCACCGCTGAACCCAATTTAAATTTAGACAACCATCAAATCAGTTTTGCTTTGCTTCTTTATGGTATTACAGGAATTTTAGGCAATTTTATCTTCGGGATGGCCTCTAGCCGAAATATAAAGCTATCTATTTTTGGGATAATTAGTTTAATAATTATCAGCCTAATTTTATTTGTATATTTGCCATTAAACGTTTTTTGGGGCTATTTTATCATCGCACTTTGGGGAGTGGCATACGGTGGAGTCTCTGTATCCTTAATGAATTGGATGATCGGATATAGCATTTCGCGAATTGAGATTACGAGCGCCTTGTATATCGCATTCTTCAATGGAGGAATTGCTTTTGGGTCAGCATTAGGCAGCCTTATTGTTTCCACCTACTCATTAAATACAAACATACTTACTGCATTGTTTTTACTTCTTTTTTCACTTATTGTGCTAATATTTAGCCGATTTATATCTGTTAGATAATAAACTGTGTTATTTTCTGCAAAATTACAGCAATGCTGCTACATTCGCTTTCTTAGCAACCTTTACCCATTTTTGGGGCTCGTATTTGCTACACTATGGCGGCATAAATAGCACAACATTCAATTCAGTGGAAAAAAAATGACAACCAAACAACCTATTTCACTTTTTCATGATGCATTTGGCGCTCCTGAGAACCCTGCCGTTGTACTTGTGCCAGGTCTAGGCGGCCACAACATTAGTTGGACAACAGATTTTTGCCAACAAATCGCTAGCGCAGGTTTTTATATTATCCGAATTGATAACCGTGATGCGGGTTTATCTCCTCATATGGATAATTTCCCTCCAATCAACCTAGGGGAATTGATTCAAAAAATGCAAACAGGACAACCATTCGATATCGCATATACGTTATTCGATATGGTGGACGATATTGTGCATTTATTAGATAGCTTATCAATTGATAAAACGCATATAATTGGTCGTTCAATGGGCGGAATGATCGCTCAATTATTTGCGGCGAAATACCCTGAACGCACAATCACTTTGTCCCCGATTATGTCTTCAACAGGGAACCCCAACTTACCGCAAAGTGCCCCTGATGTGATGCAAATGTTGATGAGTTCAGGCGCAAACCCCAAAGAAGATTTTGAGGCTTATCTGGCTGGGCAACTTGCCTTTTATCGCCGTATTAGCTCAAGTTGTTGCCCATTTGATGAGGAATATTACCGCGATTATGTGCAACAAGCCCTTGCTCGAAACTATTCACCTGAAGGTACTAAACGCCAAATTGTTGCTGTCGCGGTGACTGGTGATATGCGTCCACATCTGAGCCACATTAATGTTCCTACGTTAGTTATTCACGGCTCAATTGACCCGTTATTCCCCGTTGAAGCGGGTCAAGATATCGCAGATAACATTTCGAACGCAAAAATCGCCATTATTGAAGGTATGGGCCATGAGACACCCCCAGCCATTAACCCACAGATTGCAAAACTAGTAGTTGAGCATTTAGGTTCAGCAAATTAACTAAAAAAGGTGCTCTTTGATAGCACCTTTTCTATAACCACCCCTGCTTTTTATGCTGCGAGCATATTGGGCAAGTTTGCACATCCTCTTCCCACGAAAAAAAGGGTAAATGGCAAGTATGACATTTGGCATCATAGTAATGAAATACGGTAGGCTCGCTATGCTTAGCTGTGTGCTCATAAACTTGAATCGATTTTGGAAAACATACCACTTGGCAACTCATACAGCCTGTGCAACGCTTTTCATCTAAAATGAATTGGTTATCGCCAATTTGTATCGCGTTTTCATCACATACTTTCGCGCACGCCCCACATAAAATACAGCTTTCGTTTTCAAGTTCTATCTTGAACCAGCTATCTTCTGGATAAAATTGTTTCCGTGCATTAAGCCCTGTTTTCACCTGCCCTTTACTCAGGGGTTTCTGGTCTAACTTTTGACGAAAGAGCATCATACGGCGCCCACTATCTACTGCAAGAGGTTGCTCAATACGTAGCTGCCAAATAGGCTCTTGTAATGTTTTTAACTTAAGATTGAGAGCCGCTATCGTTGGTAACCATTTATCAACCAAGGGTTCCGCTATTTGAATACCCCGAATTTGAAATTGTTTATGCCAAACAATCAGTTCTTCCGTCATTGCGACAGGCTCATCATAGTTAACTACTAAATAATCCTGTTGATATGTACGTTCGTGAGGCGAAATATTTTCAATGGCATCAACAGGGCAGGAGAAGAGACAGTTACCACACTGGAAACAAAGATCATTATCAATTTTCGCATCCATGTGACTAAACGAGATAGCATTCACTGGACAGCTGGTAGAACAGTTATCACAAATGCTATTTTTGAGGCGTTTTCTCACGCAATTGCTATTAATTATGGGTTCAGGAGGAAGCTCTAGATTCATAAAACGTTTTATCAATTGGCCCCCCTTACATGGCAAAAAATTATCTTAAAAAATGCATACATTAAATTCATAGGAAAATGTTAGCATTAAACAGACAGTAAGTTTACTGCAACTTACTGTCTCCAAAGATGATTCAAGCCAAAAAACTTGCTTAAATACCCAAAATACTAATTAATTTAAAATATTATGGTCTAAATCAGATGATTTTTGACTAGTTTTACGGGTTCCCACGTCGCTAAAGTATTATTTAAATCACCACTCGTGGTACTGAGTGTCTCATCTTGCATACGGATAGAAGCGAGTGTGCTCACTAAATACTCTAATTTTTGCAATACGTTATCTGACCGACTATCATTGTCCCATTGTTGATGAACAATTTTGGGCGCTTGTGTATTAAGGCATTGAAATATTTTTATTGTTCGCCCTTTTTCTGACTCGTAGTGATAACGTGTTGTGTTGCTGATATGATCTGGTGCTTCTCTGATAACGTATGCTTAAAATTCACGAGATAAATCGTATTTTCCCCACCCAAACTATAAATCGAATTCCAACCTAGTAAGTCACCGTTGATAATAAATACATTCTCTCTCTTTTCATCCACTAATAATCCATTAGCGCCATTGCTTATCAATACGTCATCACCACCTAATAAGTTTATTTAACTTTGCTTGGCGTACAAAACATTATATTCATATTGAGAACCATTATTTTCTTATATTCTACCTATAGTTATTGCTTTTAATTGATTAACCTCGTCCATTAGGTTAACCCATGAGTCTATATTTAACGTTTCCTCTAATTACTCCCCTGCTAATACTTTCATCTTAATTCCTTTTATTTAGTTGTGGAATCTTAAAGATAGCAAACAATAATTTACTAATGTGCCTTTTCTTTACTTTCAGGAGTAAATATTATAACAATGTAATTACTTAACTAAAAAATAATATACCAAAGCCATCAAATTGATAAACTCTAATATTATTAGAAGTTATACTATTTCTTGTTAATCTATCAAGTACGGTAACTTTTTTTGCCGTTTAACCAAGAAATTTTTCTATTAAGGCTTATATATGAATAACTTTGAGTTTTATAACCCGACACGCATCGTTTTTGGGGATGGAAAGATAAGTGAATTAGGCAGATTGATCCCTGAAAGTGCAAAAGTTCTCATTTTATTTGGCGGTGAAAGCGCACGTAAAACGGGCACATTAGATGAGGTTGAACGCGCTTTAGGTTCAAGACATTTTTCACTTTTTGGTGGGATAGAAGCTAATCCGCGCTATGAAACTCTCATCAAAGCGGTTGATAAAATAGAAAAGGAAGGCTTTGATTTTTTACTCGCTGTTGGCGGCGGCTCAGTGATTGATGGCGTAAAATTTGTTGCTGCGGCAGTTAACTATCCTGGTGACAAATGGGAAGTTGTTACAAAGGGCGGTACAACAATTCAAACTGCATTACCCTTTGGGACTGTATTAACCCTCCCCGCAACTGGCTCAGAAATGAATAAAGGCTCCGTAATTACACGTGAAGAATTACAGTCTAAGTTAGCCTTTATGAGTGATAAGGTTTTTCCACAGTTTTCAATTCTTGACCCAGTGAAAACCTACACACTCCCACCTCGCCAAATTAGTAATGGTGTAGTTGATGCATTCGTTCATGTTATTGAACAGTATTTAACCTATCCTGTGAATGCCTATGTTCAAGATTCTTTCGCAGAAGGTTTATTGAGAACGCTCATAGACATTGGCCCTAAAGCACTCGAAACCCCAAGAGATTATGACATCCGTGCAAATTTAATGTGGACAGCGACGTTAGCACTCAATGGCTTAATTGGTGTTGGTGTTCCACAAGATTGGTCTACTCACATGTTAGGCCATGAAATTACTGTGCTTTATGGTTTAGATCACGCACAAACACTCGCAATCGTGCTGCCATCAATGTTGCTTGAGAAATTGCCACAAAAACAAACAAAATTGGCACAATACGCTGAACGAGTGTGGGGGATCACAAACGGGAACGACCAAGAGAAAGCATTAAAATCGATTGAGTTAACCCGTCAGTTTTTCGAAGCCATGAATGTAGGCACACATTTTAGTGATTATCAGCTTTCATCCGATGTTATTGAGCCCCTAGTAAAAAGTTTAGAAGCACATAATATGGTTGAATTAGGCGAGCACCAAGACATCACCCTTGATGTAAGTCGTCGTGTCTATACTGCGGCACTGTAAGTTTAATGCCCGTTGATTAAATAGAGAGGTGTAGTTATACATCTTTCTATTTAAAAACAAGAAGAGCCTACCTAAATTATTCCCCCGACTTTAGTGCGATTTATTCTCAGCATATAACGTTTAATACGGTTTAACTGATTTCATATTACAATATATTTAATCGATAATGGCAGATTGATCTCCTCAAAATATTGTTTTCTATTTAGCGCATTATTGTCCATTTCTCATCGCACTGATTTTATGTATTTTATTACAATATCTTTTAGTTGAAACAAACAGTTAACAATAATAAAAATCCTAGGTCGTGTGTTATGTCAGCGAAATTCAGTATATCTAACAGTGCGTTACTTGCATCGTCTTTACTTCTGACCATTGGCCGTGGGGCAACACTACCATTTATGGCCATTTACCTAACCCGAGAGTATCAAATGGCAATTGATACTGTTGGGGTAGCTATGTCATTGGCGATGGTTGTTGGTGTGCTATTTAGCATGGCTTTTGGTATGCTCGCCGATAGGGTTGACAAAAAACGGTGTATGCTACTTGCTGTAGTTGCATTTATTGGCGGATTCATTGCTATTCCCCTCTCCAATAATGCCATTTTAGTGATCATATTTTTCTCCTTGATCAATTGTTCTTATTCTGTTTTTTCTACTGTTCTTAAAGCTTATTTTGCAGATACTCTGACCTTATCGTTAAAAGCTAAAGTCTTTTCCTTAAATTATACTTTTATCAATATCGGATGGACGATCGGTCCGCCTATTGGAACTTGGCTGTTAATGTACAGTATCAATTTGCCATTTTATTTGGCCGCTATCTCGGCAGCCTTCCCGATATTTTTCATTCAGCGATTTGTTCAAAGTATAAAACCTGCACAGCATCAGGATGGCGGTAAACGACCATGGAACCCAGCTGTAATGCTACATGACCGTGTACTTGCTTGGTTTATTTTATCAACATTCTTAGGGTCATTAGTTTTTGGGACGTTTACCACTTGGATTTCTCAATATGTTATTACGGTAGCAAATAGCGATTTTGCACAAGTCGTTATCGGCGTCATACTCCCTGTGAATGCGGTCGTTGTGGTAACGTTGCAATACACTGTCGGAAAACGGATCACCCCAGACAATTTGAAAAAGTTAATGACGTTAGGAAGTTTATTTTTCTTACTGGGTTTAGCCACTTTCATGTTTGCAGCAGAAAATCTCTATATTTGGGCTATTGGTGCTTTTCTTTTCACTTTAGGGGAACTGATTTATGCTCCAGGTGAATACATGTTGATTGATAGCATTGCCCCTGAAGGTATGAAAGCAAGTTATTTTTCAGCTCAATCGTTAGGTTTATTAGGTGGTGCTTTTAACCCAATGATGACTGGCGTAATTTTAACTGAATTACCCGCTTATTTTATCTTTATTATCTTGATGATAATTACTTTTTTAGCTTGGCTATCCATGTTAAATGGAATGAGATTGCGGCAAAACCAGTTGGATCATGTAGCCTAATCACTATCCTTGCTGCTTATCAGCAAGGATACTGCTATCTCATTGCTACTTTTACTCTTGTAATAAAAAATATTACTATACTAAATAATAGACTAATTAATATGGTAGACGTTAAAACACGGCCTTCAGAAATCAACCAAGAAAAAAGTGGGATAGCCAATAACAACACAATATTATTAAAGCTTTCTGAAATTGATAATATCAAACCTTTATTATTCACATTTAGTCTGGCAAGTAACGAAGTGCTGATAGGTGAAATTAAACCTAATAGTACGCCAAATCCAAACAAACAAAAACAATCACCTATTAATGTTAACCAATCACTAATAAAGAGAAGAATAATCATGAATAAAAGCCTAATTATTGCTAGCACCAGTGATAGTTCGGAAACCTTGTATGAAACGACTTTTGCAACAATACTATTACCTATTATTAAACCAATTCCAAATAACCCCATTAAACTACCAGTCATCGCACTGTTAAATTGATACCTGCTTCGTAATATTTCACCTGCCAGTAGAAATAGGCAAACAGTAATACCATTCCAAATTCCTTTAGCAATAATAAATTTACTGATCATTCCCTGCTTAAAAATATTGAATGAGCCTTGTTTTACCGTTGACGAAGCAACAGACGGCAAAACCTTAATGGAAATAAACAACACCAAAAGCCCTCCGACTGCCATAAATATAAATGGCATTCTCCATGAAAAATACTGTGTCATTACCCCTGCAAGAATTGGCCCTGTAATAATACCAAGCGTCATTCCCAGCATGACATATCCCATTGCAATGGCCTGTTTGTTTTCATCGATGACATCAGAAATAAAAGCAAACGTAATCGGCACTAAGGCAGCGGAAGCAACGCCACCAAAAACACGTAAAATAAGAGCTATCAAAAGATTAGGAGCAAACGTTATTGCAATACTATCAATTGAGATAAATAACATCGCAACGAGTAACATTTTGCGCTTATCCATTTTATCCGAAAAGAACCCGACAACAGGCGCAGCTAGCGCATATGAGAATGCATAAGCGGATATTAACCATGAAATCTGTAATGCTTGTACATTAAAAGCATTCGCTAATGGAAACATTATTGCGGAAAGCATAAATTCAGTTGCACCAACAAGGTATACCGATATTGCTAATACAAATAGTAAACAACGATGTGAAGTCATAGCATACTCTTTTAAGATTTTAAGTTAAAAAATAAGTTAGGCTTCAGAGAAGAGCCATTGTGGGATTATTAGATGATGATTCGATGAATGAAAAATATTTTAATAGGTAAGAGGTGTAACACTGAAATTGAATATCTGGGGGAATAAAAGAAACCAAGGAAAACAGAGGGGAGAAAGTAATAGAAATGTTTACTGATTAAACACTAAAATTGATTTTATTGCAATAGCAGATTAAAACATTGAGCATTAATAAACTATTCTTAATAGATTCTATATTTTATCTTTCGTTCACAGACACAATTGTACGACTTAGATGTAACAAGTTAAGTATTAATGGCGATTAAAAATCGACCATCTGCCTAACTAATTCATAAATAGCCATCTTTACATCAATAAACTGAGCAATACACTATCTTATAATGCAAAAACAATAATCAGATAAACGCATCTATTGTTGATTATGAAAAAAATGACATCAATCAGTTAAATTAACAATTGCATTTAAATATGTTTAGGTTAAATCAAGGTGTGCAGGCATGAGTATTACAACTCGATTAAAAATAGTTTCTTTCTTGCAATTCTTTATCTGGGGCTCATGGCTTGTCACGTTTGCCTCATACCTTTTTAATACACTCCATTTAAAGGGCGGTGAAATAGGATTAATATTCAGTACATTAGGAATATCTGCGTTATGTTCACCCATTATCATCGGGTTTATTGCCGATAAAATTAATAATAGAAAGTTAGTTTATGTTTCTACTCATTTTCTTTCTGCAATTTTTTTAATCGTCATGGCGCATAGTGATACAATCACTCTTTTATTTATTGCTACATTAATTCATTTAATGTTTTACATGCCAACCATTTCAATTTGTAATAGTATTGTGTTTGAAATGTTAGGTACACGAAAATTAGATTCAGAGATTCATTTTCCAAAAATCAGAGTTTATGGAACTGTCGGATTTATTGTCGCAATGTGGACAATTAGTTTATTAAAACTAGAAATGAGTTATTACCAGTTATATGTAGGGGCTGCCGCCTCAGTTGCTCTAGGTCTATTTTCTATATTTTTCATTACTACTAATAGTATCAATACTAAAAAAGCTGAGACATCTAACTTTAGTTGTCATAATATTATCTTGCTTTTTAAAAAAGGAAGAGTGGCAGTTTTTTTATTCTTTGCCATGCTATTAGGCTCTGTATTACAAATAACCAACACATTTGGTGTTCCATTTTTACAGGATATGGCATTAGCCCCCGAAGCCAGAGGCTCTATTTTCTCTGAATACCCCACTATCTTCTTGTCTATTTCACAATTTTCTGAAATTATTTTTATCTTATTGCTGCCTATTTTATTAAAAAGATTCAAAATCGAAACTATCTTACTTCTTAGCATGATTGCATGGATTTTACGATTAGGTTTATTTGCTTATGGTGATTTCACGGCAATAGGCACACTGGCCCTCTTCTTATCTATGATTGTATATGGTTGTGCATTTGATTTCTTTAATATCGCTGGCGCATTATTTTTGGAAAAAGAAATTGCCCCAGAATTTCGCTCCACTGCTCAGGGCGTTTTCACCACACTCGTTAATGGGTTTGGTACATTCTTAGGGGCGGTATTATGTGGCTGGGTTATTGAGCTCAATACCATTAATGGCGTTGTCGACTGGAAAACTTTCTGGATGGCCTTTACAGGGTATACAGCTGGTTTTACGCTTTTATATCTGATTTATATGTTAATCACTAAAAACCGTAAAACACAAATTGCTAGCTGATTAATCGTTTATTACCCCCCTATCTTACATAAGTTTAAGTCATAGGGGGGAGCACCAAATTATACACTTGTGACCTTTAATGCCTCACCCAAAATTTTAATCGCATTTCGCCTCCTCGCGATCAAAGGTAGCGCATAATTCACCCTCAAATGGTTAGAAAAGCAGTCACCTGTAGAAAAATGTTCTCCTGTTAATACTGTGACTTTATTGCGATGCAAAATATCCCGTAATTTACGGTTATCTACGGGTAAATGTTCCACCCAAAGTGAAAAACCGCCTTGTGGCCTCGATATTCGGGTATTTGCAGGGAAATGTGTTTCCACTAATTCCTTATATTGGCACTGAAGCTCACTGTAATGTTGACGCATTCGGCGTAAATGCAAAAAATAATGCCCTTCCTTTAGGAAATTAGCCATCACTTGTTGCATAAAAATTTCACCAGAACAATGGGATAAGTATTTTAAATGCAAAACTTTTTCTTTATATTTACCTGGAATTATCCAACCAGTACGTGTTCCTGGAGCAACCGTTTTCGAAAATGAACTACATAAAATTACATGCCCATTTCGATCCAGTGATTGAATCGTTGACGGCCGTGGGTATTGATACGCCAAACTCGCTAAACAATCATTTTCAATGACGGTTCCTTGATATTTTTCAACAATTTCGAGTAAACGCCGCTTGTTACTATCAGGCATAATACAACCCATCGGGTTATTACACGTTGGTGTCACCACCACTGCTTTCACATTCCAACACTCAAAAGCCTCTTCTAGCCTTTCAAGGTTTATACCTGTTTCAGGATCAATAGGAATTTCAATTATTTTTCTTCCTAAACCATACAATGTCTGTAATAGCCCTGGAAAAGTTGGCGACTCGACTGCAACAACATCATTCCCTTGTGTGCAAGCTTGCAAGGCAATAGATAACGATTGATGGCCACTTGTTGTCGTGACAACATCATCAGGCGTAAAAAGGTGGCGATCATCTGAAATTAAATAAATTTGTTCTCTTAATGCAGCAAGCCCTTGTAAATTATCATATTCAAGTGTCAGTGATTGCTTTCTACGTGTTACCATTGTCATTTCTTGCCACAATGGATCTAAACTTTTATCTTCAATATTTGGCACGGCACAAGACAAAGATGTTACACCTTCTCGTTCAGCAACACGTAAAAAATCCATGGTCGGATTCCATTGTGCGATCTGAACAGGTTTTTGAATATAATTCGCGACTTTCGGTAATAAAGATTCCGTTTTTTCGGGGATCACAAAGTACCCAGATTTAGGTACCGCATAAATGAGCTGCAGCCTTTCAAGTTCACGATAAGCAAGTTGCGCCGTGGTAATACTGACATCATGAGCTCTCCCAATGTCCCTCACTGATGGCAGCTTTTCACCACTAAGAAACTCTCCGCGCTTAATTTTTTCTTGCAACATTTGTGCAATTTGTTTGTACAGTAACACAGCAAAACCCTTTTCATTTTCCCCGTATGAATAATGTAATACAAAAATTAGTGCTTTTGATCTGTATTTTGCAAAAAATCATATCTGTCACTTTTTTATATTTTTCCTCCATGTAATTCTTAATAAAAATGAGCAGAACATTAGGATTACTTATGGAATATGAAAAAAACGTAAGGGGTAAACCATACCCAAATTTTATCTTATTACAGCCAATATTATGGTTATTTAAAAAACTAAATATGTTTATCAAAAAAAAAAGATATGAAAAATATAAAGGGCAAAAAATATAAATCAGCCATCCCCCATGTAAAGAATCTTGTTATCAAATTGATTTTTAAAGGATATAAAATGGGAGCCTCTCATTTTAATAAATAAAGATTATATTTATCTCTGTTATGAACAACTAAATGAGAGAATAAGAAAATATTAATATCGATTATGAATAATTTATTAAGGTGCTCCTTAATAAACTCGATTATTAACTTTGCACTTTAATCGAGTTACTCGCTGATTTTGGTTAAACTACCTTGTGCCTCTTTTAATAATAAGGCCTGTTTACGATCGATACCCCAGCGATAACCTGATAGTTCGCCATTATTTCTCACCACTCGGTGGCAAGGAATAGCCACCGCTAGCATATTTGCCCCACATGCACTCGCGACTGCTCTAACCGCTTTAGGGTTCCCTATTTTTTTTGCTATATCACTGTAGCTAACCGTTTTTCCAACAGGAATATCACGCAAGGCTTGCCATACACGCTGTTGGAATACAGTTCCTTGAATATCAAGCGGCAAATTAAAACCAATCTCTGGTGCTTCAATAAAACCAACAACGTCAGCAATAACTTGTTCGAAGTTGATATCACCACCGATTAATTCAGCATTTGGAAATTTATCTTGTAAATCATTAAGTAACTTTTCAGGATCGTCCCCAAGTAAAATTGCACATACGCCGATCAGACTTTGTGCAACCAATACTGTTCCTAATGAACATAAAGCAAGTGCAAAATAAATTTTGCTACCATTTCCACCTGATTTCCAAGCTCGTGGCGTCATGCCTAATCGCTGTGTTGATGTTTCATAAAAACGGCTATTTGATTGATACCCTGCATCATAAATTGCATCAGTAATACGCTCTTGTTCTTGCAGTTGAGCCTGCAATTTTTTATGCCGAAAAGCGTCCGCATAAGCTTTTGGCGTTAACCCCGTTTGTGATTTAAATAATCGATGAAAATGGTAACGACTGATCCCGACATAATCTGCCAATTCGGCCAGCGTTAACGTCTGGCTATTTTGCTCAATATAACGGCAAGCTTTTTCTATTTTCTGTTTATAAAATTGTGTTAATTGCGTTGCCTCTGTACGATGTCGTTTTCCTTGGCGATAACCTTGTGCAATCGCTTGGGCTTCATTATCAAAAAATTCAATATTTTCTCGTTTAGGCAAGCGCCCAGCCGCAGATGGATGGTTGTAAATAAGTGACGTTTTTACACCATAAACAAAATGGCCATCCGCTGTTTTATTTCTTTCAACAACTGCTTGCCAGCGCTGTTCTGGTGTTTTCCATATGTTTTTAATCGTCATGATAATGTCCTTTCCTAATTTAATAACGTCATTATGACGGATAAGCAACATAAAGAATCTCCGCAGCTTGCTTTTTAATTATGACATCAGCTGCTTATTGCAGGCATGGCTTTTAATGCCCGAACAGGTGACTGACTAATAATCCCTAATTGGATAGCAAAGAAAAAAACAGCTGCCCATAAACAATATTCTACACCCGATAATGTAGCAATAATTGCGGCTATGGCTGACCCCAATGGCCTAGCACCAAATGAAGTCGTTAACATCAATGCAGAAACGCGCCCAATCAGCAAATTGGGGGTCACCGACTGGCGTAATGAAACTGTGGATATCGTCCAAATAATTGGTCCAGCACCAAATAAAAAATAAGCAAAGCAAACTAAGTAAAATGATGAATTCCAGACAGTAAATAGCAAGGTTGTCGCACCGAATAAACCACAAACAGGCCCAAATATTACCAAAGTCCCATAGCTAAACTGCAAAGATAAGTGGCGTAGACCAAGTGCGCCAACAATCATTCCTATTCCGTAAACTGAAATCGCAATACCAATTTGCTGTGCTGAAAGTTTTAATACTGTCACTGCATATGCCGTAAAAACTCCCTGAATAATAAACCAGGCTGTATTAAAAAATAATGCCGTCAATAAAATAGGCTTTAAATACGGATTATGGAAAATATAGTCAGCACCTTCTTTTAATTGTTTTAATAGTGATGTTGAAACTAGCGTTTTCTTGTGCTCTTTGGGCAATTGAAAAATTAAAATTAAAGCAATCACCGATAAAATAATGGCGAAACTATAGGCAGATGACGCACCAATATAACCAACCAGTACACCACCTAGCGCAGGTCCCGCCGTATAAGATAAACTTCGAGCAAGTTCAATCCATCGATTCGCATTAATTAGGTGGTCTTTAGGGATCACGGCTGGAATATAGGCTGAAGTAGCAACACTGTAGATTACCGTACCAACAGCGCCAATAAATCCAAACAAAATTAATAATGCGAATGAAAGCAGCTTTGAAAATAATAACGCAAAAATCATTCCTAAAACGGCAATACGTATCGCTTCAGAGCATATCATTAGGTTGCGAGCACTATGTCGATCGGCAACAATACCAATAAATGGTGACACAATAAGAAAAGGCAATGTCTGCAACATTTGTAGCCAAGCTGTGTCACTGGCAGAGGCGTTTAGTATCAGTACAGCAACAAGAGGTGTTACCGCTAAAGCAATTTGCTCTGACATTTGAGCAAATAAATTTGAATAGGCAACTTTGCTAAAAATTTTATCTGAATTCATGTTTGGCCTTTCTTATTTGTTGAAGATTTTCTTCTACATTAAAGAAAGACCTTATATTTCGACTTTCCGTTTATTGCTTTTCGATTAGCCACAAACAATCTCAGTCTCAACTTTCGTATCAGATTTTTTGCGAAAAATAACAAGAATGACAACAATACCTAAAACAGCAACGAAAGTACCCATAAAACTAATCATTGAATAACTATAGCCATAGGATAATACCGCCCCACCAATCGCTGCACCAATCGCATTACCTAAGTTAAATGCACCAATATTAACGGAGGAAGCTAACGCCTGTGCACCTGTAGCTGCATTCATCACTAAAATTTGTATTGGTGGGACAATACCAAAACTAAAAATACTCCAGAACAATAAACCTAACCCTGCACCAACAGCATTAGTCGCTATGAATGGGAATATTGCCATACTTAACGCTAACATTAAGAAAAAGATGATCAGCGTGCCGAATAATGATTTATCTGCAAATAAACCACCTAAATAGTTACCCATTGTAAAACCCGCACCGATAATCACTAACATGATGGTAATCATTTGATCGGAAGCATCGATGAAATCCATCAGCATCGGAGTAATATAAGTATATAGGGTAAACATTGCACTTGCTCCTAATACTGTCGATAACATGCCTAACATCACTTGTGGTCGTCGTAAAATACGTAATTCGTTTTTAACGTTAACGTCTCGCCCTTGAAGGTTGTTGGGTAAAGCCCAAATTAAACTCGCAATGGTTAATAATCCAAGTGCGGCGATTAAATAAAATGCCTCCCGCCATCCCACGACTTGGGTTAATTTGGTCATGAGCGGAACACCACCAATATTGGCAATAGTTAATCCCATAAACATGGCTGCAATTGCACTAGCTTGCTTACTCGGTGGAACAACACTCGCGGCCACAATGGCCCCTAACCCAAAAAATGCACCATGGTTTAAGCTAGTAATAAAACGTGAAATTGATAAGGTCACCAAATCGGGAGACATTGCTGAAAGTAAATTTCCTACCGTAAAAATAGACATTAAGAATACCAATGCCACTTTCGGTTTTCTCTTCACCAGTAATAATGTCATGATTGGAGCACCTATCATCACACCAAGGGCATAAATAACAACTATTGACCCAACGGATGGAATATCAACCTGAATATTATCAGCAATATAAGGTAACATTCCCATTGGGGAAAATTCAGTTGCTCCAATAGCAAAAGCGCCTACTGCTAGTGCCAACAGTGCAGTGTTAATTCTCATTTTTTCAGCCTTATTGAAATAAATTATTAACATTTATTAATGGGCTGAATTTTTCCATATTGAAAGCCAATGAAAAAGACGCTAAGGTGAAAATAACTTTTGCTGGAAATGCAATAATGAAAATAACCTTTGAAGAACTTCAAGCTTTTATCAGTGTCGTTGACTCTGGTTCTATTACTTCAGCTGCCGAACAATTAAACATGACCATTTCAACGGTAAGCCGGGCATTACTTAGGCTTGAAGAAAAAATGGATACAACGTTACTTTACCGAACAACACGTTCGATCAAGCTCAGTGATGAAGGCACCACATTTTTGCAAAAAGCGCGAGAGATTATTGATCTCGCTCACGAGGCAGAAGAAATGCTATCTATCCGCCAAGCCATCCCTTCCGGTAAGCTACGTATTGATGCCTCAACCCCTTTTTTGACACATGTAATTGCCCCGCTGATCCCGTTATTCCATGAGCGTTACCCACAAGTTGAACTTGAAATTCATAATTATGAAGGTGTCACTAATTTATTAGAAAATCGAATTGATGTGGCTTTTCGCATTGGCGTACTAAAAGACTCATCACTCAATGCCACCTTATTAGGTTTTAGTCAAAAGCGATTAGTAGCCAGCCCTGCTTATTTAGCAAAGTATGGTGTGCCACAAAATAGCAACGAATTAAAAAAACACTGTTTACTGGGCTTTACTCAACCCGACTCACTGAATATTTGGCCCGTAAAAAATGCAAATGAAGATTTACTTAAAATTAAACCCAATATTGCAGGGACAAGTGGTGAAGTCTTATTCCACCTCGCAATTCAAGGCGCTGGAATTTTATGCTCTGCCGATTTTGTAACCATGGACGCATTTGCCAGTGGTCAATTGGTGCAAGTTTTAGAAAAAGAAACCGTAGTTATTCGCCAGCCCATTAATGCCGTTTATTACCGAAACCAAGCGGTATCACCTCGCCTACGGTGTTTTATTGATTTTATAAAGAAATATTCAACCAAAATAGAGCCTCTCTAGCTTTTCCCCGTTTTAAACCTTACTCCTTTTTTAAATTCTGTCAGCGTTATTCCTGTATGACGTTTAAAGTAACGACATAAATACGAGGTATCTTCGAAATTAACTTCATCTGCTATTTCCTTTATTGATAATTTGCCAATCTCGAGTAATGCTTTTATTTCTAAAATAACTTGTCTATCTATCAACGCCTTTGGTGGATCATTAAAAAAGCTTTGGCTAATTTTTGATAAATAAAATGGGGTTATCGATAATCTTTCAGCATAAAATTTAACCTCTTTATGCTGTTTACAATGCCGTGTGATTAAGCCCCAAAAACGCCAACAAAGTTGCTCTTGTCTATTTCGTTTTTCAGGTTTAACTAAAATCGTTTTAGCACCATTACTGATTTCCAAAAACAAATTTTGCAAATGGTTTTTCAATTGTAATTGCCAATATTCTCCACGTTCAATCGCTATTGAAAACATGATTTTTTTCCAATAATCAAACAACTCATGCTTTTCTATAGGGATTTGAATAATAGGATAGTCATTAAAAAATGCAAATAACTGTTGAGGCAGCGAATAAGCAATAGAGGTGGCAAGTTTTTTATCAATTAACAAATATTCAAGGTTAAAACATCGTGATTTTGCTTGTAGCATGGCAAAGGTATCATCATATAAAACAATCAGGTCATTTTTTTGTACTCGGTACTGTCTAAAATTAATATTAAAAATCGCGCAGCCTTGCAAACAAATGCAAACTGTTACGTATGATGAAGATAATTGTTTTTTCTGCATTTTATCCATATTGGTCACGCCAATGCGGAGCGCTTCTGGAATATTAATCAAACATGTTTGTATGCTTAACATCACGTTTGTCCCTCTTAGCAAACAGTGCCTCAGTCCACAATGGTTGTCATAAGTACCTAAAATGGGCAACTTTACCTCTTAAATATTACTCATTAATACCTAAAATACACGCATTAATTAATTCCATCATTAAGAGGAAAACAGATGGTACTTTATACAGAACGACTGATTTTACGTCCATGGCAAGAAACGGATGCTGATGATCTATATTTTTATGCAAAAGACGAAAGAATAGGCCCAGTTGCTGGTTGGCCTGCACATCAAAGCGTTGAAGAAAGTCGTATGATTATTAAAGAGATTTTCATGCGCGATGAAGTTTATGCCGTTACTTTAAAAGAAGACAAGCGCGCAATTGGCCTAATCGGATTATCTTTAAGCCATGAAAGTAATTTCCCTATAGGGGATAATGATGCTGAAGTCAGCTATTGGATCGGCGTACCATTTTGGGGTAAAGGATTGATACCTGAATCTATTAAAGAAATTATTCGCCATGGATTCATAGACCTAAAATTAGATAATCTATGGTGTGGCTATTTTCAAGGCAATGAACAATCAAAAATTGCACAAGAAAAATGTGGTTTTAAATATTACAAAACCTTGGCACCTCAATTTATTAAGTTAATTGGCGAAACAAAAACTGAAGAAATAAGCCGACTTACAAAACAAGAATGGCTTTCATTACTGTAATGTTTAAGAGAATAAGGCCATCTTACTGAATGCCTTATTCTTTTTTATTGTCACAACACATTTCTAAACGCACAAACATATTCTACCCTTTACCAATTAATGCTATGATTTTTCGATAATTATAAAGTCAAAAATTTAAATTTTTATATAGGATTAACAGGTAAACACATGCACGACTATGGTATTTGGACAGTAATCACCCCTATTGTGACAATTATATTGGCAATACTCACCCGCCAAGTAATGCTTTCCCTAATGTTAGGAATACTTGTAGGTTTTACGGTTATTAATGATCACAACGTTCTTTTAGGTGTTAAAGGCACCGTTGATGGTATTATTAACACCTTTTCATCCGCAGGAAATACTCGCACTATTGTTTTTATGGTGATGATTGGTGGAATTATGCGGTTGGTTGTTGTTACTGGGGGTGTTAGAGCCCTCGTTCAATTATTGACAAATAAAACTCGGTTAATCAAAAACCGTACAGCAACACAATTACTGGCTATTGTGATTACCTCCCTCATATTTATTGAAAGCTCCATTAACCAATTAGTTGCAGGTGCTTCTACCAAAAATTTGGCACGTCAATATGGCGTCGCACCAGAAAAAATGTCTTATCTAATTCAAACTGCATGCGTTTCGATTTGTTCTTCCGCCATTATTAATGGCTGGGGAGCCGTTATCATGGGATTAATTGGCGTACAAATTTCACAAGGGTTAATTACAGGTGAGCCTTTTGATATTTTAATTACCTCTATTGGTTATAACCTGATGGCTTGGTTATCCCTCGGTACGATTTTAATCTATGTCTTCACGAATTTTTCATGGGGACCGATGAAAAAAGCGGAAGACAAGTATCAACAAGCGTTTATTGCTGGAAATATTTCAACATCTAATGTTCAAGACAATGAAGAAGAGATTATCAATCATCCAAATGCTCACTCTTCGCTAAATTTCTTTATTCCTATTTTATCCACTGTATTAATGGTGCCTATCGCTCTTTATATCACTGGTGATGGCGATTTTAGTAAAGGTAGTGGCTCAACCTCTGTTTACTGGGGAGTAATGTTTGGTACTACTGTGTCATTTTGTTGGTTCATTGGTCGTCGTCTATTAAATATCGATAGTTTTTTTAAAGAGTTATTTATTGGTTATGCCAACATGCTAAAAATAAGCTCTATTATGATTTTGGCATTCTTAATGGGCGATGTTTCTGCTGAACTCAATACCGGTGCTTATATTGCTGAAGTTACCCAAGGGGTAATGGCACCTGGTTTTTCCATTGGCTTTATTTTTATTATTAGCGCAATTATGTCGTTAGCAACAGGTACATCGTGGGGAACATTTGCAATTATGATCCCAATTGGTGTGCAATTAGGCTTATCAGTAGGAATGCCTGTAGAGTATATGATTGGCGCTGCGATTTCAGGCTCAATATTTGGTGATATGACGTCGCCTATTTCTGCAGATGCTATTGTGGCTTCGATGGCAACAGATTGTGAGCATATTGAACATATTCGCACACAAATGCCTTATGCATTAGTGACGGCCAGTGTCGTGCTTGCTATTTACCTTTATCTTGGTTTTACCCACTAATTACACGGAAATTTAGATGTCAATTCAACAAACACTACGCCAATTTGAAAAAGTTGATTTATTAAAAACCTCAACACCACTTCATCGTCTTGATAACTTGTCGAAAAGGTTTGGCCGTGAAATTTATATTAAGCGTGATGACATGACCCCTCTCGCTATGGGTGGGAATAAATTACGTAAGCTTGAATTTCTTATGGCAGATGCACTAGCAAAAAATGCAAAGATTATTGTTACTGCGGGTGCAATTCAATCAAACCACGTTAGACAAACCGCGGCAGTTGCTGCTATGTATGGTTTGGAATGTGTGGCCTTATTAGAAAATCCAATTCAAAGCAATGACACAAATTTCCTGCATAATGGTAATAAGTTATTGACGGATTTATTTGGTGCGCGCTGTGTTATGTGCGATGAATTAACTGATCCACAAGCCCAAATGGAAGAACTCATTACATCACAGTCACTTCGTGATGCCTATATTGTGCCTGTTGGTGGCTCTAATGCTTTAGGCGCATTAGGTTATATTCAATGTGCAGTAGAAATTGCTGGGCAGAAACCAGAAAACATTGAGTTTGATAAAGTCATCGTTGCCTCAGGTAGTGCTGGCACACATGCAGGTCTTGCTATTGGATTAAAAGAATTGTTACCTCGAAGCCAAGTCATTGGAGTGACAGTCTCAAGAAAGCAGCAAGACCAAGCCCCTAAAGTTGAAAAGCTACAGAATGAATTAGCCCAGCTATTAGCCTTGAATCAAGTGCCTGACGTCATTTTATGGGATAGCTTTTTTGCTCCCATGTACGGGATGCCTAACCAGCAAGGTCTTGCAGCGATTGCACTTCTTGCTCAGCAAGAAGGCATATTACTGGACCCTGTATATACTGGAAAAGCTATGGCGGGTTTAATTGACTATTTAGAAAACTCAGCCGAAAAAACACCTGTGTTGTTTGTTCATACTGGCGGTGCACAAGCCTTGTTTGCTTATGCAGATATTAGCCAAACAATTTAATCACTCCAGTTTATCCCCAAGGGCATTTTTGCCCTTTTCTTTTACCTAATATTTTCATTATATTCTTTGTATCAAAAATCCTCTGATAAGCTCATTTTTATTAATGGATATCAATCCACCTAGTAGACATAGAGACAGCGCAATGACACCAATGCCTATCACACTCAAATTAGCCAGTGAACAAGATACATTAACCCTCCATGAAATTGGTATGCAAAGCTATATGCACCATTTTGCGGTGCTCTGGAATAATAAAGATGAGTTATTTGAATACTTAAATCAGGAATACAGTGCTGATAAAATCATCCATGATATTAGCCAGACAAACATAGAGTGGTATGTTATTGAATCCGAGTCTCCTATAGGGTTAGTGAAGCTCACACATCAAGAAAAAATACCCGATACTCAAGTCGTTGGAACGTTATTAAATAAACTCTATTTTTTACCCTCAGCGACAGGAAAAGGTTATGGGAAATTAACCTTCAAAATGATTGAAAATATAGCCATAAATAAAGGCTCTAACGCACTCTGGTTAGATGTGCTTGCCAGTAATTCTCGGGCAATCCAGTTATACCAATCGAATGGGCTGCAAATCTTCAAGGAAATTTTATTTAAAAGTAAATCCCAACAAACCCTTGAGTACATTATGTACAAAACTCTTTAGTTTAGAATATAAAATCAGTTGCTCTACACATACTGGCGAGCAACTCAGTTTTTACTGTTTCTTATTCGTTATCATTATCCCCAGTATGATGAATACCCCACCAATGATAATCATTGAACTCATTTTTTCATTAAGAAAAAGCGTACCAATAATAACAGCACTTAACGGATTAAGCGCAATGAATGATCCTGCTCCCGCAGCCCCTAGTTGTGCAACACCTTGGTAATACCATACATAAGCAATAGCTGACCCTAAGACACCTAAATAACTTAAACTGATTAAGTCGCCCACAGATAACAAAGACAGCGCCCCAAAATTCATTTCTTGTGTATAAACAGATGTAAGGACTAATAAGATAGTGCCAAACAAAACCGCATAAGTCACAGTATGTAATGCCCCTATTTCTTGGATAACGTTTTTACCTGCGACGGTATATATCCCCCAGCTAATCACACAACCTAAAATAGCTAAATCACCGCTACTGACCACAACCCCATCTGAGTCTGGTGTTTTATCAGACAATAAGATAATTGCACCTATTACGCAAAAACTGATTCCAATGCCTTTTTTAATTGAAATTTTCTCTTTCCATAGAATAAATGAAATTAATGCAATCATTGCAGGGTTAATTGCGACTAATAAAGCGGCTCGTGACGCAGGAATAATTTGTAACCCATAGAAAAATAAAATTTGATAAATAAATACCCCACTCGCCCCCAACACTATAATTTGGCAAAATTGCTTCACTGAAATGCGTTTCCAACCAATACGGCCAATAAACAAAACTAAAATTAATGAAAGGCTAGCAAAAAGAAAACGTAATGTTGCAGACAATAAAGGGGAGATCTCAGGTTGGATAACTCTACCCGCAATAAATGTACCTCCCCAAATAACTGAAACAAACACCATTTGAATGACAATAATATTTAGTGAGCGCTTTTTTGCTATCGTTACTGTGTTTTGCATTTTGTTCTCTCAGCGATAAAGATAAATCTTGTTAATTTCTTTCCCACTGATAAGCTAACCCTAATCTAACATCATAAACTAATGAGTGTTTACTCATGACATTAACGCAACTTGAAATCTTTACCATCGTAGCTGAATTAAGAAGTTTTACTTTAGCGGCAATGAAACTAAATATTTCCCAGCCCGCCGTTTCTCACGCGATAAAATCCTTAGAGAAAGATCTCAATGTTATGCTATTCACTCGTGAGCAAAATCAAACAACATTAACTGAAATAGGTAAAACACTGTTATTGCATTCTCACCATATGCTAAATATCCAAGAAGCTATAAAACAAGAAGCTCTTGCATCCAATGGTTTACAAGCAGGTGTTTTACGGATTGGTTCTTTTGGCCCTGGGTCATCATTAAACTTATTGCCACCACTTTTAGCCCAATTTCGCCAAAAATACCCGCTGATTAATATTGTGGTTGATGAAGGTGATGACGAAACTGTCGCTCAGTGGTTACAAGAAAAGCGTATTGATATCGGTGTAGTTGTGTTACCTGATGAACGGTTTGATACTTTTAAAGTAAAAGACGACCAAATGGTGGCAATTCTCCCTCAAAATCATCCATTGACAAACCTACCAAGTATTTCATTGAAAGAATTGTGCAAATACCCTTTTAATTTAACGCAGGCAGGGTCTGGGAAACTCGTGTTAGATTTATTTCATGCACAAAAGCTGACACCAAGAATCCAATTTAAAACGCGGCAATTACTTAGTACATTTGCTTTAGTTGCTCGCGGTGATGCTGTTTCAATTGTTGCACAGCTTGCAATTCCAGATTACATTCAAAATATTGTTGTAAAGCCACTAGACCCGCCAGTTAAACGCAATATCGCCTTTGCTGTTAATGATAAAAGCCAACTGTCACCCGCGACAAAGGCTTTTATTCAAATTGCTAAAAAAACGTATGGTTAATTTAATAACCGATAGGTAATCACATATAAAGATTGCTCTGTCGGATAAATTTCTTTAATGAGCTTTTTCAATGTATCTAATGTCATTGCTTCTTGTTCTGCATGGTACTCAGAAATATCATCGTAGAAAATAGGCTCAACAGAGAGTATTTCAATTTCGGTATAATATTTCCCTGTCTCAAGCGCATATACCTTAACGGTTGTGTTTGGTACGTAATGGCTTTCACTTTTATCACGGATTGTGATTACCTTTTTTCCAGATACCACCAATGGCAGTAATCGCTCAAAAAACGTAATTGTATCTGGTGCATCATTCATAATTTTTCCCTAAATTTTATTAAAAGACCTATTGAAAACACATTTTCTTATAACATCGCCAAAATGCAACCAAATGGTTGTTTTCGTGCTGTGGCTTGCCTTTACTCTACTGTTGGAGCAAGGCTTTCTATACAATTATGTCTGAACATAATTAAAAACAAACTGGATATCAATAATGAATAATAACGAAACCTTATTTTACCAACAAGAAGAACATTTTTGGTCTGCTATTTGTTCCGACACTTTAAAGATTAGTGAAAATACTATTAGCTATTTTTCTGAACTCAATTTACCTATTTTCAATTTTATATACCTGCATCAAGGTACTAATCTTAGCGAATTTGAAAAGGCAGAAAATACATTTAAGCAACAATCTAAACCTTATATATTAGTTGTTCATCAAGACGAACTGACCCAATTTGAGCAAGAAATTAAGAAGCGAGGTTTCATTGCAGATGGCGAGTCTACAGCAATGATTTTACCAAAGTCCGCACTGTCTTTATTTAAGGAGCCACCATCAATTGAGACTGGCTACCGAATTGAGCAATGTAATGAACGGTTGAGTGATTGGGCACAGCCGTTGATTACCGCATTTCCTGCAGATTCCGATGATGAGGAAGAGGACGACATCGTCATTAATGAATATATTCGTTACCACCAAAGGGCATTAGACAAACAAACCAATATGATGCATTTTGTCTTATTTTCTGGTGAGCAACCTGTATCTACCTTAACTTTAACAGTAAATGATAAAACTGCACGGTTGGATGATATTGGCACTGATATTCAATTTCAGGGAAAAGGATTTGCGACAATACTTATCAAACACGCATTAGCAGTTTGCAACCAGCAAGGTCTTGAACAGTGCGTATTAGAGGCATCATCAGACGGGCTTTCAATCTACAAAAAACTGGGTTTTGAGCCTATTTTTAGCTACTTAAGTTTTATTGCGGAATAAATATTTAGCGTGTACCTGAGCCATAAAGGTACATGCTATTTAAAATAAATACGGCGTGAGTGTAATCAGTAACAGCAATATACCACCACCAATATTAATATATTTTCTCAGTGTATTAATTTGAATTGATGAGGAAAAGACAATAAGGCTTCCACATGATACCGCCAACCAAGCCGCCATCATCAATACATGTATACTAGATAAAACCAGAAAACTGATTAGAGAAGGGTCTGTGCCAACAAAGTTTGATACCACCACTAAATATAAAACAATTGCCTTGGGATTAAGTAGATTGGCTAAATACGCATCTTTAACCGTAACTGTCCTTATCACATTATTTGCTGCACTTTTACCTACTTTTAAACCTGTGTTAATTAATGTGATAGACAAATAAACTAAATATAATGTTCCTAAAATACCGATTGAACGCATTGCCCATGGATAAGAGGCTAGAATTTTTGATAGACCAATACCAACTAATAAGCCATGAGTCAATATCCCTAACCCAGTCCCAATGATTGGAACAAGTAGCCCTTTCATTCCTTGAGTTAATGTACTATTCAGCGCAATTGCAAAGCTTGCCCCTGGGGAAACAATGATTGGAAGCAACGTCACTATAAAACCCAGTATATCCACAGATACAAACCTTATATTTCGTTATCTATTTTAATCCAGCATTGCTGTACCAATTTTGAATATCTTTCACAATCATCTCTGTGTGCAATTGCCCTTTATTATCCTTAAAGAAGTGATCGAGTTTTTCATATTTTTTAAAATTAACTGATGGGTTATTCGTTTGGCTCATCATTCTTTCTGTGCTGTAAGCATCGACATTCGTGTCTGCCATAGTTTGAATAACCAAATGCGGCGTTTTAATTGCCTGCACTAATTTCAAGTTATCAATCGTCAGCATTTCATACCACCAGCGTGGCCCATGACCACTGACAAACTGGTCATCATTTAATTGTTTATGCTTTGCCGCCTGCGCAAATTGATTAAAGCCCTCTAATGAATTAGCGACATCTTCCTTTGGCGTATTATTTTTAATGCTATAAAGCACATCATCGATAAAATATTGCCCACCCACATTTAGCGCAATGGATGCCGAAATAAAGTCGCCTTTAGCTGCAATTAAATGCGTGACTAACGCCCCTTCACTACCCCCTAATAAGATAATATGTTGATAATCTTTTTTGAGTTGTTTTAATACCGCCACATAATTATCCGCTCGCTCAATAGGAGAATCTTGAGACATATATTCTACAGGGCAATCTTCTTCTGACGCTTCTTCACCGTCTGCGCCGACTAAACTATTCAACCCTGTTTTCTCAACTAATAAAATATCGTTTCTGGGAAAAACTGCACCAAAGTTTTTAACCATATTGGGGTTATTTACCACGCTTTTGCAATCTGAACCCTGCAATAAAACTAGCAAATCTTGCGATTTGTTATCACCTTTTTGAATAACGTAATAATGAATTTCTTTACCATCATTGAGTAAGGTTTGTTTTTGATATGAGCTAGGTGCAGCAAGTACACTAAATGAACAAAAAGAAGTTAAAAGTACAGTCAGTTTAATTGTCATAGGGAAACCATGAGTTATTTTTATTCGCCATTATATAAAATAAGGTTATTAGGTTGGTTCTTATCATGCTCCACTTGTTAATCTGTCATCACTATTTTTAGTGAAGTCTCTGCAAATAATTCAACGATATTTGAGTTCAAATTCTTATCCATTACCAAAATAGATATTTGATCGCAGTTTGCAATTGTGTAGCGGGCAACACCTGGTAACTTATCTGCAGTAACCCCCATAATGACTTGGTTACTACGCTCAATGAGTGTTTTTTTTAACTCAGCTTCCTCATAGTCAAAAATAGTCACCCCCATCTGTGGATCTAAAGCGCAGCCACCAATAAAACATTGGTCAAAATGAATATGAGCAATTTGGTTAACTGCCGATGTATCAATGCTGGCACCAATTTCACGATTTAATTTCCCACCAATTAAAATCACTTCGCAAAGCGGCCTTTTCATTGATTCAATTGCAATGGCGGGAGAGTTTGTCACCACGGTAAACGCAATATGCGCGGGTAAATTGCGTGCAATTTCTAGATTCGTTGAGCCTGTATCAATAAATACACACGCCCCTTGTTTAATTAACAAGCTACAGGCCTGTGCAATTTTAATTTTCTCCGCTTGATTTTGCTCGATTCTTTGCTCGAACGAGCCTAATTCATCAAGCATACTCACCGCTCCGCCATGTACTCGACGACAAACGCCTTCTTGAGCTAATTCATTTAAATCCCTACGAATTGTATGTTCAGAAACCTGCATATTACGGGCAAGGATAGTACAAATTACTCGCCCTTGCTCACGTAACAATTGGCGAATTTTATTTTGTCTTTGCTCTGGAAAAGCTGCATAATCGAGCATATAGTACCTCTTAATTATTTTAAAGTGATCATAATCGAGCACAAAATTATGTCAATCCCTCTTTACAACGTAATAAGGAAGAAGATATGAACAACTTACCGCTACCTGACAGCTTCTTTTTACATGAACTCGCAAATATTGCGGGGAAAATCTCTCTCGATTATTACCGCACTAATGAGCTCAGTGTGGTTGAAAACAAGACAAAGGCTAATTATCGTTTTGACCCTGTCACGCAAGCAGACAAGTTGGCTGAGAAAGCCATGCGCGAACACATCACTAAAACCTATCCAAATCACTCTATCATGGGTGAAGAGTATGGAATTTCAGGGGATGGTGACATTCAATGGGTACTCGACCCGATAGACGGTACTCGCCCTTTTTTATGTGGTATTCCACTTTGGGCTAACTTAATCGGCCTGACTGAACAGGGAAAAGCCGTGATGGGCATGATGAGCCAACCTTATATTGGGGAACGCTTTTGGGCAGATAGACATGGCAGTTGGACGAGTAGCCCGCATGGACATTCTCGTTTAGCTACTCGAAAAAACGTTAAATTAGAACAGGCTATATTACATACGACGTCCCCAGAACCAATATTATCTCGACCTGATATTCACTTTAAGGCGCTCGATGAACGTGTTTTAATGACCCGCTATGGTGGAGAGTGCTATGGGATGGCAATGCTTGCAGCAGGAAGAATTGATATTTGTGTTGAATTCGCACTGGAACCTTATGATATTGTTCCATTAATCCCTATCATAGAGCGTGCGGGTGGAGTCGTTACCACACTTGAGGGAAAACGTGCAGAATCTGGCGGGGCTGTCGTCGCAACGGGTTGCCCAATCCTTCATGAGCGCGTTCTGACTATCCTAAATTCAGGTAGTTAATTTATCATTTAAAAAAGTATTATAAAAAATGCAATCTACTCAACATGTTAATACCACTGTTCACTTAGCATCTGCGAAAAGGGAGCAAATTTCCACGCGCATTATCTTTTTTATCGCTGGTTTTGTTACCGCAGCATGGGCGGCTATCGTCCCCTATGTCAAAGTCAATACAGGAGCAAATGATGCAACACTTGGCATGTTACTACTTTGCTTTGGTGGTGGTGCACTTGTTGCCATGCCAGTGACAGGGGCATTAGCCGCCAAATATGGTTGTCGCCGCTTGATGGTTATCGCAACTATTGGTTTTTGTTTGCTTTTTCCTGTTTTATCGTCACTTTCTAGCATCATTTTTCTGGTGGCAGGCTTATTATTATTCGGTATTTTTATTGGCTTGACCGATTGTGCGATGAATGTGCAAGCCGTCATTGTGGAAAAGTCCTCAGATAAGCCTATTATGTCGGGCTTTCATGGATTCTACAGTGTCGGGGGGATTGCGGGTGCAGGTACTATGAGCTTAGTTCTGCTCTTAGGGGTATCCGCGACTTTAGCGTCTATTTTTGTTTCTGTTATTGCGTTAGTTTTATTAGCCATCTGTTATAACGGCTTAATTACGTATGCGAATGCCCCAACAGGCCCGCTTATTGCTATCCCTAAAGGGATTGTATTGGTGATTGGTATCGTCTGTTTTGCTGTGTTCCTTGCCGAAGGGGCTGTGCTAGATTGGGGGGGCGTATTTTTAATCGAACACCATGGTCTTAAAGAGACCTTAGGTGGTTTGGGTTTTGCTGCTTTTGCTACAACAATGACGATTGGCCGGTTACTGGGTGACAAAATAGTGATGCGGGTCGGTTCAGCTCGTGTAGTCTTTCTAGGTGCACTCCTAGCTTGCCTTGGTTTCGTAATCGCAGTTATTTCCCCTTATTTAACCCTTGCAATTATTGGTTTTGCTTTAGTGGGAGCTGGTTCATCGAATATCGTTCCTGTGATGTTTTCTGCAGCGGGTAAACAAAACACGATGCCAGAAGCCTTGGCTGTACCTGCGATTTCGACATTGGGTTACTTAGGGATCTTAGCGGGACCTGCAGTAATTGGCTTTGTCGCATTCCAATTAACACTAGCGACTGCCCTTTTAATGATTTCTGTATTATTAGTATTTATTGCATTTGTTACCCGTTTTATCCGCGTTTAGTCTAATGAATATCATAAGGTTGCTAATGAATGGCAACCTTATGATAACCAAATAATTAGAGTTCAATCGTCCCACTGATGCAGTTAATTACATCACCAGCAATCCAAATTCCGTCATCATCTGCACTCACATACACTCGCCCTTCGCCATAAACACACTGCCCTTGGCCAACAGTATACTGTTTTGGGAGTTTTCCTTGAGGGATTAACCATTGTGCCGCACCCGCGTTAAAGCTTCCTGTCACGGGGTCTTCTACTGAACTGGTACCACAAAAAACTCTGACTTCGAGCTGTTTATCTTTACCTTCAGGGTAAATCGCACACAAGCCGATATCATAGCCCTTCAGTTGAAAATAATCAGGCTTAATATTTAAGAGTGTGTCCACTGACTTAAGCTGAATCCCCATCCAACCTGGGCCGTTATCTACCCAATTACTGTCAACAACATCATCTTCGGTGATCCCCAACCCTTTAAATACCTTTATTTTTTCATTTTGAGCAATTTCACCACTACGGATGAGCGGTGGTGCCTTAAATGCCAACCGGCCATCCACCATTTTAATTGCGATTAACCCTGCTTTGCATTCTTGAACTATCGATGTTTTCTGCTGCTGCCCATAGGTTTGCTGCCACACAAAACAACTCCCTAAAGTCGGGTGCCCTGCAAACGGTAACTCACCTTCTACCGTAAAAATTCTCACACGATAATCTGCTTCGGGTTTTGTTGGCTGCAATAGAAAAACGGTTTCGCTTAAATTGGTCCATTTTGCGAATTTATTCATTTGTGCATCTGTTAGGTTATCCGCCCCAACAACAACGGCTAATGGGTTACCATCCAGTTTACTGGCTGAAAAAACATTCACTTGCTCAAAAATATACTTCATTTTTTCCTCTGACGTCGTTACTACCATATTTACTATGGGAATAATAATGCGCTAGCTAACAATGTTTTGTGTATATAAATGCAATAACACATTAAGATAGCTATTGTAATTAATACTTTGACACAGGTAACCCATGGATTCGACAACTAAAAATACAATTATTATCGTGGGTGCGGGCTTTGTCGGCACCACCTTAGCATGGTATTTATCAAAACATACAAATCAACGCATTATCTTATTAGACAAAAAACACGCAAGCCAAGGTGTTACCCAACACGCCTTTGCTTGGCTTAATGTGTCTTATGGCCGCCCTGACGCTTACAGTCAACTTCGCAAGCAAGCACTTGCGCAATGGCGCTCTCTTGACGAGCACACACAGGGCCAGCTAAACATCCAGTGGTCCGGTGCAATTAGTTGGCAAGATAACGAAACAGCGACAGCATCTTTTATTGATGAGCATCAGAAAAATCATTTTAACGTCAAAGCACTAAATAAAAATGCATTACAAAAGATGGAGCCGAATTTATGTACACTCCCGACGCTTGCTGCTTTTTGCCCTGATGAAGGGAGCGTTGACCCTGTTTATGCGACTCAAACCTTGCTAAAGTTAGCCATTGATCAAGGTATAATCTATTTACCCCAACATGAAGTACTCTCACTTGTTCAAGAAGGTCAGCGTATTTTAGGTGTGATCACAGATCATGGTACATTTTTAGCCGACCAAACGGTGATAACAGCGGGTATTGATGCCACTGCGCTCATTGGCTCAATTGGGGTTAAGTTACCTGTGAGTGCTTCACCGTCAATTATTGTGCACATTAATGCGCCAGATGAAAAACCGTTAGTGCAGCATATTATTTCAACTCCTGAAATGGAGTTACGTCCTGCTTCTACAGGTAAAATACTGTGTGCTGAGGATTACCTGAGTGATCGCCCAGAACATAGCGCAGACTGTATCGCACAAAATGCCCTAACCGTTATCAAAAATTCATTTATAGGTAGTGATACGTTAAATCTTGAAAAAACTTTCATCGGAATGAGACCCATGCCAAAAGATGAGATGCCAATTGCCGGAAAAGTTGCTGATTTCGAAGGTTTATATATTATCAGTATGCACGCTGCGATTACACTAGCGCCGTTGATATGCCAATTGGCTCAAGATGAAATTTTGCATGGAATAGAACACACTGCACTTGGCCCATATCGATTAACTCGTTTTGCATCAGGTAACTGACAAATGAATATTCCGTTGTACTATTTAAGACATTATCAATCGATTGAAAAAACGTTTTGGACATCTATTTGTGAACATAGTATCCAGATTGCACAACACACCATTTGCTATTTAACGCCGCTTAATTCGCCAGCGTTTAACTTTATCTATTTGCAACCTGACTCCACCAGTCACGCATTTATGCAAGCACACAATCTGTTTGTGTCGCAAAAGAAAAATCACACTTTAGTGATCCCTGAAGAAATGCTCCCTCAGGTGGTTAACGAAGCTGAATCATTAGGTTACAAACGTGACAGCGTAACGACTGCCATGGCATTAACTCTAGCGAAACAAAATAAGGTTGAACTACCTGATAACCAAGTGGATATTGTCTTAGCTAATCACGATTTGTCATTGTGGGCAAAGCCGCTAGTTTCTGCATTTTACCTGTCGGAAGAGCACGACCAAGTCATTAAAGAGTATGTGCGTTATCACGAAGATGCCCTACAACAAGGCGCTCCACAATTTCACCTAGTGTTACTTGTCGATGGCGAGCCGGCTACGTCTATGACCGTAACAATTGAAGGAACGCTTGCTCGTTTCGATGACATAGGTACAGAACCAAGCCACCAAGGTAATGGCTACGCATCACAGCTCATTGATTACGCGTTAGCATTTTGCCGTCAGCAAGGTGTTGAACACTGCTTCCTTGATGCCTCTGAAGCGGGGTTTGATTTGTATAAAAAGTTTGGTTTTGAGCCCTTATTCCGCTATATCAATTATGTCTGGTGTAAATAACCTACGTCACTGGTGTTATTTACACGATATACCTGAATTGGAGCCATTAATTGCACAATGGTTCCTTCAGGAGTGGCCTTCCCACTATGGTCCACTAGGAAAAGGTGATGTTTGGCAAGATATCGCCACTTATCGCCATCGTGAAGGAACGGGTATGGGGATTATCGCCTTTGAGGCAAATAAACCTTGTGGTTTTATTGCCTTGAAAAATGACAAATTTTTACCTGATAACACGCCATTTCCATGGGGCGGTGCCGCTTTTGTTATCCCAGAAAAACGAAATCAGGGACTCGGACAGTATTTATTTGAACAACTTGAGTTGATCATTGATAAACAACAATACCCCCAAATTTTTTGTGCGACAGCCGTTGCGGATAGCTTACTCATCCGCTGTGGGTGGCAGTTGTCTGTAGCATTAAGTCAGCTCTCTTTGCGTATTTATCACAAATATATCTGACATCAACATCCTATGAAGATTAATATTATCGGTACCAGCGGCAGCGGTAAAAGCACCCTTTGCCAACAGCTAGCATTATTGTTAAATGTCCCTGCCATTGAATTAGATAGTTTATATTGGCTCGCAAATTGGCAAGGTTCCTCAGATGAAGCATTGGCAGAAAGGCTCAGCATTTCTTTGAATAACGCGCCTTCTGGGTGGGTACTTGACGGAAACTATACACGGACTCAACCTATCAAATGGAAAGATGTCGATATGGTGATTTGGCTTGATTATTCATTGCCGCGAACCCTTTATCAGTCAATTACTCGTACATTATCGCGCATTCGTTCAGGACAAGAGCTATGGGAAAATACTGGCAATAAAGAACGTTGGGGAAAAGCCTTTTTCAGCCGAGACTCAATTATTCTATGGCTACTAAAGACTTACTATCCAAATAAGGAAAGAAACCTAAAACATATGGCGAATATCAACTTGTGCCATATTCAATTTGTTCGGCTCACATCACCAAAGGAAACGCGTTTGTTTTTACAACAAATGAAAGCGCAAATTGAGGACAAACAGCTGAAATAACTCAGGTTCTGTTAACACATCTCGGTAGCCATAAAAGCTACCGAGAATACCTTACCTCAGCGATTAAATTTCATCACACGCAGTTTTTAGCATCGCCGTTTGTTGGAATTTTTCAATCCCTAATTCAATTAAACGGCTAATTAATTGCTGATACGTCATACCACCTTGCTGCCAAAGTTTCGGATACATACTGATATTTGTAAAACCAGGCAATGTATTGATCTCGTTGATAACAACGTCATTATTTTCCGTTAAAAAGACATCAACACGGGACATACCACTACAATTTAATGCTTGGTATGCGGATAAAGCAATCTCGCGAATTTTCTCACTCACCGCATTTTCTAACTGAGCTGGGGCTACGACAGATGCGCCATTCTCATCAATATACTTGGTATGGTATGCGTAAAAACTATCGTGTAACACTATTTCACCACAAGGGCTAGCGAGTGGGTCGTCATTACCCAATACCGCACACTCAATTTCACGCCCTTTTACTGCGCTTTCAATAAGCACTTTAGTATCAAACAGGAATGCAAAATCTAATGCTGCTTCAAACTCTGCCTCGTTACTGACTTTGCTGATGCCAACCGATGAACCTTGGTTTGCGGGTTTAATGAATAGCGGTAAACCTAGCTGTGCCACTGTTACTTCATACTTTATTGTTGTACGTTTATTTTGCAGTACAGTAATAAACGGGGCAATATTTAAGCCTGCATCTCTGAGTAATCTTTTAGTTACGTCTTTATCCATACAGGCCGACGAACCTAAAACACCTGGCCCTACAAACGGCAAATTTGCCATGCGCAATAAACCTTGCAATGACCCATCTTCGCCTAAATTACCGTGAACAATAGGGAAAATAACATCAATTTGTGGCAATGGTTTTGCGTCTTCTAGGGAGATAAATTGTTCATGCGTCCTACCTGGAACAAGTGCAATACTACGTTTCGGTGTATTGAGTGCAATACGGGATGGATCATCCCCATGAATAAGAAAATCCGCTTCATTATATTCATGCCATTGACCTTCTTTGTTTATACCCAAAAGGCACACGTCAAACTTCTGACGATCAAGGCCGTTAATAATATTTTTAGCTGATTGCAGAGAAACTTCATGCTCTGTCGATTTTCCACCAAAAATTACACCTACCCGTACTTTGCTCATTATCTGCTCCAACGTAATACACCATACCTAGCGGAGAAATATAGCATGCACGGCAAAAGTTATGTCATAAAATCTTTATATTACAGTGAGGTTCGCTGTAATAATGAGCAATCATTAGTTTTTTGATGGAATATCTATAAATTATTAATACAACCGATGCTGATATTGATTTGCTCAATTAACCAATTCACAAAGACTGCCACTGCGCCATCTGCTGCAATAGGTTTTGGCGAGAGCAAGTAATAAGCAGATCCGTCAGGAATAAAGCCCTCAGGAGCTTGAAGTTGCCCTGATTGAATTTCATCTGTAACCATAAGAAAAGACACTAACGCAGCCCCCTGTCCTGATAAAGCGGCTTGAATACACAGGTAAAAATGTTCATAGGTCACATATTTATAGCCTGTTAAATCTACGCCGCTATTTTTTTGCCATGTTACCCACGCTTCAGGGCGTGATGCACTTGTTAATAGCGGGCGGTTTGGTAACAAACTAACAGCCTCTTTTTCAGGTAGTCGTACTATCCCCATTTGCTCTGAACATACCTTGGTAGCGTATATTTGTCCTCCCCATACAAAATCATTGCGCCTTAAAGCAAGGTCAACATGGGTCTTCGCAAAATCAATAGAGCCACCAGCAGCAACAAGGTGAACAGTGATATGGGGATACCGTTGATAAAAATCAGTTAAACGAGGAATTAGCCACTTCATGGCAATCGTTGGTTCACAAGACACACTCACTACGTCAGGCGTGGCATTTGTCTTGATTTGCTCAACTGTCGCGCTTAACTGCTCAAATAAGCTACTGGTCGTCTGTAAAAGAAGTTGGCCTGCCGCTGTTAAGAAAACAGCACGATTTCGCCGCTCAAATAACGCCACACCAAGGTGTTCTTCCAATAGGCGGATTTGGCGACTGATAGCACTGTGAGTGACATTTAATTCTTGTGCAGCTTTAACAAAGCTACCCGCTTTAGCAGCGGCATCAAAGAAGCGTAAGGTCGATAACGGCGGCAATTTCATATTGGTAACGAAAAGTGACAGATTTCAGTCAGGATAAATCGCTTTTTAACTTTATTCAATATATTGATAATAAAAACATTAAATAGATCATTACAACCATATTCATGGTTATAACTGTTAGTTTTTATAACTCTTTAGGAAACTTAAATGAATGAAATCCTTGCAGTAGCAACAATAACAATCCTTGCCGTGATCAGTCCAGGGCCTGATTTTGCGATGGTAACTCGGCAAAGTTATACCTACGGCATAAAGACAGGATTATTATGTGCTTTTGGCATTGCAATTGGCGTTCAAGTGCATGTATTTTATACAATTTTCGGTATTACGCTAATTATTATGAGCTCAAGTGCATTATTTTTAGCCGTTAAGTTAATCGGTGTTTGTTATTTGGTTTATATCGGCTTTAAGTCATTCACCAACAAAACAAAAATAACCACTGATAGTGCCAACACACAGCCAATATCTAAATTTAATGCATTTAAAACAGGCTTTTTAACCAATGCCCTAAACCCCAAAACCATGTTTTTTGTTGTTTCCGTTTATAGTCAAGTTATCCAAGTCGGAAACTCTGTTTGGCTCAACTTAGGTTATGGGGTGTTTATTTCATTGGTGCACTTAGTTTGGTTTAGCTTAATCGCACTATTTTTTGCCACCCCTTCAGTACGTAATAAAGTATTGAGTTATCAATCAGTCATGGATAAAACCATTGGCACCTTGCTAGTCTTACTTGGTTTTTCTTTGCTCTTTTTCAATATCAATTAAGCCTTATTGAGCCCCTGATAATATTCATTTGCCATTTGTGCCAGTTCAATAACATCTTTAGGCATATTTAATTGCGCGAGTTGTTGAAAAGGCACCCAACTAAACGGTGAAAAAGGTGGCTGCTCAGGTGAAATTAATTCACATAAATACACCATATCGATATGCCAATGGTCACCTTTTTTCTTATCCGCGATAAATTCCTTGAGAATGGCCATCGGTAATGATAATGATTGCGTATGAGATGAAGCAACAACTGAGGTCTTAAAGGGATATCCACAACTAATAATATTGCAATGAAGCCCCGTTTCTTCTAATACTTCGCGATATAACGCATCTTGCGGTTCTTCATTTTCTTCAATATGCCCCCCAGGCGGTAACCAAAAACCTAGTTTAGGGTGTTCATGCAGTAAAAACTCCCCTTTTTCATTACGGATCATTGCCGTTGCAGTAAAGTGTTTAATCTCATTATTCATTTGATGATGACTCTTCTCGGTGTTCAACAACGTGATGTTTTCCAGTCATATGGCATGAGTTCAGCAAGGGTCACTTGGGTATTATCATCAACACCAACGATTGTCTCTTTGTTTTTATCTGATAGCTGACTAAGTAACTCACGACAGCGGCCACAAGGTGGCACGATACAACCTGATGCATCAACAGCAACAATCGCCTTAATCACTGAACGCCCTTCTTTTAGCATATCTGCAACGGCAGCATGCTCTGCGCAGAACCCCAGTGAACATGCGGAATCGATGCTCACGCCACTATAAATATTGCCATCATCGGTTTCTAATGCAGCAGCAACATGCCCACTTTCGATGTACCCATTAAATGTCGCTGGCTTCGCATATCGTTTCGCAATCTCGACGAGGTGTTTTAACATAATTGCCCTCTTTTAATGTTAATTGAATATCTTAATTAAACGCTAACATAATAAAAAGTATTAATTTTTTTGTGCTCTATTCCAGATCTACCATATACAATATTACTGACTTGATAGTATCTAATGCAGCGGCTAGCTCATCATAAGAAACCGTACTCACAGCCACACGTATGGCCTGTGGCACAGCGTTTGATGTCGAATAAGACTCAGCACGACTCACCGCAATATTACGTTTATTGAGTTGACGAATAACCGATTCGGAACGCAAACCTTCAGGTAATGGTACCCAAATAAAATAGCTATTAGGATGAGCAATATAGGGAAAATCGCCAAATACTTGTTGGACAATTTTTTGCCTATTTCTTGCATCTTGCCGTTTATTACGTTCAATTTTTGCAACTTCACCTTTCATTAACCAATCACAAATAATCGCTGTTGTAAGCGCTGGTGCGTTCCATGTCGTTATTCGGATTATTTTTTCTATATTTTCAAGCTAGTGCTGTGTGTGATTTTATGGCCAACTAACCTTGCAAACGTATCAACAAAGGCTTGGCTAGGTTTAGTATACGTCTCTTTCTTTAGCATGTTATTAGGGTTCTTTTTTTGGTATCGAGGACTTGCAGAAGGAGGTATTGCAGGTGTGGGGCAATTACAACTATTACAACCCTTTATTGGCTTACTACTTTTAGCTTGGCTGCTTGATGAGACCGTCAATTCTTTAATGATAACATCAACTTGTGGCATTATTTTTTGCGTTGCCGCCTCGAAAAAATTCGCGAGTTAAAATTGGCTGTATCTGTAGGCACACAAAGCGCGATCGCAATAAAAATTTACTTTATTATTTGCTGCTACATATGAATTATATAGGAGCGAACAGTGGCCCTTTCTTTAGCAGATTATAAACGGCAGATTATGCACTTTAGTGAAGGTGACCTAACTGAAAACCCTTGGGTGAAAGGAAAGCCTGTTCCTCGTCTAATTCAAGTTGTTCCTTATGACCTGAAGTGGCCAGAAATCTATCGGCAACAGCAAAAATATATTTGTGATGCTCTACGTGATAAAGCGCTTAAGATTGCTCATATAGGTTCAACAGCCGTTCCTGGCTTAGCGGCTAAGCCTGTTATTGACATTGACTTGATTGTAGCAACCCCCGAAGACGAAAAAAGTTATGTTCCAACCCTTGAAGAACTTGGATTTGAACTTACTGTGCGGGAGCCCTCTTGGTACCAGCATCGAATGCTTAAATTACAAGATCCACAAGTGAACTTACACGTTTTTGCACCAGATTGTCCTGAACATTTACGCCACTTACTGTTTCGTAATTGGTTAATTGAGCACCCCGACGATAGCGAAAAATATGCAAACGCTAAATTAGCCGCTGTAGTCGATGCCAACTATGTCAAAGAGTATAACGACAATAAAAATGCGGTTGTCAGGGATATTTACAGTCGACTTTTCGAACAATTAGACATGCTGTTACCTGATTTACTTTTACATGAGAACTAGAAAATATGCATTTTGTGATTGTTACTAAGCAAAATATTCAATTAATTGAACAAATTAGTGATGCATTACACCAAGAGTGGGCGAGTTTATCACCATGGGCCGACACAGCACAGATAAAACACAGGCTGCACGAGCGCAGCCAAGCGGCTAATCCGCAAATTTTGTCTTGTTTCGTAGACAGTAATGTCCAGCTACTTGCAACCGCTAGCACGATCCTTCGCGAGCTCCCAGATATTCAGCAGGCGACTTGGTGGCTAGGGGAAGTCTTAACTGTGCCATCAGCCAGAGGAAAAAGGATTGGCACCCAGCTGATTGAAACGCTTTATCAGCACTATCGAAAATCCACAAGTGAAAGTCTTTACCTATATACACCTGATATGCAGGGTCTTTATCGAAAAATGGGGTGGCAAGATGTGGAACAGCGTAAAGTTAATGATGAGCTTGTCACCATTATGAAACGCTAAGGTGTTAGACACAAAATAGCCAGCACATTTAGCTGGCTATTGAATCACAGGGTGATATTTCAGTACGTTCTCTTTTAGGCTGTTAACGCTAATTTAGCCCCAAACATTAAGAACACTGCCCCAATACAGCTATTGGAGAATTTTGACAGTTTCTTATTGTGTTTTACCATATTCGTCACGGCTACTGCGCCGAAAATCAACAATGATAAATAAATCATACTGCACATTTCTAAAATCACACCAAGGACGAAGAATGGCACACCTGCATTTGGGTATGCAGGGTCAATAAATTGTATAAAAAATGACACATAGAAAATGATCATTTTAGGGTTTAGAAGACTTAAAAAGACCGCTTTTTTATAAGTTCCTTTCGTCTCTAAAATAATACTATCAACATCATGCACACCTTCTTTTTTGTGTAATACGCTGTAAAGTGTTTTTATTCCTAAATAAAATAAATAAGCCGCACCTGCGTATTTAATTACACTAAAAAAGATTGGCGATGTTTTGACTAATGAAGCAACCCCTAGGAAAGATAGGAATATCAGTATTGCATCCCCTGTAAATACCCCTAGCGCTGCTTTGTAACCATTTTTTACGCCATATTTTGCACTGCTAGTTAAAACAAATAAAGAATTAGGGCCTGGTACCAGTGTAATAAAAATAACACCGATAAGATAAGTCCATAAGTTTGTAATACCGAGATTTTCAAGCATAGGAAACCCGCTAACTCAATAAAAGTTATAACAAAAAATTCACATTCATTTCTGATAGAGATCATGATACAGGTTTTATTTTTTTATAAAAGATATCACTGCTTAACACATCAAAATATAGATTTATATTTCAATATAAATCATAAATCCAGTTAAATGCACAAGTTTCACACCTTAATTTTAGAGTTATAGTTCAATTGCAACCATTAAACCAGAAGCAAACTAAAAACACCTCACCAATCAGGATTATATACCATATATTAATGTTAAATTGGAATTACATGGAGGTTTTAACTTGGGAATGTTGATAGTGATTTGATTCTCATTTCGCGTTATAACATAGAAACGTATTAATACCCTGAAAATGGCTATAGATAACAATATTAATTTAGCCTAGATGTTTTTTTGGCTATTGTAATAAATATATTACGCTCACATTTAATTAACGAATCTCGGATAATTAAAACAAGAAGTACTTTATATTTAATCAGCTTTAGGGATCACATGGAAAGCGCTAACTACTTTCATTTGCAAGAGCTCAATGGCCTTGAAATGATAAATGCTCGATATCATCAACAAAAATTTTCTCGCCATAGCCACGAAGGTTTCTGTATTGGCGTTATTGAAGATGGTGCTCAGCAATTCTTTCGTACAGGTGAAAACCATTACGCACCAAAAGGCGATATCATTTTGGTCAATGCAGATGAAATACACACGGGTTCGTCTGCAATGGAAAATGGTTGGTCATATCAGGCAATCTACCCTACCCCTGACATGTTTTCGCAGCTCACCACCGACTTAAAAATTGAAAATCAAGGACTAGTGCCTTGGTTTCCTTGTGCGGTCGTGCAAGATACAGGACTGGCTGCTCAGTTACGGTTACTTTTCAGCTTGTTATTGCAACCTGGAAACTTACTGTTTAAAGAAACCTTACTGCTCTCTACATTAAGTTGGTTAACGTTACGCTATAACCAGACTAAAACCGAGTTAGCTAAAATTACCCCTGCAAAACAGCGTATAGAACAAATTTGCGAATTGATGATAAATACCTGTGAGCAAGAACATTCTTTAGCTGAATTAGCCCAAATAGCGGGATTCAGTCAATGGCATTTTCTAAGACAATTTAAGCTGCAAACAGGCACAACGCCCCATGTTTTTTTGGTTCAAGCGCGTCTACATAAAGCCAAAAAACTGTTATTAGCGGGAAACACCCCTGCTGATGTTTCGAATTTATGTGGTTTTTCTGATCAAAGCCATTTTACACGCCACTTTAAACAGTCATTAGGCGTCACACCAGGTAATTTTGTGCGTCATCTAATTACTTAAAAAGAGCAATTTTATTCTATCTGCCGCCAATTCATATCCTTAATATGAATGGCACGTTACATAGGCATTATTTCAACAGGTATTAGTTAACATGGATTCAAAGCAAAGTCGCAGCTGGCAAAAAGCCATGATGGATGGCGCGGCTCATTCCGCACCTCTTAACCTTGCTGTGATCCCTTGGGGAGTACTCGCGGGCTCAATGGCCGTAGAAACAGGGTTAGATTTTTGGCAAAGTGTTGCAATGTCAGCGATGGTTTTTGCAGGTGCAGCCCAACTAGTCACCCTCGGATTACTCAATTCAGGCACCGGTTTTATCACGATTGTGATTTCGGTGTTCTTTATTACATCTCAACATTTACTGTATGGGCTGACGTTACGTCCTCAAGTGAAAGATTTTACAACCCCTCAAAGGCTCAGCATTGGCTTTCTTCTCACCGATGAGCTGTTTGCAATCAGCGCGGCGAAACGTCAAAGTTTGAGTTTCCCTTACCTATTTGGCGCAGGGTTTAGCTTTTATCTTGTTTGGTTAATCACCAGCCTTTGTGGCATTGCAATGGCGAATATTGTTGGAGACCTAAGTCGCTTACACCTTGATTTCTCTGTTGTAGCGACACTCCTTGCGATTGTTGTACCTTTGACGAAAAAAATCAGCACGCTATGTGGCGTCATTTTCTCACTCGTCGTAGCCATAACCTTATCCATGTACTCCATCAGTAGCGCGATTGTCATTGCAGGTGTCGGTGGAATGTTTGTCTCGGTCATCGTTTCGCGCGTATTGAAGGAGGAAAAATGATCTGGCTTTTGATTATCACGCTAACCGCCGTTATTTTTACATTGCGTTATGTATTTTTAATCCCACAGCTACCACTTCGGTTACCTTTGATTGTTCGCCAAGCATTAGGTTACTCAGCACCTTGCTTGTTAACGGCGATTTGCGCACCTGTTATTTTATTAGAAAACCATGAGCTCAGGGACTTTCCCGATAACCCATATTTGTGGGGTGCTGTATTCTGTGTTGTCATCGCATCATTGCTGAAAAATATGCTGTTAACTGTAGGATTGACCCTTGTATTTTTTTATTCTCTGATTTATTTCATGGGTTAATACCGTTCAATAGGAGTAAAGTCAGGTGACAACACTTTGCTTTATTCCACTAATCCCGCATAATAGCCGACTTCGTCGCAATACGACCCTATTCAATTACTCCCTTTCTTTATGAAAGTCTGTGATCCATTGGCTTTTCAATTGCGCCAATTAATTCTATCAATAATGGATAATAAACAACCATGCTTAATAATTATGTTTTACGCAGTGTTCGCTATATGTTGGACTTGAGCGATGCTCAAATGGTCAAAATCGTAAAACTTGCAGATTTAGACGTGACGAAAGAAGAAATGGTATGCTGGCTCAAAAAAGATAGTGAGCCTGAATATGTTGAATGTAACGATAACGTAACCGCGCACTTTTTAAATGGCTTAATTTATCATCGTCGTGGTAAAGATGAAGACCGCCCTGCACCAGAAATAGAAAGCCGTCTAAATAACAATATTATTCTCAAAAAACTACGGGTCGCTTTCGAACTAAAAGATACTGATATGATTGAAATTTACCAATTGGCAGACTTTCGAGTATCAAAACCTGAGCTTAATGCTGTTTTCCGTAAGCCTGGACATAAAAACTACCGTGAATGTGGGGATCAACTTCTGCGTTATTTCCTTAAAGGCCTAACCACACGCTTACGTGGCGATAAATAACACATATTTTACTCTGCTCTGGTATTTGCCTAAAGCACATGAGGTAAATACCAAATAGCCTTGCCCTATTAACACCATCATCTATAGCGTTCAGATTAAATATTTTGTAGCAAATAGTTTAAAAATAGGTCTATTTTTGGGGATAGCACACTTCGGCTTGCGTAGACTGCTCTTAACTCGATAGGTGCAGGGTTTAGCCCTTCCAATTGAACAATGTCTAATTGACCCGATTGAATTTGTTGATGACAAGCTTCTAACGATAAAATAGCAAAACCAACACCACTCACCGCGGCTGCATGAGCGAGTATCCCACTATTCACCCGATATGGGCTATTTATCATCGCTGTGCGTTGCTTGCCTTGAGAATCAATAAAAATCCAAGGCTGACCTTGTAAGGCACTAAGGCTTGAAATACAAGGTAACTTCACTAAATCAGCGATGGTTTTCGGTTTACCAAATTTATGAATCAGCTCAGGGGATGCGACGACCACACTTTGCCAAGATTTCACTAATCTTGAGTGATAGCTGCTATCCTCAAGCTCTCCACGGTGAAAAGTCAGTAATAAATCAATGTCATCACTAATGACGTCTCGGGGCATTAATTGTGTGTCACAATAGATATTGAGTTGCGGATGCAGTAATGCAAACTTTGCTAATAAATCTGCTAATAATACACTACCTGCTTCACTCGGAATAGTAAGGCGTAAGGTACCTGTAATCCCTTGAGGATGACTAATTTGTTGGACAATATCATCCAGTTCACCCACTAATTTTTGGCTTTGCTCAAACAGAATGTTACCCGCTTCCGTTAATCGCATCTGCCTTGTTGTTCGCTCAATCAAACGGCAATTTAGCTGTTCTTCTAATTGCTTAATTTGTCGACTCACATTGGATGATGGCATCGAAAGCTGCTTTGCAGCATTAATAAAGTTACCTTGCGTTACAACCGCAATAAAAACCTTTAATAAATTTAGGTCAACCACCGTGCATACTTCCTTTTCATTCAACATGATTGGCCTAAACTAATAACACTAGCAGTAACCAAATGCCATGATTTTTTGGTAACGCTCTGATAATAAAGCATCCGTATCGAGTCGAGTTAGTGCAGCTAAATCTGCTATCAATTGCTGTTTTAAATGTTCAGCTGCTAACTGATAGTTTCGGTGCGCCCCCCCTAATGGCTCAGGAATAATCGTATCGATAATGCCTAATTCTTTTAATCGAGAGGCAGTCATTCCCATAACTTCAGCTGCAACTTGCGCTTTTTGAGCGTCTTTCCACAAAATTGATGCACAACCTTCGGGGGAAATTGCAGCATACGTACTGTATTCAAGCATATTAATTCTGTCACCAACACCAATTCCTAGCGCGCCACCCGAACAACCTTCCCCCGTGACAACACAAATAATTGGCGTTTTTAAGCGGGACATTTCTAATATATTCTTTGCGATAGCCTCGGCCTGTCCACGCTCTTCAGCGCCTACGCCAGGGTACGCACCCGCTGAGTCTATCAGTGTAATAACAGGTAATTTAAAACGTTCCGCCATTTGCATTAAGCGTAACGCTTTACGGTAACCTTCAGGTGATGGCATACCAAAATTACGCATCACTTTTTCTTTGGTTGTTCGTCCTTTTTGTTGGCCTAAAACCATGACAGGACGCCCTGCAATACGCGCCAAGCCTCCCACCAGCGCTTTATCATCAGCAAATGCGCGATCTCCCGCCAACTCCTGAAACTCAGTAAAAATTAAAGAAATATAATCAAGGGGATATGGTCTTAATGGGTGCCTTGCTAACTGTACGATTTCCCATGCACCAAGAGAAGAAAAAATGGTTTTCGTCAATGAGTGAGACTTTTTTTCTAACAGTTTGATTTCTTCTTCAAGCTTAATTTCGCTAGGATGCCCCTGTTGCTTGAAGGCAACTAGTGCTTCTATTTTGTCATTAAGTTCAACTATCGGTTTTTCAAAAGCCAAAAAATGAGTAGACATACAGACCTTAAAATCATTAACACAATTTTAAGAGTGTAAAGGGTTATTCTATCCCATTCTATGATTGAATTTGGGATTAATTAATATCAAATATGGGATAATTGATGGGTTATTTATGCTTGATACGGTTTAATTTTAGGCTGTTATTCAGGATTTTTTGAAAGTTTGGACATAAAAAATGGTTCTCTTCTGGGCAATTAGCTATATGAATAATGCCATCTTTTAACGCCAATAAATTTTGGATCGTCTGTTCAATTTCTTCAGCTTTAGCCATCAGGCTGGCTCTCTCTATATTGGGGCCATCTTGGTGATTAAGCATTGCCGCAATTTCATCGAGTGTAAACTTAGCCTGCTGCCCTAAACTTATCAGAGATAAACGGGTTATCACATCTTTGCCATGATAAATACGCTTTAAGCCTTTTCTGCCAATCGGTTTAATTAACCCCTTCTCTTCGTAGTAACGAAGCGTTGAGGCCGCTAAACCTGACAGTTGACTCACTTGTGAAATATCTAATTCATCATGCATAGAACGATAACCCGTTAATATTATAACATTGTAGGCGTTAGCTTCTGCCGTAATAGCACAGTAATATTGCCATTCATAAATATTTCACGATCAATAACATAGCCTAATTTCTCGGCAACGCGTAATGACGGTAAGTTTCTCGGCTCAATAAAACAAATCGTTTGCTGATACTTATTTTGCGCTTTTAACCAACTCAGCGCCGCTTGCATCGCCTCGGTTGCATAGCCTTTGCCTTGAAATTCTGGTGCAATGACCCAACCTGCTTCGGGAATTCCTTTTATTTGCGGCTCAACCATTCGATGAAAGTCCGCAAACCCAAGGTCACCAACATACTGCCCTGTTGCTTTTTCCCTTACCGCCCAGTAACCAAAACCCAACAATGGCCATAACCCACCATAGGCTAGCATTCTCATCCATGATTCTCGTTCAGTTGACGGCATACCGCCGATATAGCGTACCATGGATTCTGTCGCCCACAGTTTTGTCAACGCGGGGAAATCACTGACTTGGTGTTTCGATAAAATCAGTCTTTCTGTTTCTATTTCAGGTATTAAAGCCATAGATTGCATCTCCTTGCTATCTAAATGGGGGTTCATCAAAGGTTCTTAACTTCCGAGAATGTAATTTATCCCCTTCTTGATGTAATAAATCAATAGCGCGAATACCTATTTGTAAGTGTTCTGAGATAGCCCCTTCATAAAAGCTATTCGCTTGGCCTGGTAATTTAATTTCCCCATGTAATGGCTTATCTGACACACACAAAAGCGTACCATAAGGTACTCTAAAACGATAACCTTGTGCAGCTATGGTTGCGCTTTCCATATCAACAGCAACTGCACGGCTCAGACTAAAGCGCCTTGCTGTAGCAAAGAAACGCAGCTCCCAGTTTCTATCGTCTGTCGTCACCACAGTTCCAGTACGTAAACGTTGCTTAACCAATTCGCCAGGCATATTACTGACTTGTTTAGTCGCATCATAAAGTGCTCGTTGAACTTCTGCGATGCTCGGAATAGGAATATCTGGCGGTAATACATCATCCAAAATATGGTCATCACGTAAATAAGCATGCGCAAGAACGTAATCACCAATATTTTGGCTTTCCCTTAACCCTCCACAATGACCAATCATTAACCATGCATGTGGTCTTAATACCGCTAAGTGATCACAAATGTTTTTTGCATTTGATGGGCCAACACCAATATTCACTAATGTTATTCCTGAGCCATCTCGTGCAATCAGATGATATGCAGGCATTTGGAATTTTTTCCACGTCATGTCTGAAATAGCAATTTGTGGATCCGCATTTTCAACCGTCAGGTAGTTATTACCAACACAAGACAACGCAATATAACGGCTCTCAGGATCACGGATTTGCTCACAAGCCCAACTGACAAACTCATCCACATAACGGTTATAATTGGTAAATAAGATATACGGTTGCACATGCTCTGGTGGCGTACCAGTATAATGTTTAAGGCGTGCAAGTGAAAAGTCTACACGTAAAGCATCGAAATGCGATAAAGGCATTTCTTCCGAAACGGTATATAAGCCATCGGTAATATCATCACTGATATGGGCTAAATCTGTTATCGGAAAATGAGCGGCAAGGCTACCACTCATACTTCTATCAAGGACTAAATCCGAGCCATCAATTACAAACGGATATGGAATTTCCGTCTTAGACGGACGAACTGCAAAAGATACATCATAATCTTGCTGTAAAATAGAAAGTTGTTCCGTTAAATAATGGCGAAATAACTCTGGTTGAGTCACAGTGATGGAATAATTTCCTTTTTTTACAAAGCGTGCATAGGCACGGGTTTTTTCACAGTGATCAATTTTTCCTTCCCACGTCACACAAAGCTCAGGGTAAGCAAATAACCCATTTTCTCTCTCGTCTGTATTTGGTATCTGCCCTTTTGTGACATAAACAGCAATGGCATCTCTTAATGATTGAATGGCATTTGAATATAACAACGAAAGTTTATCCAAAACATCTTCAATAGATAAGTTTTCATTTTTCTGGCATTTTTCCAAAGACACACACAACTCCTAATCAGATGAAGTAATCTCCCGATAACATAGAGTATCAATGTGACAGTTGCAAAACATATCACCATTAATGCATGACGAATGATAAAACTATAGGCAAGGTGAACACGGCGATAATAGTTTGCAATGTAATGATCCCAGCCATTAATTGGCTATCACCATTCAACTGACGAGTCAAAATATAGGCCGTTGGTGCAGTAGGGATGGCAAAAAATATCACCAATAAAATCGTTTCTAAGTTTGGCAAAGAAAACAATTTAGCCATTATTAACGTTAATACAGGCATAGCAAGCAAGCGTAATAATGTTGATAGTATGATTGGTTTGAATTCTTTACGCAGTGTTGTTGTTTGCAGCGCACCACCAATACAAATCAATCCCAATGGTAAACTTGCTGCTGCGAGTAATTTTAATAATTGTTCAGAACCAAAAGGTAGCCCCACAGGCGATAAATTTAACAAAATTCCGATAACACAAGAGAGTATTAACGGGTTTTTAATGATGGGTAATAAGAGTTGTTTTACTGACACTTTTTTCCCTGAAGATAACGCCAGCACCGCGATAACATTACAGCTTGGCACTAAAATTGCCATAATAACGGCGGCAACGGCAACCCCCTCTTTACCAAATAAATCGGCCACAATAGCTAAGCCTAAATAAGTATTAAAACGCGTGATCCCTTGAATATGCGCACCAAATCGAGGGACAGTTATTTTGCATAAATATTTACTTACCAGCACTAATAATGAACTTATCGCTAAAATGCAGAGGATCGCACTACCTAAATAAGCTAACTTAGGATTATTTAAAGGGGCACTTGCTAAGCTATTAATTAATAAGGCGGGAAATAAAATAAAATAGTTGAGTTTTTCGGCTCCAGGCCAAAAATCAGGCGAAAATAACCGAGTACGTCTTAATATAAAGCCTATCGCAATCAATGCAAATAGTGGCCAGAGCACTAACAATATTTTACTCATTATGATTTATCTTTTTATATCAGTCCATTATAAGAAGTTACTCCAGAGTTTAACGTTAATTTTTTGTAACGGATAGGTAAAAAAAGCCCTCATTAACCATATCCTTCCGATTTTATGATTGGTTTAACAAAAATATCATACAGCGTATCTCCCCTTTACTCTTTTGTTCGTATTTTAGCCAGATTCAAGGTCGACCATGCATCAGTAAATCAGCAAATGACATTATCCAACCTTAATTTTGAAATACTATTTGCTTGCCTGATTAATTTTATGTATTTTTATTCACTATAAATGCATAATTAAAGAGGTCTAAAATGTTTAAAAAGCTCGTTTTTGCTGGTTGTATGACACTGGCTGCATTCGCAGGGAATGTTTACGCAAAAGACAGTTATACCGTAGGTGCTGGTGGAACATATCGACCATTTGAGTTTGAAAATAGCCAAAAACAATTGGAAGGTTTTGATATTGATATTATTAAAGCCATTGCTGATGCAGAAGGTTTTGACGTCAAACTGGTTAACACACCATGGGAAGGTATTTTTGCCACTTTATCCTCAGGGGATAGAGATATTTTAATTTCAGGGATAACTATCACAGACAAACGCAAAAATATGGTTGATTTTTCCAATCCTTATTTTCCTGCTGAACAAGCTATCGTGATCGGTGAGTCTTCCAATGTTACCGATTTAAATAGCTTAAAAGATTTAAACGTTGGTGTTGTTAATTCCAGTACAGGGGATATTGTGGTTTCCGATGTAATTGGTAAAAACAGCACATCAATTAAACGTTTCGATAATACACCTTTATTGTTGCAAGAACTGTATGAAGACGGCATTGACGCAGCAGTTGGTGACGTTGGTGTCATTAAGTATTACATCAAAACTCACCCAGAGAAAAAATTTAAATTAATCTACGATAACCATTTTGAAAAACAATATTTCGGTATTGCGGTTGCTAAGGGAAATAGTGAATTACAACAAAAGATTAATAATGGTTTAAATACCATCCTTGAAAATGGCACTTATAACCAAATCTACCAAAAATGGTTTGATGCAAATGTTCCGCAATTACCAAAACAATAGCTTTATTTAATTTAAAGCCATCTTTAGGTGGCTTTTTCTCGTTATAAATCAGGGTGAAATTAAGATGTCTGCGTTTCGTTGGGAAATAATTGAAGAGTACGCCCCACTATTTGCTGAAGGCGCATTAATGACCATAAAGGCCACCATTATTTGCGTTATTTTAGGCTCTTTGTGGGGGCTCACGCTTGGGCTGGGGAGAACGGCCAAAGCGGAACAAGGGATTTGGAAACCCATTTTACGCTATTTCGTACAATGGCCCGTGCGTTTTTATGTTAGCGCCTTTCGTGGTACACCATTATTTGTACAAATAATGGTTGTTCATTTTGCATTGGTTCCATTATTTATTAATCCGCGTGATGGGTTGTTCGTTACATCAGGGTTAATGTCCGTTGATACCGCCAAAATGCTACGTTCTGACTATGGTGCATTTTTATCTTGTGTCATTGCTATTACTTTAAATTCAGGGGCTTATGTTTCTGAGATTTTTCGTGCAGGCATTCAATCAATTGATAAAGGGCAAATGGAAGCCTCGCGGGCGTTAGGAATGAGTTGGGCAAAAACAATGCGTAAGGTCATTCTTCCGCAAGCTTTCCGCCGAATTCTACCTCCTTTAGGTAATAACGCGATTGCTATTGTCAAAGATTCATCACTTGCTTCCGCAATTGGTTTGGCCGATCTCGCCTATGCTGCGCGAACTGTTTCTGGGGCATATGCCACATACTGGGAACCCTACTTAACAATATCAATAATTTATTGGATGCTGACATTTATACTCGCTCAGTTAGTGCAATATATGGAAAGAAGGTTGGGCAGAAGTGATTTACGTTAATGATTTACAAAAAAAATTTGGGGATACCCATGTTTTACGCGGAATCTCTTGTGAGATCCATCCGCAAGAAGTTATCTGTGTTATTGGTCCTTCTGGCTCAGGGAAAAGTACTTTTTTACGTTGTTTAAACGCACTGGAACGCCCTGACGGCGGTGAAATCAAAGTCAATGGATTTGATGTTCATGACCCAAAAACAGATCTCAATAAAATGCGTGAAAATGTTGGTATGGTTTTTCAACGCTTTAATTTATTTCCACATATGACAGTGCTTGAAAATTTGATGATGGCTCCGACACTCGTTAAAGGTTTAAAAAAAGAGCAAGCGTTAAAACAAGCTGAGCAGCTTTTAGTCAAAGTTGGCCTATTAGATAAAATTGATGCGTGGCCTGCAAGCCTTTCTGGTGGGCAGCAACAACGTGTTGCCATTGCACGAGCATTAGCAATGCAGCCGTCTATTTTATTATTTGATGAACCAACTTCAGCACTGGATCCTGAGTTAGTTGGTGAAGTATTGTCTGTTATGAAAACGTTAGCAACTGAAGGTATGACGATGGTTATTGTCACACATGAAATGGGCTTTGCCCGTGAGGTTGCGGATCGCGTTATGTTTATTGACCAAGGCATCATTCAAGAAGAAGGTCCTCCTGAACAACTATTCTCAGCACCTAAAAACCCTCGTACTGCAGAGTTTTTAAGCAAAGTTCTCTAATTACCCCGCCTGCTTATCAACATAAGCAGGCTTTTCTGATAGCTCAATTCCTTTTTTCTCCGTATGCTAAGAATATTATTCTTATATAATTAAACTTAACCTATGGATATTAAAAGCCTTTGTAAGCATTACCGCTCAGGGAAAAAATTCAAATATGTTTTTTTCTGGGGGCACCAAACCAAACAAAATCAAGTCACGAAAAGCTGCTTTAGTCAGTGGTACCCTTCACCGTTTATTGTCGATGGGCACCGATTCGCAAGTGCAGAGCATTTTATGATGGCAGAAAAAGCACGTTTATTTGGTGATATTGAAACGTTAGGAAAAATCATTCATGCGCCTAACCCAGGAGCAGCAAAAGCGTTTGGTCGCGAGGTTCGTGGATTTAAACAAGATGTTTGGAATGATAAACGTTTCGAAATTGTTGTTGCCGCGAATATGGCCAAGTTTAGCCAAAACGAACAACTTAAAACATTTTTACTTTCAACCAACGAGCGCGTATTAGTTGAAGCCAGCCCTGTTGATAAGATATGGGGAATAGGCCTTGCCGAAGATGCAGAAAATATCGAAAATCCACTCACGTGGAAAGGATTAAATCTTTTAGGTTTTGCTTTAATGGAAGTTCGCTCCCAACTCGCAAGTTAAACATATTTTTTGCACTTAATCCCACTCCACTAAAAAGCCCGTTGTTATCAAACAACGGGTCAGTCAGTCACTGAAATGTAGGATATGCTACTACATTGATTACAATGGCATTCTATATTCAATCACCCCTGGTTTCTCTGCCACCCAGTTATACAGTTTTTGCCCGCGTAAATTAGTTTCTTGTGTATGCCAATATAAGCGACCACATTGTTTATCTTGTGCTTGCACTTGAACAAATTCAATAAGCTGCTTACCAACGTGACGCCCTCTCATTTCTGGCGTGACATACAAATCTTCTAAATAGCAAAAGTCATTTTTTGCCCATGTTGAACGATGAAATAAATAGTTGACGAAACCAACCACTTTGCCATCTTCAAGAGCGACTGCGCAGTGCATAGGCTCATTATCGTCAAAAAAACGCTCCCAAGCTTTTAATGTTACCTCTTCACTTAATTCAACTTGATAGAACTTTTGGTATTCCAACCAATACACTAACCATTCTGGATAATGTTCTGGGGCAACAAACTCAATCGTAACTGGTAATGTAGCTTTATTCATAATAACCCTTCCATTTGTAGATATATTACATAATGTGGTTATAGTACAATCCCATCTGGTGCTGTATAAGATACACTTTTGTTATTTATTTAGGATCCACTTATGCGACGTAAACAACAAGCTCAGTTTCCATTGCTCCTACTTGATAAGGGATATATAAAAGAAAATGTGTATCACACGATCCGCAATGCAATCTTAGATGGTCGTATAGCTTCAGGTGTGAAACTACCGTCCTCAAGGGCTTTAGCTGAGATGATGTTTATTTCGCGTAACTCAGTCATTGCAGGCTTTGAGAGGTTAATTGATGAAGGCTATTTGTATTCCAAAAAAGGCTCTGGCACTTATGTGTCAGCAAATATTCCTGACGAATTAGTTCGTACAGCATCGACTTCACAAACAATTAAGCAGCCTGAATATAATGCACTTAATCTTAATCCTAAAGTCGCAATATTGACAAGTTTGTGGAATCAATCACGACCAAATACAAAATCGCGCCAAATGTTTAATATTGGTATCGGTTGTGTTGATCAGTTTCCTCATGAACTATGGGGAAGATTATTAGGCCGTGTTTGGCGTAAATCGAAACAAACTATCCCTTTTTTCAATCATCCAGATGGGTTTACGCCCCTTAAGAAATTGCTGGTGGATTATGTTCACTCCACTCGCGGCGTTCACTGCAAAGAGAAACAAATTATCATTGTCAATGGAACCCAACAGGCAATTAACTTAGCTGCGAAAGTACTGTTACAACAAGGTGATAAAGTTTGGCTTGATGACCCAGGCTATGACAGCGCTCGCGCTATTTTAACTGCAGCAGGGGCTGAAGTTTCACCGATACCATCCGATTCCGAAGGCATGGATATCGCTTATGGTGCGAAACACCATGGAGATGCCAAATTAGTTTATACCGCTCCTTCCCATCAATTTCCTTTAGGCACTACATTAAGTCTATCCCGCCGTTTAGCATTGCTTGATTGGGCACAACATAATAATGCATGGATTTTTGAAGATGACTATAACAGCGAGTTTCGTTTTTTATCTAAGCCAATTCAAGCATTACAAGGCTTAGACAACCAGCAAAGAGTCATTTATGCGGGCACATTTTCAAAAATGATGTACCCAGGGTTTCGCTTAGGTTTTTTAATTGTGCCAGAAGTTCTGAGTGAAGCATTTACCATGATGAAATACTACAGTGATAGCCATTGTGGATACCTAGAGCAAGCCTCTCTAGCCCAGTTTATTCAAGAGGGCCACTATGCTCGCCATGTGCGTAAAATACGCAAAATATGCCATGATAGGCAGAACGCGTTTTTCAATGCGATTAACCTGTACCTCCCTCATTTATTTGAAGTACAAATGACAGATTCAGGAATACACACTGTATGTTGGATAAAGGCTGGGTACGATATTAATCTTATACTTGAACAGTGCCGCTTATTAGGTTTTGGTGCACAGCCTTTATCACGATATTGCATTAAAAGTACCAAGCAAAACGCCATTTTATTTGGTTATGCAGCACATACTGAAACTGATATTGTGCACAATGTGAAGTTACTAAGTGAGCAGATGAATAAGATATACCCAAGCTAAACAAAGAAGATTTTACGCTTTTATCTGATAGTCAGATTTTTGCTAAGCTTTATAACTATACCTTAATGATATTCTTTCATTTATATTGAGGTATTGTAATGATGCAAACAAACTACCCCTATGAATATGAAGTGGGTGATATTGTTTTTACCAGTATTGGTACCGAGTTATTTCGTCAAATTGCTTCAGCCTCTTTATGTTGGAGCAACCATGTCGGTATGATCATCGGGCACGATGGTGAAGATTATTTAATTGCCGAAAGCCGTGTGCCTTTATCCACAACCACGACACTTTCACGTTTTATCGCTCGTTCTTCAGATAAGCGTTATAGTGTACGCCGTTTCGCCAACTCGTTAACACAAGAGCAAAAAAATGCCTTGGTTGCACAAGTCCCTGCCCGTTTAAATAAGTTTTACCATACGGGGTTTAATTATGAGTCGCCAAGGCAATTTTGTTCTAAATTTGTCTTTGATATTTACCAATCTGCCTTATCTGTACAAATTGGTGAAATTGAAACGTTTGAAGAATTATTAACAAAGAATCCGAATGCAAAATTAAATTTTTGGAAACTTTGGTTTATTGGTCAAATACCTTGGGAACGCACTACTGTAACGCCCGCCAGTCTGTGGAATCATCCTGAGCTATCGTTAGTTTACCGCAGCCACGAAGATATCCACTAATTGAAGAATAGAATATTAGCGAAGTCACCGAACGTCGCCTAAAAGTGGCTTAGTATACTAAGCCACTATTCCCTATCATTAAAGCTTGAATTGCCATCAAGCTGATTTGCTGCAATATATCACTCAATAAACGTTCATCAATTTGCTGAGCATTGAGTCGCTTAAGAAAAGGTTTTCGCGCGACAACAAAACCTAATACTTGTCCTATCAATACATGAGCTCGGATAATCGCGGTTTGTTTATCAATGCGATTAATCGTTTGGATCAGCCCTGACAAACGTGTATGGAAAGGTTCGATAAAGTCCCGATAAATAACATCATAATTTTCTGTAGGCTCAAGTTGCTCACGAAGAATAAGCACGGAATAATATTCATGCTTTGGTAATAACAACGCATTCCCTAACCCTGTTATCAATAAACTAATTAACTGATTTGCTTGCGCCTGCTCAATAGGTGTTTGTTGCATAGCTAGTTTAAGCTGTGCATCAAACGCCTGAACATTACTTTCCCGAGATAAATCGCTCGCAATTTTTTGAATAACAGCGCAATAAACACCTAGCTTTCCCCCTAAATGATAGGGAATTGCAGACTGGTTAACACCCGCACTTTCAGCCAATTGTCGCGTACGAACGCCATTGATGCCATGAATCGCAAATTGTTTAATCCCTTCATTAATTAACTTTTCTTTCGTTAACTCTGATGAAAGTATGTTTTTATTTGTGTCATTCATATCTTGCTGTTATTCCTAAAATTATATGTCCGCGCGCATAAGATAAGTAGAATTATTATTCAGTTCAATCCCCCTATCTTTACCGACAACCACTGTGCCACCGAGATTACATAAATGATAGCCAAATGCGCAGTTAGGTTCAAAGGCAAACGTCATCCCTTCCTGCAAAACTAATTCACGCCCTGGATTTGGCAACCGTTCTAATTGACGGTATTTTTGGGCAATAGGTAATGACTCAATACCAGGGGCTGTGCCAAAGCCAATAGGCCCATAAGGATTAATACTGTGGATCAATGGATGTACATGCCACCCCTTCGATTTTAACAGCGGTTTTTCCATTTCATCCACCACTTCACCGAATGTGACCCCCTCTTTAAGGTACTCAACACCAATTTCATAGCATTCCCTTGCAACAGCTGCCGCTTTTTCGATATTGGGATGAATTTTCCCCACCGCAACCGCGGCTTGGTGCTGTGTTTCATACATGCCATACAGAGCAAATATTTCTGTTAACACAATATCACCTTGCTGTATCTTTCGTGGCGTTTGTGAACGGTATTGCCACGCAGGCTGACCCCACCCAATATATTCAGGTCCTGAACCCATCAAAATTTCGGCGGTGAATCCCCCCATAGATAAACATTTCGCGGTGACTGCCGCCGCAATATCCGCCTCTGAATTACCGACAATAGCTGTAGAACGCATCGCTTCACTCATTGCCTCACCTATCATTGCAGCATATTTTACATGCTCAAGTTCTTCTGCACTTTTCACGGAGGCGAGTTGAAAAAACGAGCGGTAAACAGGGACAAAATTTAACTGAGGTAAACGCGCTTTTATTCCCGTCAATGTGTTATACGGCATTGCACCATCGAAATAAAATGGCGGGTAAGGCTCTAACCCCACTACACCAACATTCGCATTTGCAGACACACCTAAATCAACAAATACCTGCGCAATATTACGCCCTGTTTTCCCTACAACTATTTGCTCTGGTGATATCCACTGCCTATCACCTCGCATTTGTGCTTGCATATGATCAGCTACCATCATGGGGGCGAATGTGACTACCAGTGGGGCTTTATCTTGATGGAAGATCACAACCGACCCTAAACGATCATTGGTGAAATAGTGATCAATACAAAACGGTGCGGGTGCCGCTGATTCCCTGTCCCCATAAACCATAAGGACTTCAAGATCATGCAGTTTCATGATTTTCCGCGCAATCCCCCATCGTCTATCGCGTTCTTCAAACGAAAATGGACTTGGTATCGTTAGGTTATTCATCTGTTTCCTCTCTTATTTATATTTAATTCATTTGAATGAATTAAATATAGTCCGCATTGAGAGATAAAGTCAAACCCTTGCTTGACCATTTTGTGCTAATGACTAAATTCTATTTTGATATGCAATCAAACAGTGAAAGATTCTAATCCATTGGAAACAGCTCGCCTAAAACACAAATGCCTCTTTATCAGAGGCTTAGTTAAAGGCAAATAAGATAAAGCTAAAGACTCTAGCTTATTTTTCGATAGGTGACTTGTTATTATTTTTTCTTGTTTAACATCGATTTCAAATCAGCAAATGGGTTATAAGTTGCCGCTTCGATATCATTTTGTGCATCTTCCCCCGCCACAACATTGGTGCCATACATGTCTGCTTCTGTGTATTTTGAATGCTCATGATCATGGCAAAATAAACATAATAGCTCCCAATTGCTGCCATCTTCAGGGTTATTGGTATGATCATGGTCGATATGGTGAACCGTTAACTCGCGTAAATTCGAATATACAAACTCGCGAGTACAACGTCCACACACCCACGGGTAAATTTTTAGGGCTTTTTCACGGTAGCCGCTTTCTAAACGTGCGTAGTTTTTAGGGATTAGAGCCATTGCCGACATTCCTATTTCAAAAAATTATTTAATGATAATTCATCTAATATACCTCAAGTTAGACTGAAATAAGAAATCTAAGGCAACAAAAAACCCAGATATTGATTCTGGGTTTCTCTTGATTCGCTATTATTCGAATAGATTACTTATTTAACAGCTCTCTACGGATAATCTCTGCCCCTGCACTTAAGGCATTGAGTTTACCCGTCGCAACTTGGCGCGACAGTGGTGCCATTCCGCAGTTAGTTGATGGATAAAGCTTATCTGCATCCACAAATTGAAGTGCTTTACGCAACGTATTAGCGACCTCTTCTGGCGTTTCGATGACATTACTTGCCACATCAATCGCCCCGACCATCACTTTTTTGCCACGAATGAGCTCAATTAAATCCATTGGAACATGGGAGTTATGGCACTCCAGTGAAATAATATCGATACTCGAAGTCTGCAGCTTAGGGAATGCTTCTTCATATTGGCGCCATTCAGAACCCAACGTTTTCTTCCAGTCTGTATTGGCTTTAATGCCGTATCCATAACAGATATGCACTGCTGTTTCACACTTCAGGCCTTCAATCGCCCTTTCCAGCGCCGCCACCCCCCAATCGTTCACCTCATCAAAAAATACATTAAACGCAGGCTCATCAAACTGAATAATATCAACGCCTGCGGCTTCGAGCTCTTTTGCTTCCTGATTCAGGATCTTAGCAAATTCCCATGCCAATTTTTCACGGCTTTTATAATGGTTATCATACAACGTATCAATCATAGTCATTGGGCCTGGTAATGCCCATTTAATCGGCTGTTTCGTTAACTGGCGCAAAAATTTAGCATCTTCAACAAAGACTGGTTTTTGACGCTCAACAGCCCCAACTACCGTCGGAACACTCGCATCATAACGATCACGGATTTTAACCACTTCACGCTTTTCAAAATCAACGCCACTGAGATGTTCAATGAATGTAGTCACAAAATGCTGGCGAGTTTGCTCACCATCACTCACAATATCAATCCCAGCACGCAATTGATCTTCGAGGGATAAACGCAGCGCATCTTGTTTCCCTTCAATTAATTCTTCATTTTTTAACTTCCAAGGCGACCAAAGGGTTTCAGGCTGAGCAAGCCAAGAAGGTTTTGGTAAACTGCCAGCGGTAGATGTTGGTAATAATGTTTTCATAATAATTGACCTTAAATTTTTATCATTAATCAAAGTGCGTAGCTAGCAGACCATTGTTCTAGAATATGCTTATAGGGTTCAATAAAATGCTCTTCTGTATATTTCCCCTGTTCAATAGCCAATCGGCTACGTTCTTCGCGGTCATAAACAATTTTTGTTAACGAATAATCTTGGTTCGTTAAACTCGGTTGATAACATTGCCCTGCAACTGAATTTGCATTATAAATTTCTGGGCGATAAATTTTCTGGAATGTTTCCATCGTACTGATCGTACTAATCAGTTCAATATTGCTGTAATCGCTCAGCAAATCTCCCGTAAAATAAAAGGCTAATGGAGCAACACTGTTTTGTGGCATAAAATAACGAACTTGTAATCCCATCTTTTTAAAATATTGATCCGTTAATGAAGCTCCATTTTGCTGATATTCGATACCTAATACTGGGTGCTGATTACCCGTGCGATGGTAAACATCTTTATTTGAGACGCTTAAACAAATAACTGGCGGCTTATTAAAATGTGCTTTGTATTCGTTCGAGTTAACAAAACATTTAAAGATATTTCCATGTAAATCGCCAAATTTTTCAGGAATACTAAAGTTTGTTTGGTCTTTATTGTGATCTAACAATAAAACACTGAAATCATAATCACGGACATAAGAAGAAAAATTATTTCCGACGATTCCCTCTGTACGTTGCCCCGTCTTGTTATCAACGATGTTTGTTTTTAATACCTCAATCACAGGGAAGGTATTGGCATTATTTTCAACACGCATTTCCACAGAAATAATTTCAAGCTCAATTGCATATCGGTCACTTTTCGGGTTATCCCAATAGGCTAACGTATTAAAACGGTTGTTCATCATGGCAAGCGTGTTACGCAAATTTTCTTGACGATTTTTCCCTCTAGCTAAATTAGCAAAGTTAGTTGTGATCCGTGTATTTTCAGAAGGATTATAATTTTCATCAAAAAGACTACTTTTAATCGTAAATGTAAAATTTTTGTTCATCGTCTTGTCGCACCCTAAATTCCAAGATGGAAACTAAATTGACTTCTTGATTTTTTAGAAGTTTTTGTTTCTCATTCATCAATCTTTATGTTGTAAATAAGTTAACTTGTTAGCGTTAATTCATTTATGCCAGAGCCGCTGAATGAGTGAAAGCGACTTAATTTCACTACAACATGAATGAAATTCATGATCATGGATATGACTGGCTTTGTGCAGTATTTAGATCTGTATCACATAATTTAGATTAAAAAGGTATAAGTAAAAAAGATGAGATAAGCCTGGTTATTGATAGGTGTTGAACTTACGAGGAGCCTAGTTTGATATTTTAATGTTCAGAGTTTACACACAAAAAAAAGGCACTCGCCCCCGAGTGCCTTTTGACTACAACTCACTGAATATAAAGTAAATTACACCTATTCAGCGGTTCTGGTACTTGTGCGGATTAGGTAATCAAAGGCGCTAAGTGCGGCCTTTGCCCCTTCTCCAGCAGAGATGATAATTTGCTTGTAAGGCACTGTTGTACAATCCCCTGCTGCGAAAATGCCTTTCACACTGGTTTCATTACGTGCGTCGATTTCAATCTCGCCCATACGGTTTCTTGCAACTGTATCACCTAACCAATTGGTATTTGGCAATAAACCGATTTGTACGAATGCACCTGCAACCTCTAAAGAATGCACACTTTCGTCTGTACGGTCTTTATACTCAAGGCTAGTCATTTTGCTACCGTCACCTTTTACTTCAAGGGTTTGGGCATTTACAATAATATCGACATTCTTCAAGCTACGTGCTTTTTGTTGTAATACAGAATCTGCTTTAAGTTCTGGCGCAAACTCAAGCACAGTGACATGCTCAACCACACCCGCTAAATCAATGGCAGCTTCAATACCTGAGTTACCACCACCAATAACTGCAACGCGTTTGCCCTTAAACAACGGACCGTCACAGTGTGGGCAGAATGTCACCCCTTTGGTGCGATACTCTTGTTCACCAGGAACGCCCATGTTTCTCCAACGCGCACCTGTCGAAATAATAATACTGCGTGATTTTAAAATACCACCAGATGCTGTTTCGATTTGGTGTAAACCACCTTCTTCAGCGGCTGGGATCAGTTTAGCCACTGATTGACCATCAATCACATCAACATCATAGCTATCAACGTGGTTTTTCAACGCGCCAGCAAAAATGGCACCTTCCGTTTTGATAACGGAAATATAGTTTTCAATATCAACGGTATCCATCACTTGGCCACCAAAGCGCTCACCGATAACACCTGTGCGGATACCTTTACGTGCGGTGTAAATTGCAGCTGATGCGCCCGCGGGACCACTACCAATCACTAACACTTCAAAAGGTTCACGTTCAGTCAATGACTTAGCGGCGCGTGCATCTGCATTAGTATCAACTTTGCTGACAATTTCACTCAATGTCATACGGCCTTGGCCAAATTCTTTGCCATTTAGGTAAACGGCTGGAACGCCCATCACGTTACGCTCATCAATTTCATGTTGGAAAAGCGCACCATCAATGGCGGTATGGCTGATATTTGGGTTTAAAACTGCCATTAAATTCAATGCCTGAACAACGTCAGGGCAGTTATGGCAAGATAATGAATAATATGTTTCGAATTGGAACTCGCCTTCAAGGCCTTTTACTTGTTCCAATAACTCTTGCGCTTCTTTCGATGGATGCCCACCAATTTGCAATAGTGCTAGCACAAGAGAGGTAAATTCGTGTCCCAGTGGCGATCCTGCAAAACGCAAACCACTATCAATACCTGGGTTAGTAATTAAAAATGATGGCGTTCTTATCGCACTATTACGTTCTTCACGTACACTCACTTTGTCAGACAACGAGGCAATTTGATCGAGCAATTGCTTAATTTCGTTTGATTTTTGGCTGTCGTCTAAATTGGCAACTAATTCAACGGGTTTAGTTAAACGTTCTAAATAGGCTTTTAATTGGGCCTGTAAATTGTTGTCGAGCATGTAATCCCCTTTAATTTTAATCCTAAAATCGGGTACATATACCCGCCATACTGCAAGTTACAGGCAAGGCATCATTGCACTAAATGCCTGTAACTCGAGTCATCTAATATTCAATCAAAAGATTAATTAGATTTTGCCGACTAAATCTAAAGATGGAGACAATGTTGCATCACCTTCTTTCCATTTAGCTGGGCAAACTTCACCTGGGTGGCTTGCAACGTACTGAGCCGCTTTCACTTTACGCAGTAAGTCTGCTGCATCACGACCAATACCTTCAGCAGTGATTTCAATCGCTTGGATAATACCTTGAGGGTCAACGACAAATGTACCACGGTCTGCTAAGCCTTCAGCTTCACGCATGTTTTCAAAGTTACGCGTTAATGCGCCTGTTGGGTCGCCGATCATCGCATATTTGATTTTACCAATAGTGTCTGAGCTTGCGTGCCATGCTTTATGTGTAAAGTGTGTGTCGGTAGAAACAGAGAAAATTTCAACACCTAATTTTTGGAATTCTTCGTAGTGGTCTGCAACGTCACCCAGTTCAGTTGGGCAAACAAACGTAAAGTCAGCTGGATAAAAGAAGAAAACACTCCATTTACCCGCAACGTCTTTTTCAGAAACTTCGATGAATTTGCCATCTTTAAATGCTTGGTTAGTAAAAGGTTTGATTTGAGTATTAATTAATGACATATGATGTTCTCCTGTTTGGTTGCCTATTAAGTTACTGTTTTACAGCGACTTAATCCAATCAGTACGCGCTATCGATTTGATAGGCATAATCTAATCATTTATTAATAATTGATAGGCAAATTATTAAAACGCTTACTGAGGCATTCAGCAAGCGTTTTCTTTTTAGGTAGGCAATTTAGGACGTTATTACGCCATTGTGGCAATGGTTTTGCGAAAACGAATTAAGGCGAGTGCAAAGAAAACACTGCCAATAACCAGTAAAATAGCAAACTGTGACCAAACAATCTGGAAGCCTGCTCCGCGATACAAGATAGCCTGTGCAAGGCTCACAAAGTGGGTGGTCGGCATCGTTAACATAATATCTTGCACTAATTGTGGCATACTTTCCCGCGCCGTCATCCCACCAGAAAGCATATTCAATGGCAATAAGACTAAAATCATTAATAACCCAAACTGTGGCATTGAACGGGCGATTGTCCCCATAAAAATACCTATGGATGTTGTCGCAAAAAGACTTAAAGCAACGCCACACATAAAGAGCAAAATCGAGCCTTCGATTGGGACTTGCAACAGTGTCTTCACTACTAGCATCAATGAAACTCCTGATGCAATCAGCACCACCAATCCCATTGACCATATTTTAGACATCATGATCTCAAAAGGCGTCAATGGCATCACCATTAGATGCTCAACCGTGCCATGCTCTCGTTCACGGATCAACGCTGCCCCCGTTAAAACAATCGATAACATAGTGATATTGTTAATAATTGCCATCACGGAACCAAACCACGATTGGGTTAGGTTAGGATTAAAGCGCATCCGTACTTCCAAATCAACAGGCAAGTTCGCATTACTGCGGTATTTCGCTAAGAACTCATTGACCTCACCAAGGGTAATATTTTGAATATAACTATTCCCTAAAAATGCTTGGCTCATACGTGTTGCGTCAATATTCACTTGAATTTCAGGGCTCCTACCCGCTAAGACATCCCGTTGAAAATTAGGCGGAATATCCAAGGCAAAAGTATATGAACCTCGGTTAAGCAAGCCATCTATTTGATCAGGCGTAATATCCGCAGGCGGTAAAAAATAAGGGGCATAGAAGCTATTAATAATCCGGTTTGATAACTGCGACTTATCTTGGTCTGCAATGGCTATCGGGGCGTTATGTAAAGACCCTGGTGTCACCGTTGCGGATGAATAAATCGAAACCGTAAAAGCAAAAACAATCAAAGCCAGCATTGCTTTGTCACGCCCTAAGCTTCGTAACTCCTTAACACCTAAATTAAAGATATTTTGAATTTTACGTATCATCATTAGGACTCCTGTTTTTTCAGGAACAATACACTCAGCCCGATGACAAGAGGAACTGTAATCAACAACGGGATAAATGATGCCTGTAAATCAAACAAGTTAAGGCCTTTGGAGAAAGTCCCTCTCGTGATAGTGAGAAAGTGTGAGGTTGGATAAAGCATGCCCACCCAACGCCCAATTCCCTCTAATGATGAAACTGGGTCAATCATTCCAGAAAACTGTGTTGCGGGAATTAATGTGATGATCGACGTACCAAAAATGGCCGCGATTTGGCTTTTCATGAAGCAAGAGATGAGTAATCCAATCCCTGTTGCAATACTAACGTACAAAAATGCAGCCAAGGTCAACGTTAAAAAACTGCCTTTAAATTCCACACCAAAAATATACACCGACAAAATACAAAGCAGTACAAAGTTAAACATCCCCAATAAAATGTAGGGGAGCTGTTTGCCCAGTAAAAACTCTAATTTGGTGATCGGGGTGACATAAAGGTTAATAATTGAACCCAACTCTTTTTCACGCACCACACTTAATGCACTTAACATTGCTGGAATCATCATTAATAACAATGGGATAACGGCAGGAACAATCGCAGGTAAACTGCGTACGTCAGGGTTATAACGATACCGTGTTTCTATATCAATAGCAGGCATACCCGCTACCCCTACAGGCTGCCTAGCCGCCATGGTACTTAACCATGCAAGGTGCATTGCTTGAACATAACCGCGAACCGTTTCTGCACGATTTGGCATTGCACCATCAATCCAAACACCGATTTTCACATTACTTCCACGGGCAATATCACGAGCAAAATTTGGGGGTATTTCAATAGCGACAGTGATTTGACCACTGCGCATGCCTTCTTCAAGTGCGTCATAATCTTGAAGAGGTGGCTGTTCAATAAAATAACGGGAACCTGCAAGGTTTAACGTATAACCTTGGCTTAGGCCTGTCTGGTCACGGTCTAGCACAGAAAAACGTAAGTTTTCAACGTCCATACTGATCCCGTAGCCCATAATAAACATCAAGATCACCGTACCAAGCAAAGCAAGTGTGGAGCGCACTGGGTCTCGTCGCAACTCCATGCCTTCACGGATGGAATAGCTGAATAAGCGACGTAAACTAAAGCGTTTTTTTAAGGCTTCTGTGGCTTGCTCTTTTAGCTCTGGATCAACATGGAACTCAGGTGCGGTTTCGGTTCCTTGTCCTGCATCACCCACGGCATCTTGTAAGTATGCAATAAAGGTTTCCTCGAGTGTCGCCAAACCGCGCTTTTTGGTGAGATTAACTGGGGTATCGCAGTCAAGTACCTTACCTGCGTGCATTAAGGATATACGGTCACAGCGCTCCGCTTCGTTCATAAAGTGCGTAGAGATAAATATTGTGACGCCGTCACGTCTTGATAGATCAACCATTAAATTCCAGAACATGTCTCTGGCTACAGGGTCAACACCCGATGTGGGTTCATCCAGTATTAGCATCTCGGGTTCGTGGATCACCGCAACCGCTAAAGATAAGCGCTGGCGTATACCTAATGGTAAATCATCAGGCATCGTATCCCTGACTTCATCAAGTTCAAACCGTTGGCACATGTCATCAACACGACGAGCAATTTTGTCTTCTGGAATATGAAACAGTTTTGCATGTAAAACTAAGTTTTGTTCCACACTCAGTTCGCTATACAGAGAAAAAGCCTGTGACATATACCCAACTCGTTTACGCGTTTCGATATCCTTCGGGTCAATTTCTTGCCCAAATAACCAAGCCTGCCCTTCACTCGCCTGCAAAAGCCCAGTCAGCATTTTCATCGTTGTTGATTTACCGCAACCGTTTGAACCTAAAAAACCGAATATTTCCCCTTTTGGGATCTTAAAATTCACGTGGTCAACAGCAACGAAATTGCCAAAACGCATCGTTAAATCTTGCGCTTCAATTGCGATAACATCATCTTTTGAGGTGTCTCTCGGAGGGATCACCACTTTCTTGTGGCCACTGCGTTTTTCTTCAGGCAATAGTTCAATGAAAGCCGCTTCTAGATCATCACATCGTGTTTGGGCTTTTAATTCCGATGCATGCCCTGTCGCTAATACTTTTCCATCATCCATTGCCACCAGCCAATCGAATCTCTCCGCTTCCTCCATATAGGCTGTTGCCACTAATACACTCATATTAGTTTGACGCAAACGGATACGATCAATGAGATCCCAAAACTGAGCACGTGATAAGGGGTCAACCCCTGTGGTAGGCTCATCAAGAATTAACAAGTCTGGATCATGGATTAATGCACAACATAAACCAAGTTTTTGTTTCATGCCCCCTGATAATTTACCCGCAGGTCTGTCTTTAAACGGCGCTAACCCCGTACTTTCAAGTAGATCCTGAATGCGATATTCCCTTTCCGCCTTTGATTGGCCAAATAAACGACCGAAAAAGTCGACGTTTTCATACACGGATAAGGTATGGTAGAGGTTTTTACCAAGCCCTTGCGGCATGTAGGCAATTCGAGGGCATACTGCGCGACGGTGTTCAGCATCATTCATATCGCCATCAAGTACAAACACATTACCTTGTTGAATAGCCCGCGCCCCTGCTATCAACGAAATCAAGCTGGATTTCCCCACACCATCAGGCCCTATCAACCCAACCATCTTGCGAGCTGGAATCGACAGCACAATGTCATCCAATGCACAATTTTCACCATAATGCTGGCTGACATGCTGTATATCAATGATCACATCATCCATCAGTTTATTGGTCATTGTGGTAATCTCACCTCAAGTTCAGTAGGCCAAGATTCATTTGAGTCCAAACGGACATAAGCTTTACCTGGTAGACCTGTTTTCACATATTCAAGGTGTTGTTCGAGTAATTCAGGGGAGATACGCGCACGAACGCGGAACATCAGTTTTAAGCGTTCATTTTGTGTTTCAACGGTTTTGGGTGTGAACTGGGCAACACTGGCAACAAAGGTCGTTTTAGCAGGAATAACAATATTAGGTGCAGCATCAAGAATAATGTGCACATCGCTTCCCAGAGCCACTTTTCCTGCATCTTCTGTTGGCAAGAAGAACGTCATGTATACATCACTTAAATCCACCATATTCAATACTCGCCCCCCAGCGCCAAGGACTTCTCCAGGCTCTGCAACACGGTATTGAATACGCCCATTACGAGGGGCTTTTAAAATACTGTCGTCTAAATCAGCCATAATGCGGCGCTCTGTAGCGGTTGCTGCATCGACTCGGTTTTTAGCTTGAACAATGCCAGCACTTGCAGAGTCAATCGCAGATGTTGCTGCAGCAACTTGGGCTTTTGATGCTTCTAAAGCTGCACGTGAGCCCTGCATTTGCGCGGTATCATCATCAACCTGTTGCTGAGAAACCGCTTTAGTTCTCACCAATGCTCTTGAACGATTAAGACGCTTTTGTGCGGCATCAAGTTCAGCTTCGCGTTGGCGTACCACTGCCTGAGCGGCTACTTTTTCACTTTTGCGTTGAGCAAGCGCAGACTCTGCGGTGGTGACAGCACTAATCGCTTGGCGTAATTGTGCTTGGACTTCATGGAGTTGTTCTTGAAGCGCACGAGTATCCATACGGGCTAATTCTTGCCCTTCTTTGACAAAATCCCCTTCTCTTACATTGATGGTTTCAATTCGACCTGCAGTTTTAGTCGCAATATCAATCTCTGTCGCTTCTATACGCCCATTACTTTGCGCAAAACCAGAGGGTAACCCACCTGAATTTATGCTCCAGTAGTAAAAACCACCAGCTGCAATAATGAGTATTAAAATGATGTAAAAAGATATTTTTTGCTTATTTATTTTCATACCATCCCTTTTCCATTAAATGAGAAAACAATGAACAACAATTATTTTTATTAACCTGGTGAAATTAATAAAGCCATATAATTGTTAATATGCGAAATAAATACGGCCAAATACGAAAAAACAAAATTATATTTTTAAAATAGGTTAAATCAGTGTCATTGCTATTCAACTATCAGCTATCTATCTAATTTAACGGAAGTTTATCAAAATTTGGATTAAGTATAGTTGCCTTGCATCACAAAAAATCAGAATAAATTAACAAAATTCATCAGAAGGCATTAATTGTACAACTTTAGATGAAAGAATATAAAAACAAAGCCAGTAAATTTATTTTACTGGCTTTTTCAGACAAACTTTATATTCGTTTAATTATTAGCGATTAACGTGCAAACTCTGCAATTGTTTTTTCATCCATACGGTAACGAACCCATTCATCTTGTGGTTGCGCGCCGATGCTTTTATAAAAATCAATTGCTGGTTGATTCCAGTCTAAAACACTCCATTCAAGACGTTGGCACTTCCTTTCTACGGCTAATACAGCGATATGTTTTAGCAGTTTTTTTCCTGCACCTGCGCCACGAAAATCGGGAGATACATAGAGATCTTCCAAGTAAATACCGTTATTACCTAACCAAGTTGAATAGCTAGTAAAGAAAACCGCATACCCTGCAGGTTTATCATCCACATAACAAATAAGGGCTTCTGTTTTAGAATCTGCGCCAAATAGTGAATTTTCGATATCAGCAACACTGGCCTTAACTTCATGACGAGCTTTTTCATACTCTGCTAATTCAATTATCATCGTTAAAATCAATGTAGCATCTTGCATTGTTGCTGGCTTTATTTCTACGTTCATTTGCGGCTCTCTTGTTATTTGAACGGCAATTTTATGCCTTACATCTTGAACGCCCAACACTTAGCAATTTAATTCATATGAACTCACACGATATAAGCGATATTTATACCTGTAATCCTACCTATTACTACAACCGTTATGAAAAAACGCATTTCTGGATTTTGATCCTTCCCCTATGTTTGTTATGATTCGTACATTGTTCAACCTAACGAAAAATAAGGAGGCTAATTTATGCTGTTGTGTGATCTCATTGAATACTCACACTTCTTTGGTAATCGCCAGAGCTCAGGCTTTCACAGTTTTATACTGCGATAACCCTGCCTGAGCGAAGCCACAAAGAGATCTTCCCTCAGCTTACTGGGTTGTCGTTATGACTATCCAAGGCATTGTCATGCCTAAAATTTGAGTAAGCTATGAGCACTTTATTATCTGTAAAATCATTAAATTACGACATTTCTACCCACACGCTATTAAATGATGTTTCATTCACCTTGCAACAAGGCGACCGCATCGGCTTAATTGGCCATAATGGCAGTGGAAAAAGTACGCTATTAAAGTTACTTACCCACCAGCTATCCCCCAACAGCGGTAGTATTACCTACGCAAATCACTGTGTCACGGCGTATATCGAACAACATTTACCCGAAGATGTTGCCCATCTGACACTAATTGAAGCACTGGTTCAAAAAATGTCAGAACAAGACAAGGTCACTGAACGCTGGCGGGCTGAAGTATTACTGTCAGAATTAGGTTTTACTACCCAGCAATGGGAACAAAAAGCCAATGAAATGAGTGGCGGCCAACATACTCGTCTCTTGTTAGGCCGAGCCTTAATTGAACAGCCTGACTTATTATTGCTAGATGAACCCAGTAACCATTTGGACTTGCCCACCTTAATTTGGTTAGGTAATTTTCTGCAGTCTTGGAGGGGCAGTTTTGTACTGGTTTCCCACGACCAAGCTTTACTTGATAAAGTCACTAACTGTACGTGGGTTTTACGTGATAAATCGTTACATTTTTATCGGTTACCTTGTAGCGAGGCACGCCGTGCCATGGCTGAAAAAGACATTACCGATGAAAGACGAAATCAGGCGGAGCAAAAAGAGATTGACCGAATCGCCTCTAGCGCAAAACGCTTGGCTATTTGGGGGCATGTTTATGATAACGAGGGCCTTTCTCGCAAAGCGAAACAAATGGAAAAACACATTGATAGACTTAAAGAAACTCAAACAGAGCTCACTGAAGGTTATCAATGGAAATTGGCATTAAATGGTAAACCAATCCCTGCAGACCGAGTTCTCGAGCTCGAAGGAACTGAAGTTTCAACGCCTGCGGGAGAAAATTTGTTTAAAACTGCGTTTCATCAGGTGAAAAGTGGTGATCGTATCGCCATTATGGGAGCAAATGGTTGCGGTAAATCAACCTTATTGCGTCTTCTTTGGCAACATTATCAGCAGGACTTACGCTATAGCAAACACTTAAAGTTTCATCCCACAATTCGTGCGGGATATTATGACCAACAGCTAGAGCAGCTAAATGATAATGATAGCCTCGTGGATGCGCTACGCCCTTTTGCCTCCATTACGGATGAACAGCGTAAAATGGCACTTATTGGCGCTGGATTTGCTTATGCACGTCACCAACAAACCGTGGGAACACTCAGTGGTGGCGAACGTGCACGACTGCTTTTTATTGGTCTAAGCTTGGCACAATATGAACTTATTTTATTGGATGAACCAACTAACCACCTTGATTTAGAAGGAAAAGAGGCATTGAGTGAAGAAATTAGCCAGTTTTCAGGGGCATTATTAGTCGTTAGTCACGACAGGTGGCTAATTGAAAATAGCTGCCAACGTTTTTGGTTTATTGATGAGAATCGATTAGAGGAATACCTTAATATCGATGATATTTATCATAAAATTGAACAACAAGCGCAATTATTATCTCACAGTAATACAGATCCTGTTAAACACAGCCATACTGTAAATACTCCCCCAAAGGTCATCTCCCATGAAGATGAGTTGTTAGAAAAACTATTGGTGTTAGAGGAAAAATTAGAAGCTGATAAGCAGCGTAAATTAAGCCACCAAAAACCATTGTTACAACAACAATGGGTTGATGAAATAGCACAAATACATGCCCAATTAGGGTTGTAAGCTTACCCCCTGATTACTGATGTAGTCAGGGTTTTTTTTAATCCAAATAAAATATAGAGCAGATATCAATCAAAGGATATGCAGAGTTTACAAAATAATTATATTTTTAGTTAAAGCCATTTGGCTTTTCTTAAACATCAAAATAGATTTATTTAAAATGTGGCATGCATTCATCTAGTAGTAGTTAACCACCAATTCAGTCCACTGTTGAATAAAGATTTTGTAAACCATTCATCTTATTATTTGATTTTTTGTTTTTTTGCGCGCTTAAAATAAGATGTAGGCACATTTGGGCAGACAACTTCTTTAAATTTATCATCTTTCTTTGTGCTTTTTTCGGCTTCGTTAGATGTAGAAGTATTATCCTGTGCCGCTTTACGATTATCTGTCATATATGAGTGCTCTTTTGCTTGAATTATATCATTAGTTTTAGCCATTTGATTTTCCTTCCGTCACTAATACCGCGTTGACCTCTTCTATTCGTTCAACTGCTTGGTTAATGATTTCAACGACTTTTGCTGACTCGTCTTTACTTAATTGCTGTAAAACGATTTTGTGCCTCAAAAGTGATTTAAATTTATCCACTGCACATTCAATCTCATTAGCAAATTGGTTTCCCGCTTTAAGCTCTTGTGCATAATTTAACTTTAGTTGAACTTCTGCCAAAAGTTCAGCTTTTAATAATAAAAAGCACCGCCCTTCTGGAGTGATGACAAAACACTTACGACCTTTGTCATTCTCTTTACCCGTTCCCGCAGTAATAAAACCTAATTCTTCTAATAATGTTAGTGTAGGATAAATAACCCCAGGGCTTGGGCAATAAAACCCTGCCGTTTCCTCTGAAATTTTTTTGATCAGGTCATAGCCGTAATTTATTCCCTCAGTCAGTAAGTGTAGAATATATATTCTTAACTGTTTAGGGTTAAACATTCGACTCACACTCTTACCATTACATAAGCAAGGATCAAGTTGTTGTTCGTTTGCCATTCAAATTCTCAGTGTTTGTTTTGATGCCAAAACCGATATATCGGATATAATAGTCACTTCTACAAAAAATGCTAGCTTTAGATATATCTGTTTTTGTGCATAACGTGCTAATGATAATCATTCTTAGTTAGATTATACGCATTGATATAACTTAAAGCAGTCATTATTGTGCTGTAAATTATCTGAATTGCTCGCTTTTGAGCATAAAAAAGCCAGTCCGTAGACTGGCTTAAGACTGCTGACAAACCGATTAGGTTTGACTGCAGGTTAGATCGGTATTATCCAATTTATTAACCAATATTGGGTAATACGTTAAATACAATACCCAGCTGAACACCAATCACGACTATTCCACATAAAAATACGACCAGCAATCCAATCGGGCCACCTAATACTTGGTATCGACGCTGATTTAATGTGCGAGACTTAAATGCCATTGCGCTTGGTAATAATAACGCAAGAATTGATAAGGCGATTGCGGCATAACCCAGTGCCATCACAAACCCCTTCGGATAAAACAACGCAAACACTAAAGGTGGTCCAAACGTCAACAAACCTGTTTGTATACGCCCTACCGCGTTATCTTGTCGCTTAAATAAGTCCGCTAAGAAATCAAATAGCCCTAACGCGACGCCTAAAAATGATGTTGCTAGCGCCAAACTCATAAACATCTGTGCAACTAACTCTGTGCGACCTGATTGTGCCACATCTTTAATCGCATCTAATAAGCCATTAAGCCCTACATTTTCTGCCAAAATACCCACAAACGTCGTTGTTCCGATACTCCCCAGCGTCGCAATTTGCCATAAAATATAAGCAATAAGGGGAATGGCGCTACCAATAATAAAGATAACTCGCAGTTTTTTAACGTCTCCCCCCATATATTTCACAATACTTGGGACACTGCCGTGAAAACCAAACGATGTAAAGAAGACAGGGATCGCAGATAAAATCAGGACTTTCTCCGTTGGAGCAGCCAATAAATTTTGTTGCTCTACATGCGGCATCATTAACGCCAAAATAATGACTAAGAAAATAATTTTTGCAGTGAATAATATACGATTAATAAAGTCTACTGACGAAGTCCCAAAACAGACGACCCCACCACCAATCACCGTAAACAGGAGTATTCCCATCCAATCCGCCATGTCAACCGCAAAACTGCTTTTAAGATTTGACGTGATGATTTCACCCGCCCCACTCACATAAGCCGCGGTTAAGGCGTACATAAGAAACATCATGCTAAAACCAGTAATAAATTTGCCCCCAGATCCTAAATAGCGCTGAGCGACACTACCAATGCCTGTTTCATAGGATTCATGCTGGTAAACTTCAACCAAAAGAAGTGCGGTGTAGCACATCAAGGCCCATAAGGCTAATAACATGCCTAAACTAACTAAAAATCCGTTACCCGCTGCCGCTATTGGCATTGCCAACATCCCTGCACCAATCGTCGTACCTGCAACAATAAAAATACTACCCAATGTGCGATTTTTCATATTGAGATCCTAACAAATTAATTAGAGGCTAATTTATAATTGGAGTGATTTATTTTATTTTCTTCATCAACGAGTTGTTGTAATTTTTCTTCAAACGTTGCGATTAATGCACCCCAGTAATTTTCAAAATGCTGCTTATCACGTAAGCAATGAGTCATTACTGCTGCTCGTAATACATACACAGACTGAACGTTATGCCATTCACTGTCAGTAAAGTTAGCATCTCGACATAAATTCAATGGATTATCACCATATTCTTCGTAGGTTAATGATGTTGACGAGGTTAAAAAGTCGTTTGAATAGGTGCGACCTGCTGCATAAGAACACAGTTCATAAAGCCGTTTGTTTAAGCGGTTTTGCTTTTCTAAAGAGGGATTTCCTAATTCACGGAACATAAAGTTAATCATGTGAAAATCAGGATCTGGCATTGCAAAAATTGTAAACTTACGCCCATCAATATTAAATTCCTTGCACTGATTGATTTTTTCAATCATCCAGTTGGCCGTTGTAATACCCGCAGCAAGCACTTTGCCATATCCCAAAAGATTTAACGGAACTAACCTGTGTGCAGCCCAAACAGCGGCTGCTGTCGCCCCTGCTTTTGAACCTTCCATTATCGATGAGCCTAAAATAACATTGTGCTGCTTGTCTAATTTATGATGTTTTTCCTGAACGTCTTCAAATACATAAGCTGCATGATAAGAAATCAAATCAACAATACGCTTATCCTTCATACAAATAGCCCCTGCACCATATGGAATAAAGCCTACTTTATGAGGGTCTACTGTAATTGAATCCGCTTGATTTAGTGCTTTAAAGCTTTCATACACATCCAATTTTGGCCAAATAACATCTTGAGGGAAAATACCTTCCTGATGATAACGATGAATAAGTGCGTCATATTCTATAAACTGGTTATCTTCATCACGGAACATCGCACACGCATAACCTGCATACGCTGCATCAACATGCACATAAAAAGACACTCCGTATTGCTCTTCACATTCACGACGCAAATCAATAACGGCTTTTACATCATCTATAGCACCTGTTTCTGTTGTACCGACAACAGCAACAACGGCAAGAATTGGCTCTCCTTGCTCTATTAATGAGAACACGGTTTCACGCATTTTCTGCACATCGGTTCGATAGCTTGTATCAACGGGCAATTGCACGATATTTTGTTGACCAAGCCCCAAAATATCCATCGCTTTCATCCATGAATAGTGCTTAGATTGAGGGACTAACAATTTCCCCAAGGTATGTAATGATACACCTGTACCGCGTGCTGTTAGCTCTCTCACCTCTTCAAAAGTATTTAACTTTTTTAATTCATCAATGAGTTCCAAAACGGCAGCGACTGGTAAATTGAGCAGTTCTTTTTCTGATTTTCCAATTAACAAATGCTGAGATTTTTCATGTTGGGCAATGGCTATAGGTAAACTTTTAAGATTTCGTGCAACCCACAGACCTTCATAATTCGCAACAGTTCCGCCTGATGTAATATGCCCCCAGGATTGATTCACGTTATAACCAAACATGTTGCACAAGTCTAATCCTGCTTCGATTTCCAGTGCGGTGGTCGTAGGAGAGGACTCTTGAGCACAATTATTGGGGTTGTACATCATCGCCATCACATAAGCGAGATTTGAAACCATGAGTGTATCCGCATTCATATGCCCCATATAACGAGGTGAAAACCAAGGAACAGATGTACTTTTTAACTTTGAGGATAATTGATTAAGGATCCCTTCCGTTCGATACAATGTATCTCTATACTCAGGGGCATAGCGGTCAACAGTCGTAATATGGTCAGGATCTTCAGGATGGTAACTTGAACGCCAATGCATGTGTTCCGTAACAGAATACTCCATCATCTCTTTAAAAAAGACTGCATTTTCAGATTTTGGGCCTAAGAAAAGTGCATCCACATTCATTTTCGAATTATTAAAATTATTCATTTAACTACACCTTCAAATTACAATTAGGTAACGCTTAATTGCACTTAAGTTAATTCACTTAATATCATTGGAAAGTGCATAACGGGCTGTATGCATATAAAAGATATCAATATATTAATGATATGCATTTAAAAATATCATTTAAGCATTAATTATTGATAAACAAACCGTTAATGGCCAACTTACTTATAGATATAATTCATTTTTATTTAATTATTAACAAACTAATCAGGATTTTGTTTGGAATTGTGGGCAGGCACAAAAAATCAAAATTTATTTAGCTGTAAAGAGATATTTACGCTGAAAAAGCTTGATAATGTAAATTATTTGTTATAAAGAAAGTGAACTCCAACGACTTTCTATTCGCAGATAGAAAGCCGTCAGCCTTATAATGAAAATGCACAACTAGCTATTTTTTAAAACTATTTTTCCAATCAGGTCACCCGACTCCATATATTGATGAGCCTCTTTTATTTGTGATAACAGATACAATTTGTTAATAATTGGTTTTATTTTACCATTTTGCAACATTGGCAAAATATGTTCTTTTAGTTCTGTCGCTATCTGTATTTTTTCATCAATAGAGCGTGAACGCATGGTTGAACCTGTGTGAGTTAACCGTTTAACCATAAGAGGCATCATATTAAGTCGTTCTGGATTTCCCTTCATCATGCCAATTTGAATTATTCGCCCACCTTTTGCAGCAACTAAATAGTTTTTTTCCACATAATCGCCACCAATAATATCAACTACCATATTAACACCACGTGATAACGTGAAATTCTGCGTGGCTTCGACAAAATCATCAGTTCGATAGTTAATAATGCAATCTGCCCCTAATATTTTTGCAGCATTCGCTTTTTCTTCCGAACCGACGGTGGTGATCACTGTTGCCCCCATTGCTTTTGCTATCATAATGGCCACACTGCCAATACCCGATGTTCCCCCGTGGATGAGCACCGTTTCATTTTTTTTAAGTTGGCCAATCTGACACATATTTGCCCAAACAGTAAAAAAGTTTTCAGGAATAGCGGCACCTTCAATAAATGACAAATTGCCTAGCGGCAATGCAATATCCTTATGTACTAAGCAATATTCTGCATAACCTCCACCTGCTACTAATGCACAAAGTGTGTCACCTAATTGCCAATTATCAACATCGTCTGCTTTTGCAACAACTGTACCTGCTATTTCTAACCCCATAATTGGAGATGCATCGGCAGGAGGTGGGTAAGAACCCTTTCGCTGAAAAATATCGGGGCGATTAACCCCTGCGGCTTCAACCTTAACAAGTAAATATCCTGCAGAAATTCTGGGCAGCGGTTTTTCAATTAATTGCAACTTTTCAGGGCCACCTGGTTCAATAATATTCACAACCGTCATTGTAGTGGGTAAAGGCTGTTGAACATGTGTCATCATGGTCTCCTTTTAGAGGTTAATTTGAAAAATTGATATTTTTAAATTTATTTTTGTGTTAAATTAATGCTAATTAGTTTAATGAATCGTGCTTTAAAATTGCATTTTTAAGTATTAATTCTAATAATGACGTAAGTCAGCTTTTTATTGTTTAGGTGCTAATATTTAATCTATATCAAACATAATATTTAATAATCTGCGTTAATTTAGCATTAATGTCTAAATTAACTAATTTGATGGCCCCTACTTGTCTGGCTATTTTGTCTAATTAGTCAATTCTGTCCTATATTACTACTTACCAGCCGCCTTATCTTATGTTAAAATTGACTCATATCAATAATTTTAACTTGATTGAGCATTTAATATGATCCCAGAAAAAAGAGTTGTTCGTCGCATCCAGTCTGGTGGTTGTGCAATTCATTGTCAGGACTGCAGTATTAGTCAACTTTGCATTCCTTTTACTCTGAATGAACATGAACTGGATCAACTTGATAATATCATTGAGCGTAAAAAACCGATTCAAAAAGGCCAAGCATTATTTAAGGCTGGGGATGAATTACGTTCTTTATATGCCATCCGCTCAGGCACGATAAAAAGCTACACCATAACTGAAGAAGGTGATGAGCAAATCACAGGTTTCCATTTAGCAGGCGACCTCGTCGGTTTTGATGCTATTATTCATACACAGCACCCAAGTTTTGCACAAGCACTTGAAACATCTATGGTTTGTGAAATTCCATTTGAAACGTTAGACGATTTATCAGGCAAAATGCCGAATCTACGTCAACAAATAATGCGCTTAATGAGTGGTGAGATTAAAGGCGATCAAGAAATGATCCTTTTATTATCCAAGAAAAATGCGGAAGAGCGTTTAGCTGCATTTATTCTTAATCTCTCTCATCGTTTTGCTGAACGTGGTTTTTCACCAAGAGAATTCAGATTAACCATGACTCGTGGTGATATCGGTAATTACCTCGGTTTAACCGTCGAAACAATTAGTCGCCTATTAGGCCGCTTCCAAAAAAGTGGCATGCTTAGCGTAAAAGGCAAATATATCACTATCGAAGATATGACTAAATTGACTGATATTGCAGGTAAAGTTTCAGCAATTACTTGCTAGCTTCCCCAAACGGATCACATTAATGGTGATCCGTTTTCGTTTTTTTCCCCAGATTTCTTGCCTATTTAACGCCAATATCTTAGTTTATCTATGTGGAAATATCCGTGTATCGAGAGGACTTCAATATGGCAAACTATAAAAACCTGCTAGTTGCAATTGACCCAAATCAGGATGATCAACCTGCATTAAGACGAGCTGTCTACATCGTGCAGCGTAATGGTGGACGGATAAAAGCGTTTTTACCCATCTATGACTTGTCTTATGACATGACAACACTGCTCTCTCCTGAAGAACGTAACGCTATGCGTAAAGGTGTCATCAGCCAAAAAGCGGCGTGGATTAAACAGCAAGCCCACTTCTACCTCGAAGCGGGTATTGATATCGAAATAAAAGTGATCTGGCATAACAAGCCTTATGAGGCCATTATTCAAGAGGTCATCAGCGGTGAACACGACTTGTTATTAAAAATGGCTCATCAGACCGATAACTTTGAATCCATTATCTTCACACCTCTAGATTGGCATTTACTCAGAAAATGCCCATCTCCCGTTTGGATGGTAAAAGATAAAGTTTGGCCTGATCACGGGTCGGTGGTGGTTGCGGTTAACTTATCTAATGAAGAATCCTACCATGACGACTTAAATATTAAGTTAGTGGAAAAAACGCGTGATTTAGCGACACGAATTATTAAGGAACAAGAAATTCATCTTGTCAGCGCCTACCCTGTCGCCCCGATGAATATTGCAATTGAGCTGCCTGATTTTGACCCAAGCCTTTATAATAATGCGCTACGTGGTCAGCACCTAATTGCCATGAAAGAATTAAGACAAAAATTCAGTATCGATGAGAAATACACGCATGTTCGCGAAGGATTACCAGAGAAAATCATTCCAGAAATGTGTGAGGAATTACAAGCGGGTGTCGTTGTACTGGGCATTTTAGGCCGTACTGGCCTATCCGCAGCGTTCTTAGGAAATACCGCTGAACACGTTATTGATAAACTAAAATGTGACTTATTAGCAATAAAACCTGATGGTTTTGTGTGCCCTATTAATGCCGCTGATGATGACTAAACCATTACCTTAAGTATTTAACCCCCATACTTTTGGGGGTTTTCTATTAAGAGCATTATTATTGTTGCTGTAAATTTGTATTGAGTATTGGCCAGGCTTGCATCGCATTAAAAATAACTTGGTTTAATCTTTCAAGCTCGATGCCATCACAAGCTTGAATGGTAAAGCCATCAATCACCGTAATATAAAAATCTACAATGGCACTAATAGGGGCATCAGGCGCAACATCACCATCTTCAATGCCTTTTTTCATACGCTGCAACAAAATTTCTTGATAGCTTTTGCGCTTTTCTTGCACACTCAATTGCACATCTTCAATTTGCTTAGAACCATTCATGGTCGCAGTAATTAACATACAACCCGCGGGCTTACCTGGTTGAATAAGCTTCTTTGCGCTCTCATACATCAACAATTCAATCGCCACTTTCGCTGTTTTCGCTTGCTTCACGATAGACAAAATGGGACACGCTTCATTAGTTAAATAATATTCAATGCATTGATTAAACAATGATGCTTTATCACCAAAAGCACAATAAAGGCTGGGCGCAGTGATGCCTAGTGCTTGGGTTAAATCACTAATCGATGTCGCCACATAACCATTTTGCCAGAACAATAACATGGCTTTTTCTAATGCGTCTTGCTGGTCAAACCCTTTAGGTCGCCCACGTTTTATCTGATTCATATTCTCACTTCACCAGTCATCGATACAGTGTACCATAAACATTTTATAACGATCACTATAAAAACAATTGACAGCATCTAAATTAGCATAAAGAATAGCGCAATAATTCTATAGCGGTCACTATAAAATTATACATTTACACTTTATTCAATTTTCCATGGAAAGCACATGACAACAATTAATCTTTCTTCGCACAATGGTAACTGGCTTTCACTCTTATCTGCAACTTTTGCCTGCTTCATTATTGTGACTGGTGAATTTTTAGCCATTAGTGTGCTAAATGACATCGCTCACGATTTTCAAATTTCAACAGGAACAGCGGGCCTTACAGTCACCGTAACGTCAATTGCAGGGATGGTTTCCGCACTATTCGTCCCAATTTATGCAAAAAATATTGATAGACGCCAAGTATTACTCTTTTTAGTTGCACTGATGATATTCGCCAATGCAATTACTGCGTTTGCATCCAGTTTTGGGTTAGTTCTACTAGGCCGATTTGCACTAGGAATCGCATTAGGTGGTTTCTGGGGGGTTGCTGCTGGCCTTGTGATCCGTTTGGCTCCTAAAAATATGGCGATTACCACTTCTGTAACTATCTTCTTTTCTGCGGTGACATTAGTGACCGTCATTGGAGTTCCTTTAGGGGCGTTGTTATCTGACAACTACGGTTGGAGAATGCCATACATCGCGCTAGTTATTGCGGGTATTGCAGCGCTATTGATGCAATATTTTTCGTTACCTTCATTGAAGCCTTCTTCATCCATGCAGTGGAATGAATTATTACTCATGCCGTCACACCCTATTGCACGTAAAGGGTTGATCATATTCACGTTGATTTTCTTAGCGCATTTTTCGGCTTATAACTATTTTACCGTATTTTTCAAACAAACCGCGGGATTTGCTGAAGGGCAAATTTCTGCATTATTGCTATTTTTTGGCCTTGCTAGTGTCGTAGGCAACATTTTAGCGGGTTACGTGGGGAAATATAACGTTCGCTATAATTTTGCCATCAGCGCATTACTGTTAGCTTTAGCATTTTTAGCATTATCTGCCTTAGATTTTAATTGGGCAACGAGCGTAATATTCGTATTTTCATGGGGTGTAGCGGCGGGTATGGTTCCTGCCACGATTAATATGTGGATGCATGTCCATGTGCCTGAGCTAACAGAAAAAGGTTCCGCCTTAATTACTTTTATGTTTTTAATTTTAATTACGATCGGTAGTTTAGTTGGGGGCTATGTGATGGATCACTTCAATGGTGGCGTTCTCATGGCCAGTATGTTAACGATTGCGACGCTTGCTTTCTTATTGGTCTTTACCTTTGCACGCGGTTTAACCAATTGCGCTCGCTTTTGCACCAATAAATGATTAAAAAATGGGGTTACTGGCATAGGCCAATAACCCCACAATATTTATTTAATTATTCAGTGATTACAACGCACGTAAGATAGCATCAACGCTGTCTTTCGCATCACCAAACAACATTTGCGTATTTTCTTTAAAGAATAATGGATTCTGCACACCTGCATATCCCGTATTCATAGAACGTTTAAATACAATCACATTATTCGCTTTCCAAACTTCCAAAACTGGCATTCCAGCGATTGGACTATTTGGATCCTCTTGCGCCGCAGGGTTAACCGTATCATTCGCCCCAATAACTAATACCGTATCAGTGTCAGAGAAATCATCATTAATTTCATCCATTTCTAATACAATATCATAAGGGACTTTTGCTTCAGCCAATAACACGTTCATATGGCCTGGCAAACGCCCAGCAACTGGGTGAATACCAAAACGGACATTGATACCGCGTTCGCGCAGTTTGGTTGTAATATCTGCTACAGGATACTGTGCTTGAGCTACTGCCATACCGTAGCCTGGTGTGATGATCACTGAAGTTGAGTTTTTCAACATTTCAGCGACTTCTTCGGCGGTACTTTCACGGTACTCACCCATTTCTTCTTCAGTACCTGTTGAAGAGCCATCTGTACCAAAGCCCCCCGCTATCACACTGAAAAATGAACGGTTCATCGCCTTACACATAATGTAAGACAGGATAGCACCCGATGAGCCCACTAAAGCCCCTGTCACAATCAGCAAGTCATTACTTAACATGAAGCCTGCCGCTGCCGCTGCCCAACCTGAATAGGAGTTCAGCATTGAAACGACTACTGGCATGTCTGCACCACCAATAGAAGCCACTAAGTGCCAACCAAAGGCTAATGCAATCACCGTCATGATTAACATTAAGAACACTTGCAAGCCAACGCTTTGCGTCTTAACGAAAATCACTAATAAAATAAATGAAACCACCAGCGCAGCTAAGTTGAGTTTATGACGGTTTGGCAACATCATTGGTTTAGATGACATTTTGCCTGATAACTTACCGTAAGCCACCACTGAACCCGTAAAGGTCACCGCACCAATGAAGATACCGAGGAAAACTTCAGTTAAATGAATATTTTCCATCACAGCATCAGCATGGCCTTCACTTGCGATAAAGCTGTTAAAACCAACGAGCACTGCCGCTAAACCGACGAAGCTATGCAAAATAGCAACCAGCTCTGGCATTTCGGTCATTTCAACTTTTTTTGCTAAACGGATACCAATAACGGCCCCAATAACCATCGCAATGATCATCCAGCCTACATTGGCACTGTATGGCCCCAAAATGGTCGCGATAAGTGCAATCGCCATACCAATCACGCCATAAGTATTCCCTCGTTGAGAACTTTCATGGCGTGATAGCCCCGCTAGACTAAAAATAAATAGGATAGCAGCAACAATGTACGCCGCTGTCACAATTCCACTCGACAACATAAGTTACCCCTTACCCTTTACGAAACATTTTTAACATACGCTGAGTTACAGTGAACCCACCGAAAATATTGATACTTGCGATCAATATGGCAATAAAGGATAAGAAGCTTACCCAGCCGCCACTGCCAATTTGCAGTAACGCACCAACAACAATGATCCCTGAAATTGCATTGGTCACTGACATCAGTGGTGTATGCAACGCATGTGTCACGTTCCACACCACGTAATAACCTACGACACACGCAAGCGCGAATACGGTAAAGTGTGATAAAAATTCTTTTGGTGCAGAATTTGCAAACCAACCAAAAAGAATAATCGCTAACGCCATCAAACCATATTTCAGCGTTGGCGACATTTTCTTCTCAGGTGCTTTAACTTTCTCCACTGCTTTCGGTTTCGCCTGCGGCTGTGCAGATACCTGAATTGGTGGTGCAGGCCACGTAATTTCACCTTGTTTGATGACAGTCACACCGCGAATAACCAGATCGTCGAAATCAATATTAATTTCGCCGTCTTTCTCTTTACACAACAATTTCATCAGGTTAACAAGATTAGTACCGTATAACTGTGAAGATTGCGTTGGTAAGCGACTTGGTAAATCGGTATAGCCAATAATTTTGACGCCGTTGTCAGTAACAACCAGCTTATCCGCTTGTGTTAATTCACAGTTGCCACCAGTTTGAGCAGCTAAATCCACGATAACACTGCCTGGCTTCATCGACTCGACCATTTCTTTGGTGATCAATTTTGGTGCTGGTTTACCTGGAATCAATGCGGTGGTCACAATGATATCAACATCTTTTGCTTGAGCAGCAAACAGTTCCATCTCCGCCTTAATAAAGGCTTCAGACATGACTTTTGCATAACCGTCGCCGCTACCCGCTTCTTCCTTGAAATCGAGTTCAAGGAATTCAGCGCCCATGCTTTGAACTTGCTCTTTCACTTCTGGACGAGTGTCGAATGCACGCACTATTGCACCAAGACTACCCGCAGCACCAATGGCCGCAAGCCCTGCAACCCCTGCACCGATGATCATGACTTTCGCTGGCGGTACTTTACCTGCGGCAGTAATTTGCCCTGTAAAGAAACGACCAAATTCATGAGCCGCTTCCACAATGGCACGATACCCTGCGATATTAGCCATTGAACTTAATGCATCTAATGATTGGGCACGAGAAATACGAGGTACAGCATCCATTGCCATCACGTTGATATTACGTGCTTTTAAAGCATCCATTAGCTCAGCATTCTGTGCTGGCCAGATGAAACTCACCAGTGTCACCCCTTCTTTTAACAACGGGATTTCATCTTCAAATGGTGCGTTGACTTTAAAAACAATATCCGCGGCAAAAGCGGTGTCACGATCGACAATCTCAGCCCCAGCTTGCTCATAGGCGGTATCATCAAAACTTGCTAAATGACCAGCGTTGTGTTCTACACAAACAGAAAAACCCAACTTAAGAAGTTGAGTGACTGTTGACGGTGTAGCAGCAACACGCGCTTCATTGGCAAGTCGTTCACTTGGTATACCAATACGCATAATGTTCCCTTTTTAAAGCCTAATGTAATGTTGTTTATAGGTGTTTGCTAAAATAATGACCATTATCACAGAGAAAAGTCTTATTTTGTGCATAAACAGATTTTAAATGTCCTAATAACCTACTGAAAATATGCTTCTTGATCCATAATTGATCGCGATTCTTAGACAGTAAATGGAATTCACAGTGAAAATCTTAGTTTTAGGTCAATAAAATACTGGATACTTTAAAAAATCTGGTAAATTTGACTAGTCAATAATTATTTATTTCTTATAAAAAGAAAATCATGAGACAACAGGTTCAGTTACGTGTAATAATCACGTACATGTGATACAACTAAGATTCAGCACGTTTATAATAAATTGCGCAAGGCGGAAGGATTTTGTATGAAGCTGAAAACTACGGTCATCGCAGCCGCGGTGCTATCATTAACTAGTATAACTGCTACTCAGGCGGCTGTTGAGTTGACGCCAAAACAGGCTACTGAATTAAAACCTTATGAGCGTATAACAGTCACCGGGCGCTTTAATGCTATCTATGAAGCATCCGATGCCGTCTCCCGTAGGGCTGATAAAATGGGGGCGTATGCCTTTTACATTCAAAGCCTTGACGATATAGGTGATAGCGGCAACATGCGTGTTGTTGCTGATGTCTATGCCAAAGATGCACCAAGTGTCGATGAACCAAAACGCCGAGTATTCGGTGGTGTTGAAGAAATGTCGAAAACCGATGCAGCACAGTACGAACCATTCGATACTGTCACTGTAAGTGGTTTTTACCCTTCTCAACCCGATTTATATGAAGCCATCGCGAAACAAGCTCTCAAAAAGAATGCGGCTTCATTTTATGTCGTTCGTAATATCGCAATGAATGATGGTGGTAATACATTAGCAACAGCTTATATCTATAAGAAAGACGCGCCAAAACGCCAAGTTCTTAATGAGGAAGCTGTTGTTCCAGCCGATTCAGATGCAGGGCGAGCTCTGTTAGCTGAAGGTGGAGAAGCTGCGAAAAAAGTGCGTATCCCAGGGGTTGCTTCATCAGAAGAACCAACAACTGCTGTTGGTCGTTTCTTTGAAACATCAAGTAGCCAACCAGGGCGTACTAGCGTAACGTTACCAAGTGGTTATGTAATTGAAGAAGTTAATAAAACAGCTGCTGCGCAGATGGTTCCATTTGACTCAATTACATTCTCTGGTTACTACACCAATACTCCTGAAGTACGTTATCAAATTGCGAAACGTGCTGAAGCTAAAGGTGCTAAATATTTCCATATTACAAGAGAATGGCAATCTAATGGCGGAAGCGTAACCATTAGCGCCGACCTATTTAAATAATAAATAGTGTACTCTTCTAAAAACCAGCCTAAATCACTAGGCTGGTTTTTTTCGCCCATAATTACAGCTCAGCCCCTCTCTTTATCTCATTTCTTACCGTGCTTTTTCAGGATTAACGAAAAAGTGAATAAATCACCTGATAAAATGCATATTTTCCCATTGCATATCGGCCATTTCATTCGTAGAATCCACCACTCAAATTATGGCAGTCAATCTCTCTAGATTATTGTACGCTGTTAGTTAAACTCATTACTGTAATGGCGTTTTAACGTCATTTTAACTTTTGATTGTTGAACATTCAGGATTTACTTTGAAAAATACATTAAGCCTTACTGCATTAACCGCCCTTGTTCTTAGCTCAATGGTTGGTGCGGGTGTATTTAGTCTTCCTCAGAATATGGCTGAAGTGGCGAGCCCACTGGCATTAATCATTGGTTGGTCTATTACAGGCGTTGGTATCTTATTTCTCGCATTTGCCCTTTTATTACTATCGCGCATTCGTCCTGATCTTGATGGTGGCATTTTTACCTATGCAAAAGTCGGCTTTGGTGAACTTGTTGGGTTCTGTTCCGCGTGGGGATATTGGCTTTGTGCCGTTGTGGCCAATGTCTCTTACTTGGTTATCGTTTTTGCTGCGATCAGCTTTTTCACCGACACCCCTGATAACATCATTTTTGGTGATGGGAATACATGGCAGGCATTGATTGGTGAATCTATCTTGCTGTGGTTTGTTCATTATTTAGTCCTACGAGGCGTACAAACCGCTGCAGGTATTAATAAATTAGCCACCATGGCAAAACTCGTTCCCCTCGGGCTATTTATCGTTTTAGCATTTTTTGCGTTTAAACTCGACATTTTTAGTGCCGATTTTAGTGGGATTGAGCTAAAAATGCCTGTTTGGGAACAAGTTAAAGACACCATGTTAATTACCCTTTGGGTGTTTATTGGTATCGAAGGCGCTGTTGTGGTTTCCGCTCGAGCGAGAAACCGCCGTGATGTTGGTTTAGCAACGATATTCGCCGTTAGCTCTGCACTCATCATTTATATACTTGTTACATTATTATCACTCGGTATAATGCCTCGCGCTGAACTGGCAGAGATTAAAAACCCATCAATGGCCACTTTAATGGTTAATTTGATTGGTTCAAGTGGCGATATCATTATCGCTGCAGGTCTCATCATTTCAGTTTGTGGCGCTTACCTTAGCTGGACTATTATGGCTGCTGAGGTACCTTATATTGCAGCACAATATCAATCTTTCCCTAAAGTCTTCAATCGGCTAAATAAAAATGATGCCCCTTCTTCATCTTTATGGCTAACGAATGGCGCGGTACAGCTTTCTTTGGTCTTAATTTGGCTCAGTGGCAGTAATTACAATACATTACTGACAATTGCCTCAGAAATGATTTTAGTACCGTATTTTCTAGTCGGTGCATTCTTAATGAAAGTCGCATTTGAAAGGCACAGCAAAGCATTATTAATGGTTGGGTTCGTTGCAAGTGTTTACGGCCTATGGTTATTATATGCCTCTGGGTTAATCAATCTTATGCTATCCGTTGTGTTATATGCTCCAGGAATCTTGGTGTTTTTCTATGCACGTCAACAACAGTCTTGTAAGGCTCCATTAAAGGCCATTGAAACCACTATAGCGTTCGCTATCATGGGTGCATCCCTTCCTGCCCTTTATTACTTAGTGGCTTGATGGCTATCAAGGAGGGTCTCTGCCCTCCTTTCCTTCATTCAATACAACTCCCCGTATTATATCGAGTTTTCTATTCGCTCAGCCTATCCTTACTTTATTATGCACTGTTTCCTATTTTACGATTAGTGACCTAAAACTGTTGTACTTACGCAATTGTATATAAATTTTATCAAAAAATAGTATGTTGTAACTAAAATATCAGTAATATGCGATTAGACATAAAAAACCGCTTTAGACTATAAGCCCAAAGCGGTTTTATTCATCCAAGTTAAAAAATACGTTAGAGTTTTTGTGACAAACTTTCCATCGTTTGAATGATACGTTTGTCTGAAATTGGATATGGCGTTCCTAATTGTTGAGCAAATAGGCTTATACGTAATTCTTCAATCATCCAGCGAATTTCCTGCACCTCTGGTATATTTTTTTGAATAGGTGAAAGTTTCGTTAGCCATTGTTGCCACATATTTTGCACATGCTCAATTTTGCTCATTTGTGCGCGATCACGATTCGGGTCAATAGCCAGTTTTTCAAGGCGACGTTCAATGCCATTTAAATAACGTAGCACATCAGGTAAACGCTTCCAGCCATGTGCGGTCACAAACCCTTTAAAGACTAGGTTCCCCATTTGCGCTTTTAAATCAGAAAGTGCTAGTGCCATGGAAAAATCTACCCGCCCTTTCAAACGTTTATTAATGGCAAACACCGCGCTTAGAATTTGTTCAACTTGCTTCGCAATATTGACCACAACGTCATTGAGTTCTGCACGAGCAAACTCTTTAAGCTTCTCAAATTGCGCTTCATTCCATACAGCACCACCAAAGTTGGAGATCAGTTGATCAACCCCACAAGCAATACAATCGTCAATAAGGTCTAATACCTTACCATAAGGGTTAAAATACAAACCTAATTTAGATTTATTGGGTAATTTTTCATGGAGATATTTAATTGGAGAAGGAATATTAAGCAATAATAATCGACGAACACCACTCCACATGGCTTGTTGCTGCTCAAATTCCGTTTCAAACACCCGAATACCGACACTGTTTTTTTCATCAACCAACGCTGGGTAGGCTTTCACTGAATAACCGCCCCTCTTTTGCTCATAGCGTTGTGGTAGTTCGCCAAAACTCCAGATATGTAGTCCTGATTGCTCAATACCATCATCAACAACTTCAGAAAGCGTTTCTTGTACTTTTTCTTTTAAACTGCTTTTTAGAACATCAAGGTCTTGCCCCTCTGCGATGGTTTTATTTTTTTCACCAATCACGCGGTAAGTCATTTTTAAGTGCGCAGGAAGTTGGTCAAGCTGCCAAGCATCACGATCAACCGTAACGCCAGTCATCCGTCGTAGCTCTTTTTCTAGCTTATCTAATACATTTCCTTCTGGCTCTGCTACTCGCTCAAGAAACGCTGATGCATAATTAGGAGCAGGAACAAAATTTCGTCTGATAGGCTTAGGCAATGATTTGATTAATGCGACAATCAGTTCGTGACGCAATCCTGGCACCTGCCAGTCAAACCCACTATTTTGCACCTGATTTAAAATTGCTAACGGAATATATACCGTCACGCCATCCGCATCTGTTCCAGGTTCAAACTGATAACTTAAGCGGAATTTTAAATCACCTTGATGCCAATAATTGGGGTAATCAAGCGCGGAGACATTGCCTGCATCTTCCTTGATTAACATGCTCTTTTCAAAATTCAGCAAGTCAGCTTGCTGTTTTGACGCTGTTTTCCACCAATTATCAAAATGACGAGATGAAATCACATCGTTTGGAATACGTTGGTCATAAAAGGCAAATAGGGTTTCATCATCAACAAGGATGTCGCGGCGGCGAGATTTATGTTCTAAATCTTCAACTTCTGACAGCAATTTCAGGTTTTCTTTAAAGAACGCATGACGTGTTAACCAATCCCCTTCAACCAAGGCGTGACGGATAAACAATTCACGACAAAGCAGCGGGTCAATATTGCCATAATTCACTTGCCGTGATGCCACAATTGGCAAACCATATAATGTCACTTTTTCAGATGCCATCACTGCGCCTTCTGATTTTGACCAATGTGGTTCACTATAGTTATGCTTAGTCAGGTGCGCCGCTAGAGGCTCAACCCACTCAACATCAATAGCGGCGGCAATACGCCCCCATAATTTTGATGTTTCAACCAACTCTGCAACCATGGCCCACTTAGGCGGTTTTTTGAACAAACCAGAGCCTGGGAAAATAGTAAAGCGCGCATTCCTTGCTCCAGTAAACTCATGTTTATCTGCATCTTTTTGCCCAATATGAGAAAGCAGGCCCGATAATAATGAAACATGGATCCCTCGAAAATCCGCTTCAACACTATTAATTGCAAAGCCTTGCTCTTTCACTACTTGACGTAACTGGGTATAAAGATCTTGCCATTCACGAATGCGTAAATAATTTAGAAAATCTTGGCGGCACATTTTGCGAAATTGCGCATTCGAAAGCTGGGTTTGTTGCTCTTTGAGGTAATCCCAAAGGTTTAAAAACGCCATAAAATCCGATTGCTTATCATGGAAGCGACGGTGTTTTTCATCAGAAGCTTGCTGCTTATCTAATGGGCGTTCTCTTGGGTCTTGAATCGATAGCGCCGATACAATAACCATCGTCTCACGTACTGCACCGTGTTTTCGCGCCTCAATCACCATCCGCGCCAATCGAGGATCAACGGGCAATTGCGCGAGTTGTCGGCCTATATCCGTAAGTTGATAGCCTTTATCCACTTGTTTATGCGGTTTAATACCACCGAGCTCTTCGAGTAACTTCACACCATCTTGAATATTGCGCTTATCTGGTGCTTCAACAAATGGAAATGCAGCAATATCCCCTAGCCCAATAGAGGTCATTTGCAAAATAACGGAAGCTAAATTAGTTCTTAGAATTTCAGGATCGGTAAATTCAGGGCGAGAAAGAAAGTCTTCCTCTGAATATAATCGAATACAAATACCATCGGAAACCCGTCCACAACGCCCTTTACGCTGGTTGGCTGATGCTTGTGAAATGGCTTCAACGGGTAAGCGTTGGACTTTAGTTCGATAGCTATAACGGCTAATTCGAGCATAACCCGTATCAATAACATACTTGATACCTGGAACTGTGAGTGATGTTTCCGCAACGTTAGTCGCTAAAATTATGCGTCTGCCACCATGAGGATGAAAAATTCGGTTCTGCTCGCTATTAGATAACCTTGCAAATAAAGGTAAAATTTCCGTATGACGCAATGACAATTTGGATAGTGCATCTGCGGTATCACGAATTTCCCGCTCCCCACTCATAAAAATTAAAATGTCGCCATTACCTTCAACAGATAATTCATTTACTGCATCAATGATCCCATCAATCTGGTCACGTTCGTTATCGTTATCATCCCCAATTATAGGGCGATAACGCACCTCAACCGGATAAGTACGCCCTGAAACCTCGACAATTGGAGCATGGTTAAAGTGTTTAGAAAAACGTTCAGGATCAATGGTTGCGGAAGTAATGATAACTTTTAAATCAGGCCGCTTTGGTAATAATTGGCGTAAATAGCCTAGAATAAAATCAATATTTAAACTTCTTTCATGGGCCTCATCAATGATGATGGTATCGTATTGCAGGAGCAATTTATCATTTTGTAATTCCGCCAGCAAAATACCGTCTGTCATTAATTTGACCTGAGTTGTTTCACTCACTTGGTCACTAAAACGTACCTTATAACCCACATTAGTACCAAGCTCGCACTCTAATTCATGAGCAAGACGGGTCGCAACCGAACGGGCCGCCAACCGTCTTGGTTGAGTATGACCAATAAAACCTTGGAGACCGCGGCCAAGCTCGAGGCAAATTTTCGGGATCTGTGTTGTTTTCCCTGATCCTGTTTCACCTGCAATAATCACCACTTGGTGCTTCTTAATTGCATCCAAGATAACGTCTTTCTTTTGACTAACAGGAAGATTATCTGGATAGACAATTTTAGGTGGGTTCAGTTTTTTTATCGCAACTTTTTGTTTTGCTAATTCAATATCTGCTTTAATCACATCGAGTACCGCATTACGTGATTTTTCATCACGGATTTTTGCAATACCTTGAATTCTTTTTTTCAGTAACCACTGATCACGCAGTGAAGTTTGTCCTATTTCAGCATTTAATGCCATCAGTATGGATTTCACGCTTTAAACCCTTATTTTTAATCAAGTACAATGCACGACGGCCTTTTACTTCGTCGTATAGCAGCAATATTTCGTTTTATTTTTTAGTTCTTGTTATTACATAAATAATACCATCAGTTTTTTTGAAGAAGGCAGTCTAATTTTCTTTCTATCAATCAGTTAGCTATCACGTATGATTATACGTAAAGCAACATCAATAAATTTAAGGACCATAATGAGTAACGTATTACTATTAAAATCAAGTATTCTGGCAGACAATTCTCAAAGCAATAAAATAGCCGATTACTTTATTCAACAATGGCAAGAAAAGAACCCTGAGGACACTGTGACTGTTCGAGATCTCGTCAATGAGCCAATCCCTGCCATTGATGGTGAAATTTTAGCAGCTTTTGGCCCTAGTGACACGAAAACAGAGCAACAACAAGCACATTTAGACCTGTCTAATTCCTTAATTGAAGAAATAAAAGCACATGATGTCATTGTTATTGCTGCGCCAATGTATAATTTTACGATCCCCTCACACTTAAAGCATTACTTTGATTTTATTGCGAGATCAGGCCATACATTTAAATATACCGAACAAGGCTCTGTCGGTTTACTGGAAAATAAACGGGCATTTGTCTTAACCAGCCGTGGTGGAATATATAAAGATACCCCAGCAGATACCATGGTGCCTTATATGACTTTATTTTTAAATTTTCTGGGTATTAAAGATATTGAATTTGTTTTTGCCGAAGGCACAGCTTTAGGTAATGGTTCAGTCGAAAAAGCCCACCAGCAAGCTCAACAACACATTAATGGCCTTATTGTCTAAATCAATCATCAAAACAACCTAAACTACCTTTGTTATACTTTGCGCACTTTCTGAGTGCGCATTTTTATTTTTTCTTTAGCCATTGACCATTAATACCTCGCACATATTCCCCAGCGTTCGCCCTTTCGACTAGTTTTTGCCCTGCTATTCGAGCGACTTCATTGGTTTTAAGGTTATTTTTGGACGCAATTTCGCTGTACTTTTTTTCCCGTTCACGATTAATTTGTTCTGCTAATTTAACGGCTTCAACATTCTCAGTTTTTACTACCGCTAAGTAGCCTGATAGCGTTTCACCCAAAACCCCTTTTTCTTTTGCTTCATCCACCGTAAGTGAAAATGCTGAAAATACACTTAATAGTGAACACAGAGTTAATACTTTTATTATTCGGCTCATTTATCGCTGACCTCCCCGAATAAGTCGCTGTTTTCTTTGAGTAACTCTTCAACTTGTCTGTCAGCTTTTATCTGTATTTCGTGCTCTATTTTCACATTCATATTAATATTAATTGGCTTATCTGGTGTCGCGACTTCTACTCGCAAACATGCCACTAAGAAAAAAGCCATAATAATCACTGTACTTACTTTTAATGTACTCACGTTATTCCTTAAACCTTCATAGGTTCTTTTCAAGCCATTCTTCTAAAGAGCTACCAAATCGTAAACTACGCCACAGCTGAAAAATATTTTCTTCATGTTGGTAGTTTAAATGCACCTCCCGTTTTTTCTTTTCTTGAGCGTTAAAGCCTTCAAGGATTGTTTTCATCGTTAGCTGCCCTAGATTAGTGATATTCACATCGGTACGGCTACGTTTTATTTCTAAATACTGTAACCAGCCAATGGCAGACCCCGCAGAAATATTATCTTTTTGAATAGATTCTACAAATTGTGTATCTAACCGTAAGGTTAAAGGACCATTGTTTTCTACCCATCCTTGCTTGACTATCCACTCAGGATTATTCAAATAAAAAGGAAGTTCACCATTTACTTTGCCTGAAACGGCAAATTGAGATACTTTTAGTATGGTAAATAATTGACTCAGTTCAATTTGATGTAATCGTATCGTCGATGCATCCGTTTGCGGCCAACGTAATAAGTCCATAGAGACATCACCGCCCAACATTTTAAACCCAACATTTGTGAGTTTCAGTGGTGCTGAATCTGTTGGCGGATAAGTTCCAACTAAGTCGGCTTTAATATCCGTCAGTTCAAAAAGGTTGTTGAGCTTTTTAATTCGCAATTCTACGGGAGATTTTTCCCCAAAAGTCCATGTGCTTTGCTTTAAACGCCATGGTAATACAAAATTTAAGCCAGATAACTCACCATCTTTTAACCAAAGACTTGTATTTTCCACACGCCAATGTCCACCAGCAATAAACCCATCCTCTGGGGTAATTGAAAATGCCGCTTGTGAGAATAACTTACCTTGCTTAAGTTCGAGTCCAAGATCGGCAGGTATTAATGTTTGAAATGCGGTGACAGACTGTTCTGGCCAGCGTGCCTCCCCTCTTAAACGCTCACCATCCCAACGCCCAAAAATAACAATGGGCCCCACATCTTGCGTGCTTAAATCACCTTTTAATTGAAATTCAGCAGGTGACTTTCCTTTAATATCCGCGTTTACTGTTATTTTTGGTAAATAACTTTCGACACCAAACTGCATTCGATTACTGGTTAATTGTAATGCACCATTAAAGCTAGCTTTTGTCCCATCTCTTTGCCACTGCAATGGCTTTGTGAGTTTTAAGCGTGGGGCACTCATCGATAACAAACCATATTTAATTTGATCGAAGCCTGTTGTCAGATTATTTAAGGTAATTAATGAGTCTTGCCAACTACCATTGCCCTTAATATCCCAACGTGCTGCTAATGAAGGTAATTTGGCATTTCCCCAGTAATTCCAAAACCATTTACCATTATCAAGGGTAAATTTATTGGCTTTACCATCAAGGTGAATATCAAAGTCCCCCCAATATTGCTCTTGCACTTTTAATATTGCCTGTAGCCTTCCCGATATTCCTTCTTCGCTTAAAGATGTTCCAGCCAAAGGTAAACGGATCTCTTTTAACATGATCGTTGGCGATGCTCGCCCATAAGCTCTTAATAATGAGCCTGATAGTAAAGAGATTTTAGGTGAGGTTAATTGTCCTGAAATTTTCGCAGGCAGATTAATATCAAGAACCATATCATCATATTTAACTTGCCCATTTAGCTTAAAATCAACATCCGTATTTAATAAATCAAGATGCGTTTCTGGTAGCGTTAATACAATATTCCCCTTACCTTTCTTCGCCTGCGTCAACATATTCAAGCGACCAGAAAAAATCATATCGCCTAATGGTTTTTCCCAATTTTCAATTTGAAAGCTGACACCACCTTCTATGGGTATCCCTGCCTCTTCCCATTGCCATTTTCCTTGTGAAACGGTAACTATTGATGGTGATAATGCCCATGGAAGATTCAGTACCGTTTTTTGCATATCCGTGTCAGTGACAATTAACACTCCATTTTCATCTAGCCATGCTAATTTTGCTTGTAAATGTTTTTCAGGGCTTAATAATTTAAAATTGGCCTCCAACATTCCTTTTTGTGGAAGTTGGCTTGCAATGAGTGGTAATTGAACATCACCTGTTAATGTTATTGTTTGCTGTTGTTCTGGTAAAAATGCCGAGAACTCACTGATCACCAACTGTTTATCTTTAGTAATCAGCGAGGATAATCTTAAATTATCTCCTCTAAAATCAAACTGCAAAGGGATGTTTTTATCTGAACGGCGTAACCAAATACTCCCCTGGTAGTCATCCCATGGTTGGATATTGATATTATTTATGACCATAGAAAAAAGAGGAATTTTGTCAATCAGCTCAGCAATATTTAGCGGTTCTCCAGATGCCATTTCATCCGATTCAAGTGCGCTAATACACTCTGTAGAAACGTTAACATTATCTATATTTAAATGAAGTGGGAAAAAAGAAAGACGAGCATTTTGCAAATCAACAAGTTTGCAATTCTTTGCTGTTAAACTGAGCTCAGCGATCTGTAATTGCCCCTGAGCCATTCTTGGATCTAAAAATGATAATTGAAGTGGCTTTGGTAAGTAATAAGAAGCAACAACAGGAAGCCAGCGTGCGACTGTTATCCATAATATAGCTAAGAGAACAGCACTCCCTCCGAAAAACCAGAGTAAAATTTTGCCAGCTCTTTTAAATACCTGCATCAACTTCGTCCTTGTGAGATTAGCTCAGTACCATGATTGTTGAATTTTAATTCAATCTTTACATTAACTCGTTGTCTAAAAAGCATAAACCATATTCATATGTAAACAGATACCTATTTTCTTAATTTCTAGGTGATTTACAAACTTAATTGTCTTATTCTGAGTTTATCTTTTGTAGGTACACTATTTTATCTACTATTTTTATTGGTTCCTAAAAATTGGAGTCTCTTCGATGAAAATTGTTTCTTATAGTACCAAACAGTATGATCGCAAGCACATGGAGCAAGTTAATCAAGGCTCAGAATTTAATTTTAGTATTGAATACTTTGATTTTCCATTAACTGTTCAAACCGCCAAAAATGCTGTGGGGGCTGACGCAGTGTGTATTTTTGTTAATGATGAAGCCAATCGTGCTGTTTTAGAAGAGCTTGCAGCTTTAAATATTCACATTTTAGCTTTACGCTGCGCTGGGTTTAATAATGTTGATCTTGAAGCTGCAAAAGAGCTTGGAATTCACGTTGTTCGTGTTCCAGCTTATTCGCCAGAAGCGGTTGCTGAACATGCGGTTGGAATGATGCTGTGCCTAAACCGCCGGATCCACCGTGCTTACCAACGAACCCGTGATGCGAACTTTTCGCTTGAGGGTTTAACTGGCTTTAACATGCATAATCGTACCGCAGGGATCATCGGAACGGGCAAAATTGGGCAAGCGACTTTACGTATTTTAAAAGGTTTTGGCATGCGCTTACTTGCACACGATCCCTACCCTAACCAAGCAGTTTTAGACTTAGGTGCAGAGTATGTTGATTTAGATACTTTATATAAACAATCAGACGTTATCTCTCTTCATTGCCCTTTAACACCTGAAAACCATCATTTACTCGATGAAAGCGCTTTCAGTAAGATGAAAAAAGGGGTCATGATCATCAACACAAGTCGAGGAGCCTTAGTCGACTCTGTCGCCGCAATTAATGCATTGAAATCACAAAAAATCGGTTCACTTGGCATGGATGTCTATGAAAATGAACGTGATTTGTTTTTTGAAGATAAATCTAATGATGTGATTCAAGATGACGTTTTCCGCCGCCTTTCATCTTGTCACAATGTATTATTTACAGGCCATCAAGCATTTTTAACTGAAGAGGCTTTAACCAGTATTAGTCAAACAACTCTTAGCAATATTGATCAGGTTAGCCATGGCAAAGCCTGCCCGAATATTGTTAATGCTTAATTGGACGTTGGATTGATGAAACGTTTAATTCCACTGACCTTATTGGGTTTATTATTAGCGGCTTGCCAAACACATCAAGTCGATGCGAAGAACGACGATAAATCGATTCGAGATGCTTTAGTTCACCATCGCTATGTTTTAACTGAAGTTGACGGTAAACCCATTAAAGCAAAACAAACTGTTCCTTACATCGCTTTTGGAGAAAAGATGTTTGTTTCTGCCTCAATGTGTAATGACTTTAATGGATTAGGCTATATTAATAACGCTAATATCACCGTTAAAAACCTGACCAAGACGGAACTTGAATGTGTTGATGAAGATTTGTCTAAATGGGATACCATGTTAAAACGCATGCTTATAGAAGGTGCGACTATTAATTTAAAAAATAATCAACTCGTCTTAATTCAAGGACATTACAAATTAGTGTATTCCTTGCGTGATTACGTCAATTAGTCTCATATTCTAAATACAAAACCGTACTCATTAATGTGATTTCAAATGGGTACGGCTTTTATAGACAAAACTACTTAGCCTTATCGAACAACAAGTCCACTTTCGTGATATGTGACATTTTATCCATATAATTACGGATATTGCTACTGAAAGCTAAGCCAGCAACAATACTTAGGCTACGTAACGTAGGAAAGATATAAAAATCGTTTATATCAATAGTCTCGCCGCGGTTTTCTAGCCAGACATCTAATAATGACATTTGAGGTGCGAGTTCGACGAGTAAAGTATGTGTTTCTTTTCGAAATTCAGCCAAGTCACCATAGGATTTTGACGTTCTCTCTTTATATGCAGCTCTAGCTTCATTTGTGCTTATTTCTGGGAAATCCGTTTCGACAAAACGGGGAGTCACTAATTTAGAGACGACACCAGATACGGCTTTAGACCAAGTTTCAATTTGTGGTGATAAAACCCCCGTAGCGTATTTTTTTTCACTTAGCTGGTCAATATAATGCACAATGTCTAGGCTTTCTGGTAAATAGCTCCCGTCATCTTTTTCTAAGATCGGTAGCATTTTTTTACCGATCATTCGGATGGGTGTCTCATGATCGTTATCCAACAGAACGATTTGCTCTACTGCAATATTTTTTAAGCCCAAAATCATTCTTGCTCTAACGCAAAATGGGCAGTGGTCATAGATATACAGTTTCATTTTTCACCTCACGGATAGTGATAAGCGCCAGTAGAACCTTAGTAATAGTATATGTTAATGCACATATTTTGGGATTAATTTTTGTTTTTAGACACTTTAGTGTTTGGTGCACAAAATCCCAATCTAAAAAATAGCATTATGGCAGAATACCTATTTTGAAAATAAGAAATCAATCCCCTATGCCTATAAACAATATTGCTATTATCCTGTTTGATCGATTTGAAACCCTTGATGTGATGGGGCCTGTTGAAGTATTTGGTCGGCTCGACCATTGCCAAATTGATTTTATTTCACCAACAGGAATGCCAATGACAAGCTCTCAAGGTGTAACTGTTAATACGCACATGATTTCAACTCCATCCTATCGGCACATATTGATCCCTGGAGGGCAAGGCTCCCGCCCTCTTTCTATGGATGAAGATTATATCCAGTGGGTAAAAACACAGTTTGAATTTGCAGATACTGCCATTTCGGTTTGTACAGGTTCTGCCATACTGGCAAAAACCTCACTGTTAAATGGAGTAAAAGCAACAACGAACAAACTTGCTTATGAATGGGTAACCAGTCTAAATCATCTTGTTAAATGGCAACCGCTTGCACGTTGGGTTCATGATGGTAAGTTTTATACATCTTCTGGTATCAGTGCAGGTATTGATATGTCTCTACAAATCGTCAGTGATTTTTATGGTGTTGAAATAGCTAAAAGCATTGCATTAAGAATGGAATATATATGGAATCAAGATCCGAGTAACGACCCTTTTGCAAAAAACATCATATAAGATGTTTTTTAGTTTTTATACTCTACCTTATCGAACATTTATTACATTATGTTATTTATCAATGAGTATAATCAATATTTAATTATCTAGATTAGATATTAAGGATCAGAATATTAACAATGAATTATCCATACATTAACTCATTTAAAAAATTGAATACTTAATTTTAATAAAACCTTAATACATTGATTTTAATCAATGATTTAAAATTCACGCTGAATTAGATTGTTGAAATAATATTATAATGATAACTTGATAACACCAGTGCCATTAATTTTATTGGTTATATTAACAATTAAAAGTGAACTTTTTCTTTTAATATCGTAAATATCCCACACTAAAAACAATGACTTTAATTATTTTATTATAAACAGAGATTTTTATCATAATTATGAGCATTAAAACTTTCAAATCGCTTTAATTTTTAATATACTATTCCCGTAATAGTTGACTAAAAATATCAAATAATAACCCTTCACAAAAATCGAGGATGTCATATGGACATTCATAGTATTATCGGTATAAAAATAAAAAACCGGAGAAAAGAACTTGGTCTTTCTGGCGCTGATTTAGCTAATAAATTAAATTTAAGTCAGCAACAAATATCTCGATATGAGAATGGTATAAATAAAATACCTATTAACCATTTAGTTGATATCGCTGAAGTTTTGGATTGCCCAATCGAATGGTTTTTTCATGGTTATACAACTAGTTCAAAATCAAATAAAAACAAGCTATCTAATGAAACTAGCCAAGAATTAAAATATACAGCAGAAAGTGTCATTGCTCCAATCAAAAACCGTCCCTAAAAATTTTTATTAAGATGGTCATTAATTATAAAAATAACATGGATGCATCAGCACCATGTTATTTTTATAGTTTGAGTTAAATAAAATGCCAGTCGTTATAATAACAACTGGCATTTTATAATAATTTAAACTCAATACATATTAATTAGTTTCTTGAATATTCCTCAAAAAAACTATTCAATTAATCATAAGTGATATTAAATACCATTTTTGAATTTACTTCACCAGCTGAAGTTGAACTGCCATATTGGTAATATCGAGCCTTGTAATTTAAATCAAGATACTTTGTTTGTCGATCTGCTAAGACTCCAACTCTATACTTGTCATTAAATATAAGTGGTTTATTTGTATTACGTTCTAAAACCTGTACCCCGACGCCAGCAGCTCCATTTGATGACTTAATTTGATTAATCAAAACACCTTGTCGGTTATTCATCTTGTCTGGTACATCACCATTAAAAGTCATATTCACATTTGCAAAGCCAGAATAGCTAACACCACCACTACAGATCAATCTAATATCAAAGTTTTTCTCACCTGCAGTTGTACCTACACCATTGAGCTGAGAACGTTTAATTGGATCCAAATAAACATTTTTTTCATTCCCCCCCTCTACTTGGCAAGAAGGAGAAACTATTGTAATTGCTTCAGCATCTAACTTCGTTACTAAAAATGGATTGTTATTTGGAATATACCCATAAGATGTATAGTAACCACTCGCAATAACACCAGATCCTGTAACAGGAGCCGTTTTCACTAAAGTTAAAATAAACTTCGACCCAGCTAAGTAGTAGTTACTTGATGTTGGTGCATAAAATGTATCTGGGTATGTCATCCTTATCGCACCTTCACGGTGAAATTTCATACCAATTCCAGGAACATTTGTCTGATAAATTTTATTCCCTACAGGAACAAGACTCGACATAGTAACTAATGCTGAGATCGGTGTATTTCGAGTACAGTATGCATAAATAGCACTTGAGTTTTCTCTCATATCCCACGTTTGTTCAGCGATTGTATCCCCAACATTTAAATTAGGATCTACCACGACCCGTCCCATCTGCATATTAAGTTCATATGTACGAGTCGAAGTACGATTACAATATGCAGAAGCATAAGTTGCAGTAAGAAGCAATCCAATTCCGATATACAAACGATATTGTTTCGTTATTGACATAAACTTTCCTTGCTGTTTCCAGCTTCTAAAGAGAACGAGCACTGGCCATTGTCCCATTTAATAAATGCTTCTTTCGCGGTTTCACTGCTAATAAACACAGTTCCGCCTTGCCCAACAATACCGATTGACTCACCATTTTTATCAGTCACATTCGCGCCGAACGGTAATGATTTATTGCCAGGTCTTATGACATTAAATGCAATATTTTTTTCTACTTTAGTACCAAACTTAATTTTAACTACGCTGCCTTCATAAGGCACAACTTGGCTTGTTGTATTTTCGAAAACAATATCTTCTGGGCTGCCCTTAGGGTCGATTTCTACATTGTTAATACGATAAGCTCTTACATAAGGTGCGATAGCGTAACCATTACTATCTACACGAGTTCCTGGCGCCCCCATAATGGATGCACCTTCAGCACCTTTTGCTTCAATTAACGCTAATGTTGTTGAACTATTAGGCGTCAATGTCACTCCCCCCGAGTGCACAACCATAGAACCATTAGCACCCAATCCAAATTGGCGGTATCCCTGGCCTTGGCTATAGTTAGCGTTGGTATTTACGAGTGAGGTACGGTATCCCGTATTCAAACCAATATTTTTCTCACCACCATTTGCAACCGAAGTGTTTATACCATAAGTCCAGTTATTCTCTTTATCGAATGCACCACTCGCACCAATTTGAGTTGAACCAAATTTTTCGTTATTGAATACTGTATTTGACGTCAATGTTGCACTCTGGCTTTCGCCAAAATACAGGGGATAACTCAGATTTAAACTTATACGGTCGTCTTTTTTATTATTATTAGTATTATCTGCATATACTCTCATCAGCGCGATACCATATGAGAGACGGTTATAATTATTGTTATAACTCAGTTGATATTGCTCTTCAGTTCCTGATTTATCCCAATAATTAGAGATACGGCCAGTAAAATAAATCCCACCGTACCCTTCTGGTAAGTTTTGGTTTATTGTATAGCTAAAGCCATTCTTTTCGCGGCCTAGCGTATTTTCTACGCCACGCTTATCATTATCTATTGCATACAATGCATTATTAATATTGTAATAATCTTTTGTTGAATATCGATAAGCAGCTAATACTAGGTTAGTATCTGTCTGTGTGAATAAACGACTAAATGTTAAACGATAACTTTGCCCATTCTCGGTTCTATATTTAAATGCAGTTCTTGATTGTGTTAAGTCAACTGCAACTGCACCAAATCCAGTATTGATACCTGTACCAACTAAATAAGCCTGGTAGTCATCAAATGCTGTCACACCGCCATAAAGTGTAAATGTATTATTCAAACCATGCTGAATAGTTCCCTGCATAATAAAGGGACGATTCCTTAATCCATCAGCATCTGCTTTACCACTAGCAACTTGATATCGAGTGAAACCTGGGCGTAATAATTGCGCTAACGATGAATATGGCACACTGAAAGTCGTTTCATTACCATCAGCTTCTTTTACTGTTACAACCAAATCATTCCCATAACCTGATGGATAAACATCCGTTAAGCTAAAAGGACCTGGAGAGACGGTTGTTTGGTAAATAATAGAGCCATTTTGCCTGACAGTGACCAAAGCATTACTTTGTGCTATACCTCTAATTTCAGGCGCATATGTTGACATCCCATCAGGGTACATGTTGTCATCTGTCGCCAGCTTTGCGCCACGTAAGCTGATACTATCGAATAGATCGCCATCTGTATAAAATTGCCCAGCAGTCGCTTTTGATTTTAATCCTGCAATAGGTTTTTGTAAGTAAGTTTGATTGCTATTCCAATTCGTACCATCATGGCGCTGCCAGTTAAGGTTGCCAATATGCTTGAACAACCAACCATCAAAGCTTAACCCAGCATTTAATCCAAGGTAAGCGCTGGCGTTATCAGTTCCTTGAGAACCACTAGTATGATTATCATAATAGTTAGCCATATAGCTTACATTCAATGCAGGGATCCCTGTTTCCCAAAACTGAGGAGAAACATATCCACGGGAAATTCGCTGCTCATAAATTTGTGGAACAGAAATATCTAAACGTAGTGTCGATGCGTGGAAAATATCCACAACATCTTTTTCATTATTCCAATCTTTTAATGGTAAGCAACTGTCACTATCTTGGTTAAGTGTTGGGTTCAATTTTTCAGTATTAATACCAAAGTCAGAAAGCATTGCTGGCGTGTAGCACACCGCTAATCGACCATCTTTCTGCTCTTCAAAATTGAGATCATAGCGCCCCTTCCAGTTGTTATTTGTGTAAACATCAACTGAATATTTTCCAGGGCTAATTCCTGAAGAATTGAATCGCGCCAGATCAACGTCTTCTTTACTACCTATAATAAAACCACTATTAAACTCATAGGTTGTATCTTCTTCACTCCATGCATAAAATGTAGGTACCATACATGCAGTGACAAAGCAGGTCACAGAGAGCGTATTGCTATATTTATTTATTAACTCTCGCTGTTTCATCATATATTCCTATTTAACGGTAGTTTTCACCGCAATATCTGATCCATAATCATTAATATTATTAATTACGATGTTACTTCCTGAACTTACGACTTTTTTTAATTCTACCGTTGTTTGACTTTTGGGCTCTAATAAAACAGTTTTTTCATTTAAGCCAGACTTACCATCTGTTGAAATCTTTGTAACCGTAATATAGTAAGGAGTCGGATTATCGATAATAATATTCTTACCACTTGATTTGATGACAAGTTGTTCTGGCGCTAATTCACGACTACCGAGTCCTGTGGGGCGATAAAAGAATTTAAACCGAGAGCGGATCGCTAATTGCAATACATTCTGATTATCACCTTCCTTACCTTTAGCCACTGGTGGAATGTCTAAAATATTTAACCACCATAAACTTTCTCTATCCTGAGGAATACTTCCTTTATCCATTAATTTGATTCGTAATGTTTGGCCACCTTTAGCCTCTACACGTGAAATTGGCGGTGTAATTTGAAAAGGTGTTTTTATCGTGTCTGGCGTTTCTGATGCATCACCGGTATCAAGCCAAGCTTGTGCAATCGCAGGACGATCCGCTGTGTTGTTTAATTGCACGGTAATTTCTTTTTCATTTCCAGGGTAAATAAACCGTGTGCCATTGACGATAATATTATTAGCAAATGAATGCATACTGAAAATGAAGCAGAATATAAAAACTATTGCTTTCATTTAAACCTCAAAATAAAAGCGGCAGTATAGCTACCGCTTATTAAAGTAATATTTACTTAATATTCAAATAATGTCATAGGAATAACACTAATAAATAAATAATTAACTTACTGATCTCTTATTGGTAAGTGATTTCATAAGTAGCATAGCTTTTAACTTCACCTGTCGTTACCGTTTTAGGTGTAGAAGTTGCATAACCAACGTAATATTGGAAACGAGCTCCGTTCTCAACTTTAGTTACATCACCAGTAACTTTTTTCTGTGTTGGGTTACCAGGGATAATTTTACCTGTTAAGTCAGCGCTATCATCAACAGATAGTGCTAATTGGATGTTAGAAGCACCTGTGCTTTCAGTATTTGCTAAGTAACCTTCTGATTTCCCAGATGCACCTTGCAGTAAGTTACCACCAGTCCAGTTAACATTTAATAATGTTTTATCAATTGCTGCATCATTCGCTTTATCTTGCACATCGGCAGCAACACAATTAGTTACATCAATAACAAATGGCTTAGCTTTCAGTAAAACGTCTGCACCACCGTCACGAACCTCTGCTAATGAAACTGGCGCTAAGTAAACGCTAGCATCGCTACCTTGGCCGTCAACAGAAACAGTACAAGAAACATCAGTCACTTTACCGTGAAAGTTAACTTGGCCACCGCCAACGTTTGTACCAGCAGCGTTAGCTGTTGATAAACCGATAATTGTTGTTGCAACTGCAGTCAGTAATACTTTCTTCATTTTCATTTCCTAATATGAGATTTTTATTCTTACACTTATAAGAACTCATTAAGTTTTTGTTTTATTTAGTGGTAAAAATGAAAACAAAAATCCTATCGTACAATAAATATACGAATATTAAGGCTTATGTCTCATTTTGAAACCTTCTGCATTAATACAAATAAATATGTTTCTTAATTAGTCCTATTTTCAATTAATAATCATATGCTCTATATGATCTCGAAAAGAGGATACATAATAACTTAAATTTTATTAAATCGTTTTTATCATTGCATATCAAATCATTTGATAGATGATATCTATTGAAAATGATCTATTGATTGAGGTATCTGATGTGTTGTTTTCGCTGATTTACACGTAAAAAGTTCAATTTTTAGATAAAAAAGTGATTTATAATAATTTTCTAGAGTTTAAATATCTAAATTTAAACTTAAATAGTTTTTTATAAAACACGTTTTTCTGACTTATAGTGAAAAAAAAGACATTTTACTTACATTTGGATACTTTTTATCGCAAAATATCATCCAGACACATCATATTTAGAATAGTAAACAGAACACTAAATATAAATTATCTTAATGTATTTTTATGAGGATAATGATTAAATTCTCAAAGATTAAAAAAATGATAATAGCGAATTATTATGCTTAACCCCAAGAAAACACCTAAAACGAGTATTTAGGGTTAATCATATCAGTAATTAGATTTATACAGAATAACATTTAATATATATGAATTAAGAAATCATTTGAATCTGATTTAATCCAAATAGAAATATATAAATGGAAGGCTAAAAAAAAATAGATGGAAAAATAATAATAAAATCGCAATAAAATGCTTTATTCATTCAACAGCACAAACAAGTAATACATCTTAATGAGAGTATCAATAATAGAAACAATGTAAAAAAAAATTATCATTGTTTTTGATATAGAATAAAAAAAGCCATTAGTTAGTATAAAAAACAAACTGTTCTATATCAATTTTCGCATTTCATAACCATATGAAAACCATCATGATTTCTTAAAACGAACACCTCCCCAAAAAAAGATATTAACCTTCATTTTTAGCATTAAGAATATTCTTAATTTACGCATATAGTGTGTAAGAGTGTGATCAACCACCTTAAACACATCAAAAAAAGACCAGTAAATAAACAATATCCTATCTTAAATTGCATCATATCGTTTTTATACATATTCGATTCGTGCAATAAGACCTATTTTTACCCCTATTACATAACATAAAGTAGCTAACTCTATTTTAGTATTGTTTTTTGAACATAATGAGACAATGCCCCATAAAAATATTTTATATCAACAATTTACGATAGTTCGATCATGTTCAACATTAAAAGCCATATGAAACGATAAAAATGTTGCCATCGAAGCACTTAAGATGCTCTACAAAATTTATACTAGACTCATGATAACTATCGAATAGATAACGACACTACTATTATCGGCCAATAACAGTAAAAGGTGAGTGAAAAATGATTTATTTTTGATTAAGGAAAAGCAAAAACCAAAACAGATTTTTGCTTTAGGAGAAAGGCTAGATAATTTATTGTTGATCTCTGCGGTATAAGGCCCACTCTTCTATCTTCTCACCTGAAGGTAATGTACAAATACCCACTTGCCCTTCCCCAGTATCAATAATTTCAGATGTTCCACCAATTTTCCCACAATAAACTGAAGCTGGATTAGCCATTCCAATAGGCTTTGTCATATTCGCTTCTTTTGCGGTACACCCCACAACTAAAACTAAGGCTGAAAAGACCAGGTATTTTTTCATACACATCCTTATTTAGGTTAAGTTAAGTCAATTCATCTCACGACGAAAAACAACATCCCAATACTCCTTCAATGAGCCTTCTTAAAATGACCCATAAGAACATTACCAGGCTATATATTTACGGCCCTAGCCCAAGCACTATAAACAACTTATGTTATGAATAAATTCCTAAACTAAATTATTTCTTCTTACGATTATCAAAAATAACAATTAAAATCCCTAAGCAAGCAACAACAAGACTCCCAATAATGTAATTTTGCCTATCAAATGCGAGGCCTGCATCTTTTATATTCTCACCATAGACGATAGGTATACTTACATCCATATTATATGATAGAAAAGCAGTAATGAGCCCAATAATCGTTAAAACGACACCAAACGTTTTCATTCTGTTCCCCTTAGATTACATTAATTTAGGATATGTTAACTAACAACCTAAATAAAAGCAAAGCTTATACTTACCATTACACTTTATATTTTAACAAAAAATGCGCAGCGTATTAACAACACCACAAACTATTTTCGACGAGATTTGATAACTAAAATTATATTAAAAAATTAGTCTAACTATTTAAAGGCAATCATGAGTGATTAGCTAAAAAGCATAATTAATCATTAATGCATGATGACTAAACCTTTCTAATAAAGGAAACTGTGATGTAGAAAAAAGGATATCCAATAATGTAATTAGATCAAGTCCAGGTAAGGATGCTTCCATTTTAATACCTATAATTAGAGAATAAAAAACTACGCCTTTATATTAATGTTATGGTGCCATTACTGGAATTTCATTCACACAACGTTGTTGCCAAATTTTTTGAAAATCAGCTTCAGGGATCATCTCACCTTCAAAATCAAATAAAGGAAAAGATAAAATATTCTTTTTATTTTTATCTTTTGCGACTTGAATAATAAATTTTTCATACTGGTAAGGTGCTTCATCTTTAAAGGTGAATACTTCACCACACACATTCCCTATTATATTATGAGGGGAGCCTGCAGCTGCTGCATACAGTTTCACATTTCTAAACTCTGTCGCTTGTGGTTGATACATAAAGTTTGCCACCATCAATTTAGCCTGAGCCGTTACATCCAATTGAGGATTAAGGTTTAATGAGACACCAAGTACAAACGCAAATAGTATCAATATTAAAAAACAGAGTATGCGAAAGAAGGTTGTAATCATAAATAAAAACCATTTACGGTGAACATAATTAAAATTCACCTCCTATCAGGAACAATAAGAACAATATAAGTTAGCTAGTTATAAAAAATCGTGGATATTTAACAATACCCCCCACTAGTAACGTTCAAAAACACCGTAGTCTGGTCTTTCCCCTCGCATAACGGCGCGTTGTTGTTCGTGAACTGCTTCTCTATCTATGCGCTTTTGCTCCGATGTACGCAAATCTTTATGCGGCTTTGGCCATGTAGACTTATTAGGTTCAAAAGTTGGATTCGAAGAACATCCTGAGATGATGCATAAACAAAGCAGTGAATATATAGATTTCATGTTATTTCATAATTTCATCGAAAATAAGCAAGAAATCTAGCAAATTTGACGAATAATAACAATTAATTAAGTACTTTTAACTATATAAATTTAAAATTAAATGTAAATTTATACAACATTGTAATAGATGTAAAAATTTGTTAGCTTATTCACTTGTGTATTTAACTTAAAGTAAATTAAGTAGATACACTAACATCAAACAACAGGAGTAAACTCCATGATAACGAAGTACACTCTATTTATCGGGTTTTGGTCAATTCTAGCACTGAGTGTTGGAATCATTTATTCCCATATTTAATACACCAGCAAAAACAGGTTTATTTATCTGAACGTTCTAACAAACTGCGTGCCTGTTATCCGATAGAAAAAAGGCACGCAGTTCTCTTTCCGTCCCTATTTGTACAATGACTATAAAACCAATAGTGATAATTTAAAAACTAAGAAAGGCTCTATCGTCTCAACTGCAATAAGAGCCGCTTTTCCCAAAATAGCAACCACATTAGACCTTCTATTTAGCCCAACTATCATTGAATATATTTAAAGAAAACCATAAAAAGGTATTCATCAAAGATAGTCCTATCTCTCTCTACATATTTAAATTCCTATCATTAAATTATAAAGCAAGAAACAGAGATTGCTATCGTCTCACCTAAGTTATGGTTTATACACATAAACTAAGGAGCATCATGATGTTATTAAAAAACAAAGTTGCAATTATTACGGGAGCATCTTCTGGCATAGGTAAATCGACAGCCCTTCTATTTGCTAAACATGGAGCATCTGTCTGTTTAACTGCAAGACGCGAAGAAAACCTCCGCAAGATTGTAAGTGAAATACAAGGATATAGCGGTAAGGTCATTTATCATGTGGGTGATATCTGTGTAGAAGAGACGCATAGTGCCATCATCGATAAAACACTTAATGAATTTGGTAAGCTTGATATTGCAATAAATAATGCAGGCTCTGTTGGTACTTTAAAACCTTTAGCGGACTTTACGTTAGAAGAATGGTTTAAAGTACAAAATGCAAATATTACCGCTGCATTTATGGGGGCGAAAAGCCAAATTCCTGCCATGATTAAAACAGGTGGTGGATCACTTGTCTTTACATCTAGCTTTGTAGGAACTAGCTCAGCTTTACCTTATATGACGGCCTATGGCGTAGCGAAAACTGCTTTAATTGCCTTGGCTAAAGGGATCACTGCGGATTATGCCACACAAAATATTCGAGCAAATGCTCTATTACCTGGAGGTGTAAATACAGATATGGCTGGCGATCAACAGCAAAGAGATTGGGCTGCTAATCTACATGCTATGAAAAGATTGGCTGAGCCTGAAGAAATCGCTTCAGCCGCATTATTTTTAGCCAGTTCAATGTCAAGCTTTGTGACAGGAACTGCGCTGTTTGTAGATGGCGGCAATTCTGCCATCAAGTAAAAAGCAATACTAACTTTCAACGAAAAATCGGAGTCGTTAACCCCTACCTTTTGGTCTATTCATGATGTGGTCTTCCCAATCAACCACATCAATTTCCCTAACGGCAATATGCCGCACAGACACACCTTCATTATGCATTGCAGCTTTGGAACCTGTTTTTAACGGGTGCCAAGCAGGTAAGCTTTTTCCTTCAAGCAATAAACGATAAGCACAAGTCGTTGGTAACCACTCAAAAGTTTCTAAATTATAACGGTTGAGCTTGATGCAATCCGCCTCGTACTCAAAGCGATTTTCATAATGCTTGCACTGGCAGGTTTTCAAATTTAATTGGTTGCAAGCCACATTGGTGAAATAGATTTCATCAGTATCTTCATCCATTAATTTATGTAAGCAACATTGCCCACATCCATCACACAAAGATTCCCATTCATCATCTGTCATTTCATCTAGTGTCTTAACCTGCCAGAACTGCGACATAATACTTATCAATCCTATACTTAAATAACTCGAGTTGTCAGCGAGTGGTCATTAATCGATAGCTTTAACATATCACCAGAGGCCAATGGACCGACACCTTCTGGGGTCCCCGTCAAAATGACATCCCCTGCACGTAATGTGAAGAAGCGGGACATATAGCTAATAAGAGGTAAAATCGGCGTGATCATATCACGCGTTGAGCCTTCTTGGCGAATTTCCCCATTAATTTCCAGTGATAACTGAACATTCTGCAATTCACTTGGATTATTGACTGGAATAAACCCTGAAATTGGGCAAGAACCATCGAACGCTTTACTTTTTTCCCACGGCTGACCCGCTTTCTTAAATTTTGCCTGTAAATCACGCAATGTTAAGTCCAGCGCAACGGCATAACCTGCAATTGCACGAGAAACACGGTCTTCGTCCGCATTTTTTAATGGCATGCCAATCAAAATTGCCATTTCGACTTCATGGTGAACTGCACCCAAATCCTTTGGAATAACAATCGATTGAGTGATATCACAAAGTGCAGTTTCAGGTTTGATAAAGATAACCGGCTCCTCGGGTACAGCTGAGCCCATCTCTTTGATATGCTTGGCATAGTTACTACCTACACAAACAACTTTGTTTGCTGGAAAATCAAGTAAAGCACCTTGCCAGTCACGATGTTGATACATAAGGGTAACTCCTATTATCGTTATTGTATTTTTTGAGCGATGCCATCGGCCATCAAGCTAACACTCAATGCAAAATAGTATGAGCGATTCCAATGCATGATGGTGCGAAAGTTCTCTGTCACTAAAAATGTTCTACCTTCAGGATCATCCGGAATAACAACCCATGTTTTTACATCCGGCGATAGTTGTGCAAATGCAGGTAACTTAACCCCTAATTGCTGCCAATCACTGACAGTTTTGCCTTGTTCTGCTTTAACGCCTTCTAAAGCTCGGCCAAAGTCCGCTGGTAAACTGACTTGGTAACCCCATGGTAATTGGGATTGCCAACCTTCTGTTGATAAATAATTGGCGATTGAGGCGAAAACATCCGCTTTATTATTCCAAATATCCATCTTTCCATCGCCATCACCATCTGCCGCATAAGACAAATAGGATGTTGGCATAAACTGACTCTGACCCATCGCACCAGCCCATGAGCCTTTTAATTGCTGGTCTTCAGGGATATACCCCTTATCCATTATCTCTAGTGCTGCCAGCAATTGCTTGCTAAAAAGCGCTTCACGGCGCCCCTCGAAAGATAACGTGGCGAGCGCTGAAATGACGTCTTCTTTTCCTTGTGAGCGCCCAAAGCCACTTTCAAGCCCCCAAAGGGAAACAATAAATTGCGGTGGAACGCCATATTTTTGGCTAATTGAATCAAGCAGCGCCTTGTTTTCAATATACTTATCATACCCCGCATTGATACGTGATTGCGGAAGGACATTTTTCAGGTAGCTTGCTAATGTGACCGTTGCTCTTTTTTCTGGCTGCCCTTTATCCGCTTTTACCACTCGTTCGATAAAATGAATATTTGCAAAACCACGTTCGATCGTGGCGGGTTTGATCCCTTGAGCAATAGCATGTTCTTTCAATAATTCCACATAAGCAGGAAATTGCGAAGGTTCACGCTGCTCAATAGGAAACGCTTTATCTAGTGCAGCAACTTCTTGGATAATCGCCGCACTTTGTTCCGCAGTAATCGGTTGAGTCGCAACCGTTCCATGTTGTTTCGCTGAGCAACTTGCTAAAAGCAAACCAGCGACTAATGTATATAATAACGTTGGTTTCATTTGTATCCTCCAGAGCACACAAAGCTTTTCAGGTTTTTCTTAAATTACTTTAAATATTAAGCTCTTTATGTTCTGAAAGCAGATCCTCCACTGGAGGCGGAAATTGTAAGTAATAACCAACTTCTTGTAAGTCAGCCTTAACTCGTGATAAATCAGCATTAGCAAGCTTTTCGCGCTTGTCTAACGCAATCACCATAGCAAATTGAGGTGTTCCAAATTGGGCTAATAACTCTTCAGGAACGCGTGAAAAATCATCTTTCTTTTCAACATAAAGATAGGTTTGTTCACGCTTAGGGCTTCTATAAATTGCACAAATCATTATATTTAACTCTTTTTCTTAGTTCATTAGCTTGCTTGAAGAATGTAGTAACTATAACATGCTATTGTTTTACAGAATATCTTCACCCGAGGATTGTTTCGGAAATTTTAATTTGCTGAGTCTAGATAGATGCCACAATCGCCAATAGAACTTAAAGGCAGCAGTTTTACTCTTTCAGTTATTCACTTATACAGTGAAGAGCCTAAACTCATCAAAAAAGCGCTGCAAGAAAAAGTAAGTCAGGCTCCTGATTTCTTTAAAAATGCCCCTGTTGTCATCAATATTGCGGAATTAACTGCACATGCAGATTTATACAGCATACATAAATCTGTGGTTTCTGCGGGGTTACGTATTGTTGGAGTTAGTGGGTGTACAGACCCTTTATTGCGCCAAAAAGCCAATGAAGCAGGCTTACCAATATTAAGTGAAGGTAAAAGCCAGAAACCTGTTGAAATTCAGGCTGAGGCAAGTGTTGCCGCGGTACAAAATGAGCCCGTTTATCGTAAGACTCGAATTATCAATACCCCTGTTCGTTCTGGGCAACGTATTTACGCACCAAATAGTGATCTTATCGTCACAAGTAATGTAAGTGCAGGTGCAGAACTGTTAGCAGATGGTAATATTCATATATATGGTGTGATGCGCGGTCGTGCCTTAGCAGGTGCTTCTGGTGATATTGAAAGTCAGATTTATTGTACGCATTTGCAAGCAGAGTTAGTCTCTATTGCAGGTGAATATTGGCTGAGCGATCAAATCCCTGCTGAATTTCTCGCCAAAGCAGCTAAACTTCGTTTAGTTGATAACAAACTTAACATCGAATATTTAAATTAGACCTTATTTACAAGGAATTATTCATGGCACGCATAATTGTAGTGACTTCTGGTAAAGGTGGTGTTGGTAAAACCACTTCAAGCGCGGCCATAGCAACTGGCCTAGCACAAAAAGGGAAAAAAACTGTCGTAATCGATTTCGATATCGGTCTACGTAACCTTGACCTCATCATGGGCTGTGAACGTCGAGTTGTCTATGACTTCGTCAACGTTATCCAAGGTGATGCAACGCTAAATCAAGCCTTAATTAAAGACAAACGTACCGAAAATCTGTTTATTTTACCTGCCTCACAAACGCGTGATAAAGACGCATTAACCCGTGAAGGCGTGGAAAAGATCCTTGATGAGCTCGGTGATAATCTTGGTTTTGATTTTATTGTCTGCGATTCACCTGCAGGTATTGAAAGTGGTGCATTAATGGCGCTGTATTTTGCTGACGAAGCCATTATTACGACCAACCCAGAAGTGTCTTCAGTTCGTGACTCAGACCGCATTTTAGGTATTTTAGCCTCTAAATCACGTCGTGCAGAAAAAGGCCAAGACCCAATAAAAGAACACCTTCTACTGACCCGTTATAACCCAGGGCGGGTGACCCGCGGTGATATGTTAAGTATGGAAGATGTGCTGGAAATCCTTTGCATTCCATTGATTGGGGTTATTCCAGAAGATCAATCTGTTTTGCGCTCATCTAACCAAGGTGAACCTGTTATTTTAGATAAAGAGTCTGAAGCAGGCCAAGCTTACGATGACTGTGTCGCGCGTATTTTAGGTGAAGATCGCCCTATCCGTTTCATTGAAGAAGAGAAAAAAGGCTTCTTAAAACGCCTATTTGGGGGGTAAATAATGGCTTTATTGGATTTCTTTCTGTCGAGAAAAAAGACGACAGCGAATATCGCAAAAGAGCGATTACAAATCATCGTTGCGGAACGCCGCCGTGGTGATAGCGAACCCGCATACCTTGCTGATATGAAACGCGATATTTTGCAAGTTATCTGCAAGTATGTCCAAGTTGATCCTGAGATGTTATCAGTACAATTTGAACAAAAAGACGATGATATTTCTGTTCTTGAGTTAAACGTCACGCTACCAGAAGGTGACGAAATTAAAACGACTACAACAGAAAAATAATTCGCAAAGAAGCCGCTATGTTGTATGGCGGCTTGCTTTTTATTACCAATAGTTTATTACCAATATATAACAATAGGCTCAGGCTCACCTTTGCCACAAATATTAGTCATCTTTTCAGGTTGAAAACCACCACGGTTCGGCAATTTATAGCTTGAATTTAATTGCTAATGTAACCTGTTTTTTAAAGCCTTCTGGCGGTATACCAACAGAACTGCTCTTCGCTACTGCCGTTAACGCTGCTTGGTCGAGTTGAGTATGCATAGAGGATTTAGCAATACTTACCTTGGTTATCTCCCCCAATGGCGTTAGCGTAAAACTCACCTCTACCGTTCCTTGAATATTGGTATTTCTCGCTTTTCTGGGGTAACGTTTATGGCGCTCTATTTCACGGCGTAATTTATCAATATAAGATTGGTGACTCGCGCTTATACTGTCCCCAACCGCCCTCGTATTTTGCGCCCCCTGTTCGCCTGCGGCATCGGAGACCGTGTTATTTTGCCCTGCCTGTTGCTCTTGTTTTACATCATCGTTTTTTTCACTTTTTTGTTGCTGTTCTTTTTGCTGCTTAATAACCTTTTTATTTGGTTGTTTTTCATCTTTTTTCTCGATGTTTTTTTTCTGAGTTGCTGAAACTTTATTTTCATCACTGTGCGTGCTTTTTTTATTCGCAACTTTAATTACGGCATTTTCATTTTGTTGTGGTTCTGAGAGCAATCCACCTGTTAGCTCATTATGTAATGTGACATCATTTATTTGCTTTTCAATTACATTTTGCGTCATTGCAAAAGAGATTATCTCCGCTTTTATTGGCGTATAAATTTGTGCGAAACGTGTTTTCTCTGCACTTAAACAATAAAAAACAATACCAAAATGAAATAATAGCGAAACCATAACCGCAAGTTTAAAATTAAAACGTAAAGTAATCATTTTAATATCCCTAATAGCCCCTTCGTTAATGCCACAACATAACTACATCAACGAAGGGGAATCCCTTTTAGAAGCGACTAGTTACATTGAAGCGTATCGTTCTACCGGGTGCAGGCATCATACTGCGGGTTAATGGGTCAATGTAATATTCATCAAATAAATTTGTGGCTAATAATTCAAGGGATAGGTCTTTATTAAACTGGTAATTCACATAAGCATCCGCGGTAAAAACCGCATTCCAACTCATCGGGCTATTATTTAATGGTGCATATGAGTATGGATATTTATCTATCATTTCCGCTTCATCCTCATTTTTTGCTTTGCTGTGATATCGCATACGGCTACCCACTTCTAAACGTTCATCTAAGAAGCGTAAACCTAGGTTGGCATGGATGCTATATTTAGGTTGCAATTGAGTACGCAAATAGCCGCCGGGGAACCCTGCTGTTGTACACTCTGGGCCACCAAATTTGTTATAGGGGTCCATAACCATCAGTGAGACTTCATCGCAAACTTCATTTTTTAAGCGGTAATCTACCCCTAAGTCACCAAATACCCAGCCATTATCATAACGCGCTAATAATTCCAGACCGGCCGTGTTATGTTTATCAACCTGCGTAAAGACTAACCTGTAGTTCCTATCAAATGCATTTGTGACAACCGTGTTATAGTAATTTATGCGTAAGTCGGCATGGTTTTCTGCCGCAACGAGATCTTGGAAATTACGCACATACCCTAGTTCTATCGTATGGCTGCGTTCTGGCAAATAAACCGGTGGCGTGTAATTCGGCTCTCTTCCTCCCGAAAAACCAATCGTGTCTTCAAATATACTTGGCATCCTAACGGTTTCTAAATAACGCCCAAATATTCGGTCGTTCTCTGTTAGGTAAATAGTTGCTCCTAACGCAGGCGCCCAAGCCGATTCTTCATTTCTTTTTGGCACTTTAAATTTTTGTTTATCTGCAACCATCACTTCATTATTTATACTACTTATTACCGCTACTTTTTTTGCTATTAACCCTGTTACGGGGTCTATAGCCTCTTCTTTTAAATCAATTTCGCCATTATAGAATGGATTGTTTTTACGTATAAACCTATTATTTTCATCTACTTTCCATTCCGCTAAATGGTTCTTCTCTACAATTCTATATTCTTGCTTTTTTCCATCAGGAGTTACTATTTTCCCCATTATTATAGTAGAGGGAGGCATTGACAGTGCTTTTTCAACTAACCTAGTCTGAGCATGTGAATTATTTTTTAAATCATTAAACGTTCGCCCTTTATCATCGACATATTTTTGTATTAGATGATATTCTGCTGAAGTTAATATACGAGACAGGCTATATTTTTTAGCTATTATATGGCTATAAGGTGCATAATTTACATCTTTGGCCGCGATGCGCCTCTCTTTTAATAAATCTCTTGACCAGTAACTAATATATTGAGCCCCCGCATTCAGGCTTAACCAATCAGTAGGCTGCCAATCAAACCGAATAGTACCATTATATTCCCGACGCTTACCTTCCCTAGGGATAGCACGGAACATATTACCCTTTGGGCTAGAATCCGAATTAAAAATATCTTCACGGCTACCAATGGTTTCATCAATTAAGCTTCCCATTAAAGTCAATTTAAATTCAGGTGTAATTTGAAATTTATTGGATAATGAAACACCATAGCGATCGTTAAGTTGGTTTAATTTAATCCCATCAACTAAGGTGCCATTGATAGCAGGATTTTTAGCCACATTTTTATCTCGACCAAATTCATAATTCCAATCCCTTTCCATTGGTTCCCTAGGCTGGCCACCTGCGGTATTTGTGTTTAAATTAGTTTTTGTCAACCAATAACCTAATCGGAAATCAACCCAACCAATGGACTCGGGTTTGAACGAATAATTGGCGTAAAAAGTATTTAACGCCAAGTTAGCTAAAGGCCATTGCGGAATTTTCCCTTCTAAATCATGATAACGAATTTGCGATGGCATGATTTCGCCATAATGGCTTGACGTATGCATATAACCAAGGGAGAGGTCTTGTGCATAAGGTAGCATCAAATTTAATTTAGCCAGCCATGTCGACATTTCATTTGATGTATTCGCCACCTCTGTATTTGGCCCGTAAATCCTAGCGACAAAGGGTATATATGGGTCTATCGCCTTATTTGTGTTATTAGGGTCATAGGTAATAATATCATCATAAAATTTATCCGCCCCACGGCGCCCAGCAAAATAGTTACCTTGGTTGCGGTAGCTGTACGCCAACATCAAATCAAACTTTTCTTGCCGTGTCCCAATGGCAATGCGCGCTGCGTTATCTTGCAGATTAAAGAAATTGGCATTACCTTTACTACGAGCATCAACAAGCATTTCGTGATCTTGAAAATAAATTCCACGAAACTTCTGCATGTCTAGCGTACTCAATAGTCGCTTATCATCGCGATAGTCTATACCGTGGTTTAAATGATTAACCCTCGGATTTGTGGAGTTACTCGATGTTTCTAATTTAATATCAAAACCAAACTTCTCATATTTATCCACAACATCATCAATGCCTAGGGTCGTTATCGCCACCCCACCACCTGTAGAGGTACGCACATCGCGGTCTAGCGTTGCGCTTTTCATGACCTTAATGCTGCTAATCATATTTGGGTCGATATAATTACGGTTATTCGCCCCGTTGTAGCCACGCCACACAGTGATAGCCTGTTCTGTGCCATCGACAGTTACCGGGACGCGCCCTTGCCCCTGTACCCCTCGTACATTGGGGTCTATTGCCCCGCTATTACGGGCATCACCGCTGTACACCCCTACCGCATGGTTTATGGTATCTGCAGGGTTGGTGCCTTTATAGCGTTCGATTTCTTCTTTACTGATGTAAATATTCGATTCGTCTTTATCATATTGGTCATCCGCCCCTTTTCTATCACGCTCTTTGATAGTGGTCGCTTTATCATTTACCACAATAGAGCCGATGTTTTCGCTTTGTTGTGCATAGACTAAGTGTGTAATACTACCAATAGATAACCCTGTCGCGATATTAATGGCTATCACAGTTTTTATTTTCATTATTTGTTCCGGTGAAAATTAAAATTTCTTGGTGAAATTGACACCGACTTCACTTTGCTTAAAAGAATAAATAATATCCGCCTTACTTTTATTCACTTGGCTATTGAAATAAACTGAAGGCGTAAAACTTAATACTTTGTTATTATCAAAGGTCATTTGGGTATTTAAATATCCATTGTGGTCTTTTCTTTTTACATTTAAAAATGCATCAAACTGTTTGAAATTTGTTTGCTTGTAACCTAGAACAACAAGTAAATCACACAATTCAGTGACTTTTAAAAAACCAACTCTGACCCCATACTGTGAATAGCTATCACTATTGCGTTGTTTTTCCCTATTGGCGCCATGAATGCCCCCAAAAGCGATTAGCCGAGGGTTGATTAAATAGGTACCAACAATTGAATAAACCCATTTATCACCATCATTGAAACTATACTCGTGAGGGTAAGTTTTATTTTTATAATCGATATCACCTAAAAAGCTCACCTGGTGATTTAGCGTATACTCTGTCGCTATTTTCCCCCCTAGGCTTAAATTATAATATTGGTTATCATGCCACTTCGCCTCAACTGTAGGCTGTATACGGACTTTGGCGTTAGCGTCCTCATATTGATAACCCCCGCTAACAAATATATTCATTTTTCTAACCGTGACTGTTTTCATCGGTTCTACCCCAACCGCGCCCAATGATAATAACCCTGAATGGTTACCCACGAGAGGAAAACGCTTTGCTGATTTAATATAATAATGCCATTTTCCACCAGCGATAGATTGGTTGGTACTATTCATACACTTACCATGAAAACAGTGTGTTTCTCGGCTGTTTGATGCTTCATTTAAATTAAAATCATAACTCGAACCAAGTTTAATAGTGCCTTGCCAATGATTTTTATTTTTTAAATCTATTATTTGACGATTAATATAACCCGCGAGTTTTCCTGATATTTTATCCCCGTATTTATTTTGTACGCTTTGGTATAAAGATAGTGCCGACTCATAATGTTTAACATAAAGCAATGCTCGTGCGAGCTTTAATTCAACTAGCAACATATTAGGTTTCCGAGCCAAGATTTCATTATATAGCTTAATAGCATCACTATATTTTTTCTTTGAAATTGCCCTTTCAGAATAAATATACTTTACTAGTTCTTTGTCATGTTTTTGATGACTAATATAACCATTGATAATAGCATCTATTTTTTCGAATTCGTGTTTATGAACCAGATCATAAAGAATAAAACCAAGTTCGTCGATGCTTTTTTTGCTATTTTTCACATTATTTATTCCTAATTTATATTCTTTATTATTATAACTATTTAAAATATCAATAAGTTCCTCTTTCAATTTTGGCTCTGCAAATGCAGTAAGTTGAAAAATGAGCAACAATAAAATAATACATATTGAAAATATTTTTTTATTAAAAGCTAACATAAAGAAATCACCATTTTTTCGATAAAATAAAAAGTAGACAAAATTACTTTTGCCTACTTTTTTTTATCCAATTATATTTTCAGTAATTATTAGTCTTTCTGGCCACCAAATGCCGTATCTAATTCACGATTGTTGTCATAAGAAAGAATACCGGCCACTTGTTCTGCATTATCACCAAAGAATTGTCCCATGCTGTTACCATGATGTGTTTCATTGGCAATGGCAGTACCGCTAAATTTACCATCTTCTTCAATAGCCCCCATCATGGAGTGGTTATTCGTTCCTTCTAATGCACCTGTATATGACTTATCCGCAAAATTAGCATTAAACCAACCTGTCTGTTTTGCTTCACCCGCAAACTGGTTAACACCTGCTATGGTATAAGTCGCTTGGCCACTGGTTGGGACTTCTGTTGTTGCATTCGCACCAGAGAAATAAACCGTGTGCATTGCATCATCCGCTAAACCAGTTTGTGACCAGTCACCAAAATATACCTCGGCATCTGCAACCTGGCTAAATTGGAATTTGCCCATTCCGCCATGTGGGCTACCGCCGCTTTCCAAAATATAAACGTTATCTGGCTTTTGCGTTACTAAGTTTTTTAAGCCTGAAAATGAAATTGTTTTGCCTTCTCTCATAAAGCGAGAGCCGATACCCGGTGCGCCAATACTGCCAGCATGAGGCCCCATAGTTGATTGAGTTTTCCCGACAATAATATTTGTTTCATTAAATTCGTAACTTAAGCTTTGCTTTGATTCTGTTTCAGCCATAACACCAACAGAAAATACAGAGAAAGATACAGCGGCGGTAATTAATGATAATTTCTTCATTTGTGAATCCTTTTTCAACTGAAGTGTGAATTAAATAACGCGGTTAAAAAACACATTAAATAAAAGATTATTCTTTCCTTTAATATTCGAGATTCAGTATATGAAAATGATTTTCATTTACAAATGCGGGGGATATAATTCAAAATTATATTATTAGGCCATAAAGCAAAATAATCTTTTTATTTTTAGTGGGTTAATCAATAGCCCTACAACGCGTAACTTTATTTGTTGAGGCTTAAATAAAGTGTTAATTGAATTTTTAAGAGTAATTACAATTATTAGATGAAAATGGAATGATTATATTTATGAGTAAATGCGGTGGTGTTTTTACAAGCTCATTGAGGAATAATAAACATAAAAATAAAGTTGAGTAAAACAGACTTGGTTATTCTAATGATTAGGTACAAGAAGCGCCCTTCTTGTACCTTGATACGCTATACGCTTGCTAGTAATTTAGCTATGGGCTCTGCCAGTAATCGACCGCGCCAGCCTGTCAATAATTCAGGTGGCGTGGAGGAAGATTTAATTCCCCAGTGAATAGATAGTAGCTGATTTATTTGTCGCCTCGATGCTAATAGCTCTGCATTAAACTTTTCATTTTCAGCGATATCTTTAACCACTGCTTTAATTTCTTTAAAGACATTTTTATATTGGCTTTGTTCGGTAATATTCGCCACTGGTGCTGGGTATAGGCTTGGATCAAGCTTCTTAGCTTGCTCAACTATGCTTAGCAAACGCTTACCGTGACAACGAATCTCTTGTCCCGTCAAACCAAGGCTATCTAGCTCGCCAAGAGTGGTTGGTAGGAAACGTGCAACTTTCCACAGATGTTCTTCTTTTACGACAAAATTAATCGCCATATCCCGTGCTTTAGCTTGGTTCAAACGCCAATCGGCAAGTAATTGCAAGCATGCCAGTTGCTCATCACGTAACTGGCACGCATTGTGAATATTTAAGTAGGCTCTTTCGGGTTTCAGCAGTTTTTGGCGACGGGCAACCACACGCTGGCATTCGTCTTTAGCATCTTCTAAATACCCTGACTCCGTGACCTTCTGCATAAGAATTTCAGCTAATGGCAGTAAATACAGCACATCCGCGGTTGCATAGTCACATTGTTTCTCACTTAGCGGCCGCGCTAACCAATCTGTCCGTGATTCACTTTTGTCCAGCTCAATGCCAAGATGTTCTGCGACCAATGAAGCAAACCCACATGAAATTGGATAGCCCAGAAAAGCTGCAACCACTTGGGTATCAATCATCGGTTCGGGTACGCAGTCAAAATCATGCATAAACACTTCAAGGTCTTCACTCCCTGCGTGCAAGAATTTAAGCTGATTTGGATCCGTTAACAGCGCTTTAAAAGGGCTGAAATCAGATATTGAGAGTGGGTCAATCAATGAAACTTGCTTCCCATCATACAACTGTAGCAAACCTAATTGAGGATAATATGTTCTTGTACGAACAAACTCGGTATCCAATGCAAGCCAGGGTGCATCAATGGCGTCTTGGCATATTTGGGCTAGTTCGCTATCTGTGGTCACTAAACGATAATTCAAAACAAGTTTCTCTTTTTCTATTTTCATTACAGAGACGCCGGTATAAACCGGCGTCATCTATTCGTTATGTTTATACATTCTAAATCACTTTTAAGCAGGTGACTTATTTCTTTTCAATTTTTCTTCATCGCGCAAATCTTTACGGAGAATTTTCCCAACGTTTGATTTAGGCAATTCATCACGAAACTCAAATATTTTAGGGACTTTATACGCCGTTAATGAACGACGGCAAAATGTTTTTAGTTCATCCCCCGTCAAATTCGCATTTTTCGTGACAACGAAAACTTTCACTGCTTCCCCTGTACTTTCACTTGGTACGCCAATCGCCGCACATTCAATGACATCAGGGTGAGTTGCAATAACATCTTCAATTTCATTTGGATAAACATTAAAACCCGACACGATGATCATATCTTTTTTACGATCAACAATGCGGATATAACCTTCACTATCCATTTCTGCGATGTCGCCCGTGGCTATCCAGCCATCAATTATCGCCTCAGCGGTAGAGTCAGGACGATTCCAATAACCTTTCATCACCTGAGGGCCTTTTACCCACATTTCGCCAGGCTCACCCAGCGGAACCTCTTGACCTTCATCATTAAGAAATTTCACATCCGTGGATGGAACGGGTAAGCCAATACTACCACTATATGCCGTGAGATTATATGGATTCCCCGTAACTAGCGGAGAACATTCTGTTAAGCCATAACCTTCAAGAAGATGTTTACCTGTCAGCTTTTGCCATTTTTCAGCCACAGCCTTTTGCACTGGCATTCCACCGCCGACCGATAATCTTAAGCGCGAGAAGTCCAACTTTTGAAACTCTTCATTATGGATCCAAGCATTAAAGAGTGTATTAACCCCAGTAATTGATGTGATGGGATAACGACCAAGCTGTTTGACTGTATCAGGTACGTCCCGCGGATTGGTGATTAATAAATTAACTCCACCCACATTGATGAAAAGCAAGCAATTTACTGTAAGAGCAAAAACATGGTACAGCGGTAATGCAGTCACCACGAATTCCGCACCAAATTTCAATACAGGACCATACGCCGCTCTTGCTTGTTCTAGATTTGCTAACATATTGCGATGAGTTAGCATCGCCCCTTTAGCCACCCCTGTAGTTCCCCCAGTATATTGCAAGAAGGCTAAATCACTGCCTGCAATATTGGGTTTAATATATTGCATCCGATAACCGTAATGCATAGCACGACGGAACGAGATGGCATCGGGTAAATTGTATTTTGGTACTAAGCGTTTTACGTATTTAACGACAAAATCCACAATCGTCGCTTTCGGCCGTGAAAGTTGATCCCCCATACGGGTTAAAATCACGTGTTTAACTTTGGTGTTATAAACGATCTTTTCAAGAGTAGAGGCGAAGTTAGAGACAATCACAATCGCAGTTGTGCCGCTATCATTAAGCTGGTGTTCTAACTCCCTAGGGGTATAGAGTGGATTAACATTCACAACAACCATACCCGCACGCAATATTCCAAATAAAGCAATTGGGTATTGTAATAAGTTAGGCATCATTAAGGCAACGCGGTCACCCTTTTTAAGACCAAGCCCATTTTGTAAGTAGGCAGCAAAAGCGCGGCTTCTTTCTTCTAATTTCCGATACGTCATCACTGCCCCCATATTAATGAATGCAGGCTGATCGGCATATTGGGAAACTGCGTTTTCCAGTAACTCTGCTAAAGAAGCGAAGCGATCAGGATTGATTTCTTCCGGCACATCAGCAGGGTAATTTTTTAGCCAGATTTTTTCCAAAATGTTGCTCCTAAATTTAGTGAAGTTATTATACCCAACATCTCCTTTAACAAATTATTAACTCATTGTACCAGTTTGAAAAACAGACAATGTCAAGGTTGAGAGGTCTATCACTAAATAAATTTTGTTCCTTCAAGAAAAAACAAGGCGACATACGCCGCCCTGCTTTCTTAAATTTCGTTAATCAGATGTAAATCTGCATAAGTTATGCCTAATTATACACTGATATTGGCAAATTTTGGAGGTGTGTTCAGAAAATTCTGCAATCAATTCAGCTTGTAAGCGCAGAATTATAGGTGAATAAGGAATAAAATATTATTTGAATCACTTTTTACGTATTTATATCTAATGCTAATCGATAGATAACACCAAACAAATAATAAACGAAAGGGATCATGCATTATGTTGTCGGCTCAGTCACTTGACCCACAACGATATCATCCGCTGCCGCCACTAAATTTACCTGACCTGTATTTCTCACTAATGCTCTAACCCAATACCCTTGGCGCTTCAATTCACAAACAAGGTACTGGCCTAAGTACCCTGTTGCGCCAGCAACGAAGACTTTTTGCATTTTCTCTCCCGCGGACACACAGATCTTTCTCCCACAAATAAAGTGCATTATTGAAGAGAAAACCTGAAATGCCAACAATAACAACTATATTTATCACATCGTTATTATTATTTTTCCTGAAGGGGTAATTAAGCTGGCATATTGTACCCCTATGCCAGCTTTGGGAATATCTTGGTTATTCAGTGAGATAAGTATGGACTTGTGCGGGGCCACCTGGGTAGCCGTAACCATAACCCCATGGGTGGTTATAGTAGTACGGATCGCCATAGTAACCATAACCCCATGGGCCTGATGGCGGGATCATCACACTTTGCGCGACATTCCAGCGTTGAAAACCTGTAACATCAAGGGTGACATATTTATAAGGAACTTGCCCAACTTTCCCTTGCTGTTCTCCCGTCACTTTCCCAACAACAGTGACATAGCGGTTCGTAAAGTCACTTGGCTCACGAAAACCGTTAATATAGGCATAGATACGCCCAACTGACGGCGCATTGAGTTCTGGTGCTGCATCGTATTTGCTCAGTGCCATCACCGCAATTTCTAAACGTGTCCGTGTAGGCTCATTCGCTACTGCGAGGACTTTACCGCCAAAGCGTGCTTCCTGACCAATATACATTTCAGGGGCATTTTGAATGGATGTTAAGCTATCAGCGGGGTTTTGAACTGACCCTTGGATTGATGCAGGTATAGAAACGCACCCAGTTAGTGTTAATACACTGGCAACAAAAAGGCCTTTCAGTACATTACGGCAGTTCAATTCAATGTTCATAGACTACCTCCGATTAGCAACAGTATAAATTCAGGTCATACGGTTTAAAATAGTCTGTAGCAAAGAAGACACGATATGTTAAATTGGATAGATATAAATAGGATACTTATTAATCATAACCTATCTTTATGAATGATTCGATGTGTTTTTTATGCATTAAAAAAGGCTATCTGTTAAAAAATAGCCTATTATTTTGATCATGTCGTTGTTAGACTCATTCACGACCTGGCAGTTTTTTCCACGTCACTTCATTACGCAAATAGGTCGGTTCCACATTTTCAACAGCAATAGTTTTACCTTGAAGCCATAATTGTGCTGCAATCGGTAACATGTCTTGAGCATCAGGCAATGTTATTTGACTGTTCTTAATGGGTTCATCACCACTGAGTAAGGATGGGTATGCTTCCCAGCCTGTGCCTGCATAACTCCATTGCCCTGAAATACCTGCAAACTTACGTTTAAAATCATCAGGTAATAAGACAGCTTCCGTTTCTTCGCCTTGCCAAACACCTTCAGCAGTACGTGAATATTGCGCGCAATAGATTTCAGACATACGGGCATCTATCGCCACCAGCACGTTTGATTGACGGGTTGTGCGGAATACACCTTGCGCCAACGCCATCAATGATGACACGCCAATCATTGGTAAATCAGCCCCTAATGCTAAGCCTTGAGCGATACCTACCCCAATACGTACTCCAGTAAAACTTCCTGGCCCGCGACCAAAAGCTAACGCATCCAGTTGATTAAGAGTGACTCCCGCTTCAGTTAACACTTCTTCTACCATTGGTAAAACTTTTTGCGTGTGTTCACGAGGCGAAATAGCAAAACGTGAGATAATATCGTCACCACATAATAGTGCGACGGAACAGGCTTCAGTTGCTGTATCGACAGCAAGAATACGACTCGACATGCCTAAACTCCGGCAAATTAACAGATTTCAATTGAAAGATGCGGCTTATAGTAGCATAAACCGCCGATAGGATCGCAGAAAAACACAGTTATTTCTCGGCTGCTAGCGCGCTTTTTTCTGCTAGAAAATTTATCGCTTTGGTTAGACTGCGTGTTCGTGGCGAAGGCGGTAAGCTACGCAAAAACACTTCACCATAAGGGCGCGTTACTAAGCGATTATCACAAATCACTATCACACCGTAGTCACTGGTATCACGAATTAAACGCCCCACCCCTTGTTTTAACGTGATCACCGCATCTGGTAACTGCACATCCGCAAACGGATCACCACCTCTTAGCTCACAATCCTCAATACGAGCTCTTAAAAGTGGGTCATCAGGCGCAGTAAAAGGCAGTTTATCGATAATCACACAGGTTAACTCATCGCCGCGCACATCGACACCTTCCCAGAAGCTACTCGTTGCGACTAAGACTGCATTGCCTGCCGCAATAAACTGTGCAAGTAGTTTGTTTTTACTGCTCTCGCCTTGCACCATAACGGGCAAAGTCAACGAGGCTTTAAATTCCTCAGCCAGCTCTCGCATCATTAAGTGAGACGTACAGAGGAAAAAACAGCGCCCCTGATTTTTCTCGATAAGTGGCCGCAACATTGTTGCTAGTTTCTGTGCAATTCCCCGTTGATTTGGTTCAGGTAAAAAACGCGGGACACACAACATCGTTTGGCTTTCGTAATCAAAGGGGCTGGCTAACAACAACGTTTTCGCTTTAGTGAGCCCTAAACGGTCAGTAAAGTGGCTCAATTTTTCATTCACAGACAGCGTGGCAGAGGTAAATACCCAGCTCGCTGGCGTACCCGCTATCATTTCGCTGAATTTATCTGCAACGGTAAGTGGCGTTAACGCCAATAAAAAGTGACGCCCATAACTTTCAAACCAATAACTGTAACCTGGAATTGTGACATCTTTTAATCGATTCAAACGATTACGATAAACGGTAACACGTTCAAAGATAGAGTCTAAACTTTGGGAACGTCCTAGCGAGGTTTTGATTACTTCATAGCAAAGTTCCAAGGAATCATCGAGTAGTGTTAGAGCTCGTTGGACTTCATTTAACTTTAACAAATCACGCAGATTTCCACGGAAACTGTTTTCCCCCAGATTTAAACGAAAATCTAAAGTACTCTGTGTAAGCCTATCGGCACTTTTTTGCAGTTGAACCTGGTCTTTTAGTTCCGTGCGATAGGCCATTATCATATCGCGAGCAAGGTCGAGTAATTGGCGGCTACTCAGCTGCTGGCCAAAATATTGACTAGCAATATCAGGAATTTGGTGGGCTTCGTCGAAAATCATTACTTCGGCTTCTGGGATCAACTCGCCAAAACCTGTGTCTTTAACAACGCGATCAGCCATAAACAGGTGATGGTTAACGACCACAACATCCGCCTCTAAGGCTTTACGACGCGCTTTTAACACAAAGCATTCTTGATAACGCGGGCAGTCACTGCCAAGGCAGTTATCATTGGTGCTAGTCACTAAAGGCCATACAGGGCTGTCTTCTGCAATGTCATGGCAAGTACTGGTATCACCTAGCTCAGATTCGATAGACCAACTGCGTAATCGCACAACGGCTGATAGAATTTCAGGTTCTAAACTCCCGCCACCTAATGATTGCTGGTCTAATCGTTCTAAACACAAGTAGTTCGAGCGCCCTTTAAGTAAAGCCGTACGCCCAGTGTAATTCATGGCATTAATAATGGTTGGCAGGTCACGATGATAAAGTTGGTCTTGCAGTGCTTTTGAGCCCGTAGAAACAATCACTTTTTTGCCACTTCTTAGCGCAGGCACTAAATACGCGTACGTTTTCCCTGTTCCAGTCCCTGCTTCTGCAACTAAAACCTGTTGTTGTTCAATAGCTTCAGTGACTGCATTAGACATTGTCACTTGTGCAGCGCGAGGTTGAAAGCCTGAAATTGTTTTAGCCAAAAAGCCGTCAGAGGAAAAGTCGTCGCGCACTACAGAAACCTATTCATTAGCAAAAATAAGACGCTCACTTTACCATGAGTTATGGCTCTGTGCTGTTCTAATTGTAGTTTCAGTGATCAAGCGATTTTCATCCCGCTCGCAAGCTGTTATTCTTGAACAGAATAAATAATAAGGAATAATTATGACTATTAAACGTATTGACCCCGATAATCGTTGGTCGGAAGCTGTTATTCACAATAATGTGATTTATTACACCAGTGTTCCCGAAAATTTGGATGCCGATATTATCGCTCAAACCGCTAACACACTTGCCGCGATTGATGTGATGTTAGAGCGTGTCGGCTCTGATAAAAGTAAAATTCTAGATGCCACTATTTTCCTAGCGGATAAAGCCGATTTTGCGGGTATGAACCAAGCATGGGACGCGTGGGTTGTTGCAGGTAGCGCCCCCGTTCGTTGCACTGTTCAAGCTCTGTTGATGAAACCCGAGTACAAGGTTGAAATCAAAGTTGTTGCGGCAATTGACTAAGTCAATTTCTTCATAGAAAAAAGGGCTACCATTTTTGGTTAGCCCTTTTTTGTTAGATCCGCCGTGCGAACAGCGATACATTTACACACATTCATGCGCTAAATAGTTTGTGGTGTCGCTAAGCGGCAATCGCGCTAATCCCAAGGAGCATACAATAGTATGTGACTTGGGTTAGCAAGTGCAGCCAACAACGCTACAACACAAAATATGACGCACATTAAGACATCTTAATCAACACCATTCCTAACAACAGTAACACTATTCCACCCCAGCCTTTATAATTCAGGCGTTGATTAAACAGTATCCACCCTGCTGCTACTGTCGCGATGATCCCGAAAGCTCCCCAGAGCGCATAAGCGATGGATAGCTCGATACCTTTTACTGCTTGTGCAAGAGAGCTAAATGCCCCAAGTACGGCCAACAGCGAGAGTATCCCTAGCCAATATCGTTTAAAGCCATTCGACATTTTTAACAAGATATTCGCTATAATTTCCAATATCACCGCTAAGATCAAAAACGCTGCATGCCACCATTCAAAATGACTGGCCATATTACGCCTCCGACTTAGCTTCGCGTCCAACTAAGGCACTTGATTTAGCTGCGTTGACCGCATGTTGAGTGGCCTGTTTTACTTTTTGAGCCGATCCACGAACTGTCGCTTTTTTGGTTCCTGATTTAATCAGGCCAATACCAGTGATCAATAATACCAACCCACCTATTTTCATAGGTGATAATGTTTCACCAAACCACATAACACTAAAAGTGGTAATGAACAAAATACCGATACCTTCCCAAAGAGCGTAGGCAACACCTAATGCAACTTTTTTCACTGCGATGGCGAGAAGAATGTAAGAAGTGGCTATCATCACGTACATGACCACCATGCCAGTGAAATCGCCGCTCACACTGGCGTGCTTCATTGATAAGGTACCAATAACTTCAGTTACGATAGCTAATATTAAAAATATCCAATAAATCATTATAATATCTCTCTATGTACAGCCGCGTCATAGCCTGTTTTTTGTACAGATCATGCAAACAAAAAGCGTTAACGCAGTTGTTGAAAATTCAAATAAAAACAATACGATGCTGAATTTATTCAGCGAAATGAATAATCGAGAGAGACGCTATAATGCACCACACCAGTAGTGTTCACTGGAAAGGATAGCTGAAAGGAAAAGCCTATGTGTCGTTCTTTTTTGGGACTTGCTGATCTTGCCGCTAGTTGAGCTAAGCATGATATCTTATTCTTTTCATCAGGCGGACATCCACCCAATTTACTCCGAACCCTCATGTTGATAGTTGATTACACACTATTTTTAGCATGCCATTTTTATTAAGTCAATGAATATAAACACATTTTGTATTGAATAAAAATATGCATAATTATTCATTAATATGCTAATTAACCCTTGAATTAATGACTAGCAGGCGAATAACCAAGCGTTTGTGGTAAATTTCCCATCGAAATTTTTTGATGAAAAATTATAATTTCACCACTTTTTCTTCTCTCATTACTACATCACCGTGCTATTTGATCTTTAACATTGACAACCTAGTTGAACAAGCTTCTTATAGTAGCTATATGATTGACATACATCTAAGAGAGCGTCATGAGCACCTTTAGTCTTACCTCTAACAGTTTTCAAAATGCCGTGGATTCAACACCATTACCTTATGATGTCGTATCCATTCAATCACAAGTGATTTATGGCAGTGTCGGTAACAGCATCGCCGTCCCTGCACTGACAAAACAAGGGTTGCGCGTCGCGGCGGTCCCAACTGTTGTTCTTAGCAATACCCCTCATTATGCCACTTGTTATGGCGGCGAATTACCCGGTGAATGGTTTCGTGGCTATTTAAACGGCTTTGTTGAACGCGGCAGTTTAGATTCCGTTAGGGCCATTTTAACAGGCTACTTGGGCTCACCGGAGAAAGCACAAGACTTAGCTAACTGGCTAGCTCGCGTTCGTGAAACGTTCCCAAACCTGCCAGTTATTGTTGACCCTGTGATGGGCGATGAGGATAGCGGGTTTTATATTCCCCCTGAAATTGCCGAAGTTTATCGTGATCACGTTATCCCTTTAGCGACAGGGATTATTCCAAATAAATTCGAACTCATGACCTTAAGTGGCAAACACATTGATACCTTGGATGATGCAATAGCCGCTGCACGTAGTTTATTGCGAGGGAACACACAATGGGTAATCATCACCAGTGCTTTCCAACCCGATGAAGATAATATTGAGGTCGTTTGTGTCACCAAAGGGGATGTCGCAGTGATCCGCCACAAACGTTACCCTGTCACACCAAAAGGGACGGGTGATTTGTTTGGTGCAGAACTTACAGCGCAGCTATTAGCTGGGTTATCCGTTCCTGACGCCGCAAAAATGGCCTGCTTACGCATAGAACAAGCGATTATCCACATGGCTGCTACTGGCCGCAGTGAACTCGTATTGTAATGCTCAATAGGCCTCATCTGAGGCCTATTGGTTTCATCACCCGACACTTTGTAAGCGCTCCCATAACGTTTGTTGTTGGTAATTTGCCCTGAATATCCCTTTTTCGACTAATTTAGGGACCACTTGTTCGAGAAATAACGTTAATGATTGTTCTGAACCACATGGCAAAGCGATAAAACCATCGCAAGCTTGTTTGTCTGTCCACCTCTCAATTTCATCAACTAAATCACTCACCGTACCAATCACCCGCCAATGTGAAGAGCCATTGACCTCTGGAGCGGATAACAGCATTTGGATCGTAGGTTGGTGCTGGCAAATATAACGCCTTAATAACTGAGCATGCGTTTGGCTATATGGCGCTTCGGTAGCTTCAGGTAGCATTTCGGGCGTGATCACGGTGTCAATTGGTAGCTGGCTTAGGTCTAAATTAATTAATGATTCTATATAACGGAATTTAGTTCGTGAGTCCGCATTGGCGTGAGTTTGTTCAAACAAACGATAAGCTTCTTCCCGACTGTCGGCTAAATAAAAACTCAAACCTGGTAATACCTTAACCGCATTAGGTTCCCGCCCTGCACTTACAACACGGCGCTGAATGTCCTGATAAAATTCTATTGCACAGTCAATATCCGGTGTGGCGGCAAAAATACCATCCGCAACAGCAGCGGCAAAATCACGCCCTGCAGGTGATGCTCCCGCTTGAAAATAGGGAATAGGCTGCGAATAAGCAGGAATATTCAGTGGGCCTTCCACATTAAAATAGCGCCCTTGGTGGTTAATTTGTTGGATAGATGAACCGCTGTAGCGACTTTCACTGGATTGATATTGATCTGGTTGGCTATTGGGATGGCTTGCCCATAGAGCTTCAACAACAGCCGTAAATTCTTTGGCAATTTCATAGCGCTCCTCTGAATCCGGTAACGTTTTCAAGCCAAAATTTTGCTGACCTTTGAGCGCAGTGACAATATTCCAACCTACTCGACCATTAGTTATCCAGTTTAGAGACTGTAACTGTCTCGCAGCAATATAAGGTGGGTAAAATAAGGCCGAAATCGTGGAAACAAAACCAATGTGATTTGTTGCATGCGCAATTGATGCTATCAATAAAGATGGGTCTATTCCGCCAAAAGCTGGGGCTTGGTTTCCTTTATCGATATTCAAAAACTGGGCATCTGGTCGAAATAAAAAATCCAGTTTTGCCGCCTCTGCGCGTTTGGATAGCGCAATATAATAACTGGGGTTCAGAATAGCTTCTCGTTGGTTAGGATCTTGTTTGGCACTTTGCGTACTTACCCAAGTTGGTGACAGTGATAGGCCAATACAAATCGTTTTTTGTGTTCTCACTCGCATTTTCCCTTAATGATCACTTCAATACTTGTTGTTAATGATATTGGTTATGATTATCATTAACAACAATATTTAATCTATTAATAACAGCCTGTTTTGTTTGGAAAACTGCCATGTTAAAAACATTTGTCTGCGCTATCACACTATTCTCTACCCTGAGTGTTTCAAGCATCGTTTCGGCAACCGCCCTTGTCGGCGCTGATAGCCAGTCATGGCCTAGAACCTTTACCAGTGTGGATGGTTCTATGGTCGAAATAAAAAGTAAACCAACGCGTATTTTATCCGCCTCTGTTTCAATCACTGGTACATTGCTCGCCATTGATGCGCCAGTGATAGCTAGCTCCACCACGGCAAACGGGCAATTTTTTGCACAATGGGACGCTATTGCAAAACAAAAAGGCGTTGAAAAGTTATGGTCTGCTGGCAGTGTGGACTTGGAAATGGCCTATGCTGTCGCACCTGATTTAATTGTCGTGTCCATAAATGGCGGTGATACTGTTTACCCACAAGTTTCACAACTTCAACAAATTGCACCAACGATTGTATTAGATTATGGCAAACAAGGTTGGGAGAGTCTGGCCCTGCAATTAGGGCAAGCTACAGGGCAAGAAAAAGCCGCCACCGACCTCTTAGAGGGTTTCGATAAATTTATCGAAGAAAGTAAAAGCCAATTACAGCTTCCTGATGGCGAAGCAAATATTATTGCCTATTTTGGCCCCGGAACAGTTAACCCCGTTTCGCTAAAAACTAGTCCTCACGCCATCTTACTGCAGCAACTTGGGTTTAGCATTGAAAGTGCGCCTTCTGAATGGCAGCCGAAAGATAAACCTGTCTCTGACTTTGTTTGGGCACAATATGAGCACCTGACCCAACTGAATGCGCCAACCACTTTTTTATTACGTGGAACCGATAAAGAAGCGCAAAACTTTATGGCAGACCCGATCCTCGCCAATCTCAATGCAGTCAAAAATAAGCAAGTTTATGGCCTAGGTGCAAATTCATTCCGTGTTGATTATTACAGTGCGCAAGAAATAATTAATGACATTGTTGCGCGTTTTAAAAAGCATGAGTCCTGATATGCCATTAACGCGAACTTCCCTAAAATTGCCAGTGGTTATTTGCTGCTTATTATTAGTCACTTTTGCCATTATTAGCCTTGGTGTTGGTAGCCGTTCTGTTGCTATTTCAACGACTTGGCAAGCTTTCACTCATTTTGATAACACAAGTAGTGAACACTTGTTAGTTCGCTACCTGCGTTTTCCTAGAACCTTACTTGCGATTGTCATTGGTATTGCTCTTGGTGCCGCGGGGACACTAATGCAAGCAATAACACGTAACCCTTTAGCTGATCCGGGCCTGTTTGGCATTAACGCAGGGGCAATGGTTGCTATCGTTCTGGTTATCGCATTCACAGGTATCACCGATGTGACAATTTATATGTGGTTCGGTCTACTGGGTGCGGGTATCGCAGGCGTAATTGTGTATCTTTTAGCCGGAGTCCGCCAAGGCTTGAACCCCATTCGGATGGTGTTGTCCGGTGTTGCTCTCTCGATTGTTTTGCTCGCTATCACGCACATGGTGACCGTAAATAGTGATGAACAGGTATTTGACCAATTTCGCCACTGGGTTGTCGGTTCATTGCAAGGTCGGGGTTTTGATGTCCTTTTTCCGATCAGCGGTCTGGTTTTGATAGGTTGTGCGATTGCCTTATCCCTGACGAGAGCATTGGATGTGGTCATTTTAGGTAATGACCTAAGCCATTCTCTTGGCGCAAACCAAAACCGAGTCTGGCTTCTTTCTGCCGTAGCCATCGTATTACTCGCAGGGAGCGCAACGGCTGCCGTTGGGCCAATTAGTTTTTTGGGACTGACTGCGCCTCACTTTGCTCGCTCTCTGGTTGGTAGTGACTACCGACGTATATTGCCAATGTCAATGTTACTCGGTGCGACCATTCTGCTCATTGCCGATTGTACTGGCCGAATCATTGGCACACCTGGGGAAATCAGTGCTGGTATCATGATCTCTTTAATTGGCGGGCCTTTCTTTATTTATCTGGTTAGACGCTGGCGGATTATTACGCTATGAAAAACAAAAATAACTTCAAAACCCTGCATTTTCGCCGCTATTCTTGGGTAATTTCCACCAGAGACACGGTGATATGTGGTTTATTACTGTTGATCATAACTATGCTTTCATTTTGGGCGGTCACAACAGGCAAATTCTCTATTGCGTTACCGAACCTTATCAATATTTTAATGGGTGAAGAACAGGGCACCATCCAACAAAAAATCGTCATGGATATTCGCTTACCTAGGTTATTAACCGCTATCGGCGTCGGTGCTGCACTTGGGGTTTCCGGGGCGATATTTCAATCTATATCACGTAATGTTTTAGGTTCACCCGACGTTATTGGCTTCACAACAGGGGCTGCAACGGGCGCATTGTTACAAATTATCATTTTCAATGGCAGCGTCCCTGCCATTGCCTTTTCAACTATCTTTGGCGGATTAACCACTGCTTTAGTCGTCTATGTTTTATCCCTAAAACAGGGAAAGATGTCAGGCTATACACTGATCCTAACCGGTATTGGTGTCGGGGCAATATTGCATGCTTTTAATGCGTTATTATTAGTGAAAGGCAATATTGATAATGCCACGATTGCGAATCTGTGGCTTGCTGGCTCGTTAAATGCACGCACATGGCTACATGTTTACCCTGTTTTTATCGGCCTATTGATTTTGTTACCTTTCATTATGGTACACGCAAAATCACTCACATTAATGGAAATGGGTGATGATATGGCACAGCAACTTGGTGTCAATGTCGCACGGGTAAGATGGATGATGATTTTCAGTGCTGTCCTGCTCGCCTCATTAGCTACGGCCTGTGCAGGTCCAATTGCCTTTGTTGCCTTAGCTGCCCCTCAACTTATTGTCCGTTTAAGCCACTCAGGCCAACTGCCTATTATCGGTTCTGCCTTGATGGGCGCTGTGCTGCTAATTTGTGCAGATACCCTTTCTCAGCAACTCCCTTTTGGTTTAACCCTACCCGTTGGATTAATGACTGGGATCATTGGAGGGTTATATTTGCTTTGGTTACTAACACGCAGCTCACATCTTTAAATATTAATGATTATTATTATGTTTATGTAATGATAATCATTATATATAATAAAACTAACAATAATAAGCTACGTAATTTTATTTCTATTTCAATGGGCTATTAGGAATGGTAATAGTTCATTTTTCGTCACTGGCAAGTAGTGAATGCATCTCATCAATCGTCTTATTACATGCTCATAGCATGAAGGAAAAGATTAATGTCTGATGTTCCAGCTATTAATATAAAAAGAAAATCAATAACAACGATGGTACAAGCTGCTTTATTTAGTACCCTTTGGGTCGCTATTCCACAAGCGTATGCAGCTGATACCGAATCGACTTCGCAAAGCAATAAAAAGCGTGAAAACCACAGTGACGTATTAATTGTGACAGGGGAAAAACTGAATAAATCAATATATGACACTGGTTCCAGTGTCACTGTGTATGATTTTAAACAAATTGAAGCTATCCCCAATGCCGATGTCAATACGCTGTTGCAGATGACACCCAATATCGTTGATACCGGAAACAGCAATGCCTTACCCGCTATTCGAGGCGTGGACGGCTCAGGCCCTGCACAGGGTGCAATTGCCTTCCTTGCCGGCACGCGGCCACGAGTTAATTTTTCTGTCGATGGCCGTTCCTTTACTTACAATGAATTTGGATATGGTGCACAGTCTTTATGGGATGTTGACAGCGTTGAAATTTTCCGTGACCCACAAAGCTACGTACAAGGGCGAAATGCCATTGCAGGGGCTATTTTAGTCAAAACTTTAGACCCGACATTTTATTGGGAAGGTGCAGTAAAAGGGGGCCTCGGCCAACAAGGTTTTCAACAAACTGCTGCCATGGTTTCTGGGCCGTTAATTGATGATAAACTCGCTTTTCGTTTTACGGTAGAAAAACAAGAGCGTGAAAGCTTTACCAAAATGGATAGCTACTCCCCTGTCGGTAATCCACGTGATATTGAGTCAACCACCGTTCGTAGCAAATTATTATACGAACCCCTCGATATGCCTGAATTTAAAAGTAAATTAACATTCTCACATATGGATAGCCGTTCGCCACAAAATGAAGCTAATATGGCGAAAAATTTAGCACCAGAAGCCCCTTCTCGTTTCCGACCTGTTATCGAGCGCAAAACCACCAGCGGTATTTGGAATACCTCATGGGAAGCCAATGAAAATTTAACGTGGGAAAATACGCTAATCTATACGGGGTTCACTACCCACCGTCGAACAAAAGCACCAACACCGCGCGCAGACATTGATGCCAAAGAATTTGAATTAGAACCAATGCTGCGATTTAAAACCGATAACGACATTCTCAATGGGATCGTCGGTGTGCGCTATTTCCATGGTAAACAAGATGAGTTTGTCGATTTATTTGGTGGCAGTTACTTTGATGATAAAACAGAAACTGCTTCCGCTTATGGGTCTGTCACCTATGCAGTAGTTCCCGAAGTTGATATTACTTTATCAGGGCGATTTGAACGAGAGCAGCATACTCGTAAAGGTGGAAGCCCCGCGGTATATATCGACTTCGATGAAACCTATAACACCTTCTTACCCAAAGCCGATTTTGCATGGAAACCCGCTCAAAACCAGACGGTTGGGTTCGCAATTGGACGAGGTTATAACGGGGGTGGTGCAGGGGTAACCCTTGGAAAACCAATCGTCACCTATACATATTCCCCTGAATACGTGTGGAACTATAGTTTGTATGGTCGTAATAGCTTATTGGATAACAAGCTATCAATCATGACCAACCTGTTCTACAACGATTACAAGGATATGCAATTACCCTTTTATTTAGGGCCCAATTCGACCACGATTCGTAATGCAAAGAAAGTCGAAACCTATGGTGCTGAATTTAGCGTTGCCTATCAGCCCGTTGAGTCATTAGAACTCAATACCGGACTCGGTTTATTGCGAACCAATATTAAAGACTTTGGTAATAGTGGAATCGAAGGTAAAGAACTCGCCCGCGCCCCTAATTACACTGCAAATGTAGGTGCAAAATACCAATTAACTCCATCCATTGATATCAGTGGTAATGTGCAGTTCTCTGGTGATTACTTCTCGCAAGCTAATAACAATGAAACATCCAAAATAGACTCATTTTGGGTTGCAAACCTGCAATTAGGCTATGACTTTAAGTGGGGACGTGCGACGGTATTTGCCCAAAACCTGTTTGACTCGGATAAACGTATTTTGATCCCAGATAACAACATTGAAACCGCGATTTATCAACGCCCTAGAATGTTAGGTGCAACAATGGAACTGCGTTTCTAAAATTACTTTTAACGTCAACAAATAGAGGTGTAGGTAAAACGCACCTCTTATTTTAATAGCACAATGAAATTATATGAATAATAATAGTCGGTTACAAACCCATGCATTAACGCTCGGTTATCATGACGTCCCTATTTGCCATGATATATCATTAATAATCCCTGATAACCAAGTGACTGTCATCATTGGGCCTAATGGGTGTGGTAAATCCACTTTACTGCGCAGTTTATGCCGTTTGTTAACGCCACGCTCCGGCTATGTTTCCCTTGACCAGCAACCATTGTCAACCTATTCGACTAAAACATTAGCTCAACAAATAGCCTTGTTACCACAAACAATGCAAGCGCCATCAGGTATCACGGCCATGGACTTAGTGGCTAGAGGCCGCTTTCCTCATCAAAGCTTAATGCACCAGTGGCGTAATGAAGATAAACTCGCGGTTACTGAAGCGATGCAACTGACTGGTATTACTGAATTTGCTGATACCCCTGTCGAATCGTTGTCCGGAGGGCAACGCCAGCGCGTTTGGGTTGCGATGATCCTCGCCCAGCAAACAGAAATTATCCTGTTAGATGAGCCAACTACCTACCTTGATATTGCTTATCAAATAGAGTTACTCAATATTTTTCAGAGTTTAAACCAGCAACAAGGCCGTACTATTGTCACCGTACTGCATGACCTCAATCAGGCTTGCCGTTATGCAGACAACCTCGTGGTCATGGTAAAAGGCTCGATTGTTGCCCAAGGCAAGCCTCAAGATATCGTCAACGCTCAATTAATTAAGCAAGTATTTGATGTCAATTGTTTAATTACGCCTGACCCTATCACCCACACCCCAATGATAGTGCCTTATTAAGTCGATTTTTATGCAAAAAAAAAAGCCCCACCTGTAAGATGACCAATTTATTGGGTCACTTCAAGATGAGGCTTAACTGCAATGAATAACTGTTTTACCTATAATTATTCAAATTCATTCCAAGAACGGCCATCGCGAGCAATCATTGCAACAGAAGCAATTGGCCCCCAGGTTCCCGCTTGATATGGTTTTGGTGCTTCGTTATCCATTGCCCATGCATCCATGATAGAATCAACAAATTTCCATGCTTCTTCAACTTCATCACGACGTACGAATAACGCTTGGATACCACGCATTGCTTCAAGCAGTAGACGCTCATAGGCATCGGCTAGATGAGTTTGATTAAAGGTTTCAGAGAAACTTAAGTCCAATTTAGTGGTTTGCAAACGGTGTTTATGATCAAGGCCTGGAGCCTTATTCATAATTTCGATATCAATCCCTTCATCTGGCTGCAAACGGATAGTCAGTTTGTTTTGTGGTAAATCTTGATAGCTTTCAGAGAAAATATTCAGTGCAGGCTTTTTAAAGTACACAACCACTTCTGAACATTTTGCTGGTAGGCGCTTACCTGTACGTAAATAGAAAGGCACACCCGCCCAACGCCAATCGTCGATATCCACACGTAGCGCAACGAATGACTCCGTCATACTCTGCTTGTTAGCCCCCTCTTCCTCGAGGTAGCCAGGGACTTTTTTACCTTGAACAAAACCAGAGGTGTATTGCCCACGCACTGCTTTTTCACGCACATTGGTATGGTCAATACGGCGTAATGAGCGCAACACTTTGACTTTCTCATCACGAATACGGTCAGTGGTTAAATCGGCAGGTGGCGACATGGCAATCATCGTCAGAATTTGCAGTAAGTGGTTTTGAATCATATCGCGCATTTGACCTGCTTGGTCAAAATAGCCCCAACGGCCTTCAATCCCAACTTCTTCTGCAACAGTAATTTGCACATGGTCAATCGTACGATTATCCCAGTTGTTGATAAACAACGAGTTTGCAAAACGCAGCGCTAACAGGTTTAAAACTGTTTCTTTGCCTAAATAGTGGTCAATACGATAAACTTGGCTTTCGTCAAAGTATTTCGCTACTTCATTATTGATTTCTTGAGAAGATTCCAAATCAGTACCTAATGGTTTTTCCATCACGACACGGTTTGGTTTTTTGTTTAATTTTGCGTGACCAAGACCTTGGCACATTGCACCGAATGTGCTTGGTGGCATGGCAAAGTAATGAATAGCTGGGTGTGAATCTTGCTTTAGCATATCCGCTAAACGCACAAAACTGTCTGTTTCGTTAACGTCTAAATTACAGAAATCTAAGCGGGCACTGAGTTTTTCCCACAATGCTGAATCGAGTTCTTCTTTTAAGAATTTGTCTAACGCTTCTTTAACGAATTCGACATAATCAGCTTGTGTCCAATCTGCACGGCCTACGCCGATAATTCGTGTGTCAGGGTGGATGTAACCCGCCTTTTCCAACTGATATAAAGAAGGAAGCAGCTTACGACGCGCGAGATCTCCCTTGGTACCGAAAATAATTAAGTCACAAGCTTGAGCAGCATTATGTACCGCCATATTGGTTCTCCTCAATTTGCGGAATCTAAGACCTAACTAGGATAGGCCTTATTGTAATTTTGTTAAAATTAGCCCTAATTCCGCTAATGTACCCTGTTGCTAGTGCTCAGTAAATCTTCATGATACTGATCACAGTTTTTATGCTGAAAAAAGCAGCATATCATTGTTCTTAACTGCCATTATACACTTTATGTCATCCTACCCGTAAAACTAACTCGAAAACTGAAAGGAGCCAGCTTCCGTAATAAAATGACAAAAAATGAGGTCAACTTACTGAGGTGAAAATTAGATACGCTTCAAAGTTTACAAAAAAGCTGCCGTTTATCACCTGCATTCAGATAGCCTACTTACCGCACATAGTATATTTTCACTCTAAGTGATTGCCTCACGACAGCCAGCTTATAATGAAACATAACATAGCGTGATGGCAGAAAAATTTCTCCTTTTGATGAAATAGGCGCTTTTGCTATTATGAATATTTTAGAACAAATGAAAACCAGCCTCGATTTTTTAAGCAAATCGGAGAAAAAAGTGGCTGAAGTGATTTTAGGGATGCCACAGCGCGCTATTCATCTGAGTATCGCAACCCTTGCTCAATTAGCTGATGTCAGTGAACCTACAGTTAACCGATTTTGCCGGAAGATGGATACCAAAGGGTTTCCCGATTTCAAACTTCGCCTCGCCCAAAACTTGGCTAATGGCACCCCCTACGTTAATCGACATGTAGAAGAAACGGATACAGTAAACACCTATACACACAAAATTTTTGAATCCGCGATGGCAGGTCTTGATCATGTGAAACATACGCTTGACATCGGCGCAATTAATCGAGCTGTTGACTTACTCACCCAAGCACGAAAAATTAGTTTTTTTGGCTTCGGCGCATCCGCTGCCGTCGCTCACGATGCAATGAATAAGTTTTTTCGCTTTAATATTCCTGTCATGTATTTTGATGATATTGTCATGCAACGTATGAGCTGTATGAATAGTACTGAAGGGGACGTCATTGTGCTCATTTCCCATACTGGGAGAACAAAAGCCCTTGTTGAGATGGCTCAATTAGCCCGACAAAATGATGCAACGGTCATCGCTATCACTTCAGAAAATGCCCCTCTGGCACAAGCCGCTTCATTATCTATCATTATTGATGTCCCTGAAGATACTGATATATACATGCCGATGGTTTCTCGAATGGCGCAACTTGCTGTTGTTGATGTATTAACAACTGGATTTACGTTAAGAAGAGGTGAAAAATTTAGAGATAACTTGAAGCGTGTCAAAGAAGCCTTACGCGATTCGCGGTTTGATAACGTCTAAAGCTAAAACTGACAGGATAAAATGTCTTTCTGTGCTCATCGGACTTTAATAGTTTTACAGACCTGATAGCATTAAGAAATTTGCAGTATATAATAGCTGTGCTCGTGTCAGCATCCCTATTTGCAGTAAACAGGTTTCGAAATGGAGTGAAATGGTTTCACTCTTTTATCAACACCATTACAGGTCAACGGAGTCATACATGTCTAGACGGCTTAGAAGAACTAAAATTGTTACAACTCTTGGTCCAGCTACTGATCGTGATAATAACCTCGAAAAAATTATCAATGCAGGTGCCAATGTTGTTCGCCTTAACTTCTCCCACGGAACTCCAGAAGACCATCAGCTACGTGCTAACAAAGTGCGTGAAATTGCCGCTCGTTTAGGTCGCCATGTTGCGATCCTCGGTGATTTGCAAGGTCCTAAAATTCGTGTTTCTACGTTTAAAGACGGTAAAGTATTCTTAAATATCGGTGATAAATTCATTCTTGATGCAAACTTAGGCAAAGGTGAAGGTGACCAGCAAAAAGTCGGCATCGACTATAAAGGGTTACCTGCTGATGTCGTTCCTGGTGATATCCTGCTACTTGATGATGGGCGTGTTCAATTAAAAGTCCGTGAAGTACAAGGTTTGCAAGTCTTTACGGAAGTAACCGTTGGCGGCCAATTATCAAATAATAAAGGTATCAATAAATTAGGTGGTGGCCTTTCTGCTGAAGCGTTAACAGACAAAGATAAAGAAGATATCAAAACTGCCGCTAAAATTAATGTCGACTACTTAGCAGTTTCTTTCCCACGTTCAGGGGAAGATTTAGATTATGCGCGTCGTTTAGCGCGTGACGCAGGTTGTGAATGCCAAATCGTAGCGAAAGTTGAGCGTGCAGAAGCCGTTGCAAATGACCAAGTTATGGATGAAGTTATCCTTGCCTCTGACGTTGTTATGGTCGCTCGTGGTGACTTAGGCGTGGAAATTGGTGATCCTGAACTCGTTGCTGTCCAGAAAAAGCTAATCCGCCGTTCACGTCAATTAAACCGTGTCGTTATCACTGCAACCCAAATGATGGAGTCAATGATAACAAACCCAATGCCAACACGCGCAGAAGTCATGGATGTGGCGAATGCAGTGTTAGATGGCACGGATGCGGTGATGTTATCCGCAGAAACCGCCGCGGGTCAGTACCCAGCAGAAACCGTTGCCGCCATGGCACAAGTTTGTTTTGGCGCAGAAAAAATGCCTGGTTTAAATGTGTCTAAACACCGTTTAGATGCTGAATTTAGCAGCCCTGAAGAAGCCATCGCGATGTCAACGATGTACGCAGCTAACCATCTGAAAGGGGTAAAAGCAATTATTGCGATGACTGAATCAGGTCGTACCGCCCGTATGATGTCCCGCATCAGTTCTGGCTTACCTATTTTCGCTATGTCACGTCACGAAAAAACACTGAACCAGTGCTCATTGTATCGCGGCGTTACCCCTGTTTTCTGTAGCACACACACTGATGGTATTGAAGCTGCAGCTGAGGCCGTCACTCGCTTACGTGATAACGGCTATTTAATGAGTGGAGACATCGTCCTCGTGACCCAAGGTGACCTGATGGGTACAGTAGGAAGCACTAATACTTGCCGTATCTTAGAAGTCGAATAATCTTCCCTCTGTGTTCAACTGAGCGGAATTAGGTTATCGAACATAAAAGGCAGCGGTTATTCGCTGCCTTTATCATATCCGTATCATCAAGCTTTTGCCTTCTTCCACTTGGCAAACGCATCGCTAATTATTACGGCAATTTTATCGTAATTTTCCCAACTATTTTCAACATGATAAGTAGACGGTAAATCACTTTGTAAAACACGTTCATAATCATCGAAGTACCCACCTTCTTCTGCCCCGTAATAAAACTCAGTGAACGCATTACCTTCATCGTTTAAATCTTCACTGATAAATTTTTCATCACACATAGAAATTAAGAATTCGCGACCATCCATTTTTCGTGCTTTAACTAACTCAACTTCATCTTCCGATTCTTCAAGGTGAAACTCACCAACTAAATTATTTTGAATGATCCAAGTCAGGTAAAAACCAATGTGCGTTCCACCATTTTCAGTAGGAAGCCCTTCAGGGTAATCGCCTCCATAGTGCCAATCCATACGATCAATTGCCATTGTCTTTTACACCTTCATTATTATTTATCAACGACCATTACTATACAGGGTTAAATTCATTTAATTGATAGGAAATTTGGCATAAAACAGTGTGCTTCTGCATTTAGTTGTTTGCTAAATACAGAAGCTACCATTGCTAATGATATTGTAGATTAAACTGTAATGTGCCATTCGCTTTGCCTGTTTTCGTTGCAGATTGTGTTTGTATATAGGCGGCTTCTAAAGGAATATTATATAACCCTGCACTGCTATTTTTTTCGACTAAAGTCATCAGCTGATTCAATTTAATTGGCTCGCCTTTATATTTAACTTGAATAGCATAACCTTGCGCGGTATTGATGTCGCTTAAGTCATTCAATGCAATAGCCCCTGGTGTTTGGCTCGCATCTTGTGTTCCGATAAACGTTACCCTAATTGCCGAAATAGGGTCACAATCGAGTTGTATTTGAAGATTTTTCTGACTCTCTGGACTCGTTGACCCCACGCCTGAAAAAGTTGTTTTGCTAACATTTCCAAAAGGAACATCAATATTTTTATTTTTCACTTCGCACCCGCTTGAAACTACCTTTACCGGACCCATCATGACTCGCGGCTCCGTTTTTCCATATGAATCAGACGTAATAAAACCATTGTTGTACAAAATAAGCATTGCAGCCTCAATACTGGGTAATGTTTGTGTTGTAACATTTTCACCCACTTTATAAAAATCTGCTCTTAACTGTACGGAATAGGATGCTGAAGATGAATTAACACCACAAATCATTCTATTGCTGATATTTCCATCTTTAGTATTCACGCCGTCAACATATGCATGTCCTGAACAAGGGCTTGTCACTGTGCCATGAAGCGCATAGCCTACACCTGAGCTGTTGATCTCTCTCACATAACCAACACCAGGGATTTTTATTGATGTAGCTGAAAGCCCTGTAAGATAAATTCCCACTTCTGTTCGACCTGTTACATTCCACCAAACCCACGGTGTGTAACCTCCCAAATCGACCGAATCAATAAAACTGCCAACAGGCAAAGTTCGAGGCACATAAAGTGTTTTTGCTACATCTTTTGTTCTTGTCGCAAATTCAGCTCTATATTCTGCGAAACCAGATTGTGAATATAAAAGCGCAGGAATACAGAATATTAAACCTAATTTTTTCATGATAACTCCTATTCACAAACGCGTTCTATAAACTGAATTTTGTCACTCTCTAGTGATAATAAAAGTGGCACAGTGCATTGCTGCGCTGGTTTATTCCCCCACTTCACTTTAATAACACTTTGCTCTGGTACACCACTTAAATACACTTCACCATCATTGGCTACAATACCACTAGTCACTTGTTTATCTTTTTCAAACACGAAGACTTGAGTACCAAAAGCAATCGGATTATCTTTATTCATTAATCTTAATAAAATTCTTGCCCCGCGTTTCGCTTGGAAATTTGCTAATACAATTGCACCTTGTGTCGGAACAACTGTCGTCGTATTGATTGCAACATCATTATTTCCTGTCAATGTGGCAGTATCCACACTTACCTTATTACGTTCATAACGTGTCACTGTTGGAATAACCGCATAACCCGAGGTATCCGTATATAAAGCTTGGGAGTTATTCACTTTAAGATTGTCGATATCTTCCGCTTTAACTAATACCGCTGAGTCATAAATTGTTCGAGATGCCGTCATTCCACCAGAATGCAGTAATAGCGCACCTGTTGCACCTAAATCTACAGAGTTATATTTAGGATCATAGTTATATCCAGCACTGTATTCTCCTGCAGAAATAATATAGTTAGCACTTATCGAATTACTGTATTCATTTCTGCTATGGTTATAACGTTGAGTAAGGTCGTATTGAAGGTTATTATCTTCTAAACGTGTGCCATTAAAGCTAAGCGAACTTGTTGAATCTCCTTTACGACTAGTATTAAAACTATAATTAACCCAATTATTTTTCTGACCAATATCAAATGGGATACTCAAATTCACCGAAAGCATTTGATCATTTGTATTAGAGTAGTCTTGCTTTATATATGAATAAGCAACACTGTAGTTCATCGCGTTGTAATTTGAACTAAAACTCATTGTCAAATTTTTATCTGAACCGCCCTTATCCCAATAATACTGTTGATAGCCATTGACGGAAAAATAGCCAACTCCATCCAATGACTGTGAAATAGACGCTTGGAATTGTTGCTTTTTCCTGCCTATATCGTAGAAATAGTTATTTGATGAAGAAAAATCATAATAGTTTTTTGTTGAATAACGATATGAAGCTAACGAAAATGATGTACCTGTACCAGGCAGGTATTTTGAATATTGAACGCGATATGATTGCCCATCCGCTTTTGTTTTATCAATTAATGTTGTCGAGGCTTGCGTAATATCCGTTGAGATAGCTCCAATATTTCCCAAATTGATGCCAGTTCCCATTGTATAAGCTTGGTAATCAGCGGAAACTAAAAAACCACCATATATCGACATGTTATAAGGTAAACCATAAATTGCAGAAGCTTGTGCAAAATTAGGATTTCTTCGCGCATTATCAACATTATATTTACCAATATCGAGACTGTATTTTAGCGCTCCAGACCTTTGCATCATTGGCACAGCTGAAAATGGTTGAATAAAAGAACGTGTTGTACCATTTGTTTCTTCAATAGTAACGTCTAAATCACCACTATAAGATGTTGGGTAAAGGTCATTAATCGAAAACTCACCTGGCGGTACTGTCGTTTGGTAAATGACATTACCATTTTGCCTTACCGTCACAATGGCATTGGTCTGTGCAATTCCCGTTACAACAGGTGCAAAGCCCCTCTGGCTTTGTGGTAACATGCTCTCATCTGACGCTAATCTAACCCCACGAAACGGGTTGCTTTCCATTACACCATTATCAGAAGATGTTTCGCCAATCGTTAAACGGCTTTTTAATGTTCGAATATCCCGTTCTAAATAAGTTTGTAGGTTATTCCAATGGCTTTCATCCATCGTTTTACTGTATGTACTATGATTTCTTAGCCGCCATGCATTTAAATTAATGCCACTTCTCAAACCTAGAAATGAGTTATTATTGTTATCTCTGTCTTTATACCAATACTTGTTATATCTTGCTGTATAATTAACAAACGCGGCATTAATTCCGTCGTCCCATTCACTTGGTTCAACGTAACCACGGCTCGTATTCTCTAACCCAATTTGAGGAATACTTAATTGCAATTGATTAACTTCAAAATGATAGCCCAGCTTCGCCCCCGGAATAAGTGTCTCAATGTTTTTCACATATTCGTTCTCATTCATATCTGAGAATTCTTGGCTTACTGAATTTTTCACCCCCCATTCTAATAACATTTTTTTTGTCACTTCAGGGATGAGCTTTTTTATTTTATTGTCATAAACAAAGGTTATGCTCTTGTTCACAACTAAATTATTGTTTATATAGATATCGACATAGTAAGTACCTGGCAGTTGTCCACCGACTTGCGAAAGGTAGCCTAAACTATTAACGTCCGCCACTTGGCTTTCAATGCCTGTATTAATTGCATTAATATCAAATATATCTTCAGAAATAGCACTATTTGTATAAATCACCATGCTGATAGGTATAAATATTTTAGAATAGGCTAGCTTATTTTTCGCGCAGGCAACTGACATTTTTATATACTCTTACTTGTTTTTTTTCTCAATAATGGCGCCATAATCATTAATAAATTGCACCACTATAGAATTATCATTGTTCATATTTTTCTTAAGAATATAATCGTTGTTAAATGGGTAAATTAGGTTTTTGCCATTTACCACATTGCCATTCACTAATATATTTTTTATCGACAAATGGTAAGGTGTTTGATTATTAATCATAATTCCATCTGTTTTTTTTACTAAAAAAACCTTTTCGAAGTCGAATGGCTCAATATCTTTTGAACGCAAAAATAATTTAAACTGTGAGTTAATAATTATCTGTAATTCGTTTTCTATTCCACTATCCTTTGGTGGTATAGATTTGATATTCAATAAATACAGTTTTTCCTGATTAGCCCCTATTGGCTCGCCTATATATGAAATACGTGCAGAACCATTTGTGTCAGGTTCAATCCTAAATAAAGGTGGAGTCGCTATAAATGGCGTTTTTCCTTCACCTTCATAGGGTGATACCCAACTTTGTATTAAAAATGGTTTTTCTTTATCACTATTATAAATTGGAATATCAATTTCACGTTTATTCTCTTCATAAACAAATCGTGTTCCCCCAACGCTAATACCTGCTGCGTAAGAAAAATTGGACATAGTGAACGTAAATAAAAATACTGAAAGTAATATTCTTTTCATAAACACAGCCTGGATTTAAGGAAAGATAGAGAGTGGCGAATACCACCCTCTAATAGTATTAATGGTATTGAATACTATAAACTGCACTGCTGTTTGCAGGACCTGCGGTTGCAGCGCCCGTTGCTTTATAACGAGCAACATAGTCTAAATCGACTGTTGCACCATCAAATTCAACTTCTTTTGAATCTTCAAACAGTTTAATTTGTGTAGTTGCATCTTTTTCAAATAAAGCGATACCCACGTTTTTAGCAACGCCCGCAGCTTGGTTGATCGCAAGAATGTCACGGTCAGCCGTATCACGTGTGCCGCCAAAACGTACTGTCACTTTAGAGTTAGCTGGGCAATCAACAAGCTTAATTGTAAAATCCTTTAGTCCAGCAACTTCACCTTGTGCAGCTAAGCTTTTTGATGAAACTTTCCCAAGGTCAACATTTAAATTTTTAGAGTTGCTATCTACTGTACAAGCGATATCTGTTATTTCTCCAGTAAAATTAATTGTACCTGAAGCTAAAACGGTTGACGCAGATGTTACAGCTAAAGCCACCCCTATTACTGTTAGGGATTTTTTTAGAATACTCATAATAGTTCCTATAATATAGATCTTTAATTATTAATTATTACTTAATGAATAATTACATTACTCATATTGGGAGTGCGGACGGAATATACCATTTACCTTTAGTTAAGTTAACAAATTGATACATTGAATTTTTTTAAATTACATCTAAAATTTTTATGTTTATTTTTATCATTCAAAAAAAGATGTATTTATTTATTTATTTTTATCATTATCGATAAGGTAATATTTTAAAATATCACTCACCATTGAATTTTTATTCAAATACATATAAAAGCGATATTCATTGCTTTTATTTGCAATTCTCAGCTCTTTTAGTGAATTATTATTCAGCTCATCCTGTATTAGATTTTTAGGTAACCATGAATATCCAACTGAATTTTCAGTTAATTTTACCGCTATTTCAACGTTAGCTACATTAATTGTCTGAATGCTTTTCTCAACTTCACCAAAAGCAGGAAGCAGAACGATATGTGTTGTTTTTTCTAATAAATTCAGCACATTAGACTCATTACATGATTGTAATTTATGGTCTGGGCTTGTCACTAAAATAGCATCAACTTGCTCTAAATAAATTGGGTTTAAAGACTCAATTTTATGATGAGTAATGAGCAAATCATAATTTTTCAGTGATAGCACATCGGCCCTATCCAATGAAACTCTTTTAAAATCAATATCATAATCCTTTCTTAGACGTGTGAACTGTCCTATTTTTTCAAGTATTTCATCACTTTGATACAAAGAGTCCATTACAATATTAATTTTTCCATTACCATCATAATTCAATGATTTAGCCAACTCTTCTAATGAAATTGCTTTATTTGTAACCTCCCTAGATAATGCTAAAAGTTGTTCGCCCTGTTTAGTGAGTACTGCACGGCGTCTCTCTAAAGAAAATATCTCAAGTTCCAATGTTTGCTCTAATTTGCTAATCGTATAACTAATTGATGATTGTGTTCTATGCAAAATTTCAGCTGCTTGAGCAAAGCCACCATAGTCAACGACAGCTTGTAAAGTAATCCATTGATCTAATGTCGTTCGGGTTTTTTCCATAATCTCTCCAAGTATTAGCCTGAAGTTATTTTTTTAATTCCATTAAAATATAGCAATATATTTTAAATGCGTTAATAGGTATTTATACATAGAGGTTAATTAACAAACATATGTTTAGTTTTTTTTAAGTTAATTTTCTTAAAAATTAAAACATTAGTTTTTAAATGGTCAATTGTTTCTTATTTATTAACAATTAAAAAATCAAATGAAAATCAATAATATTAAATTAATTTAAAACTTAATAAATAAAAACAATAGACTTTTTATTTTTCATTTAAAATAACAAATAGAAATAAACTATTTAATTTTTATTTTAATATAATTTGTTTTTTTACTTTATCATTAAATTTCTCTTTATACGATTAAATTACCATCTATATTTAATCATAAAAATAACATAATTCTAATCATAATAGAATAAATTACCCCCTGCATTATCATTAATAGTTAGTCTTTTTATGATAATAAATTAACATTAAATGCTTCACATTTAAAAAAACTCATATAAAAAATGAAATATAGCACAATAGTCAACGGTAGAAACCATGATCTGTGCGTGCTAATTTAATAACGTTAGCCTAAACATCCATTTTTCATCACATTTATCTCTAATTTTGAGGGTTTAACAAAACCAGCATGTTTTTTTCCAGTCATGATGATAGATAAATATATTAGTCTTCCGCTTAACGCACTCCCTAACTGAAATTTATTTTACCTATAACCCGTATTATTGCCCTCAATCATCTGGCTTATTAAGTCGATTTTAAATGCGTGTTATAGATTAGACATAAAGGTTAGATTTCTGTTTTGTTCAAAAAATCAATGTATATGAAGAATTACATTAAATATAAATATGTAAAACATTAAACTATAACATAGATAAACTTTATCAAATCATCAAATAGATAAAGTTTACTTACTCTTTAAAAGCATTTAAAAAGGGAAATATGGTTTTTGACGTAGAAAATGAGGTTAATTTATGGAATGCAAATGACAATAAATAAAAATATTTCTTTAAATTTCAATAAATTGAGAATGAAATATTATATATGGATTATCTTCGTGAATTTTTTAATTTTAGAAGTAAGTCTAAAAATAAATATTTTAACCTAGGATTACCCTACCTTATGTTAAATTTTCATGTTAAAACTTATAAAATTATAAAAACACATTGGGCTTGAATATCATGATTCTTAGCGAAAAAAAACCACCACAGTAATGTGATGGTTTCAATTGTAACGTTTAAGTCGCACTACCGGTACAGATCCTTACGTTGATAGGGTTCTATCTCCCCTTTTTTGCGCGTTTTCAATAGTTTTAAAATCCATGTATATTGTTCAAGGCTAGGCAAGACGAGGTATTCAAGCTCTTCATTCATCCTACGTGCTATATACTCATCGTCTTTCCCATCAATGTCATCCATTGGCTCACGAATATAAATGTGTAATTGATGAGTTTTATGATCATATACTGGAAATAGCGGCACAATTTTCGCTTTGCATACTTTCATTAAACGACCAATTGCAGGAAGTGTCGCTTTGTATGTACCAAAGAAATCAACAAATTCACTGTGTTCCTCACCATGGTCTTGATCAGGAAGATAGAATCCCCAGTACCCTTGCCTCACGGATGCGATAAATGGCTTAATCCCCGCCTCTCGCGAATGGAGGCGGCCACCAAAATGATAGCGCGCTTTGTTCCAAAGATAATCTGCAACAGGATTCTTTTGATGGTGAAACATTGCGGCCATTTGCTGGCCTTTTGCCGCTAATAACATCGCAGGTGCATCGACTGCCCACCCATGTGGCACCATAAAAATCACATTACTTTGTTGTTCTTTTAACCGCTGAATGATTTCTTCATTATGCCAATGTGTACGTGCTAACGTTTTATTTGCCCCTCGTAGGCACAATTCCGCCAACATGACAAAAGACTGCGGTGCAGTTTCAAACATGCGATCAACTAAATCTTCTCTTTGCTCTTCCGTGTACTCAGGAAAGCAATAAAGTAAGTTGATCTTCGCACGACGACGAGCACTTTTGGCTATTCTGCCCACCCATTTGCCTATTTTAGCCAGCATCGGGTCACGAATTTTAACAGGTATATAAGCAAGCCCTGCAAATACAGCGGCTCCCAACCAAACACCCCAATATTTTGGCAATAAATAAGAACGATGAAATGTTGGCACATAGCCTTTTTTACTGTCTGTGTCTTTATCTTTATTCATACTGCACTCAAGTGAATAATGGCTATATTTTTATAGCTTAAAATAATGATTTATGGAAGCATTTCAAAAAAAACTGGCAGATACAAGTACCTGCCAGTTATGAAAGGAGAAGAATTTATTACAGCTTCAGTTGAGGTTTTGTTTCTTTAACTAACGCTAAGTATTCTTTGCGCTCTTTACCTGTTAACCCACCTGAACTTGGTAATTTGGCAGTTAAAGGATTAACCGCTTGCTGATTTACCCACATTTCAAAATGCAAGTGCGGCCCTGTCGAGCGCCCTGTATTACCTGACAATGCGATGCGGTCACCACGTTTGACTTTTTGACCAGGTTTAACAAGTAATTGACGTAAATGCATATAACGAGTGGTATATTGGCGACCATGACGAATAGCAATAAAGTTGCCCGCAGCACCACTGTATTTCGACACAATCACCTCACCGTCACCAACTGCTAAAACGGGTGTCCCTACTGGCATTGCAAAGTCTACACCCTTATGTGGTGCAACACGCCCTGTTACTGGATTGACACGACGAGGATTGAACTGGGAAGAAACCCTAAATTGTTTCGCTGTTGGAAAACGCAGGAAACCACGTTCTAAGCCATTCCCTTCGCTATCATAGTATTTGCCATCTTCAGCTCGGAACGCATAATAGCTTTTACCATTAGTTTGCAAACGTACACCAACAAGCTGGCTTTGTTCGCTGCGGCCATTGAGCATTTCACGGCTCATTAACACACTAAATTTATCGCCTTTTTTCAATTTACGAAAATCAATTTGCCATTGTAGCGCTTTAATGACTTCACGGCCTTCATTACGTGTTAAACCTGCTTTACTGGTACTTTGTGCAAAAGAACCATCAACAGTACCTTTTAAAATACTGTTCGTCCATTCGCCAGTACGAATTTGCTTAACCTCTTCGAATTTATTCGTCGTGCCTACTCGGTTAAATACCCGCGTTTCACGGCGATTCACTTCCCATGTTAGTGATTCTAATTCACCTTGCTCTGTCAAAGACCAATTTAGTGCCTGACCTATTTTTAGGTTTCTCAGTGACTTATGTTGATTCGAAAGTGTTGCAACATCCCCAGCTTCAATACCAAACTGAGTTAAAATTGTTGTTAAGTTATCACCGCTTGCAACAACATATTCATGGGCTAACGGCGTTGTCTCCCCCTCCGCACCATCTGCTTCTGCTTCGGTATCTGCAAGACCTTCATCAGGTAATTGATCACTACTATCTTGAATAATATCGTCAGTGGCATCAGTGGAAGGTAATAACGCTAGAGGAATGATGGTATCAGGCATACCATCATTTTCAGAAGTCGTTGGAACATGAACTGGCCGCCAAATTGCGACGGCCATGGTAGCGACTGTAAGCGTACTTAATACGATTTTATGAGTTCTAGACAGGCTACCATATACCTGAGCCAGACCTTTGGCCATTTGCTGCACTTAAACAATTCCTTCTATTTTTAATTCAGGCAGCTGGCATATTGTTCCGACAAGTTTGTCAAAAACTGCATGTAGCTATCTGGTCCAAGTACCAGCCCAATTCCGAGTGGGTCGAGAGTTCCCATTTTGACTCCCGTATTACGCGCTACACTTTCAATTACTGCAGGCCTGAATTGTGGCTCAGCAAAAACGCATTGCGCTTTATGCTCAACCAATTGTGTTCGTATTTGATGTAATTTCTGCGCACCAGGCTGTATTTCTGGGTTTATCGTAAAATGCCCCAAAGGAGCGAGTTGATAGTGTTTTTCAAAGTAGCCATAAGCGTCGTGAAAAACAAAATAACCCTTGTTTCGAGCTGGCTGCAAAATACTAGCAATTTTTTTATCACTTTGCGCCATATTTTCTCTGAATTTACGAAGGTTTACGTCTAGCTTATCTTTTTGATCAGGATAAAGCTCTACTAAACGATCATGAATGTCCTGTGCAGCGAAATTTGCGATCTCTGGGGATAACCAGATGTGCATATTATACTCACCATGGTGATGATGTTCGTGATCCTTGTCATGATTAGCTTCATCCGAGTGTTCATGGTCATGTTCATCTTCATGAGACTCGGCCATAAGTCGTGATTTAATGTTTGTCTGTTCCGCTAGTGCCAGACGTTTATTCTGAGGTAACGTATTGATAGGCTTCTGTAAAAACATTTCGAGATCAGGTCCAACCCACACAAATAAGTCTGCTTGTTTAATTTTTTTCAAATCAGAAGGTTTTAATGCGTAATCATGCGGGGATGAACCGTCTGGAAGTAGAACTTGTGTCTCCGTCACGCCATCAGCAATACCTGAGGCAATAAAAGCCAATGGACGAATCGATGTTACCACATCCGCATTTGAGGTAGACACCAATGTTGCACTCAATACGGAGGTCGCCACAGCTCCGAAAAGAAATTTACGGGCAATGTGTTTCGATTTATGTATCATAGCAGTCTTTTTCCGTGATTTTAATTTTGAAATGTTATAATATAACACAACATGATTTCTGCAAGATGTTTTTCATATGCAACCATTACTGACTTTAAATAAAATTTCTGTTTCATTTGGTGACAAGCAAGTCCTTAAAGATGTGTCCTTTGAACTTAACAAAGGAGACATTGTGACGCTTTTAGGGCCAAATGGTGCAGGAAAATCAACCATAGTACGTGTTGTTCTTGGGTTACTTCCCCCAACTTCAGGCTCAATTGAACGTGCCTCATCACTTGCTATTGGCTATGTTCCTCAAAAATTGCATTTAGATACAACGCTCCCCCTAACAGTAAAGCGTTTTATGTTACTCAAGCTAGGTGTTCGCCAAGAACATTTATTACCTGCTCTTGAGCGTGTTAATGCGACTCATCTTCTAGAGCAACCGATGCAAAAGTTATCGGGTGGTGAAACTCAACGCGTTTTACTCGCACGTGCATTGCTCAACAAACCTGACTTGCTCGTACTGGATGAGCCTGCGCAAGGTGTTGATATTACAGGTCAAGTTGCTTTGTATGACTTAATTAATCAATTAAGAACAGAGCTTGGCTGTGCCGTACTCATGGTTTCTCACGACTTACACCTAGTGATGGCAAAAACAGATAAAGTACTCTGTATTAATGGCCATATCTGTTGTTCAGGTGCACCTGATGTGGTGTCCAATCACCCTGAATTTGTTGCTATGTTTGGGTATCGCGGTGCGCAACAATTAGGGGTATATCGCCATCAACATAATCACCAACATGATTTAGAAGGTAATATTATTCGTAGCCATCAACACAGCAAGGACTGCAAGCATGATTGAGTTATTATTACCTGGCTGGATAGCGGGCATGTTACTTGCGATTGCAGCGGGGCCATTAGGCTCTTTCGTTGTTTGGCGTCGCATGTCCTATTTTGGTGACACTTTAGCACATGCTTCTTTATTGGGTGTTGCCTTTGGGTTATTACTAAATATTAACCCTTTTTATGCTGTCGTTGCCGTTACCCTTTTACTTGCACTAATTTTAGTTTGGCTTGAAAAACGCCCACAACTTGCCGTTGATACATTACTCGGAATTATGGCTCACAGCTCGTTATCACTCGGTTTAGTGGTCGTAAGTTTAATGGCTAATGTACGTGTTGACCTAATGGCTTACTTATTTGGTGATCTTCTCTCTGTTAACTATGAAGATATTATCATGATCTTTATTGGTGTGATTGTCGTTTGCGGGTTACTTTTTTATCGCTGGCGAGCGCTTTTATCCATTACCGTTAGTCCTGAGCTTGCTTTTGTCGATGGCATCAATATTCAACGTTTACGTTTATTATTGATGTTAGTCACTGCATTAACAATCGGTATCGCCATGAAGTTTGTTGGTGCACTAATTATTACTTCACTTCTGATTATTCCAGCCGCTACCGCTCGTCGTTTTGCACGTACACCTGAGCAAATGGCATTTATTGCGGTGTTAATTGGTATGATATCGGTCACGGGTGGATTAACCTTTTCGGCATTTTATGATACCCCTGCTGGCCCATCGGTTGTTTTGGTTTCTGCCGTTTTATTTGTGCTCAGCTTAACAGTTAAAGCAAAAAACTAATTGATAACTTAAAAGTTTATCCACGCCGTTGTTTATTTTGAACAACGGCGTTTTTATTTATATAAACTTAATTAATATAAATGGCTTTTCCTTTACCGATTATCCATACTCACAAAGAGTAATTTAAATCACAGGATGGTAACATGAAGCAGTCCCTCACCTTTTTGGTTGCTCTAGGGTTATTTTCAGCATCGGCAAGCGCAATAGAATACTCATGCCAGTTAGAAAATAACAAATTAGTTAGCGTTGTTATAGAAAAAGGCAAACCCCCTGTCTATCGTTATGGAACCTTAGGTAAAACTGAGATTACTCTGCCCACCAATACAAAAGGTAAAGAGAATATTTTTGTCGGAGAAGGGATGTTTATCGGTGGTGCAAGCTCAGTCTACATTCGTTTTCAGAATGGTAATTATAATTATGTACTTTATGATGGGGAGGGTAAAGGTTGGTATTATCAAGGTGTTGTTGTCTACAAAGGTGACAAAATTATCAGTAAAAAAGCATGTAAATCATCATCGAACCTGAACTTGTACAGTATTCTAGATTATGGTTTACCGAAAGACACGGATGATATTGATATCGATTTTACAACCGACCCAAATTCCCGATAAATGCTCAACGCTACCCAGCACGCAAAGTTTCCCCCACCTTAATTCGCTGGTGGGGTATTGGTTACACCTCTTTTGGCGTTAAACCAAAATGGTTATACGCATGCGCTGTCGCCATTCGTCCTCGAGGAGTACGTTGGATAAAACCTTGTTGAATTAAATAAGGTTCTAAAACATCTTCGATTGTTTCACGTTCTTCCCCAATTGCTGCTGCTAAGTTATCCACACCAACAGGACCACCCATAAATTTATCGATAATCGCCACGAGTAGCTTACGGTCTAAGTAATCAAAGCCTGCTGCATCGACATTTAACATATCCAAAGCTTGGTTTGCGATTAGCTCATCAATAGAGCCATCACCTTTAACTTGTGCGAAATCACGTACACGACGTAACAAGCGATTTGTAATACGTGGCGTGCCGCGAGAGCGCATGGCAACTTGCATGGCACCTTCTTCGGTGATATCAAGCCCCATATATTGGGCGCTACGTTTGACAATATACTGTAAGTCCGCAACCTGATAGAATTCAAGGCGTTGTACGATACCAAACCGATCACGTAACGGGGAAGTTAGTGACCCGGCCCGTGTTGTTGCACCAATTAACGTAAATGGCGGTAAATCAATTTTAATGGAACGCGCCGCAGGCCCTTCACCAATCATGATATCCAATTGGTAGTCTTCCATTGCAGGATAAAGAATTTCTTCAACAACAGGTGAGAGGCGGTGAATTTCATCAATAAAGAGCACATCATGTGGCTCTAAGTTGGTTAGCATCGCAGCTAAATCACCTGCTTTTTCCAATACAGGCCCTGAGGTTGTCCGTAAATTTACGCCTAATTCGTTAGCAACAATCCCTGCGAGGGTTGTTTTACCCAGCCCTGGGGGGCCAAAAATCAACAGATGGTCGAGAGCATCACCCCGCATTTTGGCTGCTTGGATAAAAATCTCCATTTGATCTTTAACCTGTGGCTGACCAATATACTCGCTGAGTAATTTTGGTCTAATCGCACGATCAATGGCTTCTTCATCCGACTGTAAAACTTCAGCAGTAATTAAGCGATCTGCTTCAATCATCTCAATGGCCTCTTAATCAGAGTGCTGCACGTAAGGCATCACGGATTAATGTTTCAGAATCACTGCCTGGCTTCGCGACTTTGCTTATCATGCGACTCGCTTCTTGTGGCTTATAGCCCAATGCAATTAATGCCGCCGCTGCTTCTGCTTCGATATCAGCAGTACTTGGTACCTTACTATTCACATTAGGTAAGTTGATCTCACTGGTTTGATTGAATAAATCACCATTCAACCCTTTGAAACGGTCTTTCATTTCAACAACTAAACGTTCGGCTGTTTTTTTACCAATCCCTGGTAACTTAACCAATGATGCAATCGCTTCTTGTTCAATTGCAGAAACAAATTGTTGTGCTGACATACCAGACAAAATTGCCAATGCAAGCTTAGGCCCAACACCGTTAACTTTGATTAATTCTTTGAACAGTGCTCTTTCTTGCTTATCGTTAAAACCATATAGTAATTGGGCGTCTTCACGAACAACAAAATGTGTAAAAACAATCGCTTCTTGCCCGATATCAGGTAATTCATAGAAACACGTCATTGGCATATGAACTTCATAACCTACCCCTTGAAGTTCTAATAAAACTATTGGTGGTTGCTTTTCTAATACGATACCACGTAAACGACCAATCACATTGAATTCCTCTATTATGGCCTAAGACGAAATCTGTTTAGCCAAAGTTATTAATAGTGCTGTTTATACCACAAAAAGGGCTGGATGCATATCCAGTTGCAAGCTATTTGTTTTCATACCGTCAGCTTTCAGACAAACTTCTACCTTAACCGCCCACGCGTTAATACTAAACGAGGATCACCCACTTTTAATAAGTTCTGATTAAAATGGCAATGTGTAATCGCAATCGCCAACGCATCCGCAGCATCGGATTGTGGGTTAGCGGACAGCTTGAGTATTGATTTAACCATATGTTGTACTTGGCTTTTTTCAGCGGCCCCTGTCCCAACAACCGTTTGTTTAACTTGGCGAGCCGCATATTCAAACACTGGAATACTCAAATTTGCCGCTGCAACTATCGCGACGCCACGTGCTTGGCCTAATTTGAGCGCTGAATCTGGGTTTTTTGCCATAAAGACTTGTTCGATTGAAAGAACGTCGGGCTGGTATTGTGTGATAATTTCCGAGACCCCCGCATAAATACGTTGCAGACGACTTGGTAAATCATCAACCTGAGTGCGAATACAACCACTGCCTAGATACAGTAATTGCCGACCTTGTTGGCGAATAACGCCGTAGCCAGTGACACGAGAACCAGGGTCAATTCCTAATATAATTGCCATAAAGAATCGATTTGTACCTCTTATTATTAAATGCTATTTATTCATCATTCTACTTAGTAGCATAATACTATCTATTTCAATTAAATAGCTATTTGATTCTTAATGTTATCCATGGAATATAAAAAGTATAGTAGAAGAAAAAGAAAGAAGAACAAAGGCGTTAGAGAAAACAGGCTGGGTCAGCCCGCTTTCTCTACGCGGAGGGACTAGATTACAGATGTAAAATAGTACGTCACTGATTACAGTGTCGCTGCGACTTCGTCAGAAATATCACCATTATGGTAAACTTCTTGAACGTCGTCAGAATCCTCTAACATGTCGATAAGGCGCATCAATTTTGGTGCCGTTTCAGCATCAAGTTCTGCTGTGATCGATGGGATCATTGAAACTTCAGCCGCTTCGCTCGTAAAGCCTGCTGCATCTAATGCATCTTTAACCGTACCAAATGTTTCAAAGGTAGTGTAAACATCGATTGCACCGTCGTCATAGGTCTCAACGTCATCCGCACCCGCTTCAAGCGCCGCTTCCATCAATGCATCTTCATCCACACCTGGTGCATAAGTAATAACACCACGTTTGGTAAATAAATAAGAGACTGAACCATCTGTTCCCAAGTTACCACCTGTTTTAGTAAACGCGTGGCGCACTTCAGATACGGTACGGTTACGGTTGTCACTTAAGCACTCAACCATAACAGCAGTACCGCCAGGACCATAACCTTCATAAATGATGGTTTCCATATTATCACTTTCATCATTACCCACACCGCGTGCAATTGCACGGTTTAAGGTGTCACGAGTCATGTTATTTGATAATGCTTTATCTACTGCGGCACGTAAACGTGGGTTAGTGCCAGTATCACCACCACCTAAACGTGCAGCAGTGACAAGTTCACGAATAATTTTTGTGAAAATCTTACCGCGCTTAGAATCTTGGGCTGCTTTACGGTGTTTGGTATTGGCCCATTTACTATGACCTGCCATGAAATATCTCCAAAAACGTCAATACAATAATTAATTAGCAAATTCTAAAATAGCCTGACTGTTACTCCATGATTTAGTAAGTTTTGCCGCTTCATTTGGGCTTAACCAACGAAACTCTGTATGTTCAGTCAGTAATGGCATGTGTTCTTCATCTAGCACCATTTTAAACCAGTGCTCTTTGCAATGTGTTACATTCGGTGCATAACGATGCCTGAAATGCGGAAAAATTTCAAAGATGATGCTATGGGACAAGTCTTGCAAGCCGTTTTGTTTAACGTCAAAACCTGTCTCTTCTTTGATTTCACGACACGCAGTTTCATACGGTTTTTCGTTAGGTTCCAGACTTCCAGTCACGGACTGCCAGAAGTCTGGATCATCTTTACGCCGTAGCATTAGCACCCGACCGCTTGTTTCAGCCACGATGATGACTAATACCGATTCAGGGCGCTTAAATGCGGTCATTCGCCGTCTTACTCTTCGTCTTTCGCCACAACAGCAATCGCCAACTCAGTCAACGAGTCTGGGTTTGCATAGCTTGGTGCATTCGTCATTAAACAAGCCGCAGCGGTTGTTTTCGGGAAAGCGATAACATCACGGATGTTATCCGTTCCAGTCAATAACATCACTAAACGGTCAAGGCCAAAAGCTAAACCTGCGTGTGGTGGTGTGCCGTATTTCAGTGCGTCTAATAAGAAACCAAATTTTTCACGTTGATCTTCTTCATTAATACCTAAAATGCTAAACACGGTTTGCTGCATTTCATTACGGTGAATACGCACTGAACCGCCACCCACTTCATAACCGTTAATCACCATATCATAAGCATTGGCAACAGCATCTTCTGGTTTACTTGCTAGCTCTTCTGGTGAGAAATCTTTCGGCGATGTGAATGGATGGTGCATCGCGGTTAAACCACCTTCCCCATCTTCTTCAAACATTGGAAAATCGATGACCCACAGTGGCTGCCAGCTATTTAGATCTGTCAGTTCAAAATCACGCCCCACTTTCAAACGCAGTGCACCCATTGAATCTGTGACCACATTTTTCGCACCTGCACCAAACAGAATGATATCGCCATCCGCTGCACCAGTACGGTCTAACAGTTGGTTAATCACCTCTTCATTGAGGAATTTTGCGACTGGGCTTTGAATACCTTCTATTCCTTTAGCACGTTCGTTGACTTTCATCCAAGCCAACCCTTTCGCACCATATATACCCACGAATTGGCCATATTCGTCAATTTGTTTACGGGTCATTGCTGCGCCGCCAGGCACTTTCAATGCCGCAACACGGCCTTTCGGATCATTCGCAGGACCAGAGAATACGGCAAACTCAACATCTTTAACGATATCAGCAACATCCACCAGTTCCATTGGGTTACGAAGGTCTGGTTTATCTGAACCATAACGACGCATTGCTTCTGCAAACGTCATGATTGGGAAATCGCCTAAATCAACATTTTTCACGTCTAACCAGAGATTGCGGATCATGCGTTCCATGATTTCGCGTACTTGCTCTGCGGTCATAAATGAGGTTTCAACATCGATTTGAGTAAATTCAGGTTGACGGTCTGCTCGTAAATCTTCATCACGAAAGCATTTTACGATTTGATAATAGCGGTCAAAGCCAGACATCATCAGTAACTGTTTAAACAGTTGTGGAGACTGTGGCAGCGCGTAAAATTTACCTTTATGAACACGGCTTGGAACTAAATAGTCACGAGCACCTTCAGGCGTTGCTTTAGTTAACATTGGCGTTTCAACATCAACGAAGCCTTCTGTATCCATGAAATTACGGACAAAACTGGTGATTTTCGCACGAGTGCGTAAGCGCTCAGACATTTCAGGACGGCGTAAATCTAGGTAGCGGTATTTTAAGCGACGCTCTTCTGTATTTGTTTGGTTGCTATCGAGTGGCAACGGTTCTGATTTATTGAATACATAAAGCTCTTGCGCAAAAATTTCAATTTCCCCAGTCGCCATATCTTTATTTTTCTGGCTATCTGGACGCGCGCGTACTGTCCCTGTGATTTGGATACAGAACTCATTACGCAGCTCTGACGCTTTTTCAAATATGTCTTTACGATCTGGATCGAAGAAAACTTGAACGATGCCTTCACGGTCACGCATATCGATAAAAATCAAACCACCTAAGTCGCGACGGCGGTTTACCCATCCACAAAGAGTGACCTGTTGGCCTTCGTGAGCAATGCTTAACTGCCCACAATAATTAGTACGCATACAATATCCTTTTACTCAGCTGTTGTGCTTTTGCTTGCTGCGGGATTTTGGCATTTTGCTGAACCCTATTTGCGAAACACGGGCTGAAAATTCAGAATGTCAAAAAGGCAGACATTATACAGGAAATTCTGTTAGACAAATAGTTGCGAATACCGCTTATCGCCTAAACCATTTTGTTTTTAATCATATTTTCATCATTTTTATGGTTGTTCATCAACTTCATTGTGATTACCACCCTTAGCTAGACAGGGTTAAATGAGGAATATGGTTAAGTTGATTTTAAGGGACTAAAGACGCCATGTATATATTATGGCAAAGGTTTATTTCTAATATCACTTATTGCTGCACAAAAAGTACACGAAGCTTACAGAGTAAGACCTTCATCCCTTTTTATAACTTAATAGCTTAGACATTCTAGGAATTAGGTCGATTTAGGAATTGTTACCTTTTTCAGTTTGCTATAATCCAATTAACTCAGTAATCAACCTAATTAATCATCTGCTGCTTAAGGATCACACATGAAAAAACTGTTAATTGCTTCATCTATGCTGATGCTACTTGTTGGATGCCAAACTGTGAAAACTGCAGATATTGATAACAATAAAACATTTTACATCGATTCCACACTCGCTGACTGCGTGGGTGTTGCTCCAATGAAGTGTATGAAAGTCAAAGAAAACCCAAATGATGACTGGCAGTTATTCTATAGTTCTATTCAAGGTTTTGAATATCAACCAGGCTTCTCTTACGTCTTACAAGTTAAACAATTTGATGTACCAAACCCACCAGCTGATGCACCAAGCATCCGCTATGAACTTGTAAAAATCGTTGAAAAGAAATAAATTTTAATCCTTGATAATCATTAAGTGGGCTTACTTCCTGCTTAATGGCTTTATTTTATCTCAACCAAATTGAGCAAACTAACCATCGGAAATAACAAGAGTAGCAAAATTATGAGTGATAAAATTATTGATAAACTTGGGTTAATTGCTTTGTCTGAAAATAAAGTTGCCATGGTACGCTCACACAATAAAAGCTTATTTTACATCCCAGGCGGAAAGCGCGAGCAAGGTGAAAGTGATGAGCAAGCTTTATGTCGTGAAATTGAAGAAGAATTGACGTTAAACTTAGTACCTGGCTCTATTGGCTTTTATGGTGAGTTTATAGGACTTGCTGATGGTAAAGACGGTGGCACACAAGTGCGTATTCGTTGCTATTTTGCAGATTACCAAGGAATACCGCAACCTGCCGCTGAAATTGCTGAGTTAGCGTGGTTTACCAGTGAAGATTTACCTCGATGTTCAACGACAGCCGCCGCGGTTCTATCCCAATTAAAACAAGATGGCTTAGTTAAGTAACGCTACGTGATTACCCAAAAAAGTTGTTAATTCATTTGTCGAACGGCATTTTAGGATTTACAATTTAGAAAATATCGTTAATACCCATTACTATAACTTATATTTTTAGGTGTTTTCATAATTTGATTCGTTTTATGGTGGAGTAAAAAATGGTCAGCTCTTTGTACGCTGTACTGGGTGCCTTACTGCTGCTTAGATTATCTTTAAATGTTGTGAAGCTACGTAACCAGTACCGTATAGCCTATGGGGATGGTGGTTTTTATGAACTGCAAACCGCAATTCGTGTTCATGGCAATGCCATTGAATACATACCTATCTCCCTTATTTTATTACTTTTAATGGAGATGAACGGTGCTCAAGTTTGGATGATCCACATTTGTGGTTTAATTTTAATTGCAGGTCGGTTACTCCATTCTTATGGCTTAAAAAACCATGATTACTCTTATCGCCGCTCAGGTATGGTTGCAACTTATCTTTCGATGGCATTAATGGTTATCGCCAATACTTATTATCTGCCATGGCTACAAATCGTTTCATTTAATCTTTAGTGCTCTTCTACGGCACGACTTAATGTGCCGCCTCATTATTTCATTCTCAATGGATTGATTTTCACTGTGCTACCTTTCTGATACAATCCCCCACTACTTTTGTTTGATTATTAATACAGAACTTATGTCAAATCAGGATCCAAACCACAAAGACAGTCTTTTTTCCGCACCGATTGCTAACCTTGGTGATTGGCAATTTGATGAAAAAGTCGCCGAAGTATTCCCCGATATGATCCAGCGCTCTGTGCCTGGCTATTCCAATATTATTACCATGATTGGTATGCTTGCGGGCCGTTTTGTGAAGCCAAACAGCCGCGTATATGATTTAGGCTGCTCATTAGGTGCGGCAACGCTTTCTATTCGACGCAATATTACGGTTGAGAACAGTAAAATTATTGCTATCGATAACTCCCCAGCGATGGTAGAACGATGCCGCCGCCATATTGATGCCTACCGCGCAAAGACCCCCGTTGAGGTGATTGAAGGTGATATTCGTGATGTGAATATTGAAAATGCATCAATGGTTGTACTCAATTTTACTTTGCAATTCCTCAAGCCTGATGACCGACTTTTATTACTCGAAAAAATTTATCGCGGGTTACAACCAGGTGGTATTTTGGTTCTCTCCGAAAAATTTAATTTTGAAGACAACGAAATCGGTGAGTTACTGTTCAATATGCATCATGATTTCAAACGGGCAAATGGCTATAGCGAATTAGAAATTAGCCAAAAGCGCAGCATGTTAGAAAACGTGATGTTGACTGACTCCGTTGAAACACACAAAGCTCGCCTAAAACACGTTGGGTTTAGCCACTGCGAAGTTTGGTTCCAATGTTTTAATTTTGGCTCACTGTTAGCGCTTAAAGAGGCTTAAAGATGATTGATTTCGGTCGTTTTTACCAACAAATTGCCGTTGGCCCATTAAGTCACTGGTTAGAAACATTACCTGCGCAGTTAACAGAGTGGAAAAAACAAGGTTTACACGGTGGTTTTTCCTCATGGGAAAAAATGCTTGATAATTTGCCTGTTATGCATCCAACCCAATTAGACTTAATTAACAGTGTGACGGCAACTCGCGATCCAGCGCTGACCTCTGGGGAAACACGCCGTTTAAATAATATCCTTGAGCAATTAATGCCATGGCGTAAAGGCCCTTTCTCCCTTTATGGTGTCAATATTGATACCGAATGGCGTTCAGATTGGAAATGGGATCGTGTTTTACCGCATATTTCATCATTAAAAAATAGGTATGTGTTAGATGTAGGTTGTGGCAGCGGTTATCATATGTGGCGGATGTTAGGGCAAGAAGCCAAATTTGTTGTCGGCATTGACCCCACAGAACTTTTCTTATGCCAATTTGAAGCGGTAAGAAAATTATTGGGTGATAACCAACAAGTGCATTTATTACCTCTCGGTATTGAGCAACTTCCTGAGCTAAAAGCCTTTGATACGGTGTTCTCCATGGGGGTTTTATATCATCGCCGCTCTCCACTTGACCACTTATGGCAATTAAAAAACCAATTAGTTAGTGAAGGCGAATTAGTGCTCGAAAGTTTAGTGGTTGAAGGTGATGAATTTCAATGCCTCATCCCAGGTGATCGCTATGCACAAATGCGTAACGTCTATTTTATCCCTTCCGCTAAAATGCTTAAGGTGTGGTTAGAAAAATGCGGTTTCGTCGATGTGCGTATTGTTGACCAAGCCGTAACTTCATTAGAGGAACAGCGCCGCACACCGTGGATGAAAACAGATTCTCTCGCAGAATTTTTGGACCCGAATGACCAAACTAAGACGGTTGAGGGCTATCCAGCTCCGCTGCGGGCAATTCTAGTTGCACGAAAGCCTTAAACGAGTAATGTGCCTATCGGTATAACCCCATAGGCACATTTCATCAGCCCATTATTACATCGCTATTTGCCATAAGTTATAAAATGCAACTCGTCCAGATAACTCGGCGAGTATCACCGCTAACACGCAAATACTGAGCACAATAGCAGAGTTTCTGCCGCGATAGAGCAGCGCAGGAAAAACAAACAGCATGATTGCTATCACCACTAATTGAAACGCCCAAAAACCAGCTTGTTCAGCACTTATTACAGGCCCTGTTTCACCTAGGAATGAGATATATGCCGCTCTTGTGGCAAAAATGATAATCGCACCAAGCAGAAATGCCATTGAACCAAGCCGTTGCGCCCCCATTAAAATCGCCAGTGCCCCACCGCCAACAAACAGTGTCATCCACATTTGCAGTGTTGTGAAAACCGTAAACCAGTTGGCAACAGTTTCAATATTATAGACTTGCGGTATTGACCATACGAATGCCAATCCGAAAATGATCGCGCCCACATTACAGACTTCTCGTAACATGGCATTTTTGACAAACAACGTAAAAAAGACAATCCCTGCACCAAATGCGACAAAAATACCGCTCAGTAAGGCTTCATTACTCATTGGCGAGCGCCCTACACCTAACAACATATTGAAAAAACGCAATGGTTGTCCCACATGCAAACTGCCGATAACTAAAGCGATAAGCATCAATACAAAAGCCAGGATGTTCGATTGGCGTAATTGTTCGCTACTCGACCAACCGATTCGTTTGCTTAGATAAGCAAACAGATAAAGCCCAGCGGCAGACTGACCAAAAACAGTAAAAAAAACAAGAGGAAGTTCGTGCATGTTAGACCTCCGCAGGGTTCTGTAATATCCCGCTTTTATCACCCGATGGTTTAGCATCTTTATGCGGTTTAATCACGATATTGGGATTTGTTAAACTTGGGTCTGGCATTGGGGCAATCCCACTAATTTGTCCATGGCGCTCACGTAACACGTTAATATCATCAAAATCTAACGCACGCTGAGGGCATGATTCGACGCACACAGGTTTCATGCCTTTTTCTACTCGCTCATAACAGCCATCACATTTGCTCATCAGCTTTTTCTTTTCATCATATTGCGGAGCGCCATAAGGGCAACGTAACTCACAATACCGACAACCGACACAAATAGTTTGATCAACAACCACGAGGCCATCTTGCTCTCGTTTATGCATCGCTCCTGTTGGGCAACCCTCGACACATGTTGGGTTTGAACAGTGATTACAAGAAATTGACAAGTAATAGCTGTACACATTTTGCTGCCAAATACCGTCTTGTTGCTGCCAACTTCCCCCTCCGAATTCATAAACACGGCGGAACTTAGGGCCAAGGTCTAAATCCTTTTCATCTTTACAACTGACCTGACAGGTTTTACACCCCGTGCATTTGGTCGAATCAAAATAAAAACCATACTGTTTCATTTGTCGCTCCTTATGCACGTTTCACATCAACGAGGTTAGTATGTTGAGGATTACCTTTTACGAGTGCAGACGGCTGCTGAGTCGTTAGCGTATTAATACAACCACCAATATCAACGCCTTCGCTATCAAGTTCACGCCATGCCCCTTGAGGAACCGCAATCACGCCTGGTAATACCCGCGCCGTTACTTTCGCCTTAATTTTTATGCGCCCTCTATCATTGAAAATCTCAGTGAGATTGCCATCTTGGATACCTCGAGCGGATGCATCGATTGGGTTTATCCAATATTGATGTGGTACAGCCTCACGCAATACCGCGACATTAAAGTAGGATGAATGCGCATGGCCTTTATCATGAAAGCCCGTCATTTGTAGTGGGTATTTTTCCCTTGCCTTTGTATTTTCAACCCCTTCTGTATTCACACAGTATTCAGGCACTGCGGGAATACGTTGGTCATCAGGGTAGTCCCATTCTTGGGCTATTTTTGCTAAGCGTGCTGAGTAAATTTCAATTTTACCTGATGGCGTTGGCAGCGGGTTTTCGGTTGGTGAATCCCGATAAGACTTCAGTGCAATATAGTCTGCACTATTTGCGAGTTTCCTATCAACAATCCCCATGTCATTGGTTTCTTCGAAAGTGGGTAACTGTGGATTTTTTTCACGCATTTGGTTGTAACAATGTTCTATCCATTGCTCATGAGTTCGCCCCTCAGTAAATTGGTCTTTAATCCCCAATTTGTCAGCAATATCAGTTAAAACATCGTAAGATTGTCGGCATTCCCACAGCGGTGTGATCGCATTTTGCAGGCGTATCGCATAGTGATAAGCTCCACTTGCATAGGAATTATTGATTAAGTCATTCGACTCAACGCTGCTCACATCAGGTAGAATTAAATCTGCGTAGTTGGTGGATGGCGTCATGTGGATATCCCACACAAGAATAAATTCACAGAGTGATTCATCCGCCAAAATCTTATGGGTTTTATTTAAATCTGAGTGTTGATTTCCCGTCACATTACTAGCGTAATGCCAAAGAAATTTTACGTTGGTTTCAAGCTTGTCCTTTCCTAATAGCGTGGCATTTTCCGCTGTCATTTCAGTACCGCGGACAATGGCATCAGTCCACATAAAACACGGGATTTTAGTTTTTACAGGGTTTGGTATCGCAAATCCAGGAACGGGATAAGCTACGTTACCGCCCCATCCCCCTGCATTGGTGCCTGCTCGACCAATATTGCCCGTCACGATAGGCAACATCATCACCGCCCGTGCAGCTTGTTCCCCTGATGCGGTTCTTTGTAAGCCCCAACCTTGCGAAATCCACGCGGCCTTGGCATTGCCCAATTCACGAGCCAATTGAATGATCCGCGTTGGTGATACCCCCGTTATTTTGCTCGCCCATTCTGGTGTTTTTTCGACACCATCTTCACCGAACCCTAAAATGTAATCTTTATAGGAGGCATTTTTAGGGGCCGAGTCTGGTAATGTTTGGCTATCCCACCCAACACAATATTGTGCGAGAAAAGCTTCGTCTGTTAATTCTTCTTTAATTAAAGTATGAATGATAGCAGCAACGAGCGCACCATCCGTTCCAGGATAAATAGGTATCCACTCTGCGCCTAATGTTGTCACACTATCCGTACGACGCGGGTCGATAATAATCACTTTTGCTTTGCTTTTTTCTAATGCTTGCAAGGTTTCATAGAATTGCCCACCACCTGACATGCGCGTTTCTGCAATGTTGTGCCCAAACATAACAACGAGATCGCTGTTGGCAATTTCAGATAAAAGGGAATCATCCAACTTGCCATATACATAAGGGATCACGCCGTTTATCTGTGCTGTTGAATATGTTCCGTGTTGGTCAAGAAAGCCACCAAGCTGATTTAATAAACGTTTACAGGCATTACGCCCTTGTAAATTAGCCCCTGTCGAACCCGAGCCATATTGGTAATAAATCGCTTCATTGCCGTACTTATTAATTGTCTCTTTTAATTTTTCAGCAACAATGGTTGTCGCTTCATCCCAACTAATACGTTTAAATTTGCCTTCTCCCCGTTTACCAACACGGATCATTGGGTATTTTATTCTGTCTGGGTTATAGGTTTTCCAACGAACAGAACGCCCTCTTAAGCAAGGGCGTATCTGGTGTAAACCAAATTGACTGTCATCGTACATCGTTTCATTAGAAATACGGGTAATAACATCATCTTTGACATGAACTTTTAGTGGACAGCGGCTTCCGCAGTTCACTAAACAGGCGCTATATTTGATTTTTTCATTAATTTCATCTGGCTGGGTTTTAGCCATTGAAGCGGCTTGAGCCGTAAAAGGTAATGAGATAGAACCTGCAACGGCAGTTGCTGTTGCGGCTGAGGCAGAGACTTGAATAAATCGTCTCCTGCTTAACGCTTTCTTTCCTAAGTGATTAATCATTACATTGCTACCTTCTAATTATTATTAAATAAACTAAAAAATATATTTTTATAATAATTAGATAGTAGGCATGTATTTTGTAAGGTTAATTGATATGCATCAACCAAGATGAGTTTGTGAATATGTTGGCTACTTAAACCCAATAATCCATGGTTTTTGTTAAATTATAACGCATAATCAACTAGTAAAAGTCAGAACTTCAAAAAAGAATGTTTATAGAAATTATAGATTTACTACTCTAATGTTTACTTGACTGCTTTTGCTATTCCCTATAGCACCAAGACAAAATAAGAAGAAACCCATAATAGGTTTCTCCTTTAAATTTTGAGCACCGTTAAATTAGTACTTTTTCCGTAATAGAAATAAAGTCCTTCATCGCTTCTACAGTAAGCCCATCAACGCAATAATGTGTGAACTCATCCGTTTCACTATTAGATGCCATCGTCACGCCCACTTTACGGTAATTCATGGTTGATGGTACCGTTTTACCTGCAGAACTGTGTACTTCAGTTAAACCAATTTCCATAAACTTACTTAAATTAGCTAAACGAACCCCCGCACCTGCCATAATTTTAGGACCATTGATTTCTTGGCTTTTTTCGTGCAATTCTTTCAATAATGGCAATCCCAATTCTGCACTCTGCTGCTGGCCCGAAGTTAAAATTCGCGCTACACCTAATTCATTTAATTGCTCTAAGGCAAGCAGTGGATTGATGCACATATCAAACGCGCGATGGAAAGTTATATTCATCCCATTGGCGATTTCCATCAACCCATGCATACGGTTAATATCAATGCGCCCTTCACTATCAAGAATGCCAATGACTGCTCCTGGAAACCCCATTTCCTTTATCATGATTAAATCTTCACGAATAACGTCAAATTCGCTAACGTTATAGCAAAAATCACCACCACGAGGACGAATAATGGGATGAACTGGAATGTGAAGTTTTTCTCTTGCTAATTTCAGATAGCCATAGCTTGGTGTTAGACCGCCATCTGCGGCACCAGAGCATAATTCGATACGGTCAGCACCGTATTCTTGCGCTACTTGAGCACATTCAATTCCGAAACAGCAAATTTCCAGTTTCGCCATGATTACCTCCAAATGTGGTAATAAAGCCCATGCTTTAAATTCCCCTAATACAAATAGATAGGGGTAGAATAATAATTGTTAATACCGTTTTGAATAATGCCATTTATTAAAAAATGTTATCGGATGGATATCACACCCCGAAAAAAACACTGGCACTATTGATCAATAACGTTAATTGCATCACTTATTTTTCACTTTCAATTATCTTTTTTAGCGTAAATGGGTGGTATTTGACGGTTATTTTACCATTTGACACTGCCAATGTTGGATTGGGCAAACGTTCTTGCTGCCCTTTAGGCTGACTTACTTTCACATTAAATCCGATTGGAAGAGGGTTCGGCAGTAATGCTCGTGCCGTTTTTTCCAATTCTGCGGGAGGCACATTAATCACCATTTCAATATGTTCCCAACTTTCTTGTGGGTATTTTTTATCTTTTGGAAACGGTAGCTCAACGATAAATACACTCTGCCCAGCAATTTGTAGTGGTTGGCTAAGTTCATATAAACGAATTGGCCTGCCATTGATGATATTATCGGAAATAATCTGCCCGCATTGCAATAAACCTTCATGCCAGCGCTGTGCTGTTTCAAGGTAGTGGCAGCGTACTGAAATATGATCGATAACGTAAGCCGTTAATGACACATCAAGTTGTTTCGCCATTAATTGCAACTGGTTGGCAAATTTAGGTAAGTCTTCCCATAAATCGTTTAATTGTGGAACTTCACGAAATGGCAGCACAACAAAAACCTCTTTTTATCTACTTATCATCTAAACAATGGCGCTGACTGTAGCATGAGTCCCCCAAAATATGGTATAAAACCTGCCGATTTTTCTCTTCCACCTTTTAGTTCTCCACATGTGATGGCACAATGTGGTAACTATGTTCGTAATTTAAGGTAATTCAGTGAATATTCAGGCGATTCTTTCAGACAAAATTAGTACTGCAATGCTTGCAGCGGGCGCTCCAGCAGACAGTGATGCACTCGTGCGTCAATCCGCTAAAGCCCAATTTGGTGATTATCAAGCCAACGGCGTCATGGGCGCGGCTAAAAAACTGGGGATGCCACCACGACAACTCGCTGAACAGATCCTCAATCATTTAGATTTAGATGGTATTGCCAGCAAAGTGGAAATTGCTGGACCAGGCTTTATTAATATCTTCCTTGAACCTTCTTGGGTTGAAAAACACGTTGAAGAAGCATTAGCCTCCCAACGTTTAGGCCTTGCCCCTGTAAAAGCCGAAACCATCGTTATCGACTATTCTGCACCTAACGTGGCAAAACAAATGCACGTTGGTCACTTGCGCTCAACCATTATTGGTGACGCTGCTGCACGTACGCAAGAATTTATCGGTCACCGCGTGATCCGCGCTAATCATGTTGGCGACTGGGGAACTCAGTTCGGTATGCTCATTGCTTATCTTGAAAAAGTGCAAAACGAAAGCGCCAATGACATGGCGCTCGCTGATCTGGAAGAGTTTTATCGCGAAGCTAAAAAACACTATGACGAAGATGAAGAATTTGCGGTACGTGCTCGTGGTTATGTCGTAAAACTGCAATCAGGTGATGAATACTGCCGTGAAATGTGGCGTAAGCTTGTTGATATCACTATGCAGCAGAATCAAGAAACCTACAAACGCCTAAATGTCACTTTAACTGAAGACGATGTAATGGGTGAAAGCTTATATAACAGCATGTTACCAGGCATTGTCGCTGATTTAAAAGCCAAAGGTTTAGCCGTTGAAAGTGAAGGCGCTACCGTCGTTTTCCTTGATGAATTTAAAAATAAAGAAGGCGAACCGATGGGCGTGATCGTCCAGAAAAAAGACGGCGGTTTCTTATACACCACCACTGACATCGCTTGCGCCAAATACCGTTACGAAACGCTCCATGCCGATCGCTCATTATATTACATCGATTCACGTCAGCACCAACATTTGATGCAAGCTTGGACTATCGTCCGTAAAGCGGGTTATATCCCTGAGACAATGGCACTTGAACACCACATGTTTGGAATGATGCTGGGTAAAGACGGGAAGCCATTTAAAACCCGTACAGGTGGTACTGTACGTTTATCTGACTTATTAGATGAAGCCGTTGAACGTGCACAAGCGCTGATCCGCGAGAAAAACCCAGACATGCCTGAAGACGAGCTACTGAATGTGGCGAATGTCGTTGGTATTGGCGCAGTAAAATATGCAGACCTATCGAAAAACAGAACAACGGACTACATTTTCGATTGGGATAACATGTTAGCGTTTGAAGGAAACACCGCACCGTATATGCAATATGCGTATACCCGTGTTGCTTCTATCTTCAAAAAAGCCAACTTAACTCAAGCAGATCTGACTTTACCAATTTCACTGCAAGACCCACGTGAAATCGCACTGGCGACACGTTTATTGCAGTTTGAAGAAACCATTCTCACTGTTGCGCGTGATGGAACGCCACATGTGATGTGTGCTTACCTGTATGAACTTGCAGGCCTATTCTCTTCTTTCTACGAACACTGCCCAATTTTATCGACCGAAGATGACGCTGTACGCCAAAGCCGTTTAAAACTGGCGGCGTTAACGCAAAAAACCTTAAAAACAGGTTTAGATACATTAGGTATTGAAACAGTCGAAAGAATGTAATCACGTTCGCATTATTTAATTAACAGCTCGCCTCGGTGGGCTGTTTTTCTTTTCGTCGCGTAAGTAACTTTTGCGTCAAAGTCTGTATTTCTTCAACGTTTTCATTCGCACAATTTTGTAAGACTAGATTCCACTTACACAATGTTTTTGCTTTTTCACAAAGTTCAGGGTCATGCCCTAAACGATTATTATCCTTTAACCACCTAGCCACACTAGCCCAATCCCACAAAGGTGAGTTGCCACTTAAACGTTGTACTGGGGCTGGAAAATTGCCTTTTCCTCTTGACCCATCTTTTAATAATGCAACCGCTTGGCGTGTTAACCCTGCTAACTCTGCAATATCACTTAAACCAACCAGCGTGCTATCAACTGATGCCACTTGCATTGAGATTTCTGCGCTCTCAATATCAGCAATTGCCGTTTCAATAGCCGCATCCAGTGAACTCGCCTCTCTATCAAACTCTAAATAAACGGAATTACCATAGTAGCACACCAAGGCATCATCACAGCCTGCCGTAAATAAAGCATCTTCTAAGCCCGTGGTATCTACCGTTACCCCAGAAAGTGTTAACGTGAATGCGTATTGCGCCATCAAAGCTCCTTAATCTCTTTTTTATCATCTAATAAGCGGCCTAAGCCGCTATAATTATTTCGAAAGTGCAATACAGTGATCCACTTTCCGGATGATCTGCTTGGCATGGTTTTCCATCACTCTTGGTGTTGACCAAACACTCATCATATGTGTTTTGTGCTCATCAACAGCGTTACCACAACGTAATTTACAAAATGTATGTGATGAACTCCCTGCACTCACCCAAAACCAGCCATTAGCAATCGCATATTCAATGGCTGCTTGAATATGCTTGTTCGGATGTTTTTTCATCGCCCTCCGATAAATACACTATAACCAAAAACGTTGACATTGGTCAACATCCTATTTATGCCAATTTCTAGTGGCCTCCTACGCTTTATTGATAAAAAACAAGCGCGCACTAAATATACCGTAAAACAAACAATGAAGGTTATTTTTATCAATAAAAACAATTACTTGATATATCATAAAATAATTATAATATTATTAATTGAGGAATTATTAAAAGAGATGAAAAAATTGGAAATGGATAGAAAATACAATGGGGTTTAAAACGATAGAATATCGAGACAAAAAAGCCCAAATTAATGGGCTTTCATTAAATTAACAGACTTTCAGCATGTTACGCGATGCTTCTCTTCATAAAATCACGTGGGCGGAAACCTAATATATATAAAGCAACAAAATAGCTACCAGCTCCGACAATCACCACACCAATTAAGCGCAACATACGCATGAGCATATTCCCTTCTTGCCAAGATGGCATAAAGTGCAGCAGGCCAAATAACACCGCGCCCATTACAACTAACGCAATCAGTAGCTTAAATAAGAAACCTTTCCACCCTGCAAGCGGTTGGAAAATATCTTGTTTACGTAATTGCCAATACAGAACACCTGCATTAAAACAAGCCGCTAAGCCAATAGATAATGCCAAACCAGCATGTTGTAAAGGCCCTATAAAGGCTAAGTTCATTAATTGCGTCAAAATTAAGGTCACGATGGCAATTCTAACTGGAGTACGAATATCTTGGCGTGAATAGAAACCAGGCGCTAAAATCTTCACTAAAATCATGCCTGTTAGCCCTACACAATAGGCTATCAATGCATATTGTGTCATTAACGAATCATGTGCGGTAAAGTTACCATATTGGAATAATGAAACCGTCAGCGCTTCAGATAAGATAGCTAAACCAAGAGCACATGGTAATGCTAATAGCAGGCAAAGACGCAGTCCCCAGTCCATTAATTGTCGATATTCATTCTGGTTTCCACTCGTAAAGCTCTTCGCGAGAGATGGCAGCAAGATCGTTCCCAAGGCCACACCAAGCACTCCAGAGGGTAACTCCATCAATCTGTCCGCATAGTACATCCACGAAACAGACCCTGACTGTAGGAATGAGGCGAATATAGTATTAATAATTAATGAGATTTGCGCGACTGACACACCGATAATCGCAGGCCCCATCATTTTCATTACACGCCAAACACCGCTATCGCGAAATGACAGGCGCGGCAACACTAACATACTAATTTTCTTTAAATGGGGAAGCTGGTAGACCAATTGTAGCACCCCCCCCACTAATACCGCCCATGCCAGTGACATGATCGGCGGGTCAAAGTAAGGTGCGGCAAACGCAGCAAAAATGATCATACTCACATTGAGTAGTGTGGGTGCAAAGGCGGGTACAGAGAAGCGGTTCCACGTATTTAAAATTGCCCCAGCAAGGGAAGCGAGTGAGATTAGAAAAATATAGGGAAATGTGACTCGCAACAGGTCGGTTGTTAACGCAAACTTATCCGCATCATCAGTAAAGCCAGGGGCTGTCACATAGATAATCCAGGGCGCCGCAATCATGCCCAATACAGTGACTATCGCTAAAGCAAGGGTGAGCATCCCCGCAATATAAGCGACAAATGTACGTGTAGCTTCTTCACCTTGTTGGTTTTTATATTCCGCTAATATGGGGACAAATGCTTGAGAAAATGCCCCTTCTGCAAAAATCCGACGTAACAGATTTGGCAATTTAAACGCGACAAAAAAAGCATCGGCAGCGGCGCCTGCACCAAATACCCGAGCAATGATGGCATCGCGAATAAAACCAAGGACCCGAGACATCATGGTCATTGAGCTTACTGCCGCCAGCGATTTTAATAAATTCATGATTGATAGACTAAAAGTAAACAATCGTATCAGTTTAACAGCGCGGGCTGCCACTGACTACGATTGAAAAGTAAATTAAGAGTTTACGCTTTATTCATTGCCCAAGAATTATCCGTCAATGCAGTTAATACATGGTCACGCCACTCACCATTGATTTGTAAGTATTGCCTTGCATAGCCTTCACGCTCAAAACCAAGCTTGGCCAATAGATTACCACTACGCATATTATGAGGCATATAGTTTGCCATGATGCGGTGCATTTTCTGATGTTGTTGCATATAGCGAGTTACTTGGGTTAACGCTTCAAACATCAAGCCTTGCCCTTGCCATTTTTCGCCCAGAGAATACCCTAAATAGCACGCATGGAATGAGCCACGCAGGACATTACTAAAATTTGCTACTCCAATCACCTCGTTTTCTTCTTTATCTAATAGTAGGAAATGATAAGCACTACCTTCGCGATGCATTTCATTCATCACTTGCAAACGATTTTGCCAGCCAGCGGGTTGATAGTGAGAGTTATCTCGAGTCGGTTCCCAAGGGATAAGAAAGTCTTTATTCAAGCTGTAATAATCAGCTAGGCGATAATTATCTCGCTCATAAGTCAAACGAATAATCATTCTATCAGTGATCAGGCGTACCTTCGGTACATTTGAGCGATAACCAAACATCGTTAACCCTTTATTAATTTAAAATAGCTAGATTCCCTAGCCGTGCATATTTATTCGTTAGCTAAATAGCAAAGTGTAGCATTCTCTATTATTGATGAGCATCTAAAATCAGTCAGTCAAATAGATGAATTATCTTGCTCTCAATTTTCAATTCTTCAATAGTTTGCATTGCAGCTAGGCGGCAAACGCAGCTATCCCTATGAGCATACAAAAGTATGTGATTAGGGGAGCTAAGTGTAGCCAACAACGCTGCGGTGCAAAATATGACGATTTAACGTCTTCTCTTACTAACTCTTTCAATAGCCTAAGTAGTTTGCATTGCAGCTAGGCGGCAAACGCAGCTATCCCTATGAGCATACAAAAGTATGTGATTAGGGGAGCTAAGTGTAGCCAACAACGCTGCGGTGCAAAATATGACGATTTAACGTCTTCTCTTACTAACTCTTTCAATAGCCTAAATAGTTTGCATTGCAGCTAGGCGGCAAACGCAGCTATCCCTATGAGCATACAAAAGTATGTGATTAGGGGAGCTAAGTGTAGCCAACAACGCGGCGGTGCAAAATATGACGATTTAGCGTCTTCTCTTGCTAACTCTTTCAATAGCCTAAATAGTTTGCATTGCAGCTAGGCGGCAAACGCAGCTATCCCTATGAGCATACAAAAGTATGTGATTAGGGGAGCTAAGTGTAGCCAACAACGCGGCGGTGCAAAATATGACGATTTAGCGTCTTCTCTTGCTAACTCTTTCAATAGCCTAAATAGTTTGTATTGCAGCTAGGCGGCAAACGCAGCTATCCCTATGAGCATACAAAAGTATGTGATTAGGGGAGCTAAGTGTAGCCAACAACGCTGCGGTGCAAAATATGACGATTTAGCGTCTTCTCTTGCTAACTCTTTCAATAGCCTAAATAGTTTGTATTGCAGCTAGGCGGCAAACGCAGCTATCCCTATGAGCATACAAAAGTATGTGATTAGGGGAGCTAAGTGTAGCCAACAACGCTGCGGTGCAAAATATGACGGCTATTGCATCGATAAAAATAAATCATCGATCCTCGATGCCACCCTCGATAAAAAAATATCATCTATTGCTCTCTATTATACTGATATTATTGATAAGTAACATTATGGAACAATCCTCTCTTAGCAATTTTTTAATGGTGTGTCATGGCACAGGTGTCACGGGCAAGAAGCCTTGGTAAATATTTCCTTTTGCTCGACAACATGTTAGTTGTCCTCGGCTTTTTTGTCGTTTTTCCGTTGATTTCAATCCGATTTGTTGACCAACTAGGTTGGGCCGCTGTAGTGGTAGGCTTCGCATTAGGCCTACGGCAATTTGTTCAACAAGGCTTAGGTATTTTTGGTGGCGCAATTGCTGACCGATTTGGTGCTAAGCCTATGATTGTTATTGGAATGCTTTTACGAGCAAGTGGCTTTGCTTTGATGGCAATCGCTTACGACCCTTGGGTGTTGTGGCTATCTTGTGTGCTTTCTGCCCTTGGTGGCACGCTATTTGATCCCCCCAGAACGGCGCTGGTTATCAAACTTACTCGCCCCTACGAACGCGGCCGTTTTTATTCACTTTTATTGATGCAAGATAGTGCTGGTGCTGTTATCGGTGCTTTAATTGGTAGCTGGCTGCTACAATATGATTTCCACTATGTCTGCTGGGCGGGTGCCGTGGTGTTTATCATTGCCGCCATCTGTAATGCATGGTTACTCCCCGCTTATCGTATTTCAACGGTAAGGACTCCGATTAAAGAAGGTATGAACCGTGTTTTAAAAGACAAACGGTTTGTCACCTATGTTGTGACCTTAGCAGGTTACTTTATGCTTTCTGTGCAAGTGATGTTAATGTTCCCAATTGTTGTCAATGAGCTAGCTGGAACACCAACGGCAGTAAAATGGATGTATGCCATTGAAGCTATGATTTCTCTCACTTTGCTTTATCCCATTGCACGTTGGAGTGAAAAACATTTTCGCCTAGAGCAGCGGTTAATGGCAGGCCTATTTTTAATGAGCTTAAGTATGTTCCCAATAGGGATGACAACTTCGTTAAATATGTTATTTGGTTTAATTTGTCTATTCTATTTAGGAACCGTGACTGCCGATCCTGCTAGAGAAACGCTAAGTGCTTCACTTGCAGATCCCCGAGCTCGTGGCAGTTATATGGGCTTTAGCCGTCTCGGCCTTGCCCTAGGTGGTGCTGTTGGTTATACGGGTGGTGGTTGGATGTATGATATTGGGCACCAATGGAATATGCCTCAATTGCCTTGGTTTTTACTGGGGATAATCGGTTTTGTCACTCTGTGGGCGTTACATAAGCAATTTAACCGTAAAAAAATTGAAACAGTCATGTTGAGTGGGCAGTAATGCGCTAAACTAGCGGTATTACTGTAAAAGGAGTCTTTATGAAAAAATTTTTATTGGCCACAATGATTGGTTTTATCACTCTAATAACGGGCTGTAGCCAATTATCTGAATTCAGTATCAGTGAGTCCCAAATAAATAGCTACCTTGCTAATAAAGTAAAATATGACCACAAAGTGGGGATTTCTGGGCTTGCTGATGCAGATATCCAACTGGCGAATTTAAAATCTGAAATAGGCCGTAGTGAGCCAGGTAAAATCGCCCTAAATGGTGATGCTACGGTTAAGTTAGACTCTTTGATTGGAAAAGCAGAGGCGCAAATTAGCTTAACCTTAACGGCTCGCCCAATTTTTGATGCAAAAACAGGGTCTATCTACTTAAAAGAATTGAATATAAGCAATTATAAAGTCACCCCAGAGAACATGGATACCGCCATGTCTGCGGTAATCCCTTATCTAAATAGTTCCCTTGAAACTTTCTTCGAAACACAGCCCGTCTATGTCCTCAACCCAGATAACGGCGCTGCAGAAGCAACAGCCAAAAAATTGGCTAAGGGACTTGAGATTAAACCAGGTAAACTGGTCATTCCATTAGTGGATTAATTTTAACCATAAATTTTTTTGATTGAGAAAAGCATTAAAGGCAACAGAGAAATCTGTTGCCTTTTTAATTCAATCAGAAATATTAATCAATACTGTTTATTATCGCTCTTGAATATAAGTGACAGTGTCACATAAGAGCCTTTCGTTGGCCTTTTTGCATTCCGTAAGTCATGAGGTCTGGCTACCGATAAAACACTCACAAATTAGTCCTCATTAGCCTCGGAATCTAACTCATCGCGCAGCGCAATAACGGCATCACGGGCAATTTGGGCTAATGTGCGATAAAACGCCGTCGTGGCATGGGCTTCGATTTTACCTAAAAATGCGCCGTACCAGCTGAGAATGTAGCTATCAAATAATTCTTCTTGTGCCGCGGTTTCATCTTCGGCGGCTTGATCTTCTAACCAAGAAGCAGCCAATAATAACGCCCCCAATGTGCTCACTGGCGCATCCGTTAAGGTCATGCCTCTAACGGTTAAAAACTCACGGATTTCAGCTTCTGTGACTTCTTCGTCATAATCATTGGCTAGCATTGATACTGTGGCATTTTCACCGACAAACATGGCTTGGTAGTCAGCACTAATCGCTTTAATATCCAATCCTTTCGCCATACGTGCCCACAATTCATCTTGCTCTAGAGGCCATGATGCTTTCAATTTATCCTGCGCAATCATATCCATAAGAGGTTTAACAAGAGCGTCATCAGCGCTGCGTTGGAATAATGTGCCTAAAATACGGCAGACGATTGAGAATTCGTTCATATGGGTTTTCCTATTTAAAATTCAGTTGCGACTCAGCTCTTAAGCTCAGTATACCGAAAAAATAAGAAACGTATTAGAGAAGAAAAACACAACAAAATTGCAAGCTAGCAAAAAGCAGGTAGCTTGCAATTCTTTTAGATGTAATTAGTAACCACGCTCCATATCAACCACTCCCACAGGCGCTTCCCCCGCTTCAATGCGCTTGATATTACTGACAATCATATCCATTGCTTCTTTCGGCTGGGTAAATGCAGCCACATGCGGCGTAATCGCAATACGTGGATGCGTCCAGAACGGGTGCATTTGGGATAAAGGCTCACTCGCAAACACATCTAATGCAGCCCCAGCAACTTGCCCTGCATCCAATGCAGATAATAAATCCTGCTCTATCAAATGTGCACCACGAGCTAAGTTGATGACATAAGCGCCTTGTTGCAATTGGCTAAACAGCTGTTGATTTAAAATCCCAACCGTTTCTGGCGTGCTTGGCAATAAATTGATGACCACACGAGTTCCCGAAAGGAATGCAGGTAATTGCTCATTGCCATAATAACTTTTTACATTAGGGATCTGTTTCTCAGAACGGCTCCACGTTCTGACATGAAAACCAAAGCTGACTAAGCGCTTCGCAACAGCTTGGCCCAATGCGCCAGCCCCCATGACACCAATCACAAACTCTTCATGTTGATAAGCAGGCAGTTGCTTCCATTGACGCTGAGATTGTAACTGCCGATATTCATCCATACGACGAAAGTATGCTAAGACCTTTGCACAGGCATATTCTTCCATTTGGATAGCCATGCCTGTATCTTCAAGGCGCATCACAGGGACACCCGCAGGGAGTGTACCTGGTTTATCTTGCTCTTGCTTTAAGATGGCATCCACACCTGCACCTAATGCAAAAATACCTTTTAAATCATTGCGCCCCGCAAGGCATTCATAGGGTGGCAGCCACACCATAGCGTAATCTGCACTTTGCTTATCCCCTTTTTCCCATTGGCGAATATTAGCTTGTGGTAATCTAGCACGCATTCCTTCAATCCATTGTTCTGAATTAAAGAATGGATGGTAAAATAAAATATTCATGGCAGCTCCTCTTAGGTTTCTAACAGAGTGTGCGCAATGACGTTTATTTTCAAGTCCATACCGCAACCAAGATCACTTTCGTTGAGGATTTTGTTAACTAGCTAACGAATTTTATGCTTAATCCTTGCAGTTCTTATTAACATTAAAAAAATGATTTATCTTAACAAGCAACAATTAAGATTAGATATTATACAAATTGATTTTTATTTAGCTAAACGGACATAAAAGTAAGAAAAAGAATCAATAGGGAGTTGACGCAAGACGCTATTTTCCCTATAGTAGCGCCCCGTTGCACAGCAGGATTTCTCTCTGGTCTGCAACGGATTTAGAAAAAACGGTGAGGTGTCCGAGAGGCTGAAGGAGCACGCCTGGAAAGTGTGTATACGGCAACGTATCGAGGGTTCGAATCCCTCCCTCACCGCCATTTTTTCTACTAGTTTTCCTCTTCTTTTATCTGTAGTTTCCCTTTATTTTCATTATTCTTTTGCTCAATACCAATACCTCGCTCATGATATTCACGGCTAATATCTTCCCATAACTCTGCATTTTCTATCCCTGCAACTTTTGGACTGAACACAGGGTCAACACCTAATTTTTCCTGCCGTTCATAATCTCGCAGCGCTCTTAGTGCAGGTTTAGAAAGAAACACTATCGCAATTAAATTTAGGTAACTCATACTACCAAACCCAATATCACCTAAGCTCCACATTAAGCTCACTGATTGCACGCTACCCATAAACACAATAATTAAGAACACAAACTTAAGTATCAGTTTTAAAACAGGATAAGCAAGTTTGCGGTCAAGGTAGACAATGGTTGTTTCAGCAATATAGTAATAAGCCATTAAGGTTGTGAATGCGAATAAGAATACTGCTATCGACACAAAGCCTGAGCCCGCAGAGGTAAACACGGTAGAAACCGCCATCTGTGTCCATGCGGTTCCTGCTGCAACACCTGGTACATATTCCACCAGCGCGGTTGCAGAACCATCGGGGAATACATTGTACATATTGGTGACAAGGATCATTAAGCCTGATGCTGTACAGACTACAACCGTATCAATATAAATGGAGAATGCTTGAATAAGCCCTTGTTTTACTGGATGACTCACTTCTGCAGCCGCTGAACTAAATGTTGCCTCACCAGCACCTGCCACATTGGAAAATACCGCGCGACGAACACCCCATGATACTGCGGTTCCAACAATCCCACCAAATACCGCATCCATACCCAATGCACTTTGGAAGATTAAATTAAACATCGCTGGTACTTTTTCATAATGGCTGCCCAAAATAATCACCATCATCACCAAGTAAGCTATCGCCATCAAGGGAACGATTTTATCTGCTGCACTTGCGATACGTTTCACGCCACCAAAGATAAGCCATGCCATTAATACGGTGACAATCGCCCCAGTCGCCATCGGAGGAAGGTTAAACGATGTCTGGAAAGAGTCAGCAATGGTGTTAGCCTGAATACCTGGCACTAATACACCGTAAGATAAACAAATTACGGCGGCAACAATGATGGCAAACGGCTTCAACTTTAACCCTTTTTCAATATAATAAGGGGAACCACCGCGATATTGCCCATCTGAACGTTGTTTATAGATTTGAGCAAGTGTAGATTCAATAAAGGCACTCGCGCCACCTAATAGCCCCATGACTACCATCCAAAAAATGGCACCTGGCCCACCAGCAGCTATTGCAGTAGCAACCCCCGCAATATTGCCAACACCAACACGGCCTGACAATGCTAAACAGAAAGCTTGGAAGGAAGAAATCCCCTCTTTTGATGCTTTATTTTCCTTTAATAAACAAATCATTTTGATGAGATAGCGAAATTGCACGCCACGAGTCGCTAAAGTGAAGTAGAGTCCTACGCCCAGTGATAAAAACACCAGTGCATTACCCCATATGTAACCAACGATGGTATTAACGATGGCTTCCATTTTGTACTCCTTCGTTATTGTAATTGTTTATTGTGTGTTTGCAGGGTAAAAAAAAACCTGAGCATTGTAGACTCAGGTCAACGTTATTTATTGGTGAACAAACCAGATAACTTTGGTTTGGCTATACTGTTCAAAAGCCTCTAGGCCATTGTCTTTTCCGCCAAAACCTGATTGACGGAAACCACCAAATGGCGTGGTAATATTCCCTTCACTAAAACCATTGACTGAGACCGTTCCCGCACTAATTTGGCGAGCAACGCGCATGGCTCGGTGGACGTCTTGACTATAAAAAGAGGCCGCTAACCCATATTGTGTCTTATTGGCTAGCGTAATTGCCTCTTCTTCCGTTTTGAATGAGGTTACTGCTAAGATAGGGCCAAAAACTTCTTCTTTAAACAACGACATATCTGAAGTCACATTATCGAAAATTGTCGGCTCGATATACCACCCAGAACCAATTTCATGGTGAACGCGACCACCAATAGCGATTTTCCCCCCTTCTTGCTTTGTGATATCTAAAAACGATTTCACTTTATCAAAGTGCGCTTTTTCAACCATCGGCCCAATTGATACATCCGCTTGCCTCGGGTCACCCACTTTCCATTCTTTTGCTGCAATCGCCAGTTTATCCAGCAGAGCTTGTTTAATATTTTCATGCACAATTAAGCGAGAACCGCAGCTACAGTTTTCACTCATATTCCAAAAGGCGGCGGCCATGATATGGGGAACAGCCGCATCAAGGTTGGCATCTTCAAATACAACCTGTGGACTTTTGCCACCACATTCGAGAACAATTTCTTTTAAGTTGCTTTCCGCTGAGTATTTTAAAAATAAGCGCCCCACTTCGGTTGACCCTGTGAAGGACACCACATCCACGTCTGGGTGACGTCCCAGTGCTTCGCCCACTTTTTCGCCCAGCCCACAAACTAAGCTGAGCGCCCCCTTCGGTACACCTGCCTCATAAGCTAGCTCAACCATTCGATAAGCACTCAGTGACGTTAGCTCCGCGGGTTTCACAATCACAGAGTTGCCGATAGCAAGTGCAGGCGCAACTTTCCATGCAAACATTTGAGCTGGGAAATTCCAGGGTAGAACCGCGCACACAACCCCAATAGGCTCGCTAACTATCAACCCTAATTCTTGTTGGCTTGTTGGTGCTATTTTTCCAAATAATTTATCAATCGCTTCGGCATACCAATAAAAGGTTTCAACGGTTGCTGGCATATCGGTATTGATACATTCGGTAATGGGTTTTCCCGCATCAATGCAATCAAGTGCTGCAAGTTCTTCGCTGTGTTCAGCAATTAAATCCGCCCACTTGAGCATCACCTCTTTGCGTTTTTGAGGAGAAAGTGCACTCCACTCACCGCTTTTAAAGGTATTTCGAGCAACTTTTACTGCAGCATCAACATCTCTTGCTTCACCGTCAGCGATATAGCCAATAAGGCTATTGTCAATGGGAGTTCGGTTTTCTAATTTAGGTTGAGAAATATTCACCCCATCAATTAAATTACCCGCCCATAGTTTTCCTTGCTTGGCGAGTTCAAAAACCTGCTGTTGATTTAGTTTCATTATCCCCACCTTACCTTTTCACTAATTTGACAAATTCGTCTTTAGCTTCAACAGCTAAATTAGTTAAAGGTAAACGCACAGGGCCTGCGTTAAACGTGCCATTTAAGCAACCTGCTTTGGCTTTTTGGTTATAATCGCCAGACTCCATGGAATAAATTCCTGGGTATATTTCATTCATTATTCTTTTCGCTTCTTGCCAATCTCCTGTTTGTGTCGCCTTAAAAATAGCGACTTGTTCAGCAGGGAACACATTGCCTGCACCCGCTATCCAGCTTTTTGAACCCCAAAAGAAGAAATCAACGGGTTGGTCATCACAACCACAAATCACCTCGAAGTTGTTAAACGGTGTCTGTAATAGGCGTAAAGCACGGCTGAAATCCCCGCTACTCTCTTTAATGGCAACTATGTTGTCGATTTCAGCCAGCTTAACCACAGTTTCGTACTCAATTTCGATACCAATGCGTGCAGGGAAGTTATACATAATGATCGGCAGCGTTGTGGCCTCTGCAACTTTTTTATAATGCCCGTACACGCCTTGTTGGTCAGGCAAACTATACGGTGGTGGTGATAACATTAAACCTTCATATCCAAGGTCTTTTGCTTGTTTTGCGCGCGCGATCGCACCTTCCGTTGATAGATCGTTAATCCCTGCAATCAACGTTACGCGCCCCTTCGCAATTTTGCTCACGGTTGATAAAACGGTTTTGCGCTCATCTTCATTTAACGCGTAGTATTCCCCTGTCGTGCCGCAGACCACTAACCCTGTGACGCCTTGGTCAATAAGCTTTTCAGTTAAATCAGCTAATGCACTAATATTTAATGAATAATCGTCATGAAAAGGGGTAATTAAAGGGACAAGAATGCCATGAAAATTCATCTGAATTCTCCTTAAAATTATAGAAATCGCTCAATGGAAAAAGGGGTGCAGTCGATAACAGTCGGCTGCTCGTGAATAAAACTATTTACAAGGTCAGCCGTGATTGCTGCCTGTGTGAGCCCTAGGTGTTGGTGACCAAATGCAAAAATATACGGGCCTTTATTATCAATGACAGGCAATGAATCTGATGTTGATGGGCGAAACCCCATCCACGGTGTTGATTGTGCATCATTTAATGGCGCCTTTAGCATTGGGGCGGCGAGTGGTAAAAAGTGACGAGCCCGCTGCATATTTGCAGGGCGCTTTAACCCTGCATATTCAACGGTACCAGCAAGGCGTAAACCACCCGCCATCGGGGTCATAATGAAACGCCTGTCCATGCTGGATACGGGAATATTCAGCCGCCCTTGTTCTTGAGGTAGCATTAAATGGTAGCCGCGCTCTGTTTCAAGTGGCACATTAATACGACTAACCATTTTGACTAATGATTTAGAAAATGCGCCGCCTGCAATAACCACTTTTTGCCCTGTAAATTTCCCTTGGGTTGTGGTGATAGAGGCTTCTTTATTTGATGCCGAAGATATCGCAATGACTTCACAGTTGGTCAGTATATTTCCACCTAACTCAACAAATGACTGCGCAAGTTTTGAATGTAATTTTGATAAATCAACCACATGCCCAGTATTTGGGAAAAATAGCCCTCCAAGTTGATTCGTGGCAAGTGCAGGTTCGCGCTCAAGTAACTCGGTTTGATCGATAACCAAGTTGTGTACATTCATGTTTTGTAGAGATTCACCATGTTGATGGAGCTTTTCGAGTGTTTCTTTTTTTTCAGCCACTAATAATGAGCCTTGCATTTTAACAAGGTCGCTGAGTTGCCATTTTTGAATAAAGGCTTGCCACGAGTCAAAAGCCGCACTATTTAACGTCATTAACGTCTGGTGAATGTGGGTAAACGGCTTATGGCGCATGTTACCGACTAGCTTTAACATCCACGGTGTTAGTGGTAATAAGTAACGCCAATCCAAACGTAATGGGCCAAGTGGGTCGAGCAACATTTTCGGAATCGATTTCAATACAGAAGGGTCTGCAATGGGGAAAACTTGCTCAGTTGCAATATGCCCTGCATTACCAAATGACGCCCCAGAGCCAATTTCATTTTTATCCACCAGCAGGACGTCGGTACCATTAGCTTGTGCGGTAAGCGCAATGCTTAGGCCAATAATTCCACCGCCGACAACAATCACTGAATATTGACTCTTCATCGCCATCCCCTTACGCAACCGAAATACCGAAACGAAATGGGTCTTGCGCATCAATCAGCAACGTATTTTGGCCGCTAATATAGGCATTTCCTCGAATTGTAGGAATAATGCCGTTTTCATCCGCGGGCTGGAAACTCGCTTGAAACTCACTGCCAATCACGCTCGCTTGGTGCCAAATTTCTCCCGCTGCGAGTTTTTTATCCGCAGCTAAACAGGCTAATTTGGCACTGGTACCTGTCCCACAAGGGGAGCGGTCATAAGCACCACCAGGGCATAACACAAAACTTTGGCTATCGGCTTTAGGGTGTGAACCAAATAGTTCGATGTGATCAATTTCTTGGTCATTCTTACCAAAGATTTTTTGGTCAACAAGTGCTTGTTTAATTTTCAAACTCACGTCTGTTAGCAATTTAACGTTTTTAAAATCAATCGAAATAGGTGAGTTTTCTACAAGAAAAAACCAATTCCCCCCCCAGGCGATATCCCCTGTGACCATACCGATATCAGGCACATCAACTTGTACTGCTTTACGGTAACGATATGAATATACGTTCTGGATACTCACGCTGCCATCGTTGTGCAGTTCCGCCGTAACATCCCCAACAGGGGTTTCAATCAAATGCTTTCCGTAAGAAATTTTCCCGAGAAAATGCAAGGATGCGACTAAACCTATCGTTCCATGCCCACACATCCCAAGGTACCCTTCGTTATTAAAAAAGATCACCCCTGCCGCGGCTTTCGGATTTTGTGGTTTACATAATAGTGCCCCCACGAGAATGTCATTGCCTCGTGGTTCTAGGATGGTTGTTCTTCGCCATTCGTCATGGTTATCACGCAATATTGCCAAACGTATTGCCATGCTTTCACCACCTAGCTGAGGGAATCCTTCAATCACTAAGCGTGTTGGTTCCCCTGCTGTATGGGAATCTATTACTTCAATTTTAGAATATTCAGATCGCATTGATTAGCACCCTATTAATCATGGTTTGTTAATAGATTGCTTGATTTTTGTTAATCAATCTTGATATCTTTCCATCGAACTTATGCGTTTTTCTGCACAATCTAAAAATATTTAAGAAAATTAGTAACAATAATTTAATATTTGGGGGCGCAGCATGATCAATTTAAATAAGTTATTATTAATCAGCCAAGAAAATATGCTTTTTCCTGTTGATAACATTGAAGTTTTACTAAACCATCTCGGTTTAGTCATGCCGTTAATTAATACACTCCCTAATGTCACTTTTTTTGTGAAAGACCATAATGCACGGTATTTACTTGCCAATGATAACTTGGCGATTCGCTGTAAAAAGAATGGTATTAATGACGTAATTGGTAAAAGCGCAGAAGAGTTATTTCACGCTGAATTAGGGCAAAGTTACAGTTCGCAAGATTACCTTGTGATGGAAAAGAAAATCAGTGTGATTAATAAACTTGAGTTACATCTTTATAAAGCTGGGTTACTTGGCTGGTGTTTAACCACAAAGGTACCCATATTTAACACTCGAAACCAAGTAATTGGTGTAGCAGGGATTTCTGTCGATTTACAGGATATTAAATCTGTTAGTCCTAAATTAAATAACCAACTTAGCCTCGTTGAACGCTATATTAGTGACCATTTTGATACTGCAATTAAAATAACGAAACTTGCGGATATTTCAGGACTTTCACTTTCACAATTAAATCGTCAATTTAAAGCTATTTTTTTAATTACACCGCAACAATATATTCAAAAAAAGCGTCTCGAACATGCCATTGAGTTATTAGAAGATGACCATTCAATTACAGATATTTCAATAAAATGTGCTTACACTGATCACAGTGCTTTTTGTCGCAAATTTAAAGAAATGACCACCATGACACCCAGCCAATTTAAGCGTATGCGTTCAACACTTGATAAGCAAAAAATAATCGCGTGATCGGGTATCTTATTGTTCATCTCTAATCTTACTGAGTATAAAACAAGCTTTGTTTAATCTTTGTTGATTAAGCTAATTTCCTCATTGATTTCAATAGACTAATCGAAAAAAACATCCTACTTTGATCTTAATATGCCTAAGTAAAATAAATTAACTTAAGATAGCTCTTATTGCGGCTATTTATGAATAGCGTATTGATATGTCCAATGTAAGACACTATTGCATGTCATATAAAAGGATAAAAAATGACCATTTATGATCTGAAACCAAAATTTCAAGATCTACTTCGCCCAATCGTTAGTAAATTATTTAATGCAGGGATCACGGCTAATCAAGTGACTTTGGCTGCGTTATTACTCTCCATTATTGTCGGTTTGGTTTTGTTTTTCTTCCCAAACCCACATCTATTTATTTTATTGCCGTTTGTGTTGTTTATCCGCATGGCGCTCAATGCTATTGATGGCATGCTAGCACGAGAACATCATCAAAAAAGCCAATTAGGTGCAATCCTCAACGAATTAGGTGACGTCGTTTCTGATGTCGCGTTATACCTCCCTTTTGCTATTATTTTTCCCCATGCAATTTGGCTAATTTTGCTTATTTTATTTTTCTCACTGTTGACTGAGTTTATTGGTGTCACCTCACAAGCAATAGGTGCGTCAAGACGCTATGACGGCCCTATCGGGAAAAGTGACCGAGCCTTTATTTTTGGTGCTCTCGGATTATTCGTGAGTATTTTTCCTCAGCTTCTGTTCGCTGATTGGATAAATTATCTCTTTATTATTCTATCTTTGTTGCTGCTTTATACCTGCTATAACCGTATCCGCCGTGCATTGGATGAGTTTCGCACGTCTTCGGATAATAATTAAGGAATAATTATGAACGCTCAGACAGATTATCTGACGCAACGCCCTGTTTTAGAATCGCAATTTACAACTAGTGATCACACTTCGCTTTTTTACCGCCACTGGCCAACGGAAACGACAACGGACAAAGCAATTATTTTATTCCATCGTGGTCATGAGCATTCAGGCCGTGTTGCACACCTTGTTGATGAGTTAAACTTTCCTGACTACGCCATGTTCGCTTGGGATGCTCGCGGTCATGGGCGAAATGAAGGTCCAAGGGGCTATAGCCCTTCTCTTGGCACATCCATCCATGATGTCGATGAATTTGTCCGATATGTCTCCACGCAATATCAAATCCCTTTAGAAAATATCATTGTAATTGGGCAAAGCGTGGGGGCTGTGTTGGTTTCCGCATGGGTACATGACTATGCGCCGAAAATTCGTGGGATGGTTCTTGCCTCACCTGCATTTAAAGTTAAACTGTATGTTCCTTTTGCTCGCACAGGGTTAGCTTTAATGCAAAAAATGCGAGGCCTGTTCTATGTTAATTCTTATGTAAAAGCGAAATTTCTTACCCATGATGAACAGCGTATTGATTCGTTTAACCGCGATCCGCTAATCACTCGACCTATTGCCGTTAATATCTTACTTGAATTGTATAAAACAGCCGATCGAGTCGTTGCAGATGCCAACGCAATTACCTTGCCAACTCAATTATTTATATCAGGTAGCGACCATGTTGTTCATCACCGCCCACAGCATCAGTTTTTTGAGCGCTTAAATACACCAATCAAAGAAAAGCACATCTTACCAGGCTTTTATCACGATACTTTAGGTGAGAAAGAGCGTCATATTCCTATCGAAAAAATACGTGATTTTATTAGTAAATTATTTAGTCTCCCTGTTTACCGACATGATTACCAGTACGAAGACACATGGAGCACTAGCGCAGAAAATTACCGTAAACTGGCTACTCCGTTACCCAAATGGTGCCCGAAAAACCTTGCCTTCAAGATTATGAGTAAATCAATGAACACCTTAGGTAAAGCTTCTGAGGGTGTTCGCATCGGTTACGATAAGGGCTTTGATTCAGGATCAACTTTAGACTATGTCTATCGTGATAAAGCGGAAGGAAAAGGCCTATTCGGACGCGTGATTGACAGGCAATACCTCAACAGTATTGGCTGGCAAGGGATCCGTCAGCGTAAAGTCAATATTGAAAATACTTTACGCCAAGCTATCCGTGACTTAACAGATAACAATATGCCAGTACGTATTATGGATATTGCAGCGGGTCAAGGCCGTTATATCTTCGATGCAATTAACGATTATGGCAAAGTTGAATCTGTTCTTTTGCGTGATTACAGCCCAATTAATGTAGAACAGGGGCGTTTACATATAAAAGAGCGTTTCCTTGAAGATAAAATCCATTTTGTGGAAGGCAATGCCTTCGACGCTGATGATTTAGCATCCGTGACGCCTGCGCCTACACTGGGTGTTGTGAGTGGTTTATATGAGCTATTCCCGAGTAACCAACTAATTAGAGCTTCATTAGATGGATTATCCCGAGTCATACCTTCAGGTGGGCTGCTCATTTACACTTGCCAACCATGGCACCCTCAAGTGGAAATGATTGCTCGTGTTTTACCCAGCCACCAAGGCGGACAAGCTTGGGTTATGCGTTGCCGCAGCCAAGGCGAAATGGATGCTTTAGTTGACGAAGCAGGGTTCGAAAAATTAAGTCAATCTATTGATAACTGGGGAATATTCAGCGTATCAATAGCGAGACGCCGTTAATCTTTTAACCTATCATTTGAGGTTGGTTGCCGTCAACGTAGCTAACCTCAAGTTTGCCAATATTGGCTATCTCTATTGCTTCTGATAGGCAAAGCCCCTATGTTGTGAGTTAAATATACATTTTCTTTCTACAAACAGGTAATTGCAGCACTCACTATTTATTCTTAGATGATTTTTAGAGCACAAAGGAATATTGCAAAGGACGATGACAGCCCTTCACCAACCTACTCAGCTATTATCTAAACAACACACTTTGTTGTTTGGCCTGCTGTGGCTAATTTTTTTAGCTCCATTTTTCTTTCTCACTTATGGACAGGTCAATAACTACACAGCGACCTTACCCCATGTACCTTCCTTTGTGTATTCATGGGAAAAGCACATCCCGTTTGTTCCTTGGACTATTATTCCCTATTGGAGCATTGACCTATTCTACGGATTATCCTTATTTATCTGTACAACACGGCGTGAACAAACAATTCATGGTCTACGATTAATTACCGCTTCCATTTCTGCCTGCGTTGGCTTTCTTTTATTTCCACTTAAATTTAGCTTTCCTCGCCCAACTACGGATGGCGCTTTTGGCTGGATGTTTGACAGCTTAGAACTTTTTGACCTGCCATTTAACCAAGCCCCCTCATTACATATCATTTTGCTTTGGCTCCTATGGCTACGCTTTCGAGCTCATACACCAACACGGTGGCGTTGGCTGCTCCACAGTTGGTCAGTTTTGATCTTAATTTCTGTCCTCACGACTTGGCAGCACCATTTTATTGATGTTATTGCTGGTTTCTCTGTTGGTTTGCTTGTCAGTTATTTGCTGCCTATCAATACACGCTGGCAATGGCATTACACAGGGTCCCCTCGCAGTTTTAAAATGAGCAAAAATTATGGCATTGGCTCAGTCGTTTGCTTTGCTCTCGCTTTTTTGATTCAAGGTGCTGCTTGGATATTGCTGTGGCCTGCTGTTGCTTTATTGTTTATTACTCTCGGTTACTTAGGCGCTGGTGCCAGCATCTTTCAAAAAACACCCGATGGCAAGATTTCCCCGTCCGCCGCTATCTTATTATTACCTTATCGCCTAATTGCTTGGGGAACCTATCATTACTTTGCTAAACATTGCAGGCAACCTAGCATTGTGAATCAACATATCGTTTTGGGAGGCCGCCCGCTTTACCCTTTGCAAACTGCAGCTGTTTTAGACATGACTTGCGAATGGCCTCGCAATTCTTTTAGCAAAGGGCTGAAGTATTGTAGCCAGCCACAAATAGATTTGTTACCACTGAGCGCAGAGGATATCGAGCAATCAGTCCATACGATGGATAGTTTAGCCCAGCACGGTGCTGTCTATATTCATTGCAAACTGGGTTATTCACGCAGTGCCACCGTTGCTGTTGCATGGCTAGTTCACCATGGTGATGCTCAAACGATAGATAAAGCAGTCGAAATGGTTGAACTTGCTAGGCCACAAGTTATTTTAAACCCAGCAACTAAAGAACAATTAAATAATTGGTTTACGCACTATTATTTAAATAGGAAACATAAATGAACCAGCTTACAGATAAAAACTGCGGAGAAGTCATTCAGATACTGACGCGAAGTTGGCTCTATTTGGCTATAGGTTCTGTATTAGGTTTAATTTGCCAGCTTAATCTTTTTTTAGTTATAAATAACGGAAAGTACTATTTATTTGTTGGCATTATTTTATTTATTATTAGTCATTACTATATTTATCGTTTGTGGCTTGATAATCATTTTTTTAAGATGATTTATCAACAAGGAACAACTGAGCCCTTTGATTATGCACTCAGTTTCTTTATGCATAAAAAGCCAACTAACCGAACGATGGAACAGCGTTGGCAAGGCACAAAGAACTTATTTAAACATGCTGTCTTATCTGTTGTTATCCTTTGGCTATGGCTATTAGTTACGGTAATAACATTATAATGAGTTAGGTTAATTTTTATTTATTTGTTATGAAAAATTTCTGCTTATTATTTTAAATTCAAGTAAAAACACCATTAGCTTTATTTACCTGGTAAATTAGGTGGTTTTTACTTTTGTTACTGAAAACGTTATGATAATTACTGTTTCATTGATGCATAACAGATTTTTTGAGCTTAGCTAAGCGTATCCTTACAGGTACATTTTCGTTTATTTTTCACCCTGTTATTTGGTAGGGTATAATGAGTACAAAAAATATTAATAGGCTGCGCCCTTTTAGCGCACTAATAGATTCGTGTTGGAAAGAAAAATACACTGCTGCACGTTTTGTGAAGGACTTAATTGCAGGTATTACCGTTGGGATTATTGCTATACCATTAGCCATGGCCTTAGCGATCGCCAGTGGCGTTCCCCCCCAATATGGCCTTTATACCGCAGCAATTGCGGGAATAATTATTGCCATTACGGGAGGGTCTCGTTATAGCGTTTCGGGGCCTACAGCAGCATTCGTCGTCATCTTATATCCCGTATCACAACAGTTTGGTCTTAGTGGCCTATTAGTTGCCACACTTATGTCAGGTGTCATTTTACTGGCGATGGGTTTTGCCCGCTTTGGTAAGTTTATTGAATATATCCCAGTATCAGTAACTTTGGGCTTTACTTCAGGTATTGCCATCACCATTGCCACCATGCAAATCAAAGATTTTTTTGGCTTACAGATGGAACATGTTCCTGAGAACTATGTTGATAAATTGATTGCCATCGGCAATACATTCCCCACGTTTCAATTCAGTGACACACTAATTGGTTTATCCACACTGCTTGTCTTAATTTTTTGGCCTAAGTTAAAGCTAAAATTCCCTGGGCACTTACCTGCTCTCGTCGTGGGCACATTGGTCATGTGGGTACTTTCATTATTTGGGCAAGAAGTGGCAACCATCGGCTCTGAATTTAGTTATTTTCTACCTGATGGAACTGAAGGGAGTGGTATTCCGCCTATTCTGCCTCAGTTTATTTTACCTTGGGAACTTCCTGGTAGTGCGCCAATTAGTTGGGCAATGATCACCGCACTTATGCCTGCAGCATTTTCGATGGCGGTTCTTGGTGCGATTGAATCACTGCTTTGTGCTGTTGTGCTTGATAACATGACGGGTAAAAAACACCATTCCAATAGTGAACTGATTGGCCAGGGAGTCGGTAATATTGCGGCACCCTTTTTTGGTGGGATCACGGCGACAGCTGCGATTGCCCGTTCTGCTGCAAACGTCCGCGCGGGAGCTACATCACCGATTTCTGCGGTGATTCATTCAATCTTAGTATTACTCACCTTACTGGTGTTAGCACCGATGCTTTCTTATTTACCACTCGCTGCGATGTCCGCATTACTGTTAATTGTGGCATGGAATATGAGTGCAGCAGGTAAAGTGGTGTATTTAATTAAACGCGCCCCTAAAGATGACATCATTGTGCTTGTTCTATGTATGTCTTTAACCGTTTTATTCGATATGGTCATTGCCATTACGGTGGGGATCGTATTGGCATCTCTGTTATTTATGCGCCGTATCGCTAATATGACTCGCTCAACACAACTTGCTGAAACGGATGAAGAAAATAGCCGATTAGTCGTGCGTATTAATGGCCCACTATTTTTCGCCGCCGCAGAACGTATTTTCGATGAGTTGCGCGTAAAAAGTGCAGGGTATGAAACTATCATCATGCAATGGGATGCGGTACCCGTCTTGGATGCAGGAGGATTAGAAGCCTTTGAAAAATTCATTGATGCCGTGCGTAAAGACACCCATGTGATGGTTTGTGATATTCCATTCCAACCGCTAAAAACCTTGGCTCGCGCTAAAGTTACGCCAATTGCTGGGGTATTAAGCTTCCATAATTCCATGGATAACGCATTAGAAGCGGTTAAATCCATTGAACAAGCTAAGCAATTAAACACTCCCACTAATACTGAAGCAGTATAATTGTACTGTTCAACCCGCCACCACACAGCAATGTGGTGGCGGGTGACCTATTATTGTTTATTGTTCACCTAAGCAAAACATTTCATTGCCTGCTTTTCTGCCTTTTTCACAGGCCAAACCTCTTAATTTCTTTGCTTTTTGTTGATCAAGGGTCACGGTTCCTGTGTTATCTTCTGCAAATCGAAAGGCAGCCATCCACTCTGCATAACCTGCATATGTCATCGCATCGGCTTTATCAAACCATTCCTGTGATTTTTGCTCGTCCATCGGTACACCTTTCCCATCTAAATAAATGATCCCTAACATCAATGGGGCGCTAAAATAATCTGGATTATTAAGCTCCACCACCTCTTCCAACAATTGAATTGATTGTGGGTAATCCGTACTTCCTGCTATCGGATTAATTAATGATTCTGCTAAGCTAATCTTTCCTCGTACACTGCCTTGTTCAACAGCTTTTGTTGCAAATTGCCTTGCAGCGACAAATTCTTGCGTAAAATAACTATCGCTTAGCAAGCTAATATCCGCTAACAAGGTATATCCTTCTGGATTACCATTTTTTGCCGCCGCATTCGCCCACAAACGTGCACTATTTAAATTTTGTATTACGCCCAAACCTGAGTAATACATTTGTGCTAACTGATATTGCGCTGAGGCATCATTATTAACAGCTTTTTGTTTCACTTCAGAAAAAAGAAGTTTATCTTCAGCGGTCAATTCTGGCTGTGCAACAATTTGAAAAGGAAGAATAAATAAGGAAAGAGTAATAATTGTTTTTTTGAGGATTAGTTTCATAGATGCTCTCAATTAAGCGGCTACAGTGCGGAACCTTGCCCGCCTTTTCGTAAAAAGTATTGATATAAGTTATTCATGCCAATCCAGTGGTTTTCACACCACTGTGGCGCGAGTAAAGTGGGTTTTCTTGCACTGGCACTAATGCGGTGGTAAACAATGTCTTTCGGTGTGTGACGTACTATTTCGCCAGCTATAGCGGTATATTCATCTAAAGATAATGTGGGTAAACGCCCTGCTCGCCAACTTTTGGCCATCACACTACCTTCAACAATATGCAAAGGATGTAGCTTGATACCATCAGTACCACATTCAAGTACCTTTTCTAAGGTTTGCATATTCATCAGGGCATCCTCACCAGGTAAGCCACAGATTAAATGGGTACACACCTTTAAACCGACTTGCCGCGCTTTTTGTGTTGTCTGCTGATAAGCGTCAAATCCATGTCCACGGTTAATCCGATGCAATGTTTTGTCATGAGCGCTTTGTAGCCCAAGCTCTAACCAAATCTCATAACCTTGCTGTTTGTATTCACTAAGCAACGATAAAACAGACTCGGGCACACAGTCAGGACGCGTCCCCACACACAAGCCAATAATATCGGCTTGTTGTAATGCTTCTTCATACAATTGTTTAAGTAAATTTACTTCTGCATAGGTACTGGTATAGGCTTGAAAATAAGCAAGATAGCGTTTAGCGCGGGAAATTCGAGTGACTTGATCAGATATTTGTTCACTAATGGATTGACTAGATTGGCTCTCATCGGAAAAAGAAGCCACATTACAGAAGGTACAGCCCCCTCGCCCAAGGGTACCGTCACGATTTGGGCAACTAAAACCCCCGTGTAATGTAATTTTATAAATTTTTTCACCGTATCGGCGCTGGAGATCAGCGCCGAACATGGAAACAACTTCAGTGAGTTGCATTTACACCAAACTTAACGGCTAGTGTCTAACTCAGGGAACCCTTTCACCACATCATCAATAGCTTTCATTTGCTTGAGGAATGGTTCCAGTTTATCTAAAGGTAGTGCTGATGGGCCATCACAACGTGCGTTATCTGGGTCTGGATGCGCTTCAAGGAATAACCCCGCGATACCCACAGCCATACCTGCTCTCGCCAATTCAGCAACTTGAGCGCGGCGACCACCTGATGCAGCACCGAATGGGTCACGGCATTGCAGTGCGTGGGTCACGTCAAAAATCACAGGACAGCCTTTAGATGACTGAACCATTACATTAAACCCAAGCATATCAACAACTAAATTGTCATAACCAAAGTTTGCACCGCGGTCACACAGAATAATTTTGTCATTACCACCTTCGATAAACTTCTCAACAATATTCCCCATTTGGCCTGGGCTGATGAACTGTGGCTTTTTGATATTAATGACAGCGTCTGTTTTTGCCATCGCAGCAACTAAATCTGTTTGGCGAGCTAAAAATGCAGGTAATTGAATGACATCAACCACTTCAGCAACGGGTGCCGCTTGTGCTGGTTCATGGACATCCGTAATAATTTTTACGCCAAAAGTTTGTTTAAGTTCTTGGAAGATTTTCATCCCTTCTTCAAGACCAGGGCCACGGTAAGAGTGGATTGATGAGCGGTTTGCTTTATCAAATGATGCTTTAAAAACATAAGGAATGCCCAATTTTTGCGTCACAGAGACATAGTGCTCACACACTTTCATTGCCATATCACGAGATTCAAGAACGTTCATTCCACCAAACAGCACAAACGGCAAGTTGTTCGCGACATTGATATCACCAATATTGACTACTTTCTGTTGCATACTCTTACCTTAAATATAATTATATCTTAAATGATTGTTTTTCATAAACTGTATAGAGATATCTTCAATGTAACGCATGAAAAACGAAACCGTAAAAATGTATTTTTCTATTCTAAGCCGTGCATACCAAGTTAGTATATTGCTATATTTGAGATAATAAACTTAAACATTGCAAATAATGAAACATCAAGCAAAAAATAACCATAAACTGTCATGTGTTCTTGCCATGAGATTATTTCAAGTTACTATGACAGCGGTAAACAGATAAAGTAAACCCTTTGTTTAACGCTGTATTTTGGAGAAAAAACCGTCATTTTTGATTGTTTTAATTACTAGAAAAATTACTTATCACTTCATACGTTAATGAATTATCAGAGCTATTTATAATTTTTAACTTAACATTTTTATAAGAAATAATATTGTTTTCTTTAAGGTTATATTGAATATTGTTACCAAATCCTTGATTCTCTATGTTAGAGCCTATTTTTCTATAACTAATATCTACAATTTGATCATTTATCCCATTAAAAATTAAAGCCTGCTCAAATGAATTACCATCGGAATTATTCAACTTAAGATATTCAATCTTAGCCTTATCGCTACAAACAGCAATATTGACATCTGTTACGATACAAATCTCATTAGGGCCAGCTCCTTTTTTTATTAAAATTGAACTCCATGGTTGGCCAAGCTCCTCAACAACTACAGAACCAGAATCAATAGTTTGAGTTGGCATATAAAAATCGCCTTTATCACTTGAACCAACTTTTTTGAATACACCAGGAATAACTTTATAAGCTAGATCTATTTGTATTGGGTTTAGTACCTTAATCGCACTCAGTTCACTTATGTCACCTTCCCTTACTAAAGTTTGACCTACAGTCGCACGATTAACACTCCCTAATTTCGGCTCGCTTATTTTATAAGAGTCTGGAGTGTAATTATATTCGGTCACGGCACACCCAGATAAAGCAAAAATACAACCAACTGAAACTAATAAATTTTTCATTTTGATAAAACTCTCATCACAAACATAAATGGACATCAAAGATTACATTTACATACAACTTCTAGCAAGTAACTATCTGCGTCCCTGTTAGATGATAACCATTAAACCATTCATAGCGGCCTATAACCGTGACTTTGCTTCCTTTCTGGTAGGTCATAAGCTCCTGTGCGTTAATATCGAACGCCACTATCTTTAATGGATTCGGGCTATGCTTGTCACTCTCTGCCTGAATGATCATCGTAGCCATAACTTTATCTGTAGCTGTTTTAACTCTCTCAGGGGCTTTTATTACCGTTCACTTAATTCCTGCACAATGCAGGCTTGATAAATACTTGATAACGTTTAAATCTGTCACAAAACCAGATTAACGCTCATTGGTCATCTTTTCAGTGACCAATGGCAATCGGTAGCAACACATTGTTTTTATTGCAAGGGGTCACTATAACCACCTAAAACCTTAGCGTTATCGGCTTAATCCTCCACCTAACATCCCCGTTAAAACTTGCCGTAGTCTTACCGTAGTTCGTTGTTGCCGCTACCTGTCTTTACCTCATTAGCGATAGGTAATATCAATTTTTAAATTTTGCGGTAACGTTTAATTTGGTTCGCTCACTAATAAGGGTAGCACAGTGTAAGCAGTTGATTTCATAGGTAACGCATATTTTCGTCACGGTAGCCTATTGATATTTATTCAGAGTAATTATTTGCACTGTGGGATTAATCACCATTGGTAACCATTCCTGAGTGGTTACTTTTATCTCATGGCCATGATTAGAACATTGCCAGCCAGTGACGAGCCTCTGATTTCAGAGCCTCTTAATGCTACAATAACTCATGCTAATATCCCACCGTATACCTATAATTAGTCTGCTGTCATTTCCGTGGTTAATTTGGTGCTATCAGAGGGCATAGATAACGGACGCATTATCACTGAACGGATTAACAAGGCTGGTTATCAAACTAAAGGCGGTAAAGCGTGGGATAAAGATATTTATTCAGCGTGGAAGCGTCATAAGGATATTATAGAGAAGCTCATGTAATTATAACGCATGTAAGGGGCGGTTTTAGCTAACTAACTAACTCGCCCGTCTAGTAATAAAGGATTAGGAGAAACTATATGAACTCTATTTAATAAAGGCAGCTTGAAGATGACCAGTCTTTTATTATTCCTTTTTTATCGGTAATGAAATTATCTACACATAAACGAGGGTTATTAAGGTACGGGTCATTAGAACTGTTTTGGGTTTTCTTAAAGGTATATTGAGAGCCCCCATCCTGTCTCTTATGAACCCCAAAAGGACTGCCCCTTTGCATTATTAGGTCATCTATAGATTTACCAACCCAACTTTGGCGGCGATTTTTGAATTCAATTTCCTCTTTTTCTCTTTCTAACTGTGCTTTTGATTTCATTGTGGTGTTATTATTCCCATTGTTTTTGTGCTTTGCACCAGGGACTCCCGTCAATGCATAAGTTATATCTGATATGGTATCTCTATGTTTCTGAGTACAACCACTTAATAAGATCAGTGAAACCAAAATAATACTTAAATTAAATTTTTTATTCATCGAAGATAGCTCAAAATTTATAATTTATAATAATTTCATATAGATATGAAATTTAAGTGTATCTTATACTAACTATAGTAATTATTAGACATATGAGAATCGTCCGATATTGAAGTAAAAACAACCTAATACCTCAATATTACACCAATCAAAACGATACGAAAGATCTTGTCCACTTACCTTAAAATGAAATAGCGATAATTAAGTTCAATCTGTAGTTTTCTGTAGTAGCAAACTGCGAACAATCTTAACAATTGATAACAGGCAATTATTGAACAAAGCCAGACAAAAAGCGGCTTTAGCGCTACATCCCCACTTCATAGTCAACTACGAAACTCGCTCTTTTGTTCGCAATTTTCAAACTGCGAATTCGCAATTCTGTGCGCTGTTTAAACGTGGTTTTTCGGGGTGATATTCGCAATCATTTTAGCTCTGAATATCGTCTATTTATCCGCTTATTTTATAATCTTTTTTTAGGTATAAGCTCAGGTACAAGCAAAACATGACGTAAAGTGATTACTTATGACTTGCTGTGAACTTGTACAATATTGTTTATAAAAGAATTATCTTTTTTCTTGCACGGTTATGAATGACTCTGAAACGCAATTAGCTCTTCTCACCTTTATGATTAAGACAGGCTGTCTGTCATTACGTTAATTAATGTAATACGATTGGATGGTTATCCAATGAATAAATTTGAATTTTGATCATTTCAGATACTGGGTCTTCTGGGCAGTGCTCAATAAAATAGTTGAGGTCACTTAATGCCACATGATTACAATCTAAATGCGCCAGTATCAGCCCACGGTCACGGATTTCATAGGGATCTTCAGGGTCTAGCGTAAGCAACGTTTCGCAAACTTTTAACGCTAGCTCCATTTTTTTCTCTTCCATTAGAGCGGCTTTTAACGTATCAAAGATTTTACGAATAACGATGCTATTTTCCGCAACATCAAGTTGGTCTTGGAAAAATTCAGAGAATGGGTCGACTGTTCCTTTTAGCCACATATTCAGCGTATGAAATGACAATGACTCACCATTAGCTGGGTTAATAAACCATGGTTCACCATCACGTTTTTCAGTAATAATTAATAGCTGAGTAGGGAAAATGGCAGGCCGAATATCAATATCTAGGTGCTGAGCGATATACAATAAAATGGCGCCGAGAGTGACAGGTGTACCTTGTTTGGAAATTAAGACTTTATCAAGCCAAAGCATGTCTGATAATGCATAGATACCCTGTGCAGGGCCGAATGACCATTGTTGATAAAACAATGAAATCAATTGCGCTACTTTAGTTTCATTATCCGCATGTAAATCAATGGCCGATTTTGCAGATACAACAAGGCTATCTAATTGAGCTTGGACTTTCATCAGCGGAAAATCATGACGGATACATTGAGAAACGGTCATAATCCCTTCGCTTAAGGGGAGCTGATTAAATTCAATATTCGCTATGGTCTTCATTACATTCCTACTACTGTGCCCACTTAACCATTCCATTGACCGAGTGAAATTCTTTCTTGCCCACCGTAATCGAGACACGTCTCAATTTGGGTGTACCCATGTATTGCAAATAAATCACGCACAGCCGAACCTTGTGTCCAGCCATGCTCGAGAAGTAACCAACCTTGATGTTTAAGGTAGTTTTTAGATTTATCAATAATATGTGCTAAATCAGCCAATCCTTCATTTTTTGCAATTAATGCCGTTGCTGGTTCAAATCGCACATCACCTTCACTGAGATGCTTATCATTTTCGTCAATATAAGGTGGGTTACTCATAATCATATCAAATTGTTGAAATGATAAGGAAGCAAACCAATCACTTTGCATAAATTGGACGTTAGCAATATTCAAACGTTGTTGATTTCGTTGAGCTAATAATACGGCTTCTGAATTAAAGTCAATGCCAATAACTTGGCTACTTGGCAGCTCAGAGGCTAGCGCTAATGCAATTGCCCCTGTTCCTGTGCCTAAATCCAATAAATGACAAGGTTGATTTGTTAGACGTTTTAAGGCTTGTTCAACCAAACATTCGGTGTCTGGTCTTGGAATTAATGTGGCAGGTGAAACATAAAGTGGTAGCGACCAAAACTCGCGCTCGCCAATAATATAGGCTATTGGTTCACCTTTTTCACGGCGCTGCAATAGCTGCTCAGCCTGTTGCTGTTCCAATGCGGTCAGCGGTGTTTCACTAAAAGCAAAAAGGTAGGTACGGCTGCGCCCCGTCACATGTTCAAGCAGAATTTCAGCATCCCGCTTTGCGCTATCGCTTGCAGACAGTCGGCTGACTGCCTGCTTTAGCCATTCGCTATACTGCATTATTCCTGCTCGGATAGTGCAGAAAGTTGGTCTGCTTGGTATTCGTTGATGATAGGTTGTATTAAGGCATCTAATTTCCCTTCCATCACTTCATCCAAACGGTATAACGTCAAGTTAATGCGGTGATCCGTAACACGCCCTTGCGGGAAGTTATAGGTACGGATACGATCTGAACGATCCCCCGAGCCTAGCAAGTTACGGCGCTCAGAGGCTTCCGCTGCGTGACGTTTATCCATTTCGGCTTGGCGAATACGCGCACCTAACACTGACATCGCTTTCGCTTTGTTTTTATGTTGTGAACGTTCGTCTTGGCACTCCACCACAATCCCTGTTGGAAGGTGAGTAATACGAATTGCCGAGTCGGTGGTATTAACGTGCTGCCCACCCGCTCCTGATGAACGGAAAGTATCAATACGTAAATCCGCAGGGCTGATGTCAGGTAACTCCGCTTCAGGCAATTCAGGTAAAATGGCAATAGTACACGCAGATGTGTGAATACGCCCTTGTGATTCGGTTTCAGGGACGCGCTGAACACGGTGCCCGCCAGATTCAAATTTTAAACGTCCGTATACACTATCGCCCGAAATTTTAGCGATAACTTCTTTATAGCCGCCATGTTCACCATCACTGGTGCTCATTAATTCAACGCGCCAGCGGTTATTTTCTGCATACCGACTGTACATGCGGAATAAATCGCCAGCAAAAATCGCGGCTTCATCGCCACCTGCACCCGCACGGATTTCCACGAAACAGTTATATTCGTCATCAGGATCTTTTGGAAGTAACAACAATTGCAGTTGTTGTTCGAGCTCTTCATTGCGCGTTTTTGCTTCTTTTAGCTCTTCTTGAGCCATTTCTTTCATTTCAGGATCGTCTAACAGCATTTGCGCGGTTTCAATATCGTCCTGTACTGTGCGCCATGCGTTAAAGCATTTTGCCACATCAGATAATTGAGCATATTCTTTTGATAAAGCACGAAAACGGTCTTGATCGGCAATCACACCTGCATCTGCAAGGTGCGCTTCGATTTCTTCGTAGCGTTCTTGTAATGCTTCTAGTTTTGCGACAATAGAAGGCTTCATTCGTTATATAAGACCTATGATTAAAAAGTGGTTATTGATGGTCCAGCCCTAAGCTGTCCCTAAGTAGATTTAGACGCTCAACATCACCATTTCCCGCTGCTTGTTGCAGCGATTTGGTCGGAGCGTGAATAAGGCGGTTGGTAAGTTGTTGCGATAACTGCATAATCACTTGCTCAGGGTCAGCGCCTTGTCGAACAGCCGCTAAAGCTTTTTCGGCCATATTCGCCCGAATTGCTTCAGCTTGCTCTCGGTAATCGCGAATTGTAGACACTGCGGCTTGTGAACGCAACCAATCCATAAAATGGCTGCTTTCTTGTTCAACAATAAACTCCGCTTCGACCGCTGCTGCTTTACGCTGCGCTAAATTTTGCGCAATAATGGACTCAAGGTCATCAACGGTATACAAATACACGTCACGAAGTTTTTCAACATCTTGTTCAATATCCCGAGGGACGGCAATATCGATTAACAACATTGGCTTACTGCGGCGAACTTTCATTGCCCGCTCTACCATACCTTTACCAATGATAGGCAGCGGGCTCGCTGTCGAACTAATCACTATATCAGCTTCAGCTAAACGGTTATCAATATCCGCTAATGAAATCACTTGTGCATTAACTTCATTAGCTAACAACTCTGCACGTTCACGGGTTCGGTTGGCTATCATCATTTTTTGCACGCCGTGCTCACGCAAATGGCGAGCGACTAACTCAATAGTTTCCCCTGCACCAACTAACAAAATATTCAAATGTTTGAGTGACTCAAAGATTTGACGCGCCAATGTACACGCAGCAAAAGCAACAGAAACTGCATTAGCGCCAATATCCGTTTCTGTCCGCACGCGTTTTGCGACAGAGAACGATTTTTGGAATAGGCGCTCTAATTCACGGGATAACGAATGGCTATCTTGTGAAAGTGCAAACGCCTTTTTCACCTGTCCGAGAATTTGCGGTTCGCCTAAAACCAAAGAATCGAGGCCACTTGCGACTCTCATTAAGTGGCTCACTGCCTGGGAGTCTTGGTGCCAATACAGGCTAGGTTGTAAATCTTTGGCAGTAATTTCGTGAAAATCACACAACCACTTAATAAGCTGTTCTTGCGCTTTGTCTTGTGACTCAAGGCTCAAATACAGCTCAGTTCTATTACACGTAGACAGCACAACGCCGCCATTCACTTGAGGTTGTTTAAGAAGATCCTCAAGTGCATGGTCGATTTTTTCAGGACCAAATGTCACCCGCTCACGCAGGGCTACTGGTGCTGTTTTATGATTGATGCCTAAGGCTAATAAGGTCATTGCGCTTTACGACTTGCTCACATTGCTAATTATTCTTTCAGTAACGCTATACTCATTAATGAATAGTGCATTACTGCTATTTATATTTGCCTATTGTAGATGATCCTCGCGACGCTTTCTATGCCTCACAAGGTTCTATCATTCAGAAAGATGACCCATCCCAAAAAATAAATGAAAAAAATAGTTTTAACGATTATTTTTCCTGATGAAAGCAATCACTAACCTCTCTGATTTTTATTGTTAGCAAATTATTAATCACAATGCTAACGACTACAATAACATGCATAAAGAATGCAATTATTTCGCACAGAAAGCAAATGGCTATCCCCAATCACTTTAATCAACTTTAGGCCAACTTTAGGCAAATAACCCTATTCTGATTGATCCAATCACCAGATTAGCGCACAATTTTGCTCATCAATACGTTATCTTATTTACAACCTAGCGCAATTCGCTCTAATTCATGATGTTATCTGTGCCCTAAAACATTGAGATTGATTATGCAATTAACCCAAGTTTTGTCGTTCGCTTTACCTGTTAAGGGCTTTATACGCCTCTTGCCACTCTCTTGCCTTCTATTAACTGCTTGTGTCACTACGTCACAAAATACCACGAAAGGCACAGGTTCAGCGTCTGATGCACAATGGAAAGCCCACCAGCAAGCATTGAACCAACTACGTGATTACCAAACACGCGGCTCGTTTGCGTATAATGGCGGCGAAACTAAAACGTATGCAAAATTTTTCTGGCAACAATATACACCAGAAAAATACCGTTTATTGTTGACTAACCCACTTGGCAGCCGTGAATTAGAGCTCACCGTTGAGCCCGATTTGGCACGTTTAACCACCAAGGATGGGCAAACTCACATGAGTGATGTACCTAGTGAGCTAATTTATCAACTGACTGGAATGGAAATCCCTCTAGATGACTTAACGGCTTGGTTAGTCGGCTCGCCAGGACGGGCAACGAATTTCACCTTAGATGAAAATCACTTATTGAAAAATGTGACGTTTGAACAAAATGGGGAAAAATGGGTGTTAGATTATATTTCTTATGATACTAAAACCTCACCTATGCTGCCAAATTACCTTGAACTACGCCAAGGTGGACGATTAATTAAACTGAAAATGGACAGCTGGACACTGAAAAAATGACATTAACCTGGCCTTCCCCCGCTAAATTAAATTTATTTTTGTATATTACTGGCCAGCGCCCCGATGGTTATCATGAATTACAAACACTGTTTCAATTTTTGGAGTATGGCGACGAAATCACAATAACAACACGCCATGATGACCAATTGAATTTGCTCACGCAAATGGCGGGCGTTCCCCCTGAAAAAAACTTGATTTTGCGGGCTGCAACATTATTACAACGCTATTGCCGTGAAACGCTCAACTGCACCAAGCCCCTTGGTGCTGATATCGCTATCGATAAAATTCTGCCTATGGGAGGAGGAATTGGTGGCGGTTCATCCAATGCTGCAACCACATTAATTGCGCTTAATGAGCACTGGAAAACACAAGTCTCCGATGAGGTTCTTGCTGAACTAGGCAAAACTCTCGGCGCGGATGTGCCTGTCTTTGTTCGAGGCCATGCAGCGTTCGCTGAAGGAATCGGTGAAATATTAACCAAAGCTTCCCCTCAAGAGAAATGGTATCTGGTTGCTCATCCCGGAATTGAAATATCAACCCCGATGATCTTCACAGATCCAAAATTAAATCGAAATTCTCCAAAACGCTCCCTAGCCGCATTATTACTGGCTCCGTACGCAAATGACTGCGAACCAATCGCAAGAAAACGTTTTCGTGAGGTTGAACAGCTTGTTTCTTGGCTGTTAGAATATGCTCCGTCTCGCCTAACAGGAACAGGCGCATGTGTTTTTTCTGAATTTGAAACACAAGCGGATGCCCTTAAGGTGTTAAATAAAGCCCCATCGTGGGTGCAAGGGTTCGTCGCTCGAGGCGTTAACGTATCCCCACTGCACAATTTCCGCGCTGGGATAACCCGTGTATTGCACCAATAAGTAATGAAACAACGCTCATTGCTCTTGGTCAACAATATCTCTCTGGACGCAAGCCTGAGGTTTTTCTCGTGCCCGATATGAAGCTTTTTGCTGGTAACGCTACACCGGAACTAGCACAACGTGTTGCTAACCGCCTTTACACTAATCTTGGAGACGCGGCTGTTGGTCGTTTTAGCGACGGCGAAGTCAGTGTTCAAATTAATGAAAATGTTCGCGGTGGTGATATTTTTATCATCCAGTCAACTTGTGCACCAACTAATGACAACTTAATGGAACTGGTTGTTATGGTCGATGCCCTGCGCCGTGCATCTGCTGGTCGTATTACCGCTGTTATCCCTTACTTCGGTTATGCAAGACAGGATCGTCGCGTACGTTCTGCCCGTGTACCAATCACCGCTAAAGTTGTTGCCGATTTTCTGTCCAGTGTTGGTGTTGACCGTGTTCTCACGGTTGACCTTCACGCAGAGCAGATCCAGGGCTTCTTTGATGTGCCTGTTGATAATGTATTCGGTAGCCCAATTCTTCTGGAAGATATGCTTCAGAAAAACTTGGAAAACCCAATCGTTGTATCTCCAGACATCGGCGGCGTGGTACGTGCTAGAGCTATCGCAAAACTCCTGAATGACACTGACATGGCAATCATTGATAAACGTCGCCCTCGTGCAAACGTTTCTCAAGTTATGCACATTATTGGTGATGTTTCAGGTCGTGATTGCATCTTAGTTGACGATATGATTGATACCGGTGGTACGCTGTGTAAAGCGGCTGAAGCGCTGAAAGAACGCGGTGCTAAACGTGTGTTCGCATACGCAACTCACCCGATTTTCTCAGGCAATGCTGTAGACAACATCAAAAATTCAGTCATTGATGAAGTCATTGTTTGTGACACTATTCCACTATCTCCTGAAATCAAAGCGCTGAGCAACGTTCGCACTTTGACCTTGTCAGGTATGCTGGCTGAAGCTATTCGTCGCATTAGCAACGAAGAGTCTATCTCAGCAATGTTCGAGCATTAATGCCCCTTTTGAGTAATTAATGTTTCAACGGTGATAGAATATCACAACTAAAAATTAAGCCCCTGCAGTTATCTGTAGGGGCTTTATGATTTTAGAGGGTTATAACGACAGATACCTATTTCTATGGCTATTTCCTACTCACACAACCTATACGCCATAAAAATAACCAACTTCTTTGAAAAGACAAACAAAACCTATGTAGCTAGGCGACTTCGCTATTAAAAGCACTGACTATCACCCAGCCATCTATCATCTATAATTATTACTAACTTAATTAATAAGAAGAATAATTATGGATAACGGTGATTATCTTTACGTGAGTAATGTTTTAAGACCCAATAGCGGTCAGCCACTTTTTCACGTCCACCGACTCTCGCTCCCACTAACCATACCATTGCACCCACGAAAATTCCGAAGAGTGAGCCGTTAGTGACAAGCTCTGATAGACCAAAGTTGATGACATGGGCAAATAGGTTAACACCAATACTTCCAATCATCATGACCATTCCTAACCCCATGAGAACATTACCAATTATATGAGCACTTTTCCGTTTCATATCTACCTCCAGTATCAGTGAACTGATAAGCAAGCAACTGTAAATAAATTCGGTGGTTCTTTATATTTATGTAAGAATTATAGTGCATTAAGTAAAATTTTTTGCGATAGGCATCACAAGGTACGAAGTTAACAATAATATCTAAACATAAAGTGCTTTTTATCAAAAAAACATAAAAAACGAATAGTCCATATGGCAACTATAATCATCGTGATGTTTTTTATCTGATTTTTGTACATCCTCCCCTTCACAAGGTAAACTAGGTGATTAATTCCATAAACTGACAGTGAAATAGTCGCCGTGAGCAAAATTAAATTAATTGTTGGCCTTGCAAATCCGGGGGCTGAATACGCACAAACCCGCCACAACGCAGGGGCATGGTATGTTGATTTACTGGCACAGCGCCACAATCAACCCCTAAAAGAAGAACCGAAATTTTTCGGCTATACCGCACGCATTAATCTTAGCGGTAATGATATCCGCTTATTGGTGCCAACCACCTTTATGAACCTCAGTGGAAAAGCCGTCGCGGCAATGGCGAACTTTTATCGTATTAACCTTGATGAAATTTTAGTTGCCCACGATGAGCTTGATATTCCACCTGGTGTAGCAAAAATGAAGCTTGGTGGTAGCAATGGGGGCCATAACGGGTTGAAAGACATTCAAAGCAAATTCGCCAATAACCCAAACTTTTACCGCTTACGCATCGGTATTGGCCATCCAGGCGATAAAAACAAGGTTGTTGGTTTCGTTTTAGGTAAGCCACCGCTGTCTGAGCAAAAACTGATTGATGATGCCATTGACGAAGCAGTAAGGTGTACTGACATTCTATTATCGGATGGAATGGACAAAGCGATAAACCGTTTACATAGCTTTAAAGCGTCTGCATAAGAGTTCATTTCATCAAAATCGACTTTTTGTGTATAATCAGCGCCAATTTCTAAACATTGGGTGCAGCACTCGCCTGCCCCTCGCTATTTAAGGTGAGAAACATATGGGTTTTAAATGCGGTATCGTTGGTCTGCCAAACGTGGGTAAATCCACATTATTTAATGCATTGACCAAAGCCGGCATCGAAGCAGCCAACTTCCCTTTCTGTACAATTGAACCAAACACGGGTGTTGTGCCAATGCCAGACCCACGTCTTGATCAATTAGCTGAAATTGTGAAGCCACAGCGAATTTTACCAACCACCATGGAATTCGTAGACATCGCAGGTTTGGTAAAAGGCGCATCTAAAGGCGAAGGTCTGGGTAACCAGTTCTTAACTAACATCCGTGAAACCGAAGCTATCGGCCACGTAGTGCGTTGTTTTGAAAACGACAATATCATCCACGTCGCTGGCCAAGTTAACCCAGCTGAAGATATTGATGTTATCAATACTGAATTAGCCTTGGCGGATCTTGATACCTGCGAACGTGCTATCCACCGCGTACAAAAACGCGCTAAAGGTGGCGATAAAGACGCAAAAGCTGAATTGGAAGCATTAGAAAAATGTCTGCCACATTTAGAGCAAGCTGGCATGCTGCGTACCTTGGATTTAACCACAGAAGATAAAGCAGCAATCCGCTATTTAAGCTTTTTAACGTTAAAACCAACCATGTATATCGCGAACGTCAACGAAGATGGTTTTGAAAATAACCCGTTCTTAGACAAAGTGTATGAAATTGCTCAAGCCGAAGGCTCTGTAGTTGTGCCTGTGTGCGCTGCTATCGAATCTGATATCGCTGAGTTAGATGACGAAGAACGCGACGAATTTATGGCAGATTTAGGCATCGAAGAGCCAGGCTTAAACCGTGTTATTCGTGCAGGTTATGAATTACTTAATCTGCAAACCTACTTCACTGCAGGTGTTAAAGAAGTTCGTGCATGGACTATCCCTGTGGGCGCAACTGCACCACAGGCGGCAGGCAAAATCCATACTGACTTTGAAAAAGGCTTTATTCGTGCTCAAACCATCGCATTTGATGATTTTATCCAATACCGTGGTGAGCAAGGTGCCAAAGAAGCAGGTAAAATGCGTGCTGAAGGGAAAGATTACATCGTTAAAGATGGCGATGTATTAAACTTCTTGTTTAATGTGTAGCCCTACAATCTAGTCCACACTGTTTTATAAAGTATCACACCATAATAAAACAGCATAAAAACTCATGGTATCAACTTGGTTTTATGCTGTTTTTTATCTCACTAAGTTTCATAAAAGCTCATAGTTAAATGAGTATGCAACTGAGTACAACTTATATTAACCTTGAAAAAACGATCGCTACTCAACACATCAAAACGATCATTTTATTAAAAGTCAGATTGGATATAAGAGAACATTCAAACCCACGACGAAGAAATGAAGGCTAATTATCAATTCAATAGATACAACTAAAAAAGCAATCACTCGCCAAAAACTGACTTTCTTTCGCAACAATGCAATAAGGGCAAAGAATATCCCCCCTGTAATTGCTGTTCTGATAATAAATAACCCAACCATCGGATAAAGAATAGAATATCCATTTAAAAAACCTCGTTCAAAAACTTCCGATATCATGAACGCAACAACAATTATTGGTACAACCCATCCCAGCCAAAATGTAACAGCAAGTGAGTACTGCCCTGTCATTAGTTTTTTAAAAACACAATAAATCCCTCATAATTTTTTATCTTAGCCGATTTTTACCGATGAATTACCAATTAACACCCCACTGCAGCTGACAGCATCACCTGTTCTAGCCGCAGGTTTGCCATCAATAAACACACTACTTTTTTTGGTCTTGTTCTAACTGACCGTTTAATTTATTGGCAATATCAGGAACTAAGTAAAATTTATAGTTGCCATTCATACGCCAACGGGTGCGAACAGTGCCAGCTCCATCCCCGACGGGATATTTTGGATCTTCACTGGTTTGTCTGGCTTCAAAGAAGCTGACAGTATTGCCGTGGTGGTAATAAACTTCCCCCATATCAGGGAGTGCTTTTTGCAGTGGAATAGTTGGCAATGTTGCCAATGTCCAACTAAACCCAAAAACTGTGCCCAATGGGCCGTATATATTAAATAGCCAGTTATCTATATTGGTATCGAATGGCACTCTGAACAATTCGCAATATTCAGAGCGTCTTAAATTGCCAGAGTCGTTTTGTTATACCTAACGGTGGTTATTTCCTATCTTCAATAATCATCGCTGCGGCACGTTCTGCAATCATAATAGTCGGTGCATTGGTATTACCGCTTGGAATTTCAGGCATTACGGAGCAATCTACAACACGTAAATGATCAATACCATGCACCCGCAACCGTAGATCAGTCACTGACGTTGTAGGGTCCGTTCCCATGCGACAGGTTCCTACAGGATGGTAAACTGTTTTACAGAAATTCCGCACAAACTCTTCAAGTTGGGCTTCATCATGGCGTACAGAGCTCGGAGGCATTAAAACCTCTTTGCTTAGCGCTTGTAATGAAGGGGAATCTAATACTTCCAGCCCAAATTTAACCGCACGCTTGCAACCTTCCATATCTTCAGGTAATGCAAGATAATTAGCGTGAATTTTTAGCGGTGCTTGTGGGTCTGCGCTACGTAATAAAACTTCACCACGTGACTTAGGCTGTAGGTACCCGACCTTTAAAGAGAACCCGTGGGCAGCTGGCAGAGGCTCACCAGGAACATCATCCCAACTGTCTAAAATCGGTAAAAAGTGAATTTGCACATCAGGGCGACCTTGGTTGCAGCTGTCTTTAAATGCAGCGCCTTCTAAAACGTTAGAGGTAAGTAACCCACTGCGAAATACCATCCACTCCACACCATGTTTAATCGCATTTAACCCTTGGTCTGCGCCAAATAAGCTTATCGGTTGCTTAGTGGTGACGTTAATTGACATATGTAGGTGGTCATGAAAATTTTTGCCAACGGGTAAGTTAGCAAGGGTATTAATACCAAGGGAAGACAGGTGCTCTTCAGGCCCTATCCCTGACAACATTAATAATTTTGCTGAGCCCATCGCGCCAGAACAGACCAACACTTCATGAGTGGCGATTGCCTCAATCTCATGGCCATTTTTCCCTTGATAGGCAACACCGACAGCACACCCATCACGAATGATAACCCGGTTCACTTGGGTACCAAGCTTTAATGTCAATTTATCACTCTTTTCCACTGATTTTAAATAGGTTTTTGATGTACTGGCTCTTTCTCCATTATGCGTTGTTGTCTGGTAAAAGCTGGTTCCTTGCTGGCTTTCTCCGTTAAGGTCATTGACATAAGGCAGGCCATGTTCTTGTGCTGCACGAATAAATGCCATTGATAATGGGTGGCGATATCGGTTTTCACTCACTGGGAGTGGGCCTTGCGTCCCATGATATTCCCCCGTCAGGCTTTCATTACGTTCCGCTTTTTTGAACCATGGCAATACATCCTCATATCCCCAACCTTCACAGCCGTAATTTAGCGCCCAATTATCATAATCTTGTTTTTGGCCTCGGATATAAATCATACCATTTACCGAGCTGCTTCCTCCCAATACTTTCCCTTGAGCAATTTGCATTTTGCGGTTGTTAGCATGAGGTTCCGGTTCAGTTTCATAAGGCCAGCTTTTTTGGGCGATAATTTTCGCCACACCTGCAGGCATACGAATAAATAGATGGTTATCACTGCCACCAGCTTCGATAAGCAATACGCGAGCTTGCGTTTCTTGAATTAAACGAGCTGCGAGCACACAGCCTGCTGAGCCCGCCCCGACAATAATATAGTCATACTTTTCTGTGCTCATTTCTCACCCTCATCAAATAAAAGAAACAATCTATTTTCATTTATTTAACAATAACGCTTTTGGTTTATTAATGTATGAACAATATTTTGCGTTTGTGATTTAAATCAAAAATAATTTCCTATGTAACTATTTTTCATTCTTAATACACCTTGTTTATTCAGGGAAAATTGTAATTTAAATAAACTTTTGAATTTCACTCACAACTCATTAATAAATGAATATATATGGCTATTTAACACGCAATTTGCGTCATAGAGAAATACCATTTTTTATGCCCACTGGCGTTATCAGCCAAAGCAAAGCTTAGTTGCAAGCTCATAAATGAGTGCTATAGTAGGCAATAATTTATATTCTATCGGTTTGAGGACGACCTCAAGCACGTATCAGCAACAGGGACGGCCCTTTCTTTATAGGTAAATATTATGGGTCACACCTGTTTCAATAGTCCACTCATCCCTTTAACGACTTGGGTTCGATTAGCCGGCTCTTGGTTAGTTGTCATTTTTTTCATGTTAAGGGGCGATGCGTTACTCAATGACAATCTCTCTGCATTGAGTGCAATTTGGATTTTTTTGCTGCTGTTTATAACAATACTCACCGCATCCTTCGGTGTGGTTAAAGAGGCCGACCACTTAGCTGAACAACTCGGTGAACCGTACGGGACGTTGATCCTCACCTTATCTATCGTGTTAATTGAGGTTATTCTTATCGCCTCTGTCCTGCTAGGACCCGGTGATTTTCCGACCATAGGGCGTGATTCCATATTCGCCGTGATGATGATCATCATGAACCTCGTTTTAGGCATATGTCTGCTAGCGGGGTCGGCTAAAAATGGCGAGCAAGAATACAATACTCAAGGGGCAAACAGTTACCTTTCAATGATTGTGTTGCTGACCAGTTTAGCCCTAGTATTACCCAATTATACTTCCTTCCAAGGGGAGTATTCCCATACGCAGGCAATAGGCATTTCGGGTCTCACTCTTCTAATCTATGGGGCATTTTTGTGGATGCAGATGCGTGGTCACCGTCGGTTTTTCATTCAACCCCCTAAAGGGTTTATGAATATTCCAGAACAATTTGATTTAACAGACAAAACTACCGAAAACAATTCGCCTCAATCAGGGGCAAATAAAAAAGTGATTATTATCCGTTCTTGTGTGTTAATTGGGTTGATCCTACCTATTGTGTTACTTGCACATTATTTAGCTATCGTGACTGATTACGGTATTAGTGCCTTAGGTGCGCCTGCTGCTGTAGGTGGTGTCCTGATTGCTATTATCGTGTTTACACCTGAGTCTATCACCGCCGTAAAAGCGGCAATGAATAACGAGATGCAACGCGCGATAAACCTTTGCCAAGGTGCTTTTGTCTCAACTGTTGGCTTAACTGTGCCAGCCGTATTAATTATAGGGATTATTACCGGTAAACAAGTCATCATGGGAATTTCTAATGCAGAAACAGCGTTATTCGCGATTACCATGTTGCTTACTATGCTTTCATTTAATGGGCAGAGAACATCGCCTATTCAAGGATGGATGCACCTTACAGTCTTTGCTGTATTCGGGCTTATTCTATTTTATCCCTGATTAATCGCTAAAGTTAAGGGCTTCTTGGGAAAGACCAAACTGGTATCAATCCGTTAATGTAAGCCCTTTTTTATCTCCTATTTATTCTTAACATATTCAAAGCCAAGTCGTGCCACGCTTGAGCTCGGCGGCTCTGCTGGTTATTTTTCAGCGTGGCTAAGGCTAAATCATAGGCAAGTATTGGCTCAATCACAGGGATAATCGATAACCCCGCTGAACTCGTTTTGCGCCACATACTATCTGGAAGCAGTGTTATCCCGACACCAGCCCTCACCATCGCGGTGACTAAATCAAGATGGCTACTGCGCCCTGAAATCACAGGCTTATGGCCATAAATTCCGCAGGCACTGATAACAAGCTCATTAATCCGGAAATCATCAGAAAAGAAAATAAATGGCTCATTAATTAATTCAACAAACTTGACGCTATCTCGCCTTGCCAAGGGGTGCTTCTCATTAACCAATAACATTAATCTATCTGTCGAAAAAATATCTAGATCAAAGCGCTCATCGTCAAATGGGAGCATGACAGCCGCGGTTTCTACCTCGCCATTTAACATGGCATCACGCATCTTCCGCGTTCCTAATTCCAGGATTTTTAACTCCACTTGGGGATAACGCAAGCTGAACGCCATAATGATGTCAGCAAAATAGGTTGAGGCAATCACTGGGGGTAACCCAACAGGTAAAACCCCCGTTAGTGGCCCTGATTTTTCTTTTAATGCCTGTTCCATACTTTTAAATTGCGCCAAAATTTGCTTTGCGTGAGCCAACAGAATCGTCCCTTCATCCGTCAACCTGACCCCTTCGTTCTCCCTGATTAACAAGGTATAACCCAGCTCATCCTCTAGCTTTTTAATACTGCGGCTAATGGCAGGTTGCGTCACAAACAGTTGTTCAGCAGCACGGCTAAACCCATTGAGTTGCACCACCTCAACAAAATAACGTAACGAACGAATATCCATATCTCACCTATGATTTTTAGTTATAGTTAGAATGATTATAAGTGATTTCCCATTCAGAAAAATATAGTCTAAAAATAATATTAAGCAACATTATAATCTAATGTAATTAATAGGAGTCAATATAATGAACCTGACCGTCATTGAATATGTTTTGAATCGTCTACAAGAAATCGGTATCAACGATATTTTTGGCGTCGCAGGGGATTACGCTTTCCCAATTGAAGACGCCGTGTGTGAAAATAAGTCGATGCGCTGGATTGGTAATTGTAACGAACTCAATGCCTCATATGCAGCCGATGGGTACGCTCGTATAAAGGGTGTCGCTGCACTTTCCACCACCTTTGGAGTTGGGGAGTTAAGCGCTTTAAATGGCATTGCTGGCGCTTATGCTGAACACTTACCTATTTTTCACCTCGTCGGCATGCCTGCCAGTGGTGTACAAAAAAATCATCGATTAGTCCACCACACATTGGGCAATGGTGACTTTAATGTATTTTACCAAATGAGCCAACATTTAAGCTGCGCTCATGCCGTTTTAACGCCTGAAAACTGCATCGCTGAAACTGAACGTTTAATCACAACCGCTTTACAAGAACGCCGCCCTGTCTACTTAGGCTTCCCTTCTGACTATGCCATTATGCCCGTTATGGCAGATAAAAATGTGGACAAACCCACTATTCCTAAAAGTAATAGTGGATCACTGTCTGCGGCAGTAACGGCTATCTTAGAGAAATTGAACGCATCCACTCAAGCCTGTTTTGTCCCAGGGATATTAACCGCACGTTTAGGCCTTGCACAGCAAGTGCAAACCCTGATTGATAAAACAGGGTTACCTTACACCACGATGTTTATGGATAAGGGCGTATTGAGCGAATCCAACCCAACTTATATTGGGCTCTATAATGGGCACTTAATGAACCCTAAAGTTGCCGATTTTGTCGAAAGCTGTGACTGTTTAGTCGGAATTGGCGCGGTATTAACTGACTTTAACTCAGGCAGTTTTACCGCAAAAATAAACAGTGAAAACCGTATTAATATTTTGTCAGACCACGTTATTGTCGGCTCTGCTGTTTATCCACAAGTCTATATGAATGATGTGCTTGACCAGTTGAATAAGCTTGCGCCTACGTTAAACCATAAAGTAATCCAAGCCGAAGGGTTAGGTTCCCCCCTCCTAAATGAACAAGATAAAATTACAGCCGAATATCTTTACCCTCGTCTCGAAAGCCTGTTCCGTGAAGACGATATCATTATTGCCGAAACAGGGACTGCATCAATGGGCTTAGGCTTTGCTTTGCTACCCAAAAATGCCCAGTTCCATAACCAAACCTTATGGGGATCGATTGGTTGGGCGACACCTGCCGCTTTTGGTGCTGCGATAGCCGAGCCCAATCGCCGTATCATTCTGGTCACTGGTGAGGGATCACACCAGCTTACCGCGCAAGAAATCAGTCAATTTGCCCGCTTTAATTTAAAACCGATAATTTTTGTGCTTAATAATGATGGCTATTTAATCGAAAGGTTACTTTGTAAAGATCCTGAGGCCTATTACAACGATTTGCCACAATGGAATTATGCGCAGTTGCCCCATGCATTAGGTTGCGAAGATTGGTATTGCCAACGCGTCAACAGCTGTCATGAGCTCGATGCTGCGATTAATATGGCACAATCTTCTGATCATGCGGCTTATATTGAAGTGGTGATGGACAGGTATGCATCTTCTGAATTAGCGAGAAAATTGGGTGAGTCCGTCAGTTCATTATATTCATTTTAAACATACTGGAATTGGCAGCGTGTTTCTCTTATCACCAAGCTGCCAATTTATTGTGCCCATTACTCAAATATCAAGCCCACATTTTCCCGTGCTTCGGTGAGAACTTTAGACACACTTAATGCTAATGCCAGTAATTCATCACTTTGCTGGCGTTTTTGTGACGCAACCTGATCGCGAAAATAAGCAAATTCATAAATCATATGGTTAATGGACTCATCGCGGATCACTGTTGAGGTTTCACCCTCGATGCACACCTCTACTTTTTGGCAAAGGCTTGGGGCGCCCTGCACTTGGATGTATCCTTTTGTACCTTGGATAATGAAAAAACCAGGGCTGGCTGAGTCTTTTGCCCCCACGCAAGACGCTGTTGCAGTCGCATACTGCGCCGTGAATATCCCTGACGTATCAATGCCATTAAACCCTCTGTTACATATATACCGGCTGTTATCAGGTTTACCCATTAATGCAACCAATAAATAAATGTTATAGAGGTTAATGTCATATAACGCCCCCCCCGCTTGTTTTGGGTCAAATGCCCCATGAACATGCCCTTGCAGGTAATCATTATAACGGCTTGAATATTGCGAATAGTTACCTTGAATGGCTTTTATTTCACCAATTTTACCCATGTTTTGTTTGATAATTGCAAATTCTGGTGTATGAATTGAAGTGATCGCTTCGAATAAGAAAAGATTTCGTTTCTGGGATAATAAAATTAATTCTTGCAGCTGTTCCCAGTGCGGCGTAAACGGTTTTTCGCAAATCACGTGTTTATTGGCCATCAGTGCTTGCTCAGTATACTGGTAATGCAAATGATTCGGCAGCCCAATATATACTGTGTCAACATCCTCATCCTGCAATAACACTTGGTAATCCGTATAAAGTTTCGCAATACCAAATTGCTGACAAAGTACTTTACCTTTTTCTTCACTTTCGGGCCTAACGCACAATGCAACTAATTCAATCTCTTGCATTGTTTTTAATGCATCGAGCGCCATCATAATTATTTTGCCTGAACCAATGAGTGCAAGTTTCATTTACGTTACCTGTCGCGAATAAAATCAGTTTTAATTTGTTCATTAATAACAAGACATGAGCAGACAATCAATGAATACTCACCTTTTATCAGCCTTACTTTTGATTCGTTGCGGGTATTCACTGCCCACTGCAAACTGTGTATATAAAAAATCAATAAACACTTTTATTTTACGGGGTAAATATTCTTTTTCTGGATAGACTACGTAAATATTATGATCAGGCAATTGATAATTCGTTAGTAATGGAATTAACGTATCATCCCCCTCTATCACTGTAATAAAATGCGGTAATAACGCGATGCCGATATCGGCTTTAACGGCTTGAATTAAGGCTTGGCTATTATTAACCCGCAATGAACCTTTCGGTACATGGCTAAATTTTTTCCCTTTTTGATAAAAAACCCACTCTTGCCCTGCTTGATAAAACGAATATGACAAGCAATTGTGTTCACGTAAATCCGCCACTTTAGTTGGTGTGCCAAACCGAGCTAAATAACCTTTTGAGGCATATAAGCCACTGGTGCAAGGGAATAATTTACGCGCTACAAGGGAGGAGTCAGGGAGTTCACCGATACGTACAGCAATATCGTACCCATCAGTAATCAAATCCGTCACTTTGTCATCAAAAAACAATTCAACATTAAGTTCAGGGTATAGCTGCATAAAGGCAGGAAGCATTTTAGCAAGGTGTAATGTGCCAAACGACATCGGTGCAGAAATTCGCAATGTCCCTGCAATTTTGTCACTAAATTGGGATGCGACATCTTTCGCCATCATTGCCAACTGATATGACTGGCGAATATAGCCTATATAAGCCTCCCCCGCCTCGGTTAAACTCACGGTTCGGGTGGTGCGATGAAACAATTTAACCCCTAACGTATCTTCAACCTCTTTGAGAGCCTTGCTGATCCCTGACTTGGTCATATTCAACGACTTTGCTGCTTTTGTCAGGCTTAAAGCATCCGCTACCGCAATCAAAATAGGAAATGCGCTCATATTATCCATTGATCAATCCACTTATTGTCAACCAAAAGCAAACAGTGTGTTTTCTTGATGCAAAACTAAAAACAGAATACCTTATCACCCTCGAAATACAAATTGATTTTATAAGATTCATCATCATGAATAATAAGTATATTTTATCATTAATGGCGCTGACATCAGGTGTCTTATTATCATTAATGATTATGGCAAACAGCTATTTATCGCTTTTTACCACACCGCTAACCGCTTCTTGGCTAACCCATGCGATTGGCTCAATATTTTCATTGATTATTTATCTGTTTTACGTAAAAAAACAGAAAAACAAAGCCTCCACGACTCGAGGTAAATTACTTTGGTATCTCGGAGGGATCCCAGGGGCTTTTACGGTACTGCTCGCCGCAATCACAGTAAATAGCCCGCTTTCGTTATCTGGCAGTATTATCTTGATGATCACTGGGCAAATATTATTCAGCTTGTTAGTCGATGCTTTTGGCTGGTTTGGCGTAACAAAGCGCAGGATCACCCATAACGATATTCTGATGTGTGTCTTACTAATCAGTGGCAGTAGCTTGTTAATTATCGGGAAATAATAAAAATGACACTCTATATTTTTATCGCATTATTCAATGGGGTATGCATCGTGATGAGTCGAACACTCAACGGAAAACTCGCTCAGCAACGCAACGCATTTTACAGTGCCTTAATTAATCATTTAATTGGTTTTTTATTCTTAACTGTCATTGTATTAGTCCTAAACCAATATCAATTTAACCTTACTGAAATTCCGTTAATTGCCTTTGTTGGAGGAATAATTGGCGCATTTTTTGTCGTCATCAATAGCTATGTTTTGCCATTGTTAGGGGTGATGTTAACGTCTGTATTCGTTATTTGTGGCCAAATGATATCAAGCTTAGTGATAGATACGGTTAATGGAATACAAAACCAAAATGCCTATTTGCAATTAATCGGGGTCGCTTTGATTATCGTGGGTGTTATGATCAATTTTACTAGGCAAACCAGATAATTGATATTTCGGGGCTATTTTGGCATCAATCATATTTTATTTGAGCGAATCGCCCTTAAATCACCTAAGTGTTTAAAATTAAAATAACCATTTGTTTTATTTAAAAATAAATAGCTATCCTTCCTAATTTTCTCGTATCCTCTATTTTAAAAACCCTAACTCACCTCACAATTTATTAACAACTCTCTTGAATCATTTTTTGTTATTCCCCATGCTAATTTTATTAAATAAACCAGTGGTTTACTGTACAAACCGATCGAGGTTGGCATGAAAGACAATATTGTGACGGCTGTTGATGACGCCCTTTTGCTCCTAATGTTATTAGGTGAGAAGGATAACCTTGGACTAAGCGAACTCTCCCGTTTATCGGGAATGAATAAATCGAAGGTTTACCGTTTGCTCTGCACTTTAGAAAACCGCCATTTCGTACAAAAAAATGATAACCCCGTTACTTATCATTTAGGCCATCAATTGTTAAGTTTAGGGAATTGTGCACGTCAACAAATTGACTACATCCAAGTGGCTGACATTGAAGCAGAACGGCTGCGCCAACGCTTCGATGAAAACATTCAATTGCGTATACGTGATAACGATGACGTCCTTCAAGTTTTACATAAGCCTTCAGGACAATCACTTCAAGTCCGTAGTGAAGCAGGCAACCGTCGTGCCCTCGGCTCTGGTGCATCAGGAAGAGTCTTACTTGCCTATTCACCTTTAGATGTGCAATCCCATTTTACCGAAAAAAACCCCTCTCTTATCCAAACATTGGCAGATATACATACTCGAGGCTTCGCCATTACGCGCGGGGAATTAACAGCAGGAATTGGTGCAATCGCTACGCCAATTTTTACGCAAAATGGGGATTGCATTGCAGCACTCAGTATCAGCCTCCCGCTTAGCCGTTTTTCTGATGACAAAGAAAAAGAAATGACGGAGCAACTTCTTCAGTCTGCTCTACGTATCTCAAGGCAACTCGGTTATATCCCTAATAATTAATACAATAAAAGAGACTACACCATGCAACCAACACAAACCCTCAAGCAGAATGCATCGCCAGGTTGGCAGATGAACCCCGTTTTAGTCATGTTAACCATTGTGATTATTGCCTTTTTAATGACCTATTTTGTTGAGTCTGGGCAATATGAACGCGATGGCAAAAAAGTCATTCCTGACTCTTATCAGACAATTTCCAAAGAAGTGAACTTTGGGCAAGTCTTAGGAACCGAAAAACCCGCTGAAAATGAAGCGGCTCCCGTCAGTTTAATTCAACTATTTAAAGCCATCCCAGAAGGAATTATTAAGCAATCCCCTCTTATTTATATGGTGCTATTTATTGGTGGAATGTTTGGGATCCTGAATAAAACGGGGGCTATCGAGTCAGGGCTTGGAAGGCTATTGCATGTCACTCGGGGGAATATTTACTTATTAATTCCTTTTTTAATGATTGTTTTCTCGATGGGAAGTACCTTTATGGGATTAGCCAAAGAGTACCTTTTGGTGATCCCGATGGTCATTGCCCTGATGAAACGTGTTGGGCTTAATGAGCTTATCGGCCTCGCAATTGTTGCTATCGCCGTTAAAGTTGGTTACCTCGCGTCAATTACTAACCCTTATGCATTATCGATTGCTCAGCCACTGGTGGGACTACCTGTATTCAGCGGTTTAAGCATGCGTGTTGCCGCCTACTTTATTTTTATCAGTTTAGGGATTTTGTTTGTCTTTTACAGTATCCGTAAAACGACATTAACTCGCTATGTTGTTGAAGAAAATAGCCAGTCAAGCGCGCTGACAGGCCGCCATAAGTTAATGTTAATTATTTTAGCCATTGGCGTGGCTTTTTTAGTCTATGCATCTAATCGCTGGCACTGGAAGAATAATGATTTATCCGCTTATTATTTGTTTCTAAGCGTCGTTTTAACTTTTTGCAGTGGCCTAACGGCTAGCGCAGCAGCGGATGCTTTCGTTAGCGGGATGAAAAAAGTGCTGATTGCTGGCGTGCTTATTGGGCTCGCAACGGCGGTTGAAATTATTCTTTCCCAAGGCAAAATTCTGGATACGATAATTCACCAACTGGTTGGCTTAGTAGGTAACCATGGGGCTTATGTTTCCTCATACAGTATGTTTATTTCTCAATTATTATTAGATGTCGCTATCCCATCCACTTCAGGGCAAGCCGCTGTCACTATGCCAATATTAGGCCCCGTAGGTGAAATTTCAGGTGTTTCCCCGCAAACGACTGTTTTTGCTTTTTTAATGGGGAATGGGCTGACCAATATGATCACGCCAACGTCCAGCGGATTACTGATCTTTTTAGCGACCGCAGGTGTCAGTTGGACCACATGGGCAAAATATATTTTCCCACTTTTTTTAATTTTTATGGCTGTCGGTATTGGCTTACTAACCATCGCAGTCAGCATAGGATATTAACTATATGGATATGAAGAATTTCCGCATCGTTATGCGTGATGGTGTAACCCTATCAACGGATGTCTATTTCCCGCAAGACGCTGATGATTTCCCTTACCCCGTAATTATCGAGCGCACACCTTATGACAAAAAAGCCCCTTCTCGTTCTGAAAAAACGGTCACTGGGCACCAGATAACGCGTCAGGAGATGGCGCGTTGTTTCACCCATGCAGGTTTTATTGTTATTTATCAAGACTGTCGTGGCCGTTATGAGTCCGAAGGTAAATTCACCAAATATATTAATGAGGCAGAAGATGGTTTCGATACACTACAATGGATTATGGCACAGCCTTGGTGTAACGGAAAAATCGGCTCTATGGGGCTTTCTTATGCAGCCCATACACAATTAGCCATGGCCTGTTTGAATCCACCAGGCTTATCTACCATGGTGCTCGATTCAGGGGGCTTTGCCAATGCATTTCAATGCGGTATTCGTCAAGGGGGAGCCTTTGAGCTCAAACAAGCCACTTGGGCGTATAAACAAGCAAAACTAAGCCCACTCGCTCAACAATCCTCCACGGTTTCAACGGCTTTAGCACAAGAAAATATTCATGATTGGTTTGCGGCTATGCCATGGCACCAAGGGCATACATTACTAAAACATGTGCCTGAATATGAATCTTATTTGTTCGAGCAATGGGAAGAAGAGTGTTTTACCGATTATTGGAAAAAAATAGGCATCTACGCTGAGGGCTACTACGACCAAATCCCCGATATCCCCGTGTTATTTATGTCCAGTTGGTATGATGCTTATGTTAGCTCGACATTAGATAACTACCACGCATTCACCACAACAAAGCAATCACCACAAAAATTAATCATGGGCCCTTGGCTACATGGGGACCGAAATATTACCCATAGTGGTAATGCTGAATTTGGTGAAGTTGCCGCTTTTGATCACAATGTCAGTGAAGATTGGTTAGCCTGCCGCTTAGTTTGGTTCAACACGCATTTAAAAGGTCTTAACCCACCAAAGCCTCAGCAAGACATTACTTTTTTTATGATGGGTGGCGGTAGTGGTAAACGTAATTCTGAGGGGCGTTTAGAACATGGTGGTGAGTGGCTTCACCACCAACAATGGCCATTACCCAATGTTGAAAAAACACCTTTTTTCCTTTGGGGAAATCAATCTCTTCAGCATGAAGAGTGCCCCAAGCAAACAACAATATCCTATTGCTATGATCCTAAGTACCCTGTTCCAACCATCGGCGGCGCTTTAACATCAGGCCAACCTATCTTTTGGGGAGGAGCATTCGATCAACGTGAACTGCCTGATTTTTTTGGCAGCCAACAAAATAACCTGCCGCTTTCCGCTCGCCCTGATGTTTTAGTTTTTGAAACCGACATTTTACAAGACGATATTTGTTTGGCTGGTGATATTGAAGTGTCTTTATGGATCAGCAGTGATGCCTTAGATACGGATTTTACAGCTAAATTAATTGACGTTTATCCACCCAATGAAGATTACCCGCAAGGTTATGCCATGAATATTACCGATGGTATTTTCCGCTGCCGTTTTCATCAGGGCTATGAGCAAAAAACCTTGTTAAACCCTAATGAAGTGGTTGAAATTAAAATCAAACCGTTTGCTTGCGCTAACCGTTTTGTGAAAGGGCACCGTATTCGGTTAGATATTTCCAGTAGTAATTTCCCCAAATACGATTTCAACACCAATACAGGTGAAACTATCGCAGGGGATAGAACATGGAAAGTGGCACATAACAGTATTCATATTTCAAAGAGATACCCATCGAAGGTCGTATTACCCATCGTTAAGAAAACGTAATCACTTCCGATAGGTACGATTAAGATATTGGCCTGCTTTAGTAATCAAGCAGGCCAATGAAGAAGCCATGTTTTTACTGTGCTTTAACCCAGAACACACCATCGCCCTCTAATGCCGTGAAGGTTTTGTGCAGATAATCGCTATCCGCTTGTGGGTCAAGTTCGGCAAATAAATTGGGGTGAAGAAACTTCGCTATCGCTTCCACCGCAATAATATTAAACGGAGTGTCATAATATTGCTGGTATAACGCTAAAACCTGCTTGTTTTGATATGCCGCTAATGAGCGCAGTTTAGGGCGTTCCATCAGCTTGATTAGCCTAGCCTGCGATTTGGCTTTATCGCCTGTATACCCTAAAGGCACTGAAGCGCTACCTTTACGTGTGCTATCCCAATCCGCGGCGGTCATTAAATAATAGTCAGGATTACTGTGAATTAACTGCTCTTCGTTAATTTCACCACCCATTCCAATACTGAACCACTGTGAACCGAGATTATTTCCCCCTGCCGTTTCAACAAACTCACCAAAATTGCCATTGCCAAAGGTTTTGCAACAGTAATCTTCACCTGAAATCCCTGCAGCCCTTTCAATAAACACACTTGGGCGCTGGCTTTTATCAAGTGTTGCCACTTTACTGCGGATCAAATCCAACCTTTGTTGATAAAACTGGTTAAATGCCTCCGCTTGTTGTGGTTCACCGAACACTTGGCCTAATAATGCCATACTCGGCATGGTATTTTTCAGCGGGTATTGCCGAAAATCGATGAAAATGACGGGTAAACCGCTTTTTTCCAGTAAAGATAGCGTGCCACTTTCCGTCAACTTGCTTTTCAAACCGATATCAAAAATCAGTAAATCAGGTTGAGCGACCAAGGCCTTTTCAACACTAAAGTCGGTTGTGTAAGGATTTGGGAAAACAGGAATTTTGCTTAGTTCAGGAAACTTTTTACTGTACGCTGCGCTTAAGTCGGGCGCTTTTTTGATAAGCGCATCATCCCACGCAATAATGCCTTTTAATGGGCTTTGTGGGTGCAAGATATTCAATGCCACCAGCACACGGCTATCCGCCAGCATCACCCGTGAAACAGGTGCATTAACGGTAACTTCGCGCCCCGCGATATCGGTCACTGTCATAGGTGCAGCGAAACTCGTCGCCGCACTGAACAGACTCAAGAACCCAAATAAGCAATACTTATTGATAAATCGACCTATCATTATCCTGCCTTATCTTAACTAAAATTTCACTGATGCTTGAACATAGTATGTTCTTGGCTGCCCAACGTAGATCCCATAGTTGTTATCTGTCGAGCGAGTAAAATAGGTTTGATCAAATAAGTTTTTAATACCAGCCGATAATGTTAAATCAGACAAACTTTTACCAAAGTGGTATTCCCCACGCGCATCCCACACCATATAGCCAGGTATTGTGCCATATCGGCCATCAGCACTTGGTTCGGTCACATAATGACTTGTTGTCCCTGGTGATTCCTGAGTTGATTGTGCATAGGTATTTAGGTTCCACACCCAATTGCCTGTTTCATAACGGCTACCTGCGGTGATCACTTGACGTGAATAGAACGGTAAGTCTTTATGGGCAAAATCCCCTTTCTTACTGACTGCTTTAGTATAGGTATAAGTGCTATACACGCTCACACCATCAAGAACATCGGTGAGATCCGCTAAATTGTACCTTGCCGCTAGCTCAACACCTTGGTGCGTCGTCGCGCCTAAATTAGTCCAACCAGTTGTATTTTCGACATAAAGAAGCTGGTCGTCGAAATCGATATAGAATAAAGTCGCTTCTAAAGAGAGCGCTGTATTGTCGTATTTCGTGCCCACTTCATAGTTATGGGCTTTTTCTGCACTTAACCCGTTAGCTGGTGAATTGCCAACCCCTTTTGTATTCAATTGGAAGTACTGCAAACTCCCAAATGAAGTGCTGGCATTAGCAAATAATTTCCACTCATCATCAATATGGTAAATCACCGCCAATGCAGGAAGTGGCTCGCTGTAACGCTTACTGCGATTTTGATTTTTAAAACTGTCGTTTAAGTGAATATTGATGTTTTCGTAGCGAATACCCGGAATGATAGTCCAGTTGCCGACATCAATGGTGTCATCAAGGTAAATCGCATGCGCTTCCGTTCCGCCCGAGGTGTGTTGGTAGTAGTCGTTGGTACTTGGGCGTGTGTTTTGTGTGCCAGCTTGGTACCAATTTGAGCGATAGGCTTTTTCATCAGCGGTTTCATTTAAATAACGGTAGCCCACAGTCACTTCATGGGACATATTATTAAAACGAAACAATTGTGAATAACTTGGCTCAATGGCATACGCGGTATAGTGACGCGGGTAAGAAACCAAACGTCTCTCGTTGGCTTTGTCTTTATGGTCACTTTCAATATAGCTACCACGGTAGCTTTTGCTAAACCACGTCATTAATTCGAATTGCTTGTCATCTTCTTCATGTTTATATTTCAATGACATATCTTGGCGATTCCCTTCAAAACGGTCATAAGGCCGCGTTGATTGGAATGGGTCTGCATTATATTGAGCTTGGGTTAACCCGCCTGGCATTCCAGACATCGCGTGATAATAGTGAAAATTCGCTAATAGCTCGTCGTTATCCGTGATGGCATAACGGGTTTTCAACATAAAATCATCAATATCCGTATTATCATTACTTTTGCGATAACCCTGCCCGTGTAAACCCGAATATAGGATCATGGCACCCGCTGAATCATCAGCTTTAGAGCCACCTAATGAGGCATCCACTAAGGTCTTTAACCCACCTGTTTTCGCCCCTTGGGTTTGTACCGCAACCCCGCCACCAAACTCCTTTGGAATTGGCTTGGTCACAAAGTTAATCACTCCACCTACGTTTTGTGGCCCATAACGTACAGATGCCCCACCACGGATAACATCGATGGATTCAATACTGCCTAACGAGAGTGGTGACATGGAAAGTTGTGGCTGACCATAAGGTGCTGCCGCCAACGGCATCCCATCAAGCAAAATCGTTGAACGTGGCGATAAACGTGAGGTTAAACCGCGCACCCCCACGTTTAAGGAAACATCACTTCCCCCTGTTCCATTACTTTCACGCACTTGAACACCAGGGATACCTTTTAGTGCATCCGCAATGGTTTCACTGCCCGTTTCTTTAATTTGTTGCTGTGTTTTAACGGTTCGTGCACCGGGATGGTTAAATACCACTTCGCTGTCTTCGGTATTTTCGAGCCAGTTACCCGTGACGGTGATTTGGTCATTTTTAGCGTTATCAGCCGCAAAAGCATAGTGAGAAATCAATGAAGCAGAAATTGCCAATGGCAAAAGTAGTTTGCGAGTTTTCAAGTTCATAAAAGGCGAGTTAAGAAAGAAGATTAAGATCAATAATGATAATTATAATCATTAGTAATAATCAACCATATTTACTCTTTTTTTATAACAAAAACATCTAACTAATTAAATTATTAGTTATTATTCTTTTTTTAGGCTAAAAAAAAGACAAATAAAAATCCGAAGGGGTTACCTTCGCATTTCAGACTGCTGACAAACCAATTAGGTTTGGCTGCAGGTTGGATAGGTTTTGAAAATAAATTAGGAAAATCAATTTATTGATTTTCGGCTGATAACACAAAGCAGGAAAAACCACACTTTTATCCTGCTTTGTCAACAACCTCCATCCGAAGGGGTTACCTTCGGATTTCAAATAACTCAAGAGTTAAAATTAACCTCCGAGAGAGAAAAATACGACGCGCCCCACAGCTTCACTAGCAAAAATACATAACACAGCAAATGACATGACTAATGTTGCATTCGTTGATTGGCTTGATTTTTGGCACAACAAACGACCAACAAACAGAACGCCTACTGCGATTAACGCCACACGGGCAATACTCAGGCTAAGTAATCCTTCAGGCAATTCACGCGGGGTCATGCCCATATAAATTGGCTCACCGATATTGCTCAGTAATGACAATGCACCGAGTAACATCAATAATATCCCCACTACACCCACACCTAATGAAGCTTTTACCACTCGCTTAAGTTGATCCTCTTTACCCAAAGAACGCAGGCCACCCACTAGCAATGAAGCCGCAATCACACCGCCAACCAATAACACTGCCCCAAAGAAACTGGCGTAAGTAAATAAACCACCCCACAAGTTAAAGAGCGTGTTTGCGTACAGCGCCGACATGGCATACATATACACCAAGCCCGCGATAGCGCTGAGAACTAATAATGCACTATTCGCTTTATTTTTGAGTAATAACAAGGCTGTGCTCAAAAATAACAATGCCATGTAAATCGCGGTTGCCCATACTTCACGGCTCATCCAAGAACTAGAAACATGGACCATGGTGTAAAACATGTGTAATGGATTACCCATATGAAACAATGAGCCCAATAACCCTACGCACCCTAAAACAAAACTCGCAACTACGGGCTTTTTAATAAGTTGCTTTTTTTCATTTCCTTCAAGGATACGACAATAGCACAGCAACGAAACAACCAAGCAGCCTACTGATGCTTGCATAAATAAGGTGAAAATCACCAATGGAAATTCATGCATGATAATTCTCCTTATCCTTTCGTGCCAACAACAAGGTTGGGTTTGGTGATGCTTGAACTTGGCAGGCCATCAATATCCGCATTGGTCCCGTATTTTTTGCGCAGTTCGCTTATCAAGCCAAACTCTATTGCACGCATTGGGCAAGAATCGACACACATTGGGTTCCCCCCCTGCTCGCGTAAATCAATACAGGTATCACACTTAGTCATCATGCCGATGCTGGCATCAAATTGTGGGGCTTCATACGGGCAAGCCCATGTACAATAACGGCAACCGACACATTTATCGTGGTCAACCAAGACAACGCCATCTTCTTCACGTTTGTGCATAGCCGTTGTTGGACAGTGGCTAACACATTGCGGGTCATCACAATGATTACACGCAATAGATAAATGCCAACGATGTGGGCGGGGATATTCACCCACTTCGATATCGTACACACGGCGAAAATTACGCCCAACCTCAAGGTCATTTTTATCTTTACATGCCACAACACAGGTTTTACAACCAATACAGGTGGCAACATTGATATAAAATCCGACTTGTTTATCCATTATTCATTGCCCCTTAAAAAATAATACGCTGTGGAATTGCAACATCAGGGACTAACTGGTCACCATCCCATTTTTCGATGTTACATAACATGGTATTCCACCCTGATGTTCCTAACCCTGTTGGGACTTGGATCGTCAGCGTATTATCTGCACCAGCCATATCTATCCCTGTTTTTTCATCCACATCCGTCCAGCTACCATGAGGTAATGCAACTACCCCTGGTTTCATGGTTTGCGTGACTAGCGCTGGGCGGACAATTTTTCCGTGAGGGCTGCTAACCAATACCGTTTCGCCATGCTTAATTCCTAAACGTTTAGCATCAGAGGCATTGATATAGATCGGACTTGGCCACTGCTCACGTAGCCACGGCACATTATCTAACGTACTGTGTGAACGACGTAAATAGTGTGGGTTATAAATTTGGAATGGATAATCCCCTTTCTCTTTTTTGGCAAAGTCTTTAAAACTCGCCTCATAACCGCTAGCTGAAGGAATATATTCAGGAATTGGCGGTAATTTCGTCCAACCACATTCATCGGCTTTTTCCACCAATGTTTGGCAATAAATTTCAAACTTACCACTCGGTGTTGGGCGAGGATTCGCTTGCGGGTCACGAATAAAATCTTCGTAAGCAATGTAACCGTAATTATCTTCTTGCGTGCGCTGCACTTGATATTTACCAACAGTTAGGAACTCATTTAACGTTAAACGACCTTGCTGTGGTTTCCCTGTGACTTGCCATTCATCGATATCTGCTTGGGTAATCGTGAGCAGAGGCTCTTTAGTCTGACCATCTTCCCCGATAATGGTTGCCCCATTAAGTTTATTGAAAAACTGTTGTTTTTCTGAAACAGGGAAGACTTCATCCACATTGATCCCAAGGCGTTTGCCCAGTTCTTTGGCAATCCATTGATCACTTTTTGCCTCATAAAGTGGCGGGGTCACATTCACGGCGGCAATAATAACTTCACGGTTACTTGGGTTTAAAATCGTCCCTTCGCGCTCCCATTCTGTGGTAACAGGCAAGACGATATCAGAGTATTTTGCACAGGTATGTGGCACATAAGCTGCTGTTACCACGAGTTCGACATCTTTTCGATAGGCTTCAATACTTTGAGTAATATTTGCACGCGTCTGCAATGTCGCATTGAATGGGTGAATGATCATTTGAATATTCGCATCCACATCTCCCACTCCGCGCTGGCGGAATTTTTTCTCCAGCAATGCACGATTGAGTTCATTATGGTTGATTTTCAAACTCACAGGGTTGGGGATGGATGGTAAACCACTTGCGCCTGCCATCACTAAGCGTGTGCCGTTATTTCCCGCAGCAAAATGACAACTCACCCCCGTCATACGCCCTGGGCGCCCCATATGTCCCGTCATAAAGCCCAATGTTGAGAATGCTTGAACCCAGCCCTCTCCATTATGGATACGTGCAGGAGCCCAGCCCGTCAGTAAAGCAACGCGGTTTGTCCCCCCGATTTCACGGGCTAATGTTCGAATATCTGTCACTGATAACCCACAAATATTTGCTGCCCACTCAGGGGTTTTTGGTTCACCTGAATAAGTGCCTAATAAATAATCTTTAAAATTACCTTTTGGATCTGCACCTGCGGGCATGTTTTTTTCATCAAAGCCCACAGTACAACGGCGTAAAAATTCCCAATCAATTAATGGGTTTTCTGGACTATCCATTTCTAACAGTGCATACATGATACCCAATGCAAGTGCATGGTCGGTGCCAGGGTTGATGGGATACCAATCCGCATCCATTAGTTCAGCCGTCGTGGTATAGCTTGGGTCGATGCTGATAAAACGTGCACCTGCTTTTTTAGCTTGATAATAGTTATAGGTTGGGCTTCCAGGGCTACTCCATGCAGGATTCGCCCCCCACATAACAATGAGCTGCGAGTTGCGCATATCAAAGCGGTCATTGGTACCAAAAGTATAAAAGCCTTCCAATAAACCGAGGTGAGCAGGCGTTTCAAACCAAGCGCCCCATGAGGTAGTTCCCCAATCCCCAACAAAACCACCTGCTTTGGCGTACACATTTTGGATATCAACACCGTTTCCACCCGTGATCCAAATCGATTCCTTGCCATATTTTTCTTTAATACGTTTCGATTCTGAGGCGACAATATCAAGGGCTTCATCCCAACTGATACGCACCCATTGGTCACGTCCACGCAAGCTTTTATCACCGCCACCTGGTGCCCAGCCTTTACGTTTCATTGGGTATTTTAAGCGATCAGCACCAAAAACCTGCTTACGCTGAGAACGCCCACGCAAACAGCCTCGTTGCTGTGGAAAATCGGGGGAGTCAGCAACCACATCATCCGTTTTTTGCCTCACTACCACACCATCTACCACCAACGCTTTATTCACACAACGCCCGCCACAGTTATGCCAGCACGCAACGGGCTTCCATTTCCCTTTGGTGATAGTATCCGTCGCTTGTACAATCGCTTTTTCTTCCTCTGGTGTGGATGCGTAAAGCCGTTTACTCAACGGTAATGTGGCCATTACCGATGCTGCCGAAGTCCATGCTAGAAATGAACGACGACTTAAGGCTATTTTCTGTCTTTCTGACATTGCTCTTACCTCTTCCTTTCGTTTTATTATTATAAATTGACTAATTCATTGATTTTATTTTGATCATTTCGCAAAAAGGGTTCTAACAGTGCACTCAATTGGCGGTAAAATGGGGTGTTCGCATGGTTATGCAGGTCACGGCAAAATGGAGTAATAAACGCCAATAGGTGGTCACTTAAGAATAAAGACGATACCTGCAATAACGCTTTTGATTCGTCAGTGAGCTCAGGTTCTAAATCGGTAAGCTCAACAATTTTCTGGCTGAGGTTCCACATAAAATCCAGCTCATAGCCAATATGATCCGCAGCTTCGAATTCTTTCTGTCCTAATTCAAATCCATATTTTTGATAGAAGGATTTCACTGCAAGGGTGTTTTCTTGGAATAACAGTTTGTCTCGTGAGACATAAGTGGACTCCCATGGTGCTGCTGCAGGCGCATCTGGCCCAATAAATAAGCGTGTGAAGTCCCAATGTAAATCCTCAAAGCCATCTGTACCCGCTTGTAAGCTGCGTGCTTGTAAGTCTATTTCCATTGCACTAACCGCATCAGCCATCACTGGCAAATGGTCTTCACAAGGGAATAGCGCCAATCCCCCTTCACACAAATATTGCAGTAATTCAGGCGTTGGCTCTTCCATGAGTAAGCGACGCAATACGTCATAAGCAAACTGCCTCCCATACAAAAAATCTAAAATGGGGTTTTCATTTTTCACAGGAACCTCCCTGTATGTCGGTCAATAAAAATTCAGTGGGTGTGGTTAATTCAATACGCACTTCTTTAATCAATGGATCGCCATTTTCATCTGGCTCAACAATATGAGAAGTGAGTGCGATAGGGAGATTTGCTAGCGTCTGTAGATACAGAATCGATTCAGGGTTGAATTGCAAAAAACCGTGAAGCAATTCATGTTGAAAAGGCACATTGGCTTGTTTTAAATAATGAGCCGCTTTCTCGCAGTCATCGCCAAACACCTTGGCACTTTTGAAAAAATAATCCTTTGTAGAGAAAAAATAATACGGGCCCATCACCTGCTCATCATGCTGAAAAAATGCGTTATTTTGGTACACCTGCCCCGTATGTTTATTCTCTAAAGAACAATAATGCACGCCGAGAGATAAACGCTTTTCTAGCGCAAATTTTAGTACACGTAAGCAAGCTAGCTCGCTATCAGCAACCGCAAGCCCTCCTGCATACCAATAGTTGTAATACACCTCATAGGGTGGGTTTTTTAGGTTAAAATTGCGGGATTTGTATTCATGGCTATTAGTCAGGGGAAAGCAGAACTCTAATAAATTGATACCATCAATTCCAATATCATCTAACTGCATCAGTAGCTGATACATTTGCTCTTCAGTATTGGGGATCACGGGCATTTCCACCATCACCGTAGGGAAAATTTCGCGGGCTAAGGCGATACGGCGTAAAACTTTTTCAATGCGTTCTTTTGAATCATCAATTTTGATGCTAAAACGCACCTCTTGCAGGCCTGCCTTCGCTAATGAAAGGGCCGTAGTGCGGTCTAGCGGGTCACCTGCGGTATATAAACGGGTATGAACTTGCGGTAACTTTTGCTGTACACGTTGAAAGAATTGAATGCTTTCTTCACGAAATAACAGCGGTTCCCCGCCCGTTAGTGCGATGTGGGATAATGGATAGTTTTGCTCTGCAATAGCGTCTACCTCGCCTATTGCATCGCGCATCTCCCGTTGAAAACCTTCATAATTTTCTTGATTAGGATTAAAGCAGAAATAGCAATCACGGTGACATTTTAACGACAAAAATGTCGTGTGGCTCCCTTCCCCCGTTCGGCACTGTACACAAGCGCTAGAAAGCCACCCGCAATGAATACTTTTGCCATTATTCGCAAAGATTGCCCCTAATGTTTTCAGCTCATTTTTCAGTTGTTGAATTTCAGTTTGCTGTGAAAAAGGAATTTCAAAATCTAAACCATACGCTGAAATAGCAGATTGCGTCTTTTTCTCAATCACTAAATAGCGCATAGCATAGCGTGAAAATTTATCATTTTTGAGTGTGGACAGAGTGCTATCTGTTATCGGATAGATCATTAAATTACCTTTAATAAGGGATACCGTTTTATTAGCTATGTTGTGATAAAATATAGTAGGCAGTGATCGCCTAATTATTTGACTGATATTGATAGCTGAACAACAGATGTATGCACTGAATCTTTGGTAAGATTAGTTTTATTTTAACTACAAATTAAAATTATCTATCATTTGCTATATTAATAAACCCAGTATAAATAATTAAAGCAAAATGAAATTGCGCAGGATCAACAAAAATTTCTATTTCAGTGTACTTCCCCTCAGTTATCAATTATAAAAAATCTTATATACTCAAAGCATTACAACAAACCATCACATAATCCCATTACGAATGGTTATATAACAATTTACACATCAAATAAAAATAGTGTTAAAAACATCAAGAAAAATAATATTTAGTCTAATATTTAAAATGAATGATTCCTTTTCAAAATGTAACATTAAATTTCAAACTAATAGATAATCACTCTCATTAATGCCACCTATTTCATTTTTAATCCTACGCTTAAATTTAATCGAAAATATTTTTAATTAATTTGAGCCACCGTTATCTCAATAATCAGATACAGGTCTTTAATTGATTAGAAAAAATAATTTTCACCATGAATTATTTTTCAACATAAAAAATACTTTAGGATTATTTACATCGTTTTTATTGTATGGTTTCGTTATGATTTCATCGATTAATCACGCTTAGTCATTAATTAAATTAAACTTAAAGGAAATAAATATTATTAACAGGCAGTATATGCAAGACAAAACAATTCAATTTAGTAAATTTTTAAGCTACGTTTTACGCCACAAACCTGAAGCCATTGCACTCACTCTCGATCAAGATGGTTGGGTTAGTGTTGATGATTTATTAGTACAAGCCAAGCGCCACGGGAAAAAGCTCACCCGTGAAATATTAGAGTATATAGTTGAGAATAATAATAAAAAAAGGTTCACCTTCAATACTGAACATACCATGATCCGCGCCGCGCAAGGCCATTCAACTCAACAAGTTAATCTCAATCACATTTCGCAAACACCCCCAGAGTTTCTTTATCATGGAACCGCAATACGTTTTGTCGATTCAATTAGACAACAAGGGTTATTAGCGGGTAATCGTCATCATGTGCATTTGTCGGACAACACAGAGACGGCAACCAATGTAGGAGCACGGCACGGCAAGCCCATCGTTTTGGTAATTGAAGCCCAAAAAATGGTGGAATCAGGTTATCTATTTTACTTATCAGATAACCACGTTTGGTTAACTGAACATGTTCCCGCCAAATTTATCCAACCGTAATAGCTAAAGTGGCAACGCATATGTGACCTTAACCGTTTCCATGGGGACTTCGGTCTTAATACTTTGGATACTGTTTATTTGTGTTAAATGATCCGCATGAAAACGGCGATATGAAGCAAGGTCTTGAGTGACAATGCGGATTAATGCATCACACTCACCCGCCATCAGATGGCATTCCACCACTTCAGGCATCTGTTTAATATCCTCAACAAACTGATTAATGGTCTTAGCATCCTGTGTTTTAAACCAAATGCGCGCAAATAACGACAACCCCGCGCCTATTTTGGCGCCATCAAGTACCGCCACATAACGTTTTATCACTCCCGCCTCTTCGAGCAATTTTACACGACGCAAACAAGGAGACGGGGAAAGCCCAACCTCTTTAGCCAGCTCAACATTCTGTATTTTTCCATCACGCTGTAGCACCTGTAAAATACGTCTATCAATGGCATCGAGTTTTATCATATTCATTTTTATTGAAACCTAAAGCTCACTTATTAATATTTATTGATATTCAATGCTAATTTATTATTATTTTCAAGCAATAAAACAACCCTATACTACTGCATTGTCGTTATAATTTTTACGCAGCTGGCCAGTTGCCTCATCAACAATAAAATCAAAGAGGTCATTCTATGGAGTTACACACATTAGCATTATTCAGTGCTACAGTGATCCCACTGATTTGCACACCAGGCCCTGATATTTTATTTATTTCAGCACAGGGGCTTTCAGGTGGGCCAAGTGCCGCTTGGAAGGCTAATTTAGGGATTATTTTAGGTTATGTAACCCATGCGATACTGGCGGCACTTGGCCTTGCTGCAATTGTTGCAACCTCACCAATGGTGTTTCATACAATAAAATGGGTTGGTGTTGCCTATGTAGCATACCTCGCTGCTCGGATGATCATGTCTGCAATGAAAGCCAATGAAGTCAAAATACAAAAAGTATCGAATAAAGCGGTGATTGGTAAGGCATTTTTAACCAGTTTTTTAAACCCTAAAGGCTTACTGGTGTATTTTGCAATCTTACCTAATTTTATTCAGTTGAGCGAAAGTGTTGCGATTCAATCGCTAATCCTTTCTGCCACTTTTATTGTGTCTTGTGTGGTGATTTATGGCGTTATTGGGATGTTGTTTGCTTCCATGCATAAAAAACAAGGTTATAACGACAATAAACGCCGCATTACAGAAGGCGTTGCAGGTGGCTTGTTAACCTTTGCAGCTATAGGATTAGCGGCAAGTTAACGTGGTAATAGTTCAATATAAATCAGCTGGCTATTGGCATTAAGGGGGGTCACTTCACCCTCGCCGATATCCGGCAACCACCAACCGCCTTGACCAACCACCATTCGGTTACAGCTCCCGCCAGACACAGCCCATTCGCCACGTCGTACAAAAACTAGACCAGCTTGATTGTTCGGCAGTTTACACGTCTCAGTCACTAAAGCGCTTTTTACCACCCAGCGATCCGCGCGGAAAATAAAATTCAATAGCTGTGTATTCGGCTGGCTCACATTGATCGCCGCATATTGCTGAGCTGAAAATTGAGCATGCTCACCAACCTGGCTCAACCGCTGCGTAAAATTTTTATTATCGGTTAATGTTATTTCTTGGTTATTGAGCAAAATAACTAACCTTTCACCTTCAGCGTAGCGTTTAAGGTAGCTATCTTGATTAATCGTCGCGATGCTTGCACGTAATGAATAATCTGAAGCCACGGGCCAGCAAAAAACTTCTTGGCTGGCCCCTCCTCCATCATTCCATTTGAGATGTGGCAAATCAGTGATATCAAAACATTTAATTTTCACATTACCTCCCAAAACGTTGTCACTCACTGTTTTAGATGTGTACTTAGAGTCGCAAAGTTAATCTTTCAAGGCAATGAATTTACAACGATAATGTGACTAATCGCGCTTCTCTTTAATTAATTGGTGACATAATCGACCTAATGTTTTCATCGCCTCTTCAATACGCTCAGTCCATGTAAAAGAGGCATTTAAGCGAAATGCATGGTTAAACTGATCACTGGTCGAAAACATACTGCCTGGTGCAATGCTGATACCTTCTTTTAATGCTAATTGATATAAGCGAATTGCATTAAACGGCGGCTCAAATTCTAACCATAAAAAGTAACCACCTTTAGGCATATTCACTTTTACCGAGGACGGCATATACTTCGCTATTGCCCCTAGCATCTGATGCTGTCGTTGTTCCATGGTGACTCGCAATTTACGTAAGTGACTGTCGTACCCCCCTAAAGAGAGGTACTCAGCAATAGCGAGCTGTGTGGGAACACTTGCTGACACCGTACTCATCATCTGCAAATGCTGGATTTTGGTTGCATGATGCCCCGCAGCCACCCACCCCACACGATACCCAGGAGCCAAACATTTGGAAAATGATGAACAGTGGAAAAAGTGCCCTTTAGTATCTAACGCTTTGGCAGGAATGGGTTGTTTGTTGCCAAAATACAATTCACCATAAACATCATCTTCAATTAATGCAATTTGGTGTTTATTTAAAATATCCACCAACCGCTTTTTATTGGCTTGCGGCATTGTGCCACCCAATGGGTTTTGATAATGCGTCATCAACCAACAAGCTTTAATCGGGTATTTGTCGGCAATGTCCTCTAATGCATCAAGATCGATACCAAATAAAGGGTCAGTTTTAATCGCGATCGCTTTGAGTTTTAACCGTTCAATCGCCTGCAATGACCCATAAAATGCGGGAGATTCAATAACGACCCAATCTCCAGGTTGGGTCACTGACTGCAAACTTAACACCAACGATTCCATCGCACCTGCAGTAATCACAATTTCATCTGGAGCGACATGGATACCTTGTGTCGCATAACGCTGGGCAATATTACGACGTAATTGCTCATTTCCTGGCGGTAAGTTAGCGGGTGTATTAAATTTGGATAAACGCCTCGCGACGGATGCCAATGATTTAGCGAGTTTAGGGTCATCCAATAACGCAGGTTCTGGAAAAGCAGAGCCAAATGGGATAATATCGGGATCCTTACAAGCTTGTAATACCCCAAATATTGAAGCGTTAATTTCTACATTCTCATTTAAGTGGAGCCCTTTTCCCCCTTTTGCCGCTGCAAAGGCGTTATTTCGGTTGGCCACATAGTATCCAGATTGTGGACGTGCGGCGACCCAACCTTGGCTTTCAAGTAATTGATATGCTTGCACCACGGTCATTAAACTGAGACCTGATTGCTTAACACTTTCCCTCAGTGAAGGTAATCTGTCACCAACTTGCCAAATATTGTCTTCAATTTGTTGACGAATTTGCGCTGCTAACTGTTCATATCTCGTCATAGCCGCCTCAACTGTTATAGTTAATATCCCGATAATTGTTACTATTATAGTTTATCGTCTCATGTTCTACTTATCCACACATTCACCTGACTTTTTTAACTATAAGCACAAAACATTTTTAGTCGGATTGCGATACTTAGCATTCCGGTGTGAGCAATTTATTTTGCTAGGGATAAGCACCTCTATTGTGATCACCAAGGCTTTAAATGCAGCGTGCCATTAACATATCCACTCAGGGGTCAATATGTTTGGACTAACTGCGCTGGAGCTTGCCCGTATACAATTTGCGTTTACGGTCTCGTTCCATATTATTTTTCCGGCCATTACTATTGGGCTCGCAAGCTTTCTTGCGGTGCTACAAGGCTTATGGCTAAAAACACGTGACGAAGACTATATAAAACTGTTCCATTTTTGGACAAAAGTTTTTGCGGTTAACTTCGGAATGGGCGTGGTATCAGGATTGGTGATGGCATACCAATTCGGTACTAACTGGAGTTTCTTTTCAGACTTTGCAGGCGGGATCACAGGCCCGTTACTCACATATGAAGTGTTAACCGCCTTCTTCCTTGAAGCGGGTTTCCTCGGTGTCATGTTGTTTGGCATGAACCGTGTCGGTGAAAAACTGCACTTTTTTGCTACCTGCATGGTCGCGCTAGGTACCATTATTTCCACATTCTGGATTTTGGCATCTAACAGTTTTATGCAAACACCACAAGGTTTCGAAATCATCGATGGCCGTATCGTCCCCGTTGATTGGTTAGCGGTGATCTTCAACCCTTCTTTCCCATATCGTTTATTGCACATGACGACGGCTGCATTCCTTGCTGCGGCATTCTTTATTGGAGCATCTGCGGCATGGCATTTACTCAAAGGCAATAAATCCAGCGCAATGAAGAAGATGTTCTCCATGTCGTTGTGGTTGATTTTAGTTTTAGCACCTGTCCAAGCGTTAATTGGTGATGCGCACGGCTTAAATACGCTGAAACATCAACCTGTTAAAGTTGCTGCAATGGAAGGCCACTGGGAAAATAAACCTGGTGAAGCCACACCGCTTATTTTGTTTGGTATTCCAAACCAAGAGAAAGAAAAAACCGAATATGCCATCGAAATTCCGTACCTTGCGAGCCTAATTTTAACTCACAGCATTGATAAACAAGTGCCTGCATTAAAAGAATACGCACCAGAAGACCGACCAAATGTATTCATGGTGTTTTGGTCGTTCCGTGTAATGGTCGGTTTAGGCTTATTAATGATAGCCGCAGGGGTTTGGGGCTTATGGCTTCGTTACCGTAAAAACCTGTATGAGTCCAAAACATTCCTGCGATTTATGTTCGTCATGGCACCCTCTGGCTTGATTGCTATCTTAGCGGGCTGGTTTACGACGGAAATTGGTCGCCAACCTTGGGTGGTGTACGGTTTGCAGCGCACCTCAGATGCCGTCAGTGCCCACGGTGAAATGCACATGAGCATCAGTTTAATCGCCTTCTTTGTGGTTTATGGTGGCGTATTCGGTATCGGCTACATGTACATGATGAAATTAATTCGTAAAGGTATCGCGGAGGACGCAGCTCATGGGCATTGATTTACCTCTCATTTGGTTTGTCATCATCGTATTTAGTATGTTGATGTATATCGTGATGGATGGCTTCGATTTGGGTATCGGTATTCTCTATCCCGCCCTAAAAGATAGCCAAGACCGTGACTTAATGATGAACAGCGTTGCCCCCGTTTGGGATGGTAACGAGACGTGGCTTGTGCTCGGCGGTGCTGCTTTATTTGGTGCATTCCCGCTTGCCTACGCCATTGTGTTAGATGCGTTATCCATACCGCTAACTTTTATGCTGTTAGCCTTGATTTTCCGTGGTGTGGCATTTGAATTTCGCTTTAGAGCGGATGAATCTCACCGTCGCCATTGGGATCACGCGTTCATTTGGGGCTCTATTTTCGCGACATTTGTTCAAGGCGTCGTCGTGGGAGCTTTTATCCAAGGCTTCCACGTGGAAAACCGTACCTTTATGGGCGGCTACTTTGATTGGTTTGCCCCCTTCCCACTGTTTTGTGGTTTTGGCTTAGTTGTTGCTTATGCTTTACTAGCTTGTGGCTGGCTAATCATGAAAACCGAAGGGCATCTACGCCGTACCATGTACCGTATTCTGCGCCCATTGACCTTATTAATGGTTGCAGTGATAGCTGTTATCAGCTTATGGACACCGATGCTTAATCAAGCCATTTTTGATCGCTGGTTCACACTGCCCAATCTGTTCTTCTTCTTGCCTGTTCCATTACTGGTTCTGGGTTGTACATGGCTAATCTTAAAAAGTGCAAAGCGCCAGCAGCATGATAGCGTTCCATTCTTATCTGCCTTGATGTTGATATTCCTCGGCTTTACAGGTCTGGGGATCAGTATCTGGCCAACATTAATCCCACCAGCAATTAGCTTCCGTGACGCCGCGGGCCCCTCTGAAAGTTTAGGCTTTATGTTAGTGGGCGCGTTATTCATTATTCCTGTTATTTTGGTTTATACCTATTGGAGTTACTATGTCTTCAGAGGAAAAATTACCCCAGACCAAGGCTACCATTGATACCGCCGTAACCTCCCCTTGGTGGAAAAAACTCGGTTGGATGGCACTAATTTGGCTAGGAAGTGTATTAGCACTGTTTGCTTTCTCTTCCGTGTTTAAATTGATGATGACCGCCGCAGGGATGAAAGTGAAGTAGATAACTTAAGTGCCTTATGTTAATACCTAAGGCACTGAGGTTGTTGACAACGCAGGATAAAAGCGTGGTTTTTCCTGCTTTGTGTTATCAGCCGAAAATCAATAAATTGATTTTCCTCGTCTATTTTCAAAACCTATCCAACCTGCAGCCAAACCTAATCGGTTTGTCAGCAGTCTGAGTGCCTTATGTTAATACCTAAGGCACTTTTTATTGTTTTATGTGAAACAAATGGGGTGAATATAGATAGTTATATAATTAATATACGTGATATGATAATGATAATAGTTACCAAATAATAAAATTATCATTAATGAAGGAGAATGTCCGTGGCTACTGAACAATCCGTTGAAAAAAATATCTATCGCCCGGCGCCACCGCAGCTTATTCAAGTTAAATCCATTACTGATGTCAGCCCCTCCATTCGCAGCATCACTTTTACGGGTGAAAAGCTTGCAGACTACCCAACCAATAGCGAAGGTGGGCACTTAAAAATCTTTTTAGCCCCTGACTTAACCAGCCAACCCGCTCTGCCTATCCTTAGTAAAGAAGGCCGTAGCTGGCCTGAAGATAAACCTCGCCCATTTGTGCGCACCTATACCGTTAGAGCGATTCGCCCTGATGTCAGTGAAATCGATATTGAATTTGCCATGCATGACGGTGCGACAGGGCCTGCCTATTTATTTGCCCGCGATGCCAAACCTGGTCATTGGATGGGGATCACCAATCCTGGTGGCCCAGACCCACTACTACCAAGTCGAAAACACTATTTTATGGCGGGGGACTCCAGTTCACTGCCTGCCATTGCCGCATTATTAGAAAAAATGCCAGCAGATGCCCAAGGAAAGGTGGTACTACGCATGGATAACCCAGCGGATGTACGCCCACTTAAAAAACCTGCTCAAGTTGAAATCATTTGGATTTGTGGTGATATCAGCAAAACTGCTGAATTAATTAGCACATTTAAATCGTGGGATATTCCTGCCACAGATTGTGCATTTTGGATAGCGGGTGAAGACCAAATAATTCGTGATTTACGCCGTTTTGTTCGTCGTGAAAAAGGGTTTGGCCGTGATGATATCTATGCTATTCCATACTGGCGCCACGGCTATGATGAAGAAGGTTATCACCATGAACGCCATGCTGTAATGGATAACCCTGACGATTAATTAAGTTTTAAATTACCCTCAACGCTTATCAGTTGCATTATCGCTGATAAGCGTTTCCCTACCTGTTTCCTGCCCACTTTTTGAGTTTACTTGCATCGTATCACGCTATCTTGCGCATTTTTTTATTGCGTTAAATGTTATGTTATAACATAATAAATCTGAACATTATCAAAATAGGAAATGACAGTGCATAAACACACATTATTAAATACAGCGCTTAGCGCAGTTTTTGCCATTAGCAGTTTTTCTGCTATCGCACACGGTTCACATAGCCATGCACATCCGCAATCGGAAAAAGCCCTTCAAGCCTCAAAAGGCATCTTTGAAGATTCAGATGTCAAAGACCGCTCGTTAAGCGATTGGCAAGGCGTATGGGAGTCAGTAAATCCATTATTATTAAATGGTAAGTTAGATGCTGTTTTAGAAAGCAAAGCACAGAAAAATAAAGATAAAACCGTTGAAGAATACCGCGCTTACTATAAAAAAGGCTACGCCACAGATGTTGACAGTATTGGCATCGAAAATAATGTGATTGAATTTACCCAAAACGGTGTCGTCAATAGCTGTCAATATGCGTATTCAGGCTATAAAATTTTACATTATACTTCGGGCAAAAAAGGCGTTCGCTACCTGTTTGAGTGCCAAGATGCTAAATCCAAAGCGCCAAAATACATTCAATTTAGCGATCATATTATCGAGCCGCAAACGTCAGGCCATTTCCACTTATATATGGGGAATGAATCACAAGAAAAACTCCTGGGACAATTAGACAATTGGCCAACCTATTACCCTTATTCATTAACCGATGAGCAAATCGTCCACGAAATGCTGTACCATTAATCATCAGTGACTAATAAAAAATATGCCCCAGTAATCACTTATGGGGCATATTTTCATCACTCTTAAGGCAAATGAATTAGTCGTTATAGGCTAATAGCGCTTTATGGCACAATTGAGATCTCACACAATCATCAATGGTAAAGTTCACCATCGAGACCATTTCATCACTGCTGAAACGTTGTAACGCATCCGCAAGACCAGACTGCACCCCATCAGGTAAGTCACACTGAGTCACATCCCCGTTAACAATAACCGTGACGTTTTCCCCCAAACGCGTTAAAAACATCTTCATTTGGGTGACAGTGACATTTTGCGCCTCATCTAAAATCACAATGGCATTTTCAAAAGTTCGACCACGCATATACGCAAATGGCGCGATTTCAACTTTCGCAATTTCAGGACGCAAGCAATATTGTAGAAATGAACTCCCTAACCTTTTGGCTAGAACATCGTATACAGGGCGAAAATAGGGGGCAAATTTCTCAGACATATCCCCAGGTAAAAAACCAAGGTCTTCTTCCGCCTGAAGAACAGGCCTTGTCACAATGATCTTGCTGATATCTTTATTAAATAAGGCATCTGCGGCCAGCGCGGTACTGATGAAGGTTTTACCACAGCCTGCTTCGCCATTGGCAAAAATTAACTGTTTGTGTTTAATCGAATTAATATAGAGCTTCTGAGCTTCATTTCGTGGCAGGATTGGTGAGCCATCACGACGTTCCTTTGCCATACCAATAGGCTCAATGCCTGTCAGTTCAGCGAAGGACGCAACGTTATTCATGTCAAACCGACCAGAACGTTCTTTACGTGATGAGCGTTTCATTTCACGACGTGCTTTTGTTGCAGCTTTCTGTCTACTCATAGTATTAACCCTTCCAGGTATCAGTGATGTCAATTTCAGATGACTAACTATTCAGAACAGAGAGGAGCTCCCTTCAAGCTCTTAGTTAACGATAAAACGGTGTAATGTGGTTCAATCCTCTTTCTTTTTAACGGGCCATAAAAAAACCGGTTAGTCATCTCACCATGACAATTTCATGATGGAGGCTAACCGGTCTTGTGTTCGTATTAATAAATACTGACTTCCCATTAGTTTCTCCTGTGACAGCGATACCGTTAAACTAATGAATCTGTATGACACTAATATGACAAACTGCAATATTTTTTGTGACTCAATGAGGCGCTGTTTTTATTGCAGTTTTTACTTTCCCTAAATATAGCGCTAATTTTTTTCAGAAGGCAACATTTTTTTAACACATTTTTGTGTTTTATTTGTCACATCAAACTTTCACTAAAAAAAACGCCAATAATCAATTCGTTATTGGCGTTTAAATGACCATTAACGTGGCTTGCAGTTACCAGCCAGGTGATAACCCGCTTCTTGGGCCGCATTTTCGTTAGAAAACATGATTGCATTTTTATCTGATAATGTCTTAAAACCAGAACAATGGGAGAAATGATACTTTTTGGAATTTTTATTACCTTTAATTTCAGCTGAAATTGCTAAGTTAGTTTGTTTTTCAGACTGTTTAGGCAATATTACAGTTGAAGATGGAAAAATCTTCACACCTTCCCCCCCATTTTTATGGTTTAAGCTCCACTGTTTTTGCCCTGTCACAAATGGATTATGGTGCCCCATTACTTTAGCAATACGTTCATCACGGGTACGTTCCCACAGGTTTGGTGGGAATTTTTTATCCCATGCCATCAAGAGTTGCTGTTGCTGACGTGACATGGATAAATTATAACGGTCATGCATATAAAAATAGACACGAGCAACCTGCCCTTTCACCTCATCACGGGGCTCAAAGACTTTTTGTTTAAAATCGACACGGCTACGACACATTCCATATGGATACGGGGTATTTGGGGATAATTGACCGAAGCTAAAATTGCTTCTATCTCCATTTACCTCACCAATGGAAGGCGCCAGGTTATGCAAATCAGCTTCCATACGAGCAAAAACAGGGTCTGTCGAAACACAATTTTTCCGCCCACCATTCTGCCAACATTGGCGCTGATGACCGAATACCCATGCAGGCACAATATGTTCCCACTCTATACGTTCGGCACGGCTTTGCTGTTTGCGTACCTGATAGCCACAAGAGATTAAATCCACTTGCCCACCACTTTTGCCTACCCACTCCCACTGACAGCCACAGTAAATCGTTCCTTCCCCTTGTTGACTTTGATCGGAATAGACTTGAGTTTTGCTGAGCACTTTCGCTTGGGTGAATGAGCTAGGTGCTGCAAAAGAAAAGGAAAATGGTAAAAATAGAAAGAAAGACAGAATAAAACGGAAGAAAGACAAAAAACTGAACTGTTTCAAAATAACACCACTAATCAGAATATAAGCGAAAAATTAATATAAATACGTTAGTGTTATTTCTAACACTCTAATGCATATAGAAAATATCGTACATTCTAATCAAATCAAAACATTTATGGTATCAGCGATTGCCTATTTTTATTGAATAATTACACCTTCGGATTTTCTGCAAATTTAATAGCTCATGTTAGTTATTATCGGTGTTTTTTATCATTAATAACGCCAAGCGGTAGCCTGCTTCAGAGCAAAAACATCCCTTAGCTTTATTGAATATCACACACTTGGGCGTTTACGGTATAGCCACAGCCCAGGCAATGAAATACCGATGGATAATGCCCCCACAATAAAAGAAGCTTTTAAGAAGTTTGTCACTAAAACCTCAATTAACTCAGGGCTATAACCAAATTGGGAAAGCTTCACCACAGAGATCATCGCCACATAGGCACTAATACCAGGAAACATAGGGATCACCGCAGCAACCGTAAATACTTTTGGATGAGCTAACCACCAGCGGGACCATTGGATACCAATGATGCCAATTAAAATCGCGGCGAGAAAACTGGCCCATTCAATTTGTAGCCCTAGCGCCATCAATATCATTCTAAACCCATAGCCAATCGCACCGAGCAAAGCACAGTATTTAAGTGCCCGCACAGGGACATTAAACACCATGGCAAAGCCAACGGCAGGAATAGCGGCCAACACCATTTTTTCGATTAACACTAATAGAAATTCTATGCCCATTCTTTTAAATTCCAGATAGTCATGGCTAGTACCACACCAATACAGGTTGCGAGTGTGAGTAAACTTGCCATTGTCCAGCGTGCTAAACCTGTATTCACATGCCCTTTAAACATGTCTGCAACCGCATTAATCAACGGGAAGCCTGGTACAAGCAACAAGACACTCGCTGCCATCGAAATGGTTTCTGTCACCGCCAGATAAGGAATTTTGAGTAATAGCCCTGAAACTGAGGTAGCAACAAAGGCAGTAATGCAAAAATTGATCAACGGGTTCATTTGGTGAGAGGTTAAAACCTGCCTAATATACATTGCACAACCACTGGCTAAGAATGTAATTAAGGCACTTTCCCAACCACCGCCATTGAGTTTACTAAAGCATGCACAGGACAACGCAACCATTAGCACCATCAACCAACGTGGGTAACGTAATGGTTTTATAGAAGACAGTTTCTTTTGTAACTGTTTTCTGTCTAATAAATGATGTTCAACTAATATTACGGCATGTTGTACTTCTGTCACCACATGCATATTAATACCACGGTCAATAATTCGTCGTGTTGAGGTTAAACAGTGGCCATCAATAATTGTCGTTAAAACTAAAGAGTTAGACGAAATAGCACTGTCCACTTGACTAGCACCAAGTGCAATGCCTAATCGCGTTGTCAATTGTTCCACTAACATGCTCTCAGCACCATGTTGCAACAATAATAAGCCGCATTCGATGCATAGCCGAGTGATTTCCCGTTGCATTTCAACAGAATCTCCCTCTGTTAAACTGTGCCCATTTAACATACATCCCGCCATTGCGCCCCCAAGATTATGACAAGCATTCAGAAATTCACTTAAACATGTTAGTCTTTACAAATATCATAAAGCCAACTATCAGCTTAAATCATGATCTCTTTCAGGTAAATCTGTGATTCAGAGCCTATGGTTTAAACTTTTTTGGCAAAATTGCCACTTTATTTCATTATTCAAACAAAATGATAGGATCAATCATTCATGAATAACGCCCTTGCAGCCAAAACACCAAAAGGCAGACGCCGCCATCAAGCGATTATTACAGCGGCAGCTGAGGTATTCCTACAATATGGTTTTGAGGGAGCAACTTTGGACATGGTGATTGAACGTGCTGGCGGATCTCGCTCTACACTCTATAAAAACTTTGGGGATAAAGAAGGATTATTTGCTGCAGTTATTGCTGATATGATTGATGAAATTTTCTCAGAACCAAACGAAAAAGTACCACATTTTACTACCATTGAATCTGTACTGGCTTTTTATGGCTCACAGTTCTTGATCAGTGTACTTAAACCACAATCTATTAGCTTATACCGATTGATCCTTGGAGAGTACAACCGTTTTCCTGAAATCAGCCAAGCATTTTTCGAACAAGGCCCTGTAAAAAGCTACCGTTTACTGACCCAAAAACTCCTTGAATTACCTGAAGTGACTGTCGATGAAAAAACATTATTACCTATTTCATCACGATTTTTGGAAATGATCAAAGCGGATGTATTCATCACGACATTTTGTGTTGAAAACTTCAAACCCAGCGATGAATTTATCAACCAACAAATTGTACTTTCTGTTGATATCATCGCTAGCTATATTCGAAAAATAAGCGCTTAACCTTTCCATCAAGCTAAAAGAGCTTGAGCTTGTATTTTCGCTGTATAAATATCCTTCGCCAATAACACCTCTGGGCCATACAATGCAGATAGCATCGGCGCTAGGCGTTCTTTTTCTTCTTTATCACTCCCATCGGGCTGCAATGTCACTACCATCGCACGACAATGTTGTTCCATAGGTTCTTTAGCATGCTTTAGCCAACGACGTACATATTTCATGCTTTCGATATCCTCTGCTGATGGTTTATCTTTTGGTGCTGTTGGCGGATATACTAAGGTAAACTGTGCCCTTCGTGCTAATAATAAGTCCATTTCCTCTAGCCATAAACGTGTTTCATCCATTGTGGATGGGAAGGCGTTCATAATACAAACAGGCCAACTGTTTGTGTCCACCATAATTTTATTCTGCATAATAATCTCACTGTATGTCATCAAAGTGTACTAGAGTGTACACTTTTTATTTAAGACCAGTCAATAATGATTATCATTTGTATTTTGCAAAATATGCTATTCTATAACTTGTTGTGCAGGAATAATCTCAATATGTCTAAAATTATTATCACTTAAAATATTAATAAAAGTTGAGTGATGCGTTTTTTAAAATGGAATGTTATCCTGATATTATTGTGACTTTTGAAAGTGAAAATACGATGAAAAAAACTCTTCCGATTGCATGTGGGTTATTTATGGCTGTTGTTGCCTTTAATACGAATGCAGGTGCAACATGTGATACCTACTTTAAAGAAATGAACGAACTTGTTAAACAAGCTGAAGAACAATATAAAGATGAAGCCAATGCGGGAGAGCAAATTGCACTGATGAAATCTCAGTTAGAAGAGGCGAAAAAAGCCCTCGCTAGTTATCCTGATGATGCTCAAGAGCAAGCTTGTAGCCAGGCACTAAAAGCAATTGAGCAAGCCAAAGAAGCGGTTAAAACAAAATAATCCATCTTCCATATATTCTAAAAAAACAGCCTGAAACCAGGCTGTTTTTTATTTTAGCGAACGACAAGCACCGATATTTTCGCATAAGAAACAATACCAGATGCATTCGAACCTAATAAATGTGTTGAAATGCTTGGGTTTCTAGAGCCAATAACAATTAAATCAGCATCAATAGTTTCAGCTTCCGCTAAAACTTTGTCCCTTGGAGAACCAAACTCCACCTTATAAGTAATTTTATCTGAAGGATAATCGATTTTTTCAATAATTTCTTTGAGCTGTTCTTCCGAACGTTCCACAGCTTTTTTTGCAAATGAAGACAATAAATCATAGTGATAACTATAGCTCATCGAAAATCTTGAAACATCAGGAACAGAGTGAAATAAGTGAATTGTTGCATTCGAAATTTTCGCCAAATAGACCGCATGTTTCAATGCATTATCTGTTAAAACATCTTCAGATATGTCCACAGGAACCAAAATTGTTTTATACATACGATGCCCCTTATTAATTGTGTTTATCCATTTTCAAACCGTATTGTTGTTCATTTTCACGATTTGATTATTCGGTATTGCGGGTGAATAATTATCATTAAGCCTTTAAAAGTATAGTATCGCTATACTTAAAAAGCTGTGAAGCTCCCTACTTTTTACTGCAAAAAGTTTATTCCTCTAAATGCCATTTATGCAAAAGACGATGAATAAACGGGGTTACAATCAGCCCAATACTAATAATAAAAACGCTTTGTAAAAATAAGCCATAAATCGCAATAAAAAAACGACCGCCTTGGGTTATAGGGGCTGGCTCAATAGCTTGGCCACTCAGCATTGATAGTGCATTTAGCATCGATTCAACAATGGAATGCCCTTCAATAAAATAAAAACCAATAATACCAGGCAATAATCCAAGAAAAAAAACCAAAAGAGCCAATAAATAAAAGCGTATTACCCTGAGAACAAAATGCTCAATACGCAGTAATTCTTTCGAAAATTTTTCCATATAAACTTAGTGAAACCTTATTATTAGCTAAACTGATTAAATATAAAATTAAGCACAATTAAGCCCATAACTTAATCAATATAAATAAAAAAGAGCCTACAACATAGTGTAGGCTCTTTTCTTATTCATTAACGAACAACAAGTACGGATGTTTCTGCGTAGCGGACAATACCCGCTGCTGTTGAACCTAACAGGTGAGTCGTAATATTAGGACGGCGAGAACCAACCACAATGATATCGGCTTCAATATCTTTGGCTGTATTAATAACCTCATCACGTGGGGAACCAAAGGTAATAGTGTAACTCACATCTTCATGAGGTAAATCAATCGAATCCATCAACATTTTCATGTCTTCTTCCGCTTTTACCGTCGCACGATCTTTTATTTCCATATAACCTAACGCGTATGCGTTGATAATTGCAGAGGAAATAGGCAAGACATGAATTAGGTGAATTTTCGCGCCGGACTGTTTTGCTAGATTAACCGCATGGCGAACCGCTTTACTGGTTAATTCGTCTTCAGTTAAATCAATAGGGACCAGAATCGTTTTATACATAACCCCTCCTAAATAAATGTTAAAATTAAGCTCTACAACAAAATTATAAACAATTACTTATAAATGTCTCTTATTCATAAAGATAAATGAGATCTCTAGCGACAAATTCAAACACTATTCCCGTAACCATGGAGTGATTGTTAAACCTACTAACATGCCTTCTGGGCTTAATAAACGGGTGACAGTTTGTCCCCATGGCTCCATTTGGTTATTAACCAACAATTGATAACCGTGTTCTTGGCAAGTCTGAGTCACTTTTTCAATATCTGAAACTTCAAATTCCATCCAACTTTGTGGAATAGGAATATCTGCAGGCCATTGGTCTTTGTTAAAACACGATTGCGCAGCTTGATTTAAAGGCCAAAGTGCAAAATGTTTAACACCATCAAGATGTTCAGGCTCACAGATCAAATATTCGCTACCATTTTCTATCGGTTTCAATGGCAGCCCTAAAACATCTAAATAAAAATGCTGACTTTTTTCGAAATCCGCTACAACTGGGCCAAATCCAGCAATAAACAATACATCCGAGCTATCGTGTAAATCTAACATGGTGTGACCTCAATAATGTATCATCCGACCTTATTAAACATAGCGAACAAAACACCCGCCTTTAGCGCTCGCCATTTTATTTTATTCAGTCATTTTGCAACTGTAACAGCATAGATTCAACCATTCTCTGAGCAATAATTCCCTGCTCTGCGCTGATTATGGGTTGTGTCTGGTTTGCGACTGAATCGATAAAATGCCGAACAGCACCATCAAAACCACGTTGCACCAAAATAGAATCCCAGTTGCCAGGTTGTTTATCACGGATCTCTGACGCCGTTTCGCAGCGCCAATGGTTCATATTGGTAATTTGGTGAAGCACATCTTCAGCGATAGCCGTGACCTGTTCTTGCTGGCTACCTGCTTTACGGTGCATCGAAGTCGTTAGCCAGCAATCACCCGCCTGTAAGTGATGTTCTGCATAGAATAATTCACCATTACGAGTTTGTTGAATGTTGCCACTTTTCAAAACAGCCTCAAAACCGCCTAACCAAAGCACTGTATCAACCACATGTAAATAATCATCGTACAGCGTATAAGCCATATCTTTAGGCCCAATGCTATTGATGCGGTGCTTATCCATACGAATAGAAGAAAAGTGTTGCGTGTTTTGTTTTAACGCGACATAGAAAGGAGAAAATCGGCGATTGAACCCCACCATTAAGGTTCTTTGTTGTTGATGCGCTAATTCAATCAATTGTTCAGATTGTACAATCTGTTCAGTCAGTGGTTTATCTACATACACATGCACATTCGCTTGCAACAAGCGTTGTATCACCTCAAAATGGCTCGCTGTCGCGCTGTGAACAAAAACAGCATCACATTGAGCAGCCAAAGCATCAATGGAGCTAAATAAAGGGAGCCGATAGCTGTCACAGACTAATTTAGCTTTTGCCTGATTTGGCGAGAATGCGCCAACTAAATGCCAATTATCTTCTTTAGTTAAAATAGGCAAATAGGCTTTTTGCGCAATTCCCCCTAGGCCTACGACTCCAATCTTCAATCTACCCATCTTAATTTCGCTCTTAAGTGATTTATCTAGTCGGAAATCATCTCATTATTATAATTTTTTTTAAAAATTTTTTTGTCGAAAAACTCAATAACATAACAGACAAAAACATAATTATTTGTTTTATTTGAAATAAAAGGCAATTCCGTCATGAAAAAAACATGAGTAGCAATACAAAAAAAGGGGTTGATTTATTAAATGAGAATGGTTATCTTTTACCTCGTGAATACTTGAGTAAATCACTCAAGTTTGTCACAAACGACATTGCTCACATTGCTTCCAGTTTAGCAGGCCAACTTAATTGTTGGCCTTTTTTTATTCTTCAGTATGTTGTTATTGCTTTCGTATCGCGCTGCTAAAGCTCCATGACTTTAAGTGACCAACATATAGTAAGCGCTGAGTTGGCATAAATGTTGGTACATCGTCTGTACGCATATGCAATATATCAGCAGGGGTGATCCATGATGAATTTCCTTCAAACAACGGTATGCCTGCATATTTATAAGCATCTAGGACAAACTGCGAACAAAAGAAGCCGTTCGATTGGTCAATATCATCCCCTAGTTGGACCTTTGCTAAGGTGCGCAAGCAAAAATTACGCACAGTTTCACCAATTAAAGGTAATTCACATACCCGCTTAGTGATCATCCACGGGGCTATCATCACAATACCTTTATAGTTATACTTATTTCCGTTGTTGTGTACTGAAAATTCACGTAGCTTATCCGCATGAAACGAGGTTAACCCAGCCTGCCTTAATACCACCATATTGTTTGAATCTTTAACGGCTTGTTGCAACGTAATGATTCTAACACCACTACCAACCGACTCAGCAACTTCCCCAAGCCCTAAATAAATAGAGGCATGGCTTACACCACTGATACTAAACAACCGAATCCCCCAAGAATTCAACCCTGTAGCGGATGACAATAGGATATCACCTGGTAACATATCTGAGACAGACAAAGGCTCTACTGTATCTTTGATAGGTACAGTATTCGCATGTTGAATACTGAATTTGAAACGATTAGTTTCTTCATCGGATTTAAATTGAGTTGAGCACCCTGAGAGAAAAAAATAAAATACAAACAAAAGTAAAAATTGAAACTTCATTCTAAAGTACCCAACATTCTATTCTACATTTTTTAATGGAATACTCATGTTATCGTCAAAAATTATTTATGACTATCACTTATTATAAAAGAGACTTAAATTGAAAATCGTGATCACAAAATTTGAATAGAATGTAATGATGGGAGGCAAAATAAATATTGGAGGACAATTTATAGCATTTAGCCATCTATAACCCTCTAGTCAATACTAGAGGGCGACATACTCTCAGTTAACTCACCACATATTCAGGGTAAAATACCGTTACTGAATGGTATGTTTTCTTTTCCGTCGCTTTATTGTTTTGAATAGCAACAGTTTTATTCTCTTTTGAACCTATTGATACGCGAATATTTTTTTTAGAACGACTTTGCTTATAAGGCATTCCTAATAAGCGACGTGCACTGTTATTACTAACCATTATCGACTCCTTATACTAGTCAATTTAAATTCATTAATTTAATGAATATAAAAAATATAGTCATCGTTGACCACAAGGGTATTTTTTGTTTTACATCAAATATAAAACAAAATGTAACCTAACTAGTATAGCAGCAATTTAATGTTATTTAATGTAATTAAACTTATTAATTTCACTTTGAAACAAAAATCAACCAAGAACAGTATAAATATATCTGTGGTAAAAAATTCACCTCGGTAGATATTATTTTCTGTTTATCTATGCAACGTCTGTTATTAACACTAATTGAGCACCCTATTGTTTTAAATGCATCACTCCCAATACTGTATAAAAAATAGAATTAAGCAGGCCTGCTAATCAACATTTTAGCACGCATTTAATTACACTAAAGGAGATGCAGGACTAGAACACTTTTCGTTCCAAATCCGATTAACTTGTTCTGGTAATAAAATTTCATGACCACCTTCAACAAAGGGAATAGAGATATCCATTCGTGAATCGTCATCGCGAGTGTATGCTTTTACAATGAACCGTTTATATCCGTCTGGTTTATCATTTTTATAGCGAAACACTTCCCCACAAACATAGCCCACCTTACCGTTATCCTCAGTGTAGCGCGAAAAATGGTATTCAATATTTTTGAATTGTGCAGCTTGTGGATAAGCAAGAACATCATTTACATTTTTTTTTACTTGCTCAACTAAACTTAGCTGTGTGGGCTTCATGTACAATGTACCGAGTAAAAATGCAGCGCCAAAAATAAGTATTGCAATGATCGCTTTAAAAAAATTCATTTTATTGTCGCCATTAAGTGTAGACATAACGTATATTCATTCATGATGATAACCTTATATCAGCTAAAATCCATCATTAAAACGTAAATAATATTTACAACTTTCCTTAAATAAATGTGCTTACTTTTACATACATTAATAACCATACATTTATTAATGCTAACACCACAAATAAATACAACTTAAGCTAAACTTTGAAGTAAATCCAACTAATAAGTTACATCTCTATAACACCAGTATTTCTTCACTCATAGATGTTCTTGTATTGTGCATATATAAAAATTATCAGTATAGTGAGCACCTCAGCTAAATCATTTATTCGGAGTCTTCAAATGAAAACAATCGGCTTAATCGGTGGAATGAGTTGGGAGTCCACATTACTTTATTACCAACAAATCAATGAATCCATCAAGCAAAGTTTGGGTGGTTTACATTCTGCTAAAATTGTACTATATAGCGTTGATTTTGCTGAAATTGAGCACTATCAAACCCATGGTCAATGGGATCTTGCTGCTCAGTGCTTAGTAGATGCAGGAAAACGCTTAAAACTTGCTGGTGCAGACTTCCTTGTATTATGTACCAATACAATGCATAAGGTTGCTAATGAGATTGAATCTCATGTACACCTTCCATTATTACATATCGCCGATGCCACTGGTGAACGTATTGTTCAGGCAGGATTAAAGAAAGTTGGTCTATTGGGTACCGCGTTTACTATGGAGCAATCTTTTTATAAAGATAGGTTAGCCAAGCAATATGGATTGGATGTACTAACACCTAATAGTGACGATAGAAAGATTATCCATGACATTATTTATAATGAATTGTGTCTAGGAAAAGTTCTCCCTTCATCTAAAAAAGAATATCAACGAATTATGTCATATCTTGTCCAACAAGGCGCAGAAGGTATCATTTTAGGATGTACTGAAATTACATTACTGGTTGGCCTCAATGATACAACAGTAAAAGTTTTTGATACCACGGCTATTCATGCAGAAAAAACTGTCGAAATTGCATTATCAATTTAATATAAAAACATGTGAAGGTACTATCTTTAAATAAAAAAAATCAAGATAGTATCTTACTATTCATCACTTTTTTCATAGGCCAAAAAAATATCCAGATTCAAATTCAGAATAAAAATCTATATTTATATATTTTAGCTTCATTAAATTATTTAGATTAAAATCTTTTAATGACTAATTCATATTTTTATTAGTTTCAAAGATTTTTAACATTGATTATACAATTTTATTTGTCTATTTAATTTACAGATTTTTTCCCATTGAATATTCGTTTTTATCCATGATAATCGACGTAAATTTAACTTTAGGGAAATCATTATGACAAACAAAAAATCAGGAAATATAGCTTTAGGACATTTCATTAAGAAAAAACGCTTAGAATGCCAAATAACACCTCAAGAAATGGCGAAAAATATTTCCATTCCTGAAGCTACCTATCTTAGGTATGAAGATGGCTCATTATCAATATTCATTGACGACCTTGTCATATTGTCAAAAATCTTTAACCTTGATTTAAACTTATTATTCAATATTTATCTTAATCCTGAAATGCATCACTAAATTATGCGAATTAAAGATTGATGGTCGCATCAAACATGCTCTTTTTTTGATATAACGAATATTATTCTCGACAATATGTGTAGCTCTATTAATATAGTATTAACTATTCATGATTATTGCGAGGCAATATATGTTGTTTTCAAAAGCGGAAAGATCGCCCTTCTAATAACGTTATTTATTAATTATTAGAAGGGAAAAACAATGAGTTATACTCGATTCAACGTTGAAGCATGGCAACGAAAAGAACACTACCATGTTTATAATGAACAAGTAAACTGTGGGTTCAGCCTAACAGCAAAAATTGACATAACATCGCTATATAGTTTTATATCATTACGTAACTATCGCTTTTATCCTACGATGATTTACTTACTCTCATCCATAGTGAATAAACACGATGAGTTTAAACTATCTAAAAAAAACAATGAGCTTATTTTATGGGACAAAGTACACCCCAGTTTCACTATTTTTCATAATCAAACAGAAACATTCTCCTCTTTGTGGTGCGAACATTCTGATAATATTCATATTTTTATGGAGAATTATCATCTTCAGCTAGCATTATATAAAGATGATAACAAACTAGCCCCTCAACCAGTGCAAGCAGAAAATATTTTTTATATTTCTTCATTGCCTTGGGTTTCGTTTGACAGTTTTAATTTGAATATTGCCAATATCGCCAGCAATTTCACACCTATTTTTACAATGGGGAAATTCTATCGTGAAGGTAATAAAATACTATTACCCCTTTCAATTCAAGTACATCATGCTGTCTGCGATGGGTTTCATGTAGGCCGATTCGTGAATGAATTACAAACGTTATGCAATCAATTAGCGGATTAATTGAACGATCTTAGTGTTATTATTCAATCATACAGATAAGCAAGGGCAGCAGTATGCTGCCCTTCAGACTACTGACAAATCGATTAGATTTGACTGCAGGTTGGACTGTTTTTGAAAATAGACGAGGAAAATCAATTCATTGATTTTTGGCTGATAACACAAAGCAGGAAAAACCACGCTTTTATCCTGCTTTGTCAACAACCTCAAGGGAAGCAGTATGCTTCCTTTTTTAGATGGTACTTTCAGACAATTATTATCTCTACAACTCGCCAATAAGAAGCCAGCTAATATAGAGCACATCTCCGACAGCCCCACTTTGGAATACATAATCGATTGGGGTAACAACCATTTTTATGGTATTTGCGAGTGTTAACGCAATAAGATCTACAGGGTTCGTTGCTGGCATATTTCCTCCATTTTACCTTAGCCTAATTGGCAACTTTCCATTATTCAATCAGATAAACACGATAATGACACCTTTTATAGAATAAGTTTCACATGTTAAAAATGTCTTTTTACTAACAAGTATCACTCCCCCCCTCGATTCTGTTATTATGTGCTTCTTTTCACAGATTTTTGCTAATAGCGATTTATAAAAAACAATAAAAATACTAATTAAATTTTATAAAACTACTATCTATCAGCAACATAAATAACAATCCGCAACAGAATCTTATAGAATGACAACCAATAAAGAACAGTACAACTTAAACAAATTGCAAAAACGGATTCGCCGTGATGTTGGGCAAGCTATTGCTGACTTCAATATGATTGAAGATGGCGATCGTATCATGGTCTGTTTATCTGGTGGGAAAGATAGCTATACGTTACTTTCCATTTTGCAAAGTTTACAAAAAAGCGCGCCTATTCAGTTTTCGTTAGTCGCAGTTAATCTTGACCAAAAGCAACCAGGTTTTCCTGAGCATATACTGCCAGCTTATCTCGATGATTTAGGTGTTGAATATAAAATTGTTGAAGAAAATACATACGGAATTGTGAAAGAAAAAATACCTGAAGGAAAAACAACCTGTTCTTTATGCTCACGTTTGCGTCGTGGCATTCTGTACCGTACAGCAACGGAATTAGGTGCAACCAAAATTGCATTAGGGCATCACCGTGATGACATTTTACAAACTATGTTCTTAAACATGTTTTATGGTGGCAAACTAAAAGGCATGCCACCAAAACTGATGAGTGATGATGGAAAACATATTGTTATTCGCCCACTCGCTTATTGCCGTGAAAAAGATATTGAACGCTTTGCTCAAGCGAAAGAATTCCCGATTATTCCTTGCAACTTGTGTGGTTCACAACCAAATTTACAGCGCCAAGTGATTAAAGAAATGCTGCGTGATTGGGATAAACGTTATCCAGGCCGGATTGAAACCATGTTCCGTGCAACACAAAATATTGTTCCCTCTCACTTATGTGACACTGAACTATTTGATTTCAAAAACATTTCGCATGGTGATGACGTTATCGCTGGCGGTGATTTAGCCTTTGATCGAGAAGATATACCAACACAACCTTTCATTGATGAAGATGATACACCCGATTTTACTACGCAGCGCTTGGATATTGTCGAAGTGAAATAAACCGTTAAATAGCCTCCTAACTGGAGGTTATTTTTTTGCTATCAGATTTTAAGCAAAAAAAAGCCGATGTAAATTACATCGGCATTACAGTGGTCAATTATTCTGTATAAGAACTCAATATGAGAAAAACTACAATTATGGAGCACAACGTTCATCGCTCAACGTTGCATTCACCTGCGGAAGTAATAGTGCCCTAAAACTCCATTAGTTTTATTGATTTATCTCAAACTAGGTCTGGTTATACAAAATAAGTCATCAAATTTAGAGCCAGCGGCTTTTTCGTAGCCACCACAGCACCGTTCCAATTAAAACGGCAAGTAATACGCAAAATACACTAAAAGCAAAACGAAATTCATTTCCAGGTATCCCGCCTAAGTTAACACCAAATAGCCCCGTCAAAAATGTCGTCGGTAAAAAAATCATCGCCATCAGTGACATCGTATAAATACGGCGATTCATCATCTCCGTCATCATATTAGTAATTTCATCAGAGATGATCGCGGTACGTGCAATAAAGCCATCTAAATCTTCGATACATCGGCCTAATCTATCTGAAATTTCTTGAAGTCTTCGACGATCAGTATCATCCAACCAAAGTAACTTTTCTGCCGTTAGGCGAGATAACATATCTCTTTGTGGTGCCATGTAACGACGAACAACAATAATTTGCTTACGTAATAATGCTAATTCACCACGTTCAGGAATTTCGCCATTTAATATGACATCTTCAAGCTCAATCAAGCGTTCATGCAAAGAATCCGTGAAATCACTAATTTCATCTGTGATAGAATCTGCCACTTCAACAAGCCAATCACCTGTACTTTGTGCTCCGACCCCTTCTTTCAGATCATCAATAACAGAGTCCAACGAATTCACTTTACGGTGTCGGCTTGAAATAATAATACGGTTATTGATAAATACACGGAATGCGACAAGTTGCTCTGGACGTTGCCCTGTATTGGTATTTAAGGTTTGTAATGTCAATAATATACCATCACCAACTCGAATTAACCGCCAGCGCCCTGATTGCCCTGACAACGCCGATTTAACTTGGTCATTAAATAACTCAGATTGTTGGATCCAATTAAAACTTTTTGGGTCTTTATAATCAAAATGAAGCCAAAATGGACATTGCTGCGTTGCACTCGCATTAACATCAATCGGGAGCAGGCCCCCATTTCCATTTAATTGAAATGCATGTACAGGATTTGAGTTTTCAAATAACGAACCATAAACCAACGCCATGCAATATCTCCCTTTTATAAATAATAAGTTATTTTTAATAGAATAGAGGAAATATTGCAATAATTTCAATGAAATGTTTGATAATGCTATTCACGTAGCTATTCGTAGGTAATTAACGAAATCAACAAGATACAAAATATAATCAAATGAGCTTTGATAAAAAAAAAGCGCCATTTTTGTTAAATAAGCATCACTGATTTGACACAAACGAGCAATAAACTCGCCTATAAATTTTTTATGATAAAAGCGTAGTGTTTATTCCTTTTTGGTCCTCCTTCCCATTCTCCAGTGGGAGGAGTTTTTTTCAAAAAATAAAAACGGCCCATATACAATACAGGCCGCTAGTCGCATTTAAAATTAATGCTTAATAATATAGAAACTGTGGCTATATGCTACATCTTCTGGATTTTCAATAGGATACCCTTTAAGCCACGGTTTAATTAACCGTGCGTTAGTATATTGATAAATCGGCGCAATAGGTGCTTCTTTCGCTAAAATAGCTTCTGCACTATTGTAATAACGGTTTCTCAATTGTGCATTGGTTTCTATACTTGCAGAGTTCATCACTTGGTCATATTGCTGGCTATTAAACTTTGGAATATTACCGCTATGCTGTGATGTCAAAAGCGATAAAAATGTTGACGGCTCATTAAAATCCCCAATCCAAGATGCTCGGATAACATCAAAATCCCCTGTATTACGGCTGTCGATGTACGTTTTCCATTCTTGATTCACTAATTTGACATTCACCCCTAATTTTTTCTTCCACATTGAAGCAATAGCGATGGCAATTTTTTGGTGATTTTCTGAACTGTTATACAATAAAGTCAGTTCTAAGGGATGGTTAAGTCCGAAACCCGCTTCTTGTAATAATATTTTCGCCTGTTGATCTAATTCTTTTTGCGAATGGCTATTATAAAGTCCTTTTTCAGGTTTAAAACCATCCGTCACATCAGGTGTAAAATAGTAAGCAGGTTTTTCACCTGTTCCTAATACTTTATTAGCAATTAATTGTCTATCAATTGCCATTGATAACGCCTTTCTTACCCTCACATCATTTGTTGGCGCACGTTGTGTATTAAAAGCATAGTAATAAGTCCCTAATTGGTCAGGTGTAAACACTTCATTAGGAATATCTTGTAATAATTTTTGATAACGTTGTTTCGGGAATGACTCTGTAATGTCTAAATCCCCCGCTAAATAACGGTTTGTCGCATGGGACTCTTGGTTAATAGGAACAAATGTGACTTGGGTGATAACTGTATTTTTGTGATCCCAATAATAAGGGTTTTGGGTTAAAACAATTTTTTCATTTACGACGCGGTCAGCTAGCGTAAAAGCGCCATTACCGACTAAATTACCTACTTTAATCCAATCCGCCCCTAATTTTTCAATAGTCCCACGGTGAACTGGGTATAAACTAAAATTTGCAGCTAAAGAGGGAAAATAAGGAACTGGCTTATTAAGAACAATTTTTAGTGTGTGTTTATCAACCGCTTCCACACCTAACTGATCCACAGATAGTTTGCCATCAATAATATCTTGCGCATTATTAATCCCAGCCAATGCGGCAAACCACGCAAAAGGAGATGTATTTGCAGGTGCCACCAAACGCTGCCAACTGTAGACAAAATCATCGGCTGTTACAGGTTCACCATTTGACCAACGAGCATCTTGTCTGAGTGTAAATGTCCAAATACGGTTATCTGCGGTCTCCCATTTGAGCGCAACCCCAGGAACAGGTTTGCCATGGCTATCTTGGTTCACCAAGCCTTCGAACAAATCACGCATGACTTGTGCTTCGGTCAACCCGACTGATTTAATGGGATCTAATGACGCGGGCTCATCTTTCAAATGGCGAGTTACGGTTTGGTTATCAGCTAAAATTGTCCCTGCTGGGATAATTGCGCTAATAGCCGGTGTAGCAAGAAAAAGTGAAGCGAACAATACAGCTAAAGGAGAGAATGAAGGTTTATGCATGTTATTTTCTATCTTTGTTAATATAAACGAAATCAGCTAAATGTTTAGCGACACAGTATTGAAAAGAGACTAACGCATTAACAGCACTACCGAATTTATCGTGGGTACACCCATACAAAGTGGAATGTTTTCCTTTTTGCATCATATGCTTTCATGTTTTAAAAATCCATACATCCAGTTTAATTTATGAATGCGGTTACTGAATAACAAATTAATCTTTGGTACGATTTTTCAATAGATGGCTTACTTTAATTGTTATAGCCCTCTGATACATTCGTCCATCCCCTTATAATTGTGCTGATAAACTGATGATCACTAAAGAAACCGATACTTATAACCTTACTTTTGTTACACTCAATAATGTATTTTAAAAGACAATATAATAAAAAACGTAAACTCGGCTAGCGATTGTCAGTTGTATAATCGCTGACTGTGAGAAACTTACCAGCCATACAAGTAACGTCCTTGCGCCGCATATACGTTAAGGTATACAGTTAGTTTTTTCGGTATACAGTTTATTTTGGTCATTAATAGAATGTAAAACTCAAAGGTCTAATTTAGCCTGAATGGAAACCTTTTATCGCAAAGATTTTCCTTAAGAAACTGGTTAAGTTGGCACTGATACAACTTATAAACGGGAGAAAAATTCATGTCGCAAACAGTTAAATTAAAAGGTAATGATATCGCAGTTAATGGTGTTTTCTTGCAATCTGGCACAAAAGCAAAACCTTTTACTTTAGTCGCAAAAGATCTTAGCGAAGCCACATTAGAAACATATGTTGGTAAACGCAAAGTATTAAATATTTTCCCAAGCGTTGATACAGGGGTTTGTGCGGCCTCTGTTCGTAAATTCAACCAACTTGCTAACGACCTTGATAACACAGTTGTCCTGTGCATTTCTGCTGACTTGCCTTTTGCTCAAGCACGTTTTTGTGGTGCTGAAGGCCTCGATAATGTCGTCACATTATCCACTTTCCGTAGCCCTTCTTTTGCTGATGATTATGGTGTTGCAATTGCAAGTGGCCCATTAAAAGGTTTAACCGCACGCTCTGTCGTTGTGTTAGATGAAAACGACAAAGTCATTTATAGCCAATTAGTATCTGAAATTACTGAAGAACCTGACTACGATAACGCATTAAATAGCCTGAAATAAGCTTATTTGATTATCGAGCTTCTAACATAAAAAAGCGGGATAATTTCCCGCTTTCTTGTATCTCAATTTTATCTTTCAATAGTTATCACATTAATCAACATACGCCCAATACAGAGGGTGGTGATTTTTAGCATTAACAACATTAACAAATAGCGGGTTACCTTTCATGTAACTAATCAATGTGTGGGATAACGTACTTAAGATTTTTAGCGCCTGATCCTGTGTAACAGGGCAACAAGATGTCAGAATATCAATAATCAAATCTCGGGGCTTATGGCCATTCTTAACCAAAACTTCCCATGTAAAACGGTTTTTCTTCGCTAAGTATTTAACTGCAGCTTTATTCATTAAATAAAGCTCTGCTGCTGACGCCGCAGACTCAAACATATCATTTTTGTAATGACATTGGCCCATATACTCGCGTAGCTTAAGGTTGACAACAAAATTAATCGTGAATTGATCCATGGCAACTCCTTGTAGGCTTAACCCCATTAAATAAGATAAGAACCCAATACAGCAGCTGTCTATGTTATATAGCAGGAAAAATAGTCAACAAGCAAGGAGATTGCTCAAAGTTTACTCAAGCAAGAAACTGTAGAAGAGATAAACTGCAAAAATAAGCCGAAAAGAGTTTAAAACAGGCACCTTGTCCTTCTCCACTTACTCACCATTGTGTTATTGAAGAGAAAATTAATCCATATGTTGAGTTATCGCTATCGTTGTACCTTGATTACCTTGCGTAAATTGTAAGTGTGTTTCACCACCCTCGAACTCCTGAACAATATTTAATTTTTTATCGCCATCCCAACGGTAATTAATGGCAATGCATCCTTCTACTGGGCAAGGCATTGCCATATTTTTTTTGATGACTAACTTTTCAGCTAAGAATAACTGACCATCTTCAATTAACCCACTACGATAGTGTTTATACGCCTCAGATAAAGAGCTTCCCGCAAAATAACACTTAGTCAAGGCTCCATTTTCATAGATTTCATCCATGGTTTGCTCTTCATCTTGGCAATATTTATTCAATCCATCATTTGGGATAGTTGTATTAGCCTGACTAGAAGCACTCGCACCCCAAAAAATTGTGGCAAATATAAACATTAAATATTTATTCATTTTATTTAATCTTGCTCTTTTTTGGCATTAAGGCCATATTCTCGGAGTTTATTGGCAATTGCTGTATGAGAAATATCCAAACGTTTTGCTAATTTACGCGTACTCGGGTAGTCACGATATAAACGTGATAACACCGACGCTTCATACCGTTTAGTTATTTCGTCCAGAGAACCATTCAATGAATCTAAAGCAAGAGTAGGCGTATTTACCACATCAGGCAATTGAATATTACCTGCCTCTAAAGTGCTACCTTCAAGCTCTGTTAGGCCTTGATACAGTGCATTTCTTAATTGGCGGACATTACCAGGCCAATAATAACTACTTAAATATTCAATTAATGAAGGTGCTAATTTGGGTTCTGCGACATGTAATTCTTTTGAAAAATTAGCAACAAACGTTTTTGTTAATGGAAGTAGGTCTTCTTTTCGCTCACGAAGAGGCGGGATCGTCAGTGTTAATACATTTAAACGATAATAAAGATCTTCTCGGAATTTCTTTTCTGCGACAAGTGCAGGAAGGTTTTTCTGTGTCGCACAAATCACACGCACATTCACTTTCACTTCACGCTCTTCACCGACACGCCTAAAGGTTCCATCATTTAAAAAACGCAGTAACTTAATCTGCATTTGTGGTGACATTTCGGCAATTTCGTCCAGCAACACCGTACCGCCATTAGCTTGTTCAAAAAAACCTTTTTTCCCTTCGACAGCATTTGGGTATGCCCCTGCGGCGTAGCCAAATAACTCGCTTTCAACCACATCATCAGGCATTGAGGCGCAATTTAAGCCTAAAAATGGCTCTTTGCCTCTGGCACTGTATAAGTGACAAGCTTTAGCTAAAATATCTTTCCCTGTTCCTGTTTCTCCCACCAGCAACAATGGTTCATCCAACATCGCAATGCGTTTTGCACGTTCGACGACATTTGACATCACGGGGCTCACAGCAATGATTTGCTCAAATCCGCTATTATCCACGTCTACCACTTGCTGACGTTGCTTATCCAAAATAGCGACCGACTTAAGCAGCAAAACAGCCCCTGTACAATGGGATTTACCCGTTTCATCCGCTAAAATAATTGGAGTGACCTGCATCAAATAGTCTTGGCCTTTGATCGTCACTTTTTCACTGTATGGTTCTGGAGATTCACGTTCAAACCAACGCACTAAGCCATTATTTCCAATCAGCTGAGAAAACGTTTTTTCCCGTATTTTGGTTTCATCATAACCAAATAACTGCAATGTCATTGGATTAACCAATTCTATATTTAACTTATTATCGATAGATAAAACCGCTTCAGGGAATGAATTCAATAATGCCCATACTGCTTTGTGTTCACGTTCTGATGGCATAAAAAAGATGCGACGTACATCCAACACGCCATTAATTCGACGTATTTCAGCCATCAACGAGCTAAATACCTGAAAATCGACAGGCGTAAAATTAAGGTAGATGCGACGCTGTGGGGATATTTCAATGCCTTTAAGATCAATATTTTGTAGAACTAAAAGATCAAGCAATTCACGCGTTAAACCAATTCGGTCTTGGCAAGTCACTTCGAGACGCATTGGGAGGAAACCTTATTAAAAAGTCGATTTGATGGGATTATTTTAACGTTAATCGCAATGAGAAGACAGTGTTTGTGTCACAAATTGTTGACACACTGTAACTCAATTAAAATTAACCGAATAAAATGGCACGCACGCCCACTTTTCATTCATTTTAGGAGGGGTTATCTACAATATTAATAAATAATGCTGCAGAGTGAGCAAAAACTGTCAACTCACCCTGCCATCGAAAAAACCTTAGCTTTTTGCCTTTTTATTTGGAATAACGCTCTTTAACTGACCAATTAACTGATGGCGAAAATCAGCCAGTCGTGGCTTATTTTCAATCCAAGGTAACGGTCGGCACAGTTCCATAGCCTTAATCCCTAAGCGCGCCGTTAATAACCCAGCTCCAATTCCTTGTGCCGCACGGGTAGATAACCTAGCAGTAATATCTTGCGATAACCAATCCATTCCAACTTCACGAATGAGTTCTGAAGCTCCCGCAAATGCAATATTTATCAATACCATACGAAATAATCGAATACGGCTATAATAACCTAACTCAATACCATAAATTGCCGCAATACGGTTAATTAATCGAATATTCCGCCAAGCAATAAACGCCATATCGACAATCGCTAATGGGCTCACCGCAATCATAATGGCGGATTCAGCACTACAGCGGCTAATTTCTTTTCGTGCTTGTTCGTCAAGGATTGGCTGAACCATCCGACTATATAATTCAACCACTTCGCGGTCATTATGCGAGTCATGTAACATACTTTGCCAACGTTGAACTGCGGGATGTTGCGCAGACAATGCTGACTGTTTAGCTAATTTTACACAGAAGTCTTTCCCCTTTCCCATGCCATGGCTATGCAGTAATTCACGAGCAAAATCCCGTTCCTCCGCACGTTCACGCAATTTATATAAACGACGCCATTCCCCGACAATAGAACCTGCTCCTGCAATAACAATCAAGCCACCTGCTGATGCTGTGCCTAATGCTGTCCAATCTTGCATCACCCATGATTGATGGATCCAAATGCCCAACTGAGCAACTACGCTAACAGCGAAGATCCCCGCTGCTGTCCCGATAAGCTTACGCCAAAAAGAACGCTTAGGTTTTAACGCTTCATTAATCAGGCTTTCAACTTCCCCATCTTGGGCTTCTTGCTCCGTGTCTAATTCGATAGGCGTAAAATTGTCAAATTCCTGGTCATCAAAGACATGTGCTTGTTTCAGTTTTTCTGCAGTTTCTTTAGTCATGCCATCAGCAAAATCAAGGCGTTGTTTTATTGGTTCATTCATTTTAGTTTATCTCCCAACAAAAATTCTAACGCGCTATCCATGCGTATATGGGGTAAGGGTTGGTCAATCGGTGTTGGTTGTGGCCTAAAGTTTTCAAATTGAAAACCTTGCTGTTGCCAAAATTGTTCCGTCGGTAAACGTTTAGGCACTTCTCCAGGGTAAAACGTTAATGGTTGCCCATCGCTTAAACGGTCACCTTTTAATGCAGGCAACTTTTCTCCTTTATAATCCACAACGCCACTTTTTGTTGCTTGAATGGAAGCTAGTCCCATACAATCCATACTAATACCTTCAAATGCAGCATGTTGCCACGCTTCTTGTACCAATTGTTGCAGTAAAGACACTAAATTCGCATGTTGATCAGGGGTGACGTGGTCAGATTTACTTGCAGCGAATAACAGCTTATCAATACATGGGGAAAATAAACGACGCAGTAACGTACGTTTCCCATAATGAAAACTACGCATTAATTGCGTCAGAGCCATCCGCATATCATTAAACGCTTCTGGCCCACTATTTAATGGCTGCAAGCAATCAACAAGGACAATTTGACGATCAAACCGTTGAAAATAGTCGCGGTAAAACCCTTTTACCACATGTTCACAGTAATATTGATAACGCTGTTGTAATGCACCAAAGTTAGTATTCTTTCCTGCTTGAGCCAAGGTTTTTAACCCATATTTTGCCACATTTGGCCAAGGGAAAAATTGTAAGGCTGGAGCACCATCCAATTCCGCAGGTAAAACAAAGCGGCCTGGCTGAATAAAATGTTGCCCTTGTGCTTTGCATTCAACTAAATACTGCGTATAGGCTTTAGAAATTTCAGCCAATAAATTTTCATCAACTGGCGCTAATGGGTCACATCGTTCACATAGGGCTAACCAATCTTGGGCTAAATGCGCCCTTTTCCCCTTGATCAGTATATTCATTTGCTCTGACCAATCGATAAAACTGAGATCTAACATCGGCAGATCTAGCAACCATTCACCTGGGTAATCAACAATTTCTAAATATAGGGATGAATTATCAACAAAATGGCGCAAAAAAGAGTCATCAGAGCGATAATGTAATTTCAAACGAATTTCGCTGACACCACGGGTTGGTGTTGGCCACTCAGGGGGTTGACCATATAAGGATGCAATTCCTTCATCATAAGCAAAACGCGGTACAGATAAATCACGGTGAGGAATGCGTTTTACACCTAATAACCGCTTGTCTCTTGCCGCTGAAAAAAGTGGCAAGCGAGCCCCTGTATTCACATTTAATAACTGATTAACCAGCGAAGTAATAAACGCAGTTTTACCACTACGACTTAGCCCCGTTACTGCCAGTCTGACATGACGATCAACGCTTCGGTTCATCAAGTCCGTCAATTCATTTTGCAGGCGTTTCATGCTCCTCCCGAGACTTACCGTTAGAAATTACGCTTAAACTTACTTATTATTTTGCGCAATAATTTGGCATAAAACAAACTGTATTAGCTTAAACGTTTGATGAGCAGGTTAATTATCCATTTGCTGCTCAACAATTTGATGACTCTCCCTACTAGGCCTGCGGGGCCATATGTGAGTAAGAACACAAAAAGAAGCTTAAACGCTTTCGCTAAAATACGTTGTTTTGCATATTTTTTAATTTGCTGATGCAGTATGTTCGGCATATTGTGTACCCCAATTTCCTATACACAAAAATAAAAGGGATTTGGTCAAAACCTCACCCCTTTTTGTGATGGCTATATAATGATTATAAATCGCGGAATTTACTGTTTACAGTATAGGTGTCTGAAGTGACATAACGCTCAATTTGGCGTAGCTTCATTTCACCTGATTTCAGTTGCATATCGATTTGATTAATCAAGCTGCTAACTTCAGGACCAATATCTTGCTCAGATCGATACCCACTTGGTGCGGTTTCCACCACAAAACACATAACAATATAAAGAATTAATGTGATACCAAAGCTCACAAATAAAGCCAATACGGCCAGTGCCCTGACCAACGCAACAGGTAATTCTAAATATTCCGCAATACCAGAACAGACACCACCAAACACGCGTCTGTCTGACAAACGGTAAAGTTTACGGTTGCGAAGTTGAGTCATTATTTTTGCCTCCAATTCGGGTGTTCTGCATCCAAAATATCTTCAAGTGTCTTAATACGTTGTTGCATGCGCGAAGCTTGCTCAGCAAGTTGCATTAAACGCTGCACTTCATTTTCGGTTAGCTGGCTCCCCTGTCCGTTATTTTTTTTGCTGTAGTGCAACCACAACCAAACAGGCAGAACAAAAATAACAAAAATGATTAATACGAGAGACAGTAAAACGTAGCCCATCACATTTCCTTATCAATATGGTTAGTCTATTTGCCACTCTGGCACAAAACACCAAAGTGGCAAAATACAATTACTGGTCTTTATTAATTTTAGCTTTAAGTGCCGCTAACTGTGCGCTAATTTCATCATCCGCTTTAAGCTCAGCAAATTGCTGATCCAGTGATTTTTGTTTTCCAATACCATAACTTTGCGCTTCACCTTCCATATGGTCAATACGGCGCTCAAACTGCTCAAAACGAGCCATTGCCTCATCCATTTTACCACTGTCTAATTGACGGCGGACATTACGGCTAGATTGCGCAGCTTCCATTCGAACTACCATAGATTGCTGCTTCGCACGCGTCTCTTGCAATTTATTTTCTAATTCTGAAATTTCACCTTTTAAGCGAGTCAATGTTTCATCAACAATAATCAGTTCATGTTTTAATGTATCAACCATTGCACTGACTTTTTGCTTTTCAATTAACGCCGCACGCGCTAAATCTTCTTTGTCCTTGACCAGAGCTAATTCAGCTTTTTCTTGCCAATCTGCAACTTGTTTTTCGCCCATTTCGATACGGCGTTCTAAGCCTTTTTTCTCTGCTAACGTACGCGCAGACGTTGAGCGAATTTCAACTAACATGTCTTCCATTTCCTGAATCATCAGGCGGATCATTTTTTGCGGATCTTCAGCTTTATCTAGCAGTGAAGCGATATTTGCATTAATGATGTCGGCAAAACGTGAAAAAATACCCATTATTTATTTCCTCTTGATGGATTTATCATTTCTGCAGCGCCTGACCTGATGTGGCTTCCAGCCAATCTGACGCTCCGTAAGTGAAACAATTTATTTTATGATACTCAATCTTTGGTACATCTTTCTAACTACTTCTTACCTATAACTTAGCAACCTACGTGCCAACTTTTTAAATTTTAAATAATTAATTGATTTTATTATGTTTAATAAAAAATCTTTACATCAAGCAGGTTTCGTTTATAGTTAAACCATCGGTCAAATAAACCAATTATTGGTAAATATAACCATGAAACAGACTAATGATACGATCCTCGGAGTTTCCAGTAATTTTTTAGATGTTCTCGAGCAAACATCCGAACTTGCCCAATTAAACAAACCTGTACTCGTCATTGGTGAACGTGGTACAGGTAAAGAATTGATAGCAGACCGCTTACATTACCTTTCTCCCCGTTGGCAAGAAGCCTTTATCTCTCTCAACTGCAGTGGACTCAATGAGAATTTACTGGATTCTGAACTATTCGGCCACGAAGCAGGTTCATTTACGGGTGCACAAAAGCGCCATCAAGGGCGTTTTGAACGCGCAGACAAAGGCTCATTATTCCTTGATGAACTCGCTACTGCGCCAATGTCAGTGCAAGAAAAGCTATTAAGAGTCATCGAATACGGTGAATTAGAACGTGTTGGGGGTAGCCAATCTCTGCGAGTTGATGTGCGTTTGATTTGTGCGACCAATGCCAATTTACCTGAGCTCGCCAAGCAAGGCAGATTTCGTGCCGATTTGCTCGATAGGCTTGCATTTGATGTCATCCGTATTCCTCCCCTACGCGAACGTCAGCCAGATATCTTATTATTAGCAGAACACTTTGCCATTTTAATGTGTGGGGAGTTAAAACGTTCGCATTTTACAGGATTTACACCTGACGCAGAGCAAGCATTATTGCAATACCCTTGGCCAGGAAATGTGCGAGAATTGAAAAATGTCATTGAGCGTTCAGTATACCGCCATGGAGATCAAGCGACTCCCGTCAACACCATTATTTTCAACCCATTTGGCGAAAAGCTAGCTGAGCTACATGAGACGCCCACTAGCAAGGTTGACGTCGTGCCCGCACATTGCACTCTGCCAACACTCCCTTGTGATTTGCGACAATGGCAGCAACAGACTGAAAAACAGCTACTTGAACGTGCTCTCATCGCGAGTCACTACAATCAACGCAAAGCGGCCCAATACCTATCCCTAAGCTATGATCAATTGCGAGGATTGGTAAAAAAATATCAAATTGAAAATGAATAGATATACCTAAAACAATATTCAGCGATATTGTTTTAGGTATTTACTCTCCTGATTTTTTAATTAATATTCAGAGAATATTTTTTCTTACTAAATATTTCAGTACTTTCAGTGTTTCTATTAATGTAATTACGTATTTACTCATAATAACAAATCATTATCCGATGCTCATTGAAATACGATTATTCACTTTTCATTTTACACCTTAATAAAAATATAATATTCATATAGTTCTATAACTAAAGCTCATTGACCAAACAAAAATTAACAATGAAAATCTGCATTAAGAAAACATTAGCGTTTTATTTATATACATTCGTTTTATCCAAATAGTTTATGATTTTATTTTTAATTCTTTCTTCAAAGACGGAAATCATGTGGATATAAAACCTTTTTTCAATTTTTTTTATTTATTTTTACATATTGACATAATTCCCCACAACGAAAAATATATTTATATGGTATTTATGTTAATACTATTGCATAGCACAAGGAGCTTATTATGAAAAAACTAAACATATTTGCTATCCCTTGGTTGCTCCTAGGGATGTCTGCTATGACCCATGCCGAATCATTGATGCGTACATTTAGCTATTGCGATGCTTCTTTTTTTAAAAAAATAAATGAATACCCTGTACTTGAAGATATTTCAAAAACACTAAAACATACAAACATTAATGATAGCCCTTCACTTTCAGTTGACCTTCATTTTTCGCCAACAGGTTTTGTCACCTTTAACCGTTTTTTTGTTAGCCACAGTGACTTCGATAAGTATGATAATTTTACTTATATGGGGATGCGTGGGCAGTATTATTTTTGGGGGTTTGAAACAACACAAAGTCTTGATGAAGTCATCCGCTATACATCCTCAAAAATTAGCATTCTAAAAATAGGTAATAGCTATATTTATGCACCAATGATTAGACACAGTTTAGATGAAAAATGGGTATTTAATGAATATGCAGCTCAAAACTATGGGTTAAAACCTTATTCCGCGGAAAAAATGATGATTATCGAGAAAGATGAAAAACGCGGTGTCGTCCGCTTTTTATGTACACTACAAGGTAATGTTACAGAAGATGATTTAAAATTTGTTGGTTTAGACAAACCTGCTCAGCCATAATAGTCATAAAATGACAAGCCGTAGCCTTTTCTTATAAAAAGTACAAAAAAAAAGCCAGCACCCAAGCTGGCTATCAAATAAAACACTGGAAGCAATGTGAGCAATGTCATGCCTTGTCACTATAGGTATACACCTAAGTGACAAAGCGAATGATAATAGTTATCAGTGTCATTTGTAAAGCTTTTTAATGCGATTTTTTCTCATTCAGACATACTTCAATGATAAACATCATAATTTTATTATTATCAGTTTTATCTAGATGGCTTTTCGTTCAGCGTTAACGTCAAATTTTTGCTTATACCCTGTTTGCTCTTTTTTACGCTACAATAGGTCAATTCAGGTTAACGATATCAGTGTTATGCGCCGACTAACTCTTTGCTTTTTATTTCTCATTCTTACATCTGCCAATGCGCTCAGTAACCAAGAGCGGTTTACAGATATTGTCGCTAATGAAGTCCCTGCAGATATTCGCCAGAAAGGTTTCATTTACTGTGTGAATGGGATTGTGACAACTTTTAACCCTCAACTCGTCAGTAGTGGGTTAATCGTTGATCCGCTAGGCGCACAAATTTATGACCGCTTACTGGATGTCGACCCATTTACATATCGTCTCATTCCAGAACTCGCTGAACGCTGGGAAGTGTTTGATAATGGCGCGACCTATCGTCTTTACCTAAGAAAAGATGTTAAGTTCCAAGAAACACCTTGGTTTACCCCTTCACGCAATATGAACGCAGATGATGTGGTTTTTAGCTTTGCTCGGATGTTTGAAGTTAACCATCCTTATCATTATATTAATGGTGGTCGTTATCCTTACTTTGATAGCCTGCAATTTGCCAGCAGTGTACGAAGCATTCGCAAAATTAATAATTACACTGTGGAATTTCGCCTAAATTCCCCTGATGCATCATTCTTATGGCATTTAGCGACTCACTACGCCCCTATTCTCTCGGCTCAATATGCTGACTCGCTATCAAGTGTTAATCGCCAAGAATTGATTGATTGGCGCCCCATTGGTACAGGGCCATTTAAGCTAGATGACTACCAAGCCGGCCAATTTGTTCGCTTGCTAAGAAATGATCATTACTGGAAAGGCCAGCCACGTATGGAAGAAGTCGTGATCGATATGGGCGCTGGAGGCACAGGACGTATTTCAAAGCTGCTCACAGGGGAGTGTGATGTGTTAGCTTACCCTGCTGCGAGTCAACTAAAAGTCCTACGAGATGACCCTCGCCTGCGCATCTCCATGCGTTCAGGGATGAATATTGCCTATTTGGCGTTTAATACAAGCAAGCCGCCGCTGGATCAACTCAAAGTTCGTCAAGCGATTGCTTACGCCATTAATAATGAGCGACTGATGCAATCGATTTATTATGGCACCGCAGAAACAGCAGCATCAATCTTACCACGTGCATCTTGGGCTTATGATAACCAAGCTAAAATTACAGATTACAACCCTGAACTTTCCAAGCAAATGCTACAAGATATGGGGTTAGAAAATCTGAAATTAGATTTGTGGGTGCCTATTGCCTCACAATCGTATAATCCAAGCCCATTAAAAATGGCAGAGCTTATTCAAGCAGACTTAGCCCAAGTTGGCATCACCATGAATATCCGCTCAGTAGAAGGCCGCTTCCAAGAGAATCAGCTAATGGATAGAACTCACGATATGACATTAGCAGGTTGGACAACAGACAGTAACGACCCTGATAGTTTTTTCCGCCCGTTACTCAGTTGTGCAGCAATTGGTTCACAAACTAACTTAAGTCATTGGTGTAACCCCATATTTGATGAAGTTCTGCATAAAGCACTACTGACCCAACAATTAGCCTCACGGATTGATTACTACCATCAAGCTCAGCAAATTTTAGGTGAGGACTTACCTATTTTACCATTAGCCTATTCATTACGATTACAAGCTTATCGTTATGATATGAAAGGACTCGTGATCAGTGCCTTTGGTAATACTTCATTTGCAGGGGTATATCGTGAAATGGAACAAAAACCGAAAGTGGCACCGAAAAAACAAGGGGGGCAACCATGATTATTTACTCATTGCGCCGCTTTTTGTTATTACTGGTTACCGTCTTCTTTTTGTCATTGGTCAGTTTTAGCCTGAGCTACTTCACCCCTAATGCCCCGCTCAGCGGTGCCTCACTCTTAGATGCCTATATTTTCTACTTTGACGGTTTATTGCATTTTGATTTTGGTGTGTCCAGTATTAATGGTGAACCTATTACCGAACAACTTAAAGACACATTTCCTGCCACAATGGAGTTGTGCATTTTGGCATTTATTTTTGCTTTAACAACAGGTATCCCCCTTGGCATTATTGCTGCATTTTGGCGTAACAAACCCGCAGATATTGCCATTAGTGTGTTTGCCTTACTGGGTTTTTCCGTTCCTGTATTTGTTTTAGCTCTGGTACTGACTTTATTTTTCTCATTACATCTTGGCTGGCTTCCAGTTTCAGGCCGTATTGACCTATTATATAACCTAAAACCAGTCACTGGTTTTGCACTAATTGATGCATGGCTCTCTGAATCACCTTATCGTAAAGACATGATAATCAATGTGTTAGAACATATGATTTTACCTGTACTCACCCTCGCCTTAGCGCCAACGACTGAAGTCATTCGCTTAGTGAGAAACAGCACTGAAGAAATTGCAAGTGAAAACTATATCAAAGCTGCGGCTATCCGCGGGCTTTCTCGCCTTAAAATAATTCGCCGTCATATTTTTCATAATGCTATTCCCCCCATAATACCAAAGCTGGGTCTGCAATTTTCCACTATGCTTACACTCACCATGGTTACTGAATTAGTGTTTAACTGGCCAGGGCTTGGACGTTGGCTTGTCACTGCTATCCGACAAGAAGACTACTCCGCAATCTCTGCAGGTGTTATGTTAATTGGCGCACTCGTCATTACTGTCAACGTGTTATCCGATATTTTAGGCGCAATGATGGACCCGTTAAAACATAAGGATTGGTATGTCCTCAGATAATTTTTATCGTGAACAGAAAATGCCATCCCCTGCGCGGGTGGTATGGAATTTATTTTCATCAGACATCGTTTCGATGGTTGGCTTTTTTGGTGTGCTATTTTTGCTTATTTTGTGTTTTATCGGTCCTTATCTCGCACCTTACGCCTTAGATCAACAATTTTTAGGGTATCAATTAACGCCACCATCGTGGTCACATTACGGTGAAGTTGCTTTCTTCTTCGGCACAGATGATCTTGGCCGTGATATTTTAAGCCGCTTATTAATCGGGACTAAATCGACTTTTGGCTCTGCAATCCTTGTCACTTTTATTGCCACTGTTATCGGTTTAGTTCTAGGCTGCCTTGCAGGAATGACGAAAGGGTTAAAATCTGCCGTATTTAATCATATCCTCGACACTCTCTTATCTATCCCATCCTTACTGTTAGCGATTATTGTTGTCGCATTTATGGGAGCAAGTCTTGAAAATGCCATGTTGGCCATCTGCCTTGCATTGATACCGCGAATGGTAAGAACAATTTACGTTGCGGTGCATGATGAGTTAGACAAAGAATATATCGTTGCTGCCCGCCTTGATGGCGCATCTAACATTTTTATTTTGTGGTATACCGTATTACCGAACATTACCCCTATCTTAGTCACGGAATTAACCCGAGCGCTATCTATCGCTATTCTTGATATTGCCGCTTTAGGTTTTTTAGATTTAGGCGCACAGTTACCCTCTTCGGAATGGGGAGCCATGCTAGGTGATACCTTAGAATTGATTTATGTTGCCCCTTGGACAGTAATTTTACCTGGGGTCGCTATCATGATAAGTGTTTTATTTGTAAACTTACTAGGTGACGGATTACACCGAGCCATCAATGCGGGGGTTGAATAATGCCGCTCTTAGACATCCGCAATTTAACGATTGAGTTTATGACTGCCAACGGCCCTGTCAAAGCCGTTGACCGTGTCTCTATGACACTTTCTGAAGGTGAAATTCGCGGTTTAGTCGGTGAGTCTGGCTCAGGGAAAAGCTTGATTGCCAAAGCCATTTGTGGCGTAACAAAAGATAACATCCGCGTTACTGCCGACCGCTTTCGCTTCCAAGATATTGACTTATTAAAGCTTAGCCCCCGCAAGCGCCGTAAGTTAATTGGCCACAATATTTCGATGATATTCCAAGAACCACAATCGTGCTTAGACCCTGCAGCTGACATAGGTAAACAGCTCATTCAATCCATTCCTGGTTGGACTTATAAAGGCCGCTGGTGGCAACGTTTTAACTGGAGAAAACGTCGTGCAATTGAGCTTTTGCATCGGGTTGGTATTAAAGATCATAAAGATATCATGCACAGCTATCCTTATGAGCTAACAGATGGTGAGTGCCAAAAAGTCATGATAGCGATTGCTATCGCTAACCAACCTCGCTTGTTAATTGCAGATGAACCCACAAATGCCATGGAATCCACTACACAGGCACAGATTTTCCGCCTGCTAGATAAGCTGAATCAAAATAATAACATGGGGATTTTGCTAATCAGTCATGATATGGAAATGATGTCAAAATTAGTAGACCGCATTAATGTTTTATATTGTGGACAAACCGTGGAAAGTGCGACACCTGAAGATATCTTACAGCGACCACGCCACCCTTATACCCAAGCTTTGATTCGATCTATTCCTGATTTTGAAAGCCCAATCCCCCATAAAGGCCGTTTAAATACCTTGCCTGGCGCAATTCCATCATTAGAACATTTACCTATTGGCTGCCGGCTTGGGCCACGTTGTCCTTATGCACAGCGCACCTGTATTGAAGCCCCACAGCTACGTAATATCAAAAACCATTTAGTGGCTTGCCATTACCCACTCAATACTGAGGAGCAACCCTAATGGAAACGTTATTGGAAGTCCGTAATCTAACGAAAACCTTTCGGTTTCGTGAAGGTTTGTTCCACCGCCACGAACTGCAAGCCGTTAAGCCGATTAGCTTTAATTTACAAGCAGGCCAGACCCTGGCAATTATTGGGGCTAATGGTTCAGGAAAATCAACATTAGCCCGGATGCTCTCTGGGGTTGTAGAACCCACCAGCGGAGATATCATGATCCGCGGACAGCGTCTAAATTTTGGTGATTATAGTTACCGTAGTCAACGTATCCGTATGATCTTCCAAGACCCTAGTACCTCGCTGAACCCCCGACAACGTATCGGCCAAACATTGGAGTTACCGTTAAAGCTAAATACAGATTTAACAGGTATAGAGCGTGAAAGACGAATTATCCAAACGTTGCGCCAAGTCGGATTGTTAGCAGATCACGCAGAATATTACCCACATATGCTAGCGTCAGGGCAAAAACAACGTATCGCCCTTGCTCGCGCGCTTATTTTACAACCCGAAATTATCGTGGCGGATGAAGCACTGGCCTCACTTGATATGTCCATGCGCTCGCAAATTATTAACTTAATGTTAGACTTACAAGCCAAACATGACATCGCTTATATCTATGTAACTCAACACCTTGGGATGATGAAACATATTAGTGATAAAATGCTTGTGATGGATAAAGGCGAGGTTGTGGAGCGTGGCAATACAGCAGAAGTACTTGCCGCTCCACTTCACGATGTGACCCGCCGTTTAATTGAGAGCCACTTTGGCGAACCTCTGTCAATTGATGCGTGGCGGCAAGACCTGTAACCTCTAGCTACTTTCTATAAAATTGTACAACACTAAATGATAGTCTATGGATTAAAGAGGAAAGGGAAAAGGAGTGAGTATTCAAATAGATATGGTACGTATCAGTAATTTTCGTGGCATTTCAACCCTTTAAAATACTCAAAAAGCAACTGCATATGCATTACAAGGCATAGCCGAAATACACGCATTAGATGATGAAAACATAGAAGCATTATCTGTTATCAATACAATTACAAATTTGACTGCAAGTCGTTTCGATAAGAATATTGAAGGAGAAATCACCCTAAATAAAATGGTTATAATTGCAAGAAATCGTTTTATTTTTCGCCAGTTACCCTAAACAGCGAATGATGCCTTGGGGAGATCAAAAACATCAACAAAAATCCCGCTTTCTCATTGAAATTGAATCTTAGCTACTTGGTTAAGGAATATCATTATCTCCTTAACCAACATACTTATGACAAAGTAACCTTAACGAGCCACTGTGACGTTCGCCTTAATATGTTTAAGGTGAACGACAATCGTAAAGGTGACAATCACCAATAAAGACCACGCTCCCCATTTGCCCGCATGCACCATTGACCATGCACCAATTTGGTTGGGATACTGCCAAACACCGAAAAAAGTCCCAAAATTTTCGGCTAGCCAAATAAAAAAACCGATTAACATAAAGGCAAGTAATAAAGGCATTTTGCGCTCTTTATCAAGTGGAGTATAAAAAACCACACTCCGTGCATACAAACCAAAAATAAAGGCGGTTAAATACCAACGATAATCGTCAATATAATGATGGCTAAAAAAATTAATATAAATCGCCAGTGCGACACACGTTGCCATCCAATAGGGTGGGTAATGTTCAATTCTAACTTTAAAAAAACGCCATGATTGAATAATGTAACTCCCCACAGCAGCATACATAAACCCCGTAAATAAAGGAACCCCCCAAAGTTTAGTCAATGCTGCATCGGGATATTGCCATGACGCTATGGTTGCGGACGTTTTAAATAACTCCATCATAAATCCGACCAAATGAAACACACAAATCGCCTTTAGTTCATCCCATGTTTCTAATTTTGACCACACTAATATGGCCTGAAATACGACAGCAAAAATCAGCAAGGCATCATAACGGGGTAATCCTAAAATACCTTTTGCGGGCACTAAAAATAGTGCTAAAAAGAAAAAACCAGCGAATAAACAAGAACGTGCATTGATAAGGCCAAAAAACCAAAATTCTAAAATAAAACGTTTAATGCCACGACTATTACTTGGCGTATGTGCCATGAGTTTTTGGTCTAATTTACCTAAAAATTTGAGCTTATGACTCATACTCCCCATTTATTCACTCACTTATTATTTAAATTTATTATTAATTTTTATGTGCCAATAAGTGAAGAATTTTATCAAATTAGTTTTTAATTCGATAAGGTAACTATCTTAAATCTCTTTGATTTTTTTCATTTTCAGTATGAATATCCAAATCTACGCGACAAGGCATTATTCACACTCCTTTTTATTTAAATTCACCTTTTATGGCATAACTCGCACCCGATGGCAATTTGCTAACAGAAAGTAGTGATATACTTAACAAGAGAGATTTTTATTTGCTAATTACTACCCATTTCAAAACTTAGGAGTCCTATGATGAAATTGTATTACGCTCCCGGTGCTTGTTCTCTTTCTCCACATATTATTTTGCGTGAAACTGGATTAGATTTCTCGATTGAACGTGTAAACATCAAAGAGAAAAAAACAGAGAAAGGTGAAGATTTCTTAGCAATAAACCCGAAAGGCCAAGTTCCTACTCTAGTGTTAGATAATGGGGATCAACTTACTGAAGGTGCTGTTATTGTTCAGTATCTTGCAGACCAAAAACCAGATAGAAATCTGATTGCTCTTGCTGGCTCAATGAAACGCTACCATCAAATGGAAGCGTTAAATTTCATCTCAACAGAACTTCATAAAAACTTCTCGCCTTTATTTACTCCTGGAACACCTGAGGATTATAAAGAAACGGCTCGCAAAGTATTATTGAATAAATTCAAATATGCTGACTCCGTATTAGCAAAGCAGGCGTTCTTTGCTGGCGACAATTTTAGCGTAGCAGATGCCTATTTATTTACAGTTAGTGGATGGGCAAAACACGTTGGCTTAGATTTATCAAGCTTAACGCATTTACAAGATTACATTACTAAAGTTGCAAAACGCCCGAATGTCCAAGAGGCACTAAAAGCAGAAGGTTTAATCTAAGATTTCAATCATAGCGCCCTAAAACTAGGGCGCTATTTTATTTCTAGTCAAAAACAGATAAATCAGTCTACCTGAGTGGCACAAAACTTGTGTTCTGGATTAACCATTTTATCTTGAGCTGCCACCAGTTGCAGTTCGTACTCACCCATTTCTTTTGTTTTAATCATTACTTCATAAACTGCAGCTGCAACATGTTCTAGTCCTTTATTAAGGGGTTCACCTTTTAATAAATTCACTAGCATCAAGCCACTCGTCAAATCGCCCACCCCTACAGGTTGCTTCTCGCCGAAATCAACTAATGGACGACTAACATGCCAGCTATGCTCCGCAGTAACCAAAATCATTTCAAAACGATCAGCCCTATAGGCTGCACGGCTCAAATGTTTCACAAGAATAATTTTGGGACCTCTATGACAAAGTTCTCTTGCTGCGCCAATGGCCTCTTCTACCGTCTTGATTGTTCTACCTGCGAGTGTTTCTAATTCAAGTAAGTTTGGTGCAATAACATCACTTGCCGCCAATGCTCTTTCACATAAGAATTCAGCAACGCCAGGAGCAACAATACAGCCTTTCTCAGGATGCCCCATTACTGGATCACAAAAATACAGGGCTTGTGGATTGGAAGCTTTCACTTTTTTCACGATCGCAAGTATATCGTCACCTTGTTCTGCGGAACCGATATAACCACTTAATACGGCATCACAGATTTCAAGTTTATGAATTTTAGCAAGCCCTTCAACAATGTCTGTTAAATGCTGAGCAGGAAATACGGTTCCCGTCCATTGAGGGTATTGCGTGTGATTAGAAAATTGTACGGTATTGAGTGGCCACACATCTACGCCCATACGGCACATAGGGAATGCAGCAGCACTGTTTCCTGCATGGCCGAAAACAACATGGGATTGAATTGATAATACGCTTTTCATTAAGAACCCAGAGAATTGTTATATCGAATGAAGAGAAATCAGTGATTAGCCATTGCTAATATGAATATACCCCAAATAATTCAAATTGCATGTCGTCGAAAAGAGAAGATAACCTGATGAACATATATAAGCATGTCATCAAGCTAGCTAAGTTCAGTTAACACCCATGCAACTTGAAATATGACGAGTATAGCCTGGAAAACTCCCCAGGCTGATATTACAAAGGTTAGTCAGAGCTATTTCCAATTAATTAAGCAGTCGTTTTTCTTACCACGACGGATCAAGGTATAACGGCCAAACAAACGGTCTGCGTCTGTAAAGACATACATTGGCTCAGTCTGTTTTTGACCATTGATAGAAACCGCATTAGAGCTAATTGCTGTTCTTGCTTGCCCACGTGATGGCGTTAATTCTGAGTCAACTAATGCTTGTTGCAGGTCAGCACCCTCTTCTAAAGTGATGCATGGCATACCATCTTGTGCTAGTTGTTCAAGATCTGCTTCTGTTAAATCAGAAACCGCACCAGAGAACAAGCTTTCAGTAATGCGTTTAGCAGCCGCTAAACCCGCTTCGCCGTGAACTAATTTAGTCACCTGCTCCGCTAAAACGTATTGCGCACGTGGTGCTTTACCACTGTTTTTATCTTCTTCTTCCAGCGCGTTAATTTCATCGAGTTCCATGAAGGTGAAGAACTTGAGGAAGCGATAGACGTCTGCATCCGCAGTATTAATCCAGAACTGGTAGAATTTGTATTGGCTGGTTTTTTTCGGATCTAACCAAACTGCACCACCCTCAGTTTTACCGAATTTAGTCCCATCAGCTTTAGTGATCAGCGGAACGGTCATGCCAAACACTTGGTTTTGATGAAGACGGCGAGTTAAATCGATACCAGAGGTAATGTTACCCCATTGGTCGGAACCACCAATTTGCAGTTCTACACCCATTTCATGGTTCATATTTGCAAAGTCATAACCTTGTAATAGGTTATACGCAAATTCAGTAAAGGAGATACCAACATCATCACGGTTAAGACGTTGCTTAACGGATTCACGGTTAATCATTTGATTAACCGAAAAATGCTTACCAATATCACGTAAGAAAGTCAGTACATCCATTTTGCCAAACCAATCATAGTTGTTAGCAAGACGCGCACTGTTATCACCACAATCAAAGCTTAAAAATGGTGAAACTTGGTTACGGATTTTTTCTACCCACTCTTGAACGGTTTCTGCGGTATTTAATTTACGTTCAGTAGCTTTAAAGCTCGGATCACCAATAAGGCCCGTTGCGCCACCTACCAACGCCACAGGCTTGTGCCCGGCTAGTTGGAATCGTTTTAAACACAGCAAAGGAACCAGATGTCCCAAATGCAAGCTGTCAGCGGTAGGATCGAAACCACAATAGAGAGAGATAGGGCCCTGCGCCAGTCTCTCTGCTAACGCATCCTCATCCGTTACCTGGGCAACGAGGCCCCGCTCTTGCAATTGTTTAATCAGGTTATTGCTAGACATCAATGACTCCATCTGTTGTATTTTGTCTATCTACTTTAGTTTGAATGGCCAACGCGTTTTTGATGGATCTCACAAACGCGCCAGTATAATTTGTCAATTTTCTTAAACGAGTCTATAGCATAAAGCGCATATCAATTAAGTGCCAGCTAAAAAACATGATCCTAAGGGGCTAATCTATCAATTTTCCAGCCTTCCCCTTCCCTTTGGTATAAAAAACGGTCATGTAGGCGGTGAGCACCACCTTGCCAAAATTCAACACTATCAAATACCACACGAAAGCCCCCCCAAAAACTCGGCAAAGGCACTTCTCCATTTTTAAACTTTTGTTTTAATTCTAAAAATTTACCTTCTAAAATTCCTCTTGCTGAAATTTTAGAAGATTGTTCAGATGCCCAAGCTGCAATTTGGCTATCTTTAGGCCGGCTGTGGAAATATTTAATCACCTCAATCGGATTTAAACGTTCAGCAACGCCCGTAAAGTTCACTTGACGTTCAAGTGGATACCATGGGAAGTGCAAACTTATTTTATTATTTTTTTCAAGGTGTTGTGCCTTACGACTCCCCATATTGGTGTAAAATACTAAGCCCTTATCATCAAAATGCTTTAACAGTACTATCCGTTGATAGGGTTGCCCAGTTTCATCCACTGTCGCCACTGACATCGCAGTCGGGTCACTTAGTCGCGCCTCACACGCCTGTTTCATCCATAATTCAAAAAGGGTTAATGGGTTAGCAGTTAAGTCACTGCGTCGTAGACCGCCTTTTGTGTACTCACGACGAATAGAGGCGAGATCGACTTCACTTATCTCATTCATTTGATATCCTTTAATTCGATTATTTCTAGTCACTATTTTTAGGGTACACTGCACCTAAAACGGTTTCCCTTGTCGCGCCTGTCACTGAAGCAAGATTACCTGATAACCCAGCGACAGTACGTGCTGCTAACCAAGCAAACGCCAAAGCTTCCATATCATCACCACTAAGACCAAACTTATCACTTGCCGCTACTTCAATACCAGGTAACAGAGCTGATAAACGCTGCATCAAAAAGGCGTTTTTAGCGCCTCCACCACACACAATTAGCCGCTCACTTCCACCACATAATAAAACTTGTTCAGCAATAGAAGCTGCGGTGAGCTCACACAGTGTGGTTTGTACGTCCTGGGCAGATATTGAAGGGAACGCGACTAAATGTTGTTCTAGCCATTGCATATTAAAATATTCACGCCCTGTACTTTTTGGCGATGACCGTTTGAAGTAAGGATCATTCATCATGTTTTTAAGTAACAAATTATCAATATGACCCTGACTAGCCCATTCACCATCATTATCAAACGACTTTTGCTTAATACGCCAAGTCCAAGTATCCATTAGCATATTACCTGGCCCTGTGTCATAGCCTTTTACATAAGCGCCTGGTAATAACGCTGTGATATTCGCTATCCCACCAATATTTAAAACAATACGTTTTTCAGTTGGATGGCCTAAAACGGCTAAGTGGAAAGCAGGCACTAAGGGAGCACCTTGACCGCCATAAGCCATATCCCGACGCCTAAAATCACCAACAGTCGTGATCCCTGTTAACGCTGCAACACGATTATTATCACCAAGTTGCATAGTAAATGGCTGTTCTCCGTCAGGTTCATGCCATACTGTCTGCCCATGGCACCCAATTGCAATGATATCTGCCGAAGTTAACCCTGTTTTTACCAATAATTGATTAATCGCGTCTGCATAAAGTGAACCTAATTCGCGGTCTATCTTACCAATTTCAGATAGTGTTGTTTCTTGGCCTTGGCAGATGTTTAAAATTCTTTTTTTCAAGTCAATTGGAAATGTGACACTCAAACTGGACTGTTCTGCAACAAATTTATCGCTAATTGCGGCGAGAACAACATCAACTCCATCGAGACTAGTTCCTGACATAACCCCTATGTAACGACCTGACTTAATCATCATTCTTGTTCCTTCAGAGTGTACATTCGCTTTCAATTTCAGTTATTAAAGATTGTGCTTTGAAGGAGAATTTTGTCAACAATTCGATGTAATTTCTCGTGCTGCTTCGCAGGAATAATAAATATTTATTTTTAGAGCAGAAATTGCTTTACAACCTAAATAAAAATGGCGTTTTTTAATATATGGATTTAAAATTCTAAACATAATGTTTTGCAATAAAATAATCTGCTAAACATGAAAGTGTTTCAATTTTAAACAGGCACTATTCGGATGCGTTTTAGCTATCAATGCGAAAGACATTCATAAAATGACTGTTCGTGAGGTATGTTTAACAAAGCGTGCCTTACTCAATGAAATAATGTTGAATTTGAGATATTTTACCTAGTGTTTACACTCTATTTAAATCAGAATCAGTATTCTAACCATCGCTTTAAATACCATTATTTTGATAGTTGTTGTGTTGATGGTGAAAACAAATATACGATGCTATGTTAGTGCCACAAACAGCAAATCTCATAGGAGTTATTATGCTTAAGAAAGTTTTTGTAGGTGTTGTTGCAGTTGCAGCGTTATCAGGCTGTGTCAATACCAGTACACTTTCTGGTGATACTATTTCGGCCAATGACGCAAAACAGGTTCAAACTGTGACCTATGGTACTGTTTTGAACGCTCGCCCTGTGACTATTCAAGCTGGTGAAGATGGTAATGTCATCGGTGCAATTGGTGGTGCAGTTCTAGGTGGCTTATTAGGTAATACCATTGGTGGTGGTACAGGAAATACTCTTGCAACTGCAGCGGGTGCTATTGCTGGTGGTCTAGCTGGGCAACAAGCGCAAGGCGCCTTAAATAGAAGCCAAGGTGTTCAACTAGAGATCCGTTTAGACAGCGGTAAAAATATTGTTGTTGTACAAAAACAAGATCCTAGTACATTTCGTAATGGCCAACGTGTCATGATTGCAAATAGCGGAAATACAGTTACAGTATCCCCTCGCTAATTTTGTCATATTAATGATTAAAGCATGTTCACCGACGACAATGTCGGTGAACATCACTTATCATCTGCCATTCAATAACATTCAACTATCTATCACATATAGTATTATCTTCATTGATTAACTAATGATGCGCACGTTAATCTTTAGATTATTTGTGTATAAACTAAAAAGACTGACTTATTTTTCCTGCGCAACATTGATGCATGTTGATATTACCATAAACGTATTTTTCTATTCTAAGTACTAAATTCCATATTAAACTAGTTAATGACACATTTTTTAACCAATATGATTAAACCCCTTTCCTATTCACAATAGTTATAGCACATTAAAATTGATCCATTGAAATAATATCACTCATGACTTTAATGATTAAAGCAAAAGTATATAGGTTATATATATGCTGTTCAAACTATTTAAAGCTACGTTTGGCTAATAAACATAACAAACCAAATAATTACAAATCCATTTATTATTCATGATATAATATAAATATCATGAATCACTCTGTAAGCGAATAATATTCCTTTCAAGCTTTAATAAAAGTTGAGACAGTAGGTCAAGCTCCTCTTGGTTAATGTTACTTAATATTTCAATTCGCGTATTGTTAATCACTTGATCAACTGTTTTAATAAATGGCTCTGATTCCTCAGTTAGTTTGATTCTTTTTGCACGTCTATCATTTGCACAAGTATGCCTTGAAATGAGTTTTTTTTCCTCTAATTGGTCTAATGTTCTGACGAGCGACGGCTGCTCAATTCCTATGGCTTTCGCCAGTTGGATCTGTGATTGTTCAGGTGGTAGCTGGCTAATATTATGTAGTGTAACCCAATGAGTTTGCGTTAGTTTTAGTGGTTTTAATCGATGGTCAATTAATGCTCTCCACATGCGAACTACACGTGATAGCTCTGTCCCTATTTGTGATTCCAATTTACCCTCCTTTTATATAATTATAATGTCTAAAAAATATACCAGACTCATATTATTTTTTAAATTATATATTAATTTCCTTTTATGTTTACAACTTTTTATTGACGTAAAAGCTAACAAATACCTATTTGTAGTGATATCTCCATCAGCTTAAAGTGATATGTATCAGGTTAATACATATCTATTTTAAATTGGAAAGTCTACTCAGGAAAATACCATAATCTATAAACTTTCTTACTAATAAGAATAGCTGGAGTCTTCTTTTGGATCTATCTATTTTAGTCTTTATGGTAATTACCAGAAACAATAGAAAATACAACTTAATATAACTCATTAAAAAACAAAACAATATAGTTAATCTTAAAAATATTCGATATGAAATTCATTTTAATTCAAGCATATTAAATTTTAATAAATAAAATTTAATTGAAATGTAAACACGGAAACTAATAAAATTAAAATAATTATAAATGAATTAATTTAGATGAATTAATTTAGATGAAAACTATATGATTAAAATCAATCAACAATCTCCCAATGTTATTCATTAAAAAGTTGTTGCTGACTATCGATAACGTCACCTTGAACGACTTTTTTATTTATCGTTCTTAGATAGCGTTGGCGGCATAACCGAATGATATTGCGTTTTTCTGCATTCGAAAATTTTAACCAATTGAATCGTTCGTCACGAGTTCGATAGCAGCCTAGGCAATAACCTTGCTCATTCGTTTGGCAAATACTACGACAAGGGCTAGGAATGTCAAAAAACTCAAGTTGTTCAGCCATCGCTTCCCCTTCAACTGTAAAAACTATCGTAAAGGTATGATATACTCTTAAAAACTGAGTATTACCACTATTTGACCAAAAAATAAACTGCTATCGCTGTATTTAGCAATTTAACCACGTTATATTAATAGTTAATAGGTAAATCGATTCAGAAATGTTGAGTAAATTTTAAGAGGGTTATATGCGCTTACTTCATACCATGTTACGTGTTACTGATATGCAACGTTCAATTGATTTTTATACCAAAGTGTTAGGAATGCGTTTACTTAGAACAAGTGAAAATACTGAGTATAAATATTCTTTAGCTTTTGTTGGCTATAGTGATGAAAGTGAAGGCGCTGTTATTGAACTGACCTACAATTGGGGCGTTGATAGCTATGATATGGGGAATGCATATGGTCATATCGCTCTAGGCGTAGATGATGTTGCAAAAACTTGTGATGATATCCGCCATGCGGGGGGGAATGTGACTCGAGAAGCAGGCCCAGTTAAAGGTGGCTCAACAATCATTGCTTTCGTTGAAGACCCAGATGGCTATAAAATTGAATTGATCGAAAACAAAAGCGCAAGTAAAGGTTTAGGCCATTAATTGCATTTACTATTTCTAAGTTTAAGCGGTCAAATAGCCGTTTAAACTTTCTTCTGAGTTTCTCTGCCATTTTTTCCTGATTTAGGCATAATATATGCTAATCAGCAACTTTATAATCGAAAGTCCTAATGTCTGAAAAAAATAATCCAAATGCCCTAGTAAGCCGTTTTAGGGGATACTACCCTGTTGTTATTGATGTTGAAACGGGTGGGTTTAACGCGAAAACAGATGGTCTACTTGAAATCGCCGCTATCACACTAAAAATGGACAAAGATGGCTGGCTTTCAATGGATGAAACACTGCATTTCCATGTTGATCCATTTGAAGGTGCCAATTTAGAACCATCCGCTCTTGCGTTTACTGGTATTGACCCAACAAACCCATTGCGTGGTGCGGTTAGTGAGTATGATGCACTACATGCCATTTTTAAAGTCATCCGTAAAGGAATGAAAAATACTGATTGTAACCGCGCGATAATTGTTGCACATAACGCAAATTTCGATCACAGTTTTGTCATGAATGCTGCCGAACGTGCGGGGCTAAAACGCAACCCATTCCATCCTTTTGCGACTTTTGATACCGCAGCATTAAGTGGCTTAGTATTTGGTCAAACAATCTTAGCGAAAGCTTGTGTTAGTGCAGGAATACCATTCGATGGTAAACAGGCCCATGGTGCACTGTATGATACGAATCGCACTGCACTTTTATTTTGCGAAATTGTGAATAAATTCAAGAAACTTGGTGGTTGGCCAATTATTGAAGACGAAAAATAAACAGACAATAAAAAAACCGCAGTAGATAAACAGCTTTTGTTTTATCTACTGCGGTTTTTTATTACTATTCAGTGATTACGCGTTAGCGTCATCTTCTGGGCGATATTTATCCGCAGTTTCTTTGATTAGCGATTGCAGCTCACCACGTTGGAACATTTCCATAATAATGTCACAACCTCCAACTAACTCGCCATCTACCCATAACTGAGGAAAAGTCGGCCAATTTGCATATTTTGGCAATTCGGCACGAATGTCTGGGTTTTGTAAAATATCAACATAAGCGAAGCGCTCACCGCATGAAGATAGGGCTTGAACTGCTTGAGCTGAAAAACCACAGCTCGGAAGTTTTGGAGAACCTTTCATGTATAATAAAATTGGGTTTTCTTTAATTTGGCGCTCAATTCTTTCAATTGTTGTCATTTTTACTTCCTTAACATTAAACATGATTAGTATATTCTTATTTATCAATTAGATAATTGATTTTTAGCCCTAAAATATACTACGTAATACGATATTTTGCTTTGAATATGTCAACGGCTATTGTATGAAAAAAGAGGGGGAATCCCCCTCCTTTGATTTGCTACTATTGTGACTTATTTATGATTCAAGTCAAACAAAACTATACCTTGTTTTATAGCGAAACATCATTTTCACTAAGAGTATATTGTCTATATTTAACGGTGATCTATCTGCCAATTTGATGTCTTTAACAATATGTTTAACTTCATATTTTGCTAATTGTTTTGCATTAATCTAAACAAATAACAATAAATCAACGTGAGGGTAGCAATAAAATACGGTATAACTATGCTTAACAACGTAAATCTACTTGATATGCCCCACATAGCTCTCTCATCATACTTGCACAACTCTGCAATAAGGATAGAATTATATTTTTCTAAAATATGAATCTTATGCATAGCAATCCCATTACAACCTTACTAATAGTCGTCCCATTTTTTGTATTTATGATATTTTTTATTATTAAAGATCGGGTGCAACCAGACATAGCCCCTCTTTTCTTCAAGGCTTTTATCTACTTGCTTACAACTATCATTTTCATCAATGTCATTTTTTTGATTAGAACTTTCATTGGCTGGAACTAATGTCAACCACTGGCAAATAAATACTAAAAATTCAAAGTATTATGCCAATCCTCTGCAATATTGCCCCCATTGATGACAGTCCTTTAGAACCACCCTCGCTCGTTATTATTTCTACATGTTCTCTGTATGCAAGAACCGAACACATCACTTAATCCAATAACAATAAAATATTATTCAAACATTTTATTGTTAACATGCGATTAACGCGATTACATTTACCCTTTGTAGGGTTAATCGTGTTACTATTAATATATTAAGAATCATACAGGCCATTTGGCAAAACTGTAGATAAACAATGAAGTACGACACTTAGCTCACTTTACGAGCAAACACCCATATGTTTTGATACAAAAGCAATCAAGGAGTACGTTATGTCATTTGAACTTCCCGCTCTACCGTATGCAAAAGATGCTTTAGAACCTCATATCTCTGCTGAGACCTTAGAATACCACTACGGTAAGCACCACAATACCTACGTTGTTAACTTAAACAACCTAATCAAAGGCACTAATTTTGAAGGTAAATCGTTAGAAGAAATCATTAAGACTTCTGAAGCTGGGGTATTTAACAATGCGGCTCAGGTTTGGAACCATACCTTCTATTGGCACTGCTTAGCACCAAATGCAGGTGGCGAACCAACGGGGAAAGTTGCAGACGCTATCAATAAAACCTTTGGTTCTTTCGCCGAGTTTAAAGCACAATTTACGGATGCAGCAACCAAAAACTTTGGGGCTGGCTGGACTTGGTTAGTGAAAAAAGCCGATGGTAATTTAGCTATTGTTAACACATCTAACGCAGCAACACCAATCTCTGGTGATGATAAACCTGTGTTAACAGTAGATATTTGGGAACACGCTTATTATATTGATTACCGTAATGCACGCCCTAAATATTTAGAAAATTTCTGGGCACTAGTTAACTGGAAATTTGTAGAAGAAAATTTAGCTTAATTATTAAACAGTTATTCTAGATCGATTAAGGGCGAGTTAAAACTCGCCCTTATGCATTCACCCAATGAAGATGAAACACAAATTAGAAGATATGTGCAGCAATAAAAATAATCATTGCTAATGAACCCAGCGCAGCTAGTAATCCATATTTAACATCTGTATCCATGAGTTCCTCTCATCCTAACAAAATTGAATTAACAATAACCACTCAAACTATAAGGTTATTAAGTATACACATCCAAAAAAGCGAAACCAGTGTCTATATCACATGTTATAACATCAATTATTTCTTTCGTTTTTGCGCTAGATCAGACAAAATCGACAACAAATCGCTAAATTATTGCCAGCGAAGGATCTATGCATCAATATGCAGGTAATTTTTTAACTAGAATTCTTAGAGAGACCTATAGTTGGTCAGGAGTTTTATTCCCCCATGGCAACGATTAAAGATGTGGCGAAACGCGCTGGCGTCTCTACCACCACCGTATCCCATGTTATTAATAAAACGCGCTTTGTGGCTGATGACACCAAGGCTGCGGTTTGGGCTGCCATCAAAGCGCTCAATTATTCACCTAGTGCGGTTGCCCGTAGTTTAAAAGTGAATCACACGAAATCAATTGGTTTGTTAGCGACGTCGAGTGAGGCGCCTTATTTTGCTGAAGTTATCGAATCCGTTGAAAACAGCTGTTATGAAAAAGGCTACACACTGATCCTCTGTAACTCTCATAATAATTTGGGTAAACAAAAAGCCTACTTGCAAATGCTTGCACAAAAACGTGTCGATGGTCTGCTGGTAATGTGTTCTGAATATCCTGATACACTCATTGGCATGCTCGAAGATTATCGCAATATTCCGATGGTGGTAATGGATTGGGGCACATCGAGAGGGGATTTTACCGATAGCATCATCGATAATTCATTCCATGGGGGCTATCTCGCAGGACGTTATCTCATTGATAGAGGACATCGTGATATTGGTGTGATCCCAGGCTCCCTTGAGCGGAATACTGGGATTGGGCGTCTGACTGGCTTCCAAAAAGCAATGGAAGAAGCCAAAGTGACCTTAAAAGACGAATGGATTGTCCAAGGGGATTTTGAACCTGAGTCTGGCTATAAAGCGATGATGCAGATTTTGAGCCATAAACAGCGCCCTACCGCCGTTTTCTGTGGTGGTGATATCATGGCAATGGGGGCGATTTGTGCGGCAGATGAAATGGGCTTGCGCGTTCCACAGGATATCTCAATCATCGGTTACGACAATGTGCGCAATGCGCGCTATTTTACGCCTGCATTGACTACTATCCACCAACCTAAAGAGCGTTTAGGGCAAATGGCGTTCGCTATGTTATTAGACCGTATAGTGAATAAGCGCGAAGACGCTCAAACTATCGAAGTTCATCCTCGTCTTGTTGAGCGTCGTTCGGTTGCTGATGGACCATTTATTGACTATCGTCGATAATCAATATGATGTTGATAACCATTCTGCGTTGAGCGTTTCATTATCGCCAAGATAATCTAATAACCAGCTCAGTGCGGGAGAGGTGTTTTTTTCTACCCATGTTAAACAACATGGGCTGGGTGGAAATGGCTGTGCTAATGTCAATTCCACCAGTTTACCTTCTGCGCATAAAGGAGCTGCTCGATGTTCGGGCACCATCCCCACACAAAGGCCATTTGCCAAACAAGCTAAGCCATTTTCCCAATAGGGAACCACTAAACGCCGTTGGTTATCCAGCGCCCAAGTATCTCGTTTAGGTAAACTTCGAGAAGTATCTTCTAAGCACAAACTTGGATATGCACGCATTTCATCGTCTGTTAGGCTATGTTCTATTTTTGCTAATGGATGTTCAGGGCTTGCGACACACATCCACGACATAAACCCCATATCACGAAAGCTGTAACGTTCGCCAATCGGTGAAGCTCGGGTGGCACCAATCGCCACATCCACGCGGCCATCCGCTAAGGCATCCCAAACACCATTAAATACTTCTGGGTGTATATACAATTCAATGTCAGGGAAATGGCGATAAAAATCGAGAATAAGTTGCTCAGCCCGCTGTGGTTTAACGATGCAGTCAACTGCAATGCTGAACTGCCCACGCCAACCATTAGCCGCTTGTTGGCATTGATGACGTGTCTCTGTCATTTTTTTGATAACAGAACGGCTTTCTTTAATAAAAATCAGCCCTGCTTCGGTTAAAATGACGTCCCGGTGTCGACGTTCAAACAAGGGAACGGCTAACCATTCTTCAACTTGTTTGACGGTATAGCTGATTGCTGAAGGTACGCGGTGTAACTCATCTGCGGCACCACTGAAACTCCCCGTTCTTGCAACGGCATCAATTACTTCAAGTGCATGAGCTGACCACATAGTCTCTCCTTTCAAATATTTTGATAGCAAGATCCAAATATTACCGTTTCACAAGACAAAAAAATAGCCTATACAATGTCATCACCGTTAACATTTTTTTAAATATCAGATAAGTAAATCATTATGACGACGACTGTGAAAAAAAATTCCCCTGGATTTATGCTGTACCTTGCAGGATTAAGCATGTTGGGGTTTTTAGCCATTGATATGTACCTGCCTGCTTTTGGTGCAATGCAGACCTCTTTGCGCACAACAGAAGGGGCTATCAGTGCTTCTCTCAGTATCTTTTTAGCAGGCTTCGCGTTTGCTCAGCTACTTTGGGGCCCACTTTCAGATAAACTTGGCCGCAAGCCTGTGCTCATCGTTGGTCTTACTATCTTTATTGTGAGCAGTTTAGCGATTTTTTGGGCCACGACAGCAACACAATTATTAACCTTGCGTTTTTTACAAGCCGTTGGTGTGTGCTCCGCCGCCGTTTTATGGCAAGCCCTTGTTATCGACCGTTATGATGAAGCAAGCACACAAAAAGTTTTCGCATCTATCATGCCATTAGTCGCGCTCTCCCCTGCGCTTGCGCCGTTATTAGGTGCATGGGTGCTTGAACACCAAACTTGGGAAGCTATCTTTTTAATCTTAATGGCTGTCGGTGTTTTATTACTCTTACCGACATTTTTCCTCAAAAATATTTCTGTAAAAAAACACGAAGATGAAAACCAGCCTCAAACCAAAATCTCATTTGGTAAGTTACTGAGCTCTCCCATTTTTAGTGGCAACGTCTTAGTCTATGCCTCTTGTAGTGCAGGCTTTTTTGCTTGGTTAACTGGCTCCCCCTTTATCCTACGTAATATGGGCTTTAACCCAGCGGATATTGGATTGAGCTATATCCCCCAAACACTTGCTTTCATTGTTGGTGGCTATGGTTGTCGCCTTGTTTTGGCCAAGGTGCGTGCTGAAATCTTATTCCCACTACTCTTAATTGGTTATGCAGTTAGCATGTCTATATTATTCATCATGGCTATCTATACTGAACCATCATTAACCATGATTTTAATTCCATTTTGCTTTATGGCTGCCATGAACGGAGCATCGTATCCAATAGCTGTTTCAAAAGCATTAAATACCTTCCCTACAGCAAGTGGTAAAGCAGCGGCATTACAAAACGCTTTACAACTTGGCTTATGCTTCTTAGCTAGCTTGTTAGTTTCCGCTTTAACTTTTGACCCACTTCTTGCAACAACGGGTGTGATGGCCTTTACCATTATTCCAATGGCGATTGGTTATTTTATGCAGCGCTGCGCTGTCAAAGATGAAAAAACGTTAAAACCAGTTGATTGCCAAGCAAATTAATTCCTTTAGATTCGTTATACGCTGTGCCGCTACTATGCGGTACAGTTTTTCACTATCACTTCCCCATTAATCAAATATATTATTCTTAAGCTAACTGTAGGCATTGACTACGCTTTTGTCATATTCCGTAGCAGGTGATATTTGCTTAAAAATGCGGTTTAACGCATTATCCATTAGCGACCTTTACCTAATTAAAGCGTATTTCACTAAAAAAAAGCTATTTTATTTTTTTATCTTCTAAAACTCATGCTTTCAATGGTTATTTTTCTTGTCAAAAAACGCTATCATTACCATAACAAATAATGAGTGCTCAAGTATGATGTTGAAACAGTATTATCCACCAGATGAATTGAAAGGCTTTGTTAGTTCTATTTTGATTATCAAAGAGTTCACCAGTGCGATTAAAATTTTTCCAGGGACAGGGGCTGAAATTTGGGTTTCATCGGATCCAATTTGTATGTCTGCTGACGGCCACTCTACGACTAACTCATTTCAACTCATCATACCGAGAATCAATACGTTTACAGCAAACCCTAATCATGCAAAAACCATGGTATTGCGTATTCGCCACGACGCATTACGCTTTTTGTTACCCCAACGGACATTCAATTATACGGATAGGCCCATTGCCCTTGCTGATATTTGGCAAGATAACTGGTTTGAAGCGCTTGCCTGTTCATCTTTTAAAGAGCTATTAGATTGCTTTACTCAAACTAAAGCGACCAAAAAACCGCATTTCACGGATGAAATCATCGAATTGCTCTACCGTAATCCAACAAAAAAAATCACCGATATTGCCGATGAGACAGGTTTTCATCTGCGTGTCATTCAAAAAGAGTTTTTAAAAGAGTACGGTATTACACCCAAACGCTACCAGATCAATTGCCGCTTAGAACACGTTTTAAAAAACATGGTAATAGATCATGATACTTATCGCTGGTTTGAAACAGGCTATTATGATCAATCTCATTTTTATCGAGATTTCAAAAGATACTTTACTATGACCCCGTCCGCCTTTTTAAAATCAGATTATTCGCTTTTTTACAATACAAAAACCAAGTACCCATTAAGATAGTTCTTAATACATAAGGAGAACGGAATGAGTATTGTTGTGTATGCCCAAATTACAACTGAAAGAACGGATGGGTATTTAACGAGAGAAATCATTCGTGACTTAGCAAAGCTGAGCCGCCGCGAGAAAGGATGCATTCAATATGATCTTATGGCTAAAGAAAACGGCTATATTGTTTTCGAAGAGTGGGAAAGCACTCAGGCACTCGAAATGCACAAAAACAGTCCGCACTTTAGGCGCTTAGTTGAAGCGATTGAACGTGATAATGCCAGCTTTTCTGTTAATTTTAGTGAAAAGTAACCGATTAAAAAACAAGGTTTTAATCAAATTAGCTATTTGGGTAGTCTGTGGTGTTATTGACTTGATGTTTTTAACAACTTTACACTTGATTAAACACCTTTATCCTAACAACTCTAAAATTTTCATGTTATTAAGGCTATAGTATGACTATATCTACTATAGCCTCATATTCTTCCGCTGTTGATGAATTATTCTGATTTAGCCTTTTCGACAGCGTCATTTCCTTGTTGCAATAACTTTTCTTGTTCTTTTTGGTTGAGCACTCGCTCAACAGTATCCACTATTGCTTGAGTTTGTGGGTCTATCTCAATATTAATCTTATCCCCTAAACGCTTTTGCCCTAATGTTGTTCTTTCTAACGTTTCAGGGATTAAATGTACACAAAAACGGTTATTGATAACATCACCAACCGTGAGGCTAATTCCATCAATGGCAACAAAACCTTTGTGTAAAATATATTTCATCAATGCTTTATCATGAATAGATAGCCATATTTGATGGTTATCTTCTGAAGTGAAAATTTTACTGATTTCTGCGGTTGTCATAATGTGTCCAGATACCACATGACCACCAATTTCATCACCGTATTTCGCTGCACGTTCAATATTGACAACATCCCCCTCTTGTAGCGCACCCAAATTTGTCAGACGGAGCGTTTCTTTAATTAAATCAAAGCTAACCCTTTCACCATCAATTTTAGTGACCGTCAAACAGCAACCATTGTGGGCTACTGAGGCTCCCGTTTCTAAACCAACCAGTAATTCAGGGGTGAATTTCATGACATGAGTGCGAAAATTCGCTCTTTCCGTAATTTCAATAATTGGAGCGGTCGCTTGAACAATACCTGTAAACATAATGACTCTCTGTGTCGTGAATTAATTTGTCCAGTTTACCTAAGAATTTTTTGAGATCTATCTTATTTGAGTGATGAGATACAGACTGAATAACTACCTGTAATCAAATACACTAAGAGACAAAAGTGCTCTTTCATCAATAAGCAGTATATCTTTATTGGAATACATTGGTAAAAGGGATAGAATAAAGGGTTTTTAATAACATTTTGATTTATTGCTAAATCATTTATTTTTCTCGTTTTTCTTCTTCATTATTTTTATTATAAAGGTGTATGCGTGCAGAAATATTTTACAGAAGCGCGTAGCTTGTTGGCTCTCGGGATCCCTATCGTTTTAGCTCAGTTTTCACAAACCGCCATGGGGTTTGTCGATACGGTTATGGCAGGTAGTGTCAGTGAAATCGAGATGTCCGCAGTTGCAGTTGGGTTTTCCATCTGGCTGCCAGCTATTCTTTTTGGTCAAGGTTTACTAATGGCATTGACCCCGATCGTTGCTCAAATGAACGGGTCTGGCCGCCGTAACTTAATTGGCGATCAAATTCAACAAGGTCTGTGGTTAGCGCTATTTTTAGCCTTGGGTATTATGTGTTTGCTTTATAATAGCCAACTAATTATTAGCAACATGCCACACATTGATCCAGAACTTGCCGACAAATCCGTTCGTTTCTTACATGCCATCATGTGGGGTGCGCCTGGGTATTTATTCTACCAAGTCTACCGTAGTCAATGCGAAGGCCTGTCGAAAACTAAGCCGGGGATGGTGATTGGTTTTCTAGGCTTAATGGTCAATATCCCAATTAACTATATCTTTATCTATGGCCACTTTGGTGCACCTGCTCTCGGTGGGGTTGGTTGTGGTGTCGCGACTGCATCTGTGTATTGGGCAATGTGCATGATGATGAGATGGTACGTGAAACGCGCTTCAGCTCAGCGCGATATTCGTCCGACTGTACCTTTTACATCGCCAAATCCATTAATTTTAAAACGAATTATTGTATTAGGTACGCCAATTGGCTTAGCGTTGTTCTTTGAAGTTACATTATTTGCCGTTGTTGCACTGCTAGTTGCACCATTAGGGGTTGTTGCCGTTGCAGGCCACCAAGTTGCACTGAACTTTAGTTCAGTCATGTTCATGTTCCCATTATCCCTGGGGATCGCCGCGACAATTCGCGTCGGTTATAACTTAGGCCAACAATCTACTGAGGCGGCGAAAGTCTCTTCTTATACTGGCCTTGCCGTTGGTTTAATGATTGCAACAATTACCGCAATTTTTACCGCTGTTTTCCGCGAACCGATTGCAATGATGTATAACAAAAATCCAGAAGTGGTTGTTTTAGCAACTAGTTTGATGCTTTATGCCGCTATCTATCAGTTATCCGATTCGGTGCAAGTTATTGGCGCAGGGATTTTACGTGGCTATAAAGATACGCGTTCAATCTTCTTTATTACGTTCACTGCATATTGGTTATTAGGTTTACCAGCTGGCTATATTTTAGCACTGACCGACTATGTTGGACCTGCAATGGGCCCCAAAGGTTTCTGGATAGGCTTTATTATTGGACTCAGCGCCGCAGCGGTGGGGATGGCAACACGAATTATGTGGATCCATAAGCAACCTGAGCAAGCTGTTCTGTTACGTTCAACACGCTAATCGCCAGTTTTTTAAGCAATTAATTGTGTGGGAAGATGTATTTCGCACCAGATAGTTTTAAATACGAGCAAACTGTCGCAAAATTACATTTTCCCCTTGCCAGATTCACAGCATAACGTTAATATTCGTCCCCGTTGTCACCTAGAAGTTTTAAGCGCGTCCGTAGCTCAGTTGGTTAGAGCACCACCTTGACATGGTGGGGGTCGGTAGTTCGAGTCTACTCGGACGCACCATTCTAGTTAGCACAACACGTTAATTTCAGTGCGTCCGTAGCTCAGTTGGTTAGAGCACCACCTTGACATGGTGGGGGTCGGTAGTTCGAGTCTACTCGGACGCACCATTTCAAGTTAACACAATAGGTTAATTTTTCAGTGCGTCCGTAGCTCAGTTGGTTAGAGCACCACCTTGACATGGTGGGGGTCGGTAGTTCGAGTCTACTCGGACGCACCATTTCCTAACTACTTCATTTATATTCCAATATTTTCCTTGATTGTCACTTAAAATTGCCTTATTTTGTTGCGCAACAAAATAACCCACACAAAATCAACCGAATAATTGATCTTAGCTATCTCTTCATTCAATTTAGTAAAATTTGATTTGTCTCACAGTTTTTTGTTGTCTATAATACTCTCGCTGGCTGAAAGGTTTCACCAGCAATAAATCAGTATGTTAGCTTTAATGAAACTTGTCGACTACACTATTATTAGAATCAAATTGTGACAAGTTTCATTATAGTATTGAATTTAATACCAGACTGTCGCCTATTCTTATAAATGAGTTGCGCAACAAGTTTTATCATGCGCACTAAGCGTCGGCGGCAATACCGATTTCCTTTATAACCTTAGATAGACTGCCATGAAAAAAACCAAAATTGTTTGTACTATCGGCCCAAAAACCGAATCTGAAGAAAAACTGACCCAACTCTTAGATGCAGGCATGAATGTCATGCGTCTGAACTTCTCCCACGGTGACTATGAAGAACACGGTCAACGTATCAAAAATCTTCGCTCTGTTTGTGCAAAAACTGGTAAGCAAGCAGCTATCCTGCTAGACACTAAAGGCCCTGAAATCCGCACCATGAAACTAGAAGGCGGCAACGATGTTTCCCTCGTTGCAGGTCAAACCTTTACCTTTACCACAGACACATCTGTAGTCGGTAATAAAGATAAAGTAGCCGTCACCTATGCTGGCTTAACAGCTGATCTAAAAGTAGGTAACACTGTTTTAGTCGATGATGGCCTTATTGGCATGAAAGTCACCAATGTCACCGCAACTGAAGTGGTTTGTGAAGTATTAAACAATGGTGATCTTGGTGAGAAAAAAGGTGTCAACTTACCAGGCGTTTCAATTGGTCTACCTGCATTAGCAGAAAAAGATAAAGAAGACCTTGTGTTCGGTTGTGAACAAGGTGTTGATTTCGTTGCTGCATCATTTATCCGTAAACGCTCTGATGTTGAAGAAATTCGTGCGCACCTGAAAAAACACGGCGGCGAAAATATCCAAATTATTTCTAAAATTGAGAACCAAGAAGGTTTAAACAATTTTGATGAGATTTTAGAAGCCTCTGACGGCATCATGGTTGCTCGTGGAGACTTAGGCGTTGAGATCCCAGTTGAAGAAGTTATCTTCGCGCAAAAAATGATGATTGAAAAATGTGTTAAGGCTCGCAAGGTCGTTATCACAGCAACACAAATGTTAGATTCAATGATCAAAAACCCACGCCCTACTCGTGCTGAGGCTGGTGACGTAGCGAACGCCATTTTAGACGGTACTGATGCGGTTATGTTGTCAGGTGAAAGTGCGAAAGGTAAATACCCAGTAGAAGCTGTGACCATTATGGCAACTATCTGTGAACGTACTGACCGCGTGATGCCAACCCGTATTGATAACCAAAAACCAAGCCAGCGCTTACGTGTTACTGAAGCGGTATGCCGTGGTGCGGTTGAAATGTCTGAAAAGCTAGACGTTCCACTGATTGTTGTCGCGACCTACGGTGGTAAATCAGCGAAGTCTGTTCGTAAATACTTCCCGACTGCGCCAATTCTTGCCTTAACCACTAATGAAGAAACTGCACGCCAGTTACTGTTAGTTAAAGGTGTGATCCCAATGATTGTCGGCGGTTTCACTTCTACGGATGATTTCTACCGTGAAGGTAAACGTGCTGCATTAGAAAGCGGTTTAGCGGTTGAAGGGGATGCCGTTGTGATGGTGTCAGGCGCACTTGTTCAAAGCGGAACAACCAATACCTCTTCTGTTCACGTTCTATAATTAATATTATATAGAATACGAAAAGGCCGATAGTTGTTAATTCAGTTATCGGCCTTTTTTATTTTAAGTTAACATTTAGTGCTACCTTGACTTAACTATTTACCCGTTTAGGTTTCTTTAGCAAATATCCTATCTCTATTTAAGCGTAATATCACAAAATGTTCTTTGATTGTTCAAATAACAACCTTCATTAATCTTAATTTAAATTTTTCTTCTTTTTCCTACGACTAAATGTAAAGTATTTCTAGCAAATCTTTAAATTAAGTACTAGCATAAGACTTAGTAAGTGCCATACCCTAATTTTCATTAGGTTGTTTTAAAGGGATATAGCAAGCTTAAAGATAATCGTCTTGGCTCTATTATTTGGTGACTTGCTCTTTATATTTTCAAGATAATCAATCTAGAGGGTAAAATAATGATTCGTACTAAAATTCTACTGGGCTCTATCGTATTAGCTTCAGCATTACTAGCGGGTTGTTCTAACAGCACTGAAGTGCAAAAACTCTCTTCAGACGTACAAACTCTGAATGGTAAAGTTGATCAGCTGAGCAACGACGTTCAGTCACTGCGCTCTGATGTTCAGACAGCTCAAGAAGAAGCAGCACGTGCTAACCAGCGTCTGGACAACCAAGTTCGTACTTACAAAAAATAAGTTCGAATTGGTCGTTATCTAGTTAAAACGACGCTTTTTAGAAGCTGATAGTATTTATGAGGGCCTATGAAAATAGGCCCTTATTTTTTGTGCTGATTATTGAGCAGCTAAAGAGGAGCGGTATTTTGTGGGTAATAATGCGCCAATTTTACCATCGTAAATCGGGCCAGGCTGTGAAATGGTGAATGGCTCAATAGGGGTTAGCCCTTCATATTGGTTTTCATGCACAGGTTCATTAGTGCCCTGATCATTATTTATACGTACAGGCATTCCAGAACGCCTAGCAAGCTCTTTTTGTACTAAAGCCTTATCAATCCCTTCATTTTCAAGAAAACGCTTGAAATCATCAGAGAGCTTGATTGGCATAGTTTGTGGATCATCGTGACTCGAACGGGATAACGGTTGATGCACCTCAATGTAATAGCTTCCATCTGCTTCTTTAGAATATTTCACCGCTTGGTCAATAACTTGGACACGAGTTCCTCTCGGAACTGTTTTAAACAGTGCTTCAATATCATTGGGGCGTAACCGGATACAACCAGAACTTACTCGCATTCCAATACCGAAGTCAGCGTTAGTACCATGGATTAGATATTCGCCACGACCATAGGCTAAACGTAAGGCATACAATCCCATTGGGTTTTCAGGGCCTGCTGGCACTACAGCGGGTAATGTAATCCCTTCTTTTGCATAATTCTTACGAATATTTGCTGTCGGTGTCCATGTTGGGTCTTTAATCGATTGACTGACTGACGTGACCATTTCTGGGGTATCACGACCTAATTGACCAATACCAATTGGATAAACAACGACATTGTCGCTATTTGCAGGGTAGTAATATAAACGCAGCTCTGCCAAGTTAATCACGATACCTGTTCTTGGCGTTGACGGTAATAACATTTGCGCAGGGATAATCAGCTCTTTACCTGCTTCAGGCAGATAAGGGTCAGTACCTGGGTTTGCCTCAAGCATTCCCAACAAGCCAATTTCATGCTCACTGGCAATCGCCTCAAGAGGACGGCCATCATTCGGCACCACATACGTGTAATTTTCCCCGATGAGTCGGGTGTTACTGTCAGGTAATGGGTACTCTTTTGCCTGAGCTGGCGCTAACAACGCGCTCATGACAAATAAACTTGCCACCGTTAAAACTCTTTTCATACCTACTCCAAGGAAAATAGTGTGCTTACAATAATGCAATGATTATTGCTCATAATAGCAACTATTCTTAATATCTTTAATACTTAATGAATATTTTAGTTAACTAATATTATTGAACAAATCTTTATTGGATGATAGAGCGTTGACAAAGCACTAAGTTAGGGGGGAAATAGACGAGGGAGCTGGGTTACTCCCTCGGTAAAATTAAACTAATTCATTTGCACGGGCTAAGATGGTGCGGATCATCGCATTCAACCCTTGTGTTCGCGAAGGGGTTAAATGTTGTTCTAACGCTAATTGCTCAAAAAAAGATTTTACATCTAACGCTAAAATTTGCTGTGGTGTTTTACCTTGAAAAAGAATAATGACAATCGCCACCAGCCCTTTAACGATTGCAGCGTCGCTATCCCCTGCAAAGGCAATTGTGCCATCAGGTTGTAACTGCATATCAATCCACACTTGGCTTTGGCAACCCGCGATAAGATTGCTCTCGCTTTTTTGTGTTTCATTAAGTTCAGGCAAGCGACCACCCAGCTCAATCATATACAAATAACGTTCTTCCCAATCCTGGCAACGCGCAAAATTACGTAATAATTTATTTTCATCGGGTAATGCAGGCATACTCACTTCCTTTACCATTCACTTATTTCTTTGTGCTTAGCCTAACAATTTTTTAATACGCTGTAACGCATTGAATAACGCATCAATATCTTCTTTAGTGGTATAAATTCCCACCGAAGCACGGCACATAGCAGGAACGTGGTAATGTTCCATCAATGGTAAAGCGCAGTGGTGCCCTGTTCGAATAGCAATACCATACCTATCCAAAAAAGACCCCACATCGTAGGCATGGTGTTCACCAAGGTTAAAAGCCAAAACGCCTTCACGTTGGTCGTTACCGTATAACCTGATGGACGGGATGTCTTTGAGCTTTTGCGATGCATACGCCATAATTTGCGCTTCATAAGCAAAAACATCGCGTAAATTTAATGCAGTTAAATAGTCAAACGCGGCACCTAACCCAATAATTGCACTCACATTTGGCGTGCCCGCCTCAAAACGCCAAGGCGCATCCGCAAAGGTAATCCCCTTAGTTAGGCTAACTTGGCGGATCATCGCCCCGCCGCCTTCCCATGGTGGCATCACATCTAAGATAGCCTTTTTCCCGAACAAAATACCAATACCCGTTGGCCCGTATAATTTGTGCCCCGAGAACACATAAAAATCACAGTCCAGATCCTGTACATCAACCTGTTGATGCATCGCACCTTGGGCACCATCCACTAAAATTGCCAGTTCACTGCTTTTTTGCGAGGCAATATCACGTGCTTGCTGGATAATTTCTTTAACTGGGTTTACAGTGCCTAGCACATTCGAAATATGTGTGAAGCTCAGTAACCGTGTTCGTGCATCGATAAATTCATTGAGTTTATCTAGCTGCAAGGTTCCATCATCTGAAATAGGGATCACTCGCACTTCAAAACCAATTTCTTCGGCTAATAGAAACCAAGGAACGATATTGGCATGGTGCTCCATTTCGGTGATGACGATATTGTCGCCTTCAAAGAGATGTTTGCGCCCGTAGCTATTGGCAACGAGGTTAATCCCTTCTGTGGTACCTTTAACAAAAACAATTTCTTCGTTTGAGCCTGCATTGATGAAATCTGCGGCCTTTTGGCGCACCTCTTCCATCATGGTTGTCGCATTGGCACTGAGCGTGTGAATGCCGCGGTGAACCGCGGCATACTGATGTAACGTAAATTCACTCTCTCGCTCAATAACTTGCAACGGTTTTTGTGCACTCGCTGCACTGTCTAAATAGACGAGTGGATGGTTATTCACTGATTGTGATAAGGCAGGAAAATCCTGCCTGACTAACGCAACATCAAATGACATGGGATTAAACCTCCGCTAAGCGCTGGCGGATGTTTGCCATCACAGCGTGTTTTAACTCGTCTGACTCAATAGACTCAGTCAATTCCGCAGCAAATGCGATGATAATCATATGCTTAGCAGCTTTACCATCAATTCCTCTTGAGCGCAGATAAAATAATTGCTCGTCATCGATTCGACCGACTGTCGCACCATGGCCACATTTCACGTCGTCTGCATAAATTTCAAGCTGTGGCTTGGTATCAATTTCAGCCTTATCACCGAGCAACAAGGTATTGTTCGTCATTTGGCCATCAGTTTTCAGCGCATTTGGGGCAACTTTGATCATCCCATTAAACACCGCTTTACTGCTGTCCATCGCAATCACTTTATGCAATTGACGGCTGTTACAGAAACTGTTGTTGTGCTCTAAATACGTCCGCGTATCTGCAATTTCGCTATCTTTTGGCAACAATAAGCTATTAAGCTCAAGCTCTGTATTTTCACCATCAAGACGAGCACTCGTGTGGTTACGTGTTAAACCCGCACCCAACAAGAAACTGGTACTTTTAACGCGGCTATCACGCCCAACTACAATATCATTATGGGCGAAATGTTGTGCCTGTGAACTTTCCACATTGAGTTTGAAGTGGCTAAAGTCTGCATTGTCACCCACTTCGGCGGTTAAACGACTCCCCGTCATGTGCGCTTGACCATTTAAACTAACAAAGTGCTCAATGACCTGCGCTTTACTGTTGGTATCGAGTGTTAAATGATAACGATACTGGCTGATATTCATCGCCTGTTCATCATTTTTGCCACTCGAAATATTCAGTAAATACAACGGTTTTTCTGCTATTTTATTCGCGGCCAAGTGAATCACTAACGGCTGTACTGCCAAGCTTTCCGTTAAATGCAAAAAGATTTCGCTATTGACTGGCGCAGGGAGTAAATCTTGATTATCGAGCAGAGACACTTGGAAAGGCCCGACATCAATAGAACTCAGAGCTGAACTATAGCGCCCATCAATTAATACAATACGGTAAGCATCAATTGGTAAGGCTAACTTTTCACATTCACTCGCGACGGCATCTGCATCACTAAACTGATATTGAGTATTCAGTACGCTATTTAGTGGTGTGTAGTGCCAATCTTCATGGCGAAACGCAGGTAAGCCGACTTGTTTAGCCTGTTCCCAATGGTTTTTTGCGTGCTGTGAATTTTCGCCTAAGCGTTGTTCGAATAGCTTCGCAAAGCGTGACATAGCTTGCTCATTCAGTGCAGCAACTTCAGCACGCTTTTGTGCTCTTTCACTGTTGGTCAATAAGCCAGCCATAACCCTGCTCCTCCAGTTTTTTCGCCAAACTGAAATCACCTGATTTGATGATTTTCCCTTGATATAAAACGTGGACGAAGTCAGGTTTTACATAATCTAAAATGCGCTGATAGTGTGTCACAATAATAAATGAACGTTCAGGAGAACGCAGTGAATTCACACCGTTAGCGACAATTTTCAAGGCATCAATATCCAGCCCCGAATCCGTTTCATCAAGAATACACAGTTGTGGTTCTAATGCGGCCATTTGCAGGATATCATTACGTTTTTTTTCACCGCCAGAGAAACCGACGTTAACTGAACGCGCTAATAAATCCTCTGGCATTTCCAATAATTTAATTTTATCTTCGATAAAATCTTGGAAATCAAAACGGTCTAATGCATCTTGCTGGCGATATTCACGCACTGCGTTAACAGCTGTTTGTAAGAAAAATTGGTTACTCACGCCAGGAATTTCAACTGGGTATTGGAAGGCTAAGAAAACACCTTCGCCCGCTCGTTCTTCAGGGTCTAATTCAAAGAGATCTTTACCTTTGAAAGTCACTGAACCGCTATCAATTTCATATTCTTCGCGACCCGCAAGCGTTGCCGATAATGTACTTTTGCCTGAACCATTTGGGCCCATGATAGCGTGAACTTCCCCTGGTTTCACTTCCAGAGATAACCCTTTTAAAATTTCATTACCTTCTACACTCACGTGTAAATCTTTAACACTTAACATATTTACATGCCTTTAGCGCTCACGCGCAAATAAACTCGATAAGGATCAGCCAACGCTGTGCTCTAAGCTGATCGCCAGCAATTTTTGTGCTTCTACGGCAAACTCTAATGGAAGTTCCGAGAACACATCTTTACAGAAACCATTTACAATCATAGAAATAGCATCATCTTCGCTAATTCCCCGTTGTAAGCAGTAAAATAGCTGGTCTTCGCCAATACGTGAAGTTGTGGCTTCGTGCTCAAGCTGTGCAGTATTATTTTTAACTTCTACATAGGGGAACGTATGTGCCCCACATTGCGTGCCGATTAACATGGAATCACACTGCGTGAAGTTACGTGCATTTTGCGCGCTTGGCAGGATTTTGACTAAACCACGGTAGCTGTTTTGGCTCTTACCCGCAGAGATCCCTTTTGAGATAATCGTTGAACGGGTATTTTTCCCGATGTGGATCATCTTGGTTCCCGTATCTGCTTGCTGGTTACCGTTTGTCAGTGCCACAGAGAAGAACTCACCGACTGAGTTATCCCCTTTAAGGATCACGCTTGGGTATTTCCAAGTTATCGCCGAGCCTGTTTCGGACTGCGTCCACGACATTTTAGAGTTTTCGCCCTCACACAGTGCACGCTTAGTCACAAAGTTTAAGATACCGCCTTCTTCGCTATCCCCACCAGAGAACCAGTTTTGAACAGTGGAATATTTAACTTCGGCATCTTTATGAATAATCACTTCGACCACCGCTGCGTGCAACTGGTAGCTATCACGAACAGGAGCAGAACACCCTTCGATATAACTGACGTAACTGCCTTCATCTGCAATTAAAATGGTGCGTTCAAATTGCCCCGTTTTGGCTGCATTAATGCGAAAATAGGTGGAGAGTTCCATTGGGCAATGTACCCCTTTCGGGATGTACACAAAGGTGCCATCAGAAGCCACCGCCGCATTTAACGCTGCAAAAAAGTTATCGTGGCTTGAAACGACGCTACCCAAGTATTTCTGAACTAATTCAGGGTATTCTTGGATAGCCTCGCTAAATGAACAGAAGATCACGCCATGTTTAGCAAGATCCTCACGATAAGTCGTAGATACTGATACGGAGTCAAAAATCGCATCCACTGCAACCGCTTTACCTTCACGAACAGGCACACCTAATTGGTTGAAAGCTTCTTCGACTTCTGCCGTTAAGTAATTATTGGTCTCGGCAACGCCCGTTGCTTGGGTTGCCCCAGATTGGGAACCACAGGTATCATCACACGAGCCACAAGATGGCGCAGAATAATAGCTGTAATCCTGATAATCAAGATTTGGGTAATGAGCTTTGAGCCAATGGGGCTCTTCCATGCCTTTCCAGTGATTAAAGGCATCAAGGCGGAATTGTAACATCCACTCAGGCTCATTACGTTTCGCTGAAATAGCACGGACAACATCTTCGTTGATCCCTTTTGCCATTTCATCTGTTGCGACTTCCGTAAAGAAGCCCTCTTTATAACGCTGGTCATCAAGCCAGCTTTGAACATCATCGCCAACTTCTACATTGCTCTGTGACATAATCTGACTTCACATGTTAAACGCCGAAGCTTTCACCACACCCACAGGCATGTTGGGCTTTCGGGTTATTAAATTTGAAAATTTGATTCAGCCCTTCTTGGACGTAATCAACGACTGTGCCATCAATAAATGGCATTGCTTCTTTTGGCACATAAAGGTGCGCGCCATCGAGTTCAAATAACAGATGGTTGTCGGTTGGATTTTCGATCATTTCAAAAACATAACCGAAACCCGCGCAGCCAGACTGTTTAACGCCGAGTGAAAGCCCTTTGGTATTTGGGTTTTGCACCATCAATTTTTTGATTTGTTTTGCAGCGCTTTGTGTCAGGCTAACTCCCTGCCAATTGTTTTCATCAAATGAAAATGTCTCTACACCGTCAGTCATATTGACCCCACATTTCTTATGGCTTTTCAGCCTGTTATCAGGAGATTAACTCTGTCTACCCTATGGTAATGATTACCTATGCTACTTCAACCATTTGTTTTAAGAGGTTATAGCTATTTTAGCGTTTTTTTTATTCAAATTGAGCTTATTTATTAACCAAAAATACCCGCAAACCAACCTAACACAATGAAAAATAAAAGATAAATAGAGTTGCATTTTTTATTCAATTTTGTACTAATAAATACACAAAAATGACACAAATTAATAAAGATGCATTTATTATACAACTTAATTTATTTGAGAAAAATGAAAATGCATTCATCTGAATATATAGATGGGGTCAGTTAATAAAAACAACAACTCGTTTTCGAGATATTTTCCCGAAAACGAGGTAGACAAAGAAAGGATTTACTCAAATAACACAGCGGTTGTCAGACGTGATGTACAACATAGCTTGCCTTGTTCATTGAAAATTTCAATGTTCCAGACTTGCTGACGGCGACCTAGATGAATGGGCTTGCAAACGCCACGCACAATACCTGAACGCGCTGCGCGAACATGGTTAGCATTAATTTCAACGCCCACCACGCGCTGTTCACCTTCAGTACACATATAACCTGCGATAGAGCCTAGTGATTCAGCCAATACAACGGATGCACCACCATGCAACAAACCAAAAGGCTGCTTCGTTCGTTCATCCACAGGCATCGTTCCTTCCATATAATCATCACCCACTTTGGTGATTTCGATACCAATGTGCCCTAACATGCAAGTTTTTGCCATTTCAGCTAATTGCGTTAAATCAAATTGACGTTTCCAAATCATTAAACAATCTCCAACAAGGCTTGAATTGGGTGTTTTATTAATGTATTTTCCATGCGTTTTACTTGGCTGCGGCAAGAATAACCTGAACTTAAACAACGCTCTTTTGGCAGTGACGACATCGCCCCTTTCCAAGATAAGTTATAAATTCCTTTTGAGTTTTCTAGGTTTGCAACCTCGTGCCCATAAGTCCCCGCCATTCCGCAACAACCCACACTCACATTATTAAGCTGATGCCCGAAGCGCGCAAATAAAGACGCCCATTGGTTCGCACTGTTTGGCAGTGCTGTCGATTCGGTACAATGACCAAAAAAGTACCATGGCTGTGCTGCGCTTGTTTGTGCAATTTGTGGTTCAGGCAAGGTAATTAGCCATTCATGGGCCAACATTACCGTAAATTGGCACTGGTCTTTGCCTAAGATTTCGTGGTATTCATCGCGATAACACAAGACTAACGCAGGGTCGACGCCCACCATTGGCAATTGCAATTTTGCCACGCGATTTAAGAAATCTGCGGTCTTACGGGCTGTTTTCGCGAATTTAGCCAGAAAACCTTTGATATGTTGCGCTTTACCATTCGGTGAAAACGGCAACAACACAGGTTTATAACCCAATTTTTCGATTAAACGCACGAAATCAGCAACAACTTTCGCATCGTAATAGCTGGTAAATGGGTCTTGCACCACTAGCACATAGCTTTCCCGTTGGCTTGCCCCCATCCCTTCAAGCTGCTCTAATGTCATGGATACTGCAGCATGGCCTGAAAGCTCTTGTTTTAAAGTTGGCTGCGAAAATAGCGGTAAATCCACCATACCGATAGTGCGCTCACTGAGTTTCTGCACAATGTTTTGGCGTAAAAAAAAGTTAAAAACACCTGGCGCTTTTGACAGTAATGGCGCACTTGATTCCACATTCGCAACAATATGATCACGAACTGGGCGCAAATAACGGCCGTGATATAACGCTAAAAATTTCGCTCTAAACGATGGCACATCAATTTTGATTGGGCATTGTGTTGAACACGCCTTACACGCCAAACACCCTGACATCGAGGCTTTTACTTCATGGGAAAAGTCATAATCCCCTTGCTTAGCTCGCCAGCTGTTGCGCGTTTTCTCAATCAACCCGCGTAATGATGGTTGGCTTTGCGTGATGCCTTTTTCAAGATGCTCTGGTGTCACACCTTGCTCGGCAAGTAATCTCAGCCATTCCCGCACCAAGGTAGCACGCCCTTTTGGTGAATGAATACGTTGCCCACTGATTTTCATTGATGGGCACATCGGGCTCTTCACATCAAAGTTAAAACAAAGCCCATTACCATTACAGTCCATTGCCCCACGAAACTCTTGACGCATCTGTATAGGAATTTGCCTGTCATAAGTTCCTCGTTTAATGCCATCCACTTGTTTCATTGGCACATCTAAACCCGCTGGCGGGCAAATTTTACCTGGGTTCAAACGGTTATCAGGGTCGAAAGCTGCTTTGATATTGCGCAACTCACCGTACAGCACCTCACCAAAAAACTCAGGACTGTACTCCGCACGGAAACCTTTACCGTGCTCCCCCCAAAGGAGCCCTCCGTATTTCGCTGTTAATGCAACAATTTCATCAGAAATTTGTTTCATCAATATTTCTTGCTGCGGGTCACACATATCTAACGCAGGACGCACATGTAAAACCCCTGCATCCACGTGGCCAAACATGCCATAATTGAGTTTATGGTTATCCAACAATGCCCTGAATTCAACAATATAATCAGCAAGATGCTCAGGGGGAACACATGTATCCTCAACAAATGGGATAGGCTTAGCGGCCCCTTTACTGTTGCCTAGTAAACCAACCGCCTTTTTACGCATATTATAAATGCGTGTGATATCTTCAAGATCATGACAAGTTTGGTAGCCAATCACGCCTGCCTGGTTGCTTGCCATTAATTCATCTAAGCGCTGGCACAGGCTTTCCGTCAATTGATTAATTTCATCTTCATCGTCACCACTAAATTCAACGATGTTTAGTCCTAACATTTCTTTGTTTGGCACATCTGTAATTAACGCTTTGACGGAGTGCCAAACGATGTCTTCTTTTGCAAGGTTAAGGACTTTTGAATCCACCGTTTCAACCGATAACGCTTTGGCTTGTACCATAAATGGTGCATTACGCAGCGCAGACTCAAATGAATCGTATTTCACATTCACTAAACGGCGCACTTTAGGAAGCGGCGTAATATCCAAAGTCGCTTCCGTGATAAAGGCAAGAGACCCTTCTGACCCCGTCAAAATACGCGTAAGGTCAAACTCCGTTAATTCATCATTAAATACATGACGTAAATCGTAGCCCGTTAAGAACCGATTAAGTTTGGGGAATTTTGTTTCAATTAATTGACGTTGTTCAAGGCAGCGTTCTAAAACCGTTTTATAGATACGTCCTATTACTGAATCTTCAGACGCAATCGTTTGGGCGAGAGCAATAGGCATAGCGCGTGTATCAAGGCATTCACCTCCCAATACCATTGCTTTAACGCCTAATACGTGGTCCGAGGTTTTACCGTACACCAGCGAACCTTGCCCCGATGCATCTGTGTTAATCATCCCGCCTAATGTGGCGCGGTTACTGGTCGATAATTCGGGCGAGAAAAAATAGCCATAAGGTTTAAGAAACTGATTAAGCTGGTCTTTAATAACACCTGCCTCGACCTTAACCCAGCCCTGCTCAGGGTTAATTTCTAAAATGCGGTTCATATAACGAGACATATCGACAACAATCCCTTCTGTTAAGGATTGTCCGTTCGTTCCCGTACCACCGCCACGTGGTGTGAAAGTGAGCTCACGGTATTTTTCTTGTCCAGCAACACGTGTAATAATTTGCACGTCAGCACTGGAACGCGGGAAAACGACAGCTTGGGGCAGCAACTGGTAGATACTGTTGTCTGTCGCCATTGATAATCTTTCTGCATAACTGGTGCCATTATCACCCGTAAAACCTTGTTCTTGTAGCTCATGCAAGAACGTGATGACGAGTTGGCTGAGATGAGGTGCTTCTGATATACGCGGGATCATTATTAACGATGACTCTTGTTGTTTAGTGTTCGCATTACTCGTTATGTACTATCTTTATTTTAAGTTGCACAATAGTGTCTTAGGTTTATGAAAAATGGTATTCACAGCCTGTAAAGACAGTACAGCCGCTGATGACATTGTCGTCATGAACCATATCACAATATTGTTTTTTTTAACCGTGAAAAATAATTACGTTATTTTCACCTTAAAAAAGGCCATACAAGCAGAATTTTCATTTGTTAAGGATCAATCATTAATGGAAAAATCGCAAAAACGTTTGGATCTTCCCAAACTTATTTTCGGGCTGTTATCCATCGTTTTAATGATAGCGGCCTGTTTTTGGGTGCTTAACCCCTTTATTCTGGGTTTTGTTTGGGCTGGAATGATGGTCATTGCGACTTGGCCGTTGTTATTACACCTCGAGGCGCGCCTATGGAATAAAAGATGGCTTGCTGCCTTAATGATGGTTCTCCTCATTTTACTGCTGTTTGTTATTCCACTTGGTATCTTAATCGGCAGTATCATTGAGAATAGCTCCCCACTCATTGAGCTAGCAAAATCGCCATCTAGTCTCACATTACCAGACTTAGAGTGGTTAAATACCATTCCAATGGTGGGTGAGAAAATTTATTACGCATGGCACAGCTTGGTAGCAAGTGGCGGTAATGCCCTGCTGGCAAAAATTCAGCCATACTTTGGGCAAGCAGCAGGTTGGTTTGCCACACAAGCGATTAGTGCAGGACGCTTTGTTTTCCACTTAGTATTAATGTTGCTCTTTAGTGGGCTACTCTACCTAAAAGGCGAAACAGTCATGTTAGGCATGCGTCATTTTGCCGTTCGCTTGGCGGGGATCCGTGGTGATGCAGCTGTTGTCTTAGCCGCACAATCCATTCGTGCAGTTGCACTTGGTGTGGTGGTGACCGCATTGATTCAAGCGATTGTCGGTGGTATTGGCCTTGCACTCTCTGGCATCAGCTATGCGGCTATTCTGACCGTATTGCTGTTTATTTGCTGTGTAGCGCAATTAGGGCCCTTATTAATCATGATCCCTTCAGTATTATGGTTATTTTGGACTGGCGACACCACATGGGGCATTATTTTGGCGGTTTGGGCTGCAATAGTGGCCACCATGGATGGTGTACTACGTCCATGGCTGATTAAAATGGGCGCTGATTTACCGATGGTACTGATCCTTGTTGGGGTTATCGGCGGAATTTTATCATTTGGTATGATAGGGTTATTTATTGGCCCTGTTGTTTTGGCGGTTTCATACAGCCTATTAAAGGCTTGGATGAACGAAGTCGCCCCTCCTAATGAAGACCTAAGCGAAACCGAAAAGTTTCTTGAGGAAGAATTTTTGATTAAGAAATAGTTTTAGCTAATTGAAGCAGATATGTTTATCAATAGACATGTCTGTTTCATTAATGATTTCCTTGCCATTAATATTTAGAAACAATATTTAACACTCTAACGTTAGTATTCAGCTTAATTTATGTTAACATAAAACAACTGAATATTTCTCTTTACGTAACAATAGGTAACATTAATATTGAGAGTGTTCTTAATGATTGTATAATGTAATTAGCTTATTATCTAATTATTGAATCAAATAAATTTAATCACTATGCCAACCTTTTATAGGCGTAGTGATATAAACGAATTGCTGTGTGTAGTCTTTGCCTGTCAGCCCATGATAGGCTTTTTTTTTGCCTAAATATTCAATATGAATAATATTCACATCTAAATTAAATCATCAGTTTACAAACATTGATTGAAATCAATTTTCAGTTTACGTTAAATAAGTGAATATACTCCTTTAGTATTATCTTCCCCACTTTCGTTTTAATTAATCACGCGAATGATTAACTCAATACTCATATTATTACACATATTAAGAGTATTAATGTGTATATATTTATAATGCTCATGACATATTAAATGCATAATCATTCGCTACTTTTTTATATCTATCGTATTAAATAATCGTTATTACCAATTGCAATTATCGGTATTTTAAATGAGTAAAAAGGCCAATTGGGAGATACCCAATCGGCCTTTTCAACTAATGGTAATAAATCGTTTTATTATTGGTTTTCTGCAATTGTTAGCCACGTTTGAACCACAGTATCTGGGTTCAATGATAAGCTATCAATACCTTCATCAACTAACCACTGAGCAAAGTCTTGATGGTCAGATGGGCCTTGTCCACAAATTCCAACATATTTATTCTGACGTTTTGCCGCTTTAATCGCCATAGAAAGCATCGCTTTAACAGCATCATTACGCTCATCAAATAGCTCTGAAACAACACCAGAGTCTCTATCCAAGCCTAATGTTAGCTGAGTCATATCGTTAGAGCCGATTGAAAAACCATCAAAATGCTCAAGGAATTGTTCAGCTAATAGTGCGTTTGAAGGAATTTCACACATCATAATCACTTTTAAGCCATTTTCACCACGCCTTAAATCATGCTTCGCCAGCTCAGCAATGACAGACTCAGCTTGTGCAACAGTACGCACAAACGGGATCATCACTTCAACGTTAGTTAACCCCATGGTGTTACGCACACGTTTAACCGCTTCACACTCCAACGCAAAACATGCGCGGAAGCTATCAGAGACGTAACGCCCTGCACCACGGAAACCTAACATTGGGTTTTCTTCTTCTGGCTCATAAATATCACCACCTACTAAGTTGGCGTATTCATTCGATTTAAAGTCAGATAAACGAACAATCACACGTTTCGGCCAGAATGCTGCCGCTAAAGTTGAGATCCCTTCAGTTAATTTGCCGATATAAAACTCAATCGGATCTTCATAACCTGCCATCATTTCACGAATTTCAACTTGTAATTCAGGGGATTGTTTATCAAATTCCAGTAATGCTCTTGGATGAACTCCAATCATACGGTTAATGATAAATTCCAAACGTGCCAAACCCACACCTTCGTTTGGTAAACAAGCAAAATCAAATGCGCGATCAGGGTTACCCACGTTCATCATAATTTTGACGTTTAAATCAGGCATATCGCTGACTTCTGAACTGTGAATTTCAAATGCTAACTCACCGCCATACACAAAACCTGTATCACCTTCTGCACAAGAAACCGTCACATTTTGGCCTTCTTGTAAGCGCTCTGTTGCATCCCCACACCCCACTACCGCAGGGATGCCTAATTCACGAGCAATAATTGCAGCGTGGCATGTACGTCCACCACGGTTTGTGACGATAGCGGCAGCCTTTTTCATGATAGGTTCCCAATCAGGGTCTGTCATGTCAGTGACCAACACATCACCAGGCTGAATTCTATCCATTTCGCTAAGGTTATGGATAACTTTCACCTTACCTGCACCGATACGATGACCAATAGCGCGGCCTTCTACCAATACTTGACCTTGCTGTTTTAACTGGTAACGCTCCATCACTTGTTGATTAGAGCGCACAGTTTCTGGCCTTGCTTGAACAATATACAGACGCCCATTATGGCCATCTTTTGCCCATTCTATATCCATTGGACGACCATAGTGTTTTTCAATCTGTAGTGCTTGGCGAGCCAGCTCTTCAACCTCAAGATCAGTCAAAGAGAAACGATTGCGTAACCCTTCCGGCACATCTTCAATTTGCACTTGTTTACCGTGCTCTTTACTGTTGGCATACACCATTTGTAATTTTTTAGAGCCAAGGGTACGGCGCACAATTGCAGGACGGTTATTTTTCAGGGTTGGCTTGTGTACATAGAACTCATCAGGGTTCACAGCACCTTGTACCACCATCTCACCTAAACCATAAGCTGAGGTGATGAAAACAACCTGATCAAAGCCCGATTCAGTATCAATGGTGAACATAACACCCGATGACGCTAAGTCAGAACGAACCATTCTTTGCACACCTGCAGATAATGCCACACCACGGTGGTCATAACCTTGGTGTACACGATAAGAGATTGCACGGTCATTAAACAAAGATGCAAATACGTGTTTAATCGCAACTAAAACAGCATCAATACCTTGAACGTTCAAGAATGTTTCTTGTTGCCCTGCAAACGAAGCATCTGGCATATCTTCTGCAGTAGCAGACGAACGCACAGCAAATGAAGCTTCAGCTTCACCTTCAGAAAGCTGAGCAAATGCATCACGAATATCTTGTTCCAACTCCTTCGTCAGTGGAGTATCAATCACCCATTGACGGATCTGAGCACCTGCTACAGCCAGTTGGTTCACATCATCAATATCCGTTTCATCTAGCAGGTTATAAATGCGCTGATTTACACCGCTCTGCTCCAGAAAATCATTAAACGCCTGTGCGGTTGTCGCGAAACCGTTAGGTACGGATACACCCAGATCAGATAAGTTAGTGATCATTTCACCGAGAGAGGCATTTTTGCCACCAACACGGTCAACATCATTCATCCCTAATTGGTTATACCAAAGTACATTACACGGAGTGAGGCCATTTGTGGACATTGAAAGCGATCCTTTTATAGCAATTTAGTGACAGAGTACAAATCGTAAAAAATCTCGTTGGCGAAATATCGCCTCGTGAAATAGACTAGCACAGACGGTATGAGAAGATGGACTGGTGAATCGTTCCATCAATTAAGAAAACTTTTTTGTTCTAAAAATCGTTCAAAAAATGGCTATACTTCCCCTGATAAACTAATTTTTAAACTTTAAACAAAGATAATATCCCTCAATATCCAGTGATAAATACAATAAGAGGCTAATAATAATGACCGAATTAGGAGCAATGAATACGATGGCAAGCCAAGTTCAACGCACTGTTTTCTTTATTTCTGATGGCACAGCGATCACCGCTGAAACTATAGGGCATGCAGTACTTTCGCAGTTTCCTCTTTCATTTACCTCTTACACATTACCGTTTGTCACCACGCCGACTCGGGCAGAAGAAATCAAACAAAAAATAGATACACTTTATGCAGAAACACAGATCCGTCCTTTGGTGTTCTATTCCATCATCTCCCCAGAAGTTAAACAGATAATCACTCAGAGCTTAGGGTTTTGCCAAGATATCGTCCAAAGTTTAGTCGCTCCGATCCAAAAGGAGGTTGGCCTTGAACCCGAGCCAAAGCTAAACCGAACCCACGGTTTATCTATGCAGAATATGAACCAATACGATGCACGTATTGCTGCCATTGAATATACACTGGCTCATGATGATGGTATTTCCTTAAGAAATCTCGACCAAGCTCAAGTCATTCTGATTGGCGTTTCCCGTTGTGGTAAAACCCCAACTAGCCTTTATTTAGCAATGCAATTTGGTATTCAAGCGGCAAATTACCCTTTCACCGCTGATGATATGGATAATTTACAGTTACCTGTCGCGTTACGTCCTTACACCCACAAATTATTTGGTTTAACCATTAGTCCAGAGCGATTAGCGGCAATCCGTGAAGAGCGCCGTGAAAATAGCCGTTATGCATCGATTAGGCAGTGCCGAATTGAAATTGCTGAAGTCGAAGCCTTATTTAGACAAAATAAAATCAATTACTTAAATACGACGAACTATTCTGTAGAGGAAATTTCTGCCAAAGTGATTGATACCATGGGATTACAAAGACGTATATTCTAGTGAATATAAAATAAAAAAAATTATTCATTCAATTTACGCTGGAGGTTGAAATTAAGCCATATTCGTTTATTGTGATCTTTATCACTTATATGGCGACAGCCTATTCAAGTTTCTGAGAACAAAAATGCACAAAACTGATGAGTTACGTACAGCGAGAGTGGACAGCTTAATCACACCACAAACTCTTGCCGATGAATTTCCTATTTCCGCAAAAGTTGCCGAAAACGTGACAGCGTCACGAAAACGTATTGAACAGATTTTATCAGGCCAAGACCCTCGTTTGCTGGTGATTGTCGGCCCTTGTTCTATTCATGATATTGATGCCGCTATTGAATATGCAACGAAATTAAATGCATTAAGAGAACGCCATCAAGACCGCTTAGAAATTGTCATGCGCACCTATTTTGAAAAACCGCGCACCGTTGTGGGCTGGAAAGGCTTAATTTCTGATCCAAATTTAGACAATTCATGCCAAGTCAATACGGGTATTCGCCTTGCACGAAAATTACTGATTGAAGTTAACCAGTTAGGATTAGCCACTGCCACCGAGTTCCTCGATATGGTGACGGGTCAATATATTGCTGATTTGATAAGCTGGGGCGCAATTGGTGCGCGTACAACCGAAAGTCAAATCCATCGTGAAATGGCTTCAGCACTGTCTTGCCCTGTCGGTTTTAAAAATGGCACCGATGGCAACATTAATATTGCTATTGATGCTATCAGAGCGGCAAAAGCCCAACACATGTTTTTATCCCCAGATAAAAATGGCCAAATGACCATCTACCAAACCAGTGGTAACCCACACGGGCATGTCATTATGCGTGGTGGTAAACAGCCAAATTACAGCGCTGGTGACCTTGCAGCCGCATGCGATAAACTCCGTAAGTTTGAATTACCAGAGCATTTAGTGGTTGATTTTAGCCATGGTAATTGCCAAAAAATTCATCGTCGCCAACTTGAGGTTGCACGGGATATAGCGGAGCAAATTAAAGATGGTTCAACCGCGATTAGTGGCATAATGGCAGAGAGTTTTTTAGTTGAAGGCACGCAAAAAGTAAGCTCTGAACAACCATTAGTTTACGGTCAATCTATTACCGACCCTTGCCTTGGTTGGGATGATACTGAACAACTGATTGAAATTCTTACTCAAGCTGTGGATCACCGCTTTAAATAGTTTTTCACTGCATCGCTCTCGCTTTGGTAAATCACTCACCAAAGCGAGCCTCAAACATCACCAAAAAAAATAAAAAAACAAAACCAATAAATCCCACGATATTAATATCTATTAATTTTTAATAATCATTTAATTTAATCCAAAAAATTCTTGACCCCCCATACATTAACGATAATAATTCTCACTACTAACACGCAACTCGTTAGAAAGCACATGAGAACAATTTTATGACCTTATTAAAAAAGACAAATCAAATGGTAACGAAGGATCTTTTTTTAGCTAAGAGAGAAGACCCCACTCTGGTACCTATTGAAGCAAAATCGACCCAAGCGATGTTAGCAACACACATCGTTGATAGTCAGCAACTACTTAATAAGGAAGGAAAAGTTGAAATTCTACACCGTGGGGAAATTTACCAACTAAAGCAAACCCGCTCAGGTAAATTAATTCTAACGAAATAAATAAGTTATATCGATAATCTATAGCACGCCACCCAGACATCATCAAGGCAGCCAGCTTAAACCACACATAAGGAAAGGATTTCCTATGCCATTTAAACTGATGCCTACATCAATTTCTAACCCTCAACACCAATATAAACTCCGTTTTTCAACGCTTGCTACCGCTTTGGCAATTTCGAGTACGAGTCATACTGCACTCGCCCAAAATGAAGCAAAAGACGTTATGTATGTATCTCAATCGCCATTTAGTTATGAAAAAATTGCTGTTGCTCAGCAAGTTGAGGTTATTAATGCCCAAGCCCCTGAATTGCAATCTGCGACTTCAGTATTGGATTTACTCAAAGGCCAAGCAGGGGTACTCGTCACGGGTGCAGGTAGCACATATGGGCAGAGTCTTCAAATGCGAGGCTATGATCAACGAGGCGTAAAAATTACTATCGATAATGTCACCCAAGATTTTAACTCTGGCTTATTTGATGCCACTTTTATTGACCCTGCCCTAGTTAAAAAAGTTACCGTTCATAAAGGCGGTGGTTCGCTTCACCATGGTAACGGTGCACTCGCAGGTGTCGTCTCCATAAAAACCCTCAACGCATCTGATTTATTAAAACCTGGGCAACATTTTGGTGGGCATGTTACCACTGGTATTAACCGGAATGATCATAGCTATCATGCAGGTGCAACTCTGTTTAGCTATGTCGATACTTTCGATACCATCTTAAGCTACCAGCAACGTAAAATACAACTCAATAACCCATACGTAGCCCAAGGCCTAGAGACCAATGAAGAAATTCATAATTGGATGTTGAAAACAACGTGGTTTGCTCACCCAGCCTATCAAACCACAATACAACTTAAAGAATACCGTAATAACAGCATTGGCCAAAAACAGCCAAGTATATCTTTTAATCAAACCCTCTTTCCAAACACCCCACATGAAAGGAGTTCACTACAACGAGATATCCACATTGGCCAACACTTCTCACCCAATAATACGCTTAATTGGCAGGCAAACTGGGACTTTTACTACTCAAGTATCGCACTTAACCAGTTAGACCTCATTAAAGTGAAAAAAACACCAAACGATTACCGTGAAGAAGATCGAGACCAATATACATACGGGACCAAATTCACCAATAGCTTCATAGTACCTATGAATAATTGGGCGAATAACGCAATTCAAAGTGGCTTCGAATATTATCAACAAGAACAAAAATCTAATGAGTATTCAATCAGCTATCCTAATGCCCATCTATTAAATAGTTCAGGGTGGCTAAACAACGATCTCACATTACACCACTTACCTATTACATTTTCAGCAGGAACACGTTTTACTTATTATAAAACCTCTCGTAAAGATATTGCGGAAGATAGTCATACAAATTGGTCATCAAGGTTCGCTGTGAGTGCAACACCATCACATTGGCTGAATCTATTTTCTTCCTATTCAGAAGGCTACCGAACACCTCGTATGGCAGAGTTATACAATAACTCTCATCATTTTCGTGTTCCATTTATAGGATATACATCGGACTTTATCCCTTCACCAGATCTAAAACCTGAAACAAATAAAACAGTTGAAGCAGGTATGAAATTCAGCTTCGACGAACTAGCATTGACAGGGGACTCACTTCAGTTTGGTAGCACGGTGTTTCATACTAAAGCCAAAAATCATATTGCCCTTGATGCTCAATACAAAAAAAGAATTGATCGAAGCTTAAAGTTTTTTTGGCTACCTGAAAAGATTTATTATATCAATGTGCCATCTGCGACCATCAAAGGTGTTGAGAGCTTCGTTCACTATAAAACACATTGGTTTGACCTCGATGTTAGCCATAACCTCATTGTTGGAAAAGAAGATGAAACACACCATACCCTTTCCTCTCTTCGCCCAAATTCCTTAGTTGCCCGTTTTAATGCACCGATAGCACACACAGGGGTCAATCTTGGATGGGTTGGTGAATTTGCAGCACGCAGCAAATTTGATGGGGACGATACTTACGTATTACCTGGGCAAAAATCAGTGGAGAAGTTAGATCGCTATCGCCGTGAAGTCATTCAATATCCTGGTTATAGCCTTCATGACTTCTACATTAGCTATCAAGCAGACCAATTCATTAAAGGTCTCAGTTCTACCTTAGCACTCAAAAATGCGTTCGATAAAAATTACGTTTCTTCCATGGGGGTTCCACAAGAAGGCCGTAATTTCTATTTTAACCTGAATTATAAATGGTAACGAAATAATTAAGTAGGCTAGTTGGGCCTATTAACACAGTAAATAAGCCCAACTAATTATTATTGGATACAATATAAATAAGGAAATAATTGTGAACTCAGTATATTACAAAGACTACTTACAGTTAAAGCAACAGTTTCCAAATAAGTATGCTCGGGATTTAGCTACTCAGCTTAATATCACTGAAGCTGAGCTTTTATATCGCCGAGTTGGTCATGACAATGTAAAACGGCTTTCAGGTCATTTACCTGAACTACTTCATACGCTATCAACGATAGGCCAGGCTAAAGCCATTACACGCAACAATTACGCCGTCAGTATTCAAACTGGCGTATATGATAACCCACGTTTTAGTGACCATGCGGGCCTATTCCTTAATCCAGGAAAACTGGATTTGAGAATGTTTTTTGCACAATGGGATTCCATATTCACGCTCTCGGAACAAATAGGGAATGACATTCGGCACAGCATTCAATTTTTTGATAAGAATGGGGATGCCATACATAAAGTTTATTCCTGTGAACACACTGACATGAAAGTGTGGCAAGACATTATTACTCACTATACGTCCATCGATAACCCCCCACTACAACTCGATACTGTTTTATCATTTTCAAATAGCGAAATTAGTGATGAAACTAAGCAACAAATTGAACAACAATGGCGCGATATGTCCGATGTCCATCAATTTTTCACCTTATTAAAAACGCATAATTTAAGTCGCCAGCAAGTTTTTCGTATAGTAAGTAACGAACTCGCTTGGCAAGTCCCAACAAATTCACTATCACAGTTACTCTCTCTCGCCCACCAAGCCAAAAATGAGATTATGCTTTTTATTGGTAATCGTGGATGCGTCCAAATTTTCACGGGTGTTATCAACAAACTCTCACCACTGAAAATTGAAAGCTCACAAACAGATTGGCTTAATGTGTCTAGTAATGATTTCAATTTGCATATTATTGAGAATGGTATTTCTGAATGCTGGGTGACGAGAAAACCGACACAAGACGGGTTTGTGACAAGCCTAGAAGTCTTCGATAATCAAGGTAACCAAATCATACAAATGTATGGGCAGCGCACTGAGGGGGTTCCTGAGCAAACTCAGTGGAGCCAACAAATACTTTCTTTACATCGAATTTAATTACTAAATTATTTTATGCAATATTGGCTTCTAATGTTCATAACACTTTGTATCTCAAATTGTACATGGTCAAAAGAACGCATAGTGTCTTTGGGGAATGATATCACCGAAATTATTTTTGCCCTTAATTTCGGTGGCAATATCATTGCTCAAGGTACTTCGGGTTCTGTAGAACAGCAACCTCCAACTATTGAAGATATAAAACAAATTAATCCTCAACACATTGTTTCAATGCAACCTACCCTTGTTTTAGCCAGTGATCAAGTCAGGCCTTCTTCTGCCCTGTTACATATACAAAGCCAAGGAATACACGTTATTAAAGTTGCTCGCGGAATGACATTAGAAGCCATTCCTAAAAAAATTCGTACAATTGCCAAACAAATAAATCAAGTCCATTTAGGGGAAAAACTTATCCAAAAATTTCAGAGTGACCTTAGCAAAATTAAGACATCACCAATAAATAAAAATGTTCTCTTTATTATCAATAAAGGTGGTGTTATCCCCTTAATTGCTGGGAAAAATACAACTGCAGATAAACTTATTACCGCAATTGGTGCTAAAAATGCGATGGCAAACATTGAACTATATCAGCCTCTTTCTCCCGAAGCCATTATCGAAGGACAACCTGATTTAATCGTTGTATGCCATGAGAGCGCAAAAACTCTCGGGGGCGCAAAGAGTATTTGGCGGCTTCCAGGTATCTCAATGACACCCGCGGGTCGAAATAAAGCATTAGTCATCGTCGATGATATAGGAATGCTAAACTTTAGCCTAGGAACTCCCTTAGTGATGTTACAGATACGTCAAAAATTAGAACAGCTACCTGATTAATATTTCATAGATAGAAAATGACTCGACCTATAATTTTATTACCTATTGATTTTAAATGGTTTTTACGAAAACCCTTTCTTCGGTTTTTTATAGTAAATAACCCTCATAAACAACAATATCGCTCTTAAAAATATTGCGTTTCCACATATTTATCTAGATAACGTTAATTCTTTTAACATTCGTGATAAAGATGATATTTAATCTTAATTATGCTGTGTTTTTAGTTGTTTTCACTAAAACAATTACCTCGGAATTTCCTGTCTATTGTTATATAAAATCTATAATATAATTTTTCAATTATTTACTTGGTTAATAAATTAGAACTGCTTAGTCAAAATATTTGACTAATTATTATAAAATAATTTTTTATTGGAAATAAAAAACAAAATTTAAGCATAACTATTTGTATTTAAATAAATTTAAACATACGTAAGTGTATGTTTAAATCATTGATTTTTTCAACAACTATCATATCAATAGTTATTATCATATAAAAAAAGCACGTTTGGCCTATCGATATATCGGAAAAAAAGGAAGAATAGACCCTAATTTCGTGAGTTATTATTAGTTATTAATGAACAATAGCCTACTTGAGTAGGAGGTAAATATGTCAGAAAGTGTAGTCAACGATATCGTGAAATGGCTTGAAAGCCAGTTGCAACGCAATGAAGGCATCAAAATCGACACAATAGCCGATAAAAGTGGTTATTCTAAATGGCATTTACAGCGTGTTTTCAAAGAAATGAAAGGATGCACGCTTGGCGAATACGTCCGTAAACGTCGTTTGTTAGAGGCTGCTAAATCATTACGTGAAGGCAACTTACCAATCCTTGATATTGCTCTGCAATATGGATTCAGTTCACAAGCTACATTTACTCGTATCTTTAAAAAACATTTTGATACGACGCCAGCAAAATTCCGTCAAACTGGTGAACTGCCTGAATGCAAAAGTTTTATGACATGCAGTTGTCATAACTAGTTAGTTTCAAGATCATTCCTTCCTATTAGTTGTTAGTATTTTGAAGTCTATGTCTGAGCCGACCATGTCGGCTCATTTTTTAACTTAGTTCATGCACTAACCAGTTCTCTAAATCGTTAAGTTGATCTTGTAACTCAGGCCACTGTTGCTTCATCTGGCAACATAATTTTTTGATCGTTTCAGTTTGATAAACTTTCCCCAACATTTGCTCGCTCAGCCACTCAAGGGGCGTTGGGTCTAAACTATCGGTAAAAAACTGACAACGACTAATTACCCCTTTTTCAATATCAAAATGAAATTCAATCCCACCCCAAGGAAAACGAGTATCTGAATAATGGGAAAATGCAGGCGCTTGGCCAAAATTCCATTCCCAGCTACTTTGCTTGGCAAATGTTTCCGTGAAATTAGGCAGGTCAGGCAGTTTTTCAGGAGAGATATACTCCGCTTTAACTGTTTCACCAAAATGATCAAAAAAGCTTTTAATCACCCCTTCACAGACAGTTTCATGGCTGATGTTAGGCACTAGTTCAGAAAGATTCGCAACACGCGAGCGAACCGAGGTAATTCCTTTTGCCTGTAATTTTTTGGGATCAGGATTAAGGTAATTGGCTAGTCGGCTTAAATCTGCATTAATCAATAGTGTACCGTGGTGAAACCCGCGATCTTTCGTTTCGCGATAAGCAGAACCCGAAATTTTGCGTGGGCCATTTTCCGTATTGAGCACTAAATCATTACGCCCTGAAACTTCAGCCACAATGCCCACATTAGCCAATCCATCGACAATAATTTGTGTAGAAACCGTTTTATCGTATTCAGGTTTACCCGCCATAAACGTAAAACAAGTATTGCCTAAGTCATGGAAGACAGCTCCACCGCCACTACTGCGACGTGCTAAGCGAACATTGTCTTCTTCCATTCGGCGAGTATTACATTCTTTCCACGGGTTTTGGGCACGACCAATGACCACCGTATCAGCATTACGCCATAAAAACATCACACGCTGATCGGCAGACATTTGCCTAAAAATAGTTTCCTCGACCGCAAGGTTAAACCAAGGGTCAAACGATTCTGAAATGAGTAAACGCAATGTTGACATGGAGCTATCCTAAAAACAAAACTTGCTCTTAAGATAGCATAATGACTGAAAAAAATTGCGCATTTAAATGCGCCTTGCCTGCCAGAACACTTTTCGCCAATACACGTTGTCCATTGACGAGCGGATCACACCTTTACTGGTTGATGCATGAATAAAAGTGTTATCGGTATCATAAATACCAACGTGTAACCCATTTTCGCCAGAGCCAGTTTTAAAAAACACGAGATCGCCAGGCATTAAATCCGTTTTATCGATACGCGTACCAAGCTGTGTTTGGTCGACGGTAGTTCTAGGTAGTTGAATAGCAAAGCGATCATTAAAAGTTCGATAAACAAAACCTGAGCAATCAACACCGTTTTGACTCATCCCACCATAATGATAAGGCGTGCCATACCATTGTTCTAGCTGGTCTTTTAACTGAGCGATGGTCATGATAGGGTCTGATAGCTGGGTTTTTAACGGTGGCGGTGCAGTGCGCTTAACGGATGTTGATGAACAACCAATTAAAACCAAGCACAGTAATAATGGTAAGTGTTGTATTTTAATCACCATAAAGCACCTTAATCATCCATCTTATTGCTATATTTAACTTATATCATAACGTGCGATGAATAAAAAACAAACAATTCATCACATTATGCTATTAATGCCTATCTTGTGGTTTAGTTGAGCGACTAATTAACCAAACACCCAGCAAGATAAATGCAATTCCAGCGACTTTCAACCATGAAGCTGGCTCATTAAACCAAGGCAAGACAACCGCTAAGATATAGACAAATACATAACTCAAGCTAATTAGTGGATATGCTTTATTTAAGGCTATATATTTTAGTGCAAACAGCCAGCACAACATCGATAAGACATAACACACTAACCCTAACAAGATAATGCTTAAACTGGTGATATTTGCCAACAACCAATCAACTTGCAACCAATGCCAACCTAAAGAAAAAGACGGTAATTCAACTACCCCCATCTTTAAGCTAAGCTGAGCTACGGTCACTAATAAGGCGCTACCAATCACCCATAAATAGCCTTTATTCATACGCTAATACTCATGAGTAATATCCCTATCATAATAGCAACTACACCAAGCCAATGGTTTAACCCTGTTTTCTCTTTGTATACAAATTGGCCAATCAACGTGATCAGAATAAAATTAATGCTAAGCATTGGGTAGGCAATACTCAGGGGCATGGTTTCAAGGAGTTTTAACCAAAACAACATGCCTAGGCCTAGCATTAAAACAGCCAACACCAGCCACTTTATGGCTGATGCGGTTTTATTTACTTTTTCACTTTGCCAATTCACCACAGCTTGCTTCTGAGCTACTTGCCCAATACAGGTCAGTACACTGACAAGCAGTAACAACAGTAATTGCGCAATCATTGTTGATGATAAACCACAATTGCCATACGTGAATTTTTGATGACTTCATCTGGCTTAGGTATATCAGGGAGAGCTTCATTACGGCCTAATAAAAACACCACCGTAACCTGCCCTTCTTTACGTGCTTTGCTTAACCACTGTGCAAATGCATCTGGCTTAACGATACGATGCTGGCTATCTGGGTACTCTAAACCGTAGCTAAGTTCACCACTGCTATTATAAAGATAAATATTGGAATTCTGTGTTTCCCACGCTAACCCAGCCGCTACACCTACATTACTTGCCATCAAATACTTACTATTCATTAATAAATCATGATTTTGATGAATAAAATTCTGCGGCAGTTTGGAGTCGATGGTGTTATTCGGCAGAGCGCTACCAATACATAGGCTGATCGCTAAGGAGCACGAGGCCGCCCACAGCCAATATTTAGCATTTAGGACAGTACATAAATAACCAATTATCGCCCAAATAGAGAAAGCAACCACACCCAAAACCATTTTCGACCATTCGTCAGGCTCATATAATGGTTTTTTAATGACAGTACTCACTACAATCACGGCAATAACCGCTGCAATCCCCAATATGATATTAATGATGCCATTCGCTTTTAGCGCTCGCATGGTGCCATTTCGTACACAATCAACACCATATTTTGCCATCAATAGCGCCAGTGGAGCCATAAACGGCAGCATATAAGTAGGTAGTTTGCCACGTGAAACACTAAAAAATAGAACGGGAACAACAAACCAACACAGTAAGAAGAACATATCAGGACTTGATTTGCGTTCTTTCCAACCTTTTATTAAAGATCCAGGTACTAACCCCGCCCATGGGAGCGCACCAAGTAGAATAATAGGAATATAGTACCAGAATGGAGCTATGTGCTGCGCGTCATCAGCGGTAAAACGCTTGATGTGTTCAATCCAGAAAAAATAATTCCAATAATCAGGCTCTTGCTTAGCTATTGCCAACGCCCACGGCAAGCTAATGATAACTGCTGAAATAATAGCGAGTGGGCCATATTTTATCAGTTCAAGGAACCGTTTTTGGTAAATAGTAACAGGCAACATAACAATGACAGGAATAGCAAGGGCTAAGAACCCTTTCGTCATAAAGGCCATACCACAGGCTAACCCTAAGCAAACCCATGCAGCAATCTTTGTTTTGACCTCCCTCGCTTTCATTGCCCACAAGCAACAAAACATACTGGCTGCAATCCACAACGATAGCATGGGATCGAGCACACTGTAGGTCCCGACAGAAAAAACAAGGAACATTGAGATATAAATTAAGCTTGCAACATAAGCAACATGGTTATTACGCCACATCATTTTTGCCATGCGATAGACGAGCAATGCACTGAGAAGAATACAAAAAACTGAACCAAAGCGAACCGCAAAATTCGTTTCACCAAAAATCATTTGGCTAATGTTATTTATCCAATACCCTGCCACTGGTTTTTCAAAATAGCGCACATCCAACATGTAAGGAACAATCCAATCTCCACGTTGAAGCATTTCTCGGCTAATTTCCGCATAGCGGGTTTCATCTGGTTGCCAAAGTAAACGACTATTCAACGGCAAGAAATAGGTTAGGATAAAAAAAAGAGCCAGCAGAGAGGCTCCTACTTTGCTCGCTCGATTATTTAACATGGTGTGTTTATTCCTCTTCTTGGCAACCCAGCCAACCTTCACGTCCTGGGAACGGTGCTCTCACCACTCGCCCCTTTGGTAATGAATTCAGATCGTCAGGTAGCAATTCGCTTAATGTACAGAATTGGATTTCTTCTTGTGAAATTCGTTCCAATAATTGTGAAAATTGTTCTGACTTAGACATTCCTTCCACTTCAGTGTGGATAGTATAAACGGGAACACCGCTATCATCTTTAATCGCTTGAAGAATATAATCATTGAATGCTTCGTCAGCAACTACCGTTCCAACGACTTCATCGTAAGTCGGTAATGTGACAGGAATTTGCACCGTCCCTAACGAACCATCACGCAAAATAGGCCTGAAAGGAAATTTCCCACGACAATCGCTGTTATAGTCAAAATTAAACTTTTGTTTAACCTCTAACACACGCTCATCGCCTCGCCAGCCCGCAACCGCAGAGCAGGTAACACGCTGCCCAATTGCGCACTCAAGGGCATCCACACCAAGCTTAACTTGCTCAGCGAGTTGGACCTCACTCCATTTAGCCACTTTGGCTTGCCAGCCTTGATGATCCCATGCATGTAAGCCAACTTCATGGCCTGCATCCAAAGTTTGTTTCATCAAGTAGCCTAAATCTTTAGCAATTTTTTTGCCTGGCCATGCTGTACCCGCTAATAATATATCTAACCCATACAGGGATGCTGCATTAGACCTGAGCATTTTCCACAGAAATTTAGGACGCAAAAGGCGCCATAAATGGCGCCCCATGTTATCGGGTCCTACACTGAAGAAAAAGCTGGCCTGAATGTTGTGCTCTTTAAGCACTTTGAGTAATTGTGGAACCCCTTTTAGCGTACCTTGGTAGGTATCCACATCAATTCTCAAGCCAACTTTTTTCATTAGTCTTTGTTACCTAACTCTTCAACAGCACCCTGTAAGAAGAAATCTAACGTTTCTTCGATGGTATCTTTCATGTCGATAGTCGGAACCCAGTCAAGTAGACGACGCGCGTTCTCAACACTTGGTTTACGGTGCTCGACATCTTGATAGCCTTGGCCGTAGTAGCTGCTGCTTTCAATTTCACGGAAGCCCGCAAACGGAGGGAACTTGCTGCGCTCTGGATGATTTTCAAAGCTTGCTAATAGCATTTCTGCTAGTTCACGAATACTTGCTTCGTTCGTTGGATTACCGATGTTGATGATTTGCCCATCACATTTGCCGTCTTTGTTTTCGATAATGCGGAACAGTGCTTCGATACCGTCTTTAATATCGGTAAAGCAACGTTTCTGTGCACCACCGTCAACCAATTTGATTGGCGAGCCTTCAACTAAGTTTAAAATCAGCTGAGTAATCGCACGTGAACTACCAATACGTGCAGAGTTTAGGCTATCTAAACGTGGTCCCATCCAGTTAAACGGACGGAACAAGGTGAATTTCAGGCCTTCTTTCGCACCGTATGCCCAAATAACTCGGTCAAGTAACTGTTTAGAAACAGAGTAAATCCAACGTTGTTTGTTGATTGGACCAACAATCAGGCGGGATTCGTCTTCATCAAACTCTTTATCATCACACATACCGTAAACTTCTGAGGTAGATGGGAAAATAATACGTTTGTTGTATTTCACGCAGTAACGAACTACTTTCAGGTTTTCTTCGAAGTCTAATTCAAAGACACGCAGTGGGTTACGGGTGTATTCGATTGGTGTTGCAATCGCAACCAGTGGAAGAATGACGTCACATTTTTTGATGTGATACTCAATCCACTCTGTGTGAATGCTGACGTCGCCTTCAATAAAGTGAAAACGTGGGTTACCAATAAAGCGTTCAATTGCAGATGAGCCAATATCCATACCATAGATATCATAGTTGCCATCTTTTAACAGGCGCTCAGTTAAATGGTTACCGATGAAACCATTCACACCTAAAATCAGTACGCGAGTACGGCGTTTAACTTGTGCAGTTGGTTTAGCACCTACACGGACATCAGTCACGATACCCATTTCGTTTGCAAGGCGGTTACCTTGCATGTAAAGACCCGTTTCGCTTTGACCGCTAACAACTTCAATCGCGCCTTGGCCACAAGCAATACGCAGTGGGTCATTAGACAGTACAGTACCTGCAGCTTTACCTTGGTTGTCATCCAACACGCGAGCGCGCCAAATAATCATTTTACGTGCGCCCAAATATGTGAATGCACCTGGGTATGGCTCAGTCACTGCACGAATTAAGCAGTTAATTTCTTTTGCGCTACGGTTCCAATCGATTTGACCATCTTCTGCAGTACGGCGACCAAAATAAGTCGCTTGGCTTTCATCTTGAGCAACAGCTTTGTAGCTACCCGCTTCAATCAGAGGCAGTGTTTTGTCTAATAATGTTTCCGCTGCTTCACGAACTTTAGCGTGTAATGTTAAGCCAGTGTCAGTATCAGTGATTGTGACTTTCTCTTGCGCAATAATGTCACCCGCGTCTGCTTTCGCAACCATTTTATGTAAGGTTACACCCGTTTCACTTTCACCGTTTAATAATGCCCAATTAATTGGTGCACGACCACGGTATTTCGGCAGTAATGAGCCATGTAGGTTGAAAGCCCCTTTCGGTGCGATTGCTAGTAATTCTTCACTTAACATATCGCGGTAATAGAAAGAGAAAATCACATCAGGTTTCATTTCGCGAATACGTTCAATCCATAATGGGTGGTTGACGTTTTCTGGCGCAAAAACAGGAAGTTCCATATCGGCACTTAGGCGTGCTACGGAAGAGTAAAAATGGTTTTCATTAGGGTCATCAGTGTGTGTAAATACAGCCTGAATATCAAAACCTGCTTTTTCAAGCGCTTTTAGCCCTACGCAGCCAATATCATGATAGGCAAAAACAATAGCTTTCATTAGTCTTCTTCCTGATTTTTGTCGGATTTAAGGTCTGCACCGACGACTTTTTGAATAAAATAACGAGGTCTCGCACGTACATCATTGTAAATTCGACCGATGTATTCGCCCAGTAGACCCATAGCAACAAATTGTGCACCAATAAACATAAATAGCACAGCGAACAGAGTGAATACGCCATCTGCGGCCCACTCTGCACCAAAAATCAAACGTAATGCAATTAATAGTACCGCAAGCAAAAAACCACCTGCTGCAATCACACTACCGACCACACTGAGCAAACGCAGCGGTGCTGTCGTTAAACAAGTCAGTAAGTCATACATTAAATTAATCAGCTTCATAAAGCTGTATTTCGAATCACCAAATTCACGTTCCGCATGCGCCACATCAATTTCGATGGTTCTACGAGCAAATGTATTAGCTAAAATCGGTATAAATGTACTTCTTTCATGGCATTGCAACATCGCCTGAATAATATGGCGACGGTATGCTCGTAACATACAGCCATAATCCCCCATTGAGCGGCCTGTTGCTTTAGTGATCATCGCATTAATCATCTTAGATGCCGTTTTACGGAACCAAGAGTCTTGACGATTAGCACGGCGAGTCCCAACAACATCATAACCTTGCATCGCTGTTTGCACTAAGCGAGGAATTTCTTCTGGTGGGTTTTGTAAATCTGCATCAAGCGTAATGACTAAGTCCCCATCCGCTTGGTTAAACCCAGCCATAATCGCAGAATGCTGCCCATAGTTACGGTTAAGGATAATCGCAATCACATGGTTATCAGGGTTTTCTGCTGCTTGAGTTAACATCGCGGCTGACCGGTCACTACTGCCGTCATCCACTAAAATTAATTCGTAGCTTTGTGTTAATTGCTTGCACGATTTAATCGTGCGTTCAAGTAATTGCGGCAAGCTCTGCTCTTCATTATAGACAGGGATTACCACTGAGACTTTTTTTATCTCATCAAATTCATCTGCGTGTGACACTATTTTGACTCCAAAAGAACTGCTTCTACCGCATTAACAACCCGCTCAACATCTGCATTTGTCATATCAGGGAACAAAGGCAACGAACACAACGTCGCGCTATTCCATGTTGATTCTGGCAGTGTTAATTCAGGATATTTTTCACGGTAATATTTTTGCGTATGTGCTGCACGGAAGTGTAGCCCCGTCCCTATATCATGTGCTTTTAATTTTTCCATGAATGCATCGCGGTCAATACCACAAATATCTTTATCAACACGCACCATAAATAAATGATTGGCATGTAAATGCGGATATTCAGGGACACTGAGCATTTGTAACGGGGAGTTTTTCAGCAATTCGCGGTAATGCGCCGTTAATTCAGCACGACGTTGGTTTAACTGCTCCACACGGGACAGTTGCACAACCGCTATCGCAGCATGAATATCGGATAAGTTATATTTAAAGCCAGGCTCAACAACCTCCGCCTGTGGTTTACGTCCTTGCATTTGTCTATCAAATGCATCAACACCTAAACCATGGAACTTGAGTGTGCGAACACGTTGAGCAAGTTCATCGTCATCAGTGGCAACTAAACCACCTTCTGCACATGTCACATTCTTAATGGCATGAAATGAAAAAATAGATGTACCTTTCTCACCAATCCATTCATTTTTATAGCGTGTACCCACAGCATGAGCAGCATCTTCAATTAGCGCAACACCTGCTTTTTGTGCGATTAAACGCAACGCGTCTAAATCACAAGGTGCCCCCGCATAGTGAACAGGAATAATCGCTTTTGTTTTTGCTGTTAAAGCGTGTTCTACGGCTTCGGGTTGGATCATCAGTGTATCGCGATCGACATCAATCATGACAGGTGTTGCACCGAGCAACTCAATCATATTAATGGTTGAAACCCATGTTTGTGAAGGTGTGATCACTTCATCACCAGGGCCAATACCCAATGCCATCAAAACGACATGCATCCCCGCGGTTGCAGAGGACAATGCAATTGCATGTTTACAGCCATAACGTTGGCAAAAATCTTCTTCTAACTGATGGTTCTGTGGACCTGTGGTAATCCAGCCTGAACGCAGAACCTTTTCAACTGCCTTGACCTCTTCATCACCAATTGCGGGTTTTGAAAATGGTAAGAAATTGCTCATATTGTTTATAGCCTAGTTTTCATTGTGAATAGAATATTCTAGTTAATTGTACTTTAACCGAACCTCAACACCGACAAACATTGCTGCATTATCCCGCATAAAAACGAGTGATTAAAACAACTTTTTGGCTAATCGTCAAAATTTATAATTTGCCATTGTCTATAGGATGTGCTCTGACTTATCTTAATTTCAGTTTTAAAAATGTCAGATAAATTATGTTCCGTCATCACCTCAGCAGGTTTCCCTGAAGCAAATAATTGTCCTTGTTTTAATAGCCAAATTCGCGATGCATTTTTATAAGAATGATTCAGGTCATGCCCACTCATTATAACGGTTCCTTCGCAATCACAAAAATATTTAATCCATTTATCTAGCATCGCCTGTTGAATAATATCCAAATTATTGGTTGGCTCATCAAATAAAATAATTTTCCCTGTTAAGTCTCTATCATCCCAAACTTGTAAAAATGCTGCGCAAACTCTCACTCGTTGCCATTCCCCTCCAGAGAGTTGATAAATGCCTTTATGTAAAAGTGGTGATAATTGAAAATCATCACACAGCCGCACAAAAATATCCGCAGCAACAGGTGTTAATGGCAGAAACAGTTCGAGGTATTGAAAAACTTTTATGATAGGTGCATTGCTCGCAAGCTGAATAAAATAAGCCCTTTGCTTAGCTAACTGAGCAATAGAACAATGGTGAATATTTTCACCATTGAGCCAAATTTCACCTGTGACAGGAAGATAGCCACTTAGCGCAGAAAGTAACGTACTTTTCCCAGCGCCATTGGCCCCTAAAAGATGGATTTGCTCACCTGAAAACACATATTCAGTAAAATTGATTAAGCGGTTTTCTGAGGTAATATTCTTAATATCAATAATTATCTGTGTATTCATTTGATTCACCGCCATTGCTGATGACGAATAAGCAACAGAATAAATATTGGCGCACCCAATGTGGCAGTAATAACGCCAATAGGCACTTCAGCATTCGCAATTAATAACCGTGATAATAAATCAGCTAATAACAGGCCTAATGCCCCAGCGATTGCACAAGCAGGTAACAGTAAACGATGATTGGTTAAACCACTTAATCGTAAAATATGCGGGATCACTAAACCAATAAAGCTAATGGCACCAGCAATAGCAACGCTCAAACCAATTAATACACCACTAATGATAATAAGAATAATACGCCACTTATGTACTGATACACCTAATTGATAAGCTTGCAGCGAGCCCAAAGAAAGGTAATTTAATATTTTACCTTGGCATCCAGCCCACACTAAAAATGGCATACAGGCGACGACTAAACCAAATTGCCGCCAATCAACACCGCTAAAGCTCCCCATCATCCAATATAATAGTTGGCGCAGGTCGAGGTTACTGCTCATATACACCATCCATGTCATACAAGCGCCACTCACGACGCCTAAAGCGACGCCAACCAGTAATAAACTGGCATTATTCAAGTTTTTTCGTTTGGCAAAATAGAGCAATAAGGCCGTGAGCAATAAAGCCCCTGTAATCGCGCTAGCACTCAGTATTCCATAGTGTGTGATGCCTGATGACATTAGTATCGTGAATACGACTGCAACACCAGCGCCATTACTGATCCCCAAGAGACCAGGTTCAGCCAGAGGATTTTCAAATAGAGCCTGCATAATCGCCCCCGTAACCGCGAGCCCTGCCCCTACGACGATTACAGCAAGCATTCTTGGCAATCGTATTTGCCAAACAAACAGCTGTGCGGAGTTATCCATCCATTGATTTGGCCAATACCATATCTCTCCAGCGCTGAGTGAAACTATCGCCACAATACAAAGAGTGAACAACAAGAAAACAATCAAGCGAATGTCTGATTTTTCCTGTTGTTTTTGTAGCTGAAATAAAGAGTAGCTCATCGATAGATTGACTTATTTATTATTAAGTTAAGCAATTATAGCTTTTTATGTAAGAGATAGCACATGAATGAATTTAAACTTATTTTAGCTTTTAACTTTGGAGTAATGCACATGTCATCTTTAAAAATAGATACGAGTACGAGTCTATTACACACTAATAAAGAAAAACCACCTGAGAAGATACAAAATACGTCTTTTATTCACTCACTAAAAAGCGTTAAAAACACAGTAATTCAATCCATTATTTCCACATATCATAAACTCAGATTTATGCTAAAACAGAAATTGGCAAAGATTGAAATTGTAGAGAACCCCGCATATCTTAAAAATACAACAGCAAGCTTACACGTACCTATCAATAACCAATATACTGAAAACTCTGTAAATCAACGTCTTGAGCCAAATCATACCAAACAGCATCAAAAGATAGGAAAAGAATTATTAACTCAGCAGCAACCTCAAAGAGCCCAAGAAGCCGAACAAGAAAAGGCTAAATCCAACAATATCAGCTCAAAGAACATTGAATTAATCAAGCAGTATGCTGATATATCAGAGGATGATAAAAAAGATTTTATTAGCATGAACAAAGCCATTTCAGCTTTACAGAGCAACCCAGCATTTATTAAACAAGAAGGTATCTTTAGAAGCAATGGCATTAACTCTAAGATATCTGAGCTCTTATCAAGACTTGCTGATCATCCGACTCTTGGTCAACAGTTAAATACAGAACAGAGTTTTAATCAAAACGAACTTACGGGTGCGATCAAGACATTACGAAACAAAATACTCACCGATCATCCAAAGGAAAAAGACAAACTTGATAAGTTAATTAGTACATACAAAGAATCTATTAATCAGGAAAATGCAACAAAAGAATATGTTGCAAACATGCCCCCAGACAAGCGAGATAAAATTTTACAGATAACGAAAAACAACGCAGATAAAAGATTACCTAGGTTGCAAGAACTGCCATTACATTTACAAATTTGTATGCCTCTGTTTGTTGAAGTTGCTAAGCATTCACAAGAAAATAAAATGGAACCAATGAATATTGCCATTGCTTTTGGAGGGGGTTTGCACTCAACTAAAAGAACAATTGCTGAAGAAAAAGCGTTCAACAAATTAAACAACGAGCAACAAAAAGAATTGATTAAGCAAGAAACTGCTCATATTGATCTCGCAAATAAACTCCTTATGGAGCTAATTAATAAACAGCTTAAATAGTTTAGGTTTCAATAAAACAAAAGACCGCCTAGGCGGTCTTTTTCTATACCAAATTGAATTGATATGATTACTCTTTTGGCGTTGCTTTTTCCACGCGGCTTTTTAATTTTTGGCCTGGGCGGAAGGTAACAACACGTCGTGCAGTAATTGGAATATCTTCCCCAGTTTTTGGGTTACGTCCGGGACGTTGATTTTTATCACGTAAATCAAAGTTACCGAATCCAGATAATTTTACTTGCTCACCGTTTTCTAAAGAAAGGCGAACCTCTTCAAAGAAGGTTTCGACTAGTTCTTTAGCATCACGTTTGCTAACACCCAATTTTTCAAACACATTTTCTGACATTTCAGCTTTAGTAAGCGCCATAGGTTTAGTCCCTCAAGGAGGCTTGGAATCGCTGTTTTAACGCAGCAACACACAGATCAACGGTAGCGGTAATCTCTTCTTCTTCCATCGTACGCTGGGTATCTTGGAAGACGAGACTGATAGCAAGGCTCTTATAACCCTCCGCTATCCCTTCACCACAATACACATCAAACAAGTTTATGCCAACTATATGATTTATGCCAACTTTTTTACACTCTGCTAAAACTTCTGCAGCAGCTACATTTTCTGGCACGACCACAGCGATGTCACGGCGGTTCGATGGATAGCGTGAAATCGCCTTAGCTTCAGGGATGACACGTTGTGCTATCGCATCACTACGAACCTCAAACACCACCGTACGACCATTTAAATCGAGTTTACGTTCTAATTCTGGGTGAACAACACCAATAAAGCCAATATGTTCATTTTCCAGATAAATCCCAGCACTTTGGCCTGGATGTAACGCAGGATGTGCCTCAGATTTAAATGTAATTTGATTTAGTTTCCCAGTCAATTCAAAAACAGCTTCAAGATCACCTTTTAAATCAAAGAAGTCAACAACTTGTTTATCTAATGACCAATGTTCTTCAAATCTATTGCCCGTGATCACACCTGCAAGCATAGGTTCTTGGCGAATTCCATATTCTGCTTGATTATCAGGAATAAAGCGCAGACCCGTTTCAAATAAACGAATTCGGTTCTGCTGACGATTTTGATTATAGACAACCGTCCCCAATAAGCCAGTCCACAGCGACAAACGCATCGCTGACATATCCGCTGAAATTGGGTTTGGTAACAGTAATGCTTCTTGTGCTGGGTGCAATAAAGCCTGAACTTTCGGGTCAACAAAGCTATACGTAATCGCTTCTTGATAGCCACGGTCTACTAACATTGCTTTAAGGCGTTTTAATGGCAAATTGGCTTCTTTATGATTGGTCATAATGAGGTCAGCACGTAATGGCACATCAGGAATACTGTTGTAACCATAAACACGTGCAACTTCCTCGACTAAATCTTCTTCAATTTGCATATCGAAGCGCCAGCTCGGAGCAACAACATCCCATGTATTTTCCGAAGCAGTCACTTTGCATCCTAAGCGAGTTAAAATATCGGTGACTAAATTGTCCTCAATAAAATGACCAATTAAACGGTCTAATTTATGACGAGTCAGTTTGATATTTGCCGCTTTTGGTAAATACTGTTCGCTAGTGACATCGATGATCTCACCCACTTCACCACCACAAATATCTACAATCAACGCTGTTGCACGTTCAATCGCTTTGAATTGCAGTTCTGGGTCTACACCACGCTCAAAGCGGTGTGATGCATCAGTATGTAAGCCATAGTTACGAGCACGGCCAGTAATCGACAGTGGATTAAAGAATGCGCATTCTAATAGGATATTTTTCGTTTCTGTGTTCACACCTGAGTGCTCACCACCGAAAATACCCGCAATACCCAGTGCTTTAGACTCATCCGCAATCACTAGTGTGTCTGATTTTAGCGTAGCTTCATTACCATCAAGTAGAACCAGTTTTTCACCATCTTTCGCCATACGCGCAACGATAGCACCGTCTAAACGGTCTAAATCGTAGGCGTGTTGTGGTTGCCCCATTTCCAGTAAGACATAGTTGGTGATATCAACAACTGCATCAATAGAACGAACACCACCACGGCGCAGTTTCTCTTTCATCCATAACGGCGTTGGTGCAGAAACATCGATATTTTTAATTACACGGCCCACAAAACGCGGACAGGCTTCTGGCGCTTCAACACGAATTGGGAAAGTGTCTTCCGTGGTCACTGGAACTACATTAATTGTAGGTTCTGTTAATTCTAATTTATTGATAACCGCCACATCACGTGCAACCCCTAAAATGCTTAGGCAATCTGCACGATTTGGTGTAATGCTGATTTCAATCGCATTATCATCCAATTTTAAATATTCACGGATATCGGTACCAATGGTTGCATCGAGTGGTAATTCAATGATGCCACTGTGGTCATCTGAAATACCCAGCTCTGAATACGAGCACAACATCCCTTCAGATGGCTCACCACGTAATTTAGCGGCTTTAATTTTAAAGTCACCAGGTAATACTGCGCCGACTGTTGCTACTGCAACTTTTAAGCCTTGGCGGCAGTTCGGGGCACCACAAACAATATCTAATAAACGCTCACCACCCACGTTGACTTTTGTCACGCGCAGTTTGTCTGCATTTGGGTGTTGACCACATTCAACCACTTCACCAACAACAACGCCGTGAAATTGACCAGCTACACCTTCAACGCCATCAACTTCAAGGCCAGCCATAGTAATTTGGTCTGATAATGCTTCGCTACTGATCGCCGGGTTCACCCACTCGCGTAACCAGAGTTCACTGAATTTCATGAGATAAACCCGCCTTATTTAAACTGTTTGAGGAAACGAAGATCATTTTCGAAGAATGCACGCAGGTCAGAAACACCGTAACGTAACATTGTCAGACGTTCCATTCCCATACCGAATGCAAATCCAGAGTAAACTTCTGGATCAATACCCACATTGCGCAATACATTTGGGTGTACCATTCCGCAACCTAATACTTCTAGCCATTTGCCGTTTTTACCCATGACATCAACTTCTGCTGAAGGCTCAGTAAACGGGAAATAAGATGGACGGAAGCGCACTTGAACTTCTTCTTCAAAGAAATTATTCAAGAAATCATGCAGTGTACCTTTTAAGTTGGTAAAGCTAATGTCTTTATCAACTATCAAACCTTCTGTTTGGTGAAACATTGGCGTGTGTGTTTGGTCGTAGTCATTACGATAGACGCGACCAGGCGCAATAATACGAATTGGTGGCTGCTGCCCATTCATAGTACGAATTTGCACACCAGAGGTCTGGGTGCGTAGCAGACGTTTTGCATCAAACCAAAACGTATCGTGATCCGCACGTGCTGGGTGATGGGCAGGAATATTTAATGCATCAAAGTTATGATAATCATCTTCGATTTCAGGGCCAGTTTCTACGGAGAAACCTAACTCGCCAAAAAACTCTTCAATTCGCTGAATTGTGCGGGTAACAGGATGTAACCCACCATTTTCCATACGACGCCCAGGTAGTGACACATCAACTTTTTCAGATTCGAGGCGCGCATTAAGGATCTCAGCTTGCATCGCATCCTTACGGGCGTTCAGTGCATCTTGAACCTGTACTTTGGCTTCATTTATCACAGCCCCTGCTGCTGGACGTTCATCAGCAGGCAGATCACGCAACGTTTTCATCTGGAGTGTGAAATGGCCGCTTTTGCCTAAAAATTCAACACGCACTGACTCCAACGTAGCAACATCTTGGGCCTGTTCAATGGCTGCTTTTGCCTGTGCAACCAACTCAGCGAGATGTGGCATTGTTTCCCCTTTATGACCACTTGGTCTTTTTGCTAGTTATTCACTAAATTTATTAAGCTTCACATTCCATTACATAATGGATGAGTACTTAACTGATTTTACTGCATTTAATCTTAAACTAAAAACAAAAAAGCCTCCCTAAGGAGGCTTTAGCGTAACTTTTCGTTTCTTCTTTATTTACGCGAAAAAGCCCCCGAACCTCAGGTGCTAAAGTAAAAAAAGAAACGAAAAATAACAGTGTGCATGTGATATCTTTCCAATAAAATTGCATTTTAAAGTAGTAACACAAATAGCTATAAATGAAAAGAGGAAGTTACCTTCCCCTTTTCAAGCAAACAATTAAGCTAAAGCGCCTTTCGCTTTTTCAACTAAAGCAGTGAATGCTGCTTTATCGAAAACTGCGATGTCTGCTAAAATCTTACGGTCGATTTCAATTGAAGCTTTTTTCAAGCCATTGATGAAACGGCTGTAAGACAGACCGTTCTGACGAGCCGCTGCGTTGATACGCGCGATCCACAGTTGACGGAACTGACGTTTACGTTGACGGCGGTCACGGTAAGCATATTGACCAGCTTTGATTACCGCTTGAAACGCTACGCGGTAAACACGTGAACGTGCACCATAGTAACCTTTCGCCTGTTTCAGAATTTTTTTGTGACGTGCACGTGCGATTACACCACGTTTTGCGCGAGCCATAGCTATCTCCTATCGTCTTTTATCTTAATTAACTAAATTGTCTACTTATGCGTACGGCAGGCAAGCAACTACCAGACCCAGATCGCCTTTAGATACCATTCCTTTCGGACGTAAATGGCGTTTACGCTTAGTTGACTTTTTAGTCAGGATATGACGAAGGTTTGCATGCTTACGCTTAAAGCCACCGCCTGCAGTTTTTTTAAAGCGCTTTGCTGCGCCACGTACAGTTTTAATCTTTGGCATTTCTTTAATTTCCAACTTCGCATTGTGATTAACTACGAATTAATTAGGCGAATAACAACCATATTGCTATGGATGCGTATTACTTGCAGGCCTAATTATTTCTTCTTCGGTCCCAGCACCATGATCATCTGACGACCTTCAATTCTTGAAGGGAAAGATTCCACAGATGCCAGTTCTTCAAGATCAGCTTTGATGCGGTTAAGCATTTCCAGACCAATCTGTTGGTGAGCCATTTCACGACCACGAAAACGTAGCGTGACTTTTGCTTTATCACCATCTTCCAGAAAGCGAATCAGGTTGCGTAGTTTGACCTGATAATCACCTTCATCTGTACCAGGGCGGAATTTAATTTCCTTCACCTGAACAACTTTTTGTTTCTTTTTCTGCTCTTTTTGAGACTTGCTCTTCTCATAAAGGAATTTGCCGTAGTCCATGATACGACAAACTGGCGGCTCAGCATTTGGACTGATTTCAACGAGGTCTACACCTGCTTCTTCAGCTTTTTCAAGCGCTTCACGCGCGCTCATAATGCCTAACTGTTCACCGTCTAAACCTGTTAAACGGACCTCAGGAACACGGATTTCATCGTTAATACGATTTGGACGTGCTGTTGGGATTCTTTTTCCGCCTTTAATACTTCATTCCTCCAACTGGGTAAAGAGATTTGCATATTCTCTCAAGCAAATACACCCGTTATGTTGTTAAAACTTAACGTGTATACGATATTCTTTGTTTGTCTTGGCTCTATAAGCCGTCGACAATATGATTCGACCGCGGATTTTAATGCTTATTGTCCGATTACTCAAGTAAATCTTGAAATAAATCACGCTAACATATTTGAAAACTTAGCTTTTGCGTAAGATTTTTAATCTTAGGAGGGTCGAGACTACCAGTTTTATACTCGAAAAAACGCTATGAGCATGCGAAAAATCGCCTCATATTACTAAAAAATACGTTAAACAGCGTTCAAATGAACGCTGTTTAACTATTACCATACTGGCTTAATTATTTTTTCTTTGGTGCCAATACCATGATCATCTGGCGTCCTTCAATTCTTGAAGGGAATGATTCCACTGATGCCAGTTCATCCAGATCAGTTTTGATGCGATTAAGCACTTCCAAACCAATCTGTTGGTGTGCCATTTCACGACCACGAAAACGTAGCGTAACTTTAGCTTTGTCACCATCTTCCAAAAAGCGAATCAAACTACGCAGTTTAACTTGGTAGTCACCTTCGTCTGTTCCTGGACGGAATTTAATTTCCTTCACTTGAACAACTTTTTGTTTTTTCTTTTGTTCTTTCTGAGACTTACTCTTCTCATAAAGATATTTACCGTAGTCCATAATACGGCAAACTGGCGGCTCAGCATTTGGGCTGATTTCGACTAAGTCGACACCCGCTTCTTCTGCTTTAAAGAGTGCTTCACGCACGCTCATGACACCAAGTTGCTCACCGTCTAAACCAGTGACACGGATTTCGGTTGCACGGATCTCTTCGTTGATACGATTAGGACGTGCTGTTGGGAGTTTTTTTCCGCCTTTAATACCTTATTCCTCCATCTGATTGAGTTGACGACTGCGGATCTCTTTTAGCAGTTCAGTCGTGAATTCGTTGACATCAATGCTGCCTAAATCTTTACCACGACGGGTACGTACGGCAACTTTACCTGACTCAACTTCTTTATCACCACAGACTAACATGTAAGGGACACGACGCAGTGTGTGTTCGCGGATCTTAAAGCCGATTTTCTCGTTACGTAAGTCCGCTTTCGCACGAATGCCAACACTTTGCAGCTTGCTTACTAATTCTTGAACATAGTCGGCTTGACCGTCCGTAATGTTCATAACAACCACTTGTTGTGGTGCTAACCATGTAGGGAAGAAACCTGCATACTCTTCAGTTAAAATCCCGATGAAGCGTTCTAATGAACCCAACACTGCACGGTGGATCATAACAGGAACAATGCGCTCATTGTTCTCACCCACATAGGAAGCTGTTAAACGACCTGGTAAGAAAAAGTCTAGCTGAACAGTACCGCATTGCCATGCACGGTCAAGGCAGTCGTACAGTGTAAACTCAATTTTCGGGCCGTAGAATGCACCTTCACCTGGCTGGTATTCAAATTCAATACCTTTTGATTTCAGTGCATTCGCTAAATCTTCCTCTGCCTTATCCCACATCTCATCAGTTCCGATGCGTTTTTCAGGACGAGTTGACAGCTTAACGACGATTTTTTCGAAACCGAACGTCGCATAAACGTCATAAATCATTTCAATACAGCTGGTCACTTCACTTAAGATTTGCTCTTCAGTACAGAAGATATGCGCGTCGTCTTGCGTAAAGCCACGTACACGCATTAAACCGTGCAGTGCGCCTGATGGCTCATTGCGGTGACAGCTACCAAATTCTGCCATGCGCAGTGGTAAATCACGGTAAGATTTTAAACCTTGGTTGAAAATCTGTACGTGACCTGGGCAGTTCATTGGCTTAACACAATATTCACGGTTTTCAGACGAGGTTGTGAACATCGCATCTTTGTAGTTTTCCCAGTGGCCTGTTTTTTCCCACAGTACACGGTCCATCATAAATGGGCCTTTAACTTCCTGATAGTTATATGCTTTCAGTTTTGTACGTACGAAAGTTTCCAGTTCACGGAAAATTGTCCAACCATCGTTATGCCAGAATGCCATACCTGGCGCTTCTTCTTGCATATGGTATAAGTCTAGTTGTTTACCAATTTTACGGTGGTCACGTTTAGCCGCTTCTTCTAAACGTAATAAATAAGCCGCTAATTGCTTTTTATCAGCCCATGCTGTGCCGTAAATACGTTGCAGCATTTTGTTGTCGCTATTGCCGCGCCAGTAGGCACCAGCCACTTTTTGTAATTTAAAGTGGTGGCAAAAACGCATATTAGGAACGTGCGGGCCACGGCACATATCCACATATTCTTCGTGATGATATAAACCTGGACGGTCATCTTGGCTAATGTTTTGGTCCAAGATTTCGACTTTATAGTCTTCGCCGCGAGCGACAAACGTTTCGCGAGCTTCAGCCCAAGAAACTCGTTTTTTCACCACGTCATAATCTGTTTTGGCAAGCTCAAGCATACGCTTTTCAAGCTTTTCCAAATCTTCCTGCGTCAGCATGTGGTCTAAATCGATATCATAGTAAAAACCATTATCGATAGTTGGACCGATAGCCATTTTAGTGTTTGGCCATAATTGTTTGATTGCATGACCCAATAAGTGGGCACAAGAGTGACGAATAATTTCGAGTCCGTCATCATCTTTACTCGTAATAATGGACACGTTTGCATCATGTTCAATCATTTCACATGCATCAACACGCTCACCATTAATACGGCCAGCAATACATGCTTTAGCTAAACCCGCGCCAATATCGCGAGCAACATCCATCACAGAAACAGGATGGTCAAACTGACGCTGACTTCCATCAGGAAGAGTAATAACAGGCATTAAAAAATCCTTATCAGCAGTGGTGACCCACACGCCAGATCACTTGCTTGATTATTCCAAAGTTTATAAATCAATACGTTACTAACGATTTCTCGCTTCACTGTGCGAGATATGTACACAATTATAGATAATTTAAGACAACATAAATTGATACATCGCTAGTTACTCAACTATCAATGATAACACAGACATATTTTATGGCGATAGCGCAAAGCCGTTTATTGTGCCTCAATATATGAAGAATCAACACCTTCCCGATTAAATGGCGAATAAACTCTCCAAGGCAGGAATTCGTTTTCCTTTTTTCATGAATGAAAGGCGATACCAATGCGATCCACTAGGCGCGACTAATTCTTCAGTAATAATCTTATTTTGTTTCATCGCAATGAAGTTTTGGATGGTATTCCATAACGAATACAAAATATATGCTTCAAACATTAAAGCGAATACCTGCACATAAATATTATTCACAAAATAGATTTGCTGAAAAATATACACACAGAAAAAAGCTTGAATCAGCCCTCTTAAAATAAGTGCTTTACTAAAGAATGATTGACCTTGCTGTAAAATTGCAAAACAAGGGTTCGCTAAAGACTGTCTTTTTTCCTCAACAGGAATACCTTGGATATAAATCATCCAATCAGATACATCACTATTTTTTAAAACAATCCCCTTTTCTTTCATTGCATGGATTTTAAAAGAAACGACTACAGCCCATACCACCCCGATAGCCAGTAAGTATACAATAAACCCACTAACTGAAAAAAAAACCAAAAAAAGACTTATCACAATCAAACACGCTAACTTTGCAGAATTAATCCAAAGTGGCGCAACTTGGTAGTTCATTGAAATTCCTAATTATCATAAAAAAACAATGATTCATCATAATTGAGAAAATGTCTCATTAACATTAATTTATAACCAACGTCGAGTCTGTTTGCGATAACGTTCCCATTCTTCACTGAATGTGACAGATAAAAAACGTTCTTCTTGCGGGATGGTGTATAAATCTGTCATTAGCCAGAAGACTAATCCAGAAACCAAAAAGTAAGGTGAGTGTGTAAAAAATGCCAACGCTAAGCTCATGGAAGTAAACGCTAAATACATTGGATTTCGAGATAGTCGATAGGGGCCATTAGTGACAAGGTGCGTTGCTTGAACACTTGGATTTGGTGAGGTCTTATGTTTATAAAAATAAAATAAACTCGTCGCGACCCAGCTAGCACTTTCAAAAGCAACTAAAATGCCAAGTATTCCCATCCAACCTGAAAATTGCCAAATTAATGCATCCTGTTTGAATAGAAAATAAATGGCCACACCATTTGCGATTAGCCAGTTTAACAATGGATATTTTAAAATTCTCATTATGCACCTTAAACTCTAAATGAGGTTAATTAGCATACCATAAAACAGCGAGGAAACTTTGTGGTGTCTATTGTGAAGTGGAAGAATGGACTCAAAAAACTAATTATTGTGCCCTAATGAGAACACACTTTTTAAGCCTTCTAATTTGCTGTATTCCTGTTGGCATACTAAATTACGGACATCCGCAGGCATTGAGTCTATCCTCACCTGTATATTGGCTAATTGCTCATCTAGGCTATTCATACCTTTTATATCCACAATATCCTGATTCACTTTCAGATAGTTAGCGAAACTCTGTAAGTTATTTTCCAAACTATCACAAACATTATTACTGACAAGTCCTTGAGGCAATACAGAACTTAACGATGCAGGGATTACTTGTGACAAACTAGGATAAATGTTTTCTTTCCATTGCTGGGGAAAAACAATGAGCATTATTGCGATAGCTAAAATAAATAACATTGATGCCCCAGCAAACGTCGCTATCAGCTTTTTCATACTCATTCCTACTGTTCAAAATAACTTGAACATAGGATATACAATTGTGCGTAAAGCAATTTTTAAAATTAAAAATACTTTGTAAAGAAAACTCTAGCGACTTTCGGCTATTTAAAGAAACATCATCATTGGAATTTATTCAGTGTGCTTTAAACCAGCAGCTTATAAAAAAATGTCGTCCCTTCAAATCGACCTTGTGAATTAACCACAAAATTTGGAATTTCACCAACCTCTTTATACCCTTGTTTTCGGTATAAAACAGATGCAACATCCTGACTACGAGTATCTAATACTAATAATGTACGATTATTTTTCAGTGCTATTTTCTCAACAACATTAAGTAATTGAGTCGCAATTCCTTGTTGACGAAATTGACTATGAACCATTAATTTTTCAACATCCGCACGGTGTAGCCCATTAGCCTTTAGGCATAACGCAATTTGTACGGCGCCCACAATTTTATCATCATTAATACATGCTATAAGAAAGCGTTTTTGTTGCACTAAATCTGGCTTTATTTGCTGCCAATAACCCGAGGCTTCATCAATAGATAAAGGGGCGAGAAAGCCCACAGAAGCACCATGTTCTACACTATCAATTAATAACGAAGCAAGCTGCTGTTCATAGTTATCAAGTGAAGTAATTGTAACGATTTCCATATTCACCTCATTATTGATTAATAAAATTCCATACCGTCATAAGGTGAACTCTGGCAACTTTTTAAGCGTTGAGTTAAATCACCTACATGCAACTCTAATTTGTGCCCATCTGGATCGAGAAAATAAAAAGAATCCCCTTCACTCTTATTTTCCTTCCACACCACAACTTCGTTCTCTTTTAGCTTATTGACGAGTAGAGCGAAATTGCTCTCTGATATGGAAAATGCATAGTGAGTGTAATCTGTTTCACTCGGCGCTAAGTGTTGGCGTGATATATCGACAGACAAGCACAACCATAAATCACCACAAGAAATATACGCTCCATGTTTCCACTTAGCGTGTAGTTTCATCCCTAATAACGATTGATAAAAATAAATGCTTCTTATTATGTCACTCACGGCCAAGGTTAAATGATTAATCCCATTTAGCATATTATTTCTCTCTTTTTATATACTTTAAAAATATCTTTTAATGAATTTACATAAATTATCAGTACATCACATTGCAGAAGGTATACTCAATAACACATCGACATTAGATAACCTGTTAATAGATGCCCTTGACCTTTTTATGACCCCCATAAGAAGGTTTTTTTTGCCTATCAAAATTGCATACTTTTAGCACAAGCAGCTATCCAATTGTAAGTTAAGTATTTATCTTGGTTATTCACAAACGAATGCGGCAGTTATCCACAGTAAATGTGAACAACTTCAACCTCCCCCTGATTCTTTATAATAGTAAGCACTTATTCTGAATATTCATTGCATTAATTCCTATTCAATAATAAAACATTAACCTAATTAAAAATGCTAAGATACAGATCTATAACAATTTTCGTTATTATTTAGGATAAGGAAAATTACTTACATTTATCAGGAGATTGAATTTAATTACTATGACAAATTTCCTAGAACTCTTTCAAGCTGTTGGTATTGGCCTTGTTTTGCTTCTCCCCCTTGCTAATCCATTAACAGCAATTGCAGTTATGCTCAGCATCTCAGCAAACATGACCAAAGAGCAACGCAACCACCAAGCTTTTCTCGCCTCAATTTATGTTTTTGCCATCATGACCATTGCTTTTTATGCGGGTCAACTTGTGATGAATACATTTGGTATATCAATACCAGGTTTACGTATTGCTGGTGGGTTAATTGTTGCTTTTATTGGTTTTGGGATGTTATTTCCTAATAGTGATCCATCAGATGATTCACCGACAACCCCATTAGATGACCCCAGTGTTCCCAAAAAACGCCAAGAATCCCCCAATATTGCCTTTGTTCCCTTGGCTATGCCAAGTACAGCGGGGCCTGGTACCATTGCGATGATCATCAGTTCAACTGCGTCGCTGCAAGGAAACGTAACCTTTGCGCCTTGGGTGCTTAAAGTCGCCCCCGTCATTACCTTTCTTTTAGCCAGTTTAATTGTGTGGATTGGTTTGCGAGGGGCAACGTCAATTATGAGATGGTTAGGAAATAGTGGTATTGATGCGATTGCTCGCGTAATGGGTTTTTTATTAATTTGTATGGGAGTGCAATTTGTCATCAACGGGATTGTTGAAATTATCGCGCAGCTCCCACACTTACTCACAGAATATCAATAAGACATCGCTAAAGCATTGTAGGCATTTTTCACTTTCCACAAATATCGTGGTGCCTGCGGTGCTGGGTGCTTAGATTGTACATGCTGATAAAATTCTTCAGGCGATAAATTATTAATCATCGCGATCGCCCGACCTTTATCATTATCAAAGGTTCTTAGTAATGCCCCAGCGCCATTGACGTATGCAACAACAGTTGCATAATACAACGTTTGCGGATGATTGATCCCAGCAAGGTGCTGATCCCTTAAAATTCGAATATAAGCTGTGCCGATATCGATATTTTTTTGCGGGTCTTTCAAATCATTGGAACTTGGTTCCCCTGATTTGCCTTGGAAACGATAAGCATCACGCCCTGCTGTCGAGGCTTTAATTTGCATAAGACCAATTGCATTTGATTTACTCACCACTTCTGGCCTAAAGTTTGATTCAACCTCAATGATTGCCCTAATAAGCGTTTCATCGACGCTATAACGGGAAGCAGAGTCACGAATAAATTCATCAAAAGGCGTACGTGGAAACGTGGTATTTTGTGCCGTTGTTGGCAGCGTATTACGATTGTCCAACATCCGCGTTTTTGTTGTTTGCCTATCAGGCTCGCTAGAGCAACCGGCAAGTAGCAGTAGCACAAAAGTACCGCTGATTATTTTTTTCACTGTTGTATCCTCTGCTATCAAAGCCACTGGGAGAATAACTAATCCCAAGAAAAATAAAATAATTTTTACTTAACTTTTACTTCAGGACGTGTTTTAGTCATACAAAATAACAGTGGGAAATAAAAACCCATAATAACTATAGATGTAATTCCCCATTTTTTATGTTTATTTTTGCAAATGATATTGATAATCATTATCAACTAAGTTATAAAGTATAATTGTTATCAACCTTAACAACTATACTGTTAAAAATGCTAAGCCTATAATGTCAGGGTCAACTTTTATGAAGAAGAACTTATCTCGATTATCCGCACCTTTACTTACCACTGTATTTGCGCTCGCGGCAATGCTCTTTGTGAGTCAACCCGCCTTTGCTAAAAAATTTAAAGTGGTCACCACATTTACCATTATACAAGATATCGCTCAAAATGTAGCCGGAGATGCCGCTGTTGTCGAATCAATTACAAAACCTGGCGCTGAAATCCATGGCTATCAACCCACACCTAAAGATATCATGAAGGCCTATGATGCCGATTTAATCTTATGGAATGGCATGAATTTAGAGGTTTGGTTCCAACGTTTCTTTGAAAACCTTAACAATGTTCCCGCTGTTATTGTGACCGAAGGGATTGAGCCAATGCCTATTCGTGAAGGGGAATACAAAGATAATCCAAACCCACATGCTTGGATGTCTCCTGCAAATGCCAAGATTTACATCGAAAACATTCGTCAAGCCTTGGTCAAGTATGACCCTGAAAATGCTGAAACCTACAATACAAATGCCAAAAACTACACGCAACAAATTGAAGCCCTTGATGCACCACTGCGTGAACGTTTAAACCGCATTCCTGAAAATGAACGCTGGTTAGTATCCAGTGAAGGCGCATTTAGCTACCTGACGAAAGATTACGGCTTTAAAGAAGTCTATTTGTGGCCAATCAATGCGGAAGAGCAAGGTACTCCTCTACAAGTTAAAAAAGTGATTGATACTGTTCGTCAATATAATATCCCTGTTGTATTTAGCGAAAGCACAATTTCTGACAAACCCGCTCGCCAAGTCAGCAAAGAAACAGGGGCTAAATATGGTGGTATCTTATATGTAGATTCACTTTCCACCGCTGATGGCCCAGTACCAACTTATATCGACCTGTTAAAAACCACTGTAGACACGATAGCTAAAGGATTTTCACAGTAATATGACTCACTCTAATCAATTTGAGCACCCCAATCTGGTCGTTGATGATGCAACCGTAACATACAATAACGGTCACACCGCAATTTATGATGCGAGTTTTAATATTACGGGAGGCTCCATTTGTGCACTCGTTGGTGTAAACGGTAGTGGAAAATCGACGCTCTTTAAAACCATTATGGGGCTTGTCACCCCATCATCTGGCAGCGTGACATTAAATGCCCAACCGATTAAAACTGCTTTAAAAGAAAACATTATTGCTTATGTCCCGCAAACAGAAGAAGTTGACTGGAACTTTCCTGTTTTAGTGTCGGATGTTGTCATGATGGGGCGCTACGGGAAAATGGGCTTTTTCCGTATTCCCAAAAAAGAAGATAAAGATGCCGTGAAGATGGCACTGGAACGTGTTGACCTTGCTGGCCTTGAACATCGTCAAATCGGTGAACTTTCTGGTGGGCAGAAAAAACGGGTGTTTTTGGCTCGTGCCCTTGCCCAGCAAGGTAAAGTTTTGCTTTTAGATGAACCATTTACGGGGGTTGACGTAAAAACCGAAAATGCCATCATCGATCTGCTACGCAGTTTACGTGATGAAGGCCACCTCATTTTGGTTTCCACTCATAACTTAGGGAGCGTCCCTGAGTTCTGCGACCAAGTCATCTTGATTAACCGTACCGTATTAGCCAGTGGCCCAACTGAAACGACGTTTACACAAAGAAACCTTCAGCAGGCCTTTGGAGGAGTACTACGCCACATCAATCTGTCAGGGCAAGAACTGCATGATGATGATGACCCTCGCTCAATTACCGTCATTACCGATGATGAAAGGGCTGCGGTTTTTTATGGTCATGATCACGATGCGCCAGTGAGAAAAAATCAGCCAAAGGGTGAAGAATGATTGATTTGTTATTAGAGCCCTTTAAATACGATTTTATGATAAAAGCCATTTGGGTGAGCGCCATTGTCGGTGCCGTCTGTGCATTCTTATCTGCGTATTTAATGCTAAAAGGCTGGTCATTAATGGGTGATGCCCTTTCCCACTCCGTTGTTCCAGGGGTGGCTGGAGCTTATGCATTAGGCTTACCTTATGCTGCAGGTGCTTTTTTTACGGGGATCCTCGCGGCACTTGCCATGACGCTGGTAAAACATTTAACTCGCCTGCGTGAAGATGCCGTTATCGGCTTTATCTTTTCCACTTTCTTCGCTGCGGGATTATTAATTGTTTCATTAAACCCAACCTCGGTAAACGTGCAAAGCATTATATTTGGTAATATTTTAGGCATTGCAGATGCGGATGTGCTTCAAGTTGAAATAATTATCGGTGTTTCATTCATCGTTTTATTATGCTTATGGAAAGACCTTTTAGCCGTCTTTTTCGATGAAAGCCATGCGCGCTCCATCGGTTTAAACCCCTTACGCTTAAAAATCATTTTCTTTACATTATTAAGCGCCTGTACAGTCGCCGCACTGCAAACGGTTGGGGCTATTTTAGTGATAGCAATGGTTGTCACGCCTGGCGCCACGGCCTACTTACTGACTGACCAATTTAAGCGATTGTTAATCATCTCCGTGACTATCGGTACTGTGACCAGCGCAGTTGGTGCATATATCAGCTACTACCTTAATGGCGCAACAGGTGGGTTAATCGTCACGTTGCAAACCATGATTTTCTTATTGGCTTTCTTCTTTGCACCGAAGCACGGCATTTTTGCCTCTCGTCGCAAGGCGAAAAAAGAAGTCGCCCGATTACACCAGCAAGGAGCCTCTCATGAGTGATTTTATTGACTTATTGATGGCACCATTCGCATTTCCTTTTATGCAGAAGGCATTAATCACCGCTATCGTAACAGGAACTGTGTGTGCGATTTTATCTTGCTTTTTGGTGTTAAAAGGCTGGTCTCTTATGGGGGACGCTATTTCCCATGCTGTTTTACCAGGGATCATTATTGCCTCGCTGCTGGGTATCCCATTAGCAATTGGGGCATTTGCCTCAGGGTTATTTTGTGCCGTCGCTACGGGTTATCTCAAAGAAAACAGTCGAATAAAAGAAGATACGGTCATGGGGATTGTGTTTTCAGGAATGTTTGCTATCGGTTTAGTGATGTTTGCTAAAATCGATACAGAGCAACACCTGACGCACATCTTATTTGGCGATATTCTGGGGATCACCGATAGCGAATTTAAACAGATTTTACTGTTTGCTGGGATCACGATTGCAATTATTTTACTGAAACGTAAAGATTTTATGCTGTATTGCTTCGACCCAAACCAAGCTCGCGTGATTGGCTTACCCGTTAAGTTGATTCATTATGGTTTGTTATCGTTATTAGCGTTGACCATTGTTGCCTCACTGCAAGCTGTTGGGATCATTCTTGTCATTGCCATGCTGATTTCACCAGGAATTATTGCGTTCGTTCTTTGTCGTAGCTTTGGCAAAATGCTGGTCGTCGCCATTATCGCTTCAGTGACATCTAGCGTCATTGGTACTATTCTTAGCTTTCATATTAATGCAACAACAGGGCCAACCATCGTGGTGACTCAAGCTGTTTATTTTGTTATTGCCCTAATCTATAGCAAGCTGGTATTAGCCCGTAAACGGAGCCAGACAAATCCCCAAAGTATGCACACAGCTTAAACTAAAATCATACGTTCATATAAAAAGGCTGATCTAAGCTATTGAATTTACCCTATATAGTTAGAGCAGCCTTTTTTTGAAATATGATAAATTATGAGTAATCGCTTATTTACGTAGTGTGCGAGGTCGCTGGTGTACAACGGTATTTCTCTGCAGTTCAGCCGCTTCCATATCATAAACTTTCATTTCGCCGCTTCCTGCGGGCAATGCACGTTCAACCACCAGCTCGGCGTCCGATTGAGCAATTAACGCTTGCAATTGCTGATGCTGACTGCACCAAATTGCATCAATATCTTTGTCTCGTTGAGTGTCCCTTTGTGTGGATAATGCCACTGTACGTGTTTGAAAACGAGCTTGTTTTCCCCCCAACTCTAAACCATATCCTGGGGTTGCAGGGTGCCTGACCACGACTTTACCATCATCCATCCAGGTTTTAACATCCGTTTCTTGGACCTGATAACCCAGCTTACCTAAGCCGTCTAGCACCGTTCTTCTTTGCGCCTCTGCGACAAACGCCTGTTCCGCGAAATTAATTCGTGCATCTAATTGTTCAGCCAGTGACATCAACTCAGCAACTGAGCTTAAATGCGTTGAAGCTAATGCATCTTTAATAATTATTGTATTTTCCTCATCAGAAAAAATAGCAAGCTCAGCACAAAGCTGTTCAATTTTTTCAACTAACTCAGTATGTTGCTGGCTTTCTTTCAACTGCTTAGCCAACATTAGGATGAGTGAATCGGCTCGTAAGTGGCGCTGTGGGCTTTCATTCATGGCTTGAATTTCAGTGAGCTGTTGCTGTGCACTTTGTACTTCAGACAAATATTCCACCAGTTTAAGCTTTTCAATCATCAGTAAAATTTGCTCACATTGCTTGGCAAATGGTGATAATGGTGCGCCGTGCTGCCAAAATTGAGGGACACCATCAGATTGAGCTTTTAACTGATCTAATAATTGATTAGCAAATGGTGAAAGCTGATTTTGCACGTCATTTAATACGGCGAGTGCGCGGAAAATGAGTGAGCTCGTGGCCTTTTCGGTCATCGTATCTGCATTTTCTAACTCCGCAATTAGCTGTTTTTCATGGGGAAGTTTTTCACGAACTAACGCGGCTAAAGATTCTAGGTTGTGCTGTCGGTGCGCGTTTGTTCTTGCCACTAATGCCTGTTGTTCAAGTTGTTGTTCGCGAACGGTTTGAATCTCGTGTTTCAATGTGCCATTCAACTCACTTAATTGATTTTTCAACACCGTTAACTGGCGTGCAGGCAATGTGGCAGTGTCACTCGTTGAAAGCTGCTGAAATAATGTGGCTAATTGCTCAATACGTGACTGATGATACTGGGTTGTATTGGCCATTTTTTGCCATTGTTGAAACATTTTACTTGTCACAGCCAATTGCCGACGGCACTGGATTTCATTCATTTCCCTAACGCTGATACGATGCACAGATGAACTCATAACTCGCCCTCTTGATTAGTCGCCATGCTCTTAGAGCCATTTAAATTTAATGATGCGTGGACAATCGCGTCCTGTAACTGTTGCTGCGCTAATGCTCTATTGTTATACCAGTCAATAATCGAAATGCGGTGACGTTGGGGGATCACGCGACTTAAAATATTGCTGCGCCATAACTCTCGCGCTCTAGCCGTATGCAAAAGTGGGTGTGAGGGCATGTCACATTCAATACCAATGAGTAATTGCCCAGTTATTTTATCTTCAATCAGGCAATCAAAATGAAACACTTCTTTTTTTGTAGATACCGTTACCTGCCAACCATTTTCCTGAATAAATTCAACGACTGAAGCGACAAACGCACTTGGTTCCTCAAGTGTATCCTGCACGGCAAACTGAGTTTGGCACATTCGGTTAAGCAATTTTTGGTTTTCTTTCTGTTTTGTCGGATCACATGCGTCTTTTGCATAAGCTAAATAACCTTGTAAGTAATCTCGCGGGCTTTCAGGCTTACGATAGGTTGTCAATAAATCCGATATTTCTTCAATAGGCATCGAAGACATAATGACCACACGTTGTCGTGCCCGTGTGATCGCAACATTTAAACGACGTTCTCCCCCTGATTGCCCTAATACGCCAAAATTACGCCTAAATGTCCCTTGTGTATTACGGCCAAATGTAGTGGAAAATAAAATCACATCACGCTCGTCTCCTTGCACGTTTTCCACATTTTTGACAAAAAAGGACATATCTTCTTCATCTAAAAAACGTTGATTTTCTTGAGTATAGGCAGCCAAGAATTCGTCGTCCTGCTCCGCACGCAAACGAATATGTTGATTAATCAATGTTGTTTGCTTTTGGTTAAAGGTGACCACGCCTACTGACGGGCGTTGTGCAAAAGGTAATTGCCATAATGTTGCAAGATGGTCGACAATCGCTGCTGCTTCTGCCTCATTTGTTTGATTTGTATACACACCATTAACCGCCACAAGTTGTAGCGGCTTAATTTTATTAACTAATTTTGCTGAAAATTGTGCTGGGATATTTAACCGGTTTTCATAGAAAGCAAAGTTTGAAAAGTTGATCAGTTCCCGATATGCCGAACGGTAGTGGATATCTAGAGTATGCACAGGCAATACGGTACGCGCTAAATGCAGCAAGTCAGGGCAATCACTAATTTGCCGATAATCCCATTCCTCATCGGCCTCTTCCTGCTGTTCATCTTCATCATCATGATTGTCTTCTTCAACCAGCTTCCCTGTGAAGAATTTCGATGGTGGCATTTGCTTCTCATCACCACTGACAATGGCTTGTTTCGCTCTAAACAAGGTAGATAATGCAAATTCAATCGGCATTTGAGACGCTTCATCATAAATTACACTATCAAACATTGCCGCTTGCAATGGCAATACTTGGCTTGCCACATCAGGTGTCATCAGCCAAATTGGGCGTAATTGCATCAAGCCAATTTCGCGTCCTTCATTAATAAACTCCCTTAAACGGCGCGCCCTTGGCCCTGCAAGGCGTGTAATTTCTTCCCATTCACGGCGCCCCCCCATTTTAGCTAAGTCATAATTGCGTGTCAGCGCTGTACGATTAAACGATTGCAGTTGTTTCTGTGCGCTTTCAAGTTCCGCTAAATCCGCCATAAATTGTATATTATTAGTTGAAAGTGCAGGTAATTTGGCATCAAATTGCGCTTTGACAAAGTGATAGAAACCGTAGCTAATGGTTTGGCTCAGTACCGCAACCCAATCTTTTTGGTGGCTATTCTCATGAATATATTGCGCAGCGACAGGGTATAATATTGATAAAACTTGCCAATGTTGTTGAGTAAAATTAGCCGTTTCCATTCTAAATAATTGATATTTTAATAAGTTATTTTTTTCTTGGAATATTTGGGCTAATTCGTCCGTAAATGATTCTCCTTTATTAATGGCACATTGGAAACGTTCAACCGTCTGAGGTGAAAAAACAGACGCCATACGTTTTAATTGGCTCGTGCTTTCACGTTGTGCTTTAACTCTTGCAATCGCAGACTGCACCTCAAGGCACTGGCGTTCAAACCCGATTTGTTGTTCATCAATAATAGCGAATAAAAAATGTGAAATTTCAGGGTATTGAAGTAATAATTGGCTCGTATTATCCACCCATTTTAATTGCTCAATTAATTGCGGTAAGTGAGCTCGCCAATCCTGTTCAAAATTAACACCCATTTTTTGATAAATAGGCATAATTTCTTGTGCAATCAAACGCCATTGTTGCTCTACCTCAATCGTTGCTTGCAACACAGGCAAACTCGTCTGATTTACCCCACTTTGCGCTATAAATTGCTGTAACAGGTTATGGCGCCCGTAATAAAATGGGTTGAGGAAGCGTAACCATGAACCTTGCATTGACTCAATTGCTGCGCGAGATAGCTGAGCCAGTTTTTTCGACTCAATCCCCTTAAACAATGGGAACAACAGTGAATCTGTATTCACCACGTCAATCAATAATAAGCGTTGATAGTATTGTTCTAATTGTTCAATAACTGTTTTACCTGTGGTGACTGAACCCTGTAAATTGATAAACAAAGCTAGCCACTGGGATAAGCTTTGCCACTGCGCCTGCGTTTGCAGGCCCAAATGCCGTTTTAGTTGTTCCAGAATTAATTCATGGCTTGTCAGTTCAGTGAGTTGAATACGGTGATAATCCGATTGGTACACCTGATCACGCTGCTTTTCAGCCTCTATAAATAATGCAATATATTGATTAAACAGCGTATATTGATGGTCGTTCACAGAAAACAGGGCCAATGCTTTTAGTGCACTATTTTCATAATCGAGTTGCCACCAGGCCTGAGCATGCTGGTTTACATCATCAAAAAGTTGGGCAAATTTGGTTTGATTAAACTCATTAAATACTGGGGCTAACGCATCATTCTGGATGTTTAAGCGCTCTGAATCTTCAACCTCAATTAATTGACTTAAAATTTGCTTATAAGACAGCTGCCAATACTCATCAACATGGTTGAGTGCATGGTAATAACCATCGAGTTTTTGCTCAAAAAATTGTACTCGGTAGAGTAAATTAGCGCGTTCTTCTTGCCAATCTTGTTCAAATAATACGCTGTTTTCTTTGTTCCACAGTTGCTCGATTTGTTCACGTACCGCCAAAATAATATCACGGCCCTTTTGGTTCTGGTTGATGAGCAACGCTCTGTCGCCTAAACCATTGGCAACCAATCGCTTATATACCACCTCAAGTGCCGCAGGCTTTTGGCATACCACTAATACTGTCTGTTGGTGGCCTAATGCATCTGCAATTAAACTAACGATGGTTTGGCTTTTCCCTGTTCCTGGTGGCCCTTCAATCAATAGTCCAGTTTGTTGCTGTGCCGCTTGAACGACACGTTCTTGAGAGGGGTCAGCAAGGGACAACGCAAATGGGCTCAGGATATTTTCGGAGTCCATAACAGGTTCTTGAATATTAACTGAATTCACTTTCAGTAAGGTCGACAACGCCGTTTGAGCAATAGAGGTATTCGCGATTTGCTGTAGATCGCTACTCATCGCCTGCCCAATAAATGAGGTATGAAATAGCACCGCGGAACAGGCAATTTGCGCACAGTTTTCAGCAACTGGGTCGGTTAATGCAGGTAATGGAGCTAAATCAAGGTCTTGTACTGGCAGCAATGCTGACAAACTTTCCATGACTTCACCAATGGTCAAGCCTGCTTTAGACAATAACGTGTCTAACGCTCCCTGCCATTGACTCATTGCAGGAATACCGACAAAACTCGCTAATGCAGGGTTAAGACGGACGGCTCCTCGTTCGTGGTCAAAATTCAATTGGATGGGACTTTGTTGTGCAATAGCCGATTGCATTGAAATTGGCCATAAAAATAATGGGGCAATTCGGGGTTTAATTTGGTTTGGCTGGGTATTCAGTACTAAAAAAGGAAATCCCAGATACATTCCATTTATACCTGTATCCCTTTGATATAATTGCGTATCTGCTTGCAACATTCTTAAGCGGCTATTCACACCTTTTCGCTGTAGCAACATATCGCTATCAATCGTTATCAACCCTTTTTTACGATTAAGTAGATGTTCCAATAATGTGCTTGCACGGCGAACTGCACTATCACACTCAGTTAAATCAATACGCCCTGTATTTGGCGTTAAACGCATGCGAACTAAATTACCCCGCTGTGTCACCGCCGTTAGTTTTTGGTTAAAAAAGCGCAACACTTCTAGTACATATTTTTGTGATTCAGGAACTTGCCAGTGTTCTACGGGTACTGCCAGTAATACCAATATTTTCTTAAGTGAAAGCCTACGCATCAATAAAAACTGGTCAACCCAACTGTCTAAAACGGCCAACCCAATACGCTTGAAGTCACTTACTCGTTCACTAAGCAGTAAATACAATTCCTTACGCGTTAGTGAAAGCTGCTTTTTGGCGATTTCATGATCAAAATTATGAATATCGTTTTGTTTAGCGAGTTCAAATGCCTGTTCAACTAATGCTGACACTGAAATAAATTGGCCAATATCCGCACTCAATAATAGAATGTAATCAATTTCTTGTGGACTTTGCCTGTCAAATAGCCCTTGTAAACTTTCATTATGTGAATCAGGGAATTGGGCATGAAAGAGCGCCCATCTTGCCGATAATTGATTGATTGACGTAATCAATAAATACAATCTGAGGCTTTCTTCATTCAAAATGATGTTTAACTGATTTGCACGTTCACGCACCAAGTATTGGCGATGATAAAGCTGTACTAGCCAATGCTGTGGGTCAATATCTTGAACGTATTGGTTAAGAGGTTCGCTAATCAATGCAAAAGCTAAATTTGGGTTTTCTAACAACCATGCAGGGGTAATTATCTCACCGCGGTAAATCAACGGAATGTTTTCATTCAAGATTTTTAAAGCGAAGGTCAGCTTAATGTCATCGAGATTTTCTTGATGAAAATCACTATCCAGCAATGCCTGCAATTTTACTAATTGCGCTTGGCTATTTTCAAATTGTGCGAGCCAAGAGCTTATATCCCCCCGAAATAAAAGTGGCAACGCATCATCCCAATGGCTAGCTTCCGCGGCCATCAATGCAAATACATCAGGTTGCTGGAATTGCCGCCCTGCAAACGTCAGCGTGTGGAAATGGTTTTGTCTATTGGTTTCTTGAATTTGAGGAGCTTGTTGAGGCTTCCCTTGTAGCCAAGCTGATACTTGTGGCCATTGCCAACGTAAAAAACGATCACGACACAACAACCCGCGTAATAACAACTGAATATTCGGATGTAAATTATCAGGTAAATCAACGCCATTCGTCATAACCTGGATAAGAAAGGCATTATCTTGAACCTGGGTAAAGCACTGCCCTTGGGTGAGTTGTTCCAAGAGAATAATTCCTAGGCTCCACCAATCAGATGCTGCACTGACACCCCCCGCTAGCGTTTCAGGTGCTGAATAACGAGAAATATCCAGCGGTGTAACAATATCAAGGTCAAACTCAGATAGGCAGGCGGAACCATATTCAATCACAACGATATCTAAGGGATGACGACGACGAATAAGTAAATTAGCGGGACACAAATTACGATGACGCAGCCCATGTTCTGCAAACGCCGCAAGAGCCTGCCCCATTTCTTCCACTAATCTAGGAATTTCATGAGGTTGCCAAAATTCACCTTGTTGTATAAATTGGCTTAATGATCCCCCCTCAAGCATTTCAGTCACATGCCATGCACGGTTTTCATAGCGGCCTATTTCATAAAACTCGGGAACATGCTCAGTTGGGGTACGCTTAATGACTTGATAAATATTGGGATCTGGCTCCTCCCCTTTTTGATACAGGGTCAGTACACCACGTTTTTCTTCAGTACAATGCGTGACAAAGTAGCGTTCTCGGGGGCTATCACTACCATTAATCCGTCTTTCTATACGCCAAGAGCCTATTTGAGGATAGGATGACGATACAACTTCAATGACGGGTTCTACTGCGACATCAGCCCCACACTCGAGGCAAATAAAGTCATCTGCAGCTATTGGGTGTCCATTTTCACAGTAGCGTACTTGACGGTTATCTGTTTCTCTTTGATGACTGTTTGAAGCTGAAGTTTCGAGCGGAGTCACTTGCTCTTTTTCTGGTCGCCATCCTTTTGGATGAATAGGCTCTAATGTTAGGTCCCAACTACAGCGTTGGAAACTTCCTTGCTCTGTTTGGATTTGCCCCGCACAAAATATTTCCGTCAGCGGCCGTTCTGTTAAACAATGCGGGCAAAAGCGTATCATCGTCATCCTTCTCTCTCGTTGCTATTTTTTGAGTTGTTTTAAGGTGTTATCTTGCAGAGCAAGGAGTTGACTCAACCGCGACATATCATCACGTTCAGGGATCCCCGCCAGAAACAGTCTCCCTTGTTCATCGAAGGCTAAATCCAATTTCTTATCTTCTGGTGTTATAACGCGTTGGTATTGCTTAAATAATGTCTTTCCGAGCGGTGTTAGAAGGTGAAGCTGTTGGTTATCACTGCCTCTTAACATCAATGTTTGCGGTATTTCGACTTTAAAGGGTTCGCTGATCAACGCATCAATGTAGGGATTCATTCGCTTAACTCTATCTTCAATCACATCCCATTCATAACCGCTATATACTAAGATATCCCCTTGAAATCGCTGTTTTATTTCACGTATAAGTTCAAATAAGGCATCTGGCTGCTCGAATGGCTCGCCCCCTGAAATGGTGATACCATCCGCAACAGGATACCATTCTACAATTTGGTTAATCAGCTTTGCCACCGTAAGATAACTTTCTTTCACATGCCAAGTATCGGGAGATAAACACCCTTTACAGCGCAATGAACAACCTTGAAACCAGATACCAATACGCTTCCCTGGTCCTAAGGTTGTCACAGGAAAATGAATACGTGAGACGCTAATATTCATTAAGTTAATTACCAACCGCGGTTAACATGATTTGCGTATTTTCCCCCATTTGAATGGACGTAATTTGATAAGCGCTATTGGTTTGTATGTCTTGATCAAAAATTGCTCTCGATAATGGATTAATCAAATGCATTTCCAATTGATTGCGGATCCCACGTCCACCATTAGAAAGATCCGCCAAGCAACTCACTTTTAACGCCTCTTTGGCTTCAGCGGATATTGAAATAGTTAAAAGCTGCTTTTCTAAGCCTAACAAAATGTTATCCACCATTTGCTCAAAAATCTGCTCAGCAACGTCTGGACGAATAAAGTCAAAAACAATAATGTTTTCACCAATACGGTTAAGTAGCTCAGGGCGATTAAGTACCAATTTAAAATGGCGTTCTATTTCATTTTTTACATTACGCGTAACCGTTTCAAACGGTTCATGTGGCTGGACGTTGGCCACCCGCTCCCCATTAGTATCTAAACGGTAGATACCGAGGTTTGACGTAAAAATAATCAACGATTCCGAAAAATATACGCGATCACCACGCCCAGAGGTTAAAACTCCATCATCAATAATCTGTAAGAATTTATCCATTAAATGAGGGTGGGCTTTTTCAATCTCATCAAACAAAACCACGCTAAATGGCTTTTCACGGATAGCATTGGTTAATTCACCACCAGAATCATACCCCACATAACCTGGGGGGGCTCCAATCAGTCTCTGGTCTGCATGTTCGGCACTAAATTCAGACATATCAAAGCGAATATAAGCACTTTCGTCACCAAACAGTAATTGCGTCACCGTTTTGGCAAGTTCCGTTTTACCAACACCTGTAGGCCCTGCTAAAAACAATACACCGCGAGGACGCCCACCTTTATGGCTACCAACCCCTGTCATTGCACGTTTGATAATATCTAATAAATGCGTAACAGCATGTTGTTGACCTTTTACTCTACGTGAAATCACAGCTGGAGCATGATGAATTTTTTGCTTATCAATTTTTTTCCACGGATCTTCGGTGATCCCCACTTTATATCGGCGAACGGCATCGCGAATACTGGCTGCAGGCACCTGCTCAATACGTGCCAACTGCACAATTGCCGTTAAATCCAATAAAAGCAACCCTTCGGTTTCATCAACAAAGTCATTAATTATCTGTGGCTTATCAGCTTCTTCAATACCATTAAAATCCACCAGCGAGCCTAATAAACTTTGGGCTAATAAACGGCGCACTTGACCATCAGGTTTGGCAACAGGAATAGCTCGAATACGTGGGTTATTAATGACAAACCAATCGGGTAAATCTGTTTCTTTTTCGACTATCCAAAACACCGTATTATAGAACGGCTGATGATGCTCCCCTGCTGGCCTTGCCTTGCTTTGATGTGATGCAACTAATGCACGAGTAAATAAACTGTGTTCTGCAGGGGTGAGGTTATCATGATGGGAAATTAAACAAGAAGCGAAGTCGATACATAAGGCAATAGGCTCTTGTTTATCTTGAATAAGCCGTTCAAGCAGATGATTCAACATATCAATGCCACCAGCTGCTTTACCCTCAGTAATATTTAACCCAAGCCGTTGCATAACGGCCTCAGTTTCTTGGGCATCTTGCGCGGGGTTTGCTAAGCAGTGAAAGCCCACTAATGGCGTGTAAGTCAGCGCATATGCATAACCTGCTTTAAATAAGCTATTAAATAAAGACTGGTTAAATGGTAAAGGCGTGACAACTGAAGGCGCAATTTCACTGGCTTGTAAATCGCGAACATTACCAAATAACACAAACTGACTTTTCAGCGGGATAAATCGCAGTAAGTCCCTTAACCAACGTGGATTTTGAAAATCAGTATGCATGGCTTCCCCTCATTATTTCATTTTTTGCAGTTTACCTGAATAAAACAAGGAACGCGCTGGCATATCGCTTTAATAGACAAATATCTGAACATTCTCAATCTGTTCAAAAACAGCTATCTTTAAATTTGTGATAATTTATTTTAATGAATAAAATTCTTAAACGGTTATTTCGTGATAGGTGCTTCTTTTTAAATAATTATCACTGTTAATTCCCAAACTGCCGCTATAGTATTGTGTTAATGAAGACCAAAGCAGAGCGAGGTGAGTCATGTGGCAAGCAATGTGTCGTTTATTAAGTGAACACTTAGGTGAAGCGGAGCTGCGTAACAAAGTCATTCTCTCTGGTGGTGATATTCACCATACGCTAAGAATCGACTATGGCGAACACACAGTATTCGTTAAACAAAATCGACGTGAGTTTCTACCTTTGTTTAAGCAAGAAGCTGAACAGCTTGAAATGCTCGCCAAAAGCCAAACAATCACCGTTCCCAAGGTATATGGCGTGGGGAGTAATAAGCACCATAGTTTTCTTCTTCTTGAATACTTCCCTTTAAAACCGTTTGATACCACCAACGCTTGGCATTTTGGTCAACAGCTTGCCCGTTTACACCAATGGGAAGAACAGCCTAGTTATGGTTTTGATTTTGACACCATGTTAAGTACTATTATTCAACCAAATGGCTGGGAAAAACGCTGGAATTCGTTCTTTGCAGAAAAACGCATTGGCTTACAATTACAATTAGCCTCTGAAAAAGGCATGGTATTTGGTGATATTCAGCGAATTGTCGATATTGTTAAAAATAAATTAACAGGTCACCAACCACAACCCTCTTTATTACATGGTGATTTATGGCCAGCTAACTGTGCCATTACCCATCAAATCGATGGAGTTCTTTATGATCCTGCGTGTTATTGGGGTGATAGAGAATGCGACATTGCGATGTTGCCATTGTATAAAAATATTCCCATTCAAATTATTGATGGTTACCAAAGTGTTTGGCCGCTGCCAAATGGCTTTTTAGATAGGCAGCCTATTTACCAATTATATTATTTACTTAATCAAGCCCATATTTTCGGTAATGAGCAAAGCTACCTGCACGCCCAAAAGATAGTTGATTTGTTATTAAAGGAATAAAAAGGAACAATAGGCAAGTGAAGCCAACATCGCTACAGGTCAAAGTATGACCAAAATGTATTTTCTAAATAATTCGGACTGTAGCTAGGCGGCAAACGAAGATAGCTTGGGGAGCATACACAAGTATGTGACTAAGGTAACTGAGTGCAGACAACAACGCTGCGGTTTGAATAACACGCGGGATCCATCCCCTAAATAGTTCAAGCTGCAGCTAGGCGACAAGTGAATGAGTCGTTAGGAGCATACACAAGTATGTGACTAGCGCGAATGAGCGTAGTCAACAACGCTGCGGTTTGAAATATGACGGGGATGAGGAGCATACACAAGTATGTGACTTAAGATACTGAGTGAGGCCAACACCGCTACAGTTCGAAGTATGACAAAAACGTATTTTCTAAATAATTCGGACTGTAGCTAGGCGGCAAACGAAGATAGCTTGGGGAGCATACACAAGTATGTGACCCAAGTAGCTGAGTGAGGCCAACACCGCTACAGTTCGAAGTATGACGAAAATTACCAGTTAAGTAATTTAAGGATAAAATACAGCCCTATTAAAAGTACAACTGGCCAGAAATAAAGAATAAAAAATTGGGTAAAAATGGTGTGCCTTGGAATGGTGACGTTTGCTTCCAGCTCTGCTTTGGACAGCTCGATACCTTTGGCTTTTTCCAAAATCACATGATCTTCAAGGCTTTCGCGAATAAATTTAATTTGTCGGTACATTCTTAGCCCTGATGCACTGAGAGCCAAACCAACAAAAATAAAGATAAAGATAAGAATAAAGCCAAGGTTGCTACCTGAAAAACCATTGGCAACTTGTGGTACAGGCGAATTATTCCAGAAGAAATTTAAAAATGGTGTGGTTTGCCGTGTCATTTCCGCCATTAGTTTAATAAAATCATTGGCAACAGCGTTGATCCCCTCACCTGTCAGCCCTTTCATCCCCGCGAGTTTAACTAAAGACGCCAACGTCGAAATTAAAGCTACCAGAAAAACAACCCAACCCAGAATACGTTTGCCGATTGCGACATAATTAGCATTGTGGTAATTCATTACTGCTCTTCCTCAGAGTTATTATTCTCGATAAATTTTCATGGTGACTTTTCAGGGATAATAATAGCCGAAATTATTAAATGCCTCCAAATTTACCTTGTAAAATGATGATTGTGTAATAACTTTCAGAACTTTAAACATTTTTAAAAACACATTAGATAAACAACTTTCACCATCTGTGCCTATTCGCTTTAGTGTTGAGTTGTTACAATCACCCATTCAATTAATACGAATATTTGTTCGTTTGCTGATATCATAGTCAGTTAGTAAATAAATACTATTATCGCTGGGTAAGTTCCCTTAATTCCTACTGCCACAAGGGTAAAGCTTATTGGCAATAGGGTTTACATGAATGGAGTTTTAACATGTACCATAACCTTCCCATCCAATCCGTTATTTTTGATATGGATGGTTTATTGATCGATTCGGAACCTTTTTGGGAGCAAGCTGAACTTGAGGTCTTTTCACAGTTAGGCGTTGACCTTGCGATTGCCAACACTCTGCCTGATACTTTGGGTTTACGTATTGACCATGTTGTTGAGCTTTGGTACCAAGCCTCACCTTGGCATGGATGCAGCCAACAAGAAGCCAAACAACGGATTATCGACCGCGTTGTGGGCTTAGTTGAAGAAACCCGCCCTATTTTACCTGGTGTACAACATGCTATGGAACTGTGTCGTTCAATGGATTTAAAAATTGCACTGGCATCTGCATCACCATTGTATATGCTTGAAAAAGTGTTAAATCTGCTGGATATTCGCGACTATTTTTCTGCTGTCATTTCAGCGGCTGACTTACCATTGAGTAAACCACACCCTGAAGTTTATCTGAAAGCTGCTTCTGCACTATCAACCAAACCAATTCATTGTGCATCTTTAGAAGATTCATTTAATGGTATGATTTCAGCCAAAGCCGCGAGAATGCGCTCTATTGTCGTGCCAGATAGCAAACACTTTAATGATCCACGTTTTGGTTTAGCGGATATTAAATTAAGCTCTCTAAATGAATTAGAATCAAAACATTTACGCTAGTTATAGCCATGTGTGTAATTTATGTTCACCCCTATCTGACTTAGGTAGGGGAATAACCAAAAAATATTAAATCCTTTCCTTATTTGCTAATAAATAAGAGTTTTTTTACCTTGTCTCCTCTATCTTATTCTTTTCAAACACTTTATACTGCCAATTAACTGTATAGATAAACAGATGGTATTTTATCCACCATGACCGCTGAAGGGCATCTGCTTTTTTCCGTCGCCTCTTTGATAATGGCCCATAAACTCCAAGTCACCCCTGAGCTTGCTCAAGGTGATTGGCTGCACTTGGTTCCAGGCGCGTTATTAGGTGCATTATTACCCGATATTGATCATCCATCTTCTCTACCTGGACGGCTACTACGTATTTTTTCACTTCCCATTTCTAAGCTATGTGGTCACCGCGGTTTCACTCATAGCTTACTTGCATGGTTGTTATTAATGCTTTCATGTTATCAGTGGATCCCCGTGCAATGGCCTATTCCTAATGACCTCATTCACGCTTTTTTATTAGGCTATTTGAGCCATTTAGTCGCTGATATGCTAACACCGTCAGGGGTGCCATTTTTATGGCCATTACCTCAACGTTTCTGTTTTCCCATTATCCGTGGCAAAAATAGCAAACGTAGTGAACGTTTTATTGCAATCGTTTTGACGGTTTGTGCCTGCTTATTGCCTACAGGGTATCACTTTGATTTTTATTCTCAGGTAGAAAGTGTAATAAAATATATACAAAATCAGCTAGATATACGCTTCCCTACATAATCTTCAGTTTTGTAATATAATGTAAGCATGAATAATACTATCTTATTACTATTTAGTATAAGAAATGTGTTTTCTCTGTTGATATCATATAACCAGTTGTTAGAAGCAACTAAATCCTTATAACCAATAAGGATTAAAGGGCTAGTCACATACCTTATAAAAAACGATTTGGAGTTCGGAATGAATATTCCTCTAATTATTAATGTGCTCGGCTTTGTAGCACTGCTGATACTGTTGGCAAAACTGGGAGCAAAAGGCTGGAGTCTGTCTAAAAAAGTGTTAGTCGGTCTGGTCTTTGGTGTCGCTTATGGTGTCGTGCTGCATCTCGTTTACGGAAGCGGCCACCAGACAGTAAAAGACTCCATTCTTTGGTTTAATATTGTTGGTAATGGTTATGTGCAGCTATTACAAATGGTGATTATGCCATTGGTATTCGCATCTATCTTAAGTGCTGTTGCAAGACTGCACAAAGCGTCTTCCTTGGGCAAAATTAGTTTCTTAACGATTGGAACATTACTGTTAACGACCGCAATCGCAGCCCTAGTCGGTATTTTGATTGCCAACCTGTTTGGCCTGACTGCAGAAGGCTTAGTACAAGGTCAGTCAGAAACTGCACGTTTAAGCGCCATTGAAACTAACTATATTGGTAAAGTTTCTGATTTAACCGTACCGCAACTGATTTTATCGTTTATTCCAAAAAATCCATTTGCGGATTTAACTGGAGCAAACCCGACATCAATTATTAGTGTGGTTATTTTTGCAGCCTTCTTAGGGGTAGCTGCATTACAACTGTTTAAAGACGATAAAGAGCGCGGTGAAAAAGCGTTAGCGGCAATTGATGTTATGCAAGCTTGGGCAATGAAATTAGTTCGTTTGGTCATGCGTTTAACACCTTACGGTGTCATGGCCCTGATGATCAAAGTAGTCGCAAGCTCGAATCTTCACGATATCATTAACTTAGGCACCTTTGTTATTGCGTCTTACGTCGCTCTCGGCATTATGTTTGTTGTCCACGGTATTTTTGTCGCAACAACTGGCTTAAATCCAATTAAATTCTTTAAGAAAGCTGGCCCTGTTCTGACATTCGCCTTTACCAGCCGTTCAAGTGCTGCAAGTATCCCTTTGAATATTGAAACGCAAACACGCCGTTTCGGTATCCCTGAGTCTATTGCAAGCTTCTCGGCATCTTTTGGTGCAACAATTGGCCAAAACGGTTGTGCAGGTATTTACCCTGCAATGTTAGCGGTCATGGTCGCTCCAACCATGGGAATTAACCCGTTTGACCCACTTTGGATCGCAACGTTAGTCGGTATTGTCACTGTGAGCTCAGCAGGTGTTGCTGGTGTGGGTGGTGGTGCGACGTTTGCTGCATTAATCGTCCTGCCTGCTATGGGCCTACCAGTAACCTTAGTTGCGCTGTTGATTTCCGTTGAACCATTAATTGATATGGGCCGTACAGCCCTTAACGTCAGCGGCTCAATGACAGCAGGAACAGTGACTAGTCAATTAATGGGTGAAACAGATAAAGCGGTGTTTAATCAAGATGATGATGCTGAACTAAAACACGTTTAGTCTCTTAGCTTATTTTTACTGGAAAAACCTGCCGACACAGCAGGTTTTTTTATGACTGTAAATTGCCGTTTAATTTTATTTAAATCAAAAATAACTATCTAACCTAGTCTTTTCCACTAAAAACCATTGCAATTCACTGGATTTACATAAGATAATAAAATTCGAGCAACGTTTTCTTGAGCTTCCTGCTTGTGTTGCGTCAACCCGTATTCTACGGGGATATTATCAACATCAATATCTGGTTTTGTTATGTCAAATATTCATATTCTAAAAACCGACCCTTCAGAGAACCCTTGTATAAGCTGCGGTGCTTGTTGTGCCTATTTTCGTGTCTCTTTTTATTGGGCTGAGGCAGAAAGTGGCGGTGGCGTTGTTCCACAACATTTAACCGAGCAAATCACCCCTTTCATGAGCTGCATGCATGGCACCAATCAAAAGCAAAATACACGCTGTAGCGCGCTACAAGGCACGGTAGGGGAATGTGTGTCTTGCTCCATTTATGCACAACGGCCTACGCCTTGTCGTGAATTTGAGCAATCTTGGCAAGATGGTATCTATAATGAGGCATGCGACCGTGCACGTGCAGCTCATGGGCTACCTCCCCTTGAACCACATCATCCACAAATCGCTTGCTAACCCGTCAATGACCCAGAGTTTTTCTGGGTTATCTTTTGATTCATTTTTAAATCAAACAATTGCTTCCCTGCAAATATCGTCCTTTCAAATAAATTAGATCAATTCATTCATAACTTGCATCGCCAGTTCAAACGAATATAGGCGCGATTGATGATCAAAAATTTGCCCATTCACCATGATTTCATCCGCTTGTGTTTGCCGTAAAATTGTTTCTAAGCCATGTCGAACTTTGGATTTATCCCCAACCAATGACATCCCAAGTGCTTGCTGAACACCATATTCTTCAGCTGGAGACCAAATATTAGCCATGTTTTCAACGGGTGGTGGTAATTGGGAGGTCTGCCCACGACGCAGCATAACAAAAGCTTGCTGCATCGAGGTAAATAAGAATTCGGCCTCACGCTGTGTATCTGCCGCAATGATATTAATACACACCATCGCATAAGGTTTTGCTAGCCTTGCCGATGGCTGGAAATTAGTGCGGTAAACCTCTAATGCTTGCAATAGCAAATCAGGGGCAAAATGGGAGGCAAATGCAAAAGGTAAGCCTAATTTTGCAGCAAGTGTCGCGCTATAAAGGCTTGATCCTAATAACCAAACAGGGATTTTTTCACCAAAACCAGGAACAGGGCGAACTCCTGGGTCAGGATTAGTCGCATCAAACCAATTGACTATCTGGGCAATATCTTGTGGGAAACTGTCAAGATCCGTGCTCATATGGCGGCGCAGAGCCTGCATCGTTTGCTGGTTACTCCCTGGTGCACGCCCTATCCCTAAATCAATACGTTCTGGGTAGAGTGTATTAAGCGTACCAAACTGCTCGGCAATCACTAAAGGTGAATGATTCGGTAGCATGATTCCTCCCGAACCTAACCGTAACAATTGCGTATTCGCAGCTAAATAGCCAATGAGTACCGATGTCGCTGCACTGGCAATCCCAGTCATATTATGGTGCTCAGCAAGCCAATAACGATGATACCCCAGTTTTTCTGCTAATTTAGCAAGGTCAAGAGAATGGGAAAAAGCCTCTTTTGCCGTTGATCCTTCAGTTATTGGAGCAAGATCGAGCAAAGAAAGAGGGATTTTTTTATCTGACATATACGCTCACTTTGTTAGGATTATGGTGATATTGAACCTAACTTACCATCCTAGTCTATTGCGTCCTTAGCCTCCACAATAGAAATCCTCATTAGCACAACTGGAATAAAAATGTAAACTTTAGTCTACTAACCCACTGTTTTTACTAAATTATGAATTAAGCATGCATAAAAAGTGCAGTAATTATGAAGCTTCAGTCAAGGGAGGTAAAAGCGATTGAGCTACGAAAAATTTTCGTGAATGATGGTTTCATCAACCAGATGAGGAAATTGAAATGAAAAAATTAAATGCAGGTTTATTCGCTTTAGCGTTAATGTCAGTGGGTTTTGCAGCAACCGCAGCGAATATGGGCAATGGTGGGAATAACAACATGCAACGCCCACATATGGGTAATCATCATAATATGGTGTACAGCGTAGCTGAACAAACCACGACGCCAAATGAAACAGTGAAAAAATTGGCGAATAATGCGCCTAAAATTGAAGATGGCAAACGCTATGTTGTAAAAGTTACTGTAATGGAGGTCCCTGAATTTACTACGAATAACACACCTGTGCCAAAACCTGCTAACGCCCCCACAGCGCAGTAAAGGGTAGTATTGATTAACCTTGTTAATGGTATCGGTAAAACCTTTTTTATTGATAAGCATAACCAAATAGCATAATCAATAAGATACCGATATGCTGAAAGGACAATAAAGAGTTCTATATATCCTACGATTGCCTCTGTTTATCAGGGGCTTTTTTTATAGTTTCTCTTAAATACTGTCCCCTCACTAGTAATAATACCTAACAACAGCTAATCTTATTTTAAGTGGAACGTTTTTTCTGCTTATTTCCTTATTTAGATATTTAGTTTTCCATTTAAACGCAGGAGCTTATCATGGGCTATTATGAATTGAAATATCACCAACTAATTAAAATTTATTATTAATCATATAACTACAAAAATAAAACCACCTTAAACTAGATGCCATGTACACCACTATGTACACATTTAGATTGACATAGTGTGATAGCGCATGATTGTTTGTGACTGTGTAACCTGAGGAATATAACCGAATTTTTATGGGTATTAATTCCTTGATATTTCATTTCCAACATAAATCCGACCAATATTGATATCCTGCCCTAGCCTGACTGTTTAAAATTCGCCCCCACACTTAATCGGGGGATTTATGAACAAAACTCAGCTTATTTTATTAGCGCTCAATTGTATCAACGAAAACAGAGAGCCATCACACACAGAACAATCACGCATTTATGTTTTCTACAAAACAAAGATAGAAAACATGGATATTTCTGTAAATGCATTTATACTTTCATTAATTCAACTAATTGATAAATCAACAATAAATATACAAAAAAGAGAGTCGATATTCGATTTTTTTAATGTACATATCAACAACGCAGCGATAAAATCCGAAAACAGGAAGCATAATGTCAAATAAAACAGTTGGTGAATTTATTAAAACAACTCGGCTAGCCAAAGGTATTTCAACAGACGAAATAGTTAGATCACTAACAATTTCAGAGTATGAATATACTCAATGTGAAAACGGCACTAACTCTCTATATATAGACGATTTACTATCGATAGCAAAACTACTCGACTTAGAGGTGAGTAGCTTGCTATCTTTGCATAATTCTTAATTGCCGCAATTATGCGGCTTATTGTTTTTCCATCTGTTCCGCAGCTTCCTGCTCAGCCCTTTCCGCTTCCTCTGCTACACGTTTAGCTTCTTCTTGCGCTAATCGCTCTGCTTCTATCTTAGCGAGTCTCTCAGCTTCAGCTTGCTTTTGATTGTAGATAGAGTTGCTAGGCATGTTTACACGAACATCAACCCAGTGACCGTTAGGAATGTCGCATAAATCATAGTCATTAAGCCCTTTAAATTCAGGGTACGTTTCTAAGCGTTTGGCTGTTAATGGAGGTGGCAGTTGATGGTCGCGGAAGCGAGATTCAATGATAATGTCACCGTCTTCTAGTACTTCGAAATCACCCCAAATCAACGGGAGGCGATTAATACCATCGGGAATAACAATGCCGCCATGGATGCCTCCCCATGATGCATCTGAGTGCATGCCAAGTGTGCCTTTGAGTTTATAGCGACCCGTTTCGAGCTTTTCGAGCTCGACGCCCTCGGATTCTTCGTTAAGTTCTATGTGGTCAGAAAAAACTTTGATAATCGGTGATGCTGCTTTTAAGTTACCATTTGAGTCTTTAGTTGTATTTCCCGTATGATAAATCGTGCACCAATCAAGAACCGCGTTGTTATTTATCATTCGGAAACCAAAGTCACTTTTACCACCGATAGCGAAACCAAATTGTGCGCCATAGTTACCTGTTGAGTGAGCAAAAATATTAAATAGCGTGTGATTACCTTTGTTATAACTATCTGAAGTGGCACCACCATAGCAGTATGCTGGCCCATTTATACGATAATCAGAAACGACAACCCCATTTTGTGCAAGTGTGACACCTGTGCTTTTACCAATCCCAAAATCACCAAATTGCAGTAATTTAGCTGTAGATCCTGCCGCTACCCTTGGGATTTCAAGCCTTCCCCCCCACGCCCCCCCGACGGTGTTGTACTGAAAAAATGCCAATGAATCATCACCATCAGCAGTTGATGGATATAAATTTAATCGATTATTAACGCCGTCACGCAATACTGTGACAGATGGAAGAACTAGCCCGCCCGTTAAAGTCCCGCCTTTTTTATCAACCTTACCATCTAGCTGCTTATCTATTTCTGCAACCGTACGAAGCTTAACTTTCTGGCCATTAGGTAACTCAAATTCAATAGTGCCCGTTCCAGTCATCAACTCCGTGAAAATATCAGTGAATATCTCACTAGCAATGACTTGTGCTGTCGCTTTATTAACTCCGTCAGAAATAGAGTCAATCATTGTTGTTAGAATTCTATATTTAACATTAGTCAGTTTTACTGGCACGGGAAAGCCCAGCGTTAAAGCTGTGTTACTTTCAATCGAATCAATGCAGTTGATGATTAGAGTTGCCCCATTTTCAATCAACACAAGTTGTCCGACTGAGACAAGTGTGCTGTTATCCTTCCAACGTGTGCCTGTCCCTGTTATTTTTGGACTATTTGCTGTAGTGCTAACGGTACCGATATTATACATAGAATTTATTCTCCGAAATTTGGACGTAAAAAAACCGCAATAAAGCGGCCTATTTGTTGAGTCGTGATAATTAAAAATTATTTCCAGCGCGGTAATGCATCTGGGGCATAAGCAACAATGCAACCTTGGTCATTATCATATGATTCACCACCACCGTACTGCGCGAAGAATGCCGCTCGATTTATAACTCCATCATTTGTTATTCCGTATCCATATCCAATACTGAAAAAACTAGCTTCATCAACACCCGTAACTTGAGACATAACCATGCAGTTTTCATACCCAAAAACAGGCTCAACAACACCATCAAAACCTATTTTAGGCACATCAGTAAGTACAGTTTTTATTCTCAGTGGTAACTTTGAAGCTGAATAAAATAATTTCCCTTCTTCATTGTAAATATTAAATTTCAGTTTTAAATCAATATCGCTTTCTTGAATTGGTCTGTATGCATAAACATTAATACTATCACCGCATGTAAATGAAATGTTCTTATCTGACAGCGGGATTGGGTAAGCTATCCCACCCCCATACTTTCCGTCAAAATTACGTCTGGCATCTCTATGAAAAAAGATATAACTATCCCATAGCTCAGGAAAGTTCGGTATAAAAGAATAATATCGTAAATTTGGATAGCGGGGGTCACTCACAATACCATCTTCAAGCATATTGATTATTTTTTCTAACACATATGTATTCGACGTTAATAATCCCAATTCAGCACCATTTATTGCTATTCTTGGTTTCATTATTGGCCTACTAGTTTAAATATCGTAATAACAGGGATCGTGGAACTGGATATTCCACGACCTGATTTATATTCCCATGAAATCTTATTTCCAGTCACTTTAATATTGGTCACTGTGGGATAGCTATTATTGGGAATGACTCCCCGAGGGGTTGTACTGGCTATTGCGATTATCTTTTCACCGCCTTGCAAATATTTATCATCAATTGTGATGCTATTATTCTTAAAATCGACACGCTGAGAATGAATAACATAACAAAATGAATCGATAATATTATCGACAACACCAGAGTCGTGATAAATATTAATAACAGGCTTTTTCATTCAAACCTCTTTGATATTAAACTAAAGCTATTTCTATTCGGATCCTCCCTTTTTCGTCATAGAGACGAAAGCCTGTTCCGTCTAAGTTCATGCGACTGCCAGCACTATTTGAGTTCATCTCAAACGTGCCGTTGACCATATCCAACCGAACCCCCGACTTATTGGGAACATAATTTTTAGAACGCATATCCGTGCCCACAATGATTTTTTCGATTGTAGCCTTGTTGATAAACGCTTCATTGATAAATACCTGTCCGTTTTCGACAAAAAATACGGGTTCTAACTTTCCGCTTGCAGGATTGAAAATACCAAAGGTATCTGCACTGAAACCAATTTGTGTGACAACCTTGCCACTTTTGACTGTGGCACCGATCATCATTTGTGCTTCATAATACTGGCCATTGAGCATAACCGCTGATTTAATGCTGAATACCGATGATGCATTTCCCTTATGATCAACTGAGGTTTCGGCGCGTCGTTCAATTGCCGCCTTGGTATCCTTAATTTCAGATTGAATTGTCTCGTTAGTGCTGGCCTGAGCTTTTTCATTATCTGAAATTGCTTTTTCAATACGAGTAAAGCGAGCATTGCTTTGTTCATACTGCGCATTTAGCTGTAAGAACTTTTCAGCATGGGCCACTTCATTAGTTGCAATAAGCTTGTTGGTTTCAATAATACTGGCTTTAATTAAACGGGCATCTTTGCCCTGCTTCATATACTGAACAGCTAACTGTGAAAGGGTTTCAGCTTGTGAAGACTCTTTGTCTGTTTCTGTTTTCTGCATATGAGCAATGTCAGCTTCGTTACCCTCAAAGCGACTGCTTGTTTTCTCCTCATTTTCTGCAACGGTTTTATTAGTGTCAGCTATCGCGTTAGTGTTTTTAGTCACCGCTGAACTAACCTCAGAAAGGTCTTTGCCTTGCTTATCAATGACCTTTCCTTGTTCATCGATTTGCTGGCCTTTCTCATCAATGTTTTTCTGTAACTCCGCACGGGTTTGCTCTGTGTGCTGGGTTTGTGCCTTGTCTTTTTCAGCGATTGACTCTGTGACACGCACAAATGCCGCTTCCATTTCATCATATTGCGCAGAGACTTTTTCTTCTAATACCGCTTGAGCCCTTTCATTGTCTGCAATCGCTTTTTCATTACGCTGAACCTGCGATTTGATTTTACGATTGTCATTGCGTGCCTTGCTGACTTCAGCAGTAGTTTGAGAAATCGCCTCAGCCTGTGACGATGCTTGATCCGCTTGAGTTTTGCGTACCTGTGCAAAGTTAGCATGCATTTCTTCATAGATACTTTGCTGATTTTCTTGCGTTTCTGTTGCCGTTTTTTCTAAATCAGCAATAGCCGTTTTTTGAGAATCAACAACACTACTCACATCCGACAGCTCGCGCCCCTGTTTATCAATATCCCCCTTCAGTTTGTCATCACCCGCTTTAATATCCGCTGTGAGCTGCTCTCGGGTTTGTGCGAGTGCCTTGTCTTGTTCAACCTGAACCTTTTTGATTTCAGTGATATTTGCAGCAGTATCATCAATATGCGCTTTAAGCTGAACACCCGTTTCCGCTATCGCTTTGTCAGCTGTCGCAATCGCTTTTTCATTCCGTAAAATGCTAGCTTCTGAAGTGCGCAAACGGTCAGTCATTTTGCTAAAGCTAGCAATAGTCTGCATAGCCGTTTCAGCTTGGGCGATTTCCTTGTTGGTGTTCGCAATTTCCATGCGGGTGATCGCACCGTAAATGTCACCAAATTCTGCAATTGTGGTTTGCTTGAACTCGGCCTGTGCTTTTTCCAGTGTTGCAGTGGTTTTCTCAACCGTTGTGATACGCCCTTTGGCTGCGTCAACTTCCGCTGTTACTTGGTTGATTTTCTCCGCTGTGGCTTCTTCAAGCGTGACTTGGGCATGTTCAACGCGAAGAATCGCAGAAGTGTTGTAATCCACTCTAGCACTGATTTGCTCTTGAAAACGCGCTGCTGCAGCATCTTGCTGTGCATTAACTTCTTCAAGTCGGAATATTTTCCCTTCGGTTCTGACTGTCTCGCGCTTGAATTCATAACTCAATTTCGTTGCATAAATTTGATTTTGCAATGCGGTTTCATTAACGATTGCTAAATCGGTATTAAGATTTAATACCTTGTTATCGAGTTCAATTGTTTTACTGTCGATATCAACAAGCTCATGCTTAATTTCAAGCTGTTCGAGTGCAATATCTTCAATTTGAGATTCCATTCGTTTACCAGCTTCAGTGCTGAGAAACTTATCGCCAATAACTTCCAATATTTCATCAGCCCGATCCTCTGGCTTTCCGTTAGCTTCAACAAACTGCGATTTGCCTACAGGGTTTACGGTTCTGACATAAACATAATATGTCTGGCCAGCTTTAAGCTTTCTTCCCTGAATAACCCACATCGTGCCATTGCCAAGGTATTCAGCTAATAGCTCAACTTCATTGATATTGGCGATCTGCTTTTCGGAAAACCAAAACTCATACTGCAGGCGCAGAGCATTTTGCCCACCAACATGGGGAATAATTCCTAAGCTGAAAAAGCCTGGTTCAACATCGATATAAGACGGCGGTGGGGGTGGGTTGATATCAAATGAAACAGAGGATTGCTCTCCCTTTTGCCCATCTTTATTTTGCGGTGCAACGGAAAGTAGGTAGTTACCCTGTGGTAGGTTTCCCATTCGATAACGGTTTTCTTGGGTTTTAGCGGTACCAACAATACGCCCTGCTTGGGTTAATTTGAGAATAAAATCAACACCACGAACCGCTGTTGCGGTTGTCCAGTTAGCTTCTACTTGCCAATTATCACTATCCGCACTGACTTCAACCGAAAGGTTTTCAATCGGAGGAATGTAGCCACCCAATGGCGTATCGGGTAACGGCTCAAATTTTACGCCCTGATCAACAATGGCCTCTTTTTCGGGGACATGCTGAACTGCAATAACACCATAGGTGCCATCGCCTTTATCGGAAATTGTAATCGCCCTAAATAAGCGACGAGCCAAATCAGGCTGACTAATACCCCATACCGATTTTATGGCAACACCTTTTGGGACTGATTCAACCTTAATTTGATGGTTACCCAAGTACCCTGTCACTTTTACGCGTTCATAACGTCCAGTGGCATTCATTAACGAAATAAAAGCGGTACCAGACTTAGGTTTTGTCACTTCTCTATCAAGGGTTAAAATCTTTTGAGTGACATCGAGGGCAATGAGTCTGCCGCCAATAGGATCCTCTCCACCCACCCAGTCGTTGTCCATAATTTCAATGATATCGCCAGGAGTATGTCGTAACCCTTCTGCGCCCACTTCAAATTCAACGGTTTGAGTCTCTAACTTCTCCGTCAATAATATCCATAAACCATAACGTCGCGCTTGCCCACGGCTTGTGCAGCCAAAAGCATCAACTCGAAGCACGTTAAGGCCAAACTGAGCAACCAATGCATCATCAGAAATTTGCTCAACACTGGTTTTCCACCCGTTCTGCGGATCAATAAAACGCACTTCAATAACGGTATGACGGGCTTTTAATGGACTGAAGCTATAATGAAAACGACCATTGACCACATTGGCATTTGTGTAAGGCCAAACAACATCACTAGGGCGGTCTTGAACAAATGTCATTTGCAGCCCATTCCGCACAGGCATAATACGCATCATCGAACACATATCACTGAAATAATCATAAGCCTTACGAATATCAGTCATATAAGCATTGCAAGTTACTCGAGGCTCTTTATTACCAAAACCATCGGGCACCAATTGGTCACAATGTTGACCGATGACATAAAGCGCAAACTTATCCACTTCTGAATATTTAAGCTTTTTACCAAGTCCAGAACGCTTATCCATTAGTACGTCATACAAAACCCAAGCCATATTATTTGTATAAGCAGGCTTAAAAGCCCCACTCCAGATACCTTTATATGTCCTAGTCTCTGGATCATAATTATCAGGCACCTGAACAATTCGCGCCCTTATTAGGTAGTTTCGAGTGGGATGTTGATTCCCAAACTGCTCACTTTCAAACGTTAATCCCACGACTGCTGAGCCTGGATAAGTTTGGTTGATATCTGTGATTTCGGTGTAACTTGACCAAATAGTGTTATTTTGCAATTTATCGCTATTGCTATCTGGCGTTAGGCGAACCATACGAATACCGAAAGGTGGAGGCGGTAACTTATCAATGACGACAGCCATTAGATATGGGGAATTGCTCCGTTTGCCACGGATAGTGACATTTTTTTCTGTTACCCACGCCCCATTACGTTGCACCTGAATTTGTAACTCAACCGATGTACCTACACGATCCCCATTATCTTTAACTTCAACCAGCGCTTGGGTGCCAAACGTTAACCGTAAGCGATCAATATTTCGTGAAGTTATTGTACGAGTAACGGGTGTGCTTTTTTTGATTTCAATCCCCACAGGAGTTTCACTTGATGAGGATGAAAACCCCTCTAAGGCTGGTTGTTCTAATGTGCCTGATACCCATTGAGCAGTCATGCCATTCACATTACTGTTGCCAGAGGAATCAATAACAGGAGTATTATTGAGATAAACCCCTTTTAAATCTCCCACTGGCCCCTCAATCGGCCCCTCACAAACTAAATCAATAATTGATAATTTTTGCCTTGATGTTAAATCGTTAGGTGCTTCATACGGAGTACGTTGCTTTCCTCCATTTTTACCCATGATTAAGTCTCCCCACTACCACCGTGTTTACCCACATCAATATCTTTTGCATCGCCGTCATCCATGATTTCAATTGCTTGTGAAATCACCCTTGAACCACACATAATTTCACCATAGGCAACAGGTACAGCCATCCCCTGTGCGACTGCGTTTTCAAGGTTGCTGAAGTACGTGTTCCCCTTTTCCTCTTCAGAGCGCGATAAATTGGCAGGCTTAGGTATCGGTGTTAACATTTGAGCGACACCGCCGATCATCATTGCGCCACCCGCTAACATCATTGATGCGCCAAAACTCCAACCTGCTGGGTTCCACCATCCGATCGCTAAAACAGCAGCGCCTGCAATAAACTGAAATGCACCACCTGTTTTTGCACCCTCAATACGCGGAACGATGTGAATTACCGCATTTGCCATCAATGGCTCATGGACACGCTGATGCAATTCGTTGGGATCAACATCAGAGCCGCTAATACGAATTTGGTACCAGCCATCACGGAATTGTTGTTTAAGATTGGGAATTTGAAGAAATAAAGCATGAAGCCCTTCTGCAGCGGTATTAATATTTAAATCGAATCGACGTCCAAATCGTTGCAGATCCCCATAAAATCGGATGGTTGCCAGTTGCGGTAACGCCAGATTGAGTGAGTCATTCGTTGCCATCTTTCGTTATAAACCTCTCGCTTGCTCAGTTGATTCGGGACATGATGTAAAATGGTCTGTTCCCCTAAGTAGATTGCGGCGTGATTTGCACGGGAACTGGCATAGCAACACAAAATAATATCGCCAGGCTGGATATCTCTTTTAACTTGCTTAAAGCCATTTCCCGCTAAGTTATCTAAATAGAGCTCTTTCCCTTGCCGCCACCAATTATCTTCACGCTCAAAGTCTGGTAATGAGTAACCAGCAAGATGGTATGCGTCACGGAATAAGCCATAGCAATCTGTACCACCGTGAATGAACTGGCGGCCCAATAACTTTGGTACGCATTCAAATTTGGTGATTTTGCTTTCGCATACCAGCCACCATGGTAAATTTGTTTTTAATTGATGCGCTCTATCCGCTGGGCTTAAATAGGGATTACCATCGGGATGACTATGAACAATCGCGATAACTTCGCCTATTTGGCTTGCTTGAATGTAGTTTTCAACCGCAATTGAAAAATGATTTTCAGGGTCGATATGTTGGTTTTCACAAGGAATATAAGTCTCGATACCGTTTTGAATAATCACAAGGCCACACGACTCCTGTGGCACCATGCGTTTTGCATGTTCCAAAATAGTTTGTTCTAACATGGTGATCCTTATTGACTGAGGCGAGACGAGGAGAGGAAGCATCCGATTCGATGTGTGTTATTTCTTAGCTTGCAGTCAGATAAACGCTTACCACATTTATCTTTGCTGGGGTCTTGTGTTGGGTTACCTAGCTCATCAGCAACGGGCGCACCTTTATAGCCGCACTCTTCAGAGCGATAGCCAAAATTACACACGTCCGAAAGAATAACTCGAGCTGGAAAAGTGGCACCATCTGTTTCAGTTGGTGCGGCAAGTTCCCATGTGGCGGTTTCAGCGTTAAGACTGGTTAATTGTTCTATGACCCATCGGCTAACTTGCTCTTGCGTTGGATCCGCGTTGTCATTGCCACCAGCAAAATTGGCTGAATCGAGGAATTGTGCTGTTGTTTTACGACGAATAACAGTGCCCCCTACCCCTGAGTTTAGGCGGCTAGCGATACCAAAAATTAGGCCAAACAAATTAGACAATGAAATAGTTGGGCGTGTTGATGGGCCTTTGCCGTTTAAATCAAAGCCATCGCCCATAATAGGGTAAGGTTCATATTCTTGGCCTTGCCAAATAACTGGCCCTGATGACTCATTGGTACCGTTATGGAATCGATATCGAATTCCACCTATATTTGTTAGGTCTATTTCATAGAGTATAACTTCAGCTTCGGCTTCAAGCTTCGTTGTTGCGATAAGTAATTCTGGTGGGATGTTATGCATTTATTTTACCCATAAAAAACCACCCGAAGGTGGTTATTATTAATATGCTATATTTTCTATTTATTAATTAGATAATTAAACTTACGATTAAATGATTCATGAGCGACCTGAGGGATGTTGAGTTTTATATCTCTCACATCACATTCACTATCCTTTATTAAATCCGTAGAGTCAGGATATTTTTTTTAATTAAGGCAATTAGCTCCACAACAGCATTGTCATCAATTAAATAACCATCTTTAATTTTTATAAGTAGTTTTTTATTATCGAATACAAAAGAACTGCCTGTATTTACATTGACATTTTTTACTGAAATATCACTTCCGCAATGCTTGCACTTAATAGCTTCTGGTTTAATCAATTCAGCACAATAAGGGCATTTTATATGTAACACCTGATCCGCATTAATGTCCATATTATTTACTTTGGTACTTTTTCTGCCACCAAATAAAACCATTAACAAACCACAAAGGATTATAAAACAACTTATGAGTATAAAATTTTGCCTAGCTGACATTAGCCCTATATTGTTGACCCGTCGCCCATATTCTGTTGCTACGGTAACATCCATTGCAAAAGAAGCTATGGCACCAATTATGCCAATAACCAAAAGAAATATTCCAAATCCTTTCATAACAACCTCTAGCCAAGATAATTTTTCATTATATTAGCGTATTGAAACAAAAGAGAAAGCGATCAAGCCTTAGAAAGTCACCTGCTCAAATTCCGCACTTATTGTTTTACGGATATTGCCGCTATCTGAAGACCATTTTTTACAAACAACCACAACCGCAGGCTGGCTTTTAGTTGGTTGAAATAAAAATGATTTCACTCCGCCATGACGCTTCAAAAAATCTAACGCCCCATTAGCTTTTTCAGGTGTTAGAGACAAATTCACATTAAATTTTTCGAGTTGTGAATTTAACCCGTCAGGCTTGCGTTGTTCATACCCATCACCAAAACGAACGGTTCTCACGCGGGGTGAAGATTCGGTTCCCATCCCTGGTTTAATAGGCCAGTTGAAAATTTCCATTAAACCTCCGCTATTCAGCCCTCAAAAGAGGGCTTCATATTATGTTACGCAGAAAACGAACCACCATCACGACGCTCTTTCGTCATAACTTGCTTGGTTTTTTGCTCCACTAAATTCAAAATTTGTTTAACTGCATTAGGTCCAATTTCTCCGTTGCCAGAATCATTTTGAATGTTAATCTGGAAAGTCTGATTTACCTCACCTCCAGAACGACCGCTAGCAGCAACAACACCTAACTTCCCATCAATGCCTCGGCGTAAAGGTAATATTGCCTCTGGCCCCGCTTCTCCCATTAATCCAGCACCACGAGCAAACGGGAATAAAGTTGGCTGTGAAACAATTTGCCCACTATAAGCACTAAGACCAGGAGAGTTATACACGCCGCCATTTGCATTAGCGGTTAAACCACCAAAACCAAAAGCTTCAAGCCCTTTAACCGCGCTCATTTTGATAGCAATTTCAGCCAACATTTTCAGGATTGATTTTGTAAAATCTTTGAAGTTTGCTTGAGCATCAACCAGCGCACTAGAAAGAGTTGAGCTAAGTCCATTTAATGTCGACGAAGTCGCATTTTGAATTTGAGTGTTAACATCCAAGGCCACATCACGGTAATCACCCCAGGCAGTTTTCATTCCAGCAATCCAATCTTTTTTTGCTGAATCTTCCTGAGCAAATGTATCTAATTTCACCCCCTCAACTTTTTCCCACTGCGGGGTATTGCCATAAGTTGATCGTAATTGCTCTATTTCGAGTGCTCGCTGAAGCTCTAAAGACGATTTACCCAGTGAATCAGCAATGGCCTTTTGCCGTGCTTCTTGCTGCTTGACGTATTTATCAGCCTGATCTTGCAATTTATTAAGATGTTCTTGCTTTGAAATTTGGTCACCCAAATCAGCTAGCTTTGCCTTATTAGCTAAAATGCTTTCTTTATTTTTTAATAAAGATTGTTCATCAAGGGATAATTTACGAGTTTTGCTGGCCTCCTCAAGAATTTCAAACTTAGCCTGTTCAAGCTGTAAATTCTTACGTTGCTGACTAAGAAAATCTGTTGCTGAAGAATGCTGTTCAAGAAGCCTTAGCTGAGCCTGAAGAGAGGTTACTTCAGCTTGTGCCGACTCATCTTGCCGAGTACCCATATCAGGGTGAAATGCCTTACCTTTCGGTGTTTTCGGCACTTTTCGATCTGCATACTTTCTTTCGATTTCCGCTTTGTACTCCTGATATTTTTCCTCTCCTAATATTTTTCTATCAAGCTCTAGTTTAGCTAATTCCTTTTTTCGCTCCGTTTCTCTTGATGAGAACCTATTTGCATAGTAATTTTGCAGATTAAGGTTGCGCTTTAGGATCTCTTCCTCATTTTTTTCAGATATTTTTCTCGCACTCTCTATATCTTGCTGGAATTTCTTTTCCTTTAATGCGAGAAGCTCATATCTTAAGTCATCAGCCGTTTGCCCTGTTTTGTTGAAATGAATACCTTTCGATGCAGGGTTTATCTGAAAATCCACAAGCTTTTCTTCATATTCCCTTATTTGCTGATCAAGCGTTTTAGCTCTACCTAAATCAAGCATGGCATCCCATGCACTCCCTGCCATATCTTTAACGCCTGCCCAAGCAGATTCTAAGAAACCTAAGTTTTCAACAATTTGAGATGTCCTATCTCTCATTGAATTAGCATAGGATTCCATGGCGATTTTAGCGGCATCAGATGTTCGCCCCTGCTCATCAAGTGTTGTTATTTGTTCAAGTTGAGTTGCTGTTAAAAAATGAAGGGATTTATCCAATTCCATGACCGCTTGAACAGGCTGATCTTTGAGTCGCTGAAATTGCTTGATAGTTTCATCGATAGATTGCCCTGTGGCCTTTTCCATTTTTGCAGCAACACCAGCCACCATGTCTACTTGTGAGCCAGTAAACGAACCAGAACCAACAACTTGTGCTAGCGCATCAGCCATCTTGTACTGCGTGATACCATCACCCGAAAGCGACTTTGCCAATTCATTGAGTTGGCCTTTGGTTTTAGCTGCGTAATTTCCAGTTAGAATAAGTTGTTTATTATATTCGCTTAGCTCTTTGGATCCCTGATATGCCGCAACGCCAAAGGCCGTTAATGCACCAGCACCACCAAACATGGCCACTTTCCATGGTGTGATTAAAGATGTGATCGCTTTCAGTGAATTACCAAACCCACCAAAAGAGTCTTTAATTTGCCCTCCCTGCTGAACTGCGACTAACCACGGCGGCATGCCAGAAGCCAAAGAAGTGACAATATCGGTCATTTGCATTGGCAGCTGTCGCATGGCTTGCCGATACTGTCCAGAACTAATCGTTACACCTTTTAACGCTACGTTTTGCTTTTCGAGTTTGCGAATGTAAACATCTGCCGAACTTGAAACACCCAACTGAGCTGCTTGTAGGCGAAGCATTTCAGTACGTGACAAGTTTTGCTGAGTAACTTGCTCTTTCAGTTTATTAATAAAACGTTGCTTGGCTTGAGTGGCGTTACTTTCTGCCCGTTCAAGCTCTCTTGATATAGCAATAGCTCTTGATTGTAAGGCTGTATTATCATTAAGTGTAATTGCGCCATCTTTAAACGATTTTTCAATTCTGTGGCGCAGGGCTATTATCTCGTTGAGTGACGCTTTTTGCCTTTCGAGGTGATCAAGTTGAGTAGAGTATTGCCCAGTAAGATCTGGCAGGAATGTAAATACTTCGTTATTTTTTTTCTCTAATTCAGAGATAGTTTTAATATGTAAACTAGAAAATTTAGCCGTTTCTTTTTGAAGCTCCTGCAGTGAATCAAGGGCTCTCTGCTTTGCCGACATAGCCTCATTTTCGAGTAGCTTTGTTTGATTGGATTGACTTCTAAGTTTCTCTGATTTTCTTTTATCAATCCTGTCAAGTGCGTTTTGGACTATTTTTGCGAATCGTATGTCATCCTGCGCCTTCTTCTCTAGCTCTCGCTCTACTCGACCTGATTTTTCAAAAAATTCTGTGGTATTTGCACCAATCTTAATCTCAAGATCTGCTATTTGCTGGCTCATACCGCACTCCCCCGGATATTCCTTCACTCGCTAACTGAATAGCTTCATCTGACATTTCGCTATCATCTGACTCAATGTCAGTTAGCAGCATAAAGTCGGTTAATTTTGTATCACCACCAAACATGGTTTGAAATACGGTTTTTTGTAAGGCAGCGAACTCAGCATCAATGAGTTGTGGCGTGAACGGCACTTTGCTGAAATGGTCTGTCCAATCGCCATACTCGGAAGCGCTGATTTCATCTAGCATTCGTCGCCAATCAGGACGTCTAAATTCACGCGCAAGTCGCAAAGCAAACACCCGTTCACGCGCAACTACTTTTCCATTGGTTCAGCTTCTTGCTTTTCTTGATCGGAGCCCGCACCTGAATCACTATCTTCGTCTTTCATTCCACTTAATTTAGAGACAATATCAAACGCACTTTTTAGTGCTGAATCTCCCCAGTTATCAAGAATTTCATGATAAACAGTTTCAACATCACGATTTCTGTCAGCATTCCAGATAGAGCGCGAAACTATCCATGCCAACTGCTCAACACCATGACGACTTACTTTTGCACCTCGCGCATGCCCTTCAAGGTTTCCAAGTTCGCTCTCTTGCTGAACTAAAAGTTCAAAATATTCAGTACGTTGCAATGCGGTCAACTCAAAAAGAACAATATTTACGTCACCGATAGATAAGTCTTTTTTCTTTAAAAACATAGTATTACCCTTTTATTGGATACAAAAAAAGCCACAAGCAATGTGGCTATCTTATTGATTTAAAATATTTATTACTCTTTTGGTTGAGTAACCGTTTTACCCGTTGGTTTTGGGGGGATTTCTTCTGCCATGGTTGGTCGCCCAGTGTTCTTAATCTTCACTGTTCGTGTCATGGTTTCTTTGATTGGGATTGATTTACCTAGGCCGCTAATCCAGCCCTTAAATAAATCAAGCGTACCATTTGGGTACAGAATTTTGTAAAAGCGCGGTACCCCCTCATCAAACCATTCAACAAGGTCTTTTTGCCCTTCCTCACCTGGTAACCAAGCAAGAGTAACGCTGGTTTCTCCCGAGGATTTTTCACCCTGAGTCGTGTTTTCCCAGTCACCGTTAGGGTCATCGAGATAGCTATCATCTTCACTTGCTGCAGTAATTTCTCCAGGCTCTAGTGATTTGATTTTAGCTAATCGAGTAAAATCCGTTTCAAGATACGGATCCTTAGTGGGGTCATCCGTTCCAGTATAGACCCAAAGTGTTGTGCCAGCCCCTTTTGTGGGCTCCAGTGGATTTGGTACTTTTGCCATCGTAAAATTCCTTACATTTCATATTCAATTCGGTAAGTGATATCAACCGAAGCCCATAACGCCATTTCATCATCACGATCGTAATCAAACCCTTTTGGTGTCATATCGGTTAAAACATCACCTAAGTTGGTCATACTTTTGATTGCAGGGTATATCTTTTCATCTACCCATTTATCTAAATCAGAATCGGTTTTTGCTGCTTTTAAAAACAGCTCAATATGAAGAATGGCAGTCCATTGGTTGCTATCAAGGTACTTTGGATCTGGGCGAGGTTCGGTTAAATAAACCGCAACAACAGGCAATTCATTTTCATCAAAGTTAACGGGTCGCCCATCATAAGTTGATAATTTCGGGATGCTTTTCTTAAGCCCCTCAATCACTAACTCACGGATCTTGGTATGCGAAATCACTATCCCCCCTTAAAATAAAGCCGTAACTGGTTGTTCAAGGCATACCGCATTTCTTTATCAATATCTGCATCACGAACTTTAATAACGTGCTCCTCAAAAGCATCCGTTAGCGGCTTTGCTAACGGAATTTTCACAACTTCAATCGGATATCGGCTTTTCCCAACCCGTTGCATGACGTGCCAGCGGCCATTATTAAGTTGCTGAATAAACGCACCATGAAAAGTAAATTTACCGACTTTCAAAACACTGTTGTGTCGCCTTTCAATACCTCGACTTCGTGAAAGTTGCACTCTTGCTGTGCCTAGAACAATTGCAGGTAAATTCCCTCGGTTAACGGTTATTCTGGCTTTGGCTATGCCTTGTTTTGAACTTGCTCTCTTAAGTCGCACACGCTTGCGGATTATTTTTTGTGGGATTTTTGTTTCTCGGGAAACGTCCTTAACACTGCGGCTAATTGCTCTCGTCGCGATTCGGTTTATCGCCTGCGCCGTTGCAATCGGAGTTACTTTCTCAACGATGAGGTTGAGATTTCGAATGGCTTCATCCTTCCCCTTCATCATCATCGCCCTCAATAAAAATCATCCATTTACCATTAAATTGTTGATAGCGAGTGACCAGATAAGAGCGCCCACCAGCAACCACTTTATCGTTTTTTCTGGGTTGGTATCCCGCTGAAAAAATGACATAAGAAAGCCCATCCCCTGTGACGGGGCCAAATTCAGGTAAAAAGTGAGAATCTACCCCGATGTGGTCTATACCGTTAATAGATATAGGCTTTCCCATTCGTTTAGTGGTGAGTGCGTCCAGTCGATCTGTTAACCGTTCAAACGCACTCATAAATTAACCGCCTGCTGCAGCTGTCGCTGGAAAAATATTAAGTTTTACGGGCACTAATTCCGCGCCCGCTTCAGCCGCTTCCCATGTAATACCAACGGGAACGCCGCCTTTGTCAGCAACAATCCCTTTATCACCTGTCACCGCTTGTCCAGCCGTTAAAGCAACACCTGCTTTTTTCTTCAATAAATAAACACCTTCGGCAAAGCCATCACCAGTCTCGCCTGGTTCAATATTCGTTGCAGCAATACAAGCTAGAGCGCCTACCATGACCAAATCACCACTGAGAATAGCGGTTGTACCTGCATTTTTAATTTCAACAGTTAACCCTTGTTGTTGATAATTCTTAGCCATAACTTCTCCTTCTGGCCCCGAAGAACCAGATTTTAGGTATAAAAAAAGCCCGTTAGGGCGAGAGGTTTAATCTGTAATAAGGTTATTTCGTATCGACACGAACCATACCGCGATAATCTACTGGTGCAACCCCTGCATCGATACGAACTTTAGTGGTTACACCGTCAGAGCTGAAGCCTTCTTCTTGGTCAATGTAAGGCGTATCAACTCCATCAAGATAGGCAACTTCAATGGTATCGGTGCCCTGAGCAGAGGTTAGGAACCACGTTGGTTTATCTTTACTTGCACCACGTGATAAACGAGATTCACGGATAACTTCAACAATATCTTTGACTGGGTTAATGATCCCCGCGTTGATATCCGCACCTTTGACGCTGCTAGAACCAATAACTTGTTTGGCAGAAGTTACTAAGGCCGTTGGAACCAACATAAATGCAGGCTCAATATTTAACTCACGCTCACCTTCTTTTTGCTCTTGCATTAACGCACAAGCAGCCGCAATCGTATCAACATCCATGCCGCCACTGGTTAAGTTTGCGTGTTTTGCATCAAACATTTTAATGTTATCACCGCTGAAGATTGCGTTATCCATCAGGATAGCGTAAACCAAGTCACCAATGGTCGCTTTGGCTGCGCGGCCTAGTTTCATCGGGGTATCAGTAAGCATTGACATATCATCGTTAATGATAGCTTGGCGAGTAATGCTGAATAACTCACCGTAGGTTGCCAGTGCGATAGTTGCCTTTTTATCACCCGTAGTGACGTACTTATATTCTGCCCCTTCGCGAACTTCACGAATAGAGTTAAACCCGCCCATTCCAACACGGGTAGCCGGTTTAAAGTCGCCCAAGTGTCCTTTTTTCGTCCATTTTTCAAACGTTTCTGGCGCTTCATTCCAACCTTGCAAAATAGATTTATTTGCTACATCTAACAAAATATTACCAAAGTCAGATGTGCCGTGAGTAAAGGCCATGCCAACCATTTGCATTGAGTTACGAGTCGCAATACCAACGCCACGATCCGTTAATGACATGCGAGCCAATTCACGTAATGTCATGCAGTTATAAGGGTTATCAGCATGTGCTTCATCATATCCTGCACGTGCCATTAATGATGCGCGAACACTGTCCCCCACAATATTACCGTTGTTCGCATAAATATGAGCACCGTAATTAACGGTATTTGTTGGCGTTGTACCTTTGGCGACTAAATCTAAAATCTTATCTTTTGCTTGATCAACAGTGCAGTTGATATCGGTAAGGCACTCAACCATGACGTCATTATGCTTACCACCAAACATAGCAAATAAATCCTTAATCCCATTCATACGCGCTTGTTCCGCTTGACGCGCTTGGGCTTGAATACCTGCGGTATCAGTCTCTTGAGTATTGGTTGGGTTTTGCGGTTGTGGTGCTGGATCTGCCGATGGCACCGTCGTGTTACGAGGGTTAGTCAGGCTATTTTTTAACGTGTTTTTTAATGAATTAGGCATGGATTTAAATTCCTCAATGCGTTTAGATGAAAGGCTGGCCATCGCTTTGACTGGCTCAATAACGGAGTTAGCAAAACCGTGCTCCACGCACTCTTCTGCCGTTAACCATGTCTCTTCACTGAGCATGGCTTCAATTTCTTCTTTCGTTTTTCCCGTTTTCTCCATATAAGCAGGGATTAAAACATTTTCGACTTTATCAAGCAGATCAGCATAATCGCGCATATCATTAGCATCACCCCACGACACGCCCCAAGGTTTATGGATCATCATCATGGCATTTTTTGGCATTTTGACTTCATCACCTACCATGGCAATGACTGACGCCATCGAAGCTGCTAACCCATCGATATAAACCGTAATGGTGGCATTGTGATTTTTGAGCTGATTGTAAATAGCAATCCCCTCAAAAACCTCACCTCCTGGTGAATGAATATGAAGGTTGATATGATTGATATTGCCAAGAGAAATTAAATCTTCGGTAAATCGACGTGCGCTAATCCCCCACATGCCAATTTCGTCATGAATATAAATATCAGCTGAAGTCTCGCTGGTCGCTTTCATTTGAAACCAGCTTTTCTCTGGTGCCGACATCAGCGGTTTACTCATCGTCATGCTGTTTTTGGGTAGCATGAGATGTGTGTTTTTCGTCTGCATTATCATTACCTTTGTCGTTGGCGGGGTCTGTATCAAATTTCAGCCCCAGTCGTTCATTTTCATCAATTTCCGCCTTGCGGCGCCGTTTAACTTCTGCTGGATTACCCCCTCTTGCTCGAACCCAGTCGCTTTCTGTCGCAGCACCACCGCGGATTTGAGCTTTCCATGCATTCGATTCTTTAAGTGGATCAATCCATGGCATGACAGGGCCGTTGTATGTGGCGTTATAAAGTGAATTGAGGTCAACATCAGCTGGGAGGATAATTACCCTTGATGCAATCGCCATTTGTAGCCATTGCCGATAAACAGGCCGACTAATGGAGCCACAAAAGGTATCTTGTAGAATGTAATATCCCTCAAATGACTCCACCAGCTCTTGTCTTTGTGCGCTGTATGTCCCGTTGTAATCACGAGCAATACTGGAATAACTCCCCCTACTACCTGCAGCAACGGCTCTTAACTGACCGTTTCGAAAATTTTCAAGGTTTGGATTTGGCCTATCAGATTTGATCATGCCGACTTCTTCACCAGGTAATAAATCATCGTAGATTATGCCTGGCTCAATGATGATATTACGGTCTTCTTTGCCCTCATCGTCATCATATAAACTGGCATCACCTTTTTTAATGTACATCCCTAATGAGGCTGCAATCCTTGCTGCCGTTAGCTCTGCATCCTCATAATCTTTCAAAGAGCTTAGGCGCATTAAAATGCCAGAAAACAAGCTAACACCACGCACCTGATGTAACCGCCGTACATATTTTATGTGCAGCATGTTTTCAGCAATGATGGACTTTAATTCCCCCATTTGCTGACCTGCAGTTAACAGGTTTTTGTAAACGGAATAGGATTGCGGTCGGCCCCACTCATTCACTTGGATGCCTTGTCGGATGTTTTTACCTGTATCATCAAAATGAATAGGTACAAAATCAGGTTCTAGCGCTTCTAACCAAAACGGAATACCAGCTTGTTTATCCAGCCCCTTTTGATTTCCTTTTACGAGTTGAGCAAAGACCTCACCATCGCGGATCCATGTTCGAACCAAAAGGCGCTCAAGCATTGGACGCGTAAATTGCCCTGTCACTTCTGGACGAATAGACCATTCAGCCCAAGCAGCTCTTATCTGCTTAGCTAGATCTTCATGAATTTGCCCTGTCTTCGATAATGGCTGAGGCTCAACAATGATCCCTCTACTGCCGACAATCCGCTCTTCCATTTTATCGAGGATACCAATTACAAGGTCATGGTTATTGTCTAACCACCGAGCTTGTTCACGTAATGACTTCCCCCCAGTTTGCGTCAATTGATTTGCATTACGCGATTCTCGCCTTGCCTTATGTTGTCGTGATGGCATTGCGGCTTCATAAGCCATGATTTGGTTTCGTGAGCGCAAACGGCTACTGGCCCATCCAGGTGAAACCACCGATATGGCTTTATCAAGAAAGTTCATTGAAACCTCGCTAATTTATAGCCTGGGGACTTGCGATGTGCGGAACTACTCTGCGAATACCGCCTCTCCCAATATTCTCGCCCCTTACGGATCTCGCTGAGGTTTTCCATCGTCATGGATTGGCCGTTAAATGTGACACTTTTACCCTGCAGTATTTCCCTCTCTGCCGTTAAATACGCGTCCCTCATTTCTTTAATTTCATCTCGGGTCATACCCATCCTCCAGATGTTGAAGACACAGGAGCCCATGCCGAACTTGCGCTAGGCTTGCTTTCTTGGGTTTCTGTTTGAGTTTGAATTGGTGTTGATTTTGGAGGAGGTTGATTAGAAGTCAGAGGCGATAGTTTAGCTTCGCTGATATCTGGCAACTGAGCCCACTTAGGTGGTTTCTCCCATTTGATTTTTTCGTAACCCAGTAAAATAACCAACGCATGTGCATAGACCATCAAGTCAAAAGCTTCGTTAGCCCCTTTGCCTGGTTTACTCCATTTCCCATTATTGTCTCGCTCTTCATACGTAAGTTCATCATAGAAAGAATCATCGAGCCAATCAGGAAAATGAATATAGTTATTACCTACCGTCTCCCGTCCTAAATGCGAAGAAATACGGTCTTTTAATTCATTTGTTTGCAATAAATAAATAGGTACATCACCACGCGCTTTGGCGCGGCGGTCTGAACGTTCAGTGTTATCAGGGTAGGATTTGGTGATTAGTTTACTTTTGGCTTTACCATCCCCTTTAAATAGATAGACACGACGCGCCAAACCATCTTTTTTACATTTACGCCAAAATTGATAAGCGTTATCTGTTACCCCTTCCTCACCACCAGTATCTATCGCCATGCTGTGGATACCCATTTCTAAATCGTCACGATCTTGAAGTGGATAGGTTTTATCGAGTACATCCGTTACCAAAATATTCCAATCTTCCGCATAAGAAGAAGGGTCAATTTTTCTAGCTTCACCATCTTCGCTATAACGTAAAGAGCGAGTGATGTCGAAACGGTCTATTATCCAACGTTCACCTCTGGCGCCATATCCTGTAACTTGAACGACAAATCGCCGTTTTTTACCGCCCTGCACGTCAACGGTAGCAACAAGAAAACGAACGCCATCGGGTACCGTTCCATGATCCCAATATTCAGCGCGCACTTTCAGATCATCACCGCTTCGCTGCTCTTGGCTGATTTTCGGTAAATATGGTTGTCCCCAGTCAGTGTTAATGACTGATTTTAGCGTTTCCTCGCTACCCGTTCGCTCGTATTCCTGTTCCGCATTGAGTAAGTTATAAACTAACTTTTCCCATGTTTGATAAGCTGCGGCGGGGCCTTCCATCCAAAATGACGCAATGCGAGACTCTCTAGGTTCACCTGTTATAACGCCATTTTGGTCAATAGACTGCCCCTCTCTAAGCCAAACCCCTTTATTGTTTAGTTCTCTTTTCTGTTCTGGTTCGATAATTCCCATGCAGTGGGGGCACTGTAATCGTGCCGCCTTACTACCTGCTGTTGGGTCATCGCCTTCACTAAAGCCCACCATGTTTTCACGGATTGGTAAGAAATATTCTGAACAATGCGGACATGGCCAATACCAGCGGCGGCGATCACCCCGATTATAAAGTGACAAAATACCCGTTGTTGGCGGGGCCTCATGCGGCGTATTTCGCCGCCACTTACTGTCCGTTATCTCTCGACCAGGAGAGCTTTCCACCAGTGTTTTTCCTGCGGACATAAATGTGGTTGTACGCTTTGCGGCTAGCGTGTAGGCATCTCCCTCCCCGTCTACATCTTCAGGGAAACGGTCATAGTCCGTTAATGCAACAAACCGATAATCCGAAGAGGACATGATATTGACGGATGGCCAGCCAATTTTTAAATAATTCCCCGCCCTGAATGTTTTGTCATGGACGTTATTGTCATTACGGTGAGGGCTTAGTCTTTTAGCAACCTCTCGACTTGAACGAAAGGCTCTATCCAATCTTTTTTTAGAGTGTTCCCTCGCCTTTTCTTCCGTCATTTGAATGAGAAGAAAATCTGCAGGGTCGCAGACAATGACATAGACGATCCAACCATCAATCAGCCCCAATGATTTTCCCGTTCGAGCTGGACCAACAAATATCACTGAATCATAGCGACGATCCGCAAGGCAATTCATTGGTTCAATAATATAAGGGGTTAATGAATCATCCCACGGTATTGAAGAGCCTTCCCCCATTGGAACGCGCATATATTTTTTTACAGCCTGAGCAATTGGCATTCTGCGGGGAGCTTTTAATAGGGAGGCAACATCTTTCCTCACTGTCGATGCCGAGGCGTAATTTACTGTCATTCTTCAAAATCCTCTGCATCCATTACCCGTGCGGCTAAAATATCGCGCAATTCATCAACAATGATTTGTACTTCTGTCAGCTGCTGGGCATTCCAACCTTTATCACGCTCTAATTTATCGGGCCATGTATCTAAAACTTGTGTAATTGCTTTAACCAATACCGCCATTTCCAAATGCACATCGGCAACAGGAACCAGTTGTTTAAGTGTGGTTTCTAGTTTTATCCGTTCGTTTTCAGACTGGAACCAATCCTTGCGATCCTTGGGGGGCATTAATGATGGGTCTTGCAAACTGTTCGTGTTGGCATCAGGGTCAGCACCGAAAAGTATCGGGCCAATATCTCGTAAAGCATAAACGGGATTCCCCCGAACCATATTTGCTATCGGGGTGTTTGCATCGAGCAATCGCTTTTTAACTGTTCCGCGATTCAAGCCGAATGCTTCAGCAATCTTAGCCACGCTCCAGTTGTAGGCGTCCCCCAGATTGCTGATGTTGGACATTGACACCTCACTCTGTCAGGTGAAAACTGATATTTTTATTTATTATCAGATAGATATAACACATTGAGGTGACAACTCATTTTAAAAATTGTCACCTCAATGTCGATATTTACAAATTAAATCAAACGGTTAACTCACCTGCTGCTGACAGCATGAAAATTTGAAAATGAGCCGTTTCCCGCGAGCGCGCCGCCCCGTGGAGAGGGTACCCCCTCGGGAGTACCTTTTGCATTTTCCACAGAATTAATTGTTTTCATTGAGTTAAGGTTTCTTTGAGCACAAAAAAACCACCCTTAGGTGGTTAGTTAAGTAAACAATGTGATTTATTTGCTAATCGCCGCTTGTATAGCATCTGCTAGATTTCCGATATGTTCAGCTGCGGCAGTCAAATCATTAGACATATTGCCATACGTTGGTGGTGAGCTTGACGCTGATGCCTTGGCAATTTCTAAGGCTGCTTGCACTGCCAGTAATCTTTTGTGCTTAGCTTCATCATCATAACCATCATGAGCGTAGTAATCTTCTAACATAGATACTCTCCTTATAATAAATAAGCATATATAGATATTGTGGCTATTGATTAAAAAAACAACCCTCACAGGCTAAAAATTATAGTTCTTACATAATATCTATCAATGCTACCCAATGAATCACATTTTAAAAATTAAACATATCCACTCGTCACTTTCCGTAAACTCTATGAACTTCCATTAACACATTCCTTTATTATGTAGATGCATTGATGTATGAAAAAACCATAAAAAAAGCCGCTTTTCAGCGGCTTATAACTAAAACATGCTAGTATGCTATATAGTGTTTTTTTAATTCTAAGCACCAATTTTTTAATGTCCTAGCTCTTCTAGCTAGTGTTTCACTGCTTAGTGTGAAACACTGCTCTTTTAAAAATTTCTCCGCTGAACAAGGATCCAGTTCAGATAAATTATTTACCTCGGCCCACTGTATCCAAGCCCAACAACAGTGACTTTGCTCGAAATTTTTTGCAGCTATTTTTAATTTTGTATTATCATCAGCTTCTATTAGTTGCTGCCCTGAAACAGTGACATTTCTATGCTGATCAATAAAACCTAATATTCTTGACGCGTGAAGATAATAATATATATGTCTCTCGCTTAGTCCTGTATTGGTAGTATCTAAGCTGTTATCAGACCATTTTATCTCAATTATTTTAAATATAGTTTTAAGGATATCGGCTTGGGGTACCTGCTCACCACTAACAGAAGTAGCTGCAGACCTGCGTATATCGTTTAAATAAAATTCAGCGGCAGATTTAGTTAAATCAAATATAACCTCATCAGTGTTAGTGTTTTTTAACTCAAAATTAGTACCTGTTTCAATAACACTATTCAATAAATAAAAGAAAGATTGAAAATCTAATCCATTTTCCATCATGAATTTTTTAATATCTTTCCTATTCAAAATAAGATTATAAAGTCTATTTAAAATAGGCTCAAAATCAGCTAATTTTTCAGCTTGAAATGATAATATAAAAGAACCTGGCCTTGCTGCAACAGGCCGTATTTTATCTTTAAAATCATGAGCTTTAATCATATGTTGATAAAAAACATCAAAAGAATCAAAAATGCTAGATACATGATTTAAATCTAAAATACTTTTTTTAGCACTTTTTTCCACATGAATTTCATGTGTTGAATATTCTACTGGATTACCTAGGCACCCATTAACTAACATAGGGACAACGGAACTAATACCCAAACCTTTTTTAGGGAGGGCTATATCATATACATCTTGCGCGTCTTTTGTTTCAATTGATACTGAACATTCGTCAAAATATATATTTGCTGTATAAAAAAATGATTGCTCCTGTTCAGTCAAAACCGAATAAATATCAATCCTTTTTCTTTCTAGCATTTCCAATCTGTCTGGTGATATCGGAATAATAAACCAGTTAGAAGAGTCCGTTGAATCACCAATCCAATATACTATATATATTGATGCAACTTCGTTCGTTACGGAAAATAGGCGTGGTTCATCATAAAACTCATAAACATTACGAATAACTAAGTTGCCGAATAATTTATGGGAAATAAATATATTTTTCATTTATCTCCCCCCGATACGCATTCAAAATGCTCATGAATATTTGAATTCACTCTTAACCAAACGGTGAAATGAGCAGGATTCACAAATGTTTGCTTCATTTTACCCATTTTAGCTATGAGCTCTCCCTTGGCTATCTTTTTATTACCTAGCGCTTGAGGAAATTTATCTTGATTATTCTTCGCGCCCTCATAACTATTAAAAAATGATGTGCCATAGACACACTCTTTTTTTTCTCTCGAATTGCAAGCATTAAGTCTTCTTTTATCTTCTTCATAAGTTGAAGCAAAACATGCTTGCGCTGGAGGATCGCAAATAACAAGCCTAAAAAGCTCCCCTTCTGCATCGAATGCACTTTTAGGGGGAACAAATGCAGGATAAAAATCAGGCCATTCACCTAATTCATCACTTAAAGTATCATTATTTTCAACAGAAAGTCCTGACATATTATCAATCCATGAAAAAACCTACTAATGTAGGTTGATTTGATTTTAAACTATTGATGTAAATATATCAGAAAAATTTTAAACATAAATGAAAAGGTTAATTCTATGTGATATTGATTCTAATTTTTATCCTATCTTCTCTTCCTGAGTTCCAATACCAGTAAGCGTTTTACTCTTCCAGCTTCCGTATCGCTTCGATCTGCGCGTTCGCCTTATCCAGAGCTGCTAATAAAGAATCAATCCATAGCACTGCTTGGCAATAAGTTAGGGTGTCGGTGGTAATGGCACGAGCACTGGCTCGGTTAGTGTTTTGGGGATCGGAGTACATTGACCGTAATTCGTAGGTGTACTTGAGCACCCCATCAGCAATAGGCTGAGGCACAGGCAAATCACAAGTAAGCTCTTTTTTGAGTATTTCTCGATATTCAATGACTTTCTCCTGTGATTTGGCTTCCGCCTGAATGCCATAGCGATAAGCTGTGGTAGCTATTTGATTAAACCGATTGAATTGTAGCGACTGGGTAGCAATGATTTTACTTTTGTTACTGTTATCTATCTTCAGCAACGAATTGCTTTCATATTCACTTACAGCCCACCAGCCTAAACCGACAACCATAAGAAATAACCAAGTGGAACTATCTATTTTCATAAGCTCACCTGCTTACCTCGATAGTGATCTAGGGCTTTTTGGCATCGTTTTTCTAAACTTACCTTGTCAATACTGCAGGTATCGTCTCTAAGTACATATACGCCAGTTGCCAAGTAGACGGGGAACCCGATAAAGAATAAGAGTAAGCCGAGTCGAACTTTCCAAGGCATACTGCATTTTCTATCTCTCTGCGTGTTATTAGGCCTTTCCACTCTTTACCCCCTGCATAAGTCCAGCGTTTTAATTCATTGCAAGCACCAGCGATATCACCTGCATTCAGTTTCTTTAGCATCGTAGAACGTGCAAAAGCACCTGTGCCCACGTTGTAAGCAAAGGAATAAATAGCGGCTCGGGTGTTATCGTCGATATCAACTTTGATTAGAGGGTCTACGCCCTTTCTGACTTTGCTGAGGTCTTTTTCAAGCAAAGCTAAACATTCTACTTCTGTATAGGTTTTGGTGGGGATGATGTCAGCACCCGTATGCCCAAAACAAACTGTGGTGACATTGACGACATCTTTATATGGTTTAGTTTCCATGCCTTCAAAATAAGCAATCATGCTTACAGTCAAAGCAATTAAGCCACCAGCGGCAGCCTTTTTTATTTTATTTGGTATTTTTGCCACTGTTAGCCTCTCTTAATTTGAATTCTTTCCGTTTGTAGTACCAGTTCACCAAAAATGTAGCGACAGTACATACAATCCCGATGAGCACCGCCCACTGGTCTAGTGATAACGCCCCTGCCGCTGTAGTGATTACTCCTAATGCATAAGAAAAGGGGCTTGAGTATTTTTCGTGCATACGCATATCCACCCCCTGCGGAGTGTTCCGATGTTTAGTTAATGGGTAGCCAACCGCAATGTCATTGCAGTAATTAAACGTGTTGATAGTGATTTGCGGTGGCTATGTACGAAAAAAGCCGCGCTAGGCGACCTTTTGAATTAAATGTGATTTGAATCACGATAAATACATTGATTTAGATTGCATTGCGTCGCGTTTGCGACAATAATGTATTTAACGGGAAGGCAATAAGGCAATCCCAACTCAACTAAGTGAGATTATTATGACTACTACCTACATCATCAAAGAAACTCAAAACGTTAATTCAGACCGCGACGGTGTTAAATTTGAGGCTGAAACATTAACTCAAGCAAAACGCTTTGCTTCTCGCAATCAGTCATTTCAAGGTACAACTCTTAAAATAGAATATGAAAATGGTGTTTTAGTGTGCTTCAAAGAAGCAGGAAAAACTTGGATTAACGCATAACACAAGGAGCTTCGGCTCCTTTTTAAATAAGGCATATCATGACACATTCAGAGCTAAAGCAATTAAGGCAACTGCTTTTTCTATCACAAGCTGAAGCCGCAGAGCATGTGGGCAAAGTAGAACCACGGTCTTGGCAGAGATGGGAAAAAGGCACGTCACCAATCCCAACTGACGTTATTAGTCAAATGCAAATGCTCTCACTGACAAGACAAGAGTTAATCGAATCCCTTCCAGACTTCGAACACTATAACTACAAGTATTTTGAAACAATAGAAGACTATGCGGCAGAATCTGGCGTAAAGAGCATTGTTAGATGGCGACTTTCTCAGTCAGTTTCAGCGCAATTGTTTTCTGAAAAATCAGCGCGCATCTGGCGAGCTGAAGAAGCCATAAGAAACGATGAAAATGAATCTTAATCAATGGCTGACTATTTATCGTAAAATTCTCAATGACAGACTCTTATATAATGAGATAGGCAAAAAAACTTATACTGAATATGACCTGTCACTGAGAAGGTCTTCATCGCTATGGGGCGAAACTCCATTAGTAGAGATTTCTGTCAGCAACATAGCTAATGCATTATCCAGCATCCAAAATGAAGGTAAATCAAGCGCTGCCTATCGTTTCAAAGTCCACCTAAACAATATATTTATTGAAGCGCAACGTGATGGTGTAATACCAATTAATCACAACCCTGCGGCGATTGTTAGAACCCCAAGAAGAATAATTAAAACCCAGCGACTGCTAATTGATGAATGGCGTTTGATATTTGAATACGCTAAGTATGCTGCGCCAGAGTACTTTTCAAATAGCATGTTGCTAGCACTGATAACAGGACAACGCATTAGTGATATAGTCAAAATGCATCACAATGATATTTTTAATGGCTATCTTCATGTTACACAACAGAAAACAAATGAACGGATAGCTATTCCCACATCGCTAAAACTAGATGAAATAAACTTCAGCTTAGAAGATGTCATTTCTATCTGTTCAACCTCGGGCAACTTACTTAATTACAATAATGGAAAACCAGTAAAAACTTGGGCCGTTTCTCGATGGTTTAAAATATGTAGGGACTCTGTCCTACCAAAACCAATCACTGGGAAGCCACCATCGTTTAGAGAGCAACGGTCGTTGTCGGAGCGCTTATATCGAGCGCAAGGTATAGATACGATGACTCTACTTGGGCATAAACATCAATATATGACAGACAACTATCATGATATTAGAAATAAAGACTATCGACGCTTGATAGTTGAATAATCAGCTGTTCGGAATAACCAAACATATGAACTATCTGGAAATACCAGATAGTTCAACATGTAAGAATCACTTACAAGTCAGCATGCTCTATTATCTCTAACTTTGTTTGCTCAAATCGCTCAGTTTCTAACTCAACGCCAATCACCCTGCGATTAAGTTTTAATGCCGCTTTTATTGTGGCGCCAGAGCCCATGAAGAAATCGGCAACAACATCACCTTCACGACTACTACTATTGATTATGTGTTCCATCATCTCTGAAGGTTTTTCGCACGGATGTTTACCAGGATAGTATTGTACAGGTGGGTATACCCATACATCTGTATAAGGAACATCAACGGTCACAGTGAAGGGACGACGTAATAATTGATATTGTTCAGCCAGCTCATGATATTCGCGTCTTAATGTGATTTGCTCACTCATTAACTCTGCATGTTCACGACATAACTGGCTTTTACTTAATTTCTCCTCAGCAACACGCTTGAACAAGCCCTGAAGCTTCAAATAATCCGTTTCACTCGGTAGCTGCCACTGACTATATCCGAACCAGTGTGAGGCCATTTGCTTGCCTGTGGCCTCGTGGATCTCTTTTGCTGTTATCCCTAACGAATCACGGGCTTGCTTGAAATACTCAATCAGCGGCTTAAGTACGTTTTCTTTAAGCTCACGGCATTGTTGCAGATATTCACTACTTTTCCCTTTGTAAGGGCTTTGGTAATGCTCTGCAAATATAATGCGCTCTGTGCTTGGAAAAAAACTACGCAGATCAGCTTTACACGCTCTTCGCCATGGCCCTGATGGCTTAGCCCAAATTATATGATTTAAAATATTGAACCGCTCACGAACCAATATTTCAGTATCAGCCGCCAGTTTAGATCCACAAAACATGTAAAGACTGCCTGTTGGCTTTAATACCCGCCAAAATTCAGAAAGCATTTCATCAAGCCAAGATAAATAGGCAGTGACATTTTCCCACTGATTATCCCAACCACAGCTTTTAATTTGAAAATAAGGCGGGTCAGTTGCAATTAGGTCGATGCAATTATCTGGAAGTGTCTTTATGTAGCTGAGTGAGTCGTCATTGACTAAATTTATACTGTTTAAAATTACAGTGTTTTTCATAGATCAGGAGAACCTTTTTTGATAAGCTCACCTAGCTTTACGCGTATAAGCGGTGGGCCTTGGTTTATCCGTGACCTCAACAACGGGTAAATGGCTGGTGGAGTGCGTCAACACCCACCAGCCGCCCATTTTCACAGTTGGATATTTTGAAATGTGTTTTCTTTGATATTTTCTACAACTAACCCAGCCATTGCTAACTGTGTTAGTATCAATTGACAGTGCGGCTGTGTTAGCCCAGTGACTTGTGAAACCTCACCTGCTGTAACAGCCTCAGTATATGGGGTAGCCTCAAAAATAATTTTTGCTTCTTGCGTTATATCACTCTGTTTTAACATGATATTTTAAAACCCTTGGTCAGTTATTGTGCATAACTACACATGTAACTCTGACCAAACGTAACAGCAAGTCTTATATTTATTTTAGGCAATAAAAAACCCCGCATTGCGAGGTTATAAACAATTTTGGCAACATACCAAATTAGCCTTAAATATGGCTCATTTTGTTAACTTTTGCAAGTTTTACACTTCATTTTTACTTTTCTGTTCTTGCCTTTTATTTCTCATTAAAAAAAGTGAGTTCTCATCCAGATTGCCACAAATATATAACATCTTGATCCAGTGGGGATGATAGGTTTTATTCCAGTTATATCGACTTACGCCAGCCAATTCAGCAAGTTTGGTTTGTGAGTAATTTTCTGCCTCATATCCTTGTACTGATAACCAAATCAATGCCTTTAGACGCCCCTTAACTTTACTACTTAAATTATACGCTGCTGCATATTCATTAAATTCACACCAGATGTATTTACAGATATTCACCTGATGTTCAAAGTTTAGGTCATTGCCATATCTATACATAATCCATGATCGGTGCTCATCACTTAATGCATTTATAGCTCTTCTCCATGAACTCATTTCAAATGTATGAGGATCAATCATTGGCCCTGGTGTTCTATTGCTTCTAGTTTCTAATGCATAAACGGGGTCTGTATCTCGGCAAACAAGACGGCCGTTTAATTCTAGGTTTCTTACTCTAACTCTTGGTGTTGTTTTAGTATCAGTCAAACCAAACCCCTCAAATGCTTCTAGTTGCCCTTTCGTTGTACCAACGCAACTATTTACTGCATCATAAGCTTTGATACTTAAATATTCTAAATCATGAGAATAGATAGCCATGTAATCCCCCACTGCGTTCCGCACAACGCATTAACCGAATACACCCAGACCGATTGAGCGGTCTAGAAATTTAAATAATAAAACCAACTGGCTACCATGTACCATTTCCCATCCGTTTGGATCCTTATGCAATTCGCTGTGGTGAATGCGACATAATGGGATAGTGAACAAGTCATGGGCCTTAGTGCCCATTCCACCCTGACCGTGACCGATTAGGTGATGTGCTTCGTGCGAGATGGAGTTACAAACACAACATGGCTGTGATTTTACCCACTGCAGGTATTTATCATTAGTCCAACGCTGTAATTTAGGCTTTAACATCAAGCTAGCTGGTGGCTCAGGATCTACAGTTAGTTTTAATACCTGCTTTATCTCTTCAACATCATTAAACTCGTCGCTGAGGAATGATGAAGAAAGAGAGATAGGCCCTACTGATTTATCGCTTAGTGAATTAGGCACTGGGATAATAAGCATGCGACCATTAAAACTTGATAATTCACTTACTCCTGGTCGAAATATTACTAACCCCAAATCTGGTACCGTATTCGCTGTAAGTATTGAAGCCTTATGCATATGCTTTGTGCTCCATCCATAAACCCGCTATCCATTTCACACCCTTAGCCGTGAATCTGGCTTGAGTAAATGCATATTCAGTCCCTTGGGTTACACCTGTTTTTACTTCAAATCGCCCCGCTTCTGAATGCTGCTGATATGGTGTTAATATATTGTTGAGCCGATACATGATTTTTTTATCAAGTAAAAAGCCCCTAAATTCTGTCTCTTTAATATCCAACAACTTACACACCTGCCTAAATGTCATTGCGCCAGTTGCTTTCACGTATCGATCAACAAACTCAACTTTCGGAGCAGCTTCAATTAACTTATTTTCAAGCTGTTGTTTTTCTTCTTCCAGATCCGCTGCTAAACGCAAGGCTTCAGAGAATGTTGTTGGTACCAGTTTTTGGTTTTCTAACTCTTGCCATCTATCCACCAGCCTTGCTGTGAACATTGGTGATAATTGAGCCACGACAACATAACTGTCACGTTTATTTAATTGATAAACTTGTACCACTTGGTTTTGATGATTTCTAACCTCCCCCATTGGGGGGAGTTGAATTGCACCTCGCGCCGCCAGGCGTTCTATAGACTGCTTAACTTTGTCATGACGAGATTCAACTAATTCAGATATTTCAACGCTCGACATTGTTAATGCTTTTATCGATAACTGATTCATATAATTTCTCCACGTTTACGCAACCGCATTTGCGTTTTTAAATACTAACTACTCGTTCATTCCATACTGTTACTGCCGTAGGTTTGTCATTTACTTCTGGTCCCTTTTCACCGCAACTGTGGCATTGAATGTAAAACCATGTTCTATAACTGTGGCTCTCGATGGTTATATTTTCACTTCCACAATGAGGACAAGGGTAAATTTCGGCTATTTTGCTTTTCATCCAACCTTCCCCTCATGCTGAAGCTTTTTATTTTCAATAAACATTAAATCTGTTCTGGCACTTCGCAATCTGGCTTTAGTGTTCTTTTCTTCCTTGAGCAACCCATCAACTGATTTGCGTAACTCATCACGCCTTTTCCCTAGATCTGCAATTTCACGAATTACCGCTTCTGCGTCTTTTGCCCTTCTGAGTAGTAATTCAAACGGATCGATAACACAGTTACACTGCTCACACTCAACTAGTCGGTACTGTTCATCGATAACAATGGCGCCATGATGACAGCGGGTTTGCTCGTAGTCCTTTTTCCCCTTAACTACTGCACCTGATTTAGGTTTACTATCATCAGAGAATTTGACTTTAATGATGTTGTCAGTCATAAAATCGCTCCTCCCCACATAGCTTGAGTAATTTAATAAAAACCTTACCTCTTGGATGTAGTTTCCGTTTCTGATACCTAATTTCAAAGAATGAGGCGTCACAGCCAAGGTCTAAGGCTTTAATCGTTTTGGAGGCAATAAAATCAGTTTGTCGGTTATAGGCTTCATTTAGCTTCAACAAAGTAGTTCCTTTCATGTGCGTACCTCCGATAAAAGCTTATTAAACTGTAATATCAATGGGTTATGCGTTTTCATTAACTCTTTAACATCACACTTAACATATGGCTTTGTTTTTACTCTATATTTCTTACTTTTATTATCCTGCGCTACTACCTTTTCGTAAGCATTCTGCTGAAGTACATAAACAATAAAAGTTCCTTCCTTTCTGTCTGTTTTCGCTACCGCGCCAGCTCTAAGTAAAAACGCTATCGTATGCTTTGTATGATTATCAGATGACGCATATATACTTCTGATTTTCTTCGTTGTTATTTCATTACCCGCTTTAAATTCACTCGCGATTCTTAGATATAAGGGAGTCATACCGCTTCCCCTAAAATTGCCTTGCCTACTTCCATTAAGCGATTCTTTGAAACGTGCGTACCTACTGCTTTTGGTTCTACAAATGGACGCCAAATAAGAAGAATCGAGCCCTTACTATTGCCCTTTTTCTCTTTTCCTGTGTTGGGATCAACAAAATTAATACGGCCATCAATGATAGTTCGAACTTCATCAACGCTTTTTAGCGCCAATGAGTACCAGGATGTTGATTTATCTGCTGGCAATAACATCACTATTGGTTGGTTTTGCTTTGCGCATTGCTCTGCGGCTTTAGCGATCCACGGTTTAATCTTGCTATAAGGCGGGTTACACCATATGGCGCCACGACTTACCCAATCACTTTGTAATGCATTCTGCTCTATGGTTAAGAAATATGAGCACAAGGCATTTTGCTCATTTGCGGCAGCATCTAACCAAAATCCAAATTCAAGCGTTAAAGCTTCAAATAGCCACTGAGGTGTTTGCCAGCAATCTTTATCTTCTGGTGCGGTATTACTCGAATAAACAGCCATCAGATAATCTCCTTTTGCTTGAAGACCTCTGCGAATAAGCGAACATGCTTATAGCGATGCTGAACACTGAAACCATCAACTAAGCAATTTAAGTGCTTATATTTCCTAGATATCGTTAAAAAATATCTATCTTGGTTCCACTGACGACGCAATTCACGAATAGCCCACCAGCGGCGCAATTGATGAAACATGGCGACTAAACCAAAAACGTTTGCCCCGTAAATTTCCTTAGATTCACTACGCATCACGCTGTCACCTCTCTAGCTGCTTGCTCTGCCGCCTGTTGCCAAATCCCCTTCCATGCCGAACGCCCTGCAAATTCATTTAGGCGACCTAGCCCACTTCTGCTAGCCATTTCTTTGGCAATTTCTTGGATCCTGTTAGCTGGCTTCCAACCTGTTGAGAAAATTTGAGTAAATACAGTGTCACGTTCAACAGTATCGATATTTACAGACACTTCACCTGGCTTCAGCCACTTTTTGTTGATGCAAACAGGACGGCCTTTGGCATGCCATTTTTGGGAAAGTTGGTGATAGCTTTCAAACTTTTCTTTTCCGAAAACAGTCATAGGTCTAAGGTTATGGGAAAATTCATCATCATTAAGCCATTTAGCCGTTAAGTAGTCTGCTACCTGATTGAGATCATCCACGGTATAGCCTTCAGACAATCGGTCGTTGATGTACCCCATGGTAGTTTTCTTGTTCTGGTAACTCGATTTAGTGATTTTGTTAAAATGATCCAAAACAACCAACGCGTGGTCGGGCTCAGCATGAGCCTGACAAGAAGAGTTACTCTCTGTTGTAATCTCTTGAGTATTCTCTGTAGTACTCTCTGTAAGATCAGGGCAATTTGCCCCGTTCGATGGGGTCATTTTGGTATTATTCGAACGTTTCATTTTGCGCTTATCGATAAGGTCATTTTGACCTGTTCGAAGAGCCTTTCTTGAGTTACTCGAAGGGTTCAATATGAACTCATCGGAGAGCAATACATGTTCATAATTTATAGAGTAATAATTTGTGCGGTCATGGGTTCGTTTATTGATTTGCTCAATATTTAATACACCCAATTTTTTTAAATTGTTAAATGCACGCTTAATTGTGGATTCAGAAAAATACGGGAACTGTTCACGCCATTCTTCAATAGTGTTATAAATCCAGCGGTGCCCCTCATGGTCAACGCCTGACGATGTTTCAGATAGCCAATATTGAACTTGCTGAAGCAATAAAGCCTCATTCAAGCCCAAACGAACCGCCAGTTCAGGTATAACAATCTGTGGGCGTGTTTTAAGTAGTAACAAGCTGCTCATTCCATCACCCTTGTGAATTCGGCTTTAAATTTGTACAAAGGGGCGAAGCACTCATGTTCGTAATCGTCACGCAAGAATATGACCCACTTTTTGACTCGGTCATAACGTATGACACGAACACGAATACCGCGCTTATCCAGATAAATGCGATTGAGATTGTTGGCATCTTCATTGGACATGATCCCCTCTCCCGCAATTGGCATTAAATTCATCTACCAACCACTGCATAAATGGGTAGTTGGTTTCTTGGTAACCATTTGGTAATTTAATCTCATAGACGAAACGGTTATTACGGATTGAAGCGCGTACTTGCGCTCTACCCGATAAATTCGTTACACTGCTCATGCTAGTTACTCCACACAAGTTGTTATTAGCACTCGACGCCTCGGACCGCATATCTGGGGCGTCAACCTTTCTTATGTAATTTAATGAGTGCATTGATAGCCCCTCTAGTGCTTGCGATTGCCTTATCCAACATGGTCAGAATTTGTTTTTCTTCATGCCTATCAACAACACCGTCTTCCAATGCTTTACCAATGAATACAACTAACTCACCACGAGTTGTTGATGCACGAGTTTGTAATTTGAATAATTCGGGTTCGTCTAAATCCTCTGGACTTATCTTTTCCACCAGCAGCAAATTTCTTCTGTTTGCGTAATACTCAGCAAGAAATGAGGTGTTAGATAAATCCTCCATTGCCTCAAGTTCTTCGCGCTCAAAAAAACGACACCCGTTTTTCTCGTACAAATTGTTGTTGAACGTGGTTTCTGTCATACCCAAAGCACCCGCCATCGCTGACCTGCCTCCTGGGTATGCCTTACACATCTCTTTCACGACTTCTTTTAATGTTTGTTTGCACATATCTACAATTCCGTTGTTTTGTTTGTAGTTAACTCAATTGGTTTCCTCTGATAAATTCCACAACAACTTTTAATTGTTATGGATATAAATCAGGACGTAACTTGCTTCTAGAAACCCCTGATGCCTGTTCAACAACAAGGACTTTGTCTGCTGGAACCCTTTTGTTTCTATTTAACCAATTCCAGATTTGTTGCTGCTTGACTGGCTTATTCAGAAGCTCGCTAATACGTTTTGCTAGCTGTGTTTGCCCACCAGCAGCTACAATTGCTGTTTGTAATCCAGCAACGCATGATTCATTGGTTACATGCCCCATAACTCCCCCAAAGTTGTAAATAACAACTTTATATTAATCCATACCAACAACTTTGACAACTTTTAGATGTTGGAAACATCAACACTTAAAGTTGTAAAATACAATTTCGAGGGAGGGAAATGTATGTCGATAGCTAAACGGTTGTTAGACGCAAGAGTTAAAGCAGGAATGAGCCAGGCGGATCTTGCAGAGAAAGTTGGTGTCAGTCAGCAGTCAATTCAAAAAATTGAGTCAGGGCAAACAAATGCCCCAAGAAGAGTTGCAGATATAGCCAAAGCAGTTAATGTTTCAGCCCATTGGTTGCAGTTTGGGGCTAGGGACGAAAATGGCAAAAAAACAGACTATGAAGTAAAGGAATGGGAAGAAGTCCCAACTTATAGTGATGCTGACTTTGTGGATATTCCCGTGCTTGATATTGAATTAGCTGCTGGTTGTGGCGCAAATGCCGAAGTTGTTGAGTCTGAAGAATATACATACCCATTCCGTAGGGATGAGTTGCGTAAATATGGTGTCAGTGCAAGTAATGCACGAATTGTAAAAATAGTTGGAAATAGCCTATTCCCTGTATTGAATGGGGGGGATCTGGTTGCTATTGATGTCAGCAATAAAAAGATAAAAGATGGTGACCTTTACGCGATAAGAGATGGTGTTTTATTGCGCGTTAAGATTTTGATTTATCGACCTGACGGTGGGCTGATAATACGAAGCTTTAATAGGGATGAGTACCCTGATGAACAGCTACCAAGAAGTGAAGCTGTCGCCAGGGTTCATGTGATTGGTCGAGTCTTTTGGTCATCAAGAAGCTGGTAAAAATTTCATTAAAATATCTTCTGTTGTTATTTTAATACTAGACTTACCACTATCTCTGTCTTCAATCGCCTTCTCTATTTTTCTTCCGTGACTGGAGTACCTCCAATCACGGGAGGATAGAGCCCCAATAACAAGATAATCAGCCGATTGAGTTACTCTATCTATAACCTTACCACCAGCGTCCTCTATCATTTTTGAAACTAACGACCTCTTTCCTGTCAAAAAATTACCAGTCAAACAAATGCTAACCCCAGATATATCAAAATTATCAATATCATCGCACGGTAAGTGACATGACAACCCATCAACTACGCCGCTATCTAGATCTGTACCAGAAAAATCGACCAGCGCCTTATAGAGTATTTCACTTTCATTTTTATCTATAATACCATCCTCTTTAATGGTTTTTATTAGCTCATACAAGTGTTTACCAGGATAGTTTCTTTTTAGCATTCCATTTTGAGTGAGCCACCAATCAAGATAATTAATCTCATCAAAGCCTAGCTGCCTATCTGCAATAATTCCCTTACATAGGCCGTTAAGTAGATTGATGTCTGACTCTTTTGAATACAAATCAATATTTGGCATATCAATTATTGATCGCTGAACTTCTAGTAAAGTATTTTTCAGTTCTTCTCGCTCATCCGCTGTAATTATCCCGTCTTCCAGCACTCTTGCGATCCTTTCTTGTAAAAGCACCACAAATGGATTATCTGAAATTTGTTCTGAGTCCGAAAGCCAAGTGGTTATGTAAAGAATCTCAGAGTCTGATAGTTCATTATCAGATAGAACGCCATCAATAATGGAAATTAGATTTGCGAATAGCTTGTCTCTGTTCTGTTTATAGTTAAAAGCTGGGTTGATTTTCATAGTCTCTCCTATTTTATCTATCCTTAAATTTTCTTTAACTTAAATCAAACAACATAAAGTTGTTGACAAAGGTGTTTTATACAACTAAATTACAACTTAAGGATGTTCACGTGAAAGACTCCAATAACAACTTTCACAACTTAAGGGCTAAATAATGCAAACCAATTCAAATGAACCAATCGTTACTTTTAGTGTTGCTATGTCGCAAGAAGATGCTGCGGCATGGATTATGGAAAAAGCCGCTGAACTTCAAAAGCTGGCGGCATTAAAAGCCCGACAATCTGATCTGCAGCGACAATTAGAAAAACTCGATGAAGAAATCTTCGATCAGTCTGAACGCTGCCAAGTCATTATTAATGCTTAACTGAATTCAATTGTGTGGAGTGCTTAGTATGGGAATGCTTATTTTAACCCGCCGAGTCAGTGAAGAAGTCATGATCGGCGATGATATTAAAATTAAAATCTTAGGGGTCAAAGGAAACCAAGTGCGGATTGGTGTCGCTGCCCCCGAAGATGTATCAGTACATCGTGAAGAAATTTATCAACGTGTTTTAGCTGAAAGAAATAATGCCAGTGCTAGTAAGTAGTTATTGATATTTTTGGTGGCGACCTGAATCTTCCACACTACGAGGTTGATGATAATGTTCTATTCAGTAGCCACCCTTTTTACATCACACATAAGACCGCTAATATTTAATCAGTCCATACTAGGTAATATGTTTTAATTATTATTAGCGGTCTTATTTGTGGAGTAATAACCTAATTATGAGGATCTACTCATGAGTGAAGATAGAAAAACAAATATACCTGAATTTTTAGGCGAATTAGATGCAGGAATATTTGAAAATAAAGTTGCAGCTGTATTAAATGATGTTGCACTAGGTGTTATAAAACACGCGGGGAAAGGAAAAGTTATTATCGAAATGGATATCTCTCGAATGAATAATTCAATCGAGGAAAAGCGAGTATTAATCCAACATAAACTTAAGTTTACTGCACCAACACCAAAGGGAAAACGTTCGGAAGAGGATACTACTGAAACGCCAATGTACGTAAATAAAGGCGGCAAGCTTTCGATTATGCAAGAAGATCAGGGGCAGCTTTTTTCAATTAAAGGCGAACCTGACGGGAAATTAAAACAAGTTAATTAATTTCTTTTTTTAATTAAAACTCAATCTTTAAAAATACTTTATTAAATAAGTAGGAGCTTTTATGTCTCAATTAAATGGCGATGCTATTTCTCAAATTACAGAACTAGTTATTGATGGTGTTCGTTTAGAAATTGTAGAAAATATGCCTTGCCCTGCTGTTGCTAAACCTAATGGGCTTGAAATTGTTAATCTAGAGAAATATCAAGTAGGCCGTTATCGCTTCCGTGGCTCATTAAGAACCACCAGCATTAGCGATTTTGTTAAGTATAGTATTGGTTATTCTGATGCGGATGGTGTCCGTTGTTTTATCGATGCTGAAGATATGAGTGCAAAAACTATCTTTAACCTAGGTACTATCGCAGATCCTGGTCATGCAGATAACTCTGCTGTAATTAGCTTGAAAAAAACATCCCCTTTTTCCGCTGTTCTATCCATTAGTGGGCGTAAACAAGGACAAAAAGAACTTGCTGAGTGGTTGGAGGATTGGCGCGATTTCCTATCAGCTTTCGACGCTGAAGGTAATTCTCTCGATATTAAGCAGGCTATCGGTGCTGTTCGTCGAATTACTATTGAATCAAGCCGTTCATCCGATCATGAAGATAGCGATTTTTCGGCTAAGAAATCAATTATGGAAAACGTCGAAGCAAAAAGCAAAGACATTATGCCAGCTGCTTTTGAGTTCAAATGTACCACCTATGAAGAATTGCAAGAACGCGCAATTAAACTTCGCTATAGCATTTTAACTTCACACGATACGCCAGTATTGGTTCTTCGTATTGTTCAACTTGAAAATTTAGCAGATCAAATGGCACTGGAATTTCGTGATCTACTTTCTTCTAAATTTGAAGGCTCTAAGGTCGAAACATTCATTGGTAATTTTTCAGCTTAATTAATTTATGCGCCACTAAACTGGTGGCGCTGTTTATTGTGTGGGGTAACTATGTCTTATATTTCAACTTTTACAGGTAAGCATTTTAATTTTATCAATATCAATGCGGATGATATCGATATTAATGATATCGCTCAGGGTTTGTCTAATGAATGCCGTTTTGCTGGGCAAATTAGCCAGTTTTATTCTGTTGCTCAACATTCTGTTTATGTGAGTCAAATTGTACCGCCTGAATATGCACTGGAAGCATTACTGCACGATGCCTCAGAAGCGTATTGCAAAGATATTCCTAGTCCACTAAAGGCTCTAATGCCTGAATATAAAGAAATTGAAGCCAGAGTCCAGCGGGCAGTTACTGAAAAATGGAGTTTGCCAACTTCATTAAGTGATGTTGTTCATTATGCGGATTTAACTTTATTAGCAACAGAACGCCGTGATCTAGAAATAGATGGTGACAATATATGGCCGCATTTGAAAGATATTCCAGCAAGCGACTTAATCAATGTTAATCCATTATTGCCAATTCAAGCACGTACTATGTTTATTCATCGTTATAACCAGTTAACAGGAATAGTACCTGAGTTTGAGGCTGATATAAGACTTATTGAGATTTATGCTCATGGTGCCCATGGATACATTTTTAATGATGCCAAAAACCGATATATAGATGGTGCTCCAGTTCAAACACCTAGGGTTATTAATTTTGATACTTACCTAACCGATGGTTATATCCAGACAATTAATTCAGCTTACAGAATTATTATTTAGGTGGCTGATATGAATAAAGTTGAGTTTTTAAAATCCAATGACGTTAAAACACTCATGATGCGCGGAATACACTCAAAAGTAGAAGTGATTAATGCAGCAATAGAAGCGGGAGAAATTGAAGAGGAAGAACGTGATAATTGGGAAAAATGTGACAAGTTTGAGTCTGGTTATTTTAAAGCGGTACCACGGGATGGATATTCTACATATTACTACCCATCAAACCAAAATGTTAAAGGTGCATTTTTTGCTACTACTTTGATGATTTACTGGTAATAAGTGAGTGTGATTATGATTACTGTGAACTCTTACTTTAGCGGAGCTGGCCTAATGGATATAGGCCTATTGCAAGCTGGGATTAATATAGGTCAAGCTTTTGAACTGGATAAATCAGCCTGTAAAACATATAGGCATAATTTAGGTAGTCACGTAAAAGAATGTGATATAGCACTAGAATTAGTTTTAGAACAAAACTCATGTGATGGAATGATATTCACCTACCCATGTACCAAATATAGCACAATTGGCGATATTCATGGCGTACGCACTGGAGATAACTTATTTCTACATGCATTGCGACATTTAGCGATTGCGAGGCCTGAGTTTTATGTTGTTGAGAATGTACCTGGCATGAAAGCATTCCCTGTTGTTATGGAGGCAATGCAAAAAATGCCTGATTATTATGTGAATGTATTTTGCCCTATTCAGTCTGAGACTTGGCTACCACAGAAACGCAGCCGTTTAATTATTATTGGGACTAAAAAATATTTTAATCCGCAACCACCAGTTAACCACAAACCAATTAAATTAGCAGATGTTTTGGAAGTCGAACCAAATATTAATATTCCTAAATCTGTTTATTCAAGAATGAATGGTGAATATAGAGACTTACCTATCATTAGCAACCCCAAGAATGGCGATTTAGCACCAACTTGCATTGCGCATTACGCTAAAGATAAAAGTACTCGACTCGTAGTTGATAAAAACTTTCCAATGGGAGTTAGGCCATACACCGTTCGTGAATACGCAAGACTTCAGGGTGTGCCTGATTGGTTTCAATTCCCAGTAAGCCAAACCGACGCATACCGCCAAATTGGAAATGGTGTAAGTGTTCAGGTAGGCGAATGGGTAGGCCACCAAATTAAACGATATATGAGCTAGATTAATAAGGACTAACAATGAAAGGTAAACTAACAATTTCAAGGCCTACCTATGGTGATGGGCGTGAATTAATAAGCGTAGTAGTCAGGGATGGGGCATCAAGGATTAACTTTCTTGAAATAGAGATAAATTATTCTGATTTTACTAAAGCTATTACTGGGTTAAGTGAGGTTGATTGCGAATTAACCATTCGAGGATTAGAGCAAGTTGGGAAAAAGAAAATTACTGAAGCAAGAACGGCATTGTGCCCAAGCAGATTGGTAGGAAAAGACGCTTACGAAAATTGGCTAAAAGAAAACAAGCAGGAAGAAGGGTGGAAACTCGACGCTTATCTAGGCTCAAAAGGCTCTGTTGAGTACACTGAAAATGGAGTGATATTGAATTATCAAGTTATTAAGTTTGTTGATATAAGTAACTAAATCTGTATGCGGCAGATGTGTGGAGGTAATTATGGTCAAATGTGGTCAGGCTGTAAATAAAGAATATGTGTATATAAAAACGGATGAGTTAGCGGAAAGATATGGACTAACCCCCCATGCTATTCGCTTATGGGCTGGTAACGGGAAGCAAAAGCGCGAGGGCTTCCCGAAACCAAGATTCAGGGCCGACCAGTTAAGCTGGTTAATGCAGGATATTATTGATTGGGAGAATGGTAGACAATTTTAAGTACCTTATTCCACCACTTTTCATATGCCTCATGCTGCTGTTTTAAGTAAGTAAATTTATCATAAGTTTGCCATACACCAGGTAATTTATGACCGACCATTATTTCAGCAACATGAGGATCTGTAAGTTCTGATATCCCAGTTCTCATTGTTCTTCGTAGGTCATGGATTGACCATGTTTTATAATTTTCAAAGCATCTCGACATTCTAACATTCATAACTTCAATGATACGGCCGTACCCGCCATCTTTCATTTGTCTACCACTGGCTATAGTAAACAAATGTTCTCCTCTACTGATATCCATTGCCCTTTCAATTAATTCTTTCGCTGCTGGAATAATCGCCCTAATCAAAGGTCTACCTGATCGCCTGCCACGCTTGTGATTTTCAGGTGGGACTGTCCATATGTTATTCTCTAAATCAAAATCAGTTTTTTTAGCTTTTAGTAACTCACCTACACGGTTGCCAAACAACAAGCAGAGCTTTAATAAAATTTCATTTCTAGGGTTATAGCTTTTTTTATCAATAAATTGAAACAATAAAATTAATTCGTCATCTGTTAAAGTGCGCTCACCTGTATTTTGCTTTACCCCTAAAGATAAGGAAGTCATACCCTCTAACGGTTTACTTTTTATCGCTCCTCGGCTATACCCCCAGAAGTGAGCCTTTTTGGCATTATTCAAAATAACAGCCCCAATGGATGGTGTGTTTTCCGTTATATCCTCGAGCAAGCTAAGCCATGTTTGTAGGTTTACTTCATCATGCGGCAAATCCCCAATTTTGGGATACACATGTATTTCAAATGAACGGTGAATTTCATCAGCTTTTACCTGAGCTGACTTAAGATACTTTTCGTACCATAGGGTAATAATTGACTGTACTGTGTGGGCCGTTATTACATCGATTTTTTTTATTGCCTTGACTACTCTTGGGTTTCTATTTTGTTCAAGCTCCCCTTTGTAAAGTAATGCGGCGTCTCTTGCATCTTTCAGTGATGTAGCAGGATAGCTGCCTATGTCGATTCTTTCTCCCTTTCCTGCCCAGCGGTAACGATACTGGAAGATAATTTTGCCTTTTGGTGTTACTCTCACTGATAACCCATCGCGATCAGATTTTGTCACCATTTTTTCTTGTGGCTTTCCATTAGTAGATCTGAGCCATGAATCTGTCAGCGCCATAAATAACCCCTTACATAATATCCCACAAATTTATGTACACGATTATGTACATATTTCTAGTGATTGCAAGTGACTATTTGTGACTATTACTGATAATGCAATTAATAAAAAACAACTTACTATATGATTATATTAAGTTTATATGATTATTAATAGCTACCCATGATACTTAATGACTATATTGGTATATTATGAATTGAAAAAATCCACGAAAGATGTGGCTCAGCCTTATTACTTTGTATTAAAAGCGGCTAATCATGAAATTATTGCCACCAGTGAGATGTATGCTTCTAAACAATCTGCACTGAAAGGCATCGCCTCCGTGCAAAAAAATGGGTCCTCTGAAACCATTAAAGACCTCACCGTATAATTCGTTTGCCCCTATATACCAATAGGGGCAATTTTTTATTAGATTAAGCGTAATAATGCCGTAACAGCAGCCGCAGACAATACAATAAGAATAAAGGGCTTTTTATACCAAGTAAGTACCCCTGCCACCAAAACGCCCAAAACCTTTGGCCAATCTGAAAATGCATCCCCAGCGAATAACGTCGAGGTCACTGCAACAGAAAATAAAATCACAATCGCAGCAGCAGAAAACAACACTTTACTATTTTCTGATAACACCACGCGCCCTTTAAGTAAGGCCCCTGAAGCTCGCATAAGGTATGTGCCAACAGCTAATATCATGATGCCTGTAAAAATTAACCACGGATTACCCATCATGATTATTTCCTTATATAAATAACTAAGCTCAATAGCGCCAATAAAACAGGGATACCAGCAGGTAAATAAGGAGTGGTTGCAACAGCAATCACCGCACCAATAATGGCGGTTAACCTCAATCGTTTATCTTTTAATGCGGGTAATGAAAGTGCTAAAATAATCGCAGGGAACATAGCATCCATACCGAATACGTGGGTATCATCCATAAAACTGCCTAAAACCTCACCGATAATCACCCCAAGTGGCCAACAAAGTAAAATACCGATACCACACAGCCAAAAAGCAGCACGCTTCTCTTTTTCTGTTTCTTGAGCAAGACCAAAAACCACACTTTCATCGTTCATAATGTGGTAACCCAAAAGTGCCTTCTTTCCCTTCCCTGTTAAATCACCCACTGCAAAACTAAATGGAATATGACGTGAATTAACCAGCAAACCAGCTAAAGCAGCGGAAATAGGGCTTCCCCCCGTAAAGATTACCCCGATAAATAAAAACTCAGATGCTCCCGCAAGCACTAATATTGATAGTGTTAAAGGCACCCAAAAGTCAAACCCTTGAGAATGTGCCAATGCACCGTATGAAATTCCCACAATTAAGTCAGCAAAACACACAAGAGCGATGTTTTTCACTGTGCTATTATTCAGTGTGGAATTGAATGTTGAAGTTAGCATTTCCAATCCGTTCGATATAAAATACATTTGTTCATTATGATGATCATCACGGCGAAGTGCAATCTAAATAGGATATGAAAATTGAATTTACCCACACCACCCATTGACCTTATCGCAAAAGCCCTCGCTCGCGAACGGCAAAAAAGTGGGTTGTCGCTCTCTGAATTGTCACGCAAGGCAGGCATTGCCAAGTCCACCCTGTCACAACTGGAGTCGGGCAGCGGAAACCCAAGTATTGAAACATTGTGGGCGCTTTGCGTTGCGTTAGATATCCCTTTTGCACGTTTAATTGAAGAAAAACAAGAGACTGTAACCGTAATACGCCACGGTGAAGCAATTCCTGTCAGCGCAGAACACGCCAATTATTTAGCCTTTTTATTATCATCAGCCCCAGATAACTCTCGTCGCGATATTTACACTGTGATTGCACAACCAGGACGTGACCGTGTGTCAGAACCGCATATGCGAGGTGTTAGTGAGCACATTATTATCACTGCTGGTAGGGCCTTAGTCGGCCCATTAGATAACCCTATTGAGTTAGCTGTTGGGGATTATATTCACTACCCTGGTGATGACCCCCACATTATGCGCGCATTAGAACCTAATACCATGGCAGTTATGATCATCGATAAACAAAACTAATCGCATAACCATCAATGCTGTTTTGCATTATGATTACACCAAAACAAATACGTTGGAGTTGTAACTATGTCCCACTATGATGAAATTGTTAAAAAAGTGAATTTACTGCTTGATGAAAATTCCGTTCACAATATGAACGAAATGCTTATGCAGCTTTCCCATGATGCAGAACTCAACCAAGAGCAACGCTTTGAGCAGCAACAGCGCTTAAGAGAGGCTATTTTTGTGCATCATGATGTATAAGGATTTCACCCTATACTGAAACTTAATGGCTAATCAGTATAGGATGCCATGCTAATAGCAAAAAACACTATTTACGAGCTTATCGTATTTTTAAAAATCCGTTTGTTGCAAGTACGCCCATGCATATTGTGCGTGCAACTCAGCACCAGTGACCATTGTGTCTTCATCAATATTAAAGCAACCATGGTGATGTGCCCATTGCGTGTCTTTTTCCGCATTTCCTGTGCCTAACAACGCGAAACAACCTGGAATATTTTCAATATAGAAACTGAAATCTTCCCCACCAGGCGTTGGTCTTTCCGTGATTAAGGATTGCTCACCAAAGGCTTCAGAAATAATAGATTGTGCCAATAACGCACTACGTTCTTCATTGATCACAGGCAACGTTCCATAGATATAATCAACCTGAGCTGTAGCTCCGTAGATGGCGGCTGTATGTTCTGCATAACGGCGAATAGCGGCTTCAATGCGATCGCGTGTCGCGATATCAAAACAGCGAACAGTACCATCCAGTACCGCATTTTCCGCAATCACGTTAAAACGCGTACCGACATCCATTTTGCCAATTGTCACAACCGCAGAATCTAATGAAGATGTTTCACGGGAAACAATAGCTTGCAAATTCATCACAAAGGCCGATGCAACAACCGCCGCGTCAATTGTAGCTTCTGGCATAGAACCATGACCGCCACGGCCTTTGAACGTGACCTTTAATAGATCCGCGGAGGCAAAACTCCCCCCTACATTACAAGAAACCTTACCTGATGGCGTTGTCGTCCAGATGTGCATCCCAAATACGTTATCGACATTTTCAATAGCACCTTGCTTGATCATCGCCAGTGCACCTTGTGCAATCTCTTCCGCAGGTTGAAAAATCAAACGCACATTACCCGCAAGCTCGTCTTTAACCTCAACCAATGCTTTCGCTGCAGTTAATAACATCGCCGTGTGGGCATCATGGCCGCACGCATGCATTTTGCCTTCAATCGTCGACTTATATTCTAAAGAATCATTAAGTTCCAACACTGGCAGTGCATCTATATCCGCACGTAATGCGACGGTTTTACCTGGTTTTCCACCTTTAATTTCAGCAATCAGACCCGTTGGCTCTGTGAGACGATATTCGATACCGATTTTGTCTAGTTCTTCAGCAATTCGCTGTGTTGTACGCACTTCTTCGAATGGCAATTCAGGGTGAGCGTGTAGATCACGACGAAAAGCAATCATCTCTGATGTGTGTTTTTTGATTGCAGCTGTAATAATTGGACTGATCATTTTTCTACCTTTACCCTTTTCAATACTGTACTTTGGTGTTTTTCTTAATTATTAACATTCAATAAGTGACTTCACAGTGGCAAACATCACGTCAACGCCACGTGCAATTTGCGCATAATCTGTCCATTCATCAGGGTGATGGCTTAACCCATTACGACTAGGCACAAAAATCAATCCTGTTTGAGTGATCCCTGCAAAAATCATCGTGTCATGCCCTGCACCACTGACCATAGTTCTAAATTTTAAATTTTGTTCACTTGCATGCTGCTGCATTAAGCCAATGATTTCATTATTTAACTCAGTTGGTTGTACATAAAGTGGTTGAATAATCTCGCTATCAATGCCTGCTGACTCACTGGTTTTTTCTGTCAGTTCAATGATTTTCTCAATGATTTTACGCAAAGCAGTATCATTTTTTGAACGAATATCGACGCTAAATACCACTTCACTTGGGATAACATTCGCGCCATTAGGGAGAACATTGAGCCGGCCAACTGTCGCAACCGTATTGTCCCCTGCGGCTTTTGCCAGTGCTGGGATTTCGCTGATAATCTGACTTGCGCACACTAAAGCATCCGCACGCATATTCATTGGGGTTGTTCCTGCATGGCCCGCTTTGCCAGTCAGCTTAATCTCTAACTGGCTAATACCCACTATGGTCTCTACAATCCCCACATCTTCACCCGCCTGTTCAAGCACAGGGCCTTGTTCAATATGCAGCTCAAGAAATGCTTTAACATTTTTTGGGTCTAATACCGCATCCGCCGCTTTGTCTGCATTAAACCCCGCTGCAGCCATGCGTTCTGCAGCGCTGACGCCTTGCCTATCTTTAAGTTGATAGAGCTCTTTAGTACCGATTAAACCCGTGATCACACTGGATGCCATCAAACCACGGCCGAAGCTGGTGCCTTCTTCTTCCACTAGTGCGATCACTTCGAGTGGGTATTTTGGCGTTAAATTTTGTTCCCGAATACGCGCAACCACATCCAGTCCAGTCACTATCCCCGCAGGGCCATCAAACGCGCCACCATGGGGAACAGAGTCAAAATGTGAGCCAATAATCACCGCAGGCAAATCCGCTTGCAGCCCTTCTAGACGACCATAAATGTTGCCAATTGCATCTTCACGAACTTGTAAACCAAGCGCCACCATTTGCTGTTTTAAATATTGGCGGGCCTGTTTATCTTGCTCACTATAGCTCATACGCGTTGTGCCTTGGCCTGGCGTCGCGGTGTATTCTGCCAATTGTTCTAAATGACGTTGAATTCGAGATGTACTTGTTTCCATAATTATTTACCCTGCAACTGGAACAATGTAAGCGACCATAATGCCCGCTAAGACAACAGACACCATGGTGACGGAAATGAAACCACCGACTAACATTGGTCCTAACATATGGCTAGTGAGAATTTGACGCTCTTTTTCGTCTTTTGTTAGTGCGTTAATCGCTTCGTTAGTAATGATGTAATCCGCTGGAAAGCCATACAAGGCAGTTAATGCCACCGCAAAAGCCATCTCTTTAGTGACACCCAACATTTTGCCAACTATCCATGACGCGAGGTACATTCCAATAACCGCGGCACTAATTAACACCACCATTGGATAAACAAGGCGCAATAACATATCTGGTGTTGCATGGTTTAAAGTATCAAAGATAAATAACATCAATGCCATGATAGCAAAACCAAACCCATTGGCTTTTTGCAGAGGTTGCCTTTCTAAGAAACCTAATGAAGATGCAATAACTCCAAATAATAAGCACAGCACGAATGGGCTGATATTCACGTAAGGTGCAGCATAAGATGATGCTAAGTAGGCCAAATACCCTACCGCTGCCAAACGTAAAAATTTGAAATAACTCGTGTTATAGTGATTAGGGATTTTTTTAAACATACGCGGCATTTCGTCTTCCGATACCACGGTTTTCACTTCGACCTCTTTGGCACCCTCTACAGAAAGTGTTTCTTCCCACTGCCCACTACGGTATTTTTCCAGTACGCGACGCCCTTCTTTTTTCAGCATCACTGCCGTCAGCGGATAACCCGCAAACCCTTGCATAACATAGATTAATATTGCAAAAACGGAGAGATCTACTAGCCCTGCTTCCGCAGCACCTTTTGACATAATCAATGAAGAAACAATACCACCTACCAATGGTGGAACAGCAACTAATACCGTATTCATATCAAACAAGGCAACACCGATAATAAAGGTGAGAAAAATAATGCCTAGAATACCCGCCAATGAAATAAGAATGGTTTTCCATTGGCGTAATAATTCTTTCAGGGACAATAAAGTGCCCATATTGGTAATTAATAAGTACATTAGGGAGACAGCAACAACCTGTGGAATACCCGCAATACTAACGATATCTTTCGGGAAGATTGTCCAATACCCTAATAGAAACAATACTGCGCACACGAAAACGGAAGGGATCCAGGCTTTGGTGCGTACCGCTATCGCATCCCCGATATATAATATTCCGACTATCAAAAACAGAGCTAACATCTGCGACATAACTTTTTCCCCGCGTATATCTTTTTATTTGTTTATTTTTTTAGTATTAGAAGCCATTAATATTAGTTAATTACTAATTTACAGCTTATTTATGAATGATAAACCATCAATATAAAGAGCATTTCGCTGCAAACATACAATTTCGCAACAAAATTCATCATAACATTGAAAATACAGATGTATAGATAACTGAACAAGATTAAATCAGGCAGGAATAATGGCAATAAACTTATTAGATAGTGAATTATTACACTTAAAAGCATTTATACATAAATATTCTTTTATTACCGAGGCGATTCAGTAGCGTAAAATATCAACACAGACTTAATTGAGAATCAGATTCACTTTCGTTTATTTTTTAGCCTTTTAAATTATATTCTATTGCAAAAGGATCAAATTTCAATAATTCACACAATCCATGGCGGAAAAACAAAATAAACACGACCAATTTTTACATTTAAATAAAATATTATACTTAATTTTATCGTTAACTATTTTCTCTACAATTAGGACAAATAAAGGCAGATAACCCTTTATCAATGTATAGAATTATTGACAGCAAAAATAAAAAACCCATAAATCACAATTTATGGGCCATTATAAAAACAGATTTAGTTATTAGCTTGCTGCTCAGTCATCATTTTAACCGATTTAATTTTACGGTTATTCTCAAAGCCTGGCTGAGGAACTTTTATAAAGAACGTCAGAATTCCTGCAAAGATATACAACCCAGTATATGCCCAAACAACCCCGACAATATCGAAGAAAGGCAATACCAAGCTCGCAATCGCTGGGGCAGCAAAGTTACTTAAACCCGCAGATAAATTATAAATCGAAACGGCTGCGCCCTTATGGTGTGGTTCAATACTTGGGAATACCGCAGTCATTGGCACAAAGGCCGCAACAAAAATACCCAGTAAAATGGCTGGGATCAGGGCAATCGCAAAATTGTGCCCAAAGTAAACAGGTAAATAATAAAACAGCAAGCTTGAAACAGCCATACCTAAACAACCAAACCACCTGACTTGGCGGATCCAGCCGATATGTTCCCCAACAATGCCCCAAAAAATATTGGTAAAAATAGTCACAAAGAAGAACACAGCCCAAATTTGTAGCCACTCAGAAATAGTAAAGCCTAAGCGGTCAACAAATAGCAATGGCATGATAATCGCAAAGCCAAATAACGAAATCGTATTGATGATACGGATCAAGCTCGCCATAAAAATATTTTTATTGGTAAATAAGATTGTCGCTGCCCGGGATAACTCCGCCATTTTGTCTTTCATTGGCAAATCCACTTTCGAGCGGTCAACAGGGATATTACGCAAGCTAAAGTAAGCAATTATACCGCCGATTGCCACCCAACCTATCGCCATCCAAAGTGTACCTGTTTCCCCCATCATCGGGATTGAGAAACTGGGTAAATAGCTGCCGATGACGCCAATTCCCACTGAGTACATCGCCCAGAACCAGCCCGTTGCGGCCGCGAGGTGAGCACGAGGAATAACCTGCACCAACATCATCATAAAGGAATAAATAAACAGCGGGTAAGCCAACCCACGGATGCCATAAAACAGCAACATCATGCTGTAGCTTTTCATACCTAAGCCAAAAGCCATAAACAGTGCATGCATGACAATCCACAAAACAAAACCGATCATCATGGCTTTTAATGGTGTGATAATTTCAGCAACCACACCCGATGCCCATGCGGCTACTGCAGCCATCAAGCCATAAACGGTGAACACCATTGCTGATTGTGTCGGCGTAAAACCTAAGTCAGTAATATGTTTCGATAAAAAAGCCATTTCAAAACCATCACCACTCATAAAAATAGCGATGGCGATAAACCCCCAGAACAAATGCTTAGGTAGACCAAGCCAATACTGCTGTTGTTCCATTGCAGTTTCCTCATTTTATGTTGTTGTTTTAATTAATTGCGAAGCGCGAGCGATAAAAGCGGTAGGTAGGGAATACCGCCTTTTCGGCCTATTGCGGCATGAGTTCTCTTGCTTGTTTTTGTTGCTGATACAATAAACGGAATACCTCAAGCCGTTGGTTAAGTACCTGTTGATTAAGAGATTGCGGCAAATAGGTGTTAAGAATGTCAGGTTTTTGACACACCTTATCCACATCGCCCCCGTCAGCTAACCATGCAAGGCGTGCAGCACCTAAAGCCCCTGAAGAACTTGCAGGGTGTGTAACGATAGGCACATTAATCACATCTGCAATGAGTTGTGCCCAAATTGGGCTGCGAGCCCCACCCCCTGTTAAGCTACAACGCGGCATTTTTGTCCCTGTTTGTTGTAATACATCCATGCCATCCGCTAAGGCAAAAGTTACCCCTTCAATCACGGCGTAACCCAACTCTGCTCGTGTTGTTTCATTGCGCAGAGCAAAAAAGGAACCTGTGGCATAAGGGTCATTGTGCGGTGTTCTTTCCCCTGAAAGATAAGGCAAAAATATCGGCGCGCGTTTTTTCTGCTCATCCGTTAATTGACCAACCTCGTCCATCAGTTGGTTTTCCGTCGTTGACAATAACTGGCAGGCCCAACGCAAGCAGTTTGCGGCACTTAACATCACACTCATTTGGTGCCAACGGTTTGGCAAGGCATGGGCAAAGGCGTGAACACCATGTTGAGGATCGGCTTGTAGCTGGTTATTCACCACAAAAATCACCCCTGAAGTGCCAAGGGAAATCAGAGCATCTCCTTCATTAATCGCCCCGACACCTACCGCAGAAGCCGCATTATCACCACCGCCACCCGCGATAATTACATCTGCACTCAGCCCCCAATGTGAAGCTAAGTCAGCACGCAAGACACCACTTTTTTCAGCCCCTTCGACCAAAGATGGCATCTGTTCACGGGTTAAATTTGTGGCTGCTAACAATTCATCAGACCAATCACGTTTAGCGACATCAAGCCACAGTGTGCCTGACGCATCCGACATTTCACTGAGAAATTGCCCCGTCATCTTCCAGCGCAAGTAGTCCTTCGGTAACAACACTTTGCTAATTTTACTGAAAACCTGAGGCTCATGTCGCGCCACCCACAAGAGCTTCGGCGCAGTGAAACCAGGCATCACCAAGTTCGCCCCAACGGTCAGGAATTCTGGGTGCTGCTCCATCAACCACTCGCACTCTTTGGCACTACGAGTGTCATTCCATAAGATGCAATCACGTAGCACCTTGTTGTGCTTATCCAATAAAACGGCGCCATGCATTTGCCCCGATAAGCCAATCCCTTTGACTGCCGCCCACGCTTCTGGTGCTTTTTGTTTTAACGTTGCCACGACTGCATTTGTTGCCTCCCACCAGCTATCTGGGGATTGCTCCGCCCATTGAGGGTGAGGCCGTTGCACCGTCAGCGCCATATGGCTTGATGCAACAATTTCCCCTTGGCTGTTAATCAAAACCGCTTTGAGCTCAGAGGTGCCAAGGTCAATTCCAAGGTACATTGCCTTTCTCCTTACAGCGATTGCTGCGGTGATTTTAGCCAAGTGTTGATATTGGCGACCGTTTTACGTATGAGTTCATGGAATTCAGGTGAATGCGCAAGGGAACCAAAAAGCATTTCGCTCGAGACAAATTGCGTTAATGCATCTGGTGAGTTCATCATTTTTTGGTAATATTCCTCATCTAACACACCATCTTGGTATTCATAAGGCAACTCACCTTTTGCCCAGCGTTGCAAGTAAACAAAAAAGAGCGCGGGCAATACCGCCGTTGCCGCGGGCACTTGGTTACGTTGGTAACATTCTTGCAGTGTCGGTGTAATGAACCCAGGAATTTTCGATAAGCCATCAGCGGCAACACGTTGATTAGTGTCTTTAATATAAGGATTACTAAAGCGCTCGAGTACCACATCACGGTACTGTTCTAAATCCAGCGGGCTTGGCGTCAATGAAGGGATTACGTCTTGAGTGACGTAATTCCAGGCCATTTGTTTGATTGGCAATTCACGCGTGCTGTCATCGATAAAATTCAAGCCGATTAGTGTCCCTGCCCAAGCAATACAGCTGTGACTTGCATTCAGGATTCGAATTTTAGCTTCTTCCCACGGCAGTACAGACTCCACCATTTCGACATCCACATTTTCCAATGCAGGCCGTCCGTTAATGAAATCATCTTCAATTACCCACTGAATAAAAGCCTCACCCATGACGGGTGCTTTATCGTCCCAGTTAGTGTGCTGTTTCACGCGTTCTGCCACATCAGGGGTTGGGCGAGGCGTTATTCTATCCACCATGGTATTTGGTGAACGAGTATGGTCTTTCACCCATTGGTAGAGGTCATTTTCGCCTTTTAATTGTAAGAACGATAAAAAACCATGGCGAAAACGTTCACCATTATGACGTAAGTTATCACAGTTTAATAAGGTGACTGGCTCGCCGTGGGCTGTAAGCCGTGCACGCAGGATCTCAGTTAATGCCCCATAAATTGTGATCATTTTTCCCGATAAATCTGCTTGGATATCGGGTTGCTGGACATCTAACTCATGTTGAGGGGTTAAATAATAACCTGCTTCGGTTACCGTAAAAGCGATTACGCGAGTGGCTTTATCACGGCCTTGCTCAACAAGTTGGCTTAAATTTTCATCCCAGTGCAAGATTTTGCGCACTGACGTGATTTTTTCGTAGTGGCGCTCACCTTCTGGCGAAACAGTTTCAAGGGTGTATTCGCCATTTTGCTTCGCTAAGTTATCAAGCAATGCATTTGCGTCATTACGAATATTACCTAGCGCAATAGACCAGCTGTCATCGCCCTGTGCAATTAAGCGGTGTAAATACCAAGCTTGATGAGCACGATGGAATGATCCAGCACCAATGTGCATCCATACGGATTTCTGCTTTAGCATTGTGACTCCTTAACTTAAAAGTAAATATTTGCCATTTTTATGGGCATCTGCCCGTTTGTTATATTTTAGTTTCAATCTACCAAGAATTACTGCGATAATGGTCACAGTAATAACTTTTGCCCTTTTAATAAGCAATTGCCCAGAATTACAATGATGAAAAAAGGCAGGAGACCATCCATGCAGAAAGAATTAAAAAAAATGGAACAAGCCGCGAGAGCCGCGTGGCTGTATTTTGTGGCAGGTAAAACGCAACAAGAAATTGCACAGGAATTGGGGCTATCACGCCAAGTCGCTCAGCGACTGATCTCTTTAGCTAAAGAGCAAGGTATGGTGCATGTGCAAATCACCCACCCTGTTACTGAATGCTTACGGCTGGCCAATGAGATACAGCAAAAATACCATCTCACCCATTGTTATGTAGTACCTTCAGGGCAACTTGATACCGATGCCACGTTGGATATGATCGCCGTTGCGGGCGCAGAATTAATGGAACAATTAATTGAGCAGGATAAACCCCAAGTTATCGGTATCGGTTCAGGTAGAACATTACGCAGCATTATAGATGCACTGCCTTACCTTGAGCTGCCTCAACACCAATGTGTCTCATTAATTGGCGCAATTGCCCGCGATAGCTCTGCAACACGTTACGATATTCCCTTACGTTTTGCAGAAAAACTGCAATGTCGCCACTATATTCTCCCCGCGCCGTTGTATGCGGACAGCCCAGAAGACAAGGCCATGTGGTGCCAACACCGCGTCTATAAAGAGGTCACTGAAAAAGGCTTAAATGCTGATATTACCTTTATTGGTATTGGAGAGGTGGGAAAGAATTGCCCACTAAATTCAGAAGGGTTTGTCACTGATGAGCAACTAGAAATGTTACTGGAAAAAGGTGTCGCGGGAGAACTCTTAGGCCACTTTATTAAAGCCAACGGTGAGCGTTTAGCCACCAGCTTAGATGACACACACACGAGTGTGCCACTATTTTCCCCTCCCATACACCCAGTGATTGCTTTTGCTGGAGGAGCACATAAAACGCAAGCGATTCAAGCCGTCCTCAATGGCAGTTGGATAACGGGTTTAGTCACTGATGAAGCCACGGCTCAACATTTGTTAGCGAATGATTAGTCCAAATATTCAAGCGGCAATAATGTCGCTTGAATATTTTATTGCTCAAACTTATCCTTGAGCCAGCCAGTTATGGCATAGCATGCCAAGCAAAGTAAAGATCAACGCGCCAATCACATGAATAGCGATAGTGCTAATCGCAAAGCCCAATTTCCCTTCTTGGATGAGCACTAACACTTCTAATGAAAAGGTCGAAAAGGTGGTAAAGGCACCGCAAAAGCCTGTCACAATAAAGAGCTTATACGCGGGACTGATATTAGCACTGGCAAAATAGGAAATGGCAAAGCCGATGACGAAGCCACCAACAAGGTTAACCGCAACGGTACCAAGGGGAATATTCGGATAGAGGTGGTTCATTTTCAGGCTAACAAACCACCGAAGCCAGCCACCAAGAACAGAACCAATCGCAATTGCAAATAAAGAGGCGTACATAGAAACTTCCCATAAAGCGTTAGGAGGGATAAATGAAAGGAAAGTCTCCCTGTTATACTCTAAATAATTCGAGTGGCATGTAGGCGACAAGCAAAGATAGTTCGATGAGCATACACAAGTATGTGACTCGGCTATCGTAGTACAGTCAACACCCATGTAACTTGAAGTATTTCGAGTATCGTTCATTTATGCCCTAAATTCAGGGCACATAAACCTACGTACCCCGTCAAATTAACAGGTTAACGTAGGCATCATTAGCCCAACTGGGCGGTTTCTTAACAGCAGGAGGAATGCCATCTCCCTAAATACTTACCTTAAAATAATAAGGCAACTAATTAGGAGATGTAAACCTATTTTATAATAGATGCTATTAATAAGCCGTTAGGCACATACATCAATATGTGGCTAATGCAAATCTGCGGTTTGAATAACACGCGGGATCCATCCCCTAAAAAGTTCAAATTGCAGCTAGGCGTCAAACGAAGATATCCTTAGGAGCATACACCAGTATGTGACTAAGGTACTGACCGCAGTCAACAACGCTGCGGTTTGAAGTATGACGAGCTATTGGGACATTTTTAAAATCGTCCGCACATTACTCGCACTGGTTGCGATAATATCAATCGCCCCTGTGCGCAGTGCGCCCATAATCGCCATAGATTTGGACGATTCAGAGGCAATCGCAATCACACAGGGAATTTTTCTCAGCTCATCAATACTCAAACCTATCACGCGGTCATTCATGACGGTATCCACATGCTGCCCTTGTGCATTGAAAAAATCATATCCTGCAATATCACCGATTACGCCTTGGTTTAAACTTGCATCCACGATTTCGCGGGGCGTAAACCAGCCCAGTTTGACCATATAACTATCTTCATTCATATCGCCTATACCGATTAAGGCAATATCCGCTTTACGAGCACGATCTAGGGTTTCTTTTATGGTGCCATTTTTCATAAAAGCTTGTTTAAGTTCGTTATTTTCCACATACGCTGGGGCGTATAATGTTTCACTGGTTCCCCCAAATTTTTTAGCAAGGCGGCGGCTGATATGGTCGGCGTTTATCGAATCGCCAGGACGATGCGTACCGCCAATACCACAAATAAACCGGCAATCTTTTTCAGGTACGGCACCGCCACTATCGGCAACAACCGCCACATTACGCCCTTGTCCCACCGTGACAATCATATTATCTCGCAGTGTGGTTGATAAATAATTCGCAACCAATGTCCCCACCTGATTACGCTGTTGTTCTTCATCTGGGTGATCTAACGCAATCAACGCGCGGGAAATAGGAAAACGAGAGAGTAACTGTTGCTCAAGCTGGGTACTAAAAATTGGGTGATAGCGAACATTAATTTCAACAATCCCCTCTTCTTTTGCACGCTTTAATAAGCGCCCCACCTTAATTCGCGATATTCCAAACTTATTGGCGATCTCTTCCTGTGTAATTTCATCGCGATAATACGCAATCGCAATTTCAGTCAGTAGCTCGATATCGGAAGATGCTTGTGATCTATCCATAAGGTAGTGGTTTCCTCTCAATTGGTGTTAATCGCGACAAGGATAATACGATTTTAGTATAGCGTTTCTAGTGACAATTAATAAGCGAGTTGTCAAAGACAGTGGATATAAAGCAATGTTTTCGACTCTATATCCACTAAAAAAATAGAATAAACTGTTATGCGCTGGCTAAAGCGCCATGTTTTTCAACGCTTTGGGCAAGTTGGCAAAGTAATAAACAGCAAGATGTGGCCCCTGCATCTAATACCCCACGCGAACGTTCCCCTAACCGACTCGCGCGTCCAATTTTTGCCACTAAGTCTAATGTTGAATCACGTCCTGCAATAGCCGCAGTTTGCATTGCATCTAGCGCTTGCTTGAAATCCTTACCTGCATTAGTTGCAGATTCAAACGCATTAATTGCAGGGATCAGTGTATCCATTAAGCATTTATCCCCCACGTTTGCGCTACTAATGTCTTGCAACTCCGATAAGCCGTTTTGTAGCATCGCCAGGAAATCTTGCTGTGAAAGCTCACTTTTACCTGAAATACTGTCAGACATCCCCATAAAGAAGCTGCCGTACAGTGGCCCCATCGAACCACCGATACCTTCCATTAGCGCATCCGAGATCTCTTCAAAACCTTCACTGAGGGATAATTCACGGCCTTCAATCGCTTTAGCGCATAGGTTGAAACCTTTCGCCATATTAATACCGTGGTCACCATCGCCAATTGCACCATCGATTTCACTGAGGTATTCACGGTTAGACACAATGATGTGGACTAAATCCAGCGTTATTTCATTACCACGTTCCGTTGAGATAACTTGCATAATGAGCTCCTTTACTTAACCTGTGTTAAACCTAATGAATACGCAGGGACATCCATCAATGTCTTTAATTCTTCATCCACTTTCATTAATGTCAGTGTGACGCCCATCATTTCGAGTGAGGTAAAATAATTGCCCACATAGTTACGCACGATACGAACGCCTTTCTCACGTAATAATTTTTCGACTTCAGCGTAATAGATGTACAACTCCATCACTGGGGTCGCACCCAGCCCAGAAACCAATACGACAACCTCATCCCCTTGTTTTGCCTGCATATCGGTTAAAATTGGCGCTAACATCGTTTGTGCCATTTGCGCCGCTGATTGGATTGGCATAATTTCAATGCCTGGTTCACCATGGTGACCGATGCCAAGCTCCATCATACCATCTTCGATATGGAAATTCGGGTGCCCCACCGCCGGAATTGTGCAAGACGTCAAACCAACACCAATTGAGTGGCAATTATTAATGGCTTTTTGTGCCGCATTAATCACCCCATCAAGGTCATAACCTTTACTTGCCGCCGCCGAGCCAACTTTCCACATTAAAATTTCACCCGCAACACCACGGCGTTTCTCTTTTTCACTTGCGGGTGCAGAGGCAACATCGTCAGTCGCAACAACAGTTTTAATCTTCATGCCCGCTTTTTCGGCTTTTTTCATCGCCATTTTCACGTTCATGTTGTCGCCTGCGTAGTTACCATACAAACAGGCAACACCAGCACCACTATCTGCGGCTTTGAACGCATCTAAAAAAGCCCCTGCGGTTGGTGAAGAGAAAATCTCACCGATAGCCACCGCATCTAACATGTTTTCACCCACATAACCTAAAAATGCGGGCTCATGACCTGACCCTCCCCCAGTGACAATCCCCACTTTTCCTTGGATTGGCGCCTTCGGATATTTCAGAACGCGGGCGTTATCGGTCTGCGCAAAATATTCAGGGTGCGCTTTTAAATAGCCTTGAATAGCGTCTTCAACAACTAGGTCAGGTTCATTAATGATTCTGTTCATAATTCCCTCTTTTACTTATTTTCTGGTGTTAGCTGCATTTTTGCTGACTGATCAAGAAGTTCTTGCGGTACGGTGATAAACCTCATCAATATCGCACTGAACAAATAAAGCCCTGAGAAAATCCAAATCACACCAAATGCCCCGACACTGCTAATAAATATCCCAACAAGTGCAGGACCAACGAAGGTACTGAGCCCCGCACCCAAATTCAGTACGGACATCGCAGCGCCTTTATTTTCAGGTGCGAGTGATGGCATGATGGCAGAGAGCGGTACGTAACCTGCAAGGCACGCCCCAAATAACCCAGCCGCTATCATCATCAGGGTATAGTTATGGCCGAAGTAATACGGCACGTAATAGAACATTAGGGTACAAAGCATACAACCGACACATCCGAACCAAATCACAATATTGCGCCAACCAATACGATCACTGACGACACCGAAAATGAGGTTGAAGGCAATATTCACGGTCCAAAGTGCGGCATAGATATGTAACCATTCTGTGCGGGAAAAGCCAAAATCAGCAAGAAACATTGGCATGAAGATCACAAAACCGTAAGCCGCTGATGTATTTATTGTTCTAACAATTCCCCCTAAGCCAATTTTGGGGTTTTCAAATGCAATGGTGATCCCTTTAAACACATAGTTAAGCGACACTTTTTGTTTTGGTTGTTCGCCGCCCTCATGGTTTCGGTTAAGGGCAATCGCGATAAATGCCCCGATGGTGACAAAAATCAGCCCGCTCCATAACGTTGCCATTTCACCTAAAATCGGTAAGGCATAACTTGAATACATCACACCCAAGACACCTAACCCGCCACTGTAGACGAACCAGAAGATCCCCACGGCGGAGCCCAATTTTTTAATAGGCGCTTCATATGCCACCCAAACTAAGAAACCGTATGCAAACATTGGGTAACCGAATCCACGTAATGCATAGGTTGGGATCATGATAGATAAGCTGTTACTTGGCAGACCAATCGATAAGAAAATGACTGAACCAATCACAAACATCACAAACCCGAAAATCATCACTCGGCGAGCAGTATAAATTTCCGCTAAAACGCCAGACAACCACGCCGCAACCGCAGCAAAAAAACCATATACGCTGAACAGTAATGAAGATTGTTCAATACTCATTCCGCGGCTAATGATAAAAGGTGAAAGCCACCCTTGTTCGAGCCCTTCCCCCATCATGAAGATAAGAACACCAAAATAGCCAAGGAGCAACTTTGGCGAAAACCCCGTTACTTTAGACAGTTTATTGATTATCATATTGTTAACCTCAGTGCGTGTTCGCTGGGCTAGGACCTGAATAACAAGCCTTGGTAGGGTGACATTTATTCAGGTCCAATTTTTCTCATTATTGTTTTATTTGCTTGTGAACCCACGACAGCATTACAGGTTCGGGTCTAAGACCACCTTGATATGCGGGTCGCCCTTCGCCATCATGGAAAAACCTTCCGCAAATTTATCTAACGGTAAAATATCCGTTACCACACCTTTTGTCGGGAAATCACCATTGCCGATACCTTCGATAACCAATGGATAGCAATATGGGCCTAAGTGAGAACCTAATAAATCCAGTTCTTTACGGTCACTGATAATGCTCCAATCAACGGTAACAGGGTCTTTAAAGACAGAGAACTCAACGAATGTACCGAGTTTACGGATCATTTTGAGTCCCTGTTCAACAGATTTCGGTGCACCAGTCGCTTCAATGTAAATGTCGCAACCATACCCTTCCGTCATCCCTTTAATGATTTTGTCCACATCATCACGTTTAGGGTTCAGAACCATATCTGCGCCAAATTCTTTAGCGAGTTCTAATCGCTTATCGAATAAATCCAGTACCACTAATTTGCCTGCACCCGATTTTTTGATTGCACCAATCATACCTAAACCAAGCGTTCCTGCGCCCGAAAGCACCACAACATCGCCCAGTTTCACATTCGCGCGTTGTACTGCATGCAATGAACAGGCATACGGCTCAATCAAAATTGCGTCTTCAATCGGCATATCCACAGGCACATGGTAGTTGATGGCTTCTTTGGTAAATTTCATATACTGAGCCATACCGCCATTGACATTATTCTGGAAACCATACAGGTCGTGTTTTTCACACATCCAATATTCACCCCGTTTACAGAAACGGCATTCCCAGCAAGGAACTATTTGCTCGGAGATTACGCGGTCACCTAATGCAAAACCTTCTACTTTTGAGCCAAAGCCAACAACGTGACCGATAAATTCGTGCCCTGGGATCATGGGCGCTTTAATATAGGCAGGTTGCTCAGCATCTCCCCAAAAGCTTGGAGCTCCTTCAAACGCTTTCACATCACCAGCACAAATCCCGCACGCTTCGACGCGAACTAATATTTCTTCTTCACCAATTTTTGGAACATCGACAGTTTCTAAACGGTAATCTTTCGGTGCATAAGCCACTACCGCTTTCATTTTTTCTGGAATGCCTTCGCTCATCGTGGCTTTTGGATCACAGTGTTCACACATAGTTTTACCCTCGGCGGTTTGTTAAATGAACATAAGTTCAATGAAGATACAAATTAACCATACCTTCTTTTAATCATCGATGCACATCACCAGATTCTCAAAGTGTGATTCAGAGCAAATATTCCTATAAAATCGACGTAAAATGATGACTTTGAGCTTTTTTAGCAAAAAAAAGTGGATTTAAGGCCGTAGATCACAAAATAAAGCTTATTTAAACTAAAAACATATGTTCACCTATTGATTATTTGTTCATAAGATCCTATTTTCTAATCAGTACATTTGAATTGCAAATGAACTTTTGTTCAACCATAAGGATCTCAATCATGCTATCTATTGCCATTGGTGCAGACGACGCCGCATTTGAAATGAAAGATTTGATCAAACAACACCTCGCAGCGCTGAATATTCAAGTCACCGATTATTGTTTAAATACAGGGGTTAAGGATGAAATGTACCCAGATGTAGCCCATGCCGTTGCAACGGCTATTGCCCAAGGAAAACATCAGCGTGGGATACTCATTTGTGGAACAGGGATTGGAATGTCTATTGTTGCCAACAAAGTCACTGGCATTCGAGCCGCACTTTGCCACGATACCTACTCCGCAGAACGTGCCCAAAAAAGTAACGATGCGCAAATTATTACCTTTGGTGCTCGTGTCATTGGACCTGAACTCGCAAAAACTATCGTAGATACTTGGTTGGCTTCCCATTATGAAGGTGGTCGCTCTGCCCCAAAAGTGGCTCGCATCAGTGAATATGAAAATGGGGAACGTTAGTTTCACGTAGACAGTTTTTCAGGAGTGTTTTCATGTACACGCAGATACAAAATCCGTTAGCAAATGCCATCCGCTTTCTTTCCATTGATGCTGTGCAAAAGGCCAATTCAGGCCATCCTGGTGCGCCGATGGGAATGGCGGATATCGCCGAAGTGCTCTGGCGGGACTACTTACAGCATAATCCTGCCGACCCAACTTGGCCAAACCGTGACCGTTTTGTCCTATCAAATGGGCATGCTTCGATGCTGCTATATAGCCTTTTACACTTAACAGGCTACGATGTTTCTATTGAAGACTTAAAACAATTTAGACAGTTGCACTCAAAAACCCCTGGCCACCCTGAACTCGGCTATACCCCTGGTGTTGAAACGACGACAGGGCCACTCGGGCAAGGTATTGCCAACGCGGTTGGAATGGCCATTGCAGAAAAAACGCTCAGTGCGACATTTAACCGCTCAGGTTTCCCTGTTGTTGACCACTTTACTTATGTTTTTTTAGGTGATGGCTGTTTAATGGAGGGGATCTCCCACGAAGTGTGCTCTCTTGCTGGCACCTTGAAACTGAATAAACTCATCGCTTTTTATGATGATAACCAAATCTCTATTGATGGAGATACCAAAGGTTGGTTTACGGATAACACCGCTGAACGTTTTGAAGCTTATGGCTGGCATGTTATTCGCCGAATAGATGGCCATTCAAGGCCTGCTATCAAAGCCGCTATTGAGCAAGCTCGCCAACAAACAGATAAGCCGACGCTAATCATTTGCCGTACGACCATCGGTTATGGTTCACCTAATAAAGCGGGAACCGCAAATTCACACGGCGCACCACTTGGTTCGGAAGAAATAGCCCTCACACGTCAACAGCTTGGATGGGAATATCCACCCTTTGAAATTCCTAGCGAAATTTATCAGTCATGGAATGCCATAGAGCGGGGTTCGGAGCAACAATTACAGTGGGAGCAAGCGATTAGAGAGTATGCAAAGCAATATCCAGAACTTGCTGAGCAACTTATTAAACGGTTATCCAACCAAACGCCACACGCATTCACGTCTGTCATGGCAGATTACATTCAAAAATTGAATGATAACCCTGAAACAATCGCCACTCGTAAAGCATCGCAAAATACCCTCAATGTCATTGGCCCTGTTTTACCCGCATTAATCGGGGGATCTGCAGATTTAGCGCCCAGCAATCTAACCTATTGGTCTGGATCAGTGCCGATTAATGAACAACCTGCGGGTAACTATATTCATTATGGTGTCCGGGAATTTGGCATGACCGCCATTGCTAACGGCATCGCATTACACGGCGGTTTTCGCCCTTATACCGCCACATTTTTGATGTTCTGCGAATACGCACAAAATGCCGTGCGAATGGCAGCATTGATGAAGTTACCCCAAGTACTTGTTTATACCCATGATTCTATTGGGCTAGGGGAAGATGGGCCAACACATCAGCCAGTAGAGCAACTCGCCTCTTTACGTGCAACCCCGAATTTGTCGGTCTGGCGCCCTTGCTGCCAAGTGGAAACAGCGGTTGCTTGGCAACAAGCCATCACCAACCAACAAACACCAACTGCTTTGATCCTGTCACGGCAAAATTTACAACAACATTCCCGTACTCCCCAGCAATTAGCCCTTATTCAACGTGGGGGTTATATATTACGCAGTAATTGCCAAACCCCTGAACTGCTGCTTATTGCAACGGGCTCTGAAGTCACCTTAGCGGTTGAAGCTTGGCAATATCTCACCGAGCAAGGCTTCAAAGTGAACGTTATTTCCATGCCATCAACAGATACCTTTGATAAACAGCCCATGGACTATCAACAACATGTATTACCTAATCATGTTCGCAACCGCATTGCTATCGAAGCCAGTATCAGTGATTACTGGAGAAAATATGTCGGCCTTGATGGATTAGTTATGGGAATGAATAGTTTTGGCGAATCCGCACCTGCTGAGCAGTTATTTGATTATTTTGGCTTTACCGTGGAGAAACTTATTCAGCAATCTTTATCATTATTACAGCCTAAAGCGGTAATCAATCGCGACATTATTTAAATCTGTTATCCTACTTTGTAATTTATATTACAGGCCAAATAATAAAATCATTATTTGGCCCTTTTTAATGACTCTTATTAATAAGCGAATAACGTATATTCTCCGCATATTAAATTTAATCACTGAATGCTATACCCACCATCAATCACTAAATTATGCCCAGTGATCATATCGGAAGCATCGCTGGCTAAAAAGAGCGCGCAGGCAGCAATTTCTGACGGTTCCGCAAAACGTCTCGCTGGAATTTTTTCTTTCATTTCATCACCTTTAGGCCCTTCCCACGCTTTTTTTCCCAACTCAGTTAAGACAATAGTCGGTGAAATTGCATTAGTTTGAATACCTTTAGGGCTCCATTCTAATGCCAAAACTTGGGTTAAACCAATAATAGCAGCCTTACTCGCACAGTAGGCTGCATGCTGATCCAACGCAATGACCCCAGCCTGTGATGCCATATTGATTATTTTACCTTTTCCTTGTTTAATCATGATATTACCTGCTGCTTGGCATACAAGGAAAGTACCTTTGAGATTGACATTCATGGTCAAATCCCAGTCCTGCTCACTTAAGTTTTCTGCGGGTGCCAATGCAACAATCCCCGCGCTATTAACCGCAATATCCAATGCACCATAATGCTTTACCACCTGCTCAACCATTTGCGATACAGAATCTGAATTTGTAATATCACATTGAATACCAATAGTATTTTTCATTCCATTAGCAACATCAATGACTTTATCTGACTTATCCACCAAGGCAACTTTAGCACCTTTTTCCACATAGAGTTGTGCAATTGCCAGACCGATCCCCGCAGCGCCCCCCGTAATCAATGCAACGTTGCCATCAAGAGAGAATTGGGTATTAAAACCATTAAATTTTTTCATTTTAATTCCTTAACATCATGACGTGATATATAAGATTGGGAAATATAGATATTGAGTCTCTTTCAAAACCCTAATGACCTATAAACGTGTCGTTATTTAATTAAGATAATATATTATTATTTAAATGTTATGGCTATATCCATCATTTAAAATAAAGCGCCACATCCCATTATTTAAATAATAATAAAAGTCATAAGAACATATGTTCAAAATAAAATTTCATTTGATTATTTGTTATCTATTTTAAAATCATCCAATAATTTTTATTGCCTAAAATAACATCATATACACATAATAATCGTATTCAAACTGACCTTAAATAATCTGCCTTTACATAATGCAGTGTAAATTTCACAATAACTAGCGCATACTATTAGTTATATCTAAATTGATATCAGACAAAACTAACATGCTGATATCAGATAAAATGAAGAAATAGCTCTCATTCGCGTTAATCACGTGAATTGATTACATAGGTCATGGAAAAATGGAAAAAAACTGCTCACTACTGCAACTAAAGGATATTAGCTATTCGATTGATGGAAAAACTATTCTTGATAATGTGCAGATTAACCTACGTGCAGGTGAATTTAAATTAATCACGGGGCCATCAGGTTGCGGAAAAAGCACTTTATTAAAAATTGTGGCATCCCTAATTTCTCCAACTCAAGGAAATATCCTCTTTAACGGGCAAGACATTAATGCACTCTCTCCAGAGACCTACCGCCAGCAAGTGTCTTATTGCACCCAAACCCCCTCATTATTCGGGGCCACAGTGTATGACAATGTCGTTTTCCCTTACCAAATCAGAAAGCAGCCTTTTGATAAAACAAAAATTATCAGTGACTTACAGTATTTTTCATTACCTGAAACCATCCTTGAAAAAGGAATTAATGAGCTTTCTGGGGGCGAAAAACAGCGCATTTCATTAATTCGAAATTTACAGTTTCTTCCCCAAATTTTATTGTTAGATGAAATTACGAGTGCCCTAGATGAAGAAAATAAAGTGAAGGTGAATGAGTTAATTCACAAACTGGCTATAGAAAAAGGTATTGGAGTTTTATGGGTTACTCACGACCAAGATGAAATTGCCCATGCAAATGAAGTCATCACCCTTCCCGTTTATCTGGCTAAATAATAGGATATCATCGTGCATCAGCCTACCATTTCCAATGAGTCGCTCACTTTTTCTATCATGTTAGTCTTAGTAGCGATTTTTATTAGTCACAAAGAAAAGCTTTCTTTGGAAAAAGATATTATTTGGAGTACTTGTCGCGCTATTGTTCAATTATTGATAGCTGGTTATATTTTAAAATATATTTTTAACGTTGATCATGAACTTCTCACTGTAGCGTTGGTGCTATTTATTTGTGTCAATGCTGCGTGGAATGCCAAAAAACGTAGTAAGTATTTAGATAAAATCTATCTCACAGCCTTCGTTGCTATTACCTCAGGTACTTTCCTCACTCTACTGGTTTTAATTCTCACTAAAGCCATTGCGTTTACACCAATGCAAGTCATACCGATTACAGGGATGATTGCAGGAAATGCGATGATAGCCGTCGGGCTCTGCTTTAATAATTTAGGGCAACGATTTGCCAGCCAACAGCAGCAAATTCAAGAAATGTTAAGCCTTGGAGCAACCCCTAAAGTAGCTTCTGCATCAATCATTCGGGAAAGTATTCGCGCCTCGTTAATCCCCACGGTTGATTCGGCAAAGACTGTTGGTATTGTTAGCCTACCAGGAATGATGTCTGGATTGATTTTTGCAGGGGTCGACCCACTACAAGCCGTAAAATACCAAATTATGGTAACCTTTATGTTATTAGCCACCGCGAGTCTTTCGACAATATTAGCAGGCTATATGACCTATATTAAATTTTATAATCAACGTCATCAGTTATTGGTTGAAACTTTAAATAAATAACCCTCAGAGCCTTGTGTTGCCTGTTTTACCACAGGTAACACTTAATTTATATTTTGCATTTATCTTATACCTACAGGTAATACTTCAATCAATTGCGCCTGACTATTTCCATCATCAATCAATTTGAAAATATGATTGAGCATTGTGGGTACGTCCTGTTTTACCATCTCAATATCATTACCTAGCAACGCGACAAATGGATCCCAGTCAAAGCATCCCAAATTAGGTTGATTTTCACCTGTATACCCTTGTGTTCCTAACCAACGCATTACCCCTTCTAATGAAATAGTGGAGTTAATAAATAGGCCACCTTGGGCTATTTTTTGCAGATTTTCACTGCGTTTCTTAATAAAAGTGGACAATGCTTTTTCTGCTTTTTCAGGCGCATAGCCGCACGCTAAAATATTTTCATTTGGAACCGTAATACCCATTTCATTATGAGCATCAATGAATCCGCGTATACGTTCACGTGTATTATGGTCATGTTCACGCCCACCAATAAAAATTAGCGGCTGGTTTAATACTTGACTACGGCTTTTTTTACTTAAAATACGCTGAGTGAGTTTTTTTGCACCAAGGTAATTATCTGAAATCACTGATGCTGCTAATGTGCCTGGTAGATCTAAATTTAGTGTCGGTACGCCAGAAGATTGGCAAATTTGTGTGATTTTATCTGGGTTCGTTGCCCCTGTCGAAATCAGCCAGTCCACCTGATAAGATAACATGGTACGTGCAGCTTCTATCTCCAATTTAGGATCACGGCGCGTACAGGTAATAATCGGAAACAACCCCCTTTCTCGTGCCATTTCTTCAAAATGTTCCACTATAGAGCCAAAGTACCGGTTATCATATTTTGGCACCAGCATACCAATGATTTTTGATTTATTGCTGCGTAGTAAGCTAGCTTGCTTATTAACTGAGTAATTTTGCTCCTGCGCAATGCGCATCACTTTTTCAGCCAATTGCGCACTAATACGCCTTTTTTGCCAATTTCCATTGAGCACAGCACTCACAGCACTCGCTGAAACACCCGCCAATTCCGCAAGGTCATAGATCGTTGTTTTCTTATTTTGTCTGATCTTTGTCACAGATTCATATCTCCATTTTTTCCTAGCTTGACACCAAAGTAAAAAAGTCGCAATACTGCTCCATCGATTGAGCAATATTGAAATTGATGAAGCATGAGTTGGTATAATGAAAAAGACTTAATATCAATCCATCCTATGCAGCCACCTTAACCATTCCCGTGACTCATTGTCATCTCATTGATTTCATTATTTTTCACTTACTTTTCCGCTAAAATCCGATTGGAGTAAATCATTATGGCTATTTCCATTGAAAACAAAGTCGCAGCAATTACGGGCGCAGCATCTGGCATTGGTCTTGAATGTGCTCGCACGCTGATCAATGCAGGTGTCAAAGTGGTTCTAATTGACCGTGCTGAAGATAGATTAAATCAACTTGTTGCTGAACTAGGCGAAAATGCGATCCCTCTAGTCATTGATTTAATGAACACAAAACAAGTCGATGGCATGCTAGATGCAATCCTCGCTAAAGCAGGCCGTTTAGATATTTTTCATGCAAATGCAGGTGCTTATATTGGTGGCCCTGTGGCAGAAGGCGATCCAGATGTTTGGGATAAAGTTTTAAATCTCAATATTAATGCTGCCTTCCGTAGTGTTCGTGCCGTTTTACCTCATTTTATTGCCCAAAAATCTGGCGATGTATTATTTACCAGCTCAATCGCAGGCGTTGTGCCCGTTATTTGGGAACCCATTTACACCGCGTCTAAATTTGCGGTTCAAGCTTTTGTTCACTCAACTCGCCGCCAAGTTTCAGAACACGGTGTTCGTGTGGGTGCCGTTTTACCAGGCCCTGTAGTCACTGCGTTATTAGATGATTGGCCAAAAGAAAAAATGGAAGAAGCACTGGCAAATGGTAGCTTAATGCAACCGATTGAAGTGGCTGAAGCGGTACTCTTTATGTTAACTCGTCCAAAACATGTCACTGTCCGTGACCTTGTCATTGTACCAAACAGTGTTGATCTGTAGCGTTTTTCTTAGTTCATAATGATTAATTTTTGGAGGTAAAATGCAACGTTCAACCCCTCAAAATGATAAAGTGGTTATAGGCATTGATGTTGGTACAGGCAGTGCACGCGCGGGTGTATTCGACATGACAGGCAAAATGTTAGCATCTGCTAAACACGATATTACACTCTACCGCGACAGTGCTCATTTCGCAGAGCAGTCCAGTAACCAAATTTGGGAGGCAGTTTGTTATTGTGTTAAGCAAGCTGTAGCAACTTCAAATATTTCACCACAACAGGTCGCAGGAATTGGCTTCGATGCAACCTGTTCACTCGTCGTGATTGGCCACGATAAACAGCCTATTTCCGTTAGCCCAAGTGCTGATCCAGACCGTAATATTATTGTCTGGATGGATCACCGCGCCACAGAACAAGCTGAACGTATTAATCAGCTAAAACATCCTGTCTTAAATTATGTGGGGGGTAAGATCTCCCCAGAAATGGAAACGCCAAAGATTTTATGGTTAAAAGAAAACCTGCCTCAATCCTATGAAAAAGCATGGCAGTTTTTTGATTTGGCTGATTTCTTAACATGGAAATCAACTGACTCGTTAGCTCGCTCAACCTGTACAGTCACCTGTAAATGGACTTATCTCGCTCATGAAAAACGTTGGGATACTGATTACTTCCATCAAATTGGTTTATCTGAACTTGCTGATGAAAAATTTGCTCGTATTGGCCAATTGATTGTTGAACCAGGCACTCCTTGCGGTTCTGGCTTAACGAACGATGCAGCAAAACAGATGGGCTTATTAGTCGGTACCCCTGTTGCATCAGGCATGATTGATGCCCATGCAGGGGGGATTGGTACAGTGGGTGTCAATGGTAATGCAACAGCCAACATGGCGTATGTTTTCGGAACCTCATCTTGCACAATGACAACGACTAAAGAGCCTGTTTTCATACCTGGTGTTTGGGGGCCTTATTACAGTGCGATGGTACCAGGTATGTGGTTAAACGAGGGTGGGCAAAGTGCCGCTGGCGCTGCGATTGATCAACTTCTTTCCCTTCACCCTGCTTGCATAAGTGCAAAAATTACCGCAAAAGAGCAAGGAAAACCACTTCCCGTCTATTTAGCTGACCTTGTGTTAGAAAAAACGGTCTCTGCATCTCAGTCTGTTGAACTCGCTGAAAAAATTCACGTTGTCCCTGAGTTTTTAGGTAACCGCGCACCATTCGCTGACCCACATGCAAGGGCGGTAATTGCAGGCCTTACCATGGACAATAGCTTAGAAAATCTGCTGTCATTTTATGTTGCTGGTGTGTGTGGTATTGGTTATGGCTTAAGGCAAATCATTGAAGCACAAGCAAAATCAGGCGCTGCAATTGAAAATATTGTGGTGAGTGGTGGCGCAGGACAGCATCCATTAATTCGCCAGTTATTAGCAGATACATGTGGCGTTCCCGTGATTTCTACACAAGCGAGTGAACCTGTTTTACTTGGTTCAGCCATTTTAGGTGCCGTCGCGGGTAAAATTTGTGATAACGTCGCCCAAGCTATGGATCAATTTAGTGAAATTGATTTAACTTATTATGCAGAGGAAAGCTATCAAACACGTCATGATTTACGTTTCGCTTCCTTCTTACAGCTTCAGCAATGTGCGAGAGAACTAAGAGGATAAACTCACATATCACCCTTTAAAGAAAGCCAATTGGCTTTCTTTATTGAGTGCTTTTCGTACACATAATTAGAAGCAATACTTGTCCCATAACGAGTTCATCATTTCCATTGGTAATAAGTCATAATCCCCTTCCACAAGTGGTATGGACATCGTGACTCTTCCATTCTTATCATTATAGGCTTTCACAACAAACTTTTTATAGCCCTCTAACCGCGCATTCTTCACACGAAATACCTCTCCACAGACATAGCCTAAGTCTCCTTTGTTGGCTGTTTGTCGAATGAAATTATATTTCACATTTCGAAAAGAAGCCGATTCAGGATATGACAAATAATCCTCTACATTAGCCTTTGCCATTTTGACCAAATCAGGAGTTGGGGAATAGTTCAGAGTGACCCCCAAAATAAAAGAGCACCCCGTTAACAATAGAATTGTGAGCAATTTGATTATGTTCATATAGTTAAGCTCTCATAAACACAGTAACACATCCAATTGACCAAAATTGTTCACCACACCTTTGCATAAAAGGTATGTAAGTAGATATATTTAGTTAATTGTAAGAAAGTAATAATTATTTTAATAATAGGATTGATAATCCACATAAGAATATCTTATTAGAACGCTACTATCTCTAATATCTATTATAGATAAAAATTATGGTTAGCAAAAAAATCGATTTACTCTAATCAATGCGACCAAACCCGTATTTATACTTCATTTTACCCATTACATGAGTAAGTATACCAGTATTAAACCTTGAATATAAATAGTACCTTAAAGATTAACTGTTGCAATTTGTATTTTTTATACAACAAAGGTTTCATACTTACAGAACCAGAAACAATAATTCACCTTAACAGTTTAATACTGTTTAATATTACTTATATTGAATATATTATTAAATAATACAATGTACATAATAATGTTGCCAATTGTGAATAAACTCCAATTATGCGTAATAATACCCAGATAATGCGTAAACAAAATATCTAACATATACTCTCTTTTAATCAACTAAAATTAAAACAAGAAGAAAAAAATAGAAAAACACAATAAATTCAAATGGATAAAATTAATTGAATAATTAATTTCTTTATCAGTCAAAATATCTTTTAGGATATTTTTTATTCCTATTATTTTATATTTCTTATTAACAAAACTGCAAAACCCTCAAACCAATAATGCATAACACACTGATTATTATAAATAAAAATAAAAACATTGCAGACTGGGCTTTATTAACAGCTTGAAAAACAAAAATAAATAACAATATATTAACATAACAATCATAAGAATATTTAACTTAATTTTAATTTAAAACACTATTGCATTTTTAATATAAAGTTATTAATCCTTGTCCTGTCATATCATAAATCGCCAAAAATACAGAATATTCTTACAAACTCTAAGTATTTAACGAAAACATAAAATTATCCGACGAATATTGACAAAACAAAATTATAAAATCAGGTAATATTTTCCGCCTATAAAAGGGGATTCCATGACTAACATTCAACTACTATTGCTTGCAACAAACAATCTCACGAATAATACGGAGCTCAGCCATTCACAAGAATCCTATGTCTACCAGTATTACTACACACATGTGGCTAATCAATTTAAAAGCATTGCAGACTTCATGTCTGATTTTGTCTATAAAACGACTGATGCTATAAGTGATAACAGCTTAGTCTCTATACCCCGTGAAAAAATCTATCAAACTATTGAGGAATATCTGCTCATTGTTGAAAAGCGTTATATTGAAAGACAAAGGTTATTGAAAAACTCTATAGAAAAAAAATAAAAAAGACCCCATAAGGGGCCTAGCTTATAAACATCAAGTTTATTTATTGCTCCTGTAATTCCAACTCAGCAATAATTGGAAGATGGTCGCTAACACTCGACCATTGGAACTCTTCACTGTCAGTTGGGATCTGCATATTCTTCACATCCCATACTTGACCTTTAAATGTGAAAATATGGTCAATATCAATCGCTGGGTTTACTGCTGGCCAACTACGATAATCAACCCCTTGCTTCTCGACAGGGTTCCACATATAACGAATTTCCTGAATAGGCTGCTCATTTGCCGTGGAATTAAAGTCCCCTGCTAATATTTTTATTGAAGCCGCGATATTATCAAAACCTGTATCTGTATCACCGATACTCGCATCTAAAATATGACGAACCTGACCGATACGAATGGTCGGATCTTTTTGCCAGTCAAGGTGTGTGCCCATCACAATAATCGGTGCATCAAAACCAGGCTTAGTTATTTGAGAGATTAATACCACACGCTGCTCTGCATCACCTGATGGCAAATTAACAACTTGGGACTTATCTATTTTATATTTTGATAAAATTCCGACCCCATATTCACCACCATCGAAATCCAATGCTTTACCAAAAGCAAAATCCATCTTATTCGCTTTCGCGATTTCTTCTAGCTGATGAACTTTTTTACTGCGCGCAGTTTTATTATCAATCTCCGTTAAAACAATAACATCTGCGTCTATCTTACCAATTGCCTTACTCAAATTATCTAAATTCGCCACATCTTGAGCTAATTCATTTTTGCCAATATTGTAAGTTGCGACTTTAATGGTTGGTTTATTTGCTGTGTAGACTTTATTCGGTGTACCGCCATCTTGTACTTTTAAGACTTCAGAACCTGTTGTTGCAGCACTAACACTACAAGAAACTAAAATCGCAGTTGAAATAACAGTTTTAAGAAATTTCATGGTGACTCCCCAGTAATGACTCAATCAATTCATCGAGTAATAGACTTCTAATATGCAGGCAGTTAACCGCCCTCTTTATACATTAGCAGGGAATAAATAGGATACAGTGACCCAGCCGACAATCTTATTTCGAGATACAAAAAAACAATCCTATTTTTCATCAAAAAGTGATTTATACCACTATATCTTGTCGGCTAGAGATTAAATTTCATACTGCAACGTTAATTTAAACAGGAGAGTTATATTTTATGCACTTTGTCTGGCTTCAAACTTATAGGGAAAAATGATTTCATCTTGAGTTTCAGAAAAGTCAGTATCAGGATCGGCTAACCACTTCTGTAATTTTTTAGCCGTTTCTCGCGCCATTTTACTGTAATCAATACGGACAGATGTAAGTGATGGCTGGATATGGTCGCAATTTGATGAGCCTTCTACGCAGGCAAGCGCTAGCATTTTTGGTACTTGTATTAACCGCCTTTGACACTCAAAAAGCACACCAAGTGCTATCATTTCATGACTACAAATAACAGCTTCAAGTTCTGGTTGCCGTGTTAACATTTCACTAATCGCCTGACGGCCAAAGTCCATTGTTGCGACATACGGCGTAGTAATGCTTTGTTCAGCACTTTGGTTATAAGCTAGCATCGCCTTATTCCAACCGCTCAGCTGTTGGCTTTGCATTTTGCTATCCATCTGAGCCCCGATATAGCCTATTTTTTTATAGCCTTTTTGTAGCAAAAAATGGGTTAAAAAATTAACCGCTTCGCCAATGTTACTTTTAATATTCAAAGTAACAGGATGACTGGATTCCCCAGCCACGTTAATAACTGGAATATCTAAATTTTTAAGGTAATTAAAAACGCTTTGTGAATTAACTGCACCAAATATGATCAGCGCCGCAGGGTTACTTTGTAATAAGGTCGATAAAACTTCTGATTCTTTTTTCTGCTGATAATCGTGGCTACCAATCACAACTTGATAAGTGTTTTTGTTAAGCACTTCCTGTAATGCTTGCAGAAAAACTGAACTCGCATTGTCACGCAAAGAAGGAATTAACACGGCAACAGTTCGGCTTTGCCCTGAAGCTAAAATCCCCGCGGCAGAATTTGGAATATAACCAAGCTCCTCAACGGCTGCGTTAATTTTTTCACGCAAATTATCTGATACTAACTCAGGCGTTCGCAAAGCACGAGATACCGTCATAGAGCCAACGCCTGCGTATTTAGCGACATCCTGTAATGTCACTCGCCCTGTATTTTTTCTTTTTCGTGTTTTTTGCATGTAATACTTTTATTTAGCCTAAACTTATTATTCAACAACACTAACTTAGCACAGGTTGAATTTGTTAATCAGCTTACAAGTCTATTCATTTAGCCTTTGTTCGCAATATTTATTCAAAATGATAGCGCTATCACGAAAATGAACAAATCAGCTAGATAGCGCTACCATAGATCACTACTATTCACTCAACCATTAAAAAGATAAAAATTTAACCAACCAGGAGCAACCCGATGCTTACGACTTTACTGACCTCGAACGTTATTCAGGTCGTCGAAAGTGCCACAGATTGGCAAGATGCGATCAAAATCGCCTGTAAACCATTAATTAATAATAAGTTAATCGAACCGCAATATATCGATGCGATTATCAAATCACATGAAAAGATTGGCCCTTATTATGTCTTAGGCCCAGGGATTGCCATGCCTCATGCTCGTCCTGAAGATGGTGTAAACCAGCTATCCCTTGGTTTAACCGTGATTAAACAAGGCGTTGAGTTCGGTTCAGATGGCAACGACCCAATCAAACTGCTTATCGTTCTTGCTGCTACAGATAGCAATAGTCACATCGGGGCTATCGCAAAACTTGCTGAACTTTTTGATAATCAAGAAGATATTGATAGCATCATGCACTCAGAAAACGTCGATGACATTCTTCAAATCATCGCTAAATACGAATAATTACATATTAAGGTAAACATTATGAAAATCACCGTTGTTTGTGGAAATGGCTTAGGCACCAGTTTAATGATGGAAATGAGCATCAAAAATATTTTAAAAGACATGCAAGTCAGTGCTGAAGTTGACCATGTGGATTTAGGCTCAGCAAAAGGCACTGTTAGTGATATTTTTGTTGGTACAAGTGATATTGCAGAGCAGCTTGTTGCTCAACAAGTGGGTGGTGAAATCGTCGCACTGGAAAATATGATTGATAAAGTTGCCATGAAAGAGCGCCTCACTGCTGCATTACAAAAACTTGGTGCGATGTAAACGGAGGCTCTATGTCATTTTTTCGTTTTCTGATGCAGGATGTTTTATCTGAACCTGCTATTTTAGTCGGTCTTATTGCCCTTATCGGTTTGATTGCACAGAAAAAACCAGTAACAGAATGCATTAAAGGTACCATTAAAACCATTATGGGTTTTGTGATCTTAGGTGCTGGTGCAGGTTTAGTGGTTAGCTCATTGGGTGATTTCTCTGCCATCTTCCAACATGCTTTTGGCATCAACGGTGTAGTACCTAACAATGAAGCCATTGTGTCTATTGCACAAAAAAGCTTTGGCCGTGAGATGGCAATGATCATGTTCTTTGCGATGTTAATCAATATCTTGATTGCTCGCTTAACACCATGGAAGTTCATCTTCCTGACAGGTCACCACACATTATTCATGTCGATGATGATCGCCGTTATTCTAGCAACGGCAGGAATGGAAGGAACTATGCTGGTGACTGTTGGCTCTTTAATTGTGGGCTTCTGTATGGTGTTCTTCCCTGCCATCGCACACCCATATATGAAGAAAGTTACAGGCTCTGATGACGTTGCTATTGGGCACTTCTCAACCATTTCTTATGTATTAGCAGGTTTTATTGGGAGCAAATTTGGTAATAAAGAACATTCAACAGAAGATATGAATGTACCAAAAAGCTTGCTATTCCTACGTGATACACCTGTGGCTATTTCATTCACTATGTTCATCATCTTTATCATTACTTGCTTATTTGCGGGCGGTGATTTTGTGCGTGAAGTCAGTGGCGGCAAAAACTGGTTTATGTTCTCATTAATGCAGTCTATTACCTTCGCAGCTGGGGTATACATTATCCTGCAAGGTGTGCGTATGGTCATTGCTGAAATTGTTCCTGCATTTAAAGGAATATCAGACAAACTCGTGCCAAATGCAAAACCTGCATTAGACTGCCCAGTGGTATTCCCTTATGCCCCAAACGCCGTATTAGTCGGTTTCTTAAGTAGCTTTGCAGCGGGCGTCATCGGCATGTTCTTATTATATGCCTTGAATATGACAGTGATTATTCCAGGTGTTGTACCACACTTCTTTGTAGGAGCTGCAGCTGGGGTATTTGGTAACGCAACAGGCGGTCGCCGTGGCGCTATTTTAGGTGCATTTGCGCAAGGCTTACTAATCACCTTCTTACCTGTATTCTTATTACCTGTACTTGGGGATATTGGTATCGCAAATACAACATTCAGTGATGCTGACTTTGGTGCTATCGGAATTTTATTAGGTATTATTGTTCGCTAATCTAATAAGCTCCCCAAGATATCTTACTTGGGGAGCTTTATTTCTATTCTACTTTCCCAACCATGCACCATCCTTAAATAAGAATTCCTGCAATAAAACTAAGTCATCAGGAACAACGTGGATCATCCCCTCTCCTGGCACATCAATTTCAGCAATCATGAATAATGCCAATGTGGTTAATGAGGGTAAAATTAGGATCAACCAATTTTTCCCCTTAGTACCGCGAATATTGTAGCCAATAAGGACATTGGAACAGACAGCAAAAAAGATGAGGAGAAACCAAGTCGCATTCGGAATTTGATGCCGCCAACTTGCCATTGTTTTTTGCTGAGAAAGATAAAGATCACTAAATGCGCTTAATACGGAGGCAACAACAGGGTTTGGTGATTGATTTGCTTCTTTGACAGCAATTTCCCAAAGCTGGTTTTGTTTCTCTAGCGAGACCATGCGCCATTGGTTATTTTCATCACTGATCCCTGATTTAAAAAACTCAACACGCGCTTCTAAATATTGCTGGATAAGGTGGGATGCTTTATTTCGATCATCAGCATTCAATAGCTGGGCACGTTGATATGCTGTACCAATCGCGATAGCTTCATTTTCTTCTGTCTGTTGGCGGTTATTATAGCCATTAATAGAAATAGAGAGCACAAAGCCAATTAGCAAACCTAACAGTGATAAAATTGCCCCGAGAATAATTTTAGCTTCATCATCAGCAATTTCTTCATGAACTGATTTACGCTTAAAAATATATTTGCCAATGTAAGCAGATAAAATTAACAAAACAAACGTGATTACAAATAAAAGAATCGAATCTATTGGCGAATCATTAATCAACTCAGAGATATTAAACATTATGTTAACTCATCAGATTTATTTTCCGATGATATACCATATCTATAAGATAACTATCTAGCAGACAAACAGATCCACATTATATTCAAACGAAAACACTGATAAGGCATCCAATAATGACCTTAATAATTCTGTGTTAAGCGAAAATAATCCTCACGCTAGCATTATAAAACATGAATTTAACCTAGGTGTAAAAATAAAAGTATTTTAAAGTTCAACCGTATAAATATGCTCTTCATTCACTATTACACCTGTAAACTTAAAGCCATGATTCATATATACTTTCTTAGCTATATTGTTTTCAACCGCTAAACCCAAAGAAATCCTTTTTATTCCGAGCCGTTTGAGATATTCAACGATCGCAAAAAAGATTGATTGCCTAATCCTTGGCCAATAAATTTGTGGTCTAACATAAAACGACAGATAAAGGCTTCATTCGGTTTATCAGCTAATATTTTGTACATAAAAAAGCCTATCAATACTTCCCCTTGGTAAAGCGCACGCGGCTGATATTCAGGATAGAAGTGAGACTCTGCGATTGAAAAGGCATTGCAACAGATATATTCCTCTAAAACAGTAGCAACTCCATCCGCATTAGAAGTGAGTTCCCCAACATCCCAAAAATTGAATTTATCGACAGCACGGATTTGTATCATAAATTATCTACCTCCGTTTTTACGTTTTCCTGATCAAATAAAGCATTGACCACTTCAATTAAATTTGGGGAGTTTTCATCCAAAATTTGGATACCATTTTGTCTAAATAAGGCCGCGCACACACCCATACCGTCTTTTAGTGAACCATTAAACTCACCACTATAAATCTGTTGGCTACCACACGATGGACTATTTGCCTTGAGAACAACAAAACGAATATTTAAATCTTGTATTTTTTTTAATGCGATCTTAGCACCTTCAATAAAGGCTTCAGTAAGATCAACGCTTTCACTATCAATGACTTTTGCTTGACCTAATAGGACATCATTGCCATTACCACCCATAATTTCAGCGGGTGCTCGTGGTGTGGGTAACCCACCAAACACTTCAGGGCAGATGCTAATCACTTTTCCTGCATCATAAAGTTGTTTTAAAGGTGTATAAAGCTGATGCTTACCATCATACCTTACACAAAATCCTAATAAACATGAGCTGACCGCTATCACGTTAACCTCATCATTGGTTATTTCATCTCAGAATTTTTGCATTTAATATCATAATAGCGGCTATTAAACACTGTTTCATACTGGCTCTTCGCGCCAATAATGCTTATTTTAAATAGAAAAAAACCCCAGTAATTGGTTATCCAACTATTTGGGGTCACTTCATAAAAATGGGTTTCTGTTTTTATTTAGCCTTATAAAACTAGCTTATTGATTACTGCGCATATCCATAATCATCTTGCCATCATAATCAGCACCAACAACAATATTAGGCACTTCACCTTTATATTTATGCGCTTTAATCTGTTCAATCTCTAACTGTTTCCAATTGATCATTTCGCGGGTGATTGTGCGCTGTAATATTGCATTAGACTCTGATTCTTTTTGTGCTGCATATAATTTTGCATCCGCCTCTTGGCGCATTGCAAATGCATTTGCTTGCGCATTACGTTCTCTAGCTATAGCTTGTTGCTCCGCAGACTCACGTTCAGCTTCTGCAATGACAACCTTCTTCTGTGCTAACTCACGTTCTTTTTCTGCTTCTGCTTTCGCTTGGTTAATTTGCTCTTGGCGCATTTTAGTATTAACCACTTGCTCTTGAACCACCTCTGGTAAAGTAATATCTTGGATCATAATTTCTTTAATCGTGTAACCATATGGCGATGCATAGCTTTGAATTGCGTCTCTAATGGAGTCTTGTAATTTTCTTTGCGTATCTGCAGTATAAAGATCTTGCGCGTTTGCCACATCTTTACCAAATTCTAAAATTGTCGAGATTAACTTTTGGCGTACATATTTATCCAATGCTTCACTCTCGGTACCACCATTAATACGCAATACAGGGGCTTTTGCACCATCAAATTGCAACATAACGGTAATATCAACAATTGATTTTAATTTATCTTGTGAAGGAACTCGAAGTTCCTTTAACGAAACACGAATATCTTTCGTTGAGTATGTATCGAAAGTTGTAAATGGGTTAATAGGGAAGTGCAGTCCAGCATCATATGCTACAGGATCCACTTTTCCTAAAAATGTTCCAACTTTCACTGACCCATCTTGAACGATAGTATATGAGTTAATCCCAACCAATCCAAGAACAAGCAGCACCGCTGCGCCAATAACCAATTTAACCATCGATTTAAATTGCATGAGTAGATCCCTATCTGACAATAACTAATAATTATAATAAAACGTCTATTGTCGCTACTCTCCCATTAACTACAAGTTAAAAAAGTCCTAAACTTTCAAATAAATTAAAAAAATGTTTTTTTACAACTAAAATATGTCAATGAAACATATAGATCTTCAGTTTATTTATCTGCCCATAAATAAAAAAATTAAATAACACCCACCTATTAAATTTATATTAATTTAACAGTTAAATTTAAAAATCACCCTGATGTTGGCTATATGAAACAATTAAAATAACTATTGATAATTCTCATTTATCATTTCTTTTTCAAATCGTTCATCACCAAAATTATACCAATCAATAGCCTCTTTGATTAAAGCCTCAGTAGCATCAATGAATTCATCGGGTGAGCAATTAACTACCTCATCTAAGATTAAAGGTATCTCTGTACATCCCATAACAAATTTATTTACGCCATCAGACTTTAGCATATTAATATAGGGATAAATTAACTCCTTTGCTTTATCAATATCACCTGCTTTATAGGCAATAATACTTTGCATTATTTTATACTGATTAATCTCATCAGGAACAATGCACTCCACATTATTCAAACTGAGCTTTTCCTGGTATAGTTTCGTACGTATTGTTGCTGTCGTTGCTAATAAAGCTACTTTTCTAATTTTATTAGAAATAATATTTTTACATGCTGCATCTATAATGCTAATAAAAGGAATTTTAACTTCCTTCATTAAATCCTCATACCAATAATGCGCGGTATTGCAAGGCATAACAATACAAGAAACCCCTGCATTCTCAAGTAGTTTTAATGAGTTTATCATCGCAGGTAGTGGTGATGGTCCATCATAAATAATATTTTCTGTTCTATCTGGAATATCAGGAATTGAGACAATAATAACAGGTATGTGCTCCTGATCTTTAGATGCTTTAGTATTATTGATTAATTTATAAAATGCATCTGCCGTTGCACCTGGCCCCATTCCCCCGAGCATGCCTAATATTTTTTTCATAATCCGCCCCCATAAAATATAATAATATAATCGCATAATGTTCACCTTTCGTAATTGCAGAGTTTCTATAAGTTATGCTAAATTTGCATAGGAAATAAATAACTATAATCAAAAGAGGATACAATGATCAGTAATCTAGAAATTAAATGGTTGCACGATATTGTTGTTCTAGAAGAATGTCGAAGTTTTACTTTAGCGGCAGAGAAAAGAAATATATCGCAATCATCCTTTAGTCGAAGAATTCAATCTATCGAATCCTCTGTTGGTTTTGAAATATTTGATAGAAACACCAATCCATTGCAGCTCACCCCACAAGGAAAAAGCTTCATTGTTTATGCTAGAAACTTACTTGATGATATCTATTTTCAAATAAATAGAATTAAAGGTGTCGATAACGACAAGCAGAAAATTAATATCTCAGCGGCACATTCACTTTCTGTTTTTCTTCTTCCTGATTTTATTTCCCAGTTCTCACAGAATATTGATAAGATTTTTTTTGTTGAATCAATTAATGTTGATGAAGCCGTCCATAAGCTAAAAGAAGGGCAAAGTGATTTTATTCTATCCTTCTATAACGAAGAATTAATGTCATCTCCATTTCTGCATGCGAAAATTCTTGAAAGCCGTTTACATCTCGTTTCATTGTGCGACAGAAACAAGAAACCTCTTTTTAAATTAGATGGTACAACCCTGCCTTTAATGAAATATACCGATGAAAGCTACATGGGGAGACAAGTCAACCAATTAATGGATAAATCTACTGACTTGCCTTTTGAACTATCATTTGTCTCATCTATGAGCGACGTCCTGAAGCGTATGGTGCTTAACGGAAGTGGCGTGGGCTGGTTGCCAGACTATTCAATTAAAAATGAACTTCAAAAAAATGAACTTGCTATCCTAGATAACACGCTTTCCATCACGATGGGAGTATATATTTATCGAACAGAAGCGAGACTCAATATTTCATCAGAACGTTTTTGGCAATTTATGCGTAACCAAACAAGTAAATAATATTCTACTATTCATCTGAATAAAGCAAAAACCCTTCTAAAGTTAACCAACTCAGAAGGGTTTCAATTGCTAAACGCTCTTAAATTTTATGATGTTGATGTCACTTTTTCATTGATAATCACATCTGAGTCTTCTTTGAAACCGCCTTTTCTTTCTTCCAACTTGGAAATAACTGCTGTAGAGATACTGTTACCAACCACATTCGTTGCAGTTCTTCCCATATCAAGGAATTGATCAATCGCCAGTAACAACAGTATTCCTGCTTCTGGTAAACTAAACATTGGCAATGTTGCAGCAACGACCACGATAGAAGCACGAGCAACCCCTGCCATCCCCTTACTTGTTACCATCAGCGTTAACAAAATGAGAATTTGTTCAGTAATACTCAAATCAATACCGTACGCATTAGCAATAAATAACACTGCAAATGACTGGTACATCATCGAGCCATCTAGGTTAAAGGAATAACCCAGCGGTAAAACAAAGCTAGTCACTTTTTTCGGAACACCATATTGATTCAGAGCTTCCATTGTTTTTGGATAAGCAGATTCACTACTTGCGGTGGCAAAAGCCAGCGCAACAGGCTCACGAATTAATTTTCCTAAACTAAATACAGATTTACCTAGGAACACATAACCTGCAAAGAACAGTACGCCCCATAATACGGCTAACGCAACATAAAAAAGACCAATTAATTTTCCATAGTCGTACAACAACCCTAGACCTTCAACTGTTACCGCAGATGCAATCGCAGCAAACACGGCAATTGGTGCAAAGCTCATTACATAGTCTGTAATACGGAACATGATACGCGACAAGTCTTCGATTAATGTCACAATCGGACTTTTTTTATCTTTGCAGATAAACGCAAGGCCTGATCCAAAAAAGATAGAGAATACTAATATTTGTAGAATTTCATTGTTTGCCATCGCTTCAGCAAAACTTTTTGGAAAAATGTGAGTAATAAACGCTTTTAATGTAAAGCCAGAGGTATTTAACCCACTATCAACAGCAACGGCTGGAACTGTTAAATTTAATCCCACACCTAATTGGAAAACATTAACAAAAACCATTCCAATTAATAATGAAATAACAGCGGCTGAAATAAACCATACCATAGCTTTGATGGTAATACTCCCAACAGAAGATGATCCTCCCATGGAAACAATACCAGAAACAATCGTAGCAAAAACGAGTGGTGCGATAATCATTTTTATTAATCTTAAAAATACATCAGTAATAATATTGAGATAAGATGCAATATCTTTTGCTTCTTCCACTGATGCAGCATAATTATGACATCCCCAGCCTAATATAATACCAAGCACAATCGCTATCATAATTTGTTTCATGAGTTTATGTCTGTTCATTCGTACCCCTATTTTATTTATGTAAAATTATAGTTGGAGCTATAACCTTTTATCGGATGCGACTCTTGAGCCTGATTTGGATAGTTACATTTTTTTAACTTAAAGAGAAATGCAAATGGACTTAATCTTATGCAAAAATTGCATACCTAGAAAAACAAAATCAACCTATTGATTTAGTTTATAAAAATAAATTTATTTTGTTATTAAAATTTAATTACAAAGCTTAAAATTAAGTTTCCAATTTAAATTAAACAATAAAAAACCACCTATAAATACAACTTAAGTTAAATAAATCACATTTAAATAAACCAAATTTTCTTTATTTAGATCTTCCTGATGATAACAACTTCAGGTTAATTTCCTTTAATTTTTGACACAATATCAATGCTTCCTGCTTATCTTTTATATTGGTAAAACCCAATAATAAAAAAGCACTTTCTTTTTTATTTATCAACCAGTCATCTAAAGCTTCAACTTTTAATCCATGATATGCGGCTGATTGGGAAAATTGAATTGCCGATATTCCATTGATAATTTTGACAACAAGATGCATGCCACCAGCCTGTAATTCTATGTCAAAAACATCACTCAATTTTATTTTTATCGCCTCTATTAAAAAAGATCTTCTTTGGTGATAGAGATGGCGCATTTTACGTAAATGACGGGAAAAGTGACCTTCTTGAATAAATACGCTGGTAATTTCCTGCTGCCAACGTGGGCATTGATTCCCCATTATCATAGCCGTGGAATGGAAATGATCATGGTAGCTAGAAGGAACAACAATATAAGATAGGCGTAATGCAGGGTACAATACTTTGCTAAACGTCCCACAGTAAATAACACGTTCTTGGCTATCCAAACTTTTCAATGCAGGTAACGGGCGGCCTTGATAGTGAAATTCACCATCATAATCGTCTTCAATTATCCAACTACCTTGTTGGTTTGCCCATTCAAGTAATGCTAATCTGCGTTCTAAAGTTAATGTTGCGTTTGTTGGACTTTGATGTGTTGGTGTGACGAGCGCAAATTTAGCTACTGGTGCCACTTCAACACCTTGCGTAACATTAATCCCTTGGTCGTCCACGCTTATAGGCATTAGTTTTAATCCTATTTGCTGTAAAAAATCACGCGCAATATGGTAGCCAGGCTCCTCAAACCACCCCGTATCTCCTGCTGTAAATAAGCTTTGAGCAATTAATTGTAAACTTGCACGATGACCAAAACTAATAAATATTTGTTCTGGGGAGCAGTCAATTCCTCGTGATATCATTAAATAACGAGCTAAACCTTCTCTTAACTGTTTTAGCCCTTGAACATCAGGGTAACTTAGCAAATTAAAATGGCTATCACGTAATATTTTTGCAGAAATTCTAGCCCATAATTTATGTGGAAAAGCATCTAACGCTGGAATACCTAATTGAAATGCTAAAACTGTATAATCACTAAAATTCTGCTTTGAACGATTATTTACCAGCACGGCCTTATTCGAAACTTTCTCTTCAAGATACAAGTCTTCTGGATCTTTGAATTTATTTATTGGAAGGTTTTTTATCGTTTGGGAAATAAAGGTTCCTTTCGCACCTTTAGTTTCAAGTAGCCCTTCACTAACTAATAACTGATATGCCAATTCAATCGTACCTCGAGCAACATTGAGTTCACTCGCTAATACTCTTACTGCAGGCAAACGCTGCTCAGCTTTTAGTTGGCCACTTTTAATTCCCTCATGAATTCTCTGGTAAATTTGCAGGTAAATTGGTGTATTAATATTGCTATCAATTTTTAAAAACATACGCTCCCCCAATGACATTCACCTGAAACTTGTCCTAGTAAATTCAGTCATTCTTGTCCCTTTAAACTAGGCCAAGATAACCTTAAAATGAGCCCATAACAATCGCTATTACTGTACTTTGCATTTTATCTACTGATTAAATATATGAGGAAACACCATGAGCGCACTTAGATTAGCGTATAACACATTATCTCCTGAAGCCTATAAAGGACTCATTGATTGTAAAAACGCCCTCGATAAAAGTGGATTAGGTAAAGAACTAGTTGAACTGGTTTATTTAAGAGTGTCACAAATAAATGGCTGTGCATTTTGCCTTGATATGCATGCGAACTCCTTACGCAATGCTGGCCTAAGCAATAAAAAAATTGATACCCTTGCAGGGTGGCAAGTAAGTCATCATTTTAGTGTTCAAGAACGTGCCGTATTAGCATGGACTGAAGCGGTTGTTAATATTGTCGAAAGTGGCACTCCTGATAACTTATTTGATGAGCTAAAACGCCATTTTAGTGATGTACAGATTTCTGATTTAACAATAGCCATTGGGTTAATGAGTGCATTTAATCGCATTGCGATTGCATTAAGACAATAGTTAAGACTCACTGCAAACAAAATGAGTTTGCTACCCTTTTGGCTAACAAACTCATTATAATAAGACTTAAAAACTATTTTTCTTCATCACGCAAAGTTAATACTTCATATCCTTCTTTCGTCACTAAAATGGTATGTTCAGATTGTGCTGACAGTTTTTTATCTCTTGTAACTACCGTCCAACCATCTTTTTTCGTTTTAATTTTCATACCCCCTTGGTTAATCATAGGTTCAATAGTAAATGTCATACCTTCTTTTAACTCTATGCCTTTACCTTTAACACCATAATGCAGTACTTGTGGATCTTCATGCATTTCGCGACCAATACCATGCCCACAGTATTCACGAACAACACTATAACCTTTTGATTCTGCATAATGTTGAATAGCAGAGCCAATGTCTCCTAATGTTGCACCAGGCTTAACTTGCTTAATACCTTCCCACATTGCAAAATAGGTGTCTTTAACAAGCTTACGTGCTAGTGGCGATGCATCTGGCATGACATACATTTTACTTGAGTCGGCAATAAAACCATTTTTTTCCAAGGTAATATCAACATTAATGATATCTTTATTTTTTAAGATTTCATCTGTCTTAGGTATGCCATGGCATACTACTTCATTTAATGAAGTATTTAACACATACTGGTAACCATATTGCCCTTTACTCGCAGGGCGTGCTTGTAATTCTTCAATAATATAACGTTCTACTTTGTCGTTAATTTCCATGGTCGAAATGCCTGGTACAATAACTGAATCAAGCATTTTAAATACACGCGCCAATAGTTTCCCTGACTCACGCATCAGTTCAATTTCTTCTGCTGTTTTTATTGTAATATTATTCATGAACTTTCCCTTTTACCTCAGATAACTCTTTTTCTAGCATCTCATTGATTAACATTGTAAATGTCTTATCTGGATTTAACTCCGCTTGCATACCTATTTTTATCCAAAACTCAGCTTGAGAGTTTATAGAGCGTGACATCACCTGGCTTGCATGACGCAAATAATCATGCAGTTCATCTGAAATTTTTACGATCCCCAAAATGCCCTCGACTCGACAATACGAAATATATATAAATTATAATAAATCATATAACAATGACATCGCAATGCAAAGCTAAGGCGATTTAAATAGCACAAGTAGCATGAAAAATAGCAGGTGTTTTTCTATTAACTTGCTTAAGATGAATCCGCCGTCAAAGTATTTATATTGTTAATCGGCTATGATCAATTTGCGAAATTTTGGTTGACTCGCTTGCTAGCCTTTTCGCGTTTCATTTAGCAAAAGGCTAATATAAATTAGCATCTATTTATAATTCTAAATTCGATTACAGCATGGACTCATTAAATGAAAGCTGGAGAAAAACATGTATAATAAAATCTTAGTACCTATTGATATTACAGAGAAAAGCTTAGCTCATCTGGTCATGTCACATATTCAATATTTAGCTGAATATGAAAATGCACATATCCATTTTTTAGCCATCATTCCGACTGTTCCTTTTTATACTACGATGGGTTTTGGCTTTGCTGAAAAAGCAGATAGTGAACAAGAAAATGTAACTAAACAGCTTGCTGAAATCATCAAAGAATTTAATATTTCCACGAATAAATATAGCGCTCAAGTATTAATGGGCACACCAAGAGATGAAATATTACGCGTTGCTGAAGAAATTTCAGCCGATTTGATCGTAATTGGCTCAAGAAGACCAGGGATGTCCACCTATTTCCTCGGTTCAACGGCGTCGATGGTTATTCAAAACTCAAAAATCTCTGTTTTAACTGTCCGCTAGATTATCACTGATACTTATTCGTAAGGTAGCTCATTGATTAGAGCTATCTTAATTTTCATGTTATTCCTAGAGACAAAAATGTACAACGGAATTACCTTGTTTTTATACTCAATTTTTCAATCAAGGAATGTAATGAAAAAGTATTTTCTCGGAATTAGTATTAGCATTAATATTATTTTACTCGTGGCACTGATTATTGCTATGCTCATGTTTTTCAATATGAAAAATAAGGTGTTAACCTTAGTTGAACAGGTTAAATCTGGGGAATATATTGAGATTATTAAACAAAATTCAGAGCAATTAATACCAAATACCTTAAAGGACTTACAAGCGATAGAAATAAGTGATAACCCTTGCGAATATTTTTATCAAAAAGTCGACACTGCTGTTGAATACTTAAACAAAAATCCCGATATTATCGGTGCAGAAGCATACGCAAGCCAATTGTCTACACTTAAAAGTACTATTGATAAAACACCCTCACTTTTAAAAGATAAAGCATGCAAAAAAGGGATCTCAAGCTTTAACTATATTATTGAAGCAGTACAACCTAACGAAAAATAGTCGTTCAGAATTTCGTTATATGATCTCTTTCATACGAAAGCCAATTCATAAATTCATATAGGTGAAAAGTAAACTGCTGGTCATGAGCAGATGGTTCCCTTGCCTGAGCTAAAAAATATTGTATTGGCCTTTTTTGTTTAGGATAGCGCTGTATTATTTTTTGCACATAATCTTCAAGGCTATCAGGCCAGTCTTTATCTGCTTCTTTGCGTAAAAGATCGGTAGAGCGGATTAACTTCCTAGAAGCAGCTCTTTGCAAAAACTTTCGCTTAGTTAAATCACGACAAGTGTCGATTTGATGTATATAGCCATTTAATACCTCGAGGAAATCACCATTGACTGCATCCACAATTTTCTTTGAAGGCAAAAATGGCATAAACTTTTTGCTCAGATCATCACCATAAAGGCAGCGACAGTGGTGTTTTATCCAATAACCCCAGCTATATAAATTAGTCTTATCCATGACATCTGAATAGGTGCCAATATCAAAATCAACTTTACTAACGACTTGGTAGTCTGAAGCCAAGGTCACTTGTAGTTGCGCTAAATGAGATACTTCGATTTGGTTGACAGGTTGATTAACAATGACACAGAGATCAAGGTCAGATTTATATGGCGTTGCTTGCCCTTTCGCCACGCTACCATAAATATAAATACTGTGAAGGTTCTTGTTTAATAAAGCACTAAGGCAATTGATTGACTCAGTTATTACTTGCTGAAATTCTGATTGATAAGGCTGCTCGCCAAGAACAAGAATACAACCATTTTTATCTAAAGCCACTATTTCACCATTACCATCTAACCGAATTTTTACGACCTTAACACGTTTTAAAGCAAGCACAATTACTGTTCATAACTGATTAAGTGACGCCACCAAGCTGGCGCTAAATCAACAAAAGAATGATATTCTAATGGTAACTCTAACTGCGCAGGATCATCCATCACGCCAGTTAGTAAAGCAACTGTAGGTTCGTCATCAATGGCACCCAGTGAGCTACCACATAGCGAGCAAAATGCCCTACTTGAATGATTAGATGAACGATAGGTTGCAGGTTTTCCACCCTTTCCTACCCATTCAACATTTTCAGCTGCAAATTCAAGCCAGACTAAAGTCTGTGCACCTGTTTGCTTTTGGCAAATATCACATGAACACGAGTGAACATTACGAGGGGCTTTTGCCTGAAAACGAATATCACCACAAAGGCATCCTCCAGAAATCAAGTTGCTCATAAACCACCTTAATTTATTAATAGTTAAGTCGTATCCACTAATTATCCAAAATAAGTGATTCAGTTTGAACCAACCATTCATAATACCCAATGACTTCACGACCATTTAACCAACGAGAAAGCATATCTAACATAAGCATTACACTGACTTCTTGCTTTTCTTTCTTTGAGTGATTATTGGGTAAATAATGTACCCTTTGTGCATAACACTTTTCAGGGGTAGATAATGCGAAATTTAAAAACTGACCATCAAACTCCCCTATTACCAATCCTATAGAAGCTAATTGAGCTTTAGCGATATTTTTTGCTCGGTCTATTAATGTTGTGAGTGTTTGTTCTGGATCATTCTCAATCACATAGCTCATATTATTCAAAGCTTCTGCTGAACTTAGTGTCCAACTTAATAGCCCCGCACTAAACTGCTCACTCACTGCAACTTTTAATTGTCTTTCTTGTAATTGTTTGCTGATTTTCTTAGCAAAACCCTCAGTACCTTCAAAAATCAGGTTATCCCCGATACTTTGCTTAATGCTGTGCCAGTGTTGTTCCATAAGCACTTTTTGAGAAGCTGGCCCAGTCAATTTTAATTCAATTATTGGCATAGAAGAGCGATAACCGAGTACGCATGCATCAGGCAACTCAATATGATCGAATTGTTTTGCTAAACTGCTTTCACTACGTCCAAAACTGGTTAAACGTAAGCAGATGGGCGGCTCAGGTAAGGTAAAACGCGCCCGTAATCGAGGAAGTATTTGGTCATTCACCATGACTTTAAATTCTGACGGTACACCTGGAGTAAAAAATAACAAACAGTCATTAAGCATTATTGAAAACCCACACGCTGTGCCCACTGGATTATCAATTAATTCTGCATTTTCAGGAAGTAATGCTTGTTTACGATTAGTTTCAGGCATGACTCGCCCACGGCTAATAAAATAGCGCTCCATCACTTCAATCCACTGCGTATGCTCAATCAATGGTACACCCGCTGCTTTTGCTGCGGCTAATGCACTGAGGTCATCACTCGTTGGCCCAAGCCCACCGTTCACAATAAGAATATCCGCATGCTGACTACGCTCCAAAAAAGCATTAACTAAGCTTTCTAAATTATCCCCCACCGTCGTTCTTGTACTTAAAGGGATACCTTGCTGGAAAAAACAATCAGCCAACCATGCTGCATTGGTATCAACGATTTGACCATGTAGAACTTCATCACCAGTGCTTAGCATCTCAACAACTAACATTCGCAACTCTCTTTATCACAAAATAATATTCTAACGCTAAATTACCTTATTACCTCAGCGACTAAAATCACTATTTTTAAATTCATAAAAATAGACAATAACAAAATAAATAGTTTAAGAAAATTCTCACCATAATTCGTCATAAAACGTCTATAGCCATATAGCTAATTGAATAAACTAATTTTTCACAGCAATAGATAGGGTTAATATGTTAAAAATAAATCAATTAAAATCTGTCGCATTTTTTCTTTTGCACTAATTATTTCTGGCTGCCAAGTTGGGGGATTATCCAGCTCAAGTTCAAAATATGATTCACTTGAAGAACTCCGAAAAATTGAATTTCCTTCAACTGAAGCCCCAGAAGGAATTCATGATGGAGCATTTGAAACCAAATACGATAACGGTAAGCCCAAATTAAAAACGTAGATACATAAAGGATGCCTTGATAAATACCTAAAAAGCTACTATAGAAACGGTAAGATGGAATCTGATATTAGCCTTAAAAACTGCCAAGTTGATGGTTTAGTCCATACATATCATGATGATGGACGTATTTATATTGAAATGACAGCTTCCAATGGAAAATTATCAGGCTCATTTAAAATTTACCACAATACCCCCTCTAGTAAGCCCCATATCATAGGTACTTTTAATAATGGTGAGCTTGCGGATGAAATTACTGAATTCGATGAAAACGGATCTGTGACAACTAAAGGCTATTTTCGTAACGGTAAAGTTTATTTAGACCAATAATTTTTTCCCCGAACTCCGTTCGGGGGAATTTATCTAATTGTTAACCCTATTCCTATCTAACCAATTTACACCCGATACGCTTACCGCTATTATCCCAACAACACCTATTCTCTAACAAAAATAATTAAGATATCCGTTTATGATAAATCCAATTTTGGTTTCACTTAACCGCACTGATTACATAAGGTTTAGCCGTTACTGTTTTAAAAACAAATATTTTTCGAAAAAGAAAACGAGTAGCTTACCCTTTACTCTTTTTATACTTGTTTTTATTGTCGCGTGCGCCTCTGCCTTTCGATATTTTTAAGCAACCTTACCAATCATTTTCATTTCTTTTTTATTGGCTGTATTACTATTTATTACCTTTACGCTACGTATAGTACAAAGCTTTAATAAAGCTATTCCTGATGATGATGGATTTCTATTTATTGAACGTGAATATCGGTTTGATGATGAAGGTATGCATGAGACCAGTAATCAAGGTTCTTCATCGATAAAATGGAGTGCAGTGCAGTTTATCCGAACGGATGGTGATTTATTGTATCTATTTTTAGATAGAGTCTATGCAGTGATTATTCCTGCTCGCAGCTTTACATCAGAACAAGAAAGCCAGCAATTTATTTTGTTTGTTAAAAGCAAAATATCCTCACCACTAAATTAGACTATAAAAAACCCGCATGCATATGCGGGTTTTATGTATTAAATGAATGATGAGTAGCTTATTAAACCAGTTCAATCACTTCAAAGTTAACTTCGCCACTTAAGTCTGCATCATAATCGACGCCATTCAAGCCAAAACCAAATAGACGCAGGAATTCAGCTTTATAACCTTGATAATCAGTCAACTCATTGATGTTATTATCATTAAGCTGTTTCCAAATTTCGCGGCAAGTATTTTGGACATCATCACGTAATTCCCAATCATCTAAACGCAGACGGTGTTTTTCATCAGTATCTGGTGCAGTACCGCTGAACAACTTAGTTGCAAATAAACGTTGAATTTGTTCGATACAACCTTCGTGAATGCCTTGTTCTTTCATTATCTTAAACACGATAGAGATATATAATGGCATAACAGGAATAGCTGAAGATGCTTGCGTAACCACTGATTTTAATACTGCGACATAAGCTGAGCCGCCTTTTGCCTGCAATTTTTGGTTAATTGCATGCGCTGCACGGTCTAAATCTTCTTTGGCCTTTCCTAAAGTACCATGCCAGTAAATTGGCCACGTTAAATCGGTACCGATGTAAGAATAAGCCACTGACTGCGCGTTATCCGCCAGAACACCAGCTTCATCTAACGCATTCATCCACAGTTCCCAGTCCTGACCGCCCATCACTTTAACAGTATCAGCGATTTCTTGTTCATTCGCTGGCTCAACAACCGCTTCAATCAATACATCTTTGTTAGTATCTAATGCAACAGATTTGTACGGCTCGCCAATCGGTTTCAACGCAGAACGTACGATTTCACCCGTTTCTGGCATTTTACGCACAGGGGAAGCCAGTGAATAAACAACTAAATCAATTTGGCCTAAATCTTGTTTAATTAAATCAATGACTGTTTGACGGCACTCATCAGAGAAGGCATCACCGTTAATGCTTTTTGCATATAAGCCTTCTTCTTTAGCAGCCTTGTCAAAACCAGCTGAGTTATACCAACCGGCTGAACCTGTTTTGCTCTCACTACCTGGCTTTTCAAAAAATACGCCGATAGTTGCCGCACCGCTGCCAAAAGCAGCATTGATACGAGAAGCTAGACCGTAACCGGTGGATGCACCAATAACCAGAACCTTTTTAGGTCCATTTTTTAATTCGCCACGAGATTTAACATAGGCGATTTGCTCACGAACATTGGCTTCACAACCAGCTGGATGAGCTGTAGTGCAGATAAAACCACGAATTTTAGGTTTGATAATCATAGTCATTCTTTCTTGGTAGCTAACAATCAGCGTCTAATATACCTGATATTCTCCATTTACTTAAGACTGGTGGAAAATAAACATAGTGAACAGACCAGTTTTGTCTATTTTAAGTCCTTTAATGCTTCAATGACACGCCTTAAAGATTCTAATTCCCTTTCTAATTCACTCGTTTTTCCACGTGGATAGTTATCATAAATACGTGTTGCACCTGAACGGCTGTCATAACATTTATCTTCAATTTCATGAATTTTTTGCTTTATTTTGGCAATTTTGTGCCTATTCTCATAATGAGATATATGGCGCAGCTGTTTTTCCAACTTTATGATTTTCTTTTCACAACGAGAATAATGAGACCCTGCTTGTGAAGATAATGGAATGATCATTAACAATAGTGCCAATGCCAGCGTCTTTTTCATGTTTTTTCTCAATATTCATAAAATAATGATATCGAGTTCATCATCATTCCCTTATTCCATCTACGGGAATTTTCTTAGTTAAGATTTAGTTATAACCAGATGAAAGAATTACGCATTTTTAATCAAATTAAGTATTTTTACTCAGATTCATTTTTTGTCGTCATTTCTTGGGGCTTATCTAGAATTAAGTTATAGATAGTCATGACTGAATAAATGATATCTTTTTTGTTATGGATTTTTTTGAAATGTGAATTACTGACGATCCCCACCATTATTTGCATCCCATTTTGCTCATATACCCGCTTAAATGGCGTCGTTTCGTCATCAGATATTTTATCTAGGAAAAAAGAGTCGCGTTTATACCGCTCGATTGTTTTCTTTGGAATACCATATTTTTCATACATTTTTTGATTAATTTCATCATACTCTGCTAGGATAACCCCTTGATCACGGCTATCTTTTCCTTGAGCAGAAATAAGCATCAAGGTGTTTTCTTCTCGTGAAAACATCAATAAAAACATTCGTCCTTTTACGGTTGGCGTATTTGGTGTGGAGCACAACGCCCCGTTTTCTTGAAACTCAGTGCACTGTAACCCAACTAAATTCAGCCGTTTCACATCAGCAGGCGTTTGCCCCCATTTAAAGCCATAAGGGGCATCCAGTTTATTTGTGCTACAGCCTGCTAATACAAGAACAAAGAAGGTAATTAAAATTCCTTTTATCATTACTTAACACATCCCAATTAAGTCATCTAATTGGATACTATCAAAAACGGATGATTAATCAAAAAACAACATCGCTTTTATCAAATTAAATGACCTGACTGAATAACGTGTTTTTACTTCACAGTCTAACGTTCCTTTTTTTCTTGTTCTTTCGCTTCGGCCATTGCGATTTCTTTCAGCCAATCCGCTAATAATGGTTTTGTTTTTACTGCATCTAATAAAGCGCGTTCATGCTTTGTTAAACGCACAACCACAACTTCTGTTTTCATATGTGACATAGCCAGTCTCTTTCTTAAAAATTGAATAATGACATAAAAACCTGGCAGAACGGTCTGACTTACGGATTTTTACACGAGTTTCGTGTTAATTTACACAGGAGAAGCTTTATTAGAAATCAATCGTTTGAATGATGGAGGAAGAAAAAATAGATACAAAAAAACCACCTATTGGTGGTTAATTGTCAATCTTAACTTTGTTAAGTTTGATGGTGCCCAGGGCGGGACTTGAACCCGCACAGCCTAAAGGCCGAGGGATTTTAAATCCCTTGTGTCTACCGATTTCACCACCTGGGCCAAATTGTATTTTCTCTTTCGAGAGGGATAAGGTAACTCACCCGTTAATCAATATACTGGAGTAGACGCTCGTATAAAGATCCTATTTACTTAAAATAAAATGAATCAAATGATTCTCTTACTTCAAGATGGTGCCCAGGGCGGGACTTGAACCCGCACAGCCTAAAGGCCGAGGGATTTTAAATCCCTTGTGTCTACCGATTTCACCACCTGGGCTAAATTATGGAGGCGCGTCCCGGAGTCGAACCGAGCTACACGGATTTGCAATCCGGTGCATAACCGCTTTGCTAACGCGCCTTATCCGAATTTCTTGCGAAATTTGGAGCGGGAAACGAGACTCGAACTCGCGACCCCGACCTTGGCAAGGTCGTGCTCTACCAACTGAGCTATTCCCGCGTTAAGCTTAACTTTCAGCTTATGCTATCAAACTGGCTGATTTACTTATTTATTTTCATAAACCATGTTGCCGTTCGATGCGTTGCATTCTACTGATTTCACCTATCGAGTCAATACAATTATTGAAATAATTGGATCGTTCGCTGTTTTTTCAATCATTTCGATCACGCTTCGCTCAAATCGCCCCACGCTGCTTTTAAATATTGGAACATTGACCAAAATGTTAAGATAGCAGCGACATACATTAGCGCAATAGAAAGGTTTTCAATTAAAGGTGTCGGGCGCCATAATAGCCCTACGAGTGACATCATTTGTGCCGTTGTTTTAAATTTACCAATCCAAGATACGGCAACACTGCTACGCTTACCAATCTCCGCCATCCATTCACGTAATGAAGAAATAATAATCTCACGTGCAATCATGGTTGCGGCAGGTAATGTTACATACCAGACATCATAACTTTCAGTGACTAAAACAAGCGCGGTTGCGACCATTACTTTATCCGCAACAGGGTCTAAAAATGCCCCGAACTTCGTGGTTTGCTTCCAAAGTCGAGCTAAAAAACCGTCAAACCAATCCGTCACGGCGGCGACAACAAAAATCAACGCACAGGCGAACGGCCCCCAAGTCACAGGGAGGTAAAATGCCAAGACAAAAAATGGTATTAGGATGACGCGAAATAATGTCAGCCACGTTGGTATGTTTAATTTCATCACGCTCACTAACTTTTTGACCAAGTTGGATATTATGAATATGTTGCCCTAAGACACTTACTGTTTCAATGCATTATAAATCTTTTCTGCAAGCGCGTATGAGATCGAGGGCACTTTTGCGATTTCTTCTATGCTGGCATTACGCAATGGCTGCAATCCCCCCATATATTTTAATAACATTTGACGACGCTTAGGCCCAACGCCTTCAATCGATTCCAACGCACTCGTATTTTTTACTTTTGCTCTGCGTTGGCGATGCCCTGTAATCGCATGGTTATGGGACTCATCCCGAATATGTTGTATTACATGCAATGCAGGTGAATCAGGGGGTAAGGCAAAACCTTCGCCTTCAGGTTTCAAGAAAAGCGTTTCAAGCCCTGCTTTACGATCACTGCCCTTTGCCACGCCAATTAATAAAGGATGATTTTTATCCCAATCAACCTCAAGAGAGTCAAATACATCCCTAGCTTGCCCTAGTTGCCCTTTTCCACCATCAATAAAGATAATATCAGGCACTTTTCCTTCATCGAGGTGCTTACCATATCGACGAGTCAATACTTGGTGCATGGCTGCATAATCATCACCAGGAGTGATACCTGAAATGTTATAACGGCGATATTCTGATTTCACTGGGCCCGTTTTATCAAAAACAACGCAAGAAGCGACTGTTTGCTCCCCCATAGTATGAGAAATATCAAAGCACTCCATACGTGATATATTTTCTAAATGAACCACCTTAGCTAACGCAGCCATACGCTGTTGGACTGTCGAGTTCTGCGCTATTTTAGTGGATAACGCAATCGAGGCATTCGTACGGGCTAATTTCAAATAGCGTGCTCTCGCTCCTCTTGGCTGGCTTTGAATGTTAATCTTACGCCCAGCCAACTCAGATAATGACTGAGCAAGTAACTCTTTTTCTGTCAGGGCAAAATCCAGCAATATTTCCCCTGGTAATGTACGATTTTCGCTACCCTGTAAATAAAATTGCCCCAAAAAAGTTTGAACAACTTCATCTTGTTGGGTATCTGCTGGGATTTTAGGGAAATAACTGCGGCTGCCAAGCACTTTACCTTGACGTATAAACAATACGTGCACACAAGCAAGACCTGATTCAAAAGAGACTCCGATGACATCGAGGTCATCTCCCTCACCAGAAACATATTGCTCTTCAGTCACCGTCCGTACAGCTTGAATTTGATCGCGAAAACGCGCAGCGTCTTCAAAGCGCAACTCTTGGCTAGCCTTCTCCATTCGCTCCACAAGGCCAGTTAATACTTGCTTGTCTTTCCCTGTCAAAAATAACCGCACATACTCCACTTGCTGATCATAGTCTTCATCAGAAACTAGACCTTTAACACAAGGCCCTAAACAGCGCCCTATTTGGTATTGTAAACAAGGTCTTGAGCGATTTTTATAAACACTATCCTCACATTGACGTATAGGGAATAGTTTCTGCATTAAGGTTAGGGTTTCACGTACGGCATAAGAACTTGGAAATGGGCCAAAATACTCACCTTTGGCATGTTTAGCACCGCGGTGCATCGAGATCCGTGGGTGCGTTTCCTGACTTAAAAATAGATATGGATAGGATTTATCATCACGCAACAACACATTATAACGGGGCTGGTACAACTTAATATAATTATGTTCAAGTAATAATGCTTCAGTTTCAGTGTGTGTCACGGTGACATCAATAGCAGCAATTTGTTTGACGAGCTGCTCTGTTTTTCGGCTACTGACATTTTCACGAAAGTAACTGGAAAGCCTTTTTTTCAAGTCTTTCGCCTTACCAACGTATATAACCGTTCCGCCCGCATCGTACATTCGATATACGCCAGGCTGATTTGTCACTGTTTTTAAGAAAGCTTTTGATTCGAACTGTTCTGCCACTCGGATAAACCCTGTACTGTAATTAAACCATATCTAATGGCTATATGAGTTAATTCTACATCACTACAGATATTAAGTTTACCAAACATTCGATATCGATAAGTATTTACTGTTTTAGGACTCAAGGATAGCGTCTGTGCAACCTGCTTAATAGGTACACCTTGGGTTATCATCAACATTATTTCCAGTTCACGACCCGACAAAAGCTCGTATAAATCTTGCTGATTATTATGAACAGCACGATACAAAGCGAGATCTTGAGCAATATCAGGAGAAATAATTCGCCTTTTTACATTGACTACCTTTATCGCTTCTATCAGATCGTCTTCAGTAATGTGGACACTCAACAACCCAAAAATACCAATATCTAATGCTTTGAGAAAAAAAGAATAATTACTACGAACGTTATAAATAATAATTCCCACATCAGGCTGCGTGCGCCGCAATGTTTGAATCATTTTTAAGGAATCAAAGTGACAGTGGTCACTACTGATTAAAATAACACTGGCTCTTTGATGACGGTTCCAAACCACCGCTTGGTCAATCGAGGAAAATGAAGCTATCAATTTGCAGCGTGAATGACGACTAAATATAAACTCAAATCCATGCAGAGTAATATTATTGTCATCAATAATTATTATATTTATTCCCATATTATATTATTTATCAATGAATTAAATAGAAATGAATGAGGATTTTATATTGCAAGTCGCTGGGATACAACCTCTTTATCATTACACAAACACTAGGTAATTCATTTAATAATAATTAAAACCTTCAAATAATAAAAAGGAGATATAGACTCCCTTTTACTATTTAAAGAATAAATATTTTATTACTCACGTTTTAGTTTTTCTGTATTCGCGATGTAAAGAGCGACAACCAGTACTAAAATTGCCCCTGCATGCAATAACGTTGTCATTGGGTCACTATGATCGACAATAATCAAACGAATGATTGCTGTAATGCCAATATAAATAAAATATCTTAAAGGGAAATGATAACCTGACATAAAATATTTAATGATCAATGCAATAAACTCAAAGTAGAGGAAATAAATAACAATCCCCTCTAAGAGCTCATAAGCTGTTGCTCCCTTTGGGCTACCAAACATTAAAGATGCCATCGTAAAGGTTTCTTTTGCTAAAAAAAACACCAAAACAGCGGCTAAGGTAATTAAACCAATATTCAGAATCCATTGTAGTACCCATGCAATGTTACTCGCATGACGCATTCCTTTCATACTATTCATTTGTTATTCCCCAAAGAAATACAAAACATGAGTACAATGACAGCTATTACGCGTTGTTACCCATATTATTCAATGCATATTGTCTTAATTGTAAATCAAATTTTTGTCGTTAGCATGACAAACAGAAAGGAAATTTGCAGTTTTACGGTAAGGTGAGCACGCTTCCCGCCTTACCATAACCTTTTATTCAGCAATTAATTTGAAGGGGCTCCCATCATTTTTAATATATCTTGCTCAGTCAGCATCGCTGTTTGCTCAACAAAATTATAATATTTTGGTTTGCTATCAATATAAATTTGCATCGCCAATTGCGCTTGTTTGCTGTCTTCAAACAGGGTTGCCGATACATAATATGTTGATGGATTAATTAAATGGTAAAAAAGATGTGTACCACACTGCTTACAAAATGCGCGCTCCCCCCACTGTGAGGATACAAACGTAGTGACCGAGTCTTGGCCTTCAATGTGTAAATCGCTACCGCAATCTACACTAAAACCTGGACCGCCATTCCATTTTTGACACATGCTACAATGACAAACACTTAGCTTATCAACTGCTTTACCCGTTGATACCTTAACTGCACCACATAAACATTGACCTTTATGCATCTTACTTTCCTTTGCTATGCCTATTAATGGGTTTCTTACCTATTAATGGCTATTTTCCCTCAAATTACAACTTACTTTTCTTTTTATTTAGGTTAAATTGGCGGTCGGTAAAACGTCGATCGTTGGTTGCGTCTTGCAGTAAAATACTCTCAAGCTCCTTAGCTTCTCGTTCGGACTCAATATCCCCTTCATTCTGCTGATTTTGATGTAACTGCACATACTCATACGTAATTGCATGGGGAGTAATCCCAGTTAATAACGTATTATCTGTGGCTTGGGCAAATAAAGTTGCTCCCGTAAATAACGCTATGCCGATAAATAAACGAGTAAATAAAATATTTTTCATTATGTTCTCCTTTCACTAAAATATGTTTTAGCGCGAAAGGCTGTCAAAAAAAACACAGAGTACGTAATTGTTTTAATGATTCAGTAAAATCATGTAGATATTTGTCTGAATGAACTATTTAGATAGTTGAAACGTAAAAAGAGAGCAATCCGCTCTCTTTTATGCTGTTTCTATTCAAATAATGAAACGGTTTTATAATTCACCTTTCTCATTTTTGTTTCCAGAATTCACTTCCTTGAGCAAATACCAACAGAAATAGAGTAAAACAACAATCCCGATAAATAATAAAATCCATAATGAGATTGTTAACCAATTTGGGCCTTCATCGACAAGATCGGTCGCCGTTAGTCGCTCAATTCCCCCTAACGGCACGATTTCAGCGTCGGGATAAGTAACGGGATAACTCGACATTAGCTCTGCAACTGTATAAGTTTTCCCAACTAATTGGTTATACGTTAAATTTTCTTGTACAGCTTGTTTGTTTCCCCACACTAATAGGTAAGGAGCAGCCCCTTGCACATTAAATATCAAGTTGAGTGCATCTCGTTTACCCACAATACGTGGGGGTTGATCCTCCCAACTCCCTTTTAATGCAGAAACTCTTAATGAGCGGATCATTTCACCGTGTAAAACAATATTTGTATTACTAACCGTTTCACCGTTTGCATGCTGGTTATATGCCACAATATTCGTTAGTGGTAACCAGCTTTCCCCTCTATCTGATGAGTATTCTACTTTTAAAGGGATAACACGATTAGATTGCTGTAATTGTATTTGCAGTTCATCTAAAGGCTGCATTGAGGGTAATTGATAAATAACATGTTCCCGTGAAACCCCATCATTGGTCATTTCAAAATGGAATGACTCTTGACGACGAGTTGCTTTTAACACATCCGCATCAGCGCTTACTTTTAGTAAGTTAGGGATAACAACATCAGGGGAACTCGCAATAATGGCCAAAAGATAAGGTGCTTTCAAGGCTTGAGCATTACCATTTAATAATTCAATTTGATTACTTGCAACAGTTTGATCATCCAACGTTAAATTCATAATAGGTTGATTTGTCGCCACATTAACCCAGTCTTCTTTATTATTGCTGGTAAAAATAAAGGCTTTTGCTTGCCAATCTTTTTCATGTTTAGCCCAATCCAGTGTTAGAGTTTTAATCACTGCATTTTGTTCTTGCTCTTCATTTCGAGTCAACAAATAAGCTTGATAAGATGCTTTATCTTTTGCTTGTGTATTTGGTAGCTCAAGACGATTAACTTTACCAGGTATAGATTCGACAAGAAGATATTGCCTATCTTTACGCATATCTTCATCAGTATTCACATTATCAATACGCGTAACTAAATGTTGAGGCGTAAATGACACTTTTGCATTAGAAATAGATTTTTCAGCATCATAAAAAAGTACTGATGGAACTTCATCCCCTATTCCATTAAAGACACGAACATCTTGTAATGTATTTGGATAGGCAGAATTAAAGTAAGCATTCGCAGGCAGCTCAAGCCAATAAAAAGGCTCGTTTGTGTCTGAAATATTTATTTCTGCTCCCTGATAAAAATTATAAGGTGAATTATCTTTAACATCCTCGCCATATAAATGGCTCGAAAATAATAATGATAATGAAAAGACAGCAAGTAGCCCTCTGTATTTACTTAGACTCATGATTGCGTTTCCTGTTCGGATTTTCCTTTTGACTCTTTTGGTGGCAAAGGAGAAAAATACCCCACAATTAATATTACCAATGCCACACCAATAAAGGAGACAGCACGCGTAATTCCACCTTGTCCGTTAATATCAATTAAGAATAATTTTGCAATAACACAAGCAAAAATACCTGCACCGAAGAACCACCAGATCCGATTTTTCTTGATTGCCGAAATCACTGCACACATTAGTGCTGCAAGAGCCCAACTAATCGACAGAACGGTTTGTACTAAGCGCGAATCAAACAAGGTTTCATAATGCCAATTAAGCCCTGCAAAGTCAGCCGTTGCTCGAATGAGGATGCCATTAAACCACAAGGCTACAAGAGCGATGATTGCAACCAGTAACACTCGAAAAATCCAGAAGTCTATCTCAGTGACTTTACGTATTTTTTGCATAAAGCCTTTACGCACTAAAATAATCGCGGCAATGCTAAACAACCCTGCTTCATCTAATGGATTTATCAGTGGAATGTAATTCCAGAACGTTAATTTACCATCTTCTAAATTAGCATATCCCGATAAGACAACTAACCCAACAACAACGGGCAACAAACTATACCAGTAAATCAGTCCATTACGTTTCATTGGGGGCATTCTATTTTGCTGCAACCAATACAACACTAAAATTATTAATGTTATCGCCATAACATAAATAAAATAGCCCATTTCATGTTGCATTCCCCAAGGAAGAATAGAAACGAACCAATTTACTTGTGTTACAATAAATGCAAGGATTAACCATAAATTCGCGCCATGTAATACTCTTTGCATCCATGGGTTGCGAAGCTTATAAGCGTGGATCACAAATAATATAGAGCTGCCTAATACGACTGGCCAAATTAAGGAACCTTCACCTCGGCCCATCGGATTTTCATCATTTAAGAAATCGATACCGAGATAGTAATAACCCGCAATCCATAAGAAAGATTGGCAAAGAAGTAAAGGAACCCAATTAATACGAATCGCAAATAACCGCCAGAACCATACCGATATCACGACTAAGACCAGCATAATAAAGGATTCAGATTCACGGCTCCAGGAAAGTATATTAGTGAACATTGGCAACCAGCAATACCATGCCACTATTCCCATCACTAAAAAACCATAGCTAAATAATGAATAATTACTATCTTCATTTCGGCGAATGTGGAATAAACCACCCGCACCAAAGCAAGCAACAAGTAATACTGGCACCATATAAGTGCTGCTACGACTCCAATATAAGAATGGATAATCACTTAATAAAGTCACTACACTTACTAAAATCAGTAATGACCCTACCGCAGCTAATTTCCTTTGGTTTTGCTGTAAGCCAAACCACAGAAGTAATAACCCTTCCAATGACCAGATAATAGAAGTCCACTCAAATGTCAGCGCTAATGGTATGGCAAGGGTGACGAACCCAGCACCAATGATAATATTGCCTAGCGCCATGTTTTTGCCAATTTCTTTATAACGTTTATGAACTTGTAACCCTGCCACGAGGTACAATAAGCCAATCAATAGCGAGATAAATGCAGGTAATAATCCTACGCCTTCAGAAATAAAGAATTGCAACACAATACTAATGAAAGGTGGTACAAATAATAAAGTATTATCAACAAGAAGTTGTTTAGTGTGTTCGAAGCGTAATGAAAAGAGTTGTGTTAATGCATTAAAAATGATCAGGTTAGCGATAATAAATAATTGGCAAGATAGATAATAGTCAGATTGATAATTATCTAGCCCCCATAAAAGCGCCACCCCATAGGTCATAACCAGTCCAACGAGGTTCAATGGTCGCCATGCTTGCCACACACTAATAATTAAAATACCTGTTGATAACATCAGATAGTATGAGAAGAGCACGATGTGGCTGCCACCACCTGTAGATAATAGGATAGGAGCTAAATAGCCACCTAATGACGCTAAAACAGCTAAACTAATAGTACGTTGTAATAATGCAAGAGCGATACTGGCGGCACAAATTAACAACATAAACGCAAAGGCCATTCCATATGGCAACATGGTGTATAACTTAAAAGCAGCGAAAATAGTAATATATAAACAACCTATTCCCCCGCCTTGTAAAATTAAACCAAAAAGTGTTTTTTTATTACGTAACCACCAGCCCACACCTAATAGTATTAAACACCCTACCGCGCTGAATACTAAACGCATTTGTACAGAAATAATTTCGTTTTGTACGCTGTAGTTTAATAAGTAAGCAACACCAAGGAATAATAATAAAATCCCAATTTTAGCAACAGGATTACCTTTTAATAACCAAGTAAAGAAGTGACCAAATATTGATTTATCATTACTTGGCATATTTTGATTTGCATCCCAACCCTGTACATTTTTTGTTGTATTTTCTTTGGTGCTATTAAATCGGTTTGGGTTTACCTTAGATGACAACTTGCTATTAAACCGGTTTGGATCAACATCAATATTATTTGAAGGCGTTGAAGGTGGTAGCGTCGTTATAAGCGCGTCTTTCACCCGTTCAATATTATCCCTAGGTTCTGCCTGTTGGTAAGCAACTGAGTTTTCAGCGACTATATCTTGTTCGCTTTCTGTTGAAGGCACTGAGTTTTGTAGTATTGATTGTTCAATATCATCAGTTTGCTCTGGGATGAGTTGTGTAATCTCTTGATGCGTTTGTTCTGCAATTGGGGATTCTGATAAGATACTCTGCGATTTTTTAAACTGTGCAACTTGTGTCTCTAATGAACGAACCTTCTGATTTAACTCAGAAATTTGATATTGCATTCGCCCGGTACGACTCAGCGAAACTATCGCTAAAATCGGCGCTAGTATAACAAGAATCACTAATATGAACCCTACTAGTATCCAAGTATCCACAAATAGGTTTCCTCATAATAAAATCCACAGTTTTAGATATGGCAAAGTGGCGTTTTGTGATTATCGCTAGTGTAGATATCATTGATTCTCTTGCCAACCAAATGTAATAAACTGTTACAAAATACTTCGTTTTAGTTTTGGTAAAAGCGCTCTTATCACACAAAAATGATAACCATTATTAATACGTGGTTTAAAAGCTAATGTAACTAAGAAAACCCTTAATCATCATTTAGTCATATTCAAAATAAGCAATAATTTGAATTTATTTTAATTTCCCGATAGTCTATTTAAGATGATTACCCCAATAAATTTAAAAATATAAATTTAAATAGTGTTTTTAAATTTATTTATATATACACTTATCAATTAACACCTAAAAAACAAGCAATCACTATCATTTAATGATGACAACAATTTGAATTTTACATCATCATTGTTATGTCAATTAATAATTGAAATACCAACAGAGACTGAAAATAAAGATTATTCCAAAAGGCAAATACATATCGTTAGTACATTTGTAAAGATTGTCGAAATAAGAAGAATAGTATAAGGAGAATTCTTCATGCTACTCCATATCATCCTCGCTGCACTTGGTCCAATCGTTCTTGGTTTAGCTGTTGGTTGGCTATCTGGGAAATATGGTTTTATTAAAAGAGAATATTCGCAGGCTTTTGCTGACTTTGTTGTCAAAATTGCCTTACCATTCGCATTATTTCTTGCAGCCGCTCAAGCACCACCATCTGTATTGCTCAATATCGATTACTTATTAGCGTTGGCTGTCGGATTAATTGCAACTTATGTTATCGGGTTTGTTTTCGGTAAATTTATTTTTCGTCACAACAAAAAAGATGCTGCCATGCAGGCATTATCGGTATCATTCCCTGATATGGCCTACTGTGGGCCACCTGTCTTATTAGCTACTGTCGGATCATCTGGATTGATTGCAATGGTATTAGGTAACCTTATTTATACTGTTATCATCATTCCATTCACCTTACTGATGATTAGTGGCTCTCAACAAGGCCATAGCGTTTTAAAATCGATTGGTAAAGCGGTTGCCCAACCTTTAGTATTTTTGCCAATCCTAGGTGCATTACTGGCTATTTTTGGCGTGAAGTTACCTGAAATCTTACAAAACTCCGTCAATGAACTAGGAAAAACAGCGGGAGGGGTTGCTCTCTTTTTCCTTGGTCTGTTACTTTCAGGTATTAAGTTAACTATTAGCAAAGAAATTATTTTTAACGTCTTTATTAAAAACTTTGTTCAAGCAGCCTTGATTTTAGGGACGGGTCTTGCATTAGGCCTACAAGATGACTTATTAAAAGCAGCCTTTATTATTGGCGTATTACCGACTGCGACAGCTGTGCCTGCTTTAGCCATTAGTAACCAAGCTTATACGGAAACATCCGCAGGGACAGTGTTACTCAGTACCCTCGCCGCTCTGATTTCTATTATTGGTGGTATTGCCATTGTCGAAATGCTGTAACCCCCTGAATTAAAGCAGGTCAACTTTTGGCCTGCTCTCTCTTTCATCCCACTTAGCTGGTTTTATCACCAATTATTTGCAAGATAGATCACAAAAAACGTATCATAGCGCTAAGTATTTTTTCTTTTAAGCATCTGGGATATTAATAAATAATGAAAATCAGTGATGAGTTAGCCTCCGCTATCGCTTCCGTCACCGAAGTTGCTGCCATTGCAGCCTTCGACTGGGTAGGTAAACAAGATAAAAATGCTGCGGATAAAGCGGCTGTTGAAGCCATGAGAAATCGCCTTAATGAAATTGATTTCTATGGAAAAATTGTGATTGGTGAAGGTGAAATTGATGAAGCGCCAATGCTTTATATCGGTGAGCAAGTGGGTAAAAAATCGGGTGTCGAAGGGCTTGATATTGCGGTTGACCCAATAGATGGCACCCGAATGGTTGCCTGTAATGAGCAAAATGCAATTACTGTTCTGGCCGCCGCACCAACAGGCTCATTACTTCAGGCTCCTGATATGTATATGGAAAAACTCGTTGTTGGAGCGGCGGCAAAAGGTGCCGTTCATTTAAGCCACCCGCTTGAAAAAAACCTTGAGTTTCTTTCATCTGCATTGAATAAACCCATTTCGCATCTTTCCATTGCTGTTTTAGATAAACCGCGCCATGAACACATTATCAAAACCATTCGTAATTTTGGCGCTAATGTAATTACCATTCCTGACGGTGATGTTTTAGCCTCATTACTAACAATACTTCCAGAACATCCAATTGATATGATGTATGGTACAGGTGGTGCACCAGAAGGTATCATCAGCGCAGCAATTGCACGAGCGTTAGGTGGCGATATGCAAGCTAGGTTGATCGCTCGAGATAAAGCAAAAGGTGATAGCGATGAAAATAAACTGCTCGCCGTACAAGAAGCGATACGTTGCCAACAAATGGGCATCGAAATTGGTGAGATTTTATCGTTAGAACAAATGGTTAATACGGACGATGTCATTTTTGCTGCTACTGCAATTACACCAACAGTTTTAATGGGAGGTATTTCAACAGATGCCTATAGTCGTATTTCGAACACCCTTCTAGTTAATGGACGTTCTCGTTCGTTAAAGATAATCAATAACCGCTATTTTAACTAGCTTTTTGATGGTATTAAAAAAGGGCCTCGTGGCCCTTTTTTAATTGATTACTCAGCGCGGTCTAGCGTCATACGATTTAACATTGGTGCGGTTAACACCATAATAATCGCAATCGCCCCAGTCACTAAGCCTATCTTCAAGAATACATCACTGTATACAGCTAATGATTCGACTTTACTGGTCAGTTCGCCTTCTGGCGCTGCGGCCATCGAGGCAACATACCCTGCAATAAAGGCAGCCGCAGAGTTCGTTAAGAACCAAGCACCCATAATGAAGCCCATTAAACGCTGTGGTACTAATTGAGCTACCATCGCTAAGCCCAGACCAGAAATCATCAGCTCACCAATACTTTGGAAACCGTAACAAATCACCAGCCATTGGACAGACACAATACCCGCTTCGTTAGCAAATTTAGCACCTAGTGGCAGTACTAAGAATGCCGCAGAACACAGAACCATCCCAATCGCAAATTTATGAGGCATCGGCAAATTATCACCCATTTTGTTATAAATTGCCGCTAAAATTGGGCTCCCAATCATAATCCATAATGGGTTCAATGCTTGGTACTGTGCAGGTTCAATTGAAAAACCGAAAACTTCGTGCTCAACATTATGCAATGCAAAGAAGTTTAATGAGGTCGGCATTTGACTATATAAAACGAAGAAAACTATTGCTTCTAACATCAGAATTAATGCAACAATCATCCGGCGACGCGCAGTACCTTTTAAAGCGAGCGTTTCTTTAATGAAGATAACTAAAATCCCTAAAGAAATGATTGCTAAAGCTGTACGTGCAACACCTAAGTTATGCAGCAACCATGTAGAAATGGCAATTAATGCCACTACACCAATCACAGTTGCCACTAAGCGAGAAATCACTACTGGCGCAAAGTCAGGTTTCGAACCATGCTGAGAAACCCACTTCTTGCACATATAGAAGTTAATCAATGTAATGATAAGACCAACGACACTCAGAGAGAACGCAACGTCCCAACCGTAGTGTTTGGCTAACCAAGGCGTTGCAATCATAGAGAAGAATGAACCGATGTTTACGGACATGTAATACATGGTAAACGCGCCGTCCAAACGTGGGTCATCTTTTTCATAACAGGTTGATAATAAAGAAGACGGATTTGCCTTAAATAAACCATTACCCACTGCTATAGTTGCAAGCCCTACATACACCATTGACACATCATGCCCTGAGAAAGCGACAAATGCATACCCTGCAATTAAGGTCAGTGTCCCTAAAACGATAACGCGTTTTGTGCCTAAGATTTTATCCCCTAACCAACCACCTATTGCAACAAAGCCATAAACTAATGCTGCAAATGCAGAGAATAAGGTGATGGATTCGGTTTCTGACATGCCGAGAACTTGGCTCAGGTATATAGGCAGGATACCTTGTAAACCGTAGTAACCAAAACGTTCCCAGAGTTCGATAGAAAAGATGAGATAGAACGAGCGAGGTTGCTTAAACGCGTTAAGACTGACTTCCTCTTTATTATTTGTTGTGGACACAAGTTACCTCTAGTACAACCTGTACATATGCAAAAAAACCACGGAGCGCTCGTTGCGCTCTCGCATTGTTATGATCTCAAGAATTAACGTTGGAAGGGCTCACTACAAATTAGAAGAGCGTCATTCCCTGACCTCAAAACAAACAAAAAACGTGTGTAGAATTGTTTTTAGATCTCAAACATAAAATTCAATGAGTTAAAGCACATTTGATTATTTATTCAACTAAGACAAGCAGATAACCCGCCAAGAACGCAATAATCAATTAAGCCATATACGTTATTTATGCACCAAAATTAAAGAATTAGCTAGTATTAATTACCATATGAATCAGATTTTATCGTGATTTACTTCAATTTTTCACAAAATACCAATATTATTATCGACCACTAATTAATCAGTTGTTTCTCTAATGTTAAGGATATTATTCCATATTTTAATTATATTCATGGAATATGTCATACCACATTAACTCTGTATCCTCACGTTAACTTGGGGATAATCTCAATGGGAAAAAGGCATTTTATAAATTGGAAAGTGGCGATATCGTCATGAAAGGATGTTGCTCAGGAATTTTAGACAAAAAAAAGCCCAGTAAATAAACTGGGCATAATGCATTCTACTCAAGGATCTTTTTGCTAAATTCAAACTATCACTACGTAGGTGCATTATTACATTACTTCGTGTAAAGAAATGAATGATGAGGGTAAATATATGAATGTTTACGCAAGCAAACAGAAATATAGTTACTATTAAGACCTATGTACTTCAAAAAAAGTTCATCTTTTTTTTATTTTTTCTGCATCTTTTTTGATGGCAATAATTAACCATTTGATTTATTGATAATAATGTACAATCAACCAAATGATTGCACTGAACTCAGCAACACGATAATTTACCTTAAATGGTTTTTTAAGAAATATAGCTCGAAGGAAATCCCTGTGAAAAAAAATTTTTTACCCTTATTTTTGATAAGCTGTTTATTCATTCCTTCGGCTTTCGCGGAAAAAGTTAGCACACCGCTGGATGAAAAATCACTGATTGAACTTGCCACTCAAGGGCAAGCTGAAGCTCAATTCAATTTAGCGATGTTTTACCAATCTCATGGACAGCTTGACGACGCCTTAAAGTGGTATCTTCTTTCTGCTAATCAAGGCTTTAGTAAAGCTCAAATTAACTTGGCACTGATATACCAGGAAGGTTCTGGTGTCCCTAAAGATGAAAAACTGATGCTACATTGGATGCAATTAGCTGCTGAAAATGACGATCCTATTGGCCAAATGAACATGGCAGAATACACACTGCATGGCATTGACAATCTTTTAGAGAAAAACCCAGAATCTGCAGAAAAATGGCTTAAAAAAGCGGCTGAACAACATTTCCAACCAGCGATGCTCACGTTAGCTTATTGGTATGAAGAAGGAAAAGCGGTCACAAAAGACCCGCAAAAAGCCCAAAAAATTTATCTCGCACTCGCTGAACAAAATCACCCACAAGCACTCTATTTACTGGGCTATCAAGCCGCTACGGGTATGTATGATAAAATCGATTATCCATTAGCGTTTGATTATTTCACGCGAGCGGCTGAACTTGATTTTTCTCCTGCACAAAATAGCCTCGGTATGTTGTACCTTACGGGTCAAGGAACCCCAAAAAATACGCAATTAGCGATTAAATGGTTAACACTCGCCGCCAAACAAGGGGAAGTGTCTGCGCAATTTAATTTAGCATTAATTTATGCACGAGGTGACGGTATCAAGGCCGACCAAGCTAAAGCCTGCCACTGGTTTATTAAGGCCGCCCAACAAAATAGTGCCGATGCACAGTACGCAAGCGGCGCCTGCTATCAATATGGCATGGGTGTTGAGCAAGATGATATTAAAGCGTTACGCTGGTACAAATTGGCTGCGGCAAAAGGCAATGAGCGCGCTGAGAAAAAAGTACTGATTTTGGAAAATAATCTGAAGAATAAAAAATAACGCAGTGGCGTGTGGCTCTCAAAGAGAGCCACACGTTGTTTAGTACCGTCGCTTAGGATCTAGCATATAAATATTGGTAAATATCTTGGTTGTTAGAATAAACAATACCTGAGCTTAAAATATCAACAACCAACAATGCTTCTGTAATTCTATTCTCATCAACGCCATTTTTGTGAGCTAACGTTAATAGGTGATCAGCGAGAGCTCTATTGCCCTTATATTTGGCAATACCAAATAGCGCTAATATTTTAATGTCTCTTGCTACAAAAATAGCATCAAGCTGTTGATTGACATAAGTAAGAGCTTTGGGAGAAATATAATATTTAGATATTCCGCTTTTATCTTCATCTAAATATAGATTTGCATCTAATGCCAAAAGGCTATCACCGGCAATATTATACGCACCTGTTAAATAGGAGATTTCAGCGATTTCATCAAAAGAAGCACCATCTTGCTGCGCCGCTTTGGCATGGTGCAATAAACAATGCTGGCAATTTGTCGCTTGAGCAATTGCAACCGCAATTAAATGCTTATTTTTTGCGCTTATTGTTTCATTATTCCAACTTCCCGTCGATAATTCACGAAAATTACGCGTCTGTATTTGGGTTTTATCCAGCTCAGCGATGTTAAAGGTAGATTTTGCCATGATATTTCCTATTCGTTTAAATTATAATGAAACCGCTTCTTGTTTTGTTAAATCTGGCGTCTTACCTTTTGGTTGCTTCGCAATAGGGTCATTTGCCTTATATGCTGCAATCAAACTAATAAAACATAACGCTGAAATATATAAAGAAACTAAATAAGGGCTCTGATTATTATATTGTAATAATGCAGTCGCAATAAATGGCGTTAATCCACCTGATAACAAAGTACCAACTTGATAGCCCACGGAGACACCACTGTACCGAACTTCAACAGGAAATTGTTCAGCAAACCAAGCGGCACCAATGCTATAAATCGCAGCATCAAATAATGCCAAGAAAATAGTCATGACTAAAGGTAAATAAAATAAATTACCATTATCTAAGAAATAGAAGAATGGCCATACTGCAATGCCAATACTAATTAATGCAAAGAATGCGGGGATCCTTCTGCCTATTTTATCTGACAAAAGTGCCCAAAAAGGGGTTGTTAATACTGAAACCGCTGATGCAATAATAATTGATGTTAATACAATACTGGTATCTTGGTTCTTTAATTTTAAATAACTTAAAATAAATGTCGTTAATATTGCATACATTGCAGGTTGCGCTAATCGTAAACCTATCGTAATAAAAACTGATCTTTTATGATTTTTAATTAATTCAATTAATGGGTATTTTTGTATTTTCCCTGACTTTTTAAGCGCGAGAAACTCATCTGATTCCGTTGTTTTTAGCCTAATAATCAGCCCGATGACGACAAGAATAATGCTAACGAAAAATGGAATACGCCAACCCCAAGTTAAAAAGCTCTCTTCTGACATTGTTGATTTTACAACTAAAAATGCAGCTGAGGCCAGTAACATACCTGTTGCTGAGCCAATCTGAGTAAATGAACCAATAAACCCTCTACGCTGCGGTTTCGTATGTTCAACCGCTAATAACGCCGCGCCACCCCACTCAGCACCGCTAGCTAAACCTTGAAGCAGGCGAATAATCACAAGCAAAACAATGGCATAAATACCTATTGAATCAAAACTCGGGATCAACCCAGTAATAAATGTCGCCACGCCCATTAAAAGTAATGAGTAAACAAGTACTTTTTTTCGCCCAATTTTATCGCCAACATGCCCCGCAATAAAACCGCCTAATGGCCGGGCAAAAAAGCCCACACCATATGCCGCAAATGAGGAAAGTAATGCAACAGATGGGTCCGTGCTTTTTGAAAAAAATAATGTTGAAAAAATTAATGCGGATGCAGTGCTATAAATATAAAAGTCATACCACTCGATAGCTGTACCAATAAATGATGCTAATGCATACTTCCTTTCTTTTGGTGTTATTTTATTTTCTTTAGTTGTTATAGACATATAAATAATGACCCTGTGTTTAAATGGTCATCACATCCTATAATCAAAATTAAATAAGGATTAATATTGATTTAGTCTAAAATATAATTTTTTAGTGTTAAATTATTTTCATCTAACTCATGAAAATTTAATTAAAAACATAAAATACTATCCTAATCATTAGAAATAATAAAAATGGCTTTAAATTAATGATTTTGTAGTTTTTTATATTAAGCGATATTTTATTGAATATAAGAACATCATCTAGATAGTTCAAATTACAGGTAGGCAGTCAATAAGGGGAACTCGGGGAGCACACAGAAGTATGTGACCCGAGTCATCGCATGCAGCCAACACCCCTACAACGTGGAATATGAAGAAGATTAGGGGCGACCGCGGTAGATCCTTTGAGGGCGTCCCACCTTCCCATACTCTATCTCAGCTTCAATCTTATTTTTTGCCAAGCAGTATTCTAGATAGCGCCTTGCGGTTGTGCGGCTAAGTTTAATCGTTTCTGCAATGCTTTCTGCGGTATATTCCGCTTCAAGATCGGCAAACAATGCTAAAACCTTTTCCAACGTGATCACATCAATACCTGTCGGCAGTTCCTCTTTGGATTCACCGCGTGCATAAGTATTAAACATATCATCGATTTTACTCTGGTTCGTTTTACTGTTGGTTTGTAAAACAGATTTACGCTGGATATATCTATCCAATGTTTGGCCTAAACGTTCATACGCTATTGGCTTAACCAAATAATCAAAAACGCCAAGACGAATGGCTTCAGTCACCGTTTCCATATCACTCGCTGCTGTCGTAAATACGATATCAGCACTATTTCGTTCTTGAATTAATTCATGAACGAGATCGATTCCTTTGCCGTCAGGTAAATAGTTGTCCAGTAAGATCAAATCTGGCTTCATGTATTCAATCATTTTTCTGGCTTCAGCTAAATTACCTGCCAACCAAACCTTGTCACAAGCTGGATATGCTTTAATGTACTCGCCGTGCATCTCTGCTAAAAGCAGCTCATCTTCCACAATGAGGATTTTTATCTTAATCATTTTTATATCTTCACTTTCGGAATAAAAATTGAGAATACTGTACCATGCGGCTGATTTTCTTCAATAATTACCGCGCCATTACAGCGTTTAATATAAGAAGCAACAAGATATAACCCTATACCATGACCTTCCGTCATTTCGGTTTTCGTTGTCACTCCGCGCTCAAACCATTTGTCTTGAATTTCTGCAGGGAAACCGCATCCTTGATCTGCAACCTCAATGACAATCTCCCTTCCTTCATCGGAAAGGTATAACTCCACTTGTTTATTACCCTGGTTATTTTTCAAACTGGCTTCAAATGCGTTATCCAGTAAATTACCTAATATGGCACAAAATTCTGTACTATTTAAGGACTCAGGCAATACATGAAGCTGGCTGCCTGGTGTAAAAACCAACTGTAAGCCCAATTCTTTTGCACGGTGATACTTACCAAACAATAACCCAGCAACTTGCTTATCAAAGAACTGTTCACGTAACGAATCTATAAGTTGTTGCTGAGATTCAGACTCACCTTTAATTAATGCAAGCGCTTGATCATATTCTTTCATTTGCAATAAACCACTCAACGTAGACATCCAATTTAGATGCTCATGCCGCAGAGTACGCAAATTTTCTACGTATTGGCGTACTTGTGTCAATTGGGAATTTAATGATTCAATATCATTTTGACTGCGGAAACTAATTACTGCGCCAATTAGGTGATTTTCGTCCCAAATTGCAACTCGATTAGCTATCACATTTAATCCATTAAATTCGCACAATACATCATGTTGAATCGTAGCAATATCTACGGTAAAAAAATCAGCAGGCGAAATATGCTCTGAGATTGATTTACCAATAAGTTGCCCTGTTGGTTTACTTAAAGACAACATCTTTCGTGCATTGGAATTAATATTAATAATTTGCCCATGCTGGTTTACCGCGATGATCCCTTCAAAAACAGCATCAAATATTCCCTTTTGCACAAGAACTAGCTGCGTAATTTCTTCAGGTTCCATCCCCAGCATTTGCCGTTGAATTAATCGCGTAAATCCCCAGGAAAGAAATAATAAAATGACCAGAACGCCAAGAAAAGTTGCTCCCGTTTGGACAAACAGCTCGCTACGAGAAGTGTCTATCTTATTGGTTAGATAACCGATGGATACAACACCAATAATTTTTCCATCTTCATCAAATATTGGCGTTTTTGCTCGCATGGCATTACCAATGGACCCTTCCCCACCAATAAAATAACTTTCACCACTTTCAAGCGCCCCTGGCTTATTCCATTGCATTTTATAGCCGACTTTTTCACTGTTCGGATGATAAAGCCGCATGGAATTTTCATCGCCAATCACGACATAGTCGTAATCAGAATCTTGGTTTAGTTTATCTGCAATAATTTTCAGTTGTTGAATATCACGGTGTTTAACGGATTCAATCACGCCATCCATTGACGCAATCAGCTTTGCTTGGCTCATGGCTAACGAGCGAATATTCGCCATCATCCTATTTTCAGCCGTATCCGTAAAATATTTACCTAGCCCTAACGTCAAAAATAACGAGACAACCAATAGAAGAAAGAAAACTCGCACTGAAAAGGAAATTGAGTTTACTTTTGTCAATGTAGAGAAAGCATGCTCTTTTTTCATATAGGCTCTTGTTACCAACTGAAAAGTAAAAAACTTGTTACAGTAGAAATCACAGAATAATTGATATTAGAAATATAATCTAGAGACATAATACACATATTATTAATTAAACACATTAAAACCAAGTAATAAAGCACATATCGAATAATTAAAAACATTAAAACCATTAAACAAATACAAACTCATTTTAGAAACATGAAATAGGTCAAATATATTAAATATAGGACCTTTAATATTAATCTTGAAAAAGATAATTAAATAAGAGTTTATATTTTTAAGAATAAGAAAAACCAAAAAACACTTATTTAATTAATTTTAACATTAGCAACATTTTAAAAACATCTCTAAAAGAGATGCAGGATACTATTATGTTCGAAAACATAACGTTTAATCAGGTAAAACGTCATGAGAACAGGAAACTTGCTGAAATAACTCAGTTTTTAAAGGAAAATGATTTAGAGCTTGATGCAAGCATTGACGTTTTCATTACGATAACCCGTAATGAGGAATTAATCGCGTGTGGTGGACTGGCAAAAAACGTTATTAAATGCGTAGCAATTAGCGATGACGTTCGTGGTGAAGGTCTCGCATTAAAATTAGCAACCGAGCTTGTTAATCTTGCTTACGAAAATAATACAACTCATTTGTTTATTTATACTAAATTTCAAAATGAAAACCTATTCCAGCAATGCGGTTTTCATACTATAGCGACTGTGCCTGATGTGATGGTATTGATGGAAAATAGTTGCTGTTATCTAAAACGTTATATTCAAAGTTTAAAAGCACAGCGTGTCGACGGTAAAAAAATTGGGGCCATCGTAATGAATGCCAACCCATTTACCTTAGGCCACCGTTATTTAATCGAACAAGCAGCTAAAGCCTGTGATTGGCTCCACTTATTTGTTGTTAAAGAGGATACCTCTCGCTTCCCTTATAAAGTCAGACTGAACTTAATTGAAGCAGGTACAAAAGGTATTGAGAACCTCACCATTCACCGTGGTTCTGAATATATTATTTCTCGGGCAACGTTCCCTTGTTACTTTATTAAAGACAAAACGGTAGCCAATAACTGTTATACCGAAATCGATATTAAGATTTTTCGCCAATATATTGCCCCTGCATTGGGGATTACCCATAGATTCGTCGGATCAGAGCCATTTTGCCAAGTCACCAACCAATATAACCAAGACATGCGCTATTGGCTTGAAACGGATGCGATGAATTTTCCTCCTATAGAACTCGTTGAATTTCCGCGAACAGTCATCAACGGAACGGCGGTCTCCGCCTCACAAGTTAGAAGACTACTCGCTAAAAAAGATCTTGCGGCTATTAAGGCGATTGTGCCTGACGCGACATATCAATATTTACAAGAGATGCTCGCTAATCAAGCAACATCAACGACAAACCGCATCGAAAGTTCTGAATTAGCTATAGGTGAAATATGAAGATTAAACATGCAGCCGTTGCTGGCACACTTGAATCAAGTGATGTCATGGTTCGAATAGAACCGCTAGAAGATACTCAAGAAGTTTCCGTGCAAATAACCAGCAGTGTTGAAAAACAATTTGGTGATGCTATCGCCAGTATCGTTCAGGAAATGATAGTTCAGCATGATATTCAAGGTGCTCAAATCATCGTCGATGATAAAGGTGCATTAGAGTGTGTACTAAAAGCGCGTTTGGAAGCCCTACTCGCTCGTGCTTGTGATATCGATTATTTGCCATGGGAGAATAAATAATGACACCAGAACAAAAATCACGTACACGCAGAAGCATGCTTTTCGTTCCTGGTTCAAATGCGGCGATGTTAAGCAACTCGTTTATTTATAAAGCAGATGCGCTGATGTTTGACTTAGAAGACTCCGTGACATTACGCGAAAAAGATACCGCACGTCGCTTGGTTTATCATGCATTACAGCACCCTTTGTATGCCGATATTGAAACTATTGTTCGTGTGAATGCTTTAGATTCTGCCTTTGGTGTTGCTGACCTTGAAGCTGTTGTTCGTGGCGGCGCAAAAATTGTGCGTTTACCAAAAACAGATACTGCTCAAGATGTCACCGATATCGAAACTGAAATATTACGTATTGAAAAAAGTTGTGGTCGTGAAGAAGGTAGCACAGGTTTATTAGCAGCGATTGAATCACCGATGGGGATCACACAAGCGGTGAATATCGCCCACGCATCACCAAGACTTATTGGCATCGCATTAGGTGCCGAGGACTATGTCCGCAATTTGCGCACCGAGCGGTCTCCTGACGGCGTTGAACTCCTCTATGCTCGGTGCGCCATTTTACAAGCCGCACGCTCAGCAGGTATCCAAGCCTTTGATACCGTTTATTCTGATGCAAATAATGAAGAAGGTTTCCTACGCGAAGCCGCACACATTAAACAACTCGGCTTTGATGGCAAATCATTAATTAACCCAAGACAAATTGAGTTACTCCATAACTTGTATGCGCCAACTCAAAAAGAAGTCGACCATGCTCAACGTGTTGTTGATGCCGCAGATTCCGCAGCCCTTGAGGGTAAAGGCGTGGTGTCATTAAACGGAAAAATGGTTGATGGCCCAGTCATTGACAGAGCCCGCTTAGTATTATCTCGCGCGGCATTATCTGGAATTCGGGAAGAGTGAGGCAAAAAATGACAACAAATACTCAACGTCAAACACGCGTAAGTGCTTACCTACAACCTAAAAGCGATGAAGCATTACGTGAATTTAAAGATATTGGTAAAGTCCAACAACAAGTTCAAAAACCAAGAAACCGCAAGCTATGTGATGACTTACAAGTGGCTATTCGCCGCTCAGGTTTGCAAGATGGCATGACAATTTCGTTTCACCATGCGTTTCGTGGCGGCGATCTGACGGTCAATATGGTCATGCAAGTGATTGCCGAAATGGGCTTTCGTAATCTGACATTAGCGTCCAGTTCCTTAAGTGCATGCCATTCACCGCTGGTCGAACATATTCGTCACGGTGTTATTCGTAAGATTTATACCTCAGGTATTCGTGGTCCACTGGCTGAAGCGATTTCTCGTGGCGAACTTGAAGAGCCAGTGCAAATTCATTCTCATGGTGGCCGTGCAAACCTTGTGCACAATGGCGAGCTGCGTATTGATGTCGCCTTCATTGGTGTGCCATCTTGCGACGAATACGGTAATGCTAACGGATATACAGGTACCGCCAGCTGTGGCTCGTTAGGCTACGCTAAAATTGATGCCGAAACGGCGAATAAAGTCGTCATGCTAACCGAAGAGATATTGGATTATCCACACAACCCGTCCAGCATCAAGCAAGATGAGGTCGACTATATCGTTAAGGTTAAACGTGTCGGTGATGCAGATAAAATCGGTGCTGATGCCACCCGTATGACCTCAAACCCAAGAGAACTACTGATTGCGCGTACTGCCGCTGATGTTATTGAAAAATCAGGCTTCTTCAAAGAAGGGTTTTCATTACAAACGGGTACTGGGGGCGCATCCCTTGCCGTGACTCGCTTCCTTGAGGACAAAATGCGCCGCCACAATATCACCGCAGGCTTTGCCCTTGGCGGTATCACATCAACCATCGTCGATTTGCATGAAAAAGGCTTAATTCGCAAATTATTAGACGTACAAAGTTTTGATAAAGCGGCAGCAGAGTCTCTTGCTCGTAACCCAAATCATATTGAAATCAGTGCCAATCAATACGCCTGCTTTGACTCTAAAGGTGCTTCTGTCGACATGCTCGATGTTGTCGTACTCAGTGCTCTGGAAATTGATACACGCTTTAATGTCAATGTGTTAACAGGTTCTGATGGTGTTATCCGCGGTGCATCGGGTGGTCACAGTGATACCGCAGTCGCTGCGAAATTATCCATTATCGTTGCGCCATTAGTGCGCGGTCGTATCCCAACGTTAGTTGATGAAGTCCTGACTTGCGTTACCCCAGGATCAAGCGTCGATATTTTAGTGACCGACCATGGTATTGCCGTAAACCCTGCACGACCTGAATTGAAGCAGCAATTAGAAAGCCAAGGTATCAAAACGGTTTCAATTGGCTGGTTAAGAGAACGCGCTCAGTTACTCACGGGAACACCTAACCCTATTGAATTTACAGATAAAGTCGTTGCCGTCGTGCGTTACCGTGATGGCTCTGTGATTGATGTTGTTCATCAAGTGAAGGAGTAACTATGTTTTGCCCACTGCCTGATACTCAAGAGCAATTTGAAATTTCCTTACCTGAGCTGTTGGCAAGCCGTGATGCCCGTCAGGCACGCCAGCAACAATGGATTGGTCTCCATCAGGTAACCTTGATTTCATTTACTGTCGTTTTCCCAGGGGCTGTCAAAGACAACTCCCTTGTTAGACATGTGTTTAATCAGGGCCTAAATGCGCTTAAACAAGTTGCTTTACGCAGGCAGTGGGTACTTTTATCTCAACAATCATGGGCATTAAGCACGGGGCCTGAATGTTTAGTCGCCGTTGATGCTGATGCCATTGAAGTCAAAAAGACATTAATTGAGGCCGAAGAACGCTCCCCAGTGGGACGTTTATGGGATTTTGATGTCTTTGATGCACAAGGAAAACAATATTCACGTGGTCAATTAAATCTACCTGCAAGGCGTTGTTTAATTTGTGAAAAAGAAGCCAAAATCTGTGCTCGTCATCGCGCTCATCCCTTGGCAGATATTCTTTCTCGCATAGCGGAGCTAGCCCATGAAACTTGTTAACTACTCACAAACCCTAAGTGACCAGCTTACTCACTATTACAGCCAGTTAGCTTGGCAAGCCATGCTCGCTGAAGTGAACTTAACCCCAAAACCAGGTTTAGTAGACAAACACAATACAGGCGCTCATAAAGATATGGCGCTAACGGATTTTCATTTAAGTGCCAATGCCATCGCCAAATTTTTTCCACTATTTATTCAGGCTGGCACACAATATAAAAATCTACCGATTAAACAGGTTTTAAGCAAAATTAGAACTATCGGGATGGCGTGTGAAACCGCCATGTTCCAAGCTACTCAAGGTGTAAATACCCATAAAGGCAGCATTTTTTCATTAGGTTTAGTATTAACCGCAATTGGTCGCTTAGCCGCATTACAGCAAACCGTGACACCAGTTGCGATTAGCCAATTAGTTGCAGGGATGTGCCAAGGAATTTGCGCTGAATTGATGCAACCTACGGATACTCCAACAGCTGGCCAACGTTTATATCAACAATTTGGTTTTACTGGAGCACGAGGGGAAGCTGAAGGTGGCTACTCGCTAGTTATCAACCATTCATTGCCCTTTTATTTACAGCAACTAGCGGCACAACAGGATGCTGAAATAGCTTTAATAAATACGTTAATTCTATTAATGAAAATTAATGATGACACCAATATTGCAAATCGTGGCGGCTTAAATGGTTTAATTTGGGTAAAACAGCAAGCAACCAAATTATTGCAAGAGGGGATTAATCATCCTGATGATTTAGTCAAAGTAAAACAATTTGACCAGCACTGTATTGAAAAGAATCTAAGCCCAGGTGGTAGCGCAGATTTATTAATTTTAACGTGGTTTTTTGCCCGTCTGCCTAGACAAGGCTTCGGTATTTAGCATTAAAAATTAAAACAACTTATATGTTCACCAACACAGGAACCCATTCAATAATTTAATTAATAAAGATTAATAAAAATATATTTAATTAAGTAATAGTTATTGATTTAAAGAATTTATAACATATTGGAAATAGCTAAATAATGACAATGAATATCAAAATCATTATTCCTATTAAGGCATTGCTATACCTCCAATATGACGAAAAGCCGAATTCATAATATTCAAGTTTTAATTTCGTTAAGGATCAAGCCTATGCCAAAAGACAAAATCTGGAAACTGCTACTTCTGATAGCAATTCCAATCATTATCGCCTTAATACCGACTCCTGCGGGGTTACCGCATATCGCGTGGTTATTATTTGGTCTTTACCTCGCGGCTATTGTTGGACTGGTATTAAAACCTTATTCAGAACCTGTTATTTTGTTAGCCACTATTGCCGCAAGCGCCGTCATAATTGGTGTAACAGGTACGAAAGATGTTAAAGCCAGTGAAGTCTTAAGTGGTTATGCATCAGGGACAACATGGCTGGTATTTGCGGCATTTACGCTGAGTGCTGCATTTGTTATTACAGGTTTGGGTAAACGCCTTTCGTACATTTTGATTGGTAAATTGGGCGGCACTACATTAGGCCTTGGTTATGTCACTGCGATCCTTGATTTAATTATTGCCCCAGCAACGCCATCGAATACCGCTCGTGCGGGTGGGATTGTTTTCCCAATCATAAACAGCGTGGCAGTAGCATTAGGTTCTGATCCTGAAAAAAGCCCTCGCAAAGCAGGCCACTACTTGTTAGTCAACGTATACATGGTGACCAAAACGACCAGCTATATGTTCTTAACAGCAATGGCACCAAACGCTTTAGCATTAGCCATGATGAGTGACATTATGGGCATTCATTTAAGTTGGGGTGGATGGGCACTCGCGGCATCGGTTCCTGGCTTAATTATGCTGATTTTGACACCACTGATGATTTATAAGCTGTATCCACCTGAACTCAAAAAGGTGAATAACAAAGAGATCGCAGCAAAAGGCTTAGCAGACTTAGGCCCAATGACGATGCGTGAAAAACTGTTGGCTATCATCTTCGTTATCGCACTGTGTGGCTGGATTTTCTCTGACCTTATCGGTGTGAGTGCATCCAGTGTCGCTATCGCTGTCATGGCATTAACCTTAATTTTAGGTGTTGTCACATGGGATGATGTGCTGAAAAACAAAGGGGGTTGGAACACCCTGATTTGGTACGGCGGTATCATCAGTATGTCAGGCGTTCTCACTAAAGCAGGCTTCTTTAAATGGTTAGCCGACACCATGAGTCAGTACCTCTCTTTCGGTGACCAAGCCATGTTAGCTTTCTTTGTTATCATGTTTATCAGTGTCGCCATTCGTTACCTGTTCGCATCAGGTGGTGCTTATGTTGCCGCGATGGTGCCTGTATTTGCCACTGTCGGTATGGTCGCAGGTGCACCTCCAATGTTACTGGCATTAGGCTTACTGTTCTCTAACGCATACGGCGGAAGCGTAACGCACTACGGTGGTGCCGCAGCACCAATCGTATTCGGTGCAGGCTACAACGATATTCGTTCTTGGTGGATCATCGGTGGATTAGTCGCATTCGTTAGCTTATTCGTCCACATGACTATCGGTTTAGGTTGGTGGGAAATCTTGATTAGCATGGGTCTGATTTAATGCGCTCTATTCTAATCAATCACTAAATTATTCAATGGGGTACAATATCAATTGTGCCCCTTTTTTAAATCTGACAATGACTATTTCGCGTTAACGATGGTGCGTAAAACAGAATGAAGGCTTTCTAAATATCCCAAGGAACACATACCAGTATACGAATAAGCGTAGTCAGCAACGCTGCGGCTTGAATAACATGTGACTTGGGTTGTCGATTGCAGCCAACACCGCTACAGACCGAAATATGACGAGAATCCAAAGTAATCCTCTAAATAGTTCGGACTGTGGCTAGGCGGCAAATGAGACTATCCCAAGGAGCATACATAAGTATGTGACTTGGGTTGTCGATTGCAGCCAACACCGCTACAGACCGAAATATGACGAGAATCCAAAGTAATCCTCTAAATAGTTCGGACTGTGGCTAGGCGGCAAATGAGACTATCCCAAGGAGCATACATAAGTATGTGACTTGGGTTGTCGATTGCAGCCAACACCGCTACAGACCGAAATATGACGAGGATATAAGCTTATGAAAAAAATCCCATGCACCCTTATGCGCGGCGGCACATCAAAAGGTGTATTTTTATTGGCGGACTCATTGCCAACTGATATCAAACAACGTGATGAATTAATTTTAGATATTATGGGTTCGGGTCATCCTTTGCAGATTGATGGCATTGGTGGAGGAAGCCCACAGACCAGTAAGGTCGCCATTATCAGTCGCTCTGAGCATCCTGATGCGGATGTTGATTATTTATTTGCCCAAGTTGCTATTACTGAGCGTATTGTCGATACTGCCCCAAATTGTGGCAACATGTTGTGTGCCGTTGGCCCTTTTGCCCTCGAAAAAGGGTTAGTCCCTATCACTGATAACGTGACTACCGTCCGCGTTCGTAATGTCAACACTGAAACCTTTGTCAATTCCACCGTACAGACCCCTGATGGTCAAGTACAATATGAAGGAAATACCCAAATTGCAGGTGTGCCAGGCAGTGCGGCGCCTATCGCCCTCACCTTTTTAAATGCTAGCGGTGCCAAAACGGGGAAATTATTACCAACGGGTAATGCCATTGATACCATTGATGGCATTGAAGTCAGCTGCATTGATATGGCGGTTCCCATCGTCTTAATCGATGCGCCACAATTAAATAAAACGGGTTATGAAAGTGCCGCAGAATTAGAATCCGACAACGCATTTATGCAACAACTCGAGTCAATTCGCATTAAAGCAGGTGCCATGATGGGGTTAGGTGATGTCACAAAAAAAGTGATCCCAAAACCCATTTTAATTTCGCCCGCTACCCAAGGCGGCACCATAAGCGTCCGTTATTTTATGCCGCAAAAATGCCACGGCGCACTGGCGGTGACTGGGGCAATTGCTATCGCCACCAGCACGATTTTGCCAGATAACATTGCACAGCGTTATGTTCAATCTGTGGATATGAAAAACATTGCGATTGAGCATTTAAGTGGCAAATTTGAAGTTACCCTGAACCAACAGGGGGATTCTCCTGAAGGGCTACAAGCATCAATAATTCGCACCGCACGTAAGCTTTTTGAAGGGGATGTGTTTGTGCTGTAATTGGGTTAACCTGCCCTGTTAATTGGGCAGGTTATTCAATGTTATCAATCGAATAAATCGACAAACTTCCCATTAATATAATAAGACACACGATATGCCTCATCGGGGGTAGGTAACTCTAACTTACCTGCCATACGCTCCATCACCTGTTCTGGTACGGCAAATTTCCGTTGTTGGTTTTGTTGACGCCACTGCTTATCAGGCACTTCTAAATACACAATGTGCACTTTCGCTTGGTAGCGAGCAAACAAGCTCACCATACTTTCGCGCAAAGACGCGCTGAGGGAGGTCGCATTCCAAATAAAATCCGTTTTTGTACGCAAAAACTGTTTGGCCTGCTCTTTGCCTTGCTGCGCCACCCAACCTTGCGCATTTCTGTCCGCAGGGCTAATTTTGTGCTCACGACGAATTTCATCAAGGCATACCATCTGAGTTTGTGGGTAAAATTGTTTCACAAAATGATCTTTACCCATGCCTGGTAAACCACACAACATGATGACTTCACTGCCTTCTTCCTCAAAAGGTTGATAGTCTGGCATCCCCCTTTGGTGATGGAAGTAATGAAAACGCCCCGCCAAAGAAGCAAACTCTTTCGGCTTATCCCAACACCCTTGCTCGCGGCAAAACAACTCGAACAACTCAATACGTGCTAATAATTCTGCTTTGTCTTCACAAATGCGACCTATCGCATCCGCCTTTGCTAACATGCACAATAATGACATCTCAACACGTAGCGAAGCGGCAAAGAGAGTGCGTTCTGGATCAGGTTTTTCCATCAACCATAAAGGTAAGCCGTGAAAACGGACAAGTGCCGCAATTTTTTCACGCACTGCAAATGGAGTATCTACTTGGCGAAACAAGATATTTCGTGCGGATAACTCCCCTTTTTTAGCATGCCCTGGTGAATGAATACGCCCTTCTTCGTCCTCCCGCGTTGTACTGCGTTTTTCCACATCGTGCAATAACGCTGCCGCCCAGACGATATTTTGTTTGGATTCAGAAAGCTGCTGATACTCTGGCAGACTTTCCAGTGCAGCAAGCACCATTTGGGTGTGAGTAGCCACATTGCCTTCAGCATGGTGCAACACGTCTTGCGGGACATTTTTCATATCCCGAACAAAATCAAACTGAGCTTCAAGTTGTGCCCAATCGCGGTTTTTAGTGAATTGCCAACTCATGATTGCTCTCCTTGCCGCTCAAATGCTAACTTTGCCCTTTGCCAATTGCGCTTCCAATGAATATCTGTTTTTACGTGGTTTTTGCGCACATATTTAAATACGTGAGAGATAAAATCATCCACATGAAAACCTTGGCTATCACGGCTAACAATTCCCTCCATACTACAGGCTTGACCTGTATGAGTATCATGGGCAATAAATTGGCTATCTAATGATGCTGCTGCTATTAATGAACGTGCATACTCTTGCTCAGTCATCTGTTTATTTACTGGCAATACAAGCTGTGGCACCGTAGGAAAATCAAACAGTGCTGCATAAAACTGCACTTCTTCCCAACTTAGCCAATACTCCCCTTGGCGCACTGCAAACACATAAAAATAATCTTCAATATGTTGATATTCAATGGAATGCACCGCATAGAGGTTTTCACCAAATAGCTCAATATTCCCTAAATCATCTTTAATCAATTGCCACCGCTGGCGAATTTGTTGGCTCCACGCAGATTGTGTTGGTGCGCCATGGGAGCGCGCAAAAACACCATGACGATTCAAACAATTGTTTTCGCCATCGAGTTTTTCTGTGTGAATTAGCGTATCGATATTTTGGATATGAGACCACCAATCACTGTTGATACGATCGTCGCTCGTCGTACCAGGTGAGAACGGATAATGATACGTTCTACCATACTTTCTTGATTGCATATTCATCATGCTTTCTCTAAAGAAATAGAAATCATCACAAACCTTTGCCAGATTTGCGTCTTTAAATATTGAGAAATCAAGTGTTGGTATTACATATCTATTCCGAGTGACGGCCTCATTTTTTGGATGCTAATAATGCCCTATTAGCCAATTAGAATTCAATTCAGGGGGATTTTAGTTCAACAGTCAAGATAAAGGCTATCAATATATTCCTAATATCAACCGAAATTGGCATTATGACGCCATTATTTGGCTATCATCAATGGCATATTTCACCACAACTTTATTACGATACAAGCAATTATCTTGTAATGTTACGGGTTCTTGGCCTTTAGTTGTCACTTTCTGCCAAATTTCATTGTGACGATAAACGATATTTTTTTCTCGAGTAAATTTATGATTTTTTTGGTAAATATGGTATTTCACATCACGAGGCTCGCTACATAATAACTTCCCTTCTAACTGGTGCTCCGCGATATTAAATACCAATTGAAAAGCGCTTTGTGTTGGGTTGTAAAATACCAAATCAATGTAGTTATAAAAGATGGCCGCACCTGAACCAAACGGTAATACACGGCCTTCATCTGGAAAAGGATCAAAACTGTGATTGGCTCTCTCAACGACTTGCAACGGCGAATGCAATATCATCCAGTGGATTAAATTGCTCAGTTGGCAGATCCCCCCGCCAATCCCAGAGCGAGCCTCACCAAAAGACAGTTCCATTCCTTCGACAAAACCACGGCGAGCCGTCGGCTTTCCAACTAAGCGGCAAAAAGAGAAATATTCCCCTGGATAAATGGTTATGCCATTCATGGCTTGCACCGCAATTCGTAAATTAATCACTTTGTTATGTTGCAGACGCAAATCTGAGTCACCCAATTTACGGATCAATTTAGAGGTGTGTTTGTTATAGCGATATTCAAGGCGTTCACTGGATTTCGCCTTCGAATAGTATTTAGAGGAAAATGCCCAGTGCAATCTTCGAGCCAGACGTTTTTGAGTCACACGCAGCCAGTAAAGAATAGGATGATATGAGGAAAACGGCCGACGCATAACAAAACCTTATTGATATAATTAACCAATAAATGATGTCACACCCGTTAATTTTCCAACATAGTAACTATCTGATAATTAGCAAGCCAATAATTCAATTGGCTACTTTGTATATTCTGGCAATTCAAGTTTCGATCTAGGGATTTACTTTTGATGCCAACAACGCCGCCACATTGAGATTATGCTTTAGCTAATGCACGCGGGTTATTCAATAGATTTTGCGTCTGTCGCTAGGCGGCAAAGAAAGCCAATCCCGAGGAGCATACATAAGTATGTGACTCGGGTTGACTTTTGAAACCAACAACGCGACAGACCAAAAGATGAAGAATAATCAGTAGAGACCGAGTACTGCACCAATAGCAAGTAAAAAGAAGCTAAACAACCAAATCCAGCCAAATGAGTAGCGCAAATGGCGTCCCATATCAATACCTGCTAACCCCATCGCTAGCCATGCTGCTGGTGAGAACGGGCTGACGAATGTTCCTGCATTATTGCCTATTGCCATCGCGTAGACTACTGAAGATGGGTCAACACCTACAGTACCCGCAATTTGTTGAATTATTGGCAACAGCGCAAAATAATAAGCATCTGTACTGGTGAAAATATCCATTGGTACACCGATAATCCCAACAAAAATATGAACTTTCGATACCCATTCCATTGGCAAGATAGCGGTTAAGTCCATCGCTATCGATTTCAACATACCACCTTCGGATAAAATGCCTAAAAATGCACCTGCGGCTAGAATAATAGCCACCATGCCTAGAGCCTGCGGCGCATGTTGTGACAGTACTTTCATTTGATCTTTCGGATTTGGAAAATTGACCATCAATGCTAGCGAAAGCGCTATCATGAAGACATAGGGGGCTGACAATAATCCAAATGCTAAACAGATAACTGACGCGATAATCAACCCACCGTTAATTAACGGTTTTTTAGGTTTATGAATTGTGTCCGTCACATCTGCCATATCATCACTAACGGGTAGCAAAGAATCCATTTCATACGGCGTGGTACCATTAAGTTTTGCAGCAGCAATACGACGTTTCTCACGCATTCCCATAATAACCGCAAATACAACGGCGCCGCCCATACCGATTAATTGAACAGGGATCAAATGCTGCCATAAAATAGAGGCATCTATACCCGTCACAGCTGAAGCTCGACCTAACGGGCCTCCCCAAGGAACCATATTCATAATCCCCATACTGGCACACATTAATAACAGCATTAAATATGGGCTCATACCAAGCTGACGATATAAAGGGAGTAGTGCAGGAATAATAATAAGGAATGTTGCTGCTCCTGAGCCATCTAAGTGCACAATACCCGCAATAAGTGTCGTCATAATACAGACAACAATAATGTTTCCCCGAGTCATTTTGACCATGATCCGAATTAACGGGTCAAAAATGTGCAAATCTTTCATCAAACTAAAGAACAAGATGGCGAATAAGAACATCGCGGCAACTTTGGAAACTTTATTAATACCACTTTCAAAAAAAACAGATATTTCTGCGATAGAATATCCTGCTAATAAAGCGCCGAGAAAGGGAATACACGACATTGCAATAATGGGGCTCACTTTCCCCATCATTAATAAGGTGACTATCGATACAATGATTAAAATACCAATAATTGTTAACACATGAGCTTCCTTCTTAGAATTATATTTTTCAGGTGAATGATTTTTATGTAATTAATTTGATAACCTTCAATATTCAACATTAATTATATTGAAGAATGAATTTACTCATTTCATTACGTATCAGTACCTTGCTTATATAAATCCTTTAGCCTACCCGCAAGTCTCATTGGCTATTTTTGCGGTAATAACAACTCATTTACACTTATTAAAATCACTATTTAAAATAAAAAAATAGCCAAACTCACTATTAGAACCATTAAAACCATAGTCGCCCATTAATGCCAAAGAGAATTGGTTATTAATTAGTTAATTAATAACATGTGGAATTATCGATATATATAATTTCTCATCACTATTTTATTTTAATTTTTCTATTATTTTTTTAAAAAAATTGTTGTTTTTTATGCAGGTTAGAAAGGAAAATCTGCTTTTTATCTCTTTGCTCAAATATGAATTAAATGACTTGATTTTTTTCTTTATCTCTCCTCTAAAAAAATACTGTTTTCAAATCAATACCACACCATCTCACAAAAATCGCTTATTGATTCAGGTATAATATTAGGATAACTAAAGGCTACAAATAGGGAATTCGCTAATGAGTCACCTTTTTTCTTCTGCAGCAATGGGTCTGGTTTCACTAAAAAATAGAATTATTATTCCACCGATGTGCCAGTATTCAGCTAATAATGGCTTACCAACAGCTTGGCATAGCGCACACTATATGAATCTGGCCTTATCTGGGGCGTCATTGGTGATCGTCGAGGCAAGTGCTATCGTGCCTGAAGGGCGGATTACCTATAAAGATCTTGGGCTATGGAATGACGAGCAAGCAACAGCCATGCAACAAATGCTCACTGATATTCGACAATATTCTGATGCTCGATTAGGTGTACAAATTGCCCATGCAGGCAGAAAAGCATCCTGTGATCTTCCATGGTTAGGGGGAAAAAGCCTCAGTAAAACGGATGCCCATGGTTGGCAAACTGTCGCGCCTTCCCCTCTCGCTTTTGGTAATAATCCCTTGCCACGGGAACTAACTACTGATGATATCCAAGAAATTAAACACCAATTTATTAATGCGGCAAAACGGGCCGAACAAGCTGGTTTTGACGTTATAGAGATCCACGCAGCTCATGGTTATTTATTGCATGAATTCTTATCTCCTATTTCAAACCAACGCCAAGACGAATATGGTGGAAGTTTCGAAAATCGCAGCCGCTTGCTAATTAATGTATTTCATGAGGTGCGTAAAGCTATCAGCCCTAATATTGCTGTTGGTGTACGTATTTCCGCAACGGATTGGTTAGATAATGGCTGGGATGTTCCCGAATCTATCGAACTGTGTGAACAATTAGAGGAACTCGGCTGTGATTATATTCACGTTTCTTCAGGAGGGCTTGCACCAGAACAACAAATCCCGCTAAGTCCTAATTATCAAGTGCCTTTAGCGCAAGCTATCCATGAACATAGCATGATGCCAGTTATTGCGGTTGGACTAATAACAGAACCGCTACAAGCAGAAGCGATTATTGCAACGCATCAGGCGGATTTTGTGGCCATTGGTCGTAGGATTTTATTTGAGCCCCGTTGGCCTTGGCGTGCGGCAACTGAGTTGAACGAGCAAATTAATGTAGCGCCGCAATATTTACGCAGTGCTCCCCACCAATTTAAAAATTTATTTAAATGATATAAGTACCCGCAGTGTTGGATAATTCACTGCGGGTTAGGCAATATTAACGCGCGTTTTGTGAACACTGTTGAACGAATTCAATCATTGTTTTTTGGAACTCAGGCTCTGCATTCCCTGATTTTTCCAATTCACCGTCCATACGTTTAAATTCACTTAAACCATATTTTTCAATCGTTTTATCGTATGCACAACCACAAATGGCGCTAATTGCTTTTGCAGTTTCGCCTTGTGGGTTACCTGAAGCCACCACACAAGTATTCACAAAATTTTCTTTGTATTCTGCAATTTCTGATTTTTCATCGGAGCATGCTGATAACACGCTCATCACACCCGCCATACCCAATATTAATACTAATTTTTTCATTTTTTGCCTATTCCCCATTCAGCTTTCAATGCATAAACAAATGACAATGCATGCTCTTGTTCAGTATTTTGCTATTTTGGGTAATTATTGTCTACTTTCAACACTATTAATCTTAATTTACAGAATAAGAATGTCTTATTAAGATTAATACCCTATCGATAAATCTTGCTATTAATCATAGTCGTTTTCTTTAAAAAAATCCGCAATCATTAATGTTTTTTTATCTATCAGTCTTATTTAGATAATGAGTTTGAACAACGCCAGCGGTAATAAAATAAAGAAAATAAAATCAGTATGCAGCCCACGATTTGAATTAGCGGCATACGTTCGTGATACCAGATGGCAGCAACAAAGACTGTCATTACAGGCTCTAAGATCATAATAATCGCTGCATTGGCTGCGGTGGTATTTTTTTGACCAACAAGTTGCAATACAAAGCGTAAGCTTGTCGCGATAACCACACTTGCCCCTAACCACATCACGGTTGGTGTGGTTAAACTTGTCGGCCATTCTTCTAAAAAGAATGAAAGCACCAAGGCCACAATCCCTGTTGTGGCTAACTGTATCGTTGTTAAAGGTAAAAGAGGCACCATTCGGGTATACAAACTGGTATAACAAAAATAAATCGCTTGAACGATAGCGGCACCTAAAAACCACAACTGGCTTGCTTTAAATTCAAGCTGCGCTTTAAATAGAGTTAAACAAGCTAGCCCAATAATCGCTACTGGCAACGCTTCCCAAAAATATCGGCTTGGTCGATTTTTCAAGATAACCCATGCGACTAAGGGAACAAATAACATCGCAAGGCTCATAATAAAAGCCCCTTCCCCAATAGAGTCAGTTATCGCAACCGCATGGATCCACAAAACTAAATTCAGTGCCATCCAACCGCCTGTCATTAATATTTTAGGGAGTTGCTTCAGTGGAATTCGATTTCTTTTTCCTTTGCAAAAAGGAAGCAATATAATAGCGGCAAGTAAAAAACGCGTTCCCAGAAAAGCGAAAACAGGCATACCTTGAACGGCTTCACGCGAAAAAACCCACCCCCAAGCGGCAATCATCGTGGTTAATACCAAGAAGAATTCAGCTTTCCTTTGTGAATACATGTTTCCCTCTACATAAATTTGATCGCGAGTTTATATATCATACTGGCTTTTACAACCAAACCAATTACATTTATGGTCTTTACCTACTTAACTTTAAATTAAAAATATCCCACCAAAAAATGTAAATATGACCTTTAAATTCCCCTTATTTCCCCTTAATGACGTTATTTCTATTTTTATCTACTCTTTTTTCTGGCAAAAACTCTAAGAACAAATGTTTCTCCGCCTAAATGGGGAAATAGGTAAAAAAACTCGACAATTTTTATTCACTTTTTATCTGCGATAATCATTTCATCGTAACAATTTCTTATATTACTTAACGCATTGCTGTTACTTATTACAACCAAGGTAAATTGCCATGATCATGAAAAATACTGTCTCAACGGACAACGATATGGTCAAAAAAGTTAAACTCGCTATTAAAACACGAAAATATGCTCATGCAGATGAAATCAATTTGTTATGGCAACATGCTCTGAATACCAAGGCCGTGATCAGCTGGAAAAAAATAATGTTAGTTTCGATTATCGTTAGCACAATTATCCTGATAATCAGTGCATTATAGCATTCAACGGACATAAAAAATCGGGCAATTATGCCCGACTTTTATTTATCCTCATGTTAGCCGCGTATTATTACCAGTAACCTAAGAATTTCCACCAGACACTACCAATAAAGAACCAAATAGCGAGGTTAACAACACTCATCACAAAACCTGTTTTCCACCATTCACCTAACGTTGCATACCCCGACCCGAAGATAATGGGTGCAGTACCTGTTCCATAATGGGTCAACGACATCATTAACGATGATGAGAATGCGAGTGTCAGTGCTAATAGCATTGGAGGCGCACCTAATGCTAAACCTGCAGAGAAAAACGCCGCATACATAGCGGTAATATGCGCAGTAGTACTCGCAAAGAAATAATGGGAGTAGACATAGATTAAAACAAGGATGAGCATACCCCATACCCAGCTAATCCCCATACTATCAATTGTGCTTCCGACAGTTAATGACATCCATTTAATTAGGCCTAATTTACCTAAGAAGCTCGCCATCATAACTAAAGCGGAGAACCAAACGACAGTGTCCCAAGCCCCTTTATTTTTCAATACGTCATCCCAATTAATCACGCCTGTTGCCAATAGAATACTGAGTCCAATAAAGGCAGCCGTTGTCGCATTAATACTATAAGCAGGCCCAAAGATCATCGCAGGTACACCAGCCCACATTAATAGCAGTAAGCCAAATACCCCTAAAGTGATCTTTTCAGGCAATGATACTGGCCCTAATTGTTGTAAACGTTCTTTTGCAAAATTAGGCGCATCAGGCGTTGAGGTGATTTCAGGTTTATACATAAAGTAAATAACGAGAGGCATTAAAATAAGCGAGACAATAGCAGGAACAAATGCCGCAATCGCCCACATTCCCCAAGTCAGCTCATTACTTTGGCTGGTTTCACTAATAATCAAACTGACGATTAACGGGTTTGGCGCTGTTGCCGTAATAAACATTGCCGATGTAATCGGATTAATATTATAGTTTACTAAAGAAAGATAGCGTCCTATTTTACCTGCCGTTCCATCTTCTGCTTTTGACCCAAAACTGTCAGATATTGAACGCATAATCGGGTGAATAATTCCCCCTCCTCGCGCAGTATTACTTGGTGTCACTGGGGCAAGAATTGTTTCTGCTATCGCAAGTGAATATGCAATTCCAATCGTTTTTTTACCAAACAATGAAATAACATAATAACCAATCCTTGCGCCTAAGCCTGTTTTATTCAAGCTCATAGAAACCATAATCGAGATACCGATTAACCAAATTAAATCATTTGAAAAACCACTTAATGCATCAGCAATAGCGCCTTTCGTTGATTCAGGGTTGGTGACTCCTGTTGCTGCAACTAGTGAAATAGCCACAATAGAAACCCCACCAATTGGCAAAGCTTTGCCAATAATAGCGGCGATTGTGCCGACAAATAGTGCCAAAAGATGCCAAGCATTGGGATTAACACCCTCAGGTACTGGAATTAAAAACCAAATGACAAGTGTGATTACAACTGCGATTAATGTTGGTACAGGTTTTAAAGGTGTAAGTTTATTCATAGAGTTATCCATACATGCCTAAAGATGGAAATACAGAGTATATTCAGATAATTATTTTGATTTACATCATCATGTTAACAATGTAGAACCTAAAAACTTTGATCGTTATCAGTTAGTTACTTTATTTCAGGAATAAAGTAACTTTTTTTTGTAAAATTTGGTTATTACTAACTTTCCAATAATGCTAATGCCATTATTGAATGCAAAAAATCCTTACTTGCTTTTAATAACACAAGAAAAATATTTACTCGCTAAATTGGTATTTTACATATTTATAATGTATTTAGGTCTATCGCATATAATAGCTCAATTTATTATCTTAATTTTCTTAATATACTAAAATTTCAATTTTTTTTATAATTTAACCTTGTTTTTTGTAGGCTGAATCGAATTAGTTACACTTTAGATATAAAAGAACACATTCTTTAGATATATACACATAATATTTCAATTACATTTACAGGTGAAAAAACACATGAGATGAATAAATAACCAATATTAGATTAAAAAACAAGCAATATGACTTATTATTTGATATACAATTATTACTTGAAATAATAATTTTTTTGTGCATTAAAAAATGTCCTTTTAGATATTCATATCTCATTCCATATTATTGTCTCTAATCTACCATTAATTACAGCACGCTTCTTAATATAACCATCGAGGAAATAAAATGACTACCAATAGCCAATACAGTAATAATTCTCAACCATCTTGCATTGTATTATGCACAACCAATAGTCAAGAGAGTGCAATTAAAATCGCACAATACCTTTTAGATAACCAGTTAGCTACTTGTGTTTCTTTATTGCCTGAAATAATATCTTTATACCTTTGGCAAGGTAATATCACAAAAGATAAAGAAGTTTTACTACTAATTAAAACAACACAATCTAATCAACTCAGCATTTTTGAGGCGATAAAAAAAATACATCCCTATGAAACACCTGAATTAATAAGGCTTGACCCAAGTCAGGTTGAGGATAACTATTTACAATGGCTAATTAATTCCGTCAAATAATACTCTACTCAAATGATTTTTAAAAATTTTTTCCATTATTAATCAACATTTGATGTATTTTTGGAAAATAATTCATCTGGTCGGGTATGGTTTACATTCAATCAGTGATATATAAGTAGACTCGCTTTATATTTATTTTCCCTCCTTATCTTTTTTGGGAGGTTTTTTTTGCCCATTTTTAGTGTTTTCTCCCCCCCCAGTAATTGAAATAAAAAACCATACTAAATTAACTTTTTAAAATTTTGAATTTTAAATTAATTTTGATTGATAATATACAAAAAAACACTATATTATTTTACATAATATAAATTCATTAAATAAAAGTGAGAAAAAAATGTCTAAATACAATGACGTTACCCAACATATCAGTAAACACCTTCCGGAATTAGGTAAACATATTCCTGACGTTATGAAACACTTTTCGGGACTTGTGAGTACTGGCGTACAAGATGGTGCCCTTGATAAAAAAACCAAAGAGCTTATCGCTATTGGGATCGCAGTTGCAAACCGCTGCGATGGCTGCATTGGTTTTCACACCAAAACATTAGTTGAACTAGGCGTAACAGAACAAGAGTTAGCTGAAGCACTCGGCGTTGCTATCTTCATGGGTGGTGGCCCATCTGCCATGTATGCAGCTGAAACTATTAGTGCATACAAAGAGTTTTCAGCCAAATAAATAATGACTGTGATATTGCCTTAAATTTCATAATCTAAGGCAATTGAATTGGCCACTTAGAAAGTCGCCTCAAGTCCCAGTCTGAACGTCCTTCCTGGAATTGGCATATAAATAACAGTACCTGGGTCAAACGCATAGCGATTGGTTAGGTTATCAATATTGAAATTCACATGAAGATTTTTTTGAATAGAATACTTCCCTAATAAATCAAAAGTCGTGGTTGCATGTAACTTAGTGACAGGGGCAGCGGCTGTTCCCGCTAACCATTTCTGTGGGTATTCCTTGCCTGCATTATAACGCACACGTAAGCCTGTTTGTAATTTCTGATCAAACATTTTCACCCCCACGATTCCAGAGACGACCTTTTTCGGTGGGAGACGCGATGGTGATAATCCCCATGCAAACCCAACTGAGTTACAAGCAGCGGGTAAGTTGCCTAATTCCATTTCATCACGAGAACAAAGCTCTGAATTGTTATAGAAAGTCGCATCTAACGAGCCGAAAGCATAATTAGAGTCATATTTCGCTTCAATTTCATAACCTGAAAGCTTGAAACTATCGTAGTTTTTCATGACAACATAAGGTGAATAGACCCCCGTTGGGTTTACCCCTTGGGAAAGATAGCCTTTAATATCATTATTAAAGTACCCCACCCGTAAGCCAGCAGTATCTTCATCAAAAATCAGGTTATTTTTTTCAAAATCAATTCCAACCTCAAATGATTTTGCATGCTCTGGTTTAAGTGGCACATCGGGTGTATAAGAATACGTTTGCCCAGAAACTGTGGTTTCAAATAGGCTTGGCTCACGGTAACTGTCTGAATACTTAGTATAGACATCCAACTCATCAGTCACATGAAAACGCACTTCACCTAAAAAATCATTTTTCGGGCCATAACTAATGCTTTTCCCTAACACATGGTCATCGACATCAAAAGAATGAATACGCCAACCTGCCAATGTACTAATCCACTCACCTTTATATTCCATATTGGTAAATGCCGACGTATTTTTTCCTTTTGCATTGCGTGTTACTGGCGTTAACTCCTCACCAGGGATCGTACCTTCTGGAGTCCATATCGGTTGGTATGTTTTGGTTAACGGCTTCGTTTTTTGTTCCATAAATTCCACGCCGTAAGTCACATTAATAGGGTAATTTGCAAACTCAGAAGTATTTTCTAAGTTAAAGCCCATGCGTTCATCGGTATAACGATGCTGATATTGGTTGCCATAATGTGCAGTAACATCATCGGTCGTGCCATTACGTTGCTTAAATTTACCTTTTGTCCACCACAAACCTAAATTCATATCCACCCACAATGAATCAGGTTTATAGGAATAATTCAATGATGCGGTATCGATATCTGCCGTTCCGAGTGACCACTGTGGCATTTTCCCGTCAGATTGATACCAATATGCAGCTAAAACTTCCCCTGCTTTTTGTTCATGACGGCGGTAATTTAATTCGATACTTGAATAAGGGTTAATATAGATATTGGTTTTTAACAGCGTTGATTGACTTTCATAACTGGTATTGACCACCTCTTGCCCAGGTTTTATGGGGGCATCTGTAGTTGAATATTTATGGTAGCCATTCTTCCCTGCCAAAAAGTTGCCTTGCTTTCTATCACTGTGAGCAATCAGTACATCGAATTTCTCATTTCGATACGCCATTCCCACTGTCACTGAACCATTATTAAAGTGAGAATTTTTAATCCCATTCGATAAGCGGTACTGTGATTCGTTTTTTTCATCTGATGCCACTGATGGACGGCGATTATTATTGTAAATATTCCCTTTAAATAAAAAACCGAATTGGTCACCTTGGGGGATAATACTATTCGCCGATAAGGTTTTTAATTTCACCGTTCCCCCGATAGCACCACCAGAGAATTTACTCATCGACGCCCCCTTTTCAATATTGATAGTATCGACCAAATCCATATCAATATAGGTTCTGTCCGTACTGCCTTGGTAGCCTCGCCATGTATTGGTAGATTGCAAGCTGCCATCAATAATAATCGGCACTCGCCCATTACCTTGCAAACCACGAATACCGATATCCAATGCACCCGCTTCATTTCGAGCATTATTAACCTGTAATGAACTTTCATTCGCAAATATATCGGAATTGGTTGTTCCTCGAACCGTTGAAACATCTTTGGTATCGATTTGTTTGCTATTCGACTTTATTTTACTGGCAGTGACCGTCAGTTTATCTTTCTGAGGTGTAGTTTGAGTTTCATCCGCAAATGCCGCACTTGATGAACAAATAACAAGTAAGCTAATTATTTTTTTATTTTGAAATATCATTTAAGTAATGCCTTCATTAATTAATGATTATTTTATTGAGACAATAAAACCCCGTACGGGCAGAGTTATATATCCCTACTGCCATACTGGAATTCATGAATTTTATTGTAGGTTTATATGTTACGCTTTAAATGAAGCCAACAGAAAAACCTTATTTATTGAATGGTTACGTGCCTATTCCCCCTATGAATGCAATAACCATTGAAATATACACCAATGATAATAATGATCAGGATAATAATGAATATCATTTGCATTATTATTATCATTAAATTGTTTATTAATAAAATCTTTATTCAAACGTAAAAAAAGCGACAATACTCAACGTATCGTCGCTTAAGGGAATTAAATGACCGCTAGTAGCTTAATATAATGCGTTATTTCTGAGGCTCCCTCCGAACAGGAGCGCCATCCGCTACATAATATTCTGCATCACTTGCTGCTAATGGAGAGCGATGACGAATTTTATCTGCAATTTTTTCGGCAATCATAATGGTCGTTGCATTCAAATTTCCCGTAATAATAAGCGGCATAATCGACGCATCGACTACTCGTAAGCCACTAAGCCCATGTACACGCCCTGAACCATCCACCACTGCCATATCATCATTGCCCATTTTACAGGTTCCGCAGGGATGAAATGCCGTTTCGGCTCGTTCCCGAACGAATGCGTCGAGTTCTTCATCCGTTTGAATGTGCTTACCAGGGCTAATTTCCTCTCCCCGATAAGGGTCAAGTGCTGGCTGCGCCATGATTTCTCGCGTGATACGTATTGCTGCGCGGAACTCTTCCCAATCCTGCTTTGATGACATGTAATTAAATAAAATGCTTGGGTGTTGACGCGGGTCTAATGAGGCTAAACGGACTCGGCCGCGACTTGGTGAGCGCATTGAACCCACATGAGCTTGAAAACCATGTAAATTTACCGCATTACTGCCGTTATAATTTATTGCTACAGGCAAAAAATGGAACTGAATATTCGGCCATGCAAATTTATCGCTGGTGCGTATAAAACCCCCAGCTTCGAATTGATTACTCGCGCCAATCCCTGTGCCTTTAAATAACCACTGTGCACCAATCATCGGTTGGTTATACCATTTTAATGCGGGGTATAAAGAGACAGGCTGTTTGCATTCATATTGCAAATACATCTCAAGGTGATCTTGCAAGTTTTGCCCAACACCTTCTAATACATGCACTTTTTCAATATTAAATTCATCTAATACCTCTTCGGGGCCAACGCCTGAGCGCTGCAAAATTTGCGGGGAAGCTATTGCACCTGCACATAAAAGCACTTCCTTTTGCGCTTTTACCGTTATTGCCGTCGTGCTGTCACCTTGGTAATATTTGGCCCCTATCGCCTTTTTCCCTTCAAACTCAATGATATCTGTTGTTGCATGCGTCACGATTGTCAGGTTTTTTCGCCCTTTAGCTTGGTCTAAATAACCACGGCCTGTACTCGCACGTCGCCCTTGTGGTGTAACAGTGCGATCCATTGGGCCAAAACCTTCCTGTTGGTAACCATTTAAATCGTCAGTTCTTGGATAACCCGCTTGTACGCCAGCCTCCACCATCGCTTTAAACAGCACATTATTACCCGTTTTTGGTGTTGCGACACTCACAGGGCCATCTCCGCCGTGATAATCATTTGGCCCAATATCGCGGCTTTCTGCTTTACGAAAATAGGGTAAGCAATCAAGATAGCGCCAATCTTCAAGGCCTGGTGCTTGGGCCCAGCCATCAAAATCCATCGCATTTCCACGGATATAGCACATGCCATTAATTAACGAAGAGCCACCAAGCCCCTTTCCGCGGCCACATTCCATACGACGATGATTCATATGAGGTTCTGGGTCAGTTTCGTACGCCCAGTTGTAACGACGCCCTTGCAACGGATACGCCAATGCGGCTGGCATTTGTGTGCGAAAGTCGAGCCGATAATCTGGCCCTCCTGCTTCTAGGAGCAGCACAGTAACTTCAGGATCTTCTGTCAGGCGTGTAGCAAGAACGTTACCGGCTGAACCAGCACCGATAATAATATAGTCATAGACCATTGTTATCTCCTCTGTTTCAGTCAAATTAAAATGATGTGATTAGAAAACGGATGAAAACTCCCCAAGTTCAATTTGAATGGATTTGATTTGTGTGTAGTTTTGCAGCGTTATGATGCCATTTTCGCGACCAACACCTGAGTGCTTATAGCCCCCCACTGGCATTTCTGCTGGGGATTCCCCCCATGTATTGACCCAGCAAATACCTGCTTCTAACTGATGGATAACACGATGAGCACGTGTTAAGTCCTGCGTGACAATGCCCGCGGCTAGCCCATAGACGGAATGATTTGCACGCGCAATAACTTCATCTTCAGTTTGGTAACTTAAAATACTCATCACTGGGCCAAAGATCTCTTCTTGTGTAATTTGCATTTCATCACGGCAATCCGTAAAGACAGTCGGTGCCACATAGGCGCCCTTAGCAAAATCCCCTTCAACAAGACGCTCACCGCCACACAATAACCGTGCCCCTTGTTGCTTACCTAATTCAATGTAACGTAATACATTTTCCATATGAGGAAAGCTAACTAATGGCCCAAAATTGGTTTCTTCTACAATCGGTGAACCAATCTTAATTCGTGCAACCCGCTCTACAATTTTCGCTTCAAATTGCGTTTTGAGAAATTCAGGGATAAACACGCGGGTTCCATTGGTGCAAACTTGACCTGAGCTGTAAAAGTTGGCCATCATGGCAATATCCGCTGCTTTATCTAAGTCTGCATCATCAAAGATAATTAACGGGGATTTGCCACCCAACTCCATGGTGACCTCTTTTAAGGAAGAGGCAGAAGCGTTGGCCATCACTTTTTTCCCTGTCGCTATCCCGCCCGTGAATGACACTTTTGCAATTTCTGGGTGTTCCGTGAGCCACTGCCCGACTTCCCCTCCCTTACCCGTTACCACGTTAAATACCCCCGCAGGGACACCCGCTTGCGTATAAATCTCAGCAAGTTTAAGCGCAGTTAACGACGTCACTTCACTGGGTTTAAAAATCATCGCATTGCCCGCCGCAAGTGCAGGGGCTGATTTCCACAACGCAATTTGAATCGGGTAATTCCACGCGCCAATCCCAGCGACGACCCCCAAAGGTTCACGGCGTGTATAGGCGAATGAACTTTCCCGCAATGGAATTTGTTGTCCTTCAAGAGCTGGAATAAGGCCTGCATAATATTCAAGGACATCAGCTCCCGTCACAATGTCCACATATCGAGTTTCAGAAAGTGGCTTTCCTGTATCAAGGGTTTCAAGGTAGGCGAGTTCATCATTGCGTTCTCGTAAAATATCGACCGCACGACGTAAAATTCGCGAACGTTCCATTGCCGTCATTGCCGCCCACACTTTTTGCCCTTGTTTGGCACTTTCCACTGCCCACTGAATATCTTCTTGGCTAGCCGATTGGAGATTGGCAATCACCTCACCATTGGCAGGGTTGATCGTGGGAAATTGGTCGCACTGTGGTTGCGAGCTATCAATATAACCACCATGAATGTATAGCTGATGTAGTGGTGGGTTCTTCATACTATCTCCTGTAAAATTATTTTAGGTTTGAGCTTCGTGTACCTCGCCGAGTTTCATTTCGATATACTCATTCGTTATTGTTAACGCATCGGAAACAGGGAAGGTTTCGTTACTTAACGCACTACGCAACCACAGTCCATCAATAAGTGCCGCAAGGCCTTTAGCTGCCATTCGCGCCTCATTTTTTGCCAGCACGCGCCCAAATTCATAACTTAAATTTGAATATAAACGTCGGTCATTGACCTGCTGTAAACGATTTAAACTTGGCTGGTGCATGCTACTTGCCCAAAACGCGAGCCACGTTTTCATTGCCGCCTCGCTCGTCTGTGTTGGGTCAAAGTTACCCTCCACAATGGCTTGAATACGCGATTTAGCGTCTGCACCCGTTAACATTCTCAAACGCATCGCAACGGCAAAGCCCAATTGATATTGAATATGTCGCATAGTCGCTTCGAGTAGACCGTTTTTATCACGAAAATAATGGCTAATAATTCCCGTGGAAACACCCGCTTTACGTGCAATTAATACAAAGCTGGCCTCTTGCATTCCAACCTCATTAATTACCGCTAACGTTGCCTGAATTAATTGCTGTTTACGTATCGATTGAATACCTATTTTCGGCATGAGCTCTTAACCTAAAAACACATTGTCTCCATTTATTAAACGTTTTTTTAATTGAATGTTCAATCAATATTAACTACCATTTGTCACAATTAATTCACAATTTCACGGAGGGGAATAGGATAAAATAGGGTTAACTTGCTTAAATTTCAATTAATTAGCAAGAATAATAATTTTTCACCTGTTAAATAAATAAAAATGTGGAACTGCCGATGACAACTCTCAATAGTTCGAAAAATCAGCAGAAAGACAAATTAAATTCTGTGGTTTTTTTCACTTCCGCGGGTCTAATACTCGCGTTTTCTTTTTTCACCATCTTAATGACCGAAACAGCAAACCAATGGATCGTCGCTACCCTTGGTTGGGTATCAAAAACCTTTGGTTGGTATTACCTGTTAGCTGCAACGTTATACATAGTGTTCGTCATTTTTGTCGCAACATCTCGTTTCGGAAATATCAAACTTGGGCCAGAACAATCCAAACCTGAATTTAGCATGCTAAGTTGGTCAGCCATGTTATTTGCTGCAGGGATAGGGATTGATTTAATGTTTTTCTCCGTGGCAGAGCCTGTCACACAATATATGCTACCGCCAACAGGCGAAGGCCAAACATTAGAAGCAGCTCGTCAGTCGATGGTGTGGACACTGTTCCACTATGGCCTAACGGGCTGGTCAATGTATGCTTTAATGGGAATTGCATTAGGCTACTTTAGTTACCGCTATAATTTACCCCTAACGATCCGTTCCGCTCTTTATCCAATATTTGGCAAGCGTATTGATGGCCCAATCGGCCATACTGTCGATATCGCCGCCGTTTTGGGGACTATTTTTGGAATTGCCACCACCCTGGGGATCGGCGTCGTCCAGCTAAATTATGGCTTAAAAGTCCTATTTGATTTACCACAAGGGTTAACCGTACAAAGTGGCTTAATTTTCCTTTCCGTTGTGATGGCCGTGATATCCGCCACATCAGGGGTCAATAAAGGCATACGGGTATTGTCCGAACTTAATGTCCTACTCGCTTTAGGGCTGATTTTATTTATATTATTTGTTGGTGATACCGAATTCTTACTCAATGCACTCGTGTTAAATGTCGGAGACTACGTTAACCGCTTTATGGGGATGACACTCAACAGCTTCGCATTTGACCGCCCAACGGATTGGATGAATAGCTGGACCCTGTTTTTCTGGGCATGGTGGGTAGCATGGTCTCCATTTGTCGGGTTATTCCTCGCGCGTATTTCACGGGGGCGAACAATCCGCCAGTTTGTGATTGGCACCTTAATTATTCCGTTTGTTTTCACTCTATTATGGCTATCCATTTTTGGTAATAGTGCTTTGTATGAAATTATTCACGGAAATAGCGAACTCGCAAAAACGGTCTTGGAAGCCCCTGAAAAAGGGTTCTATTCCCTCCTTGAACTTTATCCTGGATTTGGCCTAACCGCTTCACTTGCCACGATCACTGGGTTGCTTTTCTACGTCACCTCCGCAGATTCTGGCTCACTGGTACTGGGGAATTTCACGTCAAAACTCAGTGACATCAATAATGATGCCCCTAATTGGTTACGTATTTTTTGGTCAGTCGCCATTGGCTTACTCACATTAGGTATGCTGATGACCGATGGTGTTGCTGCATTACAAAACACCACGGTCATTATGGGGCTCCCCTTTAGCTTTGTGATTTTCTTTATTATGGCAGGCTTGTATAAATCATTAAAAGTGGAGGATTTTAGACGAGTCAGTTCCTTAAATACCAATGCGCCCGCGCCACTGTATGGCAACGGCACATTAAACTGGAAACAGCGTTTAGGCCGTGTCATGAACTTCCCAGGAACCTCTTATACGCAAAGAATGTTGGACTTAGTATGCATCCCTGCGATGCAAGACGTGGCGAAAGAGCTGAGTTTAAGGGGAGCGAAGGTCGAATTTAGCATTCTTCCCCCCATTTCCGATGAACGGTTAGACCATCTAGAGCTCACTGTTGACTTGGGTGAAGAGCAAAGCTTTATTTACCAAGTGTGGCCACAACGTTATTCCGTTCCTGGTTTTACCTATCGTGCCCGTTCAGGGAAATCCCATTATTTCCGTTTAGAAACCTTTTTATGGGAAGGTTCGCAAGGAAACGATTTAATGGATTACACTAAAGAGCAGGTTATTAGTGATATTCTCGATCAATATGAAAAACATATGAATTTCATTCATTTGAGTCGAGAATCTCCCGGGGCAACTCTCACATTTCCTGAATCTGTATAACCCCAAATAAACAAGGGAGCTTATTGCTCCCTCATAATTTAATAATTAATGGTTCAACAATTAATTATACCGACCCGCTTGTTCCAACATCTTTTTCATTTGCTGGCGATCGTTCATCCATGGCGTTGCACTCGGGCATCCAGCTCCCGTTGGGTTAACATCACAAACATTGAAATGCCTAAACAAGGCATTTTCGTCGGCGTCACGCTGCTCAAGTAAAGCTTGATAACTTTGTTCTTCTGGCGAAAGTTTCTTTTTGGGATCAAAGACAAACTTCTGTTCTGCCTGTAATTTTTTAACCCCTTGGTAGTCTTTATCAAACTGGCGATCAACGGGTGATTTCTCTTTAAAGGTAAAGTCGCTGGCAAAGCCGCAAGAAGTGAAACTAAGAAAGATAATAAAAATAGCCTTTTTAAACATAAAGATACCCTACTGTTTCGATAAGTTTACATTATACGCACAACAGTAGTACCGTATAAAAAATAATTAAATACTAATTTATAATAATATTATTATTCAAATAGATAATTCACATTAGCTATAAAATCAATTGATTGATATAAATTTTATTAAGAATATAGAATTTACGCAGCATTAATCTTCAATCACTTATTAAAGTCTGTTATTACAATCTATTAGGTCCCTGCAATTTTTTAATCTTGCTAGAAATCGTCCGAGCCGAAAATAGGCGGTAAGTAAAAACAGACCGATGAGCTGATTCTGCTGTCTGAGACTGTAACCTAGTAGATTACTAACAATTTTTAATCTTGTTCCATTCGCTATTTTTTATAAAAGTAACCTTACCCTCTCAATTGACTGATTAACTTATTGAGGGCGAAATTTCACTTTATATCACTTAACCTGCGAAAGGATAGACAATGAATAAAACGTATTTTGGTCCGTATATCGATGTCAGCGTAGATGCAACTTGGAACGATTGGCAAAACTACCCGAATGGCAGGCCTAATGCGAAATACAGCCAAGCGGCTATCAAATATGGCGTTGATATTCTTTATCTTGGTTTTTTAACCGCAACTCGTGATAAACAAGCAGCATGGTCAGCCCAACCTACGATGCCAATTAGCTGGGCAAAACCGTTAACGGATGAACTTATTACAGCTGGTGTCAACGTTGCCGTTTCATTTGGGGGAGCAGCAAACCAAGATGTTTCCCTCGTACAACCACTGGAACAACTCATTGAAACCTACCAAGAGGTGATAGATGTACTTGGCGCATCACATATCGATTTAGACTTTGAGAACGGCCTCTATGATGCAGACAAGGCGTTTGCTGCGTTAAAAGTGATTATCGAAAATAACCCTGAGATCACCCTAAGCCTAACCTTACCCACCCTGCCTACAGGACTCACAGGGACAGGGCTAGATTTAGTCAAAAAATCAGTGGATGCTGGTTTAGTCATGAAAGTGAATGGCATGGCAATGGACTACTATGACCCGAATATCAGCAGTCTCGGCGATGCGGCTATCAAAGCGGCCATCAGCATTAAGAACCAATTAAAGCCGTTCTACCCAACCGTTGGTGATAAAGAAATGTATGATTATGTTCAAATCACACCGATGATTGGTTTAAACGATGACCTGACTATGTTTAGTTTCCATGATGCGGATATCTTAAGCGAGTTTGCTAAGAAAATAGGGTTAAACCTTGTTTCGATGTGGAGCCTAACTCGCGATTTCCCGGGAAATAAACCTTACCCTGAAGCCACAAGTTCAGGTAATCCAGAGCAGACTCATGAATTTGAATACACTGCGTTATTTACCCAAAAACTGAATTCATAAATAACCCGATATCATCAATATCATGGATAATGGTGATATCCCATTTTTTCTGAAATACGGCGACCTGACGCTTTTAGCAATTGTACATAGTGGTCAAGTTGCTGCTCATCAAAACGAATGGTTGGGAACGAAATCGATAATCCCGCCACCACATGCCCTAAGCGGTCATAAACAGGCACCGCAACACAACGCAAACCGAGTTCTTGCTCTTCTCTATCCTGCGCATAATGGCACTCCCGCACTGCAGCTAATTCCACCAGCAAACTTTCGATGCTTAAAATGGTTGTATCCGTTTTTTGGGTAAACGTCTCATCTTTTAAAGCTAAACGAATGGCTTCTTCATCTTGCCAAGCCAGTAAAATTTTGCCAATTGCTGTGCAATACAGTGGGTTACGGCGGCCTACCCGCGAATACATGCGCAAGTTATAACTGGAATCAATTTTATGAATGTAAATAATGGCATCTTCATCCAATGCCCCTAAATGCACGGCTTCATGGGTTATTTGCCCAATATGGCGCATTTCTTTATCCGCGATTTCAATTAAGTCCACATATTCAAGGGACTTTGCGCCTAATTCAAAGAGCTTTAATGTCAGTGAGTACTTATCTGCCTCACCTTCTTGTTCCACATAGCCCAATTGTTTCATGGTTTGCAAAAAACGAAAGGTGGTGGCCTTTGACATTAATAAACGCTGAGATAGCTCAGAAACACCAATCTCTTTTTGCTCCCCTAACGCACTGAGAATACTAAATACTTTCACCACTGCAGATACGGCATCAGTCTGAGTCGTCTTATCCATGTTATTTTCTTCATCCTATTAGATTGGCCGCGATAATTAATATCATAAAGCCAATTAAAACCACGCGATACGCCATAGCATAATTGTCGAACCTCATAAAAACAAGAACAGCGATTCATTATTTTTAAAACGGCGTTTCATTTTCATTGAGTTTCTGTACCAAATGCGTTTTAATAGCCTCATCAGGTCAGTAATCGATAACACAGTCGTAATCGCGCAGGTGATAAAAATGAGTACACATCCGCAAGTTGCCGTCATTGGCGAGTGCATGGTTGAATTGCAAAAGTCGGGGGAGCTGTATAAGCAAGCCTTCGGTGGGGACACGCTAAACACTGCGCTGTATTTGTCTCGCTTAACTCAAAAACAGGGTGTGACAACACGCTATATCACTGGTTTAGGAAAAGACCCATTCAGCCAACAAATGCTGGATAGCTGGCAGCAAGAAGGTATTAATACTGAAGCTGTCTCAATTTCACAAAAGCATTTACCAGGGATGTACCTAATTGAAACCTCCGCTGATGGCGAACGCCGTTTCTTTTATTGGCGCGATAACGCAGCCGCCAAATTTTGGTTGGATGAAAACAGCAAAGCACACACACAGCAACTTCTTAATTCACAACAATTTATTTATTTAAGTGGCATCAGCTTAGCGATTTTACCTGACTCAGCTCGCCAACTTTTAATGGAAATACTGCAACAAGCTAAACAGCACGGTGCGAAAATTGTGTTTGATAATAACTATCGCCCTGCTCTTTGGCCATCAAAAGAAGCCGCACAACAGGCTTACCAACAAATATTAAAATTAACCGATATCGCGTTTCTGACCTTTGATGACGAGCAACTTCTGTATGGGGATTGCCACGAAATCGAAGCCATTTCGCGTACGCAACTGTATGGCGTGAATGAGATTGTGATCAAACGTGGTGCGGAGGCCTGCTACGTGATCATTGATAATGAGCGCTATGAAGTGCCAGCAAATAAAGTCAGTCACGTTATTGATACCACCGCCGCAGGGGATTCGTTCAGTGCAGGTTATCTTGCCTGCCGCATTTTGGGCGGCACACCGTGCGACGCGGCAAAAACTGGCCACTTACTAGCAGGAACTGTTATCCAACACCGGGGAGCAATTATTCCTGCCGAGGCCATGCCAACCACCGATTTAGGAAAATGTTAAGGGGCTTTAGCCATGAATCAACTGATTGAAAGAATTAAAAAACTGAACGTTGTTCCCGTGATCACCATTAATCATGCAGAACATGGCGCACCACTTGCTAAAGCCTTGGTGGAAAACGGCCTGCCGTGTGCGGAAGTGACTTTTCGTACCCCTGCCGCCGTGCAAGCCATTAAAAATATGCGTGCCGCCTACCCTGAATTGCTGATTGCTGCTGGCACCGTGTTAACCACTGAACAAGTTGACCAAGCTATTGATGCAGGCGTGGACTTCATTGTTAGCCCAGGTTTTAACCCCAAAATCGTCGCTTATTGCCAACAAAAGAAAGTGATTATTATTCCTGGAGTGAATAACCCAAGCCTCGTCGAACAGGCCCTTGAGTTTAACCTGACCACCTTAAAATTCTTCCCCGCGGAAGCCTCTGGCGGCGTTGCCATGCTAAAAGCCCTGAGCGCTGTTTACCCAGTGAAATTTATGCCAACGGGCGGTATCGGTGTAAAAAACATTAAGGAATACAACGCGTTACCATCGGTGTTAGTCTGCGGTGGCTCGTGGATGGTGCCAAATGACTTAATTGACAAAGAAGACTGGCAAGCGCTCGGTAAATTAATTGCCCAAGCGGCAGCCATTTAATTAACAATAAAAAATCTCGTTGTCGTCATTATGCCCTTATTCCCATGATAAGGGCTTTTTTATGAGAAATTAGCCTGCATTTTTTGCTCAATACTCACTAATCCCAACAGCTGTGACTTGATTAATTATTGGTATTATTCATCAATAAAACGTTTGAGCTGTAACCGCAGCATCTCATTTTCACGCCGCAGTCTATCATTTTGATCCATCAAGCTCATGGCCATTGCAATCCCTGGCCAATCAATCTCTAGCTCATGGTAAAGACGCACCGCCCTTCTCACAATAATCACGGCTTGGTCGTCAAATAACCATTCATGAGTTGTTTCAATCGGTTGGATTATCCCCAGCCCGACAATTTCCTGTAATTCATCTTCAGCGATACCTGTATGAATACAGAAATCAATAACGGTTAGTGTTGTTAACTGTTCCATTATTTTCCTCCCCAATTCTTACGCGGGTCAAAACTCTGTTGTGCCTCCGCCAACTTCTGCCACAGTGCGTTGGATTGTGCATCACTGCTCTCTGGCATCACCACTTTTATAATCACGTATAAATCACCAGCATGCCCCTTGTGTACCAGTCCTTTTCCTTTAATTCGTAATTTTTGGCCTACTTGGCTATTTGCAGGAACTGTAATAACGATAGGGTCTTTGAGCGTCGGAATAGTGATTTTGGTGCCTAGCGCCGCTTCCCAAGGTGCTAAAGGCGCCACAATTTCCAAATCATGCCCTTTAATATCAAATAATGGATGTGGTGCAATGCGGATGGTAATCCATAAATCACCGTTTTCACCGCCATTTTCCCCTGCGGTACCTTGCCCTTTTAAGCGAATGCGTTGCCCATCGATAACCCCCGCAGGGATTGTCACATTTAATGTTTTGGGGATTTCATTATCGATAAAGCCATAGGCATTATAAACTGGTAAATTGTAGCTTATGGTGCGTTTGTGTGATTCTTGGCTCTCTTCGAGGAAAATAGCCAATTCCACTTCGAGGTCTTGGCCGCGGTGGCTACGAGGCTGCCTTGTGCTACCACTACGTGCACGTTGAGAAAACATCGATGAGAAAATATCATCGAAATTCCCTGAATCAAAACCTTGCTGGGAGTATGAATGACTTTGCTGGCCTTGAGCCCCTTGGTTAAAATAAGGGTCGTTTCGGTGTTCCCACATCTCATCGTATTCTGCACGCTTTTCTTTATCACTTAGTACTGCCCACGCTTCGGCGATTTCTTTAAAACGCGCTTCCGCATCGGGCTCTTTGCTAACATCAGGGTGATATTTGCGCGCTAAGCGGCGATATGCGGTTTTAATGGTCTTCAAATCATCAGTGCGATTTACACCCATGATGCTGTAATAATCCTTTAGTTCCATAGTCATATCTCGTTCATTTATTTGTTGAATAGAATTCTTATGGTGCTTTACCTTGCCGCGTGTATTTTGAAAATATAATGGCAGCATTGAATTTAACTTAAGATATTTAAGCAATAATTGGAATAGCCGAATGAGGCTAAAAATTAAATATATTAATTAATCAGCCCATTCAATAGATAACGATATTGTTGATTTCACGCGAACTACCATTCCATAAACACAGAAATTATTGATAAATCCCCCTAAAAACAGGAAATTTTCACCATTTCAGGCTAAACCTATAAAAGAGCTAATTGATTGCAAAGGAAACCCTATGGATGCTATTACCAGCCGCCTGAGCTATAAAATGAATTTCGCCATATCAGTTGAAGATTTTATTCGGTTAATTCTTCAGTCACCGTTTAGAGAAACGGTTTCAACCGATAATCTAACTCAATTAGATGCAATGCTGAATAACGCGGATTTATTGATTAGTGCATGGGACGATGAGCAAGTGGTGGGGTTTGTCCGCGCGGTCACGGATTTTAGTTCTTGCTGTTATATCTGCGAACTTGCCATTGACGCACATTATCAAAAACACGGCATCGACCGTCAATTAATGCGCATTGCCGCCGAAGAACTTCCCCCCGACTGCCAAATTTTATTTTTCTCCACCGACAGCAATCTCACCGAATATCTGAAATTGGGCTTCACCCAATCACCAAGAGCTTGGCACACCACCGCGGAGACCTATTTAGCCAAATCCGCCGATAGGGATTGAGGCACTCACTCACAATAAATTCAAGAAAATACTTTTTAATTCAACAATGATGCCCTAACCAATTCACACATAATAAACTCAAAAAATTCTTTCAACTCCGTTGCGATGTTCTAAATAATTCGGATTATGGATAGAAGACTAGAAAAGATACTTCGAGAAAAGCACTCATGTTTAGAAATCGGCGAGGGAAACCATTTCAATCTTATTATTCCCTCGATGCAAATGCTCTAAATAATTCGGATTGTGGGTAGAGGACTAGAAAAGATACTTCGAGAAAGGCACACATGTTTAGAAATCGGCGAGGGAAACCATTTCAATCTTATTATTCCCTCGATGCAAATGCTCTAAATAATTCGTGCTACAGCTAGGCGGCGAGTGAGTTTAGCCCTAGGAGCATACATAAGTATGTGACTAGGGTGAACTCATGAAGCCAACAACGCTGTGGTGCGAAGTATGACGAGCATCATCGCAACTTACCGCGCAAGCGCTTAATAGCCTGACTATGAAGCTGACTCACCCTCGACTCCCCCACCTCCAGCACCGCACCAATCTCCTTCAGGTTCAGCTCCTCTTGGTAGTACAACGTCAGCACCATTTTTTCACGCTCTGGTAGCTGGTCTATCGCCGCCATCACTTGCGACTTTAAGCTCGACTCCATCAGCAAACTCAGAGGATTACCACCGTCACTCTCATCCATTTGCGGCTCACAGCTTTCCCCGTGAACTTCATGCCACTCATCGTAGGAAAATAGCTGGCTATTATTGGTATCTAGCAGTGCTTGGCGATACTCTGCAAGGTCAATATCCAGCGCTTTAGCGATTTCTGGCTCCGTCGCGCTGCGCCCCAGTGATTGTTCCAGCGCGCCAATGGCCTTAGTCATTTCCCTTGCTTGGCGGCGCACGCTGCGCGGTACCCAGTCACGGCTGCGCAGTTCATCAAGCATTGAGCCACGAATACGCTGCACCGCATAGGTGGCGAACGATGCCCCTTGGGTAACATCGAAACGTTCCAATGCATGCAATAAACCAATGCCCCCCGCTTGAATTAGGTCGTCGATATCAACACTGGCGGGTAGTCTAACTTGCAGTTTCAGGGCTTCATGGCGTATTAGAGGGTAATAACGCTCCCATAGGCTATTTTTATTAATCACACCTTCGGCAGTATACAAATCACTCACAACCTGAATCACCCTTCAAGCTTTATAAAAGGTACCCATTATCTGTGTTGGTTTTGATTTCAATCCGTAGAGTAAGGCACTAAATGTGGCTTTATTTCCCTTATCCTAAATAGGCAAAATTTGAATATTCACGAGGTTAATGGTTGTTTTAACACAACTTTCAAGAGATTTGATGGGTAATACAAGTGGGCGTGGTTATTTTGTTAAAAGGTAGCTTTTTCATTAAATTGCAGGTTTTGGCTTTAGACTTTGCTATTAGCTGTAAGCTGGGTTAACCCCCTTAAAACAAATGAAGCTATTGGTAAACAACAAGCGCGCTTGGCGCTATGCATCATAACCAAGGTAAACATAGCATTTGCTATGGGAAGTAATGACAATGAAAATAATCGGACTAATAGATTATATAAAAAATATAATTCTTAAATCTATTTAATATTAATTAAACATTGAAATTATTCAGGCTAACAAGGTAAAAAATCACTATTTGACAGATTTAATTTACATAATGTATTTTTACATTCACCAATGCAACGGCAGATGAGTTTAATTAAAAAATCAAGTATGACCTTTATGAAATAATTAACTTTAAATTTTAACTTAAACCGTTAAGAATAAAAATGGCATACAAAATATATTTCTTTTATTTTTTCTTTCTTTTCCCAATGTGGATATCCAAAACATTGCAGCCCATCTATTGGGAACAGCAGGCGCAATTGAAGTTATTTTCAATTTCATACGTAATGATGGCGGTTGCGGGGCGTGCTCACTATTTTATGCCAAAGGGCTATCCCGATTTGGTACTAAGACTGGTTTAATTGTGGGCTTTTTCCTGTATGGGTGTGGCCTTGTTCTTAGAGCCTATCCCACAGGGATGGCTATCGCCGTGACTTCAGGTTTGATGGCAGGGATGGGTGCGAGTATTATCGCTATTGCGCTAAAATCACTAATTTTTAATATTGATAAACAGGAACAAAATAAAGTCCTGCTACACACCGATAATTTAAGCACAGTTGCACAAAGCCTTGGGGCTTTTATTGCAGGAGGGCTAGTGACGATTTTATCAATTATCGATCAAACTCCATATCGTTCCGCCTTATTGATTAGCGGGGTCATGGTATTAATCGCCATAGTAGCCATTCCTTCATTAAAAATACCAAAAACTGAGAAACCATTAGTGAAAAAAGGTTCCCCAAAAGGCATTTCATTTTTTCCTTTTCTCAGTAAAGCAGATTTAATTTTATTTATTGCATTTATTATCAGTGGCGCCAGTTGGGCACTGATCTTTCCCATTATTCCTGTGTATTTAAAAAACATGCATTTTTCAGATGCGAATGTTGGCCTTGTGATGTCATTAGGCGTTATTTCTGGGTTAGTACTCAAGAACCTTTTTATGTTTATTTTTTCTGACAAAGATAAACCTATCTCATTACTCGTTTTTTCTGGTTTATGCATGCTGATGCTCTATGGCATGTTTTGGTCGATAAAATTTAGCTCCCCGATTGTTTTCGCCATCTCGGTTATTGCCATGTATATGTTTAGAACCGTTTGCTCACTATTAATTAATTTGGTTGAGATGGAGATTGCCCGCAAAGGGAATGCCGAACATATTTTTGGTTTAATACAAACCGCATTTTTAACAGGGGATATATTTGGCGGAATCGCCCTACCCTATGTTTATGAGTCTGGTTTTCTGGTTAACACCCCTCTCGTTATTATTATTTTTATTCTGTTATCAAATATATTAATTTACGCCTGTGCCAAAATTAACACTAAAACGTATGCGGAGTTTAACTGAAATACTACAGCGAGCCCTAAATAACTCGTGTTGCGGCTAGGCGACGAAGGCGGTTATCCCGAATCACGTACATAAGTACGTGATTCGGGTGACTGACTGACGGCAACACCCTTGTAGTGCAAAATATGACAGGCAAAGAAAAGGCCAGCAATGCTGGCCTTCAGTATCATTAACCAATTACGAATTAACGTAACAGGCTCAGAACACCTTGTGGAACTTGGTTAGCTTGCGCCAACACAGCAGTACCTGCTTGTTGCAGAATCTGGCCACGGCTCATGTTAGAAACTTCAGTTGCGAAGTCAGCATCTTGAATACGGCTACGTGCTGCGCTCAGGTTGTTAACAGAGTTGTTCAGGTTGTTGATGGTAGATTGGAAACGGTTTTGAATCGCACCTAAAGAAGAACGCATACCGTCAACATTATTGATAGCCTCATCTAAAGTTTTCAGTTGAGCTTCCGCTTTCTCAGTTGCAGCTTTAGCATCAGCATCAGAAGTGACAGTTACTTCTTTACCCACTTTATATTCTAAAGTTTTTGCATCTGTTGCAGTATCTGGATTTATAACAGTAACCTCAGCTTCATAAACCTTAGCATCGTCACCAGTACCAATAGTAATGTACTGTTTGCCATTAACTTCTGAAACACTTTCAACATCAGCAGCAGCCGTACCATTAACTGATGCCTTGCCATAGTCAGCAGCGACAGTACCAACACCATCCTCTGCTGGTGCTAATTCAGAGGCGGTTTTAACGCCTTTAGTTAATTGCCCTGCTGTTATACCCGTAAATCGTTCTGCGCCAACTTCTAAGTCTTTCACTTTTAATGTTGAACTGTCCACTTTTTTCAGATCAAATTCAATTTTTTCTTTATCGTTAGTCCCAACATGGATAGACATTTTAGGATTGTCACCGCTCAGCACTTTAACGCCGTTAAACTGAGTTTGTTCAGAAATACGGTCGATTTCCTTCAGACGCTCACCAACTTCTTCTTGAATTGATTTAATATCAGACTCAGAGTTTGAACCATTTTTAGCTTGCACGGCAAGTTCACGAATACGTTGTAAGTTATCGTTAATTTCGTTCAATGCACCTTCAGTGGTTTGCGCAATAGAAATACCGTCGTTCGCATTACGAGACGCTTGTGTTAAACCTTTAACGTTTGCAGTAAAACGGTTAGCAATCGCTTGACCTGCCGCATCATCTTTTGCGCTGTTGATACGTGAACCAGAAGATAAACGTTCAATTGCAGAGCCTAATACGCCTTGTGAACGGTTTAAGTTGTTCTGAGTGGTCAGAGACAGAATGTTAGTGTTAATAACTTGTGCCATGGTAATGTCCTTGTTATTCAAATTAATAAGCTAAGCCTATGTGCTTAACTGAGTGATTTTCGTCAGCAATATGTTTATCGGCTGTAACCAAAACCCCTTTAGGCTTTTTGCATAAAAATTTCATCAATAACGGCAAAACCTGCACTGGAAGCCGCTTTTTACTTTATTATTTTGTTGGGAATTATTTTATTTTTATCAATTTTCGAGTTATTTACCCCTAATAAGGATAAATACCTAGGTTTATCCCGTTACTTCCCGCCATCGTTGTTTTTCAGAATAGTCTAAAATTTTGCTCCGTTTTGCCGATAAGACTCTAAATAGACTCTATTTCAGAGTTAATGACACAGGCATAGACTCTAAATCATTCGGGTTGCAGGTAGGCGACAAGTGAAGAGAGGCCGATGAGCATACACAAGTATGTGATTCGGCTAGCTGAGCGAAGTCAACACTCCTGCAACTTGAAGGATGACGAGAATAGCGTAGGAGAAAACATGGCAGGAATATCCACACTCGGTATCGGGTCAAACTTAGATTTAAACGTACAAATGGACCAATTAGAAGCGATGGAGCGCCGTCGTTTAGAGCCATTAACCACCCAAAAAGCCAGTTATGATGCACAAATTAGCGCCTATGGTAAAATGCAGTCATCCTTAGAAAAACTAAAAAAAGCCGCGGAAGATTTAAAAAAATATGGTGATATCAGCACCACCAAAGTCACTGGCGAATATAAAGCCTTTGATGTAAAAACTGACGGTAAAGCTGTTGCGGGCGTGCATGATGTTGTCGTTAAGCAAATGGCAAAAGCGCAAACTATCGCAACCAAAGGCCAAAGTGACAATAAAGCAATGCTAGGGAGTAATGATAAAGAGCGTACTATCACCATTACTCAACCGTCACAAAAAGAAGATAAAGATAAAATTGTTATCAAATTAGATAACGAACATACATCATTAATTGAAATTGCGGATGCCATTAATAAAACAGATAAAGGTGTTAGTGCGTCTGTCATTAAAGATAGAACTAACCAATACCATTTAGTTATAACTTCAAAGAAAGAAGGTACTGATAACCGTATTAGCATTAAGGTTGATGGAGACGATAAGCTAGCTAATTTACTCAATGTAGACTCTGTATTGACTCAAGTTGATGGAAAAGACGTTATCTCTACGTCTGGTAGTCAAATGGATCAAATGGTTGCTCCACAAAATGCATTGTTAAACATTGATGGCTTCGAGCTTGAATCACAAACCAATGAAGCCAAAGACCTGTTTCCAGGTTTAACGCTGACCTTAAAAAAAGAGAGTGAAGATCAGAAACCAGATCACCTAATCGTTTCTGAAGATATCGAGCCCGCCAAAGGAAAAATAAAAGCTTGGGTAGATGCCTATAATGAATTCCAAAATTTAGCCAAAGAACTGACTAAATACACTCCTTCCGAAAAAGGTACTGAACCCAATAAAACCAATGGCCCACTGATTGGCGACTCTACTTTGCGCATGATCCAAAGTACCCTGCGCACGCAAGTTCGCATGCCACAAGCAAGTGGTGAAATTGATACACTTGGCAAAATGGGTATTAAGCAAAAACTCGATGGCACCTTAGAAATCGATAATAAAGTGCTGGATAAAGCGCTAAAAGAAAACCCTTCTAGCGTCAAAGTATTTTTTGCTGGGGACGGAAAAGAAACGGGGTTTGGCACCGAAAACTTTAACTACTTAAAAGACACCTTAGATAGCAAAGAAGGCACGCTACATAACGCCACCGATGGTATCCAAAAGAAAAAGAAAAGTTTAGATAAACGTATTGAGCAGACCAATAAGCAAATCGAAAACACCATGGATATGTACCGTCGCCAATTCCAAAACCTCGATAAAATGATGACGTCGCTCAACAGCACCAGTAATTCATTAGGCCGACTTTTAGGTTAAAAAATATGTATCAACGACACGCACAGCAAGCCTACCAACAAGTCGATTTGGAGAGTGAAATCACCAATGCGACCCCGTACCAGCTGATCCAAATCCTGTTTAAAGGGGCGCTAAGTGCCCTGAAACGCGGGGAGATTTTTATGCAGCAAGGGAAGGTGGCTGAAAAAGGTAAAGAAATCTCAAAAGCTATCGACATCATTGACACTGGGTTAAAGCAGTCGTTAAATTATGAAGCTGGCGGCGAACTTGCGGAAAATTTAGCAAGTTTGTATGAGTATATGACAATGCAGCTACTCCGTGCCAACCTCGAAAACAACGTGGCTTATGTCCAAGAAGTTTACCAGTTACTCTCCGATATCGCCTCTGCATGGCAACAAATCGGTGCAAATGTGGATGAAAGATAATCAGGTGGACAATAAAAATCCTATCGATTTACAAGAAATATACCGTAATGTCTTAGTATTAAGTGAAAATTTAGTTGCCTTAGCGCAATCTGGGGAATGGGAGACACTGGTCTCCCGCGAAACGGAGTACGTCCTGGCGGTGGAAAACCTCACCGCGTTAACGCAAGCGTTCGAAGAACAGCAGCCAATCACTGAGGAATTTATTCAGTTATTGCATAAAATTATTGAAAATGAACGTGTGACTAAAGAATATTTACAACAGCATTTAAACTTTTTAAGCAAAGAAATTAAGCAATTAGACCAAAAACGGGTGCTCAATAACAGCTATGGGCAATTCGATGAGACTGACGCCCCGTTGGTTATTCGCCCTAGGGAATAAAATTTGTGTGTCAGGCCAACAAACCTGACACGCCTCTTCCAATGACTATTGCTGCTGTTTTAAACGTTGCTGTTTTTTCAGCTTTTTGAGCAGCATATTGCGTTTTAACGTGGATAAGTGGTCGAGGAACACTTTACCGTGCAAGTGGTCGATTTCATGTTGCATCACGATGGCTAAAAACTCATCGCTGTCCACCTCAAATTCTTTACCGTGTCTATCAAACGCTTTCACTTTCACACGTAAGAAACGGTCGACATCCGCGTAGATTTCAGGCACTGACAAGCACCCTTCTTGGTAACTGGTTTCCCCTTCGCTTTCGACGATTTCAGGGTTGACAAACACCATCGGTTCATCACGGTTTTCCGAAATATCAATCACCATAATGGATTTGGTTTCAGCAATTTGCGTAGCAGCAAGGCCAATGCCATTATCAGTGCTGTACATGGTATCGATTAGATCATCGATTAACGTTTGTACCGCGGCGAAATCCGTCACAGGGCTGCATTTAATGCGCAGTCTTTCATCGGGAATTTCAATAATTTCTCTTACTGCCATAATTCAAATCCTATTAATTCAGTCTTTATTCTTAATAATTGAATCTATTGCTCAGCCAAATTATCTAAACGAACAAAGTTGCATAAGCAAGCACCCCAACACCGCGCGTTAAACACGTTAAGAGGAGATAGGCTTGCACGCCTTTTTCTAATGAATGGCCTAATAAATAAGTATGGAAAACATTATCAACTTTTTCATTTGCCAAAAATAGGCAAAAAATGACATTGTGATTTAACCTTGCTCGCACCTTGATGCTTTTTTCGCTTCTTCGCTTGACCAAGCAATTTAAAATTTCGTGTAAAAACAAGGTACAATGCGGATTAGCAGAAAAATACCATGTTATTTAACAAACTTCACCTAAAATATGCAAAAAGTGTCATTTAAGCAATTAATCATTTTACAATTATCTATCGCTAACAATTTCTCATCACCTGTTTAAATAACACTGGAGTTAAACTATCCCACTGCCAATATCCCGAATAAACAGCTTTGTATAAGCGATTTATCATTTAAGCCAAAAGCCTATAGCATACTGGTGTCATTCAGACGATGACACATATTCAAACGATAACAAATAAAACAGAAAATAAATAAAACCACCAAACAAGCTAACTCTGGCATTGCCTCTGTCGCGGCAATGAGTAATATCCCCTATTCCCTAAACAGCCGATTCAGTGCAGGGTTGGTATCGGCCGTAATCAAGACGGCAAAGTACTTGCCGCTGGGATGCAATACCCAGTTAGGCAAAATGTAAACCTACGTAGTTCTATTGCGTGAAATAACGCAAATAACCCAGTAATTAATGCGGTGTTGCTGTCGGCTGGTAAGCTGGGTAAATACAATACGTATTTTCTTCTACCAAAGTCTCAAAGTACGTTAAAGTGGTAAAGAAAATAGAGGATGCCGCCTACGCTGTGTAATAGGGTTACGCAGGCTTAGCCATCCTCTATTTAAAATATATTCAAGGGCATTAGCAATGCAAAGTAAATATACCATTTGCAAATACGCCTTAATGGGGACGCTTTCATACTTTTTCTTTGTGAAAACACAGGTAAACGATTGCAGTTGATCTAGGTTGTGAATTCAGAGAAATAACCGCAGATACAAATTGCAACCAGGGGATCAGCTGGATACAATGCTTGCCTTTGTTTGCTCTCATCTCTATTGATAACCCAAATAATCTTGATTTATTAATATGTTAACGCAAACTTTCATTAAAAACATGCGTGTTTCTGATTTAATCAGCTCAAAAGCTGAATCGAGACAACAAGATATTTGTTTTTATTAAGCATAACAATGCTGCACTGAGTAACCATAAGCAACGGCCTAAGGTTCTCTGAAATTGATTAACCCTAATTTGAAGTCGCTATTGTGAAATTACTTTTTTGTCTTTCGTTAACTACTGCAATTCTCTCGGGCCTTTGGGCATGGGTCGCTGATTTACTTGGCTTAATTGGCTGGGCAGGATTTCTGGGCTGTACGGCTTACTTTGCCTACCCGAAAGATGGCATCAAAGGCCTTGGTATTACCGCACTAACCGTTAGCAGCGGTGTTGTGTGGGGATTAGTTATCTTACATAGCGATAGCTATTTGCAAAACTTGCCGAGCTTTATCGGCTATTTCGTCACAGGATTTGTGGCCTTTTTTATGTGCATTCAAGCAAAAAAACAGTGGTTGTCATACATCCCTGGAACCTTTGTCGGTACCTGCACCATTTTTGCTGCACAGGGGGCATGGCTGATCACCATTCAATCATTACTAATTGGTATAGTGTTTGGTTTTTCCATGAAGAAAAGTGGAATGTGGCTGGCTGAAAAGTGACAAAAAAAGCCGCTTTTAGGCGGCATAAAAGAATAAATAAAACCAAGGGAATTTCAAACAAGATTGATAGTACCTTAAATTCGTATAACAACAATATATAACATAATGATTTTATTAATAATTAATTAGAATAACGACTAAGTAAGCTTACATAGCTAAACGAAGAAAATGAAGTAAATATTGTTAACTAAATGATAAAAAATGAATATAAGATTCATTTTTTGATTAAGTAAGCTTATCTAACTACTCAATAAATAATTTCATATGAAACTATTCACATCATTATTAGTTAAATTCAGATTTATCTGTATGCTAATTAAGAGTTAAATAATGGAAAGATTAGATTGACTTAACATAAATAATAGTTTGGCTAAAAATAAAATCTTACTAGGGCTGGCGATTATTCGATATTTCTCGTTTATGAGCAAGAAAAAAACCATAAAAATAATATAGTTACCAATGGAATTCTTCTTTTTTAGAACCGACACTACGTTTTCATTTTCAACCAAAAGTTTTGTTGGCAAATATTAAAAAACTCTTTTCTTTTTGGGAATATTTTCAGACCATTCTCTTCGACTAATTGCCAGATAATCCAGCGCTCAGGGCATTGACTATCACAGGTAAATTCCTCTATTTCAATTTCCTCTGTGCATAAAAGTACGACCCCATCCGCAAATTGCCATTGGCGTGTTTTAATAAACACTTCAGATAAACTATCTTGCTGTTGTTGGTTAACAATTAATGTGCAATTCTTAGCCACTAGGGCTTGAGATATATAATGAGAAAGCATGCTAGTTTTCTATCTATAAAGGAAGTTTAGAGATCTTACGATTTAATTTGCTGCGCACAACAGCTATTAGTGACAAATCGCCTTTTTTGTGATCATTTTTAATAAAAACCAGTTATAACCTTAAGAAATTGTATCATTTGACTTAAATTAAGGAAGAACACATGAATTACCAAATTGTGACCATCAACGAAAGCCCTGCTCTTATTTTTCAAAATCTACCAACGCAAATTAATGACTTACTTAATTTAGTGATGGATGCATCATTGACTGAAGGGATAAAAACAATTGCATTACCCGTTGATGAGCTAGCCCCTGCGTTTTTTACACTCTCCTCAGGCTATGCGGGGGAATTACTGCAAAAACTAACAAATTACGCCATTCATACGCTCATTATTGGGGATATTGAGCACGTTAAAAAACAAAGCAAACCCTTTAATGACTTTGTTTTGGAAGCAAATAAAGGCCATTCAATCAACTTTATTAACATGCTGTAAAGTTTGATAAACCATAAATTAGGTGGTCAGACGGTAGCTTTCATTCACCAAGGACATCAGCTCTGCAGCATTTACCTCCGCCCCTAGCTTCACGGTCACCCAATGTTCTTTATTCATATGGTAGGCGGGGTAAATCCCTTTTTGTAACCGCAATGAGCCCACTAACTCGGGCGGTACCTTGATATTCACAATATCAATTTTTTCCTCTCCTCCACCTTCGACTACTTTTTTTGCAGCAATATCCATAATTACCGCAAACCATTTTCCGTTATTGCCGTGTTTAAAGGTCGCAAATGTGGGGGCTCTTGCCCATGGGTACTCAGGGATAACACCATAATTATTTTGAATATACGCGATCAATTCATTTCGGTTCATCGTGGGCTCCACCCGCGCGTCTTAGTGAGCATTATTATAAAGGGAATTTTATCGTGAACCTAATCAGGCCCACGATAATTTTAGTGAAGTTCAATGCTTTACTTTAAAATATGGTCTGCCACCAAATAGCCCGAAATGGCATTAAGCCCAGCACCTGGCCACGTCGCAGCACCGATCATCCACAAGTTTTTAATCGGCGTTTTATATCGTGAATGCCCAGGGAAAGGCCTAAAAAGATAGTTTTGACTGAGTTGATGGCTGCCCGATACACTGTCACCATTCACCAAGTTACGGTTATGCCGCATGAGATCTGCTGGGGATAACACTGCATAATCAAGGATATTCTGTTTGATATTCGGCGCATAATCCGCAATTTTATCAATCACACGTTCGGCATATTGCTGCTTCATTGAGCCCCATTCCCCCATGGCAATTTCATTTCGGGAATCCGCCGTCGGTGCAAATGGCAGTGCTCTGACTTGTACCCACAAAGTTTCTTTTCCTTCTGGTGCACGCGTTCTGTCACTACGACTTTGTTGCCCCACCACCAGCATTGGGCTATCGGGCAAAATCCCCCTTTGGGCTTGGTCAAAGGTTGCGGAAATATCGTCTGTATACGGGCCAATATGTACATAACCAAAGTTAGAAAAATCTTCCCCTGCATTCCATTCAAGGGGTTTATCCAATGCAAAGTGCAACATCATCGTACCCGCACCATAACGATAACGCTTCGCTTTTTGAACATAATTGCTCGGTAAGTGCTGCTCTTTGATCAGCGAGTTAACGATTTGTGTTGGTGTAATATTACCAATAACCGCTTTTTTCGCACCAAAAGTTTGACCCGATGTGGTTTTCACCCCGATCGCTTTACCATTTTCGATAATAATTTCAGTGACCTCTTTTTGAGTCAGCACTTTCCCGCCATGATTTTCAATAATTCTGGCAATACTGTGCATTAAATTTCCCACGCCACCACGGCTAATGGAAAGTCCATTAAGATGGTCACTTAAGCTTTCTAAAAATGAAAATGTTGCTCCACCTGTTACATCAGGCCCATAATCAAGGTGAAAAGCCCAAGGAATAAATAATGCGCGAGTTTTTGGATGCGTAAAATAGTCTTCTGAAAATTGCCGTGTGGATTTAAGAATTAATTGCGCCAAATTAAGCGATTCCCCCATGCCTAAGTGTCTAACCATGGAAAACAACTGCTTAGCTGCTTTAAAAGATGGCAACTCCATTTGCATTAATGGTGCAAAATGCCCAACGGTTTTTTGAAAATAACTGAGTAACGCCCAAAAGCTGTCTGCATCTTGCGGAGAATATTTGCGAAACATCGCATCGGTTTTAGCTCGGTCTTGGTAAACACCTATCCCATCGCCATCTGGAAATACATTGGAGTAAGGGCGGTCACTGGTCACGATATCAAAACCATTTTTATGCAGTTCACTTTGATATTCTTGGTAAAACGGTGATCCTAAAAATAACCCGATATTGGTTGCATACAAATCATGGTGGAAACCAGGCTGCGTAATTTCAGCGGTACGAGCCGCCCCGCCTATTGTCTCTTCACTCTCTAATATAACAACTTTAAGCCCTTTGTGCGCAAGCTTTGCTCCAGCAACGAGGCCATTGTGACCACTGCCAATAATCGCCACGTCATATTGCTCATCCATTCTATTCCCCTTAATTCTTATTGTTAGCTTGAGGCCAGACCCAAGTGTCAATTTGCATTTAAGCCTTTTAAGTTTAGATAATGAATTAGAAAAGCTAGATTATTTTTCGATTTATCTCATGCAATCTACCATTGAAACTATACTCTTATATTTCAATTAGATAAAACCTCAATAACAACATATCATTTAACTTGTCATACTCAAAATTGTTTGATTTTTTCAAAAAAAGAGACTCTGTTGGTTTTTGTCTATTATTAATTATTTCGCATACCCACTCTCACAACATGAGAATGGTAAAACATTAAATCCAAATAAATTGTATAAAGACAACTGTAATCTGTTTATTGTTTTAATAATACAGTTTCAATCATCATACAAAAATAAAGATGTAGTTATTCAAAAACAATTAAAAACCACATTAAAATAATAAAAACCATATTAGTTACTCAAAAAGCATTTGAATTACCTGATTTTAAAAGTAGTTAAAACGACGTTTTAGATAGATAATAACTTGTTCATAAAGGAAAAAACCTATAAAAATAGTATATTACATGGCTATCAATAGCATGTAAAAGTTTAATGTTCCACATTAAGTCCACAACGCTAACCCAGATAAATTAATGGTATGTTATATCAATCAATTAACTATTAATGCGATACAACTACACATTAGAATAATATAGTGATATAACAACCCATGTTATTTTAATAGGTCTCAGATTAAAAATATCAAGTTACTAAATATCAGTACAATAAAATATTACATACATTGTATGGTGGAATAACCGATGAAAGATCTTATTTTAGGGGGAACTGTTTTTATACCAGGGATCATACTCGTATTTTTTCTAGGGTTCTTTTCATGGCTAATCTTTAGGACTATTTATATAAATTTAATGATCAAATATGAATATGCAGGGAACCTATTTGATATCTCTATGTTATTTTTATGTATTTTATGCATACACTTCATTATTAATTCGTAGTTGGTAAAAATGAATATCAGAAAATATTTAATCATCGTTCTCTCTTTGTTCATCATTATTTCCTCTATTTATTTACTATGGAACCATTATGCACTAAGCCCGTGGACTCGTGATGGCAGGATAAGAGCTGAGATCAACCAAGTGACCGCTGAGGTTTCAGGTAAAATTGATAATCTTTTAATCATTGATAACCAAGAAGTTAAAAAAGGTGATTTGTTATTAATTATAGACCCGACAGATTACGAAATTAAAGTTCGCCAATCTGAACTCGAACTCAACGAACTGGTTATTCAACATAACTTTGCAAAAAACCAACTCGCTAGGCGTACAAAACTAAACCAAGTCGCCATTTCAAAAGAAGAGCTTGAAGATGCTCAGTCTCGGCTAGCGAGTCTGACCCAAAAAATAGAATTGGCAAAAGTAAAGATAAACAAAGCAAAACTTGATCTTTCAAGAACGCAAATAACCTCCCCCGTAAATGGCTTTATCACGAACTTAAATCTTAGAACGGGTAATTATATTAATGCTGGCTCGCCTTTATTCGCAATTGTAGATAAAGACTCCTACTATGTTATCGCCTATTTGGAAGAAACTAAAATGACAAATGTGGTTATAGGAGACAATGCAAAAATACAGCTATATAGCAATAACAATGAATTAAGCGGAAAAGTACAAAGTATCGGTCGTGCAATTGATGATAATAACTCATCAACAGGTAACCAACTATTAGAAAATGTGCAGCCCAATTACCCTTGGGTTAGGCTAGCGCAACGTGTACCAGTCAAAATATCGCTGAAAAATAGTCAAAATATATCTTTGATCCCAGGAACAACTTGCACTGTATTTATTGAAGAGTAAGCAATGAAATTAAACTGGTTATTTGCAATCAAGTATACATTAGCTATTTTACTTGCTTGGTTTTTATCCTCTTATTTTGGTTTTGATAAGCCATATTGGTCGATGATGACCGTTGCTATTATTGGCTATCCAGACCCATCGCTAAGCTTAGCTAAAATGGCTGCAAGGCTATCGGGTAGTGTTATTGGTGTCATTGCTGTTACTCTCATTGCCAATATCAGTATTAACGATCATTGGATTTTTACTGCATTAATCATTATTTGGTTATCGATATGTCTTTTTATGACATTAATTTCGCGTTATATGATGCCATATCTGTTTTCGTTATCGGGTTACACCTCCGCAATCATTGCTTTCGGTACGTCAGTATTTCCATTACCAATGACAATTTTTAACTTATCTCAAGAACGGTTAATGGAAGTGATGATAGGGATTGTCGTGTACACTTTTATAACCTACTTACTGCCTAATCAGTCGAATATACCTCAAACAAAATTAATTGATAAAAAAATACAAACAGAAAAAAAACAGTTATTATCAAACCTGTTCAAACAAAGAAATGATAAAATTCATACAAGCTTAAAAAATGTATTAGAAAGTAGCATTAGTTATGATGAAACAAGTCAATATGAAAGCCATTTTTTATCGTTTAAAACAGCAAAGCATAAAGCGAAACAGTTACCTATGCTTATCGTTTTCTCTATCATGGGCATGGTTGATAAGCACTTTTTAAAATACACTAGCTACAAACAATTTTTAGACTTTAAAAAGCAAGATAATGATTTATCTGATAGCAGTTTCTATTATTTTTTTGATTGGAAAGATGCTTTTTTAAATACACTTAGGTTAGTGATCAGTCTGGTTATTAGCGTATTATTTTGGCTAAACACCGGTTGGGAATATGGTTATATACTCCCTGTATTAGTAAGTATTTCATTTACATTTGGCGTGACTATCCCCAATGCAAATAAACTCGCCTTTATTATATTAGTCGTTGCCATTCTAGTGATTATTATCAGCTACATATTGAAGTTTTACTTTTTAATTCAAGCATCTAGTTATTTTCAAGCTGTAATGATCATGGCACCAATATTTTTAATTCTTGGTGTTTTAAAATCCGTAGGTAAACTCGCCTTTTTGCTCTCTCATGTCGTATGTATTTCCATGATATTTCTCATTAATTTTACTAATCCAATGGATTTTGATTTTTCTTACTTTGCTAACACCTCAATTGCACTTATTTTTTCCATTATCATTGTGATATTGATGCTATATATCATTCCACTGAGTAGTGCTCAGCAAATCGAGTCACGTAAAATGAATTTTATGTTGCAAAAAATTAGCAGCATGACATCTAAAGACCTTAATTCAGATAAATTAAAAAATACGATACTATTGAATATTAGTGCTATTTCTAACCCTAAGCACATTAATAAGCTTTATGTTTTATTGTCCTTAATTAGTCTCTACCAATTAGCTAAGTCACATGATGCCAAAAATAAAATTTTTCATCTTATTCATAGTGTTTCTATAGGTAAAGATAAGAGTTCGATTCTTTTCTCAATAAATTTAGAGGACAAATCAAACGATGATATTAGCTTAAAATATAGTCATAAGATTCTTAATTTCTTGCTCTAATTACATAGGAAGTTGACATGTTTGAATTATTAACTGCAATTGGTATTGGGCTCGCCGTATTATTACCCTTGTCTAACCCATTAACAACTGTTGCATTATTTCTTGGCTTATCGGGTGGAATGACGATTGATGCTCGTAAGAAAACCATAAATACAACGCCGATTTATGTTTTTTTTATTATGCTTGTTTCATGGTATTCAGGCCAAGCGATTATGAATACGTTTGGTGTTAGTATTCCAGGGTTAAGGATCGCAGGCGGTTTTATTGTCGCTTATATTGGCTTTAGAATGCTATTTCCCGTTGTTGAAGCCAACAAAAATAATGATGAAGCAAAGATATTAGATAACACCTCTAGTATTGCTTTCGTTCCTTTAGCTATGCCAAGTACTGCGGGGCCAGGGACAATTGCAATGATCATCAGTATGGCCTCATCTGTCATCACAAATGAAAGTGAATACCCTCATTGGGTTGTTTTAGTTGCTCCACCATTAGTTTTTTTCTTATTCTCTATTATTCTTTGGGCCTGTTTGAAAAGCTCAAATATGATAATGAAATTTTTTGGAACAAGTGGCATCGATGCAATATCAAGAATAATGGGATTTTTATTAGTTTGTATGGGAGTGCAGTTTATTATCACAGGAATTGGTGAATTAACCCGATCTGGCTTCTTTTATTAACTATTTTCCTATAACCATAATTAAACTAAGACAAAATTAAACGGACTGAGCCCTGTCATATACAGAATTCAGTCCTTAAAGGCAGATTAAGTTATTGTCTAGTTTTATGGCGTCAGTTCACTTTTTAGGGAGCCTGCAAGCTGATTTACTTAAATCCCTAATGCCAATACATTAATGAAATAATTCCTAGTTCGATGACAATAATGCTTATAATAAATACATTTAGTCAGCCTTATATACAACAAAACCTCGCAGTGCGAGGTTTTAAATAATATTCTAATTGGCTATTAATAAGCCTAAGGTTTTATCGCACTTTTACAAAAGTGTAAATAATTAAACCTAAATAGATTTTTATTAATTTTTACAGTGCAATTACGTTTGCAGCTGCTGGGCCTTTTGCGCCATTTTCGATAGAAAATGAAACTTGTTGGCCTTCAGCTAAAGATTTAAAGTTATCACTCTGGATTGCAGAGAAGTGAACAAACACATCTTTGCTGCCATCTGCAGGAGTAATAAAACCAAAACCTTTATCATCGTTAAACCATTTTACTGAACCAGTCATTGTATTAGACATAGAATTTCCTTTAATTTTTTTAATTGCCATAAGGCATGTGTTCGTTTGGTTGTTTATTGGTACTTATGGAATTAATTAGAAGGAATTCGCAATGAAGGGGTATCTGAGATAACGCTTAATGGTGAACAACTTTAAACTGACTAGCATAAATAGGCCTGTACTTCCAAACCAGTGACGACATTAAGCCACACATAAAACATAATTGCAATTTTATTTTACACCCTGCCCGCAAACCCATGGGTAATTCCATTAAAAATTGCGCCTAATAGAACACAATTTCCATCCTTATTTTAGACATAAAAAACCCGCCATTTCTGGCGGGCTAAAATTAGTAACACTATGATTTTATATCTTTATTTTCAATCGCGATGACTTGCGTTTTTTCTTCCTCTGGAATTTCATATTCAATATCTAATGCTAATAACCCACCCGATAATTCAGCAGATTCAATTTTCACATTTTTACCTAAATTAAACTCAAGGGAGAACGTGTTTTGCGTAATTCCTTTATGGATCCATTTTTCTGAGTCATTGTTTAATTCAGTAGATTGCTCACCTTGTATGCACAATTTCCCACCTTTCATGGACACCGTTAAGTCATCTTCCTTATAACCTGGCACACTCACTGTTAATTGATAGTGCGTATCGTCTATTTGTTTTAAATTATAAGGATGCTCTGTAGTTAACGGCCGATTACCTGTTAATTGGCTAAACAATCTGTCTATTTGATCAAACCTATTTGAAAGCAAGTTATCTGATAATGTTGGAAATAATGAAAAAGATCGAATGTTAGACATAAACGCTCCTTCAATATTCTATATCGTAAACTAAACCTATATAACCTTGCACCATCAACCTAGTGTGGCGTCATGCTTTAGCTTGGTGCATTATTTATATAAGGCTTACAGCGAATATTTCAAGTTTTCAATGGCACTTTTTTTACACATTTTTATTGGCTATCTTGATATGAATAGGACAACAAATTAGACATATTTGGCGTTATTTGCAGGTTATCTTACAGCCTTTATTAGCGTATAAATAAGATGGGTATCGTCAAAGTGGAATTATGATATTTGATCGCTGGATAACTCAAAGTCACTCAAGCCCATTATTATTTTGAATAAAAATGCCTTATCGTTGCTACTAACACGCCACGATAAGACCATTAATTTATAATATTCAAATAGATAAATAACTCACACTGGCATTGACATAATCTCTTGATACGCCGCAACCAGTTTATTTCGCACTTGAATACCCATTTGCAGACTTAGACTGGCTTTTTGCATATCCACCATCACATCATTTAGGGAAATATCTTGCTTCCCAAGGGTAAAATCTTCAATTTGCTTCGCAGAATCATTGCGTGTTTTATTGATTTGGTTAACGGATGCAACAAGGTGATCCGCAAAGCCCACTGGCTCAATAGTAGGTTTTATTGGGTTAGTCGCTTGCGTCGCTACCACATTTAATTGTGAAATAACCCCTTCAATGGCTTGAACTGTCATGATGTTCTCTTCTCAATATAGTGAATATGTACCACTAATTCATTCGTCGAGCTTACCTTACCACACCCTTTTTAACTTGAAGCCGATAAATAACACCAAATTTATAGGCTGATTCCGTCATTAGATTGCCCCAAGACAAGAAATAATAGCAAAGTGAAAAAGTGACGTTACGAAGAGGGAAATAACATTGTTTCACCAAAAGTATTTTCATCCGTCTAGTAGTCTGCCAAGCAGGGAATATTTATGAGTGCCGCATCTAAAGACACAGGAGAGGCTAAAAAAGGGTTTGCCTCAATGGTTGACCGCATTAAAGCCGATCCTAAAATACCGCTAATGATTGCAGCCGCTGCTGCCATCGCAATTATCGTTGCCCTCCTGCTCTGGTTACGTAGCCCCGACTACCGTGTCCTGCTTAGCAACTTAAGTGCTAAGGATGGTGGCGACATTGTTGGTCAGCTAACGCAGATGAACGTCCCTTATCAAATCGCCGATAATGGTAGCGCCATTTTAGTACCTGCCGATAAAGTGCATGAGTTACGATTAAAGCTGGCCCAATCAGGCTTGCCCAAAGGGGGGAACACAGGTTTCGAACTGTTGGATAAAGAACAGTTTGGTATTAGCCAGTTTAGCGAACAAATTAACTACCAGCGTGCGCTGGAAGGTGAGTTATCGCGCACAATTGAGTCACTCAGCCCTGTCCAAAGTGCACGAGTGCATTTAGCTATCCCTAAACCTACCTTATTTGTGCGTGAGCAAAAATTGCCTACCGCCTCAGTCACCGTAGGTTTATTGCCTGGCCGAATGCTTGATGAAGGGCAAATTAGCGCTATCGTCCATATGGTGTCGAGCAGTGTCACTGGGCTAACAGCAACAAATGTCATTATTGTTGACCAAGCGGGTCGCTTACTCACCAATAACGATAACAGCCAGCAATCCGCTAACAGTGCGCAAATTAAAATGACCAAAGAGATGGAATCCCATCTTAAACAGCGCATTGAAGATATTCTTTCTCCATTAGTGGGCCGTGCAAATATTCATGCACAAGTCACCGCACAAATGGATTTCTCCAAGGTAGAACAAACCTCAGAAGAATATAAACCAAACCAAGCAGCAAATAGCGCCGCTATCCGTTCCCGCCAAAACAGCCAAAGTATGCAAAATAACAATGGCGGAACAGGTGGCGTACCAGGCGCGTTATCAAACCAACCCGTTAGTGCACCAACTGCACCAATTGAAACAAATAAAGACAATAAAGACGCACAGCAAACCACCAATAACCGTAATAACACGACTAACTCGCAAAGCGATGAAACGACCAATTACGAGGTGGATCGCAAAATTAGTCATACCCAACGGCAAATTGGCGTAGTCGATAGGCTCTCGGTCGCAGTTATCGTCAATTACCATTCACAAGAAGGTGAAAATGGCGCAGAAATGAAGCCATTGCCGCCTGAGATGATGCAGCAAATTGAAGCATTAACTCGTGAAGCAATGGGCTACTCCACTGCACGTGGCGACTCGTTAAATATCACCAACTCGTTATTTACGAATGACACGCCAGTTGAAGTTGAACCGTCGTTACTGGAAAGCCCGCAATTTATCGCCCAGTTACTGGATTACGGCAAAATTCTGCTTATTGCCCTAATTGCTTGGTTTATGTGGCGTTTTGGTATCAAACCGCAATGGGTTAAATACCGTAAAACGCAACAAGCTCAAACTGATGCAGAAATGTTTGTAGCAACGCAGATGAAAACACCACTTGTGGTAGACGAAGAAATTAACGAAGACATGGATGAGCAAACTCGCCGCCGTCTCACTCGCCAACGTGTTAGCGCTGAAATCCAAAGTCAACGCATTCGCGAAATGGCCGAAAAAGACCCACAAATCGTGGCAATGGTTATCCGTCAGTGGTTAGGAAAAGCGTAATGAGTTTAAGTGGAACAGAAAAAAGCGCCGTGATGTTAATGACACTCGGCGAAGATCAGGCTGCAGAAGTATTTAAACACCTGAATCCAAAAGAAGTTCAGCAGCTGAGTATGGCGGTGTCTAACATGCGCCAGATCTCCAATAACGAACTGGCGGAAGTCCTCACCGAGTTTGAAGAGTCGGCAATTCAATTTGCGGCGCTGAACATTAACACCAATGACTACCTACGCTCTGTCCTTATCAAGGCGCTAGGTGAAGAGCGTGCTGCGAGCCTGCTTGAAGATATCTTTGAAAAACAAGAAACCACCTCAGGTATCGAAAGCCTCAACTATATGGAGCCACAAACCGTTGCTGATATTATCCGTGATGAACATCCACAGATTATCGCCACGATTTTGGTTCACTTAAAACGCAACCTGGCTGCCGATGTTTTGGAGTTGTTCGAAGAACGCCAACGCAACGATATTATGCTGCGTATCGCGACTTTCGGTGGCGTACAACCTGCAGCACTTGCCGAGCTGACCGAAGTGTTAAACAATTTGCTGGATGGCCAAAACCTCAAACGCAGCAAAATGGGTGGCATAAGAACGGCTGCCGAAATTATCAACCTGATGAAGAGCCAGCAAGAAGAAAGCGTTATCGATGCAATGCGTGACTACGATGGCGAACTAGCACAACGTATCATTGATGAAATGTTCCTGTTCGAAAACCTTATCGAAGTGGACAACCGCAGCATTCAACGTATTTTGCAAGAAGTGTCTACCGACTCGCTGGTTATTGCCCTCAAAGGCAGCAACCAAGCTCTGCGCGACCACTTCCTCAACAATATGGCAGCGCGTGCAGCGGAAATTGTTCGCGACGATTTGGAATCCCGCTCACCGGTGCGTATGTCCCAAGTGGAAAACGAGCAAAAAGCTATCCTGCTTATTGTTCGCCGCTTAGTCGAGAAAGGCGAAATCGCCATCGGTGGTGGAGACGACGTGTATGTCTAAAACAAAACCGACTCATGACCAATGGCAGCCATGGAAATTACGTGAACTTAATCAATGGGAGCTGAACGCATCCGCTATCCCATCATTAAGTGATGTCCCTGAGCCTGACACACCCAAAGTGCCATGTCTTGAGCCCAAAGAAGTGTTAGAGCAGATTAACCTACTGGATAATATTAAAGAAGACGCCCAACGCACTGGGTTTCAACAAGGCTATGAAAAAGGCCAAAAAGAAGGCTACCAAGCAGGTTTTGAACAAGGTTTACGGGCTGGGGAAGAGCAAGGGCGTGAGCAAGCACTTGCTTTACAGCAACCTGTTATTGAAACCTGGCAGAAATTATTGTCGGAGTTTAATTACTCCCTCGATACCTTCGATACGGTGGTAACAACCAAATTATTGCAAATTGCCTTAACCGCAGCGAAACAAGTGCTGGGGCAATCCACCGTTTGCGATGGCACGGCCCTACTTGAAGAAATCAGCCATTTACTACAACAAAAACCAATCTTTGCAGGTCAACCTGAGCTGCACGTCAACCCGAATCACTTTGAGCTTATAGAGCAGCATCTTGGCTCATTATTAAACCTACACGGTTGGCGCTTAGTAGCTGACCCGAAATTGCACTTAGGTGGCTGTCGTGTTGTCGCCGAAGATGGTGAAATCGATATGACTGTCGCAACCCGTTGGCAAGAGTTATGCCGTTTATATGCACCGGAGAGCCTTTCATGACCGCACGTTTGGGACGCTGGATTGCCTCGCTTGACGATTTAGAATCGCGGATGAAAGGGATCCCGATGGTGCGCCGTTATGGCCGTTTAACCAAAATAACGGGGTTGGTGATGGAAGCCGAAGGCATAAAAATGCCACTTGGTGCCACCTGCTTTATTGAACGCGCCATCAATGGTGGCACGGATGAGGTAGTTTGCGAAGTGGTTGGTTTTAATGGCCCTCGCATGCTACTGATGCCACTCGCTGACCTTGAAGGAATAGCCCCTGGTGCCCGCGTATATGCACAATCAACGGGTGAGGATGGGCAAACCAGCCGCTTACTGCCGATTGGTAATGAACTGTTAGGCCGTGTATTGGATGCCCAAGGCACTCCCCTTGATGGTAAGGGGCCTTTAGAAGTGAAAACCCGTGCACCGCTCATCACGCCCCCCATCAACCCATTAGAACGCACGCCGATTAGCAGTGTGCTGGATGTGGGCGTTCGCGCAATCAATGCCTTACTCACCGTTGGGCGCGGGCAGCGTATGGGCTTGTTTGCTGGATCAGGGGTCGGTAAAAGTGTACTACTTGGTATGATGGCGCGGTTTACTCAAGCCGATATTATCGTCGTTGGTTTAATTGGTGAACGGGGACGTGAAGTTAAAGACTTTATCGAAAATATTTTAGGGGTTGAAGGCTTAAAACGTGCCGTTGTGGTTGCTGCACCTGCGGATGTTTCGCCGCTTTTGCGTATGCAAGGTGCCTCTTATGCCACGCGTATTGCCGAATATTTTCGCGACCAAGGCCTTAGCGTATTGCTGATTATGGACTCACTCACCCGCTACAGTATGGCACAACGTGAAATTGCCCTTGCCGTGGGCGAACCACCTGCGACAAAAGGCTATCCACCGTCTGTTTTCGCTAAACTGCCTGCGCTAGTTGAACGTGCGGGGAACGGTAAAAATGGCGGTTCAATCACCGCATTTTACACCGTCTTGACCGAAGGGGATGACCAACAAGACCCCATTGCAGACTCTGCCCGCGCGATCCTTGATGGTCACATCGTGCTTTCTCGCTCTTTAGCCGAATCTGGGCATTACCCTGCTATTGATATTGAAGCCTCTATTAGCCGTGCAATGACCGAATTAATTCCCAAAGAACATTATCGAAAAATTCAGCGGTTTAAACAGTTAACGTCTAGTTATCAACGTAACCGCGATTTAATCAATGTGGGGGCATATGCCATGGGGAGCGACCCCATGTTGGATACCGCTATTCAGTATTACCCACGGATGTCGGCATTTTTACAGCAAGATATTGATGAGCGTTGTGACTATCAAACCGCTTGCGAACAGCTGATGCAAGTTGTTCCCAACGAGTAATGAGAGGATAAATGGCCAAAAACAATGCGTTGACAACTTTACTCAGCTTAGCTGAGGAAGCCTCTGAAGAGGCCGCAAAAGTGTTAGCTCAAGTGCGCCAAACACACACGCAAATGGCGCAACAACTACATATGTTGGAAAACTACCAGTCTGAATACCGACAAAAGCTAAACCAAACGCTACACAGCGGGATGGCATCAGACAAATGGCAGAATTACCAACAGTTTTTGGTCACTTTAGAGCTGACCATCGAACAGCAACAGCAGCAGCTTAATGTATGGGAACAACGCGTTAACGATGCCAACCGCCATTGGCAAGAAAAACAACAACGCGTCAATGCATTCGATACCTTAATTCAACGCGCTGAACAAACTGAATACCAACGTCAAAATCGCTTAGAGCAAAAGCAAATGGATGAATTTGCTCAACGCGCGACTTTACGGAGACCACAATAGATGGACATCAACGCCAATAGCGTACCAACACTTGCGCCAGCTAAAAACAATAACGCGCAACAAAATGAATCACGCATTGATGAAAACCAAGCACCCGCCCTGCCTTTCCAAGCAGTGTTGGATAACCAACAACCTGCCCCTAAAGAAAGCACGGTTACCCCGCCTATCGACGAAAAATCTGTCAACAAAGAGATTGTCGATAATAAACTGACCAGTGCAAATGAAAAAAACGCTGAGCCAACGAGTGTCTTGCAAAAAAGTGCGGAAAACACGATAGAGCAACTGAACTTTAGCCGTAATTTGCGCCCAGATAGTGTACAAACTGCATTGAATGCTGATTTATTAACAGGTAAAGAAGCCAATGAGCAATCTTGGCTCAATAACTTAAAGCAATCGTTAAGCAATCAAGCGCAATTAACGGTGAAACCTTTAACGCCGCCAGAAACTCACTCCACGCTTGGGGCATTTACCCAGCGCATGCAGCAGCTTAACCAAGGTACTCATGATGTGTTACCTGATGATGGCAAGCACCTTGAAGGGTCGCAATTGCAATTAGCGGGTGAAGACGAAGCCCCTGCTTTAGGCACCGTGATTAAGAATGAAAAAGAAGAGCGCCGCGATCAACCGCTTTTTGCACTTGATAACCCACGAGATGTCCGTGGGAAAAACCTAACTCAAGACTTTATGCCGTTAAACAAAAAAGTTAGCGACAAAGACCCCCTTGCTAACATGCAAACAGTAACGAACGAAACGTTAAGCCAAACAGCAAAAGGCGCGTTTACCTTGCAAACGGACACGGGAGCATTTACCTCCAGCGCCTCGCACCATACCAATACGCAGCCAATCAGTATGATGCCAACGACCTCAACGGTTCAAGCTGCGGCGATGAATGCGCCAACAGCAGCGCCAACCCTGCATTTAACCAGTCAACTAGGCAGTGAAGCATGGCAACAGCAGTTAAGCCAGCACATGCTGTTTTTCTCACGCCAAGGGGTTTCCCAAGCACAAATTCGTTTACACCCTGAAGAATTAGGTTCACTCAATGTGCATTTACGTATCGAAGATAACCAAGCGGTGATGTATTTTGTGTCGCCTCATAGCCATGTTCGCGCAGCGATGGAGTCGATGATGCCAGTGCTACGCAGTGCGCTACAAGAAAGTGGCATTCATCTGGCACAAGGTTCTGTTGGGCAGGAGAACTTAAACCACCAATCCGATGGTTCGCAACAAGGCTCACAACAGCATCGTGATGGGCAAATTCAAGCAACACATCCGTCGGTTGGCGTAGTTGGCATCAGTGAAGCCAATGCCACTGTTTCGGCTAAAACCACCCAAGTGCGCCAAGGTGGTATCAGTACCTTTGCATAATTAATAAACAAAATGCGGTGATTTCACAACTAAAGCGCCGAGTTACCGCCTTTTTGTTTCGTTTTTCACTCCTTTAACTCTCAGCAAGCAAGCCATAATGCTAGAGATCATAAAGAAAAAACCCATTTGGGTTTAGCATCCAAGAAACAGGAATTCAGCTAACATGTCGTCACGCAAAGAATCTAAACGTTCGAATAAAGGGTTACTCATTCTGTTCGCCCTTGTTGCCCTCGCGGGTGCTGGTTTTGGTGGGTACACCTGGTGGACGACACAGCAAGACACTCAAACGGCAAGTGAGGACGAAAAGCGCCCGAATATGCCGCAGCCAATTTTTATGGAATTAGAGCCCTTTACGGTGAACTTAGCGGGTGTTGATGGCCCTGACCGCGTGCTTTATATCCACGTAACATTGCGCCTTGCGAATGAAAAATCTCGCAAGCAACTTCATGAATACCTTCCTGAAGTTCGCAGTCGCTTACTGCTACTTTTGTCTGAGCAAAAAGCCAAAAACATTGAAAATCATGATGGTAAGTTGCAGCTAATGAAAGAAATTAAGCAAACGCTCACCCCAACCCTGATCCCTGGCGATACCGATCAGGATATTTCAGATGTGTTATTTACGACTTTTATTCTGCGGTAATATTCATGAGCGATAATATTTTATCTCAGGCTGAAATTGATGCGCTTCTTAATGATGATGCGCCATCAAGCAACACGCCTGCACCTGAAATGCAAGGGAAAGACCATGTTCGTCCTTATGACCCGAATACCCAACGTCGGGTTATTCGTGAGCGAATGCAATCCCTTGAAATCATTAATGAGCGTTTCGCCCGTCAGTTCCGCATGGGGCTGTTTAACATGTTACGCCGTAGCCCAGACATCACCGTTGGTGGCATTAAAATCGAGCCTTATCATGAATTTGCTCGCAACTTACCCGTGCCAACGAACTTAAATCTCATTCATATGCCACCTTTGCGAGGCACGGCCCTATTTACCTTCGAACCCGCATTAGTGTATATCGCTGTGGATAACCTATTTGGTGGCGATGGTCGTTTCCCTGTTCGCCAAGAAGGTAAAGAGTTTACCAATACGGAACAACGTATTATTAATCGCATGTTGAAATTAGCACTGGGCGCATATCGTGATGCATGGAAGCCCATTGCTGATATCGAAGTGGAATATGTACGTTCTGAGGTGCAAGTTAAATTTACCAATATCACCACTTCACCAAACGACATTGTCGTGACTACACCGTTTTTAGTTGAGATTGGCAACACGGTGGGTGAATTCAGCATTTGTATCCCTATTGCCATGATTGAGCCATTGCGTGAGCGTTTAATCAACCCACCCGTGGAGCAAGGGCATCAGGAAAATGAAGCATGGGTCTCTAACCTTGTGACCCAAGTTAAACGTTCTGAACTTGAGTTGGTTGCCAACTTTGTTGACATTCCAATGCGAATTTCTCGCTTACTGCAACTGCAAAAAGGGGATGTTATCCCCATTGAGAAGCCAGACCGCCTAATGGTGAATGTCGATGGCGTACCTGTGTTGACCAGTCAATACGGCACTCAAAATGGCCAATATGCGTTGCGTGTAGAACATTTGATTAACCCTGTTTTAAACACTCTAGATGAGGAAAGTACCAATGAGTGAGGCGAAGAACTCTCCTGATGCATCAACCAATCACGACAGTGAAGACCTGTGGGCTGAAGCGTTAGAACAGCAAAAAAAAGCGGAATCCGCCTCTGCTGGTGCACAGGCTTTTGATAACTTTGATGGGCAAAACCCATTAAATCAGCTCTCCGATATCGACATGATTATGGACATTCCCGTTCGCCTGTCGGTTGAGCTAGGTCGCACCAAAATGACCATTAAAAAACTGCTGAGTTTATCCCAAGGCTCTGTGGTGTCTTTAGATGGTTTAGCGGGCGAACCTCTGGATATTTTAATCAACGGCTATTTAATTGCGCAGGGTGAAGTTGTCGTGGTTTCAGATAATTACGGTATCCGTATTACTGACATCATTACGCCTTCAGAACGTATGCGCCGCTTGAGTCGTTAAAATACAAGGGCAATTGCCAATGACAATGTTTTCGCAAATCGAACCCATAACGCAGCCGCAAACAGCGCCATTTTTATCCAATACGATTTCGCTCAGTGAGCCGAATGCACCAGCCATTAACCAAAATGATAGCTTGGTACAAATTTCAGGTTCACTCGGTGGCATTATTTTGCTGATCCTCGCAGGTGCTTGGTTGGTTAAAAAGCTGGGATTCGCCCCGAAAAAATTTGGCAAAGACTCGCTGATAAAAGTCAAAAGCAGTTGCTCATTAGGTAATAAAGAACGGGTTGTCGTGGTCGAAGTGAATAATGAATGTTTAGTTCTTGGGGTGACGGCGCAAAATATCAATGTGCTACATCAATACCCTGTACAAACTGAGCATTTATCCGTTTCAATAAATGAACCACTGACGTTTCAATCTGTTTTCAAGAAAAAACAAGATGCTGCGAACCATGCAGCGTCAGTGACTCCTTTGTATAAGTAATCGGAAGCTCGCATGTCACTTGTAAAAAACGCGTTGTTTGTTGCTGCGCTTCTGTTTGCTTTACCCCATTCCGCTTTTGCAGCGTTACCTGCGGTCATCAGCCACAGTTTAGCTGATGGCGGACAAACTTGGTCGTTACCCGTCCAAACCTTGCTGTTTTTAACGTTATTAGGCTTTATCCCCGCACTACTGTTAATGATGACCAGTTTTACACGCATCATTATCGTGCTGGGCTTGCTACGAAATGCGTTAGGGACACCATCTGCCCCACCTAACCAAGTGCTGCTTGGCTTAGCGCTGTTTCTGACTTTTTTCGTGATGTCCCCTGTTGCAGACCAAGTCTATCGTGAAGCTTATCAGCCTTTTAGCGAAGATAAAATCAGCCTTGAGACAGCTCTGGAAAAAGGCACGGCACCGTTACGTACATTTATGCTAGGGCAAACGCGCGAATCTGACCTTGCGTTATTTGCACGTATCGCCAAGGTGGGAGATATCCAAGAAGCCAAAGATGTACCGCTGCGTATTTTAGTCCCTGCGTTTATTACCAGTGAACTAAAAACCGCCTTTCAAATAGGCTTTACGATTTTCATTCCGTTTTTGATCATCGACTTAGTGGTCGCCAGCGTCTTGATGGCATTGGGGATGATGATGGTTCCCCCAGCAACAGTTTCATTGCCATTTAAGCTGATGTTATTTGTTCTCGTCGATGGCTGGCAATTATTGCTTGGCTCATTATCGCAAAGCTTTTTTAATTAGGAACAATTATGACACCTGAATCCGTAATGGCGATGGGAACAGAAGCGATGAAAATCGCACTAATGCTAGCAGCGCCGTTATTACTTGCCGCCCTCGCAGCAGGTTTGATTATCAGCCTGTTACAAGCTGCCACCCAAGTTAATGAGATGACGTTATCTTTTATTCCCAAAATTTTATCCGTGATTTCGGTGATCATTATTGCTGGCCCGTGGATGCTCAATCTACTGATTGACTACATGCGCACTTTGCTTAGTAATTTACCCTTCATCATTGGCTAACGATGCTAACCATTACCAGCGAAACCCTGACCCTCTGGCTTAGCCAAGGTTTTTACCCATTTATACGCCTCTTAGCGCTGCTGGGTACAGCGCCTTTTTTCAATGAAAAACAAGCCATTACCAAGGTTCGTGTCGCCCTTGCCTTTTTTGTTGTCTTGATTGTTTCGCCGCAACTTCCCGTCGTAAATATTCCGTTATTTTCGGCAATGGGCTTGTGGGTGATAGTGCAACAAATGGTGATTGGCATCGCAATGGGCTTAACCATGCAGATGGCGTTTGCGGCAGTTCGTCATGCAGGGGAAGTGATTGGTTTGCAAATGGGGTTGTCGTTCGCCACCTTTTTTGACCCAACTGGCGGCCCAAACATGCCAATTTTAGGGCGTATTTTCAATGTAATTACCATTTTATTGTTTCTCGCTTTCGATGGGCACTTGTGGCTTATTTATATTGTGGTCAATTCATTTGAGCTTATCCCAATTCAAACCGCACCATTAAATCGCGACGGTTTTTGGGTATTCGCTCAATTCGCCAACACCATATTTATTAATGGGTTAATGTTAGCCTTACCGTTTATTACCTTATTTTTAATTCTTAACCTTGCGCTGGGTATTTTAAACCGTATGACTCCACAACTGTCGGTATTTGTGGTCGGCTTCCCACTGACACTGACCATTGGCATCAGTATGTTAGGGTTGATTATTTCAATTCTCCCCCGCTACACCGAACGGCTTATCCACCAAGCATTTGAGCAGCTCTCGCTGATGTTTAATTTGTTTGTTTGAGTGTCGATACTCGGTCAATCAGCATTAGTTCATTATCAGTACCACTTTGTGAATCTGATAATTAATGTAACCCAAGAAAAATTGATGATAATTTCCATATAATTCCCCTCATTAAAGTAGTTAAAACCCGTCTCTTTTTTCAGGTTTACTACTATGTTCGAAACTGCCTACATGGCAGTGATAAATACCCGTATCTTGTTTCATTTCTAAGCTATCGAGTGATAGTAGCAAGATATATCTCGCGTTAAACGCATCACTAACCTAATAAAGAAGTTCGCTTAAATAAATATCAATTATAAATAGATGGATTTAATTATTGTTCAGCGAACAATGATGGATAAATTGAAGTGTGAACAACGGCCTTCTAAGCCGTAGCACTAGGCTGCCTATGCGGCAGTGAACCTATTTAAGTGACAAAGAAATAGCTCTGTTTTTTTCTAAGCTGCCTATACGGCAGTGAACACCGTCTGGTAATTTAATCTCATAGACGAAACTTTCTAAGCTGCCTATACGGCAGTGAACTTAATAGAATCAGATCCATTGTTAGCTGATATTTTCTAAGCTGCCTATACGGCAGTGAACTATAAAATATCATAAGTAAAGTGAATCACAACAACCTGTTACCGATAAAAATAAGAAAATACCTTCTTTTTACACTCAGTTTATAACATATTGTTTTAAGAGACTTTTTTAAAGAACAAAAAACAAAGGGTAAATTTAAGATAGCACAACTTCGTTGAAGCATTCTTCGTTGGATCCCAAAAATCACCAAAAACAAAAAAACCGCGCTCCAATAACGGCAAAGCGCGGTTGAGTAGAACTCAAGTATTAGATGATTAACGACTACCAAATAAAGACATGCTGTTTAAATCTTTGAAAATACTTTGTGAGGCTTCAAACATCGCTTTTTCTTTATAGTAATCCGTGGTGGTGCCTGTCCAGTTAGTCTCAAGCAACTCACTTTTACGAGCAGCATTTTGAATTGAACGCGTATCTGCTAAAAAATCCAACTTATCAATTTCTTGTAGTTGTAAGCCTTGTTTTGCTTCAATATTGGAAATTTGGTCTAGTGCCGCTTTAATGCCACGGTTGGCTTCATCCATCCCTTCTTGCGCACGGTCTAAATCCGCTTGAGGTGCATCTTGCTGTGGAATTTTTAACGCGTCAATACCTGCATTTAATGCTTTGAAAACATTCACAACATTACTACTGTCTGTATCAAATACCTGAGCACCTGTGAAATAAGTGGTCATTTCACGGTCGCTGGAGACATTCTGCATTACCGCTTTATCACCACCGTGATAGAGCACATCCCCATCGGCGTTAATTTCAAAAGGCGGTTTATCCGATTTAAAACCTGCAAAAATATAGCGCCCATTGCCGTCTGTGGAATTCCCCAATGCCACCAGTTGTTCTTTCAAACCTGTTAACTGCTCCGCTAATGTATTGCGGTCTTTATCACTCAAAGCACCTTGGTTAGAAGCTTGAATAATCGTGGTATCAATCTGTGTGGTGACATCCGTCATTTGAGTCAAAATGCTCATTTGTAATGTCATACCCGTTTTCGCAAATCCACGGCTGGTCACGTATTGCTGATTGCGAGTTTCAGATTGGTTAATTCGTACCGCTTGAGATGATGCTTGTGGATCATCCGACGGTTTGCTAACTCGCTTACCTGATGCTAATTGGCTACCTGCTTCCATCCAACGCGCTTGGGAATTATTCATATCTTGTAGGCGTTGGTGATAAATCATATTTGTGCTTAAACGCATCGCTAAATCCTTATTATATCGCTAAAACTTAGAATGCACGCATCAGCGCATTAAACAAATCATCCACGGTTTTCAACACTTGCGCATTGGCATTGAAAAATTGTTGGATCTTTTGCATTTGAATACTTTCTTCGTTCATATTCACGCCAGAGATAGCTTGCTCTTGTGCATAGAAACTCTCTGTCATTTTATTTTGCGTTTCAGAGTCAATTTGCGCTTGTTTGGTTTTGCTTCCGACATCATTGACTAACGTCGCGTAGAAATCAGAAAACGTTGAGCCGCCATCAATCAGTTTTTGGTCTTGTAACTTCACCAATTCTTTGATGTTTTCGTTATCACCAGGGCCGCTGTCTTTGCTGCCCGCGGCGGCAAATTTTGTTGCATCGCTGATCAACGTTTGCATGCCATTAATCACGCCACTGACAGGCTTCGCAAGGAATGAATCCCCTTTTTGCGCGCTGCTGTTGCTGATATTAATTTCAATACCCTCAAATTTCAGTGTCGTCGCGGTTGAATCATCATCTAAAGCAACTTTGGTGCCTTCAGGCAAGCGCGTAACACTCCACCCATCATCACCAAAGCGAATGTCATAGTTGCTACCAGTAACTTTGGAAACATCACTGTATTTTAAGTCGAAATCAGCCTTGCCTGTGTTGTGAGTATTGCTCACCACATTGCCTTTACCGATTTCAAAGAAGTTCTCACCCGTTTTACCACTGGCATCATAGCCTTTACTGTGGACTTCGTTGAATTTGGTAGCAAAAACTAGCGCAAGCTTATTGAGTTTTTGATACGCGGGGTCGATAACATCTTGACGTGAACGCAAGATACCGCTGAGCTCTCCACCACGGAAAGATTCATCAGGAATTTCACGGGCTTGGCCATTTGCGCCAACAAAACCAATGCTAAAGCGGCTATCATCTTTTGATGATGGCACAGCTTCTAAACGGTTTGCTTTTTCCCCCGTAACTAATGGCAAGCCATTCGCAAACGTGACGTTATAGTTGCCATTTTGCTCAATCACTTTGACGCCAATTAACGAATTTACTTCGTTAACTAAACGATCTCGCACATCAAGCAAGTCATTAGGTTCCGAGCCACTGACAGAACGCACACGGGAAATTTGCTGGTTTAAACCTGCAATTTTCTCAGCGTAGATGTTAATGTCTTTCACCTTGTTTTCGATTTGGCGATTAACATCACGCTCCATTTCTTGTAAGCGTCTGTCTGCTTCTTTAAATTGGCTCACCAACGCATTAGAGTTACCAAGAAAAACATCAATTAATGTTTTATCACTGGCATCACTAGTTGCCGCATCTAATGACGTGAAGAAGCTGCCAATATTGCTGGAGATATCTTCGATATCATTGGTTAGCAAATCATCGACTTTATTACAGTTTTTAACGTACGCTTCGTAGTCACCACTGCGCGCACGCGCTTGGCTGTACTGTGCATTGATAAATTCATCAAACTCACGGCGAACATGGCTGAAATACGTGCCGTTACCAAAATAGCCACTCGGTGTCATCGTACCGGGATTCTCCCCGAAAACAGCACTTTGGCGGTGATAATATCCCACACCAGCGTTGGCTAAGTTGTTAGAAATCACACTTAGCCCGCCTTGTGCAGCATTCACACCACTGAGCGCATTATTCATTACATTGTTCAGCATAAGCTTTCCTGTTCTGGGTGCGTATCGCGTTCATTGGCTGACACAATGTCGGCGATAGCAACTCAAATTATTTAGAGCATATTTAGTTATCGGAAAATCGACGTAATTATTTAGCCCTAACACGTATAAATTCTGTATTTTAGAAAATATCATTTAAGTCGATGGTATAAGCCTGTACAGCACGTGATGCTGAAGTATTTGCCGCAGGCTGGTTGCCTCGTATTTGATTAATTAAGGTGATTAATTTATCGGAATAACCTGGGTCTGTGGCGTAACCTGCTTGATGTAAACGACGTGCCGCAATTTCAGGCGTTGGTGCTTTTTTGACGTCTTTATAGCGTGGGTTATCCGTCAATAAACTGATGTAATCCGCAATGGCCTCTTCATATGAACCATAAACACGAAAATCATCGCGCATTTTGATCGTTTGGCCGTTAATCACTTCCGTCGTCATGATATTAGTGACAGGGCCCTGCCAACTTTTCCCTGCTTTAATACCAAATAAGTTATGGCTGGTTTTCCCATCCATTTTTAATATTTCCCTTTGCCCCCAACCGCTTTCCAGCGCTGCTTGTGCTAATACCAGCAAATGGGAAATACCACTGTCTTTACTGGCGGCTTTCGCAGGTTCAATCAAACGGCTAATAAAGTTGCTACTGTTAAGGGATAACGCTTTGATTTTTTTCAAAGGTGCAGAAAGCGCATCCCCCATCGGGGCAAAATGGCGCATCATCTGTTCCATATTAAATGGCGGTAAGGATTGCACCGTTTTTTCATCAAATGGCAATAAACTGTTGGAATTTGGGACGCTTGACGTGTGTTGATCACGCGTCAGTTGCTGGTACATCATCTCCCCAAAACCTAACCCTTTTTGGGAGAGGTCTTGGGCAATTTGCTGGTCATACATACTGGTCAACATACGGGTTTGGTCATTGGAAAATAGGCCATCCTGTGGGAGTGCGTCACGCATGCTTTTTAGCATCATTTGGACAAATGTTGCTTCCAATTGCTGCGTGACTTGGCGCAGCCCTTGCTCCGTGTTTTTATTCAATTCGTCCTTTAACTGACTTAGCGACTGTAAATCGAACGCCGCACCTTGCAATAGCTGCATATCGCCCATTAGATAATCTCCAATTTCGCACGTAAACAGCCTGCACTTTCCATCGCTTGCAAAATCGACATTAAGTCGTTTGGTGTTGCCCCTAATGTATTCAGTGCTTGAATCACTTGGTTGAGCTGCACGCTGGCATTGACTTTTTGCAACGCGCCACCGCGGTCTTGTACGCCGACACTGGTGTTACGTGTTACCACAGTTTGTCCGCCCGCAAACGGTGTATCTGGCTGGCTAACTTGAGTTTGTCTTTCCACGGTGACAGCCAAACTGCCGTGAGCTACCGCGCAGCTTTCCAGTGTTACACTGCGATTGATCACTACTGAGCCCGTCCGTGAATTTAAGATCACTTTGGCCTCTGCCATTGGCGTGCGAACATTCAGCTCTTGTACCCGAGCGAGGAACTGCACTTGGTCGCGGTTGTTTGCAGGCACTAATAATTGCACTGTACGAGAATCCAATGCGCTAGCCGTTCCCATCCCGCCCATACGATTGACCGCGTCTGCGATATCTTGCGCTAATGTGAAGCTGTCTTCGTTTAATTGCAGGTTAATAGCACCACTTTGCCCAAAACTGCTTGGCAGCTCGCGTTCAATAGTCGCCCCGCCAGTAATGCGCCCACCGTTAAGTTGGTTAACTTTGATGCTACTACCGCCACCACTTGCCCCTGCGCCACCCACGAGGATATTACCCTGTGCCATGGCATAAATTTGTCCATCCACGCCTTTTAATGGCGTCATTAAGAGTGTGCCACCACGTAAACTTTTCGCGTTCCCCATAGAAGACACCACGATATCCACCGATTGCCCTGTACGTGCAAAAGGCGGCAGTTTCGCCGTGACCATCACCGCTGCCACATTTTTAAGCTGCATATTCGTGCCAGGTGGCACCGTGATCCCCATCTGAGATAACATGTTATTTAAGCTTTGCGTGGTAAACGGCGTTTGCATGGTTTGGTCACCCGTGCCATCCAAACCCACCACTAAACCGTAGCCAATCAACGCGTTATCGCGCACCCCCTGAACGGTGGTTAAATCTTTAATACGCTCACTGTGCGCCGAAAAGGTAAAAAAGCAAAACAGTGATAGCAAAATTAATACGTTGTTTTTCATTGAATTCTCTCGGCCGTTACTCGCTAATGTTTAATTAATAAGGCGAAACATTTAAGAAAAAGCGTTGTAGCCAGCCCATATTTTGCGATTCGTTGATATAACCATCGCCAACATATTCGATGCGAGCGTCCGCCACTTGTGTGGAGCTCACATGGTTATCTGAGCCAATAGTTCGTGGGTTAACCACTCCCGAAAAACGAATAGATTCAGTGCCTTGGTTAATTGCGATGCGTTTTTCACCCACTACATGTAAATTGCCATTCGCCAGTAACTGGTCGACGGTCACCGTAATGGTTCCCTTAAAGGTGTTATTCGCATTTGCACCACCTTTACCGCTAAAGTCACTGTTTCCTTTGATATCCAGTTCGGTGTTGTTGCCACCGATCCACCCTTGCATAAAGCCAGGTAATATCGCGGCAAGGAACCCCGTTTTACCGCTGCGATTCGCATTGGCAGAGGAATTTTTGCTGGCGCTGACATTTTCTTGCAAATTAATGGTTAGAATATCGCCAACATTACGCGGTCGCCTATCTTCAAAAAGCGGCTGATAACCGTAATAAGCAGGCTGGGCACTTTGAAATATCGAACCGTTTGGGGAAGGTGCTGTAGGGGCAGAAGGAATAGCCGTCGTTTGTGTATCCACTAACGGACGAGATGGAATGTGAGCACAACCGCTGGTGGCTAAAACCAAAACGGCAAGTAACCATACCTGTTTAGGTGCAGTCAAACGCATCTGCAACGCTGTTTTTTGCTGTTGGGAAATAAGGCCGCTTTCAATCATTATGCTACTCTTTTGCTGCTGTGTACGTTGTTCATCCCAAAGAGATGTCTTTCATAGGGCTCACAGGAACCCCATGAGCGCCTATACAAAACCAATTACAGTTGCGTTAAACGCTGAAGCATTTGGTCTGATGCAGAAACCGCCTTACTGTTAATCTCGTAAGCACGCTGAGTTTGGATCATATTGACCAACTCTTCGGCGACATTCACGTTAGAGGTTTCTAGCATGTTTTGATAAAGCAGACCGGCACCGTTGGTTCCCGGCGCGCTTTCATTCGGCGCACCTGAGCTCGCAGTTTCCATATAGAGGTTTTCCCCCATACTTTCCAACCCTGCATCGTTAATGAAGGTTGTCAGCGTAATTTGCCCGATTTGCTGAGGTTGACTATCGCCATAAACGGTGACAGATACCGTACCATCACGCCCAATCGTTAAACTGTTGGCATTATCTGGGATGGTGATCGCAGGAACGATTTGATAGCCGCTGGAGGTGACTAACTGGCCATCTTGGTTAGGCTGTAATGCCCCATCACGAGTATAAGCGTCTGTGCCGTCAGGCATTTGTACATGTAAAAAACCTTGGCCTTTAATGGCGATATCCGTTGTGGTGCCCGTTTTATTCAATGCACCTTGACCATGAATACGCATAGTCGCAACGGGGCGTGCCCCTGTCCCCAGTTGTAGCCCTGATGGCAAAGAGGTTTGTTCAGAGCTCATCGCCCCTGGCTGACGAATATTTTGGTACATTAAATCTTCAAAAACCGCGCGTTGGCGTTTGAAACCATTGGTGCTAACGTTCGCCAAGTTATTGGAAATCACGTCTAAGTTAGTTTGTTGAGCATCAAGCCCAGTTTTTGCAATCCATAATGAACGGATCATAATTATTCCTTACTGAATTTAGCTGACGGCAAGCAATTGGTTGGCGCGTTGGGCATTTTCATCCGCACTGCGAACCACCTTCATTTGCATTTCAAAATGCCTTGCATTGGCTATCATCGACACCATCGCTTCGGCGGCATTGACGTTACTTCCCTCAATCACACCAGACGTCACAACCGCACGGTCACTCAGTGGCAATACATTGCCATTCGCGGCTTGCCCCTGAGGGGATAAATGGAATAGCCCATCTTCCCCGCGAATTAAGTCTTGCGGCTGCGCTTCAACCACTTTCAAACGGCCGATTTGCCCCAACATAGTTGGCGGATCCGTCGCCAGCAATGCGGTGATGGTGCCATCCATGCCAATAGTGATTTCTGCATTTTGCGGGACGTTAATTGGCCCGCCATCGCCTTGCAGACGGCGTTCACCAATCACTAACTCACCTTCGCCCGAAATTTGGATATTCCCATTTCGGGTATACGCTTCTGTGCCATCGGCTAATTCAACCGCCAAAAAATGCTTATCGTTTAACGCAACATCTGTTGGCTTACCTGTGTAGTTCAGCGGCCCTTGGCTCATATCCGCGCCAGGGGTTGAAGAAACCACCAAGGTTCTTGTTTGCGCGCTATCCCCATTCACGGGCACTGCGCGCATGGCAGAGAGCTGCGCTTTAAACCCTGCGGTAGACACATTAGCAATGTTGTTGGAAACCACCGCTTGGTTCTCAAGCGCATGACGCGCTCCCCCCATTGCGGTATAAATGACGTGATCCATGGCCACCCTCTAGGCTTATCGTAAGTTAACCAAAGTTTGTAACATTTGGTCTTGCGTCTTGATGGTTTGCGCGTTTGATTGGTAATTGCGCTGCATCACAATCATGCTGATAAGCTCTTGGCTCATATCCACGTTGGAAGATTCCAATGCACCGCTGGTTAATTTACCGAACTGCCCTACACCAGGTACGCCATCCATCGGGTTGCCCGATGCGTTTGAAGATGCCCATACGTTGCCACCTTGGGAAACGAGACCATTCGGGTTCGCAAACGCAGAAAGCGCCACTTGCCCAACCACGCGTTTTTGTTGGTTTGAGTAGTTCGCAACGATTAAGCCGTTATCTTCAATTTTGAAGCTGGTGTATTCACCCGCGGGGAAACCATCAACATCAATGGCACTGACGGAGGACTCGCTCACTTTTTGTTGGCGGGTTTTCGATAAATCAACGTTTAAAACGCCGTCATCCGCACCGTTTAAGCCGTTATAGTTGAAAGGAAATGTCGCTTTATCCGCATCTTTTAGCTTGCCGTTACCATCAAACTCTAATTTGCCAAGTTCTTTTGCAGACTTATCACTTGCATCTTTTGCGTAAGCTGTCCATTCGTTGTCCGCATTTTTAACAAAGTACACGGAGATTTCATGGGTATTACCTTGGCTGTCATACGCCGTCATTGTGGTGCTGAAGTTATAGGTTGATGAATCATCAGGCTTATCAACATCAAAGGCTTTATCTTTGATTTTGTCTTCTGAGTTCAAGTTAATGGTTAACTTGGCAAGTTCAGATTTTTTCGCATCCATCATGTCCGTTGGGATGTTTAATCCTTCAGGCACGCCACCGCTTTGAATGGTGACATTGCCTTTTTCATCGACACTGGCTGGGTAACCTGTCACCACCATGCCTTGGTTATTGACTAAATTACCGCTTTTATCACGCAAAAATTGGCCATCACGGCTGTAGTAAGTATCACCATTTTTATCTTGAACGCGAAAAAAGCCACTACCTGAAATCGCCACGTCAGTTGGTCTATCTGTACGTGTAATTGGGCCGTCTTTAAAGTTTTGCGTAACTGCAGCAACGTTAACACCAAGGCCAACACCCGAACCTGCGAACATATCCGCAAATGATGTCGTTGCACCTTTAAAGCCGTTAGTTGCGGAGTTGGCAATATTATTACCAATTGAATCGAGCCCCGCTGACGCTGCATTTAAGCCACTGACTGCTTGTGAAAAAGACATATTTTCTCCATGAGTATTGGGGGTAAAAATTAAGAAGAAGGGTAAACTTTGAAAATGCTACTAAGAGGCACACTTTGCCCGATGCCAACATCTAATAATGGCGCGTCAGATCCTGGTGTGACACCATTGACGCGGGTATAGCCCAGTTTCGTGACCTCAACTTCAGCCCCGTTTCTGATAGCTCTCACATCAAAGTAATATTTCCCTTTCGTATCGGTGACTAAATTGCCGTTGTTGTCCAAACCATCCCATGCCATGTCATAAATGTCGGGCTTAACTTCAGAGTCATAGGTGATGGTTCGCACAACCATTTTGTTTTTGTCGCGAATAGTGATTTCAACGCTATCGGCCAATTTCGGTAAAAAGAAACCAAATGGCGATGAAATAAATTCAGATTTTGGCTCTTCGCCGTCCTCTTCAGAGGTGTTTTGATTGCTCAACGCTGCGGTAGATGGGCTGTTTGGACTAATTCCTTCATCGGGTAACGGGTTCGATGGTTTCGTCACCGTGCTATTTTCGCCTGAACTCTCTTTTTTAAGCGGAGCTAAAACAATTTCATTACGCGGAATAAGTACGCCTTTGCCCACCAGAGCGGTAGCTTGTAGTGATTGCCCTGAGCCGATTTGTTGGGAAATACCACTCACGTTATCGCTGAGTTTATTCATACTTTCCAGCGTGGCAATTTGTGCCAATTGGCTGGTTAAATCGGTATTTTCCATCGGGTTCGTTGGGTCTTGGTTTTGCATTTGCGTCACAATCATTTTCAAAAAAGTGTCACGCATATCATCACTTTGACTTTTCTTAGGCACATTACTTGCCGCAGGTTCTGGCCCTGCGGTAGTGTTGTCCAAAGAATCGTACATCGTGGCTGCAATCCCCATGTCATACCTCCGTTACTGGCCAATAGTCAGTGTTTTTTGCAGCAAGGTTTTTGCTGTATTCATCACTTCTAAGTTGGCTTGGTAGCTACGAGAGGCCGAAATGGTGTTGATCATTTCCCCCACCATATCTACGTTAGGCATTTGCACATACCCTTTCTCATCCGCTAAAGGGTGACCAGGTTTGTATTCCATACGTGGTGGTGCTGGGTCTTCAATCAGTTCACTGACTTTTACGCCACCCACTTCGTGGCGGCCTTGTGGTGCCATCTGGAAAACCACTTGTTTAGCGCGATACGGCTGCCCATCAGGCCCCGCAATACTTTCTGCGTTAGCCATGTTGCTTGCACTGACGTTTAAGCGCTGAGACTGGGCAGTTAATGCAGAAGCTGAAATGTCAAAAATACTCAGTAAGGCCATAATGATTACCCTTGCTGTAAAACAGCCAACATGCTTTTAACGCGGCTATTAATAAATGTAAGATCAGCCTGATATTTCAGGGTGTTATCGGCGAATTGACTGCGTTCAATATCCATATCGACGGTATTACCATCCATTGAGGTTTGGTAAGGGACGCGGTATTTCAAATCCATATTTGGTGCCTTAATACCTCGGCCTTCAATATGACCTTTGGCTGTCACCGCCAGTGCAACCCCCTTGCCATTCACAGCGCCTTTATCCATCGCTTGTTGGAGTTGACGATTAAAATCAATATCCCGCGCCTGATAACCCGGTGTGTCCGCATTAGCAATATTGGAAGCCAAAACAGTTTGCCTAGCTTCACGTATTGACAACGCCTGCTGCTGGAAGGCAAACGTGGCATTTAACTTATCAATCATGATGATCCTTAATGGATGTATAGCGATGTTGACTACGAACGCTCGTTATATTCGCCCCCTCAATTAGGCAAAACCCATCAAGAGAGTACGAAAGTTAAAATTCGACGTGCATATCTTAGCGGTCTACGAAAAAATCTAATGGCGGGATAAAGGCAAAATAATTGACCTATTTGGCTCATTCATTATGAAAGAGGTGGGTAAACTGCAAGCGTGAAAAAGTGTGTTGATAAAGGAGCGAGTAACCCGATGGCTAATCTTAAGAAATTGACCTATTGCATAATAATCAGTGGATTAAGCTTAACTCCAACGCTATCTCAAGCCTCTCTTCCACAAGATATCAATCACTATTTTCGTCAAGTGCATGGCAAAAACAACCACGTTTCCATTGAGATAAAAACACCGATTGAAAAATGGCCAAACTGTGATAAACCGCAGATCAGCCCGCCTATTGGTGGACGCAACATGGGAAATGTGTCGATACCTGTGCAATGTGGGAAGAAAAAACAGTTTTTGCAGCTCACAGTTAATGTGACGGGACAATATTATGTTGCAACTCGTAATTTAAGCCGCGGTGAAACGATTGAATTTGTTGATATCGGAACCAAAAAAGGCCTGCTACACAAATTACCAACTGGAGCCAGTACGGACAAAATGGCGCTGCGGGGCGCAATTGTGCTACGCACAATTACTGCAGGACAAACATTCACCAAATCAATGGTTAGGCAACCTTGGGCGATTAAAGCTGGGCAAACCGTATTTGTATTTGCCAATGGGGATAATTTTTCGGTGAAATATGAGGGACGCGCGATTAATAATGCCACCGCTGGGCAAAATATTCGTGTAAGATTGCTCAATGGTCAAGTGGTCAATGGGTTAGCACAAGAGAATGGCAGTGTTAATATTGCGTTAAAATAAATGCCATCCAGACTGAAGTCCTTTGAAATATGACGAATCTATCTTTGACATAAAATTGCTCAAAATGAATGTTTACCTTAAGGTAAAATGAACGTTTATTCTAAATAGTTCAAATCGCATCAAGGCAACAAGTGAATGCGTCGCTAGGAGCTTACATAAGTAAGTGACTAGTGCGAATGAGCGCAGTTAACACAGAGGCGACTTGAAATATGACGAATCTATCTTTGACATAAAATTGCTCAAAATGAATGTTTACCTTAAGGTAAAATGAACGTTTATTCTAAATAGTTCAAGTCGCATCAAGGCAACAAGTGAATGCGTCGCTAGGAGCTTACATAAGTAAGTGACTAGTGCGAATAAGCGCAGTTAACACAGAGGCGACTTGAAATATGACGAATCTATCTTTGACATAAAATTGCTCAAAATGAATGTTTACCTTAAGGTAAAATGAACGTTTATTCTAAATAGTTCAAGTCGCATCAAGGCAACAAGTGAATGAGTCGCTAGGAGCTTACATAAGTAAGTGACTAGTGCGAATGAGCGCAGTTAACACAGAGGCGACTTGAAATATGACGAATAAAAGCAACATTTTGTAACACTATACAGACTAAAGATCCCCAAAAATACGCCGATAACTGACATATGATAAAAATCGGGAATAGGAAAATACATTATGGCTATTGAGCAAACCCCTGCAATTTCTGCGCTGACTCAAGTAACAAACCGTGATCCGCAAGATGCGGCGGCCCCGATGCGCGATAAAAAAGTTGCTGCTGATGTCACTGTCAAAGAAAGTACTTTTGCACCTAGCGAATTACAAAAAAAATTATTGCAACCGCAAGCCTCTGATATCAACCTCGCAAAAGTTGAAAGAATTAAACAAGCTATTAAAGATGGCACCCTAACGATGGATGCGGAAAAAATTGCAGATGGTATTTTACGCGATGCCCACGAATGCATGTTATCAATGAAATAAATAACCGTTATGACTGATGAATTACTGATATTGCTAGAGCAGCAACTTTCCCATTTACAATCACTGCAAATCGTGATGAAGAATGAAGAAATCTTATTAGGTTATCACCGTGTGCCGCCATCACCCTTCCAAGAAACGACTGAGCAAAAACGCTTTCTTGTCGCGGCTATCGGCCACGGTGAAACCCATCGCTTACAGCTTGAGGCACAGGCTGAAATCACCGCTCCCTACGAAAGCGATGCGGCCTTGGCTGGTCTATGGGAAGCGATTAAAGTGTTAACGACTGATCTTAAAGAGCTAAATTATCGTAACCATCAAATGCTGCAATTACACATTGAGCTCAATACCCAGCGCCTGAACTTTGTCAAAAAACACAATAACCAATCTACCTATGGTGCTGATGGCTTAGAATCAAAACGCCCTGTTTTAGGTAAGAAAATTTCGATTTAGCTTGCAGAGCAGTTTATTTAAAATGCATTAATTAAATAATAAACATTCTCTCATCTATCATTGTGAGAAGCCTCAATGGCGCGCCATTAGGCTTAATCTCCCCCTCTTTCCCACTTAGACACACTCTCTTTCGTCATGTTTAAGATAAGTGCAAGGGAAGATTGTGAGATATTATTTTGCTCACGAATGCGCTTAATATCTTCCCCTGTCATTGGTGTAAGATGGGCAAATTGCAGTAACTCATTAATTTTATTATTCATAATTAACCTCCACTAACAAGTTAGCTTTTAGCATTTTCATTATTTTTTCATCATCTAATTACAAAAGTACCTTCGCGATATCTTTATAAGATTCAAGTGTATCGTCCTCAATTTCTTTGGTTCCTTTTGCATTTAAACGAGATTTCAGCCAAGCATATACAAAAATAAGTGCCGCTCCTGCTTATAAAAATAAGCTTTCTGACGCCTCCGCTTTTTCCTTTTCCTTGTAGTGGTAAACGCTTTTTAATAACGCCACTACCAAGATGGGCTTCATATTGGCCTGCAAACACATCCATTACCGTATTAATCAATTCAAAATCACTAATATTTATCTTTTTTGATACTATGATTAAACATCTTCGTTTTATAGATAGCTATCCATAGCCCCCATAATTTAACTATAGTAAAAATTACTACAGCTCAGTTAAAATAAAAGTAAATCCGAATTCAGGTTAGATTCCCGTATGGGGTATACAAAAAAAAGAGCGGCTTGATAAGAATCTCCCCGCTCCTTTTATCTCAATAATATTCGCCATTCATCTTGGCGAATACACGCTCTTATCAACTGCCGCTGATCATTGACGTCATTCTAATTTTACGGTGATCTGTCATTTCTAAATTCGACATCACCACCAATTGTGGCAAGCTGCGGCGCAAAAAGCGCGAAAGAATTACCCGCAACGCATGGTTCACTAACAAGACATTAGGCGCACCCATCGCCTCTTGGTGAGAAACCGCTTGCTCCGCTTGCGTTTGGATAAACTGCGCAAGGTTTGGCTCTAATCCACCGCCATTTTTCGCCGCTTGCAGAAGAATTTGTTCCAGTCCGGCATCTAACCCAATCACTTGAATTTCTTCCGCATTACCAAACCATTGCTGAGTAATCGCACGGCCTAGTGCAATACGAACTTGTGATGTGAGGTAATCAGTATCTTTTTGCTCACCATTTTCCCCTGCCATTTCCGCTAACGTTTCAATGATGGTGCGCATATCGCGGATCACCACATCTTCCATTAATAAATTTTGCAAAACACGATGCAAAATCGTTAACGAAATCGTGTCTGGGATCAGGTCATCTGCCAGTTTCGGCATCTCTTTTTTCACTCGGTCATACAGCATTTGTGCTTCTTGGCGACCAAATAATGTGCTCGAGTTTTGCAGTAAAATTTGGTTGAAGTGTGTTGCAACCGCCGTACTCGCTGAAACCACGGTATAACCTTGAATTTGCGCTTCTTCGCGTAAGTCGTCATCAATCCAAACTGCAGGTAAACCAAAAGCGGGCTCTCTTGTTGCATCCCCTTGTAACGTCCCCGCGGCATTACCAGGATCAATGGCTAAACTACGCCCTGGTTGCGCTTCGCCGCGTCCTACCTCTGCACCTTTAATTAAAATACGGTACTCACAAGGGGAAAGCGCTAAATTGTCACAAATGTGGACAACTGGCGGTAAGTAACCGACTTCTTGAGCGAATTTTTTACGCAATCCTCGCAGACGGCCTAATAATTCACCTTGCTGGTCGTTATCCACAAGTGGGATCAAACGGTAGCCCACCTCCATTGCCAATAAGTCTTCTAATTGCACATCATCCCACGTGGCTTCTACCACCTTGTTGGCTTCTTGGAAATGTTGTGCTTGGTTATTATCGCCCTTTGCACTTTCTGGTTGTTGTGATTTACGTACTAAATACCAACCTAATCCCGCAAGTGCTGCTGTAAATAACAAAAAGACAAAGTTTGGCATCCCAGGGATCAGGCCTATCAAACCCAAAACACCTGCACTCAACCACATAACACGCGGGTTATTAAACAGTTGGTTGACCATCTGCTCACCGACGTCTTCATCCGTCGCAACACGAGTTACGATAACCCCTGCCGCTGTGGAGATAATCAACGCAGGAATTTGGGCAACAAGACCATCACCGATTGTCAGCAAGGTGTAGGCGCTCGTGGCCTCCCCTAGCGACATATTGTGTTGACCTACACCAACGATTAACCCGCCGACCACGTTGATCACCATAATCATGATCCCCGCGATAGCATCGCCACGTACGAATTTACTGGCACCGTCCATCGAACCGTAAAAATCCGCTTCTTGCGTCACTTCTGCACGACGTTTTTTGGCTTCATCATCATTGATGATCCCTGCATTGAGGTCAGCATCGATAGCCATTTGCTTACCAGGCATTCCGTCTAACACAAAGCGAGCACCCACTTCGGCGATACGCCCCGCGCCTTTGGTGATAACCATAAAGTTAATCAAAACCAGAATGATAAATACCACAATACCAATGGCAAAGTTGCCGCCCACTAAAAAGTGGCCGAATGCCTCAACGACTCGACCTGCAGCGTCAGGCCCTGTATGCCCATCCAACAAAATAATTCGTGTTGATGCGATATTCAACGATAGGCGTAATAGCGTGGCGAATAGTAAGATAGTTGGAAAGGCAGCAAAATCAAGGGTTCGTTTAGTGAACATCGCCACCAATAACACCATGATGGAAAGCGCAATATTAAAGGTAAACAGTAAATCCAATAAAAATGCGGGTAATGGCAATACCATCATCGACAAAATCAATAAGATTAGAACTGGACCCGCGAGTATTTGCCACTGCGTTCCTTGTAAGTTTTTCGGCAATTTTAAAAGTGCAGCCAAATTAGCCATCGCGATTGTTATCTCCAGCAAAGTCCAGCGTCGGTGGCACTGGTAAATTTTTCGGTTTTTTCGGTCTGAGCCCACCTTCACGACGCCAGCGGCGCAGTTGGTAAACCCATGCTAAAACTTCTGCAACCGCCGCATATAACGCGACAGGGATGCTTTGCCCTATCTCTGCATGACGATATAACGCCCTTGCAAGCGGCGGTGCTTCTAATTGTAATATTCGGTGTTCTTCACCAATTTCCTTAATGCGCTGCGCTATCACCCCTGCGCCTTTCGCCAACACTTTTGGTGCCCCCATACGTTTATCATCATATTTCAGCGCCACTGCATAGTGCGTGGGGTTAGTCACTATCACATCGGCAAGTGGCACATCCGCCATCATGCGATTTCGCGCTATCGCCCGCTGTTGTTGGCGAATTTTCGCTTTAATATGTGGGTCACCCTCTTGCTGCTTAAACTCATCTTTAATTTCTTGGCGGCTCATACGCAATTTCTTCAAATGAGAGCGAAATTGATAAAACACGTCAAATGCCACCATTGGGATCAGCAAAAACACAATCAAATACCCCGCAAAAATCACTTTTTGCAGGGCATTACTCAGTGCGGTAACAGGTGACTCCATCACTAAATGCAGCAATGAAGGCCAGCTTTGCCATAAAAAAATAAATGCCCCCAACCCAACAAACAATGATTTCAAAATTGCCTTGAACAATTCTGATAACGCATTCATTGAAAAAATACGTTTTAGCCCTTTAATTGGGTTGAGCTTTTTTAAATCGAACTTAATCAATTTACTGTTAAACACTAACCCGCCCACTAAAGACGACGCGGAAATCCCGACGAGCGCTAAACCGCCAATAACAGGCAATAATGCAAATAATGCCTCACTGACCACACGCCCTAAATAGCTGATCATTAAGCCTGTATTTTGCAAATAATGGCCATCAAAAATAAAGCCTTGTCGGGCAATTTGGCGAAGTTGTGCCGCAAGGTGCCCCCCGCTTAACCAGAGCAAACTGATACCCGCCAACATCATCATTAGCGAGCTAAGTTCCTTTGAACGAACGATTTGCCCATCATCTTTGGCTTTTTGCTTTTTATGGGGGGTGGGCTCTTCTGTTTTTTCTACATCACTCTCGTCGGACACCGTGGTTCCAAAATTTAGCGAAAATACGAGTTATCGCTATAGCATGACAGAGTGTAAAAAAATCAATGGTGGAAAATAGACGCAGTTCGAGGGGGTTATTTGCCTATTGAGCAATAAGACAGCAACTTTGCGAAGCGCTTGGCAAATAAAAAACGGGCAATTATATTTTTCTCGCGCTGCTCAAAAATGGCGATAAAATATCCATATTCACACGAAACCGTGACAGCTTACACGGGTGAATACACATGTATAAGGAATTTATCAGCCATCTTATGTAAGGCATTAGCCGAAGAATTAAAAAAAGTGGAAACCATAAAGTGGAAAGAAAAAAACATCGCAGGTTTCAATGAACTCAATAGGATCAGCAAAGAGCATGGACTATTCTCAGACAAATACAGGGAATTTTAATGCAATACCATCTCTATCAAAATAGAGGCGATGCTATTCATGCTCCCTACTTATTTGATATTCAAAGTGATATTATTGATATCCTGAATACTCGATTGGTCATCCCTTTATATGATAGTGATTTATTACATCAGCCCGTGCCTGATAAACTAACCCCATGCCTTTCGGTTCTTGACCATGACTATATTTTAATGACTCACTTAATGGTCGCTGTACCAAAATTATAATTTTTTCAAATAAATCAATAAGTTAAACATTGAAAGAGAACATATCAAAAAAGCCATTGCCCTACTCATTGATGGGTTTTAATTAATAAGGTTCTTATGGATACTTGCCACCTAGTCGCCCCCGATATCACACTTGAAGATGCGCCAAAAGAAGCGGCTCGCATGCTAAATTGGCTACAAACACAAGGGATCATCGACCCTAGCTTTCAAGCGATTGAATATGATAAGGTAATTTATCGCCCAATGCCTGCTTATAAAGAACCTATTTTATATGTTATTGATGGCAGTATTGTTCCCACCCAACTACCTGAAAACCAATTAAAAAATACCCTATCCATTGTCACAGAACGCACTGTTTTTCATGCAGGCGGCAATGGGATTGGCATTTACTGCCCACAATGCGGCAATGAACAAACAGAACACAGTCATGCATGGGGTGATGCCGTTTCTGATTGGTATGAAGGAAAAAACGAAAGCTTATCCTGCTTTCAATGCAATTTTCATTCACCGCTTTTCGGTTGGCAATTTAACCCTCAATGGGCCTTTGGCAACCTAGGTTTTAGCTTTCATAATTGGGATATTAGCGATGATTTTATTGCCCAATTTGAACATGTACTCGGCAGTAAAATTATTGCCGTCTACCAACATGACTAGCACAATATTATTTAGTCGTTGGGTTTAACGTAATTTGCATGCCAACAGCTTGCGCATATTTGAGTAACGTACCGAGTTTAGGGTCAAACTGCCCTTTTTCTAAACGGGAAATATTTTGCTTTTGTGTTTGCATTTTTTCAGCAATTTCAACTTGCGTAAAATTATTAGCAAGGCGAGCCATACGCAACTGGCTAATTAACGCTTTGCGCATTTCTAATTCAAGGCAAGCGGTTTCTTGGTCAAGTTCTTCTCGCCTTTCTCCTTTTTCATCATTTATCAAAGTAGAAATCAAATCATTATTTATCATCTGAATACACTCGATCACAGTAAGCTAACTAATTGAAATGGATAATATGAAGCTACGTTAATCGTTATCAACTAATGTAGCTCCATAAAAAGCGGTTAGGTTATCGTAATAACCTAAAAACCAAGTTCATCAAGCAGGTCATCAACTTGCGACTGTGATGCCATCACATTAACGCCTTCTTTATTGATTTGCGGGCCATTGAGTAAACTTTCGTTTTGTGTTTTCGCACGCATTTCAGGTGGCGTATTTTCCATTAACAATGCCAGCAGTTGTTTTTCCGCTTCTTCAACCACTTCCATCATTTTTTTAATGACTTGCCCTGTTAAGTCCTGAAAATCTTGCGCCATCATGATTTCCAGTAATTCAGCCTTAGTGGTTTCGCTGTCTTGGATCACTTGCCCTAAAAAAGCTTCTGTTGACTCACGCAATTGTGTAGGAACCACACCAGTCGCTGTTTCTTGCCATTGCTGTTGCAACGTCTGCGCATTTTTATTCATATCCACTTGCAGTGGTTTGATGACATCAATGCCATTTAAGGTTTTTTCTGCCGCTTGCGCCGTCATTTGCGCGATATAACGCAGTCTGTCTTTCCCATCTGGAATGCTTGCAACAGCCTGTTGGACACTTTTTTCTAACCCCAATTCGCGCATACTTTCACGCAAGGTTCTCATCAGCGTACCAATGCGTGTAATGACTTGTTTTAAATCATCATTACCATTGCGAATACCTTCCATACCCACTTGCTCAGTCATGAAAATCTCCTTTGGCACTCACTATTATTGCAGTCCCATTTTTTCAAATACTTTGTTCAGTTTTTCTTCTAAGATAGCGGCAGTGAACGGTTTAACCACATAACCACTTGCCCCTGCTTGTGCAGCAGCAATGATGTTTTCTTTTTTTGCTTCCGCCGTTACCATCAAAACTGGGATATGCTTAAGTGCATCATCGCCACGAATTGTTTTAAGCAGTTCTAAGCCATCCATATTTGGCATATTCCAGTCTGCAACAACAAAGTCGATGTTACCCGCACGGATTTTTTCTAATGCATCAACACCGTCTTCTGCTTCTTCTATTTTGCTAAACCCGAGCTCTTTTAATAAGTTACGGACGATACGACGCATGGTAGAAAAATCATCAACAACCAGAAAACTAAGATCTTTAGCGGCCATAACCACTCCTTCAAATACAATTGTGAATTTCCGCCGCTGCTACACAGTGACAGAAGAAAGTCTTGCTAAAACACTTGGGGCAATTTTTCGAATATCTTGCACTTCGTCCACTGCATCCATTTCAATCGCAGCTCGTGGCATACCAAATACCACACAGCTACTTTCGTTCTGCGCGTAAGTAATCGCCCCTTGTTTACGTAAATTCAATAACCCTTTGGCGCCATCCATCCCCATACCAGTCAATAACACACCAATGCATTTTCGTCCGACACATTGAGCTACTGAATCAAATAGCACATCTACTGACGGGCGATGGCGATTAACGGGTTCACTTTGTTGCAAAATCACTTGGAAACCTTTGCCTTTGTCTGCAATCAACATGTGAGAATCACCTGGCGCGATATAGGCGTGTCCTTTTTGCAGTAACTCGTTGTTTTCTGCCTCTTTTACCGTTAGTACACACAATTTATTCAGTCTGTCAGCAAATGAGCGGGTAAATCCTGCGGGCATATGCTGCGTGATCACCACAGGTGGGCATTCACGGGGTAGCATTTCTAAAAATTGGCGGATCGCTTCTGTCCCGCCAGTAGATGCGCCAACCGCAATCACACGGCTGTTACACACATACGGGGACAACGCTTTGGCTTGAGCAACTGGCTCAGACATTTTTTTCTCTGGCCGCGCAAACCGACTGCGTTGAGTGATCTTAGACATTGCCGCCGCACGAATTTTTTCACCAATAATGTCACGGTAGCTCATCATGGTTTCGCGAATGCCGATTTGTGGTTTAGTGACAAAATCCACCGCACCAAGCTCTAACGCTTTAAGCGTTACTTCGGAGCCTTTTGATGTCAATGTAGATACCATCACCACTGGCATTGGGTGCAAACGCATTAATTTTTCTAAAAAATCAATACCATCCATACGAGGCATTTCAACATCTAACGTGATCACATCAGGTTCGAGCTGTTTAATTAAATCACGTGCAACGTAAGGATCAGGCGCTGTATCCACCACCTCCATGTCTTCATGGCTATTAATGATTTCACGCATTAATTGACGCATCAGTGCTGAGTCATCCACACATAGCACTTTAATTTTTTTCATTACCCCCTCCTTTCAGCTTGCACGCTGTAGACGGTTTGTCCTTTGATCACAAAGCGTTGTGTTAATTGTGATAAATTTTCTGAATGCCCAATAAATAACAAGCCATCTGGCTTAAGCAGTGGTGCAAAACGCTCAAGCATTTTTATTTGCATTTCTTTATCGAAATAAATCATTACGTTACGGCAAAAAATTGCATCAAAGCGATGTTGGAGCTGCCAGTCATGGTCACTCAAATTTAAGTAACGAAATTCAATCATCTGCCTTAACGCGGGCTTGACTCGTGCATACCCTTCAAATTCCCCCACACCTTTCATAAAGTAACGTTGCCGCTGAAGTGCACTAAGTGATTTCAGCTCTTCGATGCGGTAAACACCTTGTTTCGCTTTTTCAAGCACTTCCGTATCAATGTCACTGGCAATCACTTTGGCATTAACGGCATTTGGCCCCAGTACATCACTTAATGTCATCGCGATAGAATAAGGCTCTTCCCCTGTTGAAGATGCTGCACACCAGATGGTGATTGGGTTATTTTTACGTGTACGAATAAAATCCGTTAACGTGACAAAATGGTGTGGCTCACGAAAGAATGCGGTTAAATTTGTGGTCAATGCATTGACGAAAGCTTGCCATTCCGCGTTATGTGGCTCGCGCTCAAGCATCCGTAAATAGTCAGAAAAGTTGTCGAGATTACAGTCACGTAACCGCTTTAATAGCCGGTTATAGACCATATTTTTTTTATTCATGGTTAGGACTATGCCTGATTTTTTATGAATAAATCGACAAACCCGACCAAACTCATCATCAGTCAGTGGTTCTATCTGTGGTACAAAAAGCATCGTACTTGTCGTCCTATTCAATAAAAATCCAGAAGCAGCCACCTAATGCGCTGCCTTTAATGGCAAGGGAAATGCACAAAACGATTCATCTCCCTCTGCCGAAAACTCATTGTGAGTTTTCTCAACACTTAATACCGACTACGGTTTACTGCATTTTCAGGGAGCTCAAAAAATGCCACAGTATCCACTAAGTTATTGGCTTGGTCTTCCAGTGCCGCAGTTGCACTGGTCGATTGCTCGACTAATGCAGCGTTTTGCTGTGTGACTAAGTCCATTTGACTCACTGCGGTAGCAACTTGCTCAATCCCACGGCTTTGCTCATTCGATGCAGACGCAATATTTCCCATTAATTCAGTCACTTGATTAACTGCAGCAACCAGTTCGCTCATGGTCGCACCCGCTTCATTCACCAGCTGGGAACCTTGACTTACACGCCCCACAGACTCATCAATTAACGTTTTAATCTCTTTTGCCGCTTCAGCACTACGTTGTGCCAATGCCCTAACTTCGCCAGCGACAACGGAGAACCCACGACCTTGCTCACCCGCACGCGCCGCTTCAACCGCTGCATTTAGGGCTAAAATATTGGTTTGAAAAGCAATGCCATCAATCACGCTAATAATTGCGCTAATTTTTTGTGAACTGTTAGAAATTGATGTCATGGTATCGATAACATCTTCGGTAATTTCACCGCCTTTCGTTGCCGTTTTCGATGCACTGACGGCGAGCTCACTGGCTTGACGCGCGTTATCCGCATTCTGCTTAACGGTCGCTGTTAGCTCTTCCATACTGGCTGCCGTTTCTTCAAGGGATGCTGCTTGCTGTTCAGTACGCGATGATAAGTTATTATTACCTAAAGCGATTTCACGAATACCGGTATACATTTGGTCAGTATTCGAACGCAATGCACTGACGGAAGTGGCTAACGATTCTTGCATTTGTTTGAGTTTGCCAAATACTTCACCGATTTCATCGCCCGTCGTAATTTCAATATTTTGGTTCAGTTTGCCATCAGCCACTAAAGCGAAGTGTTCACCCATACTTTTCAATGGGTTAATCACTTTACGTTTCATCCAATAATGAGCAAACGCGATCACCAGAATAATAATCACAATCACCGAACAAAATGAGCTCCACGCAAAGGTGTTGTACATGCGTGCAGCAGAAAGAGATTCATCATTTTCAGCATTCAATAATTCAAGATATTCATCAATTACTTGGGTTAATTGATCTTGATTTTCTTGGGCTGGAAGCTCAATGTAAGCTGCGATATCTTTGTTATCTAAGTGTGTTTTTAATGCTTTGAGTGTTGCGACAAAAGCTTGATATTTCGCATCAAGAGCTGCAAGGTTTTCTTTTTCACTCAAAATCGGTTGGTTTTTAAATGTGGTATAATCTTTTTGCGCTTCTTCTAATAGTTTGCCAAAAGTGACTTGTGTTTCTTCAATAAGCTGGTCATGGCCACTCACTTTATTCAGCAATGCAATTTGCGTTAAGCTATTACGTGCTTGTATTAAATGTTTATTGGTTTCCTCAAGCATTGCACGCTTATCAGAGCCCAAATCAATACGTTCTAATGCTTTTAACTCACTAACAACAATTCCAACAGAAACCCCGCTCGACACAATCTGCATTCCACAAAATAAAAATAGAAGCAGATATAAACTCACCGAAATTCGGATATTTTTACCAAACATAGATAATCCCCATTTGTGCCAGCTAAGAGAGCTGTTCGCTTAAAACATTGCTTGTTTTCTAATGCACAGAAACGCTGCAAAGCCAAAGCCTTGCAGCGTGAAACCATGCTTAATGTTTAGAAAGTTTCCCAGTTGTCATCATCTTTATGTTCCTTCGATGATAGTTTTTTTAAATCCGGCGTTTTAACGATATTGGATACCGTTCTTGCTGCTGGTTTTGTATTACGTATTTCACTTTGTTTTAACGGTGGTAAACGGAAAATAGAGATAAGCTGCGACAGTTTCGCGACTTGCTCTTCTAACACATTCGCTGCAACCGCTGATTGTTCCACTAACGAGGCATTTTGCTGAGTCACTTTATCCATTTCAGCAACTGCAATGCTGACCTGCGAAATGCCTTTACTTTGCTCATCAGAAGCGGTTGCGATGTGCGTCATGATGTCTGTCACTCGCGTGACCGATTCCACAATTTTCGTCATCGTTTCACCTGCGTCTTCCGCTTGGCGCGCGCCTGTTCCTGTTCTTGAAACAGAGTCTTCAATCAATGTTTTGATTTCTTTCGCGGCATCCGCACTGCGTTGTGCTAAGTTACGCACTTCATCTGCCACGACCGCAAAACCACGGCCATGCTCACCCGCTCGTGCAGCTTCAACCGCAGCATTCAGTGCTAAGATATTGGTTTGGAAGGCAATACTGTCAATCACTGCAGTGATATCAGAGATTTTTTGTGAGCTATCAGCAATGTTCAACATGGTACTCACCACATTGGAAACCACTTTTCCACCTTCTTTCGCAATAACAGACGCTTGGTTTGCATACTCGCTAGCTTGATGGGCGTAGTCTGTATTTTGCTTAACCGTTGCGGTTAATTCGCTCATACTGGCGGATGTCTCTTCCAAACACGCCACTTGCTGCTCCGTACGAGAAGAAAGGTCGTTATTACCTGCGGCAATTTCAGTGGTGCCTTGGTAAATAGTTTCACTGCCATCTAATACACCACGAACCGTGTTAATCAGCTCTTGTTGCATGTGCTGAACGCCATTAGCTAATTCGCCAATTTCGTTATTCGAGGCTGTCGTAATGGAAGGCGTTAAATCACCTGATGCGAAGACTTTAATCCGCTCGTTTAATAAACCTAATGGCTCAATAATGCCTTTACGCACATAGCGATAACTAAAGAAACCAATAAAGGCGAGCAGAATCGATAATGTCACCAGCATATATAATGATTGGCGATAATTATTATCTGCATTAACGACCTCGCTTTGGAAATCGGCTGAAATATCGGCGAAATAAGCATTAAATTGCTCTTCGAACTTCATTTGATGGCCCGATGTTCTATGAGCATAGAAACCTTCTAAGTCTCCTTTTTCCGCGAAATCACTGAGCTTAATTAATGCATCACGGTAGGTTTCATAGGTGCTAAAAAGCTGTTCAAACTTGGCTTTATCATACTCTGAACTTTGCATCAGCTTGTTGTAACGAGCATAAGCATCATCCGCAGCTTTAAAGTTACGTTTTGCCGCTTTAATCAGGTCTTCTGTTGTCGCATCATCTTGAATTTTGCGGCCGTCTAATAGGTAGGCGTTGATTGACCGATTTAAATTGGCTCGGGCCTGTAAAAGGTTAACCCAGCTTTCCGTTAATACTTGTCTTTGGCGTTGTAGTGAATTTAAATAACTAATACTGTCGCTGTTATCGCCGAGTTTAGTGAACATCAACCCACTGGATACCAGTTGCAATAAAATAAAGATAAAAATGACGGACAAAAGTCCTGATACGATTTTAATTCGACTGTACATGACGTTTTACTAACATTATTTGTTGTATTTTGGATATCGGTCATCTAACCAAAAACTTTAGTTAATGACTTATTATTATTTGAGCAATTATTTAGGCTGAGAATTACTCAGCCATGCTGTCAATAAGCGCCATTTCGTCACTAGTCAGTAGCTTTTCAATGTCCACTAAAATCAACATGCGGTCATTGAGTGTCCCTAAACCAGTGAGATATTGGGTGGATAACGTCACTGCAAAATCGGGCGGCGGTGCAATTTGCTCTTCATTGAGCACCAACACATCCGAAACGCCATCAACCACAATGCCAACCACTCGGTCTTTTAAATTCACAACAATCACAACGGTGTTATCGTTGTACACCACATTTTCATGAGAGAATTTCACCCGTAAATCAATGATTGGGATAATGACTCCGCGTAAGTTCGTAACCCCCTTGATAAAGTCAGGTGTATTTGCGATGCGAGTGACTTGCTCGTACCCCCGAATTTCCTGCACTTTTAAAATTTCAATGCCGTACTCTTCCTCACCTAAAGTGAAAATAAGGTAACCTTCGCCGTTTTTTTCTTCTTCGTGTTTATTTAAATCATCATCTAACATAGACATGGTATATGGCCTCTATTTAGTGCACGACAGGTTGGGAAACCTGATGTTTCTTTTTGATCAAAATGCTGTTATTCATTTTTTGCAGCTCAGCCACATCTAAAATCAATGCAACAGAACCGTCGCCCATAATCGTTGCAGCAGAAATACCTGGAATTTTTCGGTAGTTACTTTCGATATTTTTCACCACGACTTGTTGCTGTCCGACCAATTTGTCCACAAGCAATGCAAAACGGTGCCCCGCATTTTGAATAATAAGCACAATGCTGTTATCCAAATTGCGCTCCGCTTCTTCAATAGAAAAGACATGGTGTAGCTCGACCAATGGCAGATATTCACCGCGAACTAAAAGCATTTTTTCTTCACCCGCAAGGCGGTAAATATCTTCTTGTCGTGGTTGTAAAGTGCTGATGATGGCGCTTAAAGGCACGATAAAAACATCTTCTGCCACTTTTACTGACATTCCATCAAGAATGGCAAGGGTTAAAGGAAGTAAAATTCGAATGATAGTTCCTTTGCCTTCGGTGAAACCGATTTGGATACGGCCGCCCATATCTTGAATGTTCCTTTTCACCACATCCATCCCCACACCGCGACCCGATACATCAGTTACCACTTCTGCAGTGGAGAAGCCTGGTGCCATAATAAGCATCGCCACTTCATCGTTACTCATGCCATCATGCACATTCATCCCTTGAGAGCGGGCTTTAGCCAAAATACGCTCACGGTTTAGACCTGCCCCGTCATCACGCACCTCAATACAAATATTGCCGCTTTGATGTGCAGCTGCGAGAGTCAATGTCCCCGCTTCTGGTTTTCCATTTGCCACACGGACATCTGGTTTTTCAATACCATGGTCTAAGCTATTACGGACAAGGTGATTTAGCGGGTCGACAATGCGCTCTATCAGGCTCTTATCAAGTTCAGTCGAACTACCTTCCACTTTTAATTCAATTTTCTTGCCTAATTTAGAGGCAATATCACGCACCATGCGTGGGAAACGGCTGAAAACATAGTCCATTGGCATCATACGAATAGACATGACGGACTCTTGCAGGGCTCGCGAGTTACGCTCCAATTGAACAATAGAGCTCAGTAAATCACTGTATTCATTTTGATCAACGTGTTGGCTGTGCTGTGTCAGCATGGATTGGATAATTACTAACTCACCGACCAGGTTGATAAGTTGATCGACTTTTTCCACGGCAACACGAATACTGCTGGAGTCCCCTTTCGGTTTTGTTACTGCTGTTTTTTTCGAAGGGCTCGAAACCACGGTAGGGTTAACGACTTCTTTTGGAAGCACAATTTCCGCATCTTGAACGGCTTCAGGTTCACTTTTTCTTTCTGCTTGTGGCATAAAAGCTTGGCAATCAGCAAACGTGATAGCGTCTTGTGCAATTTGTGATTCATCCACCACAAAACACAGTACCCCACAAATATCCTCAATATCGGTATTTGTGCCTAACCATACTTGGAGGCTATCGGTCGATTTTTCCGTATGATATAAATGACCAAACAGTTCGAGCTCGTCGGCAAGTAAATCGACTTCGGTTTCTTTAAGTCCACTTAATGTGATTTTAAAGTAATGCGAAAATTCCCCTTTAGCGTCAATTTGTTGAATTTCTGACGTCACTTCTTCTACTTGTACAATGTCTTCAATAATAGACTCTGCCTCAATGACCTCTTCGGCATGGTTCTCAACACGACTAAGCACTTCACAAATTCGTTTAAATGACTCTTCATCGGGTAAAGAATCATTTTTGTAAGCATCGAGCTGCGAGGCCATAACATCTTTGGTATCCAAAAATACATCTATGATGTCAGGAGTGAGGACCAACTCATCATGGCGTGCCTTATCGAGCAGGTTTTCCAGTGTGTGCGTGGTGTTTTGCAACTGAGTGAAACCAAAGGTTGCAGCACCTCCTTTTATTGAGTGCGCACTACGGAAAATGGCATTTAGCTGCTCGCTATCCGGGTCAAAAGGATCAAGCTCAAGTAAATGTTGTTCCATATCCCTGAGCAACTCGTCGGCTTCATCGAAAAATGTTTGATAAAACTCAGTAATATCCATGGTTTTTATCCAGTTTCGCTTAGGTTTCACTTAACGCTGACTGCCGGAAAATCCGGCAGGCAATAAAAAATCACAATGTATCTCTTCACAAACACAGTCTATTCATCGGCTTTTTTCTGTGTTTTCGCCGTCACCACAGTCTCAGTAGCTATCTTCGTAGCTGGTTTACCCAATACGTCAGAAATCGGTTTTGCTCCGTCGTATTCACGTAAAATTTGTTTCGTTTCCTCATCATTGAGAACAATGATGCTGATCCGTCGGTTAATTGGTGCAAGACCGTTGTTTTTATCTAAATGAATCGCTGATGCCATACCAACCACTCGTAAAACCTTGCTCTCATCCATTCCCCCACGGATTAACTCACGTCGCGAAGCATTTGCTCTGTCTGATGAAAGTTCCCAGTTGCTGTAATTCGCCCCGTTGGCATAAGATAAATCATCGGTATGGCCTGAAATGCTGATTCGGTTAGGTACATCATTTAGCAAAGGGGCAATGGCGCGTAAAATATCGCGCATGTAAGGTTCCACTATCGCAGAACCTACTTGAAACATCGGGCGGTTTTCACTATCGACAATTTGAATGCGCAGACCGTCATTAATCATGTCGATCAGTAAATGCGGTTTTAACTCATTTAGACGTGGGTCTTTTAAAATAGCCTGCTCAAGGGCTTCCTTAAGCTTTTCAAACCGATAACTGGCATTACCGTCAATAATATTATTCGGTTCAGGCATCACATCGCCCTCACGAAAAATGGGGTCTTTGCCGCCTCCCGGAATAGGGTTGGTCGCATCTCCACTTTTGGTACCAGGGTTAATTGCAGTACTAAGCGGAGTTCGAAAATATTCTGCAATTTGCGTGAGTTCTTGAGGACTTGAAATCGAAATCAGCCACATCACCAAAAAGAATGCCATCATCGCCGTCATAAAATCGGCATAAGCGATTTTCCACGAACCACCGTGGCCACCTTGATGATGAGAATTGCGTTTTTTGACTCGAATTACATGAGGGGTATTGGCTGCCATCCTAGTGTTACTCCTCGGTGGTTTCTTGTGAGCGAGCACCCACTTTTACTTCGCGAACTCTATCTTCAAGTTCAACGAATGACGGCCTATCAGCACTAAATAACACTTTACGACCAAACTCTACGGCAATTTGCGGCGCATACCCTTGTAATGCAGATAAGAATGTCACTTTGATACATTCCATCATTTTGAGCTGTTCGCTGCTGCGTAATCTAATCAGTGCTGCCAAGGGTAAAATAAATCCGTAAGCGACTAAAATACCTAAGAATGTTCCAACCATCGCATGGGCAATCAATGCGCCAAGTTCACCTGCTGGCCTATCAGCAGATCCCAACGCATTCACGACACCTAATACCGCCGCCACAATACCAAAAGCAGGCATGGAGTCACCGACCATATTTAGGCCAGATGCAGGAACTTCATTTTCTTGGCGGAATGTTTCGAGTTCTTCATCCATTAAGGCTTCAATTTCATGACTTTGTAAGTTACTGCTTACCATCAAACGCAAATAATCCACAATAAACATCATGGTGGATGCATCTTTGAGGATGCGAGGATATTGAGAAAAAATTTCGCTTTCTTGAGGATTTTCAATATCTTTTTCTAAGGCAAGTAACCCTTGTTGGCGAGATTTATTGAGCAATTGAAATAACAATGCCATCAAGTCCATTGACATCGTTTTATTGTAGGAAGAACGGCGGAATAGTTTCGGTAATACTTTACATAGGGCGATAATGGATTTGCCACTGTTACCCACGACAAATGCACCTAAACCAGCACCTAATATAATAACAAATTCAGCGGGTTGATATAGCGCGCCTAAATGGCCACCAACCATGAGATAACCGCCAATAACCGCTATTGTAACAATGATATACCCGATGAGTATTAACACAATATTCCCTTTCACTCCGTTGGTTAACAGATGGCAGTCAAAGGGAATATTAGGAGTAACAGGCAAAAACTTGCCTGTTGACCAAATCAATCCAATTACATTACCGCTTTCGTAATGCCATCCTGTCGATATAGCGTAATATCGGCGAGATGCTCGGAAAGTTTACGTTTTTTTATTGCTCGTGATGGCGGCTGACACAAACTACAAGTAAAACTATTTTCTGGGATGTGCGCATAAGTGATAAACGAACCATGGCAGCAGCTGCATTTTGAGCTTTGTAGCATGCCACTTTCAACAAAACGGACGAGGGTCCAAGCTCGTGTTAGTGCTAATAATGGCTCATCACCTGGCTCTGGAATACATTGTTCAAGATACAAACGGTAAGCTTTTAAGATGGCATCAACGCCTTGGCAATGTCCACTTTGCAGTAAAAATTGATAGGCGTTATAAAACATGGATGAATGAATATTCTGCTCCCATGTCATAAACCAATCTGTTGAGAACGGTAGCATACCTTTTGGTGGCGGGCAGCCTCGAAGTTCTTTGTATAATCGAACTAAACGGCCGCGGCTAATTTGGGTTTCACTTTCTAACATTTGAAGGCGAGCGCCTAAAGAGATTAATTCCATGGCTAAGCGAATATCGTTCGCTTCTTGGACAATACTTTTTTCAGCTGCGGTACTCATCTTTTTCTCGCTATATCAGTGTCGCCTTCATTATGCGTTTGCAATAATCGGGTCGAAAGGAGGATACCTGTATGAATTTGTTGTAATTCATCAACCCTTGAGTCGCGGGTCAACTTTTCAATTGTGTCGCTATTCTCAAATCTAAACTGACAGATTAGCTGGTTTGTTTCTGCCAATTTGACCAATTGAGGAAGCGTAAGGTCTGCTAAAGTAGTTGCCATTGCATCAGAGGTACCTAAGCGGAACATCGCAGAAGCTTTCTCTTGGGAGATGAGTTTTTGGGCTAATAGCAAATATGAGAGGTTAATATCGTATATATGCTTCAGAAAATCTGTCGTCGAGCTCATTTTTTTTCCTTTCCGAATATTTATCAACATCTGTGTGCAAAAAGAACAAATATGAATTTGAAAGTTTTGTGTGCCTAAAATTGGTTATTAGTAAAATTAATTAAACTGGATAAATGTATTCCATTACTTCCCATGTTTTCCGTTAATCAATACCCAGTTTGGAGTATAAAAACACAAATCTTCAAACTTAAATTAAATACATTTCCTGAATACCTACAAACAATAAAGAGTGACTAAAAATTTAGCACTTTCAGTAAAAGTCAGAATTTGCCGATGTCATTATTAGTCGTCAATTATTATGCACCACTAAATTAACTATTCAAGGTACTTATGTTTCTTTTTATCTCATTGGGATAATTATCCATTGATTCATTAAATAATCTTTATTATTTCTTTATCTTGTCTTTCCCTATCTAAAATATCCGCAACATTTTAGATCACCCTAAGCCAAATGACAGGATTTTAATCAAAGCCTTCACTCTTTATGTGTGATTTGAAAGCAAAAAAAACCAATCACAACATCAAAATCAAAATATTGATCCAAATCAATCTTTGGTATTGAGAAACTCAAAAATCTAATATAGGTATTCCTCATTATCGGCTATTTGGGAATAAAACTTAATCATTAATTTTCAATAAGTTTAATGATGGCAATAGGCGTTATTCAAAATTATTCAATCCAGTTCAAAGAGAAAAAAGATATTATTTTGTCATACATATTATCTCCATATATATATGTTACATTAGAATCATTAAACTATGGTTATAATATGCTCATATGATAATATTAATAAAATTAATAAACTTTATAAAGCCTGTCAGTAATGAAACAAATATTTAGCTTAAATATATGTGTTATGTATTATTGGCCGATTTATATTTTTAGTAATTTTCTTGTTATTATTTTTTTAACTAAACACTTTCAATCAATTTATTTTTGTTTTTTTTATTAAAATAACTAAAAAATTAATTTTTTTAATAAAATGATCAACCTACAGGTAACCAAACCCAAGAACGCATCACGAAAAATCAAAGTTTCAATTGAGAACATTCTGTTTCTTATCAATTTTCCTATTCGCTTTATCTCATTCAAAATAAGAATAAAACAGTGCTGACATCTTGTATTTTAATTTGTATTTTTACTTAATTTGTTTAGGGTTTTACATTGGCACGTTAATAACATAATAACATAACGTTATTATAACTTTTGATTACTATATACTTTTATTTTAACAAATCCAGCTTAACGCTAATTTAACTTAAGTAAATTTGCTTAGTCGATGAACACATCTAACTGAAATGAGTTGATTTTAGTTAAAATAATTCAGTTAGCTTTTCGAGTACAAATTCAACAAAATGAAGTATGTCTACTGGAGTAAAAAGATTATAAGAATTGCGACTTTGTTCACATTTAGTTTCTTTATTTCCAAATAGTTTCTAAATAAAACTATGTTGTTATAGGTACATTTGCGCCTACAAGATCACAAAATGAACATCTTGATATCATCGAGCTCAATAAGCCATCTTACTCACCTATAATCTCGCTTATTCTGCATACAGGTTTGACTGAAGCTCTCTTAGATTTACTTTATACTAACGGCTTTTAATACCAACTATAAAAGGAAAGGTATGTTTACTTATTTTGCCAATGTTGAATTTGTTGAAGAAGAAGGTGCATTTGAAATCAATTTTTATGATTTTCCAGGTATTCAAGGTGTCACTTTTTGCAAAGATGATGTTGAATTGGAAGCCGAAGAGGTTTTACTGGCAACATTATCTGAATTAATAACGTCAAGAAAAGCAATTCCACTACCACAAGGACATACAGAAAATGCATTCCCAGTGTATTTGCCTATTTTAGTCTGCCTCAAAGTCGCGCTACATAATGCAATGTTAGACACTAAAACTTTACGTGTTGATTTAGCTAGAAAAATGAATATTAATGCGCAACAAATAGAACGCTTACTCGATGTTCACTACGCGTCAAAAATTGAGATGCTAGAACAGGCTTTATACCTATTAGGTTACGAAGCTAAAGTAACCGTGAAAAAAAGGTCGCAACAGGAATAGCATTACTTTCCTGTATTGCAACAGATTATTAATCTGGTTATTTTTGATTAGGTGGGTTATTTTGCTAACTTATCTTTTTTATTACCTTATTGGCTGTTTTAACAGGCTATTTATTTTTTTTGATCATTGCATTTTATCGATATTTATTCATTTCAGAAAAATACTGTTCAATCAATTTTCTTTTAATTTATTAGTTACACATTTATTTAACAAATAGCACTTTGATATACATTGCATATAATCAAGGCTCTCTTTGTGTTTTGATTATTCAACTTAGAGTCAGGTAAATCAGACTGGCTCAAAGCTTATCCAAGATGAATTTGAGTAAAAAATGGAAATTGTTTCGAAGGGAATAATAAATAGGCTTTTTTGCACCATAAAAAGCAATAAGCCACTGTTTAAAAGTGGCTTATTATACTGATAATACAGCTTAATTCTGGTGGGTTGTTGGGGGTTCGAACCCCAGACCGAGCGATTAAGAGTCGCCTACTCTGCCAACTGAGCTAACAACCCAGTGCAAAATATTTAACGCCTATCAATTGCTACAGTCAATATTATTCTGCTATTTTTATTGTGTAAGTTAATTTTTAGTATTGAATGTTAAATTAACGATAATGATAGATTGAATAAGCAGCACTTCGATTTCAACAAAGTAAGTTTTCCTTACTCTAATTGAGATTTATGTCACAATATTTCACGCAAACATAACCACACAAATAAAAAAATACTGTGGTCAATTATAACAAACTACTACGGACACTTTACAGTATGGAAGAAAATACAACTTCAAACCCAGCTCAGCACTCCGCTGATCGTAATCAGTTAAAACGAAGCCTTAGTAACCGCCATATTCAACTTATTGCAATTGGCGGCGCAATTGGAACGGGTCTATTCATGGGGTCAGGGAAAACCATCTCTCTTGCAGGGCCATCCATTATATTCGTATACATGATAATTGGCTTCGTGTTATTTTTTGTTATGCGAGCAATGGGTGAACTTCTACTCTCTAACCTTAACTATAAATCCTTCAGCGACTTTTCTGCTGACCTGATCGGACCATGGGCAGGTTTTTTCGTCGGCTGGACATATTGGTTTTGTTGGGTGATCACTGGCATCGCAGATATTATTGCCATTACCTCCTATGTCAGTTTCTGGGTACCCGATTTTCCTGAATGGGTGACTTCATTTATTTGTGTCATCACCTTACTCACACTAAATTTAGTGTCCGTTAAGCTTTTTGGTGAGCTTGAGTTTTGGTTTGCGATGATAAAAATTGTCGCCATTATTGCCTTAATTGCAGTAGGCGGAACGCTTATCGCGATGAATTTCCAATCGCCTACAGGCCATACTGCATCATTGAGTAACATTTGGAATGATGGTGGAATGTTCCCTATGGGAATAAGTGGTTTCTTTGCAGGCTTCCAAATTGCGATATTTGCATTTGTTGGGATTGAATTAGTCGGTACCGCAGCCGCTGAAACGCGCGATCCTGAAAAATCGCTACCAAAAGCCATCAATGCAATCCCAATTCGTATCATTGCCTTCTATGTTTTATCACTTATTGTGATTATGGCCGTAACACCTTGGCGGACAATTTTGGCGGATAAAAGCCCATTTGTTGAAATGTTTGTGTTAATCAGTCTTCCTGCGGCGGCCAGCATCGTTAACTTTGTGGTGCTAACGTCAGCCGCTTCATCCGCAAACAGTGGAGTATTTTCCACCAGCCGTATGTTATTTGGTTTGTCTAAAGAAGGTGATGCACCGAAGAAATTTAGCCAGTTATCGAAAAAAGCCGTGCCTGCAACAGGGTTAATTTTCACCTGTATATGCCTCAGTTTTGGTATTGTGCTTATCTATTTTATTCCTGATATCATGCATGCGTTCACCTTAGTGACTACAGTATCCGCCATCTTATTCATGTTTATTTGGAGCATGATTTTATATAGTTACCTCAACTTTCGTCGTAAGCGGCCAGAAATGCATAAAGCCTCCCATTATAAAATGCCTGCGGGGATTATTATGTCTTGGGTTAGCTTAGCATTTTTTGCTTTTATGATTGTCTTACTCGCATTCCAACACGATACAAGGCAAGCCTTAATCGCGACACCTATCTGGTTTATTGTGCTGCTTATTGGCTATCAAATTGTGAAACGTCGCAAAACACATTAAACACCATTTCGCTATCCACCAATAAAAAAGGCCGAACATATTTAACAGTTCGGCCTTCTTAATCGTTCATTTAATCACAAGATAACAACTATTACTTTGCTTTATATTCCGCTTCCGCTTGTTCGAAGCGTTCTTGTGCTTCTGCACTTGGCGCTTTGGTGATTAAACTCACCACTACAATCGCGATGGTAGCAAAGATAAAACCAGGAATAATTTCATACAATGCAAACCATTTGTATTGCATCCAAACTAATACAGTTATAGCGCCCACCAACATACCCGCCAGAGCACCTGTGCGTGTCATACGCTTCCAAAGCACAGACATCAAAACAACGGGACCAAACGCAGCGCCAAACCCCGCCCATGCATTGCTCACTAACCCTAATACTTTGTTATTTGGATCACGGGCAATATAAATAGCAATAGCCGCAACTATCAGCACCATAAAACGCCCGACCCACACTAACTCTTTTTGGCTCGCTGTTTTACGAATAAATGGCTTGTAGAGATCTTCGGTCAATGCACTTGCGCACACTAATAATTGGCAACTTAAGGTACTCATTACCGCGGCTAAAATTGCCGAAAGTAACACTCCCGCTACCCATGGATTAAATAATATTGCTGCTAATTCCATGAAAATACGTTCATTATTCTGCGTTACAGCCCCTGCAACACTCGGGTTCATTTCGAAATAACCGATACCAAAGAAGCCAACGGCAATAGTACCGCCTAAACATAACACCATCCACGTCATGCTAATACGCCTTGCGGAGTGGATTGTTTGGTGTGAATCTGCCGCCATAAAGCGTGCTAAAATATGAGGTTGCCCAAAATAGCCTAAACCCCAGCCAAGTAAAGACAGAATTGCAATAAAATTCATTCCCTTGAACATATCAAGGTATTCAGGATTTTTCGCTTTTATCACTTCGATAGAGGTATCTATGCCACCCATAGATAAAATAACGACAACTGGTGTAAGGATCAGGGCAAAAATCATTAACGAAGCTTGGACTGTATCTGTCCAGCTCACAGCTAAAAAGCCGCCTAAGAATGTATAAGCAATAGTGGCTAATGCCCCTAACCACATCGCTTTTTCGTAGCTAATATGGAATGTACTTTCGAACAATAATCCACCTGCAACAACACCTGATGCACAATAAATGGTGAAGAAAACTAAGATAACAATGGCAGAAATAATCCGTAAGATTTTACTATTGTCCTCAAAACGGCTGGTAAAATAATCAGGTAGTGTCAAGGCATTATTATTTTTTTCTGTTTGCAAACGTAGGCGGCCTGCTACGAATAACCAGTTAAAATAAGCCCCTAGTGTTAACCCGATTGCAATCCAACTTTCAGAAATACCTGCGATAAAAATCGCGCCAGGTAACCCCATCAATAACCAACCGCTCATGTCTGATGCACCCGCTGATAATGCGGTCACCACACTGCCTAAACTTCGTCCTCCGAGAATATAATCATCAAAGTTTTTTGTTGAGCGATAGGCTAAATAGCCAATTAATAACATGCCAGTAATATATACGATGAACGTGACAATCATCGGAGTGCTTACAGTCATCTATATTCTCCATTGAGTAGCTTAGTAGTGTAGTTATCTTTATATGAATTGCCGTTGATAACTTGTAACTTCATGGTGTTGCACTTTATTGCACATCTTTAATTTATCTTCGTGAACACCAAATAGGTTGTGATTGTTTGTGTTGCACTAACTTAATATCTTAGTGACTCCATCCTAGTCAGACTCATATTAAATTAACAAGAAATTAACTATTTTTTATTCCATAAATAGAATCCATATCACAAATGTTAAAATTTTAAGCCAAATTTCAAAATAATTGATTAATTATTCCCTTAATAACAGCATGGCTATAACCATATGAAAAATATATAGAATAAATAACCATAACTTTCATTAATATGATTAATCACCAAAAAACCCGACATGTTTCACATTTCCCTCAGAAATTTCACTTAACAATGTTGCACAAAGTTGCAACATTAAGATAATGTTGTGTAACTTTTCGATTATGACGACCTGTCAACTAGAGGAATTAAGATGAGTAGCACGACAACTATGGGTGTGAGACTTGATGAAGCAACTCGTGAACGCATTAAAAATGCCGCTCAACGACTGGATCGCACATCACACTGGCTTATCAAGCAAGCTATTTATAATTACCTAGAACAACTCGACAATAACCAAATCATTCCTGAGTTATCCGCCGGTATCGATGCAAAAGAAAATCAGACAGGAGAAGAAGACACCACAGTAGAATCTAATTATCAGCCATTTTTAGATTTTGCAGAGCATATTTTACCACAATCAGTAAAACGCTCTTCAATTACTTCCGCATATCGCATCCCAGAAACGCAAGCTGTACCAATGTTATTGCAACAAGCACAACTGCCAACTGAGCAGGCAGAGGCAGCGCATAAACTGGCTTACTCCATTGCAGAAAAATTACGCAATCAAAAAAATGGTGTAGGTCGTTCCGGGTTAGTACAAGGGTTGTTGCAAGAGTTTTCACTTTCGTCCCAAGAAGGTGTAGCATTAATGTGTTTAGCCGAAGCCTTATTGCGCATCCCTGATAAAGCCACTCGCGATGCATTAATTCGTGACAAAATCAGTAACGGAAATTGGCAATCTCACCTAGGGCAAAGCAGCTCAATGTTTGTGAATGCTGCAACGTGGGGCTTATTATTTACAGGTAAGCTAGTTTCAACTCACAACGAAGCTAAACTGTCGACCTCATTAAACCGCATTATCAGTAAAAGTGGCGAGCCACTAGTACGTAAAGGCGTAGACATGGCGATGCGTTTGATGGGCGAGCAATTTGTTACAGGCGAAACCATCTCCCAAGCCTTAGCGAATGCACGTAAGTTAGAAGACAAAGGCTTTCGCTATTCCTATGATATGTTAGGAGAAGCTGCGTTAACAGAAAAAGACGCCCAAGATTACATGGTGTCATACCAACAAGCGATCCACGCTATCGGTAAAGCGTCAAATGGACGTGGTATTTATGAAGGCCCAGGTATTTCAATAAAACTATCAGCCCTGCACCCTCGCTATAGCCGTGCACAATATTCACGCGTTATGGATGAGCTATACCCACGCCTACTTTCTCTTGTATTACAAGCACATCAATATGACGTAGGGATTAATATTGATGCAGAAGAGGCTGATCGCTTAGAAATCTCATTAGATTTACTCGAAAAACTGTGTTTCGAGCCGCAACTTGCAGGCTGGAATGGAATTGGCTTTGTTATTCAAGCTTATCAAAAACGCTGTCCATTTGTGATTGATTACATTATCAATTTAGCAGAACGCAGCCAACGTCGTTTGATGATCCGTCTAGTTAAAGGTGCTTATTGGGATAGCGAAATTAAACGCGCACAAATTGATGGTTTAGAGGGTTATCCAGTCTATACCCGTAAGGTTTACACCGATGTTTCATACATTGCTTGTGCTCGCAAATTATTATCTGTACCAAATTTAATTTACCCACAATTCGCAACGCATAACGCACATACCCTCTCCGCTATCTACCAAATTGCAGGTAAAAATTACTACCCTGGCCAGTATGAGTTTCAATGTTTGCATGGGATGGGTGAACCACTGTATGAGCAAGTAGTCGGGAAAGTGGCAGATGGCAAACTTAATCGCCCATGCCGTATCTATGCCCCTGTTGGTACCCATGAAACGTTATTAGCTTATTTAGTTCGCCGCTTATTAGAAAATGGCGCAAATACTTCATTTGTTAACCGCATTGCTGATGCAACTATTCCGTTAGATGAATTAGTCGCAGATCCTGTGAAAGATGTACTTGAGCTATCTAAAACAGAAGGCCAAATCGGTTTACCCCACCCTAAAATCGCTCTCCCACGTGATTTATACGGGAATGAACGTGTTAACTCTATGGGCCTCGACCTATCGAATGAGCACCGTTTAGCTTCTTTATCAAGCGCACTACTCAGCGCTGCTATCCAGCCTAAACTAGCAGAGCCTTTATTGGGTGGCGAGTTCTCCACAAAAGATACGCTTCCAGAAGCTCAAGCAATCCTCAACCCTGCGTGCCATAAAGATATTGTCGGTCATGTTCGTGAAACGACAGAACAAGAAGCCGATCATGCGTTAAATATCGCCAATGACGCAGGCACAATTTGGTTTGCAACCCCACCATCAGAACGTGCCGCTATTTTATTACGCGCAGCCGATCTCATGGAACAGCAGTTGCAACCGCTACTCGATGTCTTAGTTCGTGAAGCTGGCAAAACCTATTCGAATGCCATCGCAGAAGTCCGTGAAGCGGTAGATTTCTTGAATTATTATGCGACACAAGTCAAAAATGACTTTGATAATAATACCCATCGTCCATTAGGACCTGTGGTATGTATCAGCCCTTGGAACTTCCCGCTTGCTATTTTCTCTGGGCAAATTGCTGCTGCACTCGCTGCGGGCAATACTGTACTAGCCAAGCCAGCAGAGCAAACACCACTTGTCGGTGCCATCGCCGTTTCAATTCTTCACCAAGCGGGTATTCCTCGTGATGTATTGCAATTTTTACCTGGTAAAGGAGAAACTATCGGAGCCCAGTTAGTCGGTGATAAACGCGTTCGTGGCGTCATGTTTACGGGTTCAACGGAAGTCGCGGGGTTATTACAGCGTAATATTGCTGGTCGCTTAGATGCCCAAGGCCGCCCTACCCCGTTAATCGCAGAAACTGGCGGATTAAACGCCATGATTGTCGACTCCTCCGCATTAACAGAGCAAGTCGTCACAGATGTGGTTGCTTCTGCATTTGATAGTGCAGGCCAACGCTGCTCCGCATTACGTATACTTTGTGTTCAAGAAGATGTTGCCGATAGAACCATACGTATGTTGAAAGGCGCTATGGAAGAATGTCGCATGGGGAACCCAGAACACCTTTCCACCGATATCGGCCCAGTGATTGACCGTGAGGCGAAAGATAATATTGATCAACATATTCAACAAATGCGTAGCAAAGGAAAACCTATTTTCCAAGCGGCATTTGATCATTCCGATGATACAAAAGAACAACACGAAGGCACTTATGTTAAGCCAACATTAATTGAGTTGGAAAACATTAGCGAGCTGAAAAGAGAAATTTTTGGCCCTGTTCTTCATGTGGTTCGTTTCAAACGTGATGAACTTGATATGCTCGTTGATCAAATCAATGCAGCGGGTTACGGCTTAACTTTAGGTGTTCATACCCGTATTGATGAAACCATCAACCAAGTCGTCAGCAAAGCTAAAGTTGGCAACTTATATGTCAACCGAAATATGGTTGGCGCAGTGGTCGGCGTGCAACCATTTGGTGGCGAAGGGTTATCAGGTACTGGACCAAAAGCGGGCGGACCGTTATATCTCTACCGTTTATTAAGTGAACGTCCAGAGAGTGCGGTGACGAATACGCTTGCACGTCAAGATGAACACTTACCAATGGATGCTAGTGCACGGGCCGAATTACTTGCACCTTTCGATGCCTTTACTGCATGGGTAGAAAAACAGCAGGCACCTGTTGATCAATCCGTTCTCGAACAATTTACGCGTTATACTCAAGCAGGGACTACTCGACTTTTACCTGGCCCTACGGGTGAAAAAAATACCTATACATTACGTCCTCGTGGCCTGGTTTTATGTATTAGTGACAATGAAAATGACTGCTTAATTCAACTTGCAGCGGTTCTAGCGGCAGGTTGCCAATCCCTTTGGCCTGATAGCGAAACTCACCAAAAACTATTTAAACTGCTTCCTGAGAAAGTCCGAAAAACCATCTCAATCACCAAGCAATGGCAGGGTTCTAAAGAGACAATTGATGGTGTTATTTACCATGGGGATAGCGATCAGTTAAAAGAAGTTTGTGCAGTTATCGCTGAACGTAAAGGGCCAATTATCTCTGTTCAAGGTTTTGAGCGTGGCGATACGAACTTATTAATAGAACGACTTGTTCACGAACGTTCATTGAGTGTCAATACCGCTGCAGCGGGAGGGAATGCAAGCTTGATGACCATCGGTTAAATACAATAAGGCCTGATTTCATGAATAATTGAAGTCAGGCCTCTTCATTTTTCTTTTCAATGATTTTCATATAATTAATCTTCGTATTCTATTCAGATTTGATATTTATTTTGAACCGCTAAAAACGCAAAAGGTGCCCATAGGACACCAATTCATTAATGAATAGATATTGATTAACCACAAAGTAGGTTATCTACTCTATTCTTATTACTGCACTTTTTCTGATTCCCAGAATAAATATTGTTCATATTTACGTAATGCAATATTGTAATTACTAAATGCTGAGTCTGTCATTTTTTCGCTTAATTGTTCTTGAACTTTACTTGCAGTAAATTCTTTCATTGAAAAATTAGAAGAAGATAACAACTCATCTAAGCGGCGTAAGCGAACAACATACTCACGAACGGTACTGTGGCTCATCTCAGTCTGTAAGAATAAATACTGTTTAAATGACATAATATCAAAATAATCAGTATTGCTATTGCAGTAAATCTCACTACAAAAACGACAAAGTGCAGTAAATTTACCTTGCAGCTCTCCCCAAGTTCCTTCATCAACCAATTCGGTCATATCAGCGATAGCTTCTTTATTTAAGATGTCATCGTTGAAAACCAAAGAGATACGATCAAGAGTTTTGTGGCAATGTGCACAATGAGTTTGGCTGTGTTTAAAATCTTTGATGTAACGACTCAGAGGCCGTTTCTTTACAATAGAAGCAGACATAATGGTAAAGCCCTGTGTGTAAGTCTAAAAATAAAATTGTAACAAGATAAACCGAGTTACATACTTGTTATGCCCATAGCATTAATAGAATGTCTGCTATGTTGCATTTAAATACGGGTAAACCCGTATATTATTTTCTCACTTTTTCTTTAGGAGAATGATCCTCCTAAGAATGTAATGTAAGAAAAATTATTGCCCTTTATGAAAAATATTTTACCCCGTCTATCGCTCTTTGGCGAATTTCCAAGGTGAGTCAATTTTGGTACGAATTTGATTTAGCGTCAACCTAATTAACTTAAATTTTGTTAACTCTATACACATAGCGTTAACGAACCTTATAAAGGCAATTATTCATTAGACAGACCAAAGGCTCAGACTTTACCTGATTATCCTATCTTCGTACAAAGAAAATTTGATTTAAAAATCAATATTATAGCTATTCAAAGATTTAATTGATAAATATGTGAAGCTGCTCACCTTTTTCATCTATTATTGCATCTTAAATGTACAGATATTAATGCTTAAAATATCTCATAGTTTAGCGTTATTCAATTTCCGTAAACTTTTCATTACATTTTATAACTATTTTTAAACACTCAACCCTATATACAAAAATGTTATAAATAGCATTAAAAGTGTTATATGGGTTTTAATTGACTTTATTTCGTTCTATATCACACTTTCAGGGGCTTATTTTCTAATGAGAAATAACTTTACAGAAATTACCCATTTCAACTTAATGCCAATCTTTACCCTTTTAGTTTTATCTTAATCGAGGGAGTATTACACTAATAATGAATGTACCCTTTTAAACAGCGGTTAATACTGTGATTTTTAATGAGTTCCCCATAAATAATATATAATCCAACTACCCATGCCTCATATTGCAATATTATTCACTAACATAGTTATTTTTATAATTACTAATTAAGATATTATTTTAGGATTAGTTACATTTGATATTAAAAACTTCTCTTATATACTTCATTTGCTATATAAATAAATAATTTTAATAAGGTTGATTATGAAAAAGTTAATTTTAGCTTGTGGTATGGGTTTATTGGCACTGACAATCACTGCTTGTTCAGAAGAAGAGAAAAAAGGTGAAGTTGCTGGTGCAACTGAAACTTGTAATGCTTACTTCGCTGAAGTTGATAGCTTAATTGCTAAAGCTTCAGAAAACCCACAAGCAAAAGCTCAGTTAGATGCGATGAAAGGTCAACTGGAAGAAGGTAAAAAACAAGTTGCCGCATTACCTAAAGATCAGCAAGATAAAGCTTGCCAACAAGGTATTGATGCAATGAAACAAATGAAAACGGCTTTAGGTCTGTAATCGCTTAGATTATTTCAGAGTACTGCAATTTTCCAAGAAAGGGCCCATTTGTGGCTCTTTTTTATGCAAAAAAAAGACCATATAAAAACATACTTAAAGACTCATTCGCCTTACCCATAGGTTTTTGCAAGCTCATATCTCCTCTAGCTTATAGAATTAAAAAACGAAAAAACTAAGGATTATATAATGAGCTTATATGTCAGCACTGTCGTTAAAAAAACCTTTTCACTCAGTAGATTCATAAAAACATGCAGTAAATTTCACCACTTAATCAAAAATATTAAAAACACCAATACTGCATGTATTGAACTCAGTTTTAATCATAAACATATCGAGTTAGACACACATAATCTACTCAATAATCTTAAAGTTAGTATTTCATCGGGAACTGACTATAAAACTTTTGAAGCTGCAGAAAAAACACTTCAAATATCCAGTATGATCAATAGTGTGATTGATCAAGTCCAAGCCACCTTTCTGGCTAACGCCAAAAAAAATCAAGCTGTTATAAATTCAAAAGATAGATTAACCATTTTTAAAAATGCCCAAAGCGATTGTGACCTCCAAGAGTCAGATATACAAATCGATGCAGCACAACCTTTTACTAAGCAACTTCTTCAAAATGATCCAAAAGTAAAAGAAGCAACCCAGTATTTAAAACTGAATCCAAAAAGCATCGACTTGAGTAGTGTAAATGCTGATAGCAAGGCAACAACAAAATATGTTGTAGAACAGCTCAATGACATTGCCTGCAAGAATCTTTACCCTGATATTGATTTTAGTAAAATTAGAGAAAGCGCAGCACAAAGCACACGCCATATATTAGAAAATAAACTATCCAAATATCATTGCAAAAAAATTGATTACTACATCTTAAGAACAGAAGGAACAGCGGTATAATGCAAAAAGGAGAACCTTCCTTGGTTCTTCTTTTTATTAATTTATCAATATGTTATAGCCATGTACCAAAGCGCTTGATATAAAATTGTTTCATCAATTGTGCGACAATACAGTAACTTACTAATGTTAACGCTAACCAAGGGAAATACTCAATTGGTAATGGTTGTAACCCAATCATGGTTCCAAATGATGAAAACGGGATATATAAGCCTAATGCCATAATTAACCCCGTTGTTAACATCACAGGTAGTGCCGCCGTGCTTTGAATAAAGGGTATTTTTTGTGTTCTTAACATATGAACAACCAAGGTTTGTGATAATAACCCTTCAACAAACCAACCTGATTGGAACAATGCTTCATGAGCCACACTATTTGCTTGGAATACATACCACATCAAAGCAAATGTGGTGATATCGAAGATAGAAGAGGTTGGCCCGATCCAAATCATAAAGCGACCAATGTTTTTCGCATCCCATTTACGAGGGCGTTTTAAGAACTCTTTATCCATTTTGTCCCAAGGTAATGCCAGTTGGGAAATATCGTACAGCAAATTTTGTACGAGCAAATGAATTGCTAACATGGGTAAGAACGGAATAAATGCACTAGCAATTAATACAGAGAACACATTCCCGAAGTTAGAGCTCGCTGTCATATTCAGGTATTTGATAATATTACCAAAAGTTTCCCGTCCTTTAATCACTCCCTGCTCTAATACCATCAAATCTTTTTCCAGTAAGATGATATCCGCTGATTCTTTTGCGATATCAGTACCCGTATCAACGGAAATTCCCACATCAGCATCACGAAGCGCTGGCGCATCATTAATTCCGTCCCCTAAAAAGCCGACAGTATGTCCATTTGCCTGTAATCTTTTTAAAATTCGGGATTTTTGCAATGGCGTCAGCTTACAAAAAACAGAAACCTGCTCAACTTTTTGGCTCAACTCTTCATCAGACAACGCTTCAACTTCCAAACCCGTCATGATTTCACTGATATTTAGCCCAACATCATGGCAGATTTTTTCCGTAATGATGGCATTATCGCCAGTCAATACTTTGACGGTGACACCATTTTCACGCAACGCCGCGATTGCAGAAATCGCACTTTCTTTAGCAGGATCCAAGAAAGTTAAAATACCTTGGAGCTCAAGTTGTTGCTCCGCTTGAGCAGATAATGGCAGGCTAGCTTCATGTTCATTTAATGCTCGCGTCGCTAGCAACAGTACCCGAAATCCTTGTCGGTTGTAATCACTCACTAACTCTGTGACTCTTGCTCTCGCTTGCTCATCTAAAACCTGAGATTCACCATTTTGTTGATAACTTTGACAAACAGCGAGCATTTCTTCAGCAGCACCTTTACAGATAAGTAACGCATTTCCCTCTGGCGTCCTTACCGTTACCGATAATTTTCGTCGGATAAAATCGAATGGCAACTCATCAATTTTCTGGAATGCTTTTAATTGTTCAACCTCACTATTCCCTCTTCCACGGCGAATAATGGCCTGATCCATCATATTTTTAGCACCACTTTGATGAAAACTATTCAGCCACGCGAGTTGCAGAATTTTACTATTTTTCTCACCATGACTATCAAGGTAATGTTCTAAAATGATCCTATCTTGCGTTAACGTTCCCGTTTTATCTGTGCAAAGAACATCCATTGCGCCAAAGTTTTGGATAGCATTCAACCTTTTGACAATCACTTTGTGCTTAGACATTGCAATTGCCCCTTTCGCCAAGTTTGAACTGACGATCATTGGAAGCATTTCAGGGGTTAACCCTACAGCAACAGCTAAAGAAAACAGCGTTGCTTCGAACCAATCACCTTTTGTAAATCCATTAATCAATAAGACAATTGGAACCATAACTAACATAAAACGGATCAATAGCCAGCTGACACTATTTACCCCCTTGTCAAAAGAGGTTTGTGCTCGACTACCAACGATTGATTTTGCTAGCGAGCCTAAATAGGTTTTCCCACCCGTTGCCACCACAATACCGCGAGCCGTTCCGCTGGTGACGTTAGTACCCATTAAGCAAATATTTGATATTTCAAGTAATTCATTTTCAGTGGGCGATACAGGATCAAGGTTTTTGGCGGAAACATCCCCTAATGTGTCATATTTCTCTACAGGGATAGATTCACCAGTTAAAATCGCTTGGCTAATAAATAAGTCTCTCGATTCAACGAGTTTTAAATCGGCGGGAACCATATCTCCAGCGGATAAAAGAACAATATCCCCAGGGACTAGGCATTTAATTGGAACTTCTTTACGAATTGAACGCCCTGTTTTATTGTCCCGACGAAACACCGTTGCGGTCGTTCTAACCAAAGATTTGAGCGCTTCAGCGGCTTTATTCGTCCGATATTCCTGCCAAAAACGCAATAAACCACTTAGCAGAACCATCGTAACAATAATGATAACACCCGTTAAATCTGTCTCTTCTCCTTGACGCTCAGGGATCAGATAGTCCGTGAAAAAGCTGACTAACGCCAACACAATCAGAACAAAAATAAATGGGTTTTTAAATGATGAAAGCAGCTGCTTCCAAGCAGGAGGGGCTTTTTCATGAGCAACCTCATTTTCCCCCTCAGTTACTAAGCGATCCATCGCTTCATTGTCTGCTAGGCCTAATAAATTGGTTTGATACTCATTTAGCACTTGCTCAATATTTTTACTCGCTTGCTCGCCAACAATAAATTTTTGCCGTGCAGGCGCTTTAACGCTTTTGCGTTGGTGTCTTATTTCAGTCATAACGTTGTCTCTAATACAACACTTGTGTATTTTTACGCTATCCAACTGAAAATAAGGCTATTATATCAGTTGGATAGCTCCAAGTTTCGTCTCCATGACGGAGGGTGATCGTCCATTTCGGCTCCTATAGTGAGTTAATTGTTTGCATTCAAGCCGGAAGCTCTGATGCCACTTTCCAATTGATAGCACTTACGCTTTGCTCAAGACTGATTCTACAAACTAATGCTTCAATCTCTTTTTGCTCAGCGGGTGTTGCCAAAAATTCAGCACAAACCTCAAGTTGTTCTGTTTTTAATGTGTCAGCACTACTTAACGATTGCAGTCGAATGTGTAACCCATTAATAGCTTGTAAAATAAGGGTTCTAACTAAAATCTCGTCTTCTTGATGGCACATAACGCGGATTTTATAACGTTGTTCAACATCTAAGGCTTGAACTTGAGGCTGCTTATTGATGCGAGAAGCAGCTTCTCGCAATAAAATATTTGCACATAAAATCAATAAGGTAGCCATCAATGCGAGTGAATATTGCCCCAACCCGCATAACACGCCAATCCCAGCAGAACACCATAACGTTGCCGCTGTATTCAAGCCTCGAATATTCATGCCTTCACGCATGATGACACCCGCGCCCAGAAAACCGATCCCTGAAACCACTTGTGCAGCAATACGGCCAGGGCTATCAGGTGATGTCGTGACAGAACTTAAAATAAAAACAGCAGCACCCGTTGCAACTAATGCGTTGGTTCTCAGCCCCGCCATACGTTGACGCCATTGGCGCTCAGCACCAATTAAGGCACCGAGGCACATTGCCGAGACAAGATTTAAAATATCAGGAGTAAAAAGCATAATAATTCCTCCAAAAAATAATTTGGATAATCTTTTATATGCTTAATAAAAAGCACATAGCCATAATTTGAATCAATAAAGATTCAAGAATAATTAGCTATTGCCTGGAGGAAATAGAGAATAAAAATATACAAACATGATACACACTCAATACAATAGTAATAAGCTATTAATTAAATATAAAATAGTACTTTGTGTACAATATAAGGGTGTATGTATGATGGGATACATCAGACACCGCCCGCCTTAGTGGCAAGCAGTGAAAAGAAAAGACGATTACTGGCTTGCCGTTAAATTAAGTTTTTATTCCAACTCTGACTGTCCAAGTAATAATCTCCTAAATAATTGATGGGTGGAGTATAGGTGGGCTAATTTACGAAGTAAAGAACAAATTTTTAATAAATTTGAATTTAATTAAAAAACTATTATTCAATTAATGTGACAAACGTGCCTTCGTTGCCTTCTTTTTCATTAAAAAACCAAATACCTTCTGGGTAATCAGGTAATGCAATTAAATACATTACACCTTCATTAAAAGGTTCGATAAGTAAAATTGTTCCTTCTCGTCGCTCTTGCCCATCTGTTTTCACATAAACACGATCATTAATATTCATGACATCTATTTTCCAACAAAATAATATTAATCATAAATGTAACGCATACGAAAAAGCCCGTCATTAAAAATGACGGGCTTTAGAAAATCAGTTCAGCAATTAGCTTAGATAGCAGTTACGTTAGCAGCTGCTGGGCCTTTTGCACCGTTTTCAATGGTGAATTCAACTTGCTGGCCTTCTGCCAGAGTTTTGAAACCATTGCCCTGAATGGCAGAGAAGTGGACGAAAACGTCTTTGCTACCATCAGCTGGAGTGATGAAACCGAAGCCTTTAGACTCGTTGAACCACTTAACTTGACCTTTCATTTTGTCGGACATTTGACTTTTCCTATATAACATCAAAAAAACTTGCCTTTTTGGCATATACGGGCCAGAGTCAACTATTTAATCAGGGAAACACCAAGATGAAGCGTCACGGTCAAAGGCTATCTGTGATAACTTTCTTCTTTAGAACACACTAACTCAGTAATCATACATCAAATAGGACTGCTAAACAGGCCGATGCACATTAACTCATGACTTTAAGATAATAGCAACTATTTTATACATTCAATCCATAAAAAAATGCAGTTTTTTCGACTATGTCACTTTTATCCGCCATAATGTTAACAAAAACACTGCATTTAGTTGATAACTTAAAGAAAAATTTAATTACAAGGGCAAAAAAACCTTTTATTGTCAGTCAGAATTATCTGATCTCATGACAATCTGCATTAATATTTTTTTTAACTGATATATAACAATCTTGAGCCCTCGTGATACTCTGCGAGTATAGATTCAATATCTGACAGAGAGTTATCACATGGATATTATCAAACAAATACTTGTCGAAGATTTAGATACCATCAATAAACGTGAAAATCGTGATGGCAAACCGTATTTCAATAGCCAGTTCCTCGCAAACCACCCTTACTTATGTATAGGTATGATTGCAGCTTATATTCCGCTAGCCGTTATTCTTTGGTATGCGCCATATTTTGGCCCATACTGGACGTTGGGTATTACTCTGTTATTTATTATTTTAGCTAGCGTGTTACTTTTTGATATTAAGCCAGTCTATCATTTCGAAGACATCGGCGTGTTAGATTTACGTGTTTGTTATAATGGTGAATGGTTCGTGACTGAACCTGTTTCTGAAAACGCAATTCGTAAAGTCCTTGATTCCAATGAAGTCAGTCAAACAATTAAACAAGAAATCACCCGTCTAATTGCATTAAAAGGCATGATCTCGTTTTACGATATTTATCATGTGGTTTACCCCGAAGTTTCTACACCAGTACAAGGTAAATTGGCTGCACAAAATTAATGCAATATCAATTGACTAGCATGAAATTCAGTCATATTGAGTAGTGATTGAGCAGTTGAGTTTTTTTTCAATTTTTATCGTTGACAGTCCGAGGTGATATCGTTAATATTCGCCTCGTTCTTAGGAACAAAGCAATTCCTCCATAGTTCAGTCGGTAGAACGGCGGACTGTTAATCCGTATGTCGCTGGTTCAAGTCCAGCTGGAGGAGCCAAATTTAAAAAGCCCGCTTAATGCGGGCTTTTTGCTATCTTGCATCCTCTCTATTTAACGTATAAATCTATTTTTTCTTTCCTCGCTCTCATTGTGGCTGTCTATCCCCTCATTTAGTTAAAATCAGATATTTAGGTACAGATAATCGCCAGTTTGTCTATTTAACACCCACTTGACGATTTTTTTAATTTTTATGCTTTACAACGGGAAACAGGATGGGTAATATGCGCCTCGTTCTCAGGAACAAAGCAATTCCTCCATAGTTCAGTCGGTAGAACGGCGGACTGTTAATCCGTATGTCGCTGGTTCAAGTCCAGCTGGAGGAGCCAAATTTAAAAAGCCCGCTTAATGCGGGCTTTTTGCTATCTAACATCGACTAACTCATTATTCTTTTTCTAGAAAAAATTGCTTAATCGTTTGACGTAGCCATTGGTGCGCAGGGTCTCTATCCAGACGAGGGTGCCATGCTTGCACAATAAATATAGACTCCAGCTCAATAGGGAGTTCTATCTCAACAAGTGGCAAATTGATGCTTTTCACCCCTTGTAATACATGGCGCGGTAACGGCAAGATATAATCAGACTTCATTGTTAGCATCATAGCGGAATGAAAACTGGGTAACGTCAATGCCACCTTGCGTTGCAATTTCAAATCACGCAATGCATCATCAATTGGCCCTAAAGTCCGTCCCCTTCGTGAAACACTAATATGCGGATAATGCGTTAACGTTTCAGGTGTTACGTTATCAAGAATTGGATGCCCAGGACGTACTAGCGCTTGAAACGTGCTCGTAAATAAGCTCTGGGCTTTAATTTCAGGGTGCCAATCCCGTGATGAGCCAATAACCAAATCCACTTTGCCACTACGCAAGGAGTCATCATCTGTATCACTTTCTGCGATAAAGGTTAAACTACTTCGTGGTGCCAACTCACGTAATGTTTCTAATAACCCCCCACCTAGTGCCCCAATAAAAATATCATTCGCACGTATGACAAATGTTCTTTCAAGGGATTCGGGATGAAACAACTCATCAGGTTCAATAAGTGCTTGAGCTTGAGCTATAATTTCTGCCAATTGTTGTTTTAACTCTAACGCTCTGGGTGTCGGAACCAATTTTCGCCCTGCCCGCACGAGAATAGGATCATTAAATTGTTCACGGATACGGCCTAAAATGCGGCTCATCGCAGGCGCACTTAAATTCATTTTTTCAGCAGCACCGCTCACACTGCCTTCCTCCAGTAATAAATTCAGCGCATAAATTAAATTAAAATCTATTTTCTGTGGCATATTTCCCCCGCCCACGGATTGCGTTTTTTGCAATAAATTAATTACATCATTTCATTTTAAACAATCAAGTAAAATTTAGATACTACTGCTGAAATTGATAGAACAATTATTGAAACAGCAGGAGTTTGAAATGGTTGATGCGTCTATTACGCAACCTCAAAAAAACAAATGGATAGCCAGTGCAGGCGAGATCAGTGGCCGCACATGGATGGGCCTATTTGGTGTTTTTTTAGCGGTCATGGCGAGTGGCGTGGGAGAAAACGCCAGTAAATTCGCCCTTGGCGACATCCAAGGCGCAATGGCTCTAAATATAGATACAGGAAGTTGGTTAATCTCCTGCTATGTCACAGGTTTTGTTATTGGCTCGGGTTTTACACCCTGTTTTTGGCCTACTTTTTCATTACGCCGTGTAGCCTTAGTGATGTGCTCAATTTATCTACTGGGTGGATTAATTACACCTTGGTTAGGGGAGCACTACACATGGTTGTTAACCATTCGCAGCTTACAAGGCTTCGCGGGTGGTGCTTTACCACCGATGTTAATGACCGTTGTACTGCGCTTTATGCCCCCGCTAATTAAGGTGTTAGGGTTAGGTGCTTATGGGTGGGTTTCCGCGTGGAGTGCCACCTTTGGTGCAACCGCCGCCGCATTTGCATTTCACTGGGGATGGAGTGGTTATTTTTATTGGAATTTACCCTTAATGGCCATTGCAACCATTTGCATTGGCTATGGCTTACCACAAGACCCTCTTCGCTTAGAACGCCTTAAACAATTTAATTGGCGTGGTTTAATCCTTGGGGGAAGCGCTTTAGCCATGCTAACTGTAGGAATATCCCAAGGAGAGCGTTTAGATTGGCTTAATTCCTCACTCATTTATGTCTTATTAATTGGTGGATTAGGGCTACTTGCGCTGTTTCTCATTAATGAATGGTATCACCCATTGCCATTTTTTAATTTGCAGCTGCTTGGCAAACGAAATCTTTCATTTTCATTAATTACGTTGGGTGGGGTTCTATTGATTATGGTTTCACTAGTCAATATTACCTCTGGTTATTTATCCGCAATCCAAGGATATCGACTCGAACAGACCTCAGACATGATGCTGTGGGTATCACTCCCCCAACTAATTACGCTGCCTATCGTTGCGATCATTTGTAATACCCCAAAAGTGGACTGTCGCTGGGTATTGGCGATCAGCCTGTTATTGATGGCAGCGGCTTGTGTGCTTGCATCACAACTGACCCCTGATTGGCATGGAAATAATTTTAAAACCATTTCGCTACTACAAGCAATTGCTCAACCCATGGCCGTTATTCCGTTGTTGATGATGGCAACTGGGGGACTTTTACCGACCGATGGCCCATTTGCTGCTGCGTGGTTTAACGCAGTCAAAGGCTTCGCAGCAACAGCAGCAGGTGGTGTTATTGCCCTGTTAAGCCGCCAACGGGGGGATTTTCATTCAGGTGTAATTGCCGATGGCTACGGGACAGCATATCGCACAACCTCAGAGTCTATTGGAGAGCTGACCCAGCTTGCCTCTAGTCAGGGATATGTGCTGGCTAGTGCTGATCTTTATATGTTGGTTTCAGGCTTAGCGCTGTTGTTAACAGGGCTGATCGTTGTGATGCCAACTCGAATTTATCCGCCACGGTCTGTAGCCGCGGCTTAGTTATTGATTATCAGGAATTAACAATGAGTAAAATTAAAATTAATAAAGGTGTTGCCCTTGCAATCGCGGGTATTTTAGTTGTCGTAGGCGGGCTATTAATTAATAAGTTCGCCATTAAAAAAACAATGCAAAATACCAATGATGCTTATATTCGTGCCGATATTTCGCGTATTTCACCCCAAATTTCAGGTGTTGTTACCCAAGTTTTGGTTCAAGACAATCAATGGGTGAAAGAAGGCGAATTATTAGCGGAAATTGACCCACGGGAATTCACTGTCGCACTTTCCCAAGCGATAGCACAAGAAAACTCAGCACGTGCACGCCAAGATGATGCTAAAGCGAATCTAGTACGCCAGTATGCGCTGATTTCTGCTGCGCAAGCTCAATTACAATCCGCACAAGCTGAGTTGCAATTTGCTCACCAAGAGAAAACGCGCTATCACAAAATGGCAACGACTGGCGCAGGTTCACAACAAGCGGCACAACAAGCAACTACCCGCGTACAAACGATGACTGCCAGTGTTGCACAAGCCGAAGCGTCTTTAAAAGCGGCTAAGAATATGTTGCAAGTTTTACAAGCTAAGCAATCAGATAGTGACGCTGAATTGACATTGGCGCAAGCGAAGAAAGAGATGGCTAAACTCAATTTATCTTATACCCGTATTACCGCACCGATTGCAGGAGTAGTGGGTAAAAAAAGCCTGCGAGTGGGTGAGTTTGTTAAGCCTGGTGATGCGTTAATGGCAATTGTGCCCCAAGACAAACTGTACATTATTGCTAATTACCAAGAAACACAGTTGCAGAACATTACTCAGGGGCAAACCGTTGATATCAGCATTGATACGTTCCCTGGCCAAACCCTAAAAGGCTATGTTGACAGTATCGCACCCGCTTCAGGCGCTAGCTTTTCCCCTGTTGCACCTGAAAATGCAACAGGTAATTTCACAAAGATTGTGCAACGTATCCCTGTAAAAATTACCTTTGATATTAACAAAGAGAGTGCGGCGACAATGAATGCACTACGCGTAGGCATGTCAGCCGATGTGAGCATCAACACATTGGATGGGAGCCACTAATGAACAAAACCGCCATTGCACTGGTTCTCGTAGCACTCACAGGTTGCCAAGCAGTTGGCCCCGATTACGTGCCACCGCAAGCGACTTTGCCAGAAAATTGGGGTGCTAACCAAAGCACCTCCTCCCTTCCTATCGAGTGGTGGAGCATTTTTGGTGATCGCCAGCTTTCAGAGCTCATACAACGCGCAACAAAAAGTAATTTAGATTTGCAATTAGCGACAGCGCGCATGCAACAAAGTCGCGCTTTATTGGGCATTGCCGATTCTGACTTAGCCCCTGATTTTAGCTTTGATGGTGCTTACCAGCGCCAACGTGCAACATCAGTCGGTAGTATGGATCCATCAGGGAAAAAAGGCGAGTCTGACTTTAACCTCTGGCGCGGTGGGTTTAGTGCGGTTTGGGAGTTGGATATGTGGGGAAAATTACGCCGTGCATCAGAAAGTGCTCGTGCTAATTTTGCCGCATCAGAAGAAAATCGGCGAGCCTTGTTAACCTCTGTCACCGCAGAAGTTGCCACCGATTATTTACGCCTGCGTGCCATACAGCAACAAATTCAAGTTGCAAGAGAAAACCATGCAACCTCGTTACAAACCTTGGAACTCACTCAGGTACGTTTACAAAATGGCTCAGGAAACCAACTTGATGTGGAACAAGCGCAAGTACAACTCGACCAAATCAATGCCTTGCTTCCTGTGCTAATTGATAGGGAAAATCGCCTAAAAAATGCCATTACCTTGTTGCTGGGCGAGCAACCTGGGGCGTTTAATGCCCAATTATCAACGAAAAAGAACCTCCCACAGTTAACTCAAATAGTTCCGATGGGCGTTCCGTCTGATCTTGCACTTCGCAGGCCAGATATTCGTGAAGCCGCAGAGCGCTTACACCAAGCAACCGCAGAAATTGGCGTCGCTAAAGCGGATTACTACCCACGGATCACGTTAACAGGTAATGCAGGCTACCAAGCCCTTGCATTATCCGATATGGGAAGCTGGTCAACGCATACGTTCGCCATTGGCCCCTCACTGTATTTACCCATATTCGATGGTGGAAAAATCAAACAACGTGTGACGTTAACTGAGTACCGTCAACAAGAAATGGCAATTGCATACCAACAAACTGTTTTGCGTGCTTGGCATGAAATTGATGATGCACTTTCAGACTATCAGGCCCAACAACTCAGGCAAATACACCTAGTTTCTGCCGTTACCGCTAATCAGCATGCTTTTTCATTAGCACGGGATAGCTATCTTAATGGCGCCAGTGACTTCATGCATGTATTAAGCACCCAGCGCGCCTTGTTAGATTTGCAATCGGCACAAATTACGTCTCAAGAAGAAACCGCCCTTGCTGTAGTCAATCTATATCGAGCATTAGGCGGTGGTTGGGAACACACTTATCCGTCAAATATGCAGCAGGAGGATCCTCATGCACAATACAATGAATAAAATTGTGGGCGACATATTAGAAAAAGATACAAGGCGCAAACGAGAAGCTACCGTTAGCGCAGTGCAATCATTAACAAAAAAAATGCGACGGATTACCTTGAGTGGTGATGATGTCGATAAGTTTTTAGATGATTTAAGAGCTTACGAACCCGCAAATTGGGTCAAGGTATTTTTTCCTTGGAAAGAAAGTTTAGCGGGTCGCGCTTACACCATTAGCGGGATCAATAAAATCAACAGAACCATTGATATCGATATGGTTTTGCATGGTGATGGCCCCGCATCTCGCTGGGCTGAAGACGCATTAATCGGTGATAGACTTGGTTTTGCAGGGCCGTGTTCTGGCGGGTTTAAACCGCTATCTGAAGCAGGTTGGTTACTTTTATTGGGTGATGAAACCGCACTTCCCGCAATGCATCGTATTCTTGAATCATTGACGGAACAAATGCCTGTTTTCTGGTTTGCAGAGGTCAGTGATGAAGCAGAAATACAAACACTAAATTACCCTGACTTAATCGTCAATAGCTGGCAAATTCGCGACCGTCATTATGATAGCGTGATGAATAGTTCTCTAGTCCGAGCCATTACTCAATGTGCTCTGCCTGCTGAACCAGGCCAAGTTTGGTTAGCCTGTGAGCAACAAATTGCTGTTTATTTGAAGAATCATTTTATCAACGAAAGAGGGATCCCCAAAACCTCACTCTTCGCAAAAGGCTATTGGAAAAAAGGGGAATCTAACTTTAAGGGTGCGGTGTAAATCGCTTATCAGGAGATAAAAATGATTAATAATGTATTGTTGGCTGTCGATAGCTTCGAAAATAGCAGTAATGCCCTCAATTTTATGCAACGTATGACAGGCTGTATTCATAATGTCATTGTCTTAACCGTTGTCGATAGCACCTTTGCGCTAAGCCGCACTAAACTAAGTCAAAATAGCGATGAACGCGATGAGTACCCTGCTGCTCAGCGAGAAGAAGCCTTAGCAGAGAAACAATTAAAAGATGTCACCAGCGCATTAACAAATATGGGATTTAAAACACAGGGGCTGCTTGCCGCAGGAACACCTATCGAGACAATCCCTAAACAAATGGAAAAACACAATTGTGATTTACTGATTATCTCCCACCGTCACCTTTCTTCATTTAGCCGCTGGCTGAATACGTCGGTCACTCGCAGTTTATTAGATGATATTTCTCAACCCGTTTTAGTGATCCCGCGTTAACCGATATGATTAAAAATGATTACAGTGGTTACCTGTTGTTATCCACTGTAATCAATACTTTTAATACACAAAGCCCATCATGGCATTGATGTTTTTTCTATTGATTTGTCCTTCAGTTTATTGTTCCTACATAATTTCCGATCAAACTTCCCTCAGTTCGCACACATAACAGGCAAACGAACATTTTTTTCGATATTCTCCTTTGACAATCCCTTTAGAGGAAGCTAATATCCTCTGCGTACCAAGGAGTTCCTCCATAGTTCAGTCGGTAGAACGGCGGACTGTTAATCCGTATGTCGCTGGTTCAAGTCCAGCTGGAGGAGCCAATATTTAGAGAAGCCTGCTTAAAGAAATTTAAGCAGGCTTTTTGCTTTCTTATCGTTTATCATTTTTCTCAAAAGATATTTAATCATCAATTCCCATAGCTATTTTTCTCCTTTCGCTTTATCATTCGTTCCCGGCCTGAGCGTTCGCTCATCACTCACCTTCCCTTATGGAGCCGGTTTAATGACTACTGTAACTACCCTAACGATTCGCCGCCCTGATGATTGGCATGTTCATTTTCGCGATGATGATATGTTAAAAACGGTCGTTCCCTACACCAGTGAGTTTTTTGGCCGCGCAATTGTGATGCCAAATTTAGTTCCTCCCGTTACTACCGTTGCAGCCGCAAAAGCATATCGCGAGCGCATTATTCAGGCTGTGCCACAAGGGCACCAATTTACCCCGTTGATGACCTGTTATCTTACTGATGGAACTGACTCAACTGAACTAATCCGTGGCTTTCAAGAAGGTGTGTTTACCGCATGTAAATTATATCCTGCTAATGCAACAACCAACTCAAGCCATGGGGTTTCTGATATTAAGAAAATTTATCCTGTTCTGGCAGCAATGGAAAAAGCAGGTATGCCGCTATTGATTCACGGTGAAGTCACCGCGAACCATATTGATATTTTTGACCGAGAAGCACTGTTTATTGAACAAGTCATGCAGCCATTACGCGCCCAATTTCCAAACTTAAAGGTAGTTTTCGAACACATCACAACAAAAGAAGCTGCACAATATGTTTTGGATGCCAACGAATTTACCGCTGCGACACTAACGCCTCAGCACCTGATGTTTAACCGTAATCATATGTTAGTCGGTGGTGTAAGACCGCACTTGTTCTGTTTGCCAATTTTAAAACGTAACATTCACCAAGAAGCGCTTCGTTCTGCTGTTGCATCGGGTTGTGATCGCTTCTTCCTAGGAACAGATACCGCTCCACATGTGCAATCACGTAAAGAAGCTGCTTGCGGATGTGCTGGCGTATTTAATGCACCAACCGCACTGGCCGCTTATGCAACTGTGTTTGAAGAACTAGATGCTTTAGCGCACTTTGAAGCATTTTGCTCATTGAATGGTCCTAAATTCTATAATTTGCCTGTAAATGAAGGCCATATAACCCTGACTAAAGAACCAAACATGACTTGTGAATCTATTGATTGCTGTAATGATAAATTGATCCCGTTATTAGCAGGTGAAGATTCTCGCTGGTCAATCGCTATCGCTAAATAAGCACTAAAAATCTCGTTTATCGTCATGGGGGAAGTTGCAATCGCTTCCCTCTACGAGCTCCAGCTATATTCACTTTATTTGTGCATTTACTGTCATTTATGCAAAAAAATATTTTATTTACTTCCTTATTAACGAAATCTCCTTATACTGAAAGTGGATTCATTCCAAGAACTTTGCTCTTAGTCAGTTATAGATATTTATTATTTATCACGCTGTTTGATTAGGAGGTTTTTATGAATAGAAAAAATGATGTTATTCAAACTCACCCAGTTGTTGGCTGGGACATTAGCACCGTAGATGCCTATGATGCCATGATGTTACGTTTGCACTACCTCCCCGAACAAGATAAAAACTCAGGCGATGCTGTCGTGGATAAAACCATGTGGCTTACCACGGATGTCGCAAAACAATTGATTGGTATTCTTCAAGCTGGCGTGGATAAGATAGAGTCTGGGGAATACATCGAGTTTAATTTTAAAACACACTAAATCCTTAAATGGATATTTGAGCCGTAGATATCCATTTTTTAAATCTATAGCCTTTCAATAAAGTAGTTATATATTATATAACTACTTTACCTCATTTTATTTTTATAAATTGATTAATTTAAATTAACGACAACATTTTTTGTTTTTATTATTACTCAGTTGACATCACTAGCTATTCCAATTTATTGTAATACTCTTTCGAACCAGGACGTTCCCAATGAAAATATTAGTTATTGATGAGTGTTATTACACGAGACTTGGTATTACTGAATATTTATCAAAGAATAAGAACTTAAACTTTATTAGCACTGGCTGTTTGGGTGATGCTATTAAATTCATAAATAAAAACTCACCAAACATTGTTCTTGTTAATTTAACCTATTATTGCCACTACTCAAATTATTGTCCAACTTTACAAGGGTTACTAAACCTATCAAATAATATTCGTTTTTATATTTATATCAATGCCCCTTACCCCCAAACAGATAACCCACTATTATTAAAAGATAATTTTTTTATTTTATCCAAAAATATCATTATTAAAACATTGGATAGAGTAATTAATGATTATGCACAAATAGAAAAAATAACAAAATTAGCGAATAATACAGATACCTCTATATTTACTGTCAAGGAGCAAAAAATAATTAGCAATTGGATGAATGAAATACCAAACCATATTATCTCTAAGAAATTAGGGATAAGTAACAGTACGGTTTATTCACAAAAGCGCCATATAGCAAGTAAGGTTTTCGTTAAAAACAGAATAGAGCTTTTCTTCATTTATAATGTATTTAAATATTTATATTAAGTAAAAAGCCCTGAAAAAGGGCTTCTACTTTTTTAGTATTATACTCAATTAGCTATCGCTATTTAATAAGCCCTCTGATAAACGGTGGCGGGATTTATTAAATATTTTATTGCTCACTTCACGGCCTGCACGGCGAGCACGCTGTTCTTGCTCTGGTAGTTTCATTTCTTCATTGCATGCAGCACTACAGCAACCTTCGTATTTTTCAGCGCAAGTTGGGCATTGGATGAACAGTAGATGGCAACCATCATTGCGGCAGTTCGTGTGTGAATCACAAGGTGCCCCACACTGGTGGCAGTGCGCTAACATGTCATCTGTAATACGTTCGCCCATACGGTTATCAAAAACAAAGTTTTTCCCTTTAAAACGCAAAGGTAAGCCTTGTTCTTTGGCTTTACGTGCATACTCAATAATACCGCCTTCCACGTGATAAACATTTTTAAAGCCGTTGTGTAGCATGTATGCACTCGCTTTTTCACAACGAATACCGCCAGTACAATACATGACAACATTCTTATCTTTTTGCTCTTGCAGCATTTCCACGGCCATCGGAAGCTGTTCTCTAAAAGTATCCGATGGAACTTCTACCGCATTTTCAAAGTGACCCACTTCGTATTCATAATGATTACGCATATCAACAAATACAGTATTCGGATCATCAATCATTGCATTCACTTCATGCGCTTTGAGATATTGCCCAGTATTTGCAGGGTTAAATGTCTCATCGTCAATGCCATCAGCAACTACGCGATCACGCACTTTCATGCGCAGAACCCAGAACGATTTCCCATCATCATCAATAGCAATATTTAAGCGCAAATCATTCAATGCAGGATCTGTGCGATAAATTAGTTCACGTAAAGCGTCAACATTGGATGCTGGCACGCTGATCTGTGCATTAATGCCCTCTTTGGCAATGTACACACGGCCAAATACGTTTAACGCTTTGAATTGTTGGTACCATTCATTACGAAAGACAGCTGGGTCTTCAATATTAAAATACTTATAGAAAGAAATAGTGGTACGTGGCTCAGTTTCAGCCAACATGCGTTCTTTGAGTATTTTATTTGAAACTTGGTTATGTAACACTGGCATGGTGTTCTCTTTTCCTTTGTAACTAACTAATATTTAAACAATTAACCTGATGACTGTTAAACACAACTGCATGAGATTATTTATTCATATTATCGCTGTTATTGTGTTAATAAAAAACCCTTTATTTTAAGTGGGATTGTTATTGAAATATGATTAAAACGTTTAAATCATTATTTACTTACATAATTAACGGTATTTTAGTGACATTTGATGATTCACGATTTCATTCCGTTATGTTATAACGTTATTAATTTACCACCTTTAAATAGTAGAAATAATGCGATTATTCCCTCTCTTTTTTATTATATTATCTCTTGTCGTGCCACAGGTAGCGGCTCATCCTCACAGTTTTATTGAAATGAAAATGACCCTTGAAACCAAACAAAATAACTATTCAGGGATAAATTATGCTTGGAAGATGGATCCAATGACCTCTGCTGATATTCTGTATGAACTCAAAGGGGTAAAAAAGGATGACCCACGCTGGAAGCAACAAGAAGCCATTGTGATGGCGAATGTATTAATGCAGGATTATTTCACTGATTTCTATTATCAAGGGAAAAAAGTCAGTTTTAAGCGCATCCCCGATAACTACCATCTTGAAAAAGACGGTTTTTCTCTAGTGTTTTACTTCACTGCGTCATTTATGCAACCTCTACCAATTAAAAGCTCCCATGTGACTCTCCAAACCTACGATCCATCATTTTATGTCAGTATGACCTACCAAAACCCGCAGCAAATTACACTACCTATAGAGCTTGCCGCGACCTGCAAGTTGGCATTAAAAGAAGCCGATATTACTGACTCCATGCGCGCCTATGCCTTTTCATTAGACAAAAATGATACACCAGATGAAGACTTAGCACTTGGTAAGCAATTTGCACAACAGGTGGATATCCAATGCCCTTAATTGCGTTGCGTAACCAAAAATGGCTCGGTGCAGTTATCTTATTAGTGCTTATAGCGTATTGCGCCTTGCAGGTTTACATCCATTGGAACTCATGGTTACAACTAAGTGTTATTTGGCAAAAACAATTAAACCAAGGGCTATCTTACCTTCTCCAAGAAACGGCGACTCGGCCATTTTATGCTGGGGGATTATTGGTCATTGCAAGCTTTGCTTATGGTTTTTTACACGCCCTTGGGCCAGGACACGGTAAATTAATCATCACCACCTATATCGCCACACAAGCCACTCACTTAAAACAAAGTGTCGTGATTAGCTTACTCGCGTCTTTATTGCAGGGATTAGTCGCCATTTTGCTGGTTTCTTTTGTACTCATTTTATTCCAGCTCTCCACTAAACACCTGAACCAAGCCAGTGCTTATGCAGAGCAAATCAGCTACATTTTTGTGATCTTGCTAGGCGTATTTCTTTGTGTCAGTGCGATTCGCCGTCTTTGGCAAATCAGCAAACCAAAAAAATCAGCCGCTTTAACATTACGAAGCATACAACCACTGAATCAATCCCAACCCAAAATTATTTATAGCAAAGTGCAAACTGAGCTGTCTAGCTGCGCTTGTGGGCATCAACATGTTGTCCAATCTGAACAGCTACAAGCGGGGTTCAAAAGTAAGCTACTGATTATTCTTTCGATGGGGATCCGCCCATGCTCAGGCGCAATTTTGGTACTGCTCTTTTCGTATGTGATTGATGCATATGTGTGGGGAATTATTGCTGCGCTGATGATGGCTGTCGGCACAGCGTTAACCATCTGTTTGATTGCGGTGTTTGTTCATCTTATGAGAGATAATGCATTGCGCGTTTCACGTCTAAAAGGCGTTCAACTCTCACCATATTGGGTAATTTCACTTAAAATCATCGCTGGGGTGCTGTTTGTCTTGATGGGCGTTTTATTGTATCAAAGCGGTGCAATGGAACACGCAACCTCACCATTATTGCATTAAAAAAGGGAGGGCTCCCCCTCCCTGGCACTTGCCGAAGTCACAGTGCGATAAACACACTGTTGATGCGCAATGTCAACTGCTCAAAACAAAGTTGCTGGCCTGCAACGCTATGCAGAACCCCGCAAGCTAGCAACTTTTACTACTACGTTAAAACCTAGCTAGCTGATTAACTCAATTTTCGCTGGTAAACCTTGGCGAACAGAAGCACCCGATACCCAATCAAGCCAAGTATTTGCCACTTCACGCGTTGGGTCAGCAAACCCGAGGTCGTTTAAATTAATACCTGAACCATTAGCCGCATTCATCGGCATTGGTTCACCATCTAAATAGTGCTGTTTAGCGCCCATTTCAGTGTGCCCATAACCATGCTCAATCGCTAGCACTCCTGGCATTACACCATCCAACACGCTGACTTGAGCTTCTGCATTTCCACCTGGCGTGGTGATGCGGATCCAATCACCATGTTTTACCCCCATTTTCGCAGCATCATCAGGGTGAATAGCCACAAGGTTGGTCGGTTTAACATGACGTAAGCGTTCAATCACCGTTGTTGAACTGCTCATTACATGAGATTTAAATGACATCAGTTTCAGTGGCCACTCTTTTTCTGGGAACACTTTATTAACGTCATCACCATTCGCCATACGTGGCGGATAGTAAGTTGGACAGCCACTGTAACGTTCACCCGTAATTGCATGACGGTTAGTCCCAACAGTTGGGTTCCAAATCTGCAATCCTTTTTTCCATTGTGGCCCTGTTGCATCGCCATCCCACGCTTTTTCATACGGTGCAAAACGGCCACCGCGTGTGAAGATGTAAGCCACACGGCGCACTTCTTCTGGTTTCAACGTGCGAGTGATCGCAGGTAAAATACGTTCAACACCACTGATTTGGATGTCTTCTGTTGCGGCTTCTGGTACGGGTTTTTCCCCTAACCAAGCCATATTAGCAGCCACGCGCAAGTAGTAATCCTCTGCGGTATTGAGTGAATGCATGTTGCCATCCATGTCCTCAATCACGTTGTCCCCAAAGCCAGGTAATTTCAGCTCTTTTGCTACCGCAATGCAGAAGCTTTCCATTGAAATTGGCTGGCCATCCGCGGTTTTCGCTGTACGGGACTCAACAATTGGCCAACGCGCGGTACTCGCCTTAACTTGAACACCTGACCACGGCGCACTGAAACCCCAACTTTCAAAGTTATGGGTATCTGGCACAATGTAATCTGCCAGCGCAGTGGTTTCATTCATAAAGGCATCAATACCAATAATTAATGGAAGATGTTTTGGATCTTTCAGTTTTTCTTCCATAACCTGACGAATACCCGCGATGCCATATACCGGGTTAGTCATATTGGTGATCCACGCTTTAAGCGCATACGGATACCCCATCAACGCAGACGCCAGTTGCTCCGTTAATTGGCCTTTCGCAAACGGATACCAAGGGGCTTTTGCAGGATACGGTTTTTCACCTGCGGCTAATCTTGCTTTAAATTCATCTGATTTTTCATAGACTTCATTACTGCGCGATAACACAACGCCTTTTGGCTTCACTTTGCCTTTGTAACTCGACATATTGTAACGTGGGCCATCGTTCTCCCCGTTGAATTTACCGCCACCAACAGACACACCGCCTTTCAGGTTTAAATTACCAATCAAGGCGTTAAGCATTATGACTGACCATGCTGTGTAGAAGCCGTTGCCTCCCATCATACCGCCATGGGAAATGACCGCTGCTTTTCTATCATAAGAAGTTAAGGCTTTGCCCAGTGATGCAATGGTTTTCACTGGTACATGGCAGCGTTCGCTATATTCTTCAAGCGTCATGCGATTTGCTGCTTCTTTCAGGCATTGGAAGCTTGATTTTACTGTGACTTCGCTGCCATCATGCAATGTCACTTTGCGGGTCACAAAAAGTTCCGCAGCAGGGACATCATCCGCTAATTTCAACTCACCAGAAGCGTCCTGAACCAAATAGGCTTTTTCATCATCCTCTTCCCCAGTAAGATAAGAGGAAATTAATAATTTGCCTGCTAATGGATGCGCGTCATCAGTGATAACCAAATGGGTGGAGTTGGTCCAACTTTTTTCCCCCATGCCTTCCATTGATTTTTCGCTTGGTACGCTAAGGTATTTTGCATTATAACGCTCGTTTTCGATGATCCAGCGGATCATTCCCATCACTAACGCTGCATCCGTCCCTGGTTGTACAGGCACCCAATGACCATGGTCATTGGCTAATGTTGTCGTTAGTGGCAATGCAGGGGAAACAACCACATAATTAAAAGAATCACGTAAACGTGCTGTCGCTAACTGGCGGCCTTGACGTTTGAACGGGTTCCCCGATTGTGCAGGGGACGTCCCGAGGAATAAGGCAAAACGCACGTTATCCCAATCAGGCTTGACGTGGGCGTTTTTGTCCAAGTCATCCATCAATGCCCCCGAACCTGCTCGGTAAGCGAGGCCACAGTAAGAGCCGTGCGCACCGAAGTTTTTGCTACCAAAGCCGTTTTGTGCAAAGCGACGAATAAAGCCGTCGCGGCCATCGTCCCCTGCGTTAGTCACTAGCAATTGGTTCGCTTTCGGGCCTAATTTAGGCTGTGATGGGTCTAATGGCGTTTCAAGGTCACGAATGGCTCTTAACCCATCCACATGGCCTTCACCGAATAAATCACCGCCTTCAACCACTTCTTTAATCAGTTGTTCAAAGCTAATGCGCTCCCATTTACCTTCACCGCGTTTACCCACACGTTTCATCGGTTCTAAAATACGCAGTGGACTGGTTAAGCCTTCCATTAAGGTCGCCCCACGGGCACATGCCGTTGAACGATGTTCTAAACCTGACTCACCGCTCATTTTGTTGAACGCAGTTTTTAGCGGCATACCATAGGGGAAATGCTCTTCGTGAGATAACGGGTGGTACGGGTTCCCAGCAATACGCAGCACTTCATTTTTTGCTGTATCAACACGAGCACGGATACCACACTGAGTCCAGCAACCAAAACATTGGGTCATCGCCACCACTTGTTCTGGGTTTTCCTGCCAGCCTTTCAGTGCTTGGCCTTCTGGACGCAGTGAGTTGCCATTGAGGCGGTCTAACGTGACTTTACCAGAGGTGCCATTAACCAAACCATCGACTGCACGTTTGGCCACATCACGGTAGCTTGCACCAAATAACGCAATGCCACCGACAACCAAACCACCTTTAAGCCATTGACGTCTTGAGAATTTAGCCATGTTGCACTCTCCTCGCAAACCAGCGAACACCTTCACGAACAATAATTGTTAACGCAATCCACAGACCAAATGTGCCTACAATAGCCATTAAGCCGTCAGTCCCCAGAGGGAAGTGGTATGGATTCGCGATAATGTTATATTTTGGAACCGCTTGAACTTCCATCAGGAAAATCCAACGTAGTGTCCAAGCAAAAGCCATCGAAACTAAGGCTAAAACGGTAATGTAAGGTACTGAACGGATAGCTTTTACATTGCTCACTGACATCACAAATGTGATTAACCACAGCGCACAAACCCCCATCAGCATCCACCAACCTGCACTTGCAGTATCCAACTGTTGGCGTACCGCGATCCCTGATATGGTATCCCCTGATAACCACAGAGCGAAACACACGGCAAATAACAGCAGGGTAATCACTTGGAAACGGGCTAAACGGTTTTGGTATTGTGGCTCTTTGCGAGCACCTAAACCAATCAATGCAGGCAGAACTTGCAACGCACTTAGGAACATTAATACTGGCATCCACCAGCTATACCAGATTGGACGTGCGTTTAAGATTGACGCTTCACGGCCGGTGTACAGCAATAAGCCCATTGCAGATAACGCCGCTAGCAATGCCACCCAACGGGTCGCTTTAAACTCTTTTTTCCAAATCATTTTCACAATCAGGGCAACAAAATATAACCCAATGAATGTGGTGAATAATGGTAATAAAACCGAGCCCCACCACATCCAAGACCACAGTGTTGGGTGTGCGTAGAAATGCCAAACCCGTGCGGTTTGGTGCAAGTCTGCCGTTAACGCGAGTGGTGCGGTGATCCCCATGGTGATCGCGATGAACACAGCGATCATCTCTAATCGGCCATTTTCGCTTTTATTTTGCCAATGCAGGTAACACGCATACAGCACAGCGCAAGAAGCGATTCCGATAAAGAAAAAGTATTGCACGGCCCACGGTAGCCAGAAAAATTCTTGTGGCTGAGCCATAATTTCAGAAATATATGTCACTTGACCGTCCATCAGAACACCTCCTGCCATAATGCGGGTTGCCCTTTGCCTTGTAGCGGCTCTACAAATGCATCATCCAAACCGATATAGAAAACTTGTGGTAATGTGCCACTTTCTGGTTTGAGCACTTTAATTTCCGCTTCATGTTCAGTCAGCATTTTACGAATGGTGCTGTTCGGGTCTTTTAAGTCACCAATAATACGTGCACCGCCCACACAAGATTCAACGCATGCGGGTAATAAACCCACTTCTAAACGATGTGCACAGAAAGTACATTTATCTGCAGTTTGTGTGGAATGATTAATAAAGCGGGCATCATACGGGCAAGCCTGTACACAATAAGCACAGCCGACGCAACGTTCATTATCAACCACAACAATGCCGTCTTCCCGTTGGAAAGTGGCTTGAACAGGGCATACAGGAACACAAGGAGGTGAATCACAGTGGTTACATAAGCGTGGCAGAAGTACGTTGGTAAAACCTTCCTCACCTTTAACCGCCACTTGATATTGGTTAACGGTGGTTCTAAATTGGCCTTGTGGCGTTTGGTTTTCAACCGAGCAACTTACAGTGCAAGATTGGCAGCCAATACAACGACGTAAGTCGATTAACATCCCATAACGTTTTTCAGGATTGCCTTCATGACGCGTTGGAGATAAGTTTAGGCCAGCCTCCGAGATTGGAATTAACGACGCACCCGCCGTCACTGCCCCAATTTGTTGTAGAAATTTTCGTTTACTCAGATCCATAATTGGCTCCAGTATTGACATTGCTAATGCGAAAATAAAAGTTATTAATCAATATGTTATTTGTTTTACAAGCATTATTGACAATCGATTCAGTCCAGTTAAGATAACCGCAGAAATTCTTATTTCTCTTTAAAACTGGTGTGTTATCTTGGTAAAGCTTGTAGTGCCATTGTAGGAAGAGAGGAGCCAGCGCCCTATTGTGGTTTACCACATACCCGAAGCTAAATTGATCTAACGCAACGAATAACCCAAATATGTTAAAAAAATCGCCTATACTGTTGTATCACATACTATTAACCATGTTTTTAACATGGTCATTTCCTGCGATTTCTGCGCAATGGACAATCGGCGTTTTGGCTTTGCGTGGCCCCAGTTCCACACAATCTCACTGGCAACCTTTAGTCGATACGTTAAATGATTCAATTCCAGGAGAACGCTTCACTCTCCAGCCCTTAAATCTCGATGAAATGCGTGAAGCCATTTCCAACCAAAAAATTGATTTCTTACTGACTAACCCAGCACAGTTTATTCAGCTCGACAGCCGCTACCACTTACGGTGGCTACTTTCCTTGCGTTCCGATGTCGAGCCTAATAGCACCACCCGCAACGTGATTGGTAGTCTGATACTGGTACGCAATAACAGTGACATGACTGAACCTCAAAATTTGATTGGTAAAAAAGTGGGGGCGATTTCCCCCGATGCTTTTGGTGGGTATTTATTAGGCTATAAAGTGCTGCGAGATTTAGGCTATGACGCCGAAAAAGATTTTCAAATGCAGTTTTTAGGCTTCCCTGCGGATGCCCTGCTGTATGCCTTACGCGATGGTTCACTGTCAGCCGCAATCGTTCCTGTTTGTTTATTGGAAAATATGCACAGTGAAGGGCTAATTGATAAAACGCAATTCCGACCGCTTATTCAACATCCTAGTTCTCTGTCTTGCCTGACCAGCACGGAACTTTATCCCAATTGGTCATTTGCGGCCCTAAGCGAAGTGCCAGATAACCTTGTCGACAAGGTCACTAAAACCTTACTTTCAACAGATAAAAGTACTATGCGCTGGGGAGCCCCCGCCTCCGTTACCCAAGTGGAAACCCTTTTGCGGGATGTGAACCAACATCCACAGCAGCGGCAAATTTGGCAAGATATTGTCAGTTGGACAATTCAAAACCAAATTACCCTTGGCTTTGTTGCCCTATTTTTTGTCCTTCTTGGGGTGAACCACGTATGGATTGCATTTTTAGTTCGCCGCCGAAGTCGTCAATTAGAAGTGGCGCATAACCGACTGCGCCAGCAAGAGGCAGATTTACAAAAAGCTCAACGGTTGAATATTTTAGGAGAAATGGCTTCAGGATTTGCTCATGAACTCAATCAACCGTTATCGGCTATTCGGCACTATGCACAAGGGTGTATTTTGCGGCTGAATAAAGAGTCGGAAAAGCATCCTTTAATTAATGCCTTAACAAAGATTGACGACCAAGCCCAACGTGGGGCGGATATCATCCGTAATTTACGTCTTTGGGCGGGTAAGCCAGGGCAAGACCCAGCACTAATTTTAAGCCAACAATCTGTTAAACAAGCTATTAAGCATATTTGGCAACTTTTACGCGTTGACCAACATTACCCTAATGCAAAATTATTACTACCAGACACCCAAGATGTGTCGTTGGTACTGCCAGAGACCCTATTGGAGCAATTATTGTCCAACTTAGTCAGCAACAGCCTGCAAGCAGGAGCCAACACATTACACTTTGGTTTTCATTTTGCCCAAAACCGCTTTTTACTGGTCTTGCAAGATGATGCAGGGGGTATGCCTTTAGAACAACTTGAACAAGGGATAACCCCATTCGCAACCACCAAAAAAGAAGGCTTAGGGCTTGGCTTAGTGATTTGCCAGCGCTTGATTCAAAGTCAAGGTGGGGATATTCGTATTGAAAACAACCTGAGTGATGATGGATTAAACGGCTTGCGAGTCACATTAATTTTTAATTATCCCGATAATTTGCACCACTAAGCACTGTATGCCACGCAATTGATAACATTCAGATTAATTATATGTGACAATAGCTTTATTGAGCTGACTAGTATCTATCTTAATAGTCACCCTCTACACGACGAGGTATGTATTTATGCCAGTTATCCATCTAGTGGATGATGACACCGATGTGACCGACGCCTGCCAGTTTTTACTTGAAACGCTGGGCTACACTGTTACCGTTTGGAATGACAGTGAACAATTTATTCAACATGCAGCCCTTCACCAAGAGGGGGTGGTTTTGCTTGATATGCGCATGCCAAAGCTAGATGGTCGGCAAGTCCACCAATATCTGTGCGATCAGCACAGCACCTTAGCCGTGATTTTTCTATCTGGGCATGGGGATATTCCGATGGCGGTTGAGCAAGTCAAACTTGGTGCCGTGGATTTTCTACAAAAACCGATTGATAGCCAACAATTGGCAAAAACTCTTGAGCAAGCTCAACGGCAAACCACGCAATCCACCGAAAATTATCTAATTAAACAACGCTATGAAATGCTAACACCCCGCGAAAAAGAAATCTGTCGCTATGTGCTCCAAGGTTTAATTAACCGTGAAATTGCTGAAGCTACCTGTGTTTCAGTACGTACTGTTGAAGTGCATCGTTCTCGCGTGATGGAAAAAATGGCGGTGAGAAACATCGCTGAATTAATGAGTACCATGCAGTCAGTGAACTTATTAAAAAAATAATTTGATATAATTAGATTCAATTAAACCTAATTAATAAAAATTCACCATTACAGACTAAAAATAATCGGATACTAATGATACCAGCGCCTACTTTTCAAAAACACCTACTTCATCCTCGCTACTGGTTAACGTGGATAGGTGTTACTGTACTTTATCTTCTTGTTTTACTGCCTTACCCTGTTATCTATTGGATGGGGACTCGCCTAGGGTTATTATCCAAGCGCTTTCTAAAAAAACGCGTACAAATTGCCGATCGTAACCTGCAACTGTGTTTTCCAGAGATGAGTATGCAAGATAGGCAACACTATATTGATAAAAATTTCGAATCTGTCGGTATGGGATTATTTGAAACGGGTATAGCATGGTTTTGGCCTGATTGGCGCATTAAACGTTGGGTTAAGGTCGAAGGCCGTGAAAATATGTTATCTGCCCAAGAGACTGGCCGCGGGATTATCGTGCTTGGCATACATTTTCTCACCTTAGAAATAGGCGGGCGTGCTTTTGGTATGCTAAACCCAGGTATTGGGGTATATCGTGCTAACGATAATAAACTGATTGACTGGCTACAAACCCGTGGGCGTTTACGTTCAAATAAATACATGCTCGACCGTAAAGATGTCAAAGGGATGGTACGTGCTCTGAAGGACGGGGAAATTCTCTGGTATGCCCCTGATCACGATTATGGCCCACGCAATAGTACCTTCGCACCGTTGTTTGCGGTTGAAAAGGCAGCAACCACTAATGGCTCACAAATATTACTTCGCTTAGCCAACCCACTGGTTGTCCCTTTTGTCCCACGACGTTTACCCAACGGCAAAGGATATGAGCTTCTCATTCAACCTGCAGTGGATAATTTCCCTGTAGAAGACAATGTGGCAACTGCAGCGATGATGAACCAAGTCATCGAAAAAGAAATTTTGCGTGCGCCCGAGCAATATATGTGGCTACATCGCCGTTTTAAAACACGCCCACAAGGTGAAGCATCGCTGTATGGCGACCTCGATAAAATTCATCATTAATTTATGACAAAATAGCTGTAGCCCTACCTAACAAAGAGTTTTTCCTAAATAGATGGAAAGTTTTCCCTAAATAGTCAGGCCTACAGCGAGGCGCCTAAATGAAGATATCCCAAGGAGCGTACACAAGTATGTGACCTAGGTAGCTGAGTGACGGTAACAACGCTGTCGGTCTGAATATAACAGGAAAATAAGCCAAAAGTTTTCCCTAAATAGTCAGCCCTACAGCGAGGCGCCTAAATGAAGATATCCCAAGGAGCGTACACAAGTACGTGACTTGGGTAGCTGAGTGACGGTAACAACGCTGTCGGTCTGAATATAACAGGAAAATAAGCCAAAAGTTTTCCCTAAATAGTCAGCCCTACAGCGAGGCGCCTAAATGAAGATATCCCAAGGAGCGTACACAAGTACGTGACTTGGGTAGCTGAGTGACGGCAACAACGCTGTAGGGTTGAATATGACGGGAAAATGACGGCAACAATGCTGTCGGTCTGAATATAAAGGGAAAATATGACGGGAAAAGGTAATTACTGGAAAAGAAACTTATACGTCGTCTGGTTCGGCTGCTTCTTAACAGGTGCTGCCTTTAGCTTAATTATGCCTTTTCTTCCCCTTTATATTGAAGAGCTCGGCGTCAAAGACCACGCTTCGTTGAATTTATGGACCGGCGCTGTTTTCAGTATTACTTTTCTGTTTTCCGCCATCGCCGCGCCGTTCTGGGGGCGGCTATCTGACCGTAAAGGTCGTAAGTTAATGCTGCTGCGCTCTGCGCTTGGCATGGCGATTGTGATGGTCTTGATTGGCTTTGCACAAAATATCTGGCAATTATTGGCACTCAGAGCCTTACTCGGCTTGCTTGGTGGCTTTGTGCCCAATGCCAATGCGCTAATCGCCACACAAATTCCAGTGAAAAAAAGTGGCTGGGCAATGGGCGTTTTGGCCACGGGGGCTGTGAGTGGTGCGCTCATTGGCCCATTAATTGGTGGGTTCCTTGCTGACCAGTATGGTTTACGCCCCGTCTTTTTTATCACTGCAACCGTTCTATTTATCTGTTTTTTCGTCACCCTTTTTTATGTTCGCGAACGTTTCACCCCTGTTTCGCGCAAAGATGCCTTAACCAGTAAACAGGTTTTTGCCTCCCTACGGAATAAAAACTTGGTCATCAGCTTATTTTTCACCACCATGATTATTCAGGCAGCAATGGGTTCCATTAACCCTGTCATTACCCTTTATGTTCGAGAACTGTCAGACTCCCTTGAGAACCTAGCATTTGTTAGTGGAGTGATTGCATCTATTCCTGGCGTCGCCGCGTTAATCAGCGCACCAATGCTAGGTAAATTAAGTGATCGAATTGGCCCTGAAAAAGTCCTATTGGCTGTTTTAGGCACTTCAATTTTCGTGTTATTCCCGATGGGGCTCGTCAGTAGCTATTGGGAGCTAGGCTTCCTACGCTTTTTATTAGGGGCACTTAATGCCGCCTTACTACCAGCGGTTCAGACGCTAATTATTTATAATATTTCGCACCAAGTGACTGGCCGTATTTTCAGCTATAACCAAGCTTTGCGGGATGTGGGGAATGTAACGGGGCCGCTGATGGGGTCGTTTGTTGCAGCAACCTATGGTTTCAGAGCTGTCTTTTTCTTCACAGCTGCTTTAGTCCTTTTTAATCTTATCTATTCTTGGCTCATTATTCGACGCCAATCAGATGGTCTACGCGCTTCACCAACTGAGCAATAATTAGCCAGATAGTTTTTAACCAAAAACCTGATGCTTTATAAGCTTTATTGTTTTCTTAACGAAAAAATAATACTTTATATGATTAACCAACTGTTTAATAACAACTTAATCGATTCAAAATTCTTTCTTTTATTGTCAATGAAAATCCTGTATCTTCCCCTACCTTATCGTGAAAAATGAGAGTTATATCGACTTTTCACCTTAAAACCTCGCCTTTTACAATAAATTCATTCTGTTTATAGGCGATTCTATAATAATGTATGTTAAAAATATGTTTCCAAACTGAAAGTTAACATATCAAATAATAATCGACACTCAGGCGCTCGGCTTGGTGTTTTATATCATGCACAACCTCTCAAGAGATGATTTATGGGAGTTCACAGATGAATAATTCTGCGACTAAAACAAAAACTTTTTTCGGGCATCCATACCCGCTGAGTTCACTTTTCCTTACCGAAATGTGGGAAAGGTTCTCTTTCTACGGCGTTCGCCCGCTACTTATTCTGTTTATGAGTGCGGCACTCTTACAAGGCGGCATGGAGCTGCCAATTGAACAAGCCTCTGCTATCGTTGGTATCTTTGCAGGTGGTGTTTACATCACTTCGTTACCAGGCGGCTGGTTAGCTGATAACTGGTTAGGCCAACGCAGAGCGGTTTGGTACGGCTCATTGATCATTGCATTTGGTCACTTATCCATCGCAATGTCTGCATTTTTAACGAATACCTTCTTCTTTGTTGGTCTATTGCTGATCGTACTCGGAACGGGGCTGTTTAAAACCTGTATCACCGTGATGGTAGGTACCCTGTATAAGAAAGAAGATACACGCCGTGATGGCGGTTTCTCCCTGTTTTATATGGGTATCAATATGGGTTCATTTATTGCACCATTAATCATTGGCCCATTGCATGAAAAATACGGTTGGCATTTAGGCTTTGGCCTCGGTGGTTTAGGGATGTTAGTGGCGCTGTTAATCTTCCGCTTCTATGCTATTCCGCAAATGCGTCGTTACGACAAAGAAGTCGGCTTAGATTCCACTTGGAACCACCCGACAGTTCAACGTAAAAATGTCGGTAAATGGGTCACTTTTGCGATGGCATTGCTCGCGGTATTGGTTATCTTAATCGATAACGGCACAATCCCATTCAACGCATCAATGATCGCTAAAAGTTCTGCTTACGTGATTTCAACCTGTGTGGGCATCTACTTCCTGTTTATGTTCTTCTTTGCAGGTTTAAATAGCAGTGAACGCTCACGCTTATTAGCTTGTTTGATTTTACTGGTTGCAGCCGCGTTCTTCTGGTCAGCCTTCGAGCAAAAACCGACTTCATTTAACATTTTCGCTCGTGACTATACCGATCGCCAAATGGGTAGCTTTGAAATCCCAACCATTTGGTTCCAATCCATTAATGCTCTGTTCATTATTTTGCTAGCCCCTGTATTTAGCTGGTTCTGGCCATCCCTTGCTAAGCGCAATATGAACCCAAGCAGTATGACAAAATTTGTTATCGGTATTTTATTTGCCGCGGGCGGTTTCGCTATCATGATGGTTGCAGCAAACCAAGTATTAGCAACACAAAGTGGCGTTTCACCGTTCTGGCTAGTGGGTAGTATCTTATTACTGACTTTAGGTGAACTGTGCCTAAGCCCAATTGGTTTAGCAACAATGACCTTGCTAGCACCGCAAAAAATGCGTGGTCAGGTTATGGGGCTGTGGTTCTGTGCCAGTGCATTAGGAAACTTAGCGGCAGGTATTATGGGCGGTAACATCCGTAAAGACCAACTGGATTCCATGCCTGAATTGTTCTCCCACGTATCTATCGCGTTGGTTATCTGTGCTGTCGTATTGGCCGCACTGATTATTCCAGTAAGAAAGATGCTTAAAAATGCGGATAAAAACGAAGCCAAAGCGTAGTTATCTTCATTAACTTGAACTGCTCAATGACATATTGTTGTTGGGCAGTTTTCTTTCCTCCCATACGATTACTTAGCTTATTATTTTTTTCTAATCAGATTATACTCACTGTCTTATCTACCATAAGCCGGAATGTTAAGTATGTCCCTTTCTTTACCTGTCTACTATGTTGATGCCTTTACAGATACCTTATTTCAAGGGAATCCCGCAGCCATTGTACTACTGAATGATTGGCTACCTGATCATATGCTCATTGCCATTGCCGCGGAAATTAATTTATCGGAAACGGCATTTTTAGTCGGTCAACATATCCGCTGGTTTACCCCAAAAATGGAAGTTGCCTTATGTGGCCATGCCACTTTAGCTACGGCTTATGTCCTTAACCATGTATTACAGCAACACGCCCAGCCAATCGTCTTTAAATCACTTTCGGGAGAATTAGTGGTAACCTGCAGTGAACAAGGCCTCACTCTTGATTTTCCCATCCTTGATTCAGTTCTCAGTTCACCAATACAATTCCCTGAACTTGCTGATATTTTAGGTGTTGAAATTACTGAGCTTTGGCTCGCCAAAGACCGCTATCTGTGTTTTCTTTCAAATAGACAGCAAATCGAAAACTGCCAACCAGACATGCAACGCCTTGCACAACTTCCTCTGCCAGGGTTAACAATTACAGCACAAAGTACTGAAGACGACTGTGACTTCGTATCACGCTATTTTGCCCCCGCCAAGGGGGTAAATGAAGACCCTGTCACTGGCACTTCACACTGTGCCATTGCCCCAATTTGGGCAGAACGATTACAAAAAACAGCATTAGTCGGAAAACAACTCTCGAAAAGAGGCGGTATAATCCACTGCGAGGTCAATAACGGCAGAGTTAAGCTAACAGGAAATGCAGCCTTATTCCTAACAGGTAAAATTCAAATTAATCAATAAACTACAAAATCTAGATTCAAGAGCGCATACTTCAACCAATATCCGCACTCACAACAATGACATTAAATGATGTTCGGCATGTGATGAGTATGACTCTTCCCTCTCTTTTGTGTTCCTTATCTCAGATTAGATAATAATTTTTTTAACATTTAATTAAAAATTTTAAATCAACGTTAAATTAGTTTACAATCATAATTATAATTAAAAATATAATTGCAATTATAAGTATTACTTATTAACGCTTTGATTAACTGTTAAAAACTCATTCTATATAAGGAACTCTATAAATGGCTATTACTAGAAGAAAATTTCTTATTGGTGGCGCGGTTGTCACTGTAGCCGCTGGTGCTGGAATTTTAACGCCAATGCTAACGCGTGAAGGTCGCTTTGTACCTGGTAAGCCAAGACATGGCTTCGTTGCAGGGACGGAAGGTGCACTACCACAACAAGCTGACGTCGTTGTTATTGGTGCTGGAATTCTAGGGATTATGACTGCTATTGAATTAGTCGGTCGAGGCTTAGATGTTGTCATCGTTGAAAAAGGCAATATCGCGGGTGAGCAATCATCCCGTTTCTACGGCCAAGTTATCACCTATAAAATGCCAGAAGAAACCTTCTTACTTCACCATCTCGGTAAACATCGCTGGAGAGAGATGAATGCCAAAGTCGGTGCTGATACCAGCTATCGCACCCAAGGCCGTGTTGAAGTCCCTCTTGACGAAGAAGACTTAGTCAACGTGAGAGAGTGGATTGATACCACCAGCAAAAATGTCGGTTCTGACATCCCATTCAAAACTCGTATTATTGAAGGTGCAGAGTTAGATCAGCGCCTAAAAGGTGCACAATCTAAATGGAGCATTGCTGGATTTGAAGAAGATTCAGGCAGTTTAGATGCTGAAATTGCGACCTTCGTGATGGCAGAGCATGCCAAAAAACTGGGGATCAAAATTTACACCAACTGCGCAGCAAGAGGGTTAGAAACTCAAGGTGGCGCAATTTCAGATGTCGTTACGGAAAAAGGGGCGATCAAAACCTCTCGTGTCGTTGTGGCTGGCGGTGTTTGGTCACGCTTGTTTATGCAGAATTTAGGGGTAGACGTCCCAACTCTGCCTGCTTATCAATCCCAACAGTTAATTTCTGGTTCACCAACAGCGCCAGGTGGTAACGTCGCATTACCAGGTAATATCTTCTTCCGTGAACAAGCTGATGGCACTTATGCAACTTCTCCACGTGTTATCGTCGCACCAGTGGTGAAAGATTCCTTCGTTTACGGCTATAAATATATCCCATTATTATCAATGCCTGATTTCCCAGTGCACATTTCGTTAAATGAGCAACTGATTAACTCATTCACAGAGCCAACTAGCTGGAAATTGAATGAAGTTTCACCGTTTGAAAAACACAGAAATATGACAGCATTACCAGACCTGCCAGAACTGAATGCATCATTTGAGAAACTAAAAACCGAATTCCCTGCATTTAAAGACTCAAAACTGATTGATCAATGGAGCGGAGCAATGGCCATCGCACCAGATGAACACCCAATTATTTCCCAAGTTAATGAATACCCAGGTCTGGTTATCAATACCGCAACAGGTTGGGGTATGACAGAAAGCCCAGTTTCGTCTGAATTAACTGCCGACTTATTGTTAGGCAAAGAACCTGCACTGAATGTAAAACCATTTAGCCTGTACAGATTCAGCTAGTTTATTCGCTTCATCGCGATCACAAAAACCCTCCAAGTTGGAGGGTTTTTTATTGCCTAATATTCCTCAATCCCTTAACATTCTCGACTTAAATCAAATGGAGTGATTATGAACAAGTTATTATTAGGAATGATGATTTCGTTAGTGAGTTTCGGCGTAGTGGCAGAGAAAAACTACACCCTAGAGCAAGTTGAAAATATGATTACTTCTGGGAAAAAACCCCAAACTGCAACGCCTACCTTAGATGGCTCGATAGCAAAAGAGGATTTTGCAACCTGTAAATCTGGCTTAAAAGAGTGGTTAGATGGTGTTGAAAATTACCCGATTACCATCGAAAAAGATGTTGATGGTAAAGATTTTTCCGCCACTATTTGGACAGAATCCAAAGCCTTTTTGGTATCTTGCGTAAAAAGTGGTGATAATGCAAAAGCCATTCGAATGAGTGCTGAATATTTAGATAACTAACTGGCTCATTTTATTCGTTTTCATTCACACCATATCGGTGTGGATGAATACATTTTTATCATCACGATAGCAAAATGTGCTCTATTTCAAAAACCTTCCAAACTGGATCGATTCACTTCTCATTTATTGCTGTAATTATTTGTGATGAGTATTACACTTAGCCTTAACATTATTAATACACTAAGTAACAACTGTAAGGCCCAACCATGAGTTCCATCGTTGATGATGTCATCGCACAAAAAATCGAACAATCCATTTCCCGCGTTTCTAAAGTTGTATTCCCGACCACAACTAACCACCATAGCACCTTATTTGGTGGTACAGCTTTAGCATGGATGGATGAAGTCTCTTTTATCACTGCAACCCGCTTTAGCCGAAAACGTTTAGTGACCGTTTCTACAGAAAAGATCAATTTTACACATCCCATTCCATCAGGCACGATTGTTGAATTAGTCGGAAAAGTCATCCGAGTCGGTAGAACCAGCTTAACGGTGAATGTATCCATCTTCTTGGAAGATATGTATTCTGAAGGCCGTGAAGAAGTTATCCATGGCCAGTTTAACTTTGTAGCCATTGATGACAATGGAAAACCAACACCCTTATTTGGTGAATAATATTTAAAATAACTGAAACAATCACCTTTTTGGTGTAAATAAAGTGTGAACCTATTTTTATTCACACTTTATTTATCTTTCTAACCTTTCATTATTTAAGTTTTCTATTTTTCATATCGTTATATCCAAAATCGTTAAATAAAGCTATTTTTCGTTTAAGTTATGATATTTTTTGGCATAATTCACCAAAAAGGATTTTCCACAAAAAATTAATTTTTACGTTATTCATAAAATGTCTATTAATATATAATTATCATAATTAGAAATACTTAGTTTAAAAAATAAAAAAACATTAATATCTTGTTACAACAATCATATAGTGTCATATTTTAACACCACAAAAATACTCCTATAAGATGTAATTTAGAATAGATATTGTAATTTACCCATTATGGACGTAGAGTATTTCAACACGCTAATTACCCTAAAAGGGTGTAACGCCTGAAAAGAATATTTATTATTTAAAACGCGATATCTGCACTATGGCATTACATATATGCTTGAAGTAGTTAGGCGAGTTCAATAATTAATGTGCAAAAATACATTTTATAGCCTATAAATAATAGTAATAAACATCGATGACATAAGAAATAAAACCATGCTTAGAATTCTTTCACTTATTTTTATCTTTATTTTATCCATTAATCTCAGTGTTGCTGCGGTTCCTAAAGAAACCATCAAACGTATTGAGCAAGAAGCCCAAAAAGGCGATATTAAAGCACAAGTGATGCTTGGGATTGGTTACTACCTGGGTAATGAGCTGAAACAAGACTACGGTAAAGCCAAAAAATGGCTGACGATGGCCTCAAATAAAGGCAATTCTGATGCTCAGCTATTTTTAGGCGATATGTACCTAAATGGTAATGGTGTAGAACAAAACCTTGAAACTGCGATGGAGTTATTTGAAAAATCAGCGAATAAAGGGAATGTTGAAGCACAAAACTATATGGGGCAATTTTATTATCAAGGTATTGGGGTAAAACAAAACTATATTACCGCATTTGAGTGGTTCCAAAAATCTGCTGAGAAAAAATTTCCTCCCGCACAATATCAGCTCGGAAAGATGCTTGAGAATGGTGAAGGTACCGAAATTAATGATAAATTAGCGGCTGATTACCTAGCGCAAGCCTGTAAAGCTGGCATTAAAGAAGCGTGCTCTAAAAAATAATCCAGCCCTTTTCCTCTAGATTAAAACTTTCCTATTTTGACGAACATCACCATCATCGGTCATGTTCGTTTTTATTTTTTCTTTGCTAAAAATCTGATTGCGACTACTGGCTCACACCCCATCACCAACCAATCAGTTACTATTCTAGTATGAATAATCAATATCAAAATGTATAAGAATGTTCTAAACTTATAATATAAAAGAAAAAAGGAGAATTTATGTACAATACAATTTTAGTTCCGATCGATGTAACCGAAGATGCTCTGACCAATATGTTAGTTCCACATGTCAATTCTCTGCAAAAATTGAATAATGCTAATGTTCATTTTCTTGCGGTCACGGCCCCAATTTCTAATTATCTACGCTATGGTGGCACCATTTTACCAGGCGATTTCCCGAATGATGAAAAACAAGCTGAGATTATTCTTGCTGAGTTACAAGAGAAAATTAAGTTGTTTTCAATTCCTGCGGAAAAAGTGCATGCAAAGGCGAGTGTTGGTTCGGTTAAAGATGAAATTTTAGCCACTGCCGAAGATATTAATGCTGATATTATCTTACTGGGTTCACGTCGCCCGAGTATGACAACCTATTTATTAGGTTCAAATGCAGCATCCGTCGTACGTTACGCAAAAACAAGCGTACTGGTTGTCAGATAAGCTTTACTATCTACAATTTTTAGTAATTTTATCTTACTTTACCAATGATAAGTTTAAGCTCAATGAATGTTACAAAAACGTATAAATCCATACACTTTATAAGACTATTTCATCGCTAATTGCGGTAAATTATAGGCTCATAAACATTTTCGTGATTTTCACGCCCTGCTTTTATAGCAGGGTTTTTTTCATCTTTTTATCGGCTTTTTTCAGCCTAAACCGTTTAAACGGTACGCCATCAAAATCAACCAAACCGTCTTCGACAAATCCATAGCGCAATAACGCCGCTAGCTTAAGTCTTGTTAACGGCAAATGAATGGTTAGGGAATCAATATTCAGGGAACTAAAAGCCTTTTGGATCATTTGTACCGCAATCCGTTTGCCTTCCCCCCAAAATACTGGATGCAAAACAAGGGCTAAATCCGCATCACCGTTTTCATTTTGCAGCCCACCCCACCCCGCAAATTGTCCATCGATAACAAATGCCCAAACGCCATAACCATACTGGCTCCAATGCTGCTCTTTTCCCGCAACCCAATTTCGGCAAAATGCTTCATCAAATAGTGCATCCCCCAGAGGCATATGCTTCAATACTAATGGGTGTGTATTTAGCGCAATAATCTCAGCTGTTGGAATTTGGGGTAGTCGTAAAAACTGGATAGGCATATTTGTCACTCGATAAAATAAGATGGCTGAATTGTAAGCAGCTAAACATAAATTTCAACATGAAAAAAGCCCATTGAACATTACTGTTAATGGGCCTTAACGAGGAAGATTAAACGTTTATTGTTCCAATGCTTTCGCCATCACCTTTTGGAAATCTTCCCATGAACAATAGCCATTTTTATCAACCGGGCAATCTTTTAGCTCTAAAGTCACATGTTTTGGGGGTGTCTCAAGGGATAAATAGGCATTGTCCCTAAGTTGATCTGCAGTTTGATAAACATATTCAACTTTCATAAAGTCTTTTTTCGTTTGTTTGTCTGTCCAACGCTGGAAAACCAATTTACCGCCAATTGGCGTATGCTCGTACTGCTGTGCTAACTGATACGGTTTAAAATCCATCGCTGACATCAATGAAGCAATGTTGGAATCGTGACCCACTAAGAAAATAAATTTAGCTGTTTCCCCTTTATCTACGGATACAAAGCCTTTATCAATATAATTGAGGATTGGATGAGCCACATTTTTCGCAATAATTTTTGGCGTAAATAAGGTCTCTTGGTACGCATTTTTCAGAGTATTCAGTTTTTTCCATTTCTCAGGGGTATCCACTAGCCCCCATGCGACTTGATCTGCGGGAAAACCTTCATAATATTGTAGGTCGATAGCATCCACTGCAGAATTCGCAATTTTCAATGGGCCACTAACACCCGGCTCTTTATCTGCTTCGATAATAAAACTATTTTTTTGGCTATCGAGGTTACACAATTTATCCGTTTTGCATTTTTGAGAATCTTTAATATTCAATACGGTATCAAGTTCTTCATAACCTGCTTTTAGTGATAAACCTTTAAGATAATCATCCATTGCCGCAAGGGCTTTTTGTTTAAACTCAGGCGAGCCATTGGTAATAATCGGGTTAAAGACAGGATCCATCTTACCAATTTCTGGCTGATGGTGGATATTCACTTTACAGCCAGGAAATGCCCCCGCTGCAAAAAACTGTGCTGTCGCTATCGTTCGTTGTAAGCTATTGGTATACAGATATATATCTTCGTTACTAGTTGGGCATAACTCATCCGCGAGTAACTTATTTTGGTCAATCCACTCTCTAAAATAATGCCCCATATACACTTCAAGCGCCCCACCTTGAGTGGTGAGATAACCGCTTTTTGCATCCCAATCTGGCCATTTTTTATCAGTCACTTCAGTGAGAATACCTGTATTAACTATTGGTGTTCGTAAATTGTGGCGGCTAAGGACTAAAACTTGGTCTAAAACCATATCTGCTTGATTGTCGGTACTTGCCATGGTTGGTGCAATCGGTGCAAATAAGGCCGCAGATAAACATAGCGTTAACACTTTGTATTTCATTAAGATACCCCTACCAATATGGAAAAGTGAAAAGACGTTAAACCGCCCCAATAATCTAAACTTATCTCATAATGACAAAGTTGACTTTTTTTTCTGAGATTAATATCTCAAAACTAGCCTTAACTAAAATTAAAATCAGACATTGACATTACAGGTCTGCAATTTAAGATTGCAGCATTATTTTAGGGAGACAAGATAATGATAGTCCAAGCTGCCACGCGTGCACATGATGATGAAATAATTCGAATTTGGGAGGCTTCTGTTAGAGCCACTCACGATTTTTTACCTGAAGAAAAAATTGACGAACTCAAAGTAGCAATTAAACAGCTATATTTGCCAAACTTAGCTGTATTTGTCGCCTTTAATGATACAGGTAAAATGGTGGGCTTTCTTGGTTACGCTGAAAATCGCCTTGAAATGCTATTTATCTCCCCAGAAAACCGCGGGCAAGGGACAGGGAAGAAGCTCCTACAATACGCCATTGAAAAATGGGGTATCACAGAGCTTGATGTGAATGAGCAAAATCCACAAGCTGTTGGATTTTATGAACATATGGGGTTTGTACAATATGACCGTTCAGAGTTAGATGGTGAAGGAAACCCTTTTCCACTCTTACATATGCGTTTAAAAATAGCGTAGTAGCATGAACATTCTCGAATTAGAGACCCCGCGATTACGCCTTCGCAAGTGGCAAGAGGAAGATAGCGCCGTGTTTTATGCGCTCAATAGCAACCCTGACGTGATGCGCTACTTTCCTGCCATATTAGATGAGCAACAAAGCCAACAGTTTTTAGAAACCATCATCACAAAATTTAGCCAACAAGGTGGCTGGGGGTTATGGGCTGCCGAATTAAAAGAAACCAGTGCATTTATTGGCTTTCTTGGCTTAAATATTCCCGCCGCTAACCTGCCCTTTTCCCCCTGCGTTGAAATTGGTTGGCGTTTGCTTCCTGATTATTGGCATCAAGGCTTTGCTTCTGAAGGGGCGAAAGCCGTTATTCGGCTGGCGTTTACCCAGTTAAAACTTAAAGAGTTAGTTGCATTTACCGCGGTTCCCAACATTCCATCAGAATCGGTAATGAAACGCCTTGGCATGATAAAACAGCCTGATAACTTTTATCACCCTGCGCTCCCTGATGGTCATTGGCTACAAGAACATGTGTTGTATCGCATTAAAGCGAGCGATTACCGTAATTAAAATGCCACCAAAACAATCCCCACAAAAAAGCCATCACACTGTGATGGCTTCAGGTTGCTTAGCTTATACGTAAATTACTTTTTACTTTCCGCTTCTGCTTTAGCTTCTTTCGCTTCAACATCACGATACCAGCGTGGGTGGTGTTTCTTCGCCCAACGACGGCTCACTTTGCCTTCGATCATGCCTTTAATCGAGCCTTTAACCCAGAATGCCATATACATATGGATTAAGATTGCGTGGATTAAAATAATCGCGGCTGCTGCATGAATAAGCAGGCTCCAACGGATCATCCACATCGGGAACATATCCGCAAAGTAAGGACGCCAAATGATAATCCCAGTCACTAAGAGTACGAAAATCATACTCATAATACTCCAGAACATCATTTTTTGGCCTGCGTTATATTTGCCAACATCCGCAACTTCGTGCTCGTTACCTTTGAGGACTTCTACAATATTCTTGATCCAAGGTAAGTCCTTTTTATCTGGAATATTGTGTTTCACAAAGCGCACAAACATAAACATCAGTACGACAAAAATCAACACACCAAAGAATGGGTGAAGAATACGCCCCATTTGTGGTGTACCGAAAGTTTCCGTCAGCCATTTCAGTGTTGGGAAAAACAGTGCAATACCTGACAACGCAACCAAGAAGAAGCTGATGACCACTGTCCAGTGGCAAGCACGGTCAATAAATTTTGTCCGTACAATCATTTTGCTTTTTTTACTCATGGTTATCGTCCTCCTCTTCATCACTCACTTCTTTGTTCGGGCCAATTCCCACATAGTGGAAGATTAATCCCGCAAAGGTTGCAATAAAGCCAATTGCAGAAAGTGGTTTCAGAACGCCTTTCCACAGATTAATTGGGGTATCAATTTGTGGATCTTCAGGCAGTCCGTGATAAAGCTGGGGTTTATCCGCATGATGCAACACATAAACAACGTGTGTTCCACCGACGCCTTCAGGGTCATAAATACCCGCTTGGGCGTAACCACGATTTTTCAGTTTCGTGACGCGCTCTGCGCCGTATTCCAGCATTTCGGCTTTTGTACCAAAACGAATAGCCCCTGTCGGACACGTTTTCACACAAGCAGGTTCTTGACCAACACTGACTCTATCAACGCACAAAGTACATTTGTACACACGATTATCTTTCGGATTCAATCGTGGAATGTTGAATGGACAACCCGCGATACAGTAGCCACAACCAATACAGTGCTCTGATTGGAAATCCACAATACCATTAGCGTACTGAATGATTGCACCTGCAGATGGGCACGATTTCAAACAGCCTGGGTCGGTACAGTGCATACAGCCATCTTTACGGATCAGCCACTCTAACTTGCCCATTTCCGTGGTTTCGCTAAAACGCATCACCGTCCACGATTTGGCACTTAAATCCGTAGGGTTATCGTAAACCCCTACGCAGTGGCCCACTTCGTCACGAATATCATTCCACTCAGAACATGCCACCTGACAAGCTTTACAGCCAATACAGGATGACACATCAATAAGCTTACACACTTCCAGCTTATCATCACGCGCCTGCGGCGGAGGCGTAATGCTATTGGTCGCGGAACGTTTAATAATGTCTTGAGATTGCATGGACATGTTCCCTCCCTTACGCCTTCTCAATGTTAACTAAGAATGCCTTATACTCAGGAGTCTGAGAGTTAGCATCGCCCACAGATGGCGTTAACGTATTGGTAATGAAACCTTTTTGTGTTGCGCCTTCAAAGCCCCAGTGAATTGGCAGACCAACCGTTTCAATCGGTTTGCCATCAACCATCAGGGTTTGCAATCGTGGTGTCACCACAGCGACCGCTTTGATAAAGCCGCGTTTACTGCTGACTTTGACTTTATCACCCAATGCAATTCCCTTCGCTTTCGCTAAGGTTTCACTGATTTCCACAAATTGCTCTGGTTGAGCAATCGCGTTTAAGCGAGCGTGTTTTGTCCACGTATGAAAGTGCTCAGTCAAACGATATGTGGTTCCTACATAAGGGAAATCTTTGTGATCACCAAGACGCTTCTTGTCTTCATCAAAAATTCGCGCAGCAGGGTTAGACACCACATTTGGATGCAATGGGTTTGTACCTAATGGCGTTTCAAACGGCTCATAGTGCTCAGGGAATGGCCCTTCAGCCATCTTATCGATAGCAAATAAACGCCCTAACCCTTCAGGTTGCATGATAAATGGACCTGTTCCTACTTCTGGCGCAGAAGCGTTAAAGTCAGGAATATCGTTACCTACCCATTTTTTACCGTTCCATTCGATAAGCACACGGTCTTTATTCCATGGTTTACCTTTGGTATCACAAGATGCTCGGTTATAAATCACACGGCGGTTCAGAGGCCATGCCCATGCCCAACCTAGTGTATTACCGATACCTGATGGGTCGCTGTTATCACGGTTCGCCATTTGGTTGCCCTTTTCTGTCCAGCAACCAGTGTAAATCCAACAAGACGAAGCGGTTGTACCGTCATCACGCAGCAATGCAAAAGAACTGAGTAACTCGCCTTTTTTCGCCTGAAGATTGCCATCCGCATCATAGAGGTCAGCCAGTGCAATACCGTTGTTCTCTTTCGCCACTTCTTCTGATTCAGGGTGGAATTGCTGTTTGTAATTCCATTTCATCTGCATCAGAGGTTCTTGGCCTTGGCCGCCCTCTTTTTCATACATTTCACGGATTTTATACAAAATACCCGTTAAGATTTGGCCATCATTACGCGCTTCACCTGGGCCATCCGCAGCCTGCCAGTGCCATTGTAACCAACGGCCTGAGTTAGCGATTGAACCATCTTCTTCCGCAAAACAGGTTGATGGTAAACGGAACACTTCAGTTTGAATTGAAGCGGTATCGACGTCATTCATCTCACCGTGGTTTTGCCAGAAATTTGCTGTTTCTGTGACCAGAGGATCAACAACCACTAAATATTTCAGCTTGCTCAGGCAACTAACCACTTTATTTTTGTCTGGGAAAGACGCAACTGGGTTAAAACCTTGGCAGATGTAACCCGTCACTTCGTTACGGCTCATCATGTCAAAATACTTCATCACATCATAAGCTTGGTCCCATTTAGGTAACCAATCGAAGCCCCACTGGTTATCTGCTTGTGCAGAATCACCGTAGAACGATTTCATCAAACTGACGAAGAATTTAGGGTAATTACTCCAGTAGTTCACCTGATTCGGTAATGTCGCTTTTGGCGTGTTCGCCGTCAGGTAATTATCGACAGTAAGATGTTTTTCTGAAGGTAATGTCAGGTAACCTGGCAAACTGGTAGATAACAGGCCTAAGTCTGTCAAACCTTGAATATTTGAGTGACCACGCAATGCGTTCACACCACCACCAGCAACCCCCATATTACCAAGCAGTAATTGGATCATTGCCATGGTACGGATGTTTTGCGCGCCTACGGTATGTTGTGTCCAACCTAAGGCATACAGGAACGTACCGGCTTTATCTGAAGCGCTGGTCGTCGCGAGAATTTCGCAAACTTTTAAGAAATCGGCTTGTGAAGTACCACAAATTTTTTCAACCATCTCAGGCGTATAGCGTGAGACGTGCTTGCGAAGTAAATTCCAAACACAACGTGGGTCTTGTAATGTGTCATCGCGCAGTGCGTGACCATTTTCATCAAATTTGTAGTTCCAGCTGGTTTTGTCATAACTGCGTTTGTCAGCGTTATAGCCACTAAATAGACCATCTTCAAAGTCAAAATCATCTCTGACAATTAACGCCGCATTGGTGTAGTTCTGAACGTATTCAGCATTGATTTTATTATTTTCAATTAGATACAGTAAAACGCCCGATAAGAAAGTAATATCGGTGCCTGAACGAATTGGCACATAATGGTCTGCGACTGATGCGGTACGCGTAAAACGCGGATCGATAACAATCAGTGTTGCATCATTATTATTTTTTGCTTCAATTGCCCAGCGGAACCCAACAGGGTGAGCTTCCGCAGCGTTACCGCCCATTACGACGACAACATCCGCATTTTTAATATCAACCCAATGGTTGGTCATCGCACCGCGACCAAATGTTGGAGCAAGACTTGCTACCGTTGGTCCGTGTCAGACACGCGCTTGGTTATCAACCGCCAGCATACCTAGCGATCGTGCGAATTTTTGGGTCAACATTCCCGTTTCGTTACTTGCAGCAGATGCACATAACATCCCTGTGGATAACCAACGGTTTACTGTTGTTCCTTGTTCATTTTTTTCAATGAAGTTTGCGTCGCGGTCATCTTTCATTAATCGCGCAATACGCGTGAAAGCATCATCCCAGCTAATACGTTCCCATTTATCAGAGCCTGGCGCTCTATATTCTGGGTAACGTAAACGATTTTCACTGTGAATGTAATCCAGCAGGCCAGCCCCTTTAGGACATAAAGCACCACGGTTTACAGGGTGGTCGGAGTCTCCTTCGACGTGGAAGATCGCGGATTTAGCATTCATGGCACCATCGCCCATGCTATACATTAATAATCCACAACCGACAGAACAGTAAGTACAAGTATTACGCGTCTCTTTAGAACGTAGTAATTTATATTCACGTACATTAGCTATTGCCATTCCAGGCATAAAACCTAACGCAGCTACAGTTGTACCTGCCATCCCGCCAGCACAGATTTTAAAAAACTTTCTGCGACTAACGTTCATTGCTACCTCTTTATATTTTTTGTATAAATCGGTGAGAGAATAGCAGCCTAATATGATTAGATATTGCCTAAAATCAATTAAAGTGAAAATAAAAGTTTAATTAATATTAACTGAGTAGTTAAACAACAATTAAAATTACCACCAATAGGGTATTTATTGTTAAATTGATTTGGATCAATTGTTACAATCGAAAACCTTTAAGTTAAATAAATTTTATTTGGCGTTTTTTGAAATCTACATTTCAACATAATAATTATAATTTACAAAAACAATCAGTTTTAAGGTAAATTATGCCACTTAACGTAAATAATTAAATTTCAATACTATCAAATAGTAAAATAAAAAACATAAATCCACTACAAAATAATGCTTCGAGTTTCATCAGTCATCTCCATAATGTGGAGATCAGCCAAAAACCCTTCGATTTATTAAGTACTAGTCAACAAAAAATAGCAATTAATCAGGAACGTGATGAATTGAAAAATAAGATTCAGCATGACATAAAAAAAGCGGCTATTTACGGTATTAGTAAACATCAATTAGAATGTGCTGACTACATGAGAGCTGTTAATAAAGAAGTACAAACCATCATGATAGGCAGTTTAAATCAAAGTATTGTCCTAAATAAAATGAATGTTTACCCATTATGTAGTGTATATGGCGAGCTGGACGAACAGTTAAATGCTTTTGTTAACGCGCTAGAAAACCGCTCAACGGTGGACGCTGATTGGGCCCTAAAATTATATCCTCCTTTCGTTAAGCAATGGCAAGTTACGCTAGCGAATAACAAGCATAAAATTGATATATTTCAATATTTAACTAAAAAGAGTAATACACAGGAACAACTCAAAGAATTAAAAAAACTTATCATAAAAAATACATCACCAGAAACTGATAGCAACAAACTGTACAATTTTATTAAAAATAAGATATTACCGTGTCAATCCCTATCAGAATTTCGAGCGAAGTTACAAGGTCTATATCAAACTAACAAGAAGGATATAGATTGGAATTCATCTGGCTTATTTAATTTAATTGAAAACCATTTTTTTAGAAATACAAGTAAAATCGGATTGAATTTCTTTCTTCAACACCACTACTCAATCATTCTCACTTGGAACCAAAATGATGAAAAAGATTTTTTACTCAGTGACATCAATCAAAAAAATTTCAAACATGGTTTTAGACGGCTATATAATAATAAAGAGTGCATAGAACCCATCACTTTTTCAGAGATCAGGCATCTTGAACGAAATAAAAGCCAGTTTTCAAATAACATCATTAGAATACTATTACATAGTGATAGCGCTATGATATCGAAGGGTTTTGATGATAAGTGGTTTGAATACAAAGACAGCGAAATGATTGAGCAGTAATCTAAAAGAAAAGAACGAGAAAAGTTAGTACTCAGGCTGCATGTTGTCAATAACTAAACAAAACATATATAGCCGCATTATTAAAACTAGCATTCCTATATTTTTACATTATTATACACCGTATAATTAATTCTGGAGGTATCATAATGATTACTGGGCATGTCTTCATAGCAACCAGTTTAGATGGCTATATTACACGTAAAAATGGTGATATTGAGTGGCTTTTACAACAGGATCTGCCTGATGAAAATCATGGCTACGAAAGCTTTATCAACAACATCGACGCTATCATCATGGGTCGAGGAACATTCGAAACAATTTGTGACTTCACACCTTGGCCTTATGAAAAACCCATTGTGGTGCTTTCATCCAAGCACTCAGCACAATCCGTACCTGAGCATTTAATCGGTAAGGTACGGTTTTCAAACCAGACTCCAGAGCAAGTCATGCTAATGTTAGAGGCTGAAGGCTATAAGCGTGTTTATATCGATGGTGGGCAAGTTGTTCAATCCTTTTTAAAACAAGAGCTAATTCACGACCTTATTATCACTAAAATTCCTATTTTATTAGGTGAAGGACGTTCTTTATTTGGCCCTCTATCCCATGATATTTACCTAAAACATTTAAATACTCAAAGCTTCCCTTCAGGGTTTATTCAATCTCATTATGAGATAGTCAAATGACAGAACGTAAACCTGGACGCCCGAGATCACAGCAACTCAATATCTCACCTGAAAATATTATTGCGAAAGCAATAGTGATATTAGATGAAAAAGGGATTGAGCAATTATCTATGCGGTTAATCGCCAAGGAGATGGCCATCACACCAATGGCTATTTACCACTATTTTTCTGATAAAAATGCATTAATTAAAGCTATTGGTAACACGCTTTATCATGATGTTAATATTGCAGATATAAAAGGCATTTATCCCAAAATAGAAAACCTTTTACTTAGATATCGCGAAAAAATCATTCAATACCCGCAAATTACGTTAGCAATATTTAGCACACCTAAGTTATTTCCCGAGCAAGCCTCTCGCATAACCAAGGAGCTAATCCAGTTATTAACGGAGTTAGGATTATCAACACAACAAGCAACCCAATGGGGGCACATTTTAATCGACTATACTCACGGCGAAGCTTTAGCAACAGCAACCAATGATCAGCTTATTTATGGCAAAGCAAAAGAAAATTATACTGATACATTAAAAATGCTCTTAAATAATATATAAAACGTAATTTTAATGCCATTATTCTAAATACTGAACGAGGTTTCCCCGCAGAAAAATTTTATAAACGGAATGATTTTACTGAGCATAAAGGACTAATTATTATGTCGAAAATAGTCAAATAAATAACGCTTTACTACTGTAACCCTTTTACTCCCTACTACTTTTTATTTCTGCTACTATAACTGCCATCTTTTCTATCATCTTATTGGCTAATAAAATCATTATGAGAGCAACATCTGAAGAAGCCCGAGTATTTATTGAAGTGGTAGAACAAAAAAGTTTTAGTAAAGCAGCTGATAAACTGAATTTAGCAAATTCAGCAGTAAGTCGAATCGTCAAAAAACTGGAAGAAAAATTGGGCGTCAACTTGCTTAACCGCACCACAAGGCAAATTGACCTAACCGCCGAGGGCGAACTTTATTTTCAGCGTATGAAAGTTATCTTGCAAGAAATGCAAGCAGCAGAGAATGAATTACACGAAACGCAAGCTTCCCCAAAAGGCCTATTACGAATTGATGCTGCAACACCGATTGTATTGCATATATTAATCCCCTTTGTTTCTGTTTTTCGTCAACAATATCCCGACATTCATTTGTCGTTAGTGTCATCAGAAACCTTTGTTAATTTAATCGAACGGAAAGTCGATGTTGCAATACGTGCAGGGCAACTCACCGACTCCAGCTTACGCGCCCGCCCATTATTTAATAGTTACCGCAAGATAATCGCATCTCCAAATTACCTTGAACAACATGGTGAACCCAAATACCCTCAAGCGCTTTTGAACCATACATGTTTAACCTTTACTGAACCCGCATCATTAAATATGTGGCCAGTTAAAAGTGTTGATGGGCAATTAATGGAAGTCACGGAAGGGATATCATCAAATAGTGGAGAAACGCTAAGGCAGCTTTGCTTAACGGGAAATGGAATTGCATGTTTGTCTGACTTTATGGTGAATAAAGATATTCAAAATGGCCAGTTTGTCGAAATATTAAAAGAAGACTTACAGCCTGTTCCTTTGCCATTCCATGCCGTTTATTACAGTGACCGCGTTGTCAGCCAGCGTATCCGCGTTTTTATTGACAGCTTAACTCAATATCTTGCAGAAATTCAGAAGCCATAAAAAATTATGGCTTCTCAGACTGCTGGCAAACCGATTAGGTTTGACTGCAGGTTGGATAGGTTTTGAAAATAAATTAGGAAAATCAATTTATTGATTTTCGACTGATAACACAAAGTAGGAAAAACCACGCTTTTATCCTGCTTTGTCAACAACCTCAGAAGCCATAAAAAATTATGGCTTCTGTGCATATAAATAATTAATTAGTCCCAGTTTGGAGCTAAACCTTCAGGGCTAACTAAACGATCATGACAATCTAATTTTGCAATAGCGGCTTTATCGTCACTATCTAACTGTAATTGGGTTGCTTGTAAATTGCTTAATAAATTCTCACGCTTTGTTGATGATGGAATAACTGAGTATCCTTCCCCAATCGCCCACGCTAAAATAACTTGAGCTGGCGTTGCACTGTGTTTCTGTGCAATTTGCGCAATAGTCTCATCGTTTAATGCTTTACCATAGGCTAATGTCATATAAGAGGTAATATGGATATTGTGCTGTTTTGCCCACTCGACGACTTTTTTGTTTTGCAGATAAGGTGATAGCTCGATTTGATTTGTCGCAATATTTTCTACACCGACCGCCGCAATCGCTTTTTCCATTAACGGAATGGTAAAATTAGAAATACCGATTTCACGTGTTAACCCTTGTTTTTTTGCTTCCAATAAAGCTTGCATGAACTCTTCAACAGAAACAGCATCATTTGGAGATGGCCAATGCACCAGTGTTAAATCTACATAATCTGTTTGTAAATCACTTAAACTTTTTTTCAAACTTGGAATGAGCTTATCTTTGCTTAGATTCTCAATCCAAATTTTTGTCGTAATATAAAGTTCATCACGTGAAATGCCACTTTCGGCTATAGCTTGCCCAACCGCTTCTTCATTTTCATAAATTTGCGCAGTATCGATGGCTCGATAACCGACATCTAATGCATTTTTAACTGAAGCAATTACCACATCATCTTTTAAACGGAATGTACCAACGCCGATCACAGGAATAGCCATTATGTTATCTCTCTTAAATTCGTTCACGTTAAACTTTACTGATAATTATTTTTTCGCCATATTTATTAACTGCAAACTAGTCAATAGTTGTGGCGACAATTGAATACCACAGAGAATACGCTGTAATAACACTGACGGAAATAGCCATAATTTCAATAGACTTTTGCTAAAAAATCAATAATTCCTGCAGATAATAGCTTTAACTATAAAAGAGGCCTTCATTAAAATCTTTTACTTAAATTCATTTAACCCCATCATTAAATCAGACAATAAAACTAAAAAAAATAAAAATCTGTTTAATTGGCCTGCTTTTCATCTTTATTTTAGTTTGTTAGCCTAAATACAACTTAGTAATTAGCAAACAAGGCAAGACAAATGAAAATTCTTCTTCTCAATGGTGGACAAACATTCGCTCACTCCGCAGGACAACTTAATCGTACTTTACATGATGTCGCTAAAACCTGTTTAAGTGAGTTAGGGCATACTATCCAAGAAACACATATTGAATCAGGCTACGATATCGAAAACGAAGTTAAAAAATTTCTTTGGGCAGATACAATCATTTACCAAATGCCTGGCTGGTGGATGATGATGCCGTGGATGGTAAAAAAATATATGGATGACGTTTATACCCTCGGCCACGGTCACTTATATGCAAACGATGGACGAACTCGCCAAGATCCAAATAAGCAATACGGCACTGGTGGCCTGCTTCATGGTAGAAAATATATGCTTTCAGTGACTTGGAATGCTCCCGTCGATGCATTTGATGAATTTGATAACTTTTTTGATGGTCGTGGTGTGGATGGTGTTTATTTTGCATTTCATAAATCACAACAATTCCTTGGATTGAAAAAATTCCCAACCTTTATGGTTAACGACGTGATCAAAGAACCCAATATTGAAAAATATATCAATGATTACAAAACGCATCTCACTGCGATTTTTAAATAGTTAATTTAAAAAGGAATATATGCGTCATCCTTCAAGCTGCATGGGTGTTGACTGCATTCAGATAGCCGAATCACATACTTGTGTATGCTCATTGGTCTATCTTCACTTGTCACCTACATGCAACTCGAATGATTTAGCGTATACAACGTATTCCTTTTTTATTATTTGGAATAATATAAATTATATTTTATGCAATTTTACTTATTAATTTCACATCTAGCAGATCAATTTTATCTTCTATTCTCTTAATAATATCTTGCAAGTGTTGCGTAGCATTATGTTTATCTAGTGATTGTTGATCCTTCCATATCTCAAAGAAAATAAATGTATTGGGATTAGCATTATCTTGATGTAATTCATACTGAAGGCAACCTTCATCTCTATTGCTTGGCTCAACAAGCGATTTAGTTGCTAGTTTTACAAACTCAACTTCATTATCTTTTGCAATTATCGTTGCAACAATTCTTATTTCCGACATAAACTCATCCTGTTATAAAAGTAGAGAATTTCAACCCCTCTATTTATAACATAACTCAAAATTAGAATTCAGGCTTTATTATTCTATAATTCAGAAAATACATTTCTAATTTTAATAATATTGTTATATTGCAAAAACAGCGTAATTTTAAAATATAATACAATTAATTTTATAATTGCATTATATTTTGTTTATTTCATATTGATAGCCATAAGCTAAATTTCATCCAACAGTGATGCAATAAAGGCTAAGCGATGCTCATCACCTCCTTGAGTTACGCGATCACAGTTCATCCACTTTCCATTTTTAAGCCCTACCGCTGTCATACAGTGGAAAATAGCATCATGAACAGGATCACCTTCTTTGACTATAAAGTCAGTAGGCTCTTCAGATGTCGTCACAATGGTCGTTTTGTTGATATCTAACAGTGGTAAAAGCTTTTGTTGTTGTTCGTTATAGTACCAAGCAAAACCATTTAACATCACTTTATCAAAGAAACCTTTTAAAATAGCAGGCATTCCCATCCACCAAACAGGGAAAATAACAATCACCTCACAACTGGCTTTCAGTATCCTTTGATATTTTCCCACTAAAGGATCAATAAAGTTCCCTTTTGCATATAATGCAAGTTCAGCCTCTGTTAAAACAGGATTAAAGTTATCTGTATGTAAATCAATAATCTGAAACTTTTTATTTTTGGCCATTAACTCTTTTTCTATTGTTTCGAGTAAAAAATGACAGAAGCTGCCGTCCCATGGGTGCGCATAAATAATTGTTACCATAAAATTCCATCCTTATAATAAAGTCCGAATAATACAAAATAGAACTCTCTTTTTTCGACCTTTTTATTGTAACTTATTATAGATTAGTAATTATGATAAAACGCAAAAACTGTTGAAATACTGTACAGATAATACTAACCCAAATAGCATGATTAAATGAACATATAAAAGTGAGGTCGCAATGGAAAATCATATTCAATTGGATATTAAAGACAGTGAAACCCTATTATCTTACTTATCAACTGAAATAAGTTTACCGATTGGCACTAAAAACTTTAATGGTTTTAGCATACAACACACGCCTATTACAGCTTATGACGCAGAGATAGCAATTGAACATATTGAAAATGCCATTATTCCAGTAAAAAGACAGCTTCCTGATGGGGAAATATTACTCTCTAGCAATAATAAAATGCTAGGTTTACTGATAGAAAATAGGCATGTTAATGGTGAATTTATAACGACACCACAAATCGAAGATGCTTTTAATGAATTGGTCAATGTAATTAACGGTAGCCCTATTCATTCAACACAATTACCAACGAATAGTGAGTTCAGTGCTTTTTTATTAATTATAAGGGAAATTACCCATCATTGGGGTTTGAATGGTATAACATATAATTAATCACAGTAGAGAAAGAGGACAAAGCCCTATATCTCTAACTTAAATATACTTAAAGATTCTAAAAAAATCTTTAATATTAATACTCTACACGTTATTTTCAAACAAACTAGCTGGGCTATTGCCCTTTAAAAAAGGACACATATCCTTTTTTAAAGAAGAAAAATTGAGTATGATTCACCTATAATTTTAAGTATAAGTGGCTATTAAAATGAAAAGAGTAAACTCTACAGCAAAGTGTGAAGATTTTATTACCTATCATAATCTTAATGAAATTATTTCTGAAGAAACTCTCGAAAAAGCAAAACTTATCCACATAAAGGCTAAAGAGTACTTAATCTTTCAAGATAGCAAAATTAGTCACCTGTATTTTCTTGTTAAAGGCAAATTACAAGTAGAACGCTATGAAACTAATGGAAATAAGGTTGTTTTTTCATTTGAAAATGCATTTTCTATTCTTGGTGATTTAGAACTTTTCCAAGATGACGATGAACATGATAGGATCTACAACACAATTCAAGCTGTTACAGATGCAGATTTACTCGCAATTCCTTTATCTATAATTCGAAAAAAGGAAATTAATTCACCATTATTTTTGCAGTTTATCTGCCAGCACCTCAGTAAAAAGCTATATAACGCATCACAATTACATTCAAGTGCGTCCTATTCAGTAGAGTACAAATTAAGGCGCTACCTATCTTTTGTAGAAAAACAATATGGTGTTAATTTTAAATTAGAAAACAGAGAATCTTTAGCTGCTATGCTAGGGGTATCGGTAAGGCAATTAAATCGAACACTCTCTAAATTAATCACAGACAAGTTAATTGAACTAAAAGGCAAGCAAATAAAAATTTTAAATACTGAGCTACTCTTAAGTTCGTATCAAAAGTAAAAAAGGCCACCAGAGGCAGCCTTAGTCTAATACGGTAACCATTACTTTTTAGTGGCTAAAATAACCGCTGAAGCTTTAATAATTGCCGTAACTTTACTGCCGACTGCTAGCGCCATTTCAACGGTGCTATTATTCGTTACCACAGCTGACAATAATGTTCCCGCCTCCGTTTTTAAGTTAACGACAGAGTTTACACTACCCTTTTCAATAGATTCTACTTTTCCACAAAATTGGTTACGTGCTGAAAACTGGTACTCTTGTGCATCGGAAACAAGGACAACCCACGGTGCTTTAATGACAGCAACGGCTTGTTTACCTTTTTCTAACCCTAACTGTTTAGTACTGTTTTTAGTGATGATTGCGGCAATACTTTCTCCGTTGCCCAAATCTAAAATAACTTCATCATTTATTGCCCCAACAACAACAGACTCAACAACACCGATAAGTTGATTTCTTGCAGAAATAGTCATATTACGCCCTTCTTGATTATTAATGACTCATTATTTGAATAGTAAGGCTTTAACACTAAATTTTCCCAACTGTGGTAACCAAAGCCCATAACTAAAATATCGTAAATCATGACAACATTTCTATGATATTAATACATAATTATAAAAATCAACTGAGCAATTACTCCGAATTTGCGTTATCCATATTAAAGTAGTTCTTGTATTCGCGCTTAATCACTTCTTTTTAACAGTGGATGTTCTTTTTTGTAATCATGTTCATGATTATGGCCTCGGGACTTCAACACAACATATTCTTTTTTACAGTCCGTTAAAAACTGCAAGGAATTTGTCTTGCCCGTTTGGCTATCAATTAAAAAAAGGCTAATCGTATTATTTTTCGGAGAAACTATTTCAATAATACGCCCATCATCATGATAATAATCACCTTTATTAATCGTCACATTAAAATCTTTGATACTCTCGACTCTGCGATGCTCTTTACTTTTATTTAAAGGAAAGCCTGCATATTCACCGATGACAAAATCACGGATGTTAATCACATCATTAAAGAAAAATACTTTGGCGATGGGTGCAGCGGTTGGGAATGTAAAGCTACCATTCCTATCGTGTGATATCTGGTTGATCGATTGGTCAATATCACAGGTATAAACCAACGTTGAATTAGGCGCTTGACATCCAGCTAAAGCCATAATCGCAGTAAATAAAAATCCTATTTTTTTCATTGCATTCCTTGAATTAATAAAGTGCACAAAACTTAGCTTAGTATAAGCAACGTTAAGTTAAAGCTGAAATTTTAAGCGTAAGAAAATGTTTATATTTGATTAGCTCTATTCCTTATTATCAGCTTTATTAGCCCCCCTCTAAGAATGATATTCTCCGCCCCCCAATTGGCACCTTAATATTTGTAAAAAGTGGAGCTTTTATCAAACCACAATTTACTTATATTAATGCTATTATTTTTTATAAGGTACTCTATTTATGCACATAGAAAATGAATTTGGCCAACCTATTGGTCGGCTAATTCCAAATTGGTCTGCGCGCCAATTACCTCAGCGAATTCAACTACAAGGCAGACACTGCCGGATTGCTCCCCTCAATACTTCACACGCTGAAAGCTTATATCAGTCATTTTCCCAATCACCAGATAAGCTTAGTTGGACTTGGTTATCTGATGAAGCGCCTCAAAATTTTGAGCAATATAAAGATTGGGTTCATCACGCTTCACAAAAAAGTGATCCCTTATTTTTTACTATTTTTAATAAGCGCAATGATGCAGCAATTGGTGTATTTTCATTAATGAGAATAGATGCAAATAATGGGGTTGTTGAAGTCGGTCATGTTCACTTTTCCACCTTACTCAGTGGGACAATCATGTCAACCGAAGCACACTGGCTATTGATGCAATATGTATTTAATACACTAGGTTACAGACGTTACGAATGGAAATGCAATAGCTTGAATAACCCTTCCCATCAAGCTGCATTACGTTTAGGTTTTCAATATGAGGGACGATTTCGTAATGCACTAGTGACCAAAGGCCGAAATCGAGATACCGATTGGTTTTCGATTATTGACAGTGAATGGCCACAGGTAAATGAAGCACTACAAGCTTGGTTAGCTGATTCTAACCATCGCAATGGTAAGCAAATAAAATCCCTTTCAACTATTCGAAAAAGTTTCTTGTTAGTCGAAGATTAACGTTGATAGCCCCAAATTGGGGCCATCAAAATAATGGAAATTAAGAAAAATCAGGCCCAATCACATCAATACGATCTGTACAAATTGCATCAACCCCCCACTGTAAAAGCTGAGAGGCTCGAGCTGGGTCATTCACAGTGTAAGCTAATATGCGTAACCCTGCTTGTTTAAGCATTTTGACGCGTGCTTCATCTAAGAGTTTATGGTTTAAATGAATAGAAATACATGCCAATTGTGTTGTTAATTGTTGCCAATCATCACGCCACTGATCGAGTAACAGCCCCCTTGGTAGTTCAGGAACCGTTTTTTGGGCAGCCTCTAAAGCCTCAACAGAAAAGGACGATAATAACGGTGCCGTTTGCCCAACCCAGAGTTCTCGGGCTGCCAATGAAACCAAAGTGCCTGTCTCAATTTCTAGACCTGTTGTTGGCTTAATTTCGATATTCGCCATCATGCCGTATTTCTGGCAACGATCTGCAACTTGTTCAAGGGAAGGTAAGTGCTCACCTGCAAACTCTGAACTATACCAACTTCCTGCATCAATAGTGAGCAATTCTTCCCAACTCAGTAACCCAGCAACACCAGCACCATCGCTCGTTCTTTCTAGCGTATCGTCGTGCAACAGAAAAATTTGCCCGTCAATGGAGAGTTTTGCATCAAACTCAATCATTGTATGCCCAAAGCTCGCACCAACATCAATTGCGGCTAACGTATTTTCAGGTGCAAGTTTACCGCCACCTCGGTGTGCAACAACATGCGGGTAAGGCCAATTACTCATAAACGGTATCCCTGTTGGCTATCGAAAAAATGTAGGTGCGTATCTGGAAAATGAAGATACAGAGCCGTCCCTACCTGTGGACGAAATTCATGACTAAGGCGTACAACCACTTTTTGTGAGGCTATACGCCCATGCACTAAATTATCTGCGCCGAGTATTTCAAGATTTTCGACCACCAGCGGTATTCCTTCAGCTGTTTTCGAAACCCATTCTATATGCTCAGGTCGTATCCCTAACGTTATCGCACTCCCTGCCCACTGTAAATATTGGCGATTCAGCGGTATCAAATGCCCTGAACTAAATATAAAAAATGTACCATCCTCGCTAATTTTACCCTCAAATAAGTTCATCGCTGGTGAACCAATAAAACTGGCAACAAAACGACTCGCAGGTTTCTCATAGACCTCAACAGGGGTACCTATCTGCTCTACAATCCCTCTATTCATCACCATCACTCGCTGAGCCAATGTCATTGCCTCTACTTGGTCATGAGTCACATACAAACTGGTTGTTTTAAGCCTTTGATGAAGATGTTGTAGTTCCAGTCGCATTTGTACGCGTAATTTAGCATCTAAGTTGGACAATGGCTCATCAAACAAAAACACAGCGGGATCACGTACTATTGCCCGTCCCATCGCAACACGCTGGCGCTGCCCTCCTGACAATTCACGCGGACGGCGTTGCAACAAACCCTCTAGCTCTAATATACGGGCAGCTTCTTCAACTTTTTTGCGGATTTGATCTTTACCTAACCCTCTGATTTTTAACCCCCACGCCATGTTTTCTTCAACACTCATATGTGGGTATAACGCATAATTTTGAAAAACCATTGCAATGCCGCGCTCTTTAGGTTCTAAATTTGTCACTCGTTGCTGGTCAATCCAAATATCACCACTGGTCACTCGCTCAAGGCCTGCAACCATACGTAATAACGTTGATTTTCCACAACCTGACGGACCAACCATCACAATAAACTCACCATCCGCAACATCAACAGTTAATGGCTTAATAACTTGGTTTTTACCATCCCAACTTTTACTAACTGCTTGTAATTTTAACTCTGCCATGGCTTATTTCTCGCTATCGACCAAGCCACGCACAAATGCTCTTTGCATGACTAAAACAATAATTACAGGGGGGATTAATGTCAGCAGCATCGCTGCCATGACTAGATTCCATTGTGTTGTTCCTTCTCCTGAAGCAATCATGCCCTTTATCCCTGCAACCGCCGTCCCTAAATCTAGGTCAGTAATAATCAATAGTGGCCACAGATATTGATTCCAACCATAAATAAAGGTAATCACAAATAAAGCCGCGAGATTAGTTTTTGAAAGTGGCAATACAATATCGAAGAAAAAGCGCATCGGGGTTGCACCATCAATGCGAGCAGCTTCCATAAGTTCATCAGGCAACGTCATAAAAAACTGGCGAAATAAAAAAGTCGCTGTCGCAGAGGCCATGAGGGGCAATGTTAGACCTGAATAGCTATCAAACATATTCAAATTAGAAATCACTTCGATCGTCGGAAAAATGCGCACCTCAACAGGAAGCATTAATGTGATAAAAATCATCCAAAAAAAGAGGTGACGAAATGGAAAACGAAACCAAACAATGGCAAAAGCAGATAACAGTGAAACCGTAATTTTCCCAATCGTGATAACCAAAGCCATCAATGTACTATTCGCTAACATCACCCAAAAAGGAGCACTGTTGGCTGCTACGCCATTGTTCCAAATGTAGCTCAAGTTTTCCCATAAATGGCTACCAGGGATCAGCGTAATCGGCGTTTCAAATACCGCTTGGTTATCTAAGGTTGCGGCGACAAAAGCCACATAGAGTGGAAATAAAATAACTATCGTACCTAAGATAAGTATGACATGGCTAAAGATCGTTAATCCTCGGCGCTGTTCAATCATTGATAACGCACCTTACGTTCAATAAAACGGAATTGAATAATGGTTAAAATCACCACTAATAACATTAAAATGACAGATTGCGCTGCGGAAGAGGATAAATCTAACCCAGAAAAACCCTCTCGATATATCTTATAAATCAATGTTGTTGTTGCTTGAATTGGCCCGCCCCCTGTTGCCGCATCAATAATCGGGAATGTGTCAAAAAAGGCATATACCAAATTCACGACTAATAAGAAGAAACTGACTGGTGTAATCAACGGTAATGAAATGCGGAAAAAACGGCGGATAGGCCCAGCGCCATCAATAGCGGCAGCTTCCATCAAAGAACGTGGAATGGATTGTAAAGCGGCAAAGAAAAACAAAAAATTATAACTAATTTGCTTCCAAACAGAAGCGAGAACAACCAAAAACATCGCTTGCCCACTGTGCTGAGCATGGTTCCAATCATACCCTATAGATTCTAATACATGGGTAATTAACCCTCTGCCTGGGCTGAATAAAAACATCCATAAAACCGCGGCAATAGCAGGAGCTACCGCATAGGGTAATAACATCAATGTTTGGTAAAAACGGCTACCTCGAATAACATAATCCACCAAGGCGGCAAAAAACAATGAGACAAATAACCCACATCCTGCCACTAATCCACTAAACACCATGGTGGTATAAAATGAATCAAGATAATAGCTATCTTGGAATAATTGAATAAAGTTATCTAACCCAACAAATTCACTTGAGAACCCAAATGGATCAATATTTTGCAATGAGTACCATAAGGCTTGAACAGCTGGCCAAATAAAAAAAATAATGGTAATCAATAACTGAGGTAGAACAAGGGCATAGGGTAGCCAACTTGATCGAAAAACAGGTCGTGAAGAAGACATAAAAACACTCGGTTAAGTTGCATAATTGCCCCTTCCTTGAAGAAAGAGGCAATAGTGTCTGTCAGTTACTGCTGGGTTGATTTTTCAAAGCGGCGTAATAATTGATTACCTCGGTCAACTGCGGTATCTAAAGCCTGTTGGGGCGTTTTTTTCCCTGACCAAACCGATTCTAATTCTTCATCTACAATGGTACGAATTTGAGGCATATTCCCTAAACGTAAGCCTTTGGTGTAGGCTAAAGGAGGTTTGTTTAGCATCTGGCGAGTCGCAATATCTGCACCTGGGTTTTTATCATAATAACCCGATTCACGGCTTAAATTATAAGCTGCCGTTGTTATCGGCAAATAACCCGTTTTTTGGTGCCACTGTGCTGCATTTTCAGGTTTAGCTAAGAACTGCATAAACTCGGCAACCCCTTTATATGTTGCAGGGTCTTTTCCTGCCATCACCCATAAACTGGCTCCACCGATAATGGCATTTTGCGGTGCTCCCTCCACTTCGGCGTCATAAGGCATCATGCCAACACCAAAATCAAATTTGGCATGCTTGCGAATATTTGCAAGTGAGCCTGAAGAAGCGGTAATAATGGCACAATCGCCGTTGTAGAATTTTTCTGTGGATTCATCTTTACGGCCTAAGTAGCTGAAATCGCCTCTTTTATTCATTTCTTGCAACAAAGCGATATGCTTAACTTGTGTTGGCTGATTAAATTCTAAAACAGCATCTACCCCATCAAACCCATTATTTTTTGACGCAATAGGTTTACCATGCCAAGCACTAAAGTTTTCAATTTGGATCCAACCTTGCCAGCCACTTGCATAACCACATTTCATACCAGATTCACGTAGTTTTGCCGTATAAGCCGCCATGTCTTGCCATGTTTTCGGCGGCTCATCTGGATTTAAGCCTGCTTTTTTGAAGGCTTCTTTGTTGTAATACAAAACAGGCGTTGAGCTATTAAACGGTTGCGATAACAAATGCCCTGTTTTTGCATCACTGTAATAACCCGAAACGGTTGGAACAAATTGCGATTCATCAAATGCAATACCTGCATCTTGGAAAACTTCATAAACTGGCTTAATCGCCTTAGATGCCATCATCGTTGCCGTGCCAACTTCATAAACCTGTAAAATGGCAGGGGCATTACCAGAACGAAAAGCCGCAATACCTGCAGCAAGGCTTTGTTCATAGTTGCCTTTATATACAGGCATAATTTTATAATCTGGGTGTGTCTTATTAAATTCGGTGGCTAACGCATTAACCTCTTCACCCAGCTCCCCTTCCATGGAATGCCAAAAGGAAATTTCAGTGGCGGCGATGGCTTGGCTGGCAAATAATAAACTGAATACTGTCGCTAGCGTTGAATGTTGTAACGGTGTCATTCTATTTATCTCGCTTTCTATTGAATTGCGCTTAGATTTGCATCAAATGTACGAAATCACGCAGTTTATGTTCGAGATAGAATGTACCAGTAGGAAATGACAGAAATATAACTCACGGATGACAGAACAATGACAAAAATGTCTCTAAAGTATGAGATATAAATGACAATCTATTGAAAAATAAAAGACAGTCATCACCTGCCCCTGACATGAAATACTGTCACTTATGTAAGCCACTATTTTTATTAATTAATAAAATTTCACTTCTGTTTTACTGATTTTTGCCAATTTCACCGTTTTACCATTCGAGTCCAAGGTGAGAGTAAAATTACACTGGTAAGCAATATTGCGCTTATCATAATCACATTTTGAATCAACCAATAGAATTGTTTGCCCTAATGCCCGAATATCCATAGTAAGATCAAATGGTTTCGTGAAATCTTTACCATAAGTTATTAACGTCTCTGAAATAACGCTATTACCTTTATAATATTTAATTTCTGTTGGTAGCTTATGCTCGTTATAGCTGTTCTCACCAAATTTTTCTTTCGTGTCCGCAAGCACTGAACCTGTGATAAATCCATCTTTATTATATTGATAGATTAATTCTCCATTTGTATCTTTCCTTGAAATTATATTACAGTCTTTACCTATCACAATTTCGACTGGCCCATTCGCATCCATTCCAATCAACTTATTCTTAACCCTTTTAATTAAAAGGTAATTATGAACACTGCTTAGATATTCATCTTTTTTCTGATCTAGCCAAAAACTCTCGACACAACCATCAGGCCCTATTTTTAGTACGGACTTGTAATTAATCGTTTTATCTTCATTGTAAACCGTGCCGACAAGCTCCTTAACATTGCCCCTTACAGGATTAAAATCATACAACTGAGCCATGTTGAACACTACAGGGTTATATTGCTGTTCTTGAAAAGCCAAGGTTCCAAAAGAGGTAAAACAAACAATTACCTGCACCATTGGTAATACACATTTACAATTCATTTTTATTTTTTATACCCTTAAGGCTGGTATTCTGTGATGACTTAATAATGTCAGGTTTTGAGGTCGATTAAACCAACGTATCACACATCCCTACTTTATTGCTTACACGTTAAATTGGCAGAGAAGAACCTCACGAAAATTAACAAAGACGTCAACGCTTCCTCTATAGGTAGAATTTTTCAAGTTGCTCACCCATGAATTAACTAAGTATCAATTCGCTTTTTCTATCACCTGAAATTAATGTCAAAATAACTAAACCACAAAGTATCCACTCCCTACTTATTTTTACTTTTGTTCCAAAGTACAAAATGAATAATCCCTAAACCACCGTGACCGTAAATATAAATCTCAATTAAAATTGTGAGTGATTTATGAATACTTCTAGCCTCTAAAGCAAGTGGCGACTGCTGTAACCATAGTATAAACCATACAATGCCCGACAAAATAACAATTGATAAAGCACCTAACCCTAACCCTTGAACTATTGCTGCAAGTCCTTTAGGAGAGCTGTCTGGTAGTTTTTTGGCTAAAAGTAAGCTTATATCTTCTTTGATTTGCTTAAAGTCCCCCCAGAGATAGGGATAAAAATATCTAAGCCCACGCTGGTTAAAACATGATACGACTAAAAAGAACGTCAGGAAAAAAAGTACAAATCCTGAAACAATATGAATCCAAGTGAATAAATAAGCTTCATCAAAAAAAGGAATAACTACTGACTTTGTTCCAGTCATCCAATTACTAACTATGATTTGTGATATCACTAAGAGTAGAATTAATACATGTAGAATTCTTATTCTTTTAGTCTGATAAAGACCAAAAAAATCCCAAATCGATTTGAATATGCTCACAATGTTTCACCTTTTTTATAATCTTTCGCACGGACATTGTTTAATAGCTTATAATACGCTTATTTTATGGCTTTAAGTCCTAGCCGTAGAATATTTTATATGAAATATAGCTCACATCTACCACTCAATTACGACAATCCTTTTAAGATGACTCCATTCATAGTTATGGAATATGTTTGTTTTCAGTATGGAATTAATGCGCAGAGGACAAAAAACCAGCCTTTTTATTGGCTGTTTATTTACTATTGTTGGTGGGCTAAGTGTATTTAAAGATAGTCCGTTACCATCCGCCAGCGTGTATGCATTTTATTTTGGCTTGGCACGCTTGATTGCCATGTCTGTTAGCTTCATAAATCACCAATATTGTATAGGGAAATTGCAGAGGAAATTTCTATACAAAAAAACTATGCAATAAATTATAGAGATTTAGAACGAGGTTAGTAGACTTCGGTAGAGTGAGATTTCGCTAGAATGCTTGATTTACTTGGGATTGTAAGACGTTACTAGAAGTGAAGATGGCGGAGGAGGAGAGATTCGAACTCTCGGATGGTTTCCCATCGGCGGTTTTCAAGACCGCTGCCTTCAGCCGCTCGGCCACCCCTCCGCAATGACGTGCACTATAAACATCCTCTTCGTGGATGTAAACCCCTAACTTGTTCGTTCGCCTTAAAAATATACGCATTTCAGTCTGTTGGGTGAAAATATCAACATTTTAATTCGTTCGCTTGGGTTATGGGCTCATTTTTGCTAAATTTGTACTCTGTTTTTTTGGGATTAATAAAGTATGTTGCTGTTTAACAATCAAGAAATTGAAACGGACTCTCAAGGTTATTTGCTCGATAGCCAACAATGGTCAGAGGAACTCATCCTTTTACTTGCGCAAGAAGAAGGCATTGAACTGACTCATGAGCACTTAGAAATCATTCGTTTTGTGCGTAACTTCTACTTAGAATTTAATACATCCCCAGCGATCCGCATGTTAGTCAAAGCCGTTTCGCAACAATTTGGGGAAGAAAAAGGCAATAGCCGCTATCTATACCGGCTCTTTCCAAAAGGGCCAGCCAAACAAGCGACTAAACTTGCTGGCTTGCCTAAGCCTGTGAAATGCATTTGATTTCTTACTAATAGCGGACATTAAAATCCGCTATTGGCGCCGTTTGCCAGCTTTCACTAAAAAAATGATCAATTTTAGCCCCTGGTGGTCCACCCGCTTTCAACCAGTCATCGACAAATTCAATATCTTGCTCTGAGCCATAAATCGCAAGTTTTACACTGCCGTCTTCACGGTTGCTCACAAAACCTTTAAGCCCATTTTGATTGGCCCAATGATAGGTCTGATAACGAAAGCCAACCCCTTGAACTCGCCCATAAATATAAAAGTAACGGCCTGATGTTGTCATGTTCGCCTCCTTTTTAGAGCATAATAGTGTGGTTCTCTTTTTTAGCTGTTGTTTTTTACCCGTTGAACAGATAATCTGCTAGTGAGGCACTGCTTTCTCAACGTTGCATATAGAGACAGTGTATTGCGTTATTGCTAATTGTCCATACGTTAACTTGAAAACGCGCAACACTGCCCACATATAGATTGAAGTACAAGCAAGGCTATTAGGAGGTCGCTATGATGATCACCAGTAAATATGGGATCGGGCAACAAGTCAGACACAAACTTCTCGGCTATTTAGGGGTCGTTGTTGATGTGGACGCTGAATATTCGCTCGAACAACCACATGATGATGATATTGCCTCAAACAGTACGCTACGCGATCTGCCTTGGTATCATGTTGTTATGGAAGATGACAATGGGGATGCTGTTCATACTTATTTGGCTGAAGCACAAATTACTTATGAATCTGCAGATGACCATCCTGAACAACCTTCGATGGATGAACTTGCAGAGTCAATAAGGTCTCAGTTGCAGGCACCGCGTCTGCGTAACTAATTTTTCTTCTCATTAATGAACGCAACCGTAAAGCAGCACTTAGCTGCTTTACTTTTTAACTGTTAAGTAAAATCATTATTTCTCAAGTCCTAAAGCTAGAATGTCTTGTTTTGGGCATCTGTCCATCACAAACTTCACTCCCGCTTCTAATGCAATTTTTTGTGCCTCTTCGCTAATCACGCCTTTTTGTAGCCACAAAACATTTGCCTTAGCAGCAACGGCTTCTTGCGCGATACCGACAGCAGCTTCTGCATTACGAAATACATCCACCATATCTATTGGCTCATTTATGTCACTTAGCTTTTCATATACCAACTGGCCTAACAACGTTTGCCCTGCTAATTTTGGGCTGACAGGAATGACGTGATAGCCTTGATGTAATAGGTATTCCATGACTTCATAACTGGGTCTATTAACTTTTTCGCTCGCACCGACTAATGCTATGGTCTTCACGCTTTTTAAAATTTCAGCAATTTCTTGATCTTTCATCAAAATATCTCCCAAAACCAGTAAACTATTCACTAGCATTATGATATATCTGGTACATCTTTGCCCAATCAATTTTAACGATATTTAAAGTCCATCTGACTTAAGGGAAAACCATGGAATCAACAACCCGTATTATAGGTGCCTCAAAAAATATTGCTTTAGTTGCCCATGACCACTGTAAGTCGTCTTTGCTGTCTTGGTCTACGAAAAATACACAGCGCCTGCAAGCTCATAAACTGTATGCGACGGGAACAACAGGTAATTTGATTAACCAGCACACAGGCTTGCCAGTCACGAGTATGCTAAGTGGCCCAATGGGGGGAGACCAACAAATTGGTGCCATGATTGCAGAACAAAAAATCGACCTTTTGATTTTCTTTTGGGATCCACTCAATGCTGTACCCCATGACCCTGATGTCAAAGCCTTACTGCGCTTAGCAACCGTGTGGAACATTCCTGTTGCCACTAATCCTGCAACCGCAGATTTTCTCATCACCTCACCATTTTTTGATGAGGCAATCGATATTGTCATCCCTGATTATCAAAGTTACCTAACCAAACGCACAGGCTAATACATCGATTGCCCTGTGCCAAACACTTTCAACACAGGGCAATATCATTACGGTTTTTTCTGTCTTGGTACACCTAATTGCCTGAGCTCCTCAACAAACTCCGATGGGTTTTCAGGGTTATAGAGTAGCCAAACTTGCTGTTTTGCACGTGTTATTGCAACATACAGTAAGCGCCGTTCTTCTGCATTTTCAAATGATTCAGGTTGTGGCAATAATGCTTCTTCAATAATTGACTCTCTTGCTGGTGCAGGAAACCCATCTTTTCCACCATTGAGCCCACAAATTATAACATGATCAGCTTGTTGCCCTTTTGATGCATGGATCGTCATAAATTGGATATTCAACTTCGGCCAACGTGTTTGCGCTTTATTTAGGATCTCTGGTTTTAAATAATGATAACGCGCTAAAACCAATATGATTTCATCATCAAGCACATACCCGCTCATTTTATCTAACAAGCGCTCTAACGCCTCTTCATACAAAAGGACGACAGATTTTTTATTACCTTTAACCAAGCTGTTCAAAGGCTTATCTAGCTGGATAGGATTCTGTAAAATAAACTGGTTAGCAATGTCACCAATACGCTCATTAAACCGATAAGTGGTGTTCAGAGCACAAAGCTCCCCTTCACCAAAGTTATGTTCAAAAGATGTTGTCAAATCCAGCTCAGCACCACTAAAGCGATAGATAGCTTGCCAATCATCACCTACCGCAAACAAGGTTGTTTGCTTATTTTGTTGGCGTAACGCTTGCAAAAGCTTAGCCCTTAACGGTGAAATATCTTGAAATTCATCGACTAAAATATGTTTCCATGGACTAATAAATCGCCCTTTTTCGAGGATATTAACCGCTTGATGGATCAGCCCAGAAAAATCAACCGCCCCCTCTTCTTTTAGCGCGTTCTTCCATGCTTTGAGTAACGGAGCCATCAATTTAATACGCTTATGAAATAACTCTCGTATCCTTTCAGGGGCATTATCCACCATCTCTTTTTGGCTACCACCATGCATTCGCATCAAACTTAGCCAGCGTTCTAAACGTGCAACCACTCTCTGGGTTATCTTTTCGTTTTGCCAGAACTCGCCATCTGGAATATCCCACATCAGCTCTTCACTCAGCCACTCTCGCCAACCTTTAGCTTGCGCTTTTTTACTTGAACACTGCTCGCGCCACTCTTTTAAGAGTAACGCTTGGCGTTTTTTAGTGTTGCTTTCTAGTTCACTGACTACAGGGGATTTTTTACTGCCTTCTCGAATAATATGGAGAGCTAAAGCATGAAAAGTTTTTGCTTGAATCTCATCTTGTTGCAAACGTAATTGAATACGCTCATTCATTTCATCTGCGGCTTTACGACCAAACGCTAACAGTAAAATTTGCTCTGGCTTTGCTAATCCCCGTAGAACTAACCAGCCCGCACGAGCCACTAATACAGACGTTTTGCCGCTTCCAGCCCCCGCAAGCACAAGTACGTTATCTTCACCATTGATAACGGATAAAGACTGAGAATGATTGAGCGGTGATGATTCCACTTGCTGAAAGAAATCGTGGTAACGAGTCAAAACAGATTCACACCATTTCTCATTGATTTGCTTACGACACTGTTGGCTATGATTCAGCCACTGTAGGCATAATTGGTACTGTACTGAACAATTTTCGAACTGCGAAATTCGGGCAAGGGGTAATGGCAGCGACGAAAACTGCTGTTTAATATTATCTTTAATCACCGTTAATTGGCGTAAACTCAACCATGCATCTTGCTGTGATATTTGCTCAATTTTATTGTTCAACTGAGTGAGAACCTCTGCACTCACTTGACTCATCTCTCCACTCCATTGCTGCCATTTTTCATTTAAATAATGAAAAAAGCGCTGAGTTTGTTTCCATTCAGTACCATGCAAACGAATGACTTGCTCGTTTACAATTTCAAACTCTAACTCCCCCCAGACAATACCCCGCTTACAACGAAGATCGATAAGTTCATTAAAAGGGATAAGATATTGGTGATTTTCACCGCTAACTTCAATACCTGCGTTGAGTAAGCGAACCCGATTGTAGGGATGCTGAGCCAGACGCTGTCCAATCTGTGTTGATTTCAGTTCCATACGTCCTGCACCTAAGAATATCAATGACTAAAATACGTTGGCTTGATTCCAAACGGTTTTTTATTCCGAGTAAACACGCTATCCTATAAGGAATAGGGATTTTCTTACCTTTGAGGTACTTTGTGCTAACGCTGCTTACCAGTTATCGTCGTGTGCTCTATAACAGCCATATTCTATATTATATCCGAATCTTTATAGCCCTGACAGGCGCAACCTTATTACCATGGCTCTTAGGTCAAGAGCCAAAAATCACCATTCCGCTTACATTAGGTGTCGTTGCTGCTGCATTAACTGACTTAGATGATAGGCTAACTGGCAGAATAAAAAATTTAATTATTACTCTTTTTTGTTTTTTTATTGCCTCAGTTTCTATTGAACTTTTATTTCCTTATCCTCTATTTTTCTTTTTTGGATTAGCATTTTCCACCTGCGGATTTATTTTATTGGGTGCATTAGGGCAACGTTATGCCACCATTGCGTTCGGTGCATTATTAATTGCAATCTACACCATGTTAGGCGTCCCAATTTTCGATACATGGTACCAACAGCCAGCCCTTCTTCTAATAGGGGCAATCTGGTATAACCTTTTAACCTTAATCGGCCATATTTTATTTCCAGTGCGGCCATTGCAAGATGCCATTACGCAGTGTTACCAACAGTTATCTGCTTATTTAGATGCTAAAGCTAGCTTATTTGACCCCGACCTTGAAGATGATTATCAGCAATCTGTTTATGATTTAGCGCTAGTTAACAGCAGCTTAGTTAATACCATGAACCAAACAAAAAGCGCATTACTTAGCCGCTTAAAAGGCGACCGAGGGCAAAAAGGGACGCGCAATACTCTGCATTATTATTTTGTTGCTCAAGATATTCATGAGCGAGCCAGCTCATCCCATATTCAATATCAACAGCTTAGCCGTACACTTCGCCATCATGATATTTTATTCCGTTTTCAACGTTTATTAACTATGCAAGCCCGCGCTTGCCAACAAGTTGCTCAATCTGTGTTATGGCGTAAACCATACCAACACAATCCACGCTTCGAACGTACATTTGCTTACCTTGAAAATTCCTTGCAACTCCTCAAGGAACAATCCCCTACGCTCCATGAAATCAAGGCATTACATAATTTATTGAAAAACTTGAAAGGTATCGATGTTCAACTGAAAGGGCTGAGCCTTGAACAAAGCTCATGGCAACAAAATAATAAGCAAATTGAGCAATTATCTGATGAATCGCTCTCAGGTTTTAGCGATATTATTTCACGCATTAATCACCATTTAACGCCAAAATCCTCTTTATTTCGCCATGCGGTGCGAATGTCAATTTTACTTTGTACAGGTTATGCAATTATTCAATTGTTTGATATGGAAAGGGGCTATTGGATTTTACTCACCAGTTTATTTGTCTGCCAACCTAACTACAACGCCACTAAACGACGTTTAGCACTACGTATCATCGGCACGATTGTGGGTATTATTATCGGCTTACCGCTCCTTAATTTAATCCCTTCAATAGAAGGGCAGCTTACTCTCATCGTGATTTCAGGGTTGTTGTTCTTCATGTTCCGAAGCAGCCAATATGCCCAAGCCACGCTGTTTATTACTTTGTTGGTTTTATTCTGTTTTAACCTACTCGGTGAGGGCTTCGATGTCGCACTCCCTCGAATTATCGATACCTTAATTGGCTGCTTTATCGCATTACTTGCGGTGAGTTTTATTTGGCCTGATTGGAAATTTCGCCAACTGCCTCAGGTTGTACAAAAAACCATGGATAGCAATTGCCGCTATTTAGATGCGATTTTATTACAATACTACCAAGGAAAAGACAACGGCTTAGAATATCGAGTAGCACGCCGTGAGGCACATAATAATGATGCCGAATTTGCTTCCATTGTCTCCAATATGGCATCAGACCCTAAATCTTATCGAATAACCCAAGAGCAGGCATTTCGTTTATTATGCTTGAATCATACTTTACTAAGTTATATTTCCGCCCTTGGCGCTCACCGAGAGAAAATACAAAATGAAGAGAATTTAACCTTATTAAATGATGCCATTTGTTATGTCGAATCTTCTCTACAAATTACCACGCTAGATCCATATATCGTTGATGAAAAATCAGAAAAGTTGCGTGATAGCCTCTTACACCGTATTGACAATATTTCATCGAGTGATGATGAAAAAACATTGTTAATCATGGAGCAAATAAAGCTTTTACTTGAGCTTATTCCTGAAATAAAACAAATGATCCAGCAAATCAGTTCATCATAAATATTACCGATGAGCGGGTATTAGAATATAAAACAAGCTCTTAATACCCGCTTGATTTTCTGTTTTATACAGTGCTGTCAATTAAACGGCTTAATTAAGCACCTTTACGATGACGCTATCACATTGTCGTTAATTCAAAACTATTATACCAGGCAATTAGCTCTTGCTTAATTGTCTTCGGTAATACTGCGCTGTGGCACCCTTCAATCGCGGCGGCTAAACCAATCAACAACTTAATACTTGGCTTATGCCTTCCATGTTGTTTTAACTTCATAAAACAGGCTTTCGCACCCACCATGCGTAAATCGTCAGCATGCAAGATCCCTATCTTCCCCAAAGCCCTTTCAACAGACATATTCATATTCGGTAAATCTTTTATTCTACGCGTTGTAACCTGCTTTTGTTGCAGTTCCTCAACAGCAGAATGGTAAGCAATTTCAATAAGTTGTAGAAGACGCTTTTCGTCACACCACATTTGCTCTGATAGCTGGTAATAACGCATTTCCAATGGGATACCTTTTTTAGTATAGACTAGCCTATCAAGCCCCGAGGCCTCAAAGTGGCTTCTCGCTAGCAAACACCCTCTGAGATAAAAATGCCCATCCAGTAATAATCCCACAATCGCATCATCGACTAATAAACAGTATCCGCCAAAGTGGTTTTTGCGTTTAAGCTCACCCAACTGGTTTAATAAACGGTACAAATAAAAAATTTTTTCTTCTGATAACAACATTTACCTTAACTCCTTTTTGGGCCTGGTTAACTTTCATCCTTGAGAAAATTAATTTTATTATTTCTTTCATTACAAGCAATTACGCATAACCAATTCTGAGAGTTTCAATAAAAAATGCCAAGTAGAATGCATAGAAAAACACCAAAGTTGCGAAGCGCTTTGAAAAAATAGTCTTGATATTGGATGGATATACAGTTACTGTATGTTCATACAGCATTGTTGCGAGGTGAATTATGAGCATCTATTCTTGGAATAACACAACAGAACATTCTCTTAATAATTACACACAATCTTTCCAAACTGCGGAGCCAACCAATGGCTCAATGCAGCAAGGTATGGTGAGTGAACTTGTCTACGATGAAAAACATCCTATAATGGATTTCATCTTGTTGCCTATGCTGCGTCAGTTTGGTGTTCAATCACGTTGGTTGCTGTGGTTAAGCCCAAACAAAAAACTTAGTAAACACTGGTTAGAACAAGCGGGTATTCCTACACATAAGGTTATGCAGTTAAATCATATGGCACCAATAACCACCATTGATGCAATGGAAAAAGCATTAAAGAGTGGTAATTACAGTGTTGTTTTAGGATGGCTACCTGAATTAAATGAACAAGATTTTGTTCGCTTACAAGACGCAGCACAAGAAGGTCATTCTATCGGCTTTATTATGCGCCCACAAAAGACATATAATATGGTGAGTATGCAATCAGGACAGCTAAACAACCTAAAAATTCATTCAACTCACTATCACTAACCAAGATTAAGAATTTTCTTACTAAATTTAACCTTTAGAAATATTTATCCCTAAAGTGAAATGAAAAGCATTGAAGATCAATCAGATAGATAAAAAACAATCATAATACGAAATATACATATCTCTCTGATTTATACACTAAAAAAATACTTTTTTTAACGTTTATTGCTCACTCTACTTGTATCTTTCTAAGTTCGTTGTAGACTTTAGCTTGTTAAGCTTACGGCATTATTTTTTACTTTTATTAATTTTTTGTAGATAATGTCTGCGAAACCTAGCAAGTAAATTGAACCAATGGCGAATAATAAGGCTCATTGAGGCCATGCCAATATTGGATGATAACGAGGCGTAAAAATGAAAAAAACAGCTATCGCAGTAGCAGTGGCAGTAGCCGCTTTTGCAACAGTTGCTCAAGCAGCTCCAAAAGATAACACTTGGTATACAGGTGCTAAATTAGGTTGGTCTCATTACGAAGACACTAAATTCACTCCTAACGGTGGCCCATCAGTAGGTAGTTCTACTGAGCGTGACACTTTAGGTGCAGGTGCATTTGCTGGTTACCAATACAACCAGTACATGGGCTTCGAATTAGGTTACGACTGGTTTGGTAAAATGAAATACAAAGGCGCTGACAAAGGCGACTTAACCTCTATGGGTGTTTCATTAACCACTAAATTAAGCTATCCAATCATGGATGACTTAGACGTTTATACTCGTCTGGGTGGTATGGTTTACCGTACAGAAGCTAAAGCTAACCAGCGTAACTACAAAGAAACTGATACTGGCGTTGCGCCTGTATACGCATTGGGTCTTGAGTACGCAATCACTCCAGAGTGGGCTACTCGTTTAGACTACCAATGGGTTAGCAACTTAGGTGATAAAGACAATATCGGTACTCGTCCAGACAACGGCATGCTGAGTGTTGGTGTTGCTTACCGCTTTGGTCAAGAAGAAGCTCCAGTAGTTGCTCCAGCTCCAGTTGTTGAGCCAGCAGCTCCAGTTGTTGAAAACAAACGTTTCACACTGCGTTCAGACGTTCTGTTTAACTTCAACAAAGCTTCTCTGAAACCAGAAGGTCAGCAAGCTCTGAACGAACTGTACAACGAACTGAGCAGCATCGACCCAACTCAAGGTCGTGTACTGGTTGTTGGCTTCACAGACCGTATCGGTTCACAAAACTACAACCTGCCACTGTCACAAAAACGTGCTCAGTCAGTTGTTGATTACTTAGTATCTAAAGGCGTTCCAGCATCTGCAATCGCAGCTGAAGGTCGCGGTAAAGAAGATCCAGTAACTGGCAACAAATGTGACGCTGTTAAAGGCCGTGCTGCTCTGATCGAGTGCTTAGCGCCAGACCGTCGCGTTGAAATCGAAATTCAAGGTACAACTGAAGTTGTTACTCAACCAGGCGCTTAATTCTTAGCCCTCGTTTGAATTTTGAACTAAATACAAAACCCCAATTGCGATTGGGGTTTTTTTTGACTTAAAACTATGGAGGCTTTAGATTATTCAAAATCTATTTTAATAGCAGCTAATCCAACTTTTTACTAATCCAGTCAAGATACCTAACGAACATCCATCAATGCATTATTCATCACCACGATTTTTTGTAGTGCCTAGTATTGCTTGGAGATCCTGTTTCAATGTACTCATCTGATTTTCATATCTATCTTTATGTTCTGCATCTTCGATCAACTGGATGATCGTTTCTGACAATGTTTTATTCCGTTTTACCGCTAAATTAGATAAACGTTGCCAAACTGAAAAATTCAAATCTATTGATTTTTTTCGTGTATGCGGGTGCTCTGCATTAAAATGTCGTTTACGCCTAGCTCGAATACTTTGCTTCATCCGGTTATCAAGATCAGGATTCATATGCAGTGAAATCCATTTAAGCACTTCGCTAGGTCTATTTTCCGTTTTTAACAGCAATTCTATCGCTTCTTTTTCTGCGCTTCGTTCGATGTAACGGGTAATCGCTTCGCCAGCACGTGCTTTATTCACGAGGTACTCCCATTTCCAGCCACATTCAAGATTTTCAAGCTGCTGATATTTCATAATTTTTCCTGAAGAAAACCGAACCTATCTTTATATTAGCAATATTATAAACAAAATGCTCAAGCAGAAATTCGATTTAGTTAAATATTCATTTTTTCAGCAAAGAAAATAACCGTTCCTTGTCTAAATAGTGTAGAATCCGCATCCACCTGTTAACAATTTTATCATCATGCATGTCAACTTTTGAAAACATACTCGTCATCTATGGGGTTGGCGGCCTATGTGCAATGTTATTCACCCTATTTATCACGAAAGATCCAAGCTGTATTATGCGTCTACTTAGTGCTCTATTAATTGGCTTCACTTGGCCAATGACACTCCCTGTTGTGCTCATGTTTTCGTTATTCTAATCGATATTTCAACAATTATTGCTGCAAGATTGCCTATCAAAGGCTAATATAACAGTCTTGCCCACTGGGTAATTTACTGGCTTGAAAATCGTTTATAAAACAAACAATACGAATGGTCAATTGACCGAATAAACACAATCAAGTACATGCGCCCAGCTAACTGGCAGGCATTTTATTTATAACCCTATTAATAGCAGATAATCATAGTGATCAGTCAAGAACTAACATGGCAAGGCCTAATTCCTAATTTATCGTCATTTCAGACACATTTAGTCTCTTCAGAATCTCTGAATCCCGCAACATTTTCCGATATTCAACCTCGGTTATTTGATGGAATGCAGCGTTTCGTTAAGGAATTAGCGCATACCCGCTTTATGTTTATCAAATCTGATGAAAGTGAGGAGTATCTTTGCACTTATGCAAATGCAATTAACTCATTACTAGAAAACACATCAGTCATTGATGGGGATTATCAATTATCTGAAGATAAACATTCTTTCCAGTGGAAAGACGGCATTAAAAGCCGTTTTTCAACTCAGCAACCTATCGCTTATCGGCATTGGGTAGAACCAGAGCAATTATTGGGTTATGTTACTCCATCATTGCAACTCGTCCCGGGCCTAGTTCATCAAGTTAATGGTGGCGTGCTTGTAATAGCAGCAAACGCATTAATTAGCCAACCACTTATGTGGAACCGTCTAAAAAACATGGTTAACCGACGCCAATTAGAATGGTTACCCTACTCTGAAAATCAACCATTACCTATTGCTATAGAGCCTCACCCCCTTGAGCTCAACGTCGTGGTTGTTGGGGATAGGCTCGCATTAGAAGAACTTGAATATAGTGCACCAGAAATCTTCGATAGCGCTATTTATGGGGAATATGAACCTATCATGTTCTTCGAAGATGAAGAACAATTGTCCCTGTGGATGAGTTATATCAAATCCATTATAGAAACAAATTCATTACCTAATATTGCAGCTGATGGGTGGGTTCCTTTTATTCAGCAAGCAACGCGTTATTGTGAAGATAAATTCAATCTACCACTAGATACCCCTTGGTTAACACGCAGCTTGATAGATGCATCCCATTACTCAATCAATGGGCAGCTTACGCAAGAATCCTTTACCAAAGCAATTGAAAACCGCTTATGGCGACACAGCTTTCTGGCTGAGCGTACGCAAGATGATATTTTACAAGAACAAATATTCGTCAAAACAGAAGGCGAAGTTATTGGCCAAATCAATGGATTATCTGTCTTGCAATATCCTGGACATCCAGAAGCGATTGGCGAGCCATCTCGGATTACCTGTGTTGCTCACCTTGGTGATGGTGAATTCACGGATGTTGAGCGCAAAGCAGAGCTTGGCGGTAATATTCATGCTAAAGGCATGATGATCATGCAAGCTTACTTAAACTATGAACTGAAACTGGAACAACCACAGCCATTTTCAGCATCAATTGTTTTTGAACAGTCATATGGTGAGGTTGATGGTGATAGTGCCTCTCTCGCTGAACTATGCGCGTTAATAAGCGCCTTAGCATTACAGCCTATTGACCAGCAAATTGCGGTGACAGGTGCTGTTGACCAGTTTGGTTATGTCCAACCAATCGGTGGAGTCAACGAGAAAATTGAAGGTTTCTTCGATATCTGCGAAAAACGCGGCTTAACAGGCGAGCAAGGTGTGATTATTCCCATGGCTAACGTGCGCCATTTATGCACCAAAGCAGAAGTAGTTGAAGCTGTAAAAGCGGGTCAATTCCATATTTGGCCTGTCGAACATGTTGCTCAAGCGATTACATTATTAACGAAACAACCTTACTTTGAACAGCAAGTGGAAGGCGATAACGTACACTTGTTAGCTTTAATTCAAGAACGTATTAACCAAGCCAATTCCCCTGATAAAGCCAGACTTCCTTGGTTCTTGAAGTGGATGAGTTAAGTAAAGATTGCGTAAAAAATAGCAGATCGGAGTTGTTCAGCGTACAAGTGTAAGCTATCCTGTACCCCTACACATAATAAAGGCTATCTGAAGAACATGGTTGATAAACGCGAGTCCTACACTAAAGATGATTTAATTGCTTCTGGAAAAGGCGAGTTATTTGGGGAAAATGGCCCTCCACTGCCATCAGGAAATATGTTGATGATGGATCGCATCGTCAAAATGACCGAAGATGGTGGCACCTTTGATAAAGGCTATGTCGAAGCTGAGCTTGATATTAATCCTGAACTTTGGTTTTTTGGCTGTCATTTTACTAATGACCCTGTTATGCCTGGTTGTTTAGGTCTTGATGCTATGTGGCAGTTAGTTGGTTTTTACCTCGGCTGGCTAGGCGGCGAAGGTAAAGGTCGTGCTTTAGGAGTGGGTGAAGTTAAATTCACTGGCCAAGTTCTGCCAACAGCGAAAAAAGTCACTTACCGTATCAGTTTCAAACGCGTGATTAACCGTAAGCTGATCATGGGCTTAGCTGATGGAGAAGTATTCGTTGATGGTAAATTAATTTATACCGCAACAGACTTAAAAGTCGGTCTATTCAAAGATACCAGCGCTTTCTAAGTCACTGAAATGCAAACCTCCGCAATTGCGGAGGTTCTTAAATTGAGTGATACCTTTAATTTAAAAACCCACAAATAATTCCAAAAGACAGGCAGGTTATTTAACCTAAAGGTTCAGATAATAGTGGGATTAAACAACGGCTACGGTTCGATCCTCCATCGCTTTACGCCAACCACCTAACCAGTGCGAACGAGCATCTACAGCCTGATATGGACACAATTCTTTAGAGCGCCCTGCTAAACCAGCTTGATAACCTCTTGATAAAGCTCTTTCTAAACGGTCTCGCTTCTGTCTTTTCATGCCTTACTTCCCTCATCATTTAAATGGAAAAGAAAACAGCACCTACTATTTCTTAATAGGTACTCTATAGAAATAGCGCCCACCGAACAGAAAATCAAGTAAAGATTTTCATATATTTGTCATAATTGGCATAAATGTGACTTGTATAGCCCATTTATAACAACCATTTGAATCTATTGAAATTTATAAATATCTCTTTAATAATCATCATTTTAGAATAACTAAAAACGACTATTTTTAAACCTATCCTAAAAGCGTGTTTAAACAGAATTTCTAATGACAAAAAAATGCACCTCAGGTAATAGTAATCATTACGTATACCTAAAGTGCACTTAGAAAACGAATTAAAAGATGATTAATTAGTGTTTATTAATTTCATCAGCAATCCCTTTGGCAACTTGCTGCCAACCTGCTGCCAACGTACGGACTAATTCAGGATAACCATCTTCCTGCTGATCCAGTTGGACATCAAAATTACGACGGATCACATTTTTATCCTTTGAGTATGTCCAGAAGCCTTGAATGAGCACCTTACCATCATAACGACCATTAAAAGCCGTGAGTGTAATATCTAAGGTATCTGGTGAGTTTTGTAGTGGCTGCAACGAAACTAGCTTTTCAGGTAACGCTGCTGACAATTCACTCACCATTGACTGCCCTAGTTGCTGCTCTAATGGGCTTGCCCATAAGTGTGTACTTGCATTGGTGTAGCTTACATCTGTCGTTTGATAAGTGATGCCGTTCGACGTCAATACATCCGATAACATAATGCGCTGCAACCATACTTGGCCTTTATTCATCACCGCCACAGATTGCGTTTCAGAAGCGTGTATTGGCAACTGGTAATACATTTTTTCTGGTGTACTACTACACCCTGCCAACAACAAAACAAATATCGATATCAGATATCTCATTATTTTTTAACTCCTTTCGGCTGTACATCCTTAGTTGGTTCGGCTTCAAAGACTAATGCATTACTCTTATTGTTTAACGTTCTTAACAGTGGCTGAACTTCTCTCAAGACTTGGTCTAAACGCTGCATATTATCCACCATCTTATTATAAGCAGGTGAGCCTGGTTGAAAGCCTTGCATTGCACGGTTCATTTCTTGCAACGTTTTTTGTAAATCATGTGGTAAATTTTGGAACTCTTTACTTGCCATTACTTTATTCAGCTCAACTAACATTGCGTTGGCTTCTTTTACCACTTTTTGCCCTTCTGCTAACGTTTGTGTGGTTTGGTTCAACATAGGCTCAATTGGCATATTGTTGATTTTATCCAGCACTGCAATCACTTTTTGCTGAATCTGCGCTAAACCACCACTGGTCGTTGGAATGATTTTATACCCAGCAACCACCGTTGGGCCTTTATATGGCTCAGCATTAGGGACAAAGTCTAAATCAACAAATAGTGCACCCGTCAGTAAATTACCCGATTTCAATGATGCTCTTAACCCATCTTTCATTGCTAATTTTAATTCATTTTTTAAATTAAAATTCGCGCCTACATCTTTAGAAAAACGCTCTGGTTCGATATGAATAAGGACTGGAATTCTAAAGTCATTATCCAGTGATTGGTCTAAACCCGCGGTATAGAACGGAACCTGTGCAACAGTCCCTAAACGAATACCCCGGAATTCAACAGGTGCCCCAGGCTGCAGTCCACGTACAGAATCAGAGAAAAAGAGAACAAAGTCTTGGTACTGGGTATACAGTGAATTTTGAATACTGCTTTGGTTATCAAACAGTTCAAACTCTGTATTTTCCTTAACACTGGCTCCAGGAACCCATCCCGCAGGGACATCAAAACTTACACCGCCGGTTAATAAAGTGGCAATTGACCCCATTTCGACATGTACACCTTGAGATGACATATCAAAGGCAATGCCACTGTCTTTCCAGAAACGCACGTTTGAACTGATAAGTTTGTCATAAGGCGCATTAATAAACAGTTGATAACGCATATCGCGCTTATCCATATCAAAGTTACTGGTTTCGACAGAGCCTACGCGGTAACCACGGAATAAGACAGGGTCACCTGGATTGAGCTGCCCCGCTTTATCACTGGCTAAAATAACGCGGATACCTTTAGCATCAGGAGATGCTAAAGGTGGTGTATCTAACAAGGTGAATTCAAAGTGTTCTTTTGCTGCAAGACCAGGCTGAAGCTCAATATAAGCTCCTGAAAGTAACGTTCCTAGGCCTGTAACACCATCGCGACCAATTGCAGGTTTAACAATCCAAAATGCCGAGTCAGTACGAAGTAACTCTTTCATTTCATTATTTAAACGCGCTTTAATGATGACACGGCTAAAATTGTCATCTAGCGTCACGCTTTCCACAACACCGATATCGACACTGCGGCTTTTAATTTTGGTCTTACCAGCTTCGATTCCTTCCGCATTGTAAGTGATCAATGTCACTTCTGGGCCTTGGTTACTAAAGTGATAAAATAAGATCCAGGCCCCAAGTAAAACTGTGACAATTGGGATCACCCATACAGGTGACCAACTTTTTAGCTTACTGACTTTGGCATTGGCCTGTGGTGTTTCTTGTGAGGTCACCCTATGGCTCCTTCTTGTTCAGCAGTATTCACTGCATTTTTCGCATCACAACGATCCCAAGTCAATCGAGGGTCAAATGTCATCGCCGCAAACATCGTTAAAATCACGACAACACCAAAGAAAATAATCCCCATCGCAGGAACGATGCTCATTAACTGCCCCATTTGGACTAAAGAGGCCAAAATCGTAATCACAAATACGTCAATCATTGACCAGCGACCAACATATTCCACCAGCTCATAAATAAAATGCATACGATGAGGATCACGGTTGCCATACCCTTTTGAATCAAGGCACAACCAAGCAATCCCAATCATTTTCAGCGTAGGAACCATAATACTGGCGACAAAGATAACCATAGCAACGGGGTATGAACCATCCCCCCACAGCAAAATAACCCCATCAATAATTGTGGAGTTTAAGTCACTGCCTAATGTGTTTGTCGTCATCATCGGCAGCACATTTGCAGGAATATATAACATAATGGACGTCACAAGCAGCGCCAATGTCCATTGTAAACTTTGATGCTTACGAACACTGCCATAGGAATGGCAACGTGAGCATTTAGATTGTTCCGCAGGTAAAATCGCAGTGCAAACCAAGCACAAGCGTATATTTTGGCTTATACCTGTTTGACCCACTTTCAATGGATGTATGAGCTTTGGTGCAGCTTCAATACGATTCCACAACCAATGCCTATCCAGGCATTGGAATGCTCTCACCTGTAACATGCAATATATACAGTAAGGCAAAAAACTTAGCCCAATACCAATATCACCGTAAGCAATCAATTTGACGAAACTGACTAAAACACCCGCTAAGAAAATCTCCGCCATACACCACGCTTTCATTTGGAATAAAATCCGCGTGATCACTACTTTAATCCCTTTAGGAATATGAACTTGTAGCCCTAAAAGGATAATGGTGACCATACAAAAAGCAGGTATGACTAAAGAGAAAAACAAGAAAAATAGCGCCAGACCGCTATAACGCGTCGTGGCAATAATTTCAATGATTTGAAAAAGCGAAATTTCATTTTCAATACCCGCTGCGCTCATTTTTACAAAGGGAAACATGCACGCAATGAATAACATAATCAACGCACTAAACGCATAGGCAGCGGGCTGCTTATACGGATATCGCCACTTTGAAACTAATGTCGTCTCACAGCGTGGACAGGTTGCTTTACTGCCTTGTTCCAATTCAGGAACCGCAACCAACATATCGCACTGAGGACAAAGTACATGTTCATGAGACTCATGGGTACACAAAGAATATTCGCTCCTCTAATCGATTAATTAGCTCATCCGTTCTTAAGCAATTCAAGCTCTTGCCAGCGGTCAAACGCGTGTTCCAGTTCCGCTTCTTTTGCTGCTAACTGGCTTAATGTTTGCTCTGTAACATCATGAGGTTGATTGAAGAAATCCGCATCACCAACTTTAGCTTGCAGTGCTTCAATTTCCGTTTCCAGTTGTTCAAGCTTAGCCGGCAGTTGTTCCAGTTCACGTAATAAATTATAACTGAGTTTATTTGGGCGCTTTGCCACTTCTTTTGGCTTGGCTGTTTTTTCTTGCGCAGCTACTTTACTCGTTTGTTCGGCTTTCAAACTCACGGTTTGTGCTCTTTGCTTTTGCGCGTCAAAATAGCCACCCACAAAACGGTTAATAATGCCATTGCCTTCAAAGATCCAGCATTCTGTTACGCTATTATCAACAAATTCACGATCATGGCTCACTAGCAGGACAGTTCCTTGGTAACCATCCACTAACTCCTCAAGTAACTCTAATGTTTCGACATCAAGGTCGTTGGTCGGTTCATCAAGGATCAGTAAGTTACTTGGTTTTAAGAATAATCGAGCTAATAATAACCGATTACGCTCACCACCTGATAAGGCTCTGACAGGTGTCATTGCACGTTTTGGTGGGAACATAAAATCTTGCAAGTAGCCTAATACATGGCGTGGCTTGCCATTTACCATCACTTCTTGTTTGCCTTCCGCTAGGTTGTCCATGACAGTTTTATCAGGGTCTAATGCAGCTCGATGTTGGTCAAAATAAGCAACTTCCAGTTTTGTACCACAATGCACACGACCGCTGTCTGCTTGTAAATCACCTAGCATTAAGCGCAATAGTGTGGTTTTACCACAACCATTTGGCCCAACTAATGCAATTTTGTCACCACGCATCACCTGTGCAGAAAAATCGTTTACTAGAACTTTATTATCGATTTGATAATTAACGTTTTCCATTTCAAAAACAATTTTACCTGAGCGGGCTGCTTCACCCACTTGCATTTTCGCTGTTCCCATCACTTCACGGCGCTCTGAACGCTCAACTCGCAGTGCTTTCAGGGCACGAACACGCCCTTCGTTACGGGTACGACGCGCTTTAATACCTTGGCGGATCCACGCTTCCTCTTGAGCCAGTTTTTTATCGAACTCTGCATTTTGCATTTCCTCAACGCGCAAGGCTTCTTCTTTACTGACTAAATAATCATCATATGTCCCTGGCCATGAGGCTAGCTGTCCGCGGTCTAAATCGATAATACGGGTTGCCATATTACGAATAAATGAACGGTCATGGGAAATAAACACGATACTACCTTGGAAATCTTTAAGGAAGTTTTCCAACCACAGAATGGTTTCGATATCTAAGTGGTTTGTTGGCTCATCTAAGAATAAAACCCGTGGATTGCTCACTAACGCACGCCCCAGCGCCGCTTTACGTAGCCATCCCCCAGAAAGGGAGGAAAGCTCCGCATCCGCAGGTAAGCCCAATTTTTTCAGCACATCGCTGATACGAGAATCCAATAACCATAAATTACGGTTATCAAGAACTTCTTGTAATTCAGCCATTTTATTTAAGTTTTTCTCACTAGGATCTTCTTCCACCACTTTGGCAATATGGTGGTAATCCTTCAGGTATTGCGCTTGCTCCGCAACACCTTCTGCAACGAAATCAAAAATGGTGCCTTCCACATTACGCGGAGGATCTTGCTGCAAGCGTGCAACAACTAAGTCCTGTTCGTAAACCAGTTGGCCATCATCCAAAGGTTGTTCTTTCGTCAGCACACGCATCAGGGTTGATTTACCCGCACCGTTTCGACCAACCAAGCAAACACGCTCGTTATCTTCAATATGAATTTCAGTATTATCAAGTAATGGCGCATCACTGAAGGAAAGGTATGCACCCGATAAATTAATTAAAGCCATTGATTCTATCCTTTACTCTGCGTGGCGAATTAACCAGCAGTTATGAATTTGACGATTACGTGCAAAATCTTCAGAAAGCGTTTTCGCAGTGATTTCTTGTGCTTGTAGTCCTAGCTCTTTGATTGCTTCCATATCCATTTTGAAACCGCGTTTGTTGTTTGAGAACATCACAGTTCCGCCGCGGCGTAATAGTCGTTTTAAATGTGTAATCAGTTGTACATGGTCACGTTGCACATCAAATGTGCCATCCATGCGTTTTGAATTTGAGAATGTAGGCGGATCAATAAAGATCAGATCAAATTGTTCATTGCTGTTTGCTAGCCAGCCTAAACAATCAGCTTGAATTAAGCGATGTTGACGCCCCGTTAACCCATTCGCTTGTAAGTTTTTTTCTGCCCATTCAAGGTAAGTACGGGACATATCGACTGATGTCGTGCTTTTCGCGCCCCCCAAACCTGCATGCACGGTTGCCGTACCTGTATAACAGAATAAGTTTAAGAAATCAGTACCTTTGCTCATTTCCCCTAACATACGACGTGCGATTCGGTGGTCTAAAAATAGCCCTGTATCAAGGTAGTCAGTTAGGTTAACAAGCATTTTGGCATTGTATTCTTGCACCAAAAAGAAATCGTCTTTTTGTGCCAGTTTTTCGTATTGCTGTTTGCCTTTTTGGCGCTGACGTGTTTTTAACACCAATTGATTTGATGTTAATTCTAATACGTTCATCGTCGCCGTGATCACGTCAAATAAACGCTGACGTGCTTTACGTTCATCAACAGTTTTTGGTGGTGCATATTCTTGGATCACCACTTTGTCACCATAGATATCGACTGCAACATTATATTCAGGCAAGTCAGCATCGTAGACACGATAGCTTTCAATACCCTGCTGTTTTGCCCACTTCGTTAATTTTTTCAAATTCTTACGTAAACGGTTCGCAAAATCAGGGGAAATTTCCGCAACGGTTTCAGAAGGCGTAGCCGCTAATTGGTAATTTTTTTGTACACAATCTAATGGACCATTTTTCGCTTTGAATTCGCGCTCTGAACGTAATTGCAAACAGCTTAATAATTCAGGTGAAGCGCTGAAAATCGATAAACGCCAGCCTGGGAAACGCGCTTTCACGACACGGCCTAATTGGCTGTGTAAGGCAATTAAGGCTGGCTCACTTTCTAAACGCTCACCATATGGTGGGTTACTGATAATGGTGCCGACTGCTTCTGTTTTAACGGGGTTTTCTAACGCAGCCGCATCACCTTGATTGAAGGTAATGACATCTTGAAGGCCTGCCCGATGCGCATTCGCGCGCGCCATTTCCAGCACACGCTTATCAATATCAAAGCCATAAAAACGCGAAGTATTCTCTTTTAAGCCTTGGCGAAAACGCACTTGTGCTTCTGTGGTTAGCTCGCGCCATAATTCGGCATTAAATTTTGACCATGCATAAAATCCCCAATGGGTACGATGCAAACCCGGTGCTTTGTCTGTTGCCATCATCGCGGCTTCGATTAATAACGTCCCCGAACCACACATAGGGTCAACTAATGGTGTACCTTGCTGCCAACCAGAACGGTTAATGATCGCCGCGGCTAACGTTTCTTTTAATGGCGCTTGCCCTGCTAAGTCACGGTAACCGCGAATATGCAGAGAATCGCCACTTAAATCTAACGCTACGCTGGCTTTTTCTTTATTCAGGTACACATTAATACGAATATCTGCCTGTTGGCGTGCAACATCAGGACGTTGGTCTAACTTGCGAACAAAGCTGTCGACAATGGCATCTTTCACTTTTAAGGCGCCATATTGACTATTACGAATTTCTTCGTTAGTCCCTGTAAAATGCACTACAAACGTATCATTCACAGAAAAAATTTCAGACCAGTCAATCGCCTGTACACCAAGGTATAAATCTAAGTCACTGTAGACATCAAAATCATTCAATGGCAATAAAATACGCGATGCCAGCCGACTCCACAGTAAGCTTTGGTACATGACCCGTTCATCGGCCTGAAAATAGACGCCCCCTTGGGTCACTTTGCACTGGCTAGCACCGAGAGCTTCCAGTTCCGTTTTCAGTAGTTCTTCTAGGCCACGAGCTGTGCTGGCAAACAGAAAATTCATAGTATTTATTACCGATTTCGATGAAAAATTGTTGCGCATTATAGCTAATCTTATGCAGTTGTCATAAAGTTGCTGCGCACAATTATAAGGATTAAAAAATGATCACGCTTTCGCGCCTTTATACGCACCCAGTAAAATCCATGAGAGGGGTGCGCTTATCTCATGCCTTCGCTGATACTAGCGGTTTGACTTTTGATCGTAATTTTATGATAACCACGCTGGAAGGTAAATTTATTACGGCGAGAAAATACCCGCAAATGTTACTGTTTACACCTGTTATGCTCAATAATGGACTTCATCTTCGAGCCCCCAATGGTGAAAGTGCAACAGTATTGTATCAGGACTTTGATGAGAAACAGAGCCCTACCGAAGTTTGGGGCAATCATTTTCACGCACTCATTGCACCCGAAACAATAAACAGCTGGTTAAGCACCTTTTTTGATGAGCCCGTTCAGTTACGTTGGCTGAGCCCACTACTTTCTCGTCGCGTGAAAGAATACCAAGACGTGCCGATGTCATTTGCCGATGGCTACCCTTTTCTGTTAATAAATGAAGCGTCAGTTCAAGAACTACAACGCCGCTGCCCTGCCAGTATTAAACTTGAACAATTTCGGGGTAACTTAATTATTACTGGCGCAAAACCGTTTGAAGAAGACACGTGGAAAACGATTCAAATTGGGGATGTCGTCTTTACTTTAGATAGGCCTTGCAGTCGCTGTATCCTCACAACCGTAAGCCCAGAAAAAGGCATTAAACACCCCAATAGCGAGCCATTAGCGACATTACAAACTTTCCGCTCAGATGAAAACGGTGATGTCGATTTTGGGCAAAATGTAATAATTCAAAATACAGGCGTCATTCGTGTTGGTGATACATTAACCGTATTAGAAACTAAGACCGCCAAACAATATTTAATGCAAGAAAGGGAAAAAGACCTTTCCACGCAAGATACTAAATCTCAAGTTAGCAAAGTCAGCTTAATTTTCGACGAAACCGAATATGAAGGTGATAACCAAAATGTGATCCTTGAACAACTTGAATCTCACGGTTTAAATATACCCTATTCATGTCGAGCGGGTATTTGTGGTCGGTGTAAAATTAAATTAGTGTCTGGTGAAGTGACGCCATTAAAACAAAGTGCAATTAGGGAGAATGGTTATATATTAGCCTGCAGTTGTATCCCTAAAACAGCATTAAAATTAGCATTTAAGTAAAATTTAATTTTGGATATTTAACACCATCATCTATTTTTATTTATGATGGTGTTAACATTCCAACAACCAAATTAATGATCATACTGAAAATAATAATTTTATTTATTCGTTTTTTGATGTGATCTATGATGATCAATCAAACCACATTTCCATATAACTGTCGTTTGGCTTTAGATGAATATTCAAGCATGCGATCATTCATGATCTTAATTGGATCACAAAATCTTAAAACACGATCAGGTAATTCCAAAACTGGCTCTGCCAATAAACACAAACTTGCACAAGATCCAGCTTCCGCAATAATAAATGTGGAATAATGATGGCTGTTTTCTAAGCACACTTGAATAATCTGCCCTTGCTTGGGCGTATTAATCGCATGGAATGAAGAAAAATACCAACTTTTTGGCATTTGCGGTTTTAAAAAACGATAAGCTACAAGACTATTAAGCACTAATTCGGCCCTTTCTTCTTGTGTAATATTTAATCGTTTAGCTTGCTCATCAAATAAATAAAATTCCCCAGCGTCCTCAATACTAAATGGCATTTCATTACGAGCAAATACCGTCAGCATTTTAGCTGGAAAACATGAACGAAATATCATGCCGTTGGCGAGATCTAACATCACCCTGTCATGGTCATGATCAAAATACCAACGCCAATGATCATCTGGTTTAATATTCATAAACGGATCCTTTAGCGATTTACCGGTAAATATATATAAGAACGATCATCAATACGATCTTTCCTAAATTTACTCTACAGCTAATTTTTATACGCTAAATAATTCGCCTTGCAGACAACTGGATAATGTTATTGTCAAATAACACATTCGCTGAAAATTGAAATAAAATTGATATAAAAATAGCCACTATTAGCAATATAGTTTAAAAGGGGGCATAAAGAAACCCCCTTGTTAAGTAAATTTACAATTTACTAGATATGATTGACAATATCTTTAATTAATTTTGGTCCATGATAAATAAAACCAGAATAAATTTGAATTAATGAAGCACCTGCTTCCATTTTTTCACGTGCTGCGGTTAATGAATCTATTCCACCCACACCAATAATCGGAAGTTTGCCATTTAATTCACGAGAAATAAGTTTAATCACTTGGGTGCTTTTTAATTGAACAGGACGTCCACTTAATCCACCCATTTCATTGCAGTGATTCAAACCTTGGACAAGAGAGCGATCTAGCGTGGTATTAGTTGCGATAACACCATCAATATTATGTCGGACTAAGCTATCTGTGACTTGAATAATTTCTTCTTCGGATAAATCAGGTGCCACTTTAACAGCAACAGGGACATACTTATTGTGCAATGATTGCAGTTCTAATTGCTTTGCTTTTATTCCACTTAATAAATCGTCGAGTGCTTCACCATATTGTAATGAACGCAAACCTGGTGTATTAGGTGACGAGATATTAATGGCAATATAACCTGCATGTGCATATACCTTATCCATACAAATAAGGTAATCATCTTTACCTTGCTCAACAGGGGTATCTTTATTTTTGCCAATATTAATGCCAATAATCCCGCCATAATTGGATTTTTTAACATTCTCAACAAGGTTATCAACACCCTTATTATTAAATCCCATGCGGTTAATGATCCCTTCCGCTTCAACTAAGCGAAAAAGCCTTGGCTTATCATTTCCTGACTGAGGACGTGGCGTCACAGTACCAATTTCAACAAACCCAAACCCCATTGCACCAAATGCGTCAATGCATTCACCGTCTTTATCCAAACCCGCGGCAAGCCCAAGTGGATTTTTAAACGAGAGTCCCATGCATTGGGTTGGTTTGGTAGCAACAGATTGGCGAATCAGACATTGAAAAGGGGAATGGTTTAAACGTTGAAGCTGGCGAAAAGTCATTTCATGCGCTTTTTCGGGGTCGAACTGGAATAGTGCCTTGCGGGCAAGGTGATATAACATATCCAATAACCTATATTCTGCTAGTGCGTTTCAATAAGAAAGACATCATGTCGCACGCACCCAATGCCACCAGCAATTAAGCTTTATGAACACTAAAGTGCAAACGATGTTTCGTCGGATAAAACGCGCTATAGATTACCCTATTTGAACGCTTATGTGCCATGAAAAAATCAATAAAAATGCGTTTAGTTGAATTTATCACTGCAAATTAGGTTTCACATAAGCTGGAGGTGACCTATCGTCATGCGGTTACTCGTTGAAAAAGAAAATCCCAGACAATATCTGGGATTTTCTTATATTTAACCGTGGACTAATTAGCTTTCTAACGCCTTGGTAATTTTTTCAAATAAATCACCCGATAAGTTATCGAGTTCTTTTAATTGCTCTAACACGTTACGCATCTGAGCTTGACGCTTTTCATCGTAGCGTTTTAAGCGAATAAGAGGCTCAATTAAACGAGATGCGACTTGCGGGTTACGAGTATTCAGATCGACTAAAATTTCATACAGGAACTGATAGCCACTGCTATCCTCTGCATGGAAATTAACAGGGTTACCTGCCGTGAAAGCGCCAACTAACGAACGAACACGGTTCGGATTACTCATACTGAATGAACGGTGATTTAACAGCTTACGCACATTTGATAACGTGCCTTTTGCTGGGTTTGAACCTTGCAATGTAAACCATTTATCCATTACCAAGCCATCGTGGTGCCAGCGTTCATCAAAATCAGCCATCAATTGTACGAGGCAAGGCAGTTGTGCTTCATTAGCAGCTGTCAGTGCTGCCAGTGAATCCGTCATGTTATCCGCATTTTTATACTGATCTTCGACCAGTTTATTCGCCATCACTGCATCATCATTCACCGCTAAATATTGCAAACAAACATTACGTAACGATCGTTTTGCAATATCTTGATGATCGACACGGTAACCATCAATATTAATCGAGCGGTATACCGTCAAGAATTCATCAGACATCTCGTTGGCTAATCGGTGATGAATAAAATTGATCACCTCGTGGATAGCAACAGGATCGATAACTGTAAATAGCTCTGCAATTTCATTCTCTGATGGCAGTGTTAAGATCAATGCTGCTAGCGCAGGATCAATTGATTCACTCAATAAAACGGCACGGAAAGCATCAACTACCGACTCAGGTAAAACAAGTTCTTCACCTTTTTGGTATTTAGCGACATTGATCTTTGCATAGTTGTTGATCAGCTGCTGAGCGGCATCCCAACGTGAAAACTCGTTGCTGGCATGCTGCATCAAAAACGCTAATTGTTCATCGCTATAGTTATAATCTAACTTAACTGGCGCAGAAAATTCGCGTAATAAAGACGGCACTGGGCGAGTTGTGACTTCATCAAACACAAAAGATTGTGTCTCTTGAGTGATGTTGAGCACTGAGTTTACCACGCTCCCACCACGTTTTAATGGAATAACTGCCCCTTCCTCATCATATAACTCAATATCCAGAGGAATATGCAGAGCCAGTTTTTCTGTTTGATCTAACGTCGGCGGCGTCATTTGGCTAACATGCAATGTATACTGCTGTTTTTCAGGCGAATATTCATCACGCACTGTTAATACTGGTGTACCTGATTGGCTATACCAGCGGCGGAATAAAGACAAGTCGACATTTGACGCATCTTCCATTGCTTGGACAAAATCGTCACATGTGGCTGCGCTGCCATCGTGGCGATGAACATACAGCTGTATCCCTGCTTGGAACATTTCTTCACCAAGTAAGGTGTGGATCATCCGAATGACTTCAGAACCTTTTTCGTACACTGTTAATGTATAGAAATTATTCATTTCTATTACTTTTTCAGGGCGAATTGGGTGAGCCATTGGGCTTGCATCTTCCGCAAATTGTGCCGCGCGCATCACTTTAACATTATTAATTCGGTTAACTGATCGAGAGCCTAAATCTGAGCTAAATTCTTGGTCACGAAAAACCGTTAAGCCTTCTTTTAAGCTTAATTGGAACCAATCACGACAAGTAATGCGGTTGCCCGTCCAGTTATGGAAATATTCATGGCCAATCACGGATTCAATATTCAGATAGTCTTTATCTGTTGCCGTATCACTTTTGGCTAACACATATTTGGAGTTAAAGACGTTCAAGCCCTTATTTTCCATTGCCCCCATATTGAAGAAGTCAACGGCGACAATCATATAAATATCAAGGTCATATTCTAAACCGAAACGCTCTTCATCCCATTTCATGGCATTTTTTAGCGACTGCATCGCCCATGGCGCTCGGTCTAAATTACCTTTATCGACAAATAATTCCAACGCCACTTCTCGGCCACTACGAGTGATAAAAATATCTTTTAATACGTCAAAATCACCCGCGACCAATGCAAATAAATAGCTTGGTTTCGGGAATGGGTCTTCCCATTTAACCCAATGGCGACCATTTTCTAACTCGCCTTCTGCAATACGGTTACCATTAGATAAAAGATAAGGATAACGCGTTTTGTCTGCAGTAATGGTTGTGGTGTAACGCGCTAATACATCTGGGCGGTCTTGATAAAAGGTAATATGGCGGAAACCTTCTGCTTCACATTGCGTACATAGAGCATCACCTGAAACATATAAACCTTCTAACGCCGTATTTTTTTCAGGGCTAATTTCATTCACAATACGCAGCGTAAAAGATTCAGGTAATGATTTAATAATCAATTTACCTTCAGCTTGTTGATAATCTGCCCACGCGTTTCCATCAATTTCGATACTCATTAATGATAAATCTTCGCCATGTAATTCCAGGGTTGAAGATTGTGGATTAATGCGTTTCACCTGACTCACTGCGGTTACTACGGTCTTAACAGGGTCAAGATTAAAATCGAGGTCAATCTCTGTAATCGTATAATCAGGGGCTTGATAATCCTGACGATATTTCGCTTGTCTTAACTGGGTCATAAGTAACCTTTTAATTCGTTATATTCGATATCGCACTACTTCGCTGCTTTATACAATACTATAAGACACCGTAATGTGAACGGATTTGAGAAACATTTTCATCAAAAGATGTTATCTGTTTTTTATCTGATGTTACTTTCTTATATTTAATAGTCGCTGTTTTGTTACAAAATCGTTTGTTTGTTGGTGCTATAGTACTATCAAATATTTCACGACATGTTAGTATCTTTTCGTGATTAATCGTTTTGTATCTAAAACATTAGTCGCTCTCGTTTCAAAATGGATTTCTCTGATATAACAGCTTTACCTAGAAGCAAATGAGCGAATTAAGCTGAATATGCCCCGCTAATACAGACTGATAGAATAACGCTTCTATCTTTTGTTAAAGTGGGTATACTTTTGCAACTTTAACGATTTAGCAAATTGCTAATATAAGTAGATAAGCTCCGCGAGGATGTCTGCGCGCCATGAATTTAGACGCTACACCGATTATTACATCACTGCTTGATACCGATGCTTACAAGCTTCATATGCAGCAGGCTGTTTTCCACCGATACTACCACGTACCGGTTGTTGCTGAGTTCCGCTGTCGTAGCAGTGAGCTCCTAGGCGCCTACGCCGATGAAATTAGGCAACAAGTTCAGTTGATGGAACATTTATCCCTGACTGACGATGAACTGACATTTCTACACCGCTTGCCTTTTTTCCAAGAAGATTACCTCACTTGGCTAAAAACGTTCCGCTTTAACCCTGAACAAGTCATAGTCACCTCTCATGACGATGGGCAATTAGCTATTCGTATTAGTGGCCCTTGGCGTGAAGTGATCATGTGGGAAGTCCCTCTGCTTGCACTTGTTAGTGAAATTGTGCAGCGAGATAGACACCCTGAAATCACTCCCGACGATGCTGTTAGCCAACTCAGAAAACTGTTAACCGTTTTCTATGCGCAAGCTAATGAAGACCAGCTTGATTTGTCTGGCTTTAAATTAATGGATTTCGGCACTCGCCGCCGTTTTTCTTATGCGGTGCAATCCGCTATTGTTTCCATGCTGAAAAACGAATTTCCTTATCTTATCGGTACCAGTAACTACCAACTGGCCCATGAGCTCGATTTAATCCCTGTCGGTACACAAGCACACGAGTGGTTCCAAGCACACCAGCAAATTAGCCCCGAGCTAGCAAACAGCCAGCGTGAAGCCCTACAAAGTTGGTTAGACGAATACCCTGATCACCTTGGCATCGCGTTAACTGACTGTATCACCATGGACGCGTTCTTACGCGATTTTGATGTCAATTTTGCGAAGCGCTACCAAGGATTACGGCATGATTCGGGGGATCCGATCGAATGGGGTGAAAAAGCCATTGCTCACTATCAAAAGCTGGGTATCGACCCAATGAGCAAAACACTGGTTTTCTCCGATAGCTTAGATTTACAAAAGGCACTTGATTTATATCGCTATTTCCATCAGCGCATTAATCTCGTTTTTGGGATTGGTACAAGGCTAACATGCAATATTCCTCATGTAACGCCGCTGAATATTGTCATCAAGCTTGTCGAGTGCAATGGAAAACCCGTCGCTAAATTATCAGATAGCCCTGGCAAAACGATTTGTGAAGACGATGAATTCGTTAATCAACTCCGAAAAGCCTTTGATCTGCCTAAAATGGAAAAAGCCTGTTAATCCGCTATTTTTCCTCATTCAGCACAAGAAGATGCACTTTTCTTGTGCTGAGCTCAAAAACCCGCTTTTTCTTTTATTCACTTACTATTACTATAGTTTTTGAACTCTAAAATAATCGTTCGATTCCACTGAAATTATTTATCGCGATTTTTTACTTGTTTCCTAACAAATGGCAAGTAACATAGAGCTTTGGCCCCTGAAATATGGGATTAATACGAAAAAGCCTTATTAATCTGTTTCATCCGCCATTCGCATAATAACAAGGTTGTTATGTGCTTGAACTCGGTATTGAATATTCCTATTACGAAAGCTGGAATACACCCTAAATAATTCGAGTTGTAGGAAGGCGGCAAGCAAATTGAGCTCTAGGAGCATACTGAAGTATGTGACTAGGGTCAGTTTGTGAAGCCAACACACCTACAACTTGAAATATGACGGGTTGCAGATGCATAAGATTAACCATTATATAGAAGAGAGTGAATTATATGATAGTAGCGCCTGTAGTCGACGTACTGCAAGGCCGTGTGGCGGTAGGCTCTGAAGTCACCGTTCAAGGCTGGGTACGTACAAGGAGAGATTCAAATGCTGGTTTTTCTTTCCTCGCCGTTTATGACGGCTCATGCTTTAACCCGTTACAGGCTATCATTAATAATAATTTACCGAATTATAATGACGAAGTCCTGCATCTCACCACGGGTTGTTCCGTTGAAGTCACGGGTACGGTAAAAGAGTCTCCAGGTCAAGGTCAATCATTTGAATTAGAAGCCACCGCAGTCAAAGTGGTTGGTTGGATTGAAGACCCTGACACTTACCCAATGGCAGCAAAACGCCATAGCGTTGAATTCTTACGTGAAGCAGCACACTTACGTCCACGCACTAATTTAATTGGTGCTGTTGCACGTGTTCGTCATACCTTAGCGCAAGCTATCCACCGCTTCTTTAATGAACAAGGCTACTTCTGGGTTTCAACACCAATCATTACGGCTTCTGATACCGAAGGCGCAGGTGAAATGTTCCGTGTCTCTACACTGGATTACAATAACTTGCCACGTAATGACAAAGGTGAAGTGGATTTCAGTGAAGATTTCTTTGGTCGCGAAGCCTTCTTAACGGTTTCAGGCCAGTTAAATGGTGAAGCCTACGCAACGGCACTGAGCAAAGTGTACACCTTCGGCCCAACATTCCGTGCTGAAAACTCCAACACCAGCCGTCACTTGGCGGAATTCTGGATGGTTGAGCCAGAAGTTGCGTTTGCAAACTTAGATGATGTGGCTGGCCTTGCAGAAAAAATGCTGAAGTTTGCATTTAAAGCAGCACTGACCGAACGTCGTGATGATTTAGAGTTCTTCGCACAACGTGTTGATAAAGACGTTATCACTCGCTTAGAAAGCTTTGTTAACTCTGATTTCGCGCAAGTTGATTACACTGATGCTATCAAAATCCTTGAGACCTGTGGCCAGAAATTCGAAAACCCAGTTTACTGGGGTGTCGATATGTCTTCTGAACATGAGCGCTACCTCGCTGAGCAGCACTTCAAAGCACCTGTGGTTGTGAAAAACTACCCGAAAGATATCAAAGCTTTCTATATGCGCCTCAATGAAGACGGCAAAACCGTTGCTGCAATGGACGTATTAGCACCGGGCATTGGTGAAATCATCGGTGGTTCACAGCGTGAAGAGCGTTTGGACATGTTAGATGCTCGCCTTGAAGAAATGGGCATGAACAAAGAAGATTACTGGTGGTACCGTGATCTACGCCGTTACGGTACAGTGCCTCACTCAGGTTTCGGCCTTGGTTTTGAGCGCTTAGTTGCCTATGTAACTGGTGTCAGTAACGTACGTGAAGTGATCCCATTCCCACGTACCCCAAGAAACGCAGCATTCTAACTTCTGCTTTTCTGTATTGATTCACGAGCCAGCGCATGTTGGCTCGTGATAATTAAGCCCTGAGATGCTTTCACTTAATAACTATCTCATCTTGTTACATTTAATTTCAGTCATCTGATAAACAGATCACATTTTTTACGTTATTGCCTTATAATTTCCCGTTATATTGCACCAACATTGATATTGCTAAGAATAATCTGCTTTTTTGCTCCATTTTTGTTTTTTGCCAACCAGAAATCTTCAGTGAAATTTATCTAAGTTGCTCAAAAAAAGCTCAAATCGTCTATCAAAAAAGTTCCCTTAATTTTGTAATATTTTTTAAACTGGTACGATGAGTGGTTATTTTTCGATCTGTTTTTTACATTTAGAAACATCTAGTTACCATTTGTTTCAGAATCTTTGATTTTGTAGCACTTTGAGGGTAGATAAATTTATTTAGCAATGGAACACTGGTCGCCGACATAGACGACACTAATCTCTCATAAATAGTTCCAATTATTTTTGCGAATTATTTTTGGCAGTGGCAGGTGTCCGAATAACACCAATGAGGGTAATAATAATGATGAAACGCAATATTCTTGCAATGGTTATCCCAGCTCTGTTAGCTGCTGGTGCAGCAAACGCAGCTGAAGTATACAACAAAGACGGCAACAAGTTAGACGTTTACGGTAAAGTGGACGTTCGTCACTACTTTGCAGACGGCAAAGGCAGCAACGGAACTAAAAGCGAAGATGGTGATGATTCACGTGTTCGTTTAGGCGTTAAAGGTGATACTCAAATCACTGATCAACTGACTGGCTTTGGTCGCTTCGAGTGGGAAACTAAAACCAACAAAGGTGAAGACAACAACACCAACAAAAACCGTTTAGCATACGCGGGTCTGAAATTTGCTGATTTCGGTTCAATCGACTACGGCCGTAACTACGGTGTTGTATACGATACTGCAGCTTGGACAGACGTTCTGCCTTTATGGGGCGGCGATTCTATGGCTCAGACTGATACATTCATGACTGGTCGTAACCGTAACTTATTAACTTACCGCAACAGCGATGCTTTCGGTTATGTTGATGGCCTGAGCTTTGCTCTGCAATATCAAGGTAAAAATACCGAAACTAACAAATCAGGTGTTACTGATGTTTACAAAAACAACGGTGACGGTTACGGTTTCTCAACAGCTTATAACTTAGGTTGGGGCGTAACTCTGGGTGGTGGTTATTCTAACTCGGCTCGTACTGAAAACCAAAAAACTAGCCAAGCTCGTGGTGACCGTGCTCAAGCATGGAACGTTGGTGGTAAATTCGACGCTAACAATGTTTACTTAGCTGCAATGTATGGTGAGACTCTGAACATGACTCACTACGGTAGCAAAGATTTCATCGCTAACAAAACTCAAAACGTTGAGTTAGTAGCTCAGTACCTGTTCGACTTTGGTCTGAAGCCATCTGTTGCTTACGTTCAGTCTAAAGGTAAAGACCTGCCAGGCTACGGTAACAAAGATATCCTGAAATATGTATCTGTAGGTTCTTACTACTACTTCAACAAAAACATGTCTGCAGTTGTTGATTACAAAATCAACCTGTTAAAAGACAACGATTTCACTAAAAATTCCAAAAACGGTATCAACACTGATAACGTAGTTGGTTTAGGTCTGATCTACCAATTCTAATTATCAGTTAACTGATAATCGAGAAAACGGTAACATGTTTTTGCAAGCAGCGCTTCGGCGCTGCTTTTTTATTTCTACGTTATACATCCCCTTGTTATACCAACCTCAAAACCTGTTCACCTTCCCAGTTATCAACCCAAATCATCGATAAGACAGGTAAATTCACCACCTTTATGGATATTTCTGGTTGGATTACATGCAATTCCTACCTAGCTCACAAGATCTCGCCAATTTTTCGTAAAACGGTTGGCAAAACCCCTTTCACACGTTAACCTGATTACTCGACTCGTTCGACTAAACCCGTTTTCAGCTATACCCAGCATTCATCCACTGTATGGGGCATCTGACAAGTAAGGTTGCCATAAACACCCTTGCTTTGCCTCACGACACAGGTTTATGTTAGGTACCACAACCGAGCTTTGGAATCGACAACATGTTTGAGAAAATTACTTCTGCCCCCGCTGACCCAATTTTAGGTCTTGCTGATAGTTTCCGTGCTGACCCCCGCGATAATAAAATTAACTTAGGTATTGGCGTCTACAAAGACGAATCAGGGAAAACCCCTGTGCTTGATACCGTCAAAAAAGCAGAAAAATTCCTGCTTGATAATGAAAACACCAAAAACTATCTTGCGATTAGCGGAATGCCAGAATTTGGCCGTGTAACACAAGAACTGTTATTCGGTGCACAACATGAAATTGTCACCTCAAAACGTGCACGTACAGCGCAAGCACCGGGTGGTACAGGTGCATTACGTATCGCTGCGGATTTTATTGCGAAACAAACCAACGCGAAGCGTGTTTGGATAAGCAATCCAACTTGGCCTAACCACAAAAATATTTTTGAAGCAGCTGGCTTAGAAGTATTAACCTACAACTACTATGATGCGGCTAGCCACGGTATGGATTTTGACGGTATGCTAAATAGCCTGTCATCTGCTGTTGCTGGCGATGTGATTGTGCTGCACGGTTGCTGCCATAACCCAACAGGGATTGACCCAACCCCTGAGCAATGGGCTAAACTGTCTGACCTGTGCGCAGAAAAAGGCCTATTACCTGTTTTTGACTTTGCTTACCAAGGTTTTGCTAAAGGCTTAGATGAAGACGCTGAAGGCCTGCGTATTTTCACCAAAAATAACCCTGAAATGATTGTTGCCAGCTCATTCTCTAAAAACTTTGGTTTATACAATGAGCGTGTTGGTGCTTGCACTATTATCGCGAAAGACAGCGATAACGCAGAGCGTGCATTTAGCCAAGCAAAAGCGGTTATCCGTGCAAACTACTCAAACCCACCAGCACACGGCGCAGCAGTGGTTACCACAATCCTTTCTGATGATGCGTTAAAAGCCGAATGGATCCAAGAATTAACCGCAATGCGCGAACGTATTAAACGTATGCGTCAGCTACTAGTCAAAACTTTGGATGAAAAAGGCGCTAAACAAGACTTTAGCTTCATTATCAACCAAAATGGTATGTTCTCCTTCAGTGGGCTGACAAAAGAGCAGGTAGAGCGTCTACGTAGCGAATTTGGTATCTATGCTGTGAGCTCAGGCCGTATTAACGTGGCTGGCTTAACGCTGGAAAATATGGTTCCACTGTGTGATGCTATCGTGAAAGTTCTATAGATATTTATTCAAACAACTAAATATTTCACAAAAACAGCCAGTAACTTAACTGGCTGTTTTGTTTATAACAAAGGAATTACCTCAAATGGCTCAGGAAACGCTCTGTCATTTGGACTCCTCCCCAGTTATTTCTGACATTATCATTACCAATATTAGGGTCAACGCTTCCCTCATAAGCAATACGTTGCTCCGTCAACAACTGTATCAAGCGATCAATAGTTGATTCCTCATTGTGTTTTGATAATTGCTTGTAATCATTAAAAAAGCTCACTTGCATCACATTAGTCATAGAGGCAGTATGATTATTGTGTTGCAAAGTGACTCTCCTTCCTCCCTTTGATTGATATACCGTTTCTGCAAGCGTTGCTGAAAGTTCTTTGTAGATTATCTCAGTTGGGGAAAAATCAACCAGTACCACTTGATTACGCCCTTCGAGATCATGGATAGTGACATCCCCTTGCCCATGGCTACTTACAATATAGATATCATCCCCTTTACCACCAGCTAAATGGTCTTTTCCATCTAAAGAAATTAATACATCCTGCTTCATGCCTTGCGCCAATAAAATATCATCACCTTGACCACCATAAAGGATATTTTCGCCACCTGTTGTTATCAGCTTATCATTACCACTCCCACCTTTAATCACACGGCCATGCTGTGACATATCCATCACTTCATCATTACCAACCTGCATATCAATAAGCCAATGCTCTCTCGCATAATTTTCGGATAATACAATTCCATCATTTCCCATGGTTTGTTTTAATGGTTTAGGAACGTCATTTAACATATCAGCAAGCTCATTAACTGGCTTCCAGATGGCTAGCTGTCCTGAATGTTTTGCTTTATCGAGTTTTTCAGATAAGTAATAAGATAACGAAGTCATACTACTCGTCGTAGATGAAATATATTTATTATCAAGTTGATTATAGTGATGAATATTAAAGCGAGCCCCGCTATCATGAGTTGGCTGTTTAATCTTGAGAATTTTACCTGATGATGAAACATAAATTTGATAAGCGGGATCGGTCTCTTCAATTTCTTGCCGTTTAAAATTAACTAAGTGGATATGGTTATTACCATGATTATCTTCAATATAAGCGGCGCCTGAGTGGTTGCCATCAATAATATAATGGTCATTTCCACCTTCACCCATCAAAGTATCTACTCCATCATCTGACAGCAATAAATCATCCCCCTCCCCGCCACTAGCAAAGTTATTTCCAGCCCCGCCATATAAGACATTATTCCCCATGGTAGCTTTAATATTATCATCACCTTCCCCACCTAATAACACATAGCTATTTAAGCTCTTATTGATAATAGTATCGTCGCCATTTTGGCCATCAATAACATGCTTTTCTAATATATAACCCGCAGGTAAAAGAATTTGATCGTCATAATCGCTGCTGCTTATAACTGGATTCACTGGGGAAATATGATTTTTCTGTAAATCCACTTTAAATACATTACTATATTTATCTTGTATTAAAATCACCTCAGAAAGATTATCTCCCACATTTGTAAAATGAACTATTAGTTTTTTCTGCCCAAATTTATCGAAGTTACCTAATTTCCCCTCATCCATCGAGAGAGCAAAACCATTCTCAGTAGGTAATAATAAAATCACCTTATCATGAACTGTGAAACTGTCTTTTACCTTCGCGAAATCAAATTTAATTTTGCCATATTCATCTTTTTCTGTAAGAATTTGATAGGTGTCAACCCCGCGAGTAACCTCAATATAATTTCCTAGTTTAACCAGAGGCAAAAAGTTATTTTTATCATTACCACGATATGTTAATTGTTCAGCACGACCTATTGGTGCAAACCATCCCCATTCTGGTGCTACATGTTTTCGGTGCTTATTTATTATGATGGTATTAACCGTTTCATCTATTTCAACTGATTTGCTTTCTGTTGTCGCAACTTGATCAGCTTCTTGAATATAACTGAGGCTGAAATATTGCTCAGGCTCTTTTTGACCAATCTGCGTCGTCATCATCCAACCATCTTGAGTTTGTATTCGGTACACATGATGCGGTTTGTTTAAATCACTATTTGGGTCAATAACATTCTCTAGCCGAATAAAAACAGAGCTTTCTATATTGGTGAAATCATGTCCATCCAGTGTGCTATTTGGTAATTTGATAGTTAGAATTAAATCATTACCGCTTAATTCAACCTGTTTTATTTCATCTAAAGAATATTCTATGCTTACATGGCTTTGTGAACGACTCGATTCTTTAATAGCCACATCAGCCCGATATTCTTTATTATTATTCTTATAGGTAGGGTTTAGAAAACGTTTAGTTTTAACTGCTTTTTCTTCCTTTGCCCAATACTGCTCTGAAAGATAGAGGTCATTAGCATGCTGCATCCATTCAAAACGGCGAATATGATAACTATCATTTCCATCACCACCCACTGCATCACCTTGGGTTAAAACTAGTTTATCATCACCACCATTCCCGACTAATAAATCTTTACCTAAACCACCATCAAGTACATTATTTGTATCATCACCACATACACTATCATTGGTATTCCCTTTGATTATAACATTTTCTATGTTTTGTAAATGAGCAATAGAAATAAACGGATGCTTTCCTTCTTGCTTATAATGCAGTGTATTTTTTTCTAAATTAACATAAGCATGATGATCATCAGGTAAGAGGTCAATAGTAACCGTATCGTTCCCGCCCTGACCATCAAGATACTTAGTTGGCATTGTATTATTGAGTGACATTAATGCGCTTAAATTATTATCTCGCAGATAAAACAGGTCATCTTTATCTCCACCTGCAAAATATTTTTCGCCCGATAAAACCTGAAATGCATTTTTTCGCCCTTTTGCGCCAATAATGACATCATTGCCATTAGCTGTATTCCAGCTCGTTCCTCTACTGTAAGGGGTATCCAAATACAACGCTATCCTTTGAAAATCATTCACTAAATTCTCACTAAAACGCCGCTCATTTTCTCTAAACATCCGTTGCCCTAACACACCAAATTCAGTTTTATTTGAGTAAAAATTAATTTGTGAGGAACTCGAATTTAGCAACTGATTATGCATTGATAAGGTCAAACTATTTTCTGAAATTTTATGGCGAGATTTAAAAGCATCAAATAACGGATTTTTATATGCTGAATTTAAAGAATAAGTATCGTGCGTAGGTTTCGTTCCTGTTTGTTTAATATCAACTATCTCTTTTGCTTCTTTTTTAGGCCTGAAATTTTTACGGACCGATAATCCCATTCTTTTATACAAATAAATTAAATCTCTAAACCATGCACTTTTTCTAATGATCTTATTACCCAGAATAAAATCAATTTCATTAGCAGTAAAAGAAAGCGCACCTTTTTTCGAAAACCGGAGCCCATAATAGCCTGATCCTAGACGTTGATTTTCTAATATGCCACTAAAATAGTTTCCATATCCATCTACTAAATAATATTTTTGCTCATTACCATAAACAGGTTCTTCAACAATACTTAAATGATGATCAAAGCCTGCCGCTAGAATATGACTCTCAAATAATGCCAGATCAATTTCCCAATTTTGTTTTTTAAATGCATTAATATACAGCTGAGTATTCATCTCTTGTTGAGTTCGCAAAGTCGGCTCTAAACCTAAAGCTCCTCGTATTCCCTCTTCTAATTCCCTATCCCAGTCAATATCAATGACCTCTTTTATATTCTCGACTGCACGAACACCATTGTAAACCCATCCACCAACAAGCAAAACTCCACCAACAACTAGTCCCACAATAGGAATAGTTGAAGATCCTACTAATACAGCAATCACTGTCACGCCATTAATTACGGCGCTAGTAATAGATAAAGAGGCGTTAACAATAAGATCTTGGCGTTGTTTAGGATCTGATACGTCATTGAGTTTAGATAAACTATCGTAGGCTTGATAGATATCAATCCCCATCCCGACTAAGTTAAAAATGATAACTGTTCCCGCAGCAAGCCTTGCACGAACAAGGGAACTCACACCTCTAGCAGAAGAGATATTTAACAACATCGGTTGTATAATCATATCCCCATAATTAAATAATGCGGATGCACATAATAAATAAAACTGTTTTTCTAACTCCTTAATTTCTTCTTCTGTGATATCTGGGTTATCGAGCTTATGTAAAATAGCATATGCACTGATCATACTCTGAATAGCACCAACTGCCCCCATTCCTTGTCCAGCACGGTTTGCAATACGTTGGAATAATGGAAGTTTAGTTCCTGCTTGACGAACTTTTAATAACGTCGAAGAAGAAATAGTTTCTTGCTGTACATCACTATCATTCGCTAGATACTTAAATTGCTTTTTCAATACTGCAGATCCACTAAAACTCGCTTGGTTATCGACTAGTTGATATATATCTCCTGAATTTAACTGTTCACGAAATATTTTAGTAAAGATAACATCGTCTTTTCCGCCTTCCATTAAAGAAAAATACATGGCTAACTTTTCAGAGGAAAAGCGAATTTTTTTATGCGAATTATCTGAGATAATATCTGATAGAGTAACAGGCTTCCCCTCTATCGTTGCCCCTAATAGCTGTAATTTAGCAAAAGCGATTTTTTCACCATTAATCGTTACCCAACTATTTTTAGGTAAACTAAATTCAGCTTGTTCGATAATAGATTTACGTTGACTCTGTAGAGAAGAGAATCTAGCTTTTAGATTCGGCGACTCCAAATCAATTGATTGAATACCTCCTCTAAAGTCACCATTTTCCATTTTTTGGAAGCCTGCCGACTTACCTCTATTTATAGACTTCCCATCGGAAAGTTGGATATCCTCATTAAAATACTGTTTAAGTTGCTGTTGAAATTGCTGTTGTGCTAACTGAAGAGAGTTATTTCTAATGCTAAATTGCACCCCTTGAGGGTCAAATAGGCAAATTTCGTATGTCCCATTACGCCTAACATGAGTGATTGTGTAAGTTGTTAATTTTCCTTGTAAAAATACGATCCTATTTGTCGTATCAGAAACCACTGAAAATAAATTTACCACTGATTGGTCAGAAATAGAGATACTGTTATTCCTGATTAACGTATCAATATCCTGAGTATATTTTTGCATTTTTTTCAGCAAGGTATCCTCTGCTGAAGTAAGTGTTTTTTGGTCTGCAATTAACTCGATTTGAGCCTTTCGCTCAAGAAAATCACGTGCTAAATCACTATCGGTAAAATAATATTCAATGCCATATATGAGACCTAATTCTTGGTCTATCCCAGTCGACCCACCATTTTTCGATATAATACCATGATTAATCAAACCAATATTTTTTCCTTGGTTTAATTGTTGGCTATATTGTTGCAACCGTTGAGCTTGATAATTTTTATACGTTTTAAATGCTTCAGAAAAAGAGAGGTTTTTAAATCTCCCATTATCACCTTCAAAATTTTTAATGCTAAGCTCACTAAATCCTTTTAAATTTTCACTTAACAAAATGAGCTTGTTATCATCCGTTACTAAAGCTAAAACTTTACCTTTATCTATGCCATCACCGGCAGGAAATAGCTGTTTAAGTAATTCTTGGGAATGTTGACTTAAATTATTTAATACTGAAAGATCGCTTTTTATTGCTACTAATAAAGTGTGGATGCTATCTGCTTGTTGCCGATAATTCGTCTCTAGCGTTGTCTCTATCAATTGATTTATTGATGCCGTGGTGAGTGTATGTCCACGGTTTAATGCTTCATTTACCTTTGAATTGACAAGAGGATCTTGTAATACAATCATTAGTTTTTTAGCATCAATAAACCCTTCGTTATCCGAAAAGTAATTTAACAAATAAGGATGTTGCACCAAATCGATATCTTGAATAGCAATTTCTTTTAGTGCTATTTTTTCCAATAACGAAATGAGCTGCTGGTTAGGCTGACTTGCCAGTACAGTAGGAGAAACGTTACTGTTTACTGTTGTGGATTTATCCAGAGCTTCATAGATAAATTTAGATTTAACTTCACGGTTAATGCCTTGTACTTTAAACTCCTCAGATAAACGACTAAGAAATATTTTATGCTCACCGGCTTCAGTTATCATTGCTGGTCCAACAGAATGGAATAGGATATTTTCAGGGTTTATTAACGGATATTTTTTTTTGAGTAGCGATAGCTCAATAGACAATGCATTTGTTGGCTTTCGTACTGTTTCTGCATCGCCAATAATCACCCAATTCGTTATTACTTGTTTTTCCAATAAAGACATTAAATGTTCTTTACCATATTCTAAAATATGTTTTTTACTATCAACATCCATTTGAAAAATTAATGTATTTTGAGGATTTCTCGCGGCTAAATTCTCCGCTTGTAATAAACCTTTTTTATCCCGTGTCAGCCTAATAATAACAGTTAACTCTCCTAAATTCTTAATTGTATTTGCTAATACCTTTTTTTGAATATTCTGGCTGTTAACCATCTTCCAAATGGGAATATCTATGATACCGAGTTCATTTAATCGTGCAGAGAACCTAGTATAAAAATCATTGGGAAAAACACTGTTATTTTTTTTAAGCTCCTGAACAAATAGTCTATAGGCATCCTGATTGTAAGCTACTTTTTTTATTAAATTATTATCAAGAATACGAGTATCAGAGTCCCTAAACATATACAAAGGGTCGGGTTCAATATAATCATTTAGTTGAGCGAGTGATAGCTCACCACGACGAACCTCATTAATAAAATATAATGCACTAGAGCTATTATTGATCCTGACTTGCTCACTACCTGAATGATACTGATAGACAAACTTGTAACCTTTGGTATTTACCGAGTCTCTTACAAAGTCAACTGGATAAATAACCTTAGACCCTAAATACATATTTCCGACTCGCCGATTATAAGCGACGATAGGAGCGCGTACATTATTCTCAGCAAGTAAGCTAGTCGCTTTTAGTGCAAAGTTTTCATTAATACCTCCACGACCTAAATCACACCCTAGCATGACGAGTTTGTCCGGCGTTGTATTTTTTAAAACTTTTCTGCGTAAATACATTAATGCTTCAACATATTGCTGTGCATTTTTTTCCATATAAAGAGTTGGCTGATGATGACCATAATATTTTCCATGACCAATTGTTATCCAACGTACTTTTCCTACATTAATTCTATTCAGGTCTCCATGCAAAATTTTATATTGCTTCGAGCCCATATCATACTGAATAATCATAGAGTCTTCAGGATGTTTAGAAAATGCATAAGCAGTTGCTTTAGCTGAATCTTGGTCACCACCATTTTGTATAATCACATTATAGGTATATTCAGTAGGTTTTGCCTGTCTATTAGTTTTCGCATCACCAGCTTTGTTTCGATGGTATATCAACATCGGATCTAGCCAAGTATCTAGATTACCCGTATGTAGTGGATTGCTTTCCGGCAATCGACTACTTTTATAACTTTCCTGCATATTTAAATAAACATCATCAAAATCTGTATCTAACTGAACAACAGGTTTTCCTGTGGTCGGGTCATTATTAATGATACTTTTTTTCCGTATTATTTCTGCTCGCCCTTCAATAAAACTACCTGATATTTTACGTTTAGGATCGAAGTATTGACCATTATCTCCTTCACTCCATTTTTTATTTAATGGTGCCCTATAACCCTGATTTATTAATAACTGTTGAAAGTTAGAAAGTTGTTCAACGTTATTAACAATGATTGCACCTTGGGAATTCATATGAAAATATGTATCGATGGATTCCGTTGTACCTATAAGGCTATTTTTTCCTTTTAGTCGTTCTGGTAATAAAAATGTAATAGGAAAATTTTCGTTCATTATACTCGCAGGGTTAGCATCATCGGCCCCATGGTGAATCAATTCCATCCCCTCGGCTAGACCAAACTTTTCATTTAATTTATTTTTAATTTCTTTTATTTTTTCATTTGCAATTCCGTTATCTTTTCCTTCCTTTCTATTATATTCCGTTTCATCATTATATAATTTCTTCTGGGCTGAATTTAACTCATCATAGTTTACGCTAGCCTTCCACTCTTCCCATGTCAACATCGGAGCTACTTTCACATAATGCTCCAAATCTGACATATGAAAAATAATACTGAAAATATCATAATCTGCTGTTATTGCTCTACCTGTTTTAGAATCACCAATAACATAAAATGGCTCTATTTTATTATTTTCTAGATGATATACACCCCATCTATCGATATTATCTTTTTTAATTTTTTTTAGAAAAAATACTTTTTCAACACCATCAAAAGAAGCCCTTATCTCTTTATACCCATCTTGTTCTACTGTATTTGCAAAATAAATCGTTTTATATCGTATAAGCTCCTCAACTCTTTCTGAAGTAATTTCTAGCATAACAGCAATAGCTTTACCTTCACTAATAGATGATTGAGAGTATTCATTATATTTTTTGCTATTTTCTCTCCCCGATTTTTTCGCAAATTGTTGTTGCACAGGAATAAAACCGGCATGAGGTCCCCAATCCGAACTTTTCGATTTAATAGCTAACCCTTTGCTGCTGTATTCTCCCGTTCCTATAATACTTGTTGATTTAGGATCAATAGGGCGAAAGCCAATAATAATATTCTCTTCATTGGAAACTTGAGTAATTAGATTCTGATGTCTTTCTGAAATACCTGAAACAGGCATATCAATTTCTTTGTTTAAAGGCTTAAGATGTAAGTTAATACTGGTATAATCTTTACTAATACCATCGGAAGTATTCTCTAGTGTCGATGATATTTGCGGATTATTCAAATTAATTATTTTTTCATTCTTTTCCTCATTAGTATTTTGAATAAAATTACCTTTAGATAGAGTCAAATCTATATTTACTTTCCCCATATATATCCCTATATAAATAAAAATTTAATATTAAAATTAGATTAAAATCAATTTAAAATATCAAATTTTCAAGATATAGATAGTTTCAAGAAATATAATTAGGACATAGTTTTAAATTATTTTAGATTACACCCACTACGTATAAAAAAACCCCTGATAAGGGGTTATTGAATGGCACGCTGAGTAATCAATTTCAGTAAACTATTCATCTTGTAAAAAAGGATTGGTTTTGCGTTCAAAGCCTAAATTTGACATAGGCCCGTGACCTGGAATGAACTGATAGTCATCACCTAATGGCAACACTTTGTTTTTAATCGATGCGATTAAGTCCTGATGATTTCCACGAGGGAAATCACTACGCCCTACACCGCCTTTAAATAACACATCACCCATTGAAATTAATTTATCGTCGTGATTGACGAAAATGATATGACCTGGTGTATGCCCTGGGCAATGCAACACATCAAAAGTAATACCGCCACACGTGACTTTATTCCCCTCTTCTAACCAATAATCAGGGGTGAAATCTGGACATTCTCCGATATAAAACATCGCATTTTGTTCTGCAAGGTTTTCAATCCAGAAAGCATCTTCTTTCTGAGGCCCATAAATAGGCACTGAAAAATGTTTGGAGAGTATGGCTGAAGCACCAATATGATCAGAATGGCCGTGGGTAAGCAAAATTTTAGTAAGGGTTAATCCACGACTTTCGATAGCAGAAATCAATTTTTCTGCTTCACCACCAGGATCAACCACAACTGCGTCTAACGTATTTTCATCCCAAATAACCTGACAGTTTTGCATAAATGGCGTTACTGGGATAATAGTATATTTCATCGAACAATTACTCCGTAATCTGTGTCACCTATGCACAGATTACCACGTTCTTGCAGGTCCTGTATCGATATGAATGAAATTGCTTCGTGGGTAGTAACCAACACCACCCGCACCCATCTTCAGTGCCGCTTTACGAATATTACTTAATTGTAAACCTTCAATGTGAAAATCCATCGCTTGTCCACGTGTATGATAGCTTTTTTTGGCGACCCCTGAACTTTTACTGCGTAATTTATTATTCGTTTCTAAAGAACGGTAGCCAGAGATCAATTGAACGGGTTTATTCGTTCCCATCATCATTTGCAGTAAATAAATTTGATCAAACAGTTTTGGATCGATCGTTTTGACTTTGTCACAACGATAATCACGGAAAAAATGATTTAAACGAGCAAGTTCAGATTTATTGTAACGACGACCATCAAAAAATTCTGTTTTCAAAAACTCGCCTGTATTAATGTTTTGAAAACGCAAAATACGAGGACGAGGCGTCGTCATTGCGGCAAATACATGACTTGGTAATAAACTGAGGCCCACTGTTGCAGCACCAATTCCCAGCCATTTTCTGCGGGTTTGATCAATAATATCCATAGGTGATAACTCAGACTCTAATAATTTAAATAAATATTCGATGAATTTCAGACAACCTATTGAGTCTAGCAAATCACACTCAGTTTTAATGTATAATTATGTAAAGATATGCATAATTTAAGTCAAATTTATTGCTATATTCGTCAAAAATAGAGTCATATCACTAAATTCTGCGTCTTAACCGTATTATTACGTTAAATCTGTTGTAATAGATTCCTGAACAGCACGACATCAATAATTTAGCTTAATGATAATCATAAATTGTACATCAACAATGGAATTATTCGGAATTAAACAGAATTAGTGAAAAAAGAGGCGTTTCCACCTCTATTTTTTCGTTAATTATCTAATTATTACAGCATGACTTTTTTCAATAATGGCAGATAGGTATCTACATTATCAATACCATTATCATATTGATAAATATCAGCACGGTATTGCGGTTGTTGGTCTTTATCAACCCAAGCTGTTTGGTAATAAAGATACACAGGAATTCTGTCTGGTATATTGACGTAACGTGTTGACCCTTCTTTCAATGCGCCATCAATACGTTTTTGTTCCCACCCTGCATCACCAAGTAAAATGCTGGCTAGCTCACTCGCTTTATTGACACGTACACAACCTGAACTTATCGCACGCGCATTACGGTTAAATAAGCTATGGTTTGGCGTATCATGCAAGTAAATGGCATCGGAACTTGGCATATTGAATTTATAGCGCCCTAATGAATTGGTTGGACCTGGCGCTTGTCTAATACGGTATGGGAAATTTGCTGGAGTGATGTTATCCCAATCGATTGAGTAAGGGTTAATTTCATAGGAATCTGCCCCCCAACCTGAATAAACAGTATACCCTTTACGGCTAAAATAACTTGGATCTTGTTTTCCTTTTGGTGCAATATCTTTACGCGCCATACTGGTTGGCACACTCCAAGGCGGGTTGATTACCACATTATTTAATGCGCTACTCATAATTGGCGTTTTGCGATCCGCACGGCCCACAATCACTTTAGAATCTAGGATAACTTCATCATTTAAATAGAAATCTAACGAATAGCCTGGAATATTCACCAAAATCCCAGTGCCACTACTTGCAGGAATAATACGCAAACGTTGAATATTCAACGCCATCAATCCTGCTTTTTGCGCAGGCTTCATATTCAGCCAAACCCGCGTGCCTTTACCAATCACACCATCGGCTTCTAAACCATACTGTAATTGAAATTTTTTAACGGCATTGACCAGTTCTTGATCATAAACTTTCGAAGCTGTTCTCGTTGGTTTTGCAGACTCTGTAACAGCAACTTCCGTCGGCTGTTCAGTTGCTTGCTCTGCAACTTGCGCTAACGTTTCAGGCGCTTCAGTTTCAACCACATCTTCTGTCATGCTATCGGCTAACAAACCTTCACGCTGTAAAATTTTACGTAATACAAGCACATCATCACTGGATTGCCCTGGTTTGAGTGTCTTCGTACTCGTTATTTCTAACTCATCTTCAGGTTGTGCCAGCAATTTAAGCATTTCTTTGCGCATCGGCTGATACATTGGATGGTTAGGTGCTTGAGCTTTAACCCACTCAGTTAGACGTTGAGAATCAACAGCATCTAACCAAGGTTTTATTTGTGCAGCTGTAGGCGCAATGATTTTGTAAGGTCGATTCGTATATAACCAATATTGCCCACTGGATTCAATAGAAGAGAGATATTGAAGATAACCAAGCATCGCATCTGATAGAATCACATCACGACCAAACTCACTAAGCTGGTTATTTTCCAATAAGGATAGCCATTGCGCAAACTGAGGTTGAACCCCAGAAAGTGAAAGTTCCGCTATTTGCTGTTGAAATTGACTAATCGCTGTTTCATCTTGCCATAAAAGTTTCATTTGCTTATCGGCATATAATTTAGCGAGTTGCGCTGCAAAAACGGGTTTCACATCAGCTGGAAGTGAAGCCACTATTTTTGCCATACTCTCTGTTGGTGTAACCGTTAAAGTCTCTTTTACTTCAACAACTTGTGGCTGTGAAGCTTCGGTTACACTTTGCTGCGTATTTTCATCACTGGAAAATGCAGGAAACTGGAATGCCATTAACCCACATATTACTGAAACTTGCAGAGCTTTCACTCTTCTCTTTGCCATACATCCACCTTAAGTTACTACATGGATAAAAATAGTTTTTATTATAGTTGCAGCTTTATTGTATTTAATTTTAACCGTAATGTTATAGGAATAGACTAATTTTCTGTTTTTCAGATAGACATCGATAGGTCATCATTAAATGATAAAAAGAATTATTTTCATTTTTAACAGGCTAACCGACTACTTTACGCTTTAAACATAGATGAATTTTATTTTAATTAAAAGCTTTACTGAGAGCTTTCTTTAATAGCTAATTCCCATATAAAAAAAATGGTTTTTATTAGGAGGAAATATGTTTGAAAAACCTTGTTTTATTCAAATTAATTAAACAATAATTTTACCAAGTGGTGTACACTCAAGTTATTAAATCATAATCCCATATGATGGGACTTAAATTGACTGATACCATAATAAAAAAACGCTCATTTCAATCTATTGACTTGAGCGTTTTTATAAAAGTTATAGGGTTATTTTACCTTCACTACCTTAAAATGTTTTCGCTAAGTAGGACTCAACATAAGTGGTAGGAGCCCAGTTACTTTGTTCATGTACAGGCAAAGCCATATCTAGGTTATTCTCATATTTTTCCCGACTGCTCGCCAATACTTGAAGTAATCTATCGACAACTAATTCGCTATGATTTTTCCATAGATCTTTATTATCTTTATAAAACTCTACGGATACACTATCGCTATCTGAGTATTCATGGTTACGATAATAGATAGTTACGACTCGCCCAGTATTTGAGGTCAATGTTGATGCTACAATGCCATTCGACCGTTTATCTTCAATTAGCTTGCCACCATCAAAACCTACTAAAATGACTTTATTTTCTCCTTGCGTAGCATAAATAGCCACATGTCCCTCTCCATATCCATTTACAACATAAAGGTCGTCCCCTTCCATCCCATTTAACACATCATCGCCAGATAGTGAAATCAGGACATCATCACCGCTACCAGCAACCAATGAGCTTTCACCTTTACCACCATACAGCACATTATTTCCGCCATCGGCTGAAAACCGCTTAAATCCGCCATCACCCATAATAATACGACCATCACCGCTTTTATCATTAACAGTATCATCACCTTCCAAGGTATTTACTAGCCAATTTCCCTTAGAATTCGTAGAATCAAGGAGTAAATATTCACTTCTAGGTGTCAGTGATATTGGTTTTTGAATACCTTCCAATATACCATGTAACTTTTCAACAGGGTTCCAAGTAGATAATTGCCCAGTTTTATTTGTGTTCGATAGCTCTTTGGTTAATTCACCTATTAATGATTCTGAATTATATTCCATCAACTTTTGTAGTTTTGGTGTCAACTGTGGATAGATATGAATTTGAGGTGTATTCCTTTCTTCAGATTTGAATTTCACGATAACATATTTATCAAAATCAGAGCGATATCTACGATACACATTGCCATTCTCATCTGCTTCCTCTTGTGTTTCACCACTAAAATTAACAAGGTGGATATGGTTATATCCTTCGGTATCATCAATGAAAACCATCCCCTCATAACTACCATCAATTAAATAATGATCGTTTCCTTTCCCTCCCATTAGAATGTCATTTCCCTGACTAGAAAGTAGAAAGTCATGCCCCTCTCCTCCGCTAAGGCTATTTTCCCCTTCACCGCCTAAAAGAACATTATTTCCACCAAAAACCTTTATCGTATCATCACCTCGCCCGCCTAAAATAACACGCCCCATCATACTTCTGTCAGTAATAATATCATCACCATCCTCACCAGCGATGACAGGTTTATTAGAAAGGTAACCTGCAGGTAAAGTAACAATATAATTATCATTAATGCGCTTGGTTACCTGCTCAATATTATCTATCGTACCGCCTTCTTGCTGTAATTTTAGCTTGAATATATTACTGTACTTATCTTGTATAATGACTGAATCACTCATACTTTCATCAAAATTCTCAAATCTTATGCTAAATTTCTCTTCATTTAACTTATCTTTGACTCTCAATATTTTTCCATCTAAAGTAAATGAATAAGCATTTTCGGTAGGTAATAACAAAACGATTTTATCTTCTTTGCTATAACGGTCTTTTACCTCAGAAAAATCAAAAATAACTTCCCCATTTTTGTAAAGTGTTGGAATTATTTGGTAGACATCCTGACCTAAGCTAACTGTAATAAAAGCACCTTCACTAATCCCTTGTACTTGATTATTTTCATCAGTTCCTTGATATTGAAAATTTTTCGCTTTTCCAGCAGCGTTGAAATGCCCCCAAGAAGGGGATAATGGCTTGGTAACACCACGAATGGTTATCTCTTTTGATTGTTCATTAATATAAACATTATCATTTATGGAATGGGATAATTGATCATTATCTTGAAGATAAGTAATACTGAACAAATCTTTTTTTATAGATTTATCCTCTTCATTTGAAAATGTTTTTAATTCACTATTAAACGTAAACCCATCACGAGTGGTTATATTATAACTATGTTGTAACTTTCTACCATCTGCCGTTGTAGAATAAGCATTTCTTAATTCGATAGTGACTTCACTTTTTACATTAGTAAATGTATGGCCTAATTTATTTTCAGGCTCTAATGATAACTTGATATACAAATGATTATTTTCTATATAAACAGCAGATATTTCATCTAAGGTATATTCGATATCTATAGAGCTAACTGACTGGCTATCTTCATTTATAGACACGAACACTTTTTTATGTTCATTTATCTTAAAGTACTCAGGGTTTATATAGGGAACATCTACAAAATTTTTATTCTTTCGATTGTACTTTGTACGTGTCCGATAAAAATATGGGGCATGTTCTGTCCAATCAAAACGTCGAATATAATAACTGTCATCACCATCCCCCCCATGAGCCTCACCTTCCACAAGTATCAATCGGTCATTACCGCCATACCCATATGCTTTATCTTTTCCAGCTCCTACATCAATAATATTTTGTTGTTCATCACCATGGACTTCATCATTAGACTTATTGAATAAAATAATATTTTCAATATTTTCAATGTTTGCAACATTAATAGCATCCCCTGTTTTATCATTTTGATAACTCACACGACACTCATTTAAATTAACATGGACGCTATAACCAAAAATCGGCTCACTCATCATTAAAGTGTCTTGACCTAAAAGACCATCTAAATATTTAGTCGGTTCATTTCCTCCCGATTTCAATGAGTTAATGTCACTATCATTCAAATAAAAATAATCTGTCTTATTTCCTCCTACAAGATATTTTTCTCCTGTAGAGATTTGAAATGCGTTCATTTTATTTTTCTTACCAATAACGACATCATCGCCAGTAGCAGTATCAATACTAATACCTTTTGAAAAAATATTATTTAAACTCAAAGTAATCTCATCAATATTTCCCCCCTCAATAGTCATACCATTAGGCGCATCATCAGAAACCTGCGTTATGCTTTCTTTAAAATGGCTGTATCCCCCTTTTGTAATATATAGATTAATTTGCTTTTGAGCTGATAGTTTAAATTGCTGCTTAAAAGGAATTTGATAATAGTGCTGTTCAATTCCATGCTTAGCATTATATCTATCTAATAATGGGTTCTTGTAGTCCACATTAAAAAAGTAACACTCACTTGTCGGTTCTGAGCCAACTTGTTTTAGGCCTTTCACTTTACTCAATTGCTTGACATATTTACGGGATGCGTCTTCATCAGGTCTTTTCGCCCGAATATGGCCATTTAGCTGTAAATGATAATTCCTTTGTAATATATCCGCTTCTCTCCAACTATAAGTAGGAGCTCCCCGCTTAAGGTATTTTATTTCTGAAAATCCGTGTCCAAGATGAACATCACCAAGAGGCCCTCCAAAATAGTTATCATCTTCATCAACTAAATAAAATCTTTCTTCATTCTCAGTAATAGGTTTTTCCATTACTTTTAAGTGATGACTAAAACCTAAATCCTCAAAAAGCTGTTCAAATGTATTTAAAGACTCTAGCCACTCATTATGCATGAATAAGGCTATATAGTTTTTATTCATTATTTCTTGTTGAGTTCGAATCGTCGGGGGTAAACCAAATGCGCCTCTGATCCCCTCTTCTAATTCACGATCCCAACTAATATCTATTTGTTCTTTAATATTTTCAACTGCCCTTATCCCATTATAGATCCATCCGCCAATCATTAAAATTGCACCTATAACTAAACCAGCTACGGGGATTGTTGAAGAAGCTGCTAAAATACTAATAATAACAATGCCATTGACAATAAAACTAGCAATGGAAAGCGAGGCATTAACGATTAAGTCTTCTCGCTGTTTTGGATCAGAGACACTTTCTAATTTCGATAAGTTATCGTAGGCTTGGTATGCATCAAATCCCATCCCAACTAAATTAAATACAATAAGTACTCCCATCGCCAAACGAGATCTTACCAGCGAAGAACTGTTTCCAGCCATTTTCAATAGAACTGGTTGAACAATCATGTCACCATAATTGGCTAATGCCGAACCGCATGTGATGTATAACTGTTTTTTTAGCTCATCATATTCATCTTCTGTAATATCAGGGTTATTTAGCCTATCAATAATGCTATAAATGCTCACTAAAGTCTGCCCAATACCTACCCCGCCCATAACCTGACCAAGTCGATTACCGAATTTTTGAAAAGGAGGTAATTTCACGCCATATCCTCTTAATTTTTCGATATGTTTTGGCGTAAACTTTATTCCATTAGCGTCTTTAAATTTTGCTAGATATTTTAATTGTTTTTTTAATATTGCAGTATCGCGAAAGTCTGCATCATACTCTACAATATCTGCTATATCGGTATCATTTAATTGCAGACTCAGTGCTTTTAGAAAGGCGAGATCTGAGTCGCTACCGCTCAATAAAGTTAATTCAGCTGCAAGGCTTTGCGCATTAAAACGAATTTTATTTGACCAACCTTCACTTCTAGTCTCTTCAACTGTTATCGCTTTTCCATCAATTGTAGTCCCTAAATTCTGCAATTTAGCTAGCGATATGTCTTCACCTTTAATATTAATCCAACTATTTTTAGGTTCATTAAAATCTGTATGATTAATAATATCGTTTCGTTGCTGACTATAGAGGCTCATACGTTCTTTAAGATCAGTAGAGAGAGGGTCAATAAATACGATCGTTCCTCTTGGCTCACCATTACTGTCAACTATAAAGCCAGCATGCTTTGCCCGTGATACCCATTTCCCATTTTCAATAGAAATTTCCTCATTTAAATAGCTCGTTAATACTTTTCTAAAATCACTCTTGGCTTGCCTTTTATTTTGTTGTTTAACTTGAATTTGAATACCGCTCGGATCAAATAAGCTATATTGATAAATACCATCTTGAAGTTTATATGTTACTGTATAGGTGGCCGACTCTCCTTTTAATAAATATATTGCGCCCTTACGCAGCTCTACATCAGATAGCTCTGCCGTTAAAATATTGGACAGATGTAGGTCTTCCACCAAAATACCCGTATCGCTCAATCCTCTATCAATATGGCTTGAATACTGTTCTAGTTTCTTTAGTAACACCTCTTCACTATTGCTTAATAAGCCTTCGTTTTGCTGCTGCTCTAAAAATGCTTTTCTTTTCATCAAAATTCGAGCTGAATCAATATCGCCTAATAATGATTCCAAACCATAGGTAAGCCCTAACTTTTTGTCTAGATTTTCTGAATAGCCATGTTGTCTAATCATTCCATGGTTAATTAAATTAACTTCACTTCCATTGGAGTTATTTTTCGTATTATTTATTAACTGATTAAATTGCTGCTGCCTCTGCCTATTATTTTCTTGATATAATGATAAGGCTTTGTCCAATAACAGCCCTTTTAAAGGAGCGTCTTCTGAGTCAAAATTATAAGGATTCAGTTGACTAAAATTTTTTAAATCAAGGCTTAGTAACATGAAGGCATTGCGGTCAGTCGATAACGCGAGCACTTTTCCTTTATCGAATCCATTAATAGCAGGGAATAACACCCTCAATTGTTCAATAGAATCTTCGCTTAATTTATTAATGTACGATAGGTCATTTTGAATAGAGACTAATATTCTATTAATATTACCTGCTTGCTCTTGTAGTGAACCTAATGTCTTCGATTTAAATAGACTATTCCACTGCGTTAAATCTTCGTTTTTTGCTTGATTTAAATATTCGTTTACTTTAGGACTAACTAAAGGATCATAAATTGCAATTTTTAATTTTTTAATATCAAGCTGACCATTAGAATCCGTAAAGTAATTAGCTAAATAAGGATGATCTGTGATATTTATATCTTTGATTACAGTATTTTCAAGTGCTATATTCTCAAGTAATGTGCTCAAATATTCATGATTATTATTGGCTGTAAGCGCTGGCTGCATATGGTTTGTGGCTACTGGCTGAGATATCGGTTTAGATACCGGTTGGAATGTTAATTTTGAGATTACTTGCGAGTCAAAACCAAACTCTTTAAGCTTCGTTGATAAGTCATTAGTAAACTGCTTGTGATCTCCAGCCGTAGTAACCATTGTTGTATCAATCCCTTGGAATAAAATTTGCTTAGGATTAATAAACGGGTATTCGTCTCGTATATTTGCTAATAAAGAGTGTAATTTTTTATTTGTTTTGATAACCATATCAGAGTCACCAATCAAAACCCATCTAACGGGTTTTTCTTTGCTCTGTAAATTAGAAACCGAACCATATTCTAAATTCCATTGCTTCATATCCCATTGTTCTAGGTTAGGGTCTGCCTGAATAATCATGACGTTATCAGGTTCTGACCTTGCTAACCTCTGCGCCATATCTAGCCCTTTAGATTCTCCTGTCAAGCGTATTACGACAGTAATGAATGAACCATCCTGCCCCCGATTTCTTAAAGGGTTATTTTTTATATAGTCCGCATCAACCATTTCCCATATTGGTGTATCTAGCTTACGCAATTTATTAGAAAAATAGGCATGAAAGTCATCAGGCAGCTCCCCTTTATGTTTTGCCACCTCATCGATAAATTGTTTATAACCTTCTGGATTGTAAGCTACTTTTCTTAGCAAATTAAAGTCTATATTATATGAGTCACCGTCCCTAAAACTAGCAAATGAATCTATCCCAGGAATCATACCTACCCCCTCAAACATAAAATGATTTTCATTGTCTATTAACTGTTTAAAATCTATTTCACCGCGACGTAGCTCATCAATAAAATAGACGGCTCCTAGTTTATTATTAATGTTAATTTCCAATATTTTCGGGTCAAATTGATAGGTTTGTTTGAAGTGTTTAGTGGTTATTGAGTCTAATACCGTGTCATCAGGCACGATCAACTTATTACCCATATAAATAACACTTACTTTTCGATTATAGGCAATAATAGGCATCTTCATGCCTTTTTCAGCGAGGGCTCCAGTGACACCAAATGCAAAGTTTTCACTAACTCCTCCTCGGCCTAAATTGCAACCAATTAACACTAATTTATCTGGACTTTGACTATTTAATATTTTTTTACGTAAATAACTCATTCCTTCCGCAAATTGTTCAGGTGTATTCTTTCCATATAAAGTTGGCTTACCGCCACCGATATAACCACCGTGACCAACAGTTATCCATCTGACCCTATCTGAATTAAGTCGGTTAATTTCACCATGAATTATTTTATATTGACGAGACTTTATGTCATATTGAATAATCATTGAGTTATCTGGGTGTTTAGAGAAAGCATGCGCAGTCGCTTTACTTGATACCTCATCCCCTTCAATTTGAACAATGACATTATAACTATACTCAGTGGGCTTTCTTGCCCTGTCAGGATCAGCATCTTTAGCACGCTCTGCTTGGTATATTTCATATGGGTCAAGCCAGGAGTCAATTTTTTCGGTACTCGCTGATTGTTCTCCAGCTAAGGTAAGCAATCGATCCTCTTTCATATGATTAATATGTGTGTCAAAGAAATCTGTATCTAATTTAGCTATCACCTTGTTATTATCAATATACTGTTCAATTTTTTTATCTTCATTAATATTAAATCTGTGGTTAACACGATATACTTTATATTCATTTTTAGAAATGAATATATCCCCCTCTATTGTCTTTAATAAATCTTTGCTAGATTTCAACTTATCGAACAAATCAGTAAATTCCATAACATCTGAAAAAATAGTAATTATCTTACCATTAACTGTAACTTGAGCTTCTATTATATTTTTTTGTTCATTATAGCCTGTATAAATTAGCTTTATACTTAATTCATTATCTTCAATTATTTCTTTTCTTTCTATTAATAATTTTATTTCTAGGTCCCTTAGTCTTTTAGCTTCTATTCCTTTAAATTTTCCTCTATCACTTTGAGTTGCAGAATTTCCAACTATAGAAATATAAACTTTATGTTCACCATTCTCAAATGAACTAAAATTATAATTGTCTTTATTCATAGTGATAAAGTGCTCTATAAAATCAACAAATACTTGATGTTCATCGGCCATATAAATTCCCGCATTAGGATCAAAGAATCTATATTTCCAATTTTTATTTTCATAATCATAATTAACACTGATCGCCATTGAGTGTTGCTCTGATGAAAAATGGCATAAAAAGGGCTCTTTACTATTACGAGTATGCTCCATCAAACTAGAACTTAATTCACTTAACTTAATTTCATATAAACCTTGATTCCCATAATTGCTTATATTTTCCCTTGAGTTTGCAATTCCTCTTTTTCTATTATAACTTTCCAACTCTAAATAAAGATCTCTTTGAACATCTGTGATTATTACATCCACAAAAAAGGTTATATCTGAATGGTTAAAATTTTCATCAATTAATTTTAGTTTAGAGTTAAATTTATTTTTTAACTTTATGAATAGTGGATCTGATAAAACTGCCTTTCCATCATTTGTTTCAAAAAATGATGTTCCTGCATGTAACGCCTCCCAATATTTTTTAGTTTTCATTTTAATTTCATTGTTTAAGTAATCATAATAATCACTATTTTCTATATTTTTATTCAATGCTAAAAGATGATTATATTCAAAAACTTCTTCTACATATTCAATAAAGTTTCTTTTTTTTATAACAAGGTCAACATCTAATAAATTTTCGACATAATCGCTATATAACATACCTTTTTCATTAAAATTTTGGGTCGTTATGACATCTAGCATGTAATAATCTAATATCTCTTTCGCATGTATTTTTAGTGCATCTTGTTTTATTTTATTCAAGTGTACTGATTTGCGTTCATTATTAGTTAGCACATAATTTAAATGATTCAACATTCGCAAGAATTTTTCACCATTATCTTTTGCAGCATATGTCAAAAATGAACTTGAAAAACCATAACAATATCCAGGCAATTTAGAAAAATCCAAACCATATTCATTAAATACAGTCGAATAGATGCCCCTATTTTCATCACTTGTAAAATATTCAATAAATTGAGTTTGTGAGAAATCAACACCATCTACAATATTACCCATTATTAAAAATCCCCATATAATTTAAAATGAACAAAAATGCTGAAATAAAACAATTAGCGAAACAATATTACAATTAATAATCATATTAGTTAAACCATTTAACATTAAAAACAATATTATAGGATAGAGTTCAATATTTATATTAAATATAAATACATTACCAGTTTGAAATAAACACTACTTATTGAAGTATTTTTTAGTCAACTATATCGGCAATAGATTCAATTGAGTTTATGTATAAAATTAATAATAATTAATTTTATATGGTAGGATTCACCTTGTATTTATGACTTAAATTAGATATAGGTTTATGTCCAGATATCAAACTCCAGGATTTATTGATTTTATTCATACTATTTCGAAACTATCTAAATAATTGCCAATAAATTTAGCACTTTGGTATATTATTAAAAAAATTAGATAACTTGGTACTTGTGATTTAATTCAACAGGGAAAAGGAGTTGTAAATAATCAAAAATAGCTTTCATCAAATGTAATAAGGCCGATATTTAAAAATAAATATCGGCCTTCATTTTATTTAGATAACTAATTACTGTAATGCTGGTGTTACTGTATTAGGAGTCTCTTGCCCAAACCCTTTTAGACCAACAACATGTACGTGCTCATTATTACCAATCACTTTACGAACCAATTTATAGGTTGTCCCTTTTTCTGGACTAATATTCTCCGGCGCTGCAATAATCAATTGCATCTCTAGCCTATCACACAGCTCAAATAGCGTTGCTATTGACTTAGCATCTAAGCGTGCAGCCTCATCTAAGAATAATAAACGGCAAGGAATAATATCTTTAGCTCGTAAACGGCGTGACTCTTCTTCCCAACTTTGTACTACCATCACAAGAATTGACATCCCTGTTCCGATAGCTTCACCTGTTGATAACGCACCACTTTCTGCTTTTAACCAACCATCTGAGCCACGATTAACCTCTACATCTAACTCTAAATAGTTACGATAATCTAACAGCTCTTCCCCGATAGTTTGTGGTAAACGCTGCCCAACATCCACTTGTGGGTTCAGACGCTGATACAGTTTTGCCATAGCTTCAGAGAACGTTAAACGTTGGCTAGTAAATAAGTCTTGGTGCATCTCACTTTCTTCCGATAGCACGCTCAATAACAGTGCATGGCTTTCGCGAATATTGACGTTTAGACGTACCCCTTTAACCTGACCAAATGCCACAGCCTGTAACCCTTGGTTAAGCATACGGATGCGGTTTTGCTCACGTTGAATTGTTTTACGGATAATATTCGCCACACTTTTCGAACTAATGGCCAGTTTTTGCTCACGTGCTGTTAATTCTTCCGTTAAACGTGCAAGCTCAATTTCCATTTGTTCAATCGCATCAATCGGGTCATCAGTGCGAATGATATCTTGGCGAATACGCTCACGTAGGTGCTGATAAACGGCAATAAAGAACTGAATTTTACGCTCTGGGTGTTTTGGGTCTTCCGATAGACGTAAAACATCACGCAAATGCTCGTTATCTGACACAGCTAGACGTAGGGCCCCTAGCGCCTTATCCGACATTGAACGCAGGCTGTCACCATCGGTATATGCAAGTTCACGACGGTGTAAGCGGCGTTCAACACCGTTATCTTTCACCAAACGCATTACTGCACACCAACCCGCTTTCGCCGAAACGACTTGCTCACGCAGCTGGTAATAATCTTTTTCGAGTTTGCGTAGACGTTTTTGTAAGTTATCCATTTCAGCTTCACATAGTGTTAGCTGCTTTTCTAACTGATTAATACGACTACGATTTTCCATTACTCGTTGATGTAATTCATCACGACGAATCCGAGCCCGTTCTTGCGCATCTGGGTCGGCTTTAACACCGATTTCCTGCATTTCAGCTTCTAGCTCTTTCAGCATTTCTTGCTTCGTTTCAAAAGAGCTACGTAATGAAGCAAAAACTTGGTGATATTGAGCAGATTGAGCTTGGTGCTGACGTAATTGCTCACGAGCACGTGTACGTTCTGTTTCCGCTTGTTCTAAACGTTGGCGTAATTTTTCGTTTAAGTCGGCATTTTCATTGACCATACCTGTCGAGTCACTGTAACTAAAGTGAGCACGGCGCTGGACAACTTCAACCACAGCAAAGGCTTGCTGTTTCGCATTTTGCTGTGTGTGTTTTGCAGTATCATAATCTTTACGCAATTGGTCGTGCTGCTCAGGATCGCTGAGCAATACTGTCACAATCGGCTCTAATTTTTCTAACGCATGTCCATGTTTATTCAGGAAATGCGCCGCTTCTTCTGCTTCAATCAGCTCTTCGCTAATTTCTTCCGCTCTATCCGCCAAGGTTTCATCGAGCAGTAACCCCATTTGAGGTAAGAGGCGATTCAAAGAAGCTAAGCTTTCTTTACCTTGAGTAAACTGCTGGCGTTGCTGCGAAGTTTGTTCTTCATATTGGCTTAACGCACGTTCAAGTTCAGTACGCTTTTGATTTAATGTCCGAATTTCAGCTTCAGGATCACTTTCAAACGCCACGGAAATATGTTGGCCAATGAAGCGACTAAATGCTTGGTGTGCACGCTGAATTTTTTGCACATCAAAAGAGAGTGTCGCATAACGCTCTGCGAGTTCATCACGTTCTGCTGTGAGCGACTCTAAATGACTTTCACGCGCTGCACGGCCAAACAGTGGCAATTCAGGGTAGCGCGAATAACGCCATTGGCGCTCAGATGAACGTACTAAAACGGCATTTTCAAACTCTTGAGCATCAAAAACGCTATCATCGAAAGAAGATGGGTCTCCCTCAATGAAATACACATCATCTGGGCAATCTTGTAGTGAATCCAGCTGGCTACGAACCACATCAAGGTCTTGTACCACGATACCGTGGCGAGCTGGGCCGTATAGCGCTGAGAAATAAGCGGCATCTTCAATGGTAATATCATCATAGATTTCAGACAGTAAAACACCATTGAAACGCTCTGCCAGCGCTAACATACGGCTGTCTTCTGCCCCACTTGGCTGGCTTAAACGCTCAATTTGTTTTTCAAGATCGCGGCGCTGGGCTGCAACTTCATCACGTTCAACAGTAATTTCGCGCTCTTGTTCGAGCAATTGCTGCATAAACTCAGTAACAGCGGTACTTGAATCGAATGCCTCGCTCGATTGTTCGTTCAGTTGCGTTAACGCTTCTTGAGCAACAATCCACGCAGGAGCCTTCGCTGAAAGCTGAGCAATACGCTGACGAATTTGTTCAAGCTCTTGGCGCATTTGCATGCGTCGTTCACCACTTTCATTTACACCAACACTTAATTCTTCTTGCTGAGCTTCAAGCTCTGCCATTAAGGCATCGAGCTCATCGGGCTCATAGCTCTGTCCTTGGCGTTTACAAAACTCAGCGAGTAACCTTTCTGCATTTTGCTGGCTACTTAAACGCTGTTGTAATTCAGAGAGTTGCATACGTAAAGGTTGAACACGCTCAGCTAAATGTTGCTGGGATGACCAATCACGCAATAATGCACGCGCTTGTTGATAAGCATCACTGCGACTCACCTCACCCACCATGTTCTTAACGAGTTGATAGGCTTGCTCAAATTGGCTGTGTGCAGCATCTGCTACACTCATTTTTTGTTCAAGTGCCAATAAGGCTTCGGTTGCTTGCCGTTCCCGGGCCTCAAACGTGTCTAACCATTCATCTGCATTATCGATGGTTAATTCAGGTAATTGACACAGCTCACGTGCACGATTCAGCGCATGCAGTGCTTGTTGATATTGAATGGCGCGCGTTTGCTGTACATCAAGCGCTTGCTGGTAATCGGCGAGCTGATTTTTTAATTCATCAACCTCAACTTCCGCCGCTTCAGCACGTGCTTCAAATTCCTCTTGTGATTCTGTCGCTTGTGCAACAACTTCACTTTGTTCTTCAAGGCGATATGTCAGTTCTTCGATATCAGCTTGATAACGGTCGATTTTCTCTTGCTGGCGAAGGGCTGCTTGCACTAAGTTTAAGTGATCACTTGCTGCTTGGTAGTCCGCCTCTAACTCTGTTGACGAGCCATTTTGCTCATTTAATTCACGCGCCATTTCAACACTGCGAACTTGTTCAACACGGAGTTGTTTACGGCTAGCGTAGAGTTCATTACGTGCTGCCAATGCCGCATCAAGGTGAATGCGTCGTTCATTTGAGTGGCGCATGTAATCCGCAGAAACATAGTCTGTGGCTTGGCTAATCAGATGTTTGAATAAATCACGGTCTGATTGAGTAACGCGGATAGCTTCAAGGGTTAAACGGTTTTCCCGTAGTGCAGCCTCCATGTCTTGGAACGCTTTACGGACTCCGCTGTTTTCTGGTAATAAATAGTCACGTAATGAACGCGTGATTGCACTTGAAATCCCGCCATACAGCGAGGCTTCAATAAGACGGTAGTATTTACTACGATCCCCTGCTGAACGCAGGCGTTTAGGCAATACGCCTAATTCAAACAGAATCGAGTGGTAATCAGTTATCGAGTTGAATTGCTTGAATAAAATGCCATCTTGCTCTTCAAGTCTTTCTTTTAACTCATTTAATGGAATAACCTTGGCCTGACGCCCATCAATCACATCCGTTAAAATTTCGGTCGGTACAGTGGCAAGTGGCACACCTTGCACCATAAATGGCTTAATATCGACTTTTTTATCACGCCCAGCGACTTGTTGTAAGCGCACCCCGACCATGACACGCTGGTGTTTTGAGTTCAGCACATCCAAGATGGCATAACAGACACCCGGACGTAATTTACCGTGTAAGCCTTTATCACGGGAACCCGATGTCGCACCCGCCTCTGTGGTATTACGAAAATGCAGCAAGGTTAAATCAGGGATCATGGCGGTAATAAACGCCGCCATGGTCGTCGATTTACCTGCACCATTCCCCCCTGAGAGTGTAGTCACCAACTCATCAAGGTCAAAAGTACGAGCAAAAAAACCGTTCCAGTTCACCAGCGTCAGTGAGCGAAATTTTCCGCGTTCAATCATTATTCTTCATCCTCATCACTTTCTGCTGGGTCTTGGCTATCTTCGACTTCGTCGTCATCACTGTCTTTGAGTGATAATTCACCATCGTGGGAAATAGCTTCACCATCACGGATCATACGTAATTGGGCATCTTGCGGATTATCACCACTGCGCACATCAGCACCAAAACGGAAAACCGATTCGCTAATAATGAATTTACTCGAATCATTTTGCAAAAAATGCACCATGCCTAAACGGCGTAAACGGTTTAGTGAGGTTCTTAGTTTTTCCTGCAATTTTTGTTTATCAAGGTCAGACCCTGTCGAGCGCTGATTAACAAATTTCAATAATTTGCTTTCATCTGCCAGCGATAGCAGCTCCTCAAATAACTCTTGTGAGGTAAAAATACCTTGGTTACTTAAGCGCTCTGGACTCAAATAGAGGTAACAAAGGATTTTCCCAACCATCATATCCAACTCAGACAATACGGAGCGTGGGATTAATGTGGTTGAGCGAGGACGCAGATAGAAAAAACCTTCTGGCGCACGGATTAACTCAACGTTATAACGTGCGTAAAATTGCTCTAACGCTTCCTGAAAATCCATCAAAAATGCGTGGTTATCAAGGTCATCAATGCTAATGTGACGACCTGAACGCAATTGGCTGTCTAGCTCTGGAAAAATAGGGTTAGCTAATGCTTGAGCCAGCTTAACTGGCATAAATTGTTCAATATTTGTCGATGACATGTGCCTGTACCTTGGCTCCGTGATCATTAATAGCTTGCCATTCTGCCGGTAATCCCGCCAAATCAGCCTCTGCGATACCTAATCTTACAGCTTGATCAATAATAATTCGCGCCACATCAAAATGACGTTTTTGCGGATACTGCTGCAAGTAATCATGTAATACACGACCAACATCTAATGGACGCTGCTCTGTTTTATAGAACGCGAGTTCTGCTTCCATTAGTTCTGCAAGCCTATCATTTAATTCGCTAAATTCTTCAAATTCCAGTTCTGATGGTAACTCACCTGTGACTTCTTCATCATGCAAGGCAAGTTCTTCGTCTCGCATGTCGAATAATCGGTCAGCATTGGTGTAAGTGAGTGCCCAAGGGCTGTCGAGATAATGTTGAACGGATTGACGTAACCGCTGAGAAAATATGCGATTTTTATCCATATCAATCGCAGTACGGATAAATTTATGAACATGACGATCATAGCCAATCCAAAGATCAATGGATTGTTGCCCCCAGCTCACAATACGGTCTAATTTATTTTGCAAATCAAAAACTAACCTATCAACCATATCTGAAAATATAGGCGCATTCATGTTCGCTTCTTGAATACGTAGCAAGTTAGCTTGTAGTTTATCCCCTGCGGCCTCTAACGTATCTTGCAATTCTCTCAGAGTTCCTGAGGTTTCTGACAATAATTGTTCGCAGTTGGCAATCGCCGCTTGCCAGTCTTGGTTTAGCAGTGCTGCAATATCTTCTTTTACGGAATTTTGTTGCTCATCCATTATTCGCTGGGATAAATCAATGCTATCAAAGATTTCAGCTACAGAATATTTTAGCGGAGCAAAAACATAACGATGCCAATAAAACTCATCACCGCCCTCTTCGGCAGCTTCTGCCGCACGTTGCAATTCCCCTGCAACGATAGAAAGCTGCATCGAAAGCCGTAACGTTGAAAATTCACGTTGGCGAATATAGTAATCACTAATACCAATGCCTAATGGTGTCAAACGATAAATTGCATTGCCTTCGACAATATCACTTGCAAAGCGGTTAAATATTTTCTGGCGTACCATATCATTGATGGCATTATTTGCGCGTACCGCCAGTGACTCTGTCGTTTGTTCAAACCCTTTGCAAACCTCACGGAAGGCATCGACCAATTCCACTTCGCTCATCTCACCATTCACCCGCTCACTATTCAGTACAGCAACGGCAAGTAAAAATGCTAAACGTTCAGCGGGAAGTGAAATTGCAAAATCATTTTTTCGTGCCCAAGACACGAGCTCAGGGACGGTCTGGGAAAAATCACTCATAAATCGTCCTTTTGTATTTGTTTGCGTGCCATGACATGAATGTAGCGCCCCATGCTGATATACGGTTCCTCACGGCAATATTGTTGTTCAAGCGCCAACAACGCAGGAAAATCTTTTTGCTGTAACTGCCGACTTTGCAAATAATCATGGAAAACCCGGACACCGCTTTTCCCTAAGATATCCATCTTACACTCTGCTAACCACTCATCAACTTGCTGAGGAAATAGCGGTTTTTGCGGTGACAACGAACGTTTACGCCGACGTTGGATATGCGGTGTTGCAAGATGAAAATTACCTAAAATTGCATTACGCATAACCAAGCCATTTGCATTATAGAACATGACAGAAAATACGCCTTCTGGTCTGATTATATCTGCCAGCTGTTCAATTGCATATTTTTGATCGCTAATCCATTCAAGAACCGCGTGAAAAAGAACAAGGTCAACTGGTTCATCAACATATTGTGCAATATCTTGTACTGCACAATGGACAAACTGCATGTTACCAATAATTCCCTCTTCTTTGGCTAACTCACGAGCACGTTCCAGCATCTCTTCGGATAAATCGCAAAGTATAATTTGATGACCTAATGCCGCTAATTTGCGCGAAAAATGGCCTTCTCCGCCACCTGCATCAAGGATCCGTAGCGTTTTTCCCTTAAACTGGGTCTCTAATAGTTGAGTTAAGTCTTGCCAAACCACCGCTTCACGTATTTTGCCTTTGGTCGTTCCGTAGATATTTTTTGCAAATTTATCGACAATATCATCAAAGTTGCGGTCTGCCATGTGCTATCCAGTTGCCTATCATTCGTCATTTACAGCATATTTATGGGTCAATTTGTCGCAAAAACATTCAAAATTAGCCAATTTCATCCATATTTTGATGAAAATTTATCTAATCATGAATATTATCACTGAGTATTGTGCTTATCACACAAGATGTTGGCGACAATTGAAACGTAAATTATAACAGATAATAGCTATATTTTTGCATAGTAGTTTTTTTTGCTCAGCGAATTTCATTTTGGCATTATTAACGCTAATTTTCGTTGTCTTATGTAGCAAATTTGCCAGACTCATACCGAGTATTGGCAGTGGTTAGTCCCCTAAATATAGGCTTGATTATGTTATTTTTCTTAAAGAAGTACATTGGCTCACTTTTGATGCCATTGCCACTATTGCTCATCATTGGGGCTATCGGGCTGCTTTTACTGTGGTTTACTCGCTGGCAAAAATGGGGGAAAAGCTTAACAACCGCGAGCTTAGTGTTAATAGCGCTACTTGGTTTACAACCCGTTTCAGATAGCTTGCTCGCCCCTATTGAGGGTAAATACAATAAACGCTATGAATTAATCACAGAAAACCCACCAAATGATATCAAGTACATCGTAGTCTTAGGCGGTGGTTTTACCTATAACCCTGATTGGAGCCCAAGCGCTAATTTATTAAATAACAGCCTGCCAAGGGTCACCGAAGGCGTGCGTTTATATCTTAAACACCCTGGGAGCAAACTGATATTCACAGGCGGAAAAGCCAACAGCACGATGAGCAGTGCCGAAGTTGCAGCTAACGTAGCACAGTCATTGGGTGTTCCTGAGTCAGATACAATCCCACTCACTGACCCCAAAGATACACAAGAAGAGGCTTACGAGGTTGAGAAAATCATTGGTAAAGCGCCATTTTTACTTGTGACATCCGCTAACCATCTGCCAAGGGCTATTACAATGTTCACCGATAGAGGTATGCAGCCTTATCCAGCCCCTGCAAATCAATTAGCCATTAGCAGTGGTATTAATCCATGGGAAAAATATATTCCTTCATCCTATTACTTCAGCCATAGCGAGCGAGCTTGGTACGAGTTTATTGGCACGATTTGGTGGCATATAAAGCCTGACAATACTCAAGCCTTGGAAGAATCACTCAGCACACCTGAGTTAGTTGTTTCCGAATAAAAACAAAAAGGCGTAACTCATTAAGGTTACGCCTTTTTTATCGCATCATGCCATTGGTAAAAGCGAATAAATACCTATGATAAGAATTGTTTTCTCACCAACTCTAGGTCTTCTGGTGTATCAACACCTGCCCCCGGTGTCACTTTTGCAACGTCCACATGAATTTTTTCGCCATACCAAAGCACTCTAAGTTGCTCAAGCATTTCGATTTTCTCTAGCGGGCTCGCTTCCCAATGAATATAACGGCGAATAAAGCCTGCACGATAAGCATAGATACCAATATGGCGTAAGAAAAAATCACCTATCGAATCATGGTTTTTCGCAAAATTGTCTCTATCCCAAGGGATCGTTGCACGGGAAAAGTACAATGCATACCCTTCATGATCTGTCACCACTTTCACTGCATTTGGGTTGAAAGCTTCATGTGCATCATGAATTGGTACAGCTAGAGTGCCCATATTCGCTTTACTGCCTTGAAGGTTATGAGCAACTTGGCTAATAATTTCAGGCGGAATTAACGGCTCATCACCCTGTACATTCACAATGATTTCATCATCAGAGAAGCCATATGTATCAATAACTTCAGCTAATCTTTCTGTACCTGATTGGTGATCAGGGTTAGTCATACACGCTTCGCCACCCGCAGCAATGACCGCATTCGCCACATCTTGGTGGTCTGTTGCGACAATCACTCGGTCTGCACCTGATTTAATGGCTTGCTCCATCACTCGAACAACCATCGGTTTACCATGGATATCAGCCAGCGGCTTGCCAGGTAAACGGGTTGATGCATAACGCGCAGGAATAATAACCGTAAACATGGCGATTATTGTCCTTCATCTAATGAGACTTGGCGCGCTTCGTTTTCGAGTAAAACGGGGATGCCATCTCGAATGGGATAGGCCAGATGATCAAACTTACAGATAAGTTCGAGGTGTTCTTTGTTGTAACTTAATTTGCCATGGCAAACAGGGCAGGCAATGATTTCAAGTAAACGGTGATCCATGTTTTCTCCCGAATGGATTTGACTCACTTAGAGTCAGGATATCACATGCAGATATCACCGTTAACTTTAATCTTTCTGATTAAGATCGCCTGCGAAGATGAGAGGATGAAAGCAGGAGAAATTGTGCTGTTTTTATTTAGTAAGCAATAACGTCAGCAGCCGTTATGCCATCGGAACTACGAGTTAAGGAAAACTCAACGTTTTGACCTTCAAACAATGATTTAATTTTTTTATTAGCAATTGATTTTGTTGTCACAAATACATCATCTCCACCATTAAAAGGTGAAATAAAACCGTAACCTTCTTTTGCGTCAAACCATTTAACTCGACCCATATGTAATTGAAAATTCATATTAAAACTCCTTTTGTTCTAAGAACAATACCTTTTTATTTTTGTATCATTACTCTTTCTTGCTTCCCATTTATATATTGCCGATCTATTAATACATTAAAGAGTAATTAAACTTTTACCAATTCATGCACTAAATTAATGTGCATCTTTTATAACGCCCGTAAATGTAGATTTCAGGCACCACGCATCTACTGTGAAGTTAACAGTCTATTTTGACATTATGATGACAAAACTAAGTAACAACGATTTAACAGCGTTGATGTGCGAGGATATGAAGACTAACTAAAGAACGGAGCGTGAAATTAAGCTAGTATAAAATCCAATTATTACTGTATTGTATCTAGATACATAATAATTAGACCTATATCACAGTGGCGATATTATTATCATAGTGAAGTGTTAGTGGCAAGCATTTTTGTTATTTGTGATAAGTTTTTTTATTTCACTTAGGATTTTTTGCTCACCATTGGATGATAATTGCGCCTTTACAGGTAAAAACCACCAATTTGGCTGTGCAAATGAGCGGCATTTAATGGCATCTTTTTCAGTCATCAGTAAGCTTTGGGTAGGTTTAACAAGAGCAGCAAGTTGTTTTTGCTCATAATCTTGGTGGTCAGCAAAAGCGTGGGTATTCATCAACGTAAGCCCTTTATGCTCTAAAGAGGCAAAAAAACGAGGCGGATGCCCAATTCCAGCCATTGCAACTACTGATTGAAGCTGGTTAACAGGCTGATTTTCTGAAGTCACAATATTAACCGCAGTGTCACCTTCTAGGGTCATCAATACTTCACGCCCCTCTGGCTGTCCACCATTGACAATTAATGCATTCACACTATTTAAACGCCCCGCTCGTTCTCTCATGGGCCCAGCAGGTAGCCACCACCCATTACCGAAACGACGCTGACCATCAATCACAACGATTTCATAATCACGTTGCAATGCATAATGCTGCAAACCATCATCAGTGATGACCACATCCAATTCGTGCACGGCCAGAAGTGCTTTGACTGCATCACTACGTTTAGGGGCTACTGCAACGGGGGCTTTAGTACGATGGTAAATTAGAACAGGCTCATCACCAGCAGCTGTTGTTGGCGTATTTTCATCAAGAACAAGTGGGTAACTCTCTGCTTTTCCACCATAACCGCGAGACACCACCCCCACTCGATAGCCTTCTTTTACCAGCGACTCAACCAACCAGATTACCACTGGCGTTTTGCCATTACCTCCAGCTGTGAGGTTTCCCACCACAACCACAGGTATTGGTGCTTTCCAAGAGCGACTTAGTCCGACTTTATAAGCTGCATGGCGTATTATTGCTATCAATCCATAAAGAAAAGATAACGGCAATAGTAATACATACAGCCATGATTTGCCGGACCAAATACGTTCTATCATTGTTTAAATTGAATACTATGTAATTGAGAATAAGCCCCATTTTGCGCTAGCAACGATGTATGTGTTCCACGCTCAATGATATGACCATCTTGTACAACTAAAATTTCATCTGCATTTTCAATTGTTGATAACCGGTGCGCTATTACCAATGATGTTCTATTTTTCTGTAACTCATCAAGTGCAGCTTGGATTGCACGTTCTGATTCTGTATCAAGTGCTGATGTCGCCTCATCAAGGATCAAAATTGGTGCATCACGTAATAAAGCACGTGCAATTGCAATACGCTGGCGTTGTCCACCTGAAAGCATGACACCGTTTTCACCAATAACGGTATCTAACCCTTTATCAAGCTTAGCAATAAAGTCCATGGCATAAGCCATTTCAGCCGCTTTTTCAATTTGCTCACGGCTATAGCTTCCATCCGTTGCATAAGCAATATTGTTCGCTATCGTATCGTTAAAAAGGTAAACATGTTGCGATACAAGAGCAACTTGGCTACGCAATGATGACAGTGTGTAATCACGAATATCATGGCCATCAATTTGGATAGAACCTTTATCAATGTCATAAAAGCGCGTGATTAGGTTGGCAATTGTCGATTTACCAGAGCCTGAACGTCCAACTAACGCAACGGATTTTCCTGCTGGCAAAGTAAAAGAAATATCATCTAATGCAGGATGATCTTTTGTTGCATAAGTAAAAGTTACATTCTCAAATTTGATATTACCCTTCACATCCTTGAGAACTTTAGTCCCTTCATCTTTTTCTTGTTCGGAATCTAAGATAGCAAACAACGTTTGGCAAGCTGCCATTCCACGCTGAAATTGCGCGTTGACGTTCGTTAATGATTTTAACGGGCGCATCAATGCAAACATAGATGAGAAAACAACGGCAATAGTACCAGAGGTGAGTTCATCGCGAATATCAGGAAAACTTGCTGCATACAAAACGAATGCAAGGGCAAATGAGGCAATCAGCTGCACAATGGGGTCTGAAATTGCCGACGCGGTCACCATCTTCATATTTTGGCGGCGCATATTATTACTAACTTTATAAAAACGCTCAGTTTCAACTTTTTGACCACCAAAAATTAAAACTTCTTTGTGCCCTTTTAGCATTTGTTCCGCACTTGCAGTGACATGCCCCATACCTGTTTGCATATTTTTACTGATCTTACGAAAACGCTTAGAAACAATTCGGATAGTAATGGACACGATAGGCGCGATAACAATCAAAATGAGTGATAATTGCCAGCTATAGTAAAACATCATTGTAAATAAGCCGATGATATAAGCACTTTCACGGATAATTGTAATTAATGCACCTGAAGATGAAGACGCAACCTGTTCTGAATCATAGGTAATTCGAGATAAAAGCGTTCCCGTGGATTGTTGGTCGAAAAAACTCACTGGCATTCCCATCATATGGCCAAAAAGTTTACGGCGCATATTCATCACAACTTTACCTGCAACCCAAGAAACACAATAAGTTGAGACAAAACTAGAACCACCACGGACAACCATTAAACCTAATACGGCGAGTGGGAGCCATTTTAATACATCGTTATCGGCTTTATCGAAACCTTCATCCAATAAAGGTTTTAATAACGAAATCATAAACGCATCGCCAGCAGCGTTTATAATAAGAGCAATTGCTGCAACAATTAAGCCCGCTTTAAAAGGCGCAATAATCGGCCATAAGCGGCGAAAAGTTTGTTTTGTCGAAAGGTCTTTATCATTCATACTTTTAATTACCAGACTTAATGTAAGCGCACTATTCTACTCGGGAAACAGCGGTAAGCCAAACCACAGATGATACCAACGTGGAGAAATTTCATCGCGGTAGCTACGTGCACTGATATTTTCTTTGTTAAACCATAATGTTAACTGCCCTTTCTCTGCAGTATTTAACCAATGGATATTATTTTTTTTGTACCTTTGATAGACCTTTTCCGACGGAATTTTCCATGCGCTATACCTTGCCGATGAAACGAGAACCATTTCAGGTTGAACATTTCTTAACAATAAGTTAGTTGATGATGTTTGGCTTCCATGATGAGGCGCAAACAAAATAGAAGAATGGAGGCTATGTTTATAAGTTTCAACTAATTTTTCTTCACCCTTCTTTTCAATATCTCCAGTCAATAAAATTTTATGGTATCCATCTGTAAACTGTATAACACATGAATCATTATTATGAGAAATAGCGGATAATTTTTCTGGCCACAAAACTTCAAACATCAACTTTCCCCATTGCCATTTTTGTCCTTTAACGCAAGGTAGATTCATCATCTTTTTAAACTTACTCGATTTTTTTTGCTTAGATTTAGCTAAATGAATTCCAAAACTACTTCGTAAATTCAACCACGGATATTCCTTAATTAAGTCACTGACCCCTCCAGTATGATCCAAATGATTGTGGCTTAAAATAATTCCCATCGGTATTATATTTCTTTGTTTTAAAAAAGGAATTATTTGCCTTTTGGCATTGCTATGCCCTTTCCAAGAGTTTCCAGTATCATATAGGTAAGCTAAATTATTTTGCTCAATAATAACAGCTAAGCCATGCCCAATATCGAGTAATGTCATACTCCAGTCATGCACTGGCTTTTTATCGTTGCTCCGCTCTACTAAAATCAAAACCACAATGCACCCAATAAGAGAAAAATACGTTTTATACCACCTAAATAGGCATATTAGCGCTATAGACCAGCAAATAAATAATAGGTAATAGGGTATATGAAAAAGATCTATCCAATAGCGGCTAAAAAAAGGTAGCGGAAGCAATCCAAAATCAATGACTCTATCTATAAAACCAAAAATTAAATTTTGTAATGTTAGATTTGGTATTAAAAAAATAGCCAATATTGCGGGTACTACTCCCCAAGATATCAATGGAACAAACCATAAATTAGCAAATATGCTCATGACATTAACACCATTAAATACAATTACTTGCATTGGTATTAATAAAATCAATAACCCAACCTGTAAATGAACTAAACCTATGACTTTGCCAATAACTTTCGTTTGAATTAGATGTGCAGGTAATGGAAAAACGGTCAACCAATACAAAATAGCTAAAACAGCAAAACTCGATAACCAAAAGCTATCTGATAAAATAGCAAGTGGGTCAAATAGTAAAATGCCTGCAATACTCCAAAGTGCCCACTGCCAAGAAAAGAATAATGATGGGCTGTTTCGAATATAGACCCATAAAATCAGTGAAAACAATGCCCTAGTCGCTGGAATTGCAAAGCCAGAGACCCATGAATACAAAAATGCTAATACTAATCCCAATACAATAGGGAAAACCTGATTCATAAAACGAATGGGAAGCACATATTGTATGCCTCTGGCTATAAGAATCCCTAAATAGTAAGCCAACCCAATATGCAAGCCTGAAATCGCCATTAAATGAGTTAAACCAGTCTGCTGTAATAAACGCGAGTGTTTTTCAGACAATAATGTTCTTTCTCCAAACATTAATCCATAAATAATCCCTACATTTCTTAAGACACTAAGTGGCTCTATAAAATTATTGATTATTTTTTGCCTTATGGAGCATTCAGGATCCAATACCATATTTTCTTTATTCTTTAGTATACCAACAACCCGTTGCGCTAATTGATGCCGTTGTTGATCGAAACTACCTTCATTCAAAGAGTTATGTAAAGGCTTTAGTTTGCTATTAATTCGCCATGATTGCCCTGCACATATAATTTCTTTACTTTTCCATATTGCATAAAGCGGTGGGTAAATTACTTTATTATTAACCTTATCAATTTTAACTTTTAGTTTTTGTTCTTTATTTTCAGTTGATAAGCTGGTGACTGTTATGTCCAGATAATGATATCTTTCAGATAAAAAATTTATATTACTATTTATATTATTACCATGCCAATTTCCCCATAGAAAGAAAACCATTACTAACAAAACTAATTTTAGGGTTTTATTTACAAAACGTATAAATAATAAAAAAACAGAAGAAAACAAAATAAAAATTGAATCATCAATATTTAAAAGATTAGGTATAAATAACAAAGGTAATACCCCACCGATAACAGCGAATGATACCAATGTTAAGGATAATTTTGTGTCTTTATATTTCCATATCCTATTATTGTTTTGAAAGTTTTTCATTGTAATTTTATTTTTATCTATTTTTAAACCTTATACCTAACTTAGCCTTTATTGGTTTAACTTTTAATTCATAAATACAACGTTAGAACGAACTTCCCAAAAGCATTTAATAAAGAATATTAATTACAAAATTTTTGCGAAGCGCTTCGCAGTCATACGTAGTTAAATACTATTTTTGTTTTCATACGATTATTTTCGCTTATTCTAAAAATAGTGTTGGTGTTGGTGTTGGTGTTGGTGTTGGTGTTGGTGTTGGTGTTGGTGTTGGTGTTGGTGTTGGTGTTGGTGTTGGTGTTGGTGTTGGTGTTGGTGTTGGTGTTGGTGTTGGTGTTGGTGTTGGTGTTGGTCAGGATATAAAAAAACAGCGCCATGTTAAACACAAGCGCTGTTTGATGTAATAATTAAGATTTACAGTCTATTATTGACCGTAAATATTTACACGATCACGCAACTCTTTACCTGGCTTGAAGTGGGGAACATATTTACCTTCCAGTTCCACTTTGTCACCTGTTTTTGGGTTACGGCCAACTCGTGGTGCACGGTAGTGAAGAGAAAAACTGCCGAAACCACGGACTTCAATACGCTCACCGCTAGCTAACGTATCAGCCATATGCTCAAGAATTTCCTTTACAGCTTCCTCAACGGTTTTTGCTGAAAGATGAGATTGCTGGCTAGCCAGTCTTTCAATTAACTCAGACTTGGTCATAGTACCTCCCTAAACTACCGCTACAAAGGGGCAACATTACCGTTGCCCCCACTTAATTATTCGCCTTTAGCTGCTTTGAAAGCTTCAGCCATAGCGTTGTTGCCGAATGCTGTATCTTCTTGCTTGTTCACAGCTGCAACAGCGTCTTTCTCATCAGCTTCGTCTTTAGCGCGAACAGACAGGTTGATTACACGGTTTTTACGATCAACACCAGTGTATTTAGCTTCAACATCATCACCAACGTTCAGAACCAGAGTTGCATCTTCAACACGGTCACGTGAAGCTTCTGATGCACGCAGGTAACCTTCAACGCCCAGAGTCAGCTCAACAGTTGCACCTTTAGCATCAACCGCGATAACTTTACCAGTTACGATTGCGCCTTTCTTAGTTGCTGCTAAGTAGTTATTGAATGGATCTTCAGCTAACTGTTTAACACCTAAAGAAATACGCTCACGCTCTGCGTCGACTTGCAGAACAACAGCTGCGATTTCGTCACCTTTTTTGTATTCACGAACTGCTTCTTCGCCTGCAACGTTCCAGGAGATGTCAGACAGGTGAACCAGGCCATCGATGCCGCCGTCCAGTCCGATGAAGATACCGAAGTCAGTAATAGACTTGATTTTACCTTCAACGCGGTCGCCTTTGTTGTGAGTTTCTGCAAATTGCTGCCATGGGTTAGATTTGCATTGTTTCAGGCCCAGTGAGATACGACGACGTTCTTCATCGATATCCAGAACCATAACTTCAACAACATCACCAACGTTAACAACTTTAGATGGGTGGATGTTTTTATTAGTCCAATCCATTTCTGAAACGTGAACCAGACCTTCAACGCCTTCTTCGATTTCAACGAAGCAACCGTAGTCAGTTAGGTTAGTAACGCGACCAGTCAGTTTAGTACCTTCTGGGTAACGTTTAGCGATTGCGACCCAAGGATCTTCGCCCAGTTGTTTCAGACCCAGAGAAACACGAGTGCGCTCACGGTCGAATTTCAGAACTTTAACATTGATTTCATCACCAACGTTGACGATTTCGCTTGGGTGTTTAACACGTTTCCAAGCCATGTCAGTGATATGCAGCAGGCCGTCAACACCGCCCAGATCAACGAATGCACCATAGTCAGTAAGGTTCTTAACGATACCTTTAACTTCCATGCCTTCTTGCAGGTTTTCCAGCAGTTGATCGCGCTCAGCGCTGCTTTCAGATTCAATTACAGCACGACGAGAAACAACAACGTTGTTGCGTTTCTGATCCAGCTTGATTACTTTGAACTCAAGCTCTTTGCCTTCCAAGTGAGTAGTATCACGAACTGGGCGTACATCTACCAGTGAACCTGGTAAGAACGCACGAATGCCGTTCAGTTCAACAGTGAAACCACCTTTAACTTTACCGTTGATAACACCAGTTACAGTTTCAGCTTCTTCGTAAGCTTTTTCCAGCATCAGCCATGCTTCATGACGTTTCGCTTTCTCACGAGACAGGATAGTTTCACCGAAACCATCTTCTACTGCATCCAGAGCCACATCGATTTCGTCGCCAACTTGGATTTCTAGCTCACCCTGAGCATTTTTGAACTGTTCTACTGGGATAGCAGATTCTGATTTAAGACCTGCGTCAACCAGGACTACGTCTTTGTCGATGGCAACAACAGTACCACGGACGATAGAACCAGGACGAGTTTCAATATTCTGCAGGGATTCTTCAAAGAGTTGAGCAAAAGATTCAGTCATATTAATGATCTTCAAGAGTTTTTAATTAACGTCCACTTAGCTTCCCGCCAAATGGGGTTGTTTCACATACCCGACAACGTTCCATGTCGTAAGGTTAATGCTATGCTAATAAAATAACCAACATAGCGGTAAGTGCGTATATTATCTAATTATAAGCTAAAATAAAGCCTATTATCACGATAATTGTAGAATTTTTTTTGCGTAGGTGCGTGCTTTTTCAATAACTTCCTCAATAGACATACTTGTGGAATCCAGCACTAATGCGTCTTTCGCGGCAACAAGAGGCGCAACGGAACGGTTACGATCACGAAAATCACGCTCCTCTATTTCGCTTAAAAGACGTTCAAAATTAACATCAAAGCCCTTTTCTTGCAACTGCTTCATGCGCCGATGTGCGCGTTCTTCCGCTGAGGCGTCAAGGAAAATTTTCACTGGTGCGTCAGGAAACACAACAGTTCCCATGTCACGACCATCTGCAATTAAACCTGGCATCGTGCGAAATGCGCGCTGACGTCTTAATAATGCTTCTCTAACACGAGGAAATGTCGCGGTTTGTGAGGCTGTATTACCAACAGTTTCTGTTCTGATCTGATTGGAAACGTCTTCCCCTTCTAAGATCACTTTTAATACATTTTCTTCAGGAACAAAACGAACATCTAAATTTGCAGCCAAAGGCACTAATGCATCTTCTGATTGGATATCAACATGATGATGCAGTGCAGCCAATGCCAGTACACGGTAAATTGCACCTGAGTCTAAAAGTTGCCATCCAAAATCATTTGCCAATGCTTGGCAAAGGGTGCCTTTACCTGCTCCGCTAGGTCCATCAACCGTGATTACAGGGGCGATTGCCACCATAAAAAATCTCCTTTCCTGCAAATAGCCTCGGCTACCTACAATTGAATTCAGTGAAGGTATTATACCAATTCATCAATTTTGTGAAATAAGCAGGTTCTGATGATTGCAATAAATTAAGAGAAAGTTGATTTCTATGCGGAATGAAAAAGGTTGATATTTAGACTTTGCTATCAACCCTTTTCATCGGGTGATTAACTTAATCGAGCTAACTGTTCAAAATAGTCGGGGAAAGTTTTTGCTGTACAACCTGGATCTAAGATAGTTACTGCTGTATCTGAGAGTGCAACTAAAGAAAAGCACATCGCAATACGATGGTCATTATACGTTTCAATTTCAGCATGCTGTAATTTTTTCGGCGGTATCACTCGAATATAATCGTGCCCTTCTTCTACTTCTGCACCCACTTTACGTAGCTCAGTTGCCATCGCATATAACCGGTCAGTTTCTTTTACACGCCAATTATAAATATTGCGAATAACCGTTTCACCTTCGGCAAATAATGCAACAGTACCAATTGTCATTGCGGCATCAGGGATAGCATTCATGTCCATGTCAATCCCTGTTAATGTTCCACGTTCACATTCAACAAAATCATCCCCCCAGCGAATGGTTGCACCCATTTTTTCAAGCACGTTTGCAAACTTAGTGTCACCTTGCAAACTGTTACGGCCAATACCTGTGACGCGTACAGTGCCGCCTTTAATCGCCGCTGCCGCTAAGAAATAAGAAGCAGAAGATGCATCACCTTCGACCAAATATTCACCTGGTGATTGATATTGCTGCTGGCCTTTAATGATAAAGTTCTGGTATTGATTATTTTCGACTTCAACACCAAAGGTTTTCATCAACGCTAATGTTATATCAATATACGGCTTAGAGACTAACTCTCCAATAATTGAAATGGTCGTGTCTTGCTCAGATCGAGGGGCTGCCATTAATAACGCAGTTAAAAACTGGCTTGAAACTGAGCCATCAACCGAAATTTTCCCACCGACAAAACCACCTTTCAGGCGAATTGGGGGGTAATTTTCTTGCTCTAAATATTCAATGACAGCACCACCTTCTCTTAGCGAATCCACTAAGTGACCAATTGGGCGCTCTTTCATACGAGGTTCGCCTGTGAGCACAATGTCATTGTGGCTCAATGACAAAGCAGCGGTTAGTGGGCGCATTGCTGTTCCCGCATTTCCTAAAAATATTTCTAGCACATCAGGGTGAGATAAATTCCCCCCCAAACCTTCCACTCGACAACGTGTTTTATCTTCAGAAAGTTGATAATTCACACCTAGCAAGCTTAATGCATTCAGCATATGGCGAATATCATCACTGTCTAATAAGTTAGTGAGTGTGGTCGTTCCTTTGGCCATGGCAGCTAATAACAGTGCACGATTTGAGACACTTTTTGACCCTGGCAAGTTGATGGTGCCGTTAATTGAAGAGATAGGTTGTAATGTCAGGGATTGCATAAAAAGCAGTTTCTCCAGTGAAGTTGGCAAGTAAATAAAATTTGACCCTATTTTCTTTTTAATCGAATCGTGAGGGCACAAATAACCGACTGAACATCCTATTTCAGTCGGTAAATCTCATTATTGAGCGTGATGGCGTTCGAAATCAGCCATAAAATCAACCAATGCCTGCACACCATCTAATGGCATCGCATTATAGATAGACGCACGCATACCACCAGCCACTTTATGGCCTTTTAGTGAAAGTAGCCCTTGGTCTTTTGCCTCTTCGATAAATTTGGCATCTAACGCAGGGTTTTGCATTTGGAATGGTATGTTCATCCAAGAACGGTTTTCTACCGCAACGCGGTTGATATAAAACTGGCTATCATCAATCGCATTATAGAGTAACTGTGATTTTTCATAATTGCGTTTTGCCATTTCTTGCAAACCGCCTTGCGCTTTCAGCCATTTGAAAACCATACCCGCTAAATACCACGCAAATGTTGGTGGGGTATTAAACATCGAATCGTGCTTTGCTAATACTGTGTAATCAAATACTGACGGCGTTTGCGGTGATGCTTTACCTAATAAATCTTCACGAATAATGACAATAGTTAGCCCCGCAGGCCCAATATTTTTTTGAGCGCCTGCGTAAATCACGCCATATCGACTAACGTCGATAGGTTTAGAAAGGATGGAAGATGAGTAATCCGCAACGATAATTTTATCTTCGGGGAAATCAGGTTCTTCATGGATTGCTAAGCCACCAATCGTTTCATTAGGGCAATAATGTACATAGGCCGCATCATCACTTAAAGGCCACTCGCTCATAGGTTTTAAGCTTGCAACGCCATCTTTTTCTTCTGTAATGTTGATGACGTTCGGCTTGCAGTATTTTTCAGCTTCTTTCGCTGCTGATTCTGACCAATAACCACTAACAATATAATCTGCAGTTGTTTTGCCCCCTAATAAATTCATTGGCAAAGTAGCAAAATGAGCGCGGGCTCCACCATGACAGAATAGTACTTTATAGTTATCTGGAATATTTAATAAGTCACGTAAGTTTTGTTCTGCTTCGGACGCCACTTCAATAAAGTCTTTTCCACGATGGCTGACTTCCATTACCGAAACACCTAAGCCTTTCCAATTACAAAATTCTTGTTCAGCACGACGCATCACTTCGACAGGTAGCATTGCTGGACCTGCACTGAAATTATAAACCTGACTCATTGACCTCACCCTATCTTCAATTATCGTTAGCAAAATTCACACAGATGCTTAAAGTTGTACCATTGTGAGCCTTTAGCTGCAACGGTTATTGTCGCGCGATAATGAAAAGTTATAGGGGAATTTGGGGCAGAATAAAGAAAAGAATTTTGTTAATCTCGTCACACTCTCAACAACCCTAATTTTATGAAGAGATTAACGATAAAAAACAGATAATATCCCGAACTGCTACCGAAAGTAACAATGCGGGATATTCAAACGAAGGGATTGATTAACTGATCACTTTACTCACAATTTCGATGGCTTCCTTTTCAATGAGGCGAAGGTGCTCTTCACCACGGAAACTTTCACAATAAATTTTGTAAGCTTCTTCTGTTCCTGAAGGCCTTGCGGCAAACCAGCCATAATCCGTCATAATTTTTAACCCACCAATGGATGCGCCATTACCTGGAGCCGTCGTTAAGCGCTGGGTAATTTTATCCCCTGCTAACATATCAGCTGCAACCATTTCTGGAGATAATTTACTCAGCTTAGCTTTTTCTTCGTGTGTGGCTTTGGCCTGAATGCGATTATAAATTGGGGCTCCGAATTTCTTGGCCAATTTATTATAACGCTGCTGCGGGTTTTCGCCTGTAACCGCTGTGATTTCAGCTGCTAACAAGCACAGGATAATACCGTCTTTATCTGTTGACCAAGGCGTACCATCGAATTTAAGGAATGATGCACCCGCGCTTTCTTCACCACCGAAACCCAGTTTCCCACTAAATAAGCCATCAACAAACCATTTAAACCCGACAGGCACTTCAACCAGTTCACGACCAATGTCGTTAACAACGCGGTCAATCATCGCACTGGAAACCAGTGTTTTGCCAACAGCGACCTCTTTCCCCCATTGCGGGCGATGTTGAAATAAATAGTCAATCGCAACGGCAAGATAATGATTAGGGTTCATTAGACCATCTGGTGTCACAATGCCGTGTCTGTCATAATCGGGATCATTAGCAAATGCTAAATCAAACTTCTCTTTCATCCCTAATAAGCCCGCCATTGCCCAACTAGATGAGCAATCCATACGGATAACACCATCATGGTCAAGAGGCATAAAACGAAAGGTTTGATCTAATTGGTCATTAACAATCTCGATATCTAGTTGATAATATTCTGCAATTTTTTTCCAATATTCAATGCCTGAGCCGCCTAATGGGTCAACACCTATTTTCAGCCCTGACTTCGCAATTGCCGCCATATCAACAACTTCACCAAGCGCAACCACATAAGGCATGATCAAATCTTGTGCTGTAACGTATTCACTTGCCATTGCAACATCAAAATTTAAACGTTTAACACCAACGAGGTTATCTACCAATAATTGATTGGCATGTTTTTCAATGACTGATGTTAAATCAGTATCAGCTGGGCCACCATTAGCTGGATTGTATTTGATCCCACCATCTTCTGGTGGATTGTGAGATGGCGTGATGACAATGCCATCCGCTATATCAGTATGAGACTGGTTATAACTTAAAATTGCATGAGAGACCGCAGGTGTTGGCGTAAAGCCGTTATTCTCCTGAACAATCACATGAACTTGATTCGCTGCTAATACCTCAACCACTGTAATGAACGCCGCTTCAGACAATGCATGTGTATCTTTACCAACATAACAAGGCCCCGTAACACCTTGTTGTTTACGTAAATCTGCAATAGCCTGCGCAATTGCTAATATGTGATTTTCATTGAAATTCTTGCGTAACGAACTACCGCGATGGCCAGAAGTACCAAATTTAACAGCGTGTGAAGCATTTCCTGGCTGAGGCTGCTGCGTATAATATTGAGCGGTTAATTGAGCGACATTGATCAAGTCACTTTGAAACGGAAGCTGCCCTGCACGTTCATGTATTGTCACTTGTTTTCTCCCAAAGCACTGATGCTTGGTTATCAACATCAGTGAAATTCAGTTATTAAATTGTATTACTCACTTTTTCAATCACATTGGCTGGAAATTGCATTTCCTGCATGATGGCATCAACCATACTGCGTTTGCGATTCGTGTTTGTATTCGTTATCACCCAGTAAGGCGTACCTGGGATATGACGAGGTTTAGATTGTTTACCTGCAGCAAGCAATGTTTGCTCATCACCCGCAAAATAAACACGAGTACGACCATGCATGAGCTCAGTTGCGCTGGCAAAACGTTTTGCATCTAAACTGTACAGTGTTGATAAAATCAACATAAAGCGGTCGATAGCTTTGCTTTTTTCAGCATAAGCATCAGACAATAATAATTCTCGAACGACTCTAACTGGATTTTGTGCCACCACAGGTGTACTCGCTGCGGGTTCGACCTTAACCACCGGTTGTGCCTGACTAATCTCTTTAACTGGTACTGGCTGCCCGGATTTGAAATTTAACATACGGCGCAAGATATCCGATGCACTTTCACCGATATGCTGTGTATGGCTCGCAATATAGCGGTAAAGCTCTTCATCAACTTCTATCGTTTTCATTTTTTCCCAGTACTTATTTAACTAAAATTTGCGGTGTGATTATAAGACAGTTTTAAAAAAAACAAAACAATTAAAATTTCAATAACTTAAAGTAAACATTCTGCTAAGTTTGATGATATTTCAGTGTGTTATCGTTCTATCGCTTTAGGTCTTTTTAATCCGTAGTCATATTCAATTTTCTGAATTTAACTTCTTACGCCTGCTATTCTATTGACCTAGCCAATGACCTTAATATTTAAGATGCTTATTCGAATATTTGGATTTTCTTTATAGCCATGACATGATAAGTGTCTCACTTCCCTAATTTTTGATAAGAAAAATATGACTCTGTTACTCAACCATACTATTCATAAACCCGAAAATCCACTGAGCAATAGCCCTGTCGTTCTTATTCATGGATTGTTTGGCGACCTCAATAATTTGGGTGTACTTGGTCGCGACCTTCAACACTATTTCGATACTGTTCAAATTGATGTTCGCAACCATGGCGATTCTTTTCGTGCTGAGCAGATGTCTTACCAACAAATGGCACAAGATGTTATTACTCTTATCAAATCATTAGGTTATGAAAGTGCGATTTTAATCGGTCACTCTATGGGTGGTAAAATTGCTATGGCAGCAACTGAAATTGCCCCTGATTTTATTGAAAAAATTGTCGCCATTGATATTGCTCCAGTTGCATACAAAGTGCGCCGTCACGATAAAATTTTTGCAGCACTAGATGCAGTGACCACTGAGCAAGCAAAAAATCGCCAAGATGCCGCTGCTATTATGCGAGACGAAATAAACGAGGAAGGTGTTATCCAGTTTTTACTTAAATCCTTTAAACAAGGGGAATGGAAGTTTAATATTCCTGCACTTAAAGCGAATTATGAAAAAATTATTGGGTGGGAAACCGTGCCAACATGGGATAAACCAGTCTTATTGATCCCCGGCGGTAATTCACCTTATGTACAGGCAGAGTATAAAGATGAGATTGCAAAGCAATTCCCAAACGCAAAGGCATGGGTTGTTGCAGATACAGGGCATTGGGTGCACGCAGAAAAACCCGACCATGTATTAAGAGCTATCCACCGTTTTTTATCTATTTCTCATTAATTCCTTTCTTTATAAAGATATTGAAAAGTAGCACTATATTTCAATATCTTTATCTTAGTTATTCACCATAATAATTTAACTTTGAATAAAAGAATAAGACAAACTTCAATACACAGGCAATATTAAAGCCTGTATTATCTTATTAAATTAAATACAAAATATGGCCATAGTTTAGCTTTGTTTTATATATTCAAAGGAATGATCAATTCAAATAATGAAAAGTATTCATGAACAATCAACTCTATACTTTATTAATATCATTGCCAAATTATCAGGGCAAACCAACACCAATAAACTTGAGGAATTAATACATAAAACCATCAGCTACAGTGAAAAAGTTAAACTAATCAAAAAAAATCATTGTATTAACTGCAAAAAAAAACATCAAAAATCAAAAAATATTTCCAAGCTCACTTGCCCTGTTATTTTATATGATAACCAGGGTGAAGCATTTTTATTAGCTAATAAAAATAATGAACAAGTTCTTATTCAGAAGTTTGGTAACTCCCCACCTGAAATCTGGGACATAACACAACTACAACAACATTGGAGTGGAGACTGGTTGCATGTCAGTCTGAAACAAGGCCAATTTGATATAACATGGTTTCAAGTTGAGTTTATGAAATATAAAGCTATCATTCTTTGGGTTTTATTTTTCTCATTTATTCTCCAAATTTTAGCGTTAGTCTCACCTATTGTAATGCAAGTTATTATGGATAAAGTTTTAATTCATAATAGCTTAATGACTTTAGATGTTTTAATTTTTGGTTTAATCGTTGCGGCATTTATCGAGGTAATATTAAAGGGGCTGCGTGAATATATTTACCATCATACTGTAAATCGTATTGATATGACCCTTGGTCTTAAACTTGTCAATCATTTATTACGGCTCCCGATTCCCTTTTTCAAAAATCGACAAATCGGTGCTATTGTTACTCGAGTCAAAGAATTAGAAACAATTCGAGAATTTTTAACCAGTAGTTTTTTCACATTGTGCGTAGATGTCTTATTTTTATTTGTCTTTATTTATGTGATGAATTTAATCTCTACAACACTCACATTAATATTTTTATGTTCTATCCCTCTTTATCTAGTATTAGCTTGGTGGTTAACCCCTAAAATTGAATCCGCTGCCCAGCAACAATTTACCAATATTGCCATTAATACCTCTTTCCTAACAGAAAGCATTAATGGTATTGAAACAGCAAAAAGCTTATCAGTTGAACCTAATTTTATCCGCCGTTGGGATCACCAAACCTCTGATATGAGCCAAACTAACTTTGTTTCTGGCCAAATTAGTTCTCGTTCTGAACATTTAGTCATGGTCATTGAGAAGGTCACGAGTGCCATTGTGTTATGGGTTGGCGCTTCTGAAGTATTAGCCTTGCAAATGACAATCGGTCAGTTTATCGCTTTTCATATGATGGTGAGTCACGCCAATCAGCCGCTGGTCAAACTGGTTAAATTATGGGGAGACTATATCCGTACCAATGTTGCCATAGAAAAATTATCACAAATCATAAACTTACCTATCGAACAAAATAATAAAGAAAACACCCCATCCATCAAAGGAAATATTGTTCTTAAAGATATCTCATTTCGTTACCAACCCAACATGCCTTATATCCTTAAAAACTTTAATTTAAATATTAAAGCAGGGGAAACCATCGGGATTGTCGGTACATCAGGCTCAGGGAAAAGTACCCTTGCTCGCCTACTATTGCGGCTTTATACACCGGAAAGCGGCGCCGTATACGTTGATAATATGCCTTTATCCACTATCAATTTAAATTCACTCAGACAACAAATCGGCATTGTATTACAAGAAAATTATCTATTTAGCCAATCAGTTTTTCATAACATTGCTCAGACAGCCCCTAACGCGTCAATGGATGAGGTAATTTATGCCGCCAAAATGGCTGGCGCTCATGATTTTATTCTTAAATTACCAATGGGCTATGACACGGTGCTCGCAGAAGGTGGAACTTCGCTTTCTGGAGGGCAAAGACAGCGTATCGCAATTGCTCGCACCTTACTGGCAAACCCTAAAGTCATTATTTTTGATGAAGCAACTAGTGCTTTAGATGATGAGTCCCAAGCGGTTATTCAAGAAAATATGCATGTAATAGCCAAGGGGAGAACCGTGATTACCATCGCTCACCGTTTATCAACCATCCGCCACCACCAGCGGATCATTGTGATGCAAGATGGAAAAATTATTGAGCAAGGTAGCCACCAGCAGCTTATCGAGCAAGGTAATTTTTATAAGCACCTATGGACACTACAACAGTCTCTAAAATAAGGCATGGACGCAACATGAAACATCGATTAGAACGAAACCGTTATAACAGTTTTTTACCTTCGCACTTGGCTATTTTAAAAACACCACCTTCATATTTAGCCATGTATGTCGCGATAAGCATTAGCTTTGGTATTTTTATTGCCGTAGCTTGGTCATATTTTGGCAAGTTAGATATTCAAGCCACCGCACAGGGAAAATTGATTGTTTCTGGCCGTACACAATTAATTCAAGCATTTGAATTAAGTCGCCTACAGCATATTCATGTCGAGGATGGTCAGAGTGTCAAACAAGGCGATCCATTATTAACCGTTAATGTACTCGGTGTTGATCAAGATATTCTGAGCCTAAACTATCAACATAGTTTTCACGTGGCAGAGGCTTTAATTCATCAAGCTTTGTTGTCCCAACAACCCATTGCTAAATTACCGCCGTTTAATCAATTAACAGGCACCGAGCAAAAAAGTGCGTTGGCAAGTTATCAAACTCAACAAGCTGAATTTGAGTCACTCATTAATGAAATTAGCAATGAAATGCAGCTTAATGTTGTTAATCAACAAGCTAGAAGAAATGAGTTGAATTCAATTAATGCATTGATAAGTAATATTAAAAAACGCCTTGATGCACACCATTCATTGACTCAAAAACAGTTGATTAGCCAAAAAGAGTTTTTAGAACAAGAGCGGGAGCTCTTAATTGCAAAAAAAGAAAAAATCACTAAGCAATCTGAGCTCTCTACACTACTCGCTCAGCACCATGCATTAGTCGAAAGACAAGACAGAATCAAGGCGCAAAAAAAACAAGAATGGGATGATAAATACAAACAAGCGGTGTTTAAACAAGTTTCACTCCAACAAGAGTTATTGAAAAACCAAGAAAGGAACCAATTAGAAGTTATTCGAGCGCCTGTTGATGGTACCGTTCAACAACTTGCCACTTATACCCTTGGCGCCGTACTTCAACCCGCTCAACAACTCATGGTGATCGTGCCAAATAGCCATGTCCAACTCGCCGAAATAAAAATCTTAAATAAAGATATTGGCTTTATTCACGAAGGTTTGAAAGCCGATGTCAAAATTGACGCCTTCCCTTACACCCGTTATGGCACCATTGAAGGTGAAATTATCTCTGTTTCACGCGATAGCACCCAAGACGAAAACCTTGGGTTAGTTTTTCTCGGCCAAATAGGGCTTAACAAAAAAGAACTATTCGTTGATGGTGAAAACATCGAACTCACCCCTGGGCTTTCCATCGTAGCTGAAATAAAAACGAATAAACGCCGAATTATTGATTACCTACTTAGCCCTATTAATGAATATACCTCTAACGCGATGAGAGAAAAATAATCAATGGAACAAATCAATAACCATGGCTTAGATGCTTTAGTTTGGATGGCAAATTATTACCATAAAAATGTCTCTGCTGATCAACTTAGGCATGCGATTGGAATGCAAAACACCTCCCCAACAGATTGGGAGATGCGGGAATGTGCCCATATGTTAGGGTATGAAACAGAACTGGTTGCTTTGCCGTATTCAAAACTCGAACATATTCCCCTCCCCGCACTTGCTTATATAAAGGGAACTTGGCAAGTGTTACATCGAGAAAAAGAGCTGATCCTAATTGACCCTGTAGGTAATCAGCAGCACGCAATTTTAGACGCTGGGGTTGAGCAGCATACTGAACTCGATATTTTGTTATTCAAAGAGCAATTGGAACCTGAACAAAAAAAAGCATTCGGCTTTAGCTGGTTCATTCCCTCTATCATGCGGCAGACGGCGAAATTACGGAATATTTTTATTCTTTCTGCAGTAATTCAACTCTTTGCATTAGTGAGTCCTTTATTATTTCAAAACTTGATTGATAAGGTTTTAGTGGGGCGAAGCCTCTCTAATCTGCATATCATTGCGTTAGCTATCTTTGCGATTGCCATTGCTGAACCTCTGTACGGCTTTATTCGCAATAAAATTTTCAGCCATACCAGTAGCCAGATTAGCGCTGAACTATCTGGGAAAATTTATCGCCATTTAATGGCACTGCCGCTCAATTATTTTAAACTACGTCCAACGGGGAAAATTATTGCGCGGATCCGTGAACTCGCACATATCAGGCAGTTTTTAACTGGCTCTACGTTAATGCTGTTTATTGATTTTATCTTTGTGATCTTATTTATCGCCGTCTTATTTTCCTATAGCAGTGTGATGTCTTGGATTTTACTGGGTTCAATGGGGGTATTTTTTATTTTATGGATGGCTTTAGGCCCCATGATCCGCCAGCAAACTGAAAAATCCTACCAAGCAGATGAAAATGGGCTGACATTTCTCACCGAAAGTATTACGGGGATTGAAACTATTAAAACCACTGCGACAGAGAAATATTTTAATAACCGTTGGGAAAAAATATTCAGTAAGCAATTACAGCAAAACTTCAAAGTCTCTATGCGCAGTGAAATTGCAACACAATTGATGACCCTAGTGAGTAAAATCACCACCGCAATCCTATTGTGGGTCGGTGTTAAAGAAGTTTTAAACGGAGGAATAACCCCTGGTGAATTAGTGGCATTTAATATGCTAAGTGCACATGTGACTCAGCCTGTTCTTCGATTTGCACAAGTTTGGCAGGATTTTCAACATACTATAGTCTCCCTTCGTCGTGTCGGTGATATTCTTGATAAACCAGTAGAAAATGAACGAAAAGGTATTTCAAGTTCTTCCGCTATTCAGGGGCAAATCGAGTTTCAAAATATTCGATTTCGTTATCAGGCCGATACGCCTGAGGTTCTCAATAATCTCTCGTTGTCGGTTAAAGCAGGCGAGTTTATTGGTATTACTGGCCCTTCAGGCTCAGGGAAAAGTACGTTAACTAAGCTCTTACAGCGGCTTTATGTACCACAGCATGGTCAAGTTATTGTAGATGGAATGGATTTAGCTGTCGCAGATACAGTATCACTGCGCCGAAAAATGAGTGTGGTTTTACAAGAAAGTACACTATTTGTTGGAAGTATTGCTGATAACATTCGCTTAAGTGCCCCCCAAGCATCAGATGAAAAAGTGATCCAAGCGGCAAAACTCGCGGGTGCCTATGATTTCATTATGTCTTTACCAGATAACTTCAATTCAGCCTTAGCAGAAAAAGGGTTGAACCTTTCTGGGGGGCAGCGCCAACGAATTGCCTTGGCCCGCGCTTTGCTGACTGAACCAGATATTTTAATTCTTGATGAAGCCACTTCGGCTCTCGATTATGAGTCACAGGATGTGCAAATATTGATTAACGATTTATAGCTAGCAAAGCCGCACTACAAGCCAGCCAGCATTTTTGCGATTTGCTTTTTTTTGCCTATTTTTACCCATTCATATCATTTTTGTGTCACAATTTCGGCACAGCTCGGCACGGTCAAGAGAATCAATATTTCTTCCATCCGGTTGTTGTGTTCCTACTCTCAAATGTCGCGAATCTCGAATACATTTCACCTGTTGAAGAAATAAATAACTGCCCGACCCTGTTTTGGTTATAACCAGATTCAAAAAGAAAGCCATTCCCTGTACCAACTGGCGACCATGTTGGACAATTTACAACACCTATGCTTTGACTCCCTGAAAACACGGGTAGTGATTCATTTCGCAAACTATTATATGAGTTCTCAGTTAATTTATATAACTCGCTTTTATATAAGCGAATATCCCCTTGCCACCCGCTTGTCAAACTCCACCGAACTCTGAAAATATTGTGGTCAATACTTTCTATTGTGATTGTCGTCTTGCTTGGCACAACTATCACAGCATCAACATCAACATTAAAATTGCTTTGTGTTGTCAGCGTGTATGTTGATACGCCGAGTGAGCGCATGTACTCGCACACTTCCCCTGCGTTTTGAAATTGTTCATTGCTTCGTGGGTTGTCTGCTGTCAGTGTGTGTATTCGAGTCGGAAAGTCATTATAGAATTGATTGAATGAGCTCGTTATGTTTGATAAGTCTAATGTCTCATCATCATACTCACAGTTATGCTGAATGATGATACACACTCGATTTTGATAATTACCGCCCCGCAAAACAGACAGAGAACATGAGTATATTTCAGCGATACCGTTTTCATTTGTAACACAGCACCCCTCATTCTCCATTGTTCGTATGTCTGGATATCCTGCGTTCATCATTTCATTTCTAAAGTCAGCAGGGTCAAACAGTCCATCCACAGCTAATGAACCGTCGAAATTAAACTTCATAAATCCATACATGCCGTCTGACTTACTTGCAGTTGTGCTTGTATCTCCACCACATGATGTCACAATACAGTTATCTCCGAGCGTCAAACCTTGCCTTTTAGGCTTCATCCCGCCGCGACCTGATATCATACTATCAATGCTTAATGACGAAATTTTCTTTAACTCAGAACCAGAAATAAATTGACTAACAGGATAAATATCTACACGATTAGCATTATCATCATCTATCCCTGTCCCCTGACTGATATCTCTATTGAATGCAATCTTGTCACCGTAATGCCCGAATTGGTATCTCGCACCCGTAGGGAAAGATTCAGACCTCACCAAGTACGACATATCTTGAGTGCTGTCATTTATGATGTATTTCCGAGTTGTATAGTTTTCATGATTGGGCAATAACAGTATTCTATTATTCCCGTCATGTATAACTGAAATACCCTCTGGGGCACTCCTTGTATCAGTGCAAAGTCTTAGTAATCTCTTCCCTGTTTTCCAATCGAAAACTATCACCCATGTTTTGTTTAAGTAATCACCTTCTCCGCCAATGGTTTGATATGATAAATACAACTTGCTATCTATCGTATCTACAAACATTCCCTGCTGACCAAATAATGTATAAGCATGTTGGTTAACTATTGATTGATATCCCTGCTCTTCAAAGCTAATGATGTGTTTAATTTTCACAAACTTTGGGTTTCTTCCTTTTCTTGCTAAGTCAGCTGAATTTTCAGCAGCATTCAGCCTAACCTCTATATTCTCACCAGTCGATGAGCCAATCATTGATGCGCCTGAATTTAATTTAATATCACTACGCAAACTCGCATCACCAACACTAACCCAAGCTCCTTTACCAATACCGCCAGTTGATTGCTGAGTTGATCCTGCTGGTACTCGCTTAGGTAAATCGCCATCCCAGCGGTAATATTCTCCTGTGATTTCATCACGCAGTATGTGATTGCGTTGAGTTAATTCATTATTCGGTAAATCAGCACCCTGCTGGAAGCTGTCAATCGTAATATAACCAGCGGCGACAATCGCGGTATTCATGTCGACTTTGAATTTCTCGACTAACTCCTTGAATAACCACTCCATACCTGCCGCCGTTAAATGACAATTTCCAAAGCGGTCAATATATTTATGTTTTAGTGATGTGGCCCATATATCTAATAATCCAGAGTTAAAGAAAAGGTTTTTGATATCACTACTTGGAACTGGCTCTTGTGTTGGCTTTACATTTTGTCTCATGCTTATTTTTTCCAATAAAAAAGCCAGCTCTGATGGCTGGCTTGTTGGTTAATGATTGCTGTTATGCGTTATAGTCTGGTTTTGCGTCGAAATATTCGGTTGCGGTTATTGTGTAGCGTTCGCCACCGAGTGGGCGTTTGTCCGTGATTATCCATTTAGTCATTTCTAACTCATCTGAAGTGGCAATGATGTAACGTGATGCAACTTGTTTGTTATATCCATCGTAGAAATTGAGCTCGATATCTTCTGGCACACTGGCGATAAAGCCGAATTCAGTGTCTGCGCGTGACTCTGCTTTGAATTTCTGCGTTGTGTAACCCATGCTATCTGTGAGATATACCCACACTTCTTCATCGAATTTGATTTTCTCACTGGTTGTGAATACCTCTCCTTTTCTCTCGGTGATGTAACCAGCTTGCTGATTGGAGTCGTAAGTGTCAGCTATAAGCACCATATCTGATGGGTACACATTCCCGCCGTCCGCAAGCGTTGTCAGACTGATACTTGTTCGCTGGTGAATAAGTCGATTAGCTTCGAGTAGCGCCCTGTCCATTGCTTGATAGCGGTTCCTACAGCCTTGCAAAACTATCTTATTCGGCGTGCGTGATAACCCTTCGGTAATGCCGTTTTCATCAACTCGAAAGCGGATATAGTCTTTCTTATTGCGAACCGGTTCGACATACTCCAATTCAATCCCGTCATACCCACTTGGCATTGACATGTCATATGATATCTTCATGTCGTTACCTGTGATGTTCGAGCGATTGAAGGTGGTCATTGGGAATTCGCTAGATTGTTCACGCGAAAATGTAAGCACGGCATTATCAAAATAAGCCGTTACTCTTGCTGCGTTACAGATAGTTTCGATGCGTTGGCCTAAAGAGATATCTTCATCGTCAAAGGTGTAATCAAAATATCCCAGTCGTTCATCTGGCAAGCTATCGTTAATTCGATATAACCCGTCAATATCGATATTCTTCTCGCTTTCCCCTGCGGTGATTAGCCAAGTGTGCAGCACGGCATCAGCAAAACTTCGTGATGGCCTGAGCGTATAATCAACTTGCTTTGATACTCGGTCATACGAAATGTGCATGCGTGTGGCCAACAAATTGTATTTGCGCTCTCTTGCTCCCGTTGGCGCTTCCGTTGCCCTCACTGACACATTAACAATCGTGTCATTCTCAAAAACAACATTCTCACGAACTCGGACAATGTGAGCGTTTTCGATTTTCATGATACTTTGGTCGCTACTGTTATTGCGTCGAGTGAGCTGTACAGCGTAACGCCCGCGGCCTGAATTAAGCGTTACTTTGTCAGTTTTGTAATAAACTCGTGCACCATTGTTAGCGCTTAGCGCAGTATTGAAGCTTTGACGAGTGCCAGCTATTTCCTCGTTATCCGTATTTATCTTCCAGATTTCGACAGTTGCATTGCAGTTATCACCGCCACCAAGTTGCGCTTGTAAGTGGATCCACATTTGGTCACCATCAACAGGGGAAAAGAACGGGCCCACTGTTAAAAACTGATTGTCATACAGAATGAATTTCGTTGTGTTCACTACTGCATTAGGTGGAAGTTGCGCTAAATCAGTTCCGCTTAGGTTAGTAAAGAAGAATTCGTAATACTCAACAGGGTTAATTAATGAACCATCGTCACTCTCTTTTGCATCAACTAATTGAGCGTCAATTTTCACATCTTTAGTTACCGAACCCTGCGGCGTGTCGTAACTTACATTCACTATCATTGAGATAGAGCGCGGCTTTGTCAGTTCGTAGAAGTACTCAAACTCATCTTGTTTAACGATTTTTATCGCTGCTTCGCCACCTTTTATCTCACCTGAAACCACTTCATTTGCTGTCGCTGTTTGTTGTGGGATATCTTTACTTTCGTTAGGCCCCGGCAATTCTTGCCCGTCGATGTCGGGAAACTCGAACCCCTCGTTAATCAGTGGGATAACTTCCTTGGGCTTGTATATCTTGTAGCTCGCCCCAGCCATTGCGGTAAAATCAGACTCAGCAAATCGGATACTTTCCGTTTTATATTCGCCAATACCGATGTTTAGCCACTCAGTTACGGTTTTTAGGTTGTTGTTGTACTCAAACATTGACTGCTGAATGAGGTCAGGAAACGCCCTTACTTGCCCGTGAATCTCTGGCCTTGCCTGATACGCCCTTGCAACGTTTGTTTGCCCTGTGAGTCGGTTGTTAGGACTATCTTTAACATTCGACTCAGCCGCAGAAAATGACGGTGTTTTTGGCGCAAGAAACGAGAATACTTTCGTTACAAGGTTAAACACTGGGTTTAAGATATCGCCGATAACCCCTTTCGGCTGGTCTAACACTTGAATATAGTGAGTCGGTGTTATCTCGAAATCTAACTCGTCATCTTCTTGCAGCTCACGACCGTTAACGATAATCAGAACATCACTATGCAACTGCTGATGCACTAGAAAATCGCTATAAAAAAAAGAGCCGACTTTTAAATCGACTCTTTCTTTAGGTGTTCCCGCTATTCGCTGAATTTCAACTATCGGCATATTTCATAAACTCCAATTTCGTGAATTTCTTCTCAAGCACAATGAGCCTATCCATTCTTACAGCCCCATTCTCGCCGCGACTATGGAATGCATTACCATCGATAACTAACCCTATGTGAGCTGGCTGAGAGCCGCGATAACCAATGAATATCCCATCATCTACTGGATGCTCGTTGCGCTGCCAGAATTCGACTTCATTCTCATAGCAAGTTACAAAGTCATGGTCAGATTCGTAGCCAGCGTCATGATGAATTTCCGTACCTAGTACGTACCTAAAATACAACACGACAAGACCCCAGCAATCGCACTCATTTAAAGTACACGCACGATTCTTCCATGGCTTGCCAATCATCTGATTAATAAACTCTAATTTCGTCATTAAACAGTCTCCAAGCCTGTGAATTCTTCCATCGTGTATATTCTGCCAACGTTTTTATTCAGAGGGTTATTCATCGACAGCGTAACAGTGACCGACTCCGCATCAAGTGAACAGTCTTTCACGTACAGCGACCATTCGCTTATCGGGTTATCTTTGTCGGCTGAATCAAACAATCTAAACGTTGCGATAATTGGCTTCATTCGAGTGTTTGACCGCCATAACTTGAGCTGCTGCTTAAAGTCCTGCGCTACTCGACTAAACTTAACAGAGGCATCGATAATCGGCGTTTTGCTTTGCTGGCTTTCAGTGAGTTCAAAGTTACACGGCTGATACTCAACACCGCCTAAGACTTTAGGCTCTATCTGCAAGCTGACTAAATGAATGTTTCCGAATGATGGGTGATAGAATTGAATGGTCTCGTAGAATGTGCGCATCGGTCGTTGCGCTCGGTACTCTCTTAGCTTCATTCTCCCCCCTTACATCTAGGCAGTCGCTCGGTGATGACGATATCGAGCAAGCCCCAATCCCTTGGCGGTATCTCTACGATTAAATCGCCAAACTCGTCATCTGTATTGTTCAGTTTTCGGCAAATAATGCTTCCCGTCCACGTCACCACGCCAGCAACTATCGAGGTTTGCACTGGCATTTGAACGAAGTGAACTATTTGCTCCTGTAGTCCACTACCGCCCAAATCAATCTCCATCCGAAACCAGCGCTTACCATTATCAAGATAGTTAGGACTTCGTAGCCATTGAGCAAAGCGCCTTTCCTGCTCTCGCCTCAATACCCACCGCACACTCCAAACGGTTTTTAAATCATCCGTCAAAGGTTGGAAAATAGGAGCGCCAACTTGTGGCTGGTCAGTCCTAAATCCCGTGTCGATGGTCATGTTTTTGTCTGCCCTAATCGGCAATGGCATACCGCGAGGGTAATCAATAATTTCGTCCATCGTTACCTCTATCCGAGTCTGGTTGTTGCTGTGGTATTTTGAATTATCGAGCGATGCATAGGCCCCTTCTCATGCATGTCAGTTAGAAACGCTTGAACTGTCAATGTGTCGCCATTTTGTGTTGCTTCGGCTTCAAAGCGGTGATTACCTGATGAATGGTCATTAAATATAATGCTCACATTGATATTTTTGTTACCGCCCGCCTTATCCGCAGGAATAACCTTCCCTGACTTATTCGGAATGAAAGCCTGTTTCCCGTCGTAAGTCTGGAATATCTCAGATTCACCCGATTCATTAATACGGTATGGATTGCCGCCTGATACGTTACCGCCGTAGCGACGACCGCCGAGTAATGACATCGATTGACCAGCTAACATTGACGATTGGAAAGAAGCTAATCCGCTACCTGCCGCTGCCCCACCTGTTGCGATAGATGCCGCTATTGCCGCAGGTGTCCAAGCTGCCAACGCTGCCGCACCACCTGCTACTGCTGCCGCTGCGTTCGCTGTTTGTGCTGCTACTCCCATCGTTTTACTGATGATGAAGTTTTTCAGCATTTCAACGCCGACCTGCACGATTGAGTTAACGACACTGTTTAGAATCGTGTTACCCAATGAGCGCATGGCATCAGCTGCCGACATAGTGCCCGTCATTAACCCTGTCATTACATTGGATGCATTGCCCGCGAACGAATCGACCGCAGACGCTAGCATTTCGTAGCTTAATGATTGATTCCTCATTAGCTCCCATTGTGCGGCTGTTTGCTGTTGTTGGTACTGATTATCCATTGCTGTAATAAGCGCTCTATACTGCATGTCAGTAGCTTGTTTTGCTGCTGTAAATTGCTCATGCGACATTTGCTGTTTAGCGTAGGAGTCATCTAGTAACTGCTGCTCTTGATTGTAATACTCTCTCATCAAGGCGAGTTTGCGGGTATTTTCGTTTTGTAATGCTTGTACTGGGTCGAACTTAGCGCGGTTATCTGCTATTGGTGTGATAATGTTATTAGCTGTTGCCTCTGCAATTTTAGTGGCATATTCAGACGCGATTTCTAACCTGCGGCGCTGTGACTCTTCAAAGGAAATATCACCCGCTTTCAGTTGTCTTTCTATCTGCGCTAGTTCATCAGTTTTCAACATCTCAGCCTTGGCGATCACATTTGCTTCTAGCGCGGCTCGTTTGTCTGCTAATCGTTGCTGGATATCGTACAACTCACCTGCTAAACGCTCCGCTTCTGCTATCTGCTCAGGACTTGCCTTATCACCTAATGCCTTTCCAGCATCATACTGCGCTAACTTCTTAGAGCCTTCTTCATAGCCTTTATTAAGGCGTTCGATTTCGGCTATTTGGCGTTTAATTGCTTCCGTTACTGTATCTGTGGTTTTAGATGATGATTTGGACTGTTTTTCTCTTTCTCTGTCTGCTTCAGTTAAATCATAAAAGGCTGTAGCTTCTGCTATTAACTCATCCGCCTGACCTTTATTTTGCGTTAGCTTGCCAGCTTCCATTTCAGCTTTTCTAATGGCTCTTTGCCGCTTATCTTTGATTTTTAGTAACTCATTCTGTTCTTTCAAAGACAGTATTGCTTTTGCACCTTCATCGGTTTTTGGCGCTTCCTTTTGCGCTTCATTGAGAGCACGCTGAGCATCCGCAGCTTCTTTTATTTTTTGCCCCATCCATTGAACTGCATTACCTAGCTTATCAGCACCGTTGGTAGCTCCACCGAACATTTTTGAAGCATCATCAAGCCTTGCATTCATTTCTTCGGTTGCTTTAGATACAAACCCGATCGTTTCAGCTAATCTAGCTTTCTTCTCTTCTAGGTCATTTACTTTTATTTTTAGATCATCACTTATCTCACTTAGTTTCTTTTCTTTATCTAAAAACAGCGCCATGCTTTCAGATGTTAGTTTGTAAGATGTTTTCAGCATCTCTATTTCACTTTCTAATTCTTTTATTACGTCCTTTTGCTCGTTAATTGATCTTCTGGCTTTAGCCATTTCCGCTTCTAGCGCTACAGCGGATAGCTCTTTCATTCTATTTTTTAACTCTTCGATAGAATCAGCAAATGCCAATGCTTCCTCTTTTGCTTCTTGGCTTTTTTGGTAAAAATAGAATACAGCACCAGCGGCGATCATGGCTGCGCCCATTGGCCCACCAATCAATGCCAATCCAGCCCTTAAAGCTGTCAGTCCAACGTTCGCAGCTCTTGCAGCGTTACCAGTTGTAGTTATTGCTACAGTCTCAGCCTTTAATGATTGCGCGTGAGCTAATGACGCATTCCTAGCAATTGTCTTTTTGGCTATTAAGTTTTCTAGCGCTGTAACCTCGGCATTTGTTCCTTTAGCTACATTATATTCAGCCTGAGCAAGAGCTAATGAAGATGCAGCGGCAGCCTTATCGGCTAGTGTTTTCTTCACTGTTGCAGTTGCTGCATATTGTTCAGCTAGTGCCGCTTGGTGAGTTGCCTTGGCTTGGGCTGTACTTGCGGCAACATCGGCAATTTTAGCCTTAACAGAGTTACTCATAGCGCCTGCCATTCTCGCACCCATAACAGCGGCTAGAGCCATTGCGGCGGTAGAGACCTTATCAAAGTTCTCAGTTAGTACAGCAAATCCAGCCGAAATACTTCTTGTTATGCCTAACGTCTGATTTAGCTCGCCATAATAAGCCTTTGCTGAGTTTGTTAATTTCGTGAACCCATCGGCGACAGTGTTATCCATTGAGTCGGCCATTGCATTATTTGCATCTCTAGCTTTAATGATCGCATCGGCAAATAGTTGGAATGATATTTTCCCTTCAGCGGCTAGCTTTTTAACATCTTGCTCTGTAACTTTTACCCCGCCACGCATTACAGATAATTGCTTAGCGATATCCCCGATCAATGTTGGGGTCGCATTCATAATTGAGTTCCAGTTTTCTCCAGCAACTTTTCCAGACACCATTGATTTACTAAGCGCATTTAACATTGATTGTGTTTGGTTTGCACTAGTGGCATTTGCAGTTAACGCCGATGATAGAGACTCAATGTAATCAACTGTTTGCTCGGTGTTGTAACCAAGCTCTTGCATGGATATTGCGGCTTCTACATACAACAATTGAGTTATTTCAACAGCCTTACCATTTCGATTACTTATTTCTAAAAAACGCTCCTGTATGGCGGCGTATTTCTCAACATCCCCCTCTACAGACTTCAAAGCCATTTTTATTCGAGCTGCTACTTGCCCCCACTCATCCACCGCGCTAACAACTACACCTATGGATAAAGCAGAGGCTACAGCTGCCGCTGCTTTAGATAGAGAAAGCATTGATTTTTCTGTTTTCTCAACAGATTTAGATGTTTTATTAAATCCCGAGTCGAGATCGCTTAAGCTTCTTTCCACTTGCTTATTTGCAACTAGCAGAGCTTCAGTATCTGCTTTAATAATAAATTCTACTGAACCAGCATTGAGCGTCATTGTTAACCTCTTTAAAAAAAGAAAGCCCATGCAAATTAATACATAGGCCTTTAGCTAAAATAAAAAGCCCCGCTATTAAGCAGGGCCTGTAAAGTTAAAGTTTAATTACCGACACATCTCATTCCATTCTTTTGTGAACTCAGAAGAACCATCATCTATTAAAGTAGTTGAGCCGACTTGTATGAAGTTTTTATAGCCAGTAAACGCTCCAAAGCTGTTTTTAGCATTTACCTCACCACATGTAACTCCTGATTTACCAGAACGGCTGTTTTTTATTTCTGCGGATGATGGGTCCTTTAATGAATCCTTTAGCTTATTTTCTCCTAATGACACGCGATTCATTTCTTCTATTTTTTCTTGTCTCTCCGCATCTTTATATCTTTCAATAGCTAATTTATTTTCGTAGCGCTCACCAAAGATAGGAGCCTTTGAGTTAACCCAAAAAAGCGCCACCACACAGACAACTATTACCCCAACAGATGATACTTTAACGCCTAAAACATCCGATTTGGCACCAAGAAATATACATGCAGGAACAATAATAAATAATGAAACAGGCTCCCTAAATGCAAAGTAGGCAGTAACACAGAAAACTACAAACGCAAACAAACCTATAATCTTGTTCATCTCACCATCCCATCAATTAGTTTCAGTAATGTTAGCTTAGCGGGAGTGCAAATTGAAGCAAAAGGGAAAATGCAGATTTCAGGCAATAAAAAACCCACCGGAGTGGGTTGTTGGTATTAGAACTCGGGAATTATAGGTGGGTTAGTTATATAATGCCCTGACATATTCAGTAAGTTGACCGCGTAAGTTCTTATGTACGGGTAAGCTATCCCATGAAAATCAATCTCATCCATAAAATCCTGAAGATTTTCATTAATAATTTCGTCTTCAAACTTAAAAAAGAAATTATACTTAAATGTTAATTTCAATTTGTTAGCAATACAAAGAGCCACATCCATCGATGCCTTAACATTCTTTTTTTCTTTTTGGTCATAGAAGTAATAGCTTGTCATTGATATGCTATTCTTATCGCTATCTGGTGTTTGCTCAAGCGTTATTTCTGTCACATTTGTATTGATAATATTAAAGACCATTAAAACCTCAGAATGCAAAGCTAGCAGAGTGATGACTACAAGTCACGCACTCGACCCACAAGTTAGACTCACCCTCAGCTTTATCATTTGCCGATGAAAAACTAAACGCATAGTGATTATCGTAAGGGTCGTTCTCATCTACTAAACCCGCCTTAGCTAGCGTAGAAATTAACTCCTCAGTACTCATTTTATTAAGCTCTAGAAGTGACTCATTAACTATTTGTAGTTGTGTTTTTCTCATACGTCACCTCTCTTAGTAACCTGAATGCTATTATGTACTGATGTATTTGGATTTCTAACGCTCATTATCCTACAATTTGGAATCCTTGATTGATACCTAATTTTTCTAATATAGGAATCAAATTTTATAAACTCTTTTCTTATTATGGCATCAAAACCAGATTTATCCATAAGAAGGTTACAGATTAAACAATCATTTTGGAGTAAGCTTTTGTTTAGCTTTAGCCTGTTCCTTCTCATTAACTCAATTATGCCATCCCTGTATGAATTGAAAGCATTCAAGCCTTCGTTAGTATCTAGCTCAAGAGCAGAATCAACACTTATCTCAGCCTTCAAGACAACATACTTATCATATTTATTTTGTTTTTTCTTGTTGTCATACGCTTGCACCACAGCCCATCGTCTCGCGTCATCTTCTGGATCGCTTATTCCATGAATAAAGAAATAAGCTCCAGTACCTAGCCACTCATCGTCGTTTGCACTAACGTTGAAGTTACCACTAACAATTGAGCTTTCATTTTCTGCGGATGTGCCGTGGTAACCAATTAAATCCATACTCTAAAATATTCTCTCAGCTATTATCATGGTAACTGCTATTCATAGAGAGATGATATCAACTAATTTAAGTTTGGCGTTACTGATCTTATTTACAGTTTGATATTATTGTATCTATTTAAAAACATAATAATAACGTACCAAAACGGTACTATTGTTCATCTATACAGCAAGAATTACGATAGCTCATCTTATTTAATGGATGGGTCGTTTTATGAGCAGAGACTATAGCGAGGTTCAATTTCATTTACGGTTACCATATGAAATTCATGCAAAAATAAAGCAAAGAGCCAAGAATAATAATCGTTCTATTAACGCTGAAATACTGCATACGCTAGAAGATTCATTTTCCAATAGCCATCAGTTTTCAGAATACCACGACGAAGCAGAGAGAAAGGCTGATGCTTGCGCCAAGGAAATAAAAAGTTTGGTATTCTCAAAACTAACTGAGTTCTATAGAGACAAGTAACGCCATCCGTGGCGTTATTTATTTTAGGCTACTTCCTTCCCGTGGATGATGTGGCGTAACGCACTAATTCCATTATCATTGTAGCGGAATGCTTCAACCTGCTTTGATGAATGAGCCGACTTGTCTAAGAAGAACTTTCCGAATTCATCCGTTTTCAATCCGTTCTTGTTGGCGATTCGTCCAATTTTATTTGCTGAGACTTCTAGCATTTCTCCCACCTCACCAGCGCTGTAATACTTTTGCTCAAGAACTGGCAACGGCACAGCTTCAAATCCTACAATCGGATTAACAATATTAGCCGCTGCACACTGCTTGGCTTCATTACTTAGGTTAGGCATCAAGTCAAATAGGTTTGTGATTGCATCAACCGACATTTTCAGCGTTCTGGCTTGGCGATATTCAGGTAGACCAGATTGACTTTTTCCACCCTTTTGCGCGGCAACGTGCATTGACTCTAATTTATCCACCAATACACGACGAACAGCTTTAGACTCTCTTGCAGCAACACGAAGTGCTTGCTTGATATCCATTTCAATTATTTCAGAGTTAGTATTGTTTGGTTTTTGAACTACAAAAATTTTGTAGTACTCACCTTCTAATTCATCTTTTACTCTGTCAATCAATACGTTATTACGAATTTGATTTTCACCGCATGACTTGCGAGCCATATTAACCATTGACAATAGCTTTTGGGTATCAATGGTTTTGTTCGTGACAGCGTTAAAACTATTTGCTAAAGTAATTTCACTCATGAAACTCCTCCGTATGGTTTAGTTTGGGAAATAGCCAACAGTTCGCACCTGCTGGCTTTTCTGTTTTAATGACACCCGATATTTCTTTTTTTGTTTCCACTAATCATCACTCCTTTGTCTTTACCTTCAAATACTACGTTTGCACCTCCTAGTCTTGAGCCAACATCAAAGCTATCTTTCAATCGGTGTAGCATTTTCTTTGTATCCACAAACAGCTCTTCAATTTGTACTGCCTGTTTAGCGCTGTTGTGTAATGCATGAATCCGAACTTTTGCTCCAGTAACATCAAAGCCATCACGCTCTAATTGCTCTATCAAATCTAATTCTGGCGCAGGGTTTCTTTTATCAATCAAGCTGCTAGGTGTTAGCCATGCGTTATCAAACTTACGGTTATGAACATCAGCTGATTCAATTGGGTAATGATAATTAAATACTGGTGAATGATTACCTAACTCAACCTCACGATCTAATATATCCAACACCCATTTACGAAATTTTTTTGCCACTGGAGTGTTAGAAAACATTGCGATCAGGTGAGCGCCACGAAGTGAGAAAAGGCGATTAACCATCTCAACATCACCAGTTTTTCTAACGACCTTCATTTTGAGGGTCGTTGTCATTGAGCCCGTGAACTCATCGGCGTTACGCGCATAAATCTGGCTAACTGAATCTGTCTTTTTGTATTTTAACGCTTTAGCTATCTCCGCTGATGTAAACCAAATTTTCCCATTATCAGCAACTGGGCTAAATGTGAAGTTCTGGAAAGTTAAATCGTTATTAGCTACAATGTTCATGTCACTTATTCCTTTCGATGGGTTTATTTGGCAACTGGCCTCAATTGTTCGCGCAATTGGGGCTTTTTATTGAATAATGCTTTCACCTTTTTGTTCCTTATCGATCACTCTATCCATAATAGTATCAAGCATACCCTGTATAGAACGATGCGTTCTCGCTGCGTAGCTTTCTAAAAATTCAGCCACCTCAGGGCGTAGGCGGTAACTAATCTGCTTGCTCTTAACTGTATTTTGCTTCATTATTCACTCCATTATGTGTTTTTGAATTTTATATCGCTCATCAATGAATTTTTATCATACTAGATAATTATGATGAGTCAATGAGTTTTTAAAGGCTCCAATATGAATTTTGATGAATCATTCCCAAGACGTGTATCCATGGCTAGAAACGCCATGGGTTTAACTCAATCTGAGCTAGCAAAAAAGGTTGGAGTAGTCCCTCGGCAAATTGCTGCATATGAGGGTGGTGAGGCAAAGCCAAGGATAAATGCGCTAAACAATTTAGCGATGGCACTTGGAACACAACCAGAGTGGTTAACTCAAGGAGAAGGTTCACCTCCAGAACTTAGAGGTGTCCGCCAAACTGTCACATTACCGCTAATACCTGTAGTCACGAGCGTACAGGCTGCTAATTTTTCTTTTGATGAGCCAATGGTTGGCGTTGAATATATCCCAAGCCCACTTGACCTAGATATAGCTGCATCTGAAAAACTATTTGCTTTAAAAATTGAAGGTGAGTCTATGTGCACAAATGATGGTATCAGCTTTCCTCAAGGGGCTACTGTCATTTTTAACCCAAGCATAGAACCGATAAATGGTGACTTTGTCCTATGTAGGCTAAATGAAACACATGAAGTTACATTTAAAGAGCTTTTTATAGAACAATCAAACAAGTATTTGAAACCATTAAATAAGAACTACCCAGATATATTAATTGGAAGCAATGCTACTATTATTGGAGTTGCAGTCTATTCTATTATCGACCTACAAATTGCAGGCAGGAGAAAAGCACTTAAAATATTTGGTAAGTATTGCAATGAAGATAACCAATTGCATGATATCGATAAAGAAAAGTCGTTATCAGAAAAACTAGATAAAATTGAATCCATGCTAAAGCAATTACTTAGTAAAAAATAACCACCCAGCCCAAGGGCGGGCTAGATCACAAATCCAGCATGGCGCTATTTCCTGTATTCTTTCAGAATAGCGCCACTTTCACTTAACACTCTGTAAACATCGCCATCTTCCATCTGAAAAATGATTTCACTGTATAATACTGGCTGATCAATAGCACTGACAATAAGGCATCTACCTAGAGTCTCCCCAGCTTTGCATCCGACACTTAGGTCTTCAACATATTTAACCTTGGAGATTTTGATAATTTCCTCTTTCGGTTTTCGTTTCGGATCTCCACCATGAAGAACTTGTAAATACATAACCTACCTCGCATTATCACGCATAATAATTTTATCAGCCCAATCCATAGCTTCTTCATACCGCTTATTGGATGGGATTTTATCTTTCTCGCTACGGGGAAATTTAGCTTCCATTGCAGCGCGGAAACCTGTCATTGTCATTCCCCATGCTTCCTGTTCGCTAATGCCTAAATGGGCTACAGCAAGGTAGACATAGACACGCGGGTCGAACTCGTTTGTGAATTTCCCTTGTGGCTCTTCGTCTTCATCGGGCTTTTGGTCTCCCATGATACCGTGGCGCATGAGGTGACGGGCAAGAGTGATAATATCCTGTAGCTTCAGGTGCCCTTCTCGATAGCTTAGCCAGCCTTTACGGTTAACGCTAAGATTACCAATTAACGCACTGACTTTTTCGTTACAGCACTTTTCAATCACGTCTTTGCATTCCATGACCATATTAGCAAAGCAAATCGCCTCTGCATTTTTTGCTAGCATCGGGTTCTTCAGGTTAGGGAATCGACCTCCGTGTACAGTAACGAAAATATCAGTTAATCGTGTGGGTGAGTTTTGGGATAGCCTAGCCATTGCTGAGAATGATGGGATTAAATGATATGACTTACCATCGACAATCACCGCTATTTGTCCTACATCCGTTAATACTTGCATGTAACCTCAATAGAGGGGCTTGCGCCCCTTAGATTAAGAAATGGTGACTGTTGCTTGACTAGAAGTAACACTACCCGCAGAAGTTGATGTAATGACGCAAGTGTATTCCCCTGCATCACCTGCAACCGTTGCCTGCTTGGTAAATGTCGCAGCAGTACCGCCAGACACATTACTGTTACCTTTCTTCCACTGGTAAGTTAGCGCTGAGCCATCGGTGGATTTAGCTTCCACAGATAAAGTTAGCGTTTGGCCTACCGTCAGAGTTTGGTCTACTGGCTGTTTGGTGATTACGATTTCTTCTGGAATATCACGGATATCGACACCACCTGCACTATTAGCTTCAATAGACCAAGTCGCTACGTCATCGTGTGGATATTCATCACTCCAGCTAGTCACTAAGAAACAGCCTTCTGTGATATCTGTAGGGCTAACAATCTTGAACCATACATAAGGTTGACCTGATGTGGTTTCAGGGTTGTTAACGTGGCGCTTAAGCTCTTTCTGACCGTATAAAGACTCTTTACGAGATACGCCATCACCCGAGAAAGTGACGTTTTTGTACGAAACTAAGCTTTCCTGTGTATTTTGTGGCGACATATCGCCCGTTGCGTCTACCGTTTCCCATTCAGTAGCAGACGACTTTCCGCGCATCATACCAAGGCGACCGTAGTCCATTGGTGATGGTTTGTTCTCAGGGCACGCAATTGCATAAAATACAACGACGTCGCGCCCTGTGAATGCACCTGATTCACATGCCATGTTTATTTACTCCGTTATCGTGAGATTATTGTGTTGAAATTGATTTCTAGGACTAAGCGATTTCTGTCGCTCATTGATTGGTTGATACCGCCGATTGGCTCTACATAGGCCATGCATCCGATTTTATGGTCTCGGATTAATGCTTCTCTAATACTAAAAGCTAGGTCTTCAAGCGCTGATTGACCGCCATCGACCTCAGATATAAGCAGCATTCGGTAAGAGTCACGTATTAGTGCTTCCTCTGGCTTACCGCCGCCCATTCGCTGAATGACGATAAACTTGTCTAGTTGCTGACCATCTTTCCAAAATCGATACTGAACGTCGAAACCATCAGAGAAGTGATTAACCTCCAGCCACTCAGTAATTTCGCTGTAAATATCACTAGGCTTCATATTTTGTAGCCTCGTTTAATGATTTCCTGTATTTCTGGCGCTGCGTTTTCAAAGCCTTTGCGTAAGAAATCAGGCTCTGCGTTAGGGTCCCAATATCGCCCTTTACCAGTACCGCCTCCAAATGAAACACCGCTTCTAGTTTTGCCAAAATCCTCTCTTGGTTGACCTTTAAGCTTACCTTTCATCTGACTAACCGCTGCGGCATAGTTTGCTGAATAACCGACTCTGGCCTCATAACCGCTGGGTATTTTCTGCAACTGGCGATACTGACTGTTGATGAGATTGGATGTGTCGATAGGGGTAATTGCCGCAGCATAAGCCGCACCAGTGATAGATATCTCTTGCATAACTCTGGCTGTTCGCTGTGTAGCAATAAGCTCTAATTCGCTATTGATATTCCCTCTGACTCGCCTGATACCTTTGACCTTTACGCTCATATCACGTCCTTATCTCATAGTCTGGCTCTTCACCAAAAAAGCTCATATCATCTTGTTTAACCGTGATGATAATGTCAGCTCCTGCGACTCTCGGGTCAGATTGAGAAGTAGTATCACCTTTGGCGATGTAGAAACCGCGCTCTGGCCTTTGCGCATCTACACCGTTGCGCTTTAACTCAGTGTAAAAAACGTTATTGGTGACAAACTCTTTACCCAAATCGTCTTTCACAACTTCATTGCTAGATTGCCATGTGCAGTCGATAAGATAAGGCGAGCCATATGTGATTGTGTCATCCCATTTGCCACCGCCACGAATGACGGGGTAAACAGTAGCGATATTGGTATACGACCAGTTAGCGGTATTACTCACGAGTAACCCCCTACCACACCAAAGAACCCAACCGATTTACTCGCCAGTGGTAACGATAATAAACACCCTGCCGTATCCCACGCTCTCAACTGTTTCAGTAAATGATCCGTACCAGCTGAGTCATAAGTAAACGAGCGTGACGCCCCGTTAGGAGCGCCTTGTGATGATATCTTTCGAGCACCAGACAATGAGGCAAGACGAACCAATGCATAAACTAGAAGTAGCTTTTGCAGTGATTCATCATAGTTAGCCGCCAAGCATTCAGATTTTGCATTCACTTGATCCAGTAGCAACAACAGCACGGAATCAGGCAATGTAAACCCAAGCTCGGCTATCATTGGCTTTACGTCATCAAGTGTTATCACCATCTGATTTACCTTTACCCTTTTTCTTCTCTGGCGTGGCGACTTCGAGTTTTCGTTCTTCGATTCGCTCGACCAGACCAGCCCGTAGCCATGTTTCAGCAGTTTCTTCTGAGACATCCAGCTGAGCGCCAACCTCTTGTTTTTTGAGGTCGGCACCAGCAAAGAAGTTACTTGAGATAACCTTTACCAGTGCCATGAATCCCCCTTATGCGCCTTTAGCGTGGATAACTGAGAAGTGATCTGCGATATCTCGCTTGACCATCAGACCAGCAGCACCCCATGTGCGCCAGATGTAATCTGAGTTGTAGAACTGACGAGGGTCAGCAACAGTGCCGAATGCCTGACCGACGATAGGAGCGATAACACCAGCACCCAGCGGAACAATAAGAACTTCGTTACCTTTCAGCTCGTAGTCTTCTTTGATGTCTTTAATACCCGTGATTTTCTTGATTTCTTCAAGAATGGTGCGGGTTTGGTTAACATCGAAGTAGACAGATTCCCAGTTAGACAGGATTTCGCCAGACACGTACCAAGTTTGCTCACCATATTGCAGGTTTTGCAGTTTCAGAACGTCACGCAGCTTGATGATTTCAGTGCGGATTTTCTTGCCGTCTTGCTCAGTTGCGAAATTGATATTCAATGTCACTTGAGCTACGCGCTCATCACTACGCAGGCCTTTAAACGTCTTACCATCAAACGCAATGAAGTTACCCGCAGCATCGCGGAAACCATTCCAGATAAAATCGAGGTATTTACGACGAACAGTATCGACAGAGTCTTTCTGTGCATCAGACAATGAAGCCAGTGCAGAGCCTTTTCCGAAAATCGGGTCACGCCATGTGAACTTAAAGCCAGTGTCATGAATTGGCACCATTGTTCCATCGAAGCTATAAGCGCTAGCCTCAAGTAACGCACCGACCTGCCCACTCATTGATGTGTGAGCCACACCGCCACCGCCTTTACGTGCATATTCATAGACCGACTCATCAATACGAACAGAGCGAGATAGGCCCATAAGGTCGTTTAACAAAGTAAATTCAGTGTTTGGCTGGAATTCAGCTAACACAGTCTGGTCATACGCTTTGTACAGACGTTTAATGTCGTCCACCGCATTGGCAGCATCTAGAACTGGCAAATTACGAGCGCGAGAAATAAAGTCAGCCACAGCCTGAGCAGATGAGTTACGCTCCAAACTCAACGCACCGAATTGCGCTTGGTTGGCTTCAAGGTTTCCCGTTTCGGTTGCCTTCTTAGTTGAAAAATAAAACATTCAGTTCTCCTTACTTGAACACAACACGAACCAGCTCACCCGCCGTAACGGTTAAGGCTGTATCTTCTTCGACATAGGCAAATACTGCTTCGCCTTCTGCACCAGTTGCCAGTGTGATTTGACCATTAGCAACAATAACCGCTTGGCCTTTCTTATAAGTGCCAGCAGCGGCACGCACGTTCAGGAACAGACCTTGCATTGGTTGAATTGCAACAACCCAATCACCCGCCTTGATTACATCGTCAACCGTCTGGCAGCGTAGATAATCAAAGTTGGCCACATACAAAATATTCGCTTCTTTACCATCGACTGATGGCGTGAATTTAGCAGTAGTCTCATCATAGAAGCCGATAACACCCGCCTTGGTATCAACTGCTGCCGCACCTTCACGATTTAATAGCGGATTAGGAAATACACCACCCGCATGAATTACACGTTTTTTATTCGCCATGTTTTACTCCGGCATATCTGAAACTGATTGAGAGGAATTGACTTGTTGGAATGAACCATTCAGGCCATGTGATACATTGCACTGAGCGTATAGCTCTTTCAGTGGGTCGCCACTTAGCGCATTAACAGCGATGTCGGACATACCGAATTTAGCTTTCACAGCTTCACGCATCGCATTTACTTCTTTGTCTGCGTTGGCGTTTAACTGTGCTTGAAGTGGTGCAATAGCAGCGTTTACAGCGGCTGTGATTTGTTGCTGTAGTTCACTGTTGTTTGCGGTGTCGGCTTTATCCTTTTCCGCTTTCTCTTTTTTCTCACGCGCAGCTTTTTCTTCTGGCGTTTCCTCTTTCTTTTCTTCGGCGTTCATTTGGTTGTACGCATCCAGTAATTCAGCATCAGATTTGCCTTCTGTTTCGATGCCTTTCGCCTTCAGCGCATTCGTGATGATTTCTTTCATCGGGTTAGTTTCCTTATTGGTTTTAACTTCGTACTCTGTTGGCTTGCGCACAACTTCGATAGGCTCACCAACGAGTTCGGCGTCTCCGTCATCGTTCATGAGATATTTTTGTTGGTAGGTTTTACCTGATTTGTAGTAAATGAACTTATCGGGCCATACCATTTCTGGATAAGGCCAATCATCGCCACTGGAAGCGTTACGTAATGCAGCACGCAATGCGGAATAGATGTCTTCAAATGAGAATGAATTGTTAGCGAAAAAGAACTTAGCTTTGTTGAATAAGCCTTCTTGTGTGAAGTTTGCTGCATCAATAAGCTCTGCTGTTTCAGTTTCTAGCTTCTCACCCTCGCTATTCACGAACATTCCCACGCCATCTTCTGGCGTAGCTGCTCCTGGTTCTGATGCGGGTAAAATAGCGATATGGTCAAAGTGCATGTTTCTAGCGACCCATGTGTAGGCTTTACCCTTTGACTTGCCTTTGTTCTGTTCGCGCTGGAGCAATAACCCCGTTGATACATGAATGGGATCGGAACTGTTGCCCGCGATAATTTCATCAATTCGGGATAGGAATTCTTTCCCCTTCTCGCAGCCATCAGCAAATCGACGGTTTACTTTCACATCCATGATGACCTTTTCGCCATCCTTACGGACGTTTTCAGCCCACGCCCCAATGTGATATTGGTTTACTGCACGCGGCATGTCTGCCGATACATAATCAGTGCCGATTTTAGGGTGACCATATGGACATTGCCGCCCCTCCATCGACTTAAAACTACTGTTAATCTCACTGGCAGGATATAAACCACCGTTCATCACAACATCATCAATGACAGGCACAACGCCGCGAATGACGATATGCTCATCACCATCGATAGTTTCAGTTGAGATATTGGAGGAGTTGACAGCCAGTGATTTAACATGAATGCTGGATAGCTTCATGTGTTGACCTCTTTATGAATTGCTTGTTGATTCCTGTCGCTTTTCTTCCCACTCATCACGCGACTGAATGAGCCTGTCTAAAATACTAGGGTTATGCAGCGTGCCATCTTCATTGAGCAATACTGGTTGATTGCCACAGTAGCAGTTATAGCGATTGCCATTGATTGAGTAGAAATATTCCACCTCCTCAACAGTGAATATCTTCCCGCTACGTGCTGCATGACTTGGCCTAGTGGTCGGCTTAAGTGCTGATATCCATAAGATGCCAGTTTTCAGCCCTAACCTTTCGCTAGCCCATGTCGTTTCGTTCCAGTTTGCCCTACGAAGTGCGCCAACTTGCTCAGTCTGTGCGATAGCTTTTGCTCGGGTCATCGATACATCTAAACGTTGGCTAACTATCCGCGCTGTTTCACGTGGGTTTATGCCTCTGGCTATCGATGTGCCGATAACATTCGCTAGGTCAGTGCGTGCAGCATCAGACAGGCCGCGCCAATCGCTATACGTAGAGATAAACGCCGCTGCAACCTGATTCTGATAGGCTGGCTGTGACAGTAGATAAGTAAGTGTTGTTTGCTGTGCGTAGACTTCGGATTGTACGGCTAAGTTAGTGTAAGCATTCAATGTGCCACGCTCATACTCATCAGACACATACCCAAACGCCCACAATCTCTCGTCGCCACCTTCCAGAAGGTAGTCATCAAGTATTGATTGCAGTCTTTCGAGGAATCTAGCGTACTCTGCAGGACGTTCCGCTAGGTCATATACATAAACGCCAGCGTTAACCTTAAAAATCGTGTCAGGCTCATCCTGTGCGTTTTTAGCGAGTATGTAGCTTTGAGTGGGTGATTGTATTTTCTCTCTGCCAGTGAATGACAGGTCGAAGAGTTGCTTGAGTGCTTTTTTGAGTTCGTAATACCGATTATCAATATCACGGAACATCTTTCTAACTTGCCGCCCTGATTGTGTTGGGTCAGCCTTATTCCTTGGTATTATCGGCGACCCTATCTTTTGATTCTTCATCATCGACTAATGGGTCTCCTTTGGGGCCTGATTCGGGTGGCTCTCCTTCATCTTCCAATGGCTCAAGCTCACCAACAGCACGTATTTCATTAGGGCTTATTGCTGGTGTTAGGTATGCCTGTTGAGTTCTCTGTGCTACATCTGCCATTTTAAGCATGTTATCGATTTTGTCTGACTCGCTAGGCGCTAACATATCTGACCAAGCAAGCGTAACTTCTCCGCTGCTGGGCGGGTCAATAACGCCTAATTTCCAGAGTCTTTCGATGATTTCTGTAACATACTGTGTTAAGAATCCCCAGCGACGGCCATTCAAGCGCTTACCATATGCGGCCCCGTCTTTATCCCCTGCAAGCACACCTGTTTGAGTACCTAAGAACTCAGAAAAAGGGATGCGAATAGTGGTTAAAAACTCTCTAACAGCAACCTCCCATGACGGTGTTGGATCTGCGGCAGCAACAGACAGGACATTCATTTTGCCTGCTTGCATGACCGCTGCTGAGTCAGTGCCTCGGTTTAACTTATTGATTTTATCCGTCATCGCTTCGCCAAGGTCTTTATATCCTGCTGTTAATGCTGCCTGAGCGATGTTATCCATTTCAGTAGAGGCGTCGAACTCAACGGCTATTTGACGACTAGCATTTTTCAGGAACCCTTCAGCGCTGCCGCCTGATATCTTTTCAATATCCAGTAGTTTATTAAACCCAGCCATAAGCAACGGTATGCCAGCAAACATATTTCCATCATCAGCACCTTCGCAAAGAATAATGACTCGACTAGGGTGAATGAGCTTTTGCCTTGCTGGTCCCTGCAATTCATTTTCGCCAACAGGTCGCTCATCAAAGTTAAACATTTTCGGCTGCCCGTAGGTTTCCGATGTAATGTCGTTATCCCATTCAGCGACAGTTATTTGCGGCTCCCATAGCGGAATGAGGTTAACCAGTGCTTTATCTTTAAGCTTTTTAATCTCGTTATAGTCTGCTTGTTCGTTCCACTCTTTGTTATCTTTGAGTTGGATGAGTAACGCTGAGTATCGACCAACCATATTTCTACGGTCAGCATCTTTAATACGAGCCCAGTGCTTTTTGAGCAGCTTAGTTACCGAGGCTTCCCATTCTGTTGTTTCTTTGTTTTCCTTCGACTCATCACCGTCAATAATCGTTGGCTTATCTTGCCAGCAATCATCAAGTAGTCGATGCACAGCCGAATGAGCCACCGCATTACGCTCATAGGTGTCGTAGAAATTACGAAACACCAAGCGAGTTGGGTATCCAAATTCGTCATAAAGGTTGGTTCTCTTTGTATTGCTAGATACACCGCCAGACGCATAAAGAGCGCGACTTCTGGCTATATCAGCAACACTATTAACGAGCAATTCCAGCCCCTCTTGTTGTGTTGTCACTGAAATTCCCCTTTAAAAATAAAATGCACCTTTTGACCTCTGAACGATGTACCCATCAAGCCCATATCTAACAGCATCCCAACAGTGGTTGTTATCATCCAAAATTACAGGCAATACCTCGCCAGTAATTCGGTCTGTTTTGTATGAGTAGAGACGGGCTTCTTTTGCTGTTTCTTTACAGCGAGGGTGGATGATGATTTGTTTGAAGCCTCGTAAATGTGTAATGCCGTCCTCGACACTACCCTGCCACTTTTTAGCGGCTGATATATTGAATCCCTGGCGCTTTAAATAGCTGATAGTTTCTGGTCGTGCGGAGTCAGCTTTGATAGGCCACTTACGTGCTTCTGGTATTTTGTCGTAAAACTCTGGCATATGGTCAAGTTCAACACCCACGCCGTAAGCTTCATATTCGATATGCAAACAGTCATTTAGGATGAACTGTCGTAACAGAGTGTTAGGGTCTTTAGCGAAACCAAAGTCAGCGCCGAAAAGCAACCTATCAGCTTGCTGCCATAAATCATCAGGGAATGATTGAACGACATACTTATTGGCTAATACTTGCTTATCAGAGTTTTCAAGATAAGCACCTTCCCATATCCACGCATAAGTAGCAGAATCTAATCTGGCTTGGTCATTTAACCGCTCATCTTCCAACACAGACGGAAACCACGGGTTGTCATCGTAGTTCATCTCAACCACGACGGCATTGTCAGGTGGATTCTTTCTAAATCGCTTATCTGTCGCGCTGCCATCTCGCTCAGGGTTCCATGTCACCCATATTTCAGAGCCAGCTTCACGAACAGTAGGCGCTAGTTTTGTCCACGCTATTTCTGATACTGATTCAGCTTCATCAACCCATGCAATTAATATTCTTGCCTTGGATTTGATGCTATCTAAGTTATGCCGAAGCCCTGCGAACACATAGCTAACTGAGCGGCATTTGGTGCGAATGTATTTCTCGCCGAGTTCATAGAAGTCATTGAGCCAAGGTACAGACCTAATGGCCTGTTTAACCTCTTCCATGGATGATTCTTCAAGTGAGTTCATATATTCACGGGCGCACAGTATTACGCCTGATTGACCATTCATTGCAGCCATGTAGCCACGAATAGCAGTCATTAGTGCGAATGTTCTCGTCTTTGCAGAGCCTCGCCCACCGTGTGAGCATCTGTAGCGATAGTTACCTTCGAATGCTGGAATTAATTTAGGCGGTATTTCAATCCTCGCTACCGTCATTGTTACCTCCAGCAACCAGAACTATTTTTGTTGGTGACATTGAGCTATCGGAGGATTTGTGATCCACTTCCTGCTTCTCACTATAGCCATGATTAGCAAGCATTAACTTAGTTATTGTTGAGTTGAAATCACCAGATAATCCACTATTAATTAGCTTCATTTCCTGAAAAGCCATAATTCCGTCTAACGTGTCCGAAAACTCATGACCTAAATCACTATCCTGCTTTGCATATTCATAAACAGTGGAGCGAGCAATGCCTAAGTAGCACGCTAGACCAGCAATGCTTGGTATTACCTGACCTTCGTTTTCTTTGTAACCGCCGTACAGGTATTCCTTTGCCTTAGCGATTAGCTCATCATTCAGCTTGCTAGGGCAACCAACCTGTTTAGATTGTTGTCCCATAATGTTTTCCTCATAACAAATTAAAAAGCCCACCATGATGAGCTTTGTGATTGGTTATTCTGCTACTTCAACCACAGGCACATACTCGACGCTGCTAATCTCATCAGGTGAAATGTATATCCATGCTCCGTCAGCTTGTGCAATTGCAATTAGCCCATTAGTCACGCGAGGCTCTTTAGTTGTCATTAAACCTTCGTATGTTGTGCCGTCTTTCTTTGTTGCTGTTACTGTGTATTTCTTCATATTCCACCCAATAAAAAAGGCCGCTGAGCGACCTATTCATTTCTTCGATTTGCTGAGTAATTTATCCAATCCGCGCTCAACAATTACAGTAACTAATCGACCTTCTTCAATTCTGCCTGATTCGATGCACTCTAGGGATTGCTGTACTTGGCGTTGGAGAATGGATACTGTTTCTTTCTCTTGCTTGGTCATTTCTTCTTGCCGCCTGAATACTTAATCGCCCATGCTTTAGCTACATTTAAGCAATCATCAAACAATCCACCTTTGCGACTTGCCTGTGAACTTTTGCGGTAGTGATCTAATGCCATGTTGCTAGCCATCTGAGCGATAGATAAAGAAAAGCCGAGCTTCTTTAACTCGGCCTGTACGTTTTTCTCTATAAACTGTTCAGCGTTCATGCAGGTTCTTCTCCATATGGAAAATCCCCCATATCAGGCAACGTTAGCTGAGATAAATCCATAATGGCTTTCTTAGCTTTACGTATTTTCTTTAAGTGACGCTTGCGTAAATTCATCAGGTCACTACCCTTCTTACCAAAATTCTCAAACGACCAATTATCAGCCGCTACTAGTCTATTTTGCATTTCATTGATAGTTAGGTTTTTAAGTTCATCCATATCAAGATTTGCTAGCCCTAATTTTGGCTTAGACTCTTTTTCAGCTAAATCCAATAACCAACGGCGCAAAGCTTTCGCCACATCTGTATTGGCCAACATTCCAATCAAATGCGCACCTCGCACAGAGAAGATTCTGACCTTTTTCTTTCGTAAGTTGTTGTTTATTCCATTGGTCATCGTTTCAGTGACCATTGTCATATCATCAGAAAACTCATCTTTATTAGCGTTGTATAAATTGGTTACCGACTTCTCATTTTTGTATTCTAGAAGCTTAGCCATCTGAGGACTAGTAAACCAGATTTGCCCGTCACCATTATCAAATGGGGTGATTTCGTTACCTTTAAAAACTAATGATTTAGTCATGATACTGTCCTTACTTAGTAATGAACCCTTGCCACATAGGAAACCAGCCCATCGAAGCAGTATCAGCTATAACTGACTTCCTCAAAGGCTCATTCCTAAATAACGGTTCGATGTTTTTAGATGTGTGTGCATGTGGTGCACAGGGTGAAATGCGTACTACTGATTACAAAACTTGAATAAATGTAACTTTCTTTTAACTTTACTTTCGTAACGTAACATTGAGAGGGGTATGGTTATTACATCGCTAAGTTATTAACTTCATATATATTCCTACACTTTAAAGCCTCAACACCAGGGGCTATTTTTTTGCCATTAAAAAGCCCCGCTATTGCGAGGCTCTGATTTGTAATATCCGTTTGAGATTACTACCTTTTTAAGGTTGTGGTCATTCACGATTAACGTATAGTTACGTTACATTCATGAACTATTATTCTCGCTTGGCCCCGATATCTGGGGCATTTCTTTGTTGTTCAATTTCCCGTATTGCTTTATTGACGGTTAGCGCTTGAGTTTCTCAATCGCTTCACGGTCAGGGCGGCGGTAATTTAGGATGTAATCTGGTAATTTAGCTAACTTGCCATCACTATCACGACCAGACACTGAAACAGAATTTATTACAGGTGATGTATCGAAAGTTTCATCATACTCATGTAACAAGGCAGCCATTTTATCTTGCCACTCGGCGGGCATTTCATGCATGAGCACCCGCGGAATAACTAAGAATGATGCATACGACAGCCCGAACCAATCCCACAGATTACCGCTGTTTTTTGGTTGTGTTATTTCTTTCATATTCAATCTCTCGAATGGCTTTCTTGTCCAAGTTGCACGCCTTAATTACCGACATCAACTCAATGTTGTATTCAGCGATATCACCCCACGTCATTTTTTCGGGGATATCTGGTATCGGGCAATCAGTTAGTAAACTTGCAGGTATGGGAATGTGAGGTGCTAATACATATTCAGCCTTTGTATTGCCGCATCCTGTTAATAAGGCTATCAGGAGCAGTAACGGGAGCGCAGTCATTGCCAATAAGAATAGTCTTGACGTCTTTCTTGGTTCCCTGTGCGTCCAGTGTGTTTTGTTGTTTAGCATCAATGGTTGCTCCAGAGATACGGTCAAAGATAGATATTGAGGTGTAGGCGTTATCAGATATGAGTGATTGTTGTGACAACTTGTCATTCAGCGACTGGTTTTCTTTACTGAGACTGCTAACTTTATCCATTGCAAGCCAGTACATAAAACCAAGGGCGGCAATTATCGCAATAAGCCATTTTTCAGAATAACTCATATCACGACTCTTTCACTGACAGCGTGGCATCACCAACTGGTAGTGGTCGGTTATCTACTTCAACCCCATCAGGCCAGCGATAAGCAACAACTCGGTCAGTTCCAAACGCTTTGATGTTTACTGCGTCTGATTGATTACCACCCAAGATAAGAAGTGAACCATTTGCAGTCTTACCAACACAGAAACCAACATGTCCACCGCCAGAGCGAGAAAAGCGAACAATGCAGCCATACTTAGGATCCGTTAGCTTTTGCCCGAAAGTATCATATGAACTTGAAGCATCTTTACGAGGGGACTTGATACCAGCACGCTCTAACATGGCATTGACGAAACCAGCACACCACGGCACTTTACGTGCAGTACCAACCAATCCACGCAGCTTACTATCAATCCACATCTGGTCGACTGCTTTCGAGCCCTCAGCTGTATGCTCAGACATGCCAATTTCTTTTCTAGCTTCAGTTAGCCATTTAGGTTCAGTCATTATTCACCCCTGCCTTACCTTTAATCATTTTACTCAGCGTTTCTACGCCCCAGTAACCAATCAGCACGCTAGTGAAATAAGCAAATTCAGGGTTCATCCCCATAGCTGCTAGTAAGTCTTTAGCGAACCATCCGAAGAATGCACACAGCGCACCGTCTAGCAGGGTCTTTTTCCAGCCACCGCCGTTATACATGCCACGCAGTATGGCCACTGTCCCAGCCAGACCAGCCGCAGCCGCTTGCTCTTTTGCTGAAGATAGCCAACTAAGTAGATGGTCCAGCCAATCAGGAGTGTTATTCATACATTTCATACTCACCCCCTACATTGGAGGAATTTAGTTAATAGATAGCCGCGCACAGCTCTTGTGTTAATTGATAACGAGGGTGATTGATTCTGTGGCGGCGCATGAGTGACCATATTGTTAGTGTCAACAAAATGGTAGAAACAAAAAAAGGCCGCACTAGGCGACCTCTTGAAATTGGCGGGATAGCGTGGAATCGAACCACGATAAGAAGGTTAACAGCCTTCCGTAATAACCTTTATACGACTAACCATTAAATGAAAAAGCCCCTACCGAAGTAGAGGCTCTATCTTTCTTCGACCTCTCAGCCGATGCGGTTGGAGTTCCAGTCCAAATAGACGAAGTGACCAACTAGGCGGGATCGATAACAAGTGCCGCCTCTTTTACCTTGTTATCCTCAACGAAATGGCAATAACCCATCGTTAGAAACATGATGGGCTACTTTCGCCATTTTGTCAACTAATTTTCTATTTAAATATTAATTTATAGAAACATTTTCTCTTTTTGTAACAATTGACAGTTGCTTTTCTGCGTTTTCCTGCTCTTTGAAGCACTCCTGAATTAACATTTCATAGAGTGGCTTAATGTTTCTGCGCCATGTCGTTTCTGGTAAATCAAACACCTTGTTGCAGATATCACGCCTTACATCTTCAGCCGGTAATCGTGAATATCCACGACCTGAGCACTTGCAGCATGTTTTATAAACTGGGATTCCTTGTTTCTCGGTTTCCTTCTTGTCCAATACCTCACCACGCCCATTGCATCGACATGAATGACTAACTTCACCTTTGCCATTGCATGTCTTGCAGATTACTCTAGTAGTGCCTCTAACCTCTCTAGCAGTGTTAGTGATCCGAAGTGGAGTTAATCCTCCTGAAGATACAAACACCTTAGCTCTAGTGGAGTATTTAGTGTCGAACACCTCAACCTCAATAAACCCGCTATCACAGTCAGGGCAAATCTTTTTACTGGCTGCACTTCTCGCGTAATCCTGAAATGCATAATTTGCGAGTATTTGCAGAACTGATGACCTATCATCTTCATCAAGCTTTTGGATAGAGCTGTATTTATGCGCCTGAGTTAGTGCATATTGATAGAGACTTTCCACCGCTTCATCTGGCTTATTGATACCGTGTTTCGCCAAAAACAACTCAATCCCCATTCTCGCTTTCGAGGTCGCCAAACCAAGCGAGGCCATTACATCGGTGATTGTTAAGTTATCAGTAGCTGTAGCGGCTGGAGAGTCACTAAACATTGGGCTCTTAGGTGAAAAATACTTAGGTAAATCTTCGAGTCTCATCTTACCTCCGGCAATACTGTTCCGCTTCCATCGTCTTTAGTGGAAAACATAATTCGCAATTTAGAGTTAGCGCCTAACCATCTAAGTTGATGGACTTTCATCATTCCGCGCTCAATTTGAATTACTGCATAATCGTAGCCATTTCTAACTCTCGACCATCTAGCCTCTTCAATTGCTGCGTCTATATCCGTAAACATCACACATCCCCCATCTGATAAGTTATGCCGTGCTGATACCAATCTGGTAACGTGAATTCAATCCGACCCGTTACACCCTCGCTACGAAGCTCCTGAAGCCGTTTAAGCTCAACTTTCATGTGCTGGTATAAATCATCCATCTGCCACGGCTTTAACTTCACTGCCGTTCCTGCTAAACGAGCCACGCTATCAATAGTCATCTCGCTGTAAGTGATAACAGCATGAGCATTGAATTCGTGTGGGTCTTCACCTAGTTTTCGGTGGCAGCCAGCGCAGTGTGAGAAGGCATTGAGAGGATGATATCGAGTTGCTTTGTGTCGTCGTGATTTGAAGTGGGAGCAGTGAAGTTTTGAAGGTTCGTGTCTAAAGTGCCTTCCGCAGTAGTCGCATTCGTAATCTGTTCGTTCCCTGACTAACTGCGAAAATACAATATCGTATTTATCGCGTTTTAGTGCCATATCAAAGCAAGGCCTCCCGATAGATTATGATTGAGGTGGCTATCAGGCCAACATAAACGGCCACCATAAATAACTTGGCTCCAATGGTTAAATTTGGGTATTTACGCTTCACTTTATCTGCCTCATAGTCAGTCCATAGCCGAACACTGCGCCAGTGTCGATATACTCTTGGTTCGCTCGTTTAACAGCACCTTTTCTCATTGGAGTATGACCAAATAGAAATAGGTCAGCGCCTTTAATCTCACGCACGTTATCGTCACCAATACGCTCACGACTCCAAATTACATATTGCTCATCTACTGGCTTGCCGAACTCGTATTCATCGGATGGATAATCAGCATGTGCAATGACTGTCTTTATTCCATCAGTGTTTACTTCGATAATGAGTGGTAGTTTCTTCGCTTTAGCTAAACAGAATCGGGATAAACATTCGTTATCGTAGTCCTGCATGAAAAACCAATTGCCACCGTTGTAAATATAGTTATTGACGTCTCTGCCGTTAAACAAAGCATCAATAGCCATTTGCTCATGATTACCACGCACTGCACGAAACCATTTTTCATTAATTAGGTCGAGACATTCGACGTTTTGATCACCCCTATCGATTAAGTCACCAACTGAAATTAATAAATCTTTTTCTTTATCAAATTCAATTTGTTGTAACTTATCATTCAGCAAATCAAAGCATCCATGAATATCTCCAACTACCCAAATGTGCCGATATTGATCACCGTCGATTCTGAGGTAAATTCCATGCATTTCTTCATTCATACCCTCACCTCGCTCAATAACGAATCCATGCGTTTTAAGAATGCGCTACCCATACCTTGCACATTGGCCTTTTCGACATAAACCATTCCACGACCTACTATTTCATCGTCTATTTTCTTAGGTGCTGGCTTGAAAACTTCGGTAAATTCACGTTTAACAATCTGCACAGCATCAGGTGATATTTTGTATTTCAATGTACCCTTGCTTTTCCCTACAACTGACACAGCCGCAAATTTACGCATTAGGCTGATGACGTAACTTGCTGTTGAGTATGGTATTCCTGTTATGTTTTGCGCTTGTTTTGTGGTGAAATATTCAAACCCTCTAACCGCTTTGATTATTTCAATCGCGTTCTTACCTTGCTGAGTCATAACTTCTCCTTGTTTAGATTGTGACGATTGATTAACTCCCTGCGGCACTCATTTAGATAAACAATTAGCTTATGCACTTCATCTAAGCGTTCATCTAGTTGCTTTAGTTTTTCTTCTGGTGTCATTTTCTCGTCCTTGCTGTTCGGATGTGGCGGCTTTCATTGATTGATTTCATTGGGTTAAAGGTGATATTGCTTGGCGGTGGCTTGGGTTTGCTTTGATGTGTAACTACGAATATTGATTTAGATTCAATCGAATTTAGCAAGCATTTCACGGTGACTTACCTCCACTTCATCAACAAGTCGATTCATGTACCAACGGGCTTTTTTCAAGTCCTCGACTGGGTTAATTTTCTTTTCATATCGCCAAACGTATTTTTGTATATTCCCTTTGAGATACCCCAAGAATGCTTCGCGGGTCATGCTAGCTTTGATAGCTTCTATGCATTCAATGCCGCCTGATGCGTAATGTGATGGGTTATTTGCGTTATCCGTCATTTTCTCGCCCTCCGCTTCTTGGCTGCTCGGTTTATCTTTGCGTGACCTGTGATGCGCTTAGTTGATGTAGGGTAGCTGTATGAATGGCGCTCATCTTCCATAACCCACGGGATAAATGGTTCGGGATTTGAGGCTAGTGATAACCCTAACTTAGCTCCTATCCCTGCTATCGCTATTTGTAATCTATTCATCTATCTTGCTGCTCCTTGAGTTTCATGTATTCGCTTGTGTGTGGGGTTGTCACGAAACAACCAATATCTACCGCCCAGCGTTCAACCTGCTCCATGTAGAAATACATATCACCAGTGTCTAAATCAGAAGTTTTTCGTAACCGCCTAATTAGCTCTATATCGCCCGTGACGGCATTAATCATTTTCACCTCTTCATAGCCTAAGAAGGTATGTTTCATCATCTCCTTGACGCTCTCATCAGTGTGCTTGATGCCGTTCTTGCATAAATGCTTGCTGATTTCGGCATACCACATATGTGAAAGTGAATTTTGAGATAGTGAGCGCTTGTTTTTCCAAGGCTTGATAATGATTCGGTGTGGTTGGTTTGTTGCTAGAACTTCTTTGAGGTGTTGCCATGCGGTATTTTTGGTTGATTCGTGGAAGAGGAAATCTGCTTCCAAGTTAACCTCCTACTCGTCATTGCCTTTTGGTTCGCGGTAGATTGCAATAACAAGCCCGTATTTTGTTGCAACTCTAACCATCTGGTTTTCTTTTATTTTATCAAGCTCATACGCCTCATAAAATTCAGATATTGCTGCCAGCTTACGGTCTTTCTCTTTTCGTTTGATTAGCTTTCCGAAAGCCAGTCCAGTAAAGTATTCAAAGGCTCTAATTAATATCCATAAATACCCTATGGCAGATAGCAACCCGACGACCCATTTGTATGTTTCATCACTCACTGTTAGCTCCTTGCATTTCTGCGTATACCTCAATCCAATATTTAGCTTCTTGGATCCATTCTTTTTTCTTTTTGCGGATTTGTCTTTTAGTTGGTTTGCATGGGAATTTATAGTGCTCCTCAATCCAGCCTACATTTATTTTTAACATCCAAAATCTGCGATTCGTATTGAAGTTAACGTAATAGACCATTACTTCTACTGGCTCACTCACTGTTAGCTCTCCTGTTCCATGCTGCTATGGCTATCTGAATGTCATTTTCGCGTTCAATTTTCAGTCCACATCCAGCGCATCTCACTGAATAATTTCTTGCATGATGGAAGTCGCAGAATTGTGCTTTGATGTCACCACTTCCACACATAGGGCATTTCTTGAGTTCGCTCATGTTATTTCCTTAAAAATAAATACACTAAAGTGCAAAATCCAACGCATGCAAGACTTGATACAGTCCAAATTGCTAGCGTACCTAGGAATAATTTCCAAAATAAATAATCGAATTCCATCATTCCCCCTCTGGCATTAGTGGGAGTGGCAGGTCTTTGATGTACATCCAGTAGTCGAATGTTTCCAGTGGAGCCGAATCGTAGTCGCTGTTATTGTGTGGCATCCATCTAAGTTCTTCGCAGTCAACACCGCATGAAATTAGCTCATATGTTATGTTCTGGATATGTTCGCCATAGATAACAATTACAGCCTCGCCTTCGGTTGGTAATTTCTCACTCACCTTAACCCAATTAGTTCCCTGCATTAGATGCCTCCCTCTGGCTAGATTTAATGGCTTTAAAAAATACAGCGGCATCTAGCTTCATGAGTCGATTTAAAACTCGTTCACTGCGATATGGCTTATACAGTTTTCGGTTGTAATCAACTTTGCCTCTGCCGCTTTTCACATATTTTAATTTTCGGCTCATTCTTTCTGCTGCGTATATCCACATCAGCTCTGTTAACGTTGTTCCTTTCATCACTCAACCCTCTTGTTGGTCACACTTGCAACCGCTGTTATCAATACCCCAAGGAAATAAAGTATCTAGCTCAGTAAACCAACTTTTGCATTTGTCGCAATAAAACACTTCCCACGGCATTCCGTACTCAGAGAGCCATTCAGTAACTTGTGGTGTGATTTGTATCGGTGGGATGCAAGAAACATCGAAGTTTTTAATTTCAAGCTCTCGCTGTAGTGATTCGATTTCTAATCGTTGGTTTGATAATTTAATTCTTGAGATAACCCTTTCGGTTTTTAGCTCCCTGTTTTCCTCAGTTAGCTGCTTGCACTTGGTGAATAAATTTTCTTTTTCCATCTCATCTAGAAGTCCTTATGATTTGGTGTGTTAGGCTGCTTGCTTGCGTGATCGGTAACTATCCCAGGTGAAAGCCAATGTACAACCGCCGCCATCACTCATACGGTCAATGACTCGCTCACCGATAAACTCGCCTAGCTCTTCCCTGGTTTGGTTGCTGATTAGAATGGTTGGTTTCATTCGCTCATACCTGGTGTTGATGATCTCAAACAAGATCAGCTTTTCAGCTTCAGACCCGAATTGAACACCTACTTCGTCGATTATCAGTAAATCAGGATTGGTATAAATTCGAATAACATCTGATTCAGTTTCGGTAGCGTTTTTACTCCAGGTTGATTTGAACTTTCTGGCAATCCGTAATGCGGTTGTGAATAGTGCAGAATCCTGGTGTTGCTCAATAACGTGTCGGGCAATAGCCAGGGCTAGATGATTTTTACCAGTTCCAGGCTTGCCACACATAACCAACCCGCCCCCCTGCCGTAGTCTATCCGTCCACTTGTTTGCATACGCTTTGCAAACACTTAGATTTCTAGCTGCATCCTGGTTAACTGGCTCGTAATTCTCCAGGGTGCATGGAATAAAACGTTCAGGGATATTCAGATCAGCCAGGAGTTTTTCAACAAGACGCTTTTTGCCACGCTCATCACTTTGCTGTTTTTCATCCCTCAACCTTTCTAGCTCTTCAAGCAGACACTTGGGGCATGGTGATGGCCTGGATGCTAGTTTTAATCCACTTGTACTTACTCGCTTCCTAGCCTGGTATGTTCCATGAGTTTCACATTCGATATCCAGGTAATGAATTTCTGTGTTTGGTATTTCAGCAGGTTGTTTATCAATCTCTGCCAGTTGCTTTTCGATTTCTTGAATTCTTTCTGTCAGGTTCATAATTTAATTCACCCATGTTGGTATATCCGTTTGTCCATAATCCTTGGATCCAAAGTTCTCACTGGCTACTCGCTTGTTAGGCGCCCAAGTAGGTTTGGCGTTTTTGTTCTGGTAGTTCAGCTTCGCGCTTGCTGTGCTAAACCAGTTCTTAGGTTTGTCCTTCTCGAACTCCAGGTCTAAACGTGTTAACTCTGCAACCAGGTCGATATTTGGAAATAATCCCTTCCAGGTATCGAAGTCTTTTTGATTGAGCCGAATAACCTGTCCCTCGAATGCATATTTTTTTGCTATCGGTTGAACATTGCCTGACGATTTTTTTTCATCACCAGGACAAGCCGTTTTTTCGGCTTGGGTGTTATAGGGAATCAGGTTAAGGGAATCAGGAATCAGGTTAAGGGAATCAGCAGGGATAGTTTGATTCTCCTCTGGTTCTTGTACTGTACTTGTATGGTGCTTTTCTGGTGCTTCTTTAATATCAGTAGGTTGCGTAACTTGTTCTGGTATTTCACTGGCCGCCTCTTTCATGTGAGGGTTCTGGTGTTTCTTCCAGTTATTAATCTGGATAAACTCATTCCCATCTACTGCATATCTAGTGATAAAGTTTTTACCATGTAATTGAGCGAGTAATTTGTCACAATCCGCATCGTCATAAGGCAAAACCATAGCTTTAATTTTTCGTGGTTTATCTTCTAGTCGACCTTCACGATCGGCAACTGTCCATAAGCCTACAAAAAGAATACGAGCCAATGGCTCGCACTCTGCTAAATCATCATTAGTAAAAAAGCCTGGCTTAATATTTCTTGCTCTGGCCATTGATTAACTCCTTAATAAAATTTGGTATCTCTGCCTGTGGCCTGTTTTCAACGCTTCTGAAGTATTGCTCATCCGCTGGCTCAATAAGGCTCACCTCTCCATCATTTATATAAAATGAGTAACCAGGTGCTTTCATCATGAGCCTGGCTGATATTCTTATTAGCATTTCAGCTACTGCGTTTTTATCTCCGAAATAACAGAAGCCTTCTGAGTCGAATATCTCATCGACGTTTAGCCTTTTGAGTGTGTCAGTACAAATTACATCAGTGAGAACTGCGATTTCTGAGATGTCGTTTTCTCTATAATTCATACCTGCCTCTCTGCACCCCCACTTTATTTTCTCTAGTGGAGCTTTGAAGAATTCCCGTGATTCATTAACGCGATATGGAGCCAGGATCCTGTGAACTGTTGCTTCATCTTTTCTTGGGTCACTTGAATAAAACGCCAGCTCAACATTAAACTTTGTTGGTACACCAGAAGATGAGTAAAGCTCCTGGGCTCTTTTTTCTGGTGAACAAGTTGTCATTCCAACTTTATAAATCTCTGGCATGCTTGGATTGCTCATGACATAAATCCAACCGCCTATGCTAAATTCGCTAGGTAATCGTCCTTCAGTAAGTATTTCATCATTAGCAATTGGCATTTCAAATGGCCAATGAACCTCATCCGTTGTTAAAAATTCTTCTTCCATATATAATTACTCCCGTGAATGATTCTTAAATTAATTCCATCTGAGCCTCATCGGTTGCCGCCTTTGAGGTTTTTCTTTTTGGGTATCTGATATGCTCTAGCATCTGAATTAATGCCCTAGCCTCATCACCCTGAATAATCACATCTTGAATTGGCGCATCGAACCCTATTGCATCTAGTAGTCTTGCTGCCTTCTCAACAAAGCCGTTCTCAGCTTGCCATCTAGTGATTTGGGATTCGTGTACACCGACAGCCTTAGCAACTTGCTTAGGTGTGGTTAAGATGATCCCTTTGCGAATACGAGCCTCAATAGCTCGCACGTTGCGTGAAATTGCGTAGTCCATTTGTTAAATTCCTTTTGACGTAGTTAGTCCGTTGCTCACGATCCTGTGAGTTAAGTTTTGTATTGATACCCTTTTTCAGGGCTGAGGATTTAAAGAGCGAGTGAGTTGTTATTTTTTGCTTCCGCTTTGAAGCCAAACAACGCTACATTTTAATGCTTTGGATAATTCAAAAATAAACCGAGGTCTTTTTGTTACCCCTGCCTCAATAGCTTGAATTGATTGCTGTTTTATCCCTACCAATTCAGCCAATTGAGACTGGGTTAGATTGAGCTCGCCTCGTCGAGCTTTTACACGTTGAGAGATGGTTTCCATACGTCTCTTTCTCCTTATACAGTTTTATCTGTATTAAATAACAGATATACCTGTTTGTCAAATACAGTTTTTATTGTAAAAATCCCTGCATTACAGGGGGTGGGAATATGAGTCTTGCAAGTAGAGTTAGAGCGAGAAGAGATGCGCTAGGGTTAACTCAAACCGAAGCGGCTGAAAAAGCAGGAATTAGACAGCAGTCATGGGCAGCCATTGAAGATGGACAAACACAGAAACCTAGAAATATAATTAGCATTGCTAACGCTCTTGAGTGTGATGCTGGATGGCTTATGACTGGTGATAATATACAGCCAGTTCATGAGGTAAATACAAGGAAAATACCTTTAATTAGCTATGTACAGGCGGGAAACTTGGCTGAGAGCGTTCCTATTAGTGATTGTGATGGCTCTTTTGAATATGTGTTAACGGATCAAGACCTGTCTAACCAAGCCTTTGCACTTAGAATAGAAGGCGATTCAATGGAGCCTGATTTTAAAACTGGCGATGTAGTTATAATCGACCCCGAAGTTGAGCCTATACCAGGTGAGTTTGTTGTTGCGGCCAATGGAGATCAAGAAGCTACATTCAAAAAATATAGGCCAACTCATATAATGATGGACGGAACGCAACATTATGAGTTAGTGCCATTAAATAATGACTACCCAGTATTAGATAGCGAAAAAATAAAACTTAGAATCATAGGAACTATGGTAGAGCACCGCATATACCGCAGAAAAAGATAACCATTCCAAATAATACAGCCCGCTTATGCGGGTTTTTTTGTATCTAAATTCTCTAATTTTTCATCTCATTACAGATTTATTTGTAAAAATACAGTTTTACCTGTTGACCAAATACAGTTTTACCTGTATCTTTTAACTCATCGAAGGCAAGGAGCCATAGATAAACAGGATGTTAGCTCTTTAAGCAGATAGCGCTGTAAAAGCGCAAACCAAAGACAGTATGTTTTGGGATTGGTGAACGCTAAGGCTGATTAGCAATATAGGAATCGGCAATAACTCAGTAAGTCGCATGTCGCATGACGTAACACCGAAAGTAGGAAATCAGCACCTACCACCAATCACCAAAGCAAACTGAAAGGGGAAAACTATGTGTAACTTTCACGGCTACAACAACGCCAGATCACGCAGAATGGAACGCAGAAAAGCATTGCAGGAAGCACACGCGTTAACTGAAAGCTTAAAAGCAGCAATACATGGCGAACAAGTAGAAGAAACAAAGCGCCCTACCTTATCACTAACACGCAAACCAATTAGCCGAGTTGAGAAAGCAATTTCAATTCGCAGCACTAAAGTTTATGACTCAGCAGATAATACCTGCTTACCAAATTCTAGTATTTACTCAGCTAAATATCGTAAGTCAGGAACATTATTAGAGTCTGGCGAAGTGACGGCAAGAGCCTAAATAAGGGGTATTTGATGGAAAATAAAGCAGAATTACTGCGCGACTATGCTGAATACAAGAAAAGAGCTAAATCAGCGAAAAGCATGAGTGTTCGCATGATGTATATTTCCATGGCTCTAACGTTAAGAGCTGAATTGAGAGCTTAAAGCCCACGGATGGGCTAGCCACAAAGAACTCTAAGAAACTTAGTTTTCCAATTAAGCTTTTCTAGATGTTTATCCTCAACACCCATAGCTATTTGAGCTTTAAGTGTTGCTATCGGAATTAGCGACGACCACGGGGTTGAATCGGTAGCCTCTAATTCAAGCATTCGATCCATTAAATCAGCGTCATCATACTTGGATTTTATAGTAAATAATTTCTGGTAATCAAATGACTTTCTTTTTGATTCTCCAGACTTTTTACCAAATTGATATGTTGATTGTATGCCTGTCAAAATTACAACCAACACACCAAAAATATAAGGATTGGCCTGTAAAACAATAGCCGAGCCGAAAATGAAAATGAATATTGAGATTAATTTATCCAGCCTGCTTAAAGCGGTTGAATACAATTGCTCAAGGTAATGAGAATAAATAATTCTATCTATAACTTCTTCTCGGCTCATATTAATTCCTTATTTTTTACCTCCGTTACTTGGTGTAGATGGCGGTGGAGGTGTTGGTCTAATTGGTTTCGGGTTTAAGTGATTTGGAACCATATCACCCTGCGATGCGTAATTAATTTTAAGCATTTCAAGTCCTTTCTTTGCATTGGGGTGATTGAATTATACACAAATTTCTTGCGTTGGGGAATGTAAGGAACCACCTCGCCTGACGTGGTTAAAAGCAGGCACAGTTAACTAATTACAGTCCATCAAGGTGGGCTGTGGTGAGTTGATTAATAGATAGGAGATAGAGATATGAGTTTTTCAGGAATTTATTACTTACACGAAAACGGTGATTTGATTTACAAGCCGGGTCTTGATTCAGTTGCTGATGTTAGAGAGTCAAGCTTTGCTAAATGCTCATGGCTGATTGACCCAAGCAATAGAAAATGCGCATGGGAAATACTAATCGAAGCTCAGGCGCTAGGAGCAAACAAAGAGCGAATAGATGAGTTAGCTGACAAATGGAAGTGTAACGACGATGATGCGGGTGCTTTCGCTGATGTTGTTGGTGTTGTAATAAAAGCTGATGGCGACATGTGGTGTGCGCACAAGCAAGATTTCACCAATATACAAGAGCATCCGGTTGGTTTCGGAATAACAAAGCTTGATGCTATGTCTGATTTGGCAAAAAGTTTAGGGCTAACTGGAGGTCATCTCTGGAGAAAAACATTCTCAGAACATATTGCTGATTACTAGCATCGTGTTTAGTTAATAACGGAGGGAGTATGACAATAGATGATTTCCACAATGGAAAGCTACCCATGCCGAAGTTATTTAGAGTTGTTAGCGTTGAGCTTGGCGTGTTACGTAGCTGCCTTGGTAGTGGCTATGGCGTCATATTTGATTGCGACGAAACTGTAATAAGAAAAGTTCGCAGAGTTAAATCAAAAATAGGCTGGCATTGGCAACTGGTAAAAGAACACAAAGACCAAGAGATATGGGACTACTACCTAGAGTCAGACAGGGAAAGTCTTAACAATATCAATTATGAATACGGACTGATGAAATAGTTAGGAGGGAGTATGACAGATAAAACAGGTGGAGCGGCTTTTCCTGCAAGCGGGCATCCAGACATGCAGTTTGTAGCGCAGGAAGGCATGAATATGCGTGATTATCTAGCTGCTAAGGCCATGCAAGGTGATTTAGCTTCACAGAGTGTAAGTCTCGGTAGCTTTGATAATGACGCACCAGATGAGTCACTAGTAAATAGAGCTAATTTTTACTACCGCATGGCAGATGCAATGTTAAAGGCTAGGAGTAATAAATGATTTCTATATCTGACTTAATTAATGAAATCGGAAGTGAAAATATATCGTTACAGCTTTTATCAAAGTCTATAGTTTCTATAAAAGAAAGCACTGATAACACGACAGTCTCTTTTGTTACTGATGCTGATTTAGATGAAGAAGCTTTGGTTTTGTGGGTAGATAAAGATGTTTTTAATGAAGCATATGCAATATTAAAGGCTAGGGGGTGATATGTAATTTAACGAATGGTTTGAGGATAACTATGACAGGCTAACTAGAGATTGCAACATGCAAGATATAGCGGAAGAGGCATGGGATGCAGGACAGTTAGAAAGGTGTAAATTAAACAACAATCTAATCGCATCAGAGTTATTAGAGGCTTTACGTGAGTTAATTCAGTCTCATGAATACTCGCTTAGAATTGGCTACGAAAGAATTATCGAACTTGGTGGTGACTGCGATTCACCAGAAATCATGATTACCAAAGATTCATCACTCAATAAAGCCAAAGCGGCAATCGCAAAAGCCCTCGGTCAGAAGTAACCCACCAATTAATCATTCATATCGCTATTAATAGTGAGGAATACGCACATAAGGAACATAGGAAATGGCAAATGAATTAGTCGTAATTGAACAAGCAACGGCACTGGATTTATTCAAAGTGCCCGCTAAAGCACAAGAATTAGTAAATTTTGTAGCTGGAGAAGTTGCAAAAGAATTAGTTGAGCTCGAAGGGTTGGATTTAAACGTTGGTGTAAACAGAAATAAATACATCTCTTTAGCTGCAAAAGTTACCAAAACAAAAACATACGTTGAGGGAATAGGAAAAGAAATTGCAGCGGACTTAAAGAAGCTACCAAAGTTAGTCGATGAAAGCCGTAAATTAATTAAAGATCAGCTAGATAAGCTCAGTGAAGAGGTTAGAAAACCAGCAACTGATTGGGAAATTGCTGACGAAGCAAGAAAAGCAGCTGAAGAGTTGGCTAGAAAAATGCCTGAAATGCATGAAGAAGCTTTGCAAATGAACGAACTTCATGACCTTAAAATCGAAAAAGCAAAACGCGAACAGTTTGAGCGCGAAGAAGAACTAAAGCGACAAGCCGCGGAACAGGCACGACTCGAAGCCGAACGAAAATCGCAGCAAGAAATCGAAGCAGCAGCACAGCGCGAACGCGAAGCAAAGGAAGCCGCAGAACGCGCAGAGCGTGAAAAGCAGGAAGCTATTCAACGTGCAGAGCAAGCAGCTATAGAAGCCAAGGAAAAGGCAGAACGTGATGCTAAAGAAGCTCAGGAGAGAGCCGAACGCGAGAAACAAGCAGCTATCGAAGCTGAGCGCAAGAAAGCTCTTGAAGCTGAACAGGCGCGATTAGCGGAAGAAGAACGCAAGCGCAAGGAAGATGCCAAGCGCCAAGAAGATAAAGAGCATCGCCGAGTATTCAATCAAGAGGCATTGAAAGCCTTAGTCAGTAACGGATTCGATGAAAAATTAGCGACTGAATTTATTAAGCTAGTTGCAAGTAACCAAATCCCCCACATGACAATGAATTACTAATACCCACCGCACCAACACCAGAACCTAAATAACAATCGCTATCAATCGATAAGTGAGGATTAATCATGCAAGCAAAAAATAAATACAGCCGTGCAATGCGAGACGTTTGCATGGTTAGACCCACCAAACCACAGGCCATCAAAAACAAACCAAGCGCTGGATTTTGTGTAGCAACAATCTTGATATTTATATTTTTTCTTCTCCCTGCTTTTGTGAGGTGACGCATGAAGAAATTCACATTTGAATCTAAAAAACTATACACAGCAACGGAACCTGCTGCGTGCGGTGGATATCGGACAATTATCCATACCGACGATAGCTACCAAACATCAACGGATGATGTTGAGGGCTTAATCTGGAGCTTAAATCCAACAAAGGAACTGCTGGAAAGTATACTCATGAGGATTGAGGACGCAGCATGAGAATTTCAGAGTATGAACTCAAGCAAAGGCAGGATGCCGAGAAGCGACGCAGGGAGCGTGAGGAAGAAGTTGAATACTATCGCATGGAAAGCCTTGGTATTCAGCCTCAGTCAACGCCTAACAGGTGGATGAGAGGTGAATATGGGTAAGTATTTAATACCTGCATTCCCTAGTCATAAAAGCAAGGATGCTGCCCGAAAATATGCTTTCTCAATGATTGATGAAGATATCGAAAGGCGAAGAGTGCGCGACCTAACGGGCGATGAAATTAAACCAGTTGAAAGGATTTCAACGCTAGAAACAGCTCTTGCCGCAGTAGTTAAAAGTCAAAACTTAGAAATGTCTCAATTCTACCCCCCTCTACCTGAACACATTCAATCGCAACGAAGACAGGCTGACCTGGAGCGATACGCAAGGCATATATCCAAAGGTAACTTTGACCCTTATCGTGGCGCCACAGAGGTTCCATTAGGTGGCAGAATTGTAGGTGACTAATTTTCGGAGGTAATTATGAAATTTGCAAAAGCATTGCGAAAAAAGGCAAAGCTACGACTTGCATTGACGGGCCCTAGCGGCTCAGGAAAAACATACGGAGCACTGGAAATAGCCAAAGGACTTGGCGGTAAAACAGCGGTGATAGATACAGAGAAAGGAAGCGCCTCACTCTACTCTGACCGATTTAATTTTGATGTATTGGAGTTAGACCCACCATTCACACCAGAGCGATTTATTGAAGCTATCGGAGCTGCGCAGGAAGCTGGCTACGACAATTTAATAATCGACAGTATTACTCATGAATGGAGTGGTTCAGGCGGCTGTCTTGAATTGCTGGACGGACTAGCAAAAGCGAAGTATCGCGGTAACACGTGGTCAGCATGGAGCGAAATAACACCACGTCACAACGCATTTTTAGACGCAATTCTACGGTCTGACCTACACATTATCGCAACAATGAGAAGTAAAACGGAAGCTGCTCAAGTCGATAAAGGTAACGGCAAGAAAGGCGTAGACAAGCTAGGTATGAAATCAGAGCAGCGGGATGGTGTTGAGTATGAATTTACTACCGTTCTCGATCTCAATCACGAAACTCACACGGCAATGGCAAGTAAGGATAGAACTGGGCTATTCAGCAACGCCGAAGTCACCCAGCTAAATGAATCAACGGGCAAAAAGCTAATGGATTGGCTTAATGATGGACGCACGAAAGCCGAGGTAGATTTATCGCACTTCACTGATATTGCAATGGAAACGCAAGATATGGATGTGCTTAAAAATGCGTTTGGCGAGGCATATAAAGCGCTCAGGGATACACCAGAACAAGCGGAAGCTCAGAAGATATATGAGCTAAGAAAAGAAGAGCTAACTAAACAAGAGGCAGCATAAATGGCTGAGAGAGGCGTCAATAAATCCATCATTCTAGGAAATTTAGGCGATGACCCGAACGTGAGGTATTCACCGAACGGAACCGCATTTGCTAATTTTTCGGTCGCCACAAGCGAAACATGGAAAGATAAAAACACAGGTGAGAAGCGAGAACGCACTGACTGGCACAACATTGTCATACAAGGAAAGTTAGCCGAGGTGGCAGGTAAATACCTGAAAAAAGGAAGTCAGGTATACATAGAGGGGAAAATGCGCACTCGTAAGTATCAAGGTAATGACGGGCAGGATAAGTACATTACTGAGGTCATCGTTGGCATTGATGGAAAAATGCAAATGTTAGGCAGCGGTAATCAGACTGAAAGTCAGAATCCGAAGCTATCAACTCAGGGGGTTCAGCGCCCACATCAACAACCGCAAACTCAACAATCTGAGCCACCATTAGATTTTGATGATGATATGATCCCGTTCTAGAAGGAATCAAGCATGGATAATACGCAATTATGTATAGAAAGTTACTCTCGACATAAAAACCTTAAGTTAGTTGGCATAGAGCTAGGCATACCGTGGCAATCGGTATATAGCACGCTAAGGAAGGCGGATTATCCAGTAACTGGTGATAAAGCTAGATATGGGTCAGTTACAGATAGAATAGCGGTTATTGGTGAGCAGAAGTTTAAGAAGGCAGTTCCAATAGCCATAGATAATAATGACTTGAAGTATCAAGCAGATATTGATTTCACCATTGGAAATATAACGATAGATGTTAAAACGTCAAGAATAAGGCGAAAACAGCAAGGGAAAGGCATTAAAAATGCAGCCCCAAGATGGGGTTATTGCATAAACAAACAAAAGGATACCGCTGACTTCTTCGTTCTATACGCCCTTGATGATAACAATGAAACTGAGCATGTTTTTCTTATGCCGAATGAAATTGTTACCACTGTATCAACAATATCGATTCCAGAAACACTAGCTAGTAAATGGGCTGATTACAAAATAGAAGAAAGTGAATTATTGCCATTCTTCCAATCTTTGTAATCCACACTACCCTTCTGACCATTCCCGCCATTTATTTGATTTAACCAAAGGATATAACCATGCCTGTAACTACTGAGGTGGTGAAAGTCTATTACTCGCCAACTAGGGGTAGGCGATATTTCAGCAAGGAAGCTGCAATTAAAGCCGAAGCCAAAGCGCGAATATTCAAGAAGTACCCGTCTGAGCCGTATGAATCCGACACTGGATATACTGGCTACAACATTTGGGATGATAGACCTGAATTCTATCAGCGCGCATTACGCTTTCTTTCTTACCTAATAAAGAAAAATATCAATTAACTCATGGACTCAGTGCAAGGATGCAAACAGGAGATAGATATGAAATTAAATAGCTATATTGATATAGAATTTGAAGGCGAAGCAAAAGAAATAAGAATGGGAAGATTTAGTGATGTTCTAGAAATTGGAGAAAACACAGAAAATCCTAACTTTGATTACATAAATATCCCAAAACAATATGCGAAACAATTAATTCGTGAACTGGTAAAGCTATATCCAGACTGGGATAAGGACTAATTTAACTCGCAGGGATGTAATGAATAAAAAAATGCCGCCACGGAGAGGACGGCAAGGGGACGTGCAGGAATGAAACTTATAATTTATCTGTGTATGCAGTTTAAGAATAGTTAAGGCATGGAATTTAGCAAGGAAGCTAGATAAAAAAATGCCGACACAGGGAGTATCGGCGAGGACTACAAAAATAATTAGAAAGTTCAAATTAACTATAGGTTATAAATTAAAAACAATGATGAATTATTTTAATCATATCGATTAAATAGATGCAATGAAGAGGAATGAATAATGAAAGACAGAATCAAGTTTAACGATGCAATGTTAGTCGCTGTCATGGATGGCAGAAAAACGCAGGCACGTAGGCCGATTGATAAGGAAACTCTCCGCGTGTTCGATATCGCCTCAGAAACTGGGGAATGCTTCCCTCTTGGCTATAACCCTGATGAGCCATTTGAAAGATATCATCTTGAATTTTTTCCATATGGTGAAATTGGCGACATCATTAACATTGCAGACAAAGACGGTAATATCAAAGGGAAAATTGAAATTACTGATGTTTGTATTCAACAGTTGTATGCCGTTACCCTAGGCGATATTTGCAAAGAGGTTGGATGTGGCCTTTATGATTTCATACCCACCACTTATGGCTTCCAAGTTTGGGAAGATATTTGGCGCTCCATCTACGGAGAAGAAAGCTGGAATAATAATCCGTGGGTATGGGTGATTGAGTTCAAAAAGGTGGAGTGATGAATAAGTTAGATGAAGAATTTGAAGTCTGGTTTAAGAAGTCTCATGGTTATAGTCCATCAGTAGCACCGGTTGATAGTCATTTAGTTGGCGTTCGCCGAATGGCATTTGAAGCTGGATACAAATCTGCTTTGTGTTCTATACAAAAAGAACGTGACGAGGCAATTAAACATCTAATTTTAGTTTTCCAGCAATACGCAAATAACGACCATTTATTTATGTCCGCTGGCGAGGATGCTTGCGAGTTTTTAGATGATTTAGGTTACGGAATTGATACTGGTCGAACCCTTGAATTAACTGATAAAGGCAAGCAATTAATTAAAGAGGACTGGGAATGATGGATAAATCAAGGCAGCAATTTGAAGCGTTTATTAAAAAAGAAACAGGTTTCGATTTACATAGAACAAAGTTCCCAATGACCAAACGCGAAGACCAACAATACAGTTGCCATCAAACAAATCTAGCATGGTTATCGTGGCAAGCATCACGCGAGAGTTTGGAGATTGAATTTCCACAACGCAAAGGTATTTGCCATAACGAATACGATACTGGTTATTTTGATGGAATAGATAAATGTGAAGATATATTAATCAGAAACGGAGTGAAAATAAAAAATGAAAGTTAGCGATGATTTATTAGTGATAGCCGCTGAAATTGAACTGGCAGTAAATAATAGCGATTCATCTAAAGTTAATATTGAAATGATGAAACACGAAGCAGAATTGCTTATTTATCATTTTAAAGGTTTAAGTAGAAATAAACCCATTGGCTACATGTCAGTAACTGGCGTTGAAAATATACATGATTGCGGTAGCTCTACTGTGCATGAAGAATCAGACGATAAACGAAACATTCCAGTATACATTCAATATTAAACAACCATGCAAATAATCGGATATGTATTGCTCATGCTAATACAGGGTTCTGCTGTGCCTGTTACAGAGCAAATATACACACAGCAAGAATGCGAGAGCCGTGCTATGCAGATAATGCAGGTGCGGGATGTTGAGATTGAATGTGGGGAGGTGATTAGATAATGGGATTGTTATTAGGTTCAATTGCGGTAGTTATATTTACAGTTATAGTTTACTTGGTAATTTTCACTCTAAATGAAGTAGATAATATATTCACAAACTCTATTGCTATGGGGATTGTATTTATTTTAGTTGTTTTATCGTGCGCGTCAGTAACCAAATTTTATGAAAATAGAGATACATCTAATTGCGATGCTAGCAACATAACGGAGGTGACTCGTGGGGATTAAGTTTAAAGTCGGCGATAAGGTCTCCCATGTATATTTTGGCAATGGTCGCGTTTCTGACTCTAACCATGAATATAAAAGGCTTTGCATAATATTTGATGGGGGATTAGTTATCGTGTGCAGCATTTATAATTTGGAGTTAATCAATGAATAAATACACCGAACTATCTGACTTCGAGATTAATAAAAAGGTTGCTGAACGGTTATTTCTTAAATTTACTGACTGTTTTTCAGTGGTTCTTTTTGAAGGTGAAAGCTTCGACCCATGCAACAACCCAGCCGATGCAATGCCGATTATTATTGAGAATGGTATTAGCATGGTAAGAGTTAATAATACTTGGTCAGCTCGTCAATTTAACAATCATTGCATAGAAATTAACGGTGATAATTATTATCGAATTGCCATGGAAGTTTATTTATTAATGAATGGAAAATAGCATAGGTGAATTATGGATATTATTGACTCAGCAAGCGAACTAGAACAATTACACATTCAAGCCGCATTATCAAATCGACAGCCAGTAATTAAATCAATAAACGGAATGTGCATCTGGTGCGAAGAAATGCCAGCAGCACCAAATAGCGCATATTGCAGTAAAGATTGCGGAGATGATGATGAGCAATATAAGCGGAAAAATGGATGATGTGACGCTTGAGAACGGACGTCGAAAGATAGCCCGTGAATGCCGCGACAAATTAAAGCAACTAAAAAAACTCAGCGATAAACAAAGCACAGAAATACTTAAAGATTACCTTCCGAAATTTCAATTAACACTCAGCGAAAAACACAAGAAATTCCCACCTATTATGTGGTTGACTTGGTACGTCAACTCTATCGATAAGGAGATTAATAGTGGATGACTCTCTTTATACAATAAAAGAATACGCATCAATGATCCGACTGTCATCTTCAACGGTATACCGCAACCCTGCTAAATATTACATGTTCAGGGTCGGTAGCTCATGGAGAGCAAACAAGGAAAGCCTAAAAAAGTTTGAACAGGCGCAGTTTAACGACAATAATGTCTATCGGCTGGCTGTAGTCGGTAGTGGGAGAAAAACATGCCGATCTACAAAAGAGGTAAAAAATACTGGGTTGACGTTGCAGCACCAAGCGGAGAAAGAATTCGCAAATCTGCTGGCACGGAGGACAAAGTCAAAGCCCAAGAATATCATGACAAACTAAAGCACGAACTCTGGCAGATGGAAAAGCTAGATAAAATGCCAGATAAGTCATTTGAGGAAATGATGCTGCTAACAATGAAGGATGCCGAGGGGCAATCATGTTATGACACCAAGTTAGCATATGCAGAGTATTTTCAATCGATATTTAAAGGACGAAAAATATCAACAATAACAAATGATGAGATAGCTGATTCCCTGCCAATTTTTAGCCCAATGACAAGGAAAAAGCTATCTAATGCAACAAAAAATAGATATCGCTCATTCATTATGCGTGCATTTTCACTAGCTCACAAGATGGGGTGGCTGGTTCGGTCAACATATATCCCACGAATGAAAGAGCCCGCCGTAAGGGTTCGATGGCTGGAGAAATGGGAGGCCGAACTTCTCTTATCTAATATTAAAGTTAAGTGGATGAGGGATTTTGTTTCCATAGCGATTTTAACTGGTATGAGAAAGAGTGAAATATTATCGCTTAAGTGGAAGAGTGTTGATCTGGCCAGAAGAGTTGCGCATGTAACGGCTGATAATGCAAAGTCAGGACGCGCTAGACCAGTGCCGCTAAATGATGTGGCCATTGAAATTCTAAATGGAATTGAAAAAGATGGTGATTATGTTTTTTCAAACGACGGAAAACGAAGAAGCTGTCACTATCGCGAGTGCTACTATCAAGCGCTAGTTGATTCTGGCATAACTGATTTCACTTTTCACGACCTCAGACATACATGGGCAAGTTGGCACGCGCAAAGTGGAACTCCACTCATGGTGCTTAAAGAAATGGGCGGATGGGAGACATTGGAAATGGTTCAGAAATACGCACACTTTAGCGGTCAACATTTAACCAAATATAGTGAGCATGTCACAATTTCGACACAGTCGAAGAATGAAGCCAGTCAAAAGCCACATCTAACACTTTTAACTGGCTGATGTACAAAGATTAATTTTACACATCCAAAATTCCAAATCACTTCAACTTTAGATTATGAGTCAGAAGCTGCAATTATGGCAAATATGCATTTAATTGCCCAAGGCAGAACAGTTATTAGCATCGCACATCGGCTAAACACAATTATGCATGCTGATAAAATTTGTGTTATTCAACAAGGGAAAGTTATTGAAATGGATACGCATAAAAACCTCCTTGCATCGAATGGGCTTTATGCGCGTTTATGGCAACAGCAAACACAATAAAATGCCTAAAAAAGCATCACTTAGATAGCAAGTGGTGCTTTTTTCCTAAAAGCGTACTTTTTTTAACCTATCAGGCTCACTCGCTTACTTCCAAGCTATAGCACTGCGTGATGAGCTAGGGTATCATGGCGCGCTGAATTATTGGCACACCCTTTTAGCAATTATAGACATGGCAAAAGAACAAACTGATCGTACAACTCTGGATTTGTTCGCTGAGGAACGAAGGCCTGGGCGACCTAAGACAAGCCCGCTATCACGGGATGAACAACTAAGGATAAACAAACGCAACCAACTAAAACGCGATAAAGTGAAGGGGTTGCGTCGAGTTGAACTTAAACTAAATGAAGAAGCTGTTACTGTGCTCAATCAGTTAGCTGAAGAAAAAAATATAAGCCGCAGTGAATTAATAGAAGAAATCTTGATGTCACAACTTCAGCACGTTGATGAGACAATACTCAAGTAACGCTCTCTTAGTAAATCACACAAATTTGACAGACTTATAAAAGTTTTTTCGCCAGAATAAGGCATAAAATTCTATTTATTTTCGTTCTAAATGAGTTCTAGAAGTTGAGAAATTCCTTCTTTCTCTCTTAGAAAAACAAGAGGTTAATCAGTTTATGGCAGTCATCGGTATTTTCTTCGGAAGTGATACAGGTAACACAGAAAATATTGCCAAAATGATCCAAGAAAGATTAGGCAAAGATGTAGCAGAAGTTCATGATATTGCTAAGTGCAGCAAAGAAGATATTGAGGCTTTTGACATTCTACTTCTTGGTATTCCAACTTGGTATTACGGCGAAGCACAATGTGATTGGGATGACTTTTTCCCAACATTAGAAGAAATTGATTTTGACGGTAAGCTTGTCGCGCTCTTTGGTTGTGGAGATCAAGAAGACTACGCAGAATATTTTTGTGATGCGATGGGCACCATTCGCGATATCATCGAGCCACGAGGTGCGGTGATTGTTGGACACTGGCCTACTGAAGGTTACCACTTCGAAGTTTCTAAAGGTATGGCGGATGACAACCACTTTATCGGCTTAGCGATTGACGAAGATCGCCAACCTGAATTAACAGATGAACGAGTGGATGCATGGGTCAAACAAATCTCTGAAGAAATGTCATTAGCTGAAATTCTCGGCTAGTCGATTAAAAATATGTGTTGCTGATAGATTGAATCATTTTCCGCTCAAAATGTACCACCTCAGAGCATCATTCAGTCTAAAATAATCGATTAAATATCCTTATTGGATAGACTTATAAGAGATTATCAAAATAATGAGACAATGCATGGTTTCTATTTTTATTTTCCATGCCTATAATTGTAAATCAGTTTAGAAGACAACTGGTTTTATGTTAAAAATGTCTCATTATTGTTAAATTTATGATTTAAGATACAGGACAAACCCGCATGACAGACAACAATAAAGCATTGAAAAATGCTGGACTCAAAGTCACTCTTCCAAGACTTAAGATTTTGGAAGTACTTCAGGAGCCTGAGTGCCACCACGTCAGTGCGGAAGATCTCTATAAAAAGCTGATCGACATGGGCGAAGAGATCGGGCTAGCGACTGTATACCGTGTATTGAACCAATTTGATGATGCAGGTATCGTTACACGCCATAATTTCGAGGGTGGAAAATCTGTATTCGAATTAACTCAGCAACATCACCATGACCACCTAATTTGTTTAGATTGTGGTAAAGTGATTGAGTTTACTGACGAGTCGATTGAAACCCGCCAAAAAAATATCGCTGCTCGCCATGGTATTAAACTGTCTAACCACAGCTTATACTTATATGGCCACTGTGCTGATGGTGATTGCCGCGATAACGCTGACGCACACGAAGCAAAAGAGTAATAAATTAATCGCCATCGTAACTTGATGGTGACCCATTCTTCAAAAGCCTGATGCTATCGTTATCAGGCTTTTTTATTGCATCAATTCACCGATGAATTAACCTTTTCCAGTTAGAATACCCATAATTTATCTTATTCACTTTATATTTATCACTAAAATATGTCATTAAGGTGAAATATTGAAGTGTTCTATAATAAGTTGCAATTCACTTCAAATCCTTTATATTGTTTGTCGGATAAATTCATCTCTCTATTTTAAAATATTTACAATGGTATCATAGTGATGCATAACGTCATTTAAAACATACATTGCATCTGTTTTTTATATCACTGTCATATGATTTATCTAATTAATGTCTAAAATAAGTTCAACATATTACGACCAAAATTTTGGCTTGCTTTTAATTTAATAAGCAAGATTAGTGTAATAAAAAAGTTAAATTACAATTATATGATGTAATTCATATATTTTTAGCTAGACTTATTTGGATTACTCTCGTACTTCGTAAGAGATTAACTGATGAAAAAAACATATCTTTTTATTAACACTAGTTTTTTCTTCTGGTTTCTTACTTTAATAGGATGGTTTTTTCGTCATACTGCCATCACCTTATTTTCATTTGTATTATCAATTCTGTTCTTGATCTTATACTTCAATCAAAAAAAGGTAAGTAAAATGTTCACCAAAAGACAAAACAAACAAGCTCTAGAAGAAACAACTACAATTCGTGAACCTGATATTATTTCTAAGATAGAAGAACAAGTTACGATATCAACCCCAACGCTTAGTGAAGAAAAATCGAATACAATTATCTCAAGGGATGTTATGTTTGAAGGCAACATAACATCTAACGAGCAAGTGCATATTTACGGCAAGGTGGTTGGCAATATTACAGGGAAAGATAATACTGTAAAAGTTATGCTCAACGGCCAAGTGACGGGTAATATTACTTGTAAAGAATTGATTATTAATGGCCAAGTTGAGGGTGAGTGCGTCTCTGAGTCCATTAGTATCGAAAATAATGGCGAAGTCCATGGAACAATTCACTACAGCAGTTTATCGATTAAAAAAGGCGGCATCCTTTCAGGACAAGCTAAAGTCAAAAATAGTGTTTCTCATATGGATAAAGTCACAAAATTAAAAGATAAAATAAAACATGATACGCCTATCACTAATAATGAAGATGATAAAGGAATTGCTTCGTTATAATCATTTGTTTTTCTGTACTAGGATAATGACTACATATTAAAAATAAGGTGGATCTATCCCCACCTTATTTTTAAATTTCAAACTTTAAATATAAGTATATTTTCTTATTCTATTTAATAGTTTGATATTGCATATATATGCTATGTGTATTTTTAGTTGGTTACCATTATAGATATTACAATGGTAACCGCTATTTACTTAACTCATTAAAAAACCGTAAATGGCATCATTACCATAAATTTAATATCTTTTTCATCTTGGAAGATATTTCCATAACCACCACCATAACTAGGGATATCGGTATGATTATCATATTTGGTGAAGTGTAACTTAAAGAGAGTGTCTTTTGCTCGGCCTGTTTGAACGGTATATAATATATCAAAATTCCACGCACTTTCTTTTAAACGCACATCTTGGGCATATTGGGAGTTAGTACTTGGTTTTGCGTCCCAACCATAAATATAGGATGTCCCCACTTTCCAACCCGCAAGATCCCAGTTTTTAAGATCATACATCACACCAGCATATAACGCTTTTTCATTGTTGGCGTTCCAGTCTGAACGACCATCCCACCAAATATCCATACGTCCATTCGATGTCGCCCAACCAGGAGTCATACGTTGCAAAAAGTAGCCTTGATTACCTTCTGCTTTAACATAGGTTCCTTCAACTTTAAAATCAAACTCCTCATAGGTATACCCTAATGTCATCGCTTGCAACCATGCTAATCCATCATAAACATCATTAACACCGCCATCAGAAACCTTGTCTTTTGAACCATAGAATTGATATGAGAGACGTAAATCGCGTTCAGCCACAGGCACGGCATATGAAACTTTAGCAAAATACTGATCCATATAATCTTTTGCCTGGCCATAAGCCCCTTCTAACACTAAATTGTTTTTAAAATCATATTTAAACCCAATTGAGTGCAAATAACTGATCCCTGTTTTACCATCCGCTTCACGGAAATCATACATTGAACGGTACCATGGTGCTTTATAACGGTCTGCCCACATATAAGACATGCTCAACTCACCGTTTTGTTCAAAATCAAACACACCACCAACTTCTAAACCACGATAAGTCCCAGGCATATAACTCCAGTGCGAAGCTAATAAGGTCTGACCCGTTGGCTGAATATATCCCCCTCTCCCCCAGAAAGGGCCATATTTTAATTTTGCAGCAGCTTTATAAAATGTCACCCCACTGCGATCGCCTGTCCATTTTTCATCCCAGCGTGATTTAGCGTCACTAAAACCGATTTCATTGGGGGCAGCAGGCCCACTGTTAGATAACTCGATGGCAGTAAAACCCGCTAAATCCAAACCAATAACATCTTGAAAATAGCCCGATGAAAAGTCTAGGCTAGCATTAAATGTAGAGTGCTTCAGATTATCTGCATATTTTTTATATTTATCGCTATTTGGGTCTAAATCCTTACGGGAACGATCCCTTTGCCAGTAATAAAGCCCACCAGTGAGTTTTGAATCTTCGAAAAACTGTTCAGCGTGAGTGATAGGTTGATACGCGATAGGTAACATCGCGATTGCGATTTTTAAGACGAGCAACTTCCTGCCAGTATTGACATGTTTATTAACCATTCTTGTATTCCTCTAATATTTTTTATGTTTTATTATTCGGCCGAAATACGATTTAACTTTCCATTTAAATCCAAATATTCACAACAACTTATGTTGCTTGTGATGTAATTAGCCTATTTTTTGCGACGCGAATTATCAACACTGATACTGGCTTTGTTGCCAAAATATGATCAACGGCACATTAATTTTTATTAATAGTCACCATCACAGATGATGACTCATGATTTAAAAATATATAACAGCTTGATAAATATAATAAATAAATAGATATTAGAGAGAGGGTTAAACTTAAGAACACGTGGATAAATTGCCTTGATATGATGCAAACACGCCAAATTAAGTACTATTGCTTGCGTTCTATCACCACATTGACTTAATTTTGTGAGAAAGGTAAATGAAATAAGGTCTTTTAAATTCGTTTTATTGTTTTAGCTTAATCATTTGAATAAATTGATAGTAATTATTCTTTATCATTTTTCGATTTTTCTGCATTAATATTCTCAATAATACGATAGCATTATTGAGAATAATTCCCCTGTTTTCATCTGCTACTATGAAATTTCCATTTCAACAAGAAGCGTACAAAAATGAATATTGATTTAACAGGAAAACGCGCCTTAATTAGTGCATCAACCGCGGGTATCGGCTTTGCGATAGCAAAAGGGCTTGCAAGTAGCGGTGCAGAAGTATTGATTAACGGTCGTAATAAGAAAAGTGTTGATGATGCGGTATCCCGTCTACAAAAAGAGCTTCCTAGCGCTAAAGTATCCCCAGCCGTCGCTGATGTGAGCCACCCTGAGGGGCTCAACCTGCTACTCAGTGAAATCAAAGAGATCGATATTTTAGTCAACAATGCTGGCATTTATGGTGCTGAGGACTTTTACACAACCGACGATGCCACTTGGGATAATTACTGGCAAACCAATGTGATGTCTGCAGTACGTTTATCTCGAGCCCTATTGCCTGCAATGGTTGAAAAAGGCTGGGGGCGAGTTGTCTTTATTTCATCTGAATCTGCACGCAATATTCCTGCGGATATGATCCACTATGGTGTCACAAAAACAGCAATGCTCTCCCTTTCTCGTGGACTTGCTAAATATGTTGCTGGTACTGGTGTGACAGTCAATAGTGTTCTCCCTGGCCCGACCCTTTCTGATGGTTTTGCCAATTTGATGGAAGACGAAGCAGCGAGAACAGGTAAGTCAATCGAAGCACTCGCTAACGAATTTGTCGTTGCGCACAGACCAAGTTCAGTTATTCGACGTGTAGCGTCTGTGGAAGAAGTGGCAAATATGGTGGTTTATACATGTTCGAAACAAGCCTCTGCAACCTCTGGAGCGGCATTACGCGTTGATGGCGGAGTCATTGACGATATTATTTAATCATCGGTAAGCTTATTACCTAATGTATTGATTATCGAGTAGCAAGACAATTAACGGGGGGCAAAAACCTGCACCCCGCTACCTTAACTTTCACACTTAATATTTTTCAAATAACATTTGAATTTTTTGTGGGTCTTTAGTTTCAGTCAACGCTAGCTGCAATAATACGCGTGCTTTTTGTGGATTTAACCTTTCAGATGCCACGAAGCCATATAGATTATCATCGACCTCTGCATTACGTGTGGTATAGCCTGTTGGAACACGACTAGCACGTACTACAACCACATCCTCTTTTGCCGCTTTTGCTAGTGCATCAAATACCGTTTTGTACATGTTGCCGTTACCAACCCCTGCACTAACAATACCTTCGGCCCCTTCTTCTCTTAGAGCTTTAACAGGTGCTGCGGAAGCATTCGCATAGTTATAAACAATACCAACTGCAGGTAATTTATCGAGTTTACTCACATCAAACGCAGCGTTATTTTCCCGTGGCTGAGGCGCTTGGAAATACGTCACTTTGCCATCGTGGATAAACCCTTCAGCACCTGCGTTAACCGCATCAAATGCCTGAACTTCTGTGGTGCTCATCTTCATCACATTTCGGCCTTGAACCACCTTGTCATTCATTGCCATTAGCACGCCACGGTCACCAGCTGACTTATCCGTTGCAAGCACCACCGCATTATACAAATTTAGCGGCCCATCAGCTCCCAGTGCTGTTGATGGGCGCATTGCACCGACCAACACAATTGGTTTCTTACAATAGGTTGTTAAATCAAGAAAAAAGGCCGTTTCTTCTAGTGTGTCCGTTCCGTGAGTGATCACAAAGCCATCGGTTTTATCGCAGTCTTGGTTGATTTTTTTCGCCAACGTCAACCAAACTTGGTCATTCATATCTTGCGAACCGATATTCACCAATTGTTCGCCGCTTAAATTAGCAATTTTCTTGGTTTCTGGAACTGCATTAATTAACGCATCAATCCCCACTTTACCCGCTTGATAACTAGAAGAAGTTGCTGAATCCCCACCCCCAGCAATGGTTCCCCCCGTTGCTAATACCGTAATATTCGGTAAAGCAACGGCAGATACGGTAAACAGTGAAACCAGTGTTGCGAGCAGCGCTTTATTTCTGTTTTTCATCCTATTTTCCTTTCATTAATAAACTTCAGTTATTATGTGGGTTTATGCTAAATTTATTGTGATCTATACCCCAAATAATTCGAGTTGCAGGTAGGCGACAAGCGAAGATAGACGGGGAGCATAGATAAACTATGTGACTCGGCTAGCTAAGCGTAGTCAACACCGCTGCAAGTTGAAGGATTTCGGATATATATAATTATTTTAGGAGAAATAATAAATATTAAGATGATTTGTCTATTAATGAATAAAAAGCGTGAGGTTGCGACAAAAATCCGTATCATAGCCCGTTTGACACACTCTATTCACAAGTGACTGACAATGAGCCAAACATTTATTCCCGGCAAAGACGCCGCTCTTGAAGACTCCATTGATGCATTCCAGACCAAATTAAAAAAATTGGGGTTTGATATTGAAGAAGCGTCATGGTTAAACCCTGTACCAAACGTTTGGTCAGTACATATTCGCGATAAAGAGTGCCCTCTTTGCTTTACCAATGGTAAAGGTGCGAGCAAAAAAGCCGCTTTAGCTTCTGCCCTTGGCGAGTATTTCGAGCGTTTATCGACTAACTACTTCTTCGCTGACTTCTACTTAGGTAAATCCATTTCAGAAGGTGATTTTGTTCACTACCCAAATGAAAAATGGTTCCCACTAACAGAAGATGACAGCCTACCAGAAGGGCTTTTAGACAATCGTTTGATTAAATTCTATGACCCTGATGAGGCATTAGCCGCAAGCCAACTCATTGACCTACAATCTGGCAACGAAGAACGCGGTATTTGTGCGCTACCTTTTACACGCCAATCTGATGACAAAACTGTCTATATTCCAATGAATATCGTTGGGAACTTATACGTTTCTAACGGTATGTCTGCGGGTAATACAGCTAACGAAGCGCGTGTTCAAGGGCTTTCAGAAGTGTTTGAACGCTTCGTAAAAAATAAAATTATTGCAGAAAGCATCAGCTTGCCAACTATTCCAACAGAAGTGATGGCTCGTTACCCAAGCGTGGTGGAAGCAATTGATACCCTTGAAAAAGAAGGCTTCCCCATTTTCTGCTACGACGCTTCATTAGGTGGAAAATACCCCGTCATTTGCGTGGTGTTGTTTAACCCACAAAACGGCACTTGCTTCGCCTCATTTGGCGCACACCCTGACTTTGGTGTTGCCCTTGAGCGTACCGTTACTGAATTATTACAAGGCCGTGGCTTAAAAGACTTAGATGTGTTTAACGCACCAACCTTTGATGATGAAGAAGTGGCTGAGCACACCAACCTTGAAACACACTTTATTGATTCAAGTGGCTTAATTAGCTGGGATCTGTTTAAAGACGATGCGGATTATGAATTTGCAGATTGGAGCTTCAAAGGTACGACGCAGGAAGAATTTGCGACGCTTATTCGTATTTTCAATACGTTAGATGCCGAGGTTTACATCGCAGATTATAACCATTTAGGCGTTTATGCATGCCGTATTTTAGTGCCAGGTATGTCAGATATTTACCCTGTTGAAGATTTACATATTGCGAATAATGCAATGGGCGCTTATTTACGCAATACAATTATCAACCTGCCTGATAGCCAATGGGAAAAGCAAGACTACCTTGCCCTGATTGAGCAGTTGGATGATGACGGTTTAGACGATTTCACCCGTGTACGTGAATTGCTTGGTTTAGCGGTCGGTAAAGATAATGGTTGGAGCAACCTGCGTATCGGTGAATTAAAATCAATGTTAGCCCTTGCGGGTGGTGACCTTGAACAAGCTTTAGCATGGGTTGAGTGGACACAAGACTTTAACAGTTCAGTGTTCACGCCAGAACGTGCGAACTATTATCGTTGCTTGCAAACGCTATTGTTATTATCGCAAGAAGAAGAAAGAAACCCTGCGCAATACTACAATGCATTTGTCCGTATGTATGGGCAAGAAGCGGTCGATGCAGCCTCTGCTGCAATTGCAGGAGAGTCTTGCTTCTATGGCTTGTGGTCAATCGATGATGAGCTAAAAGCACTGCCAGCTCATCAAGCACTACTTGCGGCTTATGAAAAACTGCAAAAAGCCAAACGCGCTAACGCGTAATTAAGTCACAGGTTGGCGGGGAGCCTTCCCCATCAACCTGTTGTCATGTTATTGATGTAGATAAATCATAAATCCAACGAACGCTTCCACAATAAGAAATCAAATTGTTCTAAGCGATCCGCTTTCACCTGATATTCTCCACTCGCCGTTTCGATGACCCGTTCAAATAGCCCTTTACTGATCGTCGGCAATGGAACCCCATCAATGATTGGACCGCAGTCATAGTCGATCATGTCGGACAAACGTTCTGCTATTGCGCTATTAGTCGAAATTTTTAGTACGGGCACGATCGGGTTCCCTGTCGGTGTACCTAACCCTGTTGAGAAAATCACCACATTACAGCCTGCGGCAACAAGCCCAGTTACCGCGTCTACATCATTACCCGGCGTACAGACTAGCGATAACCCGCTATCAGGCATTGGCTCTGCATAATCACACACTGCACTTATGGGTGAAGTGCCGCCTTTTTTTGCCGCACCTGTAGATTTAATCGCATCGGTAATTAAGCCATCCGCAATATTTCCAGGGCTTGGGTTATCCGCGATGGTGGTGTTAAAGAAATTCGCCGTTTTTTCATAGCGTTCCATCAATTCGAGAAATTTCTTTTTGTCATCAAAAGATACGCAGCGTTTCACCATATCCCCTTCTGCACCACATAATTCGGGAAACTCCGCCAAACCAGATGCGCCACCTAACGTGACTAACCAATCTGAAACAAGCCCCATTGCAGGATTACCTGAAATCCCTGAAAAACCATCAGAAGCACCACATTTTACGCCCAATTTTAGGTGGGATAATGGCACATCAACCCTCGATTGTGGCTTAACCGCTTTCATGCACTCATAAGTTTGTTTGAGCGCAGTTTGCATCATTTCTTCTTCGCTATCCCACTCTTGTTGACGAAAATACAGTGCAGGCTTATCAAAGTTTGGGTTACGTGCAGCCAGTGATTCTTTAAACATTTTGCGCTGCGCTTTTTCACATCCTAAGCTAAATACCGTAATACCAATCACATTAGGGTGGTCTGCATAAGCTGCTAACACATCACACATGGTTTTACTGTCCGAGGTTGCACCGCCGCAGCCACTGGTGACAGTAATGCACCGAACGCCTTCAATATGCGGGAACAGCTTTGGTTTTGCTGTCGGCGTTTGCGTTCCTGCAGTTAAGTCTAGTGCAAAGCTTTTTAAGCTATTATTGGTGTAGCCTAATGCATCATTTAAAGCATCGGTTAATTTCGTCACATTGCGGTTTTCGCAAAAAACTAACGGGAAAATTAGCCAGTAATTTGCTGTTCCTACACGCCCATCTCCTCGTACATATCCTTGAAAAGTTCGTTTTTTATAAGCGGAAACATCAGGTGCTTTCCATTCGTATAGTGAATCATTTTCTAAGGAAACAGGAGCTGCATAATGGCGAATATTGTTCACCGTAATGGCTTCGCCTTTTGCAATGGGTTGCGTCGCTTTACCTACTGCAGTGCCATACATCGATACCACACCATCAATGGGTAACGCTTCTAAGGCAAATTTGTGTTTAGCCTTCACGTCAGTGACTAAGGTAATTTCTTCATTGCCCCAATGGTAAACTTCCCCAGCGTGCAAGTCTTTTAAGGCAACAATCAGGTTGTCGCTTTCATCAATTCGTAAAATCTTTTGCATGTCACACCTTCCAATTGTTGCCATTAATTCGATGACAAAACTTTATGGCCATTTTTATGAGAGTTCTTTTTAAGGAGCGCAATTAACACAGCACAACCCACAGTTATCACTGACAATGTCATGATCCCCGCTGTATTGCTGTTCATTACTTTATCCACTTCAACGCGGATGATAGGTGCAAGGAATGAACAAAATGCCCCCATAGTGGTACAAAAACCAATCCCCGCTGCTAATGCAGGACCACTGAGTAACTGAGGCGGAAACGTCCAGAAGACAGGTTGAACCGATAAGAAGCCCACCGCGCTTAAACATAGTGCTGCAATAGCAAAAACTGGGCTGGCAAATGCAGATAACGCTAAGCCCACCGCCGCAGCTAACATGCACAAAACAGATATTTCCACACGCTTTGTTGGATGGCGGTCGGCAAAGCGCGGAATATAATAGACACCAAAGGCTGAGCAAGCCCATGGAATAGCTGCCACTAACGATTGTTTGAATCCTAAGCTTTCCCCCATTAATGAAGCCACTTGGGAAGGCAAAAAGAACATCAGGCCATACACGGATATTTGGATGGTGCCGTAAATCAATGCAAGGTGCCACACCTTGGCATTTTTGAGCGCCGAAAGCACAGAGGTAGTTTCTGTTTTTGCATTTTCTTTGGCAAGTTGCTCCGTTAATGCCTTTTTCTCTTCGTCGGTTAAAAAACGCGCTTTTTCAGGGCTATCATCCAGATAAAAGAAGGCAAAAATACCAATAACAACCGCAGGCAAGCCTTCGATAACAAACATCCAGAACCAACCTGGACGGCCTAACCAGCCATGCAACTCTAATAATGCACCAGAAAGTGGAGAACCTAGCGTCAAGGCTAATGGCACCCCTAAAACAAATATACCAATCACTGATCCGCGGACATTATTAGGAAAATAGATTGATGCTAATAATAGAATTCCTGGATAGAAACCTGCTTCCCCTAGCCCTAATAAGAAGCGCAAAATAATAAATTGGGTTTCATTGGTGACAAAGCCTGTCATCGCGGAGAGTACGCCCCAAATGATTGTGGTGATACTCAACCATTTTTGGGCGCCTATTTTATTTAAAATTAAGTTTGCGGGGATACCAAATAATGCATAGGCCGCAAAGAAAATCCCTGCCCCAAACGCAAATGCAGAGTCCGATAACCCGATATCTAACTGCATAGCATCTTTAGCAAAACCAACATTCACCCGATCAATAAATGCAACGAAATACAAAATAAACATCAGGGGTACTAAACGTTTCCACGATTTTTTAATCGCAGAGTTTAAAACAGGATTGTTATAAGCTTGTGTTGTCGCCATGATATTTTTCCCTGTCGGTAAGATGTTCTATTGTGTTGTTATAGGAAAGATCAGAGCGGTGAATCAGCCAGTGCTAATAATTGCTGAAGTTGCTCTGTCTGTACACTGTTCAATCCAATAAATGGTGAGCTACAACGGTCTGAGTTAATCACTCCTTTCAGTTGCAACGCTTTTTTAAAAGTTGGAATAAAGGGAGCATTCACCCCGTAAATCGCCATCAGTTGGTCAACACGTTGTTGATGTTTAGCGACGAGCGCTAAATCGCTTTTTGCAAAGGCGTTCATCCATGAAGCAAAAAACTGCGGAATAATATTTGAAAGGCCACCAATACAACCGTTTCCACCTGATAACACGACATGAGCAAAGTTGTTGTCGTAACCTGCATAGACTTCAAAGTGTGGAATACGGGATTTCACAACGTCAATGACTTGTGCTGTATGATTAGTGTCGGGAATGGTATCTTTCAGGCCAATAATATGAGGGTATTTATCTGCTAAGCGTAAACACACTTCAGGTGATACAGAGTATCCCGTACGCTCAGGAAAGTTATAAATAAATATTTTTGCTGAGGTTTTTTCTGCTATTGTGCTGTAAAAGCGAAATACACCCTCGTCATCTAACGGAAAATAATAGGGGCTGATTATCATTACCCCATCGACCCCTTGCTCATTCGCATAATTGGCAAGTTCAATCGATTCATTGACATCTAACCGACTTGCTCCTGCATAGACCTTCATATCCCTTTTGGGGTAATTGCCACAAAGGTCAATCAAGGTTTTCGAACTGTTCATATCGAGTGCAAAAAACTCCCCCGTACTGCCCATCGTGACAAAACCCGAGACTTTTGTGCTAAGCGAATCATAAACTTGTCGATTTTGTTCAATATCAACGCGGCCTTTGTCATCAAAAATAGTGACAACAGGGGTGATATAGCGACTTTCCATACGTGATAGCTCCATTTGGTTATTGTTCATATATACAAACCTTATTCATAAATAAAAACAACATTAAATAACCACGAAAAATGGATTGAGTCAAATTTGAACAAAGTTAAAATAAAAACACCTTAATCAGTTGATTAAAAAGAAATAAATAAGAAGTTACTGATTATATTAAAAACAAGAAGGTCATTTTTTATTGGTAAATTTTGAACAGGATCACGACTTTTGCTGTCAACAGCGCAATGTCATTCGATAGATTTAGAAAAGAAATGGGTTTTTGCTAGTGATTTACATAGCTCAGTTTTGAACCTAGAATAGCGGCACAATTAATCAGGGAGGTGATTTAATGTCTACAGGACACATGCCGACAATTCGTGTTTTAGAGGTGCTTCAAGTATTGGCTGCAGAAAATACGGGGCTATCTTTAACGCAACTTTCTGATAAGACTGGAATTCTGAAAGGGACTATTTACCCCATTCTAAAAACATTGGTTGAGCACCGTTATATTAATTACGATGATAACAGCCAGCTTTATTATCTTGGTATCGCTTGTTCCATTCTTTCTCGCGTTTTCTTCGAAAAATCGTATTGGCTGAAAATGATCCATCGCGAGATGGGGCTTATTGTCGAACAATGTAATGAAGTTTGCCAAATGGGTATCTTAGATGGTGCTGATGTCCTGTATATTGATAAAGTACAATCTGCACAAAAAGTTCAGTTAGTCTCCAGTATTGGCACTCGCTTACCAGCTATCTATTCTGCGCTAGGTAAGGCAATGATTGTTAACTACAGTGACGAACAAATTTCCCAACTTTACCCTGCAGGTTTCACCCCGCTGACACAATACAGTGTTCATACTTTGCCACAATTACGTACGCAACTAAACGCAGTAAAAGAAAATGGATATGCCATTGATAATAAAGAAATTAATGAAGAAACCATTTGTTATGCTGTCGCATTGCGCCAACGAAACAAAATTATTGCTGCTATCAGTGTGTCTATCCCCACCTTCCGCAGTAACGATGAAAAAACAGCCCAAGTCATCGAAACGCTGTTAACCAGCCGCGAACGCATCGAACAAGAACTTAACACGCTAGATAATATTGAATTTTATAAATAATAAAAATTCAATATTGGCATATATAGTCTAAAATGATCTGGAACAACAATTTTTGTATGCCGTATCATTTTGTTGATTGTTAGCAAAATATGACAATTTGGCGGAAATTTAACAGATGGTTTTTGAGGTTTATATCAATAAATTTAGCGCTAAATTTAGACATAAGTTAAATACCTTAGCAAAGGGATCATATTGCACTTAAATAATTAACATTTATATGTATATTTTCACTTTCCGTGTCGCTAAAAATGCTCTTTATAAAAATTTTTAATAAAATTTAAAAAATATTTATTACTTAAATTTCAATTAGTTAATCTTATTTTTAACATAAAATTAACCATTTAGACGGTATTCTTGCGAGTGTTCATGATCCATATCAAATTTATCACTTATCCCCTTTGTTACTATTATTGCGTGCTATAATTAATCAACTTTGTAAGAGAGTGTTGGTATGAAAGCTGACAACCCTTTTAATTTATTGCCACCTGCTGTAATGGCGCAAGTCGCGGATGATGCTGGCTTTTATAAAGCGAACAAACATCCTGCAATTACTTACTTGTCAGCATTCACTGCCGGTATTTTTATTTCTATTGCTTTTGTTTTCTATATTACTGCAACAACTGGGGCTGCCGATGCACCATACGGCTTTACCAAACTGATTGGTGGGATTTGTTTCTCACTCGGTTTAATGTTAGTCGTTGTTTGTGGTGCCGACCTTTTCACTTCCACTGTCTTAACTATCGTTTCTAAAGCCACAGGTAAAATTACCTGGGGACAAATGTTCCGCAATTGGTTCAATGTATACATTGGCAACTTAATTGGCGCGCTGTTCTTTGTGGCTATCATTTGGTTTGCGGGGCAATACACTGCGGCTAATGGCCAATGGGGATTAAATGTCTTACAAACCAGTAGCCATAAATTGCACCACACCTTTATTGAGGCTGTTGCACTCGGAATTTTAGCAAACTTAATGGTTTGTCTGGCGGTTTGGATGAGTTATGCAGGTCGCAGTTTAACCGATAAACTGGTGGTATTAGTTCTCCCTGTTGCGATGTTCGTCGCCAGTGGGTTTGAGCATAGCATCGCCAACATGTTTATGATCCCATTGGGCATCATGATTAAAGAATTCGCTCCTGCTGAATATTGGACACAAATCAATATGGCACCAGAGCAGTTTTCACACTTAACGATTGGAAATTTTATTACAGATAACTTAATTCCAGTCACTATCGGAAATATTATTGGCGGCGCACTTTTAGTCGGCCTCATTTATTGGTTTATGCATTTACGTGGTGGCCAGAAACATTAATCGCCACTGACACACACGAAAAGATTTATTAAGATCCCTAAAAGATCCACTGTTAAAAGGTAAAAGTATCATGTCCGAATTAAATGAAAAATTCGCTTTAGCATGGCAAGGTTTTAACCAAGGTGACTGGCAGAAAAACGTCAACGTACGTGACTTCATCCAGAAAAACTACACTCCATATGAAGGTGATGAATCTTTCTTAGCAGGCTCTACCCCAGCAACTGACTCGCTGTGGGATAAAGTTATGGAAGGGATCAAAATCGAAAACCGCACGCATGCGCCTGTTGATTTTGATACAGATGTTGCTTCAACCATCACTTCCCATGATGCAGGTTACATTACTAAAGAATTAGAAAAAGTCGTTGGTTTACAAACTGATGCTCCTCTGAAACGTGGTCTTATCCCGTTCGGTGGTATCAAAATGGTTGAAGGCTCATGCAAAGCTTACGACCGTACTTTAGATCCAGAAATCAAAAAAATCTTCACTGAATACCGTAAAACTCACAACCAAGGTGTTTTCGACGTTTACACGCCAGACATCTTAAAATGCCGTAAATCAGGTATCTTAACTGGTCTACCTGATGCATATGGTCGTGGTCGTATCATCGGTGACTACCGTCGTGTTGCGCTGTACGGTATTGATTTCCTGATGAAAGACAAATTTAACCAATTCACCTCTTTGCAAGAAAGATTAGAAAAAGGTGAAGACCTACAGATGACTATCCAACTGCGCGAAGAAATTGCTGAACAGCACCGTGCATTGGGTCAAATGAAAGAAATGGCTGCAAAATACGGTTACGATATTTCTGCACCAGCAACAAACGCGCAAGAAGCAGTACAGTGGACTTACTTCGGTTACTTAGCCGCAGTTAAATCACAAAACGGTGCTGCAATGTCATTTGGTCGTGTTTCTACCTTCTTAGACGTGTATATCCAACGTGACTTAGAAGCTGGTAAAATCACCGAACAACAAGCGCAAGAATTAATTGACCATTTAGTCATGAAACTGCGTATGGTACGTTTCTTACGTACTCCTGAATACGATGAGCTGTTCTCTGGCGACCCAATCTGGGCAACTGAATCATTAGCAGGTATGGGTCTTGACGGCCGTACACTGGTAACGAAAAGTACTTTCCGTTTCTTGAACACACTGTATACCATGGGCCCATCTCCTGAGCCAAACATGACTATCCTGTGGTCAGAAAAACTGCCAATGAATTTCAAAAAATTCGCAGCAAAAGTGTCTATCGATACCTCATCAGTTCAGTATGAAAATGATGACCTGATGCGTCCAGACTTCGACAACGACGACTATGCAATCGCATGTTGCGTCAGCCCAATGATTGTTGGTAAACAAATGCAGTTCTTTGGTGCGCGTGCAAACTTAGCGAAAACCATGCTGTATACCATCAACGGTGGTGTTGATGAAAAACTGAAAATGCAAGTGGGTCCTAAACATGCACCAATCATGGACGAAGTCCTTGATTTCGATACTGTGATGAACCAAATGGACCACTTCATGGACTGGTTGGCAACTCAGTACGTCACTGCACTGAACTGCATCCACTTCATGCACGACAAATACAGCTATGAAGCTTCGCTGATGGCGTTACATGACCGTGATGTTTATCGCACCATGGCATGTGGTATCGCGGGGCTATCTGTTGCTGCTGACTCACTGTCTGCAATCAAATATGCGAAAGTTAAACCAATTCGTGACGAAGACGGTATTGCTATCGACTTCGAAATCGAAGGTGAATACCCACAATTTGGTAACAACGATTCACGTGTTGATGACATCGCGTGTGACTTAGTTGAACGTTTCATGAAGAAAATTCAGAAACTGCCAACCTACCGTAATGCGGTACCAACTCAGTCAATCCTGACCATCACCTCTAACGTTGTGTATGGTAAGAAAACAGGTAATACACCAGATGGCCGTCGTGCTGGTGCGCCATTTGGACCAGGTGCAAACCCAATGCACGGTCGTGACCAAAAAGGTGCAGTAGCTTCACTGACTTCTGTTGCTAAACTACCATTTGCTTACGCGAAAGATGGTATTTCTTATACCTTCTCTATCGTACCAAATGCGTTAGGTAAAGATGACGATGTGCGTAAAACGAACTTAGCGGGTCTGATGGATGGTTACTTCCACCACGAAGCGTCTATTGAAGGCGGTCAGCACTTGAACGTTAACGTCATGAACCGTGAAATGCTGTTAGACGCAATGGAAAACCCAGAGAAATATCCGCAGCTGACTATCCGTGTATCAGGTTATGCAGTGCGTTTTAACTCACTGACTAAAGAACAACAGCAAGACGTTATTACTCGTACTTTTACAAGTTCAATGTAATAATTAGCTCATTAAAATAAAGTAAATTAAAGACCCCGCTTTATGGGGTCTTTTTATCTATACTGTCAGTTAAAGACTACAAATCACTATTTCATGCATAAAGTCTTAGAAGTATGACGGATATTTTGGAGTACCTGCTATGTCTGCCGAAATTATTACAACAACCGATATCACTAAAACAGAATCGCCAGCAACGTTAGGCCGTATTCATTCATTTGAATCTTGCGGCACTGTTGATGGCCCTGGCATTCGTTTTATTGTCTTTTTCCAAGGCTGCTTAATGCGCTGCTTGTATTGCCACAACCGCGATACTTGGGATACCCACGGCGGCAACATTGTCACCGTCGATGAATTAATGAAAGAGGCGGTCACCTATCGTCACTTTATGAATGCAACGGGCGGCGGTGTCACCGCTTCAGGTGGTGAGGCTATTTTACAAGCAGAGTTTGTCCGTGATTGGTTCCGCGCCTGTAAGAAAGAGAATATTCATACTTGTTTGGACACTAACGGTTTTGTTCGTCGCTATGATCCTGTTATTGATGAACTGATGGATGTCACTGACTTGGTGATGTTAGATTTAAAACAAATCAACGATGATATTCACCAAAAGTTAGTCGGTGTCTCCAATCACCGAACGTTAGAATTCGCACAATATTTAGCTAAACGTAATCAAAAAACGTGGGTGCGTTATGTTGTTGTACCAGGCTGGAGTGATGATGATCATTCAGTACATCTGCTCGGCGAATTTACTAAAAACATGGGTAATATCGAAAAAATCGAATTATTACCTTACCATGAACTTGGTAAACACAAATGGGAAACCATGGGTGAAGAATACAAGCTTGATGGAGTTAAACCACCATCAAAAGAAGTGATGGAACGTGTCAAAAGCATTCTTGAAAGCTATGGGCACAAAGTCATGTACTAAATAAGTTGAGGCTCAACATTGAGCCTCTTCTTTATTTATTTGCCATTATTCCTATTTAAATAAAGGCAAATGGCCAATAAGCTGAGTCACCGCCTTTTTATTTCCCACCAGCCCAATACCCGCTAACTGAATATTTTTATATTCATGCTCTGACAACTTTTGCTGGTACTCACCATAAGTGCGACACGATTGCGCCAATAGACTAAAAGGAATGATATAAATTTCACTTTCTTTTAATGCAGCTTCTTCTATGTCTTTAATATACTGCTCTGGTGATTTTAAAATCGGTAAAGGGGCATAAATCACCCCTGGATAATGAATATTATCTGCACTGTTTAAATCTTGCCCCACCATATTGTTTACTTTATTTCCTAAGCTCACACCAATCACACTGGCGGCATTCATTGCAAGCCCGTTAGATAAATCCTGATTAACCACGATAGCGCAGCGATGCTCAGCTGGATTAAATATCATTTATGTCCCCTACTGTTTTTAATTGTGTTCAATTTCCCGATAATTATGGCATTTAAAGAAAGAAATAGGCTTTCTAACTCAGCTATGGCAAGCTTATTATTCGGTAATTTTTTTCTCTATTTAGTCAATAATAGGTAGGAATATTCATTTATGGCAATTGATAAGACAGAAACAAAAATTCTTTCACTACTGCAAGAGGATGCACGGATCACCAACCATGAACTGGCTGAAAAAGTAGGCATGTCCGCCTCACCCTGCTGGCGGAGAGTTAAAAAACTTGAAGAAGATAATATTATTCAAGGTTATCGCGCTATTCTAAACCGCAAAAAAATTGGCCTTGGTGTTATGGTGTTTGTACGTGTGATTATTGATAGTGACAGCGAGGCAGAAGCACAAAAATTTGAACAGGAAGTCAGCGAGCTTGAGAACGTTGTCGCCTGTTATAGCATTGGTGGTGATACTGACTTTTTACTGCAAGTGGTTTCTCATGATTTAGATTCTTACGCTGATTTTGCCATGTCAGTTATTCGCAGATTGCCAGGCATTAAAGAAATGCAAAGTATGTTTGTATTAAAAGAAATCAAGCCACTCGATGCATACCCTATATCTATTTTTGAATAACTTACCGACGCTTACCTTATTCTTCATAATGGTTATTAGTTATATTTTATTCCACACAATAACCATTTTTCATAAAAAACCATCCTAGTTAAAGTTAAAATAACCCTATATTTAACCAAAAAACACCAAACTAAACAGTCTATAAATTCAATATCAAATGAGTAATGACCTTATTACCCTAAAAAATGTTGTATTAAGAAAAAGTTAATCAAAAATACCTTACCAGAATAGTCTGCTTTATAATGTATTCACTTATCTGCATACTACTGCCGATAAAGTAAAAGAGTGCATATAAACTCACAAACTTTTTATAATAATTATTGCTAATTCACTACGACAAATAGGTTCCTTTTTTATCATGAACAATGAAAACTTCAGTGCAGATAACAACCCTGCACCTAACACTAACGCTCAAACTCAAGTTGATACTTTTGTTTTTCACGCTGAACCTCGCGCTGTTGATGCGGGTGAAGGTGTTAACTGGATCAGCCAATCATGGTCTCTGGTTAAAGAAAAATTGGGTATGTGGATCTTAATCAATATCGTATTGTTTGCATTGATTCTGATTATCTCCATGATCCCATTCTTAAACTTACTGATCACCTTTATTACTCCAATCTTTGTTGGCGGTATTATTGCTATCAGTGAAAATCAGCGTAAAACTGGACAAGCAGAAATCGGTTTACTGTTTGCGGGTTTCCAAAACAAATTCGGTGCACTGTTTGCGGTTGGCGCCATTAACTTTGCAGCAAACTTAGTCGGTATGATCATCGCTTTCATCATTGGCGGTTCTGCGATGTTTGGTTTATTAATGGAAAGCAACCAATACGGATCACCATCTGATGCGGCTATTTTAGCGTCCTCAGGTTCATTCTTCTTTGCTATTATCGTGATGGCTGTCGCTGGTTTAGTGGGTACCGCATTAACTTGGTTTGCCCCTGCTTTGGTTATGAACCACGATTTCACTGTTGGTGCTGCAATTTCAGCTAGCCTACAAGCAGTTAAGAAAAATATCCTGCCAGGCATCCTATTCTTTATCGTTCTGTCTATCTTAATGATTATTTCTGTGATCCCATTAGGCTTAGGTTTATTAGTTTCTATGCCAATTATGTATGTTTGCTATTACAGCAGCTACCGTAGCCTGTTTTTCTCACAAGTTAAATAAGCCAATAAACATGATGATTTAAAGTCATCATTTTTAGAGGGGAAGCACTTGCTTTCCCTCTTTACTATCAGCCTCTAATTCACTTATATTCCTTGAATTAAACGAATAACTTCCCTTTATAAATTGGAGTGCTACCCCGTGCATTTTGATATTACCGATTTAAAACTGTGCGTAAATGTCGCCAATGCAGGAAGTATTACTCATGGGGCAAAGTTGACCTATATTACGTTGCAATCCGCCAGTGAACGGATACGCGGCTTAGAAAATGAATTAGGCGTTAATCTATTTACCCGCTCAGCGAAAGGTGTTGCATTATCCGATGCCGGTTATGCATTTATTGAACATGCAAAAATCATCTTACAGCAAATTGAATTGATGCAAGATAAAATGCAGCAATACAGCCGTGGCTTACGCGGGCATATCAATATCCTATGCAATACTTCAGCACAGATGGAATTTTTGCCGTCTCGTCTTCATGCTTATTTACGCCAACAACCAAATATGTCTGTTTCAGTAAAAGACATGCCAAGTGCGAATATTGTAACTTCAATTAAAAATAAAGTTGCAGATGTCGGTATTATTGCTGATTCTGTCGACTTGGCAGGGCTTGATACTCGTTCATGTAGCTCAGATGAATTAGTGGTATTTGTTCATAAAGATAGCTTATGGGCTAACCAAAAGCGTGTTTCATTTGCGGACATTATTGGTGCTGAGTTTATTGGCTTAACAGAAGATAACCCGTTACAAACCCATATTGATGATAATGCTAAACAGCAAGGCCAACGGCTTCATTACCGTGTACATATGCCTACTTTAGACGCTGTAATGCAAGGGGTTAACCAAGGTATTGGTATTGCTATCATTCCGCGACAAGCCGCACTGCGCTATGGCCCCTCCGACACCCAAATATTGCAACTGGCTGAGAATTGGGCGCAGCGAAAATTAGTGATTTGTGCACGCGACTTCAGCCTATTACCTAATTACACCAATGAATTTATTGATTTTCTAATTAACTGGCAACCATGATCACCCATTGTTTTGCCATATAAATCCCCAGCCCAATTAAACCGATAAAAAAACAACGCCGAAATAGCTTTTCACTAATAACCCGCCGAAAATATTGTCCAAGATACATCCCCACAATAGCGGGTATTAAGGCAAAGAAAGATAGCCCCCAATCAATATCATTTTGCTGGTGGTCTATGGATAATTTGATTGCCAGTGCCACTGTTGATGCTGTAAACGCTAGCCCTAGCGCCTGAATAAGTTCATCTTTATTTAATTTCAGTGTTTGCAAATAAGGTACCGCAGGGATAACAAATACCCCCGTTGCTGCCGTGATCACCCCAGTAAAGTAACCAATCGTTGGGGAAAGCCATATTTCATGTTTCTCGAACGATGGCATTTTTTTAGCCATTATTCCCCATCCCCCATAGATAATCAGTACAACACCCAATGCAGGTAATGTCCAAGTGGATGATGATGTTAATGAAGGTAAAAAACTCAACCATGTTCCAAGCAACACCCCAATCACAAAACCACTGAGTCGTTTCGCTAACGCCATAAACTGTGGCCCAATCAATAATTGCCATATATTGGTGACCAAAGAAGGAATAATCAGCAAACTAGCTGCCACTGCGGGCTCCATTACGGTACTTAATAATCCCATTGCAATCGTTGGTAGCCCTAAGCCGATCACGCCTTTTATAACCCCTGCCAATAGAAAAACACCAATGACTATTTCCACCTATTCGACTCCAATAAACTCAATTTACCGTTAGACTAACGACCTTCGCCGAAGAGCGCTATTTGGAAAATACTGAGGCGGGATCAGGTAAAATCTGAGAGGGGTTTTCATTAGAAATCGCGAAACTGAGTCATAAAAAAAACCGCCACTGTTACCAGCCGCGGTTTATTTATAAAAGGCGTAACCGAAATTAACCGATATACTCTAGCCCTTTCATATATGGACGTAATACTTCAGGCACTTCAATACGGCCATCTGCTAATTGATAGTTTTCTAAAATTGCGACCAATGTACGACCCACTGCTAAACCTGAGCCATTCAACGTATGAACGAGTTGAGTTTTCTTATCGCTCTTACCACGGAAGCGTGCTTGCATACGACGCGCTTGGAAATCCCACATGTTTGAACAAGAAGAGATTTCACGGTAAGTATTTTGCGCTGGCAACCATACTTCTAAATCGTAAGTTTTACGTGAACCAAAACCGATATCACCAGTACATAAAATCACTTTACGGTAAGGTAGGTTCAGTAATTGCAGCACTTTTTCAGCGTGACCTGTTAACTCTTCCAGTGCATCCATCGATTTTTCAGGATGAACAATTTGCACTAACTCAACTTTGTCAAACTGGTGCATACGGATAAGACCACGGGTATCACGGCCATAAGAGCCCGCTTCTGAACGGAAGCATGGTGTGTGAGCAGTCATTTTCAGAGGAAGTTTATCCTCATCTAAAATTTCATCACGAACCAAGTTAGTCACAGGTACTTCAGCAGTTGGGATCAACGCATAAGTGCTGCTATCTGCTTCTTCTTCCAGTGGTTTAGTGTGGAATAAGTCCTCACCAAATTTTGGCAATTGACCTGTACCATACAGCGTATCATGGTTAACCAAATACGGAACATACAGTTCTTGATAGCCATGTTGCTCAGTATGTAAATCCAACATAAACTGTGCTAACGCACGGTGCATGCGGGCAATTTGCCCTTTCATCACAACAAAACGCGCACCTGTTAGCTTAACCGCTGCAGGGAAATCTAACCCCCCTGTTAATTCACCAAGGCTAACGTGATCGCGAACGTCAAAATCATACTGGCGAGGCTCGCCCCAACGTGCAACTTCGACATTATCAGAGTCATCTCTGCCATCTGGTACTTGGTCATCTGGAATATTCGGGATACTTAAAGCAATATCACGGATTTCTTGTTGCAGCTTGTCTAACTCTGCTTTCGCAGCATCCAATTTTTCGCCTAATTGGTTAACTTCCAGACGTAATGGCTCAATATCTTCACCACGAGCTTTAGCCGCACCGATAGTTTTCGATCGCGAGTTACGGTCTGCTTGCAGGGTTTCAGTTTCAACTTGTAAAACTTTGCGGCGTTCTTCTAATTCACGCAGCTTTTCCACATCAAGGGTAAAACCCCTGCGAGCCAGTTTTTCAGCAACCGCGTCTAGCTCCGTACGCAGTAAATTGGGATCGAGCATGCTTATCCTGTGAGTATTGTGAGTAATAGATAATACTTTTGATGATGCATTCTAGCACCATCAATAAAGTAAAGTATTTCGCTATATAACCTTACCGCATTGCCCAGTTTAGCGGTAGCGTTTTGTGGTACTAATTTGATCCTGTTGGGCTAACCAGTCTAATTTTTCAGCAAACTTGCTTTCCAAGCCACGTTTTGTTGGGTAGTAATAACGGCTTGCTTGCATTGGTTCAGGGAAATAATTCTCACCCGCAGCGTAGGCATTTGGCTCATCATGGGCATAACGGTATTCTTGGCCTGCTCCCATCTCTTTTAAGAGCTTTGTTGGTGCATTGCGTAAGTGATTAGGCACATCATAATCAGGCTGCATTTGTGCGTCTTTAATTGCAGCCTTATATGCCGTATAAACCGCATTACTTTTAGGAGCACAGGCTAAATATACAATTGCTTGAGCAATAGCGCGTTCACCTTCTGCTGGCCCGACTCGTGTAAAGCAGTCCCAAGCAGAAACTGCCACTTGCATCGCGCGGGGATCTGCATTCCCGACATCTTCGGAAGCAATCGCTAACAAACGACGAGCTACATACAGCGGGTCGCCCCCTGCCGTAATGATCCTTGCATACCAATACAATGCCGCATCTGGTGCTGATCCACGAACTGACTTATGCAATGCAGAGATCAGATCATAAAAACGGTCACCTTTGTTATCAAACCGCGCGGTACGTTCACCACTCACTTCTTTGAGTAACTCTGCCGTTAAAATTCGCTGGCCTTGGCTATCGGCTTCAGCCATATCCGCCATCATTTCAAGTAAATTTAGCGAGCGCCTTGCATCCCCATTAACGAGTTGAGCTATCATCTTGCGTGTACTATCGGGTAACACAATATTTTGCCCACCAAGCCCACGGGATGTATCTGCTAGCGCTTGTAATAACACTTGCTCAATATCGTCCTCTTCTAAGGACTTGAGCAAATAGACTCTTGCACGGGATAACAATGCTGAATTTAATTCAAATGAAGGGTTTTCAGTCGTCGCACCAATAAAGGTGATCGTGCCATCTTCAATATGCGGTAAAAAGGCATCCTGTTGACTTTTATTAAAACGATGAACTTCATCCACAAACAGAATCGTTCTACGCCCAGCACTGCGGTTTTGGCGCGCTTTTTCGATGGACTCACGGATTTCTTTAATACCTGAAGTCACCGCAGATATACGTTCAATATCCGCTTGAGCATAGTGACCGATAATTTCTGCCAGTGTCGTTTTGCCTGTTCCTGGTGGCCCCCATAAAATCATAGAATGCAGATGCCCAGCCTTGATTGCTCGCGGCAATGGTTTTCCTTCCGCCAGCAGATGCCGTTGACCAATGTATTGCTCAAGGGTTTCGGGCCGCATACGCGCCGCTAAAGGTTGAAATTCATTCTGCGAAAAATCGAGAGACAGGTTACCCACAATATCCTCTTTATTGCCGCTTAAAAGCAAATAACTGACTCGCTAACCACCAGCAGAAAATACTAATGGTTAACGATAATAACAAGTTTAAGGCTTATTTAGCACTTGAACGTTGATCGTCTAACGTTACGCCTTTCGGCACTGTAAACTTAAACTTACTGGCATCAACACGGCCATTTTTTTGCTGTTTTAGCTGATAAGCACTGGTTTGCCCATCTTGCTCAACCGCAGAAAATTTCTCAATAGTCCCTTCTGGGGAAACCGTAATTGAGAATTTTTTCAACGTGCCGTTGGTTTGCTTAGGTTTAAGATCAAAAGTATTACCTTGCTGAATGATTGAGTATTGTTTCCAATCTTTCGGGTCATTACGTGTGATCAATAAAAATGGGGTATCCTGCGTTGCATCCGCTAAGTTCGTCACAGTCACTTGCTCAACAAATGGATTATAAAACCATAAATTCTTGCCATCAGAAACTAACACGCTTTCGTCGGGAGAAGTCATGTTCCAGTTAAATAAGTTAGGGCGCTCCAACCATAAATCGCCGACGCCTTCTTGAACAAGATCGCCCTCAGGGCTAGTGACCTTTTGTGAAAAACTGGCTTGGAAACTATTGACCTTATTCAGTCGTGCCTGAAGGTCTTGACTCGCATCGGCCAGCACTTGGCCGATATGTAAACTGAAGGCTAATGCACCTAACAACATCATTTTTTTCATCGAACAAAGACCTTAATATGATTACCTTAAGAGGCGTGATGACGTTATACACCCCTCAAATTAAACCCGCAATTAGCACCTTAAATTATTAATTTGCTACCCACTTTTAATGCCCCATTGATGGCGGCGCAAGCACTTCTCGGTTTCCGTTATGCCCCTGTTCACTGACAATGCCTTGGAGCTCCATTTGTTCAACAATTCGCGCGGCACGGTTATAACCAATACGGAATTGACGTTGAACGCCTGAAATGGAGACACGTTGTTTGTCAACAACAAATTCAACAGCTTGGTCAAATAGTGGGTCAAGTTCTTCACCACCACCATCATAACCACCACCTTCACTATCATCACTGCACGTTGTGATGCTATCAATATATTGCGGCTTACCACGCGCTTTCCAATCATTTACCACTGCATGGACTTCTTGGTCACGAACAAAAGCACCGTGTACACGCATTGGGATTGATGAGTTAGGTGGTAAATAAAGCATATCACCCATCCCCAATAACGACTCTGCACCACCTTGATCGAGGATGGTACGTGAGTCAATTTTGCTCGATACTGTAAAGGCAATACGTGTTGGAATGTTGGCTTTAATTAACCCAGTAATGATATCAACTGAAGGACGCTGAGTCGCGAGAACCAAGTGGATACCTGCGGCACGGGCTTTTTGAGCCAGCCTTGCGATCAGCTCTTCCACTTTTTTCCCTGCAGTCATCATCAAGTCTGCGAACTCATCCACCATAACGACGATGTAAGGTTCTTTTTTCAGCATTGGATGTTCCGTTTCCATGCTGTCCCCTGGTTTCCAGAATGGATCAGGGATCGGACGCTGCATATCCGCCGCAGCTTTAATTTTTTCGTTGTAACCTGCTAAATTACGAACCCCCAGCGCAGACATCAGTTTATAACGGCGTTCCATCTCATTGACACACCAACGCAGTGCATTCGCAGCGTCTTTCATGTCTGTGACAACCTCTGTCAATAAATGAGGAATACCTTCATAAATAGAAAGTTCCAACATTTTTGGGTCGATCATAATAAAGCGCACATCTTCAGGTTTCGCTTTATACAAGATACTGAGGATCATCGCATTGACCCCAACCGATTTACCTGAACCTGTCGTACCCGCCACTAATAAGTGTGGCATTTTAGCTAAATCCGCGACAACAGGATCACCCTCAATATCTTTACCAAGAACAATCGTCAGTGGCGATGGATTTTTTCTAAAATCATCGCAATCTAATACTTCACTTAAATAAACGGTTTGGCGCTTTTCATTTGGTAGTTCAAGCCCAACATACGGTTTCCCTGGTATCACTTCAACAACTCGTACAGCAACCGTTGACAATGAACGCGCAAGGTCACGGGATAGTGTCGAAATACGCGCAGCTTTAACACCAGGCGCTAAATCAAGCTCAAAGCGGGTGATAACTGGCCCAGGAGAAAAACCGACAACCTCCGCTTTCACTCGGTAATCATTTAACCGTGCTTCAATCAGCCTTGCCGTTTGCTCTAATTTAAACATATCCACTGGCTCTTCTTGCTCTGGTGGACTTGCCAATAAATCAAGAGAAGGCATCGGCGTTGTTGGTTTTGGTAGTGGTTGATCATTACGCACCAAGAACGGGTGGAATAAGCTATCTTGCTGTGGCTGCTGTGGCTGCTGTGGCTGCTGTGGCTGCTGTGGCTGCTGTGGCTGCTGTGGCTGCTGTGGCTGCTGTGGCTGCTGTGGCTGCTGTGGCTGCTGTGGCTGCTGTGGCTGCTGTGGCTGCTGTGGCTGCTGTGGCTGTGCAAAAGTGTGTGTTGCAGGTTGGCTATTGCCAAGCCCTGAATGCGAATTATTTGGTGGAACTATTGGCGATTCAATAGCGGTAAATGTTGGCATAAAGAGTGGATCAGCAGGCTCGTCATCCACTAAATCATCTACAGGAGAAAAGCTATCCAATACCGAGAATTCTCTTCGTAAATCAATCTTCGGTTCGACGTCTTTTTGCTCATCATCAAATTGGCTTTCAAAAGCATCACTAGGAATAATAGATGCCACTTCAGGTTCAGCAAATTTATGCGTATTGGCGGATAAATCAGATGAAGATGGCCAACGATGCTCAATGGTTGGCTGCGTCCATGTGTTGGCTGGCGATTGTTCTGCTTGCTCCACATGCTGCACGTCGGGGAACTCTGTTGGCGCGGTTTGCGTAACAGGCGGCTCATAGTCCGTGCTATCCACTTCACCATAGCGCTCACGTTGCTGCTCTAAGAATTGAGCGCGTAGTAATTCATCTTGTTGCGAATCGTCACTATTTTGCGCATCTTCAACGTCATTTGTTGACCACTGCTGATAAATTTCTTCGCGTTTAGAGGCTTCTTCTTGGCGACGTTGTAACTCTGCATCACGCTGGGATGGGATCCGAATTCCATATAACTCGCGGCGTGTCGGCAAACGAACAGGATTAGGCCTTGGCAGTTCAGGCTCCATATTTTGCTTAACTTGTGCGTGGCGCTCAAGCGCAGCAATAGAAATACCCGCTGCAGCTAAAGCACTCGCATCAGCAACCCGCTCAGTAACGGAAGAACTAACAGGGACATCGGTAACAACTGGCGCAGGTGTAAATAATTCTGAGGGGACTTGAGCGGCGAATGTATTTTGTGATGCGGGTTCTACAGGCATCGCTGATGTGTTGAATTCATTATCAACTATTTGTTTTTCTTGATATTTTAACTCATGATCATTGACAGAACTAAATGCAGATGGCGCTGCAGGAACATGATCTGATTGAGAAACAACAGGCTCCGCTAAGTTATCAAAACGCCCACTGGCTTGTGGCTGGTAATCATCAGGAACCTCAAAGTGGTATGTATTCGGTTCATCTACCGCTGAGAAAGAGGGTAAAGCATCTGACTCAACTACCGTAGAGGTTTCTGGCTGAGCCTCAATACGACTTTGCACCTCAATGGACTCTGGCTGCGACGTATTTTCAGTAACTAACTCAGCAACAGTTGGCGCTGAAAACAGCACATCATCGGAATCGAGTAATTGTTCATTATCATTCGCTAAGTGCTCAGCCTCTTGCGCTCGTTGTAGCGCATCTTCAGTTTCCTCTACTTCATAATCATCCAGGTCATCGCCTCTCGCACGGTTGGTTAATAACGTAATTGGAAGCAGGACAGCCGCTCCAATTTTTTCTGCAATTGTCAACCATGACCAACCTGTAAACAACGTGAAGCTAATCGCCCATAAGAACAACAGTGCCAATGTGGCACCTAATGAATTAAACCAAGGCATAATGGCACTGCTAAATACACTACCAATCACGCCACCAGAAGCAAAGTTGGGTAAATCATCAAAATTCAAGGCGGCTAATCCACAGGAAGAAAGGATCAATGCAAGGCCACCGATAAGGCGTAAAGAAAGCGAGAAAAAATCTATGTAGCGACGCTGGCTTTCATAATGATAAATAGCCCAACAACCCAATAACAACAGTGGTGGAATAGCAAAAGCCAAAATGCCAAAAGCAGAAAACAAAATATCAGCGCTCCACGACCCCACACTTCCCCCCAAGTTTTTCACAGGGGCGTTCCACGTTGTTTGTGACCAACTCGGGTCTGAAGGACTAAAACTTAATAACGCGACCATAAGAAAAACGGCACTTAAGCAAATCGCGAGCAAAATCACCTCTAATAGCCGTCTTCCGCTACTGAGTTTTTTAAATTTGATGTATTTATCTTCTGTGTATTCTTGGCTCATTATTGTTTCTTTACTGACTGATGTTCTTCACTGACTCTGATTATTCTAACATTAATCGCCCTAAAATGCCTGTTTTGCTGGCTCTAAGACAAATAAATGCCCGATTAATATATAGTAACTCAGTATTTCATCTAATGTATTTGGATTCAATTTCTATTTATCGTCAAAACTCCTAATTATTTATAGCTTTAAAATCAATAAATTGATAATAAAACTTATCGATAAACAAGGGAGTTTCGTAAAAGAACGTAAGAAAGGCACTAGTAGCTGTTAACTTACCGATTTAAAAAGAAAAATTGAAGAAATTATTAGGGTGCTAAAACGGAACAACGCTGAGTAAACTCAGCGTTGAAACTGCAGTGCGACAACAAAGCCAATAATGCTGTGCTGAAGTGAGGTCAAAAAAGCCTTGATTAGCGAGTTTTAATCACTAAACGGTTGCTTTGTTTAACTTCTTCCATCACTACGTAGGTACGTGTGTCGTTTACACCTGGTAAACGTAACAGCGTTTCCCCTAGTAGCTTACGATATGCGGACATATCAGGCACACGCGTTTTCAACAAGTAGTCAAAGTCACCTGAAACTAAGTGACATTCTTGAATTTCTTCAAGCTTTTGAACTGCAGTATTAAACTGTTCGAACACGTCTGGCGCACCACGGTTTAATGTAATTTCAACAAACACTAATAGGGATGCATCTAAGTAATGCGGGTTCAACAAGGCTGTATAGCCTGAAATAAAACCTTGTCTTTCAAGACGGCGTACACGCTCTAAACAAGGTGTTGGGGATAAACCAACACGCTTGGATAATTCTACGTTAGAAATGCGCCCGTCTTTTTGTAGTTCGTTTAATATATTCCTGTCGATACGGTCAAGGTCTTTGCCAGGACGCTTTTTATTGTCAATCATCTCTTTATCTCTCTTTCTCTAATTGTTATTTTCTACATCTATAAAATGAGCCCCTTGCCAACTACCTTTTTTATTAGGAATTCGTGTTCAGGGCAAATTCTATTTATAGTGCTGAAGTTCGTGTGAATGTAATGATCATTCACAATCGTGACTCATTTTTTAAGTTTGTAAGTAGTGTAAAGCTAATTTTCCAGCAAGAACAAAAATGCGCCATTTCCATTGACCTGCTAGATAATTAACTCTTACATAGATGTTTTCGCAAATGCGCAGCCGATTGTCAAAGCAAATGAATAAAAATCAGTACAAGATTTCGCTTTTTTTTCCAGTAAAACGTTTCGCAGCGCTAATTCAAGATAATTCCTAAAAATCATGAAGCGTGACTCCCCTACCTTTTTGTCACATTTTTTTACATTTGGCGAGTCTTGCCTATCAGAGAAATAAGTGGCATAAAACTAAGTCGCACTTAAATCACTTTTGTTACCTTCCTATTTCTCCTACAATCCTAAGCATGCTTTTTTTGAGATTAAAAGAGGAATTCATGAGCACAACCACACATCGCAAGTTAATCATTTTAGGTTCAGGCCCCGCAGGTTATACAGCAGCTGTATATGCAGCTCGCGCAAATTTAAGTCCTGCACTGATTACTGGGGTGGAAAAAGGCGGTCAATTGACGACCACAACGGAAGTCGAAAACTGGCCTGGTGACCCTGAAGGCCTAACGGGTCCAGGCCTCATGGACCGTATGCATGAACACGCTGCTAAATTTGAAACCGAAATTATCTCTGATCACATCAATAAAGTGGATTTAAAACAACGTCCATTCCGCTTATTTGGTGATGAAAACGAATATACCTGTGATGCGCTAATCATCGCAACGGGGGCATCTGCACGTTATATTGGTTTACCTTCTGAAGAAGCGTTTAAAGGTCGCGGTGTTTCTGCATGTGCAACATGTGATGGTTTTTTCTATCGCAATCAAAAAGTTGCTGTCGTTGGGGGTGGTAATACAGCGGTTGAAGAAGCCCTGTATTTATCCAATATCGCCTCCGAGGTACATTTAATTCACCGCCGTGATAGCTTTCGCGCAGAAAAAATTCTGATCAACCGTTTAATGGATAAAGTCGAAAACGGCAATATCGTACTGCATACGGATCGCACCTTAAATGAAGTGTTAGGTGATGATATGGGTGTGACAGGTGTGCGCCTTGAATGTACGAAAACGCATACCACTGAAGATATCCCAGTAATGGGCGCCTTTATCGCGATTGGCCATAGCCCAAATACCGCTATTTTTGATGGTCAGCTCGATTTAGATAATGGCTATATCAAAGTACAATCAGGTACCCAAGGTAATGCCACACAAACCTCTGTAGAAGGCGTATTCGCCGCAGGTGATGTCATGGACCACATATATCGCCAAGCCATTACCTCGGCAGGTACTGGCTGTATGGCGGCATTAGATGCGGAACGTTACCTCGATGGCTTAGCATCTAAATAATTAGCAACTTATTTATAGTTTAGGCTTCTACCTTAACTTGGTTGAAGCCTTTTTTATGCATTACTCCTACTCATCTTAATGGTTGTTTTTTACATCTATTTTTAAGAGCAAGTTTATATTGCCCTTCTCCTGCACTGCCTATACTGTTTTTACATGATCTTAACTTTATAGGTATTGATATGGAGCAACCATCAGGGCGTGATATCGTTCGTGGCTATTCGTATTTTATTGTTATCATACTCGCCATCATTCAGGGCATCGTCATTGCCGCAACAACGGATTACTCTATTCGCTCTGACAGCCAGTTAGATGCAACTACGGTATTCCTACCCATGTTACTGGCGATATTCGTGCCATCAGTGGTTAGCTACTTAATCACTAACGCCAAATCTGTGGTTTTCTATCTTAGTATCGCTTTAACTATTGCTTTAACTTGTTGGGTTAACTTTTGGCATAGTCAAGACTTTGAAACCCCTTCTGATGCCAACCCCTTTATTGCATTCCTTACGCTGACTGTTCTGTTATTTTTCATGCTCCCGTGGATGCAATTACTGCAAGCAACACAGTCATGGAAAATCAATTACGGTTGCTTAATGGGGCTATATATTAAAAATACCTTCTTAGGTGTATTAGCCTCGGCAATTGGTGGGCTCTTGACCTTAATTGTGAAATTAGCCAGCTTTTTGTTTGGCATTGTTAATTTGCACTTTTTAAGTGACATTCTTGATAATGAAGTCATTTATTGGGTCTGTTTTACCCTTGGTTTTAATATTGGCTTAACATTTTTACGTGCAACTGTTGATATTCAACTCAGTAACTTCGTGAGCTTTATTGCCCGTTTCTTCCTGCCATTATTAAACGTCGTTGCGGTCATTTTCTTAGGTGGCTTTGTTATTTCCTATTTTTCTGGGTTGGACTCCGCAGGCTTAGGCTCTGCCGTAATGCTGTGGTTTGTGATCCTTAATCTCATTTTTATTAATTTTGTCTATGGGGATGGCAGTACACAATACCAATTCCGTAAAGGGCTGAATGCCTTTGTTTTAATAAATATTATCTTGCTCAATGCTTTTTCTGGGCTTTCACTGTACGGCATTCTTGTGCGGGTGAATCAATACAGTTGGAGCATCGAGCGGTTATATGCTTTTACCGTCGCGCTATTTTTAGCTTTGGTTGTTTTAGCCTATAGCCTTGCAATCATTCGCAAAAAAACATTGTGGATGACCTCACTCGGCACGATTAATAAAGTCGGTATTCTCTCCCTTATCGCCATTATTTTCGTGATCAATAGCCCTATCGCCAATTTCAAAACCATAACCATCAATAGCATTGTAGCGGGCGTGAATAACGGCAAAATCAAAGTGAATAGCTCGCTCGCTTATGACTTAAAGCAATTAGGTGCTGAAGGTAAGCTCGCGTTTGAACAACTAAATAGCAATCCTGAGTACCAAAAACAATTCCAAACCAGCCCTTATGCTGAAGAGCAACAAAAACCACTCAAAGAGGTACTCATACAAGCGAAAAACAGCCCTACGTTGCCAGATAACTGGTTTGATTTGGGTGATAACCTCAGCAGTGCGTGGTATTGCACATCAAAACATGAACCTTATTCATGCTTAGGTTTTATGGCAGATGTGAATCAAGATGGGAAAGATGATGTGGTTATGTGTTATTCCTACCCGACTAGCTCAACTATTGATTGCAATATTTGGCAGGAAATAGAACAAAGCTGGGAAGTTGTCGATACACAAAGCCATTCATTCAATACCGTGCAGAAAAAAGATAAAGCTTGGGATAATTTGCTTAACGGACAATTTACCTTAAAACCGAAAGAGTGGCTAAATATAACTCCCACACCTTAAATTTCCATAAAAATGCCAACGGCTTAACAATTTTGTGTTAAGCCGTCTTCTCATTACGTAAAAATACAGTAGCATTCCATCACTTTTATGCTTTTTTAAGTTGAAATATTCAGTTTACCTTTACAGAACAATTTGATAACAAAGCACTTTCCACATTAAATAACCGACTTTTATTATGCAACATCTGCCACTTAAGCTGTTATGATGTAGCGTAAATAATCGAATTACAGGTCGAGATCAAAAACACCGCTCTCACTATTTTTATTAAATGCGTTGTTTGATCATTATTTTCCGCCCTGATGTTATTTGACTCACAGTGAACGACAAAACGCTGTTAGGTTTTCATAACCTAACTATACTCAATGACATTAAAACGACACCTGCTAACTAAATCATTATGGATAAATCAAGACAGACTGAATTGGTACGTTGGTTAAAACAACACAGTGCACCTGCTAAGCGTTGGTTGCGGATCTCCATGCTGTTAGGCATGGTCAGTGGATTGTTGATCATAGCTCAAGCTTGGTTCTTAGCCGTCATCCTACAAGCACTGATTATGGATGGCACCCCGCGAGAACAGCTATTGACCCCATTTTGCCTTCTGATTGGCGTATTTGTTTTACGTGCCATTGTGACTTACATTCGAGAACGGGTTGGTTTTCGTTGTGGCCAAGTTGTGCGCCAAGAAATTCGCACTCGCGTATTAGATAAACTCCAAGAACTCGGCCCTGTTTGGGTTAAAGGTAAACCCGCAGGAAGCTGGGCAACCATTATCCTTGAGCAAATTGAAGATATGCAAGATTACTATTCACGCTATCTTCCTCAAATGTATTTAGCAGGGATTGTGCCCATCATGATCCTTATCGCCATTTTCCCATTCAATTGGGCAGCCGCGATGATCCTGTTTGTCACTGCCCCCTTAATCCCTATTTTTATGGCGTTAGTTGGCTTAGGCGCCGCTGATGCGAACCGCCGCAATTTTATCGCACTTGGCCGTTTAAGTGGCAGCTTCTTAGACAGACTCCGAGGGCTCGATACCCTTCGCCTGTTCTTCCGTGAAAAAGCAGAAGTTCAGCAAATTCGTGAATCCACTGAAGATTTCCGTTCCAGAACGATGGAAGTGTTGCGTATGGCATTTTTATCTTCTGGCGTATTAGAGTTTTTCGCCTCAATTTCTATTGCTGTGGTTGCCGTGTACTTCGGTTTTTCGTATTTGGGTGAAATGAACTTTGGTAGCTATGGCTTACCTGTCACGTTGTTTGCAGGCTTCCTTGCTCTGATCCTTTCCCCCGAATTTTTCCAACCACTGCGTGACTTAGGCACTTATTACCATGCTAAAGCTCAAGCAGTAGGTGCTGCTGAAACCTTAGAGGCACTGCTAAATAGTGAAGGGGAAGAAAAGCCGCAACAAGGTATAAAAACGTTATCTGATGGCCCTATTCGCATTCAAGCCAGCCAGCTCGAAATTTTATCCCACGACGGTGTACGCCTTGCTGGCCCGTTAAATTTCACCATCGAGCCACAACAGCGTATCGCACTGGTTGGGCAAAGTGGTGCAGGTAAAAGCTCATTACTCAACTTATTACTTGGCTTTTTGCCTTACCACGGTTCAGTGACAGTTAATGATATTGAACTGCGTGAGTTGTGCCCTGAAAAATGGCGTGAATTGCTCGGCTGGGTTGGGCAAAACCCACATTTACCCGAACAAACACTCATTGAAAATATTTGTTTAGGTAAACCAAATGCATCTGAGGCAGAAATTCAACACGCTATTGATAAAGCATATGTTTCCGAGTTTTTACCTCACTTACCCAATGGCTTAAATACTCGCCTTGGTGATTACGCCGCGCGGCTTTCAGTGGGCCAAGCACAACGTGTTGCTGTCGCTCGGATTTTATTAAAACCCTCACGATTACTACTGCTTGATGAACCTGCAGCAAGCCTTGATTCGCACAGTGAGCAACGTGTCATGCACACACTGAACCAGCTATCTGAGCAGCAAACCACTTTGCTTGTCACTCATTTACTGGAAGAAACCTTGGATTACGACCAAATTTGGGTGATGGCAAACGGCCAAATCATTCAGCAAGGGAATTACTCTCAACTTAGTCAGTCTGAAGGCGCTTTTGCCCAGTTATTAGCCCATCGCAGTGAGGAGCTCTGATAATGAAAATTTTATATCCTTTCTTAGCCCTCTACCGCCGCCATTGGTTTTTAATAACGCTTGGGATCATACTCGCCATCGTGACATTGCTTGCCAGTATTGGGCTATTAACCCTCTCAGGTTGGTTCTTAGCTGGCACCGCGATTGCGGGCTTCCCTGGCTTATATTATTTCAACTATATGCTGCCCGCAGCTGGCGTACGTGGTGCGGCAATATTCCGTACTGCAGGACGCTATGGCGAGCGCTTAGTCAGCCATGATGCAACATTCAAAGTCCTTGCTCACTTACGTGTTTTTGCCTTTAGTAAAGTGTTACCCCTTTCTCCGGGGGGCATTAGCCGTTTTCGCCAAGGGGAGCTATTAAACCGCTTAGTGGCTGATGTCGAAACCCTTGATCACCTCTATTTACGTGTATTATCGCCGATTATCACGGCATTTTTTGTCACATTTGTCTTGATTTTCGGTTTAAGCTACCTTGACCCACGCCTTGCTTGGACACTAGGTGGCGTCATGTTGTTCTTATTGTTCACAATGCCATTTGTTTTTTACCATGCAGGTAAGCCTATTGGTCGCGAACTCACAGAGCTACGCGGTGACTATCGCACTATCTTAACTTCAGCCCTGCAAGGGCAAGCGGAGTTAACCTTATTTGGTGCAACCACACGTTTTCGCCAAAACCTTTGGGCAATTGAAAACTGCTGGCAAGCTCGCCAGCAGCAACAAGCTGCACTAACAGGGTTATCCCAAGCTATTATTTTATTCGCATCGGGGATCACTGCTACCTTACTGCTGTGGATGGCCGCTGAGCACGTCGGTGGAGATACTAAACCTGGTGCATTGATTGCGCTATTTGTGTTCTGTGCGTTAGCCGCCTTCGAAGCCTTAGGGCCTGTCGCCGTCGCCTTTCAGCATATGGGGCAAGTAATTGCTTCTGCAACACGGGTTTCCCAATTAATGACAGCAAAACCTGAAGTGACGTTCCCAAGCGAAAGCCCTTCAATCACAACACTAGAAAGCCTGACTGTCGATAATATCTCGTTCACCTACCCTGAACAGCCATTTGCCGTCCTCGATAACGTGTCATTGCGCTTAGCTAAAGGCCAACACCTCGCCCTACTTGGGAAAACAGGCTGTGGTAAATCAACACTCTTACAATTATTAACCCGTGCATGGGATGTCGATAGCGGTACAATTACATTAAATGGTCAGCCAATTAATGCATTTAGTGAAAAATCACTCCGTAGCATCATGTCGGTTGTACCGCAACGTGTGCATGTGTTTAGTGATACTCTGCGTAATAATTTATTATTAGCGAATGAGCAAGCTACCGATGCTGAATTGAATGCAGTTTTACAACAAGTCGGCTTAGGCAATTTGCTCGAAAATGAGTTGAAACTCAATGCGTGGATGGGGGAAGGTGGTCGCCAATTATCTGGTGGTGAACAGCGCCGCTTAGGCATTGCCCGTGCATTGTTGCACAACACACCGCTAGTGTTGATGGATGAACCAACAGAAGGCTTAGACGCACAAACTGAACAGCAAATCTTAGCGTTACTAAAAGAAAAATGTGCTGACAAAACCTTGATTGTGATCACCCACCGCATGCAAGGCTTAGAAGAAATGGATAACATCTGCGTAATGGATAGTGGTAAAATTGTCGAGCAAGGCACCCATCAAGCGTTGTTAGATAGGCAAGGTCAATACTACCAATTCCGCCAGCGCCATTGGGCTCAGAAAACACACTGAGGCGCAATATGTACCAACTCGATGATGACTCATATTTGTTCCCTCCCGTCTCGGAAGCGATGCGGGAACCCAATGGTTTATTAGCTATTGGAGGCGATCTTTCATCAAAAAGGCTGCAAGCAGCGTATTATGATGGTATCTTCCCATGGTTCAATCCAAGTGAGATGCCTTTATGGTGGTCACCAGACCCAAGAGCGGTATTATTGATGGGCGATTTACACATCAGCCGCTCAATGAAAAAAGTGTTAAAAAAGCAGATTTATCGTATTACGGTTAACCACGCTTTCAAGGATGTTATTGAAGCGTGTTCTGTGCGTGAAGAAGGAACGTGGATCTTACCTGAAGTGCAAGCAGGTTACCTTGAGTTACACCACGAAGGGATGGCTCATTCTATTGAAGCTTGGTATGACGACAAACTGGTTGGCGGCCTATACGGTGTGAATATGGGCCATCTATTTTGTGGGGAATCCATGTTCAGTAGAATGAATGATGCATCCAAATTTGCTTTTATTACATTCTATTTTCATTTTTTGCGCTATAATGGGCAGCTTTTTGATTGTCAGGTACTTAACCACCACACCGCCTCACTTGGCGCAAAAGAAATATCCCGTAGGGATTTTTTACATATTCTTTATCGGTGGCGTGACAAAGGGATAGACCCCGCCTGCTGGATACCGCAATCGATTGAATTACCGCCAATTTTCAATTAGTGAACGTTGGTTTATTATTAATTTTATTCCTTCACATAAGCATAAAGATCGCGTTAAAATGCGACACTTCTTTACTTAGTGCGGGTTTTTGGGCATTATCTTGCCCGTTAAAAATCACGGTTATTAAACTTAGAGGATTAGATGGCCAAAGAAGACAATATTGAAATGCAGGGCACAGTTTTAGATACCCTGCCAAATACAATGTTCCGTGTTGAACTGGAAAACGGTCACGTGGTGACTGCTCATATTTCTGGTAAAATGCGTAAAAACTATATCCGCATCCTGACAGGCGACAAGGTAACTGTAGAGTTAACCCCTTATGACCTGAGCAAAGGCCGAATCATTTTCCGTAGCCGTTGATTACCTCTTCAGGCAAGGCCTGACATTACCACAGGTGCATGAGACACCTGTGGTTAATTATGTCAGAATACCGCATCCTCCGGAGAGGCCTTGTGCACGCTACTGAAGCTGTATGTCAGTGTGTTACTTTTTTCATCAAGCCCGATACTCACAGAGCCGCCGTTGGTTAGTGAACCAAATAGCAATTCATTTGCTAATGGTTTCTTCAGGTTCTCCTGAATTGCGCGCGCCATAGGTCGGGCACCCATTGCTTTATCATAGCCTTTTTCACATAACCAATGACGTGCTGCCGCACTCACCTCAATTGACACGCCTTTCTCATCCAACTGCGCTTGTAACTCAACAATGAATTTATCAACAACCAGGGTGATAATTTCTGGCGTCAGTGAATTGAACCAGATAATACCATCAAGACGGTTACGGAACTCAGGCGAGAAAGCACGCTTGATTTCCGACATCGCATCCGTGCTGTTATCCTGCTCTGCGAAACCAATCGAGCGGCGCTGCGTTTCTTGAACCCCTGCGTTTGTGGTCATGACGACAATCACGTTACGGAAATCCGCTTTACGGCCGTTGTTATCGGTAAGTGTGCCGTGGTCCATCACTTGCAATAAAATGTTGAATACATCTGGATGCGCTTTTTCAATCTCATCCAATAACACCACAGAGTGTGGATGCTTGATCACCGCATCAGTCAGTAAGCCACCTTGATCAAAGCCTACATAGCCTGGAGGCGCACCAATTAAACGGCTGACGGTATGACGTTCCATGTATTCAGACATATCAAAACGCAATAATTTAATATCCAGCGCTTTGGCTAATTGAACCGTGACTTCCGTTTTACCTACCCCTGTAGGCCCTGCAAACAAGAAGGAGCCGACAGGTTTATTTTCTAACCCTAACCCTGCGCGATTCATTTTGATCGCTTCAGACAACGCCTCAATCGCTTTATCTTGCCCAAATACTAACATCTTCAAGCGTGAATCAAGGGTTTTGAGTTTGTCTTTATCGCTCGATGAAACTGTTTTTTCTGGAATTCGCGCAATACGTGCAACGACAGTTTCGATCTCAGGAACACCAATCGTTTTTTTGCGTTTGCTTGGTGCAACTAAACGTGTACGCGCGCCAGCTTCATCAATCACGTCTATGGCTTTATCTGGTAAATGCCTGTCGGTGATATATTTAATCGATAAATCTACCGCTGCCTGGATGGCTTTCGCAGTGTAACGCACATCGTGATGTGCTTCGTATTTCGGTTTTAACCCATTAATAATACGAATGGTTTCTTCTGGTGTCGGTTCAACAATATCAATTTTTTGGAAACGACGAGCTAGCGCCCTGTCTTTTTCAAACACACTACCAAATTCTTGATAGGTGGTTGAACCAATCACGCGAATACGCCCACCCGAAAGTAGTGGCTTAATTAAGTTAGCAGCATCCACTTGCCCACCTGATGCAGCCCCAGCACCAATAATAGTGTGGATCTCATCGATAAACAGTATGCTTTTGGGGTCTTTTTCCAACATTTTGAGCAAGGCTTTGAAGCGTTTTTCAAAATCCCCACGGTATTTCGTTCCCGCTAACAATGAACCGATATCTAAGGAGTAAATCGTGCAACCTTTCATGACATCAGGCACATCGTCCTGTTCGATACGCCATGCAAGGCCTTCCGCTATGGCCGTTTTCCCAACACCAGACTCCCCCACTAACAACGGGTTGTTTTTGCGGCGGCGACACAAGACTTGGATCGTTCGCTCTAATTCAGCCTGACGGCCCACCAGCGGGTCGATATTCCCTTTTTTGGCCTGTTGGTTCAGATTGGTCGTAAAGTTGTCCATATGGTCTTCTGAGACCGGTGGCTCTTCATTCGGTGCACTATTATTGGACATATCGTTATCTGACGATGACGATTCTTCACCTTTTACCGTACCATGAGAAATATAGTTGACCACATCTAAGCGGCTAACATCGTGCTTACGCAATAAGTACGCAGCTTGAGATTCTTGCTCACTGAAAATCGCGACAAGCACATTTGCCCCGCTAACTTCGCTACGACCCGATGACTGCACATGAAATACCGCCCTTTGTAACACACGCTGAAAACTGAGCGTCGGTTGGGTGTCTCTGTTATCATTTTCGGGTAACAAGGGTGTAGTTTGCGCGATGAAGTGTTCCAGTTCTTGACGTAAAGCGACAAGATCAACCTTACAAGCTTCTAAAGCTTCGCGTGCCGAGATATTACTCAGTAACGCCAGCAATAGGTGCTCAACAGTCATAAATTCGTGGCGACTGTCTTTCGCTTTCGTAAAAGCTACGTTTAAACTAAGCTCCAGTTCTTGATTGAGCATAAGCACCTCCCAAAATTGATATTAAACCAGATCAGACTTTCTCTATAGTACAAAGCAAAGGATACTCATGTTCACGGGCAAATGTATTGACCTGCGCCGCTTTTGTTTCTGCAACCTCTGCGGTAAAAACCCCACAAATTCCCTTTCCCTGAATATGCACATCTAACATTATCTGTGTAGCGCGTTCTTCATCAAAAGAAAAGTATTTTTGTAACACTTCGACAACAAAATCCATCGGAGTGTAATCATCATTATTTAATAATACCTTATACATCGACGGTGGCTGTAGGGTTTGTTCCACTTCGTCTTTGAATATGACGTCTGTTTTAAATGTGCCCAGAAAATCGCTCATTACTTTCTTGCTCAGTGTTTAACTTCAAATTAAGCATAGTCTTTATTATCAACGATTTCTATCAATCCACATGATAGCGTTATAAAACTATACCATTACATTCTTTCATGGCTTTTCTTAAACAAGCCTTTCATTTGCAGTGTATCATGCCACTAACCTCATCGCTTATCTTTAGCAATCTGTGAGCTATATCAAATATCACAGAAAATAACATTTGGCGCTTATCGAATTCTTACCACTTTACCATAATTCCTGAAACTCCCCTCTTGACCTTAGAATGCAATCCACTACAGTATGTTTTACGAACAGTTTTTAGCGTATATTTACTTAGTTTCTGTGTGTATTTTATACATATCTGCAAAACACAACTAGCAAACCGAAAGGATAAAATATGGAGACGGGTATCGTTAAGTGGTTCAATAACGCAAAAGGCTTTGGTTTTATTTGCCCGGCTGATGGCGGAGAGGATATTTTTGCTCATTATTCCTGCATCAGAATGGACGGTTACAGGACACTAAAAGCAGGTCAAAAAGTGCAATTTAGCGTGACAATTGGACCAAAAGGTAATCATGCGGATGTTATCATCCCCATTGAAATAGAAGAAACCACAGAAGGCACATCAGAATCAATTTTGCCCTGACGCATATAGAGCACAGTTAATTATTTCAATTATATTATTGATGCTGTTAATAATTAACTGTGACTATTTTATAAGCTCAACGGCCCGAAGTTTGTAAATGTGACATATCACCATACAGCGACATCAATAATGCATACTGTTCTGCATCATAAAAATCACACTGTTTTTGCGTAAAGGCTTTCGCCACCTCAATCATAAATTTCACCGCAGCAGCAATATCAATCTCATGACTTGCTCCCGTAGAGCAACCAGGTACCACGGTTTCAGAACAGATCGCCACACCAACAACAGGGGCTGAGGTAGATACAGCGGGTTGCATAATACTATTGATATGATGAAGGCCATTACCATACGGTGTAATATCCTGAATGGATAAAGGAAATGTCACCGCACGCTGCCCACTGCTCCACTCCATTAAGCGGAGTAAATCATTAGAAACAGGTAAAATGTACCCATTTTTAACCGTTGGTGATAATGCATAACCTTTATGATTCAACAGGTTATTACCTTTGGTGGTATCTACCGACAAAATAGCATCCGCTTCAGGGATCGCTTCATGTTGGTTCATCGTGACATCTTCTAAAGGAGAGTCCATAAAATCAACTGGGGTATGAGGGCGAGTCGGCGCATTAGGGCAAATATGAGTTGTAATCACCACATCACCTACCAATTTATCGCCTTTTTCATGCATTTTTGCTAATTTCAATGCTGTTGCAATGGCCGCAATCGCCCCATCGGCATCTGAAACTACCCCAATACGTGACGGCCTTGCACCAATCCCCCCTAAACGGCCAATAATGCCTAATGTAGGTGCTTGATGACCTTGAGATTTACCTTGGGTGCCTGGAATAAGAATACGGACAAAATCACTTTGACCTTTCAGGTCTTTGACCGTTTTAGAAGAAACTTCAATTGCTGGGAAAGTCTTGAACAATGCAACAACATCTTCCCCCTTAACGTTCGCGCAATCGATTAGCTCATACGCACAAAGGGTTTGCTTTAGACTCATTGTACTTCCTTGAATTTTAATAATTTTTATTTGATTGTAGGGCTACTTTGAAATTAGCTCACACAAAATATGACTTAATTTCATTTCACCCAAGTTAAGGCTTAACTGTTAAAAAAGCCTTATTTTTCCTGATGAAGGCGTATTCACGCACTTAAAATAAAATACTAATAATATAAACTACTTATGGTGTGCTACTTACTTTTACTACTTACTTTTACTACATGACATAACGCTATTTGCTGGTACTTCTTTGTAACCAATAAGGATCTCCAACCATACAACCAAGGTAAGAGGCCTTACGGCATAGGTTAGTTGAAAGTTGCGCCATAACCTGTTCATTCATTTGGGTTTCTGGCAAACTTAGACATAATGCATATAACGTGTTCAGCGATGGATCAAACACGGTACTCGAAACCGAGGCAACACCTGCAACAGACTCGTTAATTGAAAATTCCCAACCACGTTCATTGATCAGATTCATCTGTTCTGTTAACTTCACTTGTAATTCTTTATCTTCTCGGCCGATAATGTTTGCTCTTTCCTGCAACGGTAAGCGCGCTAACAGAGCCCGCCCCGTTGAAGTTCCAAGAATTGGCAAACGTGTACCAGGCTGTGTGATCACCTGCAACATGCTATTACCAAAGCGTGCATGGACAACCCTTACCATTTCATCATCGAGCGCCGAAACATAGCTGGTAAACCCAGTATCTTTCGTCAACTCATCAAGGGCTTCTAACGTCATATCTATCAATGGGTTCATCCCACGCGCACGGTGAGCCAACTCCATGATTAATAACCCTGGCCGATAAATGGGAGCATTATTCTTCTTTTCTAACAGCCCCAGTTCTGACATTTGCTTTAGTAAGCGAGAAGCAGAACTTTTCGGCATGCCTAATTCATTGACTAACGTCGTAACGGTAAGCTCATTACCTGAGCGTAGAAATAATTGATAAACATCAACGACGCTATTTAAAATGCTCATGAATCAAAACCTTGAGTAAGAATGCCATAATCTTGAGGCTTTCTATCACGTAAATATGGAATGGTTAAACGTGTATGGGCTTGTAAAACAAAATCAATTTCGCCAATTAACAACGCTTCACCATCACATGTGGCTTCACAAAGCACTTGCCCACGAGGGCCTAACACTTTGCTACCACCAAATAAGTGTAAATCCCCTTCATGACCCCAACGGTTAACGGCCAGTAAATGTGCACCATTTTCCAAAGAACGGGATGCCGTATTAATGTCCCACATGTCTTTATCTTGTACACACCAAGCAGAAGGTGCGATTAGCAGCTCTGCGCCATGAAGGGTCAAAATACGCGCAACCTCAGGAAACCCCATGTCATAGCAAATCATGATGCCAATTTTGCCAATTGGCGTATCAAATACAGGGAAGCTATCACCACGACTAAACCATTGTTTCTCAATACCAAAAGCATGTACTTTACGAAACACACCGCTGATACCTTCACACCCTGGGTTCCACACGCCAACCGCGTTATAGATATCCCCAAGGTAGTCACCTCGTTCCACAAAACCACTCACGATAGTGATATTCAAGCGTGTCGCAAGCTCGCTAAATAAACGATATGTTTCGCTTCCAGTAGAATCGCTGAGATCCCACAGCTTCGTATTTAGCAAATCACCGCGATAACCTGTTGTGGCAAGCTCTGGAAAACAAATCAGTTTCGCCCCAGACTCTGCCGCTTGTTCACATAACAGCGCCATACGCTGCAAGTTACCCTGTTTATTCCCCAGTTCAGAATCAAACTGAGCAAGGGCAACTTTGACCTTGCTACCTGACATCGCACTTTCCTTAATCTAAGTGAGCCACTTTGCGAAAATGCACCGTATCGACACCTTTTGCTTTCGCTTGCCAGCGCATGCCAATCCAATAAGCCAGCGCACCTGTAATTAAAGAGTTAAGTGCAGGAATGCCATAATCGGCATGGAATGGACCTAATTCTGACGTTCCCCACCCCACAATAACAGCTAACAACCACACAACGAGTGTCACAGGGTTATAAGCTTCACAGCTAGATGGCAGCACACCTTGTTCGCGGGTGATATCAAGCTCTTTGCGATCGCGTTTTAAGATGTAATAGTCAACAACCATGATCCCAGCGACTGGTGGGATAGCAATGCCTAAGTAAATCAAGAAACTAATAAAATTGTCTAAAATACCTAACATGGAGGCAATCGTACCGAAAACACCAATTACCCATGTTAAATAGCGACGGTCAAAACGCTTATTAAAGATAGCGTTAAGCAGCGTTGAAAACCCGAGTGATGATGAATACAGGTTGATGTCATTCATTTTTATAGTGGCAAAGATAACAATCGATGCACCTAATAAGCCCGTTAATGCCATCATCAAGTCAAATACTTGGCTGGTACGTAATGCCAGAGCCATCAGCACCGCTATCATATTAACTAAAAGTTCACCAAAAAATGTACCGATTAACGTCATCCAAAATACATCCTTCGGTTTTTTCATAAAGCGGCTAATATCTGGTGTGGTAACCGCTGAAATAATAAAACCACCTGCAACCATAGTAATTGCCGCAGGCATTGTCATTAAAGGCCCAGCAGGGGCAGTATCATTGATAAGCGCACCAAGATCCTGACCTGATAATAAATTATACGTTGCCCAGCCTAACGCGAATAAAAAGAGCGGCGTTGAAATATTGGCGGTAATAGATAAAAATCGATACCCATATACCGTAATAATCGTCACCGCAATACCTGTAATAAGTGACCAAGTCCCTGGTGTTAGCACATTAGTCGCTTTATACATTCCATCCGCAAAGAAACCATTTTGGACGCCAAACCAGCCCATCAAGGAGATGGCAATCGCGCCACCAATAAGAGCTGAACCTAACTTTCCAAAACCAGACCACCTTGACAGTAGACTGATTGACATTCCTTCGCGGCATGCAGCTGCTCCAAGCCCCCAACTGACTACCTGTAAAATTACAGAGCCAAGGATGGTCGCCCAAAACGCCTGCCAAAAAGTTAACCCGTAACCGAGGGCTGCACCTAACATCACTTGTGAAACACAAGCGAGTGCGCCAATTCGTAGAATTAACACTTCATAGAACGGTCTACGAGCACTTTGGGGTACTCGAGCCAAAGAATAATCTTCACCTGCTTTATTCGCCATTTTGCACCTGCTGTGTGGTTGTCTTTGCTTAGTTTTTACTGGCTTTAATTGTTTGTTCCATTATATGGAACTAGGTTTCATTTATTCTACATGCAAATAATATCCATGATCGATATCGAATCGCAAGCAGAATTTATCTTTTCAGATAACTTTTTTATTATGGAATATTTCACGGAGCGAGGAAATACCACACTAATAAAAAATTTTATCGATAAATGAATAGGTTAAAAATTACGTGTTTAATTAGCAGAATTGGAGTGAGGAACTCAGTTCCATAAAATAGGACTATTCTTTAGCAGTAATTTCCCTCTAGCTAGCAGCAATCACTCCAATTTGGAGTGTCCTAGTCCGAAGTTATACGATTAGAAAAAAAATTTAGCTTTAGTAGGAATAAATGATTTATGAAAGAAATGGGGATAGTTGAGTTGGTAGGCTGCTATAAATAGTTAACATCGGAAACATAACATGCCAGCTGAAATAAACTACCCTATTAAATTTTGTCAGAATGACCTATTGAACTATGTATTTAAGAATGACCCCCTAATAAGCAAACTTGCCCAACAACTCAAAAGCATCTCCAATATTACATATGCATGTAAAAATGGTGCTTGCCAAGGTTTATCACACATATTCGCGGCTTATGAGATGGACGGACTGGGGGCTGAATCTTTACACCAGCTCAAAAATTGCTTAAATCCCTTTATACCATCAACATCCGCTTATAAAGAAGTCAACAAATGTGTAGAAGAAGCTTACTTAAAATGCATTTCAAATTTGTTAGCTGAACGTTGTACTGATATTTTTGATGTACAGATAAATCAATACCAATATAACGGCTATAATGACCTATATAATAATTATTATACCATTAACACAGTACCAAAACCTAAGGGAATAACAAACATTGAATATATCATTCAATGCTTAGAAGAAAATAACAAAAATATATATTCTAAGAATATAGAACCCTGTTTTAATCCTAATATTAAAATAGAAAAAGACATCACCTATGACCTATATAACAAAATAAGATTTGGTAATGAAACACCTACTCCAAGGAAATATAAAGCAGAACAAAGCCTATATGATAAGATTAAAAAAGATAAAGATATCACTCTAAATGAAATGCAGTCCTTTATTAAAGAGATATATGCATATTGCATGTTACATTATGCAAGTGAGACAGCACTATTTAACTTAAATTCAGGATTGACAATTGATAATCGTTGTTCTCCTTTGTCCTCTATTAATGTAGAACCTAGTTGGGAGAGTGTCTCCTTTAAACAGTTAGAGAAACTAATTACTGAAAAAAAACATTAAAAAACAAGATGTTGCTATAATTTACAGTTCAAATAATCATGCAATGGCAATTTGCGGGAAATATTACCCACAAAAACAAAGATACCTTTTTAGTTTTTTTGAACCAAATTATGGGTTAATACAATCATCTAATATAAATGAATTTATTGATTTTTTAAAACAAATTATAAGCCTCAAATTTACACTTCCTATTGCTTCTACACAAAAAACAAAAACTGATGTAACTATTGGTTATATACGGAAACTACAAAAAACACGAACACACTCAAAAAAAATGAAATTACCGAAAATCAACAATGCAGAGCTACAATCTGAAATCAAAAAACAGCTTACTGAGAGTAAAGTAAGTATCGAATTAGATAAAAGTACCAAACTCACTTTCGATGAGTATTCTCAAGGTAATAATAAACTGACAATGAAACTAAAAAAGGAGGGGGATACTTTTACCATTTATTCTACCTTGTGTGACATTCATTCAACTATAGCGTTAATCACTAACTCGATAAATAAAGTTCCTTTATTAACGTCAGCAAAAATTTGTATAAATTCTTTAGGGAAAATATTTTATCGGCTTCGTTAACCTTACTTTATTTTCCTTTGTAGTCACTGAGCTACAAAGGAAAATACATATTAACAAATCACTCTCTTGCTAATGCATCAATTGGGTTTAAACGTGCGGCGCTGCGTGCGGGCAAGAAGCCGAAAATAACTCCAATCGCGGTTGAGCAGACAAACGCACTAATAAGCGCGACAGGGTCAAATGCGAACGTCCAACCAGGTAGCGCCATTTGTGCCAGTAAGCTGATCCCATAAGAAAGTGCAATTCCCATCAAGCCCCCCATTAAACACACCAATACCGCCTCAATGAGGAACTGCTGCATTACATCACTGGTTCTCGCACCAACTGCCATACGAATACCAATTTCGCGAGTTCTTTCTGTCACCGACACCAACATGATATTCATCACACCAATCCCCCCGACCACCAGCGAAATCACCGCCACTAAGGTTAAAAACAGTTGCATGGTTTGGGTGGTTTTTTCCGCTGTTTTTACAAAAGTATCAAGGTTATAGGTGAAAACATCTTTTTTACCGTGGCGTAACGTTAATAAACGCGTCAGTTGCTGCTCGACGTTTTTGGCGTCATACCCATCCTTAACGCGCACCGTAATGCTGTCATAATAAGGTCGATTTAAAATCTTGCTGTTCATCGTGGTATCAGGGAGCCAAACAGACAACGATTTACTGGAGCCAAATACTGATTTCTGGTCTTCCAACACCCCAATTACTGTCGCTGGCATATTACCGATGAGCAAGGTTTCCCCTACTACATTAGCTTGTTTTGGGAAAAAACGCCGTTTCGTGTTCTCATCAATAATGACCACTTGAGCACGCCTATCCGCCATGTCTTGCGTAAAATTCATGCCCTCTGAAAATTTTGAAGCATACACATTAAAATAATCGCGGCCAATTCCTGTTAACTGTGCAGATGCATCTAAATTCCCTTTCCTTAAACGTGCAGAACCATTTAGCTGGCCTGAAATCGCGTGAACATAAGGCTGCTTAGCAAGAGCATCAATATCCGAGGCTTTTAAAGATTGTCGATTTTGTGCATCATCACTTCCAAAATCAGTGCCAGGGTAAATCGAAATCGTATTGGTACCAATCGACTTGATATCATTAAGTACCATACCTTGGGCAGCATCGCCGATGACCATAATAGAAACCACTGAAGCAATCCCGATAATAATCCCTAGCATGGTCAACAAGGTACGCATTTTATTGACCACCATGGCACGCCAAGCCATCAACAATGCTTCGCTAAATCGACCATAAATCTGCCCAAGGGATAGTTTCCTTGTAGGGGCTTTTGATAACGGTTTGGCTAATTTACTGTTTTTTGAACCTGAATCTCGAATAATTTCGCCATCTTTGATTTCGACAATACGTTCAGCTTGTTGTGCAACGGATGGATCGTGAGTAACGATAATCACCGTATGGCCTTGAGCACAAAGGTCTTTGAGGATCTTCATCACCTCTTCACCTGAATGGCTATCTAAGGCCCCCGTAGGCTCATCGGCAAGAATAACTTGCCCTCCATTCATTAATGCACGCGCAATACTGACTCGTTGCTGTTGCCCACCAGACAATTGGCTCGGCCGGTAATTAACCCGCTCGCCAAGCCCTAAGCGCTGAAGTAATTGCGTCGCACGTTCGCGCCGCTCCGCTTTTCCAGAACCTGCATATACTGCGGGGATTTCAACGTTTTGCTCAGCACTAAGGTGGTTTAATAAGTGGTAGCGTTGGAAAATAAAACCAAAGTGTTCACGGCGAAGCTCTGCGAGTTGGTCGTTGTCTAGCAACGCCATATTTTGCCCATCAATATGGTACTCTCCAGATGATGGCTTATCGAGGCAACCAATGATATTCATCAAAGTGGATTTACCTGAACCTGAAGCACCGATAATCGCAACCATTTCACCTGCATTTATTTGCAAAGAAACGTTTTTTAAGACAGTAACCTCATTTTCACCTTCACCATAACGGCGAGTGATCCCCTGGAGCTCAATGAGTGTGGCCATCTTAACTCTCCGAACCACTGTGCCCAATAATCACTTTATCACCTTCATTCAGTCCTTTAACCACTTCGACTGACACATCATTGCGACTACCAATTTCAATCTGTTTTTTCTCTGCTTTTTGCCCTTCTAGCACTTCCACATCATAAACCTGCGGTGAAACTTCATCCCCTAACGCAGAAAGGGGTAATATCAGCACATCTTTACGTGAATCGAGATCGATTTTGACCTGTGCAGTCATCTGTAATTTTAGGAGATGCTGAGGATTAGGGACTTCAAAGCGCGCATAATAGAAAATAGCATCATTGATTTTCTCAGGGGTTGGCAAGATATCTTTCAATTGACCTGAGAATTTTTTGTCTGGCGCACCGAGTACCGTAAATGAAGCCTCTTGGCCTGGTTCTAAATAAATCACGTCCGCTTCAGACACTTCGGCCTTAACCAACATAGTGTCTAAATCTGCTAATGTTAAAATCGTTGGTGCTTCTTGCGCTGCAATCACGGTTTGCCCTTGTAACGTTTTGATAAACGTGACAATGCCGTCCATCGGCGCGGTGATTTGCGTATATTTTAAGTTGGTTTTTGCCGTATCTAGTGTGGCCTGGTTGCGTTTAATTTGAGCTTGATAAGTCGCTACCTGTGCTTTTTTTACATCCACATCAGTTCTGGCTTTGTCCAGTTCTTGTTGCGCGACAGCCTGCAATTTGGCTAAGCTCAAGTGGCGTTGGTAAGTCAGTTGCGCCAGTTTCAATTCTGCTTGTGCTAACGATAAATTAGCCTCAAGTTCACGTGTGGTCGCTTCAGACTCAGTGACATCATTTTGTGCTTTTTTCGGGTCGATAACCGCCAGTAAATCGCCTTTTTTAACGTAGTCACCCTCTTTAACATATAAGGTTTGTAACTGCCCGCTAACCTGAGCACCCACATCAACTTTACGTACAGCATCTAACTTGCCCGTCGCGAGAACTTGTTTATCTAAGTCACCACGCGTCACGTCAACGGTTTGGAAAACCTCTTCTTTCTCACCTTTAAAGAGAAAGGCAGCAGCGCCAACGACAACAATCAGGATCACCAAATAAATCGGCCACTTTTTTTTCGGTTTTACCTTCATCACTCTTCACTTCCTATCATTAAAAAGAGGGCGACGCCCCCTTCTAAATACTATGCTATATCACTTAAGTTATCGTTTAATTAAACATACTATAGATAAACACCCGCTATCTATAAATATTCAATCAACAATATATTCACTTTCGTTATCAATACGCTTTCCCCCTCGCTAACCATGCTACCCGAGAAAACATACTTTTTAGCTGTAATGGAATGCTATCAGGGCCCAGTTCCGCGGAACGGTTCACCGTAGCCAACGCTAAGTCAGGCTTTGACGTTCGGGAAATTGCTTTAATAATCACACGGCGTGTCGACACCCGTGCATTTTCTGGTATGTCAGCAATTTCATGATAAAGGCTTTTAAACCCCTCACGATATAGGAAATGTTCCATATCTGGCGCAGTGAGCATGGTTAAGCGATCCCTATCGGGTGAATTGATCTTATTCGCATAGTGGGTCGCAGTTGCAGCATATTTACGCCCTGCCTCGTCGCCATCGGTTAAAACATGCCATTCAATTCCCATTTTATTGGCAAATTTTAATAGTGGTTTCAAGCCACTTTGTGCAAACGCAATAACTTTAATTCCTTCGGTTTCAAAATAGTAGTGACATTGGCGAGCAAATTCACTCATTAGCCAAATCTCTGTTTCGCCTTCAACTAATAACCAACAACGTGCAAATAATGATGATGGTCGATTAAAACGTATATGAAACGAAATTTTTCGCAATTCTTCTGTACTGAGATCATTTGGCGTTAAACGATAAGCAGAAACTTTATTAGTATCACGTACTAAACGACATAAGTCTTCAAGAGGAGCTTGAGAAAGTAACTCCCCTGAATTTGTCGTGGTAATCCGTTGCAGCGCAAACAAGCTTAGTAATCCCCATGCAATCGACAGCATAATCGGATGCAGGCGAGTTTCGGGGTCTTCAACAATAATGAGCGGGCGGGCGTGTTTATCCAAATGAATATTGCCTTTGGATTGTAATAAAGAAGAAAACATCCCCAAGATAATCAAACGAATATTTCGTTGATTAGGTTTTGCAATCAAACGGCTGATGTTATCCAACGCTTTCCAGCCTTGCTTGCGCGGCTCAATATTCACCATATTGTCATTAAGCTTGATCATATGGGCACTTTGCCCTGAAAAATAGTGACTTAATAACTGCTGCATGGCGTCTACACCGTCACTTAATTCATCATCACTTAAACGTTCTGGATTATTCACTAGAGCACTGGTTAATTCTTTGATACGTATATTAAATGCATCACGAAACTCTTTTTCACCAACGACGATGGTTTCAGGGTTGAGGGTTTGTAAAAAACGCGCATCACGCAGGCGAATAACAGGGTATAATCGAATAATCTCTTTGATATACTTACCCACATTGTCCAGAGAAAGCTTATTTCCCCCTGAATTTAAAAAGCTTTTATCCACCGCAATCGTATTGTCATCTCGCAGCTCAGCACTCACTCGATAAAAAATATGTTTTAGATCATCACCATTATCAACCCAAACTGAGCTAAGATTATGAAAACGATAAGATTGGTGGCGGCCTTTATGCCTTTCACAAAATTTTAAAACAATTTGCAATGACCGATAACGGGAAGCGTTGTCCCCTGTGGGGTGATGAAAATCGTGCAGATTAAATTGGTAATCTTGATGTTCTGGTGAGAGAAGCAAATCGAGCGCATCAAGAAGACTGGATTTACCCCATGAGTTTTCCCCGATCAAAACAGTACTGTTATTGAGTTCTAAGGAAAGGCGGTTGATCCCTCTAAATCCGTATATCTCAACACGTTCCAGATACATATCTCACTCCTTGTCATATTTTCTTTAATATACTCTGAACTCGTCAATTTGCATTCAGATTATCAATAATTGTGCTGACAAAACGCACATTTAGAGCTTATCGATTAACCCATGGTTTTACTATAAGTATGTCTGCAAAATAAAAAATCTTTGTGACAAAATTGCCAACTGAGTTGAGCTAGCAATAGCAGTGTTATAAAATAGTAAAACTTTCTTTTTTAGTATTTTTGACCTATTTTTCACTCAGTCACCAATAATAAAATTTTATCGAAAAAAAATGCATTAGCACGGCGAGTTAAATTTCACATAACGAAAATAAAAAAACAAATATAACTCATTGATTATATTGATGGGATAACCACTAAGGATGCGGCGATGTATTCAGGACTCTTAATTATTCTTCTACCGTTAACTCTCGGTTATCTTATTCCTATTAAAAACAAACAAATTCTTCACCGTGTGCATCAATCATTAAATTCAATGGTGTATGTGATTTTATTTTTAATGGGGATCACCCTCGCACTGCTTGAAAACTTAAGTGAACACCTCTTTTCTATTCTCATTTACGCCATTACCTTCTTTGCTTGTATTTTTTCACTTAATATTATCTCACTGTTATTACTCGATAAGTTAGATCCGTGGAAAATTCCACAACATAAGCAAGAAAAACCGCCGTCACGCATTAAAATGGTGCTTGAATCTCTACAATTGTGTGGCGTCCTGCTTTTAGGCTTTATAGTGGGCTTAACGGGTTTTGATTTTCTGCATTATGCGGATAAGGGTAGCCAAATTGCTCTAATGCTCCTGCTATTATTAGTCGGCATTCAATTACGCAACAGCGGAATGAGCATTAAACAAATTTTAATTAATCGCCGCGGGACAACCATTGCCTTTGTGATGGGAATCAGTGCATTAGCGGGAGGAGCGCTGGCGGCATTATTACTGGGCTTACCCGTTAAAATGGGGCTAGCTCTCGCATCGGGCTTTGGTTGGTATTCACTCACAGGGATCGTGTTAACTGATGCCTATGGCCCTGTGATGGGGAGCGCCGCCTTTTTTAATGACCTAGCCCGCGAGCTAGCCGCAATCATGTTGATCCCTATCATTATCAATCGCTACCGTTCAACGGCATTGGGCATTTGTGGCTCAACATCCATGGACTTCACCCTTCCTGTTTTGCAACGCAGTGGCGGTGTTTCGATTGTGCCTGCCGCGATTGTTCATGGCTTCGTACTGAGTCTTATTACGCCAATTCTTATGGCCTTCTTTACATAGGTAAAATTTCAGTCACAATAGCCGTTAATTTGCGTGAAACAGGAAATTAACATGACAGAAAAACAACGTGTTTTAGTGTTGGGCGCTAGCGGCTATATTGGGCAGAATCTTATCCCCCAACTGATTGAACAAGGTTATGACGTTACTGCGGCTGCACGTCGTGTTGATTGGATGCTTTCTCAAGGCTGGCAAGATACTCGCTGTATCTTTGTTGACTTACATGATCCTGAGACTTTAAAAGATGTCATGAAGGAAATCGATATTGTCTATTTCCTTGTGCACAGCATGGCTGACCAAGCTAATCTTATTGAGCGTGAGCGTAGCGCTGCGCGTAATGTTCAACAAGCTCTCGAAGGTTCAGATGTTAAACACGTTATTTATCTCAGCGCATTACAACATGGCCACACCTATTCCCCGCACCTGATAGCCAGGCGCTTAACGGGGGACATCCTGCGTGAAAGCAATATTCCTGTTACTGAGATTCGCTCTTCAATTATTGTTGGGTCTGGTTCTGCAGCCTTCGAAATTATGCGGGATATGGTGTACAACTTAGCGATTCTAACGCCTCCGCGCTGGGTACGCTCTAAATCATCGCCTATTGCATTGTCGAATATCCTATATTACTTAACTCAGCTCGCCAAAACACCAACAAATGAAAACCGCATATTTGATGCAGGCGGTCCTGAGTTTATTAGCTATCAAGAACTATTCAAACGATTTATCAAAGTTAGTGGTAAACGCCGCTTGCTGATCCCGATTCCTATTCCTATTAGCATGATTTCGGTGCATTTTATTAGCTTGATTACCTCGGTGCCACCGACTATTGCAAAAGAGCTAATTCAAGGACTACAACACGACCTTCCCGCTAACGATAAAGCACTACGAGAACTTATTCCACAAACGCTAATTTCCTTTGATGATGCAGTAAGAACCACATTAGCTGAGGAAGCAGATGCGATAGACAATGCTGATTGGGGTTATGACCCTGAAGTAAGAAAACGCTGGCGCCCAGGCTATGGCTATTATCCCAAACAAGCGGGTTCAACCCTTGGCACAACAGCGAGCTCAGAATCGCTATGGCATACCATACAACAAATTGGGGGCAAAGATGGTTATTTCTACGCCAATGGCCTATGGAAAACCCGTGCCATCATGGATGACATGATGTTGAATAAAGTCAAATATGGTCGCCCCGACAGAGAATACTTGCAACTTGGCGATGAAGTTGATGGCTGGCGAGTGATTAACCTTGAGCCGAACAAACAACTCAGTTTACTGTTTGGTATGAAAGCCCCTGGGCTGGGGCGTTTAACCTTTACTATCCACGATAGCGGCAGCCGACGCTCTATAGATGTGCGCGCTTGGTGGCACCCTGCGGGTTTTTGCGGTCTACTCTATTGGTTTGCTATGATGCCAGCCCATCTTTTTATCTTTAAAGGAATGGCAAAACGCATTAGCGACCTCGCGTTTGAACGAGATAAACAACTCGCCAAACAACAGCAAACAGATCATCCAACCGAAAAATCTGACTAATTTCAGTGTAAAAACCAATTTTTTATGCAGAAATTATTGCATAAATATGCTTACAGGATTAATATCGCTGGTAGTTAAAAAGGATATTATTGGTAAGCATGAGCATTCAATTAAAAAACATCAACTGTTTCTATGGTTCCCATCAGGCACTCTTTGATATCAATCTAGAGTGCTCTGCTGGTGAGACTATGGTATTACTCGGGCCAAGTGGTGCAGGTAAAAGTTCGCTATTACGTGTTCTCAATTTATTAGAGATGCCACGTTCAGGTCATTTGAATATTGCTGGGCAGCAATTTGATTTTTCATCGACACCAGATGCAAAGTCTATTCGTGACTTACGCCAAAATGTTGGCATGGTATTCCAACAATATAATTTATGGCCGCATCTTAGTGTGATGGACAACTTAATTGAAGCCCCATGCCGTGTATTAAAATTATCGAAGCAAGAAGCACATGCAAAAGCCGCTAAGCTTTTAGACCGTTTACGTTTATCTCAATTTGCAGACCGTTATCCACTGCATTTATCAGGTGGTCAACAACAACGTGTGGCGATTGCACGGGCACTCATGATGGAACCTAAGGTTCTATTATTTGATGAACCAACCGCAGCGCTTGACCCAGAAATTACGGCTCAAGTTGTCGATATTATTCGTGAATTGTCTGCGACAGGTATTACGCAAGTGATCGTCACTCACGAAGTGGAGATTGCTCGCAAAACCGCTAGCCGTGTGGTGTATATGGAAAACGGCCATATCGTAGAACAGGGAGATGCTAGTCGTTTCTCAGCACCTCAAACTGACGCCTTTGCAAATTATCTGTCACATTAATAGATATAGGATTAAGCAATGAAAAAAATTATATTAGCTGCGCTGCTGGGCGCTGTAGCCCTATCGGCAACTGCTGCGGAAAAAGAAACCATTCGTTTTGCAACTGAAGCAACTTACGCGCCGTTTGAAATGTTTGATAAAAACAATCAAATCGTCGGTTTTGACGTTGATTTAGCTAATGCGATGTGTGAAAAAATGAATGCGACCTGTACATTTACTCACCAATCTTTCGATAGCTTAATTCCCAGCCTGAAATTTCGTCGTTTTGAAGCATTAATGGCAGGTATCGACATTACCCCTGAGCGTCAACAACAAGTAGACTTCACCGAAACTTATTACCCTAACTCTGCAGAATTTATTGCAGTGAAAGAAAAAATTAGCTCCGTTGACCAGCTGAAAGACAAAAGAATCGGCGTCCAAAACGGAACCACACACCAAAAATATATCATGGAACAACATAAAGGCATGACCACTGTGCCTTATGATAACTACCAATCTGCGGTTTTAGACCTGCAAAATGGCCGTATTGATGCTGTATTCGGTGACACTGCCGTTGCTGACGAATGGTTAAAAACCAAAGGCAACGAAAACTTAGCCGCTGTGGGTGAGAAAGTTACCGATCCACAATACTTCGGTATCGGTTTAGGTATCGCAGTGCGTAAAGGAAATAAAGAGTTGTTGGATAAAATGAATAAAGCCTTAGCAGAAGTTAAAGCTGACGGCACTTATGATGCTATCCACAAAAAATGGTTTCAACAGTAATCGATATAATTAATGAACAACCTTCTATTTTTAACAAGTGCCGCCGGTATCACCGTCGGCCTTGCTGTTTCTGCCCTAATCTTGGGTTTAATTCTTGCCATGCTATTTACCGCATGGGAGTCTGTCCGCTTTAAGCCAATTGCCTTTTTAGGCACGTGCTGGGTGACGCTAATCCGTGGGTTACCTGAACTGCTGGTCGTCCTATTCGTCTATTTTGGGACATTACAGCTTATCAACCTACTCGGGGATGGGTTTGATATTAACCTCGGTTTTTGGCAAACCACAGTGCAAATTGATCCTAGCATCTTCTTTGCCGATAGCGGCGAATTTGACTACACGCCGTTCGTTTGTGGTGTCATTGCCCTCGCCCTATTGTATGCCTCTTATGCTTCACAAACGTTAAGAGGCGCACTCAAAGCAGTGCCTTATGGCCAGTGGGAAGCAGGTTTTGCACTCGGCCTCAAAAAACGCACGATTTTCTTTCGTTTTATTATGCCGCAAATGTGGCGCCATGCCCTGCCAGGGTTAGGGAACCAATGGTTAGTTCTGCTAAAAGATACCGCGTTAGTGTCTTTAATCAGCGTGAACGATTTGATGTTACAGACAAAAACTATTGTTAACCGTACTGGCGAACCTTTTACTTGGTACGTTATCGTCGGTCTGATTTACCTTGTCATTACATTGATTAGCCAACAGGTATTAAAGCGTATTGAATTGCGAACTACGCGCTTTGAACGAGGTGAATCCAAATGATTGACATGATCCTAAAAATTCTACCAGGGCTACCAACCAGTTTATCGCTGACGTTCAGTGCGTTACTTGTGGCTTTTCTGTTAGCGGGATTATTTACGTTAATTTTATCCCTGAAAACCAAAGTCATTTCGCAAATTGTGAAGGTGTATATCACCATCTTTACAGGAACGCCATTATTAGTGCAGTTTTTCCTAATCTATAATGGCCCGAGCCAGTTTAAATCGTTGCAAAACTATCCTCTATTTTGGGAGCTAATTTCAACACCTTGGTTCTGTGCAATGATTGCATTAGCGTTAAACAGTGCCGCTTATTCAACTTTACTGTTCCACGGTGCCGTAAAAGCGATTCCATCAGGGCAATGGCAGTCATGCCAAGCATTGGGGATGAGTAAAGTGCAAACTATGCGCATTATCCTGCCTTACGCCTTTAAACGCTCTTTATCCTCTTATTCCAATGAAGTGGTGTTAGTGTTTAAAAGTACCTCTCTGGCCAGTACGATCACCATGTTAGACATCATGGGTTACAGTAGCCAAGTATTTGGTCAGACATGGGATGTGATGGCGTTTGTTGCGGCTGGGATTATTTATTTAGTGGTTAATGCTATCTTAACCATTCTAATGCGTTTAATCGAACGCAAAGCACTTGCTTTCGAACACCGAAATTAATACTTAATTCAATACGTTAAAGAAAAAGCTTGGCTAAACACCAAGCTTTTTTTCATAAATTCGTTTTTAATTATTCTTTCGCTTTAGCAATGTCAGTACTTCAAAATGAGCCGTGTGTGGAAATAAATCAAACAGCTGCACCCTACACACTTGATAACCCGACAGCAATTGTAAATCTTGCGCCATAGTCTGTGCATTGCAGCTTGAATAAAGGATATATTTTGGCTGCATATGAGAAAGGTAATCACATAATGCCTTACCAATTCCTCTTCGTGGCGGATTAACTAAAATAAGCTGAGGGATATCTTGATGTGCGGTGGCAAAATGCGTTGAATCAAGGGCTTTAAACTCAACATTTTTTAATCCAATTTCATCTGCTGATTGTTGTGCGCTAGCAATGGCAGGGGCGCTGATTTCAATGCCTGTTAAACGCGTATCTTTTTCAGCGCAGTGCAATCCAAAGCCACCTACACCACAAAACAGATCCCACATACTATGAATATCTAATGCGTTAACCCACGCCCTTGCTGTTTGGTATAATTTAGCTGCGACAACAGGATTCGTTTGGAAAAAACTTTGTGGGCGAATAAATAAAGGCACTTGGTTAAACTCTTCACGCAGCGTATGTTGCTCCGTTAAGAAAATCTCCTCATCGCCTTCAAGTATTGCCATATGCACTGGCTGAATATTTGCTGTGATCACCCCAAGTTGTGGTAATTGCGCTTGCAACCAAGGTAAAGCATTCTTGAGCTGTTCCAGTTTTTTCTCTGAGCGTAGCACAAAACGCAGCATAAACTGCCCTGTGTGCCAACTTTGTGTTAGCAACACGTGCTTAAGCTCACCACGCCTGCGTTCAATGTTATAAGGTGTGAGCCCTGCCTTTGCAATAAACGGTGTGAGTACGCTGAAAACTTCAGAAAATGCAGTGGGATATAATGGGCAGCCAGTTAAGTCGACACCTGCGCCATCTTTCCCAATAATACCAAAAATCGGCCTTTCTACACTTCCACTCACCACCATTTTGGCTTTATTACGAAAACCTGTTTGAGGCCCTGTCACGGGTGGGGCAAAAATAGCAGGGTCGATTGTCGGCAATAACGCGGAAAGTTGCTGCTGCTTTTGGGTGATTTGTTGCTCAGGTGAGAATTCTAACCATTGGCAAGAACGGCATTCACCCGCAATATATTTTTCACAATGCATAATTAAAACTTAATGAATAATAATAGCGGGTTTATCATCTGGGGTAAGTTCGGATTCATCCTCGCCATTATCCTCTTCTTCACTAAACTCATCTTGAGCTGCATACAGTAAATTATTACTAAAGATCTCAAAGACAATCGCTGAAATTTGGTCTTCTGCTTGCTGAAGGAAATGGCAGAATTGGCGATAGGTCATCCCAGCCTCTAATGAAAATGACTGGCTAACCACTAACTTTGGCAGGTTTTCATCATTTATTTCGAGAAAAACTTTTGCCGTCAATGAACTCGCGTTAATTTGGCTAATATTAGCAACTAATGTAATTATCGCGGTGGGTTTTAGCTCCGCTAATGCGGACAATACCAACACATTATTGACGATATCGAGTTTTGCATCAAAAATTCCCTCAATATTTTGCATATGAGGTAAATGCAGCGCAGCACAAGAGTCGCACTCGAAATAAGACGTTTTGAGTTGTTCTAACCATTCACGTAATTGTGCAATGTCAGGGTAACGAATAGAATCCATGGGCAGTAACCTTCTTCAACTCAAAAATAATAATGCAAAAACAGTTTGCTAGAGAATGATATCCCCAGCGCAAAGCGGGTAATTTTCACACATCACCAAGAAAAATGCCAGCAAAACCACGGCTATTCGGGCTTTTCATCCTGTTTATCATTTTGAATATTATTTTTTTTATTCCTCGGGTTTTCTGACTGCTTATTATCTATACCTAAAAAAGTTAACCCATGAATAGCTCGCCACACAATATTAATCATTGCAGGGACCAAACACCCAATCGCAACCATAATAATGGTCACTATCGCCCCTTGGTGCATAAGTGGCTCAGGCAAAACAATATAATCATTCAGCGTGAGTAAGATTAAAATCAAGAGGATTATCCCAACACCTTCTAAGACTAAGATAGGTTTTGGCATGTCTGCCAATGAACGCATGGTTCTCTTTGATTGTGGTTTATTGTTCATTCAACCCCCATTTCACTGTGATTTGGCATTTTACTTCACGAATTATATGACATACCTATAGCTATAAAAGGAAAATTCGACTTTTATTTCATAATTTATATAGGCATAGTATTGAGCATTGTGACTCGAATCTGAGTTTGAGATAAAAAGGAGATACTATGTATACTGTTATTTTTGGTCGCCCTGGCTGCCCATACTGTGTTCGTGCGAAAGAACTGGCAGAAAAACTGAAAAACGAACGTGAAGATTTTGACTACCGCTATGTCGATATCCAAGCAGAAGGTATTTCAAAAGAAGATTTGTCTAAAACTGTTGGTAAACCTGTGGAAACTGTCCCACAAATTTTCATTGATGAGAAGCACATCGGTGGTTGCACTGATTTTGAAGCTTACGCAAAAGAAAATTTAAATCTTTACAAATAGTTACCCCCTCTAATTTTCGATTATTAACAAGCAAAACATCTCAATACTTAGGCTGAAATATGTTTTGCTTGTTCTTTTTGTGCTATTTAAGTCAAATCCCACCCTAAATTGCATTTTTTTTCATCAACAAGAGAACTTTCCTTTTTAGATGGAGTCTTAATTTATGCCACTGCTTTTCTTTGATGTCCCCATATTGAGGAGCCCGATAGCCAACTCTCTGTTTTAATGCTATCGGGTTTTTTATTGCCTATTTCTAGCCATCGACCTCACCTTGCAATGTAATGATTACTTTGCGCTTTGTGCCAAAATTTCGATGTTCACATAAATAAATCCCTTGCCACGTCCCCATATTTAAACGACCGTTTGTCACTGGGATTGTTAAACTCGCACCCAGTAAGCTACTTTTCAGGTGCGCTGGCATATCATCACTGCCCTCATAGTCATGCTTATAATAAGGTTCATTTTCAGGAACTGCCTTATTGAAGAAGCTCTCAAAGTCTTCTCGCACGGTATAATCCGCATTTTCATTAATCGTTAATGAGGCAGAGGTATGTTGAATGAATATATTCATCATCCCAATACGAAGCGAACTGAGCTCAGGAACTTGCCTTAAAATCTCCTCAGTGACTAAATGAAATCCTCTTTCCCGCGCATTCAGCTGTATCTGTTTTTGCCACCACATTTGTTTTCCCTTCTTTCGCCAAATCGAACTTTAGATGAGTGAAATAATTATTGAGTAATTCTTAAACCACACGTAAATTTGTCGCGTAATAGTATCAATAATAAGACAAAGGGACTTTACCTGTGAAGCTTGAGACTTTAAGCTCTGTTTTTCTTTGTCTTACTGACCCACTCTCTGTCTGAGGTACGAAACTGTGCTGGAACAACTCAATCTTGATCTGTTTAACTTGATCAATGCCGCACCTGAAACTGCAAGCGGAACGATTGCGATGGCGAATGTAATTGCTAAGCGCTTAGTTCTTATTTTCCCAATATTTACAGTTGCTTGTTGGTTTTGGGGTGCCCAGCCAAACATGACTCGCCAACGCGCTTTTGCCTGTAAAGCGGCGATTGCCATTGTGTTAGGGCTTACTATTTCATGGCTAATTGGCTATTTTGCCCCCCATGACCGCCCATTTGTGATGGGGATCGGCACTAATTTTTCTGATCACGACGCAACACCATCATTCCCAAGTAACCACGGCACTATCGTATTTACCTTTGCATTTGCTTTCTTATTCTGGCTACGGACTTGGGTTGGCCTTGTGATGATGATCCCTGCCATTGTGATTGCTTGGTCACGAATTTACCTTGGTGTTCACTGGCCTTTAGATATGGCAGGCGCATTTATCCTTGCTATCGTTGCCTGTGGTTTAGCTCAAATTTTGTGGTCACTTGGCATTAGTAAAATCCAAGCACCAATCACCCAACTCTATCATCTCATCTTTGGTTCATTCATTCGCAAAGGTTGGTTCCAACCTTAATCATTTCTTTTTAAGTACTGGTGGCAATAAACATCAGTACTTTTCCACTTTTAAAAAATTGCGCCAAATCAAACTTTCTCTTTATTTTTTTATCGTTATATAAAATTAATTTTAAATTATCAAATTAATTAATAAACAACTCTGTAACAAATATTTTGTTACCTTTTTTAATTATTTTTTTCGACGCAAAAAAAGTGCACTAAATACTATCTAAAAAAACAAAAATTAATTAATATGTGCCCCTAAAATCAGGGCGAAATGGCCTAATTAATCACTCACTAAATCATTATTGAAATTTAAAATTAACAGTTGATTATCAATAAGTTAAACAAACTCATTCATACATCCTATGTAGCAGTATCACAGTACAGCTCAATAATTAGATTAATATAGATTACAAATCAAACAACACAAAAATATTCATTAATATAATAATATTTTTCTCACAGAATATTATTCTACCCTTGTTTATTTTAATGAATTGAATTTTCCAAACAGGAAAAACATGACAATAAATAATCTTAAGTTAAATTTCATTAACAATTTTATAAAATCTGATGTTTCTACGCAATCTCAGGGGATATTTCTCTTTTGAGATGATGATCACGGCATTTTGTTCTGGTAAAATATAAATTCACACCCTCAAAAACCAGACTTAAAAATAACTGATAAAATTACAAAACTGATTGAAAATGAATTTAGTCCAAATTTTAGTTTTATTTCCAATCAGATTGTTACGTAAAAGAAAGCCCTTTTTATTAAGAGATTATTCGTACCAAAAGATTAAAACCCAGTAACGCCTTTGGCTGTTACTTAAAATGAATTTTTTGACTTTTATTTTTGGAGACTATTATGGATGCAACTAAAGTTGGTTCCATCGACAAAACAGCCTCGCAAACAGGGAGCAGTAAAGCTTGGCGTAAAACTGACACAGTATGGATGCTGGGTTTATATGGTACAGCTATCGGTGCTGGTGTTCTGTTTTTGCCTATTAATGCGGGTATGAGCGGATTACTTCCTGTTCTATTGATGCTTGTTCTAGCCTTCCCTATGACATTTTTTGCTCATCGTGGCTTAACACGTTTCGTTCTTTCTGGTTCTAAAAAAGATGGCGATATCACTGAAGTTGTTGAAGAACACTTTGGGCGTACCGCGGGTAACTGGATCACTCTGCTGTATTTCTTTGCTATTTATCCTATTCTGCTCGTTTATGGTGTTTCTATCACCAATAACGTCAATAAATTCTTAACCGAATTATTAGGTGTTGGTGCACCACCACGTTGGTTACTGGCCTTAATTCTGGTCGGGGGCGTTATGGCTATCGTTGCTTTCGGTGAAAAATACATCGTTAAAGTCATGAGTATGCTGGTGTTCCCATTCATTGCAGTGCTGGTTGCATTCTCTTTATATATGATCCCGCACTGGTCTGGTGATGTACTGAATACCTTAACCTTCGAAGGCATCGCAGAAGCTACCAAAAATACTGGAGGTCAAAGCATTTGGATCACCATTTGGTTAACCATCCCCGTCATGGTATTCGCCTTTAACCACTCACCAATTATCTCTGCATTCTCTGTCGCAAAACGTGAAGAATACGGCGATGAAGCAGAACAAAAATGTTCACGTATTTTAGCATCAGCACACATCCTGATGGTTCTGACAGTCATGTTCTTTGTGATTAGCTGTGTGTTTACGTTATCTTCAGCTGACCTTGCGCAAGCAAAAGCACAAAACATCAGTATCCTTGACTATCTGTCTGGCTATTTTGATCAGCCATTCATCAAATATGCAGCAGCAATCATCGCATTTATTGCTATTATCAAATCATTCTTAGGCCACTATTTAGGTGCTCGTGAAGGTTTCAATGGTTTAGTTGAACGTGCATACCGTGCAAAAGGCAAAACTGTCGATATTCGCAAATTAAACCGCGGCACCGCTATCTTTATGTTAGTAACCACTTGGATTGTTGCGACATTAAACCCAGGTGTTCTGGATATCATCGAAAGTCTTGGTGGCCCTGTTATTGCTATCTTACTGTTCTTGATGCCAATGTATGCCATCAGTAAAGTCCCTGCAATGCGTAAATACTCAGGCAAAATCAGCAATGTATTTATCGTAATTATGGGTCTGGTCGCTATCTCTGCGGCGACATATAAGTTATTCTTCTAATTGAAGCCCCAGGTAGCTATTAATAATGATAGCTACCTGATTTCAATGACTTTCTACAAAAGGAAGCACTGAATATGATTAGTGTATTTGATATCTTCAAAATCGGTATCGGCCCTTCAAGTTCTCACACCGTCGGCCCAATGAAAGCGGGCAAACAATTCGTTGATGACCTTATCGCGCAAAATTTACTGGCTAACACAACGCGCATAGCCGTTGACGTTTACGGCTCGCTGTCCCTGACAGGTAAAGGCCATGCTACCGATATGGCTATCATCATGGGTCTTGCGGGTAACTTACCCGATACCATTGATATTGACGCTATTCCTGCATTTATGCGCAACGTCGAACAAACAGGTAAACTTTTACTTGCTCAAGGGCAACATGAAGTCGATTTCCCTGTCGATGGCGGCATGAATTTTCACAGCACAAATTTACCACTCCATGAAAATGGCATGACAATCACCGCATTTGCGGGTGATAACGTTCTGTATACCAAAAATTATTACTCAATTGGCGGCGGATTTATTGTTGATGAAGAACATTTCGGTAAAATCGACGAAAATGCCGTTCAAGTCCCTTATCCTTTTAAATATGCAGCTGATTTACAAAAGCATTGCAAAGAAACGGGGTTATCACTTTCTGCGCTCGTCATGCAAAATGAATTAGCATTACGCAGCAAAGATGAAATCCAACAATATCTTTCCTCCGTTTGGGATGTGATGAAAGCAGGCATTGAACGTGGGGTCACTACGGAAGGCCTATTACCTGGTCCACTACGTGTTCCGCGTCGTGCAGCCGCGTTACGCCGCCAACTTGTCACCACGGATAGCACCAACATGGATCCAATGGCAGTTATTGATTGGATCAATATGTACGCCCTTGCGGTCAATGAAGAGAACGCTGCGGGTGGACGTGTAGTGACAGCACCAACAAATGGGGCTTGTGGTATCGTTCCTGCGGTACTCGCCTATTATGATAAATTCATTCGCCCTGTGAATGAGAACTCCTATACCCGCTATTTCCTAGTTTCTGGTGTGATTGGTGCATTATACAAAATGAATGCCTCCATTTCAGGGGCGGAAGTCGGTTGTCAAGGTGAAGTGGGCGTTGCCTGTTCAATGGCGGCCGCTGGGCTTGCTGAATTAATGGGCGGTAGCCCTGAGCAAGTGTGCATCGCCGCGGAGATTGCGATGGAGCATAACCTCGGCCTTACTTGCGACCCTGTTGGCGGCCAAGTTCAAGTGCCTTGTATTGAACGTAACGCAATTGCCTCTGTTAAAGCCGTTAACGCCGCACGTATGGCATTACGCCGCGTCAGTGATCCACGTGTTTGTCTCGATAAAGTCATTGAGACGATGTATGAAACGGGTAAAGACATTAACGCTAAATATCGCGAAACCTCCCAAGGCGGTTTAGCAATTAAACTCGCGCACTGTGAATAATTTATTCACTAACTGATAAAAAACGCCTGCAGTTGCAGGCGTCAGACTGCAGACAAACCGATAAGGTTTGACGGCAGGTTGGATAGGTTTTGAAAATAAATTAGGAAAATCAATTTATTGATTTTCGGCTGATAACACAAAGCAGGAAAAACCACGCTTTTATCCTGCTGTGTCAACAACCTCACGCCTGCAGTTGCAGGCGTTTTCGTAATTCAAACATGGCGGATTAATTAACCAAAAATTGCACTCCACCAGCCACTAATGGTTTTCATAATATAATCCCAAATACGCCCAAAGAATCCCGCTTCTTCAACCGCTGATTTTGCCACAAGTGGGTGCTGCTCAATCACTTCATCATTAAGAATAAAGTTAATCGTCCCAACGGCTTGATTTTTCGCTAATGGCGCTTCTAACGAATCATTGGTCATCTGAATATCGACTTTCAGATTTTTCAACTGACCTTTAGGGATAGTCACAGACACATCATCCGCCACGCCTAATGCCACTTCAGAGCTATCTCCAAACCAGACACGCTGCTTTTTCAATGTCGCATCTGCTTTAATTGGTGTGACTGTTTCGAAAAAACGGAAACCCCAAGTCAGTAACTTTTCACTTTCGGTAAAACGTACACGGTCACTTGGCGCGCCAAGCACAACCGAAATCAAACGCATATCCCCTTCTGTTGCTGACGCCACTAAATTATGGCCAGCACCGCTCGTGTGCCCCGTTTTCACACCATCCACTTTTAAATTTTGATTCCATAACAAACGGTTACGGTTAGGCTGGCGAATTTTGTTGAAGGTAAATTCTTTTTCTTTATGCAGCGCATATTCATCAGGCACATCGCGGATCATCGCTTGTGTTAATAACGCCATGTCGCGAGCCGTACTAAATTGCCCTTCAGAATCGAGCCCATGGACGGTTTTAAAATGTGTGTTCTTCAAACCAATTTGTTGAACATATTGGTTCATCAAACTCACAAACGAATCTTGGCTCCCTGCAACGTAGTCCGCAAGAGCAATACTGGCATCATTACCTGATTGAATAACAATCCCTTTGTTCAAATCCAATACCGAAACACGGTCTTTTGGCTTCAAAAACATCAACGAAGAGCCTTTCAGAACAGGATTCCCTGTCGCCCATGCATCCTCCCCGACTGTTACCATATCTTGCGTGGTTATTTTCCCCGCCTTCACTGCCTGCCCCACCACATAACTTGTCATGATCTTGGTTAAACTGGCTGGGTCTAAACGCTCATCAGGGTTTCCTGATGCTAAAATCTTCCCGCTGTTGTAGTCCATCAGGACATATGCTTTGGCATCGATTTGAGGAGCAACCGGTGTCTCGGCCGCATAACCACTGGTGCTAACGGCCATCAAAAGACTCAACCCAATACCAGCGCGGCGGGTTTTTAGGGACAACATTTTTTTACTCATCGGTTATTCCTTCACTTAATGCTAAATATTTAAAATGACTATCTTCTTACTCACCATCACTAAACGATGAACCCTTCGCCGTGATAAAAATTGCTAACTCATCATAATATAAGGCTTTATTTCCACTAAGACCACCTATAGGAAATAAAGATTTGCCTGAAAGCGAATTTAATCTATCTTAACTATGGTTAATGATATGGCTAATGACAAAAATCAATTAGGAGACTGCAATGTTAACTGTCTGGGGACGTGCCAATTCTTCCAATGTCAAAAAAGTACTTTGGTGCTTAGAAGAATTAAATGTGGCTTATAATCAAAAAGATGTGGGTGGCCCATTTGGTGGGCTTGATACACCTGAATACAAAAAAATGAATCCAAACAGCACAATCCCAACTCTACAGGATGATGACTTTGCTCTGTGGGAATCAAATGCAATTTTACGTTACCTTACGGAAAAGTTTGATCACTCTCACTTATTACTGGCTAAGGATGTACAAGAAAGAGCAGCAGCCGATAAATGGATGGATTGGAGCAACGCGAATTTGTTTGATCACATTAAACAGATGATGAACAAAATCGTCCGTGTCCCAGAAGCCGATAGAGACCCAGAACAAGCAAAAATCATTTATGCCAATATCAACAAATTACTGCAAATTGCTGATGATGCCTTAGCCCATCAGGCGTATTTTAGCGGTGATAAATTCGGTATTGCCGATATTTCCATTGCACCATTATTTTACCCATGGCACGAAATTGTCACCGAACGCCCTGAGTTTAAAAACTTAGAGCGCTGGTACCAACAGCTCACCACACGCCCTGCGTTCCAAAAAATTGTGATGATCCCAATTAAATAGTCATCAACATGCTATTCGGGTTTGGATATTGGTATTCGAACCCGATTTCTTGGCAAATTCGATTGCCGTTAATCCACTTTCCTTCCGCTTCATTCACTGAGTCAATAAATTCAGGAGGAACGAGCCCCAATGATTTCGCCGCTTGGGTATAAAACGCTCGTCGCGTTGGGTGAATAGGTGCGCACAAATTATAAAGATGTCCGCCCTCTAATTGGTTAAGTAATGCAAGAATCGCTTCAATAACATCATCTTGATGCACCATATTCACAGGCTGCATGGCACCTTTAACCCCTGTTTTGCCGGCTAAAAAACGCCCTGCATGACGTTTTTCCCCCACTAACCCCGCTAAACGCAGTATATCCACCGAGATATTTGGCAATTGATGTAACCAGTTTTCGGTATCAATCAACGCCTGTGCGGAAGCCGTTACGCCTTCTAACGGAGAACCTTCCGTCATTTCACCATTTTGCTCACCATACACCGCCGTCGAAGAGGTAAAAATCACTTTGGGCACCTTAAAGGTAATCGCACTATTTACCAGCGTTTCAATCGCTGACACATAATGTTCCACATTCACTTTAGAGGGTGGCAACAAAATGGCTAGCGCATCACTACCTTCCATCAATTGCGTTAAATCATCAGCGTCACATTCTAGCCCAGGCGTCAGTTTTAATGAGTAACACTCAATCCCCACGCTTCGAGCGGCCTCAATACCATCTGGCGTTGTTTTGGTTCCCACCACTTGGATACCTTTGGAAAGTAAAGCCTGTGCTAATGGTAACCCCAGCCAACCCAATCCAATAATTGTGACTTTTTTCATGCTTCGACTCCAAATCTGCTAAGGCACTGAGTTTTTTCTTAGATTAGCTGAAAACCATAAAACTTCCGAATGGATTTTCGGGGGGATTAATCACTATAAAACCTGCCCAACGAATTATTATTGGTTATTTTTTAAAAAAAGGTTGCATTCATAGGGGGAAATCGGATAGGTTGGATACCAATGAGTATTTAGTTAGCACAGTGAATGTTTAGTCATTCAGTTAAATAAGAGAACGGAAGACATCATGAATCGTATTTCACGCAACCATCATCATCACCATCATCCTGATTAGTCTTTCGGGCGATGTGTGCTGGAAGACGATCAACGAATCTTCCGGTGGCTGAAATGCAAATGAGAGAACCCTCGGAAGATAATCTTCCGAGGGTTTTTTTATATTAAAACAAAAAGTTACTAAAGGAATATGGGGTAAGGTTATGTTGGATAAATCACGTTTACGTATTGCTATTCAAAAGTCAGGTCGTTTAAGCGAAGAATCAAGAGAGTTATTGGCTCGCTGCGGGATCAAAATCAATTTACAACAACAACGTTTGATTGCTTATGCAGAAAATATGCCTATTGATTTACTTCGTGTGCGTGATGACGATATTCCAGGGCTGGTTATGGACGGTGTAGTGGACTTAGGCATTATCGGTGAAAACGTCCTTGAAGAAGAGTTATTAAATCGCCGCGCACAAGGGGAAGACCCTCAGTACAAAACATTGCGCCGCTTGGATTTCGGTGGGTGCCGCCTCTCTTTAGCTGCACCATTAGATTTTAACTATACAGGGGCAGAATGCTTAAATGGCTCACGCGTTGCCACCTCTTACCCACACTTGCTAAAACGCTATTTCGACCAAAAAGGCATTCAGTTTAAATCTTGCTTACTGAACGGTTCTGTCGAAGTTGCTCCTCGTGCTGGCTTAGCCGATGCCATCTGTGACCTCGTTTCTACGGGTGCAACCTTAGAAGCCAATGGCCTGAAAGAAGTGGAAGTGATTTATCGCTCTAAAGCGTGTTTAATTCAACGTGATGGCGAAATGTCTGCGGACAAACAACAACTTATTGACCGTATGATGACCCGTATTCAAGGCGTTATCCAAGCTCGCGAATCTAAATACATCATGCTGCACGCACCAAGTGAAACGCTGGATGATATCATCGCGCTACTGCCAGGGGCTGAGCGTCCAACTATTCTGCCGCTAGCAGGTGACCACAGCCGCGTTGCTATGCACATGGTCAGCTCAGAAACCTTATTCTGGGAAACCATGGAAAAACTAAAAGCATTAGGTGCAAGTTCAATTCTTGTTCTGCCAATCGAAAAAATGATGGAGTAAGTCATCATGGAAATGGGATTCAACCAGCCAATTCGCTGGGCAGATTGCAACGAACAACAACAAAGTGCATTACTGATGCGCCCTGCTATTGCTGCCTCTGGTAGCATTAGCACCGCAGTCAGTGAGATTATCAATCAAGTTCGTCGAGAGGGCGATAGCGCCCTCCAAGCCTTAAGCCGCCGTTTTGATAAAACCGAAATTGATACCGTACGTGTTGCACCAAATGCAGTTGATGAAGCTGAAGCACGCCTCGGTGATGAGATTAAAACAGCAATGAAAACGGCCATTAGTAATATTCGCCGTTTTCACGAAGCGCAGATCCCCACCCCCATAACGGTAGAAACCCAAGCGGGTGTTGTTTGCCAGCAAGTCACACGCCCGATTGATGCAGTTGGTTTGTATATTCCAGGTGGCTCAGCGCCGTTATTATCAACGGTCATGATGTTAGGCACACCCGCTAATATCGCGGGTTGCCGCAAAATTATTTTATGTTCCCCACCCCCTATTGCCGATGAAATTCTGTATGCGGCAAAACTGTGTGGCATTACAGAGATTTTCCAAGTCGGTGGTGCGCAAGCGATTGCTGCGATGGCCTTTGGGACACAGAGCATCCCTGCAGTCGATAAAATTTTTGGCCCAGGCAATGCTTATGTGACTGAAGCAAAACGCCAAGTCAGCCAAAGCCACGAAGGTGCAGCGATTGATATGCCAGCGGGCCCATCTGAAGTGTTAGTGATTGCTGATAGCCAAGCAAACCCAGCGTTTACCGCCTCTGATTTGTTATCCCAAGCGGAGCATGGCCCAGATTCTCAAGTCATTTTATTAACCGATGATGAAAACTTCGCCCAGCGCGTGATAGCGGAAACAGAAAAACAGCTCGCCCAGCTTTCACGTGCTGCGATTGCGCGAGAAGCCCTGAACGCCAGCCGCGTCATTATTGCTGACTCTATCAAACAATGTGTGGAAATCAGTAACCGTTACGGGCCAGAACACTTGATTTTACAAACTCGTGATGCCGATGATTTAGTGGCGAACATCACCAGTGCAGGGTCTGTTTTTGTTGGTGATTGGTCACCAGAGTCTGCTGGGGATTACGCTTCAGGCACCAACCACGTTTTACCGACCTATGGTTACACAACAACCTATTCAAGCCTCGGCCTTGCAGATTTTATGAAGCGCATGACCGTGCAAAAACTGTCTAAACAGGGTTTATTAGGCTTAGCCAACACCATTGAAACGTTAGCGCAGGCGGAACAACTGACTGCCCACAAAAATGCGGTGACTTTACGTGTCACAGAACTAAAAAAACAAAATCAGGAGTAAGTCATGAGCCAAAAATTTAATGCTGCCAGCCTTGCGCGTGAAAATGTCAAAACCATGACCCCGTATATGTCTGCGCGCCGTTTAGGGGGAAATGGGGACGTTTGGCTCAACGCTAACGAATATCCTATCGCACCAGATTACCAATTTAGTGAGCGCAACCTAAACCGTTACCCTGAATGCCAACCTGGGGCTGTAATCAATAACTATGCGGCCTACGCAGGCATTACCCCTGAGCAAGTTTTAGTGTGCCGTGGTGCGGATGAATCCATTGAATTGCTGATCCGCGCATTTTGCGAACCCGGCAAAGATGCTGTGATGTTCTGTCCTCCGACATACGGCATGTACAGCGTCAGTGCAGAAACCTTTGGCGTCGAGCAGAAAAGAATTATGGCTCTGCCAGATTGGTCATTAAATGTGGCTTCTATTCGCGAAAACCTCACAAATACTAAACTTATTTATATTTGTAGCCCAAATAACCCAACTGGCAATATCATCGATAATAAAGATTTGCAGGAAGTGTTAGAGATGGCGGCAGGCCGTGCACTGGTAGTGGTTGATGAAGCCTATATTGAGTTTTGTCCGCAGTACAGCGTCGCAAGCTGGTTAGCAAAATACCCTAATTTGGTTATTTTAAGAACGTTATCAAAAGCCTTTGCATTAGCAGGATTGCGCTGTGGTTTCACGTTAGCATCAGCTGAAGTGATTGAGATATTATTAAAAGTTATCGCCCCTTATCCGTTATCAACCCCAGTTGCGATGATTGCAGCGCAAGCACTTGATGCACAAGGCATCGCCACCATGAAAAGCCGTGTAGCAACCGTAACTGAAAACCGTATTGCCCTGTCTGAAGCTCTGCGTGATTTATCAGTTGTCGAGAAAGTCTATCCAAGCGAAACCAATTATATTTTGGTGCGCTTTACTGACGGCAATAAAGTGTTTAAAGCCCTGTGGGATCAAGGCATTATCCTACGTGACCAAAGCAAGCAGCCAGGACTGGAAAATTGCCTGCGTATTACTATCGGGACAGAAATTGAAAATGTCCGTGTTATTGAAGCTATTGAAGCACTTTGCTAATTAGGAATGACTCATGAGCCAGAAAATTTTATTTATCGACCGTGATGGAACATTAATTACCGAGCCACCGACTGATTTCCAAGTGGATAGCTTAAGTAAACTTGCCTTTGAAAAGGCCGTCATTCCAAGTTTACTTGCTCTGCAAAAAGCCAATTACCGTTTAGTGATGATAACCAACCAAGATGGCTTAGGTACCGATAGCTTCCCAACCGCAGACTTTGAGCCACCACACAACTTGATGATGCAAGTTTTTGAATCGCAAGGTGTAAAATTTGATGAAGTCCTGATTTGCCCGCACAAACCTGAAGATAACTGCGCTTGTCGCAAACCTAAACTTCAATTAGTTGAGCGTTATTTAGACAGCAATGTGCTCGACAGCGACAATAGCTATGTCATCGGCGACCGTGAAACTGATCTTCAACTAGCTAAAAACATGGGGATCAAAGGGTTACGCTATAGTGCGACCGACCTCGATTGGGAAACCATCACTGCCCAATTAACCAAACGCGACCGCCATGCACGTGTTGAGCGCGTCACCAAAGAAACTAATATTCTGGTGGAGGTTTGGTTAGACCAAGAAGGTGGCAGCAAAATTAACACTGGTGTTGGCTTCTTTGACCACATGCTAGACCAAATCGCAACCCACGGTGGTTTCCGCTTAAATGTTGAAGTCAAAGGGGATTTATTTATCGATGACCACCACACCGTCGAAGACACGGGCCTTGCTTTAGGCGAGGCATTGAAAGTGGCGCTGGGTGACAAACGCGGCATCGCACGCTTTGGCTTTGTACTACCGATGGATGAGTGCCAAGCACGCTGTGCGCTAGATATTTCAGGGCGCCCTCACCTTGAATATAAAGCTGAATTTAAATACCAACGCGTGGGCGATTTAAGCACCGAAATGATTGAGCACTTCTTTAGTTCGTTATCTTACGCGATGGGTTGTACGTTGCACTTGAAAACTAAAGGGAAAAACGATCACCACAAAGCTGAAAGCTTATTTAAAGTGTTTGGTCGTACATTGCGCCAAGCTATCCGTGTTGAAGGGGATACTTTACCAAGCTCAAAAGGGGTTCTTTGATGAACGTTGTCATCCTAGATACTGGCTGTGCAAATTTAGCGTCGGTAACCTATGCGGTGCAACGCCTAGGTTATCACCCTGTGGTTAGCCGTGATACCAACACTATCTTACAAGCCGATAAGGTGTTTTTACCCGGTGTAGGTACTGCAAGCGCAGCGATGGAAAAACTCGTAGAGCGTGAATTAGTGCCCTTAATCAGAGCATTAACTCAACCTGTTTTAGGGATTTGTTTGGGCATGCAATTACTCGGCAGCATCAGCGAAGAAGGTCAAACGGAAATTCCGTTACTTGGTCTGATTGATAGTCCTGTGCGCAAAATGGATGCCAATGGCTTACCCGTTCCCCACAGCGGCTGGAACCAAGTGAAAGCCCTCGCGGGGAACCCGTTATTCAAAGGGATTGCTGATGATGCTTATTTCTATTTTGTGCACAGCTATTCGATGCCAATTTCAGAAAATACCATCGCGCAAACCCAATATGGCAACCCATTTAGCAGTGCAGTAAATCGCGACAACTTTTTCGGTGTGCAATTTCACCCTGAACGTTCAGGTGCCGCTGGCGCTCGCTTGATTCAAAACTTTTTGGAGATGTAAGAACCATGATCATTCCTGCATTAGATTTAATTGATGGCACCGTGGTGCGGTTACATCAGGGGGATTACGCCAAGCAAACGGATTACGGCACTGACCCACTCCCGCGTTTACAACAATATGAAAAAGAAGGCGCGAAGCTCCTACATCTTGTGGATTTAACGGGGGCAAAAGACCCACAAAAACGCCAAATTCCGCTACTGAAAAAACTGTTAGCGGGTGTGAGTGTCCCAGTACAAGTAGGCGGCGGTATTCGTACCGAAGACGATGTCAAAGCGTTATTAGATGCGGGTGCAACTCGCGTGGTGATTGGTTCAACGGCTGTCACCAAGCCTGAACTGGTGAAAACCTGGTTTGAAACCTACGGCGGTGAAGCAATTGTGTTGGCGTTAGATGTGCGGATCAATGCCGAAGGTGTGAAAGAAATCGCCATTAGCGGCTGGCAAGAAAACTCTAATTTAACCTTAGAGCAAGCTATTGAAATTTATCGCCCTTATGGCTTAAAACACGTCCTTTGTACCGATATTTCAAAAGATGGCACGTTGGCTGGCTCAAACGTCAATCTGTACCAAGAAATCAGCCAGAAATTCCCTGATATTGCCTTTCAAGCCTCTGGTGGCATTGGCAATTTAGCGGATATCGCGGCTATTCCAGCGTCTGGTGCTGCTGGGGTTATTGTGGGCAGAGCATTACTCGAAGGTAAATTTACCGTTGCGGAGGCAATCGAATGTTGGCAAAACGCATAATTCCGTGTTTGGATGTTCGCGACGGGCAAGTCGTTAAAGGTGTGCAATTTCGTAACCACGAAATTATCGGCGACATCGTGCCATTAGCGCAGCGCTATGCACAAGAAGGTGCCGATGAGCTGGTTTTTTATGATATTACTGCATCATCTGATGGCCGCGTTGTCGATAAAAGCTGGGTTGCTAAAGTTGCAGAAGTGATTGATATTCCGTTCTGTGTGGCAGGCGGTATTAAGAGTGTGGAAGATGCAGCGCAGATTTTATCTTTTGGCGCAGACAAAATTTCGATTAACTCCCCCGCACTGTCTGACCCAACGTTAATCACCCGTTTAGCCGACCGCTTTGGTGTTCAGTGTATCGTGGTGGGCATTGATACTTGGTTTGATGACAGTACCAATGAATATCAAGTTTACCAATTTACAGGGGATGAAAAACGTACCACACAAACCCGCTGGAAAACCTTGGATTGGGTCAAAGAAGCCCAGCAACGCGGCGCGGGCGAAATCGTCTTAAATATGATGAACCAAGATGGTGTACGCCAAGGGTATGATTTGGTACAACTGAAAAAAGTGCGTGAGGTTTGCCAAGTGCCGTTAATTGCTTCAGGGGGCGCAGGTGAAAAAGCTCACTTCCTTGATGCCTTTGCTGATGCTGGTGTTGATGGTGCCTTAGCCGCTTCCGTCTTTCACAAACAAATTATTAATATCGGTGAATTAAAACAATACCTAGCCGAAAATGGAGTTCAAATTAGAGTATGTTAACCACAGAACAATGTAGCCAACTAGCATGGCAAAAAGTCGATAATCTGATGCCAGTTATCGTACAACACGCGGTTTCAGGGGATGTGTTGATGCTGGGGTACATGAACCCTGAAGCACTGCAAGTCACCTTAGAGAGCCGCAAAGTGACCTTTTATTCAAGAACCAAACAGCGTTTGTGGACAAAAGGGGAAACTTCCAATAATTTTTTGAATTTATTAGATATTTACCCTGATTGCGATAGCGACACCTTATTAGCCCTCGCCCTGCCAGATGGCCCAACATGTCATAACGGCACACAAAGCTGTTTTGCACCCGCACAAAGTGACTGGGGCTTTTTGTTTGAGTTGGAAACGCTATTAAAAGAGCGTAAAACGGCATCGCCAGAGAGCTCTTATACCGCCCGCCTGTATGCCAGCGGCACAAAACGTATCGCACAAAAAGTGGGTGAGGAAGGCGTTGAAACCGCACTGGCCGCAACTGTTAATGACCGTGCTGAATTGACAAATGAAGCTGCGGATTTGATGTACCATTTAATGGTGTTACTGCAAGACCAAGACCTCGATTTAAGCACGATTATCAAACGCTTAAAAGAGCGTCATCAGTAGTTGATAAACTGCCTGTTTAGCAGGCAGAGTTATTTTATGGGTGCAAAATATTATCGATTTGCACCTCACTCAGTGAAATGCCAAAGAATTTCAGGTAAAAATCCGCCGTTTCTTGCTGCATATTGATATCCGCAAAACGCTCTGGGTACAGTGTTTTAGCTAACCATAAAAACTGCAACGCTTCTTCAGACGTTTCACGACACCACCAAAACATGCCTTTTGGATTCACATACACTTGCTGGTTTTTAACTGCGTCCATCTCTTGCCATTGGGAAGATGATTTGATGATCTTGGCATCTTCCTTATTCATCGCCACAATCACATCTGGATTCGCTGCGATGATGGTTTCCAGTAATACCTCACCTGAGTTATTTTTTTTATCTGCAAACCATGTTTCTGCCACATTTTTTGCCCCAGCTAAATCCATCCAATCTTGATTTAACGATGGTCGCCCCGAGGTAAACAATGTGCTCCCCATACTGTGGTAAACCGTGCGTTTTTCCGCTTCCGTTAAGTCCGCCAGCCGTGCATTAACCAATGCCACATTACGGTCGAAATAACGTTGGTATTCAATCGCTTTACTTTGTGCATCTGGGCCCAGCTCTTTTGCGGTTGCCTGTACCCTTTCTTGTAACGATTTTAAAGAATTAGCGGGGTATTCAACCACTTTTACCCCTGCATTTTCTAATAAATCACGCTGTGGAACCTCCATTCCTTTGGCGACAAACAGTAATTCCGTACGTAATGAAATGATCTGTTCTGGGCTCAGTTGGTTGCTAATACTGATCACTGGGACATCATCAATATTTGGCAGCATTTGGCGAAACAACGGAATTTTTTTCGCAATCACCGAAGTGCCGACAATTTGCTCGCCATAACCGAGCATCATAATAATGGTATTTTGTGCAGGCCAAGGTGTTGCGATGCGTAATTGCGGGTTATCTGTCTTCGCCTGTATTGCACTGCCCATTAGCAGCCCAAACAGTAAAATGACCGATTGCAGAAAAATAGTTTTTCTCATATTTATCACGCCGCTTTACCTTGATATAAAACGGCGAGCTCCTAAACTTTTATCATTAGAAATCAAACGTAACCGTTGCACGAACTTCACGGCCTGCACCTAAGAAGGCACTCCCACCACGGCCTTCACCATTGATCCCTGATGGGAAAATGGATGCCCAGTAACGCTCGTCAGTGACGTTATTCACCGATAAACGAACCGTTGTTGGGGTTTGATTGATTTTTGTGCTGTAGCGAGTGCCAAGATCCAATGTCGTGTAACTTCCCGCCCAACTGGTATTGGTGTCATTAGCGGCACGTTTACCGGTGTAATGCACATTGGCGCTATACACCAATTCAGGCATAGATGGCAGAGCATATTCCACTAACATATTCGCTTGAACTTTAGGCACCCCCACAACACGTTTATCACGCGCTTCGATTTTTTTCGTGTCTTTCAATTTCGGGTCTAAGAAAGTAATACCACTATAAACATTCAACCCTTGCCAAACATGGCCTGTAGCCGTGAGTTCAAGCCCCCTGTTGACTTGTTCCCCTTGTTTGCGAAATACATCATTATTATCGACATAAGCAAATGGGCGCTCTAACTGAAACAGTGCCGCGCCGAGGTTTAAATCAGCCACATCCGCTTTAATCCCAATTTCATATTGCTTACTGCGATAGGCATCAAGCGTTTGCCCTTCATTTTTAATGTTTTGATTCAATGGCGCGGTATCCCCCTCTTCCAGAGAATCCGCATAGCTCACGTAAGTCATCACTTGCGGGGTAATTTTATACATCACCGCCGCCTGTGGACTTAGCCCGTTATCATTAGTTTGGCTAGTTTTATGATGTTGTTTGTCAAAGCTTTGGCTTTCAATCCAACTTTGGCTCAAATAAAACATCACTGCCCACTGCGAGTCAAAGGTAATGGTGTCACCTACCGTGATACTTTGTTGGCGGTTTTCGCTAGCTTTATAACGAGAGCCCCCCGTATGAATTCGTCCATCAGATGGCTCTTCCATCGGTGAAGGGTTGAACATATTGGTTGAGCCTAAATCTCGTTTAATGCTGCCATCTTTTGCACTGTAAATTGACCAAACATAGCCGTTAGTGGCGAATGATAAATCATGGCCAATTGAGCCCGTGTCCACATGGCCATTAAGTACCGCTGAGTTACTCAGGACGCGAAAACGCCCTGATGCGGGGGAGTCTGACAATGAGCGTTTTATCCCACCTTGGTTATCAACAATTTGACTTGAAACTGTGCGCATCGCCCTGTCCGCTTGTTGGAAGCCAACACCCGCTGTCAATTTCCAGTCTTCATTGAAATCATGAATTAAACGTGTACTAACGGTATCGGTGGTTAAATCATTTCCCGCAGTATGCAGAGCTAAGTTTTTATCTTGTGGGTTTGGTGCTTTGGGTAATTTAATGTCAGGACCATAACTAAAACTGCCAACATAGCCTTTTTGCACAAAATTGTAGTGACTGGCGTTCAGTTGCAATTGTGTGCCTGGTTGAATATTCCAATCAAAAGCAACCGATGCCAGCTTGCGGCGTAAGGTGCTATCTTTTAAGTTACCCGTCCCTTCTTCATCCATTAAATTCAAACGGTAACCAAAGCGTTTATCGGTATCGAAATACCCTCCAAGGTCAACGTGCCCGCTGTAAGTATTACGGCTTTGGTAACCTAATGATAAACGTTGAATATCTTCAGGGCGTTTGGCGGTGAAGTTAAACTGCCCTGCTGGGCTTGCTGGGCCATACAGTGCTCCTGTTAAACTGTTAATGACATCTAAGCGGTCGAGCATTTCCACAGGGAATGCCGTTGTCGACACCATATAGAGTCCATCCAAACGGCTATTGGCAACAACACTACCTTGCATACCACGGCTTTGAGGACGGCCGACATCCATCCCACCGCGTGCTTGCATCTGTGCGCTTGGGGCGTATTTCAGCAGCTCGCTGACACTTTTCGCTTGCTGGTTATCTATCATTTCACGACTGATTGTGGTGGTGGAATAAGGGGTATCAATCCATTCCACATCGCCTAATGGCCCAAGGTCAATTTGAGAAGTAAAGAAACCTGCGCCAGCTTGGGCTTCAGCGGTGACATCTGTCGGTGCTGCCGTGACGAGCATTTTATCTTGTTTCGGTTTGCTGATTTGTTCGGAAACTTGAGCAGCAACGATGGATGGCGCGATCCCTGCGATCAATGACGTGATGACATATAAGTGGGTTTTACGTTTCATGTTATCTATTTTCGTTATATAAAAAATTATATTACCGAGAATAAAACAGAGCGTAAATGATCAAGCTCAACTCTTAACAATAAACATTCTCATTACTAACATGTAATCGTGATTTATAATTAATTGAATTTATTAGATAATAAAAACACTTCAGAACATACCATAATAAAATCCGTGAACGGATGGACAAAACAGGTAAAAACCGCATCTGATATGCAATTTATACTATTTCCCAAATTTACCCCGTTATTGGCTCTTACGTTTTGCGGTTGTATCTCCCAATGAACTTGTTATCATTCCCTGATATTGATCGGGTTTTAAAGGGAAAAAACGGTGTCAGAGAACGTAATTTTTAGGCAATTAACTCAGCTATTAGATGACAATCATGCCAAATACCGTGTGATGGAACACTCCACCGCGGGGAAATCCGAGGAAGTGGCAAAAATTCGTGGAACGCAATTAGGGCAAGGTGCTAAGGGTTTAGTCTGTCATGTAAAAGGAAATGGGGTGAAGCAACATGTTCTAGCCATTTTACCTGCGGACAAGCAAGCCGATTTAAGCAAAATAGCCATCGCCATTGGTGGAACTCGTGCATCACTGGCAAGCCCAAAAGAAGTGGATGAGCTGACTCAGTGTGTATTTGGTGCGATCCCCCCGTTTAGCTTTCACCCCAATTTACGGCTTATTGCCGATCCGTTATTGTTTGCACGTTTTGATGAACTGGCATTCAATGCAGGGACGTTAGAGCGATCAATTATTTTAAATACTCAAGATTACCAACGCATTGCACAGCCTACATTGGTTGAATTTATTCGCACGGAAGAAAGCTAACTGTCTAATAGTAAAAAGGGGATTCCGCAGAACCCCCTTATAACAATTACGAATAACGTTGTTGGTCGTATTCGATACTGGCTTGTTTTAGCACCTGAAAATCAGAACCACAAATCACACGCTTTAATGCGGTGAATTTTGCTTCTGGCCAATCATAGATTTTCAGCGCCAATAGCTCGGCAATCACTTCAGGTGAAAACCGGTATTTAACAGGCTTCGCAGGGTTTCCCCCCACAATACAATAAGGTTCAACATCCTTAACCACCACACTGTTAGTTGCAATGACGGCCCCCTCACCGATTTTGACGCCAGGCATAATAAACGCCCGCATGCCAATCCACACACCGTCACCAATGATGGTATCCCCTTTGCCAACATAGGCTTCCTCAATAAATTCAAGGAAAGGGTACAAGCAAAACCAGTCCATTCGATGCGTATGATTTCCCCCCATCAAAATCACCGCTTCACTGCCAATGCAGACATAATCGCCGATATACAGTTGGTCAACATCCCATGCCAGTTGCCAATCTCGACTTTGCGCATCCCCTTGTAAATAACGCACAACGGAGTCTTCAAAGCCATTATCGTAGCAATCACTGTAATAACTGTGTTTTCCTTTGATATGAATATTGGGATTTTGCACAACTTCGTGAAGTAATTGGTATTTTGACCAATGTTTCTTATTCATGGTAATAAACCTATTTTATTTGTTTATGATTACCATAGAACGCTTTCTATGGTGATGTATTCGCGCTCAAAATACATCACCTTTAGCCACTCTAGGCTGATTTAATAATGGGTTTCTCATATCAATCACTATAGTACTGTCTTAGCCAATAACTTTAATAATATCACTTTAATCAAAAATAGAATAATTTAATTTTCATTTAATTGAAAATTAATAATTTAATTATAAACATAATCACATTGATTTTTAAGAAAAACTTCTAATTTCAAATCTTATAATTTAAAAGAAAATGAATTAAATTAAAATAATGAAACTAGTAAAGAGAACAAAAAGGAAAATTATGTTAATGGATTATTCCCCCTTATCGTTGATTAAAAACCTCACTAACTTACCTAACATAATAGAAAATTATTCCATTGAATATTTTAATGATTTTAAAACTCAACATCACCAACTTAATGAGATCAGGTATTCCTCTATCATAATGAATGAGACATTATCTAATGAGTCCTCATCACCTCAGGCCATCTATGAAGATATTCCTGATATGAATATTTATAATAAAAATAAATATTTTGATGCCACAACTAACCAAGAGTTAAGTGATACAACAGGAGACTTAAAAGGCACTGTTTATTTAGCTCAAAGCTCACTGTTCCCCGCAATTAACCGAATTGAAGGTGATACCCAACCAAGGCTAGTTTCGGGACGAAAAACATTACTCATGTTCAAACCCCAAATGTACTTGGACTATGATTCAAAAATGACATTCAGTATTTATGATAAGGACAAAAATCTGTTAGTCACTCAGGAAATGCACCCACCTTCCGAGCTTCCCCAACTCGCCAATGATGCTATTCAAAAGACCAATATACGACCTAAAGACTTTTCTAGCCCATGGAATTTAAATTTAAAGATTAAAAATGAAACAGCTCAATTTGTGAATATGTTTAACCCGCTAGAAAAAAAATTTAATAATAAAAATTATATACAGTTAGAATTTAATAATGAATCAAATATAACTCCCTTGATATTAGCCAGTAATAAAAAATTGGCAAATATGCACATTAAAGTCAAAAACAGAATGAATAGAGACATAAAAATATACTATAGCAAAAATTCTATAACATTAAATAAGGGTAGTAGTATTAAACTAATTTGTGATGAAAATGGCCATTGGGTAACTAAAAGTGACGCTTTAATTGCCAAGTATTATTCCTTAAAACCTAAAAAGTCAGAGTTATTCATGAAACAAAAAAACTCTGTGCTTACATCCACTCTTAGTGCTCCTATGCGGTACGACCTGACCATCAATAAAAATGATGAAATATCTAAAATAGCAAAAGAAAATGGATACTTAAGCAAGTTAATTAAAGAAAATAACTCAATAAAAATTGAAACAAGTGATGGAAACTGGGCAAGATTTTTCACTTTGAGAGCCAACAACCATTTTTATAAAAAAAAAATGACGTTTAACTCGAAAGCAACTCTTGATAGCTATATTCGCTATGGTAATAAACAGTACAAATTAACCAAAGGGGAAAGTATTACCTTTGTCTATGACCCGAACAAAAAATGGCTCCCGATTACGGAACAAGCTTCACCTGAGCCCGTTGCAAACTTAAGTTATACGAAGAACACATGGTCCGCGAGTATTTCACAAGAGCACATAAAACCAGGTATTCAGTTTATTTTTAATACCTCAAATACTAAAGGGGTCTTATCCAATATTCCCATTGGTGCTCCCAATAAAATTTTAATTAATACAATTGATATCGGTATGCTAACACCACCAAGAAATGAGTTTGATTTCCAATCTCACCCAGAGTTACATCGCCAATATTTTCAAACTATCCCTGCAGAAAAGCTGATTGTTGCTCAGTATGAGCCTGTTCACTTAACTGAGGTCGTCATGCCTAATGGCGATGTTTTCACCGAAAAAGCGACAGGAAATGGTGGTGGGCACAGTGGAAATATGCGCCATCAAATAGGAAAAGACCTTATCTCTGACGGTATTAATTTAGCCAACTATGGTATTAATAGCACTGCCGCAGAATTTTCGTTTATTCCATCTTTCCAAGTCACTGTACATAATTCTATAGGGGTATATGAAAATGGTGAGCAAGTGCATGGCTGGTCAGGAGGTGCAGGGAAAGTTACACTGTATAATTCAAGAGGTAACGAACTTAGTCATGAGCTAGGACATAATTTTGGGTTAGGCGACTATTATGGGGGAACTGAGGGGGGAACACATGCCCCAGCAGACAAAAAAAACTCTTCATGGTTATGGGATGCTGATTATAACTATTTCATTCCCAATCAGACAAAAGAAGGCAAATTAAACACCGATGCGATGTCAGGAGGAACCCCTTATGATGATAGATATAACTCATACACCATGTACACACCAAATTCACTGGTAGCTATCCAAAAACGGCTTGAAAATAGTTATGTTTTCTCTGCTAAATCCAAAACAGGATATCAAAAATGGAACCCTATTACTCAAAAAATGGAGGATGTTCCCTTAGACCTTTCCGCCTTTTATTTCTTTAATTACCAAGTACATAATGGTGAAACATTCACTATCGAAAAATTTAATAAATTGATAAACAAACATAAATATATTCATATCAATAGCGGAAATGGCTATCATAGCCCTAACCTTTATATTCCAGCTGCCAGTCAAGAAAATAATGGTGCTGTTATAAAAATCAGTTCATTAGCACTTTGGCAAAGCAAAATACATGTCAATGATGATATAGAATTGATAAGCAATAATGAAACAAGCACCTATATTTCAGATGGCCATAAGTGGGTAAAATCAGCTTCCCATATAATAACTAAAAAACCATATAAACAAGGTGTTCCCATCGTGAACTTAACTGGGTTTTATGACCCTGAAGGTAAAATTGAGAAACAAAGCTGCATTCCTATTTATGGGTCATACGGGATGGTTTATCAGCCTGATACGCAAATTGGGGCTTATGCTCCCTACATAGAAGTCATTTTACAAAATGGTAAAATACATAAATACCAATTAAGCGACGTTAGAAAATCAAAAGACGTCATGAACAAATTTCATATAAATATTGAAAGAGCGCTTAATCCAATAAAAGCCAATATTTATGTGCATAACAAACTTGTTCATACACAGCATATTGATATTAAACCAAATAAGCTTGCTACCACAGTTAATGGCTATGTCATTTAATCATTAAGTCGATTTAAGACTCTATGAAAATATAATCAATAGAGTCTTAAATCTTATTAATCACTCGTGGGGGGACTCAAATTTAATTTTAAACTGGCCTTTCTTGCCACTAAACCAAAAATACAGCCGACTAACATCACAATCGCTAACGATAACTTTGGCACGATTGGTAATGCTATAGCCAAAAGACCCAGTGCTGCACCGCCAGCCATTTGCACAAACCCTACCAATGCAGATGCCGTCCCCGCTTCATTACCAAAAGGCTCAAGAGCATAACTGGTTGCAGTTCCCATCATAAAGGCAAGGCCTGTACACGCACAAGCCACAGGCAACATATAAACAACCCAATGACTTTGAATAGCTTCTGGCAACACAACAAAACCTAATATCAACCCTAAACAACCGATCGCCATCATTGAGCTACCAACCAACAAGCAGGCAGGACGCCCGATTTTATGAATAAAATGGTTAGCAATATAACTGGCAAACATAATCCAAAAACCGTTAATCCCAAACACAATGGAAAACGCTAACGGGCTCAGCTGAGCCTCCCCCATCAACACCGTTGGTGCAAGGGAAACATAGGTTAATGCCATCCCCATCGTACCTGCATTGACGAGAGCAAAAATGATAAATTGGCGATGACCTAAAATACGGCAATAGGTTTCCAAAGGAATAATTTTCACTTTAGGCAAATTTGTCGGTCGTGTCTCAGGTAAAAATACCGCGATTAATACCAATATGATGACAGCATATAATGCAAGGAACCAAAACGGTGCACGCCAACCCCATGCTTCTGCCAGCAAACCGCCTAATAACGGCGCGAGTGCAGGCACAATATTCAATGTGCCATTAAGAAAACCAAATGCACGAGCCGCTTCAGTGCCATTCATGCGGTCACGAACACAGCTAAATGCCACCACAGAAGTGCAACAGACTGCAACCCCTTGCAGTAAACGCGAGGCAATAAATACCGTTGGCGTCGTGGCTGAAATGGCAACACCAGCCCCAATAATGTAGAGCACCATACCAACTATCGCGATGGGCTTTCGCCCGTATCGGTCGACCAGTGGCCCAGAAATCAATTGCCCTAAGCCTAGGACTAAAATAAATAGTGCAATGGTCGATTGAATCACGGATTCACTGCTACCTAAATCCTTCGCAATATCAGGGATAGTCGGCAGGTATAAATCAATACCCAATGGGCCAAGCAATACTAATAAAAGTAATAAAATAAGAAAGTTACGCATAAAACTATGCTCAGATACCGTAATAAAAGTTATGTCATTCAACAATTGATGAATAATGTAGCGGAACCTATTCATCTAGCTATCAAAAAAGAAACGTAAAAATAAATAACCTTATCATTTCTTTAGGCAATTTGACGATTTGTGAAAGGCAAAAAAGGCGCTAAAGTTAGCGCCTTAGGTTGTTAGCAAAGCAGGATAAAAGCGTGGTTTTTCCTGCTTTGTGTTATCAGCCGAAAATCAATTCTTTGATTTTCCTCGTCTATTTTCAAAATCTATCCAACCTGCAGCCAAACCTAATCGGTTTGTCAGCAGTCTGAGGCGCCAAAGTTAGCGCCTTTTGTATCATCGGTAAAGGATGATATTGGAATTATTCCATCCACTCTGTATGAAAAACACCGTCTTTATCCGTACGTTTATAGGTGTGAGCACCAAAGTAGTCACGCTGCGCTTGGATTAAGTTTGCAGGCAATACCGCTGAGCGGTAGCTATCGTAATAGGAAATCGCCGCAGAGAAGGTTGGTGTTGGGATACCATTTTGCACGCCGTAGCACACAACGTCACGCAGAGCTTGTTGGTATTCGTCCGCGATTTGTTTGAAATATGGCGCTAACAGTAAGTTGGCAATTTTCGCATCTTGGTTGTAGGCATCCGTGATTTTTTGCAGGAATTGTGCACGAATGATACAGCCTGCACGGAAGATTTTTGCAATCTCACCGTAGTTCAGGTCCCAATTGTACTCGTCTGATGCCGCTTTTAGCTGTTGGAAACCTTGCGCATAAGAGACGATTTTACCTAAGTACAGCGCGCGACGTACTTTCTCAACAAACGCGCTCTTATCCCCTTCAACCGGTTTTAAGACTGGGCCAGTTAAGACTTTAGACGCTGCAACACGTTGGTCTTTTAAGAAAGAAATATAACGAGCGAAAACAGACTCCGTGATTAATGTCAGCGGAATGCCTAAATCCAGCGCACTTTGGCTCGTCCATTTACCGGTGCCTTTGTTTGCCGCTTCATCTAAAATCACGTCAACAAGGTACTTACCTTCTTCATCTTTTTTCTTGAAGATATCTGCTGTAATTTCAATCAGGTAGCTGCTCAATTCACCTTTGTTCCACTCTGCAAAGGTGCCTGCCAGCTCTTCATTGCTCAGGTTTAATGAACCTTTTAACAATGAATAAGCTTCAGCGATTAATTGCATATCACCGTATTCGATACCGTTATGTACCATTTTAACGTAGTGACCTGCCCCGTCTGGCCCCATGTAAGCCACGCAAGGCTCGCCTTCCGCTTTCGCTGCGATTTCTTTTAAGATTGGCGCAACCAATTCGTAAGCTTCTTTTTGACCACCAGGCATAATTGAAGGGCCTTTTAATGCACCTTCTTCACCACCAGAAACACCCGTTCCGATGAAGTTAAAACCTTGTGCAGATAATTCACGGTTACGACGGATTGTGTCCGTAAATAACGTGTTACCACCGTCGATAAGGATATCACCCTTATCCAGATGAGGAGTCAGCGAGGCAATTGTTTTGTCCGTTGCTTCACCCGCTTTAACCATCAATAAGATGCGGCGTGGTTTTTCCAGAGAGTCAACAAACTCTTCAATTGTATAGTTGGGAACAAGGTTTTTCCCTGGATTTTCGGCAATTACTTCGTCTGTTTTATCTTTAGAACGGTTAAAGATAGACACTGAGTAACCGCGGCTTTCAATATTGAGCGCAAGGTTACGCCCCATGACAGCCATTCCGACAACACCAATCTGCTGCTTTGACATGAACAACTCCTGTCTGATTAGGACCAAGTCAGCCTCAATGTGCTGACATTCTGTTAACGGGATCACATATTAACCTAGGATCGTGCAGCATGGTAGTTATTGATGCAATCGATGACGTACACAACGCCATTTTTGTCAAGAATTGTCCAACTATACCCCAAATAATCCGAGTTGCAGGTAGGCGACAAGCGAAGATAGACGGGGCGCATAGATAAACGATGTGACCCGGCGAGCGTAGCGTAGTCAACACCGCTGCAACTTGAAGGATTTCGAGGATAAAGTGAATTTTTATTGATATTTCTTTCAACAAACCGCATTATTCTCCAGTCGGTATAAGCCGTCATATCAGAAGGTAAAACAAACTGTATGGAATGGATCGCAGATCCTTCGATTTGGGCGGGCCTCGCTACCCTAATCGTTCTAGAAATCGTTCTTGGTATTGATAACCTCGTCTTCATCGCCATTCTGGCAGATAAGCTCCCGCCAAAGCTGCGCGATAGAGCCCGTGTAACTGGGCTTTTATTAGCCTTAGTTATGCGTGTTGTGCTTCTATTCAGCCTGTCATGGCTCATTACCCTCACGAAACCGATAATCACGCTGTTCGAGCACCCATTTAGTGCTCGGGACTTAATTATGTTAATCGGGGGGCTATTCCTGTTGTTTAAAGCAACAATGGAACTAAACGAGCGATTAGAAGGTAAAGACGAACACGCAAATACCCAAAGAAAAACATCGAATTTCTGGGCCGTTGTTGCACAAATTATTGTTCTTGATGCTGTGTTCTCTCTTGACTCTGTGATCACTGCAGTGGGTATGGTTGACCATATCGGCGTAATGATTGCGGCGGTCACGATTGCTATGCTGCTGATGATCTGGGCAAGTAAACCACTGACCAGCTTTGTGAACAACCACCCTACTATTGTCATACTGTGTTTAAGCTTCTTGTTGATGATTGGTTTCAGTCTTGTGGCAGAAGGTTTTGGCTACGCAATTCCAAAAGGCTATCTGTACGCCGCTATCGGCTTCTCCATTATGATTGAAGTACTAAACCAATTTGCTCAGTTTAACCGCCGTAAGTTCCTAACGGGGACGCGCCCACTGCGTGAACGTACAGCAGAAGCCGTGTTACGTATTTTAAGTGGTAATTCAGAACGCGGTGAATTAGACCCTCATACCTCAGATCTTATCGCAGATAATAAATCAGTCTTCGACCCACAAGAGCGTTTAATGATTGCTCGAGTGTTAGGGATGGCGCAGCGTAACGTTGAAAGTATCATGACCTCACGCCACGATGTGGACTATCTTGATATCAATAAGTCTTCTAGCGACTTGTTGCAATTAATGGAGAAAAACCCACACTCGCGCCTTGTAGTGATTGATGAGACGATTAGTGATGAGCCTGTCGGTGTTGTACATGTGATGGATTTAGTGAAACAACAACTAAATGGTAAGCCATTGGATTTACGTGCGTTAATCACTCAACCGCTGATTTTCCCAGAAGGTCTATCACTGCTCAAAGCCCTCGAACAGTTCCGTAAAGCGCATACCCACTTTGCTTTTGTTGTCGATGAGTTTGGTTCAATTGAAGGTATCGTGACATTGACCGACGTGATGGAAACCATCGCAGGTAACCTGCCTGTTGGCGATGAAGAGAATGATTCACGTCATGATATTCAGAAGCTTGATGATGGTACATGGATTGCCAATGGCTTTATGCCACTGGAAGACCTGATCATGTTTGTACCAATGGAGTTAGACGACAAACGTGAATACGAAACCATTGCGGGTCTTTTAATGGAGCATTTACAACGTGTTCCAGAAGTGGGGGAACAAGTCACCATTAATGGCTGCATTTTCCAACCATTGGAAGTCAATAGTCACCGCGTCAATAAAGTCTTAATCACCCCCCCCGCCCGTGAAGGGGATGGTTATGAATATGAAGATGATTAACCTTTAGCTCTGAACTAATGATAAATACTGGCTCTTTGAGTCGGTATTTTTTTTAAATATCAATAAGTAAATCTATACATTCTATATAGAATATAGAAAAACAACCTTTCTGCAAAAAAAATCTAAAAATACTTTGCTCATTAATGATAAATAGAGTGTCGTTTTATTAAAGAAAAACACATTTTTTCATACATAATTAATATAGTAAAACACGAATAAATCACAAGAGGAATATAGCAATGCACGTAAACTCAAATAGAGTGTCATATCAGCAAGTAAATAATAATAATAATAAGATCAACAGTCATAAAAACCAATCTAATATGACACAAGCCATTGATACAATTAAAAACTTATCAAGTAAGTTACCAAAAATAGAAAATAATAGCAAAATCACCACAAAAACAGTTGTAACTAAAGATTTAAAAGCACTGTCAAAGCTAATAGGTAGCGTAATTAAAGATACAAAAATTTTTTTAGATAAAGCTAACGACAGTAATGCAAGTAGAAGGCCTGATAATAAGGAATCTATAACTATGCAGGAAAATTTAGGGGACCTAAAAAAACAAATCACTGCATATAAAAATAACGCATTTTCTATAAGCTCTTATACACATAATCCGAAGAAAGAACCTCAGCTCAACAACCTAACGAAACAAGTCGAGAAAATGGAAAAGGAAGTAATTTCAAGTAATAAGACAAATAATATTTTGCGAAATCGTGCTGACGATGAAAAGATGGAAAGAAATCAGCAAGCAAATGAAAGACAAATTAAAAGAATTGATATCAAAAATCAACGTTGATTAAAAAATAATTGTTCAATTTTCTAGATATCATCGAAAAAAATGCCGTAATATAATTATATAACGGCATTTTTCTTCTACAACGCATTCAATAATTCATTTAGCCCTTTATTTTCTTCTTTTTTCAAGAAGTTACCAATAGCTTGTTTCGCTTGCGTACGTAGCTCATTACGCAACAGTTTTTCCACATCCAACTGATATTGCAAGCTATGCCAATTACCATAAATACGCAGCGGAATAGTCATTCCTTGCAATTGCTGAACAAGACGAGAATCCCCCGCCCATCCCCCAAAAATATTCACGCCCAAATTCACATCAATCGTTTCATTTGGAATATTTACACGGCCTTGCCCATTAATATTCACTAAAGAAGACTGCGCATTCATTGATGAAATGCTCATATTACCTTTATTTAAATAGCCTTTAACTGTAAATAATTCAACTTCTGTATAATTCCCTGTATTCACAGGTGCATTAATTTTATTCGTCACACGGGAAACTGATTGCTGAATTAGTTGTGGAATATTCAACCCATGTAATTTCGCATTTCTCAGTTCAAAGCTAACAGGCCCTTGCCATTGGTTCTTCACTGCATAATCATCATAGCCGACACCTGATAACGCACCATTAAGGGAGATAATACCACTCAGTTTTTGTGGCATATTGAAGGCTTTTAATAACGGTGCTGAATCGATGTTTTTAAAGTCAGGTTTTGCTGAAACAGTAACGGGGGTTGCGCTATAATTTAGAGTAACAGGTAATGAAAATTCACCACCAAATGCTTTCCCTTGTAATTTAGAAACCGTTAAACGCGGGGCTTGATTTTGGGCACTAATCACCACATCAGTTACAGTCATTCCACGGTAAATTAAATTCCCTACCGATAAGTCAACGTTAGCCGTGAATGATTTTAAACCTGATAAATCATATCGCTGTGTATTTGCCCCTGAAATAACAGGCTTGACCCCAACACGGTTATTATTGGTTTCCAGCTCAGAAGCCGAAGCGGTCACTACCGTCCCCAATAAACTATCTAAATCTAATTTTTCAGACGTTAATTCAACAGCCAGCTGTGGGATATCACCTAATTTTACACTAACATTCCCTGTTAGCAGGCTTTCATTGGCTTTAATCGATAGATTAGTTAAATTCGCGTTAGGTTGTTGCCCCTTGGTATACAAAAAATCGGTAGTAATTTGCCCAGAAATGCCATTTTCAGGTAAATCTACACCACTAAGTGAATAATCAAACTGTGTTAATTGACCACTGATTTTTTGATTTATCGCTGATAAATCAATATCTGCCCGAGTATCGAACACAAATTCTTGTTGGTTTTTATTTAGGTTACCGCTGAATTTTACCGCCACCTGCTTATTATTATTTTTTTTCAGTGACAGATTAATATTGCGGAGGTTAAATTCATCTTTTGGTGTTTGCCAAATCACTAAACTGTTAGAAATATCAACTTTTTCAATATCTAACAACCAGTTATTCTTATCAATAGTGGGAGTCTGAGAGGTTGAGCCACCAGGTGCAATCGGGTCGCTACTATGTGCTTGAGGCTCACTTTCTGGTGTTTTACGGATCACTGCACCATCAATCACAATTTGTTCAACAGATAAACGGTGGGAAATCAAAGGCCACAGTTCAACATCTAAACGCATATTTTCAGCGCTCAAGGCAGGCTTGGATGCATTTGGTGCAGTTAAAGATACGGGACCGGTGATAATGCTCAACGTTGGCCAAACATGCCAGCGCATATCCCCATTAAATTCAAGCTGATAACCACTTTTTTTCTCTACTTGCTCGACAATATAATGACGAAAATCATTCGGATTTACCAACATCACTAATGTTGTCAGACCCGCAACAATGACGACAAGTAAAATAATCAGTGTCGTTAAAAAACGTTTCATGCTTCCCTCTCTTAAACTTTACCTGCGACCATCACCAACGTGAACTCACACCATCACTTTCCCTGAAAATGGGCGAAAATTACACCATTAAAATCCATTAATGACACAATTTCCGCGAAGTTTAGCGAATATCAGTCTTCACTGATACGGCTACCAACAGCCCCTTGTTGGTTTTTATATTTTGCATCTTGGCGGCTATTATAAGGGCGATCTGCACTGCCTGATAATGGCTCAAAGCTTAGCGCCCCAATGACCATGCCAGGGCGTAATGCTAATGGTAGCTTACCTGAATTATAAAATTCTAGTACGATTTGCCCCTTCCAGCCAGGGTCAATACGATGCGCGGTAACATGCACCATCAAGCCTAATCGAGCCAGTGATGAGCGACCATCAAGCCAACCCACAAGGTTATCTGGGAGCGTAACAGACTCAAGCGTCACTGCAAGTGCTAATTCCCCTGGATGTAAGAAAAATGGCTCGTCTTCGCTCAGCACGATCTCATCACTCATCACACGATCCAGTGCGGCATTCACTTCATCTTTTGGGCCACTTAAATCGATAAATGCCGCGGTATGTCCACGAAAAACACGAAACTGATTTCCTAAACGGACATCTGCGGTCGCACCATTGATCCGTTCAACAGGTGGGCGCGGACTAATGACTAATTTGCCATCATCCATCCATTGAATAATATCGCGGTCACAAAGACGCATGGCTGTTTCCCCCTTCATAATGTTAGTTTTTACCTTGATTACTCTTGGCAAAATTCCCCGATCTTCGCTTTTAAGATATCAATTGCCACACGGTTCTTCCCGCCACGAGGCACAATAATATCGGCATACTGCTTCGATGGCTCAATAAACTGTAAAAACATTGGGCGAACCGTTTTATTGTATTGGTCAATCACGGAATCTAATGTTCTGCCTCGTTCATTTACATCACGTTTAATACGACGCATCAAGCAAATATCGAGTGGTGTATCAACAAAAATCGAAAAATCCATCTCACCACGTAAGCGTTTATCGGTTAACAATAAAATGCCTTCAATGATAATGACTTTTTTAGGTTTGAATGTAATGGTTTTTTCTTTGCGAGTGTGAGCGACATAGTCGTATTGCGGAATTTCTACTGCTTGACCACTTTTTAGTGATCTGAGGTGTTCATACAGCAAACTGTGATCCATTGAATTAGGATGGTCATAGTTCACTTTAAGTCGTTCTTCCATCGGTACATCTGCTTGATCTTTATAATAACAGTCCTCTGGAATAACACCGATATTATGATCACCGACCTTTTCTCGTAATTCACGATATAGAGTGCTTGCAATTAAGCTTTTGCCAGATGCAGAGGCTCCCGATATACCTACAATGGTACAGTGATGCGCTATGTCAGTCATAAAATGATAACCTGGTTAAATATTTTAGAAATGAAAATACATAACATCAAAATGTTACGTTGGCGGAATTATAGGAGGTAATGGCGTGTTGTTCCAGCGTCCTTCGGCAAAGTTCGCTAAAAAAAACGCCAATATTTAATGAAAAAGGGGGGATTTCCAATTAGCCCTTTAATTTATGTGGCTAAAACTGCTTTTTCCCTTCTAAAACGGCAATGCGGTTTTCAATAGACGGGTGAGTGGAAAAAACAGAATCCCCCTTATTAAAAATATAAGCCGCTCTTCGATAAGCTTGCCCTGTGCTGCTCTGATCATATTCATGGGTTGCATGCTTGCCTGATATTTTTTTCAGCGCGCTGATCATGGCTTGGTTATCAGAGGTAAGATCAACCGCCGCCGCATCTGCCATATACTCACGGGTGCGGGACAAATAAAAATACAGAATTTGTGTGATCCACGGCAACACAAAATTCAACACCAATAAAATCATTTGGGCTTTATTGGCAGCATTATTACGGCTTCGCCCTGCAGTACGAATAAAAATCTGACTAAATACGTTGGTTATCGTTAAAATCACGTTCGCTAAAATCCCCACATACAAAGTCAGCTTCGAGTCACCATGTATAATATGGCCGACTTCATGTGCCAGAACGGCTTGTACTTCTTGGCGGTTCAGCGTTTGAAGCAGACCGCGCGTCACCCCAACCAATGCATTACGGCCATTCCAACCTGCGGCAAATGCATTTGGCTCATCACTTTCTAAAATATATAAACGAGGAATATAGCCTAAACTTGCACTTAAACTCAGCTCTTCAATAATATTAAACAGCTGTTTTTCTTCTGAACTGGTGGCATTTTCTGGGTTGATTTCTTTCGCATTCATCCCTGCTAACATCATTTTATGACCACGAAAATGAATATAAACCAACCCAAGGAATGTCAAACCTAAAACGATAAATGTCGCAATTGGCATTTCTTTTAACGTCACAAATTCCATTGCATTATCAAACAAATCTAACTGCTCATTTGGATGCGTGGCAATATCCGCTAATAACCCAATGATAAGCATAATAAAAATATAGCTCATCACCACAAAACGAGTCCGAATATTATTTTTACGTATGACGCTACGAAAATCCATAAAATACCCTGCTTTCTATCACAGATAATTATCGGAACGTCCTAAGCTGTCCCGATAATTTGTCCAAATGACGATAAACCGATAATTAGTCAAAATTAATGCGACGTGATTCTTCAGACTTAATCGTCTCTTCGTCAAGACGCCAGTATTCTTTTGATATTTTTAAGCTCGGAATAATGCCAACAATAAGCGCAGCTGGCATGGATGCAATATACGCATTATAGGTTTCTAATGAACGGTTATAACCGCGTTTTGCAAAAGACAGCTTATTTTCTGAAGAAACGATTTCCTCTTGCAAGTTAGCCATGATTGCATCAGATTTCAGCTCTGGGTAGGCTTCAACTGCGACATTAATCGCCCCACTACTCACCATTTTGGATAGCGCATCTTCCGCTTCGCGTGCTTTATCGCCCGTTGAATTTTGTGCCTGAGTGCGTAGCTCTGTAATTTTACTGAACACTTCCGTTTCATGGCTTAAGTATTTTTTCACCGTCGCAAGTAAGCTATCAAACACTTTTCCGCGTCTGTCTAATTGAACTGAAATTTCAGTTTCGCTGGAAACTACGGCTTCGCGTAATGCCACGATACGGTTATAAAAATAAATAACGATCAGCACCACGACGACAATAAAAATTAAAAATTTCATAATCACCTTTTAGGCCTTGCCCATAGGAAAAGAATTCATCAACAATATCACTTTATTCTACGCTATCCTTTCCCAATATAGAAACAATCCACAGATAAATCAGAAAAAGGGAAAGTGGGTTGGATAGGAAAGCAATACAAATAAAAAAAGGCTATTTAATGTTAAACACTAAATAGCCCCTAATAGATTATGGTGAACTACACCGCGCGGAATGAAATTTCCGTTGGGATTTTATCCCCTTCCCAATACATTAATGCTGAAATGCCCGATGCAATTTCACGGTAGATATCCGCAAACTCACCTTCAGGATCACGCATAACAGTTGGTTGACCACGATCGAGATCTTCACGCAAAGAAATATGCAGCGGAACTTGGCCTAACAGTTTCGTGTTGTATTTTTCAGCCAGTTTTTCTGCACCACCAGTACCAAAAATTGGCTCAACATGGCCACAGTTACTGCAAATATGTGCGCTCATATTTTCTACTACGCCTAACACTGGCACATTCACTTTCTTAAACATCACGATACCTTTCATGGCATCAACCAGTGCGATATCTTGTGGCGTTGTCACCACAACCGCGCCTGTTACAGGGATGTTTTGTGACAGAGTTAATTGGATATCCCCTGTTCCTGGTGGCATATCGATCACTAAATAGTCTAAATCAGGCCATAAGGTGTCTTGCAGCATTTGCATTAACGCCTTACTTGCCATTGGGCCACGCCATACCATTGCGTTATCGTCAGTGACTAAATAACCGATGGAGTTAGTCGCTAAGCCATACGCCATAATCGGCGCCATGTGCTGGCCATCAGGAGACGTTGGGCGCTCTAGTGTTGTGCCTAGCATATTTGGAATTGACGGACCATAAATGTCCGCATCAAGGATACCAACTTTCGCCCCTTCTTGCGCCAGTGCTAGCGCGAGGTTGACAGAAGTACTGGATTTACCCACACCGCCTTTACCTGAGCTCACCGCCAGAATATTGCGCACACCCTTGATACCAGGCAAATCGTTAGCGCGTTTTAGCGTCGTCACATCGTGACGCAGTTTCCACTCAACCGCATGAGCGCCAGTTAACTGCTTCAGTTCTGCCGTTTTTTCGCTAATCAGCGTTTGGAAAGGCCCTTTCCAAACAAATGGCATGACTAATTCGACGTGCAGCACATTGTCCAACATTGCACAATGATGTAACGCTTTGATGGAAATCAGATTACGTTGCAGCGTTGGGTGTGTAAATGAGGCCAAAACTTTGGAGACTTGTTCAGTCAGCAGTTCTGGTTTGTTCTGCTCGGGGGATTTATCGTTCATCCCGGCTCCTTTATTTATATTTTTGAACTTATAGATATCCTATATAACTCGATAAGCTACCTGAGATTAGACGGATATACTTTGACTGAGGTTAATCATAACAGAGAACATAAAAAATAGTGATTGCCAAGCGCAGGAAAAGCCAAGAAGAGGCGAAAATTTCTTTTTCCAACAAATTTCCAATTAATCTTTTATATCCCTAGCAGCGATGGTTTTGATCGGTTAACATCAAAGACCCTTTTCAAATAATGGAAGTAAGAAAGTTACTATGTCTCAAGTCGCGAATAAATTACTGGTAACCTGTGCGTTACCCTATGCTAACGGTTCAATCCATCTTGGTCATATCCTGGAGCACATTCAGGCTGATATTTGGGTCCGTTATCAGCGAATGCGCGGCAAAGAGGTTCATTTTATCTGTGCTGACGATGCGCACGGAACCCCAATCATGCTTAAAGCACAACAGCTAGGTGTCACGCCTGAAGCCATGATTGCTGAAGTGAGCCAAGAACATCAGAACGATTTTGCAGGTTTTTCCATTAGCTATGATAACTATCACTCGACACACAGTGAAGAAAATAAAGCATTATCAGAACTGATTTATGGGAAACTGAAAAATAACGGTTTTATTAAAAACCGCACTATTTCTCAGCTTTTCGACCCAGAAAAAGGCATGTTCTTACCAGACCGCTTCGTTAAAGGTACTTGCCCGAAATGTAAAGCAGAAGACCAATACGGTGATAACTGTGAAGTGTGTAGCGCAACCTACAGCCCAACAGAATTAATCAACCCGCGTTCTGTTATCTCTGGTGCAACACCTGTAATGCGTGATTCAGAACACTTTTTCTTTGATTTACCTGCATTTAGCGACATGCTGCAAGCATGGACTCGCTCGGGTGCGCTGCAAGAACAAGTCGCGAACAAAATGCAAGAATGGTTCGAATCAGGTCTGCAACAGTGGGATATTACCCGCGATGCACCGTATTTCGGCTTTGAAATCCCAGATGCGCCAGGTAAATATTTCTATGTCTGGTTAGATGCACCAATTGGTTACATGGGTTCATTTAAAAACCTGTGCGACAAACGCGGTGACCTGAGTTTCGATGAATTCTGGAATAAAGACTCGAAAACAGATCTTTACCACTTTATCGGTAAAGATATCGTCTATTTTCACAGCCTGTTCTGGCCTGCGATGTTAGAAGGCAGCCAATTCCGTAAACCAACTAACCTATTTGTCCATGGTTATGTCACGGTTAATGGCGCGAAAATGTCAAAATCGCGTGGTACTTTTATCACTGCGCGTTCATATTTAGACCATTTAGACGCGGACTGCTTACGTTATTACTACGCGGCAAAACTGTCTTCTCGTATCGATGATATTGATTTAAACCTTGAAGATTTCGTTCAGCGCGTCAACAGCGATATTGTGAACAAAGTGGTTAACTTAGCTTCGCGTAACGCAGGCTTTATTGCTAAACGCTTCGATGGCAAGTTATCTGCAAACTTAGCAGAGCCTGAGTTATATCAACAGTTTGTTGATGCGGCAAAAGTCATTGGTGAAGATTATAGCAATCGCGAATACAACAAAGCGATCCGCGAAATCATGGCACTAGCGGATATTGCTAACCGCTATGTTGATGAAAAAGCCCCTTGGGTAGTTGCTAAACAAGAAGGCAAAGACCAAGAGCTGCAAGATATCTGCTCAATGGGGATTAACCTGTTCCGTATATTGATGACTTACCTGAAACCCGTTTTACCAGGTCTGACCAAACGTGCAGAAGCGTTCTTAAATACTGAGTTATCTTGGGATGCGATTAACACACCATTACTTGGTCACAGTGTTGCACCTTTCAAAGCGCTATTTAACCGCATTGAAATGACAAAAGTGGATGCAATGGTTGAAGCATCAAAAGAGAGCATCAAGCCAATCCAGCAAGTCACTGGCCCACTGGCGGATGACCCAATTCAAGATACGATCACCTTTGATGATTTTGCAAAAATCGACCTGCGAATTGCACTAATCAAACAGGCTGACTTTGTTGATGGTTCAGACAAATTACTGAAATTACAGTTAGATATTGGTGGTGAAACGCGCCAAGTGTTCTCTGGTATTCGCTCTGCATACCCAGACCCGAAAGCATTAGAAGGCCGTTTAACGGTGATGGTCGCAAACCTTGCTCCACGTAAAATGCGCTTTGGTATTTCCGAAGGTATGGTCATGGCAGCAGGCCCTGGTGGAAAAGACATTTATCTGCTCAGCCCTGATAGCGGCGCACAGCCAGGTATGCAAGTTAAATAACAACACATTAAATTGCGTTGTTACTCGTCAAAATGGAGGGTTAAATACTCTCCATTTTTTATTGGCTTTTTATTGTGATCGGTAGCACAATAATAACGTTAATTGTATGATGAATAGATATCACATAACAGGACCAGTCTCATGTCATTTAAACAGGTACTGATAACGGGATGGCAGTATTTGCGCGCTTTCGCAATACTTTACCTCTGCCTGATTATCGGAAACCTTATCTCTACCCTACTTCCTTTTGCTATCCCTGGCAGTATTGTCGGCATGCTCATTTTATTTGCACTACTGGCGCTGCAAATTATCCCTGCACATTGGGCACAACCTGGATGCAGTATTTTATTGAAAAATATGACCATTCTATTTGTGCCTATCGGTGTGGGGATCATGAATTACTATGACTTACTGAGTCAACAGCTGCTCCCGATTGTGGTTTCTTGTGTGGTCAGTACCTTAATTGTAATGATAGTCGTCGCTATCAGTTCCAACTATATCCACAAAGAACGCCCTGTCGTGGGTGCTAAACCTGATGAAGTTCCCCTTCCTCCTGAAGAGCCAATTTCTTCGGTGATTAATAATGATAAAACTAAGGGGAATGAATAATGTTAACGCACATTTGGTGGTCGTTACCGCTGACAATTGTGGTGTTTTACCTTGCCCGCAAATTATCAGTGAAATTTAAATTACCGATATTAAACCCATTATTAATTACCATTGCGGTGCTTATTGCCATACTGGTTATCACCAATACATCCTATGAGCATTATTTTGCGGGCAGTAAAATCCTGAATGATTTACTGCAACCCGCCGTTGTGGCATTGGCTTTCCCCCTGTATGAGCAAATGCACCAAATTCGTGCCCAATGGAAATCTTTGTTTAGTATCTGCTTTGCGGGTAGCATCGTCGCGATGTTCAGTGGCGCAGCAATTGCATTTTGGCTCGGGGCAACGCCGGATATCGCCGCCTCAATATTACCGAAATCTGTTACGACGCCAATTGCGATGGCGGTTGCCGATTCAATTGGTGGGATCCCTGCAATTAGTGCCGCTTGTGTGTTGTTTGTGGGGATTTTAGGCGCCATGTTTGGCCACAGTTTATTTGATGCTTTACGTGTACGCACCCATGCGTCTCGTGGGCTTGCGATGGGAACGGCTTCCCACGCATTAGGCACCGCACGTTGCGCTGAGGTTAATTACATTGAGGGGGCTTATAGTTCGCTCGCATTGATGACCTGTGGGGTGATCACCTCGTTAAGTGCGCCATTTATATTTCCTGTCATTTTGCATCTTTTTAGCTAATCTTATTAGTTAAACACTCCGTTAAGTATGATGAGTAAGAGAAAACGATGTTCTCTTACTTATCATTGAACACTAAAAACATGAGATACATCTCTCAATTAAAGAATTTGTTTCATATGTTTCATTTAAATTAGTGATTTAAATCACATATCAATATGTACTTTATTGAATAGAATGAAAACAATTAAATAGGGAGGGTAACTCATGCATTCAAGATTTAAGGCCGCTTGGGCCGAGCTTCCAGAGAAGCTACAGTCTGTACTTAGACCTATCATTGATAAATCTGATTTCCAAGGTATGTTAACCGCGGAGCAGGTTAAACAGATTAAAGCTGAGGCTGGCGTAGATGACTCTCAATTAGCCTTTGCGTTATTACCTTTCGCTGCGGCCTATGCCGTTACACCTATCTCCCATTTTCAAGTTGGTGCAATCGCTTGCGGTGCCAGTGGTAACCTGTACTTTGGTGCCAATATGGAATTTAGCCATGTTTCAATGGGCCAAGTGATCCATGCAGAACAATGCGCTGTAACCCATTCATGGATGAAAGGTGAAAAACAACTTACCTCTATCACGGTAAATTACACACCTTGTGGGCACTGCCGCCAGTTTATGAATGAATTACGCGAAGGTGGTAAAATTATGGTGAATTTACCCGGCCGCACACCTGCGGTACTGCACCACTATTTACCCGACTCGTTTGGGCCTTCTGACCTCAATATTACCACTTTACTGCTAGACCCTGTCGACCATGGTTATAAAAACCAAAGCCGCGACAGGTTATTAACTGCTGCAATCGAGGCAGCAAACCAATCCCATGCGCCTTATAGCCAATCCCATTCAGGTATTGCGTTACAGTTAAAAGATGGTTCATTATTTACAGGCCGCTACGCAGAAAATGCCGCATTCAACCCAAGTTTGCCACCACTGCAAGCGGCGTTAATTATGATTAACCTCTCAGGTAAAGATATTCACGCCATCGACCAAGCTAAATTTGTTGAAAAGCAAGATGCGATTATCAAACATTGGTGTGTTACCGAAAATACATTACAAGCACTGGGTTGCCAAAATATTGAATTAGCTTATTTGGATTAATTTTATATTTATTTAAATATAACGGTTATTGCTGGGAGCTTGAATAAACAGCAATAACCGTATAGTTGTTATTAGAGCTTTAGTCTTGTTCACAAAACCATTTACCTGCAAAGTGGCCATCCATAATAGGACTCACTAGTTTTGATTAATATATGCCCTAGTAAGTGAATTCATTAAACAATTTCTCTGTTTCATTTATCGTGTCTTCTAATGTAATAACTAAAGGGATCTTTCGCATTTTTTCTAGCCAAGCTTGGCTTTGTTGCTGTTTTATCGATGCAGATTGCGCGGCTTCTTCTTTCATGTCTAGCCAAATGCTAACGAATAACGCTGATTCACCATTATGTGATTTATTAGAAAAGCTATTTAATAGTTTCCCTATAATTTTATTCTTTTTATCTATAGATAATACTTCAAATACATCTTTAAACAACCAACCTTCATAAGGAATTCCTGAATTTAACATCGCTTCTTTTTGTATTTTAATAAATTCTTGATGTGTAATATCACCAATTCGGATGTTATCAATTTCTTTGCGATTTTTCATAACTCTGTCATATGCTAACATTAATTCACGTTAATATTTTCTCAGTTTTTCACTGGTAAATGAATCACCTCGCTCCTTCATGTGATTAATTAAAAATTCTTTTTCTAGATAAATAAAAATACTGAAATATTTATTATCCGAATTATTAACCTTTTGAATACTGTCTATATCAGTAAAAGCATGACCTTTATTTAAAAGACTTAAACATGATAAAATTATAAAAATAAAAAATTAATGTAATAATAGATTTAGATTTAAAAGATATCATTAGAACCCCTTCGGCTTTTATTATCAAACTTTGAATCATTAATCATTTCTTCAAACATAAAATCTAACTTTTTCTCTAGCTTATTAACTAAAGTAATCCGCCTCATTTTCTCCAGCCACCTTTTGCTTTTAATTTGCTTGTCTGATGGTGGTTTGGAAGCTTCCCTTACCATTGTATACCAAAGCATCATGAATAATTTAGCTTCCTTCGCAGGATCGTTGTTATTCACCACAAAAATGAACTGTTGCCATAGTGCCTCTCGGTTTCTCTCATTAACAACATCTAAAACATCTGCTAAAATCCAAGCATGATAAGACATTCCCATTTCATTTAAATTCTCACGATAAAAACCCATTGCCTGTTCATGGCTTAATTTTTTAATAAATGCGTCCTTTGGATACTTTAAAAATTCTGACATTGGGTTATTATCTTTTTCACCCTTAAAAAGGACTAATTTTTTTCTATCAAATATTAAATCCTTAGATTCAGAAAAGTATAACATCTGTAGCATAAAGAAAAGACGTAGTGTTTTAACACCTTTTTTTCAAAAAAAATAATTATATTTTTTTTATTATATTTTACATTATTTTCTTGAGGATTTTGGCAAGCACCAAGAAGAAAAACTGAAAGCACAACTATTAATTTATAATTCATATACATCCTTGTAATTCATAAAGTTAGAAACCAACAATCTTAAAAAGCAATTATGTAAAAAACACATTGCCCACATAAAAACAAACATCAGTAATTACCATTCCATTACTAATAATTAAAATAATTTATTTTATTATAAGTAGACTTTTTAAATATTAATTAAAACTAAAAGATCCTCCAGAAGAATAACCACTATAACTAAATTCAGGTATACTTGGCATTGAGGGTATTGAGTATTTATCATCAAATGAGTCTATTGAATTGTTCATTAATGACATATTGTCTCTTAAATTATCAATCATATTTTCAAAATGATGGTTATTTCTTATGGTATCTGTAGGGAAGTCTTTAAATCCTGACGTTCCCGGAAGAACAACACTTGGACGTTCTAGATAATAACTTGTTGGTGCTTCATTATTTTCAAACTTTGAACTATCTAGCAAATTTGTTGTAAGCGGTGCTAATTGCCTATTTTGTTCGGATTTTGGATAAGTGCTTTCCAATATCGATTTATCTACCATATTGTGAGAGTGTTTGATTGGTGGAGTGGGTAACACTTCCCTATTTATAGGCTGTGTTATACTTGGTGATGTTGTGCTATCAACACCATAAATATCTAAATCACCTTTAGGAATAACCTTTTTTAATTCATTCACGTAAGCTACTATATCTTCCTTGAGTGTTATTCCTCTTTCTACAAAATAATCACCAAAAACAGACTCTGTTTCTTTCATATTATCAACTGTGAATACAGTATTAGTCCACTCAATAAATAAATCAATTTTTTCTTTAGATGGGTTTCTTATTATCTCAGTCAACATCTCATCGGTTAAATAAATCCCAAACTCAACCTGTTGTTTATTACTTCCTGAACTTGATATCATTTCATTATAAATTTCATTATGTTTTTCAATAGGGATAATCTGTAGTGGAATTGATAATGTCCAGGCTTCTTTAGGTAAATTAAAATCAGAAAGTGAATCATCATGTATTTTTTTAGCTTCAAAAATATTCATTCTTTCATTCAAAACTTTAGTATTATTATACTCGAACTTATCAAGTAATAGATCACAAGTCTTAATTGCTATTTTAAGCTGTATATTTTTCAAATCAGTGTAATTTAATATAACTCCATGTTCTCTTGCTCTTTCAACTAAAAAATTTGTTGCCATTTTCCCTGCATATGAGTCACCTCTAACAAGCCCATTAGGGATCTCACCATACCGTTCATTATTTGCTTCTAAATAGTCATATAAAATTTTAGGATCTTTTTTCTCTTCTAATTTTTTACACACATCCTGTGTATCTTTTAAATGCAATTCAAATTTATCCTGTTCATTCACATCAAATAAGGCAGCGCGTTTCTTCCTGCGATTATACCTATTTACACTGATTTCATTCATTAAAAATTTTAATTTTTCCTCTTTGGTTTCCCAAAATAAGATATCTACCTCACTTTTTATTGATGAAAAAGCATCTTGAGTTAATACCTCATCAGCATCAACTTCATGAAATACCCACGGAACGACATCACCTAGCACTTTTTCGTTTGTTTTTATGTGACCAATCACATCCGTCATTAAATTAGATAATTCTGACTCAGAGCTTCTTATCTTATCAAGCTCATAATTTTGTGAATTACTTAATTCCTTATACATTGAAATATAGAAATTATTCGTTAACCATGACTTTAACATCTCTTTTTCAGAACCATTACTTGAAATATATTTTTTAATCATCATATCAAATGTCTTATAATGATGATTGATTTGCTCTTTGAATTCTGTGCTAGAATTTAGTCTATGAATCCAAAAGCCTTGCCTTTCATTTGGTGAGAGTGATTCAAATACTGCATGTAAATACCAGTTATCAATGCTTAACCTACTTTTAGAGCAAGCTTTAGTATTAATTAAAATCAACTCCTCATGATTAATGTCCAATATTTCAACAATTTCACTGCCTGATTCATTGAGTTTACTTTCCAGTAAATTTAAATATTCCTCAGCTAGTCTAAAATCTATATTCCTAAATTCCTCTGATTTTATTTTCTCATTATTTAACAATGCTTCTTCACTCGGAGTGTATAACGTATATTTCCCCCAAAAACCTGATTCACTTCCACTCCCCCCTGCGAATAGAGCATACCGATCACCTTTACTCGCTAGATACTGATACATTTCCTTAGGACTTTTATCTTTCCTTAATAATTTTTTTATTATAGTAAGATCATTTTTTGTAAACACCCTACTCGCACTGTATTTTGTATTATTTGACATTGAAACTCCTTTTCTATTTAAGTTGAGTTATTACAAACCCTTTTGATTTTAACAAAATATTTTCCCACTGATGAATCTTATTCCAATTGATATCTATTTGAAAATAAGCATTAATTTCTGGGATACGCCCATTTATATCACATCGATTATAACCTCCTTTTAAAGTCAGCCAGTGACATTTAATTACACTTATTACTTCATTTTTATTTTCAGACCAATACACTCGAGTTTTATCTTGATAATTTTTCCCTTTATACGTTATTGCATTTTCCCTTAAGTACTCAACAAAGTAGAGATCAAGTTCATCATCATAATAAACATTACTTCTTTTACCAAAAAAATCGTTATTAATTGAATTATCTCTAAGTTTGTTCATTGTTGCCGTATTATTTGTCATTGGTTTTACTGCTATTTTTATTTCCTCTATATTTTTGTCTAACCCCATTCTATCGACGGGTTTCATTTCCGGCCATGTCATTCTTAAAGGTAATACAGTGAAGTTAGCATTGCACCCTGTTTTATTGTTAACTGCTCTACGGTCAAAATAACTATACCCCTCGTACTCCGCAATAAAATCAACATAATTTCGAGGTACTTCAACAATATTTCCATTAAATTTCCCACAGACAAAACCGGGGCGATTATTAGCGTAACTATTTATTGCGCTTAATAGCATAAGACAATTAACTGTAAATTTAATTAGATAACTAATTATTAGTTTAAATCTCATACTTACACCTATTAAAATAAACTAATCATACATAAGCTCTGGCCTTTTGCTAACCATTAAAATTCGGGTAACATTAGATAAATCGGTTGATATTAATTCTAAGTTTCCCTGCCTACGACCACTAATATTCATATTTTAGTCCCTAATTTTTAATACGTTCTGATAAAAATAGTCTTACCTTGTCTTGAATAGCTTCCCAATTAACAAGATTTGAAAATTCAAATGAAACACTATATTTAAGACCAAATTCAGGCATTAATGATAATAATTTACAACGCCGATAACTATCATCTAACTGTCTCCATGAACACTCCATTAAAACATTGACTTCACCATTATCTTCATCCCAATAGTAACCATACTTTATTATATTGACATCCACTTTATTACCATTAATATGTTTAAACTCAATAGAAACCTCATTAAAATAAAGTTCTAATTCCTCATCATAATATAACTCCCCCTTTCTTTTGAGGTACCCCATATCTAAATACACGTGTTTTCTATAACTCAAATATTTTTCAGGGTCTCCCTTTAATGGTTCAACATAAACCTCTATAATTTTAACATCATTACTAACCTCATTAGATGGTTTCAAATCAGACCAAGACATCCTCATTGGCAGAATTCTAAAATTAGCTTCACACCCTTTTTTATTTTCAATAAACCTTGGGTCAAAATAGCTATACCCTTCATATTCAGCAAATGGAAAAACATACTTGTCAGGAACCTCTATAACATTGCTATTAAACTGGCCACAGACAAACCCAGGTCTGTTGTTTGCATTAATTACACACGAGAATAGTATTAATGGAAATATTAAATAAATATTCAATCGCATATTCTATTTAAACCTTAATATTACTTTAAAATTTATTGAATAAGCTCCGGATGAGAATAAATGAATAAATCTTCAACAGCTTCCATGGTTTTTACCATTTCAATAACTAAGGGGATCTTTTTCATTCTATTTAACCACCGCTGGCTTAGCTTCTTTTTATCAACAGATTGGCTATCTGTCTCGAACCTCATTTTTGACCAAAGCTTAATAAATACGTTTACCTCAGCATTTGTTTCTGGGTGGGAAATAGCATTAAGAATATCTTGCCATAATTTATCTCGTTCAGCATCATCAAGAACATCGTAAATATCAGCAAAGAACCATGCATCATAAGGTAAATCTGATGCCTTAAACCCTTTTTTATTTATCATGACAGCTTCATGGAAATTAATATCCCCTTTTCTAGTTTTTTTATCCTTATTTACATCAAACCAATTTTTTAAAAACTCTATATGTGCCAATGCTGATTCATAGTGGAATTTCTTCATATTTTCCTTTGATAAAGGTCTTTTATATTCATCCATAGTGACATACATATAGCCATGGATAATTTCTATAAATATACTTTGTTTTTTATTTTTTGGTTCCAAACCTAAAGTTTGAAATGAAAAAAGCAGTAAAGTAATAAATAAAATAATAATGTTATAATTATTTTTTGCTCTATTCATTTCTAAATCCTATAGATTTAGTTTTAAGATTATTAGTCCACATACTATTAATGTGTTTCTCCATCTTATTTATTGTCGAAATTTGTCTTGCAATAGAAAGCCATTCAATACTTCTTTGTTGTTTTTCAGATGGTGGCTTAGCCGCTTCTATTAACATCGCGTACCATATTTTCATAATTAATGCTAATTCGTCCTTTCTACCACCTTTATTTATTGAATAAAGATAGGCTTTCCATACTATATCTCTTTCGTTTTCATCTATCACATTTAAAATATGTTCAAAAAACCAAATAGTACGAGACACATTCCTTTTATCTAATGATTCATGATATAAAACAATTGCTTTTTTATAATCAATTCCTTCATCAAAACACTTTTTATCTAGCTTTATAAAATCCGCTATAACCCTAACATGAGCTAACTTGTTATGCTTATATTTAGTTATATTTTCAGGCATTCTCATTGCGATATACATATAACTGAAATTCAACCCGGCGAGTAATTTTACCTTTTTATATTCAGATTCCCCATATGTTATATTCTTTTCATCCTTATTATTTACCTTTAGTGTTTGACCGCCATTACATGCTGTTAGTAATAAAATTAAAGTAAAAAATAAAAACCTCATATTTACCGCCTTTTATGTTGATAAAAATTAACATAAAAATAAATCAATAAAAAACATGCAGCAATATATGATATTTTTAAATATAGTTTTACCGCTATTTAGTTAAAAAATCATTTATTAGACAAAAGATAAACATCAATTAACAAATTCAAGAAATAATAAAGAAAACTGTATTTACACCTTTAAATTTAAAAAATGGATTAAAACCATTATGTTGCTAACCGTGATCTACCTGTCGTAATCACAACCTAAAAGTACGCTTTAGTTTCATTCCTTAACTAAATTCTTTATTATGTCTATAAAATTTTTAACGATTTTGCATCATTATTTACTGTACATATTTCCTGTTTAGCTTAGGATCTACCCTGACTTTGTTGATTAATCGTCCGAAGAGTGATATTTCATGGAACATGAATACGAAACAAAACGCCCTCTCTATATCCCCTATGCTGGCCCAATTTTACTTGAATTCCCTTTATTGAATAAAGGCAGTGCGTTCACTGAAGAAGAGCGCGCGAACTTCAACCTGCATGGCTTACTGCCTGAACAAGTTGAAACTATCGAAGAGCAAGTTGAGCGTGCTTATCGTCAATTAATTGATTTTAAAACAGATATTGATAAACACATCTACTTAAGAAACATTCAAGATACCAACGAAACCTTATTTTATCGCTTGATTGATGCCCACTTAACGGAAGTGATGCCAATCATCTACACTCCAACTGTGGGTGAAGCGTGCGAACATTTCTCTGATATCTATCGTCGTGCCCGTGGGTTATTTATTTCTTATCCAAACCGCGCACATATTGACGACATGCTGCAAAATGCCACAAAACAAAATGTAAAAGTCATCGTTGTCACAGATGGTGAGCGTATTTTAGGCCTTGGTGACCAAGGTATCGGCGGCATGGGCATTCCAATTGGTAAGCTGTCACTGTATACCGCATGTGGCGGTATCAGCCCTGCTTATACCTTACCAATTGTTATTGATGTAGGAACGAATAACCCACAACGCTTGAATGACCCGCTGTATATGGGATGGCGTCATCCACGTATTACCGGTGACGAATATAACGAATTCCTCGATGAGTTTGTGCAAGCAGTTAAGCGCCGTTGGCCAAATGTTTTATTGCAATTTGAAGACTTCGCACAGAAAAATGCGATGCCGTTATTAACCCGTTACCGTGATGAGCTTTGCTGCTTTAACGATGATATTCAAGGGACTGCGTCCGTAGCATTAGGTAGCCTCATCGCCGCCAGCAATGCCGCAGGCAGTAAATTAAGTGACCAACGTGTGACGTTCTTGGGTGCAGGCTCAGCTGGTTGTGGTATCGCCGAGCAAATTATTGCCCAAATGAAATCCGAAGGGTTAAGCGACGAAGAAGCTCGCTCACGCATTTACATGGTTGACCGCTTTGGTTTATTGACGGATAAACTCCCTAACCTGCTCGATTTCCAAGCTAAATTAACGCAAGATAGCGCTAATTTAGCCAGTTGGGATGTGGACAGTGATTCAATTTCGCTGCTGGATGTGGTTCGCAATGCCAAACCAACTATTTTGATTGGCGTTTCTGGCCAAGCTGGCTTGTTCACTGAAGAAATCATCAAAGAGATGCATAAACACTGTGAACGCCCAATTGTGATGCCATTGTCTAACCCAACCTCACGCGTTGAAGCTCGCCCAGAAGACATCATCAATTGGACAGACGGAAAAGCATTAGTTGCAACAGGCAGTCCGTTTAGCCCAGTGTCTTACAAAGACCAAGTTTTCCCAATTGCCCAGTGCAATAACTCCTATATTTTCCCAGGAATAGGCCTAGGGGTTATCGCGTCAGGCGCAAAACGAGTGACTGATGGTATGTTGATGGCAGCGAGCCGCGCATTAGCAAGCTGTTCACCACTGGCAAAAAATGGCGAAGGTGCTTTATTACCATTGCTATCGGATATCCAAGATGTTTCACGCGTTATTGCCAAACAAGTTGCCAAAGAAGCGCAGATTCAAGGTGTAGCAACCGTCACCTCTGACAGCGCTTTAGATGAAGCCATTGAACGTAATTTCTGGAAACCAGAATACCGTACTTATAAACGTACCTCGTTCTAATTTGTTGTTTATTAAATTGAAAGGCGCATATTTTATGTGCCTTTTTTTATTTTCTTATTTGTCTGAAAAAAGAGAAAATACCCGAGTTCAGATAATGGTAAATTGCGCTAATGGCTTAGCTTATTTAATATATCAATACAAAGCGAAGATAGGATATTGAAATGGCTGACCCTTTAGAGACACACACTCCCCATAAACCGAAGTTTTCCATTTGGGCCATGGCACTCACCTTATTGATAGTCGCCATAAATATCACCGTTTATTTTTATCAGCTTACCTATGCAGCGCCCCTTGATTCCCAAGAAAATAACTTATTAATATTTGGTGCAAATGTTTACCAACTCTCCTTAACGGGGGATTGGTGGCGCTACCCGATGAGTATGGTGTTGCATTCAGGGGGCTTTCACCTCGCCTTAAATACCTTGGCTCTGTTTGTAATAGGGATTGAATGTGAGCGGACATACGGCAAATTCAGATACCTCGCTATCTACCTATTTTCAGGTATTGGTGCAGCCTTTTTTAGTGCTTATTGGCAATATAGCGAGAGTATTCGTGAAGCCACCAGCCGTGCATCAATGAATTCATGGAACAGCTTATATTTACCTGATAATACGGTTTATATCACTGTGAGTATTGGTGCGTCAGGTGCCATTATGGGGCTTGCTGCCGCTTCGGTTATTTATCTTTTAAAAGCCCTGAATAAACCCAACTTGTCCATCGAAGAAAAAAACCAATTAAAACGCCCGCTGTATAATATCATTGGGATGATTGCTTTAACTTTAGTGAATGGTTTGCAGTCTGGCATTGATAACGCAGCCCATATCGGCGGGGCTATTTTAGGGGCAGTCATTAGTGGAGCCTTTGTTCTCGCACCGCAATCTACACCGTTGTCGAAACACCTTTCCAGTCTATTGATTTCAGTGATTGCAGCGGGATTACTTATTTTCGCGTTGCAGCACTATTCGTCCTCGCAAGATGAAGACCTAAATGATGAGCGCGTTTTTATTTACCAAGAAATGGAAAAAGAACTGAATCACTTAAAGAAATGGGATTTAGATTAGCTCACTTGCCCTATTATTCACAATATCAATAATAGGGCTATCTGTTTAAAAAGAGAATAAATTCAGTGTCATCATGACTGCACTGCAGGTGATCAGTAACAGGGTAATGTATTGAAATGTGCGCTCTGACAGGTGAACCAGCAAATATTTCGCCACTGGCATGACAATCAATGCGCCCACACATAAAATAAGCGCCAGTTTTAAGTCAGTATACCCTTCCTGCGCATAAGCCAGTGCCGATGACCCCGACAATACCGTTGTGACAAAAATCGAGGTGCCTATCGCCTGCTTAATATTCAATTGCATGTAACGTAACAACATGGGCAAGACGACCACGCCACCGCCAACCCCTGTCGCCCCGAGAACAATCCCCGCTAATACTGCAGGAAGTGCCATGGACTTCAATTGGGAGGCCTGCACTACAGTTATCTTTGCTGGCGCGGCGAAAAACATTCTCTGTACAAATAAATAAAGGGAAAAAATAATTGCAGCTGCAACGAGAAGATTAATCCCCCACTCAACTTGTTTTTCATATCCCTCAAGACTACCCAGCCATGTCACCAACAAACTGGCTAAAAACGTACTTGGCAACATAATTGCTAAAACAATCATTGCCCCTTTGAATGGGATATTCCCGAGGCGAAAGTGCATATATGAGGAGGATATTTTCATCAACATCGATAAAAAGTTCGCTGTTGCCACCGCAGCTAATGCATTTAAGCCGAAAAAGTAGGTGAGTATTGGCAAAACAATCACCCCACCGCCAACTCCTGTAGTGCTAATAATCAATCCGATCACTGCACCGATGGCTAACTCCGTTAAAATCATTAATTCTTGCCTTGTATCAGGGCTCGCCGCCCTTTTTGCAGTGCTGTATCAGCATCACTGTCTGCGAGAGTAAGGTATTTAAAAAACAGCGTATCGAACGTCACCATCTGCAAAACTTGTGGGGTAATGACCCCAAGCTGCGTGTGCTGTTCATCATAAAAGTACGGTAAAGTGAAATCGGCCAGCTTTGTCGCTTCATCTTGCCCAAAACGGCATAAGGCAACAGTAGAACAACCTGCTTCTTTAGCGGAACGCAACATGTTATTGATTTCTTGTGTATTTCCACGCGCAGTCACTGCAATTGCAAAATCATCGGCACTCAAATTTGCAGAATAACTCAGTTGAACATGCAAGTCATAGCTAAATAATGTGTGCTTGTTTACCCTGATCAGTTTATGGAAAATATCACTCGCTACAATCGCTGAAGACCCAATCCCAAACAACACAATACGTTTGGCATTAACCATACGCTTAGCGACCTCATCAACCGTTGACGGTTCTAATAGCTCAAGGGATTTTTCAATCGCTGAAATAAACATTTGCCCCGTTTTTGCAATAATTTGAGACGTATCATCACTGCGGCTCAAATTACCATACAGGCTTTCCGCTTTGTGTTGCTTCTCATCGGAGAGATAATCCACCTTAAATTCAGGATAGCCACGGTAACCCATTTGGCGTGAAAAGCGAATAACAGACGCGCTACTAACCCCTGCCGCTTGAGCTAACTCAGCAGCATTCATGGCAATTAAGCTTTCGCGATTATCAAGTAAAAATTTCGCGATCCGCTGTTCAGTGCCTTTACCTCTTGTCTGCAAGCTTTCCAGTTTTACCGTCAGTGTCGACATGGCTATTCCTTATTTAATTATTTTTCAGGATCGGTGAAGCCTATTATCATACTGGCAATGAATCCGACAATCCATGCACCTGCAACAGCAATGAGGAAATCAAGGATTTGGCCATCACCCACTAATGGGATTAACGATAACCCTGCGGTACCAAATGGAATGATAATACCCACATGGAAAAACGCCATTAACGCCCCGCCCGCTGCACCACCAATACAACCCGCAATGAAAGGTTTGCCTAGTGGCAATGACACACCGAATAACAGCGGCTCACCCACACCAAAGATCCCCACAGGTAACGCACCGACTAAGGTTTTTTTCAGGCGTTGGTTTTTGGTTTTTAAGAATACCCAGAAACAAGAACCCACTTGCCCCATACCGCCCATGGCTAAGATAGGGAATAAGTAATTTAAACCAAAAGTTTGTAAGATTTCTGCGTGGATTGGGATTAAGCCTTGGTGTAAACCTGTTAACAATAAGAACAGGAAGCTGCCGCCTAAGATCCCCCCCGTTGCGACCGCACCGCCACCACTATTTAATAACGCAACGGAGACCCCTTGCGCCAAAATTTGGTTTAAATAATGACCCGCAGGTTGGAATACCGCAATTGCCACCATCGCTGAGACTAAAATGGTCACAAATGGCGTCACTATCAGATCTAAACTCTCTTTGATAATGCTTCTAAACCACACTTCAAATTTGGAAGAGAACACCACCACCATCAAGACCGCAAAAATACCGCCGCTATTTGGCACTAATTTTGAGCCAAATAAAGTGATATCCGCTAACCCTGGCATTGACAACAAGCCTGCCATCACAGCACCAATCGATGTTGATGCCCCTAACTCTTTTGCGGTATTAACCCCAATCATAATCGATAGGTAAGCAAACACCGCACTACCAATTAACTTCAATAACTTGAACAGCTCAGGGAACTGATCGACCACTTCAGGTGCGACTAAACGGACGATATTAATCAGCCCCATAATCAGACCACAACCAATTAGTGCAGGAATGGTTGGTACGAAAATCGCGGCTAATGTATTGAGGGTACGGCGAATTGAGAAACCTTTTTTCTTTTCAGGTTCTGTATTTTCTATGCTTGCTGCGCCGCTGCCTTGCATACGTTTATTCATCACAGAAAACACTTTTGCCGCAGTTCCCATACCAACGATCACTTGCTGTTGTTCACCGTTAAAAATAACGCCTTTTACCCCTTCAATTTGCTTTAAAGCTTCGGCATCAAATTTTTCATTATCTTTTAAGACTAAACGGATGCGAGTCATACAGTGAGTCAATGTTGCCACGTTCTCAAAGCCGCCCGCATATTTTTCTATTTCTCTGGCGAGTACTTCCAGATGTTCTATTTTATTAGCCATATCGTTCCCCTAATGTTGGCAAAGCTATTTCCATAACTTACCCGCATTTTCCCATTTATTAACGGCGAGTTTCTAACAAGCTATCCAATGTAGTATTTGGATGTTGTTGAACGAGTTCCGTTGCTTGCTGTGCATTAATTTGTAATTCAAACATCAAAATTGCGCGTCGCGGATGGTAGTCCACTTGCTCTAATAACTGTGCTGCGGCTTCGGTATCAATACCGCAAACTTCACTGACAATGCGTTCTGCACGGCGCAATAACTTATAATTACTTGCGACAACATCAACCATTAAATTGGTGTGAATGCGTCCTAAACGCCCCATCACACATGTGCTTAACATGCCTAAAATCATTTTTTGTGCAGTGCCACTTTTCATCCGTGTTGAGCCCGATAACACTTCAGGCCCAACGTCAGGAGCGATAGCTAATTTCGCCACATCACTGATTAGCCCATGACCCCGCGTAGTGATCGCGACAGTTAGCGCCCCAACTTCATTGGCATACTCAATACCTGCAAGGGTAAAAGGAGTTCGCCCGCTCGCCGCGATACCGACAACCACATCCTTTGCAGTGAGGTGGCGTTTTTTTAACTCATCAATAGCCGCATCCGTTGAATCTTCAATATTTTCAACTGCTTTTAGCATGGCATTATGGCCACCTGCAATAATGGATTGGACTAATTCAGGGGAGGTACCAAAGGTTGGGGGGCACTCCGCACTGTCTAATACCGCCAGACGACCAGAGGTACCTGCGCCAATATAAAATAGCCGTCCACCTTGTTTCATGCACTGTGCGATAGCATCAACCGCTTGCGCAATATTCGGTAGAACTTGTTGGATAGCCCCAGCAACTGTCGCATCCGCTTGGTTAATCGCAGTAGCCATCGCTAACGTTTCCAACCGTGAAAACTGTAATGTCTCATGGTTGAATTCATTTTTTAGGCAGTCGCTCAGTGTATTTTCCGCTAGAGACATTAAAACGCCCTCACATTGAAATTATATTTCATAAAAAATTACTATATATGAACTTTAATTTCAAATAAAATCACAACAAATGAATATTTTCGTCAGCGAATATGATCGCTCTCACAGTTCATTCAAGGAAAAATGATGTGTTTGCCGGCCATGAAAGACCGGCTATCAGGTTACTTCACAAATTTGCAGGTACCAAAGGCTGATGGGATATGGAAATCTGGTTTCACAGAATCTGGTTTAATCCAGCTAATCCATTTGCGAACTTGTTTTTCTTCACCCGCGCTGAATTCACCACGCAAAATAGCACACATTAACGTTTGCTTGTCTTTGTCTTGCCACAGGTTTAGACGCGTGAATTCATCCAAATCGATTTTCCCTGTTAATACATAGCCATTCGGTGTCATTTCCCCCACTGTTTGCAACGTTTCCCAGTTCCAACTTGGGTCAACCTCACGATAGTAGTTGGCTTTTGCATCGAACGTGCGGCCTTTTGGGTCCATTTCCGCAGTATAATAAGGTTTAAGCTCAGGGCTGGTAGCAAAAAACAGTTCAACACGGTCAGAATCTAGCACCGCTTGGTCTTTATCGGCGTTATCACCTAGCTGAATGTCTTTATCATCCGCGATAAAGCGAAAATAAAGGGCATCATCACTCCAAAGCGCACGGAAGTCGGTTTTTGGTGGTGTTTCTTTTTCCCATGGATAAATAAAGTCGGTTAACACTTCAGCTTGCTGCCATACGGCTTCGTTTTGTGCATCATTTAGTGATTTTAATTGATCAGTATGGTTGATTTGGTACTCTTTCGCCGCAACACTGGCTGTCACTAACATCGCACCAGCGGCAAGTAATGTGGTCAGTTTCATATTTCCCTCACGTATCAGATTTTCATATTTGTTTTATGGACTGATGATTCCCACCCCAAAAGAAATGAAATTTCATCATCTATATTAAATATAGAATTAAAATTTCAAAACAAACAGACAATCTGTGGTAAAAAATTTCGCTCTGTGAAGCAACTCACTGTTTGAATAATCTTCACTCACCCATTTTTCATCCAATATCTGATTAATTTTAAATCGATTTTTAGGTTTAATAGCGGTCAACTTTGAATCTGTCCTCAACATTGACATGACTTTACGTTGGGCGACTTGCGTCACTAATTTAAGTCAAGTAGCCTAGAAGCGAGTCTACTGAGGCTAACACCTTCTTATTATGATTTTTATTTTCAAGGCTAGGACATGAGGAAACGTCTGCTTATTGGTCTTCTTATTCTTGCAGGGATAGCAGTTACGACCATTATTCTACTTGATCGCTGGATTAGCTGGGATACTGCACCCTATATCTATGAAGATGTAGCGCAATTACCTGCCCGTGATGTTGGCATGGTACTTGGCACATCCAAATACTACACCTCTGGCGCCACTAACCTCTATTACACCAACCGAATCAATGGCGCGGCACAAGCCTATCACAGTGGAAAAGTAAAATATTTGCTACTCAGTGGTGATAATGGCGCTCATAATTACAATGAACCCATCAATATGCGTAAGGATTTAATTAAAGCGGGTGTTCCAGCCTCTAAGATTGTGATGGATTTTGCGGGGTTCCGTACTTTAGACTCGGTTGTCCGTACCAAAAAAGTGTTTGATACCGATAACTTCACGATCATCACGCAACGCTTCCACTGTGAGCGTGCCGTTTTTATCGCTAAACATAAAGGGATTGATGCACAGTGCTATGCGGTTCCAGCACCTGCTGGGATGTTCAAAGTTCGTGTCCGTGAAGTGTTCGCTCGTTTAGGCGCTCTCGCTGATGTGTATATTTTAAAACGTGAACCGAAGTTTTTAGGTGAGCAAGAATCCATTCCTGCTCCGATAAAAATGCCAGATGGCATCAAAGGCTACCCAGCCGTATCACCTGATGAAGTCAGCAAATTAAATTAACTTATCCATTCACTTGGTTTAATTTCTCAGTTAACTTCCGCCATACCCATTCAAGCGGGCCTTGATTGAAAAATCGTAACCAATAATACGAAAACAAAATATTTGCCAACCAAACAGGCGGGATAAAAGCCAATAACTCAAAACGGGTAAATTGCGCAAAATACCCCAGATGGTAAAAAATAGTGGTGCAAATCAGCGTTTGTAAAATGTAGTTACTCAACGCCATTCGACCAATATTTTGTAACCATGAAATAACCACAGCATGCTGAATCTGCCCCCAAAAACCATATACCAAGGCAATATAACCCAGCGCCTGAAAAGGAATGACTAGCTCATTAATGATGTAGCCAATAATTGAGGTAGAAAAATAACTCCATCCAAACTGGCTCTGCCCATATAACGCAACCACTTGAATAAGCAGCGAAGGGACAATAAAAAACAGCGCCATACGGCGATAATGCATGGCACTAAATTGCCCTCGTAGCCAACCATTTCGGATTAATAATGCTCCAATAATCATCAATGCAATAAGCTGCCAACCATACTGAATAAATAGCATTTGAAGCATCGCTTGGATTTCTTTCATGCGATAAATAATGCCCTCAATACCACCCACTGTTTTTGCACTGTATTCGAAATATATTTGTTCATCTGAGGTCTGCCAAAAACCTTGAGGGTCAACTCCCCAACCTAAAATAAGCAGAATAAGTAAACCAATGAAATAAATGGATGCCGCTATTTTCAATAACGCCCTATCATCGTATTGATTCAATAAATACGTAGCCACCAGCCCCGTTAATGCATAAGCCAGTAGAATGTCACCATCCCAAAGACCAATGCCGTGAATCACCCCAAATAAGGCTAAAATAGACAAACGTTGATGGTTCCACCTTAAAGTTCGAGGCTGCAATAGCGCTAATGTGGCACCGAATAAAATCGAAAAAATAGCGAGGACTTTCCCTTGAAAAAACAGATTAAATACAATCCAAACAAAGGCTTCAGAAGGTGGTGTGCTGGCAGTGTAATAAGGGTTTAGATAGGCCGCTAATGGCAAAGCAAAACCAAAGATATTTAATAAAAAAATACCAAGAATTGCCATGCCACGAACGGTATCAAGCTGCTTGATACGGCTTGATGATGTAATGATTGCCATAGATTATAGATGGCGAACCGCACGTAAAAACTCTTGCCGTGTATTTTGGCTCGACTTAAACAACCCACCTAACGATGTTGTGGTGGTAGCACTGGTTGCATCACGGATGCCACGCGCTTTTACGCAGTAATGTACCGCATCAATGGAAACCGCCACATTCGTGGTTCCAAGTAATGTTTGCAATGCCACTAAAATTTGCTGTGTCAAACGCTCTTGAACTTGCGGACGTTGGGAGAAAAACTGCACTATACGGTTGATTTTCGATAACCCAATCACTTTATCTTTTGGGATATAAGCCACTATCGCTTTACCGTCAATAGTCACAAAGTGATGTTCACAGGTACTGGTTAGCGTGATATCACGAACCGTCACCATTTCATCCACTTTCATTTTATTTTCAATTAATGTGATTTTAGGAAAATTGGCGTAATCCAATCCTGAAAAGATCTCATCAACATACATTTTTGCAATACGACGAGGCGTGTCAGCGAGGCTATCGTCAGTTAGATCAAGGTTGAGCAGCTTCATGATCTCTGTCATGTGCCCTTCAATCAGTTGCTTACGCTCATCGCCTGATTTTGGCTGAATACGCAAAGGGGTCTCTAACCCTCTGGCTTCCAACGCAGCGTGAACTAATTCGGCCTCTTTACTGAGAGATGACATGTGATCCTCCACAAATGGTGTGACTATTTTTATAAAAATGCAGGTGTGCGCCGTACTCTAAAACAGCAGGTGCAGATAATCCAGTACAACCGTTACAACATGTGTGAAATATTTGCATTCGCATCAACAACATTATTCACTATGGTAAACCCATTACGGCAAATCACTATCATTTATAAAATATGATTAGCTAAATATTTATTAATAAATCGGTTTGCTTCCGCGACAGTAAACCAATAATCCCCCCACTACCAATGCGATAAATGCGATATACAGCGCAGGCTCTAATTTTCCTGTTAAAGCGGTGGAAATAAATGACAGTGTTGGCCCAACTAACTGACCAATAGCGTAAAAGGTAGTCAGCAGCCCCGCCATAAAACGATTGTGATCAGGTGCCAACTCGCGGCCAAGTTGTAATGCTAATTGCACTGTACACATAAACCCTGTTCCGACCAATATTGCAGAGATAACCAGCCCTGAAATACTCGGGATCACTTCTGCAAGCAATATCCCCATCCCTTGTAGCCATAAGCTAATCGCTAACCGATTACGGGTTGTTGATAAATTTCGCAGCAACATCGCAAATAATATACCGACTACCGCAGATGCCCCAAAAACAGGCCAAACAAACTGAGCAAATAAGCTATCAGGAAAACGTTGTGCGGCCATTTGTGATAAAAAAGTAGCTGGCAAAATATAACCAAACCCAGCGAGCCCATAACACCAAACCAAGCGTTTGATTTCAGGGGTTAGGGTTAATTTTTTAATTTCCCCCGCTGGCCGTTGCCATTGCCCCGAGCGAGGTAAATAACGGCTGATGTACAGGCTCAAAATCAGCGCCAATACACCATAAATTACCCACGCTTCACTCGCCGTTAAATGCCATCGTTGGATCGCTACCGCTAACATACCGCTAACGAAAATTCCCGTTCCCGTTCCCGCAAATACCGCCACACTAAGAGCTGGTCGGTTAAGTCTCGCCAAGGTTTCATTGGCCCAAGCTGCGACCAACACTAACGCAATGCCACTTGCCCAGCCAATCACAAAACGGGCAATACTGTGTAATATCGGACCATTAAGCAATGCACTCAGTAACGTGATCACTACCGCCCCCCACACGCCCAACCACATACGCCTTTCTACATATGAACGTGCTCGCATCGCGTCAAAAGAGCCTAGCAAGTAACCAAGGTAGTTACATGCAGCCACAATACTGGCACTCGATAACGTTAATTGGTGTTCCTCAATCATTAGGGGGACTTGAGGCGTTAACGTAAATCGCCCTATTCCCATTACCACAATTAACGACAGAAAACCTGTAAAAGCAATATGAAAAGCAGCAGCACTGCGGCTTGGTGAGGTTACAATCGGCTTTATTGACACAATTCTCACTCGTTACGTTCTAGAAACATTGCACCTAGAATAGTTTACTTTTTTACTATTTAACATTAATACAACAAAAACCGTTTTATCATTTAGTGCATTTATTTGTTCTTTATAACCGTAATATCTGCTCAAAAGCTATCTGTAATCAATTTCTATTCATTCACCCAACTCATGATTTCTGCCATAATGTGCATTACGAACACATTTTAAGCCTCAAGGCATTTCACAATAATGAGGGCCATTATTTATGGATCAGTGTCATACTAACGATTTGATTTCTTTAGATCTTGCATTGGAAAAATTACTTTCTGAAACCCAAACTGTGGTAGGTACAGAAATCATTCCACTGACTTCATCAGCGCAACGGATTATTGCCACTGATCTTATTTCCCCTATCAATGTCCCTCCCTTTGATAATTCAGCAATGGATGGATATGGTTTGCGTTTTGCAGATTGGGATGGAAAAACGCCAATGCCTGTTGCGGGTAAATCATTTGCAGGCAACCCGATGGAAGGCGAACTAAAAGCTGGCTGTTGCGTGCGTATTATGACTGGTGCGCCTATTCCACAAGGTGTAGATACGGTTGTTATGCAAGAATCAACTGAACGAATAGATGGCGGCATCCTATTTACTCAACCAATTAAAAAAGGCAGTAACATCCGTAAAGCTGGCGAAGATATAGCCCAAGGCAGTTCAGTGTTCCCTACAGGAACCCTACTTACAACCGCCCAATTACCGTTGATTGCCTCACTTGGTATTGCGGATGTGACAGTTTATCGTCGCTTAAAAGTGGCTGTGTTCTCAACGGGGGATGAGCTACAAGCTGTGGGTCAACCACTTCATGATGGGCAAATCTATGATACCAACCGCTTTACTGTTCGCTTGATGTTAGAAAAGCTCAATTGTGAAGTCTTAGATTTAGGCGTGATCCCTGACTCCCCTGAAAAACTAAAACAAACCTTTATTGAAGCAGATCAACAAGCGGATTTAGTGATCAGCAGTGGCGGCGTTTCTGTTGGTGAAGCCGATTATACTAAACAAATCCTTGATGAATTGGGCACGATTGGTTTTTGGAAATTAGCCATCAAACCAGGAAAACCTTTTGCCTTTGGTAAACTGAGTCATTCTTGGTTCTGTGGCTTACCAGGAAACCCCGTTTCTGCTGCACTCACGTTCTATCAACTTGTTCAGCCATTGATTGCACGCTTAGCAGGAAATAGCCAATGGCAAGCCCCACTACGTTTCAAAGTACCCGTCACCACACCTTTGAAAAAAACGCCTGGTCGTCTGGATTTCCAACGCGGTATTTTAAGTACCAATGAGCAAGGGCAACTTCAAGTTGCCACAACAGGCCATCAAGGCTCACACGTATTTAGTTCCTTTAGCTTAGCCAACTGCTTTATCGTACTAGAAAGAGAACGTGGTCGAGTAGAAGCAGGTGAAACCGTTGATGTTGAAATGTTTAACTACTTATTGAAAAGCGAATAATTACCGTGCAAGAACTTAGCGATAACGAAATGCTGCGTTATAACCGTCAGATAATTCTTCGCGGTTTTGATTTTGACGGGCAAGAAAAGCTCAAAGCGGGCAAAGTACTGGTCATTGGCTTAGGTGGGCTAGGTTGCGCGGCAACGCAATACCTTGCTGCGGCGGGTGTTGGTTATTTAACATTAGTTGATTTTGATACCGTATCGCTTTCTAACTTACAGCGACAAATTTTGCACCGTGATACCACAATTGGCGAACCCAAAGTCGATTCTGCAAAGTGGCAACTTTGTGCAATTAATCCACATATCCATATTGATACGGTTAATGCCAAACTTGAAGATGCGCAGCTTAGTGAATTAATCACTCGCCATGATGTGATTTTAGATTGCACCGATAACGTCGCTATTCGTGAGCAACTTAACCGTTTATGTTTAGCGCAGAAAACACCGTTAGTCTCTGGCGCAGCCATTCGTATGGAAGGCCAACTGTCTGTTTTTACTTATGAAGATAATACCCCCTGTTACCACTGTTTAAGCCGTTTGTTTGGGGAAAATAGCTTAACCTGTGTCGAGGCAGGGGTGATGTCTCCGCTAGTTGGGACTATAGGCACATTAGAGGCAATGGAAACCATTAAACTCCTCGCCAACTATGGCAAAGTGAATTCAGGCAAAGTCTTATTGTTTGATGCGATGGCGATGGATTTTCGCCAATTTAAACTGAGCAAAGACCCGCACTGTGAAGTCTGCAACTCAAACTAGCTAGTTATTTAATTAGGCGAAAATATTTTTGCCTAATTAATCTCTTTCCAAGCACAAAATTAAGATTATTCCGAAAAAACAAATTAATGGCCCTTTGAGCTTATACTATCCCTCTTTTGTGGTACCTGTACGTATAAATATCACCACGTTTTATTATTTTATAATGCTACTGAGAGTATGAATATGCAATTCCCTCCTTGCCCGAAATGTCAGTCTGAATACACCTATACTGATAATGATATGTATGTTTGCCCTGAATGTGCGCACGAATGGAATGACGCAGAACCCGTGGCAGAGATTGATGAACTGATTGTTAAAGATGCCAACGGCAATCTGTTAGCGGATGGCGACACAGTCACCGTAATCAAAGACCTGAAAGTTAAAGGCAGTTCTAACATGCTCAAAATCGGTACCCGTGTCAAGGGCATTCGCTTAGTCGAAGGTGACCACAATATCGATTGTAAAATTGATGGTTTTGGCCAAATGAAGCTGAAATCTGAGTTTGTGAAAAAGAACTAAGTTAAAGCTAATTCTGTTTTAAATACAAAAGCCCCAGTAACATACACGTTACTGGGGCTTTATGTTAGAGAAAAGCTTATTTAAAGAACAACGCCTTGACTTGTCAGGTACTCATCATAAGTACCTTTGAAATCAATCACTTTATCTTCTTTGATTTCTAAAATACGACTTGCTAATGAGCTGACAAACTCGCGGTCATGGGAAACAAACACCAACGTTCCTTGGTACATCTCCAGTGCTAAGTTCAATGACTCGATAGATTCCATATCTAAATGGTTGGTTGGTTCGTCCATAATCAAAATGTTTGGTTGTTGCATCATCAACTTACCAAATAGCATACGGCCTTGCTCACCACCCGATAACACTTTCACTTTTTTCTTAATATCATCTTGTGAAAATAATAAACGGCCTAAGATACTACGCACCGCTTGCTCATCATCACCTTCGTTTTTCCACTGGCTCATCCAGTCAAAAACATTTAGATCAGTTTCGAAATCTTCTGCGTGGTCTTGTGCATAATAACCAATACGACTATTTTCTGACCATTTAACCATCCCACTTGTTGCTGGGTGCTCACCCATTAAGGTTTTTAAGAAAGTGGTTTTACCAATACCATTGGCTCCGATAACCGCCATTTTCTCACCCACTTCAAGCAGTAAATTAACGTTTTTGAAGAGTGGGCCTTGATCGTAACCATTCGCTACTGCCTCTAATTCAAGGGCATTACGGAACAGTTTTTTCTCTTGTTCAAAACGAATAAATGGGTTTTGACGACTAGACGCTTTAACCTCATCCAATTGAATTTTATCAATTTGACGTGCACGTGATGTCGCTTGCTTTGATTTAGATGCGTTAGCGCTAAAGCGGCTAACGAAAGATTGCAGTTCAGCAATTTGCGCTTTTTTCTTCGCATTATCAGACAGTAAGCGCTCACGCGCTTGTGTCGCTGCAATCATATATTCATCATAGTTACCCGTGAATAAACGCAACTCACCATAGTCTAAATCTGCCATGTGCGTACAAACTGTGTTGAGGAAGTGCCTATCATGGGAAATAATGATCATAGTACAGTTACGATCATTCAGGATTTGCTCTAACCAACGGATAGTATCAATATCCAAGTTGTTCGTAGGCTCATCGAGTAACAAAATATCTGGGTTAGAAAACAAGGCTTGTGCCAGCAATACACGTAGTTTCCAGCCTGGTGCAACTTCACTCATTGGGCCATAATGTTGCTCAACAGGAATGCCTACACCTAATAATAATTCACCCGCACGAGCTTCCGCACTGTAGCCATCCATTTCACCATATGCGACTTCCAAGTCAGCAACACGGTAGCCATCTTCTTCGCTCATTTCAGGTAGTGCGTAAATACGATCACGCTCTTGTTTCACATTCCACAGTTCAGTATGGCCCATAATGACCGTATCCAGAACCGTATATTCTTCGAATGCAAACTGGTCTTGGCGAAGCTTACCAATACGTTCATTCGGATCTGTTGTACTGACGTTACCCGCTGTTGGGGTTAAATCGCCACCTAAGATCTTCATAAACGTCGATTTACCCGCACCATTTGCGCCGATCAAACCGTAACGGTTGCCTGTACCAAATTTAACTGAAATGTTTTCAAACAGTGGCTTGCTGCCAAACTGCATAGTGATATTGTTGGTTGTTAACACTGCTATGCCTTAAATTAAACGGTGTAGAGTTACCTGTCTTAAAGAATGCGCATCATAGAAAAAGCCAACAACACTAACACTGCTTTAAACAGTAAAGAAAACAGCGATTTCTATGATATGTAATACGACGGATATAAATAGCGGCGCATTATGCCATAATCGAGCGCTTAGATCTTGTTCTGTTTTTGATAATTGTCATTCTGCAATCATTCTAATAAGGTACGCCGCCAATGATTGTTGCCCTGTGCATAATACGCCTTTCGGGCAAATAATCTGCTGTCGCATAATGCTGAGTGATTTGATTATCCCAAATCACCATATCATCTTTTTGCCATTGCCAACGCACCTGAAACTCTGGTTTATTAATATGTTGGAACAAAAAACCTAATGTTATTTCGCTCTCTTTGGGCGTTAACCCAATGATACGGGTAGTAAAGCCTTCATTAACAAACAACGCTTTTCGCCCTGAAATTGGGTGAGTTCTAACGACAGGGTGTGATACGGGTGGGCTATTTTCTTTGGCTTTCAACCATCTCGAATGAATTTCTTCTGAATGGCTAAAACGATACTCTGGGAATGACTTTGTAAAATCATGTACTGCCTGAAGACCCGCTAGCATATGTTTCCACCGAGCAGATAATGCACTATAAGCCACCACACCACTGGCCCATAATGTGTCACCCCCTAATTCTGGAATATGTTTTGCCGCTAATACCGCCCCCATTGGCGGTGTTTCAATAAATGTAACATCAGTGTGCCAATTGTCGTTATCGGGTGGGTTCTGTTCATCCGTATCAAGTACCATTATTTCTTTGCATTCAGGCGTATGAGGGTAAATGGGATGTGTGTGTAATAAACCAAACCGCTCAGCTAATTGTTTTTGCTGTTCAGGTTGTATAGGTTGGTTTCTAAAAAAAAGGACATGATATGCCTGCAACGCATAGTTCAGCGCTGTAAACTGTTTATCATCAATATGTTGAGATAAATCGATACCACTGATGAGAGCGCCTAATGCGGGTGAGACTCGCTTTATTTTAAAAGGATATTCCATATAATTCCTAATCACTTCAGTTTTAATGTAAAAATAAAAGTAATCTAAATTAGGCTTTTAAAAAATATCAAAAAAAATAAAGTTAATATAAAACAATATATTAGAAATATAATTATCTTAGTAATAGATTGCTAATTTATATGTAAAATAGGATATATCGGCCGTATTCGGCCGACATGAGGTAAATTATAACTTAATGCCCATGGTGCGAGTAATTTCAGATAGACCTTCACGCTCATAAAAACGAATCGCATTATGGTTTTGTGCTAACACCGATAGCTCCAAGTGGCTAAACTGCTTGTTTTTCGCCCAATTTTTCATACCATCAAGTAATTGATGCCCTGTTTTCTCACCACGAGAATCTGGGGAAACAATCAAATCAAAAACGTAGGCAAAATCCCGTGGAACCATACAATTATAGGGAGCCGCAGATTGGTGCTCGGCAATACAAAACCCTTTAACTTCGCCTTCAAATTCCGCGACTAATAGATGAAACTTATCATCAACAATAGCATTTTCAATAAATTCTTGTGATTGTTCTGCAGGCTTCATACGCTCAGAGTCAAGTAAGGCCATTTCCGTAAACAAGGTTTGATAGAGGGATAAAACAGCATTTAAATCATCACGTGTAGCTTCTCTTATCATCATTTTCCCATTATTTTTACGCAGTTTAATCGTATGTTTTTACTGGTGGTGCAATATAAGATTCAAAACTATCAATTAACGCTGCTGGTGAATCGTTGACAATCGCCATATGACGATACTTTTCGTGTAAAAAACCTTCATCCGCCATTTTATTTGTCATATCAATTAATGGCTGCCAATAATTATTGATATTAAACAACGCACAAGGCTTGGTATGCAGGCCAATTTGACTCCATGTAAACACTTCCGCATATTCTTCTAACGTGCCATATCCGCCTGGTAAAGCAACAAAAGCATCCGCCAGCTCAATCATTTTATTTTTTCGCTGATGCATTGTTTCAACTTTATACAGTTCAGTCAGGTTCTTATGTGAAATTTCACGCTCTTCGAGCAATGACGGTATAACACCTATTGCCTTTCCACCTAACGATAAAACAGTATCTGCGATTGTCCCCATGATACCGACACTGGCACCACCATATACTAATGCAATATCACGCTTGACCATCTCTTTAGCAAACTCAATGGCTTTTTGCTGGTAGATTTCATGTTTACCCATGCTAGAACCACAATATACTGCAATACTTTTAATTGTTCCCATTACGTCCTCGTTTTTCATTTTATTATGACTTTTTGGTAAAAAAAGGATTATACGGGAGCGTTAAAGAAGCTCAACCCAGATTATTTGCCATAATAAAACCCTATTAATCTCTTTTTATACCATTGCTATTTCACTAAACCAATATCGATTTCCCTATATCACATTTTATCCCCCATCAGCGAGTGCTATAAGGTAATAAACAAATATAAAGCAGTCTTATTTTATGCGATAATCCTGTGAAATTATTTTTCATTGTAATATTTTAATTTTTATTTAACACGAATCACTGTTATCGCGTGTTTACTGACTTAGTGACGTTTTTCTGAGGTTTTATTATTTATGTCTGCCGATACCAAAAAGAGCGCATTTCCACTATTACCAATAGGGTTATTATTGCTAGCAATGACCTCAATTCAAAGTGGCGCTTCTTTAGCTAAAACACTATTTCCTCTTATCGGCGCTCCAGGTGTAACAGGCTTACGCTTATTGCTGGCCACCATCATCTTGTTTGTTATTTTTAAACCTTGGCGCTTGAAGTTTAGAAGAAGCTCATTGGTTCCATTGTTAACGTATGGGCTATCTCTCGGAACAATGAATTACCTATTTTATCTATCACTTGAGCGCATCCCTCTTGGGATTGCTGTCGCACTGGAATTTACAGGCCCATTAGCGGTTGCGATGTTTTCTTCTCGCAGACCTATCGATTTTTTGTGGATTGGGCTGGTTATTGCTGGGTTACTCTTTTTGCTACCTATCGGTGATAACATTAATTCCATCGACCCACTCGGCGCTATTTATGCGCTAGGGGCTGGCGTATGTTGGGGAATTTACATTATATTTGGCCAACGTGCAGGTGCTGGTTACGGCGCAGCAACCGTGGCAGTTGGTTCCTTTATATCTGCTCTGATTTTCTTCCCTATCGGACTTATGCAGACAGGCTTTGAGGTGATGTTTGACCCAGCAATTTTACCCCTCGCTTTAGCCGTTGCCATCTTATCGACAGCATTTCCTTATACCCTTGAAATGATTGCCTTAACACGCCTACCAGCAAAAACGTTTGGCACATTAATGAGCCTAGAGCCATGCATGGGCGCATTCCTCGGTATTGTTTTCTTGCAAGAGCACCTGACATTAACCCAATGGCTGGCTCTGCTGTGTATTGTTTGTGCCTCTATCGGGTCAACATCCACAGCCTCACCGAAATCAAAAATTGAAGAAGTCTCATAAAAAACAAATAATATCTTGTTTTTTGAAGCATTAATTAGGTTAATAAACTTATTCATTCGGTTTATTAACCTGTTATCTTGCCATTAACATTTCATTTTCTTGTCATATTTATTTATTAAAATTGTTTTAAATTAATATAACCTTGACCTATCGCACTTATTGCAAAAAATAATAAATCCCTAGCAGCCACAATAAAATCAAGTAGAATAAAACATATCGAATCGGCCTATTAAATTAATCGTTTATTACACTATGACAAATTAAACTGATTACTTTATATTTATTAACAGATGAGGTTATCAACCAGTTTCAATATTTAAAAAGAGGATGAACCATGAGCACAGCTAAATTATTTAAAACATCTTCAACTGAACTTTTATATACACGTAACGACTTGGAAGATAGCGTAAAATTAGAAACCATTGGCATTTTAAATGTTATGGTTGTTCACTTTACGGATCTCTCTTTAATGACAAAACAAGCTCACTGGAATATGCGTGGTCGCAATTTCATTGCTGTCCATGAAATGTTAGATGGTTTTAGAACCACTTTAGTTGAACATTTAGACGAGTTTGCAGAGCGTGCTGTCCAATTAGGAGGAGTCGCGATTGGGACAACACAAGAAGTTAACCGCTTTACTTCATTAGAAGCTTACCCAATTAATATCCACAGCGTACAAGACCATTTAAAAGCGCTCGCAGACCGTTATGCTGTTGTCGCAAATGATATTCGTAAAGCTATTGATGAAGTCGAGGATGAAGATACTGCAGATATGTTTACCGCTGCATCTCGTGATATGGATAAATTCCTTTGGTTTTTAGAAGCAAATATTGAGTAATGTCATACCATAGAGTCAATTATAATTGACCTGAAGGCCACTTAATTGTGGCCTTTTACTGTTTATAACCTAATACATATTTAATGCTTTCTACTTTTTATTTATTACCTTAGGCATTTCAGGTTGTTCTATTGGGAAAACAGGTAAAGCATTTAATAAACGTTTACCATAATTTTTTGTCAGTAAGCGTTTATCATAGATAATAATTTCACCGTAACATTCATGACTACGGATTAAACGCCCTGCTTGCTGAATTAAATTAAATGAAGCACTTGGCAAGCTTTGCACCTCAAACGGATAGCGTTTTAACGATTTTAACCAATCCCCTTCAGTCACGATAACTGGATTGGTCACAGGCGGAAATGCAATTTTATGAATATGCACCTGTGTTAAATACTCACCTTTTAAATCAAGCCCTTCTGCGAAGGACTGTAAACCAACCAACGCACTTGCTTGCCCCTTGCTAATTCTTTCACAGTGAGTTTCAACCAAACGATAACGTGGCTGATCTCCTTGAACTAACAATTGCAAGCGAAAGTCTTTTACATGTTCAAGAAACCCTTCCATTGCCCTTTGGCTACTAAATAACACCAAAACACCACGGTGCTTACCTTGGGTGAATTGCTCACGAAAAAATGCTGCCATTTCAGAAAGATGTTGCGATTCAGTGGTTATTGTGGGCTCATATTCCATTTGAGGAATAATAATTTTCCCTTGCTCAACATGATTAAAAGGCGAAGACAACGTCACAAAGTGGTCATCATTTTTTTCCGATAACCCCGTTAATTCCATAAACCTTGAATAACTATTTAAGGAGCGAAGTGTTGCTGATGTAATGACAATATGAGGCACATTACGCCACAATAGATGTTGTAGTTGTTCACTCACTCGAATGCCCGCGCAATGCATAAAAATACGCGACTGATTCTTTTCATAGCGGCGACTTAACCATTTCGAAACTGGCGCGCCTGAACTTTGTTCAAGCGCGGCTAATCGCCAAAGTTTTGCCATATTCTCAAAATAGCCCATCGCTCTACTCGTTGTTAATATAGAACGGTGTAAACGTACGATGTCTTGTTTTGCAGTTTGCTCCGTCAAATCATTCAATATTGATTCCGCTAAACCTTTTAATGCATCTGTTTGCTTAAAAAGGTCTTGGCAACACTGTTGCATTGCCTCAGGCAATACACCTAGCGGGAAAAGATACTCACTTTCTTTTGAAGTTTCAGGCAATACTGCATTTGCTAATAAAGAAAAATCACGAAATGCCTCACGCAGCTTTTCAGCATGCTGTTGTAACTTGTCTGGGTTGGCCAATTTAGGGGGCTTCACTGGCCGAAACTGCGCTAAATATTGCCCCACATGACTCATAAAATTATCCACTTGCGCATTCAATTGCACTAATGTGATTTCACCTTCAACCTCTAAAGCATCACGTGCTACATCGGGTACATGGTGCCCCTCATCCAAAACTAATAGTAATTTTTTAGGATCAGGTAACACCGATTCGCTTTCCATCGCCGCCATCACTAGAGCATGATTAGCCACGACGACATCAGCATCTTCAATTTCACGCCTTGCAATAAAAAATGGGCATCGTTGATAGAACTGGCAATTACGACCTAAGCAATTCATTTTGTCCGTGCTAACTTTACGCCACAAGCTGTCTGGAAAAGCCCGTTTGTGGTGATCCCGTAAACCGTCCCATATAAAGGAATTGAAGTCATTACGTAATTGCTGACAAATTGCCCGCTCTTCGCTATTGGCTATCTCCGTTTTATCTTCCACCAGTAACATTAAATCAATTTGTTCGCCTTCTGCGGCACAAATAGCCTCTAAATTTCTCGGGCAAACATAACGTGCACGCCCAAATGCACCCGTAAATTTTAAATCTGGGATAATTTTGCTCAGTAACGGCAAATCTTTACTAAAAATTTGATCCTGCAATGCCACATTCGCTGTACTAACAACGAGCGTTTTCCCTTCTTCCCTACCCACTGCAATACCTGGAATTAAATAAGAAAGCGTTTTTCCTACCCCAGTGGGCGCTTCGATAACTAAATGACGTCCACCGTCATCCGCTAAGTTTTTAGCGACTTCCGCTATCATTTGGCGCTGCGGCGCTCGGGAAACAAACCCATCAATTTGTGATGACAACCCTTTATACCACTGGGTTATTTGCTCTTTAATTTTGTTTGATAGGGACATAAATTACGTTGATGACCAAATGTGAGATGTAAGGTAACGAAAACCACAACGGCAGGGAAACACGAAAAATAACTTTTGCCAACCGCTTCGCAAAACTACTGTATTAAAACCCATTATACATAAAAATTGGGAAGCCTTTTGCAAAACACCAACTCAGAGGCAGAAAAAATCGCTTTTAACTTGTTTGCAACACTCATCCAGTTATACTTTGGGTTCTTATTTCTACGCAGGCTATAAAAAATGAAAAAGGTTGTTATCGCACTTTGCGCATTATGCGCTTTTGGTTCCGTAGGCGGCATCGTCCTTGCAGGGATGAATATCTACACTCGCTCCACAACCCCGATAGAACAGGGGCAACCACAATCACCATCATTACTGCCTGCACCAAACCAAGTTCAATAGTATAAAGTGGTTTATCAACCCAGGACGGAGATAACTTATGTACAACGATTATTTTGTAACCCCTCAATGGCTTAATACACACCTATCTGATGGCAATATCATTGTACTTGATGCTTCATCTCCACCACCAACTGCCCCTTATGATTGCCGACAGCACTATTTAGAAGAGCATATTCCAAACGCGCAATTTTTCCACCAAGATGAAATCGCCGATAAAACTTGCGACCTACCGCATATGCTGCCAAGTTCAGAAGTCTTTAGCCAAGCAGTTGGTTCAATGGGAATTGATAATGACACTCAAGTTATTATTTATTCACAGAATAATTTATTTTCATCACCACGCGCTTGGTGGACATTTACAACAATGGGATGCAAAAACGTAAAAATCCTTGCTGGAGGCATCGAAGCTTGGAAAGCTGAAGGCTTTGCAACACAATCGGGTGAAGTGACACCTCCTACACGCAAGCAATTTAAAGCATCCCGTAAAGATACAAACGCGTTAAACCAACAGCAAGTTCTTGATGTTGTTAACGAAGGTCAAATACAAATTATTGATGCTCGAGCAGCCCCCCGCTTCTTAGCACAGGCACCAGAACCTCGCCCAGGTTTACGCATGGGGCACATTCCAGGAAGTAAAAATGTTCCATGGGACTTGTTAGTTGCGAATGGCGAATTTAAATCCCCTGAAGACCTAAAAGCTATCTTTGCAGAGCAAGGCGTAGACATTCAAGCTCCATCAATAACTACTTGTGGCTCAGGAATGACAGCCGCTGTCGTTCTTATGGCGTTAACACTATTAGGTAACGATAATATACGTCTATATGACGGCTCATGGGCAGAATGGGGCCAAGATAATGGCTTACCAATAGAACCTTGATTTTTTAGCTTATATAATAAATAAGCCACTCATACTTAAGTGGCTTATTTAAGAAAGTTTTTTGGTCTATAAGGACTATTTTGCAAATATCCCTGCTAAAAATAGCACAACAATGGCACCAATCACCGCAACGACAAAGCTACCAAAGTTAAAACCATCAACCTTACCTTTGCCAAAAAACGTGCTGATATAACCACCAACGACTGCCCCAACAATCCCTAGCACCGTCGTCATAATGAACCCCATATGATAAGTGCCAGGCATCAACCACTTAGCTAAAACACCAGCTATCAAACCAAAAATAATCCACGCAATCACGCCCATTTAAAGCCTCCCAAGACTAGGTTTTATTTAACAGTAGCTAAAAAAGCATGCAATCATAGGTATTAGATATACCTACCATATAGTTTAAGTAAAGACCTTATAAGCGAAATTCGCAAATAAAAATAGTAACTAAACAGGATTGTTTACAATTAATGGTTAACAACTCGCATAATTACCGCTGCAATTTGTTCTGCATTTTTCAACGCCCTAACCTGTGAAAATAATTCATCGGCTTCTTGGTATTCTTTGCGTAAATAACCCAACCATTGTTTAATCCGAGCAGCATGGTAATGACCTGTATCACCTAACTTTTCGAGTTCCGTGTATTTCAGTAGTAGAGATTCAACCTGCTCCCAAGGCATCTTAATTTCATTATATTTAATGACACGGCTAAGGTTTGGGGTATTAAGTGCACCTCGGCCAATCATAACAGCATCGCAGCCTGTTACTTCAAGACAACGCTGAGCACTGTCATAATCCCAGATTTCACCATTCGCTATTACTGGAATTGATAATCGATGGCGAATTTCACCAATAGCTTGCCAGTTAATACGTTCGGCTTTATAACCATCTTCTTTTGTACGTCCATGAATCGTTAGTTCTGTTGCCCCAGCTTGTTGAACAGCATCCGCAATTTCATGAGCGAATGAAATACTATCCCAACCTAAACGCACTTTAACTGACACTGGGAGTTCTTTTGGTACAGCTTCACGCATCGCTTTTGCTGCCTGGTAAATTAAATCTGGCTGCTTTAATAACGTTGCACCACCACCGTGACCATTAACTGTTTTTGAAGGACAACCACAATTTAAATCAACCCCCCATGACCCTAATTCAATGGCTCGATAAGCATTTTCAGCTAACCATTGTGGGTGCTGGCCAAGTATTTGAACGCGCACAAGGGTTCCCGATAATGTTCGACTTTGATATTTGAGTTCAGGGCATAAACGATAAAATGTTTTTGCTGGTAATAACGTATCAACAACTCGCACAAATTCACTGATGCAAAGGTCATAATCATTGACCGCAGTTAATAAAGAGCGAACAAGGGGGTCTAAAACTCCTTCCATAGGAGCTAATAAAACACGCATAAATGGCTCACAAAAACAACAAAGGTAAAAATCAATTTTTACAGGCCATATTGGCCATGGGATAGCTCAATATGTTCACATGGAAAATAAAGGCACGAATTTGAGCTGACTATAATACATTTTCTTGGCTAAATAAGTATAAAAATGAGCATGCTTTGCAATGACAAAAAAACACCTCAATAAGTATAACTTACTGAGGTGTTTTTCATTCAAAATATGAACAATTAAACGATAGTAAAACAACCATCGATTATTAAATCAGCACCAGAGGTATAACTTGCAGCGTCAGATAATAAATAAATGACAGCACCAGCAAGCTCTTCAGGTGTCCCCATTCGTTTAAATGGGATCATTTTAACCCATTCATCCTGCCAATCTTGTCTTACCGTCGCCGTCATTTCAGTTCGAATATAGCCAGGGCTAATTGAATTAACGCGAATACCAAGCTGGCTCCATTCAACTGCTAAAGATTTGGTTAAATGCACGACAGCCGCTTTTGATGCATTATAGGACGCTTGCTCTTGTGGAATATTCACGATAGTCCCAGACATCGATGCTGTGTTCACAATACTACCTGGTTTATCATTTTTAATCAGATAACGAGCAAATGCTTGAGCAACAAAGAAAACACCATTTAAATTCACATCAACAATTTTACGCCACTCGTCAGGGGCGCAATCAACTGCCGGTTTATGCAAGCAAATCCCTGCATTATTAAATAATAAATCTAAGGTACCAAAATCAATTCCAACGGACTCAATGCACGCCTTCACATTTTCAGGGTCTACCACATTGCAGCGGTAGGCTTTTGCTTTGATATGATAATTTTTTTCTAATTGCTCAGCGATATCACTGGCATCAGCAAGATCAAAAATAGCAATATCTGCACCTGCATTCGCTAAATATTGTGCAACAACTTTTCCAATACCTTGCTTACCACCAGTGACAATGGCAACTTTCCCCTTTAAAGAAAAAATATCACTACTCATAATCGCACTCTCCATAATGGATAATTATTTGCTTGTTTTTTTACAGGAAATAAGCTCTATTTATTAGCTCACTACCTATTGTTCTTACAATTTTACTTTTGATTTAATACTTTCCAGCATCACAGCAATAATAATAATGATGCCCTTAACCACTTGTTGGTTATAACCAGAGATATTCATCAGGTTCATCAAATTAGAAATAATACTTAAAATTAAAACGCCAATAATCGTGTTAATAACAGTGCCTCGACCACCCGCTAAACTTGCACCACCCACAACTACCGCTGCAATAACATCTAATTCAAAACCAACCGCTAATACTGGAGAACCAACACCTGTCCTTGTTGTGGCTAAAATTCCTGCAATCCCACAGGCTAACCCACTTAGTGCATAAACAGCTAACTTGTAATAATTAACTCGAATACCTGCAAAGCGTGTTGCCGTTTCATTTGAACCAATTGAAACCACTAAACGACCAAATACCGTATGCTTATATAAAAATTGAGCTAGTAAAATAAAGATACCAAATACGTAAACAGGTAAAGGAATCCCAAATAAATAACCAGTACCAAATTCGATTAATGCAGGGTCATCAATAAATACAGGCTGTCCTTTTGATATTATCAACCCTAAGCCCCGAGCAATTGTCATCATTGCTAATGTGGCAATAAATGGTGCGATATTAAACCAGGTCACTAAAATACCTGCAAAAGCACCAATAATGGTTGCCATAATAATACCAACGGCTAATGCGGGCCATAGACCAATATCAGGGATCATTAATGCAACAACCACAGAAACTAAGGCCATAATTGCACCAACGGATAGATCAATTCCCCCTGTTAAAATAACAAATAGCATACCTAGTGTAGCTAGCCCGAGAGGAACGCTTTGCCTTAATACGTTAGTAATATTATCGGCACTATAAAACCGATCTGATAAAAAACCCGCAACAACAAGCATGATAATAAAAACAAGTAGTGTTGAATTCTCGCCGATCAACTTTGCTATTTTTCTTAATAAAGATGGTTGATTGTTCGATTTATTTTCCACACTCAAATTTGAGTTTTCTAGTGTTTCCATGGTGTATCCTTTTTATTTTTATCTGTAACTTAGATTACAGCGCTACATTTAAAAATGAGTTAATTTGCCATTGCAGCTGTTTTTTCATGTTTGACAATAGCGTGACGCATGATATTTTCTTCTGATAGTTCATTTTCTTGTAACTCAGCGGTAATTCGCCCTTCACTCATAACGTAAACACGATGAGAAAGCGAAATGACTTCAATCATTTCCGATGAAATAACAATTACTGAAAAATCTTTTTGCGCTAATTCATTAATTAAGTGATAAATTTCAACTTTAGCGCCAACATCAACACCTCGAGTGGGTTCATCTAAGATTAATACATCACAGTTTGTATTTAGCCATTTGGCAATAACGACTTTTTGTTGGTTCCCACCACTTAAACTCGAAATTGGGTCATCCATATTGTTAAATTTAATTTTTAACTTATCTTTAAAGATGCTCGCTAATGCCCGTTCTTTACTAACCCGAATAACACCTTTTAATTGGCAAATAGAGCGTAACTTTGTCAAACTAATGTTTTCACGAATAGGTCTAGATAAAATTGCGCCTTGAATTTTTCTATCTTCTGGAACTAATCCAATACCTTTGCTCATTGCATCACTTGGGTGGTGAATAATAATTTCTTTATTATCTTTAATGATTCTACCCGACATTATTTTATCGATGCCAAATAAGCATCTTGCAATTTCCGTGCGTCCTGAACCGACGAGCCCAGCTAGGCCTACAATTTCACCTTTTTTAACATAAAGATTAATATTATTAAGTAAGCTTTTAGTGGATAAATTTTCAACCTGCAAAGCAATCTCATTACTTGGCGTATTTTTAACTGGGTATAGATTTTCAAAACTTCGCCCCACCATACCTGTAATAATATCGTCCTCTGTACACGTTTTAGGATCCAGTTCTTTCGTCGTTTCCCCATCTTTAATAACCGTAATTGCATCCCCAATTCTAAATATTTCTTCTAACCGATGGGAAATATATAAAATAGTGACACCTTGTGCCTTTAAAAATTTCAATTGGCTAAATAAAATATTAATTTCACGCTCAGATAATACAGCTGAAGGCTCATCTAAGATTAAAATATTAACATCTCGAGCCAATGACTTCGCTATTTCAACCATTTGTTGATATGCAACACTCAGTGTTTTAGCCTTAACGGTGGGATCAATATCAAAACCTAAATTTTTTAAAACATGACTAGCACGTTTATTTAATAATTTTCGGTTTATAGTCGCTTTCCCAAAACCAAGGTCCCCCAGAAAAATATTTTCGGCGACAGTTAGCTCAGGTGAAATAGCAAGTTCTTGGTAAATAATACCAATTTTATGTTGTCTGCTTTGCTTTGGTGTCGTGAAGTTCACTTCTTCACCATTAATAAAAACTTGCCCACTATCTTTTGTATATATGCCAGATAGAATTTTCATTAATGTTGATTTTCCGGCTCCATTCTCACCTACAATTGCATGTATATCACCCCGCTTAACTTTAAGGTTAATATCTTTTAAGGCATGAACCCCACCAAAACTTTTTTTCACACCCTTTGTCACAATTGCATATTCTTCCATCATAAATACCTTTTGCTTTATTAACTATGATAGATTTTTAGAGGTGCGGTATTCTATTACCGCACCTCACGCACTTAATTAATACAGTGCTTTTTCATCATAATATTTCTTAACATTATCTTTATTAATGACAACTGGCGTGATGTAAGAATAATCAGGGAATTCTGTTTGGCCTGCTTTATGCTTAGCAATAACATCGATAACAGCAGATGTTAGTGTATCTGGGTTATTTGAAGATGTTGCTTGCAATTCACCACGTGAAATCGCTTCAAGTGCTTTTTTATATCCATCATTCGAGAAAATTTTCACGTTATCTAATTTGTTTGCGGCTTTCAAAGATAAAACTGCACCTAAGACCATTTCATCAGATTCGGTATAAACGCAGTTAATTTTATCTCCCTGTGCAACGAGCAAATCTTCCATCGCTTTAAGACCACCTTGCTGGTCCCAATTTCCCCAACCTTGGCTTAACACTGTTAGATTTGTTTGGTTATATTTTCTAAGTTGCGCTTCCATCACACCACGAACAAAGTTTGCTCGACGAGCTTCACCGACTAAATTACCTTGATTCCCACTGATAAAGACACAGTTCATTGGATTTTTACCAAATAAATCAACTGCATACTCTCCCATTAAGACATTGTTTTTTCCGTTATCAGCCTGAACACGTGTTATGACAGGAGCACTTAGTGGAATATCACTGTCTAAAATAATGGTTGGAATACCTTTATTTTTTGCCATATTCGTAATACGAATACCTGCTTCTGGATCTTGTGGATTTAAAACTAAATAATTAATTCCTTGAGATAACATATCCTCTACATCTGAGATTTGCTTATTTAAATCCCCGCGTGCATCTGTCGTGATTATTTCATAACCTTTTTCTTTAGCATGCTTTTGCATGTATTGATCAAGCCCATTAAAAAATGCGCCATTTAATGTTCTATTCGCAAAACCAATTTTTATTTTATCTTCAGCATTAGCTAAACCTGTTGAAAATGCAGAGACAACAATAGTACAAAGCAATAATTTATTAATAGCTTTCATTATATTTACCTTATATGTAGGGATGGTGCTTTCTATTATTTTGATAACTATGTAACTAAATTTTCCTAATGCCTTTATTATTAAATTTAATTGATTAAATAGACTGAGCGAGTAACCTTTCTTCTACTTCAGATAAATCAGGTAACGTGCCAGCCCCTAGCTTTTCAACACTCACAGCCGCATAGGCAGATGCAAAACGGGTCGCAAAACGGATTGAATCTCCCATTGCTAATCTCGCCGCTAACGCACCATTAAATGCATCTCCAGCACCAGTCGTATCAATAGGTTGTGAAGGGAAACACGGAATAATCATTTTCCCTTCATCATCAGATAACAATGCGCCAAGCGAACCCATTGTGATAATGACGTTTTTACATCCTTTAGCGTGGATTAAGTCAGCAGCTTGGCTCGCACTTTCATAGTCTTCCACTTTGCACCCTGTAATTAGCCATGCCTCTGTTGAATTAGGTGTAATTAAATCAACCTGTTGTAACATCTCACTCGTCACTGGTTGCCAAGGCGCTGGGTTTAAAATGACAAAAGCATTATTCGCCTTGCCAATAGCAATCACGCGCTCAATAGCTTGTAAATTATTTTCTAATTGCACTAATACAACATCAGCACAAGAAATTGTTGGCTCACATTGGGTGATTTCATCGTCTGTCACTGTCATATTTGCGCCGGGGTCAACGGCTATCATATTTTCAGCATCACCATCACGTTCAGCGACATAAACGAGTGAATTTCCAGTTGAAATTTCATTCGTTACCAATAAGGTAACGGCATTAAAACCAACTGACTTTAGATGCCTACGTGCATATTGCCCAAAAGCGTCCTCACCTATTTTTCCGATATAATGGACATTTGCACCTGATTTTAAAGCCGCCGTTGCTTGGTTTGCTCCTTTTCCACCTGCACTTGTCATACTGCTGTTTGCGACAAGTGATTCACCTGGAAATGGGAAACGAGATACTCTGGCAACCATATCAAAGTTAAACGAGCCAAATACACATACTTTTCCTGCCATAATTAATCCTTAAAACTAAGCATAATTCAGTGAGGTGAGAATATCTTCTTGCATCGTTTGCCACGTTTCAGATAGCGGAATACCTTTTTTAAATAACCCACTACTTCCCATAATTAAAACTTGCCCACCTGCTTTTAATAAGGCTTTATACGTATTTTTATTACAAGAACCATCAACCTCAATTAAGAAAGAATAATTCCCTTCTGCTTTTTTCTGATTCAAAGCATAGATTTTTTCTACCATTTCGGGAATAAACGCTTGCCCTGCATAACCTGGATCAACCGTCATCACAGTTACTTTATCAATTAAATGAATATAAGGATTTAACACCTCAATACTTGTCGCAGGATTTAAAACAATCCCAACTTTTTTGCCCTTATTACGAATATGACTAATCACTCTAAATGCATATGAACTTATAATTTCCGCATGCAAAGAAATACTGTCAGTTCCAACAGAAATTAAATCATCAATAAAATCCATTGGGTGTTCTACCATGAGGTGAACATCAATGGGTAGCTGTGTATAAGGTTTGATTTGTCGAATAAAATCAACTGACAATGCCAAGTTCTTGACATAATGCCCATCCATTATATCCACATGCAGCATATCCGCATTATCATTTAAAAATGATAATTGCTCAGATACTTTCATCATATCGATACACATTAAAGACGGTGAAATTAAGTATTTCATCTTTTCATCCTAATAAATATTTTATTTAATACAATGCTGCCTCTGACATATATAAATTCAGAGTTTTATTATTTAATTATAAGTTTAATTAATCGTAATAACTTTAACGTTATGCCACGTCATTTCTTTTTGGAATAATGGGTCATCAAATTTTTCAGTAATTAATAGATCAATATCACCAAATCCACAAACTCGAGCTGTTCCTATCTTTCCAAACTTACTTTGGTCAACTAATAAAATAATTCGACGCGATATTAAAAACATTTGCCTAAGGAGTGCTGCATGAGCTTCACTATCCGCATAAATGCCTCTGTCTCTATCAATTCCTTGACAGGAAAAAAATAGTGTATCGACATTCTGTTCATTAATTTGTTTGATTGTCGTTTCACCAAAAAAAGCTTCTTCTGCAACAGAAAATTCCCCACCTAACCCGACGACACGCGTCGATGTCCGCGGCATCAGCGTTTGAATAATCGCAACAGAAGGCGTTACAACTGTTAATTCAAACTCAGGAAGTTGCCTAGCTAAGAACCAACTGCTGCTGCTACCATCTAATAAAATAATTTGCTGTGGTTGAATAAAATCCAACGCAACTTTCGCCATGCGTGTTTTATTTTCTATATTTAACGCCGTTCGAACTCGAAATGCGCCTTGTTTTACTGAAGGTGGCATTTCTTGAGGTGCATAATAGGGTATCAACGACGTTTTTAGCTTATTTGATAACAACGCCCCACCATGGCTTCGATTCACCATTCCTTGATGTTCAAGGTCTGTTAAATCTCGCCGCACCGTCTCCCGAGATACCTGTAGACGCTCGGCCAAATCATTAACACGCATTGCACCATGTTCTTGAATGAGGGCAACAATAGCATTATGTCTTTCGAGTTGTAGCATATTTGTCCCCTTTCAATATGGTGATGAGTATAGCCGTATCAATTCATGATTACTGAGCCGTTTTTCTCATAACGTTAGGATCAGGGGAAAAAGCCATTTTCTGTGATTTTTCTCTCAGAAAACACAAATTCCCCCTAACTTAGCGATGCTGTATCGCTTAATAGTTTGCATATCGGTCAAATACGGGCAAATACAAAGAAAAATACAAAAGCCCGTATTTACCCGCATAAACCCGTTTATGCCCGTTTTGATAATTCACTGATGAAATTAATTTGTTTTATTAAAATTTGAAAGGGATTTTGTGAAAATATTGTTATCTTATGCTGTACATCTCAATTTGATGATCACTGAGATAGTATCGTGCTGAAATTAATATTAAGCTGGGAAGATTGGCATCAATCAAATGATTGGTTTAAACAATAGAATAAAAGGTGAATTTTAAGGGAATAAAGCCAAGCCTTACTCCCTTAAAATTTAGTGCACTCATTATGTTACTAATAGCCACATCATTTTTTGATGTAACTAGCTATCCTTACGCCCTTGACTCACTTTTTTCTGGGCACTTTTCCACGGTGATGTAGATGCTGAACCTCTGTTACCACCGGCTTTCGCAGCTGGTGAATGACTACGACGTGGAGACTTAGTATTGTTGCCATGGTTTCTATCACCAGAGCGGCGTTCATTGCGCTGTGGTGTTTTTTGAATCGGCTCTGCTTTAATAGATGGATCGGGTTCATAACCGTCAATCGCCATCAATGGGATCGATTTTTTCAGCAGTTTTTCAATATCTTTAAGCAGTTTAGCCTCATCAATACACACTAATGATACCGCCATACCAGTTGCATCTGCGCGGCCAGTACGGCCGATACGGTGAACGTAATCCTCTGCAACATTAGGTAATTCAAAGTTCACCACATAAGGCAGCTGCTCAATATCGAGGCCGCGAGCAGCAATATCAGTTGCCACTAAAACACGGATATCCCCTGATTTAAAGTCCGCTAAAGCGCGTGTTCGTGCACCTTGGCTCTTATTACCATGGATAGCCGCCGCTTTAATACCATCTTTATTCAAATGTTCAGCTAAACGGTTTGCTCCGTGTTTTGTTCTTGTAAAAACAAGAACTTGCTGCCAGTCATCACGACCAATCATAAATGACAGTAACTCAGCTTTACGCTTTTTATCCACTAAATGAACGTATTGCGTTATTTGCTCAGATGCTGAATTTCGAGGGGCAACTTCAATAGTTACGGGATTATTCAGTAACTTGTTTGCTAGCTGTTTAATGTCATCCGAAAAGGTTGCTGAAAACAATAAATTTTGGCGTTTTTTCGGTAATTTATTGATAACACGGCGAATATCGTGAATAAAGCCCATATCCAACATGCGGTCAGCTTCATCCAATACAAACATTTCGACCTGAGAAAGATCAACCGCATTTTGGTGCTCTAAATCCAATAAACGGCCTGGCGTAGCAATTAAAATATCTACCCCACCACGCAATTTCATCATCTGCGGATTGATACTCACACCACCAAAAACAACAAATGAACGAATACGCAAGTGACGGCTATATTCTTTTACATTTTCAGCAACTTGAGCCGCAAGCTCCCTCGTTGGCGTCAAAATGAGTGCACGGATTGGTCGACGATTATTACCGCGAGGGTTAGAAACCAGCTTTTGTAAAATAGGCAGTGTAAAGCCTGCTGTTTTACCTGTTCCAGTTTGTGCACTCGCAAGAAGGTCGTTTCCTGCAAGCACTGCGGGGATAGCTTGTTGTTGAATAGGCGTTGGACTTTCATAGCCTAACTCATTAATGGCAAGCAAAATTTCCTCGTTTAACGCGAGGTCTGAAAAAGTTGTCAAATTAAATTACTCCGAGCTTCACCGCTTCAAATTGATTGTGGCAGTTCTGGGGGAAGTGAGTCAGAAGAAAAAAGCGCAAACTGCCGTGCGACATTGCAAAATTCTAACATTATTTGATGGTGATAAATATATTAATTTAGTTTGGGTAATAAATTAATATAAAATTCCCTCTATATAGTATATATACTTATACAACACTATGAGTTGTCGTTTATGACCCCTTTTAAACATAAAGAGCCACTTAGAGCTTATAAAGTATGATTTAATTCTGATTTAAAGGAATGTTTATGAATATAAATTCGTCACCAACCTTGCGGGGAGAAAACGCAAAGTTACAACTACTACTTACAGCTGCGGATGTTTATGGAGAACAAGGGCTTGATGGGGCAACCACCCGCAAGATTGCGCAAGCATCAGGGCAAAATATCGCCGCAATTTCCTACTATTTTGGCTCTAAAGAAGGGCTTTATTTAGCTGTCGCGAAGATGATTGCAAAAAATATTAAAGACAGTTTCCATGATGTATTTCTTGCCATTGATCGCTTTTTAAATCAATCCGCTAATGAAAAAACGCCCCAAGAAGCACTCGATTTGTTACAAAAAACAGTGGTAACGTATAATTACTTTCAGCTTGAAAAGAAAAACTTAAGTTTTTCTCGTATTTTAGCGCGAGAACAACTTAACCCCACCGAAGCTTATACCATTATTCATGAGCAAGCTTTAGGCCCTATCCATTCTCGTTTAAACCGCTTAATTGCTGTTTATATCGGGGCTGACCCCAATCACCTCACAACACTTATTCATACCCACGCCATTTTAGGTGAAACGTTGTCATTTCGTATCGCTCGTGAAACCTTATTACGCCAAACGGGGTGGAAACATATCAATGAAAATGAATTTAAAATTATTAATCAAGTTCTTATTGAACACACAAATATATTATTAGCGGGATTACGTCATCGCAAACAAATTGAAAAGTGATATGATTAATTGATTAAAGTGGAATCATTTCTTGTCGATTAACTAGGGTGAACGATGAACAATAAAAGCCGTTCTATTTTTGTTTTTATTATTGTTATATTAATCGGTGCTGCAGTTTCTGGTTATTATTACTATCAATCTCAACAAGATAAAACATTAACGTTATATGGCAATGTTGATGTACGAACGGTTAACTTAAGTTTCAGAGTACCTGGCAAGCTCGTGTCCTTAACTGTTGATGAGGGCGCGCGCATTGCGATCGGTGATAAACTTGGTCAATTAGATGATGCGCCTTACATTAATGCTTTAAATAAAGCTAAAGGTGTGCGAGAAAGCGCCAAAGCCCAATTAATGCTAAAAGAAAGTGGCTACCGCACCCAAGAAATTGCCCAAGTTGAAGCTGAAGTTGCCCAACGGCAAGCGGCTTGGCAATATGCAGATAACTTTTATAAACGCCAACAAGGCCTAGCAGCTTCTCGTGTCATTTCTGCCAATGATCTCGATAATGCAAAAAATAACCGCAATCAAGCTTTTGCAGCTCTTCAAGCCGCCCAAGACAAATTGAATCAATACCAAAGTGGCTTCCGCCAAGAAGAAATTGCGGCGGCTAGAGGGGAATGGTTACAAGCAGAAGCTGCTGTTGCTCAGGCTGAGCTAGATTTACAAGACACCGTGCTAATTGCCCCATCCAATGGCACTATTTTAACCCGCGCCATTGAACCAGGCACTAATGTTGGTGCAGGAAACAGTATTTTTAGTGTTACCCTCACTCACCCAGTTTGGGTACGCGCTTATATCAGTGAACCACACCTTGGCAACGCTGTTCCTGGATCGCAAGTTACCCTCTATACAGATAGCCGCCCTAATCAACCATACCATGGCACAATTGGCTTTGTTTCTCCAACGGCTGAATTTACGCCTAAAAGTGTACAAACACCTGATTTAAGAACCGATTTGGTTTATCGTTTACGTATTATTGTTGATGATGCAGATGATGCTTTACGCCAAGGCATGCCTGTCACCATTTACTTTGCAAATAACAAGAAGTAAAGAATAGTCATGAGTGATGATTACAGCATCAGTCTTAAAGGCGTCGAAAAAAGCTTTAACGGCTTAGATTCTCCTGCAGTTGAAAGTCTCACAATGGATATCAACGGTGGGTCTGTCACAGGGTTAGTTGGTCCTGATGGCGCAGGAAAAACGACATTAATGCGTATGCTCGCAGGGCTACTCAAACCTGATGCTGGGCATATTCGTGTGATGGGGTTAGACCCTATTCAAGACAGTATTGCAGTGCGTGCAAACCTCGGCTATATGCCTCAAAAGTTTGGTTTGTATGAGGATTTAACGGTTCAAGAGAATTTGGACTTATACGCAGATTTGCGCAGTGTTATTGGCGAAGAGCGCGAAAAAACCTATCAACAGTTGCTGTCATTCACTAACCTTGCTCCTTTTACGCAACGCCTTGCAGGCAAACTTTCAGGTGGAATGAAACAAAAGCTAGGTTTAGCCTGTACACTGCTTGGTAAGCCCAAAGTGTTATTATTGGATGAGCCAGGCGTTGGCGTTGACCCTATTGCAAGGCGTGAACTTTGGCAGATGGTTCACACCCTTGCCGATGATGGAATGTTAATATTATGGAGCACTTCATATCTTGATGAAGCCCAACAATGTAAAGAGGTACTGCTTCTTAATAAAGGGCAATTACTCTATTCTGGCAAACCTGAGTTATTAACACAAAAAATGGCGGGGCGCTCCTATTTACTTGAGGTTCCAGCTGCACAAAAGCGCACTGTATTACAAAATGCATTAGTGCTTCCTGAAACGACAGATGGCGTTATCCAAGGCCGCTATGTTCGCTTGATTCTAAAGCCTGGCGCATCTCAAGAAAGTCTGTTAAGTGCGCTCAATATGCAAGAAAACAAGCTAATTACCGCACAACCTCGATTTGAAGATGCGTTCATTGACCTTCTTGGCGGCGGCCCTTCTCACCGTTCAGAGTTAGCCGCCATTGTGCCACAAATTCCACCAAACCCTCAGGAAACGGTGATTGAAGCGCGTAATCTCACCAAAAAATTTGGGGATTTTGCAGCGACAGATCACGTCAATTTTCAAGTCAAACGCGGTGAAATTTTTGGGCTGTTAGGCCCCAATGGCGCAGGAAAATCGACAACCTTTAAAATGATGTGCGCCCTGATGAAGCCCACTGAGGGACATGCTTTAGTGCTGGGTATGGATTTAAAAACTAGCTCAAATAAAGCCAGGCAGCACCTTGGTTATATGGCACAGAAATTTTCCCTCTATGGGAATCTAAAAGTGGGGCAAAACCTAAAGTTTTTTTCGGGAGTTTATGGATTACATCATAAAAAACAGTCGGCTAAGATCCAAGAAATGGTGGATGCCTTTAGCTTCAAGCCAATTATCAATCAAATTACAGACTCCCTTCCTTTGGGTTATAAACAGCGCCTTGCCCTTGCCTGCTCACTCATGCATGAGCCCGATATTTTATTTTTGGATGAACCCACTTCAGGCGTCGACCCATTAACTCGTCGTGAATTTTGGCTACATATCAATGGGATGGTGGATAAAGGCGTGACCGTGATGGTCACCACACATTTTATGGATGAAGCAGAATATTGCGACCGAATAGGGCTTGTTTACCATGGTAAAATTATCGCAGCTGGCACACCTGACGAGCTAAAACAACAAGTTGCTACTCGTGATAACCCAGACCCCTCCATGGAAGATGCATTTATCGAACTTATAATGAATTACGACAAACAACAGGAGGCTAAATGAATCATGCCGCCTCTTCTTTTTCATGGCGTCGGCTAAAAGCCTTGTGCTGGAAAGAAACCAAGCAAATAGTACGCGACCCCAGTAGTGCTCTAATTGCAGTACTTATCCCATTGATGCTGCTATTTATTTTTGGTTACGGCATTAACTTAGACTCAAGTAAATTGCGTCTTGGCATTTTAATGGAGCAACAAAGCCAGCCTGCACGAGAGCTCGTTGATACCTTTACGGGCTCTCCTTTTGTTGACGCCACTATCAGTGATAACCGAAAAGCGTTAATCGACAAAATGCAAGCAGGTGAAATTCGTGGAATTATCGTGATCCCAGTGAATTTTTCAGCACAATTGCTGCAACCTGAAGGACATGCAGCGATACAAATTATTACCGATGGGAGCGAACCAAACACCGCAAACTTTGTTCAAGCCTACACCAAAGGTGTCTGGCAAATATGGCAGCAGCAACAAAGTGAAAACCGGGCAAACACAGTTTCGCCATTAATCGAGCTCAATATGCGTTACTGGTTTAATGAGGCAGCAATAAGCCAACATTTTATTATTCCAGGAGCAATTAGCATTATTATCACTGTGGTTGGCGCAATTTTAACATCACTGGTTATTGCCAGGGAGTGGGAACGCGGCACAATGGAAGCCTTACTTTCAACCCAAATCACTCGCACTGAATTATTACTCTCAAAATTATTACCTTACCAAGTTCTTGGCTCTTTTGTAATGGTACTTTGCATGCTCGTTACAACCTTTGTTCTGGGCGTACCATACCGCGGGTCATTATTGGTGCTGTTTGTTATCACGAGCCTATATCTTGCTACGGCCCTTGGCATGGGGCTATTAATATCCACCATTACCCGCAACCAATTTAATGCAGCAATGGTAGCATTAAATGCCGCATTTTTACCTGCAATTATGCTGTCTGGATTTATTTTTGAGATTGATAGCATGCCAGCCATCATTCAGTGGGTAACTTATTTTATCCCCGCACGTTACTTTGTCAGCAGCTTGCAAACGTTGTTCCTTGCAGGGGATATTTACTGGGTTTTACTGATCGATTTCTTATTATTGGTTGCATCAGCAATCTTATTTATTGGCCTAACGGCGCTGAAAACTCGCCGTCGACTGGATTGAGGTGCACTATGCTTTATCGCTTATACACCTTAATTATGAAAGAGTTACAATCATTATTACAAGAGCCACAAACTCGAATTATTTTGATTTTACCTGTGATTTTCCAAATGATTTTGTTCCCACTTGCGGCAACACTAGAAGTCACAAATACCACCATTGCAATTTTTGACCAAGATGGCGGCAAACATTCTGTTGAACTTACCCAGCGGTTAGCCAAAGCCAGTGCATTTTCCCACGTGTTGCTCGTCAAAAGTGAACATGAAGTTCGCGACACACTCGATAACCGTAAAGCACTGTTAGCCGTGCGTTTTAGCCAAAACTTTAGCGCAGATATCGCCTCACATACTCCTGCTAATATGCTGCTGTTACTTGATGGTCGCAACTCAAACAGTTCACAAATTGCGGCAAATTATGTCGAACAGATTGTGATGCAATATCAACAAGAGTTAACACAAAACCAAATCAAACCCAATAATAGTGAGTTGGTTATTCGTAATTGGTACAACCCAAACTTAGATTATAAGTGGTTTATTGTGCCCTCTTTGGTGGCGCTGATTACCACGATTGGCGTGCTGATTGTGACCTCCCTTTCCATTGCGCGAGAACGGGAGCAAGGGACGCTAGATCAACTCCTGGTTTCCCCATTAACAACATGGCAGATTTTTATTGGTAAGGCTGTGCCTGCATTAATTGTGGCGACAGCCCAAGCAAGCCTTGTGTTAGTTATCGGGATTTTTTGTTATCAGATTCCATTTGCAGGTTCACTGCTGCTGTTCTACGCCACTATGATATTTTATGGTCTATCGCTAGTGGGTTTTGGCTTGTTAATTTCAGCGCTGTGCTCAACGCAGCAACAAGCCTTCATTGGGGTGTTTGTCTTTATGATGCCTGCCGTACTGCTTTCTGGTTATATATCCCCAGTCGAGAACATGCCCGTTTGGCTACAAGATATCACTTGGGTTAACCCAATTCGTCATTTCACTGAAATCACTAAACAAATCTACCTTAAAGACGCAGATTTTTCAGTGGTTTTCCAAAGTTTATGGCCATTGCTGATTATTGCTATTATCACCAGTTCTGCGGCGTATTATCTCTTTAGAAAGAAAATTGCCTAATGCCATGATGAATATCTGTCGATTTGGCTGCCTAATTAAACTCAGGCTTGGCATTCAAATAATAAGAAAATTATATTTTTTAGTACGATTACTATGAAAAAACCCTTGCTACCGAAGTAACAAGGGTTTTGAATTTTATTCACTAAAACATTCTAGTGATGAATGTTTCACTCGCTGTTAGCGACGGTCACCGAAGATACGCAGTAACATTAGGAACAAGTTGATGAAGTCTAAGTACAGAGACAGCGCCCCCATAATGGAGTATTTACGCATTGTTTCTCTGTCATCTTCATTAATTTGAGCACCCATTTCTTTCAGCTTTTGAGTGTCATAAGCCGTTAACGCAGCAAACAGTAACACACCACCGTAAGTGATCACCCAGTACATCATTGAGCTTTGTAGCCAGATGTTAACTAAGGAAGCCACAACGATACCAATCAGCGCCATAAACAGGAAGTTACCCATTCCTGTTAAGCTACGCTTAGTGGTGTAGCCATAGAAGCTTAATGCACCAAACATGACCGCAGTGATAACAAAGGTACCTGCGACAGATTCACCAGTATACGCGGCAAGAATGACAGAAATAGTTAAGCCCGTTAACAATGAATAGAGCATAAACATGCCCGTCGCCATCATTCCGCTAATTCTTTGCAGTAAGAAGGAAATACCCATCACTAAACCCAGTTCAGCAATGATCATCCCGAAGAATAAAATTTTGTTAGTCGCAATGGTGTAATACAAGCCACTGCTGACTGAATACCAAGCTACAAATGCTGTCAACAGCAAACCGACGGTCATCCAACCATAGACTTGCGACATAAATGCCTGAACGCCAGTTTCGGCCCTCTGGACAAGAGAATCATTACGTTGATCAAACTGACCCATGATGGTTACCCTTTTGCTAAAATAAAAATCGACACAGTAAAAATACTGCAATCGGAGAAAATTAACCAAAGTCTAACACATTATTATGACATTACCATTCGGCAAATTCGTATTTTTCGGAGGAAAAAGTGCGATTACCAGCGGCTTGCGGACGTTTCGTCACTTTCTTTCGCTTCAACCCAGCGTTCGTTATCTGGCAACGTCTCTTTTTTCCAAAATGGTGCTTTGGTTTTTAAGTAATCCATAATAAACTCAGCGGCTTGAAATGCTGCGTTGCGATGCGCACTTGTCACCCCAACAAACACAATTTCCTCACCTAGCTGCAAAGTACCAATGCGATGAATCACACTCACACGCTGCAAAGGCCAACGTTCTCTTGCTTCTACTACAATGTTTGCTAAGGCTTTTTCTGTCATACCTGGATAATGCTCAAGCGTTAAGGCCGCAACAGTATCACCAAGGTTATGATTACGAACTTTACCTGTAAAAGTCACGACGGCTCCATCGCTATCACACTCTGCAAGCCATTGATATTGTTCACCAACACTGAAGTTGTGTGTTTGGACGGCAATATGGGTATTTTCCATCATTATCCCCCTGTTACTGGTGGGAAAAAGGCGACTTCATCCCCTTCCACCAGTGAATGTTCGAGGGAAACAAATGATTGATTAACTGCTGCCAGTAATTTTCCGCTTTCTAACGCCAAAGCCCAGCGATCACCTTTTTGCGACAAAGCAAGACGTAGAGACTCAACTGTTTGATATTTTTCCGTTATTTCAAGTCTATCTGTTCCCACTAATTCGCGAACTTGTGCAAAAAATAATACTGTAATCATCATTCCACCTTAAAATGTCCAGATTTACCGCCTGTTTTTTCTAACAAACGAACAGGGCCGATGACCATGTCTTTTTGTACCGCTTTGCACATATCGTAAATGGTCAATGCCGCCACCGAGGCTGCAGTCAGTGCTTCCATCTCCACACCAGTTTTACCCGTTAGACGGCAGCATGTTTCGATGCGAACACGGCTATGTGCTTGTTCTGCTTCAAGAACAACCTCCACTTTAGTTAACAACAGAGGGTGACATAATGGAATTAACTGCCATGTATTTTTAGCGGCTTGGATGCCCGCAATACGTGCCGTTGCAAACACATCCCCTTTATGGTGACTGCCATCAACAATCATGGCTAAGGTTTCGGGGTTCATGGTGACATAAGCTTCTGCACGAGCTTCACGGACAGTTTCAGCTTTAGCTGAAACATCAACCATATGCGCCTCGCCCGACGCATTGAGGTGAGTCAGTTGGGACATAGTTTCTCCTGAAAATCTTAAAAGAATTAACCGCCAATAACGGACAAATTAGGGGTAATACCGCTATCACCCATATGTAGAAAATGCGTTTCGCGTTTGTGATGCAAACCACGCTGTATCCGCGCTTTTAGCGCTTCATTTTGGTTATCATCCCCTAACAAATCACGTAGAGGAATGCCATTTTCACCAAACAGGCACAAATGGAGATTACCTAAAGAAGATACACGAAGGCGATTGCAGCTTTGACAAAAGTCTTTTTCATACGGCATGATAAGGCCTATTTCACCCTGGTAATCTGGGTGACTAAAGACCTGAGCAGGGCCGTCATTGCGAGAACGAGGAAGGCGATACCAACCTTCTTCAATTAAACGGTCGCGAATCGTTTCGCCAGAAACATGAAAACGTTGGAAAATATCACTGCCATCCCCTGTTTCCATTAACTCAATAAAACGCAGTTGAATTGGGCGGTGCTTAATCCAATTTAAGAATGACTTCAGACCAATGTCGTTGATATTTTTCATCAACACAGCGTTGACTTTCACTTTTTCAAAGCCAGCCTCAAAGGCAGCATCAATCCCTTTCATCACTTGGAAGAATTTGTCTTGCCCAGTGATTGCCGCAAACTGTCGTGGGTCTAAGCTATCCACACTGACATTAATTGCATTCAGGCCTGCATCTTTCCACGATTGAACGTCTCTCGCCATGCGATAACCATTGGTGGTAACTGCGATTTTTTTAATCGCTGCATTTTCATGAATGGTGGCAATAATTTCACTGAAATCTTTGCGCATGGTAGGTTCACCGCCTGTGATACGCACTTTTTCTGTGCCTAATTCAGCGAATGCGCTGCTAACACGGCGAATTTCATCCAGAGTGAGGAATTCATGGCGGCCACTTGGTTGATAACCATTAGGCAGGCAGTATGTGCAACGAAAGTTGCAAACATCTGTTATAGAAAGCCGAAGATAGTAAAATTTTCGGTCAAATTGATCGACGAGTTGCTGCATAATCACACCTTTCCAAATACGGGAGATGCAGACATTTCTATCTTGCACCCTGGTGACTCTAAGGCCACGGCCAGAGCATCATATTTGTGAAAACAAACTTAGACGCAAAGGCTAGGAGTTTTATTTGGAACAAAGCCGCTAATTTAATAACGAAAACAAACCACTCTGTTCACTTAATTTCTGTAAGGATTCTAGCGTATAGAATATGAAAAAGCGAACCTGAATTCGATATATAATATAATATACAACGACTTACAGAACATTAGCGATAATCTCCGAAGTTCTTATTATCATAGACAATTTTCTTAAAAAGAGCCTAGCCAAAGATACAATTTCACTTTAAATGATTAACATCTCTTATTATTTAATTAAACATTTCTTGATGTAGATCTAAAATGGGGAGCAAGCTCCCCATCTCATTGTTTCCGTTATAAATATCGTTACCAATCGCTTCGTATTTTTCACTCAATACTTTGCTAAGCATTATCCCAATCAAAAACGAAAGCATTTGCCCCAAGTAATTGAACGTATTTAGAAACGGAACTCAACCCCACCAGATATCGTCCTTCCACGACCTAATGTATTCGCTAAGCTCTCCCCGTAGCTCACCACATAGGCCCGATTGGTTAAGTTCTCCACGTTACCGCGAATAATTAAATTATCCGTAATTGAATAACTTGCGTATAAATCGACGAGGGTATATTTCGGCCAGTCCGCTAAATAAGGGTAATTGGTTTGTGCAGAATAGTCTTGGAAACCTGGTGTGAAACGGATAACCATTCCGCCATCCAGTTTTCTATCAAAAGCACGTCCACCGAGTGTGAATGAACCTCTATCACCTGGCAGATTTGCTGCACTACCAAAGATGGAGCCGCTATCGCAGTTAACATAATTGTCTGCTTGCTCATCGGGCTCTGCATACCAATTACCAGGGCCAATACCTTCTGGGAATTTCAAGACGCCACCTAACCACGCACGGTTAGCACAGAATGTGTTTTTACCAATCATATGGGTGAAGGTTAAATCTGCATAAACAAACCCTGCATCATAGTTGAGTTGGTATTCAAACCCTCTAAAACGTGTCGTATTTAAGTTATTGCTGTACGCAGCATTCCCCATACTTGGGTTAACCAATCCCGGCTTAGTTCGGTTAATCGCAAGGTTGATATAGTTATCAACCCGCGTGTCAAAATAAGCCACTTTAGCCAATAATCGATCCTCTTCAAGCATCAGTTGGGGGTAATTCAGATTCACCCCGATTTCCCACGCATTTGAGCGTTCTGCTTTTAAAAACGGGTTAGGAAACTGTGTTGAAGAACTGTGAGCGCTGCCAGTGGTGAGTGTTTCGGTAATCGCAGGTGGACGCCAAGAACGACCATAACTGGTAAAGAACTCCATCCACTCGACACCTGGGCGAATAGCCAGACGAGCATTAGGTGAAAACGCCCCTTCCGATTTATCAACATTCCAATGTTCTGTATACAGCGTGCTTGGGCAATCACGTAACCGTCTACCTGTGCATGGATTTTCCTTTGTATAAGGGAAGATGGCATAACGCATGCTGGTTTGCCCTTTGAGGGTATAGTAGTCGTAACGCATTCCCCCTTCCAATGTTAACCAATCGTCATATTCGTAAGTTAAATTAGTAAACAATGAGCTCAACGTACGTTTTCCATCTGGTGTTACGCCTGATGCGGCTTCTCGTGTTGAGGTGCTGCTAGCTTTATCTTGGAAAGTTTCAAAACCATAATGCGCTTTTAATAAATTATTATGATTAAATTCAATCTCTGAATGATTTTCGAGTTGCACCCCGAATGTTTTAACCCGAGTATCCATCTGATAGCCATTATTAAAAATTTGGCTCGTTGAATAAGTTTCAGTGTCATCTTTCGTATCAACAAAATACACTTTCCCTTTAAATTCTGTACTCCATGGACTGCCACTAAACTGCGTATAATCAAGGGAATAGTTCTGGGTTGTCACATCACTAAACCCACTACTTTTCCATCCAAGTTTATATGGCCACGTTTGCGCCAAATTAGTTAATGTACCTGCATTAGGTGTCGCTACTTTGGTTTCTAAATAATTGAATTGTAAGCGTTGTGACTCACTGAGATTCCAACCTGCTTTCGCCAAATATGAGGTCATCTGGTAATTGCTATCGTTAATTCGGGTATGTTTTAAACCACGCACTAATTCGTCATAATGCCCTGCATCATTGTTGATGCGAATGTCGCCAATACTCCCGTGCGTCCCTGGTTTATAGTCACCTAAGCGGCGTTCACTGGCAGCAAACAGTAAATCCCCCTTTTCATTTCCCAAGGCAAATGCGCTACTACCGATAAAATGAGTATTATTCGTCCCTGTACTGGCATGTAATTTTCCACCAAATGTCTTATCTTTCGATAAAAAATCAGATGCATTTACCGTATTAAATGTGGCAACTCCGCCAAGCGTTCCCCCACTCCCCATACCACTATTGTTTCCTTTTTGAATTTCAACGCCAGATAGCAACTCAGAATCAATATACATTGAGCCGTTACGCTGCCCATGGCCGCTTTTTTGGAAGTTTTGCCGCATTCCATCAATATTCATGTTCACACGCCCATAATCTTGGATCCCACGAATATTCACTGATAGCGACGGGTCTTGCTGGCTGACACTGGAATACACGCCTGTGGTAAGCTCTAGTACGTCAGCAATATGCTTCGGTGGCCTGTCTTCAATTTGTTTTTTACTGATCACACTCACCGATGAGGGACTACTGTAGACCCAATCTCCTTGCTGTATTTGGCTTGCTGTCACCGTAATATTATCTAACTTAATGACGTTTTCACTTGTGGAGGAATTAATTACCCGATGAATAGAAATACGATTATTGTGTATTTGGACCTGAACTGGATTTTCGCCAACAAGTTGCTGCAATCCTTCTTGCAAGGTTAACTGCCCTTTGATGCCTTGGCTTTTTAAGCCGTTCATTTCTTGGCTATTAATAATGATTTCAACTTTTGCCTGTTGGGCAAATTGCAACAATGCGTTCTCAAGCGATCCTGCTCCAATCGAAAATGAAATTTTCTGTTGGGTTGCAGTTATTGATTGACTGGCATGAGCAATGTTAAATAATGAATATGCAGGTAGTGCTCCTAATACAAGGTAAACACAGAGTGTGGCTGTTTTATATTGGTGCTTTTTTTGAGTCATTTCCCATTCCTAAAATGATAATGGTAATAAAAATCATAATCACTTAGGTTAAGACGTAGAAATGAAAGAAACCCGTAAAAATAATTTAAATACTTGTGAAAAATAATAATTTCTTTATCTATCAGTAGATTAATGTGAAAAATGGTACTTCATAAATCGTGAGTCCTTTTGATGACACAAGGTACTTAAGTCCACTTTCTAGTGTGTTAATTTGCAATACGCCGCTTAGTTTTTCCTTACTGTCGCTAGCTAAAATAATAATTCGCTTTTTATGGTAACGATTAATTTCAGCGGTAATCTCAGAAAGCGTTTGCTGTTGAAAAATAATCTGGCCTTCACGCCATCCTTCTGACGCTTGTTTGGCAAGTGGTATTGTGGGTAAAATTTGCTGCTGGTATTGCGTAAAGCTGCCTGCTTTTACCGTCAATTCTTGTCCTGATAATAGCGATATTTTAACGCTGTGCTGATAGACACTTACACCAACATTATCCCCTTCATTATCAATGGCAAACTCTGTTCCCAGCGCTTGAGTTACACCATTTCTCGCCTTAACTTGGAAAGGACGCAGTTCACTACCAGTGATAGGTGCAACAGAGAAATAGGCACGTCCTTGGAGCAAATTGACTTGTCGATATTGCCCGTCAAAAGCTAGCTGTAATTGTGCACCACTATCGAGGTCGACTTGGCTGCCATCGGGCAATATGATATGTTGAACTTCACCAATTCTGGCTTGGTAATCAATCTGTTCTTGATTTTCACCCCACCAAATCAAAGTCACCAAACCACACACTAAAATACTGGCTGCAACGGAAACTTTCACAAAACTTTTTGTGGCTTTAATTGGTTTCTCTGTTTTTCTAGGCTGTTGATTATAGGAAGTTAACGCCCAAATTTGCCTTGCACGATAATAAGCATTGGCATGCTCTTTCGATGCATTCACCCAATGCTGAAACTCGCTATTTTCTTGTGCATTCAGCTCTCTTTGAGTGGTCTTGACGACCCACATCGCCGCTGTGTTTTCGATTTCAGATGGAGATGTTGTTGATTTCATGATTAATCCTTCCATTGATGAATCAGAACAGCCAATGCATTGGCTAAATGCTTTTCAACAGTACTGAGCGAAATATTCAACAATTGAGCCACTTCGGTTTGAGTCAATCCCTCTTCTCGGTGCAAACGAAAAATAGCCTGTGTTCTCTTGGGCAATGTTTGAATAATGGCTTGTATCTGGCTAAGTTGCTGCTCTCTTATTGCTGTTGCTTCAAGGCTTTTTACTTGTGCAGGTATTTCTTGCCATTGCTCATCACTGATAACCATTGAAGGGCGTGCTTTTTGTTCCCTAAAGTGATCAATCATCAGGTTTTTCGCAATCCGATAAAGATAAGCGTCAAAATCTTGAATCGTTGAGTGCTTCATCAGTTCAGCCATCCGTACAAAACTTTCCTGCACAATATCCATACTCAAACTATGGTCTTTAAGGTACATGTTGAGGTAGCGACATAATGAGGAAGAATGGCGTGCAAACAAGCGTTGCAACTCAGAATCAGACATATTGAGCCATAACACAAACAATGAAAATGAGAATTATTTACACTATATAGGTAAATATTCAAAATGGAAACATTCAGGTGTTTTTTGCTAAGAGGTTAAGGTAAATCTGGAATATTGCCTTTTATTGTTTTTTATCACAGTAACTCAGCGAACAATGATGTTTTATGGTAGATTAACGCCCAATTTATTTTAGATTTCATTTTTGATACGTTCGGCTCTGTAAACACTGCAAACCACAGATAAAAAGCACTAAGTAGTGACTGTTTATTTGCCGAATATTGACTGATTGATATAGGAACACTATGCCAAATAGTAGTCTGGCGAGCCTGAAACATGTTGTTGCCCTTGGCGGCGGGCATGGGCTAGGTCGCGTAATGTCTTCCCTTTCCTCTTTAGGCCCTCGCCTAACTGGAATTGTGACCACCACAGATAATGGCGGGTCTACAGGTCGAATTCGTCGTTCCGAAGGCGGGATTGCTTGGGGCGATATGCGGAACTGTTTGAATCAGTTAATCACTGAACCATCAATTGCTTCAGCAATGTTTGAATACCGTTTCGGCGGTAATGGAGAACTCTCTGGCCACAACTTAGGTAACCTAATGCTAAAATCATTAGATCACCTGAGTGTTAGGCCACTCGAGGCCATTAATTTAATTCGCAATATGCTCAAAGTGGATGCGCAACTCATTCCAATGTCAGAATCCCCTGTTGATTTGATGGCGATTGATGAGATGGGTAATGAGGTCTATGGCGAGGTCAATGTGGATGCCCTGCGCGAAATTCCGAAAGAGTTACGCCTATACCCTCGCGTTAAGGCCACACGTGAAGCGTTAGAAGCTATTCACCAAGCGGATTTGATTATCATTGGTCCTGGTAGTTTCTTCACCAGTTTAATGCCATTATTACTACTGGACGAGATTGCCACTGCCTTGCGTGAATGTAAATCCCCAATGATTTATATTGGTAATTTAGGTAAGGAAGTGGGCTCTTCAGCCGCTAATCTGACTTTACCTGAGAAATTGCAGATGATGGAAAACTATATTGGCTGCAAAAAGATTGATGCGTTGATCCTTGGGCCACGCACACAAACCAGTGATATTAGCAGTGACCGTAAGATTATCCAGCGCGTCCTCGAAGCGGATGATATCCCTTATCGCCACGATAGAAAGCTGCTCCTACAAGCCATCGAAGAAACCGTCCCGCTATTGTAATTTCCTAATTTATCCCACCTTTGGCTCCCAAAGGTGGAATGCTACTCAAGCCAATTTTTTGTTCTCTATTTTAAAGATATTTCTATACCAATCCTATTGATTTTCAAAATAATTTGCGTTGTGGGTAGGCGGCAAGTGAAAGCATCTCGGGGAGCATACATAAGTATGTGACCCGAGTGATTGTCCCTACTCCCCAACATAATGAAATAAAATGAAGATTTATCTTCAAAATAATTCGCGTTGTGGGCAGGCGGCAAGTGAAAGTATCCCAAGGAGCATACATAAGTATGTGACCCGAGTGATTGCCCCTACTCCCCAACATAATGAAATAAAATGAAAATTTATCTTCAAAATAATTTGCGTTGTGGGTAGGCGGCAAGTGAGAGCATCTCGGGGAGCATACATAAGTATGTGACCCGAGTGATTGAGCGCAGCCAACACCCCCACAACGCGAAGTATGTAGAAAATTCGCGTTGTGGCTAGGTGGCAAATGAAAGTATCCCAAGGAGCATACATAAGTATGTGACCCGAGTGATTGCCCCTACTCCCCTACTCCCCTACTCCCCTACTCCCCTACTCCCCAACATAATGAAATAAAATGACAATTTATCTTCAAAATAATTTGCGTTGTGGGTAGGCGGCAAGTGAAAGCATCTCGGGGAGCATACATAAGTATGTGACCCGAGTGATTGAGCGCAGCCAACACCCCCACAACGCGAAGTATGAAGAAGATAAAGAAGATTAGGAATTGGCGATAAACTGAGATCGTATCTCTTGCAACTCATCACGCACTCGCGCTGCCGCTTCAAACTCCAAGTCCTGTGCGTGCTTATACATTTGTGCCTCAAGTTGCGAAATACGTCGTTCCAACTCTTTCGTCGACATACCTTGTATATCAATTGATGTCTCACTCTTGGCATTATCTTTTGAGCGCCCTTTGCCTTTCCCGCCAACTTTATGACCTATCTGCAGGATATCGCCAATTTTCTTGTTTAACCCTTGCGGTACGATGCCATGTTCTTCATTGAATGCCATTTGTTTTGCACGGCGGCGTTCGGTTTCTGCTATCGCTTTTTCCATCGAATTGGTGATTCGGTCGCCGTAAAGGATCGCTTTACCGTTTAAGTTACGTGCTGCACGGCCTATTGTCTGGATCAAAGAACGTTCTGAACGCAGAAAACCTTCTTTGTCTGCATCTAAAATAGCCACTAAAGACACCTCTGGCATGTCGAGGCCTTCCCTTAATAAGTTGATACCAACAAGCACATCAAACTCACCCAATCGTAAGTCACGAATAATTTCTACCCGTTCAACCGTATCAATGTCTGAGTGAAGGTAACGAACACGCTCCCCATGTTCTTCCAGATATTCTGTTAAATCTTCCGCCATTCGTTTGGTCAACGTGGTGACTAATACACGCTCATTTTTCTGCACACGAATACGGATTTCAGATAACAAATCATCTACTTGCGTGCTCACAGGGCGCACTTCAATAATCGGATCCAGTAAGCCTGTCGGCCTAACCACTTGCTCAATAACTTCATTGCCTGATTTTTCTAGCTCATATTTGCCAGGAGTTGCAGATACGTAGATAGATTGCGGTGCTAAAGCTTCAAACTCTTCAAAACGCATTGGTCGGTTATCCAATGCCGAAGGCAAACGGAAACCATATTCAACTAAGGTCTCTTTACGGGAACGGTCACCTTTGTACATCGCCCCGATTTGAGGAATGGTCACGTGAGATTCATCCACCACCAGTAGGCCATCCGCAGGTAAATAATCAAACAATGTCGGAGGTGGTTCACCTGGAGCACGACCCGATAAATAGCGTGAATAGTTTTCAATCCCTGAGCAGTAACCCAGTTCATTCATCATTTCTAAATCAAATTGAGTGCGCTGAGTAATACGCTGTTCTTCCACCAGTTTGTGATTTTCTAACAACACTTTTCGCCTATCCACCAGCTCTTCTTTGATATGCTCCATCGCTTCCAAAATACGTTCTCTTGGTGTGACGTAATGTGTTTTTGGGTAAACCGTAAAGCGAGGCACACGGTGTTGAATTTGCCCCGTCAGTGGATCAAAGAGAGATAGACGTTCAACTTCATCATCAAACAGCTCGACACGTAACGCGTATTCGTCAGATTCTGCAGGAAAAATATCAATCACTTCCCCGCGAACGCGAAAAGTACCACGGGTAAAAGCTTGGTCGTTACGACTGTATTGCAGGTCAGCTAAACGCCTTAAAATAGAGCGTTGGTCAATGATCATGCCATCGGTGAGGTGCAGCATCATTTTTAAGTAGCTATCAGGGTCGCCTAACCCATATATAGCTGAGACAGAAGCCACCACAATGACATCACGACGTTCAAGTAAGGCCTTAGTCGCAGATAAGCGCATTTGCTCAATGTGTTCGTTTACAGAGGCATCTTTTTCGATAAATGTATCAGAGCTAGGCACATAGGCTTCAGGCTGGTAATAATCATAGTAAGAAACAAAGTACTCTACTGCGTTATCTGGGAAGAAAGCTTTCATTTCGCTGTAAAGTTGTGCCGCAAGGGTCTTGTTATGAGCCATCAACATGGTTGGGCGATTTTCTTTTGCGATAACATTAGCTATCGTAAAGGTTTTCCCTGACCCTGTTACTCCCAATAACGTTTGATGCGCTAAGCCATCTTGCAGCCCTTCGCGTAATTGACGAATTGCTTCAGGTTGGTCCCCCGCTGGCTGAAAATCAGAATACAGCTTAAAATCCTTACTCATATTACCGCCTCGTAACGTGTCTCTTTTTCTATAATACTGGATAAAAAAACAGCTTCAAGTCCTGAATTTAATATTTTCTCTATCCGACGTTCCAATGAGTTTATAAAAATGTTATCCCCAAAATAATGCTTGACCTTTGGAAAACGTTATATTTTATGCTATTGGTTTTTATCGCCCTATCGCAAATATAGATTGAAGTCTTGATTTTATTTAACCTATTGTATTTAAATAAAATTATCTCAAAGTCCAGAATCACATCAAATAAAGGCAAAGCCGCTTGCCGCCTAGCATAGAAGTTGTTTTATAATGTTAATACACAAGGTTATCCACAGAAATGGTGGATAACTCTTGAAGCCCTTAGGGCTCATGCTTTCTCGTCATGAGTAAAATTTGTTAAACATTGAATAAATGACAAAACGATGGCAGTTATATGAAAAAATTTTTACGTAGTATCCGTTTAAAAAAAGAGATTTTATCTGTTTTAGTTCGATCATCAGACTATTTCTACGGTAAAACTTGACAAAAAATAGGTTAAGAACGTTAAACAAGATCAACAAAGCATTTAACAATTGATCATTTATTAGAGGGGGAAATGGGCCTAAAACAATAATATTAAGCCCTTTATTTATTTCACAATAACGTAAGATCCAAATATTGACCTAACGTGGATTCATTAAGTTGGGGCTGATAAGGTAAGATCCCTAAACAAGGTGAGTTAATCATGCGTTTGAGTGTTGCAAGATATTCAGCCTGATAAATACCTGCGGGTTCAATTTCATTGGCAATCCAGCCGACCACAGATAAACCAGCGGTATTAATCGCCTCTAACGTTAATAATGCGTGATTAATGCAACCTAATTTCACGCCCACCACTAAAATAACAGGAAGTTGCTGTTCAATAACCCAATCTGCGTAGGTTTTTTCAGTGGATAATGGGGTATACCACCCGCCAGCCCCTTCAACCAACACCCAATCCCCTTTTTTCTGAACCTCTAACAACCCTTGATTAATAACCGAAAAATCAATAGGCTCTCCCACTTTTTCACTGATGATATGCGGTGAAGTAGGGGCTTCAAAAACAATGGGGTTGACTGATGAATACGGCAATTTCACTCGGCTATTCGCTTGTAATAATAAAGCATCGTTATTGCGCAGCCCTTCTGGTGTTTGTTCACTCCCTGAGGCAACAGGTTTATAACCGACAGTGTTAAACTTTTGAGCATTAGCGGCTTGCAATAAAGCGCAACTTGCCACGGTTTTTCCAACTTCAGTGTCCGTTCCTGTTACAAAATAAGTTTTAGTCACGATAGATGACTCCAAATACGGTTTGATAAGTTAACGGTAGCCCTTGATGAGCCATCGGATAAGCTAAAGCTAACTGCTGAAGGCGCTTACGAGTCATTAGCCCTGTTTGGCGTCCCTCGGTCAAATAGGTCGCTCCAATCCCTTTAAGTGAATTCAATAGACTAATTAAATCAGGGAAATACAGCGTATCTTTTTGAAAAGACAGCTCATGGCGCCATGTTTGGCAGCTCGAGGTGATAGCTTGTGGGCTCAAAAAGGTGTTCACATGAGAATATTCATCAAGCAGCTGCCAAGCTTTGGATAATTCATTAAGCGAATGCTCTGCGAGCGTCGTAAAAACAATCACACCACCACGCTTTGTTACTCTGTATAGCTCACTCAATGCACCATGTAAGTTTTCACACCATTGAATGGATAAATTGGAAAAAACCACATCAAACTGCGCTGAATGAGTCGGGATCGACTCTATATCAGCACACAAATATTCATCTGCTGCATTCTTACTTTTGGCGACATCTAACATGCCAGAAGATAAGTCCAGTGCAGTGACTGTATGGCCTTGATGTTTCAGCTTTTGACTAAAAAAACCCGTACCACAACCCGCATCTAATACCCGTAAAGGCATGTTAACCTGCGCTGCAACGAGGGTCGATTTCAATTTATTGAGCAGTTGCTCTCCTGCTGTCTGCTGATAGTTAGCGATAGCATCGTATCTTGTCGCTGCTCGGCCAAATGCCGCCGCAATTTTTTGTTTGTCATGACAAATGATCGAAGTCATCTAAAGCCTCCAATAATTTATCAAGATCGTTTTGTTGATGTACTGCACTCAACGTGATCCTCAACCTTGCACTGCCTGGCGGAACTGTTGGTGGGCGGATCCCTTGAACCCAAATCCCTTTTTGGCGTAAAAATGCTGCAGCACGTTGGCATGTCTCATTATCACCAATGATTAAAGGTTGGATGGCTGTGGTTGAGTCAGCAAATTTCATTTGTTTAAAGTTGGCATTTTTCCTTAAGTATTCAATATTCTGCTGAAGAGTTTCACGCAGTTTATCTGCCAACTTAATCTGTTTAACTGCTTCTAATAATGCAACCGCCTGCGCGGGTGGCATAGACGTGCTGTAAATTAAATGGCGTGCTGATTGAACCAAGAAATCCGCGGTTTGGTCATCACAAAGCACGGCAGCTCCGCTTAAACCAAACGCTTTACCAAATGTCACCACCAAAATTTCAGGTTTAATGCCATAAGCCGAACAACTCCCTCTCCCTTGAAAGCCGCAAACACCAATACCATGAGCATCATCAACCATTAGCCACGCACTGTGTTTTTTTGCAATATCCTGCAAGGTATTCAGTGGGGCACTATCCCCATCCATACTAAAAACCCCCTCGCTAATCACAAGGGTTTTCCCTGAAGCTGGCTTATTAATTAAATTTTCAAGAGAGGATGTATTGTTATGGTAAAAGCGTCTTAATTGAGCCCCTGAATGTATTGAGGCTTCTATAATAGATGCATGGCTGAGTTTATCGGCTAATATGCGGTCATTTGCTGTCATTAACGCCGTGATCGCCGCATGGTTTGCTGCAAAACCGGAAATAAACAACAGTGCTTTTGAGTAACCCAACCACTGTGCCAGTTCACTTTCAAGTGCAACATGCGCTTGGGTATACCCAGTAATATGCCCTGAACCGCCACTCCCAATTCCATAGATATCTGCACCACGTTGCCATGCAGCAATAATCTCAGGATGGTGAGATAACCCTAAATAGTCATTAGACGAAAAATTTAGGTATTTTTCGCCATTTTGGTATAGCTCTCTACCATCAGATCTTTCAATACATTGACGTTGACGCCAGATCGAGGCACGTTTGCGCTGTTCGATCTGGTCTTGTAGGAAAGTTTGCCAGCTCATCATACTGCTGCATTATAAAACTTTGCGTTATCAGCGGTTAACAATGTTTCTGCCAATTTCGCAGCTTGCTGGTTATCCCCTTCATCCGTATCAATACGCTCTGGGTTAATATCCAGTTTCCTAAACAGTGCTAAATCTTTGTTTTCATCTGGATTAGGTGTGGTGAGTAACTTACAGCCATAGAAAACTGAGTTTGCCCCAGCCATAAAACAGAGCGCTTGAGTTTGCTCATTCATATACTCGCGACCTGCCGATAAACGTACATATGACGTCGGCATCATGATACGAGCCACTGCAATAGTACGAATAAAATCAAAGGCATCGACATCTTCATTGTCTGCCATTGGCGTGCCTTCCACTTTCATTAGCATATTAATTGGTACGCTTTCTGGTGGTTTTGGTAAATTGGCTAATTGCACCAGCAAAGCGGCACGGTCGCTAACTTTTTCACCTAAGCCTAAAATACCGCCTGAGCACACTTTTATCCCTGCATTTCGAACATTGCCCAAAGTATCCAAACGGTCTTGGTATGTTCTCGTCGTGATAATATTGCCGTAATATTCAGGGGATGTATCAAGGTTATGATTGTAATAGTCTAAACCCGCCTCAGCGAGGCGCTGGGCTTGGGAGTTATCAATCATCCCTAAAGTCATGCAGGTTTCCATCCCTAGGGATTTCACCTCTTTCACCATCATTTCAAGATAAGGCATATCACGCTCTTTTGGATTGCGCCACGCGGCCCCCATACAAAAACGCGTAGACCCGGCCTGCTTAGCTTTTTTTGCTGATTCAAGCACTTGCTGAACTTCCATCAAACGTTCTGTTTCTAAACCTGTTTTATAGCGAGCGCTCTGCGCACAATATTTGCAATCTTCGGGACATGCGCCTGTTTTAATAGACAACAAGGTACTGACTTGTACTTGCTGTGGGTCAAAATGTTGGCGATGTGTTTGTTGCGCCTGAAATAACAACTCAAAAAAAGGCATTGAAAACAGTTCATTAGCTTGTTTTATTGTCCACTGTTTTAATGTATTCATGGAGACACTCCAGTTGAAAAAATTGTTGCCAGTTTAAATATTGTGGTTATCATGTCAACTAAAATGATCTAAAAAAGTTTACAATGGGTAATGATGAATAGTCACGATATTGCTTTTGATAGCCAACACATTTGGCACCCTTATACCTCAATGAGTCACCCTATCCCAGCCTATCCAATCGTTGCAGCACACGGGGTTGAGCTCGAAATGGCAGATGGAAAAAAATTGATTGACGGGATGGCCTCGTGGTGGTCAGCGATTCATGGCTATAACCATCCTGAACTCAACCAAGCAGTCATAAGCCAATTAAATCAGATGTCTCATGTGATGTTCGGCGGAATAACCCACCCACCCGCAGTGAATTTATGCAGGCAGTTAGTCGCCATGACTCCTGATCCACTGGAGTGTGTATTTTTGGCCGATTCAGGATCTGTTGCCGTCGAAGTCGCGCTTAAAATGGCGCTGCAATATTGGCAAGCTAGAGGTGAAAAACGTCAACGAATTTTAACATTACGCCATGGATATCATGGGGATACCTTTGGTGCGATGGCGGTCTGTGACCCAGATAACTCCATGCATGGTCTGTATAAAGGCTATTTACCACCGCATATCTTTGTGGATGCCCCACAATGTGGTTTTTATGATGAATGGGAGCCAAGTGATCTTGAGCCTTTAATTCGTGAATTAACTAAAAATCATCGTGAAATTGCAGCGATCATCTTAGAGCCGATCGTACAAGGCGCGGGGGGAATGCGTATCTATCACCCTGAGTATTTGAAAGGTGTACGCCAGTTATGTAATGAATATGGGATCTTGCTCATTGCAGATGAAATCGCTACAGGTTTTGGGCGTACAGGAAAACTGTTTGCCTGTCATCACGCCAATATATCACCAGATATTATGTGCTTAGGTAAAGCATTAACAGGCGGTTATATGACGCTTTCAGCGACGCTCACAACACGCCACGTCGCAGAAACGATTAGCAACGGTGAAGCGGGTTGTTTTATGCATGGCCCGACCTTTATGGGTAACCCCCTAGCCTGTGCTGTCGCCGATGCAAGTCTAACTCTGTTGCTTAATAGCCCTTGGCAACAAACGATTGCCAATATTGAACAACAACTCAAAACCGAACTGCTGCCCTTAGCCTCACACTCTGCTGTTGCAGATGTGCGTATACTTGGCGCTATTGGCGTGATTGAAATGAAGCAGCCTGTAAATACCGCCGCTTTACAAAAGGTGTTTGTGGAAAATGGCGTATGGGTACGCCCATTTGGCAAATTAATTTATATTATGCCACCGTATATCATCACCCCTGAGCAACTCACTAAGGTCATCGATACTATGGCCAAAGTCTTAGGGCAATCAATAAAATAAACTTAATACTTTGTTTTTAAACAGATTTTTAAACAGATTTTTAAACAGATTTTTAAACAGATTTTTAAACAGATTTTTAAACAGATTTTTAAACAGATTTTTAAACAGATAATCTCCTAAATAATTTGAGTTATAGCAAGGCGGCAAACAAGGGTATCCCTAGGAGTATACATAAGTATGTGACTAGGGTACCCGCGTGAAGCCAACACAGCTATAACTCGAAGTATGACGGAGATTAAAGGATGAAAGACAGTACCCACATAGGGCCTTTACCTACAGAATAACGCCCCACCTCTGTTAACTTTCCAGTAATCCCGTCAATCTCTGACACTGAAATATGGTCGGATTTTTGCCCGCTGGAGATTAAAAAACGCCCAGTTGCATCGATATTAAAGCCCCTTGGGTGTACCTCGGTTGGGTAACGCGCCTCTAACGTGAGTTCGCAGCCATCATCAGAAATAATATAGTGGCTAATGTAGCTTTCTGAACGCTCACTGACATATAAATGGCGACCATTTGGCGTCACATGAATATCGGCAGCCCAACGTTGGCTTTCATTGCCTGCAGGGTAGTTTGCCAATGTTTGCATTGTACGATAACGGGTGAACTTACGATAAACACCAATGGTTGAATCCAGTTCATTTACACAGTAAATAACTTTCTCCGTTGGATGGAATGCCAAATGGCGAGGGCCTGAATTTGGCGCGGTTGTTATTTGGTCAGCTGTTGCTTCCGTTAAATACCCTTTCTCATTCAGATCAAACAAGCGGATATGATCTTCCCCTAAACAAGGCACCCAAAGTTGCTGATTATCTGCATCGACATGAGATGAATGAGGGTTACGCAAGCCTTCAATCACTTGGATCACTTGACTCGGTACACCATCTTGATTCATCGATAACACAGATAAATTGTGTTGATGATAGGAAGGCACAAACAAGTATTTACCTGTATTATCAAGGGATAAGTGTACAGGTGTACCTGGTACTGATGTTTCTGCTTTTAAGCGTAACGTGCCTTTCGTTTCAATCTCATAGGTTACGACGCGAAAATTTGGGCGCACACCAATATACAGGTGCTTTTTATCATGGCTTAGCACCATTGGTTGTACCTGTCCTGGTGTTTTCACAGTTTGCAGAAGCGTCAACTCCCCCACTTCATTCATTGACCACACATGAATTTGCTGACTTTCGGGACTTGCAATATAAACAACCTGTTCCATCTGAACTCCTTAATTCATGACAAAAATGCTAAGCCGCATCGATAACCTAAATGTATTAGGCCACTATACCTTATATTTTTTAAATTACTGTGAGTAATTAACGCCAATGCCGCTATTACCTTAAACCAACATCGTTAAACTAAAACGGTTCAGTTCGTTACTATTATCAGCTATGATGATAAAATGACCTCATTCCTATAGCTCGCCTATAGGTCACTTCTAAAATCACGTGGAGCCGTTTATGTCATACCGCGTTATTGCGCTCGATCTCGATGGAACACTGCTTGATCATCAAAAGAAGATCCTGCCTGAATCGTTAGCTGTCCTACAAGAAGCCCGCCGCCAAGGCGTCAAAGTGATCATCGTGACAGGCCGTCACCATGTCGCCATTCACCCTTTTTACCAAGCGCTTGATCTGGATACTCCTGCTATTTGCTGTAACGGTACTTACCTTTATGACTATCTCGGGAAAAAAGTTCTCAAATCAAATCCAATGACCCTCGATTCAGTCACTCAAATGATTGATAAGTTACGCGGAACCGATATCCAACATTTAATGTATGTGGATAACGCGATGTTATATAACGCAAAAACTGAAGGTATTACGCGCACATTAAATTGGGCTGATTCATTACCCGCCGCACAACGTCCAACCATTGAGTTTGTTGAAGACTATGCGGATGTGATGCATAACTATGATTCTATTTGGAAATTTGCGGTTAGCTCACAAAATAAAGAGCAGTTACACCAAGTCGTCAACGAAATCGAAAATGATTTTGGCTTAGATTGTGAATGGTCTTGGATGGATCAGGTGGATGTGGGTCGTAAAGGAAATAGTAAAGGCCAACGTTTAAAAGAGTGGGTTGAATCCCAAGGTATGACAATGGAAAATGTTGTCGCTTTTGGTGATAATTTCAATGACTTAAGCATGCTTACCACCGCAGGCCTCGGCGTCGCAATGGGCAATGCTGTCGATGAAATCAAGCAGCAAGCCAAACTGGTCACTCGCGAAAATACCGAACCTGGTATCGCTGAAGTGATCCGCAAATACGTTTTATAATATTTAAACGTTTTTGTATAAAAAGAGAGAGCAATGCTCTCTTTTTATTTTTTAGGTCATTTCTGAAAATTAATCATCAAGAAGAAAACAACAAAAGCTTAAAAATAATAAATAATACTATTTTATTCTGCATCTTTATCGCCTCTGGGAAAAGAGAAGTATTTTAACCCATATCTTTATTATTTTTACTTATATTCCTCAATCTCCATTATTTTCAATCTTTTTATATTTGTATATTAATGCCTCTTTTTTTTAGATAATGCTTTTAGGACTCATAAATATAATAATTTAAAAATGCTAAAACATAATTCTTCTGTCAGAAAAATCATTAAAGAAATTGAATACATCGCCAACAATGCAATAAATCACGATGATTTCAATAAGGCACTAAAGTTAGTACAGAACTTTGGCCAACCACTCAAGTATAAAAATGGTATTTTGTATACCCTTGCTTCTTTGAGCTTTAGTGTTTTTCTCTGGGTGCTATATATCACCTATTATTCCGACTATGATAAAACGTGGGGGGAATATCATTCCTATATCCTAGTTGCCAGTGCTGCCATAACTCTGATGTCCTTGTCTGTATGCCTATTTAGAAGATCCAGAATGAAGAAAATCAGTCACAAAATCTACACTGGTATTGCGTTATTAGATTATGGGATTCATCCTCAGCCACTTAATTCAGGTATAGCGCATAATAACCTTGAAAATTTTGTCGAATTTAACCGAGGCAACTATTCACGGCAAATAATGTATGAATACCCCACACTTTCAGACACAGTACCAGCATTCAGTTTTTATAAATTTGAATTTGTTGATGAAGTTGAGACCGAAGAAACGACAACCGACAGCAAAGGTAACACGACAACAACGAAGAAAACCCGTTATGACCATTATTACCGTTATGGGATCATGACCGACTACTCATATTTTAAAAATATAGCAGTTATCTCAAGCGGTATCGTACCCCATGCAACAAAATATAAAGCTTCATCAATCGAATTCTCTAAATATTTCAAACTTGGTGCGATGAATGAGTTAGAATTATCTAAATGGTTAAAACCAACTATCGTTGAATTATTACTGAATGCACGAAATACATTTAAAAAGCTCAATATTGAAATAGACCAACAGGGTGTAATGTGTATTAGTTTCTCTGATGACGATGTTATTAGTGGAAAATATCATTATAATCTGGAAAGTATTTCTGAATTTTCTGATGAAATTAGTGAAAAAAATAAGTTACCGAAACTAGAGAAACTAATGACGCTACACCAAAATATCATAAAATATACTAATAATAATTTTTAAAATAAGGAAATCATCCATGAGTGGATTTTTAATTTTTATAGTCATCATCGCTATTGCTATACTCGCAACGATCCTCATCCACAACAGTATTATTCAAAAACACAATCGGCTTCGCCAATCTTGGGCTGATGTGATCACTCAAGAGCGTCAAAAAACACAAATTATTCCTAAAATTGAAGGTTTGGTAAAAGACCATAAAGAATATGAATCATCATTGCTCAATAGTTTAACTCAAATGCGTACCGCAGCCGCGAAATTAAACCGTTCAGCTAATGATGTAACACCTGACACATTAAAGGATTTTCAGCACGATTTTAAAAATGCGGTAAGTCATTTTAATGTCGCCGTAGAAAATTACCCTGATTTAAAATCAATTCAACTTTATCGTGATTTGGCGAATGAAATCTCAGAACAAGAAGACAACGTAGGGGCTGCAATTCGTATATACAACAGTAATGTGGCAACCTTCAATACAGCCATAGAGGTTTTCCCTAACAGTATGATTAACAATATAATGACAAAGAAAAACCCAGCCATGCCGTTTGATCATGAAGAGTCTGCGAATGCAATTGGATTTAAGCCCTCCTTTTGATTATGAATGTATCACTTTCAGTCAGCACGGATAACGAATAAATACCACCATCTTGGCCACATACTGTTGTATGTGGCTTTCTGTTAACCACATGATTTAAGATTATAAATGACGTGACAACGACACAGCCTTAACTTGCGCGTACACCTTGCGGCCTTTACGAATTGACAGCTCATCACGAGCCCAGCGCGTAATACGAGCCCACAAATAGTGCTCATCGCCTAAATCCAGTTTCACATCAATTTGCTCGCCATCTTCAATCCATTCAACCACTTCTGCAGAAAGAATATTACGAATACTGCTAATTGACGGTTTTTCTAGCACCAATGAAACATCAGAAGCATCGACACGAATACGTAATTCTGCACCTTGATGGCTATCAACCCGCGGGATCCATAACTTTTGACCACCGACAACCACTGCTGTCATATCGTAATCTGGATGCTGGCTATGCACTGTCGCACTGATGACACTACTTAATGTTTCTTTTTGTAGCCAAGGACGCAACGCACTGCTCGCCCATACTTCTTCAAGTGGCCCAAACGCTTTAACTTTCCCATCTGCCATCACAATCACTTTATCCGCCAAGCGCAGGATTTCATCTAAACTATGGCTTACATACAGAATGGGAATTTTAACGTCTTGAGACAGTTTTTCTAAATAAGGCAATAACTCACGTTTACGCGGTAAGTCTAAAGAAGCCAGCGGCTCGTCCATCAATAAAATTTCAGGGGCCGTTAACAATGCACGACCAATAGCAACACGCTGTTTTTCCCCACCCGACAACGTTATCGGATAGCGATTAAGGAGTTGTTCAATACCCAATAACTCAACAATGTCATCAAAACGTGATTTCATTGTTGAGGCCATGCCATAACGCAAATTATTTTTGACACGATAATGCGGAAATAACCGAGCATCTTGGAACACATAGCCAATATGGCGTTGTTCAGGCGGCAAACAAATTTTCTTTTCGATATCCACTAAGGTGCGGACATTTAACACTATGCGCCCTTTGTTGGGCTTCGTTAGCCCACCAATCACGTTAATTAAAGAGGTCTTGCCTGCCCCCGATAATCCAAAAACGGCAGTAATACTTTCAGTGGGTAGCTGGGTATTCACTTCTAATTGCAAATCCCCTAACTTTTGGAAAAAGTCGAGTTCTAACATCTTACGCTACCCCCAAACGTTTTTTACCCCAACGGGTTAGCCATTCTGAAATTAATAATGAAATCAAAGCTAAAACGATGGCAATAATACACAAACGGGCAGCATCAACTTCCGCACCAGGTGTTTCAATCAGGGTATACATAGCAAGGGGAATCGTTTGGGTTTCACCTGGTATATTAGACACAAAAGTAATAGTGGCACCAAATTCACCCAGAGAACGAGCGAAAGCCAGCACAGTACCCACGATAATACCCGGTAAAGAAAGAGGGATCGTGATCGTAAAAAAGACACGTAAAGGCGTTGCCCCTAGTGTTCTCGCGGCCTGTTCGAGTTTACGGTCTACCGCTTCGAGAGCCAAGCGAATAGCCCGCACCATTAAGGGGAAAGCCACCACCGCAGATGCAAGTGCTGCACCTCGCCAACTAAACGTGAAGCTAAAACCAAACCAGTTATACAGCCATTCACCAATAAAACCGCGTTTTCCCATGCTGATCAATAATAAATAGCCCACTACCACGGGTGGCAGCACCAGTGGTAGATGGATAATACTATCGAGCAGTGTTTTACCCGGGAAATTACAGCGAACCAATACCCAAGCCGTTAAAATACCGAGGGGTAAGCTGAGGATCACAGCGACACTGGATACTTTGAGGCTCAGGTAAATTGCTTCCCATTCATAAGGACTTAACATCTGCAACGAAACACTCTCTTAGTTTTTATTTAGTACGTGGATCAAAACCGTAACGTTTGAACACTTCAGAAGCCGCTGGGGTTTTCAGGTATTCGTAGTAGTCACGAGTCGCTTTATTGTCTTGATCTTTAACGATAGCCATTGGGTATTCAACAGGTTTATGTGAATCTGCAGGGAAAATACCCACCACTTTTACTTTTTGGCTTGCAACCGCATCAGAGCCGTACACAATACCTAAAGGTGTTTCTTGGCGTTCAACCAGTGCCATACCACTACGCACGTTATTGGTACGTGCTAATAATGGATCAACGGTTTCCCATGCCCCTAAGTTACCTAATGCTTCTTTCGCATAGATACCGACTGGCACGTGGTCAGGGTCACCAACTGCTAATCGGCCACCATCTAACAGTTTTTTCCAATCTGTTTGTTTGTTAATTTCGACTTTATCTATTTTTGAATCTTTTGGTGCGATTAATACTAGCTCATTACCTAATAAGGTGTAGCGTGTATTTTCGACCATTAATTTTTTATCGATAGCGTAATCCATCCACTGTTGGTCAGCAGAAATAAACAGATTAGCAGGTGCGCCTTGTTCAATTTGACGGGCTAATGTGGAAGACGATGCATAAGATGCCACCACTTCTACATTGGATTCTTTTTTGTATTGTTCTGAAATTTCATTCAGCGCGTTAGTTAAAGAAGCAGCAGCGAAAACGGTAATTTTATCAGCGGCAAAGCTGTTGCTTGCCATTGTTAACGTTAATGTTGCACTAGCAAGAAGAGATACCAAACCTTTTTTCATTTTAATCCACCATAGTATTAGTTAACACGCTATATATATCAGGACACAGCGATAACTTAAAGTTAAACTACGTATAAAAGTGTGCTGGCTCAAGAAATGATGCAACTTTACTGCATGTTATCCATAAATAATAAATCAGTCCCCACCATTTTTAGTTTTTGAAAAAATCGTTTTTGTATAGTTTACAACTTATTTCCCTTGTAACTTTATCGGCACAAATCGTACACATGTGAATTTTTCGTCAAATATTTGCAAGTAGATAAAAACAACGGAGAGACCATGGCCATTCAACCGACAACTCTTTCTCCATCTCAAACTCACTATATGGGTGGATTAACTATTGAGCAATTCCATGGGCTATTTGCAAAAGAAATTGTCCCTGAAACCTTAGAGTTTTTGGCTAGTTCTGCGAGTGATGGAAACTTGAATAGCATTGATTTACTACACAATATCGCTCTTCGACAAGATATAGAGGGAAGAAAAGCAGAGAATATCCTGTTTGATTTATTTAGCGGGAAACGATCTGGAAAGCAAGGTATCGATAAAGAAATACAAGAAACGAGTAAAGTCTTATATCAATCAACACATCATAAAGACGCTTTCATTAAACCATCTAAGTTACTGTATATCATTGGTTCAACAATAGAAAATCAGGCATCTAAGCGAGACACTGTGAATTTGCTTAAAGCGTGTTTACCTGAAGAAACCTTCTCTAAACCGTTAGAGGAATTAAACCCATGGAGTCATAACCGGATGACACAATCGGATGAAATCGACTCCGCAATTAAGGGGATTAATGTCTTATCAGAAGACATCACTATCAACCATGCTCTAGGCCTTTATGCTCCCGATCCACAACAAAGCAATACAAATCAATTGAACGACATCATCGCAGAAAAAATAATAAATGAGACATTTAATCAATATGAATTAATCCCCGTAAACACACATGAGCATTGGATTTTGTTGATGATTTATAAAGATTCATCAACCGATGAAATGAAAGCTTTGGTCTTTAACTCCTTCCATCCCCTCAGCTTGGATGTTCGTAATCAACTCATCAATTCTGCTGAATTAATGGGAGTAAACAATCCTGACGTCGTATTTATTGAAGGAAATCTTCAAAAGCATGTCCCAAACGGTTGTGGGCTTTTTGTTATCGAAGCTATTAAACAATTTGTAGATAATAATCAAAACGACCCTGTCGCTACACTACAAAAGTTTCACAATAATTTTTTGATGAGAACAGAAGAAGAACAAGAACAATTTAACCTTCACCGCCGTCGACAGTTATTTTCAAATTACTACGATAATAAATACCTATCATTAAGAGATTTCTCTTCAACATGAAAAACCCCCTGATTGCATTCGCAATCAGGGGGTCTATGATCAGTACGAGCGGTAATCGCTAAGGGTTACTTATTCTCAGTGTTATGATGCGGAACATGAGCTTTAGACAGTAAGTTAAAGAATGCGCCTAAGCCATAAATCAAGCCCATGATTAAAAACATCACAACTGGAACCATCATCAGAGCAAAACCTAAACTTTTAATGAGTTCTAACATAAAAAAGCCTCTTCAGTGATACTGTACCCACCAGCCTACAAGATACGCTGACGAGGGAAAATTCGACTCTCAATACATCTATTATAAATACAATGATTATAAATCAAATCAAAATAATAACGCATAATCACGTTATAATGCAGACTATTTTAGACAAAATATTATACTAACGACATACTAAACGTGCTTTTTAACTCTGTCACCACCAACCTAGCTGGAAGGGAGAAAAATATGCAGGCAGAAATCTTACTCACACTTAAGTTGCAGGGCAGCTTATTTGCTGATCCACGCCGTATCGCACTACTCAAACAAATTAAAGCGACCGGTTCTATCAGCCAAGGCGCTAAACTTGCAGGTATTAGTTATAAAAGTGCTTGGGATGCCATCAATGAGATGAACCAACTCACCGATGATATTCTGGTTGATCGCGCAACTGGCGGAAAAGGCGGTGGTGGCACCACATTAACACATTACGGCGAAAGACTGCTCCAGCTATATGATTTATTAGCACAAATTCAACAGAAAGCCTTTGATGTTCTCAAGGAAGATAATTTACCCCTTGATAGCCTACTTGCGGCAATTTCGCGCTTTTCACTGCAAACGAGTGCACGTAACCAGTTTTTTGGTACATTGATTGCTCGCGACCATACACATGTCCAACAACACGTTCAAATCCGTTTAGCGGATAACAGTACAGTGATCAATGCCGCACTGACTGAGCAAAGTGCTAACCGTTTAGGGTTAGTCGAAGGCAAAGAAGTGCTCGCATTAATTAAAGCGCCTTGGGTTAAGCTCAGCAAACAACCAAACCAAACCGAGTTCGATAACCGTCTTGAAGGCAAAATCACTACACTAGAACGTGGTAAAGATAATAGCGAAGTGATCGTCACACTAACAGGCGGTGAAACACTCTGTTCAACCCTGCCAAATAGTGATGTTGATGCTCTATCTTTGCAAGTTAACGATACGATCACTGCACTTTTCAATGCAGACCAAGTGATTGTCGCTACCCTTTGCTAAATAAATCAGCTTACTTGCTTGAAAAAGTAAGTAAGCATTCACCTTTTTCTCTCGCCCTCCTCGCTCAATTGTTGACTTTATCCTCAATCCTGATTATTCCTGTTAGATAACAAGGTAAATATTCATGATAAGGAAGCTTGATGAGCGCAATAACAATACAACATAGCAGCTTTAAGCTCAGTGAAACACAAACGCTTGATATTCCACAACTCAATATTAACAAAGGTGAAAGCTGGGCATTTATTGGTTCTAACGGCAGTGGTAAATCATCACTGGCTCGCGTTCTTTCCAACGAGCTCAAACCACTTTCTGGTGTTGTCAAAAATACCTTTAACGCCCCTGTCCGCCTTTCGTTTGAACAGCTACAAAAAATCATTAGTGAAGAGTGGCAACGTAATAATACCGACCTGCTCAGTGATGACGAGGAAGATACTGGTTATACCGCTGCTGAAATCATTCAATTTAACCATAAAGACAATGAATATTGCTTAGAACTCGCCGCACGATTCGGCATCCGTGACTTACTTTCTCGTCGTTTTAAATATCTTTCTACAGGGGAAACACGTAAGGTTCTGTTATGCCAAACATTAATGGGTAATCCTGACCTACTGATTTTAGATGAGCCCTTTGATGGTTTAGACGTCTATTCGCGTAGCAACTTGAGCGAACTACTCTACAGTTTGTCTGAAAAAGGCCTAACGTTAGTTTTAGTATTAAACCGCTTTGATGAACTTCCAGATTATATTGAAAATATGGGCGTAGTAGCGGGTTGTAAATTAACGATGTCTGGTGATAGAGAGTCAGTACTTGCTAACACCCTAATCAGCCAGTTACAGCACAGTGAAAAAATTAAGCAGCTGTCCATTCCAGATACAGAAGACCCAACCAACGACGAAAAGCTGGATGATACAACCCCTCGTATCATTTTAAATAATGGTGTCATCAGTTATAACGACAAGCCCATTTTGCATGGATTAACTTGGCATGTTAACCCTGGTGAACACTGGCAAATTATTGGTGAAAATGGCGCGGGGAAATCCACCTTATTAAGCTTAATCACAGGAGATCATCCACAAGGCTATAGCAATGATTTAACTTTATTTGGCCGCCGCCGCGGCAGCGGAGAAACTATTTGGGACATTAAGCGCCACATCGGTTATGTGAGTAACAGTATTCACCAAGAGTATCGCGTCGCGACTAGTGTGCTCAATGTGATTATTTCTGGTTTCCATGATTCCATCGGTTTATACCAAACACCATCGGATCGCCAGATACAATTAGCGTATGAATGGTTAGCGTTGTTAGGGTTTCCGTCTCAAACCGCGCAACAACCTTTCCATAGCCTTTCATGGGGCCAACAACGGTTAGTTTTAATCGCGCGAGCACTTGTCAAACATCCAGCGATGCTCATTCTAGACGAACCATTGCAAGGGCTTGATGGACTGAATAGATTACTCGTTTTGCGCTTTATTGATGTGATGCTCAAGCAAGGTAATACCCAATTGCTATTTGTTACCCACCATCAGGAAGATGCGCCAGACTGTATAACTCATCGGTTAACCTTCGTTCCTGAGAGTGGGAAATATCGCTACGATATTGAAGAGGTTATCCGCAGCTAAAAAGTGTCAGTAATTTGGCAAATAAACCAAGTTGCTGATAGCTTTTCATAAAGTCGCAAGATGCTTTGCTTGATATCCATCATAAGAATATGTAAACAGTGATTTTATCGCTTGCTGTATCGATTCAATTAGAGTTAAATTTACTGTATCGACAAATTAATTAACCAAGAAAACAAATATCACTATTAGTGTCGTATTTGTTTTTCACATTGATAGGGATAAAAAACAAGTTGCTACTGGCGTTCAAGTTGACTATCCCTATAATGTAGGTCAGCAACAATTCATTTCTAATTAGAATGTACTGATAGGAGTTTTAGCTATGGCTGTAACTAAACTGGTTTTAGTAAGACACGGTGAAAGTGAGTGGAACAAAGAAAACCGCTTCACAGGTTGGACGGATGTTGAGTTATCTGATAAAGGCCGCGAAGAAGCAAAAGTTGCGGGCCAATTATTGAAAGATGAAGGCTTTGTCTTTGATTTTGCTTACACTTCTGTGCTGAAACGCGCTATCCATACTCTGTGGAACATTCTTGATCAAGTTGAGCAACAATGGCTGCCAGTTGAAAAAAGCTGGAAACTGAATGAGCGCCACTACGGTGCCCTGCAAGGTTTAGACAAATCAGAAACAGCGGCAAAATACGGTGACGAGCAAGTTAAACTGTGGCGCCGTGGCTTCGCCATCACTCCACCAGATCTGACTAAAGATGATGAGCGTTACCCAGGTCACGACCCACGTTATGCAAAACTATCAGAAAGCGAATTACCTGTGACTGAAAGCTTAGCAACCACTATCGACCGTGTTGTTCCTTATTGGGAAGAAGTAATTAAGCCACGCGTTGCAAGCGGTGAGAAAGTCATTATTGCTGCACACGGTAACTCACTGCGTGCACTGGTGAAATACTTGGATAACATGGGTGAAGATGAAATTCTGAACCTTAACATCCCAACTGCGGTACCTATGGTTTATGAGTTCGATGAAAACATGAAACCAATCAAACGTTACTACTTAGGTAACCAAGACGAAATCGCAGCAAAACAAGCTGCGGTAGCGAACCAAGGTAAAGCGAAGTAAGTATTCACTTTATATTACCGAGAAAGGGTTAAGCGCAAGCTTAGCCCTTTTTTATTATCCTTTGTTCTCCTTCCTACAAAAATTACCAACTCAAGGTGTCAGAAATTCAAATAACCGACTATCATAGGGAAAATTTTTTGAAAGGTTGATAAAACAACGAAATGAATAAATTTAATATCTATGTTTGGGTTGGCCTGGTGCTCAGCGCCAGTATTTTAGGTTCACTTCTGTATATGATCAATGCAGGTGAACTGGTTATTGATGGTTCAAATGGTGCCGCCAATCATGAACTGATGAAAACCTTAATGATCATTGCTTGCGTCAGCTTTCCAATCCAAATTGTTAGCATGATGGTGATGGCTTATAAGCCCAAATTATCAATTGTTCTCGCTATCATTAGTAGTGTAGCCTTAATGCCAATCACCATTGTTTTTGCCATGGGAATGATTTTTTCTGCCACACGCTGGCGTTATCGTCAATTAGAGCCATTTGATACCAGCCTTAATGTCGGTTTTACCGAGAAGGTTGAATTTAATAAACGTAATAACCGCATTGTTGTGATTTCCCTTGGGATCATCAGCATTGCCTTTATTTTATTGAGCCAAAGTTTGGGGATGTTTTTATTTGTTCTGACCATTTTTCTTGGTTACTTTGGTAAAAAAGCAAGTGATAACCTCTATTTAGCTATTAAAGACGCGCAGTTTTATATTCGCCCAAATATTTTTGCGCATTGTTATCGCATTCCACTAAAAAACGTTACTTATGTGAAAGGTGAGAAAGGGAAAGTGTTCTTTGATGTTCAAACCTCAGAGGAGCCATTGCAATTAACTGCGACACCAGCAAATGCTACACCTGAAGAACAAGCTAATTTAAAAGCATTTCTCGAAAAGCTCCCAAAAAATCAATAAAAAACAACAAATCATGGTCAGCAAACAAGCCGACCATGATTGACTTAATTTACTTGTGGCACCATTGGTATAAATGGTTTAATGGGCTCTACTTTTATTGCAGCATCATTAATAGCATGAGCATCTAGAACCTTAAACCCTGCAAGAGAGAGCGTTAATTGTTCTGTAACATCATTTGTTGTAAGTTTAAATACATTTACAACATCATTTGTTGTAAATTTAAATACATTTAAAATATTTACATTTTTATCTTGTAAGTTAATGTTTGCTTGTTCATAAGAAACTTTATAGCCTTCAATCTCAGCATTTATATCACTAAATTTATCTCTAACTTCATCTTCCATTGATTTTTTATATTCAAAATCAATATTAAAATTAAGATTAACAATTTTACCATCAGGATATTTCATATACACTTTCTTTCCGTTGGACTCTAGAGTATAATTATCATAGCTTATATTGTTTTCATAAAGGCAATTTTTACAAAATAAGTTATCAATGGAGTTTATCATTTGATTCATTTTATCATTTATTTTATCATTTATTTTATTATTTATTTTATTATTTAATTTATAGCTACTCTCATTGAGATCTTGAAATATTGACTGAAACTCATTTTCTCTTCCATTACGATTAGCAATATCATCCAGACTAATTTCCGGTATTAATGTTAGCATGTTTATTAATATCCTTTTTTTATCTGAGATAAGTTCAGATATTTTAATATCGTCAGGTGATTTCTGATATGCTTCAATCTTAACTAATAACATACCTAACTCTTTAATTTGTTCTTCCATCTTTGGTAAATAAGAAGTAAATTCATATTGAAACCTTAACATACGGATAATATCTTCAAACTTAACATCATCATCAGGTTTTTCATCTAATAAATCTCGAAGCTTCTTATTATTTAAAATAATTTCTTTTTTATATTTATTATACTCATCAATTAACTCAACCACTTCTACATGCAGATCGGTTGCTACTCTCATTGTATTTGTTTCATAACTAGCATTACTACATTCATTATATATCATTTTAAATTCCTTTTAAATTTATATTTTAAAAGCCATCTAGCGGAAAATTAAAAATACGCCATAAAACTAAGAATGACAAATTTAGTTTTAGTATAATATAAAAACAAAAAAATGATGATAATGATAATTAAGTAAACTAAGAGGTTTTATAAATAAATAATAAAAAACCTATTCCAATAATATGAATAGGTTTTTTATTTAATCTTATTGAATAACTTATTTATTTCGACGCGCTATCACAGCTTCTGATAACTGGCGTAATACTTTTTCTGTATCATCCCAACCAATACACGCATCTGTCACACTTTGTCCGTAAACTAAAGGCTCGCCAGATTCTAAATCTTGATTACCTTCAACTAAATTACTTTCAATCATGACACCGCTGATTGTGTACGTGCCGCCACGAATCTGTTCACAAACATCAACAGCAACTTCCATCTGCTTTTCAAATTTCTTGCAGCTATTGGCGTGACTAAAGTCAATCATAATGTTTGGAGCAAGTTCAGCCTTAACTAAACTTTCTTTAACCGCTTTGACATGCTCCGCACTATAGTTTGGTTCTTTTCCACCACGTAAAATGATATGGCAATCTGGATTCCCACTGGTATTAACAATAGCCGAATGTCCCCATTTAGTGACGGACAAAAAACTATGTGCTGAACGTGCTGAGTTGATGGCGTCAATCGCAATTTTAATCGTGCCGTCAGTTCCATTTTTGAAGCCCACAGGACAGGATAATCCAGAAGCAAGCTCACGATGAACCTGTGATTCTGTTGTTCTTGCTCCGATTGCCCCCCAACTCATCAAATCTGCCACGTACTGCGGAGTTATCATATCTAAAAATTCTCCTGCCGTCGGCAAGCCTTGACTATTAATTGTTAATAATAACTCACGTGCGATGCGCAAGCCTTCATTAATATCAAAACTACGATCCATATGTGGATCATTGATTAGCCCTTTCCAACCAACTGTGGTACGCGGTTTTTCAAAATAAACACGCATAACGATTTCTAAGGAGTCTTTTAACTCATCACGTAGTTTTTTTAAGCGCTCAGCATATTCTAGTGCAGCTTTTGTGTCATGAATTGAGCAAGGGCCAATAATAACAACTAAGCGGTCATCATCCCCTTCTAGGATATTATGAATAGCAAGGCGTGCTTCATGAACGGTAAACGCAGCTTTATCGGTTGCTGGAAATTTTTCAAGCAGAGCAATAGGGGGTAATAATTCTTTTATTTGTTTAATTCTGACGTCATCGTTCTGATAGTTCATACCTGTATATCCAATGTTTATTATTTTTTACTGTTGTTGATTTGCATACCTAATTTATCCCAAGCTAGAGCACAAAATAGACCTATGAGCTCGCTCACTGCACTTAAAAGATGAATTGATAACTTAAAAGATAATCGGCATCGAATTTTTAATCTAACCGTTCAGCGAACATCTGTAAACAGCTTAGCGCATACAGAAACAAGGGATTTATCTACGGCTGATTATAAAATGAGGAGAAATATGAATATTTAGCACAATAAGTAGGATCAATTCGCATTTTACAGCGTTAAAAATAAGTAAAACGGCTAAATAACGAGGATATTACTTTAGCCGTTTTCTGTTTTTTTTCAGGTTATGGACGAGATAAAGGCGATGAACCATTATCTTTTGCTGATTTTATCCAAAGTCGGGAGCCATTTAAGGCTATACCCAGCAAAATAAGGTATTCCAACGACATCGCGTATACCCCTTGGATAAAGAAAATCACAATGCTTATCACATTAATGATCACCCATAATAACCAGTTTTCAACGTACTTACGCGTCATTAAGATCATCGCCACCACAGAAAGAATGGTCATTGTCGAATCCCAGAACGGAAATGCATCAGGCTCTATGGTTGGCATCGCCAAATTGGCACCAAGCATATTCAAGATCTCAACCGCCCAAGTCGCAAGCACACCAAATACCACATCAATATTAAAAGTCAGATAGAGAATTGCTAATACCGAAAGCACTAGGGTGACAGAGGCTTTTGGTAGGCTTAACCAGCGGATCTTTAATTCCGCTTGTTGAGAGCTATTCACACGGCTCCATGCATACCAACCATAAATATTAGCGACAAAGAAAAATATCTGTAAAAGTAAATTCGCATACAATTGAATCTGAAAGAAAATGACAGCAAATAGAGAAACGTTAATTAAACCAAACAGGTAATTAATCGTTTTCTCTAAACTTGCCAATAAGATGCAAAGCAAGCCTGCTATTGTCCCGACGGCTTCAATATACGATAAATCATACACGGAACCCCATAGAGGAATTTGTACTAACGTATTGGCTGTACTAAAAAAATCCATCCCGAAATCCTTTTAAAGGTTAGTCAATATTATATTGCTCAGTATTGCATTTAAATTATGCGGGTTATTTTAGACTCTGTGCAAAATTTAACATTTTATTCAGCGGTAATAACGCTTTTTTACGTAAATCATCACTAACATGTATTTGATGACTCTGTGAATTCCCTTCTAATGCCTCTGCAATCGCTTTTAAGCCATTCATCGCCATCCAAGGACAATGAGCACATGTTCGACATGTTGCCCCCTCTCCTGCGGTTGGCGCAATATATAGGGCTTTTTCAGGGCAAGCCTGCTGCATTTTATAAAAAATCCCTTTATCCGTTGCCACAATCATGGATGGATTAGGTAAATCTTGTGCTGCTTTAATTAATTGACTTGTGGAGCCTACTGCATCGGCAAGATCAACAATGGCTTGAGGAGATTCAGGGTGAACCAACACAGCAGCTTCAGGATAAAGCGCCTTCATTTTTTCCAAGGACTGTGTTTTAAATTCATCATGTACAATACATGCGCCTTCCCAGCACAGAATATCTGCGCCAGTTTGCTGCTGTACATAGCGCCCAAGATGGCGATCGGGTGCCCAAATAATTTTTTCACCTAAGCTATCAAGGTGCTCTATTAACTCAACGGCAATACTGGAGGTCACAACCCAATCTGCACGGGCTTTTACCGCAGCTGACGTATTGGCATATACCACCACTGTTCTATCTGGATGAGCATCACAAAAGCGAATAAATTCGTCTTCTGGACAACCAAGATCAAGGGAGCATTGAGCGTCCAATGTTGGCATCAAAACGTTTTTTTCTGGGCTGAGTATTTTGGCGGTTTCACCCATAAATTTTACGCCAGCAACCAGCAATGTTGATGCAGAATGTTTAGCGCCGAAACGTGCCATTTCTAACGAGTCTGCGACGCACCCACCAGTCTCTTCTGCTAGTGCTTGAATTTCAGGATCGGTATAGTAGTGTGCAACGATAACGGCATTTTTTTCAATCAGCAATGATTTGATCTGCTCACGATAAAACGCTTTTTCATCCGAGCTTAATATCGCAGGTTTCGGTGGGAATGGGTAAACTGACTGTTCAAAATCGATAAACACGCTCATTTCTTGCCCCTGTTTAGCATAAATCGATTTTATGACTTTAATTAAGTTTAAAACCGAAAAATAAAGCAATTTTGTTTTATATACTAAACAAGATACTCCACTTCGTTCAAGATGTCTCCACTCATTTTACTTATTGAGCATCATTTTTCACCGTTATCCATTTTTCTTAACGGATTTTTATACATAAAAACGAAAGATGACCACTCTTTGATTGATTGATAGCTAGCTGTTTAATGAACGGAGCATCTGTACATACAAAATAGAACAAGTTAACGTTGTAGGTGCATCGAATAAACAATGGCTATCTGCCTACTTCTAGTATAGGCAGATAGAATATTAATATATTGGCATCGGCGGTAAAATTGATGTTATAACATCAAAATAGCTTACTGCCTGAAAGGACGAGGGCTGCCCACGTAAAAAACCTACCATACTCTCTGCTAAATGACCATCATCACTACGCCGTTCCAGTTTTATATTATCTTGATTACTGACTCCTTCTTTTTTATTCATATCATTTTGCATTAACTTATCACTCAATATATCAGCTTTTTGTTTATTATCTGTAACAGTGTCAACGTTATCATTTTCAGGATTATTAATATCATCACCCATGTCTAATGCATCATCATGTTGTAAATAATCTATTGCATAAGATACATCATGTGCTGCATACCTTAAATCAGCAACAGAAGAGTGAAAAGTTAATGTATATTCTTTAGCATCTATAACTAACTGGCTAATATTATAATCAAATTTGAATAACAACCTATTAAATTGAGAACCAATGAATGGATAATTACGTATACTATTTGCTAAATTAGTATAATCCTCTGCGATATTGGGTGTAATATTTTTTATCTCTGATGGGTTTTCAATGTAAAACATCAGTTTATCTTGTAGTTTCTGGTATTTATCTAGCACCCCCTTAACGGTATTAATATAATCTTTAATTCTTTTTATATAGTTTTTAGGCTGAATATATTCCACATCGGTTAGTTGTGTTTTGTTTTGATAACTATTGTCATCAAATATCTTCTGATACTTAGATTCAATTATTAATATTTCTTCAGTTAATGAATCCACCTCTAAATAAAGCCTTCTAATTTTTTCATTTATGTACTGGTAATTTTCCTTTAAATCTAAAAAATATTTATTCCCTTCCAATTTATTCCCTTCCATTTTAATTTCCTTTAAAAAAATGAATAATAATTTCATAAGAAATAAAATACAAATTTTATTTTAATATAAAAAAGAAAAAATAATAATTTCAAAATATAAGCATAATAACTCAAGATACATTCATAAAAATGGAAATTACATTAAATTTTCCATCACTGTTCTATTTTTCCTTGGTTACCGATTTTTAACATAATGTACTATTAGTTGCTAACATCACTAAGTTCCGACGCTTTTCACTCACTTGTAAAGAAATTTTGTCATTTAGGTGCACTTTTCATGCTTTTTACATTTGATCCTTCGCTTTTCTGTCCCTTTATCGGTATCTTAGCGCATCCTGTTATATTGAATAGGCCAGTTATGGAATCACCTGCATCGTTAATAAATAAAATAATTTCTATTTCACTACTCGACCCGAGAATTGAATCCGTGGTATTAACAGGTTCGCGAGGTCGGGAGCAAGATATCGACAGTTATTCCGATATTGATATCGAATTAATCGGCCATGGCGTGACAGAACTCTTTCAACAAAAGCATTGGATTGATAACTTTGGCAAACCACTCGCTGCACTTCATTTACTTAACTTGGAAGATGATGCCCCTGATTGGCCAACCTGCTTAGTCATCTATGAAGAAGGCCGAAAAGTGGATTTTACTTTCTCAGAGCCTGAACGCCTAGAAAAAATGAAGCGTGAGGGGTTAGATGCCACATTTTCACGGGGCTTTGCTGTTTTATTAGATAAAACGGGGATCACTGATAGTCTACCTGAAAATGCCAATCCAACCTCTTTAATACCCGCCCCCTTGAGCGCCTGTGAATTTGCTGAGATTGTTACCGATTTTTGGCATGAAGCCCACCAAGTGGCGATTGCATTAACACGTGATGAGTTATGGGTCGCGTGGTCACGAAGCGCAGATATGAAGCAGTATTTTCTGACGCTGATTGAGCATCTGGTTTCTATCCAAGGTGAGCATGTTTGGTATAAGGGCCGTAAGTACCATGAATGGATGCCATTAAAATATATTCAAGCGCTAGAAATCATTTTTAATTGCGGTACAGCAGAGAAAGCGGCGTTATCATTACAGTGTTTAATGCGCTGTTTTGCTGAAGTTAGTGTAAGTCTCGCGAAATTACAGAGTTATGACGATATGCGTGATATGGCTGAAAAAATGCAAGAGTTAGTGATTGGTTTTTTATTGGACAACGGATTGTTACCAGAAAAGTAGTCATTTTTAAATAAGGCACTGCAAGGGAATGCGGTGTTTTTGATTAGGTCAGTATTTTCTGAACCTGCAACCAGCTTGTCGAGGTATGGAAACCGATTGAATATTGACTTGAATGTGTGATGGATACTGTGATGTGTGACTTGAGATGGTGGGTCGTGCAGGATTTAAATCCTTCGGATTTAGCCTTCGGCCTGAACCTGCAACCAGCTTGTCGAGGTATGGAAACCGATTGAATATTGACTTGAATGCGTGATGGATACTGCGATGTGTGGCTTGAGATGGTGGGTCGTGCAGGATTTAAATCCTTCGGATTTAGCCTTCGGCCTGAACCTGCAACCAGCTTGTCGAGGTATGGAAACCGATTGAATATTGACTTGAATGTGTGATGGATACTGTGATGTGTGGCTTGAGATGGTGGGTCGTGCAGGATTTAAATCCTTCGGATTTAGCCTTCGGCCTGAACCTGCAACCAGCTTGTCTAGGTATGGAAACCGATTGAATATTGACTTGAATGCGTGATGGATACTGTGATGTGTGACTTGAGATGGTGGGTCGTGCAGGATTTAAATCCTTCGGATTTAGCCTTCGGCCTGAACCTGCAACCAGCTTGTCGAGGTATGGAAACCGATTGAATATTGACTTGAGTGTGTGATGGATACTGTGATGTGTGACTTGAGATGGTGGGTCGTGCAGGATTCGAACCTGCGACCAATTGATTAAAAGTCAACTGCTCTACCGACTGAGCTAACGACCCATCTTGTAAATCTTTTCTAACTAGTCACCGTTTCTTACCCTACGGGTTGAACCTGCGACCATCTTGTAAAACTCAATCAATCTACCGACTGAGCTAACGATCCATCTTGTAAAACCAAATCAATCTACTGACTGACCTAACAACCCATCTGAATAGCTTTAAGTTTTAAACTGCTTACTGCTTTAGATGGTGGGTCGTGCAGGATTCGAACCTGCGACCAATTGATTAAAAGTCAACTGCTCTACCGACTGAGCTAACGACCCATCTTGTAAATCTTTTCTAACTAGCCACTGTTTCTTACCCTACGGGTTGAACCTGCGACCATCTTGTAAAACTCAATCAATCTACCGACTGAGCTAACGACCCATCTTGTAAAACCAAATCAATCTACTGACTGACCTAACTACCCATCTGAACAGCTTTAAGTTTTAAACTGTTTACTGCTTTAGATGGTGGGTCGTGCAGGATTCGAACCTGCGACCAATTGATTAAAAGTCAACTGCTCTACCGACTGAGCTAACGACCCATCTTGTAAAACCAAATCAATCTACTGACTGACCTAACTACCCATCTGAACAGCTTTAAGTTTTAAACTGCTTACTGCTTTAGATGGTGGGTCGTGCAGGATTCGAACCTGCGACCAATTGATTAAAAGTCAACTGCTCTACCGACTGAGCTAACGACCCATCTTGTAAATCTTTTCTAACTAGTCACCGTTTCTTACCCTACGGGTTGAACCTGTGACCATTTTGTAAAACTCAATCAATCTACCGACTGAGCTAACGGTTCACCTAAAACTAAATTTCTTACTGTTTTGCGAGATTTTCGGTTAACCGTATTCTCGTATCAACGGCGGCTTATATTACTGATTTCTGACGAGGGTGCAATGATTTTTTTGCATAAAAAGATTGAATGCACATTTATCATACTGATAACCCCGAAATATTCGGCAATATCGCTTCGGGGCTAGGAATTAAAGTGCGCTTAGCTTTTTTTCAGCTAATTTAGAGCCCGCACTGTTTGGATATTGTTTCAACACCTGCTGGTAAACAGCTTTCGCTTTATCTTTTTGTCCCTTGTCTTGCATGATCAGCCCAACTTTATATAGAGCTTCACTGCTTTTTTGGGATTTTGGATATTGCTTCACTACAGTGGCAAAGTAGAATGCAGCGTCGTCCTTGCTACCTTTATTGTAGTTTAACTGCCCCAACCAATAGTTGGCGTTAGATTGATATCCTGACTTAGGATAGACTTTAACAAAGCCTTGTAATGCACCGATAGCATCATCAATTTGAGCTTTTGACTTGCTTTCCATTGCGAGCTTAACCGCAGCATTGTAATCATCTTTCTCATTTCCACCTGTGTTAGCAGCTGCCGCTGGTGTATTTGAGGAAGATGATGTATTTGCTGAACTTGTATCAGGCGCATCACCTGAGTTAGCTGAATTGCCGCCACCCGCATTGTCTAATTGCATGTACAAATCTTTTTGGCGCTCGATGACTTGATTCAATTTGTATTCACTTTCTTGAATCTGACCACGTAACATATCGATATCACGTTGGTTATCAGCGAGTTGTTGTTGAATTTGATACAGAATTTGACCTTGAGAAGAAACTGCAGTCTCAAGTTGGGATAGACGGTCACCTGGAGAACCAGATCCGACATTGTTGATTGGCGCTTGGGCAATAGCGGCCCAAGGGGCCGCTACGCCAACCAATAACGACAGACCGACTAGTAAATGTCTGAAGTTACTGTTCATAATAGATAATTTCGCTTATCTATTAGTATGCAATGACTGCACGACGGTTTTTCGCGTAGTCTGCTTCAGTATGACCTAACACAGCTGGTTTTTCTTTACCGTAAGAAACCAGTGAAACTTGGTCACCAGAAACACCTTTGCTTTGCAGGTACATTTTAACTGCATTAGCACGACGCTCGCCCAGTGCGATGTTGTATTCTGGAGTACCACGCTCATCCGCATGACCTTCAACAACAACACGTACAGATGGGTTGCTACGCAGGAATGCTGCGTGTGCATCTAACATATCAGCGTATTCTGGAGATACGTTGTATTTGTCAAAGCCAAAGTAAACAGTGTTGTTTTGTTGCAGCTGTTCCATTTGCTGACGTGCCAGCTCTTCCGCAGACAGACCAGTGTTAGTTTGGTTAGTAGAAGTATCTACGCCATCTTGGTCATTGTTTTTGTTAGAGCTACAAGCTGCGACTGCCATGATTGGTAACGCGATCATCAGCCCTTTAAGCACTTTATTCAGTTGCATCGTTTTGATCCTTAATATTTTTTGCCACACATTATTATTATGCATCACAGATACGGAGACCAGGCAGGGAATTTAACCTGTCCATCGGTCGCCGGAAGACGCGCTTTGAAACGCCCGTCGGTCGAAACTAGCTGCAATATAGTCCCCAAGCCTTGAGAGGAGCTATAAATTACCATAGTGCCGTTAGGTGCGATACTCGGCGTTTCATCTAGGAACGTTTTCGTTAAAAATTCAACGTTATTCGTTGCCAGATCTTGTTTGGCGACATGTTGCTGACCGCCGCCGGAGCTGACCATCACTAAGAAAGTACCATCCGGGCTAACGTCAGCGTCCTGATTTTGTGTTCCTTCCCAAGATACACGTGTCGGGCTGCCACCATTAATATTCATTTTATAAATCTGCGGACGTCCAGCCTGATCTGAAGTATAGACCAAAGTTTGGCTATCTGGCATCCAACTTGGCTCAGTATTATTACTGCGACCATCGGTTACCTGACGAATTTGCCCACTTGCTAAATCCATAACATATAAATTCAGGCTGCCTGTTTTAGACAGTGCAAATGCCAATTTTGTCCCATCAGGAGAGAATGCAGGTGCCCCATTATGACGTGGGAAAGATGCAACCTGACGAACCGCCCCTGAAGACAAGGTTTGAATGACAAGTGCTGAACTACCGCTTTCAAAAGTTACATACGCCAGTTTCTCACCATCTGGTGACCAAGCTGGCGACATTAAAGGTTCTGGTGAACGGTGAACCGTGAATTGGTTAAAACCGTCATAATCAGAAACTCGTAATTCATATGGATACTGACCGCCTTTGTTCACAACAACATATGCAATGCGTGTACGGAATGCACCACGAATGCCTGTCAGTTTTTCAAAGACTTCATCACTTGCAGTGTGCGCCGCATAGCGTAACCACTCTTTAGTGACTTTAAATTGATTTTGAGATAATACAGCACCTGGGTTAGCGGCAACATCCACTAACTGATAGCTAACCACAAAACTACCATCTGCTGCTGGCTGTACTTGACCCACAACCACTGCATTAATGCCTAATGCAGTCCATGCATCAGGAATGACTTCCGATGCAGTGCCAGGTTGTTGAGGCATACGACTTGGCTCAATCGGGTTAAATTTCCCGCTATTACGTAAATCAGCACCTACGATTTGGCCAACTTCTTGTGGTGGCGCACCTGCACCAGACCATTTAAAAGGTACCACACCAATTGGTTGAGCTGAGTTTACACCTTCAGTGATCTCAATACGTATTTCAGCCTGAGCCACTGTCGCCCATAGCATTAGGAACCCTAAAACTACTTTAAAAGCCTGCTTCATTCTTATCTCCCTTATTGCGTATTATTTACCACCGCAATAATTCGCTGAATTTTAACAAAGGTATAATAACAAAACTAGATACCACGCAAACTATTTATGCTATTGCCATAAAATTTTCAATACAGATAGCTCTGAGTTATTGAAAATCAAGGTTTAAACACAACAGTGCTACCTGCTTTATTAAATGTATCATAGACCTCACGGCTAGGTGGTTTTGGCATTGTCGCAAGTTTCGCTGCTCTAATTGCCGCATCACATAACGCTGCATCATTGGTCGGGCTATTCTTTGGCGTAATACTCACCAATAATCCATCTGGAGCAAGTTTCAATTGTAGCTCACAGGTCCGCCCACGAAACGTATCCGAATCATAGAACTTGCTTTGAATCGCCGCTTTGACTTTCCCTGCATAACTGTCTACATCTGCATTAGAGGCCCCAGATTTTTTACCACCACCACTTCCTGCAGCAGCTTGGCCACCTTTTTTGCTTGGGCCTGATGCGGTTAAATCACCGAGTAAATCATCAACTGAAGCGGCATTTTTGGCAGCTTCCGCTTTGGCTTTCGCGGCTTTTGCTTTGGCTTCTTTGTCTGCTTTTTCTTTCGCTTCTTTATCTGCCTTGGCTTTAGCTTCTTTATCGGCTTTTACTTTGGCCTCTTTTTCGGCTTTTTCTTTGGCTTCTTTTTCAGCTTTTTCTTTGGCTTCTTTTTCGGCTTTAGCTTTAGCGGCTTCGGCTTCTTTTTGCGCTTGAGCTTCGGCTTTGGCTTTTTCTGCCGCTTGCTCTTTAATTAACTTTTCTTTCTCTGCTTTTGCTTTTGCAGCCGCTTCTTCCGCAATTTTCTGCTCTTCCTTCGCTTTCTTCGCGGCATCTAACGCTTTTTTCTGTTGTTCCTCAGCTTGTTTTTGTTGCTCAGCTGTATCACGTTCAGTTTTAATCCGCTCTTCTTCCAGTTTTTGAAGGCGTTTTTGTTCCTTCTCTTGCTGTTCTCTTAGCTCAGCGTCTTGTTTCTGCTCTTGTTCTTTGCGCTCTTTAGCCGCTTGTCTGGCCATGTTTTGTTGTTTTTGCATTTCTTCATACTGCTCAACAACCACGCCAGGGTCGACCATCACCGCATCGATGACAGTCCCTTCTTCTCCGCCACCACCAAGTTTGACGACGGAAACTAAAGAGCCTATAACGATCAAACCAATCAACAGGACGTGCAGAACCACTGACATCACAAGTGACCGGTTTAAGTTATCTTTTTTCTCTTTTGTCTTTCCCACTCTGGTATCCAAAAAAAGATGTGTGACTTATTCAAACCACAACAACCCAGCCTAGATAGGCTGAGTCATCAAGCCGACAGATTTAATCCCTGCGCTGTGCAAAATGTTCAATGCTTTAATCACTTCTTCATAAGGCACTTCTTTTGCCCCCCCAATTAAGAAAATCGCTTTGGGATTTTTCGCTAATTGAGCTTTAGCTTCAGCTGCAATCTGTTCTGGTGGAAGCAATTCTAACACCTCGCCATCAAGGCGCATATTGTATTGCCCCACTCCCGATACTTCTAAAATAATCGGTGGGTTATCACTTGATGATACGGTTTGTGTATCAGTTGCATCCGGCAATTCAACTTCCACGCTTTGAGAAATAATGGGTGCAGTTGCCATAAAGATCAGCAAAAGTACCAATAATACATCCAGCAATGGAACAATGTTAATTTCGGATTTCAGCTCACGTCTGCGACTTGTGCGCGCCATTCGCTTATCTCCCCGTATTATTTCTTATCAGCAGAGAAGGCTTGACGATGCAAGATGGCTAAAAATTCTTCCATAAAGTTATCGTAGCTTTGTTCTAACTTGTTGACACGCTGGTTTAAACGGTTATACGCCATAACCGCTGGAATTGCGGCAAACAGACCAATTGCTGTCGCGATCAGTGCTTCTGCAATACCAGGTGCAACCATTTGCAATGTCGCTTGTTTAACCGCACCTAATGCAATAAATGCGTGCATGATCCCCCAAACCGTACCAAATAAACCAATATACGGGCTAATTGACCCGACGGTACCTAAGAATGGGATATGTGCCTCTACGGATTCTAATTCACGATTCATTGAAATACGCATTGCACGGGAAGCCCCTGTAACCACGGCATCAGGTGCATGAATATTCGCTTGATGTAAACGAACAAACTCTTTAAAACCTGAGTGGAAAATTTGTTCTGCGCCACTGAGTTCATCACGACGCGCTTGGCTTTCTTTATATAAGCGCGATAGCTCGATTCCTGACCAGAACTTATCCTCGAATGCCTCTGCTTCACGGCTAGCGGCATTTAAAATTTTGGTTCTTTGAATGATGATCGCCCATGATGCAATAGAAAAACCGATCAAAACGAACATAATAAGCTGAACCAAAAGGCTCGCTTTTAGGAATAAATCCAGGATATTCATGTCAGTCACTGTTTAAACTCCGCGACAATAGACTTAGGAAGCGCTGTAGGCTTCATTTTTGATGTGTCCACACAAGCAATTAGGGCATTAGCCCCACAAAGCAGGTTACCTTGCGAATCAACTAACCTTTGATGAAAGGTTAATGAGGCGCGTTTCATTTCAACGATTTGCGTCTCAACTTCCAACATATCATCCAACCGAGCGCCCTTCACAAAATCAATTGTCATGCTACGCACAACAAAGCCAAGGTTCTCAGCAAGCATACTTTGCTGATTGATCCCTTTATTTCGCAACATTTCTGTTCTAGCCCGCTCAAAAAAAGCTAAATAGCGCGCGTGATAAACCACACCGCCCGCATCTGTATCTTCATAATACACGCGAACAGGCCAGCGAAATAACATATCAACCACTCCGTCTTAGGTTAAATTCATTAACGGTGCCACTATACGCAAGACAGTGTCAGTTTGGAATCACTTTGAAAGTAAAGATATCAAAAATAATTATGGGTCCATTGACCCACAATTAGCAATTAGAATTATCTAAAGACTTGAAAAAGTCCCCAGATAAGAATGATGGCAGCTGGCAATGGGTGAAAAACGGCACGAAAGATAACTTTTTGAGGTTTAAAACCCACCCCAAAAATCATCGCTGTACAGGTTGCCCAAATTAATAACAAGCCTTGCCATATTTGGAAAGAACTGGTTTTGGCTGCGAACATAGTTGGATCCCACATTACCGCACCAGCTGTCACTAAAGCTAAAATAAGGATAAGGGCCCTTATCGGCCCCTTATCCAATAGCTGATAGGTTTTATCCACCAGCATTTACTTACTCACCATCTTTAGCGGCTTTAGAGTCTTCAGAGTGCTCTAACGCTAATGCTGCAATCACTGCAAAACTACAAGCTAACAGCGTGCCGAGGATCCAGGCGAAATACCACATAGTTATGCTCCTTAATACAGTGAGTGCTTGTTGCCTTCGATGAAGTTTTTGTCCAGACGACCAAACATTTTGTAGTAACACCATGCGGTGTATGCCAGTACGATTGGAACAAAGATAATAGCAACCACAGTCATCACTTGCAGAGTAAACAAGCTAGAAGTCGCATCCCACATGGTCAAGCTTGCATTTGGCATGATGCTTGAAGGCATGATGAATGGGAACATTGCTACACCACAAGTTAAAATGATACACGCGATTGTTAATGAAGAGCTGACAAACGCCCAACCATTTTTGTCTGCTTTACTAAACAGCATGGTTAATAATGGCAGTGCTAGACCCAGTGCAGGCAGAGCCCACAGGATTGGGTAGGTGTTGAAGTTAGTCAACCAAGCACCTGAAACAATCTCTACTGTTTTATTCAGTGGGTTTGACACTGCATGGTGATCAATCGCTGAAGTGATAACATAGCCATCGATTCCCATTACCAGCCAAACACCCGCACCTGCAAACGCTAACAGTGTAACTAGTGCACAAATATACGTTGTTTTACGCACACGGAGATACAGCTCGCCAGTCGTACGCATTTGCAGATAAGTTGCACCTTGGGTAACAATCATCATTAAACCAACCACACCGGCTAACAGACCATATGGGTTCAGCAGACCAAACAGGTTACCAGTATAAGTCAGGTACTGTTGGTTATCGATTTGCAGTGGAACACCCAGTAACAGGTTACCAAACGCAACACCGATAACTAATGGTGGAACGAAACCACCAATAAACAGACCCCAGTCCCACATGTTACGCCATTTTGGGTTCTCCAGTTTTGAACGGTAGTCGAAACCAACCGGACGGAAGAACAATGCCGCTAAGACCAAAATCATGGCGATATAGAAACCAGAGAATGATGCAGCATAGACTTGTGGCCATGCAGCAAACATCGCACCACCAGCTGTGATTAACCAAACTTGGTTACCATCCCAGTGCGGCGCAACGGCATTAATCATGATACGGCGTTCAGTATCTGTTTTACCTAAGATAGGTAATAAGAAGCCAACGCCCATGTCAAAGCCATCCGTGACAGCAAATCCAATCAGTAATACACCGATAAGGATCCACCACACAAACCGAAGAACTTCATAATCAAACATAAGTGGCTCCTATTTACTGAACGTCGTGTGCAGAAGTGTTTTTCTGTTCAAAGTGATAACGACCGGTTTTTAGGCTGCTAGGCCCTTTACGAGCGAATTTGAACATTAAGAACATTTCAGCAATTAAGAACAGCGTGTACAGACCACAGATCAGTACCATAGAGAAGATCAGGTCATGAGTTGTCAAATTAGAGTGTGCGACCGAAACAGGTAACACTTCACCAATTGCCCATGGCTGACGACCATATTCTGCAACGAACCAACCCGCTTCAATTGCAATCCATGGTAATGGGATACCAATCAAGGCGATACGTAACAGCAGTTTGCTTTGACCAATACGGTTGCGAACGACTGACAGGAATGCCCAGCTAATGATTAACAGTAACAGGAAGCCGACACCAACCATGATACGGAATGCCCAGAACAGAGGACCGACGTTCGGAATACTGTCTTTAACCGCTTTTTGAATCTGCGCTTCTGTTGCATCAACAACATTTGGTGCATATTGTTTTAACAGAAGACCGTAACCCAGATCTTTTTTGCTTGCTTCGAATGCTGCACGCAAATCAGGATCTTTGTTACCCGCTAAAAGCTCTTGTAACTGACCATATGCAACCATACCGTTACGGATACGAACTTCATGCTGTTTCATCAGGTCTTTCAGACCTAATACAGGCGTATCAATAGAACGAGTTGCAATGATACCCATCGCCCAAGGAATCGAGATAGCAAATTTGTTTTCTTGCTTCTCAGTATCTGGCCAAGCGATTAAGTTAAACGCAGCTGGTGGAGCATGGGTTTCCCACTCGGCTTCAACAGCAGCTAATTTGGTTTTTTGAACGTCACCCATTTCGTAACCTGATTCATCACCAAGAACGATAACAGACAGAACGGCAGCAATACCAAAACTTGCAGCAATTGCAAAAGAACGTTTAGCAAAAGCAACATCACGACCTTTAAGCAGGTAGTAAGAGCTAATACCAAGGATAAACATTGCACCGGTACAATAACCCGCAGCAACTGTGTGGACAAACTTAACCTGCGCAACTGGGTTTAAGACTAGCTCAGAGAAGCTAACCATTTCCATACGCATTGTTTCGAAGTTGAAATCAGCAGCGATTGGGTTTTGCATCCAACCATTCGCAACCAAGATCCACAAAGCAGAGAAGTTAGAACCTAAAGCAACTAACCATGTTACAGCTAGATGTTGTTTTTTGCTTAAACGATCCCAACCAAAGAAGAATAAACCGACAAACGTTGATTCTAGGAAGAACGCCATCAGACCTTCGATTGCAAGAGGTGCACCGAAGATATCTCCAACATAGTGCGCGTAGTAAGACCAGTTAGTACCAAATTGGAACTCCATGGTCAGACCCGTTGCAACACCCAGAGCAAAGTTAATACCAAATAACTTACCCCAGAACTTAGTCATATCTTTATAAATTTGCTTGCCAGACAGCACATATACCGTTTCCATGATCGCAAGCAAAAACGCCATACCGAGCGTTAATGGTACGAACAGGAAGTGATACATCGCAGTTAAGGCAAACTGTAATCGTGACAGTTCGACAATATCAAACATCTTGACTCCTTGCTCCTAGCAGGAAGACACCGACTTGCGGCAACCCAGCTTCCAAATTATGTTTTTAGAAAGCCTCTTAACTACCAGCAAAAAATGCCTCAAAACAACAAATAATTAACAAAATTAAAAGAACGAACGTTACTATAATAATAGTACGCCTATCTTCACACACAATAAACTTCTTTTACGTGACTCAGATTTGAATTCTGAATTTACATCAATAATTATACTCTTTAATAGAAAACCGAGTATTTGATCGAGCACCAATTTAAGCAATTTAACAGAATAAAGCTAGTTCCAATGAATTGATTTACGTCAATTTTTTTCACCTTGTTAATTGTTCTGAGTCTCAGTCAATTAATAGTTATTTACTTGTTAATGCACTGTTATTGGTATTGATATAAATGTACTTAATTTTCCCAAAGATTAACAAAAAAATATAATCTTTGTATTAAGGTCTCTAAAAAAGAATATTTAATTTGTAATAGTATCTTATTTTAAAGTTATTATGAATTTTATTAATATACGAATCTAACTCAACTAAATTCCTATATTCAGATAATTCATTCCTCCTAAAAGTTATAAAATTGATGTGCCGCAATTTCGCTATTTTTTGCATAAAGTGCGAACGATAGCCTCACAATCCATCAATGCACACAACAGTTAACCCCAATCCCCCATGACAGAGCCTATGAACGCATTTTTTAAGTATAGACACTCTTTTTTAGAAAACCTTATAAGTGGTACAGAAATTCTGTTAAGTCTTTGTATCTAGCCTTACGACAAGCAAAAAAAACCCGTACTCAAACAAGCACGGGCTTTTGTCTCTTACAGTTGCTAGTTTCCTAGCGGGTCATTTACTTATTCAGTAATGATTTAACGGCATCACCGATGTCTGCAAGGCTACGAACGGTTTTCACGCCCGCCGCTTCTAATGCAGCAAATTTTTCATCTGCGGTACCTTTACCGCCAGCGATAATTGCACCAGCGTGCCCCATACGTTTGCCTTTCGGCGCAGTCACACCTGCGATGTAACCAACAACAGGTTTAGTCACGTGCTCTTTAATATAAGCTGCCGCTTCTTCTTCTGCGTTACCACCGATTTCACCGATCATGACAATCGCTTCAGTTTGTGGGTCAGCTTGGAATAATTTCAAGATATCAATGAAGTTAGAACCTGGGATTGGGTCACCACCGATACCAACACAAGTAGATTGACCTAAGCCTGCATCTGTCGTTTGTTTAACCGCTTCATAAGTCAGTGTACCTGAACGTGAAACGATACCGACTTTACCTGGTAAGTGAATGTGGCCAGGTTGGATACCAATCTTACATTGACCTGGAGTGATAACACCTGGACAGTTTGGACCAATCATGCGAACGCCAGCTTCGTCTAATTTCACTTTCACCGTCAGCATATCCAGCGTTGGGATACCTTCAGTGATAGTGATGATCAGTTTAATGCCTGCATCGATAGCTTCTAAGATAGAATCTTTACAAAATGGCGCTGGAACGTAGATAACAGAAGCGGTTGCACCCGTTGCTTCAACGGCTTCACGCACAGTGTTAAATACTGGCAGGCCAAGGTGAGTTGTGCCACCTTTACCTGGAGTCACACCACCAACCATTTGTGTTCCATAAGCAATTGCTTGTTCTGAGTGGAATGTACCTTGACCACCGGTGAAACCTTGGCAAATTACTTTGGTGTTTTTATCGATTAAAATAGACATTATTTAGCCTCCGCTGCTGCTACTGCTTTTTTAGCTGCGTCAGTCAGGCTGTTTGCAGCGATAATGTTCAAGCCGCTGTCTGCCAGTTTCTTAGCACCTAACTCAGCATTGTTACCTTCTAAACGCACAACTACTGGTACATTTACACCAACTTCTTCAACTGCACCAATGATGCCGTCTGCAATCAGGTCGCAACGAACGATACCACCAAAGATGTTAACGAAAACCGCTTTCACGTTTTCATCAGAAAGGATGATTTTAAATGCTTCAGTAACACGCTCTTTTGTTGCGCCGCCGCCAACGTCTAAGAAGTTAGCAGGTGCACCGCCGTGCAGTTTAACGATGTCCATGGTACCCATTGCGAGGCCTGCACCGTTAACCATACAACCGATATTGCCATCTAGTGCAACGTAGTTCAGTTCCCACTGAGCCGCTTGTGCTTCACGCGCATCTTCTTGAGATTCGTCACGCAGTTCACGGATTTCAGGTTGGCGGTATAATGCATTACTGTCGATGCCTAATTTACCATCTAAACACACTAAATCACCTGCTGTGCTGATAACCAGAGGGTTGATTTCGGCTAATGCTAAATCACGCTCAAGGAACAGTGTCGCCAGACCCATGAAAATTTTCGCGAATTGGCTAACTTGTTTGCCCGTTAAGCCTAATTTGAACGCTAATTCACGGCCTTGGAAAGGCATTGGGCCTGTCAGTGGGTCGATAATGGCTTTGTGGATCAATTCTGGTGTTTCTTCAGCAACTTTCTCAATTTCCACACCACCTTCAGTCGATGCCATGAAAACAACGCGACGAGTGCTACGGTCAACAACCGCACCTAAATATAACTCTTTCGCAATGTCAGTCGCCGTTTCGACCAAAATTTGGTTAACTGGCTGGCCGTTTGCATCTGTTTGATAGGTAACTAAATTTTTACCTAACCAGTTTTCTGCGAAAGCTTTAACTTCGTTGATATCGCTAGTAACTTTAACGCCGCCAGCTTTACCGCGTCCACCTGCGTGAACTTGGCATTTAATTACCCATGGGCCGTTGCCAATTTTTTTCGCAGCATCGACGGTTTCAGCGACTGATGAACAGGCATAACCTGTTGGTGCAGGCATCCCATAACGTGCAAACAACTGTTTTGCCTGGTACTCGTGTAAATTCATGATGTTCTATCCATAATTGAGTCTGAAGAGGCGTTTATTCGCCTCCTGCAATTGTTACTGATTTAGCAACCCGCGAACGGGCTGCATCGGTTACTTCAGACCGGGCAGGTTGTTCCCTACCCTGTTATGTTGCTATACGTCCAGCAGTAAACGAGTTGGATCTTCCAGCATATCTTTGATAGCGACTAAGAAGCCGACTGACTCGCTACCATCGATTAAGCGGTGGTCATAAGACAGCGCTAAGTACATCATAGGAAGAATCTCTACCTTACCATTTACAGCCATAGGGCGGTCTTTAATGGCATGCATGCCTAAAATTGCGCTCTGTGGTGGGTTAATGATAGGTGTAGACATCAGAGAACCAAATACGCCACCATTAGTAATAGTGAAGTTACCGCCGCTTAAGTCTTCAACAGTTAATTTACCGTCACGACCTTTAACAGCCAGTTCTTTAATTTTCTTCTCGATATCCGCCATGCTCATTGCATCAACATCGCGCAGCACTGGGGTGACCAGGCCACGAGGCGTTGATACTGCGATGCTGATATCAAAATAGTTATGGTAAACCACATCGCTGCCATCGATAGAAGCGTTCACTTCTGGATAGCGTTTCAGTGCTTCAACCGCAGCTTTTACATAGAAAGACATAAAGCCTAAACGTACACCGTGACGTTTTTCAAACGCTTCGCCATACTGTTTACGTAAGTCTTTGATTGGTTGCATGTTGATTTCGTTAAACGTGGTCAACATTGCTGTGGTGTTTTTCGCTTCTAACAGACGCTCAGCGATACGTTTACGTAAACGTGTCATTGGAACACGTTTTTCGCTACGGTGTGCCAAAGGAGCCTGTGGTGCAGCTGGTGCAGATGCTGCTGGCGCTGCAGATTTGTTTGCTGCTAAGTGTTTTTCAACATCTTCGCGCGTTAAACGACCACCAACACCAGTACCTTTAATATCCGCAGGGTTCAGGTCATGCTCTGCAATCAGGCGACGAATTGCTGGGCTCAGCGCATCGTTGCTTTCGGTTTCCAGACTTGCAGTTTGACGTTGTGCTGGTGTTGCTTCTTGTGATTCTTTCACTTCTGCTGGGATGCCAGTGCTATCACCCAAACGAATACGACCTAACAGTTGTTTAGATAATACCGTTGCGCCTTCGTCTTCTACAATAGCTTCTAATACGCCAGCTTCGCTCGCAGGCACTTCCAGTACCACTTTATCTGTTTCGATCTCAACCAGGACTTCATCACGCTGAACACTGTCACCTGGTTTTTTATGCCATGTGGCAACCGTAGCATCGGCAACGGACTCAGGAAGATCGGGAACAAGAATTTCTACGCTACTCATTTTCTATCCTTTAATTATTCAATGTTCAAAGCGTCATTTACCAGAGCTTTTTGTTGCTCTTGGTGTACGGACGTATAGCCAACTGCTGGAGATGAAGAAGCAGCTCGACCTGCATAACGTAAAGTTGCCCCTGCAGGGATAGCTTCACGGAAATTATGTTGACTGCAATACCAAGCACCTTGGTTTAATGGCTCTTCTTGGCACCATACAAAGTCTTTCACATGGCTAAATTGCGACAACGCTTTTTGGATATCATCGTGTGGGAACGGATACAGCTGCTCAATACGAACGATAGCCACGTCAGTTTGTTCATTTTTACGACGTTGTTCTAACAGATCGTAATAGACTTTCCCTGAACACATAACGACGCGTTTCACATTTTTCGGATTGATTTCATCGATTTCACCGATAACAGGTTCAAATGTACCATTTGCCAGTTCTTCCATGCTAGACACCGCTAATGGATGACGCAGCAGGGATTTTGGTGACATCACAATCAGAGGACGACGCATGCCACGTAAGGCTTGGCGGCGTAACATGTGATAAACCTGAGCAGGTGTTGACGGCACACACACTTGCATGTTTTGGTCAGCACACAGTTGTAGGTAACGTTCTAAACGTGCAGATGAGTGCTCTGGGCCCTGACCTTCATAACCATGAGGCAGTAACATCACCAGACCACACATACGACCCCATTTTTGCTCACCAGAGCTAATAAATTGGTCGATAACCACTTGCGCACAGTTCGCGAAGTCACCAAATTGTGCTTCCCAAATGGTTAAAGCACGAGGTTCAGTGGTTGCATAGCCGTATTCGAATGCCAATACCGCATTTTCAGTCAGAACAGAATCCCAAACGTTAAATACGCCTTGGCCGTTATGAATGTTTTGCAGTGGAACGTAGACAGAACCGTTAGTTTGGTTGTGAATAACCGCATGACGATGGAAGAAGGTTCCGCGGCCGGCATCTTCACCCGATAAACGCACTGGAATGCCTTCATCAACTAACGTTGCATACGCTAAAGTCTCGGCAGCACCCCAGTCGAGTAATTTCTCGCCTTTCGCCATTTCTGCGCGATCCGCATAGATTTTCTCAACACGAGATTGCGCGACAACGCCTTCAGGGATAGTGCTGACTTTAACAGCCAGATCCGTTAAACGTTTGATATCAACTGTTGATTTGTAGGATGCATCCCATTCGTGGTTCAGATATGGTGCCCATGTGTATGAGTTCAGCCCCATTTCACGGTACTCTTCAACCACGCAGTTACCCGCATCTAACGCATCGCGGTACAGGTTAACCATTTCCGTCACATCATTTGCACTCAATACGTTTTCTGCAATTAAGCGGTCTGCGTAGATTTTACGTGGCGTTGGGTGCTGTTTGATTTTTTGGTACATCACAGGCTGAGTTGCACTTGGCTCATCGGCTTCGTTATGACCATGACGGCGATAACAGACTAAATCGATCATCACATCGCGTTTAAAGGTATTACGGAAATCCAGCGCTAAACGTGTGACAAATGAAACCGCCTCTGGGTCATCTGCATTCACGTGGAAAATTGGCGCCTGAACCATCTTCACAATGTCAGTACAGTATTCAGTTGAACGAGTATCTTTAGGGTTAGAAGTGGTGAAACCAATTTGGTTGTTAATGACGATACGCATGGTACCGCCCACTTCATAACCACGTGCTTGAGACATGTTCAGGGTTTCTTGCACAACACCTTGGCCAGTCACTGCGGAGTCACCGTGAATGGTGATTGGCAGAACCATGTTGCTGCGACCTTCATCTAAACGGTCACGACGAGCGCGTACAGAACCGATGACCACTGGGCTAACGATTTCAAGGTGCGATGGGTTAAATGCCAGCGCTAAGTGAACACGTGAACCCGCGGTTTCGAAGTCAGAAGAGAAGCCTTGGTGATATTTAACGTCGCCCGCACTTGAATGATCTTTATGTTTACCTGCGAATTCATCAAATAATTCGCCTGGTTTTTTACCTAAGATATTAACCAGTACGTTTAAACGACCACGGTGCGCCATACCAAGAACAACTTCGCGAGTATCTTGTTTGCCAGCATGGTGGATTAAGTCTTTCAGCATTGGGATCAGTGAATCACCACCTTCCAATGAGAAACGTTTTGCACCTGGGAATTTAGCCCCGATGTAACGCTCAAGACCTTCAGCCGCAGTTAACTCAGACAGGAAACGTTTTTTCTCATCCGCAGAGAAAATTTTAGACACATCAACAGACTCAAGGCGTTGTTGAATCCAACGTTTTTCTTCTGTATTCGTGATGTGCATATATTCCGCACCGATTGAACCACAGTAAATGCGTTTCAGGTTGTCATATAGCTCGCTGAGTTTCATGGTTTCTTTGCCGATAGCAAAAGAACCGACGTTGAAGGTTTCGTTGAAATCTTCTTTCGTTAAGTTATGAAACGCTGGGTCCAAATCTGGAACAGATTCACGTTTCCAAAGCCCTAACGGGTCAAGGTTAGCATTTTGGTGTCCGCGAAAGCGGAATGCATTAATTAACTGCAAAACTTTAACTTGTTTTGCGTCGATAGCTGGATCGCTAACAGAGGTGTGATAACGTGTAGAGTCTTTTGCTAAGCGACGGAAGTAATCGCGCGCTTGGGAGTGGAATTGCTCACCGCTAGTGCCGAGGGCTGCACCAGGTAGTTGCTCAAAAATGGCTTTCCACTCGGCATCGACAGAGTTAGGGTCAGTCAGATAATCTTCATAGAGCTGTTCTATATATGTCTGGTTCGCGCCTGCCAGAAAGCTTGAATCCAGCCAGTCCTTCATTACGCCGTTCTGCATTGTGATCCCTTAAGCTTTATAAGCTTTAGTTTTCGCCGTGGTTAACTAATCGTCGCATTTAAGCGACCTCGATAAAGGTTCTCTTGGACGTGCTTTATGCATGTTCTCTCTTTGGGAGGCCCTTTATCAGTAAGGGTTTCCCTTTTAAGGAACCTTTAAAAACTGGCTACGGTTTTTAAAGGCCCCTAAGATTACGCTTTCGTCTTCTTCATCTTTTGCAGTTGGCTATTTTTTTTACTTTTTACTGTTGCTTTTGTTACGTTCACTTTTTTGCGCTTTTGTTGTTACAACGTTTTTATTTAATGCTACGTTTTATTGATGACAATGTTACTTTCTGATGACCTTTAAGGATATTTGGTTTTCGCGCTTTTGTGACCTTAAGCGCTATTTAAATCAAAATCTTGAATTTACTTTACGCTTTATTTTTAACTTATGTTTTTATTTCGTGCTATTTTCACTTTAGCCCGCAGTACCAAGGCACTGCGGGTTAAATTTAGCTATTAAGCGCTATGCTTTAGCAACATAGATTTAATATGACCAATAGCTTTTGTTGGATTTAGTCCTTTAGGGCATACATTGACACAATTCATGATGCTATGACAGCGGAAAACACTGAAAGCGTCGTTCAGATCATCTAATCGAGAATCGGTTTCAGTATCACGGCTATCAATCAAGAAACGATACGCCGCTAACAGGCCTGCTGGACCAATAAATTTGTCCGGATTCCACCAGAAAGATGGGCAAGAAGTCGAACAACATGCACACAAGATGCACTCGTATAAACCATCGAGTTTTTCACGTTGTGCAGGAGTTTGTAAATTCTCACGCGCTGGCGGATTTTTGTTATCGTTAATCAGATATGGACGGATTTTTTCGTATTGAGTGTAGAACTGAGTCATGTCGATGATCAGGTCACGCACAACAGGCAGACCTGGCAACGGACGAATGACAATTTTCTTCCCACCACGAATTAAAGCAGACAATGGCGTGATACAAGCCAAGCCGTTTTTACCGTTCATGTTCAGACCATCAGAACCACATACCCCTTCACGGCAAGAACGGCGGAAGGATAATGTTGGGTCTTGCTCTTTGATTTGGATTAACGCATCCAGCAACATCATGTCACGCCCTTCTGGCACTTCTAGCGTGTAATCTTGCATACGTGGTGCGTTGTCCACATCAGGATTGTAGCGATAAATCGAAAATTGTAATTTCATAGTTTATTTCTCCGCAACTGGATTAACACCACGCATTAGTAGGTACGAATTTTCGGTGGGAAGGCTTCACGCAATTTTGGTTGCATGTTGACTTCACGACGCGTCATCGTTTCAGATTGCGGTAAATACAATGAGTGACATAACCAATTCGCATCATCACGCTCTGGATAGTCAAAGCGGCTATGCGCCCCACGACTTTCTGTACGGAAGTTTGCTGCTTGTGCAGTTGCATAAGCGGTTTCCATCAGGTTATCCAATTCTAAACATTCGATACGCTGCGTATTAAACTCCGTTGACGTATCATCAAGGCGTGCATTTTGCAGGCGTTCGCGAATCACTTTTAGTTCTTCTAAACCTTTCGCCATTGCATCACCTTCACGGAATACTGAGAAGTTATGCTGCATACAGGTTTGCAGTGCTTTACGGATTTCGGTTGGATCTTCGCCTGTGCGTGCACCTTCCCAACGATTAAAGCGAGTCATTGCTGCATCGATGTCAGACTCAGAAGCATCACGCATTGAACCTTGTTCCATGATGGATTCTTTCAGGTGCAGACCCGCAGAGCGACCGAATACCACTAAGTCAAGCAGTGAGTTACCGCCTAAGCGGTTAGCGCCGTGTACTGATACACAAGCAATTTCACCAACAGCAAACAGACCTGGAATAACTTCATCTTCGCCTTTTTCATTATAGCGAATCGCTTGGCCAGTAACTTTCGTTGGAATACCGCCCATCATGTAGTGGCATGTTGGAATAACTGGGATTGGCTCTTTTATTGGGTCAACGTGCGCAAAGGTACGTGATAACTCAAGGATACCCGGTAAACGTGATTCCAGAACCTCTTTCCCTAAGTGGTCCAATTTCAGCTTAGCATGTGGCCCCCAAGGACCATCACAACCACGGCCTTCACGAATTTCAATCATGATTGAACGTGCAACAACATCACGACCTGCGAGGTCTTTCGCGTTTGGTGCGTAACGCTCCATGAAGCGCTCACCGTCTTTATTCAGCAAGTAACCACCTTCACCACGGCAACCTTCAGTGACCAGAACCCCAGCCCCTGCAATACCCGTTGGGTGGAATTGCCACATTTCCATATCTTGTAGTGGCACACCAGCACGCGCTGCCATCCCCACACCATCACCTGTATTGATATGGGCATTGGTGGTTGATTGGTAAATACGGCCTGCACCACCTGTTGCCAGGATGGTGGCTTTCGCTTTGAAGTAAACGAGTTCGCCTGTTTCCATACAAATTGCAGTACAACCTACAATATCGCCATCTTGGTTTTTAACTAAATCAAGGGCATACCACTCAGAAAAAATGGTGGTGTGGTTTTTTAAGTTCTGCTGATACAGCGTATGTAATAGTGCGTGCCCTGTACGGTCAGCTGCGGCTGCAGTACGCGCGGCTTGCTCGCCACCAAAGTTTTTAGATTGGCCACCAAATGGACGTTGATAAATGCTTCCATCATCAAGGCGCGAGAAAGGTAACCCCATATGTTCTAATTCGAGGATAGCTTCTGGGCCTGTCTTACACATATATTCGATAGCGTCTTGGTCACCGATGTAGTCAGAACCTTTTACGGTATCGTACATGTGCCATTCCCAGTTATCAGGGTGCGTGTTACCTAATGCAACCGTGATACCACCTTGCGCGGATACAGTGTGAGAACGGGTTGGAAAGACTTTTGACAGAAGTGCACAAGATAGGCCCATCTGTGAAATTTGAAGTGCTGCGCGCATACCTGCACCGCCAGCACCGATAACGATAGCGTCAAACTCTCTGATTGGCAGATTCATTTTATGCACCCCACACAACAATTGTTCCGTAAATTAAATAAGCCAACAGACCTACAATGATAGCCAGTTGCAGCACTAAGCGAATTGCCAGCGGCTTAACATAGTCAGTCAGCACTTGCCACATGCCAATCCATGCATGCACAAGAATCGAGAACAAAGTGAGGATAGTGAATACTTTCGTCACAGAGGAGGCAAAGAAACCGCGCCAGACTTCATAGGTAATGTCATTAATCGCAACAAAACCAACAATGTAGAGTACGTAGAGTGCAATGATAATCGCAGAGCCACGGATTAACAGCCAGTCCTGGATACCAGTACGGCCTAAAGCTGATGCATTACTTACCATACTAAGATCCCCGCCAGAATTGCCAGAATTACGGTAATAACAAATGTAATTTTTGCAGATGAGTTACCAGCAGCAAGGGTTTCATCAACACAGCCGAAATCCATTAACATATGACGGATACCACCACAAATATGGTAAGCCAATGCAGTCAGGATGCCCCAAAGAATGAACTTAGCAAAAAAGCCAGTCATTATTTCAGACGCGTATTGAAAACCTTCTGGAGAGGAGAGAGATGTCCCTAACAACCAAAGCAGAATACCAACTGCGATGAGAGTAATGACGCCAGAGACACGGTGCAAGATCGAAGATATTGCAGTGATCGGGAAGTGAATCGTCTGCAAATCAAGGTTGACAGGTCTTTGTTTTTTCACAATTTTGCCCACACAGCTCTTTATTATTTTCCATCCTCCGGACCTGGGGTGGAAATCAGACAGCGACAGGGGTACAAAATGCAACTTAACACAAACTCTAATCCATCATGTTTAAATAAAGTTGCATGCTGATCACGCTGGGAACTCCTACTACAGGGTAATCCGGAGACCTGCCGCTAGTATAAAGTCTTCACAATGCCATTACAATTCCCACACAAAATGTTTGGAGACATTTAGCCCGAACAGTGAGAAGGATCACGATTTAAACATTTTGTATAAATGTGCCTATGTTATTTGACAATGATTCAACATTTATCTTACATATAGGTCTGGCAGAATTATCTTAACGGTGTGGTTGACACTTCACCGTAAAAATAAAAACGTAAATGTTGCAATGTTAGATACTCCACAATTTGAACTATGATGGGTATTAATAACAAAAGTTATGAAAGTTGTTCCTCTTACCACAAATAATGATATTGTAGGGAAAACAACAAAAAGAACATAACATCTACACACTCATAAACAACCTAATTACATTGTCGTCGGTCGTCAGATTTCAGGTTTTATGTGATAGCGAGCTGATTTCCAAAGCATACCGGTAGAACAATGCACGAAGACACAGTATAACGCTGGGTTTCTGGGTTGTTGGGTGTCGATTATCAAGCGCTAAGGAGACCGTAAATGGCTGATAACAAAGCTAAGCTAATGACTGGTAGTGCGGGTGACATTGAACTCGATATTTTAAGCCCTACGATTGGTCAAGACGTTATCGATGTCCGAACTTTAGGTTCAAAAGGGTTCTTTACCTACGACCCTGGTTTTACTTCTACTGCATCCTGTGAATCAAAAATCACCTATATTGATGGTGATAAAGGTATTCTACTGCACCGTGGTTTCCCTATCGACCAACTCGCAACTGAAGCCTCTTATCTCGAAGTCTGTTATATCCTGCTGTACGGTGAAGCACCGACTCAAGAACAATACGACGTATTTAAAAATACGGTGACTCGCCATACCATGATCCATGAGCAAATTACACGCATGCTTAATGGTTTCCGCCGTGACTCACATCCAATGGCTGTATTATGTGGTGTAACAGGTGCTCTGGCGGCGTTCTATCACGATGCGTTAGATGTTAATAACCCTCGTCACCGTGAAATTACGGCTTATCGTTTGCTGTCCAAAATGCCAACTGTTGCAGCAATGTGTTATAAATATTCAATTGGCCAACCTTTTGTTTATCCACGTAATGATCTGTCATACGCGGGTAACTTCTTGCACATGATGTTCTCTACGCCATGTGAAGAATATACGGTAAATCCAGTTCTTGAACGTGCAATGGATCGCATTTTAATTCTGCACGCTGACCACGAACAAAATGCATCAACGTCAACCGTACGTACTGCGGGTTCATCGGGTGCAAACCCATTTGCTTGTATCGCAGCGGGTATCGCGTCTCTATGGGGGCCTGCACACGGTGGTGCTAACGAAGCTTGCTTACGCATGCTGGAAGAAATTCAGACTGTTGAGCACATTCCTGCGTTTATCGAACGTGCGAAAGACAAAAATGACTCTTTCCGACTGATGGGCTTTGGTCACCGCGTCTACAAAAACCACGACCCACGTGCCACTGTAATGCGTGAAACTTGCCATGAAGTTCTAAATGAACTGGGCTTGAACGACAGCTTACTGGAAGTCGCAATGGAACTGGAGCGTATTGCACTGAACGACCCGTACTTCATTGAGAAGAAACTGTACCCGAACGTTGACTTCTATTCAGGTATCATCTTGAAAGCAATGGGTATTCCATCTTCCATGTTTACTGTGATCTTCGCCATTGCGCGTACTATTGGTTGGATTGCACACTGGAACGAAATGCATGATGACGGCCTGAAGATTGCACGTCCTCGCCAGCTGTATACCGGTTATGACAAACGTGAATTCAACTCTGAATTAGCAAAAAAATAATATTTCGATAAATTCCAATCCCTACGTAAAGCAAGACCTTGATTTTTCAAGGTCTTTTTTTGTTTATATAACCACAACATTTCCTACTGTTGATACTCTCTTGGTGTCATTCCGCTCATTTTACGAAAAAAACTAATAAACGCGCTGTCACTGGTAAGTCCAAGTTCTTGAGTAATAAAGTGATATGGCTTTTCTTGTGCTAATAATTCAATCGCTTTAATAAACCGCCATTGTTGGCGCCATGACTGATATGTCATGCCTGTTTCTTTCAAAAAAACACGCGTTATTGTCTTTTCACTCGCACCAACAATTTGAGCAAGTTGGCTCAAATTCGGGGGTAATTGCTCGATATCCAGGTGTTTCAAGCGCCTATCTTGCGGTAAAGAAAGCAAAGTGGGTTCAGTTGTCGCAGCTTGTAGCTCATCAATAAAAACAGGTAATAAATTGGCTAACCTTCCCGTTTGCCAATCACTGTCAAAAGGAGAGATAGCAATACGCTCTAATAACTCCCTTAACAGCGGCGAAATACTCAAAATGACCACTTCGTTTCCGACTTTTTGGGCATATTCTTCACTGAGATAAATTGACCGGTACCCCACTGATGCACGCATTTGTGCGCGATGGCGAACATATGGTGGGATCCACGCAACCCTACCAGGAGGAAGCAAAGAGAGGCGCTTTTCGAGGGATATACGAATGCACCCTTGCTGAGTAAACAAAAGCTGCCCCATTTCATGGGTATGCGTGCCAGAATCGTGCTGCCCCATCTGCGCAGCAATTCCTAAAACAGGGGCCGGATACCAATGTGTTTGAAACTCATCCGTTTGATTTAACCATGCCATAAATGTCCTTTTTTTGATATTTATAGTCTTTATTATTGTAATAAGACATCAAAATTACCACTAAACTGCCCACCATTAAAGGTTTAGACCGTTATTTTTTATTACACAGGGTAGGAAAATGAATATGAAACACTCTCTTTCATTATGGCTGGCTGTGGCCTTAATGATGTTCCCACAAATTGTAGAAACCATCTACAGCCCTGCACTGACGGACATTGCGAGCGCTTTTTCTGTCAATGCAGAACAAGCTTCACAGACGCTTTCTCTCTATTTCTTTGCTTTTGCATTGGGCGTTGTATTTTGGGGTAGAACCTGTGACACAGTTGGCCGCCGTCCAACGATTTTAGCGGGTTTACTGGTTTATGGGATTGCCTCAATTGGTGCCTTACTCATTAGTCAATTTTACTTATTGCTACTGCTACGGATGTTAGCCGCCTTTGGTGCCGCTGTGGGTTCAATTGGTACACAAACTGCAATGCGTGATAGTTATCAAGGTCATGAATTAGCTAGAGTTTTTTCAGTCATGGGCGTCGCATTAGCCATTAGCCCTGCATTAGGTATGTTATCGGGTGCGAGCCTCGTCAGTTTGGGAGGTTATCGTGGTGTTTTTATTGGTTTAGCTATTTTAGCTGTCGTACTTTTACTGTGGTCAATATATCGATTACCTGAAACACGCCCAGAAAATGTGATCAAAGTCCCATTTGTTGAGACATTTTTACGGATGATCACGGATAAAGAGATTATGAGAAATGTGATCTTGATTGCATTTTTCAACATTAATTTATTTAGCTATTATCAGCTGGCTCCTTTCAGTTTTGAACAATTAATGCTCACTCAACAACAGTTTGGCCTCACGGGAATTTTATTGGCGCTTGGTGTGGGTTTAGGATCGATGATTAACCGTCATTTATTGGCTAAAAAACACACATCTGAGCAACTTGTTAAGCTATCAAGTGTCATTTCGTTGGTCAGCAGCTGTGCAGTTTTTGCTCTTATGGACTCTGTTTGGTTTGTTTTACCTGTTATTGGCGTCGTGATTGGCTATGGTATTGCAATCCCGAACATTCTTGCTCACGCCTTAAACCGTTATAGCGACCGAAAAGGCACTGCAGGCGCAATTTTAGGATTACTTTATTATATTGGACTCGCTATCGGACTGGTGGTTGCAGGTTGGAGCCAACACTTAGGTTTAGTGCTCACTATTTCAAGTGTAGTTCTCGTTCTTGCATCATTACGCTATCGAGTTTATACGAGTTAAGTTATTGTTTTACTAAACACATAATTTTCTAAATAGTTTGTGTTGTGGCTAGGCAGCAAAAGAGTGAAGCCAACAACTCAGTGATTAAAAAATGACGAAGGTCAGATAAAGATTTAATTCTCTAAATAGTTCGAATTGTGGCTAGGCGGCAAATAAGGATAGCTTGGGGAGCATACACAAGTATGTGACCCAAGTAGCCGAGTGAAGCCAACAACGCTGCGGTTTAAAAAATGACGAAGCTTAAATAAAGATTTGGTGAAAATTTAATTCTCTAAATAGTTCGAGTTGTGGCTAGGCGGCAAATGAGGATAGCTTGGGGAGCATACATAAGTATGTGACCCAAGTAGCCGAGTGAAGCCAACACCGCTGCAGTTTAAAAAATGACGAAGCTTAAATAAAGATTTGGTGAAAATTTAATTCTCTAAATAGTTCGAGTTGTGGCTAGGCGGCAAATGAGGATAGCTTGGGGAGCATACATAAGTATGTGACCCAAGTAGCCGAGTGAAGCCAACAACACTGCGGTTTAAAAAATGACGAAACTTAAATAAAGATTTGGTGAAAATTTAATTCTCTAAATAGTTCGAGTTGTGGCTAGGCGGCAAATGAGGATAGCTTGGGGAGCATACACAAGTATGTGACCCAAGTAGCCGAGTGAAGCCAACACCGCTGCGGTTTAAAAAATGACGAAGCTTAAATAAAGATTTGGTGAAAATTTAATTCTCTAAATAGTTCGAGTTGTGGCTAGGCGGCAAATGAGGATAGCTTGGGGAGCATACATAAGTATGTGACCCAAGTAGCCGAGTGAAGCCAACACCGCTGCGGTTTAAAAAATGACGAAGCTTAAATAAAGATTTGGTGAAAATTTAATTCTCTAAATAGTTCGAGTTGTGGCTAGGCGGCAAATGAGGATAGCTTGGGGAGCATACATAAGTATGTGACCCAAGTAGCCGAGTGAAGCCAACACCGCCACAGCTCGAAATATGACGAGAATTTAGGCTGGGTTATCGATATCGACAAACTCGGCGTCCAACCCCTGCTCATCAACTAGCCACTTGGTTAACGCCTTAATCCCGTAACGCTCTGTGGCATGGTGCCCTGCGCTGTAAAAATGGATCCCCATTTCCCTTGCAATATGAATCGTTTGTTCTGAGACTTCCCCTGTGACGAAGGCATCAACACCAAACTCTGCGGCTTGCAGAATAAAACCTTGCCCGCCCCCTGTGCACCATGCGATTTGACGAATTTCCTCTTTCGCGTTGTCGCCACAGTGAAGGACTTTACGACCTAGGCGCGTTTCTAGGCGATTGGTCAATTCTGCTGGGGTAATTGGCTGGTCAAAAAAGCCAAATGGCATTAATGGGTCAATTTGGCCATTCACTTGGACGCCCATGATATAAGCAAGCTGTGTATTATTCCCTAATTGATGGTGCGCATCTAAAGGAAGGTGATAACCATAAAGATTAATATCATTAGCTAATAATGTTTTTAATCTATTCTTTTTCATACCTTTAATAATGGCAGGCTCATTTTTCCAAAAATAGCCATGGTGAACAATCACCGCATCCGCTTTTTTCTCAACGGCGACATCGAGTAAAGCTTGGCAGGCAGTCACTCCTGTGATGATTTTATGCACATGAGGGCGTCCTTCAACTTGCAGCCCATTTGGTGCAAAATCTTGAAACTCACTCACTTTGAGCTCATCGTTAATGACTTCTTCTAATCTTAAGTTATGCATGATGTTGTCCTTTTTACTGCACAGCGAATCTATAACGCCATTTTGAATATAATTTACTGATAATCAATAATCATAAGCGGAAACATACTTTTTTTCTGTGTTATTTGAAGTGCATCATTCGAAAAGAAAAGTAGGGGTATAAAAAACAAAACCCCCACAACGAGCCATTGCAGGGGCTCTTATCAATTACTTAAGACGCAAGGTTAACGATGGCTTTCAAGTGTGGTCTCTGAACGCTCTAACCATACAGGCTTATCGCTTGTTTTCGACCAAACTTTATTTAAGTAACTGTAATATTTAGCTCTTTTCGGGTGAAAAACCATAACAGGAAACGCAATAATGCCTGCCGTTACAGCAGCAGTGCGGCGTGCAAGTACCTGATTACGGGAATATTCGCGGTATGTGGACATCGATATCCTCCTTCAGTTGCCACTTTATTTGTCGATCCCAGCTTTGCTCTAAAAACTCCCCAAATACAGCTATTTCACAGAGCGACTAAAACCGAACAGATAATACGAGAATTAATTAACTGAATATAGAATAGCGCAAATCGTGTAATAAAACTACTCATCTGACCACTAAAGTTAAAATATTACTAATAATTCCCCATTATTCTGTATTTTTACTACAAAATTTAACCAAAAATCGTTAAAAACAAACATTATGACAACAAATAGATAACAAGCTAAAATTTAAGTATTATTAGTTATTTCACTTAAGAGTGTCTATTCCTCGCTTAGTTGATTAAAAAATGTGTATTTTTATACTTTTTTTACACCTAGTCCTATCTTTTTATCAGCTTCTTTACAACGAACTCTCTACCCTTATTTCATGGAAATAATAAGGAGAAAACACTGTGTCATTACTTTCCATTTTTGGGGCAGTTCTCGTTGTTCTACTGCTGGTTTATCTGATTTATGCCCTGCTTAACGCGGAGGATTTCTGATATGGCCACCACAGCATTTTTACTGATTGGCAGCTTCCTGCTGGTCTTATTTATCTTAGCTAAACCGTTAGGTAATGGAATTGCACGTCTTATTGACAGTGATATTCCTCGTCCTTTAATGGCTAGTGAATCATTGCTTTGGCGTTTAGCGGGGATTAAACAACCTGGAAAATCAGCTGCCGAAATGAATTGGCAACAATATGCCTTAGCCATTGTTTTATTCAATGTGCTCGGTTTTGTTTTGCTATTCGCCATTTTAATGTTTCAGGGCAGCTTGCCGCTCAATCCACAGCACTTTGCTGGTATGAGTTGGGATTTAGCCTTCAATACTGCGATAAGCTTCGTAGCAAACACCAACTGGCAATCTTACAGCGGTGAAAATACGTTGAGCTATTTAAGCCAAATGGCAGGCTTAACCGTACAAAACTTCCTCTCAGCCTCTACGGGTATAGCTGTGGTTTTTGCCTTGATCCGTGCTTTTTCACGCCATGGCAGTAAAACATTGGGGAATGCATGGGTCGATATCTACCGTATCACCTTCTATTTATTATTCCCTCTCGCCATTGTTGTTGCTTTATTTTTTGTCAGCCAAGGGGTGATCCAAAACTTTTCTGACTACCTCTTAGTTGACAATTTAGATAACACAACCCAACTGTTACCAATGGGCCCTGTCGCATCCCAAGAAGCGATTAAATTACTGGGAACCAATGGCGGTGGCTTCTTTGGTTCAAACTCCTCTCATCCGTTTGAAAACCCGACTGCATTAAGTAATTTTGTTCAGATGCTGGCAATATTCTTAATCCCTACCGCGTTGTGTTTTGCCTTCGGTCGTTCTGTGGGTGATAACAAACAAGGACATACCTTGTTATGGGTTATGGGGATCATTTTTGTTATCGCCGCCATTGTGGTCATTAAAGCGGAGTATGTTGGCAATCCATTTCTAAGTGAGTTACACGCCAATAGTAACGCTAACATGGAAGGTAAAGAAAGCCGCTTTGGTATTCTTTCCTCGGCTTTATATGCCGTTGTCACAACCGCTGCCTCCTGTGGTGCTGTCAATGCGATGCATGATTCCTTTACAGCGATGGGCGGCATGGTGCCAATGTGGTTAATGCAGATTGGTGAAGTCGTTTTTGGCGGTGTCGGCTCTGGTCTGTATGGCATGTTGCTGTTTGTTCTTCTCGCTGTCTTCCTTGCTGGACTAATGATTGGCCGTACTCCCGAGTACTTAGGGAAAAAAATTGAAGTCCGTGAAATGAAGATGGTTGCACTGGCAATTTTAGTGACACCAACCTTAGTGCTACTTGGTACAACCATCGCCTTAATGACCGATGCAGGACGTTCAGGCATTTTAAACCCAGGCGCCCATGGCTTTAGCGAAGTGTTATATGCCTTTTCATCGGCTGCCAATAACAATGGTAGCGCATTCGCAGGACTCAGTGCCAACACCCCGTTCTACAATGTGCTACTTGCTATCGCCATGTTTATCGGCCGCTTTGGCGTCATCTTGCCCGTACTTGCGATTGCGGGCTCAATGGCACTTAAAAAATCCCAAGCACAAAGCCAGGCTACATTGCCGACCGTAGGCCCACTCTTTATTGGCTTATTAATCTTTACTGTCCTCCTTATTGGCGCACTGACTTTTGTCCCTGCATTGGCACTAGGTCCAATTGCTGAGCAGCTACAAATTGGTTTTGCGGGATAATCAGGGGAAAAAAATGAAAAAGCAAAAAACACCTTTATTTGATAAAAAATTAATCCAACAGTCTATTATTGATGCCGTAAAAAAATGCACACCACAAGCCCAATGGCGTAACCCCGTAATGTTTGTGGTATATATCGGTAGCCTGATCACCACCTTATTATGGGCAATGATGGCAGCAGGTTTGTCTGAAGGAAGTGCATGGTTTAGCGGTATGGTCACCTTATGGTTGTGGTTTACCGTACTGTTCGCCAATTTTGCTGAAGCCTTAGCCGAAGGACGCAGTAAGGCCCAAGCCCAAAGTTTAAAAGGTGTAAAACAGCAAAGCAATGCCACTCGCCTTACCGCGGCCTCATTGGATGCAACACAAGAAATTGTCAGCTCCGATCAACTGCGCAAAGGTGATATCGTGCTGATCCGTGCAGGGGAAACCATTCCTTGTGATGGGGAAGTTCTTGAGGGCGGAGCATCTGTGGATGAAAGCGCGATCACAGGGGAATCTGCTCCAGTGATCCGCGAATCAGGTGGCGATTTTTCCTCTGTGACAGGCGGAACACGTGTGCTGTCCGACTGGCTGATTGTTGAATGTACCGTTAACCCTGGGGAGACATTCCTAGACCGCATGATCTCCATGGTCGAAGGCGCACAGCGCCGTAAAACACCGAATGAAATCGCCTTAACTATTTTGTTAACTGCACTCACCATTATCTTTGTATTAGTGTGTGCAACTTTGTATCCATTTACGGTTTTTGCCGCTGAGTATGCAGGGGCTGGCAGCGCGGTTTCCATATTAGTACTGATTGCATTATTAATCTGTTTGATCCCAACGACCATTGGTGGCCTGCTTTCCTCTATTGGTGTAGCAGGTATGAGCCGCATGTTAGGTGCGAATGTTATCGCCACCAGCGGGCGAGCTGTTGAAGCCGCGGGGGATGTGGATGTTTTATTGCTTGATAAGACAGGCACCATCACTTTAGGAAACCGCCAAGCCTCTGAGTTTCTGCCTTTAACTGGCGTTACGGAAGAGCAACTAGCAGATGCAGCACAGCTTTCTTCACTCGCTGATGAAACCCCTGAAGGACGCAGTATCGTCGTGCTTGCGAAACAAAAATTCAATTTACGTGAAAGAGATATTCACGGAATGAATGCTACTTTCGTACCATTCTCTGCAATGACCCGTATGAGTGGTGTTAACGTCGGTGAACGCATGATCCGCAAAGGTTCTGCCGATGCCATTCGTCGCTACGTTGAAGCTAATCATCAAAAATTTCCCGAAGAAGCCGATAAATTGGTGGAGAAAGTCGCCCATTTAGGAGGAACACCATTAGTTGTCGTTGACGACCAAACTGTTTTAGGCGTCGTCGCGCTCAAAGATATCGTCAAAGGTGGGATGAAAGAACGATTTGCCCAAATGCGCAGCATGGGGATCAAAACAGTGATGATCACGGGGGATAACCACTTAACTGCCGCTGCCATCGCGGCGGAAGCGGGTGTCGATGATTTCCTTGCCGAGGCAACCCCCGAAGCTAAGCTTGCCTTGATCCGTCAATACCAATCAGAAGGCCGATTGGTCGCCATGACCGGTGACGGGACAAACGATGCGCCTGCACTCGCCCAAGCTGACGTTGCTGTTGCCATGAACTCGGGCACCCAAGCCGCGAAAGAAGCTGGGAACATGGTAGATTTAGACTCAAACCCAACCAAACTTATTGAAGTCGTGCACATTGGTAAACAAATGCTAATGACTCGTGGTTCATTGACCACCTTCAGTATTGCAAATGATATTGCCAAATACTTTGCCATCATCCCTGCCGCCTTTGCCGTGACATGGCCACAACTTAACGCATTAAATATTATGCACTTGCACTCACCTGCTTCTGCCTTGCTTTCTGCGGTAATCTTCAACGCACTGATTATTGTCTTTTTGATCCCATTGGCACTTAAAGGCGTGAATTATCGCCCAATGAGCTCCCAATCACTTTTGCAACGAAACTTAGGCTTATATGGTTTAGGTGGCTTGTTGGTGCCTTTTGTGGGGATCAAATTGATCGATATGTTTATTAGCCTATTTGGTATTTAAGGATTTGATTATGAGCATGATCCGTTCGTCCATTATCATGTTATTGGTGCTAACCCTATTAACTGGAATAGCCTACCCTCTATTGGTCACAGGCCTTGCCAATGTCTTTTTCCCATGGCAAGCAAAAGGCTCTTTAATCACACAAGATGAGCATGTTGTCGGTTCCAAACTGATTGGGCAAAATATACAAAGTGAGGGGTATTTTCATGGTCGCCCCTCCGCCACCGCGGAAAGTCCATACAACACGTTAGCATCTGGGGGAAGTAACTTTGCGGTAAGTAATCCCTTGTTACAACAAACGATGGCTGAACGTAGTAAACTGCTGCGTGCACAGAATCCTGAAGCTGGAAATGCGATCCCTGTAGACTTATTGACTGCCTCTGCTAGTGGTCTTGACCCTAATATTTCGGTTGACGCGGCCATTTATCAAGCCCCACGCATTGCGAAAAGCAGACAGGTTTCATTAGAGGCCGTAAAATCATTAATTACGGCACAAACAGAAACGGCCTTGCTGCCCTTTTTAGGTGAACCCGTTGTGAATGTGCTACAACTGAATTTGGCACTAGATGAATACATGCAGCAAATAAATAGCCAACGTTAATAAGGTGAGTTATGAAAAATCAGGAACCTGCTCGCCCAAACCCTGATGACTTATTGGTAAAAGCCAATGAAGATGGCCGAGGTAAATTAAAAATTTTTTTCGGTGCCTGTGCTGGCGTCGGAAAAACCTACGCCATGCTACAAGAGGCTCAACGCATGCGTTCACAAGGGTTAGACGTCCTTATCGGCGTAGTAGAAACCCATGAACGGGAAGAAACTGCAGCCTTATTGGATGGGCTTTCTGTGTTACCACACAGAAAATTGCAGCACCGCGGTCGTCGCTTAAATGCGTTTGATATTGATGCGGCAATTGCAAGACACCCTGCCATTATACTCATGGATGAGTTGGCATTTAGTAACCCAACAGGCAGCCGCCACCCAAAACGCTGGCAAGATGTTGAAGAGTTATTAGATGCAGGCATCGATGTGCTCACCACCATTAACGTTCAACACATTGAAAGCTTGAATGATATTGTAGGGAGCATTACGGGTATTCGTGTTCGCGAAACGGTTCCTGACCATATTTTTGATGCCGCTAATGAAGTGGTGTTAGTCGACTTGCCCCCTGACGATCTACGCCAACGCCTGAAAGAAGGCAAAGTGTATATTCCAGGGCAAGCCGAACGCGCTATTGAGCATTTTTTCCGTAAAGGAAATTTAATCGCGCTACGTGAGCTGGCTTTACGCCGCACCGCCGATCGTGTCGACGACCAAATGAGAGAGTTTCGTGATGGCAAAGGGGAAGCCCCCGTCTGGCACACCCGTGACGGGCTTTTATTGTGCATTGGCCACAATATGGGTAACGAAAAACTGGTACGTGCCGCGGCGCGACTTGCTGCAAAGTTTGGCAGCGTGTGGCATGCGGTTTATGTCGAGACTCCCACCCTCCACCAGCTCCCTGAATCTCAACGCCGCGCCGTACTCAAAGCGCTGCGCCTTGCCCAAGATTTAGGGGCAGAAACTGCTACCCTATCCGACTCTTCAGAAGAAAAAGCCATACTCCGTTATGCACGGGAACATAATTTAGGCAAGATATTGATTGGGCGCCGCGATAAACACCGTAAATGGCCCAAACTCAATTTCCGCCCTGGTTTTGCCGACCGCTTAGGGAAATTAGGGCCCGATCTCGATTTAGTGATTGTCGCCCTTGAAGAAAAAAGTGATTGGGATAAAGAACCTGAAAGAAAGCCGTTTTCTGAAAAATGGCGCTCTGATTTAAATGGCTACATGATGGCTATTGTGATGTGCGCTGCTATCACTTTATTTTCGAGAACATTTTTACTCGCGTTAGACAAAGCAAACCTTGTGACGCTGTACCTCTTAGGTGTTGTGTTGATAGCTCTGTTTTACGGACGCCGTCCTTCTATTTTTGCCGCACTCGTGAATGTTATTAGTTTCGACCTGTTTTTTGTTCAACCACACTTTTCACTCGCCATCATGGACATGCAGTACTTAGTAACCTTTACGGTGATGCTGATTGTTGGGGTTGTGGTGGGAAACCTAACTGCTGGTATGCGCTATCAAGCGAGAATTGCCCGCTATCGAGAACAGCGAACTCGTCATTTATATGAAATGACAAAAGAACTAGGGCAAGCACTCAATACAGAAGATATTGGTAAAACAGGCTATCACTTCCTTAATAACGCGTTTCAAGCCAAAAGCTGCCTATTAGTACCCGATGAAAATGGTGATTTATTACCACTGCTATGTGATGGGCATACCCCCATGCAGATTGACAAAGCCATCGCAAAATGGAGTTTTGATAAGCGCCAACCCGCAGGGGCTGGGACAGATACTCTGCCGAGTGTACCTTATCAATTACAACCTATCACGACAGCAGACCAAACCCTCGCAGTATTAGCTATCGAACCCCGTAATTTACGCCAGTTGATGATCCCAGAACAACAACGCATGCTGCAAACTTTTACTGGGCTGATCGCCAGCGCCCTTTCGCGCTTACAGCTGACAAAACAAGCAGAGTCCGCTAAATTAGATATTGAACGTGAACAATTGCGTAATTCGTTGCTGGCAGCGCTTTCCCACGATTTAAAAACACCGCTAACCGTGCTATTTGGGCAAACAGAAATATTGATGTTAGATTTATCCGCGGAAAATTCGCCCCATACCGCGCAAGTAAACCAAATGCGTCAACAAGTGCTTAGCACCTCGCGTTTAGTGAATAATTTACTCGACATGGCACGTTTGCAATCAGGCAGTATTCAACCCAACCTTGAATGGGAATCTTTGCAAGAAATAACCAGTAGCGCCGTTAGAACATTAGATTACACGCTACACAGCCACCCATTGGAAATTAATATTCCTGCTGATTTACTGTTATATTGCGATGCTATGTTAATTGAACGGGTATTAATTAATTTATTGGAAAATGCCGTCAAATATAGCCATGAAGATACCCCAATTGGTATCAATGGCCGAGTCGAAAGGCAGAAAATTCATATTGAAGTCTGGGATGCCAGTAACGCAATTCCCGATGGGCAAGAAAAAACAATTTTTGATAAATTCTCCCGCGCTCAAAAAGAATCCGCAATTCCTGGCGTTGGCCTTGGGCTTGCTATCTGTCGTGCTATTATTCAATTACACGAAGGAGAAATTTGGGCACAAAACAATAATAAAGGTGGAGCCAGCTTCCACTTTGTTTTACCTTTAAAGCAACTCCCTGATATTGAAGCTGAAGTTTAGGAGACATTAACTTATTGTGAGCAGCCATCAAATTCTGATTATTGAAGATGAAAAAGAAATTCGCCGCTTTGTCCGACTTGCATTGGAGGGTGAAGGCTGGAAAGTTTTCGAAGCTGAGAATTGCCAACGGGGTTTGATTGAAGCAGGTACAAGACAACCGGATTTACTGATTTTAGACCTCGGGCTGCCTGACGGTGATGGCCTTGATTTAATTCGTGATTTACGAAAATGGAGCAGCATTCCCATTATTGTTTTGTCTGCCCGTGAAGAAGAATCACAAAAAGTTGCGGCTCTTGATGCAGGTGCGGATGATTATTTAACAAAACCTTTTGGTATCAGTGAGTTACTAGCTCGAGTCCGTGTAGCACTACGCCGCTTTGGTAAAGTGGGTCAAGAAAGCTCACAATTTCAATTTGGGGATGTCACTGTCGATTTTATTAATCGCATTGTCACTAAGCAAAACGAAGAATTACACCTAACGCCTATCGAGTTTCGTTTACTTAGCGAGTTAGTTGCCAATAGCGGTAAAGTCTTGACTCAACGACATTTGTTATTGCAAGTGTGGGGGCCTAGTTATATTGAGCATAACCATTATTTGCGGATTTATATGGGGCATTTACGGCAAAAACTGGAAAATGACCCGACTCGCCCTATTCATTTATTAACGGAAACAGGTATTGGCTATCGGTTTATGCCATAAGTCATTTTACACCCAATTCTCGGAATCTTTCCGCTAGTTTAAACCCCTTGGCTGGCTATAATTTCCCCATTATTTTCTATGGAGAGAAATTCGTGCAAACATTAACGACCCAATTATCAAACCGCTTTTCATCTGCCTTAGTCCTTTTTTTAGGGATTTTTGTGACTACTCAAGTCCTCGCGTTAAGCCCAGAAGAAAAAACGCGTACTGAATCTTTACTCACGGAACTTGGTAAGCAACAAAACCTGACATTTACTCGTAACGGCACAGAACATAACGCGGCCGATGCAGAATCCCATTTACGTTTAAAATTACGCAAAACAGAAAAACGCCTAAACACCACTGAACAGTTTATTGACAATGTGGCCTCAAAATCGTCCATCACAGGCGAAGCATACCAAGTTAAAGACGCCCAAGGTAACGTATTCCCCGCCAATCAATATTTACATGATTTATTAAAAGAAAAAGTAGATAGCAAGCCCGAATAGATTCTGCAGGCTTTGTAGATTACTATAAAAAACGCTGGCATTTATTTGCCAGCGTTTTTTTTGTTCTAATACTCGGTCTGGCCCCTAAATAATTTGTACCACAGGTAGGCGGCAAATTAAGTTATCCCGTGAGCATACATAAGTATGTGACTCGGGTAACTTAATGAAGCCAACACCCCTGTGGTGCAAAGTATGACGGGGACATCAAATTAAGAATTTTCGATTTTAGCCCAAGTATCACGCAACCCAACAGTCCGGTTAAACACTAAATGATCTGCGCTGCTTAACTTATTATCCGCACAGAAATACCCTTCACGCTCAAATTGGTACGCCTTTTCAGGGGCAGCATCTTTTAAGCTTGGTTCAACAAAGCCTTGGCGAATAACCAGCGACTCTGGGTTGATAACCGATAAGAAATCCTCTTCCGCACCAGGGTTTGGCACAGTAAACAGACGGTCATACAGACGAATTTCCGCTGGCAATGCATGTTGTACGCTTACCCAGTGAATAACACCTTTCACTTTACGTCCATCGGCTGGGTCTTTATTTAATGTGCCTGCATCATACGTACAGAAAATGGTTGTGATGTTGCCATCAGCATCTTTTTCCACACGTTCTGCTTTGATGATATATGCATTACGTAAGCGCACTTCTTTGCCTAACACTAAACGTTTAAATTGACGATTGGCTTCTTCACGGAAATCCGCACGGTCAATATAAATTTCATTGCTAAAAGGCACTTTACGCGTACCCATTTCAGGGTTATTTGGATGATTTGGCGCCGTTAAAATTTCTTCGCCTGCTGGCATGTTTTCAATCACCACACGCACAGGGTCAATCACCGCCATGGCACGTGGAGCCGACACGTTCAGATCATCACGAATACATGACTCTAGTGACGCCATTTCGACGTTATTATCTTGTTTAGTCACACCAATGCGTTGGCAAAACTCACGGATTGACGCAGCGGTATAGCCACGACGACGTAAACCTGAAATGGTTAACATGCGTGGATCATCCCAGCCGTTCACGTGCTTTTCTGTCACTAATTGGTTCAGCTTACGCTTAGACATCACCGTATATTCCAAATTCAGACGAGAAAACTCGTACTGACGTGGATGGCAATCAATCGTGATGTTATCCAGTACCCAGTCATATAAACGACGGTTGTCTTGGAATTCTAATGTACATAAAGAGTGTGTGATCCCTTCTAGCGCATCAGAAATACAATGCGTGAAGTCATACATTGGGTAAATGCACCACTTATTGCCAGACTGGTGATGTTCTGCAAACTTAATACGATATAAAACGGGATCACGCATGACCATAAATGGCGATGCCATATCGATTTTCGCACGTAAACACGCTTTACCTTCTTCAAAGCCGCCATCACGCATTTTTTCAAATAATGCGAGGTTGTCTTCGATTAAGCGTTCACGGTATGGGCTATTTTTACCAGGCTCCTTTAATGTGCCGCGGTATTCACGAATTTCGTCCGCACTTAGCTCATCAACGTAAGCTAAGCCTTTTTTAATCAGCTCAATGGCGTATTGATATAAAGTATCAAAATAGTCAGAAGAGTAACGAACATTGCCCGTCCACTCGAAACCTAACCATTTGACGTCTTCTTGGATTGAGTTAACGTATTCGACGTCTTCTTTAACAGGGTTGGTGTCGTCAAAACGTAAGTTGCACTGTCCCTGATAGTCCTTTGCAATGCCAAAGTTCAAGCAGATTGATTTCGCGTGGCCGATGTGTAAATAGCCATTCGGTTCTGGTGGAAAACGCGTATGGACCGACGTGTGTTTTCCGCTCGCCAGATCTTCATCTATGATCTGACGGATAAAATTTGTTGGGCGAGCATCTGCCTCATTCATTGTCATCATTCCTCAATGCCAAAAGCGCGCTAAAAGCGGTTAGTAACCAGATATATTCTACCATAATCCGTCAGGAAACAACCGTTTGATTGAGCTTAACCGATAAAAGCTATAGCAAAGAGGCAAACACAACAAAAAATAGGCACATTGAGCTCTGCTTGCTCGCCTTTTTTAGGTCAATAACATCACGGTTAATACCACTAACAGCAACAATGGGTAGCTTTGTGCATGGCGCTTATCGCTGAGGTAAGGCATTAATAATGAAGCAAAACGGATCCCCAACCAAGAAGCAGCAATCAAAATTAACGCGCCTTTGAGGTAAATCATGCCAAGAAAACCCGCGCCGAGGTCAACGTGCTTATCAATTGCAAAATAAAAGTAAGTTAATGTCCCTGTGATTGCCATCGGTAGCGTCAACGGGTTAGCAAAAGCCGCCGCTTGGATCATACTCGCACCGCGGCGTCGCATTAATGGAACGGTCATCACACTACCGCCCACCCCTAAAAATGCCGCCACAGCACCAATCACCACGCCAATCGGGGTATCAGCAAAAATGCCCCCTCGAGAAGCTTTGATACCTTCCGATCCTGTTTGCATAAAACCAGGGCGAATAAAACAATCCAAAATCGTGATTATCAAATAACTAATAAATATCCAGCGGATCAACGCACTATCTACCGATAACGCCACAATTGCCCCAATGATTCCGCCAATTGAAATCGGAATAATAAACGGCTTGATAATTGGCCAGCTTAGGTTGCCTTTTAAATAATGGGCACGGCTCGATAGCGTTGATGAAAAAATCATCACACAAGTGGAGGTTGCCACCGCAACTTGCATTGCCACTGCGCTTGCATCGCTTTGCGGCCCCCAGACTAAGGTAATTAATGCATACAACAGTGGAACCGTGATAAACCCACCACCAAAACCAAATAATGCAGTTGTGATCCCTGAAATAAACCCAAATAAGCAAAGAAGCAGTTCCACAGAAAATTCCTCATCAGTCATTGAGAAAATATCTTATCGATGAGTAAGCCGCCTTGCTTGTGCAGATTCGACAACCTGCTTTGAGATTTCGCCAACATTGTTAACATTGATAACTTATTTCCTACATGACTAAACCAACTAAGTGAAATAAATGTGCCTCTAAGAATTCATTTATTCAAAAAATATCCCGATAATAGTTAAATCTAAAAATTCACAGCTGGGTAAGTCAATGAAATGTATTAACTGCAATGAGCGCGAAGCGAATAAAGAGTCTGGTTGGTGTCATGAATGCGAACAATTGGAAGTCCATAAAATTAATGGCGTACTTTATCTGCCAGCTTTAGGGCTAATTATTACCGCATTTTTGTCTATCTTTGGGGCATACCAATTAGTCCAAGTTGTCACCTATTATGCTGAAAATACGAAGGGTGTTCCTGCATTTTACCTTGGCGCCATTGTGCTACAGCTTGTCTATATAATTATCACACTCGTCGCTTGTTGGTTTTTCTTTAATAAGAAAAAAGCGACTAAATGGATTATGATTTCCTACTACATTTTTGCGCTCATCGTAACGCTGTATTTTACCGTTTTTATCGCCATAATTTATGGTGCTAAATTAACCAATACAGATTACCAGCAAATACTCATGAGCACATTCAGTGCCGCGCTGTGGATTGGTTATTTCATTAAATCTGACCGTATCCCACAAGTTTTTATCCGATAACGTCCATAAAAAATGCCAGCCTTTTTATCGGCTGGCATCATCACAAACTTAAATCAGACTTAATACATTATTTCAGAACATTATAAATAACCGTTTCGCCTGCTTTCACGTCGCCTTCAACTAAAATCTCGACGCCAGCAAAATCATCGATATTGCTGATGATAACAGGGCTAATCATTGATTTAGCATTCGCTTCAAGGAACGGTAAGTCTAATTTCAGGATTGGTGTACCCGCAGTGACTTCGGCACCTTCTTCCACTAAACGCGCACAACCCTCACCTTTCAGCGCAACGGTATCGATACCCATATGAACGATGAGCTCTACGCCATTTTCAGTTTCAAGGCAGAATGCATGGTTAGTTTCAAAAATCTTGACCACTGTACCTGATGCAGGGGCTAAAACTTCACTGCTGGTTGGTTTGATGGCAATACCATCGCCCACAATGCGGCTAGAGAACGCTTCATCTGGTACATCATCGAGGGAATATACTTGCCCACTGACTGGCGCAACGAGGGATAAAATCGCATTGCCTTTCGCTTTCGCTGGCTCTGCTGCTTTTTTCTCTTCCGCGGCTGCAACAGGCGCAGTACCGGCAATCGGCCCTTTCGCAATCACTTCCGTCATTGCTTTAGCAACCAACTCAGCGCGCGTTCCTACAATCACTTGTACGTTTTGTTTGTTCAAGCGAATAACACCTGAAGCACCAAGACGTTTTGTCATCGCATCGTTAACAATTGCAGTGTCTTTTACCGTTAAACGTAAACGTGTGATACACGCATCGATATTCACGATATTATCGCTACCGCCTACCGCAGAGACGTACTGACGTGCTTCTTTTTGGATATCGCTATCCGTGGTATTAGCAGGGCTGAGGCTTTCATCGTAACCATCAATAGTTTCATCACCCGCGCTTTCTTCACGGCCTGGAGTTAACAGGTTAAATTTGCGGATCATGAAGCGGAAAATCACGTAGTAAATACAGAAGAAGACTAAGCCTTGAACAATCAACATGTACCATTGAACTGCTAATGGGTTACGCGATTGCAACAGCATATCCACTAAACCTGCACTGAAGCCGAAGCCAGAAATCCATTCCATTGTTGCTGCGATATACACAGAAATACCAGTCAACAGTGCGTGAATAACGTACAGGATTGGTGCCACGAACATAAATGAGAATTCAAGCGGCTCAGTGATACCCGTGAAGAATGCCGCAAATGCACCCGCAATCATGATACCAGCTACTTTGGCTTTATTTTCAGGGCGTGCGCAGTGGTAAATAGCGAGTGCTGCACCTGGTAGACCAAACATCATAATTGGGAAGAAACCAGCTTGGTAACGACCTGTGATACCTACCGTTGCCAGACCTGCTTCGATAGATTTAGCCCCACCGAGGAAGTTTGGAATATCGTTAATACCCGCAACATCAAACCAGAACACCGAGTTCAGTGCATGGTGTAAGCCAACAGGAATTAACAGACGGTTAAAGAATGCGTAAATACCCGCACCGACAGAACCTAAATCTTTAATGCTTTCCCCGAAAGACACTAAACCGTTATACACCACTGGCCAGACATACATCAGAACGAAGGCTAAGATGATCATTAGGAATGAGGTTAAAATCGGCACAAGGCGACGACCACTAAAGAATGACAACGCTTTTGGTAACTCAACACCACTGTAGCGATTGTATAATTCAGCTGACAGTACCCCAACTAAAATACCCACGAACTGGTTATTAATTTTACCGAATGCCGCTGGGACAGTTTCCAGAGGAACATTCATAATCATAGAATAAGATGCAGGAGAACACAGTGTTGTCACCACTAAGAAGCCGACAAAACCAGTCAGTGCCGCAGCACCATCCTTATCTTTCGACATCCCATATGCAACACCAATTGCAAATAGCACGGACATATTATCAATAATTGCCGCACCAGATTTAATCAGTAACGCCGCGATTGCACTATTAGCGCCCCAACCATCTGGGTCAATCCAATAGCCAATCCCCATTAGGATTGCTGCGGCTGGTAGTACAGCAACTGGCACCATCAGTGCCCTACCAATCCGCTGTAAGTAGCTAAGAATATTCACAAACTCCCCCTTATAACCTTATTTTGCCCCATTAACAGGATCTTATTGTTCAATCGATCAATGATCAGCAACCGATAATATTTGATGATTAATTATATCAGTTTCATACTTTAGATTAATTGTTTCGCGATGCAAAATAAATAGGTGCAATTTGTGATAAATGTCAACGAAATCGTTCATGTTCTGACTAAATTAGTAGCTATTATTGAAAACTTATTTTATGATTAAAAATAACTTATTTACGTCATTAACCTGTATATTCTCAGCGCGTTTAAAATGCAGGTGCAGCCGTTAAAACGGCACTGTATACCAACACCAACGCGTAATAAATTTGTAGTATAACGAGTATTCCTATATCTAATGCATAACACCAGGGATACACATATATATGAAAGATTTCACAGACTTATTAGAGGTAATTGAAACATGAGGCTAATCCCATTAAACAATGCGCATGATGTCGGCACTTGGTCTGCACAGTATATCGCTGATAAAATCAACGCATTCAACCCAACCGCTGAACGCCCTTTCGTTCTCGGCTTACCAACAGGTGGCACACCACTCGCAACCTATAAAGCGCTGATTACTTTGTATCAAGCAGGTAAAGTGAGCTTTAAACATGTGGTGACATTTAATATGGATGAATATATTGGCATTCCTGCTAATCATCCACAAAGCTACCATACGTTTATGCATGATAATTTCTTCAACCATATTGATATCCAAGCTGAAAACATCAATCTGCTCAATGGGAATGCCCCAAATGTTGATGAGGAATGTCAACGTTATGAAGATAAAATTAAATCTTATGGCAAAATCAATTTGTTCATGGGTGGCGTAGGAAATGATGGCCATATTGCATTCAATGAACCAGGTTCATCACTGAATTCTCGTACCCGAATCAAAACGTTAACCCCTGAAACACGCCAAGCAAACTCACGCTTCTTTGATAACGATATCAACCAAGTGCCAAAATTTGCGTTAACGGTGGGTGTTGCCACATTAATGGATGCAGAAGAGCTAATGGTTCTGGCAACAGGTGCGAATAAAGCAAATGCAGTTCACGCTGCCGTGGAAGGTTCCATCAACCATATGTGGACAGTGAGCTGTGTACAAATGCACCCAAAAGCGCTGATTGTCTGTGATGAGCCTGCAACACTCGAGTTAAAAGTCAAAACACTCAAATACTTCAAACAGCTAGAATCTGAAATTATTGAGACGTTTAACTAAGATTATATTTATCAATCACCCGACTGGCGACGGCTAGTCGGTGACCCATTTTTCCAGAGGTCAGGAGTTTAAAACCATGTATGCACTAACTCATTGCATTATTTATACAGGTCATGAAAGACTGGATAACCATGCTGTCATCGTTGATGGTGAAATCATCAAAGAGGTTTGCCCTGTCTCTGAAATACCTGCAAATATCCCACAACACGATTTGCAAGGCGCAATTCTCTCTGCTGGTTTTATTGATCTGCAAGTTAACGGCTGCGGTGGCGTTCAATTCAATGACAACAAAGAAAATGTCACATTGAAAAATTTAGATATCATGCAAAAAGCCAATGAACGCACAGGTTGTACTAGCTACCTACCAACGCTGATCACTTGCTCTGATGATCTAATGAAACATGGCATTAACGTCATGACTGAATATTTAAAAGATCACAAAAACCAAGCCCTTGGCCTACATTTAGAAGGTCCTTATATTAATGTGATCAAAAAAGGGACCCATAACCCTGAATTTATTCGCCAGCCTTCAGCTCAAATGATTGATTATTTGGCCTCCCACGCCGATGCCATCACAAAAGTCACCTTAGCGCCTGAAATGGTCGACCTCGATTATATTCGCCAATTAAAAGAGGCTGGCATTGTGATTTCTGCGGGGCATTCAAATGCCACATACGAAGAAGCGAAACTTGGCTTTAAAGCTGGTATCCGTTTCTCAACTCACCTTTTCAATGCGATGCCATACATTTCAGGCCGCGGCCCAGGTTTAGTTGGCGCCATTTATGATACGCCAGAAGTGTATGCAGGCATTATTGCCGACGGCTTACATGTTCAATGGGCTAACATTCGGAACAGTAAGCATCTGAAAGGTGATAAATTAATTTTAGTGACGGATGCAACAGCACCAGCAGGAATTGATCCTCAAACTGGTGAAATGGATCATTTTATCTTCGCAGGTAAAACCATATACTATCGTGATGGATTATGTGTTGATGAAAATGGCACACTCAGCGGTTCGTCACTGACGATGATTGAAGCAGTCAGAAACAGCGTAGAACATGTCGGTATCGCATTGGATGAAACACTTAGAATGGCAACGCTCTATCCAGCAAGAGCCATCGGAGTTGATGAAACTTTAGGGTCAATTGCTCCGGGTAAAATTGCGAATTTGACCGCATTTAACCACGACTTCACTATTCTCGCGACTTACGTAAACGGAAAGGAAGTCTACAAAATGAGTAACTAGCTAATGAATCAAAGCCACTCGCTAAAGCAAATTGGTAATATTGACCTCGTCAAACAACTCAATAGTGCTGTCGTCTATAGCTTGATAGACCAACAGGGTCCGATATCAAGAATTCAGATAGCGGAACAAAGCCAACTTGCCCCAGCCAGTGTCACTAAGATCACTCGCCAGCTACTCGAACGCGGTTTAATTAAAGAAGTTGACCAGCAGGCCTCCACAGGGGGCCGTCGTGCTATCTCTATTGTTTCTGAACACAAAAACTTCCACACTATTGGTGTCCGTTTAGGCCGCTATGATGCCACTATTGCATTGTACGACTTAGGCGGAAAAATGATTGTGGATGGGCACTACCCTATCTCTGAGCCTACCCAAGAAGCGGTCGAGCAAAAATTGATTGCCTCCCTCGAAGATTTTATCGAACAAAATCATCGTCGTATCAAAGAGTTGATTGCCATTTCAATTATCCTACCTGGTTTAGTCAATCCAAATCGTGGCATTATTTTCTATATGCCCCACATCAAAGTGGATAACTGGCACCTAATTGATAACCTACAAGCCCATTTTAATATCACCTGTTATGTTGGCCACGATATTCGCAGCCTTGCGCTTGCTGAGAGCTTTTTTGGCGCTACTCGGGATTGCGAAGACTCTTTACTAGTGCGTATTCACAGAGGCGCTGGGGCTGGTATTGTGATCAATAAAGAAATATTGCTCAACCATCGCGGTAATTTAGGGGAAATTGGCCACATCCAAGTCGACCCTCTTGGTGAGTTGTGCCACTGTGGTAATTTTGGCTGCTTAGAAACCATTGCCTCCAACCAAGCGATTGAAGCGCGCGTTAAACAACGTTTAGAGCAAGGCTACTCCAGCACCCTTACTGCAGAAACTTGCACGATTTCCTCTATTTGCCAAGCCGCAAATAAAAACGACCCACTGGCCACCGAAGTTATTCAGCACGTTGGCCGGCAAATTGGTAAAGCCGTTGCGATTACCATTAACTTGTTCAACCCAGAAAAAGTGGTGATTGCAGGGGATATTACTGAGGCCGAGCAAATTTTACTGCCTGCGATTCAAAGCTGTATTGATACTCAAGCACTCAAAGGCTTTCGTGAGAACTTACCGATTGTCACCTCCCAATTAGTTCATAATTCAGCAATTGGTGCATTTGCCTTAACCAAACGCGCAATGCTTAATGGTGAATTACTGCAAAAGCTGTTTGATAATTAATTTCACTCTACTCAATGAACGAATAGAAGCAGGTTTTAACCTGCTTCTTTGCTTTGAGAGACCCACTATCAAAAAATACCTATCCCTTCACCCTGCTATTGTTCAATTTAAAATCTATTTGTATTTTATCAAATAATCTCGGTTTCATTGACAATCAAACGTCGAAAAATATCTTTATTTCTCCCTACTATTTTTTGAACAGACGAGTAGTCAAAAACGGATTTTTTTCAAATTAAGGGTTGTTTTTTGCTGGCTTTATCGACAAAATGATTATTCAACAAACAAACAGACGCATTTTCTGAAAAATAGTGCAAAAAGCTGTTGACTGTAGGGTCTGTAATTAGCATAATGCGCCCCGCAACGCCGATGAAGGTTAAGCAAAAAAAGATGGCTATGTAGCTCAGCTGGTTAGAGCACAACACTCATAATGTTGGGGTCACAGGTTCGAATCCCGTCATAGCCACCATTTATTTGCGGGAGTGGCGAAATTGGTAGACGCACCAGATTTAGGTTCTGGCGCCGCAAGGTGTGCAAGTTCAAGTCTTGTCTCCCGCACCATTTTCCTTCTCGGTAGTATTGAATTTAAGATTGGGGTATCGCCAAGCGGTAAGGCACCAGGTTTTGATCCTGGCATTCCCAGGTTCGAATCCTGGTACCCCAGCCATCTTAAAACATTCAATAGTAGAATTTCCCGGATGGGGTATCGCCAAGCGGTAAGGCACCAGGTTTTGATCCTGGCATTCCCAGGTTCGAATCCTGGTACCCCAGCCATCTACTATCCCCTCTTGTTGCAAAAAATCATCTTAAAGAAATAAAAATGGCTATGTAGCTCAGTTGGTTAGAGCACAACACTCATAATGTTGGGGTCACAGGTTCGAATCCCGTCGTAGCTACCATTTCTTTTGTTGTTGGGGTATCGCCAAGCGGTAAGGCACCAGGTTTTGATCCTGGCATCCCCAGGTTCGAATCCTGGTACCCCAGCCATTCCTTTTTTCTTCCTTATCTTTCTAATACAGTCTCTTTTCAATTCGCTTATTTTCATTATCATTTTTATTAATAAATTAAATCAAGTTTAGAAGATTAGATAATAAATCCATTTTTCTTACTGAAAACCAATTTATTGCATAAAAATTTGCATGTTTATGCACTTTTTCAGTAGAATCGTACTCTTTTTTCATGTTTTTTATTTTATTAAATCTCGTGGATACTAATTAACCAGTAACTTAATCGTTTTAAATGTTAACCAAGCAACATTTCGCCCATAAAATTTACTTTTGCATAACTTTTCTATTAAATCTGTGACTTTAATCATTTCTATTTAACTGTTGAAAGTGGTAACCTGCGCTCGAATTGTAGTTAGGTATGATTGGTGACAAATAAGTCACTGGAAAACTCACTCCCATCTTCCGTTCCATTAATTAGTTCTCAAAAACTCAAATAAAAGTTTTAAACCTAATAATTATAAATTGCCAAAACGCAACATTTTTACAGAGAAAATTTATGCGAAACATGATAAAGCAACCAATATATAAAATCTTATATGTTCAGGTCATCGTAGCCATCGCCTTAGGTATTGCGCTAGGCCACTTTTTCCCAGACATTGGAGAGTCACTAAAACCGCTTGGTGATGCATTCATCAAAATCGTTAAAATGATCATCGCGCCAGTTATCTTCTTAACAGTGGTAACAGGTATCTCAGGCATGTCAAACATGAAGGCTGTGGGTAGCGTTGCGGGTAAATCAATGCTCTACTTCATTACCTTCTCTACTGTCGCACTCATTATTGGTCTCATCGTTGCGAACGTCATTCGCCCAGGTGATGGCTTAAATATTGACCCAGCAACCCTCGATAGCACAAAAGTAGCAGGTTACGTTGCCAAAGCACACGAGTCATCAATTGTTGGCTTCTTGATGAACATCATTCCTGATACCGTGATTAGTCCGCTGGTAAACGGTAACATTCTTCAGGTTCTGTTTATTGCCGTTATTTTCGGATTAGCATTAGCAGCAACAGGCAAGCACGGGGAGCCAATTGTTAAGTTACTGCAAAACTTCTCTGAACCTGTGTTCAAAATGGTTGCGATGCTAATGAAACTCGCACCAATCGGGGCATTCGGTGCAATGGCATTTACCATTGGGAAATATGGGATCTCATCTATTGGCAACTTAATGATGCTGATAATGACGTTCTACATCACCTCTTTACTCTTTGTATTACTGGTATTAGGGGCTGTTGCAAAATATAACGGTTTCTCAATCATTGAGTTGATTAAATACATCAAAGACGAACTTTGGTTAGTTTTAGGTACCTCTTCTTCTGAAGCAGCACTGCCAAGCTTAATGAGAAAAATGGAGCATGCAGGGTGTGAAAAATCCGTTGTGGGTTTAGTGATCCCAACAGGTTACTCATTTAATCTTGACGGTACCAACATCTATATGACCATGGCGGCCTTGTTTATCGCACAAGCTACCAATATCGAGCTCACGATTTGGGAACAAATCTCCTTGTTGCTCGTTGCCATGATCAGCTCAAAAGGTGCAGCGGGGGTAACAGGTGCAGGGTTCATTACCTTAGCCGCAACACTGATGGTTGTACCAAGTATTCCAGTTGCTGGTATGGCCTTAATTCTTGGTATTGACCGCTTTATGTCAGAGTGCCGGGCATTAACCAACTTAGTCGGTAATGCTTGCGCATGTATCGTGGTTGCACGTTGGGAAAAAGAGCTAGATACCGAGAAACTGGCTCATGCATTCTCAGCAAAAAATGAAACGTTAGATTCAGTGATTACTGAAGATGACAGCATTAATACCAAAGAAAAAATCGCGGTTGATCTTGGAAATCCTAAATAGGATCGAGCATTTCTTCTGATAAAACTTGATAGCTATCCCAAAAAACCTCTCAATCATGAGAGGTTTTTTATCTCTCACTTTCTACAACTTTTTTAAAACGATACACAAGATTCAAGCCTGATAAATCACAATTTAAATTTATATTATTTAAAACTAATAAAAGGTGAAATTGAGTTATTTTAAATAAACAGTTAATTAGTAATACGTATAAATTATATAAAGGATATATTCTGTGATTATAGGTATTATTAGTGACATCCATCAAAACTCGGCCGAAGATAAAACAGTCTTAGCACAATCAATTATTAATATTGCAGACTGTGGGGCGACTGCCCTGCTCATGGCGGGAGATATTGGTGACTATCACGCCAATAGAAAAGAAGCATTGCAAACCTTCCAGAATAATTTCCCAACGAAATACCATCAAAATCTATTACTCATGCTTGGAAACCATGATGTTAGAACTGGAGCTGCTTCTGACGGTTCATTGGATCCAGACCTTATTGAGATATATCACGACTATCTTGATAATTGCCGCGTATCACGCTACGAAGGTACGATGTGCATAGATGCATGGATCGGAGGCTATCACTTTTTATGCTTAAACACTGATGTTGGCCTAAAGGATGAAATGGAGCTGAACGCTAATTCGCTCGCATGGTTAAAAGAAAAATTACCTGAGGGCGCAGTAGCGGATAAACCTATCTTTGTACTCACTCATCAAGCCTTTAACTCAACACATTGGCGAGCAGGCTTATTTGGTGGTTTTGGAAACCAAGATGAAGAATTAAAACAGATTTTTTTAGATTATCCCCAAATTATTTTACTGAGCGGACACATTCACAATGGCTTTGGGACAATTGAGTTCATTCAGCGACCTTTTGGAACACTCATTGAGATCCCAAGCCTTACTAAAGGTGAAAACGGCGTCACCACATCAGGAACAGGTTATTTATTAAAAGTCAGTGATGATAAACTTATCTTTGAAGCATGGAACTTCTATCATAATACTCAACTACCTGAATATGGCCATGCAATCCATTTACCCACACTATCTGTTCTCGCAAAAAAACTGGAAAACAATGATGATGAGGACAAACCTCGTTTATTAGCAGAAGCAAATTCATTAATGAATAAAAAATATCATAATGATATACCAAGTGGTGATGCGACCTATAGACCACAAGAATATTATGGGCTCGAGAAAAACTACAGCCCTGAGACTTGGAATAATATTAATTCACTTCGCAAAAAAATAATCGATCTCGAAACTAATATTGAATATCACGAAGTATCATTTGAGAATACAGAAATTATCACTCAAAACATGCTCAATGAAGCCTTAGCCTTATCTGATAATATTGCCATATACTTAAAAGACGGTCATTGGTCTCCTGAAATATACATTTCCGATGCAAATAAAAAAAATCAAACCATCAAAATAAACTCCTCTGCGGGTTATAAGAGCACCGTAATTACATCTCAAGAGACTTTTGTTATTTCCAAAGGGGAAGAATACTTATTAAAATCAAAAGCCTTTTTTGATATCCAAAAAACAAAATAACCTTGTTTATCATTCAAACATTATCTCACCCTAAAGTATTAGGGTGTTTAGAGTGAAATATTTCACTGAACATGAAAGCACTTATCATTTACAGCCCTAATGCATATTTCAGGGCAAGTTTTTTCGCTTCCCCAGCTCTTTGAGCCGCCATCAACCCTAGGTTTCTCAACATTTTTAAACCTGGAAGATTCTCGCTAAACGCCATATAGAACACATCCATTCCTGCTTGCATGACCAAATTATCAGGCAAACGGCGACGCTGATAGCGCTTTAAGACATCAACAGAATACCAAGGTTGCAAATATTCACGTGCGTAACTCACCACATTCAGCAAACTCTCTACATCACGATAGCCTAAATTAACCCCTTGCCCAGCTAAAGGGTTGATTGTGTGCGCTGCATCGCCAATCAATGCTAAACCATCAATAACATAACGGTTAGCATGGTGACGTGTTAAGGGGAATGCCCCTGATGCAATTGCGGTCACCTTGCCCAAACGCTCAGGGAACGCTTCCGAAATCGCACCAGTGAGTTGTTCCATGGACATACTTTGCAAACGTCTAATCTTTGCTGGGCTGTCATACCAGACCAATGAGGCCCAATTATTGTATAACGGTAAAAATGCCCTCGGGCCTGATGGGAAAAATTGCTGCCACGTTTTGTCTTGTTGAGGTTGTTCTGTTTGAATGGTAATCAACATACAAGCTTGGCGATATTGCCAACCGCGGCTGCCAATCCCTGCCATTTTACGCACTTGGGAATTTGCGCCATCTGCGCCCACAACTAATTTTGCTTCTAACAGACGGTTATCATCGAGTTCTAATCGCCACGCTTTTTGGTTTTTGGGTTGGTATAAATTCACCAGCTTTGCGGGGCAAACAAGTTCTAAATTACTGTATTGTTGGCACTCTTGCCATAAAGCAAGCTGCAAGACTCGGTTTTCAACCATAAAACCTAGCTCTGGCAAACCAAGGCTTTGGGCATCAAACACCACATTGCTATCGGGTTCTTCCCATGTTTCTAATTGGCGATAAGGCACACTGCGCATGACTTCTACATGCTGCCATGCACCGAGTTGCTTTAATAATTCGACTGAAGCGCGGCTAATTGCCGAAATGCGAACATCTGGGGTACTGTGTGGCTCAAATGGTGCAGGTTGTGCCTTCTCAAGCAAAGCCACCTTCATCCCTTCTTGGGCAAAGCCCAATGCCGCCGCTGCGCCTGTCATTCCCGCACCTACCACGACAACATCATAAGATTCGATTTGTTTATTCATCACATTGGCCACTATTTATGAATTGATTGCCGTATTGTACCGAAAATTTATTACCCTCGCAGACAATATCTCCACTTGAACTCTAGTCACTGAAGCCCCAAATGAATACAATACGTCCTAATTTTTAAAACAATAGGCAAATTGCCTGCCCTTAAATTTCGTGAAGTGATATTATTTCTTGCTATCTTTGCATTTATCCCATCATACAATGATGTTCTTAATCAAAATGCAAACGAGTTCCCAAAAGAGGGTAGGACTTTGGATTTACAACGCGTTTCGGGGTCCATTACACTAGCCGCTTCGAAAACACCGGATATACGACATGTCGACGAATAAAAAGTTATACATTAAAACGTGGGGCTGCCAAATGAATGAGTATGACTCATCCAAAATGGTCTCTTTATTAGAAAGTACCCACGGTTATCAACTAACTGAAGTTGCTGAAGAAGCAGATTTACTCCTGCTCAATACCTGCTCAATTCGGGAAAAAGCCCAAGAAAAAGTCTTCCATCAGCTTGGTCGTTGGAAGTTTTTTAAAGATAAAAACCCTGACATCATTATTGGTGTCGGTGGCTGTGTTGCGTCCCAAGAAGGGGATTTTATCCGCCAACGTGCGCCGAGTGTTGATATTGTCTTTGGCCCACAAACATTGCACCGTCTTCCAGAGATGATAAACCAAGTGCAAGGTACACGCAGCCCAGTTATTGACATCAGCTTCCCTGAAATTGAGAAGTTTGACCGTTTGCCTGAGCCACGCGCTGAAGGCCCAACGGCATTCGTTTCTATTATGGAAGGCTGTAATAAATACTGTACTTTCTGCGTAGTACCTTATACCCGTGGTGAAGAAGTTAGCCGCCCTTGTGATGATATTTTATTCGAAATCGCACAATTAGCCGCGCAAGGCGTACGTGAAGTCAACTTATTAGGTCAGAACGTTAACGCTTACCGCGGTGAAACCTTTGATGGCGAAATTTGCTCATTCGCAGAATTACTGCGTTTAGTCGCGGCTATTGACGGTATCGACCGTGTTCGCTTTACCACTAGCCACCCAATTGAATTTACTGACGATATCATCGAAGTTTACCGTGATACGCCTGAATTAGTCAGTTTCTTACACCTACCTGTGCAAAGTGGTTCTGACCGCGTTCTCACCATGATGAAACGTGCTCATACTGCACTGGAATACAAAGCCATTATTCGCAAACTGCGCGAAGCGCGTCCTGGTATTCTTATCAGCTCTGACTTTATTGTTGGTTTCCCAGGTGAAACGACTGATGACTTCGAAAGAACGATGAAACTGATTGCTGACGTGAATTTTGACATGAGCTACAGCTTTGTCTATTCCGCGCGTCCTGGTACGCCAGCAGCAGATCTCCCTGACGATGTCACTGAAGAAGAGAAAAAACAACGTCTATACTTATTACAGCAGCGCATTAATCAGCAAGCATTGAGCTTCAGCCGCCAAATGGTGGGTACCGTTCAACGTATCTTAGTTGAAGGAACATCCCGTAAAAATGTTATGGAGCTTTCTGGTCGTACTGAAAATAACCGTGTTGTGAACTTTGAAGGCACGCCAGATATGATCGGTAAGTTTGTGGATGTTGAGATTGTAGACGTCTATACCAACTCATTACGCGGTAAAGTTATTCGTACAGAAGATCAAATGGGCCTTCGCGTTCACGAATCACCAGAATCTGTTATTGCACGCACCCGTAAAGAAGATGAGCTAGGTGTTGGCAGTTTCCAGCCCTAAGCCACAACCATAGGATATTCAGTGACCGAGACAAAAAATTTGCAAATCGCAACACAAGAAATCTTTCTAGAACCCGCAGATAATCAACGTTTAATGAGCCTCTGCGGGCCATTTGACGATAATATCAAGCAGCTAGAACGCCGCCTTGCTATCGAAATTAACCGCCGTGATAACCGCTTTAAGTTATCGGGTAAGCCACTTAATGTACAAGCGACGAGCAAAATTTTGCGTCAACTGTATGTCGATACCGCGCCTGTGCGCGGTGTTATTCCTGATATCGACCCTGAAAATATTCACTTGGCCATTTTGGATAGCCGCATTTTAGAGCAATCCGCCGAAAGCGTTCCAGACTACGGCAAAGCGGTGAATATCAAAACCAAACGTGGCGTGATAAAGCCTCGCACACCAAACCAAGCGCAATATATTGCCAATATTTTGGACCATGATATTACCTTCGGTATTGGCCCTGCAGGAACGGGGAAAACCTATTTAGCGGTAGCTGCTGCGGTCGATGCCTTAGAACGCCAAGAAGTTCGCCGCATTTTGCTTACGCGCCCTGCCGTTGAAGCTGGTGAAAAACTGGGCTTCTTACCTGGGGATTTAAGCCAGAAAGTCGACCCATATTTACGTCCGCTTTATGATGCGCTATTTGAGATGTTAGGCTTTGAAAAGGTTGAAAAACTGATTGAGCGCAACGTGATTGAAGTTGCCCCGCTGGCATACATGCGTGGTCGTACTTTAAATGATGCATTTATTATTTTAGATGAAAGTCAAAACACCACCATCGAGCAGATGAAAATGTTTTTGACGCGGATTGGGTTTAACTCCAAAGCGGTTGTGACTGGTGATATCACCCAAGTCGACTTACCGCGCGGCAGTAAATCAGGTCTACGCCATGCCATTGAAGTGCTCTCTGGCGTGGATGATTTAAGCTTTAATTTCTTCCACAGTGAAGACGTAGTTCGCCACCCTGTCGTTGCCAAAGTTGTTATGGCCTACGAAGCGTGGGAAGAACAAGATAACAAGCGCCGTCAACAGTTACGTGAAGAAAAAGAACAGCAAAAAGAGCTGGAAAAGCAGGAAAACCAATAAATGAGTGACATCATTCTCGATTTACAAATTGCGTGTGAAAACCCTGAAGGTTTACCTTCTGAAGCACTATTCGAGCGCTGGTTAGCCGCTGTGTTACCAAAATTCCAAGCTCAAAGCGAAGTCACTATCCGTGTTGTCGATGAAGCGGAAAGTCATCATCTCAACCTCACTTATCGTGGAAAAGATAAACCCACTAATGTGTTATCTTTTCCTTTTGAAGCACCACCTGAAATTGAGCTTCCTCTGCTCGGCGATTTAATTATTTGTCGCCAAGTAGTTGAACAAGAAGCTATTGAACAACAAAAAAGTGCCGAAGAACATTGGGCGCATATGGTGGTTCACGGCTGCTTGCATCTGTTAGGTTATGACCATATTGAAGATGATGAAGCTGAAGAAATGGAAGGTTTAGAAACCGAAATTTTGGCTGAATTGGGTTATGAAGACCCCTATCTTGCAGAAAAAGAGTGACCTAACTATAATTTTTTAGGCATCTTTTACGAAGAATGCATTATTTTACAAAAAACTGATGGTAATTTTGCAGATAAACCACCGGTTTTATGCTAAAAAAGAATGAAGTAAGCTGTTTTTATTAACTAACTAACGCTCTAAGTACTTTACCTGCTAACTTTTTTGTATGAGCATACGCAAGTATGTGATTCAGGTAGCCAAGTGCAGCCAACAACGCTGCGGTTCGATATATGACGAGTAACGACTATTCAATACTCTAAATAATTCGGATTGCAGCTAGGCGGCCAGCGAGGCTATCCCGATGAGCATACACAAGTATGTGATTCGGGTAGCAAGTGCAGCCAACAACGCTGCAGTTCGATATATGACGAGTAACGACTATTCAATACTCTAAATAATTCGGATTGCAACTAGGCGGCCAGCGAGGCTATCCCGATGAGCATACACAAGTATGTGATTCGGGTAGCCAAGTGCAGCCAACAACGCTGCAGTTCGATATATGACGAGTAACGACTATTCAATACTCTAAATAATTCGGATTGCAGCTAGGCGGCCAGCGAGGCTATCCCGATGAGCATACACAAGTATGTGATTCGGGTAGCCAAGTGCAGCCAACAACGCTGCGGTTCGAAGTATGACGAGTATTTTTTGAGGAAAAAAAAATTAACCGCCATGAGCGACGATAACTCTTCGAGTAGCGATAACCCTGGTCCTAAGAAAGGGTTCTTTGCACTGTTAAATCACCTTTTCCATGGTGAACCTAAAAATCGTGATGATTTAGTCGAATTAATTCGCGACTCTGAACAAAACGATTTAATCGATCCTGATACCCGTGAAATGCTTGAAGGGGTTATGGATATCGCGGATCAGCGCGTGCGCGACATTATGATCCCGCGTTCCCAAATTGTTACCTTAAAACGTAACCAAACGCTTGATGAGTGCTTGGATGTCATTATTGACTCTGCTCACTCACGCTTCCCTGTTATCAGCGAAGACAAAGACCACATTGAAGGGCTGTTGATGGCAAAAGATTTACTGCCATTTATGCGTACGGATGCCGAGCCTTTTAGTATCGATAAAGTCTTACGCCAAGCGGTTGTTGTCCCTGAAAGTAAACGAGTAGACCGATTACTCAAAGAGTTCCGTTCCCAACGCTACCATATGGCTATCGTTATCGATGAATTTGGTGGTGTTTCTGGTCTTGTGACCATTGAAGATATTTTAGAGTTGATTGTGGGTGAAATTGAAGACGAATACGACGATCAAGATGATGTCGATATTCGCCAATTGAGTCGTCATTCCTATTCTGTCCGCGCACTAACGCAGATTGAAGATTTCAATGAGGCGTTCAATACCCATTTTAGTGATGATGAAGTAGATACCGTTGGTGGCTTAGTCATGCAGGCCTTTGGTCATTTGCCTTCCCGCGGTGAAACCATCACAATAGATAATTATCAGTTTAAAGTTGCTATGGCAGACAGTCGCCGAATTCTTCTGCTTCACGTGAAAATTCCAGACGATGCGCCAGTTCCTACTTTGGAAGAAGAACAGACTTAATGAACTCAACATCTATGTATCAAAGCCAGTGGTTGCGGTTACTGCTGGCTTTATTATTCGGAGCCAGTGGAACACTGGCTTTTTCGCCTTTTGACATCTGGCCTGCTGCGCTACTCTCAATTTTATTTCTCCAGCTACTCACCCTAGAACGTAATACAAAACAATCTTTTGCGATAGGTTTTGCATGGGGCTTTGGCCTATTTGGCAGTGGCGTCAATTGGGTTTACGTCAGTATTGCTGATTTCGGCGGAATGCCAGGCCCAGTCAACGTCTTTATTGTTATTTTATTAGCCGCTTACCTTTCGCTGTATACAGGGCTATTTGGCGGGTTATTGGCTAAATTTGCGCCTAAAGCCAATATTTGGCGTTTGGTTTTTGCCGCTCCCGCCCTCTGGCAAGTCACCGAATTTCTGCGTGGTTGGGTGTTAACAGGCTTCCCATGGCTGCAATTTGGTTATAGCCAAATTGATGGGCCGATGAAAGCACTCGCCCCTGTATTTGGGGTGGAAATGGTTACATTGCTATTATTTAGCATCAGTGGCCTGTTAGTACTCGCTATCTTGCGCCGCAGCTTTGTTGCGCTCACAGTTGCAGTTGTTTTGATTTTTGCCCCATTAATTGCCAAAAATGTGCAGTGGTTCACCCCCCTTGATGGCAAAAAAATGGAAGTGGCACTGGTTCAAGGCAATATTCCTCAATCAATGAAGTGGGAAGCCAGCTTTTTACAAAAAACCAAAGACACCTACATGGAGCTCTCTCGACCGTATATCGGTAAAGCCTCTTTGATTATTTGGCCTGAATCAGCAGTACCTTCCGTTGAGCTCGATAACCAGACCTGGCTTAAATCTCTCGACCAATTATTAGCGGAGTCAAATACTCAGTTAATTACAGGGATTGTGGATGCAAGGCCAATAGATGGTGAATATACTTTCTATAATACAATCATTGTATTAGGGGATAAAAAACCGTATTTATACCCGTCTAAAAACCGATATAACAAACACCATTTAGTACCATTTGGTGAATATGTACCTTTAGAAGATTTGCTGCGCCCTATCGCCCCTTTCTTTAATTTGCCAATGTCGGGTTTTAGCCGTGGTGATTACGAACAAGCGCAATTAGCGGTTGGCAATATTCATCTGACCGCAGCTATTTGTTATGAGATTATTTTAGGTACGCAGGTCAGGGATAACTTTAAACCAGATAGCGACTACTTACTTACCGTTTCAAATGATGCATGGTTTGGAAAATCCATAGGCCCTTGGCAGCACTTCCAAATGGCGCGGATGCGTTCCTTGGAGTTAGGTCGCCCACTATTACGCTCAACCAATAACGGTATCACAGCAGTGATCAGTGCAGATGGTTCTATTCAAGATATGCTTCCACAATTCAAAACTGCCACGCTTGCTACAGAAGTGACACCAACCACAGGGTTAACCCCTTATGCACGCTGGAGCAACTACCCAATGTGGGGAGCTGTCGTGGTCTTTGGTGTGCTTGGTTTTGCAATGAACCGACGCCGTAAGCACTGAGTTATTAACTGGCCTCAATAGTCAATAAACGTCTATTGAGGCTAGTGATATTAAACTAAGCAATGAGTTGCCCCTGTATATCAGCAATTCCCACCGTTACAATACATCCTGCGTTAAATTGCAAAAAATCCTCTTCAATCCCATCTGAAAAAATCACGCCGTTATCAGGCATTAAAGACTCCAATGCTAACGGGCTATTAGGTTCTATCGTTCCAAATACCCACTTTATACCCGTTGTTTTACTGAGAAATGGCTCTCTCACGCTAAACTGTAACTTATTATCTCCCCATGCAAATCCACTCGCAAGTGGATGGTTTTTCGTGCCTGTTATAGCCTGAGCCCCCGCTAAAATAGATTGAAACCACCCTGTTGACCCTAATCCTGTCGAAATAATGATCCCTGAGGACGACTGAAACTCTTGTTCACCTTGCCAGTTAAGGAGATACCGCGCTGATGTATGGCTTTTCGGGCCAATAAATAAGTCATTTACCGCCAATAAAGACTGCCCATCATTCGTTATCGCCTCAGCAAAAGTGACCGACTTTTGCGCCATTTTCCCTTTTAATGTTTGAGTCACGACCTCCTTTAATTGGCCTATTTCAAAAGGTAATAACTTACCATCCCAGCGTTTTGGATCTGGATTGATAGCAATCACAGGCTGCCCCTGCAAGTATTTTAACGTATTCGCGACCAAGCCATCTTGCCCAATCACCACCACAATATCCTGTTTGGAAAATTGATAACTGGGCAATAATTTTCTTTCTAGTAATTGAAATCGACCTAGTGATTTCAGTACTGATTCTGCTTGAACTAATTGTCGCTGGTATAAATCATGTTCAAGCAAATAATCATCAACTTCAACATGGTTATGTTCTAAATAGAATTTCGCTTGCGGCCATGTATTAAAACGTTCAATGAGTTCTTGTAAGCGTGTCTTACGCATAACCAAAACAAAACGTGCATCATCAATTACTTTCATTATTTAGCCCCCTTTTTCATTAATTGACCGAATAAATCAGGGGAGATATTGAGCTCACCTATTTTCCCTGCATTTTGAGCCAGTGATTCAAACGCCATCGCCATCAACTGTTCAGGGCCCATTTTGGCAAGGGCTAACGCTTTTAAGTTCTCCACGGGTAATTGGCTATAAGCTTTCATTTTTGATTCAATGGCATAAGCATCCGCATCGGATTGAATACGCTGGTTCCCGACACTAAGTGCCACCAATTCTTGGCGTTTCTCTTCAGCATTCACTTGTGCGGTCAGTTCCTCTTGTTCAATTTCAGCCCGCTCACGTAATAATTTACGTTCATTGTCTAACCGAGCTTCTTCGATTTGCTGCTCCTTTGCTTGAACAGAAAGATCGGTTTCTAATTCAGCTTCCTTGATAGTGCGTTCTTGTTCAACGGAGAATTTGCGCCTTGCGTAAATAGCATCATCCGCCTCTTTTAAAATAGACTCCCTCGCCTGCGCTTCAAGTGCTTTCAAGGTTTCTGGCGATGGTGTAATCGCTGCAATAGAGACCTCAAGAATGTCTATTCCTAATGAATTGATAACCGACTGCTCAGTTAACTGCTGGGAAACCAACGTGACTAATGAACGGCTAATTAATAGTGCATCACGTAATGATGTACTTTGGATTTTTGCTTGGATCACTGTTTGTGCTGCTCGTACTACCCTGTCGCTCATCTTTAACGGATCTTCAGATGAATAGCCTTTCCCATCTTTAGTTAAGTTAAAATTTAATACATCGGCCGTTTTTTCAGGCTCTTTGACTTGAAATGAAATTTGCCCCTGTACTCGTAAGCTTTGAAAATCAGCCGTTTGCAGATTAAAAATAAACGGCGCCTCTTGAGCATTGAGAGGCAAAGCGGCTATCGATGTTTTGTCTGCGTTATACCAAAAACTGATCCCTTTGCCTTGCTTACGTACCTTTCCATTCACTGATTGAATAACAAAAGTGGATGAGTCTGCTTTGAAATATTTAAAGTTAATCATAGTGGAATCCTCATTAATGTCTTTATGACTTTAATTAATTATTGTCCTATAGACACAAACAAGTCAAGCATTAAATGTCTTAATGACAATAATTGTTTTTGCGTGTATGATTTAGCCCTATACTTCATCTTTAACGTTGAGTGGTAACAATATGAATGAAAAAGAGTTTCTCGCTAGCTATGACAGAAAAGATTACTTATCACCTTTACTCACTGTCGATGCCGTTTTGTTTACTTACCATGAAAACACGTTGAAGGTATTACTGGTTGAACGAGCAAGTTTCCCCGAAAAAGGGAAATGGGGCTTACCCGGGGGATTTATTGATGAGCAAAGTGATCAAACGTTAGAAGAGACGGTTTTGCGCAAACTAAACGAAAAAACAGGCGTGATCCCCCCTTATATTGAGCAACTTTGTACAGTCGGCAACCACCAACGCGATCCGCGTGGTTGGTCTGTAACAGTGTGCTATACCGCGCTGATCGCTTACCAAGCCTGCAACGCGCATATTGAAACGGTGGACTCCGTCAAATGGGTGGCGATTGATGAGATTGAGCATCTTTCTCTCGCTTTTGATCATCTAGAACTTTACCAACAAGCCAGAGCACGCTTAACACAAAAATCACTGTATTCCATTGTGCCAGGATTTGCCCTTCCCGATGAATTCACCTTAGCAGAATTGCAACATGTGCATGAAGTCTTGATTGGTAAGCCATTGCAAAATAAGTCTTTTAGACGTCGCCTAGAACAAGCAGATTTATTGATTGATACAGGGAAAAAGCGCCATGAGCGCGGCCGACCCGCTAATTTATACCGTTTAAAGCCCCAATCAGCCGATTACCGTTTTATTCGCAATTTAGAGTTTTAGCTATTGATATGCCTGATAAAAATGCTTATCAGGCACTATAAAAGAGATTAGTGGCAAATAGCTGGCGTCACAATGTAGGTGAAAACCAATTTATCTGATTTATGGTAATTGTGTGTGATCCCTTCAGGGAACATTTCATGCAGCATTTTCATGCCAACGTCTTTACCACAATAGTTTTTATCTAAGATTTCACGCATATTTTGCTGCCAGTTCTTTCCTTCCAGAACATTATCAGGGATCCCCTTGATGGTGTACTGATAAAACAGCATACCATTTTGGTTTGCCGTAACTTCCGTCAATAATGTGACGTCGTCAATCAACATCGGTAATGCTTTTGCCATTTCGGTCAAGAAAACCTCTCGTAATAACGTCGGGTCATCGTCTCCTTTGGCATTAAACGCATTAATTTTCTCTTCCGTTGAATTGGCTTTGATTTCATCATAACGCTGTTTTAATTCTGAATTTGCCGTCGTTCCTGATGTTTGTTCAACGGGCTTTTTCTCTTCGGCATCGGGGGAACATCCCGCAATTAATACCGCACCTAGCAATAACCCAACCACTTTTTTGAACACAACCATCCCATCCACCCATTTTATTATTTATATGCCAGATGAGTTTACCACAACGATAAATTAAACTTATAGACGGAAAAGTCCCCTTTTTTAACCCAAAGGGGACAATGAAGATACTAAAATGAGGCCAACCACATGCGCATTTTTAAGCCGTAAGAACTGGTCCAGCCCGAAGTAAAACTGACTAATTCACCGTTATCAATCACCATAAATGTTGGTGTTGCACTAACCCCCACTGCATTGGAAAGCTGCCCGCTAATGTCGTTGATCACAGGAAACGTTAAGTCCTTGCTTTCCATTCCTTTTATTAAACGCGGTGTTTCACCCGAACGTATTGCAACCGAGATAATTGGCATACCTGATTGACTTAAATCGGATACCGTTGGCGATGTTAAATTGCATACCCCACACCATGTTGCCCAGAAATAAACCAATATGGGTTTTTCCTTGCTTAGTTCAGCCAATGAAACGGTCTCACCATTAACCAAAGTGTGTTGCTCCAATAGCACAGGTGCAAGCGCTTGTGGTTTGCGCCACAAGTCCATGACGGTAAAAGCAATAAATAAAATAATCGCCAAAACAATAATTTCTTTAGACCACTTTTTCAGTTTATTCATAAGGTTATTAACCTATTTGTTATCAAATAGTACAAATCTAGAATGTAAGAAACCAAAACATTCAATTGAAATGAATGCCTTGCTATTTAAAATGCTTGGTTTTTATCCTCTAAATAATTCGCGTTATGGCTAGGCGGCAAACGAGACTATCGTGGGGAGCATACACAAGTATGTGACCCACGTAGTCAAGAGCAGCCAACAACGCCATAACACGAAGTATGACGAGATAATTTATCCTCTAAATAATTCGTGTTGAGGCTAGGCGGCAAACGAGACTATCGTGGGGAGCATACATAAGTATGTTACCCACGTAGTCGAGAGCAGCCAACAACGCCATAACACGAAGTATGACGAGGATAACCAACAACGCCACAGCGCGAAGTATGACGAGGATAACGAGGATATTATTTGAGCTTAGCGAGCTGCTCCTTCACCACCTCTTCAAACTGCTGTGCATCGATAGCCCCTGGGATCATCTCATCACCCACCAGCGTTGCAGGCGTTCCGTTTACCCCAAGTTTTTCTGCTAACATCATATTTGTACGAATGCCTTCACGGCTTTTCTCACTCGCTTTAAGCTTGTCGTTACCCGTTGCTTTGAGCGCATCTTTGATATTTGCATCTGACAGCATGCCTTGCTTTTGCATAAATTTATGATGCAATGCTTCAAATGCTTTCGGGTCTTCTTGCCAGAGTGTCATGGTTAATTGTGCTGAATCTAACGATGTTTGGCCTTTAAATGGTAAATACTTGATCACCACTGCAACGTCATCTGGGTATTTTTTCACGATATCCATCAGTTGTGGGTCAAAACGTTTGCAATATGGGCAGTTAAAATCGGTAAAGTTAACTAACACCAACTTGGCATCTTTTTTACCTATGCGCGGGCTTGTTGGGTCGTTAAATAAGGCATTGTGCTCGGCTTTTAGCGTTTCTTTCATCTGCGCTTGTTGTTTTTCACCTTGCTTCGCTTGCAGCGCAACAATAGCTTCTTCCAAAATTTCTGGGTTTTCAACTAACGTATCACGTACCAATTTACGCACTTGCGCTTCTTGGTCTGCCGTTAATGGGGCGGCTTGAGCTGTTGCCCCTATCATGAGAGATGAAAATAGAACAGCTAAAATTGTTTTTTTCATTTTGTGGCTCCTTTGGCCTGATTCATAACTGAGATTAACGATTCACGGTCAAGTATTGTTGACAGCACCTCGCCGTCGGCCAAGTTAGGGCCATAAATCTGATTAAAAGGAACTGCTACTTGCCCACGTTTTTGCAAGAACGCAGTAATTTCAGGAGACGGTTTGGTCCAATCTCCACGTAATGCGACAACATCTGGCTCACCTAATAGCTGCTGAATATCATCTCTTAATAGTACATTGTATTTATTTGCCTTGCAGGTAACACACCACTCTGCCGTTACATCAATAAAAACGCGCTTGTTTTGTGCTAGGGCATCGGTAATTGCCTGCTCAGTTAAAGGTTGCCAATTCACTGTATCTTTGACTAATGAGCGACTTCCTGCCTGCTGTCCTTGGGTCATCCAAACAAAAGTGCCCGCAAACAATGTAAATAATACTAAGGGGAAAATAGCCGCTTTTATCCCTTTTTTGATAGCAATAAAGACCACCAGCAAGACTAAGAATATCATGGCAATCGCGGTGGAGTAGGTTGCACCAAAATGAGGAATTAATAAGCTAATTAACCAAAGGCTAGACACTAACATCATCAAGCCAAGCACCGCGCGTAATTTCAGCATCCATGTGCCAGGTTTCGGAAGTAATTTTGCAATAGCAGGGAAAGCGGCAATCAGTAACCAAGGTAAACTCATTCCAATACCTAATGCAGTGAAAATTAACCATAACTCACTCATTGGCGCGGCGAGCGCAAAGGCTACAGCGGTGCCCAAAAATGGTGCAGAACACGGAGTGGCTAATAACGTTGCAAATACGCCTTGCCAGAAATGCCCACTATTCCCCTGTCCCCCCGCTGTCGCGAGGCGTGTATTCGCTTTACTGCCAAGGTTAATTTCGAATAAACCGAATAAATTTGCTGTAAACAATGCGGTAACTAGAACCATAAAACCAATAAACCACGGGTTTTGGAATTGAATTCCCCAACCAACTGCTTGCTGGCCAACACGTAACAGCGTCATCAACAGTGCGAGTAACCAGAAAGAAACTAAGATCCCAGAGGAAGAGAGTAAAAATTGACGACGAATGGTTTTTTGTTCACCCTGTGGCACCATCAATACGGAGCCGAGTTTCATTGCAAGCACAGGAAGAACGCATGGCATCAAATTAAGAATTAGTCCGCCAACGACAGCGAACAAGACCACTTGCCACAACGAAATTGCGCTTCCCGCTCCATTTGGGCTAATTGTGCCAGTAAATGGCGTCACTTCACTGCTAATTTGCTGGGAAATGTCACCATCAGTGACCACAAATGATACGGTTTTTCCTGTTAAGTTTGGTGATTCCTCCCCCCAATCATCACTTACATCAATGATTGCGGTAAGGCTATTCCCTGATGTTTTAATCACTGGCACCCCTAAAACAGCGCCATCGACTACATCAGTGAAAATATTTGGTTTAATCCATGCACTACCTGAATTTTTTTGCAGCTCAATAACCAATTTTTCATTGGCAAAACCCGCTTTTGCTTGCTCAACCAAACCACTCGTTGGTGGCACGGCCCCTTTGGCTTGGTTAAAAGCCCACGTAAAATCAGCGGGGGCTGGCTCCGTTAAATCAAGCTCAAAAGGATAATCGGTTAAAATACAGACATTGCTACAGGTCGATAACGTTAAAACACCTGTTAATTTATCGAGTTTGTCTTTGCTAGAGACTGTAATGGGGAAAATAATATCGCCCATATAGCCTTGAGTTGACACCCCAGCCACATCAAAACGCCCAGGTGCGGGCCATTGCCAATCTATTGTATCGACGGGTGTTGACCAAACGATTTCAGGTGCGACGCCCCCTTCTCCCGGTGAGCGCCAATAGGTCTTCCAACCATCATCGAGTTTCACATCCAGCAAAATATCAATTTTGCCATCGTCCTGTTGAGTCGAACTCAGCAAACGCACTTGTGCATGCATTGGGGTGTTATCACTCATCCACCCAGTTTTTGCAGGTTGCAGCCACCCCGTATCCGCAGCCTGTAAGCTGCTCGAAAATAGAGCAAATAAAATCAAAAATGAATTAATTAAAAAACGCATTGTTTCCTCCAGAATAAATTACACCAACGAATTGAAATTCGTTGTGCGCTAATTCCGAAGATTACAAAACTGTAAGTGTCGTCTGACTCTTGGAGGGGCATGCTTTTCTTCATTGTTTGCTCTAGATATAAATAGATTAGTGCAAAATACCATTAATGCAGCTAAAGCAAGAAACATAAAGAAGAAAGGCTCGATAACAGCAGGTAGCAAAGTGATTAATGATTTAGCACTAAGCTCACAACTAGAAAGATGCGTACTGCTATCACTTTGTTCTAATTGAGATTTATCGGTATAGGTAAGGTTAGATCCAGCATGACTTTGTGCGTGAACTAAAACGTTCGGCACAAAAAAATTGGCAAATAGACGCTCTCCGACGGCGCGCTGATTCATACAAATCAATACCATCAGACAGGCGAATATCACTAATCCTTTACCTAATTTTAAATGCCTGTTCATGCGTTTCTCGGTATATCTTCCTGAAATAACACCAATTAAACAACTTTAGCAATAATAACGGTAGAAATCTAACTTTGACTAAAACCGTTATGCCATCTATAAGTTAAATGGAGGTTACATCTTACACAGCAAAACATTCCGTACAAGTAGCATCATCTAACTTTACAAATACATTTCCCTTTTCGATAAACAAAAACTTACCTATCTCTAAAACTCGGCACAGAAATTGCTACATCTTATACAGGAATGAAAGTGGCGATAGTTTGCACCCTAACAGTGCGCGATTATCAGTTTTAAACAATTTTTAGTCGTTATTCACCATATTAGTGCGCTGATTCAAGAATGCACCAAATAATATGCGAGATAGCTCCCGAAATTGAAACAATCCATTTTCATTAGTTAACAAATTTAATTACTTTTTAACAATAATAAAACATACAGCCGATGATCGTGGCGTTATCGAAATCCTCGACACATCAGCAAACATAACACAACAAAACTAACGTCATTCAAGTGTAACCTCGTTCCATGACAGGTCACCTTTGAAATATGACGGGTTTACACCGATGTTCTAAAGGAGCTGTAATTATGCGTATAAGTAAGCTTGTATTATCAATGATGATTTTAGGTGCGACCTGCGCAGTTCAAGCAGACGAGCTAAACGGGACTCTGAAAAAAATCAAAGATAACGGTGTCATTGTTGTTGGTCACCGTGAATCTTCTGTACCGTTTTCCTACTATGACAATAACCAGAAAGTCGTTGGTTATTCACAGGATTACTCAAACGAAATCGTTGATGCAGTGAAGAAAAAATTAAATATGCCAGATCTGCAAGTGAAATTAATCCCAATTACGTCGCAAAACCGTATCCCATTGTTACAAAATGGCACCTTTGACTTCGAGTGTGGCTCAACCACCAATAATATAGAAAGACAAAAACAAGCGGCGTTCTCCAACACAATTTTCGTGGTTGGTACACGCTTACTGACTAAGAACGATTCTGGCGTCAAAGATTTTGCGGACTTAGCAGGGAAAAACGTTGTTGTAACCTCTGGTACAACGTCTGAAATCCTGTTAAATCAATTAAATGACGAAAAAAACATGAAAATGCGCATTATCAGCGCCAAAGACCATGGTGATTCATTCCGTACTTTAGAATCTGGCCGTGCCGTTGCCTTTATGATGGATGACGCACTGCTAGCGGGTGAACGTGCTAAAGCGAAAAAACCTGAAATTTGGGAAATCGTTGGTAAGCCACAAACTGAAGAAGCCTATGGCTGTATGTTGCGTAAAGACGACCCACAATTCAAAGCTCTGGTTGACGAAACTATCGCAACCGCACAAACCTCAGGCAAAGCTGAAAAATCCTTTGATCGTTGGTTTAACCAACCTATCCCACCAAAAAATCTGAATCTGAAGTTTACGTTGTCCGATGAAATGAAAGCACTGTTTAAAGCGCCAAATGACAAAGCACTAAACTAATAAAAAAGACAAACAGGGTGTTACTGGAAGTAAGGGTTGCAAGGCGGTCGTTCCCCGCCTTGCTCACTCTTCACAGTATTCGGGACAATCTAATTGCCCACAGGAAGTCAAAATTATGTCAATTAATTGGAATTGGGGAATATTCCTTCAGGAAGCCCCGTTTGGGAATACCACTTATTTAGGGTGGTTAATATCTGGCCTAGAAGTCACTGTCACACTTTCTATTTGCGCATGGATTATCGCATTCTTAGTCGGTTCATTTTTCGGTATTTTACGTACAGTCCCTAACCGCTTTTTAGCCTTTTTAGGTACCGCTTATGTGGAATTATTCCGTAACGTGCCACTCATCGTGCAATTCTTCACGTGGTATTTAGTGATCCCTGAGCTGCTTCCCCGCTCAATTGGCGATTGGTTTAAAATGGAGTTAGATCCTAACTATCAATTTTTTATTTCTTCAATGTTATGTCTGGGGTTATTTACCGCAGCACGTATGACCGAACAGGTACGCGCCGCAATACAATCACTGCCTAGAGGGCAAAAAAGCGCAGCGTTAGCGATGGGCTTAACCTTGCCACAAACCTATCGTTACGTATTATTGCCAAATGCGTATCGCGTGATCTTGCCACCAATGACCTCAGAAATGTTGAACTTGGTGAAAAACTCTGCCATTGCCTCCACCATCGGCTTAGTCGATATGGCGGCACAAGCAGGTAAGCTGCTCGATTACTCAGCTCACGCATGGGAATCATTCACTGCAATTACATTAGCTTATGTAGGTATTAACGTCGTCATTATGATTTTGATGGCGCTATTAGAGCGCAAAGTTCGCTTACCTGGCACATTAGGAGGGCGATAAAATGATTTATGACTTTGATTGGAGCTCAATTGCCCCAAGCATGCCCTTCTTAATTGATGGCTTTATTGTAACGGCTAAAATCACATTAACTGCTATTGTGGTGGGGATTTTATGGGGAACCGTCTTGGCGGTCATGCGTTTATCAACTTTCAAGCCAATTAGCTGGTTTGCTGCGCTTTACGTGAATACGTTCCGTTCCATTCCACTCGTTATGGTCTTGTTATGGTTCTATTTAATCGTTCCAAGCTTATTACAAAATGTTCTAGGCTTATCACCAAAAAATGATATTCGTTTGATTTCAGCAATGATAGCCTTCTCTCTTTTTGAAGCGGCTTATTACTCCGAAATCATTCGTGCGGGTATTCAAAGCATTTCCCGTGGACAAGCCTCTGCTGCGTTAGCGCTAGGCATGACACAAATGCAAACCATGAGACTCGTCGTGTTACCGCAAGCGTTTAAAGCGATGGTACCACTGTTATTAACACAAGGTATTGTGTTATTTCAGGACTCATCCCTTGTGTATGTCCTGAGCTTAACCGACTTCTTCCGTACCGCCACAAATATTGGTGAGCGAGATGGCACACAGGTAGAGATGGTACTGTTTGCAGGTCTGGTGTACTTTATTATCAGTTTTGGCGCTTCAATGTTAGTGAATTATCTTAAGAAAAGGACTGTTTCATGATTACCCTGAAAAATGTATCCAAATGGTATGGCCAATTTCAGGTGCTCACAGACTGCACAACTGAAGTTAAAAAAGGTGAAGTTGTCGTCGTATGTGGGCCATCTGGTTCGGGTAAATCCACATTAATAAAAACAGTGAATGGCTTAGAACCTATTCAGCAGGGTGAGATTTTTGTGAATGATATTCAAGTCAATAGCAAAAAAACAGACCTTGCAAAACTACGTTCTAAAGTGGGGATGGTATTCCAACACTTTGAATTATTTCCACATTTATCGATTATTGAAAACTTAACACTGGCGCAAGTTAAAGTGTTAAATCGCGATAAAAAGGAAGCAGAAGCAAAAGGGCTTAAGCTCTTAGAACGAGTTGGCTTAGCAAGTCATGCAAATAAGTTCCCAGCGCAATTATCTGGTGGCCAACAACAGCGCGTTGCTATCGCTCGCGCACTTTGTATGGATCCAATCGCAATGCTGTTCGATGAACCCACATCAGCACTTGACCCAGAAATGATCAACGAAGTGCTAGATGTCATGGTGGAACTCGCCAATGAAGGCATGACCATGATGGTGGTCACGCACGAAATGGGCTTCGCCAAAAAAGTGGCTAATCGCGTGATTTTTATGGATGAAGGGAAGATTGTTGAGGATAGTAAAAAAGAAGAGTTCTTTGCTAACCCGCAATCCGACCGCGCCAAAGATTTCTTAGCGAAAATTTTGCATTAATTTTTTACAGGGAGCCACTTGGCTCCCTCCTCTTCAGATTGCAATTTCACACCGATTCACACACCAAATTGCGATTATCCGCGAATAAAAATCCACAACAACTCGCTGAATTTGAAATAGTTCAAGAAACCACTACCATTTGCCTGACTTTTTAGTTAAGTTGTTTGGTTATCAGAGTAAAATATTCTGACTCCGTTCCCCGAAAAGCAATATCCAGCTTCCCCCGTAGGTTCAGCTAATCAACTATTGTTGTTTTCGGTGAGGATCCGCTATGCTATGCGGATCTTAATTAAGAAAGACATTCACGCTACAAATGTAGCATTTATTCACCATAGGATTATCGGTGCCATGCAAGAACAATATCGTCCAGAAGATATAGAGCCTAAAGTACAGCGTCACTGGGATGAAAAAGCAACTTTCAAAGTGACTGAAGACAACAGCAAAGAAAAATACTACTGCCTGTCCATGCTACCTTACCCTTCTGGTCGACTACACATGGGCCATGTACGTAACTACACCATGGGTGACGTTATCTCTCGTTACCAACGTTTGTTGGGGAAAAACGTTCTCCAACCAATTGGTTGGGATGCGTTTGGTCTACCTGCTGAAGGTGCTGCGGTTAAAAATAACACTGCTCCTGCGCCATGGACTTATGCCAATATTGATTACATGAAAAGCCAGCTTAAAATGCTCGGCTTCGGTTACGATTGGGATCGCGAAGTCACGACTTGTACCCCTGAATATTACCGTTGGGAACAATGGTTCTTCACTAAGCTGTATGAAAAGGGTTTAGTGTATAAAAAAACCTCAGCGGTCAACTGGTGTCCACATGACTTAACCGTTCTGGCTAATGAACAAGTCATTGATGGGTGCTGCTGGCGTTGTGATACCCCAGTTGAGCGCAAAGAAATCCCACAATGGTTCATCAAGATTACTGACTACGCAGAAGAGTTGCTCAACGATCTGGACAAATTGGACGATTGGCCTGAGCAAGTTAAAACGATGCAACGCAACTGGATCGGCCGCTCCGAGGGGACTGAGATCACCTTTAATGTTGCTGACCGCGATGAAACCTTAACGGTTTATACCACTCGCCCTGATACCTTTATGGGTGCAACTTATGTTGCCGTTGCCGCAGGTCACCCTTTAGCAAAAGAAGCCGCTACAAATAATCCTGAATTAGCGCAATTTATTGATGAATGCCGTAACACCAAAACCGCAGAAGCGGATATGGCAACGATGGATAAAAAAGGGATGGCAACAGGCTTATTCGTTGTACATCCATTGACTCAAGAAAAACTGCCAATTTGGGTCGCAAACTTTGTATTAATGGAATACGGTACTGGCGCGGTTATGGCCGTCCCTGCTCACGACCAACGTGACTGGGAGTTTGCTCGCAAATACAATCTGCCAATTAAAGCCGTCATTGCTGATGCAGAAGGCAACGAGCCTGATTTATCCCAAGAAGCCATGACGGAGAAAAACGCACTGATTAATTCAGGTGAATTCAGCGGGTTAGACCATCAAGCTGGTTTCAATGCGATTTCAGACAAACTTGTTGCACTGGGTGCAGGCCAACGTAAAGTCAACTATCGCTTACGTGACTGGGGTGTTTCACGTCAACGTTACTGGGGCGCGCCAATCCCAATGGCAACATTGGAAGACGGCACTGTCGTTCCTGTTCCAGAAGATCAACTGCCTGTGATTTTGCCTGAAGATGTTGTGATGAACGGCATTACCAGCCCGATTAAAGCAGATCCTGAGTGGGCGAAAATGACCATTAATGGTCAACCTGCACTACGTGAAACAGATACCTTCGATACCTTTATGGAATCTTCTTGGTACTACGCACGTTATACTTGCCCTCAATATGATGACGGTATGTTAGACCCAGCCGCAGCTAACTACTGGTTACCTGTAGACCAATATATTGGCGGTATTGAACACGCTATCATGCACTTAATGTATTTCCGTTTCTTCCACAAATTGATGCGTGATGCAGGGCTGGTCAACTCCGATGAACCCGCAAAACGCCTACTGTGCCAAGGCATGGTACTTGCTGATGCATTCTATTACACGGGAAGCGATGGACAACGTGTTTGGGTTTCCCCTGCTGATGCCATTGTTGAACGTGATGACAAAAACCGTATTACTAAAGCTGTAGACAATGAAGGCCATGAACTGGTTTATACTGGTATGAGCAAAATGTCTAAGTCTAAAAATAACGGTATTGACCCACAATTAATGGTCGAAAAATACGGCGCAGATACGGTTCGTTTATTCATGATGTTTGCAGCACCGCCTGAGCTAACCCTTGAATGGCAAGAGTCTAGCGTTGAAGGCGCCAACCGCTTCGTTCGCCGTGTTTGGCGTTTAGTGCATGAACATTCTCAAAAAGGCGCTACATCTCCTTTAGATATCAGTGCATTAACGACAGAGCAAAAAGACTTACGCCGTGACCTACACAAAACAATCGCTAAAGTCTCTGATGATTTTAGTCGCCGTTATGCATTTAACACGGCAATTGCCGCGATCATGGAGTTCTTGAACAAATTAGTCCGTGCTCCACAAGAAACCGAGCAAGACCGTGCATTAGTCCAAGAGTCTCTCGAAGCCATTACACTGATGCTGTCACCTATTATCCCACATGCTTGCTTTGAAATGTGGAAAGCTTTGGGTCATCAAACAGACATCGATTTCGCACAGTGGCCTGTTGCTGATGAAAAAGCCATGATTGATGACACTAAGTTGGTTGTCGTTCAAGTCAATGGCAAGGTGCGTGGTCGTATTACCGTTCCAGCCGATGCGACACAAGAATTTGTCTTAGAAATGGCGCAACAAGAGCCTAGCGTGTCAAAATACCTTGAAGAGGTGAGTATTCGCAAAGTAATCTATGTTCCAGGCAAATTGCTTAACCTTGTTGTAGGTTGATATTAGGCTGTTGGCTGATAAGGAGGCCAGGTGCGTTATCTAATAACTTTATTTTTGAGTCTTGCGGTACTCGTTACCGCAGGTTGCGGTTTTCGTTTACAAGGAACAACGCAAATTCCTGAAGAATTGAAAACATTGCAGCTGAGTTCAAACGATCCATACGGCTACCTGACACGTGCCCTTCGGGAACAATTGCGACTCAATAACGTGACGATCCTCGAAACAGGCAACGCGAGCGTCCCTATTTTGAAAATCACAAGTTCCAGTGAAAACACTGAAACGGTATCGATTTATCAAGATGGTAAAGCTGCTGAGAAACAATTAACGTTCACGATGAATGCGCAGGTTTTAATGCCAGATGGTGCAATATACCCGCTGCAAAGCCGTGTAGAACGTACTTTCTTTGACAACCCATTAGAAGCACTTGCAAAAGATGCGGAAAAAGAGATTGTTAAGCAAGAAATGCAAGAGCAGGCGGCACGCAATATCGTCCGCAAGTTACTGTTGGTTCACTCAGCTGAACTTGAAAAAGCGAAAGCTCAAGCCGCTGAAGCTAACACGCAACCATAATGACGCGTATTTACCCTGAACAGTTGGCCTCTTCGTTACAAGAGTCTCTAAGAGGCCGCTATTTAATTTGGGGCAATGAGCCCCTTCTTCTTCAAGAAAGTCAGGATGCGATTCGTAAAGCCGCTATTGAGCAAGGGTTCGAAGAGCATTTTACTTTTGCCCTTGAGCAAAACACGGATTGGGATGAAATTTTTAGCTTGTGCCAAGCACTGAGCTTATTCGCCAGCCGTCAAACACTCACTTTACTGCTCCCCGAAAATGGCCCAAATGCGGCAATGGCGGAAAAATTAAACCAGCTTTCTCAATTATTGCACGCCGATTTACTGTTGGTGCTGCGTGGGCACAAGTTAACCAAAGCCCAAGAAAACAGTGCTTGGTTTAAAGCTATTAGCCAAGATGCGATTTATGTCAGCTGTTTAACGCCTGAATACCAACGCTTGCCTCAATGGGTGTCTAAGCGCGCATACAATATGCGGTTATCCCTCGAAGCTGAAGCAAACCAATTGCTTTGCTATTGTTATGAAGGGAATCTATTGGGGTTAGCTCAAGCTCTTGAGCGACTTTCATTACTCTACCCCGATGGCAAATTGACCTACCCACGAGTTGAAAGCGCGGTGAATGATTCCGCACATTTCACCCCTTTTCATTGGGTTGATGCCCTATTAGCGGGGAAATCTCGCCGCTCATGGCATATTCTTGAGCAACTTCAACATGAAGATGTTGAACCTGTTATTTTATTGCGCTCAATCCAACGAGAATTAATGCTGTTGATCACCTTAAAACGCCAATCAGCGACTACACCTTTAAAAACCTTATTTGACCAACACAAGGTCTGGCAGAACCGCCGTGGCGTGATGACTGAAGCTTTGCAGCGTTTAAGTTTGCATCAATTACAATCTGCACTCATGTTATTAACTCAAGCAGAGGTTCACATTAAACAAGACTTTAGCCATTCTGCATGGCCCGATCTTCAATCCCTGTCTATGTTGCTGTGTGGCAAATCATTTGCAGAGAATTTTATTCATGGTTAATCAGTTTGCTTTTCCAAAAAAAAATACGGGTCTGCAAGCCTTATTTGGCGGAACATTCGACCCCATCCATTATGGTCATTTGCGCCCTGTTCAAGCACTCGCAAAGCAAGTTGGGTTACAAAAGGTTCTTTTGCTACCAAACCACGTTCCGCCTCATCGCCCGCAGCCTGAAGCAAGCCCATCCCAACGATTAGAAATGGTAAAATTAGCCATTCAAGGTAATCCGTTATTTACAATTGATACACGGGAACTCGAAAAAAATTCGCCATCTTATACCATTGAAACATTGACAGAATTACGCCAAGAAAAGGGCTCGACGCAACCTTTAGCGTTTATTATTGGGCAAGACTCATTACTTTCCATTAATACCTGGCACGGGTGGGATAAAATATTAGATAACTGCCATTTACTGGTTTGCTCACGTCCAGGGTATGCAACACAATTTACTGACCCGAAAATGCAAGCATGGCTTTCACAACATAAAACAGCCCAGCCCGAAAAATTGCGCAGTACACCCCACGGTTATATTTTTTTAGGGGATACACCGCTTATTAATATTTCCGCTACAGAGATACGCCAAAAATTAATTGCAGGTGATAGCTGCCGTGATTTAATTCCTGAAGCTGTTTTACAGTATATTCACCAGCAAGGTCTTTACCAAAGATAAGGCCTTTCTCTTAATACATTACAGTTAGGGTAAGGCGCAAAGAAATATTGCCCCTTGAGGTAGTCATCGGGATATTGCTGTAGTAATTGCTGCATCATCATTAATGGCCGATTAATGGGCAAATAACCTTCTCGATAATCATTAATTAACAACAACAATCGTTTTTTCTCGTCTTGAGTTGCTTTATGTTTAAAATAGCCTTGCATATGGCTAAGTGCATTTACTTGAATATTTTTAGGCGCTACGGTTGCAAATATTTCCATCAAGCTCGCTTTATATTGATTAAAAAATAACGTCAAATTACTACCTTTGCGAATAGTCGCCACTAGACGGCCTGTTAATTGATACCCCACAGGGGAGTACGCCATAATCAAATATTTATGACGACTATGAAATTGAATTATTTCATGATGAGTTAACCGCTGTTGCAAATATTCAAGCCGTTGCAAGGTATATAATTGCGTTAAAAAAGCATCCCAGTGGGGTATATCTTGCAATTTATCTCCCGTTAAAATAGGTATATTCGCAGGAAATAACCCGATTAATTCGGATAGATTCGATAATGAGCAGACCACTCCCAACGCCCCCGCTGTACAAGAAACACTCGATAGATTGGTTATGGATTCCACAATAGGAGCGATGTCATCCTGTATTTCTATCGGGAGGTGATTAATCCCTTCAAACATAAACACTTGAGGCTTAATTATTTGCACTCTGTTCATCCCATTCTAAAATATTTGTTAGGGTAAAAATTTCTTTTGTTATTTTGTAAAGTTAACACAAACTTCTTGCCCAAATGAGCAGATATCCCTATAAATTTCACTTCAAAATGAATAAAAAAGAATTTAGCCGATTTTTCTTAAAATCTAGGGTAAAATGACTCTGCTGAAAATGAGTCTAATTCGTTTATTGGCAGCAAACTATTTGTCTATAAACTACAAACAGTATTTAACATCATATTCTGTTTGTTTGAATAAAAGGTGAACCTTTTGCAAGGAACTGAACTCCAAAAATTTATTATCGAAAGTCTCGATGATGCGAAAGCCGAAGATATCATCACTATCGATGTTCAAGGGAAATCAAGTATTACCGATCAGATGATCATCTGTACAGGAACCTCAAGCCGCCATTTGATGTCCGTCGCTGACAGGTTGATTGACGCTTGCCGTAAAAACGGGTTAATGCCGTTAGGTGTTGAAGGGCAAGGAATTTCTGATTGGATTGTTGTTGATCTTGGCGATGCCATCGTTCACATCATGCAAGATGAAAGTCGCCGTATGTATGAATTAGAAAAACTCTGGAGCTGAGGTTGAAATTACAGCTCATTGCCGTTGGAACAAAAATGCCGGACTGGGTTCAGACCGGCTTTATGGATTATCTCCACCGATTTCCTAAAGATATGCCGTTTGAACTAACGGAAATTCCGGCAGGAAAACGCGGAAAAAATGCCGATATCAAGCGTATTTTGGAAAAAGAAGGCGAGTTAATGCTTGCCGCAGTAGGGAAAGGTAATCGCATTGTCACACTGGATATTCCAGGTGACCGCTGGGATACCCCAAAACTCGCTGTCCAACTTGATAAATGGAAACAAGATGGTCGAAATGTCAGCTTGTTGATTGGTGGTCCCGAAGGCCTTGCCCCTGCTTGCAAAGAAGCAGCGGAGCAAAGTTGGTCATTGTCACCACTTACGCTACCACACCCTTTAGTTCGAGTCCTTGTTGCCGAAAGTCTTTATCGGGCATGGAGTATTACGACTAATCACCCTTACCACAGGGAATAGTCAGGTTTTAATATGTTCAAAATGGCAATGGGATGAAAACACAACGCACCCCTTTTCGCGACCATACCGCTGAATCTGTCTTATTTATTCGCCGAGCGCTTATTGCCTTCGGCGTGATTGTTATTTTGACTGCCATTCTTGTCACTAATTTGTATCATCTGCAAATTGTTCGTCATGAAGATTATCAAACTCGTTCAAATGATAACCGAATCAAATTAGTCCCTATTGCGCCAAGCCGCGGAATTATTTATGACCGACGAGGAACACAACTTGCGCTTAACAGCACATTCTATCAACTAGAAATCATTCCTGAAAAAGTCGATGATTTAAAAGAAACACTTGAAAAATTACGCAATGTTGTCGATTTAACCGATGAAGATATCACTAACTTTGAAAAAGAGCGTAAACGTTCACGCCGTTTTACCTCTATTGCACTGAAAACTCAACTTAATGAAGTACAAGTAGCGCGCTTTGCAGTTAATCAATACCGCTTTCCTGGTTTAGAGGTCAAAAGCTACCAGCGCCGTTCTTACCCTTATGGATCCGCATTAACTCACGTGATTGGCTACGTCGCAAAAATTAACGATAAAGACGTAGAACGCTTGGATAAAGAAGGCGTATTGCCAAACTATGCTGCGAGCCACGATATTGGAAAATTAGGCATTGAACGCTTTTACGAAGATATCTTGCACGGTAAAACAGGCTATGAAGAAGTCGAGGTCAATAGCCGCGGTCGCGTGATCCGCCAGTTACATGAGCAACCGCCTCAAGCAGGGCGTGATATCTATCTCACTATCGACCTAGAACTACAAACTTATATCGAAAAACTGTTAACCACCAGCCGCGCCGCTGTCGTCGTAACCGATCCTCGCAATGGAGAAATACTGGCTTTGGTATCAAACCCGAGTTATGACTCAAACTTGTTTGTTAATGGTATCTCGAACAAAGATTATCAGGCGTTGCTAAATAACCCAGATAGACCGCTTATTAACCGCACTACTCAGGGGCTCTATCCTCCTGCATCAACGGTAAAACCATTTATTTCGGTTGCTGCCCTAAGCGAAAAAGTGATCACACCGAATACCACCATTTTTGACCCTGGCTGGTGGCAACTTCCTGGCTCAGAAAAACGTTACCGTGACTGGAAACGTTGGGGGCACGGTAAATTAAATGTTGTTAAATCGATTGTTGAATCAGCGGATACTTTCTTCTATCAAGTCGCTTATGATATGGGGATAGACCGTCTTTCTGCGTGGATGACGCGTTTTGGTTTCGGAGAATACACAGGCATTGACCTTGCGGAAGAACGTTCAGGTATCATGCCAACCCGAGAATGGAAACAAAAGCGTTATAAAAAACCCTGGTATCAAGGAGATACAATTCCTGTTGGAATAGGACAAGGCTACTGGACAGCAACACCAATCCAAATGTCTAAAGCATTGATGACGTTAATCAATGATGGCCAAGTCAAAACCCCTCACCTGCTGTATGGCACGAAACTGGGTAACGCAATGGTGCCTTATGAAGATAAGGAAACCAAGCAAATTGGTGACATTCATTCGGGATATTGGGAACTGGCTAAACACGGTATGTATGGTGTCGCAAATGCGCCGAACGGTACGGGTCGTCGCAGCTTTATTGGCACCCCCTATAAAGTGGCTGCCAAATCAGGAACTGCACAGGTTTTCAGCTATGAAACCTATAATGCAAGTAAGCTGGCAGAACATTTACGTGACCACAAATTAATGATTGCTTATGCACCTTATGATAAGCCAACAATTGCTGTCGCGATTATTTTAGAAAACGGCGGTGCAGGTCCAGCAGTTGGTGATATTGTTCGCCAAATATTTGACCATGTCCTGCTTGGCGATAACCGAACTGAAGTTGTCTCATCAGCAGCAGGTGTGGGGGAAGATCGCTAATGCGTGTTTTAAGAACCTTTTTTATGAGCAATAAAGATTATGACTGACGATAAGAGAAAAAATTCATTATCAACGCGTCTGCACATAGATGTACCTATGTTATTGATCATTATTGCATTACTTGCTTACAGCGCGTTTATCATGTGGAGCGCTAGTGGGCAAGACCCTGAAATGATGGAAAGAAAACTTGGGCAAATTGCCACAGGTTTTATTGTCATGATTGTGATGGCACAAATTCCTCCTCGGATGTATGAAAATTGGGCGCCGCACTTATTTATTTTTTGCGTGATTTTACTGATTTTTGTAGATGTGTTCGGGCAAATAAGTAAAGGGGCTCAACGTTGGTTAGATTTAGGCTTTGTACGTTTTCAGCCATCTGAAATCGCTAAAATAGCCGTTCCTCTGATGGTAGCGCGCTTTATGAACCGCGATTCGTGCCCGCCTTCATTTAAAAATACACTGATTGCCTTAATACTGATTTTTGTTCCAACACTACTCGTTGCCGCACAGCCTGACCTTGGAACCTCTATTTTAGTCGCGGCTTCAGGGCTGTTTGTTCTCTTTCTTGCGGGGATGAGCTGGCGGCTTATCGCCGTTGCAGCCATCGCACTTGCCGCCTTTATCCCGCTGTTATGGTTCTTCTTGATGCATGATTATCAAAGAGCTCGCGTGATGATGCTACTCGATCCTGAAACAGACCCGTTAGGTGCTGGCTACCATATCATTCAATCTAAAATCGCCATTGGCTCTGGTGGGCTCATGGGCAAAGGTTGGTTACATGGTACGCAATCTCAACTGGAGTTCTTACCAGAAAGGCATACCGACTTTATTTTTGCTGTACTGGCAGAAGAACTGGGTTTGGTTGGTGTTCTTATTCTTTTAGGTCTCTATATACTGCTAATCATTCGTGGGCTGTATATCGCCGCGAGTGCACAGAATACGTTTGGCCGAGTGATGGTTGGCGGTTTGATCTTAATCCTTTTTGTTTATGTATTTGTTAATATCGGCATGGTAAGTGGTATATTACCCGTTGTTGGCGTCCCCCTCCCCTTGGTGAGTTATGGGGGGTCTGCCTTAATTGTATTAATGGCTGGGTTCGGTATTATCATGTCGATACATACACACCGAAAATTTCTATCCAAAAGTTTATAAAATGAGGCTTAGTATGCGTTTACAATGGATAATGCTTGGCATCACTGCCGCGCTACTCAGTGGCTGTGTGACAGAAGACGTTAAGCAGGCACCACAAGTGCCGACAAATGTGCCAACACAAGATGTATTAGGTGCAGAGCCTCATTATGAGCCATATCATCCGACGGCAAATAACGACTATTCCCGTAATGGGCAACAATATCAAATTGTTCGCGATCCAGCTCAGTTTTCACAAGTCGGTTATGCATCAATTTACGGTGCTGAATCGACTGGCAATATGACCGCAATTGGTGAGCGCGTAAACCCCGTTGAATTAACGGCTGCACATCCTACGTTACCAATCCCAAGCTATGTTCGCATTACCAATATGATGAATGGCCGTATGATGGTCGTTCGTGTTAATGACCGTGGCCCTTACATCCCAGGTAAAAGTATTGCAGTTTCCCGCGCAACGGCAGATCGCTTAAATTTAATGCCGACAACAAAAATCAAAATTGATGCAATTTCAGTTGCACAAGATGGCAGTTTATCTGGTGCAGGTACCGTTGGCTCCAACTTTGTCAAACAAAGCTATGCCCTGCCAGGACGTCCACAATTAGGTTCAGGCCCAATGGGCACACCTGTAATGGAAAATTTACCAACGCCAGAAAATGCACTGCCAGTTCAACAACCTAAAGAACCAATGCAGCCCACTATGCCTGACATGAGCTTGCAAACACCAACGCCTACACCTGCGCCTCAAGCTGCGAGTGAAGAAGCGGTACCTGAACGCGGCTTTTTAGTTCAAGCAGGGGCAATTAGTAGCCAAACCAATGCACAATCGATGCTAAATGAGTTAAAAAACCAGTTTAATGTGCCTGGTCGTCTCCAGCCTTACAATGGAATTTACCGCGTACAATTAGGGCCATTTAGTACAAGACAACAAGCTGTCGAGGTTCAAGGGCGTTTGCAGTCCGAACGCAACCAAGCTTCGATGGTTATCGCACCTTAAGGCTTCAAATATGTGAAGAGGAAAGAGATAACACCACTTCACATATGAAAAAGATAAAATGCAATAAAATGATTGGCGCAATGTAAAAGGGGCTTTTTTGTTCACTCACTCTTTTGCTACACTGCGCCTCCTTGTGTTAACCGAATTTCGGATGTAATGGTACAACCATGAATAATGTCGCTCCATCACGCATTGTGCGTCACACTGTGCTGGGTTCTGCACTGCTGCTTTTGACTGCCAATATTGCAACTGCTAATGAAACTTTTCCAAATACCTCAATTCCTGCGGCACCGCCAATTGATGCAGAAGCTTATATTCTGATTGATTATAATTCAGGAAAAGTCCTCGCTGAAAGTAATGCAGATCAGCGCCGTGATCCTGCTAGTTTAACCAAAATGATGACGAGCTACGTGATTGGTCAAGCGATTAAATCAGGTAAAATTGGTGCGAATGACATGGTCACGGTAGGTGAAGATGCATGGGCAACAGGAAATCCTGTGTTTAAAGGCTCCTCATTGATGTTTTTAAAACCAGGCGATCGCGTCAGTGTTTCTCAGTTAACGCGCGGTATTAACCTGCAATCAGGTAACGATGCCTGTGTCGCGATGGCGGATCATATCGCGGGTGATCAAACCAATTTCGTTCAGCTAATGAATGGCTATGTGAATAAACTGGGCTTGAAAAATACCCATTTCCAAACGGTTCATGGTTTGGATGCCGATGGGCAGTATAGTTCAGCACGAGACATGGCACTGATTGGCCAAGCACTCGTACGTGATGTCCCTGAAGAATATGCTATCTACAAAGAAAAAGAGTTTACCTTTAACAATATCCGCCAAACAAACCGTAATGGCCTGTTATGGGATAAGAGCCTCGCAGTTGATGGGATCAAAACGGGTCACACTAATGCCGCAGGGTACAACCTAGTTGCCTCTGCAACTGAAGGTGACATGCGTTTAATTTCTGTCGTTATGGGCGGCAAAAGTAGCAAAGGCCGTGATGCAGAAAGTAAAAAATTATTAACTTATGGCTTCCGTTTCTATGAAACAGTAAAACCACTGCAAGCAGGGGTCGATTTTGCCAGTGCCCCCGTCTGGTTTGGTGATGAAAACGAGGTCAAACTCGGTGTTGTCGAAGATCTCTACCTGACTATACCGCGTGGTCGTTTAAAAGACTTGAAAGCCAGCTATGAACTATCCACTACAGAGCTGCAGGCCCCATTAACAAAGGGCCAGCAGGTGGGGACAATTAGCTTCCAACTAGATGGCAAAACTATCGAGCAGCACCCATTAGCGGTGCTGAAAGATGTTGAAGAAGGTGGTTTTTTCAGTCGCCTAATCGACTATATTAAACTGTTATTCCATCGCTGGTTCGGCTAGCCCTTGAAACGAAAATAAGTCATCCCCATATAGTAAGTATCAATATGTTTGTTGGATGAAGACAACTCATTGGCTGGTTTGATACCAGCCAATCTTTTTCAACCAGCGACACAATTTAAAAAAAATTAGGAGTGCCCATGAAAACGAAATTAGGTGAACTGCTTGAGTTCCCATGTCCATTAACTTACAAAGTAATGGGCTTGGCACAGCCTGAACTGGTTGATCAAGTGATTGAAGTGGTTCAACGCCACGCACCAGGTGATTATGCCCCTGATGTCAAACCAAGCAGCAAAGGTAATTATCACTCAGTGTCGATTACCATTAATGCCACCCATATTGAACAAGTTGAAACCTTGTATAGTGAATTAGGTGCATTAGAATTAGTGAAAGTTGTTCTTTAATGAACGCTTAACTGACAAGCCGAATAGCATCACTGCTGTTCGGCTTTTTTGTTTTATGGGTTAGATAAATAACAAATTAATAACAAAGCAAACTGGAGATATGCTTTTTGCGGAGTTATACTGCCTTCATTTGAACCGTTGGACACAAAATTTTGTCAGACAGAAGCATCATCATTCGCCAACTTGGCCATGCACCTTATCAAACGGTTTCTGATGCCATGCACCAATTTACTGAGTGTCGCACCGCAAAAACCCTTGATGAAATTTGGCTTGTTGAGCACCCGCGTGTTTTCACTCAGGGGCAAGCAGGGAAAGCTGAACATGTTTTAGCTCCTGGAGATATCCCTGTCATTCAAAGCGATAGAGGCGGCCAAGTCACCTATCATGGCCCTGGTCAGCAAGTCATGTATGTTATGCTTGATTTAAAGCGCAATAAAATTGGCGTACGTGAACTCGTCACTGCGCTGGAAAACACGGTGGTAAACACTCTAGCCCATTTTAATATTGAAGCTTACCCTCGCCCTGATGCTCCTGGTGTTTATGTTAATGGGGAAAAAATTTGCTCTCTTGGGTTACGCATTCGCCAAGGTTGCTCATTCCACGGGTTAGCATTAAATATTGATATGGATCTTGAGCCGTTTAACCGTATAAACCCGTGTGGTTACAGTGAGTTGAAAATGACTCAAGTCTGTGACCTCGCCCCCAAAGTGTCATTATCTGATGTTCAGCCTGTGCTAATTAGCCAATTCTGTGACACACTGGGATTTCATATTGTTCAATAATAATGCTATAATTTTTTAACATTTTTAAAAAATTTTTTAATGGGTGAGTTACGGCGCTCCCTGTATTTTGTTTAGAATTAGAACTTATCCATCAGCATAAAAGATAACTGGAACCGTCATATTATGAGTAAACCAATTCAGATAGAACGCGGAATTAAATATCGTGACGCCGACAAAATGGCGCTGATCCCTGTCAAAAATGTGGTGACTGAACGCGAAGAAATTCTACGCAAACCTGACTGGATGAAAATTCGGCTTCCCGCTGACTCAACACGTATACAAGGTATCAAAGCAGCGATGCGCAAAAATGGCCTTCACTCCGTATGTGAAGAAGCCTCCTGCCCAAATCTATCTGAATGCTTTAATCATGGTACAGCTACCTTTATGATCTTAGGGGCTATTTGTACCAGACGCTGTCCATTCTGTGATGTTGCCCACGGCCGTCCTAACGCACCCGATGCAAATGAGCCTGAAAAATTAGCGCAAACGATCAAAGACATGGCATTACGTTATGTGGTGATCACCTCTGTTGACCGCGACGATCTGCGTGATGGTGGCGCACAACATTTTGCGGATTGTATCAGTGCTATTCGCGAGAAAAGCCCATCGATTAAAATCGAAACCCTAGTCCCCGATTTCCGTGGCCGTATGGATCGCGCATTAGAAATCTTAACGGCAACACCACCTGATGTGTTTAACCACAACCTTGAAAACGTGCCACGAGTTTATCGCCAAGTTCGCCCGGGTGCAAATTATGAATGGTCACTGAAATTACTCGAAAAATTCAAAGAAGCTCATCCTGATATCCCAACCAAATCAGGTTTGATGGTTGGCCTTGGTGAGACTAATGCTGAAATCATTGAGGTTATGCGGGATTTACGTCGCCATGGCGTAACCATGCTGACCCTTGGGCAATACTTGCAGCCGAGCCGTCACCATTTACCTGTAAAACGCTACGTAAGCCCTGCTGAGTTCGATGAGATGAAAGAAGAAGCGATGGCAATGGGCTTTACCCATGCAGCTTGTGGGCCTTTTGTACGCTCATCTTACCATGCTGACTTGCAAGCTAAAGGCGAAGAAGTGAAATAAGTACTCAATTTATTCATTTAGTCACCTAAAGACCTGATTTGGGAAACCGAGTCAGGTTTTTTATTGCCAATCATTCCTCAGTTTTTTCCATAAAAAAACTCGCTCCAGTTAACTAGAGCGAGTTTACAGCTGTTCGTTTCTGATTGTTAATTGTTTAAATTACAGAGAGACAACGTTAACAGCAGATGGGCCTTTAGCACCTTCAGTGATTTCAAATTCAACTTTCTGGCCTTCCGCTAGGGTTTTGAAACCGTCGCTAGCAATCGCAGAAAAGTGAACAAAAACATCTTTGCTGCCATCTTCTGGAGTGATAAAACCAAAACCTTTAGATTCGTTGAACCACTTAACGTTACCTTTAACTTTAGACATCAAATTATTACCTTTAAAATAAAATAGACACACCATCTGTATCAAGCTCAGTACATCAGATCTCTGAGTTACTTGTCTACAACCTAGATCACGAAAACCAACTAAAATGATAAAAATATATTATTTATTGGTTATTTCCGCTCTACTTTCGCCAATTATTCTTATCAATAGCAATTAATCCAACTAATAGTATCACCTATAGCGAATTATTTAGATTTTACTTCTCATGTAATAGCAGCCAATCTTTAATATCTAATCCCCCCGTGTATCCCACTAACTTACCATCATGGCCTAGCACACGGTGACAGGGCACGATTAATGAAATGGGATTACGTGAATTTGCCATTCCCACCGCACGGCAATAATTGGCAGAGCCTAACTTCAACGCTAAATCCTTATAACTCCAACGCTCCCCATAAGGGATCCCACATAGATGCTTCCATACTTTCTTTTGGAACTCTGTGCCATGGGGGTTTAACGCCACCGTAAACGTTTTTCTTTTGTGGTTAAAATATTCTTTTAATTCTTTAGCACACAGTTTGGAGTGCTCGTTTTTACTCTCTTTTTCTGTTTTTTCATCAACAAAATAGAGGCTCGTGATCCCTTCGTCATCCGCCGTAATATGGACCCACGGCTTAGGAAATTTATCTGGTGTCGCTAAATATTGATGGTACATAGTATCTCCTTAAAAGGATTCATTTACCTGATTGTATATACAGTTATAGAGTAAATTATTTCTACATTGCAATGCTATTTTTTCTTAGTGTGGCAAACGGAATCATCAAATACCCCATTTTTTTTATTTTCAATATAAATAACAACCTAGCAGATAATTAGAATAATTATCATTCAATATTCACTATTCACTATATATTGTGTGGTTGATAAATTTTCAATCTATATATAGTCTTTGAGTATCACATGCCAAGATGCTCTTAGAAATTTAAAAGGTGAATATGATGAATAAGATTACCATTTATAGTAAGCCCAACTGCGTTCAATGTAATGCCACCTATCAAGCCTTAGACCGCAAGCAAATCGCTTATCAGATAATTGACTTAACAAAAGATACCCAAGCGCTTGAATTAGTTAGAAAGTTAGGTTACCAACAGGTACCAGTTGTTGTTGCGGGTGACAAACATTGGGCTGGTTTTCGTCCCGATATGATAAGCCTTCTTGCCGCATAGGAAATCCCATGAAAACGGAATCACTCATCTATTTTTCAAGCCGCTCAGGCAATTGCCATCGGTTTGTTGAAAAATTGGGCTTGCCTGCAACGCGCCTCCCAATCGGGCCACAAGAAATGAGCCCTATTGCCACAAAACCTTATGTTCTACTGCTTCCAACCTACGGTGGCGGTGGCACAAAAGGCGCGGTGCCAAAAGAAGTGATTCAGTTTTTAAATATCGAGGAAAACCGTTTATTCCTTCGTGGTGTGATTGCTGCGGGGAATACTAACTTTGGCGATGCTTACGCAATTGCGGGGGATATCGTCGCACAAAAATGCCGTGTGCCTTACCTCTATCGCTTTGAACTCTTAGGTACTGCAAAAGATGTTCAGTCGGTTAAAGATGGCCTACAAACGTTCTGGCAACATGCCCACAACGAGAGCTTTTCATAATGGATACAATACAAAATAATACTGAAGTTGATTACCATGCCCTGAATGCCATGCTGAATTTATATAACAGCGAAGGTCATATTCAGTTTGATAAAGATAAAGAAGCTGCACACCATTATTTCCGCCAGCATGTTAATCAAAACACTGTATTTTTCCATGATTTAAAAGAAAAACTAGATTTTCTTGTTCAAGAAAATTACTACGAAAACGATATATTGCAGCAATACCGTTTTGACTTTATTAAGTCACTGTTTCAGCAAGCCTATGCGCATAAATTTCGTTTCCAAACCTTTCTTGGCGCATTCAAATACTACACCAGCTATACGCTGAAAACTTTTGATGGAAAGCGCTATTTAGAACGCTATGAAGACCGTGTTTGCATGGTGGCATTAACTTTAGCACAAGGCTCAGAATCACTGGCTAAATTGTATGTCGATGAAATTATTACGGGCCGTTTCCAACCCGCTACGCCAACATTTCTCAATTGCGGGAAAAAACAGCGAGGCGAATTAATATCCTGTTTTCTATTGCGTATAGAAGACAATATGGAGTCTATCGGGCGTTCTGTCAATTCCGCACTCCAACTATCCAAACGGGGTGGCGGAGTTGCCTTTATGATGACCAACTTACGCGAACAAGGCGCCCCAATAAAATTGATTGAAAACCAATCTTCTGGTGTGGTTCCTGTGATGAAAATGTTGGAAGACGCCTTTTCCTACGCGAATCAATTGGGCGCTCGTCAAGGTGCAGGAGCCGTGTATTTACATGCGCATCACCCTGACATTATGCGTTTTCTCGACACAAAACGGGAAAATGCAGATGAAAAAATACGCATAAAAACCTTATCCCTTGGCGTGGTGATCCCAGACATTACTTTTCAGTTAGCCAAAAATAACGAAGATATGTACTTATTCTCACCTTACGATGTACAACGTGTTTATGGCGTTCCCATGTCTGAAATCAGCGTCTCTGAAAAATACGCTGAAATGGTGGATAACAAAGCTATAAAAAAATACAAAATTAATGCCCGGGAATTTTTCCAAACGTTAGCTGAAATTCAATTTGAATCGGGCTACCCGTATATTTTATTTGAAGATACCGCCAATAGAGCCAATCCTATTGCAGGGCGAATTAATATGAGCAACTTGTGCTCAGAAATTCTGCAAGTTAATCGCCCTAGCCTGTATGAAGAGGATTTAAGTTACCAAGAAATTGGTAAAGATATCAGCTGCAATTTAGGGTCTATGAATATTGCCAAAACCATGGATTCACCGAACTTTGCACGATCCATCGAAGCTGCTGTCAGAGCACTTAGTGCCGTGTCCGATATGAGCGATATTCGTTCTGTACCGTCTATTGCACAAGGAAACCGTCAATCCCACGCTATTGGCCTTGGGCAAATGAACTTACATGGCTATTTAGCCCGTGAACATATTCATTATGGTAGTGAAGAAGCACTTGATTTTACCAATATCTATTTTTATACAGTGACTTATTACGCCCTAAAAACATCAAACCAATTAGCGATTGAGCGCAAAACCGCCTTTGTTGGCTTTGAGCACTCCACTTATGGCTCAGGTGACTATTTTGATAAATATATCAACGATATTTGGTTACCAAAGACACAAACCGTGCAGGAATTATTCCGACGTTCGGGTATCGAAATTCCCACACGAGAAGACTGGCAAGCCTTAAGACAATCAGTGATCACCTATGGTATTTACAACCAAAACTTGCAAGCCATCCCCCCCACAGGGTCTATTTCCTATATCAATAATTCCACATCTAGCATTCATCCAATTGTTTCTCGTATAGAGATCCGTAAGGAAGGGAAGATTGGTCGAGTCTATTATCCGGCCCCATTTATGGATAACGAGAATCTTGAGTATTACCAAGATGCCTATCAAATCGGCCCTGAAAAAATTATTGATACCTATGCGATGGCCACCCAACACGTTGACCAGGGCTTATCGTTAACGCTATTTTTCAAAGATGATGCCACAACGCGAGATATTAACCGAGCACAAATCTACGCATGGAAAAAAGGCATAAAAACTTTGTATTACATACGATTACGTCAAACCGCTTTGGAAGGTACTGAAGTTGACGGCTGCGTATCTTGCACTCTGTAATAGGAATCAGAATATGACCACCAATACATCCGCAGCCCCTGTGAAGGCAATCAACTGGAACCGCATTCAAGATGATAAAGACCTTGAGGTTTGGAACCGCCTCACTTCTAACTTCTGGTTACCCGAAAAAGTCCCGCTATCCAACGATATCCCGTCGTGGAATACCCTCACTGAAGCAGAAAAAAAGCTGACTATACGTGTCTTTACCGGTCTAACACTGCTTGACACCATTCAAAATACGGTTGGTGCGCCTTGTTTGATGCCTGACTCACAAACGCCCCACGAAGAAGCCGTTTTATCCAATATTAGCTTTATGGAAGCGGTACATGCGCGCTCTTACAGTTCTATTTTCTCCACCTTATGTTCCACCAGCGATGTCGATGAAGCTTTTCGTTGGAGTGAGGAGAATAATGCATTACAGAATAAAGCTAAAATCATTCTTTCTTATTATTGTGATTCACATCCATTAAAGAAAAAAGTGGCGAGTGTCTTTTTGGAATCTTTCTTATTCTATTCTGGGTTTTATTTACCTATGTATTGGTCAAGCCGTGGCAAACTCACAAATACTGCTGACTTAATTCGATTAATCATTCGAGATGAGGCGATTCATGGTTATTATATTGGCTATAAATTCCAAAAATCATTATTGAATTATGATGAAAAAACACAATCAGAAATAAAGAATTTTACTTTCTCATTATTATTCGATTTATATGAAAATGAAGTAAAATATACCCAAGAGTTATATGACCCCGTAGGCTGGACAGAAGATGTTAAAAAGTTCTTACACTATAATGCCAACAAGGCTTTAATGAATTTAGGTTATGAAGCCTTATTCCCAGATACAGTCACCGATGTGAGTGCGGCAATATTATCTGCATTATCCCCTGACGCGAATGAAAATCATGATTTCTTCTCAGGTTCAGGTTCTTCTTATATTATTGGCAAAGCTGTCAGCACAGAGGATGATGACTGGAACTTTTAATCAATTGATTAATTTATTTTACATTTAACTTAAAGCATCAATACCAAACATACCCTGATGAATAATAATAACTTTATTTTTTAGGGTATTTTTTAGACTAAAAAATACTCAAATCAGTTCGTTTTTTATAGGGATATCTGTTTGATTGCTCATTTTTAATGAATTAATCAGGCATTTTTTTCATTTCTCTATTTTAAAACCCAAAAATAAGTTAATAAAATTAATGATTATGGTGTTTTATCTTATTTATTTTCATTCGCTAATTATTACATTATTGTTGTCTAAAAATTATCATCATTAATTCACTAAATCTCATTTGATTATTTTTAATTCTGTCAAAATAAATACAGTCTCACCAGCAAGTTAACTATCTCTATTAATTTTCATATTATTGCTCATACTCGCTACTTTCTTTTGATTATTTGAATGATATTCAGCATTTTTGACACTCATTTTTTTGATTAATTCTGCTTAACCAAGGGTTGTCAGGAGTTTTTATTATGCTAGGGTTTATTGCTTGCAATTTTTACTAATAATCTAATCAGGAGCATTTGAATTTAAACCATAATGAATAAACCCATTAAATTAAAATAGGAATTTCTGCCCTAATAATTTTCAAGCGATAGCCTACGTTTAGGTCTCAATAGGCTCGACTATCATCATTGAATCAACATTATTCATTTGGGCTCCAACTCTTTTGTTGATTGAAAATTGGGTAAATAATATATGGCAATAAAATTAGAAGTTAAAAATTTATATAAAATATTTGGGGAAAATCCTGACTCCGCATTTAAGCTTTTAGAATCAGGAATGGACAAAGATGCTATCTTTGAAAAAACGGGCCTCACGGTCGGTGTTCAAGATGTGAATCTGGCGATTGAAGAAGGCGAAATCTTCGTAGTCATGGGGCTTTCGGGTTCAGGGAAGTCCACTTTGGTGCGCCTCCTCAATCGCCTGATTGAACCTACCAGCGGCCAGGTGCTGATTGATGGGCAAGATATCTCTAATATTTCCGACAAAGCGCTGCGTGAAGTACGTCGAACTAAAATCAGTATGGTATTCCAATCCTTTGCGTTAATGCCACACATGAATGTGATTGATAATACAGCTTTTGGCATGGAACTTTCTGGCATTTCGAAAGAAGAACGCTATAAAAAAGCAATGGATGCACTGAATCAAGTTAACCTCGATAAATGGGCTAACTCATTCCCTGATGAGCTTTCTGGCGGAATGCGCCAACGCATTGGCTTAGCGCGAGCACTCGCTAATGACCCTGATATTCTTTTAATGGATGAAGCCTTTTCTGCTCTTGACCCACTCATTCGAACAGAAATGCAAGATGAATTGCTTTCTTTACAAGGTGATAAACAACGCACTATCGTTTTTATCTCCCATGACCTCGATGAAGCTATGCGAATTGGTGACCGCATTGCCATTATGCAAGGTGGCGTGGTCGTTCAAGTCGGAACACCCGATGAAATACTGAATAACCCTGCCAATGACTACGTCAGAACTTTCTTCCGTGGAGTTGATATTAGCCAAGTATTCAGTGCCAAAGATATAGCGCGAAGACGCCCTAATGCATTGTTGCATATCGCGCCTGGCTTTGGGCCTCGTTCAGCCTTAAAAGTGCTTAATGATGAAGACCGCTACCATGGCTATTTGCTCTCACGCGGCCATACTTTTGCTGGTGTTGTATCCATTGAATCCTTAGAAAAAGCGCTGCATGACAAAGCCGGAATTGAAGCTGCCATTTTGCCAGATATCGAGCCGATTCAAGGTGATACCTCCTTAAATGAAGTCATCTCGACGATTGCACAAGCACCTTGTGCGGTCCCTGTCGTCAACGAAAAAAATCGTTATTTAGGGGTGATTTCGAAAGGCATGCTACTACAAGCACTGGATAAGGAAACGCCAAATGAGTAAGCAAAATCAAGAAAATACCATCGACCAACAGGATCCATGGGCCGATACTCAAGTTGAGCAAACGCCAGAACAAACGCCTGAAACAACCTCATCAGACGATCCATGGGCAACAAGCTCCACGCCAGACCAAAGTGCTTCAGATGATCCATGGGGTAGCTCACCCACAACAGATTCAGGATCCAGTGATTGGCTTGATGCAGCTCCAACAGATAGCATCGTACCCGATCAGTTTAATATTATGGATCCTTTCCAGCATACGCTTATCCCCCTTGATTCATGGGTTGCCCATGCCATCGATTGGGTTGTTCTCAACTTCCGCCCTGTATTTCAAGGAATACGAGCGCCCATCGATTTTATTCTTAGTGGGTTTGAACAATTTCTCACCTCGCTACCGTCTCCCGTAGCCATTATCATTTTTGCATTACTTGCTTGGCAATTTGCAGGACGAGCAATGGGAGTTGCCACCTTTGTTTCGATGATAGCCATTGGAGCAATTGGTGCATGGTCGGAAGCGATGGTGACGTTATCGCTGGTACTCACCTCATTGATGTTTTGTATTGTGATAGGGCTACCGTTGGGGATTTGGCTAGCGCGCAGTGATAGAGCCTCCAGAATCATTCGCCCATTACTTGATGCAATGCAAACCACCCCTGCATTCGTCTATTTAGTGCCGATCGTCATGTTATTTGGTATCGGTAATGTGCCAGGCGTCGTCGTCACCATTATATTTGCATTACCGCCGATCATTCGTTTGACCATTTTAGGGATCAAGCAAGTCCCTGCCGATTTAATTGAAGCCGCGGAATCATTCGGCGCAAGCCCTCGTCAAATGTTGTTTAAAGTGCAATTACCACTCGCTATGCCAACCATTATGGCTGGGGTTAACCAAACCTTAATGTTAGCGCTGTCAATGGTGGTTATCGCATCAATGATTGCAGTCGGGGGCTTAGGCCAAATGGTCTTAAGGGGGATAGGCCGCCTTGATATGGGCCTCGCATCCGTCGGGGGTGTCGGTATTGTGATCCTCGCCATCATTTTAGACCGCCTTACCCAATCTTTAGGGCAAGATACTCGTGGTAAAACACCGACTCGTTGGTATCAGAAAGGCCCTATAGGACTGGTCGTACGCCCATTTTGCAAAAAAAACAATTAATTAAAACATCCTCCATTCACCTGAGTGCCATTCACTTGGCACTTAACTTGGCTCTTCCCATTACAGCCAAGCTCGCTGCGAAATAAAACAGAGGGAACAATATAATGAAACATAAAATCATTCTTGCATCTGCACTGACAGCCATATTTACCGTTCCATTGGCAACCGCTAACGACCTACCTGGTAAAGGAATAAAAATTAATCCTGTACAAAGTACAATCAGTGAAGAAACATTCCAAACACTGATCGTTGCAAAAGCCCTTGAGGAACTGGGCTATGATGTTCAGCCTATCAAAGAGGTCGACTATAACGTAGCTTATGCATCCATTGCGAATGGTGATGCAACTTACTTAGCCACCAGCTGGGTTCCTTTGCATAATGCCCAGTATGATGCTGCTGGCGGTGATAACGTGTTCTATCGTCAAGGGAATTATGTCGTCAATGCGGCTCAAGGCTACCTAATCGACAAAAAAACGGCTGAAAAATACAATATTACCAATGTGGAACAACTCAAAGATCCTAAAATTGCCAAACTCTTTGATTCAAATGGCAATGGTAAAGCCGATTTAACAGGCTGTAACCCAGGCTGGGGTTGTGAAGCCGCCATTAATAATCATTTAAAAGCCTATGATCTCGAAAAAACAGTTGATCACAACCAAGGTAACTACGCGGCAATGATGGCAGATACCATTACCCGATATAAAGAAGGTAAGCCTATTTTATACTATACATGGACACCTTACTGGATCAGTGATGTGCTCAAGCCTGGTCGTGATGTGGTCTGGCTAGAAGTGCCTTTCTCTTCAATGCCAAACGGTGAAAAAACAGACACGACGTTACCTAATGGAAAAAACTATGGTTTCCCACCGAATACCATGCATATCGTGGCTAACAAAAAATGGGCTGCGGATAACCCTTCAGCAGCAAAATTATTTGAAGTGATGAAGCTGCCTATTGCGGATATCAATGCGCAGAATTTAAGAATGCATAACGGGGAAGCCTCACAAGCGGATATTCAACGTCACACAAATGCTTGGATAAAAGCTCACCAATCGACATTTGATGGCTGGGTGAAAACAGCGAAGGAAGCCGCTAAGTAAGCATAAATCACATAATAAAATGCCTAAAGCCACCCGCTAATCTGGGTGGTTTTTTGTATCAATGGCAAAAAGAAATAAACCAAGGTAATAAATTTTGTTTATAGTAGTCGCCTAGCTAATATTAGGTAACCCACATGAAACAGACCCAAACTGCTGAGCTAACAACGGGCCTCACAATTTTGATGGCCATTGCGACAGGCCTTGTCGTTGCCAGCAACTATTATGCCCAACCACTGTTAGATACCATTGCTGCTCAATTTAACCTGACAACTAATATGGCAGGGTTTATTGTCACAGCCGCACAGCTTGGCTACGCAGTCGGTTTACTGTTTTTAGTTCCTCTAGGGGACTTATTTGAACGAAAACGCCTAATATTATTTATGACGTTTCTTTCCGCTTCAGGCTTACTCATTACTGCTCTTTCAACCAATATTTGGCAAATCCTATTAGGAACGGCACTCACAGGACTATTTTCTGTTGTTGCTCAAGTACTTATTCCAATGGCAGCCTCCATTGCACACCCCAATAAACGGGGGAAAGCCGTTGGGATTATTATGAGTGGCTTACTGCTGGGGATTTTACTGGCGAGAACGGTATCTGGCGCAGTGGCAATGGTCGGAGGCTGGCGAGCGATTTATTGGGTCGCATTTGTTTTATTAATTATCTTATTAATTGTATTAGCGATTAAATTACCTCGCTATCATCAAAAAGCTAATCTTAACTACTTTCAATTACTTTGCTCTATTGGTCGATTATTTTTTAGTACACCTGTTTTAGCTGTCCGAGCCTCACTGGGTGCACTTTCTTTTGCCAATTTTGGTTTACTGTGGACAGCAATGGCATTTTTATTAGCGAGCCCCCCATTTAACTACTCTGAAGGAACTATCGGTTTGTTTGGCCTTGTTGGTGCAGCGGGCGCATTGATGGCATCTCAAGCAGGGCACCTTGTGGATAAAGGTAAAGGCAAGATAATCACCACAATTGGACTCGTTTTATTACTGCTCTCCTGGTTACCCATTGGCTTAGCAAAACACTCCTTGATCGCCTTTATTATTGGCATTTTAGTTCTTGACCTTGCCGTTCAAGCTGTCCACGTTACCAGCCAAAGCACCTTATATCGAATTATGCCTGAAGCGCGTAACCGCCTCACTGCAGGGTATATGACCAGTTATTTTATTGGTGGTGCACTCGGCTCGTTATTATCAGGTTATGCCTATGAGCGCGCAGGCTGGGAAGGAGTCGCAATTGCAGGCGTTAGTTTAACGGCCTTAAGCTTAATTATTTGGGTCATTGGTATCCGATTTGATCCAACTATCGCTGCTTCAGATGAATAATGCGTTTTCCTTTTCTGCGGCTGTTAACATTTTGTTTTAAATGTTATCAGCCGCACGTTAATACTTAAAAATACATAATATATTCAGAGTGGAATCATCACTTTTCTTACTTATATTTATGCATAATCAATAAATTACCATCAATAATTCAAGATAATAGTTATATGTTGTTATTATTACCATGGCAAAAGTTAACAAATGACACTGTTAAACAAATACTATAGCTCTTCAGTAAGGTATAATTATTGTTAATTCAATAAGTAATTACTGGTAATAATAATTATATAAAATTAAAAAATAGGTACTTACACTTAGATGATCACAATATCTATCTAACTTGTAATTATTGGGTAATAAAAAAAATGGTATTGAGTTAATACGATGTGATTATATATTGTTTTATATGGTTTTGTTTGACGTATAAATTGCATTTATTTTGGTTAAATTATAGCCAAATAAACTTAAATAGGCTAGAAATGCACTTTGCGCTATACTGAAATCCATAAATTACATTCATAATATTTATGAATCATGTATCATTATCAAAATAAAATCATCGATATTAATTAAGTATAATTGCTAATTCTATCTTTTAATATACCATTTAGATGGTTGATGACAGTTGTAATCTTACCAACTGAAACTAATAAGGTATCCAAATAATGGAAAGTTCATTTACACCGACAGAAGAGCTTTTAAATGCTCGTGTCGCGCAACAAGATACACACGAAAAACCGATCCCGTATCAAGAGATACTCTTAACACGCTTATGTATGCATGTTCATGGAAAATTACTTGAATCTCGTAATAATATGCTACGAGCTCAAGGAATTAATGAAACACTTTTCATGGCCTTAATGATCTTAGATACAAAAGATTCACGCAGTATCCAACCTTCTGAGCTCAGTGCAGCGCTTGGTTCATCTCGCACCAATGCAACACGCATCGCTGATGAACTCGAAAAGAATGGTTGGATTGAACGTAAAGAAAGTCACAATGATAGACGTTGTCTACATTTGCACCTCACCGAAAAAGGCTCAGAGTTTTTAAGTGGTTTGTTACCGCCACAACATCGAGCGTTAATCGATATCTGGTCAGTTTTAGAAGCTGATGAAAAACAACAGCTTGATAAACTAATGCGTAAATTACTGACAAAACTGGATACTATAAAAGATTAACCATTATTTTTGTAAGGTTAATGTATTTGAGGCATTCGAAGGCTTAAAAGCAAAAAAAAACTTTTCAGCCTACAATATTTCATTATCCTTTCAACCTTGTGCTTTACGATATTCCCATCAAGCAACAAAATCATTTGTAGTCTCAGTTTCCAGTGGTTATTACTAGCTACTGGAAACAACCGTGATCCTTATCCATCAAAAATGGAGTAATACCAGTATGAGTTCCCCTGAGGAAATGCAACAAACGCAAGCTCCCCAACGAAATAAAAAAAGACAGCGCAAAAATGCCTTAATGTTTTTAACGTTTATTTTTATCGCTATTGGCGTGGGTTGGGGCGTTTACTGGTATTTAGTCCTTCGCCATTATGAGTCAACGGATAACGCTTACGTTGCTGGTAACCAAGTGCAAATTCAATCCCAAGTATCAGGGAGCGTCATGACCGTTAACGTTGATAATACTGACTTCGTACAAAGCGGTACTGTGCTAGTTGAACTTGACCCTCGAGATGCTGAACTTGCACTGGATAAAGCCAAAACCGAACTGGCAAATAGTGTACGCCAAACCCGCCAGCACATTATTAATAGCCGCCAGCTGCAAGCTAATATTGATGTTAAACGTTCTGAATTAGGGCGTTTACAAAACGACCTAAAACGCCGTGAAGTGCTAGGTAGTAGTAATTTAATTGGTAAAGAAGAGCTACAACACGCCCGTGAATCAGTCGTCAGCGCAAAAGCCGCATTGGACATGGCAGTTGAACAATATAATGCTAACCAAGCGATCGTGCTTAACTCGCCCATTGAAAAACAACCCGCAGTAGAACAGGCTGCGACTCAAGTTCGTAATGCATGGCTAGCCTTACAACGCACCAAAATTGTTAGTCCAGTAGACGGTTATGTCTCTCGCCGTAGTGTGCAAATTGGCTCACAAATCACCCCATCAACACCATTAATGGCTATCGTTCCATCGAGTGGCATGTGGATTGATGCAAACTTTAAAGAAACGCAACTTGCAGATATGCGTATCGGCCAACCAGCGAAAGTAACAGCCGACTTCTACGGCAAGGACGTGGTCTTTAACGGTACCGTGGTCGGTTTAGACATGGGAACGGGAAGTGCATTTTCATTATTACCTGCACAAAACGCCAGTGGAAACTGGATAAAAGTAGTACAGCGCCTGCCCGTGCGTATCGCGTTAGACCCTGCGCAACTTGAAGAACGCCCATTGCGTATCGGTTTATCCACTGAAGTGACGATTGATACTCTCAATAAAGATGGCAAAGTACTGTCAAAAGGCATGCGCGATGCGCCAGCTTACCATACATCTGCATTAGCGGTGGATATGTCTCCTGCGGACAAAATAGTTACTGAGATAATTAATAATAACGCTGGGAACAAATAATTGGGGGCGCAACTGACATGACAGCACCGCTCACTGGTTCAAAACTGGCTTGGATGACTATCGCCCTTTCCTTGGCGACCTTTATGCAAGTACTTGACTCAACCATTGCTAACGTTGCTATCCCAACGATTGCGGGTAATTTAGGAGCATCTAACTCCCAAGGAACGTGGGTGATTACCTCGTTTGGTGTAGCAAATGCAATCTCTATTCCCGTTACTGGCTGGCTAGCACGGCGTATTGGTGAAGTTCGACTATTTCTATGGTCAACGGGTCTCTTTGCCTTAACATCTTGGTTATGCGGCATTTCTGGCAGCTTAGAAATGCTAATTTTATTCCGTGTACTTCAAGGTTTAGTCGCAGGGCCACTGATCCCTCTATCCCAAAGCCTACTTCTGAACAACTACCCCCCTGCCAAGCGCAGCATGGCACTGGCACTTTGGTCAATGACCATTGTTGTGGCTCCAATTTGCGGGCCCATTCTTGGGGGCTATATTAGTGACAACTACCATTGGGGATGGATATTCTTTATCAACGTCCCATTCAGTGTGGCGATTATCTTTGCCATCATGCGCACTTTAAAAGGCCGTGAAACAAAAGTTTCCATCCAACGCATTGATACTATTGGTTTAGTCTTACTGGTTGTCGGGATTGGTGCACTGCAAATCATGCTCGACCAAGGGAAAGAGCTGGATTGGTTTAACTCAACCGAAATTATTGTCTTAACGGTGATCGCCGTTGTGGCGATAGCCTTCTTAATTGTCTGGGAGTTAACTGACGACCACCCTGTCATTGACCTCTCTCTATTTAAGGAACGTAATTTTACCATTGGCTGCTTATCACTCAGCCTCGCCTATATGCTGTACTTTGGTACCATCGTCTTGCTCCCGCAGTTGTTGCAAGAGGTTTATGGTTATACTGCAACATGGGCGGGCTTAGCCTCTGCACCCGTTGGGTTATTGCCACTACTGATCACGCCAATTATCGGTAAATTTGGTAACCGCATTGATATGCGTTATTTAGTGACATTCAGCTTTATTATCTATGCTGTCTGTTACTACTGGCGTGCTTATACCTTTGAACCAGGTATGGGCTTTGCAGCAGCTGCCTGGCCGCAATTTGTTCAAGGCCTCGCGATTGCCTGCTTCTTTATGCCATTAACCACCATTACCTTATCGGGGTTACCCCCTGAAAAAATGGCATCGGCATCTAGCTTATCTAACTTTACCCGAACGCTAGCGGGGGCAATTGGTACCTCGATTACCACGACAATGTGGACACAAAGAGAATCCATGCACCATGAAAATCTTGCAGAATTTGTCAATCCATACAATCCAAATGCGCAGCATATGTACAGTGAATTGGCTCAGATTGGCATGAATGAGCAGCAAAGTGCAGCTTACTTAGCGAAAACCATTACAGATCAAGGCTTAATCTTATCAGCTAATGAAATTTTCTGGTTATCCGCAGGGATCTTTATTTTACTTATGGTGATCGTCTGGTTCGCTAAACCACCATTTGGCGCTGGGTCGAAAGACGGTGGTGGCGCTCACTAACTTCAAATTAACCCTACATTTCCGTGTAGGGTTAATTTTGCTTCATTTTTTCCCATCAAATACACTAGTTCAACCATTAATCTGCTTAGGTAAACGCTCATGAAATCATGGATTGAAAACAGTCAGGTATTAGCATTGATTAATACAATAAGTGATATTCAGGCGGAGCAATTCCGCAGAAAACTTATTTGCTATGTCAACCAATACCAAGAGGTTTATCCATTCGATATTTTGGACGATGTTCAAGCCTATATGCAGTTAAAGTTAGAGGCTGATGACTTGAATTTTAATACAGTCCCCGATGAAATTAAGCAGGCTCTTACAGAAGGTTATTACGAATACTGCATCAGTTTAAACGAAATATCTGCGGCATATATGATAGTAACTAAATCCACACCATTAACGCGTTTAGATCTCATTCAGTTCACTAATCACTTATTAGAAGCTTATTCATGTAATTATCCAGAAAATGAATTTCTCGTGCCGAAACTTGCTGAGTTTGCAGATTTATTTACTCACTAACCAAATAGTAGATAGAAAAAAGCCATACGTGAAAACGTATGGCCTTAGGAATCATATCGATAAGACAATTATTTAACTTGATTTTGCTGCCACCATTGTGCCAACATCACCCCTGTAGCAACAGAGACATTCAGGCTTTCAACTTTGCCCGTTCCGCCGATAAACAGGCTCATATCCCCTTGATCCCACGTACTATCGCTCAAACCATCACTTTCTTGGCCTAAAACAAGCACCATTTTGGCTGGCAATTTTGCTTTTGCTAAATCTTGGCTGCCTTTATGGCTTGACGTGGTCACGATGGTGTAACCCGCTTTGCGGAATTTCTCTAATGTGGACGTTAGACCGTCAGCATCAATAGCTTTAATGTGCTCAGCACCACCCTCTGCGGTACGAATTGCCGCACCAGATTCCAACATGCCCGCATCTTGTAAAATCACACCTTGCACACCAAAGTGGGCGCAACTACGCATGATCCCGCCTAAATTATGTGGGTTACCAACATCTTCCAGCGCTAATACACAATCTTTTTCTGCGGCTTGTGCTAAATATGCATCTGCGCTCATGCCGCCTCGTTTTTTGATAATAAAGCACACGCCGCCATGGTGTTCTGTTCCAGAGGCTTTCGATAACTCTTCATCATCAACAACATGGTAAGCTTTACGGTTTGCTGCCATCCATTTCAGGGCATCACGAAAACGTGGGGTGACAGATTGCAAGAACCATGCGCGAACAATGGCATCTGGTCGATTTTTAAACATCGCTTGGCACGCATTTTCGCCGTAAATTCGGGTCTCTTCTTGGCGTTGCTTGCGCAGTTGCTCAGGGTCGATTTGGCTTTTGCCAACAATCCCACCATGGTCATTTTCAAATTCTTCGCTATCTGGTTTAGAAACAGTGCGCCACGGAGAACGCTCACGCGGTGTACTCTCGCGGTTATCTGAACGGCGTTCTTGGCGGCCACCTTCAGGGCGATTTGAACGCCCCCCTCTTTCTTGACGGCCACCATCACGTCGATCACCACCGCGTTTATCGCTACCACCACGTCTATCATCGCGACCACCGTCACGACCGCCACGGCGTTTATCGTTACCTTTGTTGTCCTGCTCTTCGCTGCGGACATACATCACTTTTACTTTGCCGTTTTTACCACTAAAATCATTCGAGTCGTTCATCACTATCCCCTACTAAGCTATGGCGCGAAGATTACATGATGTTGCAAGGCTACGCTACCGATTCGCGCTATTATCTCACCGAAAAGTTATTGAATATACCTCTATCGCATAGAAATCGTTTTGCGTACAATATGCGGCTTATTTTATGGCCCGTAAAACAGTAATCGAACATGACACCTAATGCCGTTTATCACCTCCGCCAGCAACGCCTCGCCTTATCGACAAAACCTTTTAAAGCAAGGGGCTGTCGCGTAAAACGCTGCCAATATTGCTTGCTACCCATTCCGCAATGCCTGTGTCAAAAAACGGCGTCCGCTCAAGCGAAAAGCCAATTTTGCTTAATCATGTTTGATGGTGAAGTATTTAAACCTAGCAACACGGGAAAACTGATCGCGGATGTTCTGCCTGACACCCTTGCTTTTCAGTGGTCAAGAACAGCTCCAGATGCACTACTTTTAGCAGCCTTACAGGATGATACCCGCCAGCCTTACCTCATATTCCCTGAAAGCTATGCACAAGAAAACCGTGTTGTCGTGAATGAACCGAACATCTCTGATAAGCCAGCTTTATTTATTCTATTAGATGGAACCTGGCCTGAAGCGCGCAAAATGTTCCGCAAGAGCCCGTACCTCAATAACATTCCAATGCTATCCATCAATACAAAAGCTCGGACAGACTACCTGCTACGCACACCATCCCGTGAAGAACAGCATTGCACCGCAGAAGTTGCCGCAACCATATTAGAGCTTGCTGGTGATATCCAAGCCTCACAGCAGTTATTTAGTCATTTTAGCCTGTTTCGTCAAAAATACCTTGAAGGGAAACCCCATCACCCTGTGGCACAAATGGTGTTAAACGCAGCGGTTCCCTAACTATTTTTAGGGACTGTTTTCACGATTTTTTTCGTAAGCAGTTCCAAGAAATAGCAACTTTCGGATAAACGTCATCATAAAACGTGAAGGTGCTTGTATAAATTAATTAAATTCACCAGATAAACTAGCGCAATATAAAAGATAGGGCATAGTATTCATAAGTATTACTCAGCCTCTTTTTATCTCTTGAACGATTATACCGTTCACCAAGCGAAGGGTTATCTTTATGGGTTTAGTGAGTCAGTTAGAATCTTTATTCAGGCCAAAATCAATTGTGGTCATTGGCGCCTCTGAAAACCCGAGCCGTGCAGGTTCGGTGATGATGAAAAACCTTCTCACCAGCGGCTTTAAAGGGCCGATTCTCCCAGTTAATCCAAATCGTAGCTCCGTCTTGGGGGTACTGGCCTATCCCTCTATTGACAAGCTTCCACTCAAACCTGACCTTGCGGTAATTTGTACACATCATTCGAGAAATATTACTTGTTTACAGCAACTTGGTGAAGCTGGCTGCAAAGTTGTCATTATCTTATCATCCCCTTCCATTCAATTTAATGAATTAAAAAAGGTGGCTCAGCAATACCAAATTCGGCTTTTAGGCCCTAATAGCTTAGGCTTTTTAGCGCCATGGCAAGGTTTAAATGCCAGTTTTTCTCCTATTCCAATACTCAAAGGCAAACTAGCTTTTATTTCCCAATCTGCGGCAGTTTCTAATACTGTGCTTGATTGGGCAAGGCATCGTGATATCGGTTTTTCCTATTTTATCGCTCTGGGTGATAGTATCGATATTGATATTGATGACTTACTGGATTACTTAGCCCGCGATAGCAAAACCAGTGCAATTTTGCTTTACCTTGAAAACATCAGTGATGCACGACGCTTTTTATCGTCATCACGCAGTGCATCACGTAACAAGCCTATTCTCGTCATAAAAAGTGGTCGAACACGCAAAGCCCAAGAGCTTTTAGGGGAAAAACCCAGCTTGGATGCCGCCTATGATGCCGCTATCCAACGCGCGGGGCTATTACGGGTGCAAGATACTCATGAAATGTTTTCTGCAGTTGAAACACTAAGCTATATGACCCCACTACGGGGTGAACGTTTATCAATCATGAGCAATGGTGCCGCGCCTGCAGCCATGGCACTGGATGAACTTTTACAGCGTAATGGTAAGCTGGCCAAACTCAGTATTGAAACCGAAAATGAACTCAGTGCCCTGCTTCCACTTGACCTCTCTACACAAAATCCGATTGACTTGGGTGATGATTCCACAGTAGATCGCTACATTAACGTATTAAACAAAATGCTCGATAGCCATGATCATGATGCTCTTTTATTGATCCATACCCCCAGCGCGATCACTGAAAGCAAGTCCATGGCAGAAAAAATCATTAAAACCATCAAGCAACACCCTCGAGGAAAATGGCTGACGATATTAACCAATTGGTGTGGTGAATATTCATCCCAAGAATCCCGGCGTTTGTTTAGTGAAGCAGGGATCCCAACTTACCGCACTCCTGAAGGTGCCATAACTGCTTACATGCATATGGTGGAATACCGACGCAACCAAAAACAATTAAAAGAAACACCAGCACTGCCTGTGGGCATCACTGCCAATACACAGCAAGCGCATGAATATATTCAACAAGCATTAAAAAATAACAACTTACATTTAGATACGCATGAAGTTCAACCTATTTTAAAAGCTTATGGGCTACATAGCTTACCCACTTGGATTGCCCACTCAAGTGATGAAGCGATTGAAATTGCTGAGAAAATTGGTTACCCCGTTGCTTTAAAACTGCGTTCTCCCGATATTGTGCATAAATCAGAAGTTCAAGGTGTTATGCTATATCTGAGAAACTCGAAAGAGGTTGAAGATGCCGCAAAAGCGATTATTGAACGTGTCTCCACCAATTTTCCAAACGCTCGCATCGAAGGTTTATTAGTACAAAGCATGGCAAACCGTGCTGGCGCCCAAGAATTACGTATTGCTGTAGAATTAGACCCCGTATTTGGGCCATTGATAATGCTAGGCGAAGGGGGAATTGAGTGGCAACAAGAAAGCCAAGCTGCTGTCGCTTTACCCCCACTAAATATGGCACTCGCGCGTTATCTTGTTATTAACGCAATCAAAGGTTATAAAATTAAATCGCGCAGTGCATTAGAACCGTTAAATATCCCAGGGCTCTCAAGCTTATTAGTCAGAGTCTCAAATTTAATCATCGATTGCCCTAATATTACACGTTTAGACATTCACCCATTACTCGCCTCTGGCGATGAATTTACCCTGCTGGATGTCTCCATGACACTCAGCCCAAGTGATAGCGCAACAACCTCTAGGCTTGCTATTCGCCCTTACCCAAGTGAATTAGAAGAAACCATTCATTTAAAAGATGATTTAAGCTGCTTATTACGCCCAATACTTCCCGAAGATGAACCACTATTGAAGTCTTTTATCGAGCAGGTCACAAAAGAAGATCTCTATTATCGGTATTTTAGTGAAATCAGCGAGTTTACCCATGACGATCTCGCCAATATGACCCAAATAGACTACGACCGTGAAATGGCCTTTGTCGCAGTAAAAAGCCAAAGTTCCACCCCTGAAATTATTGGTGTTGTTCGTGCAATGGCAGATCCTGATAATCAAGAGGCTGAATTCGCAGTATTAGTACGCTCCGATATGAAAGGGCAAACACTGGGCTATCAGTTGATGCAAAAACTGCTTAACTATACCCGCGGTCATGGCATCAAAAAATTAACCGCAATCACCATGCCTGAGAATCGTAATATGATCAGCTTGGCCAAAAAATTGGGGTTTGAGGTTGAAGTACTATTTGAAGATGGTGTTGTAAACCTCACTCTTCATCTTTAACAACGCAGGGATGTGTCGCATAACCTGTATGGAAATTAAACAGATATGCAATTTATTCTAAATGGTTTGACTAAATATGCTATCATCCCTAGATCATTCGCTTAAAAATGTGCGCAAAGCGATTTGCTATTGGACTAATAAGAGAAAATTCACACTGTGATGTTGTCAAAATTAAAACAAGCAAAGCATCAACAATATTTGGTAAGTTTACCTAAACTCTCTCAAGATGTTGATGATGTCAAAACGCTATATAAGACAGAAGATTTTCGTGATGAACTGCTTAAACAAATTTCTCTCGCTGAAAATACTATCTACATTACGGCTTTGTATTTAGAGAAAGATGACGCAGGTAAAGACATTCTTCATGCGCTGTATGCGGCAAAACAAGCTAATACATCATTAGATATCAAGATTCTCGTCGATTGGCATCGGGCTCAACGAGGGCGCATTGGTGCAACCGCAAATTCCACCAACGCAGATTGGTATTACGATGTCTCACAACATTATCCAAATGTCGACATCCCTATCTATGGTATTCCAGTCAATACTCGGGAAGCTTTAGGTGTCTTACATCTAAAAGGCTTTCTTTTTGATGATACCCTATTGTATAGCGGTGCAAGTATCAATGATGTGTATTTACAACGACATGAAAAATATCGTTATGACCGATATCACCTTATTAAAAACAGTCAGCTAACCGCATCAATGCGAAAATTTATTGATGACTCTTTATTACCCGCTGATGCCATTCATCGTCTAAATACAGAAACGCGCCCTAAAACCGCTGAATTTAAGCACCTAATAAAACAATTCCGCTTAGGGCTACGCGGGTCTTCTTACCAATTTGTCGGTAATGCATCAAATGATGAATTATCCGTAACACCTTTTGTTGGCTTAGGTAAGAAAAACGATCTCAACCGAGTGATCACCCACCTAATGGGCTCAACCAGCGATAAGCTAACTATTTGTACGCCGTATTTTAACCTTCCTGCTGTATTAGTACGGATCATCAGCCGATTACTACGTGATGGTAAACATGTAGAAATTATTATTGGCGATAAAACGGCTAACGATTTCTATATTCCACCTGAAGAGCCTTTCAAAATTATTGGGGCACTTCCTTATCTATATGAAATCAACTTACGCCGCTTTGTTAGTCGCTTACAGCGCTTTATTGATAGCAAACAGCTGACAGTAAGGCTTTGGAAAGACGGTGAAAATACTTATCATTTAAAAGGTATGTGGGTCGATAATCAATGGCAATTGATTACGGGTAATAACTTAAATCCGCGAGCATGGGGCTTAGATCTGGAAAATGCAGTCTTAATTCACGATCCTAAGCAACAACTTCAAGATCAACGCCATCATGAATTAGAATGTATCCGCACTCATACAAAAGTCGTTAATCACTATAGGGAATTAGATAGCATTCAAACCTACCCTGTTAAAGTGAAGAAGCTAATTCGTAGGCTACGACGCATACGTGTAGATCGGCTCATCAGTCGTATTTTATAAATTTTCAACAAAGCGTCACTTTAAAGTGGCGCTTTTCAATTTAGGTGACTGGTAATGATCTCTAGTATCATAAGAACATTAATCATTTGCTCGCTAATGTTATCAACAACAGCATGCAGTGGTTTCCATTGGTCTAATGATAACTGGAAAGGTAAAGACAAAGCGCAGCATTTTGCATTCTCCGCGGCGATGGCTGCGGCAGGTAATGCTTATGCAGACAGACAAAATATGTCACATCGTCATGCCGCTCAATTTGGTCTGTTATTTTCTATTTCACTTGGTGCTGCGAAAGAACTCTATGATAGCCGCCCCGAAGGAACGGGTTGGAGCTGGCACGACTTTGCCTATGATGTAGCAGGATCCGTCGCTGGTTATACTTTATACCAATCTCTTAAGTAATCCTTATTCTCAATATCATCCTCTCTATTGCTATTAATACTTCGTCCATCATCGAAGTATTAATTAATGAAAAGTTTATATTTACGCTTTCTACATTAAGGAGAATTCTATGATTGCGGTGATCTTTGAAGCTATTCCAATCCCTGAGCAAAAAACGCGTTATTTTGAACTTGCTGCTGAATTAAAATCTGAACTAGTAAACATTGAAGGTTTTATTTCGGTTGAGCGTTTTCAAAGTATCACCACTGAAGGAAAAATTTTATCGCTGTCTTGGTGGGAAAATGAAGCCGCTGTGATGGAATGGAAACGTCATTTTATGCACCAAAGTGCGCAAAATGAAGGGAAAAAATCCGTTTTTTCTCATTATCGCATTCGAGTTTCACAGACCATAAGGGATTATTCCTTCGATAAAGAGGATAACTACAATGTATGATATTCATGTCATTATTGAAAACCAAGTGGGTACATTAGCATTACTCGCGACAACTTTAGGCCAACATGGTGTTGGTTTAGAAGGTGGCGGGGTATTTTCTGTCGAAGGAAAAAGCCATGCGCATTTTTTAATCACACAGCCTGAAGAAGCTAAAAAGGCACTAGCTAAAGCTGGCATACAAGTAGAAAGCATTTCACAGCCTGTAATTCGTAAGCTAAAGCAAGAACGGCCAGGGGAGCTTGGTGACATAGCACAGTGCCTAGCAAACCACCAAATTAATATCCTAATTCAATATAGCGATCATCATAACAGGCTAATACTTATAACTGACAACAATGAATTAGCCTCAGAAGTAACTAAAAAATGGGATATCCCTAATGATAAAAAACAAAATTAACCAACCCATTGATGAAAATGAGCATTTAGAAAAATCCATTTCAAAAGTTGCCTCCGCTATTGCTGACCCGTCAAGGGTCAGCATTCTCTGCGCTTTAATGGATGGTAGAGCTTGGACAGCGACAGAGTTAAGCGCTGCAGCAAACATTGCACCTTCAACAACCAGTGCTCACCTAACGAAACTTTTGAATAACCACTTAATTAGTTGTTTGTCTCAAGGCAGACACCGTTATTACCGGCTTGCAGGATCGGACATTGCTGAATTGCTGGAAATATTAATGGGGGTTTCGATGAAGCTAGAATATCAGGCTCCAATCTCGACCCCTATTCATTTAAGAAAAGCGCGTACTTGCTATGACCACTTAGCGGGGGAAATAGCAGTTCAGATTTATGATTTTATGGATAAAAATGGCTGGTTTACATCTAAAGAAAATAAATTATCAATGATTGGTATTGAGCAATTTCACAACCTCAATATCAATATTCCAATGCACACTAAACGCAAAATGGCGTGTGCTTGCCTAGATTGGAGTGAAAGACGTATGCACTTAGGTGGAAGCGCAGGTGCTGCATTATTACACGCTTTTGAGCAAAACGAATGGATAGTAAAAACAGCAGGCTACCGTGAGGTTACGTTTACGACAAGTGGCAAAAAAGCTCTAAAACGCATTTTTGGCATTGATATCGTATAAACTTCATCACTAGAGACGTATATAACTTTTACGTTTCGCTATATTGTTCTAATACACCAAGTGGTGAGTGATTATTCGCAGTCTTATGCGATGTGGGTATACTTCCATAATTCTATGCGTTGCTCACTACTTTGTACTCCTCAACTGTATTCATTTAAATGATAAACTTAACAAACGGTATTCAGTAAGCCGTTCCCACTGTCATCCAAAAAAATAAAGTCCCAAGCTGCTACTCGCGTATTTTATATCTGAAATTACACTCACTGAATTAATAGCTTAGTTATAACACCTTGTCCTCTGGTGTCATCCCACTGTTTCCATAACGATGTGAGTTGTTACTCACTACTTTATACCTTGTCGTTACATTCACTATAGCGATAACTGCGGCGGTCTAGAAAGATCGGTATAAATCGCTAACATAATTAAATGCACGAACTATTTTCACTACTTTAAATTAATAGCGAATATTTTTATGACCAGTTTATTTAATCGTGAAACAGTTCGATAAAGATTATGGAATTACTAATATAAAGCTATTTAAGATAGGATTTTTTAAATAAACATATAAAACAAAAACCCCGTGATTTTCATCACGGGGTTTCGATAAGTGGCGGAACGGACGGGACTCGAACCCGCGACCCCCTGCGTGACAGGCAGGTATTCTAACCAACTGAACTACCGCTCCACTTATTCTTTTTGCCTTTCGGCAGCTTACTGCTATTGAGCAATAAACTTTTAATTAATGTCTGGCAGTTCCCTACTCTCACATGGGGAGACCCCACACTACCATCGGCGCTACGGCGTTTCACTGCTGAGTTCGGCATGGGGTCAGGTGGGACCACCGCGCTATTGCCGCCAGACAAATTCGGTTCGTTCCCGTTCAGCGCTTTTCTTCGCTAAACCAGAACATCAATCTTGAACAAGCTGCTGTGTCCTTCACCTTTCGGCTTCTCACCCACATTCGAAAACTATCTCGTCTCTCTAAAACACCTTCGGTGTTGTCAGGTTAAGCCTCACGGTTCATTAGTATTGGTTAGCTCAACGTATCGCTACGCTTACACACCCAACCTATCAACGTCTTAGTCTTAAACGTTCCTTTAGGACCCTTAAAGAGTCAGGGAAGACTCATCTCAAGGCAAGTTTCCCGCTTAGATGCTTTCAGCGGTTATCTTTTCCGCACTTAGCTACCGGGCAATGCCATTGGCATGACAACCCGAACACCAGTGGTGCGTCCACTCCGGTCCTCTCGTACTAGGAGCAGCCCCTTTCAATCTTCCAACGCCCACGGCAGATAGGGACCGAACTGTCTCACGACGTTCTAAACCCAGCTCGCGTACCACTTTAAACGGCGAACAGCCGTACCCTTGGGACCTACTTCAGCCCCAGGATGTGATGAGCCGACATCGAGGTGCCAAACACCGCCGTCGATATGAACTCTTGGGCGGTATCAGCCTGTTATCCCCGGAGTACCTTTTATCCGTTGAGCGATGGCCCTTCCATTCAGAACCACCGGATCACTAAGACCTACTTTCGTACCTGCTCGAGCCGTCACTCTCGCAGTCAAGCTGGCTTATGCCTTTGCACTAACCGCATGATGTCCGACCATGCTTAGCCAACCTTCGTGCTCCTCCGTTACTCTTTGGGAGGAGACCGCCCCAGTCAAACTACCCACCAGACACTGTCCGCACCCCAGATAATGGGGCAACGTTAGAACATCAAACATTAAAGGGTGGTATTTCAAGGTTGGCTCCACGCAGACTGGCGTCCACGCTTCAAAGCCTCCCACCTATCCTACACATCAAGGCTCAATGTTCAGTGTCAAGCTATAGTAAAGGTTCACGGGGTCTTTCCGTCTTGCCGCGGGTACACTGCATCTTCACAGCGAGTTCAATTTCACTGAGTCTCGGGTGGAGACAGCCTGGCCATCATTACGCCATTCGTGCAGGTCGGAACTTACCCGACAAGGAATTTCGCTACCTTAGGACCGTTATAGTTACGGCCGCCGTTTACTGGGGCTTCGATCAAGAGCTTCTCCTTACGGATAACCCCATCAATTAACCTTCCAGCACCGGGCAGGCGTCACACCGTATACGTCCACTTTCGTGTTTGCACAGTGCTGTGTTTTTAATAAACAGTTGCAGCCAGCTGGTATCTGCGACTGGCTTCAGCTCCATGGGTAAACCACTTCACCTAATGCCAGCGTGCCTTCTCCCGAAGTTACGGCACCATTTTGCCTAGTTCCTTCACCCGAGTTCTCTCAAGCGCCTGAGTATTCTCTACCTGACCACCTGTGTCGGTTTGGGGTACGATTAATGATAATCTAGAGCTTAGAGGCTTTTCCTGGAAGCGGGGTATGAGCTACTTCGCCACCGTAGTGACTCGTCATCAGACCTCAGCATATAGTGAACCGGATTTGCCTAATTCACCTGCCTACATCCTTAAACCGGGACAACCGTCGCCCGGCCAGCCTAACCTTCTCCGTCCCCCCATCGCAATTATCACCAGTACGGGAATATTAACCCGTTTCCCATCGACTACGCATTTCTGCCTCGCCTTAGGGGTCGACTCACCCTGCCCCGATTAACGTTGGACAGGAACCCTTGGTCTTCCGGCGTGCGGGTTTTTCACCCGCATTATCGTTACTTATGTCAGCATTCGCACTTCTGATACCTCCAGCATACCTCACAGTACACCTTCACAGGCTTACAGAACGCTCCCCTACCCAACAATATCTAAATATCGCTGCCGCAGCTTCGGTGCATAGTTTAGCCCCGTTACATCTTCCGCGCAGGCCGACTCGACCAGTGAGCTATTACGCTTTCTTTAAATGATGGCTGCTTCTAAGCCAACATCCTGGCTGTCTGAGCCTTCCCACTTCGTTTCCCACTTAACTATGACTTTGGGACCTTAGCTGGCGGTCTGGGTTGTTTCCCTCTTCACGACGAACGTTAGCACCCGCCGTGTGTCTCCCGTGATAACATTCTTCGGTATTCGTAGTTTGCATCGAGTTGGTAAGTCGGGATGACCCCCTAGTCGAAACAGTGCTCTACCCCCGAAGATGAGTTCACGAGGCGCTACCTAAATAGCTTTCGGGGAGAACCAGCTATCTCCCGGTTTGATTGGCCTTTCACCCCCAGCCACAAGTCATCCGCTAATTTTTCAACATTAGTCGGTTCGGTCCTCCAGTTAGTGTTACCCAACCTTCAACCTGCCCATGGCTAGATCACCGGGTTTCGGGTCTATACCCTGCAACTCATTCGCCCAGTTAAGACTCGGTTTCCCTACGGCTCCCCTATACGGTTAACCTTGCTACAGAATATAAGTCGCTGACCCATTATACAAAAGGTACGCAGTCACACCCCAAAGGGTGCTCCCACTGCTTGTACGTACACGGTTTCAGGTTCTATTTCACTCCCCTCGCCGGGGTTCTTTTCGCCTTTCCCTCACGGTACTGGTTCACTATCGGTCAATCAGGAGTATTTAGCCTTGGAGGATGGTCCCCCCATATTCAGACAGGATAACACGTGTCCCGCCCTACTCGTCGAGTTCACAACACCAACACCTTCGGATACGGGGCTATCACCCTTTACTGCCAGCCTTTCCAGACTGTTCTCCTGATGCTAATGCTGATTAAGACTCTGGGCTGCTCCCCGTTCGCTCGCCGCTACTAGGGGAATCTCGGTTGATTTCTTTTCCTCGAGGTACTGAGATGTTTCAGTTCCCTCGGTTCGCCTCGTTTGACTATGTATTCATCAAACGATAGTGCAACGAATTGCACTGGGTTTCCCCATTCGGATATCGTCGGTTATAACGGTTCATATCACCTTACCGACGCTTTTCGCAGATTAGCACGTCCTTCATCGCCTCTGATTGCCTAGGCATCCACCGTGTACGCTTAGTCGCTTAACCTCACAACCCGAAATTGTTTCAACGTTCACTTTACTGTCATGGCTGTGCGTGGTGAACTTCTTCGTTGGGCAGTGCTCGCCATGCTCACGTACCTATGTACGCTGCGCTGGCTGTGCGCTGTCCGCCTTGAATTTCACACTGCTCGCGCATGCCGCTCGAGTTAGTGACCGAAAATTTCAGGTCTGAAATTTTGAGAGACTCTCACATTGTTTAAGCGATAAACAATGTGCGTTGTTTTCAATTTTCAGCTTGTTCCAGATTGTTAAAGAGCATAATTATTCGCAATAGACTATTTGACTAATCTATTCTGAATAATCAGAAAAAATTTATGGTGGAGCTAAGCGGGATCGAACCGCTGACCTCCTGCGTGCAAGGCAGGCGCTCTCCCAGCTGAGCTATAGCCCCATAAAGGTTTTTTTAGTATCGATTAATCTCCTGATAAGATTCTTTCTTACTCGGAGGTCTTTTTTCTTAGGCAAGGCGTGGATTAGCGACGTTTACTTTTGGGTAAACAAGCTGAACCATAACGCAGCATAAGAGAAAAGTGGTAGGCCTGAGTGGACTTGAACCACCGACCTCACCCTTATCAGGGGTGCGCTCTAACCACCTGAGCTACAAGCCTATCGATACCGCACTTTAATTTCATCAGACAATCTGTGTGAGCACTTCACAAAAACACTTCAATGGTAAGGAGGTGATCCAACCGCAGGTTCCCCTACGGTTACCTTGTTACGACTTCACCCCAGTCATGAATCACAAAGTGGTAAGCGCCCTCCCGAAGGTTAAGCTACCTACTTCTTTTGCAACCCACTCCCATGGTGTGACGGGCGGTGTGTACAAGGCCCGGGAACGTATTCACCGTAGCATTCTGATCTACGATTACTAGCGATTCCGACTTCATGGAGTCGAGTTGCAGACTCCAATCCGGACTACGACGTACTTTATGAGTTCCGCTTGCTCTCGCGAGGTCGCTTCTCTTTGTATACGCCATTGTAGCACGTGTGTAGCCCTACTCGTAAGGGCCATGATGACTTGACGTCATCCCCACCTTCCTCCGGTTTATCACCGGCAGTCTCCTTTGAGTTCCCGACCGAATCGCTGGCAACAAAGGATAAGGGTTGCGCTCGTTGCGGGACTTAACCCAACATTTCACAACACGAGCTGACGACAGCCATGCAGCACCTGTCTCAGAGTTCCCGAAGGCACTAAAGCATCTCTGCTAAATTCTCTGGATGTCAAGAGTAGGTAAGGTTCTTCGCGTTGCATCGAATTAAACCACATGCTCCACCGCTTGTGCGGGCCCCCGTCAATTCATTTGAGTTTTAACCTTGCGGCCGTACTCCCCAGGCGGTCGATTTAACGCGTTAGCTCCGAAAGCCACTCCTCAAGGGAACAACCTTCAAATCGACATCGTTTACAGCGTGGACTACCAGGGTATCTAATCCTGTTTGCTCCCCACGCTTTCGCACCTGAGCGTCAGTCTTTGTCCAGGGGGCCGCCTTCGCCACCGGTATTCCTCCACATCTCTACGCATTTCACCGCTACACATGGAATTCTACCCCCCTCTACAAGACTCTAGCTGACCAGTCTTAGATGCCATTCCCAGGTTAAGCCCGGAGATTTCACATCTAACTTAATCAACCGCCTGCGTGCGCTTTACGCCCAGTAATTCCGATTAACGCTTGCACCCTCCGTATTACCGCGGCTGCTGGCACGGAGTTAGCCGGTGCTTCTTCTGTCGGTAACGTCAATCGTTGATGATATTAGCATCAACGCCTTCCTCCCGACTGAAAGTACTTTACAACCCTAGGGCCTTCTTCATACACGCGGCATGGCTGCATCAGGCTTGCGCCCATTGTGCAATATTCCCCACTGCTGCCTCCCGTAGGAGTCTGGGCCGTGTCTCAGTCCCAGTGTGGCTGATCATCCTCTCAGACCAGCTAGGGATCGTCGCCTAGGTGAGCCATTACCTCACCTACTAGCTAATCCCATATGGGTTCATCCGATAGCGCAAGGACCGAAGTTCCCCTGCTTTGCTCCTTAGAGATTATGCGGTATTAGCTACCGTTTCCAGTAGTTATCCCCCTCTATCGGGCAGATCCCCATACATTACTCACCCGTCCGCCGCTCGTCAGCGGGAAGCAAGCTTCCCCTGTTACCGCTCGACTTGCATGTGTTAGGCCTGCCGCCAGCGTTCAATCTGAGCCATGATCAAACTCTTCAATTAAAAAGCTTGATGCTCAAAGAATGTTTACTGTCGTATGTCTTCTTACGAAAACATATTACCTATTAGTTCATATATATGAATTAACGTGTTAGTCACTCTTCAAGACTTAAAATCAAATATTTTTTTGATAGTGTCCTGTGAGTGCCCACACAGATTGTCTGATAAATTGTTAAAGAGCGTTGCAGCATTTCATCGTGAAATTGACCTTCTGGGTCGTTGCTGCGAGGAGGCGTATAATACGTTTTCCTCCGTGAGAGTCAAGCAATTTTTTGCTTTTTCTTTTCATAATCTCTCGCTGCCGTTTCAGTGTTCACCGCGCTTTGCGTTGTCTTGTTCCCGGTCAGTGGATGCGCATTATAGGGAGTCAGAAAAATCTGGCAAGTGTTTTTTTGAAAATAATTTTCAACTGATTATCTTTTGCACTTCACGCCCAGTTTTAGACCAAAAAAAGCGATTTTCTAACCAAATTGATAAGAAAAAGGCGGCATATCGAATGCCGCCTTTAAGTTTTACTACTGAATCAACGAACTAAACTTCCTTCATTGATTACTGTTTTGCTACGATTTCGTTGTTTTCAACATCTAAAACAACAGGTTTTCCTGGAAGTAACCGACCAGACAAGATTTCTTGTGCTAGCGGATTTTCAATTTCCTGCTGAATTGCACGTTTCAACGGCCTTGCACCAAAGATTGGATCAAAACCTGCTTCACCAATTTTCTCAAGTGCTGCTGGTGTCGCGGTAACTTCATAACCGTGCTCTTCAAGACGTTTATATAAACGAGCCAACTGAATATTTGCAATATTCGTAATTTGCTCTTTGCCTAGTGGGTGGAAAACAACCACTTCATCAATACGGTTAATGAACTCAGGCCTGAAGCTGTGAGATACCACTTCCATCACCATATCTTTCATCTCTGAGTAACCAATCATGCCAAATCTTTCTTGAATTAAGTCAGAGCCCAAGTTAGATGTCATGATGATTACTGTATTACGGAAGTCTACAGTACGGCCTTGACCATCCGTTAAACGCCCATCATCCAACACTTGCAATAAGATGTTAAAAACATCAGGGTGTGCTTTTTCAACTTCGTCTAGCAAAATGACAGAATATGGACGACGTCTGATAGCTTCTGTGAGATACCCACCTTCTTCATAACCAACATACCCTGGAGGTGCCCCCACTAAACGTGATACCGCATGTTTTTCCATAAATTCGGACATGTCGATACGCACCATTGCATCGTCACTGTCGAACATAAAGTTCGCCAATGCTTTACATAACTCGGTTTTACCGACCCCTGTTGGCCCTAAGAACATAAAGGAACCAATTGGTCGATTGGGATCAGACAACCCTGCACGGCTACGACGGATTGCATTCGATACCGCCACTACTGCCTCGTCTTGACCAATCACACGTTGATGGAGTTGCTGTTCCATACGTAACAGTTTCTCTCTTTCGCTTTCCAGCATTCTTGAAACAGGGATGCCAGTCCAGCGCGCTAGAATTTCAGCAATTTCAACGTCAGTCACCTTGTTACGTAAAAGCTTCATGCTTTTACCTTCCGCTTTAGTTGCGGCTTCAAGTTGTTTTTCTAATTCAGGAATACGACCATATTGTAATTCAGACATTTTTGCTAAATCACCCATACGGCGCGCTTTTTCCATTTCGATACGCGTATTTTCCAGTTCTGCTTTAATATGCTGAGTGCCCGTTAACGAGGCTTTTTCCGCTTTCCACTCTTCTTCTAACGCAGAATATTCACGTTCTTTCTCTGTCAGTTCTTCTTCTAACATTTCAAGACGTTTTTTACTCGCCTCATCCGATTCTTTTTTCAGTGCTTGCTGTTCAAGTTTCAGCTGAATAATACGGCGTTCTAATCTATCTAAGGATTCAGGTTTTGAATCCATTTGCATACGCAGGCTTGCACCCGCTTCATCAATTAAGTCGATAGCTTTGTCTGGCAACATACGATCGGTAATATAACGATGCGATAACGTTGCTGCTGCGACGATCGCAGGGTCAGTAATTTGTACATGGTGATGAAGCTCATAACGCTCTTTCAAACCACGCAAAATTGCAATCGTGTCTTCTACTGAAGGCTCTGCGACATACACTTTTTGGAAACGACGTTCTAACGCAGGGTCTTTTTCAATGTATTGACGGTACTCATCTAACGTCGTAGCACCAACACAGTGTAATTCTCCTCGGGCAAGCGCAGGTTTCAACATATTCCCCGCATCCATTGCACCATCTGCTTTACCTGCACCAACCATGGTATGCAATTCGTCAATAAAGAGAATAACGTTGCCTTCTTGTTTTGCGAGGTCATTCAAAACAGCTTTTAAACGCTCTTCAAATTCACCTCGATATTTAGCCCCCGCAATCAAGGCCCCCATATCAAGGGATAAAACACGTTTGTTTTTTAGGCCTTCAGGTATTTCACCATTCACAATACGTTGTGCCAGCCCTTCAACAATGGCGGTTTTACCTACACCAGGTTCACCGATCAGCACTGGGTTGTTTTTTGTACGACGTTGTAATACTTGGATAGTACGGCGAATTTCTTCGTCGCGGCCAATCACTGGGTCTAATTTGCCTTGTTCTGCACGTTCAGTTAAATCAACAGTATATTTTTTCAAGGCTTGGCGCTGGTCTTCAGCGCTTTGGTCATTCACTTTTTCTCCACCACGCATCTGTTCTATTGCCTTTTTTAAATTATCTTTATTAACACCTGCTGCTTTGAGCATGTCTGCTAATGTTGTATTGGCTTCTAAAGCGGCGATAAGAAATAATTCAGAGGAGATAAAGTCATCTCCGTGCTTTTGTGCCAATTGATCACATAGGTTCAAGTGACGCATTAAGTCACTTGATGGTTGAACGTCTCCTGCCACACCTTGTACTTGAGGCAAACGCCCTAATGCATCTTCAATCTTTTGCTTAAATTGCACCGCGTTAACGCCAAGTGTCGTCAGCAAAGGACGGACTGTGCCACCTTCTTGATTAAATAAGGCACTTAATAGATGAATAGGTTCGATAAACTGGTTTTCACGCCCAAGGGCTAAAGATTGGGCGTCAGCGAGAGCTTGCTGGAATTTATTAGTTAAACGATCCAGACGCATAACACCTCCGATAAATGAGATTAAATTTGCTACTGGATACTAGATGAGGTCTATTTTTAAATATTCAAGTTTTGTATTGAATAATTTTTGTTATATCTGTTAATTTAGAGTAAAACGCTAAACACTAGTTATTTACCCATATCAAAGAAGCCATTCTTCCCGTTTTTCCCTCACGTCGGTAGGAAAAAAATCTGTTTTCATCACTTACCGTGCAAAAATCGCCACCATAAATGGCATTAATCCCTACCGCATTGAGCTTTTTACGGGCTAATAAATAGATATCAGCAAGATACTTTTCATTATGAGATGTAAAAGCAGAAGCTAAATCAGATGATTGATTAACAAACGCCTGTTTAACTTCAGAGCCCACTTCAAATTTTTTTGCACCAATTGCAGGGCCGAGCCACGCTATTATTTCATTAGCAGGACTAATAAATTGACGAACCGTATTTTCAAGAATGCCATTGCATAACCCCCGCCACCCTGCGTGAGCCGCTGCAACTTCTGTTCCCGCTTGATTACAAAATAAAACAGGCAAGCAATCCGCCGTCATAATGGCACAAACTTGCCCTGCTTGATTGCTATACACTGCATCTGCTTGTTTGTTTTTGATTTCACCACCATTAAGATGAAGAACGTGCGTACCATGGACTTGCTCAAGCCACACGGGTTGTTGTGGTAATTGAGCAAGTTCAACAAGGCGCTGGCGATTTTCACTGACGGCTTCAGGGCGATCGTCTACATGGTCGCCAAGATTCAAACTGTCAAAAGGTGGCAGGCTCACACCACCCGCACGGGTTGTGCTACAACTTGATACGCTTTTAGGCTGCGGCCAATCAGGGAAAATCAGTGTGCTCATTACCAGTCCATATTGTCTTTATGAAGTTCAGTATCTGCCTTTAAGGCTTCAATAAGCTTAACCATATCATCAGGTAGTGGTGCATGCCACTCCATTTGAATACCTGAAATTGGGTGATATAAGCGCAGCATTGTTGCATGCAGTGCTTGCCTATCGAAATTACGCATCACTTCTAAAAACTCTTCCGTGGCACCTTTTAATGGGCGAGGACGGCCACCGTATAATTGATCGCCAATTAATGGATGGTTAATATGTGCCATGTGAACACGAATTTGGTGCGTTCTACCCGTTTCTAAACGTAAACGTAGACGCGTGTGTGCTCTAAAATGCTCCATGATGCGGTAGTGTGTGACCGCTGGTTTACCCATTGGGTGAACCGCCATGTGAGTTCTTTTCGTTGGGTGGCGAGAAATCGGCTCTTCAACCATACCACCAGCAGTCATACGACCCACCGCCACCGCTTCATACTCACGCGTAATTTCTCTTAACTGTAAAGACTCGACTAGATGGGTTTGTGCTGGAACGGTTTTTGCGACCACCATTAGTCCAGTGGTGTCTTTATCAAGACGGTGAACAATCCCTGCTCTTGGAACATCAACAATTTCTGGGTAACGGTATAATAAAGCATTTAGGATTGTTCCGTCTGGGTTTCCAGCCCCTGGGTGTACGACTAATCCACGCGGTTTATTAATAATTAGGATATCTTCGTCTTCATAAATAATGTTAAGTGGAATATCCTGAGGTTCCCAACGATTATCTTCTTCAATAAGGGCATCGATTAAAATTTGTTCACTACCTAAAACTTTTTCCTTTGGCTTATTGATAACTTTGCCATTAACCTGCACTCTATCATCTAAAATCCACTCTTTTATGCGTGAACGTGAATAATCAGGGAACAATTCGGCCAAAGCCTGATCTAAACGTTGACCGAGCTGTGATTCAGCGATAGTTGCACTAAGTTGTACTTGTTGAGCCATAAATTAATCTACTTTTTGGTGTTTGTATTTTGACGGCGCTGCCGTTTCATTTAAAATATATGCTATTGTAACTCGAATTTTGCCGGGAGCCTTATGGATAGACTCCCTCGAAACACTCAGAGGATAACCTACACGTGATGATACGTATGAAAAATCTGGTGGCTGCAGCCACGTTGAGCCTGGTTTTAGCTGGGTGCTCCAGCAACCCTGAAGTCAGCCCTGATAGCTCCCCAGCTGAAATCTATGCAACGGGTCAGCAAAAACTACAGGACGGTAACTTTAAAGCTGCCATCAAACAGTTTGAAGCCCTTGATAACCGTTATCCGTTTGGCCCATACGCCCAGCAAGTTCAATTAGACCTGATTTACGCCTATTATAAATCAGCTGAGCTGCCTATGGCGATAGCGGCAATTGACCGTTTCATGCGTTTAAACCCGACTCATCCAAATATTGACTATGTACTTTACATGCGCGGTTTAACCGCTATGGCCTTGGACGATAGTTTACTGCAAGGCTTATTCGGTATCGACCGTTCAGATAGAGACCCTCAGCACGCTCGCGTCGCCTTTAAGGACTTAAGCCAGCTAGTTCGCTACTATCCTAACAGTATGTATGCAAACGATGCTAGCAAGCGCTTAGTCTACTTAAAAGAACGTTTGGCAAAATTCGACCTTTCTGTGGTTGAATATTACAACAAACGAGGTGCTTATGTCGCGGTTGTTAATCGCACAGAACAAATGCTGAAAGATTACCCAGACACTGAAGCAACACGTAATGCCTTGCCATACATGGAAATTGCGTATAAACAAATGGGTTTAAACCAAGAAGCAAATAAAGCCGAAAGTATTATTGTTGCGAACCCACAATAATCTCGAGTTTGATCTAAAACAGCAGCCTCGGCTGCTGTTTTTGTTTGTCTGATTGGCTTCCAATCGTTACCGTATTCTTTTACTTTTTTATTTGTATTAATCAATCTTTTAGATTAGCTAAATTTTAACCCAAAAAAAGATCCGACTATTAACCGTACCGATAGCCAACCTAATCAGTCTCCACTAATCCATTCATTTTGGCAATGCTTTTCCTCCCCTTTTTTATACAAAATCACACTTCGGATGCGTGTTGACTCTCCCCTGAATCAGATGTGATCTACATCAATTTTTTATTACTGATAACGCGTATTCTGAATTCATCAAAGACGGAAACAATGAGAGGTAACACTATGATAGTGAACATAACTAGCAAACAAATGGATATTACCCCAGCTATTCGTGAACACATTGACAGCCGTCTAACAAAATTGGATAAGTGGCAAGTTTCCCTGATAAATACGCATATTGTTTTATCAAAAGAGCCACAAGGTTTCATGGTTGATGCAAATATCAAAACAGCGACAGGTAAATTAGTCGCTAGCGCCAAACATGAAGATATGTACGTTGCAATAAATGAACTGATCAACAAACTCGAAAGACAACTCAATAAAGTGCAACATAAAGGAGAATCAAGAAGAGCCAACAATAGTGTAAAAGAAGCGAACCTCGTTACGTTATAATTTTATATTATCTATCAACTTATCTTGAAACTTTGTAAAACGCGCCTGCAATAGGCGCGTTTTTTATGTTTATGATTCTTTTTTATTGACTTCTTATTGCGTATCGGGTTTATTTGAATCAAGTTTATTTAAAGGTATTCACATGAAACGTAATTTTGTTTTCTTTTTCTTCTTTAGCAACTCCTAATTAGGGGCTTTTGTCGTTCAAGAAAGAAAAGAAGACAAAATTAGAAAGCCCCCAACTAGGGGGCTTTTTTTATATCACGACATTACAGGGTGGGCAGGATGGAAAACAGCACTAATTTACTGAAAGTAAGAGAAAAAATAAGCCAGTTAGATAGTGAGCTCCTAAACCTTTTGGCAAAACGCCGTGGGTTTGCAGCAGAAGTTGCGGAAACAAAAATTGATGACAACCGCCCTATTCGTGATAAAGACCGCGAACGTCAGCTTTTAGATGTGTTAATTAATAAAGGTAAGCTACTGGGGCTTGACGGCTTTTATATTACTCGCTTATTTCAGATGATCATTGAGGACTCTGTATTAACCCAACAAGCGATTTTACAAAAGCACTTAAACTTAACACCAAGTGACACTGCCCGTTTTGCTTTTTTAGGCCCCAAAGGTTCTTACTCACATATCGCGGCTCGCCAATATTCGGCCCGCCATTTTGACCAACTCGTCGAATGTAGCTGTAATAAATTCCAAGATATATTTTCATTAGTCGAAAGTGGACAAGCAGAGTACGGTATTTTACCGATTGAAAATACCAGTTCTGGCGCCATTAATGATGTTTATGATTTACTGCAAAATACATCACTCTCTATTGTGGGGGAAATCCGTTTACCCATTAACCACTGTTTGCTTACCACGGGTAATACTGATTTAAGCCTCATTGACACGGTTTACAGTCACCCCCAACCTTTCCAGCAATGCAGCCAATATTTAGCCCAGTTCCCACAGTGGAAAATAAAATATTGCGACAGTACATCAACTGCGATGCAAATGGTGGCGGAGCAAGACTCCCCTAATGTTGCAGCCCTGGGCAGTGAAGCAGGTGGCGCACTGTATAACTTACATGTTGTTGAACACAATTTAGCAAACCAACAAATCAATATGACCCGCTTTATTGTCGTTGCACCACAGTCTATTGAAGTCACTGAACAAGTTCCTGCTAAAACCACGTTATTAATCACCACAGGTCAGCAAGCTGGTGCATTGGTTGATGCGCTAATTATCTTAAAAAATAATAAGATAATTATGAGTAAATTAGAGTCTCGCCCAATTAATGGCAAACCTTGGGAGGAGATGTTTTATGTGGATGTTCATGCGAACTTACGTTCAGATAACCTGCAACAAGCACTCAAAGAACTTTCTGCGATTACGCGCTCAATAAAAGTGTTAGGCTGCTATCCATCTGAAAATATTGTTCCCGTTGAACCTGAAAAAGTAGCACCATAATTAAACGTAAAAAGGCTGCTTAAATAGAAAAGCAGCCTTCATTCAAAATTATACCGTCGTTTCTGACTGGTAGTTAGAATTAACGCGGAAGTAATTCACGAGTTTTTTTAGATGGAATGCTTGTTCATTTAATGAGTCTGCCGCCACAACGGACTCCTCGACTAAGCTAGCATTTTGTTGCGTGGTTAAATCTAACTGCCCTACAGCACTGTTAATTTGTGAAATGCCATCGCTTTCTTCTTGGCTTGCTTGGCCAATTTCTCGTAATAGCGTGTTCATTTCTTTCACACTATCAATCATGCCATGAATTTGTTCTGTCGCTTTCTCTACGAGCTCCATACCTTCTTTGGTTTGCGATGAAGAGTTCTCAATCAGCCCTTTGATATCATTGGCTGATGCCGCACTTTTTTGTGCCAATAAACGTACCTCTCCCGCAACGACCGCAAAACCACGACCATGTTCGCCTGCTCTTGCCGCTTCAACCGAAGCATTTAATGCCAGAATATTGGTTTGGAATGCAATGGAATCAATTAAGTTAATAATATCAGTCATCTGTAATGATGACGTATTAATAGCTCGCATTTTATTCGTCAGCTGATTCATCATTTGACCATTATTCTGCACAACAACGGCCGCTTGTTCCGCTAACATACTTGCTTCATGAGTATGTTCAGTGGTGTTTTTTACTGTTGAGGTAATTTGTTCCATAGAACTTGCTGTCTCTTCAACAGATGCGGCTTGTTCTTCGGTGCGGGCGGCTAAGTTCTGGTTACCTGCCACAATTTGTCCAGCGGCCGCGGAAATACTTTCAGAGCCTCTTTGCACCTCTTGAACAATTTCAACTAACTGGCCTTTCATGTCATTCAATGCATTTAATAAAATACCTGTTTCATCTTTTGAATCTACTTTAACGTCTTTCGTTAAATCACCACTCGCAATAGACTGCGCTAAACCAACCGCATTTTCGAGTGGTCGGGTTATCATAATGGTAATAAACCAGCCCATCGCACAACCCGCAGCAATGCTGATCACAGAAAGAATCGCCAGTAAAATTTTATTGCTTTCATAATGGGTATTGACGGTACGCCCAATATCCTGCATTTCTAAATCTTGGATAGCCATTAGCGTTTGAATATGGTCTCGATAATCACGCTGAATGCTAGACGTTTTTACCATCATTTCATCAATAGCCGCTTGACGGTTATTTTCAGAAAGGAATGTATTGATACGAGCGATTGATGCATGAAATTGTTGGCGAATAATTCGCAATTCAGAAAGGACTTCTTTAGAACGATCATCCGTGACATTTTTTTCTAAGCTGTCCATCAATTCATTAATTTTCAATGTAATTTTGGCTAACTCTTCACGTCGCTTATCACTCCCTCGGTCATCAAGTAAAATCAATTCTTGAATACCAATAAATGAATAAAAATTATCCATCATCTGCCCTGCTGTTGAGGCAATGGGGTAACTTTCATACAGAACTTGTTTCATTCCATCATTGGCTCGGTTCATATTGGCCAAAGAAAAGAGTGAGCTCAGGATAATAAGCGTAACAAATCCCCCAAATGCTATCGTTAACTTCATACTAATTTTGAGATTTTTAAAAGACATATGTTTACCACGCTAGCCATCGTTGAATGAGTAATGTTATCGGTAAAATACGTCACATCTTTACCAGATAAATCGATCGATAATTAAATATCAATTTTATAAATCGATTAATTTACCCTTAAATAGAGGAAGATATCTGTTTTAGATTAGAAAGGAGATTTTTCAATAGAAAGCACAGGAAATAAGTAAAATTACTTATTCAAAATAAAATATCGAATTTAGAAGGTCGAAAAAGAAAGATTACCTGAAATAACAAAAAATTAACAGTAAAAAAGCCCTCTATTGCAAACAATACAATAGAAGGCGGGGATAATTACTTACGATTATCGTTGGCGCGTTGCAACAATGACTGGCTTTCTTTCATAAAATGGTGAGCATCTTCGCCGAACCACTCACTAACTTGATTAAACTGGCGAATAAATTCTGCTTTATCTTTATTTTCAAGCATTTCAATAGACTGCCCTAAAAGCTGATGATAACGGCGAATTAATTCTACGTTTTTATCTGAAGACATGATGATATCTGCATACAACTGGGGATCTTGAGCAAATAACCGCCCCACCATCGCAAGTTCTAAACGGTAGATGGGAGATGACAACTCAAGAAGCTGCTGTAAATCGATATCCTCTTTCGCCAAATTTTGCCCATAAGTGAACGTCGTAAAGTGGCGCAATGCTTGGATAAAACTCATGTTTTTATCATGCTCTTGCGCTGAGATTTCTTTCAAACGCGCCCCCCAAACTACTAGCTGTTCAAGGAACCATTGATAAGACTCAGCACCACGGCCATGACAATATGCAAAAACTTGTTTTGCTACGCTGCCAATATCGGGGCCAAACATCGGATGAAGCCCCAGAACTGGCCCTTCATGTGCCGCTAGCATGGCTTCTAATGGTTGTTGCTTGATAGATGCGATATCCATCAAAATAGTGTCTTTATCCAATTTTGGCAGTTGATTAATCACCTGAACAGTTAAGTGGATAGGTACGCTGACCACCACCACACTTGCACCCGCAACAATCGATTCTGCCTGCGGCCAATCATTTTGATTCAGCGTTTTTACTTGGTAACCTGACAACGTCAGAAGACGATGGAATAACCTCCCCATCTTCCCATCGCCACCCACAATAACTATTGGGCCAGCATTCGGGTTGAGTGTCTTGAAACCTTTGTCATTTTCGCGTGCGTAAGACTCACGCATGATCCGCCGTAAAATATCCTCAATCAGATCAGGCGGGATCCCCATACGTTCTGCTTCGGCGCGCCGAGCCGCTAGCATGCTCGACTCACGCTCAGGTACATAAATTGGCAACCCATGTAAGCTTTTGACTTCGCCAACTTCCGCCACAAGTTGCAACCTTTTAGCTAGTAAATCCAATAAGGATTTATCAACCGCATCAATTTGGTCCCGTAAATGGGATAACTCAACAGACATACTAATACCTTGATCAGCTCACTTTGCTCAATTTCTGCGTGCGTTGTTCAAGCACAGGCAATAATGCCTGATGTAAATGACGCAATACAGTCTCTGTTGTCTGCCAGTTAATGCAGGCATCTGTTACAGAAACGCCGTACTGCATCGCATCGCGTGGCTGTTCAGATGTTTGGTTGCCTTCATTAATATGGCTTTCCAGCATAATACCTGTAATTGACTCATTACCATTAACAATTTGTTCGATAATTGAATCAACCACCAGTGGCTGACGGCGGTAATCTTTATTTGAGTTACCATGACTGCAATCCACCATTAGGGATGGTTCCAGCCCCGCTTTACGCATTTCAGCTTCACACGCCGCGATATCTTCTGCGCTGTAGTTGGGTGTTTTACCACCGCGTAAAATCACATGACCATTGCTGTTGCCTTTGGTGTGCAATAAGCAAACTTGGCCCGATTGGTTAATTCCCATGAAACGATGTGGCATTGCAGCCGCTTTCAATGCATTAATTGCGGTAGATAAACTACCATCAGTCCCATTTTTAAACCCTACAGGCATTGAGAGTCCTGATGCCATTTCACGGTGGGTTTGTGATTCAGTGGTTCTTGCACCAATTGCAGACCAGCTGAATAAATCCCCTAAGTATTGTGGGTTATTTGGGTCTAATGCTTCAGTTGCCAGTGGCAGCCCCATATTGACTAAGTTAGTCAATAAGTCGCGAGCAATATGAAGGCCTTTTTCCATTTGGAATGAACCATCCATAAATGGATCACTTATTAAGCCTTTCCAGCCCACAGTTGTCCGTGGTTTTTCAAAATACACACGCATCACAATATATAAGCTATCACTTAACTCTTCGGCTAATTTTTGTAGGCGTTCACCATATTCAATCGCAGCATCCACATCATGGATTGAGCAAGGACCACATACCACGAGTAAGCGAGGATCACGTTGATGGATAATATCCGCAATAACTTGACGCGATGTCGCAATGGCATGCAGGTTGCTGTGACTCAGCGGATATTTCTCTTTCAGACTCTCAGGAGTGATTAATACCTGCTCGTCTTGAATATTCACGTTGTTGAGTACATCTTTTTGCATGATCATTTTTTACCTACTTAATTAGCTTATATTTGCTTGGTTTATTGTTTACATATTGTGTTTGAGTGCATGGGTAATAACATACCATGCATCGTAAACAATTCAATCCATTTATGTAAAATATTTCCACATCAGTAAACAATAATTTACATCAAATTAACCTACTGATAAATAATTAATTTAACAAAAAATAAACATTAAAATAATTTAAATTAGAACTATGATGCATTATATTGTAAACATTTATTTACGATTAATGAGTTAATTTCTCAACCATATTCTAAATAATTCGAGTTGTGACTAGGCGGCAAAGTGAGGACATCGCAGGGAGCATACATAAATATGTGACCTGTTGGCCGAGCGAAGCCAACATCGCTACAGTTTGAAATAAGCTTCCTCAACCATATTCTAAATAGTTCGAGTTGTGACTAGGCGGCAAAGTGAGGACATCGCAGGGAGCATACATAAGTATGTGACCTGTGTGGCCGAGCGAAGCCAACAACGCTACAGTTTGAAATAAGCTTCCTCAACCATATTCTAAATAGTTCGAGTTGTGACTAGGCGGCAAAGTGAGGACATCGCAGGGAGCATACATAAGTATGTGACCTGTGTGGCCGAGCGAAGCCAACAACGTCACAGCACGAAATATGAAGAATAAAAAGGCCCGCACTAAGGCGGGCCTCTTCAACTTTCGGATGTAGCGAAAGCGTATTACTTGGCGTTCAGACGCTCTTTGATACGAGCTGCCTTACCAGAACGCTCACGCAGGTAGTACAGTTTAGCTCTGCGAACAGCACCACGGCGTTTAACAGCAATGCTATCTACGACTGGTGAGTGAGTTTGGAAGACACGCTCAACACCTTCGCCGTTAGAAATTTTACGAACAGTGAATGCAGAGTGCAGACCGCGGTTACGAATAGCGATAACCACGCCCTCGAATGCCTGCAGACGTTTTTTAGAGCCTTCTACGACCCATACCTTAACTTCCACAGTATCACCCTGACGGAATGAAGGTACGTCCTGCTTCATTTGCTCTTGTTCAATTTGTTTAATAATGTTGCTCATAATAACTCTCTTACCCTAGGTAAACTGATATGTTTAGACAATTAATTGTCTGGATTCATTTGTTGCTCAGACTGATATTCACGTTGGAACTCAGTCAGCAACATCCTCTGCTCGTCAGTCAGAGCTAGGCTTTCCAGAAGCTCAGGTCTTCTAAGCCAGGTACGGCCAAGTGATTGTTTCATGCGCCAGCTATCTATTTTAGCGTGATTCCCCGAAAGTAATACATCCGGGACTTGCATGCCATCTAACACTTCAGGGCGGGTATAGTGAGGACAATCTAACAAGCCATCAGCAAAAGAATCTTCTTGAGCTGAAGCTTGATGACCAAGCACCCCTGGTATAAACCGAGATACTGAGTCTATCAACACCATTGCAGGGAGTTCCCCACCACTGAGAACGTAATCGCCGATTGACCATTCTTCGTCAACTTCGGTTTGAATGATACGCTCATCAATGCCTTCATAGCGGCCACAAACAAGTATTAATTTCTCATTGGTTGCCAGCTCGCAAACACCGTCTTGACTTAGCTTGCGCCCTTGCGGTGAAAGATAAATAACCTTTGCACCCTCACCAGCCTCAGTTCTTGCTGCGTTGATTGCATCCTTAAGCGGTTGCACCATCATCAGCATGCCTGGACCACCTCCGTAGGGGCGGTCATCAACAGTTTTGTGCCGATCGTGAGTAAAATCCCGCGGATTCCAGCACTCAAATGTGAGTAGGCCATTTTTCACTGCCCGACCAGTTACCCCGTACTCGGTTATTGCGCGGAACATTTCGGGAAACAGGCTAATTACACCAATCCACATGATATCGTCCCACTTATCAAAACCGTTCAACCGGAGATTTAAAAACCAGGATCCCAATCCACTTCAATGAGTTTAGCATCGAGATCGACTTTCTTGATAACCTGCCCATCAAGAAACGGAACCAACCGCTCCTTGATGCCAAATGCATCTTTTAAATTCGCCTTAATGACCAGTACATCATTCGAACCAGTCTCCATCATGTCAGTGATGGTACCAAGGTCATAGCCTTGTAACGTCACTACGTGGCAGCCCATCAGGTCTTTCCAGTAGTATTCGTTTTCTAACTCAGGAAGTTGGGTTGAATCAACCGCAATTTCAAAGTTAGTCAAAAGCGCAGCTGCATCGCGGTCATCGACCCCATTCAGCTTGACGATGATATCCTTGTTATGATGTTTCCAGTCTTCAATTTCAATGTGTTGCCATTGACCTGAACGTTGGATAAACCAAGGCTGATACTCAAAAATACTTTCAGCATGTTCGGTGGACGAAAAAACTTTGAGCCAACCACGAATACCGTATGCCGCACCTAATTTCCCCAATACGATTGGGTTTTCAGGTGGCTGTAGTTTAGTTTGCTTGCTCATTGTTACCACCGCGACAGATTAAGCTGCTTTCTTAGCTTGTTTGACCAGTTGTGCAACACGGTCAGAAATAGTTGCGCCTAAGCCAACCCAATGCTCAACACGGTCCAAGTCTAAACGCAGTTCTTCTGCTTGACCTGAAGCGATCGGGTTGAAGAAACCGATACGCTCAATGAAACGACCGTCACGCGCATTGCGGCTATCGGTTACAACGATTTGGTAGAACGGACGTTTTTTAGCGCCGCCACGAGATAAACGAATTGTTACCATAACATCCTCATTAGTTAACAAAACAACCAGACTCCATCGAGGGATAGAGTCCGGCTGTCATATAAAAAGCCCGAAAAGTTTACTCACTTTGACGCAAAAATCAATCAAAAGTGCGTTTTGTTTGAGGCTTTATTGCTTAACGCCCCGGAAAACCCGGAGGCATCATACCCTTCATGCCGCGCATCATCTTGGCTAAGCCACCTTTTTTCATTTTCTTCATCATGCGTTGCATATCATCAAATTGTTTTAAAAGACGGTTAACTTCTTGCACGGTCGTTCCCGAACCTGCCGCAATACGGCGTTTACGAGAACCTTTAATAATCTCTGGTTTTTCGCGCTCTTTGCGCGTCATGGAATTAATCATCGCTTCCATACGAACCGTGATTTTATCATCCATTTGGGATTTAACAGCATCTGGTAACTGGGACATTCCAGGCATTTTGCTCATCATGCTCGCCATGCCCCCCATGTTACGCATTTGTTTTAATTGACTTAAAAAGTCATTTAAATCAAAACCATCACCCGTTTTTAGTTTTTTCGCTAATTTTTCTGCTTCATCACGGTCAACTTTGTGCTCAATCTCTTCAATCAGAGAAATCACATCACCCATCCCAAGGATACGGGATGCAACACGTTCTGGGTGGAACGGTTCTAAGGCATCCGTTTTTTCACCGACCCCTAAGAATTTAATTGGCTTACCTGTAATTGCACGAATCGACAGCGCAGCACCACCACGCGCATCACCATCAACTTTGGTTAATACAACCCCAGTCAGTGGTAAGGCTTCATTAAACGCTTTTGCGGTGTTCGCTGCATCCTGCCCCGTCATCGCATCGACGACGAACAAGGTTTCCACAGGCTTAATAATACGATGGACCTCTTGGATTTCTTCCATCATCGCTTCATCAACGTGTAAGCGACCTGCGGTATCCACCAATAATACATCGTAGAATTGAAGTTGAGCGTGCTTTAACGCTTTTTGCACGATAGCCGCGGGTTTTTCTTGCACATCTGATGGAAAAAAATCAATACCAACAGATTCAGCTAAGGTTTCAAGCTGTTTGATCGCCGCTGGGCGATAGACGTCAGCAGAGACCACTAAAACTTTTTTCTTTTGCTTTTCTTTTAAGTGTTTACCTAGTTTCGCAACGCTGGTTGTTTTACCCGCACCTTGTAAACCCGCCATTAAGACAACCGCAGGCGGCTGAGCCGACAAGTTGAGTTGATGGTTTTCTTCCCCCATCGCTCGGGTCAGTTCATTTTGAACAATTTTGATGAACTCTTGGCCTGGTGTTAAGCTTTTATTTACATCTTGACCAACGGCACTTTCTTTGACTTTCTGGATAAATTCACGGACAACTGGCAACGCTACGTCGGCTTCCAGCAATGCCATGCGAACTTCACGTAATGTATCTTTAATATTGTCATCAGTGAGACGTCCACGTCCGCTGATATTGCGCAACGTGCGCGAGAGTCTGTCGCTTAAATTATCAAACATATGTCTTAGCTCAATTCTGTTGATGGGCCGATGTTTAGCCTAATCTGGTTGCTAATACACCTAATTTCAAGTGTTTTAGTGTCAACAAGTTGAATTATAAGTAGCAAACCTTCAATCAAATGAAGGAAAAAGCACGATAAAAAATATTTTCCCGATTGTACCACATCCGCTATTTTTTCGCTGCCCTCTGTTTGAAACAGATTATACAAGCTATGATAGCGTTAGTTTCATTGTTATCTGTACAACCCTATAGGTACATGAAATGCTATCTATCGTGAATATACCGCTATTGGCTCGGCCAATAGTTGGAGCCTGCTCCCGTACACGTTATACTATAAAATAACTTTCCACTAAAAATGAATATCGACACTATACTATGCCAGTATTTGCAGTCATAGCAGTTTGTACATACATGATTAGCCTACTGCTGATCGTCCCAGGCCAAGTGCGTAAACAACCCCTTTATCGCCGTTTGGCGATACTACTTGCGATTGTTGCATTAGTGACGCACGCCATCACACTAAAATTACTCATTTTTAGTGAGGCCGAAGGGCAGAATCTCACCCTATTAAACCTTGGTTCAGCGGTGAGTTTACTGATGTGCTTAATTATGACGGTTGTCGCCTATTGGGGAAAAGCGTGGTATTTAACCCCGATAGTGTACAGTTTCGCTATCATTAATTTAATGCTTTCTACCATTATGCCTGGTGAGTTTATTACTCACCTAGAAGCCAGCGTGCCTCTATTTGTACATATTGGCTTGGCCTTATTAAGCTATGCCACGCTACTCATTGCTGCCTTGTATGCATTTCAAGTTGCGTTAATTGATCACCAACTCAAAAATAAAACCTTAAAATTTAGCCCTGATATGCCGCCAATGATGGTGGTAGAGCGTAAAATGTTTCACATCACCCAAGTGGGTGTCATTTTACTAACTCTGACTTTATGTACAGGGTTTATTTATATGGATAATATCTTTGATAAAGAAAATATCCATAAATCTGTGCTATCAGTGATTGCTTGGTTTGTCTACATTACTTTACTTTGGGGCCATTTCCACGGCGGCTGGCGCGGAAAACGTGTTTTATTCTTCCATGTTGCTGGCTCAATCATTTTAACGATGGCTTTTTTTGGTAACCGTCTACTCCAACAGTTTATGGTACCTTGAGTTTTTCTAACCTTTCCATATTGTAATAAGGAACCTTGTTTTGGATGATGTGTCTACCAGTACGCTAATCATCATACTGATTGTTTTAATTTTTATGTCAGCCTACTTCTCTGCCTCAGAGACGGGGATGATGACATTGAATCGCTATCGTTTAAAACACTTGGCAAAACAAGGTAATCGTTCGGCAATTCGAGTCGAAAAACTGCTAAAACACCCTGACAAACTGCTCAGTCTTGTCCTGATTGGCAATAACTTAATTAATATCGTCGCCTCAGCCTTAGCCACCATCATTGGTATTCGCTTATATGGTAACGCGGGTGTCGCGATGGCAACTGGGATCTTAACGTTTGTGATCCTTATTTTTGCGGAAGTGATGCCAAAAACATTAGCTGCGCTCTATCCAGAAAGAATCGCCTTCCCCAGTAGCTACTTTCTCAAGCCATTGCAAATCATTATGATGCCTGTGGTATGGACCTTTAATACTATTTCCTCACTACTTTTGCGTTGTTTAGGCATTCGCTCCTTAACGGCTCGCACAGATGCGGTAAACAAAGAAGAGCTGCGTACTATTGTCAATGAATCAAAGCATAAAATTAGCCGCCGCAATCAAGACATGCTGATTTCAATACTGGATTTAGACAAAGTGACGGTGGGTGACATCATGCTGCCAAGAAATGAAATTGTAGGCATTGATGTTAATGATGATTGGAAGTCAATTATAAGACAACTTACACATTCCCCCCACGGTCGAATTGTGCTTTATCGCGATTCTCTCGATGATTCGATAGGGATTTTGCGTGTCCGAGAAGCTTATCGATTGATGATGGAAAAACGAGAATTCAATAAACAGAACCTGATAAAAGCCTCAGATAACATTTATTTCATCCCAAATAGTACACCACTAAATGTTCAGCTCATTAATTTCCAACACAAAAAAGAAAAGTTAGGGATTATTGTGGATGAGTATGGCGAAATTCAAGGACTTATCACAGTAGAGGATATATTAGAAGAAATTGTTGGTGATTTTACCACATCGATGTCACCGTCTTTAGCAGAAGAGGTTCTACCTCAAAGTGATGGTAGCGTCCTGGTGGACGGCACTGCTAATATCCGTGACCTAAATAAGGCTTTTGATTGGAATTTGCCTGTAGACGGCCCTAGGACGGTTAACGGCATGGTGTTAGAGGTCATTGGAGATATTCCGCAGCTTGAAGAGCAAATCGTGGTGGGTCATTACATGATTGAAGTGTTAGCGATGAATGAAAATACCATCAAGCAAGTGAGGATCACACCGCTCACTTTTAGCTCGCAAGTCCCCGACTTATAAACTTTTCACCAAAAATAAAGCGCCAACATGTTTAAGGCGCTTTGTTCATAAGAGCACACCAAGAGATTAAACGTGAAGCTGTTCCAGCTTATCTGCAGGTAATGCTAAATCGTCATTTTTATTGATACCAATATTTGAGGACAACACATTACGTGCGATTTGCTGAGCTTCTTCCAGTGAATGCATTTTATAAGTACCACACTGATATACGTTCAACTCAGGGATTTTATTTTGGTCTTTGACGTTTAAAACATCTTCCATTGCGGCTTTCCATGCATCAGCAACACGCTGCTCAGCAGGCTGACCAATCAAGCTCATATAAAACCCTGTACGACAGCCCATCGGGGAGATATCGATAATTTCGACACCGTTACCGTTAAGGTGGTCACGCATAAAACCTGCAAACAAGTGTTCTAATGTGTGAGTCCCTTTTTCCGTCATCGCTTCTTCATTTGGCACGGTAAAACGCAAATCAAAAACAGTGATGGTATCACCACTTGGCGTTTTCATCGTTTTTGCCACACGAACAGCGGGCGCTGCCATGCGAGTATGATCGACAGTAAAGCTATCTAATAATGGCATTTCGTGACCTCCTCAAAAATTAAAAATATATTTTTAAAATAAATGAAACTATTTTGAAAATGCGGAGTCTTAATTAATGAAAGACGCGCAATTTGTTATCATCCCTAATTCTCTAAGAGATTTTTATTTGGCCACCTTGAGTGGCCACTTTCTTTTAGCGTCCTGCGTGAATGCGTAGATAGTCTTCAAAGGATTCAGTTTCGCTCTGTTCCATCGCCGCTTGTTTCTCAATAGAAGCTAACCTTGCTTGTTCAAACTGTTCTTCCGTGATCACTTCATACGGCTCATTGATTAACTGTTCAAAATATTTTTCAGCTAATTCTAATCCATAACCACCGATGCCTTTTTCTAACATCTCATCCATAACTAACGCAGAGTATGTTAGGGTTGGGTCTTCAAACATCGCAACAAACTGATGGCAAACATCTTGATATTTCGCGTCACAACAAGTGTCGAGCACTTCAGCGACACGAATCAAATCATTAAATAACTGCTGGCCAACTTCCACTAAAGGTTTCACTTCGCTACCACAACCAAAACCAATCACTTGGCCAGGTTTGCGCCCTTCGAGGATCACTCGGTTCCAGTTTTGACGACAACAATCAAGTTCCTGAGCATTCATTTCTGGCGCATCGGCAAGCACGCACCATATTAAGAATAGATCAACAAAACGCGCTTGGGTTTCATTTACACCAATCGCACTGAATGGGTTGATGTCTAAAGAGCGCACTTCAATGTATTCGATGCCCCCACGCAATAACGCATCAGAAGGCGACTCAGTGCCTTTAGGGACGCGTTTAGGTCTTATTGGGGCATAGAGTTCATTTTCAATTTGCAACACGTTAGAGTTAAGCTGAACGTATTTACCATCTTTTTTCACACCTAGCTTTTCAAACTCAGCGGAAGGCTTATGAATGGCTTTTTTCAAATTTTCAACGTATTCACCCAGCTTATTAAATGTAATATTCAAATCGCTTTGTGATTTATTGGTATAACCAAGGTCGCTCATGCGTAAAGATGTCGCATAAGGTAAATAGTAAGTTCCACATTCTGTTTTATCGAATGTTAACGTGGTATCTCTGTCTTTTAAGAAAGAGCCACAAATGGCAGGAGATGCACCGAATAAATATGGGATCACCCAGCCAAAGCGATAGTAGTTTCTGATCAAGCGTAAATAGCCATCAGAAATTTTTTCTTTACCGCTTTCACTTTCAGGATCGTCAACACCAGCCCATGCCTGCCAAAACTCAGTTGGCAAAGAAAAGTTATAATGCACCCCTGCTATCGTCTGCATCAATGCGCCATAACGATTTTTAAGGCCTTCACGGTACAGGGTTTTAAAGCGCCCGACGTTAGAAGTACCATATTGAGCAAGAGTGATTTTATCTTCACTTTCGATAAAGCACGGCATACTGAGTGGCCACATTCTTTCATCTTGAAGGTGACGTGCAGTATAGCGATGTAAATCCCTGAGAAAAGCCAAGTTATGGCTAATGCTTTTATCTACAGGAGTAATAAATTCGAGTAAGGACTCCGCAAAATCTGTCGTGATCCATTTATGTGTTAAAGCTTGTCCCAGCCCTTCAGGGTGCAACGTTTCTGCAATTGAGCCTGTAGGCGTCACACGCAATGTTTCGCGCTCAATACCACGTTGAATACCATTTAGTGTTTCTGGGTGCGCCTCTAACCATGAGAGCGCTTTCGATACGTCCGGGATCAAATCGACCTCCCGCCTGTGATGTTAATTTATTTTATTAAGGCAATTACTTTAGCTTAAATCACATAAATTGTCGCTGTCTAGATGTGTGGTTTAGGAGGGATTAAAACAAAAGATGCATCGGAAATGTTATTTAATTGACTTTTCAGGCAAAAAAAAACTCCTCAAATTGAGGAGTCTTTCTTATGATGGTGCATCCGGGAGGATTCGAACCTCCGACCGCTCGGTTCGTAGCCGAGTACTCTATCCAGCTGAGCTACGGATGCAAAATTCTGTCGACAAATATCGATTAATTCAATAACTGAGAATGTCTACACTAAATGGATTATTGATACGCTAACTAATTAGCTAAGAGATGGTGCATCCGGGAGGATTCGAACCTCCGACCGCTCGGTTCGTAGCCGAGTACTCTATCCAGCTGAGCTACGGATGCATAGTTACTGCAAGACGTGCTTCTCTCTCAAACTTCTTATCAACATCTACTTCTGTAAATCAGTTTCTTCGTTACTACACTATTTTGATTGCTTACTAAGTAGAACCAAAATAAAACCCAACTAGGTTTCCCTGTAGGGTTAATATGGTGCATCCGGGAGGATTCGAACCTCCGACCGCTCGGTTCGTAGCCGAGTACTCTATCCAGCTGAGCTACGGATGCATAATCTAAAATGGCGGTGAGGGAGGGATTCGAACCCTCGATGCAGCTTTTGACCGCATACTCCCTTAGCAGGGGAGCGCCTTCAGCCTCTCGGCCACCTCACCATATTTTAGTTACACACGATTTGTTTTTTCAAACATCTCGTCTCTGTGTGGCGCACATATTACTTTCCTAGACTTAGAAGTCAAACAATTTTTCCAAACTTTTTGCATTCCGCAGTCTGTTTGCACATTTCACAAGCAAGATGCTTAGTTTAACACCGAAAAAGAACTTTTTCAGCCCTTAAATAACTTACTTTATGAATAAAAATGAGAGAGATAAAATTGCTTTTGAACCAAAAAATTATTTGCTCGCTACCATGATACGGCGCAATTATAAACAAAGATGAAAAGGTGTTTGTTTACAATGCCTCATCACGCTCAACAAAATAAGTGAGTGAAGCAAATAAAACGAAGTTTGAGAACGTAAAATTTTTTAAAACGCAGTAAGACAAGCGCCCATTCTTGCTGTGTGATCAATCATTGGACGCTTATTCATTATTATTGATTATCTGGTTGAGTCTTTTCGGCCTGGATCCGTTGATAAATTTCTTCACGGTGAACAGAAACTTCTTTTGGGGCATTAACACCAATACGAACTTGGTTGCCTTTAACACCCAATACAGTAACTGTTACCTCATCGCCTATCATGAGTGTTTCACCAACTCGACGAGTCAGAATAAGCATTCTTTGCTCCTTGAAATATTAAAAGAGTCGGGTCTCTAGGTATCCCCCGCTATTGTCCATCACACACCGTGAAAACGTAAAGTAATGACATGCACCTAAAGCATTGATGCCATCAAGGCAATCATTCTAATTATTTACAAGCAAAATATAGCACTACAAGTAATACATTAACAATGCCGCAACAGATTTAAAGTTGCCTTATATTCCTACAAGGCAACTTTTGGTAAGTACTTACAGTCGTGATTCAACCCACTCTTCAACACTAGCCATTGCAGCAGGTAATGCACTTACATCAGTGCCGCCTGCCTGTGCCATGTCAGGCCGCCCACCACCTTTACCACCTACTTGTTGTGCAACATAAGAGATCAAGTCACCTGCTTTAACTTTAGCAGTCAAATCATTAGTCACACCAACGATCATACTGACTTTATCACCACTTGTTGTTGAAAGCACGATAATCGCTGATTTCAACTGATTTTTCAGATCATCAACCATAGTTCTCAATAGCTTAGGATCAGTATCGCTTAATTGGTTCACTAACAATTTGACGCCTTTCACATCTTTTGCTTTGCTACTTAGTGAAGCACTTTCTTGAGAAGCTTGTTGATCTTTTAGTTGCAAAATCTCTTTTTCTAGCTGACGAGATTTGTCTAACGTAGATTTCACTTTCTCAACGAGACTATTAATATCACCTTTTAATAGGTGAGCGATTGCCGAAAGCTGTTCTGATTGATGGTGAACACTTTCAATCGCCATTACACCTGTTGTTGCTTCAATACGGCGAACACCCGCAGCTGTTCCTGATTCACTCAGAATACGGAACAGGCCAATATCACCAGTACGTTTTGCGTGTGTACCACCGCACAATTCAATAGAAAAATCGCCCATACTCAATACGCGAACACGTTCTTCGTATTTTTCACCGAATAATGCCATAGCCCCTTTCGCTTTCGCCCCCTCTAAATCCATCAACTCAGTTTCAATTTCTGAATTTTGGCGAATTTGAGCATTTACAATGTCTTCAACTTGGCGGAGTTGCGCTTGGGTCATAGCTTCAAAATGTGAGAAGTCAAAACGCAGGTACTTGTCATTAACAAGTGAACCTTTTTGAGATACATGTTCGCCAAGTACTTGACGTAACGCAGCATGTAATAAGTGCGTTGCAGAGTGATTCAAACGAATAGCATTACGCCTTGCGCTATCAACCACAGCGGTAATACGATGGTTAACAACTAATGAGCCTGATTCGACTTTACCGATATGCCCAATTGCTTGACCATATTTTTGTGTGTCTGTCACATTGAAGCGAGCATTGTCATTATTTAAGAAACCAATGTCCCCAACCTGACCACCTGATTCGGCATAAAATGCGGTTTTATCAAGAATAACTAAGCCTTCTTCACCTACATTTAAGCTATCAACAGGCTGACCATCTTTATATAATGCGGTGATGGTCGCTTGTTGCTCATCATATTGGTAACCTGAGAATTCGCTGTGCTTATCAACTTTGATTAATGAGTTATAGTCAGCGCCAAAACCACTCGATTCTCTTGCACGACGACGCTGGTCTTCCATCGCACGCTCAAAACCGTCTTCATCCACTTTGATATTGCGCTCACGGCACACATCAGCGGTTAAGTCGATTGGGAAACCGTAAGTATCATAGAGGCGGAATGCAGCCTCACCATCCAGGGTATCCCCTTTTAAAGATGCCAATTCTTCATCTAATAATTGCAAGCCACGCTCTAAAGTACGTGCAAATTGCTCTTCTTCTGTCTTCAGAACTTTTTCAACCATGGCTTGTTGACGTTGAAGTTCTTCAGCAGCAGAGCCCATCACTTTGATCAATGGAGCAACTAATTTGTAGAAAAACGTTTCTTTAGCACCGAGCATGTAACCATGACGAACGGCACGACGAATAATACGACGCAGAACATAGCCACGACCTTCGTTTGATGGAATAACACCATCACTAACAAGGAAAGCACAAGAACGAATATGGTCAGCAATAACACGCAGTGATTTATTTTCCAGATCGGTAGCACCTGTCGCTTTCGCTGCCGCTGCAATTAATTCACGGAAAATATCAATGTCATAGTTTGAATTGACGTGTTGCAGTACCGCAGAGATACGCTCTAAGCCCATTCCTGTATCGACAGAAGGTTTCGGCAATGGTTCCATGGTACCGTCTGATTGACGGTTAAACTGCATGAAGACAAGGTTCCAGATTTCAATATATCGGTCACCGTCTTCTTCTGGGCTTCCTGGAGGGCCACCCCAGATATGATCGCCATGATCATAGAAAATTTCAGTACAAGGGCCGCAAGGACCTGTATCACCCATCTGCCAGAAGTTATCTGAAGCATAAGGTGCGCCTTTGTTATCACCGATACGGATAATGCGCTCTGCTGGAACACCAATTTCTTTATTCCAAATATCATAGGCTTCATCATCTGTTGCATAAACAGTGACCCACAATCTTTCTTTTGGCAGGTTAAACCATGCTTCACTTGTCAGTAATTCCCAAGCAAAGCGAATTGCATCGTGCTTAAAGTAGTCACCAAAGCTGAAGTTACCTAACATTTCAAAGAATGTGTGGTGACGAGCTGTATAACCTACATTTTCTAAGTCGTTATGTTTACCACCTGCACGCACACAGCGTTGTGCAGTTGTCGCTCGGGAATATGCTCTTTTATCCAGGCCAAGAAATACATCTTTGAACTGGTTCATCCCTGCGTTTGTGAACAATAGTGTCGGGTCATTGTTAGGCACTAGCGAACTGCTGGTGACCACCTGATGACCTTTTGTATGAAAAAAGTCGAGAAACGCTTGGCGGATCTCAGCGGTGCTTTTACTCATATTTATCCCGATATCAAGCTGGAAACAGAATTATGAATTGTTGAGATGGAGTGTAACATCACCTCTAATCAACTCTCCGATTAAAAAGTGACTGATAAGATAAAGTCTCTTTGCATAGAAGTAAAATTATAGCTACATCCATTCGTGGCTTTCATTGTAAAGCGTCTAGATATTTTCTGAAAGTATGTTTATACCTCTGGCCAGCGTATTTTTCCACAGAAAAACTGTTGAATAAACTATTATTACGATTGGAAAAAATAAAAAAGGCGCTACTCAATAAGAGCGGCGCCTATAATCTAATGATTAATCAAGTCACTAGCTAATAATTAAAATTCTTCTGGTGTTTCTTCTTCATCAGAATCACTGATAAAGTCTGTTGCAGCACTGCTAAACTCACCAGTATGATTGAGTAACATTTCTCGCAGTTTTGTGTCAATTTCTTGCGCAACTTCAGGATGTTCTTTTAAATAAGTCGTTGAGTTAGCTTTACCTTGACCAATTTTATCGCCGTTATAGCTATACCAAGCACCCGCTTTTTCAATTAGCTTGTGTTTAACACCCAGGTCAATTAGTTCACCAAAGGTATTAATCCCTTCACCGTAAAGAATTTGAAATTCCGCTTGTTTAAATGGCGCCGCAACTTTATTTTTCACCACTTTAACGCGAGTTTCACTACCGACAATTTCCTCACCATTTTTCACCGCGCCAATACGACGGATATCTAAACGAACAGATGCGTAGAATTTCAGTGCATTACCACCCGTTGTTGTTTCTGGGTTGCCGAACATTACACCAATTTTCATACGAATTTGGTTGATGAAGATCAGAAGCGTATTTGAGGTTTTTAAGTTACCTGCTAATTTACGCATTGCTTGGCTCATCATACGTGCAGCAAGCCCCATGTGAGAATCACCAATCTCACCTTCTATTTCCGCTTTAGGGGTTAATGCAGCAACGGAGTCAACGATAATAACGTCAACAGCACCTGACCGAGTCAGAGCATCACAGATTTCGAGCGCTTGTTCACCAGTGTCTGGCTGAGAACACAGTAAGTTATCGATATCAACGCCGAGTTTCTTCGCGTAGATAGGGTCAAGTGCGTGCTCGGCATCGATAAATGCACAGGTTTTACCACTGCGTTGTGCAGCAGCGATGACTTGTAAGGTTAGGGTGGTTTTACCTGAAGATTCTGGACCGTAGATTTCAACAATACGACCTAATGGCAGGCCACCAGCACCTAATGCAACGTCAAGAGATAAAGAACCCGTTGAAATGGTTTCAACATCCATTGAACGGTCTTCACCAAGACGCATAATGGAACCTTTACCAAATTGCTTTTCAATTTGACCCAGTGCCGCAGCCAGTGCTTTTTGTTTGTTTTCATCAATAGCCATGTTTACTCCCTAAGTGCAATGGCCTTGCCACTGCGAATAAAACGATTGAATTTGATTTGTTGGAACTAATTATACTGTATAATCATACAGTATCAAGGAAATTTTTAATTTAACAGACTCAAAAGCGTTTCTAGAGCATAACCTGTTGATTGAAAACGAATTTGATTTCTATCACCTTGAAATACACGATGCCTAGCGATAACCAACACCGCACCATCTACCTGTTTTTGGGCAAAACCAAACCATACAGTTCCAACGGGTTTGTCTATACTACCGCCACCAGGGCCTGCAATACCACTGACTGAAATCGCAAAATCGGCTGTTGCTTCTTTCAGTGCCCCTGATGCCATTTCTTCTACCACTTGCTGGCTAACAGCGCCAAATTGTTGCAAAGATGCGTCAGTCACACCAATCATTTGATGTTTAGCTTCGTTACTATAAGTGACAAAGCCACGCTGGAAGTAATCCGAACTTCCAGCAATATCGGTCAGCACCTTTGCAATCCAACCCCCCGTGCAAGACTCTGCAGTAGTGACTGTTTTACCTTGCGCTTTCAGTTTTTGCCCAATCTGAATACTTAATGTTTCGAGTCGCGTCTCATCTACCATTATGTAATCCGCCTTTTACATCTTTTTTTTACGAGCGCGATCCCAGATCCATAAGCCTGCAATCGCAATCGTAAATACGGCACCAAAACCAATACCTGCATTCACCACAGATAAGCCGCCCTTAATTGCCAATGAATATAAGCCTAGCATAATCAGCATCGCGCTGTTTTCGCCTAAGTTCTGTACTGCAATGGCATTTCCTGCACCAACGGTTTCCTTTCCTTTATCTTGTAGTAAAGCATTTAGGGGCACAACAAATAACCCACCAAATACCCCTAAAGTAATCAAGATAAAGTAGGATGGAATAATATTAGTTTGCAAGGAAAGTAACACCACCATCACACCGATAATAACCCCTGCTGGAATACAGCGGTAAACTGTTTTCAAGGTAATAAATTTAGCCGCAAGCCCTGCCCCTGCAACAATCCCCACAGCAACCATCGCATTTAAGATAGTTGGTGTTGTGTTATCTTGTAAACCTAAAGCTACAGGTACCCAAGCAACTAATAAAAAACGTAATGTGACCCCAGCGCCCCAGAACAGGCTGGTTCCAACTAGCGAAAAACGGCTTTCCTGATTCGCCCATAAAATACGGCATGCTTGAAAAAAATCTGTGACCAGTAATTTGAGATCCCAGCCTTTTCCTGGCCTTGCCGCCACAAGATGTGGAATAAAGACGTTAGCAATAACCGCCAGTGCATATAAAATCGCACATGTCCCTAACGCTAATAAGAGATTGATATCGGAAAGCATTCCCCCAACAACAGAACCCACTAAGATTGCCGCAATTGTCGAGGCTTCCATCACACCATTGGCTTTAACAAGGTTATCTCCCCCTGTTAATTCGCCTAAGATACCGTATTTAGCAGGTGAATAAGATGCGGCACCAATCCCCACTAATCCATAACAAAGGAACGGATTTAACCCAAAGCAAATCCCTAGCGCTCCAATAAATTTAAAAATATTGGAGAACAACATCACGCGCCCTTTGGAGAATCTATCGGCAATTTGCCCAACAAATGGGGCTAAAACGATGTAAGTAAACACAAACACCATTTGTAAAATAGGGTGACTCCATTCTGGATAAAATTCAGCTTTGAGTTGCGCTAATATAGCAAATAACAGTGCGTTATCCGCAAATGCAGAGAGAAACTGAGACGCTAAAACGGCCTTCATTCCTCGGCTCATCAACGGTAAATTCGAGGTACTTTCTTGCATATTAGGCATCCTTTAAGGCCATTTGTTTCAGTGTGACAAAATCCGTTTTTCCGCTACCTAGCACAGGTAACTCTTTCACAAAACGAATATCACGGGGAACCGCAAGCTCAGTTAATCCTCTGCTTTTCGCCGCCGCCGATAACGCACTTCTATCTAACTCTTTATCGGTAGTAAACAACACTAGCGCCTCACCTTTGCTACTATCTGGTTTTGTCACTACGCCATGATTTGCATTTGGCGACAAAGCGGCAACCATCTGTTCAATGCTTTCAAGGGAAACCATTTCCCCTGCCAGTTTCGCAAAACGTTTCACACGGCCTTTGATAGTGCAGAAGTTTTTATTATCCAACTCAACAATATCCCCTGTATCGTACCAGCCTTCTTCTACCTCGCCCTGTGCGTTTTCAGCCCTTGGCGTTTCAAGCACGCCTGGCGCTTCAACACGTAAGTACCCTTTCATGATATTAGGGCCTTTAAGTTGCAGTTTACCGCCATTTTCGATACCAGAGATGGGGATAATACGCGCTTCCATTTCAGGTAAAATTTGCCCTACCGTGCCTTCTTTTGCCGCCATTGGAACATTGATAGAGACAATTGGTGCACATTCGGTCACGCCATAACCTTCGAGGATACGAATACCGAATTTTTCAAACCAAATTTTCTTCGTTTTATCTGAAAGCTTTTCAGCGCCTGCAACGACATAACGTAAACGAGCAAAATCATATTGGTGAGCAAAACGGGCATAATTCCCTAAGAATGTTGATGTACCGAACAAGACTGTACAGTTTTTGTCATACACTAGTTCAGGAATAATGCGGTAATGTAATGGGCTTGGGTACAGGAAAACGCGACTGCCCGAAAATAGAGGAATAAATAAACCAACGGTTAAACCAAATGCGTGGAACAATGGCAAGGATGACATAAAACGATCCCGCGGCGTAAAGTCAGCGATGGTTTTAATTTGCTCAACGTTTGCCATCAAACTGGCATGGCTATGCACCACACCTTTTGGTGTCCCCTCAGAACCAGAGGTAAATAAGACAATGGCTTCATCCGATGCTTTTCGCGGAATAATGGCTTTATGTGGATTGAATAAGTGCTTAACAATCCATAGCTTATCCTGCCAAGTCACTGTATCTTTTAAATCTTCAAGGTAAATCCAATTAGCTTCAGGAACTTGCTCTGGAATATGGGTGAGATTCCCTTTTTCAAGAAATTGTCGCGAAGTGAACACCACTTTAGCTGCTGAAGCTTTAAGTGCATTACTAATCCCATGACTACCCGCAGTGTAATTTAACATCGCAGGGACACGACCTCTCATCAATGCCCCAAAAATTGCGGCTGCCGTCACTGTTGCATTCGGTAGCAAAAGACCAACACGCTCATTTTCATGGGTATAACGCTCAATAATACGCCCTACCCCTAGCGTTTTCTTCAGCAATGTTTGGTACGAGTCTTCTTTAAATGCAATGTCTTCAATACAAGGTGTGCGGCGACCAAAACGTTGAACACTGCCGATAAACTCTTCAACCAGCGTCACTTGTGGCAAACAAGCCATACGTGCAGACTTCATGATTTGATACAGATGTTCGCCCGCGAGTGCACGGCGCTCAACCGATTTTGGCGCTTCTGGCATCGGAATAGTTTGCGCAGGTAAAATGTGCAAGGTAATTTTTGGGAACCATTTTAACGGAATAATTCCTTTTAAGCGCCCAAAGTGACTGCGTTCTGCACCTTCAATACGAATAGGGACAATTTTTGCTGCAGATTTAGCGGCAACAAACGCAGCGCCCTCATAGATTTTCATTAAAGAGCCATGCACCGAAATTCGCCCTTCAGGGAAGATAACGATCGGGCGCCCTTTTTCTACCTCTTTAACGAGGTGGCGAATACCCAATGGATTGGCAGGGTCAAGAGGGACAATATCAACATAAGGCTTAAGGCGCTTCACCATTTTAGGTGTTGCAAAGGTTGAGTAAACGGCAAATACAGGTTTTACAGGGAGAAAAAGCGCGATCAAAACACCATCTAAAAAAGAGACGTGGTTGGGTGTAATCAAGCATTTATCTTGATCAAACTCTTTCGCATCACCAATAACTTCAACACGAAATAAAAATGTAAGGATGGCTTTGATTATTTTCACCAACATAATGAATCCCTATATTATGATTATATTTTTGTATGCTACCAAAATATTGTTATGCCGTAATAACACTTATCTTACTGACCAATATGCTCTCCACTAGGGGTATAATCCGAAAACACCCGATATGGAAAAGCCGCTTTCTATAATGAGTTTAAGATAAATCATTAAGTTGCGCGATAATTTCGTCAATAGGTTGGGTCGCATCAATAATATAATGAGCAGTCGCGCGGTAAATAGGCTCCCGTTGCTGCATAACCTCTGCAATTTCTTCTACTAAAGATTTACCCGTTAGGCTTGGCCGTTGATCTGCTTGGGGCTCTGCGGCAAGGCGTTTAGCCAAAATTTCAGGCTTGGCATTTAAATAGATCACCGTCCCATTGTCTCGCATCACTTTTTGGTTTTCGTCAGCAAGGATTATCCCTCCCCCTGTAGAAATAATCACATCATCTTGTGCAATTGATTTTAAAATTTCACTTTCTAGCTGTCGAAAATAATCCCAACCATGCTGCTCAACAATTTCTGCAATACTTTTACCTGCTTTTTCAAGTATTAACTTGTCTGTATCAACAAATTGGTAGCCTTTAGATTCGGCAAATAATTTCCCAATTGTTGTTTTACCTGAACCTCTTGGACCGATAATGTAAAACATTAATTTCCATCCCATCATCATGAATACTAATAAAATGTTGCCAAACATGGCAAACCATAAAAAAGAAAGCCACACTTCACTTGTGTGGCTTTCTCATTTTGTATATCAACTTCTATGGGCGATTTAAAAAATCGCCATAACCAATCCACTTATAGGTTGTTAATGCATCCAGCCCCATAGGGCCCCGTGAATGTAATTTTTGCGTACTCACCGCAACTTCAGCGCCTAAACCAAACTGCCCACCGTCCGTAAAGCGTGTGCTCGCATTCACGTAAACTGCTGCTGAATCAACACACTGTACAAAATAATCCGCTTGGCTGATCGATTCTGTCAAAATAGCGTCTGAGTGTGCGGTACCATAATGGCGAATGTGGTCGATAGCCGCATCCACATCGGTAACAATTTCCACATTTAAGTCCAGCGACAACCACTCATCAACTAAGTTTTCAGGTTTAACATCAACCACTTTTGCTGGGCCTTGTTGTAAGAATGGCATCGCTTGTGCGCTGGCATGTAAAGTGACTTGTTGCTCTGCCATTTTCTCACTGAGTAATGGCAAGAATTCAGCGGCAATATTTTTGTGAACGAGCAATGTTTCAAGTGAGTTACAGGCACTTGGGCGCTGTACTTTTGCATTAATAATGACATTGATGGCTTTATCAAAATTGACAGACTCATCAACAAAAGTATGGCACACACCAATTCCGCCTGTGATCACAGGAATAGTTGATTGTTCGCGGCATAACTTATGTAACCCTGCACCACCGCGAGGGATTAGCATGTCGACGTAACGATCCAATTTCAGTAATTGCGCCACGAGTTCTCGATCAGGGTTATTAATCGCTTGCACCGCCTCTGCTGGCAACCCACTATTTTTTAAGGCTTTTTGGATCACACTGACAACTGCCAGATTTGTATTATGGGTTTCTTTCCCACCACGCATAATCGCCGCATTGCCTGTTTTTAGGCACAAAGAAGCCACATCGACAGTGACATTAGGACGCGCTTCGTAGATAACGCCAACCACACCCAATGGAACACGACGACGCTGCAAATTTAAACCACTATCTAGCTTGCTGCCATCAATCACTTGGCCTACTGGGTCTGCAAGTTGGCATACTTTTCGGACATCATCAGCGATATTTTTTAAGCGCTCTGGTGTTAATAACAAGCGGTCTTGCAGCGCTTCGGTCATGCCACTCGCTCTTGCTTGTTCCATGTCTTTTTTGTTTGCAGCCAAAATTATTGCACTTTCTTGCTCTAATAAATCCGCAATTTGCAGTAATGCTGCATTTTTTTGTTTGGTGCTTAGCTGAGCTAATTGCCATGATGCAGCCCTTGCTGCTTTGCCCATTGTTTCTAACATAATTAACTCACTATCATATCATCGCGATGAACAGCCACAGAGCCGTGCTCATAGCCAAGTATCTTGTTTATATCTTGAGAATGTTGACCTGCAATCATTCTGAGTGCGTCACTATTATAATGGGTGACGCCATGAGCAAGGTCTTTCCCCGCCATATTGCGGATGCGGATCACTGCGCCACGAGAGAAATCCCCCTCGATTTTCTTAATACCTTTTGGCAATAATGAGCTACCTTTTTCCATAATCGCCAGTTGAGCACCGTCATCAATGTACACATCACCCGCCGCTGGTGCACCAAAAATCCAGCGTTTACGGTTTTCCATGGGGTTTTTCTGCCCGTAAAAACGGGTTCCCACTGGAATATTTTCAATGACTGCATTAATGACATCAGGCTTATTGCCCGCAGCAATCACCACATCAATACCCGCACGGCCTGCAACATCCGCAGCTTGCAACTTAGTGGCCATTCCACCCGTTCCTAAGCCACTTACGCTACCACCCGCCATTTCCCTGAGTTCATCATTAATACCATACACTTCAGGGATCAATTTTGCATCTGGGTTACTACGAGGATCCGCGTCATACAGCCCCTCAATATCTGTCAGTAATAACAATTTATCTGCATCACCGAGAATTGCAGCGAGGGCAGATAAGTTATCATTATCGCCCACTTTTATTTCCGCAGTTGCAACCGCATCATTTTCATTGATAACAGGAATGATTCCATTATCAAGCAACGCTTGTAAGGTGTCCCTCGCATTTAAAAAACGTTCTCTGTCTTCTAAATCCGCACGAGTTAGCAACATTTGTCCGATATGGATACCATAAATAGAGAATAACCTTTCCCATAACTGAATAAGGCGACTTTGACCAACCGCCGCGAGCAACTGCTTAGATGCAATGGTCGCTGGCAGTTCGGGGTAATTTAAGTGCTCGCGACCTGCGGCAATTGCCCCAGATGTCACGATAATAATACGGTGCCCTTTTTCATATTGCTGCGCGCATTGTCTGACCAACTCAACAATATGAGCTTGATTTAAACGACGCGAGCCCCCTGTAAGTACACTGGTACCTAACTTAACGACCAGCGTCTGGCTATTTTTCATCATTTTTCTGCCATTAGGATTAATAAAACAAAAAGTAGGTATCATTTTTATCAGGAGAAGCGCGTTATGCCAACAGGCATAACGCAAAATTCAACAAAAGTTGGTTTAAAACAAATTTATGCGCTTAATTCCAATTTTAATTCTAACATTAGCGGTGAAGGAAAGAGGCTTAATTCAAGGTCAGATAATTGCTTAGTGAGGTTTTGGTGAAAAGAGACCAAATTCTTTTCGACAGCTTCCGTGGTTGCATTGTCTTTTAATGCTTTAACCTGCCAACTGCCATGCCCATTGTACAGCCCTAAATGGTAAGTAAATTCAAAACCTGCATCAGTTGCAATTAACTTTAACCACCATCCCCAAAATTCACGTTTTTCAGGTGCTATGTTGGCATTCACACACACAACCAAGCTATCAAATATGTAACAACCATTTAAGCATTGTTTTTCTCTTAAATACGGACCTATCGCTGCAAATTTCTTTAAATATTTTCCATTTGTGTAATCAGTCGGTAAAGCCATGTTAAGGATCTCCTTCTTGGGAAGATCCCTTTTTAACAAATGGGAAAAAATAAGCAAGTTATTAAATTATTTTAAAGTATTTTTGTTTTCAACCAAGACGTTGTTTCACTTAGTGCTTTCTCAAAGTTGGCGAATACGGGATGACTTGGTAACATAATAGCGTCCGCATCGATAGAAGAGCGTTTAATTAGCTCCGCTTCCGCCTTCGGGCTATAAATATCATCTTTTAAACTGACCGCCAACATAGGAACTTTGCTTCTCCTACCCAAAAGCCCCTGATTTTTAAGAGAATAACAACTAAGTTCATGACGCAACGCGGAGCCATCAACTTGGTAAATTCCCAGACGACTGGCGAACACATCCAAAACCATCCGAGGAATATCTCGTTGATATTTCTCTTCGTGCAATAAACTGTGCACAATTGGACCTATCACAGCGACCGCTTTAATTTTCTCGGGACACATATAAGCTAACCTTAATGCTATGTTTGCACCAAAGCGCATTCCTACGATGCCAAAGCGCGTATGGTCAATCCATGCTATATCATCGATTTGGCGAACAATTTGCTCATGTAATGTGCTGGTTTCTTGGGTTAACTTGTATTTGACCGAATAACCAATGGATGGCATATCCAGTGTTAACATCGCTATCCCTAATGGTTCAAGATAATCACGAAAATAGCGACAGAAATCAATCTGTAAGCTATCTAGCATACCGCAAATCATCACCGTTGGATAAGGGCCTTGCCCATGAGATGGGATATGCAAAAAACCGTAAACTTCTTTACCGCCATCCACTTTAAAAGGAATTTTCTTTAAACGATATTCGGAGAACTTTGCGGCGCTATCATAGGCTTTGTTAGCCAGTAGAATCGCTTGATCCGCCAGCTCATCACCTTTGATAAACGGATAGGCTGCAATACTGTATAAATTTGCTGAACGCAGCCATGCATTACCTGCATCAATACCTTGTTCGAACTCTAAGGCTTTTTGTTGCCAATGCATCGCTTGTTGAGACCATTCAAAACACCAATTACCTGAACGATTACCGATGACGGTATCTAGTTGACGCTCATTACTACGTTGCGCATTAGAAATCGCAATACGACTAAGCACGTCTTCAATTTCTAATGCATCTATTCCGCGCCAAATCCACATCAAGCGGTTAATCATGCGATACCATCCCGTATGATGTGAACCACTCAGCACACTGTGCTCTTTGATTTGAGGCAGCGTTTGGGCGGAATAAGAAACCAGTGTCGATGTTTCAATCTGTCTGACTTTAGGCTTAAAGAGTTTTTCGGATAAATTTTGTTGAGTCATCCCAATTACCTGTATACCGTCGCTGAATGGAACCCAAAAATAAGGGGAATGCACATAATGCACTCCCCAAATTATATCGTGTTTATCTCAAAAACTTTAGGTATTAATGTGTTCTCGTCATCAATAAAATCCATAAGACTTTATTATTACAATATTTTTACCTAACGCTAAGTGACAAACAGATTTATTTATCTTGTTCACACAAAGGTTTAACAAAGACAACGCCCATATCCCAAGGCTGTTCAATCCATGTATCTTGTGGAATATCAACCACATAGTCATCAACTAATGGACGCCCTGCAGGTTTTGCAAAAATGGTCACGAAGTGAGCTTTTGGATACATATCACGGATCGCTTGGGCAGTGCCGCCTGTATCGACTAAATCATCAATAACGATAAAGCCTTCACCATCGCCTTCTGCGCGCTTGATAACCGTTAATTCACGTTGGTTATCATGATCATAGCTAGAGATACAAACGGTATCAACGTGACGAATACCCAGTTCACGTGCAAGAAGTGCACCTGGAACAAGTCCACCACGGCTAACCGCGATAATACCGGTCCATTGTTCTACTGGTAATAAACGTTGTGCGAGTTTACGGGCATGTATTTGCAACATATCCCACGTTACGACATATTTTTCGCTCATAAAATTCGGGTCCCGACTGCTGAGTAAATCTGAAATGTGTCTTGCGGAAAAAAGGTTGCGCGAGATTATAGTGATTCGGCGCGCTAAAAACCAGTAAAAAGCATCATTCGCCATTAATTATTATCATTTACACTGTCCATTATTCAAAAGAAAGTGTTATCCTGATTTTATAAAAGAGGCGGCCTTTAATTCGAAACTTCAGGCTGTTAGGTCATAATTACAGCAATGTCCCTTTTAAAAATTGAAGCTGAAACTCGCGTTGACTGTCAATCGGCTGCTGTCTAGATGATTCAGGGAATTTTCCCTAAATAGTTCAAGTTATAGCTAGGCGGCAAATGAACAAATCCGAGGAGCATACATTAGTATGTGACGCAGGTTTGTGAGTGTAGCCAACAACGCTATAGCTTGAAATATAACGGGAAAATCATAGGAGATAAACGTGTCTGAATTATCCAAACTATCCCCCCAACCACTGTGGGACATCTTCGCTACCATCTGCTCTATTCCACATCCTTCGTACCACGAAGAAGCCTTAGCAGCACATATCGTTGATTGGTCAAAACAAAAAGGCTTCCACGTTGAACGTGATGAAGTCGGCAATATTTTGATCCGTAAACCAGCGACTGCTGGCTACGAAAACCGCAAAGCTGTTGTGCTGCAAGCCCACTTAGACATGGTGCCACAAAAAAATAACGATACTGTGCATGACTTTAAAGTTGACCCAATCCGCCCGTATGTGAACGGTGAATGGGTAACTGCTGAAGGGACGACATTAGGTGCCGATAACGGCATTGGTTTGGCTTCTGCACTGGCTGTTTTAGCTGATGATAGCGTTGAACACGGCCCAATGGAAGTGTTGCTGACCATGACCGAAGAAGCTGGGATGGAAGGCGCATTTGGTCTGAAAGCTGGCTGGTTACAAGCAGATATCTTAATCAATACAGATTCTGAAGAAGAAGGCGAAATCTACATGGGGTGCGCTGGTGGTGTTGACTTCACAACCACTTTTGACCTAACTCGTGAAGCATTACCACAGGGTTACCAAACCTTTACCTTGACCTTAAAAGGTTTAAAAGGTGGTCACTCGGGTGGTGACGTTCATTTAGGTTTAGGCAATGCAAACAAACTATTAGCACGTTTCCTTGCTGGCCACGCAGAAGATCTCAGCCTAAAACTATTAGAGTTTAAAGGTGGTACAGTACGTAATGCCATCCCACGTGAAGCACATGCCATTATTTCTGTTCCAGCAGATAAAGTTACTGAACTGACTGCATTAAGAGCTCGTTACGAAAGCATCCTGAAAAATGAGTTAGCGGTTGTTGAACCTAACTTAGTGCTGTTGTTAGATGAAACACAAAGCGACTTAAAAGCACTGTCTGATGACTGCCAACAACGTTTTGTTTTCTTCTTAAACGCTGCGCCAAATGGCGTTATCCGTATGAGTGATGTCGCAAAAGGTGTTGTTGAAACCTCACTGAATGAAGGCGTGGTACGCATGACGGAAGACAAAGCAGAGATTATCTTCCTCGTCCGTTCACTGATTGATAGCGGTAAAAACTACGTCGTTAACATGCTAACTTCTATCAGTAAATTAGCGAAAGCACAATACCGCGCAGAAGGTAGTTACCCAGGTTGGCAGCCAGATGCTGACTCTGCAGTAATGCATTTAGTGAGCGAAACCTATAACAAATTATTTGGTAAAATCCCGAATGTGATGGTGATCCATGCTGGCCTTGAGTGCGGTTTATTCAAAAAACCTTACCCAGACATGGACATGGTATCCATTGGGCCTACCATTCGTGGTGCTCACTCGCCAGACGAACGCGTTCATATCGCCAGTGTTGGCGAGTATTGGAAACTGTTAACTGCGGTGTTAAAAGCGATTCCAGTGAAAGGTTAATCTACTAATACTGAATAAAATGCTCATCCTTGTGGTGAGCATTTTTTTAAAGTTCAAGTAATAACTGCCGCTCTAATTGTGGGCTTTGTAGCATCACATGTAGTCCCACTAACCTAACGCCTCGCTTTAGCCGACGATTATCCCAAACTTGCTGTGCGAGTTGCACTAAGTCTTGCTTATTTAGAATGGGATACACATGTTCTTGTGTTGTTTGTTGGAAATCCGCAAACTTAAATTTAACACCTTGGCGTGCAATACGCAGATCGGGTTTTACCTTGGCTAAACGGAGCTGTAGCTCATCATACAGTTTATCTAACAGTAGCAGACAATCATGCCATTCATGGATATCTTTAGCGAGCGTACGTTCAACTCCCACCGATTTTCTAAGTCTATCCGGGTTGATGGAACGTTCATCAATACCATGGCAACGTTCCCAAAGTACCTGCCCAAATTTACCCATACTTTTGATCAGGGTGACCACATCATATTTTTGCACATCACCACAAGTTATCAGCCCCATATCAGCCAATTTTTGTGACGTTACCTTACCCACCCCGGGGATCTTTCTAAGGGGCAAATTAAGAATGAATTGATCCATATTTTGTGGTGTGATCACGAATTGCCCATTTGGTTTGTTCATATCTGAAGCAATTTTGGCCAAGAATTTAACGGGTGCGATCCCCGCAGAAGCTGTCAGTTGGAGCTCATCAAAAATTTGTTGGCGAATAGCCTCTGCAATAAGCGTTGCAGAACCATGTAACTGCGTACAATCAGTCACATCCAAATAAGCTTCATCAAGAGAAAGTGGCTCGATAAGGTCGGTATAACGCGCAAATATTTGGCGAATATGAAGGGAAGTTTCTTTATATAACGCCATATGCCCTGGGACGACTTTAAGGTGCGGGCATAACCTAAGTGCGACGGCTGTAGACATGGCACTGTGAACACCGTAGCGGCGAGCTTCATAATTTGCGGTACTAATGACCCCTCGGCGATCAGCACTTCCTCCCACCGCAATAGGTACATTGCGTAGGCTTGGGTCGTCACGCATTTCTATTGCCGCATAAAAGCAGTCCATATCAATATGAATAATTTTACGCACGAGCTAGCCCTGAAAATCAAACACCTGATTAAATATACAGTGTTTTTATTAGCCATGCAATTAATGTCCCTTTTCCTAAAAGCTGTTTAATAAAAAAAGGGTTAACTTAATGATAATTAACTCATTCATCTTACTGCAACAATCATCTGCCAAGCTCATTAACTGACGACTCAATTTAAAGTTTGTCTTAAAAACAAGTAGAAATACTTACTTTTATATAAAAACGTAATAAAAAGGGTTATTTCCCCAACAACAATACTTTGACAAATTATTTATGGATCACACCTATGGCAATTATATCAACATCAAAATATATTCAATTTATGGCAACACTCGTACTCTTGCTTGCAAGTCAGACCGCTTTCGCTTTATCACCTAAAATTGTTGCTCACCGAGCAGGAACCGCTGACGCCCCAGAAAACACAATTTATGCCATCGATTTAGCAAAAGAAAATAAAGCTGATGCGATTTGGCTTACCGTACAGTTGAGCCAAGATAATCAATTGGTTCTATACCGCCCAAGCGACCTTGATTCGTTAACAGATAAAAAGGGGAATGTGTCCGCTTATACTGCTGAGCAACTGAGTAAAATTAATGCAGGCTACCAGTTCAGTAAAAAACATAATCAACAGCTTCCATTACAAAAGACCACCATCAATACCTTAGAAACTATTCTACAAAAATACCCTGATACCACTTTTTATATTGATTTAAAATCGCCTGATGCCAACCCTGACGTTCAAGCAAAAGCAATTCTGGCGCTTTTAAATAAAACCAACACATTCAATCAGGTACGCTTTTATTCCACCAATGATGAGTTTTTAACAGCACTTAAATCTCTTTCAGCAAAGATACCGCTATTTGAAAGCCGCGATGAGACCCGTACTATGTTGGCAAATATTGTGATGAACCATCAATGTTCCGTGGAAAATGACACCACGAAAACGCGTTGGTATGGTTTTGAGCTACATCGTAAAGTCGAAGTCGTCGAGAAATACACTTTAGGTGAAGCACGTTCACCGGCTACCCTTTCATGGGATAAAGAAGCCATCAACTGTTTTAGAAAAAATGGCAATGCCTATATCATTGTCTTTGGCGTTAATACTGACAATGACTACCAACTCGCAAAAGAAATTGGTGTGGATGCTGTAATGGTTGATTCACCTAAAGCATTTAAAAAATAATCCACTAACATTACCTAAGCTATTGTTACTTTATTAATAGCTTAGGTATTAAATTATATCCTAAAAGTATTTATCTCTTTTCATCAATTAATAATAATTGTTCTTAATTTACCTCTATATAAAACTTGATATATTTAACCCACCCAAAAATTCCATTTAAAATAAATTAAAAAAAGGTTTTATATGTCAAAATTTGGAACAATGACTGTCGAAAATTATTGGAATGAAACATTAAGAAAAATTGAAATACACTATCATAATAGTGATAACCCCTATGATAGTGTCTTTATATTTTATAATCTAGGAGACACCACATCTAGCTCTAATTCATTCTCTTACTCAACAACAGGTAAAAGTGCTTGGAAAGCTAAAATTACAACGAAAAATAATGAACTGTGGAGTAGTGGTGACTTTTTACCTTGCCAAATTAACAGCAGTGATAATGGGAAGGTTACGATTAGATTTGATGGCAATACAAAAAGCATGCATGTTAATTACCCTGTCTCTGCTTCATGTGCTAAAAAAATGCAGCTAATTTAGACCATATAATAGAAAAATAAGATAACAATAGCGTATTTTAAATTATCTTAATTTAAAAATAAAACTCATCTTATTTCTATTATTATTTATTCTTAGCTAAGAATACGTCAATTTAATTACATTCAAAACTCTATATTAAAAATAGAGTAAATTTATATTAAGAGGTTAATATGGTAGCTCCATTAGGTTTAGTCACTGTTGAAAATTATTGGAATGAAAACATCAAAGAACTTGAATTAGTCATTAATACATCTGATTTTATGAAAACCTATAAAGTTTTTAATGATATAAAAGATAAACAAGTTTTAAAGGATGCCTATAGTTTTGTTTTTTCCTATGGAAAACAAATATCTTGGCGAGTCACGTTTATAACAGAAAGCGGTGAAACTTGGGGTAATGCTTCATTTCTTCCTTGTAACTTCGCTACCTCAGATAATGGGAAAGCAATCATAGGTGTTAATGGTGATTCCAAACGCTTGTATGTTGCCTTTCCTTCATCTAGTTCTTGCTCAATGGCTTTAACACGGATGTCATGAAGTTGTTTATGACTTATTCTTAGTAAATATTGATTATATTCTTGCTCATACAAGATAAAATAATATGTGGAGATGTCTAATAATTATGTTTAGACACCTCCAACTGATTACTAGTTATACAACCACTAAATATTACTATTCAAATAATACGGTTTTTATCCAGTATTTTTTGGCGGGCTTCTTCACGAGCCATACGTTTTTTACGTGCATCGCAAGGCTCAGGGCAATCACACACCTTTTCAACACCAATACTGCTTAACCCGCCACAGCTACCTTGAATACTCTTACGTTTAATAATGTACCCAAGCGACATGCCTAAAAAGGCCAGTAAAAACAGTACAAAGGCAGCAATAAAAACATTCAGCATTCCTTTATCCTCCTACAACTACTGTTTTTTGGTTAAAAACGGTTCGAATGCCTTAGTATAACGCTCTTCGAAACCTTTATCTGTCTTAACAATCATAAAAACAGGCACATTCATTTTCTCAGCTAAAGCAAAGCCCGCTTCTGGACCTAAAACATTTAGCCCAGTTGATAAGCCATCTGCACTCATACAATTGTCTGCGATCACAGTGATAGACACTAGGTTATGCGTAATTGGCTTCCCTGTTTTGGGATCAATGGTATGAGAGAAACGAATGCCATCTTGTTCAAAATAATTACGATAATCACCTGATGTAGCAATAGAACGGTCACCTGGTTCAATAATTTCTTGTGCTGTTTGGCTCAAACCATCCGTTGATGGTTTTTCAATAGCAATACGCCATGGCGCGTCTTTGCCATTTTTACCTTTCGTGCGCACTTCGCCACCGATATCGACCATATAGTTATTGATACCCTGTGACTCTAAATATTCAGCAACAACATCAACACCATACCCCTTAGCAATAGAAGACAAGTCAACATATAGCTCTGGAATGGTTTTAATCAAGTTGTTATCTTGTACTGAAAGTTTTTCAATCCCGACCCATGCACGGCGTTTGGCGAGTTCTTCATCTGAAGGTGTTTTCGTCACACGACCTTCTGGCCCAAAGCCCCATAAATTCACTAATGGCCCAACAGTCACATCCAAAGAACCATCCGTCAGTTTATTAATTTCAATGGCCTTATTTACCACTTTTGCTGTCGCCGCTGATACAGGAAAAGGGGTATTCACTTCCTTGAATTGGTTAAAGCGACTTAATTCAGAATCTGGACGATAGGTTGACATCTGGTCGTTAACTTCCTCCAAACGCTTATCAACTTCAGCTTGAATCGCTTCAGGTTTTTGTTCTGAAGAATCAGTGACATATTTTACAGTATAATAAGTCCCCATTGTTTGCCCCTGCAAATTTTGTTGCTCTGGGCCACCACAAGCGGTCAAGAACAGCGCAGCAACAAACAACAAGACTGAGGTATAAATTTTTTTGTTCAGCATAATTTTCTCCGCGTCAATCATGAGCGCGTATTGTTAGATTCGCTCAGACTATTAACACACTTTACATCGTCACCCATGCAGAGAATGTTCAAGTCAAAATAACTCTCAACCTATTAATAACCAATAAAATAATTAGCAACTAACGGTATTAATATAAATAATAAAGAGGGAAAATTTTTCCCTCTTTATTTGATTACTGTCCGTACTTTACTTGGTAAGTACAATAAAGCCAATAAAATTAGTTAACCACCGAAATCATCCAGTAAGATATTTTCATCTTCAACGCCCAAATCTTTCAGCATTTTGATCACTGCAGCATTCATCATTGGTGGTCCACACATATAGAACTCACAATCTTCAGGTGCAGGATGGTCTTTCAAATAATTCTCATACAGAACATTATGAATAAAGCCTGTATAGCCATTCCAGTTATCTTCTGGTAATGGATCTGAAAGTGCTACATTCCACGTAAAGTTTTCATGTTCTGCCGCCAACTCATCAAAGTCTTCTGTATAGAACATTTCACGAACAGAACGCGCACCATACCAGAAACTGATTTTACGTTTTGAATCCAAACGGCGTAATTGGTCGAAAATATGGGAACGCATTGGTGCCATACCTGCACCACCACCAATAAAGACCATTTCAGCGTCCGTTTCTTTCGCAAAAAACTCACCAAATGGACCTGAAATTGTCACTTTATCACCGGCTTTTAATGACCAAATATAAGATGACATGATCCCAGGTGGAACGTCAGGATTACGTGGTGGAGGTGTTGCAATACGTACGTTCAGCATAATAATACCGTGCTCTTCAGGGTAGTTAGCCATTGAATATGCACGCACCGTTGGCTCTTTAACCTCAGAGACATAACGGAACAAATTAAATTTATCCCAATCTTCTCGATACTCCTCAGGAACATCAAAATCTTCATATTTTACAATATGTTCTGGGCATTCAATCTGAATATAACCACCAGCACGGAAAGGAACAACTTCGCCTTCTGGAATTTTCAGTTTTAATTCTTTAATGAAAGTCGCTTTATTATCATTAGAGATAACTTCGCACTCCCATTTTTTCACACCAAAAATTTCTTCTGGAAGCTCAATTTTAAGGTCTTGCTTCACGTTAACTTGGCAGGCTAAACGACAGCCATCTTTGGCTTCACGTTTATTTATGTGCGAAAGTTCAGTGGGTAAAATATCACCACCGCCCTCTTTGATTTTCACACGGCACTGACCACATGAACCACCACCACCACATGCAGAAGAAACAAAAATACCTTGGCTCGATAACATGCCAAGCAATTTGTCACCCGCAGGGGCTTCAAAGCTTTTATCAGGATCGCCATTAACTTCAACTTTGATGTTCCCTGTATTGACCAACTTGGATTTTGCAAACAAGATTAAACCTGTCAGCACCAAGACAATCAGGGTAAACATCACTACACCTAGAATAATAATTTCCATGAATTCTTCTCGCCTTTATAGCTGCACACCGGAGAAGGACATAAAGCCCAATGCCATCAAACCGGTCGTCACAAAGGTGATACCTAACCCTTTTAGACCTGCTGGGATATCAGAGTATTTCATCTTCTCACGGATAGCAGCCATCAATACGATAGCAAGCATCCAGCCGATTCCTGAACCAAACCCATAAACAATGGATTCACTAAAGTTATAATCACGCTGAGCCATGAAAGAAACGCCACCAAAAATTGCACAGTTAACGGTAATCAATGGCAAGAAGATACCTAATGCGTTATACAGCGATGGAAAATAACGGTCCAAAATCATCTCGAGGATCTGAACCAGCGCCGCTATCACCCCAATAAAGGTAATAAAATTTAGGAAGGATAAATCCACTCCTTCGGCTATCGCACCATCACGCAGCACAAGGTTGTACACCAAGTTATTGGCAGGAACAGAAATTCCAAGAACGACCGTAACGGCAATCCCTAAACCAAACGCGGTTTTCACATTCTTCGATACCGCAAGGAATGTACACATCCCCAAGAAGAAGGCTAACGCCATATTCTCAATAAAAATGGATTTAACAAATAGGCTTATATAATGTTCCATTTGATTAATCCTTCTCTACTTGAGCGGGTTTCAGGGTACGTAACCCCCAAATCAGCATGCCGATAATAAAGAATGCGCTTGGAGCCAGTAAGAACAGGCCATTTGGCATGTACCAACCACCGTTTTGCAGTGATTCAAATACGGTGATACCAAACAGTTTACCCGAACCAAAAAGCTCACGCAGGAAACCAACTAAAACAAGGATGACACCGTAGCCAAGGCCATTACCAATACCATCCATAAAGCTTTCAATCGGAGGTGATTTCATGGCATAAGCCTCTGCACGCCCCATGACAATACAGTTAGTAATGATTAAGCCAACAAATACTGAAAGCTGTTTTGATATCTCATAGGCATAAGCACGCAATATTTGGTCCACCACAATAACCAGTGAAGCAATGATGGCCATTTGCACGATAATACGCACACTGCTTGGGATGTAGTTTCGAATCAATGAGATAAAAAAGTTGGAAAATGCAGTAACCAGTGTCACCGCAATGGTCATCACCAACGCTGTTTCTAGTTTTGTCGTGACGGCTAATGCAGAACACACACCCAACACCTGTAAGGCGATTGGGTTATTATCGAATAGCGGCCCAAGTAGGACGCGTTTTACTTCTTTTGAATCAGCCATTATTCAGCGCTCCTTCACGTACTTTTTTCAGGAACGGACCAAAGCCGTTGTCACCTAACCAGAAATCAAACATGTGCTGAATACCGTTTGATGTCAGCGTCGCCCCCGAAAGTCCATCGATACCATAAGGGCTATCGGTTGCACCACTACGCACAATTTTAATTGCTGGGATACCTTGTTCATTAAACAGTTTTTTACCTGGCCATTGCGCTTTCCACTGCGGGTTATCCACTTCCCCACCCAACCCTGGTGTTTCACCATGTGCGTAGTAAGTGATACCTCGAGATGTCACACCATCAACATCAACCGCAATAAAAGCGTACATAACTGACCATAAGCCTGAACCGTAAACAGGTAAAATGATTTGCGAGACTTTGCCAGAATCATCTTTTACCAAGTAGATTTCAGCACTATTCGCACGACGACGAATTTTCGCAATATCTTCCTGCGGTGAAAGTGCAATACTCGTTTCATCACTACGCAGTTCATCATTTAACACAAAACGCCCAGTGCTATCAGATAACTCATTTGTTTTGAAGTTTAAAAGCTTAGGTTCGATACGCTCGCCATACACTTTCTGCACTTCTTCTGCGCTCATTTTCGGCGTTGAAAGCCCCGCAACACTCAAAATATTACGTTGAGTATCTAATTGGATTTGTTCCTGTTGCTGTGGTTTTAACCCAACCGCGGCCCCAGCAACAATAATTGAACACACGAGGCATAGAATAAACACAACAAGAAATGTTCTGCCGACGCCATCGTTATTGATTGTTTTTTCATTAGCCACGAGCTTTTCTCCGCTTAATATTTGCCTGAACGACCAGATAGTCAAACAGAGGAGCAAACAGATTGGCGAACAGGATAGCCAGCATCATCCCTTCTGGGTAAGCTGGGTTAACCACCCTGATAAGAACACACATTACGCCGATCAGAATACCGTAAGCCCATTTACCTTTATCTGTAAATGACGCGGATACAGGGTCTGTCGCCATAAAAATCATACCGAATGCAAAACCACCTAACACCATATGCCACCACCATGGCATCGCAAATAATGGGTTGGTGTCTGAACCGATAAGATTAAACACATAAGACATCGCGATCATGCCTAGCATCACGCCAGCCACAATACGCCATGATGCGATGCGAAAGAACATAATCAGCGCGCCACCGATAAACAGCATCAGTGTCGATACTTCACCGATAGACCCAGGCATGTTACCTAAAAACGCTTGCATCCATGTAATAGGTTCGCCACTCACGGTATTCATCAGTGCGTGCTCACCGCCCGTTGCCCATTGGGACAATGGCGTTGCACCTGAAAAACCATCCGCCGCAGTCCAAACTAAATCGCCCGAAATTTGTGCAGGGTAAGCAAAGAATAAGAATGCACGACCCGCTAATGCAGGGTTTAAGAAGTTACGCCCTGTTCCCCCAAAGATTTCCTTCGCAACAACCACACCAAAGGTAATCCCTAGTGCAGCCTGCCATAGTGGAATTGTAGGTGGAACAATCAATGCAAATAAGATGGATGTGATGAAAAAACCTTCGTTGATTTCATGGCCGCGGATCATGGCAAATAAAACTTCCCAGAACCCGCCAACCAAGAAAACAACTGCATAAATAGGAAGAAAATACACTGCACCTAGCAGCATTTTGCTTCCCCATCCCGCGTCCATCGACAATGATGCGCCTAAGAACTGCGCTAAGCTGTAATGCCAATCACTCGCAATAATTTGCTGTAATTCAACACCACTATATAGTTGATGTAATGCAGGGATCGCTTGATTTCCCACATTATACATCCCCCAGAACATCGCTGGAAAAACGGCGAGCCACACCAAGATCATCATACGTTTAAGATCGATAGTATCTCGGACATGAGAACGACCTTTAGTGACTGTACCTGGCGTGTAGAAAACAGTCGAAACTGCTTCATACAGTGCATAGTATTTCGCTAACTTTCCACCGGGCTCAAAATGGTGCTCATATTTTTCAAATAAATGTTTCAGACCCATGGAATTACCCTTCTAGCTCTATCTTGGACAACACATCACGTAGCACCGGACCGTATTCATACTTCGCTGGGCAGACGTAGGTACACAACCCCAAATCTTCTTCATCCAGCTCTAAACAGCCTAGTTCTTGTGATGTATCGGTATCCCCCGCAAGGAGATCGCGCAACAAGTGCGTAATCATAATGTCCAGTGGCATCACACGTTCGTAGTTACCAATTGGTACCATTGAACGCTCACCACCATTCATCGTCGTCGTGAAGTTAAAGCGTTTATTTTTCAAAAAATGCCCAATCGTTGTGCGGGTAATAGTGAATTTATTTACCCCTGGCATAATCCATCCAAATAATTCTTTTTCACGACCTTCTGCGAGAACAGAAACTTGGTTATGAAAACGACCAAGATAGTGATGAGCTTCATCACAGGTAACCCCCCAAAGCACAGAACCCGAAATAATACGGTTTTCACCTGCTTTGAGTTGTCCTTGAGTCAATTCATATAAATCAGCCCCAAGGCGGGTGCGGAGTAAGCGCGGTTTTTCAACTTGAGGCCCTGCAAGGGAAACCACACGGTCAGTGTATAAGTGACCCGTAACAAATAGCTTCCCAATAGCGATAACATCTTGATAATTCAAGCTCCACACTTTTTTCTTGATGCTAACGGGCTCCAAGAAGTGAATGTGAGTACCAGCTAACCCCGCAGGGTGTGGCCCGCCAAACTGGGTATAAGTAATTTGTGATTGGCTGTTAACCTTTGGCAAATCTCCCTCTCCATGACATACATGGATTTTACCTTCCGTTAAGCGGCTAAGAACCAATAAGCCATCATTAAATGCTTGCTCATTTTCGCGAATAATACCAACAGGGTCAGCAGCTAATGGGCTGGTATCCATTGCAGTCACAAAAATAGCAATCGGTGAAGAGCCTGGTTGCGGAGAACGGCTAAATGGACGCGTTCTTAAAGAGGTCCACATACCTGATTTAATTAGGTTATCTTCGACTTGCTCACGAGTTAATGCAGGTAGTTCATCACGGGTATATGCAGCAAAAGTGACTTGCTCATCCCCCTCAATTTCGATGACTACAGATTGAAGTACACGACGCTCACCACGATGAATAGCAACAATTTTTCCGCAGGCAGGACTCGTAAATACGACCCCTGGGTTCTTTTTGTCTTCAAAGAGAACCTGCCCTTTTATTACACGCTCACCTTCTTTAACCAGCATCGAAGGACGCATTCCGACATATTCCTCACCTAGCAATGCTACGTGTTGAATTTTCGGGCCGTCTTCTATCACTTGGGCTGGCTCACCTGCGATGGGAAGGTTGAGGCCTTTTTTAATTTTAATCATAAGATCTGCACAAGTTTATCAGTTAAACCCTAAGCTAACGATTCAGCAATGAATGATAGCGACTCAGTCATAAAAACTACTCAAGTCACCTTCGTGACTTGAGCGAGTATTCTCACAAAATTGTTACTAAATTCCTGTCTTCTGCCAGTCGTAATTTTATCAGTTTCAGCTCACGCTGTCCGTCTAGAGAAGTGATATAGTTCAAGCAAATTGCATTATTATTTAATTTTTTCCATTAACAATTCGATATTGCCGAGCAATAAACTCATGTTTATCGATGACTGTTTATTATTTAGCCAATAAAGATTCATTTAAAAACTATTAACAACCTATATTAATTTTTAAACAGCTCGTCTAAAATGTGTAAAATATGTGTTATTTTTAATCAACTCCACCTTCAATATTTGGCTTAAGCATGAAAAAAAGTAAACTACTTTGTGCCATATCTCCATTTGTACTCATGTATACATTGGTTGCTCAGGCAAATAACGCTTCATTTTTGCTAAAGAATGAATCACGAGCAAATCCAGATTCATCGATATTTATACAAATATTTAAGCAAGAAGGTGTACTTGAACTCTACCAAAAAACACCATCAGGCAAATATACCTTGTCGAAAACCTATCCCATTTGTAAGTTTTCTGGTGGGTTAGGGCCAAAGAAAATAGAGGGGGATCTTAAAAGCCCCGAAGGTTTCTATCAAATTACAGCAGAGCAACTCAACCCTAATAGTCGGTATTACCGATCTATCAATATAGGTTTCCCTAATGAGTTCGATAAAGCCCAAGGGTATAGCGGAAGTTACCTGATGATCCACGGCAGCTGCGTGTCGGTGGGTTGTTATGCGATGACCGATAAGTACATGGGCGAAATCTACCAAACGGTAGAAACTGCCTTGCTAAATGGCCAATCGACGATTAGCGTAAATATCTATCCGTTTAAAATGACGAAAGAAAATATGCTGCGCTACCGAAATTCAAGCCATTACACGTTTTGGCAGCAACTACAGCCTGCCTATGAGTATTTCAACCAAACAGGAAGACTCGCACAGGTCTCTGTAAATTCAGGAAAATATGCAGTCATGGGCCTACCTGATACCCCAACAAAATTGTTAGGGATGAAATCACAGTATGCGCTGACCAAGGTGGAATAACACAAAATTACCTGGCTCAATCTTTTGCCAGTCTTCATTGCCTGTCAAAGGTTGAGTTGCAATCACAGAGACGATATCTGTTGGTGTTGTGCACTGTGCAAAATCAATTTCAATATCTTGATCGAGCAACTTAGCCATGCCAAACGGCGCTTTACGCGTGATCCAATGTAATTTCGTTGAGCTAAACGCCATCAAATATTGCCCATCAGACAACAACATATTGAAGACACCTTTACTCCGCAATTGATCAGCTAAAGTTGCAATAAAACGAAAGACACTTTTCCAGTTTGACGGTTTTCGTGGATATTTTTCACTCAGCTGTTGCAAAATCCAACAAAATGCCCATTCACTGTCTGTTTCCCCAATAGGCCAATAACGCCCTGTGTTAAGGGAACGGTATCCCTTAAGTTGTCCATTATGAGCATAAGTCCAATTACGTCCCCATAGCTCTCTGGTGAAAGGGTGAGTGTTCACTAACGATACATCCCCTCGATTAGCTTGGCGGATATGCGCCACAATACTTTCAGACTTGATGGGGTATTCCTGCACAAAACGCGCAACGGGGGATGTAAAACTCGGTTGTGGATCTTTAAATGTGCGACACCCGAGACCTTCGTAAAACGTGATTCCCCAGCCATCTTTGTGTGGCCCAGTTTGACCACCACGAGAAATTAACCCACTCAAACTAAAGGTAATATCGGTTGGAACATTGGCACTCATGCCAAGTAACTCGCACATTTAAAAGCTCCTACAACGGCTAAATCGTTACTTCACCATCTCTTTTTCAATTAATTGAATAAGGATATGGATAACTTTGATATGAATTTCTTGAATACGATCCGCATAACCAAAATGAGGTACACGAATTTCAATATCTGCCGTGCCTGCCATTTTGCCACCATCTTTTCCTGTTAATGTGATGACTTTCATACCTTTTTCACGTGCAGCGGCAATCGCTTTGATAATATTTCCTGAGTTACCTGATGTTGAAATTCCCAGTAACACATCACCTTTCATGCCAACTGCTTCAATAAAACGAGAGAAAACAAACTCATAACCGAAGTCATTACTCACACAGGATAAATGGCTCACATCTGAGATCGCAATAGCAGGGTAACCTGGACGGTTTTCACGATAACGGCCTGTCAATTCTTCAGCAAAATGCATCGCATCGCAGTGAGACCCACCATTGCCACAAGATAAGACTTTGCCGCCGGCTTTAAAAGAATCCGCTAATAACACCGCCGCTTGTTGAATGGCTTCGATATTCGCTTCGTCACTTAGGAAATTTGATAACGTCTCGGCCGCTTCAGTTAATTCACTGCGGATCAAATCTTGGTACATGAGGTTTCCCCTTAATTAAGAATACGTTATTGAGAATATAGCCAACTTACATCCAAAATGATTTACAGTAAATCGATCTCACTAGGACACAAATTCAGATGGATATCAGTCATTAAGCTTTAATACTCAGATTGTTGCACAGGGGGCTTTTTGTTTCTACTTTTGATTGTGCTGTCTTGAGCTCGTCGACAAAAATAACGTTTTGTTATACTTAATAACCTTATTTTATTTAATGGTAATAATTTTAATTTCAACTATCCCCTCCATTATTTGATTTTTTTGTGAACTAAGTTGTAATTAAGATGTAAATATATTGCTAATTCTTTATTGCTAGGTATAGATTGAGTTATCAAACAGGTCAGACCTCTTACAAGTCGACAGGAGATCCACTATGATCCTTCTTAGCATTGTGTTATTTCTCGCCTTAATTGGCGTACTTAGTTATCACAGAACCTCCCTTGTACTCAGTACAGTACTGCTATTAGCCTATACTGTCGTCATGGGCATGTTAAATATTTGGAGTTACTGGATGTTGCTGCCAGTAGCTCTGGTCTTATTCCCATTTGTTTTTTCTCCTGTACGCCAGTCTCTTTTCTCATCACGAGCCATGAAAATGTTTCAAAAAGTCATGCCGCCAATGTCGAGAACTGAAAAAGAGGCTATTGACGCAGGAACAACATGGTGGGAAGGCGACCTTTTCCGTGGTGCACCAGATTGGAACAAACTGCATAATTATCCAAAACCACAGTTAACGGCGGAAGAACAAGCGTTTATTGATGGCCCAGTAGAAACTGTGTGTGGCATGGTAAATGATTTTGAAGTTAGCCATGAGCTTGCTGACTTAACGCCTGAAGTTTGGCAATACCTTCGCGATCACCGCTTTTTCGCCATGATCATCAAAAAAGAATATGGTGGTCTTGAGTTTTCAGCTTACGCGCAATCACAAGTATTACAAAAACTCGCAGGTGTATCAGGTATTTTAGCCATCACGGTGGGTGTACCAAACTCATTAGGCCCAGGTGAATTATTACAACATTATGGCACTGATGAGCAAAAACAACGCTACCTACCAGGCTTAGCAACAGGCGAAGAAATTCCGTGTTTTGCCTTAACCAGCCCTGAAGCAGGCTCCGATGCAGGTGCGATTCCCGATTCTGGTGTTGTCTGTATGGGAGAATGGCAGGGTGAACAAGTGTTAGGTATGCGTTTATCATGGAATAAACGCTATATTACCTTAGCACCTATCGCCACTGTACTTGGCCTTGCGTTTAAATTGTCAGATCCAGACAAACTATTGGGCGGTGAGAAAAACCTCGGGATCACCTGTGCGTTAATTCCAACCAACACGCCAGGCGTTGAAATTGGTCACCGTCACTTCCCACTCAATATTCCATTTATGAATGGCCCGACTCGCGGAAAAGATATTTTTGTCCCTATCGATTACATCATCGGTGGGCCCAAAATGGCTGGTCAAGGCTGGAGAATGTTAGTGGAATGCCTGTCTGTAGGGCGTGGTATTACACTACCATCAAACTCAACAGGTAGCTTGAAAAGTATCGCTATTGCAACAGGTGCCTATTCTTATATTCGCCGCCAATTCAAATTACCGATTGGTAAAATGGAAGGTATCGAAGAACCCTTAGCACGCATCGCAGGTAATACTTACTTGATGGATGCAGCAGCCACATTAATCACCTCAGGTATTATGTTAGGCGAAAAACCCGCAGTACTTTCGGCTATCGTTAAGTACCACTGTACCCACCGCGGTCAGCGCGCCATTATTGATGCGATGGATATCACAGGCGGTAAAGGTATCTGCTTAGGGGACTCCAACTTTGTTGCACGGGCTTACCAAGGTGCGCCTATCGCAATTACGGTTGAAGGTGCTAATATTCTGACTCGCAGTATGATTATCTTCGGTCAAGGTGCAATTCGTTGCCATCCTTTCGTCTTAGACGAAATGGCGGCTGCGCAAGATAACAATCTGCACAAATTTGATAAAGCCGTATTTGGTCACATTGGTCATGTCATTAGTAACCAATTCCGCAGCTTCTGGTTAGGTTTAACTAACGGTCGAGGTAGTCACGCACCAACCAAAGATGAAACACGCCGCTATTATCAGATGTTAAATCGTCATAGTGCTAACTTAGCGTTGTTATCCGATGTCGCAATGGGCGTGTTAGGTGGCAGCTTAAAACGTCGCGAACGTATTTCAGCTCGCTTAGGGGATATCCTCAGCAACCTGTATCTTGCATCTGCAACTTTGAAACGCTATGAAGATGAAGGTCGCCAAAAAGCGGATTTACCACTGGTAAAATGGGCTGTTGAAGATTGTTTATATCAGTCTGAAAAGGCAATTGATGATCTACTGAAAAACTTCCCGAACAAAATGGTGGCAGCGATTATGCGAATAACTTTATTCCCTACAGGACGTGCGATGTCCATGCCATCAGACAGACTTGATCATAAATTGGCACAGCTGTTGATGGAGCCATCAGAAACCCGTGACAGATTAGGCCGTGGTCAATACTTAACGCCAACGGAAAATAACCCTCATGGCTTAGTTAACCAAGCATTACTGGATATTATTGCTGCGGAACCCATTTTTGAACGCATCTGCCGCCTGAAAGAGCGTAAACTCAGCTTTACCCGTTTAGACAAACTGGCTGATCAAATGCTGCCTGAAAATGTCATCACGCAGGAAGAAGCCGATATCCTACGTAAAGCAGAAGCGAGCCGATTACGCACAATTAATGTCGATGAGTTTGAATTTGATGACTTAGGAGTGCTTCCGTCAAAAAAGTCTCCTGATGAACCGTCAAACGAAGACGCTAGCAAGAAAAAGAAAGCTGCTTAGTTTATAGATAAGTAATAAAACTCAAGGAGCATCCTACTCCTTGAGTTTTTTGTTAGTGCAAATTATACATCAATTTTCTACGTACTCGGGGGTTCTCGTTGTTTAGCCTCTAATATATAAGGTCGTAATTTAATTTTATTATCCCAATCACTCAGTTTAAATTGACAGATTTCCCCACCTTCATTTGCACAAATTGTTAGATACTCTTTTGCTTTATTAAGCTCATTAAACTCATAAAAATATATTTCAGCTGCTGCATCTAGCGCTAATAAACGGTAATAGCCTTTAGTTTTTATTAACATTTCCCAATATTTCATTGATTGTTCTAAATTAATTTCCATACCAATGCCATAATTATTGAAGTAAGCTAATCGGTATAAACCCAGCTGAAAATTAGGTTCAATCATCACAGTTTTATGTAAATATTCTAATGCAATCAAACAATTTTCATCTGCAATCCGCTTTAAATTGACTAGGCTTTTTTCAGAACAGTTCGAATCATCAAAATATAATAAAAACAAAAGATAATTGGTTTTGGCATCACCTTCACCAGCACTATTTTTAAGTAGATAAAATTTCCCCGCTGTTTTAATTGGTATCATGGCCTGAAAAAGTTTTTTCTCTTCTTCATACTTCATATTATTAGTAGAAAAAGCCAGCATTCTATATGACGGCGGTTTTACGTCACTACTTTTAAAAAAGCTTTCATTGTAGGAATATGACTCATATCCACTGAAAATAAAAGCCAGCACAATTAATAACCACTTCATATTATTCCATTAAATAAACGGGCGTTATTTGATATTAAAAATGGGAATGTACTTGTCATTGAAGTAACTAGTTTGTTATTTAAGCTTATGGATGGCTCATTATTAAATAATGAAATAAACTCAACTAGTTGGTCTTCAGGATGGGATATTTCTTTTTGTTTAAACCACACATCAACAACATCTGTTTTTTTTCCATCAATCCAAGTTACCTCTGATATTAATTTATGTTCATTACTATTTTCATCCACATAGTCAGAAAATGAATAATTTAAGTTTATTGATGAAATACCTATTTCACTTAAACCTAGTAGCTCTTCAGGCTGAGTTTTACCATCACTGTTCTCATCTCGCCATAATTTAAGATATTCCCAGTAAAAGTCATCATTACTAATAAACCCATCATTATTGCTATCAAAATCCAATAAACCATCAAAACCATTTAATGCAAAACAACCATTTTCCTTCAGATAATCATCCCCAAATAACTCACTAGAATCATTAATAATACCATCACTATTTTTATCTATAACTAATAATGCATCACTAGGAGAAACCCATCCGGTTTGTTTTAGCTTTCCATTGAACTCAAATAATACACCAAGATCATATGATAAAGTTTCCACACCATTATTATTTAAATCAATAATTAAAGGTGTTCTATATTCTTTTGCTATCATCTTTATTTTCTTTAAATTTTTCTTTGGCGTCTCTTCTAGTTTTATACCATTGACGCCAGATTTCTCAAGAAAATCACTCACAAAGTCAATACAATTGTTTGATATCAAATTATAATTTTCATTACCATCCGGGTTGTTTTTAATTGAGTTATATGTATTAAACAAATTATTTAAATCATTGTGGAATATAGGCCCTTGCCCCACAATTGTCACAGATGATGCTTCTGAATATTTATTATGGTCATCGAACGAAATATTATCCGTATTTGTCAAATACTATTACCCGCACTAAAGCCTATTGATACACTTTCAAATTGGTTACTTTCCGGATTTGTACCTTTAAGACCAATAAATACATGACCCAAAGAAGAATCCCCTATACTTGTATTATCACCTACAACATCTATATATTGGCTATCTGGCGGAGCAATAAATATAGTAAAACTAGGACCTCCATAGCTAGAGAAACCATTATCATCTAGTTCGATTAACCGACTATCACCTTCATTCACGCTTTGTAAATAATGTTCCGGTATATATTCTTTAACTTCCATCCCCCCTCCTATTATCTTCATTTGTTTTTCATGTAGTTATCTATATCATTGAGATATTTATTACATTTATCGCTACCATTTTTCGAGCCAAGATTTGCATAATATCGTGCTTTATCAATATCTTTTATGTTTCTTTCATCATCAAAAAGAGTAATTTCAACTAAATAATCACAGACTAATACAGAATCTCGTCCTCCTTTTTCTATTATCTTATCTAGAATTAAATTTGCTTTATTTATATTTTCATCTAATACAACCCCTTTATAATAAAGTTTACTCATTTCAAATAACGCTATATTATTATCAGGATTTCTATTAACCGATTCAATTAAGTAATTAACGGCTTTTTTACAAATAAAATTAGGCATGGCAGGTTTAAAATCAAAATACTTACAATTAGAATCTTTAAGAAATAATTTAAACAATAATAAATTACTATTGGAATCTCCTGATGCTGCCTTTTCAACTAACAAGAAAAAATCTTTTTCATTTCTTGGTGGTGGATACTCATCATTAATAGACGGTTCATATATTAAATATTTGCTATCATAATTAAATGACAGCATCCTATATGATGGCATAATGACACCTCTTTTCAAATCTTGAGCTTTACACTCTAAAAAGACGAGGCTAAGTATAAAAAATATCAATTTCATATTATTCACTTTAAATAAAATAAACCATTAGAAATAATCAATTTATTTTTACAGATGGGAAAATATTGTAAATAACCTAAAAGAGTAATTTTAACCTTAATTAAAAACAAAAAAATCCAGCTATTTATTCAATAGCTGGACCCATTAATTTTTTTGAAGAATGATTTAAACTACAGCTCTAATGCCAATAGTTCTTCAATCGTTTGACGACGGCGAATTAATTGCGGTTTCCCCTCAACAAACATCACCTCTGGTAATAATGGTCGGCTATTATAGTTTGAAGACATAGATGCGCCGTAGGCTCCTGTGTCGTGGAAAACCAAATAATCCCCCACGTTGACCTCAGGTAATGCGCGAGTCACCACAAGCCCACCTTCAAGCTGAGTAAACACATCCCCAGATTCACATAAAGGGCCGGCAATAATGGTGTCTTTTAGTTGTGACTCATCCGCAGCACTTCCGTCTGCAGGTAAAACAGAAATATGATGATAACTGCCATACATCGCTGGGCGCATTAAATCATTAAAACCACTGTCGACTAAGACATAATGACGGCTTCCCATATCTTTAACAGCACGCACTTCCGCCAGCAAAACGCCCGATTCAGCCACTAAATAGCGACCTGGTTCGATTTCAAGTTCAATCGCGTGTCCTAGATGCTGCGCTATGCGTTGGCGCGCGTTATCCCATAAACTATAATAATGCTGCACATCGATTAATTCATCGCCTTCACGGTAAGGTGTCGATAACCCACCACCCGCTGAAATAGCATGAAGATCCACGCCAGCAGTTGTCACCAGCGCCACCATCGAATCACATACATCTGCAAGATGTTGATAATCAACGCCTGAGCCAATGTGCATATGAATACCGATTAACGACAAATTATAATGACGAATTTTTTCTAAGGCTAAAGGCAAATCTTCATGCCAAATACCGTGCTTGCTATTTTCACCGCCCGTATTGGTTTTTTGGCTATGACCATGACCAAAACCCGGGTTAATACGCAACCACACAGGGTGGCCTTGTTTTTGTTCGCCAATTTGTTCAAGCATATCAATTGACCCTGCATTCACAGGGATATCCAGCTCCGTCACTTTAGCCAGTGTTGCTCTATCAAGCACGTCCGCAGTAAACACGATTTCTGACTTTTCACGACCTGGCTTGAAGCCCGCCACCAGCGCACGTTCGATTTCCCCTAAAGAAACTGAATCGACTTTAACGCCCTGCTCTCTCATAAGGCGCAAAATATGAATATTTGAACTAGCTTTTTGAGCAAAGCGCACCGTATCAAAGATTTGTAATTGCTTAATACGCTCAATGATGACTGCACTGTCATATACCCAAACAGGGGTACCGTATTGTGCAGGTAGCGCACGTAAATGTTCAGGGGTTAAATACTGGCTTGAAGTGGTTGCGAATGAAGTCATTATGTTTCTCGTTTGCAAGTTTTTATTATATTAAAGTCTATTATTCAGAGAAAAGATGGGAAAAAAAATATCCATTTTGCTAAAGTCTATTCATATTTGATATAACTTTGGTTTTGAGGTGAAAAATGCAGGCCATTTCGTGGCGACATATTGAGATATTTCGTGCAGTGATGACCGCACCGAATTTGACGGAAGCCGCTGCATTGTTGAATACTTCACAGCCTACCATCAGCCGTGAACTGGCACGCCTTGAGCATTTACTACAATTTAAGCTTTTTGATCGCGTCAAAGGGCGCTTGCAACCCACCGCGCAAGGGCTGCGATTTTTAGAAGAAGTTGAACGCTCTTACTATGGGTTAGAGCGCATCAAAAACTCAGCAGAAACAATACGCCGTTTTGAACATGCCCAAATTTCTGTCACCTGCTTACCCGCTTTTGCCCAATCCCTTTTACCGTCAGTCTGCCACTCTTTCATGGAAAGCTATCCTGATGTCAGTATCACCGTAATCCCTCAGGAATCTCCTGTGCTCGAAGAATGGCTCTCTGCCCAGCGCTATGATTTTGGTTTAACAGAACATTTGCAAATGCCGCCAGGTACTGAGCAACAAACGCTTGGAAGTTTAAATGAAGTGTGTGTGTTACCTACAGGGCATCCTCTCACTCAAAAAAAGGTCTTAACCCCCAGTGATTTTCAGCATCAACGCTTTATTAGTTTGTCTTTAACTGACAGCTACCGCCAATTAATTGACTCAACCTTTGCGGAGCAGCAAATTGACCGAAAAATGGTGATGGAAACACATTCAGCTTCTTCTATTTGTGCGATGGCTCTAAAAGGTATTGGGATTTCCATTGTTAACCCACTAACAGCGTTGGATTTTCACCAGCAATCTTCGGGTAAACTAGCGCTGCGTCCTTTAAGCTTTTCAATACCCTTTACGGTGAGCTTAATTAGACCTATTCACCGCCCATCATCACAACTCACTGATATATTTACCAAACATTTAAAAAAACAATTTAACCAGATTGAACAACATTTAGCGCTGGCCTTGCTGCATCAGTGATAACCAATGGGGTGAGGTAGTAAACCAGTTAGCAAGATAATCGATCACCGCACGTAGTGAGGTTGGCATTTTTTGTCGACTGGCATACACAGCGTAAATACCTAATGGCATTGGTGTGTAATCAGGTAATAATTGGATTAATTCGCCTGAATCCAAATACTTTGCAACTGAATAATAAGGCTGCATAGAAACCCCTGCGCCATTTAAGGTCGCTTCGGCGATAAAAACAGATTCATTAGCACTCAACCTTCCATCCACTAACACTGTGTGCTGTTCGCCTTCTTTTTCAAACACCCATAAACTACGCCCAAAAAAGTTATAAGTTAGACAATCCAGTAATGCTAAATCCTCGGGTTTTGTAGGGTGCTTTTTTCCTTCCAAAAAACGGGGAGATGCACAGATCACGGAATAACAGGTCGAAAGAGGCTTCGCAATCAGACTTGGCTCTAGCTGATTAGTAATACGGATCGCTAAATCAATTCTTTCCTCAATAAGATTCACTGATTTATTCGAGATCTGCATATCAATAGCCATATTAGGGTACTGTTGCATAAACTCGGTCATTGCCATGGAAAGCGCACTTTGGGCGATAGATTGTGAGCAACTAATACGTACCAACCCTGATAATGCTTGATTATCATGCTCTTGCTGCACAGGAACCGTTTGTGAAATCGCATTTAGTTGTAACGATTGTTGGTAAACCCCTTCCCCTGCAGAGGTTAAACTAAGCCGCCTTGTTGTACGGTTTAATAACCGAACACCCGCCCATTGTTCCATCTCAGATAAATAGCGAGTTACCATCGCACGAGACATATCTAGCTTATCTGCCGCACCGCTTAGGCTGCCACTCTCCACAATGGTGATAAACACTTCTACCGCTTTTAATCTATCCATACCCCACCAATTCGACCGATTTATGCAACAAATAAAGCCTAATTATGCTGTTTTTCCCATCATTATTACAATCTAATATACACGCCAAGCCAAACAACATTTACCTGCATCACTTAATTTTAGGATATAAAAATGAAACTTACCTTATTAGCAGCAACGACATTATTCGCAACAACTATGCACATGGCACAGGCTAAAAAGCTAACATTAGATGTGTATAACCCAGGCCATAACAGTGTTTTCCCTGTTTCATCTGAAATTATTAGCGGCCCAACTGAAGTGGTTTTAATTGATGCTCAATTTCAAAACAACGACGCACAAAAATTAGTCGATAAAATCCAAAAGCTGAATAAGAAATTAACCACCATTTATATTAGCCATTCAGACCCTGATTTTTATTTTGGTTTAGAGACGCTGACAAAAGCTTTCCCTGAAGCCAAAGTGGTTGCAACTGCCGAAACCGTCAACGCCATTAATGCAACTAAAGATGGCAAACTTGCCTATTGGGGCGGTGAATTAAAAAATGAAGCACCAAGCCATGTTATTGTTCCTGAAGTCATTAAAGGGAATAGCTTTACCGTTGATGGTGAAAAATTAGAGATTAAAGGCCTAGATGGTGCCTCACCAGACAGAACTTATCTGTGGGTACCCTCTTTAAAAGCAGTCGTGGGTGGCGTATTAGTTTACGATAATCTCCATGTGTGGATTGCAGATACGCAAACTGAAACCTCACGCCAAAACTGGAAACAAGCTTTAGAGAGTATTAAAGCACTAAAACCCGAAACCGTTGTACCAGGGCATTTTACCGGCAATTCTAAGTTTGATATTGGAACCGTTACATTTACTCAGCAATATTTAAATGACTTTGAAACTGCGACAAAAGCAAGCAAAAACGCGGATGAACTGATTAAAAAAGTAGAAACGCAATACCCTAACTTAGATGAAAAATCGAGCTTAGAGCTCAGCGCCAAAGTGATTAAAGGCGAAATGCAGTGGCCTCAGTAAGCCGATAAATTGCCCCCTATTTCATTTGTTTTGGTACTTTTTGTAACTTGTGGATACACATTAAAAACAAAATGATCTAGGGGGATAGTTTATGCTATCACCTTGAGTATCTTAAAAATAATTCAGCGAGACATTATTATGAGCAATATTACCCTACACTATATTTATGACCCTTATTGTGGCTGGTGTTATGCTGCTGCACCGTTAATTGAAGTTGCTGCGAAACACCCAAATATTCATATCGAAATGCATGGTGGTGGCATGCTCGCAGGCAGCTCTCGACTACATTTAGATGATAATTTCCGCCAACACATTATCCAATCAGATAAACGCATAGCGTCAATGACAGAGCAAGTTTTTGGTGATGACTACCTTACAATGTTACATGAGCCTAACTTTGTAATGGACTCAGCAATACCGCAAACCGCAATACTGGCAGCAACAAAACAAGGTAAAGGCTTAGAAATGCTAAAAGCGATTCAAAAAGCCCACTATATTGCAGGGCGCCACATTAATGATAGCGCTGTCCTGTTAGATTTAGCACAAAGCATTGGGTTGGATGTCGCTCAATATACGACTGACTACGCACAGAGTGAGCTAAGTGAAACTAAGACCCACATTCAAAACAGTAAAACACTATTAGCGCAATCAGGTGCATCTGGCTTCCCTACATTACTGATTCAGCAACAAGGCCAGTGGCTACGAGTCCCACTACAAAACTACCTTGGCGCGCCAGATAAATGGCAACAATTCTTAGATACCATGGTTAATGCTGCTAAATAACCAAACGAGCAAATCATTTGGCTGTGTTATTCATTTATTATCATTGAATAAGTGATAAATACAGCCAAATACTCGCACTAACCAAAATCGCTGGCCCAAAAGGAATAGTCGGGCCCCCCATATTCATACCTTCTCCACTTTTCAAATACGATTTTCCGCCAACGCCATGGAACTTAGGTAATAGCCAATAACTCGCACTGTAGTGCAAAAGCCCTAGCACTGCTGCTAGACCTAAAAAATGCGGTAAATTCAGTACACCAAGCCATGATGCACACGCAGCAATCAATTTAAAATCTCCCCTTCCCATTTGCGGCTGTTTTTTGATTTTTTCCACCAGTGTTGTGATAAACATAATGGCCAAATAAGCCACGATAATGGCATAGATAGCCGAAATCACATTACCGTTTGGAGAGCTTATTTGATACAACAACCCAGCCCCTAAGAATGGGTAAGTTAATATATTCGGTAAATACCCTGTTTTATAATCAATAATAAACAACAACACAGTGAAGTTTAAAAATACGAATAAAAATAAGATGACAAGCCAATAACTCAACGAATAAAAAACGATAAGACCCAACACTGAATAAATAAAAAACAATGAAAAATAATTAACCTCAATGGAAGGTAATTGAAAATATTTTTCAGGAATAGATTTCAATAGCTTAAAGGTCATTATTACAGATAACACTAAAAGCATTAAAATCAAATAAACTTCCTTATTGACCATAATGTTACTGAATTTAATATAAAAACAGCTCCACTTTGTTTTCAATTTAAATAAAAGATTCATTATTTCATTAAAGATAAAAACAAATTTTTCTAAAACTGCACACCATAAGTCGAGCATATTAACTCCTTATTCCATTATGGAGAAAAAATAAATATACGCAGAAAAATAACCAACCTAAACACTTTAATTCCGTTCAATACAATCAGTTTATTCGAGCTCAAATTTTTTCTATTTATTTATCAATTGCGTCTAATTTAACGGCGATGGCACAGACGTACTATAAATACGTTTTTTTTCGTTATAAACTAGATAGCAAAGCTTGAGTTTTGCGATTCAATCCCCATATTCACCAAAGCTATCCTATTTATTAATCGAGTCTGTACTAAGGAAACACCATGCGCATTCCACGCATTTATCACCCTGAGCCAATACAAACCAATACAACCATTTCTCTTGGTGATGATGCCGCAAACCATGTGGGCAGAGTCCTCCGTATGGCTCCTGGTCAGAAGCTTGAGCTGTTTGATGGTAGCAACCAAACTTTTAGTGCTGAAATTACGGAAGCTTCGAAAAAGCATGTTTTGGTCTACATTGAAAGTGGCAATCTTGATGATAGAGAGTCCCCCCTCGATCTCCATTTAGGCCAAGTCATGTCACGCGGGGAAAAAATGGAATTCACCATCCAAAAATCTGTTGAATTGGGTGTTAATACCATTACCCCTTTAATTTCAGAGCGTTGTGGTGTGCGTTTAGACCCCGAGCGACTCGAAAAAAAATTACAGCAATGGCAAAAAATTGCGATTGCTGCATGTGAACAATGTGGCCGAAACCGTATCCCTGAAATTCGCCCCGTACAAAGCCTTGAAACTTGGTGTGCGGAGGATGACGGTGCATTCAAGGTAAATCTTCACCCAAGAGCGACAGAAAGCATCAATACCCTGCCGACTCAATTGAAAAAAGTAAGACTGTTGATTGGCCCAGAAGGCGGGCTTTCAGCGGATGAAATCGCCATGACAGCCAATTATCAATTTACCGATATACTGTTAGGCCCTAGAGTACTTAGAACAGAAACGACTGCGCTAACCGCTATCACTGCACTGCAAGTGCGCTTAGGTGATCTGGGTTAAGGAGAAAAAATGATCAAGCTCGGTATAGTGATGGATCCTATTTCATCCATCAAAATCAAGAAAGACACCAGTTTTGCAATGATGTTGGAAGCTCAGCGTCGTGGTTACGAAATCCATTATATGGAAATGAATGACCTTTATTTGCACCAAGGTGAGGCTCGCGCACAGACTAAAATTGTCACCGTCGAAGAAAATCCTGCGAAATGGTACGAATTCCATGGTGAACAAGATATCGCCCTCGGTTCCCTTGATGCGATTTTGATGCGCAAAGATCCGCCATTCGATACCGAGTTCATTTACGCAACCTATATCTTAGAACGCGCAGAACAAGCAGGTTCCTTGATTGTGAATAAACCGCAAAGCCTGCGTGACTGTAATGAAAAATTATTCACTGCTTGGTTCCCTGAATTAACGCCAGATACGTTAGTGACTCGCAGCCCGCAAAAATTAAGAGAATTCCATCAAAAACATGGGGATGTGATCTTCAAACCCCTTGATGGCATGGGCGGTGCATCGATTTTCCGTTTAAAACAAGATGACCCTAACGTGGGCGTGATCATCGAAACATTGACAGAACATAGCTCCCGCTATTGTATGGCTCAAAACTTTTTACCTGCCATTAAAGAGGGCGATAAGCGTGTGTTAGTGGTTGATGGTGAGCCAGTGCCGTACTGTTTAGCGCGTATTCCAGCGCAAGGTGAAACCCGTGGTAATTTGGCCGCAGGTGGCCGTGGCGAAGCGCGTCCTTTAACAGAAAGTGATTGGGCAATTGCGCGTGCCGTCGCGCCAACATTGAAAGAAAAAGGCTTAGTGTTCGTTGGGTTAGACATTATAGGTGATCGCCTGACTGAAATTAACGTCACAAGCCCAACTTGCGCTCGTGAAATCGAAGCGGCTTTTGATATTTCTATCACAGGTATGTTGATGGATGCCATTGAACGTCGCTTGAAAAAATAAGCAATAAAACAGGCTAAAAAGGCGATTTCTGCCTTTTTAGCCAACGAATTCAATAAAAATGAATGGAGTTTAAGTTTGAATCTACAAAACCATTTTCTTATTGCCATGCCATCCCTCACAGATCCTTATTTTGAGCAATCTGTAGTGTATGTGTGTGAGCACAACGAAAAAGGCGCAATGGGTTTAGTCATTAATAAACCCATTGATGACTTTTCAGTTGATACCATGTTAAGAAAGCTTGAAATTACGGTATCCGATAAAGTCAATAAACGTAACCTACAACGCCCCGTGATTGCTGGTGGCCCGGTTGCAGAAGAACATGGTTTTATCTTACATACACCAATTAGCGGCTTTTTATCTAGCTTGCATCTTAATGATGAAGTGATGGTCACTACGTCGAAAGATATTTTAGAAACTCTTGGTAGCGATCACTCGCCAGAAAACTCTTTAGTCGCCTTAGGTTATTCCAGTTGGGAGCCAGGTCAACTAGAGCGAGAAATCATGGAAAATAGCTGGTTGACAGTTGAAGCATCCCCTAAACTCATTTTTGATACGCCAATTAACGAACGTTGGGCTGCGGCTGCCAATTTAATTGGTGTCAATATTCATACGATTTCCATGCAAGCGGGGCATGCATAATGTCAGGAAGAACGCTATTAGCCTTTGATTTCGGAACAAAAAGTATTGGTGTTGCTATTGGACAAGAGATCACAGGTACAGCACGCCCATTAACATCACTTAAAGCCAGTGATGGTCGCCCTGATTGGCAACAAATCGAAAAGTTACTTAAAGAATGGCTTCCTCAGTTGGTTATTGTCGGCCTACCCCTTAATATGGATGGCACCGAGCAACTGGTCACCAGCCAAGCGCGTAATTTTGCCAATCGTATTCATGGCCGTTTTGGTGTTAAAGTCGAATTGCACGATGAACGACTTTCCACGGTTGAAGCAAAAGCAGGCTTATTTGAGCAAGGTGGCTACCGCGCATTAAGCAAAGGAAAAGTGGATTCGGCTTCCGCTGTGGTGATCCTTGAAAGCTGGTTTGAGCAACATAGTTAATTTTGCACAGTTTTGAGGTTATTTTTCACGGAAATCTCATGCAAAGGTGCCGTTCTAACGCGAATTGCTTTACACTATGGTCAACAGTCACTATTCATGCACTCTGTGAATAAAATAGTTTTGAATTAAACCATAATGAATAAATACATGACCATTCAAAATAATATCTCTGATGTTACCGCACGTATTCAAACTGCTGCCGAAGAATGTCATCGTTCACCCCAAGACATTACGCTGCTGGCTGTCAGTAAAACCAAGCCTTGTGAGGCCATTTTAGAAGCCATCAAAGCAGGCCAGCGCCAATTTGGTGAAAATTACGTCCAAGAAGGCGTTGAGAAAATCCAATATTTCGCAAATAGAACTGACCTTATTTGGCATTTTATCGGCCCATTACAATCCAATAAAAGCCGTTTAGTCGCTGAACACTTTGATTGGTTCCACACGCTTGACAGAGCTAAAATTGCTCAGCGTCTGAATGACCAGCGCCCTAGCAATAAAACGCCACTAAATGTACTCATCCAAATTAATATTAGCGATGAAAACAGCAAATCGGGCATAACATTAGGTGAGGTTGCTAAGCTTGCTGCTGAAGTCGCAACTATGCCAAACCTTGTATTACGAGGTTTGATGACGATCCCCGCCCCTGAATCAGACTATGACCGTCAATGTGAAGCGTTTCGTCAAATGGACAACGCATTTAAACAGTTACAAACTACTTACCCAACAGTCGATACCCTATCGATGGGAATGACTGACGATATGCGCGCCGCTATTCACTGCGGTTCAACCCTTGTTCGCATAGGAACCGCGATTTTTGGTGCGCGCCAATATCATCAATAATAAGGAGAACAGAATGCAACACCGTAAAATTGCTTTCATCGGCGCTGGAAATATGGCTCACGCTATCGTCGCAGGGCTTGTTAGCAATGGTTACCCCGCATCAATGATCACCGTTTGTTCTCCAACCCCCGTGCGCCGCGATAAAATTGCCGCACAATATGGCATTATTAGCAGTGATGATAACCTTGCTGCCGTTAAACAGGCCGATGTCATTGTATTAGCAGTAAAACCACAAATGATGAAAGAAGTCTGCGAACCCCTGCAAAATGCCACTGATTTTGATAACAAACTGGTGTTAACCATTGCCGCAGGCATCCCAGCAGAGCGCTATAACGATTACTTTGCACATCAACTGAATTTAGTGCGCATCATGCCAAATACCCCATCCTTGGTTGGTAAAGGCGTAAGTGGGTTATTTGCGCAAGCCAAAGTGACTGAGCAAGACAAACAATTTGCGCAGGAATTAATGCAAAGTGTCGGTTCAACGATTTGGTGCCAGAAAGAGCAAGAAATCAATAATATTATTGCAATTACAGGTAGCTCCCCCGCTTATTTCTTCTTATTTATGGAAGCGATGCAACAAAAAGCAGAGCAACTCGGTTATGATGCAGAACAAGCACGTGAATTAGTGTTGAATGCCATTGAAGGCTCCGTTGAACTGGCGAAATCCCAGCACGACACGGCTTTTTCAACCTTACGTGAACAAGTCACCTCTAAAGGCGGTACCACCGCGATGGCTTTAGAGCAATTTTACAACGAAAACCTTCCGCAAACTGTTGCTAACGCGATGCAAAGCGCCATCAACAGAGCAGAAGAAATGGAAAAACTTTTTTAATTAATCGCGGAACTTGCCATGCAGACTTTAGTATTTGTCGTTACCACTCTGATCCAGCTGTATATTTTTGTGTTATTGCTCCGCGTTTGGATGCAGTGCGTTCGTGCGGATTTCTATAACCCATTTTCCAAATTTGTGGTCAAAGCCACACAACCGATTGTCGCGCCGCTACGCCGTGTGATCCCTGCGATTGGTTCAATTGATACGGCGTCTGTTGTTGTTGCTTTTGTTTTAGCCATTGCCGCAATTATTTTTGGCATGTGGGCAACTAACTTACTGCCTATCTTAGGCGTAACGATTCTCCCAATGGGAATCATTTTATTACTAACGTATGCAGGTAAATTGATCTTCTGGATGATCTTGATCCGCGCCATCCTCAGCTGGGTAAGCCAAGGCCGTAATCCTGTTGATTATTTATTATACCAATTAACTGAACCGCTAATGGCGCCAATTCGCCGTATTATCCCAGCAATGGGTGGGTTAGATTTCTCAGCAATGATTGTGATGTTTATCTTAATCGCCCTGAATTATTTGCGTGTGGATATTTCCCTGATGATTGACCCATCATTGACCGCAATGATGTATTCCATTGGTATTATGTAAAAACGAGTTTTAAACGATGCAAAAAGTTGTTTTAGCGACCGGGAATCCGGGCAAAGTAAATGAATTAGCCGACTTACTTCGCGATTTCGGTATGGATATCGTTGCACAAACTTCATTGGGTGTTGAATCTGCAGAAGAAACAGGTTTAACCTTTATTGAAAATGCCATCCTGAAAGCTCGACACGCGTCGGCACAAACGGGTTTACCCGCTATTGCTGACGACTCAGGAATTTCGGTTGATGCCCTTGGTGGCGCGCCAGGGATCTACTCTGCCCGCTACGCTGGTGAGGAAGCAACTGACGAGCAAAACCTCGTTAAGCTATTGGATGCAATGAAAAATGTGCCTGACGACCAACGTCAGGCGCAATTTAACTGTGTGCTGGTGTATTTGCGCCACGCCGAAGACCCTACGCCATTAGTATTCCATGGCCGTTGGCACGGTATTATTACCCGCGAACGCAAAGGCCAAGGCGGTTTTGGGTACGATCCTATCTTTTACGTACCAGAGCTTGGCTGTACCTCTGCAGAGTTAAGCAAAGCAGAAAAACAAGCTGTTTCCCATCGTGGTAAAGCCTTAGCAATGATGCTGGATGCTCTGAAGAATGCATAAGTTGCCACCACTGAGCTTGTATATCCATATTCCTTGGTGTGTGCAAAAGTGCCCTTATTGTGATTTCAATTCGCATACTCTAAAAGGAGAGATCCCACAAAAAGAGTATGTTGAGCACTTATTAGCGGACTTAGATATTGATGCCAAATTAATTGCTGATCGCCCTGTTAAAACGATTTTTATTGGAGGGGGAACACCGAGTTTGCTGACGGCTGAAGCCATGCAAGCATTGATGGATGGTGTTCGCGCACGAGTTCAATTAGACCCAAACGCAGAAGTCACCATGGAAGCCAACCCTGGAACCGTAGAAGCAGACCGGTTTGCAGGCTACCAGGCTGCGGGAATCAACCGTATTTCAATCGGCGTACAAAGCTTTGGTAACGATAAGCTGATCACTTTAGGCCGTATTCATGGCCCTGATGAGGCGAAACGTGCAGCAAAATTGGCCACTCACCTCAACTTACGCAGCTTCAATCTCGATTTAATGCATGGCTTACCCGCACAAACGCGCGATGAAGGCTTGTCAGATTTAAAACAAGCGATTGAACTTGCGCCGCCACATTTGTCTTGGTATCAGCTAACTATCGAGCCCAATACACAATTTGGTTCAAGGCCACCAACGCTGCCTGATGACGATACCCTGTGGGACATTTATACCGAGGGTCACAAGCTACTCAGTGCAGCGGGTTATGTACAGTATGAAACCTCTGCCTACGCAAAATCGGGTTATCAGTGTGAACACAACCTCAATTACTGGCGCTTTGGTGATTATCTCGGTATTGGCTGTGGTGCTCATGGCAAAATTACCTTTGAGGATGGGCGGATTTTACGTACGGTAAAAACCAAACATCCTCGAGGTTATATGGAAGGTCGGTATCTTCAGCAGTCTTATGATGTAGAAGCCGAAGATAAACCATTTGAATATTTCATGAACCGCTTTCGGTTACTTGAGGCCATGCCCCGTCAAGAATTTACCCAATACACAGGTTTGCCCGAATCAACTGTAAGGCCTGCTCTTAATGAGGCCTTAGCCAAAGGGTACATCACAGAAACTGATGATGAATGGCAAATTACAGAACATGGAAAGTTATTCTTAAACTCGCTGTTGGAGCTATTTTTAGGCGAGGAATAATACCCAAATCAGTGAACTAATGAAAGCCCGCGAGAGATAACATTCTGCGGGCTTTTTATTAGAGATAAAAATGAGATCGACAAAAATAACAATAAGGGTATTTCATATTGCCGCTATCGCTAGGACAACGGCAGATATTCATTAAAGCGCGTTAACAACAGCATTAACTTGTTCTGTTAAGCTGACAAAGCCACCACCTGATAAATACCACAGATCAGATTGCAGGTAAGTGATCTTACCGTCTTTGTATGCTTTGGTTTCTTGGATATTGCTGTCTTCAAAGACCGTTTTTTCTAATTTCCCAGCACCGATAGCTTCACTGCGGTCAACAATTAAGATGACATCAGGATTTGCTTGCGCAATGGTTTTGGTATCGACAACACGGCGTTTTGATTTATCCGCATTTTCATCAATCTGCAATTCTGCACGCTGTGCTTTTACCACGTCATAAACCACGGCTTGGTTATTTGGGATTAATTTGCCGTCATTGTGCATCAGTACTAAGACTTTTTTCTTAGAATCAGCCGCTTTTTTCTGAGCATCTGCAATGGTTTTGTCTAACTGAACGAGCTGTTCATCAACGGCTTTTTGATTACCGTATAAATCACCAAGTACGGCTAAGTTTGCTTTTACTGATTCAATATAATGTTTGCTGTCAGAACCTAAATTAATGGTCGGTGCAATTTTGGATAAGGCTTCGTATGATTTCCCCTGACGCCCTGTGATGACGATTAAATCAGGTTTTAATTGCTCAATTTTAGCCAAATCAGGTTGTTTCATGCCACCTGCATTTTCCATTGATGCTGGAATACTGCCTTTCACATAAGCAGGCGCATTTGCCGTCGGTAAAGCCACCACGTTATCGCCTAAACCCAGTTTTTGCATTGAGTCGTATACACCGAAGTCAAATAAAACCACTTTTTTAGGTTTTTTAATAACTTCTGTTTCACCCGATAAATGCTTAATTGTCACTTTTTCGACGCCTTGCGCAGTGACAGCATTTGGAGCGAAAGCAGCAGATTCAGCACCAAGCGCTAAAGGAGCAGAGAGTGACAATACAGAAACAAGTAAAGCAGGAATGAACTTTTTCATTTAAACGATCCCAATTAAGTCATTAAGCCAAACTCGCATTGTAAAGAGAGAGGCCTACATGTCAATCAAATAAGAATCAATTTCATTTTCATTCCCATTAATGGAACTAAAATCACATTTATAAATCCACATAATAACCATCATAAATAAAAAAACAGCCATGCAGTTAATACAGGGCTGTTTTTAAGAAATATAGATAAATGGATTATTTGGCTTTTAAGGAATTCAATAAAGAAACCCGTTGTTGCTCAATGCCAGTGACTTTTGAACACACTTGAACACCAAACAATTGGAAGCTTTTCTCTTGTTTTTTCCATTCTGTTTCAAGCTCTTGCTGCAAACCACCTAGATTGCCCAGCATGCCTTGTAGCGCTTGGTTAGCATCACCACCTGATAACAGTTGCTTGCGCCCCATTTCGTTGATGCTATCTTGTAAAATACCGCCCAAGCTTTCATTCACCAACTGCTTGCCTTTTGTTTCCGCATTTTTCATCGCTTCATGATGAAAAGCATAGCCATTCGGACGGGTTTCAATAATTTGGTTGATTTGGCTATTCAGGTCTTTTTCTAGCTTAGTCAAACGTTTACGTACATTACTGTCGCTGCCAATGACCTTAACAACGACTTTATCTACCGTTTCACGTGACGTTGCCAGTTTTTTCTCAGACTCTTGTTTTATCCAAGGTAAATCATTACGAATTGCCGCTTGATAACGGATCGCTTGCTGTTTTTGAGCCTCAGTCGCCGCAATATTTTTGCCGTTTAACGTGATCTCACCATTAGGTGTAATCACTAAATCGCCACTGCGACCAACCACTCGCACGCTTTCTGGCGTCATGAAAATATCATCGTTCGGTGTCACTGAGCAGTTATAATCCGCAGCTTGGCTCGCTGCACTCGCTAACAGTGAAAATGCAATTAATGTACGGCGTAACATAACATCTCCTAGAAGGCGTTGAATTAATTAGAAAACAGAACGCCCAATTCGTTTCGATAATAGCTCTAAAGCAGCGCAACCCACCAGAGAGTTCCCTGCTGCATCGAGTTCAGGTGACCATACCGCCACAGTAAATTGGTTAGGGACAACACAAACAATACCGCCGCCAACACCTGATTTCCCTGGCATTCCAATACGAAATGCAAATTCACCAGAGCCATCATACATTCCACATGTCATCATCAATGCATTGATTTGCCTTGATTGTAATGGGGTAATAATGGGGTCTATGGAGCAAGATGACATTCCTTGCGATGTTAAATAGGAGAAACATCTCACTAATTCAACACAGTTCATACTTAGAGAGCAATAATGAAAATAAGTTTCGAGCACCGTCAAAACATCATTTTCAAAATTACCAAATGATTTCATTAAATAGCCGATTGCTGCATTACGGCTTGCATGTTCCATTTCAGAGCGAGCAACGGTTGTATCGTAGGTAATATCAGGCTCACACGATAATTTTCGAACAAACTCTAGCATACGTTGTTTTGGCGCACTTAAACGCGACTGCAACATATCTGCAATCACAATCGCACCTGCATTAATAAACGGGTTTCGTGGGATACCTTTTTCCATTTCAATTTGAATTAATGAGTTAAATGGTAGCCCTGATGGCTCTTTGCCAACACGGCTCCAAATTTCATTTTCTTCGTAGCGCGTCATCGCCAATGTCAGGCTCAACACTTTTGAAATAGACTGAATGGAAAAACGTTGATAGGCATCCCCTGCGGTGAAAACCTCACCGTCAATGGTGGAAACGGCGATACCAAGATGATGAGAAGGCACACAACCTAGCGCAGGAATATAGTTGGCAACACAACCTTGGCCTATTAGCGGCCGAACTTGGTCTAGAATGTCGTTAAGTAGCTGGTTAGAAAACATAGCACTCAAAACTTTTACTCCAGAAAATAAAGGCACCCAAAACTTGGATGCCTCTTCAAACACTGAGAAACTCAGCCTATTTATTTAGTGTGATTTAATCAACCAAAAAGTGATTATTCCCACCAAACATCAAACAGTTCAGAAACAACAACATCGTTCATCCCTTTTGCTTTTAACCAATTTTCAACGATTTGACGGTGTTCTTCGGTACATTTCCCAATTTGCTGTAGGCAAACAATCCCTTCCCAGCTCAAGTAGCCGCTTGCTTCGAATGCTAAACCGTTTGGTTCAATAGCTTCAGCAATCAGTTGGTCAACGGTAGTGTCAACTTCTTCGATCGGTGTACCTTCTTTAAAACTCCATTTAACCGTAAAACCTAACTCTTGGAATTCATCCAAACGCATTTTTTTACGTAAACGACGACTACGTGGTTGTTTAGCCATTATTTGGTCCTCTCAAACATTAAATCCCATACACCGTGCCCTAACCGCTGGCCGCGCTTTTCAAATTTTGTTTCTGGTCTTGATTCTGGACGAGGAACATAATCACCTGTTGGTGATAAATTTTTATACCCTTCGACACTCTTCATGACATCAAGCATATGTTCTGCATACGGCTCCCAGTCGGTCGCCATATGGAAAACACCACCAACCGCTAATTTACTGCGAATTTTTTCAGCAAATGGCACTTGAACAATGCGGCGTTTATTGTGTTTTGCTTTATGCCATGGGTCAGGGAAAAATAACTGAACCATCGCAAGGCTTCCATTGGGCACCATGCAATCCAAGACTTCAATCGCATCATGGCACATCACACGGACATTACTGACGTTTTCTTCTTTTGCCGATGCTAAGCATGCGCCCACACCTGGCGCATGAACTTCAATGCCTAAAAAGTTTTGCTGTGGATTTTGCGATGCCATAGTCACCAATGAGGCGCCCATACCAAACCCAATTTCCAGCGTCACTGGGTTTGAGTTACTAAATACTTTGGCGAAATCAAAGGGTTCATTGATAAAATCAATCCCCATTTCAGCCCATTCTTTTTCTAATGCGTCTTCCTGACGTTTTGTCAGACGCCCTTGACGGCGGACAAAACTACGGACACGGCGCATAACCCGCCCTTCTTCATTATATTCGGGGGAGATAACATTATTGATCATAATAAAGGTTCTAAAAAATAGTTGCCCAATTAAGTTAATGTGCCAACGATCAAGTTCTATAAGGCTAGTAAATAGCAATTATGTTTAAATTACCCTTGCTAATTCAAACCATTAGATTAATTACCTAACAGTAATCGCAGGGTAAGAGTAGGAGTTTAGCAAAACTTCAACAAGGATGCAGTTGATAATTGGCTAACTTTACACTAAACCACACAATAAGCGGTTTACAGCCTACCGCGTCTATGTTGCAATCCTTAGCATTATTAAAAAATCGATAAAAAAATAAAGTGTTCAATGGAAGCTCAACAATTTTCTCATGCAGTGCTCGACTGGTATCACAAATATGGACGCAAAACATTACCGTGGCAGCAGGAAAAGTCCTCTTACCACGTATGGCTATCTGAGGTGATGCTGCAACAAACCCAAGTCAGTACCGTTATCCCGTATTTTGAGAAATTTATTTCTCGTTTTGAAGATATTACCGCCCTTGCCAACGCGCCATTGGATGAGGTTTTACATTTATGGACAGGCCTTGGCTATTATGCCCGTGCCCGCAATTTGCACAAGGCAGCAAAAGTCGTTGCTGATCAGTATGGTGGGAAATTCCCAACCACTTTTGATGAAGTGTTGGCTTTGCCCGGGGTTGGTCGCTCTACGGCTGGCGCAATTTTATCTCTGTCCCAACAGCAACATTACCCTATTTTAGATGGCAACGTAAAACGCGTGCTGGCTCGTGCTTATGCCGTTGATGGCTGGCCCGGGAAAAAAGAGGTAGAAAACCGCCTGTGGGAAATTAGCACCGATGTCACGCCCAATGATGGCGTAGAATATTTTAACCAAGCAATGATGGATTTAGGCGCGATGGTTTGCACCCGCAGTAAACCAAAATGCGAGCTTTGCCCACTTAACTTTGGCTGTGTTGCCTATGCCAACCATTCATGGCAAAACTACCCAGGGAAAAAACCGAAACAAAAAATCCCTGAAAAAACCGCCTGGTTTTTAATTATGCAACATGAAGACAATGTCTGGTTAGAGCAGCGTCCCCCTTCTGGTATTTGGGGTGGGTTATTCGCCTTTCCACAGTTTGAGTCTTCAGAACAATTAACAGCATGGTTAGCGGAATCAGGCCTTTCTTATGACGCTCCTGAGCAGTTAATTGCCTTTCGCCACACGTTTAGCCATTTCCATTTAGATATTATCCCTGTAAAAGTTAAGATTCAGGCATTTAATTCTGCCATGGATGAAGGCAAAGGACTCTGGTATAACTTACACCTAGGCGCAACTATCGGCCTTGCCGCCCCAGTTGAAAGTTTATTAAAACAGCTCGCCTTACTACCTGATATTTGAGGAAATTTTAATGAGTAGAACGATTTTTTGTACATTCTTACAACGTGACGCAGATGGGCAAGATTTTCAACTTTACCCAGGTGAGTTAGGGAAACGTATTTTTAATGAGATTTCTAAAGAAGCATGGAGCCAGTGGATGACGAAGCAAACTATGCTAATTAATGAAAAGAAACTCAATACAATGAATCCAGACGATCGTAAGATGTTAGAACAAGAAATGGTCAAGTTCTTATTTGAAGGCCATGATATTCACATTGACGGCTATACACCTGAAAAATAATCTGTCTGTCTACCTACTCTGTAGGTAGACTTTTGCACCAATACTGTGAATCGTATGAAAAAACTATTTGCGCTGAGTTTATTGATCCCGCTACTTGTTTCGTGTTCCAGCAACCAAAAAACGGACTTCAACCCTGATTATGTCAAAGACACCAATGGATTTGATATTTTAATGGGCCAATTTGCCCATAATATCGAAAATATTTGGGGAATTAAGGAAGTCCTCATTGCGGGGCCAAAAGATTACGTTAAATATACAGATGAATACCGTACACGTAGTCATATTAATTTCGATGCAGGGACGATTACAGTTGAAACCATTTCCGCTGTAGAGCCATCGCAACACCTCAAAAAAGCGATTGTCACCACCTTATTGATGGGCGATGACCCTAACTCCATCGACCTCTATTCTGATATTAACGATATCCCCTACAGTAAAGAACCATTTTTATTTGGCCAAGTACTCGATAACACAGGAGAAGCGATTCGTTGGGAGTGGCGAGCAACAAAATTTGCAGATTATCTGATAGAAAACAAAATACAGCGCCGCCAATCTGGCATGAATATCGTTTGGTCAGTCACGATGCAATTAGTGCCTAACCACCTAGACAAACGCGCCCACAAATATTTGCCGTATATTAAAAAGTCATCAGCAAAATATGGCGTTGATGAGTCATTAATCCTTGCAATTATGCAAATTGAATCGAGCTTTAACCCTTATGCCGTAAGCCGCTCAGATGCACTTGGTTTGATGCAGATAATGCCAAACACGGCAGGTAAAGACGTTTTCCGCTCACAAGGAAAGTCCGGTGTGCCTAGTCGCAGCTATTTGTTTGATCCAGAAAAGAACATTGATACGGGGACTGCCTATTTGGCTATCTTGCAAAACAGCTATTTAGGCGATATTCGCAATCAAACCTCTCGCCGTTATGCTGTTATTACCGCATACAATGGCGGCGCAGGCAGTGTCCTGCGAGTGTTCCATAGTGATAAAAAGCAGGCAGCTCAGCGTATTAACAATTTAGAACCAGGTGAAGTGTATGAAACATTGTCCACTAAGCACCCAGCTGCTGAGTCACGTAATTACCTCATTAAAGTGAACAAGGCACAGAAAAAATATTTGCGCTAACATTGGCGAACAGATGAAAATCACCCGTTAAACAGCGGGTGTTCTTCATTACCCAGATATTTTTAGGGCATTTCGTTTAAAAAGTAGCTAAGGTGTTGAAAAAAAGCGCATACGGTCGAAAGTTTTTATAATGCGCCTTGACTCAACTGATGGAATCAGGTTTAATACGTTCCGTTGCCCGGATAGCTCAGTCGGTAGAGCAGGGGATTGAAAATCCCCGTGTCCTTGGTTCGATTCCGAGTCCGGGCACCACTATTTAAAGAAACCAGCCTAAAGGCTGGTTTTTTGCTTTGTAACGCTTATCAAAATTAACAATGCAACTTTTACCACATTGCGCTCACCAATCCCCCCACTCTATCGTTCCCCTTGGGTATCCACTAATAAACGCTGATTAATGTATTCAATGGTTTCTTCTATTGTCATGATCTTATTCACCACATTAGTAATCCCTTGACCAATGATCACTTCAGCTTGGCGCAAATTAAATAACTTACCGTTTGGAATGGAGGATTCGCGGATCCCGCGGTTAATCTCTTGATAAGCCAGTGGCATCCAAGGGTAGCGATGGCAGATTTCTTGGTTATGGCTGAAATCTTGGTGGTTACTATTCCCACCCAATAAAATAAGATGATCCATCACGATAGGTGAATAGAGCCAACGATAAAATTGCTCTGCATAATGTGATTTTTGGCTATAACGAGATACTCCGAGCGCGCCTCCCCCGAGTTGTGGAAGCCCACCTGGCACAGAGGCATAACCAATTTTTGGAAAAATATCGCTATGAGCCACATCATTAAACAGATTCATATAAGCAATTAACATAGCAAGTTCACCTTGCTCAAATTGCCTAACGGATTCGCTCCACCACTTTTCATGGATATTTTCAGTGACAGAAACTTGGTGTAGATAATCGCTTAACACTTTGCCCGCCAAAGGCATTTCTAATCGAGGGATACCATCACCCTCAATTAACCGCCCACCTTCTGCATAGTAGCGCAGCAAATATTCACTTGCTATTAAGCCAGCACTTCCCAATGTTGTTGATGCACCAATTGGGCGAGAAAATTGCCCTTTTTCATGCTGCTCTGTAAAAAACTGTGTGACTTGGTCGTATTCGTGAAAACTCGTCGGCACAGCCAATTCATTGCCTGTTTTCTCGTAATACCTACGCCTTAGGATCGGGTCTTCAAACAAATCTTTTCGATAAAACAACAACTGGGCACTAGCATCAAATGGCATAGCATAAGCAGTGTCCCCGACTAAACTAAATTTTTGTTGGGTTGGTTTGGAAAAGCTGCTTAATAAATCCGTTAAGCCGTTCCCGACATTATCTAGTGGCTGTAATATTCGCTCTGCAAACCAAGGAAAACAGGCCATATCAATCCGCAATAAATCATAATAAGGATGTAAATGGAGCTGTCCCAATATTTGGTAGACTTCGTCATAAGGATGTATGGCTAAATTAACCTTAATGCCCGTTTGGCGATAAAAGTGGGGTAAGAGCTTTTTGAGTGCATTTGTCGAAGGACTTGGCAAAATAAGGAGATTCAAACTCGGCTCATCTTTATTAACAGTACTAAGTGCTGGTGTTGCAGTATAAAGGTTGCCACTTTGGTTACGCACATAAACAGTGTTTGCCCCCAGATTCTCGCTTTCCAGTTCATCCTCTTTCATTAGCTCATCAACAACCTCTAACCCTAGCTGCGCATAATTCATCGGAAAACAGTGTAGCCCTTTTAATATTGGGGGAATATTGCCACTTAAGGCAAAAATAGCAGGGCAATCACTGTTGCTACCAAAAAAACTGGCTTGAGTTAAAAAACTTGCCTTTTCAATATCTTCAGCAACAAAAAAGTCTGGTGTTTGGTCTAAGGTGAAAAAATCAAATGCAGCTTTATAGGATTCATCATTCGATGCTCGGATCACAATATATTTTTTATTTGGTGCACACTGCTTGAGGCTTTTTTGTAACTCACTCACAAACGTTGAATGTTCTAACTCACCATGTTCATCGCTGAAAATCCCCACCAGTTGACTGCGGCTGGTCGCAATTTGTTGGCAAATCGCCTCTGCTGCTTGAGAAAAATCTAACGTGAAAAAATGATGGGCATTGGCTGGTTGGCGATAAATAAACACAACCTGAGAAGCAGGTAATTTTAATGTATCAAAATAAGTGTTCGCGTCTTGCAAACAACTCACAGCAACCACCTGTTTATATCCACCCGCTGCAATTTTTTGTAATGCATCTAACTCTGTTGTTTCAAGATCATCCGTCAAAAATAGATCATAGGTTATCTCGGGGTACAAAGAGATTGATTGCCTAAATGAATTAAAAAAGATTGCGTATTTATCGGACACTAACTGCGGTAATAGTATCGCGATTTTGTGGCTTTTATTGGTTCTCAACAATTGCGCTTGTGTATTGAGCTGGTACCCCATTTGCTTTGCTGCTTTATAGACAGCCTCAATTTTCTCTACACTCACATTTCCACGTTTATTCAAAACGTTAGAAACCGTTCCATGAGAAACACCCGCCAATTTTGCAATGTCTTTAATTGTTGCCATTTGTCTTTTCACCTTAATTGCTTCTCGCAATAGCATACCTGAATTATTTATCACGACCACCGATAATTAATTTGAACGTTCCAAAATAAATATGTAGATAAAACAATCAAATAATGGAAAGTATTAACATTCGATACACACAAAGCAAAAAATAAAAAATATAACTATTAATCAAATAGATAATTATTTTAATTTGAATGAGATCACTGATCTGAATATCTGTCATTGGCAAACTAATCCCACCAAATTATTATTGGAACGTTCAAATAATAGTTTTATCGATTTAACACCAGCACCAGGGATTTAATAACCCGAAATAAAACAATAAGATAAAGGAAATTATCATGAAAATTCATTTTTTAGGCACTGCGGCTTCAGAGGGTATACCAAACCCTTTTTGCCGTTGTGAGCACTGCCAAAAAGCAAGGCAACTTGGTGGTAAAGATATCAGAACTCACTCCTCTGCTATTGTGGATGATCTCATGTTGATCGACGTGTCTCCCACATTTAGTTATCAACTCATGCGTGATGGAATGGATGCAACCCATTTTGAAAGCCTGCTATTCACTCACACTCACCCTGACCATTTTAATGTGGGCGATCTGTTCAGTAGAATGGAAGGTTATGGCTTTGAAATTCACCATCCACTTCATATATTTGGCAACGATCGTGCAATCAATGGCTGCCTTGAAGTGCTACCGGGGTACAGCAAAGAGCGTTTCGCTTTTCATTGTTTAATCCCTTTTGTCACCGTTGAAAGAAATGGATATAAAATTACCCCATTACTAGCAAACCATGCGAAATGGGAGCTCTGTTATGTCTATCATATTGAAAAAGATGGCAAAGCGATTTTCTATGGCCACGACTCAGGCTGGTTCCCAGAACTGACTTGGCAATGGCTTGAAAACAAACCGCTAGATATTGTTGTATTCGAATGCACTTATGGACTAAATGGCAATAACCGTACCGATAACCATATGAGCCTAGAAACCGTCTTTGCAGCACAAGAAAAGCTGCAACAACAAGGTTGTTTGCATTCTAATACTCAAATTGCCGTTTCTCATATTTCACACAGTGGTAAATTACTGCATGAAGAATTAGTGGCGGTTTGTGCTCCTTATAATATCCGTGTCGCATATGACGGACTAACGTTAGAAACACATTAAGAGGGAAATAAAATGGATATGAAAATCACTTCCCGCTTGCTGATCATGATGTTTGTGCAATATTTCATGCAAGGTGCGTGGAATATGACGATGGGACTGGTATTAAGCACCTATGGTATGGCACATATTATTGGTAATGCTTATGCGTTATTAGGTGTCGCGACCATTATTTCACCGTTATTTATTGGTATGGTTGCTGACCGTTTCTTTGCATCACAAAAAGTGATGGGGATCCTTCACTTAATTAATGCCGCCGTCATTTTATGTGTTCCTCAATTTATTGAGGCACAAAACAGTGGCATGACCCTATTTTTGATCTTTATTATTGGCCTGCTGTTTTACCCAACAACCGCACTTTCTAATAGCATCAGCTTCTCCCATATTAATGGTGTGAAATATTTCCCTATCATTCGTGTATTCGGTACGTTTGGTTTTATGGCTATCGGATTTATTTTAGGGGAAATGGGCTTCTCGGGCAGTACCATGACATGGTATATCGCATCTGCAGTTGCAGTCGTATTAGGCTTTTACTGTTTTACACTGCCAAATACGCCACCAAAAGCTAAAGGCAAACCGTTCTCCACACGCGATATTTTATGCTTAGACGCATTGTCATTATTTAAAGACCGCTATTTCGCTATTTTAATGTTTAGCATCTTTGTATTAATGATTCCAAAAACAGCTTATTCCGCCTATATCCCTGTGTTTATTAAAACGCTTGGGTTTGATAATGCTGCTTCTATTATGCAAATTGGTATTGCCTGTGAAGTGCTGTTTATGTTCTTCCTATCGTTCTTCTTGATGAAGTTCGGTTTTAAAATCACTTTATTATTAGGTGCAATTAGCTGGATTATTCGCTCAACATTATTTGCCTATGCTGCGGTCGATACCAGTTTATATTTTATTGTCTTTGGGTTGATGCTTCAGGGATTATGTTGGGACTTCTTCTTTACCGCTGGCGATATTTATGTCGACCGTAAAGCAAAACCAGAAATCCGCGCACAAGCTCAAGGATTACGCTTTATTGTTTCAAACGGCTTCGGTTTATTATTTGCCTCCACGATTTGCGGGCAAATATTTAACTCAACAGTCACGGAAAAAGGTAGCGAGTCCTTACCACAATGGGAAACCTTCTGGCATTACCCTGCTATCGTCGCTGCCGTTGTCAGTGTGTTCTTTATCTTCTTCTTTAAAGATGATGTTTCTAAAAAGAAAAATAACGACGATAAAAAAGCACCAGAGGGCGCTGTAGCACCGTAATTCGAAATATACAGAGGTAAGCCATGGATGCTCTTATGCAGTTTGTCGACACCATTGGCCCTTTGTCACTATCAAGTATTGCTAAATTACTCGCCGCCTTTATTTTAGGCGGCTTTATTGGCTTAGAACGTGAATCAAAGGGAAAACCTGTCGGCTTTAAAACCTGTGTCATTATTGCTGTTGCTAGCTGTTTATTAACCATCGTTTCTATTCAGTCTGCCGAATATTACGCCAATATTTCAGATAATATTCGCAGTGACCCAATGAGATTAGCGGCGCAAATAATCAGCGGAGTGGGCTTTTTAGGCGCGGGCGTTATTTTACATCGTCGTGATGATGCTATTTCAGGACTGACAACCGCAGCGATTGTTTGGGCTTCAGCTGGCGTTGGAATTGCATGTGGTTCTGGCTTTTATTGGCACGCATTAATTGTCACCATTCTTTTTTTCTTGGCAATTCAACTGAGCCCACAAGTGGCATTGTTTCAGATGAAAAATCAAAAATTAGGCAAGATTAAAGTTCGAATGTTGTTTACCCATGAAGATGGCGTCCCCTTACTCATTGAGTATTTAAAACAACATAAAGACATTATTGAAAACCTAACAATACGTGACATAAAAAAAGAGCGAGTAGAAGTCAATTTAAAACTGGTGGTTCGCCAAAAAACCACATTGCCTGAATTTTATTGCTCGTTAAAACAGCTATCTTATGTTCATTCTGTTTCTTTAGATCACTAATATTCAATGACTATATGGTACAAAACCCGCGACTAAAGCGGGTTTTCTCGTTATAGGATTTCTATTAAGTTTTACAAATGCTTTAAATCCTCTGGAATATTTTTCTTCAAAATACGCCAAAAATCCTCTGCGGTTTTATTTAAGCGAGTGTCCATACGGTAAATGTAAGCTTGAATTGGAATCGTCAATTCTGGGGTATCAAGACAAACCAATTTCTTTTCTTTCAGCTCATTGACCACAGAGTAAATCGGCAGCCATGCGATGCCATGACCATCCAATGCCATATTTTTCAATAATTCACTCATGGAAGACATAAACAACGTTTTTGAACTAATTGCACCGAACTCGCTTAACCTGCGATTAACTAACCGCCCCATATAAGAAGCACTCGTATAATTCAACAAGGGAACTTGGGGTTGGTAAATATCGAATAACGGTTTACCAAATTCATCTGCGGCACAGATAGGGTAAAGCTCAGACTCAAAAACATTCAAGCAGGAAAATGGCGATTGCATTAAATCCTCATCATAAAATGAGATGATAAAATCACTTTTCCCTTCTCTTAGTGCATTAACCACCTGTACCACGTCAATGGCTTCAACATGATAGACAAATTCTTCCCCGAAACCAGACAATGCGTGAACTAGTTTGGGTAGCAGTGTTAATGATAAAGAATGTGCCGCCGCAATTTTAATATTAGGTAAACTTAAAATATTATGCCCAGAGAGCTCATTTAAATTACACTCTAATTGCTGCAACAAGCTACGGGCTTGAGAATGAAAAACTTTGCCTTCTTCAGACAACTGCAAGGGGGACGTGGTTCTATCAAACAATTCGACACCGATCGCCTCCTCTAACGCTTTAATACGCCGACTAAAAGCGGGTTGAGAAATGTTTCTCTGCTCAGCAGCATGGGAGAAATGTCGACAAGATTCCAAGGTTAAAAAATCGTACAACCACTTTGTTTCTATATTTTTCATGTTATTAAGCCTTAAGCAGACTCGCTGTTAAAATATATACGCTAAATCATTCGAGTTGCATGTAGGCGACAAGTGAAGATAGACCGATGAGCATACAAAAGTATGTGATTCGGCTATCTGAATGCAGTCAACACCCATGCAGCTTGAAGGATGACGCGTATAAAATAATAATGATATTCTTATTGGTATATTTAGTTAACTGTCAGTTAAATTATCATTCATGGATTGTATGTCTATTATTTGTATTATGCATAAGGTTATCGTTTTAAACATTAATAAAAATCAAAATTTATTTTCTATTAACTAGAGCATTATCGTCAAAGCCAATTATATTCAGGCTTTGCCTTTCATTTCATTGAGCTTCTTCGAGTTAACATTAAAATCTTAATGCATATCTTGCATCATCCCATACTTACTTGCATTTCTCTTACCTAAAAAACATTGCTAAAAATTAGACACCGATTAATTAGAAGTAATCGTTAATAATTAATTAAATATGTATCTCATGTTAAATAAGTTAAGCAATATCGCGTTTAATTTATCTTAAATCAAAAAAGATAAAAATCGCAGGAGTGTAATAATGAAAGGTTTAATTGGTGTATTAGGTGGAATGGGTCCAGCAGCAACCGTCGATTTATTTAATAAATTTGTAACATATACTATTGCTAATAAAGACCAAGAACATATTCCATTAATTATTTCATCTATTCCTGATATTCCAGATCGTACAGAAGCATTGCTAAATCACGGAGTTTCACCACTCCCTTTAATGACTAATTACTTAAAAAAACTTGAAGATGCAGGGGCAGAATGCATTGTTATCCCTTGTAATACTGCACATTTTTGGTTCGATGAACTAAAAAATACTTGCCATGTGGATATGCTGAGTATTGTTGAAACCACCATGCAAGAGGTTCTACTAACTAAGAAAAAAAATATTGGCTTATTAGCAACTAACGCAACTATGTATATGGGGCTTTATCAAAAAAGTATTGAACAAAAAAAATTAAACTGCATCACTCCCGATGAAGAAAGCCAGAAATTAGTCATGAAAAGCATTTATTTATTAAAATCTGGAAATAAAGATGCAGCAGAAGAAATTATGAAGTCGCAAGCTGAATTATTATTTTCACATGGAGCTGAAGTCATTATTTTAGGTTGTACTGAAGTCCCTGTTATTTTAGCCAATGAAGTTAAAAAACACCCTAATAAGTATATAGATTCAACAGGTTCTTTAGTTAGGGCTAGTATTCATTGGTATGAAAATAGAGTTGGAAAATCGCATTTAATAATAACCGAAAATTTAAAGTAAATATTTAATCATTATTAAAAACAATCAATTTTAGAAATTTTATTACTAATGACAATATATTGTCTATTGGAGACGATTATGGTTTGGCTAGAGATCATTGTTGTACTAGGTGCTATTTTCTTCGGTATACGCATGGGCGGAATTGGTATTGGCTTATGCGGAGGATTGGGGTTGGCAGTATTAACCATTGGATTTGGTTTGCCAATAGGTTCTCCCCCTGTTGATGTTATTTTAATTATTATGACCGTTGTTGTCGCTGCATCAGCATTACAAGCGGCTGGAGGAATGGACTATTTAGTGCGCCTCGCCAGTACATTTATGCGTAAAAATCCGAAGTACCTAAACATTATTGCGCCAATCACCACGTGGGTGATGACCATTATGGCTGGTACGGGATTTATCGTATTTTCAATGCTTCCCGTCATTGCTGAAATAGCCAAAGACTCGGGTATCCGCCCTTCTCGTACACTGGCAGGCTCCGTTGTTGCTTCACAAATAGCCATTTCAGGTTCTCCGATAAGTGCCGCAATGGCGGCAATGTTAACCATTATGGAAGGTAATGGCGTTACCTTTATTGTTGTTATGTCAGTGTGTTTACCTGCATCCTTTGTGGCTGCAATGGTTGCTGCATTTATTGCGTCACGCCAAGGTTGTGAATTGGAAGATGATGAAGTTTATTTAGACCGCTTACAAAAAGGGTTAGTCCATAAATACGAAGAGAAAAAAGGCGAAAGTACTACCCGTGAGAAATTTTCAGTTGTCGTTTTTCTTATTGCAACCGTTGCGATTGTGATATTGGCAGCTTTCCCTCAATTACGCCCAGGTTTTGATATCGGCAAACCGATGGGTACCCGTGATATCATCATCATCTGCATGCTCAGTGCAGCCTGCTTGATGGTTATTTTCTGTAAAACATCACCAAACTCTATCGTTTTAGCACCAACGTTCCGTTCAGGAATGAGCTCTCTTGCTGTCATATTGGGAATTGTGACATTAGGCACCACTTTTGTTGATGCCCACATGGATCAAATCAAAGCTATCGCAGGGGATGTATTATCTGCCTACCCTATATTGTTAGCTGTCGTACTGTTTTTTACCTGTGCATTGCTCTACTCCCAAGGGGCAACAACACCACTAATCATTCCACTGGCCATTGCTTTGGATGTACCAACATGGGCTATTTTAGCGTCGTTCGTTGCTGTCACTGGCGTGTTTGTTTTACCCACTTACCCAACGTCATTAGCAGCAATCGAATTTGACTCCACAGGTTCAACCCGTGTCGGAAAATATATTCTTAACCATCCCTTCATGCTACCAGGGTTAGGTGGAATTATTGCTGGGGTTGCCTTTGGATTTATTATCGCACCGATGATTGTTTAACTTGATGAGTTAGGTCTAATCCCTCACTCATTACTATAAATAAAAACACCTATTTCCTTACAAAATGAAGTTATTAATTGGTATTTTTTTGGCTTTATTCTTAGTTGAATTTATTAAATACTCTACAGAATAGAGCCTTTTTTCTTTCAAATCTTATTTATTCATACTCAATCTTGATAAAAATTTAATTTGCAGCACTTATTACTTTCATGTCTAACCATAAAATAATTTTTAATAAATAAAATTTATACTGATTTTCGATTTTTAATCACCTTATTCAATGAAAATGAAATTAACTTTCATATAAAAATGTGAGCTGAAATGTTTTTGCATGAATTATCCACTTCTGAAAACAGTTAAAATAATTATACTCGGCTTCATATTCATTTCTTAATAACCCTAACACGAGGAATGAATTTTATTTTATTACTTATTTTTCATCGTGTTAGATACCTATGATTGACGTTTTTCACCCCTTTGACGGTGCTCTAAAAGCAATTAAAATTAAGAGTTAAATCACAAATCTTAGTTTTTCTTCTCTGCACCTTCAAAAATGACGACGTCGTCATATTAAAAATAAATTATTTTATCTATAACATTAAAGAACCATTTTTCTTACATTCGTATCCAAATTTATCGTTAAGCGTAAAAATTAAAGCCATTTAGAGATAAAAAAACGCTTAATGTTGACGTCAACATTAGGGCTAACAACTAGAAAGAGGTTTTAGAACATGAGTAACCTACCTGAAAAAATGAAAGCCGTTGTTTGTCATGGTCCCCATGACTATCGTTTTGAAAATATTAGAAGACCTACAGCTGGCTTTCGAGAAGTTGTCATTAAAGTCGATGGCTGTGGGATCTGTGCGGGTGACTGCAAAGCCAATGATGGCGCACAAATGTTCTGGGGGGATGACCCATGGATCAAAGCCCCTGTCGTACCTGGTCACGAATTCTATGGCAGAGTCGCAGAATTGGGCGAAGGGTCCGCTGAAAAATACAAATTAAAAGTGGGTGACCGTATCCTCGCAGAACAAATCGTCCCTTGCTGGGAATGTCGTTTCTGTAAATCAGGTAAATACTGGATGTGTGAAACCCATGATATCTACGGTTTCCAAAAAGAAGTTGCCGATGGTGGGATGGCTGAGTATATGCGTTTTTCTGAGCGCGCTATCATTCACAAGATCCCAGATGAACTTTCCGATAAAGACGCCGCATTAATTGAACCAATGGCCTGTGCCATCCACACCGTTCGCCGTGGTGATATTGATTTAAATGACGTCGTCGTCATTGCAGGTGCTGGCCCGCTTGGTCTGTGTATGATCCAAGTTGCAAAACTCAAAACACCAAAAAAATTAGTCGTGATCGATGCTATCGACGAACGCCTTGAATTAGCGAAAAAATTTGGTGCTGACGTGGTGATCAACCCACTGAAAGAAGATGCCATCAAGTTAGTCAAAGAGATGACGGAAGGTTACGGCTGCGACGTTTATATCGAAGCGACAGGTGCCCCTGTTGGCGTAACCCAAGGATTAGAAATGATCCGTAAACTTGGCCGTTTCGTTGAATTTAGCGTATTTGGTAAAGAAACCACAGTTGACTGGTCAATTATTGGTGACCGTAAAGAACTTGATATCCGCGGTGCGCACTTAGGCCCATATAGCTATGAGGTTGCTATCGATCTCTTTAGCCGTGGCTTAGTCAATGCTGATGATATCGTTACCCACTTCTACTCCATCGATGATTGGGAAGAAGCCTTTGTCATGGCGAAATCTGCCGACTCAATTAAAGTCGTCATCAAGCCATAGACATGCACTAACTGTTTGTAATAATTAATAATTTAAATAAATACTAGACGAGTAAGACCCTACATATAATTAAACGCTCTTTAGGAGAACATCTTATGTTGAGTAAATTCAAAAAGTTAGCTGTAGCAGCTAGTGTCCTGACTTTAGGTATGGCGTTCAACGCTACGGCAAAACCTGTTTCAGTTGGCATGTCGTTTCAAGAATTAAACAACGAATATTTCGTCACGATGAAAGAAGCTCTGGAGAGCGCAACTGGCGATATGGGTGCTCAGCTGTATATTTCCGATGCGGCACATGATGTCTCGAAACAAACCAGTGATATCGAAGATATGTTACAGAAAAAAATCGATATCCTGCTAATCAACCCAGCGGATAGTGTTGGTGCAGAAACGGCAGTACTGGCAGCGAAAAAAGCGGGGGTTGTGGTTATCGCTATCGACGCACAAGCGAATGGCCCAATTGACTCCTTCGTCGGTTCTAAAAACTACGATGCTGGCTTAATGGCGGGTAAACGCTTAGGTGAAGCACTGGGTGGAAAAGGTGAAGTCGCCATTTTAGATGGTATTCCAGTTGTGCCAATCCTCGAACGTGTTCGTGGCTTTGAAGCGGCAATGAAAGAATATCCAAATATTAAAATTGTTACTAAGCTGAATGGTAAGCAAGAGCGTGATACAGCGATGAATGTCACAGAAAACATGCTGCAAGCTAACCCAACTTTGAATGGTATTTTCAGCGTTAACGATGTGGGCTCACTTGGTGCATTAGCGGCTATCGAATCTTCAGGCCGTGACGTAAAACTTGTCAGTGTTGATGGTTCGCCTGAAGCCGTTGCTGAAATTGCGAAAGGTAACTCACCGTTTATCGCAACTTCTGCACAGTTCCCACGTGACCAAGTTCGTATCGGCTTAGCAATGGGTTTGGCAAAATATTGGGGTGCTAACGTACCGAAAGAAGTTCCGATTGATGTTAAATTAATCGACAAAACAAATGCGAAAGATTTCCACTGGTAATCGAATATTGACTCATTAATTGTATTGCACCTGTACCTATGTATTGGGTGCAATACCTTCTCATAACAATTAATAATTAAATGCATATTGGAATCACTTTATTCCAGATGACTTTGTTACCCATTTTTAAGCGGTTAAGAAATATAGGGAAGCAATATGATGCAATTATTAGCATTACAAGATGTCAGCAAAACTTTCCCTGGAGTTAAGGCGTTGGATAATATTAATCTCTCCCTTGAAAAGGGTGAGGTTCACGCGTTATTAGGTGAAAATGGCGCAGGTAAATCTACGCTAATGAAAGTTTTATGTGGGATTCATAAACCTGATAGTGGAAAAATTCTGATAGAAGGCAAAGAACATATTTTTCATAACTACAGAGATGCTATCAAAGCTGGTGTAGGTATTATTTTCCAAGAATTCTCTCTAATTCCTTATTTAAATGCGTTTGAAAATATCTTTTTAAATCGTGAATTAAAAAATAAATTTGGTTTATTAGATAGAAAACTTATGCGCCAAAAATCTCAAGCTTTACTCACAGAGCTTGGTGTTAATATTGATATTGATGAACCCATTATCCATTTAAGTATTGCAGAGCAGCAATTTGTTGAAATTGCCAAAGCACTTTCTTTAGACGCTAAAATTTTGGTATTAGATGAGCCGACTGCAACATTAACACCTAATGAAGCAAATCATTTATTCGATGTTATGCGCGATCTAAAAGCTAAAGGTGTTGGCATGTTTTTTATTTCTCATCACTTAGAAGAGATTTATGAAATATGCGATACCATCAGCGTGTTACGTGACGGGCAATATATTGGATCACGCAAAGTCGATGAAACAGACTTAGATGTCATTATTGAAATGATGGTTGGCCGAGAAGTAGAAAATATTTATCCACATAAGCGCGAATTCTCCCAACAGGACATTATTCTTGACGCTGAAATTCAACGTTGCTCAAATAGCCCTGTTAACCATCTTCAATTGAAAAAAGGTGAAATTTTAGGGCTAGCAGGCCTTGTTGGTTCAGGGAGAACTGAAACTATTCTCGCCATGATTGGCGCGGATAAAGCGTATAAGAAAAAAGTCACTTTAGAAGGCAAAGAGGTCAAAATTAAATCTGCGGCGGCGGCACTGCAATTAGGTATCGGCTTATTACCTGAAAGCCGTAAAACCCAAGGTTTAGTTTTACCTTTCTCAGTCAATGAAAATATTTGGTTAAATAACCATGCGCAAAAATTGTTTTTAATCCAAAATAAAAAAGAACTCACTTTATCTATTGATTTAATTTCTCAAGTAAAAGTTAAAACACCAGAACCTCACACTGCGGTTTCCACATTAAGTGGTGGTAATCAGCAAAAAGTTGTTATTGCTCGCTGGCTAAATAAACAAGCCAAAATTCTTATTTTCGATGAACCCACTCGAGGTATTGATGTTGGGGCAAAATCAGAAATTTATCAGCTAATGCGCTCACTCACTGAAAAAGGGATCTCCATTATTATGATCTCCTCTGAATTACCCGAAGTTATTGGTGTAAGTGATAGAGTTTTGGTCTTTCGTGATGGTGAAATTGCTGCTGAGTTAAGTGGAGAGGATATTAACTCAACTCAGATTATGGTACATGCAGCTGGCAATATTATATAGGATAATGACTATGTCTAATCAAAGTGCAATTCCACTAACTAAAACTAAATTTAGTTTTTCTAAATTAACAAAAATACCTGCATTCTTACCACTTGTTGGTTTAATTCTTTTATTTACCTGCATGTCCATTTTTAATGAGCATTTTTTAACGGTAAATAACCTTTCTACCATTGCACGACAAGTTTCAATTAATGCCATTATTGCTATTGGTATGACGTTTGCCATTTTAACTGGCGGAATTGATTTATCTGTTGGTGCCGTTATGGCTTTATCGGGCACCTTGATGGCTGGCCTAATGAAATATTATGGTATGGATCCATATGCAGCCATTGCTCTGGGTTTATTATCAGGGATTGCATTTGGTTTTATTAATGGAATTTTAGCCGCTTACGGTAAAATGCCTCCCATTATCGTCACATTAGGCGCGATGATTATTGCGAAAGGTTTAGCGTTAATTTATACCGGTGGCTATCCAATATCAGGATTACCCAAAGAATTTGCCTTCTGGGGCCGTGAAGAGTTAATGGGCATTCAAGTGCCAATTTTATTAATGCTTGGCCTTTATCTTATTTTTTACGTCGTCTTAAACCACGTCTCATTTGGTCGTTATATTTACGCTATTGGTGGTAATGAAGAAGCCGCTCGCTTAAGTGGTATCCGCGTTGAACGCTACAAAATGTTGGTGTATGTAATAAGTGGTTTTACTGCTGCATTTGCGGGTTTAATTTTTACATCACGCGTCATGAGTGGGCAACCTAATGCAGGAGTCGGCTTTGAACTAGATGCGATTGCCGCAGTGGTTTTGGGTGGCGCTTCCATTGCGGGTGGACGTGGTATGATCATCGGTACATTAATTGGAGCCATGATCCTCGGTGTATTAAATAATGGATTGAATTTACTAGGTATTTCCCCTTACGTTCAATACATTGTGAAAGGCTTAATTATCTGGGGTGCAACATTTATTAGCTCAATGAAACGCTAGATTTTTCATAATTCAACCTTATCGGTTAATTGCCTGTAGATTATGACTGTCAATTAACCGATTTTTTTAATCACAAATTAAAGTGAAATATAAAATAGTAAAGGTATTATGAAGGAAAGATAATCGGATAAAAGAGCCCCTTAACGAGGCAATTATATATTATTAATAAATAACAAGCTTACCATCAACAAAAATTTGTTTCGTTTCATGGCCTTTATTTGTATCACGCTCTATTTCTGAGAATAATAATTCTGTGGTTAATTCCCCAAGGTAAACGGAATCATGATGAACACCAGAAATAGATAAATGATAGGTATCTGCATAAGGTGGTAAATCGACTGAAAAATAACGGCAAGATAGCCCTAATTCCGCAATGATTTTATACATTCCCGCGGTAATAATTCCATTTAGCCCAACAATATACATGCCTGGAGTGTATAGATCTTGAACTTTTTGTCTTAAATACGCTTCATCTTTTTTATTAAACATATAACTACTATATAAGACATTAAGGTTTTTTCTATTTGGAAAGCTTGCATATATTCCAGACAAACGAGACAAGCTGATTTCTGAATTTTTAGGGCCAGAAATAATTAACGTATTTTCGCTATTTTGTTCATTAAGGAATTTTCCTGTCAATGCACCAATTTCAAAGTTCTTCAAAAATAACCCAGAATATTTTTTCTCATAGCCATAAATCGCACGGTCGACAAATACTAACGGAACATTATGTTGGTCGATTAATGAAAGATAACTAGGCTGGTAGTCTTTATCATCACGCACTGGTGATAGTAAAATGCCACTCGCCTTATAGCTAACGAGTGTTTCGATTGCCGTTTTCTCCGCTTTTTCATCACTATCTGAATCAAAAATCATCACTTGATACCCTTTCTCTTTTGCTAAACGAGAAACGGTTTGAATGAGAACAACATAGAAAGGGTTAAATGTACTGTCAGTAACCACACCAATTATGCGGCTATTTTTATTTTTCAGATTTCGTGCAAAAAGATTGGGAACATAGTTGAGTTCTTGAGCAATCGCTAATATTTTATCCCTTGTTTCTTTCTTTACCATTTCGGGATGATTAAATGCACGTGAAACGGTAATATCAGTAACATTTGCACGTTTAGCTATATCAATTATTGTTGTTGAGCTATCTTGTTTTGTCATAATTATATTAGTCAACCTTTAGTGCCCCCCTGATTGATATAATCAAAAATCCTTTTAAGCTATTATCAGAGAAGATGAAATGCGATTGTTCATTATACCGCATTGAAGGTGAAGATAAATCGTTTTATTCACTAACAATACAATAATCCGTCAATATGAAAATCATGTTATACACTATAGAATATAAAAACAGTTAAATTGCTAGTTGAATAATCTAATTTGTTAACATTTACCTTTAAAGCACAATTTCATAAAATATTTAACTCATCTAAGACTGAATAGATTAAGCTAAAAGAAACAATAATAATTAGGATTGCAAATATATTTTTAACTAATTTTATTGAAATATAATTTATGATGACTCTCCCTATTAGTAAACCAATGACACAGGATGTGATAAATATTAAGCTAATTTCCTTAGGGTATTGAAATCCATTTAAAATATTGATTAAAATACTCACACTACCGATACAAAAAATCACCATCAATGATGTTGCAATAATACTTTTTATATTTAAATTGGATACCTTTCGTAACGCAGGAACAATCACAAAGCCACCACCAACACCTAATACCCCTGTTAAAAGCCCTGCAATAATTCCTATACCACCTAATATCGACGCTGTTTTTATATTCCAAATAAACTTCCCCGTCTCTTGGCTAATTTGGCACGGCGCATCATTTAATTCAGCCATTTGAGCAAAAAAAGTACGATATGCAACATAAAGCATCACTAAGCTAAAGATTAAAGTCAGCCAAACAGGCGTAATTATTTGAGCAAGAAAAATACCATATTTAGCAAAAGGAATGCTGACTATCGCTATCCATATAGCGGCTTTATATCGTATTGTTTTGTTAATAAGCCCTTGAATAACACCAATAAAAGCAGCTAATGTTATTGCTAGAAGTCCAACAGGTGCAGCAAGCGCCACCGTCCAATTTTGGCTTGCCATCAACGCAGGAACCGCTAAAATACCACCGCCCGCCCCTGTTAACCCAAGCAAGCATCCAATCAGTAAACCTTCAAAAATCAATAGCAGCATAACGATGAGCTTATTATTGTTATAAAGAGGAAAAAGCCACTTTAAACCGAACGCCTAATTAACACAAAATATTTGGTTTAACGTTTCTACGGCTTGAGTGAAAGAAACCTCTCCCGCAATCACTTTTATCAATCGAGACTCTTTAAAAATAGCGATTGTTGGGACAGATTTAATTCCATATTTAGGCGCTAATATGGGGGACTGAGCGATGTCAACCATACCGAATTTAACCGCACTGTTTTCAAAATGATTCGCCAATTGTTCAAAAACAGGCTTCATCTTTTTGCAAGGGATACACCATGACGCTGAAAAATAGACAACAACAACGGGTGAGTCTTGCTCTTGCGGGTTATACAATGTGCGTGAGAAACTTTCGCTATCTAACAATAAAATATTAGGCATCTAAACCGCCTTGGCTAGTATTGGAATCCTATTAATTGCTTAAACTGTATCATAGGTAGCAGCATGATTAATGACTTAAAAGGCCATTCAATTCAATCTTATTATGTTGTTCATTATTCTATTTTTTACAGATAAACTGCACATAATACGTTCTATTAAAGTGAGGAAGGCGATGCTACACCAACATTCCAACTCTGAGTTTGAACTCAATCTGGATTCAAGCTGTCGAGAAGAAATTGATACGCTTATTTTAGCGCCTTTTGATTACAGCTTGGTAAGCGCCTATAACAATAATCTCAGTGCATTTCCCTACCGAGTAACTCACTGTGAAAACCTAAAAGTGCTTAATCTTTCTTGTAATCAAATTCAATCGATCCCCGCAGAAATAGCAAAGTTAACGCGGCTCAAAATGTTAGATTTAGGGCATAACCATATTGTTGAAATTTCCGATGAAGTGGGTAACCTGCATCAATTACAATTCCTCTATTTGAGCGATAATGGCATTCACACTTTACCAAATTCATTATCTCAGTTAAAAAATCTGGTTTATTTCAATGCAACGGATAACTTGTTAACGCAGATACCCTCTTGGTTTTCTCAGTTAAAAAATCTTAAGGAACTGCGTCTGTATAATAACCAAATAGAGCGTTTTTCCAGCTCACTTTCTCAATTATCCAATGTGCATGAAATACACTTGATGAATAACTGTATTTCAGAGCTTACGGATAATATTTCGGCCCTATCTTCTCTTCGTATTTTGGATCTAAATCAAAATAAAATTCACACTATCTCCCCTGCAATATCTGCACTTAAGAAATTGCATACTTTAAATTTAAGGTTTAATCAGTTAACTCAACTACCTGAATCCATAGGTGAAATGCTATCTCTCCAATACTTGGATTTACGTGCCAATAAACTTCAAACATTACCCGACAGTTTAATAAATTTAACTGACCTCATTAAACTCGATTTACGGTGGAATAGCTTTACTGAGGAACCAAAAGTGATTAAAGCGCTGAGAAATAAAGGCTGTACTATTTTTATTTAATGGTGACTTTAAGCGTGCCGTAGTCAAAACGCTACGGCACCACTGAGACTTATTTTTTGAGTTGATTCACGAGCTCATTCACATTACCACCCGCTTGCTCTAACTGCTTAATCACTTCTTTAATTAACCATACATTCATGGTTGCAGTATCACTTGTATCACCTTGATAACCTAGCTCTGCAGCAAGCTTTTTCCGCGCCGTTAAGCTATTATCCAAACCTAATAATGTTAACAAATCAACAATAGACACTTTCCAATTAAGTTTTTGCGGGTAACTTTTTGCCAAGCCTTCTAACACAGCTATGGCATCAATTTTATTATCTGAAATAGCATCATTACTGATATTAATATTGGCTCTAATCGCTTCCGTCATTGCAGCAACAGGGTCTGCACTATTTTCTATTTTGGCATCCGCGGGTTTAAAGACCTTAGTTAAAATCTCTTGGAAAAAGCTCATAAGTCCCTCTCTCATATTGTGCTAAAGGATAATATTCTTCACATAAACTATAGCACCCTACGCTGATAAATCTATTTTTCTACTTATACGCTAATGTGGATATTTTTAGGTAATCAAAGTTGGATGACAGTATTAGCTACAGACTAAATCGCTCACTAGAAGGTTAAAATAAATTAATTATTTTTTATAAAAATTTATAATAACGTTGCTTAATTCTTAGCATTGATTTCTCAACTGATATTTTATCCGTAGGATTATCAATGACATAATTGTCTGATATATATTGCATTAACTCTATAAAAATAGACACTGTCATTTCGGTACTTTCCAGCCCACCAACGTAAAACTCAACAGAATTAAAGTCATTTGGATCATCATAATCACCATCCAATGCAAAATCGAATCCTTCACCTTCACCATTACTAATGCCATGAGATGCATCATAAAGAAATTGTCTATATGTTATTTTTTCCCTTTTAATCAATGATTCAACCAAATAATAGAGATCTCCACCCTCATGACTTATTAAATAGTTTTTTGTTTTTTCCAGCCAACTAAGGTCCATAAACTTTTACTCCAAAAACTATTAATTCAGCGTTTATTTCTCACATATCTTTTTAAAATTAGCCAGTATCACTGTGATATCAACTAGCTGTAAAAACCTGTAACGCCAATCATATCGTCAATCTCAGACAATGTCTTTTCTTGCAATAATTCAAAATAAAAATGAGTTTACCTACAAACGGCGCGACTTCATATATACCCACCGTAATATCAAAACCGCCTTTGCCTGAATTGATACCCGGTTGTTTATCCACCGATTGATAATCACTGTGCATCTCGGTTTTATTCACATTCACCGATGCCGTGGTATTCAACCCTGTGCCAATGCTACCCGACAAGCTACCGCCTTTTTGCTTCGAATCGTATTTGTCGGTGGTTTGTTCGGTGTTTTTGAACAAAAAAAGAAACGGAAATAACACGATAGGCTTGCAATATTTGGATGGGTGATTAAAGAAGAAGGGGGCAAAACCAGACAATATACAGTGGGTTACGCCCCCAACCGCGGTAAGCCCAACCCCAGCCCACAACTCACCTTAAGCGGTAAGTGGCTGAATGAGATGGGCTTTGAGGTCGGTAGTCACTATACCCTCACGCGCCAAGCCGGACAGTTGATCATCCGGCTGGCTGAGGGGGAGTAAAGCGGCTAAGGAGATCCCAGTGTGGGGCTGGGACCTCTTATTTAGTCTTCATACTTAAAATCTATGTTTATTTTCATTGTTTCTAGATTCAAAGTAATTTCACAGCCGCTCCAAAATGATTTTTTTCTAGGCTGTATGTTATCAATGTAAAAGCTTCTCAGTTCTTCTAGTGCATCTGTTAACTCACTAACAGCTTTACTATCAGGGTCATACCAATTTAATTCATTGCTTTTATTTATATAATCAAATTCATAAGTACAACCATCTCTTTCACGAAAAAGATCAGCTCTTACAATAACTTTTTTAGCATTTGATGGGCCTGAACTTACGAGTATTTGTCCAATTTTTTGATATATAATCTGATCATTCATATCTAATTTCCTCCTTGAGTATTAGTAAAGTTTTTGATCACTGGTCTTTCCCCTTCAATCGTATACTTAACATTAAATTTAGTTGGTCGTGCACTATTTCCTGAATATACCGGCTCTATTTTAACATTAACTTGTTTACCGTTCTTTAACGCTTCAGCCCACGAGTTCTCCATTTTTTTCCATTCCACTCTATTTAAATTAGAGTTCATTGGAACAATGTTAATTTTCTCTCCTGGTCCATTAAATCGGGTACCAATTAAGTGTCCACCTTCATCCCCTGCAATACCACACTTTCCAGCTTTACACTGCTGATAGCTATTTCTATCATTTGTATTTAATGAAAGTTTTGCCTCTACACTTTGCACTCTTCCTTGAGAGTCTGTTCTATAGGTGTTGTTACCATCTACTTTATAAATCGTATTTGGCTCAGGTTTATTTAACTGTTTGTTCCAGTCACCTTTACCGCCTGACTTTATTTCAACAACCTTATGTTCCCCTGTATCAGGCTTGCTTGTATTATTTTTCTTTCCTTGAAGAACCTTAGCAAGTGCTATCCCTGTAGCTGCCTTAGCCAGATCTTCTTTACTCGCCCCATTATCCACTAAATTAAGGATACTTTTGACATCAACAGGAGCTATCAAACCGCCAAATGTACTATCTTTTTGTAGTTTTTCTTGGATTTTTTCATCGCTCATCCCTTGAGCTTTCCATTCTACAATGAGTTCAGTGGTTCTAATTTCATTGAAATAAGGGTTATTTATTTGTCCTGCTACTGTCCAGTCACTTCCTGACAGGCGGTAAATATCACCAATCCAATCAAATCCAGTATCACTGAGTTTTTCGCCTTGCTCTATCCCTAAAAGCATCGCGGTTGTGTATTCGGTGACAAGGTAATTAAATTCGTCTTTGCTCAACTGACCTGATTGATATAGACCAACGAGTTTTTCACCTGCGGCTTTTTCTTGATTTCGGTATTCGTTACGAACATTACGTTCACAGTCAGCATTTCCATTACAACCGACAAATTTGGTTTGTAAATCATCAACGCCACCAATACCAGCGTCTTCTAGCTTTTTCTGAAGAGCCTTGCCTTTATCATCTAACTTATCAACACCAAATTTATTCGATAATAAGTTATTCTCAACCGTGGTCTTCCCTGCCTCTGCGGCATTTGCCGCACTCGACGTATCCCCGCCAACTAGCCCTCCCGCTATACCCGCGGCCAGGCTCGCAAACGCACTTACCGTCGATTTTTCATCTTCCGTTAGCTCACTTGGCTTTTTCTTATACAGCTCTTGCGACAGCATTCCCACCGCTTCTGCCGTCATCGCACCTAACGATTGTGCTCCTGCATTTTCACCTTTTGCCAGTGCTAATGCAACATTCGCAATACCGTGCGCCGCTATACGACCCTCTTTATTTTCAGCTGGGATATGTTGCGCTATTTGATTCGCGATATACGGCGCACTCGCATTCGCCACCGCTTTATTTACATCCCCATTCACCAAGCCTTGGATTAACGCTGTGCCCGACTCCACTATGCGGCGTTTATCGCCTCCCACGCCCCATTCAGATTTGTTAACTTGAGCTTGAATAGCATCTTCTCTTTCCTTGCCACTCAACTCAGGGTGCGCTCTATCTACATCCTTCGTGGCTTTTATGGTCTCATCCGTCACCGCAATATCCGTAATCTGCTTACCTAACTCGCCGACTAGCTGCGTTTTCTCTATCCGTTTCTGCTCTTTTTCTTTGTCAAAAATCGTGTTCAGCTTCTCGTGGGCATTATCAGTATCACGGCTTAACGTATTGACATCCTGTTTCTGATTATCCTTATCGCGGATAACAATCTCACCTCCCGACACCGCCGCATGCGTGCTATTGCTGTCTTTCCCTTTGTTATTCACATTGGTCAATAACGAACCTGCCGCATTACCCGCTAACTGGTCTTCAAATGGCGAGCCACCTGTGCTAAACCCGCCACTGTGGCTTTCCACTTTGTACTCCGCTTTGTTTTTTATATCCCCAAAGCCCAGTGTGCCCGTGTCGAGTTTGTTCTTCTCAGCCTCTGCCGTACTGCTAATCACCGCGCCGTCGAGTTGAGTGTGCTTGCCGACCATGATATCAAAGCCACCTTTACCGGCATTGATACCCGTTTGTTTATCCACCGATTGATAATCGCTGTGCATCTCGGTTTTATTGGCATTCACCGAAGCCGTGGTATTTAACCCTGTTCCAATGCTGCCAGATACACTGCCACTTTGTTGTTTCGAGTCATATTTGTCCGTCACCTGCTGGCTAGATAGGGTCAAATCCCCACCCACATTGGCTTTCACGGTTTCACCGCTCACCTGCGCACCGGTTAACGTGGTGTCTTTACCACTGTTAAGCGTCAGTTGTTTGCCCGCATTAACCTCTGTATCAGTATAGAACTGGCTATTGCCTTTCTCAAAGCCATTGCCTTTATTCACGCTCGCATTAACATTCCAACCGCCCGTACTAATACCCGCACCGATTGAACTGCCTTTACTTTCGTTCTTACCATCCACGGTTTGGCTGTTGGTGGCACTGGTCAGGTTGATATCATTTTTGGCTGTTAAGGTGATGTCTTTATCTGCGGTTAACTGGCTGCCTTGTACTGCCAAGTTGCCTTGACTGCCTTCTTTTTTGCCCGTGGCTGTAAGGTTAATATTATCCCCAGCGCTCAGGCTGCTACCAGATGCGGTATTTTGCTGCGTTTTTGTCGTGGATTTTGACGAGCTACTGCCATAAGACACGTTCACACCAAAGGCATCTGTGACACTGCCGCCTTTTTTCAGCCCAGCCAACTCACCGGCTTGTTCTGCTTGAACACCTTGCAGACCCGCTTTCATCCCTTTAAGTGCCGCTAATTGGCCATCGTCTTCCTGTTTCGCCGATTTCGCTGTCTGCGCCATACCGTCTAACATACTGCCCGCAGTACCACCTAATGACACCGTGAGGCCACTGGACTTACTTTCCACCGTCGTGATATCGGTTCGGCTATTTTCAGCGGCCGTAATATTCACGTCACTGCCTGTGATATTAATATCTTTCGCGGCGATTACATCACTGCCATGGATGTTCGCTGAACCACCAGCCTCCAGTGTCACATCACCTGCGGAGCTGCCGATTACGCTGCCTTTTTTCAAGTTACTGTCACTATCAGTCGTGACTTTTTGAGACGTTGATCCGACAGTTAAACCCAAGCCGCCTGTACTCATCAGCCCTGATTTCTTCGTCTTGGACATATGAGTTTCATGTAACGCCTCATCAGACGTAGTGACATTCAGCTGGTTACCTGCATTGACGGCAACATCGTTAGTTCCCAGAACATTGCTGCCCTGAATATTCACGTCATTACCTGCGGTCATTTTGATGCTATCGCCACTTAATGTACTGCTGATCGCAGTACGCGCGTTGACTTCATCATGGGTTTCTTTTGTGGTGCTCGATAGAAAACCTTTGTCCGTGTGTTTGGTGTGCTTAGCATAGTCACTGCTTTCCACCCCTGAGGTCAGGTTAATATCACGCCCCACATTCACAGCTAATTCGCCGCCACTGGACACATTCGCTGCGCGAGCGGAGAGATCTTGCCCTGCAGACAGTGTTAAATCCCCTTGAGTTTGGATTTGTGTGCCCACTTCTGTGCTATTAGCGCCACGATAGTAATTGCTTGAATTATGTGTGTAATCAAACGCTGAGCTAACATCGCGCGTTTCTAAACTAATATCCTGACCCGCAATAATGGAGGTTTTACCATCAACGCCTAAATTGCCAACATCTGTAGCGATCAGGTTGATATCTTGCACGGCTTTTAAGGTAAGCTGACCGTTATCACCCGTAACATAAATGCTGGCAGGGCGGTCGAGCCATTGTGATTGGCCATCTCCACGCTGCGCGGTTTCGCTGAGAATATCGCGCCCCGCTAAGAGTGATACGCTATCTAAACCACGGATTTCACCACCCACATTTTTTATATCTTTCAATGCGTTGAGCTGAATATCCTTCCCTTGAATACGCCCGCTGTTTTCAATATTTTCTGCGCGTAAATCTGTTAATTCGCGGCTGTTAATTTCACCACTATTGAGCAAATCACCCGTAATATTGGCAGACACATTGCGCCCTGCAAGTAGTGCGCCATTGCCGTTTAGATCGCCTTGGCGTGCACGAACATACACCTGGGGCACACTTACCATCTCAACACGTCCATCTGGCAAGGTGACTTCTTTATTTACCATCCACACAATATCGGTTGTTAAGTTCGCCATTTGTTCTGGTGATAATGCAATACCTGGAGTCAGGTTAAATTGATTACCAAACGCAACACCATTCGTCAGCAGCGCACGGTATTGTTCTTCATCACTATTGTAGTTGCCTAATAAGCGCTGCCCTGTAGTTTCAATCAATTGATCGCGAACTAAGCGTTGCTCATAATAGCCATCACCTAAGCGCTTATGTAGCTGCTCATTAGTGACAATATCAATGCTGGATAACCATTTTTTGTAATTAGTGAAGCGAGAGTCCGTTTCAATTAAGAACTGGCTATCCGTGCCTGGTATGACGTTAAACAAGCTGTTATCTGGCAATTGGGTACTTGGCCCAACGGTTCTGATCACGGTATCGAGGTTGTCTTTACCTTGGGGCGCTTTTTCTGCCGTGATATTTTGCCCTTTACCTACGTCAGTTTGGCCTTGAATATCAGTACCATTCCCCACATTGGCATCACCTGTCTGCGCTGTCGCGCCAACAGTTTTATCATCGCTCACGTCAGCTTTCGCCGAAACCGAAGGTAATTGCGTTACTTCAGCCTGTTGGCCTGCTGTAAGCTCAAGAGGCGTATTTTGACTGTCTTTTAATGTAGTTTCCGCCAGCAACGCCCCTTGGTTATCCGTTATCGTTGACTCAGACACGGTATCCGCTGCGCCATCGAGCGGATTGACTTTCACACCATCCAAGTGAGTTTTATTAATTCCCCCCGCTTGCTCTTTTACCTCCAGTAAATGTAGCGGTAAATCTTCTTCGCTATTAATACCTTGGTATTTTGACGTACTAGTACGCGTTTTCCATTTACCACCGCCTTTATAGCGATAAATCGTATTTCCATCCTCAAAAATATGGCGAACACCTTGTGCTTCTTTATTGTTTAGCTCATAGCCTGTTAAGATCAGGTTTTGCCCCGCAACAACGCGTGAATTTTCATTATTCAGTTGCTGTCCATCAATCGTTAAGTGTTTACCACTGGTGATTAATGCTGCATCGCGTTTGATGATTTGCGTTTCATAAATTATACGGTCGTAATCATATTCATAGAAATTTTTAGTCCAATTACCATACTCAAACATCCGCCAGCGATTGGATTTTTCATAGTGAATACCCACTTCTTTGTTGAGCGTACCATCGTCATTAATCGCATAACGGGTTTGGTTACCATTACGTGGCTGAATTTTATAGCGCTTACCATTACCGTAATCGTACCAATCAAAGTGCTCGCGGCTAACTTCAACTGGTTTTTCAGTCAGCTCTAAGTGAATATCTTTGTTTTCCAGTAGATCAGTTTTGAGAGTAAGATTGCCATCCGCTTCAATATTTGCACTGTGGTTTTTCACACTTTTAGCATGGCCTGTGGCTTGTAGCTTGTCGTTGAGCACATTGCCGATGGCTAAATCACCGTCACTGTAAATTAAAGCGTGATCGCGGTTTACCAGCTCAGAAACTGCGAGATTAACCTCTTTACGCCCTGCAATAACCGCCGATTTATCCCCTTGTTTATCATTCAATAAGGCATTGGCTGCTATTGATAAGAAATCGCCATAAATACGCCCTGTACCTACGTTATTGAGATTTTTTGCAACAATGTGGGTCAAGGTACCATCAATTATCCCAGTATTGAGGACGTTGCCACTGGCCTTGATTCGCGTATTTTGCCCACTAATTTCCCCAGATAGCTGATTAATGACAGCCGTCGTGCTTAAAGCAAGCTCACCAAGGCTAGACATTAGCCCATAATTTGTGAAACCTTGGGCAAAATTAGCGGTTAAGCGTTCGCCCGCCTGAATACGCCCATGATTTTCAAATGCTTGATTAATAGCGAATGTCAGTGCTTTTTGGGCAATAAGTTTCCCTTCGCCTGTTAATGTGTTCGCTGATACACTCGCAGAACCATTGCTAACGATGACCCCTTGCTGGTTTGTCAGCGTTAAAGCTTTTCCTTTCACATTATCAGTAATGGTCAAATCTGACCCTGCGGATACCATGCCTTGGTTATTATTTAAGGATTGAGCGATATTTGCCTGAATAGCTTGCCCTGCGCGCACTGCGCCACGTTGGTTATTCAATTCAGTCGCTTTTAGCGTGGTATTTTGCCCTTCAATCCCTTGCCCTGCTTGGGCGGTATTTTGGTTATCAATATTCTTTGCGGTGATATTCAGGTTACCATTAGCTTTAATCCAGCCTTGTTGGTTATCAAGCTGTTGCACTAAAAGCAATTCAACGTTGTTTAGCCCTTGAAGAGTGCCTTTGGTGTTATTCAGGTATTGGCTAGCAACCTGTAAATCTGCCCCTGATAAAATTTGCCCTTGTTGGTTATCAACACCTTGCGTAATCGTCAGGTGGCTATTTCCCTGTGATTGCAATGTTCCTTCGCGGTTATTCAGGGTGGTGCCTGTGATTTTCGCTGAAGATTGACTTAAGAGTGTGCCTTTTTGGTTATCGATATGATTAACATCGACATTTAAGCCTTGTTTACCTTGCACGAACCCTTGCTGATTCTTCAGATCATTGGCTGTTAGGGTGAGTTTTTCTTCACTCGCTAACACGCCCTCTTGGTTCAATACATCATTTTTCTGAGTATTGATATCCAATAAGCCACCCGAATAAATCCGCCCTTGCTGGTTATCCAAGGTCTGAGAGGTTAATACATTTACCCCCGCACTTTGGATTTGCCCTTGCTGGTTCGTTAATTTGCCGCTGTTGAGCGTGAGGTTCCCACCACTTAACAACCCACCACTTTTTTGTGTGTAGCTATTGTTGAGAAGCTGCCCATGAGTGTCCAAGGCTAACTGCAGACCTGCTTGAACCCGCCCTTGCTGGTTATCAAACTCCCCACTGTTCAGGCTTAACCCGAAACTGGCTAAAATTTCCCCTTGGGAGTTATCGACACGGTTTTTCTGTGTATCGATTCTAATATCACTCGCTTGAATATGGCCTTGTTGATTAATCAGCTCACCAACCGTTAACGCCAGTTTTTGGCTAGCAAAAATCCCTTGATCGTCTGTTTTTGCGGTGTTGGTTAAACGTTGGCCTTGAGTATCAAGGGTGATAGATTGCCCCTTAATCGTGCCTTCGATGTTATCCAACTGCTGAGTTTTCATCGAGATAGCAGATTGGCTGCCAATCAAACCTTGCTGGTTAGTTAACGCTTGGCTATTAAGCGCCAACTGGCCTTTTGCCACAATACGGCCTTTTTCGTTATCGAGCCCCCCCGTGGTTAACGTTAGCCCGCCTTGTACATAAATACCTTTATTATCATCACTTTGTGTATTGTTTAATTGCTCACCATGAGTATCAATCAGCATGTCACTACCTGACTGAATGGTGCCCTGCTGGTTTTCAATTTTACCGCTATTTAACGTGAGTTTTTGTTGCGCTAACAATGCCCCTTGTGTGTTATCAAATAACTGGTTTTGGGTATTGATATTGATGCTATTGGCCTGAATGTACCCTTGCTGGTTTTGCAGTGCTTGGTTACGCATCTGCAATACTTGCTCTGCCGCAATAAGTCCCGCTTGGTTATTGATATGACCCGCAATATCTAATGTGCTATTCCCATGGCGTGCGACAACCTTACCCTGCTGGTTATTCAGTTCACTCGCTGTGATTTTCAAGCCATTTTCACCGACCAAAGCACCATTTTGGTTAACTAACTCATTTTTTACATCAATGGATAAGTGACCATTATTTGCTGTTAAAATCTGGCCATCTTGGTTATCAAGGGAATCCGCTGTTATCGTAAAGTGGCCATTACTGCCAATTTCACCTGCTTGGTTGTTTAACCGCCCTTGCAGCGTGATTTTTCCTGCTTTATCACCTGTTTGTAATAATTTGCCATTTTGGTGTTCGAGGGTGTTTGCCGTGAGAAAAACCTGATCTGCCTGAGTAACCCCTTGGTTTAATGACAGCGTTTCACCTTGAATATTCAAGGTATTTGCAGCCAGTAGCTCGCCTTTATCACCATCAAGAGATTGGCTGTTTAAGGTAACATCCCCCATACTCGCAATCACTTTACCTGTACGGTTAATCAGTAATTGAGTATCGGCGAATACCCCTTGGCGTCCAGTTAAGGTGCCGCTTGTATTATCCAGTACCTGTTGAATTTGTAGGTTTAACGCCCCCATTCTTGCACTGAATATTTTGCCTTGTTGGTTTCCTAACGTATTTGCCGTTATCTGCCAAGAACCATTACCACTGATGTTACCCGCTTGGTTATTTAGGTGTTGAGAAACGAGAAGTGAACCTTGTTGCTCTCCAAGTTGAGTCATTGTCCCTTGCTGATGGTTTAGGTTTTCCGCTGTCAGCTGAATGTGATTGGCTTGTGTATTTCCTGCGCTCAAGTCAATGTCTTGTCCATGCAGTACAAGCTCCCCATCCGCGATAATTTCCCCGCGCTGGCCTTGTACATTTTCAGCAACAATGAACATGTCTCCTTGCTTGCTAATCACCTTGCCATCCACATTAGTGAGTTGCGAGGCGTTCAATGTGAAATCATGTTCGGCAAACAGCGTTCCTGCTGTGTTATCTACGCTGTCTTGTGCATGAATAAACAATGCCCCCACTTTCGCAGCAACGACAGTACCTTGTTGGTTAGCCAACGCGTTCACATCCAGATGTAAAGCACCTTGGCTACTGATATTACCCGCTTGGTTATCAAGGGCTTGAGTCAGTTTTATTTGGCCTTTTTCACTGCCCGTTTGCAGCATTTTCCCACGTTGATGAGAAAGATTTTTCCCGTCTATCTGAATATTGTCAGCTTGGGTAATTGCGTCATTAAGGTTGAGATTATCTGCCGTTAAAGTCAGCTTGCCTTTCGAGAGTATTTCGCCTTTCTCGCCCTCTAGCTGCTTAAGTGTTAGCTGGTTATCTCCAAAGCTCGCAATAAGTTTACCTGATTGGTTAATCAAACGATTTGCTGCAAGTTTAATACCTTGATTACCTAATAATGTGCCTTGAGTATTATTCAATGCTTGTTGAATATTTAGGGATAATTGCCCTAATTTCGCTGCAATAATTTTGCCGTCTTGGTTATTCAACGCATTGGCTGAAATCTCAATTTGCCCATTGCTGGAGATTTCCCCACGCTGATTATCAAAATGATTTTGAATGCGTAGTTCTGTTTTCCCTTCCCCTACTTGCAGTAACGTTGCACCTTGATGGGAAAAGTTATTGGCTAAAATGGTAATTTGATTAGCTTGCGTAAGCCCATGATTTAAATTGATATCTTGACTTTCAATGTGCAAAGAGTTTTGTGCGAAAACCGTTCCTTTATGGCCATCCACCTGGTTTGCGGTGAGTAATGCAGCGCCTGATAAACTGCTAATTTTTCCTTGTGTATTCACCAGCTGATTGGCTTTGATAGCTAAATATTTATCAGTTTGGATCACGCCCTGCGTGTTATTCAATTTTGTGGTTGCAGTGATCTCTAACTGTTTGTTAGCACTGGTGAATAATTTACCATCACTGTTATCAAGGTTATCGGCCTGTATGTGCAGGTCACCTTTGGATGACACACTTCCCCCATGGTTATCCAAGGTCGTCGCAACGTCCACCGTCATGGCTTTATCGCCTGTTTGTAGGATATTTCCTTGGCGATGAGAGAACGCATTGGCTTTTAAGGTGATTTGTTCAGCTTGAGTCTTCCCATTATCCAAATTCATGGATTTCCCAGTTAAGCTTAGGGCGCCACTGGTCAGAATTTCCCCTTTTTTTCCATCCAACTTGTCTGTTTTGATGGATAGCCCTTGTTTGCCAGAGGCTAAAATCGTGCCTTGCTGGTTGTTCACATTTTGACTTTGAATATCCACTTTGCCATCACGGCTGAGCAGCTGCCCTGACTGGTTATTCAACTGCTGCGTGATGATTGCGGTATCACCCGCAAGGTTAATTTCCCCATTTTGGTTATCAAGCAGTTGAGTCTGTAATGCGTTTTTCGAATTGCCCGTTTGGACCAATTTACCTTGTTGGTTATGGATAAATTCAGGGGCAATTAACAACAAGTCTTTGGCAACAATTTCCCCTTTTTGGTTATCAATCCCTGTTTTTGCCGTTAATGTGACTTTATCCGTTGCCTGTAAATGCGCTTCTTTGGTGCGAATATCTTTTATTGTCGATGTCAGTGTGATGTTTTGAGCTTGGGTATTTGAGAACGAAAGGTCGAGTTCACTCCCTGTCGCTGTTAACGATTCTTTAGCAACAATATCACCTTGAAGTGTAACGTTTTTATCACCTTGAACCGTTAAAGAGCCCGCCGAGGTTAATTTTCCTTTGCTGTCGACCCCTGCCGCGAGCAAGGCTGTTTTATCACTGTTGATTTGTGCGGCATTTAAGGCCGTATCACGTCCAGCAACCATTTGGCCTTTATCGGTGTTGGTAATTGCCTGTTTTGCATTGAGCTTCACATTTTGCTGAGCTAAAACAGTACCTTGGTTATGAATTGATTGTTGGCTGTCGATGGCAATGTTTTGGCGTGCCGTGATCACCCCCGAGTTCCCCACTTTACCATTCGCTGATAAAGTGATATCCCCAGCTTCTGCCCCAATATGCCCTGCATTTCGTACACCCACGCCATTTTCTGTTCCACGCATTTTGATGGTATTGGCGTACATCCCCCCCAATGCAGCAACATCTAAAGCAAACTCAGGTTTATCATCCGTTGTGGAATTATCCGTTTTGAGAATGGTTTTCCCATCCGCTGCAACCGTGTTTTTCCCTGTGGTAATGGCTAAGTCTTTAGCATGCAATTTAGCATTAATATTGACTGAACGGGCGATTAACGCCGTATAGTTGGTACCATTACCGTTGTACCCCTTACCAACAATATTGATACTGCCTTTATCAACTTCAAACCCTTTGATTTTGCCATTTTCAATCAAGGTTTTGCCTGCCGATAGCAAAGCTTTATCCGCATTGATAAACCCACAACCATTACAGGTGATCCCCGCTGGATTGGCGATGATCACATCGGCTTTTTTCCCTGCAACTTCGATAAAACCGTTTAATTGACTCGGATCGCGGCTATTTACCTCATTTAAGATGATTTTCGCCTCGCCCTTTGCCAACCACTCATTGCCTTGGATCATCCCACCCAATTGTGTGTTTACATCGTGGCGGCTGTTATTCAGGATTACCCCTTTGTTATCAACATCAAATTGGCTGTATTGGTTACGTGAAACGCCATCACGATTAGGCGCTTGAATATTCACTTGAGGTAACCCATTTTGGGTATTCACAATCGTCGGTTGCTGATTACTAGGCGCATTACTATCCGCTTTAATGTTCGATGCGGAGGCGCTAATGCTCACCATACCCAACGTCAACCAAAGACTAGTAACAATGGGTTTAATTGACCAACGAACTCGGCTATTTACTGTTTTTTTAACACGATTTTCTGTTTGGCACGCAGGCCCTGCTTGATGACTGCGAGTAATGTCCGCAACGACCATCACCATTTGGCGCGCTGCATTAAAAATTAAACGGTAAAATAACTTATTCATCCTGAGATACCTTAATAATTCCAATTAACAGAAAATGCAAACGTCGCCGGATCCGTTTTAAATCCGTCAGGTTTAGAGAATGGCGTACCAATAGAGAGGTCGTAGCTGAGGTTAGCCGCACTGATTGCTCCCCTCAGACCAATTGCGCCCCCCGCAAGGTGATTGCCAAGATTACGGTATGTACCGTGTCCACCAATTTCCCCATAATCAGCCCCAAGATAGAGCTCTTGGTTCGGGAGCGGTGTTACCCATGAAAGGGTATTTCTTAGCGTCCATCCTTGGTCTGCACTGAGAGTTCGTTCCCCATCAAAGCCGCGAACCGTCCAGCGGTTACCGATACTGAATTGATCTTGAGGAGTTAGCTGTCTGTCACTAATTTGGCGTAAATATTGAGTTTCAAAACGCAGTTGTTGGTCTGAAACACGAAAAGGAATACTTGCGGAGGCTGAAAATTGCATCACTTTTGCCAGTGCAGTGGCATATTCCCTTGAGTTGGGATCGTTCGTTTCTTCAAAAGCAGGCATCGCACCAAACCAACGCGTTCCATGTTGATAGCTTGCGCCAGCGGTGATCGTTGACTGCCCGATATATTGACGATGGTTGAGACCCAGTTTCCAAGAGGTAGTACGGCGCTTTTGGTTTTCAATTTCGGTATCACGAACAAAGTTACGTGTTTCGCGTAAGTTAACATCATACGTTGCCGTCGTTTTTGCTGTTGCATCACGATATAACACATTGCTGAGCTGCAAGTTTAAGCTCTTACTTTTTCCACGATATTGAATATCATCATTCATACCAGCAATTGTTTGTGTATATTCATAATCACTCGCCGTGGTCGCAAATTGCCAATAACCAAAAGGAACAGAATAGTGGGCACTGTAGTTCGTCGTATCCTTGCTACTTGAAAAGCTCAAGTCACGAGTTGCAGTAATGTAGAAAAGATCGCTCAGTGAGGTCGGATTATCCAAGGCAAGCATGATACCAGCTTGGTTTTTACCCGTACTTTTTGACCCTGTGTTATCTGCCCATGCGCTCGCATGCCAATAGCGTGATTGTTGCCGATTAATCACAATTTGCGTTTCGCCTGGCCCATCCCCAGGGATCATTTCCATTGAAGCTTGTACCGTTGGTAAGCGTTGTAAATTTTCGAGGCCTTGCTCAATATCACGCAAATCTAATAAATTTCCCGAATGCGCTGGCATCGCGGTATATAACGTGCTGTATTGAGATGAGTTATCAGTAAAGAGAACTTTTTGTACCTTACCAGGTAGCACCACCAATTTAAGTGTGCCCGTAGATAAATCTTGCTCAGGTACCAACACTCGTGAAGTGATCCAGCCATGACTGATCAAACGATTCTGCACGTCGGTAATTAAGAGATTGATACCATCAATACCAATACAATGCCCAACCGCCTGATTGGCTAAACGTTGTACAGGAACCCAATGAGGTAAGCCTTCTTGCCCTGTGATTTCAACTTGTCTAATCACAAAGCAGGGGGTTTCCTCAGGGAATTGCAACTGTGTTTTTGCAATAGGTGAAAGCAAGCTGACATCAGGAGCCTTCGCGTCAAATTGTTGTTGTTGCGCTTGCTGCTGCTGCGTCTGCCGATTAAATAAGTTATCTGTATTATCAGGCTTCAATAGTGAGGCTTTTGCGACGGTAGGAAAACAAAAGGTAAATAAAATTGATCCATAGATAAAATTACGCTTTAAAAACATTATTTTTATTAATCACTATGATTTGAGTTAAGTCAATATACGCAACTTTACACAATTTGACTTAAATTACAATCGGACTAGCCCCTGCATTTTTATTACACCCTTTGGTATTTTATTTAATGAATTGATTTAAATGTAATATTAAACTGTAAAAAAGTTTTTCATAAAAAAAACAATAGAAAAACCAGCTTATTTAAATGGCGTTAAGTTCACTGATAAACCTTATTAACTTGGCATAAAAATTATTTCCACCATTATTGTTACGCTAAAAAAATAAAAAATAACTAATAGCCACCCAAAAAATGAGTAAATATATCTTATTGATTTAGATTTTATTGTGAACTAGAGCTTGATGAGTGAAAATAACTAAGAAAGGGCGATAAGGGCAATAATTCACCCTTATTTAAAGATAAATGATGTGATTTTTAGCTATTGCTAATATTGATTTTCAACGCTGCTGCAATCGCTAAAGGGGAGAAAGTAATACTTGCGGCAAATAATGCAGCGAGAATGGCAAAATAGCCATCTAATGGCATTTTGAAACTGTGCGCTTCCATGGTACCTGTCGCATAAATCAACACGGGAATATATAAAGGCAATACCAGCAAACTAACTAACACACCACCTTTTTTTAATGACACCGTCAGTGCTGCACCTATCGCGCCAATAAAGCTTAACACAGGCGTTCCCAGTAGTAATGTTCCCGCTAATACCATTAGGGTATCGCTAGTAAATGACAACATCAATGCAGCGATTGGTGACAATAAAATCAGCGGTAAACCCGTCACTAACCAGTGTGCAATCACTTTTGCAAAAACAGTGATAAACAAGGGATGAGGCGCCAACAATAGCTGCTCAAGGGAGCCATCAAGGTAATCATCTTTAAATAAACGCTCTAAAGAAAGTAAAGATGATAAAATGGCAGCAACCCAAAAAACCCCTACAGAAATACGTGATAATAGCTGTGGCTCTGGCCCAATACTCAGCGGAAAAAGCGTAATGACAATCAAGAAAAACCACAGTGGGTTAACTAACTCAGAAAAACTGCGAAAGGCAATTTTCAATTCTCGTTTAATTAATAACCAAAACATGATTCACCTCCACCCGTCAGTTTTAATGAGCCAAATCGCCCTGACATCGCCTGATGAGAGGTAAACAAAATAATCCCCCCTTGATTAGCATGTTGATGAAAACACATCGTTAACCGTTCAACCCCTGCCACATCAATTGCGGTAAAAGGCTCGTCTAGGATCCACAATGGTGCTTCACTTAACCACAAGCGTGCTAAGTTCACACGGCGCTGCTGCCCTGCAGAAAGCTGGTTCACAGGAATATCTTCAAAGCCAATCAACGAAACTTCCTCTAAAGCCTGCCATATGCTATCCCCTTCAGGCCCTTTATGGTGCATTTGATGATAAAACTTGAGGTTTTCATACGGCGTGAGTAACGATTTAACAGCAGGTTTGTGGCCTAAATACAGCAAATGGCGAGTAAATTCTTCTTTAAGTTTGTCAATCGGTTGATTTTGCCAACATACCTCGCCCTCATCAGGCTTAAGTAGCCCAGCCATCATTCGTAAAAGCGTGGTTTTTCCCGCGCCATTAGGCCCTTCAACCTGCAAAATTTCACTCGGTTGAACGGTAAAATCGAGCTGTTGAAATAAAATGCGATTTTGACGATGGCAACTGACTTGTTGTGCACTTAGCATGCCGTTGATTTCCTGTTTTTTATTCTAAGATTTGGCAATTTTGTTCAACAGCATATCACTGATGGAGTCACTCGATATTGCTTCACCGCAAAGCACTTGCATCAAAACTTCAGAGCCTAAAGTGGATAGAGAAAATAACATGTCGGGTTTAAGCAAGCGGATTTTATCCATATTGCTTTCTTGATTGATCAATACAACGGTTTTTACTGTGCTATCGCTGCCCGCTAACTCCCTCACACCTAACAAAGCAAATGTGCTAAGTGAGTCACTGTCAGTCATGATCAACACACACTTCGCATGTTTGACATTGGCGGCGGCAAGTAGCTCAGAACTGGTTGGATCACCTGTGACAATATTGTCTTTTTCAGGGTAATGGCTACGGTGATTCTCTTGACAAATAACGGCTACAGGTAGCTCGCGTTTTTTTAATCCTTGATACACATTGACCGCCATTGGCGTACTACCAATCACCACATAATGATTTTTCATATATGAAAACCTCTTACGCACAATTTCTTTTGTGCCTTTTGCCAATACGCCAACAACATACACAACTGAAGTGGTGAAAATAGTAATACCTAGAATAATGACAGTCACGGTAAATACCCGAGCATCTAACGTCACGGGCACAATGTCGCCAAAGCCAACTGTCGTCATGCACACCAGTGCGAAATAGAAGGCCGTTGTACCATCTTTCACGACGGGTAGGAACTCATTGCCAATATATAAAGTACCGAAAATGGAATATAACAATAATGAAATAATACAGGTAATTGCCACAAACCCCGCACTGGTTAAGCTGTGATGATGGTAAAGCTTCCAAAATAACCCCAGTGCAACAAATAAGGCCAAAGAAAAATAACCTTGGTGAATATTTTCTTGGGCTAGTCGTAAATCAACAAATGAAATGATCCCTAATAAAAATAGAGAGAAAATCCACGCGATACGCGCGCCATTTAACATAAAGAGAGAAAGAAAAATGAGTGAAATACCAAGTAAAAAACGCGGAATATCTAATAATTTCATAAACCCTAATGATTTCAACCACTCGGTAAAACCATTTTCACGCCAGTCAATGTAGTCCGTATAAGCACTTAAAACAGGCTTTAAAATCATAGAACCATCAATGATGATCAAGATAGAAAGCACTATCCTGATCGTTAAGGATGATCTCAAAAAAGCCACAAACGCGTTATCTAACATGACTGACTTTCATCCTTTTTTAGCAAACCATTAAAACTTTTTATATACCATAAATATAACAAAAGATAATATCAATTCCGTTTGCCCGATAACAAATCGTCATTCGTTATCGGGACATTTAGATTATGAATGATAAAACATCGTCTATAATTGGAAGTCACCTCATTCGGTGATGGGCTAAAATGAGTTAATCTCACTTCCATTTTGCTGAAAAAACAAAACATTAAAGAATACTTAAATATTAGTGATCATGGCCAAACTATTTTGAACTTAAGTTTGACCTGTAAATCTAAACACCGATTTCTCAATTATTTTTCAATATTACTTAGCGATTAAAGAAAATAAGAGTTTAAAAACACTATGCTTAACACTACACGCACAGAGAGATTTAGCTGGTTATCACTACTCTGGCTATTAATCTACTTTTGGTATTTCTCGTCGTTATTGCAACTATATGTGGTCGTCACAGGCCAAAGTAACAGTATCGGGTTAAGGGATTCACTGCTGTATAGCTCTTTATGGCTAATTCCCGCGCTACTTTTCCCTCGGAAAATTAAGCTTATTGCAGGCGTTATTGGGGTTATCTTGTGGCTATCTTCTGTCGTCGCCCTCGCTTACTTTGTGGTTTACGGCCACCAAATCTCACAGAGCGTTATGTTTGTGATGTTTGAAACCAATACCAATGAAGCAGGGGAATTCCTCAAACAATACTTTAGTTTTAAAGTCGTCGGCATCATTCTTGCCTACACCTTAGTGGCTATTTTCTTGTGGTCACGCCTAAAACCCGTTTATATACCGAAAAAAGGCAACGTGGTTGTTTCCTTGCTAATATTGATCATTTTGTTTGGTGTGCCGTATTACAACAAAGGCATCAAACAAGATAGACCACTAGCCAATGTGGCTTCTTATGTAAATAGCAAACTGGCCTATGCAGCACCATGGCAGTTTGTTAGTGGTTACTTTCTCTATAAAAACCAGTTAGCTAATATGGAGGAGTTGATCAGAGACAACAGTAAAATTCCACCGCTCGCCAACTTTGTCGATGCCAATGGCAACACGCCACGTACCTTTGTATTAGTGATTGGTGAGTCCACCAGCCGCGATAGAATGAGTTTATACGGTTATCAACGCCCAACGACGCCAGAATTAGTAGAACTTGCAAAAGACTATCCTGCTAACTTATCGGTATTTAATGATGTGGTAACGCCACGCCCATATACCATTGAAGCGCTACAACAAATTCTGACGTTTGCCACCCAGACAGAGCCTGAACTGTTTAACTCTCGCCCTTCTATCATGAATATGATGAAGCAAGCGGGCTTTAAAACGTTCTGGATCACCAATCAGCAAACTATGACTGAGCGAAATACCTTACTGACGGCCTTCTCTCGCCAAACGGATAAGCAGTATTACCTCAATAATGATATGGCTCAGAGTTCACGTATCTATGATGACGTGGTATTTGATCCTTTCAAAGAAGCACTTGCTGACCCTGCGGAAAAGAAATTTATCGTTGTACACCTGCTAGGCACACATATGCGTTATGAATTCCGCTACCCAGAAGATAAAGCGATATTTACGCAAAGAGACAGCCTGGTACCTGCTAACCTGAAAGATGACCAAGTCAAAGATTACAACGCGTATGATAATGCACAGCATTATAATGATTATGTGGTGTCAACCTTAATTAAAGACTTTGATTCTTCTAAAGAAAATGGCTTCTTAGTCTTTTTCTCTGACCACGGAGAAGATGTCTATGATACACCACCACATGAAATGTTAGGCCGTAGCGAAGGTAAACCAAGCAAGGTTATCTACAATGTGCCATTCCTTGTTTGGCAATCACCTGAATGGTTAAGTACCCATCAGTTTGATTTAAAAGAAAAAACAACTCGCCCATTCAGCACGATGGATTTCATCTATGCATGGTCTGACCTAGCAGGCTTTAACTACACAGGTTATGAACCAGAAAAGAGCTTGTTTAGCACAGAGTTTAAACCTCAGCCTCGTTACATCGGCGACCCTGATAATAAATCCTCAATCATGCTTTATGATGATTTGAAGAAATAATGTCATAACAAGTAGGTGGAGTGCATTGCATTTCATCTACTTGCCTATCTTAAGCAATGCTTTTTAGTTCATGTGTACCTTCGCGGTTTATTTTGCCATCTTGCAAAATAAAACTGACTTCACCACGCCAGAACTCCGCTAAGAAAATATCATCGAGCGATTCAATACCTTGAAATTCAATCTGTTGTTTTAACCAAGCTTCATCCCTTTCTATCGATTCCAACTCACTGGTTCTTATCACGCCATCTTTCATTAAAAGCACCGAAGGCATATTTTTTTCATCACAAATGATGGTGAGCTGCCCATCAGGTTCGATTTGTGCGTAGTAAATTTCTTGAAATGAATGAATACCTTGAGCATGAATGCGTGATGAGATATTGATGATATCTATTTTATTTTTTTTCTTTAATATATTTTCCATAATGAATTGCCCCTTTTTAATAATCGGTATTGGGTTACCAATTGCGACATTACGGAAAAAATTCACTTTCTTTGTTAATAAATTCAAAGAACTAATCAATAAAACACCGATTATTAAGATCGTTATATATTGATACAATGGTATTGTATCACTGTAGATCACCCCTCCGATAATTCCCCCTAAGACAAAATTACCAATGAAATCAATTGGTGTCATTTGAGAGAGCTGCGTTTTTCCAGACAAATTCATATGAGTAATAACGATAGCGAAACCAATAATGAACTTTAAAATGATAAACGAATAATAGTACGTCATATTGCTACCTTTTATATTATCTAATTCAAAACATTTTTTACTTCTTGTGCTTGTACAATCAGTTTAGCCTGTTTACGCCCCTTTAGATGTAATGACTTCACTAGTCATTAAAAACCATGCACATTCAGCACAAGGTTGTAATTAATGATATCAGACAACCAAACATCATTTTAATATTTCAAAAATTCACCTATTGATTTTATAAAAATCTTAAAACCAGCTATATTAAAATATAAGCATAAATATCAATGCTGAAAAATGGTTTTAAACTCATTTTATTCTAAGGACATATTTATGAATAAGAAAATCATCGCTTCATTATTTTTTGTCGGCCTATTTACTGTCATAACAGGCTGTGATGATTCATCTAAACCCAGCGATACTGTTAAGCAAGCTGAAGAAAAAGCTCAGCAACTCAAAGCTGATGGTGAACAAAAAGCCAATGAACTTGCTGAAGAGACAAAAAATAAAGCTGAGGAGCTGAAACAAAATGCTTCTGATCTTAGCCAAGAAGTTAAAACTGATGCCATTAATAAAGCGGATGAAATTGCAACTGATGTGAAAGAGAAAACAGAATCCATCAAAGCTGAAAATGATGCTAAAACAGAGAATAAGTAATGTTTAAAAAAGTGCGAGAGTAAAACGCTGTAATCGCACTGACTCATTCCCCCAAATGCAGGTTTTTTCGCCTGCATTTGCCTGTTTTATCTATTCCCATACTAAAAAGCACCAAAACCTACCTGTTCCAACGGCTATCTCGTTATATAGTAAACCTTCTTTCATTTTATGACGTCAATACTAGGACTCACCATGGAAATCAAACACAGCCTTGGCCATGCAAACCCTGCATTAGTCGCAGATGCCTTTGACCTACGCCAGCAAGTCTTTACCCAAGAACAGGGGTTCCCCGCTGAAATCGATATTGATGAGTATGATGATGCAGCACTGCATGTCGTTTTATATTTAAACCAGCAGCCTGCAGCCGTTTTGCGTTGTGTATTGTTAGATAATGGGTTGATCAAAGTAGGCCGTGTTGCAGTGCAAAAATCGCATCGCGGTAAAGGCTTAGGCCGTGAAATGATGAAGTTTGTCCAGCAATATGGTACTGCAAACCAGTATCAAAAAATCGGCCTTTCTGCCCAACACACAGCTATCTCATTCTACCAAAGCCTAGGTTATCAAACCGAAGGGGAAATGTACGATGAAGATGGCATGGATCATATTTTTATGAGCTTATCTTTAAACCGTTAACTTTGCCCTTGAAATTAATTTTCTCGCCGCCATATTAAGATAAGGTCAATTATTAACCAATTAGAGGTATACTATGGCGAGCGGCTGGGCAAATGAAAATGCGGTGCAGGAACAAATTGATGCCACGCTCGATGACGCGATTGCGAAAGCACGTGGCCAGTTGCCTTCAGGTGAAAGTGCTGAATTTTGTGAGGAATGTGGAGAACCTATTCCTGAAGCGCGCCGTTTGGCTGTATTAGGCGTGAAACTCTGTCTAAATTGCCAATATGAACTAGACAAAAAACAAGCCGCCTTTAGTGGTTACAATCGGCGTGGTAGTAAGGATAGCCAATTAAGGTAACACCCTTTTCTTATCAAAGAATTGGCTATTTTTTGCAAGTTAATATCCTCTTTCATCTATCTTCTTTAACTTATTGGTAAAACATATAAATTTATCATTCTTAATTATTAATAAATTGATAATTAACACGATATTTTATCTGTCTTTCTAATCTTATTCCCCACTATTGTTGATCATTCATCCATATCATGGCAGTATAACCGACTATTTTTTAACTTACTGAGGTAGCAAAGACTCGACATTTATGTTTTTTTCGGCCGTTTTCACTGCCAACAACACCACGTATAACGCGTTTTTATTGTTCTTTCTATTACGTTCCCTTAGGGAATATTTTCGCAATTATCCATTGTTTCATTAAGAAGGACTGGTCGTTGCATACCGTTCTCGCTCTTGGTATGCCAAAAATAAAATAAAACAAAAGAAGGTTGTTATGAGTCAAATTGATACTGATTCGAAAAAAGTTCGTTCTAAAATTAGTCCCCCTGTATTTTATAGCTCTGCTATTATCATTTTGGTTATTGTCGGCTTTGCCGCACTAATGCCAAAAGTCGCAGAATCTCATCTAAGTCATCTTCAACAAAACTTGTTTAACAACGCCAGTTGGTTCTACATCCTTGCTGTAGCCATCATCCTACTGAGTGTGACTTATCTGGGACTCTCCCGCTATGGGCAAATAAAGCTAGGGCCAGACCATGCGCAGCCAAATTTTAGTTATGTGTCGTGGTTTGCCATGCTGTTTTCCGCAGGTATGGGAATTGGTTTGATGTTCTTTGGGGTCGCTGAACCCGTGATGCATTACCTCAACCCACCAGTGGGTGATGCACAAACTGTTGAGGCAGCTAAGGAAGCCATGCGTTTGACCTTCTTCCACTGGGGGTTACACGCTTGGGCGATTTATGCCATTGTTGCCTTAATTTTAGCGTTTTTTAGCTATCGCCACGGGTTACCACTGACCTTACGCTCTGCTCTGTACCCTATTATCGGTGAACGTATCTATGGCCCTATTGGCCATGCTGTTGATATTTTTGCGGTTGTTGGTACGGTGTTTGGTGTCGCTACTTCATTAGGCTTTGGTGTATTACAGGTCAATGCAGGCTTAAATCACTTATTTGGGTTGCCAGTAAATGAGATGGTACAAGTTGGGCTAATTGTCACCTTTACCGCACTGGCAACGCTTTCTGTGGTCTCTGGGCTGGATAAAGGCATTCGCATTTTATCAGAACTTAACCTAGGTCTCGCGTTCTTGCTGCTACTGCTGATTGTGATACTGGGGCCGACTGTTCTGTTATTAAAATCGTTTGTGGAAAATACAGGTGGTTATCTTTCTGAAATTGTGACCAAAACCTTTAATTTGTACGCTTATGAACCTAAATCAAGCGATTGGTTAGGTGGCTGGACGTTACTGTATTGGGGTTGGTGGTTATCATGGTCACCGTTTGTGGGGATGTTTATCGCCCGAATTTCCCGTGGTCGTACTATCCGTGAGTTTGTTATGGGCGTGTTATTCGTGCCTGCTGGGTTCACATTAATGTGGATGACATTCTTCGGTAATACCGCCATTGACCTTATCAAAAATCAAGGGGCAGTAAAGCTTGCCGAAACCGTGCAATCGGATGTCTCCCTTGCCCTGTTTGAATTCCTAAATTATTTCCCATTCTCTTCAGTGCTATCATTTTTTGCCATGTTGATGGTTGTGGTGTTCTTTGTCACTTCTGCGGATTCAGGGGCGATGGTGGTCGATACATTGGCTTCTGGCGGCGACTCCAATACCCCAATTTGGCAACGTATTTTCTGGGCAGGATTAATGGGCGTCGTCGCCATCACCATGCTGCTGGCGGGGGGGCTACAAGCGCTGCAAACTTTAACCATTGCCAGTGCCTTGCCGTTTGCAATGGTCTTGCTTGCCTCTATTTATGGGTTATTTAAAGCACTGCGAGTAGATGCTTATAAACGGGATAGCCAACAATTAGCCACCATTGCACCTACGGCAAGCCGTAACCCAATCCCATGGCAACGCCGCTTACGTAATATTGTCTATTTCCCTAAGCGTGCCCATGTGAAGCGCTTTATGGAAGAGTCCGTTAAGCCGTCAATGGAGATGGTTTCTGAGGAATTAGCGAAGCAAGGCACAGTTTGCCATATTCACACAGACAAAGATGACCGTATTGGTTTTGAAGTGGATTTAGGCGACGATATGAACTTTTTCTACGAAGTTCGCCTCCGTTATTATATTCAGCCGTCTTTTGCCTTAGCCGGTATGGGCACAGAAAGTGATGAAGAAAAGAGTGAAGAACAACGTTATTACCGCGCCGAAATTCACCTAAAAGAAGGCGGCCAAGACTACGATGTGATGGGCTGGGCAAAAGAACAGATCATCCACGATATTCTCGACCAATATGAAAAACATATTCACTTCTTACACTTGTTGGGTAAGTAGCCTAAAAAGAGAAGCGTTACCTAAAATGTGTCGATAAAAATTCACAGGCGGCTAAAAATATAGCCGCCTGTTTTTTCCATCTTTTTTGCTCAATTCTATTGAACTTAGAACTACCTACACCCTATCATTGGGGCTTACTGATTGTTATTACCTGATTTTTTATATTGATTTATGATTCTAGCATAGAACCATATTTTAAATTAAATTAGCTGGTAGAGATATATTTCTGCCTTCGATATAATCCCAAGTTATCTCACTTAAAAATTTAGATATTTCTGGTTTATATGGCATTATAGACATTATTAACTTATCGAGTTCATCCGTATAATTTATACCTTTTATTCCTTTAGCCTCAAATATACTTGCCATGAAAAATTTAGTTTCTTTATTGAAACTAAAACCATAGCTAATAGTTCTCATTTCATCATCATAATCTATTGATAATAAAACTATATTATGGTTTGTAGACACTATGTCCATTCCATGCATCCTTAAATTCGTTAACTTTCATTGTGTACCGTGTTCCTTTAAATGGGTCGTTGATTATTACATTACCTCCATTGTCTACGCCTTTAACAACAACCCAATGACCAACTTTATTACCTGAGTCCCACATCATTGCGCTCCAAGAACCGGTACGATTTAATGACTCAAAACTTGAGGAAGAAACATTATTAGCAACCCAACCGCTATCAACTTTATTTAGTTTATTGGCAAGTGAATTCATTGATGTTAATTCTGTACCTAATTTAATCTGAGATGTGAAAATATTACGATCTTTTAATATCATTTCCCCACATGCAGCGCCACAACTAGTCGGAGTCACCTGTTTCACTACAGTTGGGTCAACGATTTCATTCATTACATTCCAGTTACCTCCAGCCCCTCCTTTTAATGGTTTCCGCTGAAGGGCCGTGCCTGTTGTTTTGATCAATCGCCCCATAACAGCTACAGCTCGTTCTAATGGTAACGATGTTAATAGTGCAATTGCGTAATCTTTAGTATCCTTGGCCTGTGCTAATGCCATCATAGTATCTGAAACGGGAAGATGCTCTAATATTAACTTTACAGGGTCTTCTCCCCCAGCACCGTTAAGATAATTTTTTCGAATACTACGTTTTTCTTGCTCCGTAAGGCTGCTATCACTCGCTAATACTTTTTCAAGTTCAAAACCACTTGCGAAAAAGTTATCGCCCGTATTCCCAAAAAAGTTATGGTAATGGTGATTAAAAAGAAATACATTTTCCGCGGCATTAGCACCACTGTATGCACCACTTGCTTCACCTGTATAAATAGCACCGGATAAAGCCCCAACCACCTTGATTATTTGAGTATCTGCATTTAAATTATTTTTACTTTTGTTATCAAGAGATAGCGCAGCCAATTCAGCGGCTAATGCGCCAATTGCGGCACCTTTTACATTACCACCACTAATTTCTGCGCTTAGCGCCGCCAACCCTGCATGACTTAGAGCTTTCCCTGTATGCCCTAGAATATTTCCCTGTTTATCTACATATAAATACTGGAATTTATCGCCTATCAGGTTAGCCCCTTCGGCTTGAATTTGCCCAGCCACATTACTGAGTAGAGCTGTTTTAAAGTTGTCCGTGAAGCTCCCACCTTGAATCGCTGTTCCGATAGTTGAGCTGATAGCGCTTTGTCCTGCCACACGCTGCGCGACTTGAGTCCAATTTCCATCACTAAGTTTTGGTAAGGTCACTTTGGCTGGATCAGTGACTTTGCCATATAACGCAATATCAAACCCTTCAAGTGAACCCGCAATAATCATACTGGTTACAATTGATTTTGCAGTATCACTTTGCCCTAGGCTGGATAAGGTTTTTGACAGGTTTCCTTTGTTCTCGACTAACGCGACAGAAGCTTGAGAAACGAGTGAGGCAAACCCCGCCTGTGCCGCAGCAGAAGCCATTGACGCTGCTGTCGTTGAAGCGCCCATGGTTGTAGCAGTCGAGCTCGCTAATCCACCAACACTGGCGGCTGTAGAGGTCCCATAAGTAGCAGCCGCTACAGCAATGGCAATCACAGCACCTACGATTGGATTAAGGCTTTCAGTTTTTATATCCCACTGGCTATAAGCATCTTTTACAACAGCCCAATTGACGTTTTTGTTATTTTTAACGTCCCCGAGCCACTCATACCCAGGAGTGCGACTTAATATTACTAATGCCTGCTCAAATGACTTGCCTTCTTTGGTTTTAACATCCGCAGTAATCCCTTTATTCGCATCAACAGTCAGTTTTCCACCAATATGCAATGCAGGTAAAACCCATTTATCTGAGGTATATCCTTTATTGCGCTGTGTAATATAAAAACCGTTAGAATTTGTAATCACTTGTTCAAATTGCGAATTTTTGACAGCTTTAAAATTGACCTTGCCCGTTTGGCTGGTAATTTTGGCATTTTTCCCTGTATTTATTTTTGTGGCCTCTAATGTCACATCATCTTTTGCCAATAAATTAATATCGCCACCTGCGGTAAACTCAGTAACTTTATTAGTTTTATCACTGCGTGTTTTTCTCACTTCCTTTTTCGTAATACAAAGCGTCCATCTATTGCATTTCTTTTTATACTCTTCGAAGTAACTGCTTTCCTCCATGGCTTGGGCATAGAGATACCCACCTTTTGCCGCAATATCCATCGCACCTTTGGCAACGAGACGAGACGCTTGGAAAAGGATGCTCCCCTCAGACAAAATGGTCAGGGTTTTACCACTATTAATTTCAGTTCCAATTTGGCGATATAGCTCTTCAAATTTTTTCCCTGACTGTTTTCGATAATTCGTTTTGACCGACTCTAAGCGCACATTTCCGCCGCTTGATAATGTGATATCACCTAGGGATTTGATTGTGCTGCCTTGTGCGGTGAGTGCGCCATTGGTGGCCAGCGTAACGCCTTTATCACCAGAAAGTGTCGAGGTCACATAACGTACATCTTGGTTATCTTCATTGGGGTTGGGAATGGCAGAGTAGGCGGTAGCGGTTAATTTAATATCACGACCTGACAATGCAGTAATTTTGTCTTTGGATTGAAGATTAGCAGATTGCAAGTCAATATCACGTGCGGCATTTAACGTAATATTACCATTCGCAATAAGTTGAGAGCGTAGCTCTGGGTAGCGATTGGTCTTGAATACATTGTCGGCATCTTTAATCGCTTTTGAGCCTAACAAAATATCTTGGCCTGCATTGAATGTCAGTGATTTTCCACTGTTGAAGGCAATGCCACGCGCTTCAATATTTTTACCTGCAGTGAGGTTTATTTCCCCTGAACTCACCCAACTTCCTGTTTTCGTGAGTAACTCATTGATATTTTGGGTAGGCTCTGAAGCCGCGAGTTTCATTAAATTGGATTCATCGCGACGAATAACAATATTGCCATTAGCACTGAGGGTGAGTTTATTCGTTTTGGCTAATTGCGCATTATCGAATGTGATGTTTTTACCTGCTTGAATATGTAACGAATTCGCAGCATTAATAACTGGAGGGGATAATACACTGTCTTTAAAAGCTGAGACGGGATTTAAGCTATATTGAAGATTGCCATTTTTCGCAATTAAAGTGCTGTCTTTAGCCGTTAAATTGGTTTGTTTGAGAGTAAGATCGTTGTTGGCAATTAGGCTTTGTGATTGTTTTGCAACGAGCTGTGCATGATTAATATTGATATTTTGACCTGCTATGATAGACAGGTCATTTCCAGACTGTAAGTTGGAGGAAATATTTATATTATTAGAATTTAAAATAATGTTTTTTGCTGTCATTAAATAAGCAGGTACAGCAATTTGATTTGTTTTTGATATTAGTGATAAGGCGATAGGTAGCTTATTCTCACTGTTAATTGAATGTTTAAAATCAAGGATGAGATTAGCACCTGAATGTAATCCTTTTTTTGTTTTTAAATTATCAACCTGTTCCAAAACAAGCACATAATCTTGTGTTTTATAATTTATTTCTAAAACTAATTCTTTGATATTTCTAATATCAACTATTTCACTGCCATTTTTCGAAGTATCAATGACATAATTTTTATAGTTGTATTTTTTCCAGCCAATATTTTGCCTATTATCTAAAGTATTACCAGTTAAAATTAAATTTTTCTTAGCTGAAATAATACCGTTATCGTTAGTAATTTCATTTCCATTAATATAAGCGTTTCCACCGCTAACTATTTCTCCGATTCGAACTGAACCATCATCAAAGTAAATACTTTGACCTGTATTGACTAATACCCCCTCTTTATCAAATGCATTTGAAAAATCAGCTACACCAAACCACTTATTAGGAAGTGGATCAACCAACTTTGCATTCATGACCACATCATAATTCCCGCCACCTTCTCTAACTCGGTCTATTAATAAGTTCTTACTTGTGGAGGTCGGTTGTATCGTATTTTCCTTGTAGTGCGTATTTAGCGCCATGTTGGTCAATTTCTTGGTTCTAACAACCAAATCCCCTGCATTGGTCTTTATCGTCCCCGATTTATTCTCAATCAGCGTACTCAAATCCCCCTTGGCATTCTTTTGCATCCACAAATTATCTTGAGCCTGAATAAGAGCGCCATTACCCGTATTACTGACCTTGTCAGCAAAGACACGCATATCCTTGCCTGCGGTCACTTTTCCGTTATTGGTCAGGGTGTTAGTGGCTAATGTGATGTCTTTGGCGGCATTCACGTTGGCATTGGCGTTAATTTGTAGGTTTTTGGTGCTGACATTGATGTCTTTTTTCCCTTGAATATTGCCTGCAAGGGTAATTTTGCCATCGACGGTTAACGTCAGGTCATTTTGGTTGGTTTGCACATTGCTGAGATTAATCCCCACCCCAGCCTCGGTGCTGACCAATTTCACTTGATTGGCATACATCCCACCCAGTGCTTTGGTATCTACGGAAATACTGGGTTTTGCCCCTTCACCTGCTATCGGTGTCACGGTGCCTTTTTGAAAATCAACACGGTTGGTGCCTTGCATTAAGGTCAGATTCTTGGCTTTGATTTGCCCGTTCAATTCGGTGGCACGGCTGATAATATCGGCATAGGTTTGTGCTTCGGCATTTAGGCCATTGGCACCGATAACCACACTGCCTTTTTTCACTTCAACCGCGGACAAGGCACCCTTGTTATCCAGGATGGGTTTCCCCGTGGTTAAGGTAATCGCAGGGGTATTCACAAAGCTACAGCCATTGCAGGTAATGCCATTCGGATTGGCAATTAAGACGTTTGCTTTAGCGCCAGCAACCTCTAATTTGCCTTGCAGTTGTGAGCGACTACTGCCTGTGACTTCGTTGATAATCAGATTGGCAGCATTTCCCTTTAAATTGGCATTGGCTTTGATTTGCCCCGCGATTTGAGAATTCACATTGGCAGTGGCGTTATTGAGTACCGCGCCTTGCTTATCAACATTAAATTGTTGAAATTTATTGTGCGATATCCCTGCCCCATTTGGTGTGGCGATATTAATAATCGGGACGTTATTTTGTTGGCTGACTTGGGTATTTTTATCTGCCGCTGTCATGGCGGCTCCCCAAGCGGGATGTAAGGGGTAGACAGCGGTTAAGAAAATAATGGTGTAACTTAATAGCCGCTTAGGGCGCGAAGGCAACTGTTCATTTAGCATAAATAATCCTTTAAAAACGTAAAGCTACAGAGAAAATGAGACAGACCAATAGGCCGACCAATTGTCTGGTTTAAGTTGTGACGGATAATGCAAAGGCTTACTGAGTAGAAACTGAGAATAAAACAGGCTATTGCCGGTAAAAGAGAGACCAACGGCTCCGCCTGCTAAAGTGTCATGTTCAACCTGGTATTTATCTGAGCCAATAAACCCGTAATCTAATGCACCGATAAAACGCAATTGCCCAATTGCTGTATTGGCGATGTCTTTGTTAATTTCATTACGCCAATACCCGCCACGGTTACCGCTTAAAGACTGCTCATGGTAGCCACGGACAGAGTACTGCCCGCCGATGCTGATGCGTTCAATACCGTATAAGTTATCGGGGGAATATTGGCCGTAAAATGAGGTTAAATAGGTCAAACCATTGGGAAAAAAATACTGATAACTGCTGCTTAGACTGAATTTGCAGTAATGGCTGCGTGGCGAGTCTTTCGCGAGAGTATCTGGTGATGCGCCAAAGGCCGATATTCCCCATTCAGCCGCAGGGTTAAACGTGAAGTAACCTTGCCCGAGCGTGGTGCTGTACTGCGGAGTAAACGAGAGGGCGGTTAAGGTTGGGCTGCTAATCGTCAAGGTTTGGGACGCTAATTGCGTAGTCGCATTTTTATGTTTTAAGCTACTTTGTAGTGTAAGCCGTTGCTTCCCATCGCGATAAACTAAGCGGCTGATATCAAACTGTTGATTGGTGTTTTTGCCTTCATAACGGTATTGCTGGCCCGATGCCTGAAACGGTTGTAACGTACTATTACGGTAAAATTGGTAACGGTAAGACCAATAGCCATAAGGCACATTCAAATTCGCAACAATATAACGATTATGGTGGGATGGGCTTCCATCCATATCTGTATTGGCCGAGGCTGACCACTGTTCACCAAACCCTAAAGGGGAGTCCACCGTTAAACTGCCAGTAAGTAGCTGTTTTCCCGTTGCTTTCATGCCTGAATTATCAAAGCTCAATTGGCCCGTGATAGGCCATTTTTTCCCTTGCTGATGAATAATAATCCGAGAGTAGCCATTCTGGGTTCCTGGCTGGATATCGATAGTGTATTTGGCAGATGATAATCGGTTGAGTTGCTCTAACCCCTGTTCAATGTTCCGTAAATTTAATATTTTACCTTGTTGATGAGGAAATATTTGATGAACTAAGCGCTCAGGGGAATTTTCAATCTCAATAGTTTCAATATGCCCTTCAATGACTTGTAAGCGCAATTGATGTGAGGATAAATCTTGCTCAGGAATGATGGCTTGAGAGGTAATAAACCCCTGTTCCATATAATAATTAGTCACATGCTTGGTGAGCTCGTATATTTCACCCAGCGTGAGGCAGCGTTTTAAGTAAGGTGAAGTTAATTGGGTTTGTATTGTGCGACTAAGCCGTGTTGCACCAACAAATTGGATCTCGCTGATAGGGAAACATATTTCATCTTGGGAAGGAGGAGGCAAAACACCCTCAATGGGGATGGTAGTTTGTTTTTCCAATAAATTACGTTGGCTTAGCTCCGACTCCAATCGTTGTTTCTGTTCAAATTGAATGCTTTCTTGTGTCGAGGGTAGCAGTTGATTTTCTGTATAGCCATAAGGCGAAATCATGAATAACGTTGAGAATAATAAACACCATAAAACCTGATTATTTGTCATTTTATTTGAGTTTACGTCATTAATAGTAAATTTTACGTAATGTAACTCATTATCATTATCTGTTTTTAGATAAAAAAGAACCACCATAACTAAAATTGAATATTTTCATGTTTAATACGGTTTTTTGTATTTTTTCATTAAATTATTTCGTTTAACCCCTCCTTAATCGTAAAAATCAATGTCAAATGCTAGAAATCAATTGATTGATTTTATTGAGAATGATTTCGTTGAAGAATTTGTCACAAGTCACTCTACAGGTAATTTCACAATGCCAAAAAGGATATGACAGTAAGGGATTTAGAGCTTATCTAATAAGTATAAGTGAAGCTCGACTTCAGTGAATCTACAGGGAAAATAAATCATTTAAGTAATAGCTATACTCTAAATAATTCGAATTGCAGGAAGGCGGTAATTGAAGATAGTTTGATGAACATACACCAACATATGGCCCAACTAACCAAGTGCCATCAACAACGTCACAGTGCGAAATATGACGAAGGCAAACTAATTTTCTAGATACAAACTAATTTTCTAAATAGTTCGAACTCTAGCAAGGCGGCAATTGAGGATAGTTTGGGGGGCATACACCAACATATGGCCCAACTAACCAAGTGCCAGCAACAACGTCACAGTGCGAAATATGGCGAAGACAAACTAATTTCCTAGATACAAACTAATTTTCTAAATAGTTCGAACTCTAGCAAGGCGGTAATTAAAGATAGTTTGGGGAGCATACACCAACATATGACCCAACTAACCAAGTGCCATCAACAACGTCACAGTGCGAAATATGGCGAAGACAAACTAATTTTCTAAATAGTTCGAACTCTAGCAAGGCGGCAATTGAGGATAGTTTGGGGGGCATACACCAACATATGGCCCAACTAACCAAGTGCCAGCAACAACGTCACAGTGCGAAATATGACGAAGGCAAACTAATTTTCTAAATAGTTCGAACTCTAGCAAGGCGGCAATTGAGGATAGTTTGGGGAGCATACACCAGTATGTGACCCAAATAGCCGAAAGAAGCCAACACAGCTAGAGCTCGAAATATGACGAAAATTAGGCGCTCTTTTTCTTATCAGCAACGATACTACTATAATCTGGGCTCTCTAAAGCGATAAGCTCATCCAACAAGGCGGTCAGTTGTTGCATTTTCTCTGGAGAAAATGCCAGTTCGATTTTTTGATAGCCTTCTTCGACTTCCTGACGAGCTTTATCGTACAGCTCTTGCCCTGTTGGCGTTAGCGAAACGTAGAGTTTACGTTGGTCATTCAGTGGTTTTAAGCGAAAAATTAAACCTTCGCGCTCCATACGGGTTAAGATCCCCGTTAGGCTTGGACGGAGAATACAGGTTTGAACCGATAACTCATGAAAATCAATTGAACGGTTATCAGCTAAAACGCGAATGATACGCCATTGCTGTTCAGTCAAATTATACGACTTTAAAATGGGCCGAAAGAACCCCATTGCGGTTTCTCTCGCTTGCAATAATGCAATTGTCAATGATTCATGCATAAGCTTAAAACTCATCACTTAATTAATGTTATTTAATCCCTATTTAGGTGCTTTGAAGTTATGCTTTTGGGCTTGTTGTTAATAAAAACACACTATTTTCACCCTGACTTCAATACACCTTGCTCACCTCTGTTAAAGAGTAGCACGCTCAAATAACAATCTCAAAGAAAAACCCTAAAATATTAATGAGTAAATAATTTTTTAATTATCATTCAAGTTAAATAATTGTAATTAAAAAAAAGTTGAAAAAATAATAAAATATTTAATAACAATAGCTTACACATTAGCAGTTGCATTTTGTTAATGCGATCACAATTAAAATTAACATTTCTATAAAGGTATTGCTAATTTCAAAATTATACTTTATTAATATGTTAATAATTACTCGAAAGTTGAATTCTTTTCATTAAGGAGTTGTCAATGAAAGGCACAGTATTTGCCGTTGCCCTCAATCATCAAAGCCAACTTAGCCATTGGCTCGAGGCATTCCAGCAAGCCCCTTATAAAACCCCACCCAAAACCCCAGTGTGGTTTATTAAGCCGCGCAATACGCGCATCAATTCTGGCGAGCAAATTTTGCACCCTGCGGGCGAAGAAGTGCAAAGTGGAGCAACCCTTGCACTGGTGATTGGCCAAGATGCACGCAAAGTCAGCAAAGCGAATGCAATGAAATTTATTGCTGGATTTGCTCTCGCGAATGAAGTGAGCCTGCCGGAAGACACCTTCTACCGCCCTGCTATCAAAGCAAAATGCCGTGATACTTTCTGCCCAATTGGTGAGATGGTGAAAACGTCACTAAATGCCCCTGTTGATATCATCACTCAAGTGAATGGCAAAGAAGTCGACCGTTGGTCAACAAAAGATTTAATCCGTGATGCCAGTGAGCTAGTTGCTGCCCTCAGTGATTTCGCCACCTTAAAACAAGGCGATGTGATCCTGATGGGAACCCCACAACAACGCATCACTATCAAACCAGGTGATGAAGTGGTGGTTCAAGCAGAAGGCTTCCCAAGTCTGAAAAACACGGTTGTCGCGGCAGGAGGAAAATAATGTCTACTATCACTAAACGCGCAAAAATCCTTTTTAAAGGGACAGAATATGCCGTCACTGTTGGCGATAACGAAGCCATCACATTACCAAACGGGAATGTTGTTGCTGGGGATTCATCTGATGTGACGTGGTTACCCCCTGCGCAAGGTACCCTATTCGCTCTTGGTTTGAACTACGCTGACCATGCCGCAGAGTTAGAATTTAAGCCACCTGAAGAACCATTAATTTTCTTAAAAGCAGAAAGTAGCTTAACAGGCCACCGCCAAGTTTCTGTACGCCCAGACAATGTTGAATATATGCATTATGAGTCTGAGTTAGTGGTGGTGATTGGCAAAACGGCTCACAAGGTTTCAAGAGAAGATGCGATGGATTATGTCGCGGGTTATACCGTGTGTAATGACTACGCGATCCGCGACTATTTGGAAAATTACTATCGCCCCAATCTGCGTGTTAAGAGCCGCGATACATTGACACCTATTGGCCCTTGGATTGTTGATAAAGATGCAGTGAAAGACCCGCATAACCTTGCGCTTTATACCTATGTGAATGGGGAATTACGCCAAAAAGGCACCACGGCTGATTTAATTTTCGATATTCCATTTTTAATTGCTTACCTCAGTGACTTTATGACACTGCAACCAGGCGACATGATCGCCACAGGCACGCCGAAAGGGCTGTCAGATGTGGTACCAGGTGACGAAGTCATTGTTGAAGTTGAAGGCGTTGGCCGACTGGTTAACACCATTATCAGCGAAAAAGACTATGAGGAACGAGTGTAATGACTAAGATTAATCATTGGATCAACGGTAAGAACGTTGCCAGCAAAGAGTATTTCCAAACGACGAACCCAGCTACGGGTGAAGTACTCGCTGAAGTCGCCTCTGGCGGTCAAGACGAAATCAACCAAGCCGTTGCCGCCGCGAAAGACGCGTTTCCAAAATGGGCTAACACCCCAATGAAAGAACGTGCTCGCTTAATGCGCCGTTTAGGTGAATTGATCGACGAAAACGTACCGCAAATTGCAGAAATGGAAACCAAAGATACGGGTTTGCCAATTCACCAAACCAAAAATGTGTTGATCCCACGCGCTTCACACAACTTTGAATTCTTTGCTGAAATTTGCCAACAAATGAACGGCCGCACCTATCCCGTTGACGACAAAATGATGAACTACACCCTGATACAACCCGTCGGTGTGTGTGGATTAATCTCTCCGTGGAACGTACCGTTTATGACGGCAACATGGAAAACGGCACCCTGTTTAGCACTGGGTAATACTGCCGTGCTGAAAATGTCTGAACTGTCTCCGCTATCTGCAAACCGTTTAGGGGAGTTAGCGCTTGAAGCAGGAATTCCTGCAGGCGTCCTGAACGTAGTACAAGGTTATGGTGCAACGGCAGGTGATGCACTGGTGAAACATCACGATGTGCGCGCAGTTTCATTCACCGGTGGTACAGCAACAGGCCGTGCCATTATGCAAAACGCAGGGCTAAAAAAATATTCAATGGAATTAGGGGGTAAATCTCCAGTCCTGATTTTTGAAGATGCTGATATTGAGCGCGCAATGGATGCGGCGCTGTTTACTATTTTCTCTATTAATGGTGAACGTTGCACCGCGGGCTCACGTATTTTCATTCAAGAAAGCATTTATCCTGAGTTTGTAAAACGTTTTGCTGAACGCGCAAACCGTCTGATCGTTGGTGACCCGAACGATCCGAAAACACAAGTCGGTGCATTGATCAGCCAACAGCACTGGAACAAAGTGTCTGGTTATATCCGCATCGGCATGGAAGAAGGCGCAACTCTGTTAGCGGGTGGCCCAGATAAACCAACTGATCTACCTGATCACCTGAAAAATGGTCATTTCTTGCGCCCAACCGTTCTGGCTGATGTGGATAACCGTATGCGCGTTGCACAAGAAGAGATCTTCGGGCCCGTCGCTTGTTTGATCCCATTCAAGACTGAAGAAGATGGTCTACGTATGGCGAACGATGTGGAGTACGGCCTGGCTTCGTATATTTGGACGCAAGATGTCAGCAAAATTCTGCGTTTATCTCGCAGCATCGAGGCAGGTATGGTGTTTGTTAACACCCAAAACGTCCGTGACCTGCGCCAACCATTCGGCGGTGTAAAAGCCTCTGGTGTTGGCCGTGAAGGTGGCGAGTACAGCTTCGAAGTGTTCGCCGAAATGAAGAACGTGTGTATCTCCTACGGAGACCACAACATCCCACGCTGGGGTGTGTAATAAAAAGCAAAATTATTCCGTAGCAAGCTACACCATTTTTTATTCTAAGTAATTTTGAATCAATGATAATTAATTCAGCTACTTATTCTAAATAATTCGCGGTGTAGCTAGGCGACAAACAAGCTAATCCCTAGGAGCATACATAAGTATGTGACTAGGGTTAGCGCGAGCGGTCAACAACGCTACAACGTGAAGTATGACGAATAAGGGGAAGAAAATGGGTAAGTTGGCACTAGCTGCAAAGATCACACACGTCCCATCCATGTACCTATCTGAACTACCAGGTAAAAACCATGGGTGCCGCCAAGCCGCTATCGATGGCCATAAAGAAATTAGCCGTCGCTGCCGTGAATTAGGCGTGGATACCATTATTGTTTTTGACACTCACTGGTTAGTCAACAGCGCGTATCACATCAACTGTGCCGATCATTTCAAAGGTATTTATACTAGTAATGAACTTCCACATTTCATTCGCGATATGGAATATGAATATGATGGCAACTCTGCCTTAGGCCAGATGATAGGTGAAGAGGCGCGTAAGCTCGGTGTTCGTGCTCAAGCACATGAAATTCCAAGCTTAACTCTCGAATATGCAACCTTAGTTCCAATGCGCTATATGAATAGCGATCGCCACTTCAAAGTCATTTCAATCTCTGCATTTTGTACGTCACATAGCTTTGAAGACAGCCGCAAGTTAGGCGAAGCCGTCCTCACTGCCATTGAAAAATACGATGGTACGGTGGCGGTATTAGCCAGTGGCTCGTTATCACACCGCTTTATCGATGACCAAAAAGCGGAAGATGGCATGAATAGCTACACCCGTGAATTTGATGAGCAAATGGACAAGCGTGTCGTCAAATTATGGCGTGAAGGCCGTTTTCAAGAGTTCTGCAAAATGCTGCCTGAATACGCGGACTACTGCTACGGCGAAGGCCATATGCATGACACAGTTATGTTGCTTGGCATGTTAGGTTGGGACAAATATTCAGAGAACGTAGAAATCTTAACCGATTTATTCGCCAGCTCAGGTACAGGGCAGCTCAATGCGGTTTTCCCACTACCAAGCTATATCACTGACAAGCAAACTGAAACTGCGTAAGGAATTGTTATGCCACATTTTTATGCAGAATGTACCGAAAATATCCGTGAAGAGGCTAAGCTTCCCGAATTATTTGCCAAAGTAAATGAAGCCCTTGCGGGTACAGGTATTTTTCCATTGGGCGGCATTCGTAGCCGTGCAATTTGGTTAGATACATGGCAAATGGCGGATGGTAAACATGACTATGCTTTCGTGCATATGACGCTAAAAATTGGTGCAGGTCGTTCCCTCGATGACAGGCAAAAAACAGGGGAAATGCTTTTCGACCTAATCAAGGCGCATTTTGCAGATTTAACGGCAAAGCGCCTATTAGCGCTGTCATTTACCATGGAAGAGCTTGACCCCATATTGAACTACAAACAAAACAACGTTCACACTTTATTCAAAGCGTAATCGTTGAGCGAAGAAAGCGAGGGCACGATGGTCAAAAGTTTCGATAAACACATCCCACACTGGCTGATCCCATTATTAGGATCATTGGTGGCATTTGGGCCATTGTCTATCGATATGTATCTTCCTGCCCTACCTCAAATGGGGACAGCTCTACAGGCAACACAAGGACAAATGCAGTATACCCTTGGAGCATTCTTTGCGGGTTTCTGTGTGGGCATGCTGTTTTATGGCCCACTCAGTGACCTACTGGGTCGCCGAAAAATGTTGTTAAGCGGGCTGGCTATTTTTACCGTGGCAAGCTTGTTATGTGCTCAAGCGACTAATGCCAATACCTTGATTATTTTCAGAGCATTACAAGCGTTTGGTAGCGGTGCTGCAATTGTCATGGCAAGGGCAATCGCGCGGGATGTTTACCCTGCAAATGAATTACCCAAAGTGCTGTCATTGATGACCTTAGTCACCATGATTGCGCCTTTGCTAGCGCCCCTACTGGGCGGTTTTTTGTTGATTCATTTTCAGTGGCAGGCAATTTTTTATCTGTTGGCGTTAGTTGGTCTAGTTTCGGTGAGTACAATTTTCCTTCTGTTGCCCGAAACGTTAGTCCACCAGCGCTCGTCAGAGAATTTACTTTGTGTGGCGTTTAAAAACTACACGCAGGTGCTCACAGACCGAGAAGCACTGAGTATTATCGGCACCATGGCCTTCTCTTTTGCAGGAATGTTTGCCTTTATCAGTGGTTCACCGTTTGTGTACATCAACTATTTTGGGGTATCTGAACAGCATTATGGTTTGTTGTTCGGCTGCAATATTTTGGGGATGATTGTGATGTTATTGCTAAATGTGAAACTGCTAAAAATTTACAGTTTAACACGCATACTCACCATGCAAAGTGGCTTTCAATTAGCATTTGGTCTGCTTTTGCTACTTTTTTACCAACAAAATCTCCCCATAATTGTTATTCTTGTGGTGCTGTTCCTATCGATGGTCAACGCTATCGGCACCAACAGTTTGTCACTGTTACTGCAACATCGCGGCAAAATTGCTGGCAGTGCAAGCGCACTTGCGATTTCAATTCAATTTGCGTTGGCGGCACTGGCGAGCGTTGCAGTTTCTGTCTTACAGGATGAATCCCCTTTTGCTATGGCACTTGTGATGGCGATTTGTGCTGGATTAAGTTTTACGAGCCAACGTTTATCGGCTAAAAACATCCGCCCACAAATTCAATCCGTGTCTTCGGAGAAAAACGAAAAATGAGCATAAACACCAATTCTACATTATTCCGCCAACAGGCTTATATCAACGGTCAATGGGTTGATGCCCAAGATAAAAGCGTATTTGATGTGACCAACCCTGCGGATAACACGGTGATTGCCAAAGTCAGCAATGTGGGCGCAGTAGAAACCCAACGCGCTATCGAAGCGGCCGAAAAAGCCTTACCTGCTTGGCGGGCAAAAACCGCCAAAGAGCGTAGCCAAATCTTAAATAAATGGTTCCGTTTAATGATGGATAACCAAAAAGAGTTAGCGCAACTGCTAAGCGCAGAGCAAGGCAAATCGATGACAGAATCGATGGGTGAAATTGCTTACGGTGCTAGCTTTATTGAGTGGTTTGCTGAAGAAGGTAAGCGTGTTTACGGTGAAAGCATTCCGTCCCCATTACCAGGTCGCCGCCTTGTAACCATCAAACAGCCTGTGGGCGTTGTCGCAGCCATCACACCATGGAACTTCCCGAATGCGATGATCACGCGCAAAGTGGGCCCAGCCCTTGCGGCAGGCTGTACGATGGTGCTGAAACCTGCGGCTGAAACGCCACTGTCAGCCCTCGCTCTAGCGGTTCTTGGTGAAGAGGCTGGTATTCCTGCTGGGGTATTTAATATTGTTCCAGGGACTGACGCGCAGGCTATTGGTGGCGTTATGACATCAAGCCCAATTGTGCGTAAGCTGACATTCACTGGCTCAACCCGTGTTGGTAAATTATTGATGGAACAGTGTGCCAACACCGTGAAAAAAATGTCATTAGAACTTGGTGGTAACGCACCGTTTATCGTATTTGATGACGCTGATCTAGACGCCGCAGTTCAAGGTGCTTTAGCCGCGAAATTCCGTAATAGTGGCCAAACTTGCGTATGTGCAAACCGCATTTTAGTGCAAGAGGGTGTCTATGATGAGTTTGCAGCTCGCTTAGCCAAAGCGGTTAATGCACTCAAAATTGGCCCTGCAACACAAGCCGACTCCCAACAAGGCCCTCTCATTAACCAAGCGGCTATCGACAAAGTCTCAGAGCACATTGCAGATGCTGTTTCTCATGGGGCAAAAGTGGTTGCTGGCGGTAAAGCAGCAAGTTTAGGTGGCTTGTTCTTTGAACCTACTGTTATCACTGGCGTGACAAAATCCATGAAAGTCGCCAAAGAAGAAACCTTTGGCCCGCTAGCACCACTATTTAAATTCCGTGATGAAGAAGACGCTATCGCTCTTGCCAATGATACTGAATTTGGCTTGGCATCTTATTTCTATTCACGGGATATCGGCCGTATCTATCGCGTTGCTGAAGCATTAGAAAGCGGCATGGTGGGTATCAACGAAGGCATTATTTCGAATGAAGTCGCCCCATTTGGTGGCATTAAACAGTCTGGACTGGGGCGTGAAGGTTCGCGCTACGGCATTGAAGATTATCTGGAAGTGAAATACCTCTGCTTTGGCGGTCTTTCTAACTAGTTAATTAGCAGACTATTTTTCAATAAATTGCAGATAAAACCTAAGCTCGAAGTATAACTTGAACGGATGATTTTAAATCCAAATTGTTAGCTCTAAATAATTCGAGTGAGAACAAGGCAGTTAATGCAGTTCTCACTCGAAGCATGACGAGCTGAGGTACAAAAGGAAAATAAGATGTTACAGAAAGACATAATCTTGCAAATAGCGCAGCGTCTAAATCAAGCGGAAAAAAGCGGTGAGCAGATCCGCCAGATTTCTTTAGATCACCCTGAAATGACGATCGACGATGCTTATGCCGTTCAAAAAGAATGGGTTGGGTTAAAAATCGCTGAAGGGCGCGTGCTCAAAGGCCATAAAATTGGGCTGACATCAAAAGCGATGCAGGCCAGCTCACAAATTGATGAGCCAGATTACGGTGCGCTACTTGATGATATGTTTTTTGATGACGGCTGTGACATCCCAACCGACCGCTTTATTGTACCGCGCATTGAAGTTGAACTCGCGTTCGTTTTAGCAAAACCACTGCGTGGGCCAAACTGCACAATTTTTGATGTTTATAACGCCACAGACTACGTGATCCCCGCGCTTGAGCTGATCGATGCCCGTTGCCATAACAATGATCCTGAAACTAATCGCCCACGTAAAGTGTTCGATACTATCTCAGATAACGCCGCAAACGCCGCGGTCATTTTAGGCGGACGCCCAATTAAACCACGCGATTTAGATATGCGTTGGATCAGCGCCCTGCTTTATCGCAATGGTGTCATTGAAGAATCTGGCGTTGCGGCAGCAGTGCTGAATCACCCTGCCAATGGCGTTGCATGGTTAGCCAATAAATTGGCGCCACATAATGTTCAACTTGAACCCGGCCAGATCATTCTTGGCGGGTCCTTTACCCGCCCAGTTCCCGCACGTAAAGGCGATGTGTTCCACGTCGATTACGGCAACATGGGTTCTATAAGCTGCCGTTTTGTATAAGGAAATTATAATGGACATCTTAGAAAATAAATTCAAAAAAGCGCTAAAAAGTGGCCAACCTCAAATTGGTTTATGGCTGGGTTTATGCAGCCCGTATAGTGCCGAGTTGTTAGCGGGTGCTGGCTTTGACTGGCTACTGATCGACGGAGAGCATGCACCAAATAATGTACAGACAACATTATCGCAATTGCAAGCGATCGCCCCTTATTCATCGCAACCCGTTGTGCGTCCACCATGGAATGATCCTGTGATCATTAAACAACTGTTAGATATTGGCGCACAAACTTTGTTGCTGCCAATGGTACAAAATGCCGAACAAGCGAAGCAAGCAGTACGCGCAACACGCTACCCACCCGCAGGGATCCGCGGTGTTGGCAGTGCACTAGCACGTGCATCTCGCTGGAATCGAGTCCCTGATTACCTCACTCGTGCCAACGATGAAATGTGCGTGATCGTGCAGGTCGAAACCCGCGAAGCAATGAATAACCTGCCAGAGATCTTAAAAGTAGAAGGCGTCGATGGTGTATTTATCGGTCCAGCTGATCTCAGTGCAGACATGGGCTTTTCGGGAAATCCTAACCACCCTGAAGTCAAAGCCGTGATAGAAAAAGCGATTGTACAAATTCGTGCTGCGGGTCTCGCCCCTGGCATCTTAATGGCAGCCCCTGAGGTTGCTGAACATTATCTGAAACTCGGCGCACTGTTTGTCGCTGTCGGCGTTGATACTACGCTGCTAGCACGTACCGCCGAAGCCCTTGCCGCAAAATTTGGCAAAACGGTCTCGGAAGTGACATCCAGCACACCTAGTGTTTACTAACTAAACCTGCTTATTTAGATAACTTTTTACCCTACAGACAAACGGCTTATCTAAACGAGTGAAATATTAAAATCGCAATAAAGGGCAGACACCACCATGACTGCCTCATCGTCCCTTGTACCTATAATAATTTTCAGAAGAAAGAATTGAGGGCCCTACAATGAGTAATCAACAACTTGCAAGCACTAACCCTGCTGAACAACATAAAAATTTAACTGAGCCGCAGCAGCGGGTCATTAATAAATTATTCAAACGGCTGATCGTCTTTTTATTCGTGCTGTTTGTTTTCTCTTTCCTAGACCGTATTAACATTGGCTTTGCGGGTCTCACCATGGGGAAAGACATCGGCCTGACCTCAACCATGTTTGGTTTAGCTGCCACCTTGTTCTATGCCACCTACGTTATTTTTGGTATTCCAAGTAATATTATGTTGGGGATTGTTGGTGCGCGTCGCTGGATAGCCACCATCATGGTACTTTGGGGGATTGCTTCAACGGCAACCATGTTTGCCACAGGGCCAACAAGTTTGTACGTTCTGCGAATGTTAGTGGGTATCGCTGAAGCGGGCTTCTTGCCAGGGATTCTGGTGTATCTAACTTATTGGTTTCCAGCCTATTTCCGTGCTCGTGCTAATGCCTTATTTATGATTGCGATGCCAGTCACCATGGCGTTCGGATCCCTAGCTTCTGGTTATATTTTAGGGATGGATGGCATTTTAGACCTAAAAGGCTGGCAATGGTTGTTCCTGCTTGAAGGCTTCCCTTCCGTGATTTTAGGTGTGTTAGTTTGGTTCTACCTTGATGATTCACCGAAGAAAGCCAAATGGCTGACGCAAGAAGATAAAGACACACTGCAAGAAATGATGGATAAAGACCAGCTGGAACTCGTGCAGCCACAAGGGTCAAAAAGCCACAGTGCCCTGCAAAATACCAGTTTGTGGAAAGAGATTTTCACCCCTGTTATCTTGATGTATACCGTCGCTTATTTCTGTTTAACCAACACGTTAAGCGCGATTAATATCTGGACGCCACAAATCATGCAGAGCTTCAACCAAGGCAGTAGTAATGCCATGATTGGGCTACTTACCGCTATCCCACAATTCTGTACGATTTTGGGGATGATTTACTGGAGCCGCCGTTCAGATAGATTGCAAGAACGGAAGATGCACACCGCCCTACCGTATTTATTTGCTGCCGCGGGTTGGGTTCTCGCTGCAATGACTAGCCACCCAATTATTCAGCTGATTGGTATCATTATGGCATCAACGGGTTCATTCACCGCGATGGCGGTATTCTGGACAACGCCAGACCAATCGATCAGTTTACGTGCTCGCGCCATCGGTATTGCGGTTATCAACGCAACGGGTAATATAGGTTCTGCCGTCAGCCCACTATTGATTGGTTGGTTAAAAGACCAAACGGGCAGCTTTAACTCTGGCCTGTATTTTGTGGCTGGCCTTCTGGTGGTCGGCGCGCTGTTAGTCATTGCTATCCCAATGAAAAACTCAAGGCCAAGGGCAACACCTTAAAATTTTGATGGTTCGAATGTTTTAAATGTTTTAATAACTTATGCTGCAAATAATTATTAAAGGGTGTTACCCAAAATAATTTGGTTTGCAGCTAGGCGGCAAGCAAGTTAATCCCTAGGAGCATACTGAAGTATGTGACTAGGGTTGGCTTGTGAGGCCAACAACGCTGCGAGCCGAAGAATGAAGGGTAACTCAACTTTAATTACGAATATCGACATCAGTACAGACTACGACGAAACCCAAGGCACTGACGACGTCCACTACCAAACCTTCGGCAACATGGCTGCCTTTTTTGGTCGTGATATGCAGGCGCATCGCCATGATGGTTTCTTCCAGTTGCATTATTTGGTCACTGGCCACATTACCTTGCAGCTTGACGAATTACGCTATTCTGTCCAAGCACCGTTGTTTATTTTAACTCCCCCTTCTGTCGCCCATGCCTTTTTTACTCAAGAAGACACGGACGGGCATGTACTGACTGTGCGACAAGATCTTATCATGCCACTGCTTGAGTCTCTTTATCCTGCTCATCCTGATTTAGTGGATATTCCTGCTATTTGCTTATCTGTTGCCGATAAGCTCGATGATATTGATACTTTCAATCATTACTGGGCATTGATGGCGCGTGAATCAGCAAATAACAATGTAGGGAAACATCAGGCTTTATCCTCTTTGGCGCAAGCACTTTTTACTTTTCTACTACGGTCAATCCCATTAGATGGGCACCCGACTAGCGGTGTTCGAGGGGAGCATCGCCTATTCCAACGGTTTAACCAATTAATTGACTTACATTATCATGAGCACCTTGCCGTACCTGAATATGCACAAAAACTTGGCGTAACAGAATCGCGCCTCAAAGATATGTGCCGCCGATTTGCTAATCGGCCGCCAAAAAGGCTCATTTTTGACCGTATTCTACGTGAGGCCAAGCGTTTGCTTATTTTTTCGGACAGCCCTGTTTCTGAAATTGCCTACCAACTCGGGTTTAAAGACCCAGCCTACTTCGCTCGCTTTTTTAACCGACTCGTCGGCAGCTCACCGAGCACTTGGCGTGAACAAAATATCCATTAAGCGGTCAAATACTTCCCTTTCACTTGAAAAGTTTCATTGCCGTTGAACAATTCAGCGGCAATAAATTTTATTTTACATTTTAAAAACATTTTTATCTCTTATCAATTTTGTTTTAACTTACTTAAACAAGGTTATCCAGAATAACAAAAAGTGAAATAAAAGGATAAAAAATAGGCATGTGAATAAAGTAAAATAACTTATTGTTAATATATAAATAAACCTCAATATTATGATATTTAGATTATTTTAATTAAAAACAATGATTACATTAACATTAAAATATCGATAGGATCACATTTCTTTTATAAACTTCCCATACCAACGAAAAGTACCAGTAAACCTTTCTAAAGTCTCTTTAAAATTGTCTCAGAAAGCGATTCAATTAATAAACACAAAACAAACATAAAATTAACATATTCGCTTGCACCTTTGTCCCCTATCAATGCAAGCCCTCATTGTGAGATAACGAGGTAGACATGAAACCAGAAGATTTTCGCTCAGATGCTAAACGCCCTTTTAATAGCCAAGAATACCTAAAAAGCCTACAAGATGGCCGTGAAATTTATATTTATGGCGAACGCGTAAAAGATGTCACCACTCACCCTGCTTTTCGTAATTCAGCGGCTTCTATAGGACAGTTATATGATGCGCTCCATGATAAAACGACTCATGACCAGCTTTGCTGGAACACCGACACAGGTAATGGTGGATACACGCACAAGTTCTTCCGTTTCGCGAAAAGTGCAGACGAATTACGCCAACAACGTGATGCAATCGCAGATTGGTCACGCCAGAGCTACGGATGGATGGGACGCACTCCAGACTATAAGGCGGCATTCGCCAGCTGTTTAGGCGCAAACCCTGAATATTACGGCCAATTTGCGGATAACGCGCGCAACTGGTACAAACGCATTCAAGAAAGCGGCTTATACTTTAACCATGCGATTGTTAACCCACCAATTGATCGCCATAAGCCCGCAGATGAAGTGAAAGATGTTTATATTAAACTCGAAAAAGAAACTGATGCAGGGATTATCGTCAGCGGTGCAAAAGTGGTTGCGACCAACTCAGCCTTAACACACTATAACTTTATCGGTTTTGGTTCTGCGCAAGTGATGGGCGATAACCCTGACTTTGCACTGATGTTTGTTGCACCAATGGATGCCGACGGTGTGAAATTAATCTCTCGCGCCTCTTATGAATTAGTGGCTGGCGCAACTGGCGCACCATTTGATTACCCACTTTCCAGCCGTTTCGATGAAAATGATGCCATCTTAGTGATGGATCATGTGTTAATTCCATGGGAAAACGTCTTGATTTACCGTGACTTTGACCGTGCTCGTAATTGGGCTGTACAAGGTGGGTTCGCACGTTTATTCCCATTACAAGCTTGTGTCCGCTTGGCCGTTAAATTAGACTTCATTACCGGATTGTTACAAAAAAGTTTAGAATGTACAGGTGTTATTGATTTCCGTGGTGTACAGGCTGATTTAGGTGAAGTGGTCGCGTGGCGTAACCTGTTCTGGTCATTGACTGATGCAATGACATCAGAAGCGAAAGCGTGGGAAGGCGGGGCATTCCTACCAGATACCCAAGCTATCCAGACATACCGTGTTATGGCACCTATGGCCTACACCAAAATTAAAAATATCATTGAAAGTAACGTAACGAGTGGGCTGATCTACTTGCCATCCAGCGTTCGTGATATGAATAATCCAGAAATTGATAGGTACTTAGCTAAATATGTACGCGGTTCAAACGGAATGGATCACGTCGAACGTATTAAGATCCTCAAACTCATGTGGGATGCAATTGGTAGTGAGTTTGGTGGTCGCCATGAACTGTATGAAATTAACTACGCAGGAAGCCAAGACGAAATTCGTCTGCAATGTCTGCGTCATGCACAAGGTTCTGGCAACATGAAAGCCATGACAGATATGGTTGATCGCTGCTTATCAGATTACGATCAACACGGATGGAAACGTCCACACCTGTATAACAATAATGATATTAATCAGTTAGATTCGCTGCTGAAGTAATCAGTAGCAGGAGGTCAATATGTCTTTAGAAAATGAACATCGCCTGCGTTTCAGAGATGCGATGGCTAGTCTCGGTGCAGCAGTGAACATAGTCACCACGGATGGTACTGAAGGTCGCTGTGGAATTACAGCAACTGCAGTCTGTTCAGTTACGGATACGCCACCAACTTTGATGGTATGTGTCAACCGCAACAGTGCAATGAATGCGGTATTTCAAAAGAATGGCCGCCTGTGTGTGAATGTGCTAAGCCATGACCAAGAAGAATTAGCGTGCCATTTTGCGGGAATGAAAGGTTCCACAATGGAAGAGCGTTTTAACTGGAATGTGTGGGATAACGGTATTTTACAGCAACCATTACTGAAAAATGCCCTCGCTAATCTTGAAGGCGAAATCACGCAAGTTCAGGACATTGGTACGCACTCTGTCTACATGGTTGAAATGAAACAAATCATTGTAAATGATACAGGGCATGGGTTAGTTTACTTTAAACGTAAATTCCATCCGGTTATGCACCAGATTTTAGAGCCAACGGTTTAATGATATTGTTAAATTCGTACAAGCCCCTAACGGGGCTTTTTTATTTAATTAAATATTAACGTTGCCATTTAACCCCATTAAATTTAACTTATTTTAACCGGTCATTTACTCTATTTTTTCCACTTTAAATAATATAATAAATTACTCTAATTCAGTTTAATTGACATATCCCGAATTACGGGTATAAACTGACACCATACAGTTGTATTCCACTATAAATAAAACCCATCCTAAAATGAAATATTTAATTAATCAGCATGTTACCTATGACAGCAATCAGGGGCTGTTGTATACGAGTCACGTTGACGACGCAATTAAGCTGACGACAACGTTAAATCGTTTACTTTTAGTATTAGCACAAAATAACGGAGAAGTTTTAGATAGGGAAACTTTATTACGTCGTGTATGGGAAGAACATAACCAAGTTGTTTCTGACAATAATTTAAATAGCAGTATTTCTGTTTTGCGCCGCCATTTATCATCTTTTTTTGATGAAGAAATTATTTCAACTATTCCAAAAGTAGGAATAAAATTTTCAGCTAATTTAACCTTTGAAATAAGCGACGAACAGCCTGAAGAAACTATTTCAGAAATCCCCTCCCTCTTATCTCCATCGACTGAGTCTTCTTTAGAAATAGATGAAGAAAACGAAATAAATGCCAAAACCCCCGTTAAAAAAGCTTATATTTTAAATAATCGCTACCTAGAAATAACACTGATTGCCGTTATTATCTTTTGTTTGCTTTATTTATTTAAAAGCTACTTTTTTGCTAGCCGTACTGAATACCCAGAAGTCGGTCAAATTGATCAGTGCTCAATTCGTTATATAAACAGTTACCATAAGGCAGATACTCGCTCAATGAGTTTTTCTGTACTAAAAGATAGGCTAAAAAGTTTAAATATTAATTGCAAGAAACCCGCTACTATTTTTTACTATAATGTGGGAATTATCACCCAAAATAAAAATTTCGATGATGACTATCTATTTTTATCATACTGCCCTAAAACTGCAAAAGATGGTGCTACAATAAGTTGTGAGAATTTCTATGCCAAATAACAAAGCTGTACGATTTGTTTTTTTACTCCTCACCACCATCACTTTGATTTTAATTAGCTTATATACATATATTCAAATTAATACACCTATTGTACCTGACTGCCGTGCAACTTTAAAAATTGATATCTCAGACGATCGCCCTAGCTTAAGCGGCTATTACCTACTGAGTGTCATTCCAAGTGCGGATAATGATCACCTGCATTCTTTTATCATGACGGGAGAAGTTAAATTTAATAATAAAAAATACATTATCTCCCGAAAACTGCTTATTGAGTATAAACGGCAAGGCAGTCATTTTTTTTCTCAGGTAAAAAATATTTACATTGACCCGAGCGACCAGGCTGGCGATGACGTTTATATACGAGGCCTCCCGCAGCTTAACCAAATTTACTTCACTAGAGTAAAACGGTTAAACGATAAAAATTATATTTTTGAAGAAAATTACTCGCCAATGTTTATTTGTACAATCTAATCACTGTTAGTAACCCTCAAAAAAACAACAAAATGCATCAGATATTCTAATATCTGATGCATTTTTTTTGTATTTTAAAAAATTCATACATTGAAACATATTAAAACACCTTAAAATCACAAAAATTAATTATTTACTTCAATATTAACGAAGCATAAAAATATTAAAACTCATTAAAAAACAACAATAACAGAGAATAAACGTTCATATTAGATTAAAAATTAAGAATTTTATTTCGCTATACACTCAGTAAGGGTAATATAGCTCTCGTCGAATAGACTGATATTCAAATATCATTTCCTGATATGAAAGTACGAATGGATACAGGTTTATAAAAGGCCCAATTTTTCTTTTATATATAACCAGTTACATCCCAATGATGGGTAAGTAAATCAATTCCTATAATGCCCGCTAGTTAAGAGGCTTCATTATGGAAATTGTTAATTTTTCTCTTAAGGATTTTAGTATGAAATTAAATAAATTATCTGTTGCTGTTTTATTTGCTGCGTCAACACTGTCTACCTCTGTATTAGCAAGTGGCAACTCAGGCGAATTACATTTCAGCGGCCAAGTTGTTAATGCGCCATGTAATATTGAATCTGAAAGCACTAAACAAGAAGTTCCTTTTGGTCAACTTTCTCGCGCATCTTTAGAAGCAGGTAATGCAGCTGAAAAAGATATCGCGATTAAAATCAAAGACTGTAATTTCGATGAATTCAGTAAAGATAAAGATGATAACTGGGTTGCAGTTAAAGATATCAAAATTACCTTTGGTGGTAAAAACTATGTGGGTACTAACAAAGAATTCTTAGGTACTACGGGTTCTGCAACAAACATCGGTGTTCAGATTAAAGACTTTAAATTTGATGAAGCTAAATCTGTGATGAACCAAATTCGTAATAAACAAGGTGAAAACGTTTTAGAATTTACTGCATTAGCTAAACGTGTTGATGGTGCTGTTGCAGTCACTGAAGGTGAATTTAGCTCTATTGCTGATTTTAAAATCACATACGAGTAATTTTTTAAGGGAGGATTTTATTCCTCCCTATAAAAAGGTTCATTATGAAAAAAAATATTTATATATTAACCACCTTATTATTGAGCTCTATTAATTCTTATGCAATAGATTCTAATTTAGGACATGTACAAGATGGGCTTCGTGGTGAGGCGGTAATGCAAGGCTATATTGTTGCTGCCCCCTGCTCTATTGAAACAGATAGCCAGTATCAGTATATCAATTACGACTATATATCTAACTTTAGTATTAACGAAATAGAAGATAGAAAAATAACGCGTAAGCCATTTTATATAAAATTGAATAACTGTATTAGCGAATATGACAATAATAACCACAAAGGCATTAAAATTCGCTTCTTTGCCCCGCAAGATATATATAGCAATGCAATAAAGCTTTCAGGACCTAAGCCTGGTGTTGTTCTATATATTTACGATAGTAATGACAACTTATTAATGCCAAATAAACTTTATTCTATATCTAATAACTACATTTATTTTGATCATAAAAGTAAAGAAAGCTATTTGAAATATGAAACAGAATTAGGCACAAGTAATAATGAAATTACGCCTGGGGATTATTTTACCACTATTAAATTCAACGTTACTTACGATTAATAAATAAACACATAATTAATTCGATGAAAAAATCATGGTTAGACTTAATATTTATTCCTACATTATTGTGACGTCTTTTTTATCTTCTATTTCTTCAATAGCCTATGCTGTCGAATTTAATACGGATATGTTAGATACCGAAGACACACAGAATATCGATTTTAGCCAGTTTTCTCAGGCCGGATTTATTATGCCTGGCACTTACCATTTAACACTCAAAGTCAATAATGAGAGTATGGGAAGTGCACAAGATATCACAGTAATCGCACCGCAATCTCAAGAAAATAATTTATTCGATACGGTTTGTATTCCTTTCAATATTTTGGATCGCTTAGGATTAACGCCTGATGCAATCAAATTAGTTCAATATCGTGATAATGGAAAATGCTTGGATTTGTCCGCACTTGAGGGGGCAACGCTGAATGTTGATTTATCCACATTAACGCTCTCAATTTTAATTCCACAAAGCTATTTAGAATACACTGATCCAAGTTGGGTTCCTCCTTCCCGTTGGGAGGAAGGTGTTAATGGCTTTTTATTAGATTACAACCTCACAGGTTCTTTAACACGTAGAAACTCAGGCTCTCGAGAGTCATATATTTCAGCCAATGGAACAACAGGCCTTAATTTTGGTGCATGGCGCTTACGGGGTGATTACCAAGCCAATTACCGTAAATCCACGGGGAGCTTTGAGAACCAATATAGCGATGCTTCGTTTAGCCGCTTATTCGCATATCGTTCAATTAAATCAATAGCATCTATTTTAACTCTAGGTGAAAACTACTTTTACTCTGCTATTTTTGACTCTTGGCAGTACACCGGTATTTCTCTTGAAACCGATGAAAACATGATGCCGCCAAAGTTAACAGGTTATGCCCCTGAAATTATTGGTATTGCCCAGACTAATGCCACCGTTATTGTCAAAAGCCATAACCGCATTGTGTTAGAAACAACGGTGCCTGCGGGACCATTTCGTATTCAAACTCTGGATAGCTCCATTCGTGGAACGCTCGATGTCACCGTGCGTGAAGAAAACGGTGAAGAACAACAATTTAGTATCACCACTGCAGCGTTACCTTACCTAACTCGGCCAGGGCAAATTCGTTATAAATTTGCTGCGGGGAAACCCCGCTTTAATGGCCGAGAACTCGAAGGTGATTTAACCGCATCAGGCGAATTATCCTATGGGTTAAATAACCTGTGGTCTATCTATGGTGGTTCAGTTTTATCAAAAAATTACCAAGCTTTTTCAGCAGGTTTTGGCCGTGACTTATTTACATTCGGTAGCCTTTCATTTGATGCCACCCAGTCGCATGCGCAGTTGATTGATAAAACCTTAACAGGACGAAGCTACCGTCTCAGTTATTCAAAATCGTTTGACGAAGCCAGAACTGACATTACGTTCGCAGGGTACCGTTTCTCTGATGAAACTTACCGTTCATTGCAACAAACCTTGGACGAACGCCGTACTGGCAATGAATCACAAGCCCAGAAAGAAAGCTACCAAGTGAATATCAACAAATATTTTGACGATTTCTCTTTGGGTGGCAACTACCAATACAACACATATTGGAATAGTGAAACTGAGGAACAGTACAGCTTATACCTGAGTACCCTATTAAATTGGGCGGCGCTAGGGCTGAAAAACGTTAACCTCACCGCATCTGCAACCCGTTCAAAAAGAGCAGGCTATCAAGATGATGCGATCAGCTTATATTTTACGATCCCATTATCCCAAGGCAGTAGCTTTAGCTTTTCTGAAGGCTACACACGGGATCAAAATGGCAAGCACAGCTCAACCCACAATGTGGGCTACAGCGGATATAGCGAACAACGCAGCTATAACCTGAATGTGGGTTACCAAACTGGAAATAATCAAGATGATCAAACTAGCTTTAGCGGGTATTTAAGCCAAAACCTCCCTTATGCCTCGATTTCAGGGAATGCCAGCTATGTGCCGAATGAATACCACAGCGTGGGTGGCTCAATTAATGGCGGCATTACCTTAATTAAAGAAGGGATTGCTATGCACCAAGCAGCCTATGGGGGAACACGCCTCGTAGTAGAAACTCCAGGCGCCGCTAACGTACCACTCAGTGGTGGGGTATACAAAACCAACCACTTCGGCCTTGCTGTATTACCGAATGTAAGCAGTTATCGGAAAACTAGCGCATCAATTAATACCAGTAAGTTACCAAAAGACGTCGAAGCGTTAGAGACCGTCACTGATGCCACGTTAACCCGTGGAGCCATTGGCTATCGCAGCCTGAATGTTATTCAAGGTGAAAAAACTTTTGCACGTTTAAAACTTACCGATAACAGCTATCCACCATTTGGTGCCAGCGTGCGCAATAGCAGCAATATTGAGCTAGGCATTGTCGGTGAACAGGGCATTACGTGGATTGTCGGTATCCGCGCCAAGGAATTATTAAATATCTATTGGGGAAACAAACTTCAGTGCAGTGCACAGGTTCCTGACGTGATTAGCCCTCAGGACGTTTACCCTACTATCATTTGTCGTTAATAAGAGAATTGAAATGAAATTGAACCGCCACTTTTTACTTTTAACCACAGCCTTTACGCTCACGGTAAGCGTCTTGAGCACCGCTCAAGCCGCCGTCACGCTTGATCGTACTCGTATTATTTTCGATGGTAATCAACCCTCTATCAACATAACCATCCGCAATGACAACCCTGAACTGCCTTACTTGGCGCAGTCATGGTTAGAAAATGCGTCTGAGCAAAAGCTCGAAACAGGCCCAATTATTGCCACGCCGCCCATTCAGCGTATGGAGCCAAAATCCACCAGTTTAGTTCGTTTAAGTACTGCACCTGATATTGTGAAATTGCCGCAAGACAGAGAATCCCTGTTTTATTACAACTTGCGCGAAATCCCACCTAAATCATCAGAGGCTGGTGTATTGCAAATTGCGTTACAAAGCCGCGTAAAACTGTTTTATCGCCCAGAAAGTATTGTGGCGCAAAGTAAAACAGATTGGGCAAAACACGTCACGCTAACGCCTGCAGCAACGGGCTATACATTAAATAATCCAACACCTTTTTATTTAACCGTTATAGGCATTGGAAACAGCCAAAAGCAATCTGAAGAGAGTGATTTTGAGGCTATCATGGTGCCACCAAAATCGAATCAAATTATTAAATCAGCCAAATTTTCAACGCCTTACCTGACATACATTAATGATTACGGCGGAAAGCCATCACTGGCATTCAAGTGCCAAGTATCACAGTGCAGCGTGACTGAATAATGCGTCAAAATAGAAAGGAGCAGAACGATGAAATTACGTTACTTAGTGCTATGGGCTTTTGCGGCACCTATTTTTGCGCAGTCCACTGCACCAGTCACTACGGGCACAGTCTATGTCAACGCACGTATTGTCACGGCTCCTTGTCTACCACTGATTTCAATGAAACTGAATGAAAATACGTTACTGGCACAAACTTATCAATTAGAAATGAATTTTTCCCATTGTAATCAATTAGCAAAACGACACGCTTGGGTCCCTTTTACTTTGAAGTTGGGTGCAGAAAAGCATGTGTTAGCGCAACCCTTGCACAATAACACATTTTTGTTATCTATCCCTGCCAATAACACAGCACAACGTCTGGAAATAAATTATGACTAAGTACTCAATATTATTATTTAGCCTTTTATTCCTAACGGCGAATAGCAGTTTTGCCAACAGCCTAACGGTTTATTTTGAAGGTGTATTAGTGCCTTTAGGTTGTCGCCTCAGTGATGATGATGCCCAGAAAAAAGTCTACCTGTCTGGGTTACGCTTTTCATCCCTCGAAACACTAGGGCGCTCTGAAATGCAGCCCTTTAAATTGGATATCGTGGACTGTTCAGCGATGGCATTAAATAAAACCATCAAAATCACCTTAAATACCCAAAATACTGAAGCCCATAATGGCATTAACTACCTAAAAACAACAGGTGAATCCAATGTGTTACTGGCGCTTACGGATAGTAATGGCAAAGAGCTCGACCTAAATACAAAAATAGACGTCAGTACTGTCACTGAATCAGGAAAAGGGTCAATTAATACTCTTTCATTTGGTGTGTATGCACAAAAACCCTTTAATGCGCGTTTAACAACAGGCGGCTTTTCTTCAACCGTGACGTTCAACCTTGATTATCAATAGGGAGAATTAGAATGAAACTGACACGTTTTATATTTCCTTTAGTCGGGCTATTTATTTCCTTTGGTACCCAAGCCGATATCTTGCTGTCACTGTCTGCCAAGTTAGTGCGACCGCCTTGTGTGTTAACCGCGGAAAATAGCGAGAAAGAACTATTTATCAATTTTAGAGAAGTTGCACTCGATAGGTTAACCGAAGAAAAACAATCGTTTGGCATTTTGATTAAGCAATGTGAGCTTCGTAAAAATTTACAGGTTTATCTTTCTCCGAGAGAAGGCAATACCCTAACTGTCAATAACGAAACGGTGCTGGCCACCTCAATTAATGGGCTGGGTATTCGTTTTTCAGAAGAAAATAAAAGCACGGCGCTGAACTTGAATAAATGGGAAAGGATCGCCCCTACCATCAGTGGTGATACAGGGAAAATCGTTATTCAGTCGCAACTTGTGACTAATCAAGCCCTAGAAAACCTTACCGCAGGGCCATTTACCGCGGCTTTATCTGTAATGGTTGATTACCTGTAATATTGAGAAAACTTATGAAAAAGTTAAAAATTTATTCACAATTACTGTTATTGCTACCACTGTGTTTAAGCAGCCTACAAGCACAAGCAACCCGCTATGCAGGCACTGGTGGTGGCTATAAAATGAGTTTAATTTCGAACAATTCGGTTGTGGCAACAACCCCAACTATTGGCACAGATAACAATAAATATTATTTAATTGCGCCACCAAATAGTACAGGGATTGTTATTAATGAAACAACGTCACAACCTTTTGGTCAAGTTAAATGCACAGTTAATTTCCTCGAAGGAAACTACAGTTCAGGACTTGCTTGGAGTTATGCTTATCACCGCGTATTTGCATATATGCCAGAAGCGGGGTTTTCACTTAAAGGACTAACGGCCTATAAAATCAACTCAAATACTTTTTTTACGCTTTATTCTGATAACGGCATTACTAGCGGGTGGCGAAATATTCCTGGGCGTGGGTGCTCAAATGAAGAAATGGGACCATTAGCGACCTCTTTCTTTACTGTGCATTTTCCGTTTGAAGTGAGGGTTTACGTTAAAGAAATCCCCGTTGATGGCAAAATTGTGATTCCTGATGCGATGATTGCAGGCTATACCCGTTTATTCCAAGACTATGGCACGCCAACTCTTTACGTACCAGCAGATAAAGCCAGTGTAAAATTAGACCTCGCAACATCGGTGGTTAATTACCCATCAAATTGCCGTTCTAATATTGATAATTTAAATATTGACCATAAAACACTGGATGCCTTTGAGTTTAATAGTAAGGAAACACGCACAGTCACCTATACCTGTGAACGAGTTCAGCCTGTAAAAGTGAAATTAAAATTAGATTACTCAACTGACACCGACCCAGAAAAACGCGTTCCACTAAAATCAGGCAATAATACAATTTACTCTGAAGTCACGCTTTATGATGAGCAAACCAACCAAAGTGGGAAAGAAATTGAAACCACTATTGATAAGGTCAAAAATATTCGCATTGAAAGTCAGCTTTCAGGTTCAGACGCTGAACCTGGAGACTACAAAGGCAATGCTTGGTTAATCGCTACCTTTATTTAATACCGTGGTAATGCACTATGATTATGATATCTCGCTCATTATTTATTGGTATATTTATTATTTGGCATTTAGCCAGCCTAATTTATATTGATAGTTTAGGGAGTTTACGCCAATCACTCCCGCAAAACATCATTAGTTGGCTTGCTATTGCCATGTTGATTTCAACTGTTTCATTTACTGTTTTTTATCGCAAAAATAGAATTGTTATTACCGTACCTGCGATTTGTTTTTTTATTGCATTAATTTTTTTAGCACTGGGTTTAGCTTATTCAACAGAAATAGATAGTGATTTAATTTTTTGGTACTGGTCCGGTATTACCATTGGTGTATTATTTTATATCACTGGGCTCCAAATAAAAGATAGGTGGCGGGTACAATCATTTTGTATTTATTGCAATATTGTATTTTCAGCCATTCAAGCATTTTTGACGGGCTACCAATTTTTTACTCAACCGGATATTTTCTATTTTGCAAGCGATATGCGGTCAAATGGCTTATCGCAACAAATTAATATATTGTCAGTGAGTGTAACTGCATCATGCTTACTCGCGATGATGACACTTATCTTGCCGCAATTTGCCTTAGCAAATCCTAAATATGAGAAAATGAGGGCGATTGCCTTAGGCTGCTCAATTTTTTTATTTACTTTAACTCTCGTAACACTTCAGTCCGTCACGACATGGTTAAGTTTTATTGTGGCAATTTTCATATTCATTTGTTTTTTCTATAAAAAAAATCAGCTTAGAGTGATTGCTAGCTACTTTATCATGGCTGTAGCTATGTTTATTGGTATTTACCTCATTAAATTATGCCCTCAGTTTATCAATACTGAGGTGATTAATCAGTTTCATTTAAAACAAATGCTACGATTTTCGATTACTCTCTTTTTGGAGCAACCCGATGATATATGGGATCCTTCTATAATCCCTAAGGATAGTTATGGCAGAACACCATTACCCTTTTTAAGTCCAGAACAATACATCGTTCCACATTCACATAATGAAATTTTTCTTTGGATTATGAAAGGTAGCCACATTAACTTGGTTTTTATGTCTCTACTGATAACAGGGAGTATTTACGTTATTTTCCAATCTTTTATTAAATATAAAAAAAATGGCAATGGTTATTCATTAGCGATGATCATTGCTATATTCCCTATTGTAATCCACAACAATGTTGAATACCCTTTTCTTTTATCGGTATTACATTGGGGTATTATCATATTATTTTTATCTTTTTCCGATTCAGCATTTTCACTAAAAGAACAATCACTTTTTTATATTAACAAAAATTTATCCGCCTTATTCAGTATTATGATATCAATTATTGGGCTTAGTGTTTTTATTGCGGGAATGGTTTTATTTAATGGCGATGATTACATTCACTCCAATAACAATATCGAATTAACAAACCTTAAATAATTATTTAGTTTATACCAATAGTTTCACACTAATTTGATTCATTATTACTTGATTAGAGCTACATTATGACAAAATACCATACAGATATTTCAAATTTTTATATTGGGCAAAAAATGCGCAGACGTCGTTTACAAATGGGTTTAACCGGCGACAATTTAGGTCAAAAATCGGGTTTAAGTCAACAGCAAATATCCCGTTACGAGCGCGGCGTTCAAAATTTCACCATTCGTCGACTTTGTATATTCGCCAATATCCTGCAATGTGATTTAAACTATTTTCTTGAACAAGAGAATAATGAAACTATAGCAAATATAGATAAATTTTATTAGCTAATAACTAATAGAGATAACTTAGTTTGTCGTTTTATAAAATTAAGTTATCTCTCTAACATTATGAATGAATTTTTACAGTAGCTTAATTATTAATATAAAAGCTTATTGATATAATGTAGTGCTAATTCTAAAGTATTATACTGCTGATTCGCCTCTTGCATAATTTTTGCTTGTTGATGCCATAATGACGTTGATAACATCTCAGTGACCGCATTTAATATTTGTTCATCACTCGGCATATCTGTTTGCAAACTAATTCCACAACGAGACCTAAGGACTCGGGCTATCGCTTCTAATTTACCATCGCCTATCCCAGCCATTATCATTGGAACACCATGGCGTATGGCAGATGTCACTGAACCATACCCTCCATTAGTAATTAAGATTGATGCTTTGGGTAGCCAGTCTTCAAAATTAATATAATCAACAAGATAAGCGTTATCGGGAAGTGGAACCTCTGACAAATCAACCTTACGCCCCCCTGTAATAGCTAATACACGTACAGGTAAGTTTGCTAATGCCCTCAGCGTTGGCCTGAGTAATTGGTTAAAATCAACATTCGCTAATGTGCCTTGTGTCACGATAATTAAAGGCTGGTTTTCGTTTTTCCAATTAATTTGTATATGATCTTCTCTCGCTTTTATCGCTAATGACCCAATAAATTTAACGTGACTCGGTAAACTTGTATCAAAAAATTCAAATACTGATGTTGCAAGCTGCAAATAACAATCTACACCGCATATCAATGCTTCATTTTGATCTGTTTTCAATGGTAACCCGCCTGCTGCTGTCACCATCTGAGAAAATTTCTCTCTAACACTTTCAATTAATAAATGTATTTCTTCATTAATTAGCTGCTCTCGTGTAATTTCTGCCGGTAATATTTCAGGGGGTATTCTAGCGCCCCAAAACACACTATCGACAGAGGGCCAAGCTAATGGCGTTACCCCAATAGCCACAACAGGTATGCGCTTAACAAGCGCTTGTTGCAACAATGGTAAAGCAGCATAAAAGGTATTATCGATAACTAATAAGTTAGCTTGTTTTTCTTGAATTAATTGCATTAATTGCTTTGATAAGACTGGAATAGGTTGTGCAAAAAATTGTATTAAGCCTTGTGCCATTTGGGTATTACCTGCGGGATATAAGCCCCGTTCAGGAAAATGATGTTCTAAATCACGATGGTCTATATCGACCATACTGTCAAAACAAACAAAGTTTGCCCCGCTCGCCTCCACTTGTTGCCGAAAAAAAGACCCCGTAAAAATAGTAATTTCATTTCCTTGGCCAATAAGCCCTTTCGCTAAAGTTAAAAGCGGGTATACGTGTCCTGGCGTCGCAATCGCCGCTAATATTATCTGTGGCATAAGTGATTACCGAATAATTTTTTAATCTGTAAAAGAATAAAAATGAGCATTTTTACAAACAGGTACACCATGAATATGAACCCGCTGAAGTTGGCGAGGTGCTTTAGAAATAAAAGCCTCTCGACCATGTAATAACGTGAAGTTATCACAAATAGCCACATCCCCTTCTTCCCAGCTATGCGCATAATAATACCGGGGATCATATAACCTGCTATTTAGTTCTTTTTCAAACAGGGTTTGGTTTTCTCTAGACATTCCTTTAATTGTTAAAGAGTGATGATCTGCATATTTATCATCATCAATTTTCATAGGTTCGTTGTAGCGCATCACCCACTTATTGTTATTTGGGTGTAAGCAAACAAGGGGTGACACAACCTCGCCCCCATAGTGGGTAACCTGTTTTGTTTTATAGCTAATAATGGTGTCTTTCCATAATTGAACCTCTTCAAAACTGGATTCATTAAGGAGCTTTTCTGTATTAACAAACGTTGTTCGCCCCCCTTGAGATATCACTGGGGCATGTATGCAATGAAAAATTTGGAATTCTGGAATAGTTTCTCGATACATCCCATCCCAATGCAACGGTATGTAGCCATTATCTAAAACATGGTCTGAAGGGTTCGAGCGCTCCTGAATATCTAATACACTTCCAAAAGACCATTTCATAATATCCCCCCAACATTCTGAATATTCAATCAGTTTATTTTCATCTGTAAAACCTGACTGAAACCCCCGCAGTATAACCAGTGAATATTGACGAGCTAAGTGACGTAATAGGCTTATTGGCAATGCTGTAATGTTTTGATGTAAAAAACATGGTGTTAATAACACCCCAAAAGGATTAATTAATTTAACATGACAATTTATTGAGCTTATATTCATAAAACCTCACGTTATTATTTACCTATATATTTATTTTTATTAATACAAATAAACTTCGATTAAATAGATTCAATTACGTAATGGCTGGGTGAACCGTCAACCTCAACAAGTTTTCCGTTCATTTTCTTTGCTGTTTCATTTTTCATTAATATAAATCGGCCATTTATATTAACGGCAACACCGTGCCATGGTGTTAACCAATTATCTCTGGTTGGCATTAAATGAATACCCATTTTAATACTATCCGCGGGTTGCGGATGAATGGAAAGACGGATCGCAGATGGGAACTTTGTTGATAACAAATTCCCCCATGCTCGACTACGTTGAATAACGCCTACAGCACGCTGTTTAGCATTCCTTTGCAGAGCTGCTTTCGACCCCGTGTAATCGGGAAGAAAGCTATCTTCATATAAAAAACGCGTAATAGCTTGATATAATTGAATACCACCATTCGTCTGCTTGAGTTCTCCTTTTATTTCATCAATAGAGGTTGCGTAATTTTCAATTAATAACGACCTTAATTGGGTATAATCTTGAGAATATTGAGTTAATTCTTTAACACTACTAAGGGAATATAAATATAGACTCTCCCCATCTAGTTTAGATAATAATTTATTAAATTCTTTTTGATAAAGCGTAATGTCATTATCATCAACACAAATAAGATCACTAAACACATGCCCATCAGAACAGATAATAATCTTAGCACCTAATGAGTAAATATCTTTTATTTTCTGGCAAAGCGAATTCAAAAAAACAAGCGATAACTTTTCTGCCATATCTGGTATCTTTCCTAATACCTTCTTAGGGTTGGGTGATTTAGTCGGAAAAGCAGGTAAAATAAATTCAATAGGCTGCCTTTTTTCAATAAATGCACGGATCCTTGGAATTTGAATTTCAGATACCTTTCTTTCCTCATATTCATCACACTCATTTGATTGAGAAAAGCAACGGCGATATTTTAATAATTCTTTTAAAACCTGATGAGAGATATCTATTGAATCAAAATTTTCCATAATTCATCACCTTACCATAAACATGATTCGATAAAACTAATAAAAACAAATAAGGCCATGAAAAACCAGATACCTTTTGAATACATATTAAAAAATAAAAAAGAAAATAAAAATAATATAAAAAATATAACGTTAATTAAAAATAATATGATTATTAATAATTAAAATTAATTTTATTATTTCAATAGCTAACTCATTATATAAAAATAGAGTAAGATAACTTTAGGTTAATTTCACTATATCCATAGGCTATTATTTTTTGAGTTGATTTGGTGAGATAACGAAGCATCCATGAAATGCCAAAATCGCGGTTAATCAGAACCCCCTCTGCGAACACGAAGAAACGCCCCAACACAGTGTTCTTCCTATGTTGAGTGGGTTTGAGTGAATGTTTTTCCAATACGTTGCGGCATAGTCGTTCATATTGAATAAACAACTATGTCGCTATCTGGGCAAAAAACACCAAAACAACAATAACCATCGTTCGTAATAAAATAACGGGAATTTTTTATTTTAAAGCAAATAGTTGGCTATATCCTTTCGGGTTTAAACGTAAATAAAGCAGCAATGTCACTAGCACAAAAATAACATGCATTCCCCACACCCAAGTGAAACTTTGGCTTAACTGGTGTAACCATGCCGCGAGTAGTGGGCCAAATGCAGCGATAATAAACCCGCCCGCTTGCATTAATGCCGTTAATGCCCCCGCGCTAACTGGATGGGGAATATGATCCAGTGCTGTAATTATGCTAAGCGCAAAACAGCCCCCTAACCCAACACCTAATAGTGCTATCCATAAGAAAGGCACATCAAGGGCAAACAACATTAACCCAATAAACCCGATGGCTTGGCAACTTAACGTCGTAATAAGCCAGAAACGACGATCGATATTGTGAGAAGCGAGTACAGGGATCATCAGAGCTGATAAGGCCTGAAACACCGTCAGCATGGCAACAAAAGAGCCACTTTGTGCAGCACTCATTCCCTGTTCTTGGAAAAAAGGCGCTAACCACGTGACAACTGTTCCATAACCCGCATTGATTAACCCAAACCCCGCCATTAATAACCAGGCCCGTGGCTTTTTAAAGAAAGCGAATACGGAAACGTGACCAACGCTAGTTTTATTCATCGTGCGAATATTTAATAGGATAGCAATTAACGCGATCAGCGCAGGGAGTGCTAGCCATGCCAACGCACTTTGCCAATGGCCTGTTACACTTTCTAAAATAGGGGTTAACTGTGCGCCTATCGCACCGCCCGCCATTAACGTTGCAGAATAGAGCCCCGTCATCATGGCCATTTTTTGTGGAAAATGCGCTTTAATAAAACCAGGAAAAACCGCTTGAATATAAGCGGCACCGGCACCACACAAAAATGCTGTAAACAATAATATGTGACCATTTTCGGCAAAATAACGGAAAAAAGAACCGAAAAATAGCAATAACATCGCCAAAGCAATTCCACTTCGCTCGCCTATTCGTTGGTTTAATGCGGGGACAACCAATGCACCAATCCCCATCAATAACATGGGCAATAACGTCAGAAGCGAAATGCTTTGGTAGCTCATTCCTGTCGTGTGAATAATATTGTCGATGACAGGGCCAGGACCTGTCATAAAGGGCCGTAAATTCAGCCCAACTAACACAATAGTGACCACTAACGCGAGGGAGTACGACGCTGTTTTACCCATTATTTTTGCTGTTCCCACCACATTTGGTACAGCGCTGAGCGCGGTGCATCATTTGGCCTCAATTGCTCAAATTTAAAACCCAATTGTTGCTCAGGTGCCACACGTAACGCCTTGGCAATTTCCGCGGTTGATAAGCCAAAGGGCTCTGCATCTTGGTTTGAATAACCATATACCACGCGAGAAACCCCCGCCATGCGCATTGCAGCAAGGCACATTGGGCAGGGTTGCCCACTGGCATAAACAATACAATCATCCAGTTTAACGCGGTTCAATGCCTTCCCCGCTTGGCGTAATGCCATTAATTCCGCGTGCGCGGTGGGGTCGTGTAATTCAAGCATTTGATTTACCCCTGTTGCCACTACTTTACCTTCTCTAACAACAACAGCACCAAATGGGCGACCACCCGCCTGCACATTTTCTTCAGCAAGCGAAACCGCCTGCTGTAAAAATTGCCTATCCGACATTATTTCGCTCCTGCTTTTTCAAGGATTTCAATCAAGTTACGGTAGCCTTTACTTTTTGCTAACGTTAAAGGCGATATCCCTGAGCCATCCGCTAAGTTGACATCCGCCCCGCCTTCAATCAACAGCGTGACAATTTGCACGTACTTGTCGCTACCATCCCCCAAAATAATCGCTTCAATCAATGCCGTCCACCCGAGGCGATTAATATGGTTTACGTCCACACCCGCATCAATCAAGGTTTTAACCGTGTCGATATGGCCACGTTCTGACGCAGGGATCAACGCCGTACCGCCATAACGGTTGGTACTGTTTAAATCAGCCCCATTTTTCAGGGTTAATAATAAAATATCTTGCAGCCCACGCGCTCCTGCATAAAGGTACGGTGAATCTTGCATATTATCCTTCGCATTCACATCTGCGCCATGCTCAATTAAGTAGCGCGCCACATCCACACGGTTTTCATGAGTAGCTGCCATTAATGGAGTACGTTGGCGCAAATCCCGTTGCTCGATGTTAGCTCCTTGCTCAATTAGCGTTTGAACTTGGTATAAATTGCCTTGCTCAGCCGCGCTAACCAGTATATTAGATTGTGATGTTGCCATTCCTTTCACCATAAAGATCAATGAAATTGAAAGAATACCCAGTAAATAAACCAACCACTTAACACGTAACAATGTTGTTTTCATGATTTATCTCCTTCTCATCTATTTAATCTACTCAAAAAGTATGCTATTTAGAAATTAAATAACCAAATGATAGGTATTAAATAAATGAATCCATTGCTCAATTTAGTCCTATTGAACACCTTTGTCGCCGTTGCCGAAACAGGGAATTTCACTGTGGCTTCACAGCATTTAAATTCAACGCAATCTACATTGAGTCAGCAAATTCAACGCTTAGAAACTCTAGTGGGGCAGCCATTGTTTGTTCGAGGCCACCGCATCTTAACGTTGACCGAAACAGGTGAAATCCTACTGAGCTATGCGAAAAAAATCTTAGCATTAAACGACACATTTTTTATGAAGATCACGGGCAGTGCGGTGATCCACACGCTTCGTCTTGGTTTTCCTGAAGATCTGGCGTCAGGGCAAGTTACCCCTACCCTTGCCGCCTTTATGCAAGCAAACCCCAATGTGCGCTTAGAAGTCACAAGCGGTTTAAGCCGCCAGCTACATCAGCGCTATCAACATGGGGAATTAGACTTAATCATCGTTAAACAGAAAAAAGGGGAATTTAAGAGTGATTACAGCTGGCCTGAACCGTTATGCTGGCTAACAAGCAATCAACGTCAATCACTCAATAGTGATTCTGTCCCGCTTATCGTTTTCCCTGAAAATGGCTTGTATCGCAATGATATGTTTAAGTTATTAGATAACGAGCAACGCCCTTGGCACATCACTTATACTTGTTCAAGCCTGGCAGGCATTCAAAGCGCCATTACGGATGGCTTAGGGATCAGTTTACTGCCCCAGCGTGCTAAGTTGCCACAGCACCGCATTTTAACGGAAGAGGAAGGTTTCCCTGCTGCTCAAGAAATGGAAATTGCGATGCACTTTCATCGCAATGCCTCAGATACCCTCACGGAACTTGCTGAAAAATTAGCACAACAACTGGAGCAACGCTAATCGTGGAAACGTTATTTAATATCCTGATTGAGTTAGAAAAAAAACTGCATTTTTCCGCTAATCGACAAAATATCGATTTTCTTCAAGATATCCTACACCCTGATTTTTTTGAATTTGGCCGTTCTGGTGGCACAACAGATAAACCCGATACCTTAGCCTCTTTGATTGATGAGGCCCCAAAAACGATTTATTCAGAAGGCTATCACTGCACATTATTGAGTGAGCACACGGTATTGATGGCTTATATGAGTTATGAATTACAACAAGGGGAAAAAATAAGGCAAACCAATCGTTCATCGATATGGTTAAAGAATTCAGCAAATAAATGGCAACTGAGGTTTCATCAGGGGACGCCAACAGATAATCAATAAAGTGGGAAATATCTCCCACTTTATTGTTAGTTCAGCATTAATTAACTCCGTTATTTTTTATCAAAATACCCTGCTCGAATAGATGCCCCTATTAAATTCACCACAAAGCGCCCAGCAGTAACGCCTGTTAGTTTAGAGGGGATATCTTTTGCAGGCGTGATTTCAACGATATCCATACCCACAACCCGACCTTTTTTCACTAAACCGTGAATTAAGCTACGCGCTTGTAAGTAAGTTACTCCACCTGGTGCAGGGCCATCTACACCTGGCATAATGCTTGGGTCGATACCATCTGCATCAATACTGATATAGTAATTTGAGTTATCTGGGATACGGTCTAAAATTGCCTGCATTCCTACTTCATGCAGTTCATAGGCAGGAATAACATGAGCACCATGATCTTTAGCTGCTTGATAATCTGCGGGACGTCCACTCCCTTGAGCACGTAAACCTATCTGAAAAATTTCACCGATATGTTTCATTTCCGATGCACGACGAATTGGACTAGACAAACCTGTATTTACACCATTAACTTCTTCACGCCAATCTAAATGAGCATCAATATGAACTAAAGTGACTGGGCCAACTTCATCAAATCCCTGTAAAATCGGCGTAGTTATACCGTGGTCACCACCTAAAATAATCGGCAACGCATTCACCCTTAATAATTGCCTGATTGCTTCTGCGGCTCTTTCATGATGTTCACCCAGTGGTTGAGATAAATCAGGGATAACGTCACCGCAATCAACGAATTTAATATCTTTACGTCCCTGCAATAGTGGGCCATCAATATCAAAGTCATAATGATCTGGATGCCGAACAATTCGGTCACTCATATCACGTAAATATTGTGGTGCTCTTGATTGATCATTTGTAAAAGCATGAGCGCTATAGGCAGAGCTAAATGGCATTCCAAGTATCGCAATATCGGCTTCGATATTATTTAAATCGGTCGCAAGTTCAGAATATAAAAATGTTTTATGGCCAACATGTGGCGCTGTCGTTAATTTTTTCATCTACTTTTTCCTTATTAAACTTTAAATTTATTCTTTATTTTTATTAGCCGCCAAATGTATTGGCTAAAAATACAAATAGAGGGACACCGACAATGTCAGTTAATACTGTTCCTGCAATAGGAATAATAATGAATGCTTTCCTTGAAAATAGGCCATATTTATTACAGATAGCATCCATAACAACTAAGCCATTTGGTGTTGCACCTAATCCATGACCAATAAAACCAGCAGACATCACTGCCGCATCATAATTTTTACCCAATGCACGATATACGATAAATACAGCAACAAGAATGGTAGCAATAACCTGAGATATTAATATGATCGTTAATGGCAGAGCTAGCTCATAAAGCTCCCATAATTTTAATTTCATCATTGCCATCACTAAAAACATTTCTAATGAAATAGTTGAAATTAGAGCTACCGTATTTTTTGATATTTTTATAATCGGTTTTCTTTCATTAATTGAATGAAAAACAACACCTACAAATAAACTAAAAATATGCCCTGGTATTGTAAACCCTGTAATTTCACTTATCCATTTAGCAGTTGGCATTCCTATTGCAAGAATAGTTAAAATGGCTGCACCAGCGACAATACATTTCTGTGCGCTAATTTTATCTTCCTGGGCATCAACTGCAGCTAAATTATTTAAATCAACATGGTCTGTTTCAATTTTCAATTTATTTCTTTGGATTAGCCAATTACCGACTGGCCCGCCTAATATCGAACCTGCAATTAAGCCAAATGTTGATGCAGCCAACCCAACATTAAGCGCTTGGTCATAACCAAATGACTCAACGAGTGGTGCTAATGAAGCCGCCATCCCGTGCCCTCCCTGCATTGAGGCTTGTCCTGCCATCATTGCAACCAAAGGCTCTATATCTAATATGTAGGATAACCCAATGCTGACACCGTTTTGGGCAAATGCTAGCCCCCAGCAAATAACCATATAAATAAGTAATATTTTCCCACCACTGATTAATAATTTGACTCCTGTCATGAGTCCGATAGTGACAAAAAATACATACATAGCTAAATCATATAATGTATTATCAAATCCTAATTCTACAATATTAAATTGATACGCTAACCACATCATGATAGAAAATAAAAACCCACCAATAACAGGACTAGGTATTGAATACTTCATAAAAAATGGAAACTTCTTTATGATTATATTACTAGCAATTAACAACAAAGCACCTAATGCTGTAAATGTAATCATATCTAATTTTATTGTTAACATTTCATCTGTGACCATAAATTAGAATCCTTTTGTATTTATATATATTTGGATTAATTATTATTTTGGCGCCACCTTAGTAATAATTTATTAACAACTACAACTTTAAGATATACATGTTTTTTAATAATAAAAGTGATATTTTTGACCCCTTGGTTTCATAAAATGAAACCTTTTAAAATTAATAAAAACAATTTTAATCATTAAAATAAAACAGTAAATTTAGGCTATTTGTATCTAGTTAAAAATTGAGATAGATTAGCAATAAGTGATTGAATTCACGCAATAGGTAAAAATATGCATAATAAAAAACTAACAGAAAAAGATTTAAAATCATTACGTGTTTTTATTTCTGTTGCCGAAGCTGGCGGTTTTTCGATTGCTGAAAAAAAACTCAACATGTCCAAAGCATCTATCAGTCGGCATATACGTGAAATCGAAGAAAAACTAAGTGTTCAACTTTGTGAACGAGGACCATCCGGCTTTAAGCTGACAGAATCAGGGCTATTAGTGATTAAAAAAGCCAACACTGCACTTAAGGCACTCGATAATATAAAAACAGAAGTCGATGAACTACAAGGGATCTTATCAGGCGTGCTGGTTATTGGTGTTGTTGAACATATACTGACTAACCCACAATGTCACCTTTCTTCTGCTATTGCTAAATTCACTGAAGCGGCACCACATGTAAAGCTAGAACTCATTGTGCTCAATCATAATCAATTAAATCGAGCTTTGAGTGATCGGACAATTCAAATTGGTATACGTGGTCAATTTCATGAAAATAGCCGCTTCAACTATCAATTTTTATTTATTGAAAAGCATAAACTGTATACTTCAGAAAGTAGTGCTAAAAATAAGCATAATTTGGCATTGGTTTATCGCCCACATCCGTTCACTGAAAGTGTTCTAGCTTCTGGAGAGTTTAATAAGGGCCCTGATGCAGCAGGTTTAGAAGCTGTTGCAGCATTTATCGCTTCTGGACACTATGTTGGAATTTTGCCAGAAAACTATGCCTCTCATATTAATGCACGTCATGCCCTCGTTGAAGTAGCTAATTCCCCTGTTTTCCAAAACCGTATTTGTGCGATAACCGAATCAAGCAAACCACTGGCACAAAGTGAAGCATTATTTTTAAAATTACTTTCACAGGCCAGTGAAAAACCATAAAAAATCCCCCAGCAAGTCACCTTACTGGGGGATTTTCAATTCAAAACTGAGTCTGTATTAATTACAGAACATCAACACAGTTCAGTTCTTTGAAAGCTTGTTCTAAACGAACAACCATTGAATCTTGTGCTTTACGCAGCCATACACGCGGGTCGTAGTATTTTTTGTTAGGTTTATCTGCACCTTCTGGGTTACCTAACTGACCTTGCAGATAGCCTTCGTTCTTTTTGTAGTACTGTAAAATACCATCCCAAGTTGCCCACTGAGTATCAGTATCGATGTTCATTTTGATAACACCGTAGCTAACTGCTTCTTTGATTTCAGCAGCACTTGAGCCAGAACCACCGTGGAATACGAAGTCTAAGCTGTTGTGTGGCAGGTTATATTTTTCTGAAACGTAGTCTTGTGAGTTGCGCAGAATTTTTGGCGTTAATTGAACGTTACCTGGCTTATAAACACCGTGAACGTTACCGAAAGATGCTGCGATAGTGAAACGTGGGCTTACTGCATTGAGTTTCTCGTATGCGTATGCAACATCTTCTGGTTGAGTATACAGTTCAGAGCTGTCCATACCTGTGTTATCAACACCATCTTCTTCACCACCCGTACAGCCTAATTCGATTTCCAACGTCATATCGATTTTAGCCATACGCGCTAAGTATTTAGCACAGATTTCGATATTTTCTTCCAGCGTTTCTTCTGACAGGTCAATCATGTGAGAAGAGAACAGTGGTTTACCTGTTTTCGCATAGTGTTTTTCACCTGCATCTAACAAGCCGTCGATCCATGGCAGTAATTTTTTCGCACAGTGGTCAGTATGCAGAATAACTGGCACACCATAGTGCTCAGCCATTTGATGCACATGATAAGCACCAGAGATCGCGCCTAAAACCGCTGCTTGTTGACCTTCTGCCTTCAAACCTTTACCTGCGATAAATGCTGCACCGCCGTTTGAAAACTGAACAATAACAGGCGCACGCACTTTCGCGGCCGCTTCGAGTACGGCGTTAATTGAATCCGTACCAACACAGTTCACCGCTGGCAATGCAAAGTTATTTTCTTTGGCAACTGCGAAAACTTTCTGTACATCATCACCCGTGATAACACCCGGTTTAACAAAATCAAAAATTTTAGACATGTGAAAAGGTCCTGTGGTAAACAGGCAGCCTACGCTGCCTGTTGTGTATGAACAATTAATTACGCTTTAGCACGTTCTTCTAGCATCACAACGGCAGGGAGCTTTTTACCTTCAACGAACTCAAGGAAAGCACCGCCACCCGTAGAGATATATGAAATTTTGTCTGCAATACCGAATAAATCGATAGCCGCTAATGTATCACCACCACCCGCGATGGAGAATGCATCACTGTCTGCGATGGCTTTTGCAACGATCTCAGTTCCTTTACGGAAGTTAGGGAATTCAAATACACCAACTGGGCCATTCCACAGAATGGTTTTGGCATTTTTTAGAATTTCAGCCAGACGCTGCGCTGATTCATCGCCTAAGTCCAGAATTTGCTCGTCGTCTTTGATTTCAGTACTTGATTTCAGTGTCGCTTCTGCGGTTTCAGAGAACTCAGTAGCAACGCGAACATCTGTCGGTACTGGAATTTGGCAGTTAGCCAGTAATTTTTTCGCTTCAGGAATTAAGTCATCTTCATATAATGAACGACCAACATTGTTGCCTTCTGCTGCGATAAAGGTATTTGCAATACCCCCACCCACAATTAGTTGGTCAGCGATTTTAGACAGTGAATCTAACACGGTCAGTTTTGTGGAGACTTTAGAACCTCCAACAATCGCCACCATTGGGCGCGCTGGGTTACCCAGTGCTTTACCTAATGCTTCTAACTCATTGCTTAATAATGGACCTGCACATGCAACGGGTGAGAATTTTGCCACGCCATGAGTTGACGCTTGAGCACGGTGAGCCGTACCAAATGCATCCATCACATACACATCACATAATGCAGCGTATTGTTTTGACAGTGTTTCGTCGTCTTTTTTCTCGCCTTTGTTAAAGCGAACGTTTTCCAGAACGACTAACTCACCAGCGGCAATATCAATGCCATTTAAATAGTCTTTGACTAAACGAACAGGGTAATCGATTTTATCTGCCAGATAGTCAACAACAGGTTGCAGTGAAAACTCTTCGTTGTACTCGCCTTCAGTCGGGCGACCGAGGTGAGAAGTGACCATGACTTTAGCGCCTTGCTTCAGAGCAGCTTCGATTGTTGGTAATGAAGCACGGATACGTGCATCAGAAGTAACTTTGCCATCTTTGACAGGAACGTTTAAGTCAGAACGAATAAAAACGCGTTTACCCGCTAAGTCTAAATCGGTCATCTTAATTACAGACATGGTGAATCCTCTTGTTGATTCTCTATAAAGTTTCCATCAACTACTGGGCAGAGGCGAAAAGGTTATCATGCCCTGCTGTCTGTCAGTAGCCAATTAGTTTAAACCTGTTGCTGCCATCGCTAGCGTTGTATCTAGCATCCGGTTAGCAAACCCCCATTCGTTATCACACCAAACTAGGGTTTTTATTAAATGTTTTCCGCTAACTCGCGTTTGCGTACCATCAATAATAGCACTGTGTGGATCATGATTAAAATCCATCGAGACTAACGGCAGTTCTGTGTAGTCCACTATACCACGAAAATGCCCCTGTGCGGCGCTTCTCAGTAGTTGGTTCACTTTTTCAACACAGACATCGTCATGTACGGTAACACTCAAATCAATCGCTGTCACATTGGTTGTCGGTACACGGACAGAGATGGCTTCAAAATGATCTTTGAACTTCGGAAAAATTCGCGTAATTCCCGCCGCTAATTTCGTATCAACTGGAATAATAGATTGGCTGGCAGCGCGCGTTCTTCGTAAATCTTTATGATAGGCATCGATAACGGGTTGGTCATTCATTGATGCGTGGATCGTCGTAACGGTTCCTGACTCAATCGTAAATGCCTCATCAAGCAATTTAATAATCGGGATAATGCAGTTAGTGGTGCAAGATGCGTTTGACACGATATTGTCTGAAGCCGTTAAGCTTTCGTGGTTAACGCCATAGACAACAGTGGCATCAAGGTCATCAGTACCTGGGTGAGAGAACAGCACTTTTTTGGCGCCTGCCGCGATGTGCATTAAGCCATCATCACGGGAGCCATATGCCCCACTGCAATCAAGGACAATATCAATACCGAGTTCTTTCCACGGCAAATCACGGATATCGGTTTGGTGAAATAAGCGGATATTATCATCGCCGACTTGCAAGAGTGAGCCATTAAGTCTCACATCCCACGCAAAACGCCCATGGCTGGAATCATACTTCAGCAAATGCGCGATACCTTCTGGTTCAGCAAGTTCGTTAATTGCAACAACGACGATCTCTGCCCGACGGCTCGATTCATATAACGCTCTTAAAACACTTCGACCTATTCGACCAAAGCCATTTATTGCCACCCTGATTGCCATTCCATACCTTGTATATGAGCAAAATCACACGGTTGCTAAGGATAACTGACTCACACCAACTCTACTGCTCATTTTAGCAGTTAAAGGTTAAAAGTGTGCTGTAACCTACACTTTTTAAAAATTTTTTCATTGAATTTCATTTCACTGAAACGGTTCAGCTAATCTAAGGTTAGATTAAGGGATAAAGTAACAGAACGCAATAGAAAATCATTGATTAGTGCACAAAAAAACAACGCCTAACGATTAGCTAGGCGTTGTTCAGCAAAATAAGCACATACAGGGCATTCAACGCATGAATACCCCATCATTAACTTACTTATTTCAGAAGAGATTTCGCTGCTTCAACTGCTTTTTCTACGGTGATGCCGAACTCTTTGTACAGTTCTTCCGCTGGCGCAGATTCACCGAAGGTATGCATACCGATGATAGCACCGTTTAAACCCGTGTATTTGAACCAGTAGTCTGCAATACCCGCTTCGATAGCCACACGAGCGCTAACATTTGCAGGTAAAACAGCTTCACGGTACGCAGCATCTTGTTTATCAAATGCATCCGTAGATGGCATTGAAACAACGCGAACTTTGCGGCCTTCGGCAGTTAGTTGGTCTGCGGCTTTCACTGCCAACTCAACTTCAGAACCTGTTGCGATAAAGATAAGCTCAGGGGTGCCTGCGCTATCTTTCAGAATGTAAGCCCCTTTCTCGATATTCGCTAATTGCTCAGCGGTGCGAGGTTGCTGCTCTAAGTTCTGACGAGAGAAAATCAGTGCACTTGGGCCATCTTTACGCTCAACTGCATATTTCCATGCAACCGCAGACTCAACTTGGTCGCACGGACGCCATGTGCTGACGTTTGGCGTCACACGCAGGCTTGCCAGTTGCTCAACAGGTTGGTGAGTTGGGCCATCTTCACCCAGACCGATAGAGTCGTGAGTGTAAACAAAGATGCTACGAATTTTCATCAGCGCAGCCATACGCACAGCATTACGCGCGTATTCAACGAACATCAGGAAGGTTGCACCGTAAGGAATGAAACCGCCATGTAATGCGATACCATTCATGATAGCAGACATACCAAATTCACGTACACCGTAATGGATGTAGTTACCCGCAGGGTCTACGTTCAGTGCTTTAGAGCCTGACCACATGGTTAAGTTACTTGGTGCTAAGTCAGCAGAACCGCCCATAAACTCAGGTAATACTTTACCGAAAGCTTCCAATGCATTTTGTGATGCTTTACGGCTAGCAATATTGGCAGGGTTTTGTTGCAGTGTTTCAACGAATTTTTTCGCTTCTGCATCAAAGTTTGCAGGTAATTCACCGTTCATACGACGGGTAAATTCAGCCGCTAGTTCAGGGAAGTTCGCCGCATAAGCTGCAAATTTCTCATCCCACGCTTTTTGTTTCGCTTCGCCTGCTTTACGCGCATCCCAAGCGTCATAGATATCTTGTGGAATTTCGAAAGGACCGAATTTCCAGCCCAGTGCTTCACGTGTTGCTGCAATTTCAGCATCACCTAATGGCGCACCGTGAACAGATTCAGAACCCGCTTTATTTGGTGAGCCAAAACCAATGATGGTTTTGCACATAATCAGCGTTGGTTTATCTGCTTTTTTCGCTTCATTGACGGCAGCATTGATTTGCGATGCATCGTGACCATCGATGTCACGAATAACATGCCAGCCATAAGACTCAAAGCGCGCAGCGGTATCATCAGTAAACCAACCTTCAACTTCACCATCAATAGAGATGCCGTTGTCATCATAGAATGCGATCAGTTTATTTAATTTCAGTGTACCCGCTAAAGAACATGCTTCGTGCGAGATACCTTCCATCATACAACCATCACCCATGAAGACATAAGTGTGGTGATCAACAACATCATGGCCAGGACGGTTGAATTGCGCCGCTAATGTGCGCTCTGCAATCGCAAAGCCGACTGCGTTTGCGATACCTTGACCTAAAGGACCCGTTGTTGTTTCAACACCTGGAGTATAGCCATATTCTGGGTGGCCCGGTGTTTTAGAATGTAATTGGCGGAAGTTTTTTAACTCTTCGATAGATAAGTCATAACCAGTGAGGTGCAGCAAGCTATAAATCAGCATTGAACCATGGCCGTTTGACAGCACAAAACGGTCACGATCCGCCCAGTGTGGGTTTGCTGGGTTATGATTCATATGGTCACGCCACAGTACTTCAGCAATATCAGCCATGCCCATTGGCGCGCCAGGATGCCCTGATTTTGCTTTTTGAACCGCATCCATACTTAGAAAGCGGATAGCATTAGCAAGGGTTTTACGAGTCGTCATCAGTATACTCCAGGTAGGATAAAAACGTACTTAAACCAATTTTTACAACGCAATACGGATAGTGCTACTTTGATTTCGCTATAACGAAAAACACCAATTTACCGATACATCACCCCATGTTCCTTTTTCTAAGGACCATAGCGTATCAACAAGAAATTGAGCATTTCACGAATAGAGCGATTGAAAGTAACCCAATTCTACCCATACCGCAATATTTGCTATGTTCATGGCAGCAGATCGCTAATAAATTGAACTGCCGCAAAGCTGAATCCATTCCATTGCGCAAAATATCCCTTAAGGCTTACATTTTTGCGCAAGTGACTAACCTTATTAAACCTGAGTTCACTGTCTGGGATCAAGGTGATTTATGCATCTAGCACATTTAGCTGCCACATTAGTGATAATTGACAAAGTTTTAAGCAAAAAAGTGCCTCAATATGCCCGAATATTTTTGTTTGAGTTTACGTAAAAACACGCCTTCCAATAACAAAAATAGCAAATAAGGTGCGATAATTCGCACCTTATTTGAAAATAAAATTGCAGAAAATAGCTCTCGGATTACGATAAACTGTAATAGAAGCTTGTATAAGCGTTTGTCAGTAAATGACTCCCAAATTTAATCCCCTCTTTAATTAAATCTTGAGCCTCTGGTTCAAGCCAATTTTCATTGACCACTTTCAAAAAATCTTCAGCATGTTCAATATCAATTTCTTTATGTAATCCATAGTGGGTAATTTGGCTCTCCTCAAGCCAACCATGGTTCTTGATTGCTTCATAAATGAGAGTTGATGCATCAACAAATGTACGCTCAATACCTGCATATACCGCTGATGCAAAGCGGTAATCTGAGAACGAAGAAACACTACGGATTGTTTCGTTAAAAATACGCGCATTCAATGGCGGCTGGTGAATATTGATTTTGGCAGTATCACCACCAAGACGAGAGATTAATGTTAAGATCGTATTACCATGAACATTTTCTTTAATTCCTTGCCCATGTTCTTCCCAAAGATTTTCGACAATGGCAATACGCGGTATTGCATCAGGAACGTTTGCGATAATTTGTGCCATTGGGCGACTAAAGAAAAAAACCATTGTCGCGAACTCATTTTGCGTTTCTACAAATTGCTCTTGAGATAATTCACCTGCACATAATGCTTTAAAATAAGGGGTTTCAGGTAAATTTACGGTATTAATCGTAGATTCTAAATAATTTTTTAATTCACTATTTAATGCCATAATTATTTTCCTCCTGAATTATCAGATAAAGAAAAGCACACGATATTAAATTCAAATGAGAATCTAATGATTAGATAAAAATTAATTCTCACATAATCTTCATGCTGAGCATTAAAATGAAATATGTTAGCTATTATCAAAAAACAATGTGTAACCTGAATTAAAAAAAAACCAGTAACAATAAGCATTACTGGCTAATCATATAATATGAAACTTTAAACAGGCTAATCGCAGTTGCCTATAGAATGGTATTTATCAAATATAACAATATACTTACGGCTTTTTTTCTTTAGAATATTATGGCGAAACTCTTGTTGTGGTAACAGATTGAGAACCAATGGCTGCTCATCATCTTTTACCTCACAGCTTTCGTGAACCAATACCCTGAAATAAGTATTCCCTGTATTTTTTAACACTCCCTCATTAGCATCCATAGCATATTGGAAATTAATATTTTTCGGTCTAACGACAAAGTAAGTTTCTAAACTCACTGTTGGATAAAATAACGATTGTTGTTTTTGTGCGAGATCGTTTTCGACATCAAGTGATGTTTCACTAATTACAATTTTATAATACCGTTCTTGATTATCTTCTTTACCTCGATAAAAAATTTTAAAATACTCTTGCTCGCCAGGTAATAAGATTTTCTTTAAGGGCGTAAAAATAATTTCGCCATCTTCTATTGGCTTTCCCTGCTCTTGAATATCTGGTTTATCTATTTGATAGGCACTAAATGTATATAAATTCACCTTTTTTGTATCATTGATGTAGGCCTTCGAAAAAAAACTTTTATTCGGCTCAAGTGCTGAAATATCTGAGCTCAAATACAGTGCATGCGCCTGACCAAAGAATGAAAATATCGCCCCAAATAATACAAAGCCGAAAATTTTTTTTGTGTTTATTCTTCTCATACTATTTTTCAATAACACCATCAATTCATGCTTATAGATGCACATCAGGCCCCGTCCAAATCGCTTTCACAACAACGGTTCCACTGGCCGATACCGTTCCTAACCAATCAATGCCATCCAAAGTAAACAACGAATTAGAGTCATTCATCGGAAAACGTAAATCTAGATAGGTTCGATAGAAGGAGCCTAAATCTTGGTTAGGGATATCCCACGGCGTTTCTGCCCATAAGGCGTCATTCATCGATATTTCTGTGCCATCACAACTTGAACGATAAGATTCCTCTGTACCTGAAGCATTTTTAAATGATAAATAAGCCGAGAATGGCACGCGGAATTTATCATCGTCTGAACTGAACAGACAAAAGTTTTGACCATTCACATTTACCGTTGGGCCTTCTACTCTTGCGGTAATAGAGTCAGCCTGCCGAGGCCCACTGGTCGTCACAATATAGTTAAACTCAATCGGCGGTTCTTCTGGGCCAATCTTTCCTGTCTTTGACGGGTTTGGAATATAATCCGCAGGCACAATACTGATACTATAATCGCGTGGTTTTATCACTAGCTGGTTTGATGGCGTAAATTCATAATACCCTGACTGCGGCGCCGCTGCGGGGTTAGTAAACGAAAAGGTAAAAAAGTCTTGGCTATTGGTAAAATCCACATTATTCGTTATTAACTGCTTAAAGAACGTATTGGAAAAAAAGATAGAAACATACTGATTCGAACTTTTAAAATACGTATTGGCAGCATATGTTGAATTATAATTACGCCAAATATTCGAGCCATCATCAGGCCCAATTTTTATTGATGCGCCCGCAACAGTAAATGGGATCAGCGTTGAGTTAACTTTTAAACTCAATATAACATTGGCAAAAACATCCCCTGATGTCTCGTGTTTTACAACTTGGCAAATCAAGCCATTGACATTAGCGACAACGCCAATTCGGCAAAATTGTTCGCCAGGGCCTAAGCTTGGGTTCCCATTGCTGTCAATGTAAACCTCTTGCATTGCCCCAGTAGAGCTGAGCTTAATATGGGCAGATTTAGTAATCGTAAATTCGTGGGATGCAATAATTCGCCCGCCAACACTTTGGCAACTTTCCCCTTTCGCTGGGTCATAATCCAAGTCGGTCATGCATGCACGATAACTGTAGGTTTCAACCGCCCCAACAGCCATCTGTCTAAAATATTGATAGGTTGATTCGCTAAAAATACCTCGCGCGTATGCCCCTTCTCCCAATGTATTGTCCTGCACAATTTTATATGCACCATTTCGACCAACGTATTGTGCAGGCCAATAACCTGTATCTCGGTTGCAATAATTACGCATACAACGGTTGCCGATAAATGGGCCATCAATAGGGGAATTTTCAAACCAAATATCCACATTCTGATTTGCTCGAATCGAAGTATTGGTGTAGCCCATATACCCTAAACTTTCTTGGTTTTTTGCTGAATAACGAGAAAATTTATTTGCGCCAGTAAAGCGGGGGTCTAACGACCTCGGTGTGACAAAATATTCATCATCCACACCATTCTCAACAAAAACAATGGAATTACTCAGTGCAACGGCACCCACCGTTGAACTGAATAAAGCACTGAATATCATGCTACTAAGAGACAGAAAAGAAATCGGTTTAATCATCATAAAATTCTCATTGCCTTAATGCGACTGTACGCTGCGGGTCGCAAGTCACATCGCCTAGCCACAACGCGCCTCGAGCACCTTCTAAATTTAAATCAGCTTCGCATATAGTTTGCTCATCCTCTTGTAAAAGAGAAATAACGGGATATCGCACATCAACATCCATTGAAAACTCACCATTGTGATCCGTTTTCGTACGACCAATATGATTACGAATAGACGCATATTTAATAAATTCACCATTAGGGGATTTCAAACGGCCAAATACCGTTACTAACTGCCTAACTTCTGGTTTATAGATAGCAATATTCCCAGGGTATAAAGTGACAGACTTATTTCGCCCAGACACAATGTCAAAACTGTCTTTAGACTTCTCATCATTCATTAATTGAATGTCATAGTCTGAATAAGGTGATAAAGGGATAAACGTATTTTTTCCACTAATTGGGTAACTTTGCCCATTAACTCGAGCGGTCATACTCCCTGCCCCATAAATATCCGAATTAATGATGACGCCCGACTTCCCTTGTTGCCCGCTGGGCATAATGGTTCCATCGCTATAGGCTAACGAACCACGAGATGTAAAGTTACCATTCAATCTTTGATTATCAGGTCGATTAACCGTTAGCATCCCTGAGTTATATTTCGTTTCGTAGGAGGCATAACCCATCGTTGAGAAATCAGACTCTCCATTATTTTTATCGCGCACTAATTTAGAAACAGATCCCCCGATATCGGTAATAACAGAATCTTCGAAACGTTTATTTGCATAAATATTGGCTTTCATATTGCCATTACTTGAAGATAGACCTGTACTTAACCATGTTGATAACGGTAATGAAAAATCAAGACTGATAAATTTTTCATTCAGGCTTTTTTGGTCATCATAATGGTAACGCTGGACGCCTGTTCTTAATCCAATCGTGCCATAGCGGCCTGAAAATAGTGTATTTGAATATTCATAGTTAATTGAATCACTACCAATACGTTTATCTGTTGTACTGCTAATGGTAAATGACCCTGCTCGGTCAACAAGCTTATCAAGGTTCAACGTCGCACCATAAGATTCGCTATTTGAATCATAAATAGGCAGGTCACCTTTAATAACCGCTTTTTCTTTCGAAGCCCAAACAGAGCCATAGCCGTCTGGCACACTGGTTGATACTGTCGCAATATTCCTAAAGCTGCCATGATTCTCCACCATACCTTGCCAAGAAATTGAGACATATTGGTTCAATGAAAGGTTAATACTGCTTTCATTAATTAAATAATTGTCATAACCGTAGTTCGACATTTGAAAATTTATCCCAGACAACACTGGGAAATTTTTTGCAACAGACGCCCCGAACAAATAACTTTTTTCTAATGGTTGGCGTTCTGCTTGTTTCCCTCTGACATAACGTTTTTTATCAAAATCGATATATCCGCCATAAACTTCCCAGCTAAGCTTGTCAAAATCAGCACCACTTGAACTAAATGACTTATTAATTGTTTGACGCTGTGATGTCACAATTTTGCCATCAACAACAGTTTCAATCATTACGTCATAAATACCAAAGGGCAAAATACTGGTATCCACTTCATAACTTCCCATTGGAAAGTTCTGGATATTTAATAATTTTTCATCACGATAAATTCGTACTTCGCCTGGACTATTTAAAAAGACATAAATTGGTGTCAGGGAGTATTTTTTATTGACTACGACACTTGAAGCATTATTTCCAATAGATGCCGCATATATTTTACTGCGATTTAAGGTTGTTAAACTCGCAATAGACTGCAAGTTCCACGTACTCATTAACCCGATGGCAAAACGTAGGCCATTAAAGTCACGCTCATACATTGCCCGATAAAGCTCAATATCAGAGTTCGATTTACCAATACTGTATGCTGATGCATTCACGTTTATATGGTGCTCTGCAATCGCAAATAACGTGTCTAAGTTAAAATAGCTGCTTGATGAATTTTTTCCTTTTTTTACCTGACTTTCAAAAATACCGAGATCATAGTTCGCAACCGTCGAAAAAGTGTCAACGGAAGAATCACCTAATGCAAACTGTCTGACTTTTTCATTAGCGGCAATCGCTTCTTTATTAACATCGAGAGATAAATTAAACGAAGCAATATTCAATTGCAGCACTGCATTTTTATCAACGACAATATTATTAAGCTCATTAAAGAAAACATCTTTTTTTTGTTCTAAACTTTCAATCAGCAAAGGTTGTATTTTGGGGCCTTTATTTGTGTCGATAAAATGAATATTGGCAAGTTTAATCTTCCCTTCAGCTATAATGATGATGGCATCTGCAATTTTATCTTCACTTTGATTTTTCCCATCATCTGATTTTAAACGTAGAAACACAGGCACCGACATTCCTTCCTCTAAAGCCAAAACAAAAGCAGGAGGAATAACATACCCACCAATTTTAATTCGCTTAATATCTTTAGCATAAAGAGTACTTGAAAAAATAAAGCTCATTATTGATAACGCGATAACACTTTTACGCATAATTAAGACCTAACCCTAATTATTTGACAACAATAAACTCCCCTTTGTGCCAAATACCAATACTTGTTTTTTTATTATTTATATCAACCAACTGAAGGTTAACGGCTAAATTAGGTAAGAGATAATAACGTTCACGACAAATACCTTCTGCGCCATATTTTAACTTTTCGGTTAAGCAAGGGCCTGATGCAACAACCCGAAAAGAGCTATTCCCTAAATTAGCTATTTTATTTTTATCATAATTATATTTAAAACTTTCAATCCTTGGTGCTACGACTAAAATTGTACTTATTGTTGCGGATGTCGTTGCAGACGCTGACTTGGTACTTTTAGTCATTCCGCTTTCACTAATTGGGTCATCTGTCCAGTTTAACCGGTAGTAACGTTCCTGTTCGTCTTTCGGGCCTTGATAGATAATTTTAAAAATATCTCGTGATTTGCCTGGAAGTATAATGTTCGCTGGTGTTGACAGTATTTCGTTAGGATCGTTAATAGGGATAACCTTTCCACCCTCAAGTGGAGAGTCTATCTTTTCAATACTTAAGTTAACCAATCTTGCCGCATCAACAGTATTTTCAATTTCTTTTGCTAAGGTTTCTTCACCTGAAGAAATAATTTCCGTAATATTACCAACGTTAACGGCAAAACTATTTTTTAACGGTAACATGGATAATAAAATAACTGTAAATGTGATTTTATTCATTATAAAAACTCAAATAGAAAACGATAAAGATCAACATCCTTATATTCTCTTTATCGTAATATAAAATTTATTATTTAATTAACGATCTAACTTATGGAGTAGTGAAGCTACCTTCCCAGTTTGCTGTAAACTGAATTTTTACATCACCATCCCAAACACCATCAGCTAAATCTTTAAATTCTGCGTCTACACCAGCTGCTTTCGCGTTAGCAATAACGAAAGTAAACTCACCGCGGTCTGTTGAACGGTCTGAAACATCCCAAGAGCCATTTGCAGCTAAGTTGTCTAAACCTGAAGTGATACCTTGTGCGACATCAATTAAAGTTGTATCAGTAGTCGAGTCTAAATCTGCACCATTCCATTTAACACCAACTTCTAATGTAGAATCATCAGTTGTTCTTGCTAAGGTATTTGCAATAATTTTTGATGTTAATTTAAAATCAGTTGCACCTGCTTGGCCTTGGATAGCAATATCAAATGCACCGTTTTGCTGGTTAAAGCTTTTTTGTCCTTCAGCGTAATTAAAAGTCAAACTTTTAAGTGGGGTAACAACTAACATACTTGTTGTGTCTTTAATTGCAGTTGCTTGCCATGTTGCTGTCGCTTGAGCAGTACGCGTATCTGCATTTGCAACAGTAGCAAAAGAAGCAGCAATAATCCCAGATAATAATACAGATGCCATTTTTTTATTAAACATATTGTTCTCTCTAATTAATATTCAAAATATAACAAATAGAAAATTACATAGTATAAAAAACACTTTCTTGTGTTTTTTATAAAATATAATCTGACCACTGTTCTTTAATTAACGTAATATAATTATTATTCTTTACTAGATACAAAATCCATTAAATACCGACCTAATGAATAGCTTTCCTTTTCTTCTATTTCGTTTTTTAAATTATTCTCATTCTCTTTTTCATTTTGAACAAAGAGAATAAGGTCAACCCAACTTTTATCGAGTAGAGATAATAGCTGATGTAATTGATCTAAGGTTAACGGTGTTTTACCTGTTTCATAACGAGAAATTTGTTGCTGACTTACACGCATTAACTTTGCTAATTGCTTACCAGTTAGATTTTTTTCTCGTCTAGATTTTCGTAAGAAAAAACCAGCATAATAACTTAACTTATTTGATTCCATAAGCATTTCCAAAACTTTCCCAACGGTGAAATAATTCGTATAACTCTATAAAAGCTAATTATTAATATATTTATATTTTTGATTAAATAATTCAAAAATTAATTATTCGTAACTAATTTGTTCTTAATAATATAAATGGATACAAAATCGTGTAAAAATGTTTAAAACTATTAAAAAACAAAAAACTAATAGCCCACGGCTATCAAAATATTTTTTCTGCAACATTTCCCTATCTAAAAACAACAAAAAACACGTAATCAGAGTATTAAATTAATAAGTAACTATGTGATTAATAGATTAATTTTAAATGTTGTTATTTTGTTTTTAATATGCGCGAATTAAGTTATAGATATAATTACTTATTTTTTTAAATATATATTAGAGACACCTAATTTAATAGGCATTTTCATTTTGTTACAAATTGGCATGGAATGTATTATTTGAATGGAGATTTAACACCAAATACGAGTATTAAGGTTTTTCACCTAAAAAAAATTCAATATCTAGTGTTAAGATCGAGTACGCCAAGTTTATCTTTGGGAAAGGAAAATGTACTCTTTACTTTTCAACTTTTCTAAGCATTATAAAAATGAGAATGATTGTTAGAATAACATTTCAAACTGAAATAGTTCATCAATGATATAAAAAAAAACATTTTTTAATCGTCACAATAACGCATAAAAAAGCACCTAATTACCGTCATTATATTAATAATGAAATAAAATGTGTTACTGTTCGAAATCAAAAATATGAGCCTTACTAGCAGTATGCGTTGCAAAATCGTCATATACAAAAACAATAAACGCATTCTATGCGTATAACACCAATTTGTTACGATATGAATTAATGAAACAAAATTTATGTGAAGGGCAAATTACGATAAAATGCAAAGTAGAATTCGCATAAAAAAGATAAAAAAAAGCCCCGAGCAAATGCTCAGGGCTTCAATGTTTGGCGGAACGGACGGGACTCGAACCCGCGACCCCCTGCGTGACAGGCAGGTATTCTAACCAACTGAACTACCGCTCCGAATGTTCCCTGTTGGGAACGCCATGCATATTACGAACACTTCATTAAGCAGTCAATACTTTTTCTTGAAAAATCGCGCAGTTGAACAGTTTTTAGCCCAAATAATAGGATAAATCACCGCACCTTTATTACGCTTAGCAAAAACCACTCAAAACTAATGCAAAGTTTCTTCTTCATCAGACTGCCGCCAAAGGCAAGGTTTTCCACCTTTCTTATCAACAATATCAAGGCGAGCTTCATGAGCAATAAGTTCTTCATCAGAAGCATATAACACAGTTAAACCACTTGAAGGTCGTTCAATACGTTGAATTTCATATGCTTGCTCATTATTTGCTGATTCGGCATCCATCGAGAATGATAACGACGTTTGCCCCCCCGTCATCGCAAGATACACGTCTGATAAAATTTCAGCATCGAGTAAAGCGCCGTGCAACGTACGTTTAGAGTTATCAATTAAATAACGGTCACATAAGGCATCTAAGTTATTGCGCTTACCTGGAAATAACTTTCGTGCCAACACCAAACTATCCGTGATAGTACAAAAATCGGCTGTGGGTGGGATCCCTCTATTGAGTTTACGGAACTCATAATCCATAAAACCGATATCGAAGGGCGCATTGTGAATAACTAATTCTGCCCCTCGAATAAATTCAAGAAACTCATCAGCAATGTCAGCAAAGACGGGTTTATCTTGTAAAAATTCATCACTGATCCCATGAACCTCAAAAGCTTCAGGATCCACTAAACGATTCGGTTTGATATAAACATGGAAATTACGACCAGTTAAGCGTCGGTTAATGACTTCAACCGCGCCAATTTCAATAATGTTATGGCCTTCATAATGAACACCAAGCTTATTCATACCTGTTGTTTCAGTATCGAGGACAATTTGTCGGGTTATCGCCGTGCTCATAATGGTATTTTGTGTCAAACTAGAGGTGAATGAATATTATAGAGTGTACCAGAAATGACAAAGCAGGTAGAAATTTTCACGGATGGTTCCTGTTTGGGTAATCCAGGACCAGGTGGATACGGTGTTGTCCTTCGTTATCAACAACATGAAAAAACGCTCAGTGACGGCTATTTTATGACGACTAACAATCGCATGGAGCTGCTTGCTGCCATTGTTGCCCTTGAGTCCCTCAAAAGACCATGTGATATCATCCTAACCACAGATAGCCAATATGTTCGCCAAGGTATTACTCAATGGATCCATGGCTGGAAACGTAAGCAATGGCGAAAAGCCGATAAATCCCCAGTCGTTAATGTGGACTTATGGAAACGTCTTGATGAAGCAATCCAACCCCACACGATTGATTGGCGCTGGGTGAAAGGCCATGCAGGCCACCCTGAAAATGAAAAATGTGATGAGTTAGCACGCGAAGCTGCATCATCTCCAACAAAAGAAGACACTGGATATCAACCCGCAAAAGACTAAGCACTTGGCTTTTTCGTGCGTTTACTTAACTCTTTTGCTGCCCCTAATGCGGTGCCAATTTTCATTTTCGGTTGTTTGAATTTTAATGGTGTTGGCGTGAGCGGGTATGTTCGTTTTCTCGCCACGATGACACTAAGCACACCAATTCCACCACCGCTTTTATTGATCCACCGCTGCGGGCTCATCCATGGAATTACGTGGCAATTCCGATGATATAACACTTCATAATTTAATAGACTCAGCCAATCAAATACCCTAACCGATGGAAAGAAACGGCTACAATAAGGCTGTCTTTTACGTAAAACAGGAACTAACTTTGCTAACCCTGCGAGGCTAAATGGATTAAACCCTGTAAAAATCAGCCAACCATCATCGATTAATACGCGGTCAACCTCTCTCAATAGCCAATGTGGATCATGGCTATATGCTAAACAATGTGAGACTAAACAAGCATCAATCGACTTTGCTGTAAAAGGTAAAGCATCGGGCTGCGCAATAAGGTTAAAGCGGGGGTCGTTCTCCCCCACATTGAATTGATGGGAGATTAGACATTCTTCGGTATGGATTTCAGTGCTTAAATGCCCTAACTTAAGGAGATGAAAACCAAACATTTTCGGCCACCAAGGACGAAGCTGGTTTTCCAGGGCTTGCTGGTATTGTTCGCCAAAAGGAATATCAGACCAACTAACGGGCATTTGAATTTTTTTATCAATACGCGCAGGCTTCATGACATTCCCCTATTAAACAGTTTTCGAGGTCATTATGGAGTTAATTCGAGTCCCCGCTTTAAATGATAACTATATTTGGGTTTTAGCAGATAACCAAAAACAGTGTATCATCGTTGACCCTGCGGAGGCAGAGGCTGTGCTCGAAATAATCACCCAGAGGCACTTAACCCCTGTCGCCATCTTATTAACCCATCACCATAATGATCATACCGGTGGTGTGGAAGATATTTTAAACAAATTTACAACGTTACCTGTATTTGGTTCAAAAGAAACCGCAGATAAAGGCGCTACTGAATTAGTTGCAGATGGCGATAACGTCGTCGTCAATCACTTCAACTTCCAGGTTATCTCTTTATCTGGGCATACCACTGACCATATTGGTTTCTATCAAGCACCTTATTTATTCTGCGGTGATACTTTATTTTCCGCAGGCTGCGGCCGTATTTTTGAAGGTACGCCAGAACAAATGTATCAATCTATTCAGAAAATTGCTGCCCTGCCCGATGACACTCTCATTTGTTGCGCCCACGAATATACTTTATCAAATCTAAAGTTTGCGCATCATATTTGGCCTGAAAATGAAGCAATTACACAATATTTACAAAAGATAACGCAAATGCGTGACAAACATCAACCTACAGTACCTACCACATTGAAAACAGAGAAAAAGATAAATATTTTTCTTCAGTGTGATAATCAGCAATTACAGAAAAAATTGCAAATTAATATGCAAAATCCACCTTTGAGGGCCGTTTTTACCCTGTTACGTCAATTAAAAGACCAATATTGAAGTTTATTGATTGTCATATCGGGGTGGGGTAAGTATTATTGTTCGACTTTTAAACATTAAAATGAAGAACAATAGAAAAAATGAAGATAATCGCGACGCTTATCGCCATTGTTCTGCTGGCTGGATGCCAAACTACCCCGAAAAAAGTTAAGCAGAATAAACCCACAGTAAATCATACAATTGAAACCATTGCTTCACATAACCAAGCGGCTAGTCGACAACAATCTAAAGTTGATTATGACTTATGGGGCTATATTAGTGATGAATTAAAAATGGACATCCCTGATAACCCACAAATTAGGGAAATGGCCAACAGTTATATGAATAAACAAAGTTTTGTCTACGATGTGGCATTAAGGGCTGAGCCTTATATGTACCTCATCGTAGACGAAATTAATGAACGTAACCTCCCGATGGAACTCGCTTTAATCCCAATTATTGAAAGTTCATTTAATCCCAAAGCGACCTCCCCAGCACAAGCCGCTGGCTTGTGGCAAATAGTGCCAATCACAGCCCGCTCTTATGGGTTAAAACAAACTCAATGGGTTGATGAGCGCAGAGATGTTCTTTCATCTACCAATGCTGCATTTGATTTACTCGAGAACCTAAATGTGATGTTCGGCCATGATTGGGCACTCACTTTAGCGGCTTATAACTGCGGTGAAGGTTGTGTGCAAAACGCGATTAAAAAGAACGAAGCAGCTGGCCTTCCAACTGACTTTTGGTCACTATCATTACCGAAAGAAACTAAACAGTATGTCCCTAAAATTTTAGCACTAAGTAAAGTATTAAAAAATCCAGAGCAGTATCAAGTTAATTTACCGACAAGCAATAAAAATAGAGCACTAACACAAGTGGATGTCGGTCAACAAATTACCTTATCCCAAGCGGCTGAGCTGGCAGGGTTAACAGTTGAATCCGTCAAAACCTACAACTCTGGTTATACCCGAGGGATTACATCTCCCACAGGGCCACACTATATTATGTTGCCTACTGCAAAAGCAGAGCAATTTAAAACCTCACTAACAGACCAAGAGGTTTTAGAAACAATTCGCCTTGCCACTGTGCAAAATCAACAAATTAAAGCAATAACACAACCAACAGCGATTTCAACGGCTCGCCAAAATCGTGCCAAGGTCACCACGTATAAAGTCCGCAAAGGTGAATCTATCGCCAGTATTGCTCAAAAATTCAATACGACAGCGAAAAACATTCAGAAGCTAAATGGCCTTAAAACAGCTAGCGTGATTAAACCAGGCCAAATGCTCAAAGTTTCAGGTGCCGCACCAGTCGCTAATAGTCGTAAAAGCACAGTGTACAAAGTTCGCAAGGGTGATTCTTATTACAGTATTGCAAAACGCCACGGGATCAAGCTGAATGATTTAATGACTTGGAACTCTGGAGTCAAAATGGCAGACCTGAAACCTGGCGTTACATTAAATCTCTATCTCTAAGTTGCAACCTAATTTAAAAACCTTTACTTCATTTTGTGAAGGTTTTTAAATACCTCATCTAATAGGTTGAATAAAACTATTTAAATACTCTGAATGGAGTAATACTTTTTATAAGATGTCTTATGTCAACTTTCATCTCTGATTGTATTTAAAATACACGGGTGATTTAAATACACTATAAAATTGTGTTTAGTCAGAAAATCCCGTATCCCCTCTAAAGTAGAAAAAAGTGGTTAATAGAGGGTGACTTATGTCATAATAGTGATATTATTGCTCTTACACTGAGGCGGTTTTCACTGCTAGTCTGTATTTGAATATTACTTATGTTAATAGTATAAACCTTCAAACATTCAATGTTTTTATAATAACCTTATATTTTTCAATATATTAACAACCCATGTTTTTACATTGAACATAAGTGCTTTTAATTAGTTATTATGGCTGTATTATTGATATAAAAAGATACATAGCAAACGTCAGATTCGCCTGCGGAGGTGATTATGGATGAATACTCACCCAAAAGACATGATATAGCAGAACTTAAATACTTATGTAATAGTCTGAATCGGGACGCTATTTTAAGTTTACAACAAACAAATACACATTGGATTAATGACTTAAGCTCTGACCAAAGCGCGGCGCTTAATGAACTCATAGAGCACATCGCAGCATTTGTTTGGCGATTTAAAATCAAATATCCAAAAGAAAATCTTGTTATTTCATTAATCGAAGAATATCTCGATGAGACTTACGATTTATTTGGTAGCCCTGTCATCACATTGAGTGAAATTATTGATTGGGAAACAATGAATCAAAACCTTGTCGCTGTGCTGGATGACGATCTAAAATGTCTAACCAGCAAAACTTAAAGGCTTTATTTATCTTTAGTCTAACTATCATATTGTATATTACCGAGTTATTTCTCATAAAAGAAAGGGCGTTATGACCAAATCTGATTATCTGATGCGTTTAAGAAAATGCACAACAATTGAAACACTTGAGCGAGTGATTGAAAAAAACAAGTATGAATTATCTGATGATGAATTGGAATTGTTCTACTCAGCAGCAGATCATCGCCTTGCTGAACTGACAATGAATAAACTCTACGATAAAATTCCAGCTTCTGTTTGGAAATTTGTTAGATAATATCTTAGAAACACGCACAGATAGTAAATGGTTATAGCCGGTAACAACATTTATCGGCTGAACTCATTATTATTCAAACACAATTATTGGCATTATTTTAATGCTAATACCCCTTTTACGCTGTTTATTTTCCTCTCAAACTTAAAAAGCAACTCATTTTAACAATTAATGCGATATTTTTAACTTTGTTCTATTTATATATTAGGCATTATTTAAAAACACAAAACCACCTTAACACTTATATAAAATTTAAATGTTAAATAAATTAAAGGTAACTTTATTAGTTATTAGCACTGGGTTGAATGTATTTAAATAATATTAAAGGATAAAGTAAGAAATGAAATTTTGGGTGGGAGCCCTGCCAGCGACATCCCGGCACACACGACCCCTGCTATGGCTGCTTCCTTCCGGACCTGACCAAGTTAACAAGTTAGCGTTGCGGGAGAACCAACAGAGCCCCCATTGAATGCTTCTTTCGAAGCAAATGCATTATGCTCGATCGCCGTTTAAATAGCAAGAATACTGCGGCTAAGTGCTGATTTATTACACAAAAAAGACAACCTATTAACCGTAAAATCGAAAAATTAGGTGCGATAAAAATAACGTTAATTGGCAGGCACCATTAATAATTCAATATTTTTGGTGACACCATTATTAATCACTTCAACCACAGAATCCGTGATATAAAGCAGCTTTCCATCAGCATTAACCGTTGCATTCACAGTCAGTTTACCTTCAGGCCTTACCTCATTTTTATGATAAGTTAACTCAAAAGGTATGGTCGGGCGATTATTGAATGAATCATAGTATTTTTGAGACAAAATAAGCGCAGGCAAATCCGTTATTGAAGTATCTGCAAGCGTAACAGTCATAACCGCACCTGCAGGTATAACAGAGCTCTGCACAATCACAACACGCCCTTCGATTTTTCCTGAATCAACAGTTTGGTTGTTATGGCTAGTTTTACTATTCAGTGTTTTTTCACCTGGCTTCGTGTTATTCCCTTCACAGCCGATTAAAGAAAAAACAAATATAAAGCTAACTAAGTAGCGTAAGAACATCATAATTATGACCTATAAGGCAATGTTTAATAACATATTTAAAAAACTTGAAATTGGAGAATCTTTTTTTGATGTGGGAATTGAAAAAAGTATAACCAATTTGAATAAAATAACAAAATAATATTTCAAATTGTAACTGCAAGTAAGCGTTAGTTTACCCTTACACAATCTATCTACCTATTTTGGTAAAATAATGGGAAAATACCGACATCTCATTATTTTTAACGGTATTAAGGTAATTATGAGCCCAGAATTACAGAACTTAATTAGCCTCATTGAACTAGAAAAAATTGAAGAAGGTATTTTCAGAGGGCAAAGCGAAGACCTTGGTTTACCACAAGTTTTTGGTGGTCAAGTTGTTGGGCAAGCCATGTATGCCGCTGAACAAACGCTTCCTGAAGATCGCTTTATTAACTCTTTTCACAGTTATTTCTTACGTCCTGGCGATAGCTCTCGCCCTATTGTGTACGACGTGGAAATTTTACGTGATGGTGGAAGTTTTAGTGCACGCCGTGTCAGTGCCATTCAAAATGGCCAACCAATATTCTTTATGACGGCTTCATTTCAAACCCAAGAAGATGGATATTCACATCAAAACTTGATGCCTGACGTTCCACCTCCTTCTCAATTAATTTCTCAAGATGATATTGTGCAAGCATTGGCCGATAAATTGCCTGAAGCCGTCAAAAAATATGCCTTAAGGCCTAACCCTTTCGAATTTAGACCAGTTGAATTCTACAGCCCATTTGATGCGCCACCTCAAGAGCCATTCCGCTATATTTGGTTTAAAGCTAAAGGGCAATTACCCAATATACCTTCACTACATCATTATTTATTAGGCTACGCTTCTGACTATAATTTTTTACCTGCCGCTTTACAGCCCCACGGTCGTGGTTTTATGGAAAGAGATTTACAAGTCGCGACCATTGATCACTCAATGTGGTTCCATCGCCCTTTTAAAATCGATGATTGGTTACTTTATGCAGTCGAAAGCCCATCAGCGTCTGGCGGAAGAGGCTTTGTGAAAGGGCAAATTTACAATCCTCAAGGTGATCTTGTTGCAACTGCTGTGCAAGAAGGTGTTATACGTCAAAGGCAACCTCGCTAGACAACATCGATTGAAAAGTAAGTGATTACTTACTCAGCAAAAAGGTAATGGCAGTGTTGTGTATACTGCCATTATCAATTTGAATAGAACACAGTTTTATCCTGAATTCATAAATAAAAGTACGTGGCAGCCTTAGTTATAAGCACTTTCACCGTGGGAAGTAATATCCAAACCTTCTCTTTCCTTTTCGACACCAATTCTTAACCCTGATGTCTTCGCTGCAACCATAAAAGCAATAAATGCAACAACAGCGGTCCATACAACACACACTAAGATGCTAAACGCTTGGATACCGACCTGTTTTAGCATCGTGATGCCTTCCGCAAAGCCACTTCCTCCTAATGAACTTGAGGTAAATACCCCTGTCAGCAAGCAACCTAAAATACCGCAGACACCATGAACGCCAAAAACGTCACAAACATCATCGACTCTCAGCTTACGTTTTAATATTACCACGCCCCATAAACCCGCAATCCCTGAAAGCAGCCCAATGATTAATGCGCCGCCAACGCCAACAGTTCCAGCCGCAGGAGTGACCCCAACAAGTCCAGCTAAGCAACCCGAGCAAGCACCAAGTAAAGACGGTTTATCCCTAAAAATCCATTCCGCCAATGTCCACGATAAAATCGCACCAGAAGCCGCTGCAACGGTGTTAACAAAGGCTAAAGCAGCTATACCATCAGCACTTCCCGCAGAGCCTGCATTGAATCCAAACCAACCAATAAACAAAATGGATGTCCCCATAAATACCATCGGCAAGTTGTGTGGTTTAATCGCCTCTTTACCAAGCCCTGTACGATGGCCAAGTAAGTAAGCACCAACTAAGCCTGCGACTGCCGCATTAATATGTACGACAGTTCCTCCCGCAAAATCCAATGCCCCATCTTGTGAAAGAATTCCGCCCCCCCAAACCATATGTGCCATAGGTAAATAAGCAAAAGTGGTCCAAATAACAGTAAAAATTAAAACGGCTGAAAATTTAATCCTCTCGCCTAAAGCTCCGATCACTAGCGCCACGGTTAAACATGCAAATGCCCCTTGGAATGCAACATGAACAAACTGCGGAATTGTTGCGGATAAGCTTTCCACTGTAATTCCCTTTAACATCACAAGGCTAAATCCACCAAAAAATGCATTCCCCTCACTAAATGCTAAGCTGTACCCATAAACAATCCAAATAACAGAAACCAACGCTAGAATTACTGTCGTCTGTGCCATAAGTGAAAGTACGTTTTTGCTTCTTAATAACCCGCCATAAAACAAAGCAATACCTGGTACAATCATGAAAATCACCAAGGCCGTGGATATCATCATAAAGGCATTATCTGCTTTATCTAATCCCTCTTGGGAAGCCAAAACGGTCATTGGAAAACTACTTGCTGCTATTAATATATATTGAAACCATTTACGCATCGCCGTTCTCCTAAAGTGCTTCATCTTGTTTTTCACCCGTACGAATTCGTACTGCTTGCTCAAGTGGCAAAATGAATATTTTTCCATCGCCAACTTGACCGGTGTGTGCCTTTCTCTCGACTGTTTCAATGACTAACTCGACTAACTCATCTGGAACGGCAATCTCCATTCTCACTTTAGGTAAAAAATCGACGGTATATTCTGCCCCTCGGTATAATTCAGCATGCCCTTTTTGTCGTCCAAAACCACGCACTTCTGTCATTGTCATCCCTTGAATGCCAATTTCGGACAACGCCTCGCGAACCTCATCTAATTTAAATGGCTTAATGATTACGATGATATATTTCATTCTCACTCCTATAAGTCATCTCAATAGCACGCTCATCCTCTATGAGCGCTACTGACTTATGAGCAAATCTCATGCCAAAAACTATTTATTGTTTAAATTCAATTAGAAACAACAAAATAAAAAACCACTCGAATGAGTGGTTTTCTAGGATGCATTATAATAGTGCAGAATAATTAGCTAGTTACAACCTCAATCCCAGCATCACAGCGGGCATTTAAGGATTCACCGACCTGTTGCAACTGGTACATTTGATAATAACGCCCTTTTTGTTGTAAAAGATGCGAGTGAGTCCCTTTCTCAACAATTGCACCACGATGCAGCACAATCACTTCATCAGCATCAACAATGGTTGATAAGCGATGCGCAATTACCACCAGCGTTGTATTTTCACGAATAACACGTAACGCCTTTTGAATCGCTTGTTCTGTGCCTGAATCAATATTTGCAGTTGCTTCATCCAAAATAAGAATTTTAGGCGTAACTACTAGCACCCGAGCCATCGCTAATAGCTGCCGCTGCCCAACAGACAGTGTATTTCCTTGCTCGCCAAGTACAGTATCTAAACCCTCCGGAAGCTGTCGAACTAAGCCTGCAAGTTGCACAGTTTCAAGCACTTCCCATACTTTACCTTGGCTAACATCACGCCCTAATGCCACATTATCAAAAAATGAAGACGCTAATACGACAGGGTCTTGCTGAACCATCGCAATACCGTTACGCAAAGTTTGGTGAGACAACGTGTGTAAATCACGACCATCCAGCAATATTTCACCTTTTTGCCATGGGTAATACCCCATAATCAGGTTAGCAATCGTGCTTTTACCGCTTCCAGTGTGACCAACCAACGCAATAAAGTGGTTATTCGGCACATGCAGATTAATATCATTCAAAACTAATTTATCATCGCGATAGGCAAAAGAAAGGTGATTAATGGTAATTGAGCCACCTTGTAATGGAGCAATGCTTTCGCCATAGCCTTGCTGTGGGCTATCCATTAACTCAAAAACACGCTCACCAGAAACCACGGCTTGCTGCAACATCGATTGCTGTGATGTTAATTCAATTAGCGGTTCATTTAATCGGCCTAAATAATTAATAAAAGCATATAAAACGCCTACCCCAATCGTTGTTGTCCCTTCAATGCCAAATAAGAATAGTAAACCACACAGGATAGAAGCAGAAAATAAGCTAAGTAATGGACGTAGCAACAAACCATCCAGCTTTAATGCTTTCATTCTCGCTTTATAATGCTCTTGACTCACATCCTGCATTTTTGCGCCAAACCGAGCTTGCTGCAAAAATTGTTGGATCACCGTCATACCATTAATAACTTCATTAAAACCGTTATTTATATCCGCAAGATATGAACGGACTCGACGAATAATCGGTGTGCTTAGACGTTGATAAGCTATCATCACAACAAATACAGCAGGAAAAATCATTACTGCAACTGATGCCATTCGCCATTCAAGGGAAAACATCGCGACTAACATGGCGCAAATCAGCGCTAAGCTACGAAACACCGTCGGAACAACCATAACAAAAAGGTCTTTGATCACTTCAGTATCATTAGTAACGCGAGAAATTAGCTGACCAACGGGCTGTTTATCAAATGCACTTAACGGTTGCCGAAGCGCCGCATTCATCACATCAGTACGCAAGTTTTGCACCACGCCGACAGCGGCTTTATTAAATAAAATGATTTGGTAATAATGCAGTAGCGCAGCAATTACCTGTAGCAATATAAAACCAATAACCATATACAAGGTCAGTGGCATGATAATTTCTTTTTTAGCCACCATATTATCAATAAAGTAGCTAACGAGCAGAGGCCCACTGACCTCCGCAATTGCAGCTAGCCATAACATACCAATAGCAATACCCATCGTGCCACGGTAAATTTTCCCGTAGGAGAGAAGCCGTTTTAATGCTGGCCAAAGTGGTTTTTTCTGGCTCATAGTTCACCATCCAAAGCCGCTTCAATTTGTTGATAATGATACATATCTTTATACCAGCCTGGCTGACTTATTAGAGATTCATGCTCACCTTGAGCGGTTATTGTCCCTTGAGATAGCACTAAAATAGTATCGGCCTCCACTAAGGCAGATAACCGATGAGCACTAATAATTAACGTTCGTCCTTGTCGCCAGTGGCTTAAGTTCTGCAATATAGTAAATTCTGTTTGCCCATCCACTGCGGAAAGGGAATCATCCAACACCAATATTTCTGCGTTTTGTAAAATTGCCCGTGCAATAGAAATACGTTGTTTTTGCCCCCCTGAAAGCATAACGCCTCGCTCACCCACTTGCGTCTCATAACCTTCTGGCAAACGCAAAATATCATCATGCACACAGGCAATTCGTGCCGCTTCTTCGATTTCAGCTTGCGTGGCATCTGGTCTGCCAAGAGCAATGTTTCCTGCCACAGTATCTGAAAACAAGAAAGGGGATTGGTTCACAATCGATAACCTTGCACGCCATTCATCTAGTTTAATTTCAGATAACGGCAACCCTTGATAGCAAATGTCCCCGTCAGTCACATCAAATTGTCGCTGTAATAACGTTAATAATGTGGATTTTCCTGATCCAGTCGGCCCACAAATACCTAAAAACTGTCCTGGTTTTAAGTTGAATTGGACATTGTATAGCGAGGTTCGAGCTGTTTCTGGGTAGCTAAAAGCGCTAATGTTCACACTCAATTCACCTTTTTCAGGTTGCAATGAATGCGAGCCATCGTTAATCACCAGTGGCTCATTTAATAAGCTTAAAATTCGGCTATAAGCGGCACTACCGCGTTCAACAATATTAAACATCCAAGCCAGGGCTAACATTGGCCAAATCATTAGCCCTAAATACATAATAAAGCTAGTGAGTTCACCTAACGTGAGCGAACCATCTAATACCATCCAGCTCCCACCCGCGATAGCGAGTAAATTCGCCATGCCGATTGCCATAAATATCGTTGGGTCAAAACGCGCATCAATTTTTGCGACATGCATATTACGGCGGCCTGCTTCGGTCGCCACTTGCTCAAACTGGTTAGATTGATGGTCTTCAAGACCAAAAGCCTTGATCATGCGAATGCTTGTTAAACTTTCTTGTGCATGGTTGTTTAATGATGAAAATGCGCCTTGGGCATGCTTAAACCGATGGTGAAGCTGATCCCCATAACGCTTGATGACGATAGCCATAATTGGCATCGGAATCAACGCCAGTAAGGTTAGCTGCCAGCTGATCTCAACACTCATCATAATTAAAACAGCGCATCCCATAACCAACGAGTCAACTAGCGTTAACACCCCTTCCCCTGCTGCAAATACGACACGATCTACGTCATTTGTCGTACGAGCGATGAGATCCCCTGTACGATATTTCAGGTAAAATGCTTGGTTTTGCAGACTTAATTGGCGATAGAATTTCTGGCGTAGTTGAACAGCCAGTTTATAAGAGGCTCCAAATAGCCAAAGCCGCCAAACATATCGCAAGCCATAAACAATTAATGCAATGAATAACATTAGCAGGACGTAGTTGACTAGTTGACTTCTCGGCATGGTTTCTTTGCTAATCCCATCAACAACCACGCCAACAATGCGAGGAGGAATGAGCTGTAAGATAGCAATGACAATCAAAAAGCAAACAGCGCCGAGATAGCGCCGCCATTCACTTAAAAAATACCATTTTAGTTGTGAAAATAATCGCACGTATTGCTGCCTTGAATGATTTTAATTAATTTATACGCCTTAAGCTGCCTTATATTGTCTTTTCTGCCGACAATCTAATCAGGGATAGGTAACACTGTTGTATATTTGATTTTTTCCATCGCAAAGCTTGAAGTGACATCAATTAAACCCTGAACACCATTCACCAGCTTTTTATAAAAAAGGTCATAAGATTTCATATCATGCACTTCAACTTGCATCAGGTAATCATATTCCCCCGCCATACGGTAAAACATCAGTACCTCTGGCATCTGACTAACAAATGACACAAATTGCTCATACCACTCACTATTATGGTGCTGAGTTTTTATCGTTACGATAACCGTCAAGCCTAACCCCAGCTTTTCGCCGTCAAGTAGCGTAACTCGTCCACGAATGTAGCCTTCATCTTCGAGACGTTTTAGGCGCTTCCAACACGGTGTAGAGGTTAAATTAACCGCTTCAGCGAGTGTATTGAGGGATAAGCTACTGTCATTTTGCAATAAACAAAGCAGTTTTTTGTCTATTTTATCTAACATGATTGCTCTCTTGGCTTAGATGTAAATGCTTTTTGTTATGTTTTTAATATTGGAAACCTTATTATGCAAAACATCATCATTCAAAAAAAATAATAGCGTCACCAATTCGCTTTATTATAGAATAATTTTATACAAATTAAAGAATAATAGGATAAATAGCACATCAAATAGACTAAACCTATAAAAATAAAACTGTTAATTATGTTATCACCTCGCTAACATGGAAAACTAAAACCTCATTTTCTTGAATTACATGAATTATCACCAAGGAGTGACTATGAAACGCGCGGTTGTCGTCTTTAGTGGTGGGCAAGACTCAACAACTTGTCTGATCCAAGCCTTAGAAAATTATGATGAGGTGCATTGTGTCACTTTCGATTATGGACAACGACATCGTCAAGAAATTGAAGTTGCGCTGAAATTAAGTGCATCATTAGGCGCAACAGCCCATAAAGTTTTAGATGTCACATTACTCAATGAATTAGCCGTGAGTAGTTTGACGCGAAACAACATCCCTGTCCCTGATTTTGAAAAAAGCGAGGCGAGTGGATTACCGAGTACCTTCGTACCTGGGCGCAATATCTTATTTCTGACCCTAGCAGCAATCTACGCTTATCAGGTCCAAGCAGAAGCAGTGATTACTGGCGTATGCGAAACCGATTTTTCAGGTTACCCCGATTGCCGTGATGAATTTGTTAAAGCGCTTAATCACGCCGTCACTCTTGGTTTAGCAAAGGATATTCGCTTCGAAACGCCCCTTATGTGGCTAAACAAAGCCCAAACTTGGGCGTTAGCTGATAGTTACGGTCACCTTAACACCATCAAAGAACAAACGCTAACTTGCTATAATGGTATTCAAGGCGATGGCTGCGGTGAATGTGCAGCCTGCCATTTAAGAAGCAATGGCTTAAACGAATACTTAAACCAAAAAGAAGCTGTAATACAGTCATTAAAACAACTACAAGCTAAATAATGCAGTAAGCAAGTTTACCTACCTGATAATCAAGATCAGGTAGGCTTTCATTTAATTAACTAATAAAATCATCAATAACCGCATTAAATGACTCCAGCTTCTCACGCAGCTCTTCATCAATCATAATCGCTTTATTAGTGAGGTTATCAATAAATACGAAAGTGACATAAGCATCAGAGACGACTTCTGATTGCCCTGCTTTATTACGAATAATTTGTTGATAGCACACCGCGCTTTTAGAACCGATTTTATCCATCCGTGTCACAACAGTGAGTTCATCCCCCAGCAATACCCCCTGAATATAGTTCACATTGATATTCACGGCAGCCATGGTTAAATTGCTTTGTATTGCCCAACTGATAAAGTTGCGCTTATTCATCCACTCCCAGCGGTCTGCCTCGTAGAACTCTAAATAGCGTGCATTGTTTACGTGCTGGAATACATCAATATGATAACCATGAACTTTAATCTTTGTTGTCATAACTACTCCGACCAGTTTATATTCCGATAACATAAAAATAACAAATGTACGGAAAATATGCTGAATAAATATCACGAATAAGACTTAGCTCTCAAATTATTTACCATAAAACAGTAAATCAGATTAATAAATAGCCATATCATAAGTAGCTCCCCAATCATTCGAATGAGGAGCCATGACATCAAAGCATGAGTTTATTCTTATTTTTTTCTAAAAACGCAGGGCCAATTCCTTGGACTTCCAAAATATTTTCTATGGTATTAAACGCACCGTATTTTTCCCGGTACTCGACAATAGCTTTTGCTTTTTGTTTGCCAATACCATTCAATTTTTGAGCCAGCTCTTCTGCCGTTGCGTTATTAATACTCACTTTATTTGATTGGTTGATATCAATAGCTTTTACGCTTTCTGTAGATTCAGTTGGCTGAGAGTGTGTTATTGCGTTTTTCTCTGCTGTGTTTTTTTTCGCCCATGTTAAAGATGAAAAGCCCCCCAATAATGCTAAGCATAATGCTGTCGCTAAACTACGTTTAACAATTGTTTTCCATGACATGATGTTTCTCCTATGTATGTAGAGACATCACAGTGCCAGAAAAAAATCATCTCAGCATTTTGCGAAAAATAAAAATGCGAAAGGCCACCCAAAGGTGGCCTTTTAATAATATGCTTACAACTTAAATTGCGAAGCTACTCGCAATTATTCAAGATTCAGAACTTCAATTTTCGCATTTTCACGTAAATTAAGCATCAACGCTTCATTCACAGCAGAGCTCATCACACCTTGGTATTCACGGGATAACTGTTTCAGCTCGTCTTCCGTTGGCTGGCCTAAAGTCACTTTATCCAACTGAATAACAACATAGTTGTCAGATTCATCACGTGCAATAGAGTAGGCAGGCTTACCATCAACAGGTTGAGCCATGTCCATTGCTGTGTTAATCGTCGCGGTTTGTGGCATTAAACGCGAAACAGTTTGCACGCCAGTAAATTTAACGCCCGCTGTACTTAACGCTTCTTCGCCTTTACCAGCTTTCAAGTCAGCAAGTAGCTTGTCTGCGGTTGCTTTTAGTTCTGCATCGGCTTTCTGGCGCTTAACTAATGTTTCAATCGCAGGTTTAACTGTTTCAAACGGCTCTGTGCTTTCTGGTTTGTACTCAGTCACACGAACAACAAATGCACGGTCACCTTCAACGTTAATTACGTCAGAGTTAATCCCTTTAGAGCCATTTTTATCAACTAGACGGTCGCTAAAGACTTCATTGATAACTTTAGGGAAATTTAACGCCGCAGGTGGATTGTTACGATCAAACCAATCTGTTGTCACCATTTTCAAGCCAGAAACAGATTCAACTGAAACTAATGATTCCATATCGCTTGTGGCAGCCTCACTGACTTTTTGTTGTAAGTCATAGAACTGCTTGATGTTTTTATCTTGCAGCAAGCTAACTTTGATGGTTTCAGAAACTTGTTCAAACGGTTTTGTTGACTCAGGCTTAATATCATCTAAACGGAAAACAACGTAGTTATCCTGCGCTTTAACTGGTGCCGAAAGTTGGCCTTTTTCTGTTAAGTTTGCAGTGATAATTTCGCTCGGCGTTGAAGCGGCCTCCATCCAACCAATCAGGCCTTTGTTACCCGCACTGAATTTATCCGTTGATTTTTCAGCCGCTAGCGTTGCAAAATCTGCACCTGCTTTGATTTCATTGATGATGTCGTTCGCTTCTTTTTCTGAAGCTACTTGGATCATGCTGTATTGTTTTTGCTCTGCCTGAGTGTAATTTTTCAGGTTTTGCTCATAATACGTTTTCACTTCTTCATCAGAAACCGTGGCTTCTGGCATAGATGCTGCGTCCATTTCAACATAGCTGACTTTCACTTTTTCCGGTGAAATAAAACTATTTTGATTCGCATCGTAGTATGCTTTCAACTCTTCTTCAGATATCGTTTGTTTCGCTTGCACATCAGCTAAGGACAAAGTTGCAGTGCGAATTTCACGCTCTTGCATAAATAATTCAGCATATGCTTTAACTTCTGATGGTAAAGCGAAGTCCGTCCCAGTAAAAGATTTCCCTAGCTGAGCACGTGTTAAATCTTGGCGAATTTGTGCCGCAAAACTATCCGCATTGATGTTATAACGACTTAAGATTTCGCGATATTTGTCGCTATCAAACCGACCATCAGTTTGGAAGATTGGCATAGAGAAAATGGATTGCTCAATCTGTTGATCGCTTGCTGAGAGATTCAGTTCATTAGCATATTGATTAATCAATTCATTGTTAATCAAATTATCAAGCGCTTGGCGACGCAGCAAATTCATGCTTTCTTCATTACTCGCCACTTCAGAGAATTTATCTCCCAAGTATTCTTGTAATGATTGGCGTTCCTGCTGAAAAGCCTGCTGTAACTGTTCCTTGCTAATTGGCTGCCCATTAACTTCTGCTGCTTTGTTGGCACTATTGCCACCTAAGCCGCCCATCATAACGCCTGTCAGCACGAATGACAGCATAATGAGCCCTAGCAAAATTTTAATAAAAGGACTGTTGGCCTTCGTGCGTAGATTTTCCATCATAAAAAGGCTTAACTCCGCTTTGTTGAATTCAATTTCTTAATAATACGCTAATCTTAACTCAGAAAGAAAAAAAAGCGCACCATTTCCATGGTGCGCTTATATATTAGCTGATTAAAGGCATTCCGTCAGTTTGAGTTTTTGCAAAAATGCAAGAAAGACAAACTAAAATACTTAATTAGCTATTAACAGCGTCTTTAAGACCCTTGCCTGGACGGAAAGCTGGAACTTTCGCCGCAGCGATTTTAATCTCTTTGCCCGTTTGTGGGTTACGGCCTGTACGTGCAGCACGCTCACGAACAGTGAAATTACCAAAGCCAACTAAAGCAACATCGTCTCCTTTACTCAAAGAACTCGTTACAGTAGCAACGAACGCGTCAACAACGCGACCTGCAGCAGCTTTAGAAATATTCGCATCAGAAGCGATTTGATCAATCAGTTGAGCTTTATTCACTCTTATCATCCCCATTATTAGTTGGACTATAAACCATCAAATTAACTATAGCAGCTAGCTTCTATTCGTACAGCTAATTAATGATTTAGCCGTTATATCAATCCTGATTACCAATGGCAAGAGAACAGATTGCATACAAACAATTATCAGAATCATCGCTAAATTAACGATGAAAAAAAAGGCTGACAAGCCCTAAATTAGCTGTCAGCCTTAGTTTTATGCAAACTTCTTGATTCAGCTCACTCTTTTCGCTTTCTTTTTAACAACCTCAACCCCGAAAGGCGGGTTAACTAAAGCTAAAGAAAGAACTTCTTCAATGGTTTTCACTGGGTGAATTTCTAAATCAGCGATCACATTTTGAGGAATTTCTTCTAAGTCACGTTCGTTTTCTTTAGGGATTAATACGGTTTTTATTCCGCCACGGTGTGCAGCTAATAATTTTTCCTTTAACCCACCAATTGGGAAAACTAACCCTCTTAATGTGATTTCTCCCGTCATTGCCACGTCAGCACGAACTGGGTTACCTGTTAAACAAGAAACCAAGGCTGTTGACATCGCAATACCTGCGCTTGGGCCATCTTTTGGTGTTGCACCTTCAGGAACGTGAACGTGGATATCGCGTTTCTCATAGAAATCGCTGTTAATACCCAGTTTTTCAGCACGAGCTCTCACCACGGTTAAGGCCGTCTGGATCGACTCTTGCATTACTTCACCTAAAGAACCTGTATAAGTCAACTTGCCTTTACCTGGTACACACGCAGTTTCAATGGTAAGTAAGTCCCCACCCACTTCAGTCCACGCTAAACCAGTCACCTGGCCGACACGGTTTTCAGTATCTGCTTGGCCGTAGTCGAAGCGACGAACCCCCAGATAATCTTTTAAATTATCTGCGTTGATTTCGATGTGTTTGAGTTTTTTATCCATTAATAATGCTTTAACGGCTTTACGACACAATTTCGAAATTTCGCGCTCTAAACCACGCACACCCGCTTCACGCGTATAGTAACGAATAATGCTCATTAATGCGCTATCATCGATCGTTAATTCGCCTTTTTTCAAGGCATTACGTTCAATTTGTTTCGATAATAAATGTTTTTTAGCAATATTCAGTTTTTCGTCTTCGGTATAACCTGAAAGGCGAATCACTTCCATACGATCCAGTAGTGGCGCAGGGATATTCATCGAGTTTGACGTTGCAACAAACATAACGTCAGACAAGTCGTAATCCACTTCTAAATAGTGGTCGTTAAACGCGATATTTTGTTCTGGATCAAGCACTTCTAATAATGCTGATGCAGGGTCTCCGCGCATGTCTGAAGACATTTTGTCTATTTCATCCAGTAGGAACAGTGGGTTTTTCACACCAACTTTTGCCATTTTCTGGATAAGTTTACCTGGCATTGAACCAATATAGGTACGACGGTGACCACGGATTTCTGCTTCGTCACGCACACCACCTAACGCCATGCGGGTGTATTGGCGACCCGTTGCCTTCGCAATAGATTGACCCAAAGAGGTTTTACCAACCCCTGGAGGCCCTACCAAGCAAAGAATTGGCCCTTTGATTTTACTGACACGGCTTTGTACTGCCAGATACTCTAAAATACGGTCTTTAACACGCTCAAGGCCATAATGATCGGTATCCAACACTTCTTGTGCTTTAACTAAGTCTTTTTTGACTTTGCTACGCGCATGCCATGGTACTTGCACCATCCAGTCGATATAACTACGGACAACCGTGGCCTCTGCAGACATTGGAGACATCATTTTCAGCTTCTGCAATTCTGCTTCTGCTTTTTCTTGTGCCTCTTTTGGCATTTTCGCTTCTTCGATTTTACGTTTTAGCGATTCATATTCATCTGGCGCGTCATCCATTTCACCCAGTTCTTTCTGAATAGCTTTCATTTGCTCATTCAGATAGTACTCGCGCTGACTTTTTTCCATCTGCTTTTTAACGCGATTACGGATGCGTTTTTCGACTTGCAGTAATTCTGTTTCTGACTCCATCATCGCCATCAGGAACTCAACACGTTCAGCAATATTTGCCATTTCAAGAACGCGCTGTTTATCCGCTAATTTTAGCGGCATGTGGGATGCAATAGTGTCTGCAAGTTTATCAAGCTGGTCTTGCTCTATCGAGTGCAATGCAGTCAGCACTTCTGGTGGAATTTTTTTGTTGAGCTTAATATAGCTTTCAAACTGGCTCACAATGGTGCGATACAGCACTTCATTTTCTTTTTCATCAAGAATTGATGCTGGAGTGCCCGCTGTGGTTTCGTCGTAAACGGCACCTTCAGCGTGTTTATCTTGTTCAGATGCTAAATACTCAGCTTGCGCGAGGAAATACTCGCCGTTATCCGTCAAGCTAGTAATACGCGCACGTCTTAAGCCTTCAACTAAGACTTTCACTGTGCCGTCTGGCAGTTTTAGCATCTGAATAACGGATGCAACTGTACCAACAGCAAATAAATCGTTCACCCCTGGCTCATCAGTCGAGGCTTCTTTTTGCGCAACCAGCATCACTTGTTTGTCATGATCCATCGCTGCTTCCAGACTGTGAATGGATTTTTCACGTCCAACAAACAGTGGGATCACCATATGTGGGTATACCACTACATCACGCAGAGGCAATACTGGTATTTCAATGCGTTCGGAACGCTCTGGATTCATAAAGCTCTCTCTTCGTTTAGCTCACGCTAGTTTAAGGGTTTCTGTCTCTCGCTTGAAAAATATTCTCAAAAACAAGGAAACCACACCTCAGAATATAAACTATATGGGGACAAGATTTTAGCATTCAATGGGTAGTTAAACATAAAAAACAAAATGAGGGATATCCCTCATTTTGTTTGATTATTTATTGAACGCTTTCTTAAAGATTAGTTATCACCTGAAGCTTGAGCATCTGGCTTGCTGTAGATCAACAAAGGTTCTGATTGTTCGTTAATGACATTTTCATCAACGACGACTTTTTCGACATCCGTCATAGAAGGAAGGTCATACATGGTATTTAACAGAGCAGCTTCAACAATTGAACGCAAGCCACGGGCACCCGTTTTACGTGCCATCGCTTTTTTCGCAATAGCTTTTAACGCTTCTTCTCGAAACTCAAGTTCAGTTCCCTCAAGACTAAACAGCGCTTGGTACTGTTTAGTTAATGCATTTTTCGGCTCTTGTAAAATTTGAATTAGCGCTTCTTCGCTCAGCTCAGTCAACGTAGCAACCACTGGCAGACGACCAATAAACTCCGGAATTAAACCGAATTTAATTAAATCTTCTGGCTCAGCTTGTGTTAATAATTCACCTTCTGTTGCTTTGTCTGACTCGCCTTTTACTTCTGCCGCGAACCCAATACCTGAACGGGTATTTAAACGCTGACCAATCACTTTATCTAAACCAGCAAATGCGCCACCACAAATAAACAGAATCTTCGAGGTATCTACCTGTAAAAACTCTTGTTGTGGATGCTTACGCCCACCTTGTGGAGGAACAGCCGCAACGGTACCCTCGATAAGTTTCAAAAGTGCTTGCTGCACACCTTCACCCGAAACATCGCGGGTAATGGATGGGTTATCAGATTTACGAGAAATTTTATCAATTTCATCGATATACACGATACCACGCTGCGCTTTTTCTACGTCATAGTCACATTTTTGCAGTAATTTTTGGATAATATTTTCGACGTCTTCACCCACATAACCTGCTTCGGTTAATGTCGTGGCATCGGCCATAGTAAATGGCACATCCAAATAACGTGCTAAGGTCTCAGCCAGCAGCGTTTTACCACTCCCCGTTGGACCAATTAACAAGATATTACTTTTGCCTAATTCGACACCATCACTGGTTTTGTCGCCATTACGCAAGCGCTTGTAATGGTTATAAACCGCAACCGCCAAGACTTTTTTCGCTTTTTCTTGACCGATGACGTAATCATCAAGGTGTTGCCTAATTTCATGTGGCGTAGGTAGTTCACTGCGCTCACGGTGTGGCGCAAGTTCTTTAATTTCTTCACGGATGATATCAAGACATAAGTCTACGCATTCATCACAGATATAGACTGACGGACCGGCAATCAGCTTACGTACTTCGTGCTGACTTTTTCCGCAGAAAGAACAGTAAAGCAGTTTACCCGTTCCCTCTTTGCGTTTCTCTGTCATCAGTTGACCTCACTTTTATCCATATTGCCTTGTTTTTGTTTGATTAAAACAGGAAACACAGCAACGATTTTCTTAAAATAGTTTATGGTATGAATTAATTATACCAAAAGTTAACCAATTAGCGGCTACTATAAATTTGGTCGACTAAACCGTACTCTTTCGCTTCATTAGCTGACAAGAAACGGTCACGCTCAGTGTCACGGCTGATTTCTTCAATGGACTTACCCGTGTGGTGAGCCATGAGTTCATTCATACGAGTTTTCACTTTTAAAATTTCTTGTGCATGGATTTCAATATCCGTTGCTTGGCCTTGATAGCCACCTAGCGGTTGGTGGATCATTACACGCGAATTTGGCAAGCAAAAACGCTTACCTTTTGTGCCAGCAGTCAACAAAAATGCGCCCATAGAGCACGCTTGCCCCATACAAATAGTACTAACATCTGGCTTAATAAATTGCATGGTATCATAGATAGACATACCTGCCGTAATCACACCACCTGGTGAGTTGATGTACAGTTGGATATCTTTTTCAGGGTTTTCTGCTTCAAGGAATAACATTTGAGCGACGATTAAGTTCGCCATATGGTCTTCCACTTGACCCGTCAGGAAGATGATACGTTCTTTTAATAGACGTGAATAAATATCATATGAGCGCTCACCTCGAGAGGTTTGCTCAATGACCATTGGCACAAGAGCCATTTGGGATGCTAATTGTTCCTGACCGCCAAAATGTGACATCGAAATCTCCTATTAAAAACTTTCTGGTGCTTGCGCCTAATTTGCTATCTGCTAACCATCATCTTGAGCAAAGGGAGTGTTGCAAAACAACATGTTTAAAAATACCTTTTTTTGCAAACTTTCACGATCCTCTTATTTCTCTATTTTAGCCTATATTGGACTGATTACGGGTGAAATAAGAAGAAAGTGCAGTAAACTGTGCTGAAGTCAATAAGACGCTCTTTCAATAAGTTTAACACAAGTCTGTTTACTTACACGGTATTATCCCATTAGAAAACCATAATTGATTTTCAAAAATGACGAAATAACTCTTTTGGTGGAATTCGTCTCTCTTTTGATATTTGCTCTACAAAATAGTTCAAATCGCAAGCAAAACTGAATACATGCTAGATGAAGTATTAGGGATATAATTAGGGTTTAAATGTGATTTTCAAGGTTACCCTATCTTAATTCACAAAAAAGTTGTTATTCAAAAGCTTTAATTGCAAAAAAACCCGCAGTAAGACACCGCGGGTTTTTATTTTGTACAACAAGAAATAAATTAACCAGCTTGAACTTGGTTCATCAGCTCAGTGAAATTAGTTTCTTTTTCAGTGACTTTAGCAACAGCCAGAACAGTTTCAACCGCTTGTTCTTCTAATGCTAAGTTACGAACGCTGTTCATCAGCTCTTCGTTTTTGCTGTAGTATTCGATAACTTCAGCAGGATCTTCGTATGCAGATGCCATTTCTTCGATCAGCGCTTTAACACGATCTTCGTCAGCTTTCAGTTCGTTTTTGTTGATCACTTCGCCTAACAGCAGACCGATAACAACACGGCGTTTTGCTTGTTCTTCGAACAGTTCACGTGGTAATTCCATCGCTTGTTGTTCGTTGCCACCAAAACGTTGTGCCGCTTGACGACGCAGAACATCGATTTCACCATCAACCACTGCTGCTGGAACTTCGATGTCGTTCGCTTTGATCAAACCATCAAGAACTTGTGCTTTAACACGGTTACGCACCGCATTTTTCAGCTCACGTTCCATGTTTTTACGAACTTCTGCACGCAGACCGTCTAAAGTACCATCAGCGATACCGAAACGCTTGATGAATTCTTCAGTAAATTCTGGCAGTTCACGTTGTTCTACTTTCTTCAGAACGATAGCGAATTTCGCTGCTTTACCTTTCAGGTTTTCAGCGTGGTAATCTTCTGGGAAGTTAACTTCGATATCGAACTCTTCGCCAGCTTTGTGGCCAACAACGCCGTCTTCAAAGCCAGGGATCATGCGGCCTTCGCCCATAACCAGTGCGAAATCTTCTGCTTTACCGCCTTCGAACTCTTCACCGTCGATAGAGCCTGTGAAGTTGATAGTGATGCGTGAATCAGCTGCTGCTGCCTCGTCAACTTCTTTCCACTCTGCTTGTTGTTTACGCAGAGTATCTAACATGTTTTCCAGGTCTTCGTCTTTAACAGAAACCGCTGGTTTTTCAACTTCGATAGTGTCTAAACCGGTTAATTCGATTTCTGGGTAAACTTCAAACTCAACTGCGTAAACAAAATCTTTACCATCTTCCAGTTGCTCTGGCTTGTAGCTAGGCGCACCAGCTGGGTTGATTTTGTTTTCGATGATTGCATTGATGAAGTTACGTTGCATCACATCGCCCAGAACGTCTTGCATAACAGACGCACCATAACGTTGTTTAACGATGTTCATTGGTACTTTCCCTTTACGGAAACCATCAACACGTACTTTCTTAGCAACGCTAACCAGCTCGCTATTTACTGCTTTTTCAATATCAGTGGCAGGAACGGTGATTGTTACACGACGCCCAAGGCCTTGAGTCGTTTCAACAGAAACTTGCATCTTCTTACCTCAAAATAAATCTTAGTGATCGGTCTACTCCAGAGTTATGCCATTAAGCAATTAATGGCCTTCTCCCTTCCAGAACCGGGGGCGTTACTTACGTAACGGTCAATCCCTGATATCAGAAGCGTCCCGAAACCTTACTGAAAATTAGACGCAGCATTATACCGATGACAGCGCCCTGAGTCGAGAAAAGCAGATAAAAGAAGCGATTTTTCCTCTTTATTTGTGACTTTTCTGACTAAAATTTTTATTTCCTCACGAAAATTGAAGAAAAAATACCCATCAGACTCCTTTTAGGTTTGATGGATAATTCCAATCGTCCCAAGTAAAGGCCAATTGGCTACACAAATTAACGACTAACGCCACCTACACCACGACAAGCTGGCGATTTTAACGCGGTATCTGCCAATTCATCCCATTCTTTTGGTGTATAGGTATGCAGAGCAAGAGCATGGATGCCCCCCGCTAATTCATCGGCTAAAATAGCATAAATTTCACGGTGACGGCCAAGCATTCGTTTATTTTCAAATTTATCAGTGACTAAGATGACTTTGAAATGACTTTCCGAGCCAGGTAATACATTATGTTGATGGCTTTCATTAATGACATTCAAGTGACTTGGTTCAAAAGCATCTTGTAATTTTTGGCTCACACGAGACTGCATACTTTGTGATGCATTGGCGACCATAAAATACTCCTTAATAGCGACCCGCTCTAGTATTGATAAGTTCAGTAAACTATATTGCACATCTTGATTATTGCTATCTTCTTATTATAGAAATATCCGATCATGACTTGGCAATGTTATGATATCGACACATTAGTGCGAATTTTTTCAAAAACTGTTGTCTAATAGTTCAGGATAATTTGGCCACTCGACTTTATATCGAGTGGCGGCTACCCGCACCATAACGAAACATTTTCAATTAGGAAAGATGAACTGGAAAAAATTATGTTAAGAAAACTGTGTTTTCCACTTTTTGCGTTGTTTCTACTTGCTGGATGTGCAACTAGCAGCAATACACTCTCGCTCGAACCCAAAATAGCGTTACCCGCTAAAAATCCGACGCTGAATGCAACCTCAATTAGCGTTAGCAGCGTAGACAACCGTACCAATAAATCATTAGCGGAAGTCAATCGTAATGGTAGCCTAGTGGTGCTTAATCCATCCCGTGATCCCCGCTATTTGATGCAAGAAGCCGTTGAAAAACAGATGGCTGCTCGTGGCTTTATGGTCACTTCACCCGCCAATGTTAATTTAGTCGTTCAATTGAACAAATTGGACACTAAAGTTGCTGAAGGTAGTCTACGTCATAATATTACTGTTAATTCAAGTGTAAGCATCACAGCAACTGCACCAAATGGCTCAACAAAAACGCGCTCATTCACCCGTAATTTTAATACACAAGAATTGTTAGCGGCGAATAATGCAAAAATTGAAGCTGCAATTAATAGTGCATTAGCTGATTTAATTGCCGACATGGCATCCGATCAAGAAATTACCGATTTTATCAGACAAAATTCACGCTATTAAACGAGCGAATACCATCATTTCGTATTAAGCTATCCAAGTTAACACTTGGATAGCTTTGCGCGGTCAATACCTCTGCAGCGCTATGTATTGCAGCAAAATCACCTTAGGCTTAGAGGGAACAATGCCTCGTTTCACACTACCGAATAATATTACTTTAATCCTTTTAGGCTTCGTTTCTGGCTTACCTTTAGCGCTGACTGCAGGGACATTGCAAGCTTGGTTAACGGTTGAAAACGTTGATATCAAAACAATTGGTTTCTTTTCCTTAGTCGGGCAAGCTTATGTTTTGAAGTTTTTATGGTCTCCTATGATGGACCGTTATACACCGCCTTTTTTGGGGCGTCGTAGAGGCTGGCTGTTAACCACACAAATTCTTCTTATTATTAGTATTGCCGCAATGGGATTCATGAACCCTTCTGAGCATTTATGGTATCTCGCCGCATTAGCCGTTACAGTCGCTTTTTGTTCTGCATCCCAAGATATTGTATTTGATGCTTATAAGACTGACTTGCTAAGCGCAGAAGAACGCGGAATTGGTGCTGCAACCTCAGTGATGGGCTATCGAATCAGCATGTTAGTTTCTGGTGGGTTAGCCCTTTGGCTCGCCGATAAGTTCCTTACATGGAAACAGCTTTACCTTGTCATGGCAGGGTTAATGGTCATCGGTGTTATTGCGACTTTGCTAGCCAAAGAGCCCGAAGAAAATAGCGTCCCGCCTACCTCGTTAAAAAAAGCCATCTATGAACCTCTAGCTGAGTTTTTTAGCCGTAACAACGCATGGCTCGTCTTATTATTATTAGTGTTTTATAAATTGGGCGATGCTTTTGTTATGGCGCTCAATACTAACTTTTTACTCAATGCGCTGGGCTTTAGCCTTAGTGAAGTCGGTACAGTGAATAAAACAGTCGGAATGGCTGCTACTATCATTGGTGCATTATTAGGTGGTTACTTAATGAAAAACATGAGCTTGTTTAAGGCTCTGTTTCTTTTTGGCTTGCTCCAAGGTGGGTCGAACATTGGTTATTGGTTCCTCGCTGTCACCCCGCCTCATATCATGACGATGGGCTCCATTATTTTCCTTGAGAATATTTTTTCAGGGATGGGTACCGCAGCATTTGTTGCACTGCTAATGACGCTGTGTAATAAATCCTTATCCGCAACGCAGTTTGCACTCCTCTCTGCCCTTTCTGCGGTAGGACGGGTATATATTGGCCCAGTCGCCAGTATTTTCGTCAGTAACTATGGCTGGCCACTTTTTTATTTGATCTCCATTGGCGTTGCCGTTCCAGGGATCTTATTGTTATTAGCCTGTCGCAGTTCTTTGCTATATACCCAGGCTACAGGGCTGTTCCAGCGCCGTGAGCTATACGCAAATGGCTATCGTTTCGCTGTTTATGCCCTACTTGCTGCAGTAACTTGCCTTGCGATTTGGCTACTTTCTCTATTGGCATTTTCTTTTAGTGGAATGAAAGTTTACCTATTCACCACGCAAATTGAATTTTGGCTGGCTATCCCTAGTTACCAAAATATTTTGTTTAATGCTGGGATTAGCATTGGTGCCATCAGTTTAATTATTGGGGGGAGTTTAGATTTCCTCGCTGTGCGTAAAACTGTCAAACAATAATTCTTTTTTCTCTCACATTTACTTATCTATTTAATTGATTCCCTAAGACTAACTTATTAGTTTAGGGAATCTGATCATTCAAATAAAATAGCCCTTAATCACAAAACACCTCAAAATCACTTTATGATCGTGATTATGATCACTCATCCAATGAAAAATATTTCTTAATTGCAATTTTAAAGCCTAATATATCACATGTTAGAGACTAGTTAGATAACACGTTAACGAATAGTGCACTACTCAACCCCATTAATTAATTAACGAAAATAATCTATTATGAAAAAACTCCTTTATATTGCCGCCTTAGCTTCTGTGGCAGGTACGGCATATTCTGATGATCTTTTAGGCTATCAAAATGGTTTTGCTGATATCAACATTAACTATTTAGACTGGTCTCACCGTACTGAGACCAAAACGGAGAAAACGACTCGTAAAAAAGATTTTGCTTATGTTGAATTAGAAGGTGGAGCTAATTTTAATTGGGGTGAACTCTACGGTTTCTTTGATGTGGAAAACCCTCTCCATACACAGCATACCGATTCAGGACGTAATAAACGCTACACCATCAAAACAACAGGCCGTTTTTATTTAGGTGATACTGGTTTTAATCTGTACGGTCACGTTTACGGTACATGGTCATTGCCAGGAACAAAATATGGCGGGAATTTCCATGATGTGAATACATTATATGGTATCGGTTACAACACCGCTTTTGGTGACTTGTGGTTTAAGCCTTTTATCGCCCTAAACTATACTGATCAAACATTCTATTCTGGTAACAACGGTTATACCGCTGGGTGGGTAGCGGGTTATAATTTCAGCGCGTTTGAAGAAAACTTCATGATAACCAACTGGCACGAAATGGAATTTGCACGCAATAAACGCTACAACGGAGGAAAGCGAAATGGCATTAATGGTGCTATGGCTTTTTGGTGGAATGCGACGCCACATTTAGCTGCGGGTGTGCAATATCGCTATGCTGACAATAAATTAGGCGATACATTTTATCAAGACGCAATCATTTATACATTAAAGTATACGTTCTAATGCGTTATTGAAAATTGTATGGCGATTTATTAATTTTCTTTTTAAATCAAAATAGTAATAATTTTTCTAAACTATTTTGCCGATAAAGCGACTTAAATAGCTTTATCGGCAATAAAAAACGTAATTTCCCTTACCATATTGCTTATGATTCATATCAGTTTTGTCATTTTTTCACTTCTTTTGTATATATTTTTCTTTGAAAAATTACTAAGATAATTTAGTATTAAAGGGCTTTTATCAATATATACTTATAATCCGTATCAATTTTAACTTTTTCTTTATAAGTTCTTTACATGTGATCATATTAACATAAAGAGCTAACAATTCCGTTTCTTTGCCTTACAATCATTTACACTCGCATAACCTTACCGTAAAATGCCCGCACTGATGAAACGACAATTAGAATCTTGTCATTTGGGGTCGTGGATGAGACTTATGAACTACAAAAAAAGTATCGGAGCAATCTCACTCGTTGTAGCAACCTTATTATTAGGTGGTTGCGACATGGTGTTGATGGATCCAAAAGGCGCCGTAGGCGTAAAACAAAAAGAGCTAATTCTTATTGCAATTGGCTTAATGCTGCTTGTTGTTATTCCCGTTATTTTTATGACGATTATCTTCGCCAGAAAATATCGTGAATCCAACACGTCTGCTACATACCGTCCAAACTGGGCTCACTCAAATAAAATTGAGTTAGTCTGCTGGACTGTTCCTATCATCATTATCATCATTCTGGGTGCTATCACTTGGAAGACGACACATGAGCTGGACCCGTATCAGCCATTAGTGAGTGATCAGGAACCTGTCACAATCGAAGTTATTTCAGCTGACTGGAAATGGATCTTTATCTATCCAGAGCAAGGTATTGCTACAGTTAACGAAATCGCATTCCCTACTGGTGTGCCAGTTAACTTCAAAATCACGTCTGATTCGGTGATGAACTCGTTCTTCATTCCATCTTTAGGTGGCCAAATCTACGCGATGGCAGGTATGCAAACTAAACTTCACTTAATCGCCAATGAACCAGGCACCTATAAAGGCTTCTCTGCAAGCTACAGTGGCCATGGCTTCTCTGATATGAAGTTCAATGCGATTGCAACCCCTGACCGCCAAGGCTTTGATGAGTGGGTACAAAAGGTAAAAGCGTCTCCTAAGACAATGGATACAATGCAGGCATTCGACGAAGTCGCTAAGCCAAGCACAAATGTTCCTGTTACCTACTTCTCTAGCGTGAAACCTAACCTTTATAACGATATCGTTCTGAAGTTTGGTCATGAGCACCATAAAGGTCACGCTCCTGTAGAAACCAAAGAAGAATCTACAGGTCATTCTATGCATATGAGCCATAATGCTCATGCAGCAGGCGCTGAGGAATAAGGGCATGTTCGGAAAATTAACACTAGATGCAGTTCCGCTCCACGAGCCGATCATCGTTGTCACACTGATTGCTATTGTCCTTGGTGGGCTTGGCTTAGTCGGTGTGATCTCCTATTTCGGTAAATGGAAATGGCTGTGGAAAGAGTGGTTAACCTCGGTTGACCATAAAAAAATTGGTGTCATGTACATCATTGTAGCGATGGTTATGTTGTTCCGTGGTTTTGCGGATGCCATCATGATGCGTGGTCAGCAAGTGCTTGCTTCTGCTGGGCAAGAGGGCTTTTTAAACCCTCATCACTATGACCAAATCTTTACCGCACACGGCGTTATCATGATTTTCTTCATGGCAACTCCATTTGTTGTCGGTTTGATGAACCTCGTTGTACCTCTGCAAATTGGTGCGCGCGACGTTGCCTTCCCATTCCTTAACTCATTGAGCTTCTGGTTCTTTGTAGTTGGTGTTGTCTTAATCAACATCTCTTTAGGGGTAGGTGAATTCGCACAAACAGGTTGGTTAGCTTATCCGCCATTATCAGGCTTGGAGTACAACCCAGGGGTCGGGGTCGATTACTGGCTCTGGAGTCTCCAGATATCGGGTATTGGTACGTTATTAACAGGGGTTAACTTCATCGCCACGATTATCCGTATGCGTACTCCGGGTATGTCGATGATGAAAATGCCTGTATTCAGCTGGGCTGCGTTATGTACTAACGTATTGATTGTTGCTGCTTTCCCTATCTTAACCGTCACTCTGACGCTTCTGACGTTAGACCGTTATTTAGGTACCCATTTCTTCACTAACGATATGGGTGGCAACATGATGATGTACATCAACCTGATTTGGGCATGGGGTCACCCTGAGGTGTATATCCTTGTTCTACCAGTGTTCGGTGTATTCTCTGAAGTTGCAGCAACCTTCTCGAAAAAACGTTTATTCGGTTATACCTCATTAGTTTGGGCAACAATCGTTATCACCGTTATGTCCTTCATCGTATGGCTGCACCACTTCTTTACGATGGGTTCAGGTGCGAACGTAAACGCCTTCTTCGGTATCGCCACCATGATTATCGCAATCCCAACAGGGGTTAAGATCTTCAACTGGCTGTTTACTATGTACCAAGGTCGCATTGAGTTTAAATCACCAATGCTGTGGACTATTGGTTTCATTATCACCTTCTCTGTGGGTGGTATGACAGGTGTTCTGTTAGCTGTACCAGGTGCAAACTTTGTTCTGCACAACAGTCTATTCCTGATTGCTCACTTCCATAACGTTATCATCGGTGGTGTGGTGTTCGGATGCTTCGCGGGTATGACTTACTGGTTCCCGAAAGCTTACGGCTTTACACTGAATGAAAAATGGGGTGTCCGTGCATTCTGGTTCTGGATCATCGGTTTCTTCTTAGCATTCATGCCGTTATACATTCTGGGCTTTATGGGGATGACTCGTCGTTTAAGCCAGAATATTGACCCGACCTACCACACAATGTTGGTTGTTGCTGCAGGCGGTGCTGCGTTAATCGCTATCGGTATTGCATGCCAAGTTATCCAAATCATTGTGAGTATTCGTGACCGCCATGAAAACCGTGATTTAACGGGAGATCCATGGGGTGGACGTACTCTTGAGTGGGCAACTTCTTCACCACCACCATTCTATAACTTTGCGATTGAACCACACGTTCAAACTCGTGATGCTTGGTGGGATTTGAAAGAAAAAGGTCTTGCTCATAAGAAACCAACTTCATATGAAGAAATTCATATGCCGAAAAATACTGGCGCTGGCGTTATCATCGCAGCATTTAGCTTAGTTTTAGGTTTCGCAATGATCTGGCACATCTGGTGGATGGCAATCATTGGTTTCGGTGGAATGATCGTAACTTGGATTGCAAAAAGCTTCGACGAAGATGTTGATTACTACGTACCTGTGGCTGAAATCGAAGAAATCGAGAATAAGCACTTTGAAGAATTACGTAAGGCAGGTGTGAACGATGTCAACTAATACAATGACTAACCAAAATATCGCCCATGCTGAGCATGGGCACCACGATGCAGGTGGCACTAAAGTATTCGGTTTCTGGCTCTATATCATGAGCGACTTGATCCTGTTTGCTTGTTTGTTTGCAACCTATGTTGTTTTGGCCGATGGAACTGCTGGCGGTCCCGCTGGTAAAGATATCTTCAGTCTGAAGTTCGTATTAGGCGAAACCTTCTTACTGTTAGTAAGTAGTATTACTTACGGCTTCGCTATGATTGCGATGCATAAAGGAAAAATCGGTGCAGTTAACTTATGGCTGTTCGCGACATTCCTGTTAGGCCTTGGCTTCGTTATCATGGAAGTCTATGAGTTCCACGAACTGATCGCTGAAGGCTTTGGCCCTGACCGTAGTGGTTTCTTATCTGGTTTCTTTGCACTGGTTGCAACGCACGGTCTGCACGTTTCTGCGGGTCTGATTTGGATTGTTATCATGATGATTCAAGTCACTCGTCGTGGTTTGACTGACGTTAACAAAACACGTTTGAACTGCCTGAGCCTGTTCTGGCACTTCTTAGACGTGGTTTGGATCTGTGTATTTACCGTTGTTTATCTTCTGGGGGCTATTTAAATGAGTCATGCAAAAGATGCTCACACTGGAGCAAGCCACGGTAGCGTTAAGACATACCTGATTGGCTTTATTCTGTCAGTTATCCTAACGGTTATCCCGTTCTGGATGGTGATGGAAGGCACAGCGACGACGTCAACAATCCTTTGGACTGTTGTCGGTATGGCAGTCGTGCAAATCTTCGTTCACTTAGTATGTTTCTTACATATGAATACCTCATCTGATGAGCGTTGGAACTTGGTTGCATTTCTGTTCACCATGCTTATTGTCGGCATCGTTGTTGTCGGCTCGCTGTGGATTATGTACAACCTGAACATCAATATGATGCTCGACTAAAGAGTTGCCGATATGTTTAAGCAATACCTGCAAGTGACCAAACCAGGAATTATATTCGGAAACTTGATTTCTGTGATCGGCGGTTTTCTTTTGGCCTCAAAAGGGTCAATTGATTACCCGCTGTTCGTTGCGACTTTGCTGGGTGTATCACTGGTCGTGGCTTCTGGTTGTGTTTTCAACAACTACATCGACCGTGATATCGACCGTATCATGGAAAGAACTAAGAATCGCCCTTTAGTTAAAGGGCTGATTGACCCGAAAGTTAGCCTGATTTACGCCGCTGCATTAGGTATTGCTGGTATGGTGCTGCTACTCGTAGCAGCCAATGCCTTGGCAATGCTACTTGCAGTCATCGGTTTCATTGTTTATGTAGGCATTTATAGCCTGTATATGAAACGTAAGTCAGTCTATGGCACGCTAATTGGCAGCTTGTCTGGCGCAGCACCACCCGTTATCGGTTACTGCGCTGTCACCAATGAATTTGATGCAGGGGCTCTAATCCTGTTATTAATTTTCAGTTTGTGGCAGATGCCTCACTCGTATGCCATTGCCATTTTCCGCTTTAAGGATTACAAAGCCGCGAACATTCCCGTGTTACCGGTGATTAAAGGAATTTCTGTCGCTAAGACACATATTTTCCTGTACATCCTTGCGTTTATGGTTGCAACGTTAATGTTAGCTATCAGCGGATACGCGGGCTATAAGTATTTGGTCGTGGGTGCAGCAGTTAGCTTGTGGTGGCTGGGTATGGCGATTTCAGGTTTCAAAACCGAGAACGACGACCGAGTCTGGGCAAGAAAACTATTCATTTTCTCAATCGTAGCAATTACTGCATTGAGTGTAATGATGTCTGTTGATCCTACCGTTTCAACCGATACTGTTATAGCTCTCGTCAGATAACCTATCTGCTCTCTGATGATAACAATGTCTAAACGGCGGGCTTTCCCCGCCGTTTTTATTTGTCTCTGATGGCTTTTACAACTCACTTTTACGCATTCTGCCTATCCTTATGAATCTATTTTATGGTTAAATAGCCCCTTGCTATTATAAGCTAGATATAAAATGCACTATTAAAAATGGCTAATAAGCTGATATTTCAACATATTTTTAATGTAATTAGACACTATCTAAAATAGTTTGAATTACTAATATGTGAGACCTAGCTAGCTAAGAGAAGCCAATACCGCTACAGCTCGAAATATGAAGAATAAAAATGAACGATAACAAAATGACATCAGCAGAGCTCAGATCCACGTGGGGATTAGGTTCTGTGTTCTCCTTGCGAATGCTTGGTATGTTTATGGTTTTACCCATTTTGACCAGCTATGGAATGCACTTACAAGGGGCAAATGAATTTTTAGTGGGCATTGCCATTGGTATTTATGGCCTTAGCCAAGCACTTTTTCAGATCCCTTTTGGCTTGATGTCAGACAAAATCGGTCGTAAGCCACTCATTGTTATTGGCTTAATCATTTTTATTATTGGGAGTATTATTGCAGCGCTCAGTAACTCAATTTGGGGTATTATTATTGGCCGCGCATTGCAAGGCGCTGGTGCGATTTCAGCAGCTGTCATGGCGTTACTATCTGATTTAACCCGCGAACAAAATCGCACCAAAGCAATGGCATTTCTAGGGATAAGCTTTGGGTTAACTTTTGCGATTGCGCTTGTTTTAGGGCCTATCATTACCCATCTAATTGGGCTAAATGGTTTATTTTGGGGGATAGCCCTACTTGCCGTTGGCGCGATTGTACTCACCATTTTTGTTGTACCAAACACCAACACCCATGTTTTGAACCGTGAATCTGCCTTTGTGAAAGGCAATTTAAAAACCGTTTTAGCTCAGCCTCAATTATTAAAATTAAATATCGGTATTTTGTGCCTACATACATTGCTAATGTCGAGCTTTGTTGCTCTGCCACTGATTATGACAAAAGCAGGCTTTCTCGCCCAAGATCACTGGAAAGCCTATTTGGTCACAATGCTAATTTCCTTTGTGACTGTTTTGCCTTTTATAATCTACGCAGAAAAATATCGTAAAATGAAGCAAGTCTTCCTGGTCTGCATCGCACTATTGGCAGTTGCAGAAATCACATTGTGGTTCTCAGGTAGCCAGTTATGGATCATCATCCTTGGCTTACAGATCTTTTTTATTGGCTTCAATATTATGGAAGCCATTTTGCCATCATTGATTAGTAAGGAAGCACCCGCAGGCTATAAAGGAACCGCGATGGGGGTTTATTCCACCAGCCAATTTTTAGGTGTCGCACTTGGGGGGATTGTCGGTGGATGGTTATATAATTTTGAAGGGGCAAATACTGTCTTTATTGGTGGTTTGATCCTGACAATCCTTTGGTTTGTCGTTAGTCTAACCATGAAACAACCGCCATACGTCAGTAGTATTCGTATCGAATTGCCCACACACTTAAAAAATACTCGCGCCCTAGAACAAAAGCTACGAGCTCAAAATGGGGTTATGGAAGCTTTAGTTGTCGACAAGGAATTAAGTGCCTACGTTAAAGTTGATCGAAAAATCATTAATCGCGAGCAACTGGAAGCGATTATTCAGCAATAAAAAATAGGCCTGCAAAATTGTAGGCCTATTTTTATTGATAACTTACTCGTCGTAATTAATCACGGAAGTTATTAAATTGGAAAGGCTGGCCTAAATTCCCGCCACGCACTAGTGCCATAACCGACTGTAAATCATCGCGTGCTTTACCTGTCACTCGCACTTGGTCACCCTGAATTTGCGCTTGGACTTTCAGTTTGCTGTCTTTGATTAACTTAATGATTTTTTTAGCAATAGCCGCATCGATGCCTTGTTTGAACGTCACTTCAACGCTATAAGTTTTCCCACTATGAACAATATCGTCAGGGACATTTAGCACTGCGCCATCAATACCACGCTTCGCCATTTTTTCCCTTAAAATATCGACCAGTTGGAGGACTTGGAAATCCGATTCACTGGTGATTTTTACTGATTCATTTTTATCGTTAAGTTCAAAGCTTGCTTCAACATTTTTAAAGTCCCAGCGGCTCGTAAGCTCGCGCTGCGCATTCTCTACCGCGTTACGCACTTCATTCATTTCAACTTCAGACACAATATCAAATGATGGCATTGTTCAGACCTCTAAGGATATTTTTTGTTGCATGCATGATAACGTTTTTAGCCACTGCACTTCAAGTTATCAGGGCTCTCTCCTTCCTTACGCTATAATTAACGCACACTAAGGTATATACTTGGTTAGATAGCCAATGTCAGAGATGACAAGGTGTCAGAGCACATATTTCAGAGGGACACTATGAAAATAACCCTGATCGGTTGTGGTGCTATCGGTAAGCTTTGGCTTGCTGGCCTCACCTTACAAGGCCATGATACTCAAGGCTGGCTGCGTGTGGCTCAGCCCGATTTGTTTGTCGATGTGAATGAACCTGGTGGACGTACTTTTCGCGAACTAATTCCTTGTAATAATATCAATCATCTACAAACCAGTGAACTGGTGATTGTCTGCTTAAAAGCATGGCAAGTTTCCGATGCCTTATTGCCTCTACTTGGCAATATTCCTGAAAAAACACCCATTTTACTCCTCCATAATGGAATGGGGACAATAGAAGAGCTAGCACCTTTGCGACACCCCGTTTTAGCTGGTGTGACAACCCATGCGGCTTGGCAAGAAAACAACCAAGTATTTCATGTTGCTCACGGAATGACACATATTGGGGCAATCAATTCACAAGCACAAGCTTATTACCCTATTGCAGATATCCTACATGAAGCACTTCCTGACGTTGCTTGGCACAATCAGATTTTGACCACCTGTTGGCGAAAACTGATCGCTAATTGTGCTATCAACCCTCTCACGGTAGAACATAATTGTAAAAATGGTGAATTAACTTACCACACAGAGCAAATTTCACGGGTTATTGATGAAATCTGCCACGTTATGGCAGCAGAAGGGTTACACACCGATAAAACAGAACTGACTGAGTATATTAATGGCATTATTCAAAATACCGCTAATAACTACTCGTCCATGTTACAGGATATTCGCAATAATCGTCGCACAGAGATTGATTACATCACGGGATTTTTAATCAAACAAGCCCGAGCTCATGGCCTAAATACCCCTGAAAATGACCGTTTATATCATTTAGTCAAAAATAGAGAACAACAATATGACGACTTCCGTTCTAATTTGCATCACCCATGGTAGTGAAGAGATTGAAATTGTCACTACTGCGGATTTATTAGTCAGAGCAGGCATTCAAGTCACTCTTGCTAGTGCTAATGAAGACGGCTCCCTGCAAATCACCGCCTCACGGGGTATGAAAATCGTCGCAGACATCCCATTAATTAAAGTGGCTGATGAACCTTTTGACGCTATCGTTCTACCTGGCGGCATCCAAGGCGCTGAAACATTTCGTGATAGCCCATTAGTCGTTGAAAAAGTTCGCCGTATGCATCTGGACGGTAACATTGTTGCAGCAATCTGTGCTGCCCCTGCCATTGTATTAGAACACCACCAACTATTTCCCCTTGGTAATATGACCTGCTATCCGTCGATGAAAGATAAAATTCCTGCGAGTAAATGGGTTGATCGGCGAGTTTACTTTGATGAACGCGTCAATTTGTTGACCAGCCAAGGGCCCGCTACGTCCTTTGATTTTGCATTAAAACTAATTGAATTATTAGTTGGTCGAGAAATCGCAGGAATCGTTGCTGGGCAGCTTGTTTTACCGAATGGAATTAACGATTATTTGGAAGATAAACCCTCTACTCATACTCACCATGAATAATTGGTTAAGAATCAATTAAAACACTGAATTAAAATGATTTATATTACAGATAATGACTGAAAAAGCCTTTGAAGCTCACGGCTTTTTGTTATGATTGCGACGGGTGCTTGGATCATTTTGGTTCAAGCATTTGCCAGAGCCAAAAAGACGAAAGCCCCGAATTTAGATGTTAATCTTAATCCGAGGCAGTCTCAAAACCCAAACAGTTTGATTCTGTCTCCTTTTAGAAAAGGAGTCAAGAGGAATGGCCAAAATTGCCCTTGTAGGGTTAATTACCGTGTGTCTTACGGTATTGAGTTTTTCAGGCATGATGCAAGAAAGATTGTGTTCGTTAAGCATCAGTAGTGGAAATACTCTGGTTCAAGCTACTTTATCGTGCGGTAAGTAGTCTTGTGGTGGGGTATCTCCCCCACATTTCTCTTTCTATTGTCGGTTTGTGGTACAAGCACCCTGTCTAATTATCGCCACCAAAATACCCCGAGGTGATTGGTTTTACCGAATGGAATCAACGACTATTTGGAAGATAAACCCTCTATTCATACCCACCATGAATAATTGATTAAAAATCAATTAAGACACTGAATTAAAATGATTTATTTTACAGATAATGACTGAAAAAGCCTTTGAAGCTCACGGCTTTTTGTTATGATTGCGACGGGTGCTTGGATCATTTTGGTTCAAGCATTTGCCAGAGCCAAAAAGACGAAAGCCCCGAATTTAGATGTTAATCTTAATCCGAGGCAGTCTCAAAAACCTAACAGTTTGATTCTGTCTCCTTTTAGAAAAGTAGTCAAGAGGAATGGCCAAAATTGCCCTTGTAGGGTTAATTACCGTGTGTCTTACGGTATTGAGTTTTTCAGGCATGATGCAAGAAAGATTGTGTTCGTTAAGCATCAGTAGCGGAAATACTCTGGTTCAAGCTACTTTATCGTGCGGTAAGTAGTCTTGTGGGGGGGTTATCTCCCCCACATTTCTCTTTGATAAGTTTTGGATGATACAAGCACCCTGTCTCGCTTATGGGCGGTAAACCTTAATATTATCAAACCCTTGTTCTTTGAGGTACAACGCCTGTAAACGGCTCATCACCCCACGGTCACAATATAATAGATAGGTTTTATCTTTTGGTAAGTCACCAAATTGTGTGCTGAGTTTGTAGAATGGAATATGTTTGATTTCCATACCTTCAACTTTCAAAGGTTTATCTTCGAACTCATCAATAGAGCGGATATCCACAATCACTTCATTTTCCACTGAAAGCTCACTGACCATTTCAATTTCAGGGACTTTCTCTAGACTTTCTTGTGCGATTTGGCGAATATCGATATTTTGTGCCTGCTCAACAACAGACTCTAAAATACAAAAGTCAAAATTAGCTTCTTCCGCTTCGATCCGTGCTTTTACCGCTTTCACTGTTGGGCTTTTCGAAATCACACCACAATATTCTGGCATGGTTTTCGCAAAATCTTCCGTCCCAATTTGACGAGCTAATTTGATAATGTGCTCTTTGTCATGGGAAATCAGCGGTCTTAATATTAACGTATCAGACGCATTATCAATCAAACGTAAGTTTGTTAAGGTTTGGCTAGAAACTTGCCCAAGTGCTTCCCCCGTCACAATCGCTTGCACACCATAACGCTCTGCAACTTTCGACGCCGCACGCACCATCATACGTTTTAATACAACACCCATTTGGCCATCGTCGACTTTTTCTAAAATTTCTGCGACGACAGGTTCAAAGTTAACGGCAATAAAGCGCACTTTATGGGAGCTCCCAAAACGGTTCCATAAATAGTGCGCAATTTGTTTCACACCAATTTCATGGGCTGCGCCGCCTAAATTAAAGAAACAATAGTGCACGCGACAGCCACGGCGCATTAGCATGTAGCTGGAAACGCCTGAGTCAAAACCGCCTGAAATTAACGATAAAACATCTTCTTGAGTACCAATTGGGAAACCACCGATCCCTTCAATACGCGCTTTCACTAGGATGAGTTTGTCATCTTCAATTTCTAAATGTACGGTGGTATCAGGGTCTTTAAGCTTCACTTTCGCAGAAGCAATGTGTTGATTTAACCCACCGCCAATGTAGCGCTCAGCTTCAATAGATGAAAACTCATGTTTACCGCGGCGCTTTACACGCACACAAAAGGTTTTATTTTCCAATGATGGGCCGTAAGCTTCGTGGGCCATTTCAAAGATATGGTGCAAACTGGTAAACGGTTTTTCTTCAACTTCAAGAATATGGTGAATACCTGGAATACGACCGAGCATGTCACAAATTTCGTCATGCTTCGTTTCCCCTTTCACACGCACTTCTATGTTATCCCAATTACGGACAACCGAAATTTCTTCGCCAAGTGACTTAAGCACGTTACGGATATTACTGGTCAAAATTTTAATAAAACGTAGCCTAACAGTTTGGCTTTTAATGGTAATTTCTGGGAATAACTTAATGATAAACTTCATAATAGCTGCATGTTCATGGTTGTTGGGGCTAACGAATGTATCTCACAGTGACACATGTACACGTTACCAATTGTCAATAAAGAGGCGTATTATAACACTATCTTGCGGACTGAATCTAAAAACACCAATAATAAATTGTAACCGTAGCAAGACTGCGTTAGTCTGCTAAATATTTAAAATACTCCAAATATATTGATTTAACATTAGTGGCTAAATAACATGGCTAAAGAAAAATCTCAGCAAGTTCCAACTGTTAGTTTCGAAAACTCACTTCAAGAGCTGGAGCAAATTGTTGCTCGCCTCGAATCTGGCGATCTTCCACTAGAAGATGCGCTCAATGAATTCGAGCGTGGTGTCCAAATCGCCAAACAAGGTCAAAAAGTACTGCAACAGGCCGAACAACGCGTACAAATATTGCTTAGCGATGATGAAAATAAACCCCTTGCCGATTTTTCACCTGAAACTGAATAAATTATGTCTGAACAACTTCCAGATAGCTTTGCACTGCAACAAAAACATGCCTACGACAGAGTTAACCAATACCTATTAGATACGCTAAATGCACTGCCTTTTGCAGAACTGCCATTAGCCAATGCAATGCGTTACGGTGCATTATTAGGTGGGAAACGTTTACGCCCCTTTCTAACCTATGCAGTCGGCTCCATGCTGGGTGTCAGTGAAGAAAACCTTGATGCCCCCGCCTCAGCAGTTGAATGTATTCATGCTTATTCATTGATTCATGATGATTTACCCGCTATGGACGATGATGATTTACGTCGCGGCCAGCCGACTTGCCATATCAAGTATGGTGAAGGTAATGCCGTTTTAGCGGGTGATGCCTTACAAACCCTCGCGTTTCAGTTACTTGCTTCAGCGAAAATGCCTGATATTTCTGATAAAGACCGTATCGCGATGATAGCTGAACTAGCTTACGCCAGTGGCCTAGCAGGAATGTGTGGTGGCCAAGCCCTTGATTTAGATGCAGAAGGCAAACATGTTGACCTTGCTTCATTAGAACGTATTCATCAACATAAAACTGGTGCGCTCATTCGTGCAGCGATTCGTCTTGGGGCATATGCCGCTGGCGATAAAGGCCATCAATTGTTACCAGCCTTAGATAAATATGCCGAATCCATTGGACTTGCCTTTCAAGTTCAAGACGATATCCTAGACGTCATTGGGGATAGTGCGGTAACGGGTAAGCGCCAAGGCGCGGATGCTGAACATGAAAAGAGTACTTACCCATCGCTACTCGGCCTTGAGGCTGCACAGAAAAAAGCGCGTGAGCTATATCATGATGCAATAGACGCTTTAGAGACGATCCAATCCCATGGGTATAATATAGAGATGCTAAGTGCTTTAGCTAATTTTATTATTGAGCGTAAAAGCTGACAATATGCTTTGCCTTTAGGCATTAAGAAGACTGATAATTACGGCATTGATTACCCGATGTAGTTTAAGCTGTAAAACGGGCTTTACCTTAACTATTTGATGTGATGGGTCAGTGGCTAATAGAACAAATCGCGAAACATCGATTTTTATGTATGTCTAGCGTAAGAAAATACAGCCCTTTACTGTCGCTGAAAATAGGATGGGTATTTTTGATTAATTATAAGTGAGCACCTAATGAGTATTGATATCGCTAAATATCCAACGCTAGCATTGGCTGAGACGCCTGATGAGCTTCGTCTGCTGCCCAAAGAAAGCTTACCTAAGCTTTGTGATGAACTCAGACAATTTTTACTGAGTAGCGTGGGTCGCTCTAGCGGTCACTTTGCCTCTGGTCTTGGTGCAGTAGAACTGACTGTTGCCTTGCATTATGTCTACAAAACCCCCTTTGATAACCTAGTTTGGGATGTCGGCCACCAAGCGTATCCCCATAAAATCTTAACGGGACGCCGTGACCGTATTGATACTATTCGTCAAAAAAATGGTTTACATCCATTTCCATGGCGTGGTGAAAGTGAGTATGACATTTTAAGCGTTGGCCATTCCTCAACATCCATTAGTGCTGGTTTAGGTATGGCCATTGCGGCAGAAAAAGAGAAACAAAACCGTAAAACCGTGTGTGTCATTGGCGATGGTGCAATCACGGCAGGGATGGCATTTGAAGCCATGAACCACGCAGGAGATGCCGCGCCAGATATGCTGGTTATCCTCAACGACAACGAAATGTCGATTTCAGAAAATGTTGGCGCGCTCAATAACCATTTGGCGCACTTACTTTCTGGCAAGCTGTACACCACATTACGCGAAAGTGGCAAAAAAGTGTTCTCTAACATGCCACCGATTAAAGAATTACTGAAGAAAACCGAAGAACACATCAAAGGTATGGTGGTGCCTGGTACAATGTTTGAAGAGCTTGGTTTCAACTATATTGGCCCTGTCGATGGGCACGATGTTGTTGCACTCACCCAAACATTGAAAAATATGCGTGACTTAAAAGGGCCACAATTTCTGCACATCATGACCAAAAAAGGCCGCGGTTATGAGCCTGCGGAAAAAGACCCAATTAGCTGGCATGCAGTACCTAAATTTGACCCAAGTACCTTTACGTTACCGAAAAGCAAAGAAACTGGCCCAACATTCTCCAAAATTTTTGGTGATTGGTTGTGTGACGAAGCAAAAGATGATGGCAAATTAATGGCTATCACGCCAGCCATGCGTGAAGGCTCTGGTATGGTGCGTTTTTCAAAAGAATTTCCAGACCAATACTTCGACGTCGCTATCGCTGAGCAACACGCTGTAACCTTTGCTGCAGGTTTAGCGATTGGTGGTTATAAACCGATTGTCGCTATCTATTCAACGTTCTTGCAACGTGGCTATGACCAAGTTATTCATGATGTAGCAATCCAAAAAGTCCCCGTGATGTTTGCAATTGATCGCGCAGGGATCGTAGGTGCCGATGGGCAAACTCACCAAGGGTCTTTTGATATTTCATTCCTGCGCTGTATACCAACCATGGTTATCATGGCCCCTAGTGATGAAAATGAGTGCCGCCAGATGCTACACACTGGCTACCACTATAACGATGGTCCAAGTGCTGTCCGTTACCCTCGTGGTACGGGTACAGGGGCTGAACTCCAGCCTTTAGCACCATTACCTATTGGTAAAGGAGTCATCCGCCGCCAAGGTGAAAAAGTGGCTATTCTGTGCTTCGGGACCTTACTCAGCCACGCGCTTGAAGCCGCAGAGCAATTAAATGCGACCGTTGTGGATATGCGCTTTGTGAAACCCTTGGATGAAGCATTGATCCTCGAGATGGCAAATAGCCATGATGTGTTAGTGACACTCGAAGAAAATGCCATCATGGGTGGCGCAGGGAGTGGCGTGAACGAGTTTTTAATGCATGAAAAGAAAATAATTCCTGTATTAAACCTTGGCTTGCCAGACTACTTTATCTCCCAAGGTAGCCAAGAAGAGCTGATTGCCGATCTTGGATTAAATGCCAAAGGCATTGTTAATTCAATCACAAGCTACCTGAATAAATAACCTTTTATTAAATGAGAGTCATTATTTCGTGTAATGACTCTCATTTTCTTTCAAATACGCATTAATTGAGTATTAGATTAATTTGTTATAAAAATAGTTATCTAAAATAACAACATTTACATATTCCCCTTAGTTTAATAACATCCCTTCCAATAAAAAAACCAAATATAATCAGATAATAAACAACAATGTTTATCTCTTCACCCAAAAATAGAATATAAACAAAATTATTACCTTGAATGTAATTTTCAAAAATAAACACATGCAAATTATTTTTAAATCTATTATTATGAACCTTGTCACTGTATGACTGCGCAATTTAGGCTCTGACTTATATTCGTTATAAATTACTTAACTATCTAAAAGCAAAGTAAAATAAATCAATAACAAATATATTATTTTAACAATTTTAACCAGGCTTTAATAATTAATTATTTTCCTTTAATTTATTACGGGAGATAAATAACATTATTCCAACTACAATTTACATATAGTTTCTCTTTATTTATTCAATTTTAATAATTAGATTTGGGAGCGCTTATGTGTGGACAATATATTAACGAACCCTTGTATTTATCCATAGCACATTGGGTAATGAAGCAAGGTCGTTGGACAACCGCCAGAGAAATATCTAACAATTTCGATATTCCGCATCCTAATGCTGTTAATATTGTTTCTTATATTCTATCGGATGTGGCTGAGATCCAATGTGAAGTTAAAATGATCCCGAATAAACTATCGGGTCGTGGGTGCCAATGCCAGCGTTTAATTAAAGTGAGTAAAATTGATAACCAACTTTATTCTCGTTTAAGAAACCACCAATCGGAAAAAGTCACCATAGATTCCCCCGTGAAAGCGGCTTCAATGCCACCAAGTGAACTGAATAGAGAACAGAAATGGCAATGGATGTTATCCAAAGCACAGCGCCGCTAGTTAATATGTTATATCAATAAAAAAACGCAGGTTTTAAACCCGCGTTTTTTTATTTCCGACCAATACCTATTATTGCCCTTTAGGCTTCACTTCTGTGGTACCAAATAGTTTTGGTCGATTAATTTCAATTTCAGTGAGGGGCTTAGTCTCTTCTAACCCAACAAGATAGCGCCCAGCAAGATCCTGGTACTCTTTTGTATTCAATTGCTTCCAATGTAGTTCTTCATCCTTAACCTGACGAAGAAATCGTGCGGGGCTCCCCACTAACATTTGCCGTGGTTCGCCTTGAAAACCAGCTTTAACAAAACTCATTGCAGCAACAATGCTTTCCTCACCAATCACGGCGCCATCCATGATGACGCTATTCATTCCGACTAAAGTATCGCGGCCAATGATACACCCGTGTAAAATAGCGCCATGACCAATATGCCCGCACTCCCGCACAATCGTTTCTACATCACTGTAACCGTGCATAATGCAGCAATCTTGAATATTGGCCCCTTTTTCAATCACTAAGCGCCCATAATCCCCTCTGAGTGACGCATTCGGCCCAACAAATACTCCTTCTTTGATAATTACATCACCAATCACGACCGCGGAAGGATGAACATACGCCGTTGGGTGTACCACGGGCCTTACGCCTTCAAATGAATAGAAGCTCACAATTGACCTCTCAGGTGGCTAGATTATCGGCCTTTCCAACTTGGAGAACGTTTCTCTGCAAACGCTAACGGCCCTTCTGTCGCATCTTCAGAGTGTAAAACCGCTGGGTAATTGGTTAATACCCCACTGCGCATCAGTTTGTAACCCTCTTCGACGGTCAACTCCCCAGTTGCACGGAAAATTTCTTTTAATGCCGCAACCGCTAATGGTGCGCTTTGCGTGATTTGCTCTGCCAGCTCACGGGCTCTATCCATCAATTTTTCAATAGGCACCACATCATTCGCAACGCCCCAACGCAATGCTTCTTGAGCATCCATACGCCTGCCTGTCATTACCATTTCATTCACGATAGGTGCAGGCACTATTTTTGGCAGACGTAAAACACCGCCACTGTCTGGAACAATCCCTAATTGGGCTTCTGGCAACGCAAAACTGGCATTTTCTGAACAAATAATCATATCTGCCGCCAATGCGAGTTCGAAACCGCCACCAAATGCATAACCGTTAACCGCCGCAATCACGGGTTTATTAAGATTAAAAATCTCAGTCAACCCAGCAAAGCCACCAGGACCAAAATCCGCATCAGGGGCTTCACCTTCCGCAGCGGATTTTAGATCCCACCCTGCAGAGAAAAAACGTTCCCCTGCCCCTGTAATAATGGCGACTCTTAAAGATGGGTCATCTCGAAAGTTAAGAAAAACTTCACCCATTTTGAAACTGGTTTTTGCATCTATCGCATTCGCTTTAGGCCTATCGAGTACGATTTCCAAAATGGAGCCATTACGGGTAATTTTTAATGATTCACTCATAGTGCAATCCTTTCGTCATCATAGGGGGATCCCTCTGTTTTAAGTAATAAACAGAGGGATCCTCAGAATTAATAGAATGATCCGATTATTGCAGATGTTTTTTCAGTACTTTCCCAGAACAATTTCGCGGTAAATCTTTGCGCACTTCAACACACGTTGGTACTTTAAATTTCGCCATTTGTTTTTCACAAAAGGCAAAGAACTCCTCCTGCGTTAAGGTTTCCCCTTCTTCCAGCACAATAAACGCCTTAATGGCTTCGTCACGTATATCATCCGCAACACCAATGACCGCTACATCCACAATGGCAGGGTGTGAGGCAATGATATTTTCGATTTCACTACAAGAGACGTTCTCACCACCGCGTTTGATCATATTGCTGCTTCTATCAACAAAATAGAAAAAACCGTCTTCGTCTTGGTAAGCGAAGTCCCCTGTATGCATCCAACCTGCGCCATCAAAGGCTTTTTCTGTAGCCTCGGGGTTGTTGTAATACGCTTTAAACAGCGTTTTACCGCGCTCACCTTTAACACACAGTTCGCCAATCACTCCTGTTTCAACGGGTTGGTTGTTTTTATCCCGAATTTGCGCTTGGTAACAAAAACCAGGGCGGCCAATTGATGGCCAGCGGCGGATATCACCAGGTCTGTCCCCAATCAACCCCACTATCGTTTCGGTCATACCATAAGAAGTTAAAAAGCGTTTCACGCCAAAACGTGCCATAAATTGCTCTTTTTCTTCATCGCTTAAATTGAGATAAAACATGGCTTCTCGCAGGCAATGCTCTTTTTCGTTATCCGCCAGCGGTTGGCTTAATAACGTTCGGATCATCATTGGGATTAACTCAGTCACAGTGGCACGATGCCTAACAATTTGCTGCCAAAAACGCCGCGCACTGTATTTTTCGATTAAGACAAACGTTGCACCAACGGAGAAAGCTGCCATCGATGCCGTACATTGACAGTCAATGTGGAAAGCAGGCATCACCGTTAAATACACATCATCGGCACGTAACGCGTTTTGCCATGAAGAGTAGTACCCCGCAAAACGTAAATTATAGTGGGTGATAATCACCCCTTTAGGCTTTGACGTTGTTCCTGAGGTAAATAAGATTTCCGCAGTATCGCTCACACTGAGCTCAACAATTTGTGTGAGCGCCGCTGGCTGAGCCGCTTGTTCTGATAAAAAGTCCGAAATGCCATCTTGTTGTCGGACGGGTGTATCTGCAATTAAAAAAACACGTTCAAGACAAGTGCTTTCATCCGCCAAAACACGTTGATAAATATCTAAAAATACGGTGCAAGTCACTACCATACGAGGTTGGCAGTTCTGCATAATCCACGCGCTTTCGTTATATTTATACCGTGCGTTGATGGGCACCATAATTGCGCCGATTTTCGCTAAACCAAACCAGCAAAAGAAAAATTCAGGGCAATTATCCAGATGTAAGGCAACTTTATCCCCTTTTTGAATGCCATAGGCTAAAAAGAGATTCGCTGTGCGATTGATTTGCTCATTCATTTCTAAATAGCTGAATTCACGAATATTTCCATCGCAAGACTCAAAGATAAGCGCCTTATTGTCTTGGTGAGTTAACGCAAGGTCGTCCCACATTTGACGCAAATTTTGTCTACCGATTACATCCATTAATTGTTTTCCCTCTATTTCCCCAATGAACATTCAGGCCAACAGGAAAGATTGACCTGAATAATCACTTAATTACTCAACAATTTTCGCTAGCCCTTTATCGACCAGCTCCCGAATATCATTTTCGTTGTAGCCAATGTTTTTTAGTATTTCAGTGGTGTCCATACCGTGAGATGGCATACCACGCCAGATTTGTCCTGGATTGTTTTTGAATTTTGGCATCACATTTGGGCCACGACAGGTTTCCCCATCCATGGTTTGCCAACTGGTGATGGATTCACGGGCAATATATTGTGGGTTAGTTTCTAACTCAGGAATGGTTAACACTTTAGCGCTCGCAATATTCAGCTCAGCTAACCTTGCAAGTACCTCTTCGATGGAACGTGCGCCTAACCACTCATCTAATTTTTCCTCAACGAGTGGCCCATATGGGCATTCAACACGGTGAATCAGTTGTGTGCCTTCTGGGATCTCAGGAGTACCCAATAAATGTGCGAGACCAATATCTTTGAAAATTTCTTGGATTTGCGTGATACCGACAATTTCCATGACAATATAACCATCGTTACAGCTATACAGGCCGCAACCTGCATAGTACGGGTCTTTCCCTTTGGTCATACGTGGGCAAACTTCACCACCATTGAAATAATCCATCATGAAGTATTGCCCCATACGCAGCATCACTTCATACATTGCCACGTCGATGCTTTCCCCTTTCCCTGTTTCGCGCGCTTTATATAACGCAGCTAATGCCGCGGTTGTGGCGGTCATACCCGAGAAATAGTCTGCCGTATATGGGAAAGCGGGCATTGGTTGGTCTTTATCACCGTTTTGAATCAGGTAGCCACTGAAGGCTTGAGCAATGGTGTTATATGCAGCAAGATTGGTATATTGCGGGTCGCCATACTGGCCAAAGCCCGATAAGTGAGCGATAACCAATTTTGGATTGTGCTCCCACAGCACTTCATCCGTGATCCCTCGGCGGGCAAAAGCAGGGCCTTTACTCGCCTCTATAAATATATCCGTCGTTTCCATTAACTTAAGAAATGCTTCTCGTCCTTCATCCTTAAAGATATTCAATGAGAGCGCCCGTAAATTACGTCGCGATAGCTGCGGGTAATTTGGCTGGACACGAATAGTGTCTGCCCATGCCACGTTCTCAATCCAAATAACTTCTGCCCCCCATTCCGCAAACATTTGCCCCGCGAATGGGCCTGCAATTTCAATTCCTGAAAATACGACTTTAACCCCAGAAAGCGGGCCAAATTCAGGCATAGGTAAATGCGCTGCCATGTTCGATTCTCCTGTGAAACTCGGTTGACCCTCTAACCATGATCAAAGGGTCAATCCACGACGGTTACGTCATTAGCGGTACTGTTTCAGTACACTGCGGCCTAGTGTCAGTATTTGCATTTCATCTGAACCACCCGATACGCGGTCAACACGCAGGTCGCGCCAGAAACGTGCGATCCGATGTTCACCCGCGATACCAACGCCACCCAGTACTTGCATCGCAGAGTCCACCACTTCGAATGCGGCATTTGCACAGAAGTATTTACACATTGCTGCATCACCTGAGGTGATCAGCCCGTTATCACTCTTCCATGCAGTTTCGTATAACATGTTGCGCATTGAATTGAGCTTGATCGCCATATGTGCAAATTTTTCTTGAATTAATTGATAACGACCGATTGCTTCGCCGAATTGAACGCGTTGGTTGGCATAACGCGCCGCATCTTCAAATGCACACATCGCTGTACCGTAGTTAGTTAGCGCCACTAAGAAACGTTCATGGTCAAACTCTTCTTTTACGCGGTTAAAGCCGTTTCCTTCGCGACCGAACATGTCTTTTTCATCTAGTTCGACGTTATCAAAAGTAATTTCACAGCAGCTATCCATGCGCAGGCCCAGCTTTTCAAGTTTGTTAACCTTGATACCTGGTTTGCTCATATCCAAGAACCACTCAGTAAAGACGGGTTTATCTGGCGAATCTGCATCGCGACTCATCACCACAATGTATGGCGTATAGGCGCTACTGGTGATAAAACATTTGCTTCCGTTCAGGTAAACTTTACCGTTACGGCGCTGATAAGTAGTTTGCAGGCTACCCACGTCAGAACCCGCGCCCGGCTCAGTAATGGCTGAGTTCCACATTTGTTTCCCCGTGCCGCGGAACGCCATGATTTTATCAATCTGTTCTTGCGTCCCTTCACGCAGTACGGTATTGAAACCACCCGGCAGTTGATACAGCACGTATGTTGGCGCACCTAAACGCCCCAGTTCCATCCACACCGCAGCAACGGTGATAAACCCTGCATCTAAACCACCATGCTCTTCTGGAATCAGCAGGTTATCGATTTCCATATCCGCTAACGCTTTGACAAAGCGTTCAGGGTATTGGCTGTCGCGGTCGCATTGTGCGAAGTAGCTTTCCCAGTTTTCACTGGCCATCAGTTCACGGATCCCTGCGACAAACAGCTCCTGCTCATCATTCAATCTAAAATCCATATCAATAACCTCTTAAATGTTGTTTCTGAGTAAATTAGTCATCTTTCCAATGCACTTTGGCATCTTTAATAAACGAGAGCGTTACCATAATGTTGACGAAAAAAAGTGGGCATCCTCCGGCAATTATCGCTGTTTGAATTGGTTTCAATCCGCCTAGAGCCAGTAAAACAATGCCGATGACACCAACTAAAACAGACCAACCGATGCGCACTAACAATGGCGGCTCTTCACCGTCTTTCACTGCGCGACAAGTCGACATGGCGAGGGTGTAAGAACAAGCATTAATTAGTGTCACAGTGGCGATAAAGCAGAGGATGAAGAAGCCCCAAATTGTTACAGTACTCAAAGGTAAGGCAGCCCATGTCTCAATGATGGCGCGTGGAACGCCAAACTCATCAATCAGTTTTGGAATGTTAATAATATTTTGGTCGACAAGTTGCAGTGTGTTACTGCCTAAAATCGTCCAAATCAGAGTGGTACCTGCGGTCAGACCCGCGACCATACCAATACACAGTTCACGAACGGTACGACCTTTAGAGATACGTGCGAGGAAAATACACATTTGAATTGCGTAGATAACCCACCAAGCCCAATAGAATACTGTCCAGCCTTGTGGGAAACCGCTTTTACCGACCGCATCTGTATAGAACAGCATGCGCGGCATATACATCATTAATACCCCGATAGAATCGGTAAAGTAGTTAACGATAAAACTTGCACCACCAACAATGAATACCCATCCAAGCATTAAGAAACTCAGGTAGCTACGTACATCACTGGCAATTTTCACCCCTTTTTGCAGACCGAATGCCACACAGATTGCGTTCAAAACAATCCAGCAGAAAATAATGATCGCATCAAGCTGTAAAGTGTGAGGGATACCGAATAAATACTGAATACATTCAGTCACTAGCGGAGTTGCTAACCCTAAACTAGTGCCCATCGCAAGGATTAACGCCACTAAATAGAAGTTATCAACAATTGTTCCGAACCAACCATTAACGCGTTTTTCACCGACCAGCGGTACTAATGTACTACTTGGGCGGATAACATCCATTTTACGTACAAAGAAGAAGTAACCAAAAGCAACCGTTAAGAAGCTATAGGTTGCCCACGGTAATGGCCCCCAGTGGAATAAGCTATAGGCAAGCCCAATACTTTTCGCCTGAGTTGAATAAGGGGCAAATTCAAAAGGCGGCGTTGAAATATAATAATAAATTTCAATAGACCCCCAGAAAAGTACCGCTGCCGATGTACACGAAGCGAACATCATGAAAATCCAGCTCGCACGGCTAAATTCAGGCTTCTCTTCCCCTAGGGTTTTTTTCGCATATGGCCCTAAAATCAACCAAAACCAGCCACCAAGCATCACGACCATATACCATTCAAATGCCCAGCCCCACACGTTTGTCACGTAGCTAAACACTTGGTTGATCACTTCATTCGAAGCATCAAGGTCACGGACGGTTAACCAACACAATAGTCCAACAATGATCAATGGAGGAAAAAACACTTTCGGTTCTATCCCACCCTTTTTATTTTCTTTGCTCATAGTTCGATCCCGATTTATTATTTAATACATAAGTTTTAAAATAGATATTATTCGCAATACCTCTCCACTTATTTATTATTTAATTCCTATAAATTTAATTAACTATTAATCCAATCACTATTCAAATCATGTCGGCTCATCATTAACAATTCTGTTATTAAGGTCACAATATTATTCGTGATAAATATTTGTTACTGTTTTTTCGTGTTTTTATTATCAAAATAACCAATCAATACAAATAGATAAAATATCTTGTAACGGCAATGTTATTAAATACCTTCAGTATTGGTGATTAGGGTAGCAATATTGAACATTTCGTCGCTAAGTTGATGATTTTTACAATATTGGTGAGTAAGGTAGCAGTATGAATATTTAAAACACGTTTAATTTCAAGTTTTCAATATTGGTGACCTAGGTTTTATTTTTAAATATCCAGTTCATGATAATTATATAATCCGAAACCAAAACGGATCATATTTATTAAATATATTTTTAGGAGATGTAATGAATATTATTACATGCTATAAATCTGTTCCTGATGAACAAGATATTATTATTAATAGCTCAGATGGCTCTTTAGATTTTTCCCGTGCGGATACCAAAATTAGTCAATATGATTTAAATGCCATCGAAGCGGCTAATCAAATTAAAGCACAACAACCCGATAGCAAAATCACAGCATTAAGTATTGGTGGCAAAGCGCTGACCAACATGAAAGGCCGTAAAGACGTGTTATCTCGCGGCCCAGATGAATTAGTCGTGGTTATTGATGACCAATTCGAACATGCCCTTCCTCATCAAAGTGCCATTGCCCTTGGTGCAGCCGCACAAAAAATAGGTTTTGACTTAATCATTTGTGGTGACGGTTCTGCTGACCTCAATGCGCAGCAAGTCAGCATTCTACTAGGTGAAAGCCTGCAAATTCCTGCCATTAATGGCGTGAAGAAAATTGTTTCTCTTGGGGCAGATAACATTGTCGTTGAGCGCGAACTTGAAGATGAAATTGAAACATTGTCGCTTCCGCTGCCAGCCATTATTGCAGTGACCTCCGATATTAACGTCCCTGTTATTCCGTCTATGAAAGCAATTTTAGGCGCTGCGAAAAAGCCAGTTCAAGCATGGGGCATCGCTGATATTGCACTCACAGATGTCGCCGCTTTATCGGCTCAATCGATTGCAGCACCGAAGCAAAAAGTGCGTCAACGCATCATTATTGAAGGTGATGGCGAAGACCAAATTGCACAATTTGCTGAACATTTAAGAAAAATTATTTAATCGGAGGCGTCATGAGCAAATTATCAACCGTTTGGGTCTTTAGCGATATGGCTTCCCGTCTACCCGAATTGATTGGCGGAGCACTCACCCTCGGTGAGCAAGTGAATGTATTAGCATTAGATGAAGCACAAAGTTCCCAAGCATTTCAATTGGGTGCAACACAAGTCTTTCAATTAACGGGCAAACCTGATGACCGTATTTTGGAAGACTACGCTGACACCATCGTTGCGACCATTAAACAACATGGCGACAAAGGCCTGTTACTACTACCGAATACACGTCGTGGAAAATTACTGGCTGCTCGTTTAGGTGCAAGACTGCAAGCTGCCGTATCGAATGATGCGGCATCGATTGCTATCGAAGCCGACAAAGCAGTCATTAAACATATGGTCTACGGCGGCTTAGCTTTTGGCCAAGAAACCTTAAATAGCATCTTTTCCATTGCAACCGTTACCACAGGCACCTTTGAAGCAGCTGCAAGTGATGCATCACGCAGCGGAACGGCTCAAACTGCACAATGGGTCGAACCAAAACAATCTGTTGTACGTACCTCGGTTCAGAAAAAAGCAGGCAACTCCGTGGAATTAGACAAAGCTCGCCTTGTAGTGAGTGTGGGTCGCGGAATCGGCAGCCAAGAAAACATTGCCATTGCCAAAACGCTTGCGGATGCCATAGGTGCTGAAATTGCCTGCTCCCGCCCTGTCGCTGAAAATGAAAAATGGATGGAGCACGAGCGCTACGTTGGGATTTCCAACTTAATGCTCAAACCTGAACTTTACCTTGCTGTCGGTATTTCAGGGCAAATCCAGCACATGGTCGGGGCAAATGGCGCACAAACTATCGTTGCCATTAACAAAGATAAAAACGCACCTATCTTCCAATTTGCCGATTACGGCATTGTCGGTGATTTATTCAAAATTCTGCCTGCTTTAACGCAACAATTGGCGAAATAAGCCTATCGCAGTGGAGTTGTCACTCCACTGCTTAGTATGATTTGGAGAAACTATGTCCGATGATATTTTTGATGCAATCATTGTTGGCGCAGGCCTAGCGGGTTCTGTCGCTGCACTGGTGCTTGCCCGTGAAGGTGCGCAAGTTCTCCTAATTGAAAGAGGAAACTACGCTGGCGGGAAGAACGTCACAGGTGGGCGGATGTACGCCCATAGTTTAGAACGCATTATTCCTGGATTTACCCAAGAAGCGCCTATCGAACGCATGATCACCCGTGAAAGGCTGTCATTTATGACTGAAACCGGTGCCGTCACCGTCGATTTTCAAAATAGCGCCGAGCAGAGCCCAGACGAAACATCTTGGTCTGTTTTACGGGGAAAACTCGATCCGTGGCTGGTAGAACAAGCTGAAAATGCGGGAGCGCAATGCATTACAGGTATCCGAGTTGATAAACTGGTCGAGCGGGACGGCAAAATCGTTGGTGTCGAAGCGGATGGTGATGTGCTTGAAGCCAAAGTTGTTATTTTGGCTGATGGGGTGAATTCACTGCTCGCCGAACAAATTGGCATGACGAAGCGTGTGAGCGCTGAACATGTCGCTGTTGGGGTTAAAGAATTAATCGAACTCCCTAAAGATGTTTTATGTAATCGCTTCAATATTAAAGACAATGAAGGCGTTGCATGGCTATTTGCTGGCTCGCCAACTGATGGGCTAATGGGGGGGGGATTCTTATATACCAATGAGGACACTGTCTCTTTAGGTCTGGTTTGTGGTTTGCATCATATCAAAGATGCCAAAAAATCTGTTCCACAAATGTTAGAAGATTTTAAGCAGCACCCCGCTGTCGCCCCGTTAATTGAAGGCGGCAAGATGATTGAATACGCTGCACACGTTGTGCCAGAAGCGGGCTTAAAAATGCAGTCGGAACTTGTCCGTGATGGCGTGTTAATTGCGGGTGATGCAGCGGGTATGTGTATGAACCTTGGGTTTACCATTCGCGGCATGGATTTAGCCGTTGCCTCGGGTGAAGCGGCAGCTAAAACTGTGCTTAATGCAATGAAAAAAGAAGACTTTAGCAAGCAAGGGCTCAGTGAATATCTTTCACTATTAAATGAAGGCCCACTGCGTGACATGAAGATGTACCAAAAAATGCCTGAGTTTTTGGATAACCCACGTATGTTTACCGCTTACCCAGAAATGGCGATTGGGATTGCGAAAAAATTATTTACCATTTCGGATGAAGCGCCTGTTCCACTGCGTAAAACCATGCTGCAACATGCGAAAAAAGTGGGCTTCATGAATTTAATCAAGGATGGAATTAAAGGAGTGAGAGCAATATGAGCCAGCCAGTTAACGTTGATGTCAAACTTGGTATCAATAAATTTAATGTCGATGAAGAAAATCCACATATCGTCATCAAAGAACACCCTGATATGCAAGTGCTCGACACTTTAACAAAGGCCTGCCCCGCAGGTTTATATAAAAAACAAGAAGATGGCTCAGTCCGTTTTGACTATGCTGGCTGCCTTGAGTGCGGTACTTGCCGTATTTTAGGCTTAGAGAGTGCACTCGAAAAGTGGGAATACCCACGTGGCACTTTCGGCATTGAATTTCGTTACGGCTGATTAGTATTACTCTCGAAGTTTCAAAGACTTCGAGAGTTTTATAGCGTATTTTACGCTGACACTGGGATACACAATGAAACCGAAAAGTTTTGATGATATTCAATTCTCCTCCGTGCATCGGCGGATCATGCTGTGGGGCAGCGGCGGGCCTTTTCTTGATGGTTATGTATTGGTTCTGATCGGTGTCGCACTTGAACAACTCACCCCTTTACTCAATTTAAGCAGCGAGTGGATAGGCTTACTCGGCGCAGCAACCCTTGCAGGGTTATTTATCGGTACATCGCTCTTTGGCTATATATGTGACCAAGTCGGTCGACGCAAAATGTTCCTCATTGACATTGTGGCGATCGGCGTCATTTCTGTCGCAACCATGTTTGTCTCCACGCCATTGCAGCTACTTCTCATGCGCTTTTTGATTGGCATTGTGATTGGCGCTGATTACCCCATCGCTACCTCAATGATCACCGAATTTTCAAACACCAAACAAAGGGCATTTGCCGTCGGCTTTATTGCGGCGATGTGGTATGTGGGGGCAACTTGCGCCAACCTTGTGGGCTATGTGCTGTACGATGTCGAAGGCGGCTGGCGCTGGATGCTAGGCAGCGCAGTAATCCCTTGCATCGTTATTTTGATCGGTCGCTTTGATTTGCCTGAATCGCCACTGTGGTTGATACGTAAAGGGCGAATTAAAGAATGTGAAAAAATGATGGAAAAACTATTCGGGCAACCCGTGGTGTTTGAAGCGGAAGAACAGAAGAAAACACATTTCCTGCAATTATTCACTAAACGTCATTTTTCCTTCGTCTTATTTACCGCAATTATTTGGACTTGCCAAGTGATCCCAATGTTCGCCATCTATACCTTCGGCCCACAAATTGTTGGGCAGCTCGGTTGGGATCAAGGTAAAAACGCCGCACTCGGTAACGTCGTGATCAGCCTATTCTTTATGTTAGGTTGCCTGCCTGCCATGTATTGGCTCAATAAAATGGGCAGACGTCCCTTACTTATTGGCAGCTTTGCCATTATGACACTTGCACTAGCGACCCTCGGGCTATTTTCCAACCTTGGGATCTGTCTGGTGATCATTATGTTTGGGATCTACGCCTTTTTCTCTGGAGGGCCTGGGATCTTACAATGGCTCTATCCAAATGAACTGTTCCCAACGGATATCCGTGCTTCTGCCGTCGGTGTGATCATGTCAATTAGCCGTATCGGAACCATCTTTTCTACGTGGGCTCTGCCTGTGTTTATCAGTGAATATGGTATTAGTAATGTGGTATTGATGGGGGCGGGAGTGTCGTTATTAGGTTTAGTCGTTTCGATATTGTTTGCTCCAGAAACCAAAGGGTTAACGCTAGCACAAACATCAGTAATGGGAATTAGTCGTCGAAAGGAATAATTTTGTTAATGATGACAAGCAAGCAAGGCCATCCATTGATGGCCTTCTTATTTTACTCATAAAAATGAGAGCAAATTAAACTTAACACATAGCCAGACAGTTACATAAGCGAAAATCGCCGCGATGATATCGTCGATCATAATGCCAAAACCGCCGCCAACTTTACGGTCAAAAATACGGATCGGCCAAGGCTTCCACATATCGTAAATACGGAAAATAAAGAAAGCGGTGACAACCCACTCAAAATCCACCACAGGGATCGCCATCAACGTAATCCACATACCGATAAACTCATCCCAGACAATACTGCCGTGGTCATGAATTTTCATGTCGTCCGACGTGCGTTGGCAAATCATACAGCCAATCCAGAAGCCTGCAACAATCACCACCCATAAACTCCAAACGGGCATCCCTGACATCAATAGCCAGAATGGGATTGCAGCGAGTGAGCCCATCGTTCCAGGAACAATCGGCGATAATCCACTGCCAAACCCCGTAGCAAGTAAATGCCATGGGTTACGCATGTTTAGCCGTTTTTTCGCTTCTACTTTTTCTTGGCTAGTCGCCATAAACACCTTCCGAAACAAAGTGATCGAAACCTTTAAGGTTTACATCAACTTCTTGGTTATTGCAAAAGTAGCGGATCCCTTCGGATTGGGGTTTGATCTGCCCAATACAGGTAAAACCAGAGCCTGTATGTGCTAACGCCATTTCTAGCGCACCACGGTTGATTTCAGGTACTGTGAAGCACAATTCATAATCTTCACCGCCACTGAGCGACCATAAGCGCCCTTGTTCTACACTACAACTTTGTTTTAACGCCTCCGATTGTGGCAACGAATCTAAGTTGATCCGCGCACCGCAGCCACTGGCTTTTAAAATATGGTTTAAATCGGAAACCAAGCCATCAGAAATATCAATCGCTGAAGAGGCTAAATTACGCAGGGCTTGGCCTTGTAAAATACGCGGTTGAGGACGCAAATGGCGTGCAACTAACCACGCATTGTCTTCGGTGTTCGCAACATGCAGTTTATCTTGCAAAATAGCGAGCCCTGCCGCGCTATCCCCCAATGTGCCTGTCACATAAATCCAATCGCCATTACGCGCACCAGAACGGGACATTGCTTTACCAACTGGCACTAAGCCATGCACTGTATAGGTTAAGCTCATAGGCCCACGAGTCGTATCACCACCAATTAATTGCATTCCATAATAATTTAGTTGTTCGAACAAACTATCACTAAAAGACTGCAACCATTCACAATCGACACAAGGCAGTGTAATAGCTAAAGAAACCCATGCAGGATCAGCCCCCATTGCAGCAAGGTCACTTAAATTAGAGGCTAATGATTTGTACGCAAGGTCAGCGGGAGAAATCGTAGGTAGGAAATGAATGCCGGAAACGAGAGTGTCAGTACTCACAGCAAGTTGCTGTTTTTCCGGGATGGTCATCAACGCACAATCATCACCAATACCGATATTCACATCACGTCGGTTAGTGGTTTGACGGTTAAAGTAACGTGCGATGAGGTCAAATTCGCCATATGACATGGTAGATTTTCCGTTTTCGCTATCTCTATTTTCGTTTTAAACGAAATAAATAATTTATACTCTGAATAATTCAAGTTACAAATAGGCGGCAAATGACTGCACTTCCTAAAATAGACTAAAACCTGCATTTGAGCCAATTCTAGCCAATACACCTGTAACTTAAAGTATGACGAGCCTATAAGTACAAAGGTAGACTGAAACCCAGCCTACCTCTCGACTACTGTAGTGTTACAGGAGGGAACCCTGATATTATTATTTTTTACGGCGAACCGCTGGTGCCGCTTTATCTAATACACCGTTAACGAATTTATGGCTATCTTCTGCGCCGAATACTTTCGCTAATTCAATACCTTCATTAATTGCGACTTTGTAAGGCACATCTTCACGGAAGCTCAATTCAAACATAGAGACACGTAAAATCGCTTTTTCTACCTGACCCAGCTCTTCGAGTTGACGAGATAAATAAGGCGCCATCAGTTGATCAAGCTTAGTTGCATTGGTCGCAACGCCTGATAACAGTTCACGAAAATAGTTTACGTCAACGTCTGACATGTCCTGTTCAGCAATAAACTCATATTCGACTTCAGCAATTGGATTGCCAGATAATTGCCATGAATAAATGGCCTGTACAGCACACTCACGAGCGCGGCGACGAGCAGCAGGTTTCACAAGATTCCCCTTAAATTTAAAAACTATACACAATAATTTGTGTCGCAAAGAGGTTTACACACTCTCCGCGACGTCACATTATTTGTGTATTATTTGCCTTTGATGGCTTTAATCACATTAATCATTTCAAGTGCTGTTAAGGCAGCTTCAGCGCCTTTGTTGCCCGCTTTAGTACCCGCACGTTCAATAGCTTGCTCGATATTTTCAGTGGTTAATACACCAAAAGTTACAGGCACTTCGCTATTCATTGCAACATGGGACAGGCCAGAGCTGCACTCACCCGCAACGTATTCAAAATGAGCAGTACCACCACGGATAACCGTACCTAGTGCAATAACGGCATCATATTTTTTAGTTTCAACTAGCGCTTTCGCGGTTAATGGCAGTTCATAGGCACCCGGGACCCAAACGATAGTAATGTTGTCGTTTGAAACTTGGCCAATACGCTCTAACGCATCAACAGCGCCTTCCAGCAGACTATCATTAATAAAGTTGTTAAAACGAGCAATAGCGATAGCAACACGCGCTTTCGGCGCAGCAACAACACCTTTAATTACGTTCATAGTCTTCCTCTAATATTAATTATAACCCGCGGGGCGCGGATTTTATCACATTCTTTCGTTTATCGTATGCGCGAATTTCAAAAAAACGCACTTACCAGACAGGGCGTAGCCTGACACGCAGGTCATCACCGACTTTCGTCACATCTGTAAATTCAAATCTTGGCGCATCCACCAAGGCATTTAATGCAGGGAAATCAACCAAACCACGTGCATTGTTGCCCAGTAATTTAGGGGCAATATACACAATCAGTTCATCAACAATACCCAGCTTGAGTAACGATCCCGCTAATTTGGCCCCCGCTTCTACCCAAATACTGTTTACGTTACGTTTCGCCAGCTGCATCATTAAAATAACCAGATCAGTGCCGTTATCATCAGCGGGAACGGCAATCTGCTCAACTTTTCCTTGCCATGATGTGTTTGCTTCTGGGGTTGCGCGAACTAACCAACACTCACCTTCAAGTTGTGTGACTTTATGGTCAGCCGTCACGCGGTTGTGGTTATCCAGCACAATACGGATTGGCTGGCGCACTTGGCTTTCTGGGTAAACGTGTTGAATATCCGCGGGGAGCTCGTTCCAACGCACTGTCAGAGATGGGTCATCCGCAATCACAGTGCTACTGGTACTTAAGATGGCGCTAGCCTGGGCACGAAACTCTTGGACATCTTTACGTGCCGCAGCACTGGTGATCCACTTACTTTCGCCTGTCTCTAACGCGGTTTTACCATCGAGTGAGGCGGCAAGTTTTAACTGAATATACGGGAAGCCAGTACGCATGCGTTTTAAGAAACCGCGGTTTGCCGCTTCGGCTTCCTCTAATAAAACATTACTGCGAGTTTCAATTCCCGCTTGAGACAACATGTACAGACCACGCCCAGCGACCTGTGGGTTGGGGTCTTGCATCGCGGCAACAACACGACTCACGCCTGCGTTAATCAATGCTTCTGCACAAGGTGGTGTACGGCCATGATGGCTACAAGGTTCAAGGGTGACATACGCCGTTGCCCCTTTCGCTTTCTCGCCCGCCATTCGCAGTGCATGCACTTCCGCATGGGGTTCACCCGCTTTTTGGTGATAGCCTTCGCCCACAATTTCGCCATCACGTACAATCACACACCCGACGTTTGGATTCGGTGATGTGGTAAAACGGCCAAGACGTGCTAATTCAAAAGCACGCGCCATGTAAATGTTATCTTGTTCAATCATTGGCGCTAATCCTGTAGTTTCGCGATTTCTTCGCCAAACTCACGCACATCTTCAAAACTACGATAAACCGAGGCAAAACGGATATACGCCACTTTATCGAGCTTTTTCAGCTCATCCATTACCAAGCTACCAATTAATTTCGACGGAACTTCACGTTCCCCTGTCGCACGGAGCTGGGACTTAATGGAAATAATAGCTTGTTCAATATCATCAGAGCTAACAGGGCGTTTTTCCAACGCTTTTTGCATACCGCGATTGAGTTTTTCTTCATCAAACGGCTCACGCACTTCATCACTTTTAATGACTCGGGGCATGACAAGTTCTGCCACTTCAAACGTGGTAAAACGTTCATGACAAAGCAAACATTGGCGGCGTCTACGGACTTGAGCACCTTCACCAACCAGACGCGAGTCGATGACTTTCGTATCTACAGCTGAGCAAAATGGGCAATGCATAGCGTTTCCTGAGTCCTATTTACGGAGGGATAGTTTACCCTACTATGCAAGAAAAAACACCTTGTAAGGTAACTTACAAGGTGTTCGTAACTCTTCATATTTCGTGTTGTGAGGGTTTTAGCTGCACTCCGATACCCTAGTCACATAGTTTACTATGTTCCTAGGGATATCGCTCGCTTGCTGCCTACTCACAACACAAACTATTTTGAGTACTAATTGGCTTAGTTATTTATCGTTTTTAAAAACTAAGGCAGTAATGACTCTTGGTCTGCGCCTTCTTTTTCGACTTTTACTTGCATCAAGTGTTCACGCTTCATACCCATCTTCAGTGCTAATGCAGAAGCCACATAAATAGATGAGATAGTACCGATAGTTACACCGATTAACATAACCAGTGAGAAGCCTTCCAACATTGCGCCACCGAACAGGTACAGCATCAGAACCACTAATAATGTGGTGGCTGATGTCATGATGGTACGGCTCAATGTTTGCGTCAAAGAGACGTTCATGATTTCGTACGGTGTACCACGACGAATTTTGCGGAAGTTTTCACGGATACGGTCGGAAACAACGATACTGTCGTTCAGCGAGTAACCAATAACCGACATCAATGATGCTACGATGGTCATATCTATCTCAATATGGAACAGAGACAGAATACCCAAGGTAATCACCACGTCATGGGCAAGAGACAATACGGCACCCGCTGCCAGACGCCATTCGAAACGGAAACCGACATAAATCAAAATACAGATAAGCGCAGTTAACAGAGCTAATGCCCCTGTTTGCGCCAACTCTGCACCGACACTCGGCCCCACGAATTCGATTCGTTTTACAGTGGCTTTATCATCAACGTTTTGGTTGATAATCGTAATAATCTCTTTGCCGACTTCTTGACCCGCAGTACCTTCAATTGGCGGGATACGGATCATGATGTCACGGCTGCTACCAAAGTTTTGAATCAATGGGTCTTTATGGTTCGAGTTAGACAAGCTATCACGAATTTTATCCAAATCAGCAGGTTGACTTAGGTTAATCTCAATAACCGTCCCCCCAGTGAAATCTAGACCCCAGTTAAACCCTTTTAGTCCGATAATGACAACTGATGCAACCAATAACAGAGCTGAAATCGTGAAGGCAACGTTGTCCCAGCGCATAAAGTCATAGACTTTACGGCCATAGTTCAATTGTTCAACAGTATAATCCTGTGCCACAACGTGCTCCTTAAATTGACAGCTTGTTAATACGTTTACCACCATATAGCAGGTTCACAATCGCACGTGTACCTACAATCGCTGTAAACATAGAGGTTGCGACACCAATCGCTGTCGTAATTGCAAAGCCTTTAATCGACCCCGTCCCCACTGCATATAGAATGATAGCGGTGATCAATGTCGTTAAGTTTGCATCGATAATACTTGAGAAGGCACCTTTATAACCTTCATGAATCGCTTGCTGAACGGATCGCCCGTTTTTCAGCTCTTCTTTAATACGTTCGTTGATCAGTACGTTGGCATCGACCGCAACCGCAAGGGTTAATACGATACCCGCAATACCTGGCATGGTAAGTGTTGCACCTGGCAACAACGACATCACACCCACAATTAACACCAAGTTCGCTAACAGCGCGCTACTCGCAATCAAACCAAATTTACGATAGTAGATAATCATAAACAGGATAGACGCTAACAGACCCGCGATACACGCCTTCAGACCTTGCTCGATATTTTGCATACCCAGTGTTGGACCGATAGTACGTTCTTCAACGATTTGAATTGGCGCAATCAACGCACCTGCACGTAATAATAATGAAAGCTGGCGTGCTTCATTACCATTATTGATACCAGTGATACGGAATTTGCTACCAAAACGTGCAGAAATACGTGCAGCATTGATAACTTTTTCGTCTTTCACCAAGATTGAACGGCCAGTCGCATCTTTTTTACCGCTGTCTTTATATTCAACAAACAGCGTTGCCATTAGCTTGTCTTGGTTATCACGCGTAAAGTCAGACATGATAGAACCACCAGAACTATCAAGGCTGATGCTCACTTGCGGTGCACCGTTTTCATCGGCTTCAGAGGTGGAGTCAGTGATATGGTCCCCCGTTAAAATAACGCGTTTATACAGGACATATGGCGCCCCTTCACGGTCATATTTAACTTCAGAGTCACCTGGTACACGGCCACTTTCTGCAGCGGATGAATCCACGCTGGTATTGACAAGGCGGAATTCTAATGTAGCGGTTGCGCCTAAGATTTCTTTAGCACGTGCTGTATCTTGAATACCCGGTAACTCAACCACAATGCGGTCTGCACCTTGGCGTTGAACTAAAGGCTCAGCAACACCTAATTGGTTTACACGGTTACGGATGATAGTAATGTTTTGAGAAACAGCATAGTTACGAGCTTCACGTAAGCGCTCGTCGGTCATCACAGCGATCATCGTGTTGTCGCTGCCATCACTAAACACGAGGTCTGGATATTTACGTGTTAGTGCTTTTTCTGCTTGGCTACGATCGTCAGCATTACGGAAGCGAACTTCAACGCTGTAATCATTGCCTTTACGAATAGAAGAGTACGCAATGCCTTCTTGACGCAGGTCATTACGCAAACCATCCATGTTTTGTTCCTGCAACTTACCTAATGCAGTGTCCATATCAACTTCCATCAGGAAGTGAACCCCACCACGCAGGTCAAGACCCAGCTTCATCGGCTCACCGCCGACAGCTTCGAGCCACTTAGGCGTCGCAGGTGCAAGGTTTAATGCAACAACATACTGGTCACCCAGTGCATTCATGATGACTTCACGAGCACGTAACTGAACATCAGAGTTGTTGAAACGGGCTAAAATTGCCCCATTTTCCAGAGAGATAGACTTACTCTCAATGTTGTCATCTTGTAACGATTTTTGGACTTGGACCAGCGTTTGTTCATTGGCGGCGGTTCCCCGCACGCCAGTGATCTGAACAGCCGGATCCTCACCATATAGGTTAGGAAGCGCATAAAGCAGACCGATGAGGATCGCAACGATCAACATCAGATACTTCCACAAAGGATAACGGTTTAGCACGGCAGTTCCCTTCGGGAAAATCAGAATTAAATTGCTTTCATTGTGCCTTTAGGTAAAACAGCAGCAACGAAATCACGTTTGATGGTTACTTCTGTGTTCTCACTCAGTTCAAGAACAACATAACCTGTTTCAGACACTTTAGTCACACGTCCGATTAAACCGCCAGTTGTTAAAACTTCATCACCTTTAGTGATAGATTCCATCAATTTACGGTGTTCTTTCGCACGTTTTTGCTGTGGACGCAAAATCATGAAATAGAAGATCAGCGCAAAAACAACAAGCATGATAACCATGGTGTATGGGCTACCTTGCGCTGGTGCACCTGCTGATGCCGCTGCTTCAGAAATAAAAAAACTCATTCAACTTTCCTCATTGTTTTATTGAAAGCAATTTTAAGTACAGACTCTAACTAATTCAGTGCGTTTATATTCGAAGTCTAACGAATAAACCAAGCTAACTATGCTACACAGATTAGCGTGATTTCGCACTTAAATTCATTCGATATTTAACGAAGGTTCAGGTTTTCCAATCTTTTGATAGAAATCTTTCGCAAACTCTTCGAAATTACCGTCTTCAATGGCTTGGCGGATACACGCCATTAAACGTTGATAATAACGTAAATTATGGATGGTATTGAGCCTTGCGCCAAGAATTTCATTACATCTATCAAGATGATGCAAGTAGGCACGACTGTAATGACGACAAGTATAGCAGTCACAATCCGCGTCGAGCGTTGATGTGTCAGATTTATACTTCGCATTACGAATTTTTACCACGCCATTCGTGACAAATAAATGCCCATTTCGTGCATTTCGTGTTGGCATCACACAGTCGAACATGTCGATACCACGACGAACGCCTTCCACTAAATCTTCTGGTTTACCGACACCCATTAAATACCGCGGTTTTTCTGCCGGAATTTGTGGGCAAACATGCTCTAAAATACGGTGCATATCTTCTTTCGGTTCGCCAACGGCGAGGCCGCCTACAGCGTAACCATCAAAGCCAATTTCCACCAGCCCCTTAACCGAAATATCACGTAAATCTTCGTAAACACTGCCTTGGATGATACCAAACAACGCATTTTTATTGTTTAACTCATCAAAACGTTGGCGGCTACGCGCAGCCCAGCGCAGTGACATTTCCATTGAGGTCTTTGCATAATCCCAATCTGCTGGATATGGCGTACATTCGTCGAATATCATTACGATATCTGAACCGAGGTCGTACTGAATTTCCATCGATTTTTCAGGGCTTAAGAAAACTTTCTCACCGTTAATTGGGTTACGAAAATGTACGCCTTCTTCTTTAATTTTACGCATCGCGCCAAGACTAAAGACTTGGAAACCGCCCGAATCCGTTAAAATTGGACCTTGCCATTGCATAAAGTCATGGAGGTCACCATGCAACTTCATGATTTCTTGGCCAGGGCGTAACCACAGGTGGAAAGTATTGCCTAACAGGATTTGAGCGCCCGTTTCTTTCACTTCTTCTGGGGTCATGCCTTTTACGGTACCGTAGGTGCCCACTGGCATAAATGCAGGGGTTTCAACCACGCCGCGCTCAAACACTAAACGGCCACGGCGTGCATTGCCATCGGTCGTTTGTAATTCATATTTCACGTTTGCCTCCAAACATCAGAAAAACAGTCTGATGTTATCGATAGTATTAATTTGCTAAGCAAGCAGCTGATGCCACCGCTTATCACTGATTATTCGCCAATTTTTTCGAATTTTGCATTCGCATTGGGGGTGATAAACATCGCATCACCATAGCTAAAGAAACGGTATTGCTCAGCAACCGCTTCTTTGTACGCATTCATTGTGTTTTTATATCCAGCAAATGCAGAAACCAACATAATTAATGTCGATTCAGGCAGATGGAAGTTAGTGATGAGTGCATCAATCACCTGATATTCATAACCTGGATAAATAAAAATTTGGGTATCATCAAAAAATGGAGCAATTAAGGCATCTTGGCTGGCTTTAGCTGCGCTTTCTAATGAACGAACTGACGTTGTTCCCACTGCAATAACACGGTTACCACGCGCTTTACACGCCAATACCGCATCAACCACATCTTGTGGCACTTCCGCATATTCGGAGTGCATGATGTGGTCTTCGATGGTATCAACACGAACAGGCTGGAACGTCCCCGCGCCAACATGTAACGTGACAAACGCCATTTCGACACCTTTTTGGCGCAAAGCTTCAAGCAAAGGCTCATCAAAGTGTAGGCCAGCCGTTGGTGCTGCGACAGCCCCCGGTTTTTCACTATACACGGTTTGATAAAGCTCTTTGTCCGCTTCTTCATCAGGTCGGTCGATGTAAGGTGGCAATGGCATATGACCAATTTGGTTCAAAATGCTCAGCACATCCCGTTCATCATCAAAACGCAGCTCAAATAAAGCTCCATGACGCGCCACCATCGTGGCGTTGACGCTTTCATCTTCACCCAGCAACAATTCAGTGCCTTCTTTCGGCGCTTTTGAGGCGCGAACATGTGCTAATACACGGTGCTCGTCCAACATACGTTCAATGAGAACTTCAATTTTACCGCCGCTAACTTTACGACCAAATAGCCTTGCAGGGATCACGCGAGTATTGTTGAATACCAGTAAATCCCCTTTCTCCAATTTTTCTAGAACATCCGTAAAAACACCATGCGTTAGCTGCCCCGATCCGCCATCTAGACTTAATAAGCGGCAAGCGCTACGTTCAGCCTGTGGGTAGTGGGCAATCAGTTCTTCAGGTAATTCAAAAGTAAAATCAGAAACACGCATTGTATTGACATCAATCTAAAAAAACAGGCGACTAGTCTAGTGCCGCACCGCCTTTGGCGCAAGAAATAAGCGCAAAATCGCACAAAAAACCACCATTATTTAACAAATATTTTGTTAGCAAAAAATTCTGTACGCTATTTATCCATTCGATAAATGAATTATTTCTGTTTTTCCTTTTATCTCTCAATACTCATACCTCATGAATTTCGAATTAGAGGAATTCTTTATTATTCCTCTACCAAGTAATGTCCTGTAAGTTTCGAATTCAACATAATTACTGCTATAGTTTGAGCAATCAAAAAGTTAGCTAAGCTGCGTTGCATGTCCTATGGATTTCGAATCACAGGTAGGCAGCAAGTAAAGATATCCCGATGAGCATACATGAGTATGTGATTCGGGTGGCTTTACGAAGCTAACACCCCTGTGGTTTGAAAGACGACGGACATTTTAAAGTGAATTATTTAGCGCACCTCCACCTGGCCCACCTCGCTGACAGCTCCCTGCTCGGCAATACAATGGCTGACTACGTTCGCGGCAACCCTGCGGGCATTTACTCGTCCGAAATTGTCTCTGGCATTATGATGCACCGAGCCGTCGATCGAATTACTGACACACATCCCTTAGTCAAAGAAGCCAAATTGCTGTTTCGTGAGGAATATCGGCGTGTTGCGCCGATCACCTTGGATTTAGTATGGGATCATTTTTTGTCTTTGCATTGGTCGACAATTGAGCCAGCCATTTCATTGCCTGAATTTGTGCGTTATTGTCGAAATATTATCGAACCTCAGCTTTGTCATACCCCTGAAAAATTTCAGGAGCTAAATGAGTATCTCTGGCCGCAGCAATGGTTAATTCGCTACGCAGACAAAAGCTATATCGGTAAATCCCTGAATGGGATGGCGAAAAGAAGGCCTAAACTGAGTGCGCTAAGTGGTTCATTTGATGATTTTTTATTGCAGTATAGTGAACTTGAAAATATTTTCTTTCAATTTTACCCACAAATGATGGTGAATGCGCTGCAACAAATTTTTGTACAAGATGTCACAATACAGGCAAAGGAATAAATTAATACTTGCACTTTGGCAGAATAAAACTATCTTATTGATATTAATTTATTAAACCAGTACAATTGATAGCTAAAACCTATCACAATAATTGGTTTAAATGTCTTTATTATCAAAAGATAATTTTTTATCCTTTTGGAAGTCTATGTCCGAAAATACATAATTTTTTGTAAAATCTCTCGGACAAAAATCAAACTCATAGGAGTAAATTATGGTTCTGGTAACACGTCAAGCCCCTGACTTTACTGCTGCTGCTGTTTTAGGTAACGGTGAAATCGTTGAAAACTTCAACCTGAAAACCCACCTGAACGGCCGTCCAGCTGTGATCTTCTTCTGGCCAATGGACTTTACTTTCGTTTGTCCTTCAGAGCTGATCGCATTTGACCACCGCTATGAAGAATTCAAAAAACGCGGTGTTGAAATTGTTGGTGTTTCTTTTGACTCTGAGTTTGTTCATAACGCATGGCGTAAAACCCCAGTAGATAACGGCGGTATCGGTGAAGTTAAATACCCGATGGTTGCTGATATCAAACGCGAAATCATGAAAGCTTACGGTATTGACCACCCAGAAGCAGGCGTTGCCCTGCGTGGTTCTTTCCTCGTTGACAAAAACGGTGTTGTTCGTCACCAAGTGGTTAACGACCTGCCATTAGGCCGTAACATCGACGAAATGCTGCGTATGGTTGACGCACTGCAATTCCACGAAGAGCACGGTGATGTTTGCCCAGCTCAGTGGGAAAAAGGAAAAGAAGGTATGAATGCTTCTCCAAAAGGCGTTGCTGACTACCTGACCAAAAACTCTGCAAAACTGTAATCAATCGATTTAGTTTTTCGAAAGCGGGCACTGCCCGCTTTTTCTTTTCATAATCTCGTCCTAAGAAACATCTCAAACAACCCCAAAATCTCCCTTATCATTTATCTCTGACTATAAACCTTTCCTTATTTATATTACCGTTACAATTAGAATCATTTAATTACAAATAAATAACAAAGCTAGGTATCGGAAAATGAAATTAAAACTCATCACCTCAATCGCCCTCATCAGTGCATTACTTGCAGGATGTGATAGCAGCCAAACCGCATCAGAAAGTAACTTCAAAAAGTCTATCCAAGATTACCTCGATACTAAGAAAGCGATTTGTATCAATGTAGATCCTATGCCAGCAGGCTTTATCACCAAATTCAGCTACCGTAATATTGAACAACTGGATACTTTAGTGAATGCAGGTTTACTGGCAAAAAGCGAAAAACAAGTCACCGTGAAAGATATGTGGAGTGGAGAGCAAGTAGGGGATGGCGTCGAATATACATTGACCAGTGAAGGGCAAAAATTTTATAACGAGAAGCAAGCCCAATCTTCAGGCCGTGGCAGTTTCTGCACGGGTAAGTTAGTCGTTAACGAAGTCACTAATTTTACTGAGCCAGCTGAGCGCGGTGGTCAGCAGATTTCTATCGCCAACTACACGCAAAAACTGGAGGATGTTGCTGCATGGGCAAAAAATGAAAAAGTGATTGCAGCTTATCCTCAAATTAAATCAGCACAAACACATGCTGAACGTGCACAGCAAAGCCCTCTCATTTTAACCAATAATGGTTGGGTCCACATGGCATTGTTTAATAAGAAATAATATACTTCATGGGCTCTTTTTGAGCCCTTTTCCTATCCATATTTAAATCCTGCTTATTGATAAATAACCCTACCCAGTTAACACTTCTTAACTCAAATATTCAACGTTCTGCACTATTGTATGCTATACATTAAAAACACAAATAATTAACAAATTATTCATATTATTGATTTGTGTTACATCAAACTTTACCTTAACTGGGAGATACGAATGATCAGAACATCATTACGCCCTGCTGCATTATTGCTTTCCTTATTATTTTCAAGCCAACTCTTTGCTGCATCAGAACCTGCCGTTGAAGCCAAAAAAGGCATGGTCGTTTCATCTCAACATTTAGCCTCACAAATTGGCGCAGATATCTTGAAATCAGGCGGAAACGCTGTGGATGCTGCAGTGGCAGTTGGCTATGCCCAAGCCGTTGTTAACCCGTGTTGTGGCAATATTGGCGGTGGCGGCTTTATGACCATTCACTTGGCTGATGGCAAAGACCTATTCATCAATTTTAGAGAAACCGCCCCTGCCGCAGCAAGCGCGGATATGTATCTCGATAAAGACGGTAAGTTAATCAAAGACGCAAGCTTATACGGCTACCTCGCTTCGGGTGTGCCGGGTACCGTAAAAGGCCTTGATTACGCATTAGAAAAATACGGCACGATGAGCCGCCAACAAGTGATGGAGCCTGCAATTAAGCTTGCCAGAGAAGGCTTCACCCTAACCCGTGCAGATACCGATGTGCTGGATACAACCACCGAGCGCTTTAAACAAGACCCTGAAGTTGCGCGTATATTCTTAAAACCTGATGGTAGTGCTTTCCAGCCCGGTGACTTATTGGTACAAACCGATTTAGCCAATACCCTTGAAAAAATTGCCAAAAATGGGCCGTCCGCTTTCTATGAAGGTGAAATACCAAAAGCGGTCGAGGAGGCGTCAAAGAAAAATGGCGGCATACTCACCGCGAAAGATTTTGCCGATTTTACTATCACGGACACAACACCAGTTAGCTGTACCTATAGAGGCTATCAATTTATTTCTGCGCCACCGCCAAGCTCAGGTGGTGTGACTATCTGCCAAACCTTAAATATTTTAGAGGGTTATGACCTTAAAGAGATGGGTTTTAATTCTGCTGAGTATATTCATACCCTAACCGAGGCTATGCGCCACGCCTATATGGACCGAAATACGTTTCTTGGCGACCCTGAGTTTGTGGATAACCCAACCGAAAAATTGTTAAGCAAAGCCTACGCCGAAGAGCTGCGCAAAGAAATCAAGCCAAACCAAGCGACACCTTCAACACAAGTTCAGCCAGGTATGGGGCCTCATGAAAAGCCAGAAACAACGCATTACTCGGTTGTTGATGAAAAAGGAAATGCCGTTTCAACTACTTACACAATCAACGGTCGATTTGGCTCCGTGGTTATCCCTCCAGGAACAGGTTTCTTCCTTAATGATGAAATGGACGATTTCACCACAAAAGTTGGAGAGAAAAACCTTTATGGCTTAGTACAAGGTGAACGAAATTCTATCGCGCCGGGTAAACGTCCACTTTCATCAATGAGCCCAACTATTGTCACCAAAGACGGTAAAGTATTCTTAGTGCTTGGCTCACCGGGAGGCTCACGGATTATTTCTATCACCCTGCAAACTGCTTTGAATATCATTGACCACGGTATGCCACCACAAGAAGCCGTCAATGCACCGCGTATTCACCATCAATGGCTACCTGATGAGGTATATTACGAAGAGCGCGGTGTGTCGAAAGATAGCTTAGCCCTCCTCGATAAGATGGGCTATAAAATGGTTGAGCAAACACCTTGGGGCGCCGCTGAGCTAATCATGGTTGCTATCCCTGATGGTGCTGGCGTCAGTGCTAAGTCATCGGGTAATGACTCCGCCGTTTCTGGTAAAGTCCGCGAAGGCTTTATTTACGGCTCTAATGATGTTCGCCGACCAGCAGGTAGTGCGGTAGGCGTGGATTAATTCAGCGTAACAAAACCAAGCCCTGTACTATCATGGGCTTGGTTAAACCCGAATATTCCTTAACTCATCGATAATGCTAGTTTTTTTTTCAATAAGAAATAAAATTTTAAGTGCCATGCCCGATGGGAATCTACGCTTTTGCTCCCAACTACGGACTAAATCCACACTTGAGCCAATCGCCTCAGCAAACTCTTGTTGCTTCATTCCAGTATGTTTGCATCCGCCAGTGTGACTTATCGTGTCACCATATTCATAATTTTCTAACAAAAATGTCTGAAATAATTGAAACTCATCATCGTCCATCAATAACTTTCGCTCACGACTAAATACTGTCGTTTCAATAAGCTCTAAGTAGTTCATCTGCACCTCCTTGCGCATACACACCACTTCATTCGTACCGAGTACTAATTTCAACAAAAAAACTCTACATTTATTTGGTAAGTACATTTCAGTTTTGAAAACACTCAAAAAGAAAAAGGGAGCCAATCGGCTCCCTTTTATTTGATAATTCAGATAATTAAGCTTGCTTATGCTGCACTGATGGTGACACCACTTTGTCACAGACAATCGCGACAACTAAGACAACAAGCGTAGGTAATACCCAAACTAAATCTTGTTTATACAATGGCATCGCTGTCATCCACTCTGGGATATAGACTTTCAAATGTTCGGACGCTTTCACCGCACCAATTAAACCGACCACAAAGCTTACCAGCATCGTTGGGGCTATCACCACCGTTGGATTTTTCCACCATTTCAATGTAAAGCTCAGTAAGATCAAGACAATACAAGGTGGATAAATTGAAACCAGTACAGGTAATGAGAAGGCAATTAATTTACTCAAACCTAAGTTTGAGATGACCATAGAGAAAATACCTAAGATCAACACCAGCTTACGGTAAGAAATTGGCACGTAGCGGCTAAAGAACTCTGCACAAGCACAGGTCAAGCCAACCGCAGTCACCATACAAGCCACAAAAATCAATACCGCAAGGAAGAAGCTACCGTAGCCACCAAACGTGTATTGCACATAAGTATGTAGGATATCCGCACCATCTTCTGGATTTGGGATCAACGAGCCACTGTTTTCACCCAGTTTAAACAAGGATAAATACACCAACGTCAACAGTACCCCAGCAATTAAGCCTGCCCACATGGTGTAGCGAGTGAGTAATGATGAGTTTTCGATACCCCTTGAACGCGCCGCATTCACGATAACAATCCCAAACACCATCGCCCCGAGGGTATCCATAGTGAGGTAACCGTTAATAAAGCCATTTGAAAAAGCCATATCACGGTAGTCTACCGTCGACGGAATTGGATCGCCCGCAGGCCACATCACCGCTGCAACACCCAAAATAGCCAATGCAAGCATTTTAACAGGCGCCAAAATGTGCCCTACGCTATCCAGCAGTTTCCCTGGATATAGCGAAATACCAATTACCAACACAAAATAAACCGCGCTATAGATAAACAGTAACATATCAGATTCGCCACCAAATAACGGTGCGATCCCGACTTTATACGATACTGTTGCGGTTCTTGGTGTGGCAAATAACGGGCCGACAGATAAATAAGCGACTACCGCTAGCAGTAAACCCGCTGTTTTCCCAACTGGCGAACTCAGGGCTTCAATTCCGCCCCCAACTTTCGCCAATGCAATAACGGTTAATACAGGTAGACCCACACCCGTGACTAAAAAGCCAAGTGCGGCGGTCCAAACTTGTTCCCCTGCCTGTAAGCCAACCATCGGAGGGAAAATAATATTTCCTGCCCCGACAAATAACGCAAAGGTCATAAAACCTAATGCGATGATATCTCTTGATGATAAACGATGAGCCATATTATGTTAATTTTTAGTAGCGAAAATAAAAAATTACGGATATGCACTTAGCAACCCTTTGAAATATATATAGCGAGATAGAATTCTGATAAACATACTGTTAACAATATAAAAAAGTATGCCTGCTTGCCTATGACAAAACGAAAAATCAAAAAACAGAAAAAATCGCCAATAACTGACAACAAGTAGAACTTTTATAGGGCAAAAAGGCAATAGCAAACCCGAAAACAAGAGGAAATAACTAAACTAATTTTCAGAACCAGTGATTCCTTTCAGTAAAATCACAATACTCGTTATATGATTTGTTCGAAAAATAATCAACTCATCATTTTGTCATTCATTTTTTTTACTAACTGGTAGGATATATAATATCAAAATCATTAATTGGCAGGATAATATAAAAAAATAATGTATTAACAAAATTAATTAATAGGTAAGCAAGCAGGATCCACTTTATTAACAAGTTGATTATATTAATAAAGTGGGATCATTTAGGATTTTTTCAATTTTTTATCATCAACGATTAGCACAGGTGGCAAAGTAAATGAGAACTCACTCCCTTTACCAACTTGGCTAGTGACCACCAGCTGGCTGCTATGGTGCTGAACGGCATGTTTCACAATAGCCAACCCAAGCCCTGTTCCACCACCACCTTGACGTGAACGTGCTTTATCCACACGGTAAAAACGCTCTGTCAAACGTGGAAGATGCTCTGACGGGATCCCTGGCCCATTATCCTTCACACTAAATTGAGCACCAAGACTGGTTTTGCGCCAATCCACACGAATTTTTGTGCCTTCAGGCGTATGGTTAATAGCGTTATACACTAAGTTCGCCACAGCACTGCGCAGTTGCTCCTCATTGCCATGTACTCGCAGTGATTCATCGATATTAAACTCAAATTGCTGGCGGCCCTGGCTTAAACTTAACGCTTCTTGCTCAATCATTTTGAGGATTACTGGAATGTTTACCTGCTCATCAAGGTTGATTTGCGGTGCAATTTCGATACGAGATAACTGCAAAAGCTGTTTAACCAAATTATCCATTCTATGAGCTTGCTCTTGCATCACATTCAGCGCTTTTTTATTGACGGCTGGCATACCTTCCTGGTCATCCATTACCTCAAGATATCCCTGAATAACGGTAAGTGGAGTACGTAGTTCGTGGCTAACGTTAGCAAAAAAATCCCTACGCGCTTTCTCCAACCGACGTTTTTCAGTGACATCTCGCGCCACCATCAGTAGTTGCCCTTCGGTATAAGGCAAGATACGAAACTCAACAATTTCCCCACTATTCAGCTCAATGGTTAATGCTTGGTCGTAGCTTTTGATTGAAAAATAACGACTAAAATCAGGGTAGCGCAATAAATTGAAAATATGTTGGCCATTATCTTCTGGCCAGCGAAAGCCTAACAAAGCCTGAGCGTGGCGATTACACCAAAAAATATTGCCTTCAGTGGTCATCATCACAACGGCGTCGGGTAAGGATTCAGCGCCACTACGAAAACGTTTAATCAACTGCCCTAATTCGCGGCGACGTTTACGATTACGCTGCTGCATCTGGTAAATACCGTAAAATATCGGCTCCCATCCTCCTCGCCCCTCGGGTGGTAACATACTTTTATCCAACCAAAGCCAATAAGATAGTTTTAGCAGGTTATATGCATGCCACACTAAGGCTGCCAGTAACGAAACCACCAACAGCCAAGGCAAATGCCCGATAAAAATGGACAAAATCAGCGCTGGCAAGATAAATAAAAACAGCCCCCAAACCAGCTGTTTAATCGATAAGCGTTCAAGCACGCATGTCTCTCCCTAGTTTGTCGTTAATAACGAACAGAGAAACGGTAACCCGTACCGCGTACTGTTTGCACCATTTTATCATGACCTTCAGTTTCTAGCGCTTTTCTTAAACGCCGAATGTGCACATCCACCGTTCTATCTTCGACGTAAACATTCGCGCCCCACACATAATTCAAGAGCTGCTCACGGCTGTATACACGCTCAGGGTGAGTCATAAAGAAATGCAGAAGCTTATATTCCGTTGGCCCCATATCAATCGGGGTGTCATTACTCGTCACACGGTGGGAGGTTGGGTCTAACGTTAACCCATTCATTTCGATGATATCTTCTGTCGACATCGGAGAGATCCGACGGAGAATAGCTTTAACGCGAGCAATTAACTCTTTCGGGGAAAACGGCTTAATCAAATAATCATCAGCGCCGACTTCAAGCCCTTTCACTCGATCTTCTTCTTCCCCGCGTGCTGTTAACATCATCACGGGAACATCACGCGTCGCGCTATCGCGCTTCATATGTTTAATCACTTGGAGACCTGAACCACCAGGGATCATCCAATCCAATAAAACCAAATCAGGGAGAGGATCAACTAACTGTGCAATTGCGCTGTCATAATCATCAGCTTCAATTGGCTGAAAACCATTCTGTTCTAATACAAAACAAACCATTTCTCGGATGGGCGCTTCATCTTCAACCACTAGAATGCGTCTTGCCATGATTGTTCCTGTAAATAAGAAGACATTGTTAATGTGAACGCATTATGCGTCACTTTTATGACAGAATTATGAATGTCTATTCGCAAATCAAATATTTCTCCTTATATTAGCGGGTAAATGTCATCTAAGTGAAATAATTCCGCCATAACACGAGAAAAACACGAGGTTTTGATAGGATCAGGTATACTGGATAGCAGTAATTTATGCCCTTTATCAAAGACAGGAACGGATGGCTCATGCGCATTATTCATACCTCTGACTGGCATCTTGGCCAATACTTTTTTACCAAAAGCCGTGCGCCTGAGCACCAACACTTTTTAGATTGGTTAGTAAACCAAGTCGAAATTCATCACGTTGATGCCGTTATCGTAGCAGGGGACATTTTTGATACAGGGTCACCACCTAGTTATGCCCGCGAGTTATATAATAAATTTATTGTGGACTTGCAAAAAACGGGGTGCCAGTTGGTTATTTTGAGCGGTAACCACGATTCCGTTTCCGTTCTGAATGAATCGAGCGCATTATTAAGCTACCTCAATACCCAAGTGGTCACCTCTGGCAGTGAACCGAATGTTATTACTCTACACAATAAACAATCGCAACCCATTGGCCTCGTGTGTGCCATTCCTTTTTTACGCCCTCGGGATATTCAATTGAGTGTTGCAGGGCAAAGTATTGAAGAAAAACAGCTTTCGCTACAAACTGCTATTCATGACCATTACCTAGCCAGCTACCAATTTGCCCTCGAACAACGCGCAATGCTCGGCGTGGATATTCCAATTATTGCTACGGGGCATTTAACTGTCATTGGCGCGGAATTAACCGATTCCGTGCGTGATATTTATATTGGCACATTAGAAGCCTTCCCTTCAGGGGCGTTCCCCCCTGCGGATTATATTGCTCTTGGCCATATTCATCGCCCTCAAGTGATTGGTGGAAAACAACATATTCGCTATTGCGGATCCCCTATTGCCCTCAGTTTTGATGAAACCGCCCAACAAAAAAGTATCTGTTTAGTTGAATTCACAGGCAGCGAATTAACCGAAATCACCCCGTTAGCGATCCCTATTTTTCAGCCCTTACAGACGATTAAAGGCTCATTAAAAGAAATAGAACAACAACTTAGCGTATGGCAAGATTACCAAGGTGAAAATGCAGTTTGGTTGGATATTGAGGTGGCCTCTCAAGATTATCTCGCGGATATTCAACAACGCATCGAAGCTCTCACACAAAACCTTCCCGTTGAAGTCGTGTTACTGCGCCGTGCGAGAAAGCAAAAACAAGGGCAAAACCTTGCGTTGGCCAATGAAACCCTGAATGAACTTACAGTAGAAGAGGTTTTCTTACGCCGCCTTAGCGAAGAAACGCTAGAAGACCCTGAACGTGAACAGCGTCTAACCCAACTTTTCCAACAATCCTACGACGCATTACGCCAAGAGCAAGGGTAATTGATATGAAAATCTTAAGCTTACGCCTCAAAAATATTAATTCTCTCAAAGGTGAATGGAAAATCGACTTTACGCAAGAGCCGTTTGCCAGCCAGGGGCTATTTGCCATCACAGGCGCAACGGGTGCGGGGAAAACCACCTTATTGGATGCTATCTGCTTAGCGCTATATCATCGGACACCACGATTAGATTCAATTTCCGCAAGCCAAAACGAGCTGATGACCCGCCACACCGGGGACTGCCTTGCTGAAGTGGAATTTGAAGTCAAAGGTGCGGCCTATCGCGCATTTTGGAGCCAACGCCGCGCAGGTAATAAACCAGATGGCAACTTGCAACCACCGAAAGCGGAACTTGCCCAAGTGGCTGATGGCAAAATCATTACCGTTAAGGTATCTGAAATTCGCGACCAAATAACCAAAATTACAGGGTTAGATTTTGGCCGCTTTACAAAATCCATCTTGCTATCGCAAGGGGACTTTGCCGCTTTCTTAAACGCTTCCGAAAAAGAACGCGCTGACCTACTTGAAGAAATTACAGGCACAGAAATTTATAGCCAAATCTCCAAATATATTTTTAACCAACACAAGCAAGCAAAAACAGATTTAGATCTCTTAAAAGCCAGAGCGCAAAGTATTAATTTACTTACGGAATCAGAACACCAAGAGCTGCTAGAACAGCAAAATACGTTACTGAAACACGAAACTGAAATAAAGCAAAAGCGTGCACAGCATCAACAGGAACTTAATTGGTGGCAACAACACAACCAGCTCACTGTGAGATTACAATCACTTGATAATGAACTAAAAAATGCCCAACTTGAATACCAAACGGCGCAACCACAACTGAAGAAACTATCGAATGGCGAACCTGCGGAGTCGCTACGCCCTCTTTGGCAAAATATTGAAAGTCTACAGAGGCAACTCACTGAATACACAGAACAACAGCAGCAGTTACAACTCAATCTGGAAAAACAACAGGCCGAACGAACGCCGCTACAAGCCACACTCATTCAATCTCAGGATGAACACCGCAAACATATTGATTTTGTAAAACAACAAAACCAAATGATTGATGAAACAGTTCGCCCTCTCGATAACCAAATTTTGCAGTTAACGCAGCAACAACACGAATTAAAACAACAAATAGCTGAAAAAAAGGTAACTTTTGAACAAAAACAACAGTGGATAAATGAGACACAAGGCCAGATTCAACAAGCAACCCATCAACTTAACGAGTTGAACATATTTCTAAATGAAAAACAAAAAGATGCAGATATCAACGCGCAAATAGGCAGTTGGAAACAGCAAGGGCGTTTTATTTTTGAATTAGGAGATCAGCTCAATACCTTATTACAGAAACAAAAGAAACTCTCAAACGAAATTGAACAACTGCAAGTGGATAAACAAAAACGCACAGAAGAATTAACACAGACTACGTCCACCTTAGAAAAACACACACTCGCGTTTAAAAGACAAGAACAACAATACAAAGCCGACCAAGAAAAATACGATATTTATGCAGTTAATCAACAGATTGAGCAACTGCAAACGCGTTTACAGCATGCCAAATTATTACCGTTAATGTTGTCCCAATACCTGAGTGCGCAAAACCAATTACAGCAACACAATCAGCAACATGCTGATTTACAGCAACAGAGCAGCCAAACACAAAAAGAACGCGAACTGACTGAGTCTCAAATCAATGAGTTGGCACCTCGCATCAAACTAACCAATGAAAAGTACCAATTAGAACAGAAAATTGTCAGTTTAGAGCAAGAACGTCAACAACTCGTTTCAGGAAAACCGTGCCCACTATGTGGTTCCACGCAACATCCAGCGGTACAAACATACCAATCCATTCACCTGAGCGAAACACAACAGCAACTCATTCACTTAACTGAGCAGCTTGACCACCTTAAACAACAACAAACTAAGTTATCCACGCTATCCGAAACACAGCAGCTACGCCAAAAAGAGCAAGCACAACAATTGCAGCAAACCACTGCTCACCTAGATAGCTTGGTTCACAACTGGAAAAAAACATGTGAGCAAGCACTTACACCTGAATTAGCACTGAACGAGCAGGCGGTGAGTGCCTTTATCAATGAGCTAACCGCTAAACTAACACAACAACAAAAAATCACCCATGAATTCATGACATTAGAGCGTGAATATCAGCAAGCTAAGCAGTTGCAGCACGACCAGCAAACGTATTTAACTCAACAACAAGCAGGCCTTTCACTCATTGAAGAGCGATTAAAATATCAAACCCAATTATTTGATGAATCGCAGAGAGAACTAGCTCAATTACAGCAACGAAAAAATGAACAAACTGAGCAATTTCAAACAGCTTTAGTCCATTTTGATCTGAACTTACCAGAAAGTGAAAACTTTGATAAATGGGTGAGTGATATCACTCAACGTGGTGAGTTTTACAATACTCAAAAAATCACCGCGCAGGCTCTAAACCAAAAAATTGAGGTCACAAGCGCCACACTTAAATCTGAATCCGACCAATTAAAGCAACTCAATCAGCAAATTGAAAAAGAAGAAACTCAATTTAAACAAGCTAATATAGTCCTTCAGCAAAAAAACGCTGAGCGCAAAACACAACTTTCAGGACTACCTATACCTCTATTTATCCAACAGATGAATACTCAACAAGAGGCGCTTTCGTTAGCTCAAGAACAACTTAGTCAACAGCTAAATGAAGTTGATAAAAATATTGCCTCACTTAATGGTCGCTTGCAGGAGATTATCAAGACACTCAATAAAGCCAAATTCGAACATCAACAAGCGCAAGAGCAATTTAATGATGCACTGGCAAAAAGCCCATTTAGCACGCAACAAACCTTCCTTGAGGCATTGTTAAACCTTGAAGAAAAACAACAGTTAGAAGCGTTAAAGCAACGAGTCAGCCAAACGCTATTGCAAAGTGAGACCCGCCATCAAGAAGGCATGCAAGCACTCGAAGCCCTTAGTCAGCAACGTTCCACAGATTTTTCGTCACTTTCTGAGGCACAATTAAACGACATTATCACAACCCTCGATGAGGAAATTAAACAATATAATCAACAACAAGGGCGCATTATTAATCGCTTAGATACCGATAGACAACAACGCCACCAGCAACAAGATTTACTGCAAGAAATAGAAAAAAGCCAACTCAGTTACGATGATTGGAGTTATTTAAATGCACTCATTGGTTCCGCTGAAGGGGATAAATTCCGCCGCTATGCACAAGGCCTAACGCTTGATTGTTTGGTAACGTTAGCCAACCAACAACTCGATAAGCTCCATGGCCGCTATATATTGCAACGTAGCCACCAAGCTAACTTAGAGTTACAAGTTATCGATAGCTGGCAGGCTGATTCTGTCAGAGATATCAAAACGTTATCTGGGGGAGAAAGCTTTCTTGTTAGTTTAGCATTAGCACTGGCACTTTCAGACATGGTCAGCAACCGCACACAATTAGAGTCACTATTTCTAGATGAAGGATTTGGTACTTTGGATGCCGAAACGCTAGATATTGCCCTTGATGCTCTTGAAAGTCTGAATGCTTCAGGGAAAATGATTGGCGTTATTAGTCATGTAGAAGCGATGAAAGAGCGTATTCCAGTACAGATTAACGTGAAAAAAGCCAATGGCCTTGGTTTTAGCGAGCTACCATCTCAATATCGGTTAAATTAGTCAAGAAAATGGAGAGGAGCAAACCTATTCCTCTCCATAATATTTAATCGCTTAGATGGCGTCTAATGCTTGCTCTAATGCATGTTTTAGGTCATTTACATTCTCGATACCAATAGATAAACGCACTAAGTTATCACTAATCCCAATTTTCTCACGTACTGCTTGTGCAACACCTGAGTGCGTTGTTGAAGCAGGGTGGCTTGCCAATGATTCCGTTCCCCCCAAGCTCACTGCTAGTTTAAAAATCGCGAGATTATCTAAAAAACGGAACGCATCAGCTTCATCTTTTCCAACATTAATGGAGAACGTTGAACCTGCACCACTACATTGTTTCTGATAAACGTGGTGTTCAACACTGCCTTTCGGAAAAAATGCAGGGAAATGCACTTTGCTCACTTTCGGGTGCTGATATAAAAATTCAGCCAGCGTTTGTGCACTGTTATTTGCCCTCTCCATCCGCAATTGCAGCGTTTCCAAAGAACGTCCTAACATCCAGCTTGAATGCGGGTCTAATTGCGTTCCGATGGCATTACGTTGCGCTTTGACTTTTTTCACCAGTTCATGGCTACCTGCAACAGCCCCTGCAACAAGGTCCGAATGTCCACCCACATATTTAGTTAGTGAGTACACACTTAAATCCGCACCTAATGCGAGAGGTTTTTGAAATACAGGGCCCAATAACGTATTGTCACAAATCAATAGTGGGGCTTCTCCACCTTGTTTTTGACCAATTAGTTTCGCTGCTTGGCTCAATAACTCAATATCAACCACTGTATTTAGCGGGTTTGATGGCGTTTCAATATAAATGGCCGCAATCTTTTGGCCTTGCTCAATACTATTTGCCACGTCTAAAACAGCGTTTAAATCACAGCCATTTTGAAAAGGCACTGATGTAATACCAAACCGCTTTAACGTATTGAGAAACAAAGTTTCTGTTCCACCATAGAGTGGTTGTGAATGCAGTAATACATCTCCAGGTTGTAACACCGCCATCAAACAAGTGGTAATCGCTGACATACCGGATGAAAATAAAGCGGCACTTTGTGCCCCTTCATACAACGCTAACCGGTCCTCAACAATTTCACTGTTGGGGTGATTAAATCGTGAATAGACGAGCCCTTGCTTCTGGTGACTAGGCGCTTGTGTGCGCCCACTAACCAAATTAAAGAAATCTTTTCCTTCCTGAGCCGTTTTAAATACAAACGTTGACGTCAGAAAAACGGGAGGCTTAATCGACCCTTCTGAAAGCTGCGGGTCATACCCATAACTCATCATTAAGGTTTCAGGCGATAATGCCCTTCCATTTAAGTCTTTTTTGTAACTTTGATCTGACATACTTAGCTCCAACTGATTTTCTTTTATCAATGTCAATTTGTTCTATTCGTTATAGGATATTACTGTTATTTATTATTTGCGCATATTCCGCAGGGTAAAATCTGCGTGTTACAGCTAAATGTGAACGTAAACGGCCTTTAATCACATTTTTTCCTAAATTGGTAAATAAAGGGTTGAGAGGATCGCTATCAGGCCCTAAAGCTTGTTGTGCTAAATAACTTGGTAAGGTTAATAATGGCACTTCATCAGCAAACACACTTGGGGTAATAAAATAAGCGATGGAATAACGGGAATCACTGTTTTTCTTTCTCACAACTTGGTGCACGTTAGCTCGTAAATAACCGTTAGTTGCTAATTCAAACACTTCACCAATATTTACAACAAATGCATTTTCCAATGGCGCGACATCAATCCAGCCATTATCCGTTTCGACTTGTAGGCCGCCACTGTTGTCTTGCCACAATAAGGTTAAAATACCTGCATCTTTATGAGCACCAACACCTTGTTCTCCATCGTTATTATCTTCTCTCGCGGGATAGTGTATAAGCTTCAATAAATGCTGGGCAGGTTCAGCAATAATGTGCTCAAAGCTATTTTCAGGGAGATCTAAAGCAACCAAAAATGCTTTGATGAGCTTCACTGCAATGGCACGCATATCACTTTGCCATGCCAGCGCTTGCTGTTTCAGCTCGGGTAAGGCCTGAGGCCATTGGTTTGGTCCATGTAAGTTAAACCAAATTGGGTCATTTTCTGTCAGTTCGAGCGCGGGTAACTCTTCACCAATATCAATTTGTTCACGGTAATCAGGCTGATTTCGAGTGCTTTCTTCTGTTGACGCAGTGTAGCCGCGAAAATGGCGAGAATGCGCCATAGAAATCGTTTCTTTTTCTGCCTTTGGTAAGGCAAAAAATTGTTTTGTCGTGGTTAAGAGCTGCTCACGAGATTCTGGTGTAATGTTATGACCAACTAAATAAAAGAAACCGATTTCACGAGCGATAAAACGTAGCTTTTTATAAAAGTCATCTCTGGTTTCAGGATTATCAAGTTCATGTAAATCAATAATAGGCAATTGTGTTAAAGACATAATTAATCAACCTTTTAAATTATTTTTTAGATGGTGAAGAATTTTCACGTTTATTTTTAATATCTGATTAGATACCACAATAAATATTGCTAAAAATAATTTAAAACTATATCGATATAACAATTTCGAATGAGTCCATGTGTATTTTCTGTATATAACCAAAAGCTTAGAGTCTGAATAAAATATTATTTATAAAAAACTATTTTTGTTTGATTAGATATCACCAACAAAAATTATTAGAGATAATCGAATGAAAAAAATATCTGCATTATTATTAGCTTTGTCATTTTCTACGCTAACCGCTTGTTCACAAGAGGAAAGTTCAACCGATAAGCCAAATCAGCAAGAACAAACATCGCAAAAAATTATTATTGGCAGCCATGGAAGTGATGCTGATATATGGAAATTTATTGCGCAATCTCCAAGTGCGAAAGAAGCAAATTTAGATATTGATGTCAAAATCATTGATGATGGGATCACACTTAATGTGGCAACAATTGATGGGGACGTTGATGTCAATGCATTTCAATCATGGGGTTTTTTAAAAGACTTCAATAAAAACCATAATAATAAATTGGCCGCGATTTCCACCACTTATTTTGAACCAATGGGCATTTATTCGGTAAAACATAAAAACCTTGCAGATTTGCCTAAACAAGCCATTGTGGCTATCCCTAATGATGCAGCTAATCATATACGCGCACTAAAATTACTTGAAAAGGCTCAATTAATCACATTAAAACCTGATTTTAATCAAGCGACTGGATCGACTAATGATATTATTTCAAACCCAAAAGATTTGGTATTTAGACAAATAAAATATGCACATGGCCCAAGAGCTTTGCCTGATGTCGATATTGCCATTATCGGTAATACTGCAGCACAAGAAGGTGGACTTAATGTGTTAAAAGATTCTTTATTTAGAGAACAAAATGATGACACTATAAAGAACAATATTAATTTATTAGTCGTAAAATCGGATAATAAAGATGACCCTAAATTTGCTAAATTAGCACAGTTGTACCACACTGAAGCTGTCAGAAAATATATCATTGATAACTTTGGTGGAACCAAAATTGAAATTACCAAAGATGTCAGTGAACTCAATTAAGTAAAACTAGTTATCATTTTTGTCTAGCGGGATTACGCCCCCGCTAGACCCTTTATCTTGATACATCTTTCCCCCTTTAATATCCTCAATTTTTTTCTACCCATTTGATGCCCAATGTCCTATTTTAACTTATCAAAAACTAAATACTGCAAAAAAATAAATTTAATATATTGAATTTATTACTTATTTATAAAAATAAATCTTAGCCTAAAATTTTGAACCTTACGGTTAAATTTTTTTTCTATGATTTTAACTTTCCCCCGTTATAGTAGTTACTATTGAAACGAACTGCGGCTTCTAAGATAGATTCTATAAAATGCCGTGCGCTAATGAAGATCTAGGAGACTAAAATGTCTAACGCATTTATCGAAATGATTAAAAATCGTCGTACTATTTATAACCTCGGCGATGCTTTACCTGTATCTGAAGAACACGTAACAAAATTAATTAAAGAAGCTGTAAAGCATTCACCATCGTCGTTTAATTCACAAACTTCGCGTGTGGTCATTCTGTTTGGCGCTGAACATAAGAAATTATGGAATATGACCAAAGAAGCTCTGCGTAAAATTGTGCCAGATCAAGCTTTTGCCGCTACCGAACAAAAAATTGATAGTTTTGCAGCGGGAGCAGGTTCTATCCTGTTTTTTGAAGACCAAGACATTGTAAAAGGTTTGCAAGAGCAATTCCCTTTATATGCAGATAACTTCCCAATTTGGTCAGAGCAAGCAAGTGGTATTGCACAATTCGCTGTGTGGACTGCGTTGTCTCAAGAAAATATCGGCGCATCATTACAACACTACAATCCATTAGTGGATAATGATGTACAAAAAACGTGGAACACACCTGCTAATTGGGTCTTACGTGCTCAAATGGTATTTGGTTCGATTAATGCGCCAGCAGGTGATAAAGCCTTTATGGATGACGATGTACGTTTCAAAGTTTTCAAATAAAATGAAACAGTAAGATTTTAAAATAAATGCCCTTATAAAACTATTTATAAGGGCATTTTATTTTCACCATTTCTTAAATCCCCCACAAAATAAATCATCACTAACGATTACCTTAATAAAGAAAATAGAACACCAAATTACTTTTATATTTAAAGTTTATTTAATGGAACAATAAATTCAAAAAACATATTTACCAATAAAATTTAACTTAAATAAAAAGATAATTTCACACTACCCTTCTTTGCTATTAATTCAAAAAAAACAATGATTAACGATCAATCGAATGATATAAGAATCAAATAAATTTTGATGTTTATCAATGAACTAAATCGCTCCAATACTAAAATCCAAATATATTTAGAAAATTTAGTTTGCATTACTAATAATTGAACTACACTAAAAGTGAAGGCAAAAAAACACTGTTCTCAGTGTTATTTAGGGGGTGGACTATGAAACGTTTATCTTTACTCACATCTGTAGTTGCTATAATCATTTCAAGTTGTTCTTTCACCTATGCTAGTAATAACTCATCAGGAGGGACAATCACATTCACTGGTTCTGTGTATGAACCACAATGTGCTATAAATGCGAATGACCAAGAACGTGTCAATGTTGTGTGCTACCGAAAAGGAAAAGACATTTCAATGACAGGCTCTTTAAAAAATGGCAAAAAAATAGAATCTGAGTATGTTAAAGTCGAATACGATAAGTTCAGTAAACTACCTATGTTGAATGTGTTTTATGAATAATTTATTAGGTGTCAAAAATCAATAACCGCTCGACGTGTTTCGATAGTTGTCAGTAAAATGCGCCGAGCGTTATTTATTTACCATCAAAATATCTTCCTACCCCATTTTTCTTATTTTATTAATATAAAAAAGCCCACCCAATAGGGCAGGCTCACTATAACGTTAATTAAAACGCTTACTTAGCCGTTAAATCCACTTGGTAGATAGCGAAACCAATGTCATCAGTACCCACTTTTTTCATTGGATACTGTGCATTTTCTTTAATAAAGTTAGCCGCTTTTTCACTTGGTGCAGTTTCAAAGCGAACATCCAGTTTTTTGTCTGTCTTAATTGGTGTAAATGACCAGTTGTTTGCCGCTTTCGTTGAAATTTCACCTTTTTCTTTAGACACTTTAGCAATATACGCGGCTAAAATTGAACGGTTTTCATCTGGAGAAGCAAATGCAATATTACTATCACCTGTACCTGCGAATTTACCACCGTAGCCACGATAGTTGTTGGTTGCCACTAAGAAAGTTGCTTTTGGATCAATCGGTTTACCTTGGTAAGTGACGTTTTTGATTCGGTTAGCATCTTTATTCACGGTTTGGCAATCAACATCATATTTCGCAGGCTGGGTCAGGTCGATTTGATAATCCACGCCACTTATTGTGTCGAAGTTATACGTTCTGAAACCGTTCCAGTTCAGCAAGCTTTGTGGCGCCGTTGATTGTGGGTCGATTTGGTTATACATACCCGCAGAACATTCTAGCCATTCAACCACATCCGCCCCCGTTGCTTTAACCACAACTAACGTGTTTGGATACAGGTAAAGATCCGCTGCATTACGGAACGTTAAATCACCTTTTTCGACTTCAATAAATTCAGTTGGTGAATTCTTACGACCACCCGCTTTAAACGGTGCGGCTGCTGCTAACACGGGTAAATCGGCCAGATCAGGGTCACCCTGAATGAAATTTTTGGTGTAATCGATTTGCGCATCATTGACAATTTGTACCGTTGGGTCACTTTGCACCAACGCTAAGAAGCTGTACATGTTTTCAGACGCTTTACCAATATGTTTACCGACAAACTTACGGGTATCTTCGTGCTCTTTTTCGATAATTTTCGCAAGGTCGCCATCACGTTCAACAAGGGCTTTTTTATTTGGTTTGTCATAAACAGGGCGAGCATGTGCTGTTGCATCAACCACTTTCCATGCACCATCGTCATTGCTAACCACTAAATCGACAACCCCTAAATGATCCCCCCATTGACCTGGCATAACAGCTGGAACACCATTGACAGTTCCTTTTGCAATGTCGACACCTTTGATATCGCTAAAGTCTTTGCTTGGGAACACACCATGTGAGTGACCAAACATAATGGCGTCAATTCCTGGGACTTCACTGAGGTAATACACGGAGTTTTCAGCCATTGCCTTGTAAGGCTCTTGAGAGAAACCTGAGTGAGGAATAGCAACAACTAAATCAGCGCCTTCTTTTTTCATTTGAGGCACAAATTTTTTCGCCGTTTCAGTAATGTCATTAACTAAAACTTTGCCTTCTAAGTTTGGTTTATCCCAAATAAGAATTTGAGGTGGAACAAAACCGATGTAACCCACTTTAATGGTATGCGTTTTCCCGTCTCTATCTTTAACTGGCGTATCAACAATAATGTATGGGTTGAAGTAGTTTTTACCTGTTTTTGCATCAATAATATTGGCATTGATATATGGGAATTTTGCCCCCTCAATGGCTTTATGCAAGAAATCTAATCCAAAGTTGAACTCATGGTTACCAAAGTTACCGACGGTGTAACCCATTGTATTCAGTAGTTTGTGCGCAGGGTGAGATTCGCCATCTTTTAGGCCTTCACCAACGATATAGTCAGCCAGTGGGCTACCTTGGATTAAGTCTCCGTTATCCACGAGTACAGCGTTTGTAGCTTCTTGTTTTGCCGCTTTAATTAAAGTCGCAGTACGAACATAACCAAATTGTTCTGTTGGTTTATCTTTATAATAGTCGAAGTCTACAAGGTTACTGTGAACGTCTGATGTTTCCATAACACGTAAATCAACCGTTGCCGCGTTCGCATTAAATGCGACTAACATAGCAAGTGTTGAGAGCTTCAATACTTTATTCATTTGATCCCCTTAGTTGCCTTATTGAGAGAAAATTGCCTCTCGAATCCGTATACACACCTTATGCCATTGAGCAAATAACCAACAAAATGACATTAAAATTTTACACAATGTGCATAACGTCAATTTTTAATGATAATACACTGCAAACAGTAACCATTTTTTGTGACTAAATCACGGTTTTCATCTTTTTATCGAGCCTGATTTTTATATCTGTCACAAAAATGAATTATTCATGACAAATTCACGCCAAATAACTGAAATTATTTTTTTAGTGTTTTGTGAATAATTTTCGTAGGAAAAAAAGAATTGTGATTGATATCACTTAGTATTGAGAAACTTATTTAACTTAAATTTTATGTTTTATAAATATACGTATTATTTAATTTTTAATTAATATAAATTTAATTTAAGCAATAAAAGATGATTATTTAAACATGAAAACTAACACTCTATTTCTTGTTAATTTTCATCACATCCACGCTTTTTTCTAAATAATTCGAGTTGTGGCAAGGCGGCAAAATGAAGACATCCCTAGGAGCATACACAAGTATGTGACTAGGGTGGCTAAATGAAGCCAACGTAGTCATAGCTTGAAGTATGATGAAAAAATGAGTAGCTGAGTGCAGCTAACACAGCCACAACGTAAAACTCTATTTCTTGTTAATTTTCATCACATCCACACTTTTTTCTAAATAATTCGAGTTGTGGCAAGGCGGCAAAATGAAGACATCCCTAGGAGCATACACAAGTATGTGACTAGGGTGGCTGAATGAAGCCAACGTAGTCACAGCTTGAAGTATGATGAAAAAATGAGTAGCCGAGTACAACTGACACCGCCACAACGTAAATTAGGACAAATAGAGAACCCTATTATTTTCTAACTAATTTTCGGTGTGGCTAGGCGGCAAAGGAGGCTAGCTCAGGGAGCATACACAAGTATGTGACCTGAGTAGCCGAGTGCAGCTAACACCGCCACAACGTAAATTAGGACGAAAATAGCCAAGCCGCGCCGCGTACCCCGCTCGAATCGCCATGCACCGCTTTACGAATGGGTGTATCACACTCACGCCCAAATACCCATGAGCGAATGCGTGTGGGTAGCTCTTCATAGAGGCTATCTACGTTACTCATTCCTCCCCCTAACACGATGACATCAGGGTCAAGCATATTGATCGCCTGCCCTAATGCTTTTGCTAGTCGATTCAAATAATTATCCATCGCAATTTTAGCAAATTTATCCCCTTCTTGGGCTAACTTAACAATGTCTAAACCTATTTTTGCCTCACCCGATAATTTAGCATAATCGGCCATAAAGCCTGTCCCAGAGACAAACAACTCTGTGCAGCCTGTTAAGCCACAATAGCAGTTTTCATTTGATAAGAACTGCCTGTCGCTATCATCTTGCCAGGGTAATGGATTGTGTCCCCATTCCCCTGCTACGCCATTGCCGCCTGAGTGTACTTGCCCATCAAGTGCAATACCTGCGCCACACCCCGTCCCAATGATCACGGCAAAGACCACTTTTGCCCCCGCACCTGCGCCATCAACCGCTTCGGATACCGCTAAACAATTCGCATCATTCGCGACTTTAACTTCACGCCCTAATAATTTTCCTAAATCGGCATCAAAAAACTGGCCATTCAGCCATGTTGAATTGGCATTTTTCACTTTTCCAGTCACAGGAGATAAGGTGCCTGGAATTCCAACTCCCACACTTCCTGTTTGCCCAGTTGCCGTTTCCGCATCATTTACCAAACCGACAATAGCGCTGAGTGTTGCAGGATAGTCGCCTTTTGGTGTTGAAACACGCTTACGAAATAAGGTTTCACCATCATCATCTAATGCAATCACTTCAATTTTCGTGCCACCTAGGTCAATTCCTATTCTCATTGCGCAGCTCTCTTTGATTTTCTTGTTTATCTTCACCATCATGACCTGTCTAGGATGCTTTTTTCAAGTATAAGAGATAAAAACTGAGGGATTGCTTAACTTCCTTAATAGGACCTTAGGCCAAATATATTTTTTTCGCTTAATAACCGACAATTCGTTATCATAGGCCCCTGCTCTAACTGGCTATTTATCAACAAAGGTAGGTTTTTCATGTGGTTCAAGAATATATTGGTCTATCGCCTGAATCGAGATTTGGCACTCTCTGCAGACGATCTGGAAAAACAACTTGCCGCACTTGCCTATCACCCTTGCGGCAGCCAAGACATGATGCAAACAGGTTGGGTCGCGCCGATGAATGGTGCAGATGCCTTAACCCACGCTGCAGGTAACCAAATTCTGATTTGTGCTAAAAAAGAAGAAAAAATGCTGCCATCTCCTGTCATTAAACAAGAAGTACAGGACAAAATAGAGAAACTCGAAGCAGACCAAGGCCGAAAACTCAAAAAAACTGAAAAAGATGCCTTAAAAGACGAAGTCGTTCACACCTTACTACCTCGCGCATTCAGTAAATTTAGCAAAACCTATATTTGGATTGATACCGTCAATCAACTCATTATTGTCGATGCAGCAAGTGCGAAACGCGCTGAAGATAACTTAGCCTTATTACGTAAAAGTTTAGGCTCTCTTCCTGTTGTTCCTCTTACATTTAAAGACCCAATTGAACTCACACTCACCGAATGGATCCGTTCAGGCTCACTCCCTCAAGGCTTTGCTGTGATGGATGAAGCTGAGCTAAAAGCTATCTTAGAAGAAGGCGGAATTATTCGCTGTAAGAAGCAAGATCTGATCTCTGATGAAATTGCGACACATATCGAGGCAGGTAAACTCGTCACGAAGCTCGCTTTAGATTGGGAAGAGCGCATTCAATTTATGTTATCTGATGATGGTTCGCTAAAAAGACTTAAATTCAGTGATACATTGAAAGACCAAAATGACGACATCGGCAAAGAAGATTACGCACAAAAATTTGATGCGGATTATGTTCTAATGACAAGCGAACTGAGCGCCTTAATCGCTCGCTTGATTGATGTTCTGGGCGGTGAAGCAGAACACTAACCCTTCTTAAATTTTCTTTCTTATCTCACGATGGCAACGCACTAAAAAGTAAGTTGCCATTTCTTTTTAGACTCCGCTTGCATAGCCACAATTAAGTCATTGACTGGTTGTGAAATCTCTGGTTGATTAAATTACAACCCTGTAACAAATTTACTTTAGTTTCAAATTTGTTAAATAAAAATAATAAATATCAGCCTCCATTATTGGAATTATGGTCAATATTCTATCGAAGGAATAGTCATGAAAGAGCTTATCGAACCTGAAGTGGATGAAAATTCATTAGTTACCTTACAAAAAATCACTGCGGACAATTTCTCAGAAATTTGCCTACTTAGCCACACACTGAGTGAAGCACAACGTAATATGGTTGCTGATAATGCTTACTCAATGGTTGAGGCACAGTTTTCAGACTGTGCCTGGTACAGAGGGATTTATGCGGATGATACCCCCGTTGGATTTATCATGCTGCACTCTGGTTTAGATGATGACGAGCTCGAATATGATGGCATCATGCTCTGGCGCTTCATGATAGCGGAGCCTTACCAAAAATTAGGCTTTGGTCGCGAAGCATTAATCCAAGTAATACGTTATCTAAAAAAGAAAGGTTATCCACGCCTTTATAATAGCTGTGGTGAAGGGGAAGAAAGCCCATTTGAGTTTTATAAAAAACTGGGGTTTATTCCAACTGGCGGATACATCGATGATGAATGTGAGCTGGTGTTAGATATTGCTAGCTGGCAGGACGAATAACCACCACTAATTCAAAATATGAATGCATTGCATCATGATAATCACTGCATTGCTCTAAATAGTCATGAGGTGGCAAGACGGCGAGTGAGGATACGCGGAGCATACACAAGTATGTGACTAACGAAGCCAACAAAGCCACCACTTGAAATATGGGGAGCAATCATAGGGATGTGACTAGAGCCTATGAGTGCAGTCAATAACGCGACGGCAAGAATTCACCTCGTCAATCAACGAATGATATGGCCTATCATACCGCCAAGATACCCTAAATAATTTGTGTTGCAGCTAGGCGACCACCGAACAGGCTCTAGGAGCATACTAAAGTATGTGACTAGAGCCTATGAGTGCAGTCAACAACGCGGCGGCAAGAATTCATCTCGTCAATCAACGATTGATATGGCCTATCATACCGCCAAGATACCCTAAATAATTTGTGTTGCAGCTAGGCGACCACCGAACAAGCTCTAGGAGCATACTAAAGTATGTGACTAGAGCCTGTGAGTGCAGTCAACAACGCGGCGGCAAGAATTCATCTCGTCAATCAACGAATGATATGACCTATCATACCGCCAAGATACCCTAAATAATTTGTGTTGCAGCTAGGCGACCACCGAACAAGCTCTAGGAGCATACTAAAGTATGTGACTAGAGCCTGTGAGTGCAGTCAATAACGCGGCGGCAAGAATTCACCTCGTCAATCAACGAATGATATGGCCTATCATACCGCCAAGATACCCTAAATAATTTGTGTTGCAGCTAGGCGACAATCGAATAGGCTCTAGGAGCATACTAAAGTATGTGACTAGAGCCTGTGAGCGCAGTCAACAACGCTGCGGCGCAAAGTATGACGGGTATCTCGGGTATCCGTTATTTTTGGATAAGATAACGTATCGTCGGCCCATCTTGCTGGATATCCAAAACCGTATAGCCGTAGTTTTTTGCATCTAACGGAATATTATTAATGGATTGTGGGCAATCGCTTACCACTTCTAATATTTCGCCACTTTTTAGTGATGGCATCGCTTCTAATGTTGCGACTGCAGGGTATGGGCAAGGTTCCCCGACCATATCTAAACGATAATCAGGGATAATTTCTTTCTTACTCATATTGCCTCCGCTGATGTTTGCTGTGATTTTTGTGTACGCTTACGGAAAAAGTGCTTCTCCCAGACTAACATCAGCACAAAAGCCACTGCCAATAATGCATACGTCACCAACAGACCACCTTGTGGCCCAAAGGTCTCTAATAAATTCACTTTGTCAAAATCGGTCGCTAACCAAGGGCCTAAATCATCCCAATAATAAGCGAGGATAGTGGCACCAATAATATTACCAAAACCAACCCACCAATAGTGAACCTGGCCTTCCACTGCTCGGTACATCCAACCTGTTTCACAGCCACCCGCTAGGACAATACCAAAACCAAATAGTAAGCCGCCAATCACTGCATTTGGGCCTGCCCATAAAATTTTAGGTGTAGCCCCCAATTGAACATAGCTAAAGATACCAATCGCACTGACAGCCATCCCAATAATAATGGCTTTAGCCATATGGGTTCGACCGGTGATCCATAAATCACGAAAAGCAGAAGTAAAACAAATTTGAGCTCGTTCAATTAATAAGCCGAAGCCAATTCCACAAAGGATAGCAAAACCCATCACTGGAGAGTCAAGCAAGGTATAAAAACCCCACGCCAATGCTAAGGTAAAAATAATCATCCCTAACTTAAAGCGTCGTTTCGCCACATCATGATTTTGCGTTAATGGTGATGCCGCACTGACTTTTTTCAGTTTGACTGGGATCCTAAACATCGGCATCAATGTAAACTTAGCGCCAAAATATGACCCTGCCGCAGTCGCAACAGCGAAATACCATGCGTGTAGAGAAAACTGAGGGATCCCAGTAAAGAATGCTGCCAAATTACATCCCATCGCTAAACGCGCACCAAATCCAGCAATAATACCACCAAGAATAGCTTGGAAAATGCGAATACGATGCTGTGGCATTCGTAATTTAATATTATTGGCCCAAAGCGCTGCGGCAAAACACCCCGCAAACATACCAATAATCATGACGCCATCGATACGATCAAGTGGTGATCCTTCAAAGCCAATGACTTTGAAATAACCCCACGTTTCTGGATGAGCGCCAAAGAGTTGCATAATGTGTCCACCCCAGCGAGTGAACTCACCCGTAACGGCCCAAAATGTACCCGTTAAGCCAAAGTAGTAGGTTGATAAAATACCTGCGGCAATCACTGCGGGCAAAGGTTTCCAAAAACCGATGAGATAGTGAGATTTGAAATCAGACCAAGTCATTGTTACATCCAATTTATTCACGCCAGATCCTGGCAGAGAAATTCGCCGTTGTATAATTATCTTTATAATCTGTTATATCGATGCCCCACAGCGAAGTGAAAATATCATACGCGGATATTTCTTTTCGTGAAGTTCTTTTATCAAAAAATAGGGAAAAGATTGATTTTCTGCATTATTAAGGGACATTTGGTGCTAGATTGGCGGTTATTCCATTCTGATTATGTTATTGGTGCGAAAAAATACACATTTATTATACGATAAAATATTGAGTAAAAAAAAAGCGTTACCTTAAAGGTAACGCTGGAAATGTAGTCTTATTTTATCTATAGAGGAGTATAATATGAAATTGCCATTTCTGGCTTCGCTTGCTATGCGTAGTCTGTAGTCAGCCCATTTGACTCCAGTAATAACATTCATGTTGACTCAAAAATATAATGTTCTACCTGAGTTACCCAATTAAGTAGTTATATCTACTTTTAATATAAAGCCTAAAATCTTGCTAATCTAAATTATTTTTAAAATTAGCATGGCTTGATTATTTCCCTAGCTCGAGTAAATTTCAAAAATAAATAACTTGGTATAATAAAATATTTAAAAGTGTTTCCAAATGTTATTGATTGTATTATAGCCTAACACTTAGGTTGCGCAAGTGTTTTTTTGTTTAACTTAAGAAGTCATCTAAATTTAATCAAATACCTAAATATCAAATAGTTAAAGAAACCAAGCAACATAAAACGCCTATTGTTAAGATATTACAATCTATTTACATATATACATATTTACTATTCATTCACTATTTACTTTATATTTAAATTAAATATATTTATATTATTTTAAATATAAAGTGCTGATGTAAATATATTCAAAATAAATACTCGATTCTAATTTCATAAAAAATATTTACATAATCATTATCTTTCTTCGAAGTAAAAATAATCCTTTTTTTATTTACATCCATATACCTATTCTATCAAAACTAAATTTCCCCATAAAAAACAATCATTTTATCTAAATTTTAATTTTTTAATTTACCCATGTGATTTATGTGGTTTAATTATTATATTGATAAAATAGTCATTATTAATAAAACCATTCAAATATAATGGTTTATTTTTTGTTATGTTTTGTTGGTTTAATCACATTGAAAGTAGTCAAATACACCCTATTTCAGACTACACTAAGCTACATTTTCAATGAAAAACCGCATTAAAAAAAGAAGCTCAGCTTATAATTGAGTCAAAAATGTCACGTTGAAATACGGTTTCATTCAATTACCTTATCTGAAGCCAGATAAAAAATATCGAATATTCATCAGTTATTTTAATATACTTCTTGTTTTATCACTTTATCTTAGCGCTAAATACCCCATAAGAGAGTATTTTACATGCGACTAAGGCTCTGTCCTCTCAATCAAACACAAATAAAACGCGTGAATATAGGATAAAAATCTTTTAATCATGATTTAATCATACAAATAAATATGACATTACACAGAATAATTAGCATTCGATAGAAAAATCAGGCAGCTATACACTCGCTTTGATGCACTTTTGTTTGATTCATAAAAAACGCGCTTTATCCTTAAAGATAAAACGCGTGATAACCGCTGATATCGTTGATATCGTTGATATTGACTATTTAGACGAAGTAGCTTCCATTCCAACTAAGCCAATTTTTAGATAACCCGACTGGCGTAATGCATTCATCACATCCATCATCGTTTCATAATCAACACTTTTATCTGCTTGGAAGAAGATCGTTGTTTCTTTATTTGAACTTGTTGCTTGGTCAAGTGTTGCAGAAAGCTGTTCTTTTGATACAGCTTGATCGCCAATAAATAACTGGCTATCCGCTTTAACTGTTAAGAACACAGGTTTTTCTGGCCGTGGCTGCGGCTTCGCGGTTGAAGCAGGTAAGTCAACTTTAATATCTACAGTTGCCAAGGGAGCCGCGACCATGAAGATAATTAATAAAACCAACATCACATCGATAAACGGTGTTACGTTAATTTCATGCATTTCACCGCTATCATCTTGTTCGTCACCTAAACGCATTGCCATAATAATTACCTTGCTTTGCTATTTGCCAGATCAAGATCACGCCCTAATAATAATGCAGACTGTGCAGCCACATCCCCTACCTGACCACGGTAGTTATTAATCATTCTGGCGAAAATGTTATAAATTACCACTGCTGGGATCGCAGCGATAAGACCAATTGCCGTTGCAAGAAGTGCCTCTGCGATACCAGGCGCAACCACTGCTAAGTTAGTGGTTTGTGAATGAGCGATCCCGATAAAGCTATTCATGATGCCCCATACCGTTCCAAACAAACCAACAAAAGGAGAGATAGCACCAATAGTCGCTAAGTAACCATTACCACGGCCCATATATCGGCTGATTGCAGCAACGGCCCTTTCAAGGCGGAATGACGTCCGCTCTTTCGTACCAGACAGGTCGGTACTATTTGCCGATAACGCTCTTTCTGTTACTGCTTCATTAAGCAGCATTCGTGTAATACTATTTCCTTTGAAACCTTCAGCAATTTTCACGGCTTCATCAAGGGATTTCACTTCTGCGATCGCTTTCGCTTCGTCTTTTAAACGACGACGAGCAACTAAAATTTCGAGGCCTTTAGAGAAGAAGAGTGCCCATGTAATGACTGATGCAATAACCAAACCTATCATCACCGTCTTCACGACATTATCCGCATTTTGGTACATACCCCAAACAGATAAATCCTGATCAAAACCCCCTGTTGGCGCCTCTGTCGCAATTTCGATATTTTCATTCACAACAGCAGTATTGACTGCAGGCTCAGAAGATACGGGAGCAACTTCACCATTTGGTGCTGTAATTGGCGCCGCAGGATTTGCAGCAGGTGTCGATGATGTATTTTGAGACGCAGCTGGTGTTGTTGCTGGTGTGGTTTCAGCGACCGCCGTCCCCATCAAGCCGAACGCCAATAGAATAGAAGCTGTTAGTTTACGCATCAGTTGGCCTTTACTCTCTTTTTAGTGTTGTATAAAAAAATTCATATCGATGATTGTGCCATTCATCGACTAACCTTTAAAAGCGAAATTTAACTCGCGCTGTTCGTCTCTTTTCAAAAAGACGGTGCTGATGATATCAAAGACAGCGCGAATTGATAGTAATTATCATTAGTATTCACAAATTTTTTTATATTTTTTGTTCTCAAACAATGAAGTCCACGCCTATTACACGGGTATTACTTGTTTATTCTTATTAATGCAATAAAGGTATTCAATGGACAAATATACTCCCTCCTTCTTCTATACCAATACGATTTATTGAACTTTGTAATACTGAAGAAAACTCAAGTTACATTTCCCCACGAATGCATTAACGTCATAGTATCCACGCCTCTGGATAGGCTAAATTTGAAACCATAAAGGAAAGATCATGGCAAACACCAAACCAGAAACCCAATTAGTGCACATTGGTCGGAACCCTAAATTCACACAAAAAGGTGTAAATCCTGTCATTCAACGAGCATCTTCGATTATCTTTGACACGCTTGAAGAAAAACGTCATGCAACTCGGCATCGTGCGGATGGTGTGCTTTTTTATGGCCGCCGAGGCACACAAACCCATTTTGCTTTCCAAGAAGCCATGGCTGAATTAGAAGGTGGAGCAGGTTCTGTACTTTACCCATCAGGTGCTGCTGCCATCACCAATGCAATCTTATCCTTTATTTCTGCAGGAGAGCACATTTTAGTCACAGGCTCCGCTTATGACCCAACACAGAATTTTTGCGACCATATTTTAACCAAATTACAGGTTAAAACGACCTACTTTGACCCGCTCATTGGCGAAAAGATTACAGATTTGATTCAACCGAATACGCGCATTGTCTTTTTAGAATCTCCAGGTTCAATTACCATGGAAGTCCACGATTTACCTGCTCTCGTTCAAGCTATACGTAACAAAGCACCTGAAATCATCATTATGATTGACAATACATGGGCAGCGGGTGTCCTGCTCAAACCTTTATTGTTCGATGTGGATATTTCAATACAATCCGCAACAAAATATATTAATGGGCATTCTGATGGCATGTTAGGAGTCGCAGTAGCAAATAAGCGCTGCATCGAAACTTTACGTGAAAATTCATATCTGCTTGGGCAAACCGCAGACCCCGATACCGTTTATATGGCTAATCGTGGTTTGCATACCCTCCCTACGCGCCTAAAACAGCACCAAGAAAACAGTATACAAGTAGCAAACTGGCTGCAAGAACGCCCCGAAGTCGAACAGGTTTTTCATCCAGCCCTGCCAACTTCGCCTGGTCATGAATTCTTTATTCGGGATTTTTCAGGGTGTAATGGCTTATTTTCTTTTCAACTTAAGTCACGCCTATCCACTGAACAGTTCGCTGCTTTTATCGAAAATTTAGCTCATTTTAAAATGGGGTATTCATGGGGTGGATTTGAATCGCTAATTTTAGGTTACCAAAAAGAAGATTTACTCAGCATGAGACAATATGATTTTCAATTGAACGAAGGGACTTTTTTCCGTGTTCACGTGGGGCTTGAACACCCACAAGATTTAATTGATGACCTACAATTGGCTTTTGAACGCATTTAAAATAAAAAATGAAAATTGCAGAAAACACTAAAATGTTTTCTGCAATTCATCGACTAATGAATGAATACCCCCAAACAAATCAAACCCAATCTTATTTTTTCCTGTAATATAAATAAGGAAATTCGCTTTTAGACAAATACAGGAATGATTATGGAAGTCCTACGCGAAATCGTACTAGCGCTTTGGGATCACGATTTCCTAAAACTCTCCAACCCCGAAGTACTTTGGGTTATTTATACCGTACTTTTTGTTGTTATTGTTTTGGAAAATGGGGTTCTTCCCGCCGCTTTTCTGCCTGGAGATACCTTGTTAATCCTTTCTGGCGCATTAATCGCCAAAGGAGTTTTGCACTTTATCCCAACCATTTTATTGCTCGCCACAGCTGCGAGTTTGGGTTGTTGGTTAGGGTTTATGCAAGGTAGATGGCTCAGTGAAACGAAAACGGTCAAGCGTTGGCTAGCCCAAATTCCTGATGAGTATCATGCAAAAGCAAATAATATGTTTAATAAACAAGGTTTATACGCCTTACTTATTGGTCGTTTTTTAGCTTTTGTTCGTACATTATTACCTTTACTTGCAGGGCTCTCTGAATTAAGCCATCGCCGTTTTCAGTTTTTCAATTGGCTAAGCGGACTTTTGTGGGTAGGTATTATCGTTTCTTTAGGCTATGCCCTTAACCAAATCCCGTTTGTAAAAGAGCACGAGCAAGTGGTTATTAGCGCATTAATGATCATCCCTGTTATCTTATTAATTAGTGGATTAATTGGCTCTATTGTGATGTATTGGAAACACCGCAAGGCATTAAGTAGCAATAAATAACACAAATATCTATGGCCGCAATATTGCGGCCACTTGCATTATTTCCCCATCAAAATATTCACCGCTGAAAATAAATATTGCCCGATTTCTGGCGTCATCCAAGTACCTCGAGAAACTTTAGGTTCTTCACGGTAAACTGTGCGGATCTTTTCCTGAATGATTGGGTCACCTCCAGTGAATTGAATAAACATGTCTAACCATGTACGAGCCAGCACTTGTACTTCAGGTGAGTCTGGAGATTTATGTGCTTTCAATGCATTATGCAGCCCAGCAATCAGCTCAGGCCAAACTTGCCCCGCAGTAAAATAATGTTGCCGAACAAGCGCAAACTGCTCTTCTGTTAAATGGGGCTTAAACAGCGCTAATTGATATTCACTAAACCCTTGTGCAACAAATTGGATCATTGACTCAGAAATACCTGATGAATAAGCTAACGCGTTGTCTGTTAAGTGAATTTTATTCAACCTTGCAAAAAAATCTGGGTTTCCACCCGTATCTCTTTCCAGAGCGACCATCCATTCATACCCCAGTTGCTGTGCTTCAATTGATTGAGGTGTCATACCTTGTTGCATTAATGCATTCACCGCCGCCACTCGTTGCTGCCACTCTTGGTTTTTCAGCGTATGTGCGGTGTATAGCGGTAATTGTTCTAACTCTTGCGGTGTAAAATATTTATCAAACATCGTCATCATCTCCAATACAGAGAACCAATCGACCTGAGTTGAGGTATCGCCCATTTGCATCTGTTTTTGAAGTTGCTCCAACCGAAAACGCAATGTTGCCATTTGCTGCATTTGTTCAGTTAATAAAGCAATTCGTTCCTGCAGAAGGTTTGTCATATCTCCACTCTGACCATCCAATATTTCACCGATGTTTTTGAGTTTGACTCCAACTTGGCGCAGTAATTGAATTTGCGTTAATCGCTCAATACATTGCATGTTATAGAGTCTGTAACCTGCATCGGTTCTTGCAGTTGGAAGCAATAAGCCAATTTCTTCATAATGATGAAGTGTTCGGATGGTTAACCCCGTTTTTTCCGCGATTTCACCCACTTGAAATAGCATACGTTCCTCCTGTAAGTGAGACTGAGGTTACGGCCTCACGTTACGTGAGAGTCAATGACCATTTTGCCTTTTTTTATTTTTTTTGCACCTTTCCCCCTCAAGTAAGCAATATATAAAAAAAGCCCCAGTCGGCAGGCTACCGCTGGGGCTCAATTCAATACGCGTTGATTACTTAATCAACGCGTGCATCTCTTGGACTGAAATCACTTTTTCAGTCGGATCTGCACTCAGTGACATTGTGGTTGCAAAACCACCATTCAACGTCGTGTCATAGTGAACCTTATACTGCAATGCGCTACGACGGATTAGTTTTGAGTCTTCAATCGCTTGACGCCCTGCGGTTGTATTCACGATGTAATCGTACTCACCATTCTTAATTCTATCTTGAATGTGTGGGCGACCTTCATGTACTTTGTTAACTAAGCGCGGGTTAATTCCTGCTTCACCAAGAACAATCGCCGTACCGTGCGTTGCATCTAGCTCGAAGCCATGTTTTAGCAATTTAGCCGCTAAATCAACAACGCGAGTTTTATCGCCTTCACGCACGGACAACAATGCTCGACCTGATTTTTTCATGGTTGAGCTGCTACCTAACATCGCCTTAGCAAACGCTTCTGCAAAAGTACGACCAACTCCCATGACTTCCCCTGTTGAACGCATTTCAGGGCCAAGAATTGGGTCAACACCTTGGAATTTGTTAAATGGCAGAACCACTTCTTTGACTGAATAGTAAGGAGGAATAACTTCTTTCGTCACACCTTGCTGGGTCAATGTCTGGCCAACCATAACACGAGCAGCCACTTTTGCCAGCGGTACGCCCGTTGCTTTTGAAACAAATGGGACAGTTCGCGCAGCACGAGGATTCACTTCAATCAAATACACTTCGTTATTTTTGACTGCGAATTGAACATTCATTAAGCCACGTACACGTAATTCGAATGCTAAGCTGCGAACTTGCTCACGCATCACATCCTGAATTTCTTGGCTCAGTGTATACGCTGGCAATGAACAAGCAGAATCACCAGAGTGAACGCCCGCTTGTTCGATGTGCTCCATGATCCCGCCAATCAGCACCATTTCACCATCACAAATCGCGTCAACATCCACCTCTACAGCGTCATCTAAGAAACGGTCAAGTAGTACTGGTGCATCATTTGAGACACTGACTGCAGTTTGGAAATAACGGCGCAGGTCGATTTCATCATACACGATTTCCATCGCACGACCGCCGAGAACATATGATGGGCGTACAACAAGTGGATAACCAATTCCAGCCGCTTTTTCAACAGCTTGCTCAATCGCTGTCACCGTCGCATTTTGCGGTTGTTTTAAATTCAAACGATTAACCGCTTGTTGGAAACGTTCGCGGTCTTCTGCACGGTCAATCGCATCAGGGCTAGTTCCAATGACAGGAACACCGGCGGCCTCAAGTGCACGTGCCAATTTCAGTGGCGTTTGACCACCATACTGTACGATCACACCTTTTGGCTGCTCAATACGCACAATTTCTAGCACATCTTCGAGCGTAACAGGTTCGAAATAGAGACGGTCAGACGTATCATAGTCAGTTGAAACGGTTTCTGGGTTACAGTTAACCATGATAGTTTCATAGCCATCTTCACGTAGCGCGAGTGAAGCGTGCACACAACAATAGTCAAACTCAATACCTTGACCAATACGGTTAGGCCCTCCCCCCAGAACCATCACTTTTGGCTTGCTATGGTTTGGGTTGGATTCACACTCATCTTCATACGTGGAATACATATAGGCAGTATCGGTTGCAAACTCAGCAGCACAGGTGTCAACACGCTTATAAACGGGGTGCAAATCATAACTTTGGCGTAATTTACGTAGCTCAGCTTCTGATACACCAACTAAACTTGCTAGGCGTGCATCCGCAAACCCTTTACGTTTTAATACGCGTAAGAAATCTTTGGTTAAGCCGTTGATACCTAACTCCGCAACTTCTTCCTCTAGACGCACCAGCTCTTCAATTTGTACTAAGAACCAGCGGTCAATGTTGGTTAAGTTGAAGACACCATCAACGGACAAGCCCGCTCGGAATGCATCTGCAATAAACCAGATGCGTTCTGCGCCTGCATCTTTTAATTCACGACGAATGCGCGTCAGTGCTTCAGGGTCATCCTGTTCAACTTTAGGATCAAAACCTGTTGCGCCCACTTCTAAGCCGCGTAACGCTTTTTGCATCGACTCTTGGAAAGTGCGGCCAATCGCCATCACTTCACCCACCGATTTCATCTGCGTGGTTAAACGGTCATTGGTACCCGCAAATTTCTCAAAGTTAAAGCGTGGAATTTTAGTCACAACGTAGTCGATAGAAGGCTCAAACGAAGCAGGTGTACGGCCACCAGTAATATCATTCATCAGTTCATCGAGGGTATAACCGACCGCCAGTTTCGCTGCAATCTTCGCGATTGGAAAGCCCGTCGCTTTAGAAGCTAGCGCTGACGAGCGAGAAACCCGCGGGTTCATTTCAATAACAATTAAGCGCCCATCTTTTGGATTAACCGAAAACTGAACGTTTGAACCCCCCGTCTCAACACCAATTTCGCGTAAAACTGCCATCGAGGCATCGCGCATGATTTGGTATTCTTTATCTGTTAAGGTTTGAGCGGGTGCAACGGTGATTGAGTCACCAGTGTGGATCCCCATTGCGTCAAAGTTTTCGATTGAGCAGACAATAATGCAGTTGTCATTTTTATCGCGAACAACTTCCATTTCATACTCTTTCCAACCAATCAATGACTCATCAATTAATAATTCATTGGTTGGCGATAAATCTAAACCGCGCGTACAAATCTCTTCAAATTCTTCACGGTTGTAAGCGATACCACCACCCGTTCCGCCCATCGTAAACGATGGGCGAATAATACAAGGGAACCCCACATCGTCTGCAACGGCATACGCTTCTTCCATGTTGTGAGCAATACCTGAGCGTGCAGTACCTAAACCAATTTTTTTCATCGCTTTATCAAAGCGTTGACGATCTTCGGCTTTATCAATGGCGTCTGCTGTTGCACCAATCATCGTAACGCCAAACTCAGCAAGAACCCCTTTACGCTCAAGTTCAAGCGCACAGTTAAGCGCTGTTTGCCCACCCATTGTTGGTAAAATTGCATCAGGACGTTCTTTTTCAATAATTTTACGAACCACTTCCCAGTGAATCGGCTCAATATACGTCGCATCGGCCATCTCTGGGTCGGTCATAATCGTCGCAGGGTTAGAGTTAACTAAAATGACACGATAACCTTCTTCACGTAAGGCTTTACATGCTTGAGCCCCAGAATAATCAAACTCGCATGCTTGACCGATAACAATTGGACCCGCACCTAAAATCAGAATGCTTTTTATGTCTGTACGCTTTGCCATGATTTGCTCCCGATTATTGTGCGTTTTGACGTGGTGTGGTTTGACGATATTCGTTAATCAAATCAATGAAGTGATCGAATAAATTGGCTGCATCATGTGGCCCTGAACTTGCTTCAGGATGGCCTTGGAAACTAAATGCAGGTTTATCTGTACGGTGAATACCTTGTAGTGTTCCATCAAATAGTGACTTGTGAGTCACACGCAATGTATCGGGAAGTGTAGATTCATCGACTGCGAAACCATGATTTTGTGCCGTGATCATCACAATATCTCGATCCAAATCTTTCACAGGATGATTTGCTCCGTGATGACCAAATTTCATTTTCAGGGTATTTGCACCGCTAGCTAAAGCCAATAATTGGTGCCCTAAGCAAATACCAAAAACAGGGATATCCGTTGTTAAAAATGTTTTAATCGCCTTGATTGCATAATCACATGGCGCTGGGTCGCCAGGGCCATTCGACAAGAAAATTCCGTCTGGATTCATTGCGAGTACTGCTTCTGCTGATGTTGTCGCAGGCACCACCGTTAAACGACAACCACGGTCAACTAACATGCGTAGAATGTTGCGTTTTGCACCGAAGTCGTAAGCAACAACATGCAATGGTAACTCTTCAACTGATTTAGCACCTTGTTGGCCGTTTTCTAGCGTCCATGAGCCTTGGGTCCAACTATAGGCTTCTTTAGTACACACTTCTTTTGCCAAATCTAACCCATTAAGCCCAGAAAAGTTACGTGCTTTTTCTAGCGCAAGCGCCACATCAGGGTTATCTCCTGCAATAATGCACCCATTCTGAGCCCCTTTCTCTCTCAATAAACGGGTCAGTTTACGTGTATCGATATCTGCAATTGCCACAACCTTGTGGCGCTTCAGATACTCGGATAGCCCTTCTTGCCCACGAAAGTTACTGTAAACCAATGGTAAGTCACGAATGATTAAGCCTTGAGCATGAACATTTGGGGATTCTTCATCATCAGCATTAGTGCCGACATTACCAATATGGGGATAAGTGAGAGTAACAATTTGGCGGGAATAGGAAGGGTCTGTAATTATTTCTTGATATCCGGTCATTGACGTATTGAAAACGACTTCTCCAACTGCGGCCCCTTCAGCACCGATGGCACGCCCGTGGAATTGGGTTCCGTCTTCCAGAACCAATATAGCTGACTTAATCAAAACACCCTCCGGAGAATAATAAATCACGTTTTTTGCATATTAATTCAGATTTTGCGATCTAAATCAATGCCAAAATGAGTTTTTAAGCAAATTTTTGGCAAATTGCGCGCATTCTAATGATGAGATAGGGTCTTGTCTAGAAAAAAATGCATTTTTTACACTTTTATCTTACTTTTATAGACAACAACCCCAGTTTACTTAACGTGAGCACTGAAAATGATAGCCAATATGAATAAGTAAACGGTTGCCAAGTAAGATAACTGCACAATTGATAATAACGCAGCTTGAATTGAGATTAAAGGGAAATTAACTCGAATAAAAGTCAGTTTTACAGATGAATTAAACGGAAAATATCAATTTAAAATAAAATAATAACAAAAGCCATTATAAACCAATAAACAATAAATAATTTATTGATTTATAATGATAATTTATAATAAAAAATCAAAGATCATCAAGACAAAGCACATCTTTCATATCATATAACCCAGATTTTTTAGAAAAAACCCAAGAGGATGCTTTAATAGCACCATTTGCAAAGGTCATCCTGCTTGATGCCTTATGTGTGATCTCTACGCGTTCGCCGATATCAGCGAACATCGCCGTATGTTCACCAACAATGTCTCCTGCTCGAATTGTTGCAAAACCGATAGTGCCAGCTTCACGCTCACCAGTATAACCTTCACGGGTATATACTGCGCAGTCTTTTAGATCCTTTCCTAGCGCACCCGCAATAGATTCCCCCATAGCTAATGCAGTACCAGACGGAGCATCAACTTTATGACGATGGTGAGCTTCCACAATTTCAATATCGGTGTAAGTTCCCATCACTTTTGCTGCTTTTTCCAGTAATTTAAGGACTAGATTAACACCGACGCTAAAGTTTGCCGCGAACACAATTGGAATGACTTTTGCCGCATCAGCAATAGCTTGTTTCCCTTGTTCATCAAAACCTGTTGTGCCAATAACCATGCCCTTTTGGTTAGCTTTGCAAAATGCTAAATAATGCAGCGTGCCTTCAGGCCGGGTGAAATCAATAACAACATCAAAATCATCAACGACTTTATCAAGAGAATTCGTAATATAAATTCCTAGTTTACCAACTCCTGCAAGCTCACCTGCATCTGCGCCAATCAGCGAAGAGCCTTCTCGCTCAATAGCAGCGCCTAATTGAATGCCATCTTGTTGTTGTGCCGCTTGAATTAACTGCCGTCCCATACGACCACCTGAGCCGACAATCGCAACACGTACCACTGAATTTTCCATGGTTCATCCTTTTTCATTATTGATGCAAATGACTAAATTTAAACTGAGTATCTCACGTGAATATCAATATTTTTCACAAACAATTTAGTTTATTATTGCGTTACAGATTAACCATCATGATGAGATTCTGCCAGTATTAATCGACAGTTATTAACAAAAACGTAGAACGTGGACTGATTATCAGAAAAAGTGTTGATGATAAGAAAAGTAGGAAAGAAAAAATCAGAATAAAAAAGACTGAGCCACCTTGATGATACAAAATGACTCTTTGAATAATATGCTGCTATGTATGCTATGTATTAGTTAATTTCTTTAACTTCGACTCGCAATTCTTTTGGCACTTCAAAAACAATATTTTCTTCACGGCCTTGTAGTTCAACAACAGAGTCTGCACCAAGCTCTTTTAATCTATCAATAACTTGACGAACTAAAATATCAGGCGCTGACGCCCCAGCCGTTAAACCAATAATATTTTTATCCGTTAGCCACTCAGTTTGGATGTCTTCTGCACCATCAATCAAAAATGCAGGTTTTTGCATTCTTGATGCAAGTTCAGCAAGACGGTTTGAGTTTGATGAGTTTTTAGAGCCTACAACTAGCACAATATCTGCACGCTCAGCCAGCTCTCTTGCCGCTTCCTGCCTATTGGTTGTTGCATAACAAATATCATCTTTACGTGGCCCAACAATACTAGGGAAACGTGCGGTTAGTGCATCAATGACATCTGAAGTGTCATCCACAGAAAGTGTCGTTTGTGTCATAAACGATAAATTATTTTCGTCTTTAACTTTCAATTTCCAAACATCTTCTGGGCTTTCAACAAGATACATACCACCTTCAGGGTTGCTATATTGCCCCATTGTCCCTTCGACTTCTGGATGCCCCGCATGCCCAATCAAAATCGCTTCTTTACCTTTACGGCTTGCACGAGCGACTTCCATGTGTACTTTAGTCACTAGTGGGCATGTTGCATCAAATAGCATGGTCAAATCACGAGAACGTGCTTCTTGGCGGATAGCTTGTGACACACCATGTGCAGAAAAAATTAAGATTGAACCATCTGGTACTTCAGAAATTTCTTCAATAAAAATAGCACCACGCTGACGCAAATCATCAACTACATAACGGTTATGAACCACTTCATGACGAACATAGATAGGTGCGCCGTATAGTTCTAATGCCCTTTCTACAATGCTAATTGCGCGGTCAACACCAGCACAAAAACCACGAGGGTTAGCCATTAATATTTGCATTGTGATTCTCCAATTGCGGGTCTACTTCAAGCACTTCAATTTCAAAGCTAATTTGTTGCTCAGCGAGTGGGTGATTAAAATCAACAGTGATCGATTCACCTTCGATCGATTTTACTACACCAGGCATTTCGCTGCCATTCATTGCGGTAAATAACATGATAGTCCCAATTTCAGGGATACCTGTATCCATAAAATCACGCAATGAAAAATACTGCACTAAATCAGGGTTATGTTTACCAAAAACAGTATCACCAGGTAATGAAAAATTTTTCTTTTCACCTTCGTTAAGCCCAATTAATTTGGCCTCAAGTTCAGGTGATAACGAATCATTCCCTAACACAAACAACGCAGGCTTTCCTTGTGCGTGTGAAGAATCGGCTGTAGAGCCATCTTCCAATTTCAATGTGAAATGCAGTAAAACTGCGCTCTGAGCCTGTATTTGAGTAGACATAAACCAAACCTATTTTGTCATAAAATTCAGCCCAGAAAATCTGGGCTGTGTGTCATTACATTGTAACCTATTGTGCTACCAATTTATTTGGCTTTTTCCTGCTTTGGCTTTTCTGGTAAAAAACCTTCCAAAATAACTAAAGCAGCACCAATACAGATTGCCATATCAGCTAGGTTGAATGTTGGCCAGTGCCAATTACCGACATAAATATCAAGGTAATCAACGACAAACCCATGAACCAGACGGTCGCTAAGGTTGCCAATTGCCCCGCCAATAATGAGTGCGTAAGCAATATTGGATAGGCGTTTTTGCGCGCTTTGGCGGTACATCATCACCATTAAAATAATGGAAATTCCCACCGCAATACCCGCAAAGAACCAACGCTGCCAGCCGCCTTCATCAGCCAAGAAACTAAATGCCGCACCAAAATTTTGGGCGTACATGATGTTGAAAAATGGCATTACAGCATGTGGTTCATACAGATTCAGGTCTTTTAGCACCAACTGCTTTATTCCTAAATCTGCCACGATAATCACGATGGTTAGCCATAACCAACGCAGGCCAGTAGAACAAATAGGCGTCTTCATTAAGCAAACTTACGCAATTCGCCGTCACCGGCTACGTTCGTCACACAGCGACCACAAATTTCTGGTTGCTCGCTTGATGAGCCGATATCGCTCGCATAATGCCAGCAACGTGGGCATTTTTCGCCTTCCGCTTTACTAAAGGCAATTTTAAGGCCTTTTAACTCGCTCTCTTGCGCATCAGCAGACGCCGTTGCAATATCCGCGACAGTCGCTTGAGAAGTCAGCAGAACGAAACGCAGTTCATCACCTAAACTTTGCAGTTTGTTTGCTAAGTCTTTATCTGCATATAACGTCACCGCAGCCTCTAGTGAGCCACCAATGTGTTTATCTGTACGCGCTTGCTCTAACACTTTATTCACTTCACCGCGAACCGCCAGCAGTTCAGACCAGAAGCTGTTATTCATTTCATTTGACTCATCTAAACCAAATAAGCCGTTATACCATTCTTCGGTTAGAACGAATTGAGCACGTTTTCCTGGTAATTCATTCCAGATTTCGTCTGAAGTGAAAGAAAGTACTGGGGCTATCCAACGTACTAACGCTTCAACGATATGGAACAGAGCTGTTTGGCAGCTACGACGCGCTAAGCTGTCGCCTTTCGCTGTGTACTGACGGTCTTTAATGATATCCAGATAGAACGAACCCATTTCGATAGAGCAGAAATGCATTAAACGCTGAATAACGGAAAGGAAATCATATTCATCATACGCTTTGGCGATTTCTTGTTGTGCTTCAAGCGCACGGCTAACCGCCCAACGGTCTAACACCACCATGTCTTCAGGTTTCACCATGTCCGTTTCTGGATTGAAACCATTAAGGTTCGCCAACAAGAAGCGGGCAGTATTACGAATACGGCGATATGAATCCGCTGCACGTTTTAAGATTTCATCAGAGACCGCGATTTCACCTGTATAATCCGTCGAAGCAACCCATAGACGCAGAATATCTGCACCCAGTTTATTCATGACATCTTGTGGACTTACCGTATTGCCTAATGATTTAGACATTTTACGGCCTTGGCCATCAACGGTGAAACCGTGCGTTAACACTTGGCGATATGGCGCTTTGCCTTTCATTGCTGTTGATAACATCAATGAGGACATGAACCAGCCACGGTGTTGGTCAGAGCCTTCCAAGTACATGTCAGCTGAATTACCATGGAATTCAGGACGTGCATCAACTACGGCAAAGTGTGTAGACCCAGAGTCAAACCAGACGTCTAGTGTATCTGGTACTTTACGGTAGGTTTCAGCTTCATCACCCAGTAATTCAGCTGGGTCAAGATCCCACCATGCTTGAATACCGTCAACTTCAACACGTTTAGCGACTTCTTCCATTAATTCTAACGTACGAGGATGCAGCTCTTCCGTATCTTTATGAACAAACAAAGACATCGGCGTTCCCCAAGTACGCTGGCGAGAGATACACCAGTCAGGGCGGTTTTCAACCATTGACTCAATACGTGCACGACCCCAACCAGGGATCCACTGAACGATATCAATTTCTTTCAATGATTGTTCGCGTAAGCCATTTTTATCCATGCCAATAAACCATTGTGGTGTTGCACGGAAAATAACGGGGGTTTTATGACGCCAGCAACATGGGTAGCTGTGCGTGATTGCTTTTTTATACAGCAACGCGCCTTTTTCATTTAACAGCTCAACAATTAAATCATTAGCTTTAAAAATGAACACACCATCCAGTGTTGGATAGGTATTGGCTAAGAAACAACCGTCTGGCCCAACAGGGTTTGCTGTCTCTAAACCGTATTTTTGGCCAACCACATAGTCCTCAGGACCATGACCTGGCGCAGTATGAACGGCACCTGTACCTGCATCTAATGTAACATGGTCACCTAAGATAGCAGGAACATCAAAGCCCATAAATGGATGTTCAAAACGCAGCAGTTCAAGCGCAGAACCTTCACATTCACCTAAAACTGCCCATTCGTCGATACCAACAGTTTTCATTACATCTTCAACAAGGTCAGCTGCTAAAATGACTAATTCGCCATTCGCTTGTACCAAGTTGTATTTAAATTCAGGATTCAACGAGATTGCGCGGTTAGCAGGCAATGTCCACGGTGTTGTTGTCCAGATAACCAGTGATGGCGTTTTATCACTCGTAACCCCGAATTTTTCACACACCACTTTGCTATCTACTGCAGGGAAACGAACGTAGATAGATGGGGAAGTTTTGTCATAATACTCAACTTCAGCTTCAGCTAATGAAGAACCACATGCTGTACACCAATGAACAGGCTTAGCACCTTTCACTAAATGGCCGTTTGCAATGGTTTTTGCTAACGCTCTGATGATGTGGGCTTCGGTTTTGAAGTCCATGGTTAAGTAGGGTTTATCCCACTCACCTAATACACCAAGACGTATAAAGTCAGCTTTTTGGCCTTCAATTTGCTCTTTTGCATATTGGCGGCATTGTGCACGAAATTCAGCGGCGGAAACTTTTTCTCCTGGTTTACCCACGATTTGTTCAACTTTGTGTTCAATCGGTAAGCCATGGCAATCCCAACCAGGAATATACGGGGAATCATAACCCGCTAATCCTTTGGATTTAATAATAATATCTTTGAGAATTTTGTTAACTGAGTGACCAATATGAATACTGCCGTTAGCATATGGAGGGCCATCGTGCAGAATAAAGGTTTTCTTGCCCGATTTTGCTTTACGGATTGCTTGGTACAAACCTTCTTTGTACCAGCGCTCTAACATCTGTGGTTCGCGTTTAGCAAGATCGCCACGCATTGGGAACCCTGTTTCTGGTAGATTCAGGGTATTTTTATAGTCACTCATCGATTCTCAGTTCCAATTTTCCGCTAAATTATCTGATTCCTATTGCAGTAAGATATTCTCTTGCTGCAATTACATCATTAGCAATTTGCTCCTTAAGCGCTTCCAACGAAGCAAACCGCTGCTCATCACGTAATTTCTTACGTAACACTACATCGATATGACGCCCATATAAATCCATAGTGGCATCAATCAGATGAACTTCTAACTGCGTTCCTTTTCCAGATACAGTCGGTCGTGTGCCGATATTCGCCACACCAGGCAAAGGCTTATCACCTAAACCATAAACTTCTACAGCATACACACCCGTCACTGGTGTGACTAAACGTTTTAATGGTAGGTTTGCCGTCGGAAAACCTATTGTTCTGCCAAGCTGGTTACCATGAACCACTCGCCCACTAATACGATAGGCATGCCCTAACAGGTTTTCCGCCAATTCAAGGTCGTTAACCTGAATAGCCTTACGAATGGCCGTGCTGCTGATGCGAAGACCTGAATCACAAAAGCTTTCTGTATCAGCAACCTCAAACCCAAACTCTTCACCTGCTTGCTGCAAAAAGGCAAAATCCCCCATGCGATTTTTCCCAAAACGGAAATCATCACCGATGGCGAGATATTTCACCCCTAATTTGTCAACCAGTAAATCTGAGACAAACTCAGCGGGTGTTAAAGAGGCAAAGTGCTGGTTAAATTCAACACAAAGAAGGTAGTCAATACCACTGTCTGCGAGGTATTTAACTTTATCTCTTAAACGTGTCAAACGCGCAGGCGCTTTGTCACCAATAAAAAATTCAAGAGGTTGTGGCTCAAAAATCATCACAACCGTAGGTAAGCCAAGTTCCTTACCCTTGAGTTTCAAATTTTGAAGTAATACTTGGTGCCCACGATGAACACCGTCAAAATTACCAATAGTCAGCACGCAACCATGATGGCACGCCCGGATATTCTGTATACCGCGAATTAGCTCCATAACAGGCTCAATACCGAGGAAATTGCAGGATTATACCTTGTACGACGCATAAGGTTAACCTTAGTTCGCAAAAGGTTACATTAAACCCTATTTTTTTGATTCTAACACGACCTAATAGCCATCTATTTTACGTGAACAACAAGCCACAATGCTACCCAATATGAGCAATTAGGCATAGATATCAAAAAATGTTGGGATAACCAATGGATTATCAATACAACAAATTTGTTCCGAGGTCTCTAAAAATATTCAATTTTTATCGTTTTCTCATCAATGCCTATAGCTAAACACATTTCGTGATTAATAAGCAATCAATAAGCGAGCAAATATCATACTCCCCTCTTATTGATGGGCTAAAATTTTTTTCTATCGTGATTGTTTTTAATTTTCTGACATCAATTACGCATTTTTTCACGCTAAGATCTGTATTCTTCTCATATTTGCTGATAGAATCTTGCACCATTCACAGCGCATGGACATCGAAGTACACGATGTTTATTTGCACAAATCCATTGACAAATGCAGGGCGAAAGGGCATATTCCTCGACCTTTGAATTGTCCTCAATAGAATACATTTGGGAGTTGGACCTTGGCTAATATCAAATCAGCTAAGAAACGTGCCGTTCAGTCAGAGAAACGTCGCCAGCACAACGCTAGCCGTCGCTCTATGGTACGTACTTTTATCAAGAAAGTTTACCTTGCTATCGCTGCAGGCGATAAAGAAGCTGCTCAGAAAGCATTCAATGACATGCAACCTATTGTTGATCGTCACGCCAGTAAAGGCCTGATCCACAAAAATAAAGCAGCACGTCATAAAGCTAACTTAGTTGCTCAAATTAAAGCAATGTAATTTTGCTTCTTGATTAGCTAAAAAAACCGGCCTAGGCCGGTTTTTTTATTTGCTTAATTTACTGCCCTAACTTGTCAAATGACACTGAAAATAATTCTGAAAAATCTTTATTGCAAACTCGCTGCACTGCTGGATGCTGAATCATTCTTTCTGCAAAAATAACGTAATATTCTTCTTTTACATTTTCTAATCGCCCTAATTCTACAATATCTTCTCCGCCTAAAAGGTCAGGTGTATACTGAGAAGGAGCAACAAAAATAGCATTATAATGCATGCCAAACGCTTTCATTAATGCAGCATCATCGAACTCGCCTAATACCTCAACTTGTAAATTTTTATTCCGTATCCAAGCTAAAATATGCCGACCTAAAAGATAACGTCTTCCAGGAATCAGTAAGCGACGCTCTTCTAAACATTCAGGAAATGGCTTTTTCGGTATTGGCTGACGGCAAAAAAAGCTCATACTGCATTCACCCAATTTAACGGAAAACAGGCCTTCCTGCTGTGATGAATCAACTGGGCAGTCCGATAAAATCATATCCAACTTATGTTGGCTAAGTTGCTCTAATAATAGCTCGTGAGTTGATTCAAAACAGCGCAAGTGAATCTGTTCATGCTCAACAACTGTCGTTTCCAATATTCGGCTAACTAACTGTTTTGACAATGTATCAGCAACACCAACATCAAATAGTAAGTTGGACTCTCTGCTGTAATTAACTATATCGAGCATTTCTTGGCTAAGCATAAACATTTTATCTGCGTAGCGAAAAATAAGTTGCCCGAGTTCGGAAGGCACTAAACCACGCCCCTGTCGCTTAAATAATTTACCACCTAAACGCTCTTCTAGCGCCTTGATTTGGCCTGTTATGGTCTGAGGAGTCAGGTAAAGTGCTTCAGCCGCCCCCACGACAGAGCCCTCTTTACATACATGCCAAAAGTAGTAAAGATGGTTAAAATTTAAATGTGAAACCCGCATATCGATTCCTTTTGTATCGTCAATAACCACACTTGGTGCTATTCACCATACATATCTACCTGTCCCCATGAATCAGGGGCTTTTATTATGTATAACCGTAGTGTATCTGCAAAAGATACACTACGGCATATCATAGAATATTAGTTCGGAAATTCTTACTAAGAATTAACTAAATTACTTTATAATTCTAGTTCACGCTAACTGTTTTTGTTTCGGTAAGACTACTCTTAACATAAAATAACCGAGCACTGCTGCCACTGTGGAGCCAATTAAAATACCTAGGCGTGAGTAAGTACTATATACCTCATCAATACCATCGAATGCGAGCCCAGTTATAAAAATAGACATAGTAAAACCGATCCCACATAACACCGAAACGGCAAAAACTTGCTTCAAATTAATCGACTCAGGTAATTTCGCAAAGCCAAGTTTTACCGAAATCCAACTAAATAAGAAAATCCCAATTGGCTTACCCAATACTAACCCTGCAGCCACACCAAGCGGTAACGGACTCAATAACCCATCAAAGGTGATGCCTTGTAATTGAACGCCTGAATTTGCAAATGCAAAAATAGGTAAGATTAAATAGACAACCCACGGATGTAAGACATGCTCAAGCTCTTCAGAAGGTTTTGTTTGATTTGTGCCCCTTAATGGAATTAAGAAACCAACAATCACCCCCGCCAATGTAGCATGAACACCTGACTTTAATATACATACCCACAATATCAGCCCTATAACTAAATAAGCTGCTGTATTTTCCACTTTGCGCCAATTCATAGTGACCAATATTGCAATACATAAAGCAGCTAAGCCGAGCGCAATCATTGATACAGAGCTTGTATAGAAAAAGGCAATAATCACAATAACACCAAGATCATCGATAATAGCTAGCGCCAATAAAAAGACCTTTAACTCAGTGGGTACGCGCTTACCTAATAACGCCATAACACCTAAAGCAAATGCAATATCTGTTGCCGCTGGTATTGCCCAACCTTGTTGAGTGATTTCATTTCCACCATTAAAAAGCAGATAAATTAGCGCAGGAACAATCATCCCACCTAATGCTGCAATTGCTGGAAATATAGCTTTATCACGACCAGCTAAGGATCCTTCCAATAATTCACGTTTAACCTCAAGACCCACGACTAAGAAAAAAATAGCCATTAGGAAGTCATTAATCCATAAAATTAATGGTTTATCTAGCCCAAAGTCTGAAATTTTAATCGATACTGGGATCGTTAAAAATTGCTGATAAGCGCCTTGCAATGGCGTATTAGCCATAATCAAAGCAACTATGGCAGCAATAATCAGGAGTAAGCCCCCTGCTGCTTCTAACCTTAAAAATTTACGAATAATTGCTGTCATTTATTTTAACCTCAATATTTTTTGAATGTTAATATTATGCTAATTATTAATTCGTAAAAAATCGTTTATTCATCCATTAAAACTCGGAATTAACGATCTATTTAGGTTAGAGATCACTCGAAATGATAAAAAAACGTTAATTTCACTATAGACAACTTTTATAAAAACAAATAATAAATTTTTTAAAAAGTGACTTTATAAATTCAACTTTTTCTCGTTTTTCTAATTTACATTTTTTGATGTTCTTGTCGCAATCATCTATTTTTTTCTGTTCGAAGGGTTTCGCAATAATTTTTAATATGGGAGACTGAGTTACAATCGTTTTGCGAAGCGCTTCGCAACAACAACGTTATTTATTTTTCAAACAAAAAAATAATCTTTATCCTTAAATTATGACTACTTACGTATTACTCGCCGTCCTTTTTGCTGCTTTTTGCCATGCAACTTGGAACGCCTTAGTTAAATTTGGTAATGACCGTTTTTTTGGTCTCGTCATGATTTCTTTTTTTTCGGGTGTGCTCGCCATTCCAGCAATATTTTGGTTGGGGCTACCTTCTCCCCAAGCAATGCACTGGTTGGCCTTATCGGTATTGTTCCACATTGGCTACACCTACTTTTTAAGCCAGGCCTATACTCACGGTGATTTGAGCCAGATTTACCCTATTTCACGAGGTTCCGCGCCACTGATTACAGCATTGCTTGGCGCTGTATTATTCAATGAGTTTATTCCATTAATGGGTTTTATTGGCATACTGCTCATTATTAGTGGTGTTTTACTCATCGCCTTTGCTGGAAGAAAATTTCAATTAAATATCAAAGGAAAAGCGTTAACTTTTGCCTTATGTACAGCCTTTTTCACAGCCTGCTACACACTTTCAGATGGCCACGGAGCTCGAGCCAGTGAAGACCCTGTCGTCTACACACTTTGGCTATTTTTATTAAATGGTATCGTCTTAACTATTTCAGGTATTATTAAATATCGCACAACACTTGTAATCGGTATTCAGCAATATTGGCGTTCTGGGTTATTAGGTGGGTTAATGCAATTAGTGAGCTATGGCATTGCTATTTGGGCAATGAGCCAAGCACCTATAGTTATGGTAGCAGCCATCAGAGAAACCAGCGTACTCTTTGCAATGTTCCTTTCGATTGTCTTTTTAAAAGAAAAGTTCAACTTAATGCGAGTTCTTGCCTGCATAGTTATTTTATCGGGTGTTTTACTTGCCAAACTTAGCAGTTAGCCCGCGATAAGGGACTGAACATAAATACCAATCCCTTATATTTAGGTATTAGAGTGTGGTTTTTAATAAATCCACTTGAGCCTTTTATAAAGAATAAAAACTGATTTTTCATTTGGATATGAGGTAACAATGTCTTTTACAAAGTCTTTATTAGCACTTGCAACAATGACGTCTTCTTTTGCAAGCTTTTCTGTCACACCTGTGGATATGATGATAGTTGATGGTACAGTCTTAACGATGGATGCTAAAAACCACATCATCAAAAACGGTACCGTTGTCATTAAAGAAAATAAAATCATTGCCGTAGGTGGACCAGAGCTTGCAAAAGACTATCAAGCTACGAATGTGCTCAATGTCGAGGGAGACATTGTCATGCCAGGTCTAATTAATACCCATACTCATGCATCAATGACTGTTTTTCGTTCATTGGCGGATGATGTTCCAGACCGCTTACATCGTTATATATTTCCCCTAGAAAACAAGATGGTAAGCCGTGAAATGGTACGCGTTGGTGCGAATCTTGCCAATATTGAAATGATTAAGGGGGGCGTCACAACATATGTCGATATGTATTATTTTGAAGACGAAGTGGCAAAAACGGTTGATAAAATTGGCTTAAGAGCTGTTTTAGGTGAGTCCGTGATCCAGTTTCCTGTTGCTGATGCGCAAAATGCAGATGAAGGTATTCAATATGCAGTGAGTTTTATTAATCAATACAAAGACCATCCACGCATAACTCCAGCTTTTGCACCCCATGCTCCATATACCAACTCAACTGAGCATTTACAGCAAATTTCAACATTATCTCAAGAATTAAATGTTCCAGTCATGATCCACTTAGCCGAAACCGATCGCGAGCAAGAAGAAATTGCTAAGCGAACAGGTGGTAAAAGCCCTGTTCAATACATGGCTGACATTGGTGCACTGAATAATAAAGTCATTGCTGCACACGCAATTATGGTGAATGAGCAAGATATGGATTTGCTGAAAAAATACGATGTCGGTGTCGCACATAATATCAGTGCCAACACCAAATCAGCAAAAGGCGTTGCGCCTGTCACGACTATGTTAGAAAAAGGCATTCGGGTAGGGTTAGGAACCGATGGCCCAATGTCGAGCAATACTCTAACAACATTAAATGAGCTTAATTTAGTCGGTAAAATTCATAAACTAGAGAACAAAGACCGAGCTGCAATGCCGCCGCTCACTGTTGTCGAGCTAGCCACCAAAGGCTCAGCTAAAGTTCTGCATATGGAAGATAAATTAGGCTCACTTGAAGCGGGTAAACTTGCAGATATTATTGTTATTGATACTAAATCACCTAATATGGTTCCAATGTATAGCCCATATGCCGCACTTGTTTATGGCGCGAATGGGGCTAATGTTCGCCATACGATAGTAGACGGTAAAGTTTTGATGCAAGACCGCCAATTACTCACCGCTGATGAAAAAGTGATTATCCAAGAAGCACAAGACTTTGCAAACAAAGTACGTGAAACCGTTATTGCTAGCGGGGAAGTGGTTAAATAACATAAAAAAATGGCTGGTTCTGTATTTCACAGACCAGCCATTCTAATTTATTAAATAATTAACACATTATTTGTTCGTTAAATCATCAAAGAATTTTTTCACGCCATCTAGGAAGCTTTTGGAACGCGGACTATTTTTTTCTCCGCTTTTGCCACCTAAAGACTCGCCAAACTCTTTGAGTAACGCTTTTTGTTTCTCATTCAGTTTTACGGGAGTTTCAACAACAATGTGGCACATCAAATCGCCTTGCAGACCTCCACGCACAGATTTCACACCTTTTCCTTTCATACGGAAAATTTTACCTGTTTGTGTCTCTGCTGGAATTTTCAGTTTTACACGGCCATCAAGGGTTGGAACTTCAATTTCACCGCCCAAAGCTGCATCGGCAAAGTTAATTGGTACTTCGCAATGCAGGTTATTACCATCACGCTCAAAAATGTTATGAGGTAATACATGAACTTGAACGAATAAATCGCCTGCTGGAGCTCCGTTTTCACCCGCTTCACCTTCACCCGATAAGCGAACGCGATCACCCGTATCAACCCCCGCTGGAATTTTAACTGATAGTGTTTTATATCTTTCAACACGACCATGACCATGGCATTTGTTGCATGGGTCTTTGATAACTTTTCCGCGACCGTGGCAAGTTGGGCAAGGTTGTTGTACCGAGAAAAAGCCTTGGCGCATATGCACTTGGCCCATACCATGACAAGTGGAACAAGTATCAGCACTGGTTCCTGGTTTCGCACCATTACCATGGCACACATCACAGGTTTCTAGCGTCGGAATACGAATTTCTTTGGTCACTCCACGGACAGCCTCTTCAAGAGTCAATTCCATGTTGTACTGCAGATCAGAGCCACGGCTTGGGCGTTGCTGTCTGCGACCGCCTCCGAAAATATCACCGAAGACGTCACCAAAGATATCGCTAAAGTCAGCGCCACCGCCAAACCCGCCGCCGCCCATTCCGCCTTGTTCAAACGCAGCATGACCATATTGGTCATAAGCGGCACGTTTTTGCTCATCGGAAAGAACTTCGTAAGCTTCTTTAATTTCTTTAAATTTTTCTTCAGATTCGTCTTTATTGCCCTGATTACGGTCAGGATGGTATTTCATTGCTAAGCGCTTATACGCTCTTTTTATGTCTTTTTCTGAAGCATTCTTTTCAAGTTCTAAAACCTGATAAAAGTCTCTTTTTGCCATTTAATTTACCCTTAACATGCGGAACGGGCGCAGAGTTCCCTCAACGCCCGTATCCGGTATCAGTAACTATTAACCATCTTCGCTACAGCTACTGCGCCCGCTAAGGGCATTATTTTTTGTCTTTGTCGTTAACTTCTTCAAACTCAGCGTCAACAACATCATCATCTTTCTTCGCTTCTGCGCCAGCTGCACCGGCACCGCCTGATTGAGCTTGTTGCTGTGCGATTTCCAGAAGTTTTGCAGATGCAGTGACTAAAGCTTGGATTTTCGCTTCGATATCTGCTTTATCTTCGCCTTTCGCTGCAGCTTCTAACTCAGATGTTGCTTTTTCGATGTTTGCTTTATCGTCCGCTGGTAATTTGTCACCTGCTTCTTCGATTTGTTTACGTGTACCGTGAACCAGTTGGTCAGCTTGGTTACGAACCTGCACTAACTCTTCAAATTTACGGTCAGCTTCTGCGTTCGCTTCTGCGTCACGTACCATTTTTTCGATTTCTTCGTCGTTCAGGCCTGAAGAAGCCTTAATGGTGATGTTTTGCTCACGACCGCTGTTTTTGTCTTTCGCAGACACATGTAAGATACCATCAGCATCAATGTCGAAAGTCACTTCGATTTGTGGCATACCACGTGGTGCTGCTTGGATACCGTCTAAGTTAAATTGACCCAGTGATTTGTTGTCACCCGCACGTTTACGTTCACCTTGCAGAACATGGATCGTCACGGCTGCTTGGTTATCTTCCGCGGTTGAGAACACTTGGCTGTGTTTTGTTGGGATAGTGGTATTCTTCGAAATTAACGAAGTCATCACGCCACCCATGGTTTCGATACCTAAAGACAGAGGCGTTACGTCAAGTAACAGAACGTCTTTAACATCACCTGCTAAAACACCACCTTGTACTGCAGCACCCATTGCAACCGCTTCGTCTGGGTTAACGTCTTTACGTGGTTCTTTACCAAAGAAGTCAGCAACAACTTTTTGAACCATTGGCATACGTGTTTGGCCACCAACTAAAATAACATCGTTGATTTCACTCACACTTAAACCTGCGTCTTGCAGTGCAACTTTCACTGGCTCCATTGAACGCTTAACTAAGTCTTCTACCAGTGACTCTAATTTTGCACGTGTCACTTTGATGTTCATGTGTTTTGGACCTGTTGCATCAGCAGTGATATATGGCAGGTTCACATCAGTTTGTTGTGCAGAAGACAGCTCAATTTTCGCTTTTTCTGCAGATTCTTTCAGACGTTGCATTGCTAACGGATCGTTACGCAGGTCAACACCTTGTTCTTTTTTGAATTCTTCAACTAAGTAGTTGATTAAACGTGTATCGAAGTCTTCACCACCTAAGTGAGTATCACCATTGGTTGCTAACACTTCATAGGTTTTTTCGCCATCAACTTCATCAATTTCGATGATTGATAAGTCGAATGTACCACCACCTAAGTCGTAAACAGCAATTGTACGGTTACCAACTTCTCTATCTAAACCATAAGCTAATGCTGCTGCTGTTGGTTCGTTGATAATACGTTTTACTTCTAAACCAGCGATACGACCCGCATCTTTAGTTGCTTGACGCTGAGCATCGTTAAAGTAAGCAGGCACAGTGATAACCGCTTCTGTGACTGGCTCACCCAAGTAATCTTCCGCTGTTTTCTTCATTTTTTTCAGAACTTCAGCTGAAACTTGTGGCGGTGCCATTTTTTGGCCTTTCACATCTAACCAAGCATCGCCGTTATCTGCAGCAATGATTTTGTATGGCATGATAGCGACATCGCGCTGAACTTCTTCGTCTTGGAAACGACGACCAATCAAACGTTTGATTGCAAATAAAGTATTTTCTGGGTTAGTAACAGCCTGACGTTTTGCTGGCTGACCAACTAAAATTTCACCATCTTGAGTGTACGCAATGATGGAAGGAGTAGTTCTGTCACCCTCGCTGTTCTCCAGAACACGAGCGGTAGTACCATCCATAATTGCAACGCATGAGTTAGTTGTACCCAAGTCGATACCAATAATTTTACCCATCTAAAACGCCTCCAAAGGAATTCTTTTCACTATGATTTCGATATCAATCTATATGCGGCTCAATATTTCTTTTTCAAGGGCGTTTTTCACCCTGAGCCTAAATTATTTTTCAATACGCAATAATTCACAGAGATATCGGTTGATGCTTTAAAGATGGGGTCGTAAATCCATTCATCAAGGGGGGAATTAAAAAAAATTTGCATTTATTGCAAAAAAACCTGTCTTGTGATCATTGTTTAGGCAACTAAAACTGCGTATGATTCGCCGCCACTGCCATTTTAGCGGTGTTTATTTCTTTTTATCTATTTGAATTTTATATATTTTACCAGAGGTTATATGCAGTCTAGCTCTCTTGCAAATCCAGGCCCACTTGGTTTACTAGGCTTTGGTATGACAACCATCCTGTTGAATATTCATAACGCAGCATTTTTTCCGCTTTCATCCGTTATTTTAAGCATGGGTATTTTTTATGGTGGGATTGCCCAATTTATCGCAGGGCTGATTGAATATAAAAAGGGCAATACATTTGGCGCAACCGCATTTACCTCTTATGGGATGTTTTGGATTGCATTAGTTGGTTTATTATTTTTACCAACTATGGGGTTAGCCGAAGCCACCTCGCCTGAATTTTTAGGCGTTTTCCTTGCTATTTGGGGGATTTTTACCTTTTTCATGTTCCTTGGCACATTTAAAGCTAACGTTGTGCTGCAATTTGTTTTTGGTAGCTTAACAGTCTTATTTGCCTTACTTGCTATTGGCAATCTAACGGGCAACGCTGCGCTACTCCAATTTGCAGGTTTCGAAGGAATTATCTGTGGTGCGAGTGCGTTCTATTTAGCGGTCGCAGAAGTGTTAAATGAGCAATACGGCAGAACTGTGCTACCTATTGGCCAGCGCGGCTAATTATTGCTAATGGTATTTAATCAGGTGAGTGAATGCTCACCTGATTGTATTCAAAACTTATTCAGTACGGATCGCCGATTTTGGCCTAAACGCCTTAACGATTGTAGGATCAGTTTCCACATACGGGCCATCGAGCAATTGAATGCAATAAGGAACACTGGCAAAAATCCCTGATACCAGTACATTTCCTTCCTTATCTTTCAACCCTTCCAATGTTTCAGCAATGGCTTTTGGCTGCCCTGGTAAGTTTAAAATTAAGGCCTGATTGCGGATCACGCCGACTTGACGCGATAAAATAGCAGTGGGAACGAATTTCAAGCTAATTTGGCGCATTTGCTCACCAAACCCTGGCATTTCACGATCGGCGATGGCTAATGTTGCATCTGGTGTCACATCACGACGAGCAGGCCCTGTGCCACCTGTGGTAAGCACTAAATGGCATGCAAACTCATCCACCAGCTCACACAAAGTTTGTTCAATCATGACTTGCTCATCTGGAATTAACCGCGTTTCAATGCGAAAAGGCGTTGTTAGCGTTTTTGCTAACCACTCTTCTAATGCAGGGATGCCTTTATCTTCATAAATACCGCTCGAAGCGCGATCAGAAACAGAAACCAGACCTATGCGCAATTCATTCATACAAACCTCAAAAATTGACTTATCAGAAACTGTTTATTTGCCCATAAACAGGTGTAATATCATACCATGAAGCATATTTTCATGCAGCGTTGTGGCTTTTTTATATTTAAATTGAGATATAAATCAATGAAAAATAGCCATAAAAAAACCCAACCAATTGGCTGGGTTTTGACGACGCTAGAAAAATTACAGTAAATCCGCAATCATTTTTTCCAGTTTTTCTTGGTCTACAGCAAACTTACGGATACCGTCAGACAGTTTATCAACCGCCATTGGATCTTGGTTATGCTGCCAGTAGAATTCAGCTTCAGTCAGTTTAGCACCTGGCTCTTGCGTTTTACCCGCGTCAGTCAGTTTACGTACTAATGTGCCTTCAGACTCAGACAACTCTTTCAGTAAGCCTGGGGAGATTGTTAAGCGATCGCAACCTGCTAATTCAATGATTTCGCCCACATTACGGAAACTTGCACCCATAACAACTGTTTTATAGCCGTGTGCTTTGTAGTAGTTATAGATTTCAGTTACAGAAACCACACCTGGATCTTCTTGTGGTGCAAACTCTTTTTTGTCAGTATTTGCTTTGTACCAGTCAAGGATACGGCCCACGAATGGAGAGATCAGGTAAACACCTGCTTCTGCACAAGCGCGTGCTTGAGCAAAAGAAAATAATAAAGTCAGGTTACAGTTGATGCCTTCTTTTTCCAGTTTTTCCGCTGCACGGATACCCTGCCAAGTAGACGCTAATTTAATCAGGATGCGATCATTGCTGATACCCGCATCGTTGTACATTTTGATTAAATGACGTGCTTTAGCAATACAGGCTTCTTCGTCATAAGAAAGACGTGCATCAACTTCGGTAGAAATACGACCCGGAACTAATTTCAGAATTTCCAGACCGATATTCACAGCCAGTTTGTCACAAGCATCAATAATTTGTTGCTCATGATTGCTGCTTTGCTTACGTGCCCATTCAACCGCTTCATCAATTAATTTACGGTACTCAGGAATTTGTGCAGCATTTAAGATCAGCGACGGGTTGGTGGTCGCATCTTGTGGTTTGTAAAGCTTCATTGCTTCGATGTCGCCTGTATCAGCAACAACAGTTGTCAGACTACGTAAGGAGGTCAGTTTATCGGTCATTTCTTTAATCTCGTTGTTATACCCGTTATATTTCAAGTTGTAGCGGTGTTGGCTACGCTCTCTCGCTCTAGTCACATACTAATGTATGCTCCTAGAGACTCGTTTACTTGCCGCCTACCTACAACTTGAAGTATTTAGGGTAACCCGTCATGCTTCAAGTTGTAGATGTATTGGCTAACAGACTGCAACTTGAATTACTTTGCGTATTATAAAGGAATTGTGGCTATCGCCGCACCGTCTACAGATAATATCATGCATCCATATTGCTGCAAGCAAGGAAATCTAGTCAAAAGCAACTATTTGATTGGCAATCGGTTTCGCAACTTGATATCAAGCTGAATCCTTTTAGCGAAATATCTCGTCAGCTAACAATAGCAAAGAATAATATTGATTTGCCTTATTGCATCAATTAGCTATTTAGGATGAATTTTTGCTAAAGTAAGCGTTATTATTCTTTTATAAAGGGTCAAGTCATGCTTATTACTATTTCACCTGCAAAAACACTAGACTACGAAAGCCCGCTTGCGACAGCAAAATTTACGCAACCTGAGTTATTAGCAGAATCGCAAAAGCTCATCAAAGAATGCCGTAAGTTAACCCCTGTGGATATCGCCAGTTTAATGAAAATCAGTGATAAATTGGCAGGCCTCAACGCCGCTCGTTTTGCAGAATGGCACGCAGACTTTACCCCTGAAAATGCACGCCAAGCCATTTTAGCGTTTAAAGGTGATGTTTATACGGGAATGAAAGCAGAGACATTTTCCCCTGCAGATTTTGAATTTGCCCAATCCCATTTACGTATTTTATCGGGTCTTTATGGTATCTTGCGCCCATTAGATTTAATGCAGCCTTATCGCCTTGAAATGGGAATTTCACTAAAAAATACCCGTGGTAAAAACCTCTATGAATTCTGGGGCGATATCATTACCAAACAATTGAATCTGGCTCTTGCTCAGCAAAAAGACCAAGTCTTAGTCAACCTTGCATCTGACGAATATTTTAAATCGGTAAATACCAAAAAATTAGATGGGAAGATTATTAAGCCTGTTTTCCTTGATGAGAAAAACGGCAAATACAAAGTCATCAGCTTTTATGCAAAGAAAGCACGCGGTTTAATGAGCCGATTTATTATTCAAAATAAACTGACAAAAACCGATCAATTGTCTGACTTTAATTTAGAAGGTTATCAATTTGATGAAAGCCAATCTAAAGGTAATGAGCTCATTTTTACTCGCCCAGAACAAATTTAATCTTCTAACAGAGGGTATTCACTCACAGTGAATACCCTCTGTTTTCAATGCATCCCAAAATTCTTCGTACACCATCACAATTTAGCGATAAAAAGACCATACTAAATTAAATTAGCATCGATTCCTCAGCTCACATTTGGGGTTTATGACAATATCAGAATGATTTTTGCTCACTATTTTGGAGGTGAAGTATGCCTTATGTCGCATCATCAAAGCGCTATACTGAAATGGAATACCGTTTATGTGGCCGCAGTGGACTGCGTTTACCACTGATTTCATTAGGGTTATGGCATAATTTTGGCGATAACAAATCGTTTGATAACTGCCAAGCCATGGTGCGCCATGCTTTTGACCTTGGTATTACGCATTTTGATCTTGCCAATAACTATGGCCCTCCTCCAGGATCTGCCGAAACGAGGTTTGGCCAGATCTTACAGCGAGATTTTCTACCTTATCGCGATGAAATGATCATTTCATCAAAAGCGGGGTTTACCATGTGGGATGGCCCCTATGGCGATTGGGGAAGCAAAAAATATTTGGTTGCCAGTCTCAACCAAAGTTTAAAGCGTATGGGGCTTGATTATGTGGATATTTTTTACCACCATCGCCCAGACCCTGATACGCCATTAGAAGAAACCATGGCTGCTCTTGACTTAATTGTTCGCCAAGGAAAAGCACTGTACGTTGGGATTTCAAACTACCCCGCCGATTTAGCGAAAGAGGCCATTGGTATTCTGACTGAATTAGGAACACCCTGCCTTATCCACCAACCAAAATATTCCATGCTTGAACGCACGCCCGAAGAAGGTTTGTTTGATGTTCTTGAAGAAGAAGGCGTAGGTTCAATCGCATATTCTCCACTTGCTGGCGGGATCTTAACGGATCGCTATTTAAATGGTATCCCCGCCGACTCACGAGCTGCTGGTAATCCGTCATTGCCTCCTGAGCGACTGACTTCTGCTATCTTAGCAAAAGTTAAACAGTTGAATGAAATTGCGGCAAAACGCGATCAAAAGCTAAGCCAAATGGCATTAGCGTGGTTATTACGCCATGATAGGATCACTTCCGTTTTGATTGGGGCAAGCCGTATTAGCCAAATTGATGACGCAATAGGGATCTTAAAAAACCGCGATTTTAGCCAAGAAGAACTAAAATCTATTGAGCTGATATTAGAAAGCTAACCACCGTCACAAAAGTTGCAGGTTCCCCTGCAACTTAATCTATTTTTCTGAACTAACGGTATTCGCCATTGGCTTTAAATTGAACCACTGAATACGGCTGCGTTCTTCCATCTGGCTGCTCCATCCCTAAGCTGCCAATTGGCATACCTGGTACTGAAATTCCAACCACATCCGCAGGCAACGTATCAATCGCATCTAAACTGCTCACAGGCACATGCCCAACAATCACTTTACCTTTATATTTCGCGATATGGCAGCTGCGTAAGTTATATGGCACATTCAGCTCATCATTCAGCTTGTTCAATTCATCATAACTGATTTCATTGACCACAACGTCATACCCTGCTTTTTTTACTCCTTCTCCCCATAACTGGCAGCAACCGCAATTGGCATCTTTATACAGTTGCACGCTCTGGTTTTGAGAAAATGCAGAAAATGACAGTAAAAACATTCCACCTAAAATTATCTTTTTCATTGCTATTTACCTTATCAATAATAATGATTAATACCTGTAAAATTTCTATTTCTTATGGCGTATTTGGCAAATTAATTTATATGCAGCTGGAATGATAAATAACGATAATAATGGTGCCGTTATCATCCCGCCAATCATTGGGGCAGCAATTCGGCTCATCACCTCTGACCCAACTCCTGTTCCTAATAAAATTGGCAATAATCCCGCTAAAATAACAGCAACGGTCATGGCTTTTGGGCGAACTCGCAATACAGCACCTTCATATAATGCGCTATCTAAATCCTGATTGGATAATGTGCTTATTCCTTGCTGTTTTTCTCTATCCTCAATGGCATGCCTTAAATAAATCAACATGACTACCCCAAATTCGGCAGCGACCCCCGCAAGTGCGATAAAGCCTGTACCTGTTGCAACGGATAAATTAAAGTTCATCCAGTACAAAAACCAAATCGCCCCCACTAAAGCAAAAGGTAGGCTTAATAAAATCAGTAAAGCTTCGCTAAAGCGTCTAAAGGCTAAATAGAGTAAGACAAAAATAATCATGATGGTCGCGGGTACCATTAACATTAATTTTTGATTGGCTCGTTCAAGTAATTCAAATTGCCCAGTGAAGGAATAACTGACTCCCGGTTTCATTTGAATATTATTTTTTATCGCTGTATCGATATCATTAATAACAGAGACCATGTCTCTATCCCGCGCATCGATATAAATCCAACTGGTTGGCCGTGCATTTTCTGTTTTTAGCATCGGTGGCCCCATTTGCACTACCACATCAGCCACATCACTGAGAACGATTTGTTGCTTATTGGGTGTTAAAATCGGTAATAGTTTCAATGCAGAAACACTGTTTCGATAATCCTGTGGGTATCTTAGGCTAATGGGATAACGCTCAATCCCTTCAACGGTTTCTCCTATCATCTCCCCCCCTGTCGCCATAGAGATATAAACCTGTACATCGCTGATACTCATACCAAAACGAGCGGCTTTTTCCCTATCGATTTTGACATCAACATACCGACCGCCCACCAGCCGTTCGGCTAATACAGAGACGACCCCTGGGACTGTTTTCGTCACTTTTTCAATCTGTTGCGCAAATGCATCGATTTCTTCGAGGTCTTTCCCTGAAACTTTAATGCCTATCGGGCTTTTGACCCCTGTGGAAAGCATATCGATTCGATTACGAATCGGTGGAACCCATAAATTAGCAACTCCTGGCAAACGCACAGTTTCATCTAACTCATCGATAATTTTTTCCAATGTCATCCCTTCACGCCAGTCAGACTGTGGCTTTAAACGAATGGTGGTTTCGATCATTTCCATCGGTGCCGAGTCAGTAGCAGTTTCTGCTTTCCCCACCTTGCCAAAAACGGTATCAACTTCAGGAATAGTTTTGATTAGCTTATCGGTATTTTGTAATAAAAACGCCGCTTGAGCAGGAGATACCCCCGGTAGTGTCGAGGGCATATACAGCAAATCACCTTCATTAATTGACGGGAGAAATTCACCCCCTAAATGCTTTAATGGCCATATCACAGTAAACAATGACAGAATGCCAATCAGCAATGTCGTTTTCGGCCATGCCAACACTTTTAATAAAATTGGGCTATATATTGCAATTAGCCAACGGTTTAGTGGGTTTTTATTTTCATTTGGGATATTACCGCGGATCCAATACCCCATTAATATCGGTATTACGATTAATGCTAGTGCAGCAGCCCCAGCCATCGCATAGGTTTTGGTAAATGCCAGAGGGCCAAATAAACGCCCTTCTTGGCCTTCCAACGTAAAGATGGGAATAAAAGACAACGTGATAATAAGTAAGCTGATAAATAATGCAGGCCCGACTTCAACCGCTGAGTCAGTAATTAATTTCCAACGCTGTGTATTATCAAGAATTTGCCCTTCATGTTGATGTTGCCATTTTTCTAATTTTTTATGGGCATTTTCAATCATCACAATAGCCGCATCAACCATTGCGCCAATCGCAATCGCAATTCCCCCAAGCGACATAATGTTTGCATTTATTCCTTGGTAACGCATAACAATAAACGCAATAAATAGCCCTAGAGGTAAAGAAATAATCGCTACTAAAGCAGAGCGGAAATGCCATAAGAAAACTGCACAAACTAAAGCAACAACAATAAACTCTTCTAACAATTTATCGCTGAGGTTATCAATCGCATTATCAATCAGAATGCTTCTATCATAGGTTGTGATGATTTCAATACCGTCTGGCAAACTCGCGCTCAAATCTTCAAGCTTTTGTTTTACATCATGAATAACATTTCGCGCATTTTCACCTGAACGTAATAAAATGATCCCACCGACAACTTCACCTTCCCCGTTAAGCTCAGCAACACCACGGCGCATTTCAGGGCCTTCTTGAATGCGAGCCACATCTTTCAGGTAGATTGGGACGTTATTTTCCGCCATTTTTAGGTAGATTTTATTAAAGTCATCCATGGATTGCAGGTAACCATTGGCTCTAACCATAAACTCAGCTTCGGCAATTTCGATGGAAGATCCACCAGCCTCTTGGTTCGCCATTTCAACTGCTTGTTTTATTTCAGGTAACGTCACTGAAAACTGCGTTAATTTAAGTGGGTCAACAATAATTTGATAAGACTTCACTACACCACCAACTGTTGCAACTTCAGAAACATTTGGCAGCGCTTTTAATTCATATTTCAAAAACCAATCTTGCAGCGATCGTAATTCAGCTAAGTTATGTTTACCGCTTTTATCAACCAAGGCATATTCAAACACCCAACCTACACCCGTTGCATCTGGGCCAATTGAGGCGACCGCACCTTTTGGCAGTTTTGCCTGAACTTGGTTTAAGTATTCCAAAACCCGTGAACGAGCCCAATATAAATCCGTATTATCCTCAAAAATCACATACACATAAGAGTCACCGAAGGCAGAAAAACCGCGAACTGTTTTCGCCCCTGGTACGGATAACATTGTGGTCGTAATCGGGTAAGTAACTTGATTTTCAACCAGCTGGGGAGCTTGCCCTGGGTAAGTGGTTTTGATGATCACCTGCACATCAGATAAGTCAGGCAGTGCATCAACAGGCGTACTACGGATACTCCATATTCCTATTATGACTAAAAATACCACCCCCATTAAAACTAAAAAGCGATTCGCAACCGAGCGTCTTATAATCCATTCCAACATAGCCTACTCCTTAGATTTATGCGATGAATGATTTAATGACGTGGATTGCACAGGAAGCGCCTCCATTCGGGCTAATGCACCCGCAATATTTGCTTCTGAATCGATCAGGAAAATACCTTGCGTCACAACCTTTTCGCCAACTTGTAACCCTTGTGAAATAGCCGTTGTTTGCTGGGACTCTGCCATAATACGCACGTTCTTAGGGATAAACTCCCCTTGCTCCCCCACCACAATAACGTGTTGTTCTTTCCCTGAATCTACAATAGCTTGAGAGGGGACTAATAAACTTTCTTGGCCTTTCGCCAATACGTTTAAATAGGCGGTCATTCCTGGTTTTAATACATTGGCGTTATCTTCAATTTCTGCACGGATATTGATGGTACGGCTTGCTTGATCCGCACTTGGTAATACTAACCAGTTTTTCACTATAAATTGCTGAGTTGAATAAGCGGGAATAGAAACAGAAAACTGGGCTTGTTTAGTCAATAATTCCGCCGCTGATTGGGAGACGGATGCATTCACCCACAGGGGATTAGTTCCCTGTATTTGGGCGATAGTCACTTCTTTAGAAATATTCATTCCTAAACGTAGATTTAATGCAGTAATAACACCGGATATCGGTGCTTGAATGGTAAAGCGTGTTTGCACTTTCCCCGTTTTAATAAATTGGGAGAGCGATCCTTCAGGCATTCCATTTAATCGTAAGCGCTCGATCACGCTATTAAGATCAGATTGGTTAGCACCCATTTGTTTTAACGCTAAATATTCACTTTGCGCCTCAACCCACGCTGGGATCGTTAAATCTGCAATTGGAACGCCTTTTTGAATTCGTTCACCAACGGTAAATGGATAAACTTTTTCCACAAAACCGCTTTCCCTTGCTTGTACAATCGCAAATTGGTGATCATTAAACGTAATTTCAGCAGGAAATGTTAGGTCATAGCTTAATTGCCCCCATTTTACCTCAACCGTTTTTAACCCTAAATTTTGGGTTTGAGTTGGGTTAATGGTGACTCCTTTACTCTTTGCTGATCCTTGGTTTTCATCGGCATATTTAGGCACAAGATCCATGTCCATAAATGGCGACTTACCTGGTTGATCAAACTTGGTATTTGGATACATAGGGTCATACCAATACAATACCGTTCGTTCTTGTTTTTCCATCTGTTGACTATTATTTTCTTCAACAAAAAAATAGCGATAAAACAAGATTGAAATAACGCTCGATACAATAATAACCAACAGCAATTTAGTGAGGTTAATTAATGACATAACATCTCTCTATCTAATTAGTTTATTTTTTCGACGGATTTCAATATTGAAAGATTGCCTTTTTGCTCAAAGGAAAATTTTAATTCGTCATTGTCTTGTAAGCCTTTAATCATATTTTCATCTTCATAAGTGAAGCGCATCGTCATTGGTGGCCAACCAATACTTTCAATCTCTTTGTGGTTAATCGTTAATTTCTTATTTTCTTTATCAATAGAAATTAATTTCCCTTCCGTATTGATAACAGGTTCTGCAACTTTTTCGGGGTAAACTGAGTGATTATGATCCGCTGTATTTGCGTAACCTGTCGCAGTGAACATGCCGATTGAAAGGGCAAAAATAATGCCGTTTAACTTTTTCATACTTATCCTTATGATTTAATAAACCCACCACCTAGTGCAGAGAATAAAGTCACCTCATTCTTCTGCTGTTCGATTTTTAACTTCAGTAAATTTTGCTGCTCAGTAAATAAGCTTCTCTGTGCTTCAAGTACATCAAGGTAGCTAGCACCCCCATGGCGGTAACTTGATTGTTTCTGTGTTAAGACACTCTGCAATGTATTGACGTACAGTACCTGCTCACTTAATTGCCTCTCCAAACTCGACTTAATAACCAACGCATCTTTCACTTCACGAAATGCTACTTGAATACTTTTTTCGTAGTTCACTATGGCTTTATTTTTACGAATATTTGCGAGCTCTAGATTTCGGCTATTTGTTCCCCCAGTAAAAATAGGTAAGGTGATTTTAGGAATAAAATTCCAAATACCATTAGAAGAATCAAATAAGCCAGATAACGAGTCGTTACTGTTAGCAACACCAGTATTGAAGGAAATCGACGGGAAAAAGGCGGCTCTTGCTACGCCAATATTGGCATTTTCAGAAATAATATTTTGCTCTGCTGCTATAATATCTGGACGGCTTAATAGAATGTCAGACGATAAGGCTGAGGGGGCTGTAATCAACGGGTAATTAAGCTCAAAACCACCTTCTGGCATTTTGACTTGTTGAATATAGTCATTCGTTAAAAAATTCACTAAGTTTTCATTTCTGGCAATTTCGCGGTGAATGTTTTCGATATTGATCTCAATTGACTGAACTTGCCCTCTCGCTTGTTCTAAATCAGCCAATGTCGCTTTTCCCGCTGCCACTTTTTGTGCCACAATCGACTGGCTATTGAGGTAACTGGCTTTCGTCTCTTGTGCAATCAATAAGAGTTGCTGGTTATACGCCACATCTAGATAAGCCTCAGCGACCGTTTTAATGGTTAAAATTTGAGTCGCTCTGAGCATCTCTTCTGAGGCAATAAATTTGGCTCTATCGGCTTCAGTTAAGTTCCTTATTCGCCCAAAAAAATCCAATTCATAGCGAATATCTACGCCTGCATTATATTTTTTATCGAATACAGCGCCTTGCTGTAACCCTTGGCTATACTCGCTCCCCATTGAAGCATTCATCTGCGGATATTTTTCTGCACTGGCTAACCCAAAACGGGCTCGAGCTTCTTCGACATCCAATACCGCTAAATAAAGATCACTATTTTTTTCAAGCGCACGCTGAATAACCGCTTTTAGTTGCGAGTCTTGAATAAATGCTTGCCAGCTTGGTACTGAAAATGTTGATTTTTCACTTGAGGTGGGTGCACCGCTGTTTAATTGGTTCGGGATATTTAAATTTGGGCGTTGGTATTCAGGCGCTAATGAAACACAGCCACTTAAAATTAGGGCATTCGCTATCAATAATATTTTGGGAAAATACATGGTATAGCCATGCCTCTAGTGATTTAAATTAGCGTTATCGTAAAAAAAACCATCTGTTAGATTCATGACATGAAAATGACAAATTTGTCATTTTACATTTGTGGATTTCAATGCTTAGAATGAAGTCGTACAAATATTGTCGTTGAGGTGACTGTGAAATTACTGATTGTGGAAGATGAACATAAAACCAGAGAATATTTATCCAAAGGATTAACAGAATCTGGCTTTGTGGTTGATGCAATAGAGAATGGGATCACAGGCCTGCATATGGCGACAACTGAAGCGTATGATTTAATTATTCTTGATGTAATGCTACCCGATATTAATGGTTGGGAAATTGCCAAAAACTTGCGATCAATGGGAAAAAATGCCCCCATATTAATGCTAACAGCATTAGGTAATGTTGAGCATCGAGTAAAAGGGCTCGAATTGGGAGCCGATGATTATTTAATCAAACCTTTCGATTTTTCTGAATTACTAGCACGCGTTCGTACATTACTGCGCCGTGGTAATAATAGTATCCAAAAAACTCAATTTCATATTGCAGACCTTCATGTCGATTTAATAAAACGACGCGTTACTCGTGCCAACGATAAAATTAATTTAACCAGTAAAGAATTCGCGCTACTTGAATTTTTTGTTTTACACCAAGGTGAGGTTTTATCTCGCTCTTTGATTGCCTCAAAAGTGTGGGACATGAATTTTGACAGTGATACCAATGTCATTGATGTGGCGATTAAGCGTTTAAGATCAAAAATAGATCTCAATTACGAGCAAAAATTGATCCATACCATCAGAGGAATGGGATATTTACTAGAGATCCCAGAAAATGATTAAATTATTTAATACGCCTGTCTCTATCTTAACTCGACTCGTCATTTTGATCGGTGCGACACTATCACTGGCTTTATTATTATTTAGTTGGATCATGATCAACTCCGTTGTGTTACATTTTAAGCAACAGGACGAATACACCTTAAACCAGATAAATTTAACCATTAGTAGCTTATTAAGTGAAAACTCAGATCCACAAAATGAACAATTTTCTCGTATACAAACTATTTTAAATGAGCACCAAGATATTGCTGTTTACCTTTCAGATAATCAGGGTAATACGTTAGTTTCCCCCAATACGAATAAAGAAATTATTGAAGCATTAAAAAACTATAATGTTGAAAAAGATAACCACGACCAATATCTTGAAAATTACCGTATTGCTGAAAGTCATATTCAGGTTCGCGTGCCGAATGACACAAAAAAATATCGATTAGTAACCGCACTTTCTCTTAACTTTCATCATGATTACCTGAGCTCCTTAATCAATAACTTAATCATTAGTGCTGTTTTACTCTGTTTATTAACAGTTATTATTGTCTATTTTCTCGTCATTAAAGGGCTTAAGCCCCTTAAAGAAGTCAGTGACAAAATTAAAAATGTCACGTCGGAAAATTTGAGCATTCGGTTAGACCCCACATCCGTACCAAAAGAATTAAAGCAGCTCACTGAATCATTTAACCAAATGATAGTGAAAATTGAGGATGTTTTTGTTCGGCAGACTAATTTTTCTGCCGATATCGCTCACGAGATGCGAACACCGATTACAAACTTAATGACAGAAACTCAAATTTCGCTAAATAAAAATCGGACAAAAGAGGAGCTTGTCGAAGTCCTTTATTCAAACCTAGAAGAATATAACCGACTTTCCAGAATGATATCCGATATGCTTTTTCTTGCTCAAGCAGATGATAATATGCTTATCCCTGAAAAAAAACTTATTCATATTAAAGCTGAGATTGAGTTAATTTTTGATTATTTTGAATATCTTGCTGAAGACAATGAAATAAAACTGAAGCTTATTGGAGATGCAGAACCAATTATGGCTGACAAAGATATGCTTAGAAGAGCTATCACAAATTTAATTTCAAATGCTATTCGTTATACGCCCAAGGGTGACTCTGTTAGTATTAATATATCCAATATAAAAAATGGTATTGAGCTTATTATAAGTAACCCTGGAGTTAAAATACCAGAAGAACACTTACCAAAACTTTTTGACCGTTTTTATCGAGTTGATAAGTCAAGACAACGAAAAAATGAAGGAAGCGGAATTGGCCTAGCAATTGTTAAATCAATTATTTTAGCGCACAAAGGATATATAACAGTCTCTTCAGATGATTATTCAACACGTTTCACTTTAATTTTGCCAAAAAATTTTTAATCCCAATAACGCTTAAATGGCATTTTTGTCATTTAAGCGTCAGCATGAAGACAGAAATAAAACCTTATTATAGTAACAAGAAAAGCAATTTAATTTAATAAGGATTTATTATGAACAAGTTTGTCTTTGCCTTAACGCTTCTGGTATCAACAACTCAGGTTGCATTATCCCAAACTAATGCTGAAATACATGAAAATGCGGCTACAGCACTAAGTTTCACCGAGAACAATACGGCTTATTCCAATCTAAAAGCGATTAATCGTCATTTAAACCAAGCTGGTATATCCACAAATAAAAACACTCGTTCTACCGAACCATTTTCGCAACTGGATAGTCATGAACAAGCCGCTATTGCTTTAAGTTTTACCCACAATAATACCTCAGCATCTATCTTGAATATGATTGAAAAACATCAAGAAAAATCAAAAAAATCGACCAAAAGTGAAACCTCAGTAGCAAAACTATTTAGTGATATGAATGAGCATGAAAAAGCCATTGCCATGCTAAACTTCAACAAAAACAGTTCATCTGAATCAATTCAAAAAGAAATACAGTTTCATTCCAATAGAATGAATTAGAGTATAATTAAAAGCCATATTAATATACAAGTATGGCTTATTCTTAATATATCAAATTATTAAAATTAATTTTTATTATTTAATTGACTAAATTAAATTTTATTACGTTATCTATTCTAGATTTGCTTTTAACCTGACCATAAATAAACTAGTCTTTTTTATGCAGTTCAATTTTAACTTTTAAAAAAGGAAATTATATGTATATAAAATCCACTCTATTCTCATTAATATTATTCCCTCTAGTATCTTCTGCCTTACCAATTTTTCCACCGATTCTAACTCCACCTATTATTTATCTACATTCAAATCAGACTCAAGCAACAAATGGAGATGATGGTGATGTTTGGGTAGAAGAAAAAAAAGGGGATGAGGGCGATGTCTGGGTTAACAAAAATAAAGGCCATAAACATTCTTAAGTTATTAAGATATAACATTGCGCTTAATTTATTCACCTGAGCAATAGTTATATAAACAAATGATAGTTATGTTTTGGCAATACTTACAAATAAAGTGGGATATTCTCTTTGTTTATCCCACTTTGTATTATTTTTACGAATGATTTCTAATTATGATTTAGGTGCAAGTTTCATCAAAAAGTGACGTAGCTGCGCAAAATCAGAGGGTAAGAAATGCGATAACAATGGCAAATCTGCACGCTCAGCTAATTCTTTCGGTAAAGGTATTTCCTTATTAAGGATTTCTTCAACACTTTCCTTAAACTTAGCAGGATGTGCCGTACCTAAAAATAGACCATATTCACCCGCTTGGAGTTGATCACGTAACACACGGTAAGCAACCGCCGCATGAGGTTCAGATAAATAGCCTTTTTTATCCAATTCGCGAACAGTATCTTTTGTCACTTCATCATCAACTGCACCAAATCCAAGTTCTTTCAAAGACCAACCTTTGCGGCGGAAGAGTTCTTCAATACGTGGCCAGTTATTTGGCTGGCTCACATCCATCGCATTAGACAATGTTGCGACAGTTTGATGCGGTTTCCACTCACCTTCGACTAAATAACGTGGAACAGTGTCATTCACATTGGTTGCCGCAATAAAGCGTTTAACAGGTAAGCCCATGGATTTCGCCAATAAACCTGCCGTGAGATCGCCAAAGTTGCCGCTAGGAACCGAGATCACCAGTTGATCGCGTTTTTCTGCTGGGATCTGTGCAACCGCTTCAAAGTAATAACAGATCTGCGCTAATAAGCGGCTGATATTGATCGAGTTCGCGGAGTTTAAAAATAACGCTTTTTTCAACTCTTCATCATCAAACGATTGTTTAACTAATGCTTGGCATGCATCGAAATCGTCTTTAATTGCCACCGTGTGAATATTTTCACCCAGCGTACAGAACAGTTTTTCTTGTAGCGGGCTAATTTTGCCTTCTGGGTAGAGGATCACGACTTGGACGTTATTTAAACGATAGAAAGCATGTGCCACTGCCGCACCTGTATCACCAGACGTTGCGGTTAAAATAGTCACAGGTTGCTCACCTGCAACTTGCCCCAGAGCTTGTGCCATAAAGCGTCCACCAAAGTCCTTAAATGCCAATGTTGGCCCGTGGTATAGCTCTAGAGTTGCCACGTCATCTTCCACTTTAGAAACAGGTGCAGGGAAAGTAAATGCCGTTTTAACACGCGCCGCAAGCTCTGCTTCTGGAATCTCATCACCAATAAATGCGCTCAGAATTTTACTACTGCGCGTAACGAAATCTAATTTTAATAATTCGTCGATTTCTGCTGTGCTAAATTCTGGCAAATCTTGTGGAAAAAATAGGCCTTGTTGCTTGCCTAAACCTTGCTTGACGGCTTGCGCAAAGCTGACTTGTTCGTTGTTATCTTTTAAATTATACAGTTTCATTGTTTACCCTATTGTCCTTGCCCCGGCGAGATCCAAACGGCAGATATGCACAAAGCCTTCATCATTCTGAATATAATGTTGTTGCAAATACGTGGCCATTTTTTCGGCGATAAGTTTGTCATCACAAATAGCAAATAATGTTGGCCCTGAGCCAGAGATCCCACAAGCTAATGCGCCAATTTCTTTAGCATTTTGACGAGCCTCAGCAAAGCCAGGCAGCAATTGTGTACGGTATGGCTCTGCGACAACATCTTGGATCATCGTCGCCGCCAATAATGGCTGGTGAGTATGACAAGCGTGAATAAAGCCCGAGAGATAACGCCCATGATTAACGATATCATGACGCGGATAGCTGTTTGGTAAGATAGCACGCGCTTCAGCTGTCGAGACTTTAATTCCTGGATACGCCATTACCCAATACCAATTTTCAAATGCTGGTACAGGTTGTGAAATAATACCATTTTGCTCAATAATCAGCTGTAATCCGCCAAGGAAACACGGTGCGACGTTATCGTAATGCACGCTACCTGAAATACGCCCTTCCAATTCTCCCATCATGCCAAGCAGCTGAGTGTCATCGAACGGCTTTTGCGCAAATTCATTCAGCGCCATCAGTGCAGCAACAACAGAACATGCGCTCGAACCTAAGCCAGAGCCAATTGGCATGTTTTTCTCCAGCGTCATTGCCACATTCAAGGTTTTCCCCAAACGCTCACAAAACAGCTGCCAACATTGGTAAACGATATTGTGCTCGTTTTTCTTTGGTAGCTTAGAAACAAATTTGCCTTTATTGGTTAACGAAAACGTCTCTGCCGCTTCGACAGTCACACAATCGCCTAATAATGAGCCGTCAGCGGGTGAAACCGCCGCCCCAAGGACATCAAACCCGACACTAACATTACCAATTGAAGCGGGTGCATAAACTTTAATCACTTATTAAACTCCCAATTTCCATGACAGAGTACGTAACATATCTGCAAATACACCCGCTGCTGTAACATCATTACCCGCACCATAACCTCTTAATACTAAAGGAATTGGTTGGTAATAGCGTGTATAGAAAGCCAATGCGTTTTCGCCATTTTTGACTTTAAAGAGCGGGTCATTACCATCCACTGCAACAATCTTAACTTGGCAGCGCCCTTCTTCTATCAATCCAACATAGCGTAACACTTTTTGTTCTGCTTCAGCGGCTTTTATGCGTTCAGCAAATTGAGCATCGAGTTGCGGTAAACGTGCCATAAACTCAGGAACTGGGCCTGAGCTGTCAAAATCAGCTGGGAGAACGGCTTCAATTTCAATATCTTGTAACTCTAATTTATAACCTGCTTCACGGGCTAAAATTAATAATTTACGCGCAACATCCATCCCTGATAAATCATCACGAGGATCTGGCTCAGTAAAGCCTTTTTCTTTCGCCAAGGTTGTTGCTTCAGATAATGACATCCCTTCATCTAACTTACCGAAAATAAAGGATAATGAACCTGATAAGATACCGCTAAAGTGCACCAGTTCATCACCTGCATTCAATAAATTTTGCAGGTTTTCGATAACAGGCAGACCCGCTCCCACATTTGTATCATATAAAAACTTACGCTTTGACGTTTCACTTGCGGTACGTAATTGATGGTAATAATCCATGGATAACGTGTTTGCTTTCTTGTTCGGTGTCACCACGTTAAAACCATCTTTTAAGAAGTTCACATATTGTTCAGCAATTTCTTGGTTAGAGGTGCAATCGATGATCACTGGGTTTAAGAAATGATATTCACGTTCTAAACGGATCAAACGACTTAAACTAAACGGTTCTTTTGCTTGTGCTAATTCTGCTTTCCAATTATCCAGATCAATGCCCTGCATATTGGTCAACATTGCGCGCGAATTAGCAATACCGCACACACGCAGGTCGATGTGTTTTTGCTTCAACCATTGCTGTTGGCGATGAATTTGTTCAATCAATGCATTACCCACACCGCCGACACCAACGATGAATGCTTCAATCACTTGTTCTGCATTAAACAGCATTTGGTGACAGAGGCGAACCGCTGTTGTCGCTGACTCATTTGCAATCACAGCAGAAATAGAGCGCTCAGACGAACCTTGGGCGATTGCCACTATGTTGATATTACCGCGGGTCAATGCCGAGAAGAAACGCGCAGAGATGCCTTTTAATGTGCGCATACCATCACCAACAACGGAGATGATAGCCAGTTGCTCCATCACATCCAGCGGGTCTAATACGCCATCTTTAAGTTCTAGATAGAACTCTTCTTCAAGAGCTGTACGTGCACGCTGCAATTCTCCTTGAGGAACACAGAAGCTAATACTGTATTCAGACGACGATTGAGTGATTAGCACGACAGAGATCCCCTTACGAGACATCACTGAGAAAATACGTGCAGCCATCCCTACCATCCCTTTCATTCCAGGCCCTGAAACGTTGATCATCGCCATATTGTTCAGGTTAGTAATGCCTTTTACTGGTGTGCTATCATCTGTTTGACCGTCACCAATTAGGGTGCCTGGAGCGCTTAAGTTAGTGGTGTTTTTGATTAGGCAAGGGATTTGGAACTGGGCAATTGGGGCAATTGTTCGAGGATGAAGAACTTTAGCACCGAAATAAGAAAGCTCCATGGCTTCTTGATACGACATCCCTTTCAATAAACGGGCGTCAGGTACAAGACGTGGGTCACAGGTATAAACACCATCAACATCAGTCCAGATTTCACAACAATCTGCGCGTAGACAGGCAGCTAATACGGCTGCTGAGTAGTCAGAACCGTTACGCCCTAAAACGACTAACTCCCCTTTTTCATTACCTGCGGTGAATCCAGCCATTAACACAAAGTGGTCTTTGGGAATATTTAGATCAGCTATACGCTTTGTTGACTCATTAATATCAACTGTAGACTCGAGGTAGTGCCCCTTGGCTAATAAACTTTCGACAGGATTGATTACCGTGACGTTATGACCACGAGCTTTTAAAACGGACTCCATAATGGCAATTGACAGTTTTTCACCACGACAAATAATTGATGCGTTAATGCTATCAGGACATTGGCCTAGAAGAGTAATACCATGCAGTACTTGTTTAATTTGCGCGAATTCTTGTTCAGTGAGTTTTTTCAACCTGTCATATTCAAAACCAGGCTGTTTTTCTTTCAATCCTTTTAACAAGCTAGCAAAAATCATTTCGGCATCATTCACATGCGTGATGACATCCTGACCTGCAACCGTTTTATCAATCATTGCAACGAGATGGTTTGTGATTTTTGCTGGTGCTGACAACACCAGAGCCACTTGCCCATCTGCTAATTTACTTTCAGCAATGTCAGCAACATTCAGTACTCGTTCATCATTCGCAACCGAAGTACCGCCAAATTTAAGCACACGCATGGTATTTCTCTCCTGAATTAACACCAAAAAAAAGCCCGCATCTGGTAGGGATGCGGGCTTTTTCATTTTTATTTTTTGGATGCGTCAGCCCGCCCCGTTTCCTGTGGTTACGGTGGTGGTGGTAATAATAATAGTCAGGCTGATATTACGCATAAATTCTGTCTGTCTCATTTGATTCATTAGGTTTCTCCCTATACGGTTAAAGCAATTGCTATAAATTGTCAAATTTATTTGTAAAAACATATGGCTAAAATTGCTTTTTTTTGATTAAAAACTATCTACAAAAAGAGCTAAACCTTGAATAAAAACAGAGTGAATATAAAAAATGCAGTTTTTAACACCATAAAATATTAAATTTTAAGTTTAATATCTTTTTGAAAATTTTAATTCAAACCAGGTCATTAAATAACCAAAAATAACAAGTATTCTGGCTTTACTGTGAGCGATGTACATCTCTAAAAACAAAAAATTCATTGTTATTTTGATTTTTTCTTCTCAAGTAAAATCACCTATCCAAAACTAAGTTTTTTTACTTAGCATTATGATTTTATTGGTATCTACCCAACAACAACACTGAGTAATATGTTTCTTAATTGTAAAAAAAACCAATTAATTAAAATAAAATAGAGAACTTTCCAAACTAAACACCACAAAACCCCAAGATAGATGTTTTTATTTTATCTTCCCGCTATCACTGATTCTCCAAAGAGGTTTTCTGGCAATACAAATAACCCTCTAGAATTCGAACTAGGTCACAAATTGAGCATTAATAGTCATGGTATATTTAGCCAGCTAAAAACTTATTGCTTTAATATCAATCCCAAACAGGAATCCCTCTCATTAGCTCCTGCAATTTTAAGCTCCTATCTGATATCTAAACCACAAGTTAATTTATATAATTATCTACCTAACAATTTTTGTTAACGTGCTACAATTGATTTTGATATGTATCAACAAAAGTTAGTTTTTTAGGTGGTAAATGCAGTATTAGCTGTTATATTGCTGTTAACAGCCCAATATTGGGAGAGTGCTTATATTTTGATTCACTTTTAGAGTCAATTGCTAGAAACGGCAACATAAAGTCACTGTTGAATTTCAAAACAAATTTATACTCATAAACGTGTTTTCCCAGAGAACAATATTAATAACCACCTAACTGGAAACGGCTTGTGAGTTCAGTATTTTTATTTTAATACTTAGGTAGCAACTATGCAGACCCCACACATTTTGATTGTTGAAGATGAGATTGTCACACGCAATACGCTGAAAAGTATCTTTGAAGCGGAAGGCTATGTGGTCCATGAGGCAACTGATGGCGAAGAGATGAACAATATCCTCTCTGAGCATGACATCAATTTAGTCATCATGGATATTAACTTACCAGGTAAAAACGGTTTATTATTGGCACGTGAGTTGCGTGAGCAAGAAAGCATCGCTTTAATGTTCCTAACAGGCCGTGATAACGAAGTCGATAAAATCCTTGGCCTCGAAATTGGCGCTGATGATTATATCACCAAACCATTTAACCCACGTGAACTGACCATTCGTGCGCGTAATTTATTATCTCGTACCATGAATTTAGCAGGTGGCACTGAAGAACGCCGTCTTGTTGAAAGTTATAAATTCAATGGTTGGGAATTGGACATTAACAGCCGTTCATTAGTCAGCCCAGCAGGTGAACACTACAAATTACCACGTAGTGAGTTCCGTGCGATGCTGCATTTCTGTGAGAATCCGGGCAAAATTCAAACCCGTGCTGATTTACTGAAGAAAATGACTGGTCGTGAATTAAAACCACACGACAGAACGGTTGACGTAACTATCCGTCGTATCCGTAAACACTTTGAATCGACACCAGACACGCCAGAAATCATCGCGACTATTCACGGTGAAGGCTATCGTTTCTGTGGTGATTTAGACGAATAATTAGCTCTCTATTTTTCGATGTAAAAAAGCACCTGAAAAGGTGCTTTTTTGTGTTTATCACTCGCTCAGCATCACCAAGGCATAATCGGCACAGCACTTAAGGCATTTTTCGGGGAACCGTCGATCATTTTATCTGAGTAAGTTAAATAAATTAGTGCATTCCGTTTTGGATCATAAAAACGCACCACTTGCAGCTTCTTGAAAACTAACGACGTTCTTTTCTGGAAAACAACCTGACCTTTTGTTGGCTTGCGTTTTACACGGTCGCTCAGCTCAATAGGGCCAACTTGTTGGCAGGAAATTGCTGCATCTGAAGTATCTTCCGCTAACCCCAACCCGCCCTTGATCCCACCCGTTTTTGAACGGCTCAAATAGCATGTGACATTTTCAACATCAGGGTCATCAAAGGCTTCAACAACAATTTTATGGTCTGGCCCAAAAATTTTAAACACAGTATCCACTGAACCAACTTCTTCAGCGAGCGCTGAACCAGACGCCACCGCTAATAATGACGCAAATACAACCTTTTTTAATGTGGAAAAACGCATACTGGGTTTCCTATTCAATTTAAACCAATAAAACACCGTTACAGAGTTAATTATTCACTTTTCTAACTAATTCTCAAATACAACTCATTTACTATAAACGAAAAAGATAACTTGATATAGAATAGCAATTCATTGATAGATTATATCTGTTCGATAAGTCGCATTGGCTGGGGATATACATGGATCAAACTAATATTATTCGCGACTTGCTTCGCTGGATAGATGATAACCTCGATAAACCGCTTTCGCTGGATAATGTCGCCGCAAAAGCAGGCTACTCTAAGTGGCACTTGCAACGTATGTTTAAAGAGGTCACTGACCAAGCGATTGGCGCTTATATTCGAGCCAGAAGGCTTTCTCGTGCGGCTGTAGCACTACGTTTAACCAGCCGACCAATTTTAGATATTGCTCTGCAATATCGCTTTGACTCGCAACAAACATTTACGCGCGCCTTTAAAAAGCAGTTTAACCTAACGCCCGCTTTTTATCGCCGCAGTGAAGAATGGTGCGCCGCGGGTATTTGCCCGCCAATTATTTTAGATAACCACGTCAATATTGATCATGAGTTTATGCAAATGCCTGAGCTGTCACTGGTTGGCTTAGAACAAAGCTGTTCATATGCTCTCGAAGAATGGTCAACTGCGTGTTCGAAAATGCGCCAATCGTTCTGGCACTACTATTTGGATAACACTACAACTATTGCCTCTGAGGTTTTTGGCTTGCATCATGCGATCCATAATCCCGAAAAAGAGGATGAGCAGACGGTGTTTTATACCACGGCTGTAAAACCAGAAGATGCGAGTTTCAATACGGATCAATACTCGAATATCACCCTACCGAGTGGAAATTACGTCAAATTTTCATTTAGTGGTGTGCCAACTCGTGATGCACTACAAGAGTTTCTGTATCAAATCTACGGTGTTTATTTACCAAAACTTAATTTAACCCGTCGACCAGGTTATGATATCGAACACTATCGATTAAAAAACATAGAGCTACATAACATAAAACCTGACAGTGATGACCCCAAAACGCACATCGATACGTTTGACTATTATGTCCCTATCAAAACGGATGTTGCTGCAGCAGCTTAAACAAAAGGCGTTTCACCGTTGAAACGCCTTTTTTCTATCACTATCCCTGCTGTTCATCCAACGCGGGTTGCGTAAGATGAGTAACTTCCCCTGCCGTTTCAACAATCCAACCACTCGCTAACCAAGGGCTGTTTTGGTAATCCACGCGAGATAACGAGCAATTACGTAAACGTAAACGACGCTCTGAGTATGCAGGAACCCCCATGATACGGCTAATTAATGAACTCAATGCAATACCGTGACTCACTAATAATGGACGACTACCTTCGGGTAAATCTAAGCAGCTATTCAACGCGGCAAACATACGAGTGTAGAGTTCCTCCATGGATTCACCATTCGGGATACGTCCACCACGAGTGCCATCAATCAAACTTTTGCGCCATTGTTCTTCTTCTGCCGTCAATGATTCAATCGCTCTTTGCTCTAACACGCCCATATTTAGTTCACGTAGACGCGGTTCTGTGATAATTTCACATCCGCATACACTTGCAATGATTTGTGCAGTTTCTAGTGTGCGCCCCATATCACTAGTGATAATATGGGTAATGCCTTCTGATTTTATCCTTTCAGCCACCTGCTTTGCTTGCAATCGTCCTGTGGCTGTCAGAGGGCTATCAGATTGTCCCTGGATGCGACGAGCCAAATTCCATTCAGTTTCGCCATGGCGAACAAGATAAACCTGTAACATAGATGTGTTCCGTTATTACTTTTCGAAGTATGTGTTCAAAGGAAAATAATGAATGTACCAAGTTATAGCTGCAACGACTAACCCTGCCAAAATTAAAGCGATCAATCTAGCTTTCGATGCTGTATTTGGGCCTGGCAGTTATCAAATTGAAGATATTAATGTCGATAGCAGTGTTCCACAGCAACCTATCGGTAATAATGAAACCCGTACAGGTGCTAGACAACGCGTGATGGCTTCAAGACAAGTTCGCCCTGAAGCCGACTTTTGGGTCGGTATTGAAGCGGGTATTGATGATGACATGACTTTCGCTTGGATTGTCATTGAACACAAACAAATTCGCGGTGAGTCTCGCTCTGCAAGTATTATGATCCCAGAAAAAATTCTGGCAGGTATTCGCGAAGGTCGTGAACTTGGCGATGAAATGGCCTTTTTGACGGGTATCGATAATATCAAACAACAAGGTGGTGCCATCGGTTTTTTCACTGACGGTGTATTAACCCGCACCAGTGTTTACCAACAAGCCTTGATACTGGCTTTGGTTCCCATTAAGCATGAAATTTATAAAGAGCTAAACCAAGTCGAAGACTAATTATACTCAAAATAATTAAAATTGCATGTAGGCAAAAGCACCACTTTTATACACACTAAAGTATGGGAAACCATACTTTTTTTATGTGTATTCATTCGAAGCATGACAAATAGGATATTCTAATTTGAAGCATAACGAATATGGATATTCTAAATAATTCGTGCGGTGACTAGGCGACCAGCGAGGATAGCTTGGGGAGCATACATAAGTATGTGACCCAAGTAGCCGAGAGCAGTCAACAACGTCATCGTGCGAAGTATAACGAATATCAGAGGAGTTGCTGCTCTAACCATTCCTTCACAGGAATAGGCGCTGATTTTAAGCTATTTGACCCACGTGTAATTGTTGCGATCCCAACACCGAGCTCATTTTTCAATTCTCGTTGGCTCATTTCACCGCGCATCAATTCTTGCACGATTTTTACTCGGGTTGCTAACGCCGTTCGTTCATCAGGGGTGAGTAATAATTGCAGAACTGGCAATTGAATATCTTGTTCAAATGCCAATTGAAGTAAATTCACAAAGCGCAGCCAGTCAGCGTTCTCATCGGCCGTTAGCGCCGGATCATTGTGTTGATTTGCTGTCATCGTTTATCCATCCATACTATTTAACTAGTACAAATGATAACACACTCTGATTAGAAATCATCAACCAACCAAACAAAAAAAAAGCGAATTTCATTTAGTTACTGCATTAATACGCTAAATAATTTGAGTTGTGACTAGGCGACCAGCGAGGATAGCTCGGGGAGCATACAAAAGTATGTGACTCGGCTAACACATGAAGCCAACCCCCTATCATTCGAAATATGACAAGTCTTAATACTCAAAATAGTTCGGATTGTAGGTAGGCGGCAAAATGCGTTAGACCCTAGGAGCATACAAAAGTATGTGACTAGGGCTAACACATGAAGCCAACCCCCTATCATTCGAAATATGACAAGTCTTAATACTCAAAATAGTTCGGATTGTAGGTAGGCGGCAAAATGTGTTAGGCCCTAGGAGCATACAAAAGTATGTGGCTAGGCTAACACATGAAGCCAACCCCCTATCATTCGAAATATAACAAGTCTTAATACTCAAAATAGTTCGGATTGTAGGTAGGCGGCAAAATGTGTTAGGCCCTAGGAGCATACAAAAGTATGTGACCAGGCTAACACATGAAGCCAACCCCCTATCATTCGAAATATGACAAGTCTTAATACTCAAAATAGTTCGGATTGTAGGTAGGCGGCAAAATGCGTTAGACCCTAGGAGCATACAAAAGTATGTGACTAGGCTAACACATGAAGCCAACCCCCTATCATTCGAAATATGACAAGTCTTAATACTCAAAATAGTTCGGATTGTAGGTAGGCGGCAAAATGTGTTAGGCCCTAGGAGCATACAAAAGTATGTGACTAGGCTAACACATGAAGCCAACCCCCTATCATTCGAAATATGACAAGTCTTAATACTCAAAATAGTTCGGATTGTAGGTAGGCGGCAAAATGTGTTAGGCCCTAGGAGCATACAAAAGTATGTGACTAGGGCTAACACATGAAGCCAACACCCCTACAATTCGAAATATGAAGAGTATTTTTAGTATTTCATATTCCATTCGTTAGGCATAAGAACCTTACTATTCTTTTGCCCCATAAAATGGCGATAAAATAAATCATACGACAGCACATTTTTCACGTACCCGCGAGTTTCCGAGAATGGAATACTCTCAACAAATGCCACGGCATCGATGCGACCACCGCTGTTTCCTAGCCAACGTGTCACTCGTGATGGGCCTGCGTTATAGGCTGCACTGGCTAAGATACGGTTGTTACCAAATTGCTGATACACATCTTCCAGATAAGCCGTCCCCAGCTCGATGTTCATCGTTGGGTTAGTTAGCTGGCTAGTATTCACATAATCAATGCCTTGCTTCTGTGCCGTATGTTTTGCGGTTGCTGGCATTAACTGCATCAAACCTGTCGCACCAACAGGCGAACGTGCTTGCGGGTTCCAAGCACTTTCTTGGCGGGCGATCGCCATCGCATAACTTTTTTGTATGTCTTTTGATTTGGTATACAGATTAAATTCTTTATCCCACGCCAATGGGAAGCGCTCTTCAAGGTGATCCCACAGTTTTGCCGTGATCGTCGCTTGCACGCTGAGATCCGCCCATTTATTATCGAACGCATAACGGGCCAACTGTTCTTGTTGATTAGCTGGGCGGGATGCCACCAAGCTTGCCCATTCTGAGCGCGCTAAATTATCCATTTCCCAATACATTAGCTCTCGCACACGTTGGACTTCAGGGAGCTGACTGATGCTCGCATCAGGCTTCACCGCGCTTTTGACTAACACAGGGTAATCAATCTCTAACACTTGTGCGGCAACCATCGGGTAGAAACCACGTTTTTCAGTTAGCTGGCGAAGCAGCGTTTCGCCTTCCGCTTTTTTCCCTGCATCAATTAGCGTAATCGCCTGCCAATATTGCCATTCTTCTTTGTTTTTCACTTCCGCTGGAAGCTGCCTTAACCATGAAGCGACACCCATTTTATCCCCTTGCCCTAACGCAAGACGAACACGGCGCTCTTTTAACGAAGCTGAGTTCGTTTCCTGAATAGTTTCATCACGCCACTGCGCTTGTTCAGGAGTCACATCCCCCATGTACTGCCATGCAATGCTGTCTTTTAGCTGCTGGCTTTCAGCCATATTCATTTTTTGCGCAGAGCTTACGCTGCTTAATACGGAGCGAGCAGCATCTGGCGATTGGCGAGCATAACGGTTAAATGCCGCAATGGTTGCTTGGCGAGTAAAATCCGTTGGGGTGACAGTGTTTGCAAACGAAACCACCGAAGCTGGCTCATTTTGCAATTTAATCAACGCATCACCAATGGTTTTATAACTCGGCGGTAGACGTTTTGCTAAATAACTGGCAATCGACGGGTTCCCTTCTTTAATCGCCAGATTAATACGCTCCAGCACCATTTCAGCACTTAAATAGCCTGCTTTTTCCCATTCGTTAAATAGTTTATCGCAGGCAGTGGGCATTGAATGGCCATTTAACCACGCTTTTTCAGCGCCTTGCCAAGCCACTTGTTTGTTCCCAACCGCCCAGTTAGCAAAATAGAAATTACATTGTGCTTCGGCAGGTTTTGGTGCCTCAGGACTAAATTCAAGCAATGATTTCCACTCTTGGCGACGGGCAAGTTCATTGACAAAACGCGTTTTTAAATTCTTAGCAACAGGTAGCGTTGGATAGGCATTAATAAACTCTTGAACTTGACGAGGTGAAACAATATCAAGATCTTGCGTCAACTCACGGTAAGCCAAATAGGGATAAAGAGGATAATCATGCAACGTCGGCAATAAGCGCTCCACTTCATCCATTTTATTTGCATCCCAAGCGGTTTTAATCGCTTGATACCGCTCCCGCTGTGACTGTAGGGAATCTGCCCATACGGTGCTAGAAACCAGCATCATTGTTACTGGAACTGCCGCTAACCAACGTTTCATATCCTCTCGCTCCATCGCTAAACTAAAGTCAAAATACAGGAGAAACCTTAACCTATATATACCCCAAATAATTCGAGTTGCAGGTAGGCGACAAGCGAAGATAGGCGAGGAGCATAGATAAACTATGTGACTCTGCTAACTGAGCGCTGTCACTTATACCTCAACGAAAAGCGCTGCAACTTGAAGGATTACGGGTATATTAAACATATATCAATACTGTGAATGCTACCGAAAGTTTTTATTTAGTAACAGCGGAGAGTTCTTGAATTTATCGACTTTACAGTCTTTTACGTATCAGTCAGCCCATAAATGATTTAAAGTCTTTGCTCCTCGGAAATAACGGTTTAATTGCGGGGCGTTCTTCCAAAGAAGCTTGCCAAAGTTCATATTGAGCCTGCATTTCTACCCACATCTTTGCACTGGTTCCTAATGTCATTTCCAAGCGGATCGCCATATCTGCTGAAACGCCACTGCTACCATTAAGAATACGCGACAATGTTGCACGTGTGACACCCAGCCCTTTCGCAGCGTCTGTCACTGAAATTACCTCTAAATACTCACGCAGCACAATACCAGGGTGTACAGGGTTATGCATTTTATTCATGATTTTCACCTTAATGATAATCTTGATAATCAACGAGGATGGCATCTTCACCCTCAAATTTAAACGTTAATCGCCAATTTCCATTGACGGATATTGACCAATGACTTTGCAAATCAGCATCTTTTAACTGATGTAGTTTCCAACTAGGTGCAGACATATCTTGTGGCCTTTTGGTCGTATTTAACGCAGTAAGCGGTATCCATAATTTTGTAATATGTTTCGCTTGAATACCTGAGGTAATTACCATCCTAAAAAACGCTCTATTCCTTTGTGCATAAAACTTTTTATCGCAATTCACTCCCTGTATAGCGTATCGACTCACTATGCAGTCAGAGTTAAAAAAGTAAGTGTTTAAAAATAAAACACCGCTGTTATCTGCCTATCTCTCATCAGATAACCAGGAGGGATGGATGATCCTCTGATGTTCAGGTATAGTTCAGGACAAACAATTTATCGCGGTTTTTCTCTGTCTTTTAGGGCATTTTCCCCTGACGTACAGAAAACAGCATAAAATTAAAATTCCCTTTATAAAACAAAAGGTAAATAACTTGGCTCAATTCGTTTATAGTATGTATCGGGTTGGAAAAATTGTTCCACCGAAACGTCATATTTTAAAAAATATCTCTCTGAGCTTCTTCCCGGGGGCTAAGATCGGTGTTTTAGGTCTCAACGGTGCAGGTAAATCAACATTACTGCGCATCATGGCGGGTATTGATACCGATATCGAAGGTGAAGCACGTCCGCAACCTGGTTTAAAAATCGGCTACCTGCCACAAGAACCAAAACTGAACCTTGAGCACACTGTGCGTGAAGCGGTGGAAGAGGCTGTTGGCGAAGTTAAACGTGCATTAACGCGTTTAGACGAAGTGTATGCCGCCTACGCTGAAGAAGGTGCTGATTTTGATAAACTGGCCAAAGAACAAGGCGAGTTAGAAGCGATTATTTCAGCACAAGATGGCCACAATTTAGATAACCAACTGGAGCGTGCTGCTGATGCGCTGCGCCTGCCAGCTTGGGATGCAAAAATCGAAAACCTCTCTGGGGGGGAACGCCGCCGTGTGGCAATTTGCCGCCTACTGCTGGAAAAACCAGACATGCTGCTGCTCGATGAGCCAACCAACCACTTGGATGCCGAATCCGTTGCGTGGTTAGAGCGCTTCTTACATGACTACGAAGGCACCGTTGTCGCCATCACGCATGACCGCTATTTCTTAGATAACGTTGCAGGTTGGATCCTCGAACTTGACCGTGGTGAAGGTATTCCATGGGAAGGTAACTACTCCTCTTGGCTTGAGCAAAAAGATGAACGTTTGGCGCAAGAAGCATCAACTGAAGCCGCTCGCCGTAAGTCTATCGAGAAAGAACTTGAGTGGATCCGCCAAAATCCAAAAGGCCGTCAATCGAAAGGTAAGGCACGCCTTGCTCGCTTTGAAGAACTTAATAACGTTGAATATCAAAAACGTAATGAAACAAGCGAGCTCTTTATTCCACCTGGGCCACGTTTAGGTGACAAAGTGATCGAAGTTGAAAACCTAAGCAAATCTTATGGCGACCGCGTATTAATCGATAACCTGAATTTCTCCATTCCTAAAGGAGCCATTGTTGGGATCATCGGTCCAAACGGTGCGGGTAAATCCACGCTGTTCCGTATGATTTCAGGCCAAGAGCAACCAGACTCAGGCTCGATCACCTTGGGTGAGACGGTAAAAATCGCGTCTGTTGACCAATTCCGTGACTCAATGGATGACAGCAAAACCGTGTGGGAAGAAATTTCCAACGGACAAGACATCATGCGCATCGGCAATTTCGAGATCCCAAGCCGTGCTTACGTTGGCCGATTTAACTTTAAAGGCGTTGACCAAGGTAAACGTGTTGGCGAATTATCCGGTGGTGAACGCGGTCGTTTACACTTAGCAAAACTGCTGCAAGTGGGCGGCAACGTGCTGTTACTCGATGAACCAACCAACGACCTCGACGTAGAAACTTTACGTGCATTAGAAAATGCGCTGTTAGAGTTCCCTGGTTGTGCAATGGTTATTTCCCATGACCGTTGGTTCCTTGACCGTATCGCTACGCATATCATTGATTATCAAGATGAAGGTAATATTACGTTCTTCGAAGGTAACTTCTCTGAGTATGAAGATTACAAGAAGCGGACGTTAGGTGCAGAAGCATTGCAGCCGCACAGGATGAAGTATAAACGTATGACCAAATAAATCCCTGTCATAATTTCGGATTATAGCGGTGTTGGCTGCGCTCGTGAGCCCTAGTCACATACTAATGTATGCTCCTAGGGACTCACTCCCTTGCCGCCTACCTATAATCCAAATTATTTAAGGGATAGATGGAGTAATAGAGTGTTAGTAAAATAAAATTAGCACCTAATGATGCCGTTTTTATTGGATAATTTTATAAGTCATCTAGCATCAATAACTGCTGAACGAGGGTGACACACTCCAAGAAGCGTGTATCGTAATCTGAGGATTCCACCCGCACAAATTCAATATTATTTTTCTTAAGCATTTCAATCAGTAGGTTTTGAAAAGCTTTTCGGTCTTTATCACTGCCCAAGCTTCTTAAACCATCTGCCACCCAAGGGGTGTTATTCTCTAAAACTATTACCAAATCGAATCGGTATTCGTCTATCAATGCCTGAACAAATGGGTGCTCTTTACCTTCATAGCGTAAACAAAAGGCTTGAGTCGTGACGAAGTCGGTATCAATAAATGCGACTTTATTGGCATATTTCACTGCGAAATCAATGTACTGTGCATGCCCCAATGCAATTTTGTCGTAGTCCGAATATTGCAATGCCATCTCATCACCACCTAAGTGGCTAAACACATAGTCACGACCATATTCCCATGCACTGGAGGTATTGAAAATATTAGCTAACTTATTGACTAACGTCGATTTTCCACTGGATTCACCACCAAGAATAGCGACTTTACGAACAAAGAAGGGTTTAACTTCCGTTGGGATATATTCCCAATAACGAAAAGGTGCTTGGCGAATTTGGTTGCCGCTGATATTCATAAAAGTACGTTCAGGGTCAATTAAAATAGTTTCGACACCTAAGTGTTTCTTGTACCGCAGAGTATCATTGGCTTCCCCAGAATAAATATATCTCGGATTAATATTGTGCTTTTTCAAAAAGCCTTTCATTCCATCGCTCCACACTTCCCAACCGTGTGGATAAGGCTCAATACCTTGCTCATCAAACGAATGAATATGAATATTTTTTTGATATTTAAAGGTTTGTAGCAACCAACGCAATCTGTCGCTCACCGTGGGTTGTTGGGACATGGAGCTATTGACGAACAGCTCTTTATCACGAGGTTCATCATGGCACAAAATAATGTGCAATTCATCCACTTGGCTACACGCCCGCTGAATAAGATAGATATGCCCCGTATGTAGCGGGTAAAATTTACCAAAAACCACACCAATCGTTTTTTGCTGATTGGGGAATTCCAATCCAAGAAAGCGATGAAGCGCAGCGATTTTTTGGGCGCTTGGGCTCTTAATTTTGTCGTTAATCAACTGGCTGAGATAGCCTTTGGTCATATCTGTCGCATCCGCAACCTGTTGAAGCGTATAGCCCGCTCTTTTGATCGCGTTTTTTAGATAGTCAAATTCAGCCATGGTTTTTCCTTTTTGCTCTAAGCGTTATAGCTCATCCAAAATACTTAATGCATCCGCTAATTTCTTCACCCCATACACTTTCATATCTGGTGGTGATTTTTTCGGCATATTGGCATGGGGAACAATAGCGCGTTTAAAACCGTGTTTTGCCGCCTCTGAAATACGCTCTTGCCCACTTGGTACTGGGCGAATTTCACCCGCCAACCCGACTTCGCCAAAAACAACAAGGTCGCGCGGTAATGGCCTGTCACGGAAACTGGATACAAGAGACAATAGCAAAGCGAGATCAGCACTGGTTTCAGTCACTTTTACGCCCCCTACTACATTCACAAACACGTCTTGATCCGACATTTGCAAGCCACCGTGACGGTGCAGCACCGCCAATAAAATGGCTAAACGGTTTTGCTCTAAGCCAACAGCTACACGACGTGGGTTCGACATCATTGAGTGATCGACCAGCGCTTGGATTTCCACCAGCAGTGGGCGTGTCCCTTCCCACACCACCATCACGGAACTCCCAGACGTAATTTCATCGCCGCGACTTAAGAAAATCGCGGAGGGATTGCTCACTTCTTTGAGGCCTTGCTCTGTCATAGCAAACACCCCTAATTCGTTCACTGCCCCAAAACGGTTTTTATGGCTACGCAAGGTACGGAAACGGTTATCGGCATCACCATCTAACATAATCGAGCAGTCAATACAGTGTTCAAGCACTTTAGGCCCTGCCAGTGAGCCGTCTTTGGTCACGTGACCTACCATAATGATGGCGACACCGCGGGTTTTGGCAAACCGCGTTAAATAGGCAGCAGTTTCACGGACTTGCGCAACACTGCCTGGTGACGATTGGATATCCGCCATATGCATCACCTGGATGGAGTCAATCACCATTAATTTAGGCTGTTCTTGCTCTGCGGTTAAACAAATTTGTTCGATGCTGGTCTCAGAGAGCATATTGAGCGAGTCTGTCGGCAAACCTAATCGGTGTGCGCGCATCGCCACCTGTTGCAATGACTCTTCCCCCGTAACATACAGGGTTTTCATTTCACGAGATAACAAACACATGGTTTGCAGCAACAAGGTACTTTTACCCGCCCCTGGATTTCCGCCGATCAGAATAGCACTTCCTGGCACAACTCCACCGCCCAATACACGGTCAAACTCTTTAAAACCTGTCGTAAAGCGAGGCAATTCTTCAAGGCTGATATCAGAGAGTTTCTGAACTTTACTCACCCCAGCCGCATTCCCCGCATACCCCGTTAACCGGTCATTACGTGAAGCCGAGTTTGTTGAGGCAAGACGCACTTCCGTAATCGTATTCCATGCATGGCAAGCACTGCATTGCCCCTGCCAACGCGGATAATCTGCCCCGCATTCATTACAGACAAACGCCCTTTTTACCCCTTTCGCCACACCAAACTCCTCGTTAAAATTATGCTGTTTTACAACCGATGAACCACAATGTTCTAATGTTCTTGAGTCTTGAAATCTCGAAAATTAAATTAGCTTAATATTCAAAATGGATTGTGTTGTAGCAAGGCGGCAAGTGAAGCTAAGCCCTAGGAACATACACCAGTATGTGACCCAAGCAGCTGAGTGAAGCCAACATCGCCACAGCAGATTCTTCTTATAAATTAATTTAAAACTAATATTCAAAATAGTTCGTGTTGTGGCTAGGCGGCAAAGGAGGATGTCTTGGGGAGCATACACAAGTATGTGAGCCAAGCAGCCGAGTGAAGCCAACACCGCTACAGCAAACTCTTTTATCTATTAATTTAGCGTTAAATTAATCTCATAATATTCAAAATGGATTGTGTTGTAGCAAGGCGGCAAGTGAAGCTAAGCCCTAGGAGCATACACCAGTATGTGACTAGGGTTAGCGAGCGCAGCCAACACCGCTACAGCGCAAACCATGAAGAATATTAGCGTTCCTCGTGCTTCAGGCCCCCACTGAGTACACACAACACCCCCATGAGATCCGCATGACGAATCGCCACTTTTGCTCTCGCATACACCTTTGGTTTCGCATGATATGCTATTCCCAGACCTGCCTTACGGATCATTTTTAGGTCATTGGCACCATCGCCGATCGCCACGGTTTGCTCTATTGGGATCTCGAGTTTTTCCGCCAGTTTTACTAGGGTTTGCGCTTTATATTTTGCATCAACAATCGGCCCTTTAACTTTCCCTGTTAGCTTACCATTTTTCACTTCAAGCTGGTTCGCTACAGCCGCCACTAATTTGAGTTTTTGTTTTAGGTTGTCGGCGAAAAACGTAAAACCGCCTGAGGCAATTGCAATATGCCAGTTCATCGCTTGTAGCTTACGAACAAGGTTCGTTAACCCCGGCATTAATGGCAGTGTTTCTAAGACTTTATCTAAGATAGCTGCATCTGCGCCTTCCAATAATGCGACACGGGCACGTAGGCTTTCGGTAAAATCCAGCTCCCCTTGCATTGCTCGCTCAGTGACTTCGGCCACTTGCTCACCCACCCCTGCTAAGCGGGCGATTTCATCAATGCATTCGATTTGAATTGCGGTGGAGTCCATATCCATCAACAAAATCCCCGGCGAACGTAAGCGCGGGATTTGCCCTAATGGCACCACGTCTAGTTGACATTCATCAGCGAGCTTTTTAATTCTTGGCGTGATGCTGCCTGCAATCCTAACAACTTGGTAGTCATCAATGCGCCATGAAGACACAATCACAATCGCAATTCCCAGACGTTGTTGGAAATTACTGATCCTCGCTTTATCTAAACCGCGACCATAGAGCAACCACCCACTGTCACCAGCACGATAATCAAGGGGCATCACTTCTTCCCCACTTAAAGAAAGGGGCAGACCAGGCCATTTTTGGATTTCGTCGGGTAGGTAACAATAGGTCAAACTCGTTGACATGAAAATGCGCTCCTGTAATCGAAATAACTTTTTTATAATGATGTGTTGCGAGTAGCCGAACGAAGCCACTATACTAAACTTTAAGGCTTTATAACCTTACGTTTTTACTGCGAAAACGAAATATAAACCCCTATTACTTGAGTATAAGGCTATCTTTATACTCAAAATAAGTCGAGAGCACCAATAAAGCAATGAAACGCACCTTCAGGCTACATAAAACTGTCATTATCGTTATCTGCGTTGCGCTGGTAACTTTACTGATGCACGGCATTTCCTATTTAGGTTATAGCCAAAATCAAAGCCGAATCGAGCAATTTAAACAATTGACTTATGTTCTTGCTGAACAGGTTGCTTTCAGCTTATCTGATTATATTGTTCCTGGCAGCAAAGATTTTAATTTGGAACGAATTAATGCCAATTTAAATAATGTGGCAAAAGACCGCTATATTTTAGATGCGAGTATCTACACCGCGAGTGGGACATTGGTCACTCAAGTTGGAGAACCAACAACAGTCAAAGAACGCCTTGCCATTGACAATAATTCTTCGCTGCAAAACTTTCAATATCAACTTGTTGTCCCTATTCAAGGCGCGAAAGAACCGAAAGGCTACTTACGCCTGACAATTGATACCGAATTGCTAGCAGCGGAAATTCAGCAAGCAGATAACAGCACCAACGTATTACGCATTTTTATTTTATTCGCGCTGTGCATAGGTTTTGTTTTGGCCAATACCTTACTGAAATTGAAGAAAAAGAAAGGCCACAAACAGCCACCACCGTTAGTGGTAAATACTGAAGAAAATAACGAAGAAAATGAAGTAGATAACCAAAGCGATGAGCCGGCTATTCGCGCAAAACCAATCCGATTGCGGCGCAAAAAAGAGCCTCGTCCTTATCGGCCAAAACGGCCTGCCTCAAAGCGCAAGCCGTCACAATCGGAAAAATAACGCTTAAATTGAGGTTGTATCAAATACAATCGGAGCAATAAATTCCACACGTCCATCAACTAATAAAGTTTCTGGCGGTACTGGAAAGGGTGCCGCGCGTGAAATTGTTGCAATGGCTTCTTTATCTAAAATTTTTGTGCCTGACGAATTAAACAAACTCGCGGTGACAACTTCCCCTTTGCTATCCAGCACCACTTTCACTTGGGAAACCCCTGTTGAGCGAAAACGCAGCGCTGCACGTGGGTAACGCTTTGTTTTTGCAATACGTTGATGAACTTCGCTTTGCCACCCTTGGTGACCACTCACTGCCATCGAGGCATTGCTAGAAAAGTTTGCACTGCTGCTGGATTCACTTCCTGACGCGGGTGCGGATGTCACTGCAGACTCTTGGGTCGTCACAGGGGCATCTTCAAACACTTTTTTCTCTTGAGGAATTTTTTTCTTTGGTGGGCGTTTTCTCTCCGTCACTTTCGTTAACGTACCATTATCCACCAGTGCAGTTTCAGGCAATTTCTCCGCTTTTTCCACCACTTCTGGCAAGGTTTCCTCGCGAGTCACCACTTGCTGTTTAGGCGCATGGTTCACCTCAGGCTCCGCTTGTTGCTCTAGCTGATAAACCCCGAGTTGCAAAGAAATTGCGGGTGGCAATACGCCTGTTTTGGGGATGGAAGACGTAAACCATCCAATAAAAATAATTGCTAGTGTTCCATGGAAAAGACAACTCAACGCCAAACCGCCCAGTGGACGGAAAATCGGGCGTTCTAACTTGCCCGTTATACTGCTCATATTCTGCCTCACGACTTTATTTTTTGCAGATTATAGGCATAATACAAACAAAAATGATATTCATTATTATTAGTAAAAACACAATAATTAAAATAAGATATTGATTCATAATAAAAAGTAATCTGAGCGGATTATTCATCAGCGCATTTAGGGCTCCCATCCTGTTATTTGCGCACTTTGATAACATTGACACCAGTAAAATGACCATCGATAAATCCCTTGCCCGCAAAATTAGCGGTGCGTATCAGTCAACTTATAGCCAACTTGTACGGTTTTTCCGCAATCGGCTAGACAACAGCAATGATGCTGATGATTTATCACAGGATGTGTTTACACTATGGCTTAATCGCAAGGAACAAACACCAGTAAAAGAGAGCCGCGCTTACCTGTTTAAAATTGCAAATCATGTGCTGATTGATCATTGGCGGCGTAACCTGCGCCAAACCAAATCAGAAACCGCCATTGATGAGATCGCGCATGAACACAGTTTAGAGCAACGCAAAGCTGATCCCAGTGAAATACTGGAACATCAGCAACGCATTCAACGGTTAAGTGAAGCCCTTGAAACTTTGCCTCCTCGTCGGCGAGAAGCATTCTTGCTATATCGTTTTGATGGGTTATCGCAAAGTGAAATCGCTGAGCGAATGGAAATTTCAATCAGTATGGTGGAAAAACACATTGCGGCGGCGTTAGTTCATTGTAAAAAACACCTTGATAATCAGGGCAATAAATAGTCATGACACACGAGCCTTTGCACGAATCAGAGGATACAGACCGCATTGATGAAGAGGCTGCACTTTGGTTTACCCGAATGCACAGCCAACGCATCAGTGAACAGGAAACCGCGCAATTTAAACAATGGCTTGCGGCGTCCTCTGAACATGCAAAAGCCTATGACGCAATGGCGTCAGTATGGCGTGATTTTGATGCAATGCCTCGCCCTGCCAGTGCTAAAAAAGAGGCAAGTGAAAAACGCCCTTTTTTTCGCCTCTGGCGGCCGCTGGGTAATACATTAGCCGCATTTTTTATCGCTGCTATTTTATTTTTACCTTACAGCCATTTACCCTCCATGTTATTGAATAACATGACATTAGTGACGATGGATACTCCAAAAGAAGTCACATTACCCGATGGTTCTCAATTATTTCTCAACCGCCATACCCGTGTCCGTGTTGCCTATGAAACGCCTGTGCGTAACCTGTACCTTGATGAAGGCAACGCGTATTTCAAAGTAAAATCAAACCCTTACCGCCCCTTTGTTATTCAAACTGACCAACGGCGTATTCAGGTTGTTGGTACCGAGTTTGAAGTAAATAAGGCCGCACAACAGGTTTCGGTGAATGTTAGCCAAGGCATTGTGAGCTTCCAAAGTGAGCAAAACTCCCACCCTGTTTTTTTGCTCGCTGGCGATAGCGCGGTCAGTGCCAGCCCGAGTAGCAAAATTACCCGACAACACGTGGATGCGCAGGATGTCGCGCGCTGGCGCTTTGGCGAATTGGTTTTTGTGGATAAACCCCTTGCTGAAGTACTCGCTGAACTCAAAAACTATTCTGCTGTTAATGTTGAGCTTTCACCTGCCACTTTAGCAAACAGTAAAATCTCAGGGCGTATCAATATCCGTCAGCCAGATCTGTTTTTTCAAGCCCTTCCTTCACTATTACCTGTCCAAGTTGTCTATCAAGATAAAAATAACATTTTGATTATCAACAATAAAAAAAATAAATGAAAAATATTTTCATTTACAGGTGAGGATAATTCTCATTTCACCCTCTTCTTAAGTAGTTCGTTTTTTTACTGACTATTTTCCGCACACTTTTTGTGCAGCTTAAGAATAAGGGATATCCATGTCTATTCAGTTTACTCAAGGCCGGTTAAAGCCGCTTGCCCTTGCTGTGGCAGTTGGTAGCGCAATAGTTTGCCAATCCGCAGCTGCACAAGAGCTGGCATTCTCACTACCCGAACAATCGCTCGCAACCTCCGTTGCAGAAATTAGCCGCCAAGGCCAAATCCAACTATTGTACGATAAAAGCCAATTAAATGGCTTGCGTGCACCTGCATTGTCTGGCAATTACTCCGCACAAACCGCATTACAAAAAATACTTATCGGTAGCGGGTTAGAACTTGTCAGTGAAAATGGCGTTTTCGTGATCCGCCAGCAAAATTTAAACCAAGGCACATTGGTTTTACCTGAAACCCAAGTCTCGGGTGTGGTTCAGAATCACCCTGCAACCGATGTGATGTCAGCACCGCAATATGTTACCGCCGAAGAAATCAGCCAAAAAAATACAGGTGATGGCAACATTACTGACCTGATGAAAACCAACCCTGCGGTGCAATTTGCCAACAACGACAGCAACTCCATGAACCAAGGGGAAATCAAACCTTCCCGCGTGTCGATCCACGGTTCAAGTAGCTACCAAAATGCCTATCGCCTTGATGGTGTGAGTTTTAATAATGACTTTGACCCTGCTGATAACGGTTTAGGGGAAACGTCAACCCGCTTAAGCAGCAGCGACCAAGGGATTTACATCGATAGCCGTCTCATTGACAGTATGACGGTGTACGATAACAACATTCCTGTCGAATTTGGTGGTTTTACGGGGGGTACCGTTGAGGTGAATAGCCGTCGCTGGCAAGGGGAAAATAGCGCCCATGCCTATTACCGCTTAACTCGCTCCGGTTGGAATAATCTATTTCATGACTCCACGCAAGGTATTGATACTACTAAGAATGATACCGCCAACCCAGCCCGTTTCCAAAACCGCTACGATAAAAATGACTTTGGTGGTTGGTTTGAATTAGGGGTGAGTGAAAATTCAGGTATTGTGTTCTCGGCCTCACGTCGTAGTTCGACTATTCCAATGACAGTGACCGGAGGAACAGGCGTGACATTGAATAGTTCAGGGGAATTGGAAGAGATTTATTCGCCTGAAGGAACTCGCAAACAAAAAAGAGATTCGGATAATTTTTTCCTAAAATATTCAGCGGATTTATCGCCGCATAGCTCATTAGACCTATCTATCAATTATGCTAAGTATAACAGTTATTTATTTGCTAGCTCTGTCTTAAATTCAGGTTATGACAGTACTCATGATGGACTTGGATTTACCGGTGTATTCAAACATGATTATGACATCGGTAAATTAGAACTAACTGCCAGCACACAAACATTAGAAGATGATAGAAAAAATGACCAACAAGATTATGTTGAACTTTTAGACTACAGCGATTGGAAAAACCCTCAATCACTGCGCAGTGGCGGGCAAGGTGACTTAACAACAAAACAAAATATTCATACTGCTAAAGCCGTAATGCGCTTCAACCCAATCGAAGATGGTTTCGGTATTACACACCAACCCACATTAGGTTCTGAGGTTTCATATACCAAAGGGACTTATAAGCGTGATAAAGATTACTATCGCTATCGTTTTATCGGCACAGCAGACAATATTCAATGGATTGGTTCTGCTGATCATATCACTCGCTTCCAATCTGGTACACACTCGGCTGATTACACCAGCTATGCAATTTTTTTAGATGACAATTTACAGTATGGCAAATTAAACCTGCGCCCAGGACTTCGCCTTGACCGTGATGATTTCGTTAATCGTACCAATATCGCCCCTCGTATCACTGGGACTTATGATATTTTTGGCAATAATGAAACCTTACTAATTGCAGGGTCTAACCGTTACTACGGCCGCTCAATGCTTACCTATGCGTTGTATGGTGCTCAAAATGCAGGAATGCAAAACTGTTATATGTTCTGTGGAATTGATCCTAACACCAATGAATGGACTGATGAGCGTGATTATGAGGGTGTTGATTCACTTAAAACTCCCTATAACGATGAGTTAACACTTGCCTTACAACAAGAAGTGATGTCAACCACATGGCGCCTACAATATGTACACCGTGAAGGTTACGATGAAGTCAGAACTCGTACTAAATACAATTCAACGGATGCCAATAAACGTAGCATTCGTATGTATGATAATGGTGGTCGTAGTTCTCACGATACAGTGACATTATCCGTAAAAAATAGTCAACCGTGGGAATGGGCACAAGCCTCTCACGTGATGAATGCCTCCTTTACTTGGCAGCAAAGTGAAAGTAATACGCCAAAAGATTCGGGCTATAACTCATTCGACCCAGCCAATAAAGTCAACCTAAACAAAGTTTGGTATGACGGCAAAGTGATCGATGCATCCAAACTACCATCTACCAGTTTCAACTCACCAATCAAACTTAATTTAGAGTTAACCAGTGTTTGGGATGATTACGATGTCACTTGGTATAACCGCCTGCAATGGTGGGGGGCTCGTGACCAAGCAGTTCGTTATGACAATGACTATTATACCGACCCTGAAGTGGGACAAATCCGTAAATACAGCAAACAAAAGTTTGCCAGTAAGTATACGTGGGATACCCGCCTAGGCTGGAAGCCTGAATTCGCTCACGGTTTTGGCTTCTCAGTTGAAGTGAATAATGTTCTGAATAACAAAAATATTGCAGACCGATTTATGTTTGATGATCGTGTAATTAAATCCTATGACCCGGGCCGTCAGTTCTGGTTACAAGTGAATTACGACCTGTAATCCACCAGCAATGTGAGCAATTAAAACAATATTAATCATTAAAATAAAACAACAAATGAATAAAACGTCATGAAGACACTGAAACAATTTTTCTATTTAGTAAAACCTTTTTGGGGGCAGCGTGCTGCCCTTTTGTGCTGGATACTACTTTTCGCCTCGCTGGGGCTAACGCTCTCATCCGTGTGGTTCAACGTCAAAATGAACATGTGGAACGGCGACTTTTATAACGCGCTACAAAAGCTTGATGGGCAAGCACTGTATGGCTTATTACAGTACTTTGTTATCTTAGTCAGCGGATTAATATTTGTAGTGGTCATGGGGAATTACCTCAAACAAATGTTGATTATCCGTTGGCGCAAAGGCATGACTGAGCAAGTCCTTGGCCGTTGGTTATCCCCCAACAGCAAACATTACCTGTTAAGGTTGACCGCCCAAGAGCCCGACAACCCAGACCAACGTATTGCCGAAGACATTCGCTTACTGATTGAATCAACCCTCAATTTGGTAGTGACATTCCTACACTCAATGTTAACACTCGTCTCATTCGCGGCAATTTTATGGACGCTCTCTGGTAGCCTGTCGTTTAACTTTGCCGATAGCGATTGGACTATCCCTGGTTATATGTTCTGGGCTTGCATCATTTATACCCTAATTGGTATCGCCCTCACCCAGTGGATTGGCTTTCCACTGCGCCGTTTGCATATGGACAAGCAGCGCCGTGAGGCAGATTACCGTACCTCGCTCATTAACTGCCGCCAACACGGTGATGCCATCGCAGGGCAACGTGGTGAAAACCAAGACAGAAAAGAGTTAATGGGGCGTTTTGGTGAAATCATCACTAACTGGAACCGTTTGATCCGCTGTGAACGAAATTTATCTTTTTACACTGTGGGTTACCAACAAGTCACCGCATTAGCACCTGTTTTATTGGCCTTGCCTAAATTCCTTGCTGGGGAAATTATGTTAGGTGGGTTAATGCAATTGCGCCAAGCGTTCACTAGCGTTGCCACCTCTTTGGGCTGGTTTATTTTCGCCTATAAAGAAATCGCGGCATGGCAAGCTACCGTCTCCCGTTTATATAACTTCGTGGTGTTATTGGAAAACGACAATAAAGCACAAGTCACTGTTGATGAGCAACATGCGCCGTTAACCGCCAAAATTAGCGTATCAACGGCAGATAACCGCCTACTGGTTGAAGATGTTAATTTTACGGCTAAACAAGGGGAACTGACTTTAATTTCAGGGCGCTCTGGCATTGGTAAATCCACCTTACTGCGCACACTTAGTGGGCACTGGCCGTTCTTTAGCGGTACGATTTCACGCACAGAGCACGTCATGTGGATCCCACAGCGCTTGTATTTACCTATCAGCCGCTTAGATAACCTATTAGCTTACCCACAAGCTGCCTGCCAATTTAACCAACACGATTTCCAGTATGCACTGACCTTAGTGGGGTTAGAAAAACTACACCATCAGTTAGCCTTAGAAACGGACTGGAACAACCGCCTATCTGGAGGCGAACAGCAACGCATTATGTTTGCGCGTTTGTTGCTTAACCGCCCGAAACTGTTGTTACTTGATGAAACCACATCGGCGTTAGATGAAAACAGCGCATTGGAATTGCTCGCGCTGCTAAAAGCGGAACTGCACGATAGCGCGATTGTCCTCGTCAGCCACCAAAGCTTTGTCACACAATTTGCAGAACAAAAAATTCACCTTTCAGAGTCTGTCCGTACTGACTCTTTAATGACAGGAACACCTGAATATGCTTCGTAAAATCACTTTTGTTACTTGCATCAGCTTAGTGTTGGGCGGCTGTGCAGGTCATGCTACCACTAGCCAAAATGCACAAACTTTACTGCCTGTGCGTAGCGACCTACAGCATTATAAATTAGATAACGGCCTGCAAGTTTACCTCTTACAGCGTAGCCAGCCAGGTGTTGAGCTGCGCTTATTAGTGAGTAGCGGCTCATTGCAAGAAAATGAACAGCAGCTTGGCCTTGCTCACTTTACCGAGCACATGGCGTTTAAAGGCACTAAACATTTTCCCGGCACAACGGGCTTTAAACAGCTGGAACAGCAAGGACTGAAGCTGGGTAGCCACGTCAATGCCATCACCAGTTTAAATTCCACCCTGTATAAGTTGTCGTTACCCGATGCAACCACAAAACAGGTAGAGACAGGCTTACAAGTCATGGCAGACTGGGCCTCAAATATGACGTTCGACCAAGACGCATTTGAAAAAGAACGTCCAGTGATTGTCGAGGAGTGGCGTTTACGCCAAGGGATGGGTTATCGCATTAATGATAGCCTTGAAAAACTACGTTACCACGGCAGTCGTTATGCAGAACGTAACCCGATTGGCTCCCTCGATATCGTACGCCAAGCCCCAATTGAACAAGCCAAAAACTACTATCAAACATGGTACCAACCACAACGCATGACCCTGTTAGTGATTGGTGACTTTAATAGTTCTTCAGTTCGCAATCAGGTCAATACGTTATTTGCCTTACCTAAACCTGAAAAAGTGGCGGAAGATAACCCACAATGGAAGCAATTTGCTAGCTCCACCAATATGTTAGTGCAAGGAATTTTTGATAAGGAACAAGGTGCACGCTATGTCCAATTCGCATTGCAAAAGGATGTTAGCGCACCGCTAAATACCCGCTTAGGGCAGCAAGAAGACTTATTAGACAGTTTATGGCTCGCCATTTTAAACCAACGCTTTACGGTGATGGTAGATAACGGCGTTCTACCGTCAATCAGCATCAATGAACAAGGTGCAATGCTGGATAACCAACGTTTACAGCAACTGATGATTATCCACCCGAAAGGCAATGACTATGCAGGTGCCACGCAAATTCTGTTTACGGAATTACAACGATTAGCCACAGAGCCTGTAACCCAACAAGAGCTCGATAGCGCAAAACAAGCGATGTTGAAAAAACTCAGTTTACAAGCCGCCTCTGAACAGCGTTACAGCAATGATTATCTGGCAGGGCAACTGACGACCGCCCTTGAGTATGACATGCCAATGTGGAATAAACGCCAGCAATTGGATGGCAGCTATCAATTGATTAATGGAATAAAACCACAAGCGTTACAGCAACACGTGGCAAAATTCCTGCAAGTGGCTTCCCCGCGCTTAGCACTGATTGGCCCAGATACTGATGCCCCAACCGTGGATAAATCCACATTTAATACCCAATGGCTCAACGCCCGCCAAAGCTCACCAGGGCCATTTACGTTGCGTTCAAAAGCGGTTACCTTGCAACTGCCTGAAGTAGTAAAAGGCACTATTGTTGAGCAAGCCAAATTGCCTGTTGATAAAACCGAGCAATGGATATTAAGTAATGGCATCAAAGTGATTGTTAAAACGGATAAAAATCTTAAAGATGATATTCAGTTTAACCTTCAATTACCAGGCGGCCGTTCCTTAGAAACCCAACAAACTGCAGGTTTAACCGACTGGGCATTGAAACTGCCTGAAAGCAGTGGTTATGGTCACTACAGCGCGCGTGATTTAGCGCTGCTGGCAAAACACAACCAAATTTCGCTACGCCCTTACAGTGAGTTACTGACACACGGGTTTCGTGGTAAAACCCCTGTAGATAACCTCGAAACGGCATTGCAGCTGCTGAATTTAAAGCTCACTGCGCCGCAATTTAGCGGGGAAAAACTCGAGCAACAAAAACAGTCTTTCGCGTTAAATTTATCGAAAACTCCGGTAGAGCGAACCTTCCTCGATAATATTAATCAGGAAAGCTACACCCACGGTGAATTTTTAGTCATCAATCCACAAGGTGGCTGGCAGCAATTCACCGCACAACAATTGCAACAAGCCAATCGCCAATTACTCACGTCAACTGCAGATATGACGTTAGTCATAACAGGTGCAATGAATAGTCGTGAGCTAAAACCGCTGTTAGAGCAATGGGTTGCATCACTGCCATCTAGTGACCAAAAACTGGTATCTCGTGACCAAGGGATCATGCCCAAAATGGCCAGCTTTAATAAAACCTATCCCATCAGTAGCAGTGATAAAAGCATGGTCAGCATTCAATTTGCGGCGCCTGCGGTTTGGTCGCAACAAGATCAACTGGCACTGCAATTGATTGATACCCTTGTTAGTCAACGCTTACGCGGGGAACTACGTGAAAAAGCCAGCGGAATTTATGCGCTCGGTTTTTCGCAGATGTTAGCGAAAAAACCACAGCCTTATTACCTTGCTCGCTTGAACTTCACCACCTCCCCTGAGCGTGCGCAGGAAATGACGGCAATCGCGCAAAAAACCATTGTGCAAATTCGCCAATCGGGTGTGAGTGAAAAAGAGTTAACCGAAGCCAAAAATATTTGGTTAACAGAGAATTCACAAGTCACTGATAGTGCGAGCTATTGGACTGAAGCACTGGCACAAATCGCTGCTGATGATGGGCAATATCAACGTTTAAACCAAGAGCAAGCTATTGTACGCCAACTCACGGTTGAAGATATAAACCGTTTGGCTCGTCAATATTTAGGGCAAAATTCAAAAGTGTTTATGATGACGCCTTAATATCAGAAAAACCAACAGCTTTATTTATCAAGCTGTTGGTTTCCATAGGTACATTAATCGTACTATTATTTAAATGAATGCCTTACGTTATAGATAAAATTTAACACTCGATTATTTAAGTTATTAAAGAATGAAGATATGCGCTCTTGAAATGACATTCTTTTAGATTTCGCTATTTCAACCTCTAGTTTTAATTGTTCCATTGAAATATTCAGATAGTGTTCAATATCGTTAGTAATTTCATTACCTTTAATTCTTTTACACTGGAGAATGTTGATAATTAAATCAATTTTAGAGGAAAGCAGCTCTATCTTTGTGTCACTTCTTTCTTTATTAATGACTTGAATCACAGAGTCTACAATACTTTTAGGTATTTTTTTTGCTATTAACATTGATTCAATTCTATTAATAGCAGCATCTATAATTTCATTTTTCTTTTTAATATACTGGTTATATGCATTTTTTTCTTCTAAATATTTCTCATTATATTCAGATTGTAACAATTTAATATCTAAATTTATTTTATCTTTTATAAAGTCAATAATTCTTTCATCCGTTAAATTATGACTCAGTTCCGTTAAAAACTTTCTGTTCTCACTTGTAAATTCATTTTCAGAGAGAACATTTTTAATTAAATTAATTTTATCAATACTTTCAATCTCCTTAAAAACTGAAAAATCCGAATGTTTTTTTATGTTTTTAATATATTCATTATACTCAGATGTGTTTAATTTAAACTTAGATAAATATTCATTCGAATAACCAATAAGGCATTCTTTAACTTGAGTGATTATTTCCTTAGGGAACTTTTGTTTTTCAAGTAAACTTTCTATCGCGTAGGTTTCAACTCGACAGGATGCGTTATATAGAGATAAGAAGCGTGCATTTTGATATATAAGAAGAATTTTTATTTTATCTACATCATTATTCAATGAATCGTGAATTTTCTTAAATAAACCTTCAAGTTCCCCCCTTACACTTTCATTTCTATCGATTGTATTTTTTGTTATAATGTAATTCATCAAAAATTTTATATGATTCAATCCATTCTCAGATAAAGCGGCTCCTTTTTTTAAATCATTAATTAAATCATCAAAGCTATCATATTCAACTTTCTTTATTTCCTCACTCTCTTCAGCTCTCTTTTTTTCTTTTATTGACTCCATTTTACTTTCAATATTATCTGTAATTTTATTTACAGTCCGTTTAATTTTATTTCCTATCTTTTTACTACGATCGTAATTTTCACATTCATTTTCAGAACTAGGTATTTCTTTATCTTTAACACCTATAGGTTGGAGCATTTTCCCTTTATCACTAAAGTTTATCTTTACATTTTTATTTATTGAAGGATCATTATCAAATTTCAACCCTTGATTAAAATACTTATCAATTTTTTCTTTCGCTTTCCCGCTCGCAACAATACCCCATGATTTATTTATTTCTGCCCAGCCATTCTCGCCATTGTTTTTGGCTGTTTTTATTTTATTGATGATGATATCGCTTTTCCCTTCGAAAACCTTTGGGTTTTTGGTTATTTCTATTACCATTTCACTCAATGACATAGTTAAATATTTCTGTTTATCAAAAATACCTACACCTAGCATATAAACCTCGCTCTAATTTCTATTTTATTTTTAAGTAAAAAATCATAAAATAGCGTATAGAATCTCATTAGTTTTTTATATCAAATAGCGATTTAAAGACACACACTTTACTTCATCGTTTTTGATGTGATAATAATTATATATCATTGACATCATATAATTTTAATGTGATTAATATATTCTAGAAACGACAATAATGAGAAAAGTAATGAATAACATCACCATCCGCAGAGCAACACTGGACGATGTGCCTGCAATCACCAAAATGCACGCGGATTATTCAGCGTATGCCAACACCTTACAACTGCCATACCCAACAGAAAAAACATGGGAAGCACGCCTTGGGACGAATGACCCACTCGTCACCCAGTTTGTCGCCACCATTAATGAAGAAGTTGTGGGTTTGCTGACTATCAGCCAGCCAGGTCAAGTTCGCCGCCGCCATGTGGCAACCTTCGGGATTACCGTTAGTGAAGCCCACCAAGGCAAAGGTATTGGCTCACAACTGATGCAAGTGATGGTGGATTATTGCGATAACTGGTTGAATGTGCGCCGTATTGAATTGGAAGTATTTGCCGCCAACGATAATGGCATTGGCTTATATAAGAAATTTGGCTTCGAGCAAGAAGGTAGAATGCGTGATTATGCATTCCGTGATGGGCAATACGTTGATGCGGTGATGATGAGTAGGATCAAAAAATAGCGATAAAAAAATGCCACACAATACGTGGCATTTTAAAGAAATCATCTCGGTATTTCGCTAACGACTATTTGTCGCCTAACAGCACCGAATCCAGCGCAATTTCAATCATTTCGTTGAATGTTGTTTGGCGTTCGTCAGAAGTGGTTTGCTCGCCTGTTTTGATGTGATCAGATACAGTACAGATAGCCAGTGCGCGCGCACCGTATTCTGCCGCAACACCATAGATACCCGCAGCTTCCATCTCTACACCTAAGATGCCGTATTTTTCCATCACTTTGAACATGTCTGGATCTGGCGTATAGAACAGGTCAGCAGAGAACAGGTTACCCACACGGACGTTAACTTTTCTGGCTTTTGCCGCTTCAACCGCGTTGTGAACTAAATCATAATCTGCGATTGCCGCGAAATCTTGGTCTTTGAAACGCAGGCGGTTAACTTTAGAGTCTGTGCAAGCACCCATACCGATAACAACATCACGCAGTTTCACATCATCCATCACTGCACCACATGAACCTACACGGATAATCACTTTCACACCGAAATCGGTGATCAATTCTTTTGCATAGATTGAGCAAGAAGGGATACCCATGCCGTGACCCATAACAGAAATCTTACGACCTTTATAAGTCCCTGTAAAACCTAACATGCCACGAACATTGTTCACTTGACGGACATCTTGCAGGAAAGTTTCTGCGATGTATTTTGCACGTAATGGATCACCTGGCATCAGAACGACATCAGCGAAATCACCCATTTCTGCATTAATATGTGGAGTTGCCATGATTATTTCCCTTTAAACAATAAAATTTTTTAAAATAAATAAGGTGGTCCCCCACCTTATTATTAGAATCAGTATGCCATTACCCTAAGCAATGTAAATTTTAGCCAACACCGTACAGCTCAAAGTATGACGGTAAAGTTTGCTCATTACTCTAAGCAACTTATTACCCTAAGTAACTTATTACCCTAAGTAACTTATTACCCTAGATAATTTGAGTTGTAGCTAGGCGGCTAGCAAAACCATCCCTATGAGCATACACAAGTATGTGATTAGGGTGGATTTGTGCAGCCAACACCGCTACAGCTCAAAGTATGACGGTAAAGTTTGCTCATTACTCTAAGCAACTTATTACCCTAAGTAACTTATTACCCTAGATAATTTGAGTTGTAGCTAGGCGGCTAGCAAAACCATCCCTATGAGCATACACAAGTATGTGATTAGGGTGGATTTGTGCAGCCAACACCGCTACAGCTCAAAGTATGACGGGTAATTAGGATTAAAGCATTGGTTTGCCGTAATCCATTGGAGACAAATCAAAATACTTAGCGACTGTCTGACCAATATCTGCGAACGTTTCGCGGTGACCTAATGAACCTGGTTTCACTTTTGGTCCATAAACCAGAACAGGAATGTGCTCACGAGTATGGTCAGTTCCTGGCCAAGTTGGGTCACAACCGTGATCAGCAGTTAAAATCAGAATGTCATCTTCTTTAACCAGTTTCATTAATTCAGGTAAGCGACGGTCAAATAATTCGAGTGCTGCGGCATAGCCAGCAACATCACGGCGGTGGCCGTAAGCTGAGTCAAAGTCAACAAAGTTAGTGAATACGATGGTGTTATCACCCGCCAGTTTCATTTCTTCTACTGTTGCATCAAACAGTGCATCGATACCTGTTGCTTTGATTTTCTTAGTGATACCAACGTGCGCATAAATATCCGCAATTTTGCCGATAGAAACGACTTCACCTTGTTTCTCATCCACTAATTTTTTCAGTACAGTTGGTGCTGGTGGCTCAACCGCTAAATCGTGACGGTTGCCCGTACGCGAGAAGTTACCTGCTTTATCACCCACAAATGGACGCGCGATAACACGACCAATGTTATAACCACCTTTGGTTAACTCTTCACGTACGATTTCGCACAGCTCATACAGTTTGTCTAAGCCATACGTTTCTTCGTGGCACGCAATTTGGAATACAGAGTCTGCAGAAGTATAGAAAATTGGTTTCCCAGTTTTCATGTGCTCTTCACCCAGTTGGTCTAGGATGACAGTACCAGATGAATGGCAGTTACCTAAGTAGCCTGGCAGGTTGGCTTTTTTAACTAAAGTATCTAGCAGTTCTTGTGGAAAGCTGTTTTCTTCGTCAGAGAAATATCCCCAATCGAATAACACAGGTACACCTGCGATTTCCCAGTGGCCTGATGGGGTATCTTTACCAGAAGAAATCTCGCTTGCGTAACCATATGCACCGATAATTTCAGCATTAGGATCAAGACCCGCAGGGAATGAACCGCTTGATTCTTCTCCTGCTTTACCTAAACCTAATTTTGTTAAATTAGGTAAATGCAGAGGCCCTTTACGACCAATATCCGCTTCGCCGCGTGCACAAGCATCTGCAATGTGACCCAATGTATTTGAGCCTTCATCACCAAATTTATGTGCATCGTGTGCAGCGCCGATCCCAAAGGAATCCAAAACCATAATAAATGTGCGTTTCATATTTTTCTCCTGCGGTATTTATTAGAACGATATACCACTAAAATCTATTTGTATTACTCGCTGATTTGGCGATAAACCATCGGCGTTTGCTCTGGGGAATTTTCACCAATTACCATTGCTGCGCGCACTTCTTTTGCCGCTTCTTCCCATGCTTTTTCACTGTTTGCATGGATAATTGCCAATGGTGTTTGTGTATCCACTTTCGCGCCGAGTGCCGCGATATCACTCAAACCAACACTGTAGTCAATTGGGTCAGTTGCTTTACGGCGACCGCCGCCTAATGTCACAACGGACATCCCCAATGCACGCGTATCCATTTGCGTGATAATACCGTCTTTCGGTGCATAAACTGCTTTGCTCAGCACAGCAGTTGGTAGGTATTTGTCATGATTTTCAACAAAATCTGCTGGGCCTTTTTGTGCTGCAACCATACGACCAAACACTTCTGCCGCTTTACCGTTATCCAGCACCGCTTGCAGTTTTTGGCGAGCCTCTTCACGAGTAGCCGCTAACGAGCCTGAAACCAGCATTTCCACACAAAGTGCCATTGTCACTTCATACAGACGCGGGTTGCGGTATTCGCCAGTTAAGAATTGCACTGCTTCGCGCACTTCAACCGCATTACCCGCACTGGACGCCAATACTTCGTTCATGTCGGTTAACAATGCCGTCGTTTTACATCCTGCGCCATTTGCCACTTTGACAATTGACTCTGCCAGTTCTTCTGATTTCTCATAGGTTGGCATAAATGCACCAGAGCCGACTTTTACGTCCATAACTAAGGCATCAAGGCCTTCAGCCAGTTTTTTACCTAAAATGGATGCCGTAATCAGCGGAATCGAGTCAACTGTTGCAGTAATATCACGGGTTGCATAAAAACGTTTATCTGCTGGCGCTAATGAATTGGTTTGCCCAATAATTGCCACACCCACATCTTTAATAATGTCACGGAAACGAACATCATCAGGAAAGATGTCGAAATTAGGGATAGCTTCCAGCTTATCCAACGTACCACCTGTATGACCCAGACCACGGCCTGAAATCATAGGGACATAACCGCCACATGCAGCGACCATTGGGCCTAGCATCAGCGAAGTCACATCACCAACACCGCCTGTAGAGTGCTTGTCCACCAACGGGCCGTTAAGGTTGAGTGATTTCCAATTCAGCACCGTTCCTGAATCACGCATAGCCAGCGTCAGTGCAACACGCTCAGGCATCGTCATATCGTTAAAATAGATGGTCATTGCCAGTGCAGCAATTTGACCTTCCGAAACAGAATTATCACGAACACCATTGATAAAAAAGCGAATTTCCTCTTCGCTTAATGGTTTACCATCGCGTTTTTTACGAATAATTTCTTGTGCCAGAAACACGATATACTCCTTTAAAGTCGAATTTATCGGCTAACAATAATGCGAAAATTAATAACTGCTGCTTGATTTTTTAACGTCGTAACCCAGCGTGTTTAATAAATTTGCTAATAAGCTTGATGCGCCAAAACGGAAGTGGCGGCTATCAGCCCAATTGTCACCTAAAATTCGGCCTGCTAATGCTAAGTAATCAGCCGCTTCTTCTGCGGTACGTACACCACCAGCAGGTTTGAAACCAACGGTTTTTGCAACGCCCATATCACTGATGACTTGCATCATGATTTCTGCACTTTCTAATGTTGCGTTAACAGGCACTTTACCTGTTGAGGTTTTGATAAAGTCAGCACCAGCTTTAATTGAAATTTCAGACGCTTTACGAATTAACGCAGCATCTTTTAATTCACCCGTTTCAATAATCACTTTCAGTAACACATTGGCAGCTGCACATGCGTCTTTACACGCTTTGACTAAATCAAAACCAATTTGTTCATTGCCTGCGATCAGCGCACGGTATGGGAATACAACGTCAACTTCATCCGCACCATAAGCGATAGCGGCTTTAGTTTCTGCTAATGCGATTTCAATATCATCATTACCGTGTGGGAAGTTGGTTACGGTCGCGATGCGAACGTCAGGCGTACCTTGCTCACGCAAAGTTTTACGCGCAATTGGAATAAAACGAGGGTAGATACAAATTGCCGCTGTGTTGCCAGCAGGGCTTTTGGCTTGATGACATAATGCGATCACTTTTGCATCAGTGTCGTCATCATTCAATGTGGTTAAATCCATCAGGGTCAGCGCGCGTTGTGCGGCTGCTTTTAAATCAGTCATATAACTCTCCAACGTTATTAATTCTTCAGAACGACACGTTCTTTGTTGGCGAGCGGGCTTGGTTCCTTAAAGATGCCAGCCGGATGCTTCCGAACTGAGCAGCTGAGTTCCTTCTCACCGCACGATGCCCTAGAGTCATTCGACTCTGAGAACTAGCAGTTCCATTAGCAGCTTACTAGTGTCTATTTGACCATGGAACAGCGTCACTTTATGTGCTACAAATCACATTAATCGACTGAATGTTACATTATTAAATATAATTATGTGAATAAGATCTCATTATACCCGATCTATCTGTTAATTTATTCACTCAAATGGCTTTTCTAACCTTAAACAATCATTAATTGACTAAGTTAAGAATAGTTGAAATTCTGCCTTTGAATATAAAAGATAGCAAAAGAATATAACCGATAAAAATAAAAGCGAAAGAGCTACGCCCTTCCGCTTCTATAGTGAACAGGCTGAATAAACCTGCCTAAAATCTTACACGATGCTTTATGCTACCGCGGCTGCCCCCAAGGTCAAGAAGAAGCCAGCAATAGTCGCACTCATTAAGTTAGACAATGTTCCTGCCATGACAGCTTTCATGCCAAGACGCGCAACGTCGCCACGGCGATTTGGTGCCATTCCGCCTAAACCACCCAGCAAAATTGCCACTGACGATAAGTTCGCAAAACCACACAATGCGAATGAAATAATGGCTTTTGTATGATCAGACAGTACTTGCTTACCTGCAGCAATCACTTCTGCATCGGCCTTCATGTATTCACCGAAATTCATGAAGGCAACAAATTCATTCACAACAATTTTTTGACCAATAAATGAGCCCGCAATAGTGGCTTCACTCCACGGCACACCAATTAAGTAAGCGATAGGCGCAAACAACCAACCTAATAGCAACTCAAGGGACAGCTGAGGATAATCAAACCAGCCACCAATACCACCTAAAATACCGTTGATTAATGCAATCAATGCAATGAACGCTAATAACATTGCGCCAACATTCAATGCTAATTGCATCCCTGACGATGCTCCCGCTGCTGCGGCATCAATAATATTTGCAGGACGTTCATCTTCTGCAACTAAATCAGTCGCGTTAACTCTATCGCGCGCATCTTCTGTTTCAGGAACCATCAGTTTTGCGAATAACAGACCACCAGGTGCTGCCATAAATGATGCGGCAATCAAGTATTCCATTGGCACGCCCATTTGTGCGTAACCCGCTAACACAGAACCCGCCACTGACGCTAAACCACCACACATAATCGCGAACAGTTCAGAAGTGGTCATGGTTGCAATATAAGGACGAACAACTAAAGGTGCTTCAGTTTGACCCACGAAAATGTTCGCCGTCGCAGATAAGGACTCAGTTCGTGATGTACCAAGAACTTTCTGTAAACCGCCACCCAATACTTTAATCACCAACTGCATGATACCTAAGTAATAAAGTACAGCGATCAACGATGAGAAAAACACAATGATAGGCAGAACGCGAAAAGCAAAAATAAAGCCGCCACCGCCAAATAATTCAAACATTTTGTCGGACACTAAGCCGCCAAAAATAAAGCTCATACCATCTTGACCATATCCGATGACTTTAGAAACACCATCAGACATCCCTTGTAGCACGCTGCGCCCAGCAGGGACATATAACACTAATGCGCCGATTGCCAACTGGATAATAAAAGCACCACCTACAGTGCGAAGTCTTATCGCTCGGCGATTGCTAGAAAATAGGATAGCTATCGCGATGAGTACCGCCATTCCTATAATACTCATAATGAGTTGCATGGAAGGATCCCTGTTCACTTGATTCTAGGTTGATATATAAGGAAACGTGTAAGTCGCCTTGTCTCTTTGTGTGATGATTATACCTAGTCATCATGAATAACTCGCAATGTTCATCACAAATACGAGGTGCAAGAAACACTGAAAATTCAAATAATGTGATAAAAATCACAAAACTGAGTCGGTTTTATCTGGAAAGGCCCTAAAGGTGCCATAAGTCGTAGTAAAAGCTGAATGGATTAAATCAGATGGGAAACAGATTTATATAAGTATTACTTATCGTTTTAACTGTTTTTACTTTGTCAGATTAAATAACGACAGGCTATTATTGTAAAGTTGTTGAGCGATTTCTTCTGGAGATTCGTGGCGAAGCTCACAAAATGAACGAAAAACCCACTCAAGACGCTCTGGCCGATTGGGCTCTCCCTGGAAACCTGAAACAGGCATATCTGGCGCATCAGTTTCAAACAATAATGATGTGAGTGGTAATTGCGACATCACATAGCGAGTTTTATTAGCGCGCTTATAGGTTATCGTTCCCCCTACACCAATATAATAACCAAGTTTAACAAAAGCTTGAGCTTGGGATAAGCTCCCCGAAAAACCATGTACCACACCGCGAGCAGGCACATCAATACGGCGCAATATCGCTGCTAGTGGGTCATGCGTTTTGCGGGAATGCAAAATGACAGGTAAATCAAACTGCTTTGCCAGCTTAAGTTGCGCGATTAACAATTGCTGTTGACGCTCAAACTGCGGGTTTGGCATGTATAGATCGAGTCCAATTTCCCCTACTGCCACGCAGTTTTTATTTTTCTGCTGAAGGTAATCCACTAATACATCAAAATGTGCATCTTGATACTGACTGATATACAGAGGATGAAACCCCATCGCTGCATGCAATTGTGGGTATTGCTGCGCCAATTGCCATACACGAGCGAAGTTATCTAAACTCACCGTAGGAATAACAATCTGTTCTACGCCACTTTGTTGTGCAAGGTGCAAGCTTTCGCTAAGCGCATCACTAAAAGGCGGAAAATCAAAATGGCAGTGTGTATCAATAAATTGTGGTTTATCCATTACGATTTTCATTCACTGGCAATATAATTGAAGGTGCCTCGACAAGCTCTGGCACTATGTCTTCAGGCACTGATGCATTTTGCTCTGAAGGTTCGATATCAATCTCAAGGGGATTGAGTTCCATCTTCCGCGCCAAAGTGCGACTGAAGCTGTTTTGACTCTGATTAAACCCTGCACCAAGAGCAGCAATGAAATAACGCCCACAACGTCGCCCTGTATGATAGTCTTCATTTAAGGAAGAGACTTTACTCCCCAACGCACTACTTTTTAGCGGAACTGGTGGGTAAATTTCGAAAACTTGCACATCTTTAGGCGGATTTTCAATAAATTCTTGTGTCTTACGATAGCTTTTCAGATGCACTTTCAACATCGCCGCCATGCGCTGTAATCCGTTATTCTCACCTTCCAACCAGCGCGTCATTCTTTTCACCCATTCAGGGGTGAAATACATTTGGGATGGCACAGTACGGATCACCACAATTGTTTCAGCCCCGCGTCGGTAGGCTTCTTCAACAGGGATTGCCGCACTAATCCCACCATCGTGGTATAACGTGCCATCAAATTCAACGCCTTCGCGGTAGAACCCAGGGATTGCACTCGATGCACGAATAATATCCAGCCAAGTATCTGCATTGGGTTGTAAAAACTCAGCAGAAAAATTATCACTACGGCTAGCCCCCATATAAAATTCACGGCCTGAATCCAAGAGATCCAGCCCCGCTTCCATTCTCAAAGGGAACTCTTTTGCTGTGGTTTCTATCAACCAATCGAGGTCAATGAGGTGACCCCCACGGATAAAACGTAGTGGATTAAAAAACGCAGAATTGGTGGTATAACGGGTGATCACACGGCGAGCGTAGCCTGCTTGCCCGCAAATATAAGCAGACAAATTTTGCGCCCCTGCGGAGGTACCAATCATTAAATCAAATGGATTAAAGTCAGAAATCAGAAACTCGTCCAGTACACCTGCAGTAAAAATCCCTCGCTGCCCGCCACCTTCACAAATCAATGCGGTTTTTCCTGAGTTGATATTATCTAAAAATGCGAGAGGCTCAATAGTGCCTAAAGTGACTGAAACGTGTTTTCCCATAATACACCTGAATGAATTGAATAGCGTTCATGACTCAAAAACAGAATGAGCTTCCCTTTGAAAGCTCATTCTATCGGCATTGTACAATAAACATTCATCAATTCGGGCTATTGAGACATTTATTTACAGATTAGTTAGCAAGCACTAATCCATTTTGCACAGATTTCACGCCATTAACGCGGGAAGCGACCTGCGTAATTTTATCGATTTGGTCAGCTGATTTCACAAAACCCGAGAGATAGACTACACCGTTAACAGTTTTGACGGATACACTATTGCTGGAAATTCCCTTGGTGCCCAGTAATTTTCCTTTCACATCTGCAGTAATTGCCGAATCATCAATGTATTCGCCCGTATTTTTTGCGCCGCTAGAAATAGCATTCCCCGTATCTTTACCTGCCATTTCAACGGTTTTGGCCGCACTGTCCCACGTTTCAGAAGCTTGTTTTTTCAGCGCGCCGTCTGATGATGAGCTGCATGCAGTGAGTGCAAAGCTCAATCCAATAGCAGTAAAACTACTTAATAGCATTGCCTTTTTCATAGGAACCTTCCTTTCACTGTGGTAAACGAGTTAACGTTACTAGCCTAAGTAAAAAAACAGAAAAAATAAAGTGGTTCAAGGGTAAAGACAGAATATTCTTGATGAAATAGTTTTAAAGATAGGAAAAGGCTCTCTAAAAGAGCATCAGGAAGAGATAACCCGCTACTTCATGATGAAATAGCGGGTTAAAAACAAGACTAGTGCTCGCGTGTTTTACGGAACCGAACGTCTGGGTAACGTTCGCTGGTCAGGTTGAGGTTCACCATCGTTGGTGCGATATACGATAAGTTATCACCGCCATCAAGGGCTAAGTTTTGCTCATTTTTGCGCTTAAATTCTTCGAATTTCTTCGCATCATCGCACTCAACCCAACGTGCCGTTGAAACGTTAACAGCTTCGTAAATCGCTTCAACGTTGTATTCACTTTTCAGGCGCGAAACGACCACGTCAAACTGTAGTACCCCTACCGCACCGACGATTAAATCGTTATTGGTTAATGGACGGAACACCTGCACCGCACCTTCTTCAGATAACTGAACCAGCCCTTTCAGCAGCTGTTTTTGCTTCAGTGGATCACGTAAACGAATGCGACGGAACAGCTCTGGTGCAAAGTTCGGGATACCCGTGAATTTGAGTTCTTCACCTTGGGTGAACGTATCACCAATTTGAATCGTCCCGTGGTTATGCAAACCAATGATATCCCCAGCGTAGGCATTTTCGACCTGAGAACGATCCCCTGCCATAAAGGTTAATGCATCGGAAATTACCACGTCTTTTTTGATTCGCACTTGGCGTAACTTCATTCCTTTTTCGTAGGTGCCTGAAACAATACGCATAAACGCAACGCGGTCACGGTGTTTCGGGTCCATATTAGCTTGGATTTTAAAGACGAAGCCCGTGAATTTTTCTTCTGTGGCTTCAACTTCACGCACGTCAGTTTGGCGGGCTTGTGGTGCTGGCGCCCACTCGACCAAGCCGTCTAACATGTGGTCAACACCAAAGTTACCTAATGCGGTACCGAAGAAAACAGGGGTCAATTCCCCTTCTAAAAACGCATCATGGTCAAATTCGTGGGAAGCGCCTTGAACTAGCTCTAACTCATCACGCAATTGTGCAGCCAATTCATCACCCACCGCCGCATCTAAATCAGGGTTATTTAACCCTTTGATGATACGAACTTCTTGAATTGTATGACCTTGACCTGTTTGGTAAAGAATCGTCTCATCACGCAGTAAATGATAAACCCCCTTGAATAACTTACCGCAACCAATAGGCCAAGTGATTGGACAACAAGCAATTTTCAGCTCATTTTCCACTTCATCCAGTAGTTCCATTGGATCACGAATATCACGGTCGAGTTTATTCATGAAAGTCAGAATTGGCGTGTCACGCAGACGGGTAACTTCCATCAGTTTACGAGTACGATCCTCAACCCCTTTACCAGAGTCAATAACCATTAAGCAGCAGTCAACAGCAGTTAACGTACGATAGGTATCTTCAGAGAAGTCTTCGTGCCCTGGGGTATCCAGTAAGTTAACTAAGCAATCATTGTACGGAAACTGCATCACAGATGTGGTAATCGAAATACCACGCTGTTTTTCCATTTCCATCCAGTCGGATTTTGCATGCTGATTGGAGCCACGGCCTTTTACTGTACCTGCACGTTGAATAGCGTGCCCGAACAGCAATACTTTTTCTGTAATCGTGGTTTTACCCGCATCGGGGTGAGAGATGATAGCAAACGTTCTACGCGTGCTAACTTCCTGTAGAAAATTCTGATCTGTCATTTAACCGTTCTTTTCGTCTGAATACAGATTTATAGCGGCACGCATCTTAGCTTAATGTAGCATTTAGCGGTGCAAATCCGTCTTGTTAAACATAATTGGCGGATATTTTCGCAGATCTTGGGGGTATTAACAATCAAAGCATCGAGGTATGACAAAAACAATACCCCGATGAGACATAAAAATGACTTAAATAACGAACGGATTACGACAAAATCAATTGAGTGATTTCATCGCCTAACGCCTGAGTACTTGCATTACCGCCCATATCACGGGTTAAGTGACGGCGCTCTTTGATCGCCGTTTCCACCGCAACCATAATGCTATCGTGCATTTCAGGGCAACCTAAGTGTTGCATCATCATCGCTGCCGCCCAAATCGTCCCTATTGGATTAGCAATATTTAACCCTGCAATGTCAGGGGCTGAGCCATGGACTGGCTCAAACATCGATGGGAAGTCTTTTTCTGGGTTGATATTGGCAGACGGTGCAATCGCAATGGTCCCTGTACAAGCAGGGCCTAAATCAGACAAAATGTCCCCAAATAAATTTGACCCAACAATCACATCGTAAAACTCTGGCATACGCACTAAGTTTGCCGCAAAAATATCAATGTGAAATTGATCGACTTTAATCTCTGGGTAGTGTTTTGCCATTTCTGCCACGCGGCTATCCCAATACGGCATGGAGTGGAATAATCCGTTAGATTTAGTCGCTGAACTCAGGTGTTTTTTCTCACGAGTTTGCGCTAATTCAAACGCATATTTTAAAATGCGGTCAGTGCCTTTGCGGGTAAAAATACTTTGTTGCAGCACCATTTCATCTTCAGTGCCTTCATATTGAATACCACCAATAGCAGAGTATTCTCCTTCTACGTTTTCACGCACCACATAAAAATCAATATCCCCTGGTTTTTTATCCGCCAGTGGACATTTGATCCCATCAAATAAGCGAACTGGGCGCAGGTTAACATACTGGTTAAATGCACGGCGAATAGGCAACAATAAACCCCATAACGAAATATGGTCTGGTACACCAGGGAAACCTACAGCACCAAGAAAAATCGCATCAAACTTTTTCAGTTGTTCTAAACCGTCTTCTGGCATCATACGCCCAGTGCGGTGATAGGTTTCACATGACCAATCAAATTGTGTAAAGTTGAGTTTTACATTGTGTTTGCTTGCTGCGGCTTGTAAAACTTTTAACCCCTCGGGGATCACTTCCGTACCAATACCATCGCCAGGAATAACCGCTATGTTGAATTGTGACATGGTGAAAACCTCTGATAAATGAATTAGGTGTGTTTTTCTCCAGTTTAGGGATTGCTGTGATAAAGTATAGACATGAACTGTAATCCTTAGGTTTACAAACTATGAACAAGCTCCCTGCGTTAGAGGACATTCGCGTTTTTGTCACTGTCGCCCACTTAATGAGTTTTTCTCAAGCGGCAGCACAGCTATTGGTTTCACCTGCCTATATTTCTAAACGAATCAAACTGTTGGAAGAAAATCTTGGGCAAACGCTATTTTTTCGAAGTGCACGCTCAATTAAGCTCACGCATGAAGGACAAATTATTCTACGCAGCAGCGAATTGATGTTAGCGGAACTTGAACATATGCAAGAAACGCTCAATGCTTGCCGTGAAGAAATTCGTGGTACACTGCGGATCAGTTGTAGCACAGGGTTTGGCAGCACTTATATCAATCCGTTTATCCTATCATTACGCGCTCAGTACCCTTTATTAGCTATCGACCTGACGTTAACAGATAAATCCGTCGATATTATTAATGAAAACATTGATGTGGATATTTGTATCGGAGGCACTATCTCCGATCAGTTTATTGCACGGCGTATCGCTGCCAATCAACGCATACTCTGTGCCGCACCTCGCTATTTAGAAAAAAATGGCTATCCAGTATATCCACAAGAACTTGAACAAAAACATTCTTGTATTGCGATTAAAGAACGCAATCAAGCCCCCGCGGTGTGGAAATTAGCCCACAACCAAGAAAGTATGACCGTTAGCCCAAACAGTCAACTCACCGTGAATAATGGTGAGGTTGCAAAGCAATGGTGTTTAAGTGGGGAAGGCATCCTACTGCGATCATTGTGGAGCGTCTTGCCAGAATTAGAATCTGGACAGTTAGTGCGTGTTCTCCCAGAATGGTACCAAACCGCAGATGTTTATGCCGTTTATTCGAGAAGTATTCGAACAAGTGCTAATCTTAGAGTTTTCATTGAAAATCTCGAACAATACCTTGCGACCCATTTGCAAAATGGATTTATGGCAACACCTTCAGTAAAGGTTGATAGCAATTGATTACAGAAACTGAGACATTCAAAGAACGTTTATTAAAATTACTCAAACAAAAGAAAATGAGCCAACTTAAGGCGGCACAAGCCCTTGGCGTCTCCCGAACCGCCGTCAATAAGTGGACAAAAGGTGGTATGATCGACGAAGACAACCTTGATAAATTGGCAACGTTACTGGATGTCGATAAAATTTGGTTAAAATACGGCGAATATACGAACAACCAAATCACGGTCACCAATGCAGGGGTGATGCGTAACATCAACGAAGTGCACCTGCAAGAATCTGCCGATATCGTAACGTGGGAGTGGGATTTGCTCACAGGGGAATTGAACTACTCAGATAATGTCGAAGCCGTTTATGGCATTAAAATTACGACTAATGAAGATTTTTGGGCATTGATGGCGCCTGAGTCCAAAGAGAAGCTGGTGAATGGTTACTCAAAAATCATTCGTGAAGGCGGTGCCCATGAGATGGATTTTAAAATTAACTGGGAAGGCGAGTACCGTTGGATCACTTCTCGCGCCACAGGGGTTAAAGGGCCAAATGGTAAAGTCACTAAATTGGTTGGGATCAGCCTTGATAATACCGAACGCAAGAATAGCGAATTACGCCTACGAAAAATTAAGTGCTATTTTGATGTTTTACTCTCCCACTTCAATTACTTAGTCGCTTTCACTGACAAAGCTGGTGAAATTCTTGCCAGTAACTTAAGTAGCCAATCCACTGAAATTGACTACCTCGAACTGCAACGTTTATTGTACCAACTCATCATTAATCACAAAACATGGCTAGAAGAAGTGTGCCAAACAGGCCGTGGACAAATTGTGTTTCAAGATAAACAAATTACTGCATATCAACATTTTAATGATGAAAACCAACCCTTTTTGATGTTTGAACTCAAACCAATTTAATACTCCCCCCACAAACAACGGTGGGGGAATGAATTTATAAATCAAGTACTAAACGCTTACTTCTTGCCCTAGATACGCATAACATCATGGTTTTTTGCTCTGCTTTCTCATCGTCATCTAAATAGTGGTCACGATGATCAGCTTCGCCTTCAAGGATCGCGGTTTCGCAGGTTCCGCAAACCCCATTACGACATAAACACTCCACATTGATGCGCTTATCCGCTTCAATAGCCTGTAAAATAGACATATCTTTGCCAACTTCTAAGCTAAAGCCTGAACGTTGAAAGTAAACTTCGAAAGAATCCCCTTCACTGGCGACTTCACCAAAGTTTTCAAAATGTACCTGTGATCCCCCTAAGTATTGGTTACCTTTTTCAATCACCTCATTAATTAATGATTGAGGGCCGCACACGTACACATGGCTAGACGAAGGTTGGGACTGAATCAATTGCTCGACAGACATCCTCTGCCCTTGGCTGCCATCATAAAGGCGCAAGCGTGAGCCAATACGCTCTTGTAAATGCTCGACAAACGCAGCGGTTTTCACATCGCGAAAGCAATAATGTAACTCAAAATCCATACCGCCTTGCTCTAATTCATACAAATAAGACATAAACGGTGTGATACCGATCCCCCCAGCAATTAGCAAGTGCTTACACTGGTTATCCTGTTCAAGGGAAAAGAAATTTTGAGCAGGTGAAAGATGAATACAATCGCCAACAGACAGCTGCTCATGCATAAATGCCGATCCACCTTTCGAGTTTTCATCACGCAAAACGGAAATACAGTAACTGCCTCTATGTTTTGGGTCGCTAATCAGCGAATAAGCGCGCTGTAAGCCCGTTTGCTCCCCCATGTATACAGTGACATGACTGCCTGCACTAAAAGGCAAGAAATTTCCCTCTTGGGCAACAAATTCAAACATTTTAACGGTTGAACTCACTTGTTCGATTCGGCTGACATTCACTGCAATTTTTTCTTGGCTCATCACCGCGTCCCTCTTATTCGCCGACATCTAAGCACAGGTATTTGATACTTAAGTAGTCTTCAATACCATATCGAGACCCTTCTTTACCTAGCCCTGATTGTTTAACCCCACCAAATGGTGCCACTTCATTAGAAATCAACCCTGTATTGATCCCCACCATGCCACTTTGCAGTTTTTCAGCGACGCGATAAACACGGTTCACATTACGGGAGAAGAAGTAAGCCGCGAGTCCATAAATGGTATTATTTGCTCGCGTAATAACTTCATTTTCATCAGTAAAGCGGATCAACGTTGCGATAGGTCCAAAGATTTCCTCGTGCACAATGTCCATCGAATCATCAACATCCACCAGCACTTTTGGATTGAAAAAATGACCTTGCTCTTTGATTTCATTTCCCAATACCAACTGTTTTGCACCTTTTGCCAATGCGTCTTGCAATAGTGCATTCATGCCTTCAATAGCCCGCGTGGTAATCATTGGTCCAATATCTGTACCAACATCCGCCCCGTTCCCAACTTTCAACTTGGCGACTTCTGCAACAAACTTGGTCTTAAATTCGTCGAAAATAGCATCATGAAGGTAGAAACGGTTGACGCAAACACAGGTTTGGCCGCCATTACGGAATTTCGCTTGAACTGCACTGCTCACCGCTTTATCAATGTCCGCATCCTCGAACACAATAAACGGTGCATTACCGCCAAGCTCTAACGACGTTTTCTTGATGGTTGATGCACATTGTTCTGATAGCACACGACCGACTTGTGTTGAACCTGTAAATGAAAACTTGCTGATAAGCTCATGTTTTGTCAGCCTTTCCCCTAAAACTCGAGAATCCCCAGTGATGACGTTAAATATCCCTGCTGGAATACCGGCTTCATCCGCCAGCTGCGCTAATGCGAGAGCAGTAAAAGGTGTTTCTGTTGCAGGCTTAATAATGATGCTACAACCCGCGGCCAAAGCGGGGGCGGCTTTTCGCGTGATCATCGCCGCTGGGAAATTCCACGGCGTGATAGCGCTACAGACACCAATCGGCTGTTTTATCGTTGAAATACGGTTGCTACCAACAGTTTGGGGGATGGTTTCCCCATACACACGCTTACCTTCTTCCGCAAACCACTCAATAAAAGAGGCTGCATAGCGAATTTCTCCTTTAGCTTCGTGCAGCGGTTTACCTTGTTCGAGGGTCATGATCAGGCCAAGATCATCAACATTGGCTTCGATCAACTCAAACCAACGGCGTAAAATGATCGAACGTGCTTTCGCGGTCAATTGTTTCCAACTTTCCATTGCACCGTAAGCCTGTTCAATAGCGTCATCCACTTGTGCTGCCGTTAGGCTGGGAATAGTCCCCAGCACAGATTGGTCAGCAGGATTCGTCACAGAAATTTTTTTATCTGAATCAACCCATTGCCCATTAATATAACAAGACTGACGAAAAAGCGTCGGGTGAGTGACTGTCTGCATATGTGACGGCTCCTTTCATTATTCTTCGGTATGTGCACCAGCAACAATTTTGTGGAAATGCGCCACACCGTGCTCACTGATCCCACTGCGTTGTCTGTCGGCCATAATGCGTCCTTGACCACGGTAGCCCCGCGATCTCAGCCCTTTTTGAACACTTTCAACTAAGCGCAAATCTTCTGGGCGGAACACGGTGCGATACCATTCCACTAAGTTTTTCTGGTACTCAGTCAATTCTTCATTAAGGAAATAAATATCATAGTGTTGCAAGGTCTCCCCAGCGTTCACAGGGAACTCATAGATAACCGTCATGAAGTCTCCTCCTGGCGGCATATTGAACATGGTGCTTGGCCAAATCCAAAAACCAAAGAAGCGCGGGTCTAAAACGGATTCATCAAACTGATAAGAAGATTCAGACGGTTTTGCTTTACCAATTTGTACCGTCCAATTATCCAGAAGTTGGTGCTCGTAAACATTCACATCCACAGAGCTGGCGAAACTGACGTGGTTGGTAGGGCAGTGATAGCATTCAATATAGTTATCAACAATGGTCTTCCAGTTAGCTGGCGTATGACTAACAAAACGTGCTGCCAATTTTAAATCGCTAATCACCGCACAAGCTTCTTGCATTTTTTCAGCGAGGCCAGGTAATTGCTCTTCGATCGGTTGCGGCTCACCCACGGTCATATTCACATAAATAAACCCTGCATGTTCAATCACATGAAAGCTGCTAAGTGACATCGCATCAGACTCAAAGTTATTCACATTTTCACAGTTTGTCGCATGCGCTAACTGACCATCGAGTTTGAAAGCCCACGCATGGTAAGGGCAAGTAATTACATTTTTAACTTTACCGCTATCACCGCTAATTAATTGGTGACCACGATGTGGGCACACATTATAAAAACCACGTAAAACATCATCACGACCACGCACAATCACTAAGCTTTCACCGATCAATTCACGGGTGATATAGGAATTTTTTTCTTTAACTTCACTAACGTGGGCAACACAAACCCATGAGTTAGCAAAGATTTTTTCTTTTTCATATTCAAAAATATCATTAGATGTGTAATAACGCGCAGGGATTGTCCATGCGTTATCAATATCAAGGTGATCATTAATCGAAATGACTTTAGCTGCATTGCTCATAATTGCCCTCACTTATGTAAACTTATAGTTAACATCTTTTTTATGGATGTTAACGAAGATCGCATAAATGATCAAACAAAATATTGCGCGATATTCAAACAATATTTTATTTAATAATTAAATCATTCGGTTAAATGATATTAAATTAAACCAACTGTTAATAATTGGTTAATTACTTGTTGACTACACAATCTTTGCATGGCTATTCTCTGTAAACCCAAAGTAACCACAGTTAGCTGTACCCTTAAAAATAAACAGGCATTCCCTGCAAGCCAACTCTCATAAAAGACAAAAAATAAGTGAGCAACTGGAGAAGAGGTATGATGAATCATAAGAAATCCGTATTTTACGTGTCGTTAGCCATTAGCTTGGCTATCATCAGTGTGGGCGCATTTATCCCCGACAAACTGGAAGCATTTTCACATTCTGCTCTGAGCTTTATCTATAACAACCTAGGTTGGTTCATTCTGGGCTCTGTTTTTATCTTTTTTAGTTTCTGCATGTTCCTTGGTTTTTCTAAATTCGGTCATATTCGTCTTGGCGATGACAGCGATAAACCCGAATACAGTACGGTGACATGGATTGCCATGCTATTCAGCGCATCTATTGGTATCAGCTTGATGTTCTGGGGAGTTGCAGAACCTGTTTCCTACTACATCAGTCCACCCATTGGCCAAGGCTCAACTGAGCAATCCGCAAAATCAGCGATGCAGTATGTTTACCTTCATTGGGGCGTTTCCGCATGGGCCTGTTACGCACTGGTCGGTGTCGCTTTAGGGTATTTTCAATTTAGAAAAAAGCTACCTTCATCAATTAGTTCCGTTTTCTATCCCTTAATTGGCGATCGAATTTATGGTTCTGTCGGTAAGCTAATTAATGTGTTAGTGATGCTTTCCGTTGTGATTGGCATCGCCACATCATTGGGGTTTGGTACACTGCAAGTTAACAGTGGCATGAACTACTTATGGGGGCTTCCAATTAGCATTTACGTGCAAATTGGGTTAATTGCAGTTATCACTGTTGTTTATATCGCATCAACCATCTCTGGATTACAAGGGGCGATTAAACACCTATCGAACCTGAATATCATCCTCGCATTAGCATTGATGGCATTTATCTTTATCTCTGGTCCAACTCAAACCATCTTAAAAGTGTTGTTCCAAGGTATTGGCGATTACGTACAAAACTTTGTCAGTATGTCATTTCGTACTGAGCCTTATAATGACGGTACTTGGATTGCTAACTGGACACTGTTTTACTTCGGCTGGTGGATTGCTTGGGCACCATTAGTCGGTAGCTTTGTCGCGCGTATTTCGAAAGGGCGAACCATTAAAGAATTTATGATTGGTGCAGTATTTATTCCAGTATTAAGTGCCTTTGCATGGTTTGCCGTAATGGGCGGTTCGGCTATTCATTTAATTCAAAACTTAGGGCAAACAGCGCTCGCGGATGCAGTGAAAACCGATGTGACATCAGCGTTATTTAAATTCTTAGATTATTTCCCTGCATCTACTTTCATTAGTGTACTTGCCATTGCATTGGTGTTGATCTTCTTTATTACTTCAGCAAACTCGGCGGTGTTTGTTTTGGGCATGGTCAGTGAAAATGGTAATCCTAACCCGTCCCACATCACCAAAACAATTTGGGGTGTTGTGATTGCCGCGATTGCGGTTGTACTCATCATGACGGGCGGGTTATCAGGATTACAATCAGCGCTAGTTGCTATGGCAGTCCCTCTTTCCATGATGATGCTGTTAATGTGTTATTCCACTTATAAAGGGCTGAACGAAGAAGTGAATGCACAGGTCGCAGTCCAAAGACAGACAAAAGAAGATCTCTCAATGGCCAATGAACCTGTATTACCCGAAAAATAGTTAAAAAATGAATTTATAGTCGCTCAACAATAAAAACCCCAGAACATTTGGCATGTGCTGGGGTTTTTTACTCGCTTTCAGGAGCAACTATTGGGAGCCAAACAGTGTGAGCGCTAAGACTAATGCGTCTTCTCGGCCTTTTTTAGCAGGGTAATAGTCTTTTCGTACAGTGACTTCATGAAAACCGAGTTTTTCATACAAATGCAATGCAGAAGCATTTGATTCTCGGACTTCTAACCAAAGCGTCATAATGCCTTTATTCATCAGCTCACTAATCAACTGTTCTAGCAATAAACGCCCATATCCCTTGCCTTGGTAATCAGGGTGAATAGCGATATTAAATAGTGTTGCCTCATCCAGAACACATTGCGTTATCGCATAACCAACAATCTGATTATTAATAGAAATTTTTAGGTTATGATACTTTTCCCCTTGATTCCCATAAAAAACTCGCTCAGTCCATGGAAAATCATGGCTTAACTTCTCAATTAAGAAGGCAGTAGCAAGATCAGATTGCTTTAGTGTTGAAATTTTCATCATATTGATAAATTTGTTTCCATAGTGCCTGTTTGGCGCTGATACTCGTCATAAGCTCAGACAAAACAGGTGAAAAGTACGTCATTTTTGAACCTTCTGGATGGGTTTCCCCCCCGAGAACCCAACAAGGAATTGTTATTGGTGTTGGGATTAAATTCAGCTGCTCAGAATTAATGCAAACCACATCATCTTGTGCAATTCGCATTGAAAGAAAAATATCTTTTAACAGCTGGCTATTTAAATCAAGGTTCTCATCAGTAATAATAATAAGCTTAGTCGACGCTGGGATCCTGACACCACGTTCACCACGTAACACAGCTGGATTTCTCACCATCCATTGAGTGATCCCCATTTGTTCTAAAAGCCTGTCACGTCGTGTCATTTATTTTTCCAGTCGCTATTTTACAACCCCATCTTATCAAAGGGGATTAATAGCGCCAACAGAGCAATGCGATTTCTCGCATTTCTGGTATGGTGTTAGCAGTTTTTATCATTTTAGGAGATTGACAGAATATGTCATTACTGACACCGGCCAGTGAAGTTATCCAGCGCCATCTTGAGCATTTTACGGATCGTCATGTCATTTTGGCTGGTGACATTCAGGATGAATTGGCTGCCACTCTCGAAGCAGCAAGTGTTCGCGTCGTAACAAATCAATACCATCGTTGGAAAAACCTGCAGCCTTTGATGGGCGAAATGGTTTTATTTTCATCAACCACACCCGCTGAATTTATTCAGCCTTGCGATACATTGATTTACTTCTGGCAAAAAAATAAACAAGAAGCTTGCTTCCAACTGGACGATCTGTGCACCCATCTTGCTGCGGGTAGTCAAATTTTTATTGTTGGCGAAAACCGCAGTGGCGTCAAAAGCGCAGAATCCATCATGGAAGGTATCGCGACCTTACAAAAAATCGACTCGGCCCGCCGTTGTGGCTTGTATTATGGTGAATTAGAGCAACCAACCACCTTTGATATTGCACGCTGGTGGCGTCACTATGATCTTGATACGGTTAGAATTAATGCACTACCTGGCGTGTTTAGTCATAATGAGTTAGATATCGGCAGTGATTTACTGCTTTCAACATTAACAGAGCCAATGAAAGGCGATGTTCTCGACCTCGCTTGTGGTAATGGTGTTCTTGCAACCGTCATTGGAACGCAAAACCCTGATGTTAAGCTGACGTTAAGCGATGTTAGCGCCTCCGCATTAGACTCCGCAGCCTCAACACTTGAAGCGAACAAACTCACGGGAGCCGTCATTGCAAGTGATGCCTATTCAGATATTCACGACAAATTCGATTGGATTATCTCTAACCCACCTTTCCATGATGGGCTAAACACCAGCTACAGTGCCGTTGAAAACATGATTTACCAAGCCCCTAAATTCCTGAAAAAAGGCGGTCATTTGCGCATTGTTGCCAATGCATTTTTACCTTACCCAGACTTATTAGATAAAGCCTTTGGTAGCCATGAAGTGCTAGCAAAAACAGGTAAATTCAAGGTATACCAAGCCACGAAACGCTAGTTAATGACCCTATTATCGTGCAATTTAGCGGTCAGCCTCATAGGCTGGCCGTTTTTTAATCAAAAAAAAATAGATGATTAAAAAAATATTGACGTCCGCTAAAATTAGCCTAAAATCCGCTGCGTATTATCGCTGTAAGAAAAGTTAGATTTGGCATTGCGAGGGTGGCGGAATTGGTAGACGCGCTAGCTTCAGGTGTTAGTGTCCTATGGACGTGGGGGTTCAAGTCCCCCCTTTCGCACCACTAACTTTAGATAAACACAGTAGTTCAGCATTGACGAAACAGTATTGCGAGGGTGGCGGAATTGGTAGACGCGCTAGCTTCAGGTGTTAGTGTCCTTCGGACGTGGGGGTTCAAGTCCCCCCTTTCGCACCACTGGTCAATGAATGTTATTTCCCCAGCAGCCTTGCGCGCATTTTTCTGAAATCTTCCCAGATTGCATTCAGCTCAATTAACACTTTCGCAAATCAAACTACCTTTGCAACACAAAAGCCATCAAAAAGCACAGTAATGAAACTACAGCTGGAATAATCAATAAACGGCGAGAGCCGCGATTAAATAACATCCCCGCCGTTGCGATCATCATAGTGATCATCACCACTCTTAGGTTATCAAAACCCATATTGCTGAGGACATAAGCAATGCTTAGCAATACCACGGCAAAGACACCCCATAGGCCAGCGCCTATACGCCGTAAACCTGCGGTTTTTGATATGCTAGTTGGCATAGTGACCTCAATAATCTTAAATGATAATGATTATCAATCATATCTAATTTTTAGTAAATTTCAATCGTTTTTCTGCGAAAACACCCCTAAATTAACACGATTTTTACAAAATAGATAACTTAAGAAAACCAATAAACAAAATGAATATCTTCTGGTTCCAGGGCAAACAGCTCTGGGTCTGGTGTTTCAATCAAACCACATCCCATGTATTGGTAAAAATGCACCGTATTTTCAGATGGCGTTGCAGAGATATACAGCCCTTTCGCCCCTTTTTGAGTCGCAATATCTACACATTGTTGAAATAACATTCCCGCAATCCCCTTGCCTCGATATGCATGGCTCACGTGTAAAAAGGATAACTGCAGTAAATTCTTTTGCTCCCCTCGCCAAATATTATCCACGCTTGCAGCCGCAATGATTTTTCCTTGTTCGAAGACACCCAGAAAAATAGCGCCTTGGTCATAACTGTCTAATAAATGCGGGGTATAAGCCTCGGGCTCGCCTTCTGGCCAGCCTTTCATATCAAAGCGCTGCTTCGAAAGCACCAGTTTGCCCTCTTGGTGTAAATAAAGGTGTTCAATTAATTCAGTGCGATCGATTGACCAAACAGAAGGGATTTCATCTCGTTGTAATTCGCGGATTTCTCTCATGATCTTATTCTCATTATCAGCGCCAATATAAACGCTCTTTATTGTTATCAGGTGAATTTGTTTTCCAAGATAACCGATAAAAAAATAAGTTCAACCATTTCAATAAGCTATTAAGGCAAGGTTGAAATAAAAGCAAGATATTCAAAAGAGATGGGAACATAAAATAAAAAATTCCCCACAACATCCATATTGCGGAGAATTTACACTACAGGGTTGGTTTATTGCTTCAATCCCATTGCATCACGCATGGTAAAGAACAAATCGGTTTGGTCAGTCAGACCCATCACATTCGCAGCGTGTGGACCATAAGCCGCAACACGCAGCTGAGCACCAGTATGCTCTTGTGAATCATCTTCCTCAGAGTTACCGTAATTCACCACCATCACAGAGCCGTCTTTGGTAATCAACGCTTGAGTTAACCCCGTTGATTTCGTGCCTTCTGGAATAATTTGGCTTGAATGTGAATGGTCAGCAGTCACAATAACTAATGTATCACCATGTTTTTTCGCGAAATCTAAGCCCACTTGAACCGCTTGGTCAAGAGCAACCGTTTCACCAATTTGGCCGCATGGGTTGGCTTTATGATCTTGTTTATCGATAGATGCACTTTCAACTTGTAAGAAGAAACCATTTGGATTGACTTCTAACAGGTCAATAGCCTTTTGCGTCATTTGCGCTAGCGTTGGTGCGTTTGGATCTAATTTTGGATTCGGCTTACACTCCAGCGGAGCATTGTTGATGTTGCCATAGTGCACCGCCTTTGGCCCTTCCCACGCGACTGTCATGTTGCCATCGTGGAATAGTCCAAGTAGAGGTTTGTCTTGGTTTGCCAGTTTTATATCGTTCAGCGACTTCGCATCACGCACAATAGTATAACCGCGCTCAATCGCTTGTTGCTCAAGCGTCTTACCTTTATAGTCACCCGCTTTCGCTTCTTGTTTAAAGCTCTTCGCACCACCGCCCAACGTCACATCCGCACGGGTTACCAATAACTGTTCAGAAATCGAACCACGACCACCATTTTCAAGGGCATTGGTTCCACATTTTTCTGAAGTTTCTTCTGGGCCGTAACATTTACGTGCCGTCACGTGGGAGAATTGCGCCGCTGGCGTTGCATCTTGGATCTCAGAGGTCGTCACGTTACCTGTCGCTTTACCGTTACGTTTAGCGATTTCAATTAATGTTTCGTGGTCTTTACCAAAGACGTCTACCCCTAAAGCCCCATTGTAGGTTTTCACCCCAGAAGACCATGCTGTAGCGGATGCCGCTGAATCTGTGACGTAATCAGGCTTTTGCGTCTTTTTATCTAGCGCATAATGCGTATATTGCCCTGTAATTGGCAATGCATCGATACCTTTAAAGAATCCAGAAGCCCCTTCTGCATAGTTACGTGCAACGGTGATTTCTGAATCACCCATGCCATCACCAATAAATAAAATCACGTTTTTTGCTTTGCCATTATGTAATGCGGCTTTCATGATATCCGTTTGCTCGGTCGCTAAGCGACGTGCACCACCAAACTTGGTGATATCACCTTGCGCTGCGCGGTTTTCTGAAACTGCATCATTTTTATCCGCTGCATAAGCTGGAAGGGTGCTACCTAACATTAATGTGCTGACTGTGACAGCTAAAAGGGATTTCATAAAATTACCAGTCATAACTGTTTTCCTTGCCAATCAATAATGAAAAAAGAGGAAGTATGCTTCAAATAATGACAGGCATGCTAAAGTAACCAGATGACAGTTGAATGACGCTTTTATGGCGAAATGAAGACGATTGTCATAAATGTGAAAAAAGCAGCGCATTATCCGCTGCTTTTTTATTGAAATTAACGCGCTATTACCACTGAGAAGACAGTTGTTTAGTGCCTTCGTATAATGTTTCGCACCAAGAAACATAATCGTGCCCGCTGGGTAATTCAATGGCATCCACTAAATAACCTTTATGTTTCAACACTTCTAATAACTGATAATGATTTTGAATGATCCCGCCCCAGCTTCCTCGTTGCTCAAATAAGCCTGCTTCGAGGAAAAAGCGAATAGGCTTCGGTGGCATCGTTTCTATTTCACTGATTAACCATTCAGGATCTTCCCCTTTTGGCGCCCACCAATAAGACCCTGACATACTCAGCACATTGCCAAATATTTCAGGGTGTTGTAGTGCATTCCACGTTGCCCCTAACCCTCCAAAACTTGATCCAGCAATAATGGTATGTTCCGCTTTCGCATCAATACCTTTTTTCGCCAATTGCGGCATTAATTCATCCACCAGCAATTGCGGGAAAAGCGTGTTCGGAGGCAGTTCTTCGCCACGCCTATCAGAGCTAATACTGTCGACAAACACAATATTCATTGGTGGGAGAGAGCCCTCGTTCATCCAGCTATCAAAAAATTTCGCCATTTGATAAGTATGAAGATAGATTTGCCCATCCAAAAGTACCAATAACGCAGGCTGTTTCATCTGAATATTTGGGCGGTATACCGTAATTTGCCGCTCATTATTCAAAATTTGGCTAGATAAGGTAAAGGTTTCTAACTGCCCTTGAATGTGTTTTTTTTCAATAGCAGGAAATTGACACTGGCGAATATTCGGTGCCAGTGATAGCAAGGAAAAGCGATTATATTTATCCGTTGAGCCAGAAGGGATACTTTGTGAGTTGTAAGGGTCAGCCTGGGCGGTGACTAAAATGGCTTTGCGCTGTGCAAAACCGCCTTCAGGTACGGTAGGGATATCAGGGGCAATTTTATATTGAGTTAATGTATCCGCTGGAATGATGAAGGAACGGTGCCAAATATCCGTTCCTTCTATTTGCGCCATTCTTTCATGATTCCCCGAAGGCGCTCCTAAAATATACGCATTGGACTTTGCTCCGCGCCATAAAAATGTCGCTCGTTTTTGTCGACCTGCAAGGTCTTCAATAAGCGGCGTCCCTTGCTTGGCAACCTCCTGCCAAAACGCATTAGTATCACCATGATGATAATGTTCATTGAGCAGGCTTTGTAGTTTAGGGCTAATGGGCTCGTTATCTTTTTTAATCGCTAAAGGCTGATAGTCACTCACATCAAACTGTAATTGCCATGATTTACCTGGAGAGCCTTGTAAATCGAGGTAATACACACCATTTGTCGGCACGATGTAATCAGCTGTATGCGGTTCTTTGTCGGAACCATATGCCTGTAATACACGAACAGGCTGCTTGTCAGCATTTAATAAAACAACCTGAGAGAACCCCTCACCGCGCTGCTTAATAAAATCTTGCTGCAAAGCCTCAAAATAAACGCAGCTATGGCCTTCGCTATCATGTACGCCTTCCACAGAAGAAAGCTCACCTAAACGAATGCAGTCAGATTGCGTTGCCATCGCTGCACAGGAAAACAAAATACAACCTAAAAGCGGCAAAGATTTCACATCTAATTCCAAGGAGTCAACTGATAATAATTATTACTATCAAAAAACCTTTTTAAACTCAATGGGTAGCGGTATGTTTTTCCATCAATTGGTTAATCAGCTGAAGTGAACTGAGTAACCGGTATCGCTGCGTTGGCGCTATTTTCAAGTAACGCCTTGTTGCTGGAACGCGGCTAACAAGTTCCGATGCGGTAAAGGGCTCGATTTCACAACGCCAGTGACCATGGCTCAAAGTTATTTGGCATGAATTAAAATCTAACTCTTCCAGTGTCTCTCTAATAATTGGATAAGCATTCAGCCAACCAATCACTTTTTGCCCATCGGGTTGCTTCGACACAAAATGAATGTGTTTTTTTCTCACGCTACCACGCGTTTTCACGACAATTTTTGCATTTAAATTTTCATCACAAAAACCTGACACTGAAAAACGGCTGTACACAATAAACGCGAGGAAGAGTTTTCTAACGCGCTCAGTGACGTCAATGGTCAACGAAGGTTGCGGCAGGATAAGGAGCACACCTGGTGCTCTCCACTCACATGGATAAGGCGCCATATCCCGCTCAATTCGATTTAACGTTAACCCGGCTTGGTAACCTGTTGGTAACCGTTTTTTCGTTAAGCCTCCCAATCGCTGTAATAGCGAAGGTTTAGGCGAGGTGACGTAATGGCTCAAGTTGTACCTCCTCATTTTCTTCATCTCTAAATGAATTAGACAGAACAACTTCAACATCAACGGGTTTGAACGGATTGACCTTCTGAACAAATACTGTCCAAATCAGTGCATAACTGGCCGTTAAACCTAACATTATCGCAAACGGAATATACACATCAGACTTATTCATACCTGGCGGTGTGATATACACAATCGCTAAAATAATCCCGACACTCGAAATAATTTGAGGAATTGGGAAAAACGGCGAGCGGTAAGCTCGGTGTAAATCAGGGCGGCGAATACGCAATAGCACCACGGAAATAGTCACTAATAAATACGCAGTTCCCCAAGAACACACTGCCGCTAGCACCAGAGGAATAATACGGTCAAGATCACCTTGGATAGCAAAAGCATGTAAACATGGGATCATCACAGCCACTAAAATACCGAATACGGGTGTTTTAAAACGTGGGTGCAAATACGTGAAGATGCGCGGTAATGCACCATCTAGTGCCATGCCATATAAAATACGCGGCACAGCAGCCATCAGTGTATTAATGGTTGCCCCACCCGCTAATAACAGTGCGACACCAATCCAGTATTTACCAAATTCCCCCATGACTCGCTCTGCAAACGCAGGGATTGCCATCGGTGTTTCCAATAAGCGCGTGCCTGTTTGTGGGTCAACCACCACGTTTTCGACTTGATTGGCCAGCGCAGCACCAAACAGCACCATACATAAGGCCACGCAGAATAAACCCGTTGTCATGGCGCGAGGGATCACTTTGGCGGAATTTTTAATTTCTGGCGCCATTGGTGTGACAAGCTCACAACCAACAAACATAAACATCGCCATACCCACAAAACTTAAAACCAGTGTTGGATCAGAGATATTTAGCTCTGCACCAAACCACCCCTCCATCGGTACGTTAAACGGTAACATCAAGCCTGTAATACTAAAGATCACCAGTGTTGACCACATGGCGAAAGTCAATACCACTTCAACCTTACCAAACGCTTCAATACCAAAAGCATTTAAGATACCGAAAGTGACAACTAAACCCACACCAACCATCCAAGACGAATTACTGGTTTCCAGTACCGTATTCAGGTGCTCAAAGTTCACCAACGCCATAATCCCCGACAGAATAGTTTCTGCGGTTCCCGCAAAGACATGCACAATCAAATACGCTGATAATGCACCAGTGATAGCCCAGAAGCGCCCCATACCACAAGAAATATAGTCATACACGGAGCCAGAGGTGGGTAAAATCGCCGCGGCCTCTGAAAAAGTGGTGAGCTGTGCCTGCATCATAATGAAGCTCAGTAACACGGCTAATGCAAACGTATCGCCACCAATACCAAACCCACTGGTGACGGTTAAGATAACAGGGCTTGCCATAATCAAGCCCGCGGAACTCGCCAGCGTCGTTGGGAACCCAACTTTTCCCTTTTCGAGATGTGACGTTAATTTTGAGGATAAATTCATTTTGCTTCCCTCTCGCTCTATACGCAGTCATGGATGTGAATTTTTTGTAAAAAAAGCGTGACTACATTGCCACTATAGAAAGAAGCACAAAGAGGCGACCATCGTCCTAAAGAACGATACCCAGAGAGAGGGGGAGTTCTTATAACTATTCGAAAAGTACCAAGAAAATCAACAGAAATAAAAATATATACTTTAATATCAATACATAACAATCATTTTGATTATTAATATATTAATAATCAATTAACCAAAGATACCAAATCCTAACAAATCAAGACTGAACCAATTTTTACTTGTTTTAAATACTGTTATCGACCTCACGTTATTAACATGTTTGCTTTATGTTAATAACAATAAAGCGCATGATAATTATCTGACTCACTATGGAAGGGGATAAAATGAGCCCACCTCAGTTTAGCGACCACCAGCAAACATTGATTGATTGCTGCCTAAATACCATTGCACACATTATCCCTATTACTGCGTCAGTGTATTACCTGGTCAACGACCACTGGCAGCCAGACAACTATGTGTTATATGGGATCCCTGCTCAAATGCACCGAGATTATCTGGCTTATTTTCATCAACTCGATCCACTCCATCCCGATAAATTTCGAGAAGATGATTTAAGATTAGTCAGGATGTCTCCTGAAATTCGTCAGCAAAATCAGGCTTTTTTTCATGATTTTATGCAACCTAATAATCTAACAGATATGGCTGAGATTTTTATTCGTCGGAAAAATAAAATTATTGCTGGAGTTTCAGTACTGCGAGACAGCCCGTTCTCGCAACACGAAATCATGCGGTTAAATGCGATCTTACCTGTTGCAGAGCTGATGACGTTTGATATCTTGCCTGATTCTTTAGTATCTTACACACCAAAAGAACAAGAAATCATTCATTTGGTGCGTGAAGGCGCGAGTAATAAGCGTATTGCGTTGTTATTAGGCGTGTCATTATCCACCGTAAAAACCCATCTGCGTAATATCTTCACTAAAGCCAATGTCACTAACCGAACTGAACTTGTGTCATCAGGGTTTATTATTCGTCAGGAAAAGTTTTAATTAACTAGCGACCACCTGCCGCATCAATAATTGAACCCGTCACATAGGATGAAGCATCACTTAACAACCATGAAATTATTTCCGCAATTTCTTCAGGTTCTCCGCCTCTTTTCAGTGGTAACTGTGCCGCAACCCGATCAACACGCCCTGCTTCACCGCCGTCTTGGTGCATCTGCGTATAAATGTAGCCAGGACGAACACCATTAACACGTATCCCTAACTCAGCTAACTCTAATGACAGCCCCTTTGTAATGGAGTCTACCGCACCTTTTGACGCAGCATAATCGATGTATTCTCCAGGCGCACCTAAACGTGCTGCCGCTGACGAAACATTCACAATCGCTTTTTTATCAAAGTGGTTAAAATGGCGAGCCAGTTGGATAAACTCACGGCAACATATCAGTAACCCAGTGACATTAGTCGCAAGAACAGTATTAATTCGCTGTGCTGTTAACGCTTCTGTTCTGCATTGCTGAAATAAAATACCCGCGTTATTCACTAAATAGTGCAAATCACCATGTTGCTGCTTAACGGTCTCGAACAGCTTAACAACCTCAATTTCACTGCTAATGTCGCATGGTAATGCATATGCGACACCTCCAGCCGCCTGAATTTCTGCAACAACCCCTTCCGCAGCCTGATGGTCGCTTTTATAATTAATAAGCACTCGCATACCGAGCCGTGCGAGTTGAAGTGCTGTTGCACGACCAATTCCTCGGCTTCCACCAGTAATCAATACCGTCTTCATACCACCACCTAGCTCAGAAATAAGATACAACTATCATAGCCCTATTTTTCATCACCACGTGAATAAAAGCATAAAAAAACCCGGCACAATGGCCGGGAAGCAGTTGATTAATACTCAAAATTAACCACTAATAACGCACCATGACAGATTTTAACTCAGTGTAATACTCAATAAAGGCACTGCCAAACTCACGACCAATACCTGAAGACTTAATACCGCCAAATGGCACCGCAGGATCAAGGAAAGTGTGCATATTCACCCAAACCGTCCCCGCTTCAATACGAGAGATCATCCGCATCGCCTTACTGAGATCGTTTGTCCATACACTGGCTGCTAAACCAAATGGTGTGCTATTCATCATCTCAATCAGTTGTTCTTCGTCATCGTAACTTAAGAAGGTGCCGACAGGGCCAAAGGTTTCTTCTTTCATCAATGCATCGTCTGGGCTATTCGCTCGAATGATAGTCGGCGGAACAAAATACCCCGCCCCTGTAATCGGCTGGCCACCATAAATAATTTCGCTGCCATCTTGGCGCGCTTTTTCAAATAGGCTGAGGATTTTTTCGTAATGGGCTTTGTTCGCAAGCGGCCCCATTTCGGTTGTTTCGTCTAATGGAGAACCTATTTTTATCGCAGATAAACGGACTTTAAGTTCAGCCAGTACCTCATCCATTAATTTGGATGGGATATAAAAACGCTCTGCCGCTGCACAGATTTGCCCTTGATTAAGGTAACCCGCTTCGATAATGCCATTCACGATCTTCTCAACAGGTAAATCCGCCAAGAATGCCGCACCGTTTTTCCCCCCTAGCTCTAATGTCACACGGGTTAATTTTCCTTCCATTGCTGTGCGCCCTACCGCCAGCCCAGTCGGTACCGATCCCGTAAAGGTCACTTTAGAACATAGAGGGTGTTGAATAAGTGCAGGCCCTACTTCGCGACCACCACCGTTAACGATATTAATCACGCCATCAGGAATACCTGCTTCTTTCGCTAATTCCGCCACGCGTAACATCGTCAGTGGCGTAAATTCGCTCGGCTTCAAGACAATGGTGCAGCCACACGTTAATGCAGCCGCTAATTTCCAAATGGAAATCATAATGGAGAAATTCCATGGAATAATCCCTGCAACAACCCCAACAGGCTCGCGTTGTGTAAATGCGGAATACTTTTCGCCATTAAATGATGGCAGTGACACATTTAACGTTTCACCGCTAATTTTTGTCGCCCACCCCGCGAAATAGCGTAAAAACTGCGCCGCCGACCCTACCTCAAGGAAACGGGAAAGTTGAATCGTTTTCCCTGAACATAGGGTTTCAAGCTGCGCGAGTTCTTCAAGGTGCTTTTCAAGTAAATCCGCAAGGCGGTTTAGGCAATTTCCACGTTCCATCGGTGTGGTATTTGCCCAAATACCTTTGAATGCCACATGTGCCGCACTCATTGCCGCATCCACTTCTGCTAATGTCCCTTCTTTGACTTTAGCGATAACCTGTTCAGTGGCTGGATTAACAACGTCAAAAAAAGTCTCACCCTTGCCAGAAATCGGCAAACCATTGATAAAATGCCCATGTTGACGTTTCAGAAATTCGCTGACTTCAGGTAATAGGGTTAACTCACTCATTGCAATCACTCCACTAAATAGTAATTAATTAAGCATTCACACAAGCTAGGTAGTGCTTAACGAAACGCGGGGTATCAATTTCCCATAAGACTTCAGTACCTTTCGCAGCAAACCATGTATCGCCTTTATGGTACTCAACCGTCACACCCGTTTTAACATCTGTCAATTTAACTGAGCCTTCGTGTACTGTTGCCATTTCATCAAACGGATAAACCATTTTGAATTTGCCTGTTGTACACGCAAAAATACCGCAAGTTAGGTTATCCGTTGGCTCGCCATAAACCATCGCCACACTGGCTTGTGGGTCACCTTCGACAACTACAGAGCCTAAGTTTGTTACGCTACCAATGTTCAGTAGCTCTGGAAGCGGTTTATTCAGCAGTAATGGACTAATCATGATATTTACCTTTAATCGATTTCAATAAAATAATTATACGGATACGAATTAGCGACGGCCTTGCCAGTAACCCGATGTTTGGTGCATGATTTTCGCAAGTGAAACAATCACATTACGCATGCTGTCTTTGCCAATAATATTGGCGTGAGGAATCGAACTCATTAAGTCATAACGATGAGAACCTTCCACCATGCCTTCAGCCAACACTTTGCACACGATCTGGCTTGGCGTTACGCCGAAACCTGAATATCCCTGTGCATAGAACACATTTTTATGTTGAGGCAAAGAACCTATTTGTGGGAAAAGATTCGCACTACAGGCCATCGGGCCACCCCACGCTAATTCGATTTTGACATCTTTTAGATAAGGGAAAACCTTCAACATTAAATTGCGATTCCAGGCTTTTAAATCAGACGGAATATACTCAAGAAAATGCGTTGAACTACCGAATAACAGACGGTTTTCGTTAGTGACCCGGTAATAATCAATCACAGGACGAATATCACTATATGCACCGCGGATCGGGCTAATTTGCTCAATTAATTCGTCAGATAGCGCTTCTGTCATTAATTGATAAGCGTAGGTATTGATGGTTTTTGGGTAAAGCGTGGGCTCAAGACCATTTAAGAATGAGTCACATGCCCATAACATTTTCTGTGCTTTAACGGTTCCCATCGCCGTTCTAACTTTGATGGTATTACCATACTCAACATTCAAAACTTGGCTATTTTCAAAAATCTTTGCGCCATAAATCTCGCTAACTGTTTTTGCCTCACCCAATAAGAGATTTAATGAATGTACATGCCCACCGCCCATGTGCTTGATACCACAGGTATAAGCATCTGAGCCGATAATCTGCTTTAGTTCTGAGCCACTATAAAATTCAATTTCTTCATCAGGATCAACAGATTTGAAATCTTTCAGCCAACTACGTAATGTTTTTTCTTGGCGAGCATTGCTGCCTAAATAAGCATATCCACGGCAAAAATCCGCATCAATATCGTATTTAGCAATACGTTCACGCATGATCCCTGCGCCCATATTGCTAAGCTTAAAGATGGTTTCTAACCCTTCTGGACCCACATATTTTTTGATTGCATCGATATCATGCCCAATTCCAGCCATCACTTGGCCGCCATTACGCCCTGATCCCCCGTAACCGAGGTAACGACCCTCCAAAATAGCGATGTTTGTGATCCCTTTTTCGCATAGTTCAAGCGCTGTGTGGATCCCTGAAAAACCGCCCCCGATGATCACGACATCCACATCAAGATCTTCTTTCAGTGTTGGAAAACGCAAATCGTATTTCTTTGTTGCTGCGTAATAAGTTAATGATTCTACTTGGTTATTCATAATGGATACCCTGTTTAGTATCTTGCAATACCTCGATTATCTTAACCTTGCATTAACAATTACATAGCCCTTTAGGGACATTTAAAACAAAGATTTAACAAATGTGAGCCAGGTAGAATATTTAAATAAAAACAAAATATTTTTAAATTATTTTTTTTATTTTCAATTCAATTGGTTAATTAAATATTTCGATATTAATAATAATTAAATACATTTTTTCAAAAAAAATTTAAATTAACATAACAAAAAACGCAATCATATGATTATTAAAATATAATTATAGTTCTTCATTATTCGCACTGCATTTATACTCATGCTATACAGTCACTGAATTACTCGATTCATTAATAAATTAAATAGTTCAGCTTGCGAGTTAATATTCAATTTTTGGTAGATATTTTTACGATGATTTTTGACTGTACCAAGGCTAATAAAAAGTGACTCTGCAATTTGAGGTGATCCTTTGCCTTCCAGAATCAACTCCACTACCTCACATTCCCTTGGCGTGAGGCCGAAACGAGTTTGCCTATCTGCATTTTGATAGTGGTTCGATACCACATTGGGAGAAACTTCTTTATGCAATCGAGCCATGCTGCAAATAATTTCAAACGCTTCTTTTAAGGGGGCTTGAGTATATTTTTCAGAGAAAAATGGTCTGTCTTCATTACCAAAAAATATTCCCAATTGCCTATCCGCAGAAATTTCCAGCAACAGTCCTGCTTCGTCACACCAGCCCGTTTTGCGATAAAAATTCAGGTAATAATCTGTATGATAAAAACCTTTAGGTGCCAATTCCTTCAATGTAAGAACCTTGGACGTCCCTCCTTTTTGGATCTCTTGGTAAAAAGGATCCATTAAATAAGCGCCTCGCTGATAGATTCGGTTCACACTATCACTGTTTCGTCGTTCAACTTTTGAAAGAAAACGTGGAGGCGTATCCTTTTCAAAGGCATACACGATGGCATTATCAAAAGCGATAAAGGATGATAACCATGATAATAAATTAGGATAAAACTGGTTAGTTGCAACAGAATCAATCACATCAGGTAATTTAGTGAGATAATTATCCATTCCGCCCCCAAGTTTGTTAACTTATTAATAAATTAAATATGGCTCATAAATACATTAAGCCAAAAGAATATAAAAAACACATTATTTGTATAAGCTCAAACCACTTGTTATTAATATGTTAATCAAATCACAGTATCATCCAAAAGTATTAATATTTTGTTACTAAATACTTGAGTGATGACAGATAAACAAGAAGCAGATCACAGGAAATTTCACCATAATTTCTTAGTCTACCTCATCAATAAAAGCGTTTTAGACAAGGAGATATGATGTCTTCACACAAAATTATTCTGGATTGTGACCCTGGCCATGATGATGCCATGGCGATTTTATTGGCTCTGGGTAATCCAAGTGTGGAACTATTGGCTGTCACCACCGTTGTGGGGAATCAAACCCTAGAGAAAGTCACTCACAATGCACGCGCGCTCCTTGAATTTGCGGGCGCAAGACATATCCCGATTGCCGCAGGTTGCCCACGTCCATTAGTTAGAGACATTCAGAATGCTGCTGAAGTGCATGGAATTAGTGGGTTAGATGGCACACATCTCCCTGAACCAACATTACCCCTTGATAAGCGCCATGCTGTTGACCTGATCATCGATACGCTTAAAGCTCATCCTGCAAAAACGGTTACATTAGTGCCCATTGGCGGGCTAACAAATATCGCCCTTGCGGTAAGAAAAGCCCCTGAAATTGTTGAATTAGTGAAAGAAATCGTGCTAATGGGTGGTGGATACCATACGGGGAATCGTTCAGCTGTCGCCGAATTTAATATTGCCATCGACCCAGAGGCCGCACATATCGTTTTCAACGAAAAATGGCCATTAACAATGGTTGGATTGGATTTAACTCACCAAGCAAAACCAACAGATGCCATCATGGCTAAAATTGCCGCGCTCAATACACCAATTAGCCGATTTGTTGTTGAATCGTTGAACTACTATACGGCAGGGTATCGCCAACGTAACGGCTACAGTGACCATGCGCCCGTTCATGATCCTTGTGCTGTTGCCTATGTTATTGACTCCTCAATGATAGAAACGTGCAAAGCCCCTGTTGATATTGAGCTTCAAGGAACGTTAACGCTTGGAATGACAGTAACCGACTTTCGCGCTCAAGCCCCCGCGGATTGCCATACACAAGTGGCGACGAAGCTTAATAACCAGCGGTTATGGGAAATGTTTATCGATGCGCTAAAGCGATTAGATAAATAGTAAAAAGGTAGCTTATTCCGCTGCATAAGCTACCTGCTTTTTTGAATACTAGTCTTTGATAATATCTTTTAATTTCGTATAGCGCCTAATTAAACGCCACTTTAATTTTACCGTTGTCGCATGGTTCCACACAATTTCCCAATATCCTTTGTCGAAAAATTGCTGCACCATTTCTTTACGAATTTCAGGGGATTTAATCGCAAGTAAAGCTTGAACAACGCCTAATCCCTCTTTACCTACTTGCCAAATACACGCTGGTGCTTGTTTGACTTGTTCAGGATAACGCTGGTAAATCGCTAATAACATATCGATAATTTTCAAATAAGTATTAATTTTACGCACTGACCGTTCGTCACCGCTCAACGAATGAGAAACAGACTGGTTGTGGATCAAATAGCGATAATATTGCTCATTAATAAATTGCACACGTTTCGCAACCAATAAAACCTCAGTTGTCCAGGGAATATCTTGATGATGCAGCTTCGGCTCAAAGAAAAAGTTATATTGGCGCAGCATATCTAAACGGTATAGATTCAGCCAAGTTACGTGCAAAAATTTACGTGAGCTTAGCCCTTTTTCTAACCATTCAGGGCCACTTATCACTCCTGTAGAGGCTACCTTATTTGGCGGAAATATCGCTTTCGGTACATCGCCATTAGTATAAACATAGGTACCATTACAAGTTGCAACATCTAAGTCACCCGCTAATGCAATTTCTAACAATCTGCCATACATTTTCGGGCTAATTTCATCATCGATATCAGGAAATGTAATATATTTCCCTGTCGCTTCAACCATTCCAGTATTACGAGCAACTGACACGCCTTGGTTTTCTTGAGACAAAATCTTCAGATGACTGAATTTATCTTCATACTCTTTGATAATTCCTTCGCTGTTATCCTTAGAGCCATCATTAACAACAATGAGCTCCCAATTTTCTAAATTTTGCGCTAATAGACTATCAAAGAACTGAGGTAAAAACTTTTCACCATTATAAACCGCAACAACAATACTCAAAACTGGTTGAGAAGACATGTATTAACCCTATACCAATCGATTTAAAAGTACTAACCCAATGCAACATTGCTCAATAACATAAACAAACTCACCTGGTGAGTTTTTAGAAATACCCTAAATTAGAAAAGAAGAAACCATATTGGTTCCATTGTCATAAAAATTTCATAATCCAATAACTCTAGGCATTCTTCTTAAAGGAATAATTAAAAATTCGAATATGTTATAAACTCTAATGAACTAATTATCACTTGATCAGCCTAATAAACATTAACGACATCTTAAACAAACTTAATTGAGGATCTCTTGTGGCTGGAAGTAGTTTACTGACCTTACTTGACGATATAGCAGCCGTGCTTGATGACGTCGCAATGATGACAAAAATGGCCGCGAAAAAAACATCTGGTGTTCTAGGAGATGACCTTGCTTTAAATGCTCAGCAAGTATCAGGCGTTCGTGCTGAACGAGAAATTCCTGTTGTCTGGTCCGTTGCTAAAGGCTCATTTCTCAATAAATTAATTTTGGTTCCTCTCGCTCTATTGATCAGCGCGTTTATTCCCTGGGCTATCACGCCTTTATTAATGTTAGGTGGCGCTTACTTATGTTTTGAGGGTGCAGAAAAAATTGCCCATAAAATTTTTCATTCTAATGCAAAATTAGCAGCGAAAACACACTCGGTGCCTGAAGAAAAACTGGCTGAATTCGAAAAAGAAAAAATCAAAGGCGCTATTCGCACTGATTTTATTTTATCCGCTGAAATTATTGCAATTACATTAGGCATTGTATCTACCACAACGATTATTAATCAACTCGCAGTACTATCTCTTATTGCTGTTATTATGACTATAGGTGTTTACGGGCTCGTTGCTGGAATTGTTAAACTTGATGATTTAGGGTTTTATCTGCAAAAGAAAACATCAGCATTACTACAAAAAATAGGCAATGGGCTTATTTATACCACACCATATCTGATGAAAACACTTTCCGTTGTCGGCACAGCCGCAATGTTTATGGTTGGAGGTGGTATACTCACTCATGGCATTCGCTATATGTCTGAATGGATTGAAGAAATATCCTTCACTGCCTTATTAACACCTATTATTGGGAGTACTATGCAGTTTATCCTACCGACAATAATTAACTTATTTTTTGGCTTCATTGTTGGTATGTGCCTTGTTATGGTTTTATCTTTAATCAAGAAAATTCAAAAAGCCTAATACCAAAAATAGAATACGGCTTTTTATCCGCATTATTCTATTTTTTCGCTTGATGAAATAAAAACTTTTCTACTTAGATTCCTATTAATTTACTTTCTCTCACATTATCGATGTATAATAAAATACATATTGATAGGTTCAAATTTTGTGTATTTTAGGGATTATTAAACCTACCTTTTAGAAATCATAAAACATCTAGTCTGATCTAAATCAAAAGAAACTCACCTTTAATTTACGTTATAATACGTAACCATTATCAGAAAAAACACAAAGCAGCCTATTTTTATCTATTAATATCAACAAGTAAGGATAATCGCAGATTTCAATCTTCTATTTTCAGCGCGTTATACGCAAATTAAGTCCTTTAAGTTAATACTAAGGTAGTATATTTAATTAGGTTACCTTTATGAACAATATCGCCAACCTAATCTTAAAACTAGTTGTACCACGGATTTTTGAGGAACTATAAATGCCGACTCTGTATCGTCGATTCTCTATTATTAACCAAGTTATTGGCCTAATGTTGCTAATTGCTATCCTTGGAATTATAGGAATGACGATTTCAAATAGAATGATTATCAGCGTTCAAGGTAACGCTCACGCAATCAACAAGTCTGGTTCATTACGCATGCAGAGCTACCGGCTGCTCTCATTAGTTCCTCTTAATCAGCAAAATCAACATTACTTAGATTCTCTAGAAAGTGATTTACTAAGCCCTGAACTCACCCAGGTCGTCAAAGTTGAAGATTTAACGCCACAATTTAATGAACTTCACAACTTTTGGCTGCTTACATTACGCCCTACATTAATAAATGCAAATACACCAAATGATGCAAGATATGAAGTTATTTCGTTTGTTAATAAGCTTGATGAGTTAGTCCACAGCATTGATGAGAAAACTGAAAGAAAAATAGCCTATGTCGCCATGACACAGCTCATTTTCATTAGTTTAGTATTCTTACTACTCATGGGAACTATATGGCATTTGCGGCGAAAAATTTACTACCCATGGATGAAATTGCTATCAATGGTGACCGCTATTGGACAAAAAGATTTCAGTCAGCGCTATCCAAAAAATAACCGACAAGACGAGTTAAATGCATTGGGTGAAACATTGAACCAAATGTCAGAAGAACTCGCACAAAGCTATCACCAATTAGAAGAAAGGGTGGCAGAAAAAACGGCCGACCTTACGAAAAAAAATCGTGTATTGTCCTATTTATACCAGTCGAATCAAATTCTTCACTCATCTGAACCACTTTATTTAAGACTGCAAAAAGTCCTGATTGAACTGAAAAATATTACAATATTAAATAATCTGAGTTTACGGTTATATGAAGATAGCAATGAAGCTTATTTTCACAAAATCAACTGTCAGTCGATAGGATTAGATGGCGAATCTCCCCATTTAAATGAGCAGCAAGATAGTTTATTAGCAAATGAAAAAATCACAATTTTACAGTGGGAGTTGTCAGATAACATGCACCGTTATGGTGTCATTATCGGTGAAATAATGGCTGGCCAAACTCTATCTGATGAACAAAACAATTTAGTCTCAATGTTAGTTAAACAAATATCTGGCATGCTCGCAATGGAACACCAAATTGAACAACAGCAACAATTATTAATTATGGATGAGCGCTCGGCCATTGCACGTGAACTACATGATTCAATTGCACAATCACTATCTTGTTTAAAAATGCAAATTAGCTATCTACAATTGCAACCTGAGCCATTACCCGAAAAACCTCAGCAATTATTAACTGAAATGCGCAGCGAAATTAACACCGCTTATAGTCAGCTAAGGGAGCTTTTAACTACTTTTCGATTAAAATTAACTGAACCAGGGCTACTACCCTCTTTAGAGAGTACGATTAGTGAATTTAGTGAGCGGATGGGTTATACGATTAAGTTACACTATGATATTCCAGCGAAGAGTATCTCACCACATCAATCAATTCATATTATACAAATAATCCGAGAAGCCCTAAGTAATATTTTAAAGCATGCTAATGCAAGTTGGGCAGAAGTCTCATTAACACAAAATTCAGGTATTATTTGTATCAAAGTTATCGATGATGGAGCTGGAATCACTGCAAATGTCGACAAACTCAATCACTATGGTTTAATTATTATGAGAGAAAGAGCCCTTAGCCTTAATGGCGAATGTTTTGTTATACCCAGACCTCAAGGCGGAACAGAGGTTAAGGTAACTTTCCCTTTATCTGACGCTTAATACACCAGAGAGAATCATCTATGGAAAATACAAATACAACGAATGATAAATCAACCATCCTGCTGATTGATGATCACCCGATGCTACGAAATGGCGTGAAACAACTGATTAGTCTAGAACCTTCATTATACGTTATAGGTGAAGCTGGTGATGGGAAAACAGGAATTCAAATCGCAGAAGAACAAGATCCTGACCTCATTCTTCTAGATCTCAATATGCCAGGCATGAATGGGTTTGAAACACTCGATGAGTTAAGAAAAAGAGAGCTGTCAGGCCGGATCATTCTCTTCACCGTCTCAAATTATAGCGATGACTTAGTGAATGCTTTAAAACGTGGTGCTGATGGCTATTTATTAAAAGATATGGAGCCAGAAGAACTTATTGTCGCACTTAAAGAAGCCGCAAGTGGGAAACTGGTTGTTAGCCCAACACTCACATCTGTTCTTGCTGAATCTTTACGTGATAATCCTAACAATAATGAAAATAATATCGCGACCCTAACACCAAGAGAAGCTGATATTTTAGAGTTAATCTCACAGGGACTTTCTAATAAAATGATCGCTCGTAAACTCGATATCGCAGAAAGTACTGTAAAAGTACATGTGAAACACTTACTTAAAAAATTAAACTTAAAATCTCGTGTAGAAGCTGCTGTTTGGGTTTTACAACAAAAATAAATATTAAAAGTGGCAGTACAAATAATAATATAGCTGCCATTTTAAAATAAATACACTATGAACATAAATTAAGTATTATGAATAAATAGCTCAATTCTACAATTTTATTTTTTTAGTTATAATAAACTACAGCAATAATTTTAATGATAGGAATCAGGTCGATGGAAGATGAATTAATTTTAGTTAACGAAAATGATGTTGCTATCGGCACTATGCCCAAATTACTCGCGCATCAACTCGGCCGCTTACATCGTGCTTTTTCTATCTTCGTTTTTAATGAACAAAATGAGCTCTTAATTCAACAAAGAGCACCACATAAATACCACTCTTCTGGTCAGTGGGCTAACACATGTTGTAGCCATCCAAAACCCAATGAAGAAACGCAAAGTGCAGCTGAGCGTAGACTTCAAGAAGAATTAGGTTTTACTACACCACTAACCCATGTAGGCTCTCTTATATATCGAGCCGATGTAAATGGCGGGTTAATTGAACATGAATATGACCACCTATATGTTGGCCACTATAGTAAAATGGTTTATCCCAATGTAGAAGAAGTCTCATCCATCCGTTGGATTAGTATTTCTAAACTTATTTCTGAAGTTAACCAACAACCAGATATCTTCACACCTTGGTTTAAAAAAATACTGACTAAATACCCATCCTTACATTTTAGTAGAGATTAAATAATGTTTTGAAGATTATATTTTACAATTAAAAATATAATCATTAATTAGTCTTATTTCTTTCGAAAGTGATTTATCCTCACCATTTAACTCTATGAATTCACTTATCGCACGGTAAATACCCTCTGTTTTTGGAGATAATAAATAAGAGGAATCTTTCGCTTTTCTTAGACTAATCGCTTGCACCACACATAAAAAAACAATTGAAATTAACTCATATCCATATGTTAATTGATTTTGTAATTTTTCAGCAACTAATTGCGCATTTGTCGCTGTATCTTCGACACTACCTGCGACAGAAAAGTAATCTAATGAAACAGGCATTGCTAGATTTTTAATTCTCATCCCCAAAGCAACTGCAGGTTTTTCAATAGCACCAAGTGCATGAAATGCTGTTTTATTACCCAAAAATCGGGTTAATTGTGTAAAATAAGGATCATTGAGTTTTACTATCTGCTGCACATTTGCTAATGCATTATGAGCTATCGCTAAACTTAATTTTTCAACGGCTAAGACCCAAGGTAATGTTTCAAAGTTTCCACTTGGAAGCACAGCCTGATGATCATAATTCCCAGTCAAACTATTATTTACATTTTTAGTGAGCACACATGGATTATCATTTGAACCATTAACCTGAATAAGAAGTTGCTTTTTCGCTTGCTCATAACTTAAACGCAATTCTGCTAGTCGATATACCCCGCAGCGATAGCTTAATGGATCTTGTAAATGTCGTTCATCATCATGAGACTCTAGCGAAGAACCAATTAATAAATTTCTAAGTTTAGCGCCCATTACAATAACTTCAGGGTAAGCACAAGCATCCAAAACCCGTTGATTTAAAGGTGAGAGATTACCATTTAAGGCTTGTAAATTTAAACAATACAGCAACTCACTTATATTTATATAATGCGCTATTTTTAATAACGCAACTGCTGTAATAGCAACAGAATAAGCATTTGAACATAATAAAGATAGTGAATCTTTTGCCCAGGGCTCTATGGGTGTGATTCCAACAAGTTGAAGTGCCTTTGAAGAAGGCATTGTTTTACCTTGGTAAATTACCTCTCCTTCACCTAGCATTGTCAGTCCTACATGACTCAATATAGTTATATCCCCCTCACCAATCGAGCCAATACTGGGTATACAAGGAATAATATTTTTGTTAAGCAATTCAACATAACTACTAATTATTCTAGGCTGAATTCCACTATAACCATTGAGCAACATGTTTATATGAATCCCCATTACAGCCCTAACTAAACAACTATCTACAAGCTTACCTATCCCCACAGAATGTGCACGTATCAATTTTTTATTAAAAACAGTCGATTTCTCAATTAGCTCTTCAGTAAATTTTCCATTTAACTTTATATATTCTGTATCTTTATTTAAACCAACTCCCACTGTTAGACCGTATATTTTTGCACCTTTTTCTGCTTCTGATATTAATACTTTATGGCTTTTATCTAATTGTTCCATTGCTGCCCCCTCCACAGCAATACATTCGCCGTTCATAATTAATTTTACATCATGAAGTTTCAAATTTTTTCCATTTAATAAAATCATATTCCCCCTAAAAATAGAATAAAAAATAAGATAATTATCAACTATCCTTTTCACTTACTTATATTAAATACTAATTTTTTATTTTTAAACGTCAAATATCAGTCATTATTCATTAGAGATAAATTAATAATAATCATTAAGTAATGCTATTATTTTAAATAACAATATTGTTAAGCATAAAAATACTTACCAAGGAGATTATTGATAAGCTTGCAAGGATTCCTATCCTTTAATTACAAGTCATAACAATGTAAACATAAAAAACATAACATGCTGATGACACAATGATTAGTTGCTAAGTGGATTATTGATAAGCTTACAAAGATTTCTCCGTTTTAATCACAAGCCATAACAATGTGAACATAAAAAACATAACATGCTGATGACACAATGATGAGTTGCTAAGTGAATTATTCTTCATAAACAGTAGGTTGCAAAGTAAAAAAGAATTTAATAACCCACAATTAAGTTCATCTAAACGACAAACAGTATCATAACCATATAAGTTAAGTACCAAGTTAACGACTGGTTGGCTTCTCACCTCTATCAATATCGACCTTTCATCCTCTTTTCCTGTATAAACGTCGCTTTATCAGAGTCAGCGATGGGGGCTTATGCATGATCACAAATAATAAGAAGGTAAGAATCGCACAGGATAAGAAAAATAATAATCCTCAGTTAGTTAATGACGACATGAACAACCAATTAGCCTAGAAGGTCTCATCATCATAAGCCAGAGCGATGAAAAAACAGTTAATGACTAAGCAAACCCATGACAATAAGTGCCATAAACACAGAGGGCGGCGATTTAGGACAGTAAAACAAGGGGGATGTTCGGATGAAAAATGAAGTAACAACAGTGAGTTACTAAGAGGATTTTTGATAAGCTTACAAGGATTTCTCCGCTTTAATCACAAGTCATAATGACGTGAACACAGAACACGGATCACACAACGATGAGTTGCTGAGGGGATTATTAATAAGCTTACAAGGATTTGTCCGCTTTAATCACAAGTCATAACGACGTGAACACAGAATACGGATCACACAACGATGAGTTGCTAAGTAGATTATTGATAAGCTTAGAAGAATTTCTCCGCTTTAATCACAAGTCATAATGACGTGAACACAGAACACGGGTAACACAACGATTGGTTGCTGAGGGGATTATTGATTCGCTTAGCTTGCGTTATTTATCTCGTCATCTCGGCCTTTTCTTGGCCCCATTCCCCAAACGCAAAAAAGCCACCCATTGGGTGGCTTTCTCACTAATTTAATGTCTGGCAGTTCCCTACTCTCACATGGGGAGACCCCACACTACCATCGGCGCTACGGCGTTTCACTGCTGAGTTCGGCATGGGGTCAGGTGGGACCACCGCGCTATTGCCGCCAGACAAATTCGGTTCGTTCCCGTTCAGCGCTTTTCTTCGCTAAACCAGAACATCAATCTTGAACAAGCTGCTGTGTCCGTCACCTTTCGGCTTCTCACGCACATTTGAAAACTATCTCGTCTCTCTAAAACACCTTCGGTGTTGTCAGGTTAAGCCTCACGGTTCATTAGTATTGGTTAGCTCAACGTATCGCTACGCTTACACACCCAACCTATCAACGTCTTAGTCTTAAACGTTCCTTTAGGACCCTTAAAGAGTCAGGGAAGACTCATCTCAAGGCAAGTTTCCCGCTTAGATGCTTTCAGCGGTTATCTTTTCCGCACTTAGCTACCGGGCAATGCCATTGGCATGACAACCCGAACACCAGTGGTGCGTCCACTCCGGTCCTCTCGTACTAGGAGCAGCCCCTTTCAATCTTCCAACGCCCACGGCAGATAGGGACCGAACTGTCTCACGACGTTCTAAACCCAGCTCGCGTACCACTTTAAACGGCGAACAGCCGTACCCTTGGGACCTACTTCAGCCCCAGGATGTGATGAGCCGACATCGAGGTGCCAAACACCGCCGTCGATATGAACTCTTGGGCGGTATCAGCCTGTTATCCCCGGAGTACCTTTTATCCGTTGAGCGATGGCCCTTCCATTCAGAACCACCGGATCACTAAGACCTACTTTCGTACCTGCTCGAGCCGTCACTCTCGCAGTCAAGCTGGCTTATGCCTTTGCACTAACCGCATGATGTCCGACCATGCTTAGCCAACCTTCGTGCTCCTCCGTTACTCTTTGGGAGGAGACCGCCCCAGTCAAACTACCCACCAGACACTGTCCGCACCCCAGATAATGGGGCAACGTTAGAACATCAAACATTAAAGGGTGGTATTTCAAGGTTGGCTCCACGCAGACTGGCGTCCACGCTTCAAAGCCTCCCACCTATCCTACACATTAAGGCTCAATGTTCAGTGTCAAGCTATAGTAAAGGTTCACGGGGTCTTTCCGTCTTGCCGCGGGTACACTGCATCTTCACAGCGAGTTCAATTTCACTGAGTCTCGGGTGGAGACAGCCTGGCCATCATTACGCCATTCGTGCAGGTCGGAACTTACCCGACAAGGAATTTCGCTACCTTAGGACCGTTATAGTTACGGCCGCCGTTTACTGGGGCTTCGATCAAGAGCTTCTCCTTACGGATAACCCCATCAATTAACCTTCCAGCACCGGGCAGGCGTCACACCGTATACGTCCACTTTCGTGTTTGCACAGTGCTGTGTTTTTAATAAACAGTTGCAGCCAGCTGGTATCTGCGACTGGCTTCAGCTCCATGGGTAAACCACTTCACCTAATGCCAGCGTGCCTTCTCCCGAAGTTACGGCACCATTTTGCCTAGTTCCTTCACCCGAGTTCTCTCAAGCGCCTGAGTATTCTCTACCTGACCACCTGTGTCGGTTTGGGGTACGATTAATGATAATCTAGAGCTTAGAGGCTTTTCCTGGAAGCGGGGTATGAGCTACTTCGCCACCGTAGTGACTCGTCATCAGACCTCAGCATATAGTGAACCGGATTTGCCTAATTCACCTGCCTACATCCTTAAACCGGGACAACCGTCGCCCGGCCAGCCTAACCTTCTCCGTCCCCCCATCGCAATTATCACCAGTACGGGAATATTAACCCGTTTCCCATCGACTACGCATTTCTGCCTCGCCTTAGGGGTCGACTCACCCTGCCCCGATTAACGTTGGACAGGAACCCTTGGTCTTCCGGCGTGCGGGTTTTTCACCCGCATTATCGTTACTTATGTCAGCATTCGCACTTCTGATACCTCCAGCATACCTCACAGTACACCTTCACAGGCTTACAGAACGCTCCCCTACCCAACAATATCTAAATATCGCTGCCGCAGCTTCGGTGCATAGTTTAGCCCCGTTACATCTTCCGCGCAGGCCGACTCGACCAGTGAGCTATTACGCTTTCTTTAAATGATGGCTGCTTCTAAGCCAACATCCTGGCTGTCTGAGCCTTCCCACTTCGTTTCCCACTTAACTATGACTTTGGGACCTTAGCTGGCGGTCTGGGTTGTTTCCCTCTTCACGACGAACGTTAGCACCCGCCGTGTGTCTCCCGTGATAACATTCTTCGGTATTCGTAGTTTGCATCGAGTTGGTAAGTCGGGATGACCCCCTAGTCGAAACAGTGCTCTACCCCCGAAGATGAGTTCACGAGGCGCTACCTAAATAGCTTTCGGGGAGAACCAGCTATCTCCCGGTTTGATTGGCCTTTCACCCCCAGCCACAAGTCATCCGCTAATTTTTCAACATTAGTCGGTTCGGTCCTCCAGTTAGTGTTACCCAACCTTCAACCTGCCCATGGCTAGATCACCGGGTTTCGGGTCTATACCCTGCAACTCATTCGCCCAGTTAAGACTCGGTTTCCCTACGGCTCCCCTATACGGTTAACCTTGCTACAGAATATAAGTCGCTGACCCATTATACAAAAGGTACGCAGTCACACCCCGAAGGGTGCTCCCACTGCTTGTACGTACACGGTTTCAGGTTCTATTTCACTCCCCTCGCCGGGGTTCTTTTCGCCTTTCCCTCACGGTACTGGTTCACTATCGGTCAATCAGGAGTATTTAGCCTTGGAGGATGGTCCCCCCATATTCAGACAGGATAACACGTGTCCCGCCCTACTCGTCGAGTTCACAACACTAACACCTTCGGATACGGGGCTATCACCCTTTACTGCCAGCCTTTCCAGACTGTTCTCCTGATGCTAATGCTGATTAAGACTCTGGGCTGCTCCCCGTTCGCTCGCCGCTACTAGGGGAATCTCGGTTGATTTCTTTTCCTCGAGGTACTGAGATGTTTCAGTTCCCTCGGTTCGCCTCGTTTGACTATGTATTCATCAAACGATAGTGCAACGAATTGCACTGGGTTTCCCCATTCGGATATCGTCGGTTATAACGGTTCATATCACCTTACCGACGCTTTTCGCAGATTAGCACGTCCTTCATCGCCTCTGATTGCCTAGGCATCCACCGTGTACGCTTAGTCGCTTAACCTCACAACCCGAAGGTGTCTTCTGATAACGAGTGACTGTGCTTCATGATTTCGGCGTTAGTCCGTGCGCGCAATGCTCACGTACCTTAAGTACGCTGCGCTTGCTGTGCGCGGGCTGCCTTGAACTCATTTCGCTCGTCGACTCGATAGGTCAAAATACACTATTCAAGTTGAGATTTTTGAGAGACTCTCACATTGTTTAAGCGATAAACAATGTGTGTTGTTTTCAATTTTCAGCTTGTTCCAGATTGTTAAAGAGCATAATTGTTAAACCAACTATCTACATAATTGGCTTAATCATTATTGGGGACATCGTCTTTCACTCGATATCGGCGCAATTGGCGTCCCCTAGGGGATTCGAACCCCTGTTACCGCCGTGAAAGGGCGGTGTCCTAGGCCTCTAGACGAAGGGGACACGAAAATCACAAAAACTTTTTGCGCTTTTCATGTAAGCCCTATTCTTGCGAATAAGTCTCCCACGTATAGCCTATTGCTCTACTTTCTATCAGACAATCTGTGTGAGCACTTCACAAAAACACTTCAATGGTAAGGAGGTGATCCAACCGCAGGTTCCCCTACGGTTACCTTGTTACGACTTCACCCCAGTCATGAATCACAAAGTGGTAAGCGCCCTCCCGAAGGTTAAGCTACCTACTTCTTTTGCAACCCACTCCCATGGTGTGACGGGCGGTGTGTACAAGGCCCGGGAACGTATTCACCGTAGCATTCTGATCTACGATTACTAGCGATTCCGACTTCATGGAGTCGAGTTGCAGACTCCAATCCGGACTACGACGTACTTTATGAGTTCCGCTTGCTCTCGCGAGGTCGCTTCTCTTTGTATACGCCATTGTAGCACGTGTGTAGCCCTACTCGTAAGGGCCATGATGACTTGACGTCATCCCCACCTTCCTCCGGTTTATCACCGGCAGTCTCCTTTGAGTTCCCGACCGAATCGCTGGCAACAAAGGATAAGGGTTGCGCTCGTTGCGGGACTTAACCCAACATTTCACAACACGAGCTGACGACAGCCATGCAGCACCTGTCTCAGAGTTCCCGAAGGCACCAAAGCATCTCTGCTAAGTTCTCTGGATGTCAAGAGTAGGTAAGGTTCTTCGCGTTGCATCGAATTAAACCACATGCTCCACCGCTTGTGCGGGCCCCCGTCAATTCATTTGAGTTTTAACCTTGCGGCCGTACTCCCCAGGCGGTCGATTTAACGCGTTAGCTCCGAAAGCCACTCCTCAAGGGAACAACCTTCAAATCGACATCGTTTACAGCGTGGACTACCAGGGTATCTAATCCTGTTTGCTCCCCACGCTTTCGCACCTGAGCGTCAGTCTTTGTCCAGGGGGCCGCCTTCGCCACCGGTATTCCTCCACATCTCTACGCATTTCACCGCTACACATGGAATTCTACCCCCCTCTACAAGACTCTAGCTGACCAGTCTTAGATGCCATTCCCAGGTTAAGCCCGGGGATTTCACATCTAACTTAATCAACCGCCTGCGTGCGCTTTACGCCCAGTAATTCCGATTAACGCTTGCACCCTCCGTATTACCGCGGCTGCTGGCACGGAGTTAGCCGGTGCTTCTTCTGTCGGTAACGTCAATCGTTGATGATATTAGCATCAACGCCTTCCTCCCGACTGAAAGTACTTTACAACCCTAGGGCCTTCTTCATACACGCGGCATGGCTGCATCAGGCTTGCGCCCATTGTGCAATATTCCCCACTGCTGCCTCCCGTAGGAGTCTGGGCCGTGTCTCAGTCCCAGTGTGGCTGATCATCCTCTCAGACCAGCTAGGGATCGTCGCCTAGGTGAGCCATTACCTCACCTACTAGCTAATCCCATATGGGTTCATCCGATAGCGCAAGGACCGAAGTTCCCCTGCTTTGCTCCTTAGAGATTATGCGGTATTAGCTACCGTTTCCAGTAGTTATCCCCCTCTATCGGGCAGATCCCCATACATTACTCACCCGTCCGCCGCTCGTCAGCGGGAAGCAAGCTTCCCCTGTTACCGCTCGACTTGCATGTGTTAGGCCTGCCGCCAGCGTTCAATCTGAGCCATGATCAAACTCTTCAATTAAAAAGCTTGATGCTCAAAGAATGTTTACTGTCGTATGTCTTCTTACGAAAACATATTACCTATTAGTTCATATATATGAATTAACGTGTTAGTCACTCTTCAAGACTTAAAATCAAATATTTTTTTGATAGTGTCCTGTGAGTGCCCACACAGATTGTCTGATAAATTGTTAAAGAGCGTTGCAGCATTTCGTCGTGAAATTTGACCTTCTGGGTCGTTGCTGCGAGGTGACGTATATTACGTTTTTCTTTTAGAAAGTCAAGTGTTTATTTTCAACTTTTTCTTTCTTCACACCGTGTTATCACTTACTTTCTCAAGTTTGGCTTAAGGCTTTTATTTTCTAACCTCACCACCGAAGCGGTTTGCCGTGACAACGGATGCGCATTATAGGGAGACGAAAAAATCTCGCAAGTGTTTTTTTGATATTTTCCACTGACAGCTTAATAATTAAACAATCCGTATAAAAAAAATATGATTTGTTGATAAATCACACTATAGATTATCAAACTCAATCGCAAAGTATGAAACCTTCTCCCAATTGGTGTACTCAATTTCAGTATTAGGGTCTGTTGGCCCATCTGTCATTTTCATAATGAGACGGATCATTACTTTATCGAACCATTTATAGCGCGGGTAAAACAACGCCCCCGCAAAAACAGACTTCAATGCTGGCTTCCAAGGGCAAACCTCCAGAAACTTACGCGTATAAGCATTTGTCTCTACTGTGTTCTTACCTTCTTTCCTTGCTGTTAGGTTCACTGCAAAGAAAGCGGTCTTCATTGAATTCAGCTGGCTTTGATGAGAAGTCGCGAAACGCTGAAGTTTTTTATTGAAATGCCCATAACGGATAGAAGCCCCTACCAGCACCTTATCATAAGCAGATAAATTAAAATTTTGCTCTGTATTCAAATCGCGAATATCACATTCTCGGCCTAAGCTACGTAATTGCTCTGCTATTTTTAAAACAATTTTTTTTGTCTGCCCATCCGTACTGGAATGTAGAAGTAAATAACTCATTATCGTTCCTAGATTTTTATCATTTCTATATAGCAATATTGTACTGAATTACTCACGCCAAAACGTTGGAGTCAGTAACACTAATAAGGTAAACACTTCTAAACGACCAAATAACATAGTGACGACCAAAATCCATTTACCCGCTGGATTCATACTTGTGAAGTTATCCGCTACTGTGCCTAACCCTGGTCCTAAGTTATTCAATGTAGTCGCAATCGCAGAAAACGCTGAAAATTCATCGACACCTGTTGCGATAAGCAATAAGAGGCTGACAACAAAAACCAATGCATACGCTGAAAAAAAGCCCCAAACAGCCTCTATTATACGTTCAGGAAGTGCTCTTTGCCCAAGCTTGATGGTATAGACTGCATTTGGATGTACTAGTCGTTTTAGTTCGCGGGAACCTTGTAAGAACAATAATAAGATACGGATAACTTTTAAACCGCCCCCCGTTGAGCCTGCACATCCACCAACAAATGCTGCACACAATAAAAGCATTGGCAAAAATAGCGGCCAACCAGAGAAGCTATCTGTCGTGAAGCCCGCCGTTGTGGCCATCGAGACAACTTGGAAAAAAGCCTGATCAAGTGTTTGACCAAAACCGCCGTAGACAGAGTGATACATCAATATCGCAGTACAAACCACCACGAGGACAAACTGGAAGCTGATAAACATCTTAAATTCAGGATCGCGCCAATAAATACCGAGGCTTCGCCCAGTTAAAACTGCAAAGTGCAAACCAAAGTTACACCCCGAAATAATAAGGAAAACACCAATAATGGTATTAATTGCGGGGCTATTAAAGTAACCGATGCTAGCATCGTGGGTAGAAAACCCACCAATAGCAATTGTTGAAAAGCTATGGGAAATCGCATCAAACACATCCATCCCAGCTATCCATAACGCAATTGCACAGGCTATCGTCAATAAGACATAGATAAGCCAGAGTGTTTTGGCTGTTTCCGCAATTCGAGGACGCATTTTATTGTCTTTCAATGGCCCTGGCATTTCTGCACGATAGAGCTGCATTCCCCCAACACCTAACAGGGGAAGAATAGCAACTGCAAGCACAATGATCCCCATCCCCCCAAGCCACTGCAACATTTGTCGATAAAATAAAATTGCTTTAGGTAAAGAATCAAGTCCTGTTAATGTTGTTGCTCCAGTCGTCGTTAAGCCAGAAAAGGATTCAAAAAAGGCATCCGTCACTGAAAGATTTGGCCTTTCAGAGAAAATAAACGGTAATGCTCCCACACTGCCCAATACGGTCCAAAATAAGACAACAATAAGAAAGCCTTCTTTCGCTTTTAATTCATGTTTGCTATTACGCGTAGGTAACCATAAAAATAGACCAATTAATAATGCCGTAACGAAAGTCTGGCTGAAGGCTCGCCCTGCACCATCGCGATAAATTAACGCGACAATACCAGGAATAACCATGGTAAAAGAAAAAATGATGACAAGCAGCCCGACAATACGGGTTATTGCACGAAAATGCATTCGGCAGGTTCCTTGCTAAAGCGATTGACTATTCCGATTCTGGCGTGAGCGCTAAGGCACCACGGCTTATATCGCGTAATTTATCATTGACCTCCTGCTCAAGGGTAGCAGGAATTGTAATTTGCAAAGCAACAACTTCATTATAATCACTGTGCAAGATCACGCCATTGACCTGAGCAAGCAGCTGTTCTATTGCATTAATTAGCGAATAATCACACACTAAATTAAACACTTTTTGTGGGACTTTGGTTTGTGTCGATAGTATTTTCAGCGCTTGTTGTGCGCCATTACCATAAGCTTTAACTAGCCCACCAGTACCTAATTTGATCCCACCAAAATAACGCACAACCACACAAGTGATTTCCCCTAGTTGACTACCTAAGAGCTGCGCCATAATAGGTTTACCAGCCGTCCCTGTAGGTTCCCCATCATCGGAAAAGCCCAATTGTTGAGAATCGTCAGGGCGGCCAGCAACGAATGCCCAGCAATGGTGCCGAGCATCGGGGTATTGTGCTTTAATCGATTGAATGTAATCTTTCGCCGCTTCAATACCCTCGGTATGAGCTAAGTAAGTAATAAATCGGCTTTTTTTAATTTCTTCTGTAAAAGAAATCGTTTCTGCCGGTATTAAATAAGGTTTCATTAACGTAAATGCAGGTCTCGAGTCATATTTTCGATACGGTTAGCATGGATCACGATATTATCTTCAATACGAATACCACCGTATGGCTTAAAGAACTCAATTCTATCCCAATTAAAATGCTGACTAAACTCACCCGCTCTCCACGATAAAAGCAGAGATTCAATGAAGTAAAGACCTGGTTCGATAGTTAACACCATTTTGGGTTCTAGAACACGAGTACAACGCAAGAAAGGATACATTTTTGGTGCTGCAAGATGTGTCCCATTGTCGTCTTGCATAAATCCAGCTGCATCATGGACCTGCAGACCTAATGGATGCCCTAAACCATGAGGTAAAAATGGTGTAGTTAAACCATTCTCAACCATTGATTCTTCACTAATACCATTAACAATATCATGTTTCACAAGGATTTTTGCTATACGGTGATGCATATCCACATGGTAATCAGTGTAACGAACGCCCGCTTTAATTGTGTCGATAAGAGAAAGCTGCTCTTTATTAACGTCCGCGACTAATTCAGCAAATTCATCCTTGCCTTTTGCTGCATACGTTCTCGTGATATCAGCCGCATAACCGTTATATTCGGCGCCTGCATCAATCAAGAAACTCCGTAATTCAGCAGGAACGGATTGCTGTAATTTAGTGTAATGGAGCACTGCTGCATTTTCATTCAATGCAACAATATTGCCATACGGCACGTTAGTATCACGGTGGCCTGTTGATTGTAAGTAGCTGACATTAATATCAAACTCACTCATTCCAGCACGGAAGGCTTCCAATGCAGCAAGATGGCCATTTACCGCCATTTTTTGCGCTTCACGCATGCAATACAGTTCGTAGTCTGTTTTATAGGCACGATGAAAATGGTAATAATCTAAGACTGGCTTCGGATTAATATTATCTAAAGAGATGCCTAAAGATTCGGCTCTTGCTGCCGCTGAACCAATATAAGCAACATTCTCTTTTGGTAAACTGGCCAGGAACCCTTTGATATCATCTGCATTTTTTAGATGAATCAGTTCGACATCTTTCGTCCAAAAGCCATTTGGAAGTGGCTCAACACTGTGCCAATAATCAACGGGTGAGTAAAACCATAATTTAGGTTTATTAACGCCGTCAACTAATAACCAAGAGTGGGGGACATCCGTAACAGGAACCCAAGCCTTAAAGTGCGGATTAACCTTAAATGGGTAGTCACTATCATCAAGAAAGATGCGAAGTGGTTCACCCGAATGAATCAATATGGCATCTAATTTGCTGCGCTGTAAGACTTGCTGAGTTCTGTTTTGTAACGTTTTAATATGATCAGCGTAGAGTGCAGTCAGTTTTTCCATTTCCTTCAACCTTTCAGCATTAATTAGAAAATTCAAGCTTATCACGTTCTGTTCTTAACGGATATGCACTCCGTTGCAAATCCAAACTAATTAATTGATAAATAATAAAAATATCATTTTAAAACAACAGTATTTCACTTAATTGCTGTGACCAAGATTCCAAATTTGTTATTAACCGTTTGCAATTAATTAACATTCTAGTCACACTAAAATCATCTGGTCGTACCAGATAACTTTTTCATGTAAAGGAGAACAGAATGCTTTATCAAAGTGAAACAATCTATATTCAATGGTTGAAAAAAGGTATTGCAGAACTGGTTTTTAATTCACCAGGGCCAATCAATAAGTTGGATACCCACACCGTTGCTTCACTGGATGAAGCCGTGTCTGTTCTTGAGCGTCAACCTGATCTGCAAGGTGTTATTTTCCGCTCTGACAAATCTGCTTTTATTGTCGGAGCTGATATCAAAGAATTTCTCTCATTATTTGAAGCACCGAAAGAAACCCTCAGTGAATGGCTGAAATACGCTAATAGCATCTTTAATCGCATTGAAGATCTCCCTGTTCCTACAATTTGTGCAATCAATGGTTATGCACTTGGTGGCGGCTGTGAGTGTGTTTTATCAACAGATTTTCGTATCGCATCCCCTGATGCTCGTATTGGTTTACCTGAAACGAAACTTGGTATCATGCCAGGGTTTGGTGGCTCTGTTCGTTTGCCAAGGTTAATTGGTTTAGATAGCGCGCTAGAAATTATTACTGCAGGCAAGGATGTCAGCGGGCCTCAAGCACTCAAATTAGGGTTAGTTGATGCCGTAGTTGAAACCGAAAAATTGCCACAATCTGCTTTAGCCATTATTGAATCAGCCATTGCGGGTAACATGAATTGGCAGAAGAAGCGTCAACCTAAACTGGCCCCTCTTCAATTAAGCCCACTTGAGCAGACCATGAGCTTTAATGTTGCGAAAGGCATGGTGTATCAAGTTGCAGGAAAACACTACCCAGCACCAATGGCGGCAGTCAATACCATCGAGAAAGCAGCGAATTGCACTCGCGATGAAGCGCTAAAACATGAAACAGCAGCTTTTGTCCCTCTCGCTCACAGTGATGTTGCCCGTTCATTGGTCAGTATTTTTCTTAATGATCAACAAATTAAATCCAATAGTAAAAAACTGGCTCAAAATGTTAAAGCGCCAACTCAAGCCGCTGTTTTGGGTGCAGGTATTATGGGTGGAGGGATAGCTTACCAATCCGCCAGTAAAGGTGTGCCAGTTCTAATGAAAGACATCAATGAGAAGTCTTTAGATCTTGGTATTGAAGAAGCCCAAAAACTGTTAAATAACCAGTTTGAGCGGGGGCGCATTAGTGCAGCTAAAATGGCAACAACTTTAGCCGCAATCCACCCTTCATTATCTTATAATGGTATTGAAAATAGCCAAATTATTGTCGAAGCTGTGGTTGAAAATCCCAAAGTAAAAGCTGCCGTGCTATCTGAAGTGGAATCACTTGTTTCACCAGAAACGATACTGGCATCTAATACTTCAACAATTCCAATTTCCACATTGGCTCAATCCTTAAAACGCCCTGAAAACTTTTGTGGAATGCACTTCTTCAACCCTGTACACCGAATGCCTTTAGTGGAAGTTATACGCGGTACACAAACGTCTGACGATACTGTCGCAAAAGTCGTTGCCTATGCGAATAAAATGGGCAAAACACCAATTGTGGTGAACGATTGCCCAGGTTTCTTTGTGAATCGTGTTCTATTCCCTTATTTTGCAGGTTTCAACTTATTACTCCAAGATGGCGCGGATTTCAAAGAGATCGACAAAATCATGGAAAAAGAATTTGGCTGGCCGATGGGCCCTGCTTATTTACTTGATGTCGTTGGTATCGACACCGCCTTCCACGCTGAACAAGTGATGGCGCAAGGTTTCCCTGAGCGAATGAGTAAAACGGGTAAAAATGCAATTGATGTGATGTATGAACAACAGCGCTTTGGCCAAAAGAACGGGAAAGGCTTTTATCAATACGAAAAAGATAAAAAAGGGAAACCTAAAAAAGTCAATGACCCACAAACTGATGAACTACTGAATTCTATCTGCAAAGTTAAGCGTTCATTTACGAAAGAAGAAATTATCGCTCGAATGATGGCACCAATGATAAACGAAGTCGTTCGTTGCTTAGAAGAAGGCATAATCCAAAGCCCTGCAGATGCAGATATTGCGCTAGTTTATGGCTTAGGCTTCCCTCCATTTAGAGGTGGCGTGTTCTGTTATTTAGACACAATCGGTAGCCAATCATACTTAAAAACTACGGAAGTATTAGCATCATTAAGCCCGCTTTATCAGGCTCCTGAGGGCCTAAAAGCAAAAGCGATGACTAATGCTACCTATTACCCACAACCGCCTGTTGTGGCTATTGATCTCAAAAAAGTTGCGAGGGGTTAATTTTATGGAAAACGTCGTCATTATTGATGGAATACGCACACCAATGGGCCGTTCAAAGGGTGGAGTATTTCGCCATGTTAGAGCTGAAGACCTTTCTGCGCACCTTATGAACGCAATTTTTGAACGCAATCCTAATGCAAGTAAAAAAGAATTAAATGACATTATCTGGGGATGTGTACAACAAACTTTAGAACAAGGTTTTAATATTGCAAAAAATGCCGCTTTATTAACGGATATTCCCCATACAGTGCCTGCTGTCACGGTTAACCGCCTTTGCGGTTCATCAATGCAGGCGGTACATGATGCGAGCCGGTTAATTATGACGGGTGATGCAAATTCAGTCTTAATTGGTGGTGTGGAACATATGGGGCATGTGCCTATGACACATGGCATCGACTTTAACCCTAGACTCACATTGCGAGTAGCAAAAGCCGCAGGAGCAATGGGGTTAACCGCAGAAATGCTAGCCAAAATGTACAAGATTAGTCGAGAAGAACAAGACGCCTTTGCACTTAGGTCTCACCAACTTGCCGCTGCTGCCACAAAAAATGGAAAGTTCGCCAATGAAATCGTAGCTATTGAAGGGCATGATGCTGATGGGAATCTTATTTCCGTAAATTATGACGAAGTCATCCGCTTAGACGCGAGTCTTCAAGGGTTAGCCGCCCTTCGCCCTGCCTTTGATCCTGTAAATGGTACAGTAACTGCGGGGAACTCATCTGCTTTATCAGATGGCGCATCCGCCATGTTACTTAGTAGCGAAAGCTATGCGAAGCAACATGGCATAAAACCGAGAGCTAGAGTCAGGGCAATGGCCGTTGTTGGCTGTGATCCATCTATTATGGGATTTGGTCCTGTTCCTGCGACTGAAATGGCGCTAAAACGAGCAGGCTTATCTTTAAATGATATTGATATTATTGAGTTAAATGAAGCATTCGCGGCTCAATCCATCGCATGTTTAAAAGGACTGAATATTGCTGAAAGCCTCATTGATGAGAAGGTAAACCTAAGCGGAGGGGCTATTGCGCTGGGTCACCCATTAGGTTGCTCTGGAGCAAGGATCACTACAGCATTACTGAATCAGTTAGAGCAAAAAGATAAGCAATTTGGTTTAGCCACAATGTGTATTGGTTTTGGTCAGGGTATCGCCACAATTATTGAACGAGTTTAATACCCCTTTCGTCAAACATTGCATTTTGTCGATGTTCCCGCCTAGTCAGGGGCGGGTTTTTTTTTGCCTTTTTTGCCAAATACCCGTGAGTCGTCTGCCATAATTTCGACTAGTAGTTGGCGACAAAAAATTATTTCAAAGCGTTTTAACCTTGAAATGACTGTAAGAACTAAGTGAAGTCCCCCTGCAATCTGCAACACTGCCATATTAAATAATATACCAATGCAGGTTTACCCCTCATAGTTCAGATTATAGATAGATAGCAAGCAAAGATATTCCTAGGAGCGTAGATAACTACATGACTAGGGAAGCTAAGTGAAGCCCCCCTACAATTTGAAATATGGCTGGTTAAATAAATTCGTAGGCATCACCAAACAAGCGTTCAACTTTAGCTCCACGCTCATTACAAAAACGATCCCTCGCGCTTTTCGCCATCTCAAAACGACCTGCAATATAAATGTCATGTTCTGAAAGGTCGCCAAAATCCTCTAATACTGCGCTAAGAACTGTCCCTGTACGGCCTCGCCATAATTCATCGGGTTGTTCAACAACAGGAACGACTTTTAGACTAGTGTATTTTTCACTCAGCGCCTGAAGTTCACCAAGATCATACAAATGCTCTAATTGACGCCCACCCCAATAGAAGGTGATATCCCGTTGAGGGTTTTCAGCTAAAGCGGCAAGTAATATTGAATGGGTATAAGAGAACCCCGTTCCCCCCGCAATTAAAATCATTGGGCTTTGACTGTCTTCACGAAACCAGGCTTTGCCATGGGGAATATCGATATCGATGCGTTGTTGATCTAAAATCCTATCCATCACCGCCATGGCATATAAATTAATTTCAGAGGCACCAATATGCAGCTCGATTGTGCCTTTGGTGCAGAGTGTGGATGCCATTGAAAATGGTCGTTTATCTCGCTCATCCATCACAACCATCAAATATTGACCAGCTTTAAAATGAAAGGGACCATCTGGCAACAAAATAACCCGATAAACCGTATCCGTGATTGATTCGACAGATGTGACTTTACAGCTTAAAGTTGCCATGCTTTCCCTCTTATTTTTCAAAAATTTTCAATTGTTCCCAGATATCATCAATGCGAGATTTAACGCTTTCCGTCATGACAATTGGGCGGCCCCATTCACGGTCTGTTTCACCTGGCCATTTGTTTGTCGCATCAAGCCCCATTTTTGAACCTAAACCAGACACAGGGGAAGCAAAATCAAGATAATCTATTGGGGTATTTTCCATCATAACCGTATCTCTAGCAGGGTCCATACGCGTTGTAATAGCCCAAATAACATCCTTCCAGTCACGTGCATTGATATCATCATCGCAAACAATAACAAATTTAGTGTACATGAACTGACGCAGGTATGACCAGACCCCCATCATGACTCTTTTTGCATGCCCTGCATATTGCTTTTTCATTGTTACAACCGCTAAACGGTATGAACACCCTTCGGGGGGGAGATAAAAGTCGACAATTTCAGGAAATTGTTTTTGCAAAATTGGCACTAAAACCTCGTTTAGTGCTTCACCAAGTACCGCTGGCTCATCAGGTGGGCGGCCAGTATATGTTGAGTGATAGATAGCATCACGGCGTTGAGTAACATGGGTGACTGTGAACACAGGGAAGTTATCTATTTCATTGTAATAACCCGTATGATCGCCATAAGGTCCTTCTGGCGCCATCTCACCAGGTTCAATATAGCCTTCAAGGATAATTTCAGCACCAGCAGGTACTTCAAGATCATTGGAAATACACTTAACCACTTCCGTTTTATTACCGCGTAATAAACCCGCAAAAGCGTATTCAGATAGCGTGTCTGGCACAGGAGTAACTGCGCCTAAAATCGTTGCTGGATCAGCACCCAATGCAACAGCTACAGGAAACTTTTCCCCTGGATGTGCTTGGCACCATTCTTGGAAGTCTAATGCACCACCACGATGAGACAACCAGCGCATGATCACTTTATTTTTACCAAGGACTTGCTGACGATAAATACCGAGGTTTTGACGCTCTTTGTGTGGCCCTTTAGTGACAGTCAACCCCCACGTAATAAGTGGTGCGGCATCTTCTGGCCAACAATGCATAACTGGAATTTTAGTTAGATCAACATCTTCACCCGCCCAAATTTGTTCCTGACACGGAGCTGAGCTTAAGCGCTTAGCAGGCATATTCAAAACTTGTTTGAATTTAGGTAACTTATCGAATAAGTCACGGAAACCCTTCGGAGGATCAGGCTCTTTTAAGAATGCGAGTAGCTTGCCAACATCATGCAAGGCTTTAATGTCTTCTTGCCCCATTCCCATTGCAACCCGCTTGGTTGTCCCAAACAAATTACATAGAACAGGCATATTGTAACCTTTTGGATTTTCAAATAATAAGGCCGGTCCCCCTGCTCTTAGGGTGCGATCTGCAATTTCAGTCATCTCCAAATAGGGATCGACTTCCATTGTAATGCGTTTTAACTCGCCTTGCTTTTCCAGCTGCGCGATAAAATCTCTAAGGTCACGATATTTCATTATCTTCTTTTACTATTACAGAGGGAGTCTCATTATAAGACGTCCGGCCAAGGTTACAAGTTACTGTCTAAATCATTTAAAAATCAATATTTTTCTGGTTAAGTATACCATTTTACTGGCAATCAAAAGGGACTAATTTTTCTAATAATAATGTATCGAACTGCTCTGGGAATGTTTTGTTGTGCTGAAATAATTTAAAACCTTCATTCTTACCACTAAAATAATGGAGTTCATTCCCTTTAATTTGCAAACCGCTACCTTCTCGAAGCGCAACAACCACTTCATGTGGGTTAATTACGCAAAACTCTTGTAGTCTTTCATCACGTGTTTCCCCCATATGCCCAGAAATATGTGCATCAATGTAATGTGGGTTAATTTGTAATGGGAAGAGCCCCAAAGATGGCATAATAGCTGCATTACTCACAGGCATATCATTGGTTGTGCGAATACTTGGTGTTGCTACATTACAACCTGCACTCCAACCAATGTATGGAACACCACGCTCTCTGACCGCACGTTGAATCGCCACAATCAAACCATTTTCATGTAGGCACTTGTTTAACCACCAAGTATTACCACCGCTAACCAGAATACACTCTGCTTGTTCAATGGCTTCAACTGGGCTAGAAAAATGCTCTATAGTCGTTACTTTAATGCCTAGTGCTTCTGAAAGTTGTTCTGCACGCTCATCATGAGATCCACGGAGAACAGCATATGGAACGAGAACAGCTGATTTGATATTTTTACGGGTAAGTGTTTCTTTAATTCGAGGTAAAGCATAGCTTAACCAAACTGAGTTTCCTGGTAATTTACCATTACTCAACAAAAAGATATCCATTGTGTCTCCTACAAACTTAGGTTCTATATTACAGTGTTCATAAGCCGCAGCTTGATGATTTTAACTTACGGATATGAATAATATTGTGCAGAGGTTCATTAGTCACATTGTTCTGTCGTAATTTGTTATCATAAACATATTATTGTCATACGAGATTCAAAAAATGGAAAAATGGTACCTGCTTTATTGCAAACGAGGCCAAATTGAACGTGCTATTGAGCATCTAAATAGACAGAACGTGCTCTGTATGACTCCCATGACTGAGATGGAAAAAATTGTTAGGGGTAAAAGGACAACGGTGCAAGAAGCATTATTTCCGAATTACTTATTTGTAAAGTTTGATCATAACGAAATTCATACTACGACGATTCAATCCACTCGGGGTGTTAGCCATTTTATTCGTTTTGGCCAATTACCGACTGAAGTACCAGAAGAAGTGATTGAGTTATTACAGCTGACTCCAATTACCCATATGGTTGCACCAGACCTTCCAAAATCAGGCGATAAAGTGACAATTACAGAGGGTATTTTTGCAGGAATTCAAGCTATCTTTGATGAGCCTAATGGAGAGTATCGTTCAATTCTTCTATTGAATATTTTAAACAAAAATGTCCCAAAAGTGCTCGAAAATACGCAATTCAAAAAATCACCTGAGCTGTAATTCAAGACAATAAAAAGCCCATCATTAATGGGCGTTTTATTGTCAGTAAAATCAGGAGCTCGATGCATCTATTAAGGTTAAGATTCTTCTTTTTCATCTTCCTCTTCTTCTTGACGCTTCCTTCCTTTACCTACGTAGAAATTAGAAAGTAAAACACCAAGCTCAAAGAGCAAGTACATGGGCACTGCAAGTAGCGTTTGAGATAATACATCTGGAGGCGTTAAGAACATCCCGACGATAAATGCCCCTACAAGAATGTATGGACGTTTACGCTTAAGTGCCTCAGGGGTAGTGACCCCAGTCCAACACAGTAAGATAATGGCAATAGGCACCTCAAAAGCCGCACCAAACGCCATAAACAAAGTCATAACGAAACTAAGGTACTTACTGATATCAGGAATGAAGTTAACGCTATCTGGCGTTGTTTTAACAAAGAAGCCAAATGCTAGTGGGAAGACAACAAAATAAGCAAATGCCATTCCAAGATAAAATAAAAAGCTACTTGAAACCAGCAGAGGTAACATCAATTTACGCTCATGCTTATAGAGTGCTGGTGCAATAAATGCCCAGATTTGATAAAGAATAACAGGTATCGATACAAAAACCGAGACCATCATTGTCAATTTAATCGGGGTAAAAAATGTTGATGCCACATCAGTCGCACTCATTTGCGAACCCACTGGCAGCTTATCAATCAAAGGGGCCGCAACGAGACGGTAGATATCATTTGAAAAATAAGCAAGTGCAGCGAAGACAATTAAAACTGTTATTAAACAGTTTAATAGCCGTTTGCGAAGTTCAATGAGGTGGCTAATAAGTGGTTGTGTATCATTTACAGCCATGTGTTATTTTTCACTTTCGGTTTGATTCGAGTTTTTAGCTTTAGTATCTTGCGAGTCTGTTGTTGCTAAAGCGACTGGCTCATCAGTTTTTGCTGGTTCCTCAGTTTCAACTTCCTCAACAACAGCAGCCATTTTAGCCGCATACTCAGGATCTGGATCCGATTCTTGCGTCTGTTCAGCGCTGTTTTTCGCATCTTTGACAGCTGTATCATAGCTATCAGTGATTTCTTTAGCTTTATTTAACTCTGTTTCAATATCATTAGTTGTTGCTTGATAGCCACTTTTCAGTGACTGAGCTGCTGTCCGCAGTTCTTCCATAGACTGCTTCAGTTCAGGAGACAGCGCTTCTAGATTAGCTTTCTCCTCAACTTTTTTCAGCGTTTCTTGCAATTCCTGTAATTTCAGCTCTTGCGATAACTCATTTTGTACATTAGCAGCCATTGAGCGCATGGTACGAATCCACCCAGCAACGGTTCTCACCGCCACAGGTAAGCGCTCAGGCCCTAATACAACAAGACCGATGACAGCAACAAGCAACAGTTCACTAAAACCTATGTCAAACACGGTTTAACCCTGCTCTTTGTTTTTGCTCTCAACTGGGCTTTCTTTTTTCTCTGCAGCCTGTTGTTCCGTAATATTTTTAGTCGCAAAATCAGCATCTTGCTTTTCTTGTTCTACTTTCGCTTTTTCATCATCACTCATCGCTTTTTTAAAGCCTTTGAGTGATTCACCTAAATCAGAACCTAAAGAACGTAATTTTTTGGTGCCGAAAATTAAAATAATAAGCAAAGCAATAATAATGAGTTGCCAAGGACTACCAAAAGCAGCCATTGCAATAGTTGATTCCATTGTTAATACCTCTATAGTTTTGGGATCAATTGTTATTAGGTCTATTATATACAACCAACACAAAATACGGAAATGTTCACAGCCTTATAAACTTGTCGCAAAACAAAGTTTACTTAATTTTCGCCTGTTTTACACCAGCCAAACAACCACGATAAAGCACCAGCAGCCATAAACACTGCGGAAAGACGCGTTAAATCGGAAATAAAGAATAAACTGCCACAGAGGATAAATGTAGCCCCTATTCCTAATAGGTATTGCGATTTTCGCTGTTTATTTCGCTGACCTTTCAACTGCTGTGCAAGTTGTTCAATGTTTGACTGCAAGTACTTGTGTTGTTTCAGGGCACCATAAATTAAATCTGGTAGCTCAGGCATTTTTTCAGCCCAATAAGGTGCTTTTTCTTTCAATGCTTGTGTAATTGCAGGTAAGCCAACTTGGCTATGCACCCAATCCTCTAAAAATGGTTTTGCTGTTTTCCATAAATCCAACTGAGGGTATAGCTGCCGACCAAGACCTTCCACATACAATAATGTTTTTTGCAATAGTACTAACTGAGGTTGCACTTCCATATTAAAACGGCGCGCCGTATTAAATAAATTCAGTAGTACATGCCCGAAAGAGATTTCGGCTAATGGCTTTTCAAAGATAGGTTCGCATACTGTACGAATGGCGAATTCAAAATCCTCCACATTAGTATCTTGGGGAACCCAACCAGAATCGACGTGAAGCTCCGCAACTTTACGGTAATCACGATTAAAAAATGCAATAAAGTTTTCAGCTAAATAGCGCTTATCTTCTTTATTTAATGAGCCGACGATACCACAGTCAATACCAATATACAGAGGGTCTTCTGGGTGCTCATAACTGACAAAAATATTCCCAGGATGCATATCCGCATGGAAAAAGCTATCGCGAAACACTTGAGTGAAAAAGACCTTTACACCGCGCTCAGCCAACAGCTTCATATTGGTTCCCTGCGCTTTGAGTGTCGCAATATCTGATACAGGGATCCCATAGATACGTTCCATTACCATGACATTTTCACGGCAATAGTCTGGATAAACTTCAGGGATATACAGCATAGAGCTGTTTTCAAAGTTACGTCGCAGTTGAATAGCATTCGCCGACTCGCGTAAAAGGTTCAGCTCATCAATTAATGTTTTTTCATATTCACGGACCACTTCTTTTGGACGCAAACGGCGCCCATCAGGTAATAACGGCACCCAATTTGCGATACGGTACATGAGCTTAATATCCGCTTTGATAATAGGTAAAATATCTGGGCGAATAACCTTGATAACAACATCTTTGCCGTTTTCTTTTAAAATAGCCGTATGAACTTGAGCGATGGACGCGGATGCGAGTGCTTGCTCATCAAAATGATCAAACCATTGCTCCAGAGGCCCACCTAAAGAAGCCTCAATATAACCACGTGCTAATTTACCATCGAAGCTGGCAACTTTGTCTTGTAGTAAAGAGAGTTGGTCTGCGATTGCAGGTGGAAAGAGATCTCGGCGAGTCGATAACATCTGGCCAAATTTAATCCAAACGGGGCCTAATTCTTGTAATGCAAGACGTAATCTTTCACCAAGTTCTTTATCTTTGTGCTGATTCCTAATCCAAAAAAAACCCAAGCGACCAATACGAAGTGGCAACGTAAGTTTAATTTTGGGGATTAACTCATCTAATCCGTAAGAGAGAAAAACCCGAATAATGAAGTAAAGTCGTTTTAATTCACCGGGTGTCATTCTTCTCCTCCAGTTGGCTTAGCCGTTGTTCCAGCGTACTCATTGAGCTCTCAATTTGCTCAACCTCATCACTAAAATGCACGAGTTCAAGTTGGCTTGGCGCCATTTTCCACTCTTCAATCAGGGCATCTTTAACATACGTCTTTTGGCGTTTAACCAAATGAGTTACAAGGCAAACACCTTTATTTAGCAGCTTGCTCAACCCTTCCGCTGCTACATCGCCGATATACGGTGATAAATAGTGAGCTGGATTCCAAATCGCTAAATCGAGCAAAGAAGACCAATGTTGGACAATCTGCATATCCCCTTCAATCACGATATCACCGTGATTAATCAATTGAGATAATTGTTGTTTGTCTTTCAACTTCACTAAAGTGAACAGCGACGTTTTAATTGTACAATCTGCCGCTTCAGTCCATTCGCTCAGTACATCAACATGATTTTCCGCAAAAATCAGGGTCAGTGTTTTATTAAGCTCTTTTAACTCAATGGACATCACCTTACCCGCCAAACGCATCCTAGCAGGCTGCAGAACTTTCTCTTTAAACAGCATATGATTAAGAGAGGTTTCCATCATTGCTGTTATTAAAGAATACAAAACCGTATGTTGGATTTCGGTATGTGCTGATGCTGCTTCCATCTTAGAATTTAAACCCTTTGTGCAGTGCAACAATACCACCGGTCATATTTGTATAAGACACTTGTTCAAAACCGGCATTTTCCATCATCCCTTTCAAAGTTTCTTGATTTGGGTGCATACGGATTGATTCTGCTAAGTAACGATAACTATCTGGATCGTTGACAATAGCCTGCCCAATACGCGGTAAAATATGGAATGAATATGCGTCATAAGCTTTATTCAGTGGCTCAATAACGGGTTTTGAAAATTCTAAGACCAGCAAGCGACCGCCTGGTTTTAGCACACGAAACATTGAACGCAGTGCTTTGTCTTTATCGGTAACGTTCCGCAAGCCAAAAGAAATGGTAATACAATCAAAATAGTTATCTGGGAATGGTAGTTCTTCTGCGTTAGCTTGAACATAATTAACATTTCCCACAATGCCGAGGTCACGTAATTTTTCACGCCCCATTTTCAGCATGGAATCGTTAATATCTGCCAGAATGACTTCCCCTTTTTCACCCACCAAGCGTGAAAATTTTGCGGTTAAGTCCCCTGTTCCACCCGCAAGATCCAGTACACGCTGATTACGGCGCACACCGCTTGCTTCAATCGTGAAACGTTTCCAGATACGATGAATACCGAATGACATCAGGTCATTCATTAAGTCATATTTTGATGCTACAGAGTGAAAAACATTCGCTACTAAGCCAGCTTTATCCTCTTTGCCGACAGTGCGGAAACCAAAATCAATGGTTTCTTTCGTTGGTTCAGTCATTTCTCTTATGCCTGCTTATCATTCAAACTTTGTAGGAAGTGTAACAGCCTTTGAGGTAAAACCCTATTAGAAGTCTACGATTCAGCACAATTAGGTGAATCTGACCGCTCTACAAGTTGAGGCTCAATAGGTTGTTTTATCTCTACCCCAAGCTCCTTAAAACTTTCCGCTTGGCTAATCAAATTACCCCGCCCTTGAGCAAGGCGTTTCATCGCCGAATGGTAAGTATTATTCGCTTTATCAAGGCTGGTGCCTAAAACCTGCATATCATCCACAAATAAACGCAGCTTGTCGTACATTTTTGCTGCCTTATCTGCAATTTCTTGGGCATTTTGCCCTTGTCGCTCATAACGCCATATATTATTAATTGTTCGAACCGCCACTAGCAAGGTGGATGGACAAACTAACATAATATTTTGCTTTATTCCTTCATCGAGTAGCTCAGGGGCTTCTTTCAAAGCCAGCAAATAGGCTGGCTCAATAGGAATAAACATTAAAACGTAATCCAGTGAACGAATTCCTGGTAACTGATGATAATCCTTTCGGCTCAGCATTCGCATATGATTACGAATGGAAGCAACGTGGTTTTTTAATGCTTGTTGCTGCTCATGAGGGTCTTCACTATTGAAATAGTGCTCGTAAGACACTAATGACATTTTGGCATCGACAACCACATCTTTACCTTCAGGAAGGTGGATAATGACATCAGGTTGATAGCGGCTATTATAACCCGTATTAATACTGACTTGGGTTTCAAATTCGCTGCCTTCGCGCAAACCGGAAACTTCTAAGATACGGGTTAGAATAGTTTCTCCCCAATTACCCTGTATCTTGTTATCCCCTTTCAGCGCACGCGTTAGATTAACGGCCTCTTTGGTCATCTGATTGTTGAGCTGCTGCAACTGCCTAATTTCATAGGCCAATGTATGCCTTTCTTTCGCTTCTTCACCAAAACTTTGTTGAACTTGTTGGCGAAAACCATCTAATTGCTCACGAAAAGGCGATAGCATTGCGAGTAAGCTTTTTTGCTGCTGTTCTGAAGCACGACGCTCATTTTGTTCAAAAATACGATTCGCTAAATTTTCGAACTGAGTCGTTAAGCGTTGCTCACTGTTCTGTAAAATGCGTTGTTTTTCTTCGTTAGCAAGCTGATTTTGCTCTAACCGTGTGATGACTTCGCGTAATTCGGCCTCTTGTTCCCGGTTAATGTCACGTTGTGTACGAAGCTCTTGATCAAGCCTGTCATACTCCTCTTTCCACTGAGCAAGATGCACATTTTTTTCATCGCTGGCTGCAAGTTGGCGGTAAGCCTGTTGTAGCTCTTGATCTTTGTGCGCGATTTTTTGGGCAATAGAAAACCACGTCGCTAAACCACCGACTAAAATGCCACTCAACGCACCAATAACGGCATATAAAAGAGAGGTATCCACGATTAAATCCTTACTTTACAAAATCTAGTGTAAGGTAATGGGATACTGTATAAGTGTCCAGAGGTAATTTCATTTGCCGCCGTTTATTTGCGAGCCGCTTCGCAAGCCTAGCCTATCCAACTCGCAAACCATTTAAGACCAAGGGCTCCTGGGGCGAGTATGCCAAACGCCCAGATCATCGCAGAGGCAATATTGGCAAGTTGGAAATGGCGTTGAGGCATCGCACAGATCCCTGCAACCAAAGGGACGACGGCCCTCAATGGCCCGAAGAAACGGCCAAAAAAGATCCCCCAAATCCCCCATCGATCAAAAAAAACTTGCCCTTTATCAATCATTTGCGGATTACGGGAAATCGGCCACATCTTGCGTACGTTTTCTTTGTAATGAAAACCAAACCAGTAAGAAAGCCAATCGCCAAAAAAGGCCCCTAGCGCAGCAGCCAACCAAATAGGCCAAAAAACAATATTGCTTTCACCAATCAAAGCGCCAAGCGCAAGCAGTATCACTGTTGCAGGTAAAAGAAGTGATAAGAAAGCGAGAGATTCACCAAAGGCGAGAAAGAAAATAATGGGTAGCGCCCATACTTCATGTTCACGAGTAAAATCCGTCACAACGGTCACGATTTCATTGAGCGTCACGGTATATTCCTTCCATCAATGGTTAGATGTATTACAGTAGCGAAAAACGTATAAATCAAGATTAAACAGGACAATAAATTCAGCTGAGTTATGTGCTCATACCTTTATTCACACAACATCAGCCAAAGTAACATCTATTATTCGAGGAAGTGTTGCTGTAAGTCTTCACGTTGTTTCAGCCCTAAGCCAAAATCGGTTTCCAACCACTTATTCACATTACCATACTGTTTTTCAATGCTTTTTAAGGCTGTTTGTAGGAACTCTTCACGGACAGAATACACATACTCGAACTTTTTCACGATGCTATCACTCATGGTTTTTGCGTGTTCTTCCAGTAAGTGCTTACGATATGGCGCTAATGTTTCGTTAGTGAGTAAATAGTCTTCCATTACCGTTTCAAGATCAGCACCTAAAGCAAATAAAACCAACGCCGAGCCGACACCAGTGCGGTCTTTCCCGACGGCACAGTGCTGAACAATCCCCCCTTTTTCGGGTTGCTGTAGCATGTTCACCAATTGATGATATGCGGGGTTATTCAACGGTAATAATTCATACAAACGAAACATAAAGGCTTGTGGATCAAACTGTTCCAATATTTCTGGCGTGAGCTTATCTAAGTTTGCTGTCACTTCTTTGGCGAGCGGGTTTGCCGGAGCATGGACATAATGTGCACCTTGCCAAACAACATCAGGCTTAGCAATGATTTCAACTTCGTCACGATAATCAATAATTTGGAAAAGATTTTGTGATTGTAAAACCGACTCATCATCCTGAGTTAAGCGATCTAATGCCCCTGAACGGAACAGCACGCCAGGTTTGATTTTATTGCCATTTGATAGTTTTTTCCCACCTAAATCGCGGAAATTAATCCCCCCTTTCAGTGGAAGGACGGAAGGGTGAAGGTAAGGTGTTGTTGACATAATGATTCCTTTTTGCCCACAGCACACGTCTAAGTTGCAAATAAAGAAGATGCAACCCAAACGATTAAAGGGCACATAATATTGATAATTGTTTTTATGACAATAACAGATCTAATGAATAAGAGGATCACGTTATTTTCTGGAAATTCATTACAAACTGTTAAAAACTTGGCAGGATTATGATTCAAATAAATAATTTGAAGGGCAAACTAAGCCCGCCTATTGCCTTTCCACAACCGAGTGAATTTTAAATAGGCGAGCCAGTAAATCATTGATTACAGTAAACGACGTGCCGCTTCAACAACAATACTCAGCACATTACCTTCTGTTTTCTTCAGTAATGCTTCATTTGGGATTTCTTGTTGTGTACGATTAACAATCACCCCTGCAACCATACCTGCACGTAAGCCTTTGCTGCTTGAGCACATGGTCAGTAACGTTGCTGATTCCATTTCATAGTTCATAACGCCCATGTCTTGCCACTCTTTCATTGAGCCTCTGAAATGGCGCATTACACGACCAGTATAGGTATCATAACGCTCTTGGCCTGGGTAGAAAGTATCTGAAGAGGCTGTTACACCAACATGAACCGTTGCACCCGCATCTTTTGCCGCTGCAAATAATGCATTAGTACAATCAAAATCCGCCACTGCTGGGTATTCAAGTGGCGCAAAGTGCTGGCTCGCACCATCTAAGCGTACTGCACCTGTGGTGACTAATACATCACCCACATTAATATCTTCTTGGATTGCACCAGTTGTACCAATACGTAGGAAAGTACGGATACCTAATTGCGCGAGTTCTTCAACTGCAATAGAGGTAGATGGGCCACCAATACCTGTTGAGCAAACAATAACAGCTTTACCATCGAGCTCACCACGCCACGAAGTATACTCACGTAATGACGCAAGGTGTACAGGGTTATCCATCAGACGTGCAATTTTTTCAACACGGTTAGGATCCCCAGGAACAATCGCTACGGTTGCACCCTGTAAGTCACTTTTCTTTAAACCTAAGTGGAAAACGTCAGACATATCAAACTCCTTTACACAATGGCATCATTGAATTAATTAGCTACTATTAATATAGCGATAAGCACAAGTTAATTTAGTGACGAGTATCTCTTTTAATGAAAACATCATCATTTTATTTTCAATAAAACGTGATTTTAATCACAAAATAAAGGTGCCATATTGAGAATATGTTTAAGATGCAATCAGTATAGATGAATGTACCTGATTATCGAAAAAAAGCGCCTGTAAAGGCGCTTTGGATTGGCAGGTAAAGCTTAAAGTACAATTTTAGAGAATTACATCAAGGACAAGGACGCCAACTAAACCAATCGCCCACGCTATTGTTGTAGGTATAGACCAAACGATCATTTGTTGTTTTACGTCTTTAATCCCCATCATTCTGTTCACAACCCAATATAGGCTGTCGTTGAAATAACCGAAGAACAGAGACCCCATTGTTGCCGCTTGCGCCGCAACCAATAAGTTAATATCGGGTATTTGGCTGATGATTGGTGCAGATATGGATGCTGCTGTGATCATCGCTACCGTGCCAGACCCTTGAATTAAGCGCACTAATGTCGCGATAATAAAAGGAATTAGTACAGGTGTAATTGGTAAGTTTGCAACGTGCTCAGCAAGAATATTACCTGTCCCACTATCACGTAATACTGCGCCTAACGCACCACCAGCACCTGTCACTAACAAGATAATCCCAGCGGCTTGTAAGCCTTCTTCCATACGGTCGATGACTTCTTCTTTTGTTGCTTTTGGCATTAATGTGTATACCGATATCAACACACTAATTGATAAAGCAATAATTGGCGCACCTAAGAATTCAAATGTCTGAAAATACCAATTGCTTTCCATTCCTTGGAATGATTCAGTTTTTAAAATCAAGCCATTAATTGCATTGATAAAAATCAACAAGATTGGCGTGATAATCGGTAGTAAAGATAAAAATAAGCTTGGTAATGGTTTGTTTGCTTTTTCTTCCATGTAACGTGCATGAACTTCTTTCAGATCTTCACTGCCCGTTTCATCTGGCATAAACTCAGGATATTTAGTTCCTAACCATTTTGCATAAAAAACAATTCCGATTACACAAGGAATAGCGAGGCTCATTCCAGCCAGGATCATCGCCCCAACATCGACACCAAAAATACCAGCAACGCCTAAAGGGCCTGGTGTCGGAGGAACTGTATGGTGCGTAACAACTAAACCACCAGCCAGTGCAACACCTAAGGTTAATATGCTGCGCTTACCATTTTTCGCCAGCGCTTTTGCCAATGGATATAAAATGACGAAAGCGGAGTCAACGAAGATAGGGATACTGACAATATAGCCCGTAATTGCCAGTGCCCACTCCTCACGTTTTTTCCCTAACCATTTGATAAAGCTATAGGCGATTTGTTCAGCAGCACCTGAAACTTCCAGCACCCTTCCCATCATTACCCCGAGTCCGATAACAATACCGATGCTACCAAGTGTTGACCCAAAGCCTTTTGTAATGACTGTCACTGTCTCCGCTGCTGTTAAACCACCAGAAACACCCGCAATTGCCGCGGCAATGAGCATTGCCAATAACGCATGAACGCGCGTTCGTAATACGAGAAAAATCAGAACGAATATGGCCACCGCGAGGCCAATAACAGGAATATAGGACATAGGCTATCTCCTAATTAGACGAGCCGTGGTGGGTGATAAACGAACGGATCGCATCACCAAACGAGCCATCTGCACGGAAACCTAAATCCAATGCACGGCTAATATCAAATTTGCCTGGCCAACTCGCCACAATGCGATTAATGGCTTCATCGGGCTCAAAACGGATAAGATCAACCGTTTCTTGACCTGCAACATCACGTAATGCGTCAATCATTCCCTGAACCGTGACGGTGATGCCTGGCAAATTCACTGTCCGTGACTGGCCAAATTTTTCCGCAGGAATACTCACCGCATGAATAAAATTGTTAATCACCGTTTCTGGGCTTGATAACCATAATGCTAAGTCAGGTGAAACTGGACAAACGCTCTCAATACCATTTAATGGCTCACGAATGATGCCACTGGCAAATGAAGAAGCGGCTTTGTTTGGTACTCCAGGGCGAATACTAATTGTTGGCAAACGCATAACCCGTCCATCTATATAGCCTTTACGGGAGTAGTCATTCACCATTAACTCACACATCGCTTTTTGCGCGCCATAAGACGACTGTGGGTTCACAACACACAGATCAGTGATCACATCAGGTAATTGCCCACCAAAAACAGCTAATGAGCTGGTGAACATAAATTTAATTGCAGGGTTCTTCTCACGAGCAGCTTCCAATAATTGGCGCGTTGCTTCGAAGTTGACTTTCATGCCTAGGTCAAAATCGCTTTCAGCATGGCTGCTCACAATAGCTGCAAGGTGGAAAACCACATCCGTTTGCGCATCAATCAGTTCATTAGCTGCGCCAGTCTGGGTTAAATCCAACGCGACACAGGTCACTCTCGCATCTTCAACTGGCGATGTAGGGCACTGAATATCGGCTAAAACAAGGTGGTCAAATTTTAAACCCTGGCTATTTTTAAGCAAAGCAGCGGCTAGCTGCTGGCCCAGAAAGCCTGCGCCACCAGTAATAATAACTTTCATTGTAATTCTCCTTGCTATAGCCTTTTTCTGGCTATGCAGTTCTAGGTAAGATTATTTATGTTTTATGTCTTTATTAAATGAAGTTTTATGTTTTGTTCTGTTATCCGTTGCACCACATCGATGGGTAATCGATCATCACAAACAATGTCGTGCAACTGATTTAGAGGGCAAACACGGAACATGCCATACTTGCCAAATTTGCTACTATCTGAAACCAACACACAGCGTCGGCTTACATCTAGTAGCGTTTGTTTTATCTGTACTTTTTCCTCATGAGGTGTTGAAACACCATGTTGCAAATCCCATGAGCTGGTACTGATAAACGCAATATCCACATTCAAGGTTTGCAACATCATCGCGGCGGTATTCCCAACGCAAGAATGATTGCGTTTGTCCACTTGCCCACCTGTGTGGTAAAGGTTGAGCTGCGATTTATCCATCAAATACTGCATGATAGAAAAATCATTAGTGACAATCGTTAAATTAAAGCGTTCACCAAGGACACGAGCGATTTCAAATGTTGTCGTCCCCGCATCGAGGTACACAACTTGCCCATCCTCAACTAACGAACTGGCAAACTGGCCAATTTCACGCTTATGACGGTGATGCAATCGCGCCTTTTCACTCCAAGGTAGTTCTTGACGCAACACATCATTTAACTTAACGCCACCACTGATACTGAGCACCTTCCCTTCTTCTTCTAGCATCCGAATATCACGTCGTACGGTCATATGAGAGACATTCATAAGCTCAACTAAGTCACTGATCGACACAGTTTGGCGCTCATGTACGTAACGGTAAATAAAATCACGACGCTCAGAAGGGAGCATAGGTTCTCCTAATTATGAATCTGCTTGTTTAAGCCAGCCTAACCCATCTTCGGTACGGCCTGCAGGATGATATTCACATCCTAACCAGCCGTCATAACCCATTTCATCCAATTGTTTGAAAATCCAAGGGTAATTCACTTCGCCACTATCGGGTTCATGACGGTAAGGGACTGACGCTATCTGAATATGACTAAATTTACCCCATAAACGTTCGATTGTTTTCAATAAATCACCCTCCATAATTTGGCAGTGATATAAATCCAACTGGATAAATACGTTTTCACGATTAATTTCAGGTAATAATGCTTCAGCTTGCTTTTGAGTCGTTAAAAAATACCCAGGCATATCACGGGTATTGATTGGCTCAATCAGTACACGGATCCCATGCTCCGCCATCACATCCGCAGCATGTTGAATATTTTTGATGAAACACGCTTTTTGCTGTTCTAATGTGACGTTTTCATTCACTTTCCCCGCCATTGCATGCACTTGTTTACAACCCAATGCTTTCGCGTATGTCAGAGCCGTTTGTACACCTTCGGCAAATTCAGCCTCACGACCTGGAAGAGATGCCATGCCACGCTCGCCCGCAGCCCAGTTACCTGCAGGCATATTGAACAATGCCTGCGTTAAATTGTGTTTTTTCAGTTCATTCGCAATTAAATTGGCATCTTCTTCATAAGGAAAAAGATATTCAACGCCTTTAAAACCTGCATTCGCTGCACTTTCAAAACGTTGCATAAAAGGCACTTCGTTAAACATCATGCTGAGATTTGCTGCAAACTTAGCCATTTTTTGCCTCCTTACTTTTGTGGATAACGACTCTCGAGCAACTCGACTTGCTCTTGCGTTAATGTCGTGAAACCGTGTGGGCGCAATGTGATATATAAGCGAGCTGTATCTTCTAGCTCTTCTGCATTAAAAAATGCTTGTCTTAGTGTTTTTCCACCCACCACAGGTCCATGGTTAGATAGCAATACCGCATTATGCGTCGGTGCTAATTTCGCAATTTCCTCACCAATTCGGTCGTCCCCTGGCGGCAAATACTCAATCAATGGCAGTTTCCCCACACGCATGACGTAATAAGGCGTAATCGGGGGCAAGCAATTTGCGGTATCTAACCCAGCTAAGCACGAGAGCGCAGTAAGCCACGGAGAGTGTAAGTGAACAACAGCTTGGCAATCAGGACGTTGCTGATACATTGCCATATGCATAGACACTTCTTTTGTTGGCTTATCACCATCAATCCAATTTCCATCGGCATCTAGCTTACTCAGTTTATTTGGATCTAAATCCCCAAAACTGGAATTTGTTGGTGTAACAATAATGCAGCCATCAGGTAGCCTAGCGCTTATATTTCCTGCTCCACCGCTGCTATATCCACGGTTAAACATTGACTTAGCCCAATCGACTAACTCTTGACGCAGCGCCTTTTCATCACTCATTAAACATCTCCTGTGCGAACTGGAAGAAATTTTCTTGGCCAAAGTTGCCTGATTTCAATGCTAACCAGTTTCCGCTTGCTAAATCTTGTACCCAAGGAACGCCTGGGGCGATCGGTGAACCAATACTTAATTGCTCGATACCAAGGCTTTGAACGACTTTGCCCGACGTTTCACCACCCGCGATAATAAACGTGTTAAACCCTTGCGATTGAAGTTCCTTCACCACTTCACCAAATACGTTTTCTACTGCACTGCTCGACGCTACAGCGCCATATTTTTCTTGTGTTTTCTTTAATAATTCAGGTGGCTGAGTCGCATACAGTAATGGTGCTAAACCTGTCGATTGCTGCTCTTGAACCCAAACTGCCAATGATTTTGCATACGCTGGGTTATTTAAGCACTCTCCAACATCCAACGCTTTTGCAGGCGCAATTTGCTGATAAGCTTGTACTTGCTTGTTTGTCATAACAGAGCAACTACCTGACAAAATGACTGTTTTCCGAGCTAAGCCAGTCGGTTTTTCCCCTCTGGTGGTGTTACCACCCCACACACATTGGCTATCAATGTTTGCCAGTGCAGCGCCTAAACCAGAGCCGCCAGTGAGTAATGGCATTGTTTTCACTGCACTCGCGATGGGTAATAAATCATCCATGGTGATCGCATCGACAACCGCATAACTCATGCCTTGTTCAGCAAACGCCGCTAGCTGTGCACTTATCGTGTCGTGACCCTGCTGTACCTCTACCAGTGAAATTAAGCCCGCTTTCCCTTTCGACTGTTTCTCCATAACGCGCAATAAATTTGCATCCGTCATTGGTGTCACAGGATGATGTTGCATCCCACTTTCGTTAAGCAACTGACCATTAACAAATAAATGGCCATGAACAACAGTTCTGCCATTGATGGGTAATGCAGGGCAAACTAAGGCTAAATCCGTCCCCAATTGTGCCATTAATGCATCAGTCACAGGACCGATGTTGCCTTTTTCTGTCGAGTCAAACGTCGAACAGTATTTAAAGAATATCTGCTGGCACTGCGCTTTTTGTTTTAGCCAGTTACACGCATTGATTGAAGCACTCACTGCTTCATCAACAGGACACGAGCGACTTTTTAAACTGACAACAATCGCATCAACATCATGAGGTACAACGGTATTTTCATCAGGTTCGTTCAATAGTTGAACGACCTTCCAGCCGTTTTGTACCATAAAGCCCGCAATATCGGTCGCACCGGTAAAATCATCGGCGATTACGCCTAACTTCACTGTCATGCTTTTTTCTCCGGTAAAGTAATTCCTTTAAATGTTTTAATCACTGCGCTGTCATCTTGCAGACCAAAGCCTTCGTTACTTGCAGAAATAAACATTTGATGGGCAGTCGCGGCGAGAGGAAGCGGGAAGTTTAACGCTTTCCCCGTTTCCATCACTAAGCCTAAATCTTTCACAAAAATATCAACGGATGATTTTGGTGTGTAATCCCCGTCTAATACGTGCTGCATACGGTTTTCGAACATCCAAGAATTCCCTGCCGCATGCGTGACAATGTCATACATCACATCAAGGTCGATACCCGCTTTTGATGCTAGCGCCATACTTTCTGCTGCTACAGCGATATGTACACCCGCGAGTAATTGATGGATGGTTTTTACCGTTGACCCTAAGCCAACCTCATCACCAACACGATAGAGACGCTCAGAAATGGCATCAAAGACAGGTGATAACCTTTCAAATAAAACGGGTTCACCAGAAGCCATTATGGTGAGTTTGCCTTCAGCCGCTTTAATCGCACCACCTGAAATAGGTGCGTCCACCAATGATAATTGGTAACTTGCAAGGCGTTTTGCAATTTGTTTAGTTTGCTCAGCAGCTAAAGTGCTGTGTAAGACAATGATTGTCCCTGGGTGTAGTTGTTCAACAAGTGGCTTATCCCCAGAAAATAAAATAGCTTCAACTTGGCGGCCATTAACAACCACGAGCAATAACGCCTCTATTTCCTGAGCAAATTCAGCGGCATTTCGCCCTACAGCTTTTGCCCCAACACGAAGTAAGTTTTGACAAGCTTCTTGGTTTAAATCAAATCCATAGGTTGGAATATTCTTTTTTATTAGAGATTGTGCAATGCCCATCCCCATGGAACCAAGGCCAATAACGCCAATATTATTAACGAAATTTCCCATAATGACCCCTGATGTTGTTAATCTTCGTGACTGTTGTGAATTTTCACACAACAAAATTCACAAACACATGACCAACATCACATTGCCAATAATATAAAAAACAATCAATTTCGATGTAATCTATTGATATAGAACAAATAAATAAATTCACACCTCATGAAAGTCATTCACACAAATGTGTGATAAAAAATGTGACATCGGTTGTGCTTATTCACATCCTCCATAAGCTCAATCACATCACCTTGTTATATCGGGTTATCTTAAATGCATCATTTTCATTGACCTGAAAAATAAATTAATCAAAATAGCCGACTACAATTTTTCAAATAATGCTCCATACTATGAGTGAGAGCATCAAGTGACATGTTACCTAGGAGTCAAAAAATGGGGCTATTCGATCAAATGTTAGGGATGGTTGCAGGTGATAAAATGCAACAATTTCAATCCGTTATTAATTGGATTGAAAACCAAGGTGGCCTTTCTGGTGTCGTTGATAAATTTAACGAACAAGGCTTAGGTGGCATTATTACGTCGTGGATTAGCGAAGGGGCGAATTTACCGATTGATGGAAGCCAATTAATGCAAGTGTTTGGCAATGTTAATCTTCAAGAGTTGGCTCAATCTGTGGGCTTAGATACACAATCAACATCAGATTTAGTGGCTAAATATCTGCCCCAACTGGTTGATAGTGCAACACCAAATGGTGAGCTTCCTGAAAACCTCGATTTGGCTTCTATTGGTATGAATCTGTTGAAATCCAAATTATTTGGTTAACCCGTTAACCAATCTGTATACGCAAAAAGGCAGGTTTCCCTGCCTTTTATTACGCTTTAAGATGAGTGCTCATTTCTTAGCAATTTCGCGGCTTCAACCATGTTGGCTAACGCTTGACGGGTTTCCGTCCAGCCGCGGGTTTTCAGTCCGCAGTCTGGGTTGACCCACAAACGCTCAACAGGGACACGTTTTTCCGCTTTTCTGAGCAATTCAACAATCCACGCCACATTTGGTACATTCGGTGAGTGAATATCATAGACACCTGGCCCAATTTCATTTGGATAATCGAAATGTTCAAATGCATCCAACAGATCCATATCTGAACGCGAAGTTTCGATAGTAATCACATCTGCATCTAGCGCCGCTATCGAATCCATGATGTCATTGAACTCGCAATAACACATATGGGTATGAATTTGTGTGTCATCCTCAGCGATGGCAGCGCTGAGTTTAAAGGCATCGACTGCCCATTTTAAGTATGATGCCCACTCATTTCGACGCAGTGGTAAGCCTTCACGCAACGCAGGCTCATCAATTTGAATAATACCAATACCCGCTTTCTGTAAGTCATCCACTTCATCGCGTAGTGCCAGTGCGATTTGTTTTGCGATGGTTTCACGGCTAACATCTTCACGCGGGAATGACCAACACAGGATAGTGACTGGGCCTGTTAACATGCCTTTGACAGGTTTTTTCGTTAGCGATTGCGCATATTTCGCCCACTCAACGGTAATTGCCTCAGGGCGGCTAATATCCCCAATAATCACTGGTGGCTTCACACAACGCGAACCATAGCTTTGTACCCAACCATTTTGCGTAAATACATAGCCATCAAAGTGTTCACCAAAGTACTCAACCATGTCATTACGTTCAGCTTCACCGTGTACCAACACATCGATATCCAAAATTTCTTGCTCTTTAATCGCCTGTTTGATGTGCTCGCTAATATTTGTACGGTAATAGGTTTTATCTACATGACCTTTTTTGAAATCTAACCGTAGCGTTCTGATTTCACTGGTTTGAGGAAAAGAACCAATCGTGGTAGTTGGCCATAATGGCAAGTTAAAGCGTTTACGCTGAAGCTGTGCACGTTGTGAATATGGGCTGGTACGCTCTGCATCCCCCTCACGAATTGCCGCTAAACGTTGTGTGACGGTGGCATTATTCACTCGAGTTGAGGTTTTACGAACTCGAATCGGCGCACTGTATGTTTCTAACGTTGCAATGTTTGCATCAGTGGGTTGATTGAGTGCTTTACTCAGCAAGGCAAGCTCTTCACATTTTTGTAATGCAAACGCGAACCAGCTTTTCACTTCCGCATCTAAACGCGTTTCATCATTCAAATCAATGGGGCTGTGCAGCAGTGAACAGGAGGTTCCTACCCACACTGAACGTTGACCTAGCAGTGGTTTTACTTGGGTAAATTTTTCACCTAAATCGGCTTTCCAAACATTACGGCCATTAATCACACCTAGTGATAAAACCCAGTCAGCAGGCAGCGCTTGGTGCAGTATTTCAATATCATCTGAACCCGCCACAACATCGACATGTACCCCCTGGACAGCTAACTGTTTGATGATATCTAAGTGATGGCTAACGCCATCAAAATACGTGGTCAACAATAATTTTATGTGGCCTGATAACGCTTGATAGGCCTCTTTGTATGCTTGTTGCCATTCAATAGGTAAATCCAGTACCAGTGCGGGTTCGTCAATTTGCACCCATTCAATGCCTTTTTCAGCTAAGCGCGCCAATATTTGTTGGTAAACTGGCAGTAATTCATTCAGCAACGATAAACGATCAAATGATTCGCCTTTAACTTTCCCTAACCACAGGTAGGTAATTGGCCCCACAATCACAGGTTTAACTTTGTGGCCTAGCGCAAGTGCTTCATCAACTTCATCAAACAATTGGTTCCAAGATAGCGCAAATTTTTGCCCTTTTTGAAACTCAGGCACGATGTAATGGTAGTTTGTGTTAAACCATTTGGTCATTTCACCTGCTGGCGCGGGAGTCCCTGTTGGTGCACGGCCACGAGCGACTCTAAATAAGGTATCTAAATCAATAGAACCATCTTCATTTTGATGGCGTGGCGGCACGTTACCTAATAGTAAACTGGTTGTCAGAATTTGGTCATACCAAGCAAAATCACCAACGGGTAATAATTCAACACCTGCATTTTTTTGCTGCTCCCAATGGCGAACGCGCAACTCATGCCCCACCGCTAAAAGCGCCGATTGGTTAATTTTGCCTGCCCAATAATCTTCTTGTGCTCGTTTTAGCTCTCTTTTCAGACCGACGCGTGGAAAACCAAGTGTATGATTTATAACAGACATATTGACCCCTTAAAATATTTAGCCGTCTAGATGTTTACACATCCATAATCAACAGGTACTGTATAAAGCACAAGCGCAAATATTTCATTGTCACCGTGAAGGTTTCTCATGATCGAACTAAAACATTTAAAAACATTGCAAGCGCTCAGCCAGTACGGCTCATTAGCGGCTACAGCAACACACTTGCACCAGACACAATCAGCTCTATCACACCAGTTTAGTGATTTAGAGCATCGGTTAGGCTTTCGCTTATTTGTACGAAAAAGCCAGCCATTACAATTTACGCCACAAGGGGAAGTTTTATTGCAGCTGGCACAACAAGTACTACCCTTGGTCAAAGATGCCATTCGCGTCTGTAATGAACCTGGTGTCTGTGCGCTACGTATTGCTATCGAATGCCACAGTTGCATTCAATGGCTAACACCTGCATTGCAACAGTTTAGGCAGACCTGGCCGCAAGTGAGTGTGGATTTTAAATCGGGGGTGACATTCGACCCACAGCCTGAGTTGCTTTCAAGAGAGCTCGACCTTGTGATGACGTCAGATATCCTGCCTGACCAAGGTATTCATTACACGCCAATGTTCGATTATGAAGTGAAATTGATCGTCGCCTGTGACCATCCACTTGCAAAGAAGCCACACATTGAACCACATGATTTGGCGAATGAAACGTTACTGCTCTACCCAGTACAACGAGAACGTTTTGATGTTTGGCGCCACTTCCTGCAACCTGCGGGCGTTTCACCAAATGTAAAAAATGTAGATAACACATTGATTTTAATTCAAATGGTAGCAGCTAAAATGGGAATTGCCGCATTACCCCATTGGGCCGTAGATTCCTTCGAGAAGCAAGGGTTGATTAAGACTAAAACATTGGGGAGTGGCTTATGGAGCCGGCTGTACGCTGCGTGCCGTGAAGGAGAACAGCGCCAGCCAGCTATCGAGGCATTTACTGAGAACGCGACGGATCACGCTGTGGAGAGCCTTTCGTATGTGAAGCCCGCGAAAGTATCCAACGTTTATGCACCCAAAGAGACGCAATTATTAGGCTCGATCCAATGGTAAAACTCAACCAATTAGGATGTTGCTGCCAAATGGCAAAATTCACTAATAGGCCAGCTGGAACCATCATGTTATTCATAATAGCAAGGGTTCCAGCATCAACTTTTGTTGCCCCATAGTTCCACATAAAATAACCAATACCTGATGCAGCAATACCAAGCCACAGCAGTACTCCCCATTGGAGGTTTGTGGTTGGCATCATGGATTTATTACCAAAGAGCAACCAGCCAATCAGTGCCACTAACGTCGCCCCCAAATAGAACCACGAGAAAGCCTGATGTTGAGGAATGGGATGTACCTCCATCAAACGCTTATACCCCACTTGCCCGATAGCAAAAAAGATATTGGCTAACTGCACAAACAATAACCCCAACCAGAATGATTCGCTCAAATGATCATAGCGAATAATTGCCGCCCCAATCACCGCCAGCAAAGAACTAAACAAGTACCCTTTGCGCAGTGGCTGCCGTTCTAATAAGTCATAAATTAATGTGACATACAGTGGCGTTAATACCGTAAACAGTAAAAACTCAGCAACAGTAAGATATTGATAGGCATGGAAAACAAACAGGTACATGATCCCAAGCTGGCAAGCACCCACTAACATGTAAAGTGAAATCACTTTAGCGCCAAATTGACGCCAGCGAAGAAAAGGCAGGAATACTAATGAAGCAAGGCCAACACGCACCAAAACTGAGAACCAGCTGTCGACTTGGCCTGCTAAATATTCACCAATCAAACTAAAAGACGCTGCCCAAAGCAGCGTCGTGATAACAAGTAACCACATAATGCTGTATTCTGTCTCAAACTAAAGAATGCTGAGTAGAATACTCGGTTTTTCGTTTTAATGCTCTTTTTCGATCAGTACCGCTTCTAATAAATCTAAATCGACCAACAAAGATTGTAGTGTCTCATTGCTGATTTTTTTCGTAGCACGCAAGTGATAAAGCTCACCACGCTCTGCACGCAACGCGGTCAAACGGAAACGGCGCTCAAGGTCTTCAATTTGCAAGTTATGTTCAATTTCATCTTGCCCTGCCGTACGACGTCTGAGATAACCTGTCACGCGAGAAGCAACCTCACTGATATCTTCTGAATCAAGTTTTTCGTCCACGTCCGCAGATAAACGCTCTTCCATTTTATTCAAGCTAACGATCGCTACTTCTGCCATTTTAGCCTTCGCCATACGTATTTCGTTGGCATCCGCTTCTTTGTCACCCACTTTGAAATTGCGCAGCAATAACGGTAATGCGATCACCCCTGCAAAAATGGAGAACAAAATCACCCCAGCGGCGATAAACACCAGTTGGTAACGAGCAGGGAAAGGAGAACCGTCGGTTAAAAACAACGGAATAGAGAGCACACCCGCTAAGGTAATCGCCCCACGCACCCCCGCAAAAGAAGCCAGCCACAGCTCACGCACGGTATAATTAGCAAATTGCAGTGGTTTTTTCTTTAGGAACAAACGGCTAAATCTTTTCATCAGCCACAGCCAACAAAAACGCAGCAATAACAAGGCAAAGTAAATAATGGCAACGGCTGCAAACAACATCCATGTCTCAACACTTGGGTCGAGATCTGCTTGAATGACGGAAGTTTCCCATATCCCTGGCAACTGTAGCCCTAACATGATGAAAACTAGGCCGTTAAATACAAATTCCAACATCGACCAAACACTATCCGCACGTAAACGCATTGCGAGTGGCGCATTACGGATCACGCCAGATTTGGTGATAGTCATCCCTGCGGCAACAGCGGCTAAAATGCCAGAAAACCCAATATGTTCTGCAATCATGTATGAAGCAAATGGCAGCAATAGCATGAAAACAATCTGTGTTGCAGGGTCATCACCACTCCAGCGGCTCATTAAACGCAAAGATTTACTGTACAACCATGTCACAATAATCCCTGCAAGTAAGCCACCCACAGCAACTTTAAAGAATTCAATCGTCACGCCAGATGTGCTAAATACCATTGTCCCCATCGCAATGGCAACTGCGAATTTTAATGCCACCAGACCTGAAGCATCATTCATTAATGCCTCACCTTCTAGGACACTCATCATACGTTTAGGAATACGCCCTTTCCCCACAATGGAAGACAGCGCAACCGCATCCGTTGGTGAAAGTACCGCAGCTAGGGCAAATGCGGCGATGAGTGGAATACCAGGCATTAACCAGTAAATTAAGTAACCGATACCTATAACTGTAACCAATACCAAAACCAACACGAGAATAAAAATTTCCCGGCCATTTTGGAAAAATTCACGGGTTGGTGTTTTCCAGCCATCAACAAACAGTAAAGGCGGAATCAATAAAACCATAAACAATTCGGGGTCAAACGTGACATGCAAGCCAAATTGTGGCCAAGCTAATAGTGCACCAATGGCTATTTGAATGAGGGGAAGTGGAATACGAATAGGAAGAATTTTAGCAGCAACCCCTGACACAGAGACAGCTAAAATCAAAATAAGAATAGTAAAGAAAATTTCCATGTTGCCCTTACTGATTAACTAGACGACCAGAACTCAAAATTGCCTGCCGCCGCATAGTAAGAGATAGCACCGTCCAGACCTCGATTATGACAATCAAGCGGTCACGAGTGGAAAAATGGGACTTCCACTTGATTCACCGCCTTATATCTATTCTATCCCTAGCTACCGTCCTATGGGAAAAAAATTTATACTTTGCGATTAATCGAAATAATACGTTACAAGGCGGTAACAACCCCCGCCTTTTTAATTTAATTACCTTTAAATGGCCAAATCAGCAGCATAAAACGCCACCAAAAGCACAGCAATCACAACAGTACCAATATTCAACTTACGCCATTCACCCGCACAAATGCGACCGATCACTAATGCTGCAAAGCCAAGCATAATGCCCGTTACGATATTGCATGTCAGGACGATAAACACCGCACACAGCAGGCCAGACATCGAATCAACAAAGTCATCAAAGTCTAATTTTGAAACGTTACTTAACATTAACAAACCAACGTACATCAGTGCTGGTGCTGTCGCATAAGCAGGCACTAAGTATGACAATGGCGATAAAAAGAGGATCAGTAGGAATAGCACTCCAACAACAACAGCAGTTAACCCCGTACGCCCACCAGCAGCTGTTCCCGCGGCTGATTCAATGTAAACCGCCGCTGGTGAAGCACCTATCGCCCCCGCAAAAATGCTACTTACGGAGTCAGCGGTTAATGCTTTTCCACCATCAATAATTTGCCCGTCTTTATCTAATAAGTTCGCTTGCCCTGCAACGGCACGGATTGTACCCGTCGCATCAAATACGGCAGTCATGACTAGCGCCAATAAACTTGGCAGTACCATTGGTTGCAACGCACCCATGATATCCATATTAAAAACAAGAGAAAGACCATCGTCACCTAATGACGGTAATTTAAAGAAACCTTGGTATTTCACTGCAGGATCAAAAATTAAACCAATAATTGAGATCGCAATAATGACTAATAACACGCCACCTGGTACACGGCGCTTTTCTAAGCCGAAAATAACTGCAAGACCCGCTAATGACATTAAAACAGGGAAAGAGGTAAATTCACCTAAAGCCACAGGTAGGCCAGCATTTGGGTTTTTAATCACTAAACCCACGCCATTTGCAGCAATCAATAATAAAAACAGGCCGATACCAATCCCTGTACCATGTGCAATGCCCATTGGCATATTACGTAAAATCCAACTACGAATGCCTGTTACAGAAATAATGGTAAACAAGCACCCCATTAGAAATACGGCGCCTAACGCAACAGGGATACTAATTTGCTGGCCTAAAACTAAGCTGAAAGCGGTAAATGCGGTAAGTGAAATGGCACAACCTATTGCCATCGGCAAATTCGCCCATAACCCCATTAATAATGAACCGAAACCCGCCACTAAACAGGTAGCAATGAACACTGCAGTAGGCGGGAAACCAGCCTGCCCCAACATACCAGGCACCACAATAACAGAATAAACCATCGCTAAGAATGTGGTTAGCCCTGCAATGATTTCACGGCGAATGGAAGAGCCGCGAGCGGTGATCTTAAAAAATGAATCCAATTTGCAGTTGGATGAAGCCTGTTGGCCTGACATGGTGTACCTCTGCTGTTAATGGTAAACGAACACGCTAAAAGCCAATAAGTTTATATGCCCATCTTACTGGCTCATCACACTCCCGCTGACGTAAACGATTACGTATTTCTAAAAACCTTATTGACCGAGAGGAAAAATCTCAATCAAAACAATGGCGCAATCGTTTGGCTTAAAAATAAGAATAGGGCGTATTGTGAGGAGAGCAATTATCGTTCGAAAACGGGCAAATGATCAAGTGTTTTTAGTTTTTTCTCTGCATCAAACTCATTTTCCACCTCGAAAAATAGAATAAAATACCCGATGATAAATACGGCTTTATTAATAATATTTATTATTCTTCACCATTTATTAAAGATAACATTAGGTAAAAATAGCTAATTCAATTTCATATAGACTTTGTTTATATAGCGAGATTATTTTTTTTGATATAATCACTGAATATTTGCTTACAAAACGGTTAGCTAACTCATTATTATTTCATGGTAAAATAGTTTAAATATGTGTTAGTGAATAATATTTTCAAAAAATATAAATATCCGTCAATGAGTAAATATTATTTTTATATATGAGCTAAAAAACTATTAACCGTAGTTATTATTTTATTTTTATCACCGTGAACTAAAGTCTTAAATGAATATGCCAAATAAAAATACACCATCCATCACATTACAACGGGGTGTTTTACTACTTTTTATCAGTTTCCTTGTCCTATATTTACTCCCTGGTATCTATAGTCATAGTCCATGGAAACAAGATGAAAACTACAGCTTTGGTATTATTCAAACCATGTATGAAACAGGGAAATGGTTAGTTCCAACCAATGCGGGTGAGCCTTTTATGGAAAAACCCCCGCTTTATTATTGGGTTGCAACCCTAACCTCCCACTTATTTTCAGGGTTTATGCCACTCTATGATGCGGCACGAACTGCCAGCTTATTTTTTTCAGTCATTAACTTTTCATTTTTTGTGTTCTTAGCTCGCCGCTTTTTTACTGCAAAGGACTTTACTGATATCCGTATTTGGATTGCATTTGCACTGTATGCTTGCGCGCCAGGGATCCTCCGCCATAGCCATGATATGTTTACTGATGTCGCCCTGGTAGCAGGTGCAACAATCGGGCTTTATGGGCTATTAGGGTTGATCCAACAACAAAAAATGGAAATGTCAGCGGTTTGGCTCTGCGTGGGAACAGTGGTAACGATGCTCTCAAAAGGTGTCTTTATTCCTGGAGTCCTGTGGATTTGTCTGCTATTAGCCCCTGTATTTTTAACTCAATGCCGTACAAAACAATTTTGGTGCTATAGTTTTGCGGCTGGATTAGCAGCGCTTATTGCTATCCTCCCTTGGCCAATCATGCTTTACCAGCAACACCCTGATTTATTTATGGTTTGGTTTTGGGAAAATAACATCGGTCGCTTTTTTGGCTTTTCTGTTGAAAAACTCGGTGCAAAAGCAAATTTAACACGTATCCCTGCAGCCGTTTCATTGTTTGCTCTACCATCGGGTTTGTTGGCAGTCGCTTATTTCTTACGCCACCCAATCAAATGCTTAATGACTTCTAACACCTATTTACTCACATTATTCCCGCTCTTAGGCATAGTCTTTTTGCAAATTTCTGCCTCTGGCCGTGCACTATACCTTCTTCCTTTTATCGCACCAATGGCGATTATTGGTACACCTGCACTTTTGGCTATTCCTGAAAAAGTTCTCAATGGGGTTTCACGTTTCTCTGCTGTGTTTTGGTCATTCTTAGTCGCATTTCTATGGGGCAGCTATTTCATCGTATTAACGGGCCACCATCAAGAATACTTAACATTATTTAGCCGTTGGCTCCCCATGAGTTATCAAATGCCCTTTTCCACTATCACTTTCATCTGCGGGGTATTGATTACACTGGTTTGGTTCTTGCGTAACCGAATCATTCCAAACCTTTCCCCCGCTTTTCAAATGATGAAAAACTGGGTACTCGGGCTCTGTACTGTTTGGGGAGTGATCTTAACCTTATTTTTGGGTTGGGTTGATTACACAAAAGGTTTTGAAGGGGTTTTTGTCGATTTAAAACAGCATTTAGTAGGCCAATATACAGCTGATGATTGTATGGCCTCTGATAATATTGGAGAATCAGAAGCGCCAATGTTGTATTACTACACAAAAGTTCTACACCAACGACAGGATAAGTTCCAAAAACCAGAGCACTGCCGCTGGTTAATCGTATTATCAAAAGAAGTGAAGCCTGCCCCACAAGGTATGGTACTTTTTTGGCACAACCATCGACCAGATGAATACCGTGAGAATTTAGTCGTTTATAAAGTCACAGAATAAAGTGAAGCGGGTGCTAATTCACCCGCTAAAATTAATATGTCGCTTGCTCAGTAACTTGCGCACTGTATTTCGCTCGGGTAAACCACAAAAAAATAGCCGCAGACAAAATCAATAAAATAGGTAGGCCTGATGGTGAAATTGATGTCGCCACCCCTGCGAGCAGAGGCCCAGATAAGTTACCAATCCCCCACAACATCGCTGCTGCCGCATTCGCAATAATCAGCTCATTCCCTTTAAAATATTGGCCAATCTGCACCAACGCAATGGTATAAATTGCCCCCGCAGTTGCTCCCAATACAAACAACAATACCCAAATTAAATAAGGCTGAGTAATGGTAAATGGTAATAAGAAACTAGCTGCCAATGTTACAACACCACAGATCCGATAGAGTTTCTCCCGATTCATGTGGTCAGCAAGCCAGCCAAAAGGTAGCTGCATGATTGCATCACCCGCTAAAATCGCGCTAATCATCAGTGCAGCCACCGCTTCTGTGTGTCCCATCCCCATCCCATAGATAGGGAACATGGATAAAATCGTGCCATCAAAAAAGGCGAAAAATAATATTCCCCCACAAATTCCAGGCGCAACTTTCACAAACTGGATAATAGAAAAATTTGATTTTTCTGCTGTAGCGGACAATCGATCACCTACTTTTTGATCCATTAATATAAATAACACAACCGAAATCAAATGGATAAGGGTACAAATAAGCAAAGGGGATTTATCTTCTACACCATAATAAGCAATAAAAGAAGGCCCAAGTAGCTGGCTCACAGTAAATACCGTGGTATAAATCGCGAGGATCCGTCCACGTTTGTTTTCAGGCGATAATTCGTTAATCCACGTTTCGCCTAAGCAAATCATGACACCACTGGCAAGCCCTGTTATCAATCGTAAAGGAAGTAATAACCAAAGAGGTAGCGTACTTAATAGCGGTAATAAGCTAATACCTGAAATAATGGTGGCAATTAACATCGCTTTGCGCTTGCCTGACCATTGCACAATACGCTGTACAACAGGCGCGATTAAAAACATCCCTAAAGCTGGCGCAGCGGAAATAATACCGATGGTGAGTTCATTCACACCATAGTTATTTAATCTCAAAGCTACCATTGGAATACTTAACCCAATGACGATGCCAATAACGGCAATACTGGTCGTAATCGTAAAAATAGCAAATGAAGGGGAATGTCGAAAATTGTGTAAACACTGATTATCAGAGCTCATTTTGGTATTAATCTAAATACTTAATCAAAGAATTAGATTTTAACTCCATAAAATTAATTATTAATAATATAAAAAACCGCCGCATTATCAATAAACCTAATAATGCCAGCGGTGATTGTAGCATGCCGCCTATATACTGCTATTTATCTTTATAAAATAAATTTGTGTTTTAACGGGTATTTATAATTAAAGAACAAAGAAATATCGATATAACAAGGCTATACCTGAAACTAAAATCACTAGATTAATAATTTTCAAAAAAGCTTCACGGGTGATTTTTAATGTAATGTGCCTACCCAACCAAGTTCCAAGCAACATTGCTGGACAGAATGCTAATGCAATCAATAAAGTATCAAGGTTTAGGTACACTCCCATAACCAAAAAAATGACCACACGTGTTAGCGTACTAAAACCAATTAGTGTCATTTGGGTGATACGAAAACGCTGTTTATCTTCAATCCGACTGGATAAATACATTGCATAAATAAAACCACCGCTCCCAAATAACGCGCTAAAAACCCCGCCAATCAAACTAAAAGGGACAACGAGCGCTTTTGAAAACGGTTTTTTGTTTTTTTTTGATAAGAAAGCATTTAACACATAACCAATAACAAACAGCCCTAATAACAAAACTAATATATCTGGTCGTGTTTTTAATAAAATCGCTGCGCCAATTAAACTTCCCACTATCATTAGGGGAATAATCCATTTTATTTCCTGATAATCCGCATTTTTTCCATCTTTAAGTAAATTTAATACCGCAGCCGTTAAATCAATTAACGCTAAAATGGGAACGATCATATTCAGAGGTAAATACAACGCGAGTACAGGTGTAGCAATCAGTGCAGACCCAAAGCCCGCCATTCCAAAAACAATATAGGCAAACAACAACGTCGTAAAACAAATCGCCATTTCTGGTGAGAATAATTCAAACGGCATAGCGCTTAACTCCGAAAGTTTTTAACGCCCTCACTATAGTTATTATCAGATTTATTAAATAGCTTTATTTTTTTCATTTTTAAAAATTCAAATCTCTATCAAAAAATTAAATAACGCATTGAAATAGTATGGATAACCAAGAGTATGTGATTTGATTCGCTGAGTGATGTAGAATTAGCACAATAGACCAATATTCAAGGAAAGGCACAACATGGATAAAAAAATTAATATAAAAATTGGCCAAAAAATTCGTTTACTTAGACAAGCGAGAAATCTTTCACTTAACGAACTTTCTCGCCTTTCAGGCATATCTAAAGCGGCGCTCTCAAAATTAGAATCTGGGGATTCAAACCCACGTATCGATACATTGGAGTCCATTGCTATAGCACTGCGATTTCCGCTAAGCGATTTATTTACGCGTCAACATGAAGCCTACCCTTATTTTGTAAAATCTACACCGAGTGATGAAAGCGAGTACTCTCAGCAATTTAAATTTCGTATCAGCATGGGAAATATCTCGGAAATCTGGCAGCTAACCATGAAACGAGGCGCAATCATTAATAGCCCTGCTCACATGACGGGAACCCACGAACATATTATGGTTAATTCAGGTTCGCTCATGTTACGCTTAAACAACGACCAAAATATTGTCTTAGAAGCAGGGGATTTTTATGCATTTAGCGGCGATTTTCCACATTCCTACTTATGTATGGATGGTGAACTTCAAGCAACTGTAGTGATGACATATTCACATCTTAGTGATGGCGTTTAAACTGTAACATGCTGTGCATCATAGCTAATACGTAACGTTCCCTTTTTAAATTTCATCGACTTAATTGAAAAATGGCAAATATTATCTAACGAGGCGACATGCGTCCCTCCGCATGGCATATCTTCTGTTTGGTCGATATAGCTTATCCGCATTTCACCATTTTGCTTAATATCAACCTTACGGGCACTTTGTAAACTTTGATTGATAATGCCTTCAATTTCAGCGCTATCAAGTTCTTCAAAAGGGGTTACTTGATTTTCCATCATAGTAAACTCTACTCTTGATTCATCTGGGAAATGATGCCCTTTTTGTGCCATCCAGCCAAAACGACGTAATTCCCAATTTAACAAATGCCCTGCAGTATGAAGCGCAGCATAGCGTCGGCGTTTCTCACTATCAACTTTTGCTATAACCCTTTCCTCAGCATTGAGAGAAGCGCATTCAGGTAAATAAGCAACAATTAACCCATTCAAGTGTTTCTTTATCCGAACACTAAATTCATTAACCCAGGCTGTGTCCGCAGGTTGACCGCCGCCTTGAGGATGAAAAATATTATCTTCAAGTGCAATCCACTCACCCTCCTCATCATGGCCTGTATTAACTAACATTGTCTCTACTTCATATTGATAGGTATTCGAAAGATAGATATTGTTTTGCATCGTTTTTGTTCCCTTTATTCTTCATCATAAACTGAGAAACTATTTGTTTATCTTTTGATGTTATATCACTTTCGTTCGTTTTAAGAAACCCCGATTCAACATTATTTGGCTAAAAAATATGCCCATACCAAAGTATGAGCTTATTTGAAAAACCAAGTTTAAGAATTACTGCAAATAATTTTGCATTGTTTCAAACAGCTGTAAATTATCGCTAAAACGTACTTCCCTAACATCTTCAAGTTTTTCGACTTGATTAATCATTTGCGATAAGCGTTCGTCTTTTTGGACTAATAACCAAATGCGGCTTTCGTCTTTATCTTTAATTGGCATACAAAGAATGCCATCTACGTTAAATGCTCTACGAGCAAATAGGCCACAAATATGAGACATAACGCCAGGGTGGTTACGCACAATTAACTCTAAAGCAATTGGGTGGTGTTCAAGTACCATAATTACGCTCCAATCATATCAATATTAGCGGCACCTGGCGGAACCATTGGATATACCTTCTGATTCACATCGATCAGGGCATGTATTAAACAAGGGCCTTTGGTATTCATAACCGCTTCCAGTGCCATTGCAGGGTCTGCCTCATTATTCAAATCACAGGTTTGTAAACCAAAGCCTGCCGCTATCTTAATAAAGTCAGTTTGGTACGGATAAGCTGCAGCAAATATACGGTTTTCAAAAAATAAATCTTGTTGCTGATGAACCATACCTAACGCTTGGTTATTCATTAAAACGATTTTGATATTTAATTGATGTTCAGCTGCTGTCGCTAATTCTTGAATATTCATCATCAGGCTACCATCACCAGAAAAACATACGATGGTTTTTTCAGGTTCAGCCAAAGCAGCACCAATCGCAGCAGGTAAACCAAAGCCCATCGTGCCTAAACCGCCTGAAGTTAACCATTGGCGAGGGCGAGACAACGGATAAACTTGTGCAGCCCACATTTGGTGCTGACCAACATCGGTTGTGACAATGGCCTCTTCACCCGCGGCACGAGCCGCAGCTAACACCAAACCATAGTGGTTTAATGGGTTATCTGCATCGCTTAAGTTTAATGGGTATTTTGCTTTTAACTCATCGACTCGTTTGATCCATTCATTTCGCGTATTTCGCTCAACCAATGGCAACAATAATTCCAAAATTTGCCCTGCATCAGCATGGATAGCAATGTCTGGACGCTTAATTTTACTGATTTCCGCTTTATCAATATCAACGTGAATAATTTTGGCATTAGGGCAAAATTTTTCAGCTTTTCCGATGGCTCTATCATCAAAGCGTGCTCCAATAACAATCAGTAAATCTGATTCTTCCATCACCATATTGGTACTTGCCGCGGCGTGCATACCTAACATTCCCAAATACAAAGGATGTCGCATAGGCACAGTACCCAATGCCATCAAGGTCATGGTTGTGGGCAAAGCAGCCTTTTCTGCAAATGCAATCGCCGTTTCTGTTGAAGCAGAGCTGATCACACCACCGCCAAAATACAGCACTGGACGTTTAGCTTCGTTGATCATTTGCGCCGCTTGGAGTACTTTTTCCATATCAAAATTTGGCGCTTTATCTTTCGGTAAAATGTCAGGTATCTCGGTTAACTCAATAGTCGCGGTTTGAACGTCTTTCGGTATATCAATCCAAACTGGCCCTGGACGGCCTGATTCAGCGATACGAAAAGCATCGCAAATCACCTGTGGCAAATCATTTATGCTGCGAACTAAATAGTTATGCTTGGTAACTGGAATAGAAATACCATAAGTATCAACTTCTTGGAATGCATCTGTCCCTATCATTGAAGAAGGCACCTGTGCCGTAATACAAACCAGTGGAATAGAATCTAGTTTTGCATCAGCAATTGCAGTCACTAAGTTGGTTGCGCCAGGGCCGCTGGACGAAATACACACAGCGGCTTTGCCTGTTGTTCGAGCTATACCCTGAGCAATAAAACCCGCCCCTTGCTCATGACGAGCAAGAATATGGCGAATTTTTTTGCTTTTTCCTAATGCATCATAAAAAGGCAAAGCTGCCCCACCTGGAATGCCAGAAACAATGGTAATACCATGTTTTTCCAGTAAATGTACAATTAATTCTGCGCCCGTAAAACGCGTTTTCTGTGGTGATGTGTTGCCCGATTCGCTCATCATAATTATCCTTTGCTAGCCTGCGGATTTGAGCGAGAGAGAATAAAAAACCCCGCTCGGTTTGCGCCGGCGGGGTTTCTAAATCTGCGTTGATTTGTACCCGTTACGGCGCTAAGCCCACGACCACCACCACACGCACGACCACCGCAGCACGTGGCGCGGTTAGTAGTAGGTTTAAGTGATTAAAAGTCATGTTCACGGGGTTTTCCTGTTTTAGTCTGTTTGTTTAATTTTTTGTTGTTTTCTTAACTCCCTTTAAGAAAACATAATTTTGTTACTCTGACAATCATTTTTTCGTTTTTCAGTTCTCATCCCTCCTAAATGCGAGCCTCATCACATTCAACCATATCAGAGCCATCATCTTAATTTAAATCAAAATAAAGCAGAATTAACTATTAAAACATCCCCAACCTATCACTTGACTTAAAGTTAACTTGAAGTTGTAGCATAGAGCCAAAGAATATGACGATGTGAACAAAATTCATATTCAATAAATTGATTTTATTTGATTTTTATAAGAAAGAGGTCTCTATGCCAAGGTCTGTTTGGTGGTTAGCCACCACACTTGCATTATTTATAACAGGGAATGCCATTGTCCTTTCAGTTGCTGTTGTGATTGGCGAAAACTTAGCAACTGACCCAAAACATGCCACAATTCCCCTGTTAAGTCAGTATATTGGTTTGATACTCGCAACAATCCCTATTGCCTTTTTGATGCAAAAATATTCAAGAAGAATTGGGTTTATTATCGGAAACATTGGCGGGCTAATTGGTGCTGGATTATCGATTCTTGGGGTTTTAGAAAGTAATTTAATCTATTTCTCCCTAGGTTTATTTTTCACTGGAATTGCGATTGGCACTGCACAACAATTTCGCTTCGCTGCTATCGAAGAAGCCCCTATTTCACTGCGCGCTAAAGCGATTGGTCTTGTGATGAGTGGTGGTATTGCCGCTGCCTTAATTGGCCCAACACTGGCTATTATGACCCAAGGATTTTTTGCAAAATATCCGTTTGCAGGCCCTTTTGCTACGTTAGCGGGTATTTATGTTATCGCATTTATTTTATTGCTCATTGTGCCATTGAAAAAAATGGTGAAAGTACCACTCGATGAAAATTTAATTAAACGAAGCTATAAGGCATTGTATTCACAGCCAATACTGAAATTAATCGCGATTGTGAGTGCCATTGGTTATGCGATTGTCGTCTTTACTTTTGCCTCTATTCCACTCTCGATGAAGCAACATGATTTTCCATTTTCATCAATCGCAATCGTGTTTCAGTTTCACGTATTGGGTATGTTTGCTCCCTCATTTTTCACAGGGACATTAATTCAGCATTTAGGGGCAAAACGCATTATTTTATGTGGCATCATTTTATTGATTTTATCTGCTGTGATGAATTTACTAGGTAATGGTTTTTATCACTATTTGCTCTCTGGTATTTTTGTTGGGGTAGCTTGGAATTTACTTTTAATCAGCACCACCAATTTACTGCCCCACAGCTATGAAGTTCATGAAAGAGCAAAAGTGCAAGGAACAACTGATTTTCTGATCTACTTTTTTGGCGGCATTGGCAGCCTCGGGGCTGGCATTCTCTTTTTCACCATTGGCTGGCAAGCGATGAATATACTATCCATTATAATTTCCATCGCTATTTTGCTCAGCTTTTGGAGACTTAAAAAATATATTCCAACACACTGATCAGTATGAACTGTCTCGATCCTGGTGATTGTAATGCTTATTGTAGGATCGAGGTTCAGTTATCACTCGTTTTACTCGATTCCTGATAAATATATTATCTTAAGGCAAACACTACTGGTTAGAGATTAATTAAAATTTGCTATTAATGTCATTTAACAAATTAACAGCCTGTATTCCTATTTGTTTAGTATTTATTTATTGGCTGTTTACTTAATGAAGGATATGATTAAAAAGTAACTCGTAGGAAAAACATTATGTATAAAGAAATCCCTGTTCCCTATAATGGGAAATACACAGAATTTCAATCTACAGTTGTTAATGAAATAATAGTTTGGATTGAAATGAACTTAACCAGTCGTCTATTACTGGATGATATTGCACTAAAATCTGGATATACAAAATGGCATTTACAAAGAGTGTTTCGTAAGGTTGTCGGGATACCTTTAGGTGAATATATTCGTCGAAGGCGGATTTGTGAAGCAGCAAAAGACCTCTGCACCACAGAACTACAAGTAATTGATATTGCATTAAAATACCAATTTGACTCCCAGCAATCATTTGCAAAGCGATTCCGCGCTTATTTAGGTACGTCGCCATCAGTCTACCGAATTTCCGGTGAAAGTCAGAATGACCCTTTACTACTGGAACCTAAAGTAGCCTGATACGCAATATGAAAATAAAATTTGTACTTACCCTTTTTATTCCACCTTCAATACAAAGCTCCAAGTAAGTTAATTACTGGAGCTTTTTTATTATTTATTTTTGATAAAAAAATTAATAATCCCTTAAGGTTTATAACCATTTTTTATTTTATTATCTTAATAAAAAATTTTTATTTGATAGTTATATTTAAAATATAAAAGAATAAAGGCTTCACGAGGAAGCCTTTTATATATTTATAGTTATTAAAATAACAAATTAAAACGGAATATCGTCATCGAAATCCATTGGTGGCTCATTATTTTGTGGTGCTGGCGCTTGTGAGCGTGCAGGTGCAGCACCGCCACCACTGAATTGTTGTGCAGCTTGTGGCTGTTGAGGTTGACCCCAACCACCTTGACCACCTTGGCCTTGTGATGGCGCATCACCGCCACGACCACCTAACATTTGCATAGAACCGCCAATATTCACAACCACTTCCGTCGTGTAGCGATCTTGACCGCTTTGGTCTTGCCATTTGCGCGTTTGTAAAGACCCTTCGATATAGACTTGTGAACCTTTTTTCAAGTATTCACCTGCAACTTCAGCTAATTTGCCGAAAATCACCACGCGATGCCATTCAGTTTTTTCACGCATCTCGCCAGTTTGCTTATCGCGCCAGCTTTCAGAAGTTGCCAGAGTCAGGTTTGCCACAGCTCCGCCGTTAGGCATATAACGGATTTCAGGATCTTGCCCTAGGTTACCGATAAGAATTACTTTATTTACGCCTCTGCTGGCCATTTATTGCTCCTGATGCATTGAATTTTAATCTCTGGATTAGCCTTGAAGTTTACCAATGACCGAACTGATTTGCACCAACAATTGAAATTGCATATTTAAACTTGCGAAACGCTTTCCAAAATTAAGTGAAATCCCAGAGCACTTTTTTCAGTATAGACACAAAATTATTCTCTCAGTAGCACGCCTTCCAACAAATTATTTTTCCCCTTGAATTTGTTTGTAATTTTGTATTTTTCACCTCAAAACATTCGATTCTGAATACAGCTAGTCGGTAAATGAATGCATCGTAGGGAGCTTACTACTACGCAACTAAGCGCAGCCAACAACACAGCGAATTTAAATCGGTACAGGCCAGAAAATATAACGAGTACTGTATATCCAATCAGGGAAAAATATGTGATAATGATCGCTTGCGATTGTTCAATATCAAATCATCCGGGAAGTGGTAAATGGATAATATCGAAGTCCGCGGCGCACGCACGCATAATCTGAAGAACATCAATCTCGTTATTCCTCGTGATAAACTGATTGTTATCACGGGTTTGTCAGGCTCTGGAAAATCCTCTTTAGCCTTTGATACCCTGTATGCAGAGGGCCAGCGCCGGTATGTTGAGTCACTTTCTGCCTATGCGCGCCAGTTCCTGTCCTTAATGGAAAAGCCTGATGTAGACCATATTGAAGGGCTCTCTCCTGCGATTTCGATTGAACAAAAGTCCACTTCACATAACCCACGTTCTACCGTGGGAACCATCACTGAAATTCATGACTATTTGCGGTTATTGTTTGCGCGGGTTGGTGAGCCTCGCTGCCCTGATCATGATATTCCATTAGCAGCGCAAACCGTCAGCCAGATGGTTGATAATGTTTTAGCGCAGCCAATGGATCGCCGTATGATGTTACTTGCTCCCGTCGTCAAAGATCGTAAAGGGGAACACGTTAAATTACTCGATAACTTAGCGAGCCAAGGTTATATCCGCGCACGCATTGACGGGGAAGTTTGCGATCTTTCTGATCCCCCTAAACTCGAATTACAGAAAAAGCACACCATTGAAGTCGTGGTTGATCGCTTTAAAATCCGCGATGACATCGCGCAACGTTTAGCTGAGTCATTTGAAACCGCGCTAGAGCTTTCTGGTGGTACCGCTGTTGTTGCCGATATGGACGATCCACAAGCAGAAGAGCTGGTCTTCTCTGCAAACTTTGCGTGTTCCGTTTGTGGCTATAGCATGGTGGAACTAGAACCGCGTCTGTTTTCCTTTAATAACCCAGCTGGGGCTTGCCCAAGCTGTGATGGTTTAGGCGTTCAGCAATTTTTTGACCCTGAACGCGTGTTACAAAACACAGAAATTTCTTTAGCAGGCGGCGCTATTCGCGGCTGGGATCGTCGTAACTTTTATTATTTCCAGATGCTAATGTCATTGGCTGAGCACTATAAGTTTGATGTTGAAGCCCCTTATGATTCACTCAGTCCTGCAGTGCAAAAAATCATTTTGTACGGTTCAGGCAAAGAAACCATTGAGTTTAAATATCGTAATGATCGCGGGGATATTACCGTTCGCCGCCATCCATTCGAAGGTGTTCTCAATAATATGGAGCGCCGTTATAAAGAAACGGAATCCACCGCCGTTCGTGAAGAACTAGCGAAATATATCAGTAACCGCCCTTGTGTTTCTTGTAATGGAACGCGTTTACGTAAAGAAGCGCGCTTTGTATTTGTTGAAAACACTACGTTACCTGAAATCGCAGATTACAGTATTGGCCATGCGATGGAGTTTTTCCAAAACTTAAAGCTGAGTGGCCAGCGCGCGCAAATTGCTGAAAAAGTACTGAAAGAAATTGGTGACCGCCTTAAATTCTTAGTTAACGTTGGCTTAAACTACTTAAGTTTGTCACGCTCTGCAGATACCTTATCAGGTGGTGAAGCACAGCGTATTCGCCTTGCTAGCCAAATTGGTGCAGGTTTAGTGGGGGTGATGTATGTGCTTGATGAACCGTCAATTGGCCTGCATCAACGGGATAACGATCGCCTGTTAGAAACCTTGATCCACCTGCGTGATTTAGGCAATACCGTGATCGTCGTAGAGCACGATGAAGATGCTATTCGCGCCGCTGATCATGTGATTGATATTGGCCCAGGTGCGGGGGTACATGGTGGTCAAATTGTCGCCCAAGGTACATTAGAAGATATTGTTGCGAATCCTGACTCCTTAACAGGTAAGTTCTTAAGCGGTGAACGACGAATTGAAATTCCGAAACAGCGAGTTCCTGTCAATAAAGACAAAATGCTCACTGTGTTTGGCGCAAAAGGTAACAACCTGAAAAATGTGACTTTAAAAGTGCCAGTCGGGTTATTTACCTGTATTACGGGCGTATCTGGCTCAGGTAAATCCACACTGATTAACGACACATTATTCCCAATTGCCCAGCGCCAACTCAATGGGGCAACCACCATTACCCCAGCACCTTATTTGGATGTTGAGGGCTTGGAACATTTCGATAAAGTCATTGATATTGACCAAAGCCCAATAGGGCGAACACCGCGCTCTAACCCTGCGACCTATACTGGTGTGTTTACTCCTGTTCGTGAGTTATTTGCAGGGGTGCCAGAGTCCCGTACCCGCGGTTATAACCCAGGCCGCTTTAGTTTTAACGTGAAAGGCGGGCGCTGTGAGGCCTGTCAGGGTGATGGCGTTATCAAGGTTGAGATGCACTTCTTGCCTGATGTCTACGTGCCATGTGACCAGTGTAAAGGTAAGCGCTATAACCGCGAAACCTTGGAAATCAAATACAAAGGTAAGAGCATTCATGAGGTTCTCGATATGACTATCGAAGAGTCCCGTGAGTTTTTTGATGCGGTTCCTGCCCTTGCTCGTAAGCTGCAAACCTTGATGGATGTAGGGTTATCCTATATTCGTCTTGGCCAATCAGCGACCACGTTATCAGGCGGTGAAGCACAGCGTGTTAAGCTGGCTAAGGAACTCTCCAAACGCGGTACAGGGCAAACTATTTATATTTTGGATGAACCAACGACAGGCTTACACTTTGCTGATATTCAACAACTTTTAGTCGTTCTGCATCAGTTACGTGATCAAGGCAATACCATTGTCGTCATTGAACATAACCTTGATGTGATTAAAACAGCAGACTGGATTGTTGATTTAGGCCCTGAAGGGGGTAGCGGCGGCGGTGAAATTCTCATCGCGGGTACACCAGAAGAGGTGGCCGAATGTGAGAAGTCCCACACTTCAAGGTTCTTAAAGACGATTTTAGAACGCGGCTACTAATATTCTATGAATACCCTTGTGTTATTGGCAAGGGTATTCATTAGCCCAATTCGAAACGCAAATGGCTCTTTCTAAAGTCTCGAATTTTGTATTCTTGCTCAATGAGGTGAGCACCATCATAACCATCAATAATAGTTTGTTCGCAAATAGGTAATTGGCTATGAAAACCGTAATTTTTTACCCACATCACTAGGTTCAAATTAGGTTGTTTCCCTCCCCACCCTATAAACTCATACTCTTCTCGTCGGCAAAGAAAACAGACGCTTTCCCCCGCTTTTATCATCAATGGAACCGTTTTTCGTGGGAAGTGAGTGGTAATATCCCCTAGTTCCGACACGCTATGAACATCAAAATAGTATGGGGCTAATGACTGAATATTTTCAAACATCAGTGTGTCACAATCACCTGAATATTTTGCGACTTTAGTTTCACTCTTCGCTCTAACCCATTCATTTTCATGGAAGTATTTCCCTGTCAATTTCATGATTGCACGCGTTGATGGTGATTGCCAAATTTGTTGTTGCTCTTGACTCATTTGTGATGAAATCATAGGTTGATAGGCATTGAAGCCCCACTCTTGCAAACATTTATCCCGCTGAATGAATTCTTCGTGGACACGTTCAAAATAACGATATCGGCTAGCCTTTGAAGTTCCCATATAGAAAAACGCATCTTCAGGTAATTGAGCTCGGGTAGAACCTTTACCAAAAAAGGAAAATTTTCGGACAAAAAATTCAAGGAATAAAACAGGAGAAGATAGACTTAATTGTTTCATAAATATAACCGAGTAATAAAAAACGCAGGGATTAGCCTGCGTCTATTTACTTATCATTGAGTTAGCTTTAACTATTGGCTAACAGCAGCAAATGCCTCAACGATACGTTTTACATTGTGGCGGTTAACACCTGCCATACATACTCGGCCCGTACCCACTAAATACACCGCAAACTCGTCTTTTAGACGAGCCACTTGTTCTTTAGTGAAACCGGTATAACTGAACATCCCGCGCTGTTTCAATAAATGGTCGAAGTTTTTGGTTGGTAACGCTTTTTTCAGCTCATCCACCAACACGGTGCGCATGTCTAAAATACGTAAACGCATTTCTTCCACTTCTGCTAACCATTTTGCTTTTTCTGCGCTGTTGGTCAGTACCGCAGCCACAATTTTTGCCCCATTAGAGGGTGGGCTTGAATATAAACGGCGCACACCAGCTTTAAGCTGACCTAATACACGATCGCGCTCATCGGTGTTTTCACAAATCACCGATAATCCACCCGCACGTTCGCCATAGATACCAAAGATTTTAGAGAATGAGTTGCTGACAAACACGGTCAAACCCGCTTTAACCATCGCTCTAATCGCGTAAGCATCTTCGTTGATACCTTCAGCAAAACCTTGATAAGCGATATCTAAGAATGGGATCAGTTTGTGTTCAATCGCCACTTTCGTGACTTCATCCCACTGCGCCGGTGTTAAATCAGAACCCGTTGGATTATGGCAACATGGGTGCATTAAAATGATGCTATTTGCTGGCAATTTCTTAAAGGTTGCAAGCATTTCATCGAATTTAACGCCTTTGGTTTTTTCATCAAAGTATGGGTAATAATGAACTTTTGTGCCCGCACCAGAGAAAATAGAGGCATGATTTTCCCATGTTGGGTCACTGCACCAAACTTCTGAATCAGGATAGTATTGATGTAGGAAATCAGCACCGATTTTTAATGCACCAGAGCCACCAATGGTTTGCACTGTTGCAATACGCTCTTGTGCAATCAGCGGGCAATCTTCACCAAATACCAATTTTTGCAGTTCAAGACGGTAATCTTTTAAGCCTTCCATTGGTAAATACAAGGAAGCACTTGCAGGTAACTTGTTTAGTGACGCTTTAGCGGTACCCACCGTTGCCAGTTCAGGCGTTTTACCTTCACCATCGTAGTAAAGACCAATACTCAGATTAATTTTGTTATCACGAGTGTCTTTATTAAATTCATCCATTAACGACAGAATTGGGTCGCCCGGATAAGCATCAACATGTTCAAACACAGGACATCTCCTAATCATTATTTGGCACTGATAATGTCAGCGCGCATTGCGTTATTCAGCGTGGTTATTACGTTGTTACTTGAAAATAACCCTTTGTTGACTATTCGTCTACATATTCCATCGCAACTCGTGAGGTCAATTTAGTGAGCAACTCATAGTTGATAATACCCGTTTGTGCGGCAATTTCTTCAACTGGCAGTCCATTCCCCCACAAAACCACGTCATCACCAACTTTATCGGTGGCATTTAACCCCAAATCCACGACAGTCATATCCATCGAAATACGACCAATAATCGGCACTTTTCGCCCATTAATTAATACTGGCGTCCCAGACGGCACGTTACGCGGGTAGCCATCGCCATAACCAATGGCAACAACCCCAAGGCGAGTATCTTGATCACTGCACCACGTTTCACCGTAGCCAACACATTGGCCTGCTGAATGTTCTCTCACAGCAATTAAGGTGGATTTTAAAGTCATAACTGGCTGCAAGCCGAAATCTGCCGCGCTTTTTCCTTCTTGGGGAGAAGCGCCATACATCATAATTCCTGGACGAACCCAGTCATAGTGAGCTTCAGGCCATAATAGGATACCTGCGGATGCCGCGATAGATTTTTCGCCTTCTTTGCCTGCAATAAACTGTTTGAAGCAATCGATTTGACGTTGAGTTGTTGGCAAGTGCGGCGCATCAGCTTGACAGAAATGGCTGACAATATTAATAGGCAGTTCAACATGTTGGCAACGTTGCAGGCGTTGATAAAAAGCCTCAGCGTCTTTTGGTAATACACCAAGGCGATGCATCCCTGTATCTAATTTCATCCAAACTTTGAGGGAATGTGGTAACTTAGCCGCTTCAAGCATTTCAAGCTGTTCGATGCAGTGAATAACGGTGTCAATTTTGTGCTCTGCCATCAATACTAAGTCAGACTGCTCAAAAAAACCTTCCAGTAAGACGACGGGCTTTGTAACGCCATGTTGGCGCAGTAGCAATGCCTCATTCAACCTTGCCACGCCAAAGCCATCCACCAGCGCTTCCACTGCACTTCCCACTCCAACTAACCCATGGCCATAAGCGTTTGCTTTAACAACTGCAATCAGTTGGCTATTGGGTGCAATCTCTTTCACCCGTTGCAAGTTGTGTCGCAGAGCGCGGCGGTTTATTAATGCGGTTGCCGCTTTCATGATCCCCTCGTTTGCTTCTCTCTAATTTGTCTAAAAATTAAGCTGCACATTGGCAGCTTAGTCTATTCTCTATTTGTTATACGCTAAAAAATATCAATTTCCATCCGATATTATTTTTATGAATCATTTAATTTTAATATTCTAATTCCAATACTCTAAATAGTTTGAATACTCTAATACTCTAATACTCTAATACTCTAAATAGTTTGGGTTGTCGCTAGGCGGCAAGCGAAGATATCGCGGGGAGCATACACGAGTATGTGACTCGCGTAGCTGAGTGCAGCCAACACCGCGACAGCGCAAAGTATGACGAGTATTTATGACGAGTATTTAGTCTTCGTCGTTATACGCAGGCCCCGCATAGTTATCAAAGCGCGACCACTGCCCATTAAACGTCAACCGCACCGTACCAATTGGCCCGTTACGCTGCTTACCTAAAATAATCTCCGCAACCCCTTTAAGCTCGCTGTTATCGTGGTAAACCTCGTCGCGGTAGATGAACATGATTAAGTCCGCATCCTGCTCAATAGACCCCGACTCACGTAAGTCGGAGTTAACGGGGCGTTTATCCGCACGTTGCTCAAGGCTACGGTTCAACTGTGATAATGCCACCACAGGCACATTAAGCTCTTTCGCTAAGGCTTTTAGCGAGCGAGAAATCTCGGCAATTTCAAGAGTACGGTTATCAGAAAGCGAAGGAACACGCATTAACTGAAGGTAGTCAATCATGATCAGGCTTAAACCACCATGTTCACGGTAAATACGCCTCGCACGGGAGCGTACCTCTGTAGGTGTCAAGCCAGATGAGTCATCAATGTACATGTTGCGCTTTTCCATCAAAATCCCCATCGTGCTGGAAATACGCGCCCAATCCTCATCGTCCAATTGGCCGGTACGAATACGCGTTTGGTCAACGCGAGAAAGTGACGCAAGCATACGCATCATGATCTGGTTACCTGGCATCTCCAAGCTGAAAATAAGCACTGGCTTTTCTTCTGTCATCGCCGCATTTTCACACAAGTTCATCGCAAAGGTAGTTTTACCCATCGATGGACGCGCTGCCACGATAATTAAATCTGAACCTTGTAACCCCGCAGTTTTCTTATCAAGGTCTTGATAACCTGTAGAAACCCCCGTTACCCCATCATGAGGTTGCTGGTAAAGCTGCTCAATTTTTTCGACGGTTTCGGACAAAATAGCTTCAATGCCTTTTGGCCCTTCATCTTTGTTCGCTCGGGATTCTGCGATTTGGAAAACTTTGCTTTCCGCTAAATCCAACAAATCTTCACTGCTACGCCCTTGTGGGTCGTAACCCGCATCTGCAATTTCATTGGCAACAGAAATCATGTCACGTACAACCGCACGTTCGCGAACGATGTCTGCATAAGCATTAATGTTCGCCGCACTTGGCGTATTTTTGGATAATTCAGCTAAGTAGGCAAAGCCCCCTACGCTATCAAGCTCACCTTCTTGCTCTAAGGATTCGGACAGGGTAATTAAGTCGATAGGCTTGCCCCGCTCTAGCAATAATTGCATCTGCGAGAAAATCGTGCGGTGAGGGCGGCTAAAAAAATCAGCGTGTGTGACCCGTTCAGAGACAGTATCCCAACGTTCGTTATCCAACATCAAACCGCCTAAAACAGATTGCTCCGCCTCAAGAGAGTGCGGTGGAAGTTTCAAACCTTCCATTTGGTGATCCCGAGGGGCATCTGTTTTAAAATTCGATGAGGGTTTTTTAGCCATACATTTGCATCCAAGTCTATAATTAACGAACAGCTTCTAGTATACGCCAATCTGATTTTTGTTGTGGCTTTCTTTACGCCCTCAGGCAAGAGAATTGCCTGCTAACGTTTTCAACAAAAAGCACAAACCAATAATTCTTCTGATTGAAACATGGCGTTATAGTAAAACGATTGATATTGTAAACAAAACTAAATGGTTCTTATTGGAGATTGTCATGGCAAAACGTATCGAGTTCGCGCAACATGGCGGCGCTGACGTTCTAAACTTTGTAGATTATTCCCCAACCGCACCTGCTGATAACGAAATTCAAATCGAAAACCGCGCAATCGGCATTAATTTTATCGACACCTACGTTCGCAGTGGCCTTTACCCTGTCGCTAAACTGCCAAGTGGTCTCGGAACTGAAGCCGCTGGTGTCGTCGTTAAAACAGGTGCCCACGTCACAGGTTTCAAACCTGGAGACCGCGTGGTGTACGCCCAAGGCCCGCTGGGTGCCTACAGCGAAGTGCACAATGTACCTGAACACGCTGTTGCTCATTTACCTGATGGCATTACCTTTGAACAAGCCGCAGCGAGTTCACTCAAAGGAATGACGGTATATTATTTATTCCATCAAACGTATCAACTTAAGCGTGATGAAGTATTTTTATTCCATGCTGCCGCAGGTGGCGTAGGCCTAATTGCCTGCCAATGGGCAAAAGCACTGGGTGCCAAAATGATTGGTACCGTGGGCTCTGCGGATAAAGCACTGCGTGCAAAAGACGCGGGTGCATGGGAGGTGATTAACTACCAAACCGAAGACATCGCTGCACGCGTTAAAGCGATCACTCAGGGTGAAAAAGTCAATGTGGCTTATGACTCTGTGGGGCAATCCACATGGCTTGCTTCTTTAGATTCACTGAAACGCCGCGGATTGATGGTGAGTTTTGGTAATGCATCAGGCCCTGTCACGGGTGTAAATTTGGGCATTCTCAACCAAAAAGGCGGTTTATACGTCACTCGCCCATCTTTGGGGGTGTATGTGACTAACCGTGCAGAGTTAGACCAAGCCAGTCACGCGTTGTTTGATATGATTTTAAGTGGCAATGTGAATGTGGATGTGCCGCAATCACAAATTTTTGCCCTGAAAGATGCACAAAAAGCCCACGCAACGATTGAATCAAGAAAAACCCAAGGATCAAGCCTGTTGATCCCATAACGGGTATCTCGTCGATCAGAAAAAACGCCTGTTTTGGCGTTTTTTCTTTATAATCAACATGCTATTCACCGCGAGTCACAAACTCCAGAGCCTGTTCAACGACCGCTAAGTCAGCACCTTTTTTATGGGCATTTTCGCTCAAATGGCGACGCCATTGGCGAGCACCAGGAATGCCTTGGAAAATCCCTAACATATGGCGTGTCATATGGCCTAAATAAGCACCTTTAGACAATTCACTTTCAATATACGGGTACATCGCCCGCACGGCATCAACACCATTCGTCACAGGAAAGTGCTCACCAAACAATTGGTTATCAACCGCTGTTAAAATAGACGGGTTTTGATATGCTTCGCGACCCACCATCACGCCATCTAAATGTTGAAGGTGTTCTTTTGCTTCTTCTAACGTTTTAATACCGCCGTTAATCGCCATCGTTAAATGCGGGAAATCGTGCTTCAATTGATAAACACGTGGGTAATCTAATGGGGGGATTTCACGGTTTTCTTTCGGGCTTAGTCCAGATAACCATGCTTTACGCGCATGGATAATAAACATTTCACAGCCGCCCTTGGTAGAGACTGTTTCGATAAAATCACACAAAAATTCGTAGCTATCTTGCTCATCAATACCAATGCGAGTTTTGACCGTAACAGGGATGGATACCACGTCTTGCATCGCTTTTATACAATCCGCCACCAACTGCGCATCCCCCATCAGACAAGCTCCAAAACGGCCATTTTGTACACGGTCAGATGGGCAACCCACATTTAAGTTTATTTCATCATAACCGCGTTCTTCGGCCAATTTAGCACTTTGGGCTAACGCTGCAGGGTCGCTACCACCTAGTTGCAACGAAACAGGGTGCTCTTCTTCACTAAACGCAAGGTAATTTCCTTTCCCGTAGATGATCGCCCCAGTTGTCACCATTTCAGTGTACAGCAAGGTATTTTTACTTAACAAACGATGGAAATAGCGACAATGACGATCAGTCCAATCGAGCATCGGCGCAACGGAAAATCGGTTTAAATTGGTATAGCCTTGTTTTGAGGTATTTTGATGCATGGTGATCTTGTGTGTTTAAATCAAATGGATAGCCCCAAAAAGCAAGGAGCCAAGCAAAAACAGTGGCTATTATAACATAGAGAGAACTAAGTGCGATGATGACGAAAATAAGCTGCTGGGGTCAGTTAATTTAACGAAATAACCCCCGATATGAGCAATGCCATATCGAGGGTTTATAAACCAATTATGTCATTTTAATACTTAGTCACGCACTATTTTTTCGCAGAAAGCAGTGCATAGCTGGTCATTAAGTTACGGTAATCAGGGATATGGTTTGAGAACAAAGTTCCTAACCCTTCCACATCATTACGCCAATCACGGTGTAATTCACAAGCAGCACCAAACCAGCTCATCAGTTGAGCACCTGCTTTTGACATTCTATCCCACGCGGCGTCACGTGTAATGGGGTTAAATGTACCTGAGGCATCAGTGATAACAAAAACTTCATAGCCTTCTTCCAGTGCAGATAGTGCAGGAAATGCCACGCACACTTCTGTCACAACACCCGCAATAATTAGCTGTTTTTTACCTGTGGCTTTGACAGCTTTTACGAACTCTTCGTTATCCCACGCGTTAATTTGGCCAGGGCGGGCAATAAAAGGGGCATTAGGAAAGGTTTCTTTTAATTCAGGGACTAACGGGCCATTAGGGCCATCTTCAAAAGATGTCGTCAAAATAGTTGGTAAGTTAAAATACTTTGCCAGATCGGCAAGTGCTAACACGCTATTCTTGAATTTATCTGGATCTTGGTCACGAACTAACGATAACAAACCCGTTTGATGATCAACAAGTAATACAGCTGCATTATCTTTATCTAGGCGGTTATATTTAAAACTCATCTCAACGACTCCTCAATTATCAGATAAAAAGTGGCATTGAATCTACTTACAGCCTCATAAACACCACTTTTCATCAAAAATATTTCAATAAGAGAAACTCACACAATTCGTTATTTAGTTTCTGCGCTCATTGTGACAAAGTTACCCATACGAGCACTGGTAATTGTGTAGCTGTCTGCACCCGCTGCTTTGGCTTTAGCGGCAATCATCGCTTCGGTTGAAGCCAGTGTATCGCCTGTTGCAGTGATTGTTGCTGCTGATGCACCAAATGCGACCATAGATAATACTGAAGCTGCCATCAAAGTTTTTAATATGTTCATAATCTAATTCCTTCACTGTGTATACGATGAGACAACCCTTGTTGTCTGCGATGAAGGTATCATAGCGGTAATGACATTTAGGTTAAATCTAATAATATCGCTCGACTCATTCAAATTAATTGAATGTTTTGATTTGTCTGAAACCCGCCTATGCAATAAAACCGAGAAACATAATCAAACGGCATTGTGATATTCTTTCCCACTCGTTGGCTTACTTCCGGTGCAACCTTTATTAGGAACTGTATATGGCGCTCAATAACCGAACACTCCCTAAGTTTAAATACCATCCAAACCCAATTGAAACAGAAGCATTTCTGACAGATAAAACAGTAAACTGTGATTGCTGTCAGCAACCTACTGATATTTATTATGAAAGCCCTTTTTATTCTATTGATGATATTGAAGCACTTTGCCCATGGTGTATTGCTGATGGCTCTGCGAGTGCAAAATTTGATGGGGAATTTCAAGACGCTGCCAGTGTTGAAGGTATTGATTGTGAATATGATGAGAACGGCGAGTTTTTACAAACCATAAACCCCTATCCGACTGAAAAGTTTGACGAGCTGATTAAACGAACACCAGGTTATCGCGGATGGCAGCAAGAAATTTGGCTCGCACACTGCCAAGAACCCTGTGAATTTATAGGCTATGTTTGTTGGGATGACATCAAAGATAGGCTGGATGAATTTGTTTCCCTTGAAAATGATATCGCTGATTATGGTTTTTCAATCTCAGAACTGGAAAATATTCTCCACCAAGATAGCGATGCCCAAGGTTACTTATTCCGTTGTTTACATTGCAAAAAGCTGCGTTTGCATTTTGATTTTAGCTAATTCACCACGATTAAACCGCGTGAGGATACTTATCTTCACGCGCTCATCTTCAACTATTCATCAATTCAATAATGTGTTCGGCCAATTCTGGTGTGGCGGTTGATAGCAAGCTCCCCGCAAACATGGCTTGCTGCCGTTTGCCATCTAGCGCACACACCTCACCGCCAGCCTCTCGGATACACGGAATCAGTGCCGCGCTATCCCATGGTTTCATGATGGTATCAATCGCAGCGTGAATACGCCCACTGGCCACCATGGCATGTTGATAAGCATCATTAGCAAAAATAAAGTCCCTAGCTTGGCTGACCACGGCATCAAGATGATAAATATGAGCCCCTTCACGTGGGTTATAATTACTACTGTGAATACCAGATGCGCTTACCACTGCCTCTGATAATAATTTAGGCGATTGACTACCCAATTTCAGTTGCCTTGGCGCCTGCCCTGCGTTTTGCACCCAGCAGCCCTCCCCTTGCGAAGCCCAGTAAAGAGTAGATATTGCAGGAAAGCTGATCACACTGAGTAATGGTTCCCCATTTTCCACATAAGCAATTAAGGTACTAAATAATGGCACACCATAAATAAAGGCACGGGTGCCATCGACCGGGTCAATCACCCAACCCGAGCTAAATTTTTGCTCACCGGCAAAGCCAAACTCTTCACCTAAAACAGCAATATTCGGGGTACGCTGGGCAAAAAGCGCTCTGATAGTTTCTTCAACGCGGATATCCGTTTCCGTGACCACAGAACGATCGGGTTTATAATCAAATTTGCCCGAACCTTGAAATGCCTCTACTGTCATGGTTTTGACTAAGTTAGCGGCTTCGAGTGCAATATCTAACATGCGCTGGCTCCTGACTGAAAAAACTGAGTATAACGGGTAGGTTATGGAAAAAAGAGGGCTAAAGTGCCTTATCAACCAACAGATAAAGCACCGAGTTAACCATTAAACTTGTTGCAGAGAAACGTTACCAAATGTCATGAAGATCAGCGTATGCCCCGCAATGCCACGGTATACCCCTTGCTGGTTGTTAAGCTCACAGGCCAGCGCGGTTAATTGCCATGCGTCATATTCTTCGATTTGACTGACCCGCGCCGTTAATAGTGTGTTGTCTTTGCGTTCACCATAGGCTTTCACCGCAATCGCATCTTGTGTTAATGCGCTGTCAATAGAACTGTTTGCCCAGCCCCACATCCAACTCCCTTGGCTTTGGTCATAGGTACCAACAATTTGTACCGGTGCGGTTGCCACTATATTGTCTGGCGCATGAAAAATAATGGTGCCTTCGTCTTGATCAACCGACCAATCAGCCTCATCCAGCTTCCATGTCTCACAATGAAATTGGTTTTTCGCTTGTAGGCTGTTCATACTACGTTCAATCAACGCCTCGTAAGGCAATTGCTCTAATTCATTACTCATTGATTATCCAATATTTTTTAAAGAATTCACAATTAATTGCCAAAACTTTTGATGATCGAGTTTGACGGCAACCTGCGTATGGCAATCCACTGGAGCAGGATGGCGGAAATCAGCAACGGTCATGCCAAGTGTGAGTGAACCAGTAAGTTCGATATCCACAGGGACTTTTTGCGTGGTCATTACTGAAGGGTCAATCACATAAGCGACTGCACAAGGGTCATGAACAGGTGGGGCATCAAAGTTTTGAGCTTGCTTATACATCTTGCCGAAAAAATCCAGTAGTTCAACGACAAATTGCGAACAATCGGTACCAATCGCAGCAATTTCGTTTACGATTTCAGGTGTTGCCAATGCTTGATGGGTCAAGTCTAGCCCAACCATCGTTAATGGCCATTTTTCATTAAAGACAATATGTGCCGCTTCAGGATCAATTTTGATATTAAACTCCGCCACCGCACTCCAATTACCGACATGGTAGCCACCTCCCATCAAAACCACCTCTTTCACCCGCTCAACAATACGTGGCTCAAGACGAGCAGCAAGGGCAATGTTTGTCAGCGCACCTGTCGGAACTAATGTGACGGTTTTCGGTGGGTGAGACATGATGGTATCGATAATCAATGAAACAGCATGTCTTTCATCAAGCTGTAAAGTTGGCGTGGGTAATACAGGCCCATCAAGCCCTGAATCGCCGTGAATATCAGGTGCAACCTCAATGCCACGAACTAATGGGCGAATCGAACCCGCAGCAAATGGAATACCCGTGATCTTCGCCATTTCAGCGATTGCCAGTGCATTACGAGTCACTTTTTCAAGGGTTTGGTTACCTGCAACGGTTGTTACAGCCAATAAATCGATATCTGGGTTACCGTAAGCCAGTAATAATGCGATAGCATCATCATGACCAGGGTCACAATCAAGAATGATTTTTTTGCTCATACCTTACCTTATAAATTTGGAGTCAGAGATGGCTCTGACTCCAATGTAACGACCCGATAAGGCAAAATCTACGCTTAAAGTCTGAATACGAAGGAAATTATTTTAAAACATGCGCATAGACACGTTTTTTCTCGCCTTCATTTTTCGAAATATACACGCCTTGCAGCTCAGGTGCGAAGCCTGGTAACGCATTAATCCCCGCTTCAAGAGCTTTGAAATAACGCAGTACAGGGCCTGACCACACCTCCCCAGGCACAACACATAAGACGCCAGGTGGATATGGCAAAGCGCCCTCTACCGCAATGCGCCCTTCGAGTTCATCCAATGGCAATAGCTCACAATTGCCACGAATAAATTCTAAATGCGCTTGTTGTGGGTTCATTTTGACTTCAGGGAAATGCGCCTTGCGGAACATCTCTTTTTGCAACTGCTTGATATTGTCATTAACGCTCAATTGATGCATTTCTTGGCATAAACGACGCAATGTATAACCTTGATAATGCTCTTGGTAGCGCTGGTATACTGATGGAAGTACATCTTCTAATAACGCATCTTCATCCAATAATTGTTCAAAGCGTACTAAATGAGAAACTAACAGTGCGAGTTTTTCCGTCGTTTCTGCAGGGGTTAATAAAAATAAAATCGAGTTTAAGTCACACTTTTCAGGGATCACACCGTGTTCACGTAAAAAATGCGCCAAAATAGTTGCAGGTACGCCAAACGACTCATATTCCCCACTTTCGACATCAATACCAGGCGTCGTTAACATGAGTTTGCATGGGTCGACAAAATATTGGTCTTGAGCATAGCCCTCAAAGGCATGCCAACGTTCCTTAGGGATAAAATTGAAAAAACGTTGTTCCGAAGCAATTTGTTCTGTCGGGTATTCATGCCATGCTTTTCCGTCAATCAATTCAGGCACAAACGGCCTAAAATAGCGACAGTGCTGGAAAATTGATTTGCGCACTTCAATACCCGTTTTTACGCAATCCATCCACATCATTTCACCTGCTGCGCCTTGATGAATGCGTGCATTAACATCTAACGAGGCAAATAAGGGATAAAATGGGCTAGTAGAGGCGTGCATCATAAAGGCATTATTCAGTTTCTTATGGGAAACAAAACGTTCTTGTCCTTTGATATGGTTATCTTTTTTGTGAATTTGTGACGCTTGTGAAAACCCCGCCAGTTGCTTGTGCACTGACTGAGTGACCATAATACCTGGGTCGCTTTCATTTAATTCAAGCAACAAAGGGGAACACTGGCGCATCATCGGGATGAACTGTTCATAACCCACCCACGCCGAGTCGAATAAAATATAGTCACATAAGTGGCCTATTTTATCGACCACTTGCCTTGCGTTATACACGGTGCCGTCGTAAGTACCGAGTTGGATCACCGCCAAGCGAAAAGGGCGCGTTTGTTGCGTTTTTTCAGGCATCACATCTTGGATTAACTCACGTAAATAACGCTCTTCAAAGCAATGGGCATCAATACCACCAATAAAGCCAAACGGGTTACGTGCCGTCTCTAAATAAACGGGGGTAGCACCCGCTTGAATTAATGCACCGTGGTGGTTGGATTTATGGTTGTTGCGATCGAATAACACCAAATCACCAGGTGTTAATAATGCATTGAGCACCACTTTATTGGAAGATGATGTCCCATTGAGAACAAAATAGGTTTTGTCTGCATTAAACACTTTTGCCGCAAACTTTTGGGCTTCTTTAGCTGCACCTTCGTGGATCAGCAAGTCTCCCATCGCGACATCCGCATTGCATAAATCGGTACGGAATAAATTTTCACCATAAAATTGGTAAAATTGCTCTCCCGTTGGGTGGCGGCGGAAAAATTGCCCACCTTGATGGCCAGGGCAGGCAAACGTAACGTTATGACCCGCAGCATAATCCATCATTCGCGCAAAAAATGGCGGTAATAACTGCTCTAGGTACTGATTGGCAGCATCAAGCAATTGGCGACTATTTTCTTCCCGCTCCGATGGCGTTGGTGGTAATAATGCCGTGATGTATGGCGGTAAACTCTCATTTGTTGGTAGCTGTTTATCACTGATGATAAACAGCGGAATACTCAATTTACTCTGAGCTATCCTTTCCCACAGCCCTTGGTCAGCATCTTGTTCAGATAGCACTACCGCAGCAATATTGTTTAACTGTGCATCGCGAACATCTACCCACTGAAATTGGTTAGTGAAATAGATTGCGACCCCCTGGCTACATGCCACATTGATTTTGTTCATAGCAGTCTGGCTCTTAGTTAGCTGAGGAAAAGAGGCGGTCAATATACTTGATAGATCAGGGAATTGAAATGATTTGCACTGCGGTAAAAAAGCGGGAAATGAGTGGAGTCGAATGTTTTTTATAAGCCACTGGTTAATAGCATAAAAATATTCATGCTACTCGACACCTTAACCAAAATATAAAATCAGATAAATTAAAATTTATAGATAAAATGACCAACTAATAGCAGAAATCTATGAAATCAGTCGGTCAATTTATCCTGTATGGGACGTTAGTGGTTTTTTTCCACATACAATGTTTGAGAAGGGAATGCAAAGTCTGCGCCGTGGCGCTTAACAATCTCAATGATCTTTAAATAGACGTCCTGTTGCGCCGCTAACCACTCAGCCCAAACCGTCGTTTTAGTAAAGCAGTACACCATAATATTTAACGATGAATCTGCAAACGCATCAAAATACACCAGCAGAGTTTGGCTGGTATCAATATTTTCATCTTGCTGTAGCATTGTGCGAATATCGTCGACGATCGCACCAATTTTATCGGAATCTTCATAACGTAAACCTAATTCAGTTTTGATCCGACGGTTAGTCATTCTCCCAGGGTTTTCCACGCTAATGGACGAAAATACTGAGTTTGGAATATACAATGGCCGATGGTCGAACGTGATGATCTTGGTGATCCGCCAACCAATTTCCACTACCGTACCTTCAATATTTCTATCGGGTGAACTCACCCAATCCCCAATATTAAACGGGCGGTCAAAATACAGCATCAACCCTGAGAAAAAATTACTCAGGATATCCTTACCCGCCATACCGATGGCAATACCACCGATGCCACCAAAGGCCATCAGCCCTGATAGGCTCATACCAAAGTGTTCACCAAACAACAGTACCATAACGACAAATACCGTGGTTTTAAACACCCGGGCCACAATACGAGCCGAAGTTGGATCACTGCCCTTTTTGATTTGTGTCTTCTCTAACCGATTGGCAAGTTGAAACAATTTTCGCATTAAAATCAAAGCAATTAATGCGATCGTGATAAAATTGACCAGCGGTGTGGAAATAAAATTCAAATCAAAATCAGCCGCGGCCATATCCACATATTGCGCCGCGACCACAACGACAGAACATAATACAACTGTTTGAATAACATGAATAATAATGCTTTTATGTTTGTGCTTATGTTTACGTCGTTTATGGAATATCTCAAAAAAGACATACAGCATGAGGCATGCTGCGATGATGGTCATGCCAATGGCATATTTTTCAAGTAAGACTTCTATCATCTCTAACCGCCCTAAAATTTACCTGATAGATATTATTTTTATGTGTTTTACTGTGTATGATGTTAAGTTATCTTGTTATTAAGATAACAATTATAAATATAATTTTCCCACTAATTATCAATTACCTTTTAGATTATCCAATCATGAATAACAACTCATTTTCCCCTAATGATAAAGAAATACAAAATGTTCATGCCCTTGGCCCATACCAAAAGTACCGCTATTTTGTCGGTAAGGTCGCTGACTGGGAACAAGTATGGACAGTAAGTGATGGGCAAAACTTCGTCACCCTCAGGGATCAGGAAAACGGGATTGCTGTTGCGTTGTGGCCGGCTAAAGCTTATGTCGAGCTATGTTTAGTGCATCAGTGGGCGCATTTTACGCCAATGCAACTGACCCTTGAGCAACTCATGACAGAGCTCCTTCCTGATATGCATGAGGCGAATATTAAAGCTGCCATCATGATGAAACCCAATGGGGCCAATGCACCATATTATGATGCTTATGATGCCTCAATGTTACTTGCTGATTTAGCAGAAGAGTGCCAGCAGTACGAATGAGGCAGTTAACCACTGCCTCTGGTGTCGTCAAAAAATCACGATTTTTCCACGCCGGTGGTAACCGTAAACTGGCGCGTTTCCCCTGCCGCTAACCAAATTAAGGTTTGGTTATTCTCCGCCGCTAAAAAACCTTCAGGTCTGCACGTTGCAGGTAATACAAACGCCCCCACTTTTTGGTCGCCATTATATAAAATCCAACGCGTCGCATAATTCAATTCGCTGGACTTAAATTGCGTAACAAAGGTATCTCCTGCGGGTGAAGTCATTCTAAACTCAGGGTTTTCTGTATATTGGCTCAGGTTATCCATAAAGAACACAATTTCAGGGTCACACATTTGTGGCTGATTAAGCTGATTTAGCTTTACGGCTCCCGATTTCAATGCCTCGTTAAATTCAAGCCATTTTTCCGTTGGGTGAACATGCCCAGGTATCGATTCACGTAATTTGATCGCTTGCTCAGGAATATTTTGGGTCAATGTAGCATCATCCACATAGGCATAATTCATGTGGCACATATATTGAAGTGGCATTGGCACTGAGGCCAAATTTGTCACAGACATATGAATATCAAACAATGAGCTATTTGCCTTTAATGAAACAGACGGCGCGGCGTGGTAATGGTGGCCAAACCCCATCACATATTCATATTCGCCGCAAATTTTTAAACCGTTTTCGGTCAATTCTAACCATGCGCTGTCCATCGGTGCGCAAGGCATTTCGCCATGCAATGGGTGGTTATCCTCTGGTGAAGGGCAGCCATTACTGATTAATCCTGAGTGAAAAGCAAAACAACCATAGGTTTCAATGACTGTAGGAACCGATTTAGGCGCTGAAAACATATTTTCCATTTTCAGATTTTGGCCACAAAATTCGGCATCCCAAACCATTTGCCCTAAAAAAGGTAAAATCGTTAGATAACCTTGTTGATTTTCAATACGTAAACCTTCCACGCCAGTGTGATAACGAAATGCAGTGGCGGTGAATTGGTCATTTTTAAGAATAAGCGTCGGGTTTTCCGTAAATACGCTTTTGTGAAGAGGAATTTGTGTATTCATTTTCATACTCACGGTTAATAAAGGAAATTGGGTAGCTTTCACTACCCAAACTAGAGATTATTTGGCTTCTTGCTTCGCTTTAAAGCGGCGTTCTCCAACAAAATAAATACCGACATACACAAAGCACAGCATTGAAACTAAGAAAGAGAGTTGTAGGGAATGTAATACGTCGGCCACGTAACCTTGAACGGCAGGCACCACAGCAGCACCGACAATTGCCATCACAATCACCGCCCCTGCCATTTCAGTGTGTTCGTTATCTACTGTATCCAATGTGCCTGCATAAATTGTTGCCCAGCAAGGCCCAAACAGAATACTCACCATCACGGCGGCATAGACCGCGGTGAAGCTAGGAATAAATGCAACATAAATTAAGAACAGTGCACCAATCACCGAGTAAATAATCAGGACTTTTTCGGCATTAAAGCGAGTCATTAAGATATTGGCGATAAACTTACCAATAAAGAAACACGCAAAGCTGTACACCATGAAATTCGAGGCATCACGTTCGTTAATATCGCCCATTTCCAGCGCTAAACGGATAGTGAATGACCAAACCGCAACTTGCATACCCACATATAAAAACTGGGCAATGATCCCTTTTCTAAAGCGGCTATTTTTTGCTAAATATCTTAAGGTTTCTAATGCGGTTGGGCGTTTATGATCTTGGGTTTCTGCCACTTTACATTTCGGGAACTTAGTAATGAGGAAGAGGATCATCACCACCACCAATACCATAATCATATAACGGTAAGGTTCGAGGGTGTTTTCCAACATCGCTAAGCGAAATTCATGAATTTGTTCTGCATTCATGCCTGCCATCTGGCTTTGTAAGCTATCCCCTTCGGAGAAGACTAAATATTTACCCAGTAAGATCCCGCCCGCAGCACCAATTGGGTAGAATGTTTGGCTGATATTTAAGCGTAATGTGGCGTATTGTTTAGGGCCAATCATTGAGCTGTAAGTGTTCGCTGCAGTTTCAAGGAAGCTTAAACCAATCGCAATGGCGAAGATTGCCGCCAAGAACATAGTATAAGTTGCCATATGGGACGCAGGGAAAAACATACTGCAACCTGCGATATAGAGAATTAACCCCACCATAATCGCATATTTATAACTGGTTTTTTTGATCACTAAAGAGGCTGGGATCGCAATTAAAAAGTACCCGCCATAGAATGCACTTTGTACTAAAGCTGATGCGAAGTTACTGAGTTCAAAGACACTTTTGAACTGGGTAATTAAAATATCATTTAATGCTGCGGCGCATCCCCACAAAGGGAATAAGCACGATAGTAGGATAAATTGGAATAGAGGAGTCCGACTCAGGTACCCATCAGGTAACTGAGTGATGTTCTTAATGTTCATAGTAACCCTTATATTTTTATAATTTATACCCTAGGAGTTCCTATTCCGCTCTAATGGCGAATTAATACGTCAAAGGGTATACAGCTACGTTGAGTTTTATTATTTAGCTATGCGTTTGAGGTGTTGATTTGCACAAATTCATTGAATTGCTCAACACTTGGATAAGAAGATTGAGTCCCTTTCCCTGTCACACTAAATGCAGAAAACATCACTGCTTTTTTCAGTGCTTCTTCAATATTCCCCGTGTGTACATAATAATGAGAGAAACAACCAATAAAGGCATCTCCCGCACCACTTGTATCGATGGCATTCACTTTGATTGCCGGTATGTATAACTCGCTATCGCGGGTCATCCACAAAGCGCCTTTTTCCCCTAAGGTCACAATGAGGTTTTTTAACCCTTTATCCAGCAGAGATTGTGCTGCTCGGCGGACGTTATCCATCGTGTCGACTGGCATATTGGTTAAAATTTCTAATTCCGTTTCATTCGGCACAAAGAAATCACAACGACAAGCAAAATCCAGATCAAGCGAGCGCTGTGCAGGAGCTGGGTTAAGCAGGACAGGGATCCCATGTTTGTTACCAAATGAAATCGCGTGATAAACTGTTTCTAACTGCACTTCTAATTGCAGAACGATCAACTTACATTTCTTCAGATCTTCCGCTGCACGGTCGATATCTTCAGGTGATAAGAACTTGTTGGCGCCTTTGACGATCAGAATACTGTTTGATGAGTTTTGATTAACAAAAATCGGCGCAACACCGCTTGATGTACAAGGCACTTTTTCAACATAACGGGTGTTAATACCGTAAGATTCAAGGTTACGAATGGTATTATCTGCGAAAATGTCATCTCCAACTTTGGTTAACATAATCACTTTTGAATTTAATTTAGCAGCGGCAACCGCCTGATTCGCACCTTTACCACCACAACCTATTTTGAACGCGGGCGCTTCTAACGTTTCGCCTTCTTTTGGCATTTGATCAATGTAAGTGATCAAATCAACCATGTTTGAACCAATAACTGCTATATCCATGATGCCCCTCGTGTTAAATAAATCACATAATGATATGATAGTAACATTATCATGTTGCAAAAATATCATTTGTGATTAGGATCTCGAATAACGAATGATCAAGTGTTACATCTACCACATTTCCTCATTCTTTGTTGTCTATCCCACATTTATATAGGAAAGTTGAAAATGCAAGACTTAGCAAAATATATTGATCACACTTTACTTGCTGCTAACGCAACTGTCAGCGATATCACAAAATTGTGTGCAGAAGCGGCTGAACACCACTTTGCTTCCGTATGTGTAAATACAGGCTATGTTCCTTTAGCCAATGAACTTTTAAAAAACAGCGATGTAAAAGTTTGCTGTGTGGTAGGCTTCCCATTAGGTGCTTGCTTAACAGAAGCAAAAGCTTTTGAAGCAGCTGAAGCTGTGCGCCGCGGTGCGGATGAAGTGGATATGGTGATTAATGTTGGCATGTTAAAAAGTGGCGATTTAGACTTTGTCCGTAAAGATATTGAAGCCGTATTTGCTGCCTGCGGTAATGCAACATTAAAAGTCATTTTAGAAAATTGCCTGTTAACTGATGAAGAAATTACACAAGTTTGTGAAATTTGCCGCACAATTAACGTCGGTTTTGTGAAAACTTCAACAGGTTTCAGTACAATGGGAGCGACTGAGCACCATGTTGCGTTAATGCGTAAAGTCGTTGGCAGCGAAATCGGTGTCAAAGCCTCTGGTGGCGTGCGTGACCGTGAAACTGCGATTAAAATGATTGAAGCGGGCGCAAACCGAGTTGGTGCGAGTGCAAGTGTTGCGATTGTCACAGGAACGGCAACAAAGCCGAGTGACTACTAAGTGATGGGGCGCGGTTTAACCGCGCCAATTTTGTATATCATAAAAGGATTGTAGGGTGATAGAAACTAAACAAAAAGAACGCCTTCGCCGCTTAAGTGAATGTTTGAAACGTTCAGGACGCATTCATCTTAAAGAAGCCGCTAGGATACTCGAAGTCTCTGAAATGACCATCCGCCGAGACCTTAACGCTGATGCAGAAGGCCCTATTCCGATGTCACTGCTTGGTGGCTACATTGTTTCTGTTACCCAACCTGTAAATTTAGTTGCCCAGGAGCAGCAAGCCGATGTTTTCACGCCAGATCAAACCAAAGAACTCTATATTCCTAATCTCGCGGCGAGTATGGTCACAGAAGATGACGTTATTTTCTTCGATAATGGCATTGAGATGGCGACCTTGATTTCCCTTATCCCAGAAGAAATCAGTTTCACGGGAATTTGTTATTCCCATAACGTTTTTCTCGCCCTTAGCCAGAAAAAAAACGCCACCGCCTTATTATGCGGTGGTGAATACCGCCCTAAAAGCGACTCGTTTTACAACCCTTCTCTGCCTTCCTTGCTTGACTCCATTAACCCCAAAAAGGCCTTTATTTCTGCCGCAGGCGTCCACAGCACATATGGCGTAACCTGTTATAATATTGACGATTTACCAATGAAGAAAAAAGCGATGGAAAAATCCATCCGTAAAATTTTATTGGCACCTTATAACTTGTTTGATGAAGTGGCGACCGCCAATATGGGGGAATTATCACAATTTGATGTGATAGTCACAAACAGGCAGCTTTCCGATGAGTATGAGACTTACTGTCGTAATGGATTTGTGAAAGTAATTTACTGAGTCAAAAATAGGTGGCGGGCTCATCATTGCCCGCTAAATCAAATCTTCACCGTCAAATAATCTTCGGCAATTTGAGTCTCCGCGAATTCAGCTTGGCACTCCATTAATAACCTTGGAATATCTTCGCTCATATAACGCCCACTCAAGTGAGTGGCAATAAAACGCTTTACCCCTGCTTCACGGGCTAATTGTGCCGCTTGCACTGTTGTTGAGTGCCCACGCTCATTCGCTTTTTCTGTAAAAGCTGCTTCCAACGTGGTTTCATGCACCATCACATCCGCATTTCTAGCAAGTTCAAACGCCTGTGGCGTCGGTTGTGTATCTCCAAAAATAGCGATAACTTTACCAGGGATAGGTTCACCAAGGTAATCTGCACCATTAACCACACGACCATCTTCAAGGGTTATGGTCTCACCCGCTTTAAGCGCTTGCATCCATGGGCCACGGGGAATGTTATCACTCGCCAATTTGTTCGCATCTAACGGCCCACTTTTGGCGTGTTCTTCAATACGATAACCATAACATTCTACACGGTGATCAAGAGAGTAAGCCGTCACAATCAACTCGCCATCATCAAATAACTGCCCCGCCTCAATTTCAATAATTTCAATTGGATAAGTCATATAAGACACACTAAGAGACAACACCGTTTCAATATATTGCTTGAGCCCTTTTGGCCCATACAGTGTCAATGGCTCCGTTGCCCCGCCCATTGAACGGCTGCACAAAAGCCCTGGTAAGCCAAAAATATGGTCGCCGTGCAAATGGGTAATAAATATTTTCTCAATTTTTGGTGCTTTAAATGGGCTATTAAGGATACGGTGCTGTGTCCCTTCGCCACAGTCAAACAGCCAATAACTTTTTCGAATGCCGACCAAATTTAATATCATACTGGTGACATTGCGTTCTTTTGTCGGCACCCCTGCACTGGTTCCTAAAAATGTAAGTTCCATACTTCCTCTATCTATTTATTTGTTTTTATTAAAGTAAGATTTTTTCCAAACAATAAAATATCAGCTTGTTCTAATTATTATTCGATATGCTCGCGGATGTTAATCAACATCACCAATTCCAAACATTTCCAGCGTACAAATTTCCTTTCCGTATTAATCCAATTAATTCCCAAGCGTTTCCAGTCGCTCATATTCCAAAATAATAGTAATGAATATCCAGACTAGGAATAGATTTAATGTTTTGCTCTAAAAATAAATTTCCCACCCTTTGTGCCTTATTGATGGCGGTCGGGCCATTAGCTATGGTACCAATATTACCCAGCTATGCAAAAATGCTAACACCAGATGAGCTTCCAATTTTAGGCAGCCCTAACCAAATGGCAGAAAATAACGATGGCGAGCGCAATTTAGCTCAATACAGTAAAACTGCAGCAACATTGATCGACTCACAAAAAAGTGGCCATGAAATCTCACAAATGGCGCAAAGTTATTTCAGTAATCAAGCCGCTAATGCCGCGATAGAAGAGATTACCCGTTGGCTGTCAAAGGCTGGTAATGTGAAAGTTGGCCTGAATTTCGATCAACAATTATCCCTTAAAAACAGCCATTTTGATTGGCTGATCCCTTGGTACCAGCAAACTAATATGTTGTTGTTTACCCAGCATAGTATTCACAATACAGATGGGCGATTACAAAGCAACAATGGGGTTGGTCTACGTCATTTCAATGATAAGAGCACTGTGGGTATCAATGCATTCTTTGACCATGACCTTTCACATTACCATTCCAGATTAGGCCTTGGCGCTGAATACTGGCAAAATTACTTAAAGCTAAGTGCGAATACTTATTTCCCTGTTTCTTCATGGCGTAACTCATCTAAGCTACCTCAATCTTATAATGCACGTCCTGCTCGTGGGTGGGATTTACAAGCACAAGGTTGGCTACCCGCTTACCCTCAGCTCGGTGGAAGCCTTAAGTTTGAACAGTATGTCGGTCATAATGTGGCTTTAATGGGGAAAAATAAACTGCAAAAAGATCCCATGGCAGCCACTCTCGGCGTAAGTTGGACTCCTTTTACGCTTGTCACCTTTAGTGCAGATCACAAAATAAGCAGTGGATTACAAGATACCAGTGCCAAAGTACAATTTACTTGGGCATTTGATAAGAATTTCATTGAACAAATAGACCCATCTAAAGTCGGTGAATCACGGCATGTTTCGAGTAATCGCCTTGACTTCGTCAATCGCAATAATAATATTGTTCTTGATTATCAAAAGAAAACTGAAATTCAATTGAAACTCGTAGCAAAAGTTCAAGGGGAGGCAGGACAAGAGTTACCACTCGTACAATCAATAACAACTCAATATCCACTTAAAAAGATTGTCTGGAATGCACCTGAACTACTCGCTGCGGGCGGTGTTATTCATGCTTCTGGCCAAAATACTACCGTAAAGTTACCGCCTTATAAAACCGCATCAACCCCCTCAGAAAGTAAAAAATTGAATCGTTATCATTTAAGTGCTATTGCCTATGATATTAACGGAAATGCCTCATCAACAAGTAACACTCTGATTGAAGTCACTAATATCAGTACCGTAACAACTAGCCAGGCGCGTATTCATAGTTTCACTATCGACCAAACAGGCGCTCTATCCGATGGGAAGTCAGCGAATATGGTCTCAGCTTGTATTACCGATGCTAAGGGCAATCCTATAGCAGGTGAAACCGTCAATTTTACCGCTACTTTAGGGGATATTGCGGCTCAAGGTATTACTAATAAAGCGGGGATCATTAAAATGCCTTTGACGAGTATGAAAAGCGGAACAAGTGAAGTTACCGCAACTATCAATGGCCAAAAAGAAACCATTGCCGTTTATTTTGTCAGTGGAACTTTGAAAAAAATTGAGATCCTGAATACTCAGTCAACCTATGCAGGGAAAGAGATAACGATGTCACTCAAATTAACCGATGTGAATGGCAATCCAGTATCTGGTGCGGATGGGATCATAATGGTCAACATTGGCAATAAACAAATTCCCGTCAAGATCGCAGAAAGTTTCGTTAATCTAGGTGAGTATTATGGATTACTTTCAGGACAAATGGCTGGTGATTACACCATTTCCGTTTCTTTGAATGGAAAAACATCACCTAAACATACGTTAACTGTGAATTCACCAATAACTATCAATGCGATTAATTCTGATGGTAGCGGTCCTAAAGGCCAGTTAGGTGTCGTCGAAAACATTGAACTATCAACATCGTCCACTCATCATGTTACCGTTGGTGGTGATGTACTCATTACGGTCACTCTCAGCGATGCCTTTGGAAACACACTTGAAGGTGTAAACCCAAACAATATCGACCTTGGCCACCATAACGCCAATATATTAGACTGGAATGAAGAAAGCGATGGAGATTATTCTACCTACTTAACACTATTACCATCTGGTGACACTAACATTATTGCTTCAATCAATGGGCATTCAAGCCCTAAGCTTACCGTGTCAGTAACACCTTAGCGTCTTAGACACTCCCCCCTCTACTTTAGAGCGGGGAGTAAAAAAACTTTATTAATCAAAAGATAGCAACGCACATTTCGAACGATTCCACAACACGAATACCCTTTTCCGTTTAAATCCAATCAATTCACAAGCACAGACCACTATTTGCCCTGAAAATAACAGTATTAATATTGATATCAGGATATATGTTCGATGAATTCCCCTTCGTCAAAATTGAACTCAAAACTACCGAGCAGTTTAATACTCTCTACGGTAATTTGGTTCACGGCTATTGGGCTAATAGTGCCAAGTTATGCCCAAATCGCCTATTTAGACGATTTACCTACGCTAGGTAGCAATGCCTTTCAATTTGAGGGAACCCAACCAGGAGATAGCACTGAACGTTTTTTAGCAGAATATGGGCAAAATGCAGCAAACTTTGTATCTGAAGAAAAAAAACAAAAAAAACTTGCAGATATGGCACAAGATTACGCTCGCCATAAAGCCGCAAATATCGCTACTGATGAAATAACACATTGGTTATCTAAAGCAGGTAATACTAGGCTAAATATTAACCTTAATGAAAAGTTATCAATTAAAACCTCTCAATTAGATTGGCTAGTACCTTGGTATGACCAACATGACTTTTTACTATTTTCTCAGCACAGTATTCATCGTACTGATGGTCGTCTGCAAAGTAATAATGGTATTGGATTACGTCATTTTCATCAAAATAGCATGGTCGGGATAAATGCTTTCTTTGACCATGATTTATCCCATTACCATTCGCGCTTAGGACTTGGTTTGGAGTATGCTCAAGATTACGCTAGGGTGAGTACGAATAGCTATTTAGGGCTATCGACTTGGCGTAGTGCATCCGAATTAGCCTATGATTATTATGCACGCCCAGCCAACGGCTGGGATATTCAACTTGAAGGTTGGCTACCCGCTTATTCTAATTTAGGTGCTAACCTAAAACTTGAACAATATTACGGTGATGACGTAGCTTTATTTGGTACAAATGAACGCCAGAAAAACCCAATGGCTGCTACCGTCGGTGTCAACTGGTCTCCATTCCCCCTCCTTGCTCTAAATGTAGAACATAGAATAGGTAATAATGGAGCAAATGAAACAGGTGCAAAAATTGCGTTCAACTGGTTGTTAGGGAGAAGCTTAGAGCAGCACCTTGATACTTCAGTAATAGAGGCTAATCGTCATATTCCCAACAATCGCTATGACTTTGTTAATCGTAATAACAATATTGTGTTGGAGTACCAGAAGAAAACCTTAATTTCGTTATCATTACCGAAAGTTATTCAGGGCGTGACAGGAGAAGAACGCTCTATTATCCGCAACTTAACCACTAAATATCCTCTAGAAAAAATAGTTGTAGATGCCCCTGAATTAATAGCGGCTGGGGGAAGACTCCACCTTAATGGAATAGATAGTTCAGTAAAATTGCCGTCTTACAAAATTACCAACAACGCATTTAAAAACCAACAGCTCAACCTCTATCGCTTAACCGTGACGGTTTATGACACGAAAGGCAATGTTTCACCACAAGTGGAAACGTTAATTGAAGTAACTGGCACAGGCGCGCTCACTATCACTCATGAAAATACCAAGAAAAGAAATAATGGTATCGCTGATGGTAAGGACGCAAATACATTCGCCATCGTAATTAAAGATCCTCTTGGTCACCCTGTCCCCAATGCGAAAGTCAACTTCGTATTGCCTGCAAATCTTAGATCTATTGACCAAAAAAATACGGGATATTATTCATTACTTAATCATTTTATGTGGAAAGCCAAAGCTAAAAAAGCGGTTTCTGAGCAAAAATATAACATTATCGCCAATGATAAAGGCGAGGCATCTATACAATTTACTACTTTTATATCAGGAAGTTATGTAGTAAAAGCAAACACTGAGTATGGCCCAGAAATTAATGAAATGTATCACTTTAAACCCGATATTAGTCAGTCATTTATTAGTAGTATTGATATCATTCGAAACAATGTAGCGGCAGATGGGATCAGTAAAAACAAAATCAAACTGCGTATTATAAATAATAGCCGACAAAGCATTGCTGGTGCACTTGTTCACTTTGAAGCCTCAAATGGCATTATCTCACCAGCTCACCTGACTGATGAGTATGGAAATACGGAATTAGAGATCAGCAGCTTAGTTGAAGGTTCTATAGATATCATTGCTACCTTGAATGGCGATAGTAGAACAATACAAGTGAATTTTCTAAAGTATGCACCTACCTCATATATTCAACCAAGCACAGAGAGTCTTTTCAAGCCCTCAATAAATGAGCAAAACAGACATACATCGTTAAGTTTATTAAGGGAACTATTTCAAAAAATTGGATAACACTACTTGCGATAAAATAAGTTTAATTTATTTGCTCTCTCAGAGGCAAAATTTGGTTCTTAACATTTTTTAATTCAACTCGCCAGTTGATGGATTTATTGGATATATGCACAGTATTGTTTCTTTTAACATTGCCAGTAAAAGCCTTCCACTCCACGTCTTTCCATTTTGGAAATTCCTCTTCTGTTTAAGTCAGAGTAATTCACAAGCTCTTACCTATATAAAAATTCAACAATAACTGAGTTAATATAAAACCAGGAATAAATTGAATGAACCCCGCTACGTCAACGATAAAATCCACACTGAGACACAAGATTTCAAATGGTTTTGTCCTCTTTACGACAATATGGTCTTCAGCCATCATACTCGTTATGGCTAGCCATGCAAAAATGCTAACTTCTGATGACCTGCTAACACTGGTGAATATTCCCGTACTAACAGATGATAACAAGGTAGGGCAGTTTATTACTGAATATAGCCAAAGCGATGCAATAGATGATGTCCATGCGAGTGCAAGTGGTATTGCATCAATCAAGAAAAGCGCACCGATTGAGCAGCCACTGAATAACTCAAACGAAATGGGTCAACAAGGCAGGAAAGGCGTTATTGACAAAGTGGCTATCACGCTTGATCACAGTCACCGTTTTCAATCTGGTAATCCTCTTGATATCACGGTAACGGTGACTGATACCTTTGGTAATGGCTTAGCGGGCTTAAATACAGAGAATATCGATATCGGTAAACACAAAGGTAATACCTTAAACTGGATGGATAATAACGATGGGTCTTACACCACTACTTTGACATTAACAGACGTTGGGAGCAATGATTTAACGACCTTCATCAATAGTACCCGTAGCCCTCTCACTGCAGTACAGGTTAATAACGCAGCAGGAACATCCCATGTTGATAAGGTGAAAATCACTAACATAGAAAAGCGGGTGTCTGGCACAGATAGCATTGCGATTATCGAGCTAATCGATAAATATGGCAATTTGGTGACCAGTGAAACTGAAATTACCGTCAATATTGATGGGCAAGCCTATACACGTCCGGCGAAAGAAGGAAAAACGGGTATTTATCATGTGACATTACCTGAGCTAAAAGCAGGCAATCACAATATTAACGCGAGTGTGAATGGTAAATACTCAACTGACACAACCTTAGTCGTCAGTCCTATCCAATCAAGTCGAAAAAATCAAACTGAACAGGTAGAAAAAATAAAAAAAGCATTATGGGCCATATTGTCATAACAGCGGTGATCAATTTGAGAGGGCTCAAAAACTTTAATCTCGGCAATTAATGGCTATCTCCCTGAAAAACCATTTCAGGGAGCCTCAGGTTAGAAAGTAACGAACACAACAAACCGTATCTACCAAACCATAAATCTCAGCCTCAGCGGGGAGATTTATTTCTGCAATTTAGCAATATAAAGCCTCTTAACCGTCAGCTTTCACACTATCCCAATCTAACCCAAATTTCGCCAAATATTTTCGTAGTCTATCTGCATCATTGGGTTGTTTTTTCTGTTGCCGAGATACCGCAAATAGTGCACGCCCCGCCTCTGAAAGGGATGAAGAACGGCGGCACACATCCAGTACTGTGGCTAACTGTTGTTGGTCGAATAAATCAATTTCACCCACGTGTTTAGGTAATGGATTGCTTGATTTAACTTGCCACTGGGATTGCAAACGCTCAATTTCCTCTTCAGCTATCGACTTGGTGACCCGCCCTTTTTCAGCAAATGTTGCCATTCGGCTAATCGATGCCCCCAGTTCGCGGAAGTTACCGCGCCATAACGCCTGTTCTGAGCACGCAAATTTCACATACACGTTGCGCGCTTCGCTATCAAAACGGATTTGGTTTTGCGCATCTTGGCTGAACTTCACAAGCTCATAATCGATATTCGGCTCAATATCTTCACGGCGATCGCGCAAACCAGGTAAAGCAAACGTCCACATATTGATGCGGGCGAATAAATCTTCACGAAATTTCCCCTCTTCAACCTGTTGCACCAAGTTGCGATGGGTTCCCGCAATCAATTGAAAATCACTGTGAATTTCTTCATCGGCACCATAAGGGAAAAAACGTTTTTCTTCGATGGCTTTAAGCAGCATCGCTTGCTCATCAAGGCCGAGCTCAGCGATTTCATCGAGAAATAAAATGCCGCTATCCGCTTCTTTTAACAACCCTTTTCGGGAGTTTAACGCCCCCGTAAATGCCCCTTTCACATGGCCAAACAACGTCGACATGGCATTATCACCGCGTAACGTGGCGCAGTTCACTTCCACAAACCGCCCTTTCACTTGGTGACGACTTTCACGCAATTGGTAAATTCGTCGAGCCAGAAATGATTTCCCCGCACCTGTCGGGCCATTCAATAAAATAGGGGCTTTTGAGCGTAGCGCCACCCGTTCAATTTGCTCAATCATGGTATTAAACGCGCTGTTACGCGTGGCAATACCTGATTTTAAAAACGAAACTTGCTGCTGTTGCTCTTTTTGGAAGCGACTAGTGATATGGGTGTAACGGCTTAAATCAAGGTCAATCACCGTGTGAATACCCATCGGGTCTTTTTCCCTGCCCTTTTCACTGGGTGATGTTTGAATAAGTTTAGCGGGCAAATAATGCGCTTCAGTTAATAAAAACCAACAAATTTGTACCACGTGCGTCCCTGTAGTGATGTGCACAAGGTACTCTTCGTTATCCGTATCAAAGGGGTAACTCGCAGAAAAATCGAGCAGCGAGGTATACACCTCCTCGAAATCCCACGGATCTGCAATATCCACCTCATGCAATACGACCTCCGTTTGCGGTGAGGCTTGCTCGATATCCTCTTTAACACGCTGCGCCATCGAGTAGTCATTGACCTGATGAATCAATTCAAAGCGACCAATATTGATATTCGGCTGTTGGCATAGCCCCACAGTTGGACGCCATTTGGTCCAGCGATTGGCTTTTTTACCTCGCCTGTCTAATACCGTGCCAAGCACCCCTATCACAACCTTGCGTTTCTCGTTCATGATTTATATAAATTTATAAAATACGATATAAAAAGATAATAAATAGCCTAATTCATTTTCTCTCTCATTGTAAGCAACATTTAGCCAAAAAATAATTAATCTTTATTTTTCATTAAGATAAAAATATTTTTCACCTCATTTAAAAAGTTGGCACGCTTCTGGCAATTATAAATTTATCCACTGCCGGAAAATGTCTGAACTTCGCGTTCAACCGGTGCAGACATGGTGGCTGTTGTCACTACATGGTCTGTATGCCGCCGTCGGTAAGATACCTTGGTAATAGCCTAGCTATCAGGTTCGACTCCTGAACTTAAAATACGATTCCAAACGTAAATAAAACCTAGCTGAAGTTTAGCTAACAACTGGCACTCGAGAGCCTCACCGAGTGATGAGCAGAAATTTAGACAGCCGATCTGGCGCTCTTTCTTTCCCCTCATAACTTCGTTTTGTTCTTCAGCGCCAGACACATAAATAAAAGGAAAAATAATGAAAAAAATAAATGTTGCTCAAGGACTTATTGCACTAACGTCAAAAAATGGTGATTTCAAACAACTGTTAGTGGCAGGCGAGCACCGCGTACAAGATTGGTTTAATAAACTGACGGTTTCATTTTTCACATTAAACAATGAACCGATTGAAGAAAAACTGGCAAATCATTTGCGCCAATTCCATATGGATTGGGTAAATACGTATTGTGTTGATATTAATTTATCCGATGATGAAGTCGCTTTTTTATACTTACATCATCATTTAGTTGAAATTATCGCGCCACAAACACGCCGTTTATACTGGAAAACCAACGATGATTTACGTATCGAAAAACATAACGTGACCCAATTAGCCATGACCAATGAATTAACGGATCATTTAGTGCACAAAAAAGGGGTTAAAGGCCGTGATTTATGTGTAATGGCGCAAATTTTTGCGGGGCAAATTGGCCTGCTCAAAGTGGATGGTGAAATAAAAAGCCTGTTAGAAGCGGGAAATTACGGTTTTTGGTCAGTTAAACAGAAGCCTGAGATTCAAATCATTGATGTTTGCTCACAGTCCATTGATAAACCAATTGATTCTGTGCTTGCTGAGCAAATTCGCCAATATCACCCAAATTGGGTAGCCTCCTATGGCGTTGATATTGATTTATTAGATGATGAGATTGGTTTTTTATATTCACACAATAACTTGGTTGAAATTTTATCGCCAGCAACGCGCCGTCTGTACTGGAAATCTGGCAATACACTGCGCGTCGAAAAACAAAAAGTGGGGCATTTAGTGTTACCAGAAGCCTTAACACAGCGCTTAGCCGCGAAAAAACGTATCAAAGGCAGCGAGCTGTGCCTTGTCGCTCAAATACCCGCTTGGCATATTGGCGTGTTAAAAATTGATGGTGAAATCACGGGTTTACTTGAAGCAGGTACGCACGGTTACTGGCGTGTAGAACACACGCCTGAAATTGACATTATTGATACGCGTTTACAATCACTGGAAGTCAGCGGGCAAGAAATCTTAACCAAAGATAAAGTGACGTTGCGCATTAATTTATCGGCTAACTGGCGCTATGCCGATGTGCTACATGCATTTTCTCAATTGAGTCAGCCAGTAGAACATTTATACCGTGAATTACAGTTTTCATTAAGGGAGATCGTGGGCACCCGCACACTGGATGAACTATTAGAAAACAAGCAGTTAATCGATGAACTCATGCTAATGCAAGTGGTGCAAAGTATTGCGGAGTTTGGCTTAGAGGTCGACAGCATTGGTGTAAAAGACATTATTTTACCGGGCGAAATGCGCACTATATTGTCCCAAGTGGTTGAAGCTGAAAAATCAGCACAAGCTAACGTGATCCGCCGCCGCGAAGAAACGGCCGCCACGCGTTCGCTGTTAAATACTGCCAAAGTGATGGAAAACAACCCTGTTGCGCTGCGCTTAAAAGAGCTCGAAACCTTAGAAAGCATCGCACATCGAATCGACCAAATTTCCGTTTACGGTGGATTAGACCAAGTATTAAACGGATTGGTAAAAATTAAGGAATAACAATGAGTCATAATAATTTCAATCAATTAATTCAAGAAACTGGCGTACCTGTAAAAATGTGGACTAACGGCGTTCCTGTTGATCCGAAAGCGGTAACACAATTGCAAAATACCGCCAAGATGCCCTTTATTTTTAAACACTTAGCAGTAATGCCAGATGTACACGTAGGGAAAGGATCAACCATCGGGAGTGTGATCCCAACCAAAGGGGCGATTATCCCTGCCGCAGTGGGAGTCGATATCGGTTGTGGAATGATTGCAGTGCGTACATCCCTAACCGCGTCTGATTTGCCTGATAGCTTACAGAATATTCGTTTTGCTATCGAAGCCGCTGTGCCGCACGGACGAACGACTCATCGACACGGACGTGATAAAGGCGCATGGCACCGTACACCAGATATTGTGGATACCCATTGGGCGCATTTGGATGAGGACTTTAAACGTATTTGCGATAAGTACCCAAAACTACGTGGGACTAACCATTATAACCACTTAGGAACGCTGGGAACGGGGAACCACTTTATTGAACTGTGTTTGGATGAGCAAAATCGTGTATGGGTGATGTTACATAGCGGGTCACGCGGAGTAGGAAATGCGATAGGTAACCTATTCATTTCATTGGCACAAAAGGATATGCAGCAACATATCGCTAATTTGCCAGATAGGGATTTAGCGTACTTTGAAGAAGGCAGCGTGCATTTTAATGACTATATGGAAGCCGTGGGTTGGGCGCAGGATTTCGCCCGCCATAACCGCGAAGTGATGATGCACCGTGTGTTGGAAGCACTTTCACGTGAAATTCCAAAACCGTTTACCACCCAACAAGAAGCGGTAAATTGCCACCATAATTATGTGCAAAAAGAGCAACATTTTGGTGAAGAAATTTTGGTGACACGAAAAGGCGCAGTGTCTGCTCGAAAAGGCCAAATGGGGATCATTCCAGGGTCAATGGGAGCGAAAAGCTTTATTGTGCGCGGACTGGGCGATGAAGAAAGTTTTTGCTCTTGCAGTCACGGTGCAGGCCGTGTGATGAGCCGAACTGAGGCTAAAAAGCGTTTTTCAGTCAGCGACCAAAAAATGGCAACTGCGCACGTTGAGTGCCGAAAAGATAGCGATGTGATTGATGAAATTCCAATGGCATATAAAGACATTGATGCCGTAATGGCAGCGCAATCATCATTAGTTGAAATCGTGCATACCCTACGCCAAGTGGTGTGTGTGAAAGGTTAAAAAAGGAGAAAGCATGGAAACCAACCGTGGAAGCGTATCCGTGCTAATGAAAGAACGGATATACCGTACCTTAAAAGACATAGAAGAAAGTCACCACGTTAAAGTTCTTTTTGCTTGTGAATCAGGCAGTCGCGGTTGGGGCTTTGCCTCCCGCGACAGCGACTATGATGTGCGATTTATCTATGTTCATAAATTAGACTGGTACTTAACGCTAGACCCCAAGCGGGATGTCATAGAGAAACCGATAGATGATGAGCTGGACGTTTCTGGCTGGGAATTATCCAAGGCTTTAAAATTAATGCGTAATTCAAACCCCGCATTAATAGAATGGCTACATTCCCCTATTGTCTACTTTAAAGACAATGATTTTTTTGCTGAGCTAGAGCAACTTGCTGCAAGATTTTATTCACCATTAAAGTCTAGATATCATTATTTATCAATTAGTAAGCGTAACTTACATACGGATTTTAAAGGTAAAGAAGTCAAACTTAAAAAGTATTTTTATCTGCTTAGAGCCGTTTTAGCACTGCGTTGGATAGAAATGCATAAAAGTATGCCACCGATGGCTTTTTCAGAATTAGTGACTGCAACCGTTACCAATAAATCTGTGTTGGCAGAAATTGAAGCACTGTTAGTAATAAAGTCGAATGTCGACGAAAGCCATTATGGTGCAAGGCGCCCTGCGATAGATGCACTAGTGATGGAGACCGTTGAACGCGCTGAGCGTTTGGATTTTCCTGAACCTGCATGTCGAGACAGCAGCTTGTTAGACCTATTTTTCCGCGAAACTGTGTTGAAAAATGACTAATTCAACAGGTTATTGTTCAAAAAAGAAGACCATCAGAAAATCTTGATGGTCTTCTTTCAAAAGCAATATCAAATACCTAATGAAAATTGACTTATCGCAAAAACGAATTTTTATAAATGAGAATGGGGATCTTGCGTATGATGTAATACTGCCAGCACCTCAATACCTTCAGGCGCTTTTCGATAATAAATAATATGACTTTCGACAGGGAAGCTGAAAATCCCCAAATACAAATCTTCACTGCGATCACGCCCAAGAGATGGCTGGCTCGCGAGTATGTCGGTCATTGTCACTCGTAATGAGTTAGCATAAGCCTCTGCAACATTAGCCCCCCATCTACGCATAGAATAAAGCCTAATTGAGCGGATATGGCCTTTCGCTTTCTGAGTAAACCTAACGCTCATCCTTAAGCCTTATTATCAAGTTCATCCCTAGTTAATGGAGCAAATACATCATCAATACTATGAAATTCCCCGCGCTCTGCTTGCGAAATAGATTCAGCCAAAACCGCTTTTAAGTTCTGTAATTTTAACTGCATTAACTGGTCATATTCATCAGAAGAGATAACAACAGCAACACGCTTCCCATGTTTACTTATTTCAACAGGCGCACGTTGAACTTTCATCAATAAATCACCAAATTGATTTTTAGCAACTTGTGCGGAGATCGTTTCCATACATCACCTACAGGATAAAATGGCTTGTTTAGTCATTATAGCTAAAATGGCTTAAATTACCAATAATGCAAAAGTATCGCTCACCTTGAATTCCCAGTACGTTAGACAAAAAATAAGACCATCAGAAAATCTTGATGGTCTTTTCTCAAAGCAATGTCAAAACACTTAACTAAAATTTATTTATCGCCAGCATGCATTGCGCATCACTGAAAATCGTCCTGAGCCCATAAATGCCAATGCAATGGCACTTAAGAAGAAATACACAATACTTTCAATCGCCCATGCCCCTGTTTTATCCAGAACGAAGGTTTTATCTAAACCAATCATCAGCCATGCAACAACCATGGTAAACGCCACTAACAATGCAGATGGACGAGTTAATATCCCTAAAATAATAAAAATAGGGGCAACGACTTCGCCTAGAATAGTGCCGTAAGCGATAAATTCAGGTAGACCGTAAGAAGCCAGTAACGCCTTGATACCACTAGCACCTGTCATTAACTTGCTCATTCCATGGAACAGCATTAGCCCGCCCACAGAAAGACGTAACAGTAATTTTCCCGCATCTTCATGGGACAACAGCCGATTAAATAGATTGACCACTTTATACCCCCTTCGCTGTAAATACCTATCATTAAGTAGTATGACGTAAAAATGTATTATGGCTTAGAAAATTAAAGTGGGAATCATTTTAATTTGCATTTCTTATAACTAAATCAATTTTCATTTAATTATAAATTGTTAACTATTTCCTCATTCAAATATTACGTTTAATTAACCATTTAACATTCAAATATACTGAATTAAAAGTCACATTGATAAAAGACTAGCGGCATGATTTAACTGTGACTAGCGCTAACTCAGTTAATGGCGAATAAAAAGAATTTGGCATTGTTCTATTTAGTTGATGGTAAAACTGTGGTAACCAACTTTCCAAATGGTCAACAAGTAATTCTTTTAATGCACGCTCTCTCACCTCTGACGCTAATACCGCTGCCTGAAATAACATTAAACCAACATGGTCTGAAGGTTCTGGGTAACGTGTTTGCACTTTTAACCGCTCGCGTTGTAAAAATGCACTTAACGCTTGCGTTGAAGAACCTTGCAATACCCCCTCAGGGTCGAGATACACCGAGCCCCAAGGTGGAGCGGGTAATGTATTGGGGCCAATAAACAAATCAGCCCATTGCTTATGTAATTGTTGCCGTTCAATATTTAAAAACTGCGTGATTTGATGGCTCAATTGAGGACTTATTTTACAAGGCCATTGTTCAGAAAAATCATCCAATTTAAAAAAGCTTAATGCATAGTGACTTGCATCATCATTGGGCGAAAACAAATAGCAAGTCCCCAAAATATTAAAAGCCGCTGCGTAATGTGAAAAGTGGATCATAATGACCAAGACTTCCTAAAAAATGAATCACAATTGCCTTAAATATGAATAGAGTAAAAGCAATAACGCAGCATAAACTCAGCAACAATCGCACAGGTACACCCCAGCACTAAATAGCCCTGACCGTTTGAAGTTAATACCTCACTTGACGCTGTGCGCATACGACGGAATATACCAACGCCTAAAACTATCACCGCTAACATTCCTACCACCCAGCTGGTCATACGTAATGACCAAATCGCTTGATAAGCATGAATAGAATCGATAGGAAAGGTTATCGACTCATTGTTATAACTCGTGTGGACAAGGTAACTTTCATAAGCGGGTTGATAAACCAGGCGAATAAATAAGCTCACCCCTATAACTGCCCATAATATCCACAGCCCGCGGGTCGGAATTTGTACCCCAGCGCTACCTGCTTTAAAACGCAGTAATAAACTGATTAATAAATAATAACCCGCAGCGCCAGCCGTTAGCATCGTGCCGTAGAACATCAGATAAGTATTATCATTCATCCACGTTAACATTGATGTATAACGATAGATTGACGCCATAGCATATACATCACACAGCCCTGCAATAATCGCCATCCCCAGTAGCAGATAAGACAATTCTTTTTTAAACCAAAGCCATAAAAAAGTGAGTCCTAAAAATGTAAAGTAGGTGGCAGTAAGAACCACTTCTCGACTTAGCCAAGAGGAAAAAAGATTTAGCAACGAATTAGGTGCATTGAGTGGCACACCTAAGTGGGTAATCGAAGATAATAATCCTACCCCCGCAAAGACACAGGCCACAAATAAATACCACAAGAAAAATTGCGAATTAATTTTACCTGCAAACACCGAAGACAGTTTCTTTGCAGAAACGCCTAACATAATGCTTAACCCAATAGATAACTGCATCAAAAAGGTGAATAACAATAATGGCCATTCGTTCATTTGGTTTCTCCTTGTGTGTCTTGAGACTGACGACCAGAACCTTGGTGTGGGTGAATAACAAGGTTAGGGTGTGTAATCGAGGAATCTGGTAACCCTCGTACATCCGCCAATTCACCATAACGTTTTCTGAGCTCGTCAATTGAGCCAAACTGAATTGCACCTAATGGGCAGGTTGCCACACAAACGGGTTGCTCACCTTTGAGCTGCAGGTCAATGCAAAAATCGCATTTTGACATTTGTTGTGTCTCAGGGTTCATCTGCGGCGCGCCATACGGACAAGACCATGCACAGGTGCCGCATCCAACGCACTTGTCCGTATTAACCATCACAATGCCGTCACCTTCGCGCTTATGCATCGCGGTGGTCGGGCAATTTTTGACACACATAGGGTCGGCACAGTGGTTGCATGAAATAGATAACGTATAGGCAAAGACATTATTCACCAGCCCCCCTGTGCCGTTTTCGATAAACTCACCGCCAGTTACTTCGTAAACACGGCGGTATTTGCGCCCGACGTCGAGGTTGTTTTTATCTTTACAGGACACCTGACACGCTTTACAGCCAGAGCAGCGTGCCGAATCGATATAAAACCCGAGTTGTTTGTCACTAACTGCGGGATAAACGTGGAATTTACTCATGCTTTTGTTACCTCCACCAATAATGTTTGATGGGCATTTCCGTGAGCCATTGCCGTGCTACGCGCTGATGTTAATACGTTGGCGCACCCACCTTGGTCAATACCATTTTCATCAGGCTGCCACCATGCACCTGCTTGCAGTGCAACGACCCCTGGCATAATGCGCTGAGTGATTTTTACTGGCACTTGCGTTACCCCACGGTCATTGTTCACTTTGGCATAATCACCTTCAACAATGTTTCGGCGCTTAGCATCAATTGGATTAATCCATAGCTCTTGGCGCTGGACTTCTTGCAGCCATGGGTTAGCAAATTGCGTTGAGTTGGCGCGATTTCGGCCTTTCCACGTAATAAGCTGCAGCGGGAAACGTGTCGTTAATGCATCTTCTGGCCCTTCAATCGCTGGGACATAATGAGATAACGCAGGAATATCAACATCATGACGCTCATACAAACGCTTCGAGAAAATCTCAATTTTCCCAGATGGCGTTTCAAATGGGTGTTTTTCAATATCATTAATGTTTTTTTCAAACGCCACATGCCCGATATGCGGTTTGTGTTTCAGTAAATGACGACGTTTTACCAACAGCTCATCAAAGGTAGGAATTCCATCCTCAGGGCGTTTTTGGTGGGCATCGTTAACGAGATGTTCAATCCACTGTTTTTCTGTACGGCCTTCACTAAATTTCTCGCCAACACCGAGCTTTTCAGCTACTTCACACAACCATTCATAATCACTGCGGCGTTCAAACTCTGGCTCAATGACTTTTTCAGATAAAATAATGTAGTTACCCGTTCCCCAAGTTCCCCCCACATTCCAGCGCTCTAAAAAACTGGTTTCGGGCAATAAAATATCGGCATATTTGGCACTCGGTGTCATATATAAGTCGCTATAGACGATAAATTCCACCTTACTTTCATCCTCCAGTACTTTGGCGGCGTGCAATATATCGGGATTTTGGTTGGTCATATAATTACCCGCTAACGAGAAAATCATTTTTATCTCGGTATCGAGCTTTTCGGCATTTTTCAGGCCGTTATTTGGTGTGACAAGGCTTTTATCTTCACAGGCTTGAACCCAATTGGTAATGTTGATTTTCGCCTTAACTGGGTTTTCGAATAAGCTTGGACCCGCCAACGTTTTGCGTAAATCTGGGGTAACGGCCATACCATACCCCGCAGCCCAACCCCCTTTCACACCTACATTACCCGTGATAGTCGCTAATAACGTTGCACCACGCGCTGAGCGCTCGCCGCAAATATGGCGTTGAGGCCCCCAACCTTGCATCAATGCTGCAGGTTTAGTACCTGCATATTCACGTGCTAACTGGCGGATGGTATCTGCGGGAACTTTGGTTATGGGTTCCGCCCATTCAGGGGTTTTCACTACCCCATCTTTTTTGCCCATTAAATAAGCCACCAATGACTCATTTTCAGGCACACCATCAGGCATCTGGTGCTCATCAAAACCGACTGTATATTTATCAATAAAGGCTTGGTCATGGCGATTTTCACTGATGATCACATACATCATCGCGTCCATCATCGCGTTATCCGTAGTTGGTAAAATGGGGATCCATTGGTCAGCTAATGACGACGCAGTATCAGAATAGCGTGGGTCGACAACAATAAATTTGGTGCCATTTTTCTTCATTTTTTGGAAATAATGATTGGAATGCCCAAAAATAGTTTCATTGGGGTTATGCCCCCATAAAATCACCAATGGAGTATTTTCCAACGTATCCAAAGTACTGCCACTCGCGGAAGTTCCATAGGTATAAGGTGTTACCGCCATGGTGTTGCCATTACTGACCGAGTGGTAATTCTCTAAAAAACCGCCTGTGATATTGAATAAACGGCGTAACATGTTCGCACCAGAAAAAATCCCCCCAGTAACCCCAGTACTTAAGCTAACAAAGCGTGAAGCGGGGCCATATTGTTCATTGATTCGTTGCATGTTACTTGCGATCAGCGTGGTGGCTTCCTCCCAACTGATCCGCTCAAAACGCCCTTCTCCACGTTTACCAACACGTTTCATTGGGTATTTCAGCCGGTTAGGGTGGTAAACAAATTTCCGATAACTACGACCACGCACGCATGCACGCATGATTGGCATCTCTTCATCAAGATCAGCATCAGGTCGAGTGCTAATACGCGTGACAACACCTTCTTTAACATGCGCACGAATATCGCATTTCCCACCACAGTCAAAACTACTGCAAGTGGAAACGACGCGTTCCCCTTCATTATTAATCGTTTTTGTTGGAATGATATCTGGGTTTTCTGGCGTTGAAGCAACCGTATTTGCGGCTAAAAAAGGGACAGCCATGAGTGCAGAGCTGCCCTGAATAAACCGACGACGGGTTAAAGGTTCAATCAGGCCGACTTGCTCATCATTCTGATTGTTGTAATTTTCCATGATAACTCTACCTCAGGCATACATTGGGTTTCCGCGCTAGGGTAATCATTTTCCGTTTTACCAACTTTCGAAAAACAGCCAAAGAGATCGGAATTTCAGCCAACCATGGAAAACATGTGGTTATATCAATAAAAATTGCCTATATTCGAAAAAAAAATCATTATGTTTGTATTTCAGCCAAGAGGAATTTCCATGAGAAATATCCCCCTTAAAACCGTTGACTCGGTTCCACGTGATGTTCTCGCGATCGGAACTGATTACTTACCGAATGTGTTACTGGACTCTCATGTTCACCGCCGCGCACAATTTTTATATGGTGCAACAGGTTTGATTGAAGTGAGCACAGATGATGGCGAGTGGGTTATTCCTCCAGATAGCGGTGTGTGGATCCCCTGCAATACGCCCCATGAAACCCGCATGCTAAATGTGAGTACGCGCAGCTTGTATATCGAACCCGCAGCGGCACCACGCAAAGGGAATAAATGCGAAGTGCTCCGCGTTTCACCATTACTTCGCCAGTTATTACTGGAAGCTGTCGATACGCCTATCGAATATGACCTTCATGGCCGTGATGGCGCCATGATCCAATTGATCTTGCACGAAATTGAGCGTGCGGAGCCTTTACCATTTTATGCGCCGATCCCACGGGATGAGCACCTCGCCCATATGTGTCGTGAATTTTTAAAGGCGCCTCAGATCACCTCTCTTCCCCAAGAGTGGGCAGCGAAACTCCATAAAAGTGAGCGTTCTTTTAGCCGCTTTTTCGGAGCACAAACGGGATTGTCTTTCTCAGATTGGCGCCAGCAAGCTTGTTTGCTCAGTGCCATCACTCATATTTCCGCAGGAAAATCGATTACCGAAGTGGCTTTTGACTTGGGTTACAGCAGTGTCGGGTCTTTTTCCACCATGTTTAAAAAGTGGCTGGGACAAAGCCCTTCTAGTTTTATCCAGCGCATTGGTGAGTAATATCAGCCTATTATTCACTCATTGCTATCCGCTGACTGCTAACTTTATGCGTTCATTGCATTTTTCATTTTTTAACCTTACGCCAGCCCCTATTATCCGTTAGGATAAAACAAAAAAGGAGCTTGCAATGACAACCAAATTCTATAGTTATCAACCAACTAAAGGGCATGGACTTCCCCATGATCCTATTCCATCTTTAATCGGCCCACGTCCTATTGGTTGGATCTCAACCTGTGACAGCCAAGGCCGAACCAACCTTGCTCCTTATAGCTTTTTCAATATTTTTAACTATTCTCCCCCCATTTTGGCCTTTTCCAGCGTGGGTAAAAAAGACTCTGTCACCAATGCCATCGAAACAGGGGAATTTGTCTATAACCTTGCGACACTAAGCCTTGGTGAGCAAGTTAATATGAGCAGTGCCACCCTTGAGCGAGGGGAAAGTGAGTTTGCTTTAACACAACTTTCCACCCTACCTTCAACATTGATTTCGCCACCACGCATAGCACAAACTCCCGTCTCGATGGAATGTGTGGTCACTCAGTATCAGCAACTTAAACGCGCTGATGGCCAATTACTGGATACGTGGATGGTCATGGGAGAGGTTGTCATGGTGCATATTGATGAATCCACCTTAACTGATGGGCTTTATGATTGTGCAGTGCAAAAACCATTGCTACGTGCAGGTGGCCCCGCAGATTACTATTGGATTGAACAACAACAAAATGTGAAGATGTACCGTCCAAAATAATCAATATTTTCAGCAGTCTGCGAACAAGTTAGACCGCTGAAAATATCACCTATTCAGGATAAAACTGGCAATTTAATTGTTCATCTGGCGCAGGGTAAGAAAAATGTGCGGTGATTAAATCAAACTGTGTGTCTGAGGTGTGAAAAGGGTTTTCACCTGTTAAATTACGCGCTGCAAGGCGTGCTTTGCACTCATCATTATCAACCTGCAAAACGTGAAAAACATACGGTACATTCGATAATTGAGCGAGTGACTTTAGCCATTGTCGCTGATTCGGCGTATTCGCGGGGAAGTCCATCACAACCGTATTACCTGCATCCATCAATTGTTTGATATGCTTTTCTAACACCTTTTTCACCAACGTACTTTTGGCGATATAGTGGGTGAGCTCAGTGACTTCATTAGGGTACAACGTCGAAAGCCATTCATCTTCACTCAATAAAACCGTTCGAGGCTGCTTAGCTAACTGTTTGGCGAGAGTTGACTTCCCAGACGCAATTTTCCCACAGAGAAAATGCAAACGAACTTTGTTATCAGAGAGTTGTGGTGTTCCAGTTAAATTCATATATGTTTCCTTGCTGATGATTTGACCAGACAAGAACAAAAAACCCGCCTTGCCTGGCGGGTTTCGGTTGTCGCTTATCCCCACCACTAAGTGATGGTAATAATCATGCTTAAACGTGCGACAACCTGTGACATATTTTTTTCCTAAATAGAGTTAACGCTAACTTATCAGCCATCAATACGATTAGTCAAATACGGTTTTCACTCTCATTTATATTGTTCAGAAAAAGGCCTGAATAAATTCAGGCCTCAGACTGCTGACAAACCGATTAGGTTTGGCTGCAGGTTGGATAGTTTTGAAAATAAACGAGGAAAATCAATTTATTGATTTTCGGCTGATAACACAAAGCAGGAAAAACCACGCTTTTATCCTGCTTTGTCAACAACCTCAGGCCTGAATAAATTCAGGCCTTTAATTTCATAAACTAGTGTTTACCATTTTTATGGTGATTCAGCGTTTCTTCTTTCAGATCCAATTCATCGCGTAAACGGTGATAAACCCGCTCATTAATGTTTTTATTTTTCCGCATGAGATATAGCGCTTCACGTTTTGCTTTCAATGCAGAGTTAGACATTTGACGTTCCATCTCAATCATTCGATGTAAATCATATACATCAGATTCTGTTTCATCGGTGTTATCGAGTCGTCTGCCATAAATTTCTAACAATTGTGCCCCAACCTCGGTACGCATAGCGATTTCATCCATATCCTCTGAAGGGTGGTTCATTAGCTCACGTAAGTGGGCCATAGCCGCTTCATTTAGCGCTAACCGAGCACGAATTTCATCATTGTCATATGGCAAGTCTTGGACTAAACCTTTTGTTAAAATCGGTAATGCAATACTGGCTATCAATAATGAACACAGGATAACGCCCATTGCCAAGAAAATCGCCACATCACGATTTGGGAATAAAGAACCGTCCGGCATCAATAATGGCAGTGTTAAAATACCTGCCAATGTAATTGCACCTCGTACACCTGCCGTCGCCATAATCGCCATCATACGAATATGCACCACATCCGCTTCTTTACCACGGCGACGGTTATGGAATACGGTCAAGGTCATTGAGATCCAAACCCAACTAAAACGTAAGATTGCCAGCGCCACCGTAATAATTGCAACGTAAACAAATAACATCCAAGGATGGCTTGCCCCTGCGGCGGCCGCAACTTCTGGCATGTTTGTCCACATACCTGGTAATTGCTCACCCAACAAAATAAAGATCATCCCATTCAATGCCGTTTGAACAGTGTCCCAAACGGCTTTACTTTGCATCCGTGTCGCTGCCTGCATACGCCCTGCAATTTTCTCATAGTGCATAGCAATACCCGCAACAACCGCGGCTAAAATACCAGACACATGCAAGTGCTCTGCAAGTAAATAAGCCGTAAACGGCATTAGCAGGCTGATCATGATTTGGATAGCAGGTTCCTCACCTGTACGCTTAACCAAAAATTGGTTTAACCAACCAATTGCCCAAGCGACCACTAAGCCAATTAAAATTCCACCGAATGCGACAAAGACGAATTCTCCCGCCGCTGAAGCAAGGGAAAATGTCCCCGTTAACGCGGCCACTACGGCAAAACTAAAGCAGACTAAACCTGTTGCATCGTTGAGCAGTGACTCGCCTTCCAGTATGTGCGCCATCCTCGATGGTAATGGAGAGTTTACTGTCATCGCAGAAACTGAAACGGGGTCGGTCGGCGACAAAATCGCGGCAAGCGCAAAGGCAACGGCCAATGAAATGGCAGGAATTAACCAATGAATAAAGAACCCCATGCCAATAACAGTAACCACAACAAGGCCTATCGCTAATGACATAATCGGTTTAATTTCTTGGAATAAGGCTTCTTTTGGAATACGCCAGCCATCAAGAAACAGCAATGGTGGAATAAATAAGAAGAGGAATAAATGAGGCTCAAATTCAACCGTAAAACCATACAGAGACAGCCCAGCTCCCAGCGCTATCTGAATAAGGGGTAATGGAATAATATCTTTGAGCAATCGCGAGATAAATACACTCACAATAACCGCAAGTAAAAAAACGAGTACAAGTGTCACAACTGACATTGATTGCTCCATATTTAGCTAATCATTAATTATCAGTAATGAAGTTAATAGATAAATTGAATCAATGTAAAGTAGCAATTAATTAACAGATACAAAAAAAAACAAAATTCAGAAATTACCTATCTATCATTAGGTTATCATTTACCCCAATAGTGTCACCAAGTGTGAGAAATTTACCTATCAACTTGATAATTAACAATAAAAACATCCGTAATACAAAAATCATTCATCTAAGATAAGATAGCTCTCTAAGTTATCATTAATTGATTATTCAATTAAATTTTTAGTGTTATTTTTATTTTTTAATTGTTTTTTGCTGGTTGCTTTTTTCTCCGTGTTTCCTGTCTCACTTACGTTCTCTAAGCTATGGCGCTCAATTAACTCCTGTAAGACTTCTTTAAGCATCTTACTCTTACGCAGACCTAGTGGAGCGAGTACCACCTCTTCATGTTGTTGTGCTTCAACTAATAGCCCATCGACTAATGCCATCCCACTGGAGGTAACACTCACCAATGTAATTCGCTTATCACTCCCACTATGATTATTGTGACGGAGCACATGCCCTTGCTGTTCTAAGCGTTGTAAAACACGAGTAATTGTCGGTTGTTTACTAACTGTTTTTTGCGATAGTTCAGTGATCCCCATCGAGCCATTACCCGCTAATGTTGATAGCACCCGCCACTCCAATACCGATAACCCTTTTTTTTCAACAATTGCATGAAATTCAGATGAAACTAACATCCATGCCTGCCCTAATAGGGCAGGCAAGTAATTATCAACAAAAACCTTTGAGTCTGACATCTGTCCCTCTCGATACGCGCTATGCATAATTGCATTTAATCTAGCCCCTCAAGAGTAGCAGAAGGAGACGATAATTCAGCTAAAACTTTCCACTGAGTAAAGACCCAAATCCATCAGCCCGTGTCTCTAAGCCAAGCTTTTTCAACATCATATAGGTTGTCGCCACTGAAGAAGACAGCACAGGTAAACCCACTCGGTCTTCAATTAATTGCACCGATGGCAATGATGGCATTTGCACGCAAGCCGATGCGACTATCGCATCCACGTTGGAGTTGAGTCTCTTAGTGATTTCCACTGGCGCCAGCGGGTCTTGCCTACCCACTGCTAAGTTATCAGGGATTTCCAACGAAATGCTGTCCACCACTTCAATACCTTCGCTTTCAATATACTCAATCACTAATTGCGTCAACGGCTTCATGTATGGCGTCAAAATAGACACTTTTTTTGCACCAATGGCATGTAGCCCATCCACTAACGCCCCCGCACTGGTCACAATCGGTGCGGGGTGGCCGTTATCCACCGTACGTTGATGTAAACGGCTTTCCGACACGCGGTGGTAACCTTTCCCCATGCTCATGATGGCAACCAAGCAGGCATACCCCAGGACATCCACCGCCGCATCCGATAGCTCAAGAGCGCAGCGGTCGCTGTCAGAATCCATTTGAGCCAGCTCCTCTTTGGTCACTTTTTTCATCCGCATACGACTGGAATGAAAGGTAAAACGCTCCGCAAACTGCGCTTCCCGTGCTCGTAAAATGGCGGGAATTTCCGTTTCCATGGTGGTGTTCGAGGACGGAACAATCTGCCCAATCCGAAATGTGCGTGCCAGACTCATCATTTTTTCTCCCCAAACGGTTCATCGCTATCAGTCATGGGATTTAATTCATCCACACTTTGCCCCTCGCCATAAAAGCGGGCAGCACTCAATGGACGGCGATTTACCTGTAAATCGAAGATATCAAAGCGGTTATAGTGCCCCGTGATATCGTGCATTTGCCGCGGTTGAATACAGCGGTTTAAATCAATATCACCGTACACAATCCCTTCTTTATCAATCAGTGGTTCCCCCACCACACGACCATCGGGGCCGATAATGCCCGAAAATGCACTGTTTGGGCGAGCCAACAAATCACGCGCTTCAGGGTGGCTCGCTGACATCGCATCGATAATCTCCGTCGACACCGTCGAGCAGGAAACGATGGTGAACACTTTTCCCTCAAAACAATGTGCCGACGCACGCAGGCGGATGGCCTCAGCCATGTCATAATCTTTCGGAGCCACAGGCAGTGCAATATAGCTGGCAATGTGCACTAATTCCCCTTGTGCCAATAACGCAAAGCGCGCCAAGGTATTGGTATTTTCCCCGCACGCCAAGGCACCCAGTGGCCCGACGCTGGTTTGGTGCACTTTTAACGAGGACGCATCGCCATTTGCCCATGTCAGTTTTTCCGCCCATGTCGGCACCAATTTGCGGTGACGACCCAGAATTTTACCCTCATCAGAAATGGTCACTAACGTGTTATACAAGGTAGCAATACCGTGCGGGTTACGCTCATTGGCGCCAATCACCACATTGATACGGTGACGTGCCGCAGCTTGAGCGATTTTTTGGATTTCTGGCCCTGGGACTTCAATGGCCGATTTGCACAGTTTTTCAAACCACGGGCTGCCGTCAATCGGGTTCATCACCCAACTCCAATACGGGTAACCCGATATAAACACTTCAGGAAACGCTACTAATTTGGCACCGTTATCCGCCGCCTCTTCAATCAGCTGACAGGCTTTATCCACAGTGGCATTCGTGTCCAAAAACACGGGGGCCGCTTGCACCGCTGCGGCTTTAAATTGCGCTAAGTTCAACATGCTTTGGCTCCTTTTTTACACCGCCACTACAGGATGGCGCAGCTCACCAATGCCTTGTACATATGCCTCAATCACATCCCCTGGCCACACCCACTCTTGCGGTGAGCGTCCTGCCCCCACACCTTCAGGGGTACCCGTGGCAATAATGTCCCCTGGCTCAAGAGTAATCCCCTTGCTGATATCTTCAATTAACGCGTTCACGTTAAACAACATATGACGAGTGTTGGATGATTGCTTGGTCACGCCATTAACTTTTAAGCTTAAGTCCAAAGTGTGTGGGTCTGGAATTTCATCCGCAGTAACAATACATGGGCCAAATGGTGCGTAGGTATCTTGCCCTTTTGAGTAAATCCATTGCCCAGCGCGACGGCAATCACGGGCGCTCATGTCAATCATTAGGCTATAACCAAACACATAATTCAGCGCATCTTTCGCTGCCACCCCTTTGGCTCGCGTACCCATAATCACCGCCAGTTCCACTTCCCAATCCAGTTGTTGGGTAATTTGAGCGTTATGTTCAATTGCATCTCCTGGGCCAATCACTGTGGTCGGTGGCTTAGAGAAAATCACGGGCTCTTTAGGAAGCTCTTTCGATGTGTCTAAGGTACGACTGGATTCCGCCACGTGCTCAACATAATTGAGCCCAATCCCAAAGATGTTTTTGCGGGGACGTGGGATCGGTGCCAAGATTTTCACGTTTTGCACTGGCCAAGCCGTTCCTACAGGAAATTTCCCTTGGTATGTGTTCAGCAACTCGGTCCCCACACGTATCCCTTGCGGGCCTAAATCAATAAAGTCCAGCATGTTATCGGGTAAGTACAGCCCTTGCTCTTCTGCCAAGCACGCCAAGTCGACGACTTGGTGGTCAACAATCGCACCCAAACGGGCCGCAGCAGTGATATCAGAACGGTAAGTAATTAAGCGCATGGTGTTTTCTCCTCAGCATACGGCGTTTCGCCATCTGCCTATTTCAGGTAAAATCGGTTAATCAAATATAAATAAAAAATAAACTAACAAAATCAATTGAATAAATAATTTCATCGAGGTTAGGACGTGAATCTTGCCCCTTACTCCACCACCTAGCCCGTCATTTTTTGATGGCCATCGTTGTCCACTAATGCCTCTTCGTAATACAACCCCAATGACTGCATCACGGGTAAGTCGTTAAAACAGAACAGGCACGCATCATCAGTCTGTGAGGTGTTCACATGCTCATGGAACATCCACGATGGCACACAGAAAATATCCCGTTCTTGCCAATCAAAGCGCTGTCCATTAATAATCGAATACCCCTGGCCTTTCGCCACTTGGTAAATGAAGCTCCCCGTGTGACGATGGGCTTTGCCAACAAACCCTGGGCGCAGCAATTGCATACTCGCACCGATGGTGGGCATCACGTGACCACCCGTTACAGGGTTGGTGTAATGCATTAGCACATCATCAAATAGCGAACCGTCGGCCACGTTTGCGGCTCGGCACAGTGCCTCATAGGTTGGCCCCCATTGATATTTAAATAATGGCGAATAGGGTTTATCCCAGCCGATATCGTGTGGGCGTAAGGCAGTACCGCCCCACATCCCCACAGGGTAATCAATAGGGCGCGTGTGTGCTTGGTGTAAGTCTGGATGGACTTTGTAAAAACCCGCTTCCATCGCATTGACCAGCGGAATGTCCAGTCCATCCTGCCAAATGCACGGCAAGCCATCTTCCGCGACACCGTGTTCGTGCCACGTCCCATTCGGGGTTAGTACAAAATCATTCGCTTCAAGCATCATCTTTTGCCCTTCCACGATGGTGTACGCTCCGCGCCCTTCCATAATAAAACGTAGTGCTGAAGAGGAGTGGGCATGGGCAGATGCTGCTTCCCCTGGGTGCATCACTTGCAAGCCAGAGTACAACCAGCCCACGGCTGCCGCCACGTCTTGACGACCTGGGTTATTGAGATAAACCACTCGCCTCCCCGCTTTTTCAGGGGTCACCAGCTCCACTGAGCGCAATACATGTTCACGCAAATCACGGTAACGCCATAACACAGGGACTGACGACGACTGCGGCTGCCATGGCTCAATCTTGTTTGCTACCGTCCACAAGGCCCCCGTTTTCAGGTCGGCTAACTCTTGGTAATACGCTACAAGCTCAGGGGTATCTGCTACATCTGCGCGGCCTGCCACGCTTTCACGGTATTGGTCATGGGATTTCATGTTCATCGGCTCGTTCTCCTCATTCACGGGGCGATTAACGCCCGTTGGATTTGACTTGCTGCAACAGCTGTTGACGCCCATATTCATACGGCGCAGGCCACGTGACCTCCCAACCGTGACGGGCACATTCGTGCAGCAGCCACGCAGGGTTCGATAATAACGGGCGTGATAGAGCACAAAGGTCAGCACGCCCCGCGGCAATAATGCTGTTGACTTGGTCAGCATCTGTAATTGCCCCCACCGCTATCACAGGGACTCCCGCCTCATTGCGCACGCGGTCTGCCATCGGTGTTTGGAACATACGCCCGTATACGGGTTTTTGTTCAGGGGACACTTCCCCTGATGAACAATCGATAAGGTCAGCACCCACTTGTTTCATCGCCTTGGCCATCAATACGGCCTCGTCCACGGTGGTACCACCCTCAACCCAATCGGTGGTCGAAATACGTACCGCCAACGGTTTCCCCCACACGTGGCGTACCGCCTGGATCACCGCCAGTGGGAAACGCAGGCGGTTTTCAAGGTTACCCCCGAAGTTATCAGTGCGCTTATTCGTCAGTGGCGATAAGAAGCTCGACAATAAATAGCCGTGCCCTGCTTGTAACTCTAACCAATCAAACCCCGCATGGTCTGCCCGTTTAGCTGCTGCTACAAATTGGTCAATCACCGTCGCCATTTGCGCTTCTGTTAAAGCCGCTGGCGTTTGGGACACGTTCGGTAAATACGGCAAGGCAGAAGCAGATACGAGCGGCCAATTCCCGCTCTGCAATGGGTAGTTTTCCTGCTCCCACCCCCGCTGGGTTGAGCCACGGCGCCCTGCATGCCCCAACTGAATGCCGATTTTGGCCGTACTGTGTTGATGCACAAATTTTGTCACACGTTGCCACGCCATCGCCTGCTCATCATTCCATAACCCTGGGCATCCCAATGTCATACGAGCATCTGGGGCAATAGCCGTCATTTCGGTCATCACTAATCCCACACCACCTAGGGCACGGCTTCCCAAATGCACTGTGTGAAAATCACCCACCACACCATCAGTGGCGCTGTATAACAAAGTCGGCGAGGCCACAACGCGGTTGTTCAACGTAATATCTCGCACCTGAAATGGTGTAAGCATTGGAGGAACATGCCCTGTTGCGCCTGCTTGCGTAGCAAACCACTGCTCATAGTTATCCAGCCACGCCGCATCGCGAACGCGTAAATTTTCATGGGAGATGCGCTGAGAACGTGTTAGCAGTGAGTAGGCAAACTGCTCAGGGGCAAGGTTTTCATAGCGACGAACATTTTCAAACCACTCAGTCGAGTTACGCGCTGCATTTTGAATTTTTAGCACTTCCACGCTGCGTACCTCTTGGTAATGTTCAAGTCCTTTACGCAAATCCCCTTCTGTGGTTTTCAAGCTTTCACACAGTTCAATCGCATCTTCTAAAGCCAGTTTGGTGCCTGACCCAATAGAGAAGTGGGCGGTGTGCGCCGCATCCCCCATCAGCACCACAGGTACGTCTTTACCTGGTGAAGGCTGTGTCCAATGCACCCAGTTATCACAAATCACCCGTGGGAAACGGATCCAAATTGCTGCACCGCGCAAATGCGCTGCATTGGCAATCAATTTCTCCCCATCTAACCACGGGGCAAACAGTTTTTCACAATACGCAATGCCATCTTCTTGGGACATCTGATCGATACCCGCTTTGAGCCATGTTTCTTCGGTGGTTTCAACGATAAAGGTCGATAACCCCTCTTGGAACTGGTACGCGTGAACTTGGAACCAACCGTGTTCATTTTTGGCAAATAGGAAGGTAAAGGCATCGAAAATCTTTTTGGTGCCTAACCAGACAAAGCGGCAACGACGTGGGTCTATGTCGGGCTTAAAGACATTTTCATAGCGGGTACGTACCGCGCTGTTAATCCCGTCAGAGGCAATCAGTAAGTCCGCGTTGTACTCACGTGCAATGGCTTGGTCATCCGTTACTTGGGTTTCAAATACCAGCTCCACCCCCAGCTCAAGACAACGATCTTGTAAGATATTCAATAGCTTTTTACGGCCAATCCCAATAAACCCGTGCCCACCGCTGCGATTACAGGCACCATTAAAGTGAATGTCGATATCGTCCCAGTGACTAAACTCTGCAGAAATGGTCTGCGCAGACACAGGGTCAGCGTGACGTAAGTTGTTGAGCGTCGCATCAGAGAACACGACACCCCAACCAAACGTGTCAAACGGGCGATTGCGCTCAACGACCACTACGCGGTTCTGTGGGTTTTGCAGTTTCATCAGTAGCCCAAAGTACAGCCCAGCGGGTCCCCCGCCAATACACACTATATTCATGAAAGTACCCCTTTGTTTATACCGCTGACTGAGCCGTGAGTGCCTGATGTAAAGCCTCTGGAATAGGAATGGCTTGGTGTGTAATCAACGAAGTTGTAACGTAGGTTTGTGTCACTTGCATACGCAGCTCCCCCGTCACACTGATACAACGTTGGCGCAGCGTGAATGACTTGCGCCCAATTCGCTCAACTACCAGCTCTAAGATGACGTCATCCCCCATGCGACTAATGGCTTTAAACTCAGCCTCTAGGTGCACAGTAGGTAACCCGAAACGTTGTTCGAGGATGTATCCAGCAAACCCTTGGGGGATCAGCGCATCAATCCAACGTTCAAGGAGATTATTGAACATCACGAAATATTGTGGGTAAAACACGATCCCTGCAGGATCACACTCAGAGAAATGGATCTTATAAGGTTTAGTAAATTTCAATAAACTCATGATGTTATCCTTAATCCATAGCCAAACGTTGGCGACATTTCTTTAATTCATGGCCATATTCATCAGCAAGCGCAGCTTCACGTAATTCGCGTAAGCTAATCGGCGCTAATTTGCTACCTTGCCGCGTCACGATATCCATCAAAACCTGAAAATTACGCAAACCTCTCGCATGAGTATCGCTATACCCTTTTACTACCCGCTGGCATTGCGCAATTTCAGTTGCCAAAGCGGGGTTTGTCCGTGCGGCATCAACCACTGCTGTGAGCCATTTTTCAATTCGCTGATTTTCTAATTGATAGCGTAAAGTTGAGCGTCTACCTTTTCTCCAAGCGGCGAGCACATATAACTGTAAAAACCCCCACAAAGAACTGGTAGTGATTGTTCGCCCTCGTTGCGTAAGTTTGCGAAGCGCTTTGTGAAACCAATGTGGCTTCATCAACCAATTACCTAAATTCTTGGGAAGCGTTTCGCAAATCTCTTCAATACGTGGATGCATAAATTCATTGATATCCAATAATTGGTCATCTTTAGCGTGAACTTCATTACGTACTCGAGTGAATCGGCTATCACGAATTTTGAGGTCAGCCACGCGAATAGTGTCTTCATAAGACATCCATAATGCTAAGTGGCGAACAAGTGCTCGTTGTAAACGCTCATCTTGGCCACCTTCTTGCGCAAATAGGTTGTTAAGGCGGTCTAAATACAACGCAGCATAAGCAGGGTCTTGGTAATCAATTAACCGGCGAACACCTTCTGTCACTAAATAATGAACATGAGGAGCAAATTCATGATCAATACGCGCTAATAGCGCAGAAATTTGTTTATTTTTAGGGGGTAACGAAACTGTTTGAGCTGATTGAGCTTGGTATGCCTCTTCGGGTTGCGCAGCTTTTTCAGCACCAAGCGCAAATGCACGCAGGCTGGGTTTTACCCCGACACCACCGCGCACGATGGTTTCTTCAAATTGTGTGCGGCTAAAAGGTAAAACGCCTGAACCAAATAAAGCGCCAAATAATACTGCGCTGATCACGCTACCGCTTTCTTGAGCGGCTTGCGCCATATCAAAGTGAATGAATTGACGAGCTGCAAGCCCCGCGTGGCGGATCAATGCTTGGCTATCAACCCGACCGTCACCCATGGCTGATTTCTCAGCAATAGAGTAAACACGGTGTGTAGAGCTAATTAACGTCGTGCGTTCTGGCGTAACAAAACCACGTTGAACAGAGCGACCGGCCTCCATAAGTTCAGAGGCAAGGACAACATCCACATCGCCTGGCATTGGCATCAATGCCAAAACAGGTGCTGGCGTTTCTGGATTATCCGCGCCAGGAAACAATTCAACGTAATAAATCGTTGCTCCTGTACGTTGAGCAACGCCTGGTACAGAGGTGGTTTGTGCAAAATAACCGTTTTCTTCGCCTAAATTAACAATCCAGTCCGCGAGGACGCCGCCGCCCTCACCCCCCATGGCTAAAATGGCGATTTTAATGGGCTGTAATGCGATTGATGATGGAGATGAAAGCATTTATTCCCCCTTAGAAACTGAGTTCTTCACGACGACGTGCATCACGACGTTGTAAATAGCCAATAAACCAACCGCGGACACGGTGGCGTAATTTGTCCCAGCGATTTGGATTGGTAATAATTTGTGCTTTAAAAAACGAAGGGCATAGAACGGCAGCGTGTGAAACCTCGCCGCATAAACCACATCCCACACAACTGTCCATCACTGTCGCCACAGGATCTGTTCTTAATGGATCTGGATTTGGTTTTATCGATAACGATGGGCAACCCGAAAGGCGAATACAGGAGTGGTCCCCCGTACAGGTGTCAGGGTCAACACCAAAGCGCTCACGGACAACGCGTTTTCCTGCAGCAACATCACTACGAACTTTTTTCTTTTCGCGACGCTGTAGATTTAACATGCATTCACTTTGCGCAATCAGTACTTTAGGGCCTTTCTCATCGGTAGTCAGTGCTTCACGCAATGTATTAGTCATTGTTTTTAAGTCATAAGTGCGCTTGATGGTTTTCACCCAATTCACACCAACCCCTTTAACTGCTTTTTCGATTTCATGGCCTGTGCTGCGGGTTGGGTTAAGTGCTGTTGATGACAAGATGTCTTGCCCACCTGTTGCTGATGTATAACTGTTATCAATAACAATGGTTAAGTTATCACTACGGTTAAATACGCTATTAGCGATACCACTGGTTAAGCCGTTATGCCAAAAACCGCCATCCCCCATGACTGAAATCGCGCGTTTCCCTGCTTTGGCATTTAATGCCGCTGCTCCTGCACCACCCAAGCCATACCCCATTGTTGTATTACCGAGGTTGAATGGTGGAAGAATAGAGAATAAATGGCAGCCGATATCAGCACTGACATGGTGCTCGCCAAGTTCACGCTCAACCAGTTTCATTGCTGTAAAAATAGGTCTTTCAGGGCAACCTGTACAAAACCCTGGTGGGCGCGCATGCACAGTGTCATCGAGTGTTGGCTCTGCTGCATTGACATATTCAGGCAATAATTCTTCGGTTTGCCCAGCAGCAATGTTAATTGTTGGAATACGAATTTGTTTCGCAGCCGCTTTGACTTGAGGTTCTATTTTTCCGTATCGTTCAAAAAAAGAACGCAGACCTGCAAGTACCGTCGCGGTGTTATACTCTCCCGCCATTGGCAGCATATCTTTACCATGTAATTCAATATCGATGTTTCGCTGACGTAAAATGCTAGCAACATTCTGCTCAACAAAATTCGGTTGTCCTTCTTCCAACACTAAAATCGCTTTTTTATTACGACAAAAACGTTCAAACTCTTCATCAATTAATGGGTAAGCAACATTCATGACATATAATGGAATTTTGCTATTACCAAACACATCGGCTAAACCAATTTGGTTGAGCGCGCGGATCAATGTGTTATAGCACCCCCCTTGTAACGCGATGCCAACATCATCAGCATCCTCAGCAAAAAACTCATTTAATTCACGTTGTTGAATAAACTTAACAGCTGCTGGCCAACGTGCTTCGATTTTCTCTTTTTCATGCAAAAAGCTCGCAGGAGGCAACACAATGCGGCTCACATCGCGAGTTGGGTTTTCAAGTGCATCTTTAACTGTAAATTTTGGATGTTGGTTATCTGCACAAACAAATTGCCCATGCACATGACATGAACGAATACGCATTTGCAGCATAACGGGTGTATTACTGGCCTCAGATAAATCAAAACCATCTTTAACAGCTTGAACAATCGAAGGTAAATTTGGTCGAGGGTCAAGTAACCACATTTGTGATTTCATCGCAAATGCATGACTGCGCTCCTGCATAATTGAGGAACCTTCGCCATAATCTTCCCCAACAATAATCAGTGCGCCACCTAATACACCGCCTGACGCAAGGTTTGCCAGAGCGTCGGAAGCAACGTTTGTTCCAACAGTTGCTTTAAATGTTACCGCGCCGCGCAAAGGATAATTAACAGAAGCCGCTAACGTTGCAGCAGCAGTCGCTTCGCTTGCACTATTTTCGAAACGAATACCATATTCAGACAGAATATCCTGTGCATCTGCCAGAACATCCATGAGATGTGAAATTGGCGCCCCCTGATACCCTGCAACATAGGAAACACCAGATTCTAATAAGGCTTTTGTCACTGCAAGAATGCCTTCACCACTGAAAACATCACCTTGCCCTTGTCGTAACTTTTGAACTTCTTGAACAAACGAGCGCTCAGCCATTTTAACCTCACCAGTCAACGTCAGAACGTTTTTTATCTTTTTTGTGTTTCTTAGTTGTATCTCTTTTGTTAATTAAAGGTCAATCCATGATTAATCATGTAAATTGAATTTATGCAGAGAGTGGATAAGCCCTGCAGATAAGGGACAGATCACCTTTAAAAACAAGAGAAAAAGAGAGATTTACGACAAGAAATAGCCCATAAAGAAGAACAAAAGATAATGTATAAAAAAGGCGTTAAATCATTAAGTAACAGTCAATTACCCCTACAATAAAAAAGCCTTGGCATTTTAAACCACTAAAAAATTGATTTTCAGATAATAAAACCAATAGAAAGTTAAATTAAAATACAAATAGAACGAACAATATGATTAATCATGTATATTTTACTAAAACAAAATTAAAATAACTTTATTTTTTATATTGTTATGGCTATCACAATAACCACACTGTTTCTGATTTCTTGCACTTTCTGGATAGTTTTTGCACATATTTAGCTAGGTAAGAAAAATTGTTTATGATATGTTCAACTGACAATTGGTTAAAAATATTTTAACGAAATGTTAATAACAAAAAGGTTAATCATCATAATAAATAAAATAAAGTATGTTGAATAAAAAACCTAAAGCACTTTTGCCTTAAATAAAATAATTAATTGAATTCATTGAGAAAACCTATAATAAGCAAAAATAGCCAAGCCACTACTTAAGTCAGTCACTGAGGGGTTGGCGACTCATTTTGGAGGTACCTTCGATGTTGAGCAACTCGTGGTCCCATTCATCTGCGCCTCAGATTGAAAATCAGATCTGTTCGTCAGAACGTTTGTTATTTACATCCGCTGATCCTGAAGAAATAAAATCAATGGTGGGTCGAGTGATGAAACCGCACCAATTTCATCAACTCAATCCCCATCAACGCCTTGATGCACGTATGCATTATATTCCTATGGGTGATATTTCCTTAAGCCGCTTACGCTATGGTGCGGATGTGACAATTGCACCAGGAAAATTAGAGGATTTTTTTCTTTTACAAATGCCACTTGCAGGCAGTGCTATCATTGAAAGTGGTGGAAAACGTCTAGAATCTACACCGCAAATGGCTTCTTTATTAAGCCCTGAAGAGTCAACAACCATGCGTTGGAATAGTGATAACGACCAATGCATGTTAAGAATTTCTCGATCATTATTAGAGAGATCATTAGTAGGCCAACTTGGCCATACGCTGGATAAACCACTCGTGTTTGAATTAGGCTTTGCATGGCAATCTTGTATTGAATGGCGCACGTTGATGAATTACCTGATTGAATGCGCTACAAGAACCCCTGATCTTCTGCAACATAAGTTAATTGCCACGCAAGTGGAGCAATTAGTCTCTGTCACGCTACTTTCTACGCACGCCCATAACTATACTGAAGATTCGGGCTTACGCCGAGCGACAATCCGTCCCCGTCATGTTCGCCGCGTGCAGGAATACTTAGAAGCTCATGCCCATGAGCCAATTACAGTGGAGCAATTAGCACATATTGCAGGTGTCAGTTTACGTAGCTTATATGCAGGGTTTAAAGAGTTTTTAGATATTAGCCCCATGCAATATTTACGTGATTTGCGTATGGAGCGCGTACGTGCAGAATTGTTATCAGGTGAAGCCACCAATGTCACTGGGGTTGCACTGCGTTGGGGATTTGCACATATGGGCCGTTTTAGTGCTGAATATAAACAACGCTATGGTGAATCACCAAGTCAAAGTATAAAAAAAGCTTAATAACAATAATTATTATATTTATTAAGCTATTGTATATAATATGATATTAAAATATAAGAAAAAAAACCCCTCTTTACTCTAAAGTATAGAGGGGTATCTAATATAGAGACAAAAATGAAAAATACGTTATTCAGATTTTCAATTAATTTTTAACTCACACATAAAAATTCAAAAATAAGACCATAAAGCATTCATATAAATTTTTACGTTAAAGCAAAAATGTTATATTTTTAAATGATTAAAACACTAAAAAAATAAATAAAAATCAATGCAATAAGAATATCTTAATATAGAAATTTAATGCTAGTTTATATTACAACTAAAAACCGAGCGAAATAATATACACTTAAAACATTAAGTCAACTCTATTTTCAATATTAAGGATAAATTAGTTAATTTAACTTACACCAATAAAATGGAAGTTAAAATCCATTAAACCTTCATTTAAATATAAAGATACATTTTTATCTTTTTATTCACAAAGAATATCATTTATATATTTACAGTATAAATAAAAAAGCACAGCATGGTTTTTATTATGCTGTGCATTCAAATCAATAAAATTAAATAGTTAGAAAGGAATAGAGGCTTTTAAATAAATTTGAGAACCTTCTGGGCGGTTTCTGACTTCAAAATCTTTTTCCCATTTAGCAGTAAACAACCAGCCTTGTGGATTCGCGTAGCGAATTGAAGGGCCTATGGAGTAAGCACGCGCTTTTCCTTGGGCCGAATTCGGGCCACTGTCATCTGTTGTTTGCCAAAAAGCATAGCCGCCAATCCCTGCTACCCACCCATTACCAAATCCCCAACCTAAACCATAATCTGCATGAAAGGCTTGCCCTGAGCGAGTTTTCGTATCGTTATTGCGAAAATTGAAGTCATACATCATTTTTAAATCCGCATTCACGCCCACAGGGGGAATATAGCTAATTGCCCACACGGGTTGTAACGCCCAATAATTTTTACCTAAACTAGAAGGGTCTGTTTTACTGTATTTTCCTGTCGGTGCATAGGCATCTAACCCAACCACATAATGTAAATCTGCCGAAGGGTGGAAGCCTAGTGCAGGTCCAAACGTTACATCGCCTAGCCCACGACTCGTCTCTTTTTTACCTGCCGCTTTTGCAGTCACATCCAATAATGGCACGATGGTATGGAAGGCTAAGTCACCACCCAGTATTTTTTGATCCGTTACCCAAATTAAGCGAGGAGCCAATACATTCACATTCACGCTAAAACCTGGCACAGGAATTTTATCCCCTTTATTATCGCGAATACTGTCATAATGGGCATTTCCACCATACATCAGCACATGTACACCTTGCGGAGGTAATGCACCTGACATAAAGTTTTCGAGACCATCGGGATAGATCCCTAGCCCACCCCCTTCCGTCGCGAGGGTACCAAACGAAAGTATGCTGAGACACGAACCTGCAACAAGCTGACTGATTATTTTTTTATTCATCATGTTTCCTGCCATAGTGGGTTTTCTTACTGTGTGTGCTTTGCCTGTTATCTCGCAGTTCCCTTGCGTTTTATTTATGTCCTATTTTTTCGTCAATTTTTGCGCTACAAGGTAACCTGAACCACCGCTAAGACCAGGGCCTGGATGTGTTGATGCGCCAATATGAAAAAGGTTTTTAACCGCTGTTTTGTGTGTTTTTGTTTGACCTGATGCTGCAAAAGGCCGTAACCAGAAAAATTGGTCGGGGGAACAAGTACCTGAATAGGGATCGCCACCGACAAGATTGCAGTTATAACTTTCTAAATCTGCAGGAGAAATTGCGTGGCGCCCCACGATCAACGAAGAAAAACCAGGCATGACTAACTCTAAACGTTGCTGAATTCTATCCGCGACCGCCTCTCGTACGTCTTCATCCCACCTCCCATCTTCAGGGATGCGAATTTCTCCTGCGGAATCACCTTTTAGGCGCCTTGGCAATTCTTGCATTTGGATCCATAAAATCCATCCGCCATCTGGCGCACGGCTGGGATCTAACGTAGTAGGTTGCCCAATGCCAAACGTTGGTTTTTCAGGTAGATAACCATTATTAGCTTGAGTGACCGACAAACAGACTTGCTCCATACTTTCGGTGAAATGAACAAGTGGCACATTTAATAATTCGGGATTACACCAAGGTGGTGGCGCACTTAATGCAAAATGAATTTGCATCCCTGCGCGGCCATAGCGGTAGCCTTTTGCCCTTTCCATCACCTGAGGCGATACATTATCGAGTAATGAGCCATATAGCTGCGTTGGGGTCACGTTGCACACCACACTTTCGGTAGTATTAATCATTTGCCCATTAACGATAACGCCTGTTGCGCGGCTATTTTTCCCCTCACCTTGAGTCACTATTTTCTCAACGTGCATTCCCGTTTTAAGCTCGCCACCATGGGCTTCAATCACTTTCGCAAATGCCTCAACGATGCGATAACTGCCGCCTTTGACGACAGGCATCCCACCAGCAACAACGGCAGCGAAGGTTAATTTACCAATTAGCGCCGAACTCGCTTCATCAGGCCCTAACCCTGTGTGAAGTACCCATGGCGCCATCAATGCGCGGCTAAAATCGTGCTGTAATTCACGTTCTGACCAACGACGAAAGCTTTCCACACCTGATTTAGCAAAATCCAACAACCCATCGACACCCCGTTTACGCCATTCAGAAAACAATAGCTTTAACATACCGCCGCTATAAGGGTTTTGCCCTAATAAACCAAATGTGAGCGCCGCATCTTGGGTGAATAATTTGTCTGCCATTTTACGAAATGCTAGCCCATCACCAGGCGCAATGAGATCGAGCTGTTTCGCGGCCTCAGCAACATCCCGCTTCAGTGCAATAGACTTCCCATCGGGTTGGACTAACCCTGTTGAATAGTCGCATTGGGCAAACTCTAATCCATACTTTTTCAGATGGGGTTCTAATTCTTGATAGCCGGGGCTACCAACAAACAGTGAATACCAACAAGAAAGCAGATCATGGGTATACCCTTCAAATAAATTTTCAGTCCGAATACAACCGCCTAAGCGATCGTTTCGTTCTAACACCAACACCGATTTTCCGCGCACCGCCAGCAAAGCCGCGCACATCAAGGAATTCATCCCGCTACCAACGACGATCACTTGTGGGTTAGAAAGTGTTGCCATACCTCACCCCACTAGTGCCAAGACGCGTAATGGGCTACCTGATCCCCCTTCGATTTTCAGCGGAGCCGCAACAATTACCACGCCTGTTGGCGGTAATTTATCGAGGTTTTTCAAGCACTGTAGGCCATATTTATTATTGCCATGCATTAAGGTGTGGCATGGGTAAGGTACAGGCCAACTGTAGGACTGCCCTGCATCAGTATTGATGGTCTCAACACCAAACCCTTTTACGTCACGCTCGTGAATGAGCCATTCAACCGCTTCTTGGGAAGGCCCTGGTGTGTGAGCCCCATCTTCACGCATACTCACATAAGCCGCAGGATCATCCGCTTTTTTCGACCAATCCGTTCTAAAAAGTACCCAAGCCGCTTTGGGAATTTTGCCATGCTTTTCTTCCCATTTTTGCAAAAACTCGACCGTTAACACCCAGTCTGAATTTTCAGCCACTTCTTTGCTTGCATCAACCACCACGGCAGGGGCAACAAAATTTTCAACAGGGATGGTATCGACCGTGTTATTCGCTTGGTCTTTACCACTGATCCAGTGAATAGGTGCATCAAAGTGCGTGCCTGTATGTTCGCCACAACTAAAGTTATTCCAATACCAAGCAGGGCCATTATCATCGTAACGGGAGATTTGCTCCATACTGAACGACCACACCTGCCCAAACTGCTCAGGTAATTGCAGTGCAGGGAATGATGGCGATAAGGTTTGTGTTAGATCGACAACCTGAATATTGCCTTGCTGTAATTCTTTAGCGAATGTCATCAATGCTTGCTGATTCATGGTGTTTCTCCTACGCCAATGGCGATTCATGTAAAGCGGTAAAGCCACCGCCGTGGAAAACTAACGGCTTACCCGTTTCACTACCGATACGGCGCACATGCCCCACCATCAATAAATGGTCACCTAGAGTGTCTTGCTTGTGGTTTTCACAAACCAGCGTCGCAATCGCGCCGTGCAAAGCAGGCACGCCTTCAGGGGTTAGATGGATAGCCACCTCTTCAAACTTGTTTTCAATGCGTGGATTCGCAAAGCGCATAGCAAGTTCTTGGTGCCCGTGGCCTAAGATATTGATGGTGAAATGTGAGCAATCACGAAATACCGCTAAGTTTGGTGAATGATTCACTAAGCTCCATAAAACTAATGGTGGGTCGAGTGATAACGAGGCAAATGAGTTAATGGTTAGCCCCACATCACGGCCATCTGCGGTTCGTGTTGTCACGATTGCGACCCCTGTTGGGTAGCACCCGAGCAAATTGCGCAAGGTTTTCGACTCAAATTCGGTATGACCCCATTCCCTTTCGCACATAAATGTATCCTCTGCAATCATAGACATAGCCAATCCTCCCCGTTAAGCGCGGGCTTCTTCCATCATTTGTGATTGAATGTAGGCCTCACATGCCGCCCCATCTTTCCACCAAGGGAACAGAACTGGCGGGTAGTTAAAAGCATTTGCAATAGTGTGTGCGAGGGATGGTAATTGCTGGGCAGCACCTAACAGATGCAAAATATGTGGCTCTGGTGGCGCTAATAATGAGTTTGTCCACTCCACAACATGGCGACCATATTTCCAGAACTGTTCGAAGGTGTCGTTCATCCACTGTGCAGTATAGGGCTTATCACCGTGCGCTAAGATCGCGTCATAGTAGACTTTACAAGCCTTAGTCGCGTTATTCGAGCCTTGGCCTGTTAATGGATCGTTCGTCACTAACGCATCCCCTAAACCAAACACAATCTTACCCGATGGCAACGTTAATACAGGCTTGCGCACCGTCGGTGCAAAGCGCCCAGCTAAGATGCCGTTATCATCCGTCAATTCGATATTACGACAGCGATCGGCTTCCCAAGGTAAATAGGTGTTAAGGATTTTTTTACTGTACGCCAAATGTTCTTGCGGTGTACGCGCCTCACCCCACTGATCCATTGGGCCACCAGGGATACCTTCAAAGACCATAATGTGGCAATCACCGCTATTGGTCAGGGATGGAAACACAAAGTACTCACCAACACCAGGGATCAAGTTAAACGACACTTGAGAGTATTCAGACGTTGGCAACATGCCGTGCACATAAGTGAGTGCCAAGGCACGTTGGGGTTTATCATATGGCGAGCGCGTTTCATCACGTTCAAGCAGTTTAACAATTTCCCCTTTCCCCCCCGCCAACACAACGAGGTCATGGGTTTCTGCCAAACGCTCCAGCTCTGCAACGCCAACATCTTCAATACGTAAATTGCCGCCACGTGCTGCAAACAACTCCATCCAATAAGGCATTTTAATACGCTGATCGACGGCTTGTGCATAGTTGTCTAAGCGCGAGCGCCAAGAAATGGCTTTTTCACCTGTTTTTTCAGGATGAGGAACAGTAAAACCGATGCCTTCAACAGGAGGGCATTTGTCTTCCCAAAAGTTAATCCCCAAATCACGCTCAAATTGCAGCGAAATATCAAACATGCATTGACTCGACATCACACGGCCATTTTTAACATCCTCTGGTGTGCGGTTTGTCGCAACAGTAACGAAATAGCCTTTATCTAACAAACCTAAAGCCAACGGCATCCCCGCTTGACCACCACCTACGATAGCAATACGACGCATAGTATTTTCCTCAGCAAAGTTTAAATGGTGTCTTATTGTGCAAGACGGGGAATTGCAGGTTTAGCCTGTTCAGGGCCCATAGCGGAGTAACCGCCATCAACGGCGTAATCTGCGCCAGTCACGAAACTCGCCAGATCAGAAAGTAGGAACGCAACAACTTGAGCCACCTCTTCAGGGTCACCCACGCGTTTTAATAAGTGATAATCCGCCGCAACACGGTCGGTTTTTTTGCGGTCGCCCCCCGTAATTTCATCCATCACACGGGACCATGTCCAGCCAGGGGAAACCGAATTCACACGAATACCGTTATCGGCATAATCCATCGCTTGGCTGCGAGTCACTTCCAGCATCGTTGCTTTTGATGCGGGGTAGAGCCAACGGCCTGTTTGAGCAACAGAAGACGAAATACTGGTAAAGTTGACGATGGCACCTTTACCTGCTTTCACAAAGTGTGCTTTGGCAAATTGCGCCGCCATAACGGCACTGACCACATTGATATTTAATGCAGTTAACCAATCTTGTCGTGAAGATAGCTGGCCTTCGTCAAGATAAGTCGCGGCCAGATTAACCAAAAAATCGAGTTGCCCATACTTTTGAGCAACACGATCAATGCCCTGTTTAAGTTGTTGATCGTCAGTGATATCCACAGGCAAGAAATCAATATTTGGCTCACTTTGTGCGACTTTTTCACCATTGACTGCGTCAATATCAAAAATAGTGACTTTAACACCATAACTGCTCAGCACTTTTGCCACTGTTGCGCCAATTTTGGTCGCGCCCCCAGTCACAATTGCAATTTTGCTATTCAAACCTTTCATCGTTGACGCCCTCTTTTCGCTCTCATCTTATTACAATGAATTTACAAAAAATTAACATAACTAATAATTACGCAGAATGAGCGAAAAGCTGTAGCCGCTGGGCGCAAAAAATATCCACCCAGTGCGGCAATTTAGTCAACAAAGCGATGATATATGAAGGGAAATAGCCACTTTTCGCAGCAGCTATCCAAAAAATGAAAAGTGTGATTAATAGCAGGACATAATTCTATCGTTATTTAAGGCCGCTCTAAAATACGTGCGCCAGGACCTCTTTTCCCTAATACGTCATCAGGGTTACGCAACGGGCAATCACTTAATGATAAACAACCACAACCAATGCAATTATCCAATTCATTACGTAAACGCGTGAGCTGCCGAATACGTTTATCCAACGAAACACGCCATTGTGTGGACATTTCCTTCCACTGCTCCGACGTAAGTGCACTATTTGCAGGAAAACGGCCTAATGCATCCTGTATTTCTTGCAATGGAATACCTGTACTTTGCGCAACTTTAATAATGGCAATATAGCGCAATACGACTGAATGGAATCGCCGTTGGTTGCCGTGTGTTCGAGTACTTTGTATTAATCCTTTTGATTCATAAAAATGCACAGTAGAAACAGGAACACCTGAACGTTTAGCGACCTCACCAACCGTTAGTGCCCTTGTAGGATCGATGTTTATTCCGCCATTTTTTTGGGGTTTTATCGCTTTCGTGTCTTTACTTGCCATTTTTGCTTACCTTTGCTTGACCTCAACTTAACTTAAGGTTTTATAGTGCGACCCTGTGACTTTGTCAATTGACGTTATTTTTTGAAAGGGGATAGGTTCATGCCATTGGTTATCACCAAAATGTTAGAAAGCAATAGCTTATGGTTTATTGCTCGCTTACTTGTCTTGGTTTTATTTATTTCATCAGGGTTAGCCAAAGTACTTAACTATGAAAGTAGTCTCGCTGAAATGCGTGCTGCTGGTCTGCATCCAGACTGGTTCTTCAATATAGCCTCTGCCGCTGTGATGCTGATTGGCTCAGTTTTCGTATTACTTAACCGTTTGTTATGGCTTGCAACAGGGGCACTTGCCACCTTTTTGTTCCTCACCATTGTGATTGTGCACACTTTTTGGAGTTATACGGGAGAACAAGCACAAATCGCCATGTTTTGGGCTATTGAACATATTGCTGTCATTGGTGGGTTAATTGCCATCGCGATTGCAGGGCATTTTCGAGGTCTTTATTTCTCGCTGAAAATGCAGAAATAGAAGGAAAATTAAATGAGTAAAAAAACAATAATCACACTATGTACTATTTTAATCGCAGCAGGGGGCGGTAGCGCCATTTATTCCACCTACGCACAAAATGAGGGCGACAAAAAAGCGGCATACCAATACCCGCCAACCAAGGTTGCACTCGCTACGGTCACTCTAGATACGGCACCACGAACGTTTTATGGTGTGGGCGAATTAGAAGCTGGCAGCCAAGTGCAAGTTGCGGCAGAAACGAATGGCCGCATTACTAAAATAATCTTTGAATCTGGACAACAAGTCAAAAAAGGCCAAGTTTTAGTGCAGCTCAATGATGCCGTAGAGCAAGCGGATTTATCTCGCTATCAAGCACAGATGCGTAATGCAGCACGCTTATATCAAAGAACCAGTTCGTTATCTGCGCAACATTTAGTAGCTGAAGCCCAAGTGGATAGTACTCGAGCAGAGCGCGATATTGCTCAAGGGCTCATTCGTCAAACTCAAGCGTTAATTGCGCAAAAAACCATTCGCGCACCTTTTGATGGCACGATTGGTATTCGTCAAGTGCATGAAGGACAGTATCTAACACCTGGTGAAACCATCGCAAGTTTGGTTGATACCAAAACGTTAAAGCTGAATTTTTCATTAGACGAGCAAGCATCCCCTGAATTACATCAAGGGCAAGTGGTTGATGTTACGGTAGACGCCTACCCAAATAAAACCTTCCCTGCTCGCATTACTGCGATTGATCCTCTCATTGGTAAATCACGCACTATTGCGCTACAAGCGACATTAGAAAATAGCGATGGCACGCTCAAAGCAGGTATGTACGCCAACGTGAATGTGGTTCGCCAAGCCAATAATCAGGTACTTACTATCCCAGAAACAGCTGTCACTTATACCGCTTACGGGGATACAGTCTTTATTACAGAGGGTGAAGGTGATGCCATGACGGTCAAACGCGTTTCCGTCAAAACAGGCCAACGTTGGGATGGCAAAATTGAAGTTGAACATGGGTTAAGCGCTAACGATAAAGTGGTCACATCAGGCCAATTACGCCTCAATAATGGTTCTGCAGTTACGCCAGTTGCGCAAGATACCTTGTCTGAACCCACCGCACACACTCAGCAAGGTTCATAAGGAGGCGTGATGAAATTTACTGATATTTTTGTACGCCGTCCTGTTTTAGCCTTAGTGGTCAGTGCGTTAATCGTGTTAATTGGCTTATTTGCTCTGAGCAAATTACCCATTCGCCAATACCCACAGCTAGAAAGTGCCACAGTGACGATTACGACACAATATCCTGGCGCATCAGCAAAACTGATGCAGGGGTTTGTCACCCAGCCTATCGCCCAAGCCGTTTCTTCAGTTGAAGGCGTCGATTATTTATCTTCATCTTCTGTACAAGGTAGCAGCCTTGTCACCGTGCGTATGGAATTAAACCGCGACTCAACTCAAGCCCTTGCGCAAGTGATGGCGAAAGTTAACCAAGTGCGCTACAAGTTGCCGAAAGAAGCTTATGACCCAGTCATCGAGTTATCTTCTGGCGAATCAACCGCGGTTGCCTATATTGGGTTTTCAAGTACCGAGTTGTCCATTCCTGCGCTAACCGACTATATTTCTCGTGTGGTCGAGCCGATGTATTCATCTATTGAAGGCGTCGCGAAAGTACAGGTATTTGGTGGGCAACAACTTGCCATGCGCTTATGGCTTGATGCCGATAAACTGGCTGGCCGCGGGCTTTCTGCTGCTGATGTTGCACAAGCCGTTCGCCAAAATAACTACCAAGCTGCACCAGGTAAAGTCAAAGGCGAATATGTCATTTCTAATGTCTATGTGAATACCGACTTAACTAATGTGGATGAATTCCGTGACTTAGTGATCCGCAATGATGGTAATGGATTAGTTCGCTTAAAAGATGTTGGCACCATTGAACTCGGAGCCGCCTCGACAGAAACGAGTGGCTTAATGAATGGTGAACCCGCAATTTACCTCGGTTTGTTTGCAACCCCAACAGGCAACCCACTTGTCATCGTTGATGGCATGAATAAATTGATGCCAGATATTGATAAAACTTTGCCACCAGAAGTGAAAGTGGAAATGGCCTTTGAAACTTCACGGTTTATTAAGGCCTCTATCGACCAAGTTATCAATACGTTAGTCGAAGCTTTGCTGATCGTTATTGCCGTAATTTACCTATGTTTAGGCTCAATTCGCAGCGTGATTATTCCTATCTTAGCCATTCCTTTATCCATGCTGGGTGCTGCGGCTCTTATGATGGCTTTTGGCTTTAGTATCAACTTATTAACCTTACTAGCAATGGTTTTAGCGATTGGACTGGTGGTCGATGATGCCATCGTGGTGGTAGAAAACGTCCATCGCCATATTGAAGAAGGGAAATCCCCTGTATTAGCTGCCTTAATTGGTGCCCGAGAAGTGGCAGGGCCCGTCATTGCGATGACCATTACCTTAGCCGCCGTTTATGCGCCTATTGGCTTGATGTCTGGCCTAACGGGCGCGTTATTTAAAGAATTCGCCCTAACGCTTGCAGGTGCGGTGATTGTTTCTGGTATCGTGGCATTGACCCTTTCCCCTGTCATGAGCTCCTTTATGCTGAACTCAAAACAGAATGAAGGCCGCATGGCACGGATGGCAGAAAAATTCTTCACCACACTGGCGCACTATTACACCATTTTATTGAATTTTTCGTTAAAAAACCGTTGGATAACGGGTGTGATTGCCGTGGCGGTATTCATCAGCTTGCCAATGCTTTACCAATCCGCACCGCGCGAATTAGCCCCTGTTGAAGACCAATCGAGCGTATTAACCGCGATTAAGTCCCCACAACATGCCAACCTTGAGTATGTCGAACGGTTTTCTCGTAAATTACATGATGTTTTCACGGAACTACCTGAAACCGAAAGTACGTGGATTATTAACGGAACTGATGGCCCTTCCGCAAGTTTTGGAGGTACCAACTTGTCTTCTTGGGAAGAACGGGATAGACCGGCTTCTGCTATTCAAACGGATTTACAGGGGCGCGTTGGCGATGTGGAAGGAAACAGTATTTTTGTTTTCCAATTACCAGCCTTACCTGGTTCAACAGGCGGATTGCCGATTCAAATGGTGTTAAGAAGCCCACAAGATTACTCGGTGCTATATAAAACCATGGAAGAAATCAAACAACAAGCGCGGGAAAGTGGTTTATTTATGGTCGTGGACAGTGACCTCGACTATAACAACCCTGTGGTAGAAGTACGCATTAACCGCTCTAAAGCCAACAGTTTAGGCATTCGCATGCAAGATATTGGTGAATCCCTGACTTTATTAGTCGGCGAAAACTATATTAACCGTTTTGGGATGGATGGCCGTTCTTACGATGTGATCCCACAAAGTATGCGCAACCAACGCCTGACGCCAGAAGCACTTTCACGCCACTATGTCAAAGCAGAAACGGGCTCAATGATACCGTTATCTACGGTAGTGGATATTCATACGCAAGTTGAGCCGAACAAACTCACGCAATTTAACCAACAAAATGCGGCAATATTCCAAGCCATTCCTGCTCCTGGTGTTACTTTAGGACAGGCAGTTGCTTACCTTGATGAAATTGCCAATGAACTTCCAGCTGGCTTTAGCCATGACTGGCAATCCGATTCGCGCCAATATAAACAAGAAGGTAACACCCTCGCCTTCGCCTTTATGGCGGCGCTTATCATTATTTATTTAGTACTCGCAGCGCAATATGAAAGCTTGGTCGACCCGCTGATCATTCTTATCACTGTACCATTATCGATTTGTGGTGCACTAATCCCACTAGCCTTGGGCTATGCCACACTAAATATTTATACCCAAATCGGCCTTGTGACCTTGATTGGTTTAATCAGTAAGCATGGAATATTGATGGTGGAATTTGCCAATGAATTACAGGCTAATGAAGGATTAGACCGCCGTCATGCCATTTTAAAAGCCGCGCAAATTCGTTTACGCCCAATTTTAATGACAACAGCGGCCATGGTGATTGGCTTGGTGCCGTTGTTATTCGCCACGGGTGCGGGTGCTAACAGCCGCTTTGGCCTCGGGTTAGTCATTGTCACAGGGATGTTAGTTGGGACGCTATTTACGTTATTTGTTCTACCAACCATTTATTCAGTATTAGCACGCAATCACAGTGCTACCACATTGACACCTAGGCGTTATGAGCTTGCTGAAGCCAATCGCCTGATCAAAGAAACTCAGGAGACTTCACAATGAGAAATACAGCAAGTAACAAGCAAAACCTTCGCCAAACGCCCCATACTGTAGAGATGAATACGATGAGTAACAGTATGGCAATGCTGTTAATTTACCACGGGGTAGCGACTAACACAGGCAAGGCCAGCATTGCAGATAATGAAATAATGACGACTAAACCAACTCGTTAATTAGCCTTTTCAAACCAAACCGCATAATTCATTATGAGTTATGCGGTTTTTCATCACTACCCTTCGTAAAAGGCAAATATCAAATTGCCCTCTCGAATAATTATTGGATTACCAGGAAGCGCATCAACCAATTCATGTTGTGAGCCTTCCACAACGACAGCTACATTTTTGTATTGATGGCTTTCTAACAATGCAGGTAATTGACTCAAGCGATAAAAACGGTTTGCAGCATCAGGATATTGCAGCCCGTAGCCTAATTCCCCCGTTTGATGCAACATCGTAATATCACTGCGTTTTAGCACCCAAGCTAGTGCCGTGCCTAAACCCACATTGTTGGTCAATAATACCGATTTATTTTCCAGTTGATGCGAATACTTGGCGACTAACTTCTGAGGGGTATTGTTACTTGCCACATAATTTGGGATCACATGGCCCACACTTAAACTAATCGCTACCGTACATACAGCGGCTAAATACCAAAACCGCGGCTTCATTGAAATAAAAGCAACCACTAGCCAAAAAATAAAGGCCCCTGCCGCCAACCCTAATTTATAGCTTTCATCTGCCTGATAAATATTAATTTTAGGTATATATGGTGATGCAATGATTACGCCCGCAGCCAGCCCGCCAATCACCATATTAATCACCGCGTTTGCACGGATGGCGAGTGTTTTTTTCTCTGTTAGCATTTTTTCAATATACGCAGCCATTAAGATCGCGATGGGTGCAATACACGGCAAAATATACGTGAGTAGCTTACCTTTAGTGATGCTAAAAAAAATAAACGGCGCAAGGAACCATAATAAGAAATAAAAATGCATCCCTTTTTGCTGCCATGCTTGGCGCAAAGCACCAAATAAGTAACCTAACCACGGCAAAACTGCCGCCATCATGATAGGAATATAAAACCAAAATGGGGATTTGTTTTGAGCGTTATCAGCCATAAACCGCTGAATATGTTCGACCCAGAAGAAATAACGCCAAAAATCAGGTTCACGGCTGGCAATCACAAATGCCCATGGCAAGCAAACCACAAAGGCCGTAAAAATCGACACAAATGAAAAAACAAAAACGTCTTTAAATTTTTTAAAATAAATTCCAGCGACTGAACACACTAACACTGGCAAAACTAAAACTAAGAACCCCTTCGTTAATACCCCTAAACCACAGGCCACCCCCAGTAAAATATAGGCCAAGAGCTGGTGGGAAAATCGTTTAGTGGTCAACCCCCATTGGAAAAAGAAAATCACCATCGTGATAAATGCGGTAACGATAGGGTCAAGAATGTTATAAGTGCCAATGGTAAACACCATCAACATGGAAAGGTAAATAAACGTGGCATTAAACGCGATACGTGGGTTTTTCCACGCCATTTTAGCGCTAAGGTAAACAAATAACCCACTGATTAGTGTACTAAATACAACACCAAGGCGAACAGAAACATTATTTTCACCAAATAACATTTGAAAAATAGCACCAACCCAATAACCAAAAATGGGTTTTTCGAAATAACGAACATCCAGCAGTTCTGGCACACTCCAATTATAACTGATGATTAGTTCACGACTAATTTCAGCATAACGGAGCTCGTCAGGCTGCCATAACAGCCGCCCGTTTAACGGCAAAAAATAGGTTGCAACAATAAATACAAATAGTAGACACCACTTAAGGCAGGCAATTTTATTATTTGCCATAATCATCTCATCTCAACCATTCTTGTTATTAATATTTAATACTTTTAAGCTGTTAGCGTGAAAGCAACGCTTGCCATTTTCTATTAGGTTATTATCATTGAGACAATTAAACCCCGCATAAACAAATCAATGATTACCCTGTTTTTCACATTGATATTTATAAACAATCAATAAATGAATGAATACCACATTTTATTCATCTTAAAAAAGAGATAAGAATCGAGTGTTAAGACTCGTTATATAAAAAATAGTTCATTCACGAAGGGGGATTCTATTAATATTTAAAAATTAATTAATTCTTAATGTTTAAAATTAAAATAAAAACCTTTTTATTTACGCTCAAACAAAAAAAACAGTCATGGTATTACCCATAACTGGTTTTTCTTGATAACAACTAACAACTATTTTGCAGCGACTAAGGCTTGCTCAAGGTCTGCAAGAATATCGTCAATATGTTCAATCCCGATAGATAAACGGATCATATCTCGTGAAACACCTGCTTGGGCGAGCTCTGCATCATTTAACTGACGATGAGTTGTGGATGCAGGGTGACACGCCAGTGACTTGGCATCACCAATATTCACCAGCCGAACAATCAGTTGCAGTGCATCAATAAAACGAGCCCCTGCTTCTTGTCCGCCTTTAATACCGAACGACATAATGCTCGCAGGCTTACCGTTCATATATTTCTGCGCTAACGCGTGCTCGGGATTACTGGGTAATCCCGCATATTTAACCCACTCTACTTGAGGGTGTTTTTCAAGAAAATTAGCCACTTTTAGCGCATTTTCTGTGTGTCTGTCCATTCTTAATGCCAAGGTTTCTAAACCTTGTAAAATCAAGAATGAATTAAATGGGGATAATGCAGCCCCCGTTCCACGTAAAGGGGCAACACGGCAACGAGCAATAAAGGCTGCTGCACCAAAGTGTTCAGTATAACTGACTCCGTGGTAAGCCACATCGGGCTCAATCAGTAGTGAGAAACGATTTGGATATTGTGTCCATGGGAATTTCCCAGAGTCAACGACCATACCGCCCAGTGATGTACCATGACCGCCAATATACTTAGTCAATGAGTGAACAACAATATCCGCGCCATGTTCAAAAGGTCGGCATAAATACGGCGTTGCGACCGTATTGTCCACAATGAGTGGTACGCCATGACGATGTGCAACTTCCGCCAGCGCAGCAATATCGACAATAAACCCAGCGGGGTTCGAAATAGACTCACAAAAAACTGCACGGGTTTTTTCATCAATCAGCGCTTCTAATGCCGCTAAATCATCGTGTTCTGCGAAACGAGTTTCAATCCCTAAGCGAGGCAAAGCATGAGCTAATAAGTTATAAGTTCCGCCATACAGCTTTGCAACAGAAACTATGTTATCCCCAGCTTGAGCAATAGTTTGAATCGCGTAGGTAATCGCCGCCATCCCAGAGGCAACCGCCAGCCCAGCGACACCGCCTTCCAGTGCAGCAACACGTTTTTCCAGCACATCATTAGTCGGGTTCATAATTCGCGTGTAAATATTACCCGCAACTTTTAAATCGAACAGATCCGCACCATGTTGCGTATCATCAAAAGCATAAGAGGTGGTTTGGTAAATCGGAACGGCGACAGACTTCGTTGTCGGGTCTGGAGAGTAGCCGGCGTGAATCGATAATGTTTCTAATTTCATTTGTTATCCTTGTTATGATGCACTGGAAAAACACTGCCAGATTAGGTATCGAGTAAGAGGTTCGATGCTGTGTTAACACTAGATATTACCTAAGACTCTTTGATAGACAACTATCTGAACTTGAAATTATTTCATATGAGTTAGTTCATTTTGTTATAACTGTGCGTGATTTTCATCCTCTTCATCTTAACCATCAGGTTATATCAATGTCGATGCTTATAACCTATTGCATCTTGATATAAAAAAAGCCACGCCCCGTAAGGCAGTGGCTTTCTCTGTACGTTATTTTCTCAGATATTTACTGAAACGCGCCGTAAATAACCGATGTAATAGAAGCTAATCCGCAGATAAAGGTAAAAATTTGCGCCAGTTTTGATGTGCTAAATTTCTTCATTGCAGGAATAATATTCATCGATACTACAGGCAAAATGAACAGGATAGCAGCAATCATTGGTGCCCCCATCGTTTCAATCATGCCTAAAATACTTGGGTTACGAATGGTGACAATCCATGTAGTAATCACGATAAACAGCATCGATACCATTTCAATTTTCTTTAGTGAGAAAGAAGAACGTGATTTGATTAAACCCACTAAGCCTTCATGAGCCCCTAAAAAGTGCCCAAAATAACTTGATACGATTGCGGCGAAGGCAACAATTGGGCCTAAATAAGACAGAATCGGGGATGGATTAATATTCGCAATATGCGATAACACACTGATATTTTGTTCTTTGGCAATAGCCAGTTCTGCTGGGCTCAACGATAGCACCACAGAGAAAACGAAGAACATCACAAAACCCGTGAGCATCAGAGCTGCGCCACCAGTGATCATATCAGTTTTGATAATTGCCTTATCACCAAATTGTTGACGTTGGTCTTTGGTAAATTGGCTAATGATTGGGCTGTGGTTAAATGAGAATACGATCAATGGGATCGCCATCCACACCACAACTGGCATTGAACCCCAGTCTGGTGCGACTTCTAGCATTGACATATTCCATTCAGGAATTAAATACAAAGATAGTGCTAATAAAATAAATACCAGCGGGTAGACCATAAGCGAGGTCAGCTTTAACATTAAATCACGGCCAAAAACCACGCCTGCTGTCATTGCTGCAATCAAAACACCCGATAATAACCAACGTGGAAGCGGGTCCATACCGATTTGATTCACGAGGAAAGAATCGACCGTATTTGTTATCCCAACACCATAAATTAATACAATTGGGTAAATCGCAAAGAAATAGGCAAAAGTAATAATATTTGCGCCTGTTTTACCGAAATGCTCTTCAACGGTATCGGTAATATCTGCATTTGGATTTTTAGATGATAAAACAAAACGTGCAAGCCCTTTATGCGCTAACCAAATCATTGGCGTTGCAATCAATGCCAACACGACTAATGGCCAAAACCCCCCCGCTCCCGCTTTGATAGGTAAAAATAAAACGCCTGCCCCAACTGCGGTACCGAATAAAGAAAGTACCCACGTAAAATCCTTATACGTCCATTTACTTACTGGCTTATCCGTAGCAACCACTGCTTTTTCAATTGTGCTCATAGTGTATTTTTCATCATTAACGTTATTAAAAAAAGATGAGCCGATTTTGCATTAAATGCGTACCAGTACCTAATTTAATCGCGTTATTTCACTCAACTTTTTGGCGTAGATCTCGTTAATAACGTTAAACAAAAAAATGAGTTGTCATTGTTCTGCTAAAAAATATTTTCCTACGTTATTAAAATAGTATTTTTTATATATAAAGCATTTAATTTCATGCAAACAAAAAAAATGGCTGGGTAAAGTTAACCCAGCCATTTATGGCAATCATTAAAAATTTACAGATGAATAGGGACTAAAATTTCAGTAGCAATAACCACAACAACCAAGCCCACTAAGACTGGAACTGAAGTTCTTTTCACTACTTCAAACGGTGAAATTTTTGCCATACCAGAAACTGCAACCACAACCCCTGAAACTGGGGACAAAGTACGTCCCAAGTTAGATGCTTGTAGCATTGGAATAACCAAGTAAGCAGGGTTAACTCCCATTTGTTTTGCTAAGTGTGGGATTAATTCCACAAAAGCATAGAATGGCGCATTACCTGAACCCGTAGTCATCGCCGCTAGCATGGTGATAATCACTAATGCAATCATCATCACAATAGCGCCTGACCCAAAAGATTGTGCAAGGTTAATCAACCCTGAAATAAAGCCAATTGTGCTTAGACCTTGCGCAAATACCCCAGCAGCCACTAACAGCATGACCACCGTTGCAAATGCATCCGCCATGCCTTTATAGCAAACTTCCAAACCACCATAGACGTGTTTAGCACTGAAACTGCGTAAAAATTCAATAATTGCAGCTAAAATAATACAGCCAACAATAATCGTAACAATGTGCAATTCAGGTGCCCATTTTCCGTCAAACACTAACACGCCAATAATGGGTGTGAAAGGTAAGATGGCATAGAAAGAAGGCGCATGAGTTTTGATTTCATTCACATCTAACATTTCTGTTTTAACGTGCTCTTTTTTATCGAGATAACGTTGCCAGAAGAAATGTGCAATCGACATCGCAACAATCGCAGCGATGGAAATCGGTAATGTGGTTTTAAAGGCAAAATCAATTAATGGCATTTCTGCAGCTTGTGCCGCCAAGATCACGTCACCCGATGTTGGAGCCAAAATAATTGCAGCAGGTGAAGCACAAATTGCAGCAGCTGCACCGCGGCTGATCCCAACGTTTACCATCACGGGGAATAAGGTTGCCATTAATAGCACCCCTAAGCCAGTTGCCGATGAAACCGCCAGTGACATCAAGCATGCTACAATATAAGCCGCTACCATTAATAAATACGGTGAGTTGATCATTTTCAGTGGTTTCGACGCGATTTTTACCACGACATCGTTGGCACCAATGTGTGTCATATACGACGCAAACCCACAAAGCACCATGATCATCATACCAAGGTCACCACCTCGGCTCATTAGGAGGAATTTAATGTATTCCAGAATGTCTGTTACACGCCACCCCGTCGTTGGAACAGAACCAGGTAAAATACTTTTTCCCATAATAGCGGTAATAATCAGCAGTAAAATACCGCCTGTCATTAACACGCCTGTTGCCGAATACCCTTTGATGATATAACGCCCAACTCCAATGGCGACAATGACGCCGATTAAGAGCTCAATCATTTGTTTCTCCTGCCTGTCTTATTTTGTAATTATAAAAAAAATTACTCTGCCTAATAGTTAAGCAAAATTCACTGACGATGATCATGTCAGCAGATGTTTTTTAATATAGAAATGAGTAAAAATACAAGAGAAATAAATAATAAATCTTTTTACTAACTTACTTTGCAGATAATTTTATCGATTATTATTTGAACACTGGAGGATAAGGCTTTTATTCATAAGGAAATGATGAGCGTGATAGGCCAACTTAACAACATGTCTGTTTATCATCGCTAATTAAATACGTAAATTTACCCATTAAAGAGTTCGTAAATCATATCACCAAAAAAACCGCGATATTGTAGATAACGAATTTGCTTACTTTTCTCTTTAAAATCATCGGGCAATACATCACCAAATTTTTTGTTGCGCACTTCAGCTGCTTTTTCAAACCAATCCACCTCAATATTGGCAAGGTGTTGGTCGACAAGTGTTTGAGAAAACCCCTTTTGGCGCATTTCTTGTTTGATACGTAGCGGCCCGTAACCTTTACGTACATAGCCTTGCAGTAATAGAGCAACCACACGGTTATCATCGAGAAAATGTTGCTCGCTTAATCTATCCAACACCTGTTCAATCACTGTTTCATCAATGATGCCGTCATTTTTTTCGTACATACGCCGTTTCATCCGAGCAAATAACTCAGCTTTTCCATAATCACGGCGTGAAAGCATAAACAGGGCGTATTGGTAAAGATCAGATTCATTCATCAAATTAAGCTTTTAACTGTCAATTGGGCGCATTGCGCGCCCAGTCTATCATGCCAAACGCGACTAATGAACTTGTGCGCCACTAAGCAACTTGTAAATCGTGTCAGGGGTGTAGCTGCCGTCTTGGAAATAAATTGTCCAATCCGTAATGTCATCACGGGTTAATGGATAAACCTCCCCTTCTTGCATTGTTTGCACATAGAAAGGATGGTTGATTAAGCGCCCTTCAAATTGATCCCCATTCCATGAGACAGGCTCGAACCACATGTGTTCATGGCCATCAAAGTCCTCTTCCGCATCGTGATAACCAATGCCACACTTCACTAAGAAACGCCATTCTGACCCTTGTTCTTCATCATTTTTACCGAGGAACTTAGCGAAGAAACCTTTTTTCTGCACCGCGGGTTTCGGGCCATAGTTATCCAACATATGGGTGAAATATTCCCAACGCAGCTTCGCTTTACGGGACATATCCGCCGTTTCTTCATCTGTGCGCATAAACATCATCGCATTTTGCTCTTCAAACCCTTCAAAGAAACTTTCCAGCGTTGGGTTTTCTTGCGTTACGCGAAATAACATGGCGGACGGGTGCTGGTGAGACTCGTCTCTATCATGCCAATCCCCCATAAAACGTTCAGATGTTTCATCACCAAATTCGAAATTCATCTCTTCCAGCGGTTTTAAATCATCCACTGGCGTTGATTTACCCACGTGCAACAATCCTTCCTCAAAAGGTAATGCCACCAAGTATTCATAACCTGATTGTGTTTGCCCAATAAAAATTGGCTCATTAAAGACAATTTTACCGTGGGTGATGCTGTTATTCACAAAACTCCAAAACAGTTCGGGAATACCATAATAAGAAGAAATCGGATGCGGGATAATAATTTCAGCTTCGGATAACCCACAACGCGCTAAACCATGGGTATGGAACCAGTACATAGTCGGCGCGCGTTCTTCTTCAGGTTTATCTTCGTTATCGTCTTGGTCATAAATCGCATGAACAACATATAAAGAATCAATACTTGGCATTAAATCATCAATTAATTGGAAATTTAACCACTCACGAGTAAAGACTTTCCCTGCCGCTGAAATATCCAGCCCTAATAATAAATCGGGCACTAGAATTTGGATGATTTTTAATTGCTGCAAGTAATTAACCAACGGTTGATCACGGAAAACACACTCGACAATAACCGCTTGTGCCGCAGCACTCGCTTCGGCATAGAGTTCAGGGGTAATGGGGTCAGTCGCAAAATAAGGATTAATTGTATAATCTGGGTCGCTATCCACTAACGCCACATAAAAACGCAGCTCTTCTTCCCCTTTTTTACAATTAAAGAAAAAACCGTCTTCATCAGGAATATAATCAATTTCACCTTCAGTGAAATAGGTTTGTTCTTCTAAACGCTGTTCAAGTAATGCAGAGGTTAATTCAGATGCAGGAATAGCAACCATCATGGAGGCTTCTTTTTCACCTTCACCTGCAGCTGTATCAAGGTAGTATTGTTTATTGTTCATTATTCAGACCCGTTAATAAGTGACTGAGGCGAGGATATCAGCTTATATTCATTAAGAATATTGTGAATATTCTTAACCAATTCAGATTGTGATTTGATCCCTCACATTTCATCTAAGTAGATAAATTATCATTATTCGACAATGATTTATTCTACTTTTCATACGCTATTGGCTAAGGCACAATAGTGCTCTTTCTTTTATTTCCCTTAAAATAACGGGTAAATAACTCCATTCCAATATAGGTGATGAAAATATGGCTGACTTAACAAAAGAACAAAAAGAATACGTTGATGACCTCGCGATGCAGCGTGTTTTCGATATGAATAATGACGATGTATTTGTAAATGCGTTAGAGCAAAAAATCCATCAGATGGAAGATCACCTAAAAGCCTATTTCCATGAGCGTGTCCGTTTTCACCAACAAAATAAGCCATAAACCCATTTTTTATTTAAGCCGATATGGTTCATATCGGCCTTATTCTTTACAACAGAATAACCATCTTAAATATTCCTTCAACATACTTGGGTTAACTTGACTTCGTGGTTTAAAAAGCATTAAGCGCCACCCGAACAATCAACATCAATGATAAAATTCCGACTAATATTGTGAGATTATCAATAAACCGCTTTATACACTTCATGATTCCCTAAATATTGAGTTAACTTTATGAAACGCATTCAACTCAGCACTGCGCTGATCCTTTCATCCTTTATAAGCATTTCTACCAGTTTTGCCGACAGTGACCGCCCTTTATTTTCAGTCACCATGAGTGAGTCTGGTGTCCCTCAAAATAATGGCCAAGGGGGTATTACTCGTTCTTCTTCCTCAGAGTCACGAGTATTGCCTATTTGGGGGGATGAAGCCCGTGCCAGAGGTTATGACTTACCTGAACCTTTTGGGGTGAGTTATGGGTATATGAATATGCGTCAAGACATTGTCGTAGATAGAATCGGTTTTATTACCCCAGAAAACCCTGGTTTTTCAGATGCATTGCATATTGAAGCTGGCCACACTCGACAAAAAAGTGAAACTCACACATTAAAGCTTGATTCATGGGTGTTCCCATTTCTAAACATCTATGGTTTATATGGTCACACAAAAGGTAAATCGCATACCACACTAAAAGGTGGGAGTATGGACTTTGGCGGTGGTTTTGTTATCCCATTAGATCCTATCCTCAAAGGTGAACCTTTTGATTTAGATTTTAAAGGGAAAACCTACGGTGCTGGTTTTACTTTAGCTGGCGGCTATAACGACTTTTTCACCACGTTAGATTTAAACTATACAAAAACCGATCTTGATATTATTGATGGGGATATCAAAGCACTTATTATTTCTCCACGTGTTGGTTATACTTTTACTTTCAATCCGCTCATTGAAGGACAAGGGGACACTAAAGTTCAAATATGGACAGGTGCGATGTATCAAGATATTACTCAACGATTTAAAGGTGATATTAGTAAACTTAACCTACCTGCTAAATTCCAAGGTATTATTGACTCCATGGATGAGCCTGGCATGAAATTCGATGTTAAACAACATCTTGCCCATAAATGGAATAATACGGTTGGAGCGCGCGTCGAATTTACACGTAACTTTAACGTTCTCACTGAGTTTGGTTTTAATAATCGCAATACTTTCTTTGTCTCAGGAGAATTTCGTTTTTAATGAAGCGATTGGCTCTTATACAGGGGCTGGCACTCGCTAGCCTTTTTATGCTCTTTCCTGCAAAAGCAGATATTTTCCCCGAACGCCCGCAAATCGATGGCTGGCTAAATGAGCTTGGGGGCGAAAACCACTTTGATGAAAGCAAAACGATTGATTGGGGCATTTTGCCTGGCCCATTTTATACCCCAGAAATGGGCATTGGTATTGGCACCGCACTGGTCGGGCTCTATCGAATAGACAAAGACGATAAAACAACACAGCCTTCTTCGATTGGGCTCAGTGGCTTTGCCTCCTCTACAGGTGCTTTTGGTTTAAATTTCACCAATTATAATTTTCTCGATAATGACCAGTGGCGGCTATTTGTCTCTGGCACAATAAACAACGTGCCAACCTATTATTGGGGAAAAGGCTATGCGGCAGGAAAGAATGACCATAATAAAGAAAAGTACCATTCTCAAGAATTTCAAATTACCCCAAGAGCACTTTATAAGCTAACCGATGCTACCTATGTTGGCCTTGGCTGGAACTTTTCATCCATCAATGCCAGTGATCCTGATGATGGTGCAAAAACCTACTTTGCAAAATCCGTGGGTGGACGGTCAGTCTTAAATTCAGGGATCAGCGCTTACTATAGCTTTGATACCCGCGATTTTTTACCCAACGCACATAAAGGCCAAACTTTTGAGGTAGTTTATACTTATTTTGCACCAAGCCTTGGTAGCGATACGCGTTTTCAAACCACACAGTTACAATATGCCTACTATCATGAGCTAACGCCAAACACCGTTGTTGCCCTTGATAACTATGCTCGCTTTGCGACAGGGAATGTACCATGGAACCAGCTTTCCCTATTAGGTAATGGCAACCGCATGCGTGGTTATTACGAAGGGCGTTATCGCGATAACAATATATTCACTAGCCAAATAGAAGTGCGCCAGAAGCTGGATTGGCGCCATGGTGTTGTCGGTTGGTTAGGCACAGGGACGATGAGTGATGCATCATCGGACTTAGGTAAAGGGCACTGGCTACCAACGGTCGGTGTAGGTTATCGATTTGAATTTAAACCAAGAATGAATGTGCGTTTAGATTTTGGCATGGGCCGTAACAGCTCTGGGGTTTATTTTCAGGTGGGAGAGGCATTTTAATGGGTAAGTGGTTGACTGCTCTAAGTTTTACACTATTTTTAGCCGCTTGCCAAAGCCGTGAGCCACTTGAGCTTTCCGCCATAAAACCTGTGTTAACCACATATTCATTCGAAGAAGCACCTCAAGCCTGGCCTGTGGTAACGTCATTGCCTCCTCCACAAGGCTTACGCGCCTGCTGCGCTTTCGGTTATAACCTACAAGCGGAACTGTGGGGGCTCCCCGTTCCATTTTATACTATCGATAATATTGTCGAAGCCGATAAACTTGGCGAACACCATTATAATGATAGCTTTTTGGGTGCGTCTGCAGCATTGATGGGGATAAGCAATGAGAAAATTGGCTTACTCTATACTGAGCAAGGCGGATTTATTGATATCTCCCATGTTAGGGATACCGCAGATTATACATTCTATTTGTTCAGCCAAATTTATTCGCGCCTCGGTGAAGCATGGTCACTAACACTCAGTGATGAACTTGCAGGCCGGCAAATCCATTTTAGCGCTTTCACACCGCCGCAATCCCCTGAACAACGCTATACCCTCAGCGCTTATCTTGCCGCGAAGCTTGCTTTTCAGCTAGCGGCTTGGCATGAAATCGCACAATGGTATGGTTATCAATCTGTCCCAGGTTTTTCTGAGGGTATTTCTGCATTTTCACCTGAAGACCTTTACTCGAATCTCCTCGGGGCACGCCTTGCGATGACTTTAATTCTACAGGGACGTGCAGCTTCTTTACCAATTTACTCACAATCAATGGAAGATATTTTACCGTTAGCCCTTGAACAATTAAGCAATACGGATAAAAAAACGACCCAGAAGATGTTTGATAGTGTAGATGGCTTATGGTGGAACAGTTACCGACGCGTACCTGAAAAATTTCTTGTTTTAACAAGGGACTACGAAATAAGTGATAGCCGTTTCCCTCTACTTCCTATGCAAGTGGTACCCACGCAACGCTTAATGCTAACCTTACCAAACCAATACCATCAGTATGATTTATCCTTACTGGCACAACTGCGCTTGCTCCCCACAAAACATATGGCGAATTTACCCATTCCTATTCAGTATTGGACTAAGAACGATTTTTCTTGGTTAGCTGAAGATGCAAAAAAACAGGATTTACAGCAACAAATATTGCAACCATAAACCGTTTTTCCTGCAATTTTAACGCGTCAAATTTCTCATATCTCCATCCATTATTTGGCAAGAAAAAAAGTCATTTCTTTGCACTTTTTTTCGTTATCGAACGTCATTTTTATTTAGCTTAGGTCTTCTCTATCACATCTAAGAAAAGGATGAGTTTCTTATTTTGGCTAAAAAACAACCTACCGATCGCTTATTTTTTAATCAAAGTAACCATAAAATAACTGTGCCATTTGTTCGTTTTTCAATCTAATTTAGCTTAAGTGAGAAGAATGGCAAAGGAAACACTGAAGATTTATTTATACATACACATACATGAACATACCATTAATGACTGAAATCTGATTAAAAATCATTTAAAACACAAAAACATAAAAAACACAACAAAATAATACAGTAGTTTTGCTAATGTTGGCTTGATAAATGTAGCTCGTGAAAAATTATTCTGCTACTATTCGCTCGAATTTTGTTCAGAGAAACTTAGGAGAAGCAAATGCCCTCTCGAACGATGAGGACAAAAGCCGTCTTCGCTTTCTTATTTTTATTATTATTTTCGAGCTTAAGTCTCGGCTCCACCAGTACCAGCAAAATGCTCAGTAAAGACTACTCAAGTAGCACTGTGCAAAATGTCAGTCAGGCTAAAACCTCACTGCCTGATTTGCGAAAATATCCCTCTGGTACGCCACGAAAGAAAGCATTTTTGAAAACGGTTGTCCCTGTAATTGAAAAAGTGAATAAGCAAATTTTGGAAGAACGTAATTGGTTGTTATCCGTTCGTGCAAATAAGAAGTGGAGCGCTCAAGAACTGCGCCGTCTTAGCCAAATTTGTGATAGCTATGGTGTGAAGTGTAGTAACCCAAAACGCATTAATTGGGACAAACTACTTAGTCGTGTTGACATCATGCCGACGCACTTAGTTGCAACACAAGCAGCAACAGAGTCTGGTTGGGGTACATCACAACTCGCTCAACAAAATGGTAATTTATTTGGTATGCGCTGCGGTAGCGGCTGTAAGGCCAACAAAGGTAAGATTAAAGGTTATTCGACCTACTCAACTGTAGAAGAAACAGTAACCGCCTATATGAAAAATATGAATACCCACAATGCTTATGAGTCTCTACGTACATCGCGAGCTAAGCAACGTTTATCAAAAGATGAGTTAGATACCAATAAACTTATCAACGATATGAAAGGGTACTCCGAGTTAGGTTCATCCTATAACCGCTATCTACAAGAAATGTACGCGAGTAACGAAGAATTGATTACACAAGCTCAAAAAAGAGCATCCACTCGCATCTAAATTTTTGTATCACCAGGTACAAGACATAAAAAAATCCACTTTGCTAAGTGGATTTTTTTTATTCTTTTTGAGTCGCATTTATTTGATTTTTGATTTTTGATTTTTGATTTTTGATTTTTGATTTTTTCAGATCTCAAGGGTTGCTCTAAATAGATAAAGTGGTGGCAAGGCGGCAAGAGAAGATATCCCTAGGAGCATACATAAGTATGTGACTAGGGTAGCTGAACGCAACCAACAAAGTCACCGCTTTAACTATGACGAGCAATATTCTGATTGCATAGAACCAGATAATAAATATCATAGGCTATCTTCTACCAAAATAATTAACATCTTTGAGTCTAATATGAATTTCTTCTCGTTTGAGTTTCTTGGCTCTTTTTTAATTTTTTTTCTTATTTATTGGGGCTGTCAGCCCAGCGCAAAACTACAAAATGGGCTCTTAATTACTGCTAGTTACTTTTTTGTTTATTCTTTTAGTCCTGACTTTGCTTATATTTTATTTGGCTATACCCTTTTTATCTACTTATTAACTAATTGGATAACGAACTGGCTCTCCAATCGTTGGATTTATGTCATTCTCGCTACAGGTATTATCGGGTGCTTTACGTATTTTAAATATTATTCATTCTTTCAAGAAAGCATCCAACAAACATTAGATAAATTCGGTTTTAGCGTTGGGCTGCCTATTTTAGAAATACTGGCGCCGTTGGGGCTTTCTTTCTATGCCTTTCATTCCGTCAGCTATACGGTTTCAGTGTGTCGAAAAGAGATTCAAAAAGCCGATTTTTTTGATGTAACACTATACCTTGCATTTTTCCCAAGCATCGTTGCTGGCCCGATTAACCGTGCGAAAAACTTTCTTCCGCAAATCCAAGCTGAAACTCGCACAATTCTAGATAGCCGCAAAGCCATCCTCTTAATTTCATTAGCGTTGGTAAAACTTTTCTTATTTAGTTCTTATTTATCTGAAAACTATGTTAACCCTATTTTTGATGCGCCAGTCGGTTATAGCGCAGGAGATATCCTTATAGCCACCTACGCTTATGCTTGGAATATCTATTTTAACTTTTCAGGTTATACCAACCTTGTCACTGGGATTGCCTTATTATTAGGTTTCAGAGTACCTGTTAACTTTAATGCGCCTTATTTAGCCGCTAATTTAAAAGAGTTTTGGGCTCGTTGGCATATCAGTTTATCCACCTTTATTCGCGATTATATTTATATCCCCCTTGGTGGCAACCGCAAAGGTTTCAGCCGAATGAATACTAACGTCTTCCTTGCAATGGTCATTTCAGGGCTCTGGCATGGCGCGGCAATGACATTTGTCGTATGGGGTGCAATTCATGGCTTAGGGATTGTATTACTCAACCTTAAGACTTTGTGCATGGAAAAGTTGGGGTGGACAAAAGTTATTCCTAACAAAACGCTATCCATTTGGGTTTCGCGGATTATTACGTTCCATTTTGTCTGTTTTGCGTGGATTTTTTTCCGCAGTCAATCCTTTGATGACGCAATATTAATGCTCAACCAAATCATTGCGCCAGGCTTTATTGCTTCTATTCAAGCCAGCCTTGGTTTGTTAATTGCGTTCTGGGTCTTATTAATTGCTTATCCTTATTTTGTGCAAGGCTACCATGTTGTCGCGAAACATTATCAAAGCGTGCCTTGGTATTATTACCCTATTCCCCTTGCCATTATTTTAACGATTATGTTTATGCTTTCGCCTTCAGGAATGCCGGGGTTCATTTATGCTAACTTCTGAGTTTAAAAAGACCCTCGTTAAAATGGTTCAGGTGCTGTTAATTGTCTTAGTGGCAGGTTTACTCTTGATTTGGTTAAACCAAAGCTCTCTAGAGCGTTTCTGGCAGCAGAAATACCACCAAGATACCCCATGGGCAAAAATGGCAGGTAATCCTATCTGGGATTATGGGGCTTCTTTGCATGATGGCGCGTTAGAAGCGGGAACAACATTTGCTTATCATGCATCAGGGCAAAAGGCCAAAGAAGAGAAAGAAGCGACGCAGCTCGCGCTGGAAAACCAAGGCAAAAAACGAGTCTTTCCAACGGATTTCCAAGTGGGTCTGCACTTTCTTCATGGCTACACTTACCCAGCAGAAAGCTTGTCTGTCACTTTCCCTGAATTACTGAAACGCCCACAAGCCAGAGAAAAAGCAAAAGGGGTTAATTTTAGCGGCTTGGCTATCAAAAATAATCAGCCGATTGTTGCCAAACACATCGCCAATATCGAAAAAGATCAGAAGGTATTATTTGCTGGTGATTCGATGATGCAAGGCGTTGCTCCTCATGTGAAAAATATGCTGTTGAAAAAGTATAATATCGATAGCATTAATTTAAGTAAGCAGAGCACGGGGCTCGCTTACCCACGCTTTTTCAACTGGCCGCAGACTATTGCCAAAGCGTTGAATGACAATCCAAATATTAAAGTATTAGTGGTATTTTTAGGGCCTAATGACCCTTGGGATATGCCACCACAAACAGGTTATAAATACGTCAAATTTAAGAGTGAAGATTGGGAAAATGTTTACCGTGAGCGGATTAGTGATATAATATCCACCGCCCGCCAGCACAATGTTGATGTTATTTGGGTTGGCCCCCCTAATATGCGTAAAAATACGCTATCTGATGGTATGAAATTCTTACGAAGCCTCTACCAATCTGAAGTCGAGAGCAACGGTGAAATCTACTTCTCCGTCAATGATGTCTTTAAATATAAAGGCGATACCTACTCTGACTATATCGGCGATGAAAGCAGCACAATTAAATTACGAAGTGGTGATGGCATTCATTTCAGCGGAAAAGGCCAACAGCTCATCGCGGAAAAAGTATTTTCTCTGATCCACTTCGTAGAGGAAGAAAAGGAACCTCATGAAACTGAACAACCTGCGTCAAGCTAAGTCCAAAATTTTGGCTGGTAGCGTTATTGCGCTGCTGTCATTAGGCTTATTGTCTTGCCAGAACACATCAGACAAAACGCGAACACCGAGCTCGACGAAAGGTCAGGACGTGGTTGAGCGAGGGCAACTTGTAAATAACGCAGAACCAAACCTGCGTCAATTTGCCAATAAATTGCACCAAGGCAACCAGCAAGTGCACATTGTCCAAATTGGTGACTCTCATACTGCTGCTGATTTTTTCAGTGGCAATCTGAGAACGTTATTTCAGCAACGCTACGGTGATGCAGGCCCTGGTTTTATCCCACCAATTTCAGTACCAGGTCAACGCACTGCAACCATTAACCGCATGAGCGAGAAAAAAGAGTGGTCGCTATCTTCAAGCCGTAAAGATGAACGCTTTGATTACCCACTAGGGGGCTTTATTGCAGAGCCCCAAGCAGTGAACAGCAATGTATTGTTAAAACCATTACAGCCCGCGCTGGGGGCTTATCAGTTACAGGCGCTATATCAAGGTTCAAATGATTCACAAATGCGTGTATCCCCCGCAGCTTCCCCAAATGTGGCGTTACCTGCAACAGGGAACCAGTGGCGCTTCTCAACGCCAGTAAATACCCAGTTACCTGCGCAGATTTCCGTGAGCAAAGATAACAACCTAAAAATTGGCGGTTGGTTAGTGCGCTCAACAAAACCAGGCGTGATGGTGTCTGCACTGGGAATTAACGGCGCGACATTAACGATGGTCGATAAATGGCAGCCTCAGTGGAGCGAAACGTTAGCACAAATGTCCCCTGATATGATCATTTTGGCCTACGGTACCAACGAAGCATTTAATGACACATTAGATTTAGCCGCTTATGAGCAAAATTTGCGGGCGAAAATACGCTTAATCCGCCAGCAAATGCCAAATAGTGTAATTCTATTGGTCGGCCCGAATGATTCACTAAAATTTAGTCAGGCGGCAAGTTGCCAAGCACAAATGCCCGTGAACTTACTGAATGTGATTCAAATTCAAAAAACCGTCGCTGCGCAAGAAAACACGCTGTTTTGGGACTGGCAAGCCTTTATGGGTGGCCCTTGCTCAATTCGCTCATGGGCAGCGCAAGATTTAGCGCGACCGGATAATGTCCATTTGTCTGTTGATGGTTATAAAAAGAGCGCACAAGGGCTATATAGCCAATTAAATCAAATATTGAATTAGCAGCGTCTTTATTTCCCCAATAATAAATTTCAGAATTAGCGCTAAATTTCCCCTCAATATTAGAGAAATCTCTTACTGAGGGGCACATCACTCTTTGTACTATTCTTATTCCAATTTGGATTTCTTCTGACTTATTTATATTTAACTAAATTCCGATTTATTAAAATAATAAAAATCACAATAAAAACAGTATATTGAAATGGATTTCATCAGATAACACATGATTATCTTTGATTTTTTTTTCGGCTTATAAAACATAAAAAATAACGATTTTTAATTAAATAAACTCATGCGATATAAAACTAGTATCCCATCTCATTCAATGAATAACATATTTGTATGTTCAAGCACTATTAATAAGCGATGAATAAAAACCTTAGATATGTGTTCTATTGACTACTCACAGCCGAGATAGATCCCAATCAAACCTATAGGATTTTATGGCTGATTTCTGTGAATGATACTTTTAGGTTTATTTTATGTCGACTACATTCTGTGAAAAATCATTTTACTCATATATTAACTCTTTACCTGATATAGCAAAAAATAGCTTTTATCTGATGCACTCCCTATTACTAAAAGTCACTACAAATGAAATTAATATACGCATCGAAAATGGGGAATGGCAAACACTCACTCCCTCAAATATCTGTTTTCTTCCTAAAGGCAAGTCTATTGAGATTATCAACAATGATAATTCTCACCCTTCCACCGTTGATATACTCCCTATCACCGATGAAATGTTAAAATACTTTTACCTACAACATACTGAGTTTTTGGTTAGCGAAAAAAAAACAAAGCTGAATAATCGGGTCTGTTTTACTAATTTGCATGAAAATCCTATCATTGAAAACGCATTCTTATCTATCAAAAAAGAAATATCAACATCCACTGATAAACATAAGATTAAGATTTACTTGAACTTTATTTTATCATTTTTTCTATTAGTCGATGGATTCATCCCTTCTCTCCATGAATCCATAAATGTATCAATAAAAGACAAAGTGTATGACTTAATTTTTCACAGTACTGGAAAACAGTGCTGTACTTTAGACTCTGTCGCAAAACAATTACACATGAGTGCCTCCACACTAAAACGGCGCCTTGCAAGTGAATATACGAGTTTTTCTAAAATCAGTTTAATGTCGAGAATGAATAAGGCCATGATATTATCTAAAGTTAATAAAATGCCCATGATACGTATTGCACATGAGGTAGGTTATGATGATGTCCCTTTTTTCATGTCAACGTTTAAAAATTACTACCGTAGCCAACCTTCTCCTCTTTTATAATTTTTACTCTCCATCGGTATCTACAAAATGGATAAATCTGCCTACATTTATTGTCTTTTATCAAAATTATTGAGCAAAATAATTTATTGATTTTAGCTGATAACTCGCTTTGCCAACAGCCAAACACCACCTTAAAATAAGGTGGTGTTTGGCTTTATTAAAAGTGAATATCTTCTGTCGACAAATTATTATCAACCTCTGGTAACTGCATGAAAGCGGACGCCAGTTCATTAGACTTTGTTGGAGGCAAACTGCTATTTAAAGTATCAACGGTAATTGTCCCTTTTTGCGGAGCGGATTGATTCCCTGCCACATCGGTTGCCGTTATCGTATACTTATGCAATCCGTCTTGCAGTACGGAGGGGGGAACCGCAAACGACCATTCCCCTTTTTCGTTCGTCGGAATGTTGCCATACAAATTCCCGCCTATCTCTACCGTGATCACCGAGCCAGCTTCACTGCTGCCTTTAAAGGTCGGTGTCGATGAGTTCGTTACGATAGACTCTTCAGTCTTCAATGTATTTGGATTAACCGCCCCCGAATCCACCAGCGTTGGGGCAACCGTATCAACAGTAATTTGCCCTTTTTGCGGAGCGGATTGATTCCCCGCCACATCGGTTGCCGTTATCGTATACTTATGCAATCCGTCTTGCAGTACGGAGGGGGGAACCGCAAACGACCATTCCCCTTTTCCATTCACTTGAATGTCTTTATACGAATTCCCGCCTATCTCTACCGTGATCACCGAGCCAGCTTCACTGCTGCCTTTAAAGGTCGGTGCCGATGAATTCGTTACGATAGACTCTTCGGCCTTTAATGTATTTGGATTAACCGCCCCCGAATCCACCAGCGTTGGGGCAACCGTATCAACGGTAATTTGCCCTTTTTGCGGAGCGGATTGATTCCCTGCCACATCGGTTGCCGTTATCGTATACTTATGCAATCCGTCTTGCAGTACGGAGGGGGGAACCGTAAACGACCATTCCCCTTTTCCATTCACTTGAATGTCTTTATACGAATTCCCGCCTATCTCTACCGTGATCACCGAGCCAGCTTCACTGCTGCCTTTAAAGGTCGGTGTCGATGAATTCGTTACGATAGACTCTTCAGTCTTCAATGTATTTGGATTAACCGCCCCCGAATCCACCAGCGTTGGGGCAACCGTATCAACGGTAATTTGCCCTTTTTGCGGAGCGGATTGATTCCCTGCCACATCGGTTGCCGTTATCGTATACTTATGCAATCCGTCTTGCAGTACGGAGGGGGGAACCGTAAACGACCATTCCCCTTTTCCATTCACTTGAATGTCTTTATACGAATTCCCGCCTATCTCTACCGTGATCACCGAGCCAGCTTCACTGCTGCCTTTAAAGGTCGGTGTCGATAAGTTCGTTACGATAGACTCTTCAGTCTTCAATGTATTTGGATTAACCGCCCCCGAATCCACCAGCGTTGGGGCAACCGTATCAACGGTAATTGTCCCTTTTTGCGGAGCGGATTGATTCCCTGCCACATCGGTTGCTGTTATCGTATACTTATGCAATCCGTCTTGCAGTACGGAGGGGGGAACCGTAAACGACCATTCCCCTTTTCCATTCACTTGAATGTCTTTATACGAATTCCCGCCTATCTCTACCGTGATCACCGAGCCAGCTTCACTGCTGCCTTTAAAGGTCGGTGTCGATGAGTTCGTTACGATAGACTCTTCAGTCTTCAATGTATTTGGATTAACCGCCCCCGAATCCACCAGCGTTGGGGCAACCGTATCAACGGTAATTGTCCCGGAGTTCTTCACTTCATTACCTGCACCATCAACAGCTATCACTTCATACTGATAAGCTTTATCTTCCCATTCATCTGTGACGGCTATTTTCCACTCCCCTGATGCATCAACAGTGACCTCTTTATATGGCTTACCATCAATCATCAATACAATCTTGACATATTCCTCACTCGTCCCACTAAAAATAGGTTTATTGTGATCCACCGCTATCTGGCTTTTATCTTTATCTGCATTTAGTCCTGCAATATCCAATGTCAACAGCGGAGGTGTCGTGTCAATCACAACTTTACCGGTTAGCCCAGTACTGCTGAGGTTTCCAGCAATATCTTCCATTATGATAGTATATTCATACTCGCCATCTGGAAACGGTTGTGGAAAGGTGTATGTCCATTGGCCTTGTTTGTCTACTTCAATTAGGACAAATACAGATTGGCCAAACATCAGTTGCAAATTAGCCCCTGGTTCGGCAAATCCACTGAAAGTGGGTGTTGTGTTATTAGTCAGAATATGGTCTTTAATCATGAGATCCTGGTGATCAACAACGCCACCAATAAGCCCCTCTGGTGCTATTGTATCGATGGTCAGCTTACCGCCGATTTGACCAGAAATGCCTTGCTGTAGGTCTTTAGTCGTGATCACATAATCATGAGGGCCATCTTCTAATTTAGAAGTAACCTCTATTACCCACTGACCTTGATCATCGGCTATCGTTTCATAAGCAAAAGCTATTTTATTATCAAAGATAAGTCGTACAATCGCATTCGGTTCTGTAATACCTTCAAATTTAGGTTTATTGAAATGGGTAATTCCATCATCCTGAATGCCAGAATCTTCATTGGGATCTAAACCACCTGAAATAAATGCCGTCGTTTTGACGATAAAATTACCATTGACTTTTTGTGTGCTGACTTGCCCTAGAACATCGGTTGCTTCTATCTTGTATAAATAAGAACCATCATCGAGAGGCGTTTCTGGGGGAATAGTATAATGCCACTTTCCATCAGAACCTGCTGTTGTTGTAAATACGTGGGGACCAATCGTCAGTTTAACATCTGCATATGCTTTCGTTTCGCCACTAAAGGTAGGTGTATTAATATTGATTTGCTGTATATCTTCTAATAAAACATCGTCGACAGCGCCTGTAATTTCGGGGGGTTGATTATCATAAGTAAGATTAAAGTTTAATTGACTTTCGCGATCGAGTAGATCTTTTACATTAACGACCAACTGAATACTTTCATCATGTAAGATCCCAATAGGAATAAGACTTTCAGATAATTGTAGTTCCCATACACCGTCATTATTCGCTTGAGCTGTTCCTAATAAATGGCCTTGTGCATCCATGACTTCGATATTACTACCAGGTGTTGTGGTTCCAATTAACTTCAGGGTATTATTGTTAAATGCCACATGCTTATCTGATTCAGATATTAATAATTTATCATGTAAACCCACTGAAATTTTAGGGGGATTAATTGCTTGGTCTCCCGCTAATACAGGTATTATAATATCGTGTTCTAATATGTTACCGGCTTTATCATAAGCAATCACTTTACCATGATGCACACCATTAGGTAGTTTTAATACACCGCCAATTTGCGTGCTATTTCCATCAAAGGGTTTTTCCACCCGATTATGTGTAATTGTTTGGTTATTGATTTCAATCGTATAATAATCAACTGGCGTTTTGTAATTTAAGAAAATATGAAATTCATTATTATTCGCGACTAAAGTACCTGGATGGGCATTTCCAGAATAAACACTTCCATCTATATATTCAGGGGCTATCGTATCAATAGTGAGCGTATCTTTCGCGACAATCACCCCATTATTGACTTGAATAAATTCAATTTGATAATCCCCATCCCCTGTTATTGGAACTTCAAAACTCCATTCTCCATTGTTATCAACATCAATTAGATATAATACTCCATTAACTTTTACGGATAATTTTGCACCAATCTCAGCAATCCCTTTATAGACTGGTTTCGTAGTATTGGTAACATGGTCACCAAGCTTCCCTGAGTCACAGTCTGGATCTAACCAATATTTAAAATCTGAAACAGTAACATAAGATGAATATTCAAACTTAGAACCATATATGTCAGTCATAGTAAGAGTGTAGTTATTTTCACCTAATAGTAATTGTGTATCTGAAGGTAGAACGACATACCATTTCTTACTATCACTGGAAAATGATAATTTATATTGCTTGTTTCCAATATCAATATACCCACTCATCTTCTCACCATTAGTAACTGAGCCTTGTAATACAGGGTTGCGAGAAAAAGTTAAATGCTGATCTTCACTTCCCGTTGAGCTGGATTGTGCAGCGACTCCCCCCGTAATAGTGATAGCAGCATCCCTAATATGTATACCACTTGGGTGAAATTTCTCCGTTGTTTCCCCCCCTGACGGCGATGTCGCTTTAAACTCCATATTGTTAATTCGATAATAATAATTTGTATTCCCTTGAATCATTCCTTCAGGAAAGGTGAAAGACCAATTACCATTTTCATCAATATCCGTAATTGTAAAGTGTTGCGGATATGTTTTACCGTTAAATGCCATATCAAATGAAAACTCTAAACTTGACCCAGGGGAAACTTTACCCGTAAAAGTTGGCGTTTTGTCATTCGAGTACCAGGTGCTATAATAATTATTATATGGAGATGTAAATTTGATATCTGATAGGACAGGCATCGTATTATCAATAACCAGTTGGCCTTCTTCTGTATAGAGGTTACCTGCAACGTCTGTAATGGATACCTCAAACCTCCCTGAAAAACTCTCTGGTAACTCATTTGGCAACGTTAACGACCATTCCCCATTACTGTCTGTAAGCATAGAAACAGTTTGATTATTTAACGTCAATGTAACTGTACAACCCACTTCGCTTTTACCTGTAAATACAGGATTGCGATTACTGGTAATAAAGTTACCTTGTGTACCAGAATCTGTTTCTGGGGTTAGTGTAATAATAGAACTAGGAGAGATAGTATCAACAAATGTATGTCCGTGTACTTCCGTTGGTTTGCTATAACCAGAGTGTGTCGCGGTAACCACATAACTATGATTTCCTTCTGGCAATGGTTTGGTCGTAACTGTCCATTCACCTGTGGTCATATCCGCGGTGGCTGGGTAATCTACACCATTAATATTTAAGGTAATTGATGCCCCTGCTGTCGCAATCCCTTCAAATTTAGGTGTATTAACATTTGTAACGTTATCACCTTGTATACCGCTGTCACTGTCAATATGTAACTTGGCTGTCAGCTCAGGGCTTCTTTCTGCACCGACAAGGATGGGTAAAAAGTTAAAATCTTTGGTGATTGTTTTCTCGTTACCTGCGATATCACTCGCCGTAATCGTGTACGTATTACTTGTATCAGTATTTGCATCAACATCAAATACTAATGACCACTTCCCATCTTGATCAGCATATACAATTTTAGTCGTGTCTTTGAACTGCCCTGTAATTTTAGCCCCTGGATCTGATGTCCCGCTAATCTGTGGACGGGCTAAATGCGTTGTTTGCCCATCAAATACGGTATCACTCTGACTCGCAGGATCCAAATCCACCGTCAATGCAATTTGAGTATCAATGGTATATTGACCTTGATATGACGAGGTATTACCTGCCAAATCAGTGACTGTGACAGTATACGTGCTTGTATTATCAGATTGTGGAACGGTAGGGCGAACTTCCCAATAGCCATTTTCATCTGCAATTCGCTCTCGCGTACCTCCCGCATAACTAGGTAAATTAATTATTACGGTTGAATAAGGCTTCGTCATACCACAAATAAATGGCTGTATCTTCTGTGTAATGTTATCCCCAATCACACCTGTATCGCTTTCAGCTTTCATGCCTGCGTCCGCAGAAGGAGGGACGGTATCAATCTGGACATTTTCCATGAATACGCTTTGGTTACCCACGTTATCGGTTACCTTGACCGTTAATAAATGGGAGCCATCAGTCAACGCATCAGAGATTTGTAACGACCAATCCCCATTCTCATCCGCTTTACTGCTGTACTCGTGCTTTCCTATCGTTACCTTAATGGTCGCATTTGCTTCGGTTTTTCCTGATAACGTTGGTGTGGTTTGGTTTGTTAGAAAGCCATGCCCTCCCTCTAAAATGGTCGTTGCATTGGGCAAGGATGTTTTTATGATGACCGTATCTTCTACCGTTTTCTGATTTCCCGCCGCATCAACCGCGGTCACTTGGTATTTAGATAACCCTTCTGGTAACGGTTGTTTGACAGAAATATCCCAAACACCGTTTTCGTCCGCAACCGTAGTCAGTATTTGACCAGCAATATTGAGGGTAATTTTGCTGTTTGCCTCCGCCGTACCTGAAAAAATAGGCTGTTTATTGTTAGTTAGCTTATCCCCTACCGCGCCGCTGTCTGTTTGAGTATCTAAACCAACGGTAACGTTTTCTACTGTCGTATCAAGGGTAAAAAACCCATTGAATGAGGATTCGTTTCCCGCTAAATCAGTAACATGTACTTGATAATCGTAATTTCCATCTTGAGTGAGCGTTGGCAGAGTCAAATGCCATGAACCATCAGCTTCGGTGGTCACTGGATATGAATTGCCATCAAAAATAATGCGGATCGCTGAATCAGGTTTCGTGGAACCCGTCAATACAGGTTGAGGGTCTTGGGTGATATTATCCCCTTCTTTTCCACTGTCACTTTCGCTTGTGAGTTTTGCCGTAGCAGAAGGCTTTCGCGTATCTACCACTATACTATCGGTAACCGTACTCTGATTTCCCGCCGCATCCATTACCTTGACGCTAAACAAATGGTTTCCATTCGGCAACCCTTGCAGAATTTGTAATGACCAATTTCCTTGGTCATCTGCCTGCGCGCTGTACTCTTGACCATCAATAGATACCTTAACCGTTAATCCCGCTTCCGTTTTCCCCATTAATATTGGCTGCGTCTGATTGGTTAAAAAACCATTGCCCCCATCAAGAGTAGCGGTAATTTCTGGTGCCGTGGTTTTTATTGTCAACGTGTTCGTGGTCGTATTTTGGTTCCCAGCAGCATCCGTTGCTGTCACATGGTATGTATATTGGTCATCCTGAAGCAAATTTCCTACTGTCACCCGCCAGATGCCTTTTTCATCCGCGACAGTCGTTAGTACCTGTTTATCAATTGTAAGAACAACAGTGCTCCCAGCTTCCGATACACCAGTAAATGTCGGTTGTGAATGATGCGTCAGCTTATCTCCTAACGTGCCACTGTCAGCATGCACATCAATATCAGCAGTTAATGTGTTAAGCGCTGTATCAATTGTCAGTTGCCCTTTAACCAGTATAGGTGCCTCATTACCTCGCGATGCTCCTAATTCATAATCATGTACCCCATCTTTGAGCGGGGGAGTAATTTGCAATACCCAGTTACCATTGTTATCGGCGGTAATGGGGTAGCGTGTACCACCAATCATTAAATAGGCATTTGAGTCTAATGAAACAGTTCCCGTAAAAGTTGGGGTATTATTTTGAGTAATGTGATCCCCAACTTTGCCTGAATCGCTCTCTTCACTCAATTTCCCTGATATATGTACTGTCGAAGGCGGAAGAATAGCAGCATTATTATCTTTAGGTTTACTCGCAGAAGAGCTTGTTGACACTGATGAAGACGGTGGCGCAGGCGGCAGTGAAGGGGGAGCTGAAGGCTGTGTAGCAGCCTCCTCTTGTTTATCAGCCGCCTGTGCTTTCGCTTTTGCTTGTTGTTCTAATTGGCTATTCGCTTCAGCTAACTTTGCCAATGACGCATTTATTTGCGCCTCTTGGTTTTCATTTATCAACTCCAAACCGCTTACAATCTCAGCTAACTCTTCGTTCTTTTTATTTAAAGCATCTAATTTTTCAATAAATTTCTGTGAATCATTTTCTATGTCATCCTCAATTTCTTCATTATCGTTCATTTCAACAAAGTCACTGGAGAACTGCTCTTTGATATATACTGAATCCACACCAATATTCATTTTTATTGAAGATATAATTTCATCTTGAGATATTGAGTTACCATTTTCATTTGTTAAGGTAATATTCCCCAAAATAATATCAGATAGTCCATTAGGAATTTTACTCGATGTTCCATCTGGTTTAATAACAATGAGATCTAACCCTTGAACTTTAAAGGATTTAATCACTATATCTTTTTTATCTGACGAATTATTTATACTTTCCATTTTCCCACTTAATCTTCTATTAATTTAAAAAATAAATATTTCTATTTTTACATTATATAGGATTTATAAAAAATAATTAGACTCACAGCGCCATATGAACTGATACTCCATTATTTTGAGCTGATTATCTTATGAGCTAAAGATAATAATACCTATAATAGCTCGCAGTAAAGAATGCTCATGGAGTTAAAAACAAAATGAAAGAAGAGGACTATGATGGCTCGGATGAAGAACTCGCCCCCATGGTTGATGGATTAAGTGGAACACTATGTATTATAATTTTAGTTTCTATGGTTTTTATATTCAGTGGCATGAAAAACGTTATCTCATATATAAACTATGAAAACCTTAATTTTGAAAGTGCTCATATTGATATAAAAAAAAGAGTTATTTATTTCAAAGGAGGCATTAACTTAAAAGAAGATAACGCTCAAGTACTAATTGAGGAATTTAAAAATAGCATTGGTAACAAAATAATATTGAAAGGGTATGTTGATAATAACATATCTGAAAGTGAAGATAAAAACATCTATAACCTTATTTATATAGCATCATTAATAAAAAATCTTGAATTAAATAAAACTGTACTTTTTGAAAAAGGAATGAGTGAGTATTGTTCAGGATGGAATTCATGTATCTATTGGGATTACAAATAATATGTATTATATTGGATTATTCTTTTATGCGGTGACTTTTTCAGCTTCTTTTTTACTAAAAGAAGTTAAAGAAATGATAGCACAATGTCTTTTATTAGCGCCCGAGATAAGCTATGCCATGATTGGTATATATATTTATCCGCTAATTATTTTCTTGTATCACAAAACTTTCAAACGGAATGAACAGGAAAACTATATTTTTCTATCTAACCAAACCAAACTCTCTGCATCTGTTAGTGTGTCATTAGGGCTAATTGGTACATTTATCGGTTTAACAGGGATGATAACTGCGATTTCTGCATCACTCGGTGGCGATGGGGATGTCTCGGAAAAAATGAATGCCATGATTTCGTCTATCTCTATGGCACTAAATTCAATGTCATTTGCTTTTTTAACCTCAATTCTTGGTGTAGCCATCTCAGTTTTACTTTTGATTAGTCTAAATTTCTTTAATTTCTTTTATAAAAAGGAACAGAAAAAAGAGAAAAAGGAATCTATTTCAAAATACACCAACGAAATCGATGATATTCAACAAAAGCTGGCTTCATTAAAAGATATCAATATTAATATCGCTGAAAAAATAATTTCCATTTCAGAAAACAATGATTTAGCCAAGGAAATATCTGTTCACTTAGCAACGTTATCATCTTGTACGATGGAAAATCTTAATGTTTTGAAATCGATTAAAACATCTCATGATGATTGGAAAGAAATACTCGAAAATCACTTAACTGAAGAAAAAAACATGAGAAAAATTGATAATGCCAAAATGGCAGAAATTATATTAGAAATCAATAAAACCACGCAATGGATGAAAGAAAAATCCCTTGAAAATAAAAACAAAATGATAGCATTGCTATCGATGGATTAAAGCATGCGTAAAATATATTATACATTAGCTATTTCTATGGTTATTTTTTCTATCAATCATTGTTTTGCAAATAGTGAAAGCTTCAATTTATTTATTGATAAAGTATTAAATAATTCAACTTCAGTAAAAATAAAAGAGCTAGAACTAGAAGCTGAAGGATATCGAGCCAAACAAACTGAATATTTTTATTTACCCAAAGTATCTGCTACTAGCAAGATTAAAAATAACAAAGAGCCAGCAGATGGAAGCTTGACGGCAACATCACTGATTTATGACAGCGCTCTAATGCATCGATTTTCAGAGAAGAATCTCAAGCTAAAAATTTCTGAGCTTGCACTCAATAAAGAAAAAGAGGAGCTTTATACAGCAGTAACGGGAAATTTAATTGGCATTCATTTCCTATCTGAATTAACTAAAAGCACAACAAAATTACATCATAATGCACAAGATATCTTTAACCTAATTAACCGACGCTATAATAGTGGCGTTGCCAAAATCAGTGATGTTGAGCAAGCAACATTGCTAATGCAACGCATTGAGACAGAAAGAAAAAACATTGAAAAGGAAATCGAACAATATAAATCGAATATTGAAGTGATCTCTGGTATTACCTTTCCTAAAGAAGGTGTTAATGTTCCTAGTAGGTTAATTAAAAATTTAAAGTCAACCTTTATTGATAATGACCATACCAATCAAAATATAGATTACAACATGCTGAAGATGCAAGCAGATGCCATAAAAGAAAATGCTTATCAGCAAAATTCCCTGTTCAGTATTAATTTAATTGCAGAAGAAAAGTATGCCGAGAAAAAAAGAAGTCATAATGAGTCTTATATTGGATTAGATCTCAAAGTTAATGTTTTTGATATTGACAAAATTTTTTCCGAATCAGCTCAGCTAAAAACATATTCCGCCGTACAAAAAAAAGCTGATTATAAATATCAAGAACTCACTGCAAAAATAAAAAATTTAAAATTGATATCATCCTCTAACGAATCAGAATTGGCAGGACTCCAAGAGCAACGTAATACTATGTACTCTATTATAAAAAGCCAAGAGCGAGAATATAGTATTTCACAGTCGTCATTTTACGAAATGGTCAATACCTTATTCGATATACTGACAATAGAAAGGCGTATTGCAGAACTAACGATTTCAGATATGAAAAATAAGATGGAATATATACAACTAATTGGAAATATAAATGAAATTAAAAAACTGCATCAGTAACATTTTCCGTACATCGAAAAAAATTCGTGTTTTCATAGGCATAATATCCATATTTATAACATATTTAATTTTTGCTGAAATTGATGTTTCTTCTCCTGGTGAGGGGGTTATTTCTGGCACATCTAATCGTTTAGAGATTGTAAGCCCTGCATCGGGTTTTATTAATCAATTTAATATAAAAACAGGTGATAATGTTAATAAAGACCAAATTTTATTTTCATATACTAACTTGGATACTTTTCATCAAGAGAAAACACTCACCAATTTAGTTAGTTTTGCTAGTGACAGAATTAGTGAACTAGAGGAAAACAAAAAATTATTAAATAATATTTTAGATGGCGATATTAATAATGAATCAGAGTTTCTTGCTAGAACCACCCATAAAAAAAGTAAGACATTCAGTGCTTATAAAGGGTTATATGAAAATATTTTATTACACATGGAGATCCATAACCTAAAAGAGCAGTATATTGCTCAAAATAAAGATTTAATTGAGCTAAAAAATCAAATTACAATTCTAAAAAGAAAAGGAAAGTTATTGGCTTCAGCTGGAGCCCCTGAAATAGAAAAACTGAATAATAATGCAGATATCAGCAGAACAACCTCATTAGTAACAACAGGGGAGTTGAATGCTCAAGGGTTACTAAGAGAAATTGCATTATCAGAAAAAAAATATACAACTAAATTAATTAGTGAAATACAGGATAATGAAGATCAACTTAATCGACTGAAAAAAGAAAGGCTAGAAAATATAGGTCAAGTGGAATTACTGCAAAACAAAATTAGAGCAAATAGTGTCCTATCCCCAACTGATGGTATTGTATTAAGTATAGAAAAAGATCTGGAGCAAGGATCCTATGTTGAAGCTTCAAACGTTGTTATGGTGATCAAAAAGAATCAAGACTCTCGGGTTATTGATGCAAAAGTACTTGCTAAATATCGACCATTCATTAGTCTCGAGCTTCCAGCAAAGGTGATTGTGAACTCCCCTGGATTCAAGAAAATCATTCTTGGAAAAGTGACAAAAATTAGTGCAGACTCTTTTGCAGATAAAGAACGGATGAGTAATGAACGTTTTTATTCAATCCAAATAACGCCTATACAAGATACTGTTATTTTACCTGAACATGATGGTTTACCTGTCATGGTTTATATATCAAGTAAGAAAGTATCAGTTCTGAGTTACTTAACGGCATTAATTAGCGATAATATTTCATTCAACGTATGGTGATTATATGTTAGGTTTCATTTCTGCTTTATCAGCAGCCGTTGCAACCATGATACTCCTCATGTCAGTACTATTAGCAAACGTCTTAGCAAGCGCATTAACAGAGGAAAAAAATAAAAATAAAAATAAAGCAGTTTTAATGAATGTTGATTATCAAGATAAAGGTGAAGGTGCAGGTGAAGGTGAATATGTTAACTTAAAAATGATGAAATCATTGATATTCAGTAGTGAGGTTTTAACAGCAATAAAAAAAACTCAAACTAAAAATATCGACCTTTATTGTAGTTATGGTCATAACTTAAACTTAGATGCAGCATTAACTTACACTATCTATAACACAATATTAATTAAACGAAACATTCAAAAAGTTAATGTAACGGCCAATTCACCTATTGAAGATACTGAAAATATTAACACATGTTATTTGAAGAGTAACGATAATGAAAGAACATAATTTTCATGAAGCAATTAAGAAATATTTTTTTTTACTGGGTGAGCCACTGATGTCATCATCATTATCCTATGACCAAAAATATATTTTAACACATATTAATGAATTTATTGATAATGATTTTTTCACATACCAATATGCTGCTATAGATTATAATAACGATACTGCAAAGCCAACATTATTCATAATGGAAATTTTTGAAGATAAGTATATAGTCATTAAAAATCAAGGAAATAAATTTATAAACCTGACGACCAATGAAATTATTAATAAAGAACTTCTTGAAAATAAAAATTTATTTTTCTTTAGAGCTAGTGAAAGGCCATTAAGTGAAGATGGAATATATTCATCATTGATAAAACTAACACCTAACTCAAACTTATTTTCTCTACCTTTAATCCTTTTCGCTTTATTATTGCCTTTATACTCTAACCTTTTTAACTCTAGGTTAGTCTATAGCGAATCAGTTACATCTTTAATCTATATTAGTTTTATTTTTCTTTTTGTTGTTGGATTTGAATTTTTTCTTAAACATCTTATTCATGAAAAAAATCTAAAAAAGATTAAGTTAAATATTGGTATATGTAATCGATATTTTATTAATTTATTGAGAAAATCTAATTGCAAAAATGCGGCCATCAAAATCAGAACCATTGAAACATCTATTTCACAAATATGGGAAATTAGACCACAAATAATTTATGATATTGGCCTTACAGCTTTATTTTCCTTATGCATCATAGGTATGCTCGGGTTTTTCTCCATTTTTCTCCTACTCTATTACACAGGACTAGTTTTTCTTTGCCTACATATTCGTTTTAAATCATATAAAAATATGTTAAAAGCAAATACGCTTAATTATGAAAAGTCCGCTATGCTTTACTCATTAGAGCAGAAGAAAAAAGAGCTTAACTTTATCAATGATTCGCATTTTAAATACTATATTGATGCTAAAACCAATGAAGATGAAAAAATAAAATTACAGCTTAACGAAGCAAATCATCATTGGATGGAAGTCATTAAAATGAATTCATTTATATCGATGATAGTCATGTATGTATCCTGTTATCTAGCTATCGACAGCGGAGCGCTTAGCCTGGCATCAATAATTGCAGTACTCATTATTAATGGCCGGCTTTCAGCTTCGATCACAAGTACAATTAACCGCTGTTTTGTAGCCAAAACACATTTATTTCATATTAAATCGAGTATTAATCAGCTAACTCAAAATGCTATCATTAATTACAAAGAAGAAGGTGTTTTAATCGGCTCTATAAACAGTGTTGATGCAAAAAATATAGCGATAAGTTTCAATGGAAAAACAATTATTAATGACCTGAATATTGAAGCAAAAGCAGGTGATATTATCGGTATCACAGGCCTATCTGGTTCTGGAAAAACATCTCTTATCAATGTACTGAATGGCACATCAACAAATTATACTGGCGAAGTAACAATCAATGACGTGAAGCTCAATGAAATTTCCGTACGTTATTTTCAAGAAAAAGTGGCTTATCATTCTGGCATTTCTACTTTTATTAATGGCAGCATCCGGGATAACTTTAACCTTCATGGCATTTTCGACAATGCCATCATCATTCATATAATCAAATTATGCTGCCCAAGACTGAATATTAGCAAAGAAACATTGGATGATATGTTCATCAGTGACGTTCAAGCTTCAACTGGTGAAAAACAGAAGTTAATGTTAGCTATTACATTATTCAAAAGGCCTGAAATTCTCTTTTTAGATGAATCAACTTCGTTTATGGCAACGCATGATGCGATAGTATTTATCCGATTACTCATCAATGAGTTTAACCTAAAAAATTCCATTATTTTCTTTTCCACCCATGATATGGGGCTATTACCTCTTTTTACACAACATATTGCATTATCCCCTACGGATACAAATATTCGGCTTGTTTCAGGAGCTAAAAAACAGAGAAACGAAATTATTATTCCTAAAATTACATTGAACTAAATATCAAAAAGCCTTCACTTCAATGTGAAGTGAAGGCTTTCGTGATGTATGAATATCAATAATTTCTTACTGTGCTAACTTACAAAAAAACAAAGAAAATCATTCCTATAACCGCACCTGTCGTGCCCAAAATCGTTTCCATCACACTCCACGTTTTCAGGGTTTGTGCTTCTGTTGCGCCCGTAAATTTACCGAACAACCAGAAACCTGAGTCATTCACATGACTTAAAATTAATGAACCACCTGAAATACAGATTGCGAGTGCGGCTAACTGCGCACCAGAGTAACCGAGTTCATTGATAACAGGTAACACTAAACCAACTGTTGTTAAACAAGCTACTGTTGCTGAGCCTTGGATCACACGTACAGCTCCCGCGAGAACGAAACACGCAACAGCAATAGGTAAACCAGCACCAATTAAAGAATCACCTAGCGCAGGGCCAACACCAGAATCCACCAAAATTTGTTTAAATACACCACCAGCACCTGTTACAAGCAAGATAATCCCAGCAGGTTGGATAGCCGCAGAACACACCGCCATGACTTTTTCTTTATCCATACCATAGCGGAAGCCTAAACCATAGATTGCTAGTAAACAGGCTAACAATAATGCAGTAAAAGGGTGCCCAATAAATTCTAGCCAATGTTCAAGTGGGGTCCCTTTCTCAACTAAGTGTGTTCCAATCGTTTTTAAACCCACCAACACTAATGGAAACAGCACTAAACATAAGCTGAATCCAAAACTTGGCATTTTGCCATGCTCTGTTTTAGGTGCTTGGTAATCCGCAGGAATATCAATATGAACAAACTTGCTGATAAAATTACCAAATAAAGGTCCAGCTAAGATCATACCTGGAATAGCGGCACACAAGCCGATTAAAATCATCCAGCCATAGTCAGCCCCCATTTGCGATGCAACCAACATCGGTGTTGGCCCAGGTAATAAGAAGGCCGCTGCGGCTGCAACCCCGGCAAATAATGGGATAGCAAGGCGAACAACATTATGACCAGTACGATTTGCGACGGCAAACACCACACCGATTAACAAAACAATAGCCACGTCAAAGAAAAGAGGCAGTGCACAAATTAGCCCAGCAACACCCACTGCATAATGGGCATTCTTCTCACCAAACAAGTTAAGTAGCTTATTCGCTATCTGGTCTAATGCGCCTGTTTCATGCAAAATCTTACCGAACATCGCACCGAGTGCGACCACGATTGCCAAGAACCCCAATGTTCCCGCCATCCCTTTCTGCATGGTTTCCGTGATTTGCTGCACAGGCATCCCTGAAAATAGTCCTGCACCTATGGAAACAATCATCAACGCGACGAAAGCATGCAAGCGTGCGTACATCACTAAAAATAGCAGCAGAACAACAGAGCCCACTGCGGTGAGCACCAACGTGAGCGTACTGAGTGTTTCAACGGTATTCATACTTTATCTCCTGCGACAACCTGTGTAATCGTTGAGCAGGTATTACCGATGACGTCTTCAAGAGGCTGGCGAATATCAACCGCATGCACATCAGTTTCTGCTTCATTTGGCTCTTCTAAAGTAGCAAATTGCGTTTTGAGCATTTCTGGCTTGAAAAAATGCCCTTTACGCGCTTTGAGTCGTTCTTCAATAACGCTAGCATCGCCTTTTAAATAGATAAAAAATAAGTTCTTATTACCTTCTCTTAAAATATCACGATAAGCTTTCTTCAGTGCAGAACATACCACTAACGAAATCTCATTCGTTCTTTGCATAGCAAAAATGGCTTGGTTCAGCGACACCAACCAAGGCTGGCGATCTTCATCATTTAGAGCATGCCCTGATGCCATTTTTAAAATATTCGATTTAGGGTGCAGAAAGTCACCGTCAAGGAAGGCCGCTTGCAATTGCTGAGCAACACCGCTTGCTACAGCAGATTTACCGCTACCCGATACCCCCATTAGGACAAATGTGTAGTTTTGTTTTTGGGTATCACTCATAGGAAACTCCTTAGGCTTTATTGTTGTTCTATTCTTTTCATCATCCAGTAATATGTTACCGGTAACGTTGTTACGGGTAACATTATTATCAGTACGGATTTATTGCAATCAAATTGGCGAATAAGAGAACAGATCTGTGATACCACTCTCAATCTGTAATCAGAAAAGGCAGGTGAAGAACAAAGCAAAACTCGTAAATAAAAAACAAAAAGTATATTTAAAATTTATTCTTTCTCTTCAAGCATTCCCCTTCAAACATTCCTCTAAATAATTCGTGTTGTCGCTAGGCGGCAATCGAGCCAAGCCCTAGGAGCATACATAAGTATGTGACCCAAGTGGCCGAAAGCAGCCAACACTTTTAGTGTATACAATGTAGTTTAGCTTTATATTACGCCGCACTATTCCCCTAAATAATTCGTGTTGTCGCTAGGCGGCAATCGAGCCAAGCCCTAGGAGCATACATAAGTATGTGACCCAAGTGGCCGAAAGCAGCTAACACTTTTAGTGTATACAATGTAGTTTAGCTTTATATTACGCCGCACTATTCCTCTAAATAATTCGTGGTGTCGCTAGGCGGCAATCGAGCCAAGCCCTAGGAGCATACATAAGTATGTGACTAGGGTTGGCGAGTGCAGGCAACAACGCGACAGCGCGAAGTATGACGAGGAATAATTAGATGCTTTCGCCGGTAAGGACAGAAAACCCCACATCAAAGTGCGTCTCCGTAAGCTTCTTACCTGACATGCGGGCTAGGAGCACTTCTGCCGCCTTGCGCCCCATTTGATCTCTTGGCGTAAGGATACTGGCCAATTTCGGTGTCATCACTTGACCCACATCGTGCCCATGGAAACCTGAAATAGCTAAGTCTTGTGGAATATGAATCCCCAACCGCTGGCATTCAAATATCGCCCCTATCGCCAAGTCATCATTGGTACAAAACAACCCATCTGTATCGGGGTACTTCTCTAAACAATCATGCAATAACTTCGCCCCTAGCGAATAAGATGAGCTCTCCTGTGTCATCACATTACGGAACTCTAAATGGGCATCTAACATGGCTTGCTCGTAGCCTTTTAAGCGGATAAACGTTCGCTCATCATGCCTCGCCCCGATATACACCACTTTGCGACAACCTCGTTCTATCATCGCATGTGTCATTTGGCGAGAAGCTTCAAAGTTATCAATCCCCACGGCAACATCTAAGCAAGGTGAAACACTGTCCATAATCTCAACAACAGGGATGCCTGCCGTTTTTAGCATACGTAAGGTGCGCTCAGTGTGCGTCCTCTCTGCCAAAATCACGCCATCAATGTTATAAGAGAGTAATGAGGTTAGCCTTTCTTCTTCTTTTTCAGGTAAATAACCGTAGTGAGCTAACATGGTTTGATAGCCATGACAATCAGTGACCGCTTCTATCCCTCGGATCACTTCCGCAAAGACTTGGTTAGTTAATGAAGGAAGCAAAACACCAATCGCGTGGCTAGTTGAATTTGACAAAATATCAGGGGCTTTATTGGGAATATAGCCCAAACTTTCGAGCGCTTCGGCAATTTTCTCGCGCAAAGGCTCTGAAACTTGCTCTGGATTACGTAAAAAACGGCTCACCGTCATTTTCGTGATGCCGACTTGATCTGCTACATCCTGCAGTGAGGGTCTTTTCTTCTTCATAAGTCCAAAGTGATATTCATTAAATTAACGTTCTCTATGTTCAGCTATCTTTTTATTGATAGCAATGTTTGTTACTGATTTACATCACACAAATGTCGAGTTTTTCTAACAACTCGACTTTTCAGGTTGACTCTCTACTATGACTCCGCTAATTTTCGCGCTATATAACTATTATCATAACGGGTGTGTTCATATTTATTATGGCAATCAATCGTAGACAATTTCTTCAATCCAGTGCCTTACTTGCGGCTTTCTACAGTTTGCCTAGTTTCGCTAAAGGCCAGCGCTTTGTCGAAGAAGCACTCTTTGGCGAACTTCCTCTTGCAAGCCATATTCAGCGCGTTATCAGCTCGGGACCACCCTCTGATTTACTGATGTTTGCTCTTGCCCCAGAAAAAATGGTGGGGTTTGCTTCGATTTCACTAAACAAAGGCCATACTGGGCTTTTCGCACAACAATGGCGCAATTTTCCCGTTTACGGCCGCTTAGCGGGTCGAGGCAGTACGCTATCATTAGAACAACTTTTATCCTATAACCCTGACTTAATTATAGACACTGGCAATATTGATGATACTTATCGCTCACAAGCAGAGAAAGTGGCGAAACAGACCAATATTCCCTATTTATTGATTGCCGGTGGATTAAAAGACTCCCCCCAACAACTCACTCAGCTTGGTGAAACTCTCGGTGTTGAACCTCAAGCACAAAAACTCAGCCAACTCGCCCAGCGTTATCTGGATGATGCGGTTGCCTTTGCTAATAAACCCCAACAAAAACCATTAAGCTTTTACCTTGCTCGTGGGGCAAAAGGGCTAGAAACAGGCGCTAAAGGCTCGATTCATACCGAAGCGATAGAAATGCTCGGTTTGCGTAACGTCGTGGATATCCCTAATTTTCGCGGGCTCACCTCCATTTCCATGGAGCAACTTTATCAATGGAACCCTGATATTATTATAACGCAATATGATGAAGCCATTGAATTTATGACGTCCTCACCACTGTGGAAAGGGCTAGATGCTATCGCCAATCAGCAATTGCTTGTCTTTACGGGCATGCCATTTGGCTGGTTAGATGGCCCTCCTGGCGTTAACCGCCTTCTTGGCATGCGCCGTTTACAAAGCCACTTTGATGGCCATATTGCCGCGACGATAAAGCAAGATATCGCTGAATTCTTTGACCTTTTCTATCATTCACCATTAACCTCTGAGCAGGTTGATTTACTGATGGAAAAATCATGAGTGGAATGACGTACAAAGGGGTTAAACCCTTATTATTAATTCTCATTTTATTCGTTAGCTTAGTGATTGCTTTAACGAGTGGTAAGTATTCACTTACCCTCGATGAACTGTACCGCCTATTTGCCAGTTTATTTTCCTCTCAAGTTGATGTTAGTGACCCACGTAATGAAACCGTTTTTTGGCAAATACGTTTCCCTCGCACATTAGCTGCAATTATTATTGGCGGAGCACTATCCATTGCAGGTGCGGCTTACCAAGGTATGTTTCGCAACCCACTGGTTTCCCCCGATATTTTAGGGGTTTCAGCAGGTGCTGGCGTTGGCGCTGTTGTCGGTATTTTCTTTGGACAATCATTGATTTATATTCAGTTAGCCGCCTTTATTGGGGGCTTAATCACCGTGGCCGTCGTGTGTTTTATTGCGCGTCTTGCACGCCAACATGATCCAATTTTATCGTTAGTCCTTGTCGGTGTTGCCATCAGCGCCATTTGTGGCTCTGCCATTTCTTTGATGAAAATTTTGGCAGACCCTTACACCCAATTACCTTCAATTACATTTTGGTTGTTAGGCGGGTTATCATCCATTACGCAAGAAGACCTTTTGTCCGTCTTGCCATTAATGATAATCGGCATCATTCCCCTGCTATTATTACGATGGCGAATGAATTTGCTGAGCTTATCGGATGAAGAAGCCAAAAGCCTTGGTATTAATGTGAGTTTAATGCGCGCTATCTTTATCGTCTGCGCCACGTTACTCACGGCGAGTGCGGTATCCATTGCGGGGATTATTGGTTGGATAGGGTTGATTGTCCCCCATATCACTCGGATGATAGTAGGCGCTAACTTTCGTTACCAGCTCCCTGCATCACTGGCGATTGGAGCAATTATGCTGCTGATCACGGATACCCTCGCTCGTACAATTGCCGCCATTGAACTACCGTTGGGGATCCTCACCTCTGCGGTCGGTGCACCGTTCTTTTTGGCTATTTTATTGCAAACAAGGCGGGTCAAATGACGATAATGACCCTTAATAACGTTGCCATTGGCTACCACAACACCACAATCATTGATGGCATCAATCTTTCCTTACCTGAAAAGGAAATTACTTGCCTGCTGGGTGCAAATGGTTGCGGCAAAACCACCTTAATGAAAACGTTATTAGGTTTGCTACCCGCAATCCATGGCGAAATTTCGCTCAATAATCAGTCCATAAAAACGCTAAAACAGCGGGACATCGCAAGAGTGATTGCTTACGTACCACAAGCCCACGATACGCCTTTTACCTTTACTGTATTAGATATGGTTATGATGGGCTTAACCCCTCATATTTCTTTATTTTCTGTCCCTGGTGATAGCGAAAAAAACCAAGCTCTTCAACAACTCGAACGGCTGAACATCCCTCACCTTGCGACTCGCCTTTACAGCACACTCAGTGGCGGCGAAAAACAATTAGTCTTAATCGCCCGCGCGTTAATACAAAAACCCTTGCTACTGATTATGGATGAACCTGCCGCTAGCCTCGATTTTGGTAACCAAATTCGCCTACTTGAGCAAATTGAGAAATTGAAAGCCCATGGCATGACCGTGTTGATGTCGACCCATCACCCACAACACGCCGCCGCCATCGCTGACAACGTCATTTTGCTAGACAAACAACAAAAAGCGCGACAAGGCTTATCAAAAAGTATGTTAACACTTACTAACTTGGCAGCACTTTATAATGTGGATGAGCGCAGTATTCAAGCTCACTTCCAGCTTCCATCAACGTTTTCTTATTAAGGTCAGGGATCATGTTAATCAACCAAATTGATTTTTCTAAAATGTACCAAGAGCATATGCAGCAAGCGCATAGAACCCGCAAAGAACCCGAACATTGGGATAAAAAAGCCCAGCAAATGGCACAAAATTGTGCAAATCCTAATGACCCCTATTTAGTACGCTTTCGTGAACTGATGGATTTTACGGGCGCACACACTTTGCTAGATGTGGGCTGTGGCCCAGGTTCGATTAGCCTGTGCCTTGCCAATGAATTTAAAGAGGTTATTGGTATTGATTACAGCGGTGGCATGCTAGAGATGGCACGGCTTCGCGCTAAAGAACTTGGTATTCCCAATGCCCACTTTGAGCAACTTGCCTGGGAAGACAGTTGGGCAACTCTGCCTAAAGTGGATATATCCGTCGCTTCCCGCTCAACGTTAGTCGATGATTTAAAAGCGGCACTACTTAAGCTAAATCGCCAGACAAAACTGCGCGTTTACACCACGCATACCATCAACCCAACCTTTATTGATGAAAATATTATCCGTGAAATTGGCCGTGAAGTAATTCGTTTGCCAACCTATATTTATGCGGTGAACATCCTGCATCAAATGGGTATCAATGCCCGTGTCGATTTTATTAAGAGCCCAAATAAAGGCGGCTTTGATAACTTTGAAGCCTTTGTAGATAGTGTCAATTGGTCACTCAAAAATATCACGCCAGAAGAAACGGATATTCTTCGCCACTATTACGATGTTCAAACAGCATCAGGTAAGAAAATATCTTATCCATCAAGGGACTGGGCGATGGTCTCGTGGGATGTTGTGGATGAATCGGAACTGACATTATGATTTATCTACCTGATGCATTAATTGACCAGCTGCTGTTAGACGATATTCAATATGGAGACTTAACCACCCGCGCCTTGGGGCTGCACTCACAACTTGGCGTAATGACATTTGCCTCCAAGCAAGGGGGCTGCGTCAGTGGTATTCACATTGCAAAACGCATGCTAGAAAAGCTAGGGATTACCTGTGAATGCCATTTTCATGATGGGCAGATTGTCGAACCGCAAAGTATTTTAATTCGTGCCACAGGGCCGATTGAAGCGTTACATCAAGGCTGGAAAGCGGTGCAAAACGTCCTTGAATGGTGCGGGGGTGTTAGCCACTACACCCAGCAAATGGTCTCTATTTTGCGCCAGTATCAACCTAATGGGCAACTCGCTTGTACGCGAAAAACCATTCCAAACACTAAGCCTCTTGCCTTAACTGCGATTTTGGCAGGAGGCGCCATTATTCACCGAACAGGCAGCGCAGAAAGTATTTTGCTGTTTACTAACCATCGCCAGTGCCTTGAAAATCCAGATGATTGGAATGCGCATGTGCAAGCTTTACGCCAAAATGCACCCGAAAAGTTAATCATTGTGGAAGCCGACGATTATCAACAAGCTGAACTTGCCATCAAAGCGCAAGCAGATATTGTGCAGCTCGATAAATTGCCAACAAACCAAATTCAGCAATTACAGCAGCTGGCTAACGCGCAGAATCGGCCTTGTCAGTTGTCTTTAGCGGGTGGAATCAATTTAAAAACCATTGAAGAATTCGCCCAAACAGGCGTGCCATTGTTGGTGACTTCCGCACCATATTATGCGGCACCTCGAGATATAAAAGTGAAGATTTTTAAGCAGTAACCTAAGAAGTCTGCGTTAAAAAACCATTCGCTAAAACAGCCTACCCCCATAGGCTGTACTGACTTATGGCTAATGACGCACATCGTTATATAAAAAATAATATATCGTAATTAATGAAACTGGAAAGACATAATGAAAATAAAACAAATAACCTATTTAGTTGGGATGGCTTTATTCGCAGCACAAGGGCACGCCGCATCTGACCCTAAAGCAGAGAAAAATACTGACGTGATGTCTGTTTGGAGTACGCCACTTGCAGCGGATGCCAATGTCATCACTGAAGAACAAATGAAGCAATTGAATAAAACCAACGTAGCGCAAGCATTGAGCACCATGCCAGGAGTCTCTATTCAAAAATCAGGTAATCGTAACGAAACACAGGTGAATGTGCGTGGTTTCGATAGCCGCCAAGTACCTATCTTCTTTGATGGTATCCCAACCTACGTGCCCTATGATGGTACGTTGGACTTAGGCCGCTTTATGACTAGCGAGTTGGCGAGTGTTGAGCTTTCGACGGGCTATACCTCGTTACTGCAAGGGCCAAACTTGATGGGTGGTGCAATTAACTTAACCACCGCAACACCGAAAAAGCCGTTTGAAGCCAATATCAGCTTAAACCAAGGTTTTGCTCGTGGTGCAGATAATGCCCACAATATTAGCGCACGATTAGGTGGCCGCAATGACTTAGGGTTTATTCAAGTCAGTGGTAGCCAGTATAAGCAGCGTTTTGCTGGCTTACCTGGCTCTGATGATAATAATGCTTTTGCAGGCACACATGGCCGCAGAACAAACTCATCTAGTGATGATAAACGCTTAATGATTAAAGCAGGTTGGACACCTCGAGAAAGCGATGAGTATGTGGTGACCTATATTAAACAAGATGGACAAAAAGATAGCGCTACAGATATTGCTCCCGATGTAAAAAAAGGATTACAACGTTGGCAATGGCCTGCATACGATAAAGAAAGTATTTACTTTAACGGAACAACACAGATAACCAGTGATATTGCCTTACAAAGCCGGATTTATCACGATAGCTTTAAAAATACCCTTCACCAATATACTGATGCTAAAAGTAAGGTGAAAAGCACTAGCTATGACGAATACAAAAAGTGGAATATGAATTACAGCCGTTACGATGACTACAGCAACGGTGCCGACATGCGTGTTGATTTCACCGTGCGTGAACTCGATATGTTGTCATTCGCCGCACACTGGAAAGAAGACGTTCACCGTTCTCGTGGTAATAAGGTTGTCCCATTTGATCGTTATAAAGACCAAACGTGGTCTACTGCTGCTGAATACCAATGGGTTGCAACTGATAAACTAGATATTATTGGTGGTATTGGTTACGACTGGCGTAAAAGCGATGATGGAAAACGTTATATTTATAATAAGCAGAATGTCGTCACTGGCATTGAAACCTATGATAGCAACAACCAAAATGCCTTTAATTGGGAAGTCATGGCGCGTTACCACTTAGCAAATGAAGACACAGTACAATTCTCTATTTCTGAAAGAAGTCGTTTCCCTACACAAAAAGAACGCTATACAAAGAATAAAATCAGAAATAAAGACTCCTTCGAGATCAATCCTCATCTTGATGCAGAACGTGCACTAACCTACGATTTAACCTATAAAGGATACGTTACTCCTCAATGGACCTATACAACTAGCGCTTATTATAATCATGTATCGGATGCCATCATGGCACACCATATCGGAAAAAATAACGATGGTGGCGATTTACTACAAAACCGCAATAGCGGAAAAGTCGACTACTTCGGTATTGATTTAGGCACGACAGGCCAAATTACTGATTGGATGGAAGCAGGTTTAAGCTACGGGTATATTCATGCCGATCCAAAACACTACAGCGTCAAGCATGTGGCTGAGCTGCCAACCCATAAAGCCTTTGCTTGGGTAAAATTTACCCCTTACGAACCGTTTAGTATTACGGTGACTGAAGAAGCCAGAAGCTGGGCATTTAACTATGTGGATGCTGAAAGTAAAGTGCGCGGATTTGCTAAAACTGACCTGCGTTTAGATTATGACTTAGGGCAAGGCGTTTCCGTCAATAGCTCAGTGAATAACTTATTTGATAAGTCTTATGAATATACCAATGGCTATATTGAAGAAAGTCGCAACTATTGGTTAGGTATTGAATATAAATACTAACCCATAATATATTAGGCAGAGATTTAATTCTTTGCCTAATATTTATTATCGTATCCATAGAATACCATCATATATTTTTAATAAATAAAAATATATTCATTGTTTTCTCCATTTATTATTTCTTTTATTTTTCATTTTTATCTAACAAAATTCAGTTGAGTACATGCCCTTCTCCCTTCTACTTTCTCTTTTCAAGCTATTTCAGTCAGAAAACTATGATAAACTTGTTCCTATAGTCGATACTTAGTTTTCGAAGTTGGAGTCAAAAATGAAAAAAATGAGTGAAGATAAGATACTTGTGATGGCAGAGCGTATCTGCCAATCAAGGGGCGTTAGATTGACTCCACAGCGAGAAACCGTGTTACGTCTTATTGCACAACAACACGGAGCTATCAGTGCCTACGATTTATTAGATTTGCTGCGTGAAGTTGAACCACAAGCAAAACCACCCACTGTTTACCGTGGGCTTGAGTTTTTAATGGAGCAAGGCTTTATTCATAAAATAGAGTCAACCAACAGCTACGTTGTTTGCCATCACTTTGATAACCCAAGTCATATCTCAGTGATGCTAATTTGTGACCATTGTGGCAGCGTGACTGAAAGTGATTGCGCAACAATAGAAGCCGCCATTATTAGCCTAGCGGAAACTAATCAGTTCCGTTTAAGGCATACTGTTGTGGAAAACCATGGTTTATGTAAAAACTGTGATGAAATTGATAGCTGCAAAGACCACGCACACTGTAGCCATGACCATGAGCAACCGATCACTGCAAAAAAAAGTAGCAAATAACGTTGTAGAATCCACGACATTACTTATATAAAAAAAGAATACGAAAAGTAGTATAAAAAAGGATATAAAAGATAAGAACTAAGTAAAGCAGGCAGATCTCTATACATCAATGTGAAATCTGCCAGCAATAATGGAAAAATCAAACAAGCAGCGCGCCGCTACCTACCTGATAATCTAAGAATTAATACCAATCACTATTACGGATCACCCCAACTGCTAAACCCTCAATGGTGAAGCTTTGCTCGCGTAAATCGACAACAATCGGCGCAAACTCAGGATTTTCAGCGATTAACTCAACACGATTACCTTGTTGTTTAAAACGTTTAACAGTCACTTCATCATCAATGCGCGCAACAATCACTTGGCCATTATGCGCATTTTGTGTTTTATGAACTGCTAATAAGTCACCGTCCATAATACCGATGTCTTTCATCGACATACCATTCACACGTAATAGGAAATCTGCGTGAGGTTTAAAAAGTTCAGGATCAACCTGATAATGACTTTCAATATGTTCTTGTGCCAGTAAAGGTTCGCCAGCGGCAACGCGCCCAATCAAAGGTAACCCTTGATCTTCAGCCTCTTCTTCAAGAAGTAGACGGATGCCTCGTGATGCCCCAGAAACAATTTCAATTACACCCTTGCGAGCCAAGGCTTTTAAATGTTCTTCTGCCGCATTAGGCGAACGAAAACCAAGACTTGCTGCTATTTCAGCACGTGTAGGAGGCATACCTGTTTGCGAAATGTGGTCACGCACCAGATCATAAACCTGCTGTTGTCGAGCCGTCAGTGCTTTCATTCCGTTCCCCTGTTTGTTTATACAGTCAAACTGTGAGTATATACAGGTAAATGAAGATTTGAAACAGTTAAATTGCTGAATTTAGGCATTTGCTATCGATTGACTCTCTTTTCTCGACTCTAAACAACGTTTATTGGCTAGGCAGAAAAATAACGCTGCCATAAAATCAGTGCCCATATAAATAACGCTAAACCAATACTGATGAATACAGCCGCTGACCCAATATCTTTAGCGCGCCCTGAAAGTTCATGATATTCACTGCCAATACGATCAACAACAGCTTCTATTGCACTATTTAGTAACTCGACGATAGCCACCAGCACAACGGAGCTGATCAGCAATATTCTATCCACGTAACTGATATCTAAGCAAAAGGCGATAATAATCGCAATGACTGCGGCAACAGACTCCTGCCTAAATGCCGCTTCATTTATCCAAGCCGCTTTTAACCCCTTAAGGGAGTACCCTGCTGCTTTAATCACGCGGGTAAAACCCTTAGTTTGACTTGCCATATTTATTCCTTAAAAAATTCAAACAATAATCGATTTTTACAGTCAAAGTGAATCGTCAGTAACAGATCTACCAGTGGATTTCTGGTATGATTGCGCAGCATTGTTAACAAGAGGCTATAATCATTTATGTCACTATGGCGTAAAATATATTACAACACGTTGAATTTACCACTTAAATTATTGGTAAAAAGTAAACTAATTCCATCGGACCCAATTACAGAGCTGCAGCTTGATACCAACAGGCCAACGCTGTATGTATTGCCTTATCACTCTAAGTCCGACCTCCTAACGCTACGGCATCAATGCTTGGCTATCGGTCTGCCTGACCCTTTGGTTGATAACGACATCAATGGAACAAAGCTTCCTGCTTATGTGTTTATCGATGATGGCCCACGCGTATTTCGTTATTACTCACCAGATCCGCGTAAAGATTCCGTCAAAACATTCCATGCGTATTTAGATTTGCATAAAAACAATCCGAATCTGGATATTCAAATGCTCCCCGCATCGGTTATGTTTGGGCGCTCTCCAGGTCGTGAAGGGCATACCCCTGCACCACCACTGAAGCTATTAAACGGGGTGCAAAAATTCTTTGCTGTCCTGTGGTTAGGTCGTGATAGCTTTGTTCGCCTATCGCCCCCCGTTTCCATCGGGAAAATGGCGCAAGACCACGGCACAGATACCATTATTGCGAATAAATTAGCGCGTGTCGCCCGCATTCACTATTCCCGCCAACGCCTTGCGGCTGTCGGCCCGAAATTGCCCGCACGCTATGAACTATTCAATAAGCTTTTGACCTCAAAAGCGATTGAAAAAGCAGTCGAAGATGAAGCACGCAGTAAAAAAATTCCACTGAAAAAAGCACAGCAAAATGCGGTGAATATGATGGAAGAAATTGCTGCGAACTTCTCCTATGAAGCCGTGCGTTTAACTGACCGTGTACTGAGCTGGACATGGAACCGCCTCTATCAAGGCATTAATGTGCAGCATGCTGAGCGCGTTCGCCAATTAGCGCAAGATGGCCATGAAATTGTGTATGTGCCTTCCCACCGAAGCCACATGGACTACCTATTGCTGTCTTATGTTCTTTATCATCAAGGCTTAGTCCCGCCGCATATCGCCGCAGGGATCAACTTGAATTTTTGGCCAGCTGGCCCAATTTTCCGCCGCCTTGGTGCCTTCTTTATCCGCCGCACCTTTAAAGGAAATAAACTCTATTCCACGGTTTTCCGTGAGTATTTAAGTGAGTTATTTGCTCGCGGTTACTCTATTGAGTATTTTGTTGAAGGTGGACGTTCCCGAACTGGCCGTTTATTACAGCCAAAAACGGGAACGCTATCAATGACACTGCAAGCCATGCTACGTGGTGATTCGCGCCCTATCACTATCGTACCTATCTATATTGGTTATGAACATGTGATGGAAGTAGGCACTTACGCAAAAGAGCTGCGCGGTGCAGAAAAAGAGAAAGAAGGCTTATTTTCAATGATCCGCGGCTTGCGCAAGCTGCGTAACTTAGGTCAAGGATATGTGAACTTTGGCCAGCCAATTTCCCTTTCTCATTACCTTAACCAACGCGTGCCAGATTGGCGTGATTCGATTGACCCTATTGAGCCGCAGCGCCCAACTTGGTTAAACCCAACAGTCAGCTCGTTAGCAGATAACATCATGGTGAATATCAATAATGCTGCCGCAGCTAACGCTATCAACTTGTGCGCAACGGCTTTACTGGCCTCACGTCAACGTTCATTAACCCGTGAGCAGTTAATTGAGCAAGTGGAATGTTATCTGCAATTATTACGCAATGTGCCATACACCGCCGATGCGACTACGCCAAATAAAACGGCTGAACAACTGCTCGAACACGCGTTGCAAATGGATAAATTCGAGGTAGAAAAAGACAGCATGGGGGATATTATTATTCTTCCTCGTGAAAATGCCGTATTAATGACCTACTACCGTAATAATATCCACCACTTATTGGTGTTACCGTCACTGATCACCAGTATTGTGTTGCACCATGAGCGTATCAGTCGTCAAGAAATTCACCATCAAGTCAGCCAAATCTATCCGTTCTTAAAAGCTGAACTGTTTATGCGTTATAACGACGAACAGCTGCGTGAAACAGTCGATACTCTGATTGATGAGCTAAATAATCAAAAACTTATCTGTCTAAGAGACGACGAAATGGTGGTATTGAACCCACGCCGTATTCGTCCATTACAACTCTTAGCCGCTGGTATCCGTGAAACATTACAACGCTACGCAATCACGCTGTCATTACTCAATGCCAGCCCTGAAATAAGCCGTAATACGTTGGAAAAAGAAAGCCGTATTCTTGCACAACGTCTCTCTGTACTTCACGGTATTAATGCCCCTGAGTTCTTTGATAAAGCAGTATTCTCAACGCTCGTTGATACGCTTAGAGAAGAAGGCTATATCGATAACAATGAAAATGATATCTTCACCACTAACGCTAAAAAACTGTATGCGGTTCTTGCGCGGTTAATGTCCCCAGAAATTCGTTTAACCATTGAAAGTGTTAGCCAAGACGATGAGTTTTCCACTGCGATAGAGAAGAGTACAGAAGCTGAAACAAATGTAGACTAGAAATCTTGGCACTAAATAAGTAAAAGGGGTAATGTTATTCACATTACCCCTTTGATTTAATAGAGCTAGTGCTAACAATAATCTATGTCCTAAATAATTCGAAGTGCCGCACCAATGATGAATTGTTTTTTGAAACCACTGAGTTCGATTAATCAAGGTGATGTTGCTGAATTATTTATCTAGTATTATCTCTGAGCATCGCTTGGTTAAAGAAATCCAAACCAATGGCGCTTACTTTTGGTTCCTAGATATAGGACTCACTGGAAAAGTATCGAATTCCGCCACACTAACCAAAACAGCCAATACCTAATATTGATAGCTAGAAGGATAGGCGATTTTTATGTGTATTCAATATTATTTCAATAAAAGAAAAGCCGCCAAAACCCAACATAAAAAATTGATAAATAAAAATAAATTCAAAAAAAACACGCAATTTGAAATATGGTAAATATCAAAAATAATTTCAATTCATAATAAATTATCATTTCTTAATTAATCCCACTCTCTATAACTTCTTATTTAGTCCAAACAAGTACGTTCACATTATCAATCTAAATATATAAATTTCACCGTAAGACGAAATGCAATCATTGAGTCGAGTATTAACATCCATCATCAAAATGAGACATTAGATTACATAGCTGAAATTTATAACAGCAACTCAATATCTGCTTATCTCACTCTATTATTGGTGTTTAGCACCTTTGATAGTTCATTTATTCACAATGGAAATATCCTCATTATGGAAACAACAACTTAAAGGAAGAAATAAAAGGAATAAAAGGAATAAATAAATGATTTTTGGTATTAACCGTTACAGTATCAAATCATCTCAGATGCCCTTATTGATTCCCGTTTTACTGTCCGTATCCATCATACCAACTGGTTCAGTCTTTGCTACTGGGTTTGTAGATGGAATGAAAGTGAAGCCTTACCACCTGCAGACAGGAGAGACCGTTCACAGTGTGGCTCATCAATACAATCTGACGGTGGAGGAATTAAAAACATTAAATCAAAAACGCAATTTCGCCCGCGCTTTTGAACAACTCTCAGCTGGAGATCAAATCGATGTACCAAGCACTTACATCGCCAATACGACAGATAAAACGACGAAGAAAGGTGTACAAGTAAACGACTCAGATAGTGAAATTGAGAACTGGTTGGCCCAAACTGCCCCTAACTTTTTCCAAGCGATGAACACACAAAGTGCAGAGGAGTACCTGACTAAACAGGCCAAGGATATGGCGGTGAGCACAGCGTCATCAACCATGGAGAGTTGGTTAAATCAATATGGTACTGCACAAATTAGTATACAGCCGGGAGATAAACTGTCACAGAGTACGCTGTCTGCCGACATGCTGTTACCCGTATATCAAAACCCAGATTGGCTGGTGTTCACTCAGTTAGGAGGTCGGAACCTTAATGATCGCACCACCCTAAACTTAGGAGTGGGCGCTCGTCGGTTCAATGACCAATGGATGTATGGCGTCAACACCTTTTATGACGCTGATATTACAGGTGGGAACAGCCGACTCGGTATTGGCGGAGAATTGTGGTCCGATAATCTACGCTTTTCAACCAATGGTTATCTGCGACTCAACAACTGGCATCAGTCACGGGATTTTGACGACTACGATGAACGCCCCGCCAACGGATTTGATATGACCGCCAGTGCTTGGTTGCCATCTTATCCACAACTTGGTGGCAAACTGAAATATGAACAATATTTCGGTGATGAAGTGGCAATGAAAGGTAAGGACTCTCGTAGTAAGTCGCCAAAAACAATGACTGTAGGGTTGAATTACACCCCTATTCCATTAATTACCCTTGGGGCTGACTGGCGTACAGGACAAGGAACTGATGATCTGCAACTTCAGGCACAACTGACCTATTCATTCGGTGTGCCTTGGAAAGACCAAATATCATCGAGTTCAGTTGCTCGCCTGCGTTCGCTCTCAGGCAGCCTAATGGCACTGGTTGAGCGCAATAACAACATTGTACTCGAATACCGTAAACAGGATTTGATCAGTTTAATACTGCCGCAGGAAATCCGTGGTCGAGGTGCCAGCCTACAGTCACTGAGCGCTATCTTAAAAGCGAAATATGGTGCTGAACGTGTGAAATGGGGAATGCTGACAAAGTTTTCATCCAACGGTGGGAAAGTACAGTCTGTTGGCAAAAGTTTAACAGCTTGGCAAATTCGCCTACCTGCTTGGCAGGCGGGTAAAAGCAATACTTATACCCTAAGTGCTATTGCATGGGATGGAAAGGGAAATGCATCAAAACCGGCCTATATAAAAGTGATTGTCGACGCAGGGTTTTCTAACCGCTACTCAAGTTTGACTGTTGGATCAGGTGTACTGAATGTCGGTCAGTCGGAGGTATTAACGCTGACGATGCGGGATGAGCAGAATGCACCGATGACTAAATTGGCTTCATCGATTCAGTTGCCGTTCGCCTTCACGACACAAAAAGGCGGGTCATCACTATCGCCTTCGCAAAGTGGCGTTAAGTTGGAGGCGTTGAAAGAAACTGCACCGGGTGTTTATACCACCACCATCACCACTGGAAAATTGCCGGGCACCCTCATTTTTAGTCCGAAGGTAGAGGGGATCAATCTAGCGTCAACAAAAATAGAAGTGATGGCAGCCCCCGTAGGATTACAAATATTTCATAACGGCAGTGTTATAAAAAAGCGCCCCGTCGTTGGGGATGTCCTAACAGCAACACCAGAGTGCCAAGTCAACTGCATTTTGCCGACAGCTTGGCAATGGGAAGTGGAGACAATACAAGGATCAGGACAGTATCAAGCGATTAATGGCGCTACAGCCATGACATATACAGTCACCGCAGACACGCAAAAACGCAGGTTGCGAGTGACCGCACAATAAATACGCCTATAGGGCAACTTAAATTAATTTAAAATATAAGGTAATAATTAGATGAGCAACAAAAATCAACAAACCCCAATGATCCGCAAAAACAACCTATCTGTCCTGATTGCGGGAGCCGTGTTAGGCATGACTTTTGGTACATCGGCACTCGCTGCCACGACTCAGACTCCGATCTCGATAACTTCCCCAGCAACAACTGCGGTTATTGGTCATGCACCAGAGCTAAAAGCGGGTACCATCACGGCCACAGATAAGAACAATGACGGTGTATTAGGTGAGAATGATGAGTTGAAAGCGTCAGGTTTTGACTTCAGTGATAAAGACAACGATACACTAGTGTCTATCGTCTATAAATGGCATGACGGCAAAAATGTTATTGCAGGGCAAACGAGCGACACGCTGAAACTGACATCGGCGTTGTTAGGTAAAAACATTACCGTTAAGGCCGTCGCAAAAACGGATCCAGCTAAGACGGAGCCGTCAGAGAGTGTAGCCGTAGCAGCAGCAACCTTCATCGATATCGGTGGTAAGACAATAGTGGGCGGCACTAATATCCCAACAGTGAATGGCAATATCGTGAAATCAGTAACTATTTCGGGTCTCACTGGAGCTGGGTCACGACCGCTGGTTGGTGATTCGCTGAAAGCAAATGTCACCTGTCACGGGACTTGTGATAATAACCTGACTTACAAGTGGCAGATTCAAGACTCTGTGAATTCGAGCAAATACACAGATATTTCAGGTGCAACCACAGCAACATACACGGTTAAGGGCACAGAGCAGAAACGTAAAATTCAGGTTATCGTTTCGAACAAATAATCACTATCCCCCGCAGCGAAACATTTCGCTGCGGTATTTTTGATAATAAGCACCCATAACACACTGCGATAACAGAAGAGGATATTCATAAAATGGCAGAGAGGACAAAAATTATCCCCCTTATTCGTCTGATAACGCTGGCAGCAGGATTGGTCATCGTAGGAGGCGCATCCGCTTCTGTGATCGAAGTCAATACCCAAACGCTTCCCGTTATCGGTCATGCACCTGTCGTGACTGATGTTCAATTTAATAATAAGACACCCGCCGTTAATGACACGGTCACCGCTGATCCAAAGATAACGGATGCAGATAAGGATGCATTAGAAACATCACTTTTTCAATGGAAACTCGATGGTAAAAATATTCCAGGAGCCACGCAAAATAGCTATAAACTCGTCCCCGGCGATGGCAATGGAAAACAACTGTCGGTCGAGGTCACGCCACAAACCGACCCTAAAATCACAGAACCAGCAACTGGCGCTATATTCACTTCATCAACTCTCACGACTAGAGGGCTGGCACCAGAAGCTCATGATGTGAAAATTGATGGTCAGCCAGAGCCTGGTGGATTACTGACTGGAAATTATCGCTACCATGATGGGGACAGCCCGAGCGATCCTGAGAGTGGAACCAGTTTCGAGTGGTTCTGTTTGCGTAACAAGAATCATCAGGCGATATCAACAAGCAGAACTTATCACATACAAGATGCAGATATAGGGTGTGAAATTTATTTTAATGTCATCCCTCGCTCATCAAGCGGAACACCGAGTACAGGTGCGCAAGTTCAATCGAATAAGGTCACTGTAGCTAAAGCAATACCATCACATCTAGTAGAAATATATAACGGCAACCAAATAGGGAATCGCTCCGGATATGGGTACAATATGGTGATAAATTATTCGCACCTCGGTTATGGCAAACCGATATCAATAGCCACCAGTGAATACCAGAACGGAAATGTCGGTATGAGACAAACGTATCTGGTTGGTAAGAAGACTTCCAGTGGTTCAATTGTTACTGACGACGGAAACACTATAAAGTTTGGAAAGAATGCACAATCCAGTATCGGGGATACTATTTATCTTGTGGTCCACGTTTATTTTCCAAACGGCAAAGTTGCCCACGCGACATCGTCTAAAATAGTACTGCAGCGTTAGTAATTTGCTCACTCAAAACCCTAGCCATTTGGTTAGGGTTTTTCCAGCCATTGAGAGGAAAAGCTGAAAAGCATGCTCCTGTTAATCGTCAACAACCTGTTTACCAATAACTCAATAAAATTCCGACAAATAAGATAAAACCAACATAGTTATTATTCATAAAAGCTTTAAAACAGGGAGCACGCTCTCTATTGACCATCAGTTTTTGCTGATAAACAAATAACCCCACAACCAGCGCCAGAGAAAAATAGTAAATGCTCCCCAGAGCAGCCAATGATCCCACAGCCACCAGCAAGCCGACCATCAGTAATTGCAGTAACCCAATAATTAATTTGTCATACTGGCCAAATAAAATGGCTGTTGATTTCACGCCGATTTTTAAATCATCGTCACGGTCAACCATGGCATATTGCGTGTCGTAAATCACTGACCAAATAATATTTATGAAAAACAATACCCAGCATACTAACGGAAGTGTTTCACCCACCGCAGAGAAGGCCATTGGAATCGACCAGCCAAATGCTGCGCCCAGTACAACCTGAGGTAAATGACTGACTCTTTTAACAAAAGGGTAAATCCATGCCAAAGCAAGCGCCGCAATGGACAACCAAATTGTCATTAAATTTAAAGTTAAAACCAGCAAGAAGGACACACCCACTAAACTTGCAAACAAAATTTTAGCTTCTTTTTCCGTCACATCCCCACTAGGTAATGGGCGATGTTTGGTGCGTTCCACATGACCATCAAAATGTCGGTCAGCGAAATCATTAATCACACAACCTGCGGCGCGCATGAAAAACACCCCCGCAGTAAACACAATCAAAATGTGCAAATTGGGCGTGCTTTGAGCAGCTATCCAGAGTGCCCAATACGTCGGCCAAAGTAATAACAGTGAACCGATGGGTCTATCAATACGCATTAAACGGCTGTATGCATGCCATTTACTTAGCGTCATACTTCCCTCCACTTTGTCGTGCTCCTTTTCTCACTCCATCATACTTCAAAATAGGTAGGTGTTCACACCACTCAGTTGAGCAAATCACGGATTTTTGTGTATTAGTGTCGTGTTTTGCCAAAATCTATAATTTGAAATAGTTTGGATAATTAACGATATGCAGGTGATTCTGGTAAAAATATCTCGGTTAACAATAAAGGTTTATCGGATAACCTTAATCGAGAGCGGCGAACCCAACGTTCTGCGGAACGACCAATATGAATGTAATCACGCGTTAGGTTATCTCGACTAAATAAATAGCGCCCTAATGGCATCCGACCAATATCCACTAATTGCTGGTCATCATCGGTGAGTGTTTCTTCCGGAATGACCGTACGACCAAGCAACCACGGAGTACCATCTCCATACATAACCACTTCGCGCACCCAGTAACGATGACTTGCAGGTAAATTTTGTGCTTCTTCCGTACTCAGCATCACTTGCGATACATAGCGTTCTAAATATGGAATAACAGTCACTTTCTGGCTATGTTGTTCAAAACGTTTTGTCATGGAGCCAAGTTCAAGTAACCAATCGAGCATGTTAGCGGGAACTCTTTCATCATCCTGCGCAATCCATTCAATTGGCTGCGAGGTAAATAGCGTTTCATCCATTACGTAAATTCCACCATGAATAACATGGTTATGATTTCTGTATTTCTTACCAAGTAGAATATCACGTTGTTTTGCTACAAGGTTAAAGTTAGCTAACAATTTATATAAAAAGTCACAAATTCAACACAAATTGTAAAAAAATAGTGAAAGATTCCATAATTAATAACATGTTATAAACAAAAATAAAATTCGTTAACACTTTAATAATCTAGCTGACATTAACTTATTCTGATGTTTCTTCTAATAAAGAAAACGGGAAGCCACCGACACTTCCCGCTTAATTTCACGACGTAATTTCAATAAACCATTAACGCCAAGCTTTATAGTTGTTAATTAAGCCATTGGTTGAACTGTCGTGGCTGCTGACTTTTTCACTGCTTTCTAATTCAGGCAGAATGCGGCTCGCTAATTGTTTACCTAATTCTACGCCCCATTGGTCAAACGTGAAGATGTTTAAAATCGCCCCTTGAGTAAAGATTTTATGCTCATACATCGCGATTAACGCACCTAATGAATATGGCGTAACTTCTTTGAGTAAAATCGAGTTCGTTGGGCGGTTACCTTCAAATACTTTATACGGTGCCACATATTCCATATCGGCCACTGATTTGCCTTGTGCAGCAAATTCAGCATCGACCACTTCACGCGTTTTTCCAAATGCTAGCGCTTCTGTTTGCGCAAAGAAGTTAGAAAGCAGCTTCTCGTGGTGGTCACCCAGTGGATTATGTGTGACTGCTGGCGCAATAAAGTCACAAGGGATCATTTTTGTCCCTTGGTGGATCAATTGATAAAACGCATGTTGCCCGTTCGTCCCTGGCTCGCCCCAAATAATTGGGCCAGTTTGGTATGAAACGGGGTTTCCATCACGGCCGATATACTTACCATTGGATTCCATATTGCCTTGTTGAAAGTATGCCGCAAAACGATGCATGTATTGGTCGTATGGCAGAATCGCTTCAGTTTCTGATTCAAAAAAATTGTTATACCAAATGCCAATCAACCCTAACAATACGGGGATATTTTTCTCCAGCGGTGTTTGGGTGAAATGCTTATCCATTGCATGAGCGCCATTCAATAATTGAACGAAGTTATCAAAGCCGACGGATAAAATGATGGATAAACCAATCGCTGACCATAATGAATAGCGGCCACCAACCCAATCCCAGAACTCAAACATATTGTTGGTATCAATACCAAACTTAGCGACTTCTTCACCATTGGTGGAAAGTGCCACAAAGTGCTTAGCAACCTGGCTTTCATCTTTTGCAGATGCTAAGAACCAATCACGAGCTGAATGCGCATTAGTCATTGTCTCTTGCGTAGTGAATGTTTTAGACGCAATTAAGAACAATGTCGTTTCTGGATTCACTGTTTTCAACGTTTCAGCGATTTGCGTGCCATCCACATTAGAAACAAAGTGCATATTCAGGTGGTTTTTATAAGGGCGTAATGCTTCAGTCACCATGAATGGGCCAAGGTCAGAACCGCCAATCCCGATATTCACAACATCGGTAATCGCCTTACCCGTAAAGCCTTTCCATTCACCACTAATAATGCGTTGGCTAAATTGCTGCATTTTTTCCAGCACAGCATTAACGTCAGGCATCACATCTTTACCATCTACGTAAATTGGTGTGTTGTCGCGATTACGTAAAGCCGTATGCAGCACAGCACGGTCTTCCGTGCGGTTGATTTTTTCACCCTTGAACATACTATTAATGGCACTTTCTAGCTCAGTTTCTTTTGCCAGTGCTAATAAATTGTCTAAGGTTTCTTGCGTTATTCTATTTTTGGAGAAATCCACTAAGATTTGACCATCGAACGTTGCCGAAAATTTGGTAAAGCGGTCTTTATCTTGCTCGAACAAATCACGCATATGCACATCTTTTATTTGCGCAAAATGTTGTTCTAGCGCCCGCCATGCAGCCGTCTGGCTTGGATTAATACTTCTCATGGATAACACTCTCCAAACAATTTTCAATAGAAATAGATTGTAACCCGTCAAGGAAACAGGGCTTATCGGTTTTCTGCGTTATATTGATATTCCCCAATTCTGCCGTACTTTTCCAGACTTAATTATCCCTTTTATATGAAATACGCACTTTCAATGCCATTTAGCTTAAAAAAAGCGACAAGTGAAGATAGACCGATGAGTATACACAAGTATGTGATTCGGCTATCTGAATGCAGTCAACACCCATGCAGCTTGAAAAAGTGACTAACCTATATACGCTAAATCATTCGAGTTGCATGTAGGCGACAAGTGAAGATAGACCGATGAGCATACACAAGTATGTGATTCGGCTATCTGAATGCAGTCAACACCCATGCAGCTTGAAAAAGCGACTAATCTACATACGCTAAATCATTCGAGTTGCATGTAGGCGACAAGTGAAGATAGACCGATGAGCATACACAAGTATGTGATTCGGCTATCTGAACGTAGTCAACACCCATGCAGCTTGAAGGATGACGCGTATGACGAAAACCGATAATAACCCCCCCATCATTAGAATTACTGATTTGCTTCGATTCTTGATTGACGCGATTCTATTTACCCGATAAATCTATATAAAGTTTAGGTTTAACCAAAGGGATTGACACCATGAATACCGTAGCGTCTTCGTCAGACAACAATCAGTTTGTTATTGCAAAATTTGGTGGCACCAGTGTCGCGAACTTTGAGGCAATGAACAACAGCGCAAATATTGTTCTTTCCAACCCCAACGTGCGCGTTGTGGTACTTTCCGCCTCCGCAGGCATTACTAACTTATTGATTGAATTGGCTGAAGGTTGTGACGCTGATAAACGCAATGCGCTACTGCAAAAGGTTAAAGATATTCAATATGCAATTATTGATAACTTACAGACTGCAGAGGTTATTCGTGAAGAAATCAATCGCTTACTTGATAACATTGCCCATTTAGCAGATTCTGCATCTCTTGCCACTTCAGATGCATTGACAGATGAAATGGTAAGCCATGGGGAATTGATGTCGACTCTGCTTTTTGTTGAAGTTCTACGCCAACGCAATGCCAACTCACAATGGTTTGATGTGCGTAAGATCATGAGAACCAACGACAGTTTTGGACGTGCTGAGCCTGATCTCAACCAGTTAAAAGCCCTTTCAGAACAACACTTACAAACTCGCTTAGGCGAGTCAGTCGTGATTACGCAAGGCTTTATTGGCCGCGATGAAAAAGGCCGAACAACCACATTGGGACGCGGTGGTAGCGACTATACCGCAGCCCTATTGGCTGAAGTATTGAATTTATCTCGTGTCGATATTTGGACAGACGTTCCTGGTATCTACAGCACTGATCCGCGCGTAGTAGCAAATGCACAGCGTATTGATGAAATCGCCTTCGATGAAGCGGCAGAAATGGCAACTTTTGGGGCAAAAATTCTGCATCCAGCCACATTACTACCCGCGGTACGCTCAGGTATCCCTGTGTTCGTAGGCTCCAGTAAAGCTCCAGAAGCGGGTGGGACAATTGTCAGTGACAAAACCACGAATCCGCCGCAATTTAGGGCATTGGCACTGCGTCGTAAACAAACATTATTAACATTACATAGCCTGAAAATGCTGCATGCGCGTGGGTTCTTAGCAGAAATTTTCACTATCTTATTGCGCCACAATATTTCCGTGGACTTAATTACCACTTCAGAGGTGAGCGTTGCATTAACGTTAGATACCACAGGTTCAACAGGGACAAATGGCAGCTTACTCACCAACGCTCTCATGACAGAGCTTTCTGCATTATGCCGTGTTGAAGTGGAAGAAAACTTAGCGTTAGTGGCAATTATCGGTAATGAACTGTCGCAAGTGAATGGACTCGGGAAACAAATTTTCGGTGCATTAGAGTCCTTCAATATTCGTATGATCAGCTACGGAGCAAGCAGCCACAATATTTGCTTGTTAGTTCCAGGTGATGATGCGGAAGATATCGTTCGTACATTACACAGTAACTTATTCGAATAATCCACACGATCCGATCAAAAAACGATAAGGCGATCTTCATGATCGCCTTTTAATTGGAAACTTAACGCTTTTTCAAGTTTTCCATCGATTGATTGATATTATCGGTATAGCGCAGCATCGAGGCCTTAACCTCTTTATTATTCTGCAAGAGCGATAAATTACGTTTTGCCGTTTCATTCCCTAACTCTGCTGCTCGCTCAAACCACATCACAGAACGAAAAATGTTTTTCTCTCCGCCTTCACCTCGGGCATACATCACCGCAAGGTTATTTTGCGCATCACTATTTTTCTTAAAAGCCACTTTTTCCAATAGTTGGCGTGCTTTCTGTGTATTTTGCGCAACACCCGTTCCCGTTAAATAGAAAATCGCTAATTGGTTTTTGGCTTCAAGGCTATCGTTTTCCGCCAGCTGCAGCCAATTAACGACATCCTTGATATTCACATCATTTACTTCACCAGCAACATACATCTTCGCTAATTTAATTTGCGCATCATCAGACTCATTCTTGGCTAACGCTTTGTATAGCTCAATGGCTTTTGCTGGGTTTTTCTCAATACCACCTAATCCTTTTTCATAAAATTCAGCCACTTTCATACCCGCATCCAGTGACTCATTTTGTGCAGCACGCTCGTACCAAACAAATGCTTCGGCTAAATCTTTCCCGACGCCATCTCCAGATTCATAGGCACTTGCAATAGCCAGTTGCGCATCAACGTTATTTTGCTGAGCGGCTCGTTTATACCAGTACATTGCTTGATAGCCATTTTTTTCGATGAGCAAATGGCCTTGCTGATAAAAGTCACCCATATTGTTTTGCGCAATCGCAGAGCCCATATTGGCCGCTTGGCGATAGAGATAAATAGCGGTTTCATCATTTTTTTCAACACCTTCACCATTTTCATACATCACGGCAAGGTTGTTAACGGCGGCGGCGATATTATTGACGGCACTTCGCTCATACCATTCACGAGCTTTTTGGTAATCCACATTCCCACCAAGACCATCATGGTAAAAAAGCCCCATAGCAAATTGTGCATTAGCATGTTCTTGCTCTGCAGCTTCCGAATACCACGCTTTGGCTTGCTTGAAATTTTGCGTAACACCTAAACCATGCTCATAAAAGTAGCCCAGCGCATATTGGCAATATGCATCCCCTTTTTCTGCACCACGCCGATACCAACGCTCAGCTTGTTTATATTTTTCCTGATTTTGCAATAACATACCGAGATAATAATCCCCATCAGTATTACCCAAATCAGACACTTTTTTAAACCAACGATAAGCTTCTTTATCATCAATGTTTAAAAAATCAGTTCCTTCCATATAGGCAAGCCCAATATCCACCATCGCATCAACATCCCCTGCTTTAGCCGATCTTAACTGAGCTTTAAAATCATCGGGAAGCACCACATCACGACTCTGCGCTGTCGTTTCTGCTGGTTTATTTTTTGTGGAAGGCGCTTCAGAAGTCGCCTGAGCAAAAGAGGTTATACCCAAACAAACTACTAAAAATAAATACCGTAATTTCATCACCACAACCTATTCATTGGCGTTATATTGCTAACATAACACTCCAATAAAAAATTCATAAGGGATTCAAGCTGAAAAAACACGATTAGAAAGTAATTTCGTCGAAAAGCTTAGGTGATGTTCATTCACGACTAAAATGACCACCACCTAAATCAAAGATTAAACCATCAGAAACTTAATTAACACGGTAACCACCATGTTTACTAGCAAATAAATTAAATTTGCCCCATTCAATCAGTAAATGCTCCAGTTTTTGATGGCTAATTTTGCATAACTCAGAAATTTGCGACACCACAAAGTGGTTTTCACTCACCAACTCGGGAGCGAATACCTCTGCTATCCATTCGCACTCTTTCGTCGTCACTAACCAACCATCATTAGTGGAGAACTTATGGACTGGGATCATGCCCTCTTTGCTACTTTCTTGCGATAGTAGCTTGTTTTCATCCACTTGTGCCTGATGAAATGCCGCAATCTCTTCTTGCGAAGGCAAGGGTTCTACCGCTAAACGTTCTTCCAAAAACAAATAAATTTCTTCTGCACGTGCGGGGGTTAACTCACTTTTTAACCAAATTTGGTTAAAACAGTGCTCATCAAGGGACTCATCTGTATCGAGCTTATCCATAATTTGTAAGATGCTCATCATGGCACTAACCGCATCTTCACTCATCAGAAAAGTGCCAGGTGCCGCACTGTTTTGGCTCTGATAAGGAAATGCCACAGATTGTGGCAGTTCATTTTCAATAATAAATTCATAGCTCATCATTGGACCCCTTTAATGTCTTTATCCATAAGATGGTGCCAAACACCTGAAAAATCAATACACTGTTTTATCAATCTTCAGGGTCATAGCCTAAGTTAGGGGCTAACCAGCGCTCCAGTTCCGTTACCGACATCCCTTTACGCTGTGAATAGTCCATTATTTGGTCTTTTTGCAACTGCGCCACCGCAAAGTATTTACTGTCTGGGTGACTAAAATACCAGCCCGATACCGCCGCCCCTGGCCACATTGCATAGGAGCTTGTCAATTTCATCCCCACTTGGTTTTCAACGTCTAATAACTGCCAAATTTTCTCTTTTTCTGTGTGCTCAGGGCAAGCAGGATACCCTGGTGCAGGACGAATACCTTGGTAATTTTCGCGGATTAGCTCTTCATTACTCAAATTTTCATCCGCCGCATAGCCCCAATATTGGGTACGCACCTGCTGATGTAAATATTCTGCAAATGCTTCCGCGAGCCTATCCGCCAGCGCTTTGACCATAATTTTATTATAGTCATCATGCTGTTTTTCGTATTCATCCGCCAGCGCATCCTCTTCAAGGCCACCTGTAACAGCAAATGCCCCAATATAATCTGCTTTACCGCTATCTTTTGGTGCCACAAAATCTGATAAGCAATAATTCGGAAAATCCGTTTTTAAGGTTTGCTGGCGTAGATTCAAACTCCGCGCTTGAACGTTAGCACGAGTTTCATCCGTATAAATTTCAACATCGTCACCAACACGGTTGGCAGGGAATAGGCCAAAAATACCTTTGGGAATCAGTAAATGCTCTTTTTCAAGTCTATCTAACATCTCATTGGCATCATTCAATAACTTACGAGCTTCAGACCCGACGACTTCGTCTTCTAAAATACGCGGGTATTTGCCTGCCAATGACCATGTCATAAAAAATGGCGTCCAGTCGATATACTCTCGCAAGGTCGCTATTGAGGCACTAACTTCTTGAACGCCTAGCGATTTTGGTACAGGAGGCTGATAAGCTTGCCAGTCAATATTCACGGCATTCGCTCGTGCGATATCCAGAGTAACGGGTGGGGTCTTCGGCCTTCTTCGCCCATGTTGTATACGCACAGTGTCATACTCACGACGCGTGCGCGCAACAAAATCCTCTTTTTGTGTTTCAGATAAGAGTGCAGCAACAACCCCAACAGTACGTGATGCATTCTGTACATAGGTAGTTGGCCCTGTATAATTTGGCTCAATTTTTACCGCAGTATGTGCTTTCGAGGTTGTTGCGCCGCCAATCAATAATGGCAATGTGAAACCTTGCCTTTCCATCTCTTTTGCGACGTGCACCATTTCATCAAGAGATGGAGTGATCAAACCAGACAACCCAATAATATCGACATTTTGCTCACGCGCCGTTTTTAAAATTGTTTCACATGGTACCATTACACCTAAATCAATGATTTCATAGTTATTACACTGAAGTACTACCCCAACAATATTTTTGCCAATATCATGGACATCGCCTTTTACGGTGGCGAGTAATACCTTCCCTGCACTACTACCTGACTGCTTAAGCTCTTGAATGTACGGTTCTAAATAAGCCACTGCTTGTTTCATCACACGAGCCGATTTCACCACCTGGGGTAAGAACATTTTCCCTTCACCAAACAGGTCTCCGACCACGTTCATACCGTTCATTAATGGCCCTTCAATAACTTCAATGGGGCTCGATGCACGCTGGCGCGTTTCTTCTGTATCTTGAATAATAAATTCGGTAATCCCTTTCACTAAAGCATATTCTAAGCGCTTTTCCACATCCCAACTGCGCCACTCCGCCTGTTGAACTTGCTGCTCAACCGAGCCTGAACCGCGATATTTTTCAGCCAGCTCCAACAAACGCTCCGTACTATCATCACGGCGGTTTAAAATCACATCTTCGACGGCATCTTTTAACTCCGTAGGCAGGTCGTCATAAATGGCTAATTGCCCCGCGTTGACGATCCCCATATCCATGCCATTACGGATCGCGTAATACAAGAACACCGCGTGGATCGCCTCTCGAACAGGATCATTTCCCCTAAATGAGAAAGAAACGTTGGAAACACCACCAGAAATCATCGCATGGGGAAGCTGTTCTTTGATATCCTTACAAACCTCAATAAAATCAACTGCATAATTATTATGTTCTTCGATACCTGTCGCGACAGCAAAAATATTAGGGTCAAAAATGATATCTTCAGGGGGAAAGCCCACTTCTTCCGTCAAAATCTGGTAGGCACGGCGGCAAATTTCAATTTTCCGTTCACGTGTATCAGCCTGGCCTACCTCATCAAATGCCATGACGACAACAGCAGCACCGTATTTGCGCAATAATTTGGCGTGTTCAACAAAGGCCTCAACTCCCTCTTTCATTGAAATGGAATTCACAATACCTTTGCCTTGTATGCACTTAAGGCCTGCCTCGATAACGTCCCATTTCGAGGAGTCAATCATAATTGGCACTCGAGCAATATCGGGCTCTCCCGCGATCAAATTCAAAAAGCGCACCATAGCCGCATGGGAATCCAACATGCCCTCGTCCATATTAATATCAATAATTTGGGCACCACTTTCCACCTGCTGGCGAGCCACATCTAAGGCTTCTTGGTAGTTTTCTTCTTTAATCAAACGCTTAAATTTTGCTGATCCTGTGACATTGGTTCTTTCCCCCACATTCACAAACAACGATTTTGCCCCAATGTTTAACGGTTCTAACCCTGAAAGGCGGCATTCAACAGGTAAACTGGGTAATTGACGGGGCGATATCCCCTTTACAGCTTCCGCCATTTTACGAATATGCAGCGGTGTTGTTCCACAGCACCCACCAACAATATTCAAGAAACCTGCTTTTGCCCATTCTTGGATCTGCTGCGCCATGTTTTGTGCATCAAGGTCATATTCACCAAAAGCATTTGGTAACCCCGCATTAGGGTGAGCACTCACATAACATTCAGCAATTCGTGACAATTCTGCAATATATTGACGCAACTCATCTGGCCCTAATGCACAATTCAGCCCAAATGATATCGGCTGCGCATGACGCAATGAGTTATAAAAAGCTTCTGTTGTTTGCCCTGAAAGTGTTCTGCCTGAAGCGTCAGTTATTGTTCCTGAAATCATGATAGGCAATGACACGCCCAACGCTTCAAGCTCAGTTTCTACTGCAAAAATAGCTGCTTTGGCATTCAACGTATCAAAAATAGTTTCGATCATGATCAGATCAACGCCACCTTTTACAAGTGATCGAGTTGATTCTCTATATGCCTCAACTAATTGATCAAAGGTGATATTACGAAAAGCAGGGTCGTTCACATCTGGAGAAATCGATGCAGTTCGGTTGGTTGGCCCTAATACCCCAGCAACATAACGTGGCTTTTCAGGGGTTTTCCGTGTCCACTCATCTGCACATTCACGAGCAATACGTGCAGCGACTTCATTAATTTCTGCGGAAATTGCTTCCATTTTATAATCCGCCATCGCAATAGATGTGGAGTTAAATGTATTGGTTTCAACAATATCTGCGCCCGCTTCAAAATATTGACTATGAATTTCTCGAATGATCTCAGGCTGAGTGAGGACTAACAGGTCATTGTTGCCTTTTAAATCACTTGGCCAATCCGCAAAACGCTCACCACGAAATTGTTCTTCTGTTAGTTTGTGCTGCTGGATCATTGTCCCCATCGCACCATCTAATACCAATATACGTTTTTTTAATTCTTGTTCTAATTGATTCACTTTTTCGGACACTGCACTGCCCTCCTGATCGGAAACACTGAGAAATAAGTCAAATTTTTACACTTAACATCCTACCATAACTTTTGTGTTTGAAATTCACTGTTATGATGAGAGTTTCTCAGGTTATGTGACGATCACTTCCTCACTGATCCGATGAGTATTTTCAGCTTAGTTAGTTCATAATAGAATCAAATTTCATTACAGTCAGGAGAGGCTTAATGGCAACGGCACCAATTACAAAAAAACTTAAAAAAGCAAAAGGGCCAGCAAGTGGTGCAACCGCAGCAGGGCAAGTTCAATCATTAAGCCGTGGACTCACACTGTTGGAATATATTTCTGAATCTACTGGGGGCATTGCTTTAACTGATCTCGCATTACAAGCGGGCTTACCAAACTCAACAACACACCGGCTATTAATGACCTTAGAACAGCACGGCTTTGTACGCCAAACGGGTGACTTAGGTTTGTGGGTTATCGCCTCCAACGCCTTTATTATTGGTAGTAGTTTCTTAGAAAGTCGGAATTTGTTAGCGTTAGTTCACCCTATTTTACGTCGTTTAATGGATGAATCTGGTGAAACCGTCAATTTAGCGATTCTTGACCATACTGAGTACGATGCCGTTATTGTCGACCAAGTACAATGTACTGCATTAATGCGCATGTCTGCGCCAATTGGTGGCAAACTCCCTTTACATGCATCTGGTGCAGGTAAAGCGTTTATCGCTAATTTACCTGAAGATAAGCTCATTCCACTTTTAAGCCGTAAAGGGTTACATTCTTATACCCCCTTTACCTTAACCAACCCTTCTGCATTAAAAGAAAATTTACAGCAAGCCAAGAAACAAGGGTTTTCTTATGATGATGAAGAGCATGCTTTAGGCTTAAGATGCATTGGTGCCTGTATTTATGATGAACACAAAGAGGCTTTTGCTGCGATATCTATCTCTGGGCCGTTATCTCGAATCACAGATGACCGCATTACAGAGTTAGGTGCGATGGTCATCAAAGCGGCAAAAGAAATTAGCCGCGAGTATGGGGCAAATCGCTAGTTTCAGCATCTCAGAAACATAAAATGCGGGGAAACCCGCACTTTTATTGGTAACACACTGTAAAACCAAGGGTGTTTAAAAAACTAATCCCCTTGCTGTGTAGTAGGAACATGTTCTAGCTGCCTCGTTCTCTCAAAGGCTTTAAATTTTGATATATCGCGATATTTTTCAATCAATGCAAGGGCGATAGCTTCTGTCTCTGCATCCGCTAACCCCTCAATATCCCGCGGTCTGAAGTGTAATTGAAATGCACGTAAGGTTTTTTTCGTTTGTACATCCAACTGACCTGATAACGGAATACCTGAATACCCGTAAAACTTCAGCGCTTTCTGGAGACGAAGTATATTAGCAGGCTCATTCACATTTCGTTCTGCAAGGTACTTACTCACTGTTTTAGGATCAGGCCAAGCCCCGATACCTTGTTGTGAAAGGCGTTGCCATGGAAAGGCTCTACCAGGGTCTTGCTTACGTAACGGTGCAATATCACTATGACCAATGATATTCTCGGGAGGAATGTTATACCTCTGCATAATATCTTTTAATAACGGAATTAAGGCTGTAACCTGTGACTCATTAAAAGGAGGCCAGCTTTTGTCCCCTTTTTTATCTCCCTGAAAGCCAGCATTCACAATTTCAATCCCTATTGAAGAATCATTCAGGCTGGTATGGTAAAGCCACCGGCTATCACCTGCATGCCAAGCCTTTAACTCTTCAGGAACGAGTTGCAATACAATGGGTTTACCCTCTTTAGTATCTGGATGACTTGGAATTAGATAGTGAGAACTGACCTTACCTTTCGTCAATATTTTAATAGAATGATTATCATCAGACACCGTATAGTGCAAAATAACATACTGGATGCGTTCACTGGTATTTTGAGAAGGGTAGCGTTTATCGACGTAATAACCATTATTTGACGTGGGAGCTGTACACCCAACAAGTAAGAAAATGAAAAATATCCCTATATATTTCAACATCAAACTTTAACCTTATCCTACCTGTAGTGTGTTACATATTTAAACACAAGGTTATCGATAACACTATAGAAACCGTACAGCTTTTCTATAGTAGAACTTAATAGAAAAATTGTAGGTAGAATAAATTAGCATAGGTGCATTTTTTTAAAGCTTACCTACCCTCTTCTATCTCTTATAGAAAAAATAAGTAAGCTTGTTTTTCATACTACAATACATTTTTTATGTTCAGAATGAAACAAAAAAACTTTCATCAATCACCATTTTTTACTAATAGGCGCTTGTTGTTACCCACTTAAAAAATGAAATAAAAATACAAAAAATTATTAAGAAGATATTAATCGCTTTAATTTGAAAAAATATTAATTCAATTAATTACAGTTGTGCAAAATAGACTTGAATATTTTTCACTCTTAAGAATTTATCATCATAACGATACTTATAACAGTAAGTACAATCCATTAATTTATTTTTATTAGGCAACGTAATAAATGAGAAATCAGTTCCTTGTAGGTAGAATCACTTTTTAATACAGCAGATTAACCATGAAATTTATTGAAATATCATAAAAAATTTTTAACTTGGTATTAGCTCATTTTTTTCATACTCAACCTGTTTTATGATCAATTTAGTAATTTCATTAATATCGATATCTAGAAAAATGACTATTTCAATTAATTTATCTAAACTTAATTTGTTAATTCCTAACTCATAACGAGACACTTGTTGCTGGCTTAACTGAATAACTGAACCTAGCTCATTCCCAGATAACCCCTTGCTCACTCTAGCTTTTCGTAAATGATTTCCCAATAATGCATAAATATTTTTCTTGTTAACGATATGCATAACCATCTCCTAAATAAGAAAATAAAATTTAGCTAGTATTAATCATTATAAAATTAATCGAATACATTTAAAATAGTTATGAACAATCAAAATAACAGAAATTGATAGGTAAACCTGTTTTTTATATACAAAAAAAAGAGACTTTCGTATTATTTATAAAGCAATCTATTGCTTTATAAAAGCTTTTTTTAAATTTAATGCATTTAAAATATATTGTGATACTTTATTGATCAAATCGATAATTTAATATCCTTTTACACTTTTAATGTTACTGGTAATAATTAGTAACTAATAAAAATACATACCAATTCATATTCTTAATTTAATTTCATTTTTTAAAAATAGTGAAACTAACTGTTTAATTGCTACCTAAATGAAACTCCCTTTTATTTATGACAAATAATCAGCAAAAATGATTAAATAGCTATTATTTTAATCCTTATGATTTGATAATTAATCTATTTTGCCCTAAAAATAATAATGCCCTGTTTTCCTGCTAAATAATGCTTTAACTCGGTATCACTGACTTTTAAGTTTCCTTTTAGTGACGATGCATTTCTAAATAAAGTATTATCTCCTTGTTTAATAATGATACCGACATGTGAGACATCCAACCCACTTTTTTTAGAATAAATACCAATGTAATCCCCTGTTTTTAAATGATTAATGACATTATTATCAACAAATCTCACTGGTATATAGTGGATTAGCCTGTCTTTTACAGACACCCCTGCAATAAAAAAACTACCCTGGTTATTCAAATTAAGTCTTTTATTTACCATTACCGCATGTGGACTGATTTGTTGAGTAATATCCCAAGCGATTGGGTTAGGTTCTTGTGCCCAATCCGAAAAAAAATGACGCCGATTAGTAAAGCTAATATTCTGATCAACATAACGAATATCTGTTAAGTTTGTTATAAATTGCTCATAACTTTCAGAGCGTTTGAATGCCTCTGTATATTCAATAAACGTCATACAATCCATCGCTTTTAAGTTCACAACGAGTGTTTCTATGGTGGCCCGAGATTGATTTAACGTATATTTATTATACGGTGTGCCTATTAAAGACTGAGTAATCATTTCAACTTTTTCTGCTTGCTGATGATGTTGACTTAATTCACGTTGCTGGCTGAGTATATTCATCAAAACCGTATACGACCCTGCGGATAGCGCTACCTGTGCATTCACAATGGATGCATATAACCACACTACAACAATAACAACGTGTTTTAGCATTCGAAGACTCTTGTATTTTTATCCGCTACATTTAACTCAATCATCGTATAAATAGCATCAATCAGCCATTAACACCTTTATTTTTATCACTATAGCATGCGATTTGCTCTTTTTCTGCACAGAGCTGTTGATTGGCTAATTTTGATTAAAGTCACAGTTAGTGTTTAATTTTCACTTTGATGATTGCTATTTAAACTTTTTAGCTAAACAATGTTACCGGTAACAATGTTTGATTTTGAAAAAATAACGGCTGCTGAATGAACAAGACACAATCTAAAACCAAGTAGAAATCATTATTTTTTATCCGCCTTATGGAGCAATTATCATGAGCAAAAGTATCTCTGAAACCATGACATTAACCACTATCCATGATGAACTGGCACATATCACTCAACGCATTATTTGTCGTTCAGCACAAACACGTGCCGCTTATCTGAGCAAAATTGAACAGGCTCGTACCACAACTGTTCATCGCGCTTCGTTAGCTTGTGGTAACCTCGCTCACGGTTTTGCTGCCTGTCAGACAGAAGAAAAACAAATACTCAAAAGTATGACTCGGGCGGATATTGCCATTATTAATTCTTATAACGACATGTTGTCTGCGCATCGTCCATACGATCACTACCCAGAACAATTAAAAAAAGCATTACTTAATGCAGGCTCTATCGGACAAGTCGCAGCTGGCGTTCCTGCCATGTGTGATGGCGTGACTCAAGGGCAAGATGGTATGGAACTATCTATGCTCAGTCGTGATGTCATCGCAATGTCAACAGCAATTGGCTTATCTCACAATATGTTTGATGGTGCACTATATTTAGGCATTTGTGACAAAATTGTGCCTGGTTTAATGCTTGGTGCTTTATCATTTGGCCACCTTCCCGCGATTTTTGTTCCCGCAGGTCCCATGTCTACAGGGTTACCCAACAAAGAGAAAGTGCGTATTCGCCAGCTATATGTTGAAGGGAAAGTTGGCCGAAGCGAATTATTAGAAGCCGAAGCCGCATCCTATCATGGTATTGGAACTTGTACTTTTTATGGAACAGCTAACTCAAACCAAATGGTTATGGAAGTCATGGGCTTACATTTACCAGGCGCATCTTTTGTTCCTCCCGAAACGCCCCTACGTGATGCATTAACAAACGCAGCTGCACAACAAATCACTCGTTTAACTGAACAATCAGGCCAATATTTACCTATCGGGCATTTAGTTGATGAAAAAGTGATCGTCAATGGTATTGTTGCCCTACTTGCAACGGGAGGTTCAACCAACCTCACCATGCACCTCGTTGCCATTGCCCGTGCCGCAGGTATTATCATTAATTGGGATGATTTCTCTGATCTCTCTGAGATTGTCCCGCTGATTTGCCGTATTTATCCAAATGGGCAGGCGGATATCAATCAGTTTCAAGCAGCAGGGGGTGTTGCATTATTAATTCATCAATTACTACAAAAAGGGCTATTACATGAAAATGTTAACACGGTTGCAGGTTTTGGCCTTTCCCGTTATACACAAGAACCTTGGCTAAATAACGGTCATTTAGAATGGCGTGATGGCCCTAAAGATTCATATAATCCCGAAGTCATTGCACAAATTGATAAGCCTTTTTCCCATCATGGTGGAACAAAATTACTTTCTGGTAATTTAGGCCGTGCAATGATGAAAACATCTGCGGTTCCTGAAGAAAATCAGATTATTGAGGCTCCTGCGGTTGTCTTTAATAATCAAAATGATATTGCCGCCCAATTTGAGTCAGGAGCTTTAAATCGGGATTGTATCATCGTCGTTCGTTTTCAAGGCCCATCCGCTAATGGCATGCCAGAGCTTCATAAATTAATGCCACCTCTTGGTGTGCTAATGGATAGGGGCTATAAAGTTGCCCTAGTGACTGACGGACGACTTTCAGGCGCATCAGGTAAAGTACCATCTGCCATTCATGTGACACCAGAAGCATACACTGGTGGGCTCCTATCAAAAGTCAAAGATGGAGATATGATCAGAGTGAATGCGCTAACTGGTGAACTACAACTCCTTATTGATGAGCAAGAAATCGCGAAACGTCCCGTATGTAAACATGGCTTGAGTGATAAGCATATGGGTTGCGGCAGAGAGCTTTTCGGTGCATTAAGACGCAATTTATCTGATGCCGAAAAAGGCGCCTGCAGTATTGATTTTTAATCTATTTTTACTAATAGGAATAAAATATGAATAATTGGAAAACGTCAGCAGAGGCTATTCTTAAACAAGGTCCTGTCGTCCCCGTCATTGTTATCAAAAAACTAGAACAAGCCGTACCTCTCGCAAAAGCCCTTATTGATGGTGGTATCAACGTGTTAGAGGTGACTCTAAGAACTGAGTGTGCCATTGATGCAATTCGTTTAATTGCTCAAGAAGTACCAGAGGCCATTGTCGGAGCTGGTACTGTCATTAATGCAAAACAACTCATGGAAGTTTCCCAAGCAGGTGCTCAATTTGCTATCAGCCCAGGTTTAACCGAAGAACTATTAGCCGCCGCAGTTCAAGGAAATATCCCCTTAATTCCAGGTATTTCTACCGTTTCAGAGCTGATGCTTGGTATGAATTATGGTTTAAAAGAATTCAAATTTTTCCCCGCTGAAGCGAATGGTGGCGTTAAAGCACTCAAAGCCATTACAGGCCCATTTTCGCAAGTAAAATTCTGCCCAACTGGTGGAATATCATTAACTAACTATCGTGACTATCTAGCTCTAGATAACGTGCTTTGTATTGGTGGGTCATGGTTAGTCCCTGAAGATGCATTGAACTCTGGGAACTATGAAAAAATCACACAGTTAGCTCAAGATGCAATTCAAGGTATACAAGCCTAAATTTATCAACGACTCGGCTATCACCGAGTCTCTATCTAACTCGCCTTACAAGGGATAATACGATCACTCAACAAGGTAGTAATTCGTTAAATTGATAGCAAAAACGTAATTCTTCACGGTATGCATAAACATCCTCTACATGACCATTTAAAATGCGTTTTTGTCGTGTTTGCCAATAATCCGCTGAAAACAAATCGGCATGATGTTGCTGTAAATAATCACGAATTTGCCTATTTTGGCAAATAAATGAAGCAAACTCCTCTGGGAAAACATCATGCTCGCCGATGCTATACCACGGCTCCCCAGATAATTCCTGCTCAGGGTACTGTGCTTCGGGTATATGACGAAAATTGACCTCCGTCATATAACAAATTTCGTCATAATCATAAAACACAACTCTCCCATGCCGTGTGACACCAAAATTTTTAAAAAGCATATCCCCTGGGAAAATATTTGCAGCGGCCAACTGTTTAATTGCCCAGGCGTACTCATTCAATGCATTATTTAACTGCTCACCATTTGCGTTATCCATGTAAATATTCAGCGGCACCATCTTTCTTTCCATATATAAATGACGAATTAATATCTTGTCCCCCAGATCTTCAATCTGTGATGGTGCTTCATTTAACAGTTCTCTCATTAATTCGTGGCTAATCGCACTTTTATTTATCACAAAATTTTCAAATTCTTGGGTATCCGCCATTCGCCCGACTCGATCATGTTCTTTGACGATCCGATAACACTCTTGCACCCTTTCTTTTGTCACATTTTTTTGCGGTGCAAATGTATCTTTAATAATTTTAAATACCCGATCAAAAGCAGGTGCAGTGAACACCAACATCACCATCCCTTTAACCCCTGGCGCAATGGTAAATTGCTCTCTAGAAAAGTTAATGTACGCTAAATACTCTCGATAATATTCTGTTTTCCCATGTTTTTGGCACCCAATCGCCATATAAAGCTCAGCAATCGACTTACTTGGCAGGATTTCCCTTAACCAAAACACCAGTGCTGCAGGAAAAGGGGCATATACCATAAAATAAGAACGAGCAAAACCAAATACGATACTCACCTCATCAAATGTGACTAAACAAGTATCAATATATATTTTGCCATGTTCATCTTGATGAATTGGTAATAAAAATGGATACACTTTATCGTTAATATAAATTTTGCCTACCAACCAAGCTGCTTTATTGCGGTAAAACAGCTCATTTGCAATATGCAGGCTACATTTTTGCAAATTAGCATTCAAAAACTGATGTTCAAGAGATTTTATAATACATTGAATATCAAAACTTAAATTTCTCCAAGGTAACCTTAATGGCAACCCACTCAAAATTGAAAACAGCAAAGAAGCTAAATTATCATCCGCATGGTATTCCCTCGCGAGAGGCCGCGGAGAAGAAGAAAAGCGCCTCGCTGGCTGCGAGGTAAAGATAAATAAGTTATCCTGGGTCAGTTCTCTATGCTGAAATAATCGGCAGTATACTGAGTTAAAAAAACTTTCTGCAATTTCAAAGCGTGGATAATCAGGTAACAATGTTTTATAAACATTTTTGATTAACGCCAATTTATCAGGTGTTAATGATTGTACTAACCCCATAAATTGTAACTGAGCAACAACTAATCCAACATGATGATCATATAGTTGAATACGTTGTTTCATCGCAGATTGCACAGCATGCCAGTCTGCCCGCTCAAACCGTTCTTGAGCCCCCGATGTTATTTCAAGGAAGCGCCCATATTGCGCATCAAATCCCTGCAAGATTGTTTGGGCGATGATCTGCTCAGTTGTCAGGATCATATTGACCCCCCATTTATTTCTTTAAAGAAAAAACAGGCACTTAACGTGCCTGAAAGTTAACCGATACATCAAATAAACAGAAACACCGAATAAAGAAAATACTGACTAGAATTGCTCTTCTTCTGTTGACCCCGTTAAAGCCGTCACTGAAGAAGTTCCACCTTGAATAACAGTTGTCACCTTATCAAAATAGCCTGTCCCCACTTCTTGTTGGTGTGAAGAGAAGGTATACCCCTTATTCATTGCCGCAAATTCACATTCCTGAACTTTTTCTACATAATGGCGCATTCCTTCTCCTTGCGCATAAGAATGTGCAAGGTCAAACATGTTAAACCACATACTGTGGATACCTGCTAATGTAATAAACTGGAAGCGATAACCCATAGCTGCGAGTTCATCTTGGAAGCGGGCAATCGTGGCATCATCTAAGTTCTTCTTCCAGTTAAACGATGGAGAGCAATTATAAGCCAGTAGCTTTCCAGGGTATTTCGCATGAATAGCATTCGCAAATTGCCTTGCAGCTTCTAAGTCAGGTTTTGATGTTTCACACCAAACAAGGTCAGCATATGGTGCATAAGCTAAGCCACGACTGATCGCTTGCTCAATACCCGCATTAGTACGGAAAAAGCCTTCTGATGTACGTTCTCCCGTCACAAAACCTGCATCATACTCATCACAATCGGAAGTCAAAAGGTCAGCAGCATCCGCATCTGTACGAGCAATTAAAATAGTTGGAACCCCAGACACATCCGCAGCTAGCCTTGCAGCAACCAATTTTTGGATAGCTTCTTGGGTCGGCACTAAAACTTTTCCCCCCATATGACCACACTTTTTCACTGCCGCAAGTTGGTCTTCAAAATGTACAGCCGCCGCACCCGCTTCTATCATATTCTTCATTAATTCAAAGGCGTTTAGTACTCCACCAAAACCCGCTTCGGCATCCGCAACAATAGGCAAAAAGAAATCAATATATTCTTTGTTATCTGGCCCAATCCCATTAGCCCATTGAATTTGGTCAGCTCGACGAAAAGTATTATTAATCTTCTGCACAACTGAAGGTACGGAATCAACAGGGTAAAGTGACTGATCTGGATACATACTCGAAGCAGTATTTGCATCAGCAGCGACTTGCCAACCTGACAAATAAATCGCTTCAATGCCTGCTTTTGCTTGTTGCAAAGCTTGCCCGCCCGTTAATGCACCAAGTGCATTAACATAGCCTTTTTTAGATTTCCCGTGCAGCTGTTCCCAAAAACGTTCAGCGCCTTTACGTGCTAATGTATATTCCAAATTAACTGAACCACGTAACTTAATAACGTCTTCAGCCGAATACGGGCGTGTAATACCTTTCCAACGTGGTTTTTTCCATTCATTTTCTAATTGGGCAATTTGCTCTAAGCGCGATGTCGTCATGATCCACTTCCTTTATAAAAATATGTAGGGTTTATCGAATGTTATATTTGCAATTATTAGTCTAATAATTGGTATCCAGGGATAGTCAGAAACTCAATGAGCTCGTCTTGCGTTGTAATGCGCCTCATTAAATCTGCCGCCTCTCTGAAACGCCCACTTTGAAAGCGCTTATCTCCCAGCTCTTTTTGGATAACCTGAAGCTCTTCATCTAACATCTCTTCGAAAAGAACCTTGGTTACCTTTTCACCATTTGACAAGGATTTACCATGCCTTATCCATTGCCAAATAGAGGTTCTTGAAATTTCAGCTGTTGCCGCATCCTCCATTAGTCCATAAATAGGGACACAGCCATTACCCGATATCCAAGCTTCGATATACTGCACTGCAACGCGGATATTCGCTCTCATTCCAGCATCAGTTCTTTCACCAGAACAAGGTGTTAAAAGCTGCTCAGCGGTGATTTCTGGGTCAGAATCACGAGACACATCAAGTTGGTTAGCCCGCTCACCAAGTGTCTTATCAAAAACCGCCATGACAACATCAGCTAAACCTGGATGCGCTACCCAGGAGCCATCATGGCCATTTATTGCTTCTAATTCTTTATCAGCTCTTACCTTGGCTAGAATCGTCTGGTTTTCTTCTTCATCTTTACTCGGAATAAATGCAGACATCCCCCCCATGGCAAACGCCCCGCGACGATGGCACGTCTTAATTAACAAACGAGAATATGCACTTAAAAAGTCTTGGGTCATTGTGACGACTTGCCGGTCGGGCAACACCCTATCAGAGTGCTCTTTTAATGTTTTGATATAACTGAAAATATAATCCCAGCGTCCACAATTTAATCCAACAATATGGTGGCGCATGTGATAAAGGATCTCATCCATTTGAAATACGGCAGGTAATGTTTCAATCAAAACCGTTGCTTTAATTGTTCCTCGAGGTAATCCTGCAAAGTCTTCGGCAGCACTAAAAACATCACTCCACCATTTCGCTTCCTGCCAAGATTCTAGCTTTGGAATGTAAAAATAAGGACCACTGCCTTTTTTTAACAATGCTTGATAGTTATTGAAAAAATACAGTGCAAAATCAAATAACCCGCCAGGAATTGGCGTGTCACCAAATAACACATGCTTTTCATCGAGGTGCAAACCCCTGACGCGGGCAATTAATACAGCAGGATCTGATTTAAGCTGATAAACCTTACCATTCTCATTGGTATAGGAAATATCACCGTTAATAGCATCACTTAAGTTGATCTGCCCATCAATTAACTTTTCCCAAGAAGGCGAAAGAGAATCTTCAAAATCTGCCATAAAAACTTTAACGTTAGCGTTCAAGGCATTAATAACCATTTTGCGTTCCACAGGGCCTGTAATTTCAACACGACGATCACGTAAGTCTTCTGGAATATTTTGTATTTTCCAATTTTCATTTTTTATGGAATTCGATTCCGAAATAAAACCTGGCAATTCACCTGCATCAATTTTTGCCTGTCTTTCCAGCCTTTCTTTCAGTAATTGATTTCTGCGAGGTAAAAAAACCTCAACTAAATGAACAAGAAATTCAATAGAATCATTATGTAATACTCGATTATCTCGATCAGCTATTCCTTTAGTAAATATTAAATCTGATGCTAATAATTGGTGTTCCATTGAGCAACCCTCATTCATATTTGTTTATGAATTAAGCTTAATCTCAAAAACAAAATAAATCAAAAACGATTTCCATTTTAATGAAAAACACTAATAACTAAATGATAAATATGAGTTTTTTTATAAATTTTTTTAGGTTTTTATTTTCGTTATTAAAATAAAATATGTTAACTATCTGTTAAATAAAGTAATTATCAAACGATTTATAATTAGAATAGTTTGTCCGAAAAACAAAAAAGCAGCTACAAAGTAGCTGCTTTTATACTGTAAATGATCTTTTAACTGGAATTTAACCCCATAAAAATTAATAAAGTCCCACATTCCTAATGATTATTAAAAAACCAGCAAAATAATGATTCTTTTTTAGTCTAAAGTCGGCTCCATGTGACTAAGATCGAAAGGTGTGATCTGGTACACATAATAATTCAACCAATTAGAAAAAAGTAAGTGCCCATGACTCCGCCAACTGATCAATGGCGGGTTGTTTGGATCATTATTTTTAAAATAATTACATGGGATCTCTGGAGATATCCCCGCATCAAAGTCACGCCAATACTCCTGAGCAAGCGTATCTTTATCGTATTCAGGGTGCCCTGTAACAAAAGCAAGGCGTTTATCTTTAGACGCAAATAAGTAAGCTCCAGCTTCTTCAGAACTCGCTAGTATTTCCAAGTCCGTATACTCTCGAATAAGCTCCTCAGGAAAATCAGCATACCGTGAGTGAGGCGCATAAAATGAGGCGTCAAATCCCCGAGTTAGTAATGCATGTGGCTCTAATGTATCATGTTGATAAACACCCGAAAGTTTTTCTGCACGTGTCCATTTTGGCAAATCATAAAGCACTTTTAATGCTGCTTGTACCGCCCAGCAAACAAAAAGTGTTGAAGTCACATGATCTTTAGCCCATGTAATCACTTTTTCAATTTGGCTCCAATAACACACATCATCAAATTCCACTAAACCTAAAGGAGCTCCAGTGACAATTAAACCATCAAAATTTTGTCCTTTAATATCCTCAAAATCACAATAAAAATTATTCAAATGCTCTATCGGTGTATTTTTTGACTCTCTTTGGTCAATTCTCAATAGTTGAATATCAACCTGTAAAGGTGTATTCGACAATAGCCTTAGGAACTGGTTTTCAGTTTCTATTTTTTTGGGCATTAAGTTTAATATTAATACTTTCAAGGGACGGATCTCCTGAAGGCTAGCCCTTGTCGTTGTCATGACAAAAACATTTTCTTCGCGCAAGAAATTCACAGCAGGTAACTCGTCTGGTAAACGAATCGGCATCGTTCATCCCCTTTTTACACTTTTATACGTTTAGACTTCTAGAATGCTAAATAATCTAACCAATGTTAAGCACCTTGTCGAGTATTTCAAGGGTGATTGAAATAATTTCATGCCAAGTGACTTGTCTTGATTTCTTTTCAAATATAGCAGAGACGCAACTAGCTGATTTTATATATTTTTTATCTACTCATGATAATTTATAGATACTGATTTAACTTATACACTTTTGATATTAATTAGAGCTAATCTAATCTTCTTCTTCCCTTAACCAAAAGGGTCTACCAATTCAAATTAATTAATAAAAAATAATAAAATCAATTCATTAACTAGAAAAATCAAAATATTGTCATCTACTTCACCATAATCTAATAAGAAGTAAAAAACACAGTAATGTTAGTTACTGAGAAGGATTATTGATAAGCTTGCAAAGATTTCTCCGCTTTAATCACAAGTCATAACGACGTGAACACAGAACACGGATCACACAACGATGAGTTGCTAAGTAGATTATTGATAAGCTTACAAGAATTTCTCCGCTTTAATCACAAGTCATAACGACGTAAACACAGAATACGGATCACACAACGATGAGTTGCTAAGTAGATTATTGATAAGCTTAGAAGAATTTCTACGTTTTAATCACAAGTCATAATGACGTGAACACAGAAACACAGAACACGGGTAACACAACGATTGGTTGCTGAGGGGATTATTGATTCGCTTAGCTTGCGTTATTTATTTCGTCATCTCGGCCTTTTCTTGGCCCCATTCCCCAAACGCAAAAAAGCCACCCATTGGGTGGCTTTCTCACTAATTTAATGTCTGGCAGTTCCCTACTCTCACATGGGGAGACCCCACACTACCATCGGCGCTACGGCGTTTCACTGCTGAGTTCGGCATGGGGTCAGGTGGGACCACCGCGCTATTGCCGCCAGACAAATTCGGTTCGTTCCCGTTCAGCACATTTCTTCGCTAAACCAGAACATCAATCTTGAACAAGCTGCTGTGTCCGTCACCTTTCGGCTTCTCACCCACATTTGAAAACTATCTCGTCTCTCTAAAACACCTTCGGTGTTGTCAGGTTAAGCCTCACGGTTCATTAGTATTGGTTAGCTCAACGTATCGCTACGCTTACACACCCAACCTATCAACGTCTTAGTCTTAAACGTTCCTTTAGGACCCTTAAAGGGTCAGGGAAGACTCATCTCAAGGCAAGTTTCCCGCTTAGATGCTTTCAGCGGTTATCTTTTCCGCACTTAGCTACCGGGCAATGCCATTGGCATGACAACCCGAACACCAGTGGTGCGTCCACTCCGGTCCTCTCGTACTAGGAGCAGCCCCTTTCAATCTTCCAACGCCCACGGCAGATAGGGACCGAACTGTCTCACGACGTTCTAAACCCAGCTCGCGTACCACTTTAAACGGCGAACAGCCGTACCCTTGGGACCTACTTCAGCCCCAGGATGTGATGAGCCGACATCGAGGTGCCAAACACCGCCGTCGATATGAACTCTTGGGCGGTATCAGCCTGTTATCCCCGGAGTACCTTTTATCCGTTGAGCGATGGCCCTTCCATTCAGAACCACCGGATCACTAAGACCTACTTTCGTACCTGCTCGAGCCGTCACTCTCGCAGTCAAGCTGGCTTATGCCTTTGCACTAACCGCATGATGTCCGACCATGCTTAGCCAACCTTCGTGCTCCTCCGTTACTCTTTGGGAGGAGACCGCCCCAGTCAAACTACCCACCAGACACTGTCCGCACCCCGGATAACGGGGCAACGTTAGAACATCAAACATTAAAGGGTGGTATTTCAAGGTTGGCTCCACGCAGACTGGCGTCCACGCTTCAAAGCCTCCCACCTATCCTACACATCAAGGCTCAATGTTCAGTGTCAAGCTATAGTAAAGGTTCACGGGGTCTTTCCGTCTTGCCGCGGGTACACTGCATCTTCACAGCGAGTTCAATTTCACTGAGTCTCGGGTGGAGACAGCCTGGCCATCATTACGCCATTCGTGCAGGTCGGAACTTACCCGACAAGGAATTTCGCTACCTTAGGACCGTTATAGTTACGGCCGCCGTTTACTGGGGCTTCGATCAAGAGCTTCTCCTTACGGATAACCCCATCAATTAACCTTCCAGCACCGGGCAGGCGTCACACCGTATACGTCCACTTTCGTGTTTGCACAGTGCTGTGTTTTTAATAAACAGTTGCAGCCAGCTGGTATCTGCGACTGGCTTCAGCTCCATGGGTAAACCACTTCACCTAATGCCAGCGTGCCTTCTCCCGAAGTTACGGCACCATTTTGCCTAGTTCCTTCACCCGAGTTCTCTCAAGCGCCTGAGTATTCTCTACCTGACCACCTGTGTCGGTTTGGGGTACGATTAATGATAATCTAGAGCTTAGAGGCTTTTCCTGGAAGCGGGGTATGAGCTACTTCGCCACCGTAGTGACTCGTCATCAGACCTCAGCATATAGTGAACCGGATTTGCCTAATTCACCTGCCTACATCCTTAAACCGGGACAACCGTCGCCCGGCCAGCCTAACCTTCTCCGTCCCCCCATCGCAATTATCACCAGTACGGGAATATTAACCCGTTTCCCATCGACTACGCATTTCTGCCTCGCCTTAGGGGTCGACTCACCCTGCCCCGATTAACGTTGGACAGGAACCCTTGGTCTTCCGGCGTGCGGGTTTTTCACCCGCATTATCGTTACTTATGTCAGCATTCGCACTTCTGATACCTCCAGCATACCTCACAGTACACCTTCACAGGCTTACAGAACGCTCCCCTACCCAACAATATCTAAATATCGCTGCCGCAGCTTCGGTGCATAGTTTAGCCCCGTTACATCTTCCGCGCAGGCCGACTCGACCAGTGAGCTATTACGCTTTCTTTAAATGATGGCTGCTTCTAAGCCAACATCCTGGCTGTCTGAGCCTTCCCACTTCGTTTCCCACTTAACTATGACTTTGGGACCTTAGCTGGCGGTCTGGGTTGTTTCCCTCTTCACGACGAACGTTAGCACCCGCCGTGTGTCTCCCGTGATAACATTCTTCGGTATTCGTAGTTTGCATCGAGTTGGTAAGTCGGGATGACCCCCTAGTCGAAACAGTGCTCTACCCCCGAAGATGAGTTCACGAGGCGCTACCTAAATAGCTTTCGGGGAGAACCAGCTATCTCCCGGTTTGATTGGCCTTTCACCCCCAGCCACAAGTCATCCGCTAATTTTTCAACATTAGTCGGTTCGGTCCTCCAGTTAGTGTTACCCAACCTTCAACCTGCCCATGGCTAGATCACCGGGTTTCGGGTCTATACCCTGCAACTTATTCGCCCAGTTAAGACTCGGTTTCCCTACGGCTCCCCTATACGGTTAACCTTGCTACAGAATATAAGTCGCTGACCCATTATACAAAAGGTACGCAGTCACACCCCAAAGGGTGCTCCCACTGCTTGTACGTACACGGTTTCAGGTTCTATTTCACTCCCCTCGCCGGGGTTCTTTTCGCCTTTCCCTCACGGTACTGGTTCACTATCGGTCAATCAGGAGTATTTAGCCTTGGAGGATGGTCCCCCCATATTCAGACAGGATAACACGTGTCCCGCCCTACTCGTCGAGTTCACAACACCAACACCTTCGGATACGGGGCTATCACCCTTTACTGCCAGCCTTTCCAGACTGTTCTCCTGATGCTAATGCTGATTAAGACTCTGGGCTGCTCCCCGTTCGCTCGCCGCTACTAGGGGAATCTCGGTTGATTTCTTTTCCTCGAGGTACTGAGATGTTTCAGTTCCCTCGGTTCGCCTCGTTTGACTATGTATTCATCAAACGATAGTGCAACGAATTGCACTGGGTTTCCCCATTCGGATATCGTCGGTTATAACGGTTCATATCACCTTACCGACGCTTTTCGCAGATTAGCACGTCCTTCATCGCCTCTGATTGCCTAGGCATCCACCGTGTACGCTTAGTCGCTTAACCTCACAACCCGAAGGTGTCTTCTGATAACGAGTGACTGTGCTTCATGATTCCTTCGTTGGGCAGTGCTCGCCATGCTCACGTACCTTAAGTACGCTGCGCTGGCTGTGCGCTGGCCGCCTCGAACTCATTTCGCTCGTCGACTCGATGCTTCAGAGAAACATCATTCAAGTTGAGATTTTTGAGAGACTCTCACATTGTTTAAGCGATAAACAATGTGTGTTGTTTTCAATTTTCAGCTTGTTCCAGATTGTTAAAGAGCATAATTGTTAAACCAACTATCTACATAATTGGCTTAATCATTATTGGGGACATCGTCTTTCACTCGATATCGGCGCAATTGGCGTCCCCTAGGGGATTCGAACCCCTGTTACCGCCGTGAAAGGGCGGTGTCCTAGGCCTCTAGACGAAGGGGACACGAAAATCACAAAAACTTTTTGCGCTTTTCATGTAAGCCCTATTCTTGCGAATAAGTCTCCCACGTATAGCCTATTGCTCTACTTTCTATCAGACAATCTGTGTGAGCACTTCACAAAAACACTTCAATGGTAAGGAGGTGATCCAACCGCAGGTTCCCCTACGGTTACCTTGTTACGACTTCACCCCAGTCATGAATCACAAAGTGGTAAGCGCCCTCCCGAAGGTTAAGCTACCTACTTCTTTTGCAACCCACTCCCATGGTGTGACGGGCGGTGTGTACAAGGCCCGGGAACGTATTCACCGTAGCATTCTGATCTACGATTACTAGCGATTCCGACTTCATGGAGTCGAGTTGCAGACTCCAATCCGGACTACGACGTACTTTATGAGTTCCGCTTGCTCTCGCGAGGTCGCTTCTCTTTGTATACGCCATTGTAGCACGTGTGTAGCCCTACTCGTAAGGGCCATGATGACTTGACGTCATCCCCACCTTCCTCCGGTTTATCACCGGCAGTCTCCTTTGAGTTCCCGACCGAATCGCTGGCAACAAAGGATAAGGGTTGCGCTCGTTGCGGGACTTAACCCAACATTTCACAACACGAGCTGACGACAGCCATGCAGCACCTGTCTCAGAGTTCCCGAAGGCACCAAAGCATCTCTGCTAAATTCTCTGGATGTCAAGAGTAGGTAAGGTTCTTCGCGTTGCATCGAATTAAACCACATGCTCCACCGCTTGTGCGGGCCCCCGTCAATTCATTTGAGTTTTAACCTTGCGGCCGTACTCCCCAGGCGGTCGATTTAACGCGTTAGCTCCGAAAGCCACTCCTCAAGGGAACAACCTTCAAATCGACATCGTTTACAGCGTGGACTACCAGGGTATCTAATCCTGTTTGCTCCCCACGCTTTCGCACCTGAGCGTCAGTCTTTGTCCAGGGGGCCGCCTTCGCCACCGGTATTCCTCCACATCTCTACGCATTTCACCGCTACACATGGAATTCTACCCCCCTCTACAAGACTCTAGCTGACCAGTCTTAGATGCCATTCCCAGGTTAAGCCCGGGGATTTCACATCTAACTTAATCAACCGCCTGCGTGCGCTTTACGCCCAGTAATTCCGATTAACGCTTGCACCCTCCGTATTACCGCGGCTGCTGGCACGGAGTTAGCCGGTGCTTCTTCTGTCGGTAACGTCAATCGTTGATGATATTAGCATCAACGCCTTCCTCCCGACTGAAAGTACTTTACAACCCTAGGGCCTTCTTCATACACGCGGCATGGCTGCATCAGGCTTGCGCCCATTGTGCAATATTCCCCACTGCTGCCTCCCGTAGGAGTCTGGGCCGTGTCTCAGTCCCAGTGTGGCTGATCATCCTCTCAGACCAGCTAGGGATCGTCGCCTAGGTGAGCCATTACCTCACCTACTAGCTAATCCCATATGGGTTCATCCGATAGCGCAAGGACCGAAGTTCCCCTGCTTTGCTCCTTAGAGATTATGCGGTATTAGCTACCGTTTCCAGTAGTTATCCCCCTCTATCGGGCAGATCCCCATACATTACTCACCCGTCCGCCGCTCGTCAGCAAGAAGCAAGCTTCCCCTGTTACCGCTCGACTTGCATGTGTTAGGCCTGCCGCCAGCGTTCAATCTGAGCCATGATCAAACTCTTCAATTAAAAGTAGCTTGATGCTCAAAGAATGTCTTACTGACCGTAACGTTCTTTTGTTCGGCTAACTTTGTCGGCTTCGCATCGCTTCCCCTCGCCGTACCTAAGTACTGTCTCGGGTTATCTCTGCTTGCCTTCGCGTTATCCTTCCAAAATAAGCGTTACTACCTTATTTCATATATATGAATTAACGTGTTAGTCACTCTTCAAGACTTAAAATCAAATATTTTTTTGATAGTGTCCTGTGAGTGCCCACACAGATTGTCTGATAAATTGTTAAAGAGCGTTGCAGCATTTCGTCGTGAAATTTGACCTTCTGGGTCGTTGCTGCGAGGAGGCGTATAATACGTTTTCCTCCGTGAGAGTCAAGCAATTTTTTGCTTTTTCTTTTCAGAATCTCTCGCTGCCGTTTCAGTGTTCACCGCGCTTTGCGTTGTCTTGTTCCCGGTCAGTGGATGCGCATTATAGGGAGTCAGAAAAATCTGGCAACCCCTTTTTTGCATTTTTTTATTCAACTGCTGCATTCCACAGCAAAACCCCTACTTATACTGACTTATCCACCAAGTTACCCACAAAGCGAAAATAATTTAAAATTTATCGCGCATTACGCAAACGTTTGCGTTACAATTAGCGCGAAATTTCAGCATTGATTTTGTTTTTATGTTCTGAAATTGTTAGTGACTTATATATCGCTATTGAAGAAGCAATCAAATTCCGCTTTTATAAATAGGTATATAAGAAAAGCCAGTGGCTTTTCACTCATTGATATTCGTATTGCCTTATTTATTCAAATCCAAGGGATCTATCTCATGCAACTGCTTCGTCCTATTCGTCGTGCCCTGCTTAGTGTGTCTGATAAAACAGGGGTTGTTGAATTCGCTAAAGCGCTTTCCGAACGTGGTGTTGAACTTCTATCAACTGGCGGTACTGCGAAACTCCTCGCAGAATCAGGTCTTAACGTGACTGAAGTTTCAGATTACACGGGATTCCCTGAAATGATGGATGGCCGCGTAAAAACGTTGCACCCGAAAGTTCATGGTGGCATTTTAGGGCGTCGTGGCACTGATGACGCAATCATGCAAGAACATGATATTTCGCCTATTGATATGGTTGTTGTGAATTTATACCCTTTTGCTCAAACAGTAGCAAAACCAAACTGCACACTAGAAGATGCGGTTGAGAATATCGATATCGGGGGCCCAACCATGGTGCGCTCTGCGGCTAAAAATCATAAAGACGTTGCGATCGTAGTCAACAGCAATGACTACCAAACTATTATTGATGAAATGGATGGTCACCAAAATTCGCTGAATTGGGCAACCCGTTTTGACTTGGCCATAAAAGCGTTTGAACACACCGCCGCTTACGACAGCATGATAGCGAACTACTTTGGCGAGTTAGTTGCCCCTTATTATGGTGATACCACGCAGCCTTCTGGTCGTTTCCCTCGCACATTGAATTTAAACTTTATCAAAAAACAAGATATGCGTTATGGCGAAAACAGCCACCAAGATGCCGCTTTCTATATAGAAGAAAACCCAAAAGAAGCATCGATTGCAACCGCACAGCAAATTCAAGGCAAAGCGCTTTCTTATAATAATATCGCCGATACCGATGCTGCTCTGGAATGTGTGAAGTCATTCGATGAGCCTGCCTGTGTGATTGTAAAACACGCGAACCCTTGTGGTGTCGCTATCGGCAAAGATATTCATGCAGCTTATGATAATGCATTCAAAACTGACCCAACCTCTGCGTTCGGCGGTATCATCGCGTTTAACCGTCAGTTAGATAAAACAACTGCACAAGCTATTATTGAACGTCAATTTGTTGAAGTCATTATTGCACCTTCAGTAGCAAATGATGCATTACCGATTCTTGAAACCAAACAAAATGTTCGCGTACTTGTTTGCGGTGAATGGAATAAACCCGTTGCAGGCTTAGATTTCAAACGTGTTAACGGTGGTTTATTAGTCCAAGACCGTGATTTAGGCATGGTAGAAAAAGAAGAACTACGCGTTGTTACGACACGCCAACCTACTGAACGTGAACTAAAAGATGCCTTATTCTGCTGGAAAGTCGCGAAATTCGTTAAGTCAAATGCGATTGTTTATTCTAAAAATGACATGACCATCGGGATTGGTGCAGGCCAAATGAGCCGTGTGTACTCAGCTAAAATTGCGGGGATCAAAGCGGCCGACGAAGGTTTAGAAGTTGCAGGCTGTGCGATGGCCTCAGATGCTTTCTTCCCATTCCGCGATGGTATCGATGCGGCTGCCGCCGTTGGTGTGACTTGTGTTATTCAACCAGGTGGCTCAATTCGTGACGAAGAAGTCATTGCTGCGGCAAATGAACATGGTATTGCGATGATTTTCACTAATATGCGCCATTTCCGTCACTAATTATTAGGAGATTATTCATGAATATATTAATTATTGGCGGTGGTGGCCGTGAACATGCATTAGCGTGGAAAGCGGCGCAATCGCCTTTAGCAAAAAAAGTTTATGTTGCACCAGGTAACGCAGGAACAGCACTTGAGTCTGCTATCGAAAATGTGAATATTTCTGCTACTGATATTGATGGCCTGCTGCAGTTCGCCAAAGAAAAACAAATCGATTTAACGATTGTCGGTCCTGAAGCCCCTTTAGTGATTGGCGTTGTCGATGCATTTAAAGCGGCAGGCTTAACAATTTTTGGCCCAACAAAAGGGGCTGCACAACTTGAAGGTTCAAAAGCATTTACTAAGGACTTTTTAGCTCGCCATCATATTCCGACTGCGGCTTATGAAAATTTCACAGAAGTGGAACCCGCGTTAGCGTATTTAGATAAAGTCGGCGCACCTATCGTGATTAAAGCTGATGGCTTAGCGGCGGGCAAAGGTGTTATTGTCGCGATGACACTTCAAGAAGCAAAAGACGCTGTTCAAGATATGTTAGCAGGTAATGCCTTTGGCGATGCAGGACACCGTATTGTGATTGAAGAGTTTCTTGATGGTGAAGAAGCCAGCTTTATCGTGATGGTCGATGGTGAGAATGTCATCCCAATGGCCACTAGCCAAGACCATAAACGTGTTGGTGATGGTGATACGGGTCTCAATACAGGCGGAATGGGGGCTTACTCTCCCGCTCCGGTTGTCACAGATGAAATTCATCAACGTGTGATGCAGCAAGTGATTTATCCTACTGTTAAAGGCATGGATCAGGAAGGTAATCGTTACCAAGGCTTCTTATACGCAGGGTTAATGATTGATAAAGCGGGCAATCCAAAAGTTATCGAATTTAACTGCCGCTTTGGCGATCCTGAAACACAACCTATCATGATGCGTTTACAGTCAGACTTAGTCGCACTGTGTTTAGCCGGCGCGAACGGTGAGCTGGCAGGCAAAGATTCACTGTGGGATGAGCGCCCTGCTTTAGGTGTTGTCATTGCTGCTGGGGGTTACCCTGGGGATTACTGTAACGGTAATGTTATTTCTGGATTGCCAACCACTGAAGCCGCTGATAGCAAAGTGTTCCATGCAGGCACTCGCATGAAAGATGGTGATGTCGTTACTGCTGGTGGCCGTGTACTATGCGTGACCGCGTTGGGTGATGATATCGAGAAAGCCCAAACTAAAGCATATGAAGCCGCTAAGAATATTCACTGGAATGATAGCTTTTATCGCAACGATATCGGCTACCGCGCCATCGCACGTATTAAGTAATAAAATCCAATAATCGACAGGCTGATAAGAGGAAACTTTTATCAGCTTTTTTATTGTTGTTTGTTTTTACTAGCAGCCAATGGCTCTAAGTATTTCGAAGCATAGCTAGGCGGCAAGGTTACTTATGCCCAGAAGCATAGATAACTATGTGATTGGGTTAAGTCACCGAAGCCAACAACGCTAGGATTTGAAAGACGACGAGCGGTGAAATTAGAGTGAATCTTTAGAAGGCTGCCAGCGGCAAAAATCCGTATCCGCCACCATCAAAAGCTGATTTCCCTCGGAAGACTCCAACCACGCCAAATTCAGCTGAGAATGCCACACTTTCGCACGGCTTTGTAACCAGTTTTCAGCATATGGTTCGAAAGTCACGTCTCTCACATCACCTTCGCAAGTCGTCACTTTACCTTGCTGCCAACGCCCTTGATAAAGTTTAACGCCACCCACGATAAGCGCGGTGTTGGTCTCAAGTACCCGAGCTGCTTCAAAGCGCCAACGCGTGATTTCATCGGTAGAAAGAGGTGTTTTAGTACCATCCTGAGCACGCTGCATAAAAATAACATCATTATTTTTATCGAAGCGTAGCTGTTCCGTAATATCGCCACCTTTTTGGTTCAAGATTTGGCTGCGAATTTGCCAGAGATTACCAGAACGGTATTCGAAGAAATTAACGGAAGTATCAGTGCCTTTATAAGGACTGTAAACCATCATCAGGACAAGGGGTTGGCTTTTTGCATCATTCAGCCGCCACATACGAATGACGCCATCATCGGCAATAAAACCACTTGCACTAAACTCTGGAAGCTTTGGTGCATTCGAGGAACAGGCGCTTAGCATTGAGAGAGCTCCCAATACCAGCAACCCTTTTTGAATAAACAAAAGGGGTAGTTTCTTACCCCCTCTGATAATTCGAGTATACAATGTACTTATTTTACAGCTTCTTTCAGTGCTTTACCGGCAGAGAAAGCTGGTACAGTTGTCGCAGGAATTTGGATTTCTGCTTTAGTTTGTGGGTTACGACCAGTACGAGCAGCACGGTGGCTAACTTTAAAAGTACCGAAACCGACCAGTTGTACACTGTCACCTTTTTTCAGCGTTTCAGAAATAGCATTCAGAGTAGATTCTAAAGCTGCTTTTGCCTGAACTTTGGTCAGGTCTGCTGATTCTGCGATAGCATCAACTAATTCAGTCTTGTTCATAAATTATCCTTACACAGTGTGTTTATCGTTTGCAAAGCATCGAGTGCGTCGGATATGCCAAATTGACAGCCCCTGATACACGCCCCCGATAGCCACTTCTTCTCGCCCCTAAATGTAGACCAGAGTAGGGGCAAATGTGAAGTCTTAGTACTCAGCATTACTGCGCTAAGTCACGTTTTCGATAACGAAAGCGTAAAAATTAGCCTAAAGTAATACCTATATTGCTCACCCCCGCTTCGCGAAGGTCAGATTTTAATCCTTTAATTAACTCTAAGTCGCGCTCTTCACAAGCTGCCAGTAAACGGAAAATGTCCCACTGGATATCCCACTCTTCTTCAATCGCAGGAATTTCTTTAAGTTCTTCATCTGTCATTTCCCGCCCTGCTTGAGTCATTTCGAGCATGGCAACCGTACGAATGGAGGCTTCGCTAACCAATATTGCGTGCTCAAGGGTTTCCCCACTCAATTTTGAGTGAATGATTTCACCTAATGCAATACAGGCATCAATAGCTGGATACACACCATACATATCGAAATCATCTGCTGATGGGATAATTTCTTCTAATTTCTCTAACTGACTGTCGAAATTGACTTTGCTATCTTTAATGACCAAAGTTTCCCAAACTAAATCAAGGATGGAACGATAAACTTTTGCATCGGCAAATTCAGTTTGCTGACAAAACATCTGAAAGTTGGGATACATTCTTTCACATAAACTTGCCATGAAAGTTGTATGTTGCCAGCTTTCTAATTTTTCCAACCTCAAATGAATGGGATTTCTTAACATAATTTCTGACTCATCAATCTTAATACTTCGCAGTTTACCTGAAAATCTGTCAATGCCACATATTTTGCTGATAATTAGCTGATTTTCTCATTCATTCGCTTAAAAAACGTTCGATTTGATGCAATTCCGTCAGCAAAACGTGTTGGTTCAGGCAACCTATAACCCTTTAGACACTGCTTAACCCACGATAAGGAAGACGAAAAACCGACTTTATACCCCGGCGAAACATATAATGGTTTGCAGCGTTTTTTGCTCCGCAATACCCAACCGAGTTGATTTTTCCCTGCCATTAATGGCTGAACACTTTCGGGAGAGTCGTCTAATTCAGCTGCATCACCACATAAACGACTTTTTGCAACGCCTATCGTTGCAACATTGGCCTGTAAACCAAAATGGCAAGCCACGCCAAAGCGCCTTGGGTGAGCAATACCTTGCCCATCCACGAGGACTAATTCAGGCTTGTGCTGTATTTTTTCCCACGCAGCCATTAGACCAGGCACTTCACGAAAAGAAAGTAACCCAGGTATATAAGGTAACTGAGTCGGGATTCGTGCTATTTGATACTCAACGAGTTCTAACTGCGGCCAAGACAACACAACTATCACTGCACGGGTAATTGTGCCTTGTTGTTCAAAGCCCACATCCGCCCCACCAATCAGTTTCAATGATGGAAACTCATCCTGCAAAATGATTTTTGAGGCTTGGCTAGTTTGTTCTTTTCGTAGCTGTTGAGTATCTAAAACCATAGCGCATCCAATGCTTCGATACTTAATTATTCTTAATCATAGATGATAATGGTGTACTTACAAGGTTCTATAAATACACCACAAATCAAGAACATCAAGAACATCAAGAAATGATGACTACTGATGATATTGGCGAGAGAAACGGTGAACCGCATCAACAAATGTGCCTGCATGTTCAGGTGGCACATCCTGATGGATGCCATGACCTAAGTTGAAAACATGCCCTTCGCCGTGACCAAAACCAGACAGGATATTTTGCACTTCGTCTTCAATACGTGCAGGTGGCGCATACAACATAGACGGATCCATATTACCTTGCAGCGCAACTTTATCACCAACACGGCGGCGCGCATCGGCAATTTCTGTTGTCCAATCAAGGCCTAATGCATCACAACCAGTTGCAACCATTTCTTCTAACCACTGTCCGCCACCTTTGGTGAACAAGGTAACTGGCACACGACGGCCATCGTTTTCACGAATTAATCCATCAATGATCTTATGCATATAGTTCAAAGAGAACTGTAAATAATCACGTTTAGTTAATACACCACCCCATGTATCAAAAATCATGATGGATTGTGCGCCCGCACGAATTTGCGCATTTAAGTATAAAATGACGCTATCCGCCAGTTTATCCAATAATAAATGCAGTGTGTTCGGGTCTTCATACATCATTTTTTTGATTTTAGTGAAGGCTTTACTACTACCGCCTTCTACCATGTAAGTAGCTAATGTCCATGGGCTTCCAGAGAAACCAATTAGTGGCACGCTCCCTTCAAGGGCTTTACGAATGGCACGAACAGCATCCATCACATACCCCAGCTCCATTTCAGGATCGGGAATTGGGATGTTTTTTACATCCGCCACAGAGGAGATAGGCTTTTGAAAACGTGGACCTTCGCCTGTTTCAAAATACAGTCCAAGTCCCATGGCATCAGGGATAGTTAGGATATCAGAGAATAAAATTGCGGCGTCTAATGGGAAACGACGTAATGGCTGCAATGTCACTTCACACGCAAGCTCAGTATTTTTGCACAGCGCAATAAAATCACCAGCCTCGGCGCGCGTTGCTTTGTATTCAGGCAAATAACGCCCCGCTTGACGCATCATCCATACCGGGGTCACATCTACAGGCTGACGTAGCAGAGCACGTAGATAGCGGTCATTTTTTAACTCAGTCATTATTTACTCCATTATTATTAGTGGCCGCCGCAAATGGCTATAAGCAAAGATGGCTATTGTAACATGTAAAAGGCAACAATATCAGCGCACTGCTACTTGTCCGATTCGTACTCACTTTGACGACACAACGCTACTGTGTCCTCAATTAAACGCCTTGCGATAGTATCCCCTGGAGGGATAAGCGGTAAGTCATTGTAATGATACCAATTTGCGCTGACTAACTCGTTTGGATCAACCTGAATATCACCGCTCTCATAATCCGCAAGGAAGCCCATCATTAAGGAATGAGGGAAAGGCCATGGCTGTGAAGAGACATAGCGAATATTTTTCACTTTTATCTGGCTCTCTTCCATGACTTCGCGCATAACGGCTTCTTCTAATGTTTCACCCACCTCAACAAAACCTGCTAATACGGTAAATAATGGGTTTTGGGAATGACGACGGTGCTGCGCCAAGAGAATATGGTCATCACGACGGATCCCTACGATAATACAAGGGGCAATTTGCGGGTAATAACGCTCATGGCAATGATCACACAAACACGCCCATTCTGTTGCACTGTGGCGCATTGCCGTACCACAGTAACCACAATAGCGGTGGGAACGATAGAATTCAGCCAGTTGTACGCCGCGCCCAGCTAGGCGGAATAAGCCTTCATCTTGCGCTGCAACAACCCGCGGAGACGCCATATCTGATGGCATTTTTTCTGCGATCAGCCAGACAATTTCCCCTTGCCATTCACCGATTGGTGTCGCACTTTTACCTTCTAATGAATAGTCTTTAGCACTGCCGCGTGGAATATCCCCTTTCGGTAACCACAATCGACCAGCGAAACAGACGAACCACCAGCCACTTTCTGTTCCTACTAACGTTAATTTATTCATTTTCTCTATCTTTTTTAGCTTTTTGTTGTTGATAAAAAGGTTGTCGATAAAAAATCAGTCTCGAATCACACAATACACTTCTTTGACACAATGTCATTCAAACGTTTGTTTCATTTCCTATCTCTGTCAATTTTGACAGTTTTTAGACAATTCATCCCTTAAAATGTCTAAAAACTGTCATAAAACGGTCAACTCACTGTCACTAATTAAAATTAGGATGCTCAGTAACCAATCTGGTTCACCGTTCCTCAAAAGTGAGAAAACAATGAAAGCTATCGTTCCTGCGATTTTACTATCACTGACCGCATCCAGTATGACATTTGCTGCTGATGCTAATTTAACAGAGTTAATCAATGCAGCGAAAAAAGAAGGGCAAGTTTACAGCGTTGGGATGCCTGATTCTTGGGCAAACTGGAAAGGAACTTGGCAAGATTTAGCCACGCAATATGGCTTAAAACACCAAGATACGGATATGAGTTCCGCACAAGAAATTGCCAAATTTGCCGCCGAAAAAAATAACGCAACGGCAGATATTGGTGATGTAGGCGCATCGTTTGGCCCTGTAGCGGTACAAAAAGGAGTCACCCAGCCTTATAAACCCACCACATGGTCACAAATTCCTGATTGGGCAAAAGATAAAGATGGCAACTGGGCATTAGCCTATACTGGTTCAATTGCCTTTATGATTAATAATGACTTAGTTAAAGATGCACCAAAAAGTTGGGACGACTTATTAAAAGGCAAATACAAAGTCACCGTAGGTGATGTTGGCATTGCAGCACAAGCCAACAATGCCGTTTTAGCCGCTGCATTTGCCCGCGGTGGTGATGAAAATAACCTTAAACCTGCCATTGAATTGTTTGCTGAGTTAGCTAAGCAAAAGCGCCTATCAGTCAATGACCCTACCGTTGCAAATATTGAAAAAGGTGAAGTGGAAGTTGGGATCTTATGGGACTTTAACGCCTTGAATTATCGCGATCAGATCAACCGAGATCGTTTTACTGTTGTCATTCCATCCGATGGCTCAGTGATCTCTGGCTACACCACTATCATCAATAAATTTGCAAAAAACCCAAATGCGGCCAAGTTAGCACGTGAATTTATTTTCAGTGATAAAGGTCAGTTGAACCTGGCAGAAGGCTATGCTCGTCCAATTCGTGCCCAATATCTGACATTACCTGATGATGTTAAAGCAAAATTACTACCAGAAGAACAGTATAAAAATGTTCAGCCAATCAAAGATGCTGACGGCTGGGAAAAATCATCGCGTAATTTACCAAAAATGTGGCAACAACAAGTTCTGATCCACCAGCAGTAATTGAATTTGTTGAATTTAGGAATAAAAGTCTGATGTCTGAAAAAGTCATACTTGTTGTCCTAGACGGCTTAAGTTATTCAGTAGCCCATCAGTGCATGGGCTATCTCAATGGACTTATCAAAGCCGATAGCGCAACACTTTATCAATTGGAGTGCGAACTCCCTTCCATGTCCCGCCCGTTGTATGAATGCATTTTAACAGGTGTGCCGCCAGTGAAAAGCGGGATCGTCAACAATGAGGTTGTACGTTTATCCCACTTTGACAGCATTTTCTCTCTCGCACGTCTTGCAGGCAAAACCACAGCAGCTGCCGCTTATTATTGGGTGAGCGAGCTATATAACCGCGCACCATTCGTGGCGACTCGCGACCGCTTTACGCACGATGAATTGCTCACTATTCAGCACGGCTGTTTTTACCAAGCAGACAGCTACCCCGATGACCATCTCTTGCTGGATGCAGAGTATTTGCGTAACCAATTTGATCCTCACTTCTTGTTGATTCACCCGATGAACATTGACGATACAGGGCACAAGTTCGGGTTTGATTCACCGCAATACCGCAATGCAGCTCGTCATGCCGATATTATTTTGTCGAATTACATCCCAACATGGATTGAGCAAGGCTATCAAATTCTTGTCACTAGTGACCATGGCATGAACAATGACCGTAGCCATGGCGGTACACTCCCCGAAGAGTGCTGGGTTCCGCTGTTTGTTATGGGTTCAAAATTTGCCCATCAGCCTTGTGATATTCAGCAAACTGACATTTGTGGCACAGTATGCCGTTTATTGGGTATCGACCCGCTCGACAAGCCTGTGTGTGATGCGCTATTACAAGGAGATGCATGATGGCTGACCTGACTGCGCCCTACGAGCAAGCCCAACCACAGCTGGGGAAAATGGCCATGTTAAAAAAAACCTTTGCCCGTTTTCATTGGCGCGCAGCATTACTCTTGTTGCCCTTTTTTGTATTGTTTGGCCTATTTCAACTCGCCCCGATGATTTGGGTGTTTATCAACAGTTTTATCTATGAAGAAGCCTGGTCCTTAGGTAATTACTTTGATGTGTTTACCAATGATTTTTACCTGCAAGCCTTCGAAAATACCTTATGGTTATCGTTGATTTGTAGCGTGATCGGTTTGTTTATCGCTAGTGTTACCGCCTTTTCTATCTACAAGATGCAAGGCAAGGTGCGCCGAATGATGATTTCATTCACCACTATGGCAAGTAACTTTAGCGGCGTTCCGCTGGCCTTCGCGTTTATCATTATTTTGGGCTTTAATGGCGCAATCACTTTGCAGCTCAAAGCGTGGGGGATTATCGAAGATTTTAATATCTACAGCGCCAGCGGGTTAATGCTGCTTTATGTCTATTTTCAAATTCCACTCGGTGTATTGTTGCTCTACCCTGCCTTTGATGCCCTCAAACCTGAGTGGGAAGATGCGGCAAAAACCATGGGGGCCAGCAAATTAACCTATTGGTTGAAAGTCGCTATTCCAGTGCTTTCCCCAGCTTTACTTGGCACTTTTATTATCTTAATTGCCAATGCGATGGGTGCGTACGCCAGTACCTATGCGTTAACCAGCGGTAACTACAACCTTGTGACCATCCGTATTGCCAGTTTAGTGTCTGGTGATTTATTCCTCGAGCCAAATATGGCGGCGGCGTTATCTGTCCTACTTATCGCGATCTTAGGGTTTATCACGGGTATCCATCATTGGTTAATCAAGCGGAGCTACCATGCAAAATAACAATGTGATTAGCCCTACCATAACCAATAAGAACTCTGGATTATGGTTTCATAAGTTAGTGCTAATCAGTGTTGCCAGCTTATTAGCACTGCCTATTATTGCTACGTTTGTGTATTCCATCGCCAGTTCTTGGGGCGCAACCGTGTTACCCGATGCTTTGTCCATTAAATGGTATCTGCAATTGTGGCAAGACCCGCGGTTTTTAATGGCATTTGGCCGTTCGTTGATTATCTGTTTTGGCACGCTGTTAATCAGTACCTTGGTCATTTTACCGATGACATTTGCTGTGTTTTATCGCTTTCCCAAGCTAAAAGGGCTAATGGATTTATTGATTATCCTCCCTTTTGCGATCCCCCCCGTGGTGTCGTCCGTCGGTTTATTGCAAATTTTCGCGGATGAACCATTTATGTTAGTGGGCACTCCATGGATCTTAATTGGCACCTATTTCACCATCACACTGCCATTTATGTACCGCGCCCTCGCCAATAGTTTTCAAGGGATTAACTTACATGACCTAATGGATGCGGCACATTTGCTGGGGGCAAATACCTTTAATGCTTTCATGATGATTGTGCTGCCAAATATTCGCAAAGGCATGTTGGTTTCATTATTAATTTCATTTTCATTTTTGATGGGTGAGTTTGTGTTTGCCAATATTTTAGTGGGAACACGTTATGAGACCTTGCAAATCTACTTGTTCAATATGCGCCAAACCAGTGGGCACTTCACTTCTGCACTAGTGATGTCTTACTTCTTATTTACGTTATTGCTGACGTGGTTAGCAATGCGTTTAAATCGTTCAGGAGATGAATGATGAGCTATGTTATTGCTGAAAACTTAACGAAATCTTTCGGGTCAAATCAGGTCTTCGCCGATATTCAATTTACCATTGAAAAAGGCGAATTTATCACCCTATTAGGGCCAAGTGGTTGCGGGAAATCAACGTTATTACGCAGTATTGCAGGCCTTGAGCAACCTAATAGTGGTGAGCTTTATATTAACCACAAAAATATTACTCACCAACCTGCCCAACAACGCGGTGTGGGCATGGTGTTTCAAAGCTATGCGCTATTCCCCAATATGACCGTCGCAGACAATATCGCCTTCGGCTTAAAAATACGTAAAATCGATAGCAACGAAAGAACCAAAGCCGTTGCAGAAGTAATCGAACTGGTTGAATTACAAGGTAAAGAGCAGCAATTTCCCCACCAATTGTCAGGCGGACAGCGCCAACGCGTGGCACTAGCAAGGGCGCTAGTAATGAAACCGCAAATTTTATTACTCGACGAGCCGTTATCCGCCCTTGATGCACGCATTCGTAAGCATTTGCGCCAGCAAATTCGACATATTCAGCGGGAACTTGGGCTAACGACGATTTTTGTCACCCATGACCAAGACGAAGCGATGATCATGTCTGATAGGATCTTTTTGATGAATAAAGGGCAGATCGTACAAAGTGATACGGCAGAGAATATTTATACCCAGCCAGCGAACGAGTTTGTTGCTCGTTTTATGGGGCACTACAATTTGGTGGATGCTCACAAAGCCAATACCATGTTAGGGTTAAATTTACAGGGTACACTCGCCATCCGCCCTGAATCTATTTATGTGAAAGAAGCGGGTCGCCAATATGGTACACATATTTCTCACCCTGTGGATGCCGTGATTTTAGATCATCAGTTGCTTGGCAATATTATTCGTTATAGCGTGAATACCCCTGTAGGAGATATGACCGTCGACCTACTCAATCGCTCTTCTGAACGTTTATTTGAACCTGGCACCCGCCTTGAGTTAATGTTTAATAAAAATGAAATTCGCGCACTTAGCTAATCATACGATAGGAATATAATGCAAAACCAATTAGCCATTTTTGACTTAGATGATACGTTGATTCAAGGGGATAGCAGCGTATTGTGGACACAATACCTGTGGGATAAGCAAATCATCAGTGACCCGCAGTTTGTGGAAGCCGATAAAGCCATGATGGCGCAGTATAATGCAGGCACTTTGGATATGCCGACTTACCTGCATTTTAACCTGCAAACCCTCGCTAATATCAAAACGGAACAAGTGGATATCTGGCTGGATGATTTCGTGCAAAGCGTGGTTTTACCAAAGATCTACCCTGAAGCGAGTCAAACGATCGCCCGCTACCGCGCCAAGGGGATCCCGATTATTGTGATCTCTGCAACCGTTTCATTTATTGTCAAAAAGATCGCGGCTCAACTCAATGCCGATGTCGCCATGGGCATTGATATTAAGCAGCAAAATGGCTGCTATACGACCGAAATTGATGGTATTCCAACCTTTAAGGAAGGTAAGGTTAAACGCCTTATGAATTGGGTTCGCCACCAGCCAATCACCGATGCGTATGTATACTTCTACACCGACTCTGCTAACGACCTCCCGATGTGCCAATTCGCCGACGAAACGTTTATTGTCAACGGCGACCACCGACTTCTCCAAGCCGCCAATGAAAATAATTGGCCGCAATATCAGTGGGATTTATAAACCTTATTGTTATCCGAACCTTGATATCAATTTTTTAGGTTTTAGGTTTTAACTAACTTGCCTTTCAAAGGTTCCTCTAAATTATTCGTGCTAGAGGAAGGAGATAAATAGAATTATCCCAAGGAGCATACATAAGTATGTGACTTGGGGAGCCGAGTGCAGCCAACGCACTTATCGCTTGAAGAATGACGAGGAAATAACCTTATTCCACTTTAATTTCCTCTTTCCTCTAAATAATTCAAGTGAGAAGAAGGCGGTAAACGAGGATATCCCAAGGAGCATACACAAGTATGTGACTTGGGGAGCCGAGCGCAGCCAACGCACTTATCGCTTGAAGAATGACGAGGAAATAACCTTATTCCACTTTAATTTCCTCTTTCCTCTAAATAATTCAAGTGAGAAGAAGGCGGTAAACGAGGATATCCCAAGGAGCATACACAAGTATGTGACTTGGGGAGCCGAGCGCAGCCAACGCACTTATCGCTTGAAGAATGACGAGGAAATAACCTTATTCCACTTTAATTTCCTCTTTCCTCTAAATAATTCAAGTGAGAAGAAGGCGGTAAACGAGGATATCCCAAGGAGCATACACAAGTATGTGACTTGGGGAGCCGAGCGCAGCCAACGCACTTATCGCTTGAAGAATGACGAGGAAATAACCTTATTCCACTTTAATTTCCTCTTTCCTCTAAATAATTCAAGTGAGAAGAAGGCGGTAAACGAGGATATCCCAAGGAGCATACACAAGTATGTGACTTGGGGAGCCGAGCGCAGCCAACGCACTTATCGCTTGAAGAATGACGAGGAAATAACCTTATTCCACTTTAATTTCCTCTTTCCTCTAAATAATTCAAGTGAGAAGAAGGCGGTAAACGAGGATATCCCAAGGAGCATACATAAGTATGTGACTTGGGGAGACGAGCGCAGCCAACGCACTTATCGCTTGAAGAATGACGAGGAAATAACCTTATTCCACTTTAATTTCCTCTTTCCTCTAAATAATTCAAGTGAGAAGAAGGCGGTAAACGAGGATATCCCAAGGAGCATACACAAGTATGTGACTTGGGGAGCCGAGTGCAGCCAACGCACTTATCGCTTGAAGAATGACGAGGAAAGCTTATACTGAAATCTCTTGTCGGAGTGCCTAGCATGCATAGCATCAGGCTGAGACCGTTAATTCGGGATCCGCGGAACCTGATCGGGTTAATACCCGCGAAGGGAACAAGAGTAATCACTCAGCGCCATTTTTGACCTTTTCCTTTTGGTGAAAATTTAAACGCAACGTCTTTTTTATTACTCCTCCGAACTCCTGACAAGCAACTTTCTTTCGATAAACCCGCTTGGTGCGCTTTGCATCATAGCCGTGACAATGTCAGGAAATTGCTATGTCCAATATTACAAATAATGTTATACCGACCGCTGATTTATCCCCACAAGCTGCACCTGCTCGCACGCGTAAGGCCCAACGTGACGCCGCTGAAAACTTTATTAACACCGTTTCTGGTGTTTCATTTCCGAATTCTGAACGTATTTATCTCCAAGGTTCAAGAGACGATATTCAAGTCCCGATGCGAGAAATCCAGCTTTCGCAAACCCTCATTGGTGGCGACAAAGATAACCCGCAATTTGAAGATAACGAACCCGTTCCTATCTACGATACCTCAGGCCCTTACGGCGACCCAACATCAGAACTCAACGTTCACAAAGGCCTGAAAAAAATTCGCGCACCGTGGATAAACGAACGTTCAGACACCACCGAAGTCGAAAACTTAAGTTCTGACTTCACACAACAGCGTCTCGCTGATGCGGGTCTCGACCACTTACGCTTTAACAACCGCCCACACCCATTAAAAGCGCAAACCAACAAATGCGTCACCCAACTTCACTACGCTCGTAAAGGCATCATTACCCCAGAAATGGAGTTTATCGCCATCCGCGAAAATATGGGTCGTGAACGTATTCGTGGTGAGGTTTTGCTGCAACAACATCCAGGGCAAGGCTTTGGGGCTAATTTACCCGAAAATATCACGCCTGAGTTTGTTCGCCAAGAAGTCGCCGCGGGTCGCGCCATCATCCCAGCCAATATCAATCACCCTGAATCTGAGCCGATGATTATTGGCCGTAACTTCTTGGTGAAAGTGAACGCCAATATCGGCAACTCGTCGGTCACTTCATCCATCGAAGAGGAAGTGGAAAAACTGATTTGGTCAACGCGCTGGGGCGCAGATACCGTAATGGATTTGTCCACGGGCCGCTACATCCATGAAACCCGTGAATGGATTTTACGTAATAGCCCAGTCCCCATCGGCACAGTTCCCATCTACCAAGCCCTTGAAAAAGTCAATGGCGTAGCGGAAAACCTGACGTGGGAAATGTTCCGCGATACGTTATTAGAACAAGCCGAGCAAGGCGTTGACTACTTTACTATCCATGCTGGAGTCTTGCTGCGTTACGTACCAATGACCGCTAAACGCTTGACGGGCATTGTCTCGCGCGGTGGTTCTATCATGGCAAAATGGTGTTTATCTCATCACCAAGAAAACTTCCTGTACGAAAACTTCCGCGAAATTTGTGAAATTTGTGCCGCTTACGACGTTTCCTTGTCATTAGGTGATGGCTTGCGCCCAGGCTCCATCCAAGATGCAAACGATGCCGCACAATTTGCCGAACTTCATACCCTTGGTGAGTTAACCAAAATTGCGTGGGAATATGATGTCCAAGTGATGATTGAAGGCCCCGGCCACGTACCGATGCAGATGATCCGCCGCAACATGACGGAAGAGTTGGAGCATTGCCACGAAGCCCCATTCTATACCTTAGGGCCGCTCACAACCGATATTGCACCAGGTTATGACCACTTTACCTCAGGCATTGGTGCAGCAATGATCGGCTGGTTTGGTTGTGCAATGCTCTGTTATGTCACACCAAAAGAGCATTTGGGCCTGCCGAACAAAGACGATGTTAAACAAGGGCTTATCACCTATAAAATTGCAGCGCACGCAGCTGACCTTGCCAAAGGCCACCCAGGTGCACAAATTCGCGACAATGCCATGTCAAAAGCACGTTTCGAATTCCGTTGGGAAGACCAATTTAACTTGGCATTAGACCCCGAAACCGCACGTAAATATCACGATGAAACCTTGCCACAAGCTTCGGGGAAAATTGCCCATTTCTGTTCAATGTGTGGGCCGAAATTCTGTTCGATGAAAATCTCCCAAGAAGTACGTGATTACGCAGCCCAAAAAGAAGCAAACGAAAAAGAAGCGGGTATGGAACAGATGTCTGAAGCCTTCCGAGCCCACGGTAGCGAGCTATACCATGGCGCAGAAATTGTGAATGCAGAGGTCGCTGATAATGAAAAAATCGCCTAATCCTATTATTACGCCAACATCGCCATTTCCCGAAACCGAGCAATACCTCGGTCTCTACCCTGTTGTTGATTCCGTTGAATGGATTGAACGCCTGCTTAGTGCAGGTGTTTCCACCCTTCAATTACGCATCAAAGACAAAGCGGATGCTGATGTACGCGATGATATCCAAAAAGCTATTGCTTTGGGTAAAAAACATAACGCACGGTTATTTATCAACGACTACTGGCGCTTAGCTGTGGAGTTTGGCGCTTACGGCGTACACCTTGGTCAAGAGGATTTGGAAACCACTGACTTGCTGGCAATCCACCAAGCAGGGCTTCGGTTAGGCATTTCAACCCACGATGAACATGAGTTAGCCATCGCCAAATCCGTGCGCCCCTCTTATATTGCAATGGGGCATATTTTCCCCACACAAACCAAAGAGATGCCGTCATCTCCTCAAGGATTGGAAACGCTAAAAGCGATGGTTGAGGCAACACCTGATTACCCAACTGTCGCCATTGGTGGAATATCCATTGAGCGCGTACCTGCTGTTTTAGCAACAGGTGTTGGCAGTGTGGCACTGGTCAGTGCAATTACCAAAGCCGATGATTGGCGGGCAGCCACTGAAACGTTACTGAATTTAATTGAGCGTCATCGCGCTTGTTAATTAATTCACAATCAAATAATTAGCCGTGTATTTAGTGAAATAGACACACGGTTGATAATTCGAGGAATTTAATCATGTTAAGTGACCAAGAATTCATGCGTTACAGCCGCCAGCTATTACTTGAAGACATTAGCCCTGAAGGGCAACAAAAACTGAAAAATAGCAAAGTGCTGATTGTCGGTTTAGGTGGGTTAGGCTCTCCCGCATCCCTCTATTTAGCTAGTGCAGGCGTTGGCGAATTATGGCTTGCTGACCACGATAACCTGCATGTCTCTAATTTACAAAGACAAGTGCTCTACAATACTGATGATATCGAACAGTCAAAAGCCCAACTTGCAGCAAAGAGGCTTCATCAACTCAACCCGCTCGTGAAAACACGAGCAGTTGTGCAAAAACTAGAAGTTGAAACATTAATCCCACTCGTTGAGCAGGTCGATTTAGTGCTTGATTGCTGCGATAACATGGCAACACGCCATGCCGTCAATGCCGCCTGTGTCATGACCAACACGCCACTCGTTAGCGGTAGCGCAGTGGGCTTTGGTGGACAGCTAATGGTGCTCGAACCGCCGTTTAGTTCAGGGTGTTACGCCTGCCTTTACCCCGATCAAGATGAACCTGAGCGAAACTGCCGCACAGCGGGAGTATTAGGGCCTGTCGTTGGTGTTATCGGTACGCTACAAGCACTTGAAGCCCTTAAATTACTTGTCGGGTTGCCTTCATCTTTAAGCGGAAAACTACGCTTGTTCGATGGAAAACAACAACAGTGGAACACTTTGCAGTTAACGCCTTCGCTGCAATGTCCAGTTTGTCGGGAAGAAGCATGCATATCCTAATTAATGACCAAACTATGGCGCTTGATGCCCCGCTGACTGTCAACCAGTTATTTGAGACGCTAGGCCGCTCCAGCGCTGGCACAGCGCTGGCTATCAACCAAGTGATCATTCCAAAGAGTCAGTGGGATTCTCATCTCATTAATGACCAAGACAATATCTTGTTATTTCAAGCTATCGCTGGGGGCTAACAATGTTAAAAATCGCCGATTTTACCTTTCAATCACGTCTATTTACAGGAACAGGAAAGTTTGCCAATGCCAGGCTAATGCAAGATGCCATTCAAGCCTCAGGTAGCCAATTAGTCACCATGGCCATGAAACGAATTAATTTGCGTGGACAGGATGATGGTATTTTACAACCTCTTCAAGAGCTTGGCGTAAAGCTTTTACCCAATACATCGGGGGCAAAAAACGCCCAAGAAGCGGTATTTGCTGCCCGCCTTGCTCGAGAGGCACTGGGCACCAACTGGGTCAAACTCGAAATTCACCCTGATATGCGCTATTTATTACCCGATCCTATCGAAACCCTGCTCGCCGCGGAGCAGCTCGTCAAAGAAGGGTTTGTGGTATTACCTTATTGTAGTGCAGACCCTGTACTGTGCCGCCGTCTTGAAGAAGTTGGCTGCGCGGCAGTCATGCCATTAGGTGCGCCTATCGGCACCAATAAAGGCTTAGCCACTAAAGAGATGCTGCGGATTATTATCGAGCAAGCCACCGTGCCCGTTATTGTCGATGCAGGGATTGGCGCACCGAGCCACGCCGCAGAGGCTATCGAAATGGGGGCTGATGCGGTGTTGGTGAATACCGCGATTGCCGTTGCCAAGCACCCCATTTTAATGGCGAAAGCCTTTAAACTTGCCGTCGAGGCCGCTGAACTAGCTTATCAAAGTGGATTAGCTGCACCGAAGCAACAAGCCCAAGCTTCCAGCCCACTCACCAGCTTTTTGGAGGCATTATCATGATCCCCCGTTTCCAAGAGCGCTTAAGTACATTGGATTGGGACGACACAACACTGCGAATCAATAGCAAAACCGCCCACGATGTAGAACACGCTTTAGCGAGTGATATCCTCACCCTCGATGATTTTATGGCGCTACTCTCCCCTGCTGGACGCTCTTATGTCGAGGCAATGGCACAAAAAGCACAAAGACTCACCCGCCAACGTTTTGGTCATGCGGTTGGGTTTTACGTTCCTCTTTATTTATCCAATCTATGCGCAAACGATTGTACTTACTGTGGTTTTTCGATGAGTAACAAAATCAAACGCAAAACACTCAATGATGCTGAGATAATCAATGAGTGCGAAACGATCCGCAAAATTGGGTTTGATAGCTTATTGTTAGTCACAGGGGAACACCAAAGTAAAGTAGGGATGGATTATTTCCGCCATACTTTGCCTATCATTCGCCCTTATTTCAGTTCGTTGATGATGGAAGTGCAACCATTAAGCACTGACGAATATAAGGAATTGAAAACATTGGGCTTAGATGGTGTGATGGTGTATCAAGAAACATACCATGAGCCAACCTACCAGTTGCATCACCTCAAGGGTAAAAAACAAGATTTCCACTGGCGTTTAGCCACCCCTGAACGACTTGGTGAAGCTGGTGTGGATAAAATTGGTCTTGGGGCATTAATTGGTTTATCTAATAGTTGGCGCACCGATTGCTACATGGTGGCCGAGCATTTACTGTATTTACAGCAATATTATTGGCAAAGCCGCTATTCCATTTCATTTCCGCGTTTGCGCCCTTGTGCGGGTGGCGTTGAGCCTGCATCACTGATGAATGAAGCGGAATTGGTCCAACTCATTTGTGCCTTTCGGTTACTTGCCCCCAATGTTGAGCTTTCACTGTCGACTCGTGAGTCTCCGTACTTTCGCGACCATGTAGTACCACTCGCGATTAATAATGTCAGCGCAGGCTCAAAAACCCAACCAGGGGGTTATGCAGATACCAAAGAAGAGCTAGAACAATTTTCCCCAAATGATAACCGCAGTGCCGCACAAGTAGCGAATGCACTTGTGCAAGCCGGTTTACAGCCCGTTTGGAAAGATTGGGATGGTTATTTAGGCCGTTAGAATTTTACTGAAAAAGAGCATTAGCTGCACAACCGCTTAGTGCTCTTTTATTATTTAGGAGATTTTATCCCACTTGATCGTATTTTCTAAAATAAGAGCCAATATAATGCCTATAAGTAACCCATTACCCAGTAAAGAACTAAACATTGTTGGTAACGAATTTAGTACCGCAGCAGGTGCTGACATCAAAAAAATGCCAATAAAAATAGGTAATGCGAGGCGATAAATATTACGTGCATTTAATTTCATATCCGTCAGAAATGAAAATGACGAAAATAATAACGGCAAATAAGTTGCTAACATAACCGCGCTACCAATGGCTAACGGCAAAGAGCGGAAAAATTGAGTCAATACTGCAACCCCGCCCACACATAAGAAAATAAGGCTGCCAATAGTAAAAGAGATACGTGAACAGTCTTTTGTTTGAGTAATTAAACCAATTGATGAAACAAACGGTGAAAAAGGCACTACGCCTATCGGCGCTGCTAATATTGTTACAACTCCTGACATCATAAAACTACGCCGATATAAGGACTTAACGGGTAATGAATTAGGGTAAAAAACATCCGTTCCGCGCATTGCTCCAAACGTATTTGATGTGTTTAATATCCCAGCCAAAATCGCTGTTATCACAATGCTTATATTAATTTCATCAGAGCGGCCTAATGGAAATAATACCCATTCCCCTGATGAAACAGATGATATCGTGCTACCAAATAACCCACTATAGGCAACCCACCCTATGATTGTTCCAATCAATAATGCATATTTGCTAATATTCACGGGTAAATACACAATTACCCCTATCACAAATATCAGTACTGCGAGCGCCAAAAAGAATACAGGATAATTAACTGTAATATTTTCACTGCCAACACCAAAGGGTAGCCCTAACATTCCTTTTAAAAAAATAGTGACCAGTTGCGCGCCAAGTAAAAACATAAAGACCACCAGCACACCAGGCTTGAACAAACCCGCTAACCAACCACCAAGACCGCTTAGGCCAATAAGAATAGTAATAATCCCAGACAGAAAAATCCCCATGGCTAAACTCCATCCAATCGTCTCAAGAGGAGTTCCTTGCATAGATTCTGACAAAGTTACGGTTAAAATTGTTGCCCACCACAACCCTGTTGGCCCCTCCATCACGGAGCGTTTATGGCCTATAAATGCTTGCAACAAGCAAGCTAAAGCTGTTAATAAAAAAGCATACTGAGTAATAACAAACGTGGTTTGTGGTGACAAATGAAAAGCAGACTGTAACGTCGGGGGAATAACAACCGTATTACAAAAGATAAAAAAGAACCATTGAAAGCCAGAAATAATATTATTTTTTGTAATAGCAATATTCCGCATTTTCATTCCTTACTGGTGATTATATATCTGACCAGCTTAATGTTTATAACGGAAAATTTCTAATTTAAATCTAATTGTTATGATATTTATAAATCATCATTTATTCTTATCATTATAAAAAATAGCTTCATACGCTATTAATTCTCTATTTTTATTTTCATTCGACTAGTTGATAAAAATAAAGCGGGGGAAAATATTATTCCCGCTTTATTTATTACCTTTATTGCCGATATAAAAGTACGTAGTTACCAATAAAAATTATAGATAGGAAAGCGGCCAGTGTTTAAAATAAATATGCTTAGCTTGCCAATCCACTTTATCAATATTGTCGACCAATAAATGTTTTGCAACTGTAAATGCAAATTCAAAACTCACACCAAGCCCTTTTGCACTGATAAACTTTCCATCAACAACAACATCCTGATCAAGATAAATACCATCATTAAATTTTTCAGCCAGCTTGTCGCCTGTACTGTAGTATCTCCCTTCCAGTAACTCGTGTGCGGCTAATACCTTTGCGCCTGAAGAGCATAGTGCACAAATATATTTATCCTCATGTATATGCCGACGAAGAAAATCAACCACCTTTTCATTCGCATACAAGCGATCAGTTCCTTTTGGCCCCCCAGGCATCATCACCGCATCATAACTATGGGCTAGCTTATCGACTAAAAGATGATCTGCACTAATTTTAGTACCAAAATACGTATTTAAAACAAGCGTATCCATGCAAGACAGCACATCTACATGAATATCTAACCGGCGCATGACATCAATGAAAACGACCGCTTCTCCTTCCTCAAAACCATCAGCGAGTAAAACAGCAACTTGTTTCATAACATTCCTTTTTTTAAAAAGATCTACTGCGTATCATCAACAACAAATTTGGTTTATACATCAAACAAATTCAGATTATTTTGGCTTATTAAAGTGTTCCATCACTTTTACAAACACGAATTTTATCCATCACAACCGCTTTCATCGCCGCCTTTCCGGGAACCAGATAATGACGGGGATCTGTCGCTTCTGGGTTTTCAATGAAATACTGCTTAATTGCATCAGAAAATGCGATTTTGAGTTCTGTTGCGACATTGACTTTACAAATTCCAAGCTCAATACAATGCCTAACATCCGCATCAGGGATCCCCGAAGCACCATGAAGCACTAAAGGCACATCTGTTTTTTTACGGATTGCTTCTAGCCTAGCGAAATCCAGATGTGGCTCACTTTTGTACATACCGTGAGCTGTTCCGATTGCAACGGCTAATGAATCAATACCCGTTCTTTGAATAAAAGTAACGGCGGCATCAGGGTCAGTAAAAAGCGCATCCGCGGCATCAACAACTAAGTCATCTTCTTGTCCGCCTAAACGCCCCAGCTCCGCTTCTACTGTGCAATCCCATTGATGACAGAAATCAACAACCCGTTTAACGATTTGAATATTTTCATCAAACGGAAAATGAGAAGCGTCAATCATCGCAGAGCGCACCCCCGCAGAGACTTTCTGGAAAATATCTGGAATATCTTCATGATGATCGAGATGTAAAGCGACTGGGACTTTATAGCGCTCAGCCGCTTGCTGACAAATAGCAATCAAGTAGTCACTTCCTGCATAAGAAAATGTACTCGGTGTCCCCGCTAAAATAACGGGAGACGCCATTTCTGCGGCAGTTTCCATAACAACTTGAATGGTCTCCAAATTGTGAATATTAAATGCGGGAACTGCATAGCCTCCCAGTTGGGCTTTGTTCAACATATTACGGGTAGATACCAAGTACATAGTCGCCTCTTAACTTTCGATTTATTTCGATTAATATTAAACGAAAGAATAGGAAAGGTAAAAGATCTAAATCACATTTCCATCCCTTTCGCACTGAAAGCAAATGAAAGAAAGGCTAGAAGTAGTGAGCCATTTTAGAGCTATAACTCGTGACTCCTTTACGTAACAGATTGTTTTTAGGGCGCCTTGATTGACCTAATAGCATTTCAACTACTTTCTGAGAACATAACTGCTTTTCTAAGCGACGTGTCAGAGGAGATTGTTGTTTGAGGTAATCTTCACGAAATATCACAGTAACCTCTTGTGTTTCTTTCACACCAATAACCGTTGCTGCAATGGACGATATTTCGAAATGAAAGTCTGAGTGTTCAATTGGCAGCGGACTGCTAGGGCTATCCCAAAGTTGAATGCGGTTGCCACAATACAAAGCAATAATCACTGCACGTAATGACCAAAAACTACTCGCAGGACCACTATAATTATCGACTAAGCGGGCATCATAACCAAATAAACCTTGAGTTGGCGCTCCTGCTTTTAAAGCACCATGGCCAATAAAATAACGTAAAGTGCTTTCTAGTGCATTTTTAGCCTCACCCACACTCACTGCATCACCACCTAAATCAACGCCTGCAAGTAAAGGTGCGGACACCGCGAGGCGATAACATGCACTGCGGCCAAAAAAGGGGATCCCTTGTGGTGTCATAAAATAACGATAATGATGGTTAAACTGATTTAGTGAACTACGAATGAATTCTTCATCGAAGTCTGGGCAAATTTGGTTTAGCCAATATAATGAGTAGTAAAATCCCCATGCATTGTAATAATCGAAGTTACCTTTCGCGCCATCTCGAAACCAGCCATCACCCACGTAAAATTGTTTTACTCTTTCATACCGCCACGTTGCAATGGCATCTCGACCAGTGAGAGCTTGGAGCACAAATTGCACAGTAAGCGGGAAAAGGTGCCAGTTATTATCAACGATATCGCAATGATTAACCTGTTCAAACCACTCAATAATTCGTTGTTGCGCAAGGTTATCTAATTTTTCCCATACCCACTCACGACTCAACCAGAGAGTCAGCGCTAAATCTGCAGATTCACAAATTTTTTGGTCATAATTTTCAAGCCTTCCCCAATAGCCTTTATGAGTAGGGTCTGTACCATGTAAAAATGCATTTTTGATGATTTCAGAAAGGTCAATTGATGCTAAATTTAACCCATTCAATGTTGCTTTTTGGCTGTGAACTAGCCATGAAGCAAGTAAAGGTAGTACCCTACTAACCCCTTCTAGGGCATCAGTTCGCACTGTTTGCTGGCCTGGGCTACCAGGGTAGTAAGCGTGGGAGTAACCCCATGTTTGATAATGAACAAAAGCTTCCGTGGTATAGCGTACTAATAATTCGCAAAGAACTGAAAGGGGTTGATTTTCATCTTGAAAGGCTTTGGTGATGTGGTTATCGTTACATTGATAGGCTGACTTTCTAATTAATCTTCGAATGATATTCTCTTTGAATAACTTCTGATAAATTTTGATATCAGGGTGTTCATAAGGCAGCTTTGGGCGTTCAGTCGGTATTGTCATACGTATTTCTCTATGATGCAAACAGGCGCATCCTTGCGCGCAGATTAAAATAAAATCTTGTGTTTATTTTGCTGATTCAATCAGAACTTGGTAACGATCTTGCCCCCATACAACGGGTTTAGGCTTATCTTTAACCCATTGATAATAAGCAGATTTTAACTCTTTTACTTTTTCTGGATATTGCGCCGCTAAATCATTCGATTCGGCTGGGTTTTGTTTATCATTGAATAATTGAAGCTGGTTAGAACCATCATCATAAAAATAAAGTGCCCATTCCCCATCACGGATCGCCCATGAACCTTTCGATAGTTTTTCTAAATTTGGGTTGTTTGGAATTTCTTTGCGTTGATAAGTGATCCATTCATGGTAGCCATGCCAAAAATCTTGGTTTTCTTCGCTGTAATGTTTCGTCCCTGGCCCTGTCCAATACAGGTAGTCATGTGGTGACTTTTCTGTTTTACCCATTAAGAGTGGCATAATATTTTTGCCTTCAACCTTCATGCTATCAGGTATGGAGATCCCTGCGTTTTGTAATGCAGTTGGTAAGATATCAATCGCAGAGACCATCGCATCACTCTGTTTACCCGCTGGAATATGCCCTGGCCAATAAGCGACAAATGGAACACGTACACCACCATTAAACATTTGTCCTTTAAAGCCTTTATCCATCGCATTCATTGGCATTGGCGACTCATGCACCGCGCCATTGTCAGAAATAAAGAAAATTAGCGTATTATTTAATTCACCATTTTCCTTTAGCGTGTTGATAATTTTGCCAATTCCCTCATCAGCCGCATTTAATGCAGCAAAATATTTGTCGGCTTCAACATTACCCGTGTTGAATTTATCCATGTATTTCGCTGGCGAGGCTTCTTCTAATGGGATGTGTGGTACGCTGTATGAAAGATTGATAAAGAAAGGTTTATCTTTGTGCCCATCAATGAAATTAATAGTTTCATCCGTTAGTAAATGCGTGGTATAGCCAGACGCTGGCACATTTTCACCATTTCGCCACATTACCGGAGAGTTCCAAAGTGCCGCTCCCGATGCATAGAAACTATACGCATAATCGAAACCTCTTTCATGAGGTGAAAAACCAGGCTCTGGTGTCGAAATCATATTATCGTGATAATCACGAGTTTGCTTTTCTGATGCAATTTTAGGTTTTTTCAAGACCTTCGCATTATGCCATTTCCCGATACTAGCTGTGGCATAACCATTTTCTTGGAATAGTGCCGGTAATAGTTTGATGTCTTGTGGAATACCTAACATCGCATCATCATTACTGTAAGTGCCAAAGCTCGCAGGAGAACGCCCAGTAAAAATACCCGCTCGTGATGGGCCACAAACAGGATGAGCAACAAATGCATTGGTCATCTTAATTCCACCAGCAGCCATATCCGCAACATTTGGCATTGCCACTCTTGCTGCTTCCACCATCTGATTAATATCACCCTGATAACGCTGTGGTGACGGGCGCTGTGCAAGTTCTTTGACATCAAGACTATCAAGCACAAAATCGAGCTGCCCTGTTCCTAAGTCATCCATGATAATCAATAAAACATTCGGCTTTTCTGGTGTCCCGCCCGCATTCGCCGCAATGGGAGGCACTAGGCTACTCGCTGCTATCAATCCAGCTAGCAGGCTTCTCTTCATAGAAGGTAATCTCACAAAAATATCTCCAGATAATATGATTATTGCTTGTAAGCATGCTGTATTGCACCCAGTGCATCACTGGCTAAAGCGCCACGTGATATCGCTTGGCGCATTAACTGCATACCTAAAGCGGTATGATGAAAAATCTTTTTATATGAATGACATAAATAATTATGGCGATATTTTTCACCTTCTATCGCCGTGATCCGGTGCTTAGGGCAACCACCATAACAAAGGCTTTGAACCTCACAGCGCTGGCAAAGATTAGTTAGCTTGTCATATTTATTTTGCCCAAAACGGACTTGCTGCTTAGAGGAGACAATACGAGAAAGGGAGTGTTGTTGTACGTTACCTAATCGATTTGCGGGGTACACATAGTGGTCACAGGAATAGACATCCCCATTAGATTCAATAATCAGCGCTTGCCCACACGTTTTAGATTGCACACAGGTTGATGCTGGATAGCCCATCCAAGTCCCTAATAAGCTATCAAATAGACGAATATAAACTTTGCCAATATCTCCTTGATGGATCCATTCATCAAAAACATCAGCCATAAACTGCCCATAACCTTCAGCGGGCACTGAAAAAGGTGCCATTACGGCATTTGGCCCAGGTGCATAATGGCCACCTTGGATATGAGGAAAGCGCCTATCCACCTCAACAATAGGGATAAACTGAAAAAACGTGGAACCCAATGCTTTCAAAGCACGGTACGTTTCTTTCCCTTTCCGCCAATTTTGGTCATTAACAACGGTTAAGGTATTAAATTCAACACCATATTCAATCAAAAGCTGAATTGCTTTTTTAACACGCTCAAAAGTTGGGTTGCCATTAACGGAAATTCGATATTTATCATGAACTGCTTCTAAACCATCAATAGATACACCGATTAAAAAATGATGATCTGCAAAAAACTGCGCCCATTGCCGATTAATCGCTATCGCATTAGTTTGCACACTGTTTGTGATGGTTTTTCCTTGGGCATATTGCTTTTGATATTTTACAACTCGCTCAAAGAATTCGAGCCCTGCAAGTGTTGGCTCACCACCTTGCCATGAAAAATCGACCTGCTCACCTGCATGGGACTGGATATAGTCTTTGATATAACGACGTAGCACGTTATCAGGCATAACGTCATGTTGGTCTTGCGCAGGTTGCTCGTGAAACACATTTTCTTTTTCCAGATAAAAACAGTATTCGCATTTAATATTGCAGCGATAACTCGTGGGTTTCGCCATCATATGAAAGTAAGTGGGTTGGTTTGCAGGCATTTAAATTAATCCGAAACAGTCAGGTTATTTTTATAGCATTACCCAAAACACGAAAAATCAAAAGAGATTGAAATCACAAAACAGCAAAATGAAAGAATTTGAAAGAAAGTAGTTTGAGTTAGAACAATTGAAGAGAGTATAAATAACATACAGTAAACCGCTGACTTTTGTTTTTGATTTAAAGAAACTTCTCTTCCTTTCGAAATTTAAATATCACCTTCACACTTTATGCCGATTTTTGAGCTTATATTCCGCGAATTTTTTGCAAATATTGCTAATATTTATGCAAAACACCGAGTTTGCTCAGTAAAAGTACAATTATTGATACTTTATTGATTGGATACTTTCTTATTCGAAGATATGATATTTAAAATTTGAAAATATCCGTAAGCAAACAACACGCAAATCGAAACTTTGTGAAAGAGATCAAAAGTTTTGTTTTTTTTCGTTGTCGGTATTTTTTAGCGTAGTAAACTTAATTCGAAATCAAATGAAAACAAATCATTTGGCTTCGTAAGGAGACGAAAGTGAAAGCGGCAGTTGAACGGCGTATGGAAATCCTCGACATGATTAACCAACAAGGTAAAGCACGAGTCGAAGATTTAGCCGAAATATTTAAAGTTTCAAGTGTCACCATCCGTAGCGATTTAAGCTTTCTTGAAAAGAATGGTTATGTGGTCCGCTCCCATGGGGCAGCAATTCCGAATACTGGGTTTATTGCTGAACTAAGCATCCACGAAAAGCGTGGGCAGAATGCGGGCACAAAAACATTAATAGGGGAAGCCGCCGCCGCGCTCATTAATGATGGCGACACGATCATTTTAGACTCGGGGACAACGACACGGGAAATTGCGACACACTTAAAGTCGCGGGATAACGTCGTTGTCATGACTAACGGTTTAGATGTCGCAATGGAGTTAGCAACAGCCGCAGGCGTTGATGTACTAATGACTGGCGGCGCATTGCGCAAAAATGCTTTATCGTTTTCTGGCTCACAAGCAGAAAATAGCCTCAGAAATTATCGTTTTGACAAGGTTTTTCTTGGGGTTGATGGATTCGATTTACGCGTTGGTATCACAACACACAATGAACAGGAAGCTAGCCTTAACCGGTTAATGTGTGAAATCTCGGAAACAGTTATTGCGGTTGCTGATTCTACGAAATTTGGTAAGCGCAGTTGTCATATGATCCGTGAATTCGCTGATATTGATGTTTTGGTGACAGACTCTGGCATTCCTGAAGAATATGTCCAAGAGTTGAAAAACCATAAAATTGAAGTAGTCATCGTCGATAAAGAGCAATAATTCGCTAACTCCATTAACAATACAACCGTGTTGATTGTGGAGTTAGTATTAATGCATCCTTTAGAAAAGATTGTTCAGCAAAATAAACTTGGTAAACAGAATGGTATTTATTCTGTTTGCTCAGCCCACCCATTTGTGATTGAAGCATCATTGCACCAAGCGCTGGATAATGATTCCTTTCTTTTAATTGAAGCCACATCGAATCAAGTTGACCAATTTGGTGGCTATACGGGTATGACTCCGGCTGATTTTTTCAATTATGTAGTTGAAAAAGCAGAAAAAATCAATTTCCCTCTGAATAAGTTAATTCTTGGTGGTGACCATTTAGGTCCTAATCGTTGGCAAGGGCTTAATGCCGCTGATGCCATGAATAATGCGGATGTCTTAATTGAGCATTACGTTGCCGCAGGGTTCAAGAAAATCCACCTTGATTGCAGTATGTCCTGTGCAGATGATCCCGTTCCACTCACGGATGAAATTGTTGCACAACGTGCCGCCCGACTCGCCGTTATTGCAGAAAAGACCGCCAAAGAAAAATTCGGTTACAGCGATATCGTGTATGTTATTGGTACAGAAGTTCCTGTACCTGGTGGAGCAACTGAAGATCTTGAAGGCGTTGAAGTGACAGCCCCACAAGCCGCGAAGAAAACATTAGACTGCCATGCGAAAGCATTCGAAAAAGCAGGTATCAGTGATTGCTGGACACGTGTTATTGGCCTAGTCGTTCAACCTGGCGTGGAGTTTGACCATATTCATGTTATTGATTACCAACCCCAAAAAGCACAAGCCTTGAGTAAAGTTGTTAATGACTATCCTCACCTCGTTTTTGAAGCACACTCAACCGATTACCAAACACCAGATGCCTATAAGCAGCTCGTTCAAGACCACTTTGCCATTTTAAAAGTTGGCCCTGCTTTAACATTTGCTATGCGAGAAGCACTCTATTCTCTATGTGAAATTGAGGATGAAATGTTCCCGACGGAACAGTGTTCCCACTTAAAAGAGAAAATGGAACAGCTGATGTGCCGTGAGCCCGAATTTTGGCAAAAGTACTACCATGGTGATGCCCAGCAGCAAGCGTTTGCACGCGTTTATAGCTTTAGTGACCGAATTCGTTATTACTGGCCTGATAAAGAAATTAACCAAGCCATAGAAACACTGATGGCTAACTTATCTTCAAAACCGATCCCTTTACCACTTTTAAGCCAATACATGCCGCATCAATTCCAACAATTGAGAGAAGGCATGATCGACGGCTCAGCGAAGTCCTTTATTTTTGCAAAAATTCGCGACGTACTTTCGGTATATGCCGATGCATGTAAATTTAGTCACTGAGGTTTGACATGGAATATTTAAGCTATCAAACACCTGAACTCGAAAAGCTAAACGCATTCTGGACAGCAAAAGAAATTGAACAACAACCTGAGTGTTGGGAAAAAACAAACCAGCTAATACAAAAGCAACGCGCTGAAATTGATGCATTTTTAGCTAAAGTACTTCAGGCATCAAACGCACGGATTATCATGACAGGTGCTGGAACATCAGCCTTTGCAGGGCGCGCTCTTGCCCCTGTTCTAACAGGCCATTTAAAACGTCGCGTAGATGCCATTGCCACCACGGATTTAGTTGCCGACCCAAAAGAATATTTAGCGGAAGACGTACCAACGTTACTCATTTCTTTTGCTCGCTCGGGCAATAGCCCCGAAAGTGTTGCCGCCCTCGATGTGGCAGAAAAATGCTTAACTCAATGTTATCACTTAGTTTTAACCTGTAACGAACAAGGACAGCTATATCGTTATTGCCAAAATAATACCCATGCATTAGCCATTTTAATGCCTGAAGAGTCAAATGACCGTTCATTAGCAATGACGTCAAGCTTTTCATCCATGATGATGGCTGCACTGTGTATCTTCTTAACCGAATCCTTCTATTTAAACGAAATTAAACCTTATTTCCAAGATTATCACGACAGTTATACCCAATTTAACCGTCGTATCCGAGAAGATTATGCAGGTAAATTTAAACGAGTCATTTATTTAGGTAGTGGTGGCCTACAAGGATTAGCACAAGAAGCCGCCTTAAAAATGTTGGAATTAACGGCTGGTAAGGTCGTTGCTAACTTCGATACTCCTTTAGGCTTTCGCCATGGACCGAAATCTATCGTCAATAAAGAAACGTTGGTCGTGCTGTTTCTGTCAAACGATAAATACACCAGACAGTATGAAACTGACTTATTAAGAGAGGTAATTCACGATAATGCTTCAGCAAAAGTGATCGCGGTCACCTCCTCTTCTGATGACACACAAATAGAAGAAAGTTTTGTTTATATTAAAAAAATGGAGAAATGCTCAGACTCAGCCCTGTTTTTTCCTTATTTAATGTTAGCACAGGCCTTTGCATTCCATAGTTCCATTGCACTGGGGAATACACCTGATAACCCATCTCCAACTGGAGAAATTAATCGAGTTGTTCAAGGTGTCACTATTTACCCGTTCTCATATCAAGAAGATGGCGTCATACCTTCTTAATGATAAATATAGCTAATAATAAGAGAGCAATTATATGCACGCACCAAATATTGTCTGGACCCGAATCGATGAGCGTTTATTACATGGGCAAATTCGAATCACTTGGGGTAAACACACTGAAGCAAATTTAATTCTTGTTGCTAATGACGATGCTGCGGATGGCCCTAACGCCGCTTTTATGCAAGCAGGAATGAAAGCCTCCGCGGGTGGAGAATATGCCGTCCGGTTTTTCTCTATTGAAAAAACCATTGATGTCATTCACAAAGCATCTCCTCGTCAAAAAATCTTTATTCTTTGCAATAACCCAACAGATGTTGCTCGTCTTGTCGAAGGCGGCGTTCCTATCACTCACTGCAACGTCGGTAATATGCATTTCCATGAAGGAAAGCGCCAAATTGCCAAAACGGTGTCAGTGGATGAAAGCGACTTAGATGCATTTCGTCGGCTTGTTAACAAAGGAGTAGCTTGCACGATTCAAAATACTCCCGATCAAACCCCCGTTAATGTTCTGACTCTCGCATCAGCATAGGCAGAGTGAAATAACAACTTAACACTAAGGCGTTTAAGGAAAACTATTATGATTTATGAAGCTTCTCTTGTGGCTTTATGGGCCTTCTTTTGCGGTATAGATAAGTATGACGTTGCACTCAATATCCACCGCCCGCTGATCACAGGGCCTGTAGTTGGCCTGATTATGGGTGATATGCAAGTCGGTTTAATTGCAGGTGCAACATTAGAATTAGCTTGGCTTGGGCTTGTTCCAAATGCTGGGGCTCAGCCACCTGATGTCACTTTAGGAACTATCGCTGCTGTTGCATTTGCCATCATGACTAACCAGTCACCAGCGGTAGCTATGGGGATCGGAATGCCAATTGCCGTTCTCATGCAAATGATCATTATCGGGTTTTTCGCTATCACCGCATTCACCATGGGGAAAGCTGATCGCTACGCGGAAAAAGCGGATGCAGCTGGGATCTCCCGATTATTAATCGCCACAATTACCGTTCGTTCTTTACTCTATGCGATCGTCGCCTTTGTAACAGTTTACTTTGGTGAACACGCAGCACAGTGGATTGATGAAAACACGCCAAAAGTGCTCCTCGAAGGCTTAGGTATTGGGGCGAAAATGGTTCCAGCAATTGGTTTCGCTATGCTGTTAAAAATCATGTGGTCAAAAGAAGTGGCTGGCGTGTTCTTTGTTGGTTTCGTTATGACCACTTATCTCAAACTACCAATTATGGCCGTAGCAATACTCGGTGCATCTGCAGCGGCACTGTATTACTTCTTCAGCGGTAACAACAACAAGAATAACTCACAACAAAATGAGGATTTTGAAGATGGTATCTGATAACAAAACTGCAGTAGAAACCAAAAACTTACCAGCGGAATCCTACGTTGATGGCATTGATGAGTATCAAGATACCACTGTCCGCAAAGTCATCACGAAAGGCGATCTATGGCGTTGTGCTTTTCGCGGGCTATTTATGGAGGGTAACTTTAACTTTGAACGTATGCAGGGGGGAGGATTTGCATTCTCCATCATCCCAGCACTACGCAAAATTCATGGTAATAACAAACGTGATTATGCAACCGCACTGAAAAACCACTTACAGTTTTTTAATGCGAGTCCAAAATTATTTACTTTCTTACTTGGTACTGCTGTTGCCATGGAAGAAAACAAAGAGAAGCCTTCTACTGTTAACGTCATGAAAGTAGCGGGTATGGGCCCAACAGGTGGAATTGGCGATGCTATCGACCATATGACATTGATGCCACTGACTTTAGCGTTAGGTGCATCTATCGCAATGGAAGGCTCAATTGCTGGCCCATTCGTTTTCTTCTTTTTGTACCAAATTGTTCACTTTTTTGTCTATTTCGGCTTGATGTTCATGGGCTATCGCGCAGGTACTGCAGCGATGGTTAACATGAGCGATGCAACAGAAAAACTGGCTAAAGCCGCTAACATCATGGGTATTTTTGTGATTGGAGCACTTTCCGCCACTTTCATAAAGGTACAAACCACCGCCGCAGTCGAGGTGGGTGGCAAGGTGGTCGAACTACAAACCGCCTTGTTCGACAAAATCATGCCTAACTTGCTCCCTCTGTGCCTTGTCTTTTTGATGTTCAAAATGGTGAAAGGGACTGGTTTCTGGGCAAAACCGCCAGTACTTATCTTCTCTGTCTTAGCCTTCGGTGTTATTGGCCATGTACTTGGTGTGATGTAACAGAATCGTATTAAATTGTTTTTAGGTGGGTAACTAAATTACCCACCAGCAAGGAGTTGTAAATGATTGGTTTGATTGTTTCTGGACACATTAATTTTGCAAGTGGCATGGCTTCCGCAGTTAAAGCCATCGCAGGTGAACAGGAAAATATGGTGTTTATTGATTTTGTTGAGACCCTTTCTCCCAACGAATTGGAACAACAAATGCGAGCAGCAATGGACACCATGAATTGTGAACATGTGCTTTTTCTCACCGACCTTCCTGGTGGAACCCCTTGTAATCGCGCTATGGCAATTATGATGGAAGATAAATCCGTTGAAGTTTTAGCTGGCGTTAATCTGCCGATGATCGTCAATGCGGCATTAGAGCGTGAAGGCGTTGATACAAAAGAACTTCTTTCTATCTTACACGATATTGGCACTAGCAGTATTCAAGACCTACGTCAGCAACTGACTATGATATCAGCACCTGAATTTGAAGAAGATGGCCTATGAAGCAGCAATATGCCATTTTAGCGGATCGCACCTTTACTCCAGAGGGAATTCGCTATCAGCAATATGTTCGAGTGTGTAACGGTATTATACAGGAAATTACGGATACCGCCCCCGAACACTGCCCAGTCATTCGTCTTGAAGGCCGCTCCTTACTACCAGGATTTGTTGATATCCATATTCATGGCCGTGCTGGTGCAGACGTCATGGATGCAAGCCAACAAGGGTTGCAAACCATTGCTGATGCATTAGTCAAAACAGGTGTTGTGGCTTGGGTGGGAACGACCGTCACCGCCCCCATGGATGATATCAAACGCGCACTAATCCAAGTGTGTGAATTTATCACCAAGCCGCAAACATCAGGCGCCCAATTAGTCGGCAGTTTTTTAGAAGGCCCTTACTTCACTGAACGTCATCGAGGATCACATCCTGTTAAGTACTTAAAGGCGCCGAGCATTCATGAGTTGGAAGACCTTGTGCAATGTGCTAACCACACCCTTTTGCGTGTAGCTGTTGCACCTGAAGCAGAAGGCGCTATTGAGGTTATTGATTGGTTAGTACAACACGGTATTAAAACCAGTGTTGCACATACTGCTGCCGATTTTATACAAACCCGCCTCGCATTTTCACATGGTGCAGATTGTGGCGTGCATCTTTATAACGGCATGACGGGTTTACATCATAGAGAGCCTGGTTGTTGTGGCGCAGTGTTGTACCACGATGTCCTTGCGGAACTGATTGCCGATGGCATTCATGTTCACCCTGTCATGATGCAGTTGGCTTATCGAATGAAAGGTTACCAACAGCTAGCGTTAATCACGGATTGCATGCGAGCTGGAGGGCTACCAGATGGTGATTATGCCCTAGGGGCACAGACGGTGAAAGTCACCCAAGGGCAAGCTCGCACTGCAGATGGTTCTCTTGCTGGTAGTACGTGCAGCCTTGATAACGCACTGCGCAATATGGTGCAACTCGCTCATGTTCCTGAGTGGGAAGCTGTACAAATGGCCACATCGGTCCCCGCTCAATACCTTGGAATTGATGACCAATTTGGCTACATCCGAGTTGGGGCTCAAGCTAATTTTGCCGTTGTTGATAATAATTTTTATCTAACAGACACATTCATCAGAGGTGAACACGTTCACTCTGTATTCGGGGATACCGACCATTAAGGTTGGTTACCTATCAGTAAATCATGAGGTATTTATAATGGAAATTCGTCAACCAATTCACAGTGAGCATGCAAAAACACTTGATACTGAAGGCTTACGCAAACAGTTCCTGATCGAGAACTTGTTCCGTGAAGGGGAAATGAATCTCACTTATAGCCATATCGATCGCATTATTGTGGGCGGCATTGTTCCAACACAAAAGCCACTCGCTCTTATGGCAGGAAAAGCATTAGGCGTTGAGTTCTTTCTTGAGCGTCGTGAACTAGGTGCAATTAATATTGGGGGGGCAGGTCAAGTTATCGTTGATGGCGAAACTTATGATATCGCACCAAAAGAAGCTATTTATATTGGTATGGGTGCTAAATCTGTCGAGTTTATCAGTAACGATGCCATTACCCCTGCACGTTTTTACATCAACAGTGCTCCTGCACACCATACCTATCCAACACGCAAAATTACTATCGAACAAGCTTCACCAGAAAAATTGGGTAATGTTGAAAATTGTAACGTTCGAACCATTTATAAATTCTTACACCCATCTATTTTACCAACCTGCCAATTATCAATGGGCATGACAGTACTCGAACCCGGTAGCTTATGGAATACCATGCCATGCCATACCCATGAGCGCCGTATGGAAGTGTATCTGTATTTTAATATGAAAGAAGACAACGTTGTTTTCCATTATATGGGTGAGCCTTCCGAAACACGTCACATTGTTGTTCGTAATGAACAAGCCGTCATTAGTCCAAGCTGGTCTATTCACTCAGGCGTGGGAACTGCGGCTTATACATTTATATGGGGAATGGTTGGGGAAAACCAGGTATTCCACGATATGGACCATGTCGCGATGAAAGATCTGAAATAACCCTTTTATCTTTTTAACATAATAAAAAACGATGTGGCAGTACTGTCACATCGTAAGTGAGGCACAGATGAACTTATTTGATTTAACAGGAAAAGTTGCGATTGTCACTGGATGTAATACCGGTTTAGGTCAAGGGATGGCAATTGGTTTAGCCCAAGCAGGCGCGGATATTGTCGGGGTTGGTATCCAAGATGCCCCTGAAACACGTGCTCAAGTTGAAGCTTTAGGCCGTAAATTTCACTATATTATCATGAATTTAATGGAACAAGATGGGTTACAAACTTTGGTTGATGATGCAGTATCCGCCATGGGCCATGTTGATATCCTTGTCAATAATGCAGGTATTATTCGCCGTGAAGACTTATTAGAGTTTAGTGAAAAAGATTGGGACGATGTGATTAATATTAATCAAAAAACCTTATTCTTTTTATCTCAACGCGTTGCGCGCCAATTCGTGAAACAAGGTAATGGCGGGAAAATTATTAACATTGCGTCAATGCTCTCGTTCCAAGGTGGTATTCGAGTTCCATCATACACGGCAAGTAAGTCAGCTGTCATGGGGCTCACTCGAGCACTTGCCACTGAACTTTCCCAATACAATATCAATGTGAATGCAATTGCCCCAGGTTACATGGCAACAGACAACACGGCGGCACTGCGCGCTGATGCAGATCGCAACGCAGCTATCTTAGAACGTATTCCAGCAGGCCGTTGGGGAACACCAGAGGATTTGGCGGGACCTGCCATCTTTTTAGCCTCCAAAGCAAGTGACTATATTAATGGTTATACCATTGCGGTTGATGGTGGCTGGTTAGCTCGCTAACCCATCTGGAGAAAAGAATGGAACAATCATCATTACCAAAACCATTACAACGTAATACAGTTTTAGACGATATGAAACGGGTTTACCGTTATCAATCAAAAAACCAAGTACGCAGTGTGCTTCGTCGTAGTGGCAAAACCCGTTTTATTAAAGATACGGACTGGGAACGTGGTGTTCTGTGGTCTTGTGTTGCTGCTGCATGGCAAGCAACACAGGATAACGAATATCTCGCTGGTGTATTGGATTACACATTACATACAGGATTTCGTACAGGACCTAACCCGCGATTTGCCGATGACCATGTCTGTACCCAAGCCTATTTAGCCGTAAGCTCACAATTTGATCATCCAGAAGTCCTTGAGCCCACTATTAACGCATTCAACCTTATGTTAGTTGAGCCAAAACCAGGTCGAGAGGACTGGTGGTGGTGTGACGCTCTTTTCATGGCTCCTCCCGCTTTTGCAGCATTATCTGCACATACAAATGACAGCCGTTATTTAGATTATATGCATACTGCTTATTGGGATGCGATAGAACATTTACGAGATCCTGAAACTGGCTTAATTTATCGTGATTATCGCTATATTCCTGATGGCAAAGGTGGTGAGTTGCGTGAAAAAAATGGTGAAAAAGTATTTTGGAGTCGAGGTATTGGCTGGGTTATAGCTTCTATCCCGCGCATCTTACAATCTTTACCTGATGATTTTCCTGCTCGTCAGCAGTATGTGGATTTATTTACTCAGCTAATAGAAACTGTCATTCAATACCAACAAGAAGATGGTTTCTGGCGTACCAGTTTGCTGGATCCCCAAAGCTTTCCAGCTCCCGAAAGTAGTGCCACTGCATTATTTTGCTATGGCTTAGCGTGGGGCTTAAACCAAGGTTTACTGAAAGAAACACACTACCTGCCTTTGCTCGAAAAATCATGGTGCGCACTACAAAGCTGTATTCATCCCAATGGGATGTTAGGTTGGGTGCAGCTTCCAGCATTCAACCCACGAGATGTCCAGTATGACCATAATATGGATTATGGCGCTGGAGCCTATTTATTAGCAGCAAGTGAAGTTATTCAACTCAAAATTTAATTTATTACAACCCAATTTACCATTGCTCAAGTTGTCATTTCATTAATTTATTTTTGGCCAATTTATTGGCCATTTTTCTTACTGTTTTTCGTATCATTCTTCCACTTTTATTTACATAGCCAGCAATAAAAAAACCCACGATCACTCGTGGGCATATAGCTATTTAATAGAAAGTGATATCACCAGGTATATTGAATACCCACACGGAAACGTGTTTGTCGGTCACTTGAAAATCTATTTTCTTTTACATTACCCACTTCAACAAATGGGCGCCACAAAGCACCATCATCAGCTTTGATATCATAACGAAGACGAACATTGTGTTGATAATCGAATTTCTTATCATTATAAAGAGGTTGAGCGTTGTCAGCCATTTCCCACATTAAATCTAACTGATATTGTAAATCTAAATTACCCCATTTGTAGCCGATCCAACTATCAAACTCTTGGATCTTAGAGTGATAATTACTGCCATTCTCTCCTGCTTGACCATAATCCCATACTTTCCATTTATAACGGCCTTGTAAACGAATGCCATTATCGAATGTATAATTTAAACGAACATAAGGAACATACACTAGACCTAATTTATCAAAATCAAGAGAAGCACCAACTAGTCCCACTAAATTTGGGTTCAATTTTTTATAATAAAATGCTGAGAATTCGGAGCCATCAATTTTCATTGCATCATAGGCACCATCTTTATTCCCATAACGAGCATCTAGTTCAAATCCAATATTTTTCCCTGTATCCAAAAAAGCCTTAATTCTATCTCCACTTTTTCCTGATGCATCTAAATATTGATGGCGATACTCAATTGTTGTTTTATAGTTATTTGCAAGAGCATATTGTGATGAAATTGAAAGTAATACTGCACTAGCAATAATTAATTTTTTCATTATCTTTATTCCAAAGCTGTGTACTATTTAAGCACGAGGATAGTGATTCCCTGTTTTATTAGAGAATAATATTTTCATTTTTTTAAATTAATGCCACCTAGTTTATTAGGTGGCAAAAAATGATTTATTTAACTTCACAAGCTGAAACTTTTTTATTTAATTTATTTGTTGTTGCTGTAATGAATTCTGTTGGTCTCCAAGAATCACCCGTTTTTTCTAACCATGGTATGAGCTCATCTTTAATTAATTCATCAATAATTGGCTTATTTTCGTCTGCCACATTTTTCATTTGATAAGGGTCGTTTACATTATCATAAAGCGTATATTTCAAAGGTTGTCCATCTTGGCGGTCAATAACCAATGTATGTGTTTTCGTTCTTACGCCACGTTTACCAAACGAAGGTTCACCATAAGGAATAAATAAATAAAGTTGAGAATTGGCGACTTCACCTTCACCAGTAACGACACGCTCAGCTAAGTTACTGCCTTCAACTGAGCCAGGGATCCACTGCTCTAACCCCAATAAGCCTAGGATCGTTGGATAGATATCTGGTGCTGACATTAATGCATCATCTTGTCCTGGTTTAATTTTACCTGGCAAGCGGAACATCATCGGAACACGCATCGATTCTTCATATGGGTTATTTTTCGTCGGTTGGCCATTTGCACCAAGACAACTCCCATGATCCGAAAAGAAAACGACTAGTGTATTATCTGCAAGCCCTTGTTTTTCAAGCTCATCAACAATACGACCAAATTGTTCATCGACGCCGTTTACCATTGCCAGATATTCTTTAAAATATTGAGGGCCGTAACCTTCTTGGTATTCCGTATCCCATTTAACATTCTGCCGAGTATTTAACTCTTGTGATGTTTTTCCTTTATAGACATCGAGATATTTTTGTGGAACTTGGTCATACGGTGAATGTGGGGGGTTCATTGAAACAACCAGCGCAAATGGCTTTGTATTGTCACGATATTGCCCATTTTTATTCTGTAAGAATTTTATGGCCATATCCGCTTCATGTTCTGGTCCCCATTGGTCGACATAAACAGGTTTTTCACGTGGCGTATCGTTAGCCCAATACATTGGCTTCATATGCAGGTCATATGTCCCATAGGAGTACCAAAAATCAAAGCCATGGCGGCGATTTGGCGCTGCCCATTCATTCCAATAACGCCCTTCCATCGGGTTGTTATAACTTTCAATAAAAGGGGCGTATGGCGCATCTAAATGCCATTTACCAATATAACCTGTGCTGTAATCTAGTGATTTTAATACATCAGACCAACAATTAGCATAAGGCGATAAATCAATCCCTACCTTTCCGCCATAATCATGTGCATTGCCAGTGATACCATTACGAACAGGATATTGTCCTGTCATAAACATGCCACGGAATGGAGAACATAATGGGTAATTTGACGCCATTTGCGTCATGACTTTCGCCTGTTTGGCAAACTTATTTAAATTAGGCGTAATTGACGGATCTTCTCCCATAAATTGTAGCGCATGGGCACGCATTTCATCAGGAAATACTATCAATAAATTAGGCGCATTATCAGGCCGATAAGGTGTACCGTTTGAAGGTTTTCCTTCATTGGCTAAAATGGGACTAGAAACCGATATTGCTGCACCGCTGGCTGCTAATCCTTTTATAAAGGTTCTTCGCGAAACAGTCATTGCTTCATCCTCTTTTTGTTTACGTTTTCTTTCGTTTTTGGTTAATACATATTATTTATACTTTTACATAAGATCAAAAAGTAAGTGATCGAAAATACCAAAATTCAAGTAGAGATCACAAAAAGTAAGCAATTCATCGAAAATAAGTCGATTACCTCGCTGTAAAAAGATGATAACAACTTAGGATAAATAACCATAATTAACTGATTTTTAATAAAAATAAATAATTCAGAGATACTGAGCACAAAAGTGGAATTTTGCTTTGAAATTACATAGCAAGTGGTAGTTAAACAGTCGACAGCAAGTTTTCATTTACTTTCAAACAAGGGGTAGATAGAGGCAATGTGAAACAATACAAAGAAAAATTTTTATCACTATCCTATAAAAATCAACCAATATAAGAGGCATTATAAAATTTATTCAATTATCTAAATGAAAGATAAAGAAATAAAATGTCAAAATATGATTTTAAGCATTCATTCCATCTACTTTTCTATTAATGTTGTTAAATTAAAATTGTTTTTATTTTTAGAATAAATTATCTTTTAATTACCTAACAAAAATATATATTAATTAAATTTAAGATAGAGCGAGTTTAATACTAGGTGTTAAATAAAATATACATTGTGAAAGAATATTATCACGTATCAATATCAATAATTTAACAATGCAAAGTTAGGAAAAATAAGGTAGGAATAAAGTCGCTCATTTTAATTCATTATACGAATAATGCCACTATTAATTATCAATTTTATATTCTCACTAGCATTTCTTAGAAAAATTCAACAGGTCTGATATTCAAAATATCTTTAGTTGTGATACAAGAATAATACTGTGAAATGAAATTACAGTCACAGATATAACTAATGTAAAACGCATTCTATAAGATGCTGGGGAATTAAAAGAATGAATATTGTTGAGCGGTTTATTTCTTACACCAAAATTAACACCACCACTGATAGGGAAAAGGGCGCGGCAGGAATTATGCCATCCTCAGAAGGGCAACGTGTACTTGCGAAACAACTGGTTCAGGAGCTAGAGGCTCTGGGCGTTGAAGATATTAAACTGCGTGACACTGCCATTGTCACCGCCACACTGCCCTCTAACCTTGATTACGACGTCCCAACTGTCGCATTTTTTGGGCACTTAGACACAAGTGCAGAACAAACTAATGATACTAAAGCACAAATATTGCCTTATACCGGCGAAGACTTGTGTATGAACAAAGAACTGAATATTTACTTACGTAAGAGCGACTTCCCTGAGCTAGTCAATTACATTGGCGATGACATCATTGTCACCGATGGAACCAGCTTATTAGGTGCTGATGATAAAGCGGCTATCGCATCTATCATGGATATGCTGCAGTACTTCAAACAAAACCCTGACGTAAAACACGGAACCATCAAAGTTGGTTTTGTACCTGATGAAGAACAAGGCCTGCGCGGTGCAAAAGTGTTTGATGTTAAAGAGTTTGGTGCAGACTTTGCCTATACCCTCGACTGCTGTGGTATTGGTGAGTTAGTGTATGAAAACTGGAACGCAGGGGATGCAGAAATTATCTTTACAGGTAAATCTGCCCACCCAATGTCTGCAAAAGGTAAATTAATCAACTCATTACTGATGGCACAAAAATTTATTGCCATGTTACCTGGGGGTGAAGCACCCGAATATACCGAAGGGCGTGAAGGCTACTACTGGGTTAAACAAATGTCAGGAAACAGCGCGCGTACTGTATTAAAAATGGACGTTCGCGATTTTACTGAAGAAGGCTACCGTGCACGTATGGCTTTCTTGAAAAAACTGACTGAAAACTGTGAAGACCTGTGGGGCAAAGAAAGCGTCGTTTGCAAATTAGCCGACCGCTATTCAAATGTGTATAACAGCCTGCAAGGTGATAACAGCTATCCGATTGATATTGCTGTTGATGCTTACCAAGCTTGCGGAATTACACCGAAAGTTATTCCAATGCGTGGGGGTTATGATGGTGCGGCATTGTCGCAAAATGGCTTACCTTGCCCGAATATTTTTACTGGTGCTCATAACTTCCATTCAATCTATGAATACCTCCCAGTAAAATCTCTGTACGCAGCAAGCGATGTTCTGAAACAAGTGGTCCAAATTACGGCTGAACGCTTCAAACCAGGAGCGAAAGCATGATCCCAATTCTAACGGTTCTGATTATCGTTGTTTTGGTTGCGCGGTTTATTTTGAAGGGCTACAAAGCAGAACCTGTGTTACTCATCGCGGGTTTAGCACTGATGATCTTCACCATGGCACTGGGTTGGGGGCCAATCCTGCCTAAAAACGTCGCAACAACAGGGATAACCTGGCTCGATCCATTTGAAGTAATGCGTGACCTTTTCAGTAGTCGTGCGGCAGATCTTGGTTTGATGATCATGGCTTTGATGGGCTTTGCACAGTATATGGACCATATCGGTGCAAATGAAGCCGTTGTTCGTGTTGCCACTAAGCCACTGAAAAACATGCGTTCGCCATATGTGTTGCTGTTTTTCTCTTTCTTATTGGCAAGTATCCTACAACTGGCAATCCCGTCAGCAACTGGTCTTGCTGTATTACTGATGGGAACCATGTTCCCGATAATGATTGGCTTGGGTTTATCCCCTGCATCCGCGGCTGGGGTTATTGCAACCTCCCTCGGTGTTGCATACACACCAACCGCCATCGATGCGATTCGTGGCGCAAAAGCCGTTGATATGTCTGTCGTTGAATATGTCCTTTACTACCAAGGCCCTGCGGCATTAGCCACTGTGCTGGTGGTAGGTATTACACATATTTTCTGGCAACGTCATTGTGACCGTAAACAAGGCTTTGTGCCTGAAATCGGTAAAGCCGTTCAATCCAATGAGAAAGCTGAAAGCAAAAAATCCGTTCCAGGATACTATGCATTTCTTCCTATGCTACCAATCGTGATGGCGGTCGGTACATCCAATCTATTCTTTGCAGGTATTCACTTAGATGTGGTGACCATTGTATTGATTGCGATGGCAATTTGTATGGTGATTGAAACCCTAAGAGTACGTAATTTTAAATTGGTATGTAATGGCTTTCAGACGTTCCTTAACGGAATGGGACATGCTTTTAGTAACGTTGTTGGCTTACTCGTTGCAGCTGGGGTATTTGCTCACGGTATCAAAGTCAGTGGTGCGATTGACCAACTGATTTTAGGGGCGGAGTCAGTCGGCTTACCGCCATTTGCTATGGCGATCGTCTTTGCCCTAGTGACACTTGCTGCCGCAATTATCATGGGCTCAGGTAATGCGCCATTCTTAGCGTTTGTGGAGTTAATTCCGCAAATCGCACACAGCATGGGCGTGAACCCGATCTCGATGATCCTACCGATGCAACAAGCTTCCCATATGGGTCGTGGTATGTCCCCAGTAGCAGGCGTGATCATTGCCGTATCCAGTGGAGCAAAACTACAGCCTTTCGATGTGGTGAAACGAACGGCGGTACCGCTGATGGTCGGTTTTGTTGCACACTGTGCAATCATTGGTATCTTCTATTAGTCTGTATGACTATGAGTCACAAAATAGAAAAGAGGGAGAAACTCCCTCTTTTTTTGCTTAAAAATCAATGATCACATTGGCAAACCTTAACCACATCATGGTGCTTCTCGGATCCTCCTGGACAACAAGCATCTATCGTTTTATTGATAATTTCAGCCAATGTATTAACTGTCGCGATAATTAAAGGGAGCTGTTCACAAACCGTTGCACAGCTAGACTTCTCTGTATCTGGGCGACTCGGAGGCGTTAAGCTATCACATAAAATCTCTTGCAGAACCAACGAAAAATTCGCTATTCCAGTAGTATAAATATACGCACGTCCCCCCGTTTGTACTGCTAAACGCTCATACTCTTTCGTGACTTTGTCTCGGTCACTCAAGGTTGGGAAACGGTCAATATTGGATGGATCATCATTTGGTGTGCCTTGATAAGTATATACTTTTACATGGGCATTTTGTGCAACGGCAATAGCCTCGTTATTTTTCAATACCGCCGCGCTCGTTAACGTCCCTCCGCCGCCTTCTAAGCCTTCATCCCCCAAGACAAAAATCGCTCTACGTGCATTATCACGCCAATCAAAATAGTTACTGACATCAATCACCGCGCGACACAAATCTTCTTTATTACCTGCATGGTCAATACCATCAGCTTCTTTAAAAGGCTGCCTTGCCTGTAAACTACTTTGATTAACGCCTAAAGCAGTTAAATAGTCACTCACTGATTGGTCAAATTTTGTGTTATCCCATGTCCCTTGGATACCTAAAAAAGTGGCTCTTAACTGAGAAGGACAATTCGCAGCTGCTTTTTCGATAGCCGCATCAATTTGCTGACTCAGGTCATTTGACTCATCAGACATTGAACCACTGGTATCAATAATAACGACTAAATCCAATGCAATAGAACCACTTCCAGTGACAATCTGGGAAGTATTAATAGCGGCAAAATTATTCGAAAAATTCCCTTGTTGGGTAGACAAGTTCATTTTTTCATTATCACTCTGATTATTTATAATATCTTTATCCATTTAATATTCCTTTAAAATTTAAAATAAAAAATAATTAATCCTCTTATTATTCCCTCTAATTGATATCGAGGTCATTTATTATCACTATTTTTTATTTATCATCATCCTATAAAAATTAACAACATCTAATAAAACTCAATATTTACATATAAATTTACTAACATTATATTATTTCAAATTTTTTTCAAAACTCATGTGAGAGAAAATAAATAACCAGTAAAAACATCCAATTAAAAAATTATGATAAATATAAAAATAAACGATTAATTCAACTTAATAAATAATTTAAAGTAACATGAAAAAATTTGATCAACTTACTGAAATTTACAGTCATGCCTTTCAGTGGCCCTTTCGTATGCATATCGATATTCCTACGATAAAACCATATATAGATAAGCTAGAAACACTGGCTATTTTAGATTATGGATGTGGTGCAGGGTTTATATCACACTGGTTAGAGAAAGAAGGAGCAAAAAATATAGTTGGGTTTGATATTTCATCCAATATGCTCAATTTGGCAAGAAAAAATGCAAAACTGAATAATTCAAATATTATTTACACCTCTAATCTTGATAATTATTTTGAATATTTTGATTTAGCTCTTGCCATTTATGTTTTTCCTTATTGCCAGCATACGAATGACATACATTCTATTGTGCGGTCAATTTATCGTGTATTGAAACCAAATGGTCGCTTAACGATATTAACAATTAACCCTGATTTTTCTGGCAATAGCGAATATTATTATAATTATGGTTTTCGATTAATTGAAAAGCAACCAAGAAAAGATGAAAGTTCTATTCATTTTAATATTTGCCTCCCTCCGTATAATGAAACAATACAAGCTTACTATTATTCCTATAACACTTTAGGTAATACTATTTTACAGGCTGGATTCAGCTATCTTCAATATGGAAACATAATTGCCGACCATTCTGAAACTACAGAGCTATATTTGGACTACCTACAATGTCCCCACGCCCTACTTATAACTGCATCGAAAACCGCATAGTTATTTCTAATAAACCTACAATTTTGATTAAAGGACCCTATATGAATTTAAAAACACGCAGTTTATTACTACTGCAAAATACCCGCTTTTTAACACTGGCTACACAAGGTAATGATCAATTACCTTGGGCATCAACCGTCGAACATTGCGTCAAATTAAACCCACTACGCTTTATTTGGTTTTCATCTCGACAAGCAAAGCACTCTAAGAATATCCAACAAAATGAAAAGATCAGTGGCTCATTATTTAATCACTCATTACCTGAAATGCTAAAATCAGGTCTAGATGGAATGCAATTTACAGGGAAAGCACGAGAGCTCACGGATGCGGAATGTGAAGAAGCCCTTGAAGAATTTTATCCCCAATCACCTTTTGATGAAATATCGCCCTCTTTCACTCAGGTAAACTTAAATGCATTACGTAGTAATGGCCATTCACGCTTTTATGAAATGACAGTCGATCATTTATGGATGTTTGATATAAAAAGCTGGGAGGATAAGCAAGAAAGTCGAAGAGTCACCGTTCCAATATCATTGCTTAGTAATAAATAAGCGTTTTTATCATCTGTTAGGCATAAAAAAACTGGTGCCTTACGACACCAGTTTTTATCAAGAAACACTTGGAAATCAGAAATTAATTCTGGTTGTCACTCGTGAAACCTGCATTTAACAGTTCAGCTAAGTTCGCTGTTGCTTCATCTGCGCTAACTTGTGGCGCTTCCACAACGTCGTTCAGATGACGGCGACGGATACGGTCTTGGTGATACGCAAAACCAGTACCTGCTGGGATCAGACGTCCAACAATAACGTTTTCTTTCAGACCACGCAGTTCATCGCGTTTACCTGCAACGGCTGCTTCTGTCAGTACGCGTGTTGTTTCTTGGAACGATGCTGCTGAGATAAAGGACTCTGTTGCCAGAGATGCTTTAGTGATACCCAACAGGTCGCGTGCGTAATTGGCTGGAATTTTGCCTTCCATTTCCAATTTACGGTTAGAAACTTTAACACGTGAGTACTCGACTTGTTCACCTTCAAGGAATTCAGAACTTCCTGCATCCGCGATGGTGACTTTACGCAGCATCTGACGAACGATAACTTCGATGTGTTTATCGTTTATCTTAACGCCTTGTAAGCGGTAAACTTCCTGAACCTCATTCGTGATATAACGCGTAACAGCATGGACACCACGCAGACGCAGAATATCATGTGGAGATTCTGGACCATCAGAAACAACGTCACCGCGTTCAACAATCTCACCTTCGAACACGTTAAGCTGACGCCATTTAGGGATCATCTCTTCGTACGGATCGCTACCATCTAATGGGGTGATAACCAGACGACGTTTACCTTTGGTTTCTTTACCAAACGAGATAATACCGCTGATTTCAGCCAAGATTGCAGGCTCTTTCGGACGACGTGCTTCGAACAAGTCAGCTACGCGTGGCAGACCACCCGTGATATCTTTAGTACCCACAGATTCTTGTGGAATACGCGCTAAAGTATCACCCGCATTGATAGCAACGCCATCGTCTAACTGAACAATTGCTTTACCCGGTAAGAAGTACTGAGTTGGCATGTCCGTGTTAGGGATAAGAACATCGTTACCATTTGCGTCAATAACACGCAGAGCAGGACGCAGGTCTTTACCACCACTGGTACGTTCCGCAGTATCCAGAACAACGATTGAAGACAGACCCGTTAATTCATCAGTCTGACGCGTCATTGTTTGACCATCAAGCATGTCAGAGAAGCTGATGAAACCAGAAACTTCACTGACGACTGGCATGGTATGTGGATCCCAGTTCGCAACAGTCTCGCCGCCCGTTACCGCAGCGCCATCACCTTTAGACAGGTGTGCACCGTAAGGTACTTTGTAGCTTTCTTTCGTACGACCGAATTCGTCAATCAGACGCAGCTCAGTATTACGCGAAGTAATAACCAGTTTGCCTTCTGAGTTCGTAACGAATTTCGCGTTAACCAGTTTCAGAGTACCTGTGTTACGGACTTGGATGCTAGATTCAGCTGCAGCACGAGATGCCGCACCACCAATGTGGAACGTACGCATCGTTAACTGTGTACCTGGCTCACCGATTGACTGTGCCGCGATAACACCGATAGCTTCACCTTTGTTAATGATATGACCACGAGCAAGGTCACGACCATAACAGTGTGCACACACACCAAAGTCTGTTTCACAACTTACAACAGAACGTACTTTCACGCTGTCGACAGAGTTAGCTTCTAACAGGTCACACAGTTTTTCATGAAGCAGGGTGTTACGTGGAACCAGAATGTCCGCTGTACCTGGGATCAGGATATCTTCAGCAGTCACACGACCCAGTACACGCTCACGCAGTGGCTCTTTAACGTCGCCACCCTCGATAACCGGAGTCATCAGGATACCTTCGTGAGTTCCACAGTCGTCTTCAGTCACAACCAAGTCCTGTGCAACGTCGACTAAACGACGAGTCAGATAACCAGAGTTCGCTGTTTTCAATGCAGTATCGGCAAGACCTTTACGCGCACCGTGCGTCGAAATAAAGTACTGGAGAACGTTAAGACCTTCACGGAAGTTTGCCGTGATTGGTGTTTCGATGATGGAGCCATCTGGCTTAGCCATCAGACCACGCATACCCGCTAACTGACGGATCTGAGCGGCGGAACCACGAGCACCAGAGTCGGCCATCATAAAGATACTGTTGAAAGAAACTTGTTGTTCTTCGACGCCATCACGGTTGATAACGGATTCAGTTGACAAGTTTTCCATCATCGCTTTAGCAACACGTTCGTTTGCCGCTGCCCAGATATCGATAACTTTGTTGTAACGTTCGCCTGCTGTAACCAGACCAGACTGGAACTGTTCCTGAATTTCTGCCACTTCAGCTTCTGCTTCGGCGATAATCCCAGCTTTTTTCTCTGGAATAACCATATCGTCGATACCAACTGATGCACCTGAACGTGCCGCATAGGCAAATCCGGTATACATGATTTGGTCAGCAAAAATAACCGTAGGCTTCAGGCCCAGAACACGGTAACAGGTGTTCAGCATTTTAGAGATCGCTTTCTTACCTAACGCTTGGTTAACCAACGCGTAAGGCAGACCTTTTGGTACGATCATCCACAAAATTGCACGACCAACCGTGGTATCAACTAACCCCGTGTTGATAGTGATGTTACCTTCCGAATCTTTCACTTCTTCAGTGATACGGACTTTAACGCGGGCATGCAGTGAAGCATGACCTGAACGGTAAACACGCTCAGCTTCTTTAGGACCGGCTAATACCATGCCCTCGCCTTTCGCGTTTACACAGTCACGAGTCATGTAGTAGAGACCCAATACAACGTCCTGTGAAGGAACGATGATAGGCTCACCACTTGCAGGTGACAGGATGTTGTTGGTTGACATCATCAACGCACGTGCTTCTAACTGAGCTTCCAGAGTCAGAGGAACGTGTACCGCCATTTGGTCTCCATCGAAGTCGGCGTTGTATGCCGCACAAACGAGTGGGTGCAATTGGATAGCTTTACCTTCGATCAGAATTGGTTCGAACGCTTGGATACCCAGACGGTGAAGTGTTGGTGCACGGTTCAGCATGACTGGGTGTTCGCGGATAACTTCATCCAAGATATCCCAAACAACCGCTTCTTCGCGCTCAACCATTTTCTTCGCAGCTTTGATGGTTGTTGCCAGACCACGTAATTCTAATTTGCCATAGATAAATGGTTTGAATAACTCAAGAGCCATTTTCTTCGGCAGACCGCACTGATGCAGACGCAGGTATGGACCTACGGTGATAACAGAACGACCTGAGTAGTCAACACGCTTACCAAGTAAGTTCTGACGGAAACGACCTTGTTTACCTTTGATCATATCAGCCAAAGATTTCAGAGGACGTTTGTTAGAACCTGTGATAGCACGACCACGACGACCGTTATCTAACAGCGCATCAACCGCTTCTTGCAACATACGTTTTTCGTTACGTACGATGATGTCTGGCGCAGCCAGATCCAGAAGACGTTTCAGACGGTTATTACGGTTGATCACGCGACGATACAGATCGTTCAGATCTGATGTTGCGAAACGGCCACCATCCAGTGGAACTAATGGACGCAGATCCGGTGGTAATACTGGCAGCACGTTTAAGATCATCCACTCTGGTTTGTTACCAGATTGAATGAACGCTTCCAGCAGTTTGATACGTTTGGTCAGCTTTTTACGCTTAGTTTCAGAGTTAGTTTCGTTTAACTCTTCACGCAGCGTTTCACACTCGTTCTCAAGATCGAGGTTTTTCAGCAGGCCTTGGATAGCTTCCGCACCCATTTTCGCATCAAATTCGTCACCGAATTCTTCCAGCGCATCTAAGTATTGCTCTTCTGTCAGAATCTGTGCGCGCTCAAGGCTAGTCATCCCGCCTTCAACAACAACATATGATTCAAAGTACAGAACACGTTCGATATCACGCAGTGGCATATCGAGCAGCAAACCGATACGGGATGGCAGTGATTTTAAGAACCAAATATGTGCGGTCGGAGAAGCAAGTTCAATGTGACCCATGCGCTCACGACGGACTTTGGTCTGTGTAACTTCAACGCCACACTTCTCACAAATCACACCGCGGTGTTTTAAACGTTTGTACTTACCGCACAGACATTCGTAGTCTTTCACTGGCCCGAAAATACGCGCACAGAAAAGACCATCACGCTCAGGTTTGAACGTACGGTAGTTAATCGTTTCTGGCTTTTTCACTTCACCGAATGACCATGAACGGATCATATCAGGTGATGCCAGAGCAATCTTGATAGCATCAAACTCTTCGGTCTTGGTTTGCGCTTTCAGAAACTTTATTAAGTCTTTCACAAAATGCTCCTGTCGGAGTTAGACCTGTCAGGTGAGTATTCAAAGACACTCTCCCCAAATCCCAGTGCTTACATAGGCCGGAAGGCGAACCCTCCGGCACAAAACGAATTACTCGTCTTCCAGCTCGATGTTGATACCCAGTGAGCGGATTTCTTTCAGCAATACGTTGAAAGATTCCGGCATGCCAGGTTCCATCTGATGGCTGCCATCGACGATGTTTTTATACATCTTCGTACGGCCGTTAACGTCATCCGATTTAACTGTAAGCATTTCTTGAAGAGTATAGGCTGCACCGTATGCTTCCAGTGCCCACACTTCCATCTCCCCGAAACGCTGACCACCGAACTGCGCTTTACCACCCAGCGGTTGCTGAGTAACCAAGCTGTAAGAACCTGTTGAACGGGCGTGCATCTTATCGTCAACCAAGTGGTTCAGTTTCAGCATGTACATGTAACCGACAGTAACTTGACGCTCGAAACGCTCGCCAGTACGACCATCGAATAATGTAATCTGACCTGAAGTTGGCAGACCGCCCAGTTTCAGTAGTTCTTTGATTTCTTTCTCTTTCGCACCATCAAACACTGGTGTCGCAATTGGCATACCTTTTTTCAGGTTCTCAGCCAAACGCATCACTTCTTCGTCAGAGAAAGTGTTCAAGTCAACTTTCTGGCGTGGATCATCACCTAAATCGTACGCTTTTTGGATAAATTCACGCAGTTTGGCAACTTCTTCATGCTGTTTAAGCATAGCATTGATTTTCTCACCAATACCTTTTGCTGCCATCCCCAAGTGGGTTTCCAAAATCTGACCGATGTTCATACGTGATGGTACGCCCAGTGGGTTCAGAACGATGTCAACTGGGTTACCGTTTTCATCGTAAGGCATGTCTTCAACTGGGTTGATTTTTGAGATAACACCTTTGTTACCATGGCGACCCGCCATTTTATCACCCGGTTGAATCTGACGTTTAACAGCCAGATAAACCTTAACAATTTTCAGTACGCCAGGTGCCAGATCATCACCTTGGGTAATTTTACGACGTTTTGCATCGAGTTTTTTCTCGAACTCAGATTTCAGTTCGTCGTACTGTTCAGCTAATTGTTCTAACTGGTTTTGCTTCTCTTCATCAGCTAAAGATAACTCTAACCAACGATCGCGAGGCAGCTTGTCCAGTTTGTCAGCTTCAATTCCGCCGTTAACCAGTACAGAACGGATACGGGCAAACAGGCCAGCTTCGAAAATACGTAGCTCTTCTGTTAAGTCTTTCTTCGCATCACGTAACTGAGTTTCTTCGATCTCTAATGCACGTTTGTCTTTCTCTACACCATCACGGGTAAATACTTGTACGTCAATAACCGTACCAGAAACACCGTTAGGGACACGTAAAGAAGAGTCTTTAACGTCTGACGCTTTTTCACCGAAGATAGCACGCAGCAGTTTCTCTTCTGGGGTTAACTGAGTTTCACCTTTCGGTGTTACTTTACCAACCAGAATGTCGCCGCCTTTCACTTCTGCACCGATATAAACGATACCGGATTCATCCAGTTTAGAAAGCGCAGCTTCACCGACGTTTGGAATATCCGCAGTGATTTCTTCAGGCCCTAATTTGGTGTCACGAGACACACAAGACAGTTCCTGAATGTGAATAGTCGTGAAACGGTCTTCTTGAACAACACGCTCAGAAACTAAGATGGAGTCTTCGAAGTTATAACCATTCCATGGCATGAATGCCACGCGCATGTTTTGACCCAGTGCTAATTCGCCGAGGTCTGTTGAAGGACCATCTGCTAACACGTCACCACGCTCAACTGGCTCACCTAAAGATACACAAGGCATCTGGCTAATACAGGTGTTCTGGTTAGAACGGGTATATTTAGTCAGGTTATAAATATCGATTCCAGCTTCGCCTGGATACATCTCATCTTCGTTAACTTTGATAACGATACGAGACGCATCAACGTACTGAACTGAACCACCACGTCTTGCAACAGCCGTTACACCCGAGTCAACCGCTACTGCACGTTCCATACCTGTACCAACTAATGGTTTGTCAGCACGTAAAGTTGGAACCGCTTGACGTTGCATGTTCGCACCCATCAATGCACGGTTGGCGTCATCGTGTTCAAGGAATGGGATCAGTGACGCACCAACAGAAACAACCTGTTGAGTCGAAACGTCCATATATTCAACCTGTTCACGGCTGAATAAGCTTGATTCACCTTTGTTACGACAAGTGACTAACTCTTCGATAAAGCTACCATCTTCACCTAATACGGTGTTCGCCTGAGCAATGATGAAGTTACCTTCCTCAATTGCAGACAGATAGTGGATTTCATCAGTGACTAAGCCATCACGAACTAAACGGTATGGGGTTTCTAAGAAACCGTACTCATTGGTCTGTGCATAAACAGATAATGAGTTGATCAGACCGATGTTTGGACCTTCAGGCGTTTCGATTGGACATACACGACCGTAGTGAGTTGGGTGTACGTCACGTACTTCGAAGCCCGCGCGCTCACGAGTCAGACCACCTGGGCCTAATGCAGAGATACGACGTTTGTGCGTAATTTCAGACAGTGGATTGTTCTGGTCCATAAATTGTGACAGCTGGCTGGAACCAAAGAACTCTTTAACTGCGGCTGAAATAGGCTTAGCGTTAATCATATCCTGTGGCATTAATGCATCAAGATCACCCAGAGAAAGACGCTCTTTCACTGCACGCTCAACACGAACCAGACCAACACGGAATTGGTTCTCTGCCATCTCACCAACGGAACGAATACGACGGTTACCTAAGTGGTCGATATCATCGACTTCACCTTTACCGTTACGGATATCGATGAGTTTACGCATCACCTCGATGATATCTTCTTCGCTCAGGATACCTGAACCTTCGATTTCATCACGGTTCAGTGAACGGTTGAACTTCATACGACCTACAGCAGACAAGTCGTAACGATCTTCAGAGAAGAACAGGTTCTCGAACAGGTTTTCTGCCGCTTCACGGGTCGGTGGCTCACCAGGACGCATCATGCGGTAGATTTCTACCAATGCACTCAGACGGTCGTTAGTTGGGTCGACACGAACGGTTTCAGAAATGTAAGCACCGTGGTCTAAGTCATTGGTAAACAATGTTTCGATTGTTTTGTGACCAGACTGGCTCAAACGTGCCAACATGTCTAAAGAAAGTTCCATGTTCGCTGCACAAATCAGCTCACCAGTACTTTCATCGATGTAGTCTCTTGCAACAACTTTACCTGCGATATATTCAACAGGTACTTCGATGTTGCTAACTTCTTCTTTTTCTAACTGACGAATATGACGAGCAGTGATACGGCGGCCTTTTTCAACATAGACTTTACCGTTCGCTTCGATATCAAAAGAAGCAGTCTCACCACGCAGACGCTCAGGAACCAGCGTCATCATCAGTTTGTTATCGCGGATTTGGAATACAGTTTTTTCGAAGAACAGGTTTAAAATTTCTTCGGTGTTGTAATCCATTGCACGCAGAATAATGGTCGCTGGTAATTTACGGCGACGGTCAATACGTACAAACAGGTTATCTTTCGGGTCAAATTCGAAATCAAGCCATGAACCACGGTAAGGGATAATACGTGCGTTATAGAGCACTTTACCTGAAGAGTGTGTTTTACCTTTATCGCTATCGAAGAACACACCTGGACTACGGTGTAACTGAGATACGATAACACGCTCTGTACCGTTGATAACGAAAGTTCCGTTTTCAGTCATGAGTGGAATTTCACCCATGTAGACTTCTTGTTCTTTGATATCTTTAACGGTGCCTTCTGGTGCTTCACGCTCATAAACGATCAGGCGTAATTTAACACGTAGAGGAGCAGAATAAGTCACACCGCGAATTTGACATTCTTTAACATCAAAAACAGGCTCGCCTAAACGATAGCTGACATATTGAAGTTCAGCGTTACCGCTGTAGCTCTGAATTGGAAACACAGAACGGAAAGCTGCTTCCAGCCCATTCTGGCCATCTGGATCTTGCTCGATAAACTTCTGGAACGAGTCAAGTTGGATAGAAAGGAGGTAAGGTATGTCCAAAACTTGTGGACGTTTACCAAAGTCCTTACGAATACGTTTTTTCTCGGTATAGGAGTAAACCATAGGTTTCCTCAGCTCGTTGATCAGTGACCCAAGTGGTTAGCTCTTAAAGTAAGAGTCTTAACCGCAACGCGTTTTATATAAGAAATGGAAAATGAATACTTTCCTTAATACTCATTGCTATTACTCTTAAATCATTTCATTGCGCGCTTTGGCTACCGAGCTACCCGAGCGGGTCGTAGCGAAGAACACAGTATATTAAGTCGTCAATAGAAAGAAGTATTGGAGGGTTGTTGTTAACATTAAAACTGCGTGAAAAGCTGTTAACACCCATCACGCTTTACAGCGCAAAAAGGCTGGTGATTAAAAAATCACCAGCCGTCAGCCTAATTAAATTAAGCTGCGTTCTTGAAATTGAACTTATTTAAGTTCAACAGAAGCGCCTGCTTCTTCAAGAGCTTTCTTCAGAGTTTCAGCTTCGTCTTTGCTTGCGCCTTCTTTGATAGTCGCTGGAGCTGATTCTACCATGTCTTTAGCTTCTTTCAGGCCAAGACCAGTTGCGCCACGAACTGCTTTGATAACTGCAACTTTGTTACCGCCGATAGCAGACAGAACAACGTCGAATTCAGTTTTTTCTTCAGCAGCTTCAGCAGCAGCACCTGGAGCAACAGCAACAGCTGCAGCAGCAGAAACGCCGAATTTTTCTTCCATCATAGTAATCAGTTCAACAACGTCCATTACAGACATTTCTGCAACTGCATCAAGGATTTGGTCTTTAGTGATAGACATAACAAGTGTTCCTAAAATTCAGAAATAGTTTATACGTTAAAAAGCAACGAAGGAAAGGGCTTATGCAGCTTCTTTCTGATCGCGCAGAGCAGCCAGAGTACGAACCAATTTGCCGGCAGCGGCTTCTTTCATGGTTGCCATCAGGCGTGCGATTGCTTCATCGTAAGTTGGGAGAGTTGCCAGACGATCGATATCTTTCGCTTGGATTAACTCACCTTCAAAGGCCGCAGCTTTAATCTCAAATGCTGGATTCGCTTTCGCGAACTCTTTGAACAGACGAGCGCCAGCGCCCGGGTGTTCGTTAGAGAAAGCAATTAAGGTTGGACCAACAAACGCGTCTTTCAGTACATCATAAGAAGTACCTTCAACAGCACGGCGAATCAGTGTGTTACGAACAACACGGATATAAACGCCAGCTTCGCGACCTGCTTTACGCAGTTCAGTCATTTTTGCTACAGTTACGCCGCGTGAATCAGCAACAACTGCAGAAAGCGCGCCTTTGGCTACTTCGCTGACTTCAGCAACAATCGCTTGTTTGTCTTGAAGATTTAGTGCCATTAGCTTCTTGCTCCTGGATTAACCGGGAAACCCCCGGGACTCACATCACTCGAATACAACATGTATTTGAGCGCTAAAACACGGTGAGCAGAATAGAATCCAGAATAAAATTCTAGGTATCTCTGTCACCGTCTACGCAGGTAAATTAAGTGACTATAAATAGCACACCTGCGGTCTTGGACGGGGTCTGGAAAGGCCAGACTCCATACCGAAATTTGTGGTTTGTTGGATACATTTCTATACCCAACAAACTCAAGGCGTCAAATTTTATACAAAATCGACGCAAAGGTAAAGCCTAATTACTCATTAGCCGAAGCTATAGCAATTAAACTGTCGCTGACAGACCTGCTTGGTCAACAGCAACACCTGCACCCATAGTGGTAGACAGGCTAACTTTCTTGATGAAAACACCTTTAGCAGAAGCTGGTTTTGCTTTTTTCAGCGCGATCAGCAGTGCTTCTAAGTTTTCTTTCAGTTTGTCAGCGTCGAAATCAACTTTACCGATAGTGGTGTGGATGATTCCGTTTTTGTCGTTACGGTAGCGAACCTGACCTGCTTTAGCGTTATTAACCGCTTCAGCAACGTTAGGCGTTACAGTACCTACTTTCGGGTTTGGCATCAGACCACGTGGGCCTAAAACTTGACCTAATTGGCCAACAACGCGCATTGCATCTGGAGAAGCAATAACAACGTCAAAGTCCATTTCGCCAGCTTTGATTTTATCAGCCAGATCTTCCATACCAACCAGTTCAGCGCCAGCAGCTTTAGCAGCTTCAGCATTTGCGCCTTGTGCGAACACAGCAACGCGAACTGAACGGCCAGTACCGTGTGGCAGTACAGTTGCACCGCGAACGTTCTGGTCAGATTTACGAGCATCGATGCCCAGGTTAACAGCAACGTCAACGCTTTCAACGAATTTAGCAGTCGCTAATTCTTTCAGCAGTGCAACGGCTTCAGCGATGTCATACTGTTTAGTAGCATCAACTTTTTCACGGATATTGCGCATGCGCTTAGTCAGTTTAGCCATTGTCTTAGTCCTCCACAACCAGGCCCATGGAACGAGCAGTACCTTCGATTGAACGCATCATTGCGTCAACATCAGCACCAGTCATGTCCGCAGCTTTAGTTTCAGCGATTTCGCGAATCTGAGCAGAGGTCACTTTACCAACTTTCTCTTTGTTAGGCTTGCCTGAACCAGACTTAACGCCAGCTGCTTTTTTCAGCAGAACTGCTGCAGGTGGAGTTTTGGTAACGAAAGTGAAAGAACGGTCTGCGTAAACAGTAATAACAACAGGAATTGGTAAACCTTTTTCCAGGCTGTCTGTTTTTGCGTTGAACGCTTTACAGAATTCCATGATGTTAACACCTTGTTGACCCAGAGCTGGACCAACTGGTGGACTTGGGTTCGCCATACCAGCTGCAACTTGCAGCTTAACGTAGGCTTGAACTTTCTTAGCCATGATATTTCCTCTAGATGGGTGATAACGCCTTAACGTTCGTAAGGCTCCCCGTTACATTAAACATGCCCTGCCTATAATATAAGCTCAATTAAGAAGCAAAACTGGCAAAGCATAAAAACAAAAGGCGCGAAATTGTAGTCAAATTTCACGCCTTTTGCAAGTCAGTTTTGTCGTTTAGATTAGGCTTTTTCGACTTGGCCAAAATCCAATTCGACAGGAGTTGCACGACCGAAAATAGAAACAGAGACTTTTAAGCGGCTCTTTTCATAGTCGATTTCTTCAACAACACCGTTAAAGTCAGCAAATGGACCTTCGCTAACGCGAACCATTTCACCTGGTTCAAACAATGTTTTCGGACGTGGTTTATCACCAACTTGTTGTAAGCGGTTCATAATAGCATCAACTTCTTTATCGCTAATTGGTGCTGGACGGTCTGAAGTCCCACCAATGAACCCCATTACACGAGGTACACTACGTACTAAGTGCCAAGAGTCATCATTCATGACCATTTGGACTAAGACATAGCCTGGGAAGAATTTACGTTCACTCTTACGGCGCTGACCGCTACGGATTTCAACAACTTCTTCTGTTGGAACCATAACTTCGCCAAAAGAATCTTCCATAGCATGTAATTTGATATGTTCACGTAAAGATTGTGCTACGCGACCTTCAAAACCAGAGAATGCCTGAATGACATACCAGCGCTTTTTAGGTGAATCGGACATTTAGAATAACCTCAGGCTTGTAATAAATGAAACTAAACGCACCAGGATACCATCTAATCCCCACAGTATTAATGACATTACAGCCGTTACTGCGGCAACAATTAAAGTAGTTTGTAATGTTTCCTGGCGAGTAGGCCAAATGACTTTTCTCATCTCGACACGAGCTTCGCGTGCAAACGCCAGTGTTGCTTTACCTTTTGTTGTCCATAAAGCGACAGCACCTGCAATAGCGACCACAGCCACAACTGCAAAAGCACGCAGCGCGAGATTATATTGACGGAAGTAATAGTTGCCAACAATTGCAATTATTAATAGGGCACAGACAATCACCCATTTGAAAATGTCTGCACTGCGTCCACTTCCTTGAGCTTCGCTATTCGCACTCATAATTCAACCTGTTACCATGAAGTATGTACAAAGCCTGTTTGCTTACAAAGGTAAAACAATCAAGCCAAACCAATAGAATATGCCAACATATCCCTCAATTACTACAAACTAAGCCTGCAAAATTTGATAGGGATATCAATAACATCACCCGCGAGTTAAAACAATTAGCCTTGTTAATGGAGGTAATTAGCGCTATTCGTTCTGCAAATACAGCCCATTGCAGCCACATTCTATTTCGCAAGTACTATTCGTTCGTCAGTACTTTCCATTTCACAAGTGCTATCCATTTTGCAGGATTTTCAGCATGCTCAGTAAATTTTCAGCCACACCAATAGGAAAAACCAGGTTCTTTTTGTGGCAGCGGTAAAATATACCATATCTTCGGAGCAAAACCTTAATAAATCTCATATAACTGCGCAAAGGAACCAACGCAATTATTAATTCGTTGTTTCAGAGCCTATCTCACCAATAATTATTTAGAAATGATTGATGAGATAGGTTCTTAATTTTGCAACGTATAAAAAGGACGTCTATAAGACGCCCTTTTTACTAAGTAGTTCTTTCTTATTCAGAAAGAGCGGTATTATGCAATGATTTTTGCAACAACACCCGCACCTACAGTACGGCCACCTTCACGGATTGCGAAACGTAAACCGTCGTCCATCGCGATTGGGTGGATCAGGGTAACGATCATGTTGATGTTATCACCTGGCATTACCATCTCTACGCCTTCTGGCAGTTCGATAGTACCTGTTACGTCAGTTGTACGGAAGTAGAACTGTGGACGGTAACCTTTGAAGAATGGAGTGTGACGACCACCTTCATCTTTGCTCAGAATATAAACTTCTGATTCAAATTTAGTGTGTGGCTTGATTGAACCTGGTTTAGCAAGTACTTGACCACGTTCGATTTCTTCACGCTTAGTACCACGCAGCAGAACACCAACGTTCTCACCCGCACGGCCTTCGTCAAGAAGTTTACGGAACATTTCAACACCAGTACAAGTTGTTTTCGCAGTCTCTTTGATACCAACGATTTCAACTTCTTCACCAACTTTGATGATACCACGCTCAACACGGCCTGTTACTACTGTACCACGACCTGAGATTGAGAATACGTCTTCAATTGGCAGCAGGAATGGACGGTCAATTGCACGCTCTGGTTCTGGGATGTAAGAATCCAGGTAACCTGCTAATTCAACAATTTTCGCTTCCCACTCAGCTTCGCCTTCCAGCGCTTTCAGTGCTGAACCACGAACAACTGGAGTGTCGTCGCCTGGGAAGTCGTACTGAGACAGTAACTCACGAACTTCCATTTCAACTAATTCTAACAGTTCTTCGTCATCAACCATGTCACATTTGTTCAGGAACACGATGATGTAAGGAACGCCAACCTGACGACCTAACAGGATGTGCTCACGAGTTTGTGGCATTGGGCCATCAGTCGCAGCAACAACCAGGATTGCACCGTCCATCTGTGCAGCACCTGTGATCATGTTTTTAACATAGTCGGCGTGTCCTGGGCAGTCTACGTGTGCGTAGTGGCGAGTTGGCGTATCGTACTCTACGTGAGAAGTAGAGATGGTGATACCACGCGCTTTTTCTTCTGGTGCGTTATCGATTTGGTCGAATGCACGAGCAGAACCGCCGTAAGTTTTTGCCAGAACAGTAGTGATAGCTGCTGTCAGAGTAGTTTTACCGTGGTCAACGTGGCCGATAGTACCAACGTTAACGTGCGGTTTTGAACGTTCAAATTTTTCTTTAGACACGACTCTATTCCTTATGGAGTTCCCTCTTCACGATAAAGAAGGAACTTAAATTAAAGTAGTTAACCGATTTAAAATCGATTATTTAGCGTTACGAGCTTCGATAACAGCCTGTGCAACGTTGTTTGGTGCTTCATTGTACTTCAGGAACTCCATAGAGTATGAAGCACGACCTTGTGTCTGAGAACGCAGGTCAGTAGCATAACCGAACATTTCGGACAATGGTACTTGTGCACGAACGACTTTACCAGTAGGCAGGTCATCCATACCTTCAATCATACCACGACGACGGTTCAGGTCACCAATAACATCACCCATGTAGTCTTCTGGTGTTTCCACTTCGACTTTCATGATTGGCTCAAGCAGAACAGGTTTAGCTTTTTTGAAGCCATCTTTAAACGCGATTGAAGCCGCAAGTTTAAACGCCAGTTCAGAGGAGTCAACATCATGGTAAGAACCGAAATGCAGACGAACACCCATGTTAACAACAGGGTAGCCAGCTAATGGGCCAGATTTCAGCTGCTCTTGGATACCTTTATCAACCGCAGGGATGTATTCAGTTGGAATTACACCACCCTTGATTTCGTTGACAAATTCGTAGTCCATTGGCAGACCGTCTTTATCGTTTTTGTTCAGTGGGAACATATCGATAACGACATGACCGTACTGACCACGACCACCAGACTGTTTCGCGTGTTTACCTTCGATGTCAGTCACTTTAGCAGTGATTGCTTCACGGTAAGCAACTTGAGGTTTACCAACGTTCGCTTCAACTTTAAATTCACGACGCATACGGTCAACCAGAACGTCCAAGTGCAATTCACCCATACCAGCGATGATAGTCTGATTAGTCTCTTCATCACTTGATACGCGGAATGATGGGTCTTCTTGAGCCAGACGGCCTAATGCGATACCCATTTTTTCTTGGTCAGCTTTAGTTTTTGGTTCGATTGCAACAGAGATTACTGGCTCTGGGAATTCCATACGCTCCAGGATGATTGGCGCATCAACTGCACATAAAGTATCACCTGTAGTTACGTCTTTCAGACCGATTGCCGCCGCGATGTCACCAGCGCGAACTTCTTTGATCTCTTCACGTTTGTTAGCGTGCATCTGAACGATACGGCCAAAACGTTCTTTTTTCGATTTCACTGCGTTCAGAACTGTGTCACCTGAGTTAACAACACCAGAGTAAACACGGAAGAACGTTAAGTTACCAACGAATGGGTCAGTTGCAATTTTAAATGCTAATGATGAGAATGGCTCATCATCACTTGCGTGACGCTCTGCAGGTGTGTCTTTACCGTCATCCAGAATACCATTGATTGCAGGTACATCTGTTGGCGCAGGTAAGTAATCAACCACTGCATCCAGCATCGCCTGAACACCTTTGTTCTTAAATGCAGAACCACAGGTAACCAGGATAATTTCGCTTGCAAGAACACGTTGACGTAATGCAGCTTTAATTTCTGCTTCAGTCAGTTCTTCACCGCCCAGATATTTTTCCATCAGTTCTTCTGATGCTTCTGCTGCGGTTTCGATCAGGTTGTTGTGCCACTCTTCAGCTGCTTCTTGCATGCTCGCAGGGATATCTTCGTATTCGAAGGTAACGCCCTGGTCTTCATCGCTCCACTTAATTGCTTTCATTTTCAGCAAGTCAACAACACCTGTGAACGCTTCTTCTGCGCCGACTGGTAATTGCAGTGGAACTGCGTTAGCTGCTAAACGTGTTTTTAATTGCTCAACAACACGTAAGAAGTTCGCACCCATACGGTCCATTTTGTTAACGAACGCGATACGTGGAACTTTATATTTGTTAGCCTGACGCCATACAGTTTCAGACTGTGGCTGAACACCACCAACTGCACAGTAAACCATTACTGCGCCATCAAGAACACGCATAGAACGTTCTACTTCGATTGTGAAGTCAACGTGTCCCGGGGTGTCGATGATGTTGATACGGTGTGGCTCATACTGTTTTGCCATACCAGACCAGAATGCAGTAGTCGCTGCAGATGTGATAGTAATACCACGCTCTTGCTCCTGCTCCATCCAGTCCATTGTTGCAGAACCTTCGTGAGTTTCACCAATTTTATGGTTTACACCAGTATAGAACAGAATACGTTCAGAAGTTGTGGTTTTACCGGCGTCGATGTGTGCACTGATACCGATATTACGATAACGTGCTATGGGCGTTTGACGGGCCATTTTTTCCTCTCTCGTGGGCGTTCAATGCTTCATATAAAGGGTAGCAAATGGCTACCCTGAGATACATCACTAATGTAGGTAAGAAATTATTACCAACGGTAGTGTGCGAACGCCTTGTTAGCTTCTGCCATACGGTGAACGTCTTCACGTTTCTTAACAGCGGAACCTTTGTTCTCAGCAGCGTCTGATAATTCATTTGCCAGGCGAAGTGCCATAGATTTATCACCGCGTTTACGAGCAGCATCAACGATCCAACGCATTGCCAGGGCATTACGACGAACCGGGCGAACTTCAACTGGAACTTGGTAAGTTGAACCACCAACACGGCGGGATTTAACTTCCACAGTCGGACGCACGTTATCCAGTGCTAATTCGAATGCATCAAGTTCAGTTTTACCAGAACGCTGAGCAAGGGTTTCAAGTGCGTTATATACGATTGCTTCAGCAGTAGATTTTTTCCCGTCTACCATCAGGATATTTACAAACTTGGCCAGTAATTCTGATCCGAACTTAGGATCTGGAAGAATTTTACGTTGACCTATTACGCGACGACGTGGCATGGATATGACTCCGTTGTTAATTCAGGTTTGTCCAAAACTCTACGAGAGTATTTTGACATTAAGATTAAAATGTTTGGCCTTACTTAACGGTAATCCATTAAGCCTTAGGTTTTTTCGCGCCGTATTTAGAACGAGCTTGCTTACGGTCTTTAACACCAGAACAGTCCAGTGCGCCGCGAACGGTGTGATAACGCACACCTGGCAAGTCTTTAACACGACCGCCACGGATAAGGATTACGGAGTGTTCCTGCAAGTTGTGGCCTTCACCACCGATGTAGGAAGATACTTCGAAACCATTAGTTAAACGAACACGGCATACTTTACGTAATGCTGAGTTTGGTTTTTTAGGAGTGGTAGTATATACACGAGTACATACGCCACGTTTTTGCGGGCAAGCTTCCAGTGCTGGAACGTTGCTTTTCACAACTTTCGAGCTACGAGATTTGCGTACCAGCTGATTAATAGTTGCCATTATTAAAAAAGCTCCTGGTTTTTTTGCTTCGTAAACACGGATTTTGACCTCGTTCGCCAACATGACGATACACGAGGACGCGAAATTTTATTGCCGACTGAGTCAGGTGTCAAGAAATATACAACTTTTAGTGCCTTTATAGGGCAAAATGTTGTTTTTGGACTTCTGTTAGCTTCACAAAACCTTGATATGTGATCACAGAAACGGCGGGTGATAGGGTATTTTGCAACCCTCGAGCGTTAATATCGACATCCAAGGCATATAATTGTGCCCCCGTTTTTTGTAATGCATCAAGGAAAGGTGACTGTGATATTGCAGTAGCCACGCCATCTTGCATCAATAAAACCGCGTCTTTATCTGTCATTAGGCGAAGTATAGCCGAAAAATCACAGTTAAACGGAGATGTTGCTAATGTATAAAGCATAGAAACGATCCTACTATAGATCAAAACGCAACCCAAGCTTAAAATACGAACAATCGATTAAAATTTCAACACCACATCGCAAGCGGCTAATTTTAGCTGAATTTCACATGGGTTGAGGATTTTAGGCGTAACAACATACTCACCGTTTTCAGGTAACCCACGTTCCCGAAGGGATTCCCGACAAAGATAAATATTTTCAATGTCATATAGCGGTAATATTTTAAATGTTGCGATATAGTCCCGCGCAAGAATGGCTTTAGGTTGTTGGTTTACTCGCAGTTGAAAGACGCCATCAGCAATAAAAAATACCTCAATTTCATCCGTTAATGCAGATGTTGCCAGCAAGGCATCCAACCCTTCTCGCCCACTTGCATTTCCATGGGGCATTGTCGTAAAAACGAAGGCAATTTTTTTCACGGGATACCTTACTTTCTTAAAATTGAAGGGTTCTATCTGCTGTCATCATGGCTTCCGCTAAGCTACCTAACCCACTCATCATAAACCCACTCGCTAAATTATTGACTGGTAATGATAAGTTTTGAGCCTGTTCTTGATCAACTACACCACGCCGTAACGCCGCAGAAACACAAATATGCATCTCACAACCAGCGTCTTTTGCCAATTGCTGCCAAGCCGTGAGTAAATCGAACTCGTCCGTTGCGGGGGATGTGAGTAAGTTTGCGTTCAGCACGCCTTCACGATAAAAAAATATGGTTTTTAACGTGTGCCCTTCTTCGAGAAGGGCTTTGGCAAATTGATACGCACTTGCAGCTTGTTGCGTCCCATATGCTGGGCCCGTCACCAAGATGCAGTACGTTAATGGATTAGCGTGACTCATTCACCACTCTTAAACTGACGAATGTACAAATAAACGGTGTGTTTTGAGATATTTAAGCGATCTGCAACTTGGTTAATCGCATCTTTGATATCGAAAATACCTTTTTCATACAAATTCAGAACCACTTGTTTGTTCTTCGCATTATTCGATACGTTACGGTCTGCGCCCACTTCTTCAATGGTGTATTCTAATGTTTGAGCAACTAAATCATCAACGGATGAAGCAAAGTTTACATCTGAAGTCACTTCTTGTTTTGTTTCTGGAACAAACGATTGAATAATTTCTGAGAAAGGCACATCTAAGTTCATATTGATGCACAACAAACCAATGACACGCTGCTTACGGTTGCGAATCGCAATCGTCACTGATTTCATTAAGTCGCCGCTTTTCGCTTTAGTAAAGTAAGCTTTAGAGACGCTAGATTCTTCATCTGCCATATCGTGCAGCATACGCAGCGCAAGGTCAGTAATTGGAGAGCCAATTTTACGCCCTGTGTGCTGGCCGTTAGCAATCCTCACCGCAGAACAATTCAGGTCTTCCAATGAGTGAAGAACGATTTCACAGTGCCCACCAATTAGCATTGCTAAGCCATCAACCGCCGCTTCATATGATTTTAAGATTTCGTGGTCGGTTTCAGCAAAAGGCTGGTTATCCAGTATATTAATATCGCTGAGGTCGTGTGACTGTAAAGAATCTGACATTTTCAACATCATCCTTCTAATGTAAACATTTCATCCAGTTGACTAATAAGGCATTCATTATTCGACTAATTTGCCTTTATTGCACCGCGTATAATCAACAATTGTGATGATAAATAATAAAATAGAGTCTTCTGAAGTTAAAACTCCAAGACGTCGCCGTCAAGCGAATGAATGCAAGACAGTCTGTTTTATCACAAGTTTTAAACAATTTGGGGATTTTTTTGCCAAAAATTCACCACGGTTAGACGTTGTTGCCACGCCAGGCAGTGACTTATCTAAAACTGGATCATAAGCCTTGATTCCGCATAATTTATAACGAAAAAAACAACTTACTTGCTGGTAAATATAAATTTTCCATTCTCTTTAATGAGTTTTCATTAATAATACATTTAAATCGAAACCATAATTAAAACTATAAAATTATAATTCCTTACCATTTTATTTGGCCAGAATAGTATTAAAATATTATATTCAATTATTCAAACTTAATAATGATGTAATTCTATCCACATGCCAAATTAATTAATGAGGTTTATTTTGATTAAACGAAAAATCTACATGCTAATTATTTACTTCCTAATAGTTTCATTTAGTGAAATATACGACTTATTACTGCTCATCACTGGTGTTGTCACAATACATGTTGATAAGCTGACTATCTATTCAATCGTCTTTACCTTACTGATTATGGTAATGCGCTCACTGCTACTTACCTCTGTGCTAAATTATTCATTACATATTAAATCCATATTTAAACGTATTTTTGTGTTAGCCATTTCATTAACATTAATCGTTGATGTGATTAACCTTTTTGTTTTCTATTTATCAAATATTGATATTTCATATTTTACGCCTTTCCATATCATTAGAAATTCACCTAAAACGTTTATATTTTTAACCGTATTATCCACTGCATTTTCTTTATTTTTAAATAAGGAACTTTCATGGCAGGAAACAAAGATATCTTAATTTTCGCTCAATTTGGCAAATGGTCTAATTGGTACCCGATTCAATCTTACATTGGCAAATATAAATACACTGTCTCATATGATTTTAGAGATCCTTTAACAATGGGGCCTTTTGATGTGCAAATTAAGTTTATGAATGGCCCTAATACCTCCACAGTGCAAACACTAGGCCCAGGAAACCACACAATTGAAGGCGATGGCGCTGGGAGTGATTATATTCGGTTAAGAGGATATGCACCTCTTGGTTCAACGATTGTCGTAACTGTACCTAATTGATGAAGAATACATATAAACAAAAAAGCCCAAGACAAATGCCTCGGGCTTGATGACAACTAAAATCTATTTTATTTAGCCGCTGGTTTGATATCTAATAATTCAACATCAAAAACTAAAGTTGAGTTAGCTGGGATACCCGGAACGCCGTTTTCGCCATACGCTAAATCAGCGGGGATCACTAACTGCATTTTGCCGCCTTTTTTCAGGTTGACTAAACCTTCAGTCCAGCCTTTAATGACTGAGTTTAATGGGATAGTCAGTGGCTCGTTACGTGAGTAAGAGCTATCAAATTCAGTACCATCAATCAGAGAGCCTTTGTAATGAACGACAACGGTTTCATCTGCTTTAGGTTTAGCGCCTGTACCGTCTTTTTCAATTTTGTACAGTAAGCCAGATTTGGTTTTCACTACGCCTTTTTCTTTAGCGTATTTTTCACGGAATTCAGCGCCTTTTTTCTCATTACTGGCTGATTCGTCTTTCATTTTTTTATCGGCAGCTGCTTTAACTTGCCCTTCGAACTGACGCAGGGTTTCTTCAACTTCTGCATCGGTCATTTTGCTTTTACCATTGAATGCATCTTGAACACCCGCCAACAGTTGTGCGTTATCCAAGTTAATACCAATAGTTTTTTGTTCTTCTAATGAATTCTGCATGTAGCGACCTAAAGAAGCGCCCAGTGCATAAGCATTACGCTCTTCAGCATTTTTAAATGCGCTACTTTGTGCTTTGGCTTCCGCTGCCATAACTTGCGGAGCAGTGAAAGTAAGTGCCAACGTTGTTGCCAGAAGACTTGCCTTAAACAGTGATTTCATCCTAATCTCCGATGATTTTAATGCGAACCTATTTGAATAGTAAACCCAATGTTAACCATTCATTTTATGATAATGCCCCTAGTGCTTTGGGTCTCATTATTTATTTGTGATAGAAACAGTATAATCATTTCTTCAGACAACATTAACAAAAAGAGGTTTCATCGCCTATATGTTTAACTAAAACTTATCTGTTGATTTGTAATGTTCGGTTATTATGATGGTTTGATTATGATGAAAACGCCTAAGGAGAGTCGAAAATGGACTCATCTCATTCATTCGAACAACGTTTAGAACTTTTAGAAAGCAAAGTGGCTTTCCAAGAATTAGCTATCGAACAGCTAAATCAAGTGATTACTGACCAGCAAATGCAGTTGACGCGGATGCAGGAACATTTACGCATCGTCACGGAAAGGCTGAAATCGTCGCAAGATTCCCATTTGGCGCGACCAGAAGAAGAAACACCGCCGCCACATTATTGATAGCGACAAAAAAGGAAGCTTTCGCTTCCTTTTTTATTCTAAAACAAACACTAATACAGCGTATTAGTGGCAACCGCAGCCACCTTGTTTGTGACCATGGCCGTGGCCTTCGCCACCACCACAACAACCGCCTTCTGAACCGTGGCTATGACCGCCACCGCCACAGCAACCACCTTCGTGGTCGTGGTCATGGTCGTGACCATCTGCGCCATGAACGTGACCATGTGCGATTTCTTCTTCTGTTGCTTCACGGATGCCCATGACTTCAACATTAAATTTCAGGTTTTGACCTGCTAACATGTGGTTACCGTCAACGATAACTTCGTCGCCTTCAATCCCTGTGATTTCGACAGGAACTGGGCCCATGTCAGTGTCAGCTAAGAAACGCATGCCAACTTCCAGCTCATCAACACCCATAAAGACATCTTTAGGAACGCGTTGAACTAAGTTGTCATCGTATTGACCGTATGCATCGTCAGAAGCCACTTCAACATCGAAGTTTTCACCAACAGAACGGCCTTCTAACGCTTTTTCTAGACCAGAAATTAAAGAACCACGGCCGTGCAAATAGTCCAGTGGCGCGCTTGCCGGGGACTCATCAACTAAAACACCGTCTTCTGTTCTTACTTGATAAGCCAAGCTGACCACCAAGTCTTTTGCTACTTTCATGACATCTCCTACTACCCGTAAGGGGAAAATTTTTTGCCAATTGTACCGAAAAACAATGATGATGTATTGAGAATTGACAAATTTCTCTTATTCAGGTGTAAAAATACCAATCACCTGCTCTTTTTGCCTTACGTGCTCGGTGGCAACCTCCCCCGCTTGGCGTTGTTGGTCGCCACAGTTGACGCACTCCACCACATCAATTTTATCTTCACGCCACATCATCAACGTATCTTGTGATTGGCATTTCGGGCAGGTCGCGCCTGCAATAAAACGCTTACGTGTTGAAGCCATTTCTTACCCTTATTGTTCATTGTTCCAGCTATGTGGCTGCCGGTGTTCTCTTTGCATCTCTTTTTCAAATAGCTCATTGAGCTCACGACGCGCTTCTTTTACACGTGAAATTTGCCCGCTATCGCTATTTTCACTTTCGGGATAGACGTCCCGCAACATGCGCATATCTAAGCGACGGAAATGCTGTTTTGCCCGGTAGGCTTTGTGTGGATGCATACCGGTACTAATTAATGCCTTGCTACCGAGCTCCAAAGCACTAGAAAATGTTTCACGGCTAAAGTCGGTCACGCCACTGTGCAATAATTCATGTGCCTCCAGACGGCCTTTTGCTCGAGCAATAATATGCAAGTTAGGAAAGTTTTCTTGGCAAATTCGCACAATTTCCATCACTTCCTCAGGCACATCACTGGTGATCACAATGGCTTTGGCTTTATCAGCCCCCGCTGAACGCAGTAATTGCAGCTCTCGCGCATCACCGTAATACACGGTATAACCGTAGCGACGCATTGTGCCAATCGCAGTCACATCTTGTTCAAGTACCGTGATTTTGACTTTATTGGCCATTAATAAACGCCCAACCACTTGCCCCATACGGCCAAAGCCCACCAAAATAACATGTGGGTCGTTATCTTCCACAAATGGCTTTTCACTGGATGCAGGTTGCTGATTATATCGGTAGTTCAAATAAGCATCTATCAGCTGCATCACAAGTGGCGTTGTCATCATCGAAAGTGTGACCACCACCAGCAAAAGATCCATTTGGCGTTCATCAATGACACTTGCCCCAAAAGCCGTCGCATAAATAACGAAGGCAAATTCACCGCCTTGGCTTAAGACACCAGAAAATTGGGCTCGAGCGCCATTACGCAGCCGTGCAGCAAAACCAAGCAAATACAGCACCAATGCTTTTACTGCCACTAAGACCACCACAGCAATCAATACCTGAGGTAAATAAGTCCACAATACTTGTAAGTTAAGCGACATCCCTACAGAGATAAAAAACAGCCCCAGCAATAAGCCTTTAAATGGCTCAATGTTGATTTCCAATTCATGGCGGAATTCTGTTTCCGCTAACATGACTCCTGCCATAAAGGTACCTAACGCCATCGAAAAACCGAGGCTTTCCATAATCAACGCAGAACCTAATACCACTAAGAGTGCAGCGGCGGTAAAAATTTCATGCACACCCGATTTTGCAGCTAGCCTAAACATCGGACGTAATAAGTAGCGACCAACCACCCATAACCCAAAAAAAGCAACAACTTTTAAGCCAATTTTTTGCCAGTCGCTGGTTGCCGTATCCCCTGCCAATAAGGGGATCAATGCCATAATCGGGATCACCGCCATATCTTGGAATAGCAAAACAGAAAAACCAAGCTGACCGCTCTCTTTATTGGACATGCCCTTTTCGTTCATCAGTTGCAGTGCCATCGCTGTTGATGACATTGCCATCCCCAGCCCACCCACAATGGCGGCTTGCCATGAAAATTTGGCAAGAAACAGTAGTGATGCCATGATTGCTGCGGTGACCACAACTTGAACGGTGCCCACACCAAAAATCGAACGCCTCAGCTCCCATAACTTAGAGGGTTTTAACTCTAAGCCAATTAAGAACATTAAAAACACGACGCCCATTTCAGAGAAATGCAAAATATCATCAACATTATGGATAAAGCCAAGTACAAATGGCCCAATCATAATCCCTGCCAATAGATACCCAAGTACCGCGCCCAAACGAATTTTCTGGGCAATGGGTACCATGATGACACCCGCGCAGAGGAAAATGATAACAGATTCAAATAGCCCCATATCTGACATTAGGAAAGCCCTCCCGCACTCAGCGGTTGTTGTATCCATTGACGGTAGTCATCAATAAGCTGTTGAAAATGGGCTTTAGGCTGCCGACGTGCCGCATAAATAATAGTCGGCTCCAGCCATTGCATATCACACATTAATGCGGTCAATTCAAATGGACGAAGTATTTCTGTTAAAGGGTAACGGTTGTACCCATCGTGTTGGTAGGCATGGATAGGTTCCCCTGTTGTAATCACCGAGCGCCAATATTTGCCTTTTAATTTTTGATACCCCATATCGGTGGCGAAACGGCGAGTTAATACGCGGTCAAACCACTCTTTCAACAATGCGGGGCAACTATAAGTATAGAGCGGGTGCTGAAAAACAATCACATCATACAAGCACAACAGCTTTTGCTCCGCGGTCACATCAATAAAATAGTCGGGGTATGTCGCGTATAAATCATGTACCGTAACATGTTCAAAATCACGCACCGCATCAAGCAATGCCTTGTTGGCGATAGATTCATCAGGGTCTGGATGGGCATAGACCACCAGCACTTTTGGTATATTTGACATCTTTCCCTCCTCAAAGGCGTGTCAGACGGAACATTTTCCGTTACCATGCAGCCTGCTATACTCGTCTTACTTCACGTTGCAGTGTTGTTGACTACGCGCATTCGCACTAGTCACCTACTTAAGTAGGCTCTTCGCGACTCATTTGCTTGTCGCCTAACTGCACTGTGAATTATTTAGAGTATATACGTTGATAATTTAACATATTTTTAATAGACGGTTGCTATGATTGTTTTCTCTTCACTCCAAATTCGTCGAGGCGTTCGTGTTCTTTTGGACAATGCCACGGCAACGATTAACCCTGGCCAAAAAGTTGGTTTAGTGGGTAAAAATGGCTGCGGTAAATCGACGCTGCTTGCGCTATTGAAAGGCGAATTACAAGCTGAAGCAGGCTCTGCAACGTTTCCAAGCAACTGGTCTATGGCATGGGTCAACCAAGAAACCCCTGCATTAGATGTGCCCGCTCTCGAATATGTCATTGACGGTGACCGTGAGTTTCGCGCCCTTGAACAAAAACTTGCCCAAGCTAATGAAAAAAATGATGGTAATGCCATTGCTGTCGTCCATGGGCAATTAGATGCTATCGATGCGTGGACAATCCGTTCGCGTGCATCAAGTTTGCTTCATGGTTTAGGTTTCAGCCAAGCGCAATTAGACTCTCCCGTAAAATCATTTTCGGGTGGATGGCGGATGCGTTTGAACCTCGCGCAAGCGCTACTTTGCCGCTCTGATTTGTTGCTACTTGATGAACCAACTAACCACCTTGATTTAGATGCGGTGATTTGGCTGGAAAAATGGCTGAAAAGCTACCAAGGCACGTTAATCTTGATTTCCCATGATAGGGATTTCCTCGACCCAATTATTGATAAAGTGTTGCATATTGAACAAGAAACTATGTTCGAATACACGGGCAACTACTCTTCATTTGAACGCCAGCGCGCAACAAAACTGGCCCAACAACAAGCGCTGTATGAAAGTCAACAGGCTAAGGCCGCACACCTACAAAGCTATATCGACCGCTTTAGAGTGCAAGCAACCAAAGCAAAGCAAGCACAAAGCCGTATTAAGATGTTGGAAAGAATGGAAATGGTGGCACCTGCACACGTGGATAACCCATTCCATTTTTCATTCCGTAAACCTGAAAGTTTGCCAAATCCATTATTAAAGATGGAAAAAGTCAGCGCGGGCTACGGTGAAAAAATCGTTTTGCAATCAATTAAGCTGAACTTAGTGCCAGGTTCACGCATTGGGTTACTGGGGCGTAATGGCGCGGGTAAATCCACGTTAATTAAGATGCTAGCAGGTGATTTACCGCCATTACAGGGTGAAATTTCCCTCGCTAAAGGCATCAAACTAGGTTATTTCGCCCAGCACCAGTTGGAATACCTGCACCCTGAAGAATCTCCATTACAACACCTTGCACGCCTTGCCCCAGAGCAAACGGAGCAACAGCTGCGCGACTATTTAGGTGGCTTTGGTTTTAAAGGCGACCAAGTGACAGACCCTAGCGGCCGTTTCTCTGGTGGAGAGAAAGCACGTTTGGTGCTAGCACTCATCGTCTGGCAACGCCCAAATCTGTTGTTACTCGATGAGCCAACCAACCACTTGGATTTGGACATGCGCCAAGCCCTCACCGAAGCCTTGATGGCATTCGAAGGCGCATTAGTCGTGGTTTCCCATGATAGGCACTTGCTAAGAACCACCACTGATGAGCTGTATTTAGTTCACGGCGGTGCAGTAGAACAATTTGATGGTGATTTAGAAGATTACCAACAATGGCTTGCCGAGCAAAACAAGCTCGAATTGCAGCAAGTGCGTGACCAGCAAGAGAAAGACAAACCCGCCGCTGCGGCAACAGTCACCGCGCAAGATAGGAAAGATCAAAAACGTCGTGAAGCGGAGTTCCGCCAGCTAACTCAACCAATCCGTAAAAAAATCACGGAGTTGGAAAAGCAGATGGAGAAATACTCTAGGTCACTGGGCGAGTTAGAATCGAAGCTTTCTGACGCAGCAATTTATGAGCAAGATAAAAAAGCAGAGCTGACTGAATGTTTGAAAAAACAAACGGAGCAAAAATCCGCCCTTGAAGCGGTTGAAATGGAATGGATGGAGCTACAAGAAAAACTGGAAGTGATGACCAGTGAGTTTGAGGCCAACTAGTTATTCTGCCATTAATTAACACGCAAAAAGGCGCCTGACTTATTAAAATCAAGCGCCTTTTTCGTTTTCTAGCTTGATGTCATTAGTGTTTCACACACATCACATAATACTGCCCATCGATAATTTCGGTTCCTTCGGTTTCATGTTCAAAGCCAGGGAACTCACTATCCCACGCCTGCAGGCTGTGTAAGTAACCGATATGTGGGCTGTTTTTATCCCCAAAACTTTCCCCTGATAGCAACATCGGGATACCTGGTGGATACGGAATAATCGAATTGGCAGCGATACGCCCGGCGAGTTTATCGAGCGGAACTGCTTCCACACGGTTAGCTACAATTTCTTGGTACGCATCTCGTGGGCTCATCACCACTTCAGGCAATTGTTCATACGCTTGATTCAGCTGCCCAGCAGGGTTATTTTTCTGTAGATAGATAAACATTTTATCGCCTAAGTCACGTAACCCCATGTGACCATATATTTCAGGGGCACTTTCCACCACTTCAGGTAACACCTTTTTCAAACTGGTGTTATTGTCATAGTGGCGTTTAAAGGAGAGTAGCGCATTAACTAAAGTCCCCCACTTCCCTTTAGTGATCCCCATGGAAAACAAGAACATAATCTGGAAATCCGTTGTCCGTGTTGGCACAATCCCATAATGGTTCAACCATGCAGTCACCAGTGCTGCGGGTACGCCAGTGTCTTGCAGTTTGCCATCGTCCCCCATTCCTGGTGATAAAATACTGACTTTAATAGGGTCAAGCATCGCCCAGTTTTCAGGGATATCTTTAAAACCGTGCCATTTATCCTCAGGGTTCATTACCCAGCAGCTCTGCTCTTTCATCAGCAACTCAACAGGGGCATCTTCAAAAGCATAGCGTTTCCCTGTCGCAGGGTCCTTCACCATTTCCTGATTCCATGGCTTAAAGAACCATTCGTCATCATTGAGAAACTCTTTATACAAATAACCCAATGATTGGCGGAAATCGATAGATTCACGAATAACTTCGTCGGTGAGTGAACGCCCGCTATTACCATCCATCATATCCGCCGCGATATCGTTTGAGGCACAAATGGCATACAGCGGCGAGGTGGTGGCGTGCATATGATAAGCCTGATTAAAGCGATTGAAATCAATCGAGTTACGACCATTTCGGATGTGAATGAATGATGCTTGGGATAACGCATTCAACAACTTATGTGTGGAGTGAGTGGCAAAAATCGTCGGCTCATCGCCATTTCTCGGCTCATCTCGCATAGCAAAGTGGTTATGATAAATCGGATTAAAACGTGCATACCCATACCATGCCTCATCAAAATGAATTCTATCCAATGATTTATCCAGTAAATCTTGAACTTTGCGTGCATGGTAGCAGACACCATCGTAGGTACAGTTAGTGACAACACTATAGGTAGGGCGTTTACCGATTTTGTCCAATGTTAATGGATTCTTAGCGATCTTTTCAGCAATGGCTTCGGGTGTCATCTCTTTCGGATAAATTGGACCGATAATACCATAGCGGTTACGGCTAGGTGTCATATACACAGGTTTAGCCCCTGTCAGGATCAACCCCTGCTCAATCGATTTATGACAATTTCGGTCGATGACGACGACATCATCATCAGTCATGCAAGCTTGCATAATCGTTCGATTGGAACCCGATGTCCCGACAACCACCGAATAAGATTGGTCAGCACCAAAGATACGCGCGGCATTTTTTTCACATTCACCAAATGCCCCTGTATGGTCTAGCAATGAGCCCACTGCAACTCGCTCAATCCCAATATCTGTACGAAATAAATTCTCACCAAAAAAATCGTGATAAATACGCCCCGCAGGTGTTTTGGTAAAACCAACCCCACCTTGGTGCCCTGGGGCCGCCCACGAATATTCATGTATGTCACTGTATTTAATTAAGCTTTTCATTAATGGCGGCAACAATTGTGCACGATAGCGAATAATCGCCGCAAGTACACGCCCTGCAATAAAGTCGGCTGAATCTTCTAAAATCCAAGCAAATTCATCGACTTGCTCCATCATTTTTCGGTCAAAAGCGGTTAGCGCTTCTTCACGATCGCTCAGTAAAAAAACAGGGACATCTTCTTGTCGACGGTGAAGCTGAGTAATTAATTGATGAGCTTGGGTTTGTTCTTGCTTATCTGACATATCGCGGCCGTATAGCAAGCAATCGATGCTCGTATTTGAACGGATGTAAGCCATCCCATCTTCAAAATCCCGAATAATCACGGTTTCAACATGTTCATCGTTCAATTCGCTTGCCAGTCTTGCTACTGCGTGGCTAATAACGGAATCTTCGTCAGTTAACTCAGTATAAACAATGAGTGCTCTCATCAATAATTCCCCTTTGAATATTTCAAATTTAAATACTTATAACTTTAGTCTTAACGCAAATAGGTATGTATTGCAAAGTTATCGATGAGTTATAAGACTAAAGGCTATTCATCTAAATTATTAATTGCCATTCTCGCATTCATAACTAAAGACTTGGCTTTAGCCTCACGTTTTTGTAGCAATGCCATAAAAATGAGGTCGGTTATAGTGTTTTGAGCTGTTCGAGATGAAATAGACGAACTACGCCACTCATCTTCTTCCGCAATACTTTCAATAACGTAATCAGAGAGTTGCGCCAGTGGTGAATGTCGGTCACGCGTTATCGCGATAACCGATGCTCCTTGCTTACGAGCGATATTCGCTGCACTCAGCATGTCTTTTCGCTTGCCCGTAAACGAGATAACAATCTGTACATCATTGGAATTTAACGTTAATGCCGCTGCAATTTGCACATGATGATCAAATTCGACCAAGGTAGTAATCCCAATTTTTTGCAGCTTATAACTTAAATCCTTTGCCGTGAGCCCTGAGCCGCCAATGCCGACTATCTGCACCCGCTGAGATTTATCGATTAACGCCACGACCTTTTCAAACTGCTTGAAATCAATATGCTTTGTTGTCTCTGTTATCGAATGGTTTTTCTCCATCGCAAGCTTTTGCGCCACCACCATCAAATTATCATTCGGTGCAATTCGATTATGCAATGCAGTATGAGCCGTCCCTTCATTAAGTTTCTGGCGCCCAATAATTTCACTTAGCGCCAATTTCAGCGCAGGGTACCCCTTAACGCCCACTTTTTGGCTAAACTTCACAATAGCGGACTGGCTGACATTTAGCTTCTCAGCCAGTTGAGATGAAGACAAACTCAATATATTTTCTGGATTTTCCAGGATAAATTGCGCAATTTTCCGCTGATTTTCTGCTAATCGCGGTAGTGAATACGTGATGACATCCAATAATGTCATAGTGAGCCCCCAAAAGGTGTAAATTTCAAGCCATCAAAAAAATAACAATAAATTATTCCAATAAAACTTAATCGATACGTTAAAAATAATCGAATAAATTCAATGAAAAGTGACTCTTTAATTTGAAATAAATGACAAAATATTCCTTTATATTCGCAAGTTAGAATAGATAACACCGTGATTTCAATCACACCAAAGGAATAAATAATTCCATAATATTGGCACAATATCTGATTTAGGAGCTATTTTCATGACTATCGACTTAAGCAAAATGGTAACGGAAAGCCGCAATTCCGCAAGTACACATATCGACCAACTTCCTACCTTGCAAATGCTGCAAGTGATTAACAACGAAGACAAACAAGTCCCTTTAGCTGTCGAAAAAGTCTTGCCTGAAATTGCACAGTTAGTTGATAAAGTCGCAGACGCATTTCTAAACGGTGGTCGATTAGTTTACTCGGGCGCTGGTACCTCTGGGCGTTTAGGCATACTTGATGCCAGTGAGTGCCCACCAACTTATGGAACTCCTCATGAGCAAGTCATCGGCCTCATTGCAGGCGGTCACCAAGCCATTTTTCGTGCCGTCGAAAACGCAGAAGATAAACCTGAGTTAGGTGAACAAGACCTGAAAAATATCCAATTTAATGAAAAAGATGTACTCGTTGGTATCGCAGCAAGTGGACGTACTCCGTATGTGTTAGGCGCTTTAGCTTATGCAGGCTCTGTCGGCGCCACGACAGCAGCCATTAGCTGTAACCCAAATAGCCCCATCGCCAATGCAGCAGATATCGCAATTACCCCTATTGTTGGTCCAGAAGTGGTCACTGGTTCTTCACGAATGAAAGCGGGAACGGCCCAAAAATTAGTGCTGAATATGATCACCACGGGCGCGATGATCCGTATCGGTAAGGTATTTGGCAACTTGATGGTGGATGTTGAAGCCACGAATGCCAAGTTAATTGAAAGACAAACTAAAATTGTTATGGAGGCAACTGACTGTGACCGAACCACAGCTGAAAACGCACTTCAACAATGTGACAGGCACTGTAAGACGGCAATTTTGATGGTGTTATCAGGCTTGAATGCCGATGAGGCTCGTCAGCTGCTCACCAACAATAACGGTTTTATTCGTACAGCACTCAATATGGCATCTTCCGCCTAATATGCGGATTTTAATGAGAAAAATAGTATGGCTAAAATAACAATAGAAATGATGCAGCAGATCCTGCAACAAGTAGGGGGTCGTCGCAATATAAAACTAGCGGGTAACTGCATGACTCGCTTACGACTGACACTCAACAGTGACCAACTCGTCGATAAAGCCGCACTGAAACAAATCCCAGGCGTGCTTGGTGTTATCGAAAGTGACGAGCAGCTACAAATTGTCCTAGGCCCAGGTAAAGCCCAAACCGCCGCGGACTTAATGAACAAAATGCTAGAGGATGAAGAAGATGAGCACGATGAATCACCTCATCAAACTCAAGATTTGAACGAAATTGCCTCTGCCAATAAGCAGCAGTTGAAAAAGAAACAAACTAGCGCGGTACACCGCTTTCTATCAAAGTTTGCCACCATCTTTACTCCCCTAATTCCAGGGTTTATTGGTGCAGGTCTGTTGATGGGGATCGCATCATTACTTGGGTTATTAGTCACCAATGAAAACGTGTTCCCACCAGACTCCCAGCAGCTGGCTTGGTTAAAAAGTGCCATTGCTTACCTAGCCATATTTGGTAAAGGTTTATTTACCTTTATGGGGTTATTAATTGGCTACAACGCCCAAAAAGCCTTTGGTGGAAGTGGCGTTAATGGCGCAATTATTGCCGCCTTATTTATTTTAGGTTACGACCCAGAAGCAACAAAAGGCTTCTATTCGGGGATGTCTAACTTCTTTGGTTGGCACATCGACCCCCGCGGCAACATTATTGGGATTTTAATTGCTTGTATCTTTGGTGCATGGGTTGAAAAACAAGTCCGCAAAATTATTCCATCCAGCCTTGATATTATTCTGACCTCAACTATTACTCTATTAATTGTCGGTGCAGCAACCTTTATCTTTATCATGCCGATTGGTGTTTGGCTGTTCGATGGAATGTCTTGGTTATTTATGCACTTAAACGGTAACCCGATTGGTACCGCGGTCTTAGCTGGGTTGTTCTTAATTGCGGTCATGTTTGGGGTTCACCAAGGGTTTATCCCTGTTTATGTTGCCTTAGTGGATGCACAAGGATTTAACTCGCTATTCCCAATACTGGCGATGGCGGGTGCAGGCCAAGTCGGTGCGGCGCTTGCCTTATACGTGAAAGCCAAAAAAGGCTCTGTAACCCGCGGACAAATTGGTGGGGCGCTGTTCCCTGGGTTCTTAGGGATTGGCGAGCCGTTGATTTACGGTGTCACACTCCCTCGCGTCAAACCGTTTGTGACAGCATGTTTAGGTGGCGCAGCAGGAGGGTTCTTTATCGGTGCGGTAGCATGGATGGGTTTGCCCGTAGGTTTAAATACTGTGTTTGGCCCATCTGGATTAATCGCGATCCCCTTAATGACCTCAGGGCAAGGCGTACTCGCAGGGATGGCAGTGTATGCGGGCGGCATACTGGTTTCGTATGTCTGCGGTTTCCTCTTTACTTACCTATTTGGCAGTAAAGGCGTCGATTTAAGTTAATCACTCCCTAAGCAAAAGCCGCATGTAGGTGCGATGCGAGGGAAAACTTAGCCTAACCATCGAATTACTAACGGATCACGACCGTACTTTTCATATATAGAGATGCCAAGAAGCTAAATAAGATTAGCTTCTTGGCTATAGGCATTACTCTAACCAAATCAATGGTACGCACAGTGCGGTCAGCAATCCCATTGTCCAGTTAAAGATAAACCATGCACGCCGGCTACGAAGAAACAGGCTAATTAACGAGCCAAACCCCATCCAAATAAGCCCTGCCGACAAATTCACAACCACAAAAGCGAGACTCATCATAATAATTGACTGAGTGAATAACTCACCAGGTAGACTAAACCCACCAACGGCACCTAAACCCATCATCCATGCTTTTGGGTTTAAAAATTGCAATAAACCGCCTTGATACCAAGTGACGCTTTTTGCCACTTCGCTATTTGCTTTAAGTGGTGCATAATTTGCCGTGGCGGTTTTCCATGCAAGCCACAATAAGTAAATACTGCCCGCAATTTTTAACACGATATGGATCGCAGGATATAGCAGTAAAAGCGCAGCAATCCCAAATGCAGAGAGGTAAAGTATGAGCTGCATACCTAGCATGATCCCAAGGCATAATGTGATAGTACGACGAAAACCATAGTTTGCTGCACTTGAGGTCAACAACATGTTGTTAGGGCCAGGTGTGACTGCGGCAATGAATAGAAATGTAAAAAGTGAAAAAATCAGCCCCAGTGTCATTTATACTTTAATCCTCAAACTCAAATTTGTTTACTTGCATCACAAAAAAATAACAGTATGTTATGTGACTCACAAGAGTCCCCATTAAATAAAATAAGGCTATGTCAGAAAACTTTCGTCCGATAAGTTGGGCTAAGAATCCACACCTCCAAACTTTGTTGCCAAGAATTTTTCGCAGGACACCGAAAATTAAACCTCTTTGGCAGAGACTTGAATTGCCTGATGGCGATTTTATCGATCTTGCTTGGAGCGAAAAACCTGAGCTCGCTGCACATAAGCCGCGTTTAGTTATTTTTCATGGGTTAGAAGGCAATTTTAAAAGCCCTTATGCCCACGGCATGCTAGAAAGCGCACAAAACCAAGGTTGGTTAGGTGTCATCATGCATTTTCGGGGTTGCAGCGGCGAACCGAATCGCCAGCAGCGTATCTATCATTCAGGTGAAACCAGTGATGCACGTTATTTTTTACGTTGGCTAAAGCACACCTTTGGTGATGCGCCAACAGCAGCGGTGGGTTATTCCCTTGGTGGCAATATGTTAGCGTGTTATTTAGCCGAAAGTGGTCAAAATGCAGATGTGGATGCAGGTGTCGTGGTCTCTGCACCGCTCATGTTGGAAGCCTGTTCATTGCGGATGGAAAAAGGGATTTCCCAATTTTATCAACGCTATTTACTCAATGGCTTAAAACGCAATGCGACTCGCAAACTCGTTCGCTATCCAGGTTCATTACCATTAAATCTGTTACAGCTAAAGCAACTTAAACGGATCCGTGAATTTGATGATGTGATCACCGCTCGTATTCATGGCTTTGATGATGCGACGGATTACTATCAAAAATGTAGCGCGCTCCCTAAGCTTGCCTATATCACCAAACCAACGTTAATTATTCATGCCAAAGATGATCCGTTTATGGCGCCAGAAGTAGTTCCTGATCTATCACATTTACCTAAAAATGTGGAGTACCAGATGACGGAACACGGTGGTCATGTGGGCTTTGTGAGTGGCACATTAAGAAAGCCCAAAATGTGGCTAGAAACCCGCATTCCACAATGGCTAATCCCTTATCTAAATAAGGAAAAAAAATGATTATTCCTTGGCAAGAACTTACGCCTGAAACACTGGAAAATCTAATTGAAAGCTATGTGTTACGCGAAGGCACTGACTATGGTGCCCAAGAAAAAAGCCTGCAAGATAAAGTGAACGATGTGAAACGGCAGTTAGTTTCTGGCGAAATTGTGCTAGTCTGGTCAGAATTGCATGAATCCGTTAATTTCATGCCTAAAGCCCGCTAACCCGCTTCGTTCGCTGTTTCTGAAATAGTGGCCATAAGTGCAACACAGGGAGTCCGCTATGTCCAAAAAACACCCGATTATTGCCATCACTGGTTCAAGCGGTGCTGGCACAACGTCAACTAGCCAAGCCTTTCGTAAAATATTCCACCAATTAAATATCCAATCAGCCACACTAGAGGGGGACAGCTTCCACCGTTACACGCGCCCTGAAATGGATATGGCGATTCGCAAAGCCAGAGAGCAAGGCCGCCATATTAGTTATTTTGGTCCAGAAGCCAATGACTTTGCGCTACTTGAGCAAACACTGGTGGATTACGCCAAAACGGGCTGTGGGAAATCGCGTAAATACCTACATACCTATGATGAAGCAGTACCTTATGGCTTACAACCAGGTACGTTCACTCCTTGGGAATCGTTACCTGAAAAAACGGATGTGCTGTTTTATGAAGGCTTACACGGTGGGATTGTGACACCTGAGCACAATGTCGCGCAACATGTTGATTTACTGGTAGGTGTTGTGCCTATTGTGAACTTAGAGTGGATACAAAAACTCATCCGTGACACCACTGAACGTGGGCACTCTAGAGAAGCAGTCATGGATTCGGTGGTACGTTCAATGGGGGATTATATTAACTACATCACACCACAATTTTCCCGTACCCATATTAACTTCCAACGCGTACCTACTGTAGATACCTCAAACCCATTTTCAGCGAAAGCTATTCCTTCACAAGATGAAAGTTTTATTGTTATTCGCTTTCGTGGACTTGAACAGATTGATTTTCCCTATCTACTGTCAATGATATCTGGCTCGTTTATCTCTGCGATGAATACGATTGTCGTGCCAGGGGGGAAATTAGGCTTAGCAATGGAATTAATTATGATGCCAATAGTCGAAAAGCTAATTACTCAGAAACATGACTAAATTGTTTTTTTGATTATTAAATAAGATGCTTACCATTAATTAGAATAAGCATCTTATTTTTAAAATATATCAATAACTATTAAATTTATTTTTAATTTTTAATTTCAAAGCTATGTGTCACTTCGACGGTCTTTTCTAACATCAACGCGACTGAACAATATTTTTCAGCAGAAAGCTGAACTGCACGTTCAACCGCTTTATCCGTTAATTCATTCCCTGTTACAATAAAATGCAAATGGATTTTAACGAAATAACGAGGCGCTTCTTCACGGCGCTGAGAGGTTAATTTCACTTCACAGTCGGTAATATCATTACGGCCTTTTTGTAAGATGGATACCACATCAATTGCACTGCAACCACCTGCAGCCATTAACACCATTTCCATTGGGCTTGGTGCTTTATCGCCTGCATTGCCGTCCATCATCACTTGGTGGCCTGACGCTGACTCACCTAAAAAAGAGAGCCCCTCCACCCATTTAACTCTTGCTTCCATTTTATTCCCCTTGAAATGAAATCGATTTAAAGGCTACATTGTTCCATAGATATAAAGAATGTTATATCAGCTTTATTCTGCTGAAGCGATACAGGGAAGACTTTCTGTATCGGATATGCTACAAACAATACTTAGTTGATAGGATTAAGATCAAAACTCAACGTTTTATTTGATTATATTATAGTGTTGATATCAATTTGTTTACCCTAACCATGAAAAGCGATTGATGCAATGTTGCTCTTCCTGTTATTTAGGGTATATAAGACAAGTTAATATGCTAAGCTAGTGACTTTAAAGCCAGCCTTTCTGGTACGCTTTTTCCGGATGGCTGCAATAACATACAGAGGATAACGCTAATGGTTCTCGGCAAGCCACAAACAGACCCTACTCTTGAATGGTTTTTGTCACACTGCCATATTCATAAGTATCCATCCAAGAGCACACTGATCCATCAGGGTGAGAAAGCAGAAACCCTTTACTACATAGTTAAAGGTTCAGTGGCTGTTTTAATCAAAGATGAAGAAGGCAAAGAAATGATCCTCTCCTACCTGAATCAGGGGGATTTCATTGGTGAGCTTGGATTATTTGAAGAAGGGCAAGAACGTACTGCGTGGGTTAGAGCAAAAATCGCCTGCGAAGTTGCTGAAATTTCTTACAAAAAATTCCGTCAATTGATTCAGGTTAATCCTGATATCTTAATGCGCCTTTCCGCGCAAATGGCAAGCCGCCTGCAAACAACGTCAGAAAAAGTGGGCAACCTCGCCTTCTTAGACGTAACAGGCCGTATTGCACAAACGCTACTGAATCTAGCCAAACAACCTGATGCCATGACACATCCAGATGGGATGCAAATCAAAATCACCCGTCAAGAGATTGGCCAAATCGTTGGTTGTTCCCGTGAAACTGTCGGCCGTATTTTGAAAATGCTGGAAGATCAAAACTTAATCTCCGCGCATGGTAAAACTATTGTTGTTTACGGTACTCGTTAATTAACCTTTCAGCCTGGCCACCTTTGGCTGGGCTATTATTTATCATATTAAATTCTAGTAAAATCGCTTCTTTATATTCTTCCTACCGATTGCCCCTATAAAATAATAATTATTATCTTATTAATTAGGGAAATATTTATGGGTATCACACTAAGCGGTTTATCGGATAATCCGACATTATTCAAAAAAATTATTAACTCTGATGATTTCATCAAAAAAATTTTTACGGTCACCTCTTCACTGGGAAAAAACCCACTTGGCGCTGATAACCAGCCAAAACCAACACGTTCCTGTAGTTTAGAGAGTATTGATTCGGCCTATGAGAGCGACTCAGGAGAAGTCTATAGCATTAAATGTTTAAGCAGTCGTGAATTTTACGAAAAAGTCAATCAATTGAAAATTAGCCTATACGAGAAATATTCACCTATTTTCCTTACGGAACAAGATACTGACTCGTTAATAAAAGAAAATAGAGTTACGCTTGACCAATATAAACATTTATCTAGCGAAAAAACTGGATATGCTAATTTTTTATATCGCGATATTAAAATCCCTGGTATTAATAATAAAAGCCAAAAAGAAAAACGTGAAATTATAAAAAACTTTGCATTACCTAAACCCCTAACTAATAAAAAGGGCTCAATGCTCCCTTTAAAAAACGCGTTCATTCAAGAACCGATTCGTCAAATCACGCGACCATCAGAGGGCATTAAATACAAAAAAAACACCAAATTCAATAAACAATTAGTTTATATACATTATAAAACTTGCGAGAAGAATCCCCCTAATCAAAGAGTAACGCCTTTGCCAAAAAGCACTTTTGCGTTCAATGGAAATATACCGCAGACAAACTCCTCATTATTGAGGGCAAAACATATCAAAGAAAATTATTATTCATCCAGCCAATCGGCCAACTCAACATATAATTTACAAAAAAAAATTCAGAAAAAAAGCAAACCATCAATTGAGAACCTTGATTTAACTTTTTTAGAAAAAAATATAAAGAAAGAAAAAAAACTGACCCAAGAACTGAGTGGATACATTAAAAAAATTGAAGAAATACAATCTCAAATAGATACCAATAACCGGCTACTACAGAATTTAAAGTCCACTAAAAATCAACTGCTGTAACATCAACAGTAAAACATTTTCATTTCCAATGAATCGTAGTAATTGCCTAAAACATATTAAATTAGCAAAAATCGTTTTTTAATACATTAAAATTCAGTAAAAATATTTTTTATTTAATCTCTCATTCAGGAGTCTCTATGATTAAAGCTAAAAGAGAAGAAATCACCACCCCAATCTCACCAATCACTCAACACACAAAAAATAGAATTGCCCTAAGCCATATTGATGGAATTAAAAATACACAGCTAAAAAATTCGCCTAATCAGGCTAAACTAAGTAATAAAAATTCACTTACAGAAGAAAAAAATATTTTCAATTCTAATATAGAAAAAATAAACTCACTAGAAAACATATTAATTCAAAAAAAATTCGACATTACATCAACCGTAAAAAATTTAAAAAAAGACATAGAAAAACAAATAAATAACATTTTAAAATCTGAAAGTATTCATGATAAAAACTATGCTACAAATGAAACCCTGAACAAACAAAAAGATATAATAGAGTATTATACATATAGCCTAAAGGAGTTAAATAAAAATGAAATTTTGACACGAAAATCCAAAAAAATTAAAGATGACATTATAGAGTTAAAGTCAGCTATAAAATATGAGTCAAAAATCAAAGGTCTTAACTATTTAGAGAAAAAACACTCATTCTTGAAATCATCACACGATGAAATATTAGACACGATTGATATAGAAGATAAAAATGAAAAACTAGAAAATCTAATCAAAATACAAAACTCTATTAAAAATTTATTAAAAATAGAATTAAAAAACCTCAAAGGTAAAGTTTACAACATAACCTCCGATTATCAGAAAGAAAATTTAGTCAAAGAATTAAACATTGATAAAAATAGACTTATGAAAGAAAAAGAAAAATTAATTGAATTTAACATAAGACTTCAACATGATAATAAACTGTTAAATTTTTCAAAACTTCAATTGATAAAAGAAAAAGAGATATTGGCTAGATTAGTTGAACACCTCGAAAAAGAAAAACAACAACCTAGTAATAATAAAAACAATAACACCAAGCTATTAAAACGCAGAGAAAACATGCAAAAAGATGAGCGACCTCATAAGAAAAGTATCACCTGTAATTTGAGTCAACGTATTGATTCAAAATTACAACTTAAAAGCTCAGAAAAATCACACAATATTGATAAGTTAATTGATGATGCCTTAAAGTTAATAGATAGTGATCATGAAAGCCAACCAACTAACGCAGAAAAAAAATATGCAAGTAATGTTAGCCTAAATTCTACTTCAGATTACTATTCTGAAAATGATAGCTTAGTGAGCGACACTTCATCTCGTAACGTAAACAAAAAGGTAGAACTTGTAAGATCGAGCAAACAACGTTCAACATCCAATAAGAAGAAAATTAATGGACCCCTAGCTCGTCACAAAGATAATTGCCTATCTGCGGGAATATCAACACTCAGTACACCTGAACAATTACAAGCGAGACTGTCCGAAAGAAATAATAAAATAAAAGCCAGAAACCATAATAAAAAATGATATGGTTAAAATAAGTTGCAGAGGGCTCTCCCCTCTGCAACTTTCAATTAGCTATTAGCCCAACAACTTCCCAATCGCCTTCTCTAATTTCTCCATACCACTGTTGATTTCTTCTTCCGAAATAATCAGCGAAGGCGTAAAGCGCAGTACGTTAGTGCCAGCGTTTAACATCATTAGCCCTTCTACTGCACTGGCTTGTAAGATATCTTTCGAACGGTTGAGTAACCTGCCGTCTAACTCAGCACCGATTAATAACCCCATTCCTCTGATTTCAGAAAAAATGTTATATTTATCATTCAGCTTATTTAAATGTGCAACAAATAGCTCGCGACGTTTTTCGACACCGTTTAACACTTCTTCGGTATTAATAATATCAAATGCCGCATTACCCACCGCACAAGCTAATGGATTACCGCCATAAGTCGTACCATGAGAACCGACTTCCATGGTTTTCGCGATTTCTTCTGTAGTGATCATGGCGCTGATAGGGAAACCACCACCCAGTGCTTTTGCCGTGGTTAAAATATCAGGCGTCACATTGTAATGCATATAAGAAAATAGCTTACCAGTACGCCCCATTCCACTTTGTACTTCATCGAAAATTAATAAGGCGTTATTTTCATCACACAGCTTACGAACACCTTGCAGAAATTCTGACGTAGCGGCAGTGACGCCACCTTCGCCTTGTACGGGCTCTAACACCACGGCACAGGTATTTTCATCAATCACCGCTTTCACTGCATCAAGGTCGTTAAAAGGGACATGGATAATATCGGCAGGTTTTGGCCCAAAACCGTCTGCGTATTTAGCTTGCCCACCAACCGAAACGGTAAATAGTGTGCGGCCATGGAACCCCTGCTTGAATGCAATGATTTTGGTTTTATAAGGACTGTATTTTGTGATGGCATAACGACGCGCTAGCTTAAAAGCCGCTTCATTGGCTTCTGAACCTGAGTTCACAAAAAATGCGCGATCGGCAAATGTCGCTTGGGTGATTTTTTGCGCGAGTTTAAGTGCTTGTTCATTGGTAAAGATATTACTGACATGCCAGAGTTTTTCACTTTGCTCGCGGACTGCTGCGACTAAACTTGGATGGCAATGCCCTAACGCTAAAACGGCAATTCCGCCTGCAAAATCAATGTATTCTTTGCCCTGCTGATCCCAAACTCGGCTTCCTTCGCCTTTTACTGGAATAAACTCAGCGGGCGAAAATATAGGCAACATGACTTGGTCAAAAGTCTGCCGATTTACTGATTGTTGTTCTGTCATACCCCTCACCTGCTCTAACTGGATGCTTAAGTGAAAATATAAGCATCAAATATGAATAAAAAATCACAAAAGAGCAATAGGCAAGGGGGAAATATGCATAATTAATTTATTATTAGTAATATTGCCAGACTAATACTTTAAAAAGTTGTTCAATAACTCATGGCCTTGTTCACTCAAAATGCTTTCAGGGTGAAACTGAACGCCTTCGATTGGTAAGGTTTTGTGCCGTATTCCCATGATTTCATCTACATCACCGTTATTCAGTGACCATGCTGATACATCAAAAGAAACAGGAAGTGTCTCTGCTGCAATAACGAGAGAATGATAACGAGTGACCGTCAACGGGCGGTTCAAACCTTTAAACACACCTTGATGGTTATGATGAATTGCGGATGTTTTTCCGTGCATCACTTCACGGGCTTTGACGACTGATGCGCCAAAAGCTTGCCCTATAGCTTGGTGGCCAAGGCAAATCCCCAAAATAGGCAATTTCCCCGCAAAATACTTTATCGCCTCAAGGGAGATCCCTGCTTCATCTGGTGTACATGGCCCAGGTGAAATCACCAGATGCGTAGGCGAAAGCTGTTCAATTTCTTCGATGGTAATTTCGTCATTACGTTTTACAACAACCTCAGCACCTAACTCACAAAAGTACTGGTAAAGGTTGTAAGTAAATGAATCGTAATTATCAATAAGTAGAAGCATAGTAGCCTATCCGACTGATTTTTATCATTATATATTATATCCCATGCATATTTTTCGGATATTAACAATCAGAACGATGATTAAAACACCACGAAAAATAACAAAGGGCGGCTATCATAGCACAGCCTAAGCAAGAAAATAGCCTATTTAAGTCAAGGAATGCTTTTTATCCATAAAAATTTCCATATAAAAATCATGGAATTATATTTACACCCACATAACAATTTCATAATGAGATTAAGAATTACTTTAAATACAAGGGAGTAAAAGTATTGACTAAAACGATGAAATTCAGACAAACTTTTCGTGGATTTAATAGACAAAAATTAAATTAGAGCCAAAATTAGCACTAAAAATAGAGCTAAAAGCAAATTTAAAAAAAATCCTGCAGCGGTGATGAAAGAACCGACTTTCACTACAGCATAATTGCTATAAAATTAAGCTCAAGAATGATGCGTATCGTCTTGCTTATACAGTGAAAAGTGATAATTCCAGTGATATTAATGTCACCGTAACCATTATTGCGGTAGATAGGCGTGATGAAATGTATAGCGAACTTAAAAAACGGCTTTTTGAGTAGTAAAAGTGGGTAAACTCATCCGCTTACCCACTAAACAGCATTAAGGCTTTTTAATCACTTCAGCTGAAATGATTGTAATTGGTTCTACGGGAACATTTTGGTATGGGCCGACATTCTCCGTTTTCACTTTAGAGATTTTATCTGCAACATCCATGCCTTTAACCACTTTACCAAACACGGCGTAACCAAAGTCACGTTGACCGTGGTCTAAAAATGCATTATCTGCAACATTAATAAAGAACTGGCTTGTTGCGCTGTCTTTATTTGCTGTACGGGCCATTGAAATGGTACCACGTAAGTTACGCAAGCCATTATCCGCTTCATTTTTGATAGGTGCGCGAGTTTGTTTTTGCTGTAAATCTTTATCGAAACCGCCACCTTGGATCATAAAACCAGGAATAACACGGTGGAAGGTTGTTCCGTTGTAATAACCTTCATTAACATATTGGACAAAGTTTTCTGTCGTCACTGGTGCTTTCTTACTGTTCAATTCTAGTTCAATATTACCCGCAGACGTGACTAATTTGATGTAAGTCTCACCCGCCGATAATGCAAAAGAGGAGGCGCTCATTGCGCAGACGGCCAAAAGTGGCACAAAAATTCGTTTTAACATGTAAGATCCCTTTCGTTATGACATATTACAACTGCAATTAGGCAATTCTAGAGCGAAGCCATCAAGATTGCTAAAGATTTACCTATATTTACGCCAAAAGCTTGAAAATCACTAATTGCGTTAGATTGTAGACCAATTTCGATAAAAAACGTCGATAATTGTGACTATTTATCCATTGCCTACTTTTTCTACTCTTATCTGGTCATTCATTATAGGATTACCCAAGCGCGGGTAATATTTCGAGTTGTCGGAAGAGGCCAAGCAAAGCTATAATCCCCCCGCCTTTTGAGGCTAACTCAGGGAGAACGACAAATGGCAATTAAGAATCATAACTATCAGATGGCAAAATTTGTCATCAGTGCACCCGATATTCGTCATCTACCCAAAGATACGGGTATTGAAGTGGCTTTTGCTGGCCGCTCAAATGCAGGTAAATCCAGTGCGTTAAACGCATTAACACAGCAAAAAAGCTTAGCACGTACCAGTAAAACACCTGGAAGAACTCAGCTCATCAACCTATTTGAAGTTGAAGAAGGTGTACGTCTTGTTGATCTTCCAGGCTATGGTTATGCCGAAGTTCCCGCAGAAATGAAACGCAAATGGCAACAAGCACTTGGCGAATATCTGCAAAAAAGAGAGTGCATTAAAGGCCTCGTCGTTTTAATGGATATCCGTCATCCGCTAAAAGATCTCGATATGCAGATGATTGAATGGTCTGTCGCGATGAATGTGCCAGTCTTAGTCTTGCTGACAAAAGCCGATAAGCTGGCATCAGGCGCAAGAAAGAAACAGCTTACAGAAGTGCGTGAAGCGCTGGCACCATTAGAAGGGGATATTGAGGTTGAATATTTCTCTGCACTGAAAAAGATTGGTGTTGATAAACTGCGAATTAAGCTAGATAGCTGGTATAACACGCCAGCGTAACCGACCAAACAAGTGAGTCACTGATGGCTCACTAACCTGCCTCAAATCTAATTGCCTGAATTTTAGATAAAAAAATGCTCCAGTCAAAAACTTTGACTGGAGCAGCTAATATTCAGCTAAATCCGATTACGTGAAGTAAAAGGTCTGAAAGATAGAACATCTTACCTCTGTACCCTACGCCTATTAATGTACTTTATTTTTCGCTCGAAAAAAAGTCTTTTTGTAGTTTTTTTTCAAAGCTTACTACGATTCAGCTACCCATATATTCAAATCAAGATAAAAAATCGTATTTTTATTACATATTTATGAGAGCTACATCGCATAAATATGTCATTTATTTTTAATTTTTCAAGTTAAAATTCAGTGAATTATCGAGTAATTATGTTCAATTTGCAGTCAATAATATCAAACGCATAACTACCCGAAACGTATTCATAAAAAAAGCGCCTAATAAAATTTCATTAGGCGCTTCTCAACTTTAAGCTCATCAAAAACTAGTGGGCTTCATCCCAGTTATTCCCGATACCAACTTCCACTTTGAGCGGTACATCAAGCTTCAAGCTTTGCTCCATCAGGGCTTGTACCTGAGCTTGAACACGCTCTAACTCAGACTCTTTGACCTCAAAAACCAATTCATCGTGTACTTGCATTAACATATCTGCTTGTGGTTTTTCCGTTTGTAGCCAGGTATCGACAGCAATCATCGCTTTTTTGATGATGTCAGCTGCAGTGCCTTGCATTGGGGCATTGATCGCTTCACGCTCTGCGGCCTTACGGCGCATACCGTTGCTGGATTTTATATCTGCTAAATATAATCGACGCCCTTCTAAGGTTTCAACATAACCCTGTTCAGATGCCTGTAAACGCGTATTTTCCATATAACGTAGAACACCTGGATAACGTTCAAAATATAAATCCATATAACGCTGAGCTTCACCCCGCGGGATGCCTAACTGACGCGCTAAACCAAAAGCACTCATACCGTAAATCAAGCCAAAGTTAATTGCTTTTGCACTGCGACGTTGATCGCTAGTCACTTCATCAAGAGGAATACCAAACACCTCTGCTGCCGTTGCTTTATGAATATCTTTCCCTTCTGCGAACGCGGTAAGTAAGCCTTTATCCTGAGATAAATGCGCCATAATACGTAATTCAATTTGTGAATAGTCAGCCGCCATGACTTTATAACCATCACGCGCCACAAACGCTTGGCGAATTCGCCGCCCTTCTTCTGTTCTTACAGGAATATTTTGTAAGTTAGGATCTCGTGAAGATAAACGCCCTGTTGCCGTAACCGCTTGATGATAAGAAGTATGAACGCGGCCAGTACGCGGGTTAATCATGAGTGGCAGCTTATCTGTGTAGGTCGACTTCAGTTTGGCTAAGCTTCTGTGCTCCAAAAGCAATTTAGGCAACGCATGGTTAAGCGCTAGCTCTTCCAATACCTCTTCATTCGTTGATGCTGCACCACTTGGCGTTTTCTTAATCACGGGTAATTGCAGTTTTTCAAATAAAATAGTCTGCAACTGTTTTGGTGATGCAAGATTAAACTCTTCGCCCGCCAGTTCAAACGCTTCTTTTTCCAATTCAGCTAAACGCGCCGTGATCACTTTGGATTGTGCTGCCAGTGTCGCTGCATTAATTAACACCCCTTTGCGCTCCATGCGAACTAACACAGGCACCAGCGGCATTTCGATATTTTCAAAAATGTGCTTCAGTTTTGGCTCCGCTTCTACCTGCGGATAAAGTGCTTGATGCAGCAACAAGGTGACATCAGCGTCTTCAGCTGCATAATTCGCGGCTTCTTCTAGCGCAATCTGATTAAACGTCAGCTGCTTTTTACCTTTACCTGCAATCTCTTCAAAACTGACCGTTTTATGGTTAAGGTGGCGTTCTGCAAGGCTGTCCATATCATGACGTCCCATACCTGCCACACTATTTAATACATAGGATTCCAGCATGGTATCATAGCCAATACCTTTTAATTCAATGCCATAGTTTTCTAAAACTTCCGCGTCATATTTCAAGTTTTGACCAATTTTGAGAATTTTTTCGCTCTCAAGAATCGGTTTCATCGCTTGAAGGACTTCATCAAGCGGTAACTGAGCGGGTGCATCAAGGTAATCGTGGCCTAAAGGCAAATAGGCCGCATGACCCGCTTCAATCGCAAATGACATGCCGACCAAACGCGCTTCTTGCGTGTCTAAGCTGTCAGTTTCGGTATCAAAAGCAAATACAGACGCCGCACTCAGCTTTTCAACCCAGCTATCTAAATCGGCTTTTTCTAAAATGGTTTGGTAATTTTCAGCACTCAGTGTTGGTGTTGCAGGGGCCGCGGCTTTTACTGGTGCCGTCGCAGGCGTTGGAGCCGCTTTATTACTGGCACCTTTGCCATCCATCCAAGAGCCGTTTTCAACATCCGCTAACCAACGTTTAAATTCATAGCGGCTAAATAATTGATGAAGCTTATCTGCATCAATTTCAGTCACTTGTAATTCTTCACATTTTTTATCTAGCTCTACATCGGTTTTGATCGTCGCCAGTTGGTAAGATAAAAACGCAAGTTCACGGTTTTCCGCCATTTTAGGGGCTAAGGTTTTTGAACCTCTAAAACCTAATGGCGCGATAGCATCAAGGTCGTTGTAAATGGCGTCTAAACTACCAATACCTTGTAACAGTGCTAATGCCGTTTTTTCGCCAACACCCGGTACACCCGGAATGTTATCTGACGAGTCACCCATCAATGCGAGGAAATCAATAATAAGCTCAGGAGGAACACCATACTTATCTTTGACTTCATCAGGGCCTAAGATGGTGTTGTTCATGGTATTGATCAGTGTGATATTTGGCTCAACCAATTGCGCCATATCTTTATCACCCGTACTAATCAAAACAGGCATACCTTTACGGCTCGCCTCACGGGCTAACGTCCCGATAACATCATCAGCCTCTACGCCTGAAACAACCAGCAACGGTAACCCCATCGCCTCAACCATTTCATGTAATGGCGCTATTTGTGCCCGCAAGTCATCAGGCATCGGTGGGCGGTGAGACTTATAACTTTCAAATAATTCATCACGAAACGTTTTTCCCTTCGCATCGAAGACAACCGCGACATGGCTAGGCTTATATTGCAGCATTAAACTGCGCAACATATTGAGCACACCATACATGGCACCTGTAGGCTCACCTGCGCTGTTTGTAAGCGGAGGGAATGCATGATAAGCACGGTATAGGTAGGAAGAACCATCAACCAAAATAAGGGGGTTTTCTGCAATCTGAGCCATAGTCTGTCATCATCTTGTTAATCGGGAATGAAGAGCCATAGGATGCCATAATGTGGCTTAGGATACATCCCAAGTTTTACATTACGCCAACCCTCTGCCGAAATTCTGTTGAAATCGCGACCAATTTCAAACAAATGATCGCTAATTCAAGCCAACGAAGTGATTATTTACCCCATGGCTAATCACACTACGTAATGGAATATCCTGTGGATAACCGTGTGTATATATTTATGTTATTGATTGAATTCAATAAGAAAGAGGTTGTTTGTATATAAAAACAAGAAATAAAAATCAATGGGTTAGCTAATACATGTTTTGATTTAACACAAGATGAAGAGAGTCGTCGAATTGTGGATATTGATTCAGCAGTGAGGGGAAATAGCTTGATGGTGGCATGATTTGCCACCATCAAGAAGGCTTACTTTTTATTCACTAAGAAATTCACCACATTGGAGAACTCTTTGCCATAGTCTTCCGCTTTATCAGCTGAAATACCGTTGTTGCGGACTTGATATTTACCATCAACAAATAATGCTGGCACACCACGCAGTTTTAAATCTTGGGCAGCATTTTGCTGTTTTGCCACCACAGATTTGACCACGAAGCTATTCAGTGCTGCATCATACTCATCACCAGAGATACCTGCTTTGATGAAAGCATTACGGATATCAGCTTTGCTGTTGATAGTTTGTGTTTTTTGGATGCCTTCAAACAGAATTGGCGTCACTTTATCTTCTGCTTTCAATACAATAGCAACTGCCCACGCTTGCGTTAAATCAGCGCCTAAAGGCCCTAAGAAATCAACGTGATAACGTTCCATTTTTACGCCTTCTGGTAAATTTGCTTCTACCGTTTGTGGCACTTTATACACACTTTCAAACTGGTAACAGTGTGGGCAGTAAAAAGAGAAAAACTCTAAAACTTGTGGCAGGTTTTGCACAGGTTTAACATCGGTATACTCTTTACCTTCCGTGTAATTTGCCGCTGCAGCACCAAAAGACATGGCAATACCAAGCAAAGCCAACATAATTTTTTTCATAGACTACATTCTCCAAAAACAAAGACTTAAATGTTAAAACTGCGGGGTTAATTGCAAAGGAGCATCCTGCAACCGTTCAATTTGCTGCGCAAACTCAATAGATTGCTTTTGCCAAAAATCATCAGCCTGTAGCCACGAAAACGCCCGAGGAAATGCAGGGTCTTGCCAACGGCGAATAATCCACCCGAGATAGTGAACCATACGCATCGCCCTAAGCGGCTCAATCAGCTTCAGCTGTTTTACATCAAAATCAGAAAACTCATTATAAGTTTCTAATAACGTATCTAATTGAATGAGTTGCTCTTGGCGCGAGCCATTGAGCAGCATCCATAAATCTTGAATCGCAGGGCCATTGCGCGCATCATCGAAATCCACCATCCAAGCCTCATCACGCCACAAGATATTGCCTGGATGGCAATCCCCTTGCAGCCTTAGGGTAGATAAGCTTGTTGGCCATTGCAGTTTGACCTGCGCAACCAGCTTATCCAACGATGTTACAAATGGCTCTTTATCGCGTTCTTTTAACAATGAACTTGAAACAATAATATCGCGCGGTTTATCAAGGTATTCATCCACGCCTATTGTCGGACGAAATACAAAGTTTTTACGCTGACCAATTTGATGAATGCGCCCTAATAAATGCCCTACGCTTTCGAGCTGAAATAAGTTGTCTGTTTCATATTGCCGCCCACCGATACTCGGAAAAACAGCAAACATAAAGCCACCAAACTCCAGCACCGTTTGCCCAGCAAACTCAAGAGGGGCTGCAACAGGAAGTCCTTCATCATGTAATTCTAGCGTAAAATCATGTTCTTCTTGAATTTGCGACCGATTCCAACGTTCAGGCCGATAAAACTTCACCACATAACGTTGACGATTTTCATCTTGAAACTGAAAAACGCGGTTTTCATAGCTGTTTAATTCAGTCAGCCCTGATTCTAGGTAAATCCCCGCTTCCATTAGCGCGTCTAAAATCAAGTCAGGTGAAATCCCACTAAAATGGAAATTCGAAGATTCTATCTCATTCATGATTTAGTCTTTTATGATCCCACGAGCACGCAAAATGGCCGTTTTAAAGTCATCTTCATAGTCTTTTTTTAGCCCAGGGATCACATCGTTACTGTCAGTGCCACGCATTTTCAGATGATAAATCAATACATCATCCGTTAATTCAGATAAGCTGCCTTTAAAGCCCGCTTCATCAGCAAGTTTCTGCAATAATTCAACAAGGTTTAAATCTGAGTTATCTTTCCAAACAGGGTGCAGAAGCTCAATAACTTCATTTAAGCGATGGCATTTCATGTTTATTCCTTTATCACGAATATTCGATACAAGTTATCAATAATCATACAAGAGAAAAAGCGAACTGTTGTCAATCTACGTAAAGTTTAGCGCCAATACGTACGAATATTCATTGATTTTATAGCAAAATAGAATAAATTTTAGCAATTACTATACGCGAAAGTGTTTGCAGGTAAGTTGAAACATTTTCTTGAAGATATTCAAGGATATTGAATATGTCATTTCGACAGTCAATTACAGGGGTCATACTGGCAGGTGGCCGAGGAACACGTATGGGCGGGCAAGATAAAGGCTTAGTGCCTTTGTTAGGCAAGCCTTTGTACCAATATATCCTCGCACGCTTATCCCCCCAAGTTCACCAAGTGATGATTAATGCCAATCGCAATCAAGATGAATATCGTCAAAGCCAATTGACGGTTATTACGGATTTAAATGCGGATTTTTCAGGCCCTTTAGCAGGTATGCAAGCAGCTCTTCGTTGCGCCAAAACCGATTGGCTGCTATTTGTCCCTTGCGATGTTCCTTCTTTCCCATTGAATTTAGCGGAAAAAATGTTCATGGAAAAAGATCAGCATTTGGCCTGTTACGCTCAAGATACCGAGCGCGAACACCCCACTTTCGCCCTGTTACACCGCAGTCTCCAATCCCAACTCGATGATTATCTCGCCAGAGGTGATCGCAAATTGATGCTGTTTATGCAGAAAATCAATGCAAAAGGCATCACGTTCTCATCAGAATCTGGTTCATTCGCTAACTTGAATACGCCAGAAGATAGCCGTAACTGGGAGTTACAACAAAAATAGCCATGAAACAAAATACGCTACCTCTACTCGGAATTACCGCCTACAGCGGCACAGGTAAAACAACATTATTAAAAAAAGTCATTCCACTGCTTAGGCAACGTAACGTCCGTGTCGGTTTAATCAAGCACACCCATCATGATATGGAGGTGGATAAACCTGGTAAAGACAGCTTTGAATTACGCAAAGCAGGTGCTGACCAAACCCTTGTCGCCAGCGAAAAGCGCTGGGCGCTTATGACAGAAACCCCAGAATCCAAAGAAATGGATCTGTATTATTTAGCAAGCCGTTTTGATCCTGCGTCTTTAGACTTGATTCTCGTCGAAGGATTTAAACATGAGACGATCGATAAAATCGCTTTATTTCGATCTGAGGTTGGAAAACCACTGAATGGCCTGATCGATAACTATGTAGTCGCTGTCGCCAGTAATGAAATCATTGATACTCAAGTGCCACAGCTTGACATCAATAACCCAGAACAAGTGGCTGATTACATTGTGTCTTGGTGGCAAAAAAGCCAATAACTGCGCACATTGCGCCTATTAGTTGCATAAATAGGCGCAATACGTATTAAATGAAAATAAACAAGACTTATGACTCGTACTCAACGCTTGCTGACCTTATTACAAATCTTAAAAGAAAACCGTTATCCAATTACGGCAGAAGCCCTTGCCTCCCAGCTGGAAGTAAGTATTCGCTCCGTCTACCGCGATATAGAATCTCTCCGAAATCAAGGGGCTGAAATTGTTGGGGAAGCAGGTATCGGTTACCAACTCAAAACAGGGTTGTTATTACCGCCATTAACCTTTGATGAAAATGAATTAGAAGCATTGATTTTAGGTTTGCGTTGGGTAAAAAGTAATGCAGATACTGAACTTAAAAATTCAGCCATACGTGCAATCAGTAAAATCAATGCGGTGGTCGCGGGGAATGCCCAAAAGATCCTCAATCAAAATACCTTATTTGCCCCTACAACCCATTATTATGACATCAATGATAAAATTGCTAAGGACTTACGCTTAAGTTTGCGAAAAGAGTGCAAAGCCCGAATGACTTACCTTGATGGCCAAAACCAATCAACCGAACGCGTTATTTGGCCAATTGCCATTGGTTATATGAAAGAGTCCCAAGTCTTAGCAGCATGGTGTGAATTACGAGAAAGCTACCGTCACTTTCGCTTGGATCGTATTCAGTCGTATTTTGCACTTTCCGATAAACTACCGTATCCAAAGGAATATTTATTAGCACGATGGCAAAAAGACGTGTTGTGTGTCTCTCCTGACAATTTCTGACACTCCCCTCCCTTATAGTAAGTACTCAACTTCATATAAGGGAATAACCATGAGCGAACTCGTCCTTTTTACTAACTCAATGTCACGCGGCAATACCGTCGATTTATTATTAAAAATCCTAGATGTTCCTTACAAACGCATTGAGCTAGGCTATGGCGCAGACATGCACACCGCTGAATACCTCGCGATTAACCCGATGGCTAAAGTGCCTGCATTAGTTGATGGAGATGCTATCGTCACTGAAACTGCAGCGATTTGTACTTATTTAGCAGATAAGTTCATTGAAAAAGGCTTAGCACCTGCACTGGATGACCCAAAACGCGCTGCTTATTATCGTTGGTTTTTCTTTACCGCAGGGCCAATTGAATCAGCCTTTACGGTCAGTGACTTAGGTATTCAATTAAACGAAGAGCAGCAAAAGTCGTCTGGCTTTGGCTCTGTTGAACGCACAATGGCCTGCTTAGAGATGGGTTTAAACAGTGCTAACCCATTTATTTGTGGCGAACAATTTACCGCTGTGGATGTGTATGTGGGCGCATTTGTGATGTTTTTAGTTAAATATACTCCCTTAGAGATAACGCCCGCTATGCAAAAATACCTTGATAGTTTAGCGACCATCCCTGCGATTGCTGAGCGTCTGGCAAAATAATATCAAAAAAGGCTAAGTTCATCTGAACTTAGCCTTTGATTTTAGACGAACAAATGCTTAACGCATCGTCACAAACTCTTCCGCTGCGGTTGGATGGATAGCCACGGTATTATCGAAATCTTTCTTGGTTGCGCCCATCTTTAATGCGACCGCAAAACCTTGAAGAATTTCATCCATACCGAAACCAATACCATGAATTCCGACAATTTTTTCATCTTCACCAACACAAACTAACTTCATGCGGCAAGGTTGGCGATGGGAAGTCACTGCGGTATACATCGCCGTAAACGATGATTTATAGCTTTTCACATTGTCTGCACCGTATTTTTCAACGGCTTCTGGCTCGGTTAAACCGACAGTACCAATTGGCGGATGCGAGAATACAACAGTCGGGATATTACTGTAATCTAAGTGCTCATCTGGCTTGTTATTAAACAAGCGCTCAGATAAACGACGCCCTGCGGCTACCGCCACTGGTGTTAATTCCACTGCACCCGTGTTATCACCAACCGCATAAACACCTGCAACGTTAGTGTTTTGGTATTTATCGACCTTGATGTAGCCTTTTTCATTTAACGCGACACCTGTTGCTTCAATATTCAGGTTATCTGTCATTGGCTCACGACCAATAGCCCAAATTAATGCATCGACAGTCTGTTGATGGCCGTTTTCCAATTTCAACGTCAATGAACCATCGGCATTTTTCACCACTTCTTTTGGAATTGATTCAGTGTGCAGTTTTGGCCCTTCGGTGTTCATCACTTCCACCAGCGTTTCGACAATCAGTGGGTCAAATGAACGCAATGGCGCATGTTTACGGACAAATAAATGCGCTTCAGCCCCTAAACCATTTAATACACCCGCCAGTTCAACGGCAATATAACCCGCGCCAACAACCGCCACGCGTTTTGGTAAATCTGCCAGTTCGAAGAAACCATCGGAAGTCATGCCGTACTCTGCACCTGGGATCGCAGGGATCACAGGACGACCACCTGTTGCAATCAAAATATGATCGGCAGTATAGGTTTCACCATCCACTTCAACAGTATGCGCATCCACAAAACGCGCAAAACCGCTGATCACATCCACTTTATTATTCCCTAATACACGGTCATAGGATTGGTGAATACGATCAATATAAGCAGTACGACTCTCAATTAAGGTTTTCCAATCAAAATGGTTAATGGTTGTGTCGAAACCATAATCAGGGCCATAGTTGCGAATGGCTTCTGAAATTTGCGCAGCATGCCACATCACTTTTTTCGGTACACAGCCGACGTTAACGCATGTTCCGCCTAATGCTTTCGCCTCAATTAAGGCACATTTTTGTCCATACATCGCCGCACGGTTCATCGATGCAATACCACCGCTTCCGCCACCAATTGCAATATAGTCGTAATGTTTGCTCATAATTTGGTTATTCCCATTTATTGAATGACTTATTTGTTCATTTTCTCGCAGGTCGCTATTCATTGTCATGAGATAAATAGCGATTTACGATAGTCCATGCCTGTTATTTCAATTGGTATGGCCTATTAATTAGGTGAATTACTCAGGCACAATCCACTCAACTAACGTGTGTCCTGTACCTTCTGGAACCAGCGTTTTATGCAACCACGGCAGCACATTTTTCATTTGCTGTTCAAGTTTCCAAGGTGGATTAATAACAATCATTCCTGATGCCGTCATACCGCGCTGGTCGCTATCAGGACGCACAGCTAACTCAATTTGTAGAATTTTTCGAATACCTGTCGCTTCTAATTGGTTGACCATGCGCTTAATTTGCTGGCGCAATACCACTGGGTACCAAATTGCATAAGTGCCTGTTGCGAAGCGTTTATACCCTTCCGCAACCGCTTTCACGACCGCTTCATAATCTGATTTCATCTCATAGGGCGGATCCATCAAAGCAAAACCACGGCGGCTGTGCGGAGGTAATTTTGATTTCAACTGTTGATAGCCATCTTCCCGTGAAACTTGCGCACGCCTATCTTTCAAAAACTCACCACGTAATAAAGGATAGTCGCTGGTGTGTAATTCAGTTAATACCAGTTTATCGTGTTCGCGTAATAAAAATTTGGCTAATAACGGCGAACCAGGATAATAACGTAAACGCCCGCCGTCATTAAGGCGACGCACGATATTCATATACGGCAGTAATTCTTCAGGTAAATCCGGCTGCTCCCAAATACGTGCAATTCCGTCGAGGTATTCACCGGTTTTTTCTGCATGTTCACCCGTTAATTGATAACGACCCGCTCCTGAGTGCGTATCTAAATATAAAAACGGTTTTTCTTTCTCTTTCAAAGATTCGATGATCAAGCTCTGTACTGTGTGTTTTAACACATCAGCATGGTTGCCTGCGTGAAAGCTATGACGATAACTTAACATGTAACGTTTATTTCCTGAGGAAATTCAACACTAACCACCATTGTGGTTACTATTAAATAAATGCGTAAAAGAGCGCCTTTTTGAATAAAAAATAGGCCGTATTGATTCTTGTGCGCCATTATAGCGAAATTTGGCCATAATTGTCACAGTCATAAAATCAGTAAAATCCGCATGACCTAAATGCGATAAAACGCTATCCTAAACACAAATTTTGACACATTTAAGGGAAAAAAAATGAAAAAGTTACTCATCATCACCGCAATTTCTGCTGTTTTTTTTACTAGCACTTCAGCAATGGCGGCTAAAGGCCAAAATGGCTGCGAAATAAAAAAACAAAATATTGAAGAACAAATTAAATACGCCAAACAACATGGTAACCAATATCGTGTTAATGGCTTAGAACAGGCGTTAGATAATGTAAATCGTTATTGCACACCGGAGTCTTTATACCGTGATAGCCAAAAAAATGTTGCTGAGAAAACTGAAAAAGTCCAAGAACGCGAAGCGGAATTACAAGAAGAAAAAATCAAAGGCAATGACCGCAGTAAAATCGAAAAACGTGAGCGCAAATTAGCTGAAGCACAAGAAGAATTAAAACAAGCACAAGCCGAATTACAAACCTACAAAGACGCACTTTAGTCTTTCTCATTTCATTATTAACCGCACTTCAATGCCTGTTTTCATTGAAAAATCGGCATTGGAGTAAAGTTATCCATAAATTTACGCTATAGTAATGGCAGGTTATCGTTAATAAACAGCAAATTGCTCGAAATACTGCACTAATTTAGCAGTAAAAATAAGAGGGACATCAATGTCAGATAGGCAGGAAGACGAACAAAAAGAAACCAATAAACTGAAAGCGACACTGACAAAAAGCCTCGATGGCAGTAAAAAAGCGCTCACTTTTTCTATGCGTGTGGTGAATTTTGTTACCGCAATCCCTTTTATTGCACATTTAATTCGTACCGCACAGCGTTTTACTGACCGCATGGGCAACCAGTTTGGCGCCGCAATCACCTACTTTTCTTTTCTCTCGTTAATTCCTGTATTGATGTTCTCCTTTGCTGCCGCAGGTTTTGTGTTAGCCAGTAATCCTGAACTCCTTGAAAAACTGGTTCGCAGCATCTCTGCCAATATTACTGACCCTACTCTCGCCAATACATTAGAAAGAACAATTGATACCGCAATTCGCCAGCGGACAACAGTTGGTTTAACAGGTTTGGCACTAGCCGTGTATTCAGGCGTTAACTGGGTGAATAACTTACGGTTAGCGATTTTGGCGCAATCAAGGCCTGTTTGGGAACGAAATGAAGATGAACAAGAAAATATCGTTTTCCGCTACATTCGTGATTTTTTTGCTTTAATTGGCCTATTAATTGCGCTGATTGTCACCATTACCCTGACATCCGTTGCAGGTTCAGCTCAAGCCACCATCGTCAGCACACTGGGCTTAGATGGTATTGAGTGGCTAAAACCAGCGTGGACGTTAATCGGTTTAGGAATATCCATCACAGCAAACTTCCTGTTGTTTTTATGGATATTTTGGATCCTACCACGCATGCAACACCGCCGCCGTTCCTTGTTCAAAGGCACACTATTAGCCGCGATTGGCTTTGAAATTATTAAATCAGTAATGACGTGGATTTTACCAAATTTGGCGTCATCACCTTCAGGTGCCGCATTTGGTTCTGTGCTGGGTCTAATGGCGTTCTTCTACTTCTTTGCTCGCTTAACCTTATTTTGTGCCGCATGGATTGCGACGGACGAACCCAAAGGCTCACAACAAGAAGCCACACTCTAATCATTTAATTAGGGGGAACTATCCCCCTGATTTGCCTAATCAAACGACGTTTGTAACTCTTTAGCCAGTATCTCGACTAGTTCAGCGGCGGGCAATTCACGTACCTTCGCCACATTTTGGCCTGCCCAGTGAGCCGCAAATTCGTCACTCCCTGCTTTTGTCGCGGCAGCATTCAGCTGCTTACCCACATCATAGGCGATTGGGTAATCTGGCAATTTACTCGGTTCATATTTTTTTCCTGCTTCCATAAACGAATTTATAATTCCACGAGCTGGACGTCCAGAAATCGCCGATGTTAACGCGGTATTATCTGTTGTTTGCTGTTTTAATTTTGCACGATAGCCCGCATTCGTCGCAGACTCAGGACATAACAAAAATGCGGTGCCAAGCTGTGCGGCTGCCGCACCATTGCCTAATGCAGCTTTGATATCTTGGCCATTCATAATCCCACCCGTAGCGATAATTGGCAGATGGGTATGCTGTGACAATAATTTCACCAGCGCTTGCGTAGTAAGTTCATCATCAGGCGCTTTTACATCAAACATCCCACGATGACCACCTGCTTCAATCCCCTGTGCAACTATCGCATCAATACCTACTTTTTCAATCGCCTGAGCTTCTTGCAGATTGGTTGCCGCAGCCATGGTATAAATCCCCTGGGCTTTTAACTGACTAACAACCTCGGCTGATGGCACATTGAAGTGAAAACTGACTACTGGTGGCTTCATTTCAAGGAACAAAGCCAACATGTCGGGATTGTCGAGAAATGAGAGGTAAATTTCACCCAATTGTTCAGGCGGCTGCGCATTAAATTGCGAGAATTGTGGTGATAAATAATCAACCCATTCTTGTTCATTTGCTTGGCTGCGTTTGGGCGTTAGATGGCAAAATACATTCACATTAAACGCTTTGTCTGTTAGGGCTTTCGTTTGTGTAATCAATTGCCGAGCTTGTTCAACAGAACTGGCCCCTAACGCTAATGACCCCAAACCACCGGCTTCTGAAACCGCAGCAGCCAATGCAGGTGTTGAAACAACCGCCATCGGTGCTTGAATGATGGGATAGCGTAAACCTAAGCGCTGTAGAAATGCATTTGAGTTATTCATTATCTTTCCTTTGTCTCAATGTCAGGGTACACTTTATGTTCTTATTTAAAGAATAAACATAGCATAATATTCACATAAAAAGAAAATGAACTCTGAATCTCTAAAAATATTTTGCACTGTTGCCGTCGAGCTCAGCATTACGCGTGCGGCGACTCGGTTAGGCCGCGTGCCATCAAATATCACCACCCGAATCCAACAATTGGAAGCGGATTTGGGCGAGTCACTTTTTATCCGTCAAAATAAACGCCTTGAGCTTTCCGAAGCAGGTAGGCAATTTCTTGATTATGCGCAGCGCCTGCTCGCATTAGAAGAAGAAGCTCGCCATGTGATAAGCGGTGGCCAAGATGGTGGACAATTACGAATTGGGAGTATGGAAAGTACAGCGGCTTGTCGGTTACCTTTACCGCTAGCGCAATTTCACCAACAAAACCCAACCACGCGATTATTATTACGCACGGGGTCTTCTCTATCGCTCCTTGAGCAAGTGCATACAGGAAAACTGGATTGTGCTTTTGTTGCCCTACCTTCTTCACTCTATGAGCCTAGTCAGTTTTCACAAATGGGTATTAAAACAGAGGCTATTTGGCAGGAAGAATTGCAATTGTTACTCCCTGAACACGACCACAGTGCTCGCCATAATGCTGATATTAAGACTCGTTCACTCGCCGCATTTACCCAAGGATGCAGTTATCGCAATATTGCCGAGCAGTGGTTGGGGATCCCCGCTAATTTAGACTGGAATATTCAGGAGATGAATTCTTACCACGCCATGATTGCTTGCGTCACTGCGGGAAGCTGTGTCGCACTATTGCCCAAACACCTTATCGAGTCGATGCCAATTTCGCCATTGCGATTAGGCCGTATTCCAATCACCACCTGTAACACTCTGTTGATTTATCGTGAGAATTACCACGTACCCGCATTTAGCGCATTTAAAGCGTGCATCACGTCTTCGCGTAATGGGTAATATGGGAAATTCCCAATTGACGGCCTGATAAGGACTTTTGATGACAAACGTAATCCCACAACTGGAAAACTTATCCTGCGGGGTAGCTCTCTACTACCATAACCAACTTAAAAAAAGCGTTGGTACATTTTGTGCCAGAGGTGCATCACTGGATAACGCCCCGCTTACCGTCGATACCCCATTACGCATAGCGAGTAATACGAAAACCTTTACCGCTGCGGCAATTTTACGTTTAGCTGAAATGGGAAAAATTAATATTGATGATGCTATTTCCAAGCTGATTGACCCACAATATGATTCATTACTGAGTACTCAATACAACACCCAACAAATCACCGTTCGCCATTTACTCAACCACAGTAGCGGGTTACTCGACCACGCTGATGCAGATTACCTTAAAGAGGTTATAAAGCGCCCAGATTACCAATGGAGCCGCCTTGAACAAGTTGAGATGTATGTACGTAAGCAGTTCCCCTTTATCGCCCCCTCAGAGTCTTTTATTTATTCAGATACTGGATACATTCTACTCGGCGATATTATCGAGCGAATAACAGGACAATCCCTTGGTCAAGCTGTTCGAGAATTACTCAAGTTTGATAAAATCGGCCTAGAAAGTGCTTACTGGGAATATTTAGAACAACCACCACAAAGTGCATCGCCAAGGGCAAAACAATACCTTGGTAAGTTTGAAGGGACGCATATTCATGCCTCTATGGATGTCTATGGCGGCGGCGGGTTGATTATGTCAGCCAAACAAATGGCCCAATTTTTAGAAGCCTTATTTGAAGGGCAAGTTTTTGCTTCACACGAAACGCTAAAAACTATGTTAAGTGTCGGTTCCCATAAAGATGCCGAAAGCTATCGCTTGGGTATTATGGCGAGTGAAGTTAACGGTATAACCCTTTATTCGCATTTAGGTTTTTGGGGGTCTGTGGCCTACTATTCACCAGCAACAAAAACCAGTGCTGCGGGCTTTGTGGATGACAAAGAATCAAGAGACACACTGATTAGCGTGATTGAAACATTATTAACTGAACAATAATTATTGGGAAGAAATATAGCCTGTGTATTTACGCAGGCTATCTTTTTATCGATTATTGGGCAGCTGGAGTTGCTGGCGCAACTGGAGTTGGCTCTGGAGTTGTAGGAATTTTCGGCCAAAGAACTTTATTGAATTTCTGGCGAATTTGTTCTGCATCCATGGTTTGCTTATCTTTAGGCTGTGCTAAAACAAAAGCAGCCTCTTGGGACAGCAAACGTCTCGCTTCCATATTCACTTGCTCAAGGCTTTGTGCAGCTAAAAAAGCCTGCCTTAAGCGTTGATATTGCTCTGGTGCGATATCCACAACACCATTTTGCTGGGAAATCAAACGCTGGCTAATCAGGACATCCGTACTGGTGCGTGCATACGCAGCAAACAACTGAGACAACTGCACCTGTTTTTCTTTGATCATCTCATCGAACAACTCAGGTGAAATCCCGTTTTGATTAATTGCTGCCAGTTCACTCGCTACAAGGTCTGTTACTGCAGCCATTTTTTCTGGCGCTGCTGTAACGGTAAGCGTACAAGTCGCTTTTTGATATTGCACTCGGCAATCTAAACCAGGGACAACTTCATCTTGATTGAATTTTTGGTTAAATGATTTTTGTAACGTACGGTAAACTGCTTCACGCGCTAAATCACTCGCCCAATAACGCAATAAAATGTTTGAATCATTAATTGGTAACCAATCAATATCCCAAATTAAAGACAGGGTATCTTGTGCTGGTTGATCCTGCAGGATATCAATAGACTGCGGCTTAACGGTGGATAATACCGCCACAGAAACAGGTTCTGAACGTCTTCCTTGCAGCCCAGAGAAAGTTTGTGAGATTGTATCGGACAACATCCGTGAATCCACATGCCCCGCCACATAGAGTGTCATCACATCTGGCGTGTACCATTTTTGGTAAAAATCATTCACACCTGCGAGATCAACATTCCCACTAGGTTTCTGGCCTGGGTCATATCCCATCATGGCTGAACCCTTCAAACGCGCACGCCAAACGGGATCATTCGCATTTAATGGTAGCGTTGCGACAGGCACATTTTGAGCTTCTAGCCCATTGTGCAATGCTGCTTCTGTGTATGTTGCACCTGCTACTGATGTTGACAGCCAACTCAGCGCCTGTTTAATTAAATCAGGACGGTTGTTCGGTAAACTTAAGCTGTAAATCGTGTAGTCATAAGAAACCACGGCAGGAGGAATTGGCATATCTGGATCGGTCGCCTGTCGCCAAAACTCTTGTAAAGTCGCCGTCGGAAATGCTTCTGTTTGGTGAAGTAGCGCCATTTTAGGGATTAAATAGCTATAACCTTTTTCACTCGCTTTTTCTGATAATGAACCTGCTTTAATGGCTAACCTGAGCTGAATACGGTCATTCGGGCGCTGTGGTGTTTGTAATAATTGCCAGCTAAAGCCATTTTCTAGCTTTCCTTGCTGCCATGCTGGATCGGGTTGTAACGGTTCAGCCTGCGCAAATTGCGCAACTGACAGTAATACAACACTGATAATATACCGAACTTTCAAGCCCTGCATGTAAACCCCTATGTGTTTTATATCTTTATATTTAACCGCAAATTACAACGAATAAGTTAACGAAAAACGCGAACTTACTGGGTTAAACGATATCGTATGGCTTTATCCAATCTTTCATTGCCACCACTCTAACGATATTAGACCATAAAGCTGAAAGCATGTTCATGGCTTAGTCTGAATTTTGTTGTTTTCTTTGACGATTATAACCTTTTGCCAATAAACCAAGCTCATCATCGTGATGATAGCTAGATACGGTGACTTGATTTACCGATTCATTAGTTTGCAATTCAATCGCTATTTTACGTAATGGCCTAACAATCATACGACTAACACACCAGGTCATCGCAATTGCGATAATCAATACCAACAACAAATAAGTGGTCGTCATTAAAGCAAGCGTATTTAGTGCAAATCGATAAACTCGGTTCGAATCTACCTGTAAGGTCAAATAGCCTTGAGGCTTGGCTTGTAGCACAACATTGCCATAAGCATATAATGGCACTGTCATTTCCACAGGAATGCCCACAATATACTCTACCCATTCAGGTATCGGCTTTGGCGTCGCAAAACTTAAATTCATGACGGTAGCATCATCAACAGTAACTATCGCTTTTCCCATAATGCCAGAGGTTTTTAAGCTCACAAGCAACTTTTTCGCTTCGTTAAGATCTGAGCTTAGCAGAGAATCTGTTAATGGTTTTTGAATTTGCACAACAGCATTACTGAGCTGACCCAAGTAATCCTGCTTGCGCTGCTCTAGTAAGTAACTGAATTGAATAGCTAAAAAAAGCGCAAGTGAGAGTAATGTAATCGCAAAAAATGCAACCATACTTTTTAATGTTAGTGAGCGTTGGACTTGCGTATTCATTTGGCCACAACCTTCCTAATCAAGTCGCTTTTTAAAGAAGAACGAAAAACATCTGTCAGTATACTTGATTTTATCTGCAAAAGAGTAATTTAAAAAGAAAGATTGGATATTTAAGATAAGATACAGCTCGAAGAGAATTATGCACTAACTCCACAAATAAAATGGCAGAAAGAGGGACTTTCTGCCATTCAAAAATTTAACTTACAACAATCGTGTGTTTTTCGTCTTCATCGACAGCAAAACATGCGACAAGCTGCTGGTCATATTCTTTCAGTGTCGGTTGAAATTGTGTACATTGGCTAAATGCACGGCGGCAACGTGCAGCAAAAGCACAGCCAGGAGGTGGGTTCAACGGACTTGGCAATTCTCCCGTTAATTTAATGCGTTCACGACGTGAATCTGGGTTCAGCCTTGGGGTTGCCGAAAGTAACGCTTGTGTATAAGGGTGCAGAGGATTGTTAAAAATCTGCTCTTTCGTCCCTTTTTCCACACAACGCCCCAAATACATCACCATCACCTCATCGGCAATGTGTTCCACCACGGATAAATCATGGGAAATAAACACATAAGACAAGCCTAAATCCTGTTGAAGATCCATCATTAAATTTAACACTTGAGCACGTACAGACACATCTAGCGCAGAGACAGGCTCATCAGCCACCACAATATCAGGGTCAAGCATCAAACCGCGTGCAATTGCAATCCGTTGACGCTGACCACCTGAAAACATATGCGGATAACGGCTATAATGCTCTGTTTTCAAACCGACTTTAGCCATCATCGATAATACTTTTTCTTTCCGCTCTTCTTTCGAAAGCGATGTATTAATCACTAATGGCTCTTCCAATATTTGTCCCACTTTTTTACGTGGATTCAAAGACCCATACGGGTTTTGAAAGACGATTTGAATTTTTTGACGACGTAATTTTTCAGCTGATTTATCTTTAACTAACAGGTTTTGATCTTGGTAATACAACTCGCCATCTGAAGGTTGCTCAATCATCGTCAGCAAGCGGCCTAATGTGGATTTACCACAACCCGACTCACCTACAACGGCTAATGTTTTGCCCCTTTCGAGCTCAAATGAAACGCCATCCAGTGCTTTTAGCGTTTTTTCTGCACCAAACACACCTTTTTTGACGGAATAATACTTTTTCAAGTCCACGGCTTTTAGCAGTGGTGCTGCATGTTTGTCACTCATAGTGTTGGCCTCCCCATATCATCAAGCGGCATATGGCATTTAACTTGGCGATCACCAACGGTTTGTAACATTGGCTCTTCTTGGCGGCATTTCTCTGTGGCATACGGGCAACGCGGATTGAGCAAGCAACCCGTTGGCCTGTCATATTTACCAGGAACTACGCCTGGGAGTGAAGCTAAACGTGATTTATTCGTCGCAAATTCAGGGAGCGCACGTAATAACGCCTGTGTATAAGGGTGACGAGGATGTTTAAAGATATCACTCGCTTTTGCTGACTCGACAACTTGCCCTGCATACATCACGATAATGTGGTGAGCGGCTTCAGCAACCAATGCAAGGTCGTGAGTAATCAGCACCAGAGCCATATTTTCTTGCTGTTGTAACTCCAACAGTAATTCAATAATCTGTGCTTGAATCGTCACATCCAGTGCGGTTGTTGGCTCATCTGCAATCAATAACTTAGGACGACAGGCAATCGCCATCGCAATCATCACTCGTTGGCTCATCCCACCCGATAACTGGTGCGGATACACATCCAAGCGTGATTCAGGATCAGGGATCCCCACCATATCAAGTAGATCAATCGCTCGTTGCTTACGAGTACCTTTATTACCACCTTGATGAACTTTTAATGCTTCCATGATTTGATAACCCACTGTAAAGCACGGGTTCAAGCTGGTCATCGGATCTTGGAAAATCATCGCAACATCGGCACCGACAATTTGTCGGCGCTCTTTCTCAGGGATAGACAATAAATCACGGCCATCAAACTTTAATGAGTCCGCCATCACTTTTCCAGGATAGTCAATTAACCCCATAATGGCTAAAGAGCTAACCGATTTTCCTGAACCTGACTCGCCAACAATCCCGACGACTTGGCCTTTTTCAACGCTATAGCTGATCCGATCAACGGCGCGAAACGGAGCTTTGTCGTCGCCGAAATGTACCGAAAGTTGTTCTACATTTAACAGTGCCATTAAATTACCTCATCACTGCTTGAGTTTTGGATCAAATGCATCACGCAAACCATCGCCCATCAGGTTAAACGCTAATACAGTTAATAAAATTGCTAATCCTGGGAACGTCACGACCCACCATGCGCTCTGTGCAAACTGCAACACATCAGACAGCATTGTTCCCCACTCTGGCGTTGGAGGTTGAGCCCCCATACCAAGGAAACCCAAAGCAGCCATATCTAAAATAGCATTCGAAAACCCTAACGATGCCTGAACAATCAAGGGCGCGAGGCAGTTAGGTAAAATATTGACAAACATCTGACGAATAGCCCCTGCACCAGCAACACGTGAAGCGGTCACATAATCACGGTTTACTTCGACCAAAACGGCTGCACGCGTCAAACGGATATAGTGAGGCAATGCCACGAATGTCAATGCAATAGAAGCATTCACAATAGAAGGGCCAAAAATAGCCACTAGCACTAAGGCCAATAACAGGCTTGGCAACGCCAACATGATATCGACAACACGCATAATCAGCGCATCAACGACACCACCAAAGTAACCCGCAATCACACCAATTGTTACCCCCATGATCAGTGAAAGCACAACCACAAGGCAACCAACTAGCAGTGATAAACGGGCGCCATACATCAAGCGAGATAATAAATCGCGCCCAACGTCATCGGTGCCTAAAATAAATTGCCACGTTCCGCCCTCTTGCCAAACTGGTGGGGCAAGCAAAAAGTCACGGAATTGTTCATCTGGAGCATGAGGGGCGAGTACTCCTGCAAAAATCGCGATTAGCACCATCAGGATGATGTAAAACATCCCAACAACTGCCCCTTTGTTGCGTTTAAAATAGTGCCAAAATTCTTGTAACGGTGTCATCGGCTGTGGGGCGCTGACAACGGTTGGCTCAGTAGATTGAGACATTTAGCGCTCCTTATTTCTTATGACGAATTCTTGGGTTTACAATGCCGTACAGCACGTCGACCACTAAGTTAACGAAGATAATCAATGTGGCAACAAGCAACACACCACCTTGAACAACAGGGTAATCACGGCGTTGTAGCCCTTCGATTAACCAACGGCCTAGCCCTGGCCATGAGAAAATGGTTTCGGTCAAAATAGCCCCCGCTAGCATAACCCCAACCTGTAAGCCAATCACGGTGACCACTGGCAACAAAGCATTACGTAAAGCATGAATAAGGATAACCCTTGCACGGCCTAAGCCTTTCGCTCGTGCGGTACGGATGTAGTCTTCACCCAATACTTCCAACATGGAAGAACGTGTCATTCGCACAATAACGGCTAATGGGATCGTCCCCAATACAATGGATGGCAAGATAAGGTGTTCTAACGCATCAACAAAATCACCACTTTCCCCCCAAATTAGGGTATCAATAAGCATAAAACCCGTGAGTGGTTGTGAATCATCAAGGAAAACTGTGTCACTTACCCGCCCTGCAACAGGCGTCAAGTCAAGCTGTACCGACACTAACATGATGAGCATGATCCCCCACCAGAAAATCGGCATTGAATAACCAGTTAAGGAAAGTCCAATCGCGGTGTGGTCAAAAATCGACCCGCGTTTAACTGCGGCTAATACCCCAACAGGGATGCCAACAGAAATCGCGAAAATCATGGCACAGGTGGCTAATTCGACAGTTGCTAAAAAGCGTGGAACAAATTCTTCCCATACGCCAATGCGACTTTTTAGGGAAATCCCTAAATCGCCATGAAATATGCCATTGATATAATGCAGGTATTGTTTCCAAAGTGGCTGATCGAGCCCTAATTCAGCCATTAGATAGGCGTGTCTTTCGGGGGATAACCCTCTTTCGCCCGCCATGATCATGACTGGATCCCCAGGGATCATATGGACAAAAGCAAATGTGAGTAATGTAATACCGATAAACGTGGGGATCACAAGCCCCAATCGTCGGAGGATAAATTGCAGCATATCCTGAATCTCTTTAATAATGCCGTTGACGGCTCTTAGTCCGTTTGGCTACTCAGAAAATCACTTTTCTGGGTGCTCACAAACAACTGAACTTCTCTGCTTCTTTTAAAGAAGAAAACGCCCTTCGTTCCAAACCAGCAACGAAGGGCATAGACAGATTAGATACGATTACTTCTCGATGTCGACGTTTTCGAAGTGGTGCTTACCTAGTGGATCAACCACATAGCCTTTCACTTCTTTACGCACTGGTTCAAACACAGTTGAGTGAGCAATGATCAGCGCTGGCGCTTGGTCATGCATGACGACTTGTGCTTGTTTGTACAGTTCAACACGTTTGTTATGATCTGCCGTCATACGAGCAGGCTGGATCAGGTTTTCAAAGCTTTCGTTACACCATTTGGAGTAGTTAGAGCCTTGTTTTTTCGCAGCACAGCTAAATAATGTGGCAAAGAAGTTGTCTGGATCCCCATTGTCACCCGTCCAACCCATCATGACCGTTTGTGGCTCACCGTCTTTAGCACGCTTGAGGTATTCACCCCACTCATAGCTAACAACTTTTGATTTCACGCCAACTTTCGCCCAGTCCGCTTGGATCATTTCGGCCATGCGGCGTGCATTTGGGTTATATGGGCGCTGAACTGGCATCGCCCACAAATCAATTTCAAACCCATTCGGGAAACCTGCTTCTGCTAACAGTGCTTTGGCTTTTTCTGGATTATATTCATAATCCTTCACGGCATCGTTATAGCTCCACATGGTTGGTGGGATCAGGTTTTTCGCTTTTTGGCCTGCACCTTGGTAAACCGCTTCGATGATCGCATCTTTATTCACTGCCATTGACAATGCTTGACGAACCTTTTGATTATCCAGTGGTTTTTTCTCTACGTTATAAGAGAGGTACCCCACGTTCAGACCTGGTTGCTCTAACAAGGTAATATCTTTGTCTTGTTTCATGCGCTCTAAGTCAGCTGGATTTGGATATGGCATAACTTGGCATTCATTTTTTTGCAGTTTCGCATAACGTACTGAAGCATCAGGCGTGATTGAAAACACTAAGCGATCAAGTTTTGGTTTTGTTCCCCAATATTGGTCATTCGCTTTATATAAAATGCGGGAGTCTTTTTGATACTGTTGTAAAACAAAAGGGCCCGTTCCGATAGGGTTTAAGTCAACTTTTTCAGGGGTTCCTGCTTTCAACATTTGGTCAGCATATTCCGCAGACAAAATGGAAGCGAAGTCCATTGCCATATCCGCTAAGAATGGTGCTTCAGGGCGAGTTAGTGTAATTTTTACTGTGTTATCATCGACTTTTTCAACTTTATCGATAATTTTATCCATATCCATTCCCATGAAGTACTCATAGCTACCGCCAGAAACTTTATGATATGGGTGGTTTGCATCTTTTTGACGCATGAATGTATAGGTAACATCATCCGCATTGAGGTCACGAGTTGGTTTGAATTCTTTGTTTGAGTGCCATTTCACGCCTTTGCGTAGGTGGAAGGTATACACTTTTCCATCATCACTCACTTCCCAGCTCTCTGCTAAGCCTGGCTCAATCTCTGTAGTACCTAATTTAAACTCAACTAAACGATTATACAGCGGAATTGAACTTGCATCGTATGTTGTACCAGACGTAAATAACTGAGGGTTAAAGCCTTCTGGCGAACCTTCTGAACAGTACACTAATGTTTTAGCTTGTACTGATGCCGACACTGCTAATGCTGCTAGTGTTAATCCTACTGAAAGTAGACCTGTTTTTTTAATAGAGCGCATCTGTATGCTCCTGTGGTGTTCATGTTGTTTTTGCTCGATGACTAACCCCGCCATTAAAATGACAGAAGTAGTATCTGTATTTTTGTTATTCATTGAGCAATTAATCAACTGTCACTCACTTCGTCAATAGCTGCATTGACTCACCACACACAAAACTCGTAACATATTAGAAACAATTAGCATGTTAATTTAGGCTAAAATAGCAATAACGAAGCCAATAAGCAGGCATTATAACCATATTATTAGTAATGATTAGTGTTTTGTGTTGGGGTTATTTATTTTTATATTTGTGATTAAGTGCTGAATTACTGAACGAATATAGCGCTTTACCCAATAGCTGCTGAAATAAAACACTGAAGGAAATGAGGATTGAAATTATTTTAGCATGTTATTATTTAGTTTATTTTTTATCCATATTAAAAACATTCGCCTGTTCATGCTAAACATAATTTTAACCAATTGATAACTTAAAGAATAAAATAATTTTTATGCGTTCCTTTTAATCATTCAAGCTGTATACATAAAATTCTATGATATTGTTGATAAAAGCTACAATTGGCTAAGGCGCTCCCCTCCCTCTCATGCTGTTGTTAAATTATTGGCTAATAACGCATACTCGCTTGGATACCTGAATGGAGGCTATTAGCAACAACCTGATTAACTTGCCAAATAGGCGCTTCAAGGAAAACATGATAATTGATTGCCCCTATTGACCCCCTCACTCCAGCCTTGCAGCCTAATAAGGCATTTTTTCGCCAAAATGTTGTTCTATCATTTGCCGTTACCCCCATTCCAATAGAACTATACAACTGAGTTTGTTCCCTCGGTATATCCCAACTCACTTCATTGTGTAGCTTTAAGCTATTGTCCCCCAACTCAATACCATCTGTATTTGGAAAACCCTGCACGCCGTTTCTTCCAAAAAAAATCTCTCGCTCTAATAATCCATCGAGTTTAGAGCGGCTCAATTGGATATCTAAACTATTCTGATAATAAATAGGTGTGCTTCCCCAAGCTGATGAAAATGATAGCTGGTAAATTTGAGGCCGTTCTAACCCTGTAATTTGTGTCGCATTGGCGCCAAACAAACGGTTCCCTTGTTTGTATTTCAGAGATACCGTCGCTTGGCCTCGTGAAAAAATATGCTGGTAAATCAGTTCACCAGACAAATAGCTCGCTAGCCGCCTTTGCGTTACTAGGCGTTGCCCTGCTAAAAAGGTATCAATAGTTTGAATTTGCGAACTAACATTAAATAAAGTAACGCTATTTTCAGTGCGATTAAAAATATATTGTGCGGTCAGTAATAATGCCCGATTACGTTGCTGCATCTTCAATGCGATGTCATTAATTGGTATCTTTGTTTGGCTATTTTGGTAATGACTATAAAGAGAAAACAACCAATAACGGTATGGTAGCGAATAACCAAGCGCGATAGCTTGTAGCTTATTTCCATTCGGAGAACCTAAAGAATGATTTGCATTTAAATACAGCGAATCATTTATCCGTAACGGATTAGCAAAAATAACATCATGAGAGATGACGGCTTTAGGCTGGCTATCAAAAGGACGATATTCAATAGACAATGTTCCTCTTTGAGCACGTTGATTCCCACCAACGACAATAATCTCAGTTGCCTGAGGATTCATCTCATCAGGCGCTAAATTAATATGGTAAGGAACTAAAGCTGCATTTTGTAGATTATACAAACCCTGTTCAATATGTCGTAAATTTAGAACATCGCCCGTTTCAAAAGGAAAAATATTGGCTCCCCCCTGATAATGAATATTCGAAATAGCCCCTGTAATAACCTCGGCCTGTAAAATGTCCAAAAACAAGGGTTGTTCAGGGTAAGACAGATAAGACGTTAAATAACCTGCTTTAATCAGCTCTGTATTTATATAATCCGCATAGGTAAGTAACTCAGACGGAGTCATACATCGACCTTCAATCATCCCACGCCAGATTTTTATCTGCTTAGGTTTAATCTTGGGTAACCGCTCCATACCCATTAAATTAAGAACGTTAATAATGATACAAGATAGGGGCGTAAGCTGGCTCACATCCGCATTTTGCCTATTTGGCGCTGCAAAACCTTTTGGTATCACCGCTATTAGGGCAACAAAGTAAAGGATAAGAAAAATAGAGGGGGTAACATGTTTGGTTTTCATTAACGAGTCCTTGTCATGAAAAATACCTTTATCAGCGCCATAAACAACTTGAGCTAATAAATAAGCTTTATTGTAGCCAGTACGTAATTCATGAGGAAAACTCAAACCGTAGGTGTGTATAACACCAAATACAGCAATAGGTTGCAATCAAAGTTAATCTGAAAAAATAATAATCGAAAGGTTTAAAATTGCGAGGAGCTAAAACGAGAAAACCCACCTCTATGAGGTGGGTTTTGGAATTTGGTCGGCGAGAGAGGATTCGAACCTCCGACCCACTGGTCCCAAACCAGTTGCGCTACCAAGCTGCGCTACTCGCCGAAAACGGTGTGAATAATACTGCCAAGAATGGGGGTCGTCAACCCATTTTTATCGAATCTCGTTCATTTGCTGATAAAACCGCCAAAAATGTAAGGTTTCTTTGTTTTTTTACCAAACTCACTACAAAAATAAGCGCTAAATACAATTTAGCGCTTATTTATCAAACAGATTAACTTTTATAAAAAGACACTCAGTTGCACATTAAATGTGCAACTTGGCCTTATTGTAGTAAAGAAATATCTGCCACCTTTAAAAATAGCTCACGTAACTGGCTTAAAAGTGTTAAACGGTTCACTCGAACAGCTTGATCTTCATCCATTACCATGACATTTTCAAAGAATTCATCAACGACATCACGTAAAGAAGCGAGCTCAGCAAGTGCATCTTGATAGTTTCTTTCTGCAAACATTGGTGCTAGCTTATCTTGCAGAACAACAACGTGTGTCGCCAGTTTCACTTCTTCTGGCGTTTTCAGCACGGATGCTAAAACAGTATCAGATAATTTCTCATCTGATTTACTCAGAATATTTGAAACTCGCTTATTTGCCGCCGCAAGGGCCTGTGCTTCTTCCAATGTACGGAAATGCGTAACTGCTTTCACGCGTGCATCAAAGTCAGCAGGCTGCGTTGGACGACGCGCTAATACCGCTTGAATGGTATCAATGCTATAACCTAGCTCTTGATACCAAGAACGGAAACGGCCAAGCATAAATTCAACCACATCATTGACTACATCTTTGTTGGTTAATTTATCACCGTATAAACGTGCAGCCTCTTCAGTCATTTCCACTAAATCAAGCTGGTAACCTTTTTCAACGATAATACGCAGAACACCTAATGCAGCACGACGCAAAGCAAATGGGTCTTTATCCCCTTTAGGGTGCTGGCCGATTCCGAAGATACCCGCTAATGTGTCCATCTTCTCTGCAAGTGCTAATGCAGCAGAAACATCAGTAGAAGGCAGCTCATCACCAGCAAAACGTGGTTGATACTGCTCTTTAATTGCTAATGCAACGTCTTCTGATTCACCATCATGGCGTGCATAATGCATTCCCATGACACCTTGTGTATCAGTAAATTCGAAGACCATGTTGGTCATTAAATCACATTTCGCTAATAACCCTGCACGAGTTGCATGGTTAACATCCGCACCAATTTTACCTGCAATCCAACCCGCTAAAGCTTCTAAACGATCCGTTTTATCACGCAATGTCCCTAATTGTTTTTGGAACAAGACTGTTTCTAAGCGTGGTAAATTATCTTCTAAACGTTGCTTACGGTCAGTTTTAAAGAAAAACTCCGCATCGGCTAGACGAGGACGAACGACTTTTTCGTTACCAGAAATAATCTGCTGTGGATCGGAAGATTCAATATTCGCCACGAAAATGAAATTTGGCATTAAATTGCCAGCGTTATCATAAACAGGGAAATATTTTTGGTCGCCTTTCATAGTATAAACCAGCGCCTCTGAAGGAACTTCTAAGAATTTCTCTTCAAATTTAGCAGTTAATACCACTGGCCATTCAACCAATGAAGCAACTTCTTCTAATAAGTTTTCGGTTAAGTCTGCTTTTCCACCCAACGCTTGGGCCGCTTTTTCTGCGTCGGCTTTGATAACCGCTTTACGCTCTTCGTAATCCGCCATGACTTTACCGCGTTCGCGTAAAATAGCCGGATATTGCTCAGCATTATCAATCGTAAACTCAGGTTCGCCCATAAAGCGGTGACCACGAATCGTTCTCGCGCTCTTAATGCCTAAAATTTCACCGTCAATAACATCGCTACCCAGTAGCAGTGTAACAGTATGAACAGGACGCACAAATTGTGTGTCTTTATCTGCCCAACGCATCAATTTAGGGATAGGCAGTTTCGCTAATGAACGGCTGACCATATCCACCAACAATTCGCTGACAGCTTGGCCTTTCATTTGCGCACGATACAGTAACCATTCGCCTTTATCTGTCGTCAAACGCTCTGCTTGATCAACAGTAATACCACAACCACGCGCCCAGCCTTCCGCCGCTTTAGTCGGCTGTCCGTCTGCACCAAATGCTTGGGCAATAGCAGGGCCGCGTTTTTCAACTTCACGATCAGGTTGTGATGCCGCTAAATCGGCGATTTTAAGCGCTAAACGACGCGGAGCAGCAAACCAAGTTACTGCGCCGTGAGCAATGTCAGCTCCATCAAGCTCTGCGGTAAAGTTTACAGCGAATGATTCAGCTAATGAACGAAGAGCCTTCGGCGGTAACTCTTCGGTACCGATTTCCACAAGGAAAGTCTGTTGAGTCATGACAGCCTCTTAGTTCTTATGACACATAGGGAATCCAAGCGCTTCACGTGAAGCATAATACGCTTCTGCGACCCCTTTAGTGAGGGTACGAATTCGTAAAATATAGCGTTGGCGTTCAGTAACAGAAATGGCTTTACGCGCATCCAGTAAGTTGAAAGTATGAGCGGCTTTTAAGATGCGTTCATAAGCAGGCAATGGAAGAGGAGTTTCCAATGCTAACAAATGTTGTGCTTCTTTCTCATATTCTTCGAAGCATTTGAAGAGAAAATCAACATTTGCATATTCGAAGTTATAGGTGGATTGCTCAACTTCATTTTGGTGATAAATATCACCGTAAGTGGTTTTGCCTAACGGGCCATCACACCACACAAGGTCGTACACACTGTCGACACCTTGGATGTACATAGCCAAACGTTCTAAACCATAAGTGATTTCACCCGTTACAGGTTTACATTCAAGCCCACCAACTTGTTGGAAGTAGGTAAACTGAGTGACTTCCATCCCGTTTAACCACACTTCCCAACCTAGTCCCCAAGCACCTAGTGTTGGGTTTTCCCAGTTATCTTCAACAAAGCGGATATCATGAATAGTTGGGTCTACCCCTAGCTCTTTCAACGAGCCGAGGTACAGTTCTTGGATGTTGTCTGGTGATGGTTTGATGATCACCTGAAACTGATAATAATGTTGCAGACGGTTTGGGTTCTCACCATAGCGACCATCAGTTGGCCTACGAGAGGGTTGAACATAAGCCGCAGCAATAGGCTCAGGGCCTAATGCACGCAAACACGTCATTGGATGGGAGGTTCCTGCGCCGACTTCCATGTCCAGTGGTTGAACAATGGTACAGCCTTGACGCGCCCAATAATCCTGTAATGTCAGGATAAGACCTTGGAAGGTTTTGGTATCAAACTTTTGCATGTTAGATCCGCACGCGATACGTTAAATTTAATGAAAGTACGCCAGTATACCCTTTGACCGACAGATATACAGCATTGAATATGTCTGTATTTATTCTAAAAATAAAAAAATATCCTTTCATCCCTTTTAAACTGGTTATTTATACAGTATAAGTATTGTGTTTTTGAGGCAAGTTGATTGTGATTGGAAAAAGGATGAAAAATGGATACATCACCGACACGTTGTCATTGGGTCAATCAAGATCCTGAATATATTGCCTACCATGATGATGAATGGGGCAAACCAAACCATGATAATCAGCATTTATTTGAAATGCTTTGTTTAGAAGGGCAGCAAGCAGGGTTATCTTGGTACACAATTTTAAAAAAACGCAAAAACTATCGGGAATTGTTCCACCAATTTGATCCCCAACGTATTGCATTGATGAATGAAGACGATGTTGAGCGATTAATGCAAGACCCACGAATTATTCGTAACCGCTTAAAGATCAATGCGATAATTGCAAATGCAAACGCTTATTTAGCAATGCAAAAAAATGGAGAAGACTTCTCAACTTTTCTATGGGAATTTGTCGACGGACAGCCAATAATCAACCGCTGGGAAAGTTCGTCCCAAGTCCCCGCGGAAACAGAACTTTCCAAAAAACTCTCCAACGCACTCAAAAAACGGGGATTTAAATTTGTTGGCTCAATCACCTGTTATGCCTTCATGCAAGCCACTGGCATGATAAATGACCACTTAATTAGCTGTTACCAATTTAAATGATTCAGAATTTATAGATGGACCACCCTGCTGGGAAAGAAAAATAAACTATCAAAACATCAACATCAAAAACTATATGTCTATTTATTTCTTTATTTGCAACATTTTAAATTGAAATTAAATAAAAATAAGCGGTTGAACTCTAGGATTGGGCAGAGTATGTTTTAAATTCCATTAACAACCTAATAGACATATGTGAATTAATGCAATGATATTTTCTAAATTTGGTAATAAGTTCGCTCAAAATTCAGGGATTTCATTATTAATGAAAGACTTGAATGAGGGCATCAGAACCCCTGGCTCCATCATGCTTGGTGGTGGTAATCCCGCCCATATCCCTGAGATGGATAAATACTTCCAAGAATTATTAACTGAAATGTGTGCAAATGGCCAATTGACGGACACTTTATGCAACTATGATGGTCCTCAAGGCAAAGATGCCATGTTGAAAGCGCTTGCAGCAACGCTAAAAGCAAAACTAGGCTGGAACATCAGTGCGAAAAATATCGCGCTAGCAAATGGCAGCCAAAGTGCTTTTTTCTACCTATTTAACCTGCTAGCCGGTCGCTTTGAAGATGGTATCACTCGTAAAGTCCTCTTTCCTCTTGCCCCAGAATATGTCGGGTATGCGGACTCAGGCCTTGATGACGACCTGTTTGTTGCGAACAAACCACAAATTGAATATTTACCTAATGGCCAATTTAAATATCGTGTTGACTTTAATACTTTAGAAGTCACTGATGATATTGGTGTTATTTGTGTATCTCGCCCTACAAATCCAACAGGGAACGTGATCACAGATGAAGAAGTTGAGCACTTAGATCAATTAGCAAAACAACACAACATCCCATTGCTGATAGATAATGCTTATGGTGTACCTTTTCCAGGTATTATTTTTAGTGAAGCGACACCATTTTGGAATGAAAATGTCATTCTTTGTATGAGCTTATCTAAGCTTGGTTTACCAGGTACTCGCTGCGGTATCATAATTGCCAATGAAGAAATCATTGAAGCCGTTAGTAATATGAACGGTATTATTAGCCTCGCCCCTGGTGGTGTAGGCCCTGCATTAGCACTGGAAATGCTGAAAAGGGATGATTTAATCTCATTATCTAAGAATGTTATTGGCCCTTTCTACCAGCAACGTGTTGAAGAAGCTATTAAGATCATTCGCCGTTATATACCCGAAGATAAATGCCTCATTCACAAACCAGAAGGCGCTATTTTCTTATGGCTATGGTTTAAAGACTTACCAATTAATAGCTTAGAGTTATACCAACGTTTGAAAAAGCGTGGTGTCCTGATGGTACCTGGGCACTATTTCTTCCCTGGTATTGAACAAGACTGGCCACATGCACACCAATGCATGCGAATGAATTACGTTCCTGAGCCAGAAAAAATAGAGCAAGGGATCAAAATATTAGCGGAAGAGTTAGAAAAAGCATATCAGGAAGTGACTTGCTAGACGAGATAGAAATCTTGTTTTAACTGCGTCTGACTCGCTAATTTTAAGAAAAAAAAGCCCTTTCAAATTGAGAGGGCGAAAAATTAGCGAGAACTCCGTAATTGAAATCAAATAACTTTTTCAATACGAATATCATTCAAATCTATTAGAACACCTTTTTTGTTTGGTTATAGCTTGAACAAAAGCACTTTTAGCTGCTATATGTTCGGATACCTCATTTCACTGTCGTGCTCCCTACCTTACATCAGATTAACTATCCAATTGAAATATTAAATATTTTTAACCTTTCAATTGAAAAAACTCCGCATATCATCGTAAACATTAAAGAGTCCAAAATAGAATCGCAATTAATTGTGGAGAAATAATCCGCAAAAACATCGCTAATGGATATACCGTGGCGTAAGACAGCGCAGGTGCACCACTCGTTGGGTGAATGTTATTAGCAAATGCAAGCGCCGGAGGATCAGTCATTGAGCCCGCTAATACACCACATAAGCTCAAATAGTTCATTTTACCAAACACTCTGGCAACAATACCGGTAATAAATAAGGGAACAAACGTAATGAGTAACCCATAACCAATCCAGGTTAATCCATCGCCTCTGATCAGCGTTTCAATAAAATCACCACCTGAATTTAGCCCAACAACAGCAAGGAACATCACAATGCCAAGCTCTCTTAATGCAAGATTAGCACTTGGAGGCATAAACCAATACAGGCGTCCAATAGTACCAATTCGACCTAGAATCAGTGCAACAACTAGCGGTCCACCAGCGAGCCCCAATTTTAATGCGGCTGGGAAACCAGGCACAAAAACAGGAATTGAACCAAGAACCACACCAAGTCCTATACCTAGAAAGACAGGTAACATTTGCACCTGCTGTAATTTTTGTTTGGCATTTCCTAGCAACGCTGTGACAGCTTCAATGGACTCTGGTCGCCCAACAATATTTAAAATGTCGCCGAATTGCAGTACTGAATTATTATTCGCAACTAAATCAATCCCTGTTCGGTTTAATCGTGTGACAACAACATCATATTTTTGTTTTAAGTTCAGGTCTTTAAGCCTTTTACTCAATACAGCATCATTAGTAATCACTACGCGAACAGAATGCAAAATGGAACTTGATGTAGATAAAGAGGCATCAACTTCCTCTCCTAATATTAAGCGTACTTTGTTTAGGTCATCTTTTTGCCCAACAACATGCAGTAAATCACCTAAATGAATTTCTGTTGTTGGCTGGGGAACAACCAGCATATCGCCACGTTTTAGCCTTGAACACACAATCGCTTCACTACCGAGCAATGGAATATCTTGCATCATTAAGCCATCAAGGTTGGCATTACGGATCGCAATATTCATGGTTTGCAATGTATCGCGCTGTTGGATATTGGTACTATTAAAGGCAGAGTCTTCTTTATCGATTGAAATTCTGAAAATAATCCGCACTAGCCACATCACCAGTAATATTCCACAGATCCCCATGGGATAGGCCATTGCATAACCCATCCCCATTTGGCCTACAAGGTTTGGGTCTGATCCTAAATCTGTCAGAATTTGCTGGCCAGCCCCAAGAGATGGGGTGTTTGTCACTGCCCCTGAAAAAATACCCAGAATAATGGGGAGTGGAATATTGGCAACTTTGTAAATAATGGCTGTAACTATTGCGCCTAAAGCCACAATCATTAATGCAAAACCATTAAGCTTCAAACCTGAAACACGTAATGAAGAGAAAAAACCAGGGCCAACTTGAATACCGATAGTATAAACGAACAAGATTAAACCGAATTCTTGAATAAAGTGCAGCATGTCCTTATTAAGTTGTAGGCCATAGCTTTGGGCGAAGTGCCCGACAATGATCCCGCCAAAAAGGACACCACCAATTCCCAATCCAACATTACGGATTTTCCAGTTTCCTATCCATAACCCTAGAGCGGCAGCCAACGCCAACAAACTTACAGTAAGAGCTAGTTCACTCATAGACCGCATCCTTTTGACGATAAGTTACCCAGAAACCAAGCCTATATCGGCGATAAAACATACTACTGAATCGATTATGCCAAATAGAAAAAGAGTAAGATGTGTCATAGAGCACACTTTAGAATGAATTAAAATCTCTATGTCTTTGAATTTTCAGATTGATAACAAATATCAAAATAATCATTCTTTCTTTTTCTAAGTTCTTCACAATTCATAAAATAAATACAAAAAAGAAACAATCTTCATCAATAAGATATAATTAAATATTAATTAAGAAAATGTATGCCATTTAATTAAATAATAATACAACACTGCGATTGTGAATTTTTTGTTTTTCGATATGATGAATGAAAATCAGGAATAATCAGCAAAATATAGGTTAACCACCATATGCCGAGTTTACATGCAGCACGATTAATTGCTCTTATCACACCGCTGTTTTTAAGCGGCTGCTCAAGTATTATGACTCATGCAGGTCCCTCTGATGGTTACTACCCAGGCTCTAAAAATAGCATTAAAATGATGAACGATGATGAAACTGGCTGGGTAGTTAGGCCTCTACTTGCGATTGACCTCCCATTTTCTATTGTTATGGATACACTTCTAATCCCTTTAGACTATGCAAGATCAGGCGATGATGGAAAAGAGGACTCCCCTAAGAAGCGATTAGAAGGTCTGAATAATAAAGAAAATAAAGAATAATACTCATTCAGGTTGGAAATCTATCTTAATCCCTAATTAAAAATGGGATATATAGTGCGTTATTTTCTATTTATTAGTGACACCAATTTTTCTTGTTATATTTTCGAAAATGCAATATTTAACGACACTTATCTGAAATATTTTCGTGTTGAATATCCAACTTAAAAAATTACCTTATTAAAATATAAAATAATTAGAGCATAATTCAGAATAAAATAAAGTCATTTATGAATAAAAGAGCTTACTACTTCTCTTTTATTCATAATTATAGTGACCTACTGATATTATTCTAACAATGTAAACCCGTTTCTACGATATAAAGTTGTCTAAAACCTTCTATGTCTCGCATGAATGCGATAAGTTTATCATTCGGAGAAAAAACGACCGCATCAGCGCTAGGCGCTTGTTCAGTACGCTCAGTTAATCTAATTAACGTTTGTGTCGCAACATGGCAAATGGTCACACTGTTGTCGTACACGAAGCAAATATGCTCACCTTTACTATCCCAATTAAATGCAGATTGTATTGAAGAATCACCATGAGTGATTTGATTTAACTCCCCCGTTACACTATTAACTAACCATAACTGCACGTTGCCAAAATCATCATGCATCAAACAAGCTATTGATTTACCATCTGGTGAAGTACGAAGCCAATGCCTCGGCTGTTTTGCTAAACCTGGATACTTACGCTGATGCGTATAAGTAAGCCGCTTTTGATGTACACCTTTTGGTGGTGCAGGCAGACTCAACTCTGTCCCCTGAAGTGGTTTTTCCCCTGCAACCATACAACATTGAGGCTGTGAAGGTAAATCCACAATGAAAATTTCAGGAATGACCTCACCATCCTGAGTATGTGTATCCCCAATAAAAACAAGTGCCCTTTCTTGCCATTGACCATCTTGCTTTTGGTAACCTCGTTGCCCAACCCAACCTTCTTCATAGGCACGGCTAATTTCATCACTATCAGGCTTAGGTTCTGCAATCGTCTGGCTCACAACACAACAAAAGTAGTCCCCATTATACTCACGTTTATGTTTTTTCGGCTCAACATTAACAGCCCCTGCGGGTACAGCAATAGCCACATTCCGTTGATCCAACGTCACATCTAACTCATGCATCACATGGTCGTTATACGTAAAACTTAACCATTTACCATCAGGACTATACACATGGACATGAGTCCCCCCTCTCAGTGCACCTGCAATATAAGGTGGTGAAATACACATCGCATCAATAGGACAAGCCACATTCAGTTGAATGTCATGGACATATACACCACGGCGATGATGAAAGTCATAATACCATTGCTCATCAGGGTATTCTGGGCCATGAATGAATGCATATTGAGGGGGGTGTTGTGAACTTACTGTCACGACACCAACATGCGCCCCATAGTTAGCTCGATAAATTTCGACTTCTTCCAATGTATTTACATGAATTTTTTCTATCGATAAACCCGTAAATGAACTGCCATTTGGTCGAATGTCATAAGCTATCCACAAGCTATCAGGTGTCCATACATTAATGTTCGTAAGTTGGTGGCTCCGATTATCGTTTGTTAAACGTGTTTCTTTATAAGGCAATTTACTATTCAATCTGTTATCCTTTCACATCATTTAATATAGCTATCGGATTACTTTAACTAATCTAATTTGCATGGTACTAGAAAATCTCAGTCGAGAAATTTCAAAAGTAATATTACCCTTTAGCAATAACTTTAATATTGAATAAAACCATTATGTTATTAAGTGTGCTTTATATTATAGGTATCACCGCTGAAGCAATGACAGGCGCTCTGGCAGCTGGTAGACGTAAAATGGATGTCTTCGGTGTCATTATTATTGCCTCTGCAACCGCTATAGGCGGTGGTTCTGTGCGTGATATCTTACTTGGACACTACCCATTAGGCTGGGTCGCACACCCAGAATATATCCTAACTGTTGCTGGCGCAGCTGTTGTCACCATTTGGATAGCGCCAATGATGAAACACTTGCGCCGCCTATTTCTTATTTTGGATGCCATTGGGCTAATCGTTTTCTCTATTCTTGGTGCTCAAATTGCGCTCGATATGAATTATAGCCCTATTATTGCCGCAATTGCTGCCGTTATCACTGGTGTATTTGGTGGCGTTCTCAGGGATATGCTGTGTAATACCATTCCTTTGGTTTTCCAAAAAGAAGTCTATGCTGGGGTCTCTTTCGCAGCCGCATGGATTTATATCGGTTTGTTACAAACCCCACTCCCCCAAGATATCGTCGTTATTATTACCCTTGTTGTCGGGTTAAGTGCACGCTTAATCGCAATTCGCTACCGACTTGGATTACCGATATTTAACTACGAAAACCAAGATTAACCTCTATTCTATTGAGCCATTAATTTATTCAGTTAATGGCTCATTTGCTTTAAATTTCTGTATGGCTTGTAACGCAGATTGAACTTCAGGCTCAGCTAACCATTTTTCTAACTTTTCATTTTGCTTTTGGGTTAGCTTTAAGCGTTCAATTTCAGAACTGTTATAAAGGCCCTCTAGCGCTATAATTTGCTCAATTTTCATTTTCGGTAAGGGGATACCTAAACCTTTTAGCCATAATGGGATTGATTGAAATTTAACTGATTGAAACTGTTCGATTGAAGAGGTATTTTTTTTGTTTTTCGGTAGCCCGTTTTGCCAATCTTGTCGTAGCCATGTCGTTAACTCAGTTAGCTGATGATTTTCAACCCAGTCACGCCATGTGGCCTCATTCACCCCTTTAATTTTTAAGCTTTTACCTAACCAAATTAAACGAGCAACAAACTGTTGTAAGCAAGCATTTGTATATGCTAAGCAACTAAGTGAATTAAAACTATCAAAAGTAGAAAGATCTGGATATGTACGCTTTTCAAGCCGCCAAATAACGTCTTCTATTTTAGGTGTTCCAAGACCCGAAAGAGTAACCAAGACTTTATCTCCTTCAAGTAAATCTTTTTTTCTCCAAGATGCCAATGAGCCAATACTGACTCTAGAGATAGTTTTTCCTTCAAGATTGATGGGGTTAATCGTCGCAACAACGCTCACTCGTCCTGTTCGGCCAACTTTGAATTGTAAATACTTGACCACTGAAGCCACTCTACGCAGTGGATATTTCCAAGCAACCGCCCAACTATTTTGATTTGGTTTCCACGCAAACGCATCTGGAAATGGATAACTTTTTAGTACGATACCATCCGTGGCGAAAGGAAGTTCATTTTGATAATAGTGCTCACGCCATTGCTTTACTTGTGTTTTATTTTCAATTTTGTGACTATATTTTTTTGCTAAGGGAAACCCTAATTGAGCAAGATCCTGAAGCTGTTTCATTGGTTCTGATTCACCGTTTGGCCAAGCCCAAATAAATATTCCGATATCAGGCTCAAGAACTTTTGGCTGTGCCTTACGCATTAACCAACCCGCTATTTTATTTCGGGCGTTTACTCCCCCACTTTTTGCTTGGATGTGCTGGTTCAACCGCCAGAAAAGTTTACCTTGTAAAATGACACTTTTATGTATATCAATCTGCTTTGGAATTGCAGGTATAAAGTCAGCTTTATCGCGCCATTCTAAGCCTTCAATGCCATTACCACGGCTGATCATAGAAATAAGATGACCATTTTGATAGACAAGGGTTACTGCCACGCCATCCACTTTCGGTTGTAACCAGATTTCACGGCGAGAATCAACCCATTTATATACCTCAGATTCGGCTAGCTTTTTCAATCCTGTATGGGGAATAGGATGTTTAATAAGTTGTACTTTTTTAGGTAGCACAACTTCGGGAAGTTCTTCAGAAAGTTGCTGGCAACGGCGTAAAGATTGCCATTGATGAAGTAATTGGTCATAAGCTTCATCACTAATTTGGCTATGACCAGATAACCGATAGACCTGATTCCATTCCTGTAACTGAGCGCCTAACCGATGGCTTTCTCGCTCAATCTCACTCATGTTCCCTAATTCGCAATGCTCATTTAATTCAACATGACTGGAACCAAAGGCTAAACTACCAATTCCCCAAAAACCAACCATCAACATACCAATAATAAACGCTAAGTTACTCCTAAATTTATCCATAAAACATGCCATAACAATTCCTTTTAAATAATTAACTTCCCCTATACTCAATACGCTTTATCTTTTTAAGCATGAAAGTATTTTTCTTAACGCTCACGCTAAAATGTGTTTTTTTGCGAAAAGCTTCGCAAGACAGATGTGATTTTCAAGAATACTCAATTAATTTCTGGAAGCTGCTCGCAGATTACTCATAGATCAAATTTCTCTTCTCTACTATTTATGTTTTATTGATATCGCTGCATGTTGATGGAAGTGTGTGTATACTATGTGGGGTTTATCTCCGTCTTTTATGTTTAACCCTCGACTATTCAAGAAATCATCATGATACAAGGTACGTTATATATTGTTTCTGCGCCTAGTGGTGCGGGTAAATCAAGCCTTATTCAGGCTCTATTGAAAACACAACCGTTGTATGACACGCAAGTTTCTGTTTCTCATACAACTCGAGCTGCACGCCCTGGTGAAGTTCATGGTGAGCACTATTTCTTTGTATCAGAAACTGATTTCTTACAAATGGTCGAAAATGGTGACTTTTTAGAGCACGCTTGTGTCTTTGGAAATTACTATGGAACGTCTAAACCTATTATTGAAGACGTTTTAAAAAGTGGAGTGGATGTTTTTCTTGATATAGATTGGCAGGGAGCGCAACAAATTAGGGCTAGAATGCCAGAAGCGCGCAGTATTTTTATTCTCCCACCATCCAAAGACGAACTTTATCGCAGGCTACGTGGCCGTGGCCAGGATAGTGATGAAGTCATTGAAAAACGAATGTCACAAGCAGTAGGTGAAATCGAACACTTCAACGAGTATGATTACCTTATCGTTAATGATGATTTCAATACCGCATTAGGCGATTTACAATCCATTATCCGCACTGAACGCTTAAAATTAGGGCGCCAAGTTCAGAGACATGATGCTTTAATCAGCAAATTACTAGCAGACTGAGAATAGTTTCAGTATCATATCAGGTCATTTTTTTATTTCTTTTGGAGTAGCACACTTATGGCACGCGTAACTGTTCAAGACGCAGTAGAGAAAATTGGTAACCGCTTTGACCTCGTATTGGTCGCAGCACGCAGAGCTCGCCAGTTACAAACTGGTGGAAAAGACCCTTTAGTTCCTGAAGAAAACGATAAATACACAGTTATCGCGCTACGTGAAGTAGAAGAAGGTTTAATTAACGGTCACATTTTGGATGTGCGTGAACGCCAAGAACAGCAAGAGCAAGAAGCGGCTGAAATGCAGGCAGTTTCGGCAATCGCTGAAGGTCGTCGCTAATTACTAAGGTGGGTCTGCCTTGTATCTGTTTGAAAGCCTTAATTTAGTTATTCAAAAATACCTCCCTAAGGAGCAAATTGAATTACTAAAACAAGCCTATGTTGTCGCACGGGATGCCCATGAAGGACAGACCCGTTCAAGTGGTGAGCCTTATATTACTCACCCTGTTGCTGTTGCTTGTATTCTTGCCCAAATGCGTCTGGATCATGAAACACTTATGGCTGCGCTACTTCATGATGTGATTGAGGATACTCCAGCAACATTTCAGGACATAGAAGAATTGTTTGGAACAACCGTCGCAGGTCTTGTTGAAGGTGTTTCCAAACTTGATAAGCTAAACTTTCGCGACAAAAAAGAAGCTCAAGCAGAAAACTTCCGCAAAATGATTATGGCGATGGTCAAAGACATTCGCGTCATTTTGATTAAACTGGCAGACCGCACTCACAACATGCGCACATTAGGCTCATTAAGGCCTGATAAACGTCGCCGTATTGCTCGTGAGACCCTAGAGATTTATAGCCCGCTAGCACATCGGCTGGGTATACACCATATAAAAACAGAGCTCGAAGAGCTTGGTTTTGAAGCACTCTATCCTAACCGTTACAGAGTTATCAAAGAAGTCGTTAAAGCGGCTCGTGGTAACCGAAAAGAGATGATCCAAAAAATTCTCTCTGAAATTGACGGTCGACTCACTGAAGCTGGTGTTCCTTGTCGTGTCAGTGGTCGAGAAAAACACTTATATTCTATCTACCGTAAGATGCACCAAAAAGAGCAACGTTTCCATTCCATCATGGATATCTATGCTTTTAGGGTCATCGTCAAAGATGTAGATACCTGCTACCGTGTTTTAGGTCAGATGCATAGCTTATACAAACCACGTCCAGGGCGTATTAAAGACTATATTGCTATCCCTAAAGCTAACGGCTATCAATCCCTGCACACCTCTTTAATTGGGCCACATGGCGTGCCAGTTGAAGTCCAAATTCGCACCGAGGATATGGACCAAATGGCAGAGATGGGCGTTGCTGCTCACTGGGCCTATAAAGAGCAAGGTGAACAAGGCACTACAGCGCAAGTCAGAGCACAGCGTTGGATGCAGAGCCTGCTTGAATTACAGCAAAGTGCAGGTAGCTCATTTGAATTTATCGAAAGCGTGAAATCAGACTTATTCCCTGATGAAATCTACGTTTTCACCCCCGAAGGTCGTATTGTTGAGTTACCAACAGGCGCAACCCCTGTTGATTTTGCTTATGCGGTGCATACAGATATTGGACACGCTTGTGTTGGTGCTCGTGTTGACCGACAACCATACCCGTTATCCCAGTCATTGAGTAGTGGTCAAACCGTTGAAATCATAACAGCGCCAGGTGCACGTCCAAATGCCGCTTGGCTTAATTTTGTTGTCAGCTCAAAAGCTCGCGCCAAAATTCGCCAGTTACTGAAAAATTTAAAACGCGAAGACTCAATTAATCTTGGTCGACGGTTACTTAATCATGCTTTAGGGGCAGGAAATAAACTCGCCGATATTCCTCAAAATCATATCGATGCTGAACTGGCCCGCATGAAGCTCAATTCTATTGATGATTTGCTTGCCGAAATAGGCTTAGGCAACGCAATGAGTGTTGTTGTCGCGCGTAACTTACAAAATAATCCACAGGGCACACTAGAAGATCAAGCTGTCATTGAAAGCCGTAATAAACTGTCTATCAAAGGTGCTGACGGTGTTTTAATCACCTTTGCAAAATGTTGCCGCCCAATTCCTGGTGACCCTATCGTGGCACATATTAGCCCTGGAAAAGGCCTAGTTATTCACCATGAATCTTGCCGTAATATCCGTGGCTACCAAAAAGAGCCCGATAAATTTATGGCCGTTGAATGGGATAACGAAACTGATACCGATTTCATCGCTGAAATCAAAGTAGACATGATTAACCATCAAGGTGCGCTTGCAAACCTCACGGCTGCAATTAATGATGCCAACTCAAGCATTCAGAGTATGAATACTGAGGAGAAAGATGGTCGTGTATACTGTGCCTTTATCCGCCTGACTACTAAAAACCGTGTTCAGCTGGCAAATGTTATGCGTAAGATACGTATCATGCCAGATGTTCTACGAGTAAGCCGAAACCGTAACTAACGAATATGAATGAACGCCGCTATCGCCGCATTTGCCAAATGATGGCGATGCGGCAGCCAGACCTCACGATTTGCCTTGAAGAAATTCATAAACCCCATAATGTTTCTGCGATAGTCCGCAGCGCTGATGCTGTGGGTATTCACCAAATTCATGCTATTTGGCCAGACCAACAGGTTAAATTATCCGTCTCTTCCGCCGCAGGTAGTAACAGTTGGGTAAAGGTTATCTCTCATCAATCAACTGAAGATGCTATTTCACAAATAAAATCGCAAAATATGCAGGTATTAGTGACAAACTTATCTGAGCACGCTGTTGATTTTCGCGAAATTGATTATACCCGCCCAACTTGTATTATGGTGGGACAAGAGAAAAAAGGTATTTCAAAGCAAGCGCTCGCACTGGCAGATAAGCACATCATTATTCCAATGGCGGGTATGGTGCAATCATTGAATGTTTCTGTCGCCTCTGCCTTAATACTCTATGAAGCGCAAAGGCAGCGGCAATTAGCCGGCATGTATGACCGCCAACACAGCACGCTATCAGCGCAAGAGCAGCAAGAGTGGCTATTTGAAGGGGGTTATCCTGTACTTGCTGAAGTGGCTAAACGCAAAGGCTTGCCGCGTCCATATATCAATGAACAAGGGCAAATTGAAGCCACTGATGATTGGTGGGTGCAAATGCAACTAACCGAAAAAATGAAAAGACAACAATTTGGTTAAGGAAAAGGAAAGAACATGAATAGTGGGCTACTTGATACCATTTCACTGACTTCGCTGCATGGAATTGGTGCAAGCCAGTCAGAAAAAATGCGTAAAATCGGTTTGAACACCGTTCAAGACCTACTTCTTCATTTTCCACTTCGCTACGAAGACCATACCCGTTTGTACCAAATCAAAGACCTTTTACCTGGAACAACGGCGACTATCACAGGTGAAGTGATCCAAACAAAAGTGGTTTTTGGTCGAAAGCGAATGATGACCAGCCTCATTACTGATGGAACAGGCAACTTAACACTGCGCTTTTTTAATTTCTCTGCTGCGATGAAAAACAACTTAGCAGAAGGCCGACAAGTTACCGCCTATGGCGAAATTCGCAGAGGTAATACAGGCCCTGAGATTATTCACCCTGAATATAAAGTTTCTCAAGATACAGGCAGTATTACGCTGCAGGAAAATCTGACGCCTGTTTATCCCACTACAGAAGGGGTTCGCCAAGCCACGTTACGCAAAGTCATGGATCAAGCTCTGGTCATGCTTGATAACAATAAAATTAAAGAGTTACTTCCTGAAGAACTGAGCCGTGGCATGATAAGCCTGCCAGATGCAATACGATTACTGCATAACCCGCCCCCCAATGTTGCACTCAGTGAATTAGAAAAAGGTCACCATCCTGCACAAAAACGTTTGATACTTGAAGAATTGTTAGCTCACCACTTAAGTATGTTAGCAATTCGAGCTGGTAACGAACGTTTATATGCACAACGGTTAACCTCTAATGGCAAGCTAAAGGCACAACTGCTCGCACAGTTACCTTTTTCACCAACCAATGCACAAAACCGTGTTGTGGGTGAAATTGAAGCTGATCTCGCGAAAGACTCACCAATGATGCGTTTAATTCAAGGAGATGTGGGCTCAGGAAAAACCCTTGTTGCTGCATTAGCCGCTGTATGTGCTATCGAAAATGGTAAGCAAGTTGCCTTAATGGCACCGACTGAAATTTTAGCTGAACAACACGCAAATACTTTCAAACAATGGCTCGAACCATTGGGCATCAAGGTCGGTTGGCTTGCTGGTAAACAAAAAGGGAAAGCGAGGGAACAACAACAGGAAGCTATTGCAAGCGGTGAAGTTTCAATGGTAGTTGGAACGCATGCTATTTTCCAAGAGCAAGTGAAGTTTAATCGCTTAGGTTTAGTGATCATTGATGAGCAGCATCGTTTTGGCGTTCACCAGCGCCTCGCTCTGCGTGAAAAAGGAGAGCAGCAAGGGTTTCACCCTCATCAACTTATTATGACCGCTACACCAATTCCACGCACGCTAGCGATGACCGCCTATGCGGACTTAGATACTTCCGTTATTGATGAACTCCCTCCTGGGAGAACACCCGTGACTACCGTCGCCATCCCTGATACACGACGTAGTGATATTATCGAACGTGTACGCCAAGCTTGTATTGACGAAGGTCGCCAAGCCTATTGGGTATGTACACTCATCGAAGATTCTGAGCTATTAGAAGCCCAAGCAGCTGAAGTGACAAGTGAAGAACTGGCACTAGCACTCCCTGAACTCAAAGTGGGCCTCGTTCACGGACGAATGAAGCCAGCTGAAAAACAAAGCATTATGGCGGCATTCAAAAATAATGAAATTCAGCTACTTGTCGCGACAACTGTAATTGAGGTTGGTGTTGATGTCCCCAATGCCAGTTTAATGATTATTGATAATCCTGAGCGTTTAGGCCTTGCTCAACTGCATCAATTAAGAGGCCGTGTAGGTCGTGGGGCGATTGCTTCTCACTGTGTACTTTTATATAAAACGCCGCTCACCCATATCGCCAAGCAACGCCTACAAGTCTTACGTGATAGTAACGACGGTTTCGTCATCGCCCAAAAAGACTTAGAAATTCGCGGGCCAGGAGAATTATTAGGCACGAGGCAAACAGGCAATGCTGAATTTAAAGTGGCTGACTTACTCCGTGATCAATATATGTTGCCAGAAGTGCAGCGCATTGCTCGCCATATTCAACAACAATACCCTGAAAATGCACAACAAATTATTGAACGCTGGCTACCTGAGCGCGAGCAATATGGGCATGCATAATCCATAATCCATAATCCACGTTCTAAATACACTTCTTTAAACGAAAATTGCCGTGAACTTATTCACGGCAATACCTGTTTTACTATCGATGATTAGAATATTAATTATCCCGCAATAGTCGGGAAAACGGGTAACATCAGATACAATTTAATGACTATAGCATTCACAATATCAATAAAGAATGCACCAACCATTGGTACAACTAAGAATGCTAAGTGAGATGGTCCTAATCTATCTGTAACCGCTTGCATGTTTGCAATCGCTGTTGGTGTTGCACCAAGGCCAAAACCGCAGTGACCTGCCGCTAAAATAGCCGCATCGTAGTTTTTGCCCATCACACGGAAAGTAACAAAAATCGCGTATCCCGCCATTACACATGCTTGCACGGCCAGAATAACAATCATCGGAATAGCTAATGATGCCAACTCCCATAGTTTTAAGCTCATTAATGCCATCGCTAAGAACAATGATAAGCTAACGTTACCTAATACAGAAACCGCACGATCAAACACCCGGTAAAAGCCCAGTATGGATAAGCCATTACTGAGGATCACACCGACAAAAAGAACACACACAAATTTCGGTAAAGCAAACACCGTTTCCGCTAATAAACCCGAAAGGTAGCTACCGACCAATAAGCAGATAGCGATTAAGGCAATGGTTTCAATCAGCACCATTGAACTTATCATACGGCCTGACTGTGGTTTTTCAAACGCTGTTGGAACGTCTTTATCGTCTTCTAGTGTACCTGGCGTCGGAATATTTCGCGTTAGGAATCGTGCAACAGGGCCTCCTATTAATCCCCCTAAGACCAACCCAAATGTTGCACATGCCATTGCAACTTCGGTTGCACTTTTAAAACCATAGCTTTCAGAGAATATTTTCCCCCATGCCGCGCCAGTACCATGACCGCCAGAAAGTGTGATTGAACCAGCAAGTAGCCCCATTAATGGGTCTAGTCCCAGTAGTTTTGCAAGGGCAATCCCCACAGTATTCTGGACAAGCAATAAACCGACAACCACAAAAATAAAGATAAACAACGCTTTACCACCTGCTTTTAAACTCGCTAGGTTGGCATTTAGACCAATGGTGGCGAAGAATGCCAACATCATCGGTTCTTGAAGTGATAAGTCGAAAGACAAGCTCCAATCAAACATTTGCTTCAGCAAAAGTAGACTAAAAGCGACTAACAATCCGCCTGCAACAGGCTCTGGAATCGTGTATTTTTCTAAAAAAGGAACGGTTTTAACGAGTTTCCGTCCAAGCAGTAATACTAATGTAGCTGCTACCAAAGTCCCGTAGACATCGAGATGATACATTTACGTACCTCGTCTGTTGTTAAAATTATTAAATATTAGTAAGACGTTAATTTCTTCCTTAAAACGCCAAAAACAGGTGAACAGATTAGAAAAAAAAACTGTTATAAATACAAGTCAAAAGATATAAAAATGTGATGAACTTAGTTTAACTATTTACAATATTTATTTTGCGCAAACGATTGCTTTTTAATTTAGTCGCTTTACAATGCGTTTTTTGTTGGTGGGAAATGAAGGCAATGAATACAGCAACGTCTGAAAAACAAAATACGGAATCAACGATAAACACCCAAAGTGAGCTCATCTATAAATTAGAAGATAGGCCACCGCTTCCCCAAGCCCTATTCGCGGCTGGGCAGCACCTTCTCGCGATGTTTGTTGCTGTTATCACCCCCGCAATGCTGATCTGCCAAGCCCTCGGGTTACCTGCACATGATACCCAACGTATTATTAGCATGTCTCTATTTGCTTCTGGTATTGCCTCTTTAATTCAGATTAGAGCATGGGGGCCTATTGGTTCAGGGTTATTATCTATCCAAGGAACCAGTTTCAACTTTGTTGCACCTTTAATTATGGGAGGTGTTGCACTCAAGCAAGGTGGGGCAGATATTCCATCCATGATGGCGGCACTATTTGGTACGTTATTAGTTGCTGCGCTCACTGAAGTTATTTTGTCTCGCTTCTTACATTTAGCGCGTCGCGTCATTACGCCATTGGTCTCTGGTGTTGTTGTAATGATTATTGGACTATCACTGATCCAAGTCGGTCTCACCTCTATTGGGGGCGGTTATGGGGCAATTAGCGATAATACCTTTGGCTCCCCTGATTATTTAATTTTGGCAGGCATTGTTCTCGCAGTCATTATTCTGCTCAACCGCCAAAAAAATCCCTATCTACGAGTCGCCTCTTTAGTCATAGCAATGGCAGTAGGCTACCTTGCTGCTTGGTGGATGGATATGCTACCAAATGCGCAGCCAACTGAGCCAAATCAGTCTATTATCACTGTACCTGAACCTTTCTATTATGGTTTATCATTTGATTGGAACTTGTTGATCCCCCTGATCTTAATCTTTATGGTAACTTCTTTGGAAACCATTGGTGATATCACCGCAACCTCTGACGTTTCTGAACAACCCGTTCGAGGCCCACTTTACATGAAACGCATTAAGGGTGGCGTATTAGCAAACGGCTTAAATTCAATGGTTTCCGCCGTATTTAATACCTTCCCGAATTCCTGTTTTGGTCAGAACAACGGGGTTATTCAATTAACTGGTGTTGCTAGCCGCTATGTGGGTTATATCGTCGCATTGATGCTTGTTTTACTGGGGTTGTTCCCTGCTGTTGCGGGTTTTGTACAGCAAATCCCTGAACCCGTTCTTGGCGGTGCAACCATTGTGATGTTTGGGACGATTGCGGCATCTGGTGTGCGTATTGTTTCCCGCGAACCACTTAATCGCCGAGCGATTATGATTATCGCGCTGTCACTCGCTGTTGGAATGGGAGTTTCACAGCAGCCGTTAATTCTGCAATTTGCCCCAGACTGGCTGAAAACCTTGTTTTCTTCTGGTATTGCCGCAGGCGGATTAACAGCAATTGTACTGAATTTAGTTTTCCCACTCGAAAAATAATCGTTCATCTAAACCGCTAGAGTTGAATATTCTGGCGGTTCTTCTGTATGCTATCCTTAAATTATCGCGATATTAAACGCATTCCCCCACAAATTTGAGGAGCAGCTAGCTGTGAAATGGTTAATTAAATTTGTTACCTATGCATTCTTGCTACTGCTGCTATTGTTTATCGCCGCCTACATTGGGTTACAAACGCGCTGGGGAGCATCCTATTCGAGTCAATTCCTTAGCAAATTTACTGACTACGATATTCATGTAGGGATTATGGGACATGAATTTTCCAACCCTGGCGAATTCATCTTCCAAGATGTACAATTAACCTCACAAAACAAAGACTTGTCCCTAGATGCACGTCAAATCGTGGTTGATGTAAATTGGCGCAATATTTTCAGTGGTACAGCGATCCGTCGCTTCATCATCACACAAGGTGAGCTTTCTACCACCCTATCCCCTGAATCAACACCACTGCCTATTTCGGCGGATATTCTGCAATTTGAAAATAGTCAGCTAACCCTTAAACAAGGTGATGACACCATTTTCGCTACAGGGTTTACTGGGGGGATCACGCCGTGGAGGCCGACAGTGAATCATCCGTTTGGCTATGGCGATTTTCGTTTCACCTCCAGCCAATTAAAAATCAATGAATTACCATTTAAAAATGTGGCACTGACTGGAAAGTTGCAAGAGCAAGTCACTGAAATCAACAAAGCGAGTGCATACCTAAATAACGGTTATATTGCAGGTGAAGGTAAAGTATTTACTGATGGTGCAATTACGATTGATTCATTAGCAATGAATAAGGTTGGCTGGGAAAACAGTATTGATTTCGATACGTTATTTGATGCAATTAGTAGTGATAGAACCATTCAAATCAAAAATATTGAATTAACTAACATTGATATTCAAGGAAAAGACTGGGCGCTTTCAGGGCTGAGTACAGAAATCGATCAGCTAAGTTTGGTCAGAGGTAGCTGGACAAGCCCTAAAAGTAAAATTAGCTTTAATGTTGACCAATTAGTCATGAAAGATCAACAGCTAAGTACACTAATCGGTGACTTGAATATTGATGGAGACAACCTAAACATCAACAAGTTATCAGGCTACTATAACAAAGGCGTATTTAATTTAAGTGGTGCTTGGCAACGTAATGATCAAGTTCTTACCATTAATGAAGGTAAGCTAGGCGGCATTTTATATACCCTACCAGAAACTTGGCTCGCTTTTTTTGCTGAACCCGCACCCTCTTGGTTATCAGGCCTATCCATCAAAAAATTCACTGTCTCCCAATCGTTGCTGATGAATATCCAGCCAGAATTCCCGTTCGAATTCACAGCGTTAAGCGCCAACATTGAAGATGTTGACCTCATTAAGCTAAAACAGTGGGGAGTTTGGAGCGGTAAGGCGACATTCAATGCCGATAGCGGCACAATTAACCAAGTTTTAGTTCGTCGTCCGTTCTTAGAAGTACGTCAGAGTGGGAAATCCTCCGCAGCAGCGAGTTTAACAGTCAGTACGGAAAGAGGTATCAGCAAGATTGGTGTATTAGTGAAACAAGAACCGAAAAAAGTGCCATTTTTGTTGCGAGCTTCAGGGACTAACATTGATTTAATCGATTTAAATCAATGGGGATGGTCAGGTTTCCCAGCACAAGTTATTGGGGATTTTGATGCAACACTACAGGGAGATTTCCTCGCCCCTTCAGTTGCTAAAAGCGTAAATGGTGAGCTGATGGCGATGCCTCTTCAAGGTAAGCGCTTATATCGTACGGTCGTAAAAGGGGTTGTGACCTCTTCGGTGGAATCTGATGCTACTCAGCAACCTTCTGAAATGCCTCAGGAAGAGCCCTCCCCTGCTCTTATCACTCAATAATGAGTCCACGAGAGGCTGCTGAGTATGGTTTACCTTTTATTGGTCAAATTGAACAAGCGCCAGCGCCATGCTTTTGCACATAATGCTGATCTTTCTCATCCGCTAATTGAAACTCTGCGAATGTGACGATTACTGTGGCGACAGGTTTACCTTGATAATGCTGCTGCTCCAGTAATTTTTTTGATGCGATTGCCTGATTGGCTTGAGCAATTGAATGCGTAAACACCGCTGAACGGTATTTCTCACCGACATTATTACCTTGTTTATCAATAGATTGTGGGTTATGAATCTTCCAAAATAGCGATAAAAGTTCATCATAACTCGTTTGCAGAGGGTCAAAATCGACCTGTACCACTTCTATCCATGGAGAGGTTTCATCGGCAGAACGTGCATAACCTACACGGCTATTTAATACCCCATTTTGCGTTTGAAACGCGGCTTCAGCTCCCCAGAAACAACCTGCGCCAAAAGTGGCTTGTTGTAGCGCTTCCTGACTCATAGTGACCTCGTCATCGATATCAATATTTACTTATTGACCCGCCAACCATTTATCAACGGTGGCTGAATTATTTTTAACCCAATTTTTAGCCGCAATAGCAGGTGGTACATTTTCCTTTTCAATTTGCAGAATAAGTTGATTTAACTCAGCAGGTTCGATTGCCACATTACGCAAGAAGGCAGCAATTTTTGAAGAACGTTTTTCTATACTCGCAGCAGACAGCACATAAACTTTTGCATCAGGATAAGCACATGTAATATGGCTTTTATTTAACCAATCAGAGTCGACTGTTGGGCTGATAAATTTCCAACATCCATCAGCCTTATAAGCTGGGTCATCTTTTTTGTTATCTTGCGCATAACCATCAAAAGTGGGCTCTTCTAGGCGGCGTAAGTCATAGGCTGCGAATATCCAATCAGGCGTATAGGCATAGAAAATCACGCCACGTTTAGCTTTATAAGCGGCTGCGAGTTTTGCATATGTAACAGAAGCTTCAGTTGACACTGGCGCAAATTTATCGCCAAAACCATAGTCTTTCGCTTTAATTTCGCCAATATAAGTTGACTCCCACCCCGCAGGGCCGACCAATAACTCAGGCTTTCCGCCACCTAAAGGTGAAAACAGTGCCGCAATTTCAGGTTTTTGTAAGTCATAAACTGATTTAATGTTGTATTTATCTTGTAAATACCCTGGGATGTAAAACCCTTGCTCACCAATATAAGGGTTTTTAGTTGGTATCAATGTTTTGCTGCCGGTGACGTATTTTGCCCATGCTGCCGATTGGTTTGGCAGCCAAACATCCGTCAGAACATCCACAGTTCCATCGTCTTTTCCTGCTGCAGCGAATAGCACGGGCAAATCCCCCGCAAGATAGGTTACATCGCCATCTAACCGACTTTTAATAACTTCGCCTAAAATATGTTGGATAGCGATGGCACCCGTCCAATTTTGCTCGCCAATAACAATTTTATCTTTTGCTAGTGTTGGAAATGAAAGGGCTGCAAATAATAAAGCAGCACCAACTTGCTGAAATACTGATTTTTTCATAATTTAGCCTTAAAACAGGTGGTTATTATTGTTGCTTGTGTAGTTTTGATTGAATGATACGGTCAGGAATGAGCGCACAAAGTACGATAGCTATCCCAGCAAGAACACCTTCCCCTCCTTTAATGTTACGTAATGCAGCCATAACGTCATAACCCAAGCCGCCTGCACCGATAAGGGCAGCAACAACAACCATAGAAAGACTCATCACGATGGTTTGGTTAATACCTAACAGGAGCGAATGTCTGGCTAAGGGCAGTTGGACTTTGGTTAAAACTTGCCAAGGGTTTGCACCATGGGCAATTGCAGCCTCGACAGATTCTTTTGAAACTTCTTGTAACCCTAAAGCCGTCAAACGGATCATTGGCGCAAGAGAAAAAACAACGGTGGCAATTACTGCAGGTGTTTTCCCGATAGAAAAAAAGGCCACGGCGGGGATTAAATACACAAAGGTTGGTAAGGTTTGCATTATATCGAGTATCGGCGTCAATATTTTGCGAGCTAGGGATTTTTTAGCGACTAAAATGCCAAGTGGAATGCCCAGAATTAAAACAATAACGACCGAGGAACCGACGAGTGCGAGGGTCGAAATCGTTCTTTCCCAAAAACCAAATAAGCCAATATAAATAATGGATAAGGTGCTTAATAAGCTCAGACCAAAACCCGCAGCACGCCACGATAAGAAAATCAATGCCACTGCACTAACAGGCCAAGGTAGCCAGCCAAATATCGCTTCAATACTTTCAATAACGGTTCGGACTAATACGATAATGCCAACAAAAGCACTTTCAAATGTATTTTGTGACCAATCAATAATATTATCAATCTGTTGAGCTGTTTCAGAAAAAAGCAGTCGATCAACAGGAAAGGTAAAAAAAAGCGTTTCAATTTCAGAAGTCAACGCTCGCCAAATAACAAATATTTGGCTAAAAAGCAAAACTGATAATGGCAACTTCCAACCTGAATGCGGGTTTTGTCGAGAACGCCGAATCACCGATAAGGTGAAAAAACGGCTCGCAATGACTAAAAGTAAGCCTGATAACCATAAATCAATGTCCGATAATAAGCCTTGTACTATTAGGCTAATTGCCGCTAATTCAATCGCCATTGTTAGCCAAAACAACCCACCTTTACCATATTCAGCTAGTGCAGCGGGGCCTAACAGTAATGTTTTCCAACGTGCAAGGGCATCGTGGGAGCCCGGTGAAGGAATATCCGTTACTGCAGGATCTGTGCTGGTGACTAAAGCAGCAATACGAACAGGAGAAGATGAATAGTCTTGAAAAAACTCGGCAATTTCTGCATCAGCAGGGGTAGCAAGAAGTTCATTTGGGCTTGCAACTTGCACGAGTTGACCATGACGCATTACGGCTATTCTGTCTGCTAGGCGTAGCGCTTCACTAGGATCGTGGGTGACAAATAAGGTAGTGATCCCACGTTCACGAACTAATTTTAGAAAATGATACTGTAAGCTACGGCGGATAGTCGGGTCGAGAGCACTAAACGGCTCATCCATTAATAAAATATCCGGTTGAGTGATTAATGCGCGAGCAAAACCCACTCGCTGTTGCATGCCACCAGAGAGCTCATGTGGATAATGGTTATCCCATCCTTCTAATCCTACGGCTTTCAGTTGCTCCCTAGCAGCAGCGAAGCGGGCAACTTCGGGCACCCCGTCCAATTCAAGCGGAAAAGCGACGTTTTCAATAACCGTTCGGTGAGGCAACAACCCAAAATGTTGAAAAACCATGCCAATACGCTTTGCACGTAATTCACGCAATAATTTCGGGTTTAGTTGACTGATATCTTGACCTTCAATAAAAACGTGACCACTACTTGAATCAATTAACCGGTTAACGTGACGTAACAATGTTGATTTTCCACTGCCGGATGTCCCCATCAAGCAAACAACTTCGCCGCGATAGACTTGTAAGTTAATGTGGTTTACAGCCAGTTTTTGCTCATTTTTCAACTTTGATGAGTAGGTTTTTGTGACATCACGAAACTCAACAACGATTTCATTAGCAGCATCGTTATCTAACGCTGCTGCGGCGTATTTCCCTAATGGTGATTGAATATTCACAGGTTAAGCTCTCAATAAAATTTTTATTCAAAACGGCCACTTCCACGCAATAATTAAGATTTATTATTAAACGTGTTATGTGACGTTAAATTAATTTTAAGTTTTATTTATATTGTTGATGATAACTTGCTAGTAGGGTAATGGATTTGGAGGAAATAAAAGAAGTATTAAATTTGAATAGATTAGAGCAGATAGTTATTACGGCTACAGGTTATATATTTCAACTAATTACTATTATGTTTGCTAAATTCTACGCATAAGCTAAATATGAATGGATACAGTGTAAAAACCTGTTAATACTTCAGCAAAGGACGTTTTTGTCATGCACACACATTTAGCTATCCAATAGGCTAGCTAAATGTGTTATTTGCTATTCATATAATATTATTTATTCATTATCCAAATACCACTCCGATGTTTGTGTATTAATATCAAAAACTTGGCCCTGATATGGTGTGAGTGGTGTAAGGCCTTTATCTCGCATCATCGGGATACTCTCACGCACCGATTCATTCCATGGATGAAATGCCATCGCATAGGCGCCCCAGTGCACAGGAACAATGCGTTGTGGGTTGATATCGAACGCAGCTTGCGCCGTTAAACTTGGAAACATATGGTCGTCTGGCCAACGTTTGTCATATTGCCCATTTTCAATAAATGCAATGTTGATATTAGGAAATTTTTTAGCAATTTCAGCGAAATGAGGGCCATAAGCAGTATCCCCACTGTAATACAGTGTTTCATTCATATCCTGAATAACATATCCTCCCCAAAAGCTTTTATTACTGTCAGTCAAGCTACGTCCAGAATTGTGCAACGCAGGGACTAAAGTGTAGCGGTTTTCACCAACCACAGCCGTTTGCCACCAATCCAGCTCTTCAATATTTTTTGCATCAATTCCGAGCGGTTTGAGATATTCACTTAAACCTAGAGGAACAATAAATCGTGCATTTTGTTGCCCAAGTTGCCGTAATGTCTCTTCTTCAAAATGGTCATAATGGTTATGGGAGATTAAAACAATATCGGTTTGTGGCCATTCATCAATGGAAGCTGCGGGTTCTTGAAAACGGCGCATATTAATAACCAGCGGAGAAACCGATGCCCCAAGAACAGGGTCAACTGCGATAGTTTGTTGATTAACTCGCATTAATAATGTGGAATGACCGAACCAAATAAACCGATTAATCCCATCATCCTTTAGAAATAATGACCAATCTGGTTTTTGCATTGGGAATTTTATTTTAGGCTTATATTGGCTTTCACCCCCTAACATTTTAAATAACCCTGTTACACCATCACTCAAAGTCACACTGCGTAATAGTTGAGGATTAACAAATGCTTTTTTTTCCTGACTATAGTTAGCGCTCGTTAGGTATTGGGGGAATGTACGCGAAAAAATAGCACACCCAATAACAAGCAAAATGAATAAACCTAAAAAGAATATGAGCATTATCTTTTTCTTCAATATCATATGGTTAAATTAAACTGTATTTATAAAATAGTTAAAATTAGCATAGTAATATGCATTAATATTATGTATGCTAATTTTATTGGCCTAGGGTAAAGTAATTAATCACCATATCATTTAATTATCAGTTACTAAATTTATATATCTGATATTAAAAAACGATAACCTATTACTGTTTAAATACAATATACATAATTTTCAGATAAGGGTTATATAAATTGAATGAGTATTAATTTTATCGAATCGGTAAAGATAATAACTCTTCTGTCATTTCCCATAAACGTATTGCATTATTTTTATCTAATGCCCAACCCGCTACAACGGAAAACTCCTTCATTCTATCGCCACAAGTGTGGGTTATCATTTCCGCTTCATTACAGTCAGCAAAATAACGGCCACCAATATTCTCAATAATAGGAGAAGTCGCGACAAATATTGATGTTGCTGCACCTTGTTGTGGTGTTTTCCAAAGGTGCTCAGGCACAGGTAATTCACCTGAGTAGCGTTGTAAATTAGATTTAATCGCCCCTGGCATAACCGCATTAGTCCATATTTTATCTTTTTCCCAACGGCGCGTAGCCTCTACCGCAAATAAAATAAGCGCCGTTTTAGATTGCCCATAAGCACTCCAAGGGTCATAAGGTCGGATATGATAATGAATATCATCAAACACAATGGGACTAAAATGATGAGCCGACGAACTAACAACCACGACTCTCGAGCCATTTGCTTTTTTTAGAGCCTCATATAACCCATTTGTGAGTAAAAAATGCCCTATATAATTAGTCGCAAATTGGGCTTCCCATCCTTCATTTGTTCGTGTTTCTGGCATTGCCATAACACCTGCATTATTAATAAGTATATGCAGCGGTTTTGACCATGTTGAGGTAAATTCACGAATTGAGCTTTTATTCGTTAGATCAAGGTAAGCAACATCAACCTGCTGATTGCCTGTCGATTTTATTATTTCTAATGCAGCTTGTTGGCCAGCCTCAATATTTCTGACCGCCAGAGTTACACTGGCGCCATTATTTGCAAGAGAGCGAGCTGTTTCAAACCCAATACCTGAAGCCGCCCCCGTTATAATGGCATTTTTACCCGTTAAATCTATACCGTGAATCACTTCGTCTGCGAGGCTATGGAAGCCAAACGATGTTTTGATTTTCATGATCCTATTCCTAATTTAAGACAAAAAAAGGGCGAGCAAAAGAATTGGCAATGATTCATTGCCAGTTAAATTGCTATTCATTAATAAATATTAAATATAATGCTTATGCTGAAATCGCTTTCCACATTATTTCAAAACCAAGTTGTAATAATGCATCTTTACGTTCTGGTTGCTTTTCAATTTGTTCACTTGTTGCATCTGATATATTCTGAAAAATGTTATAAATAAAATCTTTTTCATCAGAAACTAAAAGATTATCTTTAATCGCTTGAGTAAACATTTGGTCGATTAAAACAAGAGGCTCAGGTGTTTTAGCAAGGGTTTCAGGCGTCAGTAGCTCAGAGACAGAAAGCAATCTAAGCACTCGTTTTCCATTAGGATTTTTTAATGCCCACTCAGTATACCCTGACCACACATGCTTTATTTGTGTATGCACATCAGCATTTTTAGGGTAACCAGTGACTAGGCGTTCAGCCATATCGCTTTTGAGTAGCAAATAAACATCATTAAATAATTGTTCTTTGGTTGGAAAATAGGTAAAAAGAGTGCCTACGGCTACTTTTGCACGTTTTGCAATATTTGCCGTCGTTGCTGATAAACCATTTTCAGCAAGAGTACTTATCGTTGCATTAATCAATGCAGTGTATTTTTGTGAGCTCAAGGGACGAGCCATAGAGTATCTCCAAATAAAATATTGCGTCTCTCATCAACTTTAATGACTGACTAATCACTCAATTATATTGATAGAGAGAAATAGATGCAATAAGTTTGAAGATAAATTTAAAAAAAATGTGAGTCCATTTTCTCGTTCCATTAAAACCATGCCAAAACATCTCTAATGGAACGAGTCGTACTCAAAAATAGGGCAATGTGCGGTATAACTGGGAGCTATTACGCTTTCTCCGAGCTTGTATGCCCCCTTCTATTTTACTGTGTTTTATCAACGGGTAACACCATGTACACACCACTAAAAACTGCACCAACTTGGTTATTTGGGTTACTTACTTCCACTTTCAGTTTAACTCGCGCTTTGCTGCCTCGCGCTAAGCGGTCAAGGTCACCACTCATATTCGCTAAATCCGCAATTGCCGTTGGCCTGCCACTCACTGGCTTGCCGTAGCGGATGTTGGCATCCACTAACACAATATCACCACCAAGTTGATGCTCTTGCATTAGCAGCCAAATAAGCCCCCAACCGGTTAATGTCGCGAGTGAAAATTGGCTACCTGCAAAAATAGTTTCATGGGGGTTTTGGTTGCCCGCTTCTGGCATTGTCGTAATAAAACGGGTCCCTGTATATTGTTCGATGCGAACACCCATTTTTTCACTTAACGGAATGTATTTATGCCATGCTTGCTGTAATTCACCACACCAATCAGGACGATGTAAGATTTGGTCTAGGGTTTCAATTGGCTTGATCATTAAATAATGACGCACAGGTGTTTTAAGCTGCCCTGCAACTTGCCCCCTATTTTCAAACCCCATCTTATTAAAGAAAGGAACGGCTTCTTCACGCACACTGGAAACAATACGTTTTACACCTTCTTGCCGTGCAACTGACTCCAGAGCCATAATAATCAACTTCCCCAGCCCTTTACCTTGCATGACGGGATTAACAGCGAGGAAGCGAATTGCACCTTCGTTATCGGCATTAATATATAGACGGCCAATCGCCAAAATACGGTTTTTATCATCCACCACCATTTGATGGTGAGCCGTTAAATCATAACCGTCTTTTTCAGAACCGAGGGGTTGATTGAAGGGTTTTCGCAACATTTCCCAACGAAAGTGGTAGTAAGTTGCAAATTCAATTTCATCTTTCGGTGTACGTAAATGGTACATCGTTTCCCCCTTTAAAAATGGAATCACACTTGCAGCCAAAAGGTCACAGGGCCGTCATTAGTTAAGCTCACTTGCATATCAGCAGCAAATTGCCCAGTTTCAGTCGTGACGCCATGCTGACGGCTTTGTTCCACAAAATACTGGTACAGTTTATCGGCTTTTTCAGGCTCTGCCCCCCCAGAAAAACTAGGTCTCATGCCTTTTTTGGTGTCTGCCGCTAACGTAAATTGTGAGACAACCAATAAGCTGCCTCCCGCTTGCTGAACATTCAGGTTCATTTTCCCTTGTTCATCACTAAAAATACGGTAGCCCAGCACCTTTTCACATAAGCGTTTTGCTTTTTGCTCGTCATCGTCTTTTTCAACGCCAAGCAGAACCAACAAACCTGAGTTTATTTGCCCAACCGTTTGTTCATCAACAACCACACTCGCATGAGTGACTCTCTGGATTAATGCAATCATGATTACTCTGCACAAAAAGATGGAGCAACGTTAGCCGTTGCTCCATCTTCAATATCAAATATTATTCAACTTCAGCACTAAAATCGTAAGTACGGAAATATTCAGGAACGGTATCTTTATCCACAACATGAATACTATGGATACCAAGAGCTTGCGCGGCTTTAACATTTTCCTCTACATCATCGAAGAAAACGGCATCTGCTGCTTCAAATTCTTCGGATTGCAGAACGTATTTGAAGATTTCAGGATCAGGCTTACGCATACCTAAATCTTGGGATAAATAGAGAAAATCGGAGGAAGCTGCAATCTCTGGGTAGTGTTCTGGCCAGTAGTCCAAATGTAGACGGTTAGTATTCGATAAGACGACAACACGGTGCCCTTGTTCACGCAGGCGCTCCATAATGTCAATCACTTCTGGTCTTAACGAAATAAAAATAGCGTGCCAGCCTTCAGCAAAGTCTTCAAAGCTCAGAGTGATCCCCATTTCTTCACAAAGTAGCTCTGCAAACTCTATATCTGAAATTTTTCCACACTCATGTAATTGAAAGATATTGCCAAAAGTAAACCGTGATTTGATTTCTTCACTTGGTGTGCCGCTCAGTTCAGACCATTTATCAAACACACGATTAAAGTCGATATCAATAATCACATTACCCATATCGAAGATATACAGCATAAATTTTCCTCTTTGTTATTCACTAAATTTACTTTAATCATTATTCGTCCAACTGAACAGCCCTAATTGGTGATAATTCACGTTATTTTGTCAATTCATCGGTTGAGCACTAAACCAGAAAATTGCTGCCGACCTAACCCTTTTTACTGCAGATACAATAACAGGGCTATTAATCACTTTTACGCTGGCTCTTTACTACGACAATAAATACGGAATAACCGAGCTAAATGTTCCCCTGCTGGCGTTAATGTTGCGTCCCGGCGCTGCACGAGAGCAAACGTGGCATAAGGTAGTTTTTCGATTAAATCCAATGCGATATACCGTTGTTCAAAGAGAGGCTCATCTATCGTGTCTATCGACACAATGGTTAAAAAATCACTTTGCGCGACTAAACTTAAACAACCAATTAAGGTTTCACAGGTCACACTGAAATCCATGGGGCGCTCCATCATGGAGAACACATCGGCGAGTTGCTTGTAATATGTGCCCTTTGGGGTTGGCATCGTCCAATCGCAGTCCACTAACTCAGTAAGCGATTTCGCATGCCGTAAGGGGTGATCTTTACGCATAATCACTTTGTATTCTTTTTGCATCAACCGCTCAAAAGTAAACTCCGCATCCAAGCTTCCTGGGTAATAAGTGTTAATCGTGAAGTCCAGTTCCCCTTGCCTCAATTGAGTTAGCATGGTTAATAATTGCCCTTCCATAATGCGCAATTTGATATTGGGATAATCGCGGTGAAATTGAGTGACGACTTTTGGCATTAATGAACGAGCAATACTACCTGCAACACCAATGTTCACCGTTCCACCAATCAATCCAATACGTTGTGAAATCTCTTCTTGCCCGACCCGTAATTCTTCAAGAATTAAACTTGCACGGCGTAAAAAACCCTCCCCACATTCCGTTAAATAAATCCCTTGGTTACTGCGAATAAACAATTTAGCCCCCAAGCTACTCTCTAATTCACGAATAGATTTCGTCAATGCAGGCTGAGAAAGCTGTAGAAAACGGCTGGCGGCTCGAATACTGCCATGCCGGCTAATTTCGACGAACGCCCTGAGCTGATTTAATTTTATGGGTGGTGCCATATCAATACCCCGATAACTTTTAGTTATATATCTAAAGATAATTGTATCTTTTTTACTCTAATTTGATTGTGTACAGTCAGAAAATAGAGAAACAAAAAATTAACATTTAGCAAATTAAATAATTTTTTATAAATTAAAATAACCAAAGCAAATTAATATACTACTTTTTAAAATTAAACGAATTTTAATTTTAAAACCCATACACATCCCTATTTCAATATCCCTGTACTGATTTTTCTTGTGATAACTAAAAGAGATATAAAATGAATACTGACTTAGATAGCACCATCCAGCAGATGGCACAACAATTACAAGCATGGCGGCGTGATTTTCATCAGTATGCAGAATCAGGTTGGTTTGAATTTCGTACAGCAACGCTTGTTACCGAAGAACTGCATCAACTTGGTTACCAACTGCAACTGGGCAAAGAAGTCGTTAAAGCGGATGCTCGAATGGGCCTTCCTACCGAAGAAAAATTGGCAGAACAAGAAAAAAGAGCGATTGAACAAGGCGCTTTAACTCAATGGCTACCTCACTTTTCAGGGGGGTTCACTGGTATCGTTGCCACACTCGATACTGGCCGTCCAGGCCCAACACTTGCTTTTCGTGTCGATATGGATGCCCTTGATTTAAATGAAGAACATTCGTGCCAACACCGTCCACATAATGAAGGTTTTGCTTCCTGTAATCCGCACATGATGCACGCGTGCGGCCACGATGGGCACACCGCCATCGGCCTTGGGCTTGCTCGTATTCTCAAGCAATATGAAGCGAAGCTGTCTGGTCGCATCAAGGTTATCTTTCAACCTGCGGAAGAAGGCACCCGAGGTGCCAAATCCATGATGGAAGCAGGTGTGGTTGATGATGTCGATTTCTTTGTGGCTATCCATATCGGTACAGGTGTGCCAAAAGGCGAAGTCGTCTGCGGCAGTAAAAACTTTTTAGCTACCACAAAGTTTGATGTGACCTATCAAGGTGTTGCGGCACATTCAGGTGCAAAACCTGAAGATGGCAAAAATGCATTAATTGCCGCAGCCCATGCAACCCTAGGCCTATATGGTATCCCGCGTCATAGTGAAGGAAGCTCACGCATTAATGTTGGTGTATTGCAAGCAGGTATTGGCCGCAATGTCATTCCCGATACCGCACTGCTCAAAGTTGAAACGCGCGGGGAAACCAATGAAATCAACAAGTTTGTCTACGAAAAAGCGATGCACATTATTGAAGGCGCCGCCAAAATGCAAGATGTCGCCTTTGATATCAAACTGATGGGAGCCGCACAAAGTAGCCACCCAAGCAATCAGTGGGTTGATTTTATTTGCGATTTAACAAAAAAACAGCTTCCTGAATTAACCTCTATCGTTAAAAACCGCTACCAAGCCGCAGGTTCGGAGGATGCAACCTATTTTATGGAACGCGTAAAAGAGCGTGGAGGCCAAGCCACTTACATGATTTTTGGTACAGATCTCAGTGCAGGTCACCACAATGAGCGCTTTGATTTTGATGAAAATGTGATGATAACAGCAGTAAAAACGCTGTCGACAATTGCCCTGCACCTCCCTGAATTCGGAGCGAAGAATGGATAAACAATTCACATCATTTATTGGTGATTATATTGAAAATCATCGCGCCCAGTTTACCGCGCTAAGCGACAATATTTGGGATCACCCTGAAACCCGCTTTGAAGAAACCTATTCTGCTAATTTACTGGCTGACGCATTAGAGCAAGAAGGCTTCCACGTTGAAAGAGGGGTTGGTGATATTGAAACGGCGTTTATCGCCAGCTATGGTGAGGGGTCACCTGTCATTGCATTATTGGGCGAATATGACGCTCTCGCAGGGTTAAGCCAACATTCTGCTTGCAGCGAGCCAAATCCCTTAGTGGAAAATGGTAATGGTCACGGGTGTGGGCATAACTTACTAGGCACCGCCGCGTTATCTGCCGCTTTTGCTGTCAAAGCCTGGCTGCATGACAATAATTTACCTGGTACTGTGCGGTTTTATGGCTGCCCTGGGGAAGAAGGCGGATCAGGTAAAACATTCATGGTCAGAGAGGGCTTATTCGATGATATTGATGCTGCCATTACATGGCACCCAGAATCATTTAGTGGTGTCTTTAATGTGCAATCCCTTGCTAACATTCAAACAGCTTTTCGCTTTAAAGGTATTGCTTCTCACGCAGCAAACTCCCCACACCTAGGCAGAAGTGCACTTGATGCCGTCACCTTGATGAATGTTGGCGTGCAATTTTTACGCGAGCACATTATTCAAGACGCTCGGATACACTATGCCGTCACCAACACGGGGGGCGCATCCCCAAATGTCGTGCAACCTGATGCAGAAGCCCTCTACCTTGTCCGCGCCCCGCAACTTGATGAAGCACAAGATATTTACCAGCGTGTGATTAATATTGCACAAGGAGCTGCCCTGATGACAGGGACGCAACTAGAAGTCCGTTTTGATAAAGCATGCTCAAACTATGTGCCTAATCGGACGCTAGAACACGCCATGTTTAACCACATTACTGAATTTGGCATCCCTGAATATACCGATAAAGAACGTCAATTCGCTGAGCAAATTCACAATACATTGACAAAAGATGATTTACGCAATGCCAAGCTAAATGCTGCCCGCAGTGGAGGAGAAGAAGGCGAACGTTGGTGTGAAAGGCAGGGCAATAAAGTACTCACGAATGAAGTACTGCCTTACGTTGAGTCCAAAGAGTTGATGTACGGCTCAACCGATGTTGGTGATGTCAGCTGGGTTGCCCCTACCGTTCAATGTTTTAGCCCATGCTTTGCCTTTGGTACCGCACTGCATACTTGGCAATTAGTAGCACAAGGGCGCACCTCTATTGCCCATAAAGGGATGCTGCTCGCAGGGAAAATCATGGCCTCTAGCGCCATTGAGTTGTTCTTGAAGCCCGATTTATTAGCACAAGCAAAAGCTGAATTTACGCAGAAAAGGCAAGTTACCCCTTATCAGTGCCCTATTCCCAAAGATATTAAGCCTTCAAAATTAAAATAAGTAGTTCCTTAATACAGGCGGGGTTTACCCGCCCATAAGTCATAACAATAACAATGAAGATAGACACAAGGAAACCCTATGAGCGACTCAACAACTGTGCACAAAAGCCCCGGGGCAATTTTTCGCTGGATAGAACGAGTGGGAAACAAAATCCCAAACCCATTCATTTTGTTCGTTTATTTAATTGCCGTGCTGATGATTGCGACGGCTGTATTATCTTGGTTTGATTTATCTGTTAAAAACCCCGCCAATGATGAGATGGTCAGCGTTAAAAATTTATTAAGCGTGGAAGGGTTACAGTGGATTTTACCTAATATCGTTAAGAATTTTAGCAGCTTTGCCCCCCTAGGCGCCATTCTCGCGTTAGTCATTGGGGCGGGTTTAGCTGAGAAAGTAGGCTTACTTCAAGCTTTAATGTACAAAATGGCATCGGGTATTAATAAGCGCTATGCCAGTTATATGGTACTGTTTATCGCCTTTTTCAGCCATATTTCTTCAGATGCGGCGTTAGTTGTCATGCCACCACTAGGTGCCTTGATCTTTATCGCGGTAGGTCGCCATCCTGTCGCTGGCCTATTAGCTGCAATTGCTGGGGTCGCTTCGGGTTTTACCGCAAACTTATTGATTGTCACCACCGATGTATTGTTATCGGGAATCAGTACAGAAGCAGCAATGATGATTGACCCAAATCTACATGTCAGCGTTATCGATAACTGGTACTTTATGGCCACATCGGTGATTGTGTTAACCATCGCAGGTGCACTACTGACAGACAAATTTATTGAACCCCGTCTCCCCGTGTGGGAAGGCACTTCACATGACCGACTCGAAGAATTGACGCCAATTCAAAACCGTGGTTTATTGATGAGTGGCTTGTCTGCACTAATCTTTATCGGTTTAGTTGCGCTTATGGTTGCCCCAGAAGGCGCACCACTGCGTGATCCAGTAACCGATACTGTGATCCCTTCGCCGTTTATCAAGGGTATCGTTCCTGTCATTATTATTTTCTTTTTCGTCGTTTCCATTACCTATGGTGTATCAACCAAACAAATCAAAAAGCCGAATGATATCCCAGACTTATTAGTTGACCCAATGAAAAGCATGGCAGGTTTCATTGTGATGGTTTTCCCACTTTCTCAGTTCGTTGCATTCTTTAACTGGAGCAATATGGGGAAATTCATGGCGATTGGTTTAACTGACTTGCTAGAAAACTTAGGGATGACGGGTGTGCCCGCGTTTATTGGGTTAATGTTTTTATCTGCGTTTCTGTGTATGTTTATCGCCAGTGGTTCTGCTATTTGGTCAATACTGGCACCGATATTTGTGCCGATGTTTGTGTTACTTGGCTTTCACCCTGCTTTCGCACAGATTGTGTTTCGTATCGCTGACTCCGCTGTGTTACCCCTTGCGCCGATGTCACCGTTCCTTCCGCTCTTTTTAGGCTTTTTACAACGCTACTATAAAAATGCGCAGCTAGGGACCTACTATACCTTAATATTGCCGTATCCAATTGTATTCTTTATTGTTTGGATGTTATTGCTAGTAGGCTGGTACTTTGCAGGCTTACCTATCGGGCCCGGAGTTTACCCACAACTTACCCCATAAAAAAAGGCGCCTAAATGGCGCCTTTTTACTACTTATTTTAACTAAAAATTAGTCTTCTTTAGAACGGTTTGCACGACGGCGATCGTTCTCAGTCAGATGACGTTTACGCAGACGGATAGACTGCGGAGTCACTTCAACTAATTCGTCATCATCAATAAACTCAAGCGCTTGTTCCAAAGTCATTTTAATTGGTGGTGACAGAGTTGTTGCTTCATCGGTACCTGACGCACGCATGTTAGTCAGTTTTTTACCAGTTAAGCAGTTAACTGTTAAGTCATTAGAACGTGAGTGAATACCAATGATTTGGCCTTCATACACTTCAGCACCGTGACCTAAGAATAATTTACCGCGATCTTGCAGGCTGTACAGCGCGTAAGCAACCGCTTTACCTTGACCGTTAGAGATCAGCACGCCGTTTTGACGACCACCGATTTCACCTGGGCGAACATCATCGTAATGGCTGAATGTTGAGTACAGTAAGCCAGTACCTGAAGTCATTGTCATGAACTCGGTACGGAAGCCAATCAGGCCACGGCTTGGGATGATGTAGTCAAGACGCACACGGCCTTTACCATCTGGCATCATGTCACGCAGGTCGCCTTTACGCTCACCTAACGCTTTCATGACATCACCTTGGTTTTGTTCTTCAACGTCTAAAGTGACTTGTTCGAATGGTTCTTGTTTACGACCATCGATTTCGCGAATGATAACTTTTGGACGAGATACCGCTAACTCGAAGCCTTCACGACGCATGTTTTCGATCAGAACAGATAAATGCAGCTCACCACGACCAGATACACGGAATGCATCAGGGTCTTGAGTTTCTTCAACACGCAGTGCAACGTTGTGAACCAGTTCTTTATTCAGGCGGTCAAGGATCTGACGTGAAGTCACGAATTTACCTTCTTTACCGCAGAAAGGTGAGGTGTTAACACAGTAGAACATGCTAACTGTTGGCTCATCAACCGCTAACGCAGGCAGTGCTTCAACGCTACCCACTTGGCAGATAGTGTCAGAGATATTCAGTTCGCCTAAACCTGTCAGCGCAACGATATCGCCCGCTTCAGCTTGTTGTGAATCGATACGCTCTAAACCTAAGTGAGTCAGAACTTTACCAATTTTACCGTTGCGAGTGTTACCTTCGCTGTCGATAACAGTCACTTGTTGGTTAGGTTTAACCACACCACGTTTGATACGACCGATACCGATAACACCTAAGTAGCTGTTGTAATCCAACTGCGAAACTTGCATTTGGAAAGGACCATCGACATCGACTGCAGGTGGCGCAACATGCTCTACGATAGCTTCGTACAGCGGAGTCATGTCTTCAGCCATGTTTTCGTGCTCAAGACCAGCAATACCGTTTAATGCAGATGCGTAAACGATAGGGAAATCGAGTTGCTCATCCGTTGCACCTAAGTTCACGAATAAGTCGAATACTTGGTCAACAACCCAATCAGGACGTGCGCCTGGGCGGTCAACTTTATTGATAACAACAATAGGACGTAAACCGTGGTCGAACGCTTTTTGCGTTACAAAGCGAGTTTGTGGCATTGGGCCATCCATCGCATCAACAACCAGCAGCACACAGTCAACCATAGACATAACGCGCTCAACCTCACCACCGAAATCGGCGTGACCTGGGGTGTCTACGATATTGATATGATAACCATTCCATTGGATAGCGGTATTTTTAGCAAGGATAGTAATACCACGCTCTTTCTCCAAGTCATTGGAGTCCATAACACGCTCATCAACCGTTTCACGTTCACCGAACGTGCCTGATTGTTGCAATAATTTACCCACCAGTGTGGTCTTGCCATGGTCAACGTGAGCGATGATGGCGATGTTTCTTAAGTTTTGAATTGACAAGGATTTTTACCGTTTAATTGACAGGAAAGGAATATGCTTTTTGCGGTATTCTAATTACCCAAACATACTTTCTACGTTAATTTGCTGTTATTTTACACGTTTTTCCGCACAAGTGGAATAAATGTGAAACCCATCACTGTATAAAAAGTTTTTAACGAAAAAACATTCAGTTGCGTAACAGTACCAGATTCCCTCATAAAATAATGAGCATCATCTCTGCGAAACCACGAAGTGGCAGAATAATACGCTAAAAACTTAATATTAGCAGCCCAAAAAAAGAACAAAAAATAGACTTTCTTTCTTAATCGCTATTTTTAATGTCTTTTTGTGTTATTTAGATATATCTAAATTGACTATTTAGATATATCTAAATATAGTAAAGCCATAAAATGAATTCGATATATCTAAAGTTACAAACTAAGGAGTAACTATATGCTAATTAAATCTTGTCGTCATGTATATTATGCGCGCCATGACGAAAATCAGCGCGGCCACCACGATGGCTGTTGCCATGGCGAAGGTCGTCACGGGCACGGTGAACGCCGCCATGGGCATGGTGAATGTTGCCACGGTGAAGGCCGTCATGGGCACGGACACGGCGAACGTTGCCACGGTGAAGGCTGTCATGGCCACAGTGATGAGCGCCAAAGAGGCCGCGGAAGAGGCAAAGGCCTGCGCCGTTTATTCGACCACGGTGATCTTCATATCATGGTGCTTTCATTAGTGGCGAAAAAACCGAGCTACGGTTATGAAATTATCAAAGATATTCAAGAAGCTTCGAACGGTCTTTATGTGCCAAGCCCAGGTGTTATTTATCCAACATTAACACTGTTAGAAGAACAAGGCTTTTTAGAGTCTCAAATTGTTGAGCGCAATCGCAAAAGTTTTACTATTACGCCAGAAGGCTCTGCGCACTTAGCACAGAATAAAGAAACAGAAGCGGTTATTGCTCGTAAGCTGGCGAAAGCACGTGATATGCAACAAGGCAGCAATTTAGCAGAAGACATTGAAATGGCAGTCAGCCGCTTTAAAGCCCTACTGCGCCACAAAATGGTTCTGAAACAATTGAATGAAGAACAAACGCGTCAAATTGCTTCCATTATCAATGATGCCGTAAAACAGATTGAAGAAGTGAATACCTTATTAACGAACAGTGATGATGAATAACACCTCCTCACTCATTAAATAATGTTTGCCAATTCAGCTTTGGGCTTATTATTAAGCACAAAGCTGGCTTTTTTCTCTACCCTTTTCTTTTTGCACCGAAACAGTGCAGCTCATCATCAAAAATGCACCAACTAAGTGCAAACTGTGACTATTTTTAACTCAATCGATTGACATTCTCTCGTAACAATCCGTATTTACTCTTCTTTTAAAAGTTGGCACGATTTTCGCTTATAGTATTTATAGTGAGCGAGCAACGTGCATTAATGTGATTAATCACCGCCGCCATGCCAGACAAACCAACAAACGCAAAATATGATGCGGTTTGTTGATTAGACCCGACCAGGAGAGCCGAGAATGTCCGCTGAACATGTTTTATCGTTAATTAAAGAGCACAATGTAAGATTTATTGATCTGCGTTTTACCGACACAAAAGGTAAAGAGCAACATATCACTATCCCTGCTCACCAAGTTGACGAAGACTTCTTTGAAGAAGGCCAGATGTTCGACGGTTCATCAATTGGTGGCTGGAAAGGCATCAACGAATCTGACATGGTACTGATGCCAGATGCATCTACTGCAATGTTAGACCCATTCTTTGCTGATGTGACCTTAATTATCCGTTGCGATATTTTAGAGCCGGGTACCATGCAAGGTTACGACAGAGACCCACGCTCCATTTCTAAACGTGCGGAAGATTTCCTGCGTTCAAGCGGTATCGCTGACATCGTGTTATTTGGTCCAGAACCTGAATTCTTCGTTTTTGACGATATTCGTTTCGGCAACAACATGCACGGCAGCTACTACCATATCGATGATATCGAAGCGGCATGGAACACTGGCACAAAATACGAAGGCGGCAATAAAGGCCACCGTCCAGCCGTTAAAGGTGGTTACTTCCCAGTACCACCTGTAGACTCATCACAAGACCTGCGTTCTGCAATGTGTACCACAATGGAAGAGATGGGCTTAGTTGTTGAAGCTCACCACCATGAAGTGGCAACTGCAGGCCAAAACGAAGTCGCCACCCGCTTTAATACGATGACCAAAAAAGCGGATGAAACCCAGATTTATAAATATGTTGTGCACAATGTTGCCCATGCATACGGCAAAACAGCTACCTTTATGCCTAAGCCATTAGTCGGTGATAACGGTTCAGGTATGCACTGCCACATGTCTTTATCAAAAGACGGCGTGAACCTGTTTGCGGGTGACAAATACGGCGGTTTATCTGAAATGGCGCTGTACTACATCGGCGGTATCATTAAACATGCTCGTGCGCTGAACGCATTTACAAACCCAACAACAAACTCATACAAACGTTTAGTTCCAGGCTTTGAAGCTCCTGTAATGCTAGCTTACTCTGCACGTAACCGTTCTGCATCTATCCGTATTCCTGTGGTTGCAAGTACCAAAGCACGTCGTATTGAAGTGCGTTTCCCAGACCCAGCAGCTAACCCATACTTAGCGTTTGCAGCGCAGTTAATGGCGGGTCTTGATGGCATTATCAATAAGATCCACCCAGGTGATGCAATGGATAAAAATCTGTATGACTTACCACCAGAAGAAGCAAAAGAAATCCCAACTGTTTCAGGTTCTTTAGATGAAGCACTAGCGGAACTGGATAAAGATCGCGAGTTCTTAACTCGTGGTGGTGTATTCACAAATGACGCTATCGATGCGTACATTGAATTAACCCGTGCTGACATTCAACGTGTCCGTATGGCACCACACCCGCTCGAATTTGAAATGTACTACAGTGTGTAACACGCCGTTCCACTGATAGTCTTTGTTGCCGTGAAGCACTTGCCCCATCTTTTGATGGGGCCTTTTCTCTCTAAAACTGCACCAAAGAAACAAAAATCAAATATCGGTTGTTTGGTCTATCAGGTATAATGCACCAAAATAGTGCAGGAGTGACATGACATGAAAACCGAACATTTGCCAGCACCCGAACAAATCCTCGACTCCCTTATTAATAGCGTGCTTATTTTGGATTACGATTTGGTTATCCATTACGCCAATCATGCCGCATTGCAAATCCTAACCCAAAGTCAGCGCAAACTCTATGGGACTCCCCTTCCACTCTTATTTAGCTATTGCTCACTCAATGATGAATTAATGCTCAATAGTTTAAAAGAAGGCCACAGTTTTACTGAAAATGAGGTCACGTTGGTGTTTAATAACCATTCCCACGTAATGTCATTCAGCGCACAACCTTTTTCAGAACAATTTATTTTAGTTGAGCTGTCACAACTCGATAGCCAGCGACGCCTTAGCCAAGAATTGGCGCAAAATGCACAGCAACTTGCCGCGCGTGAACTGATCCGCGGTCTGGCTCACGAAATAAAAAACCCACTGGGTGGGTTGCGGGGGGCTGCGCAGTTGTTATCTAAGGCGCTGCCCTCCCCACAATTAAATGAATATACTCAAGTCATTATCGAACAAGCCGACCGCTTAAGAGCCTTGGTCGATAGATTGCTTGGGCCACAGTATCCAGGACCAAAAACTCAGCAAAGTATTCACCATATTATGGAAAACGTGGTGCGCTTAGTTTCCCTCGAAAAACCTGCTAATGTCACATTAACTCGCGACTATGATCCAAGTTTGCCCGATTTAGACTATTACCCCGATCAAATCGAACAAGTTTTACTGAACGTCACCCGCAACGCTCTACAAGCCGTCGCTGATACGGGCGGTCATATCACACTACGCACGCGCACTGCATTTCAAGTCATGCTACAAGGTGAGCGTTATCGGTTAGCTGCGAGGATTGATATCGAAGACAACGGCCCTGGCATTCCATTGGCCATCCAAGATACGCTTTTCTACCCAATGGTGAGTGGCCGACCTGATGGGACAGGGCTTGGGCTGTCAATTGCGCGAAGTTTAGTGGATCAACATGCAGGGAAAATCGAGTTTACCAGTTGGCCAGGGCACACTGAGTTTTCTATTTATCTACCCATCAAAAAATAGGGGATAACCATGTCGCAGGGAAAAATTTGGGTCGTGGATGACGACAGTTCCATTCGCTGGGTTTTAGAGCGAGCACTCAACAGTGCAGAATTTGTCTGCACCTGCTTTGACAGTGCTGATGCAGTACTTGCTGCATTGGAAAACGCACTCCCTGATGTTTTGTTATCCGATATTCGCATGCCTGGAACCAATGGTATTGAGCTACTCAATACCATTAAACAATCACACCCCCTTTTGCCGATCATCATTATGACAGCTCACTCAGACCTCGATGCTGCCGTTAATGCCTATCAATCTGGTGCCTTTGATTACCTGCCTAAACCGTTTGATATCGATGAAACTGTGGCATTGGTTGAACGTGCGTTAAATCATAGCCGTGAACAGAACCACACGGGGCGTGAAACAAAACAAAAAGCGCCGATTGTTTCATCCACCATGATCGGTGAAGCGCCTGCAATGCAGGAGGTGTACCGCATTATCGGCCGCTTATCGCGCTCATCAATTAGCGTACTGATTAACGGTGAGTCAGGGACAGGGAAAGAGCTTGTTGCCCACGCGTTGCACCAACATAGTCCACGAGTTAGTGAGCCATTTATTGCCCTGAATATGGCCGCTATTCCAAAAGATCTCATCGAGTCGGAGCTTTTTGGTCATGAAAAAGGCGCATTCACAGGAGCAACCCAAGTTCGTCAAGGGCGTTTTGAACAAGCCAACCGCGGTTCATTATTTTTAGATGAAATTGGGGATATGCCCCTTGATGTACAAACACGGTTATTACGTGTTCTTGCTGAAGGGCAATTTTACCGTATTGGTGGCTATACTCCTGTGAAAGTGGATGTGCGAATTATTGCCGCCACCCACCAAGATCTTGAAAAACGGGTTAAAGAAGGTTTATTCCGTGAAGATTTATTTCACCGATTAAATGTGATTCGAGTACAACTTCCTCCTTTGCGAGAACGAACGGAAGATATTCCACGCCTTGCACACTATTTTTTACAAAATACCGCAAAAGAGTTAGGTGTAGAAAGTAAAGTACTGCACCCTAACAGTGAAAAAATTCTGCAGCGCTATTATTGGTCAGGAAATGTTCGCCAATTGGAAAATGTCTGTCGCTGGCTGACCGTTATGGCGGCAAGCCAAGAAATTTTACCGCAAGATTTGCCAGATGATTTACTGGAAGAGCACTCAATACAAAACACTGAAACCAATAAACCAAAGGCCAATGAACCTGCAAAGGCTCCTTTACCCGTGCATCAATTCACCTCAGATGCACAATGGTTTGAATTATTGGAAAAGTGGGCTGACCATGCGTTATCCGCTGGAAAAGATGATTTATTAGCACAAACAGTGCCACTATTAGAACGCACTCTACTTAACTGCGCACTGAAACACACCGATGGACATAAACAGGAAGCTGCTCGCTTATTAGGCTGGGGGCGCAATACCCTAACCCGTAAATTAAAAGAATTAGGCATTGAATAAACCACAATAAAATTAAATAACTTCATTTAATTTTGGCAATTATTCAAAAAGGAGTAGAGGAAAACTCTACTCCTTTATATTAATTATAAAATAGTTTTATTAACGTTTCATATTAAAAAAAATAAGCACTCTCTATTTTAGACAAACTAACCCCTATCCCACTCCTTATAATGACCATTAAAATACGATATTCTATTTAATGCAGTACATTAATGATTCTTTTTTAAGAAAATCACATATCTTATTTAGCCAAGTGAAATTATTAAACACCCTATGAACACATTATTTTATTACGACCTAAAAAATCAAAAAAACGACAGGAAACATGCCAATTGTGAAAGGCAGTATTTAAACCCACTCAGTAACACAAAATTTTCACTTTATGATTAAAACCTAAAAAATAACGACTAAAATAAACATCTTCTATATCGTAAATTTTTTATTCTATAACTGTAAGCATTTTTAGTAATAACGAAGATGTTTTTTATAAAAACAATGAAATTCGAGTATACTATTTTGAGCAACCTTTTCAGATATTACGATATCAATCATTGTTTTTCGTTATTTCGCTCTCTTTTCAAACAAAAATAAAATTTGACTTAAGATTAAAAACCCAAAAATCACATTATGCGAGAGGAATAAAATTTAAAAATCACGCTAAAATTATTACTGGGTTTTTATTTTTATTTAACTTTAGTGATTCATGAATAAAAAATGAAAATTCTTTTATTTTAAAACATAAGCCCATTCTCTAACACATAATGTGTTTTCTATTTTAAAACAACCAAAAATAAAATTAAATTATTATTTAATGCTATTTTTTAGTTGACTTGTTTATTTGAAAAAATAACCACAAAATACTCTCCAATTGAGTAAGCGAATATTTAGCTCGCTCTCAATACCATCAAATAAAATATCTTCCTTGGAGAGTCATAAATGAAAAAGAATATCATCGCAACGTTAATTGCGACGTCGTCTATTTTTGCTATTAATAATGCATTCGCTGCTGACGGGACTATCGATTTCACGGGTGAAATTACCGACCAAGCCTGTGAATTAGCGGCAGGCTCTGATGCATTAAAAGTGAACTTAGGGAAAGTCTCTAAAACGGCATTACCTAGTGCGGGGAGCACCGCGGCTGCCACTAAATTCACCATTAAATTAATTAACTGCCCAGCCACCGTCACCACGGCATCCGTAAAATTCGATGCTGACTCGTATTTAGGAGATGACACGGTTATCAAGCTAAAAGAAGAAGCGGGTGTGGCTACAGGTGTAGGGATCCAAATTACTGATGATATAAATACCGTTGTTCCGCTGTTTACGGCATCTAAAAACTACCCATTACAGCAAAATGTGGAAAATAACTTAGATTTTAGAGCGCGTTATATTGCGAAGTCTGACACGGTAACAACGGGTCCAGCTAACGGCACAGCAACGTTCACAATCAATTATAACTAATTGGACTTTAAGGTTTAAACGGACTTAAACCTTATTCCTGCATTACTAGGTGATAATATGAAACGCTTAATTTGTTTTTTTATATCTTTATTCTTATTTATGCAAACCGCCAATGCTGGCGTCATTATTGGCGGCACCCGCGTGATTTATAATGAAGGGAATAAAGATGTCAGTATCAGTGTCGAAAACCCCGATAAAATCCCTTACTTAATTCAATCGTGGATTGATGGCATCGACGAGAAAAAACAATCGGATTTTACTATTACACCACCATTATTCCGATTAAATGCCGATAAAACCAATGCACTGCGTATCTTTTTAACGGCGAACACCTTACCCAAAGATAAAGAATCGTTATTTTGGCTCAATATTAAAACCATTCCTGCCACCGAGCGCACGGAAAATTCGTTGCAAATTGCCTTTAAAACACAAATGAAATTGATTTACCGCCCTTCAGCGATTAAAGACGTGAACTTTGAAGAACAACAAAAAAAACTGACATGGTCTAAATCGGGTAATCAATTAACCGTAAAAAACCCGACACCCTATTTTATGAATTTCCAAAGCATTACCTTTAATGGCAAAAAAGTGAGTGATGTCTCCTATGCAGCACCCTTTTCTAGCGCCACCTTTGACGTCAATGACAACGCAGCCCACGGCACCGTGAAATGGGAAGTGATTAATGATTATGGCTCTGCCGCTGAGGCGTCTGAAGCAAAAATATAGCCCAATATCTTTGTAGGTTGTGAACATGAAAATAAATAAAATATGCCTTAGCCTATTCATTTATTTAGGCTATACGGCACCTTTATACGCCGAAAACCCGACCAACAATAATACGGCTGAGGGAAAAACGTATTTTGACCCTGACTTTTTAGAATTGCCAAATAAAGAAGCGGTGGACTTAAGCCAATTTGAAAATAACCAACAATTAGCTGGCAGCTATTATGTCGATATTTATGTGAACACCAATTTAATTGGCGCGAAAAGTTTAAAGTTTGATAAAAATAGTGATAATAAATTAGCACCATGTTTAACACTCGATGATTTAAAAAGTTTTGATATTAAAATTGCGGATTACCCTGAATTAAATAATAGCCAAAATAACTGTGTCAATTTGTCCGCTATTCCTGATGCCAAAAGTGACTTTGATTTTGATTCTCAACGTTTATATTTGAGCATTCCACAAATCGCACTGGCGAAAAACCCGCGGGGTTACGTGGACTTAGCGGATATCGATAATGGCATCACCGCCCTGCTGCTCAATTACAGCTACAGTGGGTCGAAAAATACTGACCGTAAAGGCGGCGAAGATACCACGTCAAACTACGTGAACCTGCGCCCAGGGATTAATATCGGGGCATGGCGCCTGCGTAACTACACCACATGGTCAAATAGCAGCGGGCAATCCAATAAATGGGATACCATTTACACCTATGCATCCCGTGGTATCAACAGCCTAAAAAGCCAGTTAATACTGGGAGATAGCACATCGCCATCTCAAGTGTTTGACAGCGTGCCGTTTCGTGGGGCGCAACTCGCTACCGATGACGATATGTACCCCGAAAGCTTACGCGGTTATGCCCCTGTGGTACGTGGAATAGCACGCAGCAATGCACAAATCACCATTCGCCAAAATGGCTATACCATTTACCAAACGGACGTGGCCGCAGGCCCATTTGAGATCAGCGATCTGTACCCGACAGGGAGCAGCGGTGACTTACATGTGACGATAAAAGAGTCGAATGGCAGCGAACAAGTACAAATTGTGCCGTTTGCATCACTCCCTGTATTACAACGCGAAGGGTATTTAGCCTATAGCGCCACCGCGGGTGAATATCGCTCTTACGATAGCAACGTAGATAAAACCAAATTTGGCCAGTTTACCTTGATTTATGGCTTACCCCATGGCGTGACCGCCTACGGTGGTAGCCAGTTAAGTGAAGATTATCAATCTTATTCAGTGGGTGCGGGGCAAAACTTAGGTCGATTTGGGGCGGTATCTATTGACGTCACCCAGTCCTACGCTAAGTTGCGTAGCGACATCAAAGAGCGCGGGCAATCCTACCGTTTTCGCTATAACAAAAACCTGAATGATATCGGCACCAATATCGCCTTAGCGGGTTATCGTTATTCCACAGAAGGATTTTACAGCTTATCGGAAGTGTTCGATACCTTCCGTGATACCAACTATGTGCCTGAAATTGAACGCCGCCGTAATCGCGGGGAAATTACTTTGAGCCAAAATCTTGGGGACACTTACGGTTCAATTTCAGCGGGTTACGTCAACGAAGATTATTGGAACAGCGACCGAAAAACCCAGTCTGCTACGCTGGGTTATAACAATAGCTGGCAAGGGATCAGCTATGGGCTGAATTATACCTATAACAAGAACACCAGCAGCTATTCATACACTACGGGAACGAAAAACCAGAGTGATGAAGACCACTTATTCACGTTCTCGGTCAATATTCCGTTTAGCTTGTTTGATGACACGGCGTACATCAACTTTGTTAGCAACCATAGCAGCCGTGACTCCAGCACAGGTAGCATGGGGGTGTCTGCATCCCAGCTTAATAACCGTTTAAATTGGAGTATGCAACAAGGCTTTACCAATCAAGAAACGGGAACAACAGGTAACTTAAATGCCTCCTATAAAGGGCAATATGGTGAAGTGTCTGGTGGTTCGGGTTACAGCAAAGACAACTATAACCTCTATTACGGGGTGAACGGCAGCTTAGTCGCACACTCAAACGGGCTAGTGTTAGGGCAACAGTTGGGTGAGACCGCCGCCCTTGTGGAAATCCCGAATGCAGGGGATGTACCGATTATGAATCAAGCTGGCGTGGTAACCAATAACCAAGGTTATGCGTTAGTGCCGTACATGACGGCTTACCGTAAAAATACCGTGGATATCGATACTTCCGCGTTACCCGACAATACCGAAATGGAGTTAACCAGCCAAACCGTCGCACCAAGCCGTGGCGCCTTAGTGAAAGCCAGCTTTGCGGCAAACGTTGGTTACCGTGCGATTATGGCGCTGACCTTTGCTGACGGTAAACCAGTACCATTTGGGGCACAGGCCATCTTTAACGATAACAACCAATTAAATAGCCTTGTCGGTAATGACGGTGAAGTGTATTTATCCGGCTTAGCAGAAAGTGGGCAGTTTATTATTCAATATAACGAGAAACAACAATGCCAAGTAAATTATAACTTAGCAGGTATTTCGGATTATATGGGCTTATATAAAACCACTGCGGTTTGCCAATAATAAGGAAATAGAAAATGAGAAAATTAATTTTTCAATCAATATTAGCGGCTAGTTGTGTATATTTATATTCAGGATATGCGACTGCGGCTTGTACGCAAAATCCTAATTTCAGAAATATACAGGCTAATATTCCATCTGCTACCTATAACCTTCAATATGATGATACCGCAGCGAGAGATCTTGGTTCGTTTAATGTACGTTACTTATCCGCTTCATCAACAAAGACTTATGGTGAAAATACCAGTTGTGGTAATTCCTATTTACAAGGAAATTTTATCAATAGTTGGACGCCTAATAATTATATCGCACCTTCAAATATACCCGGAATTGGCATTACAGTTGCAACAGGGGGTATTGGTGGAAATTTTAATCGCCGGTTTGGGCCCCAAGGCTCAGGGCAGTTAGGTTGGATTGTCTATGATACTGTTTGGCATATTACAATCAAAAAAACTGGGCAAGTGACTAGCTCGGGTGTGATTCGCTCAGGAAGCGTTGCACAGCTAACCCAAACTAATAGTGGAGTATCAGGTACATGGTATTTAACAACTCTAAACATGCCTGCTAATGCCATTCGTATAAACGTATTAAGCTGCTCATTAAAAAGCCCCGTACCAACGATTAATTTAGGTGATTGGTATGATACTCAATTCCCTTCAGTTGGTAGTACCAGTACAGAAGTCGATATCCCCATTACATTAACCTGTATGGCTGGCACCAATATTAAAGCAACCGTCACAGCAACCAGTGGCGCTGTTAATGCAGCACAAGGCCAATTAGCCTTGTCAGGGGGAGCCGATAAAGCTACTGGGGTTGCGATACAAATTATTGATGCTAATAAAAACCATATCCCTTTAAACAGTAAACGAACCATAAAAGATAATGTCGCCGCAGGCGATTATATTTTCGGTTGGAAAGCGCGCTATATTAAAACTGCCGATAAAATTACCCCAGGCCCTGCAAATGGCACTGCCACTATTAATATTCGCTATGAGTAGGAATAATTGTATGAAAAAAATATTACTCGCTATTTTGTCGATAAATTTATTCGCTGTGCATTTATCCTCTTTTGCAGGTACAAATATTACTGTTAATTTCACCGGTAATATTAAAGCCGCCACCTGTAATATTTCTGGCGGTAATAATATCGATATTGATTTGAAACGTTTGCCAATTGATATTTTTAATGGCGCACAAACAGGTTCTACTTGGAATACGTTTAATATTAACTTAAATAACTGCTCGTCATTTGTGAACCAAATCAAATTGACCTTTACAGGTACCGCTGAAACAGGGGATACCACCAATAGCTTATATAAAAACTTAGGCACCGCAAAAAATGTCGCCGTGCAATTACAAAGTGATGACGGAGCTACTCCCCTAGGTAATTTAAAAGTCTTACAGGTGCCATTGAATGGACAGTCAGATATTGCCATTCCATTACGTACCCGTGCTTACAGTGCCGTGGGTAATGTGGTACCAGGATCTATTTCTGCCAATATTACCGCCACCATTACCTATTTATAAGAAAAGGAATGAAATAATGAAAAAATTTGCACTTTCATTATTGCTGGTATCTGGCTCACTGTTTGCCGCCGACCAGCAAATTAATATCAATGTTCATGGCTATGTTACGGCTATGCCGTGTGAATTAGATACCACAAACTATGTGATTGACCTGAAAAAAATCAATATTTGGAATATTAAAGATACTCAAAAATCCCCTTGGGTGGATTTTTCAGTAAAATTGAAAAATTGCCCAGTGGCGACTCAAGAAGCCATTATGACCTTATCTGGTACACCTGATACCATCACTCCCGACTATTTTATTAATAACGGTACGGCAAAAAATGTCGCCTTAAATTTAGCGGATGGCACCAGCAAAACCACCCTTAAAAATGGTGCAAAAATCACTATTCCCGTGAACAGCCAAACACGCAGTGTGGAGTTTCCATTTTCTGCTCGCGTAGCCGGTTATGGCAGTGGTATGGAGCCAGGTTCATTTCGTAGCCATCTAGAATTCAATTTTGTTTATCATTAATAAATAGTGTCTTGTTCTATTTCTAATTAGAGGTGGTTAAATGCCTGAGTATTATCCAGTATCTAGAATTATTGGAAATAAAATAACTTATTATCGAAAAATGAAGGGCATGTCCCTTCATGAACTTGCAATTATCGTTGGTGTTAGCGAACAACAACAATCTCGATATGAGCGGGGGATCAATAGAATTAATTTAGACAGGTTAAATGAGTATGCTAATATATTTGGCGTTGAGCTAGCACATTTTTTTATTTTAAATGAAAAAGAGAATCAAGAAATTTTAAATAAGTTAAAACTAATCATAAAGGAAAATGAGTGAAGGTTTATCATTTATTTATTATTGGATTTTTATCATCCATTTCTGCTTATACAAATGCAGCTTGCTATCAAAACCCAAATTTTAATAATTTACAACGTACATTACAAAATCAAACTATCACACTACAATATGATGATATGCGAACCAATGTTGTGCTTGCAACAATCAATACCTCAATGTTTAGTGGGTGGCGTAGTTCGCACTCGGGGACAAATAGTGATTGTGGTGCATGGCAAGTTGGGCGTTTTTTAAACGGCTGGAGTTCAACCAATAATATTGCCCCAACTAATATCCCTGGGATTGGTGTTCGCGTGGGAATTAACAGCAGCAATATCTGGTTTCCCTTCCGAATTGCCTATACGGATCAGTCATGGGGATTTGAAAACCTAGGATGGAAAACTGAAATCGTGAAAACAGGTCGAGTTACTACAAGTAATTATATCCGAGGGGGTCAGCTCGCCCAATTTTCACAAGAAAATACCAAGACAAATTCAACGTTTATTTTATCCACGCTCTATATGCCCACAAATGGTATCAGAATAAATGTTGTAAAGTGTACAGCAACTTCAGCTAACTATTCCGTACAGCTTGGAGATTGGTTTGATACTCAGTTTAAGAATATCGGTGATACCAGTGAGATGGTTAATATCCCCGTGATATTAACCTGTGATAAGGGCACCAATATTAAAGCTACTGTCACCAGCAGTGCTGGGTATGTTGATGAGACAACAGGAAAAATAAAACTAACGGGGGCAAATTCTGCGACAGGTATCGCAATCCAGTTACTGGACAAAAACAATACACCCATTAAGCTAAAGGTCAAAACCAGCCTACAAAATAATATCCAAACCAATGAATATCTGTTTAATTGGAAAGCTCGTTACATTAAAACAGCCAATAACATCACAGCTGGCGCAGCAAATAGTACTGTCATAATAAATATTTCATATGAATAACAACAAATAATATTAATAATTTATATATTGTACATCAGTTTAGATATAATAGATTAGAAACAGTTCATTTAAATATCTTCATAATAAGAAGCTCATGTTTCAATATGAAATAAATTCAGTATTTATAATTTAACTTTCTTTAAAATTTTTTATTTTAATGATCAATATCTATTTTTATATTAATTACACTCTGTTAGAGTAGTCTTTCAATATAAAAAACTAATTTTAATTTAAAATTCTTTTTTATGTCAAAGTAGTCATTTTTAAATAGTTGTTCCGATATAAAAGGAGTTTACTATGCAGAAAAATTATCCTGCATCAAAATTAGTCGGTCGTAAAATAACTTATTATCGAAAAATGAAAGGTATTCCATTATCTAAAATGGCTAATGATTTTGGAATTAGTGAACAACAACAATCAAGATACGAACGGGGAATCAATCGTATTAATTTAGACCGTTTAGCACAATATGTTAATTACTTTGAAATTAACTTTTATGATTTAATTTCTAATAAAGATATAAAAGAATTAACCAAATTAGAATAAGTAAAAATACCCAATTAAATATTAATTAACTATTTATTAAGGCACATTATGAGCAAAAAAATATCCACATCAGTAGGTGTAAAAATTAGGTCATTAAGGGAAAGTTACGGCATGAGTGGCAAGGAACTCAGTGCCTTGTTAGGAATTAGCCAACAACATCAATCTCGCTATGAAAATGGAGAGGTAAATATCCATGTTGATACGTTATTCCAACTTTGCCAAATATTCGATATCGACCCCGCCTATTTTTTCACCGACTATAATCCATTAAATCATGCAAATAACTTTATTCATGACAAAAAAAGTTTATATGAGGCCGAAACGCTTGTGTTTTAAAGCATGGCCCTCAGATAAACTGCAAATTAACGTTACCTAAGCCAGTCACATTGTTGTGCTGGCTTAACTTAATTGTGCCTCTTCTAATATCCACTGCTGAAAAATCATCATTGCCGATGTCATCGGCTTCGACTTTAAACGACTTAGCCAGTATCCCCCTAATGTCACACCAATATCGAAAGGCTGAACGAGTGCTCCAGCGCTAATTTCGTGCTCAAACATACAGCTTGGCACTAATGCAACACTATCCGTTAATATTGCGGCCTCAACCATTAAGCGAGAGGAGTCAAACACAGGCCCTTTCACTCGCCATGGCTCGACTTGTGCAGCAAGAAACCACTTTTCCCACTCATCTTTACGATAAGAGCGCAGTAAATTGTGATCTTTTAAATCCAGTGGTGATATTAAATTAGCAGCGACTTTTTCTGTGCATAGCACTGTATGGGAAGTCGAAAATAAAGGTGTATTTTCCACTAATGGCCATAAGCCCTCCCCAAAGCGGATGGCGAAATCAACCCCTTCCGCCGCTAAATTGACCACGTTATTGTGGGTCATAATACGTAAATCAATATAGGGGTATAAATCAGAAAATTTGCTTAAACGCGGTAATAGCCAACCTACTGCAAAGGTTCCCACGACTGAGATACTTAACACTTCATGATAATGACCATCTTCAAATTGCAACAATAACGATTCGATTTGATCAAAAGAACGACTCAACACAGGTAACAGAGCCAAGCCTTCATCTGTTAATGCTAACCCTCTTGATAACCGAATGAATAATTCCAAGCCTAGCTGTTCTTCCAGCAACCGAACTTGCTGGCTTACTGCAGCCTGAGTGACATTCAATTCAAGCCCCGCTCGCGTAAAACTTAAATGCCGGGCAGATGCCTCAAATGCACGAAGTGCATTAAGTGGGAGGCGATGACGGTAATTTCCTGACATAAGATTTTCTTTTGGCTCATCGAATTTTATATCGTTTTAAAAAATAGCTTAAAACACGCATACTCTTGCTCAACGGCTACTTTAACCGAATAAATGCTATATTACGGCACTTATTTGTCGTACTGAAGTACTTTTCAAAATCAGCTATCAATAACTTAAACTTTTATTTAATTGGACAACTCTATGAGAAATCTTTTTCGTCAGGGGCGGATTTTTGTCGCTCTTAGTTTGGCTTTTACGACCCTTTCAGCCAACGCGTTAAGCCAACAGGATGTTGATAACATCATTAAACCGTTGATGAAAAAGCAAGGTATTCCAGGGATGTCTGTCGCCATTTCCATGGAAGGTAAACGCTATATTTACCACTATGGCGTGCAATCCAAACAAACCCAAGAGCCTGTCAATAACAATACGCTGTTTGAAATTGGATCGCTGTCTAAAACTTTCACAGCAACTTTGGCTGCCTATGCACAAGTGCAGGGAAAATTAGATTTTTCACAAACAGTGAGTCATTATCTGCCTGAATTAAAAGGTTCTGCCTTTGACCACATTAGCGTTATGAATCTTGCAACCCATACATCGGGCTTACCTTTGTTTGTACCTGAAACAATAACAAATTCAATGGAGTTAACGCGTTATTACCAAAACTGGATCCCTGAAAAAGCGATTGGTCAGTTTCGTTCATACTCTAATTTAGGGGTGGGATTATTAGGTATTGTGGCAGCAAAACAGTTAAAAATGCCTTTTGAACAAGCCATGGAAAAATTGATGCTGCCTTCCCTTGGCCTCAAGCATACTTATATTCATGTGCCTAAGAATCAACAAAAAAATTATGCACAGGGCTACAATAAAAAAGACCAACCTGTACGAGTCACCCCGCAAATTCTAGATGCTGAGGCTTATGGTTTAAAATCGAACGCGAAAGATTTAATTCGTTTTCTTGAAATTAATATGCAAACGGTAAAAGTCGCAAAATCGTGGCAAGAAGCCGTTGAAGATACCCACACGGGGTTATATCTAACCGATTCATTTGTGCAAGATATGATGTGGGAAAGTTACCCGTGGCCAGTCTCTTTATCACAATTACAACAAGGTAACCGTGATGAAATGGCATTACAGCCACAAAAAGTCGAAGCAATTAAACCCGCAATGCCACCAGAAACCCGTGCATTTTATAATAAAACAGGGTCAACCAATGGCTTTGCCACTTATGCCGTGTTTCTTCCAGAAGAACAAGTCGCCGTGGTGATCCTTGCCAATAAATGGTATCCGATCCCCGACCGCATTAATGCCGCTTATCAGCTAATTGAAAAAATTGATAACTAGAATTGATAACTAGAATTGATATCACAATGTAATACTCAAAATAGTTCGTGCTAGAGCAAGGCGGCAAAATTCGGATATCTCGGGGAGCATACAAAAGTATGTGACCCGAGTAGCCGAATAAAGCCAACGCCGCTATTGCGCGAAATATGACGAATATTCAATACTCAAAATAGTTCGTTCTATCGCTAGGCGGCAAGAGAAGCTAAGCCCTAGGAGCATACATAAAGTATGTGACTAGGGTTAGCGAACGCAGCCAACAACGCGACAGGGCGAAATATGAAGAGTATTTAGATGACACGGGAAAACTGCCGCTGCCTCATCTGCCCCCGCAAATACACATCAAAACACATGCAAACATTGCGGATCAGCAAGCGCCCTTGCGGTGTCACCTTAATACCTGTTTCGGTTATTTCCACCAGCCCATCTTCTGCCATTGGCTTTAGCAATTCCAAATCTTCTTTAAAATAAGATTTAAAATCAATCGGGTACAGAGCTTCTATTTGTGCAAAATCTAGTTGGAAGTTACAAATTAACGTTTTAATCACATCACGGCGCAAGCAATCATCATCAGTTAGGACTAAACCTCGCCACAGGGCATGTCCCTGCTCTTCAACTTGTGCATAATAAGTTTTTAAGTCTTTCTGATTCTGCGCGTAGTTATCCCCTAACATACTGATCGCCGAAACGCCTAACCCTAAGAGATCGCAATCACCTTGGGTAGTATAGCCTTGGAAGTTACGGTGCAATATCCCCTCACGCTGCGCTACAGCAAGTTCATCTTCAGGGCGGGCAAAGTGATCCATCCCAATAAACTGATAGCCGCCTTTGGTTAACGTCGCAATCGTGTCTTGTAGAATATCGAGTTTTTGTTCTGCACTTGGTAAATCCGCATCCTTAATTTTGCGCTGCGCGGCAAATAAATTTGGCAAGTGAGCATAATTAAACACGCTTAAACGGTCGGGTGATAACTCAGCGACTTTTTTCAGTGTAAAAGCAAAGCTTTCTGGCGTCTGTTTTGGTAAACCATAAATTAGGTCAATACTGGTTGATGTAAAGCCTGTCTCTTTAGCGCGTTTAATCAAGGCAAAGATGAAGTCTTCGTCTTGTTCTCGATTTACCAACACCTGAACTTCTTTATTGAAGTCTTGTACCCCCATGCTTAGGCGATTAAATCCTTCATGGCGTAGGTGATCAATCATATCAAGCTCGATTTCACGCGGGTCAACTTCAATGGACATTTCCACATCATCTGCAAAATGAAAATGTTTTTTCAATAAACCGACCAAATGACTAACTTGGGCTTTATCAAGATAAGTTGGTGTACCTCCGCCCCAATGCATTTGTGTGACAGTGCGGTTTTTTAGTAAAGATGCACGTTGAATAATTTCTTTTTCAATAACTTTTAAATATTCATCCGCCTTATGCTTTTGGCGTGTCACTAATTTATTGCAACCACAGAAGTAACACAGCTTATGGCAAAAAGGAATATGGACATAGAGCGATAACGGGCGGTCTGGAAAACGCGTTGTCGCACTAATAAACGCTTTTTCATCATAGTCTTGATTAAATTCCAAAGCGGTGGGATACGACGTATAACGTGGCCCTGAATAATTGTATTTTTGAATGAGAGAAAGATCCCAAACAATATTTTGCTCTGACATAACATTCCTCAATTGACCAAAAGCTCAAACCATGACAACGGGTTGCACCTTATTTAATTTGTTATTCGGTGGTATAAAAATTTTATAGCATACATAACGTTATAGATTCTGAATATTTCAAGTTGCAGCTAGGCGGCAAGTGAATGAGTCGCTAGGAGTATACATAAGTATGAGACTCGTGCGAATGAACGTAGCCAACAACGCTGCAGCTTTAAATATGACGAGTATTATAAAGATGTTAGAAAAAAGAGACTTGATGCAACATCAAAGAAAAGTGTGTTTGTCGAAAAAACAGACGCATCCCCCGCTAGCGCGAGGGATGATTAAACGAAGTTATTTGCTTTTTAAGATGCGCATGATGTCATCGAGTTTATCTTCGTCTTCTTCCTCTTCTTCTTCGTCAGCATATTCAATGCCTAAAATACTCATTAGTTCATCAATACGGTCTAAACAAGTATTGATGTATTTTTGCTCTTCAGCGTTAACCGCTTCGCCATCTTCTAGGCGCGCAAGTAAGCTATCTAAGCGATCATCGCTTTCTAACAGTTCTAACTCTTTTTCAGGCGTCAGTTTTTCTTTAACGACTGGCTGTTTTTTCTCAACAACAGGTTTGGTAATGTGTTTTTCATCCACAATTAAAGGGACTGGTTTTTTGCTGCCTAAACGCGGGTCAGCAGAGGCGTTTTGCCCACCATTTTGCTTGTTGGATGCTTGTTCTTCATAACGGCTGCCAGCTTTATGACCACGATGTTTTTTCTCGCGTTTACGTTCACGGCCTTCCGCGTTCAATTCTTCTTTGGTTTTACGGTATTTTTTCTTTGGCTTAGCTGTCGGTTTTTTTGGTGCATTCATGGTCTGATACCTTGATAAAGTCAGTTTCTGCTGCGAAATCTAGCAGGATCCCATAAAGGGGGAAAGCACTAGTTTGCAATTTCAGCGGATTTTTTATTCCACCCTGCCTTCGCAATAGTACTTTATAGATTATACCTTAAATAATTTGTGTTGCATGTAGAGGGATTCGAATAGAAGAAAGAGAAATGATGAGCTCATTAAATAATGTTAAAAAATTTGTGCCACTAAACAAATTAGACTGAATAATATTCTAAACAATTCAAGTTGTGGCTAGGCGTCAATCGAGGTTATCTCGGGGAGCATACATAAGTATGTGACCCGAGTAACCGAGAGAAGACAACAACACCACAGCTTGAAGTATGACGAGTATTAGGCGTCGACTAAAACCATTTTAAGCAGAAACATAACCGCGACTAAAATCACACACAGACCCAAGTCACGCCAGCGCCCTGTCCCAATTTTCATCGCACAGTATGCGATAAACCCTAGCGCGATCCCTTCTGTGATCGAGAAGCTAAACGGCATCATAACTGCGGTAATAAACGCAGGTACTGATTCAGTTAAGTCATCCCATTTCACGCGAGTCAGACTTGAAGTCATCAACACACCCACGTAAATCAATGCACCTGCAGTTGCATAAGCAGGAACCATACCCGCAAGTGGAGAGATAAACATGGTTAATAGGAATAAGATACCCACAACAACTGCCGTTAACCCCGTACGCCCACCAACTGATACCCCTGAAGAACTTTCAATATACGCGGTGACTGATGAGGTTCCCATCGCCGAACCCGCTACAGAGCTTAAGCTATCAACATATAGGGCTTGCTTCATACGAGGGAAAGTCCCACGTTCATTGGTGATCCCCGCTTTGTCAGTCACACCAATCATGGTGCCCGATGAGTCAAACAAGTTGACTAACATGAAAGCAAAAATCACGCCAGATAACGCTAAATCTAATGAGCCAGCGAAGTCCACTTGCCCAACGACGCTGGTAACACTTGGTGGAATAGAGAAAATGCCTGTGTATTTTACATCGCCCAGCGCCAGACCAATTAAGGTGGTCACCGCAATCGACACTAACACCGCCGCATGAATATTACGCGCCGCTAAGATGGCGATAATAAAGAAGCCCAACGCCCCTAACCATACGTTATGATGTGTTAAGTTACCAATAGATACCAAAGTGTCTGGGTTTGCCACGATAATACCCGAGTTTTTCAGCCCCATCATCGCAATAAACAGACCGATACCGCTGGTGATCCCCACACGTAGACTCAGGGGAATATTGGCAATAATCCAATAACGAATGCGGAATAATGTCAGGATAAACAAGCCAACTGCGCCCCAGAAAACAGCACCCATTGCGACTTGCCATGAATACCCCATCGCGCCAACTACCACAAACGCAAAAAAGGCATTCAGCCCCATCGCTGGTGCGACCGCAATCGGTAAATTAGCCAATAAGCCCATCAAAATACTGCCTATAGCGGCAATCAAGCAGGTGGTAACAAACACGGCCTTAATATCCATGCCTGCAATTGATAAAATTTGTGGGTTAACAAAGACGATATACACCATCGTCAGGAAGGTCGTGAAGCCAGCAACAACTTCAGTTCGTGCGGTTGTGCCGTGTTCTTGCAATTTAAAAACACGCTGAAACAAGCTCTGCGATTGTGCCGAGCTAGAAGATTGATTACTCATTAGATATCGCGCCCAAAAAAAGTTTTTTTCGCCCTATACTACAATTAAAAATCGAAAAAGAAAACGATTGCGTAAAAATCAACAGGCAAAATGTCCTAACTAACTGATACAACGCGATGAATCAAGAAAAAGAATAAAAATAGAATTTGGAGAATGGCGGTATAAAAACCGCCATTAAAATTTAGGATAGCGCCAGTAATTTTTGTCTACGCCAAAACAATAAACTGCGTTTTACCACAGACTTGTGCGGGCCGTTTTGTGCACTGAGTTTTTTCGCCACCACATTGGCAACAATTTCTACCGTAAAACACATCACAAAATAGATAAATGCCACGAATAAGAAAACTTCCAACGGGTAAACCATTTCGCGGTTATTCACTTGAGTTGCTAAGAAAGATAACTCAGCCACACCAACGACATAGGCTAATGAGGTATCTTTAATCAGCGCCACCCATTGGTTGATAAATGACGGCACCATCATTCGCAATGCTTGAGGTAAAACGATATTCCACAATACCTGCCAACGGTTAAAACCAAGGGACAACCCTGCCTGCCATTGCCCTGCACCTATCGCTAAGATCCCTGCTTTCACAGCATGTGCTAAATAAGCAGAAGTGATTAAGGCGAGTGCACAAACCACCGTGGTGATCCCAGGAATTTCCGTACCTAACAAAATGGGCAACAAGAAGTAAGTCCAAAATATTAACATGATGACTGGAATTGCACGGAAAAAGCCTAAAACTGCCGCGAATAAATTAACCCAAAAACCACGTAACATTGCCAAAGCAATACCACCTAGTGTCCCTAAGACAATCGATGCCGCCCCTGCTAGCAGGCTAATCACGAGTGTCAACGCTGCCCCTTCTAACGGGCCATCAGGGAAAGTACCAAACAGTAAATATTGCCAATTTTGCTCGATCACTGAAAAGTCCATATTATACCCCCTGAGCCAAGTTTCGTTGCAAGCGCCATTGTCCCCAGCCTTCCATCAGGGCAATAATGGCGATATACAACACGGTGGCCACACCAAATGCGGTGAAGGTTTGTAACGTTTGGCTATCAACTTGACGAGACACATAAGAGAGCTCCGCGACGCCAATTGCCATGGTTAATGAGGAATTTTTCACGACATTCATATATTGCCCCAACAACGGCGGCATTGCGATTTTGACTGCTTGAGGCAAGACCACTAATTTCATTGCTTGCCATGAAGTGAGCCCCAGTGCGAACGCGGCATATTTTTGCCCTTGGCGTACCCCACGGATCCCTGCACGAATTTCTTCCGCAATAAAAGGGACGGTATATAACGTTAACCCAATAAAACCTGCTAAAAACTCAAAGGACGGCTAACCCACGGTAAGCCCAAATATGTTGATTTCATGGGGAGTATTTAGCCATTCCATTGCGGCTGAAGGCAGTATTTCCCCCGAGGCAAAATACCAAAAAAATAACTGCACCAACAAAGGCGTGTTTCTAAAAATAGAAATATAGATACTGACTGCCCAACGCAAAAGAGCAATCTGGCTATCCTTTGCTGATGCAACTAAAAACCCTAAAAAGGTGGCGGCAATAATGGTGCAAATCGAAATCCAGACTGTTAAAACAAAGCCATAACCGAACCATTCAAGGTACTGAGGCGCTAGAAGATGTGCAGACCAAAAATCACCACTGACAAATTTCTCAAACATAGTTCACGACCTATTTCTTTCACACCCTGTGACGAAAAACCTCACCCCGTATAACCAAGAACCCCGCACACAGTGCAGGGTTTCAAATCACTCAGTACTTGCTATTGTCGATTACGACTGTGGTTGTTGCTCACTCAATGGGGCAAATTTGAAGTCACCGCGTGGTTGTGCCGCTTTCGTGTCTGGACCAAACCAACGGTTATAAATGACTTCAGCTTTACCGTCTTTTTCCAATTTCAGCAGCGTTTCATTCACGTTTTCCACTAAGCGCGTTTCGCCTTTGCTAGCTGCCAGAGCTTGATACTCTTTGGTTAAGCTAAAGGGGGAAATTTCAAAGTCCGCTTTGACTTTCTCAGGTAAGTTACCTAGTAATCCCACTAGTTTTGCATCATCCTGCGTGATAGCTTGCACGTTACCATTACGCAGCGCTGCGAATGCTTGCGGAGTATCATCATAAGAAATCACTTTAGTGTCAGGGAAACGTTCACGCAGCGTCACTTCCTGCACCGTTCCTTTATCTGCACCAATACGCAGTGGTTTGATATCATCAGGGGTTTTTAATACACCTTTACGGGCAATAAATTTTTGGCCCGTGGCGAAATCAGGGATTGAGAAATCAACCTGTTTTGCACGCTCATCGGTAATCGTAAAGTTCGCACCAATCAAGTCTACTTTACCCGATGTCAGCAGTGGGATGCGGTTTGCAGGGTTCGTTGGACGCAGTTCAAGTTTTACACCTAAACCATCTGCAATTTCTTGTGCGATATCAACGTCATAACCCGCTAATTTTTTTGTTTGTGGGTCAATAAAACCAAACGGTGGGTTACTATCAAATACGGAAATACGGATCACACCCGCTTGTTTAATATCATCTAATTTATCTGCGCTAGCGACATTCGCTGTCAGCGCCAAACCTGTAAGTAAAACAGTCGTCAGAATACGAGCTTTCATTGAATACCCCTAGTGGTAAATTTATGTAAATCGACCATCACAAGCTATCAACTATCTCTTAGCACCTGAAATAATATTAAATAATATATTTATAACCAAATGGAATATAAAGAAGTACAAAAAAGGGGCAAACTTTGTAACAAAGGCCCCCGAATATGGCTTACACCATCAATAGACTCTTATTGAGCAAGAAGAAAGTCTGTAGAAGAAAAATTCAATTTATTAATCGTGGAAAATAGGTTTCCGAAAGTATTTACTCTACACATAAGTGCTCTAAATAGTTCGCGTTGTGGCTAGGCGACAAAGGAACTCATCCCAAGGAGCATGCATAAGTATGTGACCCGGGTAGCCGAGTACAGCCAACACCGCCACTACACAAAACATATCGAGTATTTAATTTTCTAAATCATTCGCGTTGTGGCTAGGCGGCAAGCGAGGATATCTCGGGGAGCATACACAAGTATGTGACCCGGGTAGCCGAGTACAGCCAACACCGCCACAGCACGAAGGATGACGAAAATTTATTTGGTGAGCATTTTTTCTAAATTATCACCACCTACATGCCGGAAATCTTGCCCCTTCACATAGTAGAAAATAAACTCACAGATATTTTGGCAGCGGTCGCCGATACGCTCGATTGAGCGTGCGCAGAACAACGCCGTCAATACGCTTGGAATTGTTCTCGGGTCTTCCATCATATAGGTCATAAGCTGACGGACAATGCCTTCGTACTCTTGGTCAACTTTTTCATCTTCGCGGTAAATACGAATCGCCTCTTCGAGATCCATTCGCGCAAACGCATCTAGCACATCATGCAACATTTGCACTGTGTGGCGGCCTAGCGATTCTAAACTCACGAGAAGCGGCTGATGTTGCTGCGAAAATTTCTCCAATGCAGTTTGGCAGATTTTATCAGCAACGTCGCCGATCCTTTCCAACTCCGCAATCGTTTTTGAAATTGACATAATCAGTCGCAAGTCACTCGCCGTTGGCTGGCGCTTGGCAATAATTTTGACGCACTCTTCATCAATGGCCACTTCCATCATATTGACTTTGTGGTCATTTTCGATAACTTCGCGCGCTAGGGCTTCATCCTGGTTATGCATTGCCGTAATGGCTTTGGTGAGCTGTTCTTCGACCAGCCCTCCCATTGTCATTAATTCAGTATGGATATGTTCCAGTTCCGCATTGAACTGCCCAGATATATGTTTATTGTGATTCAGCGTATCCATCGTCGGCTCCATATCAACCGTAGCGGCCAGTAATATAATCTTCAGTTTGTTTCATTTCTGGGGTGGTGAACATCTTATCGGTATGATTAAACTCAATCAGTTCACCTAAATACATAAATGCTGTGTAATCAGAACAACGTGCCGCTTGTTGCATGTTGTGGGTAACAATCACGACCGTATACTCTGATTTTAACTCACTGATTAACTCTTCAATACGCCCTGTGGAAATAGGGTCCAATGCTGAACAAGGCTCATCCAGCAATAACACTTCTGGGCGAATTGCAATACCTCGCGCAATACACAGACGTTGTTGCTGACCACCCGACAAGCTGTAACCACTTTGGTGCAATTTGTCTTTGGTTTCATTCCACAGCGCTGCTTTGGTAAGTGCCCACTGCACGCGCTCATCCATTTCCACGCGAGATAGCTTTTCAAATAAACGCACACCAAATGCAATGTTGTCATAGATGGACATTGGGAATGGCGTTGGTTTCTGGAACACCATCCCCACTTTTGCACGTAATAATGCGATATCTTGTTTGTCCGTCAGGATATTTTGACCATCCAGTAAAATTTCACCTTCAGCGCGTTGTTCACCGTACAGTTCATACATTTTATTAAACGTACGCAATAACGTCGATTTACCACAACCTGATGGGCCGATAAACGCTGTTACTTTATTTTTTTCAATGTCTAAAGAGATATTTTTCAGTGCGTGAAACTTGCCATAAAAGAAATTGAGGTCACGGACTTTAATTTTACTGTTTGCAATTTCATTTGCATTAATCATGGTTACTTTCTCTCTAAATCTTTATTTATCTGGGCGCTTAGTGTTTTTTCTGTGCAAACACAACGCGGGCAATGATGTTAATCAGCAGGACACACAGGGTAATTAACAGCACCCCAGCCCATGCGAGCTCTTGCCATTCGGAGAATGGGCTCATTGCGAATTTGAAAATCGTTACAGGTAAGTTAGCAATGGGTTCGCTCATATCTGTACTCCAGAACTGGTTCGACAGTGAAGTAAACAGGAGCGGTGCGGTTTCTCCCGCAATACGCGCAATTGCCAGTAAGATCCCTGTAATAATCCCAGATACAGATGCCTTTAATGTAATGGATAAAATCATTTTCCATTTCGGCGTTCCAAGAGCATAAGCCGCTTCACGCAAGCTATCTGGTACCAGTTTCAGCATGTTTTCAGTGGTACGAATAACAATAGGGATTTGCAGCAATGCCAGCGCAATCACCCCTGCCCATCCAGAGAAGTGCTGCATTTGCGCAACCACGATGGTATACACAAACAGACCAACAACAATAGATGGTGCTGATAACAGAATGTCATTAATAAAGCGGGTCACAGATGCTAGCCATGATTTACGACCGTATTCTGCCAAGTAAATCCCCGCTAAAATCCCTAAAGGTGTTCCAATCACGGTAGCCCACAGGATTAATAAACCACTTCCGACGATCGCATTCGCTAAACCACCACCTTCTGTATTTGGTGGTGGCGTCATCTCGGTAAACAGGTTAAGGGACATACCGTCAATCCCTTTGGTCACCGTCGAAAATAAAATCCACACTAACCAGAACAGCCCGAATGCCATGGTCAACATTGAGACAAGCAGTGCCATTCTGTTAACTTGGCGGCGCCATGCTTGACGGCGTGCGCGTTCTTTCTCATTGACGATAAAAGGTTGATATTCTGACATATTAACGCCCCTCATTCTTCGCAAGACGCATTACCATCAACTTGGAAATCGCCAACACAATAAACGTGATAACAAACAGGATAAGCCCAAGTTCCATCAGCGCTGAGGTATGTAAGCCACTTTCTGCTTCCGCAAATTCATTCGCTAGTGCGGAAGTAATACTGTTTCCTGGCATGAAGAGGGATGCACTATCGAGCTGGTAGGTATTACCAATCACGAAGGTTACCGCCATGGTTTCACCCAATGCACGGCCTAACCCTAACATCACCCCGCCTATTACCCCGTTACGGGTATACGGCAATACGATGTTCCAAATCACTTCCCAAGTGGTACAGCCAATCCCGTAGGCTGACTCTTTCATCATCACAGGGGTTTGTTCAAACACATCACGCATAACAGACGCAATGTATGGAATAATCATAATCGCGAGGATAATCCCCGCCGCTAAAATACCTATCCCGAATGCAGGGCCTGAAAATAATTCACCGACAATTGGAATACTCGACATCACGTTGCCAACTGGCTCTTGGAAATATTCTGCAAATAGTGGTGCGAAAACGAATAAGCCCCACATCCCGTAAACGATACTGGGAATGGCGGCAAGCAATTCAATAGCAATCCCTAATGGACGTTTTAGCCAGTTTGGCGCAAGCTCCGTTAAGAACAACGCGATACCGAAACTGACGGGGACGGCGATAATCAGGGCGATTAACGAGGTTACAATGGTGCCATAGATTGGCACAAGGGCACCGAACTGTTCTGCAGGCGCATCCCACTCTTTGGTCCATAAAAACGAAAACCCAAACTTCTGCATACTTGGCCAAGACGCAAAAATAAGGGAAATAATGATGCCACCTAGCATTAACAAAGTGATTAGCGCGGCAATCTTTACCAGTGCACCAAAAATTACATCACCTGATTTGCTGGGAGCTCTAAATGCCGTTGTTTTTTCGGCCATGCGCTTTGTTCTCTTTCCATTCCTACTTGTACTGTAGGATTGTGTTACAACAATGAGCGGGTAAGCCCTGTTCCTCAGTACTTACCCGCCATTTCCAACCCGAGGTGCATTAGAACAATGCTTTACCTTGGCTATCTTTAATTTCTGTTTTCCATGCTGCACGAACAGCTGTTACAACCTCTTGAGGTAAAACGGCGTAATCCAGCGCTTCTGCTTGTTTACCGCCTTTATCGTACGCCCAGTTGTAGAAGTCGAGAACGGCTTTGCCTTTTTCAGCATTGGCTTGTTCTTTGTGTACTAAGATGAACGTTGTTGACGTGATTGGCCATGCGTTTGCACCATCACGGTTAGTCAGGTCTTGAGCAAACGACTTCGACCAGTCAACTTTTTTCGCTGCTGCGCTGAAACTTTCGCCTGTTGGTGATACCGCTTCGCCATCCGCAGAAACTAACTTAGTATACGCAAGATTATTTTGTTTTGCGTAAGCATATTCCACATAGCCGATAGAGCCTGGCAGACGTTGTACGAATGCGGCAACACCATCGTTACCTTTACCGCCTACGCTGTTTTTCGGCCAGTTAACGGTTGAGCCCGCACCAATTTCATCTTTCCAATTCGCACTTACTTTTGCTAAGTAGCTGGTGAAAACAAATGTAGTACCTGAACCATCAGAACGTCTAACCACCGCAATAGCTTGGTCTGGTAAGCTCACTTTCGGATTTAATTTTGCAATAGCTGGGTCATTCCATTTGGTGATTTTACCTAAATAGATATCACCTAATGTGTTGCCATCTAAAGTCAGTTGACCTGATTCGATGCCTTTTACGTTAACCGCCAACACCACACCACCAATAACGGTAGGGAATTGGAACAAACCATCTTCTTTTAGTTTTTCATCAGTCAATGGCGCATCAGACGCACCGAAATCAACTGTTTTTGCATTAATCTGTTTTACACCACCAGAAGAGCCAATCCCCTGATAGTTCACTTTATTACCTGTTTCTTTCTGATAAGAGTCTGCCCACTTCGCATAAACAGGAGCAGGGAAGGTCGCGCCAGCTCCGGTCAGGCTGGTAGCAGCAAAAGAAGACATTGCAGTCAGAGACAAAGTTGCTGCCATTACGCTTGCTAAGGTGGTACGCGTCATTTTCATAATCCCTCCGGGGATGTATAGAAACAATCAAGTATAAAATTGTTGGGTGTATGTCACGGTAGGAAAAATAGGACAATTTAGTTACGACAACATGTCGTTTTTATGACAGTTTTATGACAATTGACTGTATTCACACCTAGCTTAGGAAAAAAACAAAAAGGAATATGTTTAATTTCAAATAAAATCAATAAGTCAGAAAAAAAACATCCATAATAACGAAATGATGTATTGTCATAAAAAAGTCTTAAATTATTTTATCTAAAAAAAAATAAACCCGCATTCGCGAGTTTATCGAAAGAAAAAACAAAATAACATTACGATAGCTTAATCCCTGTTTTACGTAGCATTGGATTAGCGACTCTAGCAATCAGCTCAGCTTTCATACTTTCTTTTTTTGCTTCTAGATCTTTTTTCGACTGTCTTTCATGTTCAATATATTTGTTAATAGCAGGAGAACAAGTTGATTCTAAAGAAGGTTTTTTAGGACTAATATCGTCTTCCATTTTCGCTTTTGCCTGTAGTTTCCTAAATAGTGAACTTTCTTCAAGACTAGCAGCAGAAAAACCTGCTACTTTTTGATTCTTTTTAATAACTGAATTTTTCAATTTTAGCACTGCTGCTTCACTTTCAGTCAGTTCCTTTGCGGCATATTCTGGCTTATTGCATTCCTTTCCCGCATCCTTAAACCTTTGCAAGGTTGCCATTTCTTCAAATAAACCTGAGGCGACTTTATCTGTCAACTGTCGATTTAATACCGTATGGTTTGCCTCTGTCCTAACTGACACTTCATGTTTAGGTAATTCAGTTGTTGGTAATCGTTGTATTGGAAGAGTATCAAGCATTGGTGGTGGTGGTGGTGGTGGTGGTGGTGGTGGTGGTGGTGGTGATACTGGCTGAGATATCGACATTGGTAAAGCGGTGGATAGCTTTGGTTCAGCTTGTTTTTCTGATGGTTGTACAGCAACTTTTGTAATCGAGTTGCCAACTACCGGTTCCTTCAGTGTTATTTTCTTTTCCTTTTGTAAAACATTTGTAATATTCGTATTCATTACATTTTTCATCTGCCCCGAAACACTCCCTTTATTTTTATTAAATAAAAAATTTGAGCATGTTTTTAAGCTTTTGGATAAACTATGAATGATTTTAGTTGCACTAATATGAACTGACATAATATTTACCATAATGATTTTATTTGCACTGATTATCCAAGCAAGGTACCTATTGCGTCTTTTATATAACGATTCTGGCATTGATAAATGAACAGATAAGAAGGAAATTTATTAAGCGGGTGGTATTAAGAATCCAGCACCGAGCAGCTGGACGCAACCGTGCAGATATGAAAATTCAGGGAAAGGCCCAAAACAATTTGAGCCCAATTAATGGCATTATTTTAGAAAGATAGATCTAAATAGTGCAAGTTGTAGGCATATCAGTCTTCTTTCTCTTTAAGAGGAAGTAAAGCCCGTATTGCAAACCCGCCGCGCTCACTTTTATGGATCTCAATGCTCCCTTCATGGGCGTCCACTATACGGCGTATAATCGCTAGTCCCAAGCCTGTCCCTGTATTACTTCGTGCTTTTTCGCCTTGCACGAACGGTTGGAATAAGCGGTGGATATCTTCGTCTTTGATACCCGCGCCGTCATCTTCCACTTGGAACCAGACAAAATCTTCGTTTTTTCCACTGCTGACTTTGATCCAGCCATTTCCATAGCGGTACGCATTTACAATCATATTAGTGATTGCACGTTTGATGGCCAACGGGTTACCGTTCACAATCATGGATCCAGGTTCTAACGCTGTTTCGATTTCGCCAACCACACTGCTTTCTGAATTGACTGCTTCCATCAGAATCGCGTTGAGATCGCAGAATTCCATATCCATCTCTTGACCTGTTTTCAGGTAAGACATGAATTGGCCAATAATCGCATCACACTCTTCAATATCTTTGTTGATAGACTCTGCCAGATAGCTGTCTTCTGGGCTCATCATTTCTGTCGCTAAGCGGATACGAGTTAATGGTGTTCTTAAGTCATGGCTAACCCCTGCCATCAAGACAGTTCGGTCATTTTCAAGGGTTTTAATCCCAGCAGCCATGTGGTTAAAAGACCGAATTGCTGCCCTAACTTCCGTTGCCCCCTTTTCTTGCATCGGGGGCAATACAAAGCCCTTTCCGACCTCCCCTGCATGGTACTCCAATTCAAGTAATGGCTTGTTTTGGTAGCGAATATACAGCCATACCCCTGCAAAGATCGTGAGGAAAATGGTTAAGGTATACCTGAAAACAAGGGAAAACTGGTTTTGACCAATTTCAGTCAGAGGTACTCGCACCCAAATATCTGGGGCGAGATAAGACGTTAACCACAAAATCGGATACTCACGGCCAAGCTCAAGATGAACATTTGCCTTACCGCCTAAGTATTGCGACATGTGTTCGCTCAGAAAATCATACTCTTTAGCCCAATTCAGCCCTTCCTCCATGGCAGCAGAATGGGCATAGAACGTAATACCTAATTCATTGTAGATTTTCTTACGCAAAGCGGGGGAAACCCGCACTGAGGTCCCATCTTGTAGAACCATTTTCTCGGTCATCAATGTTCTAACTTCGTACGCAAGGACTTTATTGAATTGTTGTAAGCTAGGCATCACAACAAAATTCAATACCACCATATAGCTGGTCACTAAGCTCGCGAACAGCAGCGCAACAAATAAAAACAACGAACGAGAAAATGTACTACGTCGTGAGAACCTCAGTCGCTTCATGCTTTACTTCCATCCGGAACAAACACATAGCCCAAGCCCCAAACCGTTTGAATATAGCGTGGGTGCGCTGGGTCTTCTTCAACCATGCGACGCAGACGCGAAATTTGAACGTCAATTGAACGTTCCATCGCACTGTACTCGCGGCCTCTTGCTAGGCTCATGAGCTTGTCACGAGATAGCGGCTCTCTTGGATAAGAAACCAACACTTTTAATACCGCAAACTCGCCACTGGTCAGTGGCATATTTTCATCACCTTGGAACATTTCACGCGTTCCAAGATTTAGCTTAAATTTACCAAAGGTAATGACTGCGTCATCCTGAGATGGCGCACCTGGCAATTCATTTGCTTGGCGGCGTAATACGGCGCGAATACGAGCCAGCAGCTCACGTGGGTTGAACGGTTTAGGAATATAGTCATCCGCCCCGATTTCTAAACCAACAATACGGTCAACTTCTTCACCCTTTGCCGTAACCATAATGATCGGGATTGGGTTATTTTGGCTACGTAAACGACGGCAGATTGATAGGCCATCTTCACCTGGAAGCATTAAATCTAACACGATCAGATGAATAGATTCCCTCGTCAGGATCCTGTCCATTTGTTCGGCGTTTGCAGCACTCCTGACCTGAAAGCCTTGTTCAGTGAGGTAACGCTCCAGCAGTGCACGTAAACGCATATCATCATCGACGACAAGAACTTTATAACTTTCCTGCATTTTGTAGCCCTCAAGATGTGCATCTTTCAAATTATTGTTCTAAAAGTAAACAAAAACACGTTTAATGTTCACTAATTTACCATTAACCATAGATTTAATGAATCATTTTACACTTCAGGCGGTTAGTGGTTTATAGCTTATTTCTAAAACAAAATAGGTGACATCCCCACCAGGCGTGTTCACCGTAATTTCATCATCAACCTGCTTACCAATCAGAGCGCGTGCAACAGGAGAGTCAATTGAAATCCATTGTTTTGCAGGATTAAACTCATCCGCGCCAACTATGCGGAATATTCTGATATTTTCATTATCATCTTCAAGTTTAACCCATGCACCAAAAAAGACACGGCCTTCTTGGCGAGGATCTGGCTCGATAATCCTGAGTTGATCCAATCTTTTAGATAAAAAACGAATGCGTCGGTCTATCTCACGCAGCCTTTTTTTACCATAAATATATTCAGCGTTTTCTGAGCGATCGCCTTGTGCCGCAGCCTCTGAGACCGATTGGGTCACTCTAGGCCGTTCCTCTTTCCACAGATACTTAAGCTCTTTGTCGAGCGTATCCCAACCTTCACGCGTTATTAATAGACTTTTCGCCATAACCTTAGAATATTAGTCAATAAGTACAAAAATGATAATATTTTATAGAACATAATCTGAGACTTTCCTACCAATAGACCGAAATTCAGTCTGGAAATTCTCGCTACCACCAAGTATAACAGTGCAGTAAATTTTTTAACTGTTCTTTCAGTAGGTATTTAAACACGACATGAATGAAACTCTAAGCCAAATTATTGCAGCAGAACTGCAAGCCCAACCGAAACAGGTTTTTTCTGCCATCACATTGTTGGATGAAGGCAATACTGTCCCGTTTATCGCGCGTTACCGTAAAGAGGTTACCGGAGGGTTGGACGATACTCAGCTTCGCCAGCTAGAAAGCCGCTTAGGGTACTTACGCGAACTCAACGATCGTAAGCAAACCATTCTCAAATCGATTGAAGAACAAGGGAAATTATCCCCTGAACTCGCCGCTGCTATCAACAGCACGCTCAATAAAACCGAACTTGAAGACCTTTACTTACCCTACAAACCAAAACGTCGCACTCGTGGGCAAATCGCCATTGAAGCAGGACTTGAGCCATTAGCGGATACGCTGTGGACAGACCCAAGCCAATCCCCTGAAGCCCTTGCTCAAACTTATATCGACGCAGATAAAGGCGTGGCGGATGTGAAAGCAGCTTTAGATGGTGCTCGTTACATCCTGATGGAGCGTTTCGCCGAAGATGCAACTTTATTGGCGAAAGTTCGTGACTATATTTGGAAAAATGCGCACCTCGTTTCCGTCGTTGCAGAAGGCAAACAAGCAGAAGGCGTCAAATTTAGCGATTACTTCGAACACCAAGAACCCGTTTCCCAAGTGCCTTCACACCGCGCACTGGCAATGTTCCGAGGTCGCAACGAAGGCATTTTACAGCTTTCGTTAAATTGTGACCCTCAATTCGATGAGCCACCCAAAGAAAGTTATTGCGAAGAGATTATTACTCGCCACTTAGATGTGCGTTTGAATAACGCCCCTGCCGACCAATGGCGTAAAGCGGTCATTAGCTGGACATGGCGTGTCAAAGTGCTTCTGCACTTAGAAACAGAAGTGATGAGCGCTTTACGTGAAAAAGCCGAAGAAGAAGCGATTAATGTTTTTGCCCGTAACCTCAGCGACTTACTGATGGCTGCGCCCGCAGGTATGCGTGCAACGATGGGCCTCGATCCTGGTCTACGTACTGGGGTGAAAGTTGCGGTTGTGGATGCGACAGGAAAACTGATCGCGACCGATACTATCTACCCGCACACTGGGCAAGCAGCGAAAGCAGCAACCATCGTGGCGGCATTGTGCCAGAAACATAACGTTGAATTAGTGGCGATTGGTAACGGTACCGCGTCTCGCGAAACTGAACGTTTCTTTGCGGAGGTGCAAAAACAATACCCTGAAGTCACTGCGCAAAAAGTGATTGTCAGTGAAGCGGGTGCATCAGTGTACTCCGCCTCTGAGCTAGCCGCGCTAGAATTCCCAACCTTGGATGTGTCTTTGCGTGGTGCCGTATCGATTGCTCGCCGTCTACAAGACCCGCTAGCTGAACTGGTTAAAATCGACCCGAAATCTATTGGCGTGGGTCAATATCAACATGATGTTAGCCAAACCCAACTCGCCCGTAAACTGGATGCCGTTGTCGAAGACTGCGTAAACTCCGTAGGTGTAGACTTAAATACCGCGTCAGTCGCTTTGCTTACCCGTGTTGCAGGCTTGAGCAAAATGATAGCGCAGAACGTGGTTGATTGGCGCGATGAAAATGGCCAATTCAATGACCGAAAACAGTTGTTGAAAGTAGCTCGCCTTGGGCCTAAAGCCTTTGAACAATGTGCAGGGTTCCTGCGTATCACCAATGGTGAGAACCCGCTGGATGCGTCAACAGTTCACCCTGAAGCTTACCCTATTGTTGAAAAAATTCTGCAAACCGTCCGCCAGCCATTGAAAGACATTATGGGTAATTCACAAGTGCTCAACACACTGAGTCCGCGTGATTTCACCACAGAACAATTTGGTGTACCCACCGTTACAGATATCATCAAAGAGTTAGAAAAACCAGGTCGTGACCCACGCCCTGAATTTAAAACCGCTACCTTTGCAGAAGGTGTGGAAACAATGAATGACCTCGTTTCTGGCATGATTTTAGAAGGTGCGGTGACCAACGTGACCAACTTTGGTGCGTTTGTGGATATCGGCGTACACCAAGACGGCTTAGTGCATATCTCTTCACTCTCCAATAGTTACGTCGAAGACCCACACAAAGTGGTGAAAGCGGGCGATATTGTGAAAGTGAAAGTGTTAGATGTGGATATTGCCCGCAAGCGTATTGCCCTCACCATGCGTTTGGACGAACAAGCAGGGGATTCTCATAGCGCACCTCGCAAAGCGGCACCAGCACAAGATAAAAACGCACGTAAAGCCCCTGCACCTCGTGGCAACTCACGCCAAAACGTGAATTCATCAGGTAACAGTGCTATGAGCGATGCACTTGCCGCTGCGTTTGGCAAAAAAAAGTAGTCTGATTAAGCTAAATACCCCAATAAATTCATTGGGGTATTTAGTATTTTCTAGAAATATCTTCACTACTAAATTAATAAACAAATCCAATATATTGTTCGAAAATCAACCCAGCCAATTCTTTTCGCCTTATTCCATCGCTATCTAAAAAACACCGCTAACTCCATGCTTCGTTGATCCACATCAAGTCAAATTGACGAAAAAAGAGGCTAAATATAACAAAAGGTGGATGATTATGATTCTCATTGTTAATTAGATTTATTTTTGTTTTACTCTGCGTTTTGCTTGTGGACACAAACTTTTCTAACAATAATTATCCGTATCATTATGAATTGAATCGTTAGGAAGATAATAGGAAGACACTATGGCTATACTTCCTCAATGCAGTTACAAAATTCTGGGCTTCTCCCCCGAAATAAGCCCTGCATACCGACAAAAATTATTGTCTCTCGGTTTATTACCGGGCTCCGTTTTTAAAGTGGTGCGTTTAGCGCCTTTTGGCGATCCTGTACAAATCGAAACTCACCGCGTTAGCTTAGTGCTACGCAAAAAGGACCTCGCCCTACTAAACCTTGATGAAGCGCCTACCGCTTAAGTCTTCTTTTTTGATTATTGGCAAACACTATGAAACGATTGACTATCGGCTTAATTGGTAACCCCAATGCAGGTAAAACAACCCTTTTTAACCAGCTAACAGGGTCAAGACAGCGCGTCGGTAACTGGGCTGGCGTCACCGTTGAGCGCAAGGTTGGCCGCTTTCACACGGATGACCACAAAATTGAGCTTGTCGACCTCCCTGGCACCTACTCGCTCACGACCATTTCGGAACAAACCTCCCTCGACGAACAAATCGCCTGCTACTTTATTTTAAGTGGCGAAGCTGACATGTTGATTAACGTCGTCGATGCGTCGAACCTAGAACGCAATCTCTATCTCACATTACAACTCGTTGAGTTAGGCGTCCCCTGTATTGTCGCCTTGAATATGTTGGACATCGCCCAAAGCCAACATATTGATATCGATATTGCTAAACTGGAAAAACAGCTGGGCTGCCCTGTGATCCCAATGGTTTCAACCCGTGCAACAGGTATCGATAAACTGAAAAAAACCATTGATACTCATCCAAAAAATAACCAAAAAGCCCTTGTTGAATATCCACCACAGCTATTACAAGCTGTTGATTCATTGTCTGAACAAATTTCAGCTCAACAATTTAGCCACCAACAACGCCGCTGGTTAGCCCTGCAAATTCTAGAAGGGGATATTTATAGTCGCCAACGTGCTGAAATTTCAGAAACGCAATTACAAGCCACTCGCCAGCAACTCACTGAAACATTAAATGAAGAACCTGAACTTCTGATTGCTGATGCGCGTTATCAATCTATTGCGACCATTTGCCAAGCGGCGATCAACAATAGTGCCGCTGAACCTAACCGACTGACGCAATCACTGGATAAATTTATCCTCAACCGTTGGCTAGGCGTCCCCATTTTCTTGTTTGTGATGTACCTGATGTTCGTCCTTGCCATCAATATTGGTGGGGCACTTCAGCCGTTCTTTGAAGGTGCCTCTGAGGCAATATTTATCCATGGTATTCAGTGGGTTGGTGCCTACTTTAGTTTCCCTGATTGGCTCACTATCTTCTTGGCTCAAGGTGTTGGTGGCGGTATTAATACCGTTCTGCCATTGGTACCGCAAATCGGGATGATGTACCTGTTCCTTTCCATCCTTGAAGACTCAGGCTATATGGCACGAGCCGCTTTCGTGATGGACAGATTGATGCAGGCGCTAGGCCTACCGGGCAAATCGTTTGTTCCATTAATCGTCGGCTTTGGTTGCAACGTCCCATCGATTATGGGCGCTCGTACCCTTGATGCCCCACGTGAAAGGCTGATTACCGTTCTGATGGCGCCGTTTATGTCTTGCGGCGCAAGGCTGGCAATCTTCGCGGTATTTGCCGCAGCTTTCTTTGGTAAAAATGGCGCGAGTGTCGTGTTCTCCCTGTATATTTTAGGGATTGTGGTCGCTATCCTCACGGGGCTTTTACTCAAACATACCCTCATGCGTGGCGAAGCATCGCCATTCGTGATGGAACTACCCGTGTACCACGTGCCGCACGTCAAAACGTTGTTAATTCAAACGTGGCAGCGCTTAAAAGGCTTCGTGGTGCGTGCAGGTAAAGTCATTGTTGTGGCGAGTATCTTTATCGGCGCACTCAATAGTTTCTCGTTCTCAGGTAAACCTGTTGATAACATTAATGACTCAGCTCTAGCTTCAGTCAGTAAAGTGATCACCCCTGCATTGCAGCCAATCGGTGTTCACGCCGACAACTGGCAAGCAACCGTGGGCTTGATTACGGGAGCGATGGCAAAAGAAGTGGTTGTTGGGACGTTGAATACCCTCTACACCGCCGAAGCGATTACCTCGGAACCGTTCGATGCAGAGTCCTTCAACTTATGGAATGAGCTGGAAGATGCAGTATCTGAAACATGGGATAGCTTAAAAGAAACCTTTACCCTAAGCGCGTTATCGAACCCAATCGAAGCTAGCAAAGGGGATGGCGAAATGGAATCAGGCTCAATGGGCACTATGGCCGCGAAATTTGGCTCAGGTATCGCCGCCTATAGCTACCTGATTTTTGTCTTACTGTATGTGCCTTGTGTGTCGGTCATGGGGGCAATTGCTCGCGAAACGAACAAAAGCTGGATGAGCTTCTCCATCTTCTGGGGACTGAATGTGGCCTATAGCCTGTCAGCACTGTTTTACCAAACCGCAACTTTCAGTGAGCACCCACAAAGTAGCTTAATGACTATTGTGGCTGTTGTGGTGTTTAATATTGCCCTGTTCATGTTCCTACGTCGCATGCGTAGCCGCGTGACGTTGAATATTAAAAGCAAAACCGCACAGCAGTGCTCTGGCTGCTCTAGCAATACCTGCCACTAAGGACTAAACGATGATCAGCTTGCTACAAGTGAGAGATTTGATTGCTTTATACGGGCAAGCTGACATCGCGTTACTTAGCGAGCAACTCAACACCCCAACGCCAATGATAAAAGCGATGGTGGAAAAGTTGGAAAGCTTAGGAAAAATTGAGCAGGTGGATATAAGCGCCTGCTTAACGGGCTCCAGCTGCAAAGGCTGCCCAGAAAGCACCGACTGCGCCCATTTTGTTTATAAGATGAAATAAGCCACAACCTCAGCGGCTTACTCGCTTTACTCTTCCAATCGGCTTTGAAAATCCAGTAAATATTCACAAAACTCATCAGGGTGCGAAATAAACGGTGCATGGGCACTATTGCGCATAATCACGGATGGAGAGTTTGGATAAAGCGCATCCAACATAGGCACTATTTTTCGCGGCACTAAACCATCAAGGTAACCATAAATCCGTAAGAACGGCACAGGTAAACTCTTCAATTCTTCACGTAAATCTTCTGTTCGCAATGATTCAAGCCCCGCATTTAACGTTTCCACCGTTGGAATAGGTTGTTCAAGCACCACTGATTTTAAAGTGCGTGCATCGGTGCGGGCGCTTTCGGTACCTAAAGTTTGCAACGCTAAAAAGCGCTCAACGGTTCGATGAAAATCCGCGGCAAGCTGTTGTTCAAAGCCCAATAATACTTCAGGCCGAATACCCGCCCAATCCTCATTAGCTCTAAAGCAAGGGGAGGATGCAACGGTAATCAGCCCTTGAACTTCATGAGGGTGATCCAGTGCAATTCGACTGGCAACTAGTCCACCCAGCGACCACCCTAACCAAATGGCGTTTTTCGGGGCGTGTTCCCACAAAATATCTGCCATGGATTGAATGTTCATTGGTGCAAAATCTTGGCTCCGCCCATAACCTGGCAAGTCAACGAGATGAACACGAAAATGCGGCGCGATTCGCACAATAATTGTTTGCCAAACTTGCGCATTCAACCCCCACCCGTGCAGCAACACAAGATCTTGTTTTCCTTCGCCGACGGTCTGCCAATATAGCTTTGCCATGGTTACACTCTCTTTATTCAATCAACATTTTTTAACGGAATATCATCATGCTATCAATGGAAGGGGCATGTTGGCTATGCCATCAATCACTCAATTTAAGCTGCCAAGGTATTTGCAGTTTTTGCCTGAAAAGCTTACCGACTATGCCGAAGTGCTGCCCACGCTGTGCACTGCCCAGTGAACTCGAAACACTGCAATGCGGTCGTTGCTTAAAACAGCCCCCTGCTTGGCAACGTTTAATTACCGCCGCACCCTATCAAGCTCCATTACGTAAGCTTATTCATCACTTTAAGTTTAATCAACAATCGCAGCTCGCTTTTGCTTTAGCGCGCATTTTTGTTTTATTTTGGCTACAGGGTTACCGCGAAAATACATGGCAAAAACCCGACCTCATTATGACCATTCCCTTGCATCGTCATCGATTATGGTGGCGAGGATTTGACCACATGGCATTAATAGGCGAAAATTTATCCAGATGGTTAAATATCCCCTATTCGCAAAATTCATTACTCCGTAGTCGTGATACACTGGCGCAGATTACATTAAAACGTGAACATCGCCGAAAAAACCTAAAGGGAGCATTTACCTTAGAAACTACGGTTTCTGGCCTACATGTCGCCATTCTCGATGATGTTATTACGACAGGTTCGACAATGAATACAGCCGCACAATTGTTGATTTGTGCGGGAGCGCGCACTGTTGATGCGTGGTCACTCTGTCGCACCTTGTAGGAAAGGGGTAAATGGGCGTATTATAACCAACTAAAGCAGTCAACTATTATTGAGCAAATGATTATGATTAATATTACTGAAGCAGCACAGGCTCATTTTGCCAAGTTGTTGGAAAGTCAAGAGCCAGGAACCCAAATCCGTGTATTTGTCATCAACCCAGGTACACCAACAGCTGAGTGTGGCGTTTCATACTGCCCGCCAGGTGCCGTTGAAGCAACAGATAAGGAACTGAAGTTCGAAAAATTATCTGCTTATGTTGATGAAATTAGCGCGCCTTTCTTAGAAGAAGCCGAAATTGATTTCGTTACCGACCAACTGGGTTCACAACTGACGCTTAAAGCACCAAACGCAAAAATGCGCAAAGTCTCTGATGATGCACCATTAATCGAGCGCGTTGAGTACGTTTTACAGTCACAAATTAACCCACAATTAGCCAGCCACGGCGGCCGTGTTTCCCTAATGGAAATTACCGATGAAGGCTTTGCTATCCTGCAATTTGGTGGTGGTTGTAACGGTTGTTCTATGGTCGATGTCACCTTAAAAGAAGGTATCGAAAAAGAATTACTGAAAATGTTTGATGGTGAGTTAAAAGGCGTTAAAGACCTGACTGAACACCAACGTGGCGAGCACTCTTTCTACTAATTGCCACTGATATCTGGCACCTGTTTTTCTGCTTACAGGTGCCGTATTCGTTTTTTATGGGGTTTTCCCCGCTATATTCGGTATTTTATGGACCATTTTGAGACACTAACACCAGAGCAAGCTTATCAACATTGGTTGGAAAGCTCTGCCGTACTTGTTGATGTACGTGATCCACAAAGCTTCCGCGCAGGTCATGCTAGCGGTGCTTATCACCTCACCAATGAGTCGCTGAGTCAATTTTTAGAACAAACAGATTATGAACAACCCGTTATGGTAATGTGCTACCACGGGCACAGCAGCCAAGGCGCAGCACAATACCTGATAAACATCGGCTATGAATCTGTTTACAGCATTAATGGCGGGTTTGAAGCCTGGTTAAGGGAATATCCACAAGCCGTCACGGCGCTCTAGACGAGAAAACGCATTCATGATCCACATCACTTCCTTTGCTAACCCAAGAATGGCGCAAGCATTTGTTGACTATATGGCAGGGCAAAATATCCATTTAAGCCTTAAACCCTCCCAAGAACAAGCGCTGTATGAACTTTGGTTGGAAGATGACCAATTTCTTAATCAAGTCCGTCAAGAGCTTGATACTTTCCTGCAAAACCCAAATGACCAGCGCTACCTTGCTGCTAGCTGGCAAACAGGTAATACCGATGCGCAATTTCAATACCGCAATTTTCTCACTTGGGGTTACCTGAAAGAACAATCAGGGCCACTCACAATTGCTGTTATTCTGCTATCGATTATTGTATATCTTTGGGTAGAAATGACCGATGCTCGTGAAGTATTACGTTACTTAGCGTGGCCAATTGGAGACCAACAATCAGAACTTTGGCGTTGGATAAGCCCCGCCTTTGTGCATTTTTCACTGTCACATATTGGGTTTAACCTTGCGTTATGGTGGTTTTTAGCTGGCCAAGTTGAACGCAAGCTGGGAACAGGAAAGCTCTTTACTATTTTATTAGTCTCCGCCCTGTTTAGTAACTGGGGACAATCGCTGTTTAGCGAAAACAACTTTGGGGGCTTATCGGGTGTCGTTTATGCCCTAGTTAGCTACGTTTGGCTAACAGGTGAGCGCAACCCAGAAAGCGGCGTGAATGTTCCCCGAGGGTTAATGATTTTCTCAATTATCTGGCTCTTTTTTGGTTACTTCGATATTTTAGGGATGCATATTGCGAATGCCGCACACACTTCAGGGTTAATTATCGGCTTATTGATGGGAGTGTGGGATAATAGGCACAGCTTTATTAAACACCAGAGTTCCAGATAATACATTTTAATAATTAGAGGCTAACGCTGTGAAACAAACCCAGAGACATGATGCAATCGTTGAACTTGTGCGTCTTCAGGGATATGTCAGTACTGAAGAACTTGTCGAGCATTTTGAGGTTAGCCCTCAAACCATCCGACGAGACCTCAATGACCTCGCTGAACAAAATAAGATTCAGCGGCACCACGGTGGCGCAGCACTGCCTTCAAGCTCCGTAAACGCGGCATATCATGACCGCAAAATCATGTGGTCAGATGAAAAAGCCCGTATTGCGCAGCATGTCGCGAGCCAAATTCCTGATGGTGCGACGCTATTTATTGATATCGGAACCACGCCTGAAGCTGTGGCCCATGCGTTGGTTAACCATAAAAACCTGCGTGTTGTTACCAATAACCTAAACGTCGCCACGTTACTCATGCCAAAAGAAGACTTCCGCTTAATTTTAGCGGGGGGTGAAGTACGCTCGCGTGATGGTGGTATTGTGGGTGAAGCGACCCTCGATTTTATCTCTCAATTCAGGTTAGATTACGGCATTTTGGGCATTAGCGGCATTGATATGGACGGCTCGCTACTGGAGTTCGATTATCATGAAGTGCGTACAAAACGCGCCATTATTGAAAATTCACGTTGCGTGATGTTAGTCACCGATCACTCTAAGTTCGGCCGTAATGCAATGGTCAATCTCGGTAATATGAACTTAATCGACTATTTATTTACCGACAAACAGCCGCCAGACAGCATTATCAAAGTGATTGAGCAACATAACGTTCAATTAGAGCTTTGTTAATCAATACGTTATTCTCATGGTGGTAGTGCTAACTACCACCACTCTTAATGATATCCCTTTTCTACTTTAACTTTCTAACTGTTATTTCCTTTTTCTTTTTCGCTCAAAAATGTTTTTTCCTGCCTATATACCATTATTTTATTTGTGGTTATTGAAAAAAAATTGTTACCAATATCACGCAGTTGTTATTTTTCTTATTAATAATAGTTGGCATCACTATTCATTTTGACTACAATCAAATGAGCGAAAACGAACATTATTGAAAGTGTTTCGAACATCTCAGGGGGATGCATGGAAACTAAAGACTTGATTGTCATCGGCGGCGGGATCAACGGCGCTGGTATTGCAGCTGACGCTGCAGGTCGTGGATTATCGGTATTGCTGCTCGAAGCTCAAGACTTAGCGAGTGCAACCTCATCAGCGAGTTCAAAGCTGATCCATGGTGGCTTACGCTACCTAGAACATTATGAATTCAGATTAGTCAGTGAAGCACTGGCTGAGCGCGAAGTCTTATTACGACTGGCACCGCACATTGCGTTTCCAATGCGCTTTCGTTTACCTCACCAACCTCATTTACGCCCTGCGTGGATGATCCGTATCGGTCTGTTCCTTTATGACCATTTAGGTAAACGTGTGAGCCTACCAAGCAGTAAAAGCTTAAAATTCGGCCAAAACTCTGTGCTGAAACCTGAATTAACCAAAGGGTTTGAGTACTCAGATTGTTGGGTTGATGATGCGCGTTTGGTTGTTCTAAACGCTCAAGAAGTGGTACGTAAGCATGGTGAAGTTCGCACTCGCACAAAAGTGACTCGTGCTTATCGTGAAAATGGCTTATGGGTTGTTGAAGCACAAGACTTACGTACAGGCGAAACTCTCACTTGGAAAGCGAAAGGACTGGTGAATGCAACGGGTCCATGGGTGAAAGAATTCTTCGACGATGGCTTGAAATTAAAATCGCCATACGGCATTCGCTTAATTAAAGGTAGCCATATCGTTGTTCCACGCGCTCACGATGAACCACAAGCTTACATCCTGCAAAACGAGGATAACCGTATTGTCTTTGTTATTCCGTGGATGGATGAGTTCTCAATCATCGGTACAACAGATGTGGAATACAAAGGCGATCCAAAAGACGTCAAAATTGATGACAAAGAAGTCAGCTATTTACTCAAAGTGTACAACGATCACTTCAAAAAACAGTTAACCGTTGAAGACGTGGTATGGGATTACTCAGGCGTTCGCCCACTGTGTGATGATGAGTCTGACTCACCGCAAGCAATTACCCGTGACTACACATTAGATATTCACGATGAGCAAGGCCAAGCACCGTTACTGTCTGTATTCGGCGGTAAATTAACCACTTATCGTAAACTAGCTGAAGCTGCTGTGAATAAGCTCGCCACTTATTACCCGAACGCAGGTAGCCCGTGGACGAAAAATGGTCAATTACCAGGTGGTGATATCGAAGGTTGCGACCGTGATGGCTATGCTCGCGTATTACGCCAACATTATCAATGGCTTCCAGAAGGGATCGCACTGCGTTATGCAAGAACTTACGGCAGTAACAGCAAACTGATTTTGAATGGCGCAAACTCGCTCAGTGATCTCGGCGAATCATTCGGTGCCAACGTCTATGAAGCCGAACTACGTTACTTAGTGGAAAATGAGTGGGTAACAGAATTGGATGATGCTATCTGGCGTCGTACTAAATTGGGCATGTGGCTGAATGATTCAGAAAAACAGCGCATTGCACAATGGTTGTCAGAGCACACCTCTGCATAATCGTAAAAATCTCGTTGTTAGTACAAAGCCAGTCAACTTGAATTGACTGGCTTTTTTATATTTTAAGTCTATATGTTGCTTAAATTGATTTTCTTTGTCTATAATATGCACGGCTTTTATCCCATCACTTAACTTAGCAGGTACTCCCTACGATGAATTAAGCACTGCCAGAAAATATTTTCCAATACCACCTTGGTATTCATTTTTCTGTTCTTGGCAGGCAACGCTATTCATCGACGCTTCTTGATAAGTCAACGACGTTGTCTGCACTCTTTATTTTTGGAGGTGCCTATGACAATTGCGTGTCACTTTTCACAACTGAATATCGAATTTAACCAAACGGCCCTGTTCCCCCCTCTAAGCGGGACATTATCTTGTCAAAAAAATGCCTTAATTGGCCATAATGGTCGAGGTAAATCCGTACTCATGCAGTTACTGGCTCAAGTATTCGTGCCAACACAAGGTGATGTACATTGGAATATACCTTTTATCCATGTTAATCAACTCACCCGCTTAACAGGAGAAACTCTCGTCGATGCCTTAGGTATTACCTCGCTCTATCACGCCTTTTCTCGTATTGAAGCGGGTAATGGAACTCAACCCGATTTTGAGTTAGTCGACGACAAATGGCATTTACCGTCTCAATGGCAAAATTTGCTAGATTCCGCACGGTTGCCCGTTTCGATGGAAACCCCTATCGCCCATCTCAGTGGTGGCGAGCGCACGCGCCTTGCTCTATGTCGTGCCTTTTTACAGCAAGATAGCTTTCTACTGCTTGATGAACCAGATAACCACTTAGACACCAGAAGCCGTCAATGGCTAAGCCAAAAACTGACTGAACACAGAGCAGGTAGCCTTGTTATCTCTCATAACAGAGCATTGCTGGGTGAAATGGCAACGATTTTTGAACTCACCGAGAAAGGTTTACAAGAATATGGGGGAAATTATGCGTTATATGACACGCAGAAGAATTTCGAAATCGCGGCGATTGATGCCCAAGCTGCGCGTTTAGAAAAACGTATTAACCAAGAAAAAAAGCAACTACAAACCACGTTACAAAAAGCCGCTCAACGGAAAAAACAAGGAGAAAAAATCCGTTATGGTGGCTCTCAGTCCTTACTGCTACTCGATATGCAGAAAAACCGTGCGGAAAAAAGGCAGTCTAATGTTGCCGACCGCCATCAACGGGTGATGGATAATTTGCAAGGACAACAACAAGAACACCAAGAGAAAATACACCATATCAAGCAGCAAAAAATGGTCATTGCCTACCAGTGTGAGGGGAAAAAAGTGACGGTTTTCGCTTCCGATCTTTGCTTGCCCTATGGCCATTTATCACCTCTATCATTCACCATATACAGTGGGGAGCATTGGCATATTCAAGGTGATAATGGTTGTGGTAAATCCACCTTACTTAAAGTACTTGCAGGGCACCTGAAAGCCCAATCGGGCGAATCCCGCCTAAGTGGATGTTTTTGCTATTTAGACCAGCACCTAAACTTACTCGATAAAACGCTACCCGTTGGCGAGGCACTCCACCAACACCAGCCCATATTTACGGTTGAACAATGGCGGACACAACTAGGCATGTTACGGATTCGAGGCGATAAATCCTTGCTACCACTACAACAACTGAGTGGGGGCGAACAGCTCAAAGCCACATTATTAGCGCTGACCCATAGCCCGAATCCACCTGCGATTTTGTTACTCGACGAGCCAGATAACCATCTGGATTTAGAATCGAAGCAATTACTGGAGGATGTATTAAACAATTACCAAGGTACATTGCTATTGGTTTCCCATGATAACGCCTTTATTGAGCGCTGCAATATTACCCATACATTGAATCTTTCTAACGAATAGAATAATTAACCGCCTTCGAAAGAGGTGGTTAATTATTAGCGAATAAACGTGTTTTTAACGCGGTTAGAAACTAAAAAATACGGAATCCATAACACACAATAGAAGCTGCCATTAATCGCAGTGATAATGTTTGAGTAATTAATTTCCATACCGAATGTATAAGGGAATACAAAGCGGGCAACAAACACCATCAAGGTATATAGCAACATGGTTATGATAAACAACCACTTCGCACTTTTTTTCCATTTAACTGCTGCAATAAAAGTCCACAATAGTAATGCAATGATAACCCCATAACCCGTTTGCAATAGGTAATAACCCATTGAAAAACCTGGCACATAAAAGTCAGAGCCCACTTGTGTAGCAAGCGGCCAAACCGTTTTTACTTGAGAGACTTCTTGCATTAACATCATGACCATTTTATACAACATATAAAACAGCCCAATAACTGGCCAAATCAACCAACCACCGAGTCCTTCAAGCATTTTTTTCGGGGCCTGCGGGACGACTTGAGCGACAACCTGCTCTAATTGAACCGTGGATTGAGAATTCTCCATTTAACAAACCTTTGTATTCTGTATTTTTTCTTCAATGTATTTTTTGAGTACAGTCGCTTGATTATGTTCTGTATTTTTTGCGCTATACAATAATGTCACATGACCTTGCTCCGCCTGCTCAACTAACCTTTGCCAAGCCTCGGTGTTATTCAATTCTTCGCAATAGCGCTGCACAAATTGCTCGAATTGATCGGTATGTTGATGGAACCATTTTCGTAACTCATTAGAGGGAGCCACTTCTTTATTCCACTCATCACACTGTAAATCGATTTTTTTAATCCCTCGAGGCCATAGCCTATCGACTAAGACACGATAGCCATCATTCTTAGTCACAGGGTCATACACTCTTTTGCAATAAATCATCACTTCACCTCAATGACGGTATTTAATTCACAAAAGTATTTTTTACCCGCTTAGAAACCAAAAAATACGGTATCCAAATTGCGCAGCCAATCAGGGCACGAAAAATGTCGCGAATATCCGATGCTTCAACCTCTAAATCTAATAATGTTCCTGCCAATATAATATCTGAAATAGTCAGCACTAAAGCAAATAGCTGGAAGAAAATGTAAATTTTGATCGTGAGCTTTTTCTTCGTAAAAAAGACGTAACACAAGAAAAGCAATAAAGTATATAAAATCGCATTCCCTAAAAGCTCAAAATAGATAAGTTCTTTAAATAAGGGTATAAATGTATCGGATTGGGAGTTCGTTAACTCATCCCAATACTCAATAACCTGGATATTTTGCCCGTAAATTGCAAATGGAAGAATAATAACGGATAGCACGATCCCTAACATGGGTAAAATCAGCCAACCACCTATCCCTGTTAGTTCAGGCTTAGGAGAGGCTGGAGGGTTATGAGATGAACTGCGATCTTCAGTTTTCATTTCACTTCCTTATTCGCTGTAAACACCATGTCAGTGACGAAATAATCCATCTTACTAAGATAACATATTTGTTCACTAAAATATGAGTTACCTAATGCACCAATACACAATATATTTGGATTAAAGAAAAATCTTATCAGGTCATCATAATGCAAACATTCACTGTTAATTTACCTCTTCCACAACCTTATCGCTCTGCGGATTTTTTTGCCTTCCATTTAAGAGACCAACAAAATGTGGCAGAGATTGTTGTCGACAATTGTTTGCAAAAAGGCCTAATTTGGCAAAATCATCCCGCCAACATTCAGCTAGCCATTGAAAGCCAGCATGCAACAATTTCTTTAGATATTGATTCTTCGAATATTTCCCCAACTGAAACAGAACTCAGCACCCTTGGGAAACACTTATTGGGTTTACATCAACCCATTAATGAATTTGAAATGCACTACCTAACAGACCCAGTGCTTGGTCAACTCATTGAAAAACAAAAGGGATTAAGAATTTATCAATCCTCTAATGCTTTCGAGGCTTTAGTATGGGCGATTATTGGGCAACAAATTAGTGTCCATGCCGCTATCGCTATCCGTCGGCGCTTTATACAAGCCGTGGGCACACAGCACTCATCAGGAATTTGGTGTTTTCCTGATATCCAACAAGTGGGTTTAGTCAGTGATGATACACTCAGACAAACAGGGTTTTCATTAGGGAAAATTGTTGCTCTTAGAGCGTTATGTGAAGCAATTAAAACCCAACAGATTGATTTATCTGTACAAGTGACCCATGACAATGCCGATGTGGTAACAGAACAACTGCTCAAAATTAAAGGAATTGGCCCTTGGACGGTCAGTTATGCACTCTTGCGGGGCTTTAATTATCTCAATGGCTCTTTGCATGGCGATGTCGCGGTAAGGCGTAATTTACAAACCTTATTAAACAGCCAAGAACAACCGACCGCGAAAGAGACAGAGAAATGGTTAGCGCAATATTCCCCATGGCGGGCACTTGTCGCTGCTCATTTGTGGCGTAGTCAATCTGCAGCAGGCTATTAATTTATGGTCGATAAAAAGAAAGCCCAATCAATTGATTAGGCTTCTTTATGAACGAACAACAGGTATTAACGTAGCCAGTTAGTTTTCACCAATTGCACCACTTCATCACCGCGCCCGCTCATAATGGCTTTTAGCATATATAAGCTAAAACCTTTGGCTTCCTGAGCAGCAATTTCTGGTGGCATTGAAAGCTCTTGTTTTGCAGTTAAGACATCCACCACCACAGGGCCATCATGGGCAAAAGCCTCTTTAAGTGCGCTGTCGAGATCTTCACTTTTTTCCACACGAATACCTTTGATACCTGCAGCGTTCGCAATTGCAGCAAAATTCGGATTATGCAAATCTGTTCCTGCTGTTAAGAAACCCGCGACTTTCATTTCCATTGCTACAAAGCCCAATACCCCATTATTATGAATAATGATTTTTACTGGCAATTGCATTTGTGAAAGAGAAATAAAATCCCCCATTAACATGCTAAATCCACCATCACCACACATGGCAACCACTTGGCGTGTTTTATCAACAGCCTGCGCACCAATTGCTTGTGGCATCGCATTCGCCATAGAACCATGATTAAACGAGCCAATTAAACGGCGCTTACCATTCATTTTCAAATAGCGTGCTGCCCAGACCGTTGGCGTACCCACATCACAAGTAAAGATTGCATCATCATCGGCCAGTTCACTAATTTTAGTTGCCAAGTACTGTGGATGGATGAGCCCTTCATGCCCTGGTTTTGCGAGATCATCTAACCCTTTACGCGCTTCCTCATAATGCTTCAATGCGTTCTCAAGGTGCTTTTTATCTTGTTTAGTTTGTAGATGCGGCTGCAAGGCATCCAGAGTTGCTTTAATATCACCAATCAGCCCCATATCGATATGGCAATGAGAACCTAAGCTCCCTGCATTAATATCAACTTGAATAATTTTTGCATCATTTGGGTAGAAAGGACGATATGGGAATTGCGTTCCGAGTAAAACAACCGTATCGGCGTTCATCATTGCATGGTAACCCGATGAAAAACCGATTAAACCTGTCATTCCCACGCTGTACGGGTTATCCCACTCAATATGTTCTTTACCGCGCAGTGCATGAACTACAGGTGCTTTTAGCGTTTCTGCCAGTTTGACTACTTCATCATGTGCCCCTGCACAACCATTACCACAAAATAATGTAACATTTTTGGCTTCATTTAAAGCTTGCGCTAATTGTTCGATTTCAGAGCGCTGTGGCATGATCAATGGGGCTTGAGGCTGATACCATGTTTCTTTGGCGGTCTCTGGTGCATCTTTTAATGCAATATCCCCTGGAATGACAACAACGGATACCCCTTTGTTCAGAATTGCTTTACGCATTGCAATGCCAAGCACCTGTGGGATTTGTTCTGGGTTAGAGACCATCTCACAATAGTGGCTACATTCACGAAATAGTTCTGTTGGGTGGGTTTCTTGGAAATAATTGCTGCCAATTTCACTTGATGGAATATGTGCTGCAATCGCCAATACAGGTACTCTGTTACGATGACAATCATATAGTCCATTGATAAGATGCATATTTCCAGGCCCACAAGAGCCTGCACAAACGGCTAGTTGCCCAGTAAGCTGGGCCTCTGAGCCCGCAGCAAATGCCGCCACTTCCTCGTGACGAGTGCCTAACCATTCAATTGCCCCTTGTCGGCGCAAACTGTCGGTTAAGCCATTCAATGAATCTCCAGTAACGCCCCAAATACGTTTAACACCTGCGTTATCAAGTACTTTTGCAATATAGGATGCAACACTCTGTTTTTTCATAATGGCACTCTTCTCAGTCGGAGGTCATACACGCTTGATAAAATACAGCGCGTATTCTTTTAGAGTTTGGTAAAATTCATTTTAAATCTTACTGTACTCTCTGATTATCAAACTTATTTAAAATCATTTATTTGATTGTAACCAAGTCAATTATTCATTCCTACTTATCAAATCCATTATAAAACAGAACGACACAATCCTCCGTTATTATCAAAAGAAGATGATGATAACGGAATAAATTAAGAGACTATTGTTAATATTAATCACTGCCATATAGATATCGTAAAATGATTAGCATAATTACCTAATCAATTTGAGAATGATTAAGTTATACTTTCCACAGTAAAACACCTGTTTGATACCCAGCACCAAATGACCAAAATACAATAATATCACCTTCATGAAGTAACCCTTTTTTCAAACGATGTGCATAGGCAACTAATGGGCTATTTCCGCCTGTATAACCATACTCATCACCAATATATTCAATCTGCTCCCAGGAAAGATTTAATGCATTTTTAATCATTCCAATATAATTTTTTGATAATTGAGAAAAGAAAAAACAAGAAACATCATTCAATTTTAAATGATGTTTTTCCAACTGGAATTGAATGGCTTCTATCGCAAAGGGCACACAGAGCTCTCCTGTAAAATTATCCCAGTGAAATTTCTCTTCTTGCATATTTTGGCTATGCGACAATCCATAGTGTGGAAATACAATCGTATCGGCATACTGACTATCAGTGTAATATTGGCTATCGATGAGCCCAGCGCCTGAGTTGTCCTTTACTTTATCGAGTATCATTGCAACCGCCGCATCCCCAAATAAAGCCTCAGGGAAAAACTCATGTGGTTTTGCATATCGAGAAACTTGATCTGTAGAGATAATCAATGCTCTGCAATAGGACGCTTTTAATTTCAGCATCATGGCCGCTTGTTCAAGAACTGCCAGCATACTTAAACAATTTATATTCATATCGATACAAATACAATTGTGTTTAATATTGAACTTTCGATGAATAAATAATGCGTGAGTTGGCGATAAATACTCTACCGTCGTTGATACGAAAATAATAATATCAATATTACTATCATCCACTATCGGCTCTGCTGATTTAAATGCCATCGTTAATACATTTTCACTTTCAAGGTCAGAAACATAACGCTGTCGCTTACCTAATGATTCAAATAGATTATTAATATTTTTAATATCGCCATGCTTTTTGATAAAATATTCATTCCCCCTAATTTTTGCAGGATGATAAACATTAATCGCTGATATTTTCACGGAATTGTTCATATTACCCCCTATATTCATGGAGTATTTAGCATAGTTCAAATCAGCAAAAATAAAATACAACATATTGATTGTTATGGTTTTTATTATATATAATCAACATTGTTAGCCTAATGCATTATTGATATAAGTAACATGTTGTTATAAACCTAACCCGCTAAAATAAAACGCTAAAAATTCTTTTTTTTCGGCATTAAAAGCCAAGTATTTTACATTCTAGCGATATTAATGTATTATTGGTAACTAGTTTGATTATTCTCAGGTGGTTATTTTGCTCTATTTACAAAAAAAAGTGCTCTCTATTTCTCTCTCTAACTCTACTGTATTACTCCATTATCTAGCTCAATTTTAAATTTTAAAAACTGAACAAAAATTCATACAGCGACTATTATAAATGATAGGACTTTACACGTTGTTTAAGTATGAAAACCCACACCTTAAATGTGATTTATCTCGTTGTTGAAATTCAAATAAGAGGATGGTTTCATGAAATTCAAGAAGAAAAAAGAAAAACCATTAAATATTAATGACATTACAATCATTGATGATGGTAAATTAAAAAAAGCAATTACCGCTGCTTCACTGGGTAATGCGATGGAATGGTTTGACTTTGGTGTATATGGCTTCTTAGCTTACGTATTAGGTCAAGTTTTCTTTCCAGACGCATCACCGAGCGTCCAGATGATTGCTGCACTAGCGACATTCTCCGTGCCCTTCTTAGTTAGGCCATTAGGGGGAGTGGTATTTGGTATCTTAGGTGATAAGTATGGTCGACAAAAAGTGTTGTCGATGACCATTATCATTATGGCGATAAGTACGTTCTGTATTGGTTTGATCCCATCATATGAAAGCATCGGTATTTGGGCACCAATCTTGTTATTAATTGCTAAATTAGCACAGGGCTTCTCTGTCGGTGGGGAATATTCAGGGGCTGCAATTTTTGTTGCCGAATATTCACCTGACCGTAAGCGTGGCTTTATGGGCAGTTGGTTAGACTTTGGTTCTATCGCAGGTTTCGTGCTAGGTGCAGGTGTAGTCGTGCTAATTTCCAGTATCGTTGGAGAGGCAAACTTCCATGATTGGGGCTGGAGAATTCCGTTCTTCTTAGCCTTACCTTTAGGGATCATTGGGTTATATCTTCGCCATTCCCTTGAAGAAACGCCCGCTTTCCAACAGCACGTTGAGTCACTGGAAAAACAAGACAAAGCCAATATTCAAAATCCACCCAAAGTTTCAGTACGCGAAGTGGCATCGAAGCATTGGAAAAGCTTATTAATTTGTGTTGGCTTAGTGATTGCAACTAATGTCACGTATTACATGTTGCTGACTTACATGCCAAGTTATTTATCACATAACCTAAATTATTCAACTGACCATGGTGTGCTAATAATTATCGCCATTATGATTGGTATGCTATTTGTTCAACCCGTGATTGGCTTAACCAGTGATAAAATTGGCCGTCGCCCATTTGTTATTATCGGTAGCGTAGGTTTAGTGCTATTGGCTTACCCTGCTTTTATGCTAATTAACAGCGGCTCAGTTGGGTTAATTTTTGTAGGATTACTGATCCTTGCGATATTGCTAAACTGTTTTACTGGAGTCATGGCATCAATTTTACCCGCGATTTTCCCAACGCATATTCGTTACAGTGCCTTAGCCATTGCCTTTAATATCTCAGTATTAATTGCAGGTGCTACCCCAACTGTTGCAGCTTGGTTAGTCGAATCAACCACAGATTTATACATGCCAGCCTATTACTTGATGGTGATTGCATTGATTGGCTTATACACAGGTATTCGCATGCCAGAAACAGCCAATAAACCGTTGCGGGGTGCAACACCAGCGGCGTCGGATAAAGCCGAGGCGAAAGAAATCTTGAGTGAACATTTTGACAATATTGAGCAAAAAGTTGAAGATATTGACCAACAAATTGCTGAACTTGAGAAAAAACGCCAGTCGTTAATTAACCAGCATCCTAAATTAGATTAACGCCTAGGAGGAAAGCGGTGGCAGCCAAGCATCTTATCTGGTTTCGTCATGATTTACGCGTCACAGATAATAAAGCCCTTTCCTCGGCCTGCGCTGACCCGCAGGCCAATGTCATCGCCCTCTATACCGCCACGCCCGAACAGTGGAAACAGCATGATGTCTCTGTACGGCAAATCGCCTTTATTCATCAAAACCTTGTCGAATTACAACATTCCCTTGCTGAGTTAGGTATCCCACTCATTTGCCATACTGTGGATAATTTTGTAGATGCCGCTAAATGGGTACTAAATTACGCCAAAGAACAGCAGGCGGATGCCTTGTTTTTCAATCGGCAGTATGAATGGAATGAAAAGAAACGTGATGAGTGGTTGATAGAACACGCATCACCAATGCATGTCCATACTTTTGATGATGCGCTGTTGCTCCCACCTGGCGCAGTAACAAATCAAAAAGGTGAGATGTACCAAGTTTATACCCCATTTCGCCGTGCTTTTCTAACCCAACTCACTGTCACAGACTACCGTTCCTTACGTGCCCCTGCTCAGCGCTCAAAGCCGTTAGAGATTAAAACAATCCTGCCGCTATTTCCTCATGAGGATCAAAACATCGCGCAATCTTTCCCTGCAGGTGAACAAGCTGCCTTAAAGCAGCTCAGGCAGTTTTGCGCTAAAAAAGTTACAGATTACCAACATGATAGAGATTTCCCCTCCATTAATGGCACTAGCCAGCTATCGCCATACCTCGCGATTGGAGTGTTATCCCCTCGCCAGTGCATCAATCGTTTGCAAGCTGAAAACCCACAATTTCTTGACTACCCTGATAGCGGCGCATTCACTTGGTTAAATGAATTAATTTGGCGTGAATTTTATACTCACCTTTTAGTGGCATTTCCTCGCCTGTGCCGCCACCAGCCCTTTATTCATTGGACACAATATATTCATTGGAATGATTCACCTACCGATTTTGAGGCATGGAAAATCGGACAAACGGGCTACCCAATTGTTGATGCAGCCATGCGGCAGCTGAATACCACAGGCTGGATGCATAATCGGTTACGAATGATTGTGGCGAGTTTCTTAGTCAAAGATTTACTCATTGATTGGCGGGAAGGGGAAAAATACTTTATGACCCAGCTGATTGATGGGAGTTTAGCGGCGAATAACGGCGGCTGGCAATGGTCAGCCTCTACAGGTGTGGATGCCTCCCCTTGGTTTCGTATTTTCAACCCGACCACACAAGGGAAAAAGTTTGATGCTCAGGGCACGTTTATCCGCTATTGGCTCCCTGAATTAAATGGCGTCCCTGATAAATATATCCATACCCCCCATGAATGGGCAGAAGAAAACAATATAGCCATTGATTACCCGAAACCTATCGTTGATCACAAACAGGCGCGTTTAAACACACTGGATGCGTTTGAAGCAGGTAAACGCAATAGTCTTAAATACGATAAATAGCAAAGTTATTATTTGTGTTAAGGGTTATTATGCAAGCCTAATGATAAGGAGATGCAATCGATGAGCGTAATTTTACAGGTAGACTTCCCATACCAAGGCCCATGGGGCGAAGAAATGACGGCAGCAATGAATGATTTAGCTCAGTCAATCAACCAAGAACCTGGTTTTATCTGGAAGATTTGGACTGAAAACCAACAAACTCAAATGGCAGGTGGAGTTTACATGTTTGCTTCTGAGCAAGAGGCAAACGCATATTTAACCAAACACAGTGCGCGTTTAAAAGCCTTTGGTGTGCCTGATGTCCGAGGGGAAATTTTTGCCGTGAACACCGCACTCAGCCAACTTAACCAAGCGCAGTTTATCGCAAAATAAGCACTTATTGGCGATGAAATTCAAATAGCATCACATCAGAGGTAAATGAGCCATCTGCTTGTAATGCAAAATGGTGTTTCACTTCATCACTGAGCGTGTTTTGAAATTGGCGAATTGCCTCAACTAAAGGTTGTGGCGTTCGCATCCGTTCAACCCAACTGGTAAATTCAAGGGGCAAACGGAAACTTTGAACACCACTAACAAATAGCCCTGCATTGTTGAACATCCCTGCCCATTCCCCTGCGGAATAATCGCGAATATGCGATGTATCCCTTAAAACTTCAACGGTTTGGAGATAAATGTCCAACAATGGGTGACCTGGTGAAACCACATCAATAAAAATGCCTTTTCCACCCACTTTTAATACACGGCGGACTTCACGCAGCGCTTTTTCAACATCATGCCAATGGTGTGCAGAATAGCGGCTAATCACCCGATCAAAATGATTATCTGCAAACGGCAGTTGTTCAGCTGTGCCTTTGCAGGTCGCGATATTGGTTAATTGGCGCTCTTGCGCGTTTTTCGCCACAACACTCAGCATCGAGTCGGACAGATCATATGCTGTGACAGATTTAACCCATGGCGCGGTATAAAAACTCGCATGCCCTGCACCACAGCCAAGGTCAAGGACATCCTCAGCTTGGCACCCCTGTAACAACCTCTGCAAGGCGAGTAAATCTTCACCTTGCGCATGAACCTGACTGGTTAAATAGGCGTTGGCTTGCTCATCAAATTGCTGATAAACCGCTTGATGGTGCGTTTTCATTTCTGTTTCCTGACATTTTGTTAGCGATTTCCCATCACAACAGAAAATGATTGAAAAAGCACCTATTTGTTTGTAACCGTTTCATCACAATCATGGTTAATGAAAATCCCCATGACGGCGTTCCACCAGCGTCAAAATGCTATAAAGTGCCACGGCTGTATCGTCTTGGTTAAAGACTTGCACATCCCATTCAACAACACCATTTGGTTTATCTTCGGCTAATTTCTGTGGTTTTTTTATCTTTTTCTTGCACGTTAGACGAACTTGTATCGTATCGCCAATTTTTACGGGTTCGATAAAACGCAAATTTTCCATGCCATAATTTGCGATAACTGGCCCAACGCCTGCATCAACAAACAGACCTGCTGCGGCTGAAACCACAAAATACCCATGGGCAATACGTTCACCAAACAGTGATTGTGCCGCCCCGATTTTATCCACGTGCACATAGAAATTATCACCACTGAGGCAAGCAAAATTAGCAATATCGGCCTCCGTCACCGTACGCCTTGCTGTGAGCAACGTATCGCCTATCACTAAGTCTTCAAAATGTTTTCGAAATGGATGAACAACATCAGTTACCATCTCCGCACCACGGATCCACTGCTGGCTAATCGCGGTTAACATCGATGGGCTCCCCTGAATGGCTGTGCGCTGCATATAATGCTTCACCGCTCTCAATCCACCCAGTTCTTCACCGCCACCTGCACGCCCAGGCCCACCATGCACTAGTAGAGGTAGTGGTGAGCCGTGCCCTGTTGATTCTGCCGACGATGCCTCATTTAATACCAACATGCGTCCATGTGCGCGTGCACTTGCTCGGATCACTGATTGAGCGACCTGTGCATCCGCTGTCACTAATGTGCCCGCCAAGCTACCGCCCCCGAGAATGGCAAGTTGCACCGCTTGTTCAAGGCTTTCATAACTCATTAACGTCGCAACAGGGCCAAATGCTTCAGTTTCATGGACGGCCGAAGATTTAAATGGCTCTGCGCAGTACAATAATGTCGGTGGATAAAAGGCACCGTTTTGGCTATCAGCACCGATGACCGCTAATTGTTCAAACTGCCCACCACAGAGTACTTCACAGCCATTGTTTTGTAGATAATCCACTTTCGTCTGCACATCTTGGCGCTGTTCTAAATTAATCAACGCCCCCATGCGTACCCCATCAACTGCGGGGTCACCAACTGTCGTCGCCGATAACCGTTTAAGCAGTGCTTGTTTAACATTGTCTAACTGATTTTTCGGTACAATAATACGACGAATGGCCGTGCATTTTTGCCCTGCCTTTGCGGTCATTTCACTGGTCACTTCTTTAATAAACAATGCAAATTCAGGCTGTTCTGGCTGCACATCATTCCCTAAGATTGCACAGTTCAGTGAGTCGGCTTCCATGGTGAAAGGCACTGATTTTTCTATGATACGCGGATGGGATTTAAGTTTTTGCCCTGTGGAGGCTGACCCTGTGAACGTGACGACATCCTCAAAATCAAGGTGATCAAACATATCCCCGACGCCACCACAAATCAGCTGAATAGCCCCCGCAGGTACCAAACCACTGTCGACCATCAGCTTGACCATCGCTTGGGTGACTTGAGCCGATGCTGTCGCAGGCTTGATAATGGCAGGCATACCCGCTAGCCACGTAGGTGCCAGTTTCTCTAGCATTCCCCAACAAGGAAAATTAAAAGCATTGATATGCAGCGCCACGCCACGGCGAGAGGTCAAAATATGATGGCCAATAAATTGCCCCTGCTTAGACAAAGGAACCGTGTCACCTTCAGGCCAAATGGTGTCATCGGGGAGCTCTCTACTTGCCAAACCTGAATAGGCAAATAACGTCCCAATACCCCCTTCAATATCCACCCAGCTATCTGCTTTTGTTGCCCCTGTTTGCGCTGAAATCGCATAGAGTTCCGCCTTATGCTCCAACAAATACTTGGCCACCGCTTTAAGCATCTGCCCCCGTTGCTGGAATGACATAGCAGATAGCGCCTCCCCTCCAACTTCTCGCCCATAGGCCAGACTGTCAGATAAAGGAAGCCCCTCGGTTGTCACCGCGTATAAAGCCTGATTAGTAAGTGCATGATAGATCGCCCGCTCTTTACCATTACCCTGTACCCACTTCCCCATAATGTAACTTGTTAAATGCTGCATATCTCACTCCAGAAATAAAGGAAATAAACAAAACCAATATTTAAATATGTATCATAAAAATAATCATAGATGCTAATTTAAATTTAACAAATTAAAAACAAATTTGCATAAATCTAAGTTCCCACTCAAATCCATACAAAAAACAATGAATATATATTATTGATTTTATTCTGTTTACAATAAAACCTTGTGAAGTGCCTCGCAGAATTAAGTTAATGAACATTGATCTTTATGTTAAATATTCCTAGCATCAATGTTAAATATAAATGATTCATTATTTTAAATTAAAAAATATTTTTCGAATCACTTAATGGAAAAATCAATGAACGAGAAAAATCAGGCTAACTTCGAGGCCAAAATCGAAGCGGATATTTCCATCGAGCCCAAAGACTGGATGCCCGATGCCTATCGGCAGAACCTTATTCGCCAGATCGGCCAACATGCCCACTCCGAAGTCGTGGGAATGCTCCCGGAAGCCAATTGGCTCACCCGCGCACCGACGCTGCGCCGTAAAGCTATTTTACTCGCCAAAATTCAAGATGAGGCTGGCCATGGCCTTTATCTATACAGCGCAGCAGAAACCCTTGGCTGTTCTCGCCAAGATATCTACCAAAAGCTGCTTGATGAAAAAATGAAGTATTCCTCGATATTTAATTACCCCACGTTGAGTTGGGCTGATGTAGGCGTAGTTGGCTGGTTAGTCGATGGAGCCGCGATTGTGAACCAAGTCGCGCTATGCCGTGCATCCTACGGCCCTTATGCACGTGCAATGGTGAAAATTTGTAAAGAAGAAAGTTTCCACCAACGCCAAGGTTATGAAGCCGTGATGGCCCTAGCAGAAGGCACTGAAGCACAAAAGGCGATGTTACAAGATGCAATAAATCGCTTCTGGTGGCCTGTTCTCACCATGTTTGGCCCGAATGACTCCGATTCTCCGCACAGTGCACAAAGTATGGCGTGGAAAATCAAACGCTTTAGTAATGACGAACTCCGTCAAAAATTTATCGATAACACTGTGCCACAAGTCGAAGCACTCGGTATGACCATTCCTGATCCTGATCTCATGTGGGATGACGAGCTGGGTCACTACCGCTTCGGGGAAATTGATTGGGCAGAGTTTTACCAAGTGATTAAAGGTAACGGCATTTGTAACCATGAGCGCCTGGGTGCAAAGCGTAAAGGCTGGGAAGACGGAGCATGGGTACGCGAAGGTGCCATGGCACATAGTCGCAAGCAAAAGTCCATAAAATCCGCAGCGTAGTTTACTGACCAATGCTCAGAAAAGGAAAATACCATGAATAACCAAGATTGGCCTTTATATGAAGTTTTTATTCGCAGTAAACAAGGTTTGGCTCACCGCCATGTCGGAAGCTTACATGCCTCAGACGACCAAATGGCGCTAGAAAACGCCCGTGATGCCTACACTAGACGCAGCGAAGGTTGCTCGATTTGGGTCGTCAAAGCTGCCCATTTAATTGCATCGCAGCCTGAAGATAAAAGCACATTCTTTGACCCTGCGGACACCAAGGTTTACCGCCATCCAACTTTTTACACCATCCCTGATGGCATTAAAAACATGTAAGGAGCACCTCATGAATCATCAAGAACAGCTCCATCATTACACATTACGGCTCGGTGACTCGCCATTAATTCTTGCACAACGTCTGTGTGAGTGGTGTGGGCATGCACCTGAAATCGAAATTGATCTCGCACTCTCTAATATTGGCCTGGATTTACTGGGGCAAGCACGCAATTTTTTAAGCTACGCCGCCCAGCTAAAAGGCACCGATTATGATGAAGATAAGCTGGCCTTTTTACGTGATGAACGAGAATTCAGCAATCTATTACTCGCTGAACAGCCAAATAACGGCTTTGATGACACACTGGTACGCCAATTTTTTATGGACGCTTATCACGTTCCACTCTACCAAGCCCTGATCCATAGCCGCGATGAACAACTTTCGGCTATTGCAGAAAAATCCCTCAAAGAGGCAATTTACCACCTGCGCTTTAGCCGTAATTGGATGATCCGTTTAGGGGATGGTACAGAGGAAAGTCATCGACGAATGCAAGATTCTGTTAATGCATTATGGCGCTTTACTGGTGAACTTTTTCACGCAGATAACATTGAAATTGCCCTCAGCGAAGCGGGTTTTGCCGTTGATCCTCGTTCTTTGAAAGACACATGGTTAAACACCATCAATGAAACCTTTGATGAAGCCACGCTTAGCGTACCTGAGAAAGACGCTTATCGTTTAGGGGGTAAGCAAGGCAGCCATACTGAACATCTCGGCCTGCTGTTAACGCAATTGCAATTTATGCAACGCGCTTACCCAAATAGCCAGTGGTGATGCTATGGAACAGAGACTGCAATTCAACGAGCTTCAATCACCCCAAGTTCATCAGATCTGGCAACAGCTGCACCAAATTTCCGATCCTGAGCTGCCTGCACTCTCTATTACTGATCTTGGCATGATCCGCAAAGTGCTTCCAGATAACCAGGGTTGGAAAGTCATTTTTACACCGACCTATTCGGGTTGCCCTGCAACCGAATTTTTAATCAATGAAATTAAAACGGTTTTGGGCAATGCGGGTTTTGAACAGGTTGATATTGAAGTCATGTTAGCTCCTGCTTGGACCACCGATTGGATGAGCCAAGATGCCAAAAGGCGCTTGCGTGAATTTGGTATTGCGCCGCCACAAGGCACTTCTTGCGAGCACCCTGAGCACAAGGGAGCCATTCGTTGTCCACGCTGTGATAGCGAACAGACTGAAAAAATTAGCGAATTCGGTTCAACCGCATGCAAAGCATTGTATAAGTGCGCCGAATGCTTAGAGCCATTTGATTACTTTAAATGTATTTAGGGGCACTCATATGACTGTATTTCATCGTTTAAGTATTGCCGCCATTGAGCGCGACACCCCTGACGCCGTTGCGGTGACGTTCGATATTCCTGATGCCTTACGCGAACAATATCGTTACCGTCCAGGGCAGCATCTCACCTTAAAAGCCTTAATTAATGGTGAAAATTTGCGCCGCTGCTACTCCATTTGTAGTTCACCTGACGAAGAGACACTAAAAATTGGCGTAAAAGCCATTTATGAAGGACGCTTTTCTAATTTTATCAACCAACAACTGAATGTCGGCGATAGCCTCGATGTAATGATCCCACAAGGGCAGTTTGGCTACCAGCCTGAAACGCATACCCATGCACACTACCTTGCCGTTGCTGCGGGCTCTGGGATCACCCCACTGCTTTCAATCATTAAAGCCACATTGCAAACAGAGCTTAAAAGCCATTTTGTGTTGATTTATGGTAATCGTAATAGCCGTTCTGTGATGTTTAAAGAGAGTATTTCAGACTTAAAAAACCGCTTTGCTGAGCGTTTCCAAGTGCTTTATCTGTTTAGCCAAGAGCTTCAAGACAGTGAACTCCTTAGCGGGCGTATTAGCCAGCAACAGCTTTTGGCATTAGGTAACACACTATTAAATTTTAAACAATTTGACCACGCGTTTATCTGCGGCCCTGAAAGTATGATGGATGAGGTGCATGACACCCTCGTGAGTTACGGCATACCAAAAGAATTCGTACACACTGAGCGTTTCAACACATCAGGAGCAAAATTTAAACCCACTGCCGCCAAGTCCAATGAAACTCGCCAAGTCAGTATTCACCTTGATGGTCGCACTTTGAATATCAGCATGGACAGTCAAGATGACAGCATTTTGGATGCGGCATTACGCCAAGGCGCTGACCTGCCATATGCCTGTAAAGGGGGCGTGTGTGCAACCTGTAAATGCAAATTGCGTTCAGGAGAAGTGGAAATGGGCGTCAATTACAGTCTTGAACCAGACCAGATTGCCGATGGTTACATCCTGAGTTGCCAAGCCTGGCCAAAGGGTGATGGCGTTGTTTTAGACTTTGACGTATAGGAAGCGCAATGAAAAACCCCTGGATTTTATCTCAGCAAAATCAGCGTGTTCTTACTCTAACGTTGAATCGCCCCGAAGTGCGTAACGCGCTTAGCACCCAATGCCTTGAGTTGCTGGTACAACATCTTGAATCCGCTGATAACAATGAGGAAATCGGTGCGATAGTCATCGCTGGCAACCCGCGTTTCTTCGCTGCTGGCGCGGATCTTAAAGAGCTACAACAGCAAACTGTCGCTAACGCGATAACGGATAAACGCCCTCAAGTATGGCGTCGTTTATCCATGATATCAAAGCCAATTATCGCTGCCACCAATGGGTATGCACTCGGGGCAGGCTTCGAGCTACTACTCGCCAGTGACATGGTGATTGCAGGGGAATCCGCCCGTTTTGGGTTACCCGAAATTACCCTCGGTTTAATGCCTGGAGCGGGCGGTACACAGCGTTTGATCCGCGCTGTAGGCAAATCTTTAGCGATGCAAATGGTGCTGACAGGGGAACCGATTAGTGCCAAACACGCACTCCAAGTGGGCTTAATCAGTGAAATTTGCGTTGACGATTTAGTGGTCGAACGTGCTCAACGACTTGCACAACGCATTACAGAGCATGCGCCTTTAGCCGTGCGTGCGGCAAAGGCAGCCTTAGTCCACGCCCAAGATAACCACCTTACTGAGGGACTAAAACTAGAGCGCCAATATTTTGTGGCCTTAGCAGGCACGCAAGATCGGCAAGAAGGGATCGCAGCCTTCTTTGAAAAACGCCCACCTCAGTTTACAGGACAATAACCATGACAAACGAAGCGATGATCCTCACCGCACTGGAAAATGGGGTTCTTACGGTAACCTTAAACCGCCCTGATAGGCTCAATAGTTTCAATGATGAAATGCATCGTCAGTTGAGTGATGCCATCAAAATTGCAGAACGTGACGACACGGTGCGTTGCTTAGTGATCACAGGGGCTGGCCGTGGTTTTTGTGCAGGTCAAGATCTCAACGATCGTAATGTCAACGTCGGTAGCGAAGCGCCTGATCTCGGTTTTTCTGTAGAAACCTATTATAACCCACTGATCCGCCGTCTTACGGCCTTACCAAAACCCATTATTTGCGCCGTCAATGGTGTCGCGGCAGGCGCTGGTGCAGCTATCGCATTAGCTGGAGATATTGTTATCGCCGCCAAAAGTGCCAGTTTTATTCAGTCATTTTGCCGCCTGGGTTTAGTTCCCGATTCAGGGGGAAGCTGGTTTTTGCCCCAGCTAGCTGGGCACGCCAGAGCGATGGGCATGGCATTATTGGGGGACAAAATCAGCGCAGAGCAAGCATTGCAATGGGGAATGATTTGGCAAGTTACTGAAAATGAAGCACTCACAGACACTGTTCAGCAACTAGCTCAACACCTTGCGACACAACCTACCTACGGTCTCGGCCTAATCAAAAAAGCCATTTACTGCGCAGCAACCAATACCCTAGATGAACAACTAGACCTTGAGCGCGATTTGCAGCGTTTAGGTGGACGTAGCGAAGATTACCGCGAAGGGGTAAGTGCTTTTTTAAACAAACGCGAACCGCAGTTTAAGGGGCGATAACCATGACACTCCCTACAACTTCTACCATCACGACAATTGCGGTTATCGGCGCTGGCACTATGGGTATTGGTATTGCGCAGGTAGCTGCCACCGCAGGGCTTACCGTTTTACTGTTTGATATTAACCAAGATGTATTAACCCGTTCATTAGACACGATGACGCAACGCTTACGTAAACGTGTGGAACAAGGAAAGGCTGAGTCAAAAACGATAGAAACGCTGATCACTAACATTCATGTCGCTCAACACTTGTCTGAGTTGTCTAGTGCCCAACTTGTCATAGAAGCTGTTGCAGAAAAATTAGCAATAAAACAGTCTATCTTCGGTGAACTTGAAGGCATTTGTCATAAATCAACAATATTTGCGAGTAACACATCGTCATTGTCGATTACAGCGATTGGTTGCCAATTGAAACACCCTGAACGGCTTGCTGGCTTACACTTTTTTAACCCAGCTCCCGTGATGAAATTGGTTGAGGTGATTCGTGGCCTAGAAACATCACCTGAAGTTATTGAACAGTTGAAAGCATTGACTCTCTTATGGGGTAAGGTACCCGTTATTTGCCGCTCAACACCTGGGTTTATTGTCAATCGCGTAGCAAGGCCTTTTTATGCAGAGACCTTACGCGCCCTCGAAGAGCAAGTGGGCTCCCCAGCCACGTTAGATAGTGTGCTGCGGGATGCAGGAGGCTTTACAATGGGGCCATTGCAACTCACTGATCTCATTGGCCATGACGTCAACTATGCCGTGACTGAATCCGTATTTCAGGCCTTCGGTTATGACCCACGCTTTCAAACCTCATTAATGCAATTGGAATTAGTGCAAGCAGGGCATTTTGGTCGAAAATCAAAACAAGGTTTCTATCATTATGATGATAATAAACCACAACCTACTGCGTCATTTGCCGCAAAAGTTCATCTTAACCACCCTCAAACTGTAAAAGTTGGTGGCGATTGGCAGATATTTCCTGAGTTTGCGCAGCTTTTATCTGAAAATGGGATCTCACTCGAAGGATTAGCACAACAGCCAAATCAATCTCCCACCCTCCTTGTTAATGACGTTATGATTATGTTAACAAATGGTGAATTGGCATCATTTCATGCACAGCGATCAGGGCAAGCGGTGGTTTTATTTGATTTATCGGCAAATTATCTTTCCGCAAGCGCCATCACGCTCACCTGCGCAACGCAAAACAATACGCAACAAAACCAACACGCGATCGCCTTTTTTCAGTCTCTTGGGAAAAACGTGATTGTACTACCTGATTACCCTGCGCTGTTAACGATGAGAACGGTTGCGATGTTATGTAATGAAGCACTCGATGTCGTGAATAAAGGGGTTGCTACTGTACAAGATACCGATAATGCCATGCGCTTTGGGGTGAATTATCCCAAAGGCCCATTAACTTGGGGAGCTCAACTCGGTTGGCCGCGTATGTTATCGGTACTTGAGCAACTTGCGCAGTTTTATGGGGATAGCCGTTATCGTCCCAACCCATTACTTAGGCAGTTAGCTGCAGGTTATCAGTCTTTATCTTTCAAGGAGTTGCTATGATTTCTGTGCCGAATATCACGACTGCTCAACAATCCGCTCATATTATGTATCGTGATGATGCATGTGCAAAGGCAATGGGTATGTCGATTGAGAAAGTCGAAGATGGCTTTGCCCAATTAAAAATGCCAATCACTGCAAATATGCTTAATGGCCATAAGACCTGCCATGGTGGGCAACTCTTTAGCCTTGCCGATACCGCATTTGCCTACGCCTGTAATAGCCAAGGGTATGCTGCTGTTGCGTCTATGTGTTCCATTGATTTCATCCGTCCAGGCTTTGAAGGGGATTTACTCACTGCCACCGCAAAAGTGAAATATCAAGGCAAACGTAACGGGCTCTATGACGTCGAAATAACTAACCAAGATGGCAAAACACTTGCCTTATTCCAAGGGCGCTCTCATCGTTTAGGGCACCGCTTAGAGGAGGCTTGCCATGATTGATGCGTATATTTGTGATGGTGTGCGTACTCCGATAGGCCGTTATGGTGGTGCTCTTTCTTCCCTGCGTCCTGACGATCTCGCGACTTTACCCTTAAAAGCGTTAATGGCAAGGAACCCGCAGTTAGATTGGTCACTGACTGATGACATTATTTTAGGTTGCGCAAACCAAGCGGGTGAAGACAACCGTAACGTGGCTCGCATGGCGGGTTTGCTGTCTGGCTTGCCCATTTCGGTTTCAGGCACAACTATTAACCGCTTATGCGGTTCTGGGCTAGATGCAATCGCGCTTGCCGCGAGAAGTATTAAAGCAGGTGAATCAGGGTTAATGATTGCAGGGGGCGTTGAGTCAATGAGCCGCGCACCGTTTGTTATGGGGAAACAAGAATCGGCTTTCTCACGCCAAGCCCAAGTCTTTGATACTACAATCGGTTGGCGGTTCATCAACCCATTAATGGAACAACAATGCGGTACTGATTCCATGCCTGAAACGGCTGAAAATGTGGCAGAAACCTACCAGATCAACCGTGCAGACCAAGATGCATTTGCACTACGCAGCCAGCAGCGCACTGAACGGGCTAAAGTTAACGGTATATTTGCGCAAGAAATTGTCCCTGTCACCATTAAACAGCGCAAAAATGAAATCGTGGTCACTGAAGATGAACATCCTCGTGCAGAAACCACCTTTGAGCAACTGCAAAAGCTGAAAACACCGTTTCGTGAAAATGGCACTGTCACTGCAGGAAACGCCTCTGGCGTAAATGATGGCGCCGCTGCGCTAATTATTGCATCCAAAACAATTGCGAAACAGCAAGGTTTAACCCCACGCGCCCGTATTGTTGCCACTGCTACTTGTGGTGTTGAGCCTCGATTGATGGGGATTGGCCCGCTCCCTGCCTCACAAAAAGTATTGAAAATGGCGGGTTTAACTATCGACCAAATGGATGTTATTGAGCTAAATGAAGCCTTTGCAGCACAAGCTCTCGCCGTATTGAGGGGGTTAGGTTTACCCGATGACGCTTCGCACGTAAACCCCAATGGTGGCGCGATTTCCTTAGGTCACCCATTAGGGATGAGCGGTGCAAGACTCGCCATTGCCGCGATGAATGAACTTCATCGCAAACAAGGTCGCTACGCCCTATGTACCATGTGCATTGGCGTAGGGCAAGGCATCGCCATGATTATCGAACGAGTCTGAAAAAACGCATTCATATCAATAATAACCGCCTGAAATCCGACACCTGCTCAGGCGAAAACCAGCAACGTCATCAACGAAAACTGGTTAACATAATAATTATGAGGAATGGCAATTATGAGCATGATACAAAATAGCATCGACCCAATTGAATTTGCCTCACGTGATGAAATCGAGTCATTACAGTATTCTCGAATGAAGTGGACACTCACTCACGCCTATGAAAATGTACCAATGTACCGTAAAAAGTTTGATGACGCGGGTGTACACCCTGATGATTTTAAACAATTAAGTGATATCGAAAAATTCCCCTATACCACTAAGCAGGATTTACGGGAAAACTACCCATTCAGTACCTTCGCCGTCCCTATGGATCAAATCATTCGTATTCATGCCTCTTCAGGTACCACTGGGCGTCCAACCGTTGTCGGCTACACACAACGTGATATTGATAATTGGGCGGATTTGATTGCACGCAGTTTACGCTCTGCGGGGACAGTACGTGGCGATAAAGTCCATGTAGCTTATGGTTATGGCTTGTTTACAGGTGGCTTAGGGGCGCATTACGGTGCTGAGCGCCTTGGTGCCGCCGTTATTCCAATGTCAGGTGGGCAAACAGAAAAACAAGCACAATTAATTGCCGATTTTAAGCCTGATGTCATTATGGTGACGCCATCCTATTGCCTAAGTATTATTGATGAACTTGAGAAAATCATGGGTGGTGATGCTAGTAAGTGCTCACTTAGATTAGGCGTATTCGGTGCTGAGCCTTGGACAGAATCTCTACGCACTGAAATCGAAACTCGCCTTGGTATCAAAGCATTAGATATCTACGGATTATCAGAGGTGATGGGGCCTGGTGTTGCTATGGAGTGTGCTGACTCAGGTTCTAGCGGCCCAACTATCTGGGAAGACCACTTTTACCCTGAAATTATTTCCCCCGAAACCCTCAAAACATTAGGGGATGGTGAACATGGTGAGTTAGTGTTTACTACTCTGACAAAAGAGGCAATGCCTGTAATTCGTTATCGTACGCGGGATTTAACCCACCTAATGAAGGGCGTCAATCGCAACATGCGTCGAATTGGCAAAATCACGGGTCGTTCTGATGACATGATGATCATTCGCGGCGTGAATGTGTTCCCTTCTCAAATTGAAGAACAAATTATGCAGTTCAAAGAACTCTCACCGCACTATCAGCTCGAAATCGGTCGCCAAGGCAATATGGATAACTTATCAGTCCGCGTTGAGCTCAAACACCCAGAGCAACTCACTTACGATGAGCGCTGTAATATCTGCCATCATTTAAAACACCGTATCAAATCCATGGTTGGGATCAGCACGCGGATCAGTATCGTGAATTGTGGTGATATTCCACGTTCACAAGGTAAAGCCGAGCGGGTCATTGATACCCGAATTGCAATTTAATCAACGAATTAAGGCATATTAAGAATGGGTTACCTAATATGCCATCCTAATGCAACACGCTTTAATAAAAAACGATACGAGACAATATTCACTTTTATGTCTACTATTCAGGAAGAATTCTGATACAAAAAATTTATGGATGAAACATAAATGAATACCAAGCTCGACCAATTTATTCAACATGCTATCGCCAGTCAGCCCATTAGTGGTACGTCGCTCATTAGTTCCTTATACGGTGATGCACTACATCACCGAGGAGGCGAGGTTTGGTTAGGTAGCCTAACTAAATTATTAGAACCTATGGGGTTTACTGACCGCTTTGTGCGTACCTCTGTTTTCCGCTTACAAAAAGAGGGGTGGTTAGATGTCGAAAAAATTGGCCGACGCAGCTACTACCGAATCTCAGCCCGTGGGCAAAGTCGGTTTCGGCGGGCAGAGCAAAAAATTTACCTCGCAGAGCAACCTGATTGGGATGGAAAGTGGGACTTATTGTTATTAGAAGCGGCAGATAAAGAAGAAAAAGTTCGATTAAAAAAAGAGCTTAGCTGGCTAGGATTCGGGCAGTTTAATACATCCTTAATGGCAGCACCAAGTTGTGCACAAAGTGATGTACCAGCGTTATTAAATGAGCTTAATGCGACTGAGCAAGCCATTTATTTTCATGCAGACTACCCCTATAGCCGCTCAGAAAAAAACCTGAAAGACCTCGTGTCTCAGGCATGGTCTTTGCAAGATATTTCAGAGCATTATCACCAATTTATTTCCTTATTCAGGCCATTGGCCTTGTTACTCAAGGATAATACGGGAACACACATCAGCCCTGAGCATTGTTTTCAGTTACGGCTGCTTTTAATCCACTTTTATCGTCGCGTCACGCTCAAAGACCCGCTATTGCCTGACGAACTTTTACCGCCTCAATGGGAAGGGCATATTGCGCGTCATTTGTGCACCAATATTTATCAACGTATCGACCAAGCTGCAACGCAATATGTTTCAGAAAATAGCGAAACGACAGTGGGTGAACTTCCTCAACCTTCCAGTGCCTATTATCGGCGTTTTGGTGGGGTACTGCGGGAAATCGCCGCCTAAATTAACCGTTAAGGAGCCCTTATGCCTTTTTATCAAATCGATGGTATCACGCCTGTTGTTAGTCCAGATAGTTTTGTCCACCCCACTGCGGTCGTTATTGGTGATGTCGTAATTGGTAAAAATGTTTATATTGGCCCTAATGCCAGCTTACGGGGCGATTTTGGGCGGTTAATTATTAAAGATGGGGCTAACGTGCAAGATAATTGCGTGATGCATGGGTTCCCACAGTTCGACACCATTATTGAAGAAGATGGGCATATCGGACACGGGGCTATCTTGCATGGCTGCCATATCAAACGTAATGCTTTAGTTGGGATGAATAGCGTGATTATGGATGGTGCGGTGATTGGGGAAAATTCGATTGTTGGCGCATGTGCATTTGTTAAAGCGGAGGCCATATTTGCACAAAATAGCCTAATCGTGGGTACCCCAGCAAAAGTGTTACGAACACTATCAGAAAAGGAAATTGAGTGGAAAAGTAACGGTACCAAAGACTACCAGAACCTCGTTACTCGCTGTTTAAATACATTAAAAGAAATTGAGCCATTAACCGAAATAGAGGCCAACCGCCCTGTACTTCAGTTTGATAATATTATCCCAAAATCTCAGCTATAAAATGATTGGGAAGCCCCACAACAGCGCTTCCCAATCATTCACTATTACTTCGCATTATTACCAAATGGCGGTTTAGCAAACCAAACGGTAATGATCAGCACAATAAATACCCAACCACATAGCCAGAAAATTTCATTCGCCGCGATGATTAACCCTTGGCTAGTAATTTGCTGTGCAATAAAACCTGAAGTTTGCTCTGTGCTTAAGCCATGAGCAGCCATGCCTTGGTACATTGCTAAAGATTCAGGATTGTAATCCGTAATAAACTCAGTGAGTTGGCTATGATGCACAGACTCACGGTCGCTCCACATCGTGGTCGTGATTGATGTACCAATTGAGCCAGCGAGCGTTCGGAAAAAGTTTGCCAAACTGGAAGCCGATGCTAGTTTTTCAGGGGGAAGTCCCGATAAGGTCAATGTTGTCAATGGCATAAAGAAACACGCAACCGCCATGCCCTGCACCAGTTGCGGCCAAACTACCGCGGAGAACCCCATACTCGGCTCAAAGGTATACGCTCGCCAGAAGAAACAAATGGCATAAAAAACAAAACTAAAGGTCACTATCCAGCGGATATCCAAAAAGTCGGATAATTTTGCCACTGGCGCTGAAAATAAAACAGGTAACAAGCCAATCGGCGCAAGTGCAAGCCCCGCCCACGTTGCGGTATAACCATACACCTCTTGCAGCAATTGAGGTAATAACACTATCGCACCAAAATACGCCATATAGGCCAAACTGACCGAAATAGTGCCAATAGTAAAATTGCGCGATTTAAACAAAGACAGCTCGACAATCGGGTTTTTATCCGTTAGTTCCCAAATCACGAGGAATACTAAAGCGATAGCAGAAACAACGGCTAAAACCACAATCTCATTTGAAGCTAACCACCCCAGCTCTTTCCCTTTATCCAGTAGTACTTGTAAACAACCAACCCCCACGGATAATAACGCCAGGCCAATGACATTGAACGGCACTTTGACCACCGTCGATTCCATTCCTTTAAGGATAATCGAACCCACGATAATGACGAAAATGCCGAGAGGTACGTTCATAAAGAATATCCAACCCCAATGGAAGTTATCACTAATATAACCACCAAAAATGGGGCCAAATACAGGTGCTAAAATGATGGTCATCGACCAAAAAGCCAATGCCATATTCTGCATTTTCGGTGGGTAACACCGCATAATCAAACTTTGGGATAAAGGAATAACAGGCCCTGCAACAGCACCTTGTAAAACGCGATATAAAATCAACATTCCAAGGCTATCCGAGAAGCCACAAAGTAATGAAAATAAAGTAAAAAGTGCCGTCGCCCATAAGAAAACGCGAATTTCACCAAAACGCTTAGCAAGATACCCCGAAATAGCAATCGAAATGGCGTTCGACACCCCAAACGAGGTAATCACCCATGTCCCTTGCGAGACGGAAACACCAAGGTTACCCGCAATTGTCGGGATAGCGACGTTTGCGATGGTGGAGTCGAGCACTTGCATAAAAGTCGCAAGAGATAATGCAATGGTAGCCCAAACTAGCTTCGCACCTTTTAGGGGTTGGATATCTGCCACAATCACTCCTTACGAGCTAGTCCGCATTATCACTGATAATGCTATCGATAATGTGGTCGACATCTGCCAATTTTAGCACTAACACATCACTTTCAAACGCGGGCGTTGTACGCTGAACTTCGGCTAACACAGGGCCATTTTGGTCTTTAATATCAATGGTGACATTCATTGATAAGCCAATACGCAATGGGTGTTTTGCCACCTGCTCAGGGTCAAGCTCTACCCTTACAGGCAAGCGTTGAACCACTTTGATCCAGTTCCCCGTCGCATTTTGCGCGGGCAATAATGAAAATGCGCTTCCTGTTCCCATATCTAAGCCAACTACTGTGCCGTTATACACGATGTCATCACCATAAAAATCACTGTTAATGGTAACAGGCTGCCCAATGCGTACTTTTTCCAGCTGGGTTTCTTTGAAGTTAGCATCCACCCAAACAGGTTGAACAGGCACAATCGCCATTAAAGAGCTTTGTGGGCTGACTTGGGAACCCACTTGCACATTTCGGCGCGAAACGTAGCCTGTCATTGGGCTTTTAATTTCAGTACGTTGTAAATTGATCCACGCACTGCGCACACTATCAGCGGCTTGCTGAATGGCAGGCTGTTTTCTTAATGAGGTATTGCGCAATAACGCGCGGTTTGCGTTGTATTGCTGAATGGAAATATCCAATGCCGCTTGTGCGAGTTGCACTGCTTCTTGGGAATGTTGCAAATCTTCTTTTGAAATTGTTCCGCTGCGCCCAAGTGCAGCACGGCGTTGGTAATCTTTCTGAGCTTGCGCAAGTGAGATACGGTTTTTCTGTATTTGCGCCTGATACTCATCACCGTTGATATAGAGCTCTTTGGTTTTGCGTACCGTGGTCGCTAAATCGTGCTTAGCTTGTTCGAATGCCAGTTGAGCGTTGGTTTTATCCAACACCACCAGAACATCCCCCGCTTTCACCAAATCAGTATTTTCAAAATTGACTTGGGTAACATTGCCTGTTGTTTGCGCAATAATGGGGATTTGCAAACCCGAGACATAAGCATCGTCGGTATATTCTTGAAAACGCAAAACTAAAAACCAATACACACCATAGGCTACAAATAATAAAATAATAATTATTGTCGCAATGGTCATCCATATTGTTCGGCGTTTTTCATTTTTCGTTTTTTGATTATTTGTTTCTGAATGGGTTGATTGACTCATAATAACTCTCAGGGTCTAAAATCAATATTAATCCTCCCCCTATATTCAGGAAGTAAATACAATAAAGCAAGGGCTAATATTTTACAAATAAAACAATCACCATAAAAAATAAATAATTCATTGATAAATATCAAATAAATAAAAAAATAACAACTTATTATAATAGATTCATTTTATGATTAATTTAAATGAAATTAGTCATAATTAGATAACTTTCATTCAATTTGAACAAAATCAATATCAATTAAATATATTGAATACATTAGTTCGATAATAACCCTTCTTTTTTTGATGCATTTTAAATATGACTAAAATATTTAGCGCTCTATCATTCGATTAAATAATAATCTCATCATATCTTGACGTTGATGAATGATGGCATGGGATATCATCGTATTTTCGGCTATTTCATACGTATAGAGGATTGTATAGTTTTCTGGTGATAAGTATCCTCTATACCTTGAGACACCAATATCTTGAAGATATTCAGGTATTGAACAACACTCTGGAAATGGGGGTAAATGTTTCTCGTATTTATCAAGGAGTAAATTAGCCTGTTTTCTCCCGATACCTAATTCCTTTAACGAGCTAATAAACGTTTCTGTATACTTAAAATTAACTATCATCCAATCGTTCCAATCATGGTCGTTTAGAGCCTATCCAATAATTGGCCACGTGAATATAATTTATCTTCTTTACTATCTTTTTCTGAAATAGAAAGTAATTTAAGTAATGCAATTGCCTCATCCCTTTTTTCTATCTTCATAAGATTCAATGACATATGCAGGAATGCCATTTTGAGTTACTAAAATAGGCTCTGATAATTCAAGCCCTGCAGCATGCTTTTTAATATAGCTAATAGCCTCTATTTTCATGGTCTACTCCTAATCAATACGACACTCAAGAACTAAATATAGGCCAGCGGCAATTTTCCAGCAATCTCAATGTTTAAAGCAATAACCGGCACATTGGCCGGCTTTTATTTACCACTGTTTAATATTGCGGTCTTCTTGCGTCACAGAGGTGAGTTTTGCCAGTTGCGGTAATAATTTATGTTTTAAATCATCCATCAAACTGTAAATCACCGGCACAAATAACAGACTCAAAATTGTCGAACTCAATAAGCCACCAATCACCGCAATCGCCATTGGTGCCCTAAACCCTGCATCCGCACCGCTGGTTAATACCAAGGGGATCATCCCTGCAATCATAGCAAATGTCGTCATGATAATTGGTCGAATACGCTCCTGACCTGCCTCTATGATTGCTGCTTCTTTTGGCATTCCCGAGCGCTGCTTTTCCAGAATAAACTCCACCAGCAAAATCGAGTTTTTGGTCACAATCCCCATCAGCATCAAAATACCGATAATCACAGGTAAATCGATCATCGCACCATATAAAACAAGGGCGATGATGGCACCGCCAATAGAAAACGGTAGCGCGGCAAGTATGGTGATTGGCTGCATAAAGTCCTTAAACAACACAATTAAGATGGCAAAGACCAACAAAATACTAAATACCATTGTGGTACCAAAGCGCTCGAACATATCAATCATATATTCCATATCGCCATATTCCACTTGTGAAACGCTGTGGGGTAATTGTTGGTATTCAGGGAGTTGCGCCACAATTTCCAATGCCTCACCAAGTGTTAGCCCTTCTAAATTGGCTTCTATCGACATTTGTCTTTGTCGATTAATCCGCTCGATTTGTGAAGGCCCATCACTGGAGTCGATTTTAGCGACCGATTTTAACGGTACAGCTTGCTCCCCTGTGCTATTCACATATAAATTATTCAGTACATCAATATTATTTTGTTGATGCTCAGGTAAAATAACCTGCACCGCCAATTGCCTATCGGGTAAATTAAATTTGGCACTACGTGAGTTAGCCTCCCCCATGGTCGCAATACGTAATGTATTGGCGATCTCCTCAACATTGACACCCGTTCGGCCAATATCCACTAAATTGGGCTTAACAATTAGCTCTTTACGTAATAGCGGTTTCATGACCTGAACATTTTTCAACCCTTCCACTTTGGCCATGGCATCACGCAGTTTTTGCATTGATGCTTCAAGCTCTTGAGGATCCGTCCCTGTAAACATTAAGGAGAACTCTTTGCCACCATTACTGTTGCTAAAGGTATAACGTGCATCTGTTTTTTCACTTAGCCACTTCCCTATTTCAAGCTCAAATTGCTTTTGTGATAATTCACGTTCACTTGGTTCAACCAAAGTGAGGATCATTTCGCCTTTGTGTTGAGCAACCCCTTCTGAGTCGTCCGCTATCCCTGCCACTGTATAAGTTGAAATAATTTCAGGTCTATCTTTTAACTGTTTTGTTATTTCATTCATTTTTTGCTGCGTTTGCTCAACCGGCGTACCTGGTGGCAGCTCAATATTGATTTGGCTGATACTGATATCACCATCTGGCATAAAACCGACAGGTAACAAGCTAGTCACTGCGACTGAACCAATTAAAAAGCCCCCCGCCAATGCAGATGCTAATTTTCGGTGTTTTAACGTGAGTAATAAAAACCGCGTATAACGCGCTATCCAATTTGGAATTTTTACGCCGTCGTGTGCGCCTTTTTGCGGTAGCAGCACATAAGCCGCCATTAACGGCGTCACCAATCTAGCCACTAACAATGAAGAGAGCACAGCCGCTGAAACTGTCACACCAAATGGCACAAAATATTGCCCAACAAACCCCCCAATAAAACTGACAGGCAAGAACACCGCCACAATGGTTAATGTGATTGCCACAATTGCAAAACCGATGGCATCAGATGCTTTTAGTGCCGCTAAATAGGGGCGTTCGCCACGCTCGATATATTTTTGGATATTTTCAATTTCAACAATGGCATCATCTACCAATATCCCAATAACCAATGTCAAAGCCAGCAACGTAATACTGTTCAAGCTGTAATCAAACAGAGCTAATACAAAGAAGGTCGGCAATATCGATAACGGCAATGCCACTGCCGCCACCAACGTTGCACGCCAGCTTTTCAAAAAGAAAAAGACGATAATGACGGTAAGAAAAGCCCCTTCTAATAAGGTCTGAATGGTTAAAAAGAAGCTCGATTCTGTATATTTAACCGTTGAGGAAATCAGGCGAATATCAATATCTGGATTCGCTTTTTGTAATTTTTCGACCGCTTCAGCGACGCCTTGCTCCACCTTGGTATCACTGGAGCCTTTGGCACGATAAACCGCAAAACCCACCACGTCCTGACCATTGAACTGCGAAATAGATTTCACATTCTTATGGCCATCATAAATATTGGCAATTTCGCCTAACCGTACCGATTGCTGGTTATCAACGGGTAACATGATGTTTTTAATCTCATCCGCGGCCGATTTTTCACCTAATACGCGGATGGTATGCTGCAACGAGTTATATTTTGAGTTACCACCCGCTGAGTTCTGGTGATTATTTTTCAGTAATTCATTAATACTGGCTATGGAGATTTGCATCGCAGCTAATTTGTTCGCATCGGGTTCAATGCGGATCACGCGTTCGGTATCCCCTAAGCGACTGACTTTTTGCACCCCTGGAACCGTGATCAATTGCTTACTCACAGTGTCATCCACAAACCAAGACAAATCCGCGAGAGATTCAGTTTCCGACGAAACGGCATAACGTAGAATAGCCCCACCCTCGACATCGACGCGGTTAATCAATGGCTCATCTATTGTTTGGGGTAGCTCTCCACGGATTTGCCCCATTTTTTCACGTACATCATTGGTCGCAACGTGGGCATCAACACTGAGGTCAAACTCAATGGTGGTGCTCGATGCCCCTTCACTAATGGAAGAGGTAATATGGCGAATACCAGGTATTCCAGATACTGCGCGCTCAACCCGCTTTGTTACTGCATTTTCCAGCTCTGTTGGCGAAGAACCATCTTGTGTTACGGTGACAGTGACAATCGGAAACGTCACCACAGGGTTGGCAGTTACAGGTAATTGATTAAAGGAGAATAACCCTGCGATAGTTAATGCCAAAAACATCACTATTGTCGGAATCGGCCGAGTAATGGCCCAAGAAGATAGCTGTAATTTCATTGGCTATCCTTTACAGGCACAATAATGTCATCATCTGATAAAAAAGCTTGTGCATAAGCCACAACATCTAAACTCGGCGCTAATGGTGTTAACACTTCCACTCGCCCTTGCTGAATTTTGCCAATTTGTATTTTTTGTTTCGCCACTTTGCCGTCTGTCACAGTAAAAATATAACGTTCGCCATTGGGTTCTGTACGAATGGCACTATAAGGTAGCGATAGCTGTTCACGGGGTGAATTTCTGTACACCATGGTGCCCGTTTCACCTAGACGCACTTGTTTAGTCGGCTCTGTAAGCGCCACACGGATTTTTCCAAGTTGGGTTAATGCATCTATTTTTGGCGACAAATAACGTAATTTCCCCAATGTTGATTGGTTTTCATCAAGGTTAATCACCACGGGATTACTGCCCACAATGCGAGAAAGCTCGGAAGGGTGAGCTTGCGCTTCAAACTCTAATTCATTATTTTCAATCAACTTAAATAACAAGCTGTTATCTGACAACGTACCATTCATGGCGTGACGTTCACTGATCACCCCCGAAACAGGGGCAATAATTTTCGATTTGTCTTCTTGGCTTTGTTCACGCATTAACTGGGCTTTGAGTTGGCGCAGCTCTGCACGGCTTGCTGTTAACAATGCACTCTGTGCGGCTGCTTCTGATTTGGCTTTGCCAAATTCATTCGCCGAAATCACCCCTGTTTTTGCCAGCGGTGATAAGCGTTGCAGCTCTTGTTGAGATTGAGCACTGAGTGCTTCTTGTTGTTTAATGTATGCCGCAGCTTTATCAATTTCTGCTTTTAATTGATTAACCCCTGCACTTTGGATCGGTGATTCCAACGTCGCGAGCAATTGCCCTTTTTCAACCCATTCCCCTTCTTCCACAAACACTGCAGTAACCATTTGCTGTTGCAATGGAGAACCAATCGAAATTTCGTTTTTTGCCACAAATTTGCCAGGAATGCTGACGACATCAACCGCCATCACATTTTTTGGGTTTGTGACGCTTAGGCGAATTTCCTCTGCCTGCATATTCAAGCAGATGAAAAATAATGAAATGGCTAAAAAAATGTGTTTCATAAGTCATAAAATTCCCGAGTAGACGCTCGCGCTACTGTAATTTCGCTTAACCCTAAACTCCATAAACCAAAGTTAAACCTTAATTTTTCGTTAAGCTTGGCAAAAATCATCAAGTGCATTTTTGCCATACGGGAAAATTATTAACTGAGATCAAATATCGACCATAAATTAGCTAGCCAATTATTTATTTCCAATATGTTTTAGTGATACTATTCGCAAACAATATAATTATCATTCTCATTTACATTTGCTAGGGATTACTATGACTAAGCAACATCACTACACACTTGTCGCCGCAGGTATTTGCGCGGCTTTGGCTTCATTTACTACGACAGCAGCAGAAGATTCAGACAAACTTATCGTCACCGCATCAGGTTATTCACAACAATTACGCGATGCCCCTGCCAGTATTACGGTGATCACCGCCGAACAGTTACAAAATAAACCTGTGCGCGACCTTGCTGATGCAGTTAAAGACGTAGAAGGTGTCAGCATTGTGGGTTCAGCCAATAAACAAGATATTAATATCCGTGGCTTACCCGGTGAATACACCTTAATACTGGTTGATGGCCGTCGCCAAAATAGCCGTGAATCACGCCCAAATGGCAGCGGTGGTTTTGAAGCGGGCTTTATGCCGCCCGTCGAAGCCATTGAGCGCATTGAAGTGATCCGTGGACCAATGTCTTCCCTGTATGGTTCCGATGCAATGGGTGGTGTTATCAATATCATCACCAAGAAGGTAACTAATGAATGGCACGGTAGCGTAACAACAGGCACGATTATCCAAGAAAACAGTGATAGCGGTAATTCCACCGACGGTAACTTCTATCTGTCAGGCCCACTCGTTAAAGATAAATTAGGCTTGCAGTTATACGGTGGTGGTGATTATCGTCAGGAAGATAAAATTACAGATGGACACTACAAAAAAGACAACAAAAGTCTCACCGCTAAGCTAAGTTTTACACCAACTGAAAACCAAACCTTCCTTTTAGAAGCAGGTAGAACACTGCAAGAAAGAGAAGAAACCCCGGGCAAATCCCTTGCTGAATATGAAATGCGCGGACAATCAAAACAATATAATAAAAAAACCGAACTCTACAATAACCGAAACCACGCCGCGCTGACTTATAAAGGTGAATGGGATTCGTTTAATACAGAGTTAAGTGTCTATCAAGAAAGTACGAAGAAAAAAACCAAAACAGAAATTAAAGATGCCATCACTAAGCTGACTGAATACCGCTATGAAGACCGTGTACCTGAAATTACTAATACAGTGGTAGATGGTAAAGTTGTTGCGTTCTTACCTGACAACATCTTAACAGTCGGTGGTCAATACCAATACTCAAAACTCAAAGACAGCTCATTGGTTTCAAAAGGAAAATTTGAAAATAGCAGCATGAGTGTCGACCAATCTGCTTTATTCGTTGAAAACGAATTTACTGCAACTGATGACCTCATTCTAACGGGTGGATTACGTTTAGATCACCATGAAACTTACGGTAACCACTGGAACCCTCGCGGTTACGCGGTTTATTATCTAACTGACGAAATCACCATTAAAGGTGGCGTGTCATCTGCATTCCGTGCGCCAACACTACGTGAGGTCAGTAAAGGTTATGGCACTTCTACAGAAGGTGGAAATGGGATTATTTATGGTAATCCAGACCTGAAACCTGAAAAAAGTGTTAGTGAAGAAATCAGCATTGCCTATAACCATGAGTCGGGCTTTGATGCCAGCCTGACCCTATTTAATACTGACTTTAAAAACAAGTTAACCAGCTATAACACTGGCAATCCAGACCCGCTTTCAAACCTAAATCTCTATACTTATGACAATGTCGGTAAGGCAAATGTTAAAGGAGTTGAAATCGCAACAGGTATTCCAATTGCTAAAGACTGGAAATTCAGCGCCAACTACACCTACACTGATTCAGAGCGTAAAAGTGATGATGAAAAACTCGGTAATGGTATTTCACTTAAAGGCTATCCATTGGATAAAACACCAAAACATATGGCTAATGCGAAATTAGATTGGCAGTTTAACGAAGATCTCAATTTGTATACGCGTGCACAATATACTGGTGAACAAGTATGGGCAGCACAGCGCAACGGTTCAAAAGTTCCTCGTTACCGTAGCGGCTATACCACCATGGATGTGGGCGCAACTTATCAAGTATTAAAAAATACCAAGTTGAACTTTGCGGTGCTCAATATTGGTAATGAAAAAGGCCCTAAAATTGATAAAGTAGATGGAAACTGGGATGTGGAAGATGGACGCCGTTATTGGGCGAACATTAACGTCAGTTTCTAATTTTAATTTTTGTAGGCTACCTATTCGATACTCTAAATCATTCAAGTTGCATGTAGGCGACAAGAGAAGATATCCCGATGAGCATACAAAAGTATGTGATTCGGGTAGCCGAGCGTAGTCAACAACCATGCAGCTTGAAGGATGACGAGTATATGAACAAATTATTCACCGCTAGCTTATTGCTCTGTATCGCCAGTAATGCCATTGCTCGCCCTAGCCAAAGTATTCCGCCTTTGGATGATAACGTCGCACAATTTTACGATATTAAACAGACGGATATGGCTTATGGCGACCGAGCACTACGCATCTACAGTGCCGTGCCGTATAACGTCACGGCCAAGCGCCCTGTACTGTATATGCTTGATGGAAATGGGTTATATCCAAAAGTCGTCAACCGTGCCGTGGAAACACTCAATAAAGACTCACTACCCATTATTATCGGCATCGGTTACCCCGTTGATGAGGCCTTTCCAAAGGCTTTACGCACCTATGACTATACTCCACCTGTATCTGGGGAAGATTTTAGCCATGGTGGCGGTTCGCCTGCGCTGTACCAGTTTATAAGCCAAACATTGCGCCCTTGGGCTGAACAACAATTTCCTATTGATAAGCAAAAACAAACCTTATTCGGCCATTCATTTGGTGGGTTATTCACCTTAATGGCTTATCAACAAAAACCCGATGATTTTCAGTACTATGTTTCAGCAAGTCCGTCATTGTGGTGGGGGAAAGGTGAAATGGTGCAGCTAGCGAAACTCACTGAAAAACAAGCCACAGCACCTATTTTTGTCACTTTGGGTGGCTTAGAAGAGACCCCTGATTTGTCCAAGTTAACGGCAGAACAAGTCCAAAACTACCAAAACCGCAAAAGTTGGATCAGTCCCCGCCAAGTGTGCACTGAAATTCAAACCCATCAGCGAGTCTGTGAATTCACTTTATTTGAGGGTAAAAGCCACGGAAGCGTGATCCCCGATGCCATCAATAAAGCGTTGGCGGTTGCCACGCACTAGGGGTTGTTTATCTTTGATGGTCAATTTTCATTCGAATTAAAGCCATTTTAGGCAAGGCGAGAGGGTCGCCGCCTAGTCAACTAGGCAAGGGCCTCTCAACGTAGCATCAAATGAGTGAAACGAGCTTTAATCGAACCCGTAGGGCAGCCTTTAAGCACAGTTTTGAGCACAAATCTCGACTTACACATTCATCCATTTTTGGGATTGTTTTTGACCTTTTAGCGGTGAAAATCCGTGGCAAAGATAAACACCCCCTACCTACCCACTAATAGGTTTTAGCAAGTCACTGTAAAGATCGGCTAAAACCCCATTTTCCGTGAACGATTTGCGTATCCACTGAGTCACTTGCCCTGTTGCTGAATGCTGTGTGGCTAATAGCATATTAGAATCTTGCCGCGGGTTTTGAATATTTTTGACCACTAATCGGCCACTCTTAGCGTGCTCTTTCACCATATAGTCTGGCAAAAATCCGATCCCCTCGCCCAATATTTGGCACTGGCATTTGGTATTAAAGTCTGGCACCTGTATCGCTTCTTGCCCATGCAGTAACCATCCAACTCGTTTATTTATCGTATCTGCGGTGTCTTCCACCATGATATTGGGATAAAGACGCAACTGGCTTTCAGCAATCGGCTCTGGCATTAATGCGAGTGGGTGTGTTGCCGCAATGGCAAACTGCCAATGAATCGCGCCTATTTCCGTATAATCTATTCCACCGCCATCCATTAATGTCCCCGGTGCGCCAATCGCAATATCTGCATGGTTATTAATAATTGCATCCCATACACCGTTATACACCTCGGTAGTCACGGTAATTTGGCAAGTAGCAAATTGTTTCTTTAATATTTGCAGTAACTTAGCCGTATGGTAAGGGGTATATAAAAGTTGGTTAATACAGATGCGCACCCGCGCTTCAATACCTTGTTCAATAGAATAAATACTTTTTTGAATGGAATGAAAGTTATTCAGTAAGTCCGTTGCCTTACGATAAAAATAATAACCCGCTTCCGTTAATTCAATATTGCGAGTATCACGTATAAACAACGCGACATCCAAATAAGTTTCAATACGCTTAATAGTATAACTCACGGCCGATGTAGTAATACCTAATGCTTCTGCGGCTTTACTGAAGCTCGCAAATTTAGCTGCGGTAGTGTAGGTCAATAAATTTTCTTCAGTAAAAATTGAGTTCATACTCGCCTTCCCAAAATGTTTTAATTTTAATCAAATTGGCTTTTTATGTGAATATTATTCAATAGATTGAAAACCAGGCTATTTTTCAACCGATTTATTGATAGCTTAACAGAATAATTGCCAAGAAGAAGTGTTTTAATCTCATTTGTCTTAAGCTGTCATTTTAACCACAAAAGCTGAGAGACTATTAATAATCAAAATACTTAATATTATTGAATTAAATACCCAAACCAAGTATTAACATTTACCCTGATCGCGATCAAATTAATCACAAATTTAACAATCATAAAACCTTCAATTTGATGTACGTCACAGAACAGAATAATGACGTCTCACCGTTCTCTATTAATTAAAAATAATCGATAAAAACGAGTAAAAAACAGGCAAAAAACGTCAAAAAAGGATGAAAAATAATGCGTACACGCACAAAAAAGGCTTATTATTGAATTTTATTCAACAATAGAGCCTCCCATTGATGAATTAAATTTAAATGGATTCTTTTTATTAATCGCAATTGGTATGCTCTAACCATCATAAATAATCTTTAAATTGTCTTTATCTATGTTGGCAATATCAATAAGCCAACCTAAGGGGAAAATAATGACCGCCAGCACACTTTCTCAAGAATTTTTAACCGCTGCTGAAAAAGGGCAATTAGATTTATTAAAAGGTTGCCTTGAAAAAGGTGTGGATATCAACACAACCAACCGCCAAGGCCGTACCGCTATTGTGAATGCAAGTCTCAATAAACATTATGAATGTGTTTCTTTTCTAATTAATGCAGGCGCAGACATCGATAAACAAGACCAAACATGTTTTAACCCATTTTTATTAAGCTGCTTGAATAACGACTTAACATTATTACGCCTAGTGTTACCGGCAAAACCAAATTTAGATTTATTAACACGTTTTGGTGGTGTGGGGATCACGCCAGCAAGTGAAAAAGGCCACGTTGAGATAGTCCGTGAACTGCTCGAAAAAACAGAAATTAACGTCAACCACACCAACTTTGTGGGCTGGACTCCGCTCCTTGAAGCTATCGTCTTAAATGACGGTGGCGAGAAGCAACAGCAAATCGTTAAGCTGCTATTAGAACATGGTGCAAACCCGCATATGACGGATAAATATGGCAAAAAACCGTTAGAACTTGCACGTGAGAAAGGCTATCACGAAATTGCTGAACTACTGGTTGCCGCGGGCGCGTAACTAAACCATATACTCTAAATAATTCAAATTGCATGTAGGCGACAAGCGAAGATAGTTCGATGAGCATACATAAGTATATGATTCGGCTAGCTCAGTGCAGTCAACACCCATGCAACTTGAAGTATGACGAGTAGAGATAAGGAGGCATGTGAACGCATCCATATCCCATCGGCAAATATTATACGGGCTCACGGCTGATAACCATTTTCTCAACCTTTTACATCAGCCGCAGTCTTTAGGAAAAGTAGAGCAGGTATTCAATAAAGCGATTAATTTTACGGTAGAGAATACCCTTTATTCATTACTTTGCTCTTCGTTAGATAATGCACCAAATAGTTGCCGATTAATAAATACTGACTTTTCTCTTTTAAAATTAAAAGCAGGAGACCCTATTTATCTCTCAAATAAAGAATGGAATATTGGTGAAAATTACACAATTTCGTTTTCTTTATGTAAACACTGGCAACCATTAAAAATTGATTTTGATTCTAAAAAATTAATTAACGAAAACTATTTGTTATATATAACAAACCAAATTAAAAGTTTAGATTTTATTTTACAGGATAACTCAAGCTCTCTATTTAATTATCAGGGAGATAACTTATTTTATCTAAGCGTATCAAAACAATTGGTTCAATTACGTTTAAATCTAATTGAGTCATTAATTAACAAAGACCAACAAAGTATTACCAAGGTTATTAAGCAATTTGTTGGGTTAGGTATTGGGCTTACGCCTTCTGGTGATGATTATTTAGTTGGGTTAATGGCATTTTTGTTATTAAAAGGTCACCCTGCTTGCACTTTATTCCCTGCTTTTTATCAAGGGATAACACAAAGCAAAAGCCAAACGACCCCCATTAGCGCCATCACGTTAGAAAAGGCCTTAAACCAAGAATATCGCGAAAACATGCAGCAATTAATTCAATCATTAGTTGATGCGCAAGAGACAAATATTTATCCACAATTTTTAGAGATTTTAAATATCGGGTCGAGTTCAGGCAGCGACATGCTATTTGGCCTTCGCGACGCTTTGTATCTCACTCACTATTTCGGAGAAAGACATGTCGACTAAAGTTGTCATAAAGAAAAATACCTATTTTGATTCCGTGTCACTGATGTCTATTTCGACTAAAGCCAATCAGCTCGATAATGTTGAGCAAGCTTTTGTCGCGATGGCAACGGAGATGAATAAAGGTGTTCTGCGTAATTTAGGGTTATTAACTGCTGAGTTAGAAGAAGCCAAAAATGGCGATTTAATGATTGTGATTAAAGGGCCAAGTGATGAAGCCAACGATGCAACATTAATTGCTATCGAAGAATTATTTAATAAGAAAAACCAAGGTGGCGGATCCCATGAAGCAAAATACGCCACTATCAATTCCGCGAAAACACACATTCCAGATGCCAACTTAGCGGTGATTTCTGTCAATGGGCAATTTGCTGCTCGTGAAGCGCGTATTGCGTTAGAAAATGACCTTAACGTCATGTTGTTCTCAGATAACGTCTCCATTGAAGATGAATTGGCTCTGAAACAACTTGCCAGTAAAAAAGGCTTATTAATGATGGGCCCTGACTGCGGGACCGCGATTATCAATGGCACCGCACTGTGCTTTGGTAACAATGTACGCCATGGCAGTATTGGGATTATTGGTGCGTCGGGTACAGGTAGCCAAGAGCTGAGCGTGCGTATCCATGAGTTCGGCGCTGGCGTCTCTCAATTAATCGGTACAGGCGGTCGCGATTTAAGTGAAAAAATTGGCGGTATCATGATGATTGATGCCCTGAAGATGCTTGATGCGGATGAAGAAACGAAAGTTATCGCGTTAATTTCTAAGCCACCAGCACCAGCGGTTGCAAAAAAAGTGCTGGAGCAAGCTGAAAAATGCCATAAACCCGTTGTTGTCTGTTTCTTAGGTAGCCAGCCACTACCAGAAGATAAACCAGGACTAACCTTTGCACAAGGCACCAAAGAGGCGGCACTGAAAGCGGTTCTGCTAACAGGAATTCGTAAAGAAGACTTAGACCTGCACCCACTGAACCTGCCATTAATCGATGAAGTGCGAGCTAAACTCAAACCTGAGCAAAAATACATTCGCGGCCTGTTCTGTGGCGGTACACTGTGTGATGAAGCCATGTTTGCGGCACTGGAAAAATATGACGATGTTTACAGCAATATCCAGCCAAACCCTGAATATCGCTTAAAAGATTTAAACAAAAGTATTGCCCACACGTTCCTCGACTTTGGTGATGATGACTTTACCAATGGTAAACCACACCCAATGATCGACCCAACAAACCGTATTGAGCGTTTACTACAAGAAGCCCGCGACCCAGAAGTTGGCGTCATCATGATGGACTTTGTCCTTGGCTTTGGTTCTCACGAAGACCCTGTTGGCGTAATGATTGACGCTATCAAAGAAGCCAAAAATATCGCCAAGAATGATGGCCGTGAATTAGAAATTTTAGGATATGTGCTAGGTACAGACCAAGACACACCAAATATGGATGCACAGGTCAAAATGCTGACTGATGCAGGCGTGATTTGGGCAAGCAGCAGCACCAATACTGGGTTATTAGGACGTGAGTTTGTGTGGAAAGGGGAGAATGCATAATGACAACATTATTTAAGCAACCATTAAGTGTCATCAATGTGGGTATTGAGATGTTCAGTGATGACCTGAAAAAACAACATGTTCCGGTGACGCATTTAACATGGACACCACCAGGGCAAGGCAACGTTGCGGTTATTCGCGCTCTCGACCAAATCGAAGGAAATGCCGCGCTGCAAGAAAAAATTGAAGCCGCTAACGCACAAGCTCTTGAACGTATTATTCAGTCCCAACCTGTATTAATCGGCTACGACCAAGCGATTAACGTTGTGCCAGGGATGACAAAAAACACCATTTTACACGCAGGCCCGCCAGTGGAATGGAAAGACATGTGCGGCGCAATGAAAGGTGCGGTAACAGGTGCTCTGGTCTTTGAAGGCCTTGCGAAAGATTTAGCGGATGCTGAGCGAGTTGCGGCATCAGGTGAGATTATTTTCTCTCCGTGCCATGAGCACGATTGTGTGGGCTCCATGGCTGGAGTGACGTCTGCATCGATGTTTATGCATATCGTTGAAAACAAGACTTATGGTAACCGCGCGTTCACAAACCTGAGTGAGCAAATGGCCAAAATTCTGCGCATGGGTGCAAACGACCAAAGCGTGATTGACCGCTTAAATTGGATGCGTGATGTCTTGGGCCCAATGCTACGCGACGCCATGAAAATTGTTGGTGAAATTGACCTACGTTTGATGTTAGCACAAGCGCTGCATATGGGGGATGAGTGCCATAACCGTAATAACGCGGGCACTACATTGCTTATTCAAGCGCTAACCACTGGGATTATCCAAACCGATTTCTCTGTCGCACAGCAAAAAGACGTGTTTGATTTCGTCGCAAGCAGTGATTATTTCTCAGGCCCAACATGGATGGCCATGTGTAAAGCGTCAATGGATGCGGCACACGGCATTGAGTACAGCACTGTGGTCACGACGATGGCGCGTAACGGTTATGAGTTTGGCTTGCGTATCAGTGGCTTACCAGGTCATTGGTTTACAGGCCCTTCACAGCAAGTTATCGGCCCAATGTTCGCAGGTTATAAACCTGAAGATTCGGGCTTAGATATTGGTGACTCAGCAATCACTGAAACCTATGGTATCGGCGGCTTCGCAATGGCAACGGCCCCCGCAATCGTCGCATTAGTCGGCGGTACAGTAGAAGAAGCGGTGGATTTCTCTCGTCAAATGCGCGAAATCACCTTAGGCGAAAACCCGAATGTGACTATCCCATTACTCGGCTTTATGGGGATCCCAACCGCCATTGATATTACGAAAGTTTCAGCTAGCGGTATTTTACCTGTCATCAATACAGCAATTGCACATAAAGATGCAGGTATCGGCATGATTGGCGCAGGTATCGTTCACCCGCCGTTTGATTGCTTTGAAAAAGCCATGTTGGCCTACGCACAGAAATACGCTTAGTTTCCAGTAATAAAAAATAACGCCCGACTAAAGTCGGGCAATAATAAAACATCAATACCCAAGTTATTAGCATACCAAAGTGAAATAAAACCAACTCAGTTGCGACTTAAAATAAGTAAGTTATTACCCAAAATAATTTAAGTTGCAACAAGGCAGCAAGCAAGGATATCTCAGGGAGCATACATCAGTATGTGACCTGAGTAGCCGAGAGCAGCCAACGCAGTTGCAGCTTAAAGTATGAAGGGTAATGACGGGTATACAGGGGAATACTTAAAATGAGTATACTTAACATCAAATGGAAACGTGGGGATTTAGCCGCCTATTTTGGCCTAATGACCAATAACTTAACCAACCTCCTCACCATGATGGGCTTATTAATTTTCGTCGTTGGGATCCCATCCGAAATTGTTTACGGCCGCATCGCTCCCGCTTTTGGCTTCGCCGTTTTACTCGCCAGCATCAGTTATGCCTACTTTGGTCAGCAAATGATCAAACAAACGGGTCGTAATGATGTGACCGCACTGCCTTCTGGCCCAAGTGCGCCGTCCATCTTCACCGTGACGTTCTTAGTTATTATGCCCGTGTACCAAACCACGCAGAATGCCGAGTTTGCCATTCAAATCGCCTTGGTTTGGTGTTTTGTAGAATCGATGATTTTAGTCGGTGGTTCATTCTTAGGTGAAACCATCCGTAAGATGATCCCACGTACCGTGCTGTTATCTTGTTTGTCTGGCTTAGGTTTACTGCTTCTGGCGATGAACCCAATGCTGCAAGCATTTGAAGCACCGACCGTTTCTTTTGTGGTTTTACTGTTAATCTTCATTAACTGGTTCGGTAAAAAGCCTATCTTTGCTCGCGTTCCAACAGGTTTGCTGCTGTTGATCGCAGGTACCGTATTGGCATGGGTTTCTGGCTTACAAAGTGCCGAAGCAATTAAAGATTCTATGGCGTCATTTGGTTTTAACCCTCCTGGTATCCACATTGATAGCTTCTTCCAAGGCTTACCACACGCGCTGCCATACTTAGCATCTGCGGTACCATTGGGCTTAGCAAACTATATCTTTGACCTTGAAAACATTGAAAGTGCGCACGCCGCAGGTGATGAATACAACACACGTAAAGTCATGTTAGCGAACGGTTTATCTTCCACAGTTGGTTGCTTTATGGGTAACCCATTCCCTGTCACTGTTTACGTGGGCCACGCAGGTTGGAAAGCAATGGGCGCAAGCGTGGGCTATACCTTAGCATCCGGTATCACCATGTTTATCGTGCCATTATTCGGTATTGGTGCATTTATGTTAGCTATCATCCCAATGACCGCTATCGTGCCAATTCTGGTGTTTATTGGGGTTGTTACTGCTAACCAGGTGGTGCGAGAAACGCCAAAAGTGGAAGTCCCTGTCATCTTTATCTGTTTGTTCCCATGGATTGCCAACTGGGCGCTTACCATGGTGAACAGTGTGATGGGAGCTGCAGGCACCTCTGCAAGTGCGATTGGTACTGAAGTTCTATTACATAAAGGCGTTTATTACCAAGGACTTGTTCATTTAGGTAACGGCGCACCATTAGCGAGTATGTTGTGGGGTTGTATTGCTATCTTCGCCATCCTCAATCAACCATTACGTGGTGCGATTGCCGCAGCTGCAGGTGCAATATTAGTATTCTTTGGAATTATTCACTCCCCAGCGGTAGGAATTGCAACGGGTTCAACCTTGATGTTTGTTTACGCTTACCTCATGATGGCGGCTTTATTTGTACTCAAGCATTTTTTAGATAGCCGTAAATCGGTTGAAGAACAACAAGCTGAAAAGTCTGAGAAGCTCAGCAAGTCAGTGTAATGCAGCCAACCTTGCCTAGTAGGTGTGCGCTGTACACCTACTATCCGAACTCTCTGTATCAGGAAATATTAACAATGAAAGAACTCGTGGTTGTTGCCATCGGGGGCAACAGTATTATCAAAGATAACAACAGCCAGTCTATCGAAGCTCAAGAAAAAGCCGTCCAAGAAGTCGCACACCATATTAGTGACATGCTTGAAGGTGACTACAACATTGTTTTGACTCATGGAAATGGACCTCAAGTTGGGCTGGATTTACGTCGTGCTGAAATCGCCCACGAAACCGAAGGCTTACCATTAACACCGCTCGCTAACTGCGTTGCAGACACACAAGGTGGGATTGGCTATTTAGTTCAGCAAGCGCTCACTAACGTCCTTGCAAAGCGCCATAATCGTCAAGCGATAACGGTTGTCACGCAAGTGGAAGTGGATAAAAACGACCCGAACTTTAGTGCACCAACAAAGCCAATCGGTGCATTCTTCACGCAAGAACAAGCCAACGAACTGCAACAAACCAACCCAACGTGGCATTTTGTGGAAGACTCTGGCCGCGGTTACCGCCGTGTTGTTGCCTCTCCAGAACCAAAGCGAGTGATTGAATCAAAAGCCATACGCACCTTAACAGAGCACGATTATGTGGTCGTTGCTGCTGGCGGAGGGGGTATTCCTGTTATTGATAATGGAAATGGTGGATACAAAAGCGTTGATGCGGTAATTGATAAAGACTTATCAACCACATTGCTCGCCAAAGAACTGAATGCCGATATTTTGATTATCACCACAGGTGTCGAAAAGGTATGCATACACTTCGGTAAACCAGAGCAAAAAACCCTCGGAGAAACGTCCACCAGCGATATGCAACGCTATATGGAAGAAGGCCATTTCCCTGCAGGTAGTATGTTGCCAAAAATTGAAGCAAGCCTGTCGTTTATTGCCAACGGCGGCAAGCGTGTAATTATCACTACCCCTGAAAAATTACCTGAGGCCTTACGCGGCGAAACAGGTACCCACATCGTTAAAGGGTAAATGTTAGATTCGCAGATCTTCTTATCAGGATCCGCGAATGTCTTATCCGTCTCGCAGTTTAATAATCTCCCAGATCGTTTGAACATGATCTGGGCGGTTAAGTGCCATCCCAAAAAGGAGTTTCTATGACAGCAGAAAGACCATCCGGCAGAAGAGAGTTCCTATCCACAGGTGCAAAAGTGGCTGCCGCTTGCACCTTGTTTGGCGCGATGTCGAGTATCGCCAATGCACAAAACGAACCCGCTGGGCAATCCGCTATTTCAAGTATCACCGACAAGCACTACTACCTCGATGATGTGTTACTGGAAACAGGGTTTAACTTCCGTGATTCAACAGTAATCGGCACGAAAACAGCCTTACAAACCATTGAAATCGATCAGGGCAAAATTGTTGCGGTTTTACCGAATAAACAACATACCAATAGCGCCTTAAATACCTATAGCGCACAATGCAAACTAATGTTGCCTGCGTTTCGCGATATGCATATTCACCTCGATAAAACCTTCTACGGTGGCCCATGGCAAGCCCCTGCATCTCGTGAAGGTAAAACAATTATGGATATGATCGCACTTGAGCAAAAAATGTTGCCCGAGTTGCAACCTTTCACCGAAGAAAGAGCGCACGCGCTGATCAACTTGATCCAATCCCAAGGATCCACCATTGCACGCAGTCACTGCAATATCGAACCTGTTTCTGGATTGAAAAATTTAGAAGCGCTACAAAAAGTACTGGGCGAACATCAACAAGATTTGACCTGCGAAATTGTCGCGTTCCCGCAACATGGGTTATTACTCTCTAAATCAGTGCCATTAATGCGTGAAGCCATGCAAGCCGGCGCTCATTACGTCGGTGGCTTAGACCCAACCAATGTCGATGGCGCGATGGAAAAATCCCTTGATGCCATGTTCCAAATCGCCTTGGATTACAATAAAGGCGTGGATATTCATCTACATGAAACCAGCCCAGCAGGTTTTGCTGCTATCGAGTATATGATTAAAACTGTGGATGAAAACCGCAGCTTACGTGGAAAAGTCACCATCAGCCATGCCTTTGCACTGGCAACATTAAGCCCTGAACAAGCTGAAAAAACGGCAAAGCAGCTAGCAGAACAACAAATCACCATTGCCTCAACCGTACCGATTGGCACACTGCATATGCCACTGAAAACACTCAATAAAAATGGTGTATTTGTGATGACTGGAACAGATAGCGTGGTTGACCATTGGTCGCCATTTGGCCTTGGGGATATGCTGGAAAAAGCCAATTTATACGCACAGCTTTATACCCGCCCTGACGAACTTTCGTTATCACGTTCACTGGCAATCGCGACTGGCAATATTCTGCCGCTAGATGAAAAAGGAACGCAGGTGTGGCCTGCAAAAGGGGATGATGCAAGTTTTGTGTTGGTTGATGCGTCTTGCTCCGCAGAAGCCGTTGCACGTATTTCACCAAGACATGCAAGCTTCCATAAAGGTAACCTTGCCCATGGTGTTATGCAAAAATCGGTTGCATAACACTCATGCAAAGTAGCGCCGATCGGCGCTATGAGGTTGTTGACAAAGCAGGATAAAAGCGTGGTTTTTCCTGCTTTGTGTTATCAGCCGAAAATCAATGAATTGATTTTCCTCGTCTATTTTCAAAACTAATTCAACCTGCAGTCAAACCTAATATCGGTTTGTCCGCAGTCTGATAGCGCCGATCGGCGCTATTTTTTTGTTGAATAATTTTTAATGGTTTGAAAGATTAACGCTAATAACTTTTGGTTATCAACTGATTGCAGCACCTTGATGGGTTTTGTTTTTAACGCTGGGATCCCCACGCGTAGTCGCAACGGCTCAAGACGGTAGCTTTTCCCTCTTAATGCCCCTTGTAACTCAATATCCACTTGCTGCAACTCATAAGTTACTACGCTTTTATCCAATAACCATGCGATGGTTAATACATCGTGGATCCAACACCCTGCAAGCTGCCGCGTTGTTCGTGAATAATCGATCCATGGGCGCATTGTGCTCACCAAAAACTGACTCAACGGTGAAGTGAGCTCAGCAAACCTATCAAGGTCACTATGCACCATCTGAGTTTGTACCGTTACATCCATAGGAACTAACGTGATATTCGCGCCGCTGTTTAATACGGCATGAGCCGCTTCTGGGTCTAGGCCAAAGTTGGTGTCTTTCACATAACCTGGCACATTAAATACGGCCCCCATAATAACAATTTCAGCAACATTAGCCGCGAGCTCAGGGAATAATTGCATCGCCATCGCAATATTAGTGAGAGGGCCAATAGCGATAACTGTGATTTGGTTCGGATTTTCACAAACCAATTTGCCAATGCGCAAAGCTGCTTCAGGAATCGATTCAGGTAACACTGGCACAGAAGGAAGGTTGTCCCATAGATGAGTAAGCTTGGCTCTTTGTGCACCATTGTCTAACTGCTCCCGCCATGGCGCGCTAGCTTCGATTAAAGCAGATGATGCGCCTCGATAAACGGGGATATTTTCGTTTAATGAGCGCACCAAATGGCTGGCAACATTATACCCCACATTGCTAGGCGTATTGCCAGAAACCGTGGTGATCATCTCTAACTGGATTTCAGGTGCCGCAATCGCAAGTGCGAGTGCGAGCCCATCATCAACATTCGCGCCAGCAACCCCGTTTCCTGGATCACAATCAATAATTACACGCATAATTTTCCCTGAAATATTAAATCGTTAGCACCCACAAGAGTGCCCAATCTGTAATTCAAACTCGACCTCACATACGGCTTCTTTATATGGCCAGTTTTGTAAGATTTGTATCGCTTTTTCGGCAATTTTATCAACGGGTTGGCGGACTGTTGTCAGCGTAGGAACCGTATATTCAGATTGAACAGTACCGTTAAAACAAACCAGTGCAATATCCTCTGGAACACGCACTTTTAGCTCCGCTAACGCCTTTAAGCAACCGAAAGCCTGTAATTCATTTGTTGCAAAAATGGCTTCTGGCAACCCAACCTGCTGCATTTGATAAATTGCCTGATAGCCCCAATCGCGCGTATATTTCCCCGCTAAAATCCATTTTTGCTGTACTTGAAGGTTTGCTGTTGCCAATGCCTCTTGCCAGCCACTAAAGCGGTCTTGCGTATTAAGCATCTCATTTGGACCGCAAATAATGCCAATATTTTTATATCCATGCTCTATCAAATGGCGGGTGATTTTATAAGCGGCAAGTTTCTCATTCACTTGGATCGTACTCACACCTTCTGAAGCTTCCACCCTATCAAGCATCACACATGGTGTGCCTGACGACTGAATCAGGTCAATATAAGGGTGCCTATCAACACTGGTGTAAATCAGCCCTTCAACTTGCCGTAACAACAAATTATTAATTAGCTCTTTTTCGCGAGCTCGCGAATCACCTGCATCTCCAAGTAATAAAACGTGGCCATGTTTAAAAGCTTCCCTTTGTAGTGCATGAGCTATCGAAGCCAGAAAAGGGTTTGAGATATCGGGGATCACTAGTCCATAAGTCTGCGTACTGCCTGATGCAAGTGCTTTTGCAATCCCATTGGGGCGATACCCCGTTTTCTTGATTGCTGCTAACACTTTTTGTTTTGTTGCTTCCGCAACGGGACGGGGACCGTTATTTATCACATAACTGACCACCGCAACCGATGTTCCCGCTTCGCGGGCAACATCTACCCGCGTCACTTTACGGCTATTTGCATCAGACACTCTGCATTCCTTATTCTGTTACCCTTACTTTCTCCAAAGAATAGCAGTCGTCTGGTCTTTTATATACCACTTATATGGCATCTTCAGGCAAGTTAAGGTCACGACCTCGTGTTTCTGGTGCAAAGAATGTTGTCACGAGCCCAATACACGCCATTCCTATGAAATAAATCGCAATTGGCCACCAATGCCCTGTCCAAGACAATAATGCCGCAGCGACCAGAGGCGCAGTACCACCAGATAAAATAGAACCGAGTTCTTTAGCGAAAGCCATTTTAGTATAGCGATTACGTACGCCAAATAACTCCACACCCCAAGCTGCTTGTACCCCGAAAATCCCCAGTGATGCTAACCCCATCCCAACCACAATCGTTGGGATAACAATCATTGGTTCACGAGAATCGAGCAACATAAAAGCAGGCACGGCATACAGCATCAACAAGAAGCAGAACCAACGGTAAACAATACGACGACCAAAGCGGTCAGATAACCAACCCGCGAATGGAATAATGGCAAACCCCAAAATTGATGCGATTAATACCGCCGTGGTGGGAACGGATTTATCCACCAGCAATATTTTTGTGACGTAGCCAATAATAAAACCTTGAGCAAGATAAGACGGGCCATTCTCGCCAATTCGCAAGCCAACCATCGTCCAAAATGCACGAGTTTTCTGCCAAAATGAGCGATTATCAACAGCATGGATAATGGTGTCTGATTCCAATGCTTTACGGCGCTCTTCTGCGAGCAATTCTTTTTGGCGTTCAAATACGGGGGTTTCACGCATATGTTGGCGGATAAATAATGCGGCTAACGCAATTAAAATGCTACCGAGGAACGGAATACGCCAGCCCCAAGACATCAGGCTTTCCTTGTCCATTTGTAACACTATCAGCCAAATCATGGAGGCAAGTAATGTTCCACTGTTTGAGCCGAGTGCAATAATCGAGGAAACCAAACCTCGGCGTTTTACTGGTGCATACTCACCCAACATCACCGTACCACCAGATAACTCAGCCCCTGCACCTAACCCTTGAGCAAATCGCAAAATAACCAAACAGACTGGCGCCCAAACACCAATTTGTGCGTGGCTAGGTATCGCACCTATTAATGTGGTCGATAACCCCATTAATGCAATCGTGATCACCATGACCATTTTTCGGCCATGCTTATCACCTAACCAACCAAAAAATAATGCACCTATTGGGCGGGCGATAAACCCAACTGAATAGGCTGCAAAACTTGAGAGCAATGCCATAATCGGCGTCGCATCAGGGAAGAAAACATCACCAAAAATGATACCTGCCGCTAAACCATAAAGAGCAAAATCTGCGTACTCCATGGTTGTCCCTAACCAGCATGAGAAAATCGCTCGGCGGAAATCTTTCTTCCCTTCTGGAGTATTTAACCGCTCTTGTGCAGCTTGTTGATTAGTCTCAACATTTGATTGTGTGACCATAGTCATAAACCCTTGGTATTGGCGCAAAGCCGATTAATCAAGACAATATAGTTTGTGATTTTATTTGCTTAAAGCATAGTCTACGCGCGTAGAATTAAGCAAACAAGGTGATCCTATTTTGTGAGCGTTATCACTTGATGATAGAAATATGAAATTTATATGACTGAAAATACAGGGGGAAATGACTGAAGGTAAAAACAGAAACCTCTCGAGCCCGCTAAGGCACAAGAGGTTGAGTCTCTAAAAATCGTTATTCTACCGCTCTATCTAAACGAATTTTCCGTTCTTCATAAATGGCCACAACGCCTAACATCACAATACCTACCGCTGTTGCAGCAAATAATAAATAGAAAGTATCTGACCAACCATGCAATGTGAGACCGCCCAGTGAAATGCCATCTCCTTTTGGGTCTGCAATACGGGAAACAAGAACTTTTGCCATCCCGTCGCCAAACAGGTAACCAAAGAAGCCAGGAATGGAGTTAACCACCGCTGTCGCACATTTCGGGGCAAAACCGATAATGGAGATACCAATTAAAATCACGGGGCCAAAAATAAAGAATCCTTCAAAAAACAGCGCAATATAGATTCCCCAGACACTGGTCATGTTCTGATAGGCTATCAATGGGAAAATCACTGAAATCATACACAACATGCCGAGCAACGCACGTCTTCCCCCCATTTTATCAGAGACATAACCCCATGTTAGTGAGCCTAAAAAGCCACCAAGTTCGAGCGCCGTGATTGTACCAATCGCAGAAATATCATCCCAGTTGAGCGCCATTTTAACATACGCCACACTCCAGTTGTCCACGCCAATCCGAATGGTGTACACACACAAGTTCGCAAAGCACAAAAACCAAACAGCTGGGTTTTTCAGCACATACTTAACAAAAATATCACGCTTAGTCATGCTTTCTGCCGCGGTATCTGCTTTAGACACAGGCTCATCAAAAATCTCTTCTGGCGTATTCCACCCTAACTCCGACGGATCATCTTTCCCGAAAAACAGGCCAAAAGTTGCGATAACAGCGGCAAATAAAATAGGGAAAATAAACATCCCTGCCACATTACCGTTAAAGGCGTATTCCATTCCAAACAAAGCAATAGGACCAGCTAGGATTGCACCAATATTATGAGAAGCATTCCACCATGAAATATAACGACCTCGATTCTTTCTTGGCGTCCAGCGGTTAATGGTTGAATTTGAGCAAGGCCCACCGGGTGCTTGGAATAACCCAGTCAGCGCCCAGAGGAAAATAAATATCCCCAGCGAATGCCCTGAAGATAGCAAGAACATCCCTATGGCAAATGAAGAGGCGCAGGACAGCAATAACAAGAAACTGAGTATCTTCTTGGTATTCTTCCCGTCAATATAATAGGAAAGTAATACCCGCCCTAAGCTATAGGTGATCGAGAAACCGAACCCTACGGTGCCTAAATCACTTAACGTAAAATCCGTTTGTTCAATAATAAATGGTGTTGCTGCTTTGAAGTTATAACGCAAAAAGTAGATCCCTGTGTAGGCGAGGCACATCACCAAGAAGGGTTCCATAAATTTGCGTAGCCATAAATCACGTTGTACAGAGAGAGGGACCTTGCCAATCGGGAGTCTTTTAATATCAAAAAAGGAAAGTTTAGAACTCATTTTATTGCCCTTTTATCGTTCTTAATTATTCTAATTATTTTATTTTTTAACTACTTAAGGAACGCATCAAGTTGCTGATAAACATCAGGACTCGACGCTAAAACATAACCGCCTTTCATCAGAAAATCGGGATTCGAAGAATAATCATTGGTCGTGCCGCCTGCTTCTTGGATTAATAACAACCCAGCGAGGCAGTCCCAAGAGTTGAGGTGTGGTTCGAAGTAGCCAATCAGCCGACCTGCCGCAACGTAAGCTAACATCAATGCCGCCGAGCCATTGCGTACAAACATGCCGTTCGCATGGAGTAACTTATCTAGAAATGGAATAATAGTTTCAGGTGACATTCTGGTTGAAATGCCCACACCTAATAAACCTTCATTTAGTGAATGGGCAGGGTTCGCGTGCACACGTGTTTGATTGCAATAACAGCCATAGTTTCGCATTGCATGAAATAGGTCATCATGAACGGCATCATAAACTGCCGCAATCACTGTATTTTTGTGCTCATCAAGCAATGCGATGGAAACACACCAAGACGCAAGGCCAAAAATAAAAGCGCTGGTACCATCAATTGGGTCAACCACCCAGGTATAGCCTGACTTTCCTTGAGAAAAACCGCCTTCTTCACCAAAAATGGCGTCATCAGGGAAATGATGGTTAATTTTTTCGCGAATAAAATTTTCTGTGTTTTTATCCGCAACTGTAACAAGATCTTGCCCATCACCTTGTTTCTTTTCAATATTTAATTGCCCACGTTGATGGTAATAAACAACTGCCAGCTTCCCCGCGTCTATAGCAACTTTTTGAATGAACTGATACCTGCTCGAAATAGCGTCCATTTCAACCCCTTAAATTGAAATTATTATTTCGAACATTACATTTATTGAACTATTTATTTTGTGATCGATTTCAAGGCATGAAAAATTAATGTTAATTTTATTTTATAAAAAATAGTTAATTTCGATGTTAGCTTATTGATATAACGATGACTAATCTCAAATTTTATATTTAAGAAATCAATTATTAAATTTCTATTGATAAAAATTAGAAATAAATAATTCAAAATATCATCTTTTTATGATTACTCTAGCTAAAAGACTTAAGCGAATTAAAAGAGAAATGAAAAGCCCAAAAGCCACTTTTTAAATATCCAGTGGCTTTTGGTGTTATTTCACATTTGAAAGGTAATCGACGATATCGCGTAAATAACGCCACTTCATCCAGACTTCATCATTAATTCCCTGCCCAGTATATTGCTCAATAGCAGTGATTAACTCTAACATTTCCAGCGAATCAATATGTACGTCTACGATCAGTGCAGAGTCCATAGTGTAGCTATTCGTGATCCCTGAATAAGTCCGTATTTGCTGGATTTGCTCCACCAGCCATAACCAGTGAATGTTGTTTGATTTAATATCCATTTAACCCCTCACTGGCCTGTGGTGTAAGCATCTTTTTTGCTTTGATCGCGCGTCAATGCGCCTCGTTCCGTTAATGTCACCGGAGTCTCGCTATTCGGCAGATAAGACGCTGTATCTACAACCACTTTTGTTGCTTCACGTGTACCACGATAAATTTCTTTATCCGATTGACTACGTGTTAATGCGCCCTCCGTTGATAATGTGACTTTGGTGGGCACTTCGCCGTTTCTTAAGTAGCTCCCTAAAAGATGACCATTTTTAGGTAAAAACTGCTGTATGGCCTCTTGTTTGGCTGATTGACGTTCTGGCTTTACCTTTGCCTGTGTATCTTGGTTGCCACGCAGCGTACTGGCAACAAAGCCCTTGCTCTGGTAAATAGAGTTATCCACCTTTGGAAATTCGTAATCAACTTCTGGTTCTTTCACAGGTGGTTGATTTCCGTGTAGCGTGCTCGCAACAAAGTCCTTGCTCTGGTAAATAGAGTTATCCACCTTTGGAAATTCGTAATCAACTTCTGGCTCTTTCGCGGGTTGGCTTAATATCGTGTGCGACAGTTTCGCTATAAATTGATTTTTGACAGGTGCTAATACGGGAGCTTCGCTCTGTTTGGTCTGTTTAGACTCTTCGAGTGACGAGTGATCCACTTCGGGAGATTCATGACTGATCTTCGTGATATTTTCACTGAGTGGAGAACTAAAGTAATAGTTATTTGTTGTGTTGTAACTACCTGATATATGACTGCTTGTCAAATCCGAGGATTGAGGCAACCCCCTTGCGCCATCAACTTCGTCCCCTGGTGGTGACGATAACGGCTGGCTTTCTACTTTCGGTATTACGGCTCGCTCTTCCCAATTAACTTGCACTTTTAGTGTCTTAACAATTTCTAAGCTTTCTTCCAATATACTGAACATATTGTGCATATAATGGGCTTTATCAACAGATGGGCCATTTCCTGCGTTCTGATAAGCGCTATTTAAAACCGAGATTTCTGCTTGTTTATGTTTATTCTGCTCAGAGAGTAAACAATTATCCATTGAAAGCTGTTTTACCATTTTCTCTGGTAAGTGCTGTTTTAAAACATTTTCAAATCCTGGCCTAACATAGGCCTCTTTAAACCTTTCTCCCATAACAAGAAAATGATTACCTTTAATACCAGACAAAGATTTCTGGATGTTTTTATCGAACAGTTCCAATGATTTTTTAAGGGTTGCTTTAGAATTATCATTCGTTGTTTGATTCAAACTCTGAACCATGTTTGCGGCGGACTCTAATAACCCATCCGCCATTTCATGAGGTTCCAGTAACGTTAAAATAATCAAACTACTTTCAGGGCGGTAATGCATAGCTTGTTGAGTTATATTTCCCATCCCACCAAAGTTTAATGCATTCATCACCATTTCCGCTGTGATATTATAATCACTTTTATTTAATAGCTCAGAAATAATAGAAGCCTGCTTGTGAACATTGAGATTATGCAAATCCTCTTTATTCATATTGGGTGTTTCGGTTTTTATATTACCTTCTCCGTTCAATGGTAATGCATTTGTTGAACTAGCAGGTAGAACAGAGGAAATATTATGTGCTATTGAATTACTGTTATTGACTAAATTCCTATTCATGTCCATGCTGGGAGTTACTGCATTTTTTAATATAGGAGAAATTGACATTATACAATACCCTCACAATAAATTATGATTTAATAAAAAATTGTCGTACTTATAAATTAAAAATTAACTAAAGCACTATTATTTTGATTCAAGTCTCTAACTAGTTGAATGAGTAACTGAGTTAATGTCTCAAAATGGCTATTATCTTGCCGAAATGTTTCTAATAATCGGGAAACACTATTATTAACAGCATTTTTTTGGCTATCTATTCCGGTTTGCATACTTTGAAATTGCTGAGACTGAACTTGTGCTCCATCTGCCCACCCATTAAGACCACGCACAGTATTAAATATTTCTGCAATAGGTTTAAGGTCTGGATATATTTTTACATGTGTACCTGTTTTTTTAACTATAAAACCTTGACCCGATAATTTTTTCTCCCAAAATTCGAAAACGCCATTTTCTAATGGTAACTCTAGAAGGGGTGTCGCTTGGCTCTCATCAAGACTAAAGCTATTAAAATGGCCATCCAAGTGATTAGCATCATTTGGATTTCCTGTAAAAGGTCTCCCAGAATACTTTGCAGCGGCACTATTTAAATCTAAGATAAAACTTTTCGCATAGAATTCAATTTTACCATCGCTCCCCGCTTTCATATGATTACTTAACTTACCAATCGCCGTATTAATATCTTGCATAAACTGAGTCGATGCTTTAATTAATTCACCATACTGTTTTTGATAGTTATCATGAATATTCACAATCATTGTTTCTAACCCCTTAATATGAGGTCGACCATCAATTACAGTGTCTGATACACTTCGTTTTTCACGTTTTAATGCTTTATATGAGTCTGAGGAAATCTTTGAAACTAGCTTTGTATGGCTTATCTCCTTTTCAATATCGTTAAATGAGACTGATTTTCTATAAGAAGCTTCATTCAACTCCAAACCACCCAATTGTCTCGCTAGCACCATTCCTTGTTTATAAAGATCTGCGTCTAAGTCTATGGCAAATTCATTTCCATCCTGGTGAGTTATCGTTTCCAGCTTTCCAACAACAACTGCATTCTTTACTTCTGGATACCCAATATAATTTCGTTGAAATATTACTTCCATGGTTAGCCCCTTACAACACTCTGGAATGTTCGCAAATTGGCTTCTCTAATTTCACGTAAATACTCACTCATTTGCTTCACGAGGTCTTTATCTTTATCTACTTGTTTATCTTTATCTGCTGAAATAGTACGTGCGATATCAGCCGTCGCCTGTTGCTTCATTTTATTTGCTTCTTCTTCTTTAACGCTAATTTGAGTCCCTGATGTCACCATTTGCCCTACATTATCGGATAGGCGCCCGCCTTGCTCTGCTATGCTGCTGTATGTTCTCGATTTATTCACAATACGATCATGCTCTTGGCTTTCCGCCAGCCCTAACTTATTAGTCCTTTGTGCAGATTCTGTATTTCGTTGATTTACTAAATTTTTCTGAGCTGAACTTGGGCTGTCCACCATATCTATTGAGCTGCCATCTTTACCTTTAAGGCTAATCGTATTATTTTTCGTCGAAGCCCCACTTTGACTCAATGCCTTCAAGTTATCAGTTAAAGCGCTATTCTGGTTCGCCTTCACCAAATTAGTATTTGTCGATTTAAGTTGTGTGTGCAGTGATTTAGCTTGAACCAACCCACTTCCCAAACTCACAGCAAAAGAAGTACAGAACCCTGCCAATGAACTATAAAATGCTTTTTCACCTTCTTTAATGGTAGAGTCTGCAGCGGCTTCTACCATTTTGGCATTTAATGATAAGAAATCGGCACTAATTCGACGATCGGAGATATTCAGTTCAGATAATACTTTACGAACAATTGAGCTTAACGCTAATAATATATCACTGCTAATAATCCCAATGAATTGGTTTGATTTTAATTCTCCTGTCGACTTAACTTCATTCTCTTTAAGTTCCACATTGCTTTGGCTATTATTGAAAACATCTTTAAGTAATGAACTTCCTAATATTACCTGTACGGCAAGCCCTATTTGCTTTATTTCTATTTCATCAGGTAATTGGGCTGTCTGGAAGGCTTGCTCGGTAATATTTATCTCTTCTGCTAATACTTTAGCCACTAATTGCTGCATTTTTTCTGGTGTAATCGTAATAAATTGATGAACATCCCCCAGTAATGCCATTCTTTCTGAAGCACCTAATAAGGTTAATGCCTCTAATATGTGCTCCACATTAATATCTTTTATTGCGATCGCTTCTTTAAGTTCAGTTTTTTCTGTACTGATTTGTTTCACTAACAAATCGATTTCTTGTACCGTTAATACTTTTTTAGGTGTAATACCTTCTAAACTCGAGTCATTTAATGCTGCCGATATAATCGAAGCATGGTTAGTGGCTAATATATTTATAATGCTTTCTTTATTAGTATTAATTTCCATTTTTTCCTCTCAGTTTTATCCAAAACGTGCCATTTTCGACATTTCAACTTTTTGGTCATTCGACTTCTGAAGAGAGCCCAAAATACCGTTGAACATTTCACTTAATTTCTCGGTTTCTTTTGACATTGCTTTAATAAGAGCATTGAGTAGCTCTGTTAATGTTTGAATTGACTTATCATTCAGCATCATACCCGCCAACATTGCCTTCATATCACGCATATTCGCGGCAGCATCTAAACGTAGTCCACCCGTTGCTGCCGTATTTGCAATACTCATAACAGCACCAGTGCCTTTCATTGCAACCTCAAGACGAGCCATGCCCACACTTTGTTTATTTACGCTATCAACGACATGCTTAGCACTTGAAGACACATCAGTAATATCATCAAATTTGTCTGACAATTTAGCGAATTTGGATAGATTTACCACGCTATCACCACTGTCCGCGACTGAGTCACCGACCTTCACCATTTGGCCACCAATGGACACAACATCTGACGATTTATCCGCTTTATCTGCAATTTGGCTAACCGCTTTCGCAGTATGTTTTACTTCATCAAATTTATCCGACAATTTAGCGAGTTTAGAAAGCTTTGCCATACTATCAGCGCTATCTGCTACTGCGTCACCCACTTTTGCCGCTTTACCGAGTGCACTGGTTAAACTTTTAGGCACTGATTTGATAATATTTTTTATCATTTTCGGTATATTTTTTATCATGCTCGGAATACTTTTTATCGCAGAGCCCATTGAGAGCAAGGAAAGTGCCAAAAAAGCAATTGCCGCGACAATCATGCCAACAATGCTGCCAATTTGTTTAGCCTTCTCCTCTGGTACACCAAACTCAATCAGCATGTTCGTCACAGCATAAGAAATTTGGTCAGCTAACATTTGCATTAGGCTGCTATGACCTGTTTCTTCTAATACAATATCTGTAACCGCTATCGCAATCCCTATAGCAGCAACGGCTAATGTAAGCGGCGTTGCTGCCCCAAGCGTTGCAACTGTGGCAATAACTGAAACAGCCAACAAAATATAACTAAAGATTTTACTCGTGCATGAAGCCGCTTTATTCGCTTCAGCCGCTTTACGTTCGGACGCCTCCGCTTCTTTCGCTTTTTTTTCCGAGTCTCTACGAGAAGCCTCATTGATTTTCATCATGACTTCTTCTTGTTCTTTCATGTTACGAACAGAGTCTTCGCTAATCGCTTTTTTGAGTTGAGCTGTCAACAAGGTCAACAATGCCAGCGTGTTTTCCCATTTATCACCATCCAGCTCAACATTTCGAGGGGAAGTTTCTATAAATTGAGTTAGTTTGTTACGGTTATCTTCAGAAATCTTAGTTAACTCGATAGATTTATCAGCTAACGATTCAAAATCACGTTGTAACGTATCAATTTTTAAATTAAATTCACTTTTTTGATTATTTAATAAAACAGATGAGGCTTCCAATGTTGCTAGTTCATTGGTTAATTGATTAAATTGTGTATTCAACTCTGCAATCTTTGCTTCAGCGGCAACTTCAACTAGATAGGCTTCCTCTGTTATCGGCTTTTCTAAAGCGTTTATCTGCGCTAATATTTTTTTATTTTCGGCTAATTCAAGCTTAATATTAGCCAAACGATCTTTATTATTCGTAATGGTTTGTTGAAGATTTTTTTGCTTATCTGTGATGCCGTTTAACTGTTCTTTCGCGAGATTTAAGTTTTTTTCAACCTCTAGGGTCTGAATAGTGTAGCTCTCAGCTTCCTTTGTTGAATTTGCAAATGAATTAAGTAATTCACTACCTTGCTGACGTAAAGACTCTGATTCGGCATTGATTAATTCAAGTCTATTTTTTAATTCACCTAAGTTACCTTCATGTAATAATTGGCGCAGTGTTGAAAATGTTTCAATAAGTAATGCGGTTCCATTAAAGCCTTTTTGTGATTTTGAGCCTGCTATTTGTGGACTCATTTTCATCATCATCATTTTTGGTTTTAATAATTTAGGAATATTTTCATTGCGCTGCTTCTTCATCTGCTCTGTAGATGTCAACTCCTCACAGGCTATTTCTAATGCTAATACTGATTTAACACTTTCATCTCCAGTCCCTAATGGGTTACTGTTTTGTAAAAAGGTATAAATATTTTTTATTCGTTCATTATTACCAAGGTTTGTAATATCGACCATATCATTTCCTCGTTATATTTTAGAATCTGTTGAATCCGTTTTTTCTGGCGAGTCTTTCTTTAATGCATTTAAATAGGCTTGTGATTTTTTCTGTAAGTCGGCATCAGTACTACTTTCTAAAACACTTTCAAAACAGTGCAACGCCGCACTACTTTTTTTCATCATTAAATTGCATTGCCCTGCATGAAACAAAGGCCTGTAATCATTTTTAGCTAACACAAATGCCAAAGCATATAACTCAGTGGCTTTGTCATAACGTTTCGTTAGTTGGTAAACAGCAGCTAAACCCATCACATAATCTGTGTTATAAAAATCATATATACTTAAAAAACGAAAAAAGGTTTCAGCCTCTTTTAACTTTCCTTGTTGATAAAATTCATAGGCATAAGAATAAATTCCCTCCATTGTACTTTGTGGGATCCCATGAATATCTTTATAGGTTGAACCTTCCATTAAAGCGGTAGTGATACTAGAAAGTAATGCTTCCATATCAATATTTTGTGTTTCTTCATGTTGAGTGTTATTCATATATTTACCTTTGTGTTAAACTTTAATATATGATGAAAAATAAATTTATTTGCATCATAATTAATCAAAAAAATCTCCGCTTTAAAAAAACGATTTTATTTATTAATTTATATTTATTATTCGTCTTACTTTATAAATTCGTCATTTATTTATCATTTTCCCCTCGAGTAGATTATCAATATCTACCCCCATGCGAATAAGCTCAACTCGAATTAGCCACGAAACAATATTCATGATTTCTTCTAATCCAGTTTCATCAATAAACCTATCTTTTTTATAACTTCGCCATATTTTTCTTGCTAAAGGAATATCTCTAACAACAGGCACTCCCTGTTTTTCGGCATATTTTATGATCGCTTTTGCTTGTAACCCTCTACTTTTAGAAAATAAAAAAGGTAGCGGTGCGATATCAGGGTCATAATAAATGAGCAATGCAATATGCGTTGGATTAGCCATCACAAATGTAGAATTACGAACATTTGATTTAACTTCTTCAGAAAGTAATTCTTGATGTAAACCTCGTCGCGCACTTTTAATCTGAGGGTCGCCTTCATTGTCTTTGTGCTCTTTCTTTACTTCTTGTTTTTCCATTTTTAAGTTTTTAATAAATAAGAAAAATTCAGTAATCATATCAACGATAATAATTAGCAAGGCTACGGCTAAAAATACAATGATAAAGGTCGTTGATAAATCTGCCCATTGCTGGATCATGCCTTCAATGGTAGTACGATAAAGCATAAAAATGTCATGTCGCCAAAGATAGAAAAAAACCAATGCGGAGACAATAAAGACAAGCAAGTATAAAATAGCTTTAATAAGTTCTTTTAACGAGTTCAAAGAACTTATTTTTTTTAGCCCTGCAATAGGATTTAATTTTGTTAAATCCAGTTTTATTGCCTCTGTCGCTAGCCTAAAACGGCTCTGTAATAATGAGACCAACGTTCCAGCTAAAAAACACGCCAATAAAACTGGTAATAAAATACCAATAAAAACAATAAAGAATTCCCAAAGTAATGTATCAATATTTATATTATTTGGAGACAGTAATATCTTTTTTGTTAATAGACCCAAGTCAGATAAACTTGTCATACCATCAAAGATAAAAGCACTAACGACTAATACAATCGCGGCAACCGAATCTTTGCTTTTATAGCTTTGTCCTTTCTTTGCTGAATCCTTTATTTTTTTATCAGTAGGCTTCTCTGTTTTTTCTGCCATAATAATTAAACTGTATACCGTTAATTAGAAAGAAAAATCGTATTCAATGGCGTTAATGAAACCATATTCATTAATATATCTGGTACTTCATTCTGGAAATAAAGTAAAAATACGATAAATGCAATTATTGATTTTATTGCTAATGATAATGAAAATGCATTCAACTGTGGGCAAAAACGGGAATATAACCCAAGAGCTACCTCGGTAATAAATAAGGTTACAATTATTGGAGCAGCTAAAATCACACCTTTAAGAACCATACTATTTAGCCATTCCCCTAATGCTAAGCTATTAAAAGAGGAAAAACCTTGTCCCAGCGGTAGTAAATGGTAACTCTGAGCAAATATGGTTGAAAGTTGGTACATTCCCCCTTGAGATAAAAACACCATGCACACAATATAGCTCAAGAATACAGCCAGCTCTGAAGCTTCAGTCCCACTTGCTGGGTCAATAATACTACTGATCGTTTCACCTCGCTGCGTGTCAATCAATTCACCGATCACATTAGCAATCATGAAAGGTAGGCCTAAAATAAAAGCCAATGTTAAACCAACAACGATTTCAAATAAAAAAACTTCAGCTAACCCTGCTTGCTCCCCTTGAAGATCTACTCCCATAAAAAAAGGCCACAACCCCAAGGCAATATAAATCACGACACAATTTTTAATAATCCCGCCATTTAGCAGTTTATTGCTAAAAAAAGGCAAAAAAAACATAACAGGTGCAATTCTTAACCAAGCTAATGCTAACTTAATTAGTCCTTGCTGGAACAAAAAAAATAAATAGGATGCTAGCGAAACTAACTCTTGGCTCATTACAGTAGCCCTACCGCAGGGATCGCCATACGGATCGCCTCCGTGGCATAATTCATCACTTTATCGGCTAACCACCCTGAAATCATAAATAGTGAACCAAATACCGCCAATAATTTAATACCAAAAGGGAGAGTTTGTTCTTGAAGCTGAGTTACCGTTTGTATTAATCCCACTAATAACCCTACTACTGTCGCAACAATAACTGGGATCGCAGATAAGATAACAATTAATAACATCGCCTTATTACTAACATACACGATTTCGTCCATATCAATATTCCACGTCAATGCTGAGCTAATTCAATATATTGCATCACCAACCCCTTAGAGATTAATGTCCACCCATCGATAGCAACGAATAAAATTAATTTTACAGGGATAGAAATCGTCACTGGACTCATCATCATCATACCGAGTGCAAGCAAAATACTGGAGATGACTAAATCAATCACCACAAAAGGCAGGTAAATATAAAAGCCAATTTCAAATGCGGATTTAATCTCACTGAGCGCATATGCAGGTAATAAAGAAAATAAAGTTGGAGGCGTACCATCCTCATGAATTTCTTCTTCGCTACGTCCCTGCTGTATTGACTCAAAAAAATTAACTAGCTGTGGTTCTGAATATTTCTGTAAATAGCTCTTATAGCGCCCCAGTCCATCATCAACAAAGTGATCTATGGACTCCACATTGCTAAAATCAACACTTTCTTGACGCATATAATTGTTCACATCTTGCAATACCGGCATCATAACAAAAATGGATAATAATAAAGCTATCGCATTTAATACCATCGTTGATGGTACCTGTTGCACGCCTATCGCATTACGCACCATAACTAATACAATCGATATTTTTAAATAACACGTACCTGCTGCAATAATAAAGGGGAGTAGTGTTGAAAATGCAATAAGTGCTAATAAAGGTATTTCTTGTGGAACCGTTGGCATATTATACCCTTTTATCACCGAGACTAATTATGCGGGTAATTTCTAAGCCTAATTCACTCTCACCATCTAAATAAATCAATTCTCCTTCTGCCACTAATTGCTTATTGGCGTATATCTTTACCTCTCGTTCTTTATTTTCACCAATGGAAAATACTGAACCAAGTTGTATATTACCAAGCTCTGTAACAGGAATATCACTGTGGCCAAGTACAAACGTTAATTTAATACTCATATCTGCCATATTAAATGGACGTTCAATTTCATCTTGATAATCGTCCACCAATTGAATATTTTCACCCTCTTCTGGAGACAATATTTCTTCAATCATAAATAAACCTTCTTCTTGTTTTTGAAACCGTGCAAATACACGTTCGCCAACCAACATATGCAGTTGTAATTGTTGAATACAAAGCGCATCACCTAACGCTAAAGTACGCAAGAGTGACAAGCGAATATGGCTGTATCCTAAAACCCAATCTGCCGATACTGAGACATTAGTGATGCCATTATCGGCTTGCTCTCGCACCGCTAGGCCATCAAATGGAGTACACAGCAGTACCTCACCGAGACAGGTTTCTTTTGCCGATAATCTGAACCCTTGAATATCATTACCATCAATGATTTCTACCGAAGAACATGTAAACTGCCCCTCAAAAAAATGTTGATGCTTGTTTTCAAACATAAAAACATTGCACAGCGTATCAACACTCAAGTTACCCCACGCGTAATGAACAAGTTCTGGCCAACGATGCTGACACCATTTTTCAATCTGAACTAATACGTTTACTCGCTGCAATTTATTCTGTAAACACACTCTAAAATAACGTTGTCCTGAGTGAGTGAGAGAATTAACCACATCAACGTGATATTGCTGCTGCCAAATTTTTAGTTGCTTTTCTTGCTGACCAACTCGTCGAATTTTCAACATACTTAATCGTCTTCTTGCTGATGCTGTTCCTGTTGTTGCCTATGCTGCTGGCCACGTTCTTGGTCTTGTCTGAAATAAATATTTTTCTCACCACCGAGTAAATACTTATTTTCTTGTAAGCTATGCTGCACTTCACGGCTCTGTGTTGTGGCAATAAACTCTGTTTTTGTCGCCAATTCAAAGGTCACAGACGGTGTATTTTTCCATTGATGGAAGGTATAAGTTAACGTTCGCGGCAAAGTCTCTTTAATGTGAGAATCCGCAATTGCAGCGCTATGACCTGCCCATTTATCTATCTGAGATGCCACAGAAGATGACTCACGTGCTACTGATGTTTGAGCCTGAGGTTGTACCGTGGTTCCAAGTTCCGTAGGCCCTAGACTATTTCGAGATATGTTAATGACATCAATATTTTCATTCTCTTGTAAAACGGACTGGTTTTTCTCACTTTTCGTCAAATCTTGTATGACGCGCTCTTGCATTATTGCAGAACTTAATTTAGCGGTAGTATCGGACTGCGGATCTTTAACTGTAATTTCGGGTTGCATATTCACGTGAGCTTCCTGAGCAACTGTTTTTGAGTGTTCAATGCCCTGTTTACTTTCTTGCATACCCATTACTAATCGCTCTGTTGCTGGATTTCCTCCCACTTGATGGCCGTCATTCTCTAATACCATCGATGGTTTCTTCGCGAAAAAATCACCTTTCGATTCTCTTTTCAACAACAGTGAGTTAACTATTATTTGCTCATCAACATAATGAATATCAGGCAGTTCAGATGAATTCCCTTTCTCTTTTGCCAATGACATCAATAACTGGTTCGGCTTCTGAACAATATTGTTATTTGGCGCTAATGGGATGCCACTCATATTGAATAAAGGAATTTCATCATCTAACAATTCATAATCCCTTGATGTTTCTTGTTGGTTGCAGAGCTCTATTTCATCACCTAGCTCCAAAAGAGTTTCTGTTTGAATTTCAGGTTCAACTACGCTGTTAAATAAATGCATGTCACAAGAAATAGCTAACGGTTCCTCCTGTAATATCGGCACTCCCTGCCCCGTGAAAAATGAGAGCTTTGAGTCATTATTCCCCCCCACTAAACGACCTTTATCTTCTGATTTAGCACCTGTATTTTTTTCAAAAACACTAGCGGCCTTCATCGCTAGTTTTTGATAAGAAGGTATATTTCTATTCGCTGCTGTTGGCTGGCGATAACGTTGTCCTGACTGGTCGCTTCTTGCTGGTAATTCAGCGGCACTACCTATTGTTTTTTCATTGTGAAAAGGTTTAATGACGGACATTAACAAATAGCTCCTCTATTTCATGTTGTTGCTGACGCTCTAATTTTAAGCACTGTTCAGCTCTCTGCTGTTTGAGATATTTTTGGAATTTTTCACACTTTCGATGTAATACAAGTGATTGCGCTTTTATTCGTTCAGCTAACAGCTGATATTTTTCGATTTGCGTCAACATGCTATCGCTTTGATACTCATATTGCGCAATCTCGGCCAATACCGCCGCTTTCAAACGCTGTCGCTCCCAAAACTCAACGGGTTTTAATTCTTGGGACTTTTCATACAAAACAACCTGCGCCGCTAAAATTTGAGTACGCTCTTTTATACTCAGCAAATTTTGTTGTAATTCACAAATAGCTGTATTCAGCCTTCCTTGCTCTTGCCGAGTTTTATCTAAACGGCGCTCAACTAGCAGCAATAAATTCTTTACACTCATATTGTTAACTGATGGAGCTGATTGAACACACTTTCAAAGTCACTCGATTCCCCCATGCCTTGCTTTAAAAACTGTTCAATTTCAAGTTGTTTGCTTAGCGCTCTATCGTTATCACTGTTTTCACCTTCTTTGTATTCCCCTAAATCCAAGTACAGTTGTAATTGTTGTAATGTGCCAAGCATTTCACGTACTTCAACAGCTGCTTTCGCCTGTTCTGGGGATACTACCTTCGAGAAAACACGACTAATACTTTGTAAGATATCAATTGCTGGATAATGCCCACGCCCCGCTAATTTGTGGCTAAGATAGATGTGACCATCGAGGATCGAACGAATTTCATCGCCAATCGGGTCTGCTTCGTCTTCACTTTCCAACAAAACAGTATAAAAAGCAGTGATAGCTCCGTGCTTCACACGTCCTGGGCGCTCTAATAACATCGGTAATTGTTCAAAAACAGAAGCAGGATAGCCTCGTCTTGCTGGCAATTCCCCCGTTGCTAACGCCACATCCCTTAACGCCCTTGCATAACGCGTCATTGAATCAACGTATAACAAAACATTGCGCCCCAGATCCCGATAATACTCAGCAATTGTGGTAGCTAATAATGCGGCATTACAGCGTTCAACTGGAGGGCTATCCGATGTGGCATACACCAAAATAGTCTGGGCGGCATGAGGAGAGCTTTTTAGCTCTTCGATAAACTCAATAACTTCTCGACCACGTTCGCCAATTAAAGCCACTATATGAATGTCAGCATGAGCATGGTTGATAATCATGTTCATCAATGACGTTTTTCCGCTACCCGCGGCGGCAAAAATACCAATACGTTGCCCTAAACCACATGTTAGTAGCCCATCAATAGCACGAACCCCCGTGGTTAAAGGCTCATTGATAGGCCGCCGTTGTGTGACACTAATTGGCGGGTTATCAATACGTTGTAAGCGACTATTGAGACCTGTTTCTTCCCTAGAACTTTCAGCCAATTGACCAACTTGCTCACCTGATGCATCAAAAATTTTTCCTGCCAAAGACTCACTTACCGGAAATACAAAGGGGTAACCGCTAGGGCGAATTACGACTTCGCGTGTTAAACCTTGTATTCGGCCAATCAAGCTCAATACCGTTAAACCTTCTTTAAAACCCACCACTTGTGCTTTCGCAATGATCTCTGGATGAGAAATTGAGCGTTCAATGAAACAGATTTCACCAATGAATACCCCTTGCAAAGGCGCCTCAATCAAACAACCGTGAATGCGCGCAGGATGCGCGCAGATATCAAAAATTTTCATCATCTATCAAGATAATTTAGGCTGAAAGTTGAATGCGCAATTCATTCGCACGCTCAAAGAATTCATCAAAACTATCTGAGAATACTGAGTTTTCATTTAATGCAGACTCTTTTAATACCGCAGATAAAATAAAATTATCATCCACCAAGTTTAATGCAGGTTGCCCTGGTTGAAAATTACGTGGTGCATATTCAACTATCGACTTTAATAATAAACTGCTTACTGATTCTAAGCGGCTATAATTACATGGAGTTAAACCGCACCAAATAATAATATCATCTGAAGAAAGATCGATATTAATAGCAGGTGAATCATTCATCTCTAATTGGATATTAGTATGGCAGTCTAAATCTGGGTTAATTAAGTCACTACGTCCCTCTGTAGATAAATATTTATTTAATGATTCTATAAATCGATATTTCATATTTTACTCCTTATTAATTAAATTGTTTTAATCACATTCACTTTCACGGTTTCAGAGACTTCGTTGAAAGAAAGCACTTCTAATTCAGGAAATCGCCCTTCCAAAATTTTTTTCACAAAACGACGGATATCTACGGGTACTAGCATGTTGACGTCTCTAATCGACAAATAACTATTTTCTAAGGCCAATTCCGCCGCTTGAATTAATTGATTACTGGTTTCTGGTTCAAGGTGTAAATACACCCCCCCAGAAGATTGGCGGATCCCTTGACGAATGGTGTCTTCAAAATCTGAATTGACCATCAGTACATTGAGCCGCCCATCAACCGCAAATCGAGAAGAAATGTAGCGAGCCATTCCACTACGAATATGCTCCACCAACATCAGGCTATCTTTTTCTTTTGGTATCCATTGCACTAAATTTTCAATAATCAACTTCATATTCCGCACGGATATTTTTTCCATTAATAAACGTTGGAAAACTTCAGTGACTTTCTGCACCGTGGCATGTCGATAGCATTCTTTTAACAGTTCAGGGTATTTCTTATCGAGATCATCCAGTAAATTTTTTGTTTCTTGGATACCAAAAAACTCATTAATATGGCGTAGCATCAAGGTACTAATGCAATCAATCATTTCTGTTACATCATCACGGCTAAATAGGCCAAGTTGCTCAATCTTTTCTTTATCTCGCTCAGCAAACCAAAAACTTGTCGTACCATATTCATCGGTATATTCAGTCAACTCTATACCAAGATGAACTAATTCTTCTGTTTGTGTTAATAAACGATGGCCATGGAAGCAAATACTGTATTCACCAGCTTTGACTTCATTGATTAAAATGACGATTTTGTTCTCAGGTACAATAGGTGAATAATTAATCGCAATATCGGGTATCCGATATCCATAGCGAATAAACACATCCTTCTTCATTCTTGCTAGAAAATTATGCTTTTCTAAATGCGGCTTGTACTCTTGATTAACAGAAATAATAATTGGCAATGTTTCAGGAATATATTCTTCTGCAAGTTCCTGATTAGCGCGCTGAGTTTCCCCTTCTGTCACATCTGAGTTAACACTTTCCGTTTCTTGTAGATCTTGTTGTGGCTTTTTCTTGTAGCTTTTATAGTAACGTACAGAAAACAACCCAAATAACAGCGCCGAAAGGAATAAAAATATACTGGTTGGGAAGCCTGGCAAGAACCCCATGAATAACACAATTAATGCCGTAATTAATATCGTAAAATCATTAGCAAATAACTCAGAAACGATATTTTCCCCTAGGTTTTTATCATTACCACCCACCCGAGTCACAATGAAACCTGCACTTATCGAGATTAATAGAGCAGGAATTTGAGCAACTAAACCATCACCTATCGTCAATAAGGAAAAAGTATTCAACGCCGTTGATATATCCATCCCTTGTTGAGCTGTACCAACCGAAATGCCACCAATTAAATTGACAAAAATAATCACGATCCCTGCGATGGCATCCCCTTTAATGAATTTCATCGCACCATCAAACGAACCAAATAACTGACTTTCTTTCTCTAGATCACTACGTTTTTCTTTAACTGTAGCTTCATCTATCACACCAGCACGTAAGTCTGCGTCAATACTCATTTGTTTGCCTGGCATCGCATCAAGAGAAAATCGTGCAGCCACTTCGGCAATACGCTCTGAACCTTTCGTAATCACGATGAACTGTACAATCGTTACGATGGCAAAGACCACCATACCAACCACAAGATTATCTTGAATAACAAAATCACCAAACGTGGCAATAATATCACCTGCATCCGCCTCTAATAGAATTAAGCGGCTTGTACTAATTGATAAAGCCAATCTAAATAATGTACTAATTAATAAAATGGATGGAAACGACTGAAAATTAAGTACTCGAGTAATATAAAAAGAACTCATAAAAACAAGTACTGAAATCATAATATTCAGGCCTATTAATAAATCGACCAACACCGTTGGTAATGGGATAATTAACATAGCGATAACCATCACCATAATCACCAATACCATTAATTCAGGTCGTTGTCGGATCTGTAATAAAAACCCTGTTATATTTTTCATAGACTGATAAATTTCCTATTTATTTTTTTTCTGTTGTTCTTTAGCCACAATATCGCTCATATATTTTTTTAAAGATTCCAATAATTGTTCTCTCTCTTCCAATGATGGAAAAACCGCTACAGGGATCATTGAAAAAGCCAATAGTAATAACTGCAAAAATTGAGCACGTATTTCGGTATGAGCAATACGAAGTTCTTTATTAATAAAAGAAACTACTTTTTCTTCAAATATTGTTTGCCCGCGGATCCCGCTGGTAAAAACTTGGCTAAGAGATTTTTCCAATATAGGCTTATTTATATCAATATTATTTTGAAAACATGCTGATAAAAAAAATTGCTGACTAAATATATGGTCAAGTGATTGTAATTCTCTTAGCCGTCCCACCCGAATAAAAAAATTACCAAATTCACTGACATTGACATCTCCCAATGGCAAGGCCTGCAAATCACATGCCAATGCTCTAGCGAGATAGCGCATCATATTTTCACGTTCTTGAAACTCTAATTCTTCAACCCACTGTTCATATAAATAAACCACAGGGCCATCATAATTAATAAACTCACGATAAACAGCCCTCAGGTTCCCAGCACTTTGTTTTAGTTTTTCAGCAAATGCTTTCGCTAATAGAGCTACATTTGCACCAGCTTGAGCACTACGCGCATTTTCATCATTCAGAAGAGACTCATTTAATGTCTCGAGGTTGTTAATTTGCTCCTGCTTTAACTTTCTTCGATGAATTAATGTTGCTAGCGCCATTAATAAATCGCTTGGATCTGGGAAAAACTGCAATAATAATGCACGCAATTGCTGCGGTGTCATAAGCTGCTTATTTAGCAACCCCTCGATTCTCATCACTTTTTCATCTGCATCATTATCTAAAATGCGTTCAGAAAAACGAGTCCATTCTTCATCAGGTGCCTTTCGAGAGTTTCCTCGACGCACATGGCTCGCAGCTAGCATAGCCATTGATGCGTATTCACTACTACTATCAATGACACCTAAACCACGAGCAACCTCGTCGCTATCATCACTATTGCTCTTTGATGATGCACGGCTTTTATCCTGGGTGTTGGATAAAAACCGATTGCTGTAATTCATCGGCGTTATTGCCATGATTCACTCATATATTGCTGTAAAAACTGTACCGTGCCGTGCAATTGACTATCACGTTGAGTGATACGTGTTTTTTCTGAAAATTGCCGACCATCCCACGCTTCATTTTCATCCAATAAACGTGGCTGAATAAGGAATAGGCGAACCATTTTCTGTTGGTTAACTGAGGAACTACTAAATAACCCGCCAATCCAAGGAATATCCCCTAATCCAGGGATTTTGCTTTCATTTTCAATATATTGCTCACGAGTGTAACCACCTATCAGTAAACTACTGTCCTGCGCAATCCGTGCAACGGTATTAATACTTGTGCGATTAATAGACGGCAGCCCTTCAACGCTGGAAGCCTTGCCATCACTGCCATGGCTTTGTGCACCATCTTCAATATTCACTTCCATTTCAACTTGCTGACCCGCTGAAATACGAGGCATGACACTGATCATGGTGCCGTAAGTCACTTGCTCTAACGTCGCAATACGCTCACCTTGTAATTTGGCGTAAAAACTGGTGTTGTTATCAAATAATGCGGGGATATTTTCTTGGGTTAGTAAAACGGGGCGAGACACAATACGTCCATCTCCCTTTTTACTTAACGCATCTATCTGTAATAGAAAGTCTTGGCTATTGGATAATGTGCTGCGGTTAAAGGCCATCGCCCCTCGCCCCGCTTTATATGACCCTACTTCCCAACTCACGCCTAAATTATCTAACTCAGAACGAGTGATATCGATAATCCATAATGAGAGTTCAACTTGGCGGCGACGTACATCTAGTGTACGAACAAGCTGTTTTACATAGTTAATTTGCTCTTGGCTGCCCTTAACAATTAAGCTATTACTATCTGGATGAGCCACCAATGAAAGCGCGTTTTTACCCGAAGAGCGGTTAACAATAACCTGCTTTTTTTCCTGCCTTTCTTCCCCTATTGGCGCATCCATCAGTTCATCAATTGAATCCCCAGATACATTAAGTTTTGCAGGCTGGATGTTAACGGTTTCATCTACCGTATTACCACTATCTTTAAGCAACGTACTAATAACTGTCAGCATGCCAGGCACCGTCATACTCTGACCGCGGGATGAATATGTCCGGTCGGTGACAGAGGCATGTTTCAATGAAATAACAGCAACTTCACCGCTTGTTGACTCTTCTTGGGTTAGTTGTTTCTCAAGATACAATGTAGCCGCTTTAATAAGCTCAACATACAGAGGGGGCCCTGAAATAAAGAGCAAGTTATCAGCACCTTGGGAACGTACAGGAAAACGTTCATCATAAATTCCATTACGCTGAATATAATTAAGTACCTGCCCGCTGCTGACTTTATGGGTTGGCACAAGCGCACTACGCATTTCACTATTATCGTAAACATAAATACTGGCGCCATCGTCATACCATACCAATGCAATACGACGAGTTAAGGCTTTGAACATTTCGTCAGCATTGGCAAGATTAAAATTACCCGTGACTTTTTTCTGTGCGGCTAACTTGCTTAAAATAATCGGCTTATTTAATTGCTCCGCGACAGCCTCAAAAACTTTACCAACGGCAATATTATTCGCCACGAACGTATCATTGCTCTTTTCTTGTGCCATCGGCTCTGCAATGAAGGTTTCAGATTGAGCCGAATGAACATTGACGCTCAACAAAAGGAGTGCAATAAATATTGCTCCCTTTCTTTTACTGCTCATATAAATTTGCTCCAAGGTGCCTAATCTCTGAAGGAGTTAGTCCCAACTCTTTCTTAAGATCATTAGTGAAATGAGAGGCTGAGCAGTAGCCTGCTTCTAGTCCCACATCTAAAATTGAGCCTTCACTTTCAATTAATTGCAAAATCGCGTTTGCCATACGAACACTCATTATTTTTCGTTTTGCTGTTTTATTAAAGTTTTCTCTATAAAGTTGCCTAAAATAAGAAGCAGATACACCATAGCGAGCACAAAGCTGATTGATATTGGCATTTTTATCATTTTGCACAGCAGAAAGAATAAAACGCATCATGCCGTAAGCTTCGTATTTACGTAATGTATTACACCAAATTTCAAACTCTGGCTGCTCTCGAATAACTAAATCGATAACAACATTTTTAATAGATATCTCTGTAAAAAACGCTTCATCTAATGGAATAAATTCTTGAGTTATTTCATCATTTAAATAAAGCTTATCTTTTTTTGAAAGAAAAGATTGCTTCATTGCAGTATCAATAACAGCAAGGATTTCAATTAGCTCAGACAATTCTATTGAATAAATTTCCCAGTCAGGATTCGCTGATTTATCCAACGCGTCATCATTAGCGATAAATATAGCGTTTTTTTCAAATTGAATATTTAATTTTGAATATGGAGATTTATAACTAAAAGCCGCTCCCTCTGCAAAATTAACTGCCAGAAATAATTTATCTTGTAAAGAAAAATAGAGATTTCCATTTTCTAATAATGCAGCAATATCTTTCTTTGACATTATATAAGCCCTATCTATTGGTTGATTTTAGAGCAGATTGCAGGACACCTTCCCAAAATACAAAGGAATAAAATGGAATACTTCATACCCTTTTCACCCTGCCATAGGTACAAATGAGTAAGATTTATTCAGCTGACTGCTCGATATTTATTCTGTTTAATACACTTGACTTATTTTTATAGAGATAACATGCATGACAGATATGAACAATCGAACCTATATTATGAGAATCGCCAATGGGGAAATGCGCGATCAGGAAATAATAATAACATTAGATGCTAACCTTATTATTATTGGTGAAGAAGATAATTATAGAACGAATATTTCTGATGAAGGATTTACCATTTATTCAATACCGAGTCATCAAGAACCTTTTACGTTTTCAATTATTTCCTATGAAGGCCAAATCGCCATTGATCTTCATACTCAAGCTCAAAGCAAAATTATCCCTATTAACTTGCATGAAACGGTACTGGAAGATTTATTCCCTTTTGCAATTAAACATATTGATACCCCTTGGGCCATCTCACCAGTTGAAGGGGCATCCTCAGATATCGCTATTAAACCAGAAAAGCGAGTGAATAAATTTAAAAAATCGCCATACCATCCAAAAATGCTCGCGGGTATATCATTAATCATTATTATTTTCATCAGTTGTCTATTTATTCCATACAATTCCGAGATGGCAAAGGATAAAAAAATACAATCAATTGAGGATATTATTAGTGGCAACCACCACCCTGCAGTAATCACTGATGACGGTAAAAATGGGGTATTAATCTTAGTAAAAACACAGCGGGACTTTGACTGGAGTATGCAACGCTTATTAAAATCAAAGTATCGTAGCCATTTTAAGGTTGACAAAATTCAAAACCTCGAAACTGAAATAGAGAATAAGATCTCAGATATTACCCCTAATTTATTAAAAATAGATATAGATGACCCTTGTCACCCTATTATTAAAATAATAGAAAAAAATATTTCAAAAAAAGAAGAAGATATTATTGATAAAATATTTTTAAATTATTTTCAATGCTATAAAAAAAGTGAATTTAGAATAAAAAAACTAGACGAATTAATAAAAAATGCCGAACTAGGATTAACAGAAAGTAATGTTAAATGGAATAAAATCACCGAAAACAACAAAACTATTTTTGGTATAAATGGCAGTCTAAATGATAAGCAAATCATATCATTAATTAGTTTCGTAAATTCATTCTATCAGCAATGGGGGGAACAGCAAATTCAGTTCTCTATCTCATTAGAAAATGATGAGTTAGCAGGAAAATCTTTCATTTCAAATAACAATGGTTACATTTTATTAGGTAATAATCATTGGTTATTTAATTCCAAAACACGTTAGAAGTAAGCAACAAGAGGAAAATTAGTATGGCTATTGGTTTAACTAGTGGTGAATGGCAAACATCAACATTAGAAGATAATACTACCACAACAAATAACACTACGACTGCAAACAGTAAATGGGGCATGATGTATGCTTCCTCCGCAGGCCTTAGTGCACGCACTAAGGTTATCGCAGATGAGCTAAAGGGGATGATTGATAACCCAAATATTGAGGTCGATAACCCTTTAGTACTCGGTAAAATTACCGCATTAAGTGGCAATTATAATATGGCACGTCAATTGCAAAGTAATGTAATGAAATCAATCAAAGATGCTGCTCAAGCGATTATTCGTAACGTTTAATTTTTGAATAAAAGCACCTATTACAATGGTGCTCTTATTTTATAGGATATAATTTATGATCACTCCAATATCTCTTTCTACCACACCTAACATTATTGATGATATTACCTCATCGATATCTACTGGCTCATTTGAAGATAAGGTAAAAAAATTATTTGCAGAATATACTGCTGCGGTTGGTAATGAAAAAGCCAATCTAATAAACAAAGCAAATAATGTGGATGCCAGTAATCCCGCTCAGCTCATTGAAATACAAAATCAAGTCGGCAATTATAATTTAGCCATGAGTATGATTAGCACACTCACCCATAAAAGTGTCTCTGCTATTGATACAGTGTTAAAAGCGCAATAATCATGAATATTTTAAAAAAACTGTTATTAATTAGTTTTATCAGTTTATTACTGGGTTGTGATAATCAATTACTACTCAGTAACTTAAGTCAACGACAAAGTAATGAAGTTCTTGCTGTACTGCAAGAACATGGTATTGAAGCCAACCGTAAACATGATAATAAAAGTGGGGATTCTATCCGTGTTTCCCCAGAAAATTTTGTTCTAGCAGTCGACTTACTGCGCCAGTACAACTTACCGTCAAAAGACCCCGTTGAAATCATTCAAGCTTTTCCTGGGGATTCACTGGTTGCTTCACCACAGGCTGAACGGACTCGATTACTTTCCTTGATTGAACAACGCCTTGAACAGTCATTGCTTTCTATTCCTAATGTCGTCAATGCAAGGGTTCATGTGAGCTATCCATTAAATGGTAATGGCGCGGTTAAACAAGTACAAAAAATATCCAGCTTGGTGACCTATTCAGGGAGTGAAGACCCGAAAATGATGATGAATAAAATCAAACTATTTTTAAATAATAGTTTTGCAGAAACGACGTACGATAACGTTTCTGTCGTCATTGTCAGCCGACCACCATTACAGTACCAAATAAAATCACCTTCAGAAAACGCTACTTATCCAATAATACTTAGCGCAATTATTAGTCTAGCTATTCTCTTATTTTGTGTATTGGCCTGTGTTTTGAAATACCGCAATAATAAAAAAACACCAGTAATGGAAATGGAGAATGCACTCAATGCAGATGCTAAGTAAATTACTCATTGAGCAAGGAGATATCTTTCTTGCTCCTGGTAACTATTTTCATCCCGAGTTTAATGGATTGATTTACATCCAATTACCACCATTATTGCAAAAGCAGCATAACCAAAAGCTTATTGAACAATATGACTTACAGATGCCAAGTACTCAAACCCGCTTATTACCCAAAGCATTATCAGTACATTGGAAGAAATTGCCGATTGTTGCTGTTCATTTAGGTGCTTTATTACAAGTTCAATCAGAGTTTTTTTTTGGAAAACCACCTAATAGCAAAATGTTACAGCACTATTTTCTTCAACCATTAAACCCAATTGAAGTGTTAAACAATAATACAGAAAGTAAATTAATTGCATCAGGTGCAGCACAAATTTTGCTGTGCCTAGCCCCTTTCGGCCACGCCTATGTTCAGCGTGCAAAATATATGTTTAGTCAGCAAGTTCAGCAAATGATCCCTAATTGTCACCAGGCAATATTACCTTGGAATATTATTGAAAAAACTTGCCATTATCTCAGTGGAAGTACAAAAAATGAAACAACTATCGCCAGTTAAAGACACAGCTCAAGAAAAAGTGCTGATCAAAAAGCGCACATTGAATGCATCTAAATACCAAAAAACAGTCATTGAATACGCCCAAAAAAAGGCCAATGACCTCTATCAGCAGGCGGTAACAGAAAAAACAGAAATTTACCAAATTGCTTATCAGCAAGGGTATAACGACGGTATAAAACAATTATTAGCCGATTTTCTTATCTGTATAGATAAAAGTGAAAATGCCTTTCAGAACCAAGTTAAACAAAGTTCAGAGCGACTTGAAACATTACTTGTAAATTTTTTTAGTGACATGCGAGTCAAAGAAATTGTTGCACACTACTTTCTTTTGCAACAAGAAAAAACACGTCATCACCAGATACACTTGCCTGCAAATATGCAGCACATTTTTAGTGACCAATATCCAGAGCTTACAATTGAGAGTAATAGCTCTAGCGACACCATCGCACTGGAGTTCAATAATGAAATTTGTTATTTCTCGCCAAACATTGCAGCAAAGAACACATTGCCACAAATTTTTTCGGTCTCCAGCCGCTGCCAATTATTAAAAGAACACAAGGCTAACTATCAAAAACTCATTGAATTACTCAGTACTCACCGAGGCAAACATGAACCTACCGATCAATAACCGACCATTATTTACATCAAGTGTGACTTTATCATCAACACAAACCATTCAACAAAAAATGGCATCCTCATCTCACACAATCAACGCTTCCACTTCGACAAAAAAACAGGGTGAGAATATTCAAATGTCTCCAGAGGAAAAAATAAAAATTGATACTTTCATTCGGCAATTAGAACAAAAAAACAGCGATAAAGATTTCTTCAGTTGCATTTTTAACACCATGACGCATTTAAAGAAACAAGAAAAAGAAAGTTTCATTGCAGGTACGTTACAAGCGCTAAAACTACAAGCTGATGAAACGCCTTCTTCACTCTATGAACGATTCAATGAAACACTAAAACGTTATATGTCCATCAGCCTGATGAATAGCCCGCTATCAACACAACTTAATCGTAATATTGGGCAGGTAAAACTAGAATCTGATGATGACGATACTGATATTGACGATATTTAAATGTGGGAATACCCACTTTATCTAAGTGGGTATTCCCATAATTATTAATAATTTTCAATCATGCGTTTTTAATATATAGCCAAGCAATCATTATTCCCTTTTAAAAAATAAAAAATACAAATTTATTTATGATATAAATTCATACCATAAATGATTTAAATTCATACCTTCATTGCACTTTATCTTAATATAAAAAAACGACTTAATTTTTTTAATTTATTATCAATCATCGTTTCTTTATATTGATGCATATATTATCGCCAGTTAGGATAGATATCACTTATTACCAATTTATCATTTATGGGAAAACCTATGATTAACCTTAATGACAAGCAAATAGAGCAAACAGTCTTATTATCTGAACAAGTCGTTTATGACTCGCTAAAAAGAACCCTATCACGAGGGAAAACATTAACGAATCTTACGGAAAATGAATCCTGTTTATTGAAAATTTTACTTACTAAGACAAGTAACAAGAGAGAAGTTATGTATGAAATCTGGGAAAAAAGAGGAACTATTGTGACTGAAAGTAGCTATTACAAGTTAGTTAGGCAGCTACGTCAATCATTTAAAAAAGTTGAATTAGATGAAAATCTTATTATGACATTACCAAGAATTGGTATTTTATATACTGGCGAAAAATCAGAGATACCTGTTTTATCTAAGCATAAGCCACGAAATACATTATATGCATATATTAAATGCTTTTTTCAGAAAGTCTTTATCCGTTAATTTCAATAAGTTGAGTTATTATCATGTCAATCATTATAACGCTAAAAAAAACATATAAACCTTTATTTTCTCTATTATTTATTAGCACATTACTCGGTTGTAGCTATTTCCCTAAAGTTCTTCAAATTTCTTCAAGCCATCAACTACAGGGAGTTATTTACTCACCATCAATCATTCCTGATAACTCTGAGATAACCATATCTATTAGCCCAATAGATACTTCACTATCACCAACAGAGAATTTATTAAACTATCAACTACGTTCTAAAGGTGCGAATAAAACCATCAATTTTGAAATCAATTTACCCGAAAAAGTTGCTAACAGCACGGCGAAGTTAGGTATTAGCATTCGAATTGAGAAAAACAGTGAACTCATCATGATGAGTAATAAAATAACAAAGCTACCTGATGATTTATCAGAAAAAATTACACTGACAGTTACAAAAATAAAATAACCATATAAATTATAACGTAATTTTAATTTCTCGACGATTTCATAAAAAAACAAGGTTATTAATTAAATACTCTATCAAATGAAATAATAAATTAATCATCACTCTATTAATATTGCATTAGCGGAAAGGAATCCCTAGGCCTTTCCATTGAAATATACCTTAAGCATATTCTTTATTTATTTTATTCGTAGCTATTTAATGAAAACCGAGTCACGGGATTCTATTCCCAAAAACTATAAAATAATAACTTGGTTAAATATTATTACCCAAATTAGTTTTCCATTGATGTGCACCTTCACCCCCATTATGGAACTGGAAATCTAAAAACTCATTTAAAATTCGGTGATAAATCAGCAACAAACAAACTAGAGTTTTACTGGGAAGGGATGAACCGCGCCCCATATAAACCCAGTATTTAAACAATAATTCGATTTAACCACTCAGCTGGTTGCTAAACCCAACTGGCTTTTTTTTATGTCATCTCACGTCATTTTCCCTTCACATATCAAAGGAAAATCCGTTACCGAACTTTCTACCGCCCTCTTTGCCAAGCTTTCTAAAGAGGCAAATAATTGCTGCGCTTCACCTTCAGATAAACCAGTAGCTAAGTAATCATTCCACTTATCTAATTTATCATTTAATTCCCCCACAATAGTGTAACCACGCGGTGTCAGCGAGATGTGGTAAGCCCGTTTATCGGTTTGACTATGGGTTTTTACTATCCAATTTTTTGCCAAAAACTTACTCACCCCCCGAGTTGTCACTGACTTATCCACCACCATCGCCTTCGAAATTTGTTCGAGTGTCGAAGCATCATATTGATGAATATGCAAAATCATCAAACATTCAATAGCATTGAGCCCATAAGGCTCCCCCATCCATTTCATATAATGATGAGCCGCTCGGCTGATCACCCCAAACACCCTTGCCTGTTCTGTACGCATAAATCCCTCTTTAGTTGATTTTATCAACTAATTAGTCGATAATCACACTGCCTTTAGTTGATTTTATCAACTATTAAACCTTTTAACACGCCAAACTCACCGATAATCTATGCCACATAATACAAATCTACTGCTTCGCTTAGGGTTTAATCCAATACGCTTTCGTTTTGCCTTTATTACCGCTTGTGCTTCTATCGCTGCACTTTTTATTGCTCAATATTTGGGATTAGTTCATCCACAATGGGCAGCCATGACGGTCTGGGCTTCAGCACAACCTTGGCGGGAAAATTTACTCGAAAAAAGTTGGTGGCGTTTTGCGGGCACCGTCATTGGTGTACTTGCTGGGGTGATATTAATTCAACTGCATCTCATTAACCCGTTGTTATTTATTGTGGGATTAGCCATATGGTTAGGCGCGTGTAGTGGCATCGGTCAGCTACAAAAAGGCTTCGTCGCCTATGGCACCTTTTTGGCGGGTTACTCTGCGGTCATGGTCAGTATGTTGAGTGTCCATAGCACCGATGGGTTATTTATGGTTGCTTGGGACAGGTTATGGACAATTCTTGTCGGGGTACTTTCAGCGGTCGTATTCAATTTTTTGTTTACTCCAAAACGTGAACAAGAGCCCGTCATTGCCCTTAAAAATCAAGTCGATACGCAGTTTTATTCAATTTTGCATCAAGCTTTGGAACAAAAAAGCCCGATAAAGCAACAGGATATTGACCAACTTTGGCAAGCAATGACGAGCTATGAAGACATTTTAGAAGCGAACCGTATTGGCTGGCGCTACCACCGCAAACAAGTCGCCAAAGCTCGGCAGAAGCTTATTTTTCAAAGCCAGATATTGCTACATTTAGAACAATTCCAATCGATGCCACCTTTCTATTTTCCATCGCAAGAGCCTACGGATAGACAATGGAAACATCTTTTGTCTTTGTGCCCAACTGGCGTACTAAAAATGCTCTTAATCCCTCTTTATTATGCGGCTCTCGGAAAATCAACCAAACGCCCGAGTCAGCATGACAAGCTAAAACTCCATCAAAATAAAATTTCTGCTTGGCATGCTTTTACACGTTCTTTTATCGCCATTATAGCGGTTGGCTTTTTATGGTTATGGACACAATGGCAAGCCTTGGCCTACTTAACACTGGGGCTATCAGTCATGCTCGCCTTGTTTGCCTCCATTGATTACCCTGCAAGGTTTATGAAATACATCTTTACGGGGCAATTTTTTGGTGCGATTGCCGCATTAATTTGCACTTGGTATTTATGGCCTTTCGCCTCATCATCATGGCAAATGGCATTGTTGATCATTCCAGTCATCATTAGTGGCGTTGTGATTTATTCACACAATAAATTAGCCCTAATCGCATTTGACTACATTATGGTTTCACTGATATTGCTACAACCCAGCTATCCTTTTTCCCTTTCACTGGCGCAAAATGTGGGCAATGCCATTGCGGTAGTCTCTGGCCCATTAATTGCCATGGCGGCTTTTGCCTGGATTTTCCCCACCAATCCTAAAAAACGTTACCAGCAATTAATTTATCTTTCAGAACAGCAATTTAAGCAAGGGATCACCACACTAATTCAAGGGAACAAGCCGTCGAATACCCAGATGATGCACCGTTTATTGAGCGGCTTATTACTTGCAGGTAAAAATGGGCAACCTTATGAATCAACACTGGAGTTTTTTGCATCTCGACATGGTATTTGGATAAATCTGTTTATTTTACAGAAACAGTTTGCGCATCAAGAGTCGAAGATGAGAGTGCTTAAAGTGCTTGAAAAACGCATTCAACAAAGCAGATTAGAAGCAACAAAAATGGCTGCGATTTTTCGGTTTTTACAGCGTAATGAAATAAGACAACAAGCACTTTTTCAATTAAAAAAGCATTTGAAAAACAATTAGGCAAAAGAGGGATTAAACGGCATTTTTGCCTAACAAACACCCCACTATTTTTCTAGCGATAATTTTTACCAAAGTCCTTCTGACTCTAAACCTAAAGGGACAATATCAAAAGCACCTGTCGTATATATATAAATCGCACTTTTAGCTGTGATCCGCATTTTTAAGTCTGGGTAATAGAAAATCAACAGCTTTAGTAATAAAGCGATATTGTTTAGACATAAATGATTTTCACCTTTATTTAAGAGAGTAAAATTGTCATCCCTTAATTTTGAAACGCGCTATCTCATGTATAAATGAAAAAGGTGTTAAATGAAAAATTTATCAATTAATACAACCTTAAAAAATACAGTCAGCGATAACTTCTTATTTTCTATAAAAAAAGAGCCACCTAAATAGGTGGCTCTCAGACTGCTGACAAACCGATGAGGTTTGACTGCAGGTTGGATAGGTTTTGAATATTAATACGGAAAATCAATTTATTGATTTTCCGCTGATAACACAAAGCAGGAAAAACCACGTTTTTATCCTGCTTTGTCAACAGCCTCAGAGCCACCTAAATAGGTGGCTCTGTCATTACCGTTAATCACTGTTACTTATAATTATGTTTAATTTCTTGTGAAATAACGAGGCCACGTTTCGCTTCTTTTTCTGCTATCTCAACAGACAAACCTATATAAGAACGTGGATCTAACATCGCTTTAATTTCATCATTGCTAAAAGCAGCGGATATCACACTGTTTTTGGTGAGGTTAGTATAGAAATCCTCGCCATCTGCTGCAGTCTTAATCGCTTCTTCGTATAGCAGCTCATGGGCTTTATCTTTCCCTAGTTTTTCTGCCATTTTCATCATTACGTATTCGGTGTTATCTAACCCTTTATTTCTCAATACGTTATGCAGCATTCTATCTTCATGAGGAACGAGAGTTCTTGAAAGCTCTTCGGTTCTTAATAAGATTTCTGTCGTTAACTCTAACGCTTCTTCAATTAAGCCATCGAATAACATATAAGAACTGCTGTCACCTTCATAAGGACGTACCGCTGAGTACATCCCCACACTTGGCAAAGAATACAGTTTCTGTGAATTTGCAATAATGCCTTTTGCTAATTTCGGGTTAATCTTGTGTGGCATCGTACTACTGCCCACAGTACCCTTCGTAAATCCTTCAGAAACCTCAGCAATTTCCTCCAATGTGGTGCTGTAAACTTCTTCACCAATCTTATGGCAGATATTCGCCATCAGCGCTAAATTCGCCATATATTCTAGTTTATGGGTGCTTAGGTTTCTCGATGGCACTTCCATCGCATGCATACCTGTTAGCTCAGCGACGCGTTTTTGCACTTCTAAACCGATACCTGGCATCGAGTTAAAAGCACCAACCGCCCCCCCCATCATGATGGTGAATACGCGCTTTTCGCACTCTTTCATGCGCTGATAACAATCAATAAAATCGCTTATCCACACCGACACTTTATAGCCATAAGTAATCGGGATCGCATGGCGTCCATGGGTTCTGCCTGGCATTACCATATGCTTAGTTCTTTCTGCCAAACCAGAAAGATTTTCAATGATTTCACTCAGCAACAACATAAACTTATTGTGTACCGTTTTCATCATATACAGTTGGGAACTCTGCTGGATATTCTGTGTGGTAATACCGTAGTGGATATATTTTCCACTCTCTTCTGAACAAGCATTCACTAATACTTTCAGAAAAGGCACGAAGCCATGGCCGATTTGTTGATAAATACGGCTCATTTCTTCAAAATCAATATTTTCAATAATCGCCTTTTCTTTAATTTCATCAGCTGCGGATTGGGGAATAAACCCCTGCTCCGCTTGAGCTTGAGCCAACATAGATTCAAACATTAACCAAGTTGTATATTTTGCTTCATCAGATAAAAGTGCTTTAATACCTCTATCATCAATTGTTTTACTTTTAGAATCGTATAATGCTCTCATTTCGTATCCCTTCTTTATTTCTTCATTGCTTCATCAACAGCATTGCGAACGAATTCAACCTTCGGCCCATAAACGACATGGACATGGTTTGCCGATGGAAAGAAGAATGCGGTACATCCTGATTCCAACATTAAATCTTTATCAATTTGATTCACTTCGCCAACATCAATCCGCATACGAGTAATACAGTTATCTACATTACGAATATTTTGTTTTCCACCTAACGCTTGGATTAAAATTTCTGCAATTTCACCATAACGTTTTTCTTTAATTAAGGTATTTTTCAGGTTGCTGGATTCTTCACGGCCTGGCGTTTTAATATCAAATTTGATAATCGCCCAGTAGAAAATAAAGTAAGTGACCACGGCTAAACAGCTACCAATGATGACTAAGAATATCCAGTTTGTATGCTCGTATAACAATCCAAATATCGTGAAGTCGAATACCGTTCCACGAATATAACCAATAGCAACACCCGCGAAAGAAAGTAACACTGCACCGATACCCACGATAATCGCGTAAATGAGATACAACAGTGGTGCAATAAATACGAAGGTAAATTCGAGCGGTTCTGTCACGTTCCCCAGCATCGCGGTCAATACCATTGTCACCAACATCGACTTCACTTCTGCACGGTTTTCTTTCTTCGATGTTCTGTAAATTGCCAGCGCAATCGCAGGGAATAAGAACAGTGTTACTAACATTTGCTGTTGCGCCATAAAGCGAGTCAAACTTGGCATCATCGCCCAATATTCGCTGTTAGGACCTTGTTTGAATAACACTTCAGTTAACGCAGGGACAACACCCACAAAAGTTTGTCCATCAATAACATAGGTACCGCCCGCTTCAGTGAAACGGAACAACACGTTCCAGACATGGTGTAAGCCAAACGGAATGAATAAACGTTCACCACCTGCCGTAAAGAATGGGCCGACAGGGCTCAAGAATACAGCAGATAACTTCATTAATCCTTGGACTAAGACTTCCCAGATAAACGGTAATAACGCACCAACCATGATCATTAAACCAATCATGATAATGGATACCGATTTTTTCCCCGAGAAGAAGGCAAACGCGGTAGGAAGCTCAAGGTTATAGAACTTGTCAGTCGCCCAAGAGGCAATTAAACCCGTAATGATCCCCCCTGCCGCACTGATATTCAGCGTTTGTATGCCAAGAACTTTAATCTGCCCCACTTGGCTCATAATCGCTGCATCAGCGAGTTTGCCGGTGAGCACCAACCAAATATTCATGGTAATGATCAAGGATAAGTAACCAACTACCGACGCGAAGACGGCAATCCCCTTATCTCTCTGGTTCATCCCATAAGCGACCCCCATCGCAAACAGCAATGGGATATTATCGAAAATCACCCCTGCAATAGAACGAATGCTAACTAATAGAGCGTTAACTGTTTCATTTCCGAGGAAAGGAAAGCGTGCAATCATATACGTTTGCACTAACGCACCACTGATACCCAATATCATACCGATAGGTGCAAGCACACCAATCGGAAGGAGTAATGTTCTCCCAAAGCGTTGGATAGATTCACCAAACTTTCTTCTGGCCATACTTTTTCCTTATGACTTCTATTATTAGAATTAAAGGCATACTAGCTTGGGGGTTTTATAAAAGAAATGATGTCCCGGTTTTAAAAATTATCTTAGGTCATAAATTATGACCTAAGTCATTTTGAAACGGCATTATTGTTAAAAATAACAATAAAAAGGCGGTAATATAGGAAGAGTAGGTTAAGAAATTCGCCTAAAGTAGGTTTTCTAACTCATTGATAAGTAAATCAACTAAAATAAAAAAACCAATACGGGACTTGGTATCATCCCTTTTAGTATCGTAACTGTCTGCAAAACAAAAAAGCGTGTTATCGGTATAACTGGTTAATTCATTCGTATTGAATGCTGTCATACTAATGATATTTGCGCCTTTCAATTGGACAATTTTGGCGGTCTCAATAATCTTTTTTGTTCCGCCAGAAAGTGAAATAAATATCACCGTATCATCCTTGCTGACGAGTCGAGTGAAAGAATCAGACAAATTGTAGTCATTAATAAAAAAACAGTGCAGACCTAATGCAAAGAGTAAGTGCTCAAGATAATACCCTACGGCCTTACTGGTACCCCTCGCAACAATAAAAATATTTCGCGATTTATGTAAAATATTCGCACAGTCATTAATTTGATCTTCATTAATCAGCGTAAAACTTTTATTAATGTTTTTCTCGAGTTGTTTTTTGTAGGACGCGGGCGTGACTTTTTCAGTTTTATTTTTGGACAGAATATAATTATTAATTTGAAATTTAAGCTCTTTAAAACCACTGAAGCCTAATTTCTGCGATAAGTTAATAATGACTGTTTTCGACACATAGGTTTTTGCGACTAACTCATTGATATTTAAGTAGGGTATATCGGCAATATTATCGTTCAGATATTTTAATACCTTTTTTTCACTTAGCGTTAAATTATCGTAATTTTTTAAAAATTCCAACATATCCCACCTGACCAATTTTGCCGAAAAATCCCATTGTACTGAAGGGGCCAACAACCTGATGACGATTAATAATGATGAAATAGCACAAAATAATCAATTTGCTGATTATACGCCAAATAGGGCCTTTATGTAGAACTCAGGGAGGTAAATTTGTGAGAAGGTGCAATGTAACCTGTTAGTCGTCATTATCTTTACGGCATTCAGTGGATTAGGTTTCTTTTTTTCCCTCATAAAACTGGTTTATGAATATTTTAGGGACGCCCCAGTTATCTCGCATACTGCATCCCTTTGTCGGTAGCCTCATGGCATTTTTATTTATCTTTATGTTTTTTAGATAGTTAAAATATAACTTTGTGGATAAGCAAGACCTTATTTGGGCTAAAAATATTCACAAGGTATTACGTAATGAGGAAGCTGGCGATATCGGCCATTATAACCTTGGCCAAAAAGGGATTTATTGGGTTCTCAGCCTGTGCCTTATCGTCTTAACGGTAAGTGGAATTATTATTTGGCGTCCTTATTTCGCTGATTATTTTTCAATTTCGATAATTCGAACAGCATTACTGGCACACTCACTTTCTGCAATAGCCCTGATAATTACGGTTGTTGTTCATGCTTATGCTGCCTTTTGGGTAAAAGGCTCTATCCGTACATGGTTGAAGGCTGGGTGACGCGTGGATGGGCAAGGAAACACCATCCTCGTTGGTATCGCGAAGTATTAGAAGAAGAAAAAGAGAAGAAAGAATAATCGTAAATTAAAACCGCCAAGCAGCGTCATTTATGGTACTGCTTGGCAGATTCCTCCCCGTAGATGCCCTTTACATCCCCTTCCTCTTTAGCACCAACGCAACAACATCCACCCATAAATCAATTTATTTCAGTGAGTGAGACCTGTTTTAGAAAAATAAATTTTATCCTTCAAGAATTCCATTCTTTCTGTTTTCTTACACTTTTTAACGCGGTGAGAGAGTATGAAAAGTCACCATGATTAATCACTCACATTTAGGTATCATCACGTGTGCTTATGACATATTGTGTTTAATTTTAGGAAAATTAATTATTTTTAGTTAATTTATCATTGGTATATAGCGAAATGTAACGAGGTATAAATGAGATCATAATGACTAAACGCAAATTTATTACACGCACAGAAGTTAACGCTCTATTAAATGCAACCAAACAGGGGAGATATCCCAATCGCGACTATTGCTTGTTATTAATGAGCTTCCTACATGGTCTAAGGGTTAGCGAACTTACTCACATCACAATGGCAGATATTGATTTAGCACAAAAAATAATCTACATCAGACGGTTAAAAGGAGGTTTATCCACTGTTCAACCGATAATTCCTGAAGAGTTTACTGCAATAGAAAGGTGGTTGTTAGAGCGAAATTCTTGGAAAACGTCCAGCTCAGATTGCTTGTTTATCTCACAAAAAGGGAGCCAAATCTCTCGCTACCAGATCTACCGTTTATTTGAACAATACGGCAAAATCGCAGGGCTACCCGTCAAACTTCACCCGCACATGTTAAGACATGCATGTGGGTATGCATTAGCTGACCTCGGTAGAGATACCCGATTAATTCAAGACTATTTAGGGCATCGAAATATTGCCCATACAGTAATTTATACCGCAAGTAATGAAAAACGTTTTAGTGGCATTTGGTCTAATCAATAGACAATTTAATGACTTGTATCAACATGGAACTAAAGTTCAATATTATAAAATGAATTAAACACCAAGAATGCCTCAGTTATTTAACCAATTGGTTTTATAAAACTGAGGTATTCTTATGAATGTTTGATGTGATGATTAATTTGAATACCACTAAATAGAGCCATCAATACGTTATTTTTCAACCCGCCAAAATAAGGTTAGTTAATAATTTTATTTATTCTTCTTTTACCAACTATCATAATTTAAATACTCGAAATATGAGTAATTAGTCAGCCGCATGAATTTAACAATATATTATCAATATATATACGTGTAAATTACATTTTAACTCGTATTTAGAGAATCATATAAAGATATTTAATAAATAAAAAAATTAAAATCAAATTGTTTTAGCTTTTAATTTCATAAATAACCTCTAAATCAGACAAATGTAAAAATAATATAAAATCATAACCAAACAACAAGAAATATAATAAAAAATATTTTGAATAATAAATAAAAATCAATGAATTAAATAAAAAATGATTTAAAATCAAATGGTAATGCAACATAATAAATCAAAATGTTTAAAATGCCTAATAAGTATAATTCTGAGACTAACCAAAATCAAACAGCATAAAACTCTGTTTGTATTATTTATTTTAGAGGTAACCAGTAAATTATGTAAAAAATTGTCATCTACAACAAAAAGTTATCACCTGTGATATTTTCGCCAACAAAATCCACTAGATAAATACTCCAGATTTACTAACAAATAATATAAATTAAAGATTTTAATTCTGACACTTCCAATATATTAAACAAATTAGCTAAAACCAATTTAACGCAACATTTTGATTTATTTTGTTGCGTTTCCTGAGCAAAAAGAAAGCAAATCGTTTACTTTGCAAGCGGGTCTGACTGTGTAACCAAATTACATAAAGCTTTATTGGTGAGATATGAAAAATAACAAGTTAAAAACCAGTATAGATAATTTTCAGAAAATACTAACTGAGCAAATTGGTTTGGAGTTATTCCACCTTAGAAAAGAAAAAGGGCTAAGCGGTAAAGATCTAGCTAAAAAATTAAAAATATCACAACAACAAATCTCTCGATATGAAAGAGGAATATGTAGCATTAACTGTGGGATGTTATTTTCAATCTTATTCTATCTAGATACTAACCCTAGTGCGTTTTTCGAAAGTATAACATTGAAAATAAATGAAGAACATCCTAATGCTAATTCATTTATTCATAACAATGAAAACCTCTTCGATGAGCAAGATAATTGCCATTATATTTTTAATCGGCAATCAGAAATTATTCTAAATTCTTTATACAGCAAATAGTTATTTAAAAAATATAAAATTTTAACTATGCCCACTTAATTGTTGGGTAATCATCACGTTGTTATATATAAATGAGGTTCAAATGAAAAAAGTATTTTTAGCAGCACTTGTTTCTGCCGCTATCGCTTCTCCAGCACTCGCTGATCAAGGGCATGGTAAAGTTACATTTAAAGGTGAAATCATCGATGCACCTTGCTCAATTAGTTCCGACTCTATTGACCAAACTGTATGGTTAGGCCAAATCGCTAACTCTGTTTTAGCAAATGGCGGTACTTCTAGTGCTAAACAATTCAACATTGAATTAGAAGACTGTGTATTCCCTAAAGATGCAGATGACAAAGTCTATAATGACAAAGTCAGCATCACATTCTCTGGTTCTAGTGCTGCATTCAACTCTAAATTATTAGGTGTAACTGGCTTAGATGCAACCGATCCAACTATTGCGGGTAACGTCGGTATTCAATTAACTGATACAAACGGAGCAGCATTAGATATGGGTGTTGCAACAGCACAAGAACACCAATTACAAGCGGGTGATAACACTCTACGTTATAGCGCTTATGTACAAGGTGCAAACGTTGCAGTAGATAAAATTCCATTAGGTAAATTCGAAGGCGTAACTAACTTTACCTTAACTTATAACTAATTGATTAGTTAAAGAGGAATACTCCTGTATTCCTCTATTAGTCACCTAATTAAGTCAGAGGTTAAAGTGAAAGGATTTATCTATTCGCCAAGAAATGTATCGTCTCTATTGCTTCTTACATTATTTCTTTCGCCACAAATGGCGGCATCACCTCATGGATGGGGAAAAGTCACAATGAACGGCGAAATAGTCGATACTGCCTGTGCAATAGATATCGGGTCAAGGGATCAGACCATTAATATGGGGGTTCTTCCAATAAGCTATATTCGCGAAGTTGGGAAAGGCCCCATAAAAGAATTCAATATTAAGCTCGTTGATTGCCGTTGGGAAAAATATTCAAAAGATAATAACGAATGGAATTCACTCGAAGTCACTTTTGATGGTCCATCAGAAGGTGATTTTTTCACACTCTCGGGTGAAGCAAAAGGAGTGCAATTGGCACTGCATGATATCTCGGGATACTCCATTACACCAGGGAAGCCATTGCCTGCACAAGGAATTACCCCTGGCACAATGATACTGAAATATCAAATGCAATTAGTCACCAATTATCATCCTGTTAAAGCGGGTAATTACCAAACCTTATTAAGGTTCAAGGTCGATTATTATTAATTCTAAAAGTTATATTGGTGTTTTAGGGATGTTTTTTATGTTTTTTAAACAACACAAAATAAATATAATAACGACAACGATAATGTTCGCTTTTGGGTCATTATCTGCCCAGTTATATGCTGCTGATACTATACAATTTAATACAGCATTATTTGATTTAGAAGACAAAAAAAACATCGATATTAAGCAATTCTCACGTGCTGGCTATATTATGCCTGGCACTTACCCTCTAAAAATACAATTAAATAAAGAAACTCTGCCTGAACAACGATTTTCTTTTTATGCGCCTGAAAATGACCCTGAAGCAAGCCTTGTATGTATTACACAAGAACAAGTCCAACAATTAGGGCTAACAGCGGACTCATTGAAGAAAATTACGTGGTGGCATAATAATGAGTGTCTTGATTTACTCAGTCTACCTGGCTTTCAAGCTCAGGGAGATTTATCTGACGCAACATTATACCTAAGTATTCCTCAAGCCTATCTTGAATATAGAACCGCTAACTGGGATCCACCCTCTCTTTGGGATGAGGGGATTTCAGGAGCTATTTTAGACTACAACATTAATGCAAGAGCCAATAAACCTCATGATAACAATAGTAATTATAATGTGACGGCAAATGGTGTTGCGGGTGTTAACCTCGGTGCATGGCGCTTCAGGGGCGATTGGCAGGGACGTGCTCAACGAGAAACTGGCTCAAACAGTAAAAATGAGCATGATTTCCAATGGAGCCGACTTTATGCTTATAAAGCTTTAACTAGCATTAAAGCAAAACTAACTTTGGGTGAAGACTATTTTAATACGGATTTATTCGACAGTTTTCGATTCACTGGGATTAGCTTACGCTCAGATATCTTAATGCTTCCACCGAACTTACGTGGATATGCGCCAGAAATCACAGGTGTTGCAACCACCAATGCAACGGTCATTATTAGTCAACAAGGGCGAGTTATTTACCAAGAACAAGTTGCTGCTGGGCCTTTTCGTGTCCAAAACTTAAGCGATGCAACGACGGGTAAACTGGATGTTCGAATCGAAGAACAGGATGGTTCTGTTCAAGAATATCAAGTTGAAACGGCTAATATCCCTTATTTAACGCGCCCAGGTAGTATTCGATATAAATTAGCAATGGGTCGACCAACCGATATGGATCACCATGTTAACGGAGACACATTCGCAAGTGGTGAAATGTCATGGGGAGTCACCAATGGTTGGTCATTGCTCGCAGGCTCATTAAATAGCCAAGACTATAATGCATTCAACGTAGGTGTAGGTCGCGATCTATTAGCATTTGGTGCTTTGTCTTTCGATATTACGCATTCTATTGCAAATATTCCGAATGATAAAAAACTGACAGGTAACTCTTATCGGATAAACTATTCGAAGCGCTTTGATGACTATGATAGCCAAGTCCAATTCGCAGGTTACCGCTTCTCTGAGCGCAGTTTTATGACTGTGACTGATTTTTTAACGGCTAAAGATTCAGGCGAACGCCAAGGCAGTAATAAGGAAATGTATGTGATTTCTCTAAATAAAAATTTTAGAGAACCAAGGATCACTGCTTATTTAAATTATTCGCACCAAACCTATTGGGATAAGCCAGAAAGCAATCGCTACAATTTAATGGTAACAAAAACCTTAGATTGGGGAAGCCTGAAAAATATTAATATTTCATTATCGGCGTACCGCAATAAATATAACGAAACAAATGATGACGGTCTTTATATTTCAGCATCAATGCCTTGGGGAAATGGTGCCAATATCGGCTATTCATTACAAGCAACACGGGACGACACCGTTAACCGGGCAACTTATTATGACAAGCTGTCTGATAGAACCAATTACCAAGTCAGCGCAGGGTCAACCAATAAAGGTGGAACCGCAAGCACCTATATTACTCATTACGGCGATAATACGAAGTTAACCGCAAATGCCAGCTATATTCACAATAATTACACGTCATTTGGATTAGGGGCTCAAGGCGGATTCACTATGACGTTAAAAGGTGCGGATGCTCACCGAGTTTCAAATATTGGCGGCACTCGTTTACTCATAGACACTGACGGCGTAGCTAAAATCCCCGTATCAGACCGTGGTATCCCTATTGCATCGAATGCATTCGGTAAAGTGGTCGTGCCTGACTTAAATAGTTACTACCGCAGTAAAGTTAAAGTCGATTTAAATGCATTACCGAATAATGCCGAGGTGACTGATTCTATTGTCCAGGCCACATTAACAGAAGGCGCAATTGGCTACCGTAAATTTAATGTATTGTCTGGTGAAAAAATGATGCTTTCAATGCGTATGTCTGACGGCTCTGCGCCGCCATTTGGTGCTCAGATTACTAATTTGAAAGGAAAAGAAACAGGGATCGTCACTGATAATGGATATGCCTACGTCAGTGGTATCAATCCAAATGAAGTCATGATTATTCATTGGGGTGGCGCAGCTCAATGTGAAATCCATTTTCCTGAGAACTTAGAAACAATTAGCCAAGGATTATTCATTCCTTGTAAGCCACTATCAAATAAACGTAATGAAACAGATAATAATCTGTAACTGAGTGATTGCTATGAAAAAATTAACTAATTTATATATCAGTACTATTTTATTAAGCAGTTTAGTTAGCGGAAGCGCTTTCTCAGCAATTGCTTTAGATAGAACTCGCATTATTTTTAATGGCGATCAAAAAAGCGTTTCAATTACTATTACCAATAAAAATAACCAACTGCCTTATTTAGCCCAAGGCTGGGTAGAAAATATTCAAGGAGTGAAAGTTACCTCTCCTTTTGCAGTATTACCCCCAGTGCAAAGAGTTGAACCCGAAAAATCAAGCCAAGTTCGTGTTGAAGCGCTTCCTGAAATAAACCAGTTACCTCAAGATAGAGAAAGCGTTTATTACTTTAATTTAAGAGAGATACCACCTAAAAGTGATAAGCCGAATGTTTTACAATTAGCATTACAAAGCAAAATTAAATTATTTTACCGCCCGAAAAGTATCATGCTAAGTGAAACGGAAATGTTGAATAACCCTTGGCAGGAAAAAACACAGCTTATTAAACAAGGCGACCAATATATTATTAAAAATCCAACGCCTTTTTATATCACCATTATTGGCGCTGCGGAGCGTATCAACTCACCAGTAAATCAAAACTTTAAAGCCGTTATGGTCGCACCATTTAGCGAAGAAAATTTAGGTGTCCCAAGTTCCACCGTTGGTGCGAACCCAGTACTAACCTACATCAATGACTACGGTGGCCGTCCTAAATTGCAATTCAAATGCCAAGCCAGCACATGTCAGGTTGTTCCTGAAAATAAATAGAGAGGAAAAGATGATTAATCAAAAAAGTCTTACCTTACTTCTCGGGCTTTCTCTGATATTTCCACCGTCTGTCATATATGGGGCGTCCTCGAATGCCTTTCATGACGCCACAGGAAATTGGGATGTCGAAGGCGCCAATGGAAAAATTTTTGTTTACGGCTCCTTAACTGAGAGTGCTTGCCATTTATCGATGGACTCTGCATTTCAATCTGTTGATTTGGGGAATGTTGAAACTGCGTCATTAAAAGCAATTGGCGCACAAGGCCATAAAACCCCGATTAATATTGAATTGCTGGATTGTATCGACACACCAACCGCCCTAAGAAATGATAAATCGGGCAATGTCACATGGAGCACTTCCCAGCCAGGGATGAAAATTCGGTTTATTGCCCCTGTCATTCCGTTTCGCCCTAACATTGCCAGCGTAGAAGGTGTTACTGGATTGGGATTACAAATCACCAACCCAAAAGGAAAAGAAATCGCCTTTGGTGAGTACAGCGAACCACAACTTATTTCGTCTGGGCAAAATATTTTAACTTATTACGTAGCCCCCGTCAGAGTTGCAGAAAAATTACAGGCAGGCGCATACCGAAGCATTATTTCTTTCCAAATAACCTATGAATAAGCTAATTCAATTAGCGGATAGAGCATTGAAGGTCTTTATATGAATAACTTAAATTTCAATTTTTACAAATTTAAAAAAATAATACTCTTCATGCTATTCAGTTTGTTATTTTTTTCATTACCGAGCCATGCAAAAAATGGCCAAATCGGTGAAATTAAGATAAGAGGGCAGCTTGTCGCTGAAGCTTGCACGGTAAGGCCTGGTGATGAAAATATCATTGTAGATTTTGGTACTATCGTCAATAAGTATCTCTATATTAACCAAAAAACACCACTGGAAAATTTTAATATTCACCTAGATGACTGTGATAATAGTATCTTTAAAACAGTGACAGTTAAGTTTACTGGAACCGAAAATAGCTATTTACCAGGCCTCCTTGCATTAGATTCTGGCAGCATGGCTTCGGGTATAGGAATTGAAATTTTAGAATACAATGGTAAAAAAATTCCCATTAATAGTACGACGCCCGCATACAATCTAGAGAATGGCACAAATATATTAAGTTTTAATGCGAATGTGCAAGGGGAACCCGATGCAATAAAAAATAAAAGTATTGCATTTGGCCATTTTACTGCAACCGCTATTTTTAGTTTAATTTATGATTAAGGTATCAGTAACAATGAAGATATTAATATTACTTCTCGCAACCTTATTATTCTCCCCGACCATATTTGCATTCCAATGTAAAACAAATGGGGGCCAAGAGGTTGGCGGCGGAACACAAAGCATACAAGATGTTCCTCTTGATAATGATATTTTTGCTGTACCTAATCGAATTAATGAATTCGCGGATGTGAGCGACTTTATGACCTGCCGCAATGAAGCGCCCTCCGCCTATGTCGACTACCTGAATGTCACAGGCGCTGACTTAGGCCCTGCGTTTAAAAATAATCCTGAATTAAAAGCTGGTGTTGTTGTACGCGGTGCTTATTATTTAGCACCATTTAGTGGTCAAGAAATTCCAGTTTTCCGGTTAACCACCGCTTCTGAGCCCTTGCAAATTAAGTTATATTTGCAAGTGAATGTTAAGCCTACACCTTCAGTTTTAGTCAGAAAAGGAGATTTATTGATGACGCTTGATCTCCATAAATATGCAACATTTGTAGGCAGCAACCAACATATTGACCACGCTTATTTTAAATGGAATTTCTATGCTGGAAATGATGTGGTTGTAGGAACAGGGACATGTGATATCAATGATAACCAAATCATTATTGTTGATTTTGAAACGGTTAATGCATCAGGTATTTCAACAGTGGGTAGTGCGAGCCGTTTTCAGCGTAATGTTGAGATCACATATAGCTGTGAAGATAATAACCTAACAGCACCAATAAAAATGATTTTAAGTGGTGAAACATCAACCTTTTCAGGAGATGCGCTACTCGTCAGAACAGGTGATATCGGCAGTCAAGGCCCGATCATGCCAGGATTAGGTGTAGAGATTTATCATCAAGGACAACGTGTTTCCCCAATGAATGGGCATTTCAATTCAAAAATCGAAAATGGCCATGGCAGAGATACATTAATGTTTACGTTAGTAAAGAAGCCAAATTTATCGCCAAATGAGCTCATCGAAGGCCAGTTTAACTCTGCAGCAACAATTATTATGTCTACACCATAGTGTTATAAAGAGGCTTTTACTTATTAAAAGCCTCTTTTGCATTAATTATTCACAATTCCCGACCGAGTAATATTTATCGAAAATAACTATATATTTTCGGCTTTTCTTTTTTAAGCGTACATCGTTAAACTCTTGATTAGGCAACAAATAAAAGACGTAAGGCTCCGAGTCATCATCAGCATCACAGCTGTCATGTAATAACACCCTAAAATAAGTATTACCCGTATTTTTTAGTACCCCATCATTTGAATTAAGGTTGTATTTAAAGTCAGGTTTTTTAGGTCTCACGACAAAATAGGTTTCTAAGCTAACCGTTGGGTAAAATAATGGCTGCTTTTTTTTCCCGTCATCATTACGCATATCCAAAGGCGTTTCGCTAATAATAATCTTATAATAGCGCTCAGTTTCATCCGCTTGCCCTCGATAAAAAATCTTAAAAAACTCCTGCTCTCCTGGTAATAAAATTTTCTTCAGCGGAGTAAAGATAATTTCACCATTGAGTATCGGCTCACCCTGTTCTTGGCCACCTGGTCTATCAATTTTATAAGCGCTAAAATTATATAAATTCGTTTTTTTCGTATCATTAACGTATGGCTTAGAAAAAAACTCTTGGCCCGAATCCATCGAAGAAATATCTGAGTTGATATATAACGCAAATGCGTTGTTGTAAAACGAAAACAACACCATCAAAAATAGGATTTTAAGCAAAGAGAAGCGTTTCATAATAAAAATCCGCTATTAAATTGAAGGAAGAATTGGTACCAATAAAAAAGCTACTTGCGTCTTTACAAGTAGCCACAAAATAGCCATTAAAGTTATTGAATATCAGGTCCCGTCCAAATCGCCTTAACGGTAATCGTCCCACTTGCTGAAACTGTCCCTAACCAATCAATACCGTCTAATGTGAAAAACGAATTAGCGTCATTCATTGGGAATGATAAGTCTAAATCAGTACGATAAAAAGAACCGAGATCTTCATTTGGCCGGTCCCAGGGGGTTTCCGCCCATAATGCGTTTTTCAATGAAATTTCATTATTATCACAACTAGCGCGGTATGACTCCTTCACCCCACTGCCATTTTTAAATGAAAGGTAGGCAGAAAAAGGGACATTAAATTTGTTATCACTTGAAGTGAATAAACAGTACGACTGACCTTTTAATGTTGTTTGGGGCCCCTCAACTTTTGCCGTAATAGAGTCTGCCTGTCTTGGGCCACTGGTCGTCACAATATAATTAAATTCTATCGGCGGCTCTTCGCTACCGACCTTACCCGTTTTCGATTGATTTGGATTAAAGTCTGCAGGAATAATGCTAATTCCATAATCTCTCGGTTTAATTATTAAGTAGTTTGATGGCGTAAATTCATAAAAACCAGACTGTGGCAGTGGAGATTGAAAACCAAATGTATAAACACTGTCTGCCAATGTCACGGTTGAATTTGGCGAGGCATCAACAATCGATTTTAAATACGCATTGGAAAGAAAGACTTCAATATTCTGTGAGCCATTATTAAAAATTTCAGACATATTTGTTGTTGAAGACCAATTTGTCCAACGTGTACTGTTAGTTCCTTTATATTTAATAGATGCCGCAGCTGGCGCCCTCGCTAAACCTAACTTTGCACTATCAATATACATACGGACAGTAAATGAGCCACTAATTGATGAACCTTTAGTTTCTAACTCCACTAATTTACAAATCACACCAGAAGCATTTGCCACAATACCTGTGGAACAAAAATTAGAACCCAGCCCAATGGTTGGATTCCCATTGCTGTCCACAAACACCTCTTGCAAGGCGCCAGTGCCTTTCAAAATAATGTTCCCTTTTTTATTGGTTGGAATGTAGTGTTGCTGTGTACTTGTTCGCCCCCCGCTGGTCATACACGTTGTATTACTTAAATTATAATCATCACGACTTGTACATGTTCTTAAATCAAACGTGTATTCGGTTCCTGGCGGGATTTCCGCTAACCAACGATAAAATGCTTCCGAGAAAATAGGCCTTGAATAACCCGATTCACCTGGCGTACCTGTTTGCTGTATTTTATATGCGCCATTGTCCCGTAATTGCTGAGCAGGCCAATAAGAGGTTGCAGGGCAATTTCGGTTGTTCGTCATACAACGGTTTCCAATAAACGGTTGGTTGACAGGGGAATTTTCTAACCAAATATCGCCTATATTATACGTTGAGCTAAATGGTGTACCGGTATATCCCATATAGCCTAAACTTAATTGACTATTACGCTGATATTTTGTGAAAACATTGGAACCCGAAAAACGCGGATCAACCCTATTTGCCACAATAAAAAATTCATTATCAACTTGGTTTTCAACAATGACATATTCTTGCAGGGGTGCGGTTGCTGCAAAAGAATTCGGCGTTAAAACAGCGAATGAAAAAAAGAGTGCTGTTATCGATAATAATCGCATATTAAATTAGCCTTTAAAGAGATAATTAACGTTTAGCAAATGCTTCTTGAGGCTCACAAGTCACCTCGCCAACCCACAATGCACCGCGTGCACCTTGCAGGTTTAAGTCTGCTTCACAAATAGTCTGTTGGTCGTCCTGTAATAACGATATCACTGGGTATCGAACATCAACGTCCATGGAAAACTCACCATTTTGGTCGGTTTTTGTTCGACCGATATGGTTTCGAATGGAAGCATATTTTATATATTCGCCATTAGGCGATTTCAGACGACCAAATACGGTCACTAGTTGCCTAACTTCAGGTTGATAAAGGGCAATATTTCCTGGATATAATGTAACGGACTTGTTTCGACCAGAAACAATATCAAAACTGTCTTTTGATTTGCCGTCATTCATTAATTGGATGTCATAATCAGAATAAGGAGACAATGGAATAAACGTATTTTTTCCACTAATTGGGTAGTTTTGGCCATTCACTTTCGCGACCATACTGCCACTACCTTTAATATCTGAATTAATAATCACGCCAGATTTACCTTGCTGCCCGCTAGGCGTGATCATTCCGTCACTATAGGCTACTGAGCCGCGCGAAGTTAAGTTACCATTGAGCCGGTTATTATCAGGCCTATTAATCGTCACAGTCCCTGAATTATATTTTGTGTCGTAAGACGCATAGCCCAACGTTGAAAAATCAGACTCGCCATTATCTTTATCACGAACTAATTTTGAAACTGAAACACCTGCATTGGTAATCACGGAATTTTCAAAATTCTTATTCGCATAAATATTGGCTTTTACGTTACCGTTTGTCGAAGAAACGCCAGTACTAAGCCATGTAGAGAGCGGCAAAGAGAAATCAAGATTCACGTATTTTTCGTTGGTACTGTTTTGATTATCATAATGATAACGCTGAACACCCGCTCTTAATCCTACCGTGCCATAACGACCCGAGAATAATGTGTTCGCGTACTCATAGTTGATTGAATCACTGCCGACACGGCGGTCTTTGGTGTTACTAATAGTAAACGAGCCTGTTCTATCAATGATTTTGTCAAAGTTAATCGTGCCGCCGTAAGAATAGCTATCCGCATCATAAAGCGGTAAATCGCCCGTCACGACGGTCTTTTCTTTAGATGCCCATAAAGAACCGTACCCTTCGGGGATATTGACCGAAACCGTCGCAATATTACGGTGACTGCCATGATTTTCTAACATGCCCTGCCAAGCAACTGAAATATAGTTATTTAAAGTGGCATTAACGCTGGTTTCTTGTACAACAAACTTATCAAACCCATAGTTGGACATTTGGAAACGAATACCCGATAACACTGGGAAGTTATAAGCAAAAGAAACACCCGCTAAATAACTTTTTTCAGGGGTCTGACTAGGTGAGCCTTCACCTCTCACATAATGGCGCTTATCAAAATCAATATATCCACCGTAAATTTCCCAATTTAGCTTGTCGTAATTTCCCGTTATCGCACCGAAGGATTTATTAATTGTTTGGTGCTGTGTGGTGACAACTTTCCCATCAACAACCGTTTCGATAGTGACTTCGTAAATACCATAAGGCAATACGCTCGTATCAACCTCAAAATTACCCATCGGGAAATTTTGAATGTTCAATAATTTACCTTGACGGTAAATACGCACTTCCCCAGGACTATTTAAAAAAGCATAAATGGGTGTTAATGACTGTTGTTTATTCACCACCATACTGGATGAATTATTCCCGATGGAAGCGGCATAAATTTTACTGCTACTAAGGGCGGTTAAACTGGCAATCGATTGTAAATTCCATGTGCTCATTAAACCTAGCGCGAAGCGAAATCCATTAAAATCACGTTCATACATTGCACGGTAAAGTTCAACGTTCGAATTCGATTTTCCAATACTGTACGCTGAGGCGTTCACATTAAAATGGTGCTCTGCAGCAGCAAATAAGGTATCTAAATTAAAATAGCTACTTGATGAATCTTTCGCGTCTTTGACTCGGCTCTGAAACACCCCTAAATCATAATTGGCGACGGCTGAAAATGAATTAACTGAAGAATTTCCTAAGACAGATTGTCTCGCATGCTCTTTTGCTGCAAATGCGGCTTTATCAACATCTAATGATAGGTTGAATGAAGAGATGTTTAATTGAAGAACGGCATTGTTATCAATAACAATCCCATTATTTTCATTAAAAATAGCATTTTGCTTACTTTCAAGCTTATCAACTAATAAATTATTGAGTTTCGCACCCTGATCATTCTCAATGAGATGAAGACTTGATAATTTAATTTTACCCTGATCAATGACAATAACTGCATCCGCAATTTTGCTTTCACTCTGACTTTTTTTAGCCTCATCATTCAGACGTAAAAAAACAGGCACAGACATTCCTTCCTCCAATGCACTCACAAATGCAGGAGGAATAATATATCCGCCAATCTTAATACTTTTCATTTCATCAGCATTAATCGAATTCGAAAAAATAATACTCAATATTGATAAAGCAATAGCACTCTTACGCATGATTTAAGTCCATTCTTCATTATTTGACAACAATGAACTCTCCTTTGTGCCAAATACCTACGCTTGATTTTTTATTTGAGAGATCGACAAATTGCAATTTAACGGCTAAATGTGGCATGAGGTAATATCGCTCACGGCAAACACCATCCACTGCATATTTTTGTTTTTCTGCTAAACACGGTCCTGAAGCCACAACACGAAAAGAACTATTACCCGTATTCGCAACTTGGGAATTAATATATTGGTAATTAAAATTTTCAATTCTTGGTGCGACAACTAAAATCGTGCTAATTGTTGCCGATGTCGTTGCTGATGCTGATTTTGAACTTTGTGTAACACCACTTTCACCAATAGGGTCATCTTTCCAATTTAATCGGTAATAGCGTTCTTTATCGTCCTTTGGCCCCTGATAAATAATTTTAAACACATCTTTTGCTTTACCTGGCAGAATTAAATTAGCTGGTGTTGACAATATTTCATTAGGATCATTGACAGGAATAACCTTTCCATTTTCAAGTGGAGAGTCAATTTTTTCGATTGTTAGATTTACCAGCCTTGCTGTATCAACTGTATTTTCAATTTCTTTCGCTATCGTGTCTTCATCGGATGGTATTATCTCAGTAATATTCCCCACATTAACAGCGAAGCTATTTTTTAATGGGAGCCATGATAATAAAATTAATGCTAATGTTATTTTTTTCATAATCATAAATTTCTAAGAAAGGAATAACGATAAAGATATTATTTCCCTATAGTATCTTTATCGTAGTATTCAATTATCCAATAAAGGGATAATTAAGGAGCTGGAGTAAAAGTACCGTCCCAAGTCGCGGTAAATTGAACTTTTACATCACCATCCCATGTACCATCGGTCAGTGCTTTAAAGTCTGTTGCTGCACCAGCAGCTTCTGCGCTTGCAATAACAAATGTGAATTCACCGCGGTCTGTTGCACGCTCAGAACCGTTATAGATACCATCAGCAGCTAAGTTATCTAAACCAGAAGTTAAGCCTTTTGATGTATCAATTAAAACTAAATCTGTATTTTTATTAAGATCTTCACCATTCCATTTAACACCAACCGTTAATTTAGAATCGTCAGTTGTTCTTGCTAATGTGTTCGCAATAATTTTTGATGCTAATTTAAAGTCTGTAGCGCCTGCTTGCCCTTGAATTGCAATATCGAACGCACCATTTTGCTGGTTAAAGCTTTTTTGGCCTTCAGCATAATTAAACGTTAAACTTTTTAATGGAGTAACAACTAACATACTTGTTGTATCTTTAATTGCGGTTGCTTGCCAAGTTGCAGTCGCTTGAGCTGTACGTGTATCGGCATTAGCAACGGTTGCAAAAGACGCAGCAATAACTGTTGATAGCAAAACAGATGCCATTTTTTTATTTAACATATTATTCTCTCTAATTTAATTTATATCAAAAAATAATTACATAGTATAAAAAACACTTTTAACCGTGCTTTTTATAAAATATAATCAATAAAATAATCAGAAAACCTGATTATTTTATTCTGCCTGTTCTAATAATTAGAAATTATTAATGAAGCTTTTAGTAGAATAGCCTTTCCATGAAAGGTATTTATTTTTACTTTCGTTTTTATCTGTTTTTATTCCAATCACTGATTCATCTTCAAGAAATCGAAGTACGTCAATCCATCTTTTATCTAATATTCTCAAAAATTGTTCTAATTGATCTAACGTGATAGCTGTGGTCCCTATTTCATAACGTGAGATTTGCTGTTGACTAATATTCATTAATTTAGCCATCTGTTTTCCTGTCATGTTTCTTTCTTTACGGGCACGTCTTAAAAAAATACCGACATGACAACTAATTATATTAGATTTCATTAACCACACTCCAATATAAAATAATTAATTAAACATTTAACTTTTATTAATAATAAATACATTAAAATAAGAGTAAAAACGTTTATATCGATCGAATCGCTTTATTTGATAGGTGTAGACTATTAAATGATGAATATCGATCACTTTAACTGATTGATATACACATTTAACGTGTATTTAAGTTAAGGAATGGATAATTAACTATATGATAAATATATTAATTAAATATTATTAGTATATTATAATTTATGAAGTGTATTATTGAGAGTAATTCCGAACGATTAATTACTCTCATAAGGATTAAAACACATAAAGTTACATTGAATTACAAATTGACACAAAACACATTAATTTTAATTATAAAAACTCATAATATGAGTGAAACAATAAACTATAAATATGGATGATTTTAGTTTTACCCATAAAAAGTAATGGCCAAGCCAATATTTATCTCTAAAAAAATAAAAATTCAACTTAATAAACCAATGAAAAAGTAAGCCAAAATGCGACTATCAGCCTATTCTCGTGATGTATTTACCTTTACCAATATTACGAGTATGCGTAAATTAAATTTATCATCGATATTTAGGCGATTACGCGTTTAAACCCAAAAAAGAAGCCAGCCTCTTTAACACACTACATCGATATTAAGTGGATTTACCTAGAATAACAAACGATATTATAACAATGGGAATTTATTAACGTTATCTAGCTAAGAGCGCCATATAAAATAGCGCTCTGGTACTCATCAATTTTCTGCTCTATCCAAGGACTAATTCTTACATGAATTCAACCGTTTTACCGTTTCTTCAATATCGATTTCATCTTCTGAAAACGTCAATGTGGTGCCATGTAGCGTAGTGATAGCTAATTTTTTCAGTGAGCGCATATCACCAGGTTTAATTTCCGTTTTTGGACGAATGCTGCTCATCAGCGCACCTACCGATAACACGGTATTCGCTTTATCAATACCCGCATCTGCGGGAACTTCTTCACTGTATACAAGGAAAGATTTAATTGAAGTGATTTTCAAACGCTCGCCCGCAATAAAAATATACTTGCTTTCAGGGATCACTTTAACAGCAAAAGCAGACAAGCCTTTATTATTGGTTGTTGGTTCAAAGGTGATTTCTGCACCCTTTTTGATCAGTTCAGGGTTAGCAACCTTAATCACATGGAAATAACGGTTATCTCCGTTCTCATCTTTGATAAATCCAAAGCCTTTATCTTCAAACCACGTTGTGATTGTTCCTTTCATTGCATTACCACCTAATTAATCGTTTTAAACTCAGTTTCTCTGACGGCAGTATAAAGCACAATGTAGGCTCAGACCATGCCTTTGGTTTTTAGCTGGATGATAAATTTACAACCCCCCAAGGCGACGGCAGATGATAAATTAGTTATTATTCTTTCCCCTTTTTTATTTAGAGAAGTCGATGTCTACGATTATTGATACCTTTATTGCCCCGCCTTGCTATGAGCAGGTTGATGTCCTCTATCAAGACGAACATTTACTGATTATCAATAAACCTTCGGGATTACTCAGCCTTTCAGGGAAAAACCCTCAGAATTTAGATTCTGTACATTATCGACTGGTGAAGTTATTTCCAGATTGTACCCTTGTCCATCGATTAGATTTTGGCACTTCAGGGCTGATGATCATTGCCCTTAATAAAGTCATCAATGCCGCACTTTGCCAACAGTTTAGCCAACGTACTGTTGCTAAAGTTTATCAAGCGCTACTGTGCGGGCACTTGAATGATAACGAAGGGATAATTGATGCGCCGATAGCAAAAGACCCAGCTTTATTTCCACGGATGTCTATTTGCAAAGTGAATGGAAAACCCGCACGTTCCCGTTATTTGGTACTGGAACGCTTTCAACAAGAAATAGTGGGTGGTACAACTGTCCCATTAACACGAGTGCAGCTCACCCCTGAAACGGGGCGCACCCACCAGCTACGTATTCATTGCCAATATTTGGGGTATCCCATTTTGGGGTGCGATTTATATGGCGGCGAGTGTTTACCAGGTACAGAGCATGCACCAAGGCTGATGTTACACGCCAGCGAGCTACGTTTTACACATCCGATCAGCCACAAACCACTTCATTTTATTCATGATAGCCCGTTCTAATACTCTATATAGCCCAAACTTTAATACTCTAAATAATTCAAGTTGCAGCTAGGCGACAAGAGAATGAGACGCTAGGAGCATACACAAGTATGTGACTAGTGCGAATGAACGCAGTCAACAACGCTGCAGCTTGAAGTATGACGAGTATTACCACATCAAATCATCAGGGATCTGGAACTCAGCGTACGGATCATCTTCATCCTGAGCTTCTTCACTCAACGCATTATTTAATACAATACTATCCACATCCCTTTGAGTAATTTTATCGGCCACAACCGCAGGAATAATCGCGTAGCCATTTACATCACTGTTATCAATGATTAAACGAGCAATCGCCAAGCGACCACTAATCAATTGTTTTTGTGTGGTTTTATCTACCATCACTTGTTTAATAACATTGTTGTCGGTGAAGTTAAAAGCGATATCGCCTTTCGCTATTTCAATTTTATTCATTTCGATCAGCTGCTTCACTTGCGCTTTGTATTCTTTTGACAGTGCAGCTTGTTTTTGTTGCTCACTCAGCTGTTTGTCACGCTCAAGCTGTGCTTTTTTGTTTTCTTCGACCGCTTCTCTGGCTTCCCGAGCTTGTACCCGTGATTTTTTCGCAGTTCGTTGAACTTTAGCCATTTTTTTACTGGTGACCAGCCCTGCCTGTAGCATCTGTTCTTGTAAAGTGAGTTTTGCCATTTCTATTTCCGCATCAATAAAATTGTCAGTGAGATAATGGGGGATTATACCTGTAATTTTTGAGTCTGTACGGAGTCAGCATATGAATGCAAATTAAAGGGCAAAAGTTCATTAACTTGATGCCAACCACACTCTAACCAATAGTTTTCACCATCTCAAACAATACAAATGAATAACTAAATATACATAAGATAAGATAAATCAAAAGACACCTCACCATACCAATAGATAAAATGCACAGAATCAACTCAAAACAAGGCTTATCGAAAATTAAACACCGATCACATTAATATACATTTGATAATGTATACTTTACACATGTAAAGCAATGATGATAATAACAAGAGTAAGGGGATTTGTTATGTTGGACTCAATTCCAGCAGGCTACAAGCCGCTGACATGTGAAACACTGCCACTTTATCTAGCTTCTCAATTGACCGAGTCATCTGAGTTGGGCGGAACGCCTGAACAATGGAAAGTCAGTGAAGTGGGTGATGGTAATCTGAACATGGTGTTCCTTGTAAAAGGAACGCTCAAAACAATCGTCGTTAAACAAGCTCTGCCTTGGGTTCGTGCAGGTGGGGAAAGTTGGCCATTATCGCTGACTCGAGCTGGTTTTGAATATAATATCTTATCGCAAGAAGCCCGCTGTGCAGGTCACGAGCTCGTCCCTGAAGTCTATTTTTATGACCAAGAGATGGCTCTATTTGCGATGGAGTACCTTTCACCCCACATCATCCTTCGTAAAGAGGTGATGGCAGGGAAAAAGTTTCCAAATCTCGCTGAAGATATTGGAACCTTTATCGCCAAAACCCTTTTTTATACCTCTGATATCGGTATGCCAGCTGATCAGAAAAAAGCGCTGACAGCCAAATTTGCACTCAACCATGAGCTTTGCAAAATTACAGAAGACCTTATCTTTACTGAGCCATATTTCAACGCTGAACGTAACAACTGGCTATCTCCTGAGCTTGATCAAGCTGTCGAAAAGATGTGGCAAGATAAAGAAATGATCCAAGTTGCCATGCGTTATAAATACAAATTTATGACTGAAGCACAGGCATTATTACATGGGGATTTACACTTAGGGTCTGTCATGGTGACAGAGACTGATACAAAAGTCATTGACCCTGAGTTTGGGTTTATGGGGCCGATGGCTTTCGATATCGGAAACTACATGGGTAATCTACTCATGGCCTTCTTCTCGAGACCAGCCTGGGACGAAAACACATCAAACCGCGTCGAATATCAAAATTGGCTTCTCAACCAAGTTGAGACAACCTGGTCTGTGTTTGTGCAACGTTTCCGCCAACTGTGGAATAGCAAAATAGAAGGCGATGCATGGCCTTTAGCGCTCTATCAAAATGAGCTTGGCCATCAAGCCTTACAAGAAGCCCAAGATCAATTCTTCACCACTCTTCTCGAAGATACTTTAGTCAATGCAGGTATGGAAATGAACCGCCGAATCGTTGGATTTGCTGGCGTTGCGGAGTTCAAACAGATTAAAGACATAGCACTTCGCGCGGAATGCGAACAACGCGCACTCACCCTGGCTCGCGAGCTCATTGTCCATGCCTATCGCTATAAAGACATGGCTTCCGTTATTCAATTAGCCAAAAAACAGTAAGAGGAACGCATGAATATTGAAGGGAAACACTACCGTACCGTTTGGGTCTCCAAAGATGGAAAGGCCGTAGAAATTATCGACCAAACCAAACTACCGTTTAAGTTTGAATTGCTAACACTCAACTCCGCACAAAAAGTGGCTACCGCCATCCAAGAGATGTGGGTACGCGGTGCACCGCTGATCGGCGTTGTTGCCGCCTACGGAATGGCACTTGGTATGCAACACGATCCGAGTGATAAAAACCTGCAATCGAGCTATGACCTTCTTATTAAAACTCGCCCAACGGCTATCAACCTAAAATGGGCTCTCGATAGAATGATGGCAAGTTTGAAAGATGCACCAGAACAAAAACGCCGTGATATCGCTTGGGAGCTTGCTGGAAAATTAGCAGATGAAGATGTCGAACTGTGTGAGCAAATTGGCCGTCATGGCGTTGAAATTATTCGAGAAATCGCACAGAAAAAACCTGCGGGTAGCGTCGTGAATATTCTCACTCACTGTAACGCAGGTTGGCTTGCAACAGTGGACTGGGGAACCGCGCTTTCGCCTATCTATAAAGCCCATGAAGAAGGCATTAAAGTGCACGTTTGGGTAGATGAAACTCGCCCACGTAATCAAGGGGGACTAACTGCATTTGAATTAGGCTCACACGGCGTACCACACACGCTGATTGCGGATAATGCTGGCGGTCACCTCATGCAACACGGAGAAGTTGACCTCTGCATCGTCGGAACTGACCGAACCACAACGCAAGGAGATGTCTGCAATAAAATTGGTACCTATCTTAAAGCCCTCGCTGCTTATGATAATCAAATTCCATTCTATGTGGCGCTTCCCTCACCAACAATTGACTGGACACTTAAGGACGGGAAAACAATTCCTATTGAACAACGTAATGGCACAGAGCAATCACATGTCTATGGGATCAACCCTCAAGGCGAACTAAGTTGGGTGAATACGGCTCCCGAAGGAACATCATGTGGGAATTATGCTTTTGATGTCACTCCCGCTAGATATATCACAGGCTTAATCACCGAACGGGGAGTGTGTGGCGCGAATGAGCCTGCACTCAGTAGCATGTTTGCTGATCTAAAAAATGCGGCTATTTAATTGAGCCCGCATGCATAAGATGCAGGTTTTTAAGGAACGAAGATGAAAAGACTCACGTTAGCAGCGGATATCATTACTACCTGTCTAGAGATGAATGCTTCAGGGCTCAATCAGGGGACATCAGGTAATGTTAGCGTCCGGTATCTTGATGGCATGCTCATCACACCAAGCGGCATACCTTACGCGAAAATGACGCCAGATATGATTGTCTTTGTGGATGGTCAGGGCATTTCAGAACCTGGGAAAATACCGTCAAGCGAATGGTTATTTCATCTGTCTTGTTATCAGGCTAGGCCTGAGTTAAACGCTGTCATTCATACTCACGCGGTCAACTGTACTGCCGTCTCTATCATGAACCATGATATTCCAGCAATTCATTACATGATAGCTGTGACAGGAACAGATCATATTCCCTGTATTCCGTACCATACATTTGGCAGTGCTGAGCTCGCCAACAGCGTATTTGAAGGTATTAAATCCAGTAAGTCGCTTCTTATGCAACATCACGGGATGATAGCCATGGAAACCTCATTGGAAAAAACACTTTGGCTTGCAGGAGAAACTGAAACGCTAGCTGAGCTTTACATCAAAACAGGCGGACTACACAGCAAAGTCCCTACATTATCTAAAGAAGAAATGACAAAAGTCATCGGAAAATTTAAAACGTACGGCTTAAAAACCGACGATTAAATTCACCTATTTTCACATCGATGACAGCCATGGTCGAAAATGGCTGTCAACCTCTACCTATAACGATTAATAATAACTACCTCAAGGAGTTATGTATGTTTATCGTGGAATCATATCCTATAGCAATAATTATGTGTTTTATCACGATGATTTGTTGGGGGTCATGGGCTAACACAACAAAACTGGTCAGTAATAACAAATGGGAGTTTCCGCTATTTTATTGGGACTATTCCATCGGCGTTTTAGTCTGCTCATTGCTGTTCGCTTTCACTCTCGGTTCGATCGGAGAAGAAGGCCGAGACTTTGTTTCGGATATTCTGCAGGCGGATATCAATATTATCTTCCTTCCAATACTTGCAGGGATGATTTTTAACGTCTCAAACATCCTTCTTGTCGCGTCCATTAGTTTAGCGGGAATGGCCGTCGCATTCCCTGTTGGCGTAGGTTTAGCGTTGGTTCTTGGCGTGATCACCACCTATATAGGTAGTCCGCAAGGTGATCCAACCATTCTATTCTTAGGCGTTGGTTGTGTTGTTGCAGCTATCATCTTAACCGCGATTACATACAGCAGAGTCACTCAGTCATCAGATAAAAGTCGACGTAATAAAGGTCTGATAACCGCTATTTTTGCGGGTATCATCATGGGGTCATTTTTCCGCTTCTTAGCACAGTCCATCTCTGGCAATTTAAGTGAACCTGAAGCAGGGCTGATGACACCTTATACTGCACTTGTGCTATTTGCACTGGGTCTATTTTTATCCAACTTTGTGCTTAATACGCTCGTGATGAAAAAACCCATTGTTGGGGAGCCCGTTCAAGGGAAAATGTATTTCTCGGGTAGTTTACGTGACCATTTGTGTGGCTGGTTAGGCGGCATAATCTGGTGTATCGGCTTAGGGTTCAGCCTCATTGCCTCTGGCCAAGCAGGGTATGCAATATCTTATGGGTTAGGCCAAGGGGCGACGATGATTGCGGTTATCTGGGGCGTATTTGTTTGGCGTGAATTTGCCAACGCACCCGCTGGCACGAATAAATTGATCATGGCAATGTTCTTCCTGTATATCGCAGGCATTGTCCTCATCATCGCCGCGAATCAGTAAAATATTTCGCCCCATGATGTCTATCGTGGGGCAAATATCATGGCTTATCGTTGGGCAACTCACACGCTAATAAAAACTCAGCAGTTCCCTCATCAACAATTAAATCTGTCACATAGCCACCCAACAATGCACCTAACGTTGCGGCATAGCCATTCTCGCCACCTGCTAAAAATATTTTACGCTCAATTTGCCTTAGCTGAGCAAGACTGATCCCGAGAATACGTTGGTCAACATCACCAATAACAGGTACTCCGTCTTTATCATAAAAGCGCCCACAAATGACCCCAACCGCGCCTGCATCCCGATAACTTTGCATCTCCCTTTTGCTCAATACACCCACACGAATTAATGGATTTTCATCCAGCGCACTACCAACAACAAAGAACGCTTTTGTACAATGGGTTAATACCTCGAAATTCGCACGAATGATCGGCTCAGCCTGTAATTCCATCGCGAGTCTTGCACTAGAAACAACGGCGGGAACATGAAGTGAAGCGACTTTTCCTGAAAGTTTAAACGCTATCTGTGAGGAAGACTCAAGGATTGTCAGGTCTGGCTGAGAAGGCATAGAACCGAGCATCTGAATAACGGTGACATTTTTACATGAATTAGGTGTCATCGTTTTACTCATCTCATGGATAGTTCTTCCCCAAGCGACACCTAAAACATCATCATTCTCAATGACTTGGTTCAAATACATCCCACCAGCGCGAGAAAGACGAGAACGCATCAATTTGGAATCTGTTCGTTTTCCTGCATGTTCACCATCTGGCACGATGATAACTCTATGCAAACCAAATTTATCACGAATACGTAAAGCCGCATCAATGGAGCCGAAGACATTGGTATCTAGATTAATTTGTACTAAGCCATTTTCCCTAGCAGTTTGCAGGTATTTGACGACCGTTACACGAGAAACTCCCATTAGGGCAGCAACTTCAGTCTGGCTCTTACCTTCTTGGTAATATAACCATGTTGCGTGTAGTACAGGATCATCATTGAATAAGCTGCTGTTGGCTTGCTCTTTACTCATCATTGTCTCCTGACATAATTTGGAAAAGCCTAGTTTAAACGATCAGAATATTACAGCCAGTCTTTATCACCATGGCTGGTCTTTTTAGGGACTCAATCCGATTTTATTCTCACCTATCCATACAGATAAAACCTTGCTACCCACCAGACTTACATACCACATCATATGGCATTAAGTTTGGCTTTTCATTTTTTATCCATTCAACAATGACCTTCAATCCATTAGGGGAGTATGCCTCACGTCCAGACCAAAGAAAATACCCCTTCCGCCATGCGGGCCAATCACTTTCAAGCTGGTAATTAAACTCAGGTGAACGAAGTAACCCATGGCTTGCATTTGGCAATACTATGACGCTCGCTTTGGGGTCAGGCATGCATCCAATTGTGCATCTACATTCAGGTCATTCGCTCCCCAAACGGCTAATACACGCCCATTCATATTAGAGAGATCGGAAGAAGAATCACTTAGGTAATTTTTGACGACAAAATCAAAGATCTTAACGCTCGATTAAAAAACGTTAGCTACACCCTAATATGGCGTGAGTACTTTTAATTCCAAAGACTATCCAGAGACCATAGTGATAGGCAGCCATATGGTTATTAAATAAGCTAAAATATCAGAGTTTACAATGAATGGTAAATAATGAAGGCGATAGGTGTGTACTACCCAAATTGTTTTTCATAAGCATCGAGGTGATGCTTAAAAAATTTCGCATATTCTTCGGCGGATTCAACTAAAACAGTGACCTCGATACATTGCTCGCCCAGTTCTGCGGAATAATCGTCAAACGAGATAGAGTTACAGGCAATTTCTTCATTGGTTTCGTCGGTATATAGGCTCAAATGTACTTTATCGATATCTGCGGTATAAAATACAGTTGGCTCCAGCATACCAAACACAAACCCCATCGGAGGATCTCCCCCTTCTAATGCAGTAATCCCAATCACCTTGTTTTTATATCGAATTTTATATTTCATAATCTGGCTCGCAATGGTGAATATTGATGGGTGGAGAATTAAACCCCACCAGTGATTTAACCAATAATTCAACCAGCATGCTAATCATAAGTAAAAGTGACACCAATAATAGACTGCACTTTCCCTGCTGAAACTTGGCCTGAAGTACGTCCATATCGTGCACTTAAGCCAAGGCTAACAGCACCTGTGGTGACCCTACCTAAAGCCACTTTTTGATTAACAGCTATCGCATTCCCATTACTGACCAGTTGAATACCGACGCCTTTTGCCGCATTTGTTCCCGAAAATGTATTCGCAAAAATATTTGAACGAGTATCTGTGGTCCCTGAAAGATAATAATACAGGTTTTGCCCTGAGGCACAGTGGACCGAAAGCGGAACAGGTGCTGTGCCAGGGTATTCGGGTAGATTTACAATAACATTTCGTGAAGATACATCACATCCACCAATAGGAATGAGCACATCATTATTGGTGTAGAGGTTCCATGTAAAGGTAGCCGTCCGTACATTTCCTCCTCCAATAATATCAGAGCCCACCTGATGCATAACAAGGGTGGCAAAATGAGAGCCTTTTTTAATGGCAATCCCACCTGCGGCATTGATAGGTGTTAGGAATAATTGGGTATTCCAAGGGGCATAACTCCCTAGCGGAAAACTTTGCTGGTGAGTGGGTTGTATTAATGGAAACTTATTGTTGATACCATAGTATTTTAGTGAACCATCAAAGCTGGCAAGTGCCCCGCCAAATGCAGACCCTCTGATCATACTCACCAAGTCCCGACGCGTTGTTGGTGAATCATTCTTACATGAAATGGACTGTGATAAATCAACAACTAGATTTTGCCCAGGCTGCACACTAGGCTGTAGGTTTACATAAACATCTGCGATTTTCGTACCTTTATCGCTATTTACAATATTCCCCGTAGAATCTGTGCAGGTGAAAGCATAGCTCAAAGAAATACCCACGGTATAAATCGTTAAACCTGCTGCAAATAACTGAACACATTTTTTTATATTCATAATATTAACTCATTGATAAGTATAGGTAACATCAATAACAGCCTGTATATTCCCTTGAGTAGCTTGGCCTTTAACGGAAAGCGCTCTGACTTGCAAAGGAAAACGGGTGGATAATGAAGAGTCGTTAACTTGCAGTTTTTTTTGCGCACCATTGTTTAAGTTATTACCCGCGGTATCTTGGAGTTGTAGCTGAATATTGCCTGCTGTTCCCTGATTTTTATAATAACCCGTCGTATCAGCGATACCGCTGAAAGTGGCGGTCACCGTGGACGTTCCTACAGGGCAATTGACTAAATCTAATGAAACGGGGTGCCATATTGAGGAAGAACCTGGCGTGATTAAATTAAAAGTGTATAAATCACCTAAATCAACATTGGCACTCGTCGTTGCAACAGTGCATGGCTTCGCAACAACACTCCCATTCACTGTAATCGTCACATCAGCGGCATATGAGGATGTGGCTAGTGAAAATAAAATCAGCCAGATAAACGGGGCTGCTCCCTTCCATTTAATGTTCATGATGACATCCTCTGCTTACTGGAACTCAAGCGTAAAAGTGGCGGTAGCTCGAACATGCCCCGCTGTGACTGGTAATTTAGACGCCATTAATCGAGCATAAAAATGCAGTGTATTATTCTTACCTGCCACTAAAGGGGTCCAAACCATGTTGTTACTGGTAGCATTGAGTGCGAGTGGTTTTCTGGCACCATCTAAAATTTGTATACCTGCGCCTGATGCATTGAGGCTTCCGGGGTCTAACGCCAATAAGGTCTGATTGTTGGTATCCGCAATTCCCACAAAACCCACTTTCACCGCAGTAACCGAGTTGCCACAAGGGGTGAGCTCAATATTAAATGGAATGACAGGGGTCACTTCCCCCACCGCATAAAGTTGCTTCACCGCGTTATTAAGTAAATCAACAACTTGGCTTTGCGACCCCGGTGCAACCGCACACGTGTTATCTCGCACATACCCTTTAATGTTGATCGTACTGTCTGCCGCATATGCACTTTGAGATAATGATAAAAGTGCAAATAGAGAGGCAGAAAAAATCATGAACTTATTCGGCATTATTGGCTCCTTAGCGGCACAGTGCGCGGTACTTACTGAGCATCTCGTGTTGGCTTTGCTCAGGTAATGTGTAGTTAATCTGGCACTGTGAGTCGGGACCTTCTCCCCAGCGGGCAATAAGATGACCAGAAAGTGATAACCCCGTTAAGTAAACTTGACCGTCATCAGCAACAATGCTGCTACCATTGTTATCACTTGAAGAAACAATCGCGCCAAATGGCACGGGCTTTCCGTCACTTTTTAGTAATGTCATCAGTACTTTTACCCCAATTCGAGGGTGGAAATCAGCGCGAACAACTGCACCTCGAGTAGGAACGACACTGACAACGGGGTCTTCTAAATCGACATTATTGGCTAATGTGTTGGTATCCAGCGCAATACGGTTTTCTCGGTAATCGGTGGCATAAGGTAAGATGGCATAGCCACGCCAATCAGTATTAACCCCTGTCTGATTTTCAACTTTTACGTTTCCCGCCCCCGGTGCTTTCACGAGGACAACAGTGTCATTCATTGGCTGACTCAGCGTGATGCCATTAGCATGAGCTAACACACCACCACTCAGACCATAATACATTTGGCGTACGTTATCGGTATAACTGTAACCCGCGTTAGCATTGCCATATGTACCGCGGTAATTCAGCGCCGTGTAACCAGATGCCGAAGAGTTACCTTGGCCGCCCCCTGCGTAACCCGTTTGCACGTTATAACTTAAGTTATTATCTTCAAGTAATGTGCCATAAAGGCCTGCCATGTTAGTGATACGGCCTTTTAGATCATGGGAGACGTTATAACTAGCACTCGCATTACGCCAAATTGATTGGCTGTCAGATCGCATCCAATAGCTAAATGGGATATTCACATTCATCGCTAACATCTGGTCATTTGCTTCTTGCCAAGAGTTCTTAGACAGACTGTAATTGATCCCCCAGCTAATACCTTCAATCAGTGTATTGAAACCAACCTGTAAATGTTTATCGGACTTACTCGTGTTCCAATACGTTTCATGGCTTCCTGTCACATACAATGTTGATTGCTCACCTAATTGTTGGGTGAGGCTTAGCTGGATTTTTTCACGTTTGTTATAGGCTAAATTATAGTAATCCGAGAATGTTGGAGTGACTTGAATGACACCATCTTGTGTCGCAAGGCTATAACCATTCATGCGCTTATAAGTGGTATCCGCAAATGAATAATAGCCTTTGGTTGAATAACGATAGCCAGCCAATTGTATGGTTGTGCCCGTTTCATTCATCGACTTGTTATAAAGAAAACGAATAGATTGCCCTTGATGATTGCTATCGTCAGGCAGCTTCGCATTTGCCTGTGTAATATCGATAGACAGCGCACCAAATACACCAATGTTTTTCCCCATACCGATGTTGAAGGATTGATAGCGACTAGCGAGTTGCGAACCTCCATAAAGTGTCCACCCGTACGATAAACCTCTCATTAATGTCGCTTGCATAAAACTCGGTTTTTCTTGCTGGCCATTTCCTGCTCGGTAATCACCCGCAGTGACTGCATATTGGGTATGCCCTTCCCTTTGAAGTAATGGTACAGATGAGTAAGGCACCGTAAAACTTTGCACCGAACCATCCGCTTCAGTAATACTAACGTTGAGGTCACCACTGTTTCCTGCGGCATATAAATCATTAATAATGAAAGGCCCTGGCGGGAAAGTATTGCGGTAGATTTCATAGCCATTTTGTTTGATGGAGACATCAGCCGTACCACGAGCAATACCGCGAATAACTGGCGCAAACCCTTTTTGGCTTTCCGGTAGCATATTGTCATCAGAAGCTAGCTGAATTCCTCTAAAGTTAAAGCTATCAAAGATTTCACCGGGGGTATAACTGTCACCTATTGTTAAGCGGGAGCGTATCTGATTTATCCCACGCTCCAAATAGGTATTAATATGTTCCCAACGAGTTTCAGTCGTCGACGTTCCTGAGCTGTGACTCCACGTCGAGTTATCTCGTAAGCGCCATGCCCCAAGGTTTAGCCCGCTTTGCATATTTAGGTAGGTATAGCTACTGTGCTTACCATTTTGGTTACGTGCACTATTTCCCGTTAAACTATAATTTAAAATACCCGCCGTAATACCCGAGTCCCAATATTCTGGGGGAATAAAATCTCGAGCTCGATTAGCCATAAATATTTGTGGAACCGTAATGTAGAGCCGTTGCAAACCAACATCAAAGCGTGCTGTCGCGTCTTCAATAAGCATATTCAAAGGCTGGCAGTTATTTTGCTCTGGGGTATTTGTTCCTGAAATTGCGGGTGTATTAACACCCATTTTTGCTAATTCGCCGAGTGTGAAACAAGGCATAAGCTGGCGTTCATTTTTATTTGCGACGAAACGAACATCTTTGGTTGATAAATAGCCATCATTCAAATAAATATCAACACGATAGGTTCCTTCTGGTACTTCTTGGCCTTGCTCAAAAGCAGATAGGTCTGCAACAGCGGAAGGGTCATCTGCTAAAAATCGTGGATTAAAGTAGAGTTCTGCCTCAGCCCAAGCAGGATACAGGCAAGCACTAATTAATAGCGTCAATGGAATTAAGGGAAAATGGCGTTCGGATATATATCCAAAAAATGATTCTTTTCCCGAAATGAATTGCCTTTTTTCAGATGCCAGATATGACATATTCCCTCTCCCTGAACAACCATGTCGCCCAGTAAGTTATTTAAATCAAAGTAGTAGTGAGTAAAAAACGTTTTTACTGGATGTTTCTGGTCATTTTGGGAGTTAACGCACCATAGTCATTAATCGTTTGGAAAGTAATGCCACCATTCGCATTGGTTGGCGCAGAGACAGATGCCTCACCAAACGGAGGAACCAATACATTATCGAGTTTGGTTGAACCGATATTTAATGACGTTACTGTTGCGTAATAAGGTGTAGGATTAATAACGGTAACGCTGCCAGCTTGGCGCCTGAAACGTAATGATTCCGCAACAGTTTCAGGCGAAACAGATAAATTGGTCGGGCGATAATACAGTTTGATCCGGCTGATGATGGCCAATTGAAGCGTATTTTCATTCAGCTTGGATTTATCCATGGCAGGAATGGCTTTTACATTGAGCCAGAAAAGGCTTTCTCTATCTTGAGGTAATTGGTTATTAGTGGCGTCAATAATACGCAATGTATTTTCTTTTTTACCTTGCATGGTAAATAAGGGTGGCGTAACCGCAAATTGGCTATCTTTTTTCCCTGATGTATTCTCTACCCAAGATTGAATAAGAAAAACGCTTTTTTCATCATTATTTGTCACTGCAAGCTGAACTTGTTTTTGCCCAGCAGGGTAAATAACACGTGTCGCGCCTAATGCAACACCGGCATATGCCTGAGTATATATATTTGAACAGAGTAATATTAATAAGGCGCTAATTAGTTTGCGGATTGTTACGTTTTTCATTGTTACGTCTGTCCTTTTCTAACAAAAAATTAAATAGGTATATAAATTATTTACGGATGTTTTATTCATAGGTCAGCGAAAAAAGAGCCTGTGCGTTTGCCTTTCCACCCGTAATTTGATAACTCGTCGCGCGATATTTAGCGATAAAGTGCAACGTCATATCACCATTAATAACGCGTGCTATTTTCCGAGGTGTACTATTAATAGGAATTAAGGTGTTAGCGGAATCAAAAACAGCTAGCCCTACGCCACTGGCGCTATTCGGGCCATCACCAATAGCAAAAATATCTGGGTTGGTATTATCTGCGATCCCCGAGAAAGTGATGGAGACATACTCAGTCGCGGTTTTGCTGCATTCGCGTAAATGGATATCAAATAGAACAGGCGCGGTTTCTTGACCTGGGGCAGTCAGCATATTCGTTCGTAGTTGTCCCATATTTACAGTCAAATTTTTGTCTGAAGTTTCGACACTACACGCTTCTGCGATGAGTTCCCCATGGAAGTGCATTCCTCCGCCTGGTAACTGAACATTCCACTTGTTTCCAGCCTCAAGGAGTGGAGCGAATAAAAGTAGTAGCGCAAACATCACCTCTCTCATGAGACTTTACCTTTCTAATTTTATTGATAAATAAAGCCGTCCTTGGCTAACTAATTCGACATCCTAAATCTGCTTAAAAATTACTCGTACTGAACAGCAAATGTTGCATCTGCGTTTGCCACACCCGCGGTAGTTGCATCAAGTGCATAGTAGCGAGCTTGGAATGGCAGAATGTTAGTACCATCTTTCAATGTCATCGCGGTGCTAAATGTTGCACCATCAAGGCCTAGAGGAATGCTTTTAGAATCTAAAATTTGGATACCTACATTCGTTGCAGAACCAGCAGCAGAAGAGGCTACAGATAGAACTGTCGGGTTTGCTGCATTTGCAGACACACCGGTAAATGCAACTTTTGCAGATGTCGCAATAGTGGTATCACAGTCATTTAATTGAATGTTAAAACCAACAGGCGTACTCACATCACCTGTTTGTGCTAATTTAACAGTACGAACTTGACCAAGCTGCACAGTTTGTTCAACGGAACCCGCGTCAACAGCACATGCCGCATTCACTAGCTCACCTTTAAAATGAACTGTGCCACCATTTACTGTCGTTGTAGCAGCAGAAGCCACCATTGAAGATAAAGACAGCGCAGCAGCGATTGATAAAGAAATAACTTTAAATTTCATGAAATTTACCTTTTTATTAATATTTCCTAATGGACATGTGTACTACAAAAACTTTTATTAACGCGTGACGAATAGAATCATTAGATTTGAAACCTAATGATTGTTTTTATATTGATAAACACTTTTAAATTTTATTAATAAATATAATTTTAAAAAAAGAGAAATAACTATCTCTTTCTTACTGTTATAAATGAATTTTCATACGTTGGTTTTTCAGGCTCACTTTTATAAAATGTTAGGATATTTTCCATAAAATATTCTATATCACAGTTTTTAAGTCCTAGAGCAAATAAGAAATTCATTAACCCATCAATAGTTAATGTATTTGTTCCACACTCATAACGTGAAATTTGTTGCTGGCTTATGTTTAAGCGTGCACCAAGTTCAGCTCCCGTTATTCCCAACGATTTTCGGTAGCATCTTAATAATGAGCCTATATAAATGGAAATATTGTGAGATCGTGGTTTATCCAACATCCTTCCTCCGGTTTGTTTATAATAAGTGACGCTTTAAAACCGATGCTATTACTAATGGACTATAAAATTTCACTTAGTGTAAACAATGAAAATGATTATTGGCTAATCGTTTTGGTCGATCAAATACCCATCGATTGATAGAAATTAACAATCAATGTAATAATATTGATCGCCAAAACTTATCATAAGTCAGGTTATTAGAGGGTATATTTATTTTATATTGACAGATTTATTCACATATACACGCCATTGAGTGTATCTGTATTTTATACTTATCGTAAATTTCAAACCTTTTTCGAGTGTATATGGGGCATTTTTTAAGATAGAATTTAATAAAACTAAAATTATAAGATAAATCCTATTCGTTTATTTATTAAATAAAACTTTATTCTCACAAATATTTAACTATTTTTCACATCCAAATAAAATTTTTACGTCGCGGTTCCCACCTATCCCTTTTCACCCTCCTTCTCAGAATAGTGTATACTCGCCGACAAGAAATTTATTCACGGTTAATTAATAATGAAAGAAATCGAAAAAACACAAATTAAACTGCTTAGCGACCGTTTAGACCTTATTCGTCACCAGATGGCAAGCATGCAACTGACGAGCGAAGCAGAAAAATACGCAGAGCTTGAGAAAGAAAAAGCGACGCTAGAAATTGAAATTACTCATCTGAAAGCGTTGCGTAACAAGAAGCTAAGCAAAGAAGCACAAAAATTGGTGAATATGCCATTCAAACGCGCCATCACTAAGAAAGAACAAGCTGATCTTGGCAAACTGAAGAAATCCGTACGCGGTTTAGTGATTGTCCACCCAATGACGGCCTTAGGTCGCGAAATGGAACTGGATGAAATGACGGGTTTCTCTAAGAGTGATTTCTAGTTAGAAAATCAGCCCCACGAAACCTGTGATAAGCCACGACAACTGAAAAGTTCGTAGTCCGCTACCATAGTGAAAATTGTTAATGGACGCGTCACTTGCTAGCGCGAATATTACGAATCACAGGAGCAAGTGTCACTAAATAACTGTTTATTAAGGAAATATTAAAAAATCCCTGAAGAATTATGCCCCCAATTTTGCCCCAAATTTTTTTGGTGCTTTTACTGCGCAAAATTGGGGGCAAACACTGGTGGGAAAATAGTAATGAAATAATTAACTCTATAACTACCAAGAACTTATTTATTAGCTAATTGATGCAATAAATGCTCTGCAACCTCAATAAAACTTTTAGATGCCTCTTCATATGAATGTGGCTCTTGAGAATAGACCAGTGGGCTTAATTTTGTTTTATATATTTGGCTTAGCAACTGCCCTTTATCATCCTCACTGTCTTTGATCACTTTTAAGCATTTACTTAATACTCTGTGAGGGCTATCTACAAACGCTTTAAATTGCCAAGCGTATTCTTCTAAATCAGTATTAACTGTATATTCAAACATACCTGCTGCTGCATGGATAGCGTTTGGATGGATAGTATTAATACGCCAAACATCATAAATATGCCTTACTAACGCCTCATCGAATTCAGATTGTTTGACACCCGCACAATACATTGCAAATCGTCTTAAAAGAGATAGCACTTTTTCAGCAAGCGTTTCTGCAATATTAATACACTCGATATCAAAATCAGGGTAGTTATTACCTTTTATTAATTGCTGATAGAGATAATTAATTTTTAATTTTTTAGTCTCTAAATTAATGGGACGATTTATCAGTTCAACTTTGATGCAGCTACGCAAAGGGTTAGTTCCCCCGCTACTGAAGTGCCCTTTATAGCTTAAATCAACATTATAATGACGATGTTTATCATTAATTTCTGGATTTCCACCAGCTTTATCTGTGAGATAGAAGCCAAGAACCTCAAGGTTTTTAGTAAGTTGATGATGAATATCTTTTAGCCGTGCTTTATCTGAAGGGAATTCTCTTTTTAATTTATAATTAGAAGGGACTTCTTGAAGAATAACTTTTATATCAATATCTTCTGACATTCGGTTAATTAAATTATAAGCCTTCGATAAGCAAGTACCACCAGCGAAAACAAACCTGACTGGTAAATCAATATTGATGGGTTCATTTGGTACTTTCTTACTTCTAGAATCAAATCCTTTCAGCTGAGCTTCATGCACGATATTCAAGCTTGCCAAAACACGCAACGCATCTGTTACATGGACATCTTTTTCTGCAACAAATGCAGGTAGCCCATTCAATAACCCTGCCGCCTCTGCATCTTGAATATCAGCAATTTGGTCTTCCGTAATTTTTTTCATATTGAACATTTCTACCTGAAACAGTGATGTTTCGAGATATTTTCCTTCCTGGAGTTCGAATTTGTAGTTGCATTGGGATTTGAGTCGTTTTACCTGCGTTATAGTCCTTTAAAGCCTGTCCTTGAGTTACTTGAACATTAAGCTTTTGAAAGGTTTCCTCCACAACTGACTCAAATGGTGCTGCTACCGTCCTTTTACCTGCAAATCGATTAAAACGAGTTTTCGCATAAACACCTAAACTCACTCGAATGATAATACCCTCTTCAACAAGTGCCGCTAGCACTTTGCCAATTTGTGATTTACTGCCTAGATGCTCTAATTCTGAACGTAAAATCACAGTACCTTTTCTGTTCGCAATGGAGCGCAACAGCTTCTGTTTTAAAAACATAGTCGACTCCTTTTAAAAAATAGGTAATAACAACTTTATATTAGCAAATTTACCATTAAAAACAATACATTATTTTTATATAATAAGGTAAAAAATGAGTCTTAATATCCATATATTTATCAGTTAGCTAGTCAGAGTCTTATCTGATTTTATTCAGCAAAAATACAACTGCTTAAGGCACCTTTCGATGCCTTAAAGTATGTTTTCATTAAACCCTTAAATTTGGATCATCGGGAACAAAATCTGTAATCTCAAGTTTTTCCATAATTCTTGGTAAAACTTGATGAATTAACCGCATACCGACGAGTAATTCATTCATATAAATATCAGGGTGCAACCGATGTTCATTGACCCCTAAGCTTTGTGCTTCAGCATCATGCCCAACTTCATCATGACACTTATAAACAATATCTAATAACTCCGCACGTAGTGGGATATGTTCCCTAAATGCACGTTCTTTTACAAGATTAATCCACTGGATATATTCACGATTAATTTTGTATTTAAAAGAATTAAAATTAGGTGCAAAGTTACTATCCATATCAATTTTGGATGCTGCTAAATAAATTAAACAAGGCTCTATATTCATAGCTTCAGAGTCATATATTTCTAATTTATCGTCAAAAATTAAATCTTCTATATACGCTGCATAAAAACCATAAACATCATTTAACGATTGGAAGATAGCTCGAATAAGCTTTGTATATTGATTAGTGCTAATAACATCAAATAAATTATCATCGCACTCATCGTCGTGTGTAACCTCAAGCTCCTTAGGAAACTGACTTGGTATGCTAATACCTAGTTCAGTAAAAATTTTTATAATTTGAGAGCTTAAAAAATCGACATCATCCTCTAAAGGAACCGTAATATAGCCTGTTTCTGCATTTTCTTTTTCATCATCAGCAATAATTTTGATAATACGATCCCATTTCATAGCATTTTCAATACTACCAACACGCAAAACAAGCTCAGCAGATAATTTACCTAAACCAATTTTTTCACGAATGCATGTTTCCATCTCGTTAGACATATATTCACCTTTCTTCCACTTGCTAATTTGTGTCGGTGAAACAGCTAAAAACTGAGCTAATTGTTTTTGTGTCCAAGATAACTGCTTCAATGCTAAGACAATAATATTTTCACTATCCATACAACACCCCGAATTTAGTAAATAAAAATAATTTTTTACTAAATTACAGAAAGTATAGAATAAAACAACAATAATTTATTGAAAAAAGAGGAGCTATTAAGATGATAAGAATACAGAGAATGTTTTCAGGATAGCCATTGAGTGGCGGAAGATCACAGGAGTCGAACCTGCCCGGGACTGCTGGCAGCCCCAACTGGATTTGAAATCCAGCCGCCTCACCGGAGACGACGATCTTCCTCTATAGATTGGAAAGTGATTATAGACTGAATTCATTATTTTCCAAAGCATTGAAACTACAACTATCCTCTTTATTGATAAAAGCCAACAAAAACCCCATTTATTGATAAGCACTGATAAGAAAAAACGTTATCTTGATATTGAGGTTTCCATATCCGCCCCCATATACTTTCTTATATTCATAATGGTGTGCTGGTTTTATCACCCGATAACATGAATTGTTTGGAGATAAGCTCGCCATTTAACTTTTATTGTCAACACTGTAAGCCTTGGCCTACGAGCACAAGCCTGCAATCACAGGATGTTTTTATGACAAATTCATTATTAGCCGATTCTGCATTACCCCGTTTTTCTAGCATTGAACCTGCTCACGTTTTTCCTGCTGTCAAACATGTGCTCACCGAGTACCGCCAAACAGTTGAAAACCTCCTGAATGCAACCGCCCACTATACATGGGATAACCTGTGTCAGCCGTTAGAAGAAGCGAGTGATAAGCTGTCTCGCGTTTGGTCACCAGTGAGCCATCTGCATTCCGTGAAAAATAGCCCTGAACTGCGCGAAGCTTACGAGCAATGTTTACCACTATTGTCTGAATTCAGTACGTGGATGGGCCAGCATGAGCCCTTATACCAAGCGTATAAATCCTTAAAAGAAAGTGCTGAGTTTAATTCACTTAGCCAATCACAACGTAAATCTATCGAAAACACCTTACGTGATTTCGAATTATCAGGTATCGGCTTACCTGCTGAAAAACAGCAACGTTACGGTGAAATTGTTGCACGTTTGTCGGAGATCGCGTCTAAATTCGGCAATAATGTGCTTGATGCCACCATGGGGTGGACTAAACTCATTAAAGATGAAAAAGAATTAGCGGGTATGCCAGAAAGCGCCATTGCCGCCGCAAAAGCCATGGCGGAAGCCAAAGGCGAAGAAGGCTACCTCTTAACTCTCGACATGCCAAGCTACCTGCCTGTCATGACCTACGCGGATAACGCAGAACTGCGCCGTGAAATGAGCCATGCATACAGTACTCGCGCCTCAGACCAAGGACCAAATGCGGGCAAATGGGATAATAGCGAGCTTATCGATGAGTTAATGGCGTTACGCCACGAGCTTGCCCAACTGCTTGGCTTCAAAAATTACGCAGATAAATCCCTAGCAACAAAAATGGCAGAATCACCAGAGCAAGTTTTAGGCTTCCTCAATGACTTAGCCGATCGCGCCCACCAGCAAGGTAAAGACGAACTGGCTGAGCTCACCGCTTTTGCTAAAGAACATTATGGCATTGAGTCTTTAGAATCGTGGGATCTAGCGTATTACAGCGAGAAACAAAAACAGCATAAATTCTCATTAAGTGATGAGCAATTACGCCCTTATTTCCCTGAACAACGCGTTCTAAATGGTTTGTTCGAAGTTGTTCACCGCATCTATGGTTTAACCGCCAAAGAACGTAATGACGTCGAAACATGGCATAAAGATGTGCGTTTCTTCGAACTGTATGATGATACTAATACCCTACGTGGTAGCTTCTACCTTGACCTCTATGCACGTGAACACAAACGTGGTGGAGCTTGGATGGACGATTGTGTTGGCCGTATGGTGCATAAAGATGGTTCACTGCAAAACCCAGTGGCTTACCTGACATGTAACTTTAACCAGCCATTAGGCGATAAACCCGCTCTCTTCACCCATGATGAAGTCATCACCCTGTTCCATGAATTTGGTCACGGCTTGCACCATATGTTGACGCAAATCGATGTCGCTGATGTCGCAGGGATCAATGGGGTGCCTTGGGATGCCGTCGAATTACCAAGTCAATTTATGGAAAACTGGTGTTGGGAGCCTGAAGCGCTGGAATTTATATCTGGCCACTATGAAACTGGCGAACCATTACCAGCCGAAATGTTAAGTAGCATGTTAGCCGCGAAAAATTACCAATCCGCAATGTTTGTCCTGCGCCAATTAGAGTTTGGTCTGTTTGATTTCACCTTACACGCAGAGTATGACCCTGCAAAAGGTGCGCAAGTCATGCCGACGCTATATGCGATTAAAGATAAAGTCGCGGTGGTACCTTCACCGAAATGGGCTCGCTTCCCACATGCCTTTAGCCATATTTTTGCAGGCGGTTACGCAGCAGGTTACTACAGCTATTTATGGGCTGATGTACTCGCAGCAGATGCATACTCACGCTTTAGTGAAGAAGGCATTTTTAACCGCCAAACAGGCCAATCGTTCCTCGACAATATTTTAAGTCGTGGCGGCTCTGAAGAGCCAATGGCGTTGTTTGAGCGTTTCCGTGGCCGTAAACCAGAACTTGATGCGATGTTGAAGAGCTACGGTATTCATGGCTAATCACATTAAGATCCAGTTGATCTGTGAAGAGGGTGCCGATCAAGGCACCCTTTCTCAACTTTCTGAAAAATGGCAGCTTTCCCATACACCAGATGCCACTATGGCACTGGTGCTTACCCCCGAAAATTTGCAGCTCCGCAAACTTGATGAACCCAAACTCGGTGGTATTTTTGTCGATTTTGTTTCGGGAGCAATGGCTCATCGCCGAAAATTTGGCGGTGGACGTGGTGAAGCAGTCGCAAAAGCGGTTGGGATTAAAAAAGAGTATTTGCCTGATGTAATTGATGCCACCGCAGGGTTAGGCCGAGACGCCTTTGTGCTCGCCGCTCTTGGTTGTCACGTTCGAATGTTAGAGCGCCACCCTGTGGTTGCGGCATTGCTGGACGATGGCTTACAACGTGGTTATCAAGATGCCGAAATCGGCCCGTGGCTACAAGAACGTATGTCCTTGATCCACACATCAAGTATAACCGCATTGAGTGAAATCACTCCTGCACCAGATGTTATCTATCTTGACCCGATGTATCCACATCGGCAAAAAAGTGCGTTAGTTAAGAAAGAGATGCGGGTATTTCAGTCGTTGGTGGGAGCAGATGATGATGCAGATGCATTATTAGCGCCTGCAATTGCCTTGGCAAAACGCCGTGTAGTGGTCAAACGCCCTGACTATGCAGAGCCCCTTGCGGGACAAAAAGCACCGTCAGCGGTTACAACAAAAAGCCATCGATTCGATATCTATCCGTGCATTAAAAATAACGATTAAACGTAACGGCGAAGGGCGTATGTACAGGTGAATTATCAGTATGATACAACCGCCCTTTCGCGTACGTTTTTTTGTCAGAGGATTACAACACACCCTGCCCAAGCATTGCATCAGCGACTTTTACAAAGCCCGCGATGTTCGCACCTTGAACATAGTTGGTTTGTTTTCCTTCACCACCAAACTCAACACAGTGGTGATGGATATCCAACATGATGTGGTGTAAGCGCGCATCGACCTTCTCTGCTTTCCAGCCAAGACGAGCCGCATTCTGCGCCATTTCCAAACCTGATGTTGCCACACCGCCTGCGTTAGCAGCTTTACCTGGAGCAAACAACACGCCTGCTTCAAGGAACAGCTCTGTTGCAGGGATCGTCGTTGGCATGTTTGCGCCTTCTGCGACCGCTTTAACGCCATTTTTGATTAACACTTTCGCTGCTTCAACATCCAGCTCATTTTGTGTTGCACATGGCAATGCGATATCAACAGGGACATTCCATGGTTGCTGACCCGCTAAGTAAGTTAAACCAAACTCTTTCGCGTATTCTTCAACACGGCCATAATTGTTTTTGATTTCTTCTAAGCGTGCGAGTTTTTCTGCAGTGAAGCCAGCCTCATCAACTACCGTACCGCTAGAATCCGATGCAGTAACCACTTTCGCACCCAGTTCCATACATTTTTCAATGGTGTACTGTGCCACGTTACCTGAACCAGAGACCGCAACTCGCATACCATCAAAGCTTAAACCATGGCGCTGTAACATTGCATTAGTGAAGTACACTAAACCGTAACCCGTTGCTTCAGGGCGAATTAAGCTACCACCAAAAGACAAGCCTTTCCCTGTAAATACACAAGAGGTGTCGTTAGACAGCTTTTTCATCATACCCGTCATAAAGCCAACTTCACGCGCACCCACACCAATATCGCCTGCAGGTACGTCAGTGTTTGAACCAATGTGGCGATACAGTTCCGTCATCAATGCTTGGCAGAAACGCATGACTTCACCCGTGCTTTTTCCTTTCGGATCAAAGTCTGAACCGCCTTTACCACCGCCCATTGGTAAGGTAGTTAGTGCGTTTTTCAGTGTTTGTTCGAAGCCTAAGAATTTCAGAATGGATAAATTAACAGATGGGTGGAAACGCATACCGCCTTTGAATGGACCGATGGCTGAGCTAAATTGCACACGCCATGCGCGGTTAACTTGGACCTTGCCTTGGTCATCCATCCAACATACGCGAAATTGGATAACCCTTTCAGGTTCAACAAAGCGCTCAAGCAGTGCTTGGTCACGGTACTTTGCATTTTGCTCAAGGAAAGGCCAAAGGGAAGTGAATACTTCACGCACAGCTTGTAAAAACTCTGGCTGTGAAGGGTCTCTTTTTTGGACAGACTCCAAGAATGAAGATAGTGATTGTGTCATCTATGTCTTCCTTTTTTAACATGTAGTTGTTGTGATGTGCCTCACTCTTTCTTGTCATTATTTTTAGGAAATGTGAGGTTGATTTGTGTTTTGCCTATTGAATATATCATTAGTTTGTATTCTAAACTCAAGGTTTTTTTTCACTATAATGCAAAAAAAATTGCTTGACCTGCCAATATCTACCCTAAATGTCATATTTTGACACAAAAAAAACGCCTGCATAAGCAAGCGTTTTTAGTGAATAATATTTCAAACAAGAGAGAATAGATTACTCTTCATCGTCATTTAACGGAACAATCAACATATCCACATGAACTGTATTGATTAACTGACGTGCGGATGACATCAGTTTGCTCCAAAAGTCTTGGTGATGACCACAGACCACTAAGTCCATGTCGTATTTTTTAATGGCATCAACCAGTACTTGACCAAGATCGCCGCTACCACTCAGCGTTTCTTGAATATCATAACCCGCACCTGCAGATAAATCTTTCAGCGCATTACGCGTCTCATCAGTGATACGCTGCTGCATATCACCCAAATTGACATCAATAAGTCCGGTGTACAGGTCTGAATAGTTAACATCAACATGGATCATGGATACTTTGGCACCGTAAGGTTTTGCCATAGAGACAGCCTTATCCAGTAATACTTTACTTTCAGGTGATAAATCTACCGCAACAAGAATATGTTTGTAAGCCATAAGTAAACTCCTTCCGAATGCTGATTAATCCAGTGGTTATGCCTTCACCACATCTTAATAATACTATACCTGCTAACTGTGATAATTAAGTGTTGCACTGATCACATCTAAGCAGATTAACCTTAAAACCATAAGTGTATATAACATTTTATAAAACAATAACATCATTCCTTCAATATTAATATATTCACCTAAGTAATTCGAGTTATGGCTACACTTCCACAGACAAGAAACAACATAATTTCACACTAAAGTGTGATATCCAATGATAAGCAGCAATGAAGTATTTTTTTCAATATAAACAAAAAGTAATCAAAAATTTGCAGGGGTTGCACTTTTTTTAAACAATAATTTATCCTACAATGAAATGACTGAGTATAAATAAAATATCTTGCTGTATTTCCTTTTTGACAAGTGCTGTGAGCTGGGTTTCTAAGGAGGGGATTATGTTCAGTATGATTGCTTTATTTTGGGCACTCTGCATTTTATGCATCTTGAATATGATGCGTTATTTTTCGTCCATTCGTGTTTTATTATCTATTTTGCGGGATTCCGATCCGTTACTCTACCAATCCGTTGATGGGAATGGTTTTTTCACCACCCATGGTCAACTGAACAAACAACTTCGGCTTGTCCGATATATCAATAGCAAACAGTATCTTGAGCACTATGACCCTGAAGTCATTGCGCGTTGTGAACGAATCCGTAAACAATTTATGACAATAAGCCGGCTCAGTATTCTTGTTGTTGTGAGCTTAGTTTATCTTTTAATGACGGGTTAACCCGCTTTCTTGACGTAAAAAAATAGTGATGACCTTACGATCATCACTATTTTGTATTCTTATATCACTGTGTTCATGTCACTTTCGACGGCTTCACAACAGTGAAGCCAAGTGAAGTGCTGTTAGATAAACAGCAGAGATAACCAGTACAACCCACCAGATAAAACAATCGAGACAGGTAAAGTCAGTAACCACGCTAACGCAATACTTTTGATTGTTTTAGTTTGTACACCGCCGCCATCAACAACCATGGTTCCCGCAACAGCGGAAGATAAAACTTGGGTTGTTGAAACAGGCATACCCGTATAACTCGCCACACCAATTGACACTGCTGCAGTCACCTGCGCAGAAACACCTTGTGCGTAGGTCATGCCTTTCTTACCAATCTTCTCACCAATCGTGACTGCAACACGCTGCCAACCAAACATGGTGCCTAAAGACAGGGCTAAAGCAACCGCAATGATGATCCACAGAGGTGCATACTCAACAGTATACAGCAGGTCATTACTGAGTTTTTTCAGTAAACTTGCATCTTTCGAGCTCGTCTCTGGTAATTTCGCTACCGCATTCGCTGTATCAGAGATACACATCAATAAACGGCGCGCATGGTTACGCTGGTCAGGCGTTAGCTCTTCGTAGCTCTGAATGCCGTTTAGCATCGTCTGAGCTTGATTTAAAATTGCACCTGTACGTGAACTATCGCAATGGAATTCGCCACCAGGCTCATTACTACTTTCAGCAACTGCAGGGGCATTTTCTATCGCGTGGTTTAACGCAGGTTTATGTGTTTCATAGTATTGTTGCAGGTGGACTACAGCATCATGAGTTCTCGCGATATCATAACCGTTCGAGTTCATATTCATGACGAAACCAGCTGGCGCAACACCAATCAGCACAAGCATGATAAGACCGATACCTTTCTGCCCATCGTTCGCACCGTGCGAGAAACTGACGCCAACCGCGGATAAAATCAGCGCGGTACGGGTCCAGAATGGCGGCTTACGCTTACCATCCTTTTTCTCACGTTCTGCAGGTGTTAAGTGAATACGGCGACGTTTCTTTGTTCCGCTCCAATAACGGCGTAAAAAGAAAATCATCAAACCGGCAATCACGAAACCAATCGCTGGAGAAAGAATTAACGACATGAAAATACTGATCATTTTCGGTATATTCAGAGCGTCAACCACTGATGAGTCTGTCACTATCGCATTGGTTAAACCTACCCCGATAATGGCACCAATCAGTGTGTGGGAACTGGATGCAGGGATACCGAGGTACCACGTTCCAAGGTTCCAAATAATTGCAGCCAGTAGCAATGAGAAAACCATTGCAAGGCCGTGAGCAGAGCTCACATTAAGCAAGAGGTCTGTTGGTAAGAGGTGGACAATCGCGTAGGCAACGCTCAACCCTCCCAGCAAGACACCAAAAAAGTTAAAAACCCCTGCCATGACAACTGCGAACTGTGCCCGCATTGCTCTGGTATAAATAACCGTTGCTACCGCGTTAGCGGTGTCATGGAAGCCATTTATAGCCTCATAGACTAGCACAAATAACAGTGCTAGAACTAATAATAGACCTGTATGAAATTCTAAACCTGTAAAAAGATGTAGCATAGACGTTAAGCCATTATATGTTGGACATGAACGCGGCGCATTATCAGTGACAAACGCTGGCGGTGGAAGCAAAATCTAACCTTTTTTTGATTTAACTACCCATCAAAAAAGTACCTCATAGCAATTACCCCATAAATATCAATGCATTAGCTAAAACAAACTTATTCTGAATTTTTGAAACTTTTTTAACGATTTTTCCCGAAAATAAAAGTTATTTGCTCTTTTTGCGCGAATTTTTCTAATTATAATACGTCTTACACACTTTTCATCCGATCTCGCTCGAACCTTTACATTACAACCACCGCAAGATGACGTAAAATACCCATACTCATAATTTAATTGTGCTAAAAATCAAATAGCTATAGAGAAAGCCATTGTGAAAAACATCGACGTTATTATTTTAGGTGCAGGTGCCGCGGGTCTATTTTGTGCCTCACTCGCAGGTAAACGCGGACTCAACATACTTGTCCTTGATAACGGCAAAAAATTAGGCAGAAAAATATTGATGTCCGGAGGCGGACGCTGCAATTTCACGAATATGTACGCTGAGCACAGCAACTATCTTTCCACGAACCCACATTTTTGTAAGTCAGCACTTGCTCGCTATACACAATGGGATTTTATCGGGTTAGTTGCCAAATATAATATTCCTTATCATGAAAAAACCTTAGGGCAGCTTTTTTGCGACAATAGTGCGCAAGATATTGTCGATATGCTGCAAAATGAGTGTAATTTACCGAATATTTCGATCAAACTTCGCAGTGAAGTCACCGAGGTCGAAAAAACGCCAGAGGGCTTTCTCGTCACCGTGAATGGAAGCCAAGTAAGTGCTCGCTCACTAGTTGTAGCAACGGGTGGGTTATCGATGCCAGGTCTTGGTGCCTCACCATTCGGCTACCGCTTAGCAGAACAATTTGGCCACTCGATTATTCCAACCCGTGCAGGCCTTGTCCCATTTACACTGCACAAGCCCCTTTTAGAAGCGCTGCAAGTGCTATCAGGGATCTCTGTCGCGGCAACTGTGACAGCGGCTGACGGAACGCTATTTAAAGAAAATATCCTCTTTACTCATCGCGGCCTCTCTGGCCCTGCTATCTTGCAGATTTCTAACTATTGGAACCCTGGAGAGTATGTAAGTATTAACTTACTTCCGACCCTTTCGCTCAGCGATTTTTTAATGGAAGAAAAACAAGAGCACCCGAATCAATCTTTAAAAAACACCCTCGCAAAATTATTACCTAAGCGGTTAATCGAAATCATGCAAGCGCAAGGGCAAATCCCTGAATGCGCCCTAAAGCAATTGAACCACCCACAAGTTGAAGCGCTGCATAACACACTACATGCTTGGCAAGTTCAACCTAATGGGACTGAGGGCTACCGTACAGCTGAAGTCACTCTAGGTGGTGTTGATACCCATGAAATATCATCAAAAACAATGGGTTCACTAAAAACAGAAGGGTTGTATTTTATCGGTGAAGTTGTGGATGTGACAGGTTGGTTAGGCGGTTATAACTTCCAATGGGCATGGAGCTCTGCGGCAGCTTGCGCAGAAAGTCTGCCAGTTAACCATAAATAATTTAAGGTTAATAGTTATCCGCAATGTTTTGTTGTTAACATCTTTTTAGGAAAAATCCCTTAATCCATTGAAAAATAATGGTTAATATTTAACTTCATAGAAATCATATAATTGCAGTATTAATTATAAGATATATTATTTTGGTTAAAAATAATGCTTTACAAACGATAGTGATAAGCATTATCATTATCATCACTTCCTCGATAAGGTTACTTAGTCACTTATTGTTGGGAGTACGACATTGCTCACATTGCTTCCAGTGTTTACTTTAGCCAGCCTTGTGCTGGCTATTTTTTTATCTGCATCAATTGGTTAATTGACTAAAACTCCCCCCGTCCCTTTCTCCATCCATTTTCTTAACTTATCTCAAATACACTTATTCAAATTTTTTGGATCCTATGGTTAATGGCGGCTACTTTTCTCTCTTAGCGAAACGGTTAAACTGTTTGCAATTGATTTAGAGAGAAGTTCAACCACGGTTGGGTATCCAACTAGGAGATAACACAATGATCTATTTACGCAAAGCAAATGAACGTGGTCATGCTAACCATGGTTGGCTTGATAGCTGGCACACTTTCTCATTCTCTAGCTATTATGATGAAAAATTTATGGGTTTTTCAGCTCTGAGAGTGATTAACGAAGACTTTATTGCCGCAGGCCAAGGCTTTGGTACTCATCCCCATAAAGACATGGAGATTTTGACCTATGTGCTTAATGGTGCCGTCGAGCACAAAGATAGCATGGGCAATATGGAGCAAATTCCAGCGGGTGAATTCCAAATCATGAGTGCAGGTACGGGCATTCGCCACTCAGAATACAACCCGAACAGTGATAAAGAGCTGCATCTTTACCAAATTTGGATCATTCCTGAGAAAACAGGTATTGAGCCACGTTATGAACAAAAACGCTTTGATTCACTTGATGGTAAACAGTTGGTTCTGTCACCAGACGCCCGTGACGGTTCACTGAAAGTGTATCAAGACATGGAATTATGGCGCTGGGCATTGCCTGCAAACGACGTACAAACCCACGAGATCGCCGAAAAACGAGTGGTGTGGATCCAAGTCGTCAAAGGCACCGTTGAAATTAACGGCCAAAAAGCCTCTACCAGTGATGGTTTAGCGATTTGGGAAGAAGCTCGCTTAACCATCAAGGCTGATGAAGACAGCGAAATTCTGTTATTCGACCTACCTTCTGCTGAGTAATCACTAACAAAAAAGGCGCTACAACGTAGCGCCTTTCTCTATAACACAAAACGCATTCGCAAATTACAGTTTTGGACCTGCTTTTACTAAAGCAGCACCTGCTGGCGTGTCTGTGTATTTATCGAAGTTATTCACGAAACGGTTCGCTAAATCCTTCGCCTTCTCATCCCACTGCGCTTTATCTGCATAAGTATTACGTGGGTCGAGGATATTGGTATCCACGCCTGGTAATGCTGTAGGGACTTCTAAATCGAAGACTGGCAGCTTAATGGTATCGGCTTTTTCGATGTCGCCACTTAAGATTGCATCAATGATGGCACGGGTATCTTTAATCGAGATACGTTTACCTGTTCCGTTCCAACCTGTGTTCACTAAGTATGCTTTTGCACCCGCAGCTTCCATACGTTTAACTAATACTTCCGCGTATTGTGTTGGGTGCAGTGATAAAAATGCTGCGCCGAAACACGCTGAGAACGTAGGAGTTGGTTCAGTAACACCGCGTTCTGTACCTGCTAATTTCGCAGTAAAACCAGACAGGAAGTGATACTGTGTTTGCTCTGGGGTTAAACGAGAAACAGGTGGTAACACACCAAACGCATCTGCCGTCAGAAAAATAACTTTTGTTGCATGACCTGCTTTAGAAACAGGTTTTACAATGTTTTCAATGTGGTAAATCGGGTAAGAAACACGCGTGTTTTCCGTTTTAGAACCATCATTGAAATCAACGGTACCATCTGCCAATACCATCACGTTTTCAAGTAGTGCATCACGCTTGATTGCGCCGTAGATATCTGGCTCAGCTTCTTTAGACAGGTTGATAGTTTTTGCGTAGCAACCGCCTTCAAAGTTGAATACGCCGTCATCGTCCCAACCGTGCTCATCATCACCGATTAACTTACGTTTTGGATCGGTAGACAGCGTAGTTTTACCAGTACCCGATAAACCGAAGAAAATCGCAACGTCGCCTTTTTCGCCTACGTTCGCTGAACAGTGCATTGATGCGATGCCTTTTAATGGCAGCAGGTAGTTCATCATTGAGAACATCCCTTTTTTCATTTCGCCGCCGTACCAAGAGCCACCAATTAACTGCATACGCTCAGTTAAGTTGAACGCCACAAAGTTTTCTGAATTCAAACCTTGTGCTTTCCAGTTCGGGTTCGTACATTTTGCACCGTTCATCACGATAAAATCAGGCTCAAAGCCAACTAACTCTTCATCTGATGGGCGGATGAACATGTTTTTAACGAAGTGCGCCTGCCATGCCACTTCCGTAATAAAACGGACTTTCAGACGTGTATCTGCGTTCGCTCCACAGAATGCATCAATGATAAACAAACGTTTGCCAGACAATTGCTCTGTTACAATGTGTTTTAAATCACTCCACACTTCTTGTGACATTGGCTTATTGTCGTTCTTACCTTTACCTTGGTCTGCCCACCATACAGTATCGCGAGTGACATCATCACGAACGATATATTTATCTTTTGGTGAACGACCCGTAAAGATACCTGTATCTACTGCAACCGCACCTAATGTGGTGACCGTGCCGCGTTCATAACCTTCAAGTCCTGGCTTAGTTTCTTCCGTGAATAATAGCTCGTAACTTGGGTTATAAACCACTTCAGCTACATCATGAATACCGTACTTTTCAAGTTCCTTCAGGGTAATGCTTTTAGCGCTCATTATATTGCTCCTGGTAAACATAACTAATCTGCAGATGATCATAATTCTTTACGACTAATTAACAGCGATAGTTATCAAAGAATTGAAAATGTATAATTTTTTTTAATTCATAATGAGACTTAGAGCACGTAATAATGCTTTAAAATTATAAAAAAAAGGTGCAGAATTGCACCCTTGTCACATAATTAGGTTGCTAAATCGTATCAGTGAAGTTGCTGATTTCGCTCATCATTTAACCCTTCAATATCGGATTCAATAAATACGTAGTGTGAGCCACAAAATTCACATTCCATATCAATTTTTCCATCTTTGTGCAAAATATCGATAACATCTTCCTTTGGCAAAGTTGCTAATGTGCTTTCACAACGTTCCCTTGAGCAGGTGCAACGAAACTCCACAGATTGCGGGTCATATAAAGTGACATCTTCTTCATGATAAAGGCGATGTAAAACCTCTTTGACGCCCAGAGTGCTCAGCTCTTGGCCTTTAATAGTTGCCGTCAGTTGTACGAGGTGATCAAAGAAATCGTGGCTGGTGTCATCAGCGGCAGGTAAAACTTGCAGCAACATCCCACCCGCACTCATTTTGCCATCCACTTCACCCACACGAATAAATAAACGCGTTGGCAGCTGCTCTGATTGGCGGAAGTACGCATCAATACTTTCTTCGATGGAGTTGCCTTCAATCGCTACAATCCCTTGGTAACGTTCACCTTGATTAGGCGTTATCGTGATCACCATAAAGCCATCGCCAATCATTTGGTTCAGTGTGCTACCCGCAACAACGGGGCCATCAACACGCGCAACACCTCGCATTTGTTGTAGGTTATTACCGTTAATAACAGCCATTTTAACTGGGCCATCACCTTGAATTTGAACGGTAATATCACCATCAAATTTCAGTGTTGCTGTTAATAAACTGGTAGCAACAAGCAGTTCGCCCAATAAGCCTTTTACTGCAACAGGGTAGTCATGATTTTCTAAAATCTGCTCGTAGGTCTCATCGACACTAATCATTTCTCCACGAACGGAATGCTGTTCAAACAGAAAACGGTGGAGTTGGTCTTGTTTTGACATAATTTCTCTCTATTGCTCGGGCAGTTGCTCAGGCCATCATTCAGATGACTCATGAGAATTCGTTTGTTTAAATTTTAGCAGAGTTCGTCGCTCTTTTTTATCTGGGCGGCGCTCTGGATGGGGCATGGTTAACGCATTCATTTTGCGCGCTAACGCTATTTTTTCACGATGTTCAATACTTTCGGCGGTTTCACGGTAAAGTAATTGTGCTTCGGGCGCACCTCTACGCTGGCTACTGATTTCAAGGATCTCAATCGTTCTCTCATCATTCCCCTGCCTCAGCTTCACTAAAGCATGGAGTTCAACGATTTTTCCAGGCTTAGTTCTTTGTCCATTATAATGAACTTTGCCCCCATCAATCATTTCACGCGCCATGGAACGTGTTTTATAAAAACGCGCAGCCCAAAGCCACTTATCGAGGCGAACAGGTTCTATAGACGATTGATTCATGGTGCCTCCTCACTATCAGTCTGAATCAAACTCAATGAGGCTCCCACCATTTCGGGATAATGCTAATGACGATTGGAAGGGTTATTAGCCTCAAAGCATTTATCGTAATATTGCGTGATATTACGTAATCGCTTCTTATTATTCAAAATACGGAACACAATTAGTGAGCCGTTTAGTAATACACAAAAGATAAGAAACAAGATAAAAAACGCACTACAAACATATTGAGAGACGATATCTTCATTCGGCTCTTCATGTAACACGATATGCAAAGTGCCATTAGCATCTGTCGATAATTTAGTCACAATGCCTTCCACACTAAAGGGAGTATTGCTTAACAAATTCGATAAACGGTGGAGCTCTTTCCAACGTTCCAACTGTGATAATTCATTAAAATTAAAAGATGGCCCTATCATTAAATCCACCAGAGGCTTGTTTTCATCACTCACAAACAATACGCCACCTGGGGAAGGACTATTAATTTTACGCACTTCTTTGTCTATTTCTTTTCTGATAAAGTCATATGTGGTGTCTTCAACGATGTTTTCCAAGGCCTCGGCACTTCCTGCTCGTAATAAAACATGCGCACCACTTAATTTCCCCGATGACGCCTTACTCACTAAGGTCGGCCAATCATCTGTACTACCAAGGTTTGTCAGCGCATTTTTGAGTTTTAGGCAAGCGTTCTCATCATGACACAACTTGTTCGTTTCTATAATAATGGCTGAAAAATCAAAGATAATGTTCATCCCTGATTTCATAATATCGCGCTGTAACCTTGGGTTCACGCCAATAGAATTTTTATCAGGATGTAATTGATTTCTAACTATATTGAGCAAAGATATCGATAGATCAGCAATCTCAGACTGCGGCTCTGTCGACACATTGATGTTATTCCAATAGATGCCAGAGCAATCAAATGGGACAAAATTCGCCTGGTTAGTGTCATCTAAATTCGGTGGACGATAGCACATCCCCTGCCCCTGTGCTGTTAGGGTATCCCCCACATTGAGCTTATGAGAAACAAGCTCCGTCACTTCCGTTACATTAATTTTTTGTGTTCCGCCAAACCAAGCAAAACCCAACTTAATGGGTAGACTCATAGATTGGTATGAAAACACCAACACAATCACCAATAACGCACCAATAAACATCAGGACATTTTTTTTGTAACGCTTGTAAGGGTAATAACGTTCTTCTTCATGTAAAGAGAGGTACTGCCCATGACGAACAACCTCCCCCGTAGGGTAAAAATCAATATTAACGGGTTTATCTGATTCGTATTTTAAATACTCCTCCCAATGCAGAGGGTAATGTAAATCTGTCCCGCTAACGGAAGCACTCGTGGAATATTTTTTATCTAATTCACCATACAATTCCCAACGCTTCGGCTGCCCATAAATACATTGAATATCTTGGTACTTACGAGGGAACATTTTTGAACGAAAGAGCACTAATGTACCAATAATAAAAATCAGTACTGCACTCGCTAACCCCCATCCTTGCAAAATCCGAATCGAAATTAACGTGAGATAACCCAATACAAAACTTAAACAAATCAACCCTGCGCCTAACCACCCCGTGGAGTTGTGTAGACGATGTTCCTCCGCTGTTTCTTGGCGGACACGTAATAATTCTACATTCTGTTGTCCACGCTCTCGAATAGCCGCTTCAGGTAAGGTCGTAGTCGATGCTGAGTTACCGAGCCATTCATTACTAAAATCTCGAAGTGAATGGCTATTCATTGAAATAATCAATGGCAGATGATCTGTATCCACAATCTCCATCACATTTTGTCGCTGTAGATATGGCTCCAACTGTGATGGAAGCTGCACTTCAATCGTATCGATAAAATAACGCCAGCTATTCCCTTGCTCCTGGCGTAAATTAAAACGCGTTACCGAATGACAAACTGTACCAATTGTCGAATTTCGCTTAATTTGCCAAGGACTTTGTGAAGAGGAATTCGAAGCTGTAGCGCAATAATTTAAATACTGAGTGATTGTTTGGTAATCTGAATCAATCATTTTGCGAAAGGAAGGTGCGGCTACCGAAGGTATCTGATAGATGCCAGAATGCCGCCCCCGCCTGAAATACAGGAAGGAAGCCATTATAGTTAGGCTAATAACAATTATAGCCGTTATAATGACATGGTTTAACATTGTTTCCCCAACAGAAAATGAATAAGAAAAGCATAGCAATCCTACTGCCTTCTCAAAATAAGCCGATTCCTATTCTATTTATACTTTTTTCTTTAACTTACAATACGTTGTAAAAAAATCTTTATTTATTTATCTGTGCTACATTTGTGCACGAAGCAAGTTAACAATATTTTATCTACTCGATCATCTCTATCATTTTTTTTTGATATAGGTCATAGTGACATAATGATGCCAACATACTGGCAACGCAGAGTAAATTTACCACATAAATAAATGAAACATGCTTTTAGCAAGAGGTTCCACCCATCTTGTTTGGAAATCGTTATGACAGAGCTAAAAAAACCAAAAATCTTGAATATTCAAGATGTTGCTCAATCAAAATTATTCAGTATCCAGTCAGTTGATCTCGAATTTAGCAACGGTGAAAAACGAGTCTATGAAAGAATGCGCCCAGCAAAACGCGAAGCCGTTCTTATTATTCCTATTATTGATGACCACTTAATTCTGATACGCGAATATGCCGTTGGGATTGAAAACTACGAACTCGGTTTCCCTAAAGGGGCTATTGACCCAGGCGAAATTGCGCTAGAAGCAGCACAGCGCGAGCTCAAAGAAGAAGTTGGCTATGGCGCAAACAGCATCATTCAGCTCGCTAAACTGACTATGTCACCATCTTATTTTTCCAGTAAAATGAACATATTAGTAGCACAAGACCTTTATAGCGAAAAGCTTGAAGGCGATGAGCCTGAACCACTGCAACAAGTTAAGTGGCCAATTGCGCGTATGATGGAACTACTGGAACACCCAGACTTCAACGAAGCGAGAAATATTAGCGCACTTTTCTACTTAGAACGTTACTTAAAAAGTAGTAAGTAATACTACTTGAGGTTGCTGACAAAGCAGGATAAAAGCGTGGTTTTTCCTGCTTTGTGTTATCAGCCAAAAATCAATAAATTGATTTTTCTCGTTTATTTTCAAAACCTATCCAACCTGCAGTCAAACCTAATCGGTTTGTCAGCAGCCTGTAGCAGTAAGTAATACTACTTGTTTTTTGTATTTTATATAAGCCACGTTTTTTTTCTACGCCTATTCTTATCGTTATCAGCTATTTTACACTCATTTGGTGTTTTTGAGCATAAAAAAACACCCCATGTTTTAATAACAATGGGGTGCTTATCACGATATTACTAAACGTATTTTCTTAGAACAACTCTTGGCTCAAACCGCCTTCTGTTGAAATGGTTGTTCCCACTTCTTGTACAGAATACTCTTTAGGCTCAGTCCCTTCGATAAAATATTCACGGCGTGAAGAGCCTAATTTGCCCGTACGACTGTCAATTGACACAGAGATAACCCCTTTCGGCGGTTTCATCATTTTTACTGGAACACCTGTCAGGATGGATTTCATAAAATCATCCCACATTGGCTGAGCACTTTTCGCACCTGCTTCACCTCGGCCGAGTGTCCGTCTATTATCATCAAACCCGATCCACGCTGATGCCACAACATCCGGACCATAACCCGAGAACCAAGCATCTTTTGAACTATTAGTCGTCCCTGTTTTACCACCAATATCTCGGCGTCCACCTAAATCTCTTGCTGCGCGCCAGCCCGTTCCAGACCAGCCTGGTTCACCATAAATATTCGTCATCATCGCATCTCGAATTAAGAACGCAAGCGGCGTACTAATCACATGAGGCGCGTATTGAGGCTCTGAACTCACATTTTCGTCACCCGAGGTTGCCACTTCCATTGTTGGCTCTTGATTCACAACATTATGGCCTGATTGAGTGACTTCTTCTGTAGATTCATCATCAATCCCTTTTATTTCGATGGTACGTTCTGTATCGCCGTAAATGACTGGAATATTAGTACAATCAGGACATGCTAGCTTAGGATTCGCTTCAAAAATCACTTCATCATTGTGATTTTCAATTTTCAAAATATAGTACGGATCAACAAGATACCCGCCATTGACCATAACCGCATAACCACGCACCATTTGCATTGGTGTAAATGATGGCGCACCCAAGGCTAACGCCTCTGTGCGGTTAATATTTTCACGCGGAAAACCAAAACGCATCAAATAATCAGCTGCGTAATCGACCCCCATAGCGCGCATTGCACGAACCATTACCACGTTTTTTGACTGCCCTAACCCTTGACGTAAACGGATTGGACCATCATAGCGTGGAGGCGAGTTCTTCGGCCGCCAGTCAGAGCCAGCCCCCGCATCCCAACGACTAATAGGCACGTCATTCAGCAAAGAAGATAGTGTAAGGCCTTTATCCATTGCCGCAGTATACAAAAAGGGTTTTATATTCGAGCCCACTTGGCGCAGTGATTGTGTCACGCGGTTAAATTCGCTCATATTGAAATCAAAACCGCCGACTAATGCGATAATCGCACCATCATTAGGGTTAAGTGCAACAAAAGCAGCATTTACATCAGGAACTTGCCCCAGCCACCAATTATCTTTCACTTTACGAACCCAAATTTGCTCACCCACTTGAACAACCGCATTCACCGCTCTTGGGGATGCGCCTTGTTGCGTATCAGAAATAAATTTACGCGCCCAGCGTACACCGGTCATCGTAATATCAATTTTTGAGCCATCTGCTAACATAACATTCGCTTCAGAACCCGTTGCGGATAGCACGACCCCAGGCATAAGCGGCCCGTAAACAGGGGATTTCTTCAGCTTTTCAATAATTTTTTCAGCTGCCCATGCCATTTCAGTGGGCTTCCACAGCACTTCTGCTGGGCCACGGTAACCATGGCGAGTATCGTAATCGATCAAGTTATTGCGAACAGCATCAGTTGCAGCTTCCTGATCTTTGCGGATCACCGTGGTATACACTTTGTAACCGTCGGTATACGCATCTTCGCCGTATTTATCATACAGCGTTTGGCGAGCCATTTCGGCAAGATAAGGTGCAGAAAAATCAATCTTTGGCGCATGATAAGACGCCACAATTTTTTCGTTTCTCGCTTGCTCATACTGGTCTCTCGTAATGTACTTTTCTTCCAACATACGAGAAAGCACGACATTACGACGATTGACGGCACGATCATAAGAATATAATGGGTTAAATGTTGAGGGTGCTTTTGGTAGCCCTGCAATCATGGCCATTTCGCTCAATGTGAGCTCATCCACTGTTTTCCCGAAATAAACGTAAGCCGCAGCCCCAACGCCATAAGCACGGTTACCCAAATAAATTTTATTTAGGTACAGCTCCATAATCTCATCTTTCGAAAAAAGCTGTTCGATGCGAATCGCTAAGAATGCTTCTTTGGCTTTACGCATTAAGGTTTTTTCGGGGCTTAAATAGAAGTTTCTCGCCAGCTGCTGAGTAATGGTACTCGCACCTTGTGACGCATGACCAGATGACGCCATCACTGATACCGCACGGAAAATACCAATCGGGTCAATACCGTGATGTTCATAAAAACGGCTATCTTCTGTCGCGATAAACGCTTTCACCATTAATGGTGGAATTTCCGCTAATGGGAGTGGAATCCGACGTTTTTCACCGTATTGGGCAATCAACTCGTTATCAGCGCTGTATACCTGCATTGGAATTTGCAGACGAATGTCTTTCATCGTTGCAACATCAGGTAGCTCACCTTCGACATATTTATACATGCCATAAATCGAGGCGGTTCCCAAAAAAATGCAACAGAAAACAAGAATAAAAAAATATTTTACGAACTTCACCGGAAAATTCCCATGCTCGGCTAACAAGAGGGTTTAGATATCACTAACGCATAGTATAAAGCTTATACAGCACAATAGAAAACGTAATTTAACCGTTAATGATAAGGAAATTAACTATGTACACATCAAAATGGAACATTGGGATCGATATCTATCAAAATAAAATTCAATTAGTTGCCACAAAACAACGCCGTAAATACTGGTCTTTATGTGAATGTTGGCAACAGCAACTCCCTTTCGAAATAACTGAGAGTTCAGATCCAGAACAACACCAAATTCTACTGAAAGTTTTAACGCAGTGGCGTCAGAAATTACCGAAAAACTGTACCGTTTCTATCGCCTTGCCCGCTGTTCGTACGTTAAAACAGCAACTGTCATTGCCGAACCAAGTCCATCTGCAACAGCCTGAACTAAGCTGGTATCTGCAATCTCAAGCTAAAAAATGCTTTCCAATGAATGTTCATGAACTCGCCATTGACTATCGCGTGATCAATCAACACGTTTACCTTAATGGGGCTCGAAAAGCTGATATCACCTTTTGGCAAAACTTATTAACACAAAGTGGATTTAATTTACTGGCAATTGATGTCGCCCCTGTCGCATTACGTTATGTTGCTCGCCATTGCCAGTTACCTGATGATGCATGGTTAGTTCATTATAGGCAAGGTGAATGGTTATGGTCAGGGCCCATTAGCCTACCTACAAATTATAATCATGTTCTAGATAATGAAATCACCTCCCTTTCACAGCTTTTACCTCATCTGAACGCAGAAAGTCACGCCTCAACTTTGCCTGTTTACCTCATTACCGATCATCCAAATATAGACCAACCACTCGATATCACAAATCCACAAACCGACCATGACTGCCATGCTCAATGGCAATCATACAGATGGGAATTACGACAAGCCTTTCAACACCATAATCTAAAACTGCCACGCCAATTAGGGGACTTTGTGATCGCAGCTGGGCTGGCGCTACGCCATGGGGATATTTAAGACATGAAAAACACAAATCTATACCAAGTCAATTTTTTACCTTGGCGGCAACAAAAAATAATGAAAAAAAAACGTGAGTTTATTCTTTTCACTAGCGCACTGTGCTGCTCCACACTTACTGCTTGTTGTTTTTTATATATATTTCAACAAATTAACATTAATAACAAACAAGTTTCACTATATAGTACACAAGAAAAAAGCCAGCAAATCCAGCAATTAAGCCTGAAGATAGCGCATCAACAGGCTCAATTAAACCAGCTAATGGAAAAACAAAACAAATATAAAGTCATCGAACAAAACAACCGTGCACTACTGGTTTTACTGCGTAGCTTACCAACGATAACGCCGTCAAAAAGCTGGCTGACCTCTTTTCAGCTAATTAATGATCAACTTAATATCAAAGCTAATAGCTATGACTTTCAAAATATGGCTCTTTTTAGCCAACAACTGGAAAACCAAAAAAATTTAAGTGAAATTCAATTAAAACAACTCAGCCGAAATCAGCAATTAAATAGTCTGCACATTTCAGCAAAACATCAAGGAGAGGCAAATGAATGAAACATTCCATGCCTTTTGGTATCGCTCTTTTTGGCGACAAACCTTACCCGTTGTTGTCTTTATTGGGTTGTTTCTATTTGCGGGCTATTTTATTTATTGGGAAAAGTCTTCAATACAACTTATTGAATTAGAAAATGAAATAACTCATTTATCTGACTACATTCAAAAGGAAGAACAACGAATTCAACAACTGCCTGCACTCTATCAGTTAGCACAACAAATTGAAAATATTGAAAAACACACTGTGTTTGATAACCGCCCTCTAGCACTATTTTCGCATTTTAATGCACTCATGAGTCAGTCCGCCGTTACACTCAATAAGCTTCAACCTATAAATAACAACGAAGGTTATTTTATGGAAATACAAGGCAGCTTCACCGATATCTATCATTTTATTCAAAAGCTGATTTCCTCGCCCTCTCCCCATAAATGGCATTACTCAGAGGTCACCCTTAACCCGAAAAAAAATTTATTGGTTGCTTCAATGACACTGTCATCAATAATTCATTTAACCACTCTCAAGGATGAAAATGGCCATGAATAACACCTTAATCCCCGCTGTAAGGCTAATAACTGTTTTTTTGATATTCATGTTTAGCTCTGCTGTTGCAGAGCAAATTCGCGACCCTTTTGTCCCACTATTGCCAATTGAGGAAAATATTTCCCCTCAAGCCACCAAACATTCTTTACCTTTAGAGACCAATAACGAGGTTTTGATTGAGAAAATTTTCAAATTAGTCTCAATAAAAGCGCAAGAGGTTCACCAATTACTAAAACAGCCCGAGATAGCTTTATTGTCAAAAAACGCAACCATTCATCACGAAGCGACAACAAATAGCGTGATCATCAAAGATAGCCAAGAACGCCTCACACTCATTGAAGAATGGATAAAACAAAAAGATTTACCTCAACAACAAGTTCATATCACCGCGCATATTATTAGTAGTAGTAAAACGGCACTACAGGAGTTAGGCCTTGAATGGGGATTACTTGCAGGCAATACAACACACAGCCGGCTTAATCGCTATAATCGCTACCACTTTGCACCTGGGCAATTTTCATTTAACGTCTTAAAACTAAGCGAAGGTTTACTTGAAATGAAGCTCAATGCGTTAGAAAAAGAAAATTTATTATCTATTATTGCCAGCCCACGTCTCATGGCTTCACACCAAAAAGCCGCTAGCATCCAGCAAGGCACCGAAATCCCTTATGTCACCAGTAGTGAAAAGAAGACCCATGTACAATTTAAGGATGCTGTCTTAGGTATGGATGTAACACCCACGATTATCCGTGATGAAAAAGTAGAGTTGAACCTAAAAATTAGCCATAACTCGCCAGATACCGCGCTCACTAGCAGTCAAAATCACCATTTAGCGATAAACAAACAAGAAATCGCCACCTCAGTCACCATTAAAAATAATGAAACCCTAATATTGGGTGGAATTTTTCAGCAAAAACAAGAAACAACACAAACGGGTCTGCCCTTCCTTTCTCATGTCCCTCTTTTAGGAGCATTGTTTACAAATAGCGCAGAACATATCGACAGACGGGTTCTTGTCGTTTTTATTACACCAAAACTTATCAATATTTAGTATGAGTAAAATAACATCTATACTTCAATTAGTTGAATAGACAATAAGTCAAAGTGCACAAAAAAAAACTTTTTTTATGCCATAAACCTACCGGATAAATTTGACGCTGACGTCGTTTTAGCATACAAGGTTATCCATTGAATGTTCTAACTATCCTTAGATTAAAGAACAAGCTGTCAGTCGCTTATAAAACAGCCACAATAATTTTGCTCTACAATTAACAGAAATTATATGCACCTAATGGTATTCTAAATCTGTTAAAGACCATGCTAAACAATGCATTAGGCAATAACGACGGCTCAAATATAGAAACCTGTAATTGAAAATGTGGCACTTTGTTCGCTTAGTGCCACATTTATATAGTTGCAATCCTAGTTGATGTGTTGAGATAATTTTCCTATCTGATCTCACATCATCACTAATGAGGTTTCAGTTTAGGTCCCGCTGCTAATTTTTTATTGGCGGGGCGGGTTCATTAACGAATAATCGTAGTAATACCAAAAAACATGGCAGAGAAACGCAATATCTTTCTGGTTGGACCGATGGGCGCTGGCAAAAGCACTATTGGCCGTCAGTTGGCACAACAGCTTAATATGGAGTTTTTCGACTCTGATCACGAGATAGAAAAACGCACCGGCGCGGATGTCGGCTGGGTATTCGACCTTGAAGGCGAAGAAGGCTTTCGTGATCGCGAAGAAAAAATCATCAATGAACTCACAGAGAAACAAGGCATTGTATTAGCGACAGGTGGCGGTTCTGTTAAGTCTAAAGAAACCCGTAACCGTTTATCCGCTCGCGGTGTCGTTGTCTATCTCGAAACCACAATTGAGAAGCAACTTTCTCGTACACAACGTGATAAAAAACGACCACTGCTACAGGTTGATGAACCTGCGCGTGAAGTACTCGAGAAATTGGCTGACGAACGCAACCCTATGTATGAAGAAATCGCAGATATTACTATTCATACGGATGAACAAAGCGCCAAAGTCGTTGCTAGCCAAATCATCGAAATGTTAGAAAAAAACTAATTTATCATCGTGTTATTTTGTCAGTAATGAATTCAAGGTAGAACAAGATGGAAAAGGTCACCGTTACGCTGGACGAACGCAGTTATCCAATCAATATTGCCCCTGGGTTATATAACCAAACAGGTGCATTTTGGCCATTAGCTGCAGGTCAACGAGCAATGATAGTGACAAACGAAACACTGGCACCCATTTATCTTGAGAAGATAAAACGTGTTCTAGAGGCTTCTGGTGTCAAAGTGGATTCCATCACCCTACCCGATGGCGAACAGTATAAATCATTGTTTATTATGAATGATGTATTTACTGCATTACTGGAAAAACACCATAACCGCGATACTACCCTCATCGCTCTTGGTGGGGGCGTTATCGGTGATTTGACAGGTTTCGCTGCTGCAAGCTATCAACGTGGTGTTCGCTTTATTCAGGTTCCAACGACATTGCTATCTCAAGTAGATTCTTCTGTCGGCGGTAAAACCGCAGTCAATCATCCATTAGGGAAAAATATGATTGGGGCATTTTACCAGCCTGCCTCTGTTGTCATCGACCTCGATTGCTTAAAAACACTCCCACCAAGAGAGCTAGCTTCTGGCCTCGCTGAAGTCATTAAATATGGCATCATCCTTGATGGTGAATTTTTCACTTGGTTGGAAAACAATATTGATTCACTGGTTGCTCTGGATAACCAAGCAATGGCTTACTGTATCCGCCGTTGCTGTGAACTCAAAGCACAAGTTGTGGCTGCCGATGAAAAAGAAACCAGTGGCCTTAGAGCATTACTTAACCTAGGCCATACCTTCGGCCATGCTATCGAAGCACATATGGGGTACGGTGTCTGGTTACATGGTGAAGCCGTCGCTGCGGGAATGGTCATGGCGGCTAAAACCGCTGAATTGATTGGCCAATTAACGCCAGCACAAACACAACGCGTTATTACACTGTTAGAACGCGCCTCACTCCCAGTCAAAGGCCCTTCACAAATGAAGCCGGATGATTACCTACCGCATATGATGCGTGATAAAAAAGTGATGGGGGGAAAATTACACTTAATCCTACCAACCACTATCGGGCACTCAGAAATGCGTTCAGATCTTGATTCGCAAACGGTAATTGCCGCAATAACATCCTGTACACCATAAAATTATGACAAAATGGCCTTGTGCATCGCCAAAAACAAAGAAAATGCCTAATTTATACTGGTGTTTTAAAATGTTACTGGTAGATGCAGTTCAAAGTCGTTAAATTATACAGTATGCCTACGCCTCTACACGAACTTCAAAAAAGCATACAAAAAATACCATTCGGGTTAGTATGGTATCGTGAAAGAATCTATGCTTTAAAAGTGAGCAATAAAGCTCTATTTGGTCGTTATAGGTTGTACTGATAAGAGACATTTTATCTCTACTATGGGCAAATTTTATTCGGGAGAGGAAAATGGACGAATTTAAACCAGATAACCAGCCACAAGGTCAAAATGACCTTAGGCCAGATACATCAGATAGGCCAACAGGGCGTTCTCGTCAATCGACGGCTGTAAAACCAAAAATTGCCTTATCACGCCAGCACATCATGATTGGTGTCGGTGTACTTGTTTTATTACTACTGATTATTGCCATCAGTTCTGCATTAAAAGCCCCGACAGAACACGAACGTCAGCAAACAACCAGTAATAATAGTGGGCAAAACATTGATTTATCGGGTTCTTCCTCGTTGACTAATTCTCAAGGTCAAACCCAGCAAGGACAAGCCCAAGAAATTACGGGTTCACAAATCACACCAACCCCAACCCAAGGTGAGCGCCAAACGCAGCCAAATGGTTTAGGTGAGCGAATCGAAATTCCAGGTGATGTTGTTGACGCCTTAAACCAAGGCCAGGTCTCTACACCAGACACAACGCAGCCACAGAATGTGACACCACTGAACCCACCTGTTATGAAGCCTGTTGAGCAACAGCCAACGGTAAAACCTGTGACACCAGAAAGAACACCGCCTAAAACGGTAGAGCCGAAACAACCAGCTCAACCGAAGCAACCTACAAAAGCCGCTGCAACGACCAATAATCAAAGCAGTAATGTTATGTCTGCACCTGCTGGAAGCTATACGCTTCAATTAAGTAGCGCCAGCCGTTCAGACACATTAGAAGCTTTTGCAAAAGAAAACAAACTTGCCAACTACAAAGTTTATAAAACTATTCGTAATGGGCAAACTTGGTATGTTCTTATTCACGGTAACTATAATTCAGTCACTGACGCAAAAAATGCAATAGGGACATTACCTGCTGCTGTTCAAGCGAAAAAACCGTGGGTGAGAAATATGAAACAAGTCAAACAGGATCAAAAATAACAACGTTTTCCCCCGGGCGCATTATGTTGTCCTGACAGAGTAGAAATGCAGTTACTCTAAACGATTGTAATAATAAGACGGCATGAAAAAAAAACGCGCTTTTTTAAAATGGGCTGGGGGTAAATACCCCCTAGTGGAAGAAATTAAAAAACACCTTCCACTAGGCGATTGCTTAATTGAGCCTTTTGTTGGTGCAGGGTCAGTGTTTTTGAATACCAGTTATAATTCATACATACTGGCAGACATCAACAGTGACCTCATCAATCTCTATAATACAGTTAAACACCGAACTGACTTTTTTATTGAAGAAGCCCAGCGCATCTTCACACCTGAATTTAATACCTCAGAACAGTATTATTTGATGCGCGAAGCGTTTAATAACTCCGATGATACGGAAAAGCGCAGCGTGCTTTTTTTATACTTAAATCGCCACTGTTATAATGGTTTGTGCCGTTATAATTCAAAGGGTGAATTTAACGTGCCTTTTGGCCGCTATAAAAAACCCTACTTCCCCAAAGAAGAACTTTTGTGGTTTGCCGAAAAAGCGCAACAAGCCACCTTTATCACCCAGCACTATGGTGAAACCTTGTTAAATGCAAGGGAGGGCTCCGTCATATATTGCGATCCCCCTTATGCACCACTGTCTGAGACCGCTAATTTTACGGCTTACCACACCAATTCATTTAGTGCGCTAGAACAACAAAATTTGGCGATTTTGGCACATAAACTATCAACAGAAAGCAAAATCCCTGTGTTGATATCAAATCATGATACCCCCTCAACCAGAGAGTGGTATCATCAAGCTCAATTGCATATTGTTAAAGTACGTCGCACCATTAGTAGAAATATATTAAACCGTAGTAAAGTCAATGAATTACTGGCTTTATATACGAATGAACTTAATAGCCTTTCTCCTAGAAAAACGAATAAGAAAAAAACGCAACAACCTGTACCTAGCGCTGAATGGCTCTCAGATAACGACTAATACTCGGAGACAATAATGAAAAACTTCCTCATTGCCCCATCTATTTTATCTGCTGACTTTGCCCGTTTAGGCGAAGATACCGCCAAGGTTCTCGCGGCAGGTGCAGATATCGTGCATTTTGATGTTATGGATAACCATTATGTTCCTAATCTGACTTTTGGTGCGCCGATTTGTAAGGCATTGCGTGATTACGGTATTACCGCACCAATTGATGTGCATTTGATGGTAAAACCTGTCGACAGAATCATTCCTGATTTCGCAAAAGCAGGAGCAACACATATTAGCTTTCACCCTGAAGCCAGCGATCACGTTGACCGTTCATTGCAATTAATCAGAGAAAGCGGCTGTACAGCGGGCCTGGTATTTAATCCAGCAACCCCTCTGAGCTACCTTGATTATGTAATGGACAAAGTAGACATGATTTTACTGATGTCGGTTAACCCGGGCTTTGGTGGCCAATCCTTTATCCCACAAACCCTCAATAAATTGCGCCAAGTCCGTAAATTAATTGATGAAAGTGGTTATGATATTCGTTTGGAAGTCGATGGCGGAGTGAAAGTGAATAATATCGCAGAGATTGCCGCAGCGGGTGCCGACACGTTTGTCGCAGGCTCGGCTATTTTCGATCAACCAGATTACAAAACCGTTATCGATGCAATGCGTGTTGAATTACAAAAGGTATCTCAATGACTCAAGTTGTATTAGAGAATATCAAAGCCGTTGCTTTCGATTTAGATGGAACCCTTGTTGACAGTGCAGGTGGCTTAGCAGAAGCCATCGACAACATGCTAAACGATTTTGGTTTCCCCCCTGCGGGCAAAGAACGCGTCTCAGTTTGGGTTGGTAATGGTGTCGATGTCTTAGTTGAACGGGCGCTCACTTGGGCTAATGCCACCATCACCCCTGATTTGCAAAAACAAGCTCGCCAAAGCTTTGATAAATATTATGCCGTGTCTGTCACAACAGGCAGCGAGTTGTTTCCTGAAGTCAGAGAAACGCTCGAACAGTTGGCAAAACATGGGCTACCAATGGGAATTGTGACAAACAAAGCAACTCCCTTCATTGCCCCACTGCTAAAAAAACTGAATATCGACCACTATTTCTCCCTTGTGCTAGGCAGCGATGATGTTAAAGCCTTAAAACCGCACCCTGCTCCCCTTTATTTAACAATGGGGATTTTCGGTTTACGCAAAGAAGAATTGCTTTTTGTCGGTGATTCCCGTAATGATATTATCGCAGCGCGAAACGCTGAATGCCCGTGTGTCGGTCTGACCTACGGTTATAACTATGGTGAATCTATTGCATTGACTGAACCTGACTGCGTGTTAACCCATTTTTCAGGCCTATTACCTGCAATCGGTTTATCTGAAATAAAATAAGCAAGGACATAATTTAAAATGAGCACTCCCACTGAAAAACTAAAGCAATCCCAGAAACCTATCGTATTCAGCGGCGCACAGCCTTCCGGTGAATTAACCATCGGTAACTACATGGGTGCATTACGTCAGTGGGTACAGATGCAAGATGATTTTGACTGCATTTACTGTATCGTTGACCAACACGCAATCACCGTTCGCCAAGACCCAGTCGAACTGCGTAAAAGAACCCTCGATACCCTTGCGCTCTATTTAGCCTGTGGCATTGACCCGAAAAAAAGTACTATTTTCGTACAGTCCCATGTGCCACAACATGCACAGCTCAGCTGGGCACTGAATTGCTACACTTATTTCGGCGAATTAAGCCGTATGACGCAGTTCAAAGACAAATCAGCGCGCCATGCCGAAAACATCAACGCAGGTTTATTTGATTACCCCGTATTGATGGCGGCGGACATTTTGATTTACCAAACTAATCAAGTACCTGTTGGTATCGACCAGAAACAGCACCTCGAACTGAGCCGCGATATCGCACAGCGTTTCAATGCCATTTATGGTGATATTTTCACAGTTCCAGATCCGTTCATCCCAACAGGTGGCGGTGCACGTGTCATGGCACTGCAAGATCCCACCAAGAAAATGTCCAAGTCTGATGACAACCGCAATAACGTCATTGCACTACTTGAAGACCCAAAATCGGTTGTGAAGAAAATCAAACGTGCCATGACAGACTCTGAAGAGCCGCCTCGCATTCGTTATGATTTAGAAAACAAACCTGGTGTTTCCAACTTGCTGGATATCATGGCGGGTGTGACAGGTAAGAAAATTGCAGAATTAGAGGCAGAATTTGAAGGTCAAATGTACGGTCATCTTAAAGGTGCCGTTGCAGAAGCGGTATCTGAGATGCTGACAGGCTTACAGGCGCGTTACCATGAGTTCCGTGATAACGAAGCATTGCTGAACCAAATTATGGATGAAGGTGCCACCAAAGCCGCTGCTCGTGCACAGGAAACCTTGGACAAAGTGTACGAAGCGATTGGCTTTGTAAAACGTCCTCAGCTGTAGTATTCACCGTTTAAATCGGGATCAATGGGGGAAACTATTCCCCCATGTTTATAAGCGCATTAAATACATCATTAGATATTTATGAAATTAATGATGTGCTTATTACACAACTTCGACAGATTAAAGGTCGAATACAATTGCAAATAGCCCGCCTTTATCATTCATAAAGGCGGGCTGATTTAATTTTGTGAGCTAAATATGGGTGTCATCGCGCACTAACGTTCTGAATCTAATTGTTCATTATTTTTCAAAACGTCCTGCGCTTTGCTGTAGCTTTCGATCAGCAATTGATAAGCAGGGAAAATTTGTGTGTACGCCATCGCCCATTCCGCCGCGTCTTCACGGTTCCAAGTTCCTTGCAACTCAGATGCAACTGCCGCCGTATCCATCGGTACTACACCTGCTTGAACCACGCGCGCTAACGTAATTTCTTGCGCCATTTTGCTGTAAGTGCCTGATGCATCAATCACAACAAAAACTTGATAGCCATCCATCACTGCACTAATAGCAGGGAAAGCCATACAAACACTGGTGATGGTGCCTGCAATTATCAGCTGTTTTTTGCCTGTCGCTTTCACAGCTGCAACAAATTCAGGGTTGTCCCACGCATTGATTTCACCACGACGCGCAATATATTGGGCATGTGGTGCATTTTGGTGAATTTCAGGGATCAGAGGACCATTTGGGCCTTGTGGTACAGAAGCCGTAGTAATCACTGGAATTTTTGCCAGTGAAGCCATTTTGGCAAGAACCGCGGCGCGAGCACGCAATTCAGTCATCGGCATATCACCGACCGTTTGAAAAAGCCCGCTTTGGTGATCAATTAATAACATCACTGCATCATCTGGGTTAATAACAGGACGCTGACCATTAAAATTCGCTGGAATACTCATAATAAAGCCTCTCAATCGATGAAGTAAGAAATCTATTTAGAATGAAAAATAGAACGATACTCGCTCTTTTTTCGTGTTATTTAGATTAATTCATCGATTTTAGGCTGAGTAGTCCGAGTTTTGATAAACACTATTCTATAAATAGAACAATACCCCTAACCCTAATTGTTCCTTTATTAGAACAATGAAACCTATTTTTGCTACTACTCGACGTTTTACCACTGCTTTATGATTGGCTCATCAAAACAGAATTAGGAGTCTCACCATGAAAAAAATTATTGGCATCTATCAATCTCCACGGAGCCATTGGGTTGGTGATGGTTTCCCTGTTCGCTCAATGTTTAGCTACAGCAACCACGGGAAATACCTAAACCCTTTCTTACTACTCGATAGAGCAGGGCCATTTGCATTCCCAAGCTCAGATGCCGCGAATCGTGGCGTCGGTGAACACCCACACCGTGGGTTTGAAACGGTCACGATTGTCTATGATGGGGAAGTCGCTCACCACGATTCTACGGGGGAAGGTGGCGTCATTGGCCCAGGGGATGTTCAGTGGATGACGGCAGCATCGGGTATTTTGCACCAAGAATACCAGTCTGATGACTTTATGAAAAAAGGCGGTACCCTTGATATGGTGCAATTGTGGGTCAATTTGCCTGCAAAAGACAAATCTGCCGCACCTGGCTACCAGCTACTGGAAAGCCAAACGATGCCGAACGTCACGCTGCCCAATGACGCAGGCACACTGCGCGTTATCGCAGGGGATTACTTAGGTCATAAAGGGGCAGCAAAAACCTTTACCCCATTAGATGTCTGGGATTTACAGCTCAATAAAGGCAAAACAGTTGGTATTCAGACTAAATCTGGTCGTAATGTAGGATTAGTGATGCTACGTGGCTCGATATTTGTTGATGGGCGTTCTGCCTTAAATGAAGGCGAGCTGATGATCCTTGATGATACGCAGAGCAACATTGTGTTAGAAGCAACAGAAGACGCATTGGTGTTGCTATTAAGCGGCGACCCTATTGATGAACCTGTTGTTGGTTATGGCCCATTTGTTATGAATAGCATGGAAGAAATTAATGAAGCGGTAAATGACTTCAACAGTGGTAAATTTGGTCGTATTCCTGAAACGCAATAAATAACGCATTATCCCTCGGTAGCACTAGGCTATCGGGGGATTTTTATTTCACTAACGGTGAAATATTATCTGCTAAATAATTTAATAATAATTGGATTGATGGCAGTAACCCTTTACGTGACGGATAAACCGCATGAATAATATCTTCAGGGAAACGCCATTCAGGCAACACTTCCACCAGCTCCCCCGACGCAATTTCCTTTTCCACCACCCCATAAGGTAATCTCGCAATACCAACACCTTTCAACGCCGCACGGTACAAGGTCAACACGTCAGTTGTGGCCAATTTAGGGGTGAAATGCTGCGTAAAGCTGAGATCATCGCTATTTTTTAAGGTCAGTGTGTAATTCTGTGAATGTTCTGTATTCGCCAAAATAGGGTAATCCACCAGCTTTTCAGGCTCAACGGGTGCACCTTGCTCTGCAAATAATTGTGGGCTAGCCACCAATATTCGCCGTGAATACCCCAATACTTTCATCATTAGTCCTGAATCATCTAACGGTAATGAACGCACGCGAAGGGCTAAATCCAGCCCTTCACTAATGACATCGACGGGGCGGTTAACGGCTAAAATCTGTATATCGATATCAGGGTATTGCACCATAAAATCAATAAGTAATTCGTTGAGATAAACTTGTAATAACGCAACTGGGCACGATAGCTTTATCGTGCCTTTAGGGTGTGACTGAACAGAACAAATCAATTCATGGGCAACTTCCGCTTCATCCACCACATTTTTACACTGCTGGTAAAATACTTGCCCCACTTCCGTGACATGAAATTGACGTGTTGAGCGGTAAATTAATGAAACATTGAGCTTTTGCTCTAAATCAGCAATACGTCGGCTCAGCTTGGATTTTGGGATCCCTAATGCTAAACCTGCTTGGGAAAAGCCGCCATGTTCGACCACTTTGACGTAGTAATAGAGGTCATTTAAATCATATTGCATCTTACTTTCCCCAATCCTCTTGCGATGTCATTTCGTTATCTTACTCAAAACACAGGAAACGTCACTCTTTTCTGCCCTGCAAACAAAACAAATAGTCTGGTCAGCAAAACAACTAAATCCCTTAAATAAAGCTAAATAAATTACAGTGATAGATTCGCTATGGAGGTTTGTATGTACCGCGCACTTTGGACATTGCTTCGTCCCTACCGCTCAATTTTACTGGTTGCTGTGATTTTACAAGCCATCGCAGGTCTTTGCTCTCTCATACCATGGGTAGCCATCAGCCAAATTGCCGTATCACCCGTTCATCAATATATCCACTGGGTCATTATCGCCTGCATTGGGGGAATAAGCTGGTTAATTTGCCAAACGCTCGCCATGTACCTCACTCACCAAACAGACAACCGTTTGTGCCACCAACTTCAATTACAACTAATTGATAAAATAGGAAAATTACCCTTAAATCACTTCACCCAGCAAGGGAGAGAGGGTATTTCACAGGTGATTGACCGTGATGTGCGCTATCTCCACCAATTAACGGCTCACGCGCCTGCCGATCTCACCAAACTGATGATCGTACCCGTTGTTGCCATACTCATTTTGCTCTGGCAAAACGTATTACTCACACTTTTTTGCCTTACCCCTTTAGTTGCCGCAGTTTTTTTGTTCCGCGCAATGCAAGCACCACGCTACCAACACTTATATACCGCTCGCAATGAAACCATAAGGTACTTCTATAGCCAATATGCTGAATTAGCCGATAACCCTTTACTCGCTAGGCAATACCCAAACCAAGGGATACAAAAACGAGCATCACTCGCACTGAAAGATTTTGAAACCGCTTTTATGCGTTGGATTGGTAAAATTGGTGCATTAAGTTCACTCACCCAAATCGGTATCAGTGCCACCTTACTGTCTTTCTGGGTTGTTTTGGGGGCGATATTGCTTCCCAGCCCCATTTCACTCGCGCAAGTTATTCTATTTATTTTATTAATACAAAGCATAGCTACACCCGTTGCAGCTATGGGGCACGGTGCTGATGCATTAAACCTTGCGGTCAGTGCCTCACAACGTATTGAAAAATTATTGAATGAGCCTGAAATGCACTACGGCAAAAAAACGCTCGATACTATAGCTTGCCACCTCCAACTGACTCAAGTTAGCGTTGTACTTAGTGACAAAACCCTTTTATCTCAAGTTGATATCGATATTGCTAATGGTGAACTCATCATAATAGTCGGGCCTTCGGGTGCAGGAAAAAGTACATTATTACAGCTCATGGCTCGTTTTTTAGACCCTTCACAAGGTACTGTTTTATTTAACCAAATACCGTTACCTGAACTCTCGTTAACCGCGTTAAATCAACAAGTTGCCATTGTAATGCAAAACCCGCAGCCAATGCCCTGCTCACTAAGGGAAAACTTACAGCTTTTCGCCCCTCACGCCACAGAAAGTGACATGAACCACTACCTTGAAGCCCTCAATTTATTGCCACTGGTGCAACAATCCCCTAAAGGCCTCGATAGTGTGATTGGAAAAGAGATGCTGTTATCGGGAGGAGAATCTCAGCGGCTCGCCATTGCCCGAGCTTTATTATCTCCTGCACCATTATTGCTGTTCGATGAACCCACCTCTGCATTAGACCCACAAAATGCTCAACGAGTATTGTCACTACTGCAATCTGACGCGAGAACTTGCGTATTAGTGACTCATCATCTAGGCAGCTTAAACCTCGCTAATCGAGTCTTGCTACTGAAAGAAGGCCAGCTAATTGCCCAAGGTACCCACGAAGACTTAGCAAATACATCAATGGATTATCAGCAATTACTGCGTGCTTTGGAGGAAAACCATGCTTAAATCCTTATTGTATACGGTGCGCAGCGCCATTTTTTGGATGGTATTTGCGGCTATTTTAGATGGGATCTGCGGGTTATTACTGGTATATGTTATTTTCAGTTGGTCATCAGACATCATAGTACCGACGACTTTACTGACGGTATGCAGTCTGATGTCCGTCATGATCACCTTTATTGCCACCCAAAAAGGCTATTTAGCGGGGGGATTAGTGATGCGCTACCTTGCTAACGCGTTAATTCGCCACTTACCCTTGTCATTACAGCCAATAAAAAATGTCAATCACCTAGTGGCTGGGCCTGTTTCACACATTATGTCAGTTCCCGCTCATTTATTGCACCCCATAATTAGCGGACTAATCACGCCATTTACTGTCGTATTAGGCGTATTTCTCTACCAACCTATTTTTGGATGCATACTTTTATTTGTTGGGTTGGTTTTATTATTTACCTTACGCCTTTGCGGACAAAAAATGGCTTTTTTTGAGCAACAAACCCATGCATCTGAACAAGATGTTATTCGCCAACTCGACCAATTTGCACTCCACCAGCCGCTAATCCGGCGAGCTGGGGTAAGCCAGATACAGCACCAACAACTCACCTGTGCATTAACGTCACAGTACCAAACACAAAAACAATTACAGCGCCAAAGTTTGCCATTCCATTTACTATTTTCAGGCACTATACAAATCATTTTTATCGCTTTATTTTATTTAGGTATTCAAAAAATGAACCAGGGTGACATGCCATTGAGCTTATGGTTAGCTGGGATGGTGTTATTAGCTCGGTTTATTGAACCTCTTTGGCTTCTTTCGCATTTAAATCAATCAGTAAGACAAGCAAAACAATCGATTAAACAGGTCGAATCCGCATTGATTACCCCTGAATTAACGTTCCCCTATCGAGCCCCTGCACCTGAAAGTAACGATATCCGTTGCCACCAATTATCTTTCTATAATGATGAAAAGAAACGAATTTTAAATAATCTTACTGTCAATTTTACTCATAATACTTTCACAGCCATCGTTGGCCCATCTGGCGCAGGGAAAAGCACACTCTTAAGCTTACTCGCTCGTCTGCAAGATCCGACTCAGGGTGCCGTCAGTTACGGTAATAAAAACCTGATGGAGTTATCCCAAGAAGCATTATGTTCAAAGCGGGGGGTTTTATTGCAAAACAGCGCGCTATTTCGCGGTAATGTACGCCAAAACCTAACATTAGAAGAGCCTAATATTGATGACCGAGAGGTTAACACTCTGCTTTCACGGTTAAATTTTGAGGATATTCCTGATTTTTTAAACCGAGACGTCGGTGCGAGTGGTATGGCACTTTCAGGTGGGCAAAAACAGCGCCTATGTATTGCACGGCTACTTCTTCGCCATCCAGACATCATTTTAATGGATGAACCAACAGCAAGCCTTGATAACATCAATACTGCGTCAGTGATTGAACTCATTACTCAGGCCACACAACAAACACGTATTGTCGTCACCCATCACCCTCACCTTGCGTGTTTAGCAGATAACATCGTGTATATGGAAGATGGAGAGATTATTGCTCAAGGCAGCCATGCGGAACTTATGACTGGTACGCCTTGGTACCAGCAATTTATCGGTCACTCCTAACTCCGTTTACCAAATAAACGGTGGCTAAATTCTTCAATACGATGATTATCGAGGCGGTTTTGCATCGTTAGGCTCCAACTGGCAGATAACCCCGCTGCACTGAGGAGTCTATGATATAGCTGTTCATCATAAGGGGCGTGAAATGCAATCATTATCGCCTCTTGTACTGAAACCTCACTGTTGCAGCTCAATAGGGTTATTGGTGAATTAGCACTGACATTCCCCGTTTTAATTACGCGATATAACCACCCACAACGGCCGTTGTCTTGCATGATTTGAGCGAAGTTTTCCACACCAGTTAGGCTGTTGAGCTTATAGCAAGGAGAGCGGGGTTGAGTAACCTGAATTCGCGCATCTCCCCATGCATAGATATCGCCAATAAATACATTCTCTTCGGTCATTCCCATCGTGGATATATTTTCACCAAATGTTGATGCCATAAACAAATCGTCTTGTTCAGGATACGCATTTAGCCAAAATTCATAATGGTCACGAGGATAGTGGCAAAGCGCTCTATCAGGCCCGCCATGAAAACGTGTTTCTGCTTGCTCATCGCCCTCTAACCCAAGCTGTCCCAACGCCAATAACCCATCTACCGCATGTTTATGAATCGCACTTCGACCGCAAGATTGCGTTGCTTGGACTTTACCGATAAAGACTTGGGGTAAGAATGACATGGGCGGCGCTCTCCACATAAATTGGTGACGAAGCCCTTATCATAAAGAATGCCAATCGAGATAACAATCAAATGGACAGGAAATAAAAAAGGCGCAGCACCATCGATGCTACGCCCACTTGTGACTTAATTAAAAAGTCTAATTATTTAGCTTTTGCTGCAAAACGTGCCGCTGCTTCGTCCCAGTTAACCACTGACCAGAACGCTTTGATGTAATCAGGACGACGGTTTTGGAATTTCAGGTAATATGCATGTTCCCACACATCTAAACCAATGATTGGGTAGCCTGAAGCGCCAGAAATCGCTTCACCCATTAATGGGCTGTCTTGGTTAGCAGTTGATACAACGGCTAATTTACCGTCATCTTTCAGAACCAGCCACGCCCAACCAGAACCAAAGCGAGTTGCTGCGGCTTTCTCAAATAGCTCTTTGAATGCATCAACGCTACCAAAATCACGCTCGATAGCCGCTTTCAGGTCGCCTTTTAATTCAGTGTTTAATTTCAAACCTTTCCAGAACATGCTGTGGTTTGAGTGGCCACCCGCATTGTTACGCACAAAAGTACGTTGATCAGCTGGAATTTGGTCTAATTTTTGAATGAGAACGTCAATATCAAGACCTGCTAATTCAGGTAATTTTTCTAACGCCGTGTTGGTGTTAGTCACATAGGTTTGATGGTGCTTAGTGTGGTGGATTTCCATGGTTTGCTTGTCAAAATGTGGTTCCAACGCATCATAAGCATAAGGTAAAGCTGGTAATGTATAACTCATTTTATTGTCTCCAGTGACGTAAATACCACTATGTTTCTCATTTTCACCACAAGGTTCATAGGGTATGGCACTTGCGTAGTTTCGCACCTTGTGAATTTCTTTCTATTATAGTTATTTTACTGTTAATGAAAATCATTATCAAACCCATGTTAAAATTGTGGTCTTTTGCATTCCCTATGAGAATTAGTTTATACAGTAACTAATACCAATATCTGCACGATTTATTTTTCTTTACATCCAACAATTTCAATATTTTTAGGTTAATATTTCAATATGGGATTTAGCATCAAATGATAATCCTGCAAATCTCATTACAATTAATACGTGATCTTCCGCGCAAAAGAAAAACAAATTTATATTTCGTGCTTTAGTTAACTATTTTTTGACATAGTATTAACATCTGCAAGGAGATAATAATATGACTCAAATAACTAAACATCCCGTTCCTGCTGAAATTGCAAAAAATGCCCTGATTACAGAACAACAGTATAACGATGAGTACCGACGTTCGATTCAAGACCCTGAAGGATTTTGGGGCGAAAAAGGAAAAATCGTTGATTGGATTAAACCATATACCCGTGTCAAAAATACCTCTTTTGACCCTGGTCATATTGATATCCGCTGGTTTGAAGATGGCACTTTAAATTTAAGTGCAAACTGCTTGGATCGCCACCTGGCTGAAAAAGGCGATCAAGTAGCGATTATTTGGGAAGGCGATGATCCTTCATCGTCAAAAAATGTCACTTACCGCGAACTGCATCATGATGTGAGCCAGTTTGCGAACGTCTTAAAGAAACAAGGCATCCGCAAAGGGGATGTCGTGGCGATTTACATGCCAATGGTCGTCGAAGCGGCGGTCGCCATGCTAGCGTGTGCACGTATTGGTGCTATCCATACAGTCATTTTTGCGGGCTTCTCTCCTGAGGCGGTCTCTGGTCGCGTTATTGACTGTAAAGCGAAGCTGATTATCACCGCAGATGAAGGCTTACGCGCAGGGCGTGCGATTCCATTGAAGAAAAATGTGGATGACGCACTAGCTAACCCGCAAGTCACTACTGTTGCGAATGTCATTGTCTACCAACGTACAGGCAATGTTCCAAGCTGGGTAGAAGGACGCGACTTATGGTGGCATGATGTCACTCAAGGCGTTAGCGCTGATTGCCCACCAGAGGAAATGAGCGCGGAAGATCCGTTGTTCATTCTGTATACCTCTGGCTCAACAGGCAAACCCAAAGGGGTTCTTCACACCACTGGCGGTTATCTGGTTTATGCCACACTCACATTTAAATATACCTTTGACTACCATCCAGGTGAAGTCTACTGGTGTACTGCGGATGTAGGCTGGGTAACGGGTCATAGCTACTTACTCTATGGGCCATTATCCAATGGCGCAAAAACCGTGATGTTTGAGGGTGTGCCAAATTACCCATCCGTTAATCGAATGAGTCAGGTCGTTGATAAGCACCAAGTCAATATTCTTTATACCGCACCAACCGCTATCCGTGCATTAATGGCGGAAGGCGACAAAGCGATTGAAGGTACCGACCGTAGTTCATTACGTATTCTTGGTTCTGTTGGCGAGCCAATTAACCCTGAAGCATGGGAATGGTTCTACAAGAAAATTGGTAACAGCTGTTGCCCTGTGGTCGATACATGGTGGCAAACCGAAACGGGTGGTTTTATGATCACGCCGCTGCCAGGCGCAACGATGTTAAAACCAGGTTCCGCTACATTACCTTTCTTTGGTGTCCGTCCTGCACTCGTGGATAACCTCGGTGAACCTATCGACGGGGCAACCGAAGGTAACTTAGTCATTGTCGATTCATGGCCAGGTCAAGCCCGTACTTTATTTGGCGATCACGAACGCTTCGAGCAAACCTATTTCTCTACCTTTAAAGGCATGTACTTTAGTGGGGATGGTGCTCGTCGTGATGAAGATGGTTATTACTGGATCACAGGCCGCGTTGACGATGTATTGAATATCTCAGGTCACCGTTTAGGAACCGCAGAGATTGAATCCGCCCTCGTCTCACATCCAAAAGTAGCAGAGGCCGCTGTGGTTGGTATCCCTCATAATATTAAAGGGCAGGCAATCTATGCCTATGTCACATTAATATCGGGAGTTGAACCCTCTCCTGAGCTGTACACCGAAGTTCGTAATTGGGTACGTAAAGAAATAGGCCCAATCGCAACGCCAGATGTTCTTCACTGGACGGATTCTTTGCCGAAAACCCGTTCTGGTAAAATCATGCGCCGTATCCTACGAAAAATTGCATCAGGGGACACCAGCAACTTTGGAGACACCTCCACGCTGGCAGATCCAGGTGTTGTCGAAAAACTACTCGAAGAAAAACAGTCTATGAGTATGTCATAACGCCAAAAGGCCAACTCATAGAGGCGGCCTTACATACATCCCAACAAGATGGTTTACTCTAAATAATTCGAGGTGCAGCTAGGCGACAAGCGAACAAATCACGAGGAGCATACATAAGTATGTGACTCGTGTGAGTGAGTGAAGTCAACAAAGCTGCAACTTGAAGTATGACGAGTATAACAGAGGAGAACTCTGATGAATGCTACTGCTTACGAAAAGGTAGAGGATAACCCTCGCTTCAAAGAACTGGTTAGAAAACGTAGTCGCTTTTCATGGTTGTTATCAGTAATAACGCTTGTCCTATATGTTGGTTTTATTTTTCTTATCGCTTTTGACCCTAGCTGGTTAGGTACACCAATTGCGGAAGGTTCATATATCACTAGGGGGATCCCTGTGGGTGTTGGACTGATCGTCATTTCGTTTGTGTTAACTGGGCTATACGTTATCCGTGCTAATGGTGAATACGACCGTTTAACGACCGAAATTTTAAAAGAGGTAGAAAAATGAAATCTTTGCTCTCACTCATTCTCTTTTTTACCTCATCAATGGCATTTTCCGATGCATTGACAGGGGATGTTGAACGTCAGCCTGTCAATATTCAAGCTATTGTGATGTTCTTGTTGTTCGTCGGATTTACGTTATATATCACTTATTGGGCGTCGAAAAGAACGCGTTCTCGCTCTGATTACTATACAGCAGGTGGGAAAATTACAGGCTTCCAAAATGGGATGGCAATTGCTGGGGACTTTATGTCCGCCGCCTCCTTCTTAGGGATCTCTGCGCTGGTTTATACTTCTGGTTATGATGGGCTGATCTACTCAATTGGTTTCTTAATTGGCTGGCCGATCATTCTATTCTTAATTGCTGAGCGCTTACGTAATTTAGGTCGATACACTTTCGCAGACGTTGCATCCTATCGACTAAAACAAAGACCGATTCGAATTTTATCTGCAGTAGGCTCACTGGTCGTCGTCGCACTCTATCTCATTGCCCAAATGGTAGGTGCAGGTAAATTAATCGAATTATTATTCGGTCTAAATTACCATGTTGCTGTTGTGATTGTCGGTATCTTGATGGTGCTATATGTCCTGTTTGGTGGAATGTTAGCGACCACATGGGTGCAAATCATCAAAGCAATTTTATTATTAGCGGGTGCCACATTCATGGCAGTAATGGTCATGAAGCACGTCGGCTTTAACTTTAATACCTTATTTAAAGAAGCCGTTGCCGTTCATAAAAATGGCATTGCTATTATGAGCCCAGGAGGACTCGTTTCCGACCCAATATCTGCTTTATCACTCGGCTTAGCCTTGATGTTCGGTACGGCAGGTCTTCCTCATATTATTATGCGCTTCTTCACAGTTAGTGATGCAAAAGAAGCCCGTAAGAGCGTGTTCTATGCAACAGGATTTATCGGTTACTTCTACATATTAACCTTCATTATTGGTTTCGGTGCGATTGTCCTTGTCAGCTCAAACCCTGCATTTAAAGATGCAGCAGGCGCGCTGATTGGCGGTACCAATATGGCAGCAGTTCACCTTGCTGATGCCGTTGGTGGTAACTTCTTCCTTGGCTTTATTTCTGCAGTTGCTTTCGCCACTATCCTTGCGGTTGTTGCAGGTTTAACGCTTGCTGGTGCTTCAGCGGTATCTCATGACCTTTATGCGATGGCAATGAAGAATGGTAAAGCAGACGAAAAAGACGAATTACGCGTCTCAAAAATTACAGTCGTGATCTTAGGTTTTGTTGCAATTGGCCTAGGTATTTTGTTTGAAAAACAAAACATTGCCTTCATGGTTGGTTTGGCATTTTCCATTGCAGCCAGTTGTAACTTTCCGATTATTTTACTGTCCATGTACTGGCGCAAACTCACCACTCGCGGTGCACTAGCAGGCGGTTGGTTCGGGTTAATTACCGCGGTTGTCTTGATGATTTTAGGACCAACCATCTGGGTCAGTATCCTTCATCATGAAAAACCAATCTATCCTTATGAATACCCTGCTATTTTCTCCATGGCTGTTGCTTTCATTGCTTCATGGTTATTCTCTGTGACTGATAATTCAGAACAAGGAAAAATGGAAAGAGAACGCTTTAAAGAGCAGTTTATTCGCTCACAAATTGGTTTGGGTATCGAACAAGGTAAATCACACTAGCATCACCTAATTGCCACCCAAAACGGCTCAGAATATCGAGCCGTTTTTTTATTTAAGGCTTTAACCAGTTTAGTGGCTGTGTAAATACCATATCGTCTTTTCGCCGAAATTCAGACGGAAAGTGATTTTTAATAATATTCGCTCAAGAGCAGGTGAGATTTTACGAGACCTTTGTAAGTATAAAGGCGTTGAAATAATCGAAGGCCATCTGATGCCAGATCATGTTCATATGCTAGTCAGTATCCCCCTAAGCTAAGTGTTTCAAGCTTTATGGGGTATTTGAAGGGTAAAAGTTCATTGATGATCTTTGATAGACATGCGAATTTAAAATATCAATTTGGCAATAGGAAGTTTTGGTCAGAAGGCTACTATGTAAGTACGGTAGGGCTAAATGAAGCAACAATTCAGAAGTATATCAAAGAGCAAGAAAAGCCAGATTTAATCTCAGATAAACTGAGTACGAAAGAGCATATAGATCCCTCAAGGGTAAGACAAAGTAACAAAGACACACAACTAGAAGCGTCATTTAGACGCAGTCGGTAACAAGCCTTTATAGGCCTAGAGCAAACTACCCTCTATGTAGGTGGTTATAATTTTGTCCTTACCTCTTTAAGTTTATAGCCTGAATAAAATCCATAGTAAGTTCACCAAAGCAAAAAAAATCCTTCTTTCTACATAGAGAAGAGAAGGATATTGATAATATTTAAGGACTTATTTTTGTTTTCGTTATTCGTTGTTATCTTGCGTAGTGTTGTCTTTCTACATCCGCCCAATTTTCTACAAGTGAATAAAACTCAACCGAATTTGTTTTTCTCTCTTCTTGTAATTTTTTGAATTCTTGTTTATTTTTCGGCGTATAACGAGAAAGTAATTGGTCTAATACAACATGTTTATCTGCAAATAGGGAACCTAATTTTAGCATTTTAAACAATGCTACTGTGATAATTCCACTGATTGCTAACATACCCACAACGGACGCAAAACTATACTCAATTCCAAGGAAGCCTCTCGCAGCATTTAGCAGTAAAAAGGGTACAAAAAACATCACTAATAAAGAAAGAATCGTTGCACCATCTTGGCCATTGTTAAATTCTTTCTCTTTCTGATTATTCACAGAAAGGATTTGATCAAAAATTTTATGGTTAGCGCTTTTTGTTTTATTCATGTGATCCACCTTTGGTACAGAGGTTTTGTTTACAAGAAATACAACGCATAAGAAGGTATAACTTGCTTAGTCGGTCTATCTTTCGTATCAGAACGCGAGTTTCTTTCCTTTGAGAATTTCATTTATAAGCAAACTTCATCGATAACATGATAACTAGATACACCATTAACGACTTTGAATCAGTATAAATGCAAGTAAATGAAACATCAATTTAACAATTTTTATATAAAAAAATAAACAATTGCCTGTTTTTTTACTCAATATTCGCTCACAGAATAAGGTTTTATCATATGAGTAAAATTAATTAATATTCTTTTATTTATTGATTTTTATAGCTTTACCGTTTAAAAAATGGACATTTCTGCCCCATTAATTAAAACCATAAAAACCATAAAATTGATAAATATTATATAACGGGATCAGAACAAACAAGCCAGATAATTACGTTAAGTCATTATTATTTTTAATAGATCATAATTTATCTATTACTAATGAGATAAAAAGTAGCCGTAAATGAAAGCCACCTATCTTTTAACCTACCTACTCCATAAATAGATTTATCGCTATAGCGACTATCTATGCATAGACGCAATCAATTGAATGGTAAAAAGCAGAATAAAAGCGTGGGAACAATAAGCAATGTGATAACCCCTGTTAATTGCTAAGTGAACTACTGATTGGCTTATAACTAGCTGACGAGGGGCTTTGTCGCTTCATCTCCATACTTTACCAGCGTTGAAAAAGACAGAGCCAACAATAGGAATCCCCGCTAATCTTTATCAAATCCACTTACGCAGCACAGTATCATCAAAAACACGTTAATTGCTGAGTGGATTATTGATTAACTTATGGCTTTTGAGTCTCTTCCTCTTTCAACCATAAAAATAGCGGGCAGAGTGTAAACAAAGCGAAGCATACCGAACGGCTCAACCACCGTAAACAGCATCATTTTTATTTCCCCAAACGCAAAAAAGCCACCCATTGGGTGGCTTTCTCACTAATTTAATGTCTGGCAGTTCCCTACTCTCACATGGGGAGACCCCACACTACCATCGGCGCTACGGCGTTTCACTGCTGAGTTCGGCATGGGGTCAGGTGGGACCACCGCGCTATTGCCGCCAGACAAATTCAGTTCGTTCCCGTTCAGCGCTTTTCTTCGCTAAACCAGAACATCAATCTTGAACAAGCTGCTGTGTCCGTCACCTTTCGGCTTCTCACTCACATTCGAAAACTATCTCGTCTCTCTAAAACACCTTCGGTGTTGTCAGGTTAAGCCTCACGGTTCATTAGTATTGGTTAGCTCAACGTATCGCTACGCTTACACACCCAACCTATCAACGTCTTAGTCTTAAACGTTCCTTTAGGACCCTTAAAGAGTCAGGGAAGACTCATCTCAAGGCAAGTTTCCCGCTTAGATGCTTTCAGCGGTTATCTTTTCCGCACTTAGCTACCGGGCAATGCCATTGGCATGACAACCCGAACACCAGTGGTGCGTCCACTCCGGTCCTCTCGTACTAGGAGCAGCCCCTTTCAATCTTCCAACGCCCACGGCAGATAGGGACCGAACTGTCTCACGACGTTCTAAACCCAGCTCGCGTACCACTTTAAACGGCGAACAGCCGTACCCTTGGGACCTACTTCAGCCCCAGGATGTGATGAGCCGACATCGAGGTGCCAAACACCGCCGTCGATATGAACTCTTGGGCGGTATCAGCCTGTTATCCCCGGAGTACCTTTTATCCGTTGAGCGATGGCCCTTCCATTCAGAACCACCGGATCACTAAGACCTACTTTCGTACCTGCTCGAGCCGTCACTCTCGCAGTCAAGCTGGCTTATGCCTTTGCACTAACCGCATGATGTCCGACCATGCTTAGCCAACCTTCGTGCTCCTCCGTTACTCTTTGGGAGGAGACCGCCCCAGTCAAACTACCCACCAGACACTGTCCGCACCCCAGATAATGGGGCAACGTTAGAACATCAAACATTAAAGGGTGGTATTTCAAGGTTGGCTCCACGCAGACTGGCGTCCACGCTTCAAAGCCTCCCACCTATCCTACACATCAAGGCTCAATGTTCAGTGTCAAGCTATAGTAAAGGTTCACGGGGTCTTTCCGTCTTGCCGCGGGTACACTGCATCTTCACAGCGAGTTCAATTTCACTGAGTCTCGGGTGGAGACAGCCTGGCCATCATTACGCCATTCGTGCAGGTCGGAACTTACCCGACAAGGAATTTCGCTACCTTAGGACCGTTATAGTTACGGCCGCCGTTTACTGGGGCTTCGATCAAGAGCTTCTCCTTACGGATAACCCCATCAATTAACCTTCCAGCACCGGGCAGGCGTCACACCGTATACGTCCACTTTCGTGTTTGCACAGTGCTGTGTTTTTAATAAACAGTTGCAGCCAGCTGGTATCTGCGACTGGCTTCAGCTCCATGGGTAAACCACTTCACCTAATGCCAGCGTGCCTTCTCCCGAAGTTACGGCACCATTTTGCCTAGTTCCTTCACCCGAGTTCTCTCAAGCGCCTGAGTATTCTCTACCTGACCACCTGTGTCGGTTTGGGGTACGATTAATGATAATCTAGAGCTTAGAGGCTTTTCCTGGAAGCGGGGTATGAGCTACTTCGCCACCGTAGTGACTCGTCATCAGACCTCAGCATATAGTGAACCGGATTTGCCTAATTCACCTGCCTACATCCTTAAACCGGGACAACCGTCGCCCGGCCAGCCTAACCTTCTCCGTCCCCCATCGCAATTATCACCAGTACGGGAATATTAACCCGTTTCCCATCGACTACGCATTTCTGCCTCGCCTTAGGGGTCGACTCACCCTGCCCCGATTAACGTTGGACAGGAACCCTTGGTCTTCCGGCGTGCGGGTTTTTCACCCGCATTATCGTTACTTATGTCAGCATTCGCACTTCTGATACCTCCAGCATACCTCACAGTACACCTTCACAGGCTTACAGAACGCTCCCCTACCCAACAATATCTAAATATCGCTGCCGCAGCTTCGGTGCATAGTTTAGCCCCGTTACATCTTCCGCGCAGGCCGACTCGACCAGTGAGCTATTACGCTTTCTTTAAATGATGGCTGCTTCTAAGCCAACATCCTGGCTGTCTGAGCCTTCCCACTTCGTTTCCCACTTAACTATGACTTTGGGACCTTAGCTGGCGGTCTGGGTTGTTTCCCTCTTCACGACGAACGTTAGCACCCGCCGTGTGTCTCCCGTGATAACATTCTTCGGTATTCGTAGTTTGCATCGAGTTGGTAAGTCGGGATGACCCCCTAGTCGAAACAGTGCTCTACCCCCGAAGATGAGTTCACGAGGCGCTACCTAAATAGCTTTCGGGGAGAACCAGCTATCTCCCGGTTTGATTGGCCTTTCACCCCCAGCCACAAGTCATCCGCTAATTTTTCAACATTAGTCGGTTCGGTCCTCCAGTTAGTGTTACCCAACCTTCAACCTGCCCATGGCTAGATCACCGGGTTTCGGGTCTATACCCTGCAACTCATTCGCCCAGTTAAGACTCGGTTTCCCTACGGCTCCCCTATACGGTTAACCTTGCTACAGAATATAAGTCGCTGACCCATTATACAAAAGGTACGCAGTCACACCCCGAAGGGTGCTCCCACTGCTTGTACGTACACGGTTTCAGGTTCTATTTCACTCCCCTCGCCGGGGTTCTTTTCGCCTTTCCCTCACGGTACTGGTTCACTATCGGTCAATCAGGAGTATTTAGCCTTGGAGGATGGTCCCCCCATATTCAGACAGGATAACACGTGTCCCGCCCTACTCGTCGAGTTCACAACACTAACACCTTCGGATACGGGGCTATCACCCTTTACTGCCAGCCTTTCCAGACTGTTCTCCTGATGCTAATGCTGATTAAGACTCTGGGCTGCTCCCCGTTCGCTCGCCGCTACTAGGGGAATCTCGGTTGATTTCTTTTCCTCGAGGTACTGAGATGTTTCAGTTCCCTCGGTTCGCCTCGTTTGACTATGTATTCATCAAACGATAGTGCAACGAATTGCACTGGGTTTCCCCATTCGGATATCGTCGGTTATAACGGTTCATATCACCTTACCGACGCTTTTCGCAGATTAGCACGTCCTTCATCGCCTCTGATTGCCTAGGCATCCACCGTGTACGCTTAGTCGCTTAACCTCACAACCCGAAGGTGTCTTCTGATAACGAGTGACTGTGCTTCATGATTTCGGCGTTAGTCCGTGCGCGCCATGCTCACGTACCTTAAGTACGCTGCGCTTGCTGTGCGCGGGCTGCCTTGAACTCATTTCGCTCGTCGACTCGATAGGTCAAAATACACTATTCAAGTTGAGATTTTTGAGAGACTCTCACATTGTTTAAGCGATAAACAATGTGTGTTGTTTTCAATTTTCAGCTTGTTCCAGATTGTTAAAGAGCATAATTGTTAAACCAACTATCTACATAATTGGCTTAATCATTATTGGGGACATCGTCTTTCACTCGATATCGGCGCAATTGGCGTCCCCTAGGGGATTCGAACCCCTGTTACCGCCGTGAAAGGGCGGTGTCCTAGGCCTCTAGACGAAGGGGACACGAAAATCACAAAAACTTTTTGCGCTTTTCATGTAAGCCCTATTCTTGCGAATAAGTCTCCCACGTATAGCCTATTGCTCTACTTTCTATCAGACAATCTGTGTGAGCACTTCACAAAAACACTTCAATGGTAAGGAGGTGATCCAACCGCAGGTTCCCCTACGGTTACCTTGTTACGACTTCACCCCAGTCATGAATCACAAAGTGGTAAGCGCCCTCCCGAAGGTTAAGCTACCTACTTCTTTTGCAACCCACTCCCATGGTGTGACGGGCGGTGTGTACAAGGCCCGGGAACGTATTCACCGTAGCATTCTGATCTACGATTACTAGCGATTCCGACTTCATGGAGTCGAGTTGCAGACTCCAATCCGGACTACGACGTACTTTATGAGTTCCGCTTGCTCTCGCGAGGTCGCTTCTCTTTGTATACGCCATTGTAGCACGTGTGTAGCCCTACTCGTAAGGGCCATGATGACTTGACGTCATCCCCACCTTCCTCCGGTTTATCACCGGCAGTCTCCTTTGAGTTCCCGACCGAATCGCTGGCAACAAAGGATAAGGGTTGCGCTCGTTGCGGGACTTAACCCAACATTTCACAACACGAGCTGACGACAGCCATGCAGCACCTGTCTCAGAGTTCCCGAAGGCACCAAAGCATCTCTGCTAAGTTCTCTGGATGTCAAGAGTAGGTAAGGTTCTTCGCGTTGCATCGAATTAAACCACATGCTCCACCGCTTGTGCGGGCCCCCGTCAATTCATTTGAGTTTTAACCTTGCGGCCGTACTCCCCAGGCGGTCGATTTAACGCGTTAGCTCCGAAAGCCACTCCTCAAGGGAACAACCTTCAAATCGACATCGTTTACAGCGTGGACTACCAGGGTATCTAATCCTGTTTGCTCCCCACGCTTTCGCACCTGAGCGTCAGTCTTTGTCCAGGGGGCCGCCTTCGCCACCGGTATTCCTCCACATCTCTACGCATTTCACCGCTACACATGGAATTCTACCCCCCTCTACAAGACTCTAGCTGACCAGTCTTAGATGCCATTCCCAGGTTAAGCCCGGGGATTTCACATCTAACTTAATCAACCGCCTGCGTGCGCTTTACGCCCAGTAATTCCGATTAACGCTTGCACCCTCCGTATTACCGCGGCTGCTGGCACGGAGTTAGCCGGTGCTTCTTCTGTCGGTAACGTCAATCGTTGATGATATTAGCATCAACGCCTTCCTCCCGACTGAAAGTACTTTACAACCCTAGGGCCTTCTTCATACACGCGGCATGGCTGCATCAGGCTTGCGCCCATTGTGCAATATTCCCCACTGCTGCCTCCCGTAGGAGTCTGGGCCGTGTCTCAGTCCCAGTGTGGCTGATCATCCTCTCAGACCAGCTAGGGATCGTCGCCTAGGTGAGCCATTACCTCACCTACTAGCTAATCCCATATGGGTTCATCCAATAGCGCAAGGACCGAAGTTCCCCTGCTTTGCTCCTTAGAGATTATGCGGTATTAGCTACCGTTTCCAGTAGTTATCCCCCTCTATCGGGCAGATCCCCATACATTACTCACCCGTCCGCCGCTCGTCAGCGAGAAGCAAGCTTCTCCTGTTACCGCTCGACTTGCATGTGTTAGGCCTGCCGCCAGCGTTCAATCTGAGCCATGATCAAACTCTTCAATTAAAAAGCTTGATGCTCAAAGAATGTTTACTGTCGTATGTCTTCTTACGAAAACATATTACCTATTAGTTCATATATATGAATTAACGTGTTAGTCACTCTTCAAGACTTAAAATCAAATATTTTTTTGATAGTGTCCTGTGAGTGCCCACACAGATTGTCTGATAAATTGTTAAAGAGCGTTGCAGCATTTCGTCGTGAAGTTTGACCTTCTGGTTCGTTGCTGCGAGGAGGCGTATAATACGTTTTCCTCCGTGAGAGTCAAGCAATTTTTTGCTTTTTCTTTTCAGAATCTCTCGCTGCCGTTTCAGTGTTCACCGCGCTTTGCGTTGTCTTGTTCCCGGTCAGTGGATGCGCATTATAGGGAGTCAGAAAAATCTGGCAACCCCTTTTTTGCATTTTTTTTTCGTTCGCGTTTTTTTTAGCCAAAAAAGAAGTTATAAGCTAAATTGCACCCGATGATTGACTATTTCAGCAGCAATTTGTCCTTTACTCACGTAATATAGATATCCAAGAAATAAGATTTGAGATGAATTATGGAATTAAGTAAGCAACAAACGGCTTCGCAAAAAAATCGTTCTTATATTATTGCAGAAAATCTGGGCCAACAGATTTTAACAAGTGCCTATTTGCCTGATTCCATTTTACCAAGTGAATTAGAGTTATCAGAAAAGTACCAAGCCAGCCGAACTGCAATAAGAGAAGCCATCAAAATATTAGCTGCTAAAGGCATGGTATTAGCACGTCCTAAAATAGGAACTCGTGTTATGCCCTCATCAAATTGGAATTTTTTGGATCAAGATTTATTAACTTGGTGGGCAAATAGCGAAGAACAATCCGTTGTGATTAAACATTTCAAAATTGTTCGTCTCGCAATTGAACCCCAAGCTTGTTATCTTGCAGCTATACATGCAACACCCGAACAGAAGCAATCTTTACAGCTTTTAGCGAATGAAATGTTGTTACTCGCAAAAGAGTTCGATAGAGAACGTTGGGTAAAAGTGGATTACTATTTTCATTTAACAATTTATAAAGCCTGTGCAAACCCTTTTCTAATCTCTTTTGCTAATTTATTTCGTTCTATTTATCAACGTTATTTTGATGTCATTACTGACAATGAAGTTATCGAAGTTGATATCCACCAGCAATTAGCGAATGCCATTATCCAAGGTCAAAGTACCAAAGCTCTCGATTTTTGCTATAAGCTATTAACAGTGAACGAAAAATAACCTAACAAGGTAACTTATCCCAGCGGGCTTTAACTTTTTAGATAGGTACTCGATGTTCAAAACAGCCAAAAATATGTCTGGCCTTCCATGGATTGCGGCAATGGCCTTTTTCATGCAGGCGCTTGATGCCACTATTTTGAATACGGCTTTACCTGATATTGCGAAAAGCCTTCATCATTCACCCCTTGCAATGCAATCTGCCGTTGTTAGCTATACATTGACGGTTGCATTGCTAATTCCTATTAGTGGATGGTTTGCTGATCGGTTTGGTACTCGCCGTATCTTTATTTTAGCCGTTTCATTATTTTCTTTTGGTTCTTTACTTTGCGCCCTTTCCCCATCATTGAATTTTTTAGTGACTTCCCGAGTTATTCAAGGAATTGGTGGTGCAATGATGATGCCCGTTGCTCGATTAGCATTAATAAGGGCGTATCCACGTAGTGAGTTATTACCGATATTAAACTTTGTGACCATCCCAGGATTAGTCGGACCAATATTAGGTCCACTGTTAGGTGGTATATTGGTTACTTATGCCACATGGCATTGGATATTCATTATTAATATTCCTATTGGTGTTTTAGGTATTTTTTATGCTCTAAAACACATGCCTGATTTTAAAATGCCAAAACGAAAATTTGATACGCTCGGATTTTTATTATTTGGTTTTGGTTTAGTCATGCTTTCCGTTAGCTTGGATTTATTTGGCGATAAAGCGCTACCTGCATCTATTCCTGCAGCGATTACTGTTGGCGGTTTTCTTTTCTTATTGTTGTATGTTTTCCATGCAAGACGTATTAAGCATGCAATCATCCCATTAAATTTATTTAAAACTCGAACATTTTCGATTGGTATCAGTGGTAATATTGCTACACGTCTAGGTACAGGCAGTATTCCATTTTTAATGCCATTAATGCTACAAGTTGGATTTGGTTATGAAGCGGTTGTCGCTGGAATGATGATGGCACCATTGGCTATTGGCTCAATAACAGCAAAATCAGGGGTCACAAAAATCCTCACTAAATATGGATACCGTAATACGTTATTTGTGATCACTGTAATTATTGGGTTAATGATTGCCCAGTTCTCATTGCAATCCCCGAGTATGTCTATTTATTTATTAGTTGTGCCATTATTCATATTAGGAATGGTCATGTCAGTTCAGTTTACTGCGATGAATACCATTTGCTTAGCGGATTTAACAGACAATAATGCAAGCGCAGGAAATAGTATGTTAGCCGTCACCCAACAACTATCCATTAGTTTTGGCATTGCCGTGAGTGCCGCGATATTGAATTTCTATGATGGCCAACCTAATAGTAATACCGTGGATAATTTCCACTATACCTTTATTACTATTGGTGTGGTTACACTGGTTTCCGCTTTTGTCTTCTTATTATTAAGTAAAACCGATGGTGATAACTTAATTAAAGGAAAAACCAAAAAAGCTAAGAATTCACCTTCTTAACAGACTGGCGCTCGATAAGCTCAGGGGTGAGTACTAACACACTGGTCTCTGCCTCTGGGTTATCCATTCGATAAATCAGTTGATTAACCGCTTGTTGCCCTAACTCATCTTTTGGTTGATGAATGGTTGTTAATGGTGGGATCATATAAGAAGAAAGATCGATATCATCATAACCGACAATCGAAATATCATCAGGCACTTTCATCCCCTTTTGGAATATTGCCTGATAAGCCCCAACTGCCATGGCATCATTACCCGCGAAAATAGCTTGAGGTGGGATAGGTAATTCAAGTAGTGCATTCATTGACTCAAAACCACCAGCGAATTCAAAATCACTGAAAATCAGATAATCTTCATCAATTTCAATGCCGGCGTCATTCATAGCTTGAATAAAACCTTGGTGACGGGCTCTTGCTGGTGATTTATCTTGCGGCCCTGCAATGCAAGCAATACGAGTGAACCCTGCATTAATTAAGTAGCGAGTAGCCATTTCGCCCCCTAAAAATGAGTTATCTTGGATAACATCACCGCCAGATTCAAATGGCGACCAGTCCATCATTACCGTCGGTACCGCAGGATAACGAGCCAGTACCTCTTTTGATGGCCCTTGAACTTCAGTACACATGATCAATAACCCATCAACCCGCTTTTGTAATAGGGTCTCTAAACTATGATTCATCCGTTGAAGGTCACCTTCTGTGTTGCACAAAATCAAGCTATAACCACGCTCGTAGCAACTCCGTTCTACACCTCGCACCACTTCCGCATAAAATGGGTTGTTACTGGTTGTTAGCAACATTCCAATTGTATTCGTGCGATTCATTTTTAAGCTTCTCGCCAATGCCGAAGGGGCGTAATTTAGCTCTTCAATTGCATTTTTAACGCGCAGAGTAATACTCTCACTAACGTAGCGATTTTGATTGATAACGTGAGAGACGGTGGATGTCGACACCCCCGCAAGGCGAGCCACATCTTTCATTGTTGCCACAAGTTAATCCTATTGAGCTAAAAATTGGTCAATTTCTTTGCGCCATGGAACTGAAGGCTGAGCACCTGGGCGCGTTACTGCTATCGCCGCCGCCGCATGGGCAAAAATAATAGCATCTTCATCAGCCTTACCTTCTAGTAAAGCGGTAACGTATGCCCCATTGAATGTATCACCTGCCGCAATAGTATCCACTGCTTTTACGCGAAACCCCGCAATTATTTTACCTTGTACGCCTTTTTCACTATACCAAACCCCGCGAGCCCCCAAAGTAATCATCACTTTACTGATCCCTTTTTGGTGTAATACTTCTGCCGCTGCTTGGGCACCTTGGTCATCATTAACGGCAATCCCCGTTAAATGTTCCGCTTCCGTTTCATTCGGGGTGATAATATCCACCAGCGTTAGTAATGAGTCTGGTAATGATTGCGCTGGAGCTGGGTTTAAAATGACTTGAGTATTGTTTTTCTTTGCAATTTCAGCAGCCATCTGAACAGTTTCAATCGGTGATTCAAGCTGCATTAAGACGGCATCTGCCTCAATAATTTTTTGCTGATATTGCGCAAGTCTCTGCGTTGTTAGTTGCGCATTGGCACCCGCATTGATACCAATGATGTTTTCCCCTTGTTGATTGACATAAATCAGAGCAACACCTGTCGTTTCCTCTTTAATCGCATCAATGCATTCCGTTTTAATATTATCGAGATGAAGCTGTTTTTTTATACTTGCACCGATATCGTCATCACCCACACAGGCTATAAAGGTTATGTCAGCACCACTACGACCAGCAGCTACAGCTTGGTTTGCACCTTTTCCACCAAAGGCAACTTGGTAACTGTCGCCACGAACAGTTTCACCTGGCTGTGGGAATTGCTTAACATTCAAAATATGATCAGCATTAATACTACCTAGAACTACCAGTTTTGCTGTACCCATAACATTTATATCCTTTTTATTGTGACTTTATAACCACAAAACCAATAAACCGCCGCAAATGCTGTCGCGGCGGTTACTTTATCTTATTGTTTTACCACTAATTCCAATTCAACAGGAACAGTTGCTTCAACTTTTTCGCCTTTTAAGACTTTATCGGCAATCTGCACGCCGACAATACCAATTTGATCAGGACGCTGTGCGATTGTTGCGCCTAATTTACCGCCTTCTACGGCTTTAATGCCATCATTCGTGCCATCGAATCCTACAACTAAAACATCAGTACGACCCGCAGTTTGCAGTGCTCTTAATGCTCCCAGTGCCATTTCGTCATTTTGAGCAAAGACGGCTTGAACCGCTGGGTGTGCAGTAAGCAGGTTTTGCATGACGTTAAGGCCTTTGGTTCTGTCGAAGTCCGCAGGCTGACTCGCCAGTAAATTAAATTTGTGCTCTTTCGCACCCGTATTAAAGCCTTCACCACGTTCACGCGCGGCTGAAGTACCTGAAATTCCTTCTAGTTGAATAACTTTGGCTTCGCTACCTGTTTTTTGTGCAATATAATCCGCCGCCATTTTACCGCCCATACGGTTATCTGAAGCAACGTGACTGACTACCTCACCTTTATTCGCAGCTCTATCTAAGGTAATGACAGGGATTTTTGCTTTGTTTGCCATTAAGATAGAGTTACCCACTGCATCAGAATCTGTTGGGTTGATTAGCATCAATTTAGTTCCACGAACCGTTAAGTCCTGAACGTTTGCCAATTCTTTGGCAGGATTATCTTGTGAATCTAAGACAATCAGTTCATAGCCCAGTCTGTCCGCTTCTTTTTGTGCACTATCTTTCATCGTGACAAAGAAAGGGTTGTTCAATGTTGAAATCACTAACGCAATACTGTCTTTTGCCATCGCATTAACACTAACGGTTGCACTCAGTGCAACAGCTGATAACAATGTAGCTAATTTATTCAGTTTCATAATCGTTTTCCTGTAGGGTTATTTTTTATTATCAACAAGTACCGCAAGTAAGATGACGACCGCTTTGACAATCATCTGATAGTTAGACGAAATACCTAATAAGTTTAAGCCATTGTTTAAGAAACCTAGGATCAATGCACCAATCAACGTGCCGACAATACGCCCTTTTCCGCCTGCAAGGCTTGTACCACCGAGTACAACCGCTGCGATAGCATCCAATTCATACCCATTACCTGCCATAGGTTGAGCCGATGACAAACGTGCAACTTCAATCACACTTGCCAGTGCCGCCAGTAAACCACATAAGGCATACACAATAATTTTGATGCGATCGACGTTAATGCCTGATAAGCGAGTTGCTGCTTCATTGCCACCTAGCGCATAGATATAACGACCTAATCGAGTGTGATGCAACATGTACCATGCCGCAGCAAAAACAATGATCATTAACCAAACTGGGGTAGGAATACCTAATGGACGACCAATACCAAACCAACCAAATAAATCTGCATTATCACTAAAACCTGTATTAATTGGGCTTCCATCGGTATACACACGAGTAACACCGCGCAATAAAAGCATCATCACTAATGTTGCAATAAAGGCTTGAACTTTCCCTTTCGCGACAATGACCCCAGTGCATGCACCAATAGCCGCGCCAAGTGCTAGAGCGCCAGCAACAGCAACTAAAGCATTAACTTCAGCGCCCACCATTGATGCGGCGACTGCGCCAGTCAGTGCAAGTAGTGAGCCCACCGACAGGTCAATCCCTGACGTTAAGATAACCAACGTCATGCCTACCGCCATGATGGCGTTCACTGACGTTTGCTGCAAAATATTGAATAGGTTATTCACCGTAAAAAAATTAGGGCTTAATGTTGATACGATAGCAATTAAGACTAATAGCGCAATTAACGATTTTTGCTCCATTAGCCAAGCTTTGCTGAACCAGCGTTTTGATGATGCAGTTGTTGAACTCATACTGATAACTCCTGAACTGAGCCGTAATTTTTACCCACTGCGGCAGCCATTAAGGCTTCCTGAGTCGCGTCTTTGGCTGTGAACTCACCGCTGATATGACCTTCGTGCATCACCAATATGCGGTCACTCATTCCAATCACTTCAGGCATTTCTGAAGACACTAAAATGATGCTCAGCCCTTCTTTCTTAAATTGGTTAATTAGCTGATAAATTTCTTTTTTTGCCCCCACATCAACACCACGCGTTGGTTCATCAAGGATCAACACCTTTGGTCTAGTCATCAATCCTCGGGCGATAGCCACTTTTTGTTGATTTCCGCCAGAAAGGTTGCCAATGATTTGGTCCATTGATGGGGTTTTTATATTGAATAACCTAATGAAATCACTGACCGTTTGTTGCTCTTCACCATGTTTCAGGCTTCCACCTGCACGGCTGAAATACCGTAATGCCGTTAATGACATATTTTCCTTAACCGACATGCCTAGGACTAAACCGTCCCGTTTACGGTCTTCAGAAATATAAACAATGCCATTATTAAGGCCATCTTGCGGGGTTTTTAACGTGATAGGCTTACCATCAAGGCTGATAGTGCCTGCTTTCTTTGGTGCGGCGCCATAGATGATTTTCATTAATTCTGTACGACCTGCTCCCATCAAGCCTGAAACGCCTAAAATTTCACCACTTTTCAAAATAAAACTGGCGCTTGTTACTCCAGGGCCTGAAACACTTTCGAGCTGTAAACGAGTATCGCCTGCTTGAACATCTACGCGTGGGTATTGGTCTTCAAGTTTTCTTCCCACCATCATTTCAATCAGTTTTTCTTCTTCTAATTCGCTAACGGGTTTTTCGCCAATAAACTGGCCATCGCGAAAAACAGTCACATCATCGCAAATTTCAAAAATTTCTTTTAAACGGTGAGAGATATAAACAATACCGCAGCCTTGTGCTTTTAAGTCTTCAATAACGCGAAATAATGATTCCGTTTCCGTATCTGTAAGCGCATCAGTCGGCTCATCCATGATGATCACTTGGGATTGAAAGCTGAGAACCTTGGCAATTTCCACCATTTGTTGCTCACCAATAGAAAGCTCTGCAATGGTTTGGTGGCTATCATAATCAAGGTTAAGACGTTTTAGCAGTTTGTCCGATTCACTGAACATTTTTTTCCAGTCTATTTTGCCAAACGCACTGACAAACTCGCGTCCAAGGAAAATGTTTTCTGCAATAGTCAGCTCAGGGATCAGGTTTAATTCTTGGTGAATAATACCAATACCCGCTTCTTGGGAACTTTTAGGCCCATTAAACGCCACTTCTTTGCCAAGAAAGCGAATTTTACCTGCGTCTTTTTGATAGATCCCCGTAAGCACTTTCATCATGGTTGATTTGCCAGCCCCATTTTCCCCCACCAGCGCCATGACTTTTCCAGGATAGACATTTAATGTCGCACCACTGAGCGCTTTCACACCTGGAAATGATTTATCGATACCGATAAGTTCTAATAAAGGTTGCATAGTCACCTCAGAAAGTCACACCAGAACAAAGGATTATATTAGCAAATGGCGAACATTCCCCTGTTCTAATGACCGCTTTGCTGTCATGCGTCAGCTGTTTAAAGCGCTCATGACTACAATAGATAATTTCGATTTGATTGCCTTGCACAGTTTGTAGGTCATTCAAATGCGTTAAAATTGCCGTTTCCATGGTGGGATTCATCGCGCTAATTTCTTCAGCAATAATGGCTTTTTCTACCTGCATTTCTTGCGTAACGACCCGCAAAACAGCCATGAAATCGGGTAATCCTTGCGTTATTGCTAAATCAATCCGCTCAGGCCCTGTTGAAATGGGCAAACCTGCATCTGCCAGTGTGATTTGATCTGTATGACCTAATTTAGCAATCACTGAGGTAATATTGGCATTAAGCAGAACACCTTTTTTCATTTTTTCACCGCCATTCCTGATAAGCGAAACGTTTCGCTCACCTAATCATAGTTTAGATGAGTCACAACTCAATATTGATGATTGATATTTGTGATCGGTATCGAAACGTTTCGTTGGCGTTAAAGAAATAAAAAAGGATAACTAATTGAATAGTTTATAGCTGAATCGTTTCTATTGATTCATAAATAAACACACAAAAAAACATTCACAAACAATCAAAAACCCTTAAACACAATTATTGATAATAAATGCCATTGAATTTCATTTTCCCCCTAATTTATGTTGGTATATCAACTGTAATTTAAGATAAGTTGAATTATTTATCTTTAATAGTTGCAACAAGGAATAAAAAATGAATATGACATCGTCAATAAAATCAGTTAATCCAGCAACAAACAAAGTAGAAAAGATTTATGAAGAAATGAGTGCGGAGCAAGTCGATACAATTCTCACCAAAGCAGATACCGCCTACCTGACTTGGAAAAAAACTTCATTTACAGAGCGAGCGGCAATTTTACATAACATAGCAAAAGTTATGCGAGATAAAAAAGAACTTCTCGGAAAAATATGTACAACAGAAATGGGAAAGCTATTAAGTGAGTCAATAAGCGAAGTTGAATTATGCGCAAATATTTTTGACTACTATGCAAATGAAGGAAGCCGTTTATTAGCGGATAAAGAAATTGATGTTAAACACGGAAAAGCCTTCTTAACTTATGAACCAATCGGAGTACTCCTGACGGTTCAACCATGGAATTTCCCGTTTTATCAAATAACTCGAACAGCTGCCGCTAATTTAATGGCAGGAAATACCATTGTTTTAAAACATGCTTCAAATATTCCTCAATGTGCTGAAATGATGGAAAAAATATTTATTGAAGCAGGACTACCGGATGGGGTTTACAACAATTTATTCATTCCTGGCTCAAAAGTTTCTGCTCTTGTTTCAGATGAACGAGTCAAAGCCGTATCTTTAACAGGTAGTAAACCTGCAGGTTCCAATTTTGCCTCTGAAGCCAGTAAAGCAATAAAAAAATCAACCCTTGAGCTAGGAGGAAGTGATGCTTTTATTGTGCTAGCTGATGCAGATATTGATAGCGCGGTTGCGTCAGCGACTGCTGGCCGTCTATGGAATGCAGGGCAGGTTTGTGTTTCACCAAAACGTATTATTGTATTAGAAAACGTTGCGAAAGAATTTATCGCAAAAGCAAAAGCAATCTATGAAAAAATTATTGTGGGTGATCCAATGGACCCAGCCACGCAACTTGCTCCATTAAGTAGTGAAAAAGCGGTGAATGAAGTTGTTCATCAAGTTGAAGTAGCCGTAAAAGAGGGAGCAACACTGGTATTTGGAGGTAAGCGATTAGATCGTGAAGGGGCATTTATGCAACCCACAATACTGACAGATATAAAACCGAATATGAAAGCGTATTATGAAGAAATATTTGGCCCAGTTCTTTGTATTTATGCTGTAAAAAATATAGATGAAGCCATTCAATTAGCTAACGCGACTGAATTTGGTTTAGGTGGAACTGTCTTTGGTAAAAATGAAGCTGAAGCGATAAAAGTGGCTCGCCAAATAGTTTCAGGGATGGTTTATATCAATCATCCGACAGGAATTGCCCCGGAACTCCCCTTCGGTGGAACTAAGCTTTCTGGTTATGGTCGAGAACAATCACTTGCGGGAATTCGTGAGTTTGTGAATGAAAAATTAATTCGGGTTACCACGCCAGATGCACCTTATTAATCATTTTTAATCTTCAGTTAGGGCTCATGTTTTTTATAGACATGAACCCTAGCCTATTCAAATCAGCCTTATTCCTACTCAGATTTTCTCGCCTTAATACTGCTACACACGATTTAAATCAAATAACACAAAAGAAAAATGACAAAATTGATTGCGCTGTTTATAAAAGGGCAGATAACCTAAGAATTAAGCGTAACTTAAACATTATTGAATTTTGTTATTCAATGAAAAGGAATATCGATGCAATTATCTGAACGAATAGCTCAATTAAGCAATTACCTTGAAAGTGGTTTATATGAACGCCAGCAAGCTATTCGTTTGTGCTTATTAGCCACACTCAGTGGTGAAAGCGTATTTCTATTAGGCCCTCCCGGGATTGCTAAAAGCTTAATTGCACGAAGAATGAAATATGCCTTCCGTCATGCCCATGCATTTGAGTATTTAATGACGCGCTTTTCGACGCCTGAAGAAATTTTTGGGCCGTTATCTATTCAAGCTTTAAAAGACGAAGGGCGCTATGAACGCCTAACCAAAGGTTATTTACCTGATGCTGAAGTGGTTTTCTTGGATGAAATCTGGAAAGCTGGTCCAGCTATTCTTAATACGCTATTAACGGCTATCAATGAACGTAAATTCCGTAATGGTGATGAAGAAAAAGCTATCCCCATGCGTTTGCTCGTCACGGCTTCGAACGAATTGCCTGATGCAGATAATAGTTTAGAAGCCCTTTTTGACCGCATGTTAGTGCGTATCTGGCTTGATAAAGTACAGGAAAAACAAAACTTTCGGGCATTATTAACAGGAAAATCATCATTAGAAGAATCTCAAATCCCTGAACATTTAAAAATCAGTGATGAAGAATACCAACAGTGGCAACAAGAAATCCCTAAAATTACGCTGCCCGATCACTGTTTTGAGCTGGTCTACCAGCTGCGCCAGCAATTGGACGCCACTGACAAGCAAGTTTATGTCTCGGATAGACGTTGGAAAAAAGCCATTTATTTATTACAAGCAAGTGCATTTTTTAATGGCCGTAGCAGTGTTTCTCCCCTTGATATTGTGCTTTTAAAAGATTGCCTGTGGCACGATATGCAATCTATGAATGCATTACCGCAGTTAATTCAATCACTTTTACAAGAAGAGGGTTGGCAGCAACGTAAATTCACCCGTGAAATTGAGCAAATTTACCAACAGTGGATGTCATCTACGCAAGATCAAAACAGTCAAGATGCCTTTAAAGTGAATAAAAACAATGCGATGTTTGCCCGCAAGGCCTCATATGTGCTGCCTGAGTATGTTCAGGAAGGACGGATCACGCTGTTTTTACATCGTCCATTGCAATTGCATAATATGAAAGTGACATTTGTTACCACAGACAAAAAAGCACTCACTTTATTTTTAAATAAAGGTACGACGTTATCCGCACATTTAAACGGTATTGGTTTTGCACAAGAAATTGCCGCTGAAGTGAATAATTTAAATCAGATACAGTTATTAGATATAAGCCATCAATCATCAACATTATATATCCAAGATAAAACAGTGACACAAACCTCCGCATCAAATAACCAAGAATGGTTAGATAAGCTGGATAACATTCAATCTGATATTCAAGGCGCTCGCTATCAATTTGAAAAGCAGCAACCCAATCTTTTTATTGAACCCCATTGGTTGGCAGATATTGAGCAAAGTTTTCTACAACTTTCAGAAAAATTAACGCAATTACGTAATCAGATCACAGGGAAAGTGGCTGAATAATTATGATGAGTTTAGCCACTCTGGAGATGCTGCTTTCGGTTAATGAAAGCCAACTAATTGAAGAGATTATTATCTCGCTCCTTGCTACACCGCAATTAGCGGTATTTTTTGAAAAACACCCTCGTTTAAAAAAAGCATTGTTAAAAGACTTATCCAGTTGGAAAACAGACCTGAAACAGCGCTTACAAGATGCGTTAGTTCCCGCGCAACTTTCTGAAGAGTTTGAGTTGTATCGACAATCCCTTGGTATCTCAACGGATGCTTTTTTTACGCGGCTTCCTTCTGTAATAGAAAGGCTTAACCAAATCGACTCGCCGTTTTACCGAGAAGCAAATCAATTACAAAGTGGTAAAATTGAAAATCGCAGTGCAAGGCAAGCTTTGTTTGTACAAAAGTGGCGAGTCAGCTTAATTTTACAAGTCACCACCCTGCATAAAGAGTTATTAGAGCAAGAAAAAGAGCAATTGCTGGCGGAATTGCAACGCAGGTTAGCCTTGAGTGGAAATTTAGAAGATATTTTGGGTGAAAATGAGCGGGCAGCAGGACGTTTGTGGGATTTAAGCAAAGGGGTGAATATGAACTCCGCTTATAATGACCAGTTGTTAAATCGCTACAGTGAATTTTTACGTCAGCAGCCTGAACTCGAAAAAATAGCTCAACTATTAGGGCGCAGCCAAACAGCGCAAGCTATTCCTGATGATAGCGTGGTTTTAGAACCGATGACCATCATGGAGAAAGTACCAGAGACAGTGCCTGAACAAGTTAATGGCTTAAACCAAAGCGATGATATTTTGCGTTTATTACCCGCTGAACTTGCGATGTTGGGTATCGAAGAAATTGAATTTGAGTTTTATCGAAAATTACTGGAAAAGCAGCTATTAACTTATCGATTGCAAGGGGATAGCTGGCAAGAGAGAAAAGTACTACGCCCTATTACACATCACCATGATGAAGAGCAACCTAGAGGACCATTTGTGGTGTGTATTGATACATCAGGCTCAATGGGCGGGTTAAATGAGCGTTGTGCAAAGGCATTTTGCCTTGCGCTAATGAAAATTGCGTTAGCCGATAACCGCGCGTGCCATGTGATGCTGTTTTCTACGGATATTGTGCATTACGATTTATTATCTGCAGATGGGCTGGAACAATGCATTCGGTTTTTACATCAAACATTTAAAGGCGGAACAGACCTTGCAGCATGTTTGCAAGAGACAACCGTTAAACTAGAGTCTAAGCAATGGATGGATGCTGATGCTGTGGTCATTTCTGATTTTGTAGCTCAACGTTTGCCCGATGAACTCATTCAAAAAATAAAAACCATGCAGAAGATAGGGAAATACCGCTTCCATGCGGTATCTGTGTCAAACTATGGGAAACCCGGCATCATGAAAATCTTCGACCATATTTGGCGCTTTGACACCGGGTTAAAAAGCAGGCTTTTACGCCGCTTTAGTCGCTAATTACAGCATACCTTCAACAGATTCTTGCATGTCTGGCGCCCAAACACCGCATTGAACTTGGCCAATGTGCTGGCGTTGCAGAAGTAGCATCACTAAACGGGATTGGCCAATACCACCACCAATAGTTTGTGGCATTTCACCTTTTACTAGTGCTTGGTGCCATTCTAGTTCCATCCGTTTTTCATCTTGTGTCAGGCTTAATTGACGCGTTAAGCATTCAGGGCTAACACGGATCCCCATGGAAGACAGCTCAAATGCGTCTTGTAATACAGGGTTCCACACAAGGATGTCCCCGTTTAAACCACAAAAACCGTCTTCGTTTTCTGTTGTCCAGTCGTCATAGTCTGGAGCACGTACATCGTGAGATTCACCACTGGATAACTTACCACCGATACCAATAAGGAAAACAGCACCAAGTTCCTTCGCGATTGCTCGCTCACGGCCTTTAGCATCAAGGTCAGGGTAGCGCTGTAACAGCTCTTCACTGTGGATAAAGTGAATTTGGTCTGGCAGGAACGGTGCCAGTCCAAACTCTTTACTTACGGCAGCTTCTGTTTCTTTTATTGCCTTATAGATTTTACCCACTGTCTGTTTCAGATAAGGAAGTGTACGCTCCTCATCTGCCATCACTTTTTCCCAATCCCACTGATCGACATAGACGGAGTGGATTGGGGTTAAGCGATCTTCGTCCGGACGTAACGCTTTCATATGCGTATAGAGTCCTTGGCCTTCACTGAAACCAAAACGACCTAACGTTTTACGTTTCCATTTAGCCAATGAGTGCACCACTTCAAAGGTCGCACCTGGGATTGATTTCACTTTTACTTGAACCGCTTTTTCACTGCCTGATAAGTTATCTTGTGTACCATCACCAAGACGACTCAGGATAGGCCCTTGAACTTCAATTAGACCGAGTTCTTTTTCAAGTAAACGTGAGAAATAGGATTTTACAAAACTAATTTGTTGCTGATGTTCAATGAATGACTTGTCCATAATTTATTACCCATAATTTGTTTGCTGTATTAGCTGATGTATAGATTAAGCAACAAAATGAGGTATAAATTCAATATCCATCATTAAAAAAAGCCTTTCCTATTTATTTTAATTAAAAAAATAGGTATAAAAATGAATAATCGTTAAAATAGAGGTAAAATAATGCCAGAAAATTATCAAATCGATAATCTCGATCGTGACATACTTCACGAATTAATGAGAAATGCACGTACACCTTATGCAGAATTAGCCAAAAAATTTGCAGTAAGCCCAGGGACAATTCATGTCCGTGTCGAAAAAATGAAGCAAGCAGGGATCATTAAAGGCACCCGTATTGATATAAACCCAAAACAGTTAGGTTTTGATGTCTGCTGCTTTATTGGCATTATTTTAAAAAGTGCAAAGGATTACCCAACAGCATTAAAAAAATTGGATGCCTTAGAAGAAGTGGTCGAGGTGTATTACACAACTGGTCAATACAGCATTTTTATTAAAGTCATGTGCAAATCAATTGATGCCCTGCAAGACGTACTTATCAACAAAATTCAAACAATTGATGAGATTCAATCTACGGAAACCCTGATCTCCTTACAGAACCCGATCTTACGTACAATCAACCCTTAGAAAAAAAAATGATATAACCACATTATCCACAGGTAGATCCCAGCTCATTCACAGCGTACAATAGCGCCCTATTATTGTGAAAGAGAATCACCATGACAAAAGTAACCTTAATAAGTGGCAGTACAATGGGCAGTGCAGAGTACGTTGCTGAGCACATGGCTGAGATTTTAGAAGAACTTGGTTATGAAACAGATATTCAACATGGCCCAGAGCTTGATGATTTAACACTTGAAGGCATTTGGCTGGTGGTGAGTTCGACTCACGGAGCAGGTGATCTACCTGAAAGTATTCAACCGTTCTTTGATGCTATAGAAGAAAGCTCACCAGATCTCAGCCAAGTGATGTTTGGTGCTGTTGGGATCGGTAGCTCGGAATATGACACTTTTTGTGGTGCGATCCACAAACTAGATACCCTATTAAGCGAAAAAGGGGCTAAACGGATCGGTGAATGTTTTGAAATAGACATCCAAAAACACGAAATCCCAGAAGATCCCGCAGGGGAATGGGTTAAAATTTGGGCAAACGAACTATAATTCGGTCAAAATAGCATCAGTCAGCTGTGGATAACTCAGGGTAGATCCCTTTATTAACCCGTAGTTATCCAGAGTATAAGTTTTAGGGCCACCAAGGCCTGTGCATAAGTACCCATTTTGATCCCAGCTTATACGCAATTGGATCACGGATCATTCACAGTATATGATCCTTTACATTTTTATGATCTTTAAAGTGAAAATCCACTTATCCACAGAAACCGATGATCCTAATAAAAGATCTAATAAAGAGATCTTTAAATAAAAAGATCTTAATATTATATAGGGGAGAAACCTAAGCTTGGTCTCTTCCTCAAACTTGAGTAGAATTCTCTCCTCAAATGCACAGTCAGCATTTTCTAACGTTTAAGGTTCACACATGTTTTATCCAGAGCAATTTGACGTCATCGTAATTGGTGGTGGTCATGCCGGTACTGAAGCAGCAATGGCAGCTGCACGTATGGGGCGTCAAACCCTATTACTGACTCACAATATTGATACATTGGGCCAGATGTCTTGCAACCCAGCCATCGGTGGGATCGGTAAGGGGCATCTGGTCAGAGAAATTGATGCACTTGGTGGTTTAATGGCCACAGCAACTGACAAAGCTGGCATTCAATTTAGAACATTAAATGCCAGCAAAGGCCCTGCTGTTCGAGCTACTCGAGCACAAGCGGACCGCGTTCTCTACCGCCAAGCGGTTAGAACAGCTTTAGAAAACCAACCTAATCTAATGATTTTCCAACAACCTGTTGAAGATTTGATTGTTGAAAACAATCAAGTCACAGGAGCGGTTACTCGCATGGGCTTAAAATTTAAAGCCAAAGCAGTCGTCCTAACTGTTGGGACTTTCCTGGATGGAAAAATTCATATTGGGTTAGAAAACTACAGCGGTGGTCGTGCAGGTGATCCACCATCAATTTCCCTTTCTCAGCGTTTAAGGGAATTACCATTACGTGTTAACCGTTTAAAAACGGGAACACCACCGCGTATTGATGCAAGAACTATTGATTTCAGTCAGTTAGCTCAACAGCTAGGTGACGACCCAATGCCCGTATTTTCATTCTTAGGTTCGCAAGATCAACATCCACAACAGATGCCTTGCCATATCACCTATACCAATGAAAAAACGCATGATGTGATCAGAAATAACCTTGATCGTAGCCCAATGTATGCAGGGATCATCGAAGGGATCGGCCCTCGCTATTGCCCATCGATCGAAGACAAAGTCATGCGCTTTGCAGACAAAGACTCACACCAAATTTTCTTAGAGCCAGAAGGTTTAACCAGTAACGAAATCTATCCGAACGGGATTTCCACCAGCTTGCCTTTTGATGTGCAAATGCAGATCGTGCACTCTATGAAAGGGATGGAAAATGCAAGGATCATTCGTCCTGGTTATGCAATAGAGTATGATTTCTTTGACCCACGCGATCTCAAACAAACTCTGGAAAGCAAATTTATTAATGGCTTGTTCTTCGCTGGTCAAATTAATGGGACTACAGGTTATGAAGAAGCGGGTGCACAAGGGTTACTTGCAGGCTTAAATGCTGCACAACATGCCTTTGGCTTAGAAGGCTGGTTCCCACGCCGTGACCAAGCATATATGGGGGTTCTGGTTGACGATCTTTGCACACTCGGCACTAAAGAACCATATCGTATGTTTACCTCACGTGCAGAATATCGTTTGATGTTACGTGAAGATAACGCAGATTTACGTTTAACAGAAAAAGGCCGCGAGTTAGGCTTAGTCGATGATATTCGTTGGGCTCATTTCAACAACAAAGTTGAACTGATTGAAAAAGAACGTCAACGTTTGAAAGACATTTGGGTTCATCCTAAATCGGATAACCATACAGAGATTGATGGTATCTTAACCGTTCCTTTATCCAAAGAAGCTAACGGTGAAGATTTATTACGTCGTCCTGAAATGACTTATCAAATGCTAACTACGCTAAACTTATTTGCGCCTGCAATTGATGATCCACAAGCCGCTGATCAAGTTGAGATTCAAGTTAAATACGAAGGTTATATTGCGCGTCAGAAAGAAGAGATCGAAAGACAGCTGCGCAATGAAAACACTTTGTTACCTGTTGATCTTGATTACAAACAAGTGAAAGGCTTATCTAACGAAGTTATGGCAAAGCTGAACGATCACAAACCAACATCGATCGGCCAAGCTTCGCGTATTTCGGGGATCACCCCTGCAGCAATCTCTATTTTGCTTGTATGGTTGAAAAAGCAAGGCATGCTACGCCGGAGCGCTTAACATGGATTTATTATCAAAACTCAATCAATTGCTTGCAAAAACAGATATTGATTTAACGGAAAAGCAAAAACAGCAGTTAGTTAATTACGTTGGGTTATTAGTTAAATGGAATAAAGCCTATAACTTGACCTCTGTGCGTGACCCACAACAAATGTTAATTCGTCATATCATGGATAGCATAGTGGTGAACGGTCAACTCAACGGGCAACGCTTTATTGATGTTGGAACGGGCCCTGGCTTACCAGGCGTTCCTTTGGCTATTGTTCGACCTGACGCCCATTTTGTTTTATTGGACAGTTTAGGGAAGCGTGTACGCTTTTTAAAACAGGTTCAACATGAGTTAGGACTAACTAACATTGAACCTGTTCAATCGCGAGTTGAAGAGTACCCTGTTGGAAATGGTTTTGATGGTGTCATTAGCCGCGCATTTGCATCACTGAACGATATGCTAAGCTGGTGCCACCATTTACCGTCATCGGATGGACGTTTTTACGCACTTAAAGGTATCATTCGTGATGATGAAATGGTTCTGCCAGAAGGGTTTGCTATTGAGTCTATCACTGAACTTCAAGTGCCAGAACTTGATGAACAACGCCATTTAGTTAAAATTTCGATGAAATAAAGTTGCTTTCTATCAAATTATTTTATCTTTTAGAGCGATAGCCGAATGTTGAAAAACGGACGGCTATTTTTCGTTTTGAGCAAATAACAAAAACTCAGATTTTACGCATTATTTACACGGCAATAACGAATAGGTTTCAAAAATAATACGTTGAATGGAAAAAGTGAATGTAAATGCCTATTTTAACTTAATCGATTTAGCTAATAAAATAGTTAACAGTGAAATATTTGATTTATAGATTCGTTATTTAGCTTAAAAAATGTATTTCTTAATTATTTGATTTACAGATTAAATCTAATTTTTTTTGTGAAGAAAGTTGAAGGAATAAATAAAGCGAATAAAGCTAAATGTGATTAATGTCACAATTAAGTGAATGAATGTAGCAATTCATTAACTATTTATTAATTATTATGGCGACAATTCTGCGCTGACTCGAAAAAATTAAATATTTATTCACCTTTTCGCTACTTACTGATTGAATTCATTTCGCCTGCCCGTATAATTTGCACGTTTTTGTCTCTTGACACATTTACGCAAAGGCAGTTTTATACAACACTTAGCGTTTCTGAGGCTGAGAAGAGCTGGGAGTATACAAAAAGTTATGTCTGTATCCCTTTATGACAACAAGCATGCTGTAAAGCAGTTGTCTGTTCAGTTTATAACTTTAGTGATCCTCAGTGGGGCTTTCTGTGCAAATAGTATAGAATGGGGGGCCTCTGCTCTTGCTGGTGGGTTAGCATGCTGGTTACCAAATATCGTATTTATGCTGCTAGCACAATTTCAGAAAGCAAAAGAAGAGGATGAACCTGTCCGCATTGCCTGGTTCTTAGCATTAGGAGCAGGGCTAAAGGTTGTTACAACTATCGTTGTTTTAGTTGTTGCTTTCGGTGTGTTCAAAGCGTCATTAACACCACTGGGTTTGACCTATTTAGCGGTGCTAATTGTTCAGATTGTTGCACCAGCCGTTTTTAAACGGTAAGTATTTTTAAACTACAAAAGGGTAAGAGGCATCATGTCTGCATCAGGAGAAGTGATGACTACAGAGGATTACATAGGCCACCATCTGAGAAACCTTCAGTTGGACCTGAGTACCTTTAAGTTGGTCGATCCCCACGCTAGTCCAACATTTTGGACGTTGAACATTGACTCGCTTTTTTTCTCAGTAGTTCTCGGGGCTCTGTTCCTGTGGCTATTTAGAAGAGTTGCAGCCAATGCGACTAGTGGCGTACCCGGTAAGTTACAGACTGCAATAGAACTGATCATTGGTTTCGTTGATAACTCAGTCCGTGATATGTATCACGGTAAGAGCAAAGTTATTGCTCCTTTAGCATTAACGGTGTTCGTCTGGGTATTCTTAATGAACCTGATGGATTTACTCCCAATTGATTTCCTTCCGTATATTGCTGAGCATTATCTCGGGTTACCTGCACTACGTGCAGTACCAACCGCAGATGTTAGTGTCACTCTATCGATGGCTATTGGTGTGTTTATCCTAATCCTCTTTTACAGCATCAAGATGAAAGGAATTGGCGGATTTACTAAAGAGCTCACAATGCAGCCTTTTAATCATCCTGTCTTTATTCCAGTCAACTTGATTCTTGAAGGGGTAAGCCTGCTGTCAAAACCTGTATCACTCGGTCTGCGACTGTTTGGTAACATGTATGCAGGTGAATTGATCTTTATTCTTATCGCGGCTCTGCTTCCGTGGTGGTCACAGTGGTTGTTAAGCCTACCTTGGGCTATCTTCCACATACTGATTATTACGCTACAAGCCTTTATTTTTATGGTTCTGACTGTTGTCTATCTGTCGATGGCATCTGAAGAGCACTAATTTTATTAATCAATAATTGTATTAACTGAAACAAACTGGAGACTGTCATGGAAAACCTGAGTATGGATCTGCTGTACATGGCTGCCGCTGTGATGATGGGCTTAGCGGCGATCGGTGCTGCGATCGGTATCGGCATCCTAGGTGGTAAATTTTTAGAAGGTGCTGCTCGTCAGCCAGATTTAATTCCTCTGCTGCGTACACAGTTCTTTATCGTAATGGGTCTGGTCGATGCTATTCCGATGATTGCTGTTGGTCTGGGCTTGTATGTAATGTTCGCTGTTGCCTAATTAACGTAGAACATTAATTCACTAATGAATAAGAGGTATTGTCTGTGAATCTAAATGCAACAATCCTCGGCCAGGCTATCGCGTTTGTCCTGTTTGTTTGGTTCTGTATGAAGTATGTATGGCCACCGATTATGGCGGCCATTGAAAAACGTCAAAAAGAAATTGCTGACGGCTTATCTTCTGCAGAACGTGCTAAAAAGAACCTGGAACTGGCGCAAACCGACGCAACCGACCGACTGAAAAAAGCGAAAGCTGAAGCTCAAGTCATCATTGAACAAGCGAATAAACAGCGTGTTCAAATGATTGATGAAGCAAAAGCAGAAGCAGAAGCAGAACGTGCAAAAATCGTCGCACAAGCGCAAGCTGAAATTGATGCTGAGCGTAAACGTGCACGTGAAGAGTTACGTAAACAGGTTGCGATGCTTGCTATCGCAGGTGCCGAGAAGATCATCGAACGTTCCGTGGATGAAGCTGCTAACAGCGACATCGTTGATAAACTAGTCGCTGAACTGTAAGGAGGGAGGGGCATGTCTGAAATCGCTACTGTAGCTCGCCCCTACGCCAAAGCAGCTTTTGACTTTGCTGTGGAAAACCAAGCTGTCGAAAAATGGCAGAATATGCTGGCCTTCACCTCACTGGTGACGCGCAATGAACAGGTTGGTGAGCTGCTTTCTGGTTCTATTGCACCAGAAACATTAGCTAAAACGTTTATCTCTGTTTGTGGAGATGAAATTGACGAGCATGTTCAGAATCTGATTCGTGTGATGGCAGACAACGGGCGTTTAACGACGCTACCAGAAGTATTAGCTCAATTTATTCAATTGCGCGATGCTTTGGAATCAACCATTGAGGTTGATGTCATCTCTGCTAACGAACTGAGCGAACAGCAGTCAGCTAAAATTTCTGCAGCGATGGAAAAACGTCTGTCACGCAAAGTTAAGCTGAATTGCAAAATTGATAAGTCTGTTATTGCTGGAGTGATCATTCGTGCTGGAGACCTCGTTATTGACGGGAGTATCCGCGGTCGCTTAGAGCGTTTAACTGACGTCTTGCAGTCTTAAGGGGACTGGAGCATATGCAACTGAATTCCACCGAAATCAGCGAACTGATCAAACAGCGTATTGCTCAGTTCGATGTTGTGAGTGAAGCTCACAATGAAGGTACGATTGTATCCGTTAACGACGGTATCATTCGTATTCACGGTTTAGCCGAAGTCATGCAGGGTGAGATGATCGCACTGCCTGGCAACCGTTACGCTATCGCATTGAACTTAGAGCGTGACTCTGTTGGTGCGGTTGTCATGGGTCCTTATGCCGACTTGGCAGAAGGCATGAAAGTTAAATGTACTGGTCGTATTCTTGAAGTTCCAGTAGGCCGTGGCCTGTTAGGACGTGTTGTGAATACACTGGGTCAACCAATTGATGGTAAAGGTCCTGTTGATAACGATGGCTTCTCACCTGTAGAAGTTATTGCACCAGGCGTTATCGATCGTCAATCCGTTGATCAACCTGTACAGACTGGTTATAAATCAGTCGATGCGATGATTCCAATTGGTCGTGGTCAGCGTGAGCTTGTCATCGGTGACCGTCAAACAGGTAAAACTGCTTTGGCAATCGATGCGATCATCAACCAACGCGACTCAGGTATCAAATGTGTGTACGTGGCTATCGGCCAGAAAGCGTCTACTGTTTCTAACGTAGTTCGTAAACTGGAAGAGCACGGCGCACTGCAAAACACTATCGTTGTTGTTGCTACAGCATCTGAATCAGCTGCTCTGCAATACTTAGCACCATATGCTGGTTGCGCGATGGGTGAATATTTCCGTGACCGCGGTGAAGACGCACTGATCGTATACGATGACCTGTCTAAACAGGCTGTTGCATACCGTCAAATTTCACTGTTGTTACGTCGTCCACCAGGACGTGAAGCTTACCCTGGTGACGTTTTCTATCTGCACTCACGTTTACTTGAGCGTGCTGCTCGCGTTAACGCTGAATACGTAGAAAACTTTACGAAAGGTGAAGTTAAAGGCCAAACAGGTTCACTGACGGCTCTGCCTATCATTGAAACCCAAGCTGGTGACGTTTCTGCATTCGTACCAACAAACGTAATTTCGATTACAGATGGTCAGATCTTCCTGGAATCTAACCTGTTTAACTCTGGTATTCGTCCAGCGGTTAACCCAGGTATTTCAGTATCTCGTGTTGGTGGTGCTGCTCAGACTAAAATCATTAAGAAACTGTCTGGTGGTATCCGTACTGCACTTGCTCAGTATCGTGAACTTGCAGCGTTTGCTCAGTTTGCTTCCGACCTCGATGACGCGACTCGTAAACAGTTAAGTCATGGTCAAAAAGTCACTGAACTGCTGAAACAGAAACAGTATGCACCGATGTCAGTAGCAGAGCAGGCACTGTCTCTGTTCGCGGCAGAACGTGGATTCTTGGATGATGTTGAGTTAGCGAAAATTGGTGCGTTTGAAGCTGCTTTAGTTTCTTTTGCACAGCGCGAGCATGCTGACCTTATGAACGAAATTGGCCCGGCTGGTAGCTATAACGATGATATCGAAGGCAAGTTGAAAAAACTGCTCGAATCATTTAAAGCAACTCAGTCCTGGTAATACTATTCGGCCCGAATTTTTAGGGCCGTCTGGTTAATAAGGAGAAGCAGAAATGGCCGGCGCAAAAGAGATACGTTCCAAGATCGGAAGTGTACAAAATACACAAAAGATCACTAAAGCGATGGAAATGGTCGCTGCGTCCAAAATGCGTAAAACGCAGGAACGCATGGCGGCCAGCCGTCCTTATGCAGAAACCATGCGCAGTGTGATTGGTCACCTAGCGTTAGGTAATCTGGAATATAAACACCCATATCTCGAAGAGCGTGAAGTTAAGCGTGTCGGGTATCTGGTTGTTTCAACAGACCGTGGTCTGTGTGGTGGCTTGAACATTAACTTGTTCAAAAAACTACTAGCGGACATGAAGTCATGGTCTGAGAAAAACGTTCAGGTTGATTTGGCTTTAATCGGTTCTAAAGCGGTTTCATTCTTCGGTTCTGTGGGCGGTAACGTCGTAACACAAGTCACCGGAATGGGGGATAACCCAACGCTTTCGGATTTGATTGGTCCAGTTAACACTATGCTACAAGCCTATGATGAAGGGCGTTTGGATAAACTGTATGTGGTGACTAACAAGTTCATCAATACAATGTCTCAGGAGCCAACTATTCTTCAATTACTGCCATTGCCTGCAAGCAATGACGAAACATTGAAGAAGAAGTCTTGGGATTATATATACGAACCCGATCCTAAGGCGTTGCTGGATACCCTGCTACGTCGTTATATCGAGTCGCAGGTTTATCAGGGCGTCGTTGAAAACCTGGCTAGTGAGCAGGCCGCACGAATGGTAGCGATGAAAGCCGCTACTGATAATGGTGGAAACCTGATCAAAGAGTTGCAGTTGGTTTACAACAAAGCTCGTCAGGCCAGCATTACTCAGGAGCTTACCGAAATCGTTTCGGGTGCTTCCGCGGTTTAACAGCTAGGTTTACGAATTACGTAGAGGATTCAAGATGGCTACTGGAAAGATTATCCAGGTAATCGGCGCCGTTGTGGACGTCGAGTTCCCTCAAGATGACGTACCAAAAGTGTACGACGCTCTTGAGGTTGTTAACGGTAAAGAAAAACTGGTGTTGGAAGTTCAACAACAGTTAGGCGGTGGTGTTGTCCGTTGTATCGCAATGGGTACATCTGATGGCCTGAGCCGTGGTTTACAAGTAGTAAACTTAGAGCACCCAATCGAAGTACCAGTAGGTAAAGCAACTTTAGGACGTATCATGAACGTTCTGGGTCAGCCTATTGATATGAAAGGTGATATCGGCGAAGAAGAGCGCTGGTCAATTCACCGTGCAGCACCAAGCTACGAAGAGTTAGCTAACTCAACAGAACTGCTGGAAACCGGTATCAAAGTAATGGACTTAATCTGTCCATTCGCAAAAGGTGGTAAAGTTGGTCTGTTCGGTGGTGCGGGTGTTGGTAAAACAGTAAACATGATGGAACTGATCCGTAACATCGCGATTGAGCACTCAGGTTACTCAGTGTTCGCGGGTGTTGGTGAGCGTACTCGTGAAGGGAACGACTTCTATCATGAAATGACCGACTCAAACGTTCTGGATAAAGTATCACTGGTTTATGGCCAGATGAATGAGCCACCAGGAAACCGTCTGCGCGTTGCGTTGACTGGTCTGACTATGGCTGAGAAATTCCGTGACGAAGGTCGTGACGTACTGCTGTTCGTTGACAACATTTATCGTTACACCTTAGCAGGTACTGAAGTATCAGCACTGTTAGGTCGTATGCCATCAGCGGTAGGTTATCAGCCAACGCTGGCGGAAGAGATGGGTGTTCTGCAAGAACGTATTACCTCAACTCAAACGGGTTCTATCACTTCCGTACAAGCGGTTTACGTTCCTGCGGATGACTTGACTGACCCATCACCAGCAACAACCTTTGCTCACTTAGACGCAACGGTAGTTCTGAGCCGTCAAATCGCATCTCTGGGTATCTACCCAGCGGTTGACCCTCTGGATTCTACTAGCCGTCAGTTAGACCCACTCGTCGTTGGTCAAGAGCACTATGATGTTGCACGTGGCGTTCAGTCTATTCTGCAACGTTACCAAGAACTGAAAGATATCATTGCAATTCTGGGTATGGATGAACTGTCTGAAGAAGACAAACTGGTTGTTGCTCGTGCTCGTAAGATCCAGCGCTTCCTGTCTCAACCATTCTTCGTTGCTGAAGTATTTACCGGTTCACCAGGTAAGTTCGTTTCCCTGAAAGACACTATTCGTGGCTTCGGCGGTATCCTGAACGGTGATTACGACCACCTGCCAGAACAAGCGTTCTATATGGTTGGTACCATTGAAGAAGCTGTGGAAAAAGCGAAAAAGCTTTAATCCAGCTGACAGGAGGTTGATATGGTAGCTGCAATGACATACCACCTGACTGTAGTGAGTGCTGAAAAACAAATGTTTGAAGGCCTAGTACAGAAAATTCAGGTGACAGGTAGTGAAGGTGAGCTGGGGATTTATCCACAGCATACCCCGCTGCTGACTGCCATAAAACCGGGCATGGTACGTATTACCAAGCAGTTTGGTGAAGAAGAACTAATTTACCTCTCTGGCGGTATTTTAGAAGTTCAACCAAACGGTGTTATCGTACTCGCTGATACAGCGATCCGTGGTAAAGATTTAGACGAAGCTCGTGCAGTGGAGTCTAAACGCAAAGCGGAAGAACACGTCCGTAAAGCACACGGCGATGTTGATTATGCTCAGGCATCGGCAGAACTTGCAAAAGCAATAGCGAAACTTCGAGTTATCGAGTTAACTAAAAAGCTAATGTAATGATAGCGGTATAGTAAAAAAAGCCAGTTGGTTAATCCTAACTGGCTTTTTTATTTGAGCGAAATATGTAGTATTTTAGATAGGAAATAGGTTTACTTTCATCCCAAAGTTGGAGTTTCAGGAAAAATGACTGTGCAAAGAAAAAGTGTCGTAATTTTAGCTGCCGGTAAAGGCACACGGATGTATTCAGATTTGCCTAAAGTTTTGCATTTACTTGCGGGCAAACCAATGGTTCAGCACGTAATTGATACTGCAAAATCAATCGGTGCGTCAGATATCCATCTGGTATACGGGCATGGCGGTGATTTACTGAAAGAAAAACTGGGTGAGCAGAATTTAAATTGGGTTCTGCAAGCAGAACAGCTCGGTACTGGGCATGCAATGCAACAGGCGGCACCAAGTTTCCAAGATGATGAAGATATCGTCATGTTATATGGTGATGTGCCTTTGATTGCGAAAGACACGTTAGATCGCCTGATTGAAGTTAAGCCCCAAGGCGGCATTGGCTTATTGACCGTGATTTTAGATAACCCAACAGGTTATGGCCGTATCATCCGTGAAAATAATGAAGTTGTCGGAATCATTGAGCAAAAAGATGCGACTGAAGAGCAACGTAAAATCCAAGAGATTAACACTGGGATCATGGTTGCAAGCGGTAAAGATTTCAAACGTTGGTTGGCTCAATTGAACAACGATAATGCGCAAGGCGAATACTACATAACGGATATTATTGCTCTTGCTCATAAAGAAGGTAATAAAGTAGCGACCGTTCACCCAAGCCGTTTAAGTGAAATGGAAGGGGTTAATAACCGTCTGCAACTAGCTGCACTTGAGCGTGTTTACCAGAAAGAACAAGCAGAAAAATTGTTACTTGCGGGGGTGATGCTAATCGACCCTGAGCGTTTTGATATACGCGGCACATTGACCCATGGGCGTGACATTATTATCGATACCAATGTCATTATCGAAGGGAATGTGACGCTTGGTAACAACGTACAAATTCAATCTGGTTGTATTTTAAGGAACTGCGTTATTGGTGATAACTCAGTGATAAGCCCGTATTCAGTCATAGAAAACTCTGAATTATCATCAGAATGTACGGTTGGTCCTTTTGCTCGTTTGCGTCCTGGTGCTAAATTAGCGGCTAAAGCGCATGTGGGTAATTTCGTTGAAATGAAAAATGCCACTTTAGGTTTAGGCTCAAAAGCGGGGCATTTAAGTTACCTTGGCGATGCGCAAATTGGTGATAACGTGAATATCGGCGCAGGAACCATCACATGCAACTATGATGGCGCGAATAAACATAAAACCATTATTGGTGATGATGTGTTTGTCGGCTCTGATACTCAATTAGTTGCTCCTGTTTCGGTAGCAAAAGGCGCCACCATTGGTGCTGGCACGACAGTCACTCGAGATGTTAACGAAGACGAATTAGTGGTCAGCCGCGTTAAGCAAATGCACATTAAAAACTGGCAGCGTCCAGTAAAGAAAAAATAAGTGAATTTTGATAAGGGGCCGATTGCCCCTTTGAATATAAAAAGTAGTAAATTATAAAATAGCTACCTAAGGTGGCATAAAAATATCTCCCCATTTTCTACAAGGCTGGGGAACAGCGAAAGCTGAAAAGCAATTAGGTTACGACAAATGAAGGTTTCTAAAGAAAGGAACCTTTTGTCTAGGAATAAATAAAATATGTGTGGAATTGTAGGTGCTGTTGCACAACGTGATATTGCAGAAATTCTGTTAGAAGGTCTTCGTCGTCTTGAATATCGTGGTTATGACTCAGCGGGTATGGCTGTTGTTGACCACGAAGGTCATTTACAACGCTTACGTGAAGTGGGCAAAGTGCAAATGCTGGCGGAAGAAGCAGAGAAAAACCCAGTATCTGGCGGAACGGGGATTGCACATACCCGTTGGGCGACACATGGTATTCCAAGTGAACGTAATGCGCATCCGCATACGTCTGGTTATATTGCTGTTGTTCATAATGGCATTATCGAAAACTATTTAGAATTGAAAGAAGAACTGAAAAAACAGGGTTATATTTTCAGTTCAGAAACTGACACTGAAGTGATTGCACACCTTGTTCATCATGAACAACAAAAAGGTGGCACGTTGGTGGAAGTGGTTCAACGTGTTATCCCTCAGTTACGCGGCGCTTACGGTACCGTGATTATGGATAGCCGTATTCCTGAATTATTAGTCGCTGCACGCTCTGGTAGCCCATTGGTTATCGGTCTGGGTGTCGGTGAAAACTTCTTAGCTTCTGACCAACTGGCGCTGTTACCCGTGACTCGCCGTTTCATCTACCTTGAAGAAGGGGATGTTGCTGAAGTCACTCGTCGTACTGTTCGTATCTTTGATAATAGCGGTGCGCCAGTTGAGCGCGAACAAATTGAATCGAACGTTCAATATGATGCAGGCGATAAAGGCGTGTATCGCCATTACATGCAGAAAGAAATTTATGAACAGCCGATGGCCATTAAAAACACCCTTGAAGGGCGTTTTGATAAAGACAACGGTATCGATTTAAGCGAGTTAGGCCCGAAAGCGAACGAAATTCTTTCCCAAGTTGAGCACATTCAAATTGTTGCTTGTGGAACTTCTTACAACGCAGGGATGGTTGCACGTTACTGGTTTGAATCCTTAGCGGGTATCCCATGTGATGTGGAGATTGCTTCAGAGTATCGTTACCGTAACCCAGCGCATCGCAAAAATAGCTTGATGATAACGTTGTCCCAATCAGGTGAAACTGCAGATACATTGGCTGCGCTGCGTTTATCAAAAGAGTTAGGCTACTTGACCTCGTTAGCCGTTTGTAACGTCGCGGGTTCTTCATTGGTGCGTGAGTCTGAATTTGCACTGATGACAAAAGCAGGGGCAGAAATTGGTGTGGCATCAACCAAAGCGTTCACTACCCAATTAACTGTTCTACTGATGTTAGTGGCGTACATGGGCCGTTTAAAAGGCGCAAACCCTGAGTTAGAAGAAAGTATTTCTCATGCATTACATGCGCTCCCTGCGCGTATTGAAAGCATGCTGTCACAAGATAAAGTCATTGAAGCGTTAGCCGAAGATTTCTCTGATAAACACCATGCCTTGTTTTTAGGTCGTGGCGATCAATTCCCTATCGCAGTTGAAGGGGCATTGAAATTAAAAGAGATTTCATACATCCACGCTGAAGCTTATGCCGCGGGTGAATTAAAACACGGCCCATTAGCGTTAATTGATGCAGATATGCCAGTTATCATCATCGCACCTAACAATGAATTATTGGAAAAACTGAAATCCAATATTGAAGAAGTACGTGCTCGTGGCGGTCTGCTGTATGTGTTCGCTGACCAAGACGCTGGTTTTGTCGCAAGTGAAAACATGAAAATTGTTTCGCTGCCACATGTTGAAGAATTGATCGCACCGATTTTCTACACTGTTCCACTGCAACTGTTGTCTTACCATGTTGCATTAATCAAAGGAACAGACGTTGACCAACCACGTAACCTAGCGAAATCAGTGACGGTTGAATAATCAGCATCAACTCATTTAGATTGCAGCCGGTATAACTATAATTAATTAGGTTATATCGGCTTTTTATTAATATAAGTCGTAATTTTCAGGAAATATTTTTAGAAACGACGAATTTTTCTCCACTCTAACGCATAAAAAAAACTTCATAAATTCGTCACTTACTGTTGTTATTTCATTGGTCTGCATATTCTATTTTTGGTGGATTAAAAATAAAATTGAGTGCATATCAAATCATCTTTTTGGACAATAATAAAAACCAATAGAAGGCGACGTGGATGGCAGAGATAGAATGGCTGAGTGCGGTTGTTATCGCAATTACAATTGGGTTTTGGGCAACAGGGAAACTCCCTGAATACTTGGTGGCATTACTGTTTTTAGCCGCAGCAGCATGTTTACATTTAGCCCCGACCAATGTGATTTTTTCAGGGTTCACTTCAGAAGCTTTTTGGCTTGTGTTAAGTGGTTTTATCCTTGGCTTTGCGATTAATAAAGTTGGACTGGCAGAGCGTATTGCTCAACATATCTCAGGGCGTTTTACGAGTTCATGGTTAAAGCTGATCACAGGTGTGGTGCTCCTTGCTTATGGGTTGGCTTTTATCATGCCATCGAACATGGGGCGGATTGCACTATTGATGCCGATTGTGATGGCGATAGCCGATAAAGTCAGATTAGAAAGTGGTAGCCGAGGCCGTATAGGGTTAGCGTTAGCTGTCGGGTTTGGTACATTCCAACTTTCAGCCACGATACTACCTGCTAACGTACCGAATTTAGTGATGGCTGGTGCAATAGAAACCACCTATGGAATAAAGCTATCTTATCTAAACTACCTATTTCTCCATATGCCTATTTTGGGGCTAATCAAAGGTCTTTTAGTTGTTCTGAGTATCTATTTTCTATTTCCTGCCAAATTACAGCCGATGACTGAACAAAAAAAATTACCGCCGATGAGCCGTAATGAGAAAAAATTAGGCCTTCTTTTGGCAATAACCTTACTTTTCTGGATAACAGATACCACTCATGGTGTTTCTCCTGCATGGGTCGGTTTAGTGGCGGCATGTTTATGTTTGCTACCGAAAGTGGGGTTTGTGACCAATGATGAATTTGTTCAAGCGGTAAATATTCGCACCTGTATTTATGTAGCGGGGATTTTAAGCCTAGCAACCTTAGTGAGTTATTCAAATGTCGGAATGGTAGTAGGTACTTACCTTCAAAAATTATTGCCATTGGACCCTAATAGCCCATTTGTAGATTTTGGTAGCTTAGTTGGGTTGACCAGCGGGTTAAACTTTGTCGTAACGGCTAATGGTGTTCCTGCATTATATACACCGCTGGCTGAATCTCTCTCCACTGCAACTGAGTTACCCATGATTGCCGTACTGATGGTACAAGTTATTGGTTATTCAACGCCATTGTTGCCTTATCAGGCATCACCCATTGTTGTGGCTATGGGGATGGGCAAAGTACCATTAATGGATGGCGTTAGATTATGTATTATATTATTTATACTGACTTTCCTCTTGTTAGTTCCTCTGGATTATTTTTGGTTTAGATTGCTGGGAGTGATCCCTTCTTAGTTTTACCCAAAAAGGGGATTTTATTTGTAATTGTTGCCTTACCATATTGCGTTAATTAAAGGAACTGACGTCGACCAGCCACGTAACTTGGCGAAGTCGGTGACGGTTGAGTAATAAAGTTTAATAAAAACAGCTTATTATTAATAAGCTGTTTTTATTTATTAAATGTAATTTGTATTAGTTTTCATGTTTCATCATTAATTGATATATTAATTGTAAAATTATTATATAAACATGATGGTGATATAAATATGGAAAATGTATGGAAAGAAAGAATTAAAAACTTACCGCGTCGTGATGTTGATGTGCGTAATGAATGGGAAAAAGATTATGCACGGTTAATACACTCCTCAGCATTTCGTCGATTGCAATCAAAAACACAAGTCTTAGGTTTAGGTGAAAGTGATTTTTATAGAACTCGTTTAACTCATTCTATGGAGGTTGCCCAGATAGGTGTTGGAATTGTTCGTTGGTTGAGTGAAAAATATAAGAGTAAAACTGAAATATTAGATTTTTTGCCTAAGTCTGCTTTAATGAACTCTATTTGTATGGCCCACGATATTGGACACCCTCCTTTTGGTCATGGTGGTGAAGTCGCATTAAATCTATGCATGCGTGATTATGGAGGATTTGAAGGTAATGGACAAACTTTAAGGATTTTATCTAAGTTAGATAAATATACAGCAAATAACGGTATGAATCCGACCCGTCGCTTACTTTTAGGTGTTTTAAAATATCCTGCTTCATATAGTGATACTGTTCAAAAAAGTGCATATGGCGCTATCCCACAACAACGTTGGTTGTGTAAATCTGAAGAACAAAAGCCACCTAAATGTTATTTAGATGATGAGCGTGATGTTGTTCAATGGATATTAGATCCTTTAACAGAAAATGAGCGCTCTGCATTTATTAAATTACAACCTCATAAGTCTGGCCATCTTAAACCTATGTATAAGGGGCTAGATACATCAATAATGGAGCTTGCGGATGATATTTCTTATAGCCTTCATGATTTGGAGGATGCTATCTCATTAGGAATGATAACGAAGGATAGTTGGGATTCACATAATATAGGTAAGAGCGATTTATTCGAAAAATGTGGAATGGATATTCATAATATTGGAAATAAGCTTTTTTCTTCTAGTAGTTACTTACGTAAAAATACTATAGGTGGTTTAGTTCATAAGTTTATTATTAATACCTATATTAATGAAACAGGAATACCCGATGCAATAACTCCATTGATAAAATTAAATGCTTACATGAAAGAAGAATATGAATCATTAAGAAAACATATATTTGATTTAGTAAAGGGTAAAGTTATTGATAGTCCAAATGTACAGCAACTAGAATTTAAGGGACAAAAATTAGTTATTGAATTATTTGATATATTAAGTTCAGATCCTAAACGATTATTACCTAATGATTCAAAAAATAGATATAATGAAGCAGAAAACGAAGCTAAAAAAATGCGTGTTATTTGTGATTTTATATCTGGAATGACTGATGAGTATGCCACTAGATTTTATGAAAAACTTTGTTATCCGCATAAAGGTTCTATATTTGATAGATTATAATCGTATATAAGACCCGAGGCTAGTATCTTCGGGTCTGTTGTAACAACCATTAAAAATATTAGAAATTTTCTAACGTCAACGAAAACACTCCCGTCGCGGGGATTGGCATAAATTGTTGGTACATTTCTTTGCGGGTAGCTTCAGGGTCAATATCGTTAAACAACTCTGGGTGCAACCATTTAGCTAATGATTGAAAGGCGATAATATTTTCAGGTGAATCATAGAAAATATGCCATAAGCCATGTACTCGCCCTTGTTCGACAGCCCGTAATTGCCCAATAGGCTTGCGCATCGAAATGGCTTTTAAACTCGATTGTGCAGCTTGTTCTGTGGCGGAATAGCCGACGGTGACTCCTGCTTTACCTTCAGGGAAAACGCCAGTTGCGACATATACATCGGGTTGGCTTGCCAAAATAAACTCTGGGTTGAGTTTACCAATTGCCCCAGGAATAATTTTTTCACCAATTGCGATACCACCAGCAAGGTTTATCATATCCGTCATGCTGCCTTTTCCTGGTGAGCCGCAACATTCTTGTAAGCCGGGAAGATAATCCACAAAAATCGTTGGCTTATTTTTTGTCTCTATATTGGTTGGAATGCGTGCAATAATTTCATCCATTTTTTGTTGGTAATAGGCATTAAACTGATTCGCTTGAGCTTCTTTTCCAATGGCTTGACCGAGTATTTTCATACTCAGCTGGGTGTGTTTGATAGGGTGCTGGCTAAAATCCACGTGGATCACTGCAATCCCTGCGGATTCTAATAAACGGGCGGCTTCACTGCCAGCTCCGGGGCCATGTCCACCGGTTAGCGGTAAAATAACTAAATCAGGTTGCAGGGCTAAGGCTTTCTCGATACTGAATGTATCTTCTGAGCCACCGCCGACAGTCGGAATATCATCAATTTGTTTAAACACGACCTTGTAAGCGGCATAACCTTGCACATCTAAATCGCGAAAATCCCCTTGCCACCCAATTATTCGTTGGAACGGTGCTTCTTTTTCTAAAATGGAAAGGGGGTAAATCATCCGTCCTTCCCCCAGCAGAATGCGCTGAACGTGATCAGGAACTTGCACTTGCCGGCCAGTAATATCAGTCACAGTTACTGCTTGGCTGTAGATTGAAAATGAAAAGAGACCGAATGAGAGTAAAGAAAGTAATAATTTCATTATGTTATCCTATTAACCGATAGCGCAGAAGAGCGCCGTTTTTTCCACCAAATCACCACGCCACTGATATACAGAAAGGGCAATAAAAAGCCGGAAAAAAACACAATAAGCAGCCCAAAGAAACCCAGTCCAATTTCGCTATGGAGAGTTGAAACCAAACCTTTGATTTCTTGGGCTGAAATTAATGAAGTGAATAAATCGGGGCGGGCTAGAAGCATACCGCTGAAGGCAATAATAAAAAGTGGGAGAGTAAAATAGATAGCAAAGAAATAGTGCCATTGACGCCATTTTGCCCCATTTTTTAGGCCTTTTTTCCAATGCACTAACATGGAAAATACGTTTTTCCTTGGCCACCATAATAGGGCACCACTCACTATTGATACGATCAACACTACGCCACAAGTCAATACCAACCAGCTTCCTATGTCAGGAGGTAATAGCAGCAAACGGTGTAATGAAACTACTTTGGCAAAGAGTAAATCATCAAAAATAACAAACCCTTTTGCATCTGCATTGATTGGGTCAATAAAGGCGATACCCAGTTTATTCGATGGGGTAACAGAGCCAAACACCATCGCATTCGTTGCAGGAATAAAGCCACTGTTCGGTGGTGCAACTCCCATTACTTTATTGAGCTGTGGATAGCTATTTGTCGCTTGCTGTCGCCAAATGTCTGACGACAGCAATGCCCCTTGTGTATGCGGCGTGGCATACAACACATGTTGGCCAATTTCCCATTCTAAAATAGGTTTCTTCAGTAATAGTAGCGACCCAGAAATGCCTAAAATAGCAATAAAAAAACCGACTATTAAGCCGAGCCATAAATGGATTTTTAGCCAATATTGACGTGAAGAATGCTTAGCCATCACGATCACCAACGGTACCGTAATGAGGCAATCACGGTTCTATCAAAGCCAACAGAACATCCACCCATTGAACAACTGGTATAATATTGTTTATTGGTAATATTGTTGACGTTCACCCCCACTCGCCAGTTATTCAGGTTGGAATTGATCCCACCTAAATCATAATGTGCAGCGGCATCAAAGAGGGTATTTGATGGATTGGAAATGGTGTCATCGTTATTTACAGGGGATGAGCCGGTATAACGAACACCTGCACCGAAGCCCAGGCCTTGAAGTTGCCCACTCTGTAGGGTGTAATCGGCCCATGCAGAGGCAGTGTGTTCGGGTAAGCCTGTTGGGCGCTTACCTTTTTCTGCGGCATTATTGGTTTTGGTATTTTCTAATTGGTTATAAGTGTAAGCCGCGGTTAAATTTAGCCCATCAAATGGTGAGTAAACCCCCTGTAATTCAACGCCTCTGGAGCGAACTTCTCCAGTTTGTAAGCTATTTAAATTATTTTCAGGATCGGCGGTGAGCATGTTTTGTTGCTTCAGTTCAAACACCGCTAAAGTGAGGTTAGTGTTGCTGCCTTCTGGCTGATATTTCAGCCCTGCCTCCATTTGTTTAGCGGTAATCGGCTTATAGTTATTGCCATAAAAATTAACCCCAAGTTGTGGGTTAAATGAAGTGGAATAGCTTACATAAGGGGCTAACCCAAAGTTAGTGACATACATAGCGGCTGTACGGTAGGTAAATTTGCTATCCCGCTGCTCGGTAGATGCTTCACTTTTTCGATTGTGTGTTTTGCTATTCGACCAATCTTCTCTCCCGCTTAAGACCAAGATCACGCCGTTATCAAATTTCGCTTGCTGTTGTGCATAAATGCCCACTTGGTCGCTAGTTTGTAGTGTATTGGACATCATATTATTGACGGGGCCGTAATCACCGCCGTAGCTTGGGTTGTAAATATCGATTGAGCTCGCCTTTCCGGTCATCAAAATATAGTCTTCACGAGTATGACGATAATCCACACCAGTAAGTGAGGTCATTTCGATGTTATCTATCCACCAGTTAGCCTGTAAGTTGTTGTCTAAACTCAGAACATCGCCTTTAATGCGAAAATGGTAAGCCACACGGTTTAACGTTTTCATATCGGGGGAAAGATACATCCCCTGTGCGATATTGGTATTTAAATCGGTATGGCTAAAACGTGCGCCTGAGTGAGCCGAAAAGGTCTCGTTAAAATCAGTATCTAATTGATAGCCCAGAGATGCTTGTGTCCTATCATTTTTTAACCCAGGCTCATCGAGGAAAACATTGGGGTTCACCTTACCATTAGGATTAGGAAGCAGCGTGCCATTCAACGGTAAGAAAGGGCGCGGGGCACCAAACTTATCATGACTGTAATCGGCTAATACCGTGAATGTCGTATTGTCATTCGGTAACCAAGTAAAGGCTGGGGCGATATAGACTTTATCGTCTTTGATGTGTTTTATTTGCGTATCACTTTTACGTACAAGACCTGTTAGGCGATAAAAATATTTGTCGCTACCATCAATTGGCCCACTAAAGTCCCCTTGTAGCTGGCGGCGGTCAAAGTTGCCACCTTGTACTTCAATTTCATGAAGTGGCTGGTACAAAGGCCGCTTAGTGATTTGGTTAACAATCCCACCTGGCGAGTTTTGTCCATATAAAACGGACGAAGGGCCCCGAATCACATCAACTCGCTCTAAGCCATAAGGTTCTACTTTAGGCCATGCTTGTGCAGTGGTACTGCGTAAACCATCCCTTAACATCCCTGTGCTGGATGCATTAAAGCCACGGATATTTAAGCTATCAAAGCGCGATGATGCCGCTCCGTTGGTTTGTAGTACACCTGAGGTATAACGTAACGCTTCACCCACTGATTGCGCGTTGTGAGCGCTCATTTCGTCGCGTGTGACGACGCTGATAGCTTGGGGTGTTTCAATTAATGCAGTATTGGTTTTTGTTGCACTGGTACTGCGTGTTGCCACATAGCCCCCTACTTCCCCTGTTGGGGATTGTACTGGGGATGCGGTGACAACAATTTTCTCGTTTTTGGCTTGATTGTTTTCTTTTGAATAGGCAGCAGACGAAAAAATTAATGAAATAACAGTAAGATAAATAGGTGAATACAGATAATTTTTCATTGAGACGCAAACCCTAGCAAGAAAGATAAAACGAGAATGTATCTCATTTACACTTTTCTGGTATTCGCGTCGCTTTGGATATTCAGACTATTTATTTGTGAATATAAATATCCTATTGATTGGATTGATTAATAATCAACATAATGTTTTAGGTGAAAAACCAAATCGTTTACGAAAGGCTGTTGAAAGGTGTGCTGGGGAGTAACCGACTTTCCATGCAATAGTCGAAACTTGTTCTGCGCCAGTTGATAATAGGCGGTAAGCTAACTGGAGGCGTTGTTCTTGAATAAATGGCGCAATGGAAGAGCCAAACAGTTGTTTAAATCCAAAATTGAGTTTACGAATGTTGAGCCCTGAGAGTCGGCTAAGTTGGTATAAATTTGGCGGTTGCGCTAAATCGGATAAAATCAACGCCTTGGCTTCATTGAGTTTGCTTATGTCATGGCTGCTAAGTTTTGGATGATGAATAGATTGGTGGCTTTGTTGGATATGTTCAAATGAATGAGCACAAAGTTCGAGTATTTTGCCTGTTAAATACATGTCTCCAAGTGCGCCACTGAGAGGGCTGTTCAGTATTTGATTTCCTAACGCAGTGAGGACATTACCTGCGTGTTTAGAAAGTAATTGTGGCCCTTGATTTTTGGCAGCAAGTAGCAACTCGGGTTGTTTAATGTGAAAAGAATCGAGTAAGTGTTCAGATAAGCACACAGAGACATAACGTACGTCCTCCGCTTGTAAAAAGCGTTGCTGGCTTTCTCTATCATGTTGATTGGCGATAACGCACAGTGATGCACCCGACAACGAAACCGTTTTTTTATTATCAGGCTGGCATTCAAGTTCACCATTCATCATTAAGACGAGTTTTACGCCTTTCCATAAAGGTTCGCTGACCCATTTCCCTGCCTCTGGGGTCATTTTTCCCCGCAAGAAAAATGACCCTGTATCAGGTAATAGTGCCGTTATCTGGTTATTATCCATGCCTTATCACCTTGTTAATTTCACTGTGTCAGAGCTTTTACTTGAGGATATTATTTCACCTGTTCATTATTTTCAATTTTATCGTGGTATTTCACAGGTATTCTCATCGAGAATACCTGTGAAACAATCTTACTTACTAGGTAACAGGTCTTCTATTTCAGAATAATAGAGCGGTTTTTTTTCGTTAGTGCCAAGTGGATTTTTAATAAATATATTTTTATAGACTTTACGTATAGCTAGTGTCCCTAATGAGGGATAACGTTTTAATTCAGTAGGTTGAGCTATAAGGTCGGCATCAATCACATATTTTTTACCATTATTATCCACTTTGATATTGCCATTGGAACCATAATCAAAAATGATATGACCTTTTTGTTTAACAAAGTCATAAGCAGCATTATCTCTAATATTTTTTCCAGATATATATTTAGAAATTAAAACATCTTTTCCATTATTTAAAGTTATTGCTCTTGAAAAATTAGTGTTTTTATTGAGTTTATTAAGTAAAGAGGAACAGCGGTATACATCACTATGGGGACTGTTATGATAGACATCATAAAAAGGGACTTTAATAACAAAATTTCCAATACGGTAGGCTGTTCCATAAGCACCATGGCCTAATGAATTGGTACTATTGAGGTATAAACCTGTGATTTTTTCCTTTTTCGCAATATTCAAGACGCCTCGATGAATAATTTTTTCATCATCTATTGCACTGTAACAGATGTTTTCATCTTTTATTCTCCTAACAAAAGAGTCAATGGTTTTGATATCTTCAAGTTTGGTTCTACTTACTGGGAGTACTGGTTTTTGTTTTTCTGCTATAGGCGTGGATTTTTTTTCTTTTGATGCAAGATAGGGGATATCAACATTGAATTTATATTCTTTTTTATAGTTAGGTTTGTTAAATCTATCATTATTATTTGATTTTATGCTATTTATATTATCTAAAATAAAGTTTTTATTCGTTCTCTGAGATTGATAATGGTAGTTATGGCTTGGAATCGCAGGGGTAATTATTTTTCTCATAATCATATCCTTTTTAGTATGTAATCCAATAATATTGGATTAGGATATTATTTATTTAAAAAAATGATGCTATTAATGATTTTTCAATATCACTAAATATAGATTGCCATTCATTATCATCGATTTCCATTAACCCCATATAGCGCAACATAAAAGCCCCTTCCGTTGCCAGAAACACAATGCGAGCTAATTTACCTTTTTCTGTTGATGTGTCGAGGTTTGCTATGCGTTCCCGATACCAAATACGCGTGCTTTCGAGGTATTCAGGGGTTTGCAGTAGTGATGCCATCAATGAAGCGCCTTTTGCCATGGCGATTTTATCGTGCTGGTGGGTGGCTTGCATGTGTGCCAAAACTTGCCCTTCTGGGGAGTTATCTCGCTCTATCGCTTGATTAAAAATTTCATCATAAGACTGCCCCCATCGCTCAAACATGGCATCGATTAAAGCATCTTTGTTGCCAAAACAGTATTGAACGCCCCCTTTGGAGATACCCATCGCTTTCGCAACCGCATCGATCGTCAGAGCCGCAGCACCTTGATGAATAACAATATCTTCAGCAGCATCAAGTAGCTTTTCTCTGTCGATAGTTCGTTGACGTCCCATTTAGGAAAACCTCTTTTCAATACGTACGTATGGATTTATATTATAGCACGATCACCAATAAATGATGATCAAATAAACTCATTGAGAGAATGTTATGTTAACCGATTACAAGCGCTGGATAGTGCTTCTGTTAGTTTCAAGTGTGTTGTTTCTTATCGTTATTGATGTCACGGTGCTTTATACCGCATTACCTAAATTAACGCACGATTTAGGGGCGACATCATCTGAAAAGCTGTGGATTATGAATGCTTACCCGCTGGTAGTGGCTGGGTTATTGCCTGCTGCGGGGATGTTGAGTGACAAAGTCGGCCATAAGCGGATGTTTTTATTAGGGCTGCCACTATTTGGTATTGCCTCTTTGTGTGCGGCATTTTCACCCACAGCAACCAGCTTAATTTTATCGCGTGGTTTTCTTGCTGTTGGCGCAGCTGTCAGTATGCCTGCAACGCTTGCCATTGTTAGGCACGTCTTTATAGACCCAAAAGAAAGGGCGTTGGCGATTGGCATATGGTCCGCTGTAGCATCAGGAGGTGCAGCGATAGGCCCTTTAATTGGCGGAATTTTACTTAACCACTTTTGGTGGGGGTCTGTTTTCCTGATTAATGTTCCCGTTGTGTTATTAGTTATCCCTTTTGCGTATTTCTTGATCCCGCAATGTGGGGGGCAAAGTAATAAAAAAATCGATATTTTAGGCTCTGTTTTAGTGCTGGTTGGCTTAATTAGTTCAATTTATGTATTAAAAGAGCTTGGTAAACCTTATATTGATTGGATGAATGTAGTGGTTGCAGGGGGGATCGGGGCTTTCTTTTTGGTGGTATTCAAACGCCGGCAGATGGCGTCAGAATCACCAATGATTGATTTTGCATTATTAAAACAACCGAAATTCAGCGCAGGCATCATGATGGCTATTTTATCCATCGTGGTTATTGTTGGGGTTGAATTATTACTTAGCCAGCGTTTACAGCTTGTTTTAGGTTATAGCCCATTTGTCGCCGCGTTGTATATCATTCCTATTCCACTGGCTTCTGTGATAGCGGCACCATTGGCGGGTATGTATCTGCATAAATTTGGTGAAGTAAAACTGACCCTTTTTGGTTTTATTTGTACATTAGTCGGTGTTGTTGGTTTAACGATGGTGTACCAAACCTCAGCAGGTGTTCTGTTACTTTCATTCCTCTTTTTGATAGGTTTTGGTTTAGGTGCTATTTTTACGACGGCTTCGACTACGGTGATGTTAAACGCGCCTGATGAAAAAGCAGGTATGGCAGCTTCAATTGAAGAGGTTGCTTACGAAATAGGTAGTGTACTTGGCGTGACATTTATGGGTGGGCTGATGAGCGCTATTTATACGTTAAAGCTCTCTCTACCAGAAGGTATAGCGGTTAGTGATAAAGTGTATGACAGCATTGATGAGGCATTATTAGTCGCAGAAAAATTACCACAAGATAAAGCTAGTCTATTGGTCAGTCAGGCAAATATTGCTTTTGACCATGCATTTTTAGCGGTGATGGTCGCAACAATATTTGTTTTGTTAATCAGTATTATCGTTTTGCCTGCATTCTTGAGGTCAAAAAAGACGTCATCAGCCTATTAATTAGTAAAGAGGGAGCAATAGGCTCCCTTCTTTTTTACTTCACTTTACGAATCAAAAAGATAGCTAAAAGAGGGCTAAGAGCGAATGACGCAAACAACCAAATTGATGCTTGTTGTGCACCCACAATTCCTCCAGGGTTCATTAAGCCACTATTATTCACAACCACACCAACCAAAGCAGCAGAAAGGGCAGTTGCATACAACTGGATTGTAATGATGGATGAAGAGGCTAAATTTTCCTCACCTTCTGGTGCGGCATTGAAAACGCGCAGAACTAGGTGAGGCCAACACACACCAATCCCGAGTCCCACACCCGCCATTGCGACTAAATACACAATAAATAGAGGTAGAGACTCAATAAGTTGCTGATTATGCGTTAAAACAGCTAACACAATCAGAGAGATAAATATGATGATTGGACCCGTTCTAATTATCTTCACAACAATTGGGCCTGTTTTATTGGCGCTAAATAACGCACCAATAGTCCAGCCTGCCGCCATGATTGCGGTTAAATATCCAGCTGACAAAGGTGAGAACTGATGGATAGTTTGTAGGAAATAAGGCACGTAAATTTCAGTTGTCATACCGCCAACGAGTAAACACATGGTTAAGAAAATGACACCAAGTGGATTTTTCAGCGAATAAGCGCCTGTTGGTAACAACCGCTTTCCATTTTTACCGTCTAAACGTGCCATCGTGACTAGCAAGGCAATACCGACAGCTAAACCGATAAGGTTTATCAATAGTTTGTCAGACAGGCTACCTATGGAAATGGCGAGTACTGAAATGACTAATAATGAAATTGCCAAGAAGGGTATTTTATTATTTTGTGGTGTTTGAGTTTGTTTTTTAGGTAATTGATTAATAACGATAATAGTAAGGAATACTGCAACAGGAAGTAACGCCCAAAATGCCCAGCGCCAGTGGCCACCTTGTGCGAAAATTCCGCCAATGGCAGGGCCGCATAATGTCGCAATCCCCCACATCCCAGAGACCACCCCCATGGCCCGAGACCATAAGTTTTCGGTAAAGACGATGCGGATTAAGGCATAACTGAGTGCAAATAAAATTCCCCCACCGAGCCCTTGCAATGCACGTCCTCCCAATAACACCAACATTGAGGGGGAGGCTGCACACCAAATGGAGCCCAATGAAAAGAGGGTGAGGGCGATTAAATACGCCATCTTTGGCCCAAAATAGTCGAGCACTTTGCTTGAAAGTGCGGATCCGACAATCGAGGTAGCTACAAATAACGTGGTATTCCATGCATAATATTCGAGGCCGCCGATATCATTAACGACACTGGGTAAGATTGTGGTGACGATATAAATATTGATAGCATGTAGTGCAACGCCCCCAGTAAGGGCAATAGTCAGTAATGCATTGGTGCCGCTGAGTAAATCAGCCCACTTAGCCTGTGGTAAGGTCGATGTTTCATTGCTCATAGAGAGACCCGCTAGACGGAATAGGGAAAAAAGAGGTATTATCCAAGTAATAGCTTGGATAATAGAGTCGCATAATGATTAATGCAAGTAATTACTTTGATAATTTAAATCTAACACAAGCCGTCGATAAAGTGCTTTTTTGTATTAAAACCAAAGGGCCGATTTCGACGTCAGTGATTGCTAACGATTTAAATATGACAGGGGAAGCCGCAAGGCAACATATTCAAAAACTGACTTCGATGGGGTTAGTTGAAGGGGCTCAGTGTTTATCACAAACAGGCGCTGGTCGACCACGGCAAAATTGGGTATTAACCGAATTGGGGCATCAGCGTTTTCCTGATACTCATGCACAGCTTGCGTTACAGCTGATTGATTCTGTTCGGACTATTTTTGGCGATGATGGCTTGGAAAAACTTATTCACCAAAGAGAGATTGAAAGCCGTGAAAAATATATCGCCCGCTGCCAAAACTTACCGTTAGCAGAGCGCCTTGCTGCATTAGCTGAAGTACGCAGCGAAGAAGGCTATATGGCAAAAGTTGAGCAAGAGGGGGAAGATTGGCTCTTTATTGAGAACCATTGCCCTATTTGCGCCGCCGCAACGGCTTGCCAAAATTTTTGCCGCTCAGAGTTAGCGCTTTTTCAAGAAGTGATAGGCAACGAGGCAAGTATTGAACGTGAACAGTATTTGTTAGAGGGCGCTGGGCGCTGTGTTTACCGTATTTCAGCGCGCTAACGTTTTTTCTCGCTTTTGTTGATCAACCAAGCAAATAAAATACCCGATAACGTGCCAGCAATATGGGATTCTGTCGAAATATATTGATGAACGGGTAACAAGCCGCTCGCCATTGCACCAAAATAAAATAACACTAACAATGCGATGGCGATATCCGCGAATTTTCGGCGCAAAAAACCTTGGGCAATCAACAACCCCCACAACCCAAAAATCCAACCGCTCGCGCCAACATGTACGGCATTACGGCCTACTAGCCATACCATCAGCCCGCCAACAACAATAATAAATAGTGAAGCAACGAGATAAAACTTGATGGTGCGATGGAGTAATAGGGCACTGAGTATAATCAGCGGTGGAAGATTACTGAATAAGTGATCCCAACTTCCGTGAATAAAAGGGGCAAGCAAAATCCCTATCAAACCACTGAGAGTACGAGGGACAATACCAAAATGAATAAGCTCACCCGCTGTTAGGCTATTAATCAACTGAATGCCAACTAATATGGCAACTAAAGCGACTAATAGTGTCACGCGGGGGTATTTCATTCGGCTTTACCTAATGCTTGAACACTTTCGACTAAAGAGGCGAGTTGGACAACCACTCGGTCACCAATATCAGTATTATCACCACCAAGGGCTTTATTACGCATAAAGTCTTTCTTGATTTGTTGCCAGCGTGCGGCTTCTTTTTCGGTTAGTGTTCCTCGTAACTCTGCGAGTTTTAATAAATTTTCCTCTGCACCCGTTGTGAGCAATTGGGCTTCACCGAGGTAGTGGTCATCTAATAACCGCTCCAGCTCTTCATCATTCATAACAGAAGAGACTTTTTCACTGAGTTTATTCATATTTCGGTAACTGCCTTGCAAACGAAATGCAGGTTCAGTGCGGTATTTGTCCGATTGAGCTGCGCTGGCAATATATTGCTGATTGACCTTCAACACAATGTCGCGAAGTTTAACTAATTGTTTGATGACTAAAACTATTTCGTTTATTTCGGCGTCAGAGTAAGGGTAACTCAGTGTATTGGTTGAAACCGATTTCCCCATGGCTTTATCTACAAGGAGATATAAGTCATTGAGATCTCTGAGTGCCAGAGGGGCTAAAACGGGGTTCGAGGTTAAGCTATTTTCGATATAGCTTAATGCGAAAGCCTCATCCATCCCACCTAATACTTCCCCGAGGTTATAGATATCGGCACGGTTAGCTAACATATCTGGGATACGGAACACTTCGCCAGATTCGGTATAGGGGTTCCCTGCCATCACCACACAGAATTTTTTGCCGCGCATATCATAGGTTTTGGTTTTGTTTTTCCAAACCCCTTCAATACGCCGTGTTCCATCACACAGGGAAATGAATTTCTGTAAGAATTCAGGGTGTGTATGTTGGATGTCATCCACATACAGCATGACGTTATTTCCCATTTCAAGGGCTAAATTGAGTTTTTCTAGCTCTTGCCTCGCGGTAGCATTCGGTGCTTGTGCAGGGTCAAGTGAAAGCACATCATGACCAAGTGCAGGGCCATTGACTTTCATGAAAATCAGCCCCAAGCGATCAGCGGCGTATTCCATTAAAGTAGTTTTACCGTAACCAGGCGGGGAGATCATTAACAGTAGCCCCATTAAGTCGGTACGTTTTCCTTCACCGAGTGCGCCGATTTGCTTCGCCATGTTATCGCCAATAATGGGTAAGTAGACATCATTAATCAGTTTGTTACGTACGAAAGAGCTCAATGGCTTAGCTTTAAACTCATGCAATTTTAAGCGGCTACGTTCCTCTGTTACGATGCGTTGTCGCAAAGCTTGGTATTGGCGGAATTCAGGGATAAAGCGTTTTCGCTGCCCGCGCATCCGGCTAAAGTAATTATCTAAGCTGAGTGATAGCGTTTGGTTTTCAATGGTTGGGTGTTCCCCCAGTAAACCGCTGACTTTAAAGTAAAGATCAGCTTCGCTGTAACGGGCAGAAGCTACTTTATCTAAAATAATAATGGCAATTGCACCAGGTATATAAGGTACTAGATGTGCGAATTGAGGGGTTGAGCACAGCCCTTGCAGCCAATTTTGAATAAGTGACCAACGTTGGGCGTAGCGTGTACCTAAATTTTGTTGGGAACGATTGAAATCGAGCCACATATGGGCTTCTTCTAAGCGTTCTTGTAACGCTAGAACGAGTTCTTTTGCATATTTACTGTAGACCAGTTCGATAGGCGTTCGTGCTAATGCAAAGCTCAGATATTCCGCAGCTTGTGTTTGCTCATAACTTTGGCATTGAATAGGATTATCTTGTAAAAACAAACTGATATTGGCTTCAATTTCCGCTTGTAGGTCAAGTAAGGCATTATCATTATGGAACAGCTGATGAATGTTCATCGCTGTTCTAGCACGTTCAGGCCAAAGAGCGGGGAACTCTTCGTTTTGGGCTATTTCCCAGTAAATCGCTGCAATTGCACGCGCAGTCGGGTTATAACGCAGAAGATCGGCACTCTCCCCGACAGGAATTAATTTTTTTAAGATTGCAATGGCATCGTGGTCGTGAATCCCTTTTTCATAGCCTTCTTTGTAGCGTGGGCCTGCAAAATCGCGCACGATTTTTTCCAGCTTTTCAGGGGAAGTTAACGCGCTGGTTAACAACGCCATGTTGAGTTCGTCTTGGCGTTTAGCGGCAGAATAAATAATCGAATAAGCAAGGTACTCCGCGCGATAAACTGTCTCTGACTCAGATTCTAAAGTTGCCGTCCAATAAGGCTGTAACTGTGTGAGCTCTTCATTTTCAATCGGTTCCTGAAAATCCGTACCCGTGAGATATACCCAGAGTTGGTTATTTTTAGGCAAGATAGTGAGGTCTAGCTCTTGCGTGTTAACGCTAAACCGATGGCGACCCAATTTGATGATATTACCGCCATCTTCAAAAATATCGGTTTTATCGCGCAGAATGCGGATAGCTTGATCACGAGATGCTTTTAAGCGAGCATCGATATCATCGGCTTTAACGTTGTCGTTAATCTCTCTTAGTTTTTCGATGATTTCTCGCGTTTTTAACGCAAGGGGGTCTGAGGCAAAAAATGCATTTAGCTCATCTTGAGACTGCAGACGGGTGGTTCTGCGTTGCAAGCTATCGAGTAAGCGGTCAGCAGCAGTTAACAGGTTTTGTGCACGGCGTTGGCGGTCATCAATAAGAATTTGTTTATGAGATTCAAAGGTTTCAAGTAACTCTTCACGCTTGGCTAAGATATCATCAAGAAACTCATCGTGGCCACTAAACTGGCTTTCCAGTTCTTCTAATTGAACCAGTAATCTTGATAGTTGATCATCACAACGCTCAGGGTCTGTCGCAAGGGACAATGCGTTGGTGATACCTTGGCTAAATAAACGAAATTGTGCGCCAAACTGCGCCACGGTTTCAACGCTGGTTTGGGACTTTCGTTTCTGTTGTAAGCGAGCCCGTGACTGATTCAGCTGTGCATAAATTTGTGAGATAGAATCAATGATATGGGTTTGTTGTGTCACATCATTGAATGACAGTGAAGCCATTAAATTAGATAGCATATCCAAATCTGTTGACATTTTTTCCATGTCATTCATTGGGATATCTAATTGGGCGCTGTTTTGCGCTTTTTCGGTTTGTTCTTCAAAAACGGTTAATTGTGCTTTGAAAGGTTGTAGCGCTTTATCGCTAGCCAGAAAAACGGCGGTTTCTTGGGAGACATATTGTTGATTTTTTTCAATTTCGCCTTCCATTTCACTCAGTTTTTCTAAATCCATATAGCGAAATTCACGCAGCGAAATCAAGTGCCCGCGTTGTGCATTTAGGGCATTTAAACCATCAACAAATTGCTGAATATCATCCCAGCTGTCGGGTAATGTCAGCGATAATAGTGATTTCTGGCGGCTAATGGCTTCATTCATCGATTTAGCCGACTGCTGGCGGATGCTTTCTACCTTTTCATATTCATCAAGCACTAATTCACTGGTTTGCGTGATTTCTTTCAGTAACTTACCAATTTCTAAGCATTGCTCATCGCTGAACCAATAGTATAAATCCAATAAATTTTTAGGTTGCTGGCTGAGCTGCTCATAGCGGGCGATAGAAACATGATTACCTTCAATCTCTTTGGCAACATGCAATATTTCAGAAATACCACGGACTAAATCTGCGTTACCAATTCGGCCAAAAAAGCCCCCTCGAGTAGGTTGCTTATCCGCAAATTCATCAGAATAAAATGGTGTTTGCCACACTTGCATTGGATGGACGCGCGTGGCTTCTTCCCCTTCACCTTCGAACAGAACCATTTTGCCATCTTCAAGCATGGCATAACCATGCCCAATCAATGGAACGGACAGGGTACGTTCAATCAGGTTATAGTTGAAAAGTGCGATACGGCCTTGGTTCGGGGAATAAAAAACATATAAAACGTCTTCGCCATTGGGTGAACGACGTAAGCGGCGAAAACGCATGCCATCCATCGATTGTTCAAAGGTTTTGTATTCACCATTTTGTAGGTAATACCCCCCTGGGAAAATAATACCGTGATCTTCAGGGAGTTGAACGCAAGCCTGCCCAATGGCGTCAATGCGCTGCACAGACTGGGTTAGTGTGTTGTAAACCAGATAGCGCCAGCTTTCTTCTCGGTAAGGCAAAATCTTTAAAATAATCAAACTGCCTGTTTGGGCATATTCAATTTGCGCATCATCGAGGGACTGATTTTTATCCAGCACTGCTTCACGATAAATCCCCAAACCATCTTCAGTGTTATTTTCACACTTGATTGTTAAGTCACCACCGATAGTTTCAACGAATACGGTGTCGAGGATATTAATGTGAGGGTAACGGCCATTTACAGTATCTTCGCGAGTAGTTTTTTGCCACTCAAAGTCATAAGCGGGGGGGAGGGCGATATCGCGTTCCCCTCGATTATCAATGTATTCAATACGTTGTTTATCGCTTGAAATCGACCAACGAAAAACGCGGACATCGGTAATGCGGTCGCCAATTTGGAAGCTGGCCAGTAGTTTGCCATCTCGTTCGACAAGTTGCAGTAATTGGGTATTTTTATAATAGGTATAGAGCTCAGTAAAATCCTGAACAAAGCGAGTATCATTTAAAAAGGTATCTTCATTATCGACGGCTTCAACATCAAATTCGCCTTCGTTTTCAATCAATCGATACAATGAAAACACATCATTGAGGTGCGTTTCTTTTTTTAATCCAAGGAAAACGTTATAGCCAAATAGCAACCATTCACCCACTCGAACAATATCTCGGGCTTGGCAGTTATTTTCAGTACGAATACGAATACGCCCAATAATATCCATTTGGCTTTGACCAAATTCTTCTAGGCGTTTTTCATTGAGCTGTATGGCTTTTTGGTGAAGTTGCTGGCCTTGTTCGGTCAGCCGCTTACGTAAAATGTCATATGCGCCCCCTTCTGCAACAGCGCTATCGAGTATTTCTTGCTCGCGATCCGTTTCCTGAAAATCTGACATGGTGCAGCGAATTCCCTTAAAGTGGATGAAAAAAAGGCAATAGGGGGCAAAAAAGCCCCCTCAGATTTTGATTAACTAAAGTTGGTCATCAGCGGGTGGAACGGGTTTTGCCGTTACGGTTTTTGCTAATTGTCCAGCCCCTTTTGCAGCCATAAAGCCATTGATTAGGTCTTGAACTTCAGGGTTTCTCAGTAAAGCGGCAATATCGATTTTTTTATCTTCTTTACTGCGGTTAATCAGCTTTTCCACATTTTCTTTGGCAAAGCTACTTTTATCCATAAAGCCATCGACAGCCTTACCTAAGCTAAGTGCTTTAGAGAAGGTGTTGAAGAAGTTGCCATCGCCGCCCACAATTTCGATATTGGTTTTGCTAAGCGCTGCAGCCAAGACATCCGCTTGCTCACGAGCGATTTCTTTGTTGGCATCGATAGAAGCCATAGCTTGTTCAAATTCTTTCTCAAGGCGCATACGGAATTCTTCATGGGAACGTGCGGTATCGCTGAGGTGATCCATTGATTTGAATTTGTCAGTTAAGCCGTCTGCTTCGGCTTTCAGGCGCTGGCGAATAACTTCCGCCTGTGCTGAACCTAATTGGCCTTCACCTCGAGCTTGTGCTGCCAGTTTCTCTTCAAGGACTTTTGCATCCGCTAAACCTAATTTTTCTTTTGCGTTAGCTTGTTGTTCTTCACCACGCGCTTGCGCTGCTAATTTCTCTTCGAGGATTTTGGCTTCAGCAAGCCCTTGTTGTTGCTCTGCTTTCGCTTTGGCTTCCATGACTTGTGCTTCGGTTAAACCTTTTTCTTTTAAGCCGCGCGCTTCTGCTAACAGTTTTTCGGCGGTGATATTGGCAAGCACTAAACCTTCTTTTTCTTCTGCTTCAGCAGTCGCTTGGCGAACGCGTGCTTCTGCTAAACCTAATGCAGCGTGTTCAGCTTCAATTCCTTCTGCTAAGCGTTTTTTCGCTTCTGCTTGTTTGGCTGAAGCTTCTAATTCGGCTTGTGCCATGGTGCTGATTTCTTCCGCTTTGTGTTTAGCGCTCGCTTCATCGGCTTCGGCTCTTTTCACTTGGCGAACCAATAACTCTTCAGCTTCAGCTTGTGCATTGATCACAGTCACTTGGCGCATACGATCAGCTTCGGATACTTCACGGACTTCTTTTATACGTTCCTCTTCCTGTGCGACAGTTTTTTCAACGGCAACACGTTCACGGATCACATTCGAGATATTTTTGCGTTCTTCTTCTAATGCTTTTTCTTTTTCAATGCGTTGTAGCTCAACTTCACGCTCACGGGCAACGATTTCAAGCTCTCGTGCGCGACTAACGCGTTCTTCTTCAATGGCTACGGCACGGGTGCGGTTTTGTTGAGCAACTTCAACTTCACGCATTCGGTTTTCTTCACGAATCTCAATTTCTTGCTGAGTTTGTATACGTGCTTGTTCCGATTTTAAGCGTTCTTCTTCTTGAACACGCAAGGTTTCAGCTTGTTCGCGGGAACGAATATTATCAATTTCACGTTTTTGACGTGCTTCCGCATCCGCTTGTTGGCGTTCTAGCGCTAAACTGGCTTCGCGTGTTTCCACATTTTTCTTTTGAATCGCTAACTCTTGGTCACGTTCTTTTTGGTTCGTTTCAATATTATGGATAGCGGTAATTTCAGTGATTTTACGAATACCTTCAGAGTCAAAGATATTGTTTGGGTCAAGGGCAGATTTCGGTGTTTGCTCTAAGTAGTCGATGGCAACGTCTTCTAATGCATAACCATTAAGGTCTTTGCCAATCACATCAACGATGCGGTCACGGAAGTTTTGGCGATCTTCAAAAAGTTTCGCTAAATCAAACTGTTTACCGACTGTTTTTAGTGCTTCAGAGAATTTTGCACTAAATAAGGTGCTGACGGCTTGATGGTCAGAAGCGCGGTCAACCCCAATGGCTTTTGCTACTTTCAATACGTCTTCAGTGGTTTCATTTACGCGTAAGTAAAAAGCAACAGTGATATCCGCACGCAAGTTATCATGGCAAATTAAACCGTCTTTGCCACGGCGATCCACTTCTAATGTTAGAAGTGAAATGCGCATAAATTCTTTTTTGTAGATAACAGGATAGACCAGCGCACCTGTGAAATGCACTTTGGGCTGTGAAGACATGTCATTCACAATCAGTGCTGTACCTTGTGGGACTTTGATATAGAAGGCTTTAAATAATCCAAAGAAGCCTAAAATAATGACGATGATCCCGCCAATAATGGTTAAAAAGGGCATTAATGCAGCCAAATCCATATTTCTTCTCCATAGGTTCCGACGAGGTCGTTATTTTAAATAGGCAAGCAAAGGTTTATTGTCTATATCGTGAAAACTAATGACGGAACTCATCTTCCGTCACGACTTGGTAACTGTGGGACTGCGCATCATAGCTAATAATGACGACGCGATCGCCTCGCTTTAAATTCTCGATTGATGGTGCGCGTATCTGTAAAATTAACCCTGCACCGCCATCTTCTAACATCGCTTCCCCATTTTGTTCACTCACAGAGCCTGAACGTACAGTTGCTAATTTGCCAATAAGCTGATGTACGGTTTTGGATTTATTGAGGCTGACGAGTTTTTTACGAACAGGTTTTAAACATAAAGCAGTGAGATGAAGGGAAATAAACAGTGTGATGGCAAATACGGCAAAGCCAACAAGGTAGCGTAATAGGGTTGAATCAATAAAACGGATAAAGCCATAAACGCAAAAGTAACTGATAACCCAGCCAAATAGCGTAAATAAGGTTAGAATAATGGTAACTGGAATTCCTGCTAAGCCCAGTTTAGTGAGCCAGCCCGCAAAGCCCGTAGCGTCGAGTCCTGCATCAAATTCAGTATCGATATTAAAGACATCAATATCGAGTAAGCCAAATGCAGCACATAACCAGTAAAATAAAACAATAATGAGTAATCCACTAAAAACAATGGTGGGAAACATCAAACTATTCTGAAAAAACAATCCCATAAGGCTTTCTCTTTATTGTTGTTTAAGGGGTAACGGCGGATGTTTTTGTTTATTACCTTATTGTATGTAATGCAATAATAGCGTTTTTAGCCACAAGCTGTATCAGACAAGTCTTTATCGCCCAAATTTAATAATATCTTGCTGTTTTCTATTTATAATTTGCTGAAATTATTCTTAGAATGACAATGATAATAAAACCGATGGATCTTCGGTTATTTTAGCACCATTTGTAAATGGATGATAATGATTATCATCTGAAAATAAAGGTAAATGAACTCCTTGGCAGATAATTACCAAGGAGTATGAAAGGAAAGTTAGTCGATTAAGTTGAGGAACGCAGCACCGCGTGCCCCGCCAGAATCACCATAGCGGGCTTTTTCAATGGCAGGTAAAGTGGCAATTCCATACAGATATTGAGGTAGAACTTCAGGCAAACGCCGGTAAATTTCTTCAAATTGCGATAAACCGCCGCCAAAGACGACTAAATCGGGGTCGAATACGGTAATGACTTGCCCCATAAACATCGCCAATACAGACATGTAGCGTTCAACGTGTTCGATTGCTTCAGGGCTTTGCTGATGATATCGCTCAATAATTTCAATAGCAGAGCGTTTTTCCCCTGTAAATGCAGTATAAATACGTTCAAACCCAGGGCCTGAAAGGTAAGTCTCGAAACAAGCTGTTTGTCCGCAGCCACAGGTTACTTCAGGGACGGTATCCCCTAATAGTTTTGCTGCGCGAACACTGAGGTTCATGTGGCCAATTTCGCCTGCAATCCCATTTTTTCCTGACAACACTTTGCCATTAATGACAAAGCCACCCCCTACACCTGTACCCAAAATTAAGCCCAACACTGTTGGATAACGCTTAAATTCAGGATCCCAAGCTTCGGATAGTGCAAAGCAATTGGCATCGTTTTCCACTTTTACTGGGCGCTGTAACGCATTGGTTAAGTCATGAATCAGAGGCTTGTACTGCGCTGCGGGAACGTTAGTGGTAAATACTGTGCCTTCTGCATGATTAACAATACCAGGAACGCCAACGCCAATTTTCCCTTGGCAATTGAATTTTTCATCGGCTTCTTGGGTGAGTGCAAGAAAGGCATCCAGCAGTGCTTGGTAGTCATTTTTAGGTGTCGGAACACGTTTCTGCCAGACTTGATTGAGTTCATTATCAAAGACTGCAAGTTCAATTTTGGTTCCGCCCATGTCAAAGCCGTAATACATTTTCCTTTTCCCCAAATGGTATGTTTATCATCGATAATGATGTATCCATTTGATAAACAATTAAATGATCATGTGTGATGGCCTAATTATACAAAAGATTGTGGCTGGAGAAATTATCGTTTTGGTTTTTATTTCTGTTCAGTGAACTCAGAGTAGCAATGGTGAGCGTGATTATTTCTATCAGTGATTATTATTTTATTGATTCATGTCATTTACGGATGTTCATAAAAGGAGAATAAATAAACCTCAAAAAAACTTAAGTCAAATAAAGAGGTTTTATGGCTCGGGGATTCTTTTATATTACAGAAAAAAAACGCCGCCGTTATGGTGTTGCGTTCTTTGTTGGTATTATCAGTGGGATTGTTTCTGCCTTTGTGAAGTGGGGGGCTGAAGTGCCTTTACCACCACGTAGTCCAACCGATATGTTTAATGCCGCTTGTTCACCAGAAACACTGATCCGCGTTGCTGAGCAAGTGGACTGCTCACGTAATTTTCTCAATCCACCTTATGTATTTTTAAGGGATTGGTTAGGGATGGTAGACCCAAATGCGGCAGTGTATACATTCGCAGGACATATTTTTAATTGGGTCGGTGTGACGCATATCCTATTTTCACTGGTTTTTGCGATTGGTTACTGCATCGTGGCAGAGATTTTCCCAAAAATTAAATTATGGCAAGGTTTGTTAGCGGGGGCATTAGCACAGTTATTTGTTCATATGATTTCATTCCCTTTAATGGGCTTAACACCACCACTTTTAGACTTACCTTGGTATGAAAATGTTTCTGAAATCTTCGGGCATTTAATTTGGTTTTGGTCGATTGAGATTATCCGTCGCGATTTAAGAAACCGCATAACAGGTGAGCCAGACCCTGAAGTTCCTTTATCGCAAGGCTATCGTTAAGGTTTTTATTCTCACCCCAACTGACAGGCGTTATGGTAAAAATAACGCCTGTCTTCCCCTTTAGTTTGTTTTTGACAAATAAAATCATTGCGTCCCTTTTTGATAAAGTGTATTGTTATATTATAACATTACATTTAGGTGGTTATTATGAAACAAGGGATCCATCCTCAATATCGCACGGTTGTTTTCCATGACACCAGTGCGGATGCCTATTTCAAAGTGGGTTCAACGATTAAAACAGAAAAAACGATTGAATTTGAAGGCGAAACTTTTCCGTATGTTACGTTGGACGTCTCTTCTCAATCACATCCGTTCTACACGGGAAAACAAAAATTAATTTCCCAAGAAGGGAAAACAGCGCAATTCCAGAAACGTTTTGGGCGTTTTCTGCGAACAGAGGATAAGTAAACGTGAAAGTGTTGAGTTCATTAAAAACAGCAAAAACGCGCCACCCAGATTGCCAAGTGGTTCGCCGCCGTGGGCGCGTATATGTGATTTGTAAAGCCAATCCGCGTTTTAAAGCGGTGCAAGGTTGCAAGAAAAAACGTTAGTTCCTGCTTTTCCTTTAAAAATTTACCTGTATTGCCTCATTTTGTTTTTAGCTTAACCACGACAACACATACTCCTTGTCGTGGTTTTTTTTGATTTTTCTCTGCGTCCATTAGTTTTATTACTAATCATCCTGCTAATAGTGATGAAATTCACTTGCACACCGGTTCATATTTTGTCAGGTTTAATACATCCGAAAAATTTCGAGCTTCAACTTCCGTGAATGCCGAATGAATGATTAAAAAATGGCCGCATTGACGCCAATGGAGCTGGAACTGGAAATTTCTTGGTAAAAATTAAACAAACAGGGTGAATAAAAATGAAAAATGTAGGGTTTGTTGGCTGGCGAGGAATGGTCGGCTCAGTATTGATGCAGAGAATGGTCGAAGAACGTGATTTTGATGCGATTCATCCTGTTTTCTTTACGACCTCACAACATGGCGCTGAAGCACCGGTTTACGGTGGTCATCGTGGTGTTTTACAGGATGCCTTTGATATTGATGCTTTAAAAGCATTGGATATCATCATTAGCTGCCAAGGCGGTGATTATACTAATGAAGTTTACCCTAAACTTCGTGAGTCAGGCTGGAATGGCTACTGGATTGACGCAGCATCTTCATTACGTATGAAAGACGATGCGATTATCATCCTTGACCCAGTGAACAACCAACACATCCAAGATGGTTTAAATAAAGGCATTAAGACCTTTGTTGGTGGTAACTGTACAGTGAGTTTGATGTTGATGTCTCTGGGCGGCTTATTCACCAATAATTTGGTTGAATGGGCATCTGTTGCCACTTACCAAGCGGCATCGGGTGCGGGTGCTCGTAATATGCGTGAACTTTTAGCTCAAATGGGGTCATTACACACGCAAGTCGCAAAAGAGCTGCAAGACCCTGCATCTGCAATTTTAGATATCGAGAAAAAAGTCACCGACTTTACCCGTAGTGGCACAATGCCAACAGATGCCTTCGGTGTGCCATTAGCAGGCAGCTTGATCCCGTGGATTGATAAAGCCTTAGAAAATGGGCAAAGTCGCGAAGAATGGAAAGGCCAAGCAGAAACCAACAAAATTTTAGCAACGGGTAATAACATCATTCCAGTGGATGGTTTATGTGTTCGTATTGGTGCACTGCGTTGTCATAGCCAAGCTTTCACTTTAAAACTGAAAAAAGATATTCCATTAAACGAGGTTGAACAGCTGTTGGCTTCCCATAATGACTGGGTGAAAGTGGTGCCGAATGACCGTGAAATTACAATGCGTGAGCTAACACCCGCAGCAGTTACAGGCACACTAAGCACGCCAGTAGGGCGCCTGCGTAAACTGAATATGGGCCCAGAGTATTTATCTGCCTTTACTGTCGGTGACCAACTTTTATGGGGCGCCGCTGAACCGCTGCGCCGTATGTTGAGAATCTTACTGTAATGACAAACTAATACCGTGTTTTATCAAGCCTACACATGAACATTGTGTAGGCTTTTTCGTTAAAAGGGCTTGGTAATTTATTGTATTTTTTGGGGATGTTGTTGTGGCTGGTGTTCTAATTCTTTTGCTAAGAAATAGTTTAGGAACGTCCTGATCACGGCGATGATACCTAATTTGATCAGGCTATCTAAATCAGGGTCAACGGTGGTAGCTAAAATATCCGCTGCTAACTGAAACTCTAATGCGGTGGCTAACCAATCACCAAAGCAATAACGTGCGGTACGCGCTATTTTAACGCGAAACCATACAATTAATGTTTTGATTAAACCAATAATCACACAGATGACAGAAATGGTTTCTAACAGTAATTGAAGTACATGAACGCTAGAGCCTAATAACTCACGTAAAAAAGTTAATTCGAACATACAAGCCTCGATATTTAGATGAAACTCAATGCGCTAACTATGAGCAAAGATTGGCAAAATATCGAGTTTTATTGTGGGTCGACCGTTTCTGTTGGTAATTGATTAATGGATAATAAATTTCGGTTACCGTCAATTACCTGAATATTATCGCTTGGTTGGTAACATGCGCGCAGAGGTGATAAGCAAGCTTGAGATGCGCGCTGTTGTATACCAAGCCAATCACTGATTAGCCAATAATTATTTGCTGTGGAATAAGGGGCGTGTAAATGTGTTGTATTTACTGTTGGCTTACTAGCACTTTGGCTGTACCAAATTAATAAGGGAATTTCATAGGCCTCTTTTCTTGGGTTATTAACACCATGGTGGTAGTGAATAGTGTTATCACTGTCTAAGCGTTGCAATGCGTGATCTGAATAGTACATCAAAGTCGCAGGTTTACCTTCGAGTTGCTGCATAAGGTTTTCGATAAATTTATCGGTATAAGCAATTGAACTGTCGTAGCAATCGTCATCTTCTTGGCCACTAAATGTTTTTAGCTCGTCTTCAGGAAACCGGTTACAAGCAGGTTCATGGCTCCCATAGGTATGTAAAACGATGAGCTTTTGTTTATCGGTTGGGTCATTGAGAGCATCACGGAAATCATCTTGCAGTTCTTCATCATAGCCAACAAATTCGTTCCAAGCTTTCTGTTGTGACATCGAAGCAATTGCAGAAATGATACTGGTACGTTTGTTCGTTTTGCCCTGATTGCTGATCCAATACGTTTTAAAACCCGCGTGATTCGCTAATGAAATAATATTGTCTGCATAATGTGATTTGTCCTGCATCTGCTCAAAACGGATGTTAGACAATGAAATAGGAACCGACAAGATGGTGACAGGCGCGGGGGAATAGGCTTGTTGAAACGCAAAAATTTGGGGTTTTCGATTATTCAAATTAGGTGTTGTATCATACTGATAGCCGTAGAAACTCATATGGTCACGACGTAGCGATTCCCCAATGACAAGCACATAGATTTGGGTTTCAGAGTTTTTTTTCTGATAATTAAACGAAACTTTCTGGGACGATATTTTCTTGATCCCGCGGTTTTCATATAAATTTTTGACTAGCGCTGCGGCATTGTAGAACGGTGTATTCAGTAAGTATTTTTCAGTGATTAATAATGCGCTATCAGGCTTACTAAACAGTGATGCGTAATAGGCTGGGATGGCTAGTAGATAACCGCAAAGGAGTGCCAAGCTTATCGCGGCGGTACGGCGATTCATATATTTTGCACATAGATGAATACTTGATAAATATAAAGTAAAAACAAATAGATAGAAAATTACATAGCCAATATTGTAGGAAAGCATTCCCACCGTCTCACTGCTATTGGTATTGATAAAGGTTTCTGCGATAGAAGAAGAGAAGCGGATATCGTGTTTTTGATAAAAGAAGAATGAGACGGATAAATTGAGTGCCCACAAGAGCGAAACAAAAACAGTAAATACCTTGCCAAGAAGAAACCGATAGACGCCAGCGCAAAGCAGTAGTATCAGGGTACCTGAAATCACAATCGCAATGTCTGCAATAAGGCTAACATCCCCACTGAAAAATATAGGAATGACAGATATCAATAACGCATAAATTGGAATAATAAGTTGGCGCATTAGGGTGCTCTTTTTATCTGTTTTTGGCCTTGCCTTAAGTTATGTGGATAAATTAAAAATCATAAGTTTATAAATTAACATTTAGTTAACTTTGGCTGTTATTCGTTTATAACATAAAAAAAGATAAGATAATCAAAATCATGGCGTAAAAAACTGTAAAATCTTGTGATGTTTAGTCATGGTGAGTGTCTGCCTTGGCAGTGTGGAACAACCCCCGCCATAAGCGGGGGAGAATAAACAGGGTTAAAAAGCGATCGCAACTTTGGCATCAATATTGTTATCGTGATAATGCCCAGATAAAAATTTATTGTAGTTAATTGATAGCTTAGTATTTTCTTTTATATTGATATTTGTACCGACTTTTAACGCGACGCCATGGCGTGCTGCTGGGGCACTATGTATCGTAAATGCGCTCGTCGTATCAGAAAAATTCAATTTGACCCCTCTATTCAAGTTGCCATATTGATATTGCCAGTTAAGTTCACCATGTAGACTGATATTTGACTCATTACCGACTTTCCACTGGTTATCAAGACGCAGCCCTATTGTCGATAAACGAGAGCCAATATACTGTTTACCTGCTTGCAAAGAGGTGTTGTTGATGTGCTCATTGATAGCATAATTCGTTGTGTTGATATAAGTGAAGTTGGTGAATGGTTCAAGGTTCATCCAACGGGTGTTAATCGGATAGGCCATTTCAATAAACGCTTGGTGGGTATTGGTATAATAATTCGCGGAGTGACTTGTGCCATCACTGATTGCGCGTTCAGTGTGAACGAGGTGTGAAGTATGGCTAAGCCCTGAACGAACGGCGATCGGTTGCCATACTGCACTACCATAAATAGCGGCATGGTAGTTATTACTGTGACCTTGGTCTAGGTGATTAGATAATGAACTTTGGCTAAAACCTGCGGCGATGCCGAATGTCATTTTATCATTAATAAAACGTCGGTTTGCACCGAGTAATAGACCATAGCTTGATGATTTATACCCTGTCGCATTGCTATCACCCGTGGTTTTATCCCAGTCGTATAGCATGTTAACCCACACATTACCTTTGTCTTCGCTATTTAATGATTCAGATAAGCGAGCTTGTTGCAGTACGGCCTCTTTAATTTGACGGCTATCATTTAATTGGTTTGATAATACGTCAGCATATATTTGCCCGGTTACATCACTAAATAGGGTTTGAGCCTCCTGCTTTGAGCGACTTTTTAACGTTTGTTCATACAGAGGGTGGCTTATCGGAAGCCTATCAATAGCGTTAGCGGCAGCTTTTTGATTTGGCGTGGTAGCCGCACTGGAAAATGGGGTATTATTACGCCCTATTTTAAGTGTGACCTCTTTCGGGGCGTAATTCAGCGTGGTTCCAATAAACTGATAATTAGGTAAAACGGTATCGAATTGGCCATTAACCCCATTTTGAGCGCTAAGGATCGTATATTGAGTACCAAACAAGCGGTTAATATCGAGCTTAGAGAGAGGCTCGTTTTGGTTTTCAAATGAGACGGTGACGATACCGCCTTTTAATGAAGCGCTGCCTTGGCTAATGATTTTATCGTTATTACCTTCAGGGGTGATTTCCACCAAATAGTGGCTATCAGGCGCAAAAGTTATTGAATCAACAATGTTAATTGTACCAATAGAATGACCTGGAGCAACTGCAGCGCCTTGGTTGGCGGTTAATTGTTGAATGCTACCGTTGCCCGTCAGTAAACCCTGATGATGAATATTAACTGGGGCTCTGACCTGCCCCCCTTCGAGATCCAAGGTTCCTTTATTAATATCAATTGCGGAGTCTAAGTTTTTTTTAAGGGTCACTTTGCCGCCATTAATATGGGATTTTTGCAAATATTTATTTTCGCCTGCTAACACTAAGTGGCCTTGATTGACGGTGAGACCTGCAAAAGTATTGTTGCCGGATAATACGAGGGTTCCATGGCCATTTTTAATTAATTTTCCAACGCCTTGAATATTATTTTTCCACTCATCTAACTCGCCAAAATTAGCGATATCCAAATCATTAGTTTTTTGATTAACAACCAAGTTTTCATATAAACAAGCGGGGCCTTGATAAGCAGCAGGTAAGTTAATTAACCCCCAATAAGTATTGGGATCATTTTCTTTGATATTCCACCCAGCAATTGAATGGCTTGGGTATGCCGTGCTGGCTAAAATATTATTCCATTGTTTATTATTTAGGTAAGGGAAACGTAATCGAAGTAAATAACTGGCAGTTTTAGGGATATTTTTAGGCTCGATATTAGCCGTATTTTGGGTGTTTTCTTTTCCATAATAGCCGATATGCTCATTGGTGATAGGGCTAGATACTGTTAAGCAGTTTTTTTGGTTATTTGGACATGATGATGAAATATCTTTACGGATATTTTTTGCGGATTCAACAATGAATTTGGTGTTTTTTTCATCAGACAGTAGTTGTGATAATAAATAATAATTACCGACACGAGAAGCGATAGTATCGGTGGCAAAGTGTGCGCCAACAATCACGCGGCTTTCACCATATTCAATTGCTCGGTTGAACATTTCGCTGCCTTTTTCGGGAAAAATCATCGCTAATACTGCGGCTTGTTTGAAACCATTCCACGTATGGCCACTTGGGTAAGATGAGCCCTGTATTTTCGAATATTCAGCAATATAATGACCATCGTCATCCAAGACTTGGTAAGGGCGACCGCGTTTAAAGTGGTCTTTAAGAATAAAATCAATCGACCGTGTACGTTGTTTTTTTTCGTCATAAGCACGGGTACTTGTATTATGTAATAAATTGATTTCTTGATATTGTTTATGGTCTCTTATATTAATATCATGTTCACCAAACAGTATGGTTTGATAACTGTTAAATAAATAACCCGAGTCTTGGGATTTATCTGCGAGCGCTAATTTCTTTCTTTCCCCAGTGATACTGGTGTATTCACGACTAATAAGCCTATCTTGCTCAGCAACTGCACTGCCTTCTTTAGGTGTGCTATTAATAACATTGTTTTTAATATCCTCAAGCCATGTACTTCTGATATCAATAATATTTTCCTCTAATTCTAAAACATGAGTTTTTGCTGTTAGAGTATTCGTGAATATGAATGGTAATAAAGTTAGTGACGCTGAAATAAAAAATTTTCTCATTGTAACCCCGCTAATGCTATTAGTGATTTTTCATTTGTCGGAGTTTATTGATAATATATTTATTTTTTGTGACAGTTATTTGGAATAAAAAAGTCATACTAATTAAAGTGTTAAGTTTTATTTTTAATTATTTTCTTGTGAGTAAAATTGCTTCTTATTGATGGGAGTTGTTTTTTTATTCTTTTATTATAAATTTAATTAAATCGTGGAAATAAGATAATCGTTATAAAAATTTTTCATAAAAAATAACCCCAGACTTTCGTATGGGGTTATTGAATTTTATTCAACCAACAGAATAATTAGATATCGATATTGGCTGCTTTTAAGGCGTTTTCTTCGATAAATGCACGACGTGGCTCTACGGCATCACCCATTAACGTGGTGAATAGTAGGTCAGTTGCGATTGCGTCTTTCACTGTCACACGCATCATACGGCGGGTTTCTGGGTTCATGGTGGTTTCCCAAAGTTGTTCTGGGTTCATTTCACCAAGGCCTTTATAGCGCTGTACGTATAGGCCACGACGGGATTCACGAGTCAACCAAGCCAGTGCTTCTTCGAAATTACTGATATCTTGGCGGCGTTCGCCACGCTGGATATAAGCGCCTTCTTCAATTAAGCCACTGATTAAGTCACCTAAGTGCGTGATACGACGGTATTCGCTGCCGTGAACAAAATCGAAGTCTAAATTGTAGTCGGTATCAACACCATGGGTACGGATACGAATAGTGGGTTCGAATAGCTGGCGCTCACGATTTTCGGTAATTGTGTAGCTGTAGGTGCTACCAAATTGTTCGTTATCTTCTAAGCGTTTAACTAACGTAGCAGCCCATTCTTCGACTTTTGCGCTGTCTTTTAAGTCATCTTCGGTGAGTGTTGACTGATAGACCAAGCTGTTAAGCAGTGCTTGCGGGTAAAGACGCTCAAGACGACGGATAATGCGGTGAGCTGCATTATATTCGACAACCAGTTTCTCAAGCTCTTCACCTTTCATGGCGGGTGCTTCAGCACTTAAATGCAGCTCAGCACCATCAAGAGCGATAGAAATTAGGTAATCGTCCATTGCATCGTCATCTTTAATGTACTGTTCTTGTTTACCACGTTTCACTTTATACAGTGGTGGTTGAGCAATAAAGATATGGCCGCGCTCAACAATTTCAGGCATTTGACGATAGAAGAAGGTCAACAGTAACGTACGGATGTGAGAACCATCGACGTCCGCATCCGTCATGATGATGATGCTGTGATAACGCAGTTTGTCTGGGTTATATTCATCGCGACCGATACCACAACCTAATGCGGTAATCAGGGTTGCAACTTCCTGAGAAGAAAGCATTTTATCAAAACGCGCTTTTTCAACGTTAAGAATTTTACCTTTCAGAGGTAGGATGGCCTGGTTTTTACGGTTACGCCCCTGTTTTGCAGAGCCGCCCGCAGAGTCCCCTTCCACAAGGTACAGTTCGGATAATGCAGGGTCGCGTTCTTGGCAGTCAGCCAGTTTACCCGGTAAGCCTGCTAAATCTAATGCGCCTTTACGACGAGTCATTTCACGAGCTTTACGTGCTGCTTCACGTGCACGTGCGGCATCAATAATTTTCCCAACGACAATTTTGGCGTCATTTGGGTTTTCCAGTAAATACTCAACCAGTTTCTCATTCATCATCGTTTCAACCGCAGTTTTCACTTCGGATGACACCAGTTTTTCTTTGGTTTGTGATGAGAATTTAGGATCAGGTACCTTCACAGAAATAACCGCAATCAGACCTTCACGGGCATCGTCACCTGTTGCGTTGACTTTGCTTTTCTTCTGATAACCTTCTTTTTCCATGTAGTTGTTCAGTGTACGCGTCATCGCGGCACGGAAACCTGCAAGGTGAGTACCACCATCGCGTTGTGGAATGTTATTGGTAAAGCAGTAAACGTTTTCTTGGAAACCATCATTCCACTGCATTGACACTTCAACACCAATACCGTCTTTTTCGGTTGAGAAATAAAAGACAGAAGGGTGGATAGGGGTTTTATTACGGCTTAAGTATTCAACAAAAGCTTTAATACCGCCTTCATAATGGAAGTGGTCTTCTTTGCCATCACGTTTATCAATGAGTCTGATAGAAACGCCCGAGTTTAAGAAGGATAACTCACGTAAACGCTTCGCTAATATATCATATTCGAACTCAGTGATGCCTTTAAAGGTATCCATGCTTGGCCAAAAGCGGACGCGTGTCCCTGTTTGGTCAGTTTCACCAACAACGGACAGAGGGCCTTGTGGCTCACCGTGTTTGTAGATTTGTTCGTGAACTTTACCATCACGTTTGATAACTAATTCTAATTTTTCAGATAAGGCGTTAACAACCGATACCCCGACACCGTGCAATCCGCCGGAAACTTTATAGGAGTTATCATCGAATTTACCCCCTGCGTGCAGAACGGTCATGATGACTTCTGCGGCAGAGACACCTTCTTCTTCGTGGATACCCGTTGGGATACCACGTCCATCATCCTGTACGGAGATAGAGTTATCGGCATGGATAGTGATAACGATATCGTCACAAAAGCCTGCGAGGGCTTCGTCGATAGCATTGTCGACAACCTCGAAAACCATGTGATGAAGACCTGTTCCATCGTCTGTATCACCGATATACATGCCCGGGCGCTTACGCACCGCATCCAGTCCTTTTAATACCTTGATACTTGAGGAGTCATATGTATTCGACATCAACGTTTCCTGCTCTTTCTATTTCTGAGGTTGAACTTCTATTTTGCCATGTTCTACGCTAAACATCTTGCTATTTGCATCTATCATATCATTAACTTGCTCGGGTGTAATGGCACTGACAAACACCTGTGCTTGCGTAGCTTTGAGGCGAGCTGCCAATAATTGACGGCGGCCCGCATCGAGTTCGGAGGCAAAATCATCCAGCAGATACAGGCATTGCTGCCCGCTCTGACGGGTGAAAAACTCACCCTGCGCTAACCTAAGTGCACACATCAACAGCTTGAGCTGTCCCCGTGATAGCATATCTTCAACGGGTGTACCATTGGCTCTGATACGCAAGTCCGCTTTATGTGGCCCTGAAGCGGTATAGGTTAGTGCTCTATCACGCTCAAATTGGCGTTCTAGTTGTTCTGAATAATCAATTTCTTTATCCCAGCCGCGTTGGAAGGAAACGGATAATGAAAATTCGGGTAAAAACTGTTGGCAAGTCTGCTCTATATTTTCAGCGATGCCAGAAATATAGTCTTGGCGCCATTGGCTTATCTGCTCTGAAAGCGGTGCTAACTGAGCATCCCAATGGCGAATTTGCTCATAACGAGTGACTTGCCGTAAAGCGGCATTTCGCTGCTTTAATAACCGTTTTAAATCTGACCAAACAGAGAAAAACAGTGGGTCATTGTGAAAACAGCCCCAATCAATGAAAGCGCGTCGATATTTAGGGCCACCATTGAGTAAGGTAAAACCTTCAGGGGTAATTAACTGCATTGGCAATAATTTTGCTAATTCAGCTATTTTATGGCCATCTGTTCCGTCAATTCGGACTTTACTGTCACCTTCGCGGTTTTTGCTTAAGCCTAATGAAAGGTCGTTACGCGTTTCATCTAAGTGGCTAAGTTTACCATGAAGAATAAATTGTTCTTGCTCATGGCGTATAACGCGGTTCGCTTGAATGCTGCGAAATGCACGGCCATGGCCTAAGGTGTATATTGCTTCCAATATACTGGTTTTACCGCTCCCATTTGGGCCAATGAGAAAATTAAACCCATTGGCTAAGGAGAGATCCGCATTTTCTATATTTCGAAAATCGCGGATCAATAAACGCGAAAGGATCATAAATACCGATTACAAACGCATTGGCATGACGACATAAACAGCGGCTTTGCTGTCGGCATCTTCAATTTGTACGCTAGAAGTTGCATCAGTTAGCAGCAGCTGTACATTTTCACTTTTCAGTGCGTTAAGGACATCTAAAATGTAACTGACGTTAAAGCCGATTTCCATTTCAGTGCCTTGATAGCTCACGTCAACGATTTCTTCGGCTTCCTCTTGCTCTGGGTTATTCGCCGTGATGCGCAATTGGTTTTCGCTAAAATACAGACGGACACCGCGGAATTTTTCATTTGATAAAATTGCCGCGCGAGAAAACGCTTGTTTAAGTAAATCACAACGCGCTTCTAATGTTTTGTCTGGGTTTTTCGGTAATACGCGGCGGTAATCAGGGAAACGACCATCCACCAATTTAGAGGTGAAAATAAAATCGCCAACATGGGCTCGAATATTATTGCTGCCAATTTGCAATTGCAGAGGTGCATCGCCACCATCTAATAAACGCATTAACTCAATCACGCCTTTACGTGGAACAATGACAGAGTGGGATGGCAGTGATTGACCAATATCCATCGCGCAAACAGCCAAACGGTGGCCATCGGTTGAAACGGTTCTGAGCATTTGGTCTTCAGTTTCAAATAACATGCCGTTGAGGTAATAACGGACATCTTGGTGCGCCATTGAAAACTGAGTCGCTTCAATTAAACGTTTCAGTATTGATTGCGGAAGAGAAAACTCAACCTCGCTTTGCCAATCATCCAAGTTTGGAAAATCAGCCGCAGGCAGCGTCGATAATGAGAAGCGGCTACGACCAGAACGGACGAGCAGTCTGTCATCATTGAGCTCTACATGAATTTCAGAACCCTCAGGTAATCCACGCCAAATATCGAAAAATTTGCGTGCGGGCACCGTTGTTGCGCCAACTTCATGTTCCCCAGTTAGGGTGACATTGGCCATCATCTCCATTTCAAGGTCGGTTCCAGTGAGTTGGAGGGTGCCTTCTTTTACCTGTAATAAAAGGTTACCTAAAATAGGCAGAGTTGGACGCCCACCTAAAGGACCACTAACCTGTTGTAACGGTTTTAATAACTGCTCGCGTTCTATTATAAATTTCATAGCAATTAAGATGATAATGTTCTGATTAAATTAGAAAAATCTTCTTTGATGTCATGGCTTTCTTCTCGTAACTGTTCAATTTTACGACAAGCGTGTAACACCGTGGTATGGTCACGGCCGCCAAAGGCATCCCCGATTTCAGGTAAACTATGGTTAGTTAGCTCTTTCGCTAGTGCCATTGCCATCTGACGCGGACGTGCGACAGAACGAGAACGGCGTTTTGAAAGTAAATCTGCTACTTTAATTTTATAATACTCAGCAACTGTTTTCTGAATATTATCAATAGTTACCAGCTTTTCTTGTAGTGCTAATAGGTCACGCAGTGCTTCTCTGACAAAATCGATAGTAATCGCGCGGCCAGTAAAGTTTGCGTTGGCAATCACACGATTTAACGCGCCTTCCAATTCACGGACGTTCGAACGCAGACGTTTTGCAATGAAAAAGGCCACTTCACCTGGAAGTTGGATTTCATTTTCATCTGCTTTTTTCATTAAGATCGCTACACGCGTTTCCAGTTCAGGTGGTTCAATAGCGACGGTTAAGCCCCAACCAAAGCGTGATTTTAAGCGATCTTCCACCCCGTTGATTTCTTTCGGATAGCGGTCGGATGTTAAAATAATTTGCTGATTGCCTTCAAGTAATGCGTTAAACGTATGGAAAAATTCTTCCTGTGAGCGCTCTTTATTGGCAAAAAATTGAATATCATCAATTAATAATGCATCGACAGAACGGTAATAGCGCTTGAATTCTTCAATCGCGTTGTTCTGTAAAGCTTTGACCATATCTTGAACAAAACGTTCAGAGTGCATGTAAACGACACGTGCATTGGCCTTATGTTGCATGATGCTGTTACCTACAGCATGTAATAAGTGGGTTTTACCTAAACCTGTTCCACCATAAAGGAATAATGGATTATAGGCGCCACCTGGATTTTCAGCCACTTGCCTCGCTGCTGCGCGAGCCAATTGGTTCGATTTACCTTCAACAAAGTTATCAAATGTATGCTTAGGATTCACATTAGAACGATAAGCGACATCAGGTTGTACTTTGGCTGAGTTGTCCCAACTCGGTTTAACGGGGGCTGACGGTACGGCAAAAGCAGGCACTTCATGAATGGTGCGTGCTTGGGGGGCTGCCGGCGCGACGGTAATCGGTTTATTGCCTACTTCAAAGTGTAGTGCAGGTGCGTCAGAACCACAAAAATCATTCAATAATTCATTGATATTATTGATGTATTTATCCCTAACCCAGTCGAGAACGAAACGATTTGGGGCATAAAGTGCCAATGTATTATCGTTTAATTCAGCTTGAAGGGGGCGTATCCACATACTGAATTCTGTGGCAGGTAGTTCATCCTGCAATCGGGCAAGACATTGCTGCCAAAGCGAAAGTGACACGTTGGGCTCCCCTAAACAAGGTCAATGGAACAAAGAAGTACGGATTTAAACACAGAATTTTCTAAGAGCCATTTTTAAAACGACTCAGAGTGGTTTTAGATTAACTTTAACTCACCGCATATTGCTGATCTGTGGATCAGAATAGACCTGCGATCATACCGCAAAATTCACCAGAGATCT